>NZ_CP049045.1:345000-5562500 GCF_001705995.2 Pseudomonas sp. BIOMIG1BAC | reverse complement strand
GTACGAAAGTAGGTCTTAGTGATCCGGTGGTTCTGTATGGAAGGGCCATCGCTCAACGGATAAAAGGTACTCCGGGGATAACAGGCTGATACCGCCCAAGAGTTCATATCGACGGCGGTGTTTGGCACCTCGATGTCGGCTCATCACATCCTGGGGCTGAAGCCGGTCCCAAGGGTATGGCTGTTCGCCATTTAAAGTGGTACGCGAGCTGGGTTTAGAACGTCGTGAGACAGTTCGGTCCCTATCTGCCGTGGACGTTTGAGATTTGAGAGGGGCTGCTCCTAGTACGAGAGGACCGGAGTGGACGAACCTCTGGTGTTCCGGTTGTCACGCCAGTGGCATTGCCGGGTAGCTATGTTCGGAAAAGATAACCGCTGAAAGCATCTAAGCGGGAAACTTGCCTCAAGATGAGATCTCACTGGGATCTTGAATCCCCTAAAGGGCCGTCGAAGACTACGACGTTGATAGGTTGGGTGTGTAAGCGCTGTGAGGCGTTGAGCTAACCAATACTAATTGCCCGTGAGGCTTGACCATATAACACCCAAGCAATTTGCTTAAGAAGCGAGTTGCGGTGTGTGAAGACGCACGAACCGAAAGTTTGCAGCACACAAACCTATTACATACCCATTCGCTGGAACGTTGCCCAAACAACGGCTCAGCTACAGAATTTCTTGACGACCATAGAGCATTGGAACCACCTGATCCCATCCCGAACTCAGCAGTGAAACGATGCATCGCCGATGGTAGTGTGGGGTTTCCCCATGTGAGAGTAGGTCATCGTCAAGATTAAATTCCGAAACCCCAATTGCGAAAGCAGTTGGGGTTTTGTCTTTGCGCTGGCGAAAACTAGTAGAGCGGCCCGGTATCTACCGGGCCTAATCTGCTTCAGGCGGGTACCTGCCCGGGCTGTAGGCGGGTGATCCACTTGCCGTGCTGCTCCGCATCCCTGAGCGCCTCAAGCTTTGCCGGCAGTTCGTTGAAGTCGAAGGGCAGCAGGGGCGAGGCCCTGAGCTGACCTTGTGCAACCTGCTGCAGCAAATAGGCACCCTGTTGCTGGTAGCGTTGCCAATCCGCCTCAACGCCGTGTACATGAAGACTGTTCAATGCCACTTCATGCAGGGAGACGGCTGTGCTGAAGGCTGGCAGCGGTGCTGTCTCCTGGCGATCCTGAATGCACACCAGGTGCCCGTTATAGCCCAGCAACTCGGCCAGGTTTGCCGCGTGCCTTGCGCTGACCGTATCGAAGATGGCCGACAGCCGACGGCTACCCAGGCGTGCTTGCAATTCGGATCGCCACTCTGGTCGGTGATAGTCGAAAACTCCAACCACACCCTGCTCCAGCAGTTGTTCATGATGCTTGGGCGAGGCTGTGGCCCAGACCCGCATCCCCCTCTGTACCGCCATCTGTGCCAGTAACGAGCCCACGGCGCCGCCGGCACCCACCACCAGCACATCCCCCACGCCCGCCTGGGGCAGCTTGTCCAATGCTTGCAGGGCCGTCAGACCGGGACAAGGCAAGGCCGCCGCCACAGCGTCATCCAGCTCATCAGGGAGGACAATGGCGGCCCTGGCATCGATCAGGCTGTATTCGGCGAAGCTGCCGTCAGCGCTCAACCCCTGGTGATAAGCCACCCGGGTTCCTGGTCGGATGCTCGCATCAGGACCTGCTGTCACCACCACCCCGACACCGTCCACGCCCGGTACATGGCCGTCCCGCCAGTCGTCGTGGCCCCACTCGATCATTTTCCAATCCACTGGATTCAACGCAATCACGCTATTGGCGACCAGCAGTTGCTTGGCCGATGGTTGCGGCAGGGCTTTACGGATTGATCGCAGGCCAGGCAGGCCCGATCCCCGGGTCCAGCCCCAGGCCACGTATTCGGTTGGCATCTTCATTCTCCATCAGGTTTTCGAGACGCCCTTGCACCAGCTAGGCTGGCCAAGGGCACCTTGCAGTCTCCCCAGTGGGCAAGGCAGGAAAAACCCAATAATCGGAACAACACCCTTGATCACAGGTCAATAATGCCCCTGCGGCCAGCACCATTGATCAGCCATGGGAGAAATCCTGGCAAAGTCGGCGGCCGGTTTTTGGTATCGTGCAGCTCTTTTTTACGCACCCGATTTCACCCGCACGGATCAGCGCCGATCTCTATTTCACCGAGAAGCTGTAGCAATGCCCGAAGCGATTCCAATCAAGGACCACGAGAAAGAAACCCGCCTGGTCAATAAGCGGCTGCTGGCCTGCGCCGTGCTGGTGGCCGCCATCAGTTGCGCACTGGTCGCGCGCATGTATTTCCTCCAGGTAGTGGAGTTCGATTACCACTCCACCGTTTCGCAGAACAACCGTGTACATGTGCTGCCCATCACCCCGACCCGTGGAGTGATCTATGACCGTAACGGGGTGGTCCTGGCAGACAACCGCCCCAGTTTCAACCTGACCATCACTCGCGAACGGGCCACCGACCTCAAGGGTGAACTGGACACCGTGGTCGAACTCCTGCACCTGCCGCCCGAAGACCGGACACTGTTCGACAAGGAAATGAAGCAGGCCCGCCACCCCTTCGTCCCCGTTACCTTGTTCTACCAGCTCACCGAGGAGCAGATCGCCGTATTGGCGGTTAACGAATACCGCCTGCCGGGAATGGATGTCGAAGCCCAGTTCGTCCGTCACTACCCCCTCGGGGCGCATTTCGCCCATTCCATCGGTTACGTCGGGCGGATCAACGAGAAGGAGGCCAAGACCCTGGACTCCGTGGAGTACCGTGGAACCCAGTCCATCGGCAAGACTGGTATCGAGAAGTTCTACGAGGCCGAGCTGCATGGCCATGTCGGTTACGAAGAGGTGGAGACCAACGCCCAGGGACGGATCATGAGGGTGCTCAAGCACACCGATCCGGTCCCCGGGAAAAGCATTGTCCTGAGCCTGGACGTGAAGCTCCAGGAAGCTGCCGAGCAGGCCCTGGGTGACCGTCGCGGCTCGGTGGTGGCCCTGGACCCCTCCACCGGCGAAGTGCTGGCCATGGTCAGCAATCCCAGCTTCGACCCCAACCTGTTCGTTACCGGCATCAGTTTCAAGGAATACGCCGCCCTGCACGACTCCATCGACCGGCCACTGTTCAACCGGGCGTTGCGCGGCCTCTATGCGCCGGGCTCGACCATCAAGCCGGAAGTGGCGATCGCCGGCCTGGATACCGGCGTGGTCACCCCCTCCAGCCGCGTCTTCGATCCGGGCTACTACCAGTTGCCGGACTACGACCACAAATACCGCAACTGGAACCGCAGCGGCGATGGCTGGGTGGACATGGACGCGGCGATCATGCGCTCCAACGACACCTACTTCTACGACCTGGCCCACAAGCTGGGCATCGATCGCCTGCACGACTACATGGCCATGTTCGGCCTCGGCGAAAAGGTCTCCCTGGACATGTTCGAGGAAGCCTCGGGGCTGATGCCGTCCCAGGCCTGGAAGCGCGCCACCCGCCGCCAGGCGTGGTTCCCGGGAGAAACGCTGATCCTCGGCATTGGCCAGGGCTACATGCAGGTGACGCCGCTGCAGCTGGCCCAGGCCACGGCACTGATCGCCAACAAGGGAGTATGGAACCGGCCGCACCTGGCCAAGACCGTCGATGGCGTGGCCCCGGTGGACCCGCATCCGATGCCCAACATCCTGTTGAAGGACCCGCGCGAGTGGGACCAGGTCAACCATGGCATGCAGATGGTCATGCACGATCCTCGCGGCATTGCCCGCGCCGCTGCTGCCGGGGCCCAGTACCGGATTGCCGGCAAGAGCGGTACCGCCCAGGTGGTGGCGATCAAGCAGGGCGAGCGTTATGACCGCCTCAAGACCCGCGAGCGCAACCGCGACAATGCCCTGTTCGTCGGCTTCGCTCCGGCCGAGCATCCGCAGATCGTGATCTCGGTGATGATCGAGAACGGCGAGGCCGGTGGCCGGGTCGCCGGCCCCGTGGTGCGGCAGATCATGGACGCCTGGCTACTGGACCAGAACGGCCACCTCAAGCCGCAGTACGCCGCACCGGCCAAGGCTCCTGGCGATCCCCACGTCTGAGTCAGCGCAGCACCAGGCTGTCCGGCACCTGCTCGTGGATACTGAGCATGTGCTGGATGCTCTGGAGAAACAGCGCCTCGGCCTGGCTCATCTTCTGCTCACGGTTCCACAGCAGCTGGATATCGAAATCCACCACCCCATCCTCCGGCGGCAGCGGCCACAGCAAGCCCTGTTCGACGTCCCGGCGCACCAGGTGGATCGGCAGGCAGCCAATGCCGAAACCGGCGCAGATCAGCCGATGAATTTCCTCGAAACTGGTAGAAGAGGCGACGATCTTGCCGGTAAAGCCCTGCTGATCGCGAAACAGCGTCAGGGGTGACAGGTTGCCTCCCAGCTGGTCGCTGGTGAAGCTGACGAAGTTCTCCGTGGCCAGCTGTTGCAGGCTCAGGTTGGCCTGCCCGAACAGCCGATGGCGTGGGCCGCAGAAATAGGCGTAGCGCTCCCGGAACAGCACACGCTGCTCCAGCCTGGGCTGCGGCAGCCGGCACAGGCCCACCCCCAGGGTCGCGGTCTTTTGCAGCAGCGAACTGATGATGTCCGGACTGCCCAGCACCTCCACCTCCAGCTCGATCTTCGGGTGCGCGGCATGGAAGTCCGCGAGGAACTCATCGTAGTGCCGGGCCTTCACCCCACTGACGGTGAGAATCCGGATCTTGCCCACCACGTCGTCCTGGCGGCTTTGCACCACGGTGCCCAGGCGCGAGATATCGCCATAGATATCGGTGGCGATGCGCAGCACCTCCTCGCCGGTCTCGGTGAGTTCGAAACGCCGTCCGCTACGGACGATCAACAAGCAGTCGAGCTGCTCCTCGAGCCGCTTGAGGGCCTGGCTGACCGCCGACTGGGTGATGTGCAGGCGCGCGGCGGCGCGGCTCATGCTGCCTTCCTGGCCGATCACCAGGTAGGTGCGCAACAGGTTCCAGTCCAGGCGATCGTTGAGAACACGCCGTCCGGCCCAGGAGCCGGTTACAGGATCGAGTGTCGACATGGGGCTCCTCTAAAAACGACCTGCCTCGCCTACGTTTTTAGAAGCGCCCATGGGGAGCTCTAGTAGTAGCAAGGCTAATAGTTAGGATAAGAATTCGAAAATTGACTAATCCTGGCACGGCGGCGATAAAGCCCACAAGCGCCATAGAGCGCCGCCTGACCAAGCCTTCAGCACCTGCCCATAACTACAAATACACAGGTCCTTGCATGCACAGCACCCCTCAGCCGCGACGCGCCGCGGCAGCGGCCTTCATCGGCACCACCATCGAGTTCTACGACTTCTACATCTACGCCACGGCCGCGGCCCTGGTGCTGGGACAGGTGTTCTTTCCCAGCAGCGACCCGGTGACCAGCACCCTGGCGGCGTTCGGCAGCTTTGCCGTGGGGTTCGTCGCCCGGCCCATGGCGGGCATGGTCTTTGGCCACCTGGGTGATCGCCTCGGACGCAAGAAGATGCTCCTGGTGACCATGGCACTGATGGGCCTGGCCACCACCGGCATCGGCCTGCTGCCCAGTTATGCCAGCGTCGGCATCTGGGCGCCCATCGGCCTGATCGTGTTGCGGTTGATCCAGGGTATTTCCGTCGGCGGCGAGTGGGGTGGGGCGGTGCTGATGGCCAGCGAACATGCTCCGGCCCGGCGCAAGACCTTCTACGCCTCCTTCGCCCAATTGGGCAGCCCGGCCGGCCTGTTGCTGGCATTGATCGCCTTTCGCCTGGTCACCAGCCTTGCCCCCGAGGACTTCCTCGCCTGGGGCTGGCGCCTGCCGTTCCTGGCCAGTGGCGTGCTGATGATGGTGGGCCTGATGATCCGTAGCGGGGTGCATGAGTCGCCGGAATTCGCCAAGGCCCGGGATAACCAGGAGACAGCGCGTTACCCGGTGCTGGAGGTGATCCGCGACTGCTGGCGGCAGATCCTCCTGGCCGCGGCGGCGGTGACCATCGGTTCGGCCGGTTTCTTCTTCACCAACACTTTCATGATCACCTACGTCACCCAGTACCAGGGTATCCCCCGGGCCACCATCCTCGACTGCTTGTTCCTGGTCACCGTGATCCAGCTGCTGTCGCAACCGCTCTCGGCCCTGCTGGCCGAGCGCATCGGCGAAGGGCGCTTCCTGACCCTGGTGGCCCTGCTGTGCATGGTCACGCCGTACCCGATGTTCCTGCTGGTCGGTACCCAGAACATCCTCTTGATGACCCTCGGCATCGCCCTGGCGGTGGTGATCCTGTCGGCGCTGTACGCGGTGATCGCCGGCTACATGACCCAGGCGTTCCCGGTGCACCTGCGCTACTCAGGCATCTCCATCGCCTACCAACTCAGTTGCGCCCTGGCCGGCGGCACCACGCCGCTGCTGGGGACGCTGCTGGCCAGCAAGTTTTCCGGGCAATGGCTGCCCCTGGCGCTGTTCTTCAGCCTGCTGTCGGCGTTGTCGCTGATCGGCGTCTGCGGCTTGGCGCGCATGCGCGCCAAGCCGGTGGTCCAACCCGCTCCCCAAGAGGTGTATCCGTGAGCAAACCTGAACACATGAGTGCCGTCGAATGGCAAGCCCGTTGCGAACTGGCGGCGCTGTATCGCCTGGTGGCGCACTTTCGCATGACCGACCTGATCGACACCCACATCACCTTGCGCATCCCCGGGCCCGAGCACCACTTCCTGATCAACCGCTATGGAGTGATCTTCGACCGCATGCGTGCCAGCGACCTGGTGCGCATCGATCAGGAGGGGCGCATCGTCGATCCCCACTACAGCGGACACCGGGTCAACGCCGCGGGCTTCGTCATCCACTCGGCGATCCACATGGCCCGTCCCGACCTCAATTGCGTGATCCATACCCACACCGCCGCGGGCATGGCAGTGGCGGCCCAGCAGCAGGGCCTGCTGCCCATCAGCCAGCACGCGCTGAAGTTCTACGGCAAGCTGGCCTACCACACCTATGAAGGCATCGCCCTGTCCCTGGACGAGCGCCAGCGCCTGATCGCCGACCTGGGCCCGCACAAGGCCATGATCCTGCGCAACCACGGCCTGCTGGTGGGCGGTGCCAGCGTGGCCCACGCCTTCCACGAGATCCACTTCCTGGAGCGCGCCTGCCAGGCCCAGGTACAGGCCCTGGCCGGTGGCTCGGTGCTCAACTACCCCTCGCCACAGGTCTGTGCCCACACCGCCGAGCAGTTCGAGCGCGACGATGCCGACCACATCATCGAGCTGGCCTGGGACGCGGCCCTGACCCTGATCGAACACCAGCGCGAGTCCTACCTGTCATGAGCCCTGTGGTGCTGCTGTCCCGTGACCGACTGTTGCTGCAACAACTGCAGCAGGCCTTTGCCCGCAGTGCGCCGCAGGTGCAGGCATTGCTGGCGGATGACCCCGGGGCTGCCGAGGCACGGCTGGCGGCCTGCTGGTTCCCGCCGCCGGGCAGCCTGCGAGCCTTGCCGGCATTGCAGTTGATCCATTCGGTGGCGGCCGGCATCGATCACCTGGAACACGATCCAGGCTGCCCGCCATTGCCGGTGTGCCGGGTGGTGGACCCCGGACACCGCCAGGGCATGACCGAGTACGTGCGCTGGGCGGTGATCCACTACCACCGGGGCTTCGACCGGGTACTTGGGCAACAGGCCGGGCACTGCTGGGAGCGGCCGCTGCAAGTGCCGGCGCAGGACTTCAAGGTCGGGGTCATGGGCCTGGGTTCCCTGGGCGCAGCCATCGCCCAGGACCTCGCCGGCGCGGGCTACCAGGTGCGTGGCTGGGCCCGCAGTGCCAAGCAGTTGCCCCAGGTGCGGTGCTTTGCCGGCGCCGAGGCGCGGGATGGCTTCCTCGACGGCCTGGACCTGCTGGTCAACCTGCTGCCCCTGACGCCCGAGACCCGGGGCATCCTCGGTCATGCCACCTTCGCCCGGCTGGCGCCAGGGGCGGCGCTGGTCAATTGCGGGCGTGGCGGGCACCTGCGGATCGACGACCTGCAACAGGCCCTGGCCAGTGGCCAACTGCGCGGCGCCTTGCTGGATGTCTTCGACCAGGAGCCGCTGCCGGCGGAGCATCGGCTATGGAGCCTGCCCGGGGTCACCGTCACCCCGCACATGGCCTCGGCCGCCTCCCACGATTGCATTGCCCGGCAAGTGGCGGAGAACCTGCGCCGCCTGGAGGCGGGCGAACCGCTGCTGAACCTGGCCGACCGCCGCCTGGGTTACTGAGCGTCCAGGCACGCCTGCAAGTGTTCGAGGAACAACGCCTCGGCGCGGCTCAGGCGCTGCTCGCGGTTCCACAGCAGGTGGATGTCGACATCGGCGATGCCCTCGTGGGGCGGTAGTCGCCACAGCAACCCGCTGTCGACATCGGCCGCCACCACATGCTCCGGCAGGCAGCCGATGCCGAACCCGGCGATCACCAGGCGGCGCACTTCTTCCAGGCTGGGGGAGGAGGCGACGATACGTCCGCTGAAGCCCTGCTGGTCGCGGAAGATGGTCAACGGCGAGAGCATGCCGCCGATCTGGTCGCTGGTGAAACTGACGAAGTTCTCCCGTTGCAGGTCGCCCTCGGCCACATCCGCGCGGCCGAACAGCGGGTGGTGCTTGCCACAGAAGAACGCATAGCGCTGGCGCAGGAACAAGCGTTGCTCCAGGCGCGGCTGCGGCCGGCGGTTGAGGCTCAGGCCCAGGGTCGCGGTCTTCTCCTGCAGGGCGCTGACGATGTCCGAGCTGCGCATCACGTCCACCTCCAGGTCGACCCGTGGGTGCTGGCGATGAAAGTCCGCCAGGAACTGGTCGAAGCGTTCGTTGCAGATGCGGCTGATGATCAACAGCCGGACCTTGCCGATCACCTCGTCGGCGGGCTGCTCCAGCACGCTGCCGACCTGGGACACCTGGCCGTAGATCTCGCCGGCCAGGGCGAAGATCTGCTCGCCGACTTCGGTCAGGGCAAAGCGCGGGCCGCGGCGGGCGATCAACTGCCGGCCCAGTTGTTCCTCCAGGCGCTTGAGGGCCTGGCTCACCGCGGGCTGGGTCAGGTGCAGGCGCGCCGCCGCACGGCTGATGCTCAGTTCCTGGCCGATCACCCGGAAGGTGCGCAGCAGGTTCCAGTCCAGGCGGTCGTTGAGCAAGCGGCGGGCATCGTGGTCGGACATGGCGAAGGCTCTGGGGCGGGCGAGGGCTTGATAATAAGCCAGGATAATAATCGAGATAACCAATAGAAAATTGACTGATTATCCCCGGCCGCGGATAAATCCACTCCACAACGGCGCCCGCAGAAGGCGCCTGCGCTGCACCGTCCTCCTGCCAGAACAACAATCAAGGGAGCCTGATCCATGTCCTCCGCCTCGCCTCAACCGCGCCGGGCCGCTGCCGCCGCGTTCATCGGCACCATGATCGAATGGTACGACTTCTACATCTACGCCACGGCCGCAGCGCTGGTATTCGGCGCCTTGTTCTTCCCCTCCAGCGACTCGCTGTTCAGCACCATGGCGGCCTTCGGCACCTTCGCCGTGGGCTTCTTCGCCCGGCCTCTGGGCGGCATCATTTTCGGCCATATCGGCGATCGCATCGGGCGCAAGAAGTCCCTGGTCATCACCTTGCTGATGATGGGCGTGGTCACGGTGTGCATCGGCCTGCTGCCGACCTACGCGCAGATCGGTGCCACGGCGCCGGTGCTGCTGATCCTGTTGCGCATCGTCCAGGGCATCGCCGTGGGGGGCGAGTGGGGCGGGGCGGTATTGATGTCCGGCGAGCATGCGCCCAAGGGCCGGCGCAACTTCTTCGCCTCTTTCGCACAACTGGGCAGCCCGGCCGGGTTGATCCTCTCGCTGCTGGCGTTCAGCGCCGTGACCCGCTTGCCCGAGGAAGCCCTGATGAGCTGGGGCTGGCGCCTGCCGTTCCTGGCCAGCGCGCTGTTGCTGGTGGTGGGCCTGGCGATTCGCCTGGGGGTCGAGGAGTCGCCGGAATTCCTCGCCAGCCGCGAGCGCGCCGCCAAGGCTGCCCGCCATGAGCAGGCGCCGGTACTGGAAGTCCTGCACAGCGCCTGGCGGCCGTTGCTGCTGTGCATCGGCGCCAACACCCTGGGAATCGCCGGGGTGTACTTCACCAACACCTTCATGATCGCCTATAGCACCCAGCAGCTGCAGATTCCCCGGTCGCTGATCCTCGAGTGCCTGTTCGTGGTGGCGATCATCCAGTTCTGCATCCAGCCCCTGGCCGCCTGGGTTGCCGAGAAGATCGGCGCCACGCGCTTCCTGTGCCTGGTGGCGCTGCTGGCCATGGCCTCGCCATACCCGATGTTCGTGCTGGTGAGTTCGGCCCAGGCGCCGCTGATGATCCTCGGCATCGCCCTGGCGGTGGTGTGCATGGCGTCCTTCTATGCGGTGATCGCCGGCTACGTCAGCGGCATGTTCGAGACCCGGGTGCGCTACACCGCGATCTCCCTGGCCTACCAGGTCTGCGGCGCTGTGGCCGGTGGCCTGACACCCTTGATCGGCACCTGGCTGGCCCATCGTTTTCTCGGCCAATGGTGGCCGATGGCGCTGTTCTACAGCCTGATCGCCGCTGTATCGCTGCTGTGCGTGCTAGCCCTGGCCCGCCGGCACGCCGCTGCCCATCGCCTGGAAATGGCATCCCACGCCTGACTGTCTGGAGAACCTGAAGATGTTGAAGATCAATGGCGAACGCCTGTGGGCGAGCCTGATGGACATGGCCGAGATCGGCGCCACCGCCCGTGGCGGTAGCTGCCGCCTGGCCTTGAGCGAAGAGGACAAGGCCGGTCGCGAACTGTTCGCCCACTGGTGCCGCGAAGCCGGGCTGAGCCTGAGCGTCGATCCCATCGGCAACCTGTTCGCCAGGCGCCCCGGAACCGACCCGCAGGCTGCGCCGGTGATGATCGGCAGCCACCTGGACACCCAGCCCGAAGGCGGCCGTTTCGATGGGGTCTACGGGGTGCTGGCGGGGCTGGAAGTGCTGCGCAGCCTGAACGACCAGGGCATTGCCACCTGCAAGCCGCTGGAGCTGGCGGTCTGGACCAACGAAGAGGGCGCGCGCTTCACCCCGGCGATGTTCGGCTCGGCGGTGTTCACCGGGGCGATGGCCTTGGAAGATGCGCTGGCGGTGCGCGACGCCGAGGGCATCAGTGTCGCCCAGGCTTTGCAGAACACCGGTTATGCCGGCCAGCGGCCCTTGGGCGGGGCGGTGGATGCCTACTTCGAAGCGCATATCGAGCAGGGACCGATCCTCGAAGACAACGCCAAGAGCATCGGTGTGGTCAGCGGTGGCCAGGCCATCCGCTGGCTCGACATCCAGGTCGAAGGCATGGCCGCCCACGCCGGAACCACGCCGATGCCATTGCGCAAGGACGCCCTGTATGGCGCGGCGCAGATGATCCTGGCGGTGGAGCGACTGGCCGCCGATTTCGCTCCCGAGGGCCTGACCACCGTGGGTGAGTTGAGCATCGCCAAATCCTCGCGCAACACCATTCCCGGCCTGCTGCAATTCACCGTCGACCTGCGCCATCACCAGGACGAGCAGATCGCCGCCATGGAGCAACAGGTCCAGCAGCGCCTGGAGGGCATCGCCCGGCAACGGGGGCTCAAGGTGCACATCAGCCGCCACTGGGTCAGCCCGGCCACGCCGTTCGACGCCGACTGCGTGGCAGCGGTGCAGGAGGCAGTGGACGGCCTGGGCTACCCTCAGCAGTCCATCGTCAGCGGCGCCGGCCATGATGCGATCCTGCTGGCGCGTTACTGCCCGACCGCCATGGTGTTCATTCCCTGTGTCGGCGGCCTGAGCCACAACGAAGCCGAAGATGTCTTGCCCGAGGACGTGCGCCAGGGCGCCGATGTCCTGCTTAACGCCGTGCTGGCCCGTGCCGGCCGGGTCGCCTGAGGAGCCTTGCATGCGCAGTTTTTTCCACCCCGAACAATTGCTTCACCATCCCCGGAGCTATTTCTCCCGAGGCCAGATGCGCACGCCCCAGGAAGTGCCCGAGCGGGCCCGGCGCCTGGTACAGGCGGTACACACCCTGGGTTTCGCCCTGGAGCAACCGCTGGATGCCGGCCTGCAACCCCTGCTAGCGGTGCATGGTGCGGCCTACCTGGAGTTCCTCGAACAGGCCCATCGGCGCTGGAAGGACATCCCCGAGGACTGGGGCGAGGAGGTCATGTCCAACATCTTCGTGCGTGAGCCCAATGCCCTGCGTGGTGTCCTGGCCCAGGCCGCGCGCTACCTGGCCGACGGCAGTTGCCCGGTGGGCGAGTGGACCTGGCGCTCGGCCTACTGGTCGGCCCAGAGCGCCATCGCCGGGGCCAGGGCGCTGCTCGATGGCGAACCGGCGGCCTACGCCCTGTGCCGCCCGCCGGGGCACCATGCACGGGCCGAGGCTGCCGGTGGCTTCTGCTACCTGAACAACGCGGCCGTCGCCGCCCAGGTGCTGCGGGAGCGATACAGCCGGGTCGCGGTGCTCGACACCGACATGCACCACGGCCAGGGCATCCAGGAAATCTTCTACGAGCGTAGCGACGTGCTGTATGTCTCGGTGCACGGCGACCCCACCAACTTCTACCCGGGCGTCGCCGGTTTTGCCGAGGAACGTGGCAGCGGCGCGGGCCAGGGCTACAACCTCAACCTGCCCATGGCCCACGGTGCCAGCGAAGAGGATTTCCTCGCGCGGCTGGAGCAGGCCCTGGCCGCGGTACGGGCGTTCGATGCCCAGGTGCTGGTGCTGTCCCTGGGCTTCGACATCTTCGAGCTGGACCCGCAAAGCAAGGTGGCGGTGACCCGTGCCGGCTTCGCCAGCCTGGGCCAGCGTATCCGCGGCCTGGGCCTGCCATGCCTGATCGTCCAGGAGGGTGGTTATCACCTGGAAAGCCTGGAAGACAACGCCCGGGCCTTCTTCGCCGACGCCGCTGCCTGGGCCTGCTGACCGGATCAGACGCTGGCTGTGTGTTTGCCAGGGGAGCGGCTGGACGGCACTCGCCCTCTGGCGCGAGCCTTTACCTTTCCCTGAGTGTTGGCATCTGCAACGGCCCGAGTGTCCCGCAACACCATCGCCGGTGCTGCGGGAACGGGCTTGCCAAGGTGTCAGCTGGCGCTGCTGGAGTACACCCGCTGGCCGCCTTTCCAGGTCTCATGCACCGTGATGTCGCGGAGGCTGGTGGCCGGGACGTTTTCGTCCAGCGGGTCCTGCTCGAGGATCACGAAGTCGGCGAAGTTGCGCTCAGCCAGGGAGCCGGTCCAGGCTTCGGCATTGCACTGCCAGGCGGCATCGTAGGTGATGGCCTTCAGCGCTTGTTTACGCGTCAGGCACTCTTCGGGGTTGAGCACCGGCAACTGTTGCGGGTCCCGTACATAAGGCGTCTGTCCTGGGAGGCGCAGGCCTTCCATCTTGCGCGTTACCGCCTGCTCCATCGAGCGCAGCGGGCCCAGCGGCGTGACCGTGCAATCGCTGTGCAGGGAGATCCGCAGGTCCTTGCCCAGGGCCATCTGGCACAGGTCGAGCATGGTGTCGGCGCGATTCTCGAAGATCGCCTGCTGGAAGGCGTAGCCCCAGTAGCCGACATGCCCCACCAGGAAACTGGGCGACAGCCCCAGCTTGACCATGGTCTTGAGGCGATCTTCGCTGAGCAGCGAGCAGTGTTCGATGCGGTGGCGCTTGTTCAGGCCCACACCCTGCTCGAAGGCTTTCTGGTAGGCCTGCAGGGTGAAGTCGATGGCCCGGTCGCCATTGGCGTGGATCATCAGCGGCCAGCCCTTGGCGGCGACGGCCTGGACCAGGTCCTGGTAGGCGACGGGGAGGTCTTGCGGATCCTGCTCGCCCTTATCGCAGAAGTTGAAGTTGCCCTTGGGGCGGGTACCGGCATTGCAGCAGTAATCGGCGGTCTGGTAACCGGTCAGCCCCTGGTTGGAACCGTCCGAGACCAGTTTCACCGAGCCTTGGTACATGCGCTTGGCCTGTTCGCGGGTGGCCGGCTGATAGGCCGGTAGCTGGCCGATGCTCTTGGCCGTGCCGTTGCAGGCCGCGGCGTAGCCGATGCGCAGGGTCCGCGGATGGTTGAGGAAATAGGCATCCAGCAGCAGCTTGGAGATGGGGTCCATCATGGCGTCGTACAACAGGGTGATACCGCGCCGCGCGGCGGTGGCGAAGTAGTGGTCCAGGCGCTTGAAGATGTTGAGCATCTCCAGTTGCTGCTTGAGGGGAATGACCAGGATCGCCTTGAGCACATCCTCTTCCTGCACCGTGCCGTTAGTGACCGTGATCCCGGCCTTGGTGACCAGTTCGCTGGCGGCGCTGTTCAGGTAGGCGGTGTGCATCGAGGCGCTGACCAGCAGCATCGGGTGCAGCTTGTCGATGCTGTCCAGGTTGCCGACTTCTTCGTCGAAGCCGCAGCCCAGGGTGATGAGCTGGTTCTGGCCCCCGGGCACCACCTTGAACGGCATCAGCGCCGGGTCGACCATGTGCCCGAGGATCCAGGTCGAGTTGTCCTTGGGGAGCTGGGCCTGGATGGTGCTCTTCAGCCAGTTCCAGTCATAGACGGGGCGCAGTCGCTGGTTCTGCCGCTCGTCGTGGTTGAAGGTTTTGCTGTCGGGGTCGGTATCCACGTCATTGACGATGGCGCCCAGGTTCAACCAGCCATCCATGGCACAGCTCTGCACGATATGGGCGTGGGGTTCCACCAGGCCGGGGAGCAGTGTCCTGCCGCCCAGGTCCTGGGTGGTGTAGGTGAGCTTCAAGTCCTGCATGCGCGCCTTGACCTCGGCCAGGGTGCCGACGGCCACCACATCGCCGGCATGGATGCCCAGGGCCTCGACCCGGTCGTCCATATTGCCCTCGCGCAGCGGATAGATGGTGCCATTGGTGAAGACGATGGATGCGCCGTCCGGCTCCTGCAGCGGGCCATGGGCTTCGCGGGGCAGCCCGGCCATGTAGCGGGCCGGGTCGAGGCTGTGCTTCAGCGCTTCCCAGACCGGGTTGTGGCATCCGCACTGGATGTAGTCGTGATCATTTCCATTTGATCCCATGATGCGTTCCTCAAGGTTCTTGGTGGTTTGAGGGGGAAAGGTTCATGAGCCAGGAGCACGGGCAGGTACGATCCGGCTCGCGCTGAGCGTAGCAGCCGTTCGCCGGGCGAGTTGGCCCATTGCCAGGAGCGGCCCGGTCCTGCGCCGGCCCGTGGCGGGGTTGGTTGGGGGGCGGATTGGCAAACGCAGGCAGCCCTCGAGGATTTCCAGGCGCGCCGCTAGATATGCAACCAGGCCAACGAACCCAGCAGCACGCTGGCCCCGGCCGTGCCATAGGCTAGGCGCGCCAGCCATTGCTTGCGGGTCAGCAGGGTGATGGCTGCCATCGAGATCGCGATCTGGATCGCCATCATCGCCTGGGCCCAGCGATGGTGCTGGTGCAAGGCGGCTTCGGACTGTTCATCCCAATCCTGGGCCTGGGCTTCCAGGGCTTCGGCCTTGAGGCGCACCGCTTCCTTTTCCTTCTGGTAGCGCTGGGCCTCGATGCCATAGTGCTTGGCATCCACTCCGGGAATATGAGTCGCCAGCTCCGCCAGGTTCTGCCGACTGGACTTGGCCTGGTAGTAGTTCCACTGGTTGGCCGCCTCGGTCTTCTTCATCGCTGCATTGTTCTTGTCCATCGCCGCCAGACTCTCGCTGGAGCCGGCCTGGTAGCTCAACAGGGCGCCAATGGTGGCCATGATCGCCGTCATCACCGCAATCTTGCTGGCGAAACCATCGCTGCGGGCATGGGCATGTTCGCTTACGTGTTCCAGGTGCTTTTCGTGGGGGCTGGGCACTTCGAATTCTTCGGTCATGGCGATCGATCAGGAAGTAGGGAGGGGGGAAGTATCAAATTGTAACTACGGTGCCGACGCCCGGTTGGTCTGGCGCAATGTTGTTCAGCCAGGCGACAGCCTGGCGTTGCCGATGGTGAAAGCGTGCTGAGCCGGGCAACGGGGGTGCTCGAAGGATAATGACCATTTTGCGATAACAGAAAGGAGATTCTCGTTAGACGGTCGTCAGATGCCTTCCTAAAGTAGGCCCATCGTCTCATCGAGTATCTTCCATGCCTATTTACCGGGGGCCCGCGCTGGCCCTGTGCATCTTCCTGGGCGCCTGTAGCGTCGGGCCACAGCGTGCCCCCAGTACCACCTTAAGCCTGCCTGCTGATCCATCTCCGGCGCGCGAGCCTGGGAGCGACCAATGGTGGCGCCTGTACCAGGACCCGGCATTGAATGCCGCCGTCGAGGAGGCACTTAGCCACAACCGCGACTTGCGGGCGGCGGCGGCCAACCTGTTGCAAGCCAGGGCCCTGTTGCGTGAAGCCGATACCCTGGACCAGCCGCAGACCCAGTTGTCGGCCAACGCCGGTTATGGCAGCACGGCGGACGACCAGCTGGAAGCGGCCCTGGGCGACAACCGACGTATCCGCACCGGTACTCGCTACGGCATCGGCCTGGATGTGCAGTGGGAGATGGACCTGTTCGGTCGCTTGCATGGCCTGGAGCAAGCGGCCCGGGCCGATGCCGACGCCGCAAGGGCTGCCGAGGACGGCCTGCGGGTGGTAGTGGCCGCCGAGACCACCCGCGCCTGGCTGCAAGCCTGCAGCTACGGCCAGCGCCTGGGTGTGGCGCGCCAGTCCCTGGCACTGGTGGAGCAGGGGCGTGACCTGACTGCCGAGCTGCATCGTTCCGGCGCCGCGCTGCCCCTGGACGTGGCCCGGGCCGAGGGGCTGGTGGGCCAGGTGCGCGCCGCCGTGCCGCCACTGGAAGCCGGGCGCCAGCGGGCCCTGGCCGAACTGGCGGTACTGTTGGGACGCCTGCCGGGTGATGTGCCGGCCCGGGCGCAAGCCTGTCGCCAGCCTCCGGCGCTGATTGCCAGCCTGCCGGGCGATGATGCCCTGGCCATGTTGCGTCGGCGGCCGGACGTGAGCCAGGCCGAACGTCGGCTGGCGGCGGCCACGGCGCGTATCGGCGTAGCCCGGGCCGAGCTCTATCCGCGTATCAGCCTGGGTGCCGGGATCGCCAGTTCGGCCCATCATCCTGACGGTTTCGACGAGCGCGACGCCTCGGTCTGGCGCCTGGGACCGTTGCTGTCCTGGAGCTTTCCCAATATCAGCGCAGTACGTGCCCGGATCGCCCAGGCCGATGCCCGTGAAAGCGCAGCGCTGGCGGAATTCGACCGCAGCATCCTGGTGGCGCTCAAGGAGCAGCGCCAGGCCCTGAGCGACTACCAGGCCGCCGGGCAGCGCCAGCAGGACCTGCAGCTGGCGGCCGAACGCAACCACGAGGCCCTGCGCCTGGCCGGCCTGGCCCGCGCCGCCGGAGCGTCCAGTGCCCTGGACTACCTCGATGCCCAGCGCACCGATGTGGCTTCCCGATCCGCAGCGGCGCGGGCCGACGGCCAACTGATCGACGCCCAGGTCCTGGTATTCAAGGCTTTCGGCGGCGGCTGGCGCAATGCCCCGCCGGTGATCCTGCCCACCGTGGACCGTGACAGCCACGCATCGTCCTTTCGCTCCTCCTCCTCTCAAGCCACTGGCGAGTCCCTGCAATGACCGATACCGCTTCTACTTCCGCTTCCCCTGTCCATGGCCTGACCCGACGCCGCCTGTTGCTGTACGCCGGGCTGGTCCTGGGCCTGCTGCTGATCCTGGCCTGGAGCCTGTACTGGTGGTTCAACGGTCGTTTCCTGGTGGTGACCGACAATGCTTACCTGCGCGCCGATATCGTCACCATCGCGCCCAGGGTGGCCGGCTACCTGGCCAGCGTCGAGGTACGTGACAACCAGCTACTCAAGGCCGGCGACCTGCTGGCCCGGATCGACGACAGCGATTACTCGGCACGGGTGGAGCAGGCCGAGGCCGTGCTGCGCGAAGCCCGTGCCGAATTGCGCACGGGGCAAGCCCGGTTGGCCAACCTGGGGGCGCGCCAGCAGCAACAGCAGAGCCTGATCGGCGAGGCCCAGGCACAAGTGAGCGCGGCCCAGGCCGAGTCGTTGCGCGCTGGCCAGGAAGGGCGCCGGCAACGGCACCTGGCCAGCCAGCAGGTCAGCAGTGTGCAGCAATTGGAAAGCGCCGATGCCCTGGCGCGCCAGGCCGACGCTGCGTTGGTCGCTGCCCGGGCCAGCCTGGCCGCGCGCCGCCAGCAAGTGGCGGTGCTCGATACCGAGCAGCAGAGTGCCCGGGCCCAGCTGGACAAGCTCGAAGCCGGCGTGGCCCGCAGCGAGGCCCAGTTGCGCCTGGCCCGTATCGACCTGGCCCGTACCGAGCTGCGCAGCCCCGTGGATGGGGTCGCCGGGCAACGCAGCCTGCGCGCAGGGCAGTATGTGGAAGTGGGGGCGCCGCTGCTGGCGGTCGTGCCCCAGGAGGCCTACGTAGTGGCCAACTACAAGGAGACCCAGGTCGACGGCATGCGCCCCGGGCAAGTCGCCCAGGTCGAGGTCGACGCCCTGGGTGGCCAACGGCTCAGCGGTCGGGTGGAGAGCTTCGCCCCGGCCTCTGGCGCGCAGTTCGCCCTGCTGCCACCGGACAACGCCACCGGCAACTTCACCAAGATCGTGCAACGCATGCCGGTGCGCATCCACCTGGACCCCGGGCAGCCGCGCCAGGCCGAGTTGCGCCCAGGCATGTCGGTGGTGGTGACCGTGGATACCCGCCATGACTAGTGCCGAGCGCTTGGCCGAGCCAGCGGCCGAGGCAGTGCCGGCGATCAGCCTGCGTACCTGGGTGGCGGTGTTGGGCAGCGTGGTTGGCTGCTTCATGGCCGGAATGAACGTGCACGTGACCAACGCCTCGCTGCCGGATGTGCGCGGCTCCTTGGGCGCTACGTTCGAGGAGGGCTCATGGATCACCACTGCCTACCTGGTGGCCGAGATCATCATCATCCCCATGACCGGCTGGCTGGTGTCGGTCTTCTCCATGCGCCGGGTGCTGATGGTCGGTACCGCCGGCTTCGTACTGTTCTCCATCGCCTGTTCCCTGGCGCCGAACATCCACAGCCTGATCCTGGCGCGGGTGCTGCAGGGAGCCTTTGGCGGCGTACTGATTCCGCTGTCGTTCCAACTGATCGTCACCGAGCTGCCGGCGGCCCGCCATCCCCTGGGCATGGCGCTGTTCGCAGTGGCCAACAACGTCGCCCAGGCGGCGGGCCCATCCCTGGGCGGCTGGCTCACGGATGCTTACTCCTGGCGCTGGATCTTCTACCTGCAAGTGCCACCGGGGTTGCTGCTGCTGGCAGCCATCGGCTGGTCGGTGCGCCCGCAGCCCATGGTCCTGGAGAAGTTGCGCCAGGGAGACTGGGGCGGCATCGCCAGCATGGCGGTGGGCCTGGCGGCCTTGCAGATCATGCTGGAGGAGGGCGGGCGCCATGATTGGCTGGCCTCGTCGTTCATCGTCAACTGCGCGGTGCTGGCCTGCGTCGGCCTGCTGGCCTTCACGGTCATCGAACTGCGTCGCCCGCAGCCACTGATCAACCTGCGGCTGCTGGCTCGCTACAACTTCGGCATCGCCAGCCTGATGCAATTCACCTTCGGTGCGGTGGTATTCGGCGTGGTGTTCCTGGTGCCCAACTACTTCGCCGAGATCCACGGCTACAACGCCCGGCAGATCGGCCTGATGATGATTCCCTACGGCCTGGTGCAGTTCGCCATGTCCTTCGCTACGCCGCACCTGATGCGCTGGACCAGCGCGCGAACGATCATCATCGCCGGCTTTGCCATTACCGGCATCGGTTGCCTGATGAACATGCACCTGAACCCCGATGCCTCGGTCAACGTCATCGTGCCGTCGCTGGTGATCCGTGGCATCGGTCAGTCGCTGGTGGTGGTGGCGCTGGGGGTGATGGCCATCCAGGGGTTGGAAAAAGACCAGGTGGGTTCGGCCTCGGGGCTGTTCTCCATGGTGCGCAACGTCGGTGGCGCCATTGGTATCGCCCTGTCCAGCCAGGTGGTGGTGGAGCGTGAGAAATTCCATGGTCAGCGCATTGGCGAGTCGGTGAGCCTGTTCGCCCAGGCCACCCAGGAGCGTCTGGTGGAGTGGGTGCGGATGCTCGCCCAGGTGCCGCTGGACTACGCCAGCGCGCTGCATTCGGCGGCGGCCGCGCCCTTGCGCCGACAGGCCCTGGAATTGATGAACCGGGTGTTGCATCGCGATGCCCTGCTCATGGCCTACAGCGATGCCTTCCTGCTGGCTGGGGCCGCGATGTTGTTGTGCGTGCTGGCCGGATTGCTCCTGCGCCGGGCCTGAATGCTCAGCGGTAGAACTCCGATGGCGGGGTGCCGAACTGGCGCTTGAAGGCGGCGGCGAAGGCACTCTGGCTGTCGTAGCCGTGTTGCAGGGCCACCTGCACCACGGGCATTCCCTGGGCCAGGCACTCCAGGGACATCAACAACCGCGCCTGCTGGCGCCAGCGGCCGAAGGTGATGCCGGTGTGGCGCTGGAACTGGCGGTGGAAGGTCTTGGCGCTCATGGCCAGGCGGTCGCTCCATTGCTCGGCGGTGCGGTTGTCCGCCGGGTCTTCGGCCAGGGCCTGGCAGACCTGGAGCATGCGCGGTTCCTGGGGCCAGGGCAGGCTGAATGGCAACACTGGCAGCGAGCGCATTTCATCGAGTATCAGGCGCATCAGCCGGCCATCGCGGCTATCGGCCTGGTAGTGCTCATCGACCTGGGAGGCGGCCAGGATCAATTCGCGCAGCAACGGCGAGACCTCGATCACGCAGTCGTTCTCGGGTAGGTCGCTGATGGCGTCGACGTTGACGAACAGGCTGCGCATGCGCACAGCCCCGCGCATGCGCACCCGGTGCTCGACCCCGGCCTGCAGCCAGACTCCGCGGCTGGGCGGCACCACCCAGCGTCCGGATTGGGTATCGATCACCAACACGCCTTCGATGGCATAGGCCAGTTGCGAGCGGGGATGGCTGTGGGAGGGGATCACATGGCCGTTGGGATAATCCACGGCAATGCTGGTGACCGGTACCGCCAGGCTGTCGATGGACGAAACTACAAGCAGGTCGGACATGGATGCATCGCCTCCAGGCAGGACAAAGGGTGTCCATCATAAAGTGCAATGTCCATTTCGAGACAATGAAAGAGCACTTGCTGCCGTAGTCTCAGTTGCTGCCGATAATCCGCGATTTCAACGTAGGCCGCTAACAAGCGCATTGGCAGCAGAACGCCAGGCAAAAAAAAGCCCGCGATGAGCGGGCCAAATGGGATTCGTTAAGGAGTGACTCTCAATCTAAGGCTGGCGAGGTGAAAGAGCTGTGAAAAAAAGGTCGCGTTTAAGAAAACGCGCATTGGTTTTTTCCTGAATCCCACAGATCTTTAGGAATTATCTGATGTGGCCAGTTGTGGCCTCCCACGTAACATGGCTCCCTGCTCGCCCAGCCAAAGGGGGGCTTCGGCTGAGATACCACTGCCGAAGTAATGGGCGAGCACCCTTTCTCCCCCCGACTCCTCGCTTGAATCGCCACTTCCTTTATTTCCGCCCTGCACTGCCAATTCATCGCCTGTACGGCGTGCCTGCCAAATCGTGCAGTTCAGCGCCTGCGTTGCGGGTGCCCACCCGGCGTAACCGGACAGGCTGCTGAGGTGCGAGGTGCGAGGTGCGAGGTGCGAGGTTGGCAGAGGGTGGGTCATTAGAGCCTGCGGTGGTGGCTGGCGCAGGCTCTGGCAGATTCCGGGCAGGTCCCTAGGCAGGCAGACCGAGCCGATGATGGATCTCCGACCACAGTTGCGGGTCGTCGAAGTCGCGGATAACCCGATGGGCACCCGCCTCCAGCAAGGTCCGGGGGTGTTGGCTGGTGGCCAGGCCGAAGGTAGGGATACCGGCCCCGACCGCGGCTGTCAGCCCCGGGACCGAGTCTTCGAAGGCCAGGGCTGCACTGGCGCTGGCACGCAGGCATTCCAGGCCGCGAAGGTAGGGCAGGGGATCGGGCTTGGCCCGGGGTAGCTCTTCGGCCACCAGCACTTGATGCAGGCGTTGTTCAAGGCCCAGGGCCTTGAGCATGTGCTCGGCGTTGGCCCGTGGAGCGTTGGTCACTACGCAGGTAGCAATGCCGTGCTGCTCGGCGAAATCCAACAGGCGCAACAGTCCGGGCATCGGTTCCAGTTGTGCTGACAGTTGGCGAAAGCGCTGTTCCTTGCGCTCGGCAAAGGCCTCGTGCTCGTTCACGCTGCGTTCGGGGAACAGGTAGCGGCACATGTTGGCGTTGGCCTGGCCGCTGACATGGGCCATGAATTCCTCATGGCCGAAGTCCCGGCCTTCTTCCTCCTGCAACAGTTGCTGCAGGGCTAACAGGTGCAGGGCATCGGTGTCGGCCAGGGTGCCGTCAAGGTCGAAGAGCAAAGCGTTGAGCATGGGAGACAGTTCCTGTCGGGCCCCATCCGGGCCGGTTGGCTGAATCGATCAAGCCCGCATCCTAGCAGGCTTGATCGCAGCCGTGGCCGCTCAACTAAGGGTCAACCCTCGGCTGGGCCGTCTTCGTCGGGCTGTGGGCAGTGCTCTTGTGGGTTGGTTGGCCACAGCACCTTGCCCTGGCCATCGAGCACTTGTTCGGCACCGCATTCGACCTGGGTCACCTGGAAGCTCGGGGTGCCGTCCATGCGGTACAGCGCCTTGATGGTGCGGGTCTGGTCGTCGCCGAGGCCTTCCACGGCATAACCGAAGATCGCGCCACGGGCTTCATCGATGACCAGCTCCTGCCACTTGCCGGGAATCAGGCGTTGGCCCTTCATGTCCAGCAGCGCTACGGTGGCCAGCGGCGAGGTGTCTTCGCTGGCCAGCAGGTAGTGACCGGTGCTGTCCAGGTGGATGTCCACGTATTGGCCTGGCTCCATCAGTACCTTGCCCGTGGCGTCCATCAGGCCGACGGTGGCGGTCTTGGTCGCCTCACCGAACAGGGTGACCGGCTTGGTCGGGCTGTCAGGCGTGCTGAAGGCGAACAGGTCGGGGGTGATTGCACCGATATTGGTGTAGGTCGGCTTGAACAGTTCGACACCCTTGTCCACATCGAAGATGCCGTAGGTCGCGGTGAACGCGCTTTGCAGGGTACCGATCTGGTTCAGGCCGGCCACCTGGGGGAACAGGCCGTAGGGACTGAAGCCTGCCGGTTCCGCCGAGTCGTATACCGGCTGCACTTTCCACTGGCCCTGCGGGTCGATCATGCCGATCTTGCCGCTTTCGCCATCGGCGCCCTTGGCCGTGACCAGCGCTCCTTGCTTGCCGAACACTTCGCAAGTACTGAACTGGGCCTGGATCACCGTCTTGCCTTGCAAGTCCAGGTAGCCACAGGGGCTGTCGTATTTTTCCCTGAAGGCCACCCGGCTTTCGCCCGGCACGCCCAGCCAGTAGTACTGGGTACCGCCGACCAGCTGGGCCTGGGCATCGGCCAGGAACTTGCCCTGGTCGTTGCTGACCACCAGGTACCCGTTGGCGGCGCTGTCGATGTTGTCGAACGCGACTTTCTTTTGCTCGTGGGTCTTGAGGTTGAACGCCCACTTTTCCTCGCCGCGTTCGGCGGTCATCCACCAGCCGCGCTTGGCGAAGTCGTCGCGCACCACGCTGCTGTCATACAGCGCCTGGGTCAGTTCCTGGCCCTTGGCGTCCAGCAGGCCGCGTTTCTCGTTCAATTCATAGACGATGAAATCGTTCTGGCCTCCGACGTACAGGTCATCGAAACGCGGCGGCTGGACTTCCTTGCCGCTCTGGTCGATGACGCCCACTTTGCCGTCCTTGCCGAAGCCGAAGTAGCCAGGGGTCAACAGACGCAGGTCATCGGTGAAATTGGCCAGCAGGATCTGCTTGCCGTCGGCACTGGCCAGGTTCCAGGTCCCGTCCTTGGCGAACAGGAAACTCTTGTCCAGGGGCAGGGTGACGACAGCCTCGTAGTCGTTGTCGGCACCGACCAGCACCGAGCCGTTCTGGTCCAGCACTGCGCATTCGCCGTTGGCGCACACGGGAATCACCATGGCGGCGGGTGCCGGGGCAGGCGCGGCGGCCACGGTCTTGGGACTGGATTCTTCCTTGCATCCGGTCAGGGCCAGAGCAGACAACGAGAGGATCAGCGAGCCGAGACGGGCGCTGGCGCTTCTATCCATGAACGAAGGTTCCTTTGCAATAGGGGGAAATTGCACTGCCTGCGCAAGCGGCCAGGCAAAGCGGGGTGATTCTGCGGTGGCGACGGATAAATGCAAGATCCAATTGCAAAGAAAACCACCGGTACAGCCCACCGCGCCGTACAAGGCCCAGACGTTTTTCACGACATGGCGCGCGGGGCAACAGTCCAACGAGGCTGGAAACAGGCGCCTGCTACCGACCCAGCACCGGGCAGCTCACATCACCTTCCTCACACTTCAGGTAGTTCTTGAAGTTCTCCACCCGGGCCTTGGTCAGTGCCGTCATGCACTGGCTATAGGCCAATGGGTAGAGGCTGCCACCTTCCACGCCCGAGGTTGCGTAGCCGCACTCGGCATCGCGGAATGCCACCCAGGCGCGCTGGGCGCTGACCAGCCGCTGCTTGCTGTGCGCCTGGTTCTTCAGGCCCTGGCTGATCTGTTGGTACAGGCTGTTCAGCTCCTTGTCCGCAGCCTTGTACTGGACGCTGGCGCACTGGTTCAGGGCGGCTTGGTCGGGAGCATCGCTGCATTCGTCGGCGTGGGCCAATGGCGCCAGCAGCAGGGGCGCAAGGGCCAGGATCAGGGTTGGGCGCATGGAGGGTCTCGCAATCGGTCAATGGGAAGAATCGCCGTCTAGTCGCGGCCGGGTTGCCATTCGGGCCAGCTGTCCAGGCCTGCCTGGGCCAGCCAGGGCACATCGTGGGAGGTCCAGATATGCATCTGCGGCGTCTGCCCAGGGTCATCGTCCAGGGTCGCTACCCGCAGGATCACATGGGGTTGTCCTGCACGTTCAGCTAGAAGGTGGGAACCGCAGACCGAGCAGAAGTGCCGCAGCTTGCCCGGGGACGATTGGTAGCTGCTCAGGTGTTCCTGGCCCCGCAGCCAGCGGAAGTGTTCGCGCATCACCCCGGCTGTGGAGGCAAAGGCAGCGGCGTGGGCCTTGCGGCAGGTCTGGCAATGGCAGTGGCCGATGGGCATGTCCAGGCGCTCGACCTGATATTGCACGGCCTTGCACAGGCAACTGCCGTGCAACGGCCGGGCGGGCGCTTGGCGTTGGGCCGCGGCCAGCAGGTCGTCGGCCATGGCCTGGATCTCCTGGCCCATGTGCAGCTTGGCCAGCCAGTGCCCGGGTATGCCCTGGATGCCGTAGAAGGCTCCGGCCAGTTGGCCGACGATGGCGGCGGTGGTGTCGGCATCGTCCCCCAGATTGGCCGCGGCCAGCACCGCATCGGCGTAGTTGTCGCTGTGCTGGAAGCACCACAGCGCCGCTTCCAGGGAGTCCACGCAGTAACCGTTGCCGCGAATCTCTTCGCGGCCCTTGTTCAGGTAGCTACCGCGCGCCAGGGTCGCCACCTTGGCTTGCTCGAACCGCATGTCCTCCACCACCTGCAACTCCTGCTTGGAGGCGCCGGCCAAGGCCCTGGCGATCAGGCTGGCAAACAGTTGGCAGCATTCGATGGCCTCGGCGGCGCCATGGGTGGTGCGCGAGCTGTCGCCAGCGAACTGCCGGACCCGGGCCAGGTCAGGGTAGAAAAACAGCACCACGGGGGCCAGGCGCATCAGCGAACCGTTGCCGGCGGTATAGGGATCGCTGGAACCGGCGAAGGGCTGGCCATGTTCCTGATAGTCGGCCAGGGCCTGGCGCACGGTCATGCCGATGTCGAAGCATTCGCCGGTGGCGCTCAGATAACCCCACTGCCACCAGTTCAGGTAGCGGCCCATCTGCTCGGCGGCATCGAACCCGTTCTTGCGTAGCAGGCTTTCCCCCAGGCACAGGGCCATCGAGGTATCGTCGGTCCACTGGCCGGGCTTGAGGTTGAACGGTCCGCCACCTTGCAGGTCAGTAACGGGTGGGAAGCTTCCACGAGGCTTGAATTCGACGCTGGTACCGACGGCATCGCCGCAGGCCAGGCCCAGCAGGCTGCCGCGATAGCGGTCGAGGAGGGCGAGGGGCATAGCAGGTCCTTTGCAAAAGCGTTGGGTGGGTGACATTAGCATTTTTATCCATGGCCGCCGGGCCGGTCCGCAAGCAACTGACGGTTGCGCTCGACCCAGGGCGGTCTAGTGTTCATCACTGGAGGTGGCTTATGAATTCTTCAGATCGTATCGAACGCAAGATCCTGCTCCAGGCCAGTGCGGCGCAGGTCTGGGCCGCGCTGAGCGAGGCCGAGAGCTTCGGCCGCTGGTTCGGCGTGACACTCGCTGGCGAGCATTTCGCTCCGGGCCAGCGGACCCGTGGCGCCATCACTTACCCCGGTTACGAGCACCTGGTGCTGGAGGTGCAGGTGGAGCAGATGTTGCCCGAGGAGCTGTTCTCCTTCCGTTGGCACCCTTATGCCGTGGAGCCGGGCCACGACTACTCGAGCGAGCCCACCACCCTGGTGCGCTTCGAGCTGGACGAACACGCCGAAGGCACCTTGCTGCGGGTCAGCGAATCGGGGTTCGACGCCATTCCCGCCGAGCGCCGGCTCAAGGCCTTTCGCATGAACAGCCGCGGTTGGGACGAGCAGATGGGCAACATCGAGAACTACCTGCGCCAGCAGTGATTGCCGGGCCATCAACCTTGCGCTGGTGCCCGGGCCGTTTGAAACTTGCAGCTTGTCGCTGACCGCTCGGAGCTGCTGTTGTGTTTGCAACCTACATTGAACGCTGGCGCCTGTTGGCCGATGGCGAACCCATCGTGACCCCCGGCAGTCGCCTGTTGCCGGTGCGCCTGGAGACGGGCGCACCGGCGATGCTGAAGATCGCCCTGGATGAAGACGAACAGGCCGGTAACCGGCTGATGGCCTGGTGGGGCGGTGAGGGCGCGGCGCGGGTACATGCCCAGCAAGACGTTGCGCTGCTGATGGAGCGGGCCATGGGGCCGGGTTCGCTGATGCGCATGGCCCTGGCCGGTGACCACGACGCGGTCAGCCAGATCGTCTGCGCCACCCTGGCGCGCCTGCATGCGCCACGGCCTGACCCCCGGCCACCCTTGCTGGCGCTGGACCACTGGTTCAAGGACCTGCATGAGGCGGCACGACAACAGGGCGGCCTGTTCGTCCAGAGCCTGGCCATGGCCGAGCACCTGCTCGCTACACCTCGGGATGAAGTGGTCCTGCATGGCGATGTACATCACGACAACGTATTGGATTTCGGCGAGCGTGGCTGGCTGGTAATCGATCCCAAGCGCGTGTACGGCGAGCGCACGTTCGACTTTGCCAACCTGATCTGCAACCCGGACCTGCCCAGCGCCACCGATCCCCTGCGTTTCGAGCGCCAGGTACGGGTGATCGCCTGCGCGGCCAATCTGGAACCCCGGCGGCTGGTGCAGTGGGTGCTGGCCTTCAGCGGCTTGTCCGCCGCCTGGTTTCTCCAGGACGATCATCAAGCGGGGGCCCGGCACCAGCTCAAGGTCGCGGCTTTGGCGGTTCAGGCCCTGGCGGGCTGATCTAGGGGATTGCGTAGGTGCGCTATAGCCAATTTCCTACACGCGCTGTATTTCAATGCGCCTTCTGCCCACCCAGGTACATGTTTAATATCTCTTCCCACAACTGCAGCGCAGGACGCGCTTCAGGATCACGGAAGATCGACCATTAGCACGGATGCTGCAGACAGGATGTCATGATGGTCTTGAAAGAAACCCGCTTCGGCGGGTTTTTTTTCGCCTGGGTTTTCATCGGGCCAGAGCCTGCAACGGCAAGGCTCCGGTCGGTCACCGGGTGACTTCGCTGTGCACCTTGTGCAGCGCCTGCTCCAGCAGCGGCAGGCTGATCGAACCCAGGGCCAGGCGCAGCGCCTGGGGTGTGTGGGTTGTGGTGGCGAAGGGATCTGCCGAGGTCACGGTTACCTTCTGCCGGGCCAGGGCCGCCACCACGCTGTCGGCCCGACGACCGTCCCCCAGCTTCAACCAGAGAAAGTAGGACGAAGGGTTGGCCAGGTAATCGCAACCCTGCAGCACCCGTGCTGCCAAGTGCTGGCGTTGGCGCGCGTCGTGGCGCTTCTGCTCTTCCAGGTTGTCCACCAGCCCCGATTCTATCCACAGGCAACCTAAGGTCACGGTCAGGGTCGGGGTGCTCCAGCTGGACACTCGAATCGCCCGTTCCAGGGCCGGGATCAACGCCGGGGGCGCGACGATGAAACCGATGCGCAGCCCCGAGGCGACGCTCTTGGACAAACCCGAGATGTACAAGGTGCGCTCCGGCGCCAGGGTCTGCAGTGGTGGCGGCGCCGGTTCAGCGAGAAAGGCATAGGCACCGTCCTCGATCAGCCAGAAGTCATGCTCGCGGGCCAGTTGCACCAGGCGCTGGCGCTGGGCCAGAGGCATCACCGTGCCCAGGGGGTTGTGCAGGGTGGGCATGCAGTACAGCGCGCGCACCGGCCGCCGGCGACACAGCTCTTCCAAGGCGTCGAGGTCGGTCAGGCCATCGATCTGCGGCAGGGGTTCCAGGTCCAGGCGGTGGACCAGGGCCAGGCTCTTGAGGCCCGGGTAGGTCAAGGCGTCCACCGCCAGGACATCCCCGGGCCGCAGCAGCGCCAGCAGGCTGACCGCCAGCCCCTGCTGGGCGCCATTGACGATCAGCACCTGCTCGGCACCGACGCGGATCTCGCGATTGCGCAGGTGCCGGGCCGCGGTCTGGCGTTCATGCAGGCGCCCGCCCTGGGGAGCGGAATGCAGCAGGGCATCCAGGTCGCCGGAGGCGGCGATGGCCCGCAGGCCCTCACGCAGGTTCTGTTCCTGGCCGGGCAGGGCCGGGTAGTTGAAGGACAGGTCCACCTCGCAGTCCTTGGCCGGTTGCTGCTCCAGGCCCATCCCCCGGGACAGGCTGCTATCGCGTACGAAGGTCCCGCGCCCGGCCTCGCCCACCACCAGGCCAATGGCTTCCAGCTCCTGGTAGACCCGCAAGGCGGTGGCCAGGGCTACCCGCTCCCTGGCCATCAGCGCCCGGACCGTGGGCAACTGGGTGCCGGGCGGCAACTGCCCGGCACGAATGCGCAGGGCGAAATCATCGACGATGGCCTTGTAGCGAGTGCGGCGCATTGCTGGGCTCCCGGTGTATCTAGAACAGTTTTTTGTTTGTATCAGGAAGGGCCCCTAATCTACCGGCTTTCCCGCAGGAGCGCACAAGCATGCCGGACTGGACGAGCCTATCGATCTTCATCGGTGCCGTACTGTTGTTGCTGTTGTCACCGGGGCCGAACATGGCCTTCGTCCTCAGCCAGGGCATGGCCTATGGCTGGCGGGGAGGGGTCGCTTCGGGGCTGGGGATCGGGGTCGCGGATATCTGTCTGACCCTGCTCACCGCCACCGGCGTCACCACGCTGGTGGCCAGTTGGCCGCCGGCCTTGGACCTGATTCGTTATGCCGGGGTCGCCTACCTTTTGTGGCTGGCCTGGAAGGCCCTGGGCAGCAGGGCTGGCTTGAACCTTGCCGACACGCCCCGGGTGCCGCTGGCCACGGTGTTCGTCCGGGCCATGGGCAACAGCCTGCTCAACCCCAAGGCGCTGTTGTTCTTCATGGTCTTCTTGCCGCAGTTCGTCAGCCCCGGACAGGGCAGCATCGCTTGGCAATTGGTGGTCCTGGGCTTGGTCCTGACCCTGGTCAGCGGCGTCTTTCATACCTGCCTGGGAGTCTTTGGGGCCGCGCTGGGCCGTGGCCTGGCCGCTCGTACGGCGCGTGCCGCCAGGTTGCAGTCCTGGCTGCTGGCGGCGGTGTTGCTGGCCCTGGCCTTGCGTTTGGCGCTGATGACCCAGCCGAGCTGATTTTTCCCCAATGGAGTCCGAGCATGTACATCGCCGCCTTTATCTACAAACCCGGCCAGGCCGACGAAGAGTTCCAGCGTTTGAGCGCGATCATCGACGAAGTTGCCGCCAGCCTGCCGGGTTTCGTCGGTGCCCAGTCCTGGGCCAACGCTGGCCAGGGCCTGGTCAACGCCAGCTACTACTGGGAAGACGAGGCATCGATCCAGGCTTTTGCCCGCGACCCCCGGCACCTTGCCGCCAAGCGCCAGTACCGGCGTTGGTACGCCGGTTACCAGGTGGTGATCTCCAGGGTCGAGCGGGTCTATGGCGATGGCGGCATTGACTCCTTGCTGGCCAGTAACCGCCACGGCCCGGTACGCCGCGCCTGAGGGTGCCGGATCAGCCGGCCTGCAACCTGGCGGCGGCGCGCAGGGTGATTTCCCGGCGCTTGTTCAGGGAGGCTGTGGTGGCCTGGCGGGCTCGTTGCACCAGGGATGCAGGGGCGGTGTCCGGGCTGCCAGCGTCGAAGGGCGGGGCCGGGGCATATTCCAGATCCAGCTGCACCCGCTGCGCAGTCTGTGGGTCGAACAACTCGGCGGCCAGGGTCAGGGCGAAGTCGATGCCCGCGGTGATGCCGCCGCCGGTGAACAGGTTGCCATCGCGCACCACTCGTTCATGGACGGGAATGGCCCCCAGCAGCGCCAACAACTCGTGGTAGGCCCAGTGGGTGGTGGCCCGCTTGCCCTGTAGCAGGCCGGCGGCACCGAGCACCAGGGAACCGGTGCAGACCGAGGTCAGGTAACGCACTTGGGCGGCCTGCTGGCGGAGAAAATCCAGCACCTGTGGGTCTTCCATCAAGGCCCCGACGCCGGCCCCGCCCGGTACGCAGAGCACATCCAGCGGCGGGCAAGCGGCGAAGCCAGTGGTGGCTTGCAGCAGCATCCCGGCACTGGAGCTGATCGGCCCTGGCTCCTTCCACAGCAAATGCACTTGCGTATCCGGCAGCGCCGCCAGCACATCATAGGGGCCAGTCAAGTCCAGTTGCTGGACGCCTGGGAACAACAGAAAACCGATCTGCACGGCCATTGCGAGCTCCTTGTATCGATGGGGTGGACGAGCTGACTCTAGCCTTCTAGGATTTGGCGAATACGCCAACCTGCCCTCGATTTACGCCAATCATGCCCAGCACCGCGAAAAACGTCTTTGTCCTGGCTTTTGCCAACGCCCAGTTGCTGGATGTCACCGGGCCCTTGCAGGTGTTCGCCTCGGCCAATGACCGGGCCCGTGAGCGGGGCTTGCCGTTGCCCTATAACCCCCGGGTGGTGGCAAGCCCGGGCGGGGCGACCCTCAGTTCGTCGGGCCTGGCGTTGTTGGCCGACCCCCTGCCGGGCCTGGAGCAGGCTTGCGACACCTTGATCGTGGCCGGTGGCGGCGGGGTCTACGCGGCTGCCCGTGACCCTCAGCTGGTGGCCTGGGTCGCGACCAGGGCGGGGTCGGCACGGCGGGTGGCCTCGGTCTGTACCGGGGCTTTCCTGCTAGCGGCCAGCGGCTGGCTGGATGGCCGGCGGGTGGTGACCCACTGGACTCGCTGCGAGCAACTGGCCGAGGCCTATCCGCAATTGCGGGTCGAGGCCAACCCGATCTTCATCAACGACGGTCCGGTCTGGACGTCGGCCGGGGTCACTGCCGGCATCGACCTGGCGCTGGCCCTGGTGGAGGCTGACCTGGGGCGCGAGGCGGCCCTGGAAGTGGCCCGGCAACTGGTGGTGTTCCTCAAGCGCCCGGGCGGGCAGGCGCAGTTCAGCGTGACCCTGGCGCTGCAGAACGGTGGCGGGCGTTTCGATGGGCTGCACGCCTGGATCGCCGAGAACCTCAACCGGGAACTGACGGTGCCGGTGCTGGCCGAGCAAGCGGCCATGAGCGAGCGCAGTTTCGTGCGCCACTACCGTGCCGACACCGGCCAGACCCCGGCCCGGGCGATCGAGCTGATCCGGGTGGAAACCGCCCGCCGCTTGCTGGCCGACACTGGCTTGTCGATCAAGCGCATTGCCGTGCAGTGCGGTTTTGGCAGTGAGGAGACTCTGCGCCGCAGCGTGTTGCGGGCCCTGGGCGTGACGCCCCAGGCCTATCGCGAACGTTTCGCCGCCACCCAGGAATCCTCCTGAGCCACCCTCAGTCCTGGACCAGGTTCAGTTGACCGTCGACATAGTGCACTTCGCGGCCCATCCAGCTCGGATCCACCTGGGGCAGCACCGCCGAGGGCTTGCGCAGTTCCCGCAGCAGGGTCGAGCCATGGGACAGGCGCCCGCCCATGCGTGCGATCACTGCCCGGGCCTGCTGGTAGTGGGCATGCCGACCGGGGTCGAGGGTGTCCTCCAGGAGGATGTCCACCCCGAGGATGCCCTGGGCCTGGCCCGGGTAGATCATGAAGCCACTGGCCTGCTCGCTGCCTTCGCGGCCGTCCTGCCAGAAGCTGCCACCGCGACTGCGCACCTGTTCGTGGGGGGCGAACCAGTAGTCGCGATCGGCCTCGGGCAGTGCATGGTGCAGGCCCATGAAGAGGCGCATCAGGTTGTCCCGGTACCATTCGCGTACTTGCAGGTAGTAGCCGCGCATGCCCGGCAGGCCCAGGCGATGGGCCAGGGCGACGGCCGGGCTCCAGCTTGGGAACGCCTGCAATGGCAGCGGCGCGCATGCTGGGCGCGCAGTGCCGGGATCGGTTTCCCAGGGCAACCGATGGGGGCTGTGCTCCAGGTTGTCGTAGGCGGTGGGCGGGCGACCGAGCAGGGCGCCACCGCTGCTGGCCAGGGCCGTGGCGATGCACAGGTTGCCCTGGACCACGAACACGTAGAAGCGGCTGAACCAGTCCGCCAGTTGCTGGCCCGAGGCCCCGGCCTCGCGCAGTTGCGCCAGTTCCCGTTCGAAGCGCCGCAGGCCCGGTTCCAGGCTCAGCAGGTGGCTGCGGGCGATGAATTGCATGCGCAGCAGGCGTGGTAGCGAGCGCAGCAGGCGCAGGGGCCGCAAGGGCAGGGCCGGGGCCGCGCCACCGACTTCGGCGGCATAACCGGAGGAGGGCAGGCCCCAATCCGCCAGGCGCACCAGGAACAGGTCGTTGTTGATGTAGGAGGCGCCGCCGAACAGGGCGGTAAACGGCTCGTTGTTCTCCAGTACCCGGCTGTCCCAGCGGGCCATGATCGCCGGGATGCTGGCCGCTGCCCGGCGCTGGCCGTACTCGACGAAGCGGCTGGGTTGTGGTGGCAGGATCTCGGCGATGTTGGCCGCGGTCAGGTGCCGGCGCCAGCCGTAGTCGCTGATCGGGCGGTATTGCAGCAGCCACAGTTGCTGGCCATCCCAGGCCCATTCGATGTCGCCGGGGACGTAGTGGAAAACCTTCAGCACCTCTTGCAGAAAGTCCCACAAGGCCTTGGCAGACAGGCCGTGGCGGGTGGTGAAGGTGCCGCTTTCCCAAGCCTGGCCCAGGCGCGACAGCACCGCCCGCTCGGGGCTGGCCTGGCCATCGGCGAGGCTTTCCAGGTGGCCCTCGACCCATTCCAGTTCCACCGCCAGGTGGCGCACGAAGGCGATCCCCGACAGCACCGGCTGGACGAAACGCTGCACCACCACTTCCTCGACCCCGCTCCGGCGCAGTTCGCTGATGCGTTGCGCCACTTCGCTGGCGGCCACCCGCAGGTAGGTGGTGCTGAGCCCGGCGTTGGCCGAGTCGGCCTGGTCTTCGCCATAGCTGGAGGAACGCACGGCCCACAGGGCATCGGGCTGGCTGGCCAGGAGCGATGGCAGGCGCGGATCCTCGGCGCTGTCCAGGCTCAGGGCGGCCGGCACCGGCTGGCCGGCCCATTGTGCAAGATGCAGGCGCCCGCCCTTGGTGTGGGCGACGAAGCCATCGTTGGGCGCCTCGATCCAGGCGACGAACTCGGCCGGCGCATCGATCCACGGGTAGTGGCCCCAGCCCGGGTGCAGGCTGACCCGCAGGTCGGCGCGGGCCAGGATCGCGCTCCAGGCTGCGGCCTGGGTGCTGCCGAGCAGTTGGTCCTGATCACCCCAGACCAGCTCCACCGGGTCTTCGATCCATTCCAGCAGTGGCAGCGCGGTGTCGGCCCGCAATTGCTCCCACAGCGGCACGAAGGCCCGGCAGCGGGCATAACCTGCGCCCATGCGCCGGTACTGCTGGGGGCTCCAGCGCTGGCGCGAGAACTTGTGGGCGAACCAGGCCGGACGCTGGCTGAGCAAACGGTGGATCAACAGCCGCACCGGCAGTGGCGACATCAACGCCGGCAGGCGTCGCTGCCAGAGGAAGGCCCCCACCGGCGACAGCAGCACGCTGCGGGAGAAGTGCCCGGGACGGCGCTGCAAGGCATGCAGCACCACCAGTGCGCTGATGCCCACGGCGACGATGGCGTTGCCCGGGGCGGTCAGCGCCAGCAGGGCCTCGGCGTACTGCCCCAGGTCGTCGCACGGTGGTTGTGGGTTGTCGCCGAACCCCGGCAGTTCCAGGGTTTGCACTCGATAACGGCGAAAGTGCGGTACGGCATCGTCCCACCAGTCGCTGGCGCTGCCGTTGCCCGCCAGCAAGTACAACAGGGGCTTGCTCATCGAGGCTCCTCGGTTCAGGCCAGATCGCGCAGGGCGCTGTCCAGGGTCGGGTAGCGGAAGCGGTAGCCGGCCTGCAACAGCCGCGCCGGCACCACCTTCTGGCCATCGAAGAACAGCTGGGCCATTTCCCCGGCCAGAGCCCGCACCGGCGCTGAGGGTACATGCAGCCATACCGGGCGCTTGAGCAACTGGCCGACGCTCTCGGCGAACTGCCCCTGGCTCACGGCATCCGGGGCCACCAGGTTGTAGGTGCCCTCCAGGGATTCGTCGCGCATGGCGCGGGCCATCACTTGCAGCACATCGTCGCGGTGCACCCAGCTCATGATCTGCCGGCCATCGCCCATGCGTCCGCCAAAACCGAAGTAGAAGGGCATCAGCAGCGGCTTGAGGGCGCCGCCGGGGCCGAACACGATACCCAGGCGTAGCACCACCTGGCGTACGCCGAAGCGTTTGGCGGGCTCGGCCGAGGACTCCCAGCGGGCGCACAAATCCGCCATGAAGCCTTCGCCGCGCGCGGCGTCTTCATCCAGTTCCTGGCTGGCATCGCGCACCCCGTAGAAGCCGATGGCCGAGGCCTGGATCCACAGCGCGGGCTTGTGCTGGGCGTGTTGCAGCCAATTGAGCAGGCCTTCGGTGGTGCCGACCCGGCTGGCCAGCAGCTGTGCCTGGCGCTTGGCTGACCAGCGCGGCCCGGCCACCGGGGCGCCGGCCAGGTTGATGATCACGTCGAACGCTTCGCCATGGCCCAGCTTGTCCAAAGAGCGCAGGCAGCGGGCGCGACCGTCGAACAGGTAGGCGGCGCGCAAGGGGTCCCGGGCCAGCACGCTGACCGTGTGGCCGGCGTCGAGCAACTGGTTGACCAGCGCTTCGCCGATGAAGCCGGTGCCGCCGGTGACCAGCACCCGCTTGCCTGCGCCGCCGGTGAACGGATTGATCGCCTGCCCCTGGCGTTGCAGGCGCAGGGCCGCCAGGCCATCGCGAATCCCCGAGGCGCTCACGCCCACGGCGAACAGGCTCAGGGCCCAGCCCTGCCAGCCCAGGTCGATAGGGGCCAGGGCGCTGGGCAAGCGCGACCATTCCAGCAGTTGCAGGCCGTACAAGGCGAAGAAGGCGCCGGCATTGATCGCCAGCACCGTGTGCATGATGCGCTCGATGGCCGGCAGCTTGCGGCTGCGGTCCTCGACCACGAAGTCCCACAGGGTCAGGCCGATCTCCAGGGCGAACAGCAGGGCGATCACCAAGGCCCAGATGCCTTGGAACGCCAGGTGGGCGATGCCCATGAACAGCACGCCGTAGAAGCACGAGCGCAGGGCATGGATGCTCAGTTCCTTGCGCGCGCTGTGGCGTTGCGGCAGGGCCACGGTGAGTTCGTGGTGGTAGAGGGTGTCCAGGGCGCCCAGCACCCCTTGGGCGAGCAGCAGGGCGACGGCCCACTGCAGGAACGGCAAGTCAGCCACGATGATGAAATCCTTTTACGAAAGTGAGCGAGAGGTAAGGCGGTCGTGGCGGTACAGCCAGGCCAAAGGTGGCAGCAGCACCAGCAGAGCGAAACTGTCGATCCACAGATGGGACGACATGCCCACCTGCCAGGACAGCCACATGTCCTGGGGCGCCCAGAGGACGATCCCGGCCATCAGCCAGGCCCAGGCCGCCGGCGCGCGCAGGCGATCGCCCAGGTACACCAGGGCCAGCAGGTACAGGGCGTAGCTTTGCAGGGTGGCGCCGAACAGGCCCAGCCACCAGACCTGCTGGGCCCGGGCCGGCGCCGGGGCGGCGGCGCCCCAGAAGGCTTGTTCGATAGTGGCCAGGTAGTCGTTGAACAGCGCCTGGTGGCCGGTCCAGGTCAGCAGCAGGCCGGCGAGCAAGTGGCCGGCGCCGGCGGCGTACAGCCAGAGCACCAGGCCCCGGCGCAGGCCAGGGCGTGAAGAAGAGGCGGCGGATAACATTCCATGTCCTGTGGGGGGATCGAGGCCGCGCAGTGTACCGATTTTTCCCCCGCCATGGCGTGCGCCAGTCGCGCTCTTCAAGCGTCTTGCAGCAACTCCAGCAGGGCCTCGAGGGTGGCTTGCGGCGCCTCCTGGGGCACGTTGTGGCCGACCCCGGGCAAGATCCGCCGTTCATAACCGCGGGTGAACTGCGGGCCGTCGGGGTCCGGCACCAGCGGCGCGCCGACGCCATCGTCGGCGCCGCACAGGGCGATGGTCGGCACCTGGATCGGCGGCTGGGCCAGCAGCGCCTGCTCAATGGGTTCCAGCGCCGGATCGCCCGGGGCGTAGCCGAAGCGATGGCGATAGGAGTGGATCACCACCTCGACGAAATCCGGATTGTCCAAGGACGGCGCGCTCAACCCATAGAGCCCGGGCCCTTGTTGCCAGGTCGGCGACCACAGGCGCCACAGCAGCTCGCAGAATTCCCGGCGGTTGGCGCGCAGGCCGTCCACCCCGCGCTGGGTATTGAAGTAATACTGGTACCAAAGCTGCAGCTCGGTTTCCGGAGCCCGGGGCTCACAGGCCTTGGCGATGTCCTGGATGTTGTAGCCGTCGGCGCTCATCAGGCCGCGCACCCGGTGCGGCCAGAGGGCCGCGACGATGCACGCCGCGCGTCCGCCCCAGTCGTAGCCGGCCAGGGTGGCCGTGGGCAGTTGCAGGGCATCCATCAGCTCCAGCAGGTCCTGGGCCAGTGCCGCCTGTTGCCCGGAACGCATGATCCCCGGGTGGGTGAAGCGCGTCGGCCCATAGCCGCGCAGGTACGGCACGATCACTCGATAGCCGCGCTCGGCCAGGGGCGGGGCGATCTCGTCGTAGGCCCGTGGATCGTAGGGAAAACCGTGCAGCAGGATCACCGGCTCGCCACCACGCGGGCCGTGTTCCTCGTAGGCGATATGCAGGCTGGCAGTGGTGGCGTGATGCAGGGCGGCTGGGCTGGGCATGGCGACTCCGGAGTTCGGTGGCTCGCAACACCCTAGCGCAAAAATGGCTTGCAGGTGATCTACAGCGATTCGTACTGGCCCTCATCGTCCACGTAGAACACTTCGCTGAGGTACCAGCGCTGGTCACGGAAGATCAGCTGGTAGTGATAATCGGCGGCAAACCCCGTACCGGGCGTGATCGCCCGGGTTTTCACCAGCGCGCGATCACCGGTACGGCTGCTCGAGAGAACTTGCTCATAGCCCGTGCCGTGGCTGGCCGGGGAGGTGAAGGCAATCGGCTGGCCCTGGAAGCCCGGCAGGCAGAACTTGGCCAGCAACCGGGCGTACTCCTGCTGCGCCAGGTCGAGCGATTGCAGGGGCGCGTCCACCGGCTGGCGTGCGCTGGCGTTGTCGCTCCACTGCTGATAGTCGGCAATGAACTGGCGCACCAGAGCTTCGGGGGAGTCGCTGAACGAGGCGCACAGGGCGACGTTGCTGAACAGCAGGGCAAACAGGGCGACCAGTGTTTTCATCGGGGTGGTGTCACTCGTGGTGGTTTCGTGGCTCAGGCTTCATGCAGACCGTCGGCGTCGCGCCAGTAGAGCGTGGATTCGTACTGGAACGAGAGGATGAACAGCGCCTCGCTGTTCTGGGCAATGCTGTCCAGCAGTCGTCGCAGGTCATCCAGGGCGCTGTGGCCCTCGGGTTCGGGGCCCTTGATGCGCAAGTAGCAGCGCAGGCCGACGGCGAAGTCGCAGCCTTTGCGGTCTTCGGCGCGGATTTCGGGCTCCAGGTTCGAATCCTCGTTGTCAAGGCTCAGCCCTGATGGGAAGGTCGCCTGCAGGCCTCCGGACGCTGGGGCCATTTCGGCTCCCGCAAGACCCTCCAGCAGACGGCCGAGCAGCGCCGTGGTCAGGCGTTTGTCGGCTTCAAGGTGCAACTCCAGGCTCATGAGGGGGCTCCAGGGGAAAGTCGAGGGGCGGATTCTAGCGCGGTGTCGCTCGCCGCACCGGCTTCACTTGCAGGTCGGTGCTGTGGACACGCTGCTTGAAGGAGGAGCGCCATTTTTCACCTCAGGCCAAGGGCGCCGGCTGGCGCAGGCCGATGCAGTTGCCCCAGGGGGCCTGCACCTGGCAGATCCACTCGCCACCTTCGATGGCCATGGGGCCGCGATACAAGCGACCGCCCAGGGCCTCCAGGCGCTGCAGTTCACCGGATAGGTCGGCGACGCGCCAGTACACCACGCTGCCCGCCGGGCCCTGGCCGACCTTGGCGTCGCTGGGGACGATTTCCAGGGCCAGCTCGCCCAGTTGCAGGTGCCCGAAATCATCGGGCTCATGCCGCACCCGGCGGGCCTGGGGAAACGCCTGGGCGTACCAGTCAGTGGCGGCGCGCCAGTCGGCGGCGTGGATCATCACGGCGATGATCGGTGAGTCGGGCATGGGCACATCCATTGGGCCGGGGGAGGAGGGCGCCTGTGCTCACAGGCGCCGCTCAAGGTTGCCAGACCTCCTTGTCGCCGCTCAAGCGCCGGTCGAGGAAACAGGCCGCGCTGATCAGCGCCAGGTGGGTCAGGGCCTGGGGCGTATTGCCCAAGTGACGGCCGTGGGGGTCGAACTCCTCGGCGTACAGGCCCAGGGGGTTGGCATAACGCAGCAATTGCTCGAACTCCAGGTGCGCCTGCTCCAGGCGCCCGGCCCGGGCCAGGCATTCGACGTACCAGAACGAGCAGGCGGCGAACGCGCCCTCGGTACCGTCCAGGCCGTCGATCCGGCTGTCGTCGTTGCGGTAGCGGTAGACCATGCCGTCGCGCACCAGGCTGTTCTCGATGGCCTCCAGGGTGGACAGCCAGCGTGGATCACGGGCACCGACGAAACGCACCAGCGGCATCAACAGCATCGAGCCGTCCAGGGCGGTGCTGCCGATGTGCTGGACGAAGTGCCCGCGCTCTTCGTTCCAGAACTGGCTCCAGATGTCGTCGTAGATGGCCTGGCGGGCCTGGTCCCAGCGGGCGAAGGGCGCCGGCAGCGAGCGCTTGGAGGCCAGGCGGATGGCCCGGTCCACCGCCACCCAGCACATCAGCCGCGAATGCAGGAAGTGATGCTGCTCGCCGCGCATCTCCCAGATTCCCACGTCCTTGTGCTGCCAGCCGGCGCAGACCCGGTCCACCACCTGCACCGTGTGTTTCCAGCCCTCGTGGGAGATTCCTTCGCCGTACTTGTTCACCAGGTACACCGCATCCAGCAGCTCGCCGAAGATGTCCAGCTGCACTTGTTCGTAGGCCTGGTTGCCGATGCGCACCGGCTGTGCGCCGCCGTGGCCGGACAGGTGCGCAAGCTCCATTTCCGGCAGTTCCTGGCGCCCGTCGATGCCATACAGCACGTTGAGTTTCGTCGGCTTGCCATGGCAGTCGCTGACCCGCCCGCGCAGCCAGCGCATGTAGGCGTTGGCTTCCTCGACGTAGCCCAGGCGCATGAAGGCGTAGACGGTGAACGAAGCATCGCGGACCCAGGTGTAGCGGTAGTCCCAGTTGCGTATCCCGCCCGGGCTTTCCGGCAGGCCGAAGGTCGCCGCGGCGAGAATCGCGCCGTGGCGCCTGGAGGTCAGCAGCTTGAGCGCCAGGGCCGAGCGATTGACCATCTCGCGCCACCGCCCGCGGTAGTTGGAGCGCCCGATCCAGTCGCGCCAGAACCTCAGGGTGCGGCTCAGGTGCAGGTCGCCGGCGCCGCACTGCACCCGCGGATCGTCACTACCGCCGAGGATGAACTCGGCGCTCTGGCCTTGTTCCAGCTCGAATTCGGCCACGGCCGCGTCCTGTTCCAACTGCAGTGGCCGGTCGCCCACCAGGCGCAGGCCGGGCTGGCCAGGGGCCTGGAAGCACACCGCGGCGCCGTCCATTCGCGCCTGGGTGCTGGCCCTGGCGTAATCCAGCCGTGGCGCGCAGTGCAGGTGCAGCCTGGCCCGGCCGCTGACCACCCGGACCCGGCGGATCAGCAGCGGCAACAGCTCGACGTCTTCATCGATGGCCAGCAGGTCGGTGACTTCCACCACCGCCTCGTTGCCCAGCCAGCGGGTCTGCAGGACGTTGCTGTCGGGCAGGTAGATCTGCTGGCGGCGGGCATTGGCCAGCGCCGGCGCCAGCTGGAAGATCCCGGCGCTGGGGCTGTCCAGCAGGGCGCAGAAGATCGTCGGGCTGTCGAATTCCGGCCAGCAGAAGAAGTCGATGCTGCCCTGGTCGTCCACCAGGGCGGCGCTGCGCATGTCGCCGATGATGCCGTGGGCGTCGATGGGACGCTGGGTCGCAGGATGCTGCTCAGCCATGGCCGCAAGACTCCGGGTTCAGGCCCATGCCACAGGCGATGAGCGGGGCGAAGGTCAGGCCAGGCGAGGACGCCCGGCTTCTGTTGAGCTGACCTGCGCAGCGCCCTGGGAGTTCACTCAGGGCTTGGTGCGTAATCCCCGCAACAGCAGTTCCAGGCCCTGCAGCGCTTGTTCCAGGCGTTGTCCGGGCGCTGTGTCGGCGGCGATCCACAGCGCGGTATCCACCAGGCTGCCATTGACCAGGCGGGCCAGGGCCTGGCTCGGCGCGGGGCTGATGATCCCGGCCTCGGCCAGGGCTTGCAGGCGCCGGCCCAGGGAGTCGATGCAGTGTTCCTGGTCCGGCAGGCGTTCGCCGAGCACGGCCCGGGCGTCCTGCAGGACGATGCGCCGGATTTCCGGCTCCTGGGCCATCTCCAGGTAGGCCCGGCAGCGCCGGGTAAAACCTTCCCAGGGATCGCCGGCCTGGTCGCTGACTCGGTCCAGGCGGGCGTCCATCTCGCTGTCGATCTGCTCCACTACCGCGGCCAGCAGGCCTTGCTTGTCACCGAAGTGGTGATACAAGGCACCTCGGGTCAACCCGGCTTCAGCGGTCAGGTCGTCCATGGAAGTCTTGGCGTAGCCCAGGCGGGCAAAGGCCAGGCGGGCGCTGGCAATCAGCTTGGCGCGGGTGGCCTCGATCATTTCGGCGCGCGGGCGGCTGCTCATGAAAACAATTCTCCAACACATGATGGATTGACATACGCGGCGTATGTTTTCATGCTTTTTAACATACGCGGCGTATGTGTAGCTACTGCAAAGCCGCCCTGAGGACCCATAAGGAGTCGTTGTACATGGCAAACCCCTACCGCGAGTTGTTCAAGGCCCCCGGCAGCCGGGCGTTCGTGCTGGCCGGGATGATCGCGCGCATGCCGATCTCCATGACCGGCATCGGCCTGATCACCATGCTGGCGCAGTTGCACGGCGGCTACGCCCTGGCCGGTTCGGTGGCGGCCACCTTCGCCCTGGCCACGGCATTCTGTGCGCCCCAGGTCTCGCGCCTGGTGGACCGCTTCGGCCAGGGCCGGGTTTTGCCTGTGGCGGCCGGGCTGGGTGGCGGCGCCTTGCTGGCGCTGTTGCTGTGCACCCGCTTGCAGGCCCCGCACTGGACCTTGTTCCTCTTTGCCGCCCTCGCCGGTTGCATGCCCAGCATGTCGGCCATGGTCCGGGCCCGCTGGACCGAACTGTACCGAGGGCAGCCGCAGTTGCAGACCGCCTACGCCCTGGAGTCGGTGCTGGACGAGGTGTGCTTCATCGTCGGCCCGCCGATCTCGGTCGGCCTCAGCGTCGGCCTGTTTCCCGAGGCCGGGCCGCTAGTGGCGCTGCTGATGCTGGCGCTGGGGGTAGGGCTGTTCGTGGTGCAGAAATCCACCGAGCCGCCGGTCCATCCCCATGACGAAGAGCATTCGGGGTCGATCATCCGTTCCGGGCAGATCCGCATGTTGCTGTTGCTGATGACGGCCATGGGCACCATTGTCGGCGTGGTGGACGTGGTCAGCGTGGCGTTTGCCCAGCAACAGGGGCAACCGGCGGCGGCGAGCATCGTGCTGTCGATGTACGCCACCGGTTCGTGCCTGGCGGGTATCGCCTTCGGGGCCTTGAAACTGTCCACGCCATTGCCCCGCTTGTTCATGTACAGCGGCATCGCCACGGCCGTCACCACCTTGCCGTTGTTGCTGGCCAGCAACGTCCTCGGCCTGTCGCTGGCGGTGTTCGTCGCCGGGCTGTTCTTCTCCCCGACCCTGATCGTGGCCATGGCCCTGGTGGAGCGTATCGTGCCGCCGGCCAAGCTCACCGAGGGTTTGACCTGGCTGGTCACCGGCCTGGGTATTGGCGTGGCCCTGGGGGCGGCGGGTTCCGGCGCCCTGGTGGATCACTTCGGTGCCCGCAGCGGTTTCTGGCTGGCCCTGGCCGGTGGAGGGGTGGTGTTGGGCGCGGCGCTGCAAAGCTATCGGCGTTTGCGTTGAGGGCAATCGGGACTAATTTGTCTCGGGCGTATCGCGTTTTGCTTGTGCAGCCCCTGGAAAAAGGTCCCGAGCCACCGAGGTGAATCACCCCCGGTTTGGGCTGGCCCAGTCGGTTTTCAGGGGTGTGCCGAGCGATCATTTGTCGAGGGATAACCGTGACCCAGTTGAACCTGCTGTGCCTGCCGTATTCCGGAGCCAGTGCCATGGTCTATAGCCGCTGGCGGCGCAAATTGCCGGAGTGGCTGCACCTGTCGCCGGTAGAGCTACCCGGGCGTGGCGCCCGCTTCGCCGAACCCTTTCACACCGACATGCGTGAGCTGGCCGGGCAATTGGCCCTGGAAATCCGGGACACTTTGCGTGCGCCCTATGCCTTGTTCGGCCACAGCCTGGGGGCCTTGCTGGCCTGTGAACTGGCCCATGCCCTGCGGGCCCTGGGTTGCCCGGAACCGGTGGCGCTGTTCGCTTCGGGAACCGCAGCACCGACCTTGCGCACCGAATACGACCGAGGTTTTGCCGAACCCAAGACCGATGCGCAACTGATCGAGCAATTGCGCACCCTCAACGGCACCAGTGAGGAAGTGTTAGCCAACCGGGAGTTGATGAACCTGACGTTACCGATCCTGCGGGCTGACTTCCTGTTGTGCGGGCGCTTCCGTCCACTGCAACGCCCGCTGCTCAATTGCCCGGTGCACGTGCTGGGCGGCAGGGCCGATCGCGCCACCACCGAACAGTTGATCGGCTGGAGCAAGGAGACCCATGGCGGGTTCTCGGTGGACATGCTCGCCGGTGGGCATTTCTTCATCCATGAACATGAGGCCAGGGTGCTGAGCCTGATCAAGGGACACCTTGAGGTGCATCGGCGCCGCCACCAGCCACAAGTCGCCATGTCCCTGTAGCCGCTAAGGGCTACAGGCGGTTCAAGCGTCGCAGGGCGTGGCCCTGCGACGCGGATCAACCCAGCGAAGTGCCCATGCGCCAATAACCCATCAGGGTCAGGTTGCGCCGCTCCTGGCCGCGTTCGTTGATCAGGTGGCGGCGGATCTTCATCACCGTGGCCGATTCGCCGGCGACCCAGGCATAGAACTGGTTGTCCGCTGGCGCTGCGGTTTCCCAAGGACGTTCCTGTTCGTCGCGCCCGGCATTCTTGACCGGTCGTCTTCCAGCGCTGGGTGGTGGCAGCTCGGCCAGCTCCCGAGCGGCATGGATCAAGGGTTCGCCATGCTGGGCGTCGAGCAGGTCGCGAGGCAGCCAGTTCAACCGGGTTAGCGGGTGGCAGCCCAGCTCGATGCAGTCATGTTCGTGGGGTACCTCGATGAACACCTGCACATCCGGGTAGTCCGGGTATTGCTTGAGTTCTTCGAGAATCCCGGCAATGGCAGGCAGAGCGGTTTCGTCACCCATCAGCAAAACCTTGCGGATGCCGCTTGGTGGAATCCATTCATAACCGCCGGGGTCGCCACTGAAGGCCTTGTTCGGCACCACCATTTGCAGGTGGTCGCCTGGTCGGGCACAAGTGGCCCAGCTCGAAGCCGGCCCATTGATCCCATGCAGCACGAAGTCCACATCCAGCTCCGCCGGTTGCAGGCGCAGCGCTCGGATGGTGTAGGTGCGCATCGGCGGTTGCTGCTCGCTCGGCAGCTTGCGCCGCACGGCATGCCAGTCGCCCTCCACCGGCAATTGCGAGGGGCTGCCGTCGGCCGCGGGAAACAGCAGCTTGATGCGCTGGTCCGGGGCCAGGGTGCGGGCCTGGGCGATGTCATCGCCGCTGAATACCAGGCGCACCAGGGAGGGGCTGAGGGCAATGCGCTGCTTGAGTTCGACGTTGATCACCCGGTAGCCCCGGGGTGGCTGGACGCCGGCGCCTACCAACTTGCGCAAGCCATTGGCCAGGGAGCTGGCCAGGGAAGTGGCTGAGGACATGGTCGCGACCTTATTTGAGAAGAAGGTCCTGATCTGACGAGTCGCCGGGCTTGGAATTTACCGTTGCCAGCGCCATCCGGGGTGCTGGCGCGGAGTTAATTTTTCCCCGTGGCCATCCGTTTCGTAGGGATAGCCGAGCCCTCGCTCGATACCCAACATGTACGGATGAACCCCGATGAACGCTGAAAAGTCCCTGAAACTTGCTCGCCGCTTTATCGAGCTGCCGCTGGAGAAGCGGCGGTTGTTCCTCGATGGCCTGCGGGATGAAAACATCGACTTTTCGTTGTTTCCGATTCCGGCCGACGTGGCCGTGGACGATCGCTGGGACCTGTCCTACGCCCAGCGACGCATGTGGTTCCTCTGGCAGTTGGACCCCGAGAGCGGCGCCTACAACCTGCCGGGCGCCGTACGCCTCAAGGGGGAACTGGATCGCGGTGCGCTGGAGCAGGCCTTCGCCCACCTGATCGCCCGTCACGAAACCCTGCGCACCCTGTTCAAGCGTCATGCCGATGACCGTCTGGAGCAGGTGGTGGCCGACAGCCCATTGCCGTTGGAGTACCAGGACCTGAGTGCCACGGATGCAGCCTTTCGCGAGCAGGCGGTGGCCGCCGAGGCACAGCGCCAGTCGTTGCTGCCGTTCGATCTGGGCCAGGGGCCGCTGTTGCGGATCAAGCTGCTCAAGCTCGCGGACCAGGACCATGTGCTGCTGCTGACCCTGCACCACATCGTGTCCGATGGCTGGTCGATGAACGTGCTGATCGATGAATTCATCCGTTGCTACGACGCCTTCGAGCGCGGCGAGGCGCCGCAATTGCCGGCACTGCCGATCCAGTACAGCGACTATGCCCTGTGGCAGCGGCGCTGGCTGGAGGCGGGGGAGCAGGCGCGTCAGCTGGAGTATTGGCAGGCCCGCCTGGGCGATGAGCATCCGGTATTGGAGCTGCCCACCGACCATCCACGCCCGGCGGTGCCCAGCTACCGCGGGACCCGCTATGAGTTCGCCGTGGAGCCGGCCTTGGCCGAGCAGTTGCGCGCCCTGGCGAAACAACACAACGTCACCTTGTTCATGCTCCTGCTCGGGGCCTTCAATGTGCTGTTGCATCGCTACACCGGCCAGGGCGACATCCGTGTCGGCGTGCCCATCGCCAACCGCAACCGGGCCGAGGTCGAGGGGCTGATCGGCTTCTTCGTCAACACCCAGGTGCTGCGTACCGAACTCACCGGCCAGACCCGGGTCAGCGAGCTGTTGCAAGCAGTCAAGGAGGCAGCCCTGGGTGCCCAGGCCCACCAGGACCTGCCGTTCGAGCAACTGGTGGAGGCCTTCAAGCTGGAGCGCAGCCTGAGCCACACGCCGTTGTTCCAGGTGATGTACAACCACCAGCCGCAGGTGGCCGATATCACCACGGTGAACACCGCCTCCGGGTTGGAGCTGGGGTTGGTGGAATGGCAAAGCCGTACCACCCAGTTCGACTTGACCCTGGATACCTACGAAAAATCCGGCAGGTTGCATGCGGCGCTGACCTATGCCGACGACCTGTTCGATGCGGCCACCATCGCTCGCATGGCGCGTCACTGGACCAGCCTGCTGCAAGGCATGCTGGCGGATGCCGGGCAACGTATCGGCGAACTGCCCCTGCTCGATGTCCAGGAGCAGCAGTTGCTGGTGCATGAATGGAACCGCACCGCGGTGGACTACCCCAGCGGGGTCTGCATGCACCAGTTGATCGAGGCCCAGGCCGGGCGTACTCCGCAGGCCTGTGCCCTGGTGTTCGGCGAGCACCAGCTCAGCTATGGCGAGCTGGACGCCCGGGCCAACCAGCTGGCGCGCTTGTTGCGCGAGCATGGGGTGGCAGCCGACACGCTGGTGGGGATCTGTATCGAGCGATCCATCGAAATGGTCGTGGGGCTGCTGGCGATCCACAAGGCCGGCGGAGCCTATGTGCCCCTGGATCCGGAATACCCCCAGGATCGCCTGGCCTACATGATCGAGGACAGCGGCATCGGCCTGCTGCTCAGCCAGAGCTCGCTGCTGGCGTCGCTGCCTGGCGAAACGGTCCGGATCATCACCCTGGACCAGGAGCCGGACTGGCTCGATGCCTACAGCGACAGCCCGCTGGAGGTGCTGACCGATCCGCTGAACCTGGCGTACGTGATCTACACCTCGGGCTCCACCGGCAAGCCCAAGGGCGCCGGCAACAGCCACGCGGCGCTGGTCAACCGCCTGCAATGGATGCAACAGGCCTATGGCCTGGACGCCAGCGATGCGGTGCTGCAGAAAACCCCATTCAGCTTCGACGTCTCGGTGTGGGAGTTCTTCTGGCCGCTGATGACCGGGGCACGCCTGGTGGTGGCCGCTCCCGGGGCCCATCGCGAGCCGGCGCAACTGATCCGGACCATTACCCAGCAGCAGGTCACCACCCTGCATTTCGTGCCTTCGATGCTTCAGGCATTCATTCGCGACAACGGCGTGTCGGCCTGTACCAGCCTCAAACGCATTGTCTGCAGTGGTGAAGCCTTGCCCATGGATGCCCAGCAGCAGGTGTTCGCCAAGTTGCCCAAGGCCGGTTTGTACAACCTGTATGGCCCGACCGAAGCGGCCATCGACGTGACCCACTGGACCTGTGTCGACGAAGGGCTCGATAGCGTGCCGATCGGCCGGCCGATCGCCAACCTGCGCACCCACGTGCTGGACGCGCAACTGCTGCCGGTGCCTGCCGGGGTCGCTGGCGAACTCTACCTGGGCGGTGCCGGCCTGGCCCGCAGCTATCACCGGCGCGCGGCGCTGACTGCCGAGCGTTTCGTACCTTGCCCATTCCATGATGGCGCGCGCCTGTATCGCACCGGCGACCGCGTGCGCCAGCGCGCCGATGGCGTGATCGAGTACCTGGGGCGCCTGGATCACCAGGTCAAGTTGCGCGGCCTGCGTATCGAGCTGGGCGAGATCGAGGCGCGCCTGCTGGAGCATCCGCAAGTGCGCGAAGCCACGGTGCTGGTGGTGGACGGCAAGCAACTGGTGGGTTACCTGGTCCTGCAAGAGGCCGCCGCCGACTGGCGCGAGGCACTGGCTGCACACCTGGGCCGCAGCCTGCCGGACTACATGGTGCCGGCGCAGTGGGTACTGCTGGACAGCATGCCCGTGACCGCCAACGGCAAGCTCGATCGCAAGGCCCTGCTGAGCCAGGTCGGTGAGGTGCAACTGGCTCCTTACCGTGCGCCGCGCGAGGGGGCCGAGCAGACCCTGGCCGAGATCTGGCGAGCGGTGCTGACGGTGGAGCAGGTCGGCCTGGATGACAATTTCTTCGCCCTGGGTGGCGACTCGATCATTTCCATCCAGGTGGTCAGCCGCGCCCGCCAGGCTGGCCTGGCGCTCAGCCCACGGGACCTGTTCCAGCACCAGACCCTGCGGAGCCTGGCCCAGGTGGCCAAGCCGGTGGCCCTCGGCCAGCAGGACATTGGCCCGGCCAGCGGCGAGCTGGCGCTGACGCCGGTACAGCACTGGTTCATGGAGCAAGCGGTACCGCAGCGCCAGCACTGGAACCAGTCGCTGTTGCTGCAAGCCCGCCAACCCCTGGATGCCCAATGCCTGGCCGAGGCCCTGGCGCGCCTGGCCAAGCATCACGATGCGCTGCGCTTGCGCGTGCGCCAAGTGGCCGCTGGCTGGCAGCAGGCCTATGCCGAGGAGCCCGGCGAGTTGTTGTGGCTGCGTGAGGCAGGCGATGCGGAGCAACTCACCCAGCTGTGCGAGGCTGCCCAGCGCAGCCTGGATCTGGAGCAAGGCCCATTGCTGCGCGGCATGTTGGTCAACCTGGCCGATGGCAGCCAGCGCTTGTTGCTGGTGGTCCACCACTGGGCGGTGGACGGGGTGTCCTGGCGCGTGCTGCTGGAAGATTTGCAGCAGCTGTATAGCCAGCCGCAACAGGCCCTCGCACCACGTACCAGCTCCTACCAGGCCTGGTCCGCACACCTGCAGCAACTGGCGGAGGAGCGTAGCGCCGAGCTGGCGTACTGGCAGGCGCAGATCCCGGCCCAGGTCGCGGACCTGCCGGCCGAGCGTCCGGCGGGCGCCCTGGAAAACCGTCATGAACAGAAAATCACCCTGACCCTGGATGCCCAGCGCACCGCGCAATTGCTGCAACAGGCAGCGGGCGCTTATCGCACCCAGATCAACGACCTGCTGCTCACCGCCCTGGCCCGCACCATCGGCCGTTGGACCGGCGTCGAGGGCACCCTGGTGCAGTTGGAAGGCCACGGCCGGGAAACCCAGGGCAGCGACCTGGACCTGAGCCGCAGCGTCGGCTGGTTCACCAGCCTGTTCCCGGTGTACCTGCGCGGCGCCGGCGAGCCAGGGGCGGCGATCAAGGGCATCAAGGAGCAATTGCGCGCCGTGCCGGACAAGGGCCTGGGCTTCGGCCTGCTGCGCTACCTGGGCGATGCCGCCAGTCGTGACGCCATGGCGCAGCTGGCGCAACCGCGCATCACCTTCAACTACCTGGGGCAGTTCGACCGCCAGTTCGATGCCCAGGCGCTGCTGGTGCCGGCCGCCGAGAAGGCCGGGCAGACCCAGGACCCTGGTGCGCCGCTGGCCAACTGGCTGGTGATCGAGGGCCAGGTCTACGGTGGCGAGTTGAGCCTGAGCTGGGGCTTCAGTCGTGAGATGTTCGACGCCTCGACCATCCAGCGCCTGGTGGATGACTACCAGGAGCAGTTGCTGGCCTTGATCGAACATTGCCTGGACCCGCTCCAGGGCGCCTTGACCCCGTCCGACGTCAGCCTGGCAAGGCTCACCCAGCAGCAGCTGGATGACCTGGCCCTGGCGTCCCGCGAGGTGCAGGATGTGTATCCGCTGTCGCCGATGCAGCAGGGCATGCTGTTCCACAGCCTGTACCAGCAAGGCAAGGGCGACGTCTATGTCAGCCAGTTGCGGGCCGATGTCCAGGGCCTGGACGTGGCGCGCTTCCAGCAAGCCTGGGAGCAGGTGCTGGGGCGCCATGACATGCTGCGCACCGGGTTCGTCTGGCAGGAGGACCAGGGCCAGGCCCTGCAGGTGGTCTATCGCCAGGTCGAGCTGCCGCTGATCGAGCATGACTGGCGCACTCGTGCGGATTTGCAGGCGGCGCTCGACACCCTGGCCCTGCAGCAGCACCAGCAAGGTTTCGAACTGGCTCGTCCGCCCTTGCTGCGGGTGGTGCTGGTGCGCACCGATGAAGACCGCTGGCACCTGGTGTACACCAGCCATCACATCCTCATGGATGGCTGGAGTAACGCCCTGGTACTCAATGAAGTACTGCAAGCCTGCAAGGGCCAGGCGCTGGCGCCGGCAGGCGCCGGTTTTGCCCAGCACATCGCCTGGTTGCAGGCCCAGGACCCGGCGCTGGGCGAGGCGTTCTGGCGCGAGCGCCTGGCACAGCTGGACGAGCCGTCATTCCTGGCTCGCAGCGTGGCCAGGAGCGGGCAACCGGCAACGGGCGAATACGGCGAACTGCTCTGTGAACTGGATGAAGAGCAGACCCGGCGCCTGGGTGCCTTTGCCCGGACTCAACAGGTAACCCTCAACAGCCTGGTGCAAGCGGCCTGGCTGTTGCTGTTGCAGCGTTATACCGGCCAGTCCAGCGTGGCCTGCGGGGTCACGGTCTCCGGACGCCCGGCGCAGTTGGCGGATGTGGAGCAGCAAGTCGGCCTGTTCATCAACACCTTGCCCTTGATCGTCAGCGTGGATCCGGCGCAGTCGGTCGGCGACTGGCTGCGCCAGGTTCAGGCGCTGAACCTGGAGATGCGCGAGCACGAACACACACCGTTGTTCGATATCCAGCGTTGGGCCGGGGCCGCCGGTGAGGCGCTGTTCGATACCCTGGTGGTGTTCGAGAACTTCCCCGTGGCCAAGAGCCTGGAGCAGGGCGCTGCCGATGGCCTGCGCTTCAGCGAGGTCAAGAGCCAGGAGCGCACCAACTACCCGTTGACCCTGACTGCGCACGGCGGCGCACGCTTGAGCCTGCACCTGGAGTACCTCCAGGCCGAATTCGACAGCCAGGCAGTGCAGCGCCTGGCGGCCTGCCTGCAAGCGCTGCTGCAGCGCTTTTTCGAGGCGCCGGAGCAGGCCCTGGGGGCCTTGCCGTTGCTGCCGGAGTCGGAACAACGGCACCTGTTGCAGGCCTGGAATCCGCGCGATGCCTCGCGGCCGGCGCAGGCCAGCGTAGTGCAACGGTTCGAGCAGCAGGCGGCGATGCAACCGGAGCGCCTGGCGCTGATCCTCGACCAGCGCCGCCTGACCTATGGCGAGCTCAACCAGCGGGCCAACCGCCTGGCCCAGCGCTTGATCGAGCTGGGGGTGAAGGCCGATTCCCTGGTGGGGGTCGCGGTGGATCGTTCCCTGGAAATGGTCGTGGGCCTGCTGGCGGTGCTCAAGGCCGGTGGCGCCTACGTGCCGCTGGACCCGAAATACCCCCGCGAGCGCCTGCAGTGCATGATCGAGGACAGCGGCCTGGGCTTGCTGCTGACCCAGCAACCGCTGCTGGAGCAATTGCCGATCAGCCCCGGCTTGCCGCTGATCTGCCTGGAGCAGGATGAACACTGGCTGGCCGCCTACAGCGCCGAGAACCCGCCGGTGCGTTCGCAGCCGGGCAACCTGGCCTATGTGATGTTCACCTCCGGCTCCACTGGCCGGCCCAAGGGAGTCGGGATCGACCTGGGTTCCCTGGCGCGGCATGTGGAAGTGATCACCGAGTTGTTCGAGCTCAAGGCCGATGACCGGGCCCTGCAATTCGGCACCTTCAACTTCGACGCCTTCGTCGAACAGTTGTACCCGGCATTGTGCTGCGGTGCGGCGGTTGTGGTACGCGGTGGCGAACTGTGGGACAGCGACACCTTCTACCAGCAATTGATCGAACACCAGATCACCGTGGCCGACCTGACCACCGCCTACTGGTACCTGCTGGTACGGGACTTCGCCGACCGTGGCCCACGCGACTATGGGCGCCTGCGCCAGGTGCATATCGGCGGCGAAGCCATGCCGCCGGAAGGCCTCAATGCCTGGCGCGCGGCGGGCCTGGAACACGTCAGGCTGTTCAACACCTATGGCCCCACCGAGACCACGGTCAGTGCCACGGCCCTGGACTGTGCCGCTTATGTCTTGGGTGGCGAGCCGTTGCCGGCAGTCATGCCCATCGGCCGGGTACTGGACGGTCGCGCCATCTACTTGCTCGATGCCAACCTCAATCCGGTGCCGGTGGGTGTGGCCGGTGAGTTGGTGATTGGCGGGCCGCTGCTGGCCCGTGGTTACTTCCAGCGTCCCGAACTCACCGCCGAGCGTTTCATTCCCGATCCGTTCGCCGCGGATGGGGCGGGGCGCCTGTACCGTACCGGCGACCTGGCACGCTACCGGGCCGACGGGGTGATCGAGTACATCGGGCGGATCGACCATCAGGTCAAGGTGCGTGGTTTCCGTATCGAGCTGGGGGAAATCGAGGCCCGCCTGCTGGCCCAGGCCAGTGTGCGCGAAGCCCTGGTGGTCGCCGCCGATAACCAGCTGGTCGCTTATGTGGTGGCCAGCCAGGCCTTGTCCGAGCAACAGCAAGAGCCGTTGCGCGAGCAGTTGAAGGCGAGCCTGCGTGCAGAACTGCCGGACTACATGGTGCCGGGGCACCTGTTGTTCCTGGAGCGCCTGCCCATGAGCCCCAACGGCAAGCTCGATCGCGCGGCGCTGCCCAAGCCCGATGCCAGCCAGGCGCTGGCCAACTGGATCGCTCCGGTCACCGAGCTACAGCAGCAGGTGGCGGCCATCTGGTCCCAAGTCCTGGGTGCCGAGCGGGTCGGCCTCGGCGATCATTTCTTCGAGATGGGCGGCCACTCGCTGCTGGCCACCCAGATGGTGTCCCGAGTGCGACATGGCCTGGGTATCGAGGTCAGCCTCAAGACCCTGTTCGAGCATCCGGTGCTGGCCGATTTCGTCGGCTCCCTGGGCGCTGTCGACGCCTCGGCCCCGGCGATCCTGCCGGTGGACCGGGCGCAACCGCTGGCCTTGTCCTATGCCCAGGAGCGCCAGTGGTTCCTCTGGCAGCTGGACCCGACCAGCGCCGCCTACCATGTGCCCAGCGCGCTGCGCCTGAAGGGCCAGTTGGATCTGGCTGCATTGCAGCGCAGTTTCGATACGCTGGTGGCGCGCCATGAAAGCCTGCGCACCCGCTTGCAGCAGGATGGCCAGCGCGCCGTCCAGGTGATCGAAGCCCAGACGCGGTTCGAGCTGGGGGTGGTCGAGGCCGATGAGTCGCGCCTCAAATCCCTGGTGGAGGCGCAGATCGCCCAGCCGTTCGATTTGCGCCAGGGCCCATTGTTGCGAGCCAACGTGTTGCGCCTGGCCGAAGATGACCATGTGCTGGTGCTGGTCAAGCATCACATCGTCTCCGATGGCTGGTCGATGCAAGTGATGATCGAAGAGCTGGTGCAGCTGTATTCGGCCTACAGCCTGGGTGAAGAGCTGCAGCTGCCGGCCTTGCCGATCCAGTACGCCGACTACGCCGCCTGGCAGCGCGACTGGATGGAGGCCGGCGAAAAGGCCCGTCAGCTCGGCTACTGGCGTGACATGCTCGGTGGGCAGCAGCCGGTGCTGGAGTTACCGTTCGACCATCAGCGCCCGGCCTTGCCGAGCCATCGTGGTGCTCGCCTGTCGATACCGCTACCCGCTGCCCTGGTGGATGAGCTCAAGGACCTGGCCAAGGTCCGTGGCGTGACCCTGTTCATGCTGTTGTTGGCGTCCTACCAGGCCTTGCTGCATCGCTACAGCGGCCAGCAGGACATCCGTGTCGGGGTGCCGATCGCCAACCGCAACCGGGTAGAGACCGAGCGCCTGATCGGTTTCTTCGTCAACACCCAGGTACTCAAGGCCGATATCGATGGCCAGATGACCGTCGACCAGCTGCTGGCGCAGGTCAAGCAACGGGCCCTGGAAGCCCAGGCCCACCAGGACCTGCCGTTCGAGCAACTGGTGGAGGCGTTGCAGCCGGAGCGCAGCCTGAGCCTCAACCCGCTGTTCCAGGTGGTGTTCAACCATCACATCAGCCAGGCAGGCAATCATTTGCAGCGTTTGCCGGGGCTGGACATGAGCCCGGTGACCTGGGATGAAACTGCGGCGCAGTTCGACCTGGTCCTGGATATCGAAGAATCCCAGCAGCAGTTGCATGCCTCGCTGAGCTACGCCACCGACCTGTTCGAGGCCTCGACCATCGAGCGCATGGCCCGCCACTGGCAGAACCTGCTGCAGGCGATGGTCGCCGACCAGCAGCAAGCCATCGGCCAGTTGAACCTGCTGGACGAAGCGGAGCAGCGGCAGATCATCCAGCTCTGGGATCGGACCGATTCGGGCTTCCCGGCCACGCGCCTGGTGCACGAGCTGGTGGCCGACCGTGCCCGGGAAACCCCCGAGGCGGTGGCGGTGATCTTCGGTGAGCAACAGCTGACCTACGGCGAGCTGGAGCGCAGCGCCAACCGCTTGGCCCGGGCCCTGATCGCCCGTGGCGTGGGCCCGGAAGTGCGGGTGGCGATCGCCATGCCGCGCAGCGCGGAGATCATGGTGGCGTTCCTGGCGGTGCTGAAATCCGGTGGCGTGTACGTGCCGCTGGACGTGGAATACCCCGAGGACCGCCTGCTGTACATGATGCAGGACAGCCGCGCGCAACTGCTGCTGACCCACTCGGCGGTGCAACAGCGCCTGCCGGTGCCGCAGGGGCTGGAGAGCCTGGCAGTGGACCGTACCGAGCAGTGGAGTGGTGACGACGACAGCGCCCCGCACGTGACGCTGGACGGCGACTACCTGGCGTATGTGATCTACACCTCCGGCTCCACCGGCTTGCCCAAGGGCGTGGCGGTGTCCCACGGGCCGCTGGTGGCGCACATCATCGCCACCGGCGAGCGCTACGAAATGACCGCGGCCGATTGCGAGCTGCACTTCATGTCGTTCGCCTTCGACGGCTCCCATGAAGGTTGGATGCACCCGCTGATCAACGGTGCGCGGGTGCTGATCCGCGACGACAACCTGTGGCTGCCGGAGCAGACCTACGCCCAGATGCATCGCCACGGTGTGACCGTGGGGGTGTTCCCACCGGTGTACCTGCAGCAGCTGGCCGAACACGCCGAGCGCGACGGCAACCCACCGGCGGTACGGGTGTACTGCTTCGGCGGCGATGCGGTGGCCCAGGCCAGCTACGACCTGGCCTGGCGGGCACTGCGCCCGACCTACCTGTTCAACGGCTATGGCCCGACCGAAACCGTGGTCACGCCGCTGCTGTGGAAGGCTCGCAAGGACGATCCATGCGGCGCGGCCTACGCCCCGATCGGCACGCTGCTGGGCAACCGCAGCGGTTATGTGCTGGATGCTGAGTTGAACCTGCAACCGATCGGCGTGGCGGGCGAGTTGTACCTGGGCGGCGAAGGCGTGGCCCGGGGTTACCTGGAACGTCCGGCACTGACGGCCGAGCGCTTCGTGCCCGATCCGTTCGGTGCGCCGGGCAGCCGGGTGTACCGCAGTGGCGACCTGACCCGTGGCCGTCCTGACGGGGTGGTGGACTACCTGGGCCGGGTCGACCACCAGGTGAAGATCCGTGGCTTCCGTATCGAACTGGGCGAGATCGAGGCGCGCCTGCGCGAGCAGGAGGCCGTGCGGGAGGCGGTGGTGGTGGCCCAGGATGGGCCGACCGGCAAGCAACTGGTGGGTTACCTGGTGATGTTCGATCCAGCCCTGGTCGACGATGCCAATGCCCAGGCCAGTGCCCGGGATGCCGTGCGCCGTGCCCTCAAGGCGCGCATGCCGGACTACATGGTGCCCACCCACCTGATGTTCCTGGCGCAGATGCCCTTGACCCCCAACGGCAAGCTGGACCGCAAGGGCCTGCCACAACCGGACGCCAGCCAGATGCAGCAGGCCTACGTGGCCCCGCAGAGCGAACTGGAGCAACAGATCGCGGCGATCTGGGCCGAAGTCCTGCGCCTGCCGCAGGTAGGGCTCAACGACAACTTCTTCGAAGTGGGCGGCCATTCCCTGCTGGCGATCCAGATCACCTCCAGGGTCCAGGCCGAGCTAGGACTGGAAGTGCCACTGGTTGAGGTGTTCCAGACCGAATCCTTGCGGGCTTATGTCGAGGCCGCCAGCGTTTGTCGCGCTGGCAGTGCGGCTGATTTTGATGATCTTCGTGAATTCTTGAGCGAACTAGAGGCGATTTGAACCATGCTTTCCAACCCAAACATCGATCTGGTATCGCGCTTTCTTCGACTGCCTCTGGAGCAGCGCAAGCAGTTCTACCAGCGCCTGCAAAGCCGTGGCATGAGCTTCGCCCAACTGCCCATCGCCTCCGTTCGCGAAAGCAACGACAACCTGCCGCTGTCCTATGCCCAGGAGCGCCAGTGGTTTCTCTGGCAGTTGGAGCCCGACAGTGCCGCCTATCATGTGCCCGGCGCATTGCGCCTGAGCGGACGCCTGGACATCGCGGCCTTGCAGCGCAGCTTCGACAGCCTGGTCGCGCGCCACGAAAGCCTGCGCACCCGCCTGCACCTGCAAGACAATCGCATGACCCAGCAAGTGCTGGCCCAGGCTTCGATCGAGATCGTCCTGGAGCCGATCGACGAAGCCCGCCTCAAGGAACGGGTCGAGGAGGAAATGGCCCGGCCTTTCGACCTGCTGCAAGGCCCATTGTTGCGGGCCAGCCTGCTGCGCCTGGGCGAAGAAGAGCACGTGCTGGTGCTGGTGCAGCACCACATCGTGTCCGATGGCTGGTCGATGCAGGTCATGGTCCAGGAACTGATGCAGCTATACGCTGCTTACAGCCAGGGGCAGGAGTGCGCGTTGCCGGCCCTGGCGATCCAGTATGCCGATTACGCCCTGTGGCAACGCAGCTGGATGGAGTCAGGGGAGAAGGCGCGGCAGCTGGAGTACTGGCTGGCGCTGCTCGGCGGTGTCCAGCCGGTGCTGGAGTTGCCGTTCGATCATCCTCGCCCGGCACAACAGAGCTACCGTGGCGCACGCCTGGATGTGGCCCTGGAACAAGGGCTGGTAGCGGCACTCAAGGGGTTGGCCCAGCGTGAGGGTGTGACCCTGTTCATGGTCCTGCTGGCCTCGTTCCAGGCCTTGTTGCATCGCCACAGCGGCCAGCAGGACATCCGCGTCGGGGTGCCGATCGCCAACCGCAACCGGGTGGAAGTCGAGCGCCTGATCGGTTTCTTCGTCAATACCCAGGTGCTCAAGGCCGATATCGACGGGCAGCTGACGTTTGCGCAGCTTCTGCAGCAGGCCAAGCGCCGCGCGCTGGAAGCCCAGGCCCACCAGGACCTGCCGTTCGAGCAGTTGGTCGAGGCGCTGCAACCGGAGCGCAGCCTGAGCCACAACCCGTTGTTCCAGGTGATGTTCAACCACCAGGCCAATGCCCAGGCCGACGCCGGCGAGACGCAGTTGCCCGGCCTGCGAGTGGCCAGCCTGGAGTGGGACAACCAGAGCGCCCAGTTCGACCTGAGCCTGGACACCCAGGAAACCGCCGAGGATATCTGGGCCTCCCTGACCTACGCCACCGACCTGTTCACCCACGCGAGCATCGAGCGCCTGGCGCGCCACTGGCAGAACCTGCTGCGCTCGGCCGTGGCCGATCCGACTTTGCCGATCCAGGACCTGGCCCTGCTGGAGGCTGAAGAGCGCCAGCGCATCGTTCATCAGTGGAACGCCACCGAGCGTGGCTACCCGCTGCAACGCCAGGTGCACCAGTTGATCGAGGAACAGGTAGCCCTGGCTCCCGAAGCCCCGGCCCTGGTGTTCGGCCAGCAGCGCCTGAGCTATGCCGAACTCAACCGCCGGGCCAACCGCCTGGCCCATCGCTTGATCCAGGCCGGGGTCGGCCCGGATGTGCTGGTGGGGCTGGCGGTGGAACGTTCGATCGAGATGGTGGTGGGCCTGCTGGCAGTACTCAAGGCCGGTGGCGCCTATGTGCCGCTGGACCCGGAATACCCACGCGAGCGCCTGGCCTACATGCTCGAAGACAGTGGCGTGAAGTTGCTGCTGACCCAGGCGCATCTGCTGGAGCAGCTGCCACTCAGCGCTGAGGTGGAATGCCTGGCCCTGGATCAGCTCGAAGCCAGCCTGGCGGGTTACAGCGAAGAAAATCCGCAGATCGCCCTGGACGGCGAGAACCTGGCCTACGTGATCTACACCTCCGGCTCCACCGGCCAGCCCAAGGGTGCCGGCAACCGGCATTCGGCACTGCTCAACCGCCTGTGCTGGATGCAGGAGGCCTATGGCCTGGGTGCTGGCGACACGGTCTTGCAGAAGACCCCATTCAGCTTCGACGTCTCGGTATGGGAGTTTTTCTGGCCGCTGATGACCGGCGCACGGCTGGTGGTGGCGGCCCCGGGGGATCACCGCGATCCGGCCCGTCTGGTGAGCCTGATCAATGCCGAGCAGGTCACGACCTTGCACTTCGTGCCGTCGATGCTGCAGGCCTTCCTGCAGGATCGTGATGTGGGTTCGTGCACCAGCCTGCAACGCATCGTTTGCAGCGGCGAAGCATTGCCGGTGGATGCCCAGCAGCAAGTGTTCGCCAAGTTGCCAAAGGCCGGGTTGTACAACCTGTATGGCCCGACCGAAGCGGCAATCGATGTGACCCACTGGACCTGTGTCGATGAAGGCCGCGATGGCGTGCCGATCGGCCGGCCGATCGCCAATCTGGGCTGCTACATCCTGGACAGCAACTTCGAGCCGGTGCCGGTGGGTGTACTGGGCGAGTTGTACCTGGGTGGAGTGGGCCTGGCCCGTGGTTACCACCGCCGCCCGGCCTTGAGCGCCGAACGCTTCGTGGCCCATCCGTTCGTGGCCGGCGAGCGCCTGTACCGTACCGGCGACCTGGCGCGTTATCGCGAAGACGGGGTAATCGAATACGCCGGGCGTATCGACCATCAGGTCAAGCTGCGGGGCCTGCGTATCGAGTTGGGCGAGATCGAGGCGCGACTGCTGGAGCACGAGCGAGTACGTGAGGCCGCGGTACTGGCGGTGGATAACCAACACCTGGTGGGTTATCTGGTGCTGGACGGCGCGGGCGAGGACTGGCGTGAAGTACTGAGTGTCCACCTGGCCGCGCACCTGCCGGACTACATGGTGCCGGCGCAGTGGGTGCTGCTGGAGCAGATGCCCCTGAGCCCCAACGGCAAGCTGGACCGCAAGGCTTTGCCCAAGCCGGACAAGGCGCAGTCCGCCCAAGCCTATGAGGCTCCACAAAGTCTTTTGGAACAACAGATCGCCGCGATCTGGGCCGAGGTGCTGGGTATCGAGCAGGTGGGCCTGAACGATAACTTCTTCGAGCGTGGTGGCGATTCGATCATCTCGATTCAGGTGGTCAGCCGGGCCCGGGCGGCCGGGATCCACTTCACCCCCAAGGCGCTGTTCCAGCACCAGACCGTGCGCAGCCTGGCGCGGGTGGCCCAGTTGCAGGCCGTGCAGGTGATCGACCAGGGGCCGGTGCAGGGCGAGACACCATTGCTGCCTTTCCAGCAGCTGTTTTTCGCCATGGACCTGCCGGATCGGCATCACTGGAACCAGTCCTTGCTGTTGACGCCGCGCCAACCGGTGCGCGCGGACCTGTTGGAAGCGGCACTCCAGGCGCTGGTGGCGCATCACGATGTGCTGCGCCTGAGCTTCAGCCCGCAGGCCGACGGCTGGAAGGCCCGGCATGATGCTGTGGCAACGACCTTGCTCTGGCAGGCCCGCCTGGAGGCTGCCGATGAGCTGCAAGAACTGTGCGAACGCGCCCAGCGCAGCCTCGATCTGCAACAGGGCCGGTTGTTGCGGGCAGTGCTGGCTGAGTTGCCCGATGGCAGCCAGCGTCTGTTGCTGGTCATGCACCACCTGGTGGTGGATGGCGTTTCCTGGCGGATCTTTCTTGAAGATTTGCAGAACCTTTATCAGCAGTCGGTCGAGGGTCGCCAGCAGCGACTGCCGGCCAAGACGTCGGCGTTCAAGACCTGGGCCGAGCGCCTGCAAGCCCATGCCCGCAGCGCCGCGATGCACCAGGAACAAGACTACTGGCAACAACAGTTGCAGGACGTGAGCGCCGAATTGCCGTGCCGCGATCCCCAGGGCGCTCGTCCGGGACGCCTGGCCCGGACCCTGGTCAGCCAGCTCGATGCGCAGCGTACCCGGCAACTGCTGCAGCAGGCGCCCACGGCCTATCGGACGCAGATCAACGACCTGCTGCTGACGGCCCTGGCCCGGGTGATCTGCCGCTGGACCGGTCATGCCTCCAGCCTGGTCCAGCTCGAGGGGCACGGCCGCGAGGAGCTGTTCGAGGACCTGGACCTGACGCGCACCCTGGGCTGGTTCACCAGCCTGTTCCCGGTGCGCCTGACCCCGGCCGCCGACCTGGCGGGCTCGATCAAGCAGGTCAAGGAGCAGCTGCGCGCCGTGCCGAACAAGGGCCTGGGTTTTGGTGCCTTGCGCTACCTCGGGGACGAGCAGACCCGCCAGGCCTTCAGCCTGTTGCCGGTGCCGCGCATCACCTTCAACTACCTGGGGCAGGTCGATGGCAGCTTCGACCAGCCAGACGGCCTGTTTACCCCAGCAGCGGAAAGCACCGGCGCCGAGCAGAGCCCCGAGGCTGCGCTGGGTAACTGGCTGACCCTCAACGGCCAGGTGTATGGCGGCGAGTTGCACATGAGCTGGACCTTCAGCCCGCTGATGTTCGATGAAGCGGTGATCGAACAGTTGAGCCAGGACTATGCCCGCGAACTGGCGGCCCTGGTGGAGCACTGCTGCACCCCGGGCAACGCTGGCGTCACCGCTTCGGACTTCCCCCTGGCCAGGCTGACCCAGCCCCAGCTCGAGTCCCTGCCCCTGGTGGCTAGCGACATCGAGGACATCTATGCCTTGTCGCCGATGCAGCAGGGCATGTTGTTCCATACCCTCTATGAACAGGCGGCGGGCGACTACATCAACCAGATCCGGGTCACGGTCGACAACCTGGATGTGAGCCGTTTCCGGCAGGCCTGGCAGGCCACGGTGCAGGCCCAGGAAGTGCTGCGCAGCGGCTACTTCTGGCAAGGCCAGCTGGAATGGCCGTGCCAGGTGGTCTATCGCCAGGCCAGCCTGCCGATCGAAGAACTCGATTGGCGCGCCATGCCCGAGCTCGAACAAGAGCTGCAGAACCTGCAGCAAGCCCAGCGCCGCCAGGGTTTCGACCTGGCCCGGGCGCCCCTGGTGCGAGTGCTGCTGGTGCGTACGGGGGAGCAGCGCCATGAGCTGATCTACACCAACCATCACATCCTCATGGACGGTTGGAGCAATTCGCGGTTGTTTGGTGAAGTATTGCAACGCTATGCCGGCGTAGCGGTGCCGGAGGCCAGTGGCCGCTATCGCGACTACATCGGCTGGTTGCAACAACGGGATGCCAAGGCGACCGAGGCCTTCTGGCGCGAGCAGTTGAGCCAGTTGCCGGCACCGACGCGGTTGGGCAGCAACCTGCCCTTGGCTGCACAGGGCCATGGCGAGTACCGCTGGGCCCTGGATGCCGAGCTGACCGGACGCCTGGAGGCTTTCGCCCGCAGCCAGAAAGTCACCCTCAATACCTTGATCCAGGCGGCCTGGCTGATCCTGCTGCAACGCCATAGCGGGCAGTCGGTGGTGACCTTCGGCGCCACCGTGGCCGGTCGCCCGGCTGAACTGGCCGGGATCGAGCAGCAGATTGGCCTGTTCATCAATACCTTGCCGGTGATTTGCGCCGTCGATGCCCAGCGTTCGGTGGCGCAGTGGCTGCAGGATGTGCAGGAGCGCAACCTGGCCTTGCGTGAACATGAACACACCGCCTTGTACGACATCCAGCGCTGGGCCAGCCAGGGTGGCGAGGCGCTGTTCGACAACATCCTGGTATTCGAGAACTACCCGGTATCCAAGGCGCTGGAGCAGGGCGGCAGCGGTATCGGCTTCGGTGTGCCCCAGGCGCACGAGCAGACCAGCTATCCCTTGACCCTGCTGGTGGACCTTGGCGCGACGCTGTCATTGCAATTCAGCTTCGCCCGGGCCAGTTTCACCGCGCAAAGCGTGGAGTCCTACGGTCGGCACCTGACCAACCTGCTGCTGGGCATGCTTGCCGACAGCACCCAGAGCCTGGGTGAGCTGCCGATGCTCGACCTTGCCGAGCGGCGCCAGGTGCTGGAGCAATGGAACGCCACCGAGCGTGACTACCCGTTGCAACGCCAGGTGCACCAGTTGATCGAGGAACAGGTAGCCCTGGCTCCCGAAGCCCCGGCCCTGGTCTTTGGTCAGCAGCGCCTGAGCTATGCCGAAATCAACCGTCGTGCCAACCGCCTGGCCCATCACCTGATCCAGGCCGGGGTCGGCCCGGATGTGCTGGTGGGGCTGGCGGTGGAGCGCTCGATCGAGATGGTGGTGGGCCTGCTGGCGGTGCTCAAGGCCGGTGGCGCCTATGTACCGCTGGGCCCGGAATACCCACGCGAACGTTTGGCTTACATGCTCGAAGACAGCGGCGTGAAACTGCTGCTGACCCAGGCGCATTTGCTGGAGCAGCTGCCACTCAGCGCTGAGGTGGAATGCCTGGCTCTGGATCAGCTCGAAGCCAGCCTGGCAGGTTACAGCGAAGAGAACCCGCAGATCGCCCTGGACGGCGAGAACCTGGCCTACGTGATCTACACCTCCGGCTCCACCGGCCAGCCCAAGGGTGCCGGCAACCGGCATTCGGCACTGCTCAACCGCCTGTGCTGGATGCAGGAGGCCTATGGCCTGGGTGCTGGCGACACGGTCTTGCAGAAGACCCCATTCAGCTTCGACGTCTCGGTATGGGAGTTTTTCTGGCCGCTGATGACCGGCGCACGGCTGGTGGTGGCGGCCCCGGGGGATCACCGCGATCCGGCCCGTCTGGTGAGCCTGATCAATGCCGAGCAGGTCACGACCTTGCACTTCGTGCCGTCGATGCTGCAGGCCTTCCTGCAGGATCGTGATGTGGGTTCGTGCACCAGCCTGCAACGCATCGTTTGCAGCGGCGAAGCATTGCCGGTGGATGCCCAGCAGCAAGTGTTCGCCAAGTTGCCAAAGGCCGGGTTGTACAACCTGTATGGCCCGACCGAAGCGGCAATCGATGTGACTCACTGGACCTGTGTCGATGAAGGCCGCGACGGTGTGCCGATCGGCCGTCCGATCGCCAATCTGGGCTGCTACATCCTGGACAGCAACTTCGAGCCGGTGCCAGTGGGTGTGCTGGGCGAGCTGTACCTGGGCGGCGTGGGCCTGGCCCGTGGATACCACCGCCGTCCGGCCTTGAGCGCCGAACGCTTCGTGGCCCATCCGTTCGTGGCCGGTGAGCGCCTGTACCGTACCGGCGACCTGGCGCGTTATCGCGAAGACGGGGTGATCGAATACGCTGGACGTATCGACCATCAAGTCAAGCTGCGGGGCCTGCGCATCGAGTTGGGCGAGATCGAGGCGCGACTGCTGGAGCACGAGCGAGTACGTGAGGCCGCGGTACTGGCGGTGGATAACCAACACCTGGTGGGTTATCTGGTGCTGGACGGCGCTGGCGAAGACTGGCGCGAAGTACTGAGTGCCCACCTGGCCGCGCACCTGCCGGACTACATGGTGCCGGCGCAGTGGGTGCTGCTGGAGCAGATGCCGCTGAGCCCCAATGGCAAGCTGGACCGAAAGGCCCTGCCCAAGCCCGATGCCAGCTTGCAGGCGCGGGAGTACGTGGCACCGCAGAGCCCGCTGGAGCAACAGGTTGCGCAGATCTGGGCGCAGGTACTGGAAGTGGAACGGGTCGGCTTGAAGGACAACTTCTTCGAGTTGGGCGGGCACTCGTTGCTGGCCACCCAAGTGGTGGTGCGATTGCGCGAGCAGCTGCACAGCGAGATTGACGTCAAGTCGATCTTCACCACACCGACCCTGGCCGAGTTCTGTGCCCATGTCGCAGCGCAGCAGACAAATATTTCGCCGGTGCAGGATGCATTGGCTAAATCCCTGGAGGCCCTCAAACGTCTATCAGCAGAAGATTTGGATAAATTGACTTCCTGAGGGGCGTGGCGTGCAAGCATTAATCGAGTCGGTGGGTTCTCTTTCTGCGCAAGAAAAGAAAGCGTTGGCGGTACTGCTCAAACAGCAAGGCATCAACCTGTTCGAGATCGCCCCGGTTTTCAAGCGCCAGCAGGATGAACCGCTGCGACTCTCTTATGCCCAGGAGCGGCAGTGGTTTCTCTGGCAATTGGAGCCCGAAAGTACGGCCTATCATGTGCCTCGGGCGCTGCGTCTGAATGGACCGCTGGATCTGGCAGCATTGCAGCGCAGCTTCGATACCCTGGTGGCGCGCCATGAAAGCCTGCGTACTTGCTTGCAGCAGGATGGCGACAACACCTTGCAGATCATCCGGCCGCAAATGCGCATCGAGATCCTGGTGGTCGATGCCGACGAAGCGCGGTTGCAGGGCCTGGTGGAAGCACAGATCGCCCGTCCCTTCGACCTGCAGCAGGGGCCATTGCTGCGCGTGAGCCTGCTGCGCCTGGCCGAGGATGAGCATGTCCTGGTGCTGGTCCAGCACCATATCGTCTCCGATGGCTGGTCGATGCAGGTGATGGTCGACGAGCTGGTGCAGCTGTATGCCGCCTGCACCCAGGGGCGTGAGCTGCAACTGCCGGAGTTGCCGATCCAGTACGCCGACTACGCGCTGTGGCAGCGCAGTTGGATGGAGGCTGGCGAGAAGGAGCGCCAGCTGGGGTATTGGCTGGATCGGTTGGGTGGCACGCAACCGGTTCTGGAACTGCCCCTGGACTATCCGCGTCCTGCTATCCAGAGCCATCGTGGCGCTCGAGTGGACATGACGCTGGAGGGCGAGTTGTTCGCCAGGCTCAAGGCCGTCGCCCAGCGCGAAGGCGTGACGCTGTTCATGTTGCTGCTGGCTTCGTTCCAGACCTTGCTGTATCGCTACAGTGGCCAGTCCGATATCCGTGTCGGCGTACCGACCGCCAACCGCAACCGGGTGGAAACCGAGCGCCTGATCGGCTTCTTCGTCAATACCCAGGTGCTCAAGGCCGATATCGATGGCCAGATGTCCTTTGTCCAGTTGCTGCAACAAGTCAAGCAGCGCGCGATAGAGGCCCAGGCCCACCAGGACTTGCCGTTCGAACAGTTGGTGGAGGCCCTGCAGCCGGAACGTAGCCTGAGCCACAACCCGTTGTTCCAGGTGATGTTCAACCACCAGACCGATGCCCGTAGGGGCAAGGACGCCGGTCCGGTGTCCGGGCTGCAGGTGCAGAGCCTGGAGTGGGAAAGCCAGACCGCGCAATTCGACCTCAACCTGGATACCCAGGAGTCCGCCGAGGGCCTGCTGGCGTCCTTGACCTACGCCAGCGACCTGTTCCACAGCGAAACCGCGCAACGCCTGTTGCAACACTGGCAGAACCTCCTGCAGGCGGTCGCGGCCAACGCCTCTTTGCGCGTCGATGAGTTGCCCATGCTGGACGACGCGCAATGGCAGCGGATCGTGCATGGATGGAATGCCACCGAATTCGACTATCCGCGTGAACAAGGGGTGCACCAGCTTTTCGAAGCCCTGGCCCTGGCACGTCCCGGGGCGCTGGCCTTGCAATTCGACGACCAGTCCCTGACCTATGCCGAACTCAATCAGCGGGCCAACCGCCTGGCTCATCGCCTGATCGCCATGGGCGTCGGTCCGGATGTGCTGGTGGCGGTGAGCGTGGAGCGTTCCGCGCAAATGGTCATCAGCCTGTTGGCCACGCTCAAGGCCGGTGGCGCCTATGTGCCGCTGGACCCGCAATACCCGGCTGATCGCCTGGCCTACATGCTTGAGGACAGCAAGGCCCGGGTGTTGCTGACCCAGCAGCACCTGCGCCAGCGTCTGCCTCAGCCAGCGCAACTGCAGGTATTGCTGGTGGAGGAGGCCGAGGCCGATGCCACCTGCCCGGTGGGCAATCCACAGGTAAGCCTTTCACCCGAACACCTGGCCTATGTGATCTACACCTCCGGTTCCACTGGCAAGCCCAAGGGTGTGATGGTGCGGCACCAGGCACTGAGCAGTTTCACCAGCGGCATGGCTGCGACCCTGGAGATTGGCGCCGATGCGCGGGTGCTATCGCTGACCACCTTCTCCTTCGATATTTTTGCTCTTGAGCTCTATGTACCGCTGACCATGGGCGCTACTGTGATCCTGGGGGACAAGGAGCTGGCTCTTGACCCGGAGGCCATTCTCGATCTGCTGCAAGCTCGCAGCGCCAGCGTCTTGCAGGCGACTCCTTCGACCTGGCGCATGTTGCTGGATAGTCCGCGTGCCAGCGCAATGCTGCGGGGCATCAAGTGCCTGTGTGGCGGTGAGGCGCTGCCGGCCGACCTGGCCAAGCGCATGCTCGAACTGCAGGGCCCGGTCTGGAACCTGTATGGGCCTACCGAGACCACTATCTGGTCGGCAGCCCACCGGGTCGAGGCGCAGCCCTTCGTTGGCCGGCCGATCGCCAACACCTCGCTGTTCATCCTCGACGGTGGATTGACTCCTTGCCCGCAGGGGGCGGCTGGCGAGCTGCTGATCGGTGGTGTCGGCCTGGCCCGGGGCTACCACGAGCGGCCAGCGATGACCGCCGAGCGCTTCGTTCCCCATCCGTTTTCCACCAGCGGCGAGCGCGTCTATCGCACTGGCGACCTGTCGCGTTATCGCGCCGAGGGGATCGTGGAGTACATCGGCCGGGTCGACCACCAGGTCAAGGTGCGCGGTTTCCGTATCGAGCTGGGCGAGATCGAGGCGTGCTTGCGTGACCAGCCCGCTGTGCGCGAAGCCGCAGTGTTGGCTGACGATGAACGGCTGATTGCCTACCTGGTGACTCACCAGATCACCGCCGAAGCCGACCAGGCGACATTGCGCGAACAGTTCAAGGCGGCCATGCGTGAGGCTTTGCCAGACTACATGGTGCCGGCCTACCTGATCTTCCTCGAGCGCATGCCGCTGACTCCCAATGGCAAGCTGGACCGCAAGGCCCTGCCCAAACCCGATGCCAGTCTGCTGCAGAAACGCCATGTGGCACCGGTCAGCGAAAGAGAGCAGCAAGTCGCGGCGATCTGGGCCGATGTACTCGGGGCGCAGCAGGTCGGGCTCGAAGACCACTTTTTTGAGTTGGGCGGCCATTCGCTGCTGGCCACCCGCGTGGTCTCGCGGGTGCGCCAGGCACTGGGTATCGAGGTGGCCCTCAAGGCGCTGTTCGAACAACCGGTACTGGGCGACTTTGTCCAGGCGTTGGGGCAGGGCGGGGCGCAGATGGCGACTATCGCCAGGATCGATCGCGATCAGCCTCCGGCCTTGTCCTATGCCCAGGAACGCCAGTGGTTCCTCTGGCAGTTGGAGCCACAAAGCGCTGCCTACCATATTCCCGGTGCGCTGCGCCTGAAGGGACAGCTGGATCGTACCGCCTTGCAGCGAGCTTTCGATGCTCTGGTGGCACGTCATGAAACCCTGCGCACTCGATTCGCCATCGATGGCCTGCATGCCGTCCAGCTGGTCGGGGAAGATAGCGCCCAACCTGTGGAGTACGAGGTTTTGCCAGCGGTCGATGCCGCCCGGTTGCAGGAGCGGGTCGAGGCCGAGATTGCCCGGCCGTTCGATCTGCGTGAAGGCCCGCTGTTGCGGGTCAAGCTGTTGCGCCTGGCCGAGGATGAACATGTCCTGGTGCTGGTGCTGCACCATATCGTTGCCGATGCCTGGTCGATGCAGGTGATGGTTGATGAGCTGGTTCGGCTGTATGCCGCCTACAGCCTGGGGCAGGAGTTGCAACTGCCAGATTTGCCGATCCAGTACGCCGATTACGCGGTCTGGCAACGCAACTGGATGGAGGCAGGGGAGAGGCAGCGGCAACTTGAGTACTGGCGTGGCCAATTGGGCCAGGTACAGCCGGTACTGGAACTGCCCCTGGATCATCCGCGGCCGGCTACGCAAAGCCATCGTGGTGCACGCCTGGACCTGGCGCTGGATGCGCCTTTGGTCGTGGAACTCAAGGGCGTGGCTCAACGTGAAGGCGTGACGCTGTTCATGGTGTTGCTGGCCTCGTTCCAGGCCTTGTTGTATCGCTACAGTGGCCAGGCCGATATCCGCATCGGGGTGCCGATCGCCAACCGCAACCGAGTCGAGACCGAGGGCTTGATCGGCTTCTTCGTCAACACCCAGGTGCTCAAGGCCGATATCGATGGCCGGATGTCCTTCGTCGAGCTATTGCAGCAGGTCAAGCGCAGTGCCCTGGAGGCCCAGGCCCACCAGGACCTGCCGTTCGAGCAACTGGTGGAAGCGCTGCAGCCGGAACGCAGCCTGAGCCATAACCCGCTGTTCCAGGTGATGTACAACCATCAGAGCGAGGTTTCTGGCGCCGCTGGACCGCAGCAGTTGCCCGGGCTGCGAGTGGAGGGCCTGGAGTGGGACAGCCACACGGCCCACTTCGATCTGAGCCTGGATACCTCTGAGTCCGCCGAAGGCATCTGGGCTTCCCTGACCTATGCCACGGACTTGTTCGATACCGCGACCGTGCAGCGCCTGGCCCGAGATTGGCAAGCCGTGTTGCAAGCCTTGGCCAGTGCCCCGGCGAGCCAGGTCGGCGAGCTGGAGCTGGTCGGTGGTGCTGATCGGCAGCGCATGCTCGAGCAGTGGAATGCCGCTGATGGCGCCTTGCAGGTCACTGACAGCGTCCATGGGCTGTTCGAGGTCCAGGCCGGGCTACGTCCCGCAGCCTTGGCCCTGATGCTCGACGGACAGTCCATGAGCTATGCCGAGTTGAACCAGGAGGCCAACCGCCTGGCGCATTGCCTGATCGAGCAGGGCGTTGGCCCGGAAGTGCTGGTCGGCGTGGCGGTGGAGCGCTCCTTCTCCATGGTGGTCAGCCTGTTGGCAGTGCTCAAGGCCGGTGGTGCCTATGTGCCTCTGGACCCGGAGTACCCACGCGAGCGCCTGATACACATGCTCGAGGATAGCCAGCTGCGCCTGGTCCTGACTCAGTCCCACCTGCGCCAGCGCTTGCCGTTGCCACTGGAGCTGGCGGTGCTGGACCTGGATCTTGCCCGGCAGCATCTGCAGCAGTGTCCGGTGAACGATCCGCAAGTGGTGGTCGATCCTCTCAGCCTGGCCTATGTGATCTACACCTCGGGATCGACTGGCAAGCCCAAGGGCGTGGCCATCAACCACGCTGCCCTGAGCCAGTTCGCGCAGATCGCCGCGGACTATTCACGCTTGACCTGCGACGATCGCGTGTTGCAGTTCGCGACATTGAACTTCGACGGTTTCGTCGAGCAGCTGTATCCAGCCCTGACCCGGGGTGCGAGTGTGGTGTTGCGTGGCCCCGAGCTGTGGGACAGCGCCCGGCTGTACCAGGAAATCATGACCCAGGGCATTACCTTGGCGGACCTGCCGACAGCCTACTGGAACCTGTTCCTGCTCGATTGCCAGGCGGCCGGTGCTCGCTCTTACGGCAGCCTGCGGCAGATCCACATCGGTGGCGAGGCGATGCCGCTGGATGGGCCGGCCCAATGGCTTCGCAGTAGCGCAGGGCATGTGCGGTTGTTGAATACCTATGGCCCGACCGAGGCCACTGTGGTTTCCAGTGTGCTCGATTGCTCATCTCTCGATGAAATCACTGGCTCCACCGCCAGCCCCATTGGTCGTTCGCTGCCCGGCCGGGCCCTGTATGTCCTGGACCGTGACCTGAACCTGGCCCCACTGGGGGCGGTGGGCGAGCTGTACATCGGCAGTGCCAGGGGGTTGGCACGGGCCTACCTGCAACGGCCACTGTTGACCGCCGAGCGCTTCGTTCCCGATCCCTTCGGTAAAGTTGGCGAGCGCTTGTACCGTACGGGAGACCTGGCGCGTTACCGCGCTGATGGGGTGATCGAATATGCCGGGCGGATCGACCACCAGGTGAAGATCCGTGGCTTCCGCATCGAGCTGGGAGAGATCGAGGCGCTGTTGCTGGCCCAGGACTCTGTACGTGAAACGGTGGTATTGGCTGCAGATGGCCAACTGGTCGCCTACCTGGTGGCGAGCCAGGTCCATGATTCGTCCGCAGCGCAACAGGCGTTGGGCGAGGAACTGAAGGTCGCATTGCGCGAGCAGTTGCCGGACTACATGGTGCCGTCGCACTTGGTATTCCTCGAGCGGATGCCGTTGAACCCCAACGGCAAGCTGGATCGTGCGGCATTGCCACGTCCGGATATGAGCCAGGCACATAAGGCCTGGGTGGCTCCTCAGAGTGAGACCGAGCGGCAGGTCGCGGCGATCTGGGCACAGATCCTGGATGTCGAGCGCGTTGGCTTGACCGATCACTTCTTCGAACTGGGCGGGCATTCCTTGCTGGCCATGCAGGTGGTCTCGCGCTTGCGCCAGGTTCTCGGGCTTGAAGTGCCTCTCAGGACGTTGTTCGAACAGCCACGCTTGGACGCCTTCGTGGGTGCCTTGCCGAGCGCCGGGCTGGCGTCCACCGCTCCGGCGATGGTCGTGGTCGATCGGGATCGTCCGTTGGCGCTGTCCTATGCCCAGGAGCGCCAGTGGTTCCTCTGGCAGCTGGAGCCTGAAAGCTCGGCCTACCATGTGCCCAGCGCGCTGCGCTTGAAGGGCCTGCTGGATCGTGCCGCCTTGCAGCGCAGTTTCGACACCCTGGTGGCGCGCCATGAGAGCCTGCGTACCCATCTGCACCAGGACGGTGAGCGAGCTGTCCAGGTCATTGGTGCCCAGGCCTCGGTCGAGATCGCTTGCGCCGATACCGATGAAGACAATCTCAAGTCCCGGGTTCAGGCCCTGATCGCGCGTCCCTTCGATCTGCAACAGGGGCCCTTGTTGCGAGTCCAGTTGCTGCGCCTGGCCGAGGATGACCACGTGCTGGTCATGGTCCAGCACCACATCGTCTCCGATGGTTGGTCGATGCAGGTGATGGTCGATGAGTTGGTGCAGTTGTATTCGGCCTACAGCCTGGGCGAGGAGCTGCAACTGCCGGCCTTGCCGATCCAGTACGCCGACTATGCCGCCTGGCAGCGCGACTGGATGGAGGCCGGGGAAAAGGCTCGCCAGTTGGAGTACTGGCGTGAGCTGCTGGGTGGTGAACAAGCCGTGCTGGAACTGCCCACCGATCATCAGCGTCCGGCGGTACAGAGCCATCGTGGCGCGCGGCTGGAGCTGGCGCTGGATACTCGTTTGGTCGGCGGCTTGCGGGCCTTGGCTCAGCGCGAAGGCGTAACGATGTTCATGCTGTTGCTGGCCTCGTTCCAGACCTTGCTGCACCGCTACAGCGGCCAGCAGGACATCCGTGTCGGGGTGCCGATCGCCAACCGCAACCGGGTAGAGACCGAGCGCCTGATCGGTTTCTTCGTCAACACCCAGGTGCTCAAGGCCGATATCGACGGGCAGATGACCGTCGACCAGTTGCTGGCGCAGGTCAAGCAACGGGCCCTGGAGGCCCAGGCCCACCAGGACCTGCCGTTCGAGCAACTGGTGGAGGCGCTGCAGCCGGAGCGCAGCTTGAGCCTCAACCCGCTGTTCCAGGTGATGTTCAACCACCAGGCCCAGGCGCGCCTGGCCAGTGCCGGGCGCCAGGCGTCCGGGCTGCGCTTGGAAGCGCTGGAATGGGATAGCCAGACCGCGCACTTCGACCTGGACCTGGACATCAATGAGGCGGCCGATGACATCTGGGCATCGTTTGGCTACGCCACCGACCTGTTCGAAGCCTCGACCATCGAGCGCATGGCCCGCCACTGGCAGAACCTGCTGCAGGCGATGGTTACCAACCAGCAACAAGCCATCGGCCAGTTGAACCTGCTGGACGAAGCGGAGCAGCGGCAGATCATCCAGCTCTGGGATCGGACCGATTCGGGCTTCCCGGCCACGCGCCTGGTGCACGAGCTGGTGGCCGACCGTGCCCGGGAAACCCCCGAGGCGGTGGCGGTGATCTTCGGTGAGCAACAGCTGACCTACGGCGAGCTGGAGCGCAGCGCCAACCGCTTGGCCCGGGCCCTGATCGCCCGTGGCGTGGGCCCGGAAGTGCGGGTGGCGATCGCCATGCCGCGCAGCGCGGAGATCATGGTGGCGTTCCTGGCGGTGCTGAAATCCGGTGGCGTGTATGTGCCGCTGGACGTGGAATACCCCGAGGACCGGCTGCTGTACATGATGCAGGACAGCCGCGCGCAACTGCTGCTGACCCACTCGGCGGTGCAACAGCGCTTGCCGGTGCCGCAGGGGCTGGAGAGCCTGGCGGTGGACCGTACCGAGCAGTGGAGTGGTGACGACGACAGCGCCCCGCACGTGACGCTGGACGGCGACAACTTGGCGTATGTGATCTACACCTCCGGCTCCACTGGCTTGCCCAAGGGCGTGGCGGTGTCCCACGGGCCGTTGGTGGCGCACATCATCGCCACCGGCGAGCGCTACGAAATGACCGCGGCCGATTGCGAGCTGCACTTCATGTCGTTCGCCTTCGACGGCTCCCATGAAGGCTGGATGCACCCGCTGATCAACGGTGCCCGGGTACTGATCCGCGACGACAACCTGTGGCTGCCGGAGCAGACCTACGCCCAGATGCATCGCCACGGCGTGACCGTGGGGGTGTTCCCGCCGGTGTACCTGCAACAGCTGGCCGAGCACGCCGAGCGCGATGGCAACCCACCGGCGGTGCGGGTGTACTGCTTCGGTGGTGATGCGGTGGCCCAGGCCAGCTACGACCTGGCCTGGCGGGCACTGCGTCCGACCTACCTGTTCAACGGCTATGGCCCGACCGAAACCGTGGTCACGCCGCTGCTGTGGAAGGCCCGCAAGGACGATCCATGCGGAGCGGCCTACGCCCCGATCGGCACGCTGCTGGGCAACCGCAGCGGTTATGTGCTGGATGCCGAGTTGAACCTGCAACCGATCGGCGTGGCGGGCGAGCTGTACCTGGGCGGCGAAGGCGTGGCCCGGGGTTACCTGGAACGTCCGGCACTGACGGCCGAGCGCTTCGTGCCCGATCCGTTCGGTGCGCCGGGCAGCCGGGTGTACCGCAGTGGCGACCTGACCCGTGGCCGTCCTGACGGGGTGGTGGACTACCTGGGCCGGGTCGACCACCAGGTGAAGATCCGCGGCTTCCGTATCGAACTGGGCGAGATCGAGGCGCGCCTGCGTGAGCAGGATGCTGTGCGGGAAACCGTGGTGGTGGCGCAAAGTGGCCTCAGCGGCAAGCAGTTGGTGGCCTATGTGGTACCGGTGGACCCGGAGCTGGTGAGCGACGCCGTGGCGCAAGCGCAATGCCGCGAGGCGCTGCGCCAGGCGCTCAAGGCGCGCCTGCCGGACTACATGGTGCCGGCGCACCTGATGTTCCTCGAACGCATGCCGCTGACTCCTAACGGCAAGCTGGATCGCAAAGGGCTGCCACAGCCGGACGCCAGTCAGTTGCAGCAAGCCTATGTGGCTCCGCAGAGTGAACTGGAAGGGAAAATCGCGGCGATCTGGGCCGAGGTCCTGCGCCTGCCACGGGTGGGGATCAACGACAACTTCTTCGAGCTGGGCGGTGATTCGATCATCTCGATCCAGGTGGTCAGTCGTGCGCGGCAAGCCGGCGTGCGCTTTACGCCCAAGGACCTGTTCCAGCACCAGACCGTGCAAAGCCTGGCCTCGGTCGCCAGGGAGGGAGGCGAAGGCCTGGTCATCGACCAGGGGCCGGTAGCAGGAGATGCACTGCTGCTGCCGATCCAGCAGTTCTTCTTCCAGGAGGACATTGCCGAGCGCCAGCATTGGAACCAATCTGTGGTTCTGCGTCCTGGAGAATTGCTCGACGGATATCTATTGCAGCAGGCACTTGGAGCTTTGATCGCACACCACGATGCCTTGCGTTTGAGCTTTACTGAAGCGCCCACGGGTTGGCAGGGACATTATCGTGGCCTGGATGAACTGCAAGCGGTTGAAGGCTTGCTCTGGCAAGTGACCCTTGACTCTGTCGAAGCGCTCGAGCCTTTGGGTAACAAGGCGCAGCGTAGCCTGGACCTGGCCCAAGGGGTATTGTTGCGCGCTGTCTTGGCTGAGCTGCCCGATGGTTCCCAGCGATTGCTGTTGGTAATCCATCATCTGGTTGTCGATGGTGTGTCTTGGCGGATTCTTCTAGAGGATCTGCAAACGGCCTATTGCCAGGTTCGCGCTGGAGCTCAGGTGGTATTACCTGCCAAGACCAGCTCTACCAAGGCTTGGGCTGAGCGTCTGCGAGTTCACGCACAGGGGCCTGCGCTCCAGGACGAATTGGGGTTCTGGCAAGCGCAATTACGAGGCGTCGAGTCTGGGTTGCCTTGTGACAACCCCCAAGGCGGCTTACAGAACAAGCTGGCGCTATCCGTAAGCACGCATCTGAATCAATCCTATACCCGTCGATTGTTGCAAGAGGCTCCGGCAGCTTATCGCACCCAGATCAACGACCTGCTTCTGACGGCGCTTTCACGGGTTATCACCCGTTGGACCGGCCATGCTTCGCTGCTGGTCAAGCTTGAAGGACATGGTCGTGAAGATCTGTTCGATGACATTGACCTGACCCGTACCGTGGGCTGGTTCACCAGCCTGTATCCCGTGGCATTGACCCCTGCGCAGACACTCGCTGACTCGATCAAGCGGATCAAGGAGCAGTTGCGTGCGATTCCCGATAAGGGCGTTGGTTTTGGGGCTCTGCGTTACCTGGGTGATGAGCACGCGAGGAAGACCCTCGATGAGTTGGCAAAACCCAGAATCACCTTTAACTATCTGGGCCAATTCGATGGCAGTTTCGATGATTCTGCAGACCGCCCATTCTTTACTCCCACCGGTGAAGCAGTCGGCCCGGATCAGAGTGATGAGGCCATGTTGGGCAACTGGTTGGAAATCAACGGCCAGGTTTATGGTGGTGAGTTGAGCCTGAACTGGAGTTTCAGTCGTGAGATGTTCTCCGAGCAAACCGTGCAGCACCTGGCCGATGATTACGCGCTGGAGCTGCAGGGTTTGATCGAGCATTGCTGCCTACCGGCAAGCCGCGGTTTTACTCCATCGGACTTCCCCCTGGCGAAGCTCAGCCAGGGGCAATTGGATTCTTTGGCATTGATGGAGGTAGATGATCTCTATCCGTTATCACCCATGCAGCAAGGGATGCTGTTCCACGCACTGTATGAGCCGCAGGCGGGCGACTACGTCAACCAGATGCGGGTCGATGTAGAGGGGTTGGATCTGCCGCGGTTCAAGGCTGCCTGGCAGGCCACCGTAGAAAATCACGACATCCTGCGTACCGGTTTCATCTGGCGTGGTGATCTGGAGCAGCCGCTCCAGGTGGTTCATCGCCATGCCGAGGTATCTTTCATCGAGGCGGATCTACAAGACAGGAGCGAATCGCCACGGGAGCTGGATACCTTGGCCGAATCCGAGCGAGTGCAGGGCTTCAACCTCGAGTGCCCGCCCTTGATTCGACTGGCGGTGGTTCATACCGGTATGCAGCGTTGTCATTTGATCTACACCAGTCACCACATCCTGATGGATGGCTGGAGCAGCTCACAACTGTTTGGTGAGGTATTGGAGCGTTATGCCGGACATGTTCCAGAGGCCCAGCTAGGTCGCTACAGAGATTTCATCGCCTGGCTGCAGGTGCAGGACAAATCGTCTCAGGAGGCATTCTGGAAAACCCAGTTGGCCAATCTGGATGAGCCAACGAGATTGTTCCAAGCACTGTCGCAGAACCTGCGTCACGGGTCTTCGGGGTTGGGAGAGCTTGCACATGAGTTGGATCACCAGCAGATGATCAAGCTCAAGAGCTTCGCCCAGGGCCAGAAGATAACACTCAATACCTTAGTGCAATCGGCATGGTTGTTATTGCTGCAACGCTATACCGGACAAGACACCGTGGCTTTCGGCGCTACAGTATCAGGTCGTCCGGCAGAGTTGCGTGGGGTAGAGCAGCAGGTTGGTTTGTTCATCAATACCCTGCCCGTGGTTGCGACATTGAAACCGGATGTGCCTGCAGCGCAATGGATGCAGCAGATACAGGGGCAGAACCTTGCGCTGCGTGAGCAAGAGCACACGCCCTTGTTCGAAGTGCAGCGCCTGGCTGGCTTGGGAGGCGAGACGTTGTTCGACACCATTCTGGTGTTTGAAAACTATCCTGTTTCGCAGGTATTGGAGCAAGGAGCGCCTCAAGGCGTCCGTTTTGGCAGCGTAGTCAGCCGGGAACAGACGCATTACCCATTGTCGATAGCGGTAGGTGTCGGAGAGACCCTGACGCTGCACTACAGCTATGACCTTGCTGAGGTTTGCCCGGAAACCATTGAACGTCTCAATCAACATTTACTGCATCTGTTGAGTGAATTGGTTGAGAGGCCTCAAGCCCCCCTGGGCTCGCTGATGCTGCTGACTGATATGCAGCAACAATGTTTGGCGGCTAACGAGCATGGACTCTCTGCAGAGTACTCTTGGGCCCCAATACAGCATCTGATCGAGCAGCAAGTCGAACGCACTCCTCAGGCCACGGCACTTATTTTTGGTGAGCGACAACTGACTTATCGTGAACTGAACAGCCATGCCAACCGATTGGCTCATGCGTTGGTCGAGCGTGGTGTCGGAGCCGAGACGCTGGTCGGGATTGCGGTGGAGCGTTCCTTTGAAATGATTGTCGCGCTGCTGGCGATTCTCAAGGCCGGGGGGGCTTATGTGCCTCTGGATCCTGAGTATCCGGAAGAGCGCCTGGCCTACATGATCAAGGACAGCGGCGTGAAGTTGCTGCTGAGTCAATCCCATCTGCAGTTGCCATCCAGCGATGGGGTACAACGCTTGGATCTAGACGGTGATCATGCCTGGTTGGCAGGTTACGGCGAGGCCAATCCGCCGCAGGTAGTGAGCGGCGAGAATCTCATGTACGTGATTTACACCTCTGGATCTACTGGCAAGCCTAAGGGGGTGGGAGTCAGTCATGGGGCGCTGGCACAACGCTTGCTGTGGATGCAGGAAACCTATGCCCTTCAGGTCGATGATGTGCTGCTGCAGAAGGCTCCGATGAGCTTTGACGTATCGGTCTGGGAGTGCCTGTGGCCGTTGTTCACAGGTTCTCGGCTGGCTTTGGCAGCGCCAGGCGAACACCGTGATCCGGTGCGTCTGATGGAGCTAGTACAGCGTTACGCCGTAACTACTTTGCACTTTGTGCCGCCATTGCTGCGGATGTTCATGGACGTGCCAGGTATCTCTGCTTGTACAAGCTTGCGCCGGATGTTTTCCGGGGGGGAGGCGCTGACGACTGACTTGCGTGACCAAGTGCTGAAGTTGCTTCCGGGAACAATCCTGCACAACCGGTACGGACCTACGGAAACGGCCATCAATGCCACTTACTGGCATTGCACCCCGTTAGATGGTGCGCGTTCGCCGATAGGCCGTCCTTTGGGGAACGTAATTTGCCGAGTGTTGGATGGTGACCTAAATCCTCTTCCCACAGGTGTGGCCGGAGAGCTATATGTCGGTGGTGCTGGCCTGGCTCGTGGTTACCTCGGACGTCCGGGATTATCAGCTGAACGTTTCATCGCTGATCCTTTCATGGGCGAAGGTATGCGGTTGTATCGAACCGGCGACCGTGTGCGTTGGGCTGAAGATGGGGCATTGGAGTACCTGGGGCGTCTCGACCAGCAGATCAAGGTTCGGGGGTTCCGGGTTGAGCTGGATGAGATCCGCTCCTTGTTGCAGGCCCAGGCCGGTGTGGTTCAGGCCGAAGTGATTCTGCGCCAGGGAGAGGCAGGCAGCCAGTTGCTGGGTTACTACGTCGCTGAGCCTACAGCTCTTGAGGAGACCGAGCACAGCCACCGGCTACGTATCGCTCTGCAAGACCAGCTTCCGGAGTACATGGTGCCGAGGCTGCTCATGCGCTTGCCCCATATGCCCCTTACTCCAAACGGAAAGTTGGACCGCAAGGCCTTGCCCGAACCAGACACTCGTGTACTGCAGGGCGAGTACGTGGCTCCCCAAACTGACCTGGAAAAGCAGCTTGCTGCTATATGGCAGGATGTTTTGGGCGTTGAGCAAGTGGGTCTTACTGATAACTTCTTCGAGCTGGGCGGGCATTCGTTGCTTGTCATCAATGTCATGTCCCGTATCCAACTCGAGCTAGGGGCGAAGATCAGTGTGCAGGAGCTCTTCCAGCATGCCGAACTGCAGCAGTTGGCGCAGCGGCTGCAAGCACAGGATTCGGCCGTCAGCATGGAGAAGCTGTCGTTGCTGGATTCTCTTCTCGATGAAATGGAGCAGCTGTGATGGATAGTCTGGTAGCGAACAAGATTGTTAAACGTTTTATCGGACTGCCATTGGAGCAACGTAAGGTCTATTTGCAACGGATGCAGCAGGAAGGTGTATCACCTGCCAACCTGCCAATCCCAGAGGTGCGGCTTGAGACCCATGGTATTCCGCTTTCTTATGCGCAGGAGCGCCAGTGGTTTCTTTGGCAACTGGAGCCTGACAGCAGCGCTTACCACATTCCCAGCGTGATGCGCTTGAAAGGCGAGTTGGATGTGGCTGCTCTACAGGCCAGTTTCCAGGCGTTGATCGCACGGCATGAAAACCTGCGTACGCGATTTCGCCAGGAAGGTGAGCGGATGCTGCAGGAGATTCTGCCTGAAGCCACGGTAGATATTGTTTTCGAGGATATGGAGGAAGATGGGCTACAGGCACGTGTTGAGCAGGAGATAGCCCGTCCATTTGATCTGGAGCGCGGGCCGTTGCTACGGATCAACCTGATCCGTCTGGGGGAGCGAGAGCATGTGCTGGTCCTGGTTCAGCATCACATCATTTCCGATGGCCGTTCGATGCATGTGATGGTGGAAGAGCTGGTGCAGCTTTATGGCGCCAACAGCCGTGGATTGCAGGTCGATCTGCCGCGCTTGCCGATTCAATACGCGGACTATGCGTTGTGGCAGCGCAGTTGGATGGAGGCGGGCGAGAAAGAGCGCCAGCTGGATTACTGGTGTGGCTTGCTGGGTGGAGAGCAACCCGTTCTGGAGTTACCGCTGGATCATCCACGTCCAGCAATACAGAGCTATAGAGGGGCGTCGCTGGATCTCATGCTGGACAAAGCCCTGGTGTCAGGTGTTCGGGCATTAGCTCAGCGTGAAGGAGCCACCAGTTTCATGGTCCTGCTCGCCTCGTTCCAGTTGTTGCTGCATCGCTATAGTGGCCAGCAGGACATTCGCGTCGGTGTACCTACGGCCAACCGCAACCGGGTAGAAACCGAGCGCTTGATCGGTTTCTTCGTTAACACCCAGGTCATGAAAGCAGACATCGATAACCTGACGAGTGTCAGCACACTGTTGCGCCAGGTTCGCCAGCGAGCGTTGGAGGCGCAGGCCCACCAGGACCTGCCTTTCGAGCAGTTGGTAGAAGCCTTGCGTCCTGAGCGTAGTACCAGTTACAGCCCGTTATTTCAGGTGCTGTTCAACCATCAGAGCCATTCAGGGGCCGGTACCTCGGAACAGCCTGCCTCAGAACTTGTTCTGGAGAGGCTGGACTGGACCAGCCGCACTGCGCAATTTGACTTGAGCCTGGATATCAATGAGGGCGAGGACCGTATCTGGGCCTCATTCAGCTATGCCACCGATCTCTTTAGTGGGGCGACCGTCGAGCGTATGGCTCGACATTGGCAGAGCCTGTTGCGTGCCATGATCGATACGCCTGACGCCAGGGTCGATACCCTTGAAATGCTCGATGCCCAGGAGCGCACCCAGATCGTCGACGGTTGGAACTCCACTCAGGTCGTGTATCCATTCGAGCGACGCGTTCATCAGTTCTTCGAGGAGCAAGTCCTGCGGGTACCCGATGCTCCAGCACTTGTCTTCGCTGAGCAATCTTTGAGTTATGCACAGTTGAATCGCCGGGCTAACCGTCTGGCCCACGCACTGATGGAACTGGGGGTAGGTCCTGATAGCCTGGTGGGGATCGCATTGGAGCGCTCCCTGGAGATGGTGGTAGGGCTGCTGGCCATTCTAAAGGCGGGAGGCGCCTATGTGCCCCTCGACCCGGACTATCCGCCGGAGCGGCTGCAGTACATGCTTGAAGACAGCTCAGTGAAGCTGCTTTTGAGTCAAGCGCACTTGCGTTTGCCGGAGGCAGAGGGCGTAAAGCGTATTGATCTCGACCAAGATGATGCCTGGCTCGAGAGGTTCAGCGAGTGTAATCCGGCCATTGAGCTGGCTGGTGAGAACCTTGCCTATGTGATCTACACCTCTGGTTCTACTGGGAATCCCAAGGGGGCAGGTAATAGCCATTGCGCATTGACCAATCGACTGTGTTGGATGCAGCAGGCCTATGCGATTAGCGGCAATGATACGGTGTTGCAAAAAACACCGTTCAGTTTCGATGTATCGGTATGGGAGTTCTTCTGGCCTCTGATGACAGGAGCGCGCCTGGTGATGGCCGCTCCGGGTGATCACCGTGATCCAGCGAGATTGGTCGAGCTCATCAATCGTGAAGGGGTTACTACGTTGCACTTCGTGCCATCGATGCTGCAAGCGTTTCTCCAGAATGACGAGGTGCAGAGCTGTAAGGGGTTGCAACGTATCATCTGTAGTGGCGAAGCGTTGCCGGTCGATGCCCAGCAGCAAGTGTTCGGGAAACTGCCTCAGGCAAGGTTATATAACCTATATGGTCCTACCGAGGCAGCGATCGACGTAACTCATTGGTCCTGTATCGATGAGGGCAAGGATTCGGTGCCGATTGGCATCCCGATCGCCAACCTTGGCTGCTATATCCTCGACAGTAATCTGGAGCCGGTTCCTGCTGGAGTGCTCGGTGAGCTGTATTTGGCCGGCAAAGGGTTGGCCCGTGGATATCACCGTCGGCCTGCCCTGACGGCCGAGCGCTTTGTTGCCAGTTCGTTTGCGCCAGGAGAGAGGATGTACCGCACGGGTGACCTTGCACGTTACCGTGCCGACGGAGTGATCGAGTACGCCGGTCGTATTGATCATCAGGTCAAGTTGCGTGGTTTACGTATTGAGTTGGGTGAGATCGAGGCCCGCTTGCTGGAGCACGAGCAGGTACTGGAGGCTGCTGTGCTGGCCCTGGATGGTGTCCAGTTGGTTGGTTATGTCGTGTTGGAGGGCGATGAGCCGCGGTGGAAAGAACTCCTCGTTTCGCATCTCGCGCAGAGCCTGCCAGGGTTCATGGTTCCTGCTCAGTGGATGAAGTTGGATCGAATGCCGTTGAGTCCTAATGGCAAGTTGGAACGCAAGGCTTTACCACGACCAGATACACAGAACCGATTACATGAATATGTTCCACCTCAGACTGTGTTGGAGCAGAAAATCGCGGACATATGGCAGGATGTCCTGGGTGTTGAGAAGGTGGGGCGCGAAGACAATTTCTTCGAGTTGGGTGGTCATTCGCTGTTGCTGCTGATCGTGAAGGAGCGCTTGGCCAGCCAATGCGGACTGTCCCTGACAGTCAGCCAGTTAATGACCCGTTCGACGGTAAAGGCATTGGCCGATGATGCCGGTGAAGAGCCGCAGCGATCTTTGATCGTCAATCTGAATGGTTATAAGGGCGCCACGGGACTTTTCCTGCTTCACCCAAGCTTTGGTTCGGTGCACTGCTACAAGGCCGTTGCAATGGCTTTGCGCAGTGAGATGCCGGTGTACGGGATTATTTGTCGGGCACTGATAGAGCCGCAAAGCCAGGTGCCAAGCTGGAGTGAAATGGTTCGGGAGTATGCTGAGCAGATCCTGGATACCCAACCTGAAGGGCCTTGTTTCCTCGGTGGCTGGTCCTTGGGTGGCAACCTCGCGTTGGAGGTTGCCGAGTACCTGGAGGCTCGCGGAAGAACAGTAGCGTTCGTCGGTGCGATTGATGCTCCACCGCCGATGCATGTCAGCGCGTTCTGGGATCGAGATAGGACCATGGTTGAGGATGTTGTCGCAGCCGGCTCGGATGATGACAAGCGCATCGAGTTGCTGACAGTCATGTTTGGGGAGTCCGCCGAGGCCATTGAACAGGCCTGGCAGGACATCAAACACTCGGATAGGCCAGCAGAGCAACGTTGGAAGAAATTCGCCGAATGGGCTGAGTTGCATCTGGGGCAGGCATTCATCAGCTTGTGTGACGAGCTGGCGCAGGGCGGTGAGCTGGAGGTTTCATGGGCTCTGAAGCGCGTGCTTGACGAGCGTTTGCAGGACGCTGACTACAAGCCTCTTCTAGCGCCCATCAGTTGTTGGTGGGCTGCTAGGAGCAAGTCTGAAATGGATCGCCAGGTTATTCAGTCAGCGTTGGAGAAGGGAACCGGGCAGCGCCTGAATGCTTCGCTGGTGATCGACTCTACCCATGATCGAATTGTTGATAACCCCGAATTTGTCGAGTCCTTTGCAAGGCTTTTGAAAGAGGCCAGGCAATAGCCTGGCTTTATTCAGGTTCGTTGTGTCGCAACCATGAAAAACCCCGCCTAGGCGGGGTTTTTCATGGTGCTCATAGGTACTTGCTTCAGAAGTCCCAGCGAGTGCTTACCATCACGTTGCGTGGGTCTCCATAGTAAGCAGTGTTATAGAAGCCAATGTTGGTGTAGTAGAACTTGTCGAACAGGTTGTTGATGTTCAGGGAAGCAGACAGGTTTTCAGTGACCTGGTACCGCGCCATTACATCCACCAGCCAATAGGCCTCTTGCGAGAAGTCTTCGTAACGTCCCTTTGGTGGGCGGATGTACAGGTTCTGCCAACTCTTGTTCTGCCAGCGAGCGCCGCCACCGATTGTCCAGCGATCCAGAGGGCCCTTGAGTTTGTATGAGGTATAGAAGCTGAGTTGGTCCTGGGGTTCCCAGGTCGAGACTTTTGTACCACCCTGGTCACGCACGACCTTATGGGTATAACCCGCTTGGGCTTGCCATCCGGGAGCCAGCTCACCGGACATTTCTGCCTCGAACCCCTTGGTCTTGGCGGTAATGCCTTTGTATGCGTAACCGACTGCCGGATTGGTAGGATTGCCATTGTATTCAGCGTCCGGCTCCCGACGGTTGTCTTCATGTACTTCGAAGTACGCCAGGCTGGTATTGAGTCGGCCGTCGAAGAATTCGCCCTTCAGACCCACTTCGTAGTTCTTGCCCTCATCAGGTTCCAGCAACTTGTTGTTGCGGTCGCGATCGACCTGAGGCATGAAAATATCGGTGTAGCTGGCATATGCGGTGAAGTTGTCGTTCAGGTCGTAGGTGACGCCGACATAAGGCACCAGCCTTCCGGTTTCCTTGGAGTCATCGGTTCCTGTCAATCTGTAGTTGGCGACCCGGGTTCCAAGAATAAGATTCAGATCGTCCGTGAGGTTGAAGCGACCAGTGATGTAGGTGGCGGTTTGCCGGGTAGTCTGATCATTGATCTGGGATGGTTCCCCCCAGTTTGGCTCTGGGAAGTTACCGTTGAAGTTCCAGAAATCGATGACGTTGCCATTGGCATGGATTGGAGCACCATAGCCTTTGCCTTTCCAGTGGGCCGTTGAAGCTGCGGCACCTATGACCAGTTCATGTTCACGGCCCAGCAGGCTAAACGGGCCGCTGGCGTACACATCGACCGCATCGGTACGAGTCTTCCCAGTGTACTTGTTTGCATAGAGAGTCGATTTGCCGGTAGCAGGGAACGGGCCGAGCTGGATCGCTCCCAGCGGGGCGTCATAGCCATTGATCTGGTGAGTCAATTGACCCTTGGCTACCCAGCCGTTTGCGAAGCTGTGTTCCAGGGTCGAGAACACGCTTTGAGTGTACTGTTCCCAACTGCTCCACTTGGCTCCGTTGTTGAAAGAGCGTTTGGCTTCGATCCGGTCGCCGTTGCGATCGAACAGAGGACGGCTACCCGACCATCCTGCGTTGCGAGGATCGCTGTTCTGATAGTCAAATCCTACAGTCAGCAATGTGTCATCGGTCAGGTCTGCCTCCAGAGTACCGAAGTACACGCTGGTCTTGCGTGAGTAGCGGTCCATGAACGAACGCTTGTCCTGATATGCCGCTACTGCACGTCCGCGCAGGTTGCCACTGTCCGTCAGTGGGCCGCTGACGTCGATCTGCGAGCGATAGTTGTCCCAACTGCCGGCACCCAGCTCGAGGCTGCTCTTGAAGTCGCGAGTCGGTTTCTTGCGTATCAGGTTGATGGTGGCGCCTGGAGCACCTGCCCCGGTGAGCAAGCCCGTGGCCCCTTTGAGGATTTCCACCCGATCATAGATGGCCATGTCGCTCAGGGTCTGACCAGAGGAGTAAGCCGAGTTGCGCAGGGTAGGGATGCCGTCGTACTGGAAGTTCTCGACGGAGAAGCCCCGCGCATAGTAGTTGGTTCGTTCACTGTCATAAGTTGACACGGTAATGCCTGGCGTGTGCCGCATCACATCGTCGATGGACTTGAGTGCGAAGTCATCCATGTGCTGGCGCGTGATGACAGTGATCGATTGTGGCGTTTGCCGGGGAGTCAAGGCCAATCGAGTCGCGGTAGCAATGGTGCCGGGCGTGTAGGAACCTGTGCCTTCGGTAACGTTGCCTAACTGGTTGGCAGTTACTTGGGTCGGAGCCAGTTCAAGTCCGGCGGAACCGGCGCCGAGAGCATTGATGGTCAGCGAGCTACCATTGAGGCTGTAGTTCGTACGGGTTCCTATCAGCAGCTTGCGAATGGCTAGCTGGGGTTCCAGCTTGCCTTTGACTGCAGTGCTTTGCTGACCCTGTACATCCGTCGGGTTATACAGCACCTGCAGGTTAGTCTGCCGACCGAATTCCTGCAGGGCGCTGCCCAGAGATTGCGCCGGTACATCGATCTCGATTTCCTGGGCCTGAACGTAACCGGCGATCGGCATCGAAACTGCCAGCGCCAGGGCGCTGGGTAGCAGGTTGACGTTCAAGGCTCGTCGCATGGATCGCGCTTTACTCAGGGAACTGAGACCGAGTAGTGCAGACATGGATGCATTCTCTTCTGTGTAGTGGGCAGTTATAGGTATTTATTGCGGTTAATTCTCATTACCACTGGTAAGACGTTCCTCCTTGAACAAACCGGAAAAAAAACTCAAGCCGGTTCCATTTCGTGTACGACCTTGCCGGCGCGCAGGCGCACCAGTTGGTCGGCGATGTCGAAATAACGGTCGTCGTGGCTGATCACGATGATGGTCTTGCCCAGGCGCTTGAGGTCGGGTAACAGCTCGGTATAGAAAATCCGCCGGAAGGCCGGGTCCTGGTCGGCGGCCCATTCGTCGAACACCAGCACCGGTCGTTCTTCCAGCCAGGCGTTGACCAGGGCCAGGCGCTTGCGCTGGCCGGTGGACAGGTCAGTGGTGGTGAAGGCGCCATTCTTGACGCTGACCTTGTGGGCGATTTCCAGGCGATCCAGGTACTGGGTAGCAACATCCAGTGATTTGCCGGTATTGCCCTGGACCAGGTCGTCGAACAGGTAGTAGTCGGCAAAGACCGTGGTGAACAGTTGTCGGTAGTCGTCCCGGGCCTGGTCGGTCACGGTTTCGCCGTTGAGGCGGATCTCCCCGGACTGGGGTTGGTACAGGCCCAGCAATAGTTTGATCAGGGTGGTCTTGCCGCAACCGTTCTCGCCGACGATGAAAACGATGTCGCCCTGCTTGATGCTCAGGTTGATCGGTCCCAGGTGAAACGGCTCGCTACCTTCCACTGGCGGTGGGCTGTAGCTTACTCCACGCAGCTCCAGGCTATGGACTACCGACTGCGGGGCTTCGCTATCGACCAGTAGTAAATGCGGTTCAGGTGAGGAGAAGCGCTCGGACAACTCGGCAATACGCCTGAACGCGATTTGTGCGCGGCTGACGATGGGAAGGGCGGTAACTACGTGCTCGAGCGGTCCCTTCATGTAAAGCAGTACCAGCACAAAGCCGGTGATGACTGAGGGATCTGGATCCGGGTTAAAGGCCTGGATGGCCAGTGCCAGGCCGATGACCACGAAGAACAGCATCGAGCCGAATGTTTTGGCAACGATGAAGATGTTGACCGAACGCACTTGAATATCGCTGATGCGGTCGGCGGTAGCCTGAATTCGATGCGCGTTCATCCGGAAGCGCCGGGGGCGGTGTATACGCAGCTCCTTGGCGCCGGAAGCAATCGCGGTGTAATAGCGTTGTAGTTCGTCTTCCTGGTCGCGGGCGGCATCGAATCCCTTGATACCTGCTGAGCGCGCCACGTACTGCACGGCAGTACCGATCACAATCGCCAGCACCATCATCAGAAACATGGGGATTGAAAGGTACGCCAGGTAACCCAGGCAGCCAAGGGTAACAGTGCTAGCGATAGCTAGTGGAGTGAAGGAAAAGGAAAAGTCGCTGATGGTATCGACATCATGGGTCAGTACCGGGATCAGACGATGGGTGCGATATCGCTCGATTTGCTCGATGGGCGCTGAAAGCACTTTCTCGCCCAGGTCCTTGCGCAGGGCGGCGATGATCCGCTGGCCCACGTAGTTGGTGCCGACGTCCGAGACGATCGAGCTGACCAGGGCCAATGCGCAGAGTGCGGCGAAGGTCAGGACCACGCCCTGGGTCATGCCGCCGGCCGAATGCAGGGCGTTGTTGATGGTGGCCAGCAGCAGGGTGATAGCCAGGCCACCGGCCATGCCCAGGGCAACGGAAACCAGCACTATGCTGCGAAAGGGCCTGAGCAATGCGAGCAGGCCTTTGAAGGCGCCGCGCTTGGGGTCGGTCATAAGTACTTCCCAGAGAGTGGATAGAGGGTCGGGGCACACGGACCCTTACCCCTGAACAAACGAAGCGTCGCGGCGACTATTTAGCTTTGCCGGCCACCGCCGGGCGCAGGCGTCCCGGATAAATTGCCCGGAGCCTGGTTCGTTCTTGTTCTGTGGGCGCACGTGTATCGACGCAGTGCCTGATCCATTGAGCGAGAGCGAACGAATGACGAAGAAAAATCTGGTGTATGTCTGGTCCCTGCGAAACGCCGCGGCCGACAAGGCGGGGCAGCCGGTGGCCTACAAGGACCACGAGCGCTACATGAAATCGGTGCTGGAGTCCCTGGTGGAGGCGTTGAACCAGACGCCTCTGGGCGAGGCCTACAACCTGGTGGGCGTGGTCTACGACGATGACGAGCAGTCGCCACGGGACCAGAAGCTGGTAAGCGACTATGGTTTCGCCTACCAGCCGGGGCGCCAGTGGCTGTATCCGGCGGACCTCGCCGTGCAGGGGCGCTTGGTCAACGACCTGCTGCTGAGCGTGCCGTCCACCTATCGCCGCCATCCGCGCGGTAGCGCCGAGCACATTGCCGGCAAGCAGGACTTCGAGCGTCGCCTGTACGACACCCTGGTGGAGCTCAAGGCCGATATCGTGGTGCTGGATGGCTTGCTGGTGATCCTCGACGAGCTGGTGCGCCCGGGTGCGCCGTTCGCCCGGCGGATCATGAACATCCACCCGGGCATTACCCGCATCGAATCGCCCTATGAGCGCCGCGGTGCCTACGCCACCTGGAATGCCTTGTATGGCGCCCGGGGCGAGAAGGTGGTGGATTGGGCGACCCGGGAGACTGTACCGACCGAGCCGCTGTACCTGACCGGGGCTTCCTTCCACTACGTGGACAACGGTATCGACTCCGGCGAGGTCTTCCACGACGTGCTCAATACCGAGATTTCCCCTGAAGACACCATCCTCGAATTGCGCTGGAACAACTTCAACAACAGCCTGTTCCCGGCCTTGCACGAAGGCTTGGCGCTGTTGGCCAAACAGCCCTGAGTTGGCTTGCGGCGCGGTATGACAGGCTTGCCCTGTAGCCGCTGCCGCAGGCTGCGACCAGCTGCACAGCAGTCGTAGGCAAAGGGTGTGGGGCCAGGCTATTGGTGCCGCCGGGGTTGACGGCCTTTGTGGTGGGCCTCGTAGCCTGCGGTAGCGGCTACACCGGTTGCGGTGTAGCCGGCAGGGGAGGGGGTTAGAGGGCGCGCACTACGCGAAAACCGATCCAGTCGCCGCGGGTTTGCGGGTAGATATTGTTGCGGTTGCCCGAGCGGGAGAACACCGGGGCTTCGCCCCAATCGTTGCCGCGCAGTTGCAGCGATTCGCAACCCGGCTCGACCCAGGCGCTGCCGTCGGTGGGGGCGCCGACGTAGTTGGGGTGTTCGCAATCGGCGATCCATTCATAGACATTGCCGTGCATGTCGTACATGCCGAAGGCATTGGCCGGGTAGCTGCCTGCCGGCGAGGTATAGCTGTAGCCGTCTGCCGGGCCGTAGGTATTGGCATGCTTGGCGATGCTGTATTCCTTGCCTTCATCGAAGGGGAAAGGGAAGGGGCCGGTGGAGCCGGCACGCGCCGCATATTCACGCTGGGCTTCGCTGACCATCTGGTATTGGTGGCCGGTCTTCTTCGACAGCCAGGCCACATAGGCCTGCACTTCTGCAAAGTTCATGCATACCGCTGGTTGGCGCGGCCCCTGGGGGTAGCGTGGCTTGCTGGCGACGCATTCACGACCGGGGCGGGTGTCGCCATCGGGGATCTTGACCCCGGTCTGGCGGATGTAGCTGTCCCATTCCGCAGCGGTGATCTGGAAGCGGCTCATGGCAAAGGGCTTGGCGAAGGTCACTTCGTGCATCGGGCCTTCATCGGGCTCGCGGCCGACCTCGTCGTCCGGGGTGCCCATGATGAATTTGCCGGCTGGCAGTACCACCATTTCCGGGCAGTCCTTGCAGTCCTTGAAGACTTTGCCTGGTTGCGGTTCGCCGGCTTGGGCGGTGCCCGGCAGGAGGCCGGCCAGCAGCGCGCCCAAGGCCAGGGTAGCGAGTGCCTTGAGCGGCGGTCGGGAGGAACTCTGGTCTGGATTCATGAATGTTCTCGATCAGGGTGGGGGGAGGTGCAGCGGCTCAGAGCCGCTTGGCCAGCAGGTTCATGAAGCGGTCGATTTCACCTTCGTTGTTGAGCAGGCCGGGAGCGGTGCGTACCACTGGGCCGACATCGCGGTCCACGGCGTCGACCACGACCCGGTTGTGCATCAGGTAGGCCGCCACCTGGTCGCAGTCCTGGCCCTTGACCCGGAAGAAGGTGAAGCCTGCCGACAGGCTCGGGTCCAGCGGGGTGACCAGCTCGATCCCGGAATGAGCCTGCAAGCGCTGCTTGAGCTCACTGTTGAGCTGGTGGATGCGCGTCTCGACCTTGGCCTTGCCCAGTTGCAGGTGCAGTTTGAAGGCTTCGTCCACGGCCCAGCGATGCTCGAAGGCGTGGTAGCCGCCCGGGGTCATCGAAGTGGCGAAGTTACGGTCCTCGGAGAAGGTCGGGATGGTCGGGGTCAGGTCCTGGAGCTTCTCCGAGCGGGCGCAGATGATCCCGGTGCCGCGAGGGCCGAACATCCACTTGTGGGTGCCGGCGATGAAGTAGTCGCAGTGCATCTGTGGGAAGTCCAGGTTGTCCACGCCGAAACCGTGCACGCCGTCGACCACGTAGATGATCCGGTCCTTCTCGTCGCGGTCGCGGTTGAGTTCGTCCACCAGTTGGCCGATGGCGCCGATCGGCAATTTCACGCCGCTGCCCGACTGCACCCAGGTCATGCCCAGCACTCGGGTATTGGGGCGGATGGCGCGTTTGATGGAGTCCAGTACTTCGGCGCTGGAAACCTGGCTGGAGTTCTCGAACAGCTTGATCTTGCGGACCTGGGTGCCTTGCTTGCGCATCCGGAAGTCCAGGCTGAACTCGGTGGCGTAGTGCTCATGCACCGTGGTCAGGATTTCCTGGTCCGGGCGTACGTGCAGGCCGCCATAGATCATTGCCAGGCCTTCGCTGGTGCTGCCAGTGAGGGCGATCTGTTCGGGCTTGGCTTGCAGGTAGCGGCCGGCCCACAGGCGTACCTGGGCTTCGCGCTTCCAGGTTTCCTGCAGGTCCCAGTCCATGGCCAGGCCCGGGTTGCGGTCGATCTGCGCGCGGTAGCGCTCGATGGCCTCTTGTACCGGCCTGGGATGAGTGGTTACCAGGAAGTTGGAGAAGTGGATGTAGTCCGGGTCCTGGGTGAACAGTTGGCGCAGCTCGGGCCAGGAGGCGATGGGCTGCGAGGAAGCGGTTTTACTCAAGGTCGGCAAGGCAGGCTGGGTGGCGGCGCCTGCCGCCATGGGCAGGCCCACGGCGAGGATTCCGGCCTGCTTGAGAAAGCTACGACGGTCGGTCATGAAGACAATTCACTTCTAGTCAGATAAGGGCTTAACGAGTAGCGACGGGCTTGGCAGATTTTTGCACCTGGTCCCAGACCCGCAGGAAATTGCCACCCCAGAGCTTGGCAATATCGGCCTCGCTGTAGCCGCGTTGCAGCAGTTCGGCGGTGATGTTGCGGCCCTCGCTGACGTCCTTCCAGCCGTCCAGGCCGCCGCCATCGTTGAAGTCCGAGCTGATGCCGACGTGATCGATACCGACCTTCTTCACGGCGTAGTCGATGGCATCGCCGAAGTCCTTGAGGGTGGCCTTGGGTTCTGTCTCGAGGATGCCGTACAGGGCGCTGGCATATTCGCCAAAGCGCTGTGGCGGCCAGACGGTGATGATCGGGTCGCCCGGCATCAGGGCCATTTCCAGGCCGGTCAGTGGCTGCAGATCGAAGCGCGCGCGCAGGGCATTGAGCTTGTCCCGGGTGGGTTGGCTCAGGGGGCGGATGTAGGCGCCGAAACCGACGATCTGCACCACGCCGCCGCTGTCCTTGATCAGTTGCATTTCCTTGTCGCTGAGGTTGCGCGGGATGTCCACCAGGGCCCGGGGAGCGGAGTGGGAGGCGACGAAGGGCGCGCGGCTCAGCTGGCTGACTTGCTCCAGGGCCTTGGTCGACATCTGCGAGACGTCGATGATCACTCCCAGGTCGTTGAGCCGGTGCACCGCCTGCTTGCCCAGGTCGGACAGGCCGCCGAGGGCGTCCGGGGTGTCGTTGAAGAACGGCAGCGGCCGGGAAGAGTCCGACCAGGCATTGTTGCCCACGTAGCTGAAGCCGAACATGCGCATGCCGCGAGCGGTCCATTGGTCCAGCTGGTTGAGGTCGGTGCCCAGGGGGTAGGCGTTGAGCATGCTGAGGAATACCGCGAACTTGCCTTCGCCGTGCAGCCGACGGAAATCATCCGGGGTATAGGCGATGGCGACCTGATTGGGGAAGTCGCGGACCATGCCGGTGAGGATCTTGTAGCGGACCTCCTGCTCATTGCGCGCGGCGTCGACGAAACCGTCGGTAGGACGGTGCGGCGCGTTCGGGCCGTTCCAGATTTCCGGCCAGCCGAAGATTGTCAGGGCGGCGCCCGAGAGTCGTCCGCGCCCGGCCTTGGCCAGGTCGAACTGGCCGGAGCCGTCCTTGTCCGCCTCGTTGCCGGTGCTGCCGAAATCCAGGGGTACGGTCACATGGCTGTCGAAGGAGATAATCCGCTCTTGCAGCTCCTCTGCCTGTTTCATCACCTTGACCGGGTAGCCGGGGTTGTCCCTGAACCAATAGTCCCAGGCCAGGAAACCGGCGCCGGCACCAATCGCCAGGGCCAGTGGCAGGCCAATGTAGAGAGCCTTCTTCGAACGTGGTTTAGTCATTGCCATCTCAGTCGGATTCGCCGTCAGGGTGCAGGCACAGGGGCCTTTGCTATCTGGGAAGAACGAGCGGTGGCCGGGGAAATTTAGCGCGGTGGCGCGGCCGGTAAATTTCCCCTGGCAACAAACGTCCTTGCTTGGATAAGGCCTGCTTCATGGCTGACACAGGTAGGGCAATGACGATTTCTCGACGAGGGTTCATGGCTGGCTTGGCGCTGACTGGCGCCGCGGTGCCGGCGGCGCTTTACGTGCATCGTGAGTTGACGCGTGAAGAAGAGTTTCCGATCACCCCCGGCGAAGCGTCGGTGGAGCTGGCGGATACCGCCGGGCAGCGTCTGGCGGACCAACTGCGAGGTATCTGGAGCATTCGCTTCGAGGGCGCTGACGCTGGCCTTGAAGGCCTGCCATCCCGGAATCTGGAGCTGTTCATCGACGTCGCCCAGCGTGGGCGTGGCTTGCGTGGCTATCTGGATACCGCCGAGGGCCTGCGGGGCCTGGGCGAGCCGCGCTACCAGGTAGTGGGCGACCTGGTCAGTCCGCAGCCCGGGCAGATGTACTGGCGTCTGGTTCGCTCCGATGCACTGGATGGCGCTGCCAGCTACGAATTCAGCATGGCCCTGGATGAGGTCTGGGCTGATTTCGGCAACGCCGGCAGTGGCACCCTCAGTGGGCGGGTCGAGCGATTGGACCGGCCGCTGATGCTGGCTGCCCAGGACAATCGCTTCGTGGCCACCAAGCACATGTTCCCCGAAGCCCGGCAACGTATCGCGCTCAACTCGACCCTGATGACCTGGCTGATATCGCCCGAGCATCGGCTGTTCCACCAGCTGTGGCATGCCACCCGGGACAAGTGGCATCGATTGACCGAGGAAAAGCGCGAGGCCCTGCGTGGTATCGGCTGGCAGCCAGGCCCCAGGGACAAGGAGCGTGATGCCCGTGGCCCGAAGAAGGACCGTAATGGTTCGGGGATCGATTTCTTCTTCATGCACCGGCACATGCTCGGTACCGCGCGGTCCATGCAGGACTTGCCGTCCTGGCAGCACTTTCCCCTGCCGCAGCCTGAGCTGCTGCGCGATCGCCTGGGCTTCGCCCGTTACTTCGACAATCACGATGGCGGTTCCCTGCCGCCCTGCTGGTTGGCCCAGGACGATGACGAATACAGCCAGTGGGTCAGCGATATCAAGGCCACCGAGACCTACCAGGGCAACTTCCTGGTCTGGGAGTCGCAATATCGCGACCCGCGCTACCTGGCGAAGCTGACCCTCGGCCAGTTCGGCTCGGAGATCGAGCTGGGCCTGCACGATTGGTTGCACATGCGCTGGGCGTCGGTGCCCCGTGATCCTTCCAGTGGCGTACCGGTACCCATGGCCCGCGATCCGGCAGACTTTTCCGCACGTTGGTACCAGTCGGAAAACGACTTCCTGGGAGATCCTTTCTCATCCCATGTCAGTCCGGTGTTCTGGCGTTTCCATGGCTGGATCGACGATCGCCTGGAGGACTGGTTCCGTGCCCACGAACGCTTCCATCCTGGAGAGCTCGAACGCCTGGAGGTCAACGGCGTGCCCTGGTTTGCACCTGGGCGTTGGGTCGAGGTGGGCGATCCGTGGCTGGGGCCGGTGACCCATGGTTGCAGTACCACGCCGGGATTGCAGGTGGGCAAGAGTGTGGAGATGGACCCGGAAACCATGAAGCTGGCCCTGCGCATCACCTTTATCGACGATGAGAAGCAGCTGGCCGACCTGTTCCGCAAGGTGCCTCGGCGCCCTTGGTATGCGCGGCACTTGAAGGTCAAGGAACGGCTGTTCTAGCGGCGGGAGCCGCCTTGGTTCCGGGCGGCGTGGCCTTTAGTTGGCAAGGGCCGTAGCGGCCAGGAAGCTGAACAGTCCTGGGTACCTGGTCTGTTGCCATTGTTCCAGGCCGTGGTCGAAAAACAGCACCTGCTCCAGGCATTGGCCGTTTTCTATCCCGAAGCCGTAGAAGTCGCCGCAGCCATTGTCTGAAAACAGCAAATGGCTGCTGCCGGCGCTGTTATTTCTACCCAGGTTGAAATCGCTGGCCTGGTCCAGCGAGTACACGATTCCCAAGGCAAAGTAACCGCCGCCACATACCTTGAGGAAATGCCGGTATTGAGCAGGGAGGCGCAGTGCCATGGCCTTTTCAAATTCGATGATTGCAGCTTCGGTGGCGAGGCTGTCCGAGGGCAGTTCGAACCAGATGGGGTTGGCCTTGCGCTGGTGGTCCAGCAGTTGCTTGAAGTCGTCGAAATCCATTGGTCGGTCCGTCGATGTGTCGGGTATTCAGTCGTCAGCCAGGAGCTTGGCGACTCCGTGGTGGTGCAGGTGGGTGTTCAGCGATGCGATCGCCTGCGGGCTGGGCTTGGTGAGGGTCACGGCCTGGTGGATGTCGTTCAGCACGAGTGCGGGGTCCCGCTGGGTCAGCTGCGCAACGACTTGCGCCAGGTTGCGATCTGAAAAGTGCTCATACAGGACGGCCAGCAGGGCGTGGTAGTCGGAGGGCGCGACACCGTCCGGGAAGGCTTCTTTCAGCGCTGATACGGCTTCTGCCAATGGCTCGTCCAGCTCGGTTCTGAGGGGCATCGGGTGCTCTTCCTGGGATGGGTGGCGAACCGTCGATTCTAGGCGAACAACCGACCGGTTGTCCTGGTGGCTGGCGATGCACAAGGCTTCGCCAGCCGCCCAGCGACTTGCTCCGCAGGACCTAGCGCGTGGCTGGTGTGGAAGCCTGCCAACCGCCTCCCAGTGCCTTGTACAGCGCGACGCTCGATTGCAATCGCAACAGGCGCAGTTGCACGTTCTGGTCCTGTGCAGCGTAGAGGGTGCGCTGGGTGTCCAGGACCGACAGCAGGTCTGCGGCCCCGGCCTGGTAGCGACTCTGGGCGATATCGAACGCCCGTTGCGCCTGTTCCAGTTCCTCGCTCTGCCATTGCCGTTGCTGGTCCAGGCCACGAATGCTGTTGAGGGCTTTTTCCACATCGGCGAAGCCGTTGATGATCGCCCCGCGATAGGTCTCCAGCAGCTCTTCCTGGCGCGCCGTGGCCCGGTCGCGCTCCGCGCTCAGGCGCCCGGCATTGAAGATCGGTGCCACCAGGCCGGAAGCCAGGTTGTAGAAGGGGTTGCGCAGGACGTCGTCGAATTTGTTGGCGCTCGAGCCCAGCCTTGCCGTCAGGGTCACGGTGGGCAGCATGGCGGCCCGGGCCACACTGACATCGGCCTGGGCTGCCGCGAGCCGGACTTCGGCGCTGGCGATATCCGGGCGGCGGGCCAGCAACTCACTGGGCACCCCGGCATCGATGTCCGGCCAGGTCAGGTCGGCGAAAGGTTGTGCGTTCAGGGCCAGGCTCTGCACTGGCCGGCCGAGCAAGGTGGCGAGGGTGATCAGGGCTTCTTCGGCCTGCTGCTGCACCAGCGGTACCTGGCGTTGCTGGGCTGCCACCAGGCTCTTTTGCTGGGCCAGTTCCAGGGCCGTGGCCGAGCCTGAGTCGTAGCGGGTCTGGACCAGGCGCAGGACGCGCTGGGCGTTGGCCAGGTTGAGCTCGGTGATCCGGGTCTGTTCCCGTAGCGCAAGTAGCTGGGCGTAGTTGTTGGCCACGCCGCTGAGCAGGGTCAGCTCTACCGTTGCCCGGTCGAATTCGCTGGCCTGGGCGCCGAGCACGGCGCTATCGCGGGCCGCGCGCCTGCCACCCCAGAAATCGACTTCATAAGTGGCGCTCAGCCCGGCATCGAACGTATTCACGGTCCTGTCACTGCTGGTGCTGCTTTGCTGGTTGCTGCCTTTGCCACCCATGCGCTTTTGCCGGCTGGCATTGAAGCTGCCTTCGACCGAGGGCAGGAGCGGCGCGCCGGCCACGATGGCGCTGGCCTGGGCCTGGCGCACTCGGGCCATCGCCGCTGCCAGGTCATGGCTGCCGGTTCGCGCTTCGGCGATCAGGCGGTCCAGTTCCGGGCTACCAAAACGGGCCCACCAGCGTGGGTCTTGCTGCTGGCCTTCGCGATGGGAGGGGGCCTGCCAGGCCTTTGGTGCTTGCAGGCCGCTATCCGGGTGTGGGGTGGAGCTGCTGCAGGCCGCCAGCAAGACGCTGGCGGCTATCAGGGTCAGGGTGGTCTTCATCGATCGATCATTCACTGGTAAGGGCCGTGACCGGGTCGAGCCGGGCAGCTTTGCGGGCCGGCATGAAGCCGAAGACGACGCCGGTGACCAGGGCGCAGGCGAAGGCGCCGAGTACCGCGGCCAGGGAAAATGCTACCGCCACTTCGCTGAGGATCAGCACGCCGCCGATGATCAGGGCTGCGCCGATGCCGGTCAGTCCGCCGACCACCGAGAGCATCACCGCCTCGGTGAGGAATTGGCGCAGGATGTCTCGCTGGCGGGCGCCGGTGGCCATGCGAATGCCGATCTCGCGGGTGCGCTCGCGCACGGTCATGAGCATGATGTTCATCACGCCGATACCGCCGACCAGCAGGGAGATGGCGGCGATGGCGCCGAGCATCAGCGACAGGGTGTTCTGGGTCCGGGCCTCGGCCTGGATCATCGCGGCGTTGTTGGTCAGTTCGTAGTCGCGCTTGCCGTGGTGCAGGCGCAGCATCAATTGGTCGATGGCTTGTTCGGCCTCCTTGACCTTGCTGGCATCGGCGGCGGCGATAGCCACGTACTCCGGGTCTCGGCTGCCGAACAACCGAGTGCTGGCGGCGGAGTAGGGCACGGCGATGCGGTCGTCGCTGTCGCTATCTCCGGAGCTTGCACCCTTGCCCACCAGTACGCCCACCACCTGGAAGGGGACGTTCTCGATCAGGATGTACTGGCCGATAGGATTGGCCACATCCTTGAGCAGTTTTTCCCGCACCTTGTGGCCGATCACGGCCACGGCGGAGGCCGCATGCTCATCGGCATTGCTGAAGTAACTGCCTTCGACCACCGGCCAGTTGAAAATGTGCGGGAAGTTGGTGTCGTTGCCGCCAACGTAGGCCATGTAGTCGCGGTTGCCGAAGCGCACACCGGCCTCGGAGCCGATGACCGGCATGATGCGCTTGACCTGGGGCAGGGCGCCTACGGCGGCGACGTCGTCCAGGGTGATGACCCCGGCCGGGGTTCGGGGGTTGGGCGAATAGCCGCTCAGGTAGATGATGTTGGAGCCAAAGGCCCCCATCTGCGCCATTACCTGGCGCTTGCTGCCTTCGCCCACCGCCAGCATCACCACCACCGACGCCACGCCGATGATGATCCCCAGCAGGGTCAGGGCGGTGCGGAAGCGGTTGAGCCACATCACTCGCCAGGCCGCCTGCACCGCTTCCACCAGCTCGCCTTTCCAGGCCCCAGTAGGTTCGCTGCCATCGGCCAGGCGCTGGCGCAGGTCCACGGCCTGCAGGGCGCCGGCGTTGGCGCTGGCTTGCACGCTAGGGTCGGTATCGGCGGTGTCGCTGATGATCTCGCCGTCGCGGATCTCGATGATGCGCTTGGCTCGGGCAGCCACTTCGCGGTCGTGGGTGATGAGGATCACCACGTGGCCCTGGCTGGCCAGTTCGTCCAGTAGGGCCATGACCTCGGCGCCGCTGTGGCTGTCCAGGGCGCCGGTGGGTTCGTCGGCGAGGATGATGTGGCCGCCGTTCATCAGCGCGCGGGCGATGGACACCCGCTGCTGCTGGCCACCTGACAATTGGTGCGGACGGTTGCCGGTACGGCTGCCCAGGCCCAGGCGCTCCAGCAGGGCGGCAGCGCGGGCGTGGCGTTCGGCGGCCGGGGTGCCGGCATAGATCGCCGGCATCTCGACGTTTTCCTGGGCCGAGCCCGAGGGAATCAGGTGATAACCCTGGAACACGAAGCCGAAGGCTTCCCGGCGTAGCCAGGCCAGTTCGTCACTGTCGAGCCGGGCGACGTTCTCGCCGGCGAACAGGTACTCGCCGGAGGTCGGTCGATCCAGGCAGCCGAGGATGTTCATCAGGGTCGACTTGCCGGAGCCCGAGGCACCGACGATGGCCACGAATTCCCCGGCATGGATCGACAGGTCGATGCCGCGCAGGACATCCACCTGCGGGCTGTCGCCGCCACCATAGGATTTGCGGATGCTGCGCAGGTCGATCAGGGGCGTTTGCATTCAACCTCCGCTGCTGTTGGCAGGGCCGATCAGCAGGTGGTCACCTTCGTTCAAGCCTTCGAGGATCTGCACCCGCAGGCGATCGCTGATGCCAACCCGGACCTTGCGCTCGCTGACGGCGCCGTTGCTGGCCACGACCCGGGCAATCTGCTGGCCGGGAGCATCGCCGTCCTGCAGTGCGGCGATGGGCGCGGTGAGTACGTCCTTGGCCGAGTCGGCGACGAAGAACACCTGGGTGGTCATCTCCGCCATCAGCGCGTTGTCGGAGTTGTCCACATCCAGCAACACGGTGTAGAGCACCACGCGGCCGCTGCCACGCTTGCTGGTGCTGCTGGGGCTGCCCCCGCCCTGGCTGGTTTCGTTCAATGGCTTGGGCGGGATCGGCAGGATCTGGCGCACGGTGCTGGTCCAGCGCCGGCCGCCGCCGCTCAGGGTGGTGAAGTAGGCGTTCATGCCGGGTTTCACGTGGCCGATGTCGGCTTCCGAAACCTCGGCCCATACGGTCATTGGCGACAGCTTGGCGATCCGCAGGATCAGCGGAGTCTGTTGTTGGGCGTTGAGGGTCTGGCCTTCGCGGGCATCCACCGCCACCACGGTGCCGGACAGGGGGGCATAGATGCGGGTATAGCCCAGCTCTGCCTGGTCGCTGCGCAGGCTGGCCTGGGCCTGGCGGATCTGCGCCTTGTACATGTCGATCCGCGCCTGGGTGGCCTTGAGTTCGGCCTGGGCGGTTTGTACGTCCTCATCGCGGGTCGCACCGCCGGCGGCGAGGTTCTGCTGGCGTTGGTACTTCTGCCGGGCCAACTGGTTCTGGGCGTATTGCTCTTGCAACTGGGCCTGCAGGTTCTCGATGGCGAAGCGGCTGGCATCGAGCTTGGCCTGTTGGGTGGAGGGGTCGATTTCCACCAGCAACTGGCCTTCTTTTACCGCGTCACCGGCTTCCACATGGATCTTGCGGATCTGCCCGGAGGCCTGGGCGCCGACATCCACATAGCGGCGCGGTTGCAAGGTGCCCAGGGCTGTGACGCTGCTTTCGATATCGCCCCGGCGCACTTGCACGGTGCTGAACTGGTCGCGCCCTGACGGAATGAACTTCCAGGCGGCGATGGCGACGATGGGGATCACACAGAGTGCGGCAAGCAGGGCGCGTCGGGAGTTTCGAGGACGTTTCATGCAGGGTTCCGGCCAGAGGTATTGGCCCGTCGGGGCAGTGGGCCGCGTGTGGCGGGCCGGTTGCCGACTGCCGGGCAAATGGCAGGGACGGGAAGCTGTCAGGTAAACGAGAGGCCGCAGGGGGAATTTAACTGTCGACATATGGCGTTACAGCTGCCCGGATAGCGAAATAAACCCACTGCGACTCTGCGGTACTTTAAATCTATATGAGAATTACTATAAATTACGCTGGTTCAAAACTGCCATCATTGAATCACCGGGCCAACCGGCTAACGTCGGTCTCGCTCAAGGAAATAACCGTCATGGGGGCGGTTGGGAGCCATGTTGGAAAGTTACTATCGCGAGCTGATGTGCTTCCTCCATGCCAAGCTGGGTAACCGCCAGGTGGCCGAGGATGTAGTGCACGACGCTTACGTCCGGGTGCTGGAGCGTACGAGCGATACGCCAATCGAGCAGCCGCGGGCGTTTCTCTACCGCACGGCGCTGAACCTGGTGATCGATGGCCATCGGCGCAATGCCTTGCGCCAGTCGGAGCCGCTTGAGGTGCTGGACAACGAAGAGCGCTATTTCAACCCGTCGCCGCAAACCAGCCTGGACCAGGGCCAGCGCCTGGACATGCTGCAGCGGGCCTTGGCGGAACTGCCCCGCCTGTGTCGCGAGAGTTTCCTGCTGCGCAAGCTCGAGGGCATGTCCCACTTGCAGATCGCCGAGCAATTGGGCATTTCCCGCAGCCTGGTGGAAAAACACATCGTCAATGCGATGAAACACTGCCGGGTTCGCCTGCGCCAGTGGGAGGCCCAATAGGCCAAGCGCAGTGCGTCTTATTTAGTTAAATTTTTTTTCACTGTCCTCGTCCCTACTCAACAGACGATCTGCTGACCTTCGCGGGCCAGTCGGGTCACCGTGACACTTTATCCCCCGCGTTGAGGCGGTTTATCCAGAGGACACTGGAAATGACACAGGCAATTGCATCGGCCCACGTTCACGATTTGATCGGTATCGGTTTCGGCCCCTCGAACCTGGCGCTGGCCATTGCGCTGGAAGAGCGCGGGCAGGAGCACGGCCCCCTGGACGCGGTGTTCCTCGACAAGCAGGCGGACTATCGCTGGCATGGCAACACCCTGGTGACCCAGAGCGAGCTGCAGATTTCCTTCCTCAAGGACCTGGTGACCCTGCGCAACCCAACCAGTCCCTATTCCTTCGTCAACTACCTCAAGCACCACGGGCGCCTGGTGGACTTCATCAACCTGGGCACCTTCTATCCGTGCCGCATGGAGTTCAACGATTACCTGCGCTGGGTGGCCGGGCATTTCCAGGAGCACAGTCGCTACGGTGAAGAAGTACTGGGTATCGAGCCCGTGCTGTATAACCAGCAGGTCGAGGCGCTGCGGGTGATCTCCCGCGACGCCCAGGGCGCCGAGCAGGTGCGCACCACTCGCTCGGTGGTGGTCAGCACCGGTGGCACGCCGCGGGTTCCGGAACTGTTCAAGGGGCTCAAGGGCGATGCGCGGGTCTTCCACCATTCCCAGTACCTGGAGCGCATGGCCCAACAGCCTTGCGTCAACGGCAAACCGATGAACATCGCCATCATCGGTGGTGGGCAAAGCGCCGCGGAAGCCTTCATCGATCTCAACGACAGCTTCCCCTCGGTGCAGGCCGACATCATCATGCGTGGCTCGGCCCTCAAGCCGGCCGACGACAGTCCGTTCGTCAACGAAGTATTCTCCCCGGCCTTCACCGACCTGGTGTTCCAGCAGAACGACAGCGAGCGCGAGCGTCTGGTCAGCGAGTACCAGAACACCAACTACTCGGTGGTGGACATCGACCTGATCGAGCGCATCTACGGGATCTTCTATCGCCAGAAGGTCTCCGGTGTTCCGCGCCATGCGTTCCGCACCTTGACCACCGTCGAGAAGGCCACCGCCACCGACCTGGGCATCGAGCTGATCCTGCGCCATGGCGCCAGTGGCGAGCGTGAAGTGCGCCACTACGACGCCGTGGTCCTGGCTACCGGCTACGAGCGCAACCTGTACCGCGACCTGCTGGCGCCGCTGCAGGCCTACCTGGGTGACTTCGAGGTGGATCGCAACTACCGCCTGATCACTGACGAGCGCTGCAAGGCCGGTGTCTACCTGCAGGGCTTCAGCCAGGCCAGCCACGGCTTGAGTGATACCCTCTTGTCGGTGCTGCCGATCCGCGCCCAGGAGATCGCCGATTCGCTGTACGAGCATGGCAAGACCCGCGGTCAAAGCCGCTCGGTTCGCGACATGCTGCTGGCCACCGCCAGCTGATGCGCCGGCCGCTGCCGCAGCCCTGCGGTAGCGGCCGCCGTGGTCATGAAAGCTTCATGTTTTATCCCTTCCTGAACCTGCGCTGAAGAATTTTTCAATTCCCCCCGGCAAGGTTTTTTCCCAGGTTTACTCTATAAAAGGTGCGGCGTAAGCTGCGCGCGTTTTCAATCAATGGAGGCCCAGTGTGGGTACTTGTTCGAGTGACAGGAGTCAGCCGGTCTCGATAACCGGCGCGGTCCCGGCAAGATAACGCGCAGCCTTGATTCCTGCCGTTGTCTCGCCATCCAGCGAGAGGCGGTATTCCGGTCGCGACCTGTTCTGGTCGTCCCGATTTCCCTTCTTGATGACTCCGATCGATGTCCGACCCGGCCTGGTGTCGTGTCGCGGCTGCTTCGACGCGCAGGTTCCACGGACCTGCGGGCCGGTCTTGCGTGGGCGTTCGATGCGCCTTGCACCTGATCCGGCGGTACCTGCCTGTGGCGTTTCCAGCGCCGTCCGTCCAGGGGAACAGTCATGGGATACACCCGTCAGCGTCAGCATCGCCAGCAACATCGCCCATCCCTGATGGGGCGATTGCCTCGGGCGTGAGCCCGATCCTGCCTTGTTCCATCTCCCTGACTGTTTCGTTTCAACGCGGCCGTTCTTGTGCCATGCACCGGCCGTGCAGGAGTCATCATGAAGCTCACCCTGTTGAAAGAATTCTTCGCCGGTTTCCTGCGGACCCGGCATTTCGCCCGGCACTTCCGGCGCCTGGCCCTGCTGGAAAGCTTCAGCGACGCCAGTGTCAGTCGCGATGTACCGCCAACCTTGGCGCAAACCCTGGTCGCGGCGGCCAACAGCGACGCGGCGCAACTGCTGGACCAGCTCGGCAGCCATACCGATGGCTTGAGTACCGAGGAAGCCGAGGTCCTGCGTGAGCGCCATGGCCTCAATGAAGTCGAGCACGAGCAGGCGCTGCCCTGGTGGACTCACTTGTGGCATTGCTACAAGAACCCCTTCAACCTGCTGCTGACCCTGCTGGCAGTGATCTCCTGGCTGACCGAGGACATGAAGGCGGCCACGGTGATTTTCTCCATGGTGGTGCTCTCGACCCTGCTGCGCTTCTGGCAGGAGGCCAAGTCGAACAAGGCAGCCGATGCCCTCAAGGCCATGGTCAGCAATACCGCCACCGTGATGCGTCCGGATACGCCGTCCCAGGCCGCGCCAATGCTCGGTCGCCTGTTGGGGGCCGCTGCCGAGGCCAAGGGACCGCAGCGCATCGAGCTGCCCATCAAGCAGCTGGTGCCGGGTGACCTGATCGCGCTCTCGGCCGGCGACATGATTCCCGCCGACTGCCGGGTGCTCAGTGCCAAGGACCTGTTTGTCAGCCAGGCGGCAATGACCGGTGAGTCCATGCCGGTGGAGAAATTCCCGCGCCAGCAGGATGCCGACACCAGCAACCCCCTGGACCTGGACAACATCCTGTTCATGGGCACCAACGTGGTGTCCGGCTCCGCCACGGCGGTGATCCTGACCACCGGCAACAGCACCTATTTCGGCGCCCTGGCCCAGCGGGTCAGTGCCACCGACCGTGCGCCAACTTCGTTCCAGAACGGGGTCAACAAGGTCAGTTGGCTGCTGATCCGCTTCATGTTCGTCATGGCGCCGCTGGTGCTGTTCATCAATGGCTTCACCAAGGGCGACTGGATGGAGGCGCTGCTGTTCGCCCTGTCCATCGCCGTGGGCCTGACCCCGGAAATGCTGCCGATGATCGTCACCTCGACCCTGGCCAAGGGCGCGGTCTTCCTGTCGCGCAAGAAGGTCATCGTCAAGCGCCTGGATGCAATCCAGAATTTCGGCGCCATGGACGTGCTGTGCACCGACAAGACCGGCACCCTGACCCAGGACAAGATTTTCCTGGCGCGCCATGTCGATGTGTGGGGCGAGGAGTCCGACGACGTATTGGAGCTGGCCTACCTCAACAGCTACTACCAGACCGGGCTGAAGAACCTGCTGGACGTGGCGGTGCTCGAACATGTCGAGATCCAGCGTGAACTGGCGGTCGGCACGGCGTTTCACAAGGTCGATGAAATTCCCTTCGACTTCACTCGCCGGCGGATGTCGGTGGTGGTGGCGGAGCAGGGCCAGCCCCATCTGCTGATCTGCAAGGGTGCGGTAGAGGAGGTATTGGCGGTGTGCCGCAATGTGCGTCATGGCGATGCCGAAGAGGCCCTGAGCGATACGCTGCTGGCGCGGATTCGCCAGGTGACCGCCGACCTCAACGAGGAAGGCCTGCGGGTGGTGGCAGTAGCCGCACGGCCCATGCTTGAGGGGCGCGATACCTACAGCCTGGCCGATGAGCGTGAGTTGACCCTGATTGGCTACGTGGCCTTCCTCGATCCGCCCAAGGAAAGCACGGCCCCGGCCCTCAAGGCCCTGGCCGAGCATGGCGTGGCAGTGAAGGTGCTGACCGGCGACAACGAGCTGGTGACCGCCAAGATTTGCCGAGAAGTGGGCCTGGAGCAACAGGGCCTGCTGATGGGCAACGACATCGAGCGCATGAGTGACGAGCAACTGGCCAAGGCGGTGGAAACCACCAATGTCTTCGCCAAGCTGACCCCGACCCACAAGGAGCGCATCGTCCGCCTGCTCAAGGCCAATGGGCACGTGGTGGGGTTCATGGGCGACGGCATCAACGACGCGCCGGCGCTGCGTACCGCCGACATCGGTATTTCCGTGGATAGCGCGGTGGATATCGCCAAGGAAGCGGCGGACATCATCCTCCTGGAAAAGAGCCTGATGGTGCTGGAGGAGGGCGTGCTGGAAGGGCGCCGGACCTTCGCCAACATGCTCAAGTACATCAAGATGACCGCCAGCTCCAACTTCGGCAACGTGTTCTCGGTGCTGGTGGCCAGTGCCTTCATTCCGTTCCTGCCGATGCTGCCCATGCATCTTCTGGTGCAGAACCTGTTGTACGACATCTCGCAGATCGCCATTCCCTTCGATAACGTCGACGACGAGATGCTGAAAAAGCCCCAGCGCTGGCAGCCGGCCGATGTCGGGCGCTTCATGGTGTTCTTCGGGCCGATCAGCTCGATCTTCGACATCACCACCTTTGCCCTGATGTGGCATGTGTTCGGCGCCAGCACTCCGGAGCACCAGACGTTGTTCCAATCCGGCTGGTTCGTGGTGGGGCTGCTGACCCAGACCCTGATCGTGCACATGATTCGCACGCCGAAGATACCGTTCCTGCAAAGCCGGGCGGCCATGCCGTTGATGGTGATGACCGGGATCATCATGGCCGTGGGGATCTTCCTGCCGATGGGCCCGCTGGCCCATTACTTCAAGCTGCAGGCCTTGCCACCGCTGTACTTCCTGTTCCTGCCGCTGATCCTCGTGGCCTACATGGCCCTGACCCAGGCGGTGAAGGGTTTCTACGTACGGCGTTTCGGCTGGCAGTAAGGAGCAGTACCGGCAAGCGGCAGGTTTTCAGTGGGCGGTGCGCTACTTGTAACCTGCCGCTGCTAGCCTGCCACTTGTCGCCAAAAGGATCTTAGCCATGCAAGCCCTGCACAACATCAACCTGGATTCGCTGATCGATACCCTGGTCAGCCTCAGCACAGCGTTCATCCTTGGCGGCCTGATCGGCTTCGAGCGCCAGTTCCGCCAGCGCACCGCCGGGTTGCGCACCAACGTGTTGGTGGCGGTGGGGGCGGCGATCTTCGTCGACATGGCCAACCGCCTGGGCGGTGCCGAGGGCGCGGTACGGGTGGTGGCTTATGTGGTCTCGGGCATCGGTTTCCTCGGCGCCGGGGTGATCATGCGCGAGGAGGGCAATGTACGAGGGCTGAATACCGCCGCCACGCTCTGGGCATCGGCGGCGGTCGGGGCCTGTGCCGGTGCCGACCTGATCCTCGAGGCCTTGCTCGGCACCCTGTTCGTGCTGGCGGCCAATACCCTGCTGCGGCCCATCGTCAACAACATCAACCGCCAGCCTCTGGATGTGGTGTCCGCGGAGGTGACCAATATCGTCTATGTGATTGCCCAGCGCTCCAAGCAGAAGGCCGTGTTTGCTCTACTGGAGGCCGAACTGGCGCGCTGCAACTACCCGGCCAGCGATGTCGATGTGCACGCCTTTGGCAATGAGGAGGTGGAGATCGAAGCGACCCTGGCCACCACCTCGGTGGACGGTGACGAACTGGATGCGCTGGTGGCCCGGCTCTCGGGATCGCCCTTGGTGCAACAGGCCTTCTGGAGCCCCAGCACCACCGAGTGAGCGCAGGTACGGGTCCTTCGCAACACGTCCAGACGACGTGGGACCGTGACTCTTCGGCCTGTGCGCAAGGCCGATGGCAGGACCGAGCCGGAGCGGTTTTCAGAACGATCTCATGGCAAGCCCGTGGACGCTTGCTCCAGCCTTCTACCGGTTCAGGAGGACAGGCCGGCCTCGGCCGGTCGCTACTTCGCCACAGGATCAGAAGAATGGCCAACACCACACTGCGCATACTGATTGCCGACAATCAGCATTTTCATCGGCTGCAAATCGAGAGAGCCCTCAACCAGCTGAGTTACTACCGGATCGCCCCCGTGCATCGGCTGGAGGAGTTGCTGACCCTGGTGGAGTACGCCAGCGCCCCGTTCGACCTGGCGATCATCAGCGCGACCTTGAGCGTGCCGGGCGCATTCGACCTGCTGGACTTCTGCATGGACAATCGGCAATTGCACCAGGTGCTGATCTACGACTGCCCGGGCTGGCCCAAGCTGGCCAGCCACCGGCGCCAGAGTCTCCATGTCAGCCATGCCCAGTTGCCGGATCGCAAGGCGCTCGGGCAACTGATGCGGTTGATCGATCCACCCGGGTATCGGGCCCTGGCAGGCCCGAGTCCGAGCTAGTTCAGCCCCTGGGCTGGAGGATCATGCAGGTCGTGCTGCCGGTGGCGTACAGGCGGCCGTCCACGTCATAGATGCGCCCTTCGGCCAGGGCCGTACTGCGGCCCAGGTGTACGATCTTGCCTTCGGCCCGTACCGGGCCGCTGTCTGCGGTCAAGGCCCGCACGTAGCTGATGCGCAAGTCCAGGGTGGTGTAGCCCTGGCCCTTTTGCAGGCGGGTGTGGATCGCACAACCCATGCAGGAGTCCAGCAAGGTCGCGGCGTAGCCGCCATGGACAGTGCCCAGTGGATTGTAGTGGCGTGCATCCGGGGTGCCCTGGAACACGAACAGGCCGCTGGACCATTCGATGGGCACGAAGTCCAGCAAGGTGCCGATAGGTGGCGAGGGAAGCTCACCGTTGCCGATACCCTCGAAGAACTCTTGTGGCGTCAGCTCGCTGACCTGGGCCAGGGGTAGGCTGCCAGGGCCGGCAAGGCGGGTGCGCATGGCCTGTTCCTGATCTTGCCATTGGGCTAGCAGGGTGTCGCGTGATGGGCTTTGCATGGCGTTTCCTCGATGGGGTCCTGATGTCTCGAAGAAATATTATGATTGAAATATTTATCTGCACAGGGGCATTTCCGCCATGGACCGGCCATTTCCAGCCGTGTCTTGCTCACGCCATGTCGCTACGGCTGAATTCATCGCCCAGGAAGTCGATCAGGCTGCGCACCGACGGCAGCAGGCCCCGGCGTGAAGGGAAAATGGCATGGACGATCCCGCAGCGTGGCGCCCAGCCGGGCACCAGTTCCCGCAGGCGCCCGGCATCCAGGTCGTCGCGTACCACGACCTTGGGCAAATGAGCGATGCCAATGCCGGCCAGCACCGCATGGCGCAAGGCGATCAGATCGTCGGTAACCATTCGGGGGTGGTGGCGGATCAGCGCCTCGGCGCCCTCCGGACCCAGCAGTTGCCATTGGTAGTCACGCTGCGCCGCGCCCCAATGCAGGCTCGGCAGGCCGCTGAGATCGGCGGGTGAGGGCGGGTTCGAAAAATGCCGGAGTACATCCGGGTGCCCCACCAGGCACTGAGTGCTATTGCCCAGGACCTTCATCACCAGATCGGTATTTTCCAGGGGCGGAAAACGCACCCGCAGGGCGATATCGAACCCCTCGTGGATCAGGTCCACCCGGCGATTGGTGCTCTCGATGAACAATTCCACCAACGGGTACTTGAGCATGAAGCGGGTGAGCATCGGCCCCACCCAGGAGTTCAACAGCGCCGTGGGGCAAGCCACCCGTACCAGGCCCTGGGGTTCGGAACGATTGCGCTCGATGACTTCCGCCGCGCCTTCGGCTTCCACGCGCATGGCCAGGCAACGCTGGTAGTACTCCTGGCCGATCTCGGTCAGCGAGCAGTGCCGGCTGGTGCGCTGGATCAGGCGTACGCCAAGGCGTTCCTCCAGTTGGGCGATACGCCTGCTGAGCTTGGACTTGGGCATGTCCAGGGCCCGCCCGGCGGCGGCGAAACCACGATGCTCCACCACCTGGGTGAAGTAATAGAGCGTATTGAGATCTTCCAACATCGTTCTCCAAATAGAACGCTAAGGGCGATTTTTGCAGTCTAGCGTGGCAAAGGTATCGGTTTTAAGGTGTGTCCATCAGAAAGTTCTGGAGGACCACATGAAAAACATCATCGGTATCTACACCAGTCCAAGGCCTCACTGGGTCGGCGACGGCTTTCCGGTCCGCACATTGTTTTCCTACGACCAGATGGGCCAGCACATCAGCCCATTCCTGTTGCTCGACCATGCCGGTCCCGCGCAGTTCAGCCCTACTAGCGCCCGGCGCGGGGTCGGCCAGCATCCCCATCGCGGTTTCGAAACCGTCACCATCGTCTACGACGGTGAAGTCGAGCACCGCGACTCCACCGGCAGTGGCGGCAAGATCGGCCCCGGCGACGTGCAGTGGATGACCGCCGCCTCGGGGATTCTCCACGAGGAGTTTCATTCGGCCGAGTTCGCCCGGCGCGGCGGCAACCTGGAGATGGTCCAGCTATGGGTCAACCTGCCGGCCCGGGACAAGCTCGCGGCACCCGGCTACCAGACCATCCTGGCCAGCGACATCCCGCAGATCCCGTTGCCGGGCAATGCCGGCAGCCTGCGCCTGATCGCTGGCCAGTTCGCTGGTCGCCAGGGGCCGGCCCGGACCTTCACTGCGATCGATGTCTGGGACATCCGCTTGGAGGCCGGCAAGCATCTGGACCTGGAGCTGCACTCGGGACGTAACACGGCATTGGTAGTGTTGCGTGGCACCTTGCTGGTCAACGGCCAGGAACCGGTGCGTGAGGGGCAGCTGGCGCTGTTGGCCCGCGATGGCCGGCAGCTCAGTCTGGAAGCCAACAACGATGCGATTGTGCTGTTGCTCAGCGGCGAACCCATCGACGAGCCCATCGTCGGCCATGGTCCGTTCGTGATGAACAGCGAAGAGGAGATTCATCAGGCCTTCGTCGATTTCCAATCGGGACGCTTCGGCCAGATGGACGCCGCCGATCACTGATCGGCAGCGCTTGCGCGACGACCAGGGGCAACTAGGCTCTGCCAGTCGCGCGCTACACCCCGGCGCCCGCCACCCTCGGGTGGTGTGTGCACGGGCTTCACTCAGGCCGGATTGCCCGGCATCGATCATTAGCGAGGACTTCATCATGACTACTGCTTACAAACGCCTGGACAAGGACAACGCTGCCGTTCTGCTGGTAGACCATCAGGCCGGCTTGCTGTCGCTGGTGCGCGATATCGACCCCGATCGCTTCAAGAACAACGTCCTGGCCCTGGGCGACCTGGCCAAGTACTTCAAGCTGCCGACCATCCTCACCACCAGTTTCGAAACTGGCCCCAATGGCCCGCTGGTGCCCGAACTGAAGACGCTGTTCCCCGATGCGCCGTACATTGCCCGTCCTGGCCAGATCAATGCCTGGGACAACGAAGATTTCGTCAAGGCGGTCAAGGCCACCGGCAAGAAACAGCTGATCATCGCCGGCGTGGTGACCGAAGTCTGCGTGGCCTTCCCGGCGCTTTCGGCCCTGGAGGAGGGATTCGAGGTATTCGTGGTCACCGATGCTTCCGGCACTTTCAATGAGCTGACCCGCGACTCGGCCTGGAACCGCATGTCCGCCGCCGGCGCCCAACTGATGACCTGGTTCGGCCTGGCCTGCGAGCTGCATCGTGACTGGCGCAACGACATCGAGGGCTTGGGCACCTTGTTCTCCAACCACATCCCCGACTACCGCAACCTGATGACCAGCTACAACACCCTGACCCAGGGCAAGTAAGCCAGTCCTGGTAGCCGCTGCCGAGCCCGCGAGGCTGGCAGCACCCGTCGATGCGCGGTACCCCCGGTTCATCGCGCAGGCAGGTTGGGCGACTCGTGCCGGGCCGTGCGCAGCCTGCGGCAGCGGCTACACCTGATAGGCCCCTGAAGCCGTCGTATCCCGGCGGCTTACCTCTTCCCCTCCATGCCCGGTTTTTGCGGCTATACCTGCTGCAAGCCCTTTCGTGCGATCTTGCCGTCCTCGTCTTGCCGGAGCGCCTCGATGTTTTCCCTGTTCACCGACCATCCGTTGTTGGCCGCGCTGTTCCTGCTGTTCCTGGATATCGTGCTGTGGCGAGTGATAGGCGCCCGCGGCGAGTACTGGAAGCTGGCGGTACGGGTCCTGATCTTCTGCCTCTACAGCCTGATGCTGTTCAACCAGGGCATGAACCCTTTGCAGGCCGCGCCCTGGCCGGACGACATACCGTTGCACCTGGCCGCGACCGGCCTGGAGATTGGCTGGTGGCTGTTCGGCGCACGGACCCTGACGGTGCTGCTGGGGACCCTGATGATGCAGCAGGTCGGCCATACCGGACGCTTGCTGCAGGACCTGATGGGGGCGGTGATTTTCCTGATCGCCATTATCGCGGCCCTGGCCTATGTGCTGGAGTTGCCGGTCAAGGGGGTGCTGGCCACCTCCGGGGCGCTGGCGATCATCGTCGGCCTGGCGCTGCAGAGCACCCTCAGCGACTTGTTTTCCGGGATCGTGCTCAACACCACCAAGCCCTACCAGATCGATGACTGGATCGCCATCGACGGCACCGAAGGGCGGGTGGTGGACATCGACTGGCGCGCGACCCGGCTGCAGACCTCCCAGGGCAGCATGGTGGTGATTCCCAACTCCCTGGCCTCCAAGGCCAAGATCACCAATTTCAGCCGGCCCAGCGATGTCCACGGACTGTCGGTGAGCTTGCAGGTCAGCCCCCATGCCCGCCCGCAGAAAGTGATCGAGGCCCTGGAGCGGGCGACCCTGGGTTGCCGCTTCCTGCTCGCCAGTCCGGCTGCCAGCGTGGCCATGAAAAGCACCAGCAGCAGTGGCGCGGAATACGAGATCAGCGGTTTCGTCGCCAGCATGGGGCAGAAGCGTGAAGTGCGTAACCAACTGTTCGACCTGGCGTTCCGTCATCTGCAGGCCAGTGGCGTCAGATTGTTGTCCAGTACCGAAACCAGCCAGCCGGTGGCCTTGTCCCGGCCCCGGGCATTGCTGGATACCTCGAGCATCTTCTCCACCCTGCGCCAGGAGGAGAAGGACACCTTCAGCCAGAACATGCAATTGCAGACCTTTCGCTCCGGCGAGACCATCTTGCCGGCCGGCGAGGTCAGCGATCATTTGTTCATCATCGAGTCCGGGGTGGTGTCGGTGACCATGCAGCGTGAAGGCCAGCCGTTCGAGGCCGGGCGCATGGGGCCGGGCGAGGTGATCGGCGAGGCCGGGGTGGTGTCCGAGGAAGCGACCCTGGCGCAGTTCTCGGCCAAGACTTTCTGCAGCCTGTATCGCATCGACAATGAATTCCTCAAGCCATGCCTGGATGCCCGCCACGATATCAACGATGCCATGAGGAACCTGCTGGATTTCCGTCGGCATATGGCCCAGAGCCTGACCCAGGCGCTGCCCAAGCCAGTGGCCAGGAAAGGCTTCATGCAATGGCTGCGTAACCGCACCTGAGGCGCGCCGACCAACCATCCGGCAGCCGCGCCAGTTGCTGTAGCCGCTGCCGAGCTGGCGAGGCAGCGCCCGCCGATAAGCGCTCGCAAGCCTATTGCATAAACCGAGCGGGCGACACGAGCCAGCAGGTCAAGCGGCTACACGAAGCACCAGGTATTGGTCTAGCCAAGTTCCCAGGGATTGGTCATTGGTCACGACCAGGGGCTGGCGTAACGTGGCGGCATCCTCACTGACCCGGAGTTTCCCCTCATGCAACCACGCCTGGATTTCTATACCGCCTCGCCCGAGGCCCTCAAGGCCATGCTCGCCCTGGAGGCTGCGGTCTCGCGACTGCCCCTGGAGAAATCCCTGGTCGAACTGGTCAAGCTGCGAGCGTCCCAGATCAATGGCTGTGCCTTCTGTGTCGACATGCACAGCGTCGATGCCCTCAAGCATGGCGAAACCCAGCGTCGCCTGTTCGCCGTGGCGGTATGGCGCGAAAGCCCGTTCTTCACCCCTCGCGAGCGTGCCGCCCTGGCCTGGACCGAAGCCCTGACCCGGCTCGCCGAGACCCAGGCACCGGACGCCGACTACGAGTTGCTGACCAGCCAGTTCAGCCCCAGCGAATGCGTCGACCTGAGCATGGCGATTTCCACCATCAACAGTTGGAATCGCCTGGCGGTGGGCTTTCGCAAGTTGCCCCAGGCCTGAAGCGTCGAGTTTCACTTGAAGTAGGCGCGGGGCGTGGTACCGGTCATGGCCTTGAAGAAGGCGATGAAGATGCTGTCGCTGGCAAAACCCAATTCGAAGGCGCTGTAGCTGATGCTGCGCCCGGTGGCGAGCAATTCGATGGCGCGCATCAGCCGCCATTGCTGCCGCCATTGCTGGTAGCCAAGGCCAGTCTCGCGCTGGAAAATGCGGCCGATGGTCCGGCTGCTGGCACCGACTCGGGTCGAGAGCACCTGCAGTTCCGGTGGCAGGCTTTGCAGGTCGTCCAGCAGAGGTTGCAGGCGTTTGTCCCGGGGCAGGGGCAAGGACAGCGGTTGGCGCGAAGCCGTAGCGATTTCCTCGAGGCACAAGCCCAGCAGGTGCGGGTAGCGCCCCTGGCCCCAGTCACAATCGAAGGCAGCCTGGGCCATGGGCTCCAGTACCGCGTGCAGCAATGGGGTGACCTCGATCACCGCCACCTCCGCGGGCAGCCGCGGGGCCAGTTCGGGGCAGAAGTACAGTGAGCGGTAATCCACGCTTTGCTGCATCTGGGCGCGATGCCGGACCCCAGACGGTATCCATGCCGCTCGCGAGGGCGGCAGCAGGCACAGGCGGTCGGCCAGGGTAATGCGCGTGCAGCCCTGGCGGGTGTACAGCAACTGGCCGCGCCGGTGCTGGTGCAGGCCGGAATCGTGGTCGCCCAGGGTTGCGGCGATGCCGACCACCGGGGCAGTGAAGGCGTCCGGGTCGAAGCGGGCCTGGGGCTCGATCCATGCCATGGTTGTCTGGTTTCCGATGTTTATTGGCAGGGCTTCGATAATACGCCAATGCTGCCTGCCTAGAATCGCCGGCATGTTTTTCTTGCCGAGCACTCTGATGAATCCCCGTACCTTAATGCCCCTGGCCATGATCTTGCTGATGTTCCCGCAGATCGCCCAGACCCTCTACAGCCCAGCCCTGGCCGATGTCGGCCAGGCCTTCGGCGTGCCCCCGGAACAGGCGGCTCAGAGCCTTTCGGTATTCATCCTGGGGTTTGCCCCGGGCGTTGTATTGTGGGGCCGCCTGAGCGATCGCTGGGGCCGACGCCCGGCGTTGCTGGGCGGCCTGGCCCTGTATGCCCTGGCCCAGTGCCTGGGGCTGCTGGCCAACGACTTCGCTGCCTTTTTGTGTGGCCAGGCCCTGGCCGCCATGGGCGTGGCGGCGGGCTCGGTGGTGACCCAGACCTTGTTGCGGGACCTGTTCCAGGGGCGTGAACTGGCCCGGGTGTTCTCCCTGGTGGGCATGGTGCTGGCGGCCAGCCCGGCCATTGGCCTGTTCGTCGGTTCGGGCCTGACCCAGGCCCTGGGGTATCGCGGAGCCTTGGGTGCGCTGTTGGTGCTGGCCCTGATATTGCTGGCCTGTTGTGCCCGGGCGCTGCCGGAAACCCGTCCGCCGGCCCAGCCCCTGGCGCCCCTGGCCGGGACCCTGTGGCAGATGCTGCGCGATACCGGTATCTGGCGCTCGGCGCTGCTGGTGGCGGCGTTCAACATTGCCTTGCTCAGCTACTACAGCCTCGGCCCCTTCCTGTTCCGCCAACTGGGCCAGGGCGAGCAATGGTTCGGCTACAGCGGCGCGTTGCTGGCCCTGGGCTCCGGCTGTGGTGCCTGGTGCAATCGCTGGTTGCTCGGACGCGGCTGGCAGAGTGCCCGGCTGCTGGTGCTGGCGGCCCTGGCGGTGCTGGCCGGAGGCCTGGGGGTGCTGGCCTTGCAACACAGCCTGTGGCTGGTGTTGCCCATGGGCGCAGTGGTGCTGGGTTTCGGCCTGGCAATCCCGAATATCCTCGGCTCGGCCCTGGCGGCCTATAGCGACCGACTGGGCAGCGCCGGGGCCCTGTTCGGGTTGTTCTATTACTTGTTGATCGGTGCCGGATTGCTGCTGGTGGGTTGGGGCCAGGCCCTGGGGGCGAGCCTGTGCCTATGCGGCGCAATGGCCCTGTTGCTGTGCTTGCCGGGCTTGCGCCGCTAGTCTTTATGGAGAAGCGCTGGCGCCGTTGATGCGTATCAAGGCGTCCGTGGCTGCCAGGCTCGACACTCAAGGCCACTGCCCAACAAGGAGGTGCACCATGAGCCAGTACCAGCGTTTGCTGCTGATCGCCGATCCCCAGCAGCACCAGTCTCCCGCGGCCCGGCGGGCCGCCGCCCTGGCCCGGGCCAGTGGCGCCAAGCTGCATGCCCTGGTGTTCGTCGAACCGCCAGCGCGCACTTACCTGTGGGAAGAACACCTGGAGGACAGCGAGCGCCAGGCTTATCTGCAACGCCATGAGCACTGGCTACAGGTGGAGGCGCAATGGATGCGCGAGCAGGGCGTCGAAGTCAGCACCCAGGTGATCTGGAGCACCCAGGTGCTCAAGGACATGCTGGACTACATCGCCGAGTTCAAGCCTGACCTGCTGATCAAGGACGTGACCCTGGAATCGGCGCTCAAGCGGGTCTTCGTCACACCACTGGACTGCCACCTGCTGCGCGACGCCCCGGTGCCGGTGCACCTGGTCAACGATGCGCCGAACAACCTGCCACGGCGGATCGTCGCGGCGGTGGACCCGGCCCAGTCCGATACCCAGATCAGCGGCCTCAATGCCCAGATCATCCGCACCGCCCATGCCCTGGCCTTGCAGTGCGACGCGCAACTGCACCTGCTGTACGCCTATGACCTGATGCCAATGCTCGACGGCGTGGCGCCGGTGGCTTCCACGGCCTGGAGCGTCAGTTGCCTGGACGAGTTGCGCGACTCCCTGCACCAGGAGTTCGAGCGCCTGGGGGATGAGCACAACGTACCCCAGGAGTTCCGCCACTTCATCATGGGGCCACCGGTCCCGGGCATCGCCCAGTTCGTCGATGAATACCTGGTGGACGCCGTGGTCATGGGCACCGTGCACCGCAGCGGCTTCGGCCGGCTGATCGGCAGTACCACCGAGCGAGCGCTGTACTCGATGCCGGGCAGCATCCTGGCGGTAAAATCCCTGGACCGCGAATGAGCGCCCGCCAGCGCGGTATCCCTGGCTGAGCGCACGATCCCCGGCGGCTCGTGCGCAGCCTGCGGCAGCGGCTACACCAAGCTGTGCCAGCCCTTGTAGCCGCTGCCGAGCGAGCGAGGCTGCGACCGGGTGCGCAGCCGCCACACGAAGCGCTGGGGCGTGCTCAGGAAAAATGTAACGGTGATTTTCCACGGCGTTGCCGGCTGTTAACCTTGCGCCCCATGACTCGCACCTCGCCCTATCGCCGCCACGTTGCCTGGACGCTGTATTTCTGCGTGCTGTTCAACGTGTTCGTCTGCGGATTGGGTCATGGCCAGGTGGCAGGGCTGGAGCTCAATGGCGTAGGTGGGCAGTTCTGCTCCGCCCTAGGCAACCAGGGCCCGGCGGTGGACACCGACTTCAGCGACCAGGCAGGTGCCGGTTGGCTCAATACCCTGGTCTGCCCGCTGTGCTCGGCTGTCACCCTGGGCCTGGGGCTGCTGTTCTGCCTGGCCTGGCTGTTGCGCCGCCAGTGCCCGCAACGACCCAAGGTCGCGCAACATGACAAGGCGCCGCCACGCTATGGCTGGCCGCCTCTCAACCCTCGGGCTCCCCCTCTGAGCTGACCTGGCTCCCCGGCGACCCATCACGGTCGCCTCCCTGCCGTCCCTGGCCTGTTGCCGTGCGCGCGTTCGCGTGGCCACGGGCGGGCGGCATTCGATGGTCTTTTCCGAGTCCGAGACTATGAAGTACCTGTATCGCTCTCCAAGCTGCGCGGCGCTGTGCTGCGCCCTGTCTTTCAACGCCCTGGCCGAGGGCACGCTGGAATTGCCGCAGATGCGTATCAGCGCCGATGAACAGAAGAAGTTCGGCCTGCAACTCGATACCCAGGGCACCACCGGTTCGCGCCTGGGCCTGACTCCCAGGCAGACCCCGGCGTCGATCAGCGTGGTCGAGCGTCAGCAGATCGAGCAGCGCGGCGCCGCCACGACCCAGGATGTGCTACTGGGCATGCCGGGCATGAACGCCGCTTCCTCGCCGGGTATCCCGGGGTTTGTGTCCTATCGCGGTTTCTCCGGCCCGCAAATCACCCAGCTGTTCAATGGCATCAGCGTGCAGTACGACTCCATCGCCGCGCGACCGGTGGATAGCTGGATCTACGATCGGGTCGAGGCGGTGGGCGGGCCCTCGAGTTTTCTCTACGGCGCTGGGGCCGTGGGCGGCTCCATCAACTACATCACCAAGCTGGCCTCGCGCAGCGAGTCGTTCAACGAAGGGCGGATCAGCTACGGCTCCTACGACAGCCGCGACCTGTCCCTGGGGTTCAACCACGCCCTCAACGCAGGGCCGGGCCCCCGGCACTACGCGCGCCTGGATTTCAACCACAGCACCAGCAACGGCTACATCGACCGCGAGCAACGCGATGCCTGGACCCTGGCCTTTTCCCTGCTGACGGATATCAACGACCAGCTCTCCCACACCCTGGCCTTCGAATATCAGGACGAGCGCGTCGACAGTCCCTACTGGGGGACCCCGGCCTTGGCACCGCTGGAGGGCAAGATGCAAGTGCAGCGCAGCCGGCGCTTCGAGAACTACAACGTCGAAGACGGTCGCTACGAGCAGCGGGTGCGCTGGTTGCGCTCGATCATCGACTACCAGGTCGATGACGCCACCTCGCTGCGCAACACCCTGTACCACTACAACGCCGATCGCGAATACCGCAACGTCGAGAACTACGCCTACAACGCCGACAACTCCCAGGTGATCCGTTCCGGCATCTTGCTCCAGCGCCATGCCCAGGAGCTCAACGGCAATCGCTTCGAACTGCTGCATCAGAACAATGTGTTCGGCCTGGACAGCCAATGGTCGGCGGGCATCGACTACAGCCACAACGTCATGAGCAACTACCCGCTGTCTTTGCCGGACCCGGTGGACAAGGTCGACCCGGACCGCTTCGAGCCCGGTAGCTTCTGGAAACTGCCCGGAGTGCGCCGCAGCTTCGACAAGAACCGGCGCAACCAGGTGGACACCTGGGCGCTGTTCCTGGAAAACCGCCTGCAACTCAGCGAGCGCTTGTCCTTGCTCAGCGGCCTACGCCATGACCAGATCGACCTGGAAGTGACCAACTACCGGGCCGTCAACGCTGCCAACCCGGCGTTCTTCCAGCGCAAGTACCGGCCTACCACCGGACGCCTGGGGCTGGTCTACGAGCTGACCCCGACGGCCAATGTCTATGTGCAATACAGCACTGCCGCCGATCCGCCCTCTGGGGTCCTCACCACCGCCAGTTATGGCCAGGTGCGCGACTTCGACCTGAGCACCGGCAACCAGTGGGAAATCGGCAGCAAGTTCGACTTCCTCGAAGGGCGCGGCTCGGCCACCCTGGCGGCCTACCGTATCGAACGCAAGAACCTGTCCACCGCCGACCCGGCCAACCCCGGCAATAGCCAGCCGGTGGGCCAGCAGTCTTCCCGCGGGGTCGAGCTGGCGGCGTCGCTGCGGGTCACGCCCAAACTTCTGGCCGAGGGCAACTTCGCCTATGTCGATGCACAGTACGACGAGTTCTATGAAAACGTCGGCGGCCGGCCGGTATCGCGCAAGGGCAACCGTCCCACCAACATTCCCGAGAAGGTGGCCAACCTGTGGTTGACCTACGACCTGGCCCCGTCCTGGCAGGTGGGGGCCGACAGCCGTTATGTGTCGTCGATGTACGCCAACGCGGCCAACACCCGCTATGCACCGGGCTACGCGATCTTCGGCGCCTTCGTCGGCTATCGGGTCGATGCCGATACCCGGGTCACCGCCCGGGTGCGCAACCTCACCGACCGGGTGTACGCCCGCAGCACCGCGCCGACCCAGCTGTACCTGGGGGCGCCGCGGACCTTCGAGCTGGCGCTGCAAACGCGCTTCTGACCTGAACCGGCGGGGCGCCCGGGGTGCCCCGCATCGCTGCGAGATCGATGTGATGAAGCGTTACCTGTACCTCTGGCACCGCTGGCTGGGGATCGTCGCCTGCCTGTTCATGGCCCTGTGGTTCATCTCCGGCGCCGTGATGCTGTATGTCGGTTATCCCAAGCTGACTCCCGCCGAACGCCTGGCGCACTTGCCGCCCCTGGTCCTGGACGAGGCGGGGGCCAGCCTGGAACGGGTGCTGGCGGCCGCCGGCAACGGGCAAGCGCCGACCAGCCTGCGCCTGCTCACGGTGGCCGGAACCCCGCGTTATGTCCTGGAATATCCCCGGGCGCACAAAGTGGCGGTGGATGCCCGGAGCGCGCAGCTGATTCCACCCACCGACTGGCCCCAGGCGCTGGCCGCGGCCCACCAGTTCGCTCCCGGGGTGGCGGCGAGCGAGCGTGGCGTGGTCGAGCAGGACACCTGGAGCCTGTCCCGGGCCCTGGATGGCGACCGGCCGCTGCATCGGGTGGCGGTGGCCGATGCCGAGGATCGGTTGCTGTATGTCTCCGGTAGCACCGGCGAAGTGGTGCGCGATGCCACCGCCAGCGAGCGGGCCTGGAACTGGATCGGTGCCTGGCTGCATTGGCTGTATGCATTGCGTGGCATCGGTATCGATGGTGCCTGGGGGCCGATCGTCACCTACCTGTCCCTGGGGGCGACATTGATGGCGGTCCTGGGATTGGCGGTGGGGCTGATGCGCTGGCGCTTTGGCCGTACCTATCGCAATGGCTCGCGCTCGCCCTACCAGGGCTTTGCCCGTTGGCATCACCTGGGCGGCCTGCTGTTCGGGGTACTCGCCATCACCTGGATCTTCAGTGGCCTGATGTCGATGAACCCGTGGACGGTCTTCAGCAGTGCCCGACCGCTGTCGCTGGCGGCCTATCAGGGAGCGAGCCTCGATGCCGGGGCGTTCCCCGTGACCGCCGGGCAGGTCTTGCAGCGCTTCGCCGATGATGGCCTGCAGGCCCGGGAGCTGGAGTGGCGAATGATCGCCGGCCAGGGTTATGTGATCGGCTACGACGGCGCCGGGCGCACGCGGATCCTGGACATGGCCGCGGACCGGGTGCTGCTGCGGTTCGAGCCTCGCACCCTGCAACAGGCAGCCCAGGCCATCAGCCCTGGTCAACCGCTGCAGGTCGAGCAACTACAGGCCTATGACTTCTATTACTACGCCCGGGAGCCCCAGAGCATGCTCGGTCATCTGGAGCAGCGCCTGCCGGCACTGCGGGTGCGCTTCGACGATCCGGCCCGGACCTGGTTGCACCTGGATCTCTACACCGGTGCGGTGGTGGGCCAGTTGGACCAGCCACGGCGTGCCTCGCGCTGGCTGTTCGCCCTGTTGCACAGTTGGGACTGGCTGCCGCTGCTGAGCAAGCGACCACTGTGGGACCTGTGGATGTTGCTGTTCAGTGCCGGTGGCTTGCTGATCAGCGTCAGTGGCGTGGTGCTGGGTTGGCGGCGCCTGGGGCGCGCATTGCGCCCCAGGCGGCCCCGGGAGCGATAGCGGTGAATACCGACCTGGATCAAGCCGAGGGGATATTTCCGTTTTGTGCGGCGATTTTCGTCACCGCCGTGGCCGCCAGCGGTGATAATGCCCGCCCATTTCCTTGCCAGTGGAGCCCATCGCCCCATGTTCGTCATCACCCCCCAGGACCCTGAGCTCTACCGTCGGCAGACCCGGCGCAGCACCCTGATCGTCGCCCTGGTGTTCATGGCCCTGGCCATGCTGTTCTCCAGCGCCGCCGTGGCCCTGTTCGGCCAGAGCGGCGGCGATAACCTGGTCTGGAACGCTACTGGGGTGGGCGTCGGCCTGCTGGTGTGCATCGCCCTGGTGCGCAGTGTGTTCTGGAGCCAACCCTGGATGGCGGCGGCGGTCTATGGCTGGCGCCTCAAGCGCAGCCTGATGCGGGTGACCAACGTCATGCACCAGGTCACCGCCGGGGTGGCCGCCCGCGATCCGGCGGCCCTCAAATTGCTGCGTTTCTATCACCTGGGGCTGGGCCAGATGCACCAGCTCGATGCCAACTCCAGTGCCCATGGGCAGATGCTCGGCGAGGTGGAGCGGCACCTGGCGCTGCTGGCCGAACAGGGCATCGACCCGCAGCAGGAACGCCTTCAGGCGCAATGGCTGGAGGCGGTCAAGGCGTACCAGCCACGCTGAGCTAGAGCGCTGCTTCACCATCGAGATAGCGCCACAGGGCCTCGGCTATCTCGTTGGCTTGTCCCTCCTGGCCGAACAGCGTCCGGCCGATCTCCAGGCCCAGTTGCCGGTAGCTCTCGAACTGCGCTTCGTCGAAGAACTGGTCCACGGTGCTCTGGTTGGGAAAGCCCGGGTTGTTGCGGGCGTAATTGCGCACGTCGGGGGCCAGCCCGGCGATCAGGCGCGGCTTGAGCACCAGGATCCGGCAATGGGGCTGGGTGGCGATGCCGCTCTCGCAGCCCGGCGTATGGGCATGCACATTGAGCAGTAGCGCGCACTGGCGGCTGTCGGCGCCAGGTGGCTGGCGGAACTGCTCCTGGCTGGCGAACACCGTCTTGAGCAGTGGATGCTGGAGCACGCCCGGGTCCTCGCGGATCTCCAGGGCCTGGTCGATACGCGCCAGGCGCACCAGGTTGGCCAGGTCATCGAAGCGGTAGTCGGGGTCGCAGCCGCAATCGCAGGTAACGATCAGCTTTACCTGGCGTCCCTGGCGCAGCAGTTCATAGGTGGCGGTGTTCTCGAAATGCCCGCCGTCGGACAGGTACTGGTAGTCGCGACGGTAGCCGTGGAAGCGTGCAGTCAACTCATAGAACAGATAGGCCTGGGTGCTGTAGTAGGTCCAGGGCTTGAGGTCCTGCCGGACCCAATGCTGCTGGCCAGGGTCGAGGAAGCGACTGGGCCACCAGATCCCCAGGCGCACGTTGGCCAGGCCCAGCACCAGCGACATGCCCAGGCTGGTGGCACGGCCCAGGCCAGTGCTGAAGGCCGCGCCGGACACCCCGATCCATTGGCCCAGGCTCAGGGGCTGCATGATCTCCGAGGAGGGCGTGTGGTGCAGGTCGCGGCGGTAGGGCTTGCCATCCAGGGTGTAGCCTTCCGCCGGGCCTTCGCAAAGGCCGGAGGTCCCCTCCAGGGCCGGGGCCCAATTCGGCGCGATGCACAGCGGCTGGCCCTTGCGGTCGCGCTGGACCAGCTGTTCGGCGGGGTCCACCGTGAGGTTCATGGTGACGTTGATCAGGTGCACCGGCCCGGCGCTGGGCGTGGCGTAGTACTGCTGCAACGACAGGTCGTCGCTGGACATCGGTTCGGCCACGCTCAGGTAGGTTCGGCGTTGCCGTGCCGGCCCGTTGAAGCGCCGGCCATTGGACGCCCCCAGGTAGGCACGGGTCAGCCGGGCGCTGTAGAAGGCGTGCAGTGAGGAGGTGTTGAGAAAGCCGATGAAGCGTCCACTAACGCAAACCAGCGAGGCGGCCAGCAGGCTCAGGAGCAACAGGCGCCAGGCCGTGGCCGTGCTGTAGGACGGCGTGCCGCCATCATGGGCGACCCATTGCACCAGCAACGCCCAGCACAGGCACAGCAAGGTCAGCAGCAGGCCTCCGGCGATCAGTGCGAGGACATCCAGGGGCAGCTTGCGCATCCAGCCCGGAAGCGGCTTCTCGTCCTTGAGCACGACCAGGCGCCGGACCAGCCACATCACCAGGGCCAGCGATGCCATGGTGCCCAGGGCCTGGTAAGCCTGCAGGTACTCGTACAGGGCCTGGGCAGCGGTCACCAGCAATGCCAGGAAACCCAGCACCAGCAATGCCGCCATGGCCCGGCCCAGGGCCCGGGTGACCTGTACCCGATAGTTGCGCACGCAATTGCTGCACGTGCTGCTGCGGCCCGGATCGCGATCGTTGGCCAGGTGGCGCACCAGTTGCCGGGTGATCAGCAGTGCGCTGCTACCCACCAGGGCGGCAGCCAGGGCCAGGCCTCCCGCTGCCTGCCATTGAGCCAGGGCATAGGCCAGGCCGCCGCCAACCCAGAGGCCGGCGACGATGACCAGCAAGCTGCGGTATGCGCCGTTGTCCAGTCGCGGGGGCTGGTCCAGGTCGCCACGGGGAATCACCAGCCAGTAGGCCACGGCGCAGGGCAAGGCGAAGAGCAGGGCAGCCATCAGCGGCCACAGCAACAGGCTGGCCTGGCTAAGCACCTGGAACAGGCTCAGCAGGCTGAGCAGCAGCAGGATCGGCATCCCGAGCATGGCATGCAATGACAGCCAGTTGCGCCAGGTCATGGCCAGGGCGTAGAGCATGTCGCCGGAACCGGTAGGCGTCAGGTAGCGGCCATTTTCCCGCAGCCAGGCCGGGGGGCCCTGGCCTACCGGGCGTTCGCTGTAGTCGACGCCGGTGCTGATGCGCCCTGGTGGCTCGAAACGCAGCGCCTGGTAGGCGTCATGGGCAGCCTGGGTTTCCGGCTCCAGGGGAGCCTTGTCCCGCAGGCGCCCGGGCAGGAACAGGCTGGAGAAGAAACTGCCGATATAGCCACCGCCACTGACCGTGGAGAGATAGTCGAAACGCGACAGCAGGCTGTTTTCCGCAGGAGGAGCCTCCGGGCTGGCGGCTGGTTGGCCGGGGGCCTGGGCTCGCGCCATCGCCTGCAGGACCCCCAGGCAGAACGTGGCGCTGCGGATGCCGCCACCGGACAGTGCCAGCCCCCAGTTGCCTGCTTCGGGCGCGTGTTGGTGCAGTTTCAGGCGCCTGAAGCGAATGCGCTGCTGTTCGGTCTGGTACGGGGTCTCGTCGGCTGTCATGGACCTTCCTTGGGGGAATGGGGCGAGCCCGGGCGCGGCGATGGGCCTGCCCCGGCGAGCGCCCAGCAGAATACCGGATGCCAGGGAGCAGAGGTACGCAAGCTCATTGCAGGACTGAAAACGGCGCCAGTCAGGCGCAAGGGGCGAGGCCGCTGTCGATTGCCAGGGGTTGTGGCGGGCGCAACGCAAAAGGCTTTTCCATGCTCTGGGTGCATTGCGATTCAAGGGCTGGTTATAACGTTAGATTTTATTCATATAAATGGTCATAAGCTTTAGCCGCTATGCTGCGCCAGTTTTTTACCTGGCCGCGTGATCTGTAGGGCTTTATTTGATGGATGTGGGTAATTTCGGTTTTGTCGTCGCCGGCCTGATTGTCGGGTTCATCGTGGGTATGACCGGGGTGGGGGGAGGTTCGCTGATGACCCCGATCCTGCTCTGGTTCGGGATCAATCCAGCCACTGCCGTGGGCACCGATTTGCTGTATGCCGCCATCACCAAGTCCGGCGGGGTACTGGTGCACCAGAAGAACCGCAATATCGACTGGCGCATCACGGGCTGGCTGACCTTGGGCAGCGTACCGGCAGTGGTGGTAACCCTCTGGTTCCTGAAGAACCTGCATACCGACCCCCCGGCCCTGAACGCGGTGATCAAGCAAGGCCTGGGCGTGGTCCTGCTGCTGACTGCCCTGGCCATTGTCTTCAAGAAGAAACTCATGGCCTTTGCCCAGCGCCATGGCGGTGACTACCGTCCCAGCCCAGGCGGGCTCAATGGCCTGACCGTGGTCACAGGCCTGATCCTGGGCACCATGGTCGCCCTGACCTCCATCGGTGCCGGGGCCCTGGGTACCGTCGCGCTGTTCCTGCTCTATCCGTTTTTGGCCACCAAGCGCCTGGTAGGCACCGAGATTGCCCATGCCGTACCCCTGACCCTGGTGGCTGGCCTGGGCCACGCCAGCATGGGCAACATGGACTGGCACTTGTTGGGCTTCCTGCTGATGGGCTCGCTGCCCGGGATCTGGCTTGGCAGCCATATGACGGGCCGGGTATCCGATGAAATCCTGCGCCCATGCCTGGCGGTGATGCTGTTCTCCATCGGCTACAAACTGGCGTTCTGAGTTTTCGCGCCGGGCCATGGTGGGTTTTCGCTCAGGAAAAGAGCGCCATGGCCAGCCATTCCTATCAGGTCAAGATCGCTTCGATCACCAGAACGTTGGCCGATGAGGTACGGACGTTGAACTGGCGCCAGGGGCTGATGGTGGCCCCCGACTCGATCAGAACCTCCTGTTCGTTTTCCATTCCTGCCCCGCCTTTGCGGTAGATCACTGCTTTTTTGTTGCCATAGGGGGCGTTCAGGATCCATATCGCGGGAGTGGGGTTGGTGTTCGGTAGCTGATCGTTATAGGCGTGCCAGGCAGCGATCTGCGGGCAGAGCGAGGTCGATAACGGGCGGTTGGTGACGAAAGATCTGACATCAGCTGGCCCGCAGGATCCACCGTGGAACAGCACCTGGCGCGGAGCCAGCAGTTTGCCGTGGCGCCTGACTTCATCGTTCAGCGTCGCCAAGGGAAACTTGTCCAAGCCTTTTTGATACTGCCGCAGTGGTTCGGAATCCTTCAGGTAGGGCATTTCCGACTTGGCCTGCCGCAGATGGGGATGGGCGTTGAGCTGGCGGCGCAGCTCACTGATGATTCCCGAAAGTGAGTAGTTGTGCAGGGTATGGATGACCAGCTCCCTGGCATCGCTGACGGTCTGCTGTTCTCTTAATGGCCGGGTGGGCCAGCCGTTCTGGAGAGCCGCTTGATACAAGCTGACTTCCCGTGGCGAGGGTGGATCATCGCTGATGGGATAAAGATCGATCAGTGGTAGATGGTTCATGTCCTTCCTGGCTCGGCAGTCGTGGTCGACAGCCTACCGGATACGCATCATGGGCTGAATGGAAGTTGTTAGCGCAGGCACGATCGAAGGAGGCCCCAGCCTCCTTCCGGCTCTAAAGCCATCGTTGATGGCGTCGCTTCAAGCCCCCTTGCCCAGCCATTCCTGTGCCGAGCGCCATAGGCAGATCCCGAGGAAATAGGCCGAGGCCGCCAGCCACAGGCCCATGATCGCCGGGTTGTGCTGCGGGTGGCCGAGGATCAGCAAGGCGCCGCTGAGCAGCCAGACGAAGGTCACGATGATGTTCACCGGCATCCACTTGCGAACCCGGAACGGGTGCAGGAATTGCACCCGGGTCGCGGTCAGCAGGGCCAGGACGAAGATGCTCAAGAGGGTGGTCCAGGGACCGGGTTCGATCAGGTAGAAGCACAGGGCGACGACGTTCCAGGCGGCGGGAAAGCCCTGGAAGTAGTTGTCGTGGCTCTTCATGTTGACGTTGCAGAAACACAAGAGCGACGACAGCAGGATCAGCGAGGTGGCCAGCAAGGCGCTGTATTCCGGCAGCGGAATGTAGCGATAGATGAACAGTGCCGGGATGAACACGTAGGTCAGGTAGTCGATCACCAGGTCCAGCACCGAGCCGTCGATGTTGGGCAGCACCGAACTGGTCTTGACCTTGCGGGCCAGGGAACCGTCGACACCGTCCACCAACAGTGCCACCCCCAGCCACAACAGGCAGGCCTTGGGCTGGTTGTCGAACAGCGCCAGGGTCGCCAGCAGGGCGCTGACCACCCCGGTGGCGGTGAAGCCATGGGCGCCCCAGGCTTTGATTCTGGCGATTTGCATTGTCGTTATCACAGGGCGTCTCTCCGGCGGCTGAGGTGCCTGGGTGATTGCCTGCGCATGTGCGCCGGCAACCCTGGCCAGGTTGCAGTTATCGACCGGAAAACGCCGTGGAAGGTTCAGCGCGGCATCACCCGGCGCAGGCCCGTGGTCGACAGTGCTGGATTGATTCTAGGCCTGGTGGACGCCGACACAAGGAAAACACCACGAGGCACTACTGGCCCCGTGGTGTCCGGCGATCGGTTGCGGTGTGTTCGCTAGTGGGCGCTCTCCAGCAAACCGAGGATCGCGTGGGCAGCCTTGACCCGTTCCTCGTTGGGGTAGTTCTTGTTGGCCAGTAGCACGATGCCGATCTGCTTGCTTGGGACAAACAGCACGTAGGCACCGAAACCGTTAGTGGAGCCGGTCTTGTTGTACAGCGCGTTGGCCTTGGGGAGTTGGGCGGGGGTCAGCCACTGCACAGGGTGGGGTTCGAGGGCCATCTGCGACGAGTTGCCGGCCATCAGTCGGACCAGGGAGACGGGGTAGGCGTAGCGCTCCCAGCCAAGGCCCTGGGTCATGTCGCCGACCTGGTAGTAGCCGCTTTGGGTGCTGGCCACGGCCTTTTGCAGGAGCGGGTCGAGGTGTTCCGGTTGCAGGTTGCCGGCAACGAACTGCAGCAGGTCCGGGGCGCTGGTCTTCACGCCGTAGGCTTCGGCGTCCATGGGGCCAGGGCCGACGCGTACTGGACGGTTCTGTTTGTCGTAACCCTGGGCGTAGTGATCCAGTTGGTCCTTGGGCACGTTGATATAGCTGTGCTTGAGGGCGAAGCCAGGGAACAGCGTGTGCTCCATCAGCTCGTCGAACGGTTGGCCGAGGCTGCGGGCAGCCAGGTAGCCGAACAGGCCGAGGCTGGGATTGGAGTACTGGCGCTGGGTGCCGGGGCTGAAAGTGGGCTTCCAGGTGTTGTAGTAGTCCAGGGTCTTGGCCTCTCCCTGAACCTCGTCGGGAAACTGCAAGGGCAGGCCGCCGGCGGTGTAGGTGCCCAACTGCAACAGGGTGACCGTGTCCAGGACGCTGCCGCGCAGGGCCGGCAGGTACTGGCTGGCAGGGTCTTGCAGGGCCAGCTTGCCGTTGGCCTGGGCATAGCCGGCGAGGGTCGCGGTGAAGGTCTTGCTCACCGAACCCACCTCGAACAGGGTGTCGTTGTCCACCGGCTGCTGATTGTCCTTGGAAGCAACGCCGTAGTTAAAGTAATGTCGCTGGCCATCGACAATGACCGCCACCGCCATGCCGGGAATGCCCTGCTGATGCATCAATGGGCGGATGGTGGCGTCTATGCCGGATTTCAACGGGCTGTTCAGGTGGGTCCCGGCCAGGGCCTGGGAGGAGCCGATGAGCAGCGTGAGGGCGCTGGCCATGGTCAGTCCGCTCAAGGTTATTTGTCGCATGATTGTGTGTTTTTCCCTGTATTTTGGTTATTTTTGCCGCAGGAACCTTCGCTGTCCTTTAGCTTTCGAAAAATCTGGATAGCCTCCTGGAGGCAGGCTCGAGCAGGTTTCCTGGTGGGGGAGGCGCTGGTCGAGCGAGGCCAATTTAGGCCGTCTGCGCAGCGTCGACAAACGACGATATTTCGCAGGAGCTATTAGAAAAACTAAGGTATGAGCATGCTGCGTCCACATCTTCCCTTAAATGCGCTACGGGCCTTCGAAGCCTCGGCGCGCCACTTGAGTTTCACTCGCGCGGCCATCGAGCTGTGTGTGACCCAAGCGGCTGTCAGCCACCAGGTCAAGAGCCTGGAGGCCCAGCTCAATGTCGCGTTGTTCAAGCGCCTGCCCCGTGGGCTGATGCTTACCAGTGAGGGTGAGACGTTGCTGCCGGTGCTGCGTGAGTGTTTTGACCGCATCGCCCAGACCCTGGGTCGTTTCGATGGCGGGCACTTCCGCGAGGTGCTGACGGTGGGGGCGGTGGGTACCTTCGCGGTGGGCTGGCTGCTGCCGCGCCTGGGTGACTTCCAGGCGCGTTTTCCCTATGTCGACCTGCGTTTGAGCACCAATAACAATCGGGTGGACGTGGCGGCCGAGGGCCTGGACTACGCCATTCGATTCGGTAGCGGGGCCTGGCATGGCACCGATGCGGTGCAGTTGATGCAGGCGCCATTGTCGGTGTTGTGCGTTCCGGAGATCGCCCAGCACTTGCAGGCCCCGGCGGACTTGCTGGGGCAGACGCTATTGCGCTCCTACCGTACCGATGAGTGGCCGCAGTGGTTTCAGGCCGCCGGCCTGGGAGCCCAGGCACTGTTGCCCCAGAGCATCGTCTTCGATTCGTCCCTGGGCATGCTCGAGGCCGCCCTGCAAGGCCTGGGCGTAGCTCTGGCGCCACCCCTGATGTTCGAGCGTCAACTGGCCAGTGGCGCAATCGAGCAACCCTTCGCCATTGGCATCGTGACGGGCAGCTATTGGTTGACCCGCCTGCAGTCCCGGGCGGAAACCGCAGCGATGGGGGCGTTCAAGGGCTGGTTGCTGGAGCAGGCCAGCCTGTAGCCGCTGCCGAGCCTGTGAGGCTGCGCCAAGGGCCGCAGGGCCTTCAGCGATCGCAGGCCATCTTGTACTTGCGGTCGCTGCTGTTGGTAGCCCAAGCACTGTCCCGTCGTTCAGTACCGCCAATGGCCGGGTACCCAGACCCATTGGTCAGCGCGCCAGCGGTAATGTCCGGCGACCCAGTGGTAACCCGGTGCTGGCGCCACCGGTACCACTTCGACGATCGGCGGAGGTGGCCGACGCGGATGCGCCGGGGCAACGACACAGCCGGCCAGGGTGGTGCCGAGCAGGGTGGCGATCAGAAGGCTTTGCAGGACGCGATGCATGGTCAGGTTTCCTGAGTATGAATAGCCGGCCCGCCACATTGATGGGCCGTTGCTGATTGAACGTGGGGCAGCAGGAAATCCGTCGCTGGTGCTTCAGTTGCCCAGGGCCGCGCGGTTTTTCCCAGGTCCCCGCAGGTACATCGATTCCACCAGGTGCTGGCGTTCCTGGAGCGACAAGCTGCCGGCAAACTCCGCCAGGGTTTCGTCGACCCGGGCCCGCAGGGCGATGTCGGCCTCCCGGGATTTACCCAGTTGGTTGTCCAGCGCCGTGCGATCCAGGGTATCGGCCTGTAGCTCCCGGACCACTGCCAGGCGTGCCTGGCGTCCGGCCATCAGGAGTGGCTGGCTGTCCTTGCGGGTCTGGCGCAGGAGTTGGCGCAACTGGTGCCGGCGTTCCTCGGGCAACTGTGCCATCGCCTGGCGCAGGCCGTGTTGGGGGACTGCCAGGGTCCGGGCGGGGCCGGGCTGGCCCAGCCATTGGTAGAGACCACCGGCAACCCCTCCAACCAGGAACACGTTGAGTAGCAGCGAGAGCACCAGGAAGGTTTTCAGTGGGCGGGGGGACAGGTTCACTGCTCGGCCTCCTCGGTGTTGATGCTCAGGACGAATTCCGCATCGCTCTGGTCGAAAACGCTCGGCAATGCCTCAGTGGAGTGGGGCAGTGGCAGGCTCAAGGCGACGGCCAGCATGCCGGCTGCAACACCGCTCAGACCTACTCCGAGCCAGCCCAGGGAGGCCAGCCAACCGGAGTGGCGGGGCCAGCGCGATACCGCTCGTTGTTGCGCGGACGCGCTGGCGACGATGTGCCGGATCAGTGCGTGGCTGGGTTCGGGGACCTGGTAGCTGTCCAGTCGGCCATCGAGCCAATTGGCTTGTTGCAAGGCCTGGAGGGCATCGGGGTGGCCGGTGTCCAGCAGGCGGCGGGCAGCACTGCGTTCGGCTTCGGGCCAGCGTCGCAGGTCGCTGCCATAGGCATCGGCCAGTTGCGCAAAACGTTCGGGGGTCATGGTGTTCTCCTTCCTGAGAGGTCCGCTCCGGGGGCCTCGGCCAGATGGCTGCGCAGGTTGCGCCGGGCCCGCGACAGCAGGCTTTCCAGGGCTTCGACGCTGATATGCATCAGCGCCGCGGCCTCGGTGTTGGACAGTTCCTGGTAGTACTGCAGGACGATCGCCTCGCGCTGGCGGTCCGGCAGTTGTGCCAGCGCTTGGGCCATGCGCTGGCTCTGGGCCTGGGCTTCGAGCTGGTCGACGGGTGTCGGGGCGCTATCCGCGACCTCGACGGCATGCTCGGTGTCGATGCTCAGGTGCTCTTTGCGCCGCCGCAGACGGTCGTAGCACAGGTTCAGCGCGACCCGATGCAGCCAGGTATCGAAGCGCGCCTGCTCGCTGCGCCAGCTCGCCGCCTGTTTCCAGATCCGCAGGAAACTCTCCTGGGCGATGTCCCGGGCCTCGTCGGCATCCCCCAGCAGGCGGCTGGCCAGGGCCAGCAAGCGCGGCAGCTTGCGAGTGACCATTTCTTTCACGGCCTGGGCTTCGTTGTTGCCGATGCGGGCCAGCAGTTCCAGGTCCGGGTCGGTGTCGTTCAAATGGGCGATTCTCGGTCCGGTAATGGGGCAGTCCAGAGGGTGTCGGGCTCAGCGAGCCCAGTGACCTTCGATCCAGAACCAGTTCGGCCCACGGGCCTGCCAATGCCCGGGGATCCAGTGGCCACGACGCATCACCGGTTGCCAGTGGCCAGGCACCCAGACGTAGCCACGGCCTTGCCAGCCCCAATGCCCGCGGTCCCAGGCGTAGCCGGGGCGAGCCATGGGCGGTGCTTCGTAGCGCATGGGCGGTGGGGCCTGCTGGATGATCACGGTCTGGGCGAATGAGGGGCTGCTGGCCAAGGCGCTGAGCGCCAGGGGGACCAGCAACAGGAAACGGGCAAGCTTCATGATGACTCCTTCAGGCCTGCGTTGGCTGATGCACGCAGCTGATGGGTTCAACGATAGATGGCGGCGCAATCCGTCGCGGCGCGATGAAATATTTTTCGGCGGATGATTCAACCCGGGTTCAGCCAGGCACGTGGCTGGAAATGTTCTGGCCAGGGCGACGGAAATACCGTGCTCATCACGTTCAAGCGATATCCGGGGCACATCCCCGGCCATCTCGACGAACCCATGAGGAATCGATCATGACGCGCCGTATCGCACTGCTGTTGGTCATGGCCACTCTGCTGTCCCTGGGCGGCTGCGTGGTGTACCCCGGGCACTATCATCATTGCTGCTACCGCTATGGTTACTACCGCTAGGCCTGCCTGGGGTCGTGCCGCGGTTGGCTGAGGGCTGGCCCCCCGGCACAATGGCCGGCCTTGCCATGCAACCCACTGGGGCGGCGGGCAACCGACGTAACCGTTGCAGGGACCGACATGCCCGAGTTCGACCAACAGGATCAGATCCAGGACCCGGACGCCATCGCGCGTCCGGTGTGCGCCTTTCGCATCTCGGCCCAGGAGGAGCGCTGGGAGCGACCCTGGCACAGCCACCGTAAGGCGCAGTTGTTGTTCCCCCTGGCCGGGGTGCTCAGCTGCGAAAGCGCCGAGGGTCTCTGGCTGGCGCCACCGCAATGCGCCGTCTGGATTCCCAGCGGGGTCGCGCACCGGGTCCAGGGGCTGGAGCATGCCCAGGGTTACTGCCTGTTCGTCGAGCCGGAGCAGGCCCGGGAGTTGCCTGATGCCTGCTGTACCCTGGCGGTGTCGCCGTTGCTGCAGGAGCTGTTGCGCCGTTGTGCGCAGTTGCCGCAGCTCTACGACCTGGACGGCGCCGAGGGGCGGTTGATGGCGGTGGCCCTGGACGAGCTGGCCGTTGCCCCGCGCGAGCAGATCCACTTGCCCATGCCTGGGCATGCTCAATTGCGCCGCCTGGCCCAGCAGATCCTCGAACAGCCGCAGCAACGCCATAGCCTGGAGCGGTGGGGGGAGCTGATCGGTCTTAGCGAACGCAGCCTGAGCCGCCTGATCCTGGCCGAAACCGGGTTGAGTTTTGGCCGCTGGCAGCGCCAGTTGCATATCTTGCTGGGGCTCAAGCAACTGGGGCGTGGTGATTCGGTGGAGCGGGTGGCGCTGACCCTGGGCTACGACAGCGCCAGTGCGTTTATCCGCATGTTCAAGAAGGCGGTGGGCCAGCCGCCGGGACGCTTTTTCGCCGAGCGCCGCCAGGCCCTGGACAGCGACCTGTAATTGCGCTTCACGCCTATTCCTGTCGCCGCGGTCGAGCTTGCGAGGCTGCGCCAAGGCCCGCAGGGCCTTCAGCGCTCGCCCGACCACCCGGGATCTGCGAGCGCTACGCGCCCGTGCGCAGCCTGCGGCAGCGGCTACACGAAGCGACGGCCTGGCGGCGATCTTTGGCTGGATTGATCAATAACTTGTCGATCTTGACTGATGCGGACAGATTGCCTCTCGAAGATGATAAGCATTCTTGTTTGAAAGCCATCATGAGGTGTCCCATGTACTTCGATCACCAGCATTTCCCACTGGTCTGGATGCGCAACGTCGCCCCCGGTCCGGATCTTGAAACCGACCCCTTCCAGCAACTCGAGCAACTCATGGAGCGCGGCCATGCCTTCGTCCTGTTGAGCGAGGGCATGCCAGATCCACAGGAGCGCGCCAGCGAGCAGAGCAAGGCTTTGCTCAAGCAAGGGGCGCTGTGGATGAAGCGCAACAAGGCCGCGATCCAGCGCTGGATCAAGGCTATGATCGTGATCGCCCCGGAGCCTGAGGCCCAGGCCGGGGTCGAGGCCTTTGCCGGCAACTATGAAAAGTTCTGGGGGTATCCGTTGCTGCACAGCGCATCGCCCCTGGCAGCGGCCAACCTGGCCCGCCAGTTGCTCGCCCCGTCGCGCAATAACCAGCACAACTGGTAGGGGCGGGGGCGGCCATCACTCGTGCTGGTGGCCAGGCCAGGTTTCTGTCGGGAAGTAGGCTTCCAGGCCCGGCTCCAGGTGTTCGATCCCGGCCTTGACCCAGTAGCAGGTCAGGCGCGAGTAGTTGTCCAGGTCACCCCGCACCAGGCAGGTGGAACTGTGCCCCGGCCAGCTGAAGCGCAACACTTCGGCCTCGCCCATCACCGCCCGCTCCACCTTGCCAATGGCCGTGGTGGTCTGGCCATTGAGGGTCTTGACCAGGGTCAGGGCCTGGTTTTCGAAGCGGATCACCGCCGTGCCGGAATATGTCGGCCCACCGTCCGGCTCCTTGCCGATGAACAGGTAATGCCCGGGCACCAGGCTGTAGTAGATATGCGGCTCAGGAGCCTGGGCGGCGTGGGCGGCCAGGCTGCCCAGCAGCACCCCGAGCAGGGTGGTGGCCAGGCGCGGTAGAAGTGGCATCGGGGCTCGATCCTGTAGGGAGAGGGAGCATGATTCCAGACTCGACGGCACAGATAAATACCTGTGCCGTGGGACTGGGTTGCGCTGATCAGGGATGTTCCATCACCACCAGGGCCAGGGTGTCCGGTTCCAGCGCTTCGAACAGATGCGGGGTACTGGCGCTGTACTTGATGTAGTCCCCTGGCTCCAGGTTCAGGGGCTGCTCCAGCGGACCGGCCAGCGCTCGTCCGCGGCACAGCAAGACATGTTCCACCGTGCCCGGTGGATGGGCGCTGGACTGCCGTGGCCGACCGGGCTGGGCGAGCACCCGGTACAGGTTGCGCTGCGCCCCCGGCGGGCAGTTGTCCAGCAACGTGGCGGCATAGGGCGCGTCCTCGGCGTGCACGGTCACGCCTTCGTGCGCGCGGATCACCTTCAGTTGCGGGGCGGGCTGTTCCAGGAACTTGGTGACTTGCAGGCCCATGGCCATGGCCAGGGCCCACAGTGTCTCGATGCCGGGATTGCCCACCCCACCTTCCAGTTGCGACAGGGTGGATTTCGCCACCCCGGCCCGCTTGGCCAGTTCCGAAACGGATAATCCGGCGTTCAGGCGCTCGCGCTTGATGGCATGGGCCAGCAGGCCGATGGGGGAGAGTTCGTTCATTTCGTTCGTTTTATCGTTCATAACGTCTATTAAATCATCCTTGAGATCCTTGACGGGCATAAATGTCGGTGTTCATTATATCGAATAATTGTTCGTTTTAATGGATTTCGCTGGCCCTGCGTCGGAGTTTCTCACACCCGTCCATGTCCGAGCGCCTGTGATCGAGAGGGATGGGATGAAGGTGAAGACTCGCGGAACCCTGGAAATGCTTGGGGCCATGCTGATTTCGGGCACTGTGGGTTGGCTGGTGGTCGGTTCCGGCCAGTCCCCCTGGGTGGTGGTGTTCTGGCGCTGTGTGTTCGGCGCCCTGGCGATGTTGCTGGCTTGCGCCGGCCTGGGCTTGTTGCGTGGCTTGCGCTTGAGCGGGCGCCAGGTGGCGCTGATCGCCCTGGGCGGTTGCGCGCTGATGCTCAACTGGGTGTTGTTGTTCAGTGCCTACAGCCAGGCCTCGATCGCCGTGGCCACCGTGGTCTACAACACCCAGCCGTTCATGCTGGTGGGCCTGGGGGCATTGCTGTTCGGCGAGCGCCTGACGCCGGGCAAGCTCGGCTGGCTGGCCCTGGCCTTCGCCGGAATGCTGTTCATCGTCGGTGCCCGGCCTGCCTCGGGAATGGTCGGCGGCGACTACCTGCTTGGCATCCTCCTGGCCCTGGGCGCGGCCTTCTTCTATGCCATCGCCGCGGCTACCACCAAGCATCTGCGCGAAGTCCCGGCGCCGTTGATCGTGCTGCTGCAGATGCTGCTCGGCATGCTGCTCAGCGCGCCTTTCGCCTTGGGTTCGCTGCCAGCGCCCGCCGGCGAGGCCTGGTTCTACCTGGTGACCATCGGCGTGGTCCACACCGGCTTGATGTCGACCTTGCTCTATGGCGCCATCCAGCGGCTGTCCACGGTACTGGTGGGGGCCCTGTCGTTTATCTATCCGCTGGTGGCGGTGCTGGTGGACTGGCTGGTTTTCGGCCACCGACTGGGCTGGCTACAGGTCCTGGGCGGCGCTGCGATCCTGCTGGCCGCCGCCGGGCTCAATCTCGGTTGGAACCTGCGCGTGCGCAGCATCCGCCAGGGGAGGGCGACATGGGACTGAGCCTGCGCCTGCTGGACTTTCCCTATGCCCAGGCGTGGCAACTGCTGCATTGCCTGGCCCACTTGCAACCGTGCCTGGGGGATTGGCTGGTGGCCGGGCAGACCCACCTGTTTGTCGAACCACCAAGGTTCTATAGCCGCTAGGAGGCGAGCGGTCGGCAAGTCCATTGCCGGCATTAATGCGAAGCATTACTATTCACACCCCACCTTTCCAGCGCATCGCGATGACAGCCAAGCCGCCCCGCAGACCAGGCTTTTTCGAGCATTACGAAGAGTTGATCGGCACCTGGACCCGGCGCTTGCGCAATCGCCAGCAGGCCGAGGACCTGGCCCATGACACTTTCGTCCGGGTGCTGGAGTCCGACGCCGCCAGCGTGCAACAGCCGCGGGCCTACCTGCACCAGACCGCACGCAATATCGCCGTGGATGCCTTTCGCCGTGAAGACCGGCGCGCAGGCCTGGAAGAACACCAGGCCCAGCTTGGCGTGTCGCCCAGCGGCGATCCCGAGCATTTCATGCATGCGTTGCAGTTGGCTGCGTCCGTCGAACGGGCCCTGGGGGAATTGCCGGTGAACTGCCGCAAGGTGTTCGTCTGGCAGAAGATCGAGGGCCTGACCCAGGCCGAGATCGCCGAGCGCCTGGGGCTGTCAAAAAACATGGTGGAAAAGTATATGATCCGCACCCTGCGGCACCTGCGCGAGCGCCTGGATGGGCCGCTGCCATGAGTCGCAAGGCTTCTTCACCCTCTGCCAAACAGGAATCCGCATGATGGACAGCCGCGCTTGTGCCTGTGGACAGGCCAAGGTTCGCGATGAGGCGGCGCAGTGGTTCGTGCGTCTGCAAGAGCCCGGGCTGAGCCAGGAGCAACAGGCGGATTTCCAGCACTGGCTGGCCGAACACCCGCAACACCACCATGAGTGGCAAGTGTTGCAGTCGTTATGGGCCGCTGCGGAGCTGGTGCCAGCGGAGCGCTTGCAGGCCCTGTGCGCCGAGCCTGCGGCTACCGGCAGGCGGCGCCCGTGGTTGCGTGTGGCCGCGGCGGCTGCGGTGCTGGTCGTGGCGGTGGCCCTGGGTACGTTCAGCGGCCTGGGCCCGACGACTTCCTATAGCGCCAGCTTCGCCACCGCCCTGGGCGAGCGGCGCCTGGTGGCCTTGCCCGACGGTTCGCAGGTCGAACTCAACAGCCGCAGCCGGCTCCAGGTCCGTTATGCCCAGGACCAGCGCCTGGTGGAGCTGGAGGAGGGCGAGGCCCTGTTCAGCGTCGAGCACGACAGCGCCCGACCCTTCGTGGTGAATGCCGGCCCGGGCAAGGTCACGGTGACCGGGACCCGTTTCGACGTGCGCCGCGATCCGCAACAGACCCGGGTCGTGGTGGCCCAGGGGCGGGTCAAGGTCCAGGGCCGGCAGGCTGGCGCCGATGACTTCATCACCCTGACTCCGGGCCTTGGGACCCATGTCGACGCCCAGGGCCGGGTGGCCACGGCCTACGCGGTGAATCCCGAGAATTCGACGGCCTGGCGCCACGGCAAGCTGGTGTTCGACAACGCCCGGCTGGCCGATGTGCTGGCCGAGGTCGCGCGCTACCGCCAGCAGCCGCTGCACCTGGCCAGTCCGGCGCTGGGTGAGTTGCGCCTGACCAGCGTATTCAAGTCCGATGACACCGACGCCCTGCTCAAAGCCCTGCCGAGCATCCTGCCGGTGGCGGTACGCACCCGGGCCGACGGCAGCCAGGAAATTTTTTCCCGTTAGATTCAGGTTTTTTTTCAGTTCGTCGTCTTCTTGTCCAACGCAACTGGTTTGCATTAACAGACGCACCCTGGTGCGATCCACAGGACAGCCGCCGACGTGACAAAAATAACCGTTCTTCCTGCCGTATCACCCTTGCCCACCCGCCGCTGGCTGCCTCTGGCGCTGGCCCTGGCGGTGTCGGCCGCATTGCCCCAGGCCCAGGCCGCACAGGGCGCCAATGCCATCCATATCCAGTCCCAGCCTTTGGGCCAGGCCCTGGGCCAGTTGGGTTTGCAGACTTCGCTGCAACTGTTCTTCAGCCCCGAGCTGGTGGCTGGCAAGCAGGCCCCGGCGGTGGATGGCAACCTCTCCCCGGAGCAGGCCCTGGGCCAGTTGCTCCAGGGTAGCGGCCTGCAGTACCGGATCGACGGCAGTTCGGTGACCTTGAGCCCGGCCCCGGCTGCCGCCGCCGGTACCCTGCAGCTGGACTCCACCAGCATCAGCGTGGTGGGCGACTGGCTGGCCGATGCCGATGCCGAGAAAGTCCAGAACCATCCGGGGGCACGTACGGTGATCCGCCGCGAGGCCATGGTCGAGCAGGGTGCGATGAACGTCGGCGATGTGTTGCGCCGGGTGCCGGGGGTGCAGGTGCAGGACGCCAACGGTACCGGCGGCAGCGATATCGCCCTGAACGTCGGTGTGCGCGGCCTGACCTCGCGCCTGTCGCCGCGCTCCACGGTGCTGATCGACGGCGTGCCGGCGGCCTTCGCGCCCTACGGCCAGCCGCAGCTGTCCATGGCGCCGATTTCCTCGGGCAACCTGGACAGCATCGATGTGGTGCGTGGCGCCGGTTCGGTACGCTACGGGCCGCAGAACGTCGGTGGGGTGATCAACTTCGTGACCCGGGCCATCCCGGAGAAAGCCACCGGGGAAATCGGCACGACCCTGGAAACCTCCCAGCGTGGCGGCTGGAAGCATATCGACACGGCCTTTCTCGGCGGCACCGCCGACAACGGCCTGGGGGTGGCGCTGCTGTATTCCGGGGTCAATGGCAACGGTTATCGCGAGCGCAATAACGGCAACGACATCGACGACGTGATCCTCAAGACCCACTGGGCGCCCACCGACCAGGACGATTTCTCGCTGAACCTGCATTACTACGATGCCACCGCCGACATGCCCGGCGGCCTGACCCAGAAGCAGTACGATGCCCACCCCTACGACTCCGACCGGGACTGGGACAACTTCAGTGGCCGGCGCAAGGACTTGTCCTTCAAGTACCTGCGCCAGGTGGACGACCGCACCCAGTTCGAGGTGCTGACCTACTACTCCGACAGTTTCCGCGGCAGCAACATCGCTGCCCGCGACCAGAAGACCCTGGTGTCCTATCCGCGCACCTACTACACCTTCGGCATCGAGCCCCGGGTGTCCCATGTATTCGACCTCGGGCCCACCACCCAGGAGGTGAGTGTGGGTTATCGCTACCTGAAGGAAGGCATGCATGAGCAGGCCAGCCGCGTCGCCCTGGTGAACAACCAGCCGGTGCTGACCAAGGATTCCGATGGTCACGTCTACCAGGACCGTACCGGCGGCACCGAGGCCCATGCCTACTACATCGACGACAAGATCGACGTCGGCAACTGGACCATCACCCCGGGGATCCGCTTCGAGGACATCAGCACCCGCTGGCATGACCGACCGGTGCCGGGAACCAACGGCATACGCGTTCAGGAGAAGCGCCGCAGCATCGACAGTAACGAGGCGCTACCGGCCCTGAGCGTGATGTATCACCTGTCCGATGCGTGGAAGCTGTTCGCCAATTACGAGACGTCCTTTGGCAGCCTGCAGTACTTCCAACTGGGCCAGGGCGGCCAGGGTGACCAGACCGCCAACGGCCTGAGCCCGGAGAAGGCCAAGACCTACGAAATCGGCACGCGCTACAACGATGATGTCTGGGGGGGCGAGGTGACGCTGTTCTACATCGACTTCGACGACGAGCTGCAGTACATCAGTAACGACGTGGGCTGGACCAATCTCGGTGCTACCAAGCACCAGGGTGTGGAAACCTCTGTGCACTACAACCTGGGGAGCCTGGACCCGCGTCTCGAAGGCCTGAGCGCCAACGCCGGCTTCACCTACACCCGGGCCAGCTACGAAGGCGAGATTCCTGGTTTCAAGGGCCGCGACCTGCCGTTCTACTCGCGCCAAGTGGCCACTGCCGGCTTGCGCTACGACATCAATCGCTGGACCTACAACATCGATGCCTTCGCCCAGTCCAGGCAACGTTCTCCGGGTACAGGCGTGAATGCCAACGGCTCCTTCAGCGGCAACTACATCACCGATGGCAGCGCCGACGGCCAGTATGGCGACATGCCCGGCTACGTGTTGTGGAACATCCGTGGTGGCTATGACTTCGGTCCGCAGCTGTCGAACCTCAAGCTGGGCGCCGGGGTGAAGAACGTCTTCGACCGCCAGTATTTCACCCGCTCCAGCGACAACAACTCGGGGATCTACGTCGGCGCGCCACGGACCTTCTTCATCCAGGCCAGCGTCGGCTTCTGAGACGTGCCGCCGCTGCTGGCTTCGTGTAGCCGCTGCCGCAGGCTGCGTACGGCTGCGCCGCAGACGCTGGTGTTGTCGGCGCGTCGGGCCTGGCACGCGGGGTGCGAGGCCTGCGGGTGCTGCGCCCCGTGCGCAGCTTTGCAGGCTCAGCAGTGGCTACATGGCCGGGGGCTCAGACCTTGAGCACCTTGCTGCTGGCGGCCACTGCCAAGAGCGCCGCGGCGATCAGGCCGAAGGCTGCACTCAGGCTGCTGCCATGGGCGATGAAGCCGATCACCGCCGGCCCGGCGAGGATGCCGGCGTAACCCAGGGTGGTGATGGCCGGGACGGCGATGGCCTCGGGCATGACCTTCTGCTTGCCCACTGCGGTGTACAGCACCGGCACTATGTTCGAGCACCCCGCGCCCACCAGGGCGTACCCCAGCAGCGCCGCTTCCCAGGCCGGGGCCAGGGTGGCCAGCAGCATGCCGGCCGCCGCGGTGGCACCACCGATGAAGATCACCCGACGGGCGCCCAGGCGATGGACGATGGCATCGCCAGTCAGGCGCCCGGCGGTCATGGTCAGGGCGAAGGCGGCATAACCCAGGCCGGCGTAGGCGGTGTCCAGGCCGCGCTCGGCGGTGAGGAACACCGCGCTCCAGTCCAGCACCGCGCCTTCGGCCAGGAACACCACGAAGCACAGGCACCCGATGAACAGCACCACGCCGTGGGGCACGGCAAAGGCCGGTCCCGAGCTCTGGCTGCCGTAGGGCAGCATGTGCGGTGCGGACTTGGCCAGGGCCAGCAGCATCAGTACCACCGCCGCCAGGGTCGCTCCCAGGGGCGACAAACCCAGGCCCAGCAGGGCGCTGACGCCAGCGGCACCGACGATCCCGCCGAGGCTGAACATGCCGTGGAACCCCGACATCATGGTCTTGCCGCTGGCTCGCTCGACGATCACCGCTTGCAGGTTGACCGTGGAGTCCACGGTGCCGAGCCCGGCGCCGAACATGAACAGGGCGAACATCAGCGACGGCGCCGACGCCAGGGTCGCCAGCAAGGGCAGGGCAATGCAGATCAGCAAGGTGCCGACGGCCATCACCCGCCGGCAGCCATGGCGTGCGGCCAGGGCGCCAGCAATGGGCATCGCCAGGATCGAGCCTACGCCCAGGCACAACAGCAGCAAGCCCAGGGTGCCCTCGTCGAGTCCGGCTCGGCTCTTGGCGTAGGGCACCAGCGGAGCCCAGGCGGCGATGCCGAAACCGGCGATGAAATAGGCCACGCGGGTGGACATCTGTTCGAGGCGGCCGGGGGTGGCCTGGAAGTGGGTGTTGCTGGCAGTCATAAAAATCCTTGCTGGCCGGGCATCGTGCGGGGGACCGCCGATCGTGCCGTCTCGCCGACCCTGTGCTGGTAGGGCCCGGTGTCGGTGGCGTCTTCACTATTGATCAGGAGCATGGGCGAACGGATACCCAGGGTAATCCGCCGCTGGTCGCCAGGTAGCGCAGGTCACCCGTGCGGCCGAGTCGGGGATTGTGACAAATCTGGCGAGCCAAGGTTGCAGAAATAACCCTGTGGGCCCTGACCGCGATTCGCGTCGTGGCTGATCACCCCAGGGGTGTCGAGCAGAGGCAGTCTTGCTCGGGCAAGCATTCCCAGGGGGAGCCCCATGAATTGGCGAGCGCCCTGAGGTTGTCATTGGATCGCTGCGGCAGGCCGGAACAAACTTGCGCAGGCAGCGCGTTCGTTGCGCATAATCGCGCGCTTTTGCGCAATATCATTCCACTTCCCCCGTGCCGTATCCGGAGCCCCGCCATGACCACCAGCCTCGACGCCTACGACTTGAAGCTGCTCGCCGAGCTGCAGCGCGATGCCTGCACCGCGCAGAGCGAACTGGGGTTGCGGGTCAACCTGTCCACCGCAGCGGTCAACCGCCGTCTCAAGCGCATGGCCGAGGAGGGGGTGATCGAACGCTATACCGCAGTGGTCGCCCCCGATGCCCTGGGCCATGAGCTGAGCATCATCGTCGAGGTGGAAGTCGAGAGCGAGCGGATCGACCAGCTCGATGCGCTCAAGCGCAGCTTCCAGGCCTGCCCCCAGGTCCAGCAGTGCTACTACGTGGCTGGCGAGTGCGACTTCGTACTGATCTTTTGCGTGCGCAGCATGGCCCAGTACAACCAGCTGACCCGCGAGCTGTTCTTCGACAACCACAATGTCAAGCGCTTCAAGACCCTGGTGGCGATGAACCGGGTCAAGGTTGGGCTGGAGGTGCCCACCGTTGATTGATCTTCAAGGCTGCTGCAAGGCCTCGACCAGGAAGTCGACAAATACCCGGACCTTCTGCGACAGGTGCCGCTGGCTGGGATACAGGGCGTAGATGTGCCGGCTGGGCAGGCTCTGGTCGGGCAGTACCCGCAACAATTGACCGCTGTCGAGCAATGGCTGGGCGACGAAACCGGGCAGGGCGCCGATGCCCAGGCCGGCCACCAGCATGTCGGCCAGCATCAGGCTGTTGTCCACCGCGAAATGCACCGGCAGCTCCAGCCGGGTGTGGCCTTCGGGACCTTCCAGTTGCCAGCGCCCGGGATGCTCGGCCAGGCGATAGGCCAGCCAGCGATGCGAGTGCAGGTCGGCGATGCCCACTGGCGTGCCCTGGGCCTGGAGATAGCCCGGTGCGGCGCAGATCACCTGCTCGACCTGGCCCAGGTGGCGGGCGATCAGCGATGAGTCTTCCAGTTGGCGGCGGATCCGCAGCGACACGTCGAACCCTTCACCCACCACATCCAGCACCTGGTCGTTGAGGGTCAGGTCCACGTGCAGTTGCGGATAGCGCTGCATGAAGGCCACCAGGATCGGCGACAGCACCTTGAGCCCGAACGACAGCGGCGCGTTGACCCGCAGGCGCCCGCCGGGCTCGCTCGACCCGGCCTGGGTGGCGCGCTCCAGGGCGTCCAGTTCGTCCAGCAGGTGGCAGCACTCGGTGAAGTAGCTTTGCCCGGCTTCCGACAGGCTCATGCGTCGAGTGGTACGCAAGATCAACAAGCTGCCCAGGCGTTCCTCCAACTGCCGGACCTGCTTGCTCACCGCGGCGGTGGACTGCCCGAGGTCGGTGGCGGCAAGGCTGAAACTGGCGCGTTCCACCACCCGGCGAAAGGTGCGCATGGCCATCAGTACATCCATATTGTTTCCCTTAAGTTGAATATCTATTCACCAATTGGCTGATTATCTCTGAATAAGCGACCAATACCATGGCCACCTCTACTTCAAAGGAGTGTTGTCATGGGTATCCGCGCAATGTCGAAAATCCTTCCCGGGGTCCTGGCCCTGTCGCTCATCAGTGCCGCCTGCAGCGCTGCCACCGCGCAGCAGCCAGACGTGGGCATCAGCCCCTGGGGGCCGAAGGATGAGATCGGCCGCCTGAACCTGATCACCCCACAATCGCGGGCGGCGATCATGTCCCGGGTCAGTGGCGAGCAGGCCTACGACCTGGCGGTGGACTACTTCGTCGGCATGCCCAGCTGGCAGGCTGCCGGCGATCCGCCATACCAGATGTGGATGACCCACACCCCCCACGGCAATGTGATCGCCGACCCGATGCAGGTCGGCGAGCCAATGAACCAGCACGTCAGCTACAGCGGTTCGGCGGTGTCGATGTACGCCCACATGGGCACCCATATCGACGCCCTCAACCACTTCGGGCTCAACGGCAAGATCTGGAACGGCTTCCGCGCCGACCAACACCTGGGCGACCGGGGCTGGAACGTCACCGGGGCCGAGAAGCTGCCACCGATCATTGCTCGCGGGGTGATGATCGATGTGGCCGCGGCCAAGGGCCTGGACCAGCTGGCCGACAGCTATCGGGTGACCCGCGCCGACCTCAAGCAGGCCCTGGCCAAGCAGAAGGTGGCCCTGGAGAAGGGCGATGTGGTGTTGATCCGTACCGGGCGCATGCGTGACTACGAGAACGCCCAGGTGTACATGGCCAACCCGCCGGGCCTGAGCCTGGATGCCGCCAAGTTCCTGGTGGAAGAGGGCGGTGCCATGGTGGTGGGGGCCGACAACCTGAGCTTCGAGACCTTCCCGTCCGAGATCGAGGGCAACTACCTGCCATTGCACACCTACCTGCTGGCGATGCAGGGCGCGCCGATCATGGAGTTGGTGAATCTCGAGGGCCTGGCCCGGGACAAGGTCTACCAGTTCGCCTTTATCGGTGCCTCGCTCAAGTTGCGTGGTGCCGATGCGGCGCCGATCCGGCCGATGGCCCTGCCGATTCGCTGATCTCCCCTCTGGTACAGCCGTGGCATTGGCCGTACTGTCAGCGGCTGGTTTTTTCCGGAGATGGGCGATGGCGGCGTTCTACGATGCACGGGGCAATATCTATGGCGTGGTCTCGCCGGCGGCGTTGCGGCGCCTGGGGGTGGCCCTGCCGGGTACAGCAGCCCAGGCGGCGCGGGACCGACGGCTATGGGCCGAGCAGGCCATCGCCGCCTTGTGCGACTGGGCGCCGGGCAGCCGCCCGGCCGGAGCCAAGGCCCACCGCAGCGATGGCCTGTTGGTGGGGCCGTTCCAGGAGGAGGCGCCGTTCGACCTGCTGATCGTCAACACCGACGGTACCCTGGCCGAGCGCAGCGGCAACGGCCTGACGATCTTCTCCCAGGCCCTGACCGAGCAAGGGCTGCTGCAGGACCCGGGGCAGACCCTGTTGCAGGTCCATCACGACCAGGGCGCCGGCCTCTCGCCAGTGACCACGGCCGTGGAGCCAGCCCAGGTGGCGGGTGTCCAGGGCTTCTGGCTGGATCTCGGGCAACCGGCGTTCGGCCCCGAGGCGGTGGCGGCCCTGGGCGTCGAGGCAGTGACGTTCAATGGACGCCAACTGAGCCAGGTCGCTCCGTTGCAGGCGCTGAACCCGCAATGGGAATACAGCCAGTTCGTGCGGGTCGGCAATCCCCATTGCGTGACCCTGGTGGACGAGGCCAGCGCCTTGCCGGACAACCGGCAGATGCTTGAGCCGCCCTTGGCCGAGGGCCTGACCGCCACGGCCTTCGCCTTGCCGGTGGGCAGTGGCGAGCCGTGCCCGGCCGGGGTCAACCTGCAATGGGCGGCTCGCGAGTCGGCGCAGCGCATCGTGGCCCGGGTGTTCGAGCGGGGCGAGGGGCCGACGGCGTCCTCCGGCACCAGTGCCAGTGCCGTGGCCTGCGCCGCCTGGCGAGTGGGTTGGGTCAAGGCCGGCGAGGTGCAGGTGGTGATGCCGGGTGGCACCGCGCCGCTGCGCCTGGAGGAGCGCGACGCAGTCCTGCATCGCGTGAGCCTGTTCGGCACCGCCCAACGCATTCCCCTGTAGCCGCTGCCGAGCTGGCGAGGCTGCGCCCGGGCGCGCAGCGGCCGTGAAGACGGGCGGCGCGGTGCATCAGGCAGGCCATGGAGGCCGGCCTTGCGGCTCGTGCCGAGCCGTGCGCAGCCTGCGGCAGCGGCTACACCAAGCGTGGGGCTACAGCGCGGTGTCCTGCAACTGCACCTGGGCCATCTGGCGTTGCATCAGCACCTTGCCGTGGCGGATCGAGTACAGCGGCAGGCCCTGGCTGCGGAGCATTTCGTAGTCGCTGTCGGCGGACAGGATCAGCAGGTTCGCCGGGCGTCCTTCCTCCAGGCCGTAGCGCTCACCCAGGGCCAGGGCCTTGGCGCTGTTGTCGGTGACCAGGTCCAGGGCGCTTTGCAGGTTGCTGTAGCCGAGCATGTGGCAGATGTGCAAACCGGCTTCCAGCACTCGCAGGATGTTGCCGTTGCCCAGGGGGTACCAGGGATCGACGATGGAATCCTGGCCGAAGCAGACGTTCATGCCCGCATCCAGCAGCTCCTTGACCCGGGTGAGCCCGCGGCGCTTGGGAAAGGTATCGAAGCGGCCCTGCAGGTGGATGCTCTCGGTCGGGCAGGAGACGAAGCTGATCCCGGAATGCCCCAGCAAGCGGAACAGCTTGGCGCAGTAGGCATTGTCGTAGGAACCCATGGCCGTGGTGTGGCTGGCGGTGACCCGCGAGCCCATGTCGCGGCTGCGGGCCTCTTCGGCCAGCACCTCGAGAAAGCGCGAGTGCGGGTCATCGGTCTCGTCGCAATGCACGTCCACCAGGCAGCCAGTGCGTTCGGCCAGGTCCATGAGGAACTTCACCGAGCTCACGCCCTGGTCGCGGGTGTATTCGAAATGCGGGATGCCGCCCACCACGTCGGCTCCAAGAGCAATGGCTTGTTCCATCAGTTGGCGACCATTGCGGAACGATTCGATGCCTTCCTGGGGAAAGGCGACGATCTGCAAGTCCACCAGGTGCCGGGCCTGCTCGCGGACTTCGAGCATGGCCTTGAGCGCGGTCAGGTCGGGATCGGTGACATCGACATGGGTGCGCACATGCTGGATGCCATGGGCCGCCAGGGCACGCAGGGTCTTGTGGGCCCGGGTGCGGGTGTCTTCGGCGGTGATGCTGGCCTTGCGCTCCCCCCAGCACTCGATGCCTTCGAACAGCGTGCCGCTCATGTTCCAGCGTGGCTCGCCAGCGGTCAGGGTGGCGTCCAGATGGATGTGTGGCTCGACGAAAGGCGGCACCACCAGGTTGCCGCCGGCATCCAGGTGCTCCGGGCCAAAGGCCGGGAGGGGGCTTGGGCTATCGGGGGCCTGGCGGGCGATGCGAGCGATGCGGCCATGCTCCAGGTGCAGTTGGTGCAGGCCTTCGCGGTGGCGCAGGCGGGCGTTGGTGATCAACATCGGGACGGCTCCTTGGATCAGGCGGTCAGTCGCCAGATCCGGGGCTAGCCCCTGGTCCGGCGATCGTTGGACAAGTGCGGGCCATGATAGACCCGTGGCGTGGCGAGGGAACAAGCCTGCGTGCAACCTCGGGTTCAACCGGCATCGACCACCACCGGTGCGCGGCCGCCGAGCATCGCGCTGAGCAGGACATAACCCAGGCTTGCGACGCCGATGCCCACCAGGGGCGCGATCCAGGGCGAGCCGAAGGCCGCCAGGGTGCCGGCAGCGTAGGCTCCTAGGCCAGGCCAGTTCCAAGCAGGCAGCGAACTCTCGGCCAGGCGCGGGTAGCGACCGCGCCATCGATAGAAGAAGTCGGCCATGATCACGCCGCCAATGGGTGGGATCACCGTGCCCAGCAGGATCAGGTAGGGCACCAGCAGGTCGTACATGCCGAGCATCGCCAGCAGGGTACCGATCACGGCACCGACCAGGGTCACGGTCTTGCGTCGGTCGGTGCGCAGCAGGTTGCAGCCGGCCACCGCGAAGTTGTAGATGGTGTTGTCCTGGGTGCTCCAGATATTCAGCAGCAACATGGCCATGGCGGCCATGGCAAAGCCCTGCAACAGCAGCACTTCGACCACGTCCGGCTGCTGGTAGACGATGGCGCCATAGGCCCCGATCAGCACCATCAGGCCGTTGCCGATGAAGAAGCCGATCAGGCTGGCGCTGATGGCGACCTTGGCCGAGCGCGAGAACCGGGTCCAGTTGGTGGCCTGGGTGGCGCCACTGACGAAAGTGCCGAAGACCAGGGTGATGGCGGTGGAAAGGTCCAGGCTGGTACTGGGCACGACCGCCAGCAGGCCGTCGAGACCACCGATCCTGGCCGTGGCGACGCCCATGGACAGCATCAGCAACAGGCCCATGGCCGGCACGGCGATCCACGAGAGAATCTCCAGCCCGCGGTAGCCGATATAGGCCGTGGCACAGAACCCCATGCCGAACAGCAGCATCAAGCCCAGCACCGCTCCCTGGTCCAGGTGGAGGTACTTGCCCAGCACCACCGCCGCGGTGGCGGTGCCCCAGGCGTACCAGCCGATCTGGGTAAAGCCCAGGATCAGGTCGCTGAGCTTGCTGCCTCGCTCACCGAAGCAGAAGCGTCCCATCAGTGCCGAGTTGAGCCCGCTCTGGAAGGCGATATAGCCCAGGCTCGCGGCATATATTCCCAGCAGCAGGTTGCCCAGGACAATCACCGTCAAGAGGGTGGTGAAGTCGTAGGCCACCCCCAGCTTGCCGCCGGCGAACATGGTCGCGGTGAAGAAGGTGAACCCCAGCAGCACCATGGCCATGGAGGCCAGGCCCTTGCGGGCATGCTGCGGGACTTCGCTCAAGGGGTAGTCGTTGCCGGGTGCGTGCTGGGTCATGGCCTGTCCCTGGTCTGAGTGGTACCACGCTTTTGCAGGTGCCGTGCCAATCCTGGGAAGCGATGGCCGGTGCTCGCCGCCGGGTTCAGGGCGACCCAGCAGTTATAGCCAATGCCCGGGCCGGTGCGATCGATTCTGTCGCTGTAAAACGGTGCAACCCGGGCTGGATCGGCTTGGCGTGCCCTACGCCAGGTCAGTCCGGGTCAGGGCTGAAAATGCCTTCGATGGGCATCTGGAAGGCCTGTGCGATCTTGAAGGCCAGGGGCAGGCTGGGGTCGTAGCGGCCGGTCTCGATGGCATTCACCGTTTGCCGTGAAACCCCGAGCCGGGTAGCCAGTTCAGCCTGGGACCAGCCTTGCCGGGTGCGCAGTTCGCGTACCTGGTTGTTCATTGGTAGCGCCGCATGCCGGCCACCGTGGCCAGGGCCCAGATCAGGCCCATCAGCGGCCACACGTAGAACATCGAGAGCCTGGGCAGGCCGACGGTCTCCAGGAAACCGTAGCTGAAGGTGATCAGCGCGGTGCAGACGAAGGACAGGGCCAGGGCCTCGAGCTGGACGCGCCGGACCATTTCGTCCAGGCGCCGCAACTGCCGGACGACCGCCAGGGCCATGGCGATCATCGGCACTACCGGTACCAGGGCCAGGGCGATCTTGCCCGGGCCTGGCTCCATATCCGCCAGCCAATGGCTGCTGAGCACGACACAGGCGATATAGGCCAGCAGGGTCAGGGTGAATTCCACGATATAGCGCTTGGCGCCCATGAGCGATCTCCTTGTGTAAAGTTGGCTTTACATTAGGTGGGGCGAATGACGGTGTCAAGCTCACTTTACATCAGAGGGTGCTCAGTCGAATTGCACCTGCACGGTCTTGCCCTGGTGGAAGTCGAACGCCTCGCGGATATCCCGCTCCACCGTGCGTCCTTGGGATAGCTGCGGTAGTTGGTCCAGGGCAAAGAAGGCGGCCTCGCTGGCCTCGCTGCCGGCCACTGGCGCAGTACGGTGCTGGCGCTCACAGAGAAAATACAGCTTGTAGAAGTCGCGATGGTCGGCTTTGTAGGGGCCCTTGGCCTTGTGCCGGATGCCGTAGAGGCCGCGAACCGTCACCTCGATCCCGGCCTCTTCATGGATTTCCTTGATCACGTTTTCGCTGGCGGAAAGGCCGACATCGGCATAACCGCCAGGCAGGGCCCAGAGATCGTCGGTGGTTTCCCGTACCAACAGGATCTTGTCGTTTTCGATCAGCGCGCCACGGACTTCCACCATGGGGGTGGAGTAGCGCTGGGCGAAGTCGGCGACCAGCCCGGTGATGCGCTCCAGCGGCACATTACCCAGTTGCGCGAGCATCTGGTGGGCAATATCGGCGATCTCCTGGTAGCGCTCGCGGTCGTGGATGTCCTTGCAAAAATGCAGGCCGGTCGAGGCGATGGCTTGCAAGCGTTTGGCATGGGTCAGCCAGCTGCTTTCCATGATGGGCTCCTGGAGGGTCTAGGGCGAAGGTCGTTGTTTTAAGGGTTCAAGAGGCGAGGATCAAGCCTTGGCGGCCGTGGCCGGTCATGGCTGGGGGCGGCAGGCCTGCTTGTCGCCATCGAGCGGATCAGTCCAGGGCCTTGCTCATGTAGACCCGGTGCAGCCCGTTCTCCACCGCGCGATGGGTCTCGACGTAGCCATGGCGACCGTACAGGGCAATGTTCTCGCTCATGGCCTGGTTGGTGTAGAGGCGCACGCAACTGTGGCCGGCGGCCAGGGCCTGCTGTTCAGCGAAGGCCAGCAGCTGGCGGCCATGGCCACGCCCCTGGGCCTCGGGGCTGACCGCAAGGTTGTCCAGCAGCAGCGTTTCCTGGGCATCGAGCAACACGATGAAGCCTGCGATGGCTTGCTGGTCCTCCAGTACCCAGACCTGGGCTGCCAGCACCAGGCACGAATAATCCTCGAGCATCGGTGCCGGTTGGCGACCGATTCGAGCGATGTAGGGGGCATAGGCCCTCTTGGCGATGCTTTCGATGGCCGGGAGATCGTCGGGTACGGCTGGGCGAATGATCGATGGCATGGCGCGAATGCTCGGCAGTCGAGGGGACGGGGCAAGCATAGGCCTGAACGTCGGTGCGTGTGAGCCTGCCGTACGGTGGGCTGGGCCAGGCGCTTGCTCCCCGGCCCTTGCGGGTTTATTCGCCGCGATAGATGCAGCCGCTGGTGCAGGTTTCGTGGATACGAATGGCACTGAGTTCCGGCAGCAGCGGCTTGAGCTCGTTCCAGATCCATTTGGCGAGGACTTCGCTGGTAGGGTTTTCCAGGCCGGGGATGTCGTTCAGGTAGTTGTGGTCCAGGCGCTCGTACAGCGGCTTGAAGATCGCCTTGATTTCCGAGAAGTCGCGGATCCAGCCGGTGTGTGGGTCCACCTCGCCGCTCAGGTGGATCGCCACCTTGAACGAGTGGCCATGGAGGCGGCCGCACTTGTGGCCCTCGGGCACGAAAGGCAGGCGGTGGGCGGATTCGAAGGTAAATTCTTTGAAGATTTCCACGGTGTCGGTCAGCTCTGTCGGATGGCATCGCCCTGGGGCGAAATGAGGCAGGCGGCGAGTCTATCAGCTTGCCCCACCGCTTGCGGAAAAACCCTGACTAAAGGGTCAATCCGCAGCCGTGCCGGGCATCAGAGGCTTTGCAGGCGTTCGCCCAGGCGATCCTGGCTGGCCAGTTCGAGGAACTCGTCGCCCAGGCGCCGGCTTTCTTCCATGGCGCTGCGCCAGTATTTCTGCCGGCTGGCGTCGTCGCCCATGAAGCGCTTGAAGTCGTTGCGGTCCGGCAGCTTGCCGTAGGGCAGGCGCGCCAGGTACTCCCGGGAGGGAGCCAGCAGCAGTACGTCCCGCAGGCGCTCGGGGCTGGCTCGGCGCCAGGGCAGGGTCTTGTCGAACCAGCCGGGGATCACCCGGTCGGTGAAGTGGGGGTAGAGCACGATATCGCTGCCGCTGTAGGGCAGGTCCAGGTGGTAGTCCAGCAGGCCGCCGTCGCGGAAGGTGCCGGCCCCGGCGCCAGGCAGCTCGCGTACGCCCTGCATGACCATGGGGATCGAGCCCGAGGCCAGCAGGGCCTGGCGCAGGTTGCCGCGATCCAAGGGGACGAAGCGCGACGGGAAGTCTTCCAGGGCGTGCAGCGGCGGCGCCAGGCGCGGGTCGTGCAGCACCAGGCGCTCGAAGTGCCGCGACAGGCGCGCGCGGCCTCGCAGGTTGTCGGCGATCACCGAGGACAAGCCCAGGCCCAGGCGCCCGCGATGGTCATCGGCCAGCAGGCCGTGGCTCTTGACCACCATGATATTCAGCCGGTATTGGGGGTTGTCGAGGATGCTGGCATCGCGGCCTTCGAGCAGATCGTCGAGCATCTGTCGCGAGCTCTGGCTGATCTGCGCCATGGTCACGCCTTTGGCGAAGCTCTGGGCGTTGTACAGCTGGCCCAGGCGGCGAATGCCTTCGGCGGCATCGGGCAGGCAGGCGCTGGCGAACCGCCAGGAGCCCACCGAGGCGCCGATCAGCGAACGCTCGCGGGGGACGGCGGGCAGCCACTCACCGAACAGCGCCAGGTCCAGGCCCTGGATGCCCAGGGCCTTGGGGCCGCCGGCGGCCCCCGGCAAGGTGCCGACTTCCCCGGCGTGCAGGCCTTGGCGGCGGATGCGCGCCAGGGCCCGGGGGCCGGCCTTGAGGGTCAGGGCGGGAAACTTGATATGGATGGCAGGCATACCGGGCTCGCTTGCGGATCAGCCGTCGAGTATAGAGAACCCTGGCACCGCGGGCCGAATGAAAGTTCTGTCAGGCGCAAATGGCCATTCAGTTTCAATTAAGTTGTCACGGGTATCTTGGCGCCATTGGCCACCGACCTGGAGACTTGCCATGAAAACCCTCAGTGCCCTGTTGGGCGCCAGCCTGATTGCCATGACCGTGGGCCTGGTCCATGCCCGCGACCTGGGGCCCGACGAGGCCCTGCGGCTGCGCGACGCTGGTACCATTGTGTCCTTTGAAAAACTCAATGCCACGGCCCTGGCCCGGCACCCCGGAGCACGCATTGGCGAAACCGAGCTGGAAGAGGAGTACGGCAAGTACATCTACCAGGTCGAGCTGCGTGACCCACAGGGGCTGGAATGGGACCTGGAGCTGGACGCCGTGAGCGGCCAGGTACTCAAGGATCATCAGGACACCTAATGAATCGCAGATTGCACATCGGCAGCCGGGCAGCCCTGGCGTTATGGCTGTGCTGCTCGCTGGCCCTGGCCCGCGACCTGGACCAGGACGAGGCCCTGCGCCTGCGCCAGCAAGGGGTGATCCTGCCTCTGGAACAGTTGCTGCAGCAGGCCATGGATCGCTATCCGGGGGCCAAGTTGCTGGAGGCCGAGCTGGAGGAAAAGCACGATGTGTACATCTACGAAGTGGAACTGCTGACCGTGGACGGCGTGGTCCGCGAGCTGGACCTGGACGCCGCCACCGGGCGCCTGTTGAAAGACGAGGAAGATGACTGATGCGCCTGCTCCTGGTGGAAGACCATGTATCCCTGGCCGACGAATTGCTCGAAGGGCTGAATCGCCAAGGCTATGCCGTGGACTGGCTGGCCGATGGGCGCGATGCCCTGTACCAGGGGGCCAGCGAGCCTTACGATCTGATCATCCTCGACCTGGGCCTGCCCGGTGTACCGGGCCTGGATGTGCTGCGCCAATGGCGTGCCGAGGGCCTGGCCACCCCGGTGCTGATCCTGACGGCCCGGGGCTCCTGGGCCGAGCGTATCGAAGGGCTCAAGGCCGGTGCCGATGATTACCTGAGCAAGCCGTTCCATCCCGAGGAATTGCACCTGCGGGTCCAGTCCCTGCTGCGCCGTTCCCATGGCCAGGCCAACCAGCAAACCCTGCAGGCTGCCGGCCTGCACCTGGACGAGGGGCGCCAGTGCGTGGTCCGCGATGGCCAGGACGTGCAACTGACGGCTGCGGAGTTTCGCCTGCTGCGCTACTTCATGCTGCATCCGCAGCAGATCCTCTCCAAGGGGCATTTGGCCGAACACCTCTACGACGGTGAGACCGAGCGCGATTCCAATGTCTTGGAAGTCCACGTCAACCACCTGCGGCGCAAGCTTGGGCGCAGCGTCATCGAAACCCGTCGGGGCCAGGGCTACCTGTTCGGCGGGGCGGCTTCGTGAGGTCGATCCAGCGCCGCCTGAGCCTGGGCCTGGTCAGTGTGATGCTGGTGGTCGGGCTGGCGCTGGCACAGACCAGCCTGTGGCTGTTCGAGGTAGGCCTGCAACGCTACCTGGAGGCCGGGCTGCGCAACGACAGCGAAAGCCTGCTGCTGGCCCTGGTGCGTGGCCCGCAAGGGTTGCAACTGGACGAGCGACGGTTGTCGCCGGCCTATCAGCGACCGTTCTCCGGGCATTACTTTCGCATCGACTTCGCCGATGTGCACTGGCGTTCCCGTTCGCTGTGGGACCAGGAGCTGCCGCAGTTGGAGCAAGCCGGGCTGCAAGGCAACTTGCAATTGGGGCCTGAGGGCCAGCAGCTGCTGGTGTTGCGCAGTGACTACAAGCGCCTGGGGCAATCGATTTCCATCAGCGTGGCCCAGGACTACACCCCCGTGCGCGAGAGTTTCCAGCGCATGCGCCAGATCGGCCTCGGGCTGGGCCTGGCAGGCTTGCTGTTGATCCTGCTGTTGCAGCGCCTGACCGTGCGCCGGGCGTTGCGTCCGTTGGAAACCGCCCGTGAGCAAATCGCCCAGTTGCAGATGGGCCAGCGCTCGCAACTCGATGCCCAGGTCCCGGTGGAGCTGGAGCCGCTGGTGGCCCAGGTCAACCATTTGCTGACCCACACCGAGGACAGCCTAAAGCGTTCGCGCAATGCCCTGGGCAACCTCGGGCATGCCCTGAAGACGCCCCTGGCGGTGTTGCTGAGCCTGGCGTCGGGGCCGAAGTTGGCGGCCCAGCCGGAGGTGCGGCGGATTCTTTTGCAGCAGCTGGAGCAGGTGCAGTCGCGGCTCAACCGCGAATTGAACCGGGCGCGGCTGGCCGGCGATGCGCTACCCGGCGCGTTGTTCGAGTGCGATGCCGAGTTGCCGGGGTTACTGGCGACCTTGAACATGATCCATGGCGAGCACCTGGAACTCAGCTACCACGCGGCACCGGGGCTGCGCCTGCCCTGGGATCGCGAGGACCTGCTGGAGCTGTTGGGTAACCTGCTGGACAACGCCTGCAAGTGGGCGGATGCGCAGGTGCAACTGAGTGTCGAGGAGCGAGCCGCGGGTTTCTGCCTGGCCGTGGACGATGACGGCCCGGGGATTCCGGAACAGCGCCGGGACGAGGTCTTCAGCCGTGGCGCCCGGTTGGATGAGCAGACCGACGGCCATGGGCTGGGGCTGGGGATCGTGCGCGATATCGTCGAGGCCTGGGGCGGTCGCCTGAGCCTGGGACAAAGCCCCCTGGGCGGCTTGCGGGTGGCGATCGAGCTGCCCCGGCGCTGAGCTTGCCAGGTGTCACTGTCCGCTGCTGCCGGGTGGCGGGCTGGGGGTGTCGCCGCTGTCGAAGGCGGCGATCGATCCCGAAGGGGACGCCGCCTTCGATGGCACCGAAGGCCCTTCGGGTCTTGTCGCAACCTGGCGGGCTCGGCGGCGGCTACGGGGATCAGACGCGGAACTGATCCATCAGGCTTTGTTGCTGGTTGGCCAGGCTGTTCAGCGACTGGCTGACCCGTGCCGATTCGTTGGCCTGTTCCGACAGCGATTCGGTGACGTCGCGGATGGTGGCGACGTTGCTGTTGATTTCCTCGGCCACGGCGCTCTGCTGTTCGGCGGCGCTGGCGATCTGCAGGTTCATGTCGCTGATCACTGTCACCGCATCGCCGATCTGGCGCAGGGCGGTCACGGCCTGTTCCACCTGCTCGACGCTGCCCTGGGCCTGGCGATGGCTGTTGCCCATGGAGGCCACCACGTCGCGGGTGCCGTTTTGCAACTGTTCGATCACCTGGCGGGTTTCCTCCACCGACTCCTGGGTACGCTGGGCCAGGTTGCGCACTTCATCGGCCACTACCGCGAAGCCACGACCGGCTTCCCCGGCCCGGGCTGCCTCGATGGCGGCGTTGAGAGCCAGCAGGTTGGTTTGTTCGGCGATGGTGCGGATGACCTCCAGCACCGAGCCGATCTGTTCGCTGTCGCTGGCCAGGCCTTCGACCTGGCCCATGGCGGTGCTCATGTCGGCGGCCAGCAGGTCGATGCTGCGGGTGGTGCGGTCGATCACGGTCAGGCCCTGCTGGGTCGCCTGGTCGGCATCCCGTGCGGCCTGGGCTGCCTGAGCGGCGCTGCGGGCCACGTCCTGGGCCGTGGCGCTCATCTCGTGGGACGCGGTCGCCACCTGGTCCACCTGGCGGTACTGCTGTTCCATGCCGGCGCTGGTCTGGGTGGCGATGGCCGAGGATTGGTCGGCGGTGCCCCGGGCATCCTGCACCGAGCGTTTGACCTCGGCGATGATCGGTTGCAGCTTGTCCAGGAAACGGTTGAACCAGCCGGCCAGTTGTCCCAGTTCGTCGTGCTTGTCGTAGGCCAGGCGGCGGGTCAGGTCGCCTTCGCCGCTGGCGATGTCTTCCAGCATGCTGGCCACGCCGAGGATCGGCCGGGTCACGCTGCGGGCCATCAACCACACCAGCAGCAGGCCGATCACCGCGGCCAGCAGGCCCAGGCCCAGCTCCATCAGGGTGCCGCTGCTGTTGCTGGCATCCAGTTCGTTTTTCAGCGCCTCGGCCGGGCCCACCAGGACCTTTTCCGGTACGTCCAGCAGCACGCCCCAGGGCTTGCCGCCAGGAATCGGGGTGAACGGCGCCAGCACCTTGAGTTCGTGGTTGTTGTGCAGGCTGCGAGTCTGGGTGCTGCTGGCCAGTTGGCGGATCAGCTCGGCGCCGTTGGCGCTGTCGACGCTGTCCAGGCGCTGGCTGAGCTTGCTGGCATCGGGGCTGTAGCCGGCCAGCAGGCCCTCGGGGCTGATGATGCTGACGCTGGTCTGGCCGGAATAGAGTTTGCGGCTGGCGTTCTGGCTGACCGCTTGCAGGCTGTTGAGGTTGATGTCCACCGACAGCGAGGCGATGACCTTGCCGTCCACCAGCAGCGGGAAGACGATGCTGGTCATCAGCACCTTCTGGCCGTTGATGTCATAGAAGTAGGGTTCGATCACGCAGGGCTTGAGGGTACTGCGCGGGCAGGTGAACCAGGCATTGGCCGGCTGGCCGCTGGGGCCGGTGCGGGTGTTGCTCATGTCGCTTTCCGGCAGCGCCATGGCGGTCAGTTGGCCCGGGGTCGGCTGCGACCAGTACAGGGCGAAGCGGCCTTTCTCGTTGCTGCCCAGTTCGGTCTGGCCGTTGAACAGGCTGTCCTTGCCATCCAGGGCATTGCCCTCGAACACCAGGGACAGGCCCAGCAGGTCGGGGTTGGCCTGCAGTGCCGACTTGACCTGGCGGGTCAGGTCTTCGCGCAGGTCGAAGGCGTCGAGAAAGCGTTTCTCGGCCTGTTCACGCAGGAACAGCACCTGGCGCGAGAAGCCGTGGCCGTACTGATAGGCGTCCATGAACTGCTGGCGAATCCCCAGGGCCTGGACTTCGCCCTGGGCTTCGATCCGGGCCTGGGCGGCTTCGTTGAGCATCTCCATGCTCGAGGCCTTGACCATCTCGGAGCTGTGCTCCATGCGATACAGCGAAAGCCCCACCAACAGCGACACGATGCCCAACAGGCAGAGTCCGGCCAGCAAGGTGATCTTCCATTGGATGGAGAGTTGTCTGAGCGACATGGAGACGTCCTTTATTCGATAAATATCTGAGACTTTGCACTGTAGCGGCCGTTGGTCGGGTTTCTTTAAACGGGCGTTCGAAATCTGTCACCCCTCATCTGTGTAGCCGCTGCCGAGCCCGCGAGGCTGCGACAAGGTCCGCAGGACCTTCAGCGCTCTTGCGACCCATGCGGCCCTGCGGGCCGTACGCAGCTTGCGGCAGCGGCTACACGAAGCCGGGTGTCGGTGGGCGCCGGGCCGCGGTTTTGACAAGCCGGGCCCACTGCTGCAAAGTGCGCGCCCTCTAATAACAAGCTCTTTCATCCCGATGTCGGCAGCGTGCTGCCCTCCGGTCGGTCACTGGCTTTTGCGCGGCTTTTGCCCGCAGTAATGAGGTAACGATGATTAACGCAGTAATTGCCGCGGTAGGCGTGATGCTGGTACTCAGCCTGTCCCGCGTGCATGTAGTGATCGCCCTGATCGTGGGCGCGCTGGTGGGCGGCCTCACCGGCGGCCTGGGGATCGAGGCCACGCTCAAGGCCTTCAACAGCGGCCTGGGCGGCGGGGCCACGGTGGCCCTGTCCTATGCCTTGCTCGGGGCCTTCGCCGTGGCCATCGCCAAGTCCGGCCTGGCCCATGCCCTGGCGGACAAGATCCTGCTGCTGGTGGATCGCCAGGATGCCAATGGCGGCGGCCAGGTCAAATGGTTGCTGATCGGCCTTTTGTGGGTGGTGGCCATCGCCTCGCAGAACATCCTGCCGATCCACATCGCCTTCATCCCGCTGCTGGTGCCGCCGCTGCTCTACGTGCTGACCAAGCTGCAACTGGACCGGCGCCTGATCGCCTGCGTCATCACCTTCGGCCTGATCACCCCCTACATGTTCCTGCCGGTGGGCTTCGGTAACATCTTCCTCAACGAGATCCTGTTGGCCAACGTCGCCCGCAGCGGTGTCGACATCAGTCAGGTCAACGTCACCCACGCCATGGGCATTCCCGCCCTGGGCATGGTCTGCGGCCTGTTGCTGGCGTTCGTCAGCTACCGCAAGAAGCGCGTCTACGACCTGGGCCGGATCGAGAAGGTCGAGCAGGTGGAGGTGCAGTACAACCCGCGGACCCTGATGGTGGCGGGCCTGGCCATTGTCGCCGCGTTCGTCATCCAGCTGCTGCTGGACTCGATGATTATCGGTGCCCTGTGCGGTTTCCTGATCTTCTCGATGTCGGGCATCGTGCGTTGGCGCGAGACCGACGAGCTGTTCACCGAAGGCATGAAGATGATGGCCATGATCGGCTTCATCATGATCGCCGCCTCGGGCTTCGCCGAGGTGATGAAGGCTACCGGCGAGGTCAACAGCCTGGTGCAAGCCTCGGCCAGCTGGATCGGCCACAGCAAGGGCGTGGGCGCGCTGCTGATGTTGCTGGTGGGCCTGTTGGTGACCATGGGCATCGGCTCGTCGTTCTCCACCGTGCCGATCCTGGCGGCGATCTTCGTGCCGCTGTGCGTACAACTGGGCTTCAGCCCGGTGGCCATCGTCTGCATCGTCGGCACCGCCGGGGCCCTGGGCGACGCCGGCTCGCCGGCCTCGGACTCGACCCTGGGCCCGACCTCGGGCCTGAACATCGACGGCCAGCACCACCACATCTGGGACACCGTGGTCCCGACCTTCCTGCACTACAACCTGCCGCTGCTGGCCTTCGGCTGGGTCGCGGCCATGGTGCTCTGAGCAGCATTCCCGCCCGGGGAGCCGCGCCGGCTCCCCTTTGGCCTCAGGCCGTCCTGCCGATCACTTGAGCAATGGCTTGCCCGGCGAGGGCGCGCTGCACAGGCGCACGCCCAGGGCGGCGAGTATCACGCCGCCCCACGCCAGCCAGGGCATCGGTTCGCCCAACAGCAGCCAGGCCACCAGGGCCGCGCCGGGCGGCACCAGGAAAAACACCGCCGACACCCTGGCGGCCTCGTTACGCCGTACCAGCAGCATCAGCAAGGCGATCGCCAGCAACGAATTGAAGAACGACAGGTAGCCCAGGGCGCCGACGAAGGCCCAGTTCCACTGGAGCGGCTGGGCGTTGAAGGTCAAGGCCAGGGGCGATACCAGCAGCATGCCCAACAGGTACTGGCTGAACAGCGAAAGAACGATGGGTTGCGGGGTCGAGGCCTTCTCCAGCAACACGCTGGCACTCAAGCCCAGCAGCGACAGCCAGGCCAGGCCCATGCCCAGCACGGTGAAGCGTTCAACGTCGGACTTGGCCAGGATCACCACCGCCGCCCCGAAAAATCCCAGCAACAGCCCCAGCCATTGGCGACCGGCTACTGGCGTGCGCAGCAGCAAGGGCGAGGCGACGCCGATCACCACCGGCTGCAGCGAGACGATCAGTGCCAGCAGGCCGGCGCTGATCCCGGCGTCGATGGCCAGGTAGGTCCCGGCGAAGTACACGCACTGCATGAGCACGCCACTGGCGATCATCGCCAGCAGGGGCCGGCCCCGGGGCAGGGGCGGGCGCTGCACCAGCACCACGGGCAATAGCACCAGCACCACGATTACATAGCGCAACCACAGGAACATCATCGGGCTGCTGTATTGCAGCCCGACCTTGACGATGGCGAAGCCGGACGACCAGAGCACGAGGAACAGCGCGCAGATCAGTCGATCCGGACGATTGCCCAGGGTGGCAGGCAAGCCGCTCACACAATGCCTGCGTCGAGGCGTTCGTCAGGCTCGATCGGTGCCCGGTGGGCGATTGGCAATGCCTGCATCTACGGCTCCGTGATTGAGGGCTGGCGGGTAGCGAGGGCCTGGTCCTGGGACATCAAGGGCCCGGCGAACTGACCTGCAGGTTATGTAGCCACTGCGGTGGCGTCCAATATCGGCTGCATATGCTTGCAGACGATCGAGGTATGGGCAGGGTTGCCTAGGGCAGGGGGGATGGGACGCTGCTTACCAGGTTCAACAAGGGCAGGAAGTTACGCAGCGGGGCGCTGCTGGTGCCTGCCAGCCAGGCCGCGCTCAGTGGCGAAAATAGCGGGTTGTCGCGGATAGCCAGGAAGACGATGCCCTGGCGTAACTCGGCCCCGACGCTCTGCGGCACGAAGGTCAGCCCCACCCCGGCCCGAGTCAGGCCCAGGGCGGCCTGCAGGTTCTCGACTTGCTGCACCAGGTGCAGGTGTACGCCGAGCCGTTCCAGGGTGCTCTGGATCAGGTCGGTCAGGCTGGGCAGCGGGAAGCGCGGGTAGAGTACGGTTCGTTCCTGGTCCAGGTCCTGGATCGCGATATCTTCGCGGCCTGCCAGGCGATGGCCCGTCGGTACGGCCACCACCAGCGGCTCCTGGAGCAACAGGCGTTGCTGAAATGCCGGGTCGTCCTCCAGGGCCGGGCGGGCCAGCCCCAGGTCGATATCACGCGCCAGCAGCGCCGGGCCGATCTGTGCCGCCAGCAGTTCCCTGAACTCCAGCTCCACGCCTGGATAGCATTGGCGGAACAGGCCGAGCAGCTCTGGCAGTTTGTTGTACATGACCGAGCCGGCGAAACCGATGGACAGCCGCCCACCATGGCCTTCGGCGAGTTCGCGGACCTCCCTGACACTGGACTGGACATCGTCGAGGATGCCCCGGACCTTGAGCAGGAATTGTCGGCCGGCCTCGGTCAGGCGCAAGGGGCGGCCCTGGCGCTCGAACAGGACGACTCCCAGGTCTTCTTCCAGTTGCTTGATCTGCTGGCTGAGGGGCGGCTGTGCCATGTGCAACTTCGCGGCGGCCCGAGTGAAGCTCAGCTCTTCGGCCACGGCCTTGAAATAGCGCAGGTGGCGCAATTCCAGCCGTTGCTCCATGGGTTTGGCCGGCGGTTCTGCGGCGGGGCGGGGCACGATGGTGTCGGGCATGAGCACAACATTCCTGGGCAGTGGTCGTTGTTGTTCTGCAACGCTGGCACGGTTTGGTGTTCCGTGAGCCATGCGTTTTCGAGCCAAGCATATCCAGCCCATCGCGCCCAGTGCGAGCCTGGAGTGGGAAATCGGTGTGCGTCTGGTGGCGTGAGCGCCGCCGGCTAGCGGCCGGCGGCACCCTGAAGGGATCGACGAGAGGGGCTCAAGCGCCGATGTCGCGCATCAACAGGCCGAAACGCAGGTCCACCTGGTCGGGGATCGGCAGGTAGACGGTATGGCCATCCCCCGGTGCGACTTCGATGGCCTGGCCCTGGATGTTCTGCAGTTCGTGCAGGTCGAAGTGGAAATTGCCCTTGGGGGTCATCAATTCCATGTGGTCGCCCAGGGCGAAGCGGTTTTTCACCTTCACTTCTGCCAGGCGGTCACGGCGCTCTCCGGTAAGCTCGCCGACGAACTGCTGGCGCTCCGAGACCGAGCTGCCGTTCTGGTAGTTCTGGTACTCGTCGTGCACATGGCGGCGCAGGAAACCCTCGGTATAGCCACGCTGGGCCAGGGACTCCAGATCGTTCATCAGGCTGCGGTCGAATTCGCGCCCGGCGGCGGCATCATCGATGGCCCGGCGATAGACCTGGGTGGTACGTGCGCAATAGAAGTGGGATTTGGTGCGGCCCTCGATCTTCAGCGAATGCACGCCCATGCGGGTCAGGCGGCCTACGTGCTGCACGGCCCGCAGGTCCTTGGCGTTCATGATGTAGGTGCCGTGTTCGTCTTCGAAGGCTGGCATCAGCTCATCCGGGCGGTTGGCTTCGCTGAGCAGGAAGACCTGCTCGGTGGGCGCCCCAAGGCCCAGGGTCGGCTCGGGTTCACAGGTCTGGACGATGTCTCCGAGATTGTCCTGGGTAGCCGGCTCGGCCTTGTATTTCCAGCGACAGGCATTGGTGCAGGTGCCCTGGTTGGCATCGCGCTTGTTCATGTAGCCCGAGAGCAGGCAGCGGCCGGAGTAGGCCATGCACAGCGCGCCATGGACGAAGACTTCCAGTTCCATGCCCGGCACTTGCTGGCGGATCTCCTCGATCTCTTCCAGCGACAGTTCCCGGGACAGGATGATCCGGCTCAGGCCCTGCTGCTGCCAGAACTCGACGCTGGCCCAATTCACCGTATTGGCCTGGACCGAGAGGTGGATGGGCATGGCGGGAAAGTGTCGGCGCACGAGCATGATCAGGCCGGGGTCGGACATGATCAGTGCATCGGGAGCCATTTCGATGACCGGAGCCAGGTCCTTGAGGAAGGTCTTGAGCTTGGCATTGTGCGGGGCGATGTTGACCACCACGTAGAAGCGCTTGCCCTGGGCCTGGGCCTCCTGGATGCCGAGCGCCAGGTTGGCGTGGTCGAATTCGTTGTTGCGTACCCGCAAGCTATAGCGCGGTTGCCCGGCGTATACCGCATCGGCGCCGTAGGCGAAGGCGTAGCGCATGTTCTTCAGGGTGCCGGCGGGAGCCAGGAGTTCGGGTTTGGCCAGGAGCGTCATGGGGCTGTCGATCGCAAAAGGTCGCGAGGGTAAGCCAGTGCCCGCTCGGGTTTATTGACCTGCGTCTATGCCTGGAGCAGAAAAGCCTTGGGTGCGACGGTCATCCGGCGCCGTCGGTTGGCTAGGCGTGCAACACCCTGGTGTCGAGCTGGCGGGACAGGGCCTGGGCGGCAGGCAGGGACATCAGCGGGCCGCTGATGGCTTCGCCGTCGCGTACCAGGTACCAGCAGGCGAGCAACCCCATGGCCCTCAGTGGGGCGGGGACGGCGCTGCCGACGACGGACATGATCTGGTGCTTGTGCATGGGAACCTCCTTTTGCATGGGGGTTACCTTACAAAGCGCCCAGTGCTACGAAAAATCACCCTGGTTGATAGTGGACATCGATTGGGCACAGGTGATGATCGGCAACAGGTCGCGCTCAGTCCACGACCTGGTCGAGCATATGCAGCACTTCCTGTTCGTTGAGCAGGCCCTTGCGCACCAGGTTTTGTGCCAGCAGCGAGAGAAACTTGGCGCTGCGATGGCCTTCCAGGTGCTTGAGTTCGGTCAGGGCGTCATAGACCCGGCTGGAAGTGCAGAGGCCGGCAACGCGGTGCGGATTTTGCGTAGGCATGGGGGGCGTCCTTGTTGTTATGGGCCTTGGATGATCGGACTGGATCGATCTTGCAGCCCGCAAATGACACAAACATGACAATCCCGTGTCGAGCTGGGCGGCCTTGGGATCGGCACACTATTGCCGGATTTAAACGCAAGTACTGTTCCAGTCACGACATCTTCCAGAATTATTCAGACATCTGGCTGATGGCAGAATGCAACAGGCCCCGCTTGTGGGGCGGGGCCTGTCGTTTGATCCTGCTGCCGCTTACCAGCGACCGGGGCCGTAGTAGTAATGCGGGTGGCCATAGTAGCCACGGGGTGGTCCGTAGTAGACCGGTGCCGGGCGGTAGTACACCGGTTGTTGCACATAGACCGGTGCCGGCTGGTAGTAGACCGGAGGGGGCGGCGGGGCGGCGTACACCGGCGCCGGTTGCACATACACCGGTGCCTGCTGTACGTAGACGGGGCGATCCTGGTTGGCGATCACCGAACCCACGACGGCAGCGCCGACAACAGCACCCAATGCAGCGGGGCCGACCCAGCCACCACCGTGGGCGGATGCCTGGCCTGCGACAGCGAGTGCACCCATGAGCAGGGCTATCTTGGGGATTTTGGAGATCATGGTTTTTCCTCGGTTCAACCCCTGCGTTTATGGTCTGCACCAGACCCAAGAACTGACGCGGGGATACTTCTAAGACAGCGGTTATCGCAAATTCTGCACAGTCGCTGAGTAAATGTTGTGTAAGGTCTGTACCGGTCTCTTTACCGTTATCCCTGGACGGTTCGAGGCCGTTGAACAAGCGCCGATATGATCAGGCACAAGCGGGGTGGCTGGCCAATCCCGTCTATCCGAAAGTGCCAAGCGAGGAGATGAAGATGCAAATGAACCCCAATAAAGACACCCAGTTGTGCATGTCGTTGTCCGGGCGTCCGGGGAACTTCGGCCTGCGCTTTCACAACCACTTGTATGAACAACTGGGGCTGAACTTCTACTACAAGGCCTTCAGCAGCCAGGACCTGCCGGGTGCGGTCCGTGGAATCCGTGCATTGGGCATTCGTGGCTGCGGCGTTTCCATGCCGTTCAAGGAGGATTGCATCGCTCTGGTGGATGAGCTGGATGCATCGGCCCAGGCCATTGCCTCGATCAATACCATCGTCAACACCAATGGCCACTTGAAGGCCTACAACACCGACTACATTGCCGTGGCGCAGTTGCTGGCGGCCCATGCCGTGCCCAGGACGTGCAGTTTCGCCCTGCGTGGCAGTGGCGGCATGGCCAAGGCCGTGGCCAGTGCCTTGCGCGATGGGGGTTATGACAACGGTGTGATCGTTGCTCGCAACGAGGTGGCCGGGCGTGCCCTGGCCAGCTCCCTGGGCTATCGGTGGCAAGCCGAACTGGGGGCGCTGCGGCCGCAGATGCTGGTCAATGTCACGCCGATCGGCATGAGCGGCGGGCCCGAAGCCCAGCAGCTGGCCTTTGAGGCCGAGGCGATCGCCGCGGCGGACACGGTGTTCGATGTGGTGGCGATCCCGGCCGAGACGCCGTTGATCGTACAGGCCCGGGCCCAGGGCAAGCGGGTGATCACCGGGTTGGAAGTGATCGCCATCCAGGCGCTGGAGCAGTTCGTGTTGTATACCGGCGTGCGTCCCAGCCAGGAGCAGTTCCAGAAGGCCGTGGCCTACGCCCGGGCCTGATCCCCGGCACAACGGGCGCGGCCCACCGAAGGCCTGCGCCCTTGGCGCCGCCTTCGGTTTGTTGACGGTCTAGCCTTCGAGGCGAGCCAGGCGCTCCTCGAGGGCGGCGATCCGCGCCTCCAGTTCCTCGATGCGTTCCAGGGCGACTGCGCTACCAGTACTGCGCTCCACCGGGCTGCCGCGGGCGGCGAGAATGGCTTCGATCTCCGCCGGATCGCCCAGGGCGTGGGTGTAGCGATCCTCGCGCTGGCCGGACTGGCGCGGCAGATGCAGGGCCAGGCCCCGGGCCACCAGGCGTTCGAGCTGATGCAGCACTTGCTCGGCGTCTTCGAAGTCATGCATGCGCCCGCTGCGGGTCAGCAGTTCGCTCACGGTCTGCGGGCCCCGCAGGAACATCAGGCCGCACAGGATCAATTGCGCTGGCACCAGTTCCAGGGCCTTGTCCAGGCGCTGCTCCCAGCGATCGGCGCGACTGCCCATCACCAGGCGGGTAAAGCCCTGGGCTTCAAGGGTCCGCAGGCTCTGGCCGACTTGTCCCTGGGTCAGGTTCATCACCGGCTCGCGGCTGGTCTTCTGGTTGCAGGCGATCACCAGGGCATTGAGGGTCAGGGGATAGGTTTCCGCACTGGTGGCCTGTTTTTCGATCAATGAGCCCAGGATGCGGATTTCGGCATTGCCAAGGCGCAGTGCTTCGCTGGGAGTTTCGTGTTCGCTGCTCATGAGTACAGGTCCCTTGGTAACTGATGGAGAGAGGCGCGGCGACCCCAGCCTGTGGGGTTGGGTGGGCTGGGCGGTCCATGGCCGTGGTGGCCGGTTGCGAGGGGCTCTGTTTTACCTGTAGAAGCGGCCCCTGGCCATCAGAACTTGGTTACACGGGGTGCTGGCGCCTCCAAGGGCGCGTGGTCGTGCCTTAAAAAAGCCGCGCCCCTGGCCGGGGGGCGCGAGTGGGCGTCATGGCGTCGGCAGGGTTTGTGCCTTGGGCGCCCGGTCTTGTGCGCTGGTGTCTGTACTGTCCCGCTCCAGGCATTGGCGGGCAAAGCGGGCGAGATCGCGCAGGGCGGCCCTGGCCGAACGCAGGTAGAAGGCCTGCAACTGGAAGACATGCCAACGGCCTTCGTGGATCTGCAACTGACAAGGCACCGCCGATGCCCTGGCGCGTTCGGCCAGGCGAGTGGAATCGGACAGCAGCACCTCCTGGTCGCCGACCTGGATCAGCATCGGCGGCAGCCCGCGCAGGTCGGCTTCCAGGGGGCGGTGCAGCAGCGTCTGTGGCGTTGCGGCATAGGCCTGCAAGGCCTGCTCCAGCCAGTCGCGGCGGATCATCGGGTCCGTGGCCTGGCGGCTTTGCATGCTGGCGCCGGCCAGCGTCGGATCGGTCACCGGCGAGAGCAGCAGCAAGCCGGCGGCAATGCCCTCGCCACGCTCCTTCAAGGCCAGGGCCAGTGCCAGGGCCAGGGCACCGCCGGCGGAGTCACCGGCAATCAGCAGCCGCTCTACCGGGTAGCCCTGGGCGCGGATGGCGTCGTAGCAGGCCAGGCAATCCTCCAGCGCCGCCGGGTAGGGATGCTCCGGAGCCAGCCGGTAATCCGGTGCCCATACCGCGCAGCCGCTTTCTTTGGCCAGTCGGCTGGTGATGCTGTAGTGGGTGTCGGGGCTGCCAAGGCAGAAGGCGCCGCCGTGCAGGTAGAGGATGACCCCTTTGGCGGCGCTGGCCTTGGGTTCGACGATCTGTAGTGCCATATGTCCCAGCCGGCTGCGATGACGGTTCACTCCCCAGCCTCCAGGCATCAGCCTGGACAGGCCGGCAACGATCTTGCGCTGGCTGGCCAGAAGCCGGGGCGGGCCGATCAAGGCCCTGAAGCTGGCCCGCAGGAAGAGTCGCAGGAAGGCCGCATTGCCTCGTTCCAGCCAATCCCCGGGGGCGGCTATTCGTTGCCCGTCGGTTGCTCGGTCGCCATCCAGGGGGCTGGAGAACTGGTAGGCCGCCAGCCCGGCATGGCGGGTCTGCCAGCGATAGCTCCAGGTGAAACCCGGCCAGTTGGTGCTGTTGTGGCCGTTCGGGTCTACGTACCAGCTCTGGCACCCGCTCCATACCGAGGTGGCCAGGCGCCGCTGGATTCGTTGTTGGAAGCGCTGGTGGGATTGTGGGTCCACCTCCAGGGTCCGGGCGGTATTGGCCAGGAGCGCACGGCGAGCCTTCATCACGTGGGATATCTGGCTTTCGAGCATGTAGATGATGGAGTTGTGCCCCAGGTTGGTGTTGGGGCCGTAGAGCATGAAGAAGTTGGGGAAGCCCGGCACGCTCAGTCCCAGGTAGGCGGCAGCACCTTGCTGCCAGGCCTGGTTGAGATCTTGCCCTAGGCGTCCGGTGATGCGCATGGGCGAGAGAAACTCGGTGGCGGCGAAGCCGGTGCCATAGATGATGGCGTCTACTTCGTGCCGTTGGCCGTCCAGGGTCTCGATGCCTTGTTCGGTGATTCGCTTGATGCCTTGGGTCAGCAGTTCGACATGGGGCTTGTCGAAGGTGGCCAGGTAGTCGTTGGACAGCAGGATGCGCTTGCAGCCGATGGGATAGTCCGGGGTCATCTGGCGTCGCAGTTCGGGGCTGGACACCGAGGCCTTCAGCAGTTTCTGGAAAGGTATGCCGACGGCCCAGCGGGTCAGGCCTTGCAGGCGGGTGAAGCCCAGGGCGCGGGATTCGAAATGCAGGTAGTGAGCCGCGCGTACCAGCTTCATCCACAGGGGATGGCGGGCAAAGCGTTGCAGTTCTTCTGGCCTGTAGGGGCGATCGGCCTTGGGCATGATGTAGGCCGGCGAGCGCTGGAAGACCTTGAGCGTCGCGACCTGATCGGCAATCTGTGGCACGAACTGGATGGCCGAGGCTCCGGTACCGATCACCGCGACCCGCTTGCCGGCCAGGGGATAGTGATGATCCCAGTGGGCGGAGTGGAACACATGACCGGTGAAGCTCTCCATGCCTGGCAGCCTGGGGATGGCGGGGCGGCTCAGCTGGCCGGTGGCGCTGACCAGCAGCCGGCTCAGGTACGACTGGCCATTGTGGCAGCTGACTTTCCACAGGCACTGGCTGTCGTCGAATTCGGCATGGCTGACTTCGCTGTCGAACTGGATGTGAGGCAACAGGGCATAGTGTCGGGCGCAGTGTTGCAGGTAGTCGTGGATCTCGGCCTGGGGCGCGAACACCCGGGACCAGTTGGGGTTGGGCTCGAAGGAAAACGAATACAGGTGCGAAGGCACGTCGCAGGCTGCGCCGGGGTAGGTGTTCTCGCGCCAGACGCCCCCGACGTCCTGGCCTTTTTCCAGGATGAGAAAGCGGCTGACCCCAGCCTTGCGCAGGGCGATGCCCATGCCCAGGCCGCCGAAGCCCGTGCCGATGATGATGGCTTCAAGGGGGATGCTGGAGTCGTGCTCCGGGTTCTTGGCAGTGATGGGTGCAGGCATGACGACCTCGTTGTTCTTGTTGTGTGGTGCGGTACCGCGCCCCTGGATCGAGAGTGCGGCGCCGATGGGGGTCAAGCATGGAGGCAATCGCTCATGGACCCCATGCTGCAACGTGACAAGTGCTTTAGTATTTGGGCCAAATCGTCACCGGATGAGTCAGCCCATGAGCATTCAATCGTTCACTCGCGGACCTTCCAGCGCTTTGCTGCTGGTGAACTTCGGTCGTGAGCGGGGCCTGCCCCTGGCACGCCTGCTGGCGGGTTCGAGGCTGTCCATGGCGCAACTGCAGGACCCCAACAGTCTGTTGTCGGCGGCCCAGGAGTTGCGGCTGGTGGGTAATCTGCTGGAGTTGCTGGAGGATCCACCAGGGCTGGGCCACGAAGTAGGGCTGCGCTATCACTTTTCCACCTATGGCTTGTTCGGCTACGGCCTGATCAGCAGTGCGACCCCGGCGGATGCGTTGAGCCTGGCCTTGCGTTTCCTGCCGTTGACCTATGCCTTCGCCAGTATTGGTTATCACCAGGAGCCGGGGGTGGGCGTGTTGACCTTCGGTGAGCCGGCAGTGGCCGATGTCGCGCTGCAAAACTTTTTGCTGGAGCGGGACATGGCGGCCGCGGCCGTGTTGATGAAGGAGATTGTCGGCGAGGATTTCCGCTTGCTGCGGATCACCCGTTGCGGTGCGCCGCCTGTGCACGGGGGGGCCGGAGAGTCGCGGAAGATTTTCGGCGTGGGTCCCGAGTATCGGGCGCAGAGCAACAGCCTGGTATTCGACCGGCGCTTGTTGCACCGCTCCTTGCCCCAGGCCAATCCGGTGACGGTATCGATGTGCGAACAGATGTGCAGGCAGCTGCTGGAGCAGCGGCAAATGCACCCGGGGGTGGTGGCCCAGGTGCGCCAGCATCTGGATGCGCTACCAGCGGGGGCCGTTGCGGACCTGCCAGCCATGGCTCGCCTGAACCGCACCAGCGTACGGACCTTGAAACGACGCTTGCAGGAGCAGGGCAGCAGCTATCGTCAATTGCTGGCCGAGCATCGGCGTCGCCAGGCCCTGGAACTGCTGGGCAATCCTGGCCTGAGCCTGACCCAGGTGGCGCAAAGGCTCGGCTTCAGCGACCTGTCGAGTTTCTCCCAGAGCTTCAAGCGCTGGTTCGGCGTCGCTCCAAGCCAGTATCGCCAGGGGCCGGGCGGATAAACCCACCCGGGCAATGGCTGCGGCTATAATCCTCGCGCGCTGTATTCCCACCACCTCTGATCGAGATTGTCATGACTATTTCCCTGTACGCCGCTTCCGTTCCTGTCTTCAAGCAAATGCTCAAGGCCCTGAGCGATGTACTGCACAAGGCCGAGGCCCATGCGACGGCCAAGGGTATCGAGCCCAATGCGCTGTTGCAGGCGCGCCTGTACCCGGACATGTTCCCGTTGGTGCGCCAGGTGCAGATCGCCGTGGACTTCGCCAAGGGCGTTTCGGCGCGCCTGGCCGAGGTCGAGCTGCCCAAGTACGACGACAGCGAGACCAGCTTCGCTGACCTGCAGGCGCTGCTGGCCAAGGTCCTGGCCTTTATCGATGGCATCCAGCCGTCCCAGGTCGATGGCAAGGAAGGCATCGAGATCGTCACCCGTCCGGGCACGCCGAAAGAGAAGCGCTTCAGCGGCCAGTCCTACCTGCTGACTTATGGCCTGCCGCAGTTCTTCTTCCATGTCACCACTGCCTACGCGATCTTGCGTCACAACGGCGTAGAGGTCGGCAAGCGTGACTACATGGGGGCATTCTGAGGCGTTAGCGCCTTTTCTGGATGAATGAAAAAAGCCCGGCCAGGGTCGACCTGGCCGGGCTTTTTAGTGCTGCGGATCAGGCCGAGGCTTGTGCCTTGTCTTCCTGGGCCATGCAGGCTGCTGCGGTGAAAAGCACGTCGGTGGAGGAGTTCAGTGCGGTTTCTGCCGAGTCTTGCAGGACGCCGATGATGAAGCCCACGGCCACCACTTGCATGGCGATCTCGCTGGGGATACCGAACAGGCTGCAAGCCAGGGGGATCAGCAGCAGCGAACCGCCGGCGACGCCGGAAGCGCCACAGGCACAGATCGCGGCCACCACGCTCAGCAGCACGGCAGTGGGCAGGTCCACGGCGATACCCAGGGTGTGCACGGCAGCCAGGGTCAGCACGGTGATGGTGATCGCCGCACCGGCCATGTTGATGGTGGCGCCCAGGGGAATGGATACCGAATAGGTATCCTCATGCAGGCCCAGGCGCTTGCTCAGCTCCAGATTGACCGGGATGTTGGCTGCCGAGCTGCGGGTGAAGAACGCGGTGATGCCGCTTTCGCGCAGGCAGGTCAGTACCAGCGGGAACGGGTTGCGGCGGATCTTCCAGTAGACGATCAGCGGGTTCATCACCAGGGCCACGAACAGCATGCAGCCGATCAGCACGGCCAGCAGGTGCAGGTAGCCGAGCAGCGCATCGAAGCCCGAAGTGGCCAGGGTCGAGGCCACCAGGCCGAAGATCCCCAGGGGCGCGAAGCGGATCACCACCCGCACGATCAGGGTGACGCCGTTGGACAGGTCCTCGAGCACGCTGCGGGTGGTTTCACCGGCATGGCGGATGGCCACGCCCATGCCGATGGCCCAGGCCAGGATGCCGATGAAGTTGGCGTTCATCAGGGCGCTGACCGGGTTGTCCACCACGCTCAGCAGCAGGCTTTGCAGCACTTCGCTGATGCCGCCCGGTGCGCTGATGGTCACGTCGTGGGTGGACAGCACCAGGGCAGAGGGGAACAGGGCGCTGGCGATCACGGCCACCACCGCGGCGGCGAAGGTGCCGAGCAGATAGAGGACCAGGATCGGGCGGATATGGGTTTCCTGGCCATGCTTGTGGTTGGCGATCGAGGCCATTACCAGCACGAATACCAGGATCGGTGCCACGGCCTTGAGCGCCGAGACGAACACTTTGCCGACGAAAGTGGTGGACTTGGCCACCTCAGGCGCCAGCAGTGCCAGGAGGATACCGGCAATCAGGCCGATGACGATCTGTGTCACCAGGCTCAGGCGCTTGAGGGATTGCAGGAAGGACGGTGGTGAAGCGTTCATAAACGGTATCTCTATTTTTTTAATGTGCAGTGCATGCAGCGACCCTGGGCCGGAAACTGACCCAAAGTGGAACCGCCACGCAAGGCCGCGGTCGGACAAGCAACAGGCAGGCAGGACGACCATCGAGTGTCGAGCCGCCTGTTTTGGGGGCAGGGGCGGACTTTATCACAGCAGGCCCGGCTTCCCGTGTGGATGTGACGATCTGCCACTTGCCGTGTCGATCAGTTGGATAACGCGGTTGCCTTGACCTGTATCCACTCTGTTAAGATTCGCCATCCCCATTTTTCCTATCCGGTCAGCGCGCCCTCCGGGCCGTCGCTGTCATCCGTCGTCGCTGGAGTTTTGCATGTTGTTTCCCATCCTGCTGTTATCGGCTGCGGGCTTTACCATCCTGACCACGGAATTCGTGATCGTTGGCCTGTTGCCAGCCATTGCCCGGGACTTGCAGGTCAGTGTGTCCCAGGCCGGCTTGCTGGTGACGCTGTTCGCCTTCACCGTCGCCGCCTTCGGTCCGTTCCTGACCGCTTACTGCGCGCGTTTTCCGCGCAAGCCGCTGTTCATCATCGTGCTGGTGCTGTTCGGGCTGTCCAATACCGTCGCCGCGCTGGCACCGAACATCTGGGTGATGGCCCTGGCACGGCTGGTGCCGGCCTTGGGCTTGCCGGTGTTCTGGGCCCTGGCGAGCGAAACCGCGGTGGATATCGTCGGGCCGGACGAGGCCGGGCGGGCTATTTCCAAGATCGGTTTCGGCATCGTCTGTGCCACGGTATTCGGAATTCCCGTGGGGACCCTGATCGCCGATCTCTTCGGCTGGCGCAGTGCATTCGCCATCCTGGCGCTGGTGGCCTTTGCCAAGGCGCTGCTGTTGTATCTCTATCTGCCGAAGACTTCGGTGCACAACGAACAGGCCAGCCTGGGCTCGCAGTTCGCTATCCTGCGCAGTCCGCTGATGCAGGGGCATGTGCTGCTGTCGATCCTGGTATTCAGCGGCATGTTCACGGCCTACACCTACCTGGCGGATATCCTTGAGCGCCTGGCCGGTTTCAACGGCACGCTGGTGGGTTGGTGCCTGATGGGCTTCGGTGCGGTAGGCCTGATCGGCAACTCCCTGGGGGGACGTTTTGTCGATCGCCACCCGCTGATTGCCTCGATGGTGTTCTGTGCCCTCATGATGGGGGGCATGGTGGCCCTGGTACCGAGCATTCATTCGACCCTGGGGCTGGCAGCGGCCATGGGTATCTGGGGCATGACCCAGGCGGCGATGTTCCTGGTCAGTCATGTGCGGATGATGAAGGCAGCCCCACAAGCTCCGGCTTTCGCCGCGTCCTTGAACATCGCCGGAGCCAATATCGGGGTCGGCCTGGGGGCGATGGTCGGCGGCCGGGTAATCGATACCCTGGGCCTGGGGCACCTGGGGTTCGCGGCGGCAGGCTTCATCCTGCTGTCGATTGCCCTGGCGCTGGTGTTGATGAAGGTGAAGGCGCCACAGGCCTGCGCTTCCTGATCAGTGGCCGAGGGGCGTGAACAGTTCCCGTCGCGCGCCCTCGGTAATGGCAACGATCCCGGGGTGCTTGACCTTGCGCTCCACGGTAATGGCATAGAACGATTCGGCCACGGCGTCGGTCTGGCCTATCAACTGCACGCCGTATTGCTGCTGGACTTCATCGGCAATCACGCTGGGGGCAATGAAGATCCCGCTGCCGGATTGGCCGAAGGCCTGCATCAGGGCGCTGTCGTCGAATTCACCGATGATTCGTGGTTGTAGCTGCTGTTCGGCGAACCAGCGCAACAGGCGGCTGCGGACCACGGTTTCCTGGCCGGGGATCAGCAAGGGGGCGCCATGCAGTCCTTGAGGGAAGTTGGCGCCGTGCAGGCGCGCCAGTTCCTGGGTGGCAAAGAAGCTGATTCCGCATTCCCCCAGTTTCTGGCTGTAGCCCTTGATATCCAGGTGGGGCGGCATCGGGCTATCGGAAATCACCAGGTCCAGGCGCTGGATGGCCAGGTCGGCCAGCAGGCGTTCGAGCTTGTCTTCGCGGCAGGTGAGGCGGATCGGCTCGCTGAGCTCCATGGTCGGAGCGACCAGTCGATAGACGATGGACTTGGGCACCACGTCCGCGACCCCGACCCGGAACGGGATCTGCTGCTCGTCGGGACGGGCGCGGAGCATGGCTTGCAGTTCGTTACCGAGCTGGAACATCTGTTCGGCGTAGGGCAGGGCCTGGCGCCCGGCTTCGCTCAGTTCCAGCTGGCGCCCTACGCGGCGGAACAGTTCGACGCCATAGGTTTGCTCCAGCAGGCTGATCTGTCCGCTGATGGTTTGCGGGGTCAGGTTCAGCTGCTCGCAGGCCCGTACGATGCTGCCGGTCTTGGCTACAACCCAGAAGTAGTGCAGTTGGCGGTAGTTGAGCATGACGATTAACTATTCGTAAAAACCGAAGTATAGTTGCAATAAATACGAATTTTCCTGAACTGTTACGCTCCATAGAATGCCTCGCCATCGACAGGGCTCTCATTGGTCCTGTGCGTTCTATCGAGGAAATCGGCATGTCATTCAAACCCCTGGGCTCAGCTATCGTGCTGGCCCTGTCTATGCTGACCCTGGCGGGCTGCGAGCAGGCAGAAAAGAGTGCCCAGCAGGTGCTGGACAAGGCGGCACAGTCAGCCAAGCAAGCGATCGACGATACCCACAAGGCAGCAGAGCAAGCATTGAGCGATGCGGCTGGTAGTGGTGTCGGCAAGGACAAGAAAACCGATGACAGCGCCAAGCAGGCCGAGTCGTCCCAGGAAATCTGATCTTTCATGCAACCGAGTCGGGATTGACCCATGGATTACCTTTTACAGCTCGCCGCCAGCCCCACTGCCTGGGTGGCCCTGGCTACCTTGGTGGTGATGGAGATCGTGCTTGGCATCGATAACCTGATCTTTATCTCCATCCTTACCAATAAGTTGCCGGAGCAGCATCGAGCCAAGGCGCGGCGCCTGGGGATCGGCATGGCCCTGTTCATGCGCCTGGCGCTGCTGAGCACCGTGGCCTTTATCGTCCAGCTCACTGAGCCGGTGATCGAGGTGCTGGGGCAGAGCTTCTCCTGGAAGGACATGATCCTGATTGCCGGTGGCTTGTTCCTGGTGTGGAAGGCCACCACGGAAATTCACCACAGCATGGATTCCAAGCCAGAGGAGGAAAAAGTCGCGACTCCTGGCGTGGCGATTGGCTTTGCCGCTGCCATCGGCCAGATCCTGCTGCTGGACATGGTGTTTTCCATCGACAGCATCATCACTGCGGTGGGGATGACCGAGCACTTGCCGATCATGATCATTGCCGTGGTGGCATCGGTGATCGTGATGTTGCTGGCTGCCGAGCCGCTGGCCAAGTTCATCAATGACAACCCGACCATCGTGATGTTGGCCCTGGGCTTCCTGATCATGATCGGCATGACACTGATTGCCGAAGGTTTCGGCGCCCATGTGCCCAAGGGCTATGTCTATGCGGCGATGGCCTTCTCGGCGGCTATCGAATGCTTGAACATGCTGGCTCGTCGGGCCCGGGAAAAGCGCCAGGCCGCACAGTCCGAGGCTTGATCGCAGGATTTAGCCCACGGCAGACCGCCTGTGCTCCCTGGAGCCAGGCGGTCGTTTCATGGGTGGGCACGTTCGGTCAGTGAGCGGTCGCGGGATTTCGGTGCTCTTTCTCTGCTGGGGTGATGCTTGCGGGCGACTGCCGGGGCGGGTGATGGCGGCGGACGATGCGCAGTACGCCCCAGAGCATGGCACCGGCAACTGCCAGCCAGCCCAGGATCAGCATCAGGATCGTCGTTGTCAGGCTCATGTGTGCCTCCTTCCATACCCCTTGGCGGGGCACGATTCTTACTAGAAGACAGTCTAGTAGTCTCTGTGTTTCAGGCTATTGACCAATAGTCGAGAGTCCTCGAACAGTTCGCTCTATGGTTTTCGATTAACTGTCGTCAAACGCTATACCCCCGTCCTCAAGCGCCCTATGATCAGGGCCCCAGCCGGAAGAGGACTGCCCGGCGCCTGATATAGAGAGCAATGATGGTGCGGGTATTTCCTGGATTTCGAGCGGCGCTGCTGGCCAGTGCCTGTGTGTTGGGCCTTGTCGGTTGTACAGGCAGCGTGCAGCCGCAGATTCAGCGCCTGCCGGAGCGAGTGGAGCTCAACAGTGTGCCGTTCTTCAGTGGCGAGATGTATCAGAGCGGGCCGGGGGCCCTGGCCGGGATGCTGTCGCAACAGGGGATCGTGATCACCCCGGGGCTGCTGGACAAACCCCTGCACTTGCCGGGTGCCGAGGCACAACTGCCACAGAACATGCAAAAACTGGCCAGGGAATACGGCATGGTGGTTTATCCCCTGGATAACAACCTGCCTGCGCTGCTGGCCCAGGTTGCGGCAGGGTATCCAGTGATGGTGCGGTTCACCGAGGGGTCGGCATTCTGGGCGCAACCGCGCTACGCCGTACTGGCCGGCTATAACCGAGACAAGCAGACGGTGCTGCTGCGCGGGGCGAAGAGTCGCCGCCAGTTGATGGAGTTCGGTGCGTTCGAATCGGCCTGGAAGGACGCTGGCAGCTTTGCAGTCCTGATCCAGGCACCGAACCAGTTGCCAGCGGCGGTCGATCGCCAGCGTTGGCTGAAGGCTGCTGACGAATTGGCCCGGGCGGGCCAGGAGCAAGCAGCGGCCCGGGCCACCAAGGCCTTGGACGGTCACTGATCGGTTGAACGCGACAACGGCGCCCATGGGCGCCGTTGTGATCATGCGAGGGGAGCTCAGTGGGATGCCTGGGTGGCTCCGGCCTGGCGGTTCTTGAGGTTTTTCTCCGCTTTGTAGCGCAAGGCTACGTCCGGTACCGAGCCGCTCTTGCCGGTTTCCACCCAGTTGCGGATTCGGCCGGCATCGGCGAAGTGCGTGTACTTGCCGAAGGCATCGAGAATCACCAGGGCTACCGGGCGATTGCTCATGCTGGTGACCAGCACCAGGCAATGGCCAGCCTGGTTGGTGAACCCGGTCTTGGTGATCTTGATGTCCCATTTTTCCTTGTTGACCAGGTGGTCGGTATTACGAAAGCCCAGCGTGTAGTTGGGCTTGCGAAATGCCACGGTCTTTTCCTTGGTGGTGCTCAACTCGCTCAGCAGGGGGTACTTGCGCGCTGCCACCAGTAGCTTGCTCAGGTCCCGTGCGGTGGAAACGTTATGGATCGAAAGGCCGGTAGGCTCCACATAGCGAGTGTGGGTCATGCCCAGGGACTTGGCTTTGGCGTTCATCGCCGCAATGAACGCGGCATAGCCCCCTGGGTAGTGATGGGCGAGGCTGGCGGCTGCACGGTTTTCCGAGGACATCAGGGCAATCAGCAGCATTTCCCGGCGGCTCAGTTCGCTGTTGAGTTTGACTCGAGAGAACACGCCCTTCATTTCCGGGGTGTCGCTGATGTTCACGGAAATGTATTCGTTCATGGGCAGCTTGGCGTCCAGCACCACCATGGCGGTCATGAGCTTGGTGACCGAAGCGATGGGGACCACGACGTCAGGGTTGCTGGAATAGATGACCTTGTTGGTTTGCAGGTCGAGCAGCAGGGCGCTGCCAGAGGCGATGTGCAGTTGTGACGTGTCTCTTGGGGCCGCGGTAGTTTCGGCGGCGTCGACGCTGTGCGTGAGTAGGGTGCCGGACACAGCAAACAACAAGCTGAGGATGGAGAGACGAATTTTCACGCCGGTGGACTCGATAGAATGGATATGCCGTTTTGCAACGGGCTTTTTTGGAAAAACGTTACATTCTATGAGTATGGCGGAAGAACTGTCGATTGCTCTTCAGCAGTCAGCCGAAAACCCTTAAAAACCAAGAAAAAAACCGATTTTCTCCTGAACGGTAGTGCATTGTCGGTCTGGATCGAATGGCAGGCGCCGGGCTAGAAGTCGCCAGCGATAAGGGGAGGTAAATACTGTGGTGTTACAGAATAAAGAAAGCCCGCCGATGGCGGGCTTTTGTGTGCGCAAGGACACTCAGCTGTGCAGCGACTCGGCTGCGTACAGGGTGTTTTCCAGTAGGCAGGCACGTGTCATGGGGCCTACGCCGCCGGGCACTGGAGTGATCCAGCCTGCGCGGGGCAGGGCGGTTTCATAAACCACGTCGCCCACCAGCTTGCCGTCTTCCTGGCGATTGATGCCGACATCGATGACGATGGCACCTTCCTTGATCCACTCACCCTTGACCAGGCCAGGCTTGCCGGCTGCTACAACCACCAGGTCGGCGCGGCCGACGTGACCGGCCAGGTCCTTGGTGAAACGGTGGGTCACGGTCACGGTGCAGCCGGCCAGCAACAGCTCCATGGCCATTGGGCGACCAACGATGTTGGAGGCGCCGACCACCACCGCATCCATGCCATACAGGTCGGCACCTGTGCTTTCCAGCAGGGTCATGATGCCCTTTGGCGTGCAGGGGCGAAGCAGTGGGATGCGTTGTGCCAGGCGGCCGACGTTATAAGGATGGAAACCATCCACGTCCTTGTCCGGGCGGATGCGCTCGAGCAACAGTGATGCGTCCAGGTGCTCGGGCAGTGGCAATTGTAGAAGGACGCCATCGATGTTCGGGTCATCGTTCAGGCGATCGATCAGGCCTGCCAGGTCTTCCTGGGTGGTGTCGGCGGGCAGGTCGTAGGCCTGGGAAAGAAAGCCGACCTCTTCGCAGTCTTTACGCTTGTGCGAGACATAAACCTGAGAGGCTGGATCGCTGCCGACCAGGATCACTGCGAGGCCGGGAGTGCGCAGGCCTTGCTGGCGACGCTCGGCGACACGCTTGGCGATCTGCTGGCGCAGGCTAGCGGCGATCGCTTTGCCGTCGATTAGTTGTGCAGTCATGACGCGTGATTAACCATCGAGAGGGAAAGAAAAAGAGAACACATTCTCGCATGCCGGGGCGTGAGGGCAAAGGCGCTTGCTCTGCAAATTGCCCTAACTCCTTTAATTAAATGAATTTTTTTTAAAAAAGAGTTGACGACCTAACGGCTCGTCTATAACATTCGTCGCACTTGTCGGGCACAGCCTAGCACTGGTTAAGAAGGTCGGGCGGAGTTGTTGATCAACTCGCAGCGACTGGAAGCAATTAGTTTGTAGTCGTTAGTTAGAGTACAGATTAATAAGGCGCCCGTAGCTCAGCTGGATAGAGCATCCGCCTTCTAAGCGGATGGTCGCAGGTTCGAGTCCTGCCGGGTGCGCCATTAGGCAGCTTTGGCACAAGTAACGCAATATGGTGGGCGTAGCTCAGTTGGTAGAGCACAGGATTGTGACTCCTGTTGTCGTGGGTTCGATCCCCATCGTCCACCCCATATTCGAAAAAGGCGCCAGATTAATAGTCTGGCGCCTTTGCTTTAAGAAGCTTGTTACGCGGACGTGGTGGAATTGGTAGACACACTGGATTTAGGTTCCAGCGCCGCAAGGTGTAAGAGTTCGAGTCTCTTCGTCCGCACCAATAAAGTAGCTAGTTAATAGCAGATGACGGCGCAGCACCTGAAAGGGTCTGCGCCGTTTTCGTTTCTGGGTGTTTGCATCGCGCGGCGCGCATGCTGGGTTGCCCAAGTGATGAAGCGGCTTTCCTCCGGTCGCTAGCTGCTCTGGTTTGATGGTGTTGTTACCCGGTGTATTCGAGAGGCTGGCTGGTTGCTTCTATATATAGAGGGGCTGGTGCAGGGACTGGGTTTGATCTGTAGTGTTTGCTCTTATGGTGGGGCTGAAGCCTTTGTCCCCGTCTTCATGTTGCTGGCCGCTTTTTACCCCTTTTCAGTAGGGTGACTTCTTGAGTTTGACCCACTAGAATGCATGCCCTTGGTGCGACACGCGTGGCGTGTCTCCTAAACTTCGAGGTGTAGAGTCATCTTGAAGGGTTTTCGAAAGAGAGCCGAGAGCTTGGGTGCCCAATCCCAAGAAACAAAACCCTCCCAGAAGTCCAATGCCTTCAAGGACTTGCCGCAGCGGCGGTGGCAAACTCAAGGTCGATTAGCGCTCGGTGGCTCGACCGCAGTACTGGATTTCCGGTATTGGAGTGCCTACTACACATCAGCCCTATTCAGGGCTAAACCCATGCGGGAGAGAATCCCCGCTGGGGTTCCCTCCTGCTTTTGAAACAGGAGGTAACAATTCTTTGAGCATGCTGCCTCGGCAGTCCCTGTTCACATCAAACCGGAGACATGAGCGAAAGCTCTGTCTGTCATTGTCCAACCATTGCCTGTTTGGAGTGGCAGCGGACTCGTTGTGCGACCAACGATAGCCTAGGAAGACATGCGTCACTGGTAACGGTGGGGTGTGAAGCTCTTCCAACAATGTAGCCCCCGTATGGGTGCGTCTTCGCCGTGAGGCGGAGCGCAGATGCTCGGAGCAGTACCGGGTTGAGGCGCTAGGCTGGCTGGTATGGGTAACACAAGTGAACTGCTAATAAACGTCGTCAGCATTACGGTGCCTAATCTGCTGATAGGCATTAACCAAAAAGGTGATGCGACCGGTTGTTCTGGTCAAGGGTCGGAACACGTCGTCACATAAGGTCGCCGGCGAATAGGCAGACTCTAACCCAGTCGTGTGACAGGCAGGGAACGTGGTAAGCCCGTATGGCTGCCTTCGGGCAGGTGAACCGCAAGGTGATCCGTTGGCTGTGCGGGTATGGGATCGCAGAGAAAGCGAAAGCCGGGCTGTAATGGCCCGGATAGGGGCTGGAACATCGCTCCACGGGAAACCGGGCAGACTTCTGCGTGGTCTTTCGTCGCATGAACTCTGAGTGAACCTGTCTCAATAAACCTAGAGATCCAGCTGTAACGGATCTTCTATTAATCCAACCCTGGCGGGAGCGTCCATTCCCGTCAGGGGATGTGTGCGTCTTTCGCTTGGGGCAACTTGAGAGGAAGGCAGCATGTTAGAACATAGCCAATTGGCCGTGTCTGCGCCTTCCGGCGCTCCGCAACAATGGCATGACATCGATTGGTGGCGTGTTCAGCGGAATGTCCGGGCGATGCAGATACGGATTGCGAAGGCTTGTCGGGAAGGCAACTGGCGCAGGGTGAAAGCCTTGCAGCGGATGCTGACCCGCTCACGCTCGGCCAGATACTTGGCCGTACGGCGAGTCACTGAAAACCAGGGTAAGCGCACGGCGGGAGTCGACCGCGTGCTCTGGGATACACCCGATGCCAAATGGAAGGCGGCAAATGGGTTGAAGCGCCACGGTTATAAACCACGGCCTTTACGGCGTGTGTTTATTCCGAAGTCAAATGGAAAGGAGCGCCCTCTGGGCATTCCGACCATGACGGACAGGGCAATGCAGGCGTTGTATTTGCTTGCTCTGGCACCCATTGCAGAAACCACCGGCGATCCAAACAGCTACGGCTTTAGGATCGAGCGATCTACGGCGGATGCAATGGGGCAGTTGTTCGTATGCCTATCCAAGAAGGTTTCGGCCCAATGGGTTTTGGAGGCGGACATCAAAGGCTGCTTTGACCATATCAATCATGACTGGCTTATCACCAGCGTCCCAACGGATAAGGTGGTTCTCCGAAAATGGTTGAAAGCTGGCGTGATTCATAAAGGCCAGCTACAGGCAACGGATGCCGGTACGCCACAGGGCGGGATTGTCTCGCCCAGCTTGGCGAATCTGGTGCTGGATGGGCTGGAGTCACAACTTAAGCAACATCTGGGTGTGACCAAGGCCAAGAAGCTGAAAATCAATGTGGTGCGTTATGCGGATGACTTTGTGATAACCGGAACCTCGCGAGAGGTGCTGGAAACTGAAGTCAGACCTTGGGTAGAGCAGTTCCTAGCAGTGCGGGGGCTGCAGTTGTCACTCGAGAAGACGCGTGTCGTCCATATAAAGGAAGGCTTTGACTTTCTAGGTTGGAATTTCCGCAAGTACGATGGGAAGCTTCTGATCAAGCCAAGCAAGAAAAACGTGAAAGCGTTCTATAGCAAGGTAAGGGAGATCATCAGTACCAGCAAAACGGTAAGGCAGGAGGATCTGATCCGACAGCTGAATCCGATACTGCGTGGCTGGGCGTTCTATCACCAGCCTGTGGTAGCCAAGAAAGCGTATAGCCGCATGGATTACATGATCTTTCTGGCTCTATGGCGTTGGGCAAAACGGCGACACCCTAAGAAAACACTCCAGTGGATCGGAGCGAAATACTTTAAACCCATGAAGGGGCGCAAAGGGGTGTTTGCTACCGCGACGATGAATGACAAGGGAGAGATGCGAACGATCGAGTTGTACTCGCTAGCGAGCACTCCGATCGAACGACACAAGAAGGTGAGTGGGGAGTACAACCCCTTCGATCCTTCTATGGAGGAAATGGGTGAGAAAAGGCGTATGGAACAGATGCTCAAAAGGCTGGCGTACCGTAAGCAAATCTTGAGCCTTTTCCAGAGTCAGAAAGGATTGTGTCCAATATGTAAGTTACCGATTACGAAGGAGACGGGGTGGCATGATCACCACATTCTGTACCGCACAAAAGGCGGTGGAGACTCCCTAAATAACCGGGTACTATTGCACCCCCTTTGTCACCAGCGGCTACACGCTCGCGGATTGACAGTGAACAAACCGGCTCCCCTTACCGGGGGTTTTGATTAGGCCCGAGCCGTATGCGGGGAAACTCGCACGTACGGTTCTTAGGGGGAGGTGGGCCAGTAATGGCCCATCTCTACCCGACATTCTGGGGTCGGAAAACGGCCGGCTAATCGTCTGTGCAACGAGGAATATCCATGCAAGTTTCTGTTGAAAATACTTCTGTTCTTGAGCGCCGCATGAGCATCACTGTGCCGGCTGAGCGCATCGAGAGCCAGGTCAACAAGCGTCTGCAGCAGACTGCCCAAAAGGCCAAGATTCCAGGCTTCCGTCCTGGCAAGGTTCCAATGAGCGTGATTCGTCAGCGTTATGAGGCTGACGCACGTCAAGAAGCAGTAGGTGATGTGATCCAGGCTTCCTTCTACGAGGCCGTTGTCGAGCAGAAGCTGAACCCGGCTGGCGCTCCTTCGGTTGAGCCTAAGGTGCTGGAAAAGGGCAAGGACCTGGAATACGTCGCCACTTTCGAAGTGTTCCCTGAGTTCACTGTTGCCGGTTTCGAAGGTATCGCTGTTGAGCGCCTGAGCGCGGACGTGGCTGATGCCGATCTGGACAACATGCTGGAAATCCTGCGCAAGCAGAACGTTCGTTTCGAAGCGGCCGACCGCGCTGCCCAGAAAGACGACCAGCTGAATATCGATTTTGTTGGCAAGATCGACGGCGAGGCGTTCGCTGGCGGCTCCGCCAAGGGGACTCAACTGGTTCTGGGTTCGGGTCGCATGATCCCGGGCTTCGAAGATGGTCTGGTGGGTGCCAAGGCTGGTGAAGAGCGTGTTCTGAACCTGACTTTCCCTGAGGACTACCAGAACCTGGACCTGGCCAACAAGGCCGCTGAGTTCACTGTTACCGTCAACAGCGTTTCCGAGCCGAAACTGCCTGAACTGACCGAAGAGTTCTTCGCGCAATTCGGTATCAAGGAAGCGGGTCTGGAAGGCTTCCGTGCCGAAGTTCGCAAGAACATGGAGCGCGAGCTGCGCCAGGCTATCAAGTCGAAAGTGAAGAATCAGGTTATGGACGGTCTGCTGGCCTCCAACCCGATCGAAGTACCGAAGGCGCTGCTGGAAAACGAAGTCAATCGTCTGCGCGTCCAGGCTGTTCAGCAGTTCGGTGGCAACATCAAGCCGGATCAGCTGCCAGCTGAGTTGTTCGAAGAGCAGGCCAAGCGCCGCGTAGTGCTGGGTCTGATCGTTGCCGAAGTGGTCAAGCAGTTCGAACTGAAGCCTGATGACGCTCGTGTTCGCGAACTGATCCAGGAAATGGCTTCGGCATACCAAGAGCCTGAGCAGGTCGTGTCCTGGTACTACAAGAACGAGCAGCAATTGAACGAAGTCCGTTCGGTTGTGCTGGAAGAACAAGTTGTGGATACTGTTCTGCAGAAAGCTAGCGTGACCGACAAATCGGTCTCCTACGAAGAAGCGGTCAAGCCGGTAGAAGCACCTCAAGCCGACTGATCTTTTCTCGTTCGAAGCAAACACCATAAGCCAGCCTTCGTGCTGGCTTATGCGTATTCAAGACATGACTATTTGGGAGTGACTGCAGGACATGTCCCGCAATTCTTATTATCAGCAGAGTTCTGACATCCAGGCCGCAGGCGGCCTGGTCCCGATGGTTATCGAGCAGTCCGCTCGCGGCGAGCGTGCCTACGATATCTACTCGCGCCTCCTCAAGGAGCGAGTGATCTTCCTGATCGGTCCGGTAGAAGACTACATGGCCAATCTGGTCGCGGCGCAGCTGCTCTTCCTTGAAGCGGAGAACCCGGACAAGGACATCCATCTCTACATCAACTCGCCGGGTGGTTCGGTGACCGCTGGGATGTCGATCTACGACACCATGCAGTTCATCAAGCCTGATGTTTCCACTATCTGCATTGGCCAGGCGTGCAGCATGGGTGCGTTCCTGCTTGCAGGCGGTGCGGCAGGCAAGCGCCACTGCTTGCCCAACTCGCGCATGATGATCCATCAACCGCTCGGCGGTTTCCAAGGCCAGGCGTCGGATATCGACATCCACGCCAAGGAAATCCTGCACATCCGCTCGCGCTTGAACTCGCTGCTGGCCCATCACACAGGTCAGAGCCTGGAAACCATCGAGCGTGACACCGAGCGCGACAACTTCATGAGCGCTGAGCGCGCAGCGGAGTACGGCCTGATCGACTCCGTTATCAGCAAGCGTCAAATGCCCGCCTAAGCAACTCAAATGTAGGCGGCTGGTTTGACCGGCCGCCTGCGGACTTGAAAAAGCCCGCAATTGCCTTCATCTTGTGTTGCAAGCCTATCGGATTTGGATCGATCGAATGACTGACACCCGCAACGGCGAGGACAACGGCAAACTGCTTTATTGCTCCTTCTGTGGCAAAAGCCAGCATGAAGTACGCAAATTGATTGCCGGCCCCTCGGTCTTTATCTGCGACGAGTGCGTCGACTTGTGCAATGACATCATCCGTGAGGAGGTGCAGGAAGCACAGGCCGAAAGCAGCGCGCATAAATTGCCTTCGCCTAAAGAAATCAGCGGCATCCTTGATCAGTATGTGATTGGTCAGGAGCGTGCAAAGAAGGTTCTGGCAGTAGCGGTTTACAACCACTACAAGCGTCTGAACCAGCGTGACAAAAAGAACGACGAAGTCGAACTTGGCAAGAGCAATATCTTGCTGATCGGCCCTACAGGCTCGGGCAAGACGCTATTGGCGGAAACCCTGGCACGCCTGTTGAACGTACCTTTCACTATCGCCGACGCCACCACCCTGACCGAAGCCGGTTACGTGGGTGAGGACGTCGAGAACATCATTCAAAAGCTGCTGCAGAAGTGCGACTACGATGTGGAAAAGGCCCAGATGGGTATTGTCTACATCGATGAAATCGACAAGATTTCCCGCAAGTCTGATAACCCTTCGATTACCCGGGATGTTTCTGGTGAAGGTGTTCAGCAAGCCCTGTTGAAGTTGATCGAAGGCACGGTCGCTTCCGTTCCGCCTCAAGGTGGTCGCAAGCATCCGCAGCAGGAATTCCTGCAGGTCGATACCCGTAATATCCTGTTCATTTGCGGTGGTGCATTCTCTGGCCTGGAGAAGGTTATCCAGAACCGCTCCACCCGCGGCGGCATTGGTTTCAATGCCGAAGTGCGTAGCAAGGAAGAGGGTAAGAAGGTCGGCGAATCACTGCGTGAAGTGGAGCCTGATGACCTGGTCAAGTTCGGCCTGATTCCTGAGTTCGTCGGCCGCCTGCCGGTTCTGGCGACGCTGGATGAGCTGGATGAAGCAGCTTTGATCCAGATTCTCACCGAACCGAAGAACGCCTTGACCAAGCAGTATGGCAAGTTGTTCGAGATGGAAGGTGTCGATCTGGAGTTCCGCTCTGACGCCTTGAAGGCAGTAGCCAAGCGGGCTCTCGAGCGCAAGACAGGTGCTCGTGGCCTGCGTTCGATTCTCGAAGGCGTACTGCTTGACACTATGTACGAGATCCCCTCGCAATCCGAGGTGAGTAAAGTAGTGATCGACGAAAGCGTTATTGAAGGCAAGTCCCAGCCACTGTTCATCTATGAGAACAGTGAGCCGACGGCCAAGGCAGCGCCAGACGCTTAAGCGGCATGCTGTCGGATTGAAAGAAGGGGCCTTCGGGCCCCTTTGTTTTTAGCGTCTTTAAAGTGCTGTCTTTAGCTTGTTTTTTTTCCAGGCAGCCCCCATCTTGGTTTCAAGCTTACTTCCACCAGTTTTCGGCCGTAAGGCCGCCGTAGAGGCGAAATCATGAAGACAACCATCGAATTGCCTCTCCTGCCATTGCGTGATGTCGTGGTTTATCCGCACATGGTTATCCCGCTGTTCGTGGGGCGCGAGAAGTCGATCGAAGCCCTTGAGGCAGCGATGACGGGCGACAAGCAGATTCTCCTGCTGGCTCAGAGAAACCCTGCTGATGACGATCCCGGTGAGGATGCACTCTATCGCGTAGGTACCATTGCCACCGTCCTGCAATTGCTCAAGTTGCCTGATGGCACCGTGAAGGTGTTGGTTGAGGGCGAGCAACGTGGCGCTGTCGAGCGTTTCAGCGAAGTCGACGGTCATTGCCGCGCCGAAGTGACCCTGATTGATGAAGTGGATGCTCCCGACCGCGAGTCGGAAGTGTTCGTGCGCAGCCTGCTGTCGCAGTTCGAGCAATATGTACAGCTGGGCAAGAAAGTCCCTGCCGAGGTGTTGTCCTCTCTCAACAGCATCGATGAGCCAAGCCGCCTGGTGGACACCATGGCCGCGCATATGGCGCTGAAGATCGAGCAGAAGCAGGAAATTCTCGAGATCATCGATCTCTCCGCTCGTGTAGAGCATGTCCTGGCACTGCTGGATGCCGAGATCGACCTGCTGCAGGTGGAGAAACGCATTCGTGGCCGCGTCAAGAAGCAGATGGAACGCAGCCAGCGCGAGTACTACCTGAATGAGCAGATGAAGGCCATTCAGAAAGAGTTGGGCGATGGTGACGAAGGCCACAACGAAATCGAGGAGCTGAAAAAGCGCATCGATGCTGCTGGCCTGCCAAAGGATGCCATGGCCAAGGCCCAGGCTGAGCTGAACAAGCTCAAGCAAATGTCGCCGATGTCTGCCGAGGCGACAGTGGTTCGTTCCTATATCGATTGGCTGGTTCAGGTGCCGTGGAAGGCCCAGAGCAAGGTACGCCTCGATCTGGCGCGTGCCGAAGATATCCTCGATGCCGACCACTATGGCCTTGAAGAGGTCAAGGAACGGATTCTCGAGTATCTCGCGGTCCAAAAACGTGTGAAGAAGATTCGCGGCCCGGTGTTGTGCCTGGTCGGTCCTCCTGGGGTCGGCAAGACTTCCCTGGCGGAATCGATCGCCAATGCCACCAATCGTAAGTTCGTGCGCATGGCCCTGGGTGGTGTGCGGGACGAAGCGGAGATTCGTGGCCATCGTCGAACCTATATCGGTTCGATGCCGGGAAGATTGATTCAAAAAATGACCAAGGTTGGGGTACGCAACCCGCTGTTCCTGCTCGATGAAATCGACAAGATGGGCAGCGATATGCGTGGCGATCCAGCCTCGGCCCTGCTTGAGGTCCTGGACCCCGAGCAGAACCACAACTTCAACGATCACTATCTGGAGGTCGACTACGACCTGTCCGATGTGATGTTCCTCTGCACCTCCAACTCGATGAATATTCCGCCAGCCCTGCTGGACCGGATGGAGGTGATTCGTCTGCCGGGTTACACCGAGGACGAGAAGATCAATATCGCGATCAAGTACCTTTCGCCCAAGCAGATCCAGGCCAATGGCTTGAAGAAGGGCGAGTTGGAGTTCGATTCTGACGCGATTCGCGACATCATCCGCTACTACACCCGTGAAGCCGGTGTACGGGGCCTGGAGCGCCAGATCGCCAAGGTCTGCCGCAAGGCGGTGAAAGAGCATGCGATGGAGAAACGCTTCTCGGTGAAGGTCACCTCCGACCTGCTGGAGCACTTCCTGGGCGTGCGCAAGTTCCGTTATGGATTGGCCGAGCAGCAAGACCAGATCGGCCAGGTCACCGGTTTGGCCTGGACCCAGGTCGGTGGTGAGTTGCTGACCATCGAGGCCGCAGTAGTGCCTGGCAAGGGTCAACTGATCAAGACCGGCTCCTTGGGCGATGTCATGGTCGAGTCGATCACCGCCGCACAGACTGTAGTGCGTAGCCGTGCCAAGAGCCTGGGGATTCCCCTGGACTTCCACGAGAAGCGCGATACCCATATCCATATGCCGGAAGGGGCTACCCCGAAAGACGGCCCAAGCGCGGGCGTAGGCATGTGCACTGCACTGGTATCGGCCTTGACCGGTATTCCAGTGCGGGCCGATGTGGCAATGACCGGCGAGATCACACTGCGTGGTCAGGTATTGGCCATCGGTGGTTTGAAAGAGAAACTACTGGCGGCGCATCGGGGTGGAATCAAGACCGTGATCATTCCTGAAGAGAATGTTCGCGATTTGAAAGAAATTCCTGACAATATCAAGCAGGATCTTCAGATCAAACCCGTTAAATGGATTGACGAAGTCCTGCAAATTGCGCTGCAATACGCGCCGGAGCCCTTGCCGGATGTGGCTCCCGAGATAGTTGCAAAGGACGAAAAACGCGAGTCTGACTCTAAGGAAAGAATTAGCACGCATTAATACGCATTAGCCTGGGGGGCTTCCTTGACAGCTTTTTAGAGCCCTTGTTATAAAGCGGCTCTTAAGTGCCTGTAGGCCATTCAGCACTCGTTTTTGCTTTCACCAAAAAACTTAGAATCATACTCATAGATATATAAGGGGACTTAGAGTGAACAAGTCGGAACTGATTGATGCTATCGCTGCATCTGCTGATCTCCCGAAAGCTGCTGCTGGCCGTGCGCTGGATGCAGTAATCGAATCCGTTACTGGCGCTCTGAAGGCCGGTGACTCTGTTGTTCTGGTTGGTTTTGGCACTTTCTCCGTAACTGATCGTCCAGCTCGTGTCGGCCGCAACCCACAGACCGGCAAGACTCTGGAAATCGCTGCTGCTAAAAAGCCAGGTTTCAAAGCTGGTAAAGCACTGAAAGAAGCCGTTAACTAAGTTTCTTCAAGGGTCTTTGCCCATCCGGGTCGGGTCATGCCTGATCTGGCAGCGGGGCGCCAGTTGACCGGTACATAACCGGTTCACGCCGAGGGTCGCAGGTTCAGCTCTTGTCCGCTCCGCCAGTTACGAGAAGGCGCATCCTCGGATGCGCCTTTCTTCTATCCGGACTCTACCCACGCTCCACGGTTGCTCAAAACAGAAGTACAGCCGTTTCTGGGGGACGCATGCTGCAGAATATCAGGGACAATTCACAAGGCTGGATTGCCAAAACCATCATCGGGGTCATCGTCGCACTGTTGGCGTTGACCGGTTTCGATGCCATTTTCAAGGCCACTACCCATAACCAGGATGCGGCCAAGGTCAACGGTGAGGAGATCACTCAGAACGAGTTGAGCCAAGCCGTCGACATGCAACGTCGTCAGCTGATGCAACAGTTGGGCAAGGACTTCGACGCCTCTCTGCTCGATGAGAAGATGCTGCGTGAAGCTGCCCTGAAGGGGCTGATCGATCGCAAGCTGTTGTTGCAAGGTGCCCAGGACTCCAAGTTCGCCTTCTCTGAAGGGGCATTGGATCAGGTGATCCTGCAGACGCCGGAATTCCAGGTCGAGGGCAAGTTCAGCCCTGATCGTTTCGACCAGGTTATCCGCCAGCTGGGTTACACCCGCTTACAGTTCCGCCAGATGCTCAGCCAGGAAATGCTGATCGGTCAGGTGCGCGCTGGACTGGCAGGCAGTGGCTTCGTCACGGATGCCCAGGTGCTGGCATTCGCCCGCCTGGAGAAGCAGACCCGTGACTTCGCTTCCCTGACCGTCAAGGCCGACCCGGCCGCGATCAAGCTGACCGATGACGAGGTCAAGGCCTACTACGACCAGCACGCGAAGGAGTTCATGACGCCTGACCAGGTCGTGATCGACTACATCGAGCTGAAGAAGGCCGCTTTCTTCGACCAGGTCAGCGTCAAGGACGAGGACCTGCAAGCGCTGTATCAGAAGGAAGTCGCCAACCTGTCCGAGCAGCGTCGTGCCGCGCACATCCTGATCGAAGTCAACGACAAGATGAACGAGGCCCAGGCCAAGGCCAAGATCGAAGAGATCCAGGCGCGCCTGGCCAAGGGTGAAAGCTTCGAGGCGCTGGCCAAGGAGTTTTCCCAGGATCCAGGTTCGGCCAACAATGGCGGTGACCTGGGCTTCGCTGGCCCTGGCGTCTACGACCCAGCCTTCGAGAAGGCCCTGTATGCGCTGGACAAGGACCAGGTTTCCGCTCCGGTGCGCACCGACTTCGGTTATCACCTGATCAAGCTGCTGGGCGTCGAAGCACCACAAGTGCCGAGCTTCGCCAGCCTCAAGGACAAGCTGACCCGTGAGCTGAAGACCCAGCAGGTCGAGCAGCGTTTCGTCGATGCGACCAAGCAACTGGAAGACTCGTCGTTCGAAGCGTCCGATCTGGCCCAGCCAGCCCAGGACCTGAAGCTCACCATACATACCTCCGCGCCGTTCGGTCGCGAGGGTGGTGACGGTATTGCCGCCAATCGTGCCGTAGTACAGGCCGCCTTCAGTACCGAAGTCCTGGATGAAGGTGCCAATAGCACCGCCATCGAGCTGGATCCGGAGACTGTCGTGGTGTTGCGCGCCAAGGAGCATCGCAAGCCTGAGCAACTGCCTCTGGAAAGCGTCGCCACGGCCATCCGTACGCAATTGGTCAAGGAGCACGCCAGTGCTGCTGCCAAGACCAAGGCTGAAGAGCTGATCGCCAGCCTGCGTGATGGCAAGGTCGCGTTGAACAAGCCGGTGGATGGCCAGGACTGGAAGGTCGCCAAGGCCGTGACCCGTGGCCAGGAAGGTATCGACCCGACTGTGCTGCAGGCCCTGTTCCGCATGAGCAAGCCTGAATCCAAGGACAAGCCGAGCTTCACCAGCGTGACCTTGCCTAATGGCAACCTGCTGGTCCTGCAACTCGATGCAGTCAACGAAGCCGTGGCGCCGACCGACGAAGAGAAGGCCCAATACCGCCGCTTCCTGGCCTCGCGCGTAGGCCAGCAAGACTTTGCGGCCTATCGCAAGCAGTTGGAAAACCAGGCGGATATTAAGCGTTATTGATGCCTGTTCCCCTGTGTTGAAAAGACCCCGGCCTAAAAGCCGGGGTCTTTTTTTTGCGGGGATGATCCCTATCCATGAGCGGTTAGCGGTAAGCCGCAAACCCTTGTCGCTTGGCGCTAATCGCTACCAGCAGGGCCATCAGCAACAGGCCGCCGATCACCCAGGGAAAGCTGGTCACCCCCGGTCCCTGGAGCAGCATTGCGCCGCCCAGGCCGCCCCCGGCGATCGCCAGGTTCCACAAGGTCACCAGCATCGATTGCGCGGCGTCGGCATGTTCACCAGCAGATTTGGCCAGCGCGGTCTGCAACAGGGTGGGAATACCTCCGAACGAAAGCCCCCAGATCACCGTCGCGGCATAGATCGTCGTCGGTCCCTGGGGCAGCAGCCCCAGTAGCAGGGTCGAGGCGATGAACAGCAGGCAACTGACCAGCACCAGTGCCCTTAGCCAGCGATCGATCAGCAAGCCGATCGCCCAGATACTCAGCAGGGCGGCCAGGCCGAACACCAGGAGCACACGTTCGATCTGTCCGCCAAGGCCGGCGGGTTCAAGAAAGGGCGCAATGTAGGTGTAGAGAATGTTGTGGCCCAACACATAGGTGAAGGTGACGAACAACACCGGCCTGACGCCCGGCAATGCCAGGACTCGGCGCAGGGGAAGGCGTTTCTGGGGGCGTAGCCCCGGGAAGTCCGGCACCTGCCGGAGTACCCAGAGGACCAACCCCAGGGTCAGTAGCGTCATGATGGCGAAACTCATGCGCCAACCCACCATGTTGCCGAGCAAGGTCCCCGCCGGAATACCGATGGACAACGCGACAGGCGCACCGAGCATGGCCATGGCGATCGCCCGTCCCTGCAAGTGAGGCGCCACCATGCGACTGGCGTAGCCGGCGAGCAGGGCCCAGAGCAAACCGGCGAAGACCCCAGCGCAGAAGCGGGCGACCAGGGTCAGGCTGTAGTCGCTGGAAAGAGCGGTGATGCTGTTGACGATGGCGAACCCGCCAATGGCGATCAGCAACAGGGGGCGCCGTCGCCAACTTTGAGTCAGGGTCACCAGGGGAATTGCCGCCAGCAGCGAACCCAGGGCATACAGGGTGACCAGTTGCCCGATCAGGGGCGGCGAGACCTCAAGACCCTGGCTCATTTGTGGCAGTAATCCGGCCGGCATGGCTTCGGTCAATAGGGTGATGAAGCCTGCACTCGCCAGGGCCAGAAGGCCGCCGACGGGAAGGCGTTCAGAGGTTTCGGTGACAGGGGGCAGCAGCTCGCAGGCATCGATTGGGCGATTCATGGAAGGCTCTATGGTGGAAAGGGAGATACAGGGTAGGGCGCTGTCCATGAGGGAAAAATAGGCTAAGGTTCCGAACTTATCGGACATCCAGGTCCTTAATTCCGGAGTCGACAATGGATTGGTTGGGCAGTATCCCGGTGTTCATGCAGGTGGCGGAGACTCGCAGCTTCACCGAGGCCGGGCGCCTCCTGGGGGTGTCGTCCTCGGCCGTGGGCAAAAGTATTGCGCGCTTGGAGGAGCGGCTGGAAACCCGCCTCTTTCATCGCACCACCCGCAGTATCAGCCTTACCGCCGAAGGGGCGGGGCTCCTTGAGCGTTGCCGCCGGATTGCCGCCGAGGTCGAGCTGGCGCAATTCCAGTTATGCGATTCGGCCAGTGCCCCCGTGGGCAAACTGCGGATCAGCGCGCCCCAGGCCCATAGCCTGTTGATGCCGGTGCTGGCGGAGTTCATGTTGCGCTACCCGCAGATCGAGCTGGATGTCGACCTGTCCGACCGCATGGTGGACGTAGTGGAAGAGGGCTTCGATCTGGTGGTACGCACCGGCAACCCCAAGGATTCACGCTTGTTGGCCCGGCAGGTGGGACGTTTTCGCATGGTGCTGGTGGGCAGCCCCGGCTACTTCCAGGCCCGCGGGTTGCCCCAGTCGCCCCAGGAGCTGCATGAGCACGCCTGCCTGCGGCACATCTTCCATCACACCGGTAAGCTTGAGGCCTGGCCATTCAAGCCTCGGCTCCACCAGCCTGAACCGCTGTTGCCGACTCGCTTGACCAGCAGCTCCACCGAAGCACTGGAGCAAGCAGCCCGCAGCGGCCTGGGCATTGCCTGCTTGCCGGACTTCATGGTGCGTTCCGCCATCGAGCGCCAAGAGCTGCAGGTGGTACTCGACGAATACCTGGAATTCAACGGCACCTTCTGGTTGCTGTGGCCGTCGAGCCGGCATGCCGCTGCGAAGCTGCGAGTGCTGATCGAACATTTGAGCGAACGACTTTTTCCGGTAAACAGTGGTCAGTAACCTTGCGTGAGATCAACGCCATCAATTAGCCGAACTGCGCGATGCTGATCTGTAGCACAATACGCGCCGAAGCGTTTTCCTCAGGATTCTCGATGTTTAGATCATTTCACCTGCGCTCGGCCGCCGGGGTATTGCTGTTGTCCGCGGTCGCCGGTTGTTCATCGCACAAGACGGCCATCTACGAGCATGAAAGCTTCGACGATTCGGGTACGTTCTCGCGCAACTATGCGGTCAGCGAGACGGCATCCTGTGAAGCTGCGCGGCGCGCACTGCTGAGCCAGGGCTACATCATCACCAGCAATGATCCGAAGCTGGTCAGTGGTCACAAGAGCTTCCAGCAGACCGGCGAGACCCACCTGGAAATCAGCTTCAACATTGTCTGCGCCAAGGACGGGACCGGCGGTCGTCGCTCGACGGTGTTCGCCAACGCCCTGCAGGACCGCTATGCCCTGAAGAAGCTGAACAACTCGGCGAGTCTCGGGGTCGGGGTCCTGGGGTCGGTATCGATGCCGATCGGCTCCACCGACGATTCGATGGTCAAGGTGGCCAGCGAGACGGTGTCGTCCGCCAAGTTCTATGAGCGCTACTTTGCCCTGTTGGAATTGTTCCTGCCCGAGGAAACCAAGGCTGCCACCCATGTCGAGGACAAGCCCAAGGCCGATCTCGGGGTCCCTGAGAACAAGCCGGACAGCCAGGCCCAGCCCCCGGCCAAGGCAGAGCCCCAGCCTGCACCTGCTCCGCTGGCGTTGCCTTTGCCGGCCCCAAGTACCCCGGTGACCCCGGTTGCCGAGCCTGAGCCGAGCATGTCGCAGCCCGTGGTGCCCCCGGTGCAGGCGGCTCCGATAGTTCCGGTTCCGGCAAGCGAGCCAACGCCGGCAAGCGATGTGCTCGCTCCAGCGCCCGTCATTACCCCCCCTCCCGCCAGTACGCTGCCACCGCCCTCCGAGCCGATCCAGGCATTGCCGCGCTGAGGCGCCACGGCGATGGCGGTCCACCGCCATCGCAGCTTCCGGTCGCCCGGGCCTGGCTTTTCCAGCAGATACGTCCTTTGTCGACAGCGTCGCCGCTTGCCGCTCAAGCGGGCGATGGCGGCTGCCCGCTAAATTTTTCATGGGTCGTTACGTTTCAATGACAGAAATCTTGACCTAGGGGGTAGTATTTTTCCTGTCATCCCGGCAACTTATGCTGACCCTGGCGGCTAACGAGCGCAGGTCCATTCAATCAACGGAAAAGGAGTCTCCATGGACGATTACCAAGAAGAGCTGCTGGAGTATCAAGCTTTCGAGCTGGATCCTCTGGAACCCGCAGACGATGCCACCGAGCTGTAAGGCCGGTGGCTTTTTTTTAGCCGAACTGCCGGTGGCTGCGACGAAACTCCCCGGGAGTCTGGTTGCTCCAGCGCTTGAAGGCCCGCTGGAATGCCTCGGCCGAGGCAAAGCCCAACAGATAGGCAATCTCGCCGAACGCCAGTTCGGTATCGCGTATGTAAGTCATGGCCAGGTCGCGCCGGGTGTCATTGAGAATCGCCCGGAACTGCGTGCCTTCTTCCGCCAGTTTGCGGCGTAAGGTCCAGGTCGGCAGTTTCAAGCGTGCGGCCACTTCTTCCAGGTCCGGTTCCCGGCCACCACTGAGCAACGGTCCCAGCAACTGAGTGATGCGCTCGCGCAGGCTGCGAGTTCGAGTCAGTTGTTCCAGTTCCCTTTCGCACAATTGCAGCAGATGGCGCCAAGTGCTCGGGCAGTGCTCGGGGTTGCGCAGGACCAGGCTGGCCCGGTCCAGGCGCAGCTGGTTGCATTCGGCGCCAAAGTGCACCGCAGTAGGGCCGAGCAGGGCATAGTCCTGGTGGTAGTCGGGCTGCTCGAACTCGATGTCGATCCTTTGCGCATGCACCGTTTGCCCGGCCAGGCTGGACAACTGTTGCAGCCAGCCGGACATGATCGAATCCACCACGAAACGGTTATAGGCGTTGTACGGGCTGATGGAGTAGAAACGCAGCCAGGCTCCGTCGGCATCCTCGCAGAAACTCGATTGGCCGCGATAGTTGGACCCGTACAGGGCTTCGAAGCGGGTCAGGCAACGCGCCGCTTCGCGTACGGTCGGGGCCTGGGCGGCGGTGACACCGGCCAGGCCGGCCTGGCTCAGGCGGCTCAGGCGCCCCATGCGCAGGCCCAGGGCCGGATCGCCGGTGAGCTGGATCGCTCCGTGGCCCAGGCGCATGTAGCGGGGGATCGACAAGCGCGCCCCGGCTTCGGCCAGCCGCGCATTGTCCAGGCCGTATTGCTCCAGCAGAGGCACCGGGTCCAGGTCGTGGCTGCGAATGGCATCGGCCAGGCTGTGGACAAACCCCACCGACAGGTCGCCCAGGCGCATCGGCGTGTTTCGCATGGCGCTACAACCACAGGTTCAGCAGGCGGGCACCGCGGCTGCCGTCGTCGGCAAAGATCTGGCCCGCGTTGCTGAGAAAGCTCTGGCCACTGGTCCCCAGGTCCCAGAACTGGCCGCGCATGAACACGCTTGCACCATGGCCGGCCAGGCTCTGTGGCGCCCGGCTGGTGAGGGTCAGATGATGCCAGGCAGCACCTTCGCTGGTCCCCGGCGCCATGGCTCCCAGCGCTGCACTATTGTCGCTGCGCCAAGGCTGTTCCCAGCGGCCCTTGCCCATGATGAAAGCCGGCACCGCTATCAGCTGTGCCTGTTGTTCGTCGAGCTTGCGGTAGTTGTCGGGGTACCAGCTGTCACTGCCGATCAGCACCCCGAGGCGCCCGGCAGGCGTATCGAAAGTTTCTATCGACTCACGCACATCGCCGTGGATATAACCGCTTTCGGAGGCCGTGGGATGGATCTGGCGTTGCGGCTGGCCAATGGGCAGGCCGTCGCTGCCGAACACCAGGGTGCTGTTGTACAGGGCACCGCTGCCGATCTGCAGGCTGCCCTGGTTGACGCTGGGATCGGGCAAGACAATCGAGCCGGCCACCAGGGTGACCTGGAACTCCTTGGCCAGGCCACCGAACAACAGCTGGTAGTCCTTGGCCATTTTCTTCGCCTTCATGCGCAGGTGCGCATCGTCGACGCGACTATCGCCCTTGGCACCAATCAAGGCCTTGAGAAACGGCAGCGGGTTGCTCACCGCCAGCCAGTTCATGGCTTCCTTCAAGGTGGTGGCCTGGTACAACTCGTTCTTCTCGCCACTGACCATCAGCCAGGTGCCGATATGTTCCGGCAGCACCACCACGGTCTTGGCATTGACCAGGCCACGCTCGCGGGCCTGTTGCAGGTAAGCCGCGAGCTTGCGGTGCAGGCGTTCGATGTCCTGGTAGTCGGTGGGAAACAGCTCCGGCTGGATCGCCAGCAGGTTGCCGCGTTCGCTGGGTACGCCTTGGTCCACCGCCAGCTCGATACGCAGGTCCGACAGGTAATGGGCTCCCGGGCGATCGCGGGTCCACACGCCGTAGCTGGTGAGGCCCGCGATCAGCGCCAGGGCGAAGGTGATGTAGAGAAGTTTGCGCATGGGAAAACAGTTGGCAACCGTGTGCAGGATTCGTCGACTAGGGTAGGGCGGCAGCCGGCGCTTGCCAAGGGCTGCTGTACGTTTGGATCAATAACTTGTCAGTTACGGTCATTGAGCCTACAGCCGGTGTGCTTTTAGTCTGTGCCGCACTACCGACGGAAGCCGCAGAGCTTTCGCACCTACCGTGATAGCCCGATCTGGAGTGACGCCATGGCTGCTGCCCCGTACCCGCATTTGCTGGCCCCCCTCGACCTGGGGTTCACCACCCTGCGCAACCGGACCCTGATGGGCTCCATGCACACTGGCCTGGAAGAAAAGCCGGGCGGCTTCGAGCGCATGGCGGCGTATTTTGCCGAGCGCGCCCGTGGCGGCGTGGGTCTGATGGTCACCGGCGGCATCGGCCCCAACGATGAGGGCGGGGTGTATTCCGGGGCCGCCAAGCTGACCACCGAGGAAGAGGCGCAGAAGCACCTGATCGTCACCCGCGCGGTGCACGAGGCCGGTGGCAAGATCTGCATGCAGATCCTGCACGCCGGGCGCTATGCCTACAGCCCCAAGCAGGTCGCGCCCAGCGCTATCCAGGCGCCGATCAACCCGTTCAAGCCCAAGGAGCTGGACGAGGAAGGCATCGAGAAGCAGATCCGCGACTTCGTCACCTGCTCGACCCTGGCCCAGAAGGCCGAGTACGACGGGGTCGAGATCATGGGGTCCGAGGGTTACTTCATCAACCAGTTCCTCGCCGCCCATACCAACCACCGTACCGACCGCTGGGGCGGCAGCTATGAGAACCGCATGCGCCTGCCGCTGGAGATCGTGCGTCGGGTGCGCGAAGCGGTAGGGCCGAACTTCATCATCATCTTCCGCCTGTCGATGCTCGACCTGGTGGAAGGCGGCAGCACCTGGGAAGAGATCGTGCAGTTGGCCCAGGCCATCGAGAAGGCCGGCGCCACCATCATCAACACCGGTATCGGCTGGCACGAAGCGCGCATCCCGACCATCGCCACCAAGGTGCCGCGCGCTGCGTTCAGCAAGGTCACGGCCAAGCTGCGGGGTTCGGTGGGCATCCCGTTGATCACCACCAACCGCATCAATACCCCGGAAGTGGCGGAGCAGATCCTGGCCGAGGGCGATGCCGACATGGTGTCCATGGCCCGGCCGTTCCTGGCCGATCCGGACTTCGTCAACAAGGCCGCCGCCGGCCGTGCCGACGAGATCAATACCTGCATCGGCTGCAACCAGGCGTGCCTGGACCACACCTTCGGCGGCAAGCTGACCAGCTGCCTGGTCAACCCCCGCGCCTGCCACGAAACCGAGCTCAACTACCTGCCGGTCCAGCAGATCAAGAAGATCGCCGTGGTCGGTGCCGGCCCGGCCGGTTTGTCCGCCGCCACCGTGGCCGCCGAGCGTGGGCACCAGGTGACCCTGTTCGATTCGGCCAGTGAGATCGGTGGCCAGTTCAATATCGCCAAGCGCGTGCCGGGCAAGGAAGAGTTCTACGAGACCCTGCGCTACTTCAAGCGCAAGCTGCAGACCAGCCACGTCGAGCTGTGCCTGGATACCCGGGTGGATGTCGAGCAACTGGTGGCCGGCGGTTTCGATGAAATCATCCTCGCCACCGGTATCGCGCCACGGGTGCCGGCGATTCCCGGGGTGGAGCACGCCAAGGTCCTGAGCTACCTGGACGTGCTGCTCGAGCGCAAGCCGGTGGGGCAGAAGGTCGCGGTGATCGGTGCTGGCGGCATCGGCTTCGACGTCTCCGAGTTCCTCGTGCACCAGGGCGTGGCTACCAGCCAGGATCGCGAGGCGTTCTGGAAGGAGTGGGGCATCGACACCCACTTGCAGGCTCGCGGTGGCATCGCCGGGATCAAGGCCGAACCCCATGCTCCGGCGCGCCAGGTGTTCCTGCTGCAGCGCAAGAAGAGCAAGGTCGGCGACGGCCTGGGCAAGACCACCGGCTGGATCCATCGCACTGGCTTGAAGAACAAGCAGGTGCAGATGCTCAACAGCGTCGAGTACCTGAAGATCGACGATGCCGGCCTGCATATCCGCATCGGCGAAGCGGGTGAGCCCCAGGTCCTGCCGGTGGACAACGTGGTGATCTGCGCCGGCCAGGACCCGCTGCGCGAACTGCACGATGGCCTGGTGGCCGCGGGGCAGAACGTGCACCTGATCGGTGGCGCCGATGTGGCGGCCGAGCTGGATGCCAAGCGCGCCATCAACCAGGGTTCGCGCCTGGCTGCCGAACTCTGATCCCTCCGGCCTCGGCAGCGGCCCTGTAGCCGCTGCCGAAGGCTGCGCCTGCCCCGCAGGGGCCCGACGATCTTCCATTCCAGCACCTTCCCGTTGGCCTCTGACGGCCGCGACTCCTTACCTGCCCCGCAGGGGCACGGCAATCCTCGACCCCTGCACCTGCATCTCGCCCCTGAAGGCCCTGCGGTCCTTTGCGCAGCCTTCGGCAGCGGCTACACGAAGCCTGTCTCGTTGGGGCCAGCGATCTTGTCCAGGGTTGCTAGAATGCGCCTTCCTGTCTGCCGAGTTGCCCGCGATGTCCCTTGCCGAGTCCTTCGATCGTTTGCCCCAGGCGCCGCTACAGCGACTGGAGCTGGATTGGCTGCACCAGGCCGGGGTCGAGGTGGCGGTACTGCGCCTGGACCTGATCGACCCGCTGATCAGCGGCAACAAGTGGTTCAAGCTCAACCACCACCTGCAGGCAGCGAGCCGCCAGGGTGCGCAGGGCATCATCAGCCTCGGCGGCGCCCATTCCAATCACCTGCATGCCCTGGCCGCTGCCGGCCAGCGTTTCGCCTTCGCCACGGCCGGGTTGTTGCGCGGGCAGCGCCAGGACACCCCGACCGTGCTCGATCTGGAGCGCTTCGGCATGCAGTTGCACTGGCTTGGCTACGGCGGCTACCGGGCGCGCCACCAACCGGGCTTCTGGACACCCTGGCAGGCCCAGTACCCCGACCTGTACCCGGTACCCGAGGGCGGCGGCGGCCTGGCCGGTGCATTGGGCTGCGTGCCGCTGCTGGAGCAGGTGCGCTCGCAACTGCCGGCCCTGGGCTGGAGCGATTATCACGGTTGGTGGCTGGCCGCCGGTACGGGTACCACGCTGGCCGGGCTGGTCCTGGCCGAGGCCGGTGCGCACCCGGTGCATGGTGCCCTGGCGGTGCCGATGGACCACGGAGTGCCACAGCAAGTCGCCGGTATCCTGGGGGAAGCGGGCAGGGCGCTCGAAGGTTATGCCTTGCTGGACGCCAGCCGTGGCGGTTTCGCCAAGGTGGACCGGGAGCTGGAGGCGTTCATCGAGCAGACCGAAAAGGCCAGCGGCTTACCGCTGGAGCCGTTGTACACCGGCAAGGCCCTGCTGGCCCTTTACGAGCAGGTCCGGGCCGGGCGCTTCGCACCGGGTTGTCGGTTGATCTTCGTCCACACCGGAGGGTTGCAGGGACGCCGCGGGTTTACCGGTCAGGCCTGACCGCGCTGGCGCCACATCCGCTGCAGGGTGTTGTCGCGCATCACATAGTGGTGATAGAGCCCGGCCAGGGCATGCAGGCCGATCAGCCAGTAGCCCAGGGTGCCCAGCAACTCGTGCCAGCCCTGGAGCTGTTTGGCCAGGGCCTTGTCCTCGTGCAGCAGCAACGGCAGGTCCAGGCCGTAGAACATCACCTGGTGCCCCTTGGCACTGGTGGTCAGCCAGCCCAGCAGCGGCATGGCGATCATGAACAGGTACAGCGCCCAGTGCATCAGCGTCGCCAGCAGCCTCTGCCATGACGGCGGCGTGGGCTCGATCCGTGGTGCCACGCCCTGGGCCCGGGCGAACAGCCGCAGCCAGACGAGCAGGAATACGGTCAGGCCGAGCATGAAGTGAGCCTCGGTGATCAAGGTGCGACCGCCGCTGCCCTTGGGGAAGATGCCGCGAAATTCGATACAGGCGTAGACCACGGCCAACAGCACCAGCATCAGCCAGTGCAGGGCGATCGTCATGGTGCTATAGCGCGCCTCGGTGTTTTTCCACGGCATACGGGATTCCTCGGTCATCAGGTCTGAAGCCTCCGTTCTTGAGCGACGGAGTGCTTTAACTGTAAGCCGGTTTTTTTAGGTTTGCCTGGCGTACCGGGGGCTTTCGTCGCTTGGACGGTGGTTCTGGCCTCAAGTCGATGAAAAAAACGGCGACGGGTGAAAGTCGCCGTTCTGTCGTTCGTGATCGATGGGCTTATTGTCCCTGGGGCATTTCTCCCCGGGCCAGGCGCTGGTTGATATCGGCGATCACCTGGGGCAGGTCGGCGATGGTGTCGATCATGTAGTGCGGGCGCGATGGCTCGAACAGCTTGTGGATACGCTGGCGCTCGCTGGCCAGGGTATCGCTGGCCAGTGCCCGGTAGCCCTCGTAGGTCAGGCCCAGGGCGTTGCCCGAGCAGGTCAGGGCCACGGTCCACATCCCGGCGCGGCGGCCTTCGAGAATCCCCGGCACGGTGTCGTCGATCTTCACACACGCGGCGACATCGTCGATACCCAGGGCGATCACGTTGGCCAGGGCCTGGGCGGGCCAGGGGCGGCCGTTGGGCACTTCGTCGGTGGCCACCACGTGGTCGGCGACATAGCCGTTGGTCGCGGCCAGAGCCACCACCCGATCCATCACCATCTTCGGATAACCGGAGCAGGAACCGATCTTGATGCCTTGCTCACGCAGCTTGGCAATGACCTCCAGGGCCCCGGGGATCAGGGCCGAGTGCTCGGCGATCTTCTCGATCTGCAACGGCATGAAGCGCTCGTAGATGGCGGTGACGTCGGCATCGGTCGGGGTGCGGCCGAAGACCTTGCGATAGCGCTCAGCCACTTGCGGCAGGTCGCACAGGGTGCGGATATGGTCCCACTTGCCCATGCCCATCGGGCCGCGGGCTTCTTCGATGGAGACCTGGACATCGAACTCGGCGAAGGCCTCGACGAAGATCTGGGTCGGGGCGAAGGAGCCGAAATCGACCACGGTGCCGGCCCAGTCGAGGATCGCGGCTTGCAGCTGGTTGGGGTTGGTGTAGTTCATCGTTCAAGGACCTGTACAAGAGGCGAGGACGCTCGCCGAATGGGTTCGGGCCGTGCCCGGCGGGCACGGTGTCGGGGCGATCAGATATCCAGCACTTCCATTTCCCGCAGCACCTGGGCCACGGCGTCCACTGCCGATTGCATGCCCGCAGGCCCCACCACGCCGATGCAGCCGACGCGGAAGGTTTCCACCTGGGTCAGCTTGCCCGGATAGAGAATGAAACCCTTGGCCTTGACGCGTTCGTAGAAGTCCTTGAACTGGTAGCGCGGATCACGCGGGGCATGGAAGGTGACGATGATCGGCGCCTGGATCTGGCTGGGCAGGAAACTGCGCAGGCCGAGCTTGGCCATGCCTTCGAGCAGGGTCCGGCAGTTGTCGGCGTAGCGTTGGTGACGTGCCGGCAGGCCACCTTCTTCGTTGTATTGCACCAGGGCTTCGTGCAGGGCCGCGACCACATGGGTCGGTGGGGTGAAGCGCCACTGGCCGGTCTTGGTCATATAGGCCTGTTGGTCGTGCAGATCCATGGCCAGGGAGTGGCAGTTGCCTTCGGCGCCGGCCAGGGCGTGTTTCTCGGCGAAGACGAAGCCCATGCCCGGAACGCCTTCCAGGCACTTGCCGGAAGCGGCGATCAGGGCCTCGAACGGCACTTGGGCAGCATCGATCGGCAGGGCGCCGAAGGAGCTCATGGCGTCGATGATCAGGCGCTTGCCGTGGCGGGCGACCACCTGGGCGATTTCCGGCAGAGGGTTGAGGATGCCGGTGCTGGTTTCGCAGTGGATCAGTGCCACGTGGCTGATGGCGTTGTCGGCGGCCAGCAGGCGATCGACGTCGGCGGCGGTGGTCGGTTGGTCTTCGGCGGTCTCGAAGGTGCTGTAGGCGCGGCCCAGGACCTTGCAGATCTTCGCCAGGCGCTGGCCGTAGGCGCCATTGATCAGCACCAGGACCTTGCCATCGCGGGGCACCAGGGTGCCGATGGCGGCTTCCACGGCGAAGGTGCCGCTGCCTTGGAGGGGGACACAGTGATGGGTGGCCTGGCCGTTGACGATGGCCAGCAGTTGCTCGCACAGGCTGGCGGTCAGCTGGTTGAAGTCGCGATCCCAGGAGCCCCAGTCCACCAGCATCGCCCGACGAGTACGGGCGGAAGTGGTCAGGGGGCCGGGGGTAAGCAGGATTGGCTCGGCGATGCTCATGCTGTGTCCTCGAAGATGATGGGAGCAAGCTACGGCGACTAAATTGCAATTTGCCTTATCATCAATCAAATTGTTTGTTGTTATGCCTGCCATAAGTGAGGCCGATAGATATGAATTTGTTCCAACTGCGTGCGTTCGATGCCGTGGCCCGTGAAGGCAGCTTCACCCGGGCCGCCGCACGCCTGTTCATCAGCCAGCCGGCGGTCACCGGGCACGTCAAGGCCCTGGAGGAGCACTACCAGATCACCCTCCTGCGACGTACCGCCCGGCGGGTGGAGCTGACCGAGGAGGGCACCAAGCTGGCGGCCATCACCCGGGCGATGTTCGGCCTCGCCGAAGAAGCCCAGGCCATGCTCGAGGCCAATCGCCAGTTGTTGACCGGGCGCCTGGAAGTGGCGGCGGACGGCCCGCACGTGGTCATGCCGATGCTGGCCCGCCTGCGCGAGCGTTATCCGGGGGTGACCGTCAACCTGCGCCTGGGCAACGCCCAGGAGACCCTGGCCGCGTTGCTCTCGGAGCATGCCGATGTGGCGGTGCTGACCGAGGTCGAGGAGCGCAAGGGCCTGCACCTGCACAGCCTCGGGCAGTCGCGGATGTGCGCCCTGGTGCCCCAGGGCCATGAGTGGCTGGAGCTGGCCGAAGGCATCGCCATCGAGCAACTGGACCAGGTGATCATGGTGCTGCGCGAACCCAGCTCCATCACCCGCCGCACCTTCGACGGGGCGTGCACCCTGGCCAAGGTGCAGCCCCGGGTGCTGCTGGAACTGGACAGTCGCGAGGCGGTGACCGAGGCGGTGGCGGCGCACCTGGGGGTCGGGATCGTCAGCTCGCAGGAAGTGGGCCACGACCCACGGGTGCGGGTGGTACCGCTTCGTGGCGCGGGCCTGGTCAACCAGCACATGATCGGTTGCCTGGAGCGGCGCCGGGAACTGCGGCTGATCCAGGCCTTCCTCGGTCTCGCCCCGCAAGCCCTGTAGCCGCTGCCGCAGGCTGTGTACGGCTGTGTACGGCTGCGTAGCAGGCGCGGGGCAAGGTCCTGCGGACCTTCGCGCAGCCTCACCGTGGCTCGACAGCGGCTACAGGGAGGACGGTTGGCTGTCGAGCACCAGGTCGAGGAAGGTGGCGACGATCCGTCGCGAGCGCTGTTCGCGCAGGCACACCAGGGTTTCGGTCATGCGCTGCTGGCAGTCGACGATAGGCAGGGCGCAGATCCGCGAGTCGGCACCGAATTCCGCCGCCGACACCACGCCCACGCCGATACCCGCCACCACCGCTTCGCGCGCCGCTTCCCGGCCCTCGACCTGGATCGCCGGGCGGATCCGCAGCCCGGCACGGTGCATTTCCGCCTCCACGATCTGGCGTGTCACCGAGCCGGTTTCCCGCAGCACCATGGGCGTATCGTCGAGGTCGGCCAGGCAGATGGACTGGCGCTCGGCCCAGGGATGATTGCGCGAGACGAACGCCACCATCGGGTCATTGCACAGGGTCAGCGACCACAGTCGCTCATCGTCCACCTCGCGTCCCAGCAGGGCCAGGTCGGCCTGGTAGCTGAACAGGCGCAGCAGGGATTCGTCGGTGTTGCCGGTCTCGATGCGCACGTTGATCCCCGGATACAACTGGCAGAAGCGGGCGACCTGCGCCAGCACGTGCACTGGCGCATCCACCGCCAGCACCAGGCTGCCGGTCTGCAAGGCCTGGGAGTCCTGCAACAGCTCCTTGGCCTCGACTTCGGCGACGAACAGGCGCTGGGTGATGGCCAGTAATCGCTGCCCGAGGTCGGTGAGCTGCACCGAGCGCTTGTTGCGATGAAACAGTAGGACGCCGAAACGCTCCTCCAGCTTGCGCACTTGGTCGGAGATGGCCGGTTGGGTCAGGTACAGGCGTTCGGCGGCCCGGGTGAAGCTGCCGTGCACGGCCACGGCATGGAAGGCTTTCAACTGTGCATGGGAAACCGACATGGCGAGGGCCTCTTACAAGCTGGGCTTATATTTGAAATACGATAAATCGATTTCATTTATTAATTGCTAATTGCTTCCATCTTTCAAGGCCCGGTGACCGGTCGGTCGACCGCCATCGGGTCCTGGGGCCTGTGCGTGCGCTCGCAACCTCCCGCCCGGGAGCGCAACAGGCCCCGTCTGACCGGCAGCGCCCGCCACAAGGGCCTTGCCGCCGTGCTCAACAACAAAAAACACAGGCGTTTGCTTTGCATCCTGCCGGCACACTCACCCTGAGGTCAGAATCACGATGAACAAGCAGATCGGCACCATCAAACGTTGGCGCGTGCAGATTTTCGCCATCACCTGGATCGCCTACGCGGCGTTCTATTTCACCCGCAAAGCCTTTTCCGTCGCCAAGCTGGGGATCGCCGACGATCCCGACTTCACCCTCGACAAGATGGCCATGGCCAACCTCGATGCCATCTACCTGGCGGCCTACGCCGTGGGGCAGTTCACCTGGGGCATGTTCGCCGACCGCTTCGGCCCGCGGGTGGTGGTACTGGGCGGCCTGCTGATTTCCGCCATCGCGGCGCTGGTCATGGGCAGTTTCGCCACCTTGCCGGTGTTCGCCACCTGCATGCTGGTCCAGGGGCTGGCGCAATCCACCGGCTGGTCGGGGTTGTGCAAGAACATCGGGAGTTTCTTTCCCGCCGAGCAACGGGGACGGGTCCTGGGGCTGTGGAGTTCGTGCTACGCCTTTGGCGGCCTGGTGGCCTCGCCCTTTGCCGGTTGGTGGGCCTACACCCTGGTGGGGACCTGGCATGCGGCGTTCATCTCCAGCGCCGCGGTGGTGGGTGTGACCGCATTGCTGTTCTTCATCTTCCAGCGCAATACCCCGCAGGACGTGGGCCTCCCGGCGGTTGAGGAGGAGCCCGCGGCCCAGGAACCTGCCCAGGGTTGCCGCCTTGGGGTTTGGGCGCCGTTGCGGGCGATCTTGCGCAACCGCACGGTGCTGGTGCTGGGGCTGGCCTACTTCCTGCTCAAGCCGGCGCGCTACGCGATCCTGCTATGGGGGCCGGTGATCGTCTACGAGCAGATGCCCTCGGTGGGCAAGGTCGGCGCGGCGATAGTGCCCACGGCCTTCGAGCTGGCCGGCTTGCTTGGGCCGATCATGATCGGCCTGGCCTCGGACAAGCTGTTCGGCGCCCGGCGCATGCCGGCCTGTGTCCTCAGTTTGCTGGCCCTGACCCTGAGCCTGGGACTGTTCATGGGTGCGCTGCATAGCGGCAGCGTGGCGCTGGTGGTGGCGCTGCTGTTCGTCATGGGCCTGACCCTGTACGGACCGGACTCGATGATCAGCGGCGCGGCAGCCATCGATTTCGGCGCGGCCGGGGCCGGGGCCACGGCGGCCGGTTTCGTCAACGGTTGCGGTTCGGTGGGGGCGATCCTCGGCGGCCTGTTGCCGGGCTACTTCGATACGGTGACGGTGTTCCTGCTGTTCGCCGGCTGCGCCCTGGTGGCGGCGCTGTTGCTGGTGCCATTCTGGAACAGCCGGCCCACTGGGAGTGAGCCAGAGCCTGTGGCGGTCCCTGGCGAGCGCCTGTTGGCCAAGCCCCTGCGTTCCTGAGGCGTCCTGCCCTGCTGAGCGCCTGGCCCGATTGCCGCGAGCCCGGGCCAGGCGACGGGTTACTGACTTTTTGGTCGATCAGGGCCCAGAGGACGTATAAACTTGCGCCTCGCGTCGGCCAAATCCAACTCGACGCCATAGATCAAAGAGAGTGAGTAATGGGCGCACAGTGGAAGGTTAAACACAAAGAAGCAGCAGCCAATGCCAAGGGCAAGATCTTCGGCAAGCTGGTGAAGGAGATCACCATCGCTGCACGCAACGGCGCTGATGTAGCCACCAACGCCCACCTGCGGTTGGTGGTCGAGCAAGCGAAAAAGGCCTCGATGCCTCGCGAAACCCTGGAGCGTGCGATCAAGAAAGGCTCGGGCCAGCTGGGCGAGACCGTGCAGTACCACCGCGTGACCTACGAAGGTTTCGCCCCGCACCAGGTGCCGCTGATCGTCGAGTGCGTGACCGATAACGTCAACCGCACCGTAGCGGAAATCCGCGTGGCCTTCCGCAAGGGCCAGCTGGGCGCTTCGGGTTCGGTGTCCTGGGATTTCAACCACGTGGGCATGATCGAAGCCTCGCCGGACACCCCGGATGCCGATCCGGAGCTGGCGGCCATCGAGGCCGGCGCCCAGGATTTCGAGCCGGGCGAAGAGGGCGCGACCCTGTTCCTGACCGAGCCTGCGGACCTGGACGCCGTACAGAAGGCCCTGCCGGAGCAAGGCTTCACCGTGCTGTCGGCCAAGCTGGGCTACCAGCCGAAGAACCCGGTCAGTGGCCTGAGCGATGAGCAGATGGCCGAAGTCGAGGCGTTCCTCGAAGGCCTGGATAACCACGACGACGTCCAGGATATGTTCGTCGGCCTGGCTGGCTAAGCCGCGCCGCACGGTTCGTTCGCCGGCCAGTGGGCTCCCGCAAGGGGGCCTGCTGGCCGGCGAAGTCGTTTCTAGAGGTTGTCCAACTCGCGGATCACCTGCTCGAAAGCCGGGCGCGCCAGGACGTGCGGTTGCTGGCAACGTTGCACCAGTTCCCGCAGGCCCTGGTGCTGCGCCGGGGCCAGCGAGCCATCCTGGCGATCGAGCAATTCCTCCAGCAAGATGCCGAAGGCCCGTACTTCCAGGCGTTGCAGGGCCTGGCTCTGGGGTGTGTCGTCCTGGGTGTGGAAGGAGGCCGCGCCAAAGTCCCCGAGCAGGCAGTCGCCCTGGGCATCGAACAAGGTGTTGTGGCCATACAGGTCGCCGTGGGTAATGCCCTGGGCGTGCAGATGGGCACCGACCGAGGCGATGCCCCTGGCCATGCGCAGGATGACCGTGGCGTTGTAGCGGACGCCTTCCGGGTAGACGTCCCGGGAGCAGGAGTCCAGGCTCGGCAGCGCGGCGAGGTTGGCATAGCTGGGGTCGATCAGCTGCATCACCAGGCCGTCCTGGCCCTGGGGGTGGCCGGTGATGCGGCCCTCGACCCGGATCAGGTTGGGGTGCAGCCCGGCGCTGATGCAGGCATGCATTTCGTGTAGCGGTGAGCCGTCGCTGGTCATCTGGCCCTTGTACAGCTTGACCGCCACGGCCCGTGGCGGCTGGCCGGGAGCCTGCCACTGCGCTTGGTGGATCACCCCGGAAGCGCCTTCGCCCAGGCGCTGTGCCAGCACCAGTTGCTCCCAGGGAATGCTGGGTGTGGATGCCAGGGCTGCGGCATCGACCTGGGATTCCAGTGGGTTGCCGGCATAGGCCAGCCAGGTCAGGCTCGGCAAGGCCAGCAGGAACGGCGGCAGTTCGGTCAGGCGGTTGGCGGCGATCCGCAGCAGCTCCAGGCGCTGGCACTGCTCCAGGCTTTGCGGTAGCGCGCTCAGGCGGTTGCCGGACAGCATGAGTTTTTGCAGCAGCGGGCGCCGCCCCAGTTCGTCCGGCAGTTCCTCGATGCGGTTGTCGGTGAGGATCAGCCAGCGCAGCTGGGGCGGCAGGGCGGCGGCCGGAACCCGTTCGATGCGGTTGGCCTTGAAGCCGATCATGCTCAGGTGTGCACAACGGCCCAGGCACTGGGGCAGTTCGCTGAACAGGTTGTCCGAGCAGAACAGGATGCGCAGGTGGGGCAGCCGGTGCAGGTCGTCGGGCAGGCTGCGCAGGGCGTTGCCGCTGAGATTGAGGATCTCCAGGGAGTCGGCGAGATCGAAGATCTCCCGGGGGAACTCAGTCAGGCCACAGGACAGGTCCAGGCGCTTGATGCCGGCCAGCTGGCCGGCCCGCAGTTGGGCAAGGGTATCCATGAACAGCGTCAACACTCGAAAGCAGGAGAAGGGCGGGCAGGATAAAGGAGATCGGCGGTTTTTGCTGCCTGGGCGGTTTTGCGCCGACGGGCCAGGGGGCACTAGGTTTTCAGGAGCCTGAAGTTCAGAGCGGTTCGCCCCTGTTGGCTGGGGCAATCGGCAGTCAGGGTGAGGTCGATCCTGCGGCCGCTGCGGTCCGCCTGGAAGGTCCTGTCATCGGGCGCAAGGGGCGGGTCCCCGGCCTTTGCTCCAGGGCTGTCCAGCTCTGCGAGACTGTGCGCATGAATGGCCGGGCTCACGTCAAACGCCGACAGCACCTGCGGCTGGCCATCTTGAATGGCGCACTAACGCGCTTCTGCCAGAGGGACGATCTGTTCCCCGTCAAATGCTTGCATCGTGCAGTGCTTTAGCCAGTTGGCGAAATGCCGAGGGATGCCTGGGATTCCTGGCGCCATCCCGCATCGATTCCAGGCTGTGATGTTCAAGGGTCATTTTCACCGCCTTGGTGGAGGTTCTGCCCAGCGGGTTGCTCAGGTCGAGGTCGCTCTCCAGTGTCGCTATCAGGTAGGCGCCCTGGTGGCTCCACTGGTTGAAACGCATTACGTGCCGGTCATCGAGAATCACGGCGCCTTCTTTCTTGTCGCCCGAAAAATAAAACGCCAGTTGCGAAGGGGGCGTGTTGTCCCGTGCCGCGAGGCGTTTCCTGTACTTGAGCATGGACGTCAGGCGGGCCCCGGGAGACAGGTTGAAGCCACTGCCGACCAGCTGACGATCGCGGAAGTAGCACTTGAACCCCACCTCCAGTGTTCGCTGGTGATGGCGTGTCGCGCAGTTTTTTTCATACAGGTGGAAGTCCCGGGGATCACCCACTCGTTCATAGCCTTTTGCCGCAAGTTCAGCGGCAGAGAAACGCTCCAGGCCAAACAGCGATGAATGCTTGAGCGTTGCATCCTGCAGGTGCAGGCAGACCAGTTCGGTAACGGTGATGGATCTCATGGGGCTACTCGGTCGAGTGGATGTTTGGGGCCGACGTCCTGCAACTGGCCAGGGCCCAGGATGTAGTCCAGGTTCCGGGCCTTGTGGTGAAAGTGATCCTGGGTCGACCCGGCGTGTGCTGCCGTTTGCCGGTCGGGCCAGGTAGAACGCCAGCGCCTTGGGATCGATACAGGTGTTGGCGGTAAAGCGGCCAATGGCGATGACTCTGGTGGTTCCGGGGTGCCCACCTTAAAAGCACCGCAGCCAATTGGCCAATGGAAATCCAGTCGTCTGGCGATCTCGAAAAGGCAGGGCCGTGGCTGCGCGCGTGCCCTGGGGCAAATTGGTACGCAACTGGCGGTTTTGGCCCGGGTTGCTAACCTCATGGCAGCTAATGCTTCTCATCAGGGAATCGAGGCCTTGAATGGATGTAAGGGTTTGGCAGTCATGAGCGCATTGCTCGGCGTAACGGCAGGAGCCGCTGACTTGCAGGTGCAAGTCAGGGTCGATGTGGCGCGTGGCTGCCAGTTGGTGGGGCAACAGCGCGACGCCGGGGTGGCCCAGCTCGGCACCCTGGACTTCGGTATCACCGCACGGCTGGATGATTCCCGCGGCCCATTGGGCGCGGCGCTGGGTGGCAGTCGCCAGCCACGCCTGGAGTGCAATCCCGATACCCCCTACCAGATGCGCATCGATGGCGGCCTGCACGGTGGCGTCGGTGAAGTGCGCTACCTGGCTGGCGATGATTCTTCCGGCAAGCCGATCCCTTACCGTCTCTACCAGGACCCGGCGCGACGTATCCCGTTGCCGGTCAATGTCCCGGTCAGCGGCCGGGTGCCGGATTCCGGCACGGTGGACCTGCCCCTGTACGGGCGTATCGAGCCCTTGGCCGAGATTCCCCGGGCCGGGGGCTATTCCGACGTATTGAAGGTGACCTTGACCTGGTAGGGCCAGGGTCGTTAACGCTGCCACGGGGGACCCGGGCAGAACAGGAAGAAGCCGTTGTGGCTGGGCGGCTCGGATGGGAGTCCTGATGGAACCGGGATGGGTGCAATGAAAGGCAAGACCTGGACGATCATCGCCCTGGGTTCGCTGTGCCTGGTGGTCGACGATGCGCAAGCGGCCATCAGTGGGCAGTTCCAGGCGCGCCTGGTGATCACCGCCAGTTGCCAGGTCAGTAGTGGTGGTTCCGCCACCCACCCCGTCACGGACCCGGGCATGCTCGACTTCGGCCAGCAGGGGCCGACCTGGGTCAACCCGATCAAGGCGAGCCTCACCAACAGTGCCGACGGCCAGTTGCAGGTGGCTTGCAATCCCTCTGTCACCGGCTTCACGGTGAGCATCAACGGCGGCCTCAATGGCGACGGTACGACCCGGCGCCTGAGCAATGGACGCCTGACCATCCCTTATCGATTGTTCGTCGATGCTTCCGGTAGCGACAGCTACAGCATCGGCCAGCAGCGCAATTTCGCAGTGAGCAGCGGCAGCCGGATCCCCATTCCGGTGTTCGGCTCTGTGGTCGCGAATACCCGCGCGGTTCCGGCAGGGGTCTACACCGACACCCTGACCATCACGCTGGATTGGTAAACCACGAGAGGACGTACACCATGCACGCGCTTGTATCCAGAATCGGTTGGCCATTGCTGGGCCTGCTCATGGCCTCCACGGCCAATGCAGCGACCACCGTCACCGGGCAGATCACCTCGACCCTGATCCTCACCAGCAGTTGCCAGGTCAACGGGGTGGGCGGTACCACCGGGTTGAATTTCGGCGCCCTGAACTTCGGTACCACCAACAGCCTGTTCACCACGGCCAGCGGCCAGGTGCTGGGGGGCGGGGGCGGCGCTTTGTCGATCCTGTGCTCGGCCGGCACCACGCCGAGCCTCACCGTGCAGGGGGGCAGCAACGACGGCAAGTCCACCGGCGGGACCCGGGCGCTGTACGACGGCGTGGCCAACTACGTGCCCTACGACCTGTACACCGATGCCGGGCATTCGCAGCTACTGGCGATCAACGGCGTGATCGCCCTGGCGCCGAGCACCGGCGTGGCGCAGACCGTGAACATCTATGGCCAGGCCGTGGGCAAGGCCGGGCTGCCGGCGGGTACCTATACCGACACGGTGTCCGTGCAATTGACCTTCTGATACCGGTATTCGGGGCGGGGCGATACCTGCTCTGATCTTCACGCTTGACGGAACAAGCCTCAGGGGTCGCACATGATGCACGCATTCGTATCCAGGCTGGGCCTGACATTGCTGGGCCTGATCCTGTTCAACCAGGCCCAGGCCGCCACCACCGTGACCGGGCAGATCAGCGCTTCGCTGATTCTCACCAGCAGTTGCCTGGTCAATGGAGTGGGCGGTACCACTGGCCTGAACTTCGGTGCCTTGAACTTCGGCACCACCAACAGCCTGTTCACCGAGGCGGATGCCCAGGTCTTGCAGGGCGGCGGCGGGGCCTTGTCGATCCAGTGCTCCAGCGGCACTTCACCGACCTTGAAGATTGCCGCCGGGATCAACGACGGTAAATCCACCGGCGGGACCCGGGCGCTGTACGACGGCGTGGCCAACTACGTGCCCTACGACCTGTACACCGACTCGGCCCATACCCAGCTGGTGGCGATCAATGGCGTGATCAACCTGGGCGCCAGCACTGGGGCAGCGCAGAGCGTCAACCTTTATGGCAAGGCCACAGGCAAGGCGGGACTGCCGGCGGGTACCTACACCGATACCGTTTCGGTCGTGTTGAGTTTCTGATGCGATGGCCCGCCATGGCGTTGCCGCATTGGCCCTGGCCGGCATCAGCGCCTTGTCCTGGCCGGTGTGGGCAGCGCTGAGCCAGAGCTTCCAGGTCAGCGCGAGCATCGTTGCCGGTTGCCTGGTGGTGGGGGGCGTCAGCAACTACGGCAGCCTGGCATTCGGTACACAGTCGGCGTTGTCCACCGCCACGGTGAACGTGGCCCTGACCGGTGGCGTGCAATTGCAGTGCACCCCGGGGGTGACCCTGAACATGACGGTGGATGGAGGCCAATACAACAACGGCGGGCGGAACATGCAGATCGCCAGCGGTACCGCCCGCGTGGCGTACAAGTTGTTTCGGGATGCGGCCTACAGCCAGAGCCTGGGGATCGGCCAGAGCGTGGCGGTGGCCTACAGCGATGCCAATAACATCAGCCTGCCGATCTATGGACAGGTGCAGTTGCCGGGCAATCAGCCTGGGGGGACGTACAGCGATGTGCTGCAGGTGCAGCTGTCGTGGTGATGGGGCGATTCAACGACCAGCCGGCAGGCGGACAAGGAGTAGCAGTATGCGTTTATCTGTACGGGGCCTGCGGGCCTGCAGTTACCTGATACTGGCCGGGCTGTTGTCCGGCGCCCCGGGAGCCTGGGCCGCCAGTTCGGTATTGATCTGGCCTATCGATCCGGTGCTGGAGGCGGACCAGCAGGCCAGCGCGTTGTGGCTGGAAAACCGTGGCAGCGAGACTGCCAACCTGCAGATCCGGGTCTTCGCCTGGAGCCAGAGTGATTTTGCCGATCAGTACCAGAACCAGCGCGATGTCATCGGTAGCCCGCCGGTGGCGAAGATCGAGCCCGGGCAGAAGCAACTGGTGCGCCTGACCCGGACCCGGGACATTGCGCCGGGGCAGGAACTGGCGTACCGGATCATCATCGACGAGATTCCTTCCCCCACGCCCGCCACTTCCCAGGAGGAGGCCAAGAGCGTGGCCGCCATCCGTTTCCAGATGCGTTATTCGGTGCCGCTGTTCGCCTATGGCGCGGGGCTGTGGAGCAAGGAGGATACGACCCGGGCCAGGGACCCTAAGAGCATCGGCGTGCCGAACCTGAGTTGGCGCAAGGTGAACGCCGAGGGCAAGACCTTCCTCGAAATGCGTAACCAGGGGGCTGTGCATGCGCGGCTGACGGATGTTGCCTTCAAGCAGGGCGGGCAGAGCCGTCCCCTGGCGCCGGGCCTGTTGGGCTACGTGTTGCCTGGGGCCGTGATGCGCTGGCCGTTGCCGGAGACCCTGGCGAGCGATGCGAACCTGCAATTGCGGATCAATGGTGCACCGCAGGTCCAGGACCTGCCGCCTTCACGCTGAGCGGTGGGCTGATCGCCGCCCGGATGCTGGCGGCAAGGGGGAGGTACGGACGGAGGCGCCCGCAGTAGCGCCTCCGCCCAGGGATGGAGATGTCCATAGATGGACTTGAACCCGCCATGAGCCAGGACTCGGCTCGTCGTTTCCGGTGCTGGAGTGGAGTGCTCGCAGGCCTGTGGGGCCTGGCACTGTCCGCGCCTCTGCAGGCCGGTGAGCTGCCCCCGCCACCGGCGAACATGGAGTCGATGGCCGATGCACAGTTGTTCCTGGAGCTGGTGATCAATCAGATGGACACAGGCAAGGTGGTGGCGGTGGAGCAGCGGGCGGGACGGTTGTACATGCAGGCCCAGGCCCTGCGGGAGACCGGCGTCAAGCTGCCACAGGCGCTGGATCGAGACGTCGATCTCGAAGCCCTGCCGGGCTTGCACAGCGACTATGACAGCCAGGGCCAGCGCTTGTTGCTGGACGTGCCGCCGGATTGGCTGCCAGAGCAACTCATCGGCAGTCGCCAGGTTTATCCGCGGACCCCGGCGCTGAGCAGTTTCGGCGCAGTGCTCAACTATGACCTGTACCTGAACGACACCGACGATGGCGGGACCTACCTGGCAGCGGGCAACGAGGTGCGGTTGTTCGACTCCTGGGGAACCTTGTCCAATACCGGGCAGTACCGGCGGACCCTGTCCGGGGCTCGCGACCTGTCCTTGAACAACGGCTATCGGCGCTATGACACCACCTGGCGCTTTTCCGATGACGAGCGCTTGCTCACCTACGAGGCCGGCGACGTGGTCAGCGGCGCCTTGCCCTGGAGCAGTTCGGTGCGCCTGGGTGGGGTGCAGGTGTCCCGGGACTTCGGCGTGCGCCCGGACCTGGTGACCTATCCCTTGCCACAGTTCGCCGGGGAGGCTGCGATACCGTCCTCGGTGGACTTGTTCATCAACGGCTACAAGTCCAGCAGCACCGAACTGCAACCTGGCCCCTATACCTTGACCAACATCCCCTTCATCAATGGCGCCGGCGAGGCCGTGGTGGTCACCACCGACGCCCTGGGGCGGCAGGTCTCCACCACGGTGCCGTTCTATGTCACCAGCACCCTGTTGCAGAAGGGCCTGACGGATTTCTCGGTGGCTGCCGGGACCTTGCGCCAGGACTACACGCTGCGGGACTTCAGCTATGGCCCGGGGGTGACCTCCGCCAGCCTGCGCTATGGCTTGAGCGACAGCCTGACCCTGGAAAGCCATGCCGAGGGCTCGCAGTCCCTGGCCCTGGGCGGGTTGGGGGGCAACCTGCGGCTGGGGCAGTTCGGCGTGCTCAACACCGCGCTCAGCCAGAGCCGCTTCGACGGCAGCGGTGGCCAGCAATTGAGCTTCGGCTACCAATACAACAGCCAGCGCTACAGCCTGGCCTACCAGCGCATGCAGCGCCGCGACCGATACGCCGACCTGACGGTGGTCGACAGGCCCTACACCAGCCTCAGCCAGCGCAGCGAACAACTGACCCTGAGCCTCAACCTGGAGCGCTTCGGCAGCCTGGGGGCGGGGTATTTCGATGTGCGCGCGGCAGACGCGACCCGCACCCGTTTGCTGAACCTGACCTGGAGCAAGCCGCTGTGGCACAACAGCAGTTTCTATCTGTCGGCCAACCGCGAAATCGGCAATAGCCAGTGGGCCATGCAGGCGCAATTGGTGATCCCGTTCGACCTGCACGGCAGCTTGAGCCTGAGTAACGAGCGCAGCAAGAATGGGGAGAATCGCCAGCGGGTCAACTTCAGCCGCTCGGTGCCGCTGGAGGGCGGCGTGGGCTACAACCTCGGTTATGCCACCGGCGATGGCCCGGACTATCGCCAGGCCGATGTCACCTGGCGCTTGCAGTCGGTGCGCCTGCAGGCCGGGGTCTATGGCACGCGTGAAGCCGAGACGCGCTGGGCCGATGCCAGTGGCTCGCTGGTGTGGATGGACCGCCAGGTGTTCGCCGCCAACCGTATCGACGACGCGTTCGTGGTGGTCAGCACCGGTGGCTACAAGGACATCCCGGTGCGCTATGAGAACCAACTGGTGGGCCAGACCGACCAGAACGGCCATCTGCTGGTGCCCTGGAGCAGCGCCTACTACCGCGGCAAGTACGAGATCGATCCGTTGAACCTGCCGAGCAATGTGCAGAGCCCGAATGTCGAGCAACGGGTCGCGGTACGCCGTGGCAGCGGCTATTTGCTGGAGTTTCCGCTGACCCGGGTGATCGCCGCCAGCATCGTCCTGGTGGATGCCCACCAGCAGGAACTGCCCCTGGGCAGTACCGTCACTCACCAGCCGAGTGGGGCGCGGGCGGTGGTGGGCTGGGATGGCCTGGTGTACCTGGAGAACCTCTCGGCGCATAACACCCTGGAGGTGGGCCTGGCGGACGGCAAGGGCTGCCAGGTGCAGTTCGATATCGATATGCAACAGCAGCAGGTGCCATTGATCGGCCCGCTGGTCTGTCAATGACTGTCGCCACACGATGCGAAGGAGTGTGCAAGGTGGATCTCAAGGGAGTAGGGAGCAAAGCGGGGGTGCAAGGACTGCTGGGGCTGGTGGCGGGCCTGCTGGCAACATCGGCCCAGGCCTTGTGCAGTACGGTCAGTACGGTCCCGGCGAGCTTCGGTACGGTGAGCTCGATCCTGGTGCGCACCACTTCCCAGCCGGCCTCTACCACCAATGCGGGCCTGAGCTGCACCGGCGCGCTGTTGTCGCTGTTGGCCACCACCGACCACTTCTACGCCACCATCACCTCCAGCACCAGCGGCATGGTCGGGCCCACCGGCGATGTCATCAACTACACCCTGTATGCCAACAACAGCACCAGCTATCCCATTACCCGGGGCACTGCGTTCGACTTCGCACGCAATTCGATCATCGACCTGCTGGGCCTGCTGGGCAGCCCCACGGTGGCCAAGACGGTGCCGATCTACCTGGGTACCGTCACCGGCAGCAATGTCGCGGCGGGGGTCTATACCGAGAACCTGAGCATCTTCTGGAGCTGGAACTATTGCTCGGGAATCGGCCTGCTGGGCGTCTGCCTGGGGCGGGATGTCGGCAGTGGTACCCAGAGCCTCACGGTGAACATGACGGTGTCCAACGATTGCGTGATCACCGCACCCAACATCAGCTTCGGCAGCGCACCGGTGGTCAGTGCCTTCGCCACGGTCAGCGGCCAGACCATCAACCTGGCCTGTACCAAGGGCAGTGCCTATACCGTGGGTTTGAGCGACGGCCAGAACCCGATCAGCGTTGGCGGTCGGCGGCGCATGGTCTCCAGTGGCAATTACCTGGCCTATGACATCTTCAAGAGTGCCGGGACCACCCGCTGGGGCAGCGTCGGCAGTGCCCGGCGCTCCAGTACCGATGCCGAGGTCAATCCCGGCAACGGCCTGGGTACCGGTAGCCAGGTGTTCAACTACAACGCCAGGATCTATACCGACCAGAACACGCCGCCGGCCGGCACCTACCTGGACAACGTGGTGCTGGACGTGGGGTTCTGAGGTGGCTCTGCGCAGGTGCGTTCGCGAGCCTGCTGCGGGCTCAGGCTCCACAGCCAGTAGCCCAGGGCAACGGCGGTGATACCGGCGCCCAGCAGGCAGACGCCGATCCAGCCACTCCAGGCGTAGGTGGTGGTGGCGGCAATGGAGCCACTGGCACTGCCGATGGAATAGAACAGCATGTAGCCGGCAGCCAGGCGACTCTGGGCCTCGGGACGCACGCTGTAGATCAGGCTCTGGCTGGTGACGTGGATGGCCTGCAGGCCGAGGTCGAGGCCGATCACTCCCAGCAACAGGGCCCAAAGGGACGATTGGGTGAAGGCGATGGGCAGCCAGGACAGCAGCATCAGGCCCAGGGCCAGGCCACTGGTCCATTGGGCCAGGCCGCGATCGGCCAGGTGTCCGGCTCGCGCCGCGCCCAGGGCGCCCGCCGCGCCGGCCAGGCCGAACAGGCCGATCTCGGTGTGGCTGAGCGACAGCGGTGCGGCACTGAGCGGCAGTACCAGCGGAGTCCATAGGGTGGTGGCCGCGGCAAAGGTCAACATCGCCAGGACCGCCCGGTCGCGCAGGACCTTTTCTTCCTTGAACAACTGCAGCATTGAGCCCAGCAGCTTCGCGTAGCCCTGGACGGCAGGCGCTTGCTCGGTGGTCGGCAGGACGCGCCAGAGCGCCAGGGCCACCAGCAGGGTCAGCCCGGCAGACAGCAGGTAGACCGAGCGCCAGCCTGCCAGGTCGGCCATGGTGCCGGCCACGGTGCGTGCCAGCAGGATGCCCAGTACCACGCCGCTGGTGACCATGCCGACCACGTGCCCACGTTGTTGCGGTGGGGCCAGGTTCGCGGCGTAGGCCACTAGCACCTGGGTCACCACGGCGAGCAAGCCGATGCCGGCCATGCCCAGTAGCAACCACGCGCTATTGGGGGCCAGGGCCACGGCCAGCAGGGCCACGACCGAGAGCAGTGTCTGGCTGACGATCAGCCGGCGCCGGTTGACCAGGTCCCCCAGGGGGACCAGCAACAGCAGGCCCACACCGTAGCCCACCTGGGTCAGGCTGATGACGATGCCCACCGTGGCAGGTGCCAGGCCGAAGGAGCGGGCCATGGCATCGAGCAATGGCTGGGCGTAGTAGACGTTGCCCACGGCCAGGCCGCAGGCCGTGGCGAACAGCAGGACGATCTTGGGCGAGAGCAGGGGCGTTGCTGGTGGATGTGACATGACGCACTCCGTATGGGTTTCATTATGAAACCAGTTGTACGGTAGTGATCATGGTTTTATATTGCAACCACTTTCCAGCGCAATCGGAGCACCTGCACCATGGTTAAACGCACCCGCCTGCCAGACGCCGAATGTCCGGTGGCCCGTTCCCTGGATGCCATTGGCGACTGGTGGTCCTTGCTGATCGTGCGTGATGCCTTTGACGGCATTCGTCGTTTTGGCGAATTCCAGCGCAACCTCGGCATGGCCAAGAACATCCTCTCCGCGCGTTTGCGGACCCTGGTGGAGCATGGCGTGCTGGAGGTGATACCAGCCTCCGATGGCAGCGCTTACCAGGAGTACGTGCTGACGGACAAGGGCAGGGGGCTGTTCCCGCTGATCATTGGCTTGCGCCAATGGGGCGAGGCATTCTTCTACGAGGAGGGGGAGGCGCATTCGCGCCTGGTCGATCGCCAGACCCGGCAACCGCTGCGAGCCCTGGAGTTGCGCTCCGCCGATGGTCGGCTGCTGGGGCCGGACGACTGTTTGCGCATACCGGTGGCTTGAGATTGGCACGACTGCGCGAAGGGATCGCGCAGTCGTCGTCCGGCATCAGCGCAGGCTATCGGCCAGGTCGGCCAGGGTACTCAGGACGTCCTTGCCCAGTTGCATGGAGCGCTTGCCCGACCAGCCCGTGAGCGGATTGGGAGCATCGTCGTGGTCCTTGAACGGCATCTCCAGGGTCAGTGCCAGGCAGCCGTACTTCTCTCCCACGGCATTGCAGGCCAGGGTCATGTTGGCTTGGCCGGGATTGTCGCGGGTGTAGCCGTGGGTGGTCTGGAAATCCCGGGTCTGGCGCTTGAGATGACTGCGGAAGTGTTCTTCCAGCTTGGCCTGGTGCGGGGTATAGCCTGGGTTGCCCTCGCAGCCAGCGGTGAACACGTGGGGGATCTCCTCGTCGCCGTGAACATCGAGGAACAGGTCGACACCGTACTGTTCCATCTGTTGCTGGACGAACAGGACTTCCGGGCTGAGTTCCTGGCTGGCGCTCTGCCAGGCGCGGTTGAGGTCCTGGCCCTTGGCATTGGTACGCAGGTTGCCGTGGAAGGCGCCGTCCGGGTTCATGTTCGGCACCAGGTACAGATCGGCCTTGGCCAGCAGGGCATTGAGTTCCTGGTCATCGTGACGCTGCAGGCGCTCGATCACGCCTTCCATGAACCATTCGGCCATGTGCTCGCCGGGATGCTGCTGGGCAATGATCCAGATCTTGCGCTGACCAGGGGCGCCCGTGCCCTTGCGCAGCAATTGGATGTCCCGGCCTTCGACGCTCTTGCCCACCGCCAGCAGCTCGGTGCCGGCCTTGTTCATCGCTTGCTCGATCAGCCAGTCGTGGCGACCGCGGCTGTAGGGCTCGAAGTAGGCGAACCAGGCGTGGGTCTGGGTGGCCTCGAGATTGAAGCGCAGGGCGTCACCTTCGAAGATCGTGGGGATGCGAAACCAGTTCACGTGGTCATAGGAGGCAACGGCCTGATAGCCGGTCCAGGCTTTGCCATAGGACGACTGGCTGGCATTGGTCAGGCGAAACCAGTGCTCCTGGCCGACATGCAGGCCGCTGGCCTTGAAGTGAAACCACTGGAAATGCGGGCTCTGGGTATCCGGGCGGATGGCCAGTTGCACCTGCAGTGGGTTGCTGGTGTCCAGTACGTCGATGTTGCCGCTGTCGAAATCAGCGCTGATATGGAAAGAAGAGTGATTGCCCACGGTCATGGTTGGTTCCTGTACAGGATTGTTGTGACCGTTACTCTACACATCGGAGGGGGTAAAAGAAGGGGGCGTCGTCCTTGACGCTCGTGAAGCTTAGTGTGTATGCGATTGATTCTCAAGCGCTACATTGAGATTCCAGAGCGGTTTACGACAGGCGTTCTCTTGCAAAAGGACATTCTTTTGCTATCATCGCCGCCATTATTTTTAGCAGTACCCAGTCTTCATTAGCCTGAAGCCAAGCCAGAAAAACTGGCCAAAAAAAAGACCCGGCAAAAAGCCGGGTCAAAAACCGTGATTAGCCTGATGAGGAGATAATCCAAAGGTCCGACCTAAGGTCCTTTGGGCTATCGACCGATCTCGCGATCAGTTGCTTGCAATAATAATCATTATCATTTGCAAGTCAAATGTTTTTCCCTGCCTGTTGGAAATTTTTTTTCCCATTCCTGATTTCCCCGTTCCTGGCGCTTGCCAGCTGGGGCATGCACGTCAATTCGACTCACGACCGCTGGCCTTCCAGGGACTTGTCCACCAGGGCCTTGGCCAGGTCGATCATATGCACCACCGAGAACGCCAGGTCACGATTGGGGCCGCGCAGGCCGCTGGCTGCGTCATAGGCGGTAGCGGCCGCGCAACGTAGCAGGTCGGATGCATGGATCATGGCTTCCTCGCTGCTGAGGTTGCTCCTGATCTCGAAGAATTTTTCCTCCTTTTCCCCTTCGCCTGGGGTTGGGTTGAGGTAGTAGTCCATCGCTCGCCGCGCGGCGTGGCTGCCCTTGAGCGAACTTAATGTGGCCTCTGTCTCGAGTTCCGGCACGTCCTTGCTGCTTGTGTTCATGAATTCTGCCTTGTCTGGATGAAAGGAAAGAGGGGGGCAGGCGTAGGTTAATACGTATTGTAATTGTGACGCCATTTCAAATACTACAACTTGTGTGTTGAGGCGGGAAATACACAACGTATTGTTCCGGCCATGGATAAATGGATCGAGTTGGTCAAGGCCAACATGAAAGGCCGCAAGGTCACGCAGGAAAAGCTCGCCGAGCGCCTGGGCATGTCCCAAGGCGGCATCGGCCATTGGCTGAGCAAGCGGCGCCAGCCCAAGATCGAGGACATGAACCGAGTGCTGGAAGAGATCGGCATGGGGTTCCTGGAAGTGGTGCTGGTGGTTCGTGAGAAACCCATGGTCGGCGACGATGGCGAGCCCCTGGAGGACCAGCCTTCGCTGTTGCACAAGTACAACCCGTACTTCCGTTATCCCGTCAGCGATTGGCGCAATGCCGGTGAAGTCCGCGAGGATGGCCAGCCGTCCTATGTGCCGGAGCGTTACGAGTTGACCGATTACCAGTCCCAGGGCGCGGCGTTCTGGCTGGTGGTGGTCGGTGACGCGATGATCGCCCCCAGTGGCCTGAGCATCAGCCAGGATATGTTGATCCTGGTCGATCCGGCCATTGCGGCCGAGCCGGGCAAACTGGTGGTCGTGCAGTGCCCCGGCAGTTGCGAGGCGATCTTTCGCAAGCTGGTGCAGGAAGGTAGCCAGCGTTACCTGGTGCCTTTGAATCCCACTTACCCGAAGATGCTCTACAGCGACGAATGCCGGGTCATTGGCGTCGTCGTACAAGCGACCGCGAAGTTCTGAAGACGCAGTCGCCATCAATCGGCAAAGCCCCTTCCTGGTTTCAGGCAGGGGCTTTTTGCATTCCGGGCTAGGCCGCTGGAGGACCTTCTATCGAGCCTGGCGTGCCAAGGCCCTGTTCATGGCCAGGACCGTGCCCAGCAAAGAAGTGACCAGGATGCCAATCGTCACCCAGGCGAAGGACGCGGGGCCCGTGCGATCCAGCAAGAGGCCGCCAACGATCCCGCCCGTAGCCACTGCGATGTTCCAGCCGGTCGTGTACATGGACTGGGCCACGTCCACCGAATTGCCGGCAAAGCGTGACAATGCGGTTTGCGTGATCGTCGCGAAGCCTCCGACGGCGCCTCCCCACAGCACAACGGACAAATAAACCATGGCCGGGCTGTCGCCCCACAGGCCGAGTATCAGGGCAGCCACGGCAAACAGGCTGATGCTGGCGATGGACAGGCGTGCCAGCCGGCGGTCGACCATGACCCCGACGATCCATAGGCCGACGATGGAGCCCGAGCCGAAGACAAACAAGATGACGTCCACCTTCGCGGACAAGCCCGAAGATTGCAGGAGCGGCTCGATATAGATGTACAGAATGTTGTGGGCCACCACGAAGCTGAGCACCACGAACAGCACCGAGCGGATACCGGTTTTCATGAAGACGCCAGCCAGGGACTGGCGCTGTGGGTGATCCTGTCCCGGGAAGTCCGGCACGGCGGCCAGTACCCAGGCGATGAGGAGCACGGCCAACCCGCTCATCAGGCCGAAGGCACCCTGCCAACCGATGGCCCGACCCAGCAGTGCGCCCAATGGCACGCCCAATACCAGTGCAAGGGTTGCGCCGGCCCCCGAAATCGCGATCGCCCGGCCGCTGAAGCGTGCCGGTGACATGCGCACGGCATAACCGGCCAGCAACGACCAGACGATGCCGCCGAACACCCCCGCGATAAAGCGTGCCACCAGTGAAATGCCGTAGTGGCCGGACAGCGCCGTCACCAGGTTGACCAGGGCGAAGCCACCGATCGCCACCAACAGCAAAGGCCGCCGTCGCATGCCCTGGGTCAGGTAGGTGATCGGAATGGCCGCCACCAGGGCCCCCACGGCGTAGGCCGTGATGAACTGGCCGGCCAGGCCTTCGGATACTGCCAGCCCTTGTGCGATAGAAGACAGCAAGCCGGCCGGCATGATTTCGGTCAACAGGGTAATGAAAGCTGCCATTGCCAAGGCCAGCAGTCCCCCCATCGGCAGCCGCTCGCTGCCCTCGTGCAATGCAGATGCAGTCATCTGATTCATCCATCCGTTCCTGAATTCAAAGTAGGTACGGCTCTTCATCGAGCACGCCAGCCCTATGCTGCAAGCCTAGGAATAAAAGAAAAATAAGATAAAGTTAAAAACATTTGTGATGTTTGAGTCATCAATAAGGCGGTGCAATATGGAGAACCTGGGTTCTCTCGATATGTTCGTCCGGGTCAGCGTATCCCGTAGCTTTACGGCCGCGGGGCGGCAGTTGGGCATCTCGGCCTCGGCGGTCAGCAAGGCCATTGCCCGACTGGAGGAGCGGCTTGGGGTGCGGTTGTTCCACCGATCCACCCGTACGGTCAGCCTGACGCCGGAGGGCACGCTATTCCTGGAGCGCTGTCGCCGTATCCTGGCCGAGGTGGAATCCGCCGAAGCCGAGTTGATGCAGACCCGCGAAGCGCCTCGCGGCAGGCTGCGCATCAGCCTGCCCTCGGTCGGGACGCTGTTCATGCCCAAGCTTGCGCAGTTCAAGCGGTGCTATCCGGATATCGAGCTGGACATCGACTGCTCGGATCGGCTGGTGGATGTCATCGAGGAAGGCTTCGATGCCGTCATCCGTACGGGTACACCCAGTGACTCGCGCTTGATTGCCCGGCGCCTGGGAGCCTGTCGCAGGGTCGTCGTGGGGGCGCCAGGGTATTTCCAGCAGGCGGGTATTCCACTCGAGCCCCAAGACCTGATGCACCATGCCTGCCTGCTCTATCGGTTCCCCAGTACCGGCAAGCTGGATGCCTGGCCCCTGGGTCGTCCGGCCCATATGCCCGCTCTCGAGCTGCCAGCCAGCATGGTGAGCAACAGCCTGGATCCGCAGTTGTGTTTTGCCGAGCAGGGCCTGGGGCTGGCCTGCGTGCCTGAAATCGCCGTGCGGGCGCAGTTGCAGCAAGGCCGCCTGGTCACGGTGCTGGAGGGTCATATCCAGGAAGAAATGGTGTTCCATGTACTGTGGCCGTCCAGCCGCCACCTGTCACCGAAGATCCGGGTGTTCGTGGACTTTATCGTGGACAACCTGTTTCCACTCTGACGGCCGCGATGCGCCCCCTGGCTGATCGCCAGCCAAGGGTGCATCGATCGATCATGTTGCGTGCGCTAAGGCCACAACCCGCCTGGCGGCGGGTGTTTGTCATCAGGCTGGCTGTTCCAGCTCCACCAGCGCACTGCCTTCGCTGACCATCTCGCCTTCCTGGCAATACAGCGCCTTGACGATCCCGGCATGGGGCGCGCGGATGCTGTGTTCCATCTTCATGGCCTCGAGTACCACTAGTTGCGCGCCGGCTTCGACCTGTTGCCCGGCCTCCACCAGGATTCGGACGATGCTGCCGTTCATGGGGGCCGTGAGGCCACCGTGCTGGCTGTGGCTGGCATCGACCGCAGCGATCGGGTCGTAGGCGGCAACACTGTGCATGTCGCCCTGCCAGTGCAGGTACAGGGTGTCGCCACGACGGATGGCCCGGTGCTCACGGCGTACGCCTTGTTGCTCCACCAGCAGGCGTTCGCCCTGCAACTTGTAGTTGCTGCCAGGGGCGCCCAGGCTGATGGCCCGGTCCTGTCCATCGGCACTCAAGTGCAGGGCAATCTGTGCCGGCAGGCCGCTGCGCCAGCCATCGAGCGCCGCCCAGGGCGAGTGCGGATCGTCCTGGCGCTCGCGCTGCGAAAGGCCCTGGCTGAAGGCTTGCGCCGCCGCTTGCCAGAAGTCCTCGCCCAGCTCGCGGGCTGCCGGCAGCAGGTGTTCCTGGTGACGCGGAATGAAGCCGGTGTCCAGTTGGGCCTCGGCGAAGGCCGGGTGGGCGATGATCCGGCGCAGGAACGCCAGGTTGGTCTTCAGGCCGCCGATGGCGAACTCGTCGAGCATGCTCAGCAGGCGCAGACGGGCCTGTTCACGGTCCTCGCCCCAGGCGATCAGCTTGCCCAGCATGGGATCGTAGAACGGCGATACGCTGTCGCCTTCCTCGACGCCGCTGTCCACGCGCCGGCCAGGGCCGCTGGCGGACTCGCGATAGAGCTCCAGGCGGCCGGTGGCCGGCAGGAAGTCGTTGCCCGGGTCCTCGGCGTACAGGCGTACTTCGATGGCATGGCCCAGCAACGGCACTTGTTCCTGGGTCATGGGCAGGGCTTCGCCACGGGCCACACGGATCTGCCAGGCCACCAGGTCCAGGCCGGTGATGGCTTCGGTGACCGGGTGCTCCACCTGCAGGCGGGTGTTCATTTCCATGAAGAAGAATTCGCCACGGGCGTCGAGCAGGAATTCCACGGTACCGGCCCCGACATAGCCGATGGCCTGGGCCGCGCGTACCGCAGCTTCGCCCATGGCCTTGCGCAGTTCAGCGCTCAAGCCTGGGGCCGGTGCTTCTTCCACCACTTTCTGGTGGCGACGCTGGATCGAGCAGTCGCGCTCGTTGAGGTACAGGCAGTTGCCGTGCTGGTCGGCAAAGACCTGGATCTCCACATGGCGGGGCTTGAGCAGGTATTTCTCCACCAGCATCCGCGAATCGCCGAACGACGACTGTGCTTCACGCTGGGCCGAGGCCAGGGCTTCGGCCAGTTGGCTGACGTCTTCCACCACCTTCATGCCCTTGCCACCGCCACCGGCGGTGGCCTTGAGCAACACCGGATAACCAATGCGCTCGGCGGCGTTGCGGAAGGTCTCCAGGTCTTGGGCCTCGCCGTGGTAGCCCGGCACCAACGGTACGCCGGCGGTTTCCATCAGGGCCTTGGCCGCCGACTTGCTGCCCATGGCGTCGATGGCCGAAGCCGGTGGGCCGAGGAAGATCAGCCCGGCGGCCTCGATGGCCCGGGCGAAACCGGCGTTCTCGGAAAGAAAGCCATAACCGGGGTGGATGGCCTGGGCGCCGCTGGCCTTGGCGGCGGCGATCAGCTTGTCGATCTGCAGGTAGCTTTCGCTGGCCTTGCTGCCGCCCAGGTCCACGCGGATATCCGCTTCACGGCTGTGCCGGGCATCGCGGTCGGTGGCGCTGTGCACGGCCACGGTGGTCAGGCCCAGGGCCTTGGCGGTGCGCATCACGCGGCAGGCGATCTCGCCACGGTTGGCCACCAGTAGGGTATCTAGGATCGGCGCGCTCATCAGCGGGACTCCTTGGTCGTGGTCTCGGCCTGCCAGCTGGGCGGGCGTTTCTCCAGGAACGCCCGCAGGCCTTCCTGTCCTTCGGGGCTGACGCGGATCCGCGCGATGGCGTTCTCGCAGTAGCGGCGCAGGGCGGTGGTCAGGGCGCCGTTGCCCACTTCACGCAACAGGTCCTTGCTGGCACGCATGGCCTGGGGGCTGTTGAGCAGCAGGTTGTCGATCCAGCGGGTGACGTGCTGTTCCAGCTCTGCCGCCGGGTAGCTCTCGGCCAGCAGGCCGATGTCCCGCGCACGCGGGCCGTCGAAGCGCTCGGCGGTCAAGGCATAGCGCCGGGCGGCGCGTTCGCCGATGGCCTGGACCACGAACGGGCTGATCACCGCCGGGGCCAGGCCGATGCGCACTTCCGACAAACAGAATTGTGCGTCGTCACTGGCAATGGCCATGTCGCAGCAGCTGATCAGGCCCAGGGCGCCGCCGAAGGCCGCGCCTTGTACCACGGCCAGGGTCGGGATCTTCAGCTTGGCCAGGTTGTACATCAACTCCGCCAGTTCCCGGGCGTCGTCGAGGTTGGTGTTGTAGTCCAGTTCGGCCGACTGCTGCATCCAGGCCAGGTCGGCGCCGGCGCTGAAATGCCGGCCACGGCCGCGCAGCAGCAGGAAGCGCAGGTTGGGATCGCCTTGCACCTGGTCCAGGGCCAGGATCAGTTCGCGGATCATCTCGGCGTTGAAGGCGTTGTTCTTTTCTTCACGGCTGAGCCACAAGGTGGCGAAGCCACGAGGGTCGCGCAGCAGTTCCAGGGTATTGAAGTCGCTCATGATCTTCTCGCGCAGGATTACATGCGGAACACGCCGAAACGGCTCTGTTCGATAGGGGCGTTGAGGGACGCGGACAACGCCAGGGCCAGCACCTCGCGGGTCTGCGCCGGGTCGATGACGCCGTCGTCCCACAGCCGGGCGCTGGAGTAGTAGGGGTGCCCCTGGTGCTCGTACTGGTCGAGGATCGGTTGCTTGATCTGGGCTTCCTGGGTCGCGTCGAACCCCTGTCCGCTACGTTCTGCCTGCTCGCGCTTGACCTGGACCAGCACGCCGGCGGCCTGCTCGGCGCCCATCACGCCGATCCGCGCGTTGGGCCACATCCACAAGAAGCGTGGATCGTAGGCGCGGCCGCACATGCCGTAGTTACCGGCACCGAAGCTGCCACCGATGATCACGGTGAATTTCGGCACCTGGGCGCAAGCCACCGCCGTCACCAGCTTGGCACCGTGCTTGGCGATGCCGCCGGCTTCGTACTTCTGGCCCACCATGAAGCCGGTGATGTTCTGCAGGAACAGCAACGGGATGCCGCGCTGGCACGCCAGCTCGATGAAATGCGCGCCTTTTTGTGCCGCCTCGGCGAACAGGATGCCGTTGTTGGCCAGGATCGCCACCGGGTAGCCGTGCAGATGGGCAAAGCCACACACCAGGGTGGTGCCGAACAGCGCCTTGAATTCATCGAACAGCGAACCGTCCACCAGGCGCGCGATGACTTCGCGCACATCGAACGGCTGCTTGGGATCGGCCGGTACCACGCCATACAGCTCATCGCGCTCATACAGCGGGGCGATCGGCGTGCGTTGCTGCAACTGGCCCTGCTTGTGCCAATTGAGGTTGGCCACGCTGCGCCGAGCCAGGGCCAGGGCGTGCTCATCGCTCTCGGCATAGTGGTCGGCCACGCCGGAAACCTTGCAGTGCACATCGGCCCCGCCCAGGTCCTCGGCGCTCACCACCTCGCCGGTGGCGGCCTTCACCAGTGGTGGACCGGCGAGGAAGATGGTGGCCTGCTCGCGGACCATGATCGCTTCGTCGGCCATGGCCGGCACATAGGCGCCGCCGGCGGTGCAGGAGCCCATGACCACGGCGATCTGCGGGATGCCTTGGGCGCTCATGTTGGCCTGGTTGAAGAAGATCCGCCCGAAGTGCTCGCGATCCGGGAACACTTCGTCCTGGCGCGGCAGGTTGGCGCCGCCGGAGTCCACCAGGTAGATGCAGGGCAGGCGATTCTGCAGGGCGATGGTTTGCGCGCGCAGGTGTTTTTTTACGGTCAGCGGGTAGTAGGAGCCGCCTTTGACCGTGGCGTCGTTGGCCACGATCATGCATTCCACGCCTTCCACCCGGCCGATGCCGGCGATCACTCCGGCGGCGGGTACGTCCTCGCCATAGACCTCATAGGCTGCCAGTGGGCTGACCTCGAGGAACGGCGAACCGGGATCGAGCAAGCGATTGATCCGCTCGCGGGGCAGCAGCTTGCCCCTGGAGGTATGGCGCTCCTGGGCCTTGGTGCCGCCGCCTTGCTGGACCTGGGCCAGCAGGGTATGCAGGGCATCGACCTGGGCCGCCATGGCGCTCCAGTTCTGCACGAACTCTGGTGATTTAGTGTTCAACTGTGACTTCAGGATCATCATGACTCCTCGCGCAGAATCAAGCCTCAAGCTTCAAGCTGCAAGAATGTTCAGTGTTGTGGCTGCAAGCGCGCATCGCTGTTTGTCTTGCTGCTTGTAGCTTTCTGCTTGAAGCTGCTTCAGCGGGTTTCGTTGAACAGTTCGCGACCGATCAACATGCGGCGGATCTCGCTGGTGCCGGCGCCGATCTCGTAGAGCTTGGCGTCGCGCAGTAGGCGTCCGGCCGGGAATTCATTGATGTAGCCATTGCCGCCGAGGATCTGGATCGCATCCAGGGCCATCTGGGTAGCGCGTTCGGCGGAGTAGAGGATCACCCCGGCGGCGTCCTTGCGGGTGGTCTCGCCACGCTCGCAGGCTTGGGCCACCGCGTACAGGTAGGCACGGCTGGCGTTGAGCTGGGTGTACATGTCGGCGATCTTGCCCTGGATCAGCTGGAACTCGCCGATGCTCTGGCCGAATTGCTTGCGGTCGTGGATGTAGGGCACCACCAGGTCCATGCAGGCCTGCATGATCCCGGTCGGGCCGCCGGAGAGCACCACGCGCTCGTAGTCCAGGCCGCTCATCAGTACCTTCACGCCACCATTGAGCACGCCAAGAATGTTCTCTTCCGGCACCTCGACGTCATCGAAGAACAGCTCGCAGGTGTTGGAGCCGCGCATGCCCAGCTTGTCGAACTTGTTGCTGCGGCTGAAGCCTTTCCAGTCGCGCTCGACGATGAACGCGGTGATGCCGTGGGGGCCCTTTTCCAGGTCGGTCTTGGCGTAGATCACGTAGGTGTTGGCGTCGGGGCCGTTGGTGATCCAGGTCTTGCTGCCGTTGAGTACGAAGCGGTCGCCGCGCTTGTCGGCGCGCAGCTTCATCGACACCACGTCGGAGCCGGCGTTGGGTTCGCTCATGGCCAGGGCGCCGATGTGCTCGCCGCTGATCAGCTTGGGCAGGTACTTGCTCTTTTGCTCATGGTTGCCGTTACGGTTGATCTGGTTGACGCACAGGTTGGAGTGGGCGCCGTAGGACAGGGCCACCGAGGCCGAGCCGCGGCTGATTTCTTCCATGGCCACCACATGGGCCAGGTAACCCAGGCCGGCACCGCCGTATTCTTCCGGTACGGTGATGCCCAGCAGGCCCATGTCGCCGAACTTGCGCCACATGTCGGCTGGGAACAGGTTGTCGGCGTCGATCTGCGCCGCCCTTGGCGCCAGCTCCGCCTTGACGAAGGCCTGGACCTGTTGGCGCAGCATGTCGATGGTTTCACCGAGGGCGAAGTTCAGGGTCGGGTAACTCATGGCGGGGCACCTTCAAAATTTGTTTTTATCGAGGAACGAGACGCGGAGAGCGGCGCTGCCTGGCTCTCACCTTTACGTTAACGTAAACCTGCGCCGGATGGCTGTCAATCGCCCTTTACGTAAACGTCAACTTGCGCCAGAGTAACCAGGCTTTCGCTTGGAGTCCGGCTTGCCTGCACCATCGGCCAGGCTCCTGAACACCCACTAATAAAGACAATAGGGGTCGTCATGGAACACTCGGGTTCCCAGCCGGATCGCAGCTACACCCGTGGTACGCAAGACCGCGCCTTGCTGGCGCTGACCATCGGCCAGGCCTTCGACAACACCGTCGCCGCCCATCCCCAGGGCGAGGCGCTGGTGGTCCGCCACCAGCAGTTGCGCTACACCTGGCAGCAACTGCGCGAGACGGTCGATCTGCATGCCAGGGCCATGCTGGCCCTGGGGCTCAAGACCGGTGACCGCCTGGGGATCTGGGCTCCCAACTGTGCCCAGTGGTGCATTGCCCAGTTCGCCAGCGCCAAGATCGGCGTGATCCTGGTGAACATCAACCCGGCCTATCGCGCTGCCGAACTGGAATACGTGCTCAAGCAGTCCGGCTGCCAGTGGCTGGTCTGTGCCGGGGCCTTCAAGACGTCCGATTACCACGGCATGCTCCAAGGGTTGCTGCCGGAACTGGCCGAACAGTCCATTGGCCAATTGCACAGCCAACTGTTGCCAGAGCTGCGTGGGGTCATCAGCCTGGATGCCCAGCCACCGTCGGGGTTCCTGCCGTGGTCGCAACTGAGTGCATTGGCTGCCGGCGCCAGCGCCGAGCAGTTGCAGGCTCGCCAGGACAGCCTGGATTTCGACCAGCCGGTGAACATCCAGTACACCTCGGGCACCACTGGCTTTCCCAAGGGTGCGACCCTGAGCCACTACAACATTCTCAACAACGGCTACATGGTCGGGGAGAGCCTGGGGCTCACCGCTACCGATCGCTTGGTGATTCCGGTGCCGTTGTACCACTGCTTCGGCATGGTCATGGGCAACCTGGGCTGTGTCACCCATGGCGCCACCATGATCTACCCCAACGATGCCTTCGATGCGCTGCTGACCCTTGAAGCGGTGGCCCAGGAGCGGGCCACCGCGCTGTACGGCGTACCGACCATGTTCATCGCCATGCTCGACCAGCTCCGCCGGGCTGAGTTCGACCTGTCGGGCCTGCGCACCGGGATCATGGCTGGCGCCACCTGTCCGATCGAAGTAATGCGCCGGGTGATCGGCGAGATGCACATGAGTGAAGTGCAGATCGCCTATGGCATGACCGAGACCAGCCCGGTATCGCTGCAGACTGGCCCTGCCGACGAACTGGAACTGCGGGTGAGCACCGTGGGGCGCACTCAGCCGCACCTGGAAAGCAAGATCATCGATGAGGCCGGCAATGTGTTGCCACGTGGCGCCATCGGCGAGCTCTGTACCCGGGGCTACAGCGTGATGCTCGGCTACTGGAACAACCCCGAAAGCACCCGCGAATCCATCGACCCGGCCGGCTGGATGCACACCGGCGACCTGGCGACGATGGACGAGCAGGGGTACGTGCGTATTGCCGGGCGCAACAAGGACATGATCATTCGCGGTGGCGAGAACATCTATCCGCGGGAGCTGGAGGAATTCTTCTTCACCCACCCGGTGGTGGCCGATGTGCAGGTGGTGGGGGTGCCTTGCACTCGATATGGCGAGGAGATCGTGGCCTGGATCAAGTTCCACCCCGGGCGTTCGGCCGATGAGCTGGAGTTGCAGAGCTGGTGCAAGGAGCGCATCGCACACTTCAAGACGCCGCGTTACTTCAAGTTCGTCGAGGAGTTCCCGATGACTGTGACCGGCAAGATCCAGAAGTTCCGCATGCGGGAAATCAGCACCGAGGAGTTGCGCGAGCACCTGGGCAAGGGATGATCGCCTCAGGGGCAGGCATCGCTCCCGGTGCCCGCCCCTGATGCGGGCCGGGCGGGAAAACACGAAAGGCAGGAAGCACAAAGGGGAGCCGAAGCTCCCCTTTAATTTGTCGTTGCGTGCTCTTTTTTATTATTGAGGGGCGGCCTGTTGTTGTTTTTGTCGACCGTGGCCCTTTACCGCTGTTTTTGGCGATCCCCATCCGGGATCAAGAGCAAACGTATTTTTTTGAGCGCTGATTCAATGTGTCGCCAGGGCGATCCAACCGGTTCGGGAGCTACCTCAGGGGTAGTTTTATTGTTCTCTGACCGATTGCGGATGACTCTTGCAAGCCGTCCCGCACAGTGCACCTTCTCCAAAAAAATCTGTTAGCTGCGTCTCTGCCGTGTTGTTTTTGTTATGTCAGAGTCGTTACGTCTTATTTTTATTAGGTTTGCAGCTTTTTATTCTTGTTATGCCATAGAGATAGCAGAAGCCGTGCCAACTTTTTAAAGTCCTTTAAAATCAATAGTTTGATGATTTTGTAGGACAATCTGTATCGTAAGAAAATCAACAAACTGTTTCCGTGTTACTCGTTACTGCCCCATTCCAGAGCGGCCGGTAACACACCGGCCGCACATCGCTTCTATTGGGCGCTACGTGCCTTGGCCACGCGTGAGCCGGTGGGGCGTCCCACTACCTGGCTGATGCGATTCCCGGCTTGGATCAACTGCTCCAGGTCGACACCGGTATGGATACCCAGGCCATCGAGCAGGTACAGCACATCCTCGGTAGCGACGTTACCGCTGGCGCCCTTGGCGTAGGGGCAACCGCCCAGGCCGGCGACGGAACTGTCGAATACCGCGATGCCTTCCTGCAGGCTGGCGTAGATATTGGCCAGGGCCTGGCCGTAGGTATCGTGGAAGTGCCCGGCGAGCTTGTCTCGGGGGACCTGGGCACCCACGACCTCGAACATCCGGCGAGTCGCGCCGGCAGTACCGGTGCCGATGGTGTCGCCCAGGGAGACTTCGTAGCAGCCCATGGCGTAGAGCTCGCGGGCAACCGCGGCCACTTGCTCTGCAGCCACCTCGCCTTCATAGGGGCAGCCCAGTACACAGGACACATAGCCGCGCACGCTGATGCCGTGCTGTCGTGCGGCGTCCATGATCGGCACGAAGCGCGCCAGGCTTTCACTGATGGAGCAATTGATGTTGCGCTGGGAGAAGGCTTGCGAGGCCGCGGCGAACACCGCGACTTCCTTGACCCCGGCCGCCAGGGCATCCTCGAAACCGCGCAGGTTGGGCGCCAGGGCGCCATAGACCACTCCCGGCTTGCGCTGGATACGGGCGAAAACCTCGGCCGAGCCGGCCATCTGCGGCACCCACTTGGGCGAGACGAAGCTACCGACTTCTATATAGCCAAGGCCTGCGGCACTCAGGGCGTCCACCAGTTGGACCTTGTCGTCGACGCTGATGGGCTGGGCTTCGTTTTGCAGGCCGTCGCGCGGGCCGACTTCGACCAGGCGTACGTGACTGGGGAGGGACATGGGGTTCACCTTCTCTGAATGATGGCGGATGCCGGTACGAACCGTTTGCTCGCGCAGGTTATTGGGCAGTGCTGTTCTGGTTCTGGATGGTTTGCTGCAGGGCCTGGGTGCAACGCTCCTCGGCGGTGTCGAGTTCCAGCTTCATCTGTTCGATGTCCAGCAGTTGCTGTTCGAGTTGTTCGCGGCGCTCGGCGATCTTCGCCAACATGCTGTGCAGTTGCTTGAGGTTGCCGCTGGAGGGGTCGTAGAGCTCGATCAGTTCGCGGCACTCGGCCAGGGAGAAGCCGATGCGCTTGCCCCGCAGGATCAGCTTCAGGCTGACCTTGTCCCGCGGCGAATAGATGCGTTCCTGGCCTCGGCGCTCGGGGGCCAGCAGGCCCTGCTCCTCATAGAAGCGGATGGCCCGGGTGGTGATGTCGAGCTCGCGGGCGAGGTCGGAAATGCTGTAGGTCTGGCTGCTCATGGAGGCGCTCAAGATAGGACTTGGCGTTAAGCTAAAGGCAGGTTGACGTATACGTCAAGCAATCCCCCGCGCAGCGTCTGCGCGGGCACTCCGGTTCCTGCGGGCATTGGCAGGAGCGGGGTTGGCGAACATCGAGGCTCAAAGTGCCTGTTGGTCGAGTTTCTTCTCTTGGACGGCGACGTGCTGGCACAGCTCGATCATCTGCTCGCGCATCCAGCGGTTGGCCGGGTCCTGGTCGGTGCTTTCGTGCCAGTAGAGATGGGTTTCCACCGCCGGTACATCGTTGACCGGCAGGTTGAAAGCCTGCAGGTCGTGGCGCCGGGCAAAGCGCGCGGGAACGGTCATGACCATGTCGGTCTGCTGCAGGACCAGCGAGGCCATCAGGTAATGCTGGGAGCGCAGGGCGATCTTGCGCTGGATGCCCATCTTGCCCAGGGCCAGGTCGACATGGCCGAGGCCGCTGCGTCGGCTGGAGATATGGATATGGGCCAGCGACAGGTAGTCGTCGAGGGTGAACTTCTCCTTGCCCGCCAGAGGGTGGCCCTTGCGCATGGCGCAGACATAGCGGTCTTCCATGAGCTTGACGTGCCGCACCTGGGGGTCGGTGTTGAGCGGCGCATCCACGGCGAAATCCAGCCGGCCGGCCGCCAGTTCCTTGGTGGTTTCCCGGCGCTTGGACAGGAAGCTCTCGATCGCCACGGTCGGTGCCAGGCGCCGCAAGCGCTGGAACAGCGGTGGCAGGATCACGGCCTCGGTCAGGTCGGTCATGCTGATGCGGTAGGTCTTCACCGCCTGCAAGGGGTTGAAGATCCGGCTCTCCTGGACCGAGACCCGCAGCAACGACAGGGCGTTGCGCACCGGGCCGATGATGTTCTGCGCCATGGGTGTCGGCACCATGCCCTGGGCGGTCCTGACGAACAGCGGGTCATTGAAGGTTTCGCGCAGGCGGGCCAGGGCGTTGGACACCGCTGGCTGGGTGATGCCGACGATCTGGCCGGCGCGGGTCAGGTTGGCTTCGGTGTAGATCGCGTCGAAAACGATGAAGAGGTTGAGGTCGACCTTGCTCAGATTCATGGCGCTGCACTCTTATTGTTGGCCTCGGCGAGGGGCCGTTACGGGCACGTGAGGGGGCGGCTTGGGAGCCTGCAGAATCAGCCGATCATATATCGGTGATGAATGTTAATACACGCCGAGAATAGGCTAGGTAAATTTTCGTAGCTGAACTAGCATCGATTTCAGTCCCTCCACACCCGTTTGCCTAGAGGTAGAGCTGCCCATGGAATTCGCCTATTCCCCCAAGGTCCAGGAACTGCGTGAGCGCGTCACCGCGTTCATGGATGCCTATGTTTATCCGGCTGAAGCGGTCTTCGAGCGCCAGGTTGCCGAAGGCGACCGCTGGCAGCCGACCGCCATCATGGAAGAGCTCAAGCTCAAGGCCCAGGCCGAAGGGTTGTGGAACCTGTTCCTGCCCGAGTCCGAGCTGGGGGCCGGGCTGACCAACCTGGAATACGCACCTCTGGCGGAAATCATGGGGCGCTCGATGCTCGGTCCGGAACCCTTCAACTGCTCGGCCCCCGACACCGGCAACATGGAAGTGCTGGTGCGGTATGCCAACGAGGAGCAGAAGCAGCGCTGGTTGCAACCGTTGCTGCGTGGCGAGATCCGCTCCGCCTTCGCCATGACCGAACCGGACGTGGCCTCGTCCGATGCCACCAATATGGCGGCCCGGGCGGTACGCGATGGTGATGAATGGGTCATCAATGGCAAGAAGTGGTGGACCTCGGGCGCTTGCGATCCACGTTGCAAGATCCTGATCTTCATGGGCCTGAGCAACCCGGATGCGCCGCGCCACCAGCAGCACTCGATGATCCTGGTGCCCGTGGATACCCCCGGGGTGAAGATCGTCCGTCCGCTGCCGGTCTTTGGCTACGACGACGCGCCCCATGGTCATGCCGAGGTGACCTTCGACAATGTCCGCGTGCCCTATGAAAACGTACTGCTGGGCGAGGGGCGTGGTTTCGAGATCGCCCAGGGGCGCCTTGGCCCGGGGCGCATCCACCACTGCATGCGTTCGATCGGCATGGCCGAGCGTGCGCTGGAGCTGATGTGCAAGCGTTCAGTGAACCGCACCGCGTTCGGCAAACCCTTGGCCCGGCTGGGGGGCAATATCGACAAGATCGCCGATTCGCGGATGGAGATCGACATGGCGCGCCTGCTGACCCTCAAGGCGGCCTACATGATGGACACCGTCGGTAACAAGGTGGCCAAGAGCGAGATTGCCCAGATCAAGGTGGTGGCGCCGAACGTGGCCCTGCGGGTGATCGACCGGGCGATCCAGATCCATGGCGGGGCCGGTGTTTCCAATGACTTCCCGCTGGCCTACATGTATGCGATGCAGCGTACCCTGCGCCTGGCCGATGGTCCGGATGAAGTGCACCGCGCGGCGATCGGCAAGTACGAGATCGGCAAGTACGTGCCCCGCGAATTGATGCGCAGCGGCGGCCACTGACCAGGCGACTGCGCTACCTGTCGGTGCAACTTGCCGACAGGTAGCGAGCGTTGTTTCAGTAGACCCAGACCTCCACCCGCCGGTTCTTGATTCGCCCCTCGTCGGCGGTGTTGGCCGCTACCGGCAGTTGCGCACCGAAGCCGCGAATTTCGCGGAACACCACACCACTTTTCACCAGCTCCCGACGCACCGCCATGGCCCGCAACTTGGACAGCAGCGCGGCCCGGCTCGGGTCGCTCTTGTCATCGCCGAATCCGGCCAGGGTCACTTGGCGAGTCATCTTGCCGTGCTGGCGCAGGTAGTCCAGGACGCGGTTCAGGTCCTGGCGGGCCTTGTTGTCCAGGTTGGCGCTGCCTTCCTCGAAGCGAAAGTTCACGCTCAGGCGCTGGGCCTCCCGGGTCAGGGCCTGGTAGGCCTCGGGCATCTGCGAGCTGGGCGTCACGCTCATGGCTCGTACGGTCTGGGCGACGAAGCCGTTGGAGGCCACGATGGCCTGTCCCTTGGCGCTTTGGGCAAAGTTGACCAGTGCCTCGGCCCAGGGGTTTTGGCTAGTGGGTGGCAGGTACAGGTACAACCGACGCGACAGCGGATAGTCCTCGGTGGCGATCAGGCTGTTGAGTGGCAGCATGGGCTGCGAGTCACCGTCGGCGATGGCCACCGCCTTGGCCTGGCGCACGTAGGGCAGGCCGATGAAACCGATGCCTTGAGGGTCCTGGCTGACTGCATCGGATAGCTGTTCGCTGGACTCGAAGCGTTTTGCTGTGGCGCTCAGGCTTTTGCCGCGTCGGCCCAGCACCAGTTCCTTGAAGGTGTCGTAGGTGCCGGACTGATCATCCCGGGCATAGAGATGAACCGGGCCACCGATCCCCCCCAATTCTTCCCAGGTCTTGGCTTCGCCGCTGAACAGGCGCGCCAGTTGCTCGGTGCTCAGGCGGGTCAGGGGATTGTGTGGATGCAGGATGATCGCCAAGCCATCGATGGCGATGACCTGCTCGGCGCCAGGACTCTTCAGGTCGCCGAGGCTTTCCAGCTCCACCAGCTCGCTGTCCCTGATCGGGCGCGATGAGGCCGCCAGGTCGGCCCGGGTGTTCTTCAGGGCGGCAAAGCCGGTGCTCGAGCCATGGGCGGCCACGTCTATCCGGACCTGGCGGCCTTGGGGCGTCAGGCCGACGATCTGCTGCTCATTGTCCTTGCTGTTTGCCTGGATCTTGATGTCGCGCAGGCCCTGCTGCTCCATCAAGCCCTTGGCCAGTGCCGGGCCGAGCCGTGCCCCAATGGTGTTGGAGCCCTGGATTCGCAGGACCGCCGCGTTATCCGCAACCAGGGGCAGGGCAGCGAATGCCGACCAGGGCAGGGCATAGCAAATGAAGCCGATCAGGAACAGGCTGATGGTCCTGCACCAGATATCTCGTTCACTGGCGGAAGCAACGCGGGGCATGGTGGCACTGGCCTTCTATATAGAGGAAGAGGTACGTGCCGGCGAGATTAAGTCAGGGAGGTGACAGGGATGTGACGAAGGGCGCTTGCCTTCAATAAATGGCGAAAGTCCTACGCTATAAATAGCTGTTTTCTCTAGATTTTTTGAGATTTTTCCTAAAGACCAGCCTTTGGGGCATACGTAGAGTGGACAACTTTGTCTGTAGGGGATTGGGGCGACTGCCAACGCGTCATCCCCGCAGATGCCCCGGCAGCGTGGAGCTGCCAGTTCTCGTGACTTTCAAAGGAGTTGCAAATGAGTGCCTGGTTTGAACTGAAGCAGTATGGCAGTGGTGCGTGCAGATTCTTGCTCAAGACAAAGGAGGCGCAGACCATGCTTCAAAGCGACCGCTACCCCTGCCGGGACAGTGCCGAGGCAGCCCTCGGCCTGTTCCGCGCACACTGCTCCTTCGCCGAGCGCTACGTCAAGAAAATTTCGGCGGGCGGCAAGCCTTATTTCAAGCTCAAGTCCGGCAATGAGGTGATCCTCACCAGTCACCTGTACGATTCGGAAGAGTCTCTGGAGAGGGCCATCGGCGAGATTGCCAGCGCCGGTACCACTGACCGAGTCCAGCGCGTCCAGCTGTAAACTGGTAGAAAAAAGCCCATCGTCAGATGGGCTTTTTTGTGCCTGGCAATCAGCTCAGCTCGAGCCAGATCGGCGCATGGTCAGAAGGTTTCTCCATGCCTCGCAGGTCATAGTCGACTCCGGCATCCTTGATCCGTGGCAACAATCCCCGGGAGGCCATGATCAGGTCGATGCGCAGGCCGCGCTTGGGTTCCACCTCGAAGCCGCGGCTGCGATAGTCGAACCAGCTGAAGCGGTCGTCCACCTCAGGGTTCAGGTGGCGGAAACTGTCCACCAGGCCCCAGTTCTTCAGGCGTGCCATCCACTCGCGCTCTTCCGGCAGGAAGCTGCACTTGCCGGTCTTGAGCCAGCGCTTGGCGTTGTCGGCGCCAATGCCGATATCGCAATCTTCCGGGGAAATGTTCACATCGCCCATGACCACCAGGGGCTGCTCATTGTTGAAGCGACTTTCCAGCAACTGTTGCAGGTCGCTGTAGAAGCGCTCCTTGGCGGGGAACTTGGTGGGGTGGTCACGGCTTTCGCCCTGGGGGAAGTAGCCGTTCATGATGGTCACCGGGGTGCCATCGGCATCGGCGAAGGTACCCCAGATGAAACGACGCTGGGCGTCTTCTTCGTCGTTCTCGAAGCCCTTGTGCAGTGCCAGTGGTGCCTGGCGCGAGAGCAGTGCGACACCGTAGTGACCCTTCTGCCCATGGTAGTGCACGTGATAACCCAGCTCCTGGATCTCGGCCAGGGGGAACTGGTCGTCGGCGACCTTGGTTTCCTGCAGGCCGATGACATCGGGCTGGTGTTTGTCGATCAGCGCCGCCAGCTGATGGGGGCGGGCGCGCAGCCCGTTGATATTGAACGAGACGATCTTCATGGTCGGCGGTCCTGGCAAAACAACGATGCTAGCTGACAACGTCCGGATCGACCAGCGTGGCGGCGTCGCCGATGCACTGCTAATGTCCTTGGGCGCGGGAACGATCAGCGGCGCGCAAGGCTCGTAATACAAGTACACGGCCATTTGCGCCGGACCCAAGGGAGTGACCGTCATGCCTGATGCCAGCAATGTCATTGCCGATGTCCATATGCTCGACAGCGGCTATTCCCGTGAAGCGCGGTCGCTGCTCTACCATGCGTATCGCCATGAACCGACGTTCGGCTTCATCTTCGAGTCCGAGCGGGCCGGTTATGAACAGCGGGTGCGGGCCACGGTACGCGAGCTGGTCAAGCAGCACTTCATGCAGGACCTGCCGGCCATTGGCCTGTTGGTCAACGACCGGCTGATCGGCATCGCCCTCATCGCTCCACCACAACGTCGACTGGGGATCACCGAAAGCTGGGCCTGGAGAATGCGCATGGTGCTCAGCACCGGCTTGCGATGCACCCGGCGCTACCTGGACTATCACGATGCCGTCCGGGCCTGCCTGCCTAGCGATGCATTGCATGTTCTGCCGCTGCTGGGAGTGCACCCGCAGTTCCAGGGGCAGCATTTTGGCGAGCAACTGTTGGAGGCCGTGCACAATTGGTGTGCCGTGGACGAGCATTCTCGGGGAGTGGTGCTGGATACCGGCAATCCCCGCTACCTGGCGTTCTACCAGCGCCAGGGTTATCAGGAGATCGGTGAGGTGGCGGTGGGGCCGGTGCGCGAGCATGTGTTTTTCCACCCCAGTCCGCAGCACTTGCAAAGAGCAATGGGCTGAATCGAACTTTCCTTGTCCCTGAGCGCTCTATCGCCCTCCCAAGCTCGTGATAGCATCCGCGCCTATGAAGTTTTCCGGAAGATTTACCAGCGGCTTTTTGCTGTTGTTCACAAGCTGTGCGGCGCTGGCGCAGAGCGAATTGGCTGTCAGGGTAAAACCTGCCAACGATGAGCTTAAGGCCAATATCGAAGGTTATATCGGCGATCTTGGTGATCGAGATGAAGAAGCCCTGCTGAGGTTCAGCCGGGGTGCTGAGGAGCAAGCCAAGAAAGCCGCCCAGGCCCTGGGCTACTACCAGCCATTGATCTCCAGCGAAGTGCGCGGCGGCGACAAGCCGCGCCTGCTGTTGCGCATCGACCCTGGCGAGCCGGTGCACCTGCGGGATGTGACCATTCGTGTCGAAGGCCCGGCAGCCTCCTTCAAGTCCTTTCGTACGCCCGACAGCGAGCAGCTCAAGCCTGGCTCGGTGCTCAACCATGGGCGCTATGAAGATGCCAAGCGCCTGATCCAGAACCAGGCTTCGCGCTATGGCTTTTTCAGTGGGCGCTTTACTCGCCAGCAACTGCGGGTGGACCCCCAGGCCGGTGTGGCGGATATCGAGCTGGTCTACGACAGCGGGCCGCGCTACGCCCTGGGCAAGGTGAGCTTCAGCGGGGATTCGCTGTTCGATGAAGACCTGCTGCGGCGCATGGTGCCGTTCAAGTCCGGAACGCCCTATGACTCCGAGCTGATCGCCGATCTCAACCGCGCCCTGCAATCCAGTGGTTATTTCGAGGGGGTGAGGGTAGACGCCGCGCCCACCGCCGCCGAGCACGAGGTGATCCCGGTGGCCGTCCAGCTCGAAACCCGCAAGCCAAGGACCATGGGCCTGGGCCTGGGCTACTCCACCGACGTCGGGCCCCGGGTCAAGGCCAACTGGACCCGGCACTGGGTCAACCCGCAAGGCCACAGCTACGGTTGGGAAGCCGAGGTTTCCCAGCCGCGGCAGAACGTCGGCCTGTGGTACGACATTCCGCTGGACCCACCATTGACCGACAAGCTGCGCTTTGCCGGCGGGTACCAGAACGAAGAAATTTCCGGTACCGACACCCTGAGCAAGCTGGTGACCCTGGGGCCTGAATGGCACAGCAAGTTGCCCAGTGGCTGGCAGCGAGTGGTATCGCTCAAGTACCAACGGGAAGAGTACCGGTTGGGCGACGACTCGGGCTTGAGCAACCTGCTGATGCCGGGCCTCACCTATTCGTACCTGCGCAGTGACAACCGCATCGACCCCCACAATGGCTACCGCATCCAGTTCGATACCAAGCTGGCCAAGGAAGGCTTGGGCTCCGATACCAACCTGTTGTACGGCACGGTCCTGCTCAAGGGCCTGACCACCGTCTGGGACGATCACCGTTTGCTCGGGCGGATCCAGTTCGGCGGCAGTGCCACCAACGGTTACAAGTCGATACCGCCATCCCTGCGCTTCTTCGCCGGTGGCGACCAGAGCGTGCGAGGCTACGACTACCAGAGCCTGTCACCGAAAAACTCCCGGGGCGACCGTATCGGTGGCCGCTACATGATGGCCGGCAGCGTCGAGTATCAGTACTCCGTTGCTGAAAAATGGCGGATCGCGACGTTCATCGACCAGGGCAACTCCTTCGACAAACTGGAGCTGCCGAGCTTGAAGACCGGGGTCGGGGTCGGTGTGCGCTGGGTGTCGCCGGTCGGTCCGATCCGTGTCGACCTGGCTCACGCCATGAATGACGACGGCGGCATACGTTTGCACTTTTCCATGGGGCCAGAGCTTTGACGCGTGGTTTGAAAATAACGTTGCTGGCGATCCTTGCGCTGGTGATCCTGATCATCCTGGTACTGGCCTCCATTCTCGGGACCCAGGCCGGCAGTCGCTGGGCCCTGGGCCAGGTGCCGGGGCTGAGCGTGGATCGTTTCGAGGGGCGCCTGGGTGGCCAATGGCACGCCGAGCGCCTGCTGTGGGAACTGGATGGCAACCGGGTCGAGATCAATACGGTGCAGTTCGCCTGGTCCCCCGCCTGCCTATTGCGCATGGCCCTGTGCATCGAACGCCTGGAGGCCGAGCAGGTCAGCCTGCAGTTCGCTCCCGGTAGCGACGACAGCTCCGGGCCCATCAGCCTGCCGGAGTTGCGTCTGCCGCTGGCCATCGAGCTGGGCCAGGTCCGGGTCGGCAGCCTGTTGCTCGATGGCAGCGAGCAACTCAAGGGGCTGCAATTGTCGGCGCATTGGACGGGCGAGGGCATGCGCATCGACACGTTGCACTTGCAGCGTGACGACCTGAGCCTGGAGCTGTCCGGCCTGCTGCAACCCAGTGGCGACTGGCCCCTGGCGGCCGAGGGCAGGCTGGGCCTGCCAGCCCCTGGCAAAGCCCCCTGGAACCTGGCCTTGAAGGTCGACGGCGAGCTGCTCAAGACCCTCACGCTGCACGCCGACAGTAGCGGTTACCTGCAAGGACGGCTGACGGGCGAGCTGCAACCCCTGGTGCAGAACCTGCCGGCCCAGGTGCGGATCACTGCCGATGGCTTCAAGGCCAGTGCCGACTTGCCGGACACGTTGCAACTGAACCAGCTGGAACTCACCGGCAAGGGCGACCTGCACAATGGCTACCTGCTTGAAGGCAAGGCCAGCCTGCCAGCTGAGCAGGGGCCCGTGGCCTTGTCGTTGCAAGGCAAGGTCGACGCCAAGGGCGCGCAGATCTCGACGCTGGAGCTGGTGGCCAACGACAAGCAAAGCCTCAGGCTCGACGGGCAGTTGGATTGGACCGAAGGGTTCGCTGCCGAGGCCCGGCTGGCCTGGCTGGATTTCCCCTGGCATCGCCTTTATCCGTCGATCGACGAACCGGCCGTGGCGTTGCGCAAGTTCAACGCCGAGGTGGCATATCGCGATGGCAATTACCTGGGCAACTTCAAGGGCGACCTGGATGGTCCGGCGGGGGCTTTCAGCCTGGCCAGCCCCTTCAGTGGCGACCTGGGCAAGCTCTACCTGCCGCAATTGCAACTCAGTGCCGGCCAGGGCAAGGCCGAAGGGCACCTGAACCTGCAATTTGCCGACGGTGTGGCCTGGGATACGGCCCTGGAACTATCGGCGATCAACCCTGCCTACTGGCTGGCCGAGCTGCCCGGTACCCTGGCCGGCCCGTTGCGCAGCCAGGGCGAACTGAAGAACCAGCAACTCAAGCTCAATGCCGACCTGGACCTCAAGGGACGCCTGCGCGGCCAGCCTGCGGTGCTGCTGGCCAAGGCCGATGGGGCAGGGGAGCAATGGCAACTGGGCAACCTGGACATTCGCCTCGGGGACAACCGGGTCAATGGCTCGGCGAGCCTGCAGCAGAAAATCAGTGGCCAGCTGGATATCAAGATGCCGCGCCTGGGCCAGCTCTGGCCGCAGTTGCGTGGCCAGCTCAACGGTCGACTCGACCTGGCAGGAACCCTCAAGGCCCCGCAGGGCAAGGTGGATCTTTCCGGGCAGCAACTGGCCTTTGCCGATAACCACCTGCAGAGCCTCAAGCTCGATGCCAGCCTCGATGCCGGGCAGAAGGCCCAGCTCGATCTCAAGGGTGGCGGGATCCAGGTCGCAGAGACTTCCCTGGGCACCCTGACCCTGTCGGGCCAGGGCGATATCAAGAAGCAGAAGCTGCAACTGGACCTGCAAGGTCCGCTATTGAAACTGGCCCTGGGCCTGGACGGCGCCCTGGACCAGGGGAACTGGCGTGGGCGCCTGGCCAGCGGCGAAGTGCACAGCGGTGGCCAGGACTGGGCCTTGCAAAGCCCGGCCAAGCTGGAGCGCTTGGCCAGCGGCACGCTCAACTTTGGTGCCCATTGCTGGATCAGCGGTGACGCCAGCCTGTGTGGCGAAGACCAGCGGCTGATGCCCGACCCGAAACTGCGCTATCACCTCAAGCGCTTCCCCATCGACAGCCTGGCCCAGTGGTTGCCCAAGGACTTTGCCTGGAAGGGCCTGCTCAACGCCGATGTGCAGTTGGACTTGCCGGCCAGCGGCCCGAAGGGGCAGATCCTGCTGGATGCCAGTGGCGGCACCTTGCGGGTCAAGGACAAGGACCAATGGCTGGACTTTCCCTATCAGGCCCTCAAGCTCGACGCCCGCCTGGCTCCAAGGCGCATCGACACCCAGTTGCAGTTCGTCGGTGGCAAGCTCGGGGAACTGATGGTCCAGGCCCAGATCAATCCGTTACCCAAGAACAAGCCGCTATCGGGTGACTTTCGCCTCAGCGGGTTGGACCTGTCCGTGGCGCGGCCCTTCGTGCCCATGGTGGAGAAGCTCAGCGGCAGCTTGAATGGCAGTGGCCGTTTGTCCGGCAGCCTCCTGGCTCCGCAGGTCAATGGCAATTTGCAGCTGACTGGAGGCCAGGTCTCCGGTTCCGAGTTGCCCACCAGCCTCGAGGATTTGCAGCTCACAGCGCAGATCATGGGGGAGAGCGTACGCCTGGATGGCGGCTGGAAAGGCGGCAAGAACGGGCAGGGCAGCCTGAACGGCAATATCGCCTGGGGCCGCGAACTGCTGGTGGACCTGAATCTCAAGGGGACCCAACTGCCGGTGACGGTCGAGCCCTATGCCGCGCTGGAAGTGGCGCCCGACCTGAAAATCTCGTTGCAGGACAACAAGCTGGCTGTCGTCGGCAAGGTCCTGATCCCCAAGGGACAGATCACCGTGCGTGAACTGCCGCCATCGACGGTCAAGGTTTCCGATGACACGGTGATCGTTGGCCAGCAGGCCGTCGAGGGCAAGGCGCCCATGGCCATGGCGATGAACATCGATGTGGAGGTCGGCCAGGACAAGCTGGCGTTTTCCGGTTTCGGCCTGACCGCCAACCTGCAAGGTCATGTGCATATTGGCGACAACCTGGATACCCGCGGCGAGCTGTGGCTCAACGATGGACGTTATCGCGCCTACGGCCAGCGCCTGACCGTGCGGCGGGCGCGGCTATTGTTCGCCGGGCCGATCGACCAGCCGTACCTGGATATCGAGGCGGTGCGCCAGACCGACAATGTGATTGCTGGGATTCGCTTGAGCGGGAGCGCCGAACAGCCGACGACCCAGATCTTCTCCGAACCGGCCATGGGCCAGGAGCAGGCCCTGTCTTATCTGGTACTGGGGCGGCCGCTGAGCTCCAACGGCGAAGACAACAACATGCTGGCCCAGGCCGCCCTTGGCCTGGGTTTGATGGGGAGTGCGGAGCTGACCGGCGGTATCGCCAAGAACCTGGGGATCCAGGACTTCCAACTGGACACCCAGGGCTCTGGCAACGCGACGAGCGTGGTGGCCAGTGGCAGCATCTCCGAGAAGCTCAGCCTGCGCTACGGTGTGGGCGTCTTCGAGCCAGCCAGCACCATTGCCCTGCGCTACAAGTTGAGCAAGAAGGTCTACCTGGAGGCCGCGAGCGGCTTCGCCAGCTCCCTGGACATCTTCTACAAACGCGACTTCTAGCCTCGCGCTCCCTGTCGCCGCCGCATGCGCCAAGGTCCACAGGACCTGTATCGATCCGCAGTGCGGCGGCCCCAGGGCCCTTTCTCGATTGCATTTCCCTGAGGGCTCGCGCAGTGGTTCCTGGCCACTGTGAGCTTGCGTTCATCCTGCAAATAAAGAGCATGCTAATTATTACGTTGACATTCGCTGCCTAGGCAGTAACATCTCGACACATTATCCCTGCCTAGGCAGCTAACGGTGGTCAGATGAAGCATTTCCAGCCGGACAACTTTCACAATTGCCATCTCGGGTTGCTGCTGGGACGTGCGGCCTTGCTCAAGGACCGGATCATCGACACCCACATGGAACCCCATGGCATCACGGCCGCGCAGTTCAAGGTGCTGATCATCATGGCGCAGTTCGATGTCGATACCCCGGCCGAGCTGTGCCGTCACCTGTCGCTGGACAGCGGCTCGATGACCCGCATGCTCGACCGCCTGGAACAAAAGGATTTTCTTGCCCGCAAACGCTCGGAAGGCGATCGGCGCCAGGTGCAACTGTTACTCACGGAAGAAGGACGCAAGCTGGCGGATCGGTTGCCGCACATCGGTGCCGAAGCGATGAACCAGTTGGTGGGGGCGATCACGCCCGAGGAGCTGGGCACGCTAGAGCAGATCCTGAAGAAAATTTTGCTGGCAGCGGGTGACCCGATCACCATCCAGCGGGTAGGTGCTAAATGAGCAGTAAAGTCTTGCGCACGCGTGTCAGCCTGGTGCTCTTGGCCATGAGCCTGGCTGGTTGCGCCAACTACAGCGGCCTGGATACCGAGGGTGTGAGCCTGTCGGCGCAAAGCCTGGCCACCGGCAAGGCCTTAAATGGCGTGTCGCTGTCGCCAGCGGCCTGGCCCCGCAGCGACTGGTGGAAGAGCCTGGGCGACAGCCAGCTCGACGGCCTGATCCAGGAAGCCCTGCGGGACAGCCCGGATATGCAGATCGCCAGTGCCCGGGCCCACCAGGCCAGCGCTGCCGCCTACGCTGCCGATGCTGAAAGAATGCCGACCCTGGATGCCAAGGCCGGTGCCAGCCGTTCGCGCCTGGCTCGTGACCAGGACCCGCGTGGCCAGGGTGGTGCCTACTCCACGGTGCGTAACATCAGCGCCAGCTTCAACTACAACTTCGATCTCTGGGGTGGCCAGCGTGCCGCTTGGGAAGCCGCATTGGGCCAGGCCCGGGCCGCCGAGGTCGATCGCCAGGCCGCCAGCCTGACCCTGGCCGCCGATGTCGCCCGCGCCTACAGCGACCTGGGGCATGCCCATATTGTCCATGACCTGGCCGCCGAGGATCTCAAGCGTACCCGGCAGATGTTGGAACTCAGCCAGCGGCGCCTGAGTGCCGGGATCGACAGTCAATACCAGTATCAACAGACCGAGAGCCTGGAGGCTGGTGCCCAGGCCAGCCTGATCGATGCTGAAAAACAACTGCAGAGCGCGAAGATCGCCCTGGCCGTGCTGCTGGGCAAAGGCCCGGGCCGGGCTGACGAGATCAGCCGGCCGAAAGTCCTGCAAGCCAGTGCAGTGGCCTTGCCATCGACCCTGCCCGCCGAGTTGTTGGGCCGTCGTCCCGACCTGGTGGCGGCCCGTTGGCGTGTGGAGGCGGCGAGCAAGGACATCGATGCCAGCAAGACCCGCTTCTATCCCAACCTCAACCTGAGCGCCAGCGCCGGTGCCGAGTCGTTGCTGGGAGACGCGATGTTCGGCTCGGCCAGCCGGTTCTTCACTATCGCCCCGACGGTCTCGCTGCCGATTTTCGATGGCGGTCGCCTGCGGGCCAGTCTCGACGCCCGGAATGCCGACTATGACCTGGCGGTAGCCCAATACAACAAGACCCTGGTGACGGCCCTGGGGGATGTCAGCGACAGCGTTGCCCAGTTGCGCGACATCGGGCGGCAGATCGGTGCCCAGCAACATGCGACCGATATTGCCCAGGACTCCTACGACACCGTGGTCCAGCGCTACGGCTCCGGCATTGGCAACTATCTGGATGTGCTGAGCATCGAGCAGCAACTGCTGCAGGCCCAGCGCCAGTTGGCCACGCTCAATGCCCAGCAGATCGATCTGTCGATCCAGTTGATGCAAGCCCTGGGGGGCGGCTTCGATGCCCAGAACCTGGCTTCGGCCAGCCCGACCGCCGTCCTGCAGACTCCATAATTCGAGGTATTTGTCATGGCTAACGCCGACACTCAAAACACTGCAAGCACTCCGGACAACGCCAATCCGCGCAAGCGCAAGATGATGCTCCTGGGGTTGACCGCTATCGTCATCCTGGGCGGATTGGGCGTATTCGCCTGGCATGAACTCTATGGCCGCTGGAACGAGAACACCGACGATGCCTATGTGAATGGCAACGTGGTGGAGATCACTCCGCTGGTCACCGGTACCGTGGTCAGCATTGGTGCCGATGATGGCGACCTGGTGCACGAAGGCCAGGTGCTGATCAATTTCGACCCTAACGATGCCCAGGTCGGCCTGCAGAGCGCCGAGGCCAACCTGGCCCGTACCGTGCGCCAGGTGCGCGGCCTGTACAGCAATGTCGATGGCATGCGGGCCCAGGTGGCGGCGCAGAAGGCCGAGGTGCAAAAAGCCCAGGACAACTTCAGCCGCCGCAAGAACCTGGCGGCCAGCGGAGCGATTTCCCAGGAGGAGCTGTCCCATGCCCGGGATGACCTGACCACCGCGCAAAATGCCCTGGCCAATGCCCAGCAGCAACTTGCCACCACCAACGCCCTGGTGGACGACACCGTGGTTTCCAACCATCCGGATGTACAGTCGGCCGCTGCGCAACTGCGCCAGGCCTACCTGAACAATGCCCGCAGCACCCTGATCGCGCCTGTTACCGGTTATGTGGCCAAGCGCACTGTGCAGTTGGGCCAGCGGGTCCAGCCGGGTACGGCCCTGATGGCGGTGATTCCCCTGGACCAGCTATGGATCGACGCCAACTTCAAGGAAACCCAATTGCGCGACATGCGCATCGGCCAGCCGGTGGACATCGAGGCGGATATCTATGGCAGCGATGTGAAGTACAGCGGTACGGTCGACAGTCTCGGTGCCGGTACTGGCAGTGCCTTCTCCCTGCTACCGGCGCAAAACGCTACCGGTAACTGGATCAAGATCGTGCAACGGGTGCCGGTGCGCATTCATATCAATGCCGAGGAACTGGCCAAGAACCCGCTGCGGGTTGGCCTGTCGACGGTGGTCAACGTCAACCTGCGGGACCAGAGTGGTCCGGTCCTGGCCCAGCAACCACCGCAGCAGGCTTCCTTCAGCACCAACGTCTACGACCGTCAGTTGGGCGAAGCCGATGCCTTGATTGCGCGCCTGATCCACGACAACAGCGCGACCCTCGGCAAGACCGCCAAGCGCTGATTCGCCAATCCGCCAGTCTCGGTTGCGCCTAGCGACCGAGGCGCCTGTCCAGTTCCAAGGGATTCGCGATGAGCAATAATGCCTCTTTCACGCCCCCCAGCCTCCTGCTGAGTACCATCGGCCTGTCGCTGGCAACCTTCATGCAGGTGCTCGACACCACTATCGCCAACGTGGCGTTGCCGACCATTTCCGGCAACCTGGGCGTGAGCTCGGAGCAGGGCACCTGGGTGATTACCTCGTTCGCCGTGAGCAACGCTATCGCCTTGCCGTTGACCGGCTGGCTGAGCCGACGTTTCGGTGAAGTGAAGCTGTTCATCTGGGCCACGCTGCTGTTCGTGCTGGCCTCGTTCCTGTGTGGTATTTCCACCTCGATGCCCGAGCTGGTGGGCTTTCGGGTATTGCAGGGAGTGGTGGCCGGTCCTCTTTATCCAATGACCCAGACCCTGCTGATTGCCGTGTACCCTCCGGCGAAACGGGGGATGGCCCTGGCATTGCTGGCGATGGTCACGGTGGTGGCACCGATCGCCGGGCCGATCCTGGGGGGCTGGATCACCGACAGCTACAGTTGGCCCTGGATCTTCTTCATCAACATCCCCATCGGGTTGTTCGCCGCCTGGGTGGTGATGCAGCAGCTCAAGGCGCGGCCGGTGGTCACCAGTCGCCAGCCGATGGACTACATCGGCCTGCTCAGCCTGATCGTCGGGGTCGGGGCGTTGCAGATCGTGCTCGACAAGGGCAACGACCTGGATTGGTTCGAGTCCAGTTTCATCATTATCGGCACGCTGGTCTCGGTGATCGCCCTGGCGGTCTTCGTGATCTGGGAAATGACCGATCGGCACCCGGTGGTCAACCTGCGGCTGTTTGCCCACCGCAACTTCCGGATCGGCACCATCGTGCTGGTAGGGGGGTATGCCGGGTTCTTCGGGATCAACCTGATCCTGCCGCAATGGTTGCAGACCCAGATGGGCTACACCGCCACCTGGGCCGGGTTGGCCGTTGCGCCGATCGGGATCCTGCCGGTCGTGATGTCGCCCTTCGTCGGCAAGTACGCCCACCGGTTCGACCTGCGCCTGCTCGCCGGCCTGGCGTTCCTGGCCATTGGCCTGAGCTGCTTCATGCGCGCCGGTTTCACCAACGAGGTGGACTTCCAGCACATCGCCCTGGTGCAGTTGTTCATGGGCATTGGCGTGGCGCTGTTCTTCATGCCGACCCTGAGCATCCTGATGTCGGACCTGCCGCCCCACGAAATTGCCGATGGCGCCGGCCTGGCGACGTTCCTGCGGACCCTGGGCGGGAGCTTCGCGGCATCGCTGACCACCTGGATCTGGATTCGCCGGGCGGACCAGCACCATGCCTATCTGAGCGAGCACATCAGCACCTTCGATCCGGCCACCCGGGATGCCTTGAGCAGCCTGGGCGGGGCGAGCACCAAGGCCTATGCACAACTTGACCAGATCCTCACCAGCCAGGCCTACATGCTGTCCACGGTGGATTACTTCACGTTGCTGGGCTGGAGTTTCATGGGGCTGATCCTGCTGGTGTGGCTGGCCAAGCCGCCGTTCGCCGCCAAGGCGGGGCCGGCGTCGGCCGGGCACTGAGGCCTGGCCAAGGCCGGGTGCCAGCCAAGAGCTCGTTGAGACCGTCACCGGTTCAACCGGCTCTTGGCCAGTCGGCTCCATCACCCGGGCAGCAAGTGCCTAGGGTGAGTCGGGCAGGGCCGGTATGCAGGGTATGAAGTCGAAGGCCGCCAGGTGGAATCCTTGTTCATCCACTTGCAACGCCCAACCCTGTCGATCCCAGTCGCCCAGTACGATGCGCTTGGCCGCTTGCTCGCCGATTTGCAGCTTGTGGATCGCCGGACGATGGGTATGGCCATGCACCAGGGTGCGTACACCGTGCTGTTGCATCACCCTCGGTACTTCGTCGGGGGTCACATCGACAATATCGTTGGCCTTCATGCGGGTTTGCGCCCGGCTTTCGTTGCGCAGCTTGCGTGCCAGCTTGTGCCGGGTGCGCAGTGGCAGGTTTCGCAAGATCCACAGGCTCAGCGGGTTGCGCAGGTAACGGCGCATGCGCTGGTAAGCCTCGTCCCGAGTGCACAGGCTGTCACCGTGCATCAGCAGCACCGGTTCGCCGTAGAACTCGACGACGCTGGGGTCCTTGAGCAGGGTGGCGCCGGCGGCCTTGCAGAAGGCCTTGCCGAGCAGGAAGTCGCGATTGCCATGCATCAGGAACACTTGCGTACCGCTGTCGCTCAGTTCCCGCAATGCCTGGCAGATAGAAAGCTGGTAGGGGGTCATGGCATCGTCGCCGATCCATACCTCGAAGAAGTCGCCGAGGATGTACAGCGCCTCGGCGCCGCGGGCGCGGCCACCGAGTAAATCCAGAAACGCCCGGGTGATGTCCGGGCGTTGCTCTTCCAGATGCAGGTCTGAAATCAGCAGTATCACTCAATGATCTCGGCTTTCTCGATGATCACGTCTTCTGCGGGTACGTCCTGGTGGCCGGCCTTCATGGTGGTGGCCACGCCCTTGATCTTGTCGACCACTTCGGTACCGGCGATCACCTTGCCGAATACTGCGTAGCCCCAGCCCTGCACGGTCTTGCCGCTGTGGTTGAGGAAGCTGTTGTCGGTGACGTTGATGAAGAACTGCGCGGAGGCCGAATGCGGCTCCATGGTGCGGGCCATGGCGATGGTGTACTTGTCGTTGGAAAGGCCGTTGTCCGCTTCGTTCTGGATGCTTGGACGCTTGTCTTTCTTCTCTTTCATGCCAGGTTCGAAACCACCGCCCTGGATCATGAAGTTACCGATGACGCGGTGGAAGACGGTGTTTTCATAGTGACCGGCTTTCACGTATTCGACGAAGTTGGCCACGGTCAACGGGGCTTTCTCGGCGTTCAGTTCCAGCACGATCTCGCCGTGGTTGGTGGTCAGTTTGACTTGGGTCATGGTCGGTACTCTTTATAAGGAAAGCGTTTTCAAGAAATCTTCGGGGCCGGGACAGGCAAGCGGTCCGGACCGATCTGGCGCATCCTGCGGCCAAGGAGCGCAGTTTAGCCTGAGAGCCGCGAATTTCGAGGTGGTTTTTTAACTTGCCTGCTATTAATAGCCGCAGTTTTAAAGCTGCGCTCTGTCAGGCACTTGACAGCATCGGCTATGATATCCGTTTTGATTTATCAGGCCGCATCCGGCCGCGCACTTGTACGTTCAAGGATCCTATGAGCAAGCCCACTGTCGACCCTACCTCCAATTCCAAGACTGGACCGGCCGTACCGGTCAACTTCCTGCGCCCGATCATCCAGGCGGACCTGGATTCGGGTAAACACTCTCAGATCGTGACCCGCTTCCCGCCGGAGCCCAACGGCTACCTGCACATCGGTCATGCCAAGTCGATCTGCGTGAACTTCGGCCTGGCCCAGGAATTCGGCGGCGTCACCCACCTGCGTTTCGACGATACCAACCCGGCCAAGGAAGACCAGGAGTACATCGACGCCATCGAGCGCGACGTCAAGTGGCTGGGCTTCGAGTGGGCCGGTGAAGTGCGCTATGCCTCGCAATATTTCGACCAGTTGCACGATTGGGCGGTGGAGCTGATCAAGGCGGGCAAGGCCTATGTCGACGACCTGACTCCCGAGCAGGCCAAGGAATACCGTGGCACCCTCACCGAGCCGGGCAAGAACAGCCCGTTCCGCGAGCGCTCGGTGGAAGAGAACCTGGACTGGTTCGCCCGCATGAAGGCCGGCGAGTTCAAGGATGGTGAACGCGTACTGCGGGCCAAGATCGACATGGCCTCGCCGAACATGAACCTGCGCGACCCGATCCTCTACCGCATTCGCCATGCCCATCACCACCAGACCGGTGACAAGTGGTGCATCTACCCGATCTACGACTTCACCCACGGTCAGTCGGACGCCATCGAAGGCATCACCCATTCGATCTGCACCCTGGAGTTCGAAAGCCATCGTCCGCTGTACGAGTGGTTCCTGGACAACCTGCCGGTGCCGTGCAAACCGCGCCAGTACGAGTTCAGCCGCCTGAACCTGAACTACACCATCACCAGCAAGCGCAAGCTCAAGCAACTGGTGGACGAGCAGCACGTCAACGGCTGGGACGACCCGCGCATGTCGACCCTGTCGGGCTTCCGCCGTCGTGGCTACACCCCCAAGTCGATCCGTAACTTCTGCGAGATGATCGGCACCAACCGTTCCGACGGCGTGGTGGATTTCGGCATGCTGGAGTTCAGCATCCGTGACGACCTCGACCAGAGCGCCCCGCGTGCCATGTGCGTGCTGCGCCCGTTGAAGGTGGTGATCACCAACTACCCGGAAGGCCAGGTCGAGAACCTCGAGCTGCCGCGTCACCCGAAAGAAGACATGGGCGTGCGCGTGCTGCCATTCGCCCGTGAAATCTACATCGATCGCGACGACTTCATGGAAGAGCCGCCAAAAGGCTACAAGCGCCTGGAGCCGGCCGGTGAAGTGCGCCTGCGTGGCAGCTACGTGATCCGCGCCGACGAGGCGATCAAGGATGCCGACGGCAACATCGTCGAACTGCGCTGCTCCTACGATCCGGACACCCTGGGCAAGAACCCGGAGGGCCGCAAGGTCAAGGGCGTGATCCACTGGGTGCCGGCCGCCGCCAGCGTCGAGTGCGAAGTACGCCTGTACGATCGCCTGTTCCGTTCCTCGAACCCGGAGAAGGCCGAGGACGGCGCCAGTTTCCTGGACAACATCAACCCTGACTCCCTGCAAGTGCTCACTGGTTGTCGTGCCGAACCCTCGTTGGGCAACGCACAGCCGGAGGACCGTTTCCAGTTCGAGCGCGAAGGCTACTTCTGCGCGGATATCAAGGACTCGAAACCAGGTGCCCCGGTATTCAACCGTACCGTGACCCTGCGCGACTCCTGGGGTCAGTGATTCAGTCAAGGAACTAACGTGCTAACGATCTACAACACGCTCACCAAGAGCAAAGAAGTCTTCAAGCCCCTGGATGGCAACAATGTGCGCATGTACGTGTGCGGGATGACCGTGTACGACTACTGCCACATCGGCCACGGCCGCAGCATGGTCGCCTTCGACCTGGTGACCCGCTGGTTGCGTTTCAGCGGCTACAACCTGACCTACGTGCGCAACATCACCGATATCGAAGACAAGATCATCAATCGGGCACGAGAGAACGGCGAGCCGTACAACGCGTTGACCGAGCGCATGATCACGGCCATGCACGAGGACGAGGCCCGGCTGAACATCAAGAAGCCGGACCTGGAGCCACGGGCCACGGATCATATCCCTGGCATGCTGAGCATGATCCAGACCTTGATCGACAAGGGTTATGCCTACGCGCCTGGCAATGGTGACGTGTACTACCGCGTCGCCAAGTTCATGGGCTACGGCAAGCTGTCGCGCAAGAAGATCGAGGACCTGCGCATCGGTGCGCGGATCGAGGTCGACGAAGCGAAACAGGACCCGCTGGACTTCGTCCTGTGGAAGGCCACCAAGCCGGGCGAGCCGAGCTGGGAGTCGCCGTGGGGCGCCGGGCGTCCGGGCTGGCATATCGAGTGCTCGGTGATGTCCACCTGCTGCCTGGGCGAGACCTTCGACATCCATGGCGGTGGCAGCGACCTGGAGTTCCCGCACCACGAGAACGAGATCGCCCAGAGCGAGGCAGCCACCGGCAAGACCTACGCCAATGCCTGGATGCACTGCGGCATGATTCGCATCAACGGCGAGAAGATGTCCAAGTCCTTGAACAACTTCTTCACCATTCGCGACGTGCTCGACAAGTACCATCCGGAGGTGGTGCGCTACCTGCTGGTGTCCAGCCACTACCGCAGCGCGATCAACTACTCGGAAGACAACCTCAAGGACGCCAAGGGCGCCCTGGAGCGGTTCTACCACGCGCTCAAGGGCCTGCCGAAAGTGGCCCCTGCCGGCGGCGAGGCCTTCGTCGAGCGTTTCACCCAGGTGATGAACGACGACTTCGGTACCCCGGAAGCCTGTGCCGTGCTGTTCGAGATGGTGCGCGAGATCAACCGCCTGCGTGAGAGCGACCTCGATTCGGCGGCTGGCCTGGCGGCCCGCTTGCGGCAACTGGCCGATGTGCTGGGCGTATTGCAGCTGGAGGCCGAGGACTTCCTGCAGGCCGGTGCTGGTGATCGGGTCGATGCAGAGCAGGTCGAGGCGCTTATCCAGGCTCGCCTGGCGGCTCGTGCCAACAAGGACTGGGCCGAATCCGACCGAATCCGCGACCAGATCACCGCCATGGGCGTGATCCTGGAAGATGGCAAGGGCGGCACTACCTGGCGCCTGGCTGACTGAGCCGACGTTCGCTACAACAAGAAACCCGCCTGGCGCGGGTTTTTTGTTGCCTGTTGAACGCTGCCTGCTGGCTCAGGCCAGCGAAGCGAGGCGTTCCACCGTGTCGGGATAGCGCTCCACCAGGCGTATCAGGGTAGTGGCCTGGGCATTGGGGGTAGCGCGGCCCTGTTCCCAGTTCTCCAGGGTACGGGTGTTGGTGCGCAGGTACATGGCAAATACCGAGCGCGAGAGGTTGAGTTGCTGGCGGATATTCACTACCTCGGCGGCGGTGCGTGGGAAGAGGGGAGGGCGGGGCGCCGGAAATGCAAAACGGCACCCGAAGGTGCCGTTCTGTGTGGAGCGTTGTCGCTTGGGCGATCAGCCCGCCAGGCCGGAATGCTGGACCAGGGTCAGCAGTGGCTGTGGGTACACGCCGAGGAAGAACGCCAGCACCGCGATGGCCAGCAGCATGACGCCACCGGCTTTCTGTTCCCAGTGCAGCTGGGCATCGACGCGACGCAGGTTCGGCTCGATCAGGTACAGGGTGACCATCACGCGCAGGTAGTAGAACACGCCGATGGCGCTACCCAGGATCAGCGAGCCTACCAGCCACCATTGGTGCGCTTCGACACCGGTGGCGATGATGTAGAACTTGCCGATGAAGCCCGCGGTCAGCGGGATACCGGCCAGGGACAGCATCATCACGGTGAGCACGGCGGTCAGGTACGGACGGCGCCAGAACAGGCCGCGGTACTCGTACAGGGCGTCGGCGTCGCGACCTTTGTAGGGCGAGGACATCAGGGTGATCACGCCGAAGGCGCCGAGGCTGGTGATCACGTAGGTGACCAGGTACACGCCGATGGCTTCCATTGCCAGGCCCTTGCTCGCCACCAGGGCGATCAGCAGGTAACCGAAGTGGGCGATGGACGAGTAACCCAGCAGGCGCTTGAGGTTGCTCTGGGTCAGCGCCAGCAGGTTACCCACCAGGATCGAGGCAATGGCGATCACGGTCAGGACGTTGCTCAGGACGCCGCTGCTGGCCACTGGCGACAGCTGGAACAAGCGCACCAGCACGGCGAACACCGCGACCTTGCTGGCGGTGGCCAGGAAGGCCGCCACCGGAGCCGGGGCTCCTTCGTAGACGTCCGGGGTCCACAGGTGGAAGGGCACCAGCGACAGCTTGAACGCCAGGCCGATCAGCATCATGCCCAGGCCCAGTTGCGCCAGCGGGCTTGGCAGGCCGGTGGCCGCCAGGGCATGGCCGATGCCACTGAAGCTCAGGCTGCCGGCTTCTGCGTAGAGCAGGGCCATGCCGAACAACAGGAAGCCCGAGCCGGCGGCCGACAGCACCATGTACTTGATGCCGGCTTCCAGGGAGCGCTTGTTGAAGAAGGCATAGGCCACCAGGCCGTAGACCGGTACCGACAGCAGTTCCAGGCCGATGAACAGGCCGGCCAGGTTCTGCGCGCTGACCAGCACCAGGCCACCGGCGGCGGCCAGGAGGATCAGCAGGTACAGCTCTTCGCGGTTGCCCGGGTAACCGCTGCCACCATCGCCCAGGTAGGCGTGGGCCAGGGTGACGCAGGCCAGGGTGGCCACCAGGATCAGGGCCATGTACAGGCAGGCGAACTGGTCGATCTGCAACAGCGGCGTGACCGCCAAGGGTGCCACTTTCAGCACCGGGAAGATCGACAGCAATGCCAGGTTCAGACCCGCCACCGAGAGGAGGAAGGTCTGGGAGTGGTTGCGACGCCAGGCGATCGCCAACATCACCACCACAAGGGTGGCGCTGGTGATCAACAGCGGCGCCAGGGCGATAAAGTGTTGAATCGTAAAGTCCATAGCGCTCTTACCGGGCCGAAGCGAGTTGAGTGAAGGCGGTGCTGAGCCATTGCTGCACGCCATGCATGGTGGCGGCAGAGGTATCGAGGAACGGTTGCGGGTACACGCCGATGTAGATCAGCAGTACCGCCAGTCCCAGCACCATGATCAGTTCGCGAGCATCCATGCCGTGCAGCACCGCATCCGACTTGGACGGGCCGAAGTAGGCACGGTGGATCATGATCAGCGAGTAGACCGAGCCGAACACCAGGCCGGAAGTGGCGATCGCAGTGATCCATGGCGCGCTGACGAAGGTACCGATCAGGATCAGGAACTCGCCGACGAAGTTGCCGGTGCCCGGCAGCCCCAGGGAGGCAGCTGCGAAGAACAGGCTGATGGCCGGCAGGTAGGCGATACGCGACCACAGGCCGCCCATTTCACGCATGTCGCGAGTATGGGTGCGCTCGTACAGCTGGCCGCTGAGGATAAACAGCGCGGCTGCCGAAACACCGTGGGCCAGCATCTGGATCACCGCGCCCTGCAGGGCTTGCTGGCTGCCGGAGTAGATGCCGATCAGCACGAAGCCCATGTGGGACACGCTGGAGAAGGCGATCAGGCGCTTGATGTCGGTCTGGGCGAAGGCCAGGAAGGCACCGTAGAAGATCCCGATCAGGCCCAGGGTCATGGCGATCGGTGCGAACTCCGCCGAAGCGTTGGGGAACAACGGCAGGGCGAAGCGCAGCAGGCCATAGGCCGCGGTCTTGAGCAGGATACCGGCCAGGTCCACGGAACCGGCGGTCGGTGCCTGGGCGTGAGCGTCAGGCAGCCAGGAGTGGAACGGCACCACCGGCAGCTTCACCGCGAAGGCGATGAAGAAGCCGAGCATCAGGATGTACTCGGTGGCGGTGGACATCTTGGTCTTCAGCAACTGGGCGTAATCGAAGGTGATCACCCCGGTGTTGTTGAAGTTGACCAGCACCAGGCCCAGGATCGCCACCAACATGATCAGGCCGGAAGCCTGGGTGAAGATGAAGAACTTGGTCGCCGCGTAGATCCGGGTCTTCTTGCCATCGGCCGAGCTATGACCCCAGAGCGCGATGAGGAAGTACATCGGCACCAGCATCATTTCCCAGAAGAAGAAGAACATGAACAGGTCCAGCGCCAGGAACACGCCGACAACGCCGCCCAGGATCCACATCAGGTTCAGGTGGAAGAAGCCCACGTGACGCTCGATTTCTTTCCAGGAGCAGAGTACCGAGAGGATACCCAGCAGGCCGGTCAGCAGGATCATCAACAGCGACAGGCCGTCCAGGGCCAGGTGCACGTTGATGCCGAAGCGCTGGATCCACTGGTGCTTGAACTCGATGGCCCAAGTTGGATCGGCGCCAGGCGCCGGAGCAAATGAATAGTTACCGTGGGCCCACAGCCAGAGGCCGAGGGCGAGTTCCAGGGTCATGGTCAACAGCGCAATCCAGCGGGGGAGGGTGGCGCCGAAGCGCTCACCCAGCCAGCACAGCAGGCCGCCGATGAAGGGGATCAGGATTAGCCAAGGCAGAATCATGACGGGCTCAATTCCTTTCGCAAGTTCGCAAGGTTCATATCAGACCGCTACCAGCACAATGGCACCGATGACCAGCACGGCACCGGCGGCCATCGAAGCGGCGTACCAACGCAGTTGACCGGTTTCGGTACGGCTCAGGGAGTTGTGGCCCCCCTTGGCCATACGCGGGATCAAACCGATGGTCTGATCGAGCGGGTCCTTGCGCAGTACATGGCTGATCGCCAGGTATGGCTTGACGAACAGTTTGTCGTAGATCCAGTCGAAGCCCCAGGCGGCGAACCACCAGGCCGAGAGCAGACGCCCGATGCCGCTGTTGGCGATGGCGGTTACCACGCGACGCTTGCCAAGGAACAACAGGGCAGCCAGCAGGATACCGGCCAGGGCGATGGCGCCCGAGGCGATTTCCAGGCTGTGCTTGGCTTCGCCGCCAGCATGGCCGGCGCTCAGAGGCAGCACGCCGTGCAGGGGCGGAGTGATCATCGCGCCGATACCGGTGGACAGCACGATCAGCACCACCAGCGGCAGCCAGTGGGAAATGCCGTGGCCGGCGTGGGCTTCGGTCTTGGCTTCACCGTGGAAGGCGATGAAGATCAGGCGGAAGGTGTACAGCGAGGTCATGAACGCACCCACCAGGCCGGCATACAGCAGGCCTTGGTTGCCGCTGGCGAAGGCTTCCCAGAGGATCTCGTCCTTGGAGTAGAAGCCGGCGGTCACCAGAGGCAGGGCCGCCAGGGCCGCACCACCGACGATGAAGCTGGCGTAGGCCAGGGGCAGTTTCTTCCACAGGCCGCCCATCTTGAAGATGTTCTGCTCGTGGTGGCAGGCCACGATCACCGCACCGGAGGCCAGGAACAGCAGGGCCTTGAAGAAGGCGTGGGTCATCAGGTGGAAGATCGCGCCATCCCAGGCACCCACGCCCAGGGCCAGGAACATGTAGCCGATCTGGCTCATGGTCGAGTAGGCGAGGATGCGCTTGATGTCGGTCTGTACCAGCGCGGCGAAGCCGGCCAGTACCAGTGTCACGCCGCCGACCAGGCCCACCAGGTGCAGGATTTCCGGCGCCAGGGTGAACAGGCCGTGGGTACGGGCGATCAGGTAGACACCCGCGGTCACCATGGTCGCGGCGTGGATCAGTGCCGAAACCGGGGTCGGGCCCGCCATCGCGTCCGCCAACCAGGTCTGCAGCGGCAGCTGGGCCGATTTACCGACCGCGCCGCCGAGCAGCATCAGGGTCGCCAGGGTGATCCAGAAGTCACCTGCCTGGAACTTCTGCGGCGCGGCTACCAGCAGTTCCTGGACGTTCAGGGTGCCCAGTTGCTGGAACAGGATGAACAGGCCGATGGCCATGAACACGTCGCCGATACGGGTGACGATGAAGGCCTTGAGTGCGGCGTTACCGTTGTTGCGGTTGCTGTAGTAGAAACCGATCAACAGGTACGAGCACAGGCCCACGCCTTCCCAACCGAAGTAGATGAACAGCAGGTTATCGCCGAGGATCAGGAACAGCATGCTGGCGATGAACAGGTTGGTGTAGGAGAAGAACCGCGAGTAGCCGGCTTCGCCACGCATATACCAGGACGCGAACAGGTGGATCAGGAAGCCGACGCCGGTGACCACGCCGAGCATGGTCACCGACAGGCCGTCCAGGTACAGGGTGAAGTTCGGCGCGAAGCCGTCCACCGACATCCACTGCCATAGCAGCTGGCTGTACGCGCCGCCTGCTGGCGGGGCGACATTGAACTGCCAGATCACGTAGGCGGCGGTGGCGGCCGAGAGGCCTACCGAGCCTACGCCGATCAGCGCGGACAGGTTCTCCGAGAACCGCCCGCGGGAGAACGACAGCAGCAGGAAGCCGATCAGGGGGAAGACGAAAGTCAGGAAGAGAAGGTTCATCCGCGCATCTCACTGGCAGCATCGATGTCGAGAGTGTGGAAGCGGCGATACAGCTGCAGCAGGATCGCCAGGCCAATACTGGCCTCGGCGGCTGCCAGGCTGATCACCAGGATGAACATCACTTGTCCATCCGGCTGCGCCCAGCGGGCGCCAGCGACGATGAAGGCCAGTGCCGAGGCGTTCATCATCACTTCCAGGCTCATCAACACGAAGAGGATGTTACGGCGGACCATCAGGCCGACCAGACCGAGGCAGAACAGGATGCCGGCAACCGCCAGCCCATGCTCGAGAGGGATAGTAGGCATCGTATTACTCCTTCGCCTCGTTGCGGCCCAAGTGGAACGCCGTGACGGCTGCGGCGAGCAGCAGCATCGAGGCGAGTTCGACCACCAGCAGGTAAGGACCGAACAGGCTGATGCCCACGGCCTTGGCGCCTACGGTGGTTTGACCGATACCGGCACCGCTCTGGTGGCTGAACAGGACGTACAGCAGTTCGGCCAGCAGCAGGGCGGCGAGGATCACCGGCCCGATCCAGATGCCCGGCTTGAGCCAGATACGCTCTTGCTGGACGGCAGCCGGACCGAGGTTGAGCATCATCACCACGAATACGAACAGCACCATGATGGCGCCGGCGTAGGCGATCACTTCCAGGGCTCCGGCGAACGGCGCGCCGAGGCTGAAGAAGGTCATCGCCACGGCGATCAGCGAAATGATCAGGTAGAGCAGGGCGTGCACAGGGTTGGTATTGGTCACCACACGAAGCGTGGAGACCACCGCAACACCTGACGCGAAATAGAAAGCGAATTCCATCGTTCTTCCTTAAGGCAGCAAGCTCTTCACGTTGATCGGCTCGGCTTCGTTCTGCGCGGTGCCTTTGGGCTTACCGGCAATGGCCATACCTGCAACACGATAGAAGTTGTAATCAGGGTTCTTTCCGGGACCGGAGATCAGCAGATCTTCTTTCTCGTAAACCAGGTCCTGACGTTTGAACTCGGCCATCTCGAAATCCGGTGTCAGCTGGATCGCGGTGGTCGGACAGGCTTCCTCGCAGAGACCACAGAAAATGCAGCGCGAGAAGTTGATGCGGAAGAAGTCCGGGTACCAGCGACCGTCTTCGGTTTCAGCTTTTTGCAGCGAGATGCAGCCCACCGGGCAGGCCACCGCGCACAGGTTGCAGGCTACGCAGCGCTCTTCGCCGTCGGGATCGCGGGTCAGTACGATGCGACCACGGTAGCGGGGCGGCAGGTACACCGGCTCTTCCGGGTATTGCAGGGTGTCGCGCTTGCGAAAGCCATGGCCGAAGACCATGACCAGGCTGCGCAACTGGGTACCAGTACCCTTCACGATGTCGCCAATATATTTGAACATGGGTCAAATCCTCACTGGGCCGCAACGGCTGGCGCGTTGTAGAGCACGAGCGCAGCGGTCACCAGCAAATTGATCAGGGTCAGCGGCAGGCAGAACTTCCAGCTGAAGTCCATCACCTGGTCATAGCGTGGGCGCGGGATCGAGGCGCGCAGCAGGATGAACAGCATGATGAAGAACGCGGTTTTCAAAGCGAACCAGACGAAGGACAGTTGCGGCAGGATGCCGAACGGACCGTGCCAGCCACCGAAGAACAGGGTGACCAGCAGTGCCGAGATCAAGATGATGCCGATGTATTCGCCAACGAAGAACATGCCCCACTTCATGCCGGCATATTCAATGTGGTAACCGTCGGCCAGTTCCTGTTCCGCTTCGGGCTGGTCGAAGGGGTGACGGTGAGTCACGGCCACGCCTGCGATGAAGAAGGTACAGAAGCCGAAGAACTGCGGAATGATGAACCACAGGTTCTGCGCCTGGTACTCGACGATGTCGCGCATGTTGAACGAACCGACCTGGGCCACGATGCCCATCAGCGCCAGGCCCATGAACACTTCGTAGGACACGGTCTGGGCCGAGGCACGCAAGCTGCCCAGCAGGGCGAACTTGTTGTTGCTCGACCAGCCGGCGAACAGCACCGCGTAGACCGACAGGCCAGCCATGGCGAAGAAGAACAGCAGGCCGATGTTCAGGTCCGCGACACCCCAGGTCGGGGTGATCGGGATGATCGCGAAGGCGATCAACAGGGCGCTCATGGCCACCACCGGTGCCAGGGTGAAGATCACCTTGTCGGCGAACGGCGGGGTCCAGTCTTCCTTGAAGAACATCTTCAGCATGTCGGCAGCGATCTGGAACATGCCGAACGGGCCAACGCGGTTCGGACCGTAGCGGTCCTGCCACCAGCCCAGCAGGCGACGTTCGACGAAGCTCAGCAGCGCACCAGCGATCACCACCGCCAGCAGGATGACGATCGCCTTGACGACCGTGAGGATCACGTCGATCACTTCAGGGGTAAACCAACTCATTGCGCCGCCTCCTGCAGACCGTCAACGGAAAAGCCTGCGAACGCCGGAGGAATCCCGGCCAGACCGACTGGCAAGGCCACCAGGCCAGCACCCAGCTCTTCGTTGATCCGCAGTGGCAGGCGCAGGGTCTGGCCAGCCAGGTTCAACGCGAGCATGGCGCCATCGTTGACACCCAGGCGGTCGGCCTCGGACTTGGCCAGGGCCACGTAGGCGGCTGGAATGCGTTCTTGTACCGGAGCGGCCTTCGAGGAGTTCTCCTCGCTGCCGAACAGGTGGTAGAACGGCACGGCCTGCCAGGTGCCCTGGGCCGGGGAGAAGGCCTTCGGTGCGCTGGCGAACCAGCTCAGGCGATCGCCCTGGCTTTCGATCAGGCGGGTACCCGGATCACCGGCGCGCAGGTGGCCGCCGACTTCGTCCTGGAACTTGTTCCAGGCTTGCGGCGAGTTCCAGCCCGGCGACCAGGCGAATGGCACTTGCGAACGCGGCTCGGCGGAGCCCGAGTAACCTTCCATGGAGTAGGCGAAGGCGGTATCCGGGTCTTGCGGAGTACGCGGTTCGTGCACGCTCTGGTTGGCGCGCATGGCGGTCCGGCCGCTGTAGCGCAGCGGTTCGCGGGCCAGCTTCATGCCCTTGATGCGGAACGCAGCGGACGGCGCGGCATCGACGATGCTGGCCAGTTGCGTGTTGCTCGCGGCGCAGGCAGCGGTTACCTGGTCCAGCTGGGTCCAGTCCACCGGCTTGTTCAGCAGGGTGCTGCGCAGGGCGTGCAGCCAGCGCCAGCCTTCGTGGACCATGATGCTGGCGTCCAGGTAGGTCGGGTCGAAGACCTGGAAGAAGCGCTGGGCGCGGCCTTCCTGGCTGACCAGGGTGCCATCGCCTTCGGCGAAGCTCGCTGCGGACAGCACCAGGTGCGCGCGTTCCACGGTAGCGGTCTGCTGGTGGTCGGCCACGATCACCACCTTGGCGGCGCTCAATGCGGCATCCACCTTGGCGGCGTCGGTGCGGGTGTACAGGTCGTTTTCCAGGACCACGATGGCGTCGGCACGGCCGTCGATCACCGCTTGCAGGGCCGCGTCCACCGATTCGCCACCGAGCATGGCCAGGCCGAGGCTGTTGGCCTCTGGCACCACCAGGCTGATGGAGCCGGCCTTGTCGCGCAGCTTCAGGGCCTTGGCGATGTTGGCCGCGGCCTCGATCAGTGCCTTGGAACCCAGGGAGGTACCGGACACGATCAGCGGGCGCTTGGCTGCCAGCAGGGCATCGGCGATGCGCTGGGCCAGTTCCTGGGCTTCGCGGTCCAGGCCTTCCACTGCCGGCGCGCTGGCGTCGATGGCGTGGGCCACGGCGAAACCGATGCGGGCCAGGTCGTCGGGAGCGGCGTGCACACACTCTTCGGCGACGTCGTCGAGGCGGGTTGCAGCCAGGCTGGCGATGAACAGCGGGTTCAGCGCGTGCTGGCCGATGTTCTTCACCGCGGCGTCGAGCCATGGCTGGACGCGCATGGCGTCGGCCATTTCCTCGGCCTTGCCCTTGACCGACTGGCGCAGGGCCAGGGCCATGCGGGCGGCGGTCTGGGTCAGGTCCTCGCCGAGGACGAACACCGCGTCGTGGTCTTCGACTTCACGCAGGTTGGGAATCGGCAGCGGGCTGTCCTTGAGCACTTGCATCGCCAGGCGGATGCGCTCCAGCTCGCTGGCTTCGATGCCAGAGTAGAAGTGCTCGGCGCCGACCAGTTCCAGCAACGCATAGTTGCTTTCCAGGCTGGCGCGTGGCGAGCCGATACCGACGATGTTGCGTCCGCGCAGCAGGTCGGCAGCCTGGTCCAGGGCCTGGTCCAGGTTCAGCTGGGTGCCGTCGGCCAGGCGTGGCTGGCGAGGGCGGTCCTTGCGATTGACGTAGCCATAACCGAAGCGGCCACGGTCGCAGAGGAAGTACTGGTTGACCGAACCGTTGAAGCGGTTCTCGATGCGTCGTAGTTCACCGTAGCGCTCGCCGGGGCTGATGTTGCAGCCGCTGGAGCAGCCATGGCAGATGCTCGGCGAGAACTGCATGTCCCACTTGCGGTTGTAGCGCTCGGAGTGGGTCTTGTCGGTGAACACACCGGTCGGGCAGATCTCGGTGAGGTTGCCGGAGAATTCGCTTTCCAGCACGCCATCTTCGACGCGACCGAAGTACACGTTGTCGTGGGCGCCGTAGACACCCAGGTCGGTGCCGCCAGCGTAATCCTTGTAGTAGCGCACGCAGCGATAGCAGGCGATGCAGCGGTTCATCTCGTGGGCGATGAACGGGCCGAGCTCCTGGTTCTGGTGGGTACGCTTGGTGAAACGGTAGCGGCGCTCGTTGTGGCCGGTCATTACCGTCATGTCCTGCAGGTGGCAGTGACCGCCTTCCTCGCACACTGGGCAGTCGTGCGGGTGGTTGGTCATCAGCCATTCGACGACGCTGGCGCGAAACGCCTTGGATTCCTCGTCTTCGATGGAGATCCAGGTGCCGTCGGAGGCAGGGGTCATGCAGGACATGACGATACGACCGCGGGTGTCGTTCTCGTCGGTGTACTGCTTGACCGCACACTGCCGGCAGGCGCCGACGCTACCGAGCGCCGGGTGCCAGCAGAAATAGGGGATGTCGAGGCCGAGTGACAGACAAGCCTGTAGCAGGTTGTCCGCACCGTTGACTTCGAGCGCTTTGCCGTCTACGTGGATAGTGGCCATGGTTCAAAGTTCTTCGTTGGCCCGCGTGAGCGGGCGTGGCTAATGGAAATCGGTGGGCCTGCGGCCCGCACCGAACGAGTCGGGCGGGCCGCGAGGCCGGCGGATGGCACGGACCATCCGCGATTCATCTTGTTATGCGCCGACCACGATCGGCTTGGCCAGGTTCGGGCGCAGGGCGTCGCCAGCACTTGCTGGAGCGACACCGGCCTCGAACTCGGACCGGAAATACTTGATGGCACTGCCCAATGGCTCGACGGCACCCGGTGCGTGAGCACAGAAGGTACGGCCTGGGCCGAGGAAGTTGACCAGGCCCAGCAGGGTCTCGATGTCTTCGGCGCGGCCTTGGCCTTTTTCCAGGGCGCGCAGCATCTTCACGCTCCATGGCAGACCGTCGCGGCACGGGGTGCACCAGCCGCACGACTCGCGGGCGAAGAACTCTTCCATGTTGCGCAGCAGGGACACCATGTTGACGCTGTCGTCCACCGCCATGGCCAGGCCGGTACCCATACGGGTGCCAACCTTAGCAATGCCGCCGGCGTACATTTGCGCATCCAGGTGCTCGGGCAGCAGGAAGCCGGTACCGGCGCCGCCTGGCTGCCAGCACTTGAGCTTGAAGCCATCGCGCATGCCGCCGGCGTAGTCTTCGAACAGCTCGCGGGCGGTAACGCCGAACGGCAGTTCCCACAGGCCCGGGTTCTTCACCTTGCCGGAGAAGCCCATCAGCTTGGTGCCATGGTCTTCGCTGCCTTCGCGGGCCAGCGACTTGTACCAGTCGTTGCCGTTGGCGACGATGGCCGGCACGTTGCACAGGGTCTCGACGTTGTTCACGCACGTCGGCTTGCCCCACACGCCGACGGCGGCAGGGAAGGGCGGCTTGGAGCGCGGGTTGGCGCGACGGCCTTCCAGGGAGTTGATCAGCGCGGTTTCTTCACCGCAGATGTAGCGACCGGCACCGGTATGCACGAACAGCTCGAAGTCGAAGCCGCTGCCGAGGATGTTCTTGCCCAGAAGGCCTGCGGCCTTGGCTTCCTCGATGGCACGGTTCAGGTGCTTGGCCGCGGTGGTGTACTCGCCACGCAGGAAGATGTAGCCGCGGTAGGCCTTCAGCGCACGGGCGCTGATCAGCATGCCTTCGACCAGCAGATGGGGCTGTTGCTCCATCAGCATGCGGTCCTTCCAGGTGTTGGGTTCCATTTCGTCCGCGTTGCACAGCAGGTAGCGGATGTTCATGGATTCGTCTTTGGGCATCAGGCCCCACTTCACGCCGGTGGGGAAGCCTGCACCACCACGCCCCTTGAGGCCGGAGTCCTTGACGGCCTGGACGATATCGTCCTGGGACATCTGCGCCAGTGCCTTGCGGGCAGCGGCATAGCCGTTCTTGGACTCGTACTCGGCCAGCCAGACCGGCTCGCCGTCGTCACGCAGGCGCCAGGTCAGCGGGTGGGTTTCGGCCGTGCGCGCGATGCGGTTGGCCGGGCCGAAGGAAGTAATGGTCATACGTAACCCTCCAGCAGCTTGGAGACGCCGGCAGGTTGCACGTCGCCAAAGGTATCGTCGTCGATCATCAGCGCCGGGGCCTTGTCGCAGTTGCCCAGGCAGCACACCGGCAGCAGGGTGAAGCGACCGTCGGCGGTGGTCTGGCCGAGGCCGATGCCCAGCTCGCTCTGGATCTGGCTGACTACCGACTCATGGCCACCGATGTAGCAAACCATGCTGTCGCACACGCGAATGATGTGGCGGCCTACTGGCTGGCGGAAGATCTGGCTATAGAAGGTGGCCACGCCTTCGACGTCGCTGGCGGGGATGCCCAGCACTTCGCCGATGGCATAGATGGCGCCGTCCGGCACCCAGCCACGTTCCTTCTGGACGATCTTCAGGGCCTCGATGGACGCCGCGCGCGGGTCCTCGTAGTGATGCATCTCGTGCTCGATGGCCGAGCGCTCGGTTTCGCTCAGGGCGAAACGGTCTGTCTGGATAAGCGTGCTGTTCATGCTTAGCGGTCCACGTCAGCCATAACGAAGTCGATACTGCCCAGGTACGCGATCAAGTCCGCGACCATGCTGCCGCGGATCACCGAAGGGATCTGCTGCAGGTGCGCGTAGCTTGGGGTGCGGATCCGGGTGCGGTAGCTCATGGTGCCGCCGTCGCTCGTCAGGTAGTAACTGTTGATGCCCTTGGTGGCCTCGATCATCTGGAAGGATTCGTTGGCCGGCATCACCGGGCCCCACGAAACTTGCAGGAAGTGCGTGATCAGGGTCTCGATGTGCTGCAGGGTGCGCTCTTTCGGCGGCGGCGTGGTCAGCGGATGATCCGCCTTGTACGGGCCTTCCGGCATGTTGCGCATGCACTGGTCGATGATGCGGATACTCTGGCGCATCTCCTCGACGCGGACCATGCAGCGGTCATAGGCATCGCCGTTGTGGGCCAGCGGGACTTCGAACTCGAAGTTCTCGTAACCCGAGTATGGACGGGCCTTGCGCAAGTCGAAGTCGCAACCGGTGGAACGCAGGCCGGCACCGGTGGTGCCCCACTCCAGGGCTTCCTTGGTGTTGTAGGCGGCGACACCGATGGTCCGGCCCTTGAGGATGCTGTTCTGCAGGGCAGCCTTGGTGTATTCGTCGAGGCGCTTGGGCAGCCAATCGACGAACTCCTTGACCAGCTTGTCCCAGCCGCGCGGCAGGTCGTGGGCCACGCCGCCGATGCGATACCAGGCCGGGTGCAGGCGGAAGCCGGTGATGGCCTCGATGACCTTGTAGGCGCGCTGACGGTCGGTGAAGGTGAAGAACACCGGAGTCATGGCGCCCACGTCCTGGATATAGGTACCCAGGAACAGCAGGTGGCTGGTGATCCGGAAGAACTCGGCCAGCATGATGCGGATGGTGTCGACCTTTTCCGGCACCTTGATGCCGGCCAGCTTCTCGACCGAGAGCACGTACGGCAGGTTGTTCATCACCCCGCCGAGGTAGTCGATACGGTCGGTGTAGGGAATGAAGCTGTGCCAGGACTGGCGCTCGGCCATCTTCTCGGCACCACGGTGGTGGTAGCCGATGTCCGGTACGCAGTCGACGATCTCTTCACCGTCCAGCTGCAGGATGATGCGGAAGGCACCGTGGGCCGAAGGGTGGTTCGGTCCCAGGTTGAGGAACATGTAGTCCTCGTTGGCCCCGGAACGCTTCATGCCCCAGTCTTCAGGGCGGAAGCGGGCGGCTTCTTCTTCCAACTGCTGCTTGGCCAGGTTCAGGCTGAACGGGTCGAATTCGGTGGCGCGGGCCGGGAAGTCCTTGCGCAGCGGGTGACCTTCCCAGGTCGGCGGCATCATGATCCGCGAGAGGTGAGGGTGGCCGGCGAAATCGATGCCGAACATGTCCCAGACTTCGCGTTCATACCAGTTGGCGTTGGGCCAGATGCTGGTGACGGAGGGCAGGTTCAGGTCGCCCTCGGACAGGGCCACCTTGATCATCACGTCGCTGTTTCGTTCGATCGACAACAGGTGGTAGAAGACGCTGAAGTCGGCATCCGGCAGGCCCTGGCGCTTGGTGCGCAGGCGCTCGTCCACGCCGTGCAGGTCATAGAGCATGACGTATGGCTTGGGCAGGTTGCGCAGGAAGGTCAGGACTTCGACGAGCTTGGAGCGGGTAACCCAAAGCACCGGCATGCCGGTGCGGGTGGCTTGGGCGGTGAACGCCTCGGCGCCAAAACGGTTATTGAGTTCGACGACCACATCCTGGTCGTCAGCCTTATAAGGCGGGATGTACAGAGCACTGCCTGTAGTCATGGTTTTTTATCGCTTTCGGTCAACGTAAAGAGTGAAGCCAGTGTCGTTTCTTGGTTAAGAACAGATCTGGATCAGACTTCGTCAGGGCTGCGCAGGTTGGTGACCTGAATACGCTGTTCGCGGCGCTGTTCCTTCTGCGACGGCATTTCAGCGCGATACACGCCTTGGTCGCCGACGACCCAGGAAAGTGGGCGACGCTCCTGGCCAATGGATTCTTGCAAGAGCATCAAGCCCTGCAGGAATGCCTCGGGACGGGGCGGGCAGCCAGGTACGTAGACGTCCACGGGCAGGAACTTGTCCACCCCCTGAACTACGGAGTAGATGTCGTACATGCCACCGGAGTTGGCGCACGAACCCATGGAGATGACCCACTTGGGCTCGAGCATTTGCTCGTAGAGACGCTGGATGATCGGTGCCATCTTGATGAAGCAGGTACCGGCAATGACCATGAAGTCCGCCTGGCGTGGCGATGCCCGGATAACCTCGGCGCCAAAGCGCGCGATGTCGTGGGGCGCCGTGAAGGCGGTGGTCATTTCCACGTAGCAGCAGGAGAGACCGAAGTTGTACGGCCACAGGGAGTTCTTGCGACCCCAGTTGACCGCGCCACTCAGCACGTCTTCCAGCTTGCCCATGAAGATGTTTTTGTGGACCTGATCCTCTAACGGATCGGCAACGGTTTCCCGTTGGCCGATTGGATACTGGTCGTTAGGAGCATCAGGGTCGATCCTGGTGAGATTGTATTGCATCGCCAAAGCCTCATTGTTTTAGCTTCGCCTGCCGCTTACGACGACCTTCCGGAGCCCAGTCAAGAGCCCCCACTCGCCAAAGGTAGACAAGACCTGCCAACAGAATTGCTATGAAAACGAGAGCTTCGACGAATCCGGTCCAGCCGCTTTCGCGGACGGACACAGACCAGGCAAAGAGAAATAGGGCTTCGATATCGAAGATCACGAAGAGCATCGCGACCAGATAGAATTTGGCTGAGAGCCGCAAGCGGGCGCCACCGGTAGGTAGCATGCCGGACTCGAACGGTTCGTTTTTACTGCGGCCCCAGGCTTTTGACCCGAGCAGGCTGGAGAGGCCGAGCATGAAGGCGCAGAGGCCGACAACACCCAGAAGGAAAATGGCAAAGCCCCAGTTGTGGGCCATGAGTCCTGTCGCTTCGGGCATGCTGGTAATCCTTAACAGAGAGCAAGAGTCTCTGAGCTTGAAAAAGAGATAAAACAGTGACGATATGTCGCAGTGCAATCAATCGCGCTGATTTTATGGCTAAACACCGGGCAAGTAAAATTTCTGAAGCGAAATTGTTTATCGTAATAAGGACATAGCTCACCTCAGCAGCCCCGCAAGCCGCAGCCTGCGGGCATTAGCGGAGATTTCGTTAATTATGTTTTGTTGCTGCTGTAACGAAGAATGCAATATCTAAATGATAATCAATATTGTTTAGAGGCTATTTAAAAGTGCTTCCCTTCGATGAGCGGGAAAGTTGCTTGTTATATCCCTGTTACTGCAAGTAGCAGGGGCGCACCTTTTAACCCGTTTTACCGGCGGCGATACCGCCCTGGGTCAATGTTTCGATGATTTTTTATGACGCAGTGGTCCTGGGTCGGGATCCTACGCCCGGCAGATCGATGCCCTGTGTCCCGCAAGTGCGTTGCGTGGAGTGATCGGGGAAGCCGCGGGCAAAAAAAAACGCCCCGAACCAGTCGGGGCGTCAGATTTACAGCAATGCAGTTGTTCTTACCGGGTCTGCATTGGCCGCTTGATCAGGGCGTGATGCCTGGATCAGTGGAACTGCTCTTCTTCGGTGGAGCCGGTCAGGGCGGTTACCGAGGACTTGCCACCCTGGATCACGGTGGTCATGTCGTCGAAGTAGCCAGTGCCCACTTCCTGCTGGTGTGCCACGAAGGTGTAGCCTTTGGAGGCGTCGGCGAATTCCTGCTCCTGCAGCTTCACGTAGGCGGTCATGTCGTTGCGGGCGTAGTCGTGCGCCAGGTTGAACATGCCATGCCACATGTTGTGGATGCCGGCCAGGGTGATGAACTGGTGTTTGTAGCCCATTGCCGACAGTTCGCGCTGGAACTTGGCGATGGTGGCGTCGTCCAGGTTCTTCTTCCAGTTGAAGGAAGGCGAGCAGTTGTACGACAGGATCTGGTCCGGGTACTCCTTCTTGATCGCCTCGGCGAAGCGACGGGCCTCGTCCAGGTCCGGCTTGGCGGTTTCGCACCAGATCAGGTCGGCGTATGGCGCGTAGGCCAGGCCGCGGGCGATAGCCTGGTCGAGGCCGGCGCGTACTTTGTAGAAACCTTCCTGGGTGCGCTCGCCCACCACGAATGGCTGGTCGTATGGATCGCAGTCGCTGGTCAGCAGGTCAGCGGCGTTGGCGTCGGTACGGGCCAGGATGATGGTCGGTACGCCGGCAACGTCGGCCGCCAGGCGGGCAGCGGTCAGCTTCTGTACGGCTTCCTGGGTTGGAACCAGTACCTTGCCGCCCATGTGGCCGCACTTCTTCACGGAAGCCAGCTGGTCTTCGAAGTGAACGCCGGCGGCGCCTGCCTCGATCATGTTCTTCATCAGCTCGTAGGCGTTCAGGACGCCGCCGAAACCGGCTTCGGCGTCAGCCACGATCGGTGCGAAGTAGTCGACGTAGCCTTCGTCACCTGGGTTCTTGCCGGCTTTCCACTGGATCTGGTCGGCACGACGGAACGAGTTGTTGATGCGCTTGACCACGGTTGGAACCGAGTCCACCGGGTACAGCGACTGGTCTGGGTACATGGATTCGGCCGAGTTGTTGTCGGCAGCCACTTGCCAGCCGGACAGGTAGATGGCCTGGATGCCAGCCTTGACCTGTTGCACGGCCTGGCCGCCGGTCAGGGCGCCCATGCAGTTGACGAAGTCTTTTTCCGGGCGGAAGGATGGGTGGGCACCCTTGGTCACCAGGTTCCACAGTTTTTCCGCACCCATGCGGGCCAGGGTGTGCTCTGGCTGGACGGAACCACGCAGGCGAACGACATCGGCGGCGGAGTAGGTACGGGTCACGCCTTTCCAGCGCGGGTTTTCGGCCCAGTCTTTTTCGAGGGCTGCAATTTGCTGTTCGCGTGTCAGTGCCATGGAGATAAACCTCGTCGCATAGGTCTTGGTGGAAAATTCCTGCTCCGCCGATTACGCAGGTCCTGAAAAAGTGCGTAGAAGGCTGCTCGCTGACCAGGGGCTGGATGCTCAAGTCGAGTCTGGCGGGAGTGCGACGGTCGAACGATGGGCTCGAGGGGAAAGTGAGCAGGTGGAGGCGAGCTGCGGGCGCATTCGGGCGTCGTGGGCCTTGGTGCGTTCCTTCAGTGTGTTGCCGATCTACCTAATTACGCTTCCGTCCCTCGGGACAACTTCGTTCCAGTCGCAATCTCGTCAAACACACCTTGTGGGCGGTACAGACACGAATCGGCTCAGGTGGGTGGGTTAGAGCAACGATCCGAAGGCCCTTGCCAGGGCCCCTGATTAGCGGGAGCGAGGCCATCATGCCCGCGGTTTTTTGCCTCGTCAAATGTTTTGTAGTGCTTTTTTCAAGGCACTACATCTTTGGTCTAAGACGACTAATCAGTCAGTTTTCGGTGCTTTGGTCCAGGGCATCGACCTTGACTCGCAACGTCATGTCATCCCGGCCTTGGGTCGAGTAACTGCGGCCCAGGCCCTGTTTGTCGGCCTGGGTCTGGCGATTGACGCCGGCCAGGGTGATCCACTCGCCCAGCCGGCCGCTGACCGTTGTGTCGGTGCTTTGCACGTTCACTACATCGGGGCGCTCCTGGCTCATGCGGTCGCGATTGGTGCTGATAGCCAGGTGCACGGTTTGCCCGGTCACGCTGGCCGTGACATAGAACCCCTGGGTGACATTGCGGTACTGGGTCTGATTGAGCAGGCGGCCATAGGAGTCGGTCTGGGTGCTGGTCAGGGGCACGCTCTGGCCGACCTGGATCAGCGCCGGTACGCCTTCGCTCGCCTGGACCTGCTGGATTCCACCGTCGCGACTCTCGGTACTGCGGTTGATGATGCGGGCCTGCGGTGCGCCGTTGACGGTGTAGCCCTGGTTGTCCTGGAAGTTGTTCTCGTTGGTGTCGACGGTGATCAGCAGGCGTCTGGCGGGGGTGTCGAGTTGGGCGAGAAAGGCGCGCAGTTCAGCGATACGGCCCGGCTCGGCGTTGACGATCAACTGGTTGCCATAGGTGCTGACCTTGCCATCCTTGCCGAGGAAATTCTGAGCCACCGGCAGCAGGTCGGCACTGGTGCGATTGTTCAGGGGCACGATTTCGGTGGCCGCCATGACTGAGCAACTGAAGGTCAGCAGCAGTGTCGTGAGCAGGGTGCGTAGGGACATATCCGTTATCTCCGCGAATAGCTGGCGTAAGGCTTTGAGTTTGACACTTTGTCGGCCTGGGGTGGGGCAAGTTGAATCCTGGACGGCAAAACGCCCCGCCATCCTGGTCCAGGCCTCGAGGGCGCAGGGGATGGCGGGGCGTCTGTTGCACGCGTGGGCGAGTGGGCTATCAGGCGCCGCGCACCATGTCGACGTGGGGGATGCCTGCTTCGAGGAACTCCTCGCTGACGATGGAGAAGCCCAGGCGCTCGTAGAACGGCGTGGCCTGGACCTGGGCGCTGAGCATCTGCTGCTTCAGGCCGCGCTTCTCGGCTTCGTCGATCACTGCGCGCATCAGCGCATCGCCGACCTTCAGGCCGCGCCAGTCCTTGAGCACCGAGACCCGGCCGACGTGACCGTCGGGTAGCAGGCGTGCGGTGCCGATGGCGAAATCGCCTTCGAAAGCCAGGAAATGCACGGCGCCATTGTCGTCGGAATCCCACTCCAGCTCGGGTGGAACCGATTGTTCGGCAATGAATACCGCTTCACGAATGCGCCGGATCTCGGCGTTATCCCTTTGCCAGTCTGCGACACGTACGTGAATTTTATTCATCGGCAAATCCCAGGCTCCCTTGCTTGATCAGTTCGCACAGCAGGCCGCGTCCATCGTCATCTGCCAGCCATGGGCCAAGATTGTCGACATGCAGGGCATCAGCGGCGCAAATCATTTTCAACAGTTCGCGCAGTTTACCGGGAAGCAGGCGGCTTTGGCCGCTGGCAAACAGTAACAAGTCTTCATCCACCTCGGACCAGGCCAGGCGTGCGCTTGGATTACGGATCAGCACGGCACCCTGTTCCAGGCTGTCGAGCAGGTCCTCTTCCTCCAGCGCCTCCGGGCCTGCTACCAGTTCTGGATAGCGAGGTTCGGTCATGAACTGGCCGAACCAGGTCAGCAGCAAGCGTTCGTCGCTCATGTGTTCGGCCAGCAGGCTCTTGAGGCGATCGAGTGCATCGCGCTGGATCTGGTGCGGATCGATGGCCGGTTGTGCGTCGGCGTCGGTGTAGCGCTCTTCGTCCGGCAGGAACTGGCTGAGGAAGTCGGTGAAGTGGGTCAGCACTTCGGCGGCGCTTGGTGCGCGAAAGCCTACCGAGTAGGTCATGCAGTCGTTCACGGCAATGCCGTAGTGGGCCAGGCGTGGCGGCAGGTACAGCATGTCGCCCGGCTCCAGTACCCAGCTTTCGGTTTCTTCGAATTCGGCGAGGATGCGCAGGTCCGCATGTTGCATCAGCGGGCTGTCGGAGTCGCACATCTGGCCAACTTTCCAGTTGCGCTTGCCCTGGCCCTGCAGCAGGAACACATCGTAGTTGTCGAAGTGCGGGCCGACGTTACCGCCCGGGGCCGCGAAGCTGATCATCACATCGTCGATGCGCCAGCTGGGCAGGAAGCGGAACTGCTCCAGCAACTCGGCGACTTCTGGGACGAACTGGTCGACGGCCTGGACCAGCAGGGTCCAGTCGCGCTCCGGCAGTTTGCTGAACTCGTCTTCGGCAAAGGGGCCGCGACGCAGTTCCCAGGGGCGTTCGCCGTTCTCGATCACCAGGCGTGATTCGACTTCCTCTTCCAGGGCGAGGCCGGCGAGCTCGTCGGCGTCGATCGGGCTTTGGAAGTCAGGTATTGCCTGGCGGACCAGCAGCGGTTTCTTCTGCCAGTAGTCACGCAGGAATTCCCGTGCGGTGAGGCCGCCCAGAAGTTGCAGAGGAGTATCAGGATTCATGTGTAACCTATTGAAAAAATGTATTTTTCTAGCAGGAATAAAAACGCCCGGCGCGGCCGGGCGTCGAAAAATCAAGCGCTACGTCAGATGCGCTTAGCCTGGGCCACGGCGTTGCCGATGTAGTTGGCCGGGGTGAGCTGCTTGAGCTCGGCCTTGGCCGCGGCTGGCATGTCCAGGCCGTCGATGAAAGTCTGCAGTGCCTCGGGGCTGATGCCTTTGCCGCGAGTCAGCTCCTTGAGCTTTTCGTACGGGTTTTCGATGTTGTAGCGACGCATTACAGTCTGGATCGGCTCGGCCAGTACTTCCCAGCAGGCGTCCAGGTCCTCGGCGATTTTCTGTGCATTGAGCTCCAGCTTGCTGATGCCCTTCAGGCTGGCCTCGTAGGCAATCACGCTGTGGGCAAAACCGACGCCCAGGTTGCGCAGCACGGTGGAGTCGGTCAGGTCGCGCTGCCAGCGGGAGATTGGCAGTTTGCTGGCCAGGTGCTGGAACAGCGCATTGGCGATGCCCAGGTTGCCTTCGGAGTTCTCGAAATCGATCGGGTTGACCTTGTGCGGCATGGTCGAAGAGCCGATTTCGCCAGCGATGGTCTTCTGCTTGAAATACCCCAGGGAGATGTAGCCCCAGACATCGCGGTCGAAGTCGATCAGGATGGTATTGAAGCGGGCGATGGCGTCGAACAGCTCGGCGATGTAGTCGTGCGGTTCGATCTGCGTGGTGTAGGGGTTGAAGGCCAGGCCCAGCTCGTCTTCGATGAAGGCGCGGGCGTTGGCTTCCCAGTCGATGTCCGGATAGGCCGACAGGTGGGCGTTGTAGTTGCCTACGGCGCCGTTGATCTTGCCCAGCAGCGGTACGGCGGCGACCTGAGCGATCTGGCGCTCCAGGCGGTACACCACGTTGGCCAATTCCTTGCCCAGGGTAGTCGGCGAAGCCGGCTGGCCATGGGTGCGCGAGAGCATCGGCACTTCTGCGAAGCGGATCGCCAGTTCGCGGATGGCGTTGGCGGTCTGGCGCATCAGCGGCAGCATCACTTCGTCGCGGCCTTCGCGCAGCATCAGGGCGTGGGACAGGTTGTTGATGTCTTCACTGGTGCAGGCAAAGTGGATGAACTCACTGACTTTGGCCAGCTCGGGCAGCTTGGCAGCTTGCTCCTTGAGCAGGTACTCGATGGCCTTGACGTCGTGGTTGGTGGTGCGCTCGATTTCCTTGACACGCTCGGCGTGCTCAAGGGTGAAGTTTTCTGCCAGCGCGTTGAGTACGGCGTTGGCTTCGGCGGAGAAGGCCGGTACTTCGCTGATGGCGTTGTGGGCAGCCAGACGCTGGAGCCAGCGTACTTCAACGAGGGCGCGAGCACGGATCAGGCCGTATTCGCTGAAAATAGGCCGCAGGGCCTGGGTTTTGCCGGCGTAGCGGCCGTCAACAGGGGAAACCGCAGTGAGCGAAGAGAGCTGCATGGGGTGTTCTCGGACAGTCGGGCAACGAAATGGGGCGCGTATCATACATGAAAATATCCGCCGGTCCGTTGCCAACTGACCAGCGTCTTACGCGCAGCTCTTGAAAAGCGGGTAGGGCGAGCGCAGCTCAGCTGCTGCGCATCAATGGATACAACTCTTTGAGCAACTTGCGCCGGCTGATCACCAATTGCCAGCGATGGCCGCCCAGTTGGCGCCACAGGCGTGCCGAGCGGATACCGGCCAGCAGCAGTGCGCGGATCTTCGAGGCATTGCTCGGCTGCTGCAGGTTGCGCATGTCGCCGTGGACCTGGATGCGTTGGCGCAGGGTGCTCAGGGTGTCCTGGTACAGGCCGCCACAGGCGGCGATGACGTTCTCGTGGGCCGGGCCGAAGTGCTCCACCTGGGACTGGATCTGGGGCAGACGCTTGCCGATGGTCTCCAGCAGGTCGTCGCGCTTGGCCAGTTGGCGCTCCAGGCCCAGCATCGACAGGGCATAGCGCAAGGGTTCGCGCTGTAGCGTGCTGGGGTCGCGCTCGAGGGCGCCGATCAGTGCGCGATAGCCTTCGCGAAGGTTGATATCGTCGCCGCCATAGACTTCCAGGGTGTCCTTCGGGTCGCGAATCAGCAGGCTGCCGAGCATGCAGCTCAGGGCGGCCTCGCTGACTTGTCCGGTCTTGGCGATCCGGTCCACCAGGACCGCGGCGAGGAATACCCCGCCCAGTGCCGTCAATTGCTCCTGGATCGGGCTCATGGACGCTGGTCCTTACTGGTCCAGGGCTCGGCCACTTCGATGACGCCGCCGCCGAGGCAGACTTCACCGTCGTAGAACACCACGGACTGGCCCGGAGTCACCGCGCGTTGCGGGTCGTCGAAGGTGGCGCGGTAGCCGTTGGCGGTCTTTTCCAGGGTGCAGGGCTGGTCGCCCTGGCGGTAGCGCACCTTGGCGGTCAGGCGTCGAGGCTGGCTGAGGTCGACGGGGTTGACCCAATAGATCTCGGAAGCCAGCAGAGCGCGTGAGAACAGCCAAGGGTGGTCATTGCCCTGGCCGACGATCAGCTCGTTGTGCTCCAGGTCCTTGACCAGCACGTACCACGGCTCGTCACCGGCGTCCTTGAGGCCGCCGATACCCAGGCCCTGGCGCTGGCCGATGGTGTGGTACATCAGGCCGTGGTGGCGGCCGATGACTTCACCCTCGGTGGTCCTGATCTCGCCGGGCTGGGCCGGCAGGTATTGCTTGAGGAAGTCGCTGAAGCGTCGTTCACCGATAAAGCAGATGCCGGTGGAGTCTTTCTTCTTTGCTGTGGCCAGATCGTGTTTCTCGGCAATCGCGCGCACTTCGGGTTTTTCCAGTTCGCCCACCGGGAACAGGGTCTTGGCGATCTGCTCGCCGCCCACGGCGTGCAGGAAGTAGCTCTGGTCCTTGTTCGGGTCCAGGCCCTTGAGCAGCTCGGTGCGAGCGTCGATATCACGGCGGCGCACGTAGTGGCCGGTGGCGATCAGGTCGGCGCCGAGCATCATGGCGTAGTCCAGGAACGCCTTGAACTTGATTTCCCGGTTGCACAGGATGTCCGGGTTCGGTGTGCGGCCGGCCTTGTACTCCTCCAGGAAGTGCTCGAACACGTTATCCCAGTACTCGGCGGCGAAGTTGGCGGTGTGCAGCTTGATGCCCAGCTTGTCGCAGACGGCCTGGGCGTCGGCCAAGTCGTCCATGGCGGTGCAGTATTCGGTTCCGTCGTCTTCCTCCCAGTTCTTCATGAACAGGCCTTCCACCTGGTAACCCTGCTCCATCAGCAGGAGGGCGGAAACGGAAGAATCCACGCCGCCGGACATGCCGACAATGACGCGCTTCTTTTGGGTGTCAGAAGGGGCTGGATCACGCATAGGAATTCAACGGGTGTCTGGAAAAAGGACGGGATTCTAACAGGCTGACGCCTGCAAGGGGGAAACTGCGATCAAAGCGACGGACGGATCAACGCCAGGCTGTGCAGGTGACCGGCCAGGTAATCGTCCAGGCACTGCAGGATCAGCTCGCTGCGCCAGTGGGCGCGCTGCTCCAATAATTGCTCTGGAGTCAGCCAGCGTGGGCCGATGATGCCGTCGTCCAGTGGGTAGTCGGGGTGGTGGCGCAACGGCCTGGCGGCGAAGCACACGCGCTGGTAGGTCACGCCGTTGCTGGGGGCGGTGTAGAGGTAGATACCCACTACGCCGGTCAACTCTACGTCCCAGCCGGTTTCTTCAAGGGTTTCGCGCACGGCTGCCTGCAGCAGGCTTTCATTCGCGTCCAGGTGTCCGGCGGGCTGGTTGAGGACCGCCTGGTCGCCCTGGAACTCCTCGACGAACAGGAAGCGTCCCTGGTCCTCGACGATGGTGGCGACGGTGATATGGGGTTGCCATTCCATAGGTAGGGCTCTGTTTGAGTGGGCGATCATCATAAAACGAACACCCGTGCCTGTAGGAGCGAAGCTTGCTCGCGATGAAGGTAACGCGTTTCGCCTGACCCATCGCGGCCCCTTTTCGCGAGCAAGCTTCTGCAGGCATGGGGTTGTCCAGAAAGCACAAACCCCGGCGCGGGGCCGGGGTTTGCGTTACAGCGGTATGGCTTAAGCCAGTGCAGCGATAGCCGCGTTGAGCGTGGCGCTCGGGCGCATGGCCTTGCTCACCAGCTCAGGGTTGGCTGCGTAGTAGCCGCCGATGTCCACTGGCTTGCCTTGTACGCCGTTGAGTTCGGCGACGATGGTCGCTTCGTTCTCGCTCAGGGCCTTGGCCAGAGGAGCGAACTGCGCTTGCAGTGCTGCGTCCTCGGTCTGGGCTGCCAGGGCCTGGGCCCAGTACAGTGCCAGGTAGAAGTGGCTGCCGCGGTTGTCGATGTTGCCGACTTTGCGCGATGGCGACTTGTTGTTGTCCAGGAACTGGCCAGTCGCCTGGTCCAGGGTCTTGGCCAGGACCAGGGCCTTGGCGTTGTCGTAGGTGTTGCCCAGGTGCTCCAGGGAGGCGGCCAGTGCCAGGAACTCGCCCAGGGAGTCCCAGCGCAGGAAGTTTTCTTCCAGCAGCTGTTGCACGTGCTTCGGAGCGGAGCCGCCGGCGCCGGTTTCGAACAGGCCACCGCCGTTCATCAATGGCACGATGGACAGCATCTTGGCACTGGTGCCCAGTTCCATGATCGGGAACAGGTCGGTCAGGTAGTCGCGCAGCACGTTGCCGGTCACCGAGATGGTGTCCTTGCCGTCGCGGGTGCGGGCCAGGGTGAATTTCATGGCTTCGACCGGCGACATGATGCGGATGTCCAGGTCGCTGGTGTCGTGGTCCTTCAGGTAGGCCTGGACCTTCTCGATCATCACGCCGTCGTGGGCGCGCATCGGGTCGAGCCAGAAGATCGCCGGGGTGCTGCTGGCGCGGGCGCGGTTGACGGCCAGCTTGACCCAGTCCTGGATCGGCGCGTCCTTGGTCTGGCACATGCGGAAGATGTCGCCAGCTTCGACTTTCTGCTCCAGCAGCAGGCCGCCCTTGCTGTCGGTGACGCGTACCACGCCGTCGGCCTTGATCTGGAAGGTCTTGTCGTGGGAGCCGTACTCTTCGGCTTTTTTCGCCATCAGGCCGACGTTCGGCACGCTGCCCATGGTGGTCGGGTCGAAGGCGCCATTGGCCTTGCAGTCTTCGATCGCTGCCTGGTAGATGGTGGCGTAGCAGCGATCCGGGATCACCGCCTTGGTGTCGTGCAGCTGGCCGTCGGTGCCCCACATTTTGCCGGAGTCACGGATCATGGCCGGCATCGAGGCGTCGACGATGACGTCGCTCGGCACGTGCAGGTTGGTGATGCCCTTGTCGGAGTTGACCATGGCCAGGGCAGGGCGGGCGGCGTAGACGGCCTGGATGTCAGCCTCGATCGCAGCTTGCTGCTCGGCTGGCAGGGCCTTGATGCGGGCGTACAGGTCGCCGATGCCGTTGTTCAGGTTGAAGCCGATTTCCTGCAGCACTTGGGCGTGCTTGGCCAGGGCGTCCTGGTAGAACTCGGCGACGATCTGGCCGAACATGATCGGGTCGGAGACCTTCATCATGGTGGCTTTGAGGTGGACCGACAGCAGTACGCCCTTTGCCTTGGCATCTTCGATTTCGGCAGCGATGAAGGCGCGCAGGGCCTTCTTGCTCATCACGGCGCAGTCGAGGATCTCACCGGCTTGTACGCTGGTTTTTTCCTTCAGGACAGTGGCGGTACCGTCCTGGGCAATCAACTCGATCTTGACGCTGTCGGCGGCTTCGATCAGCGCGGCCTTTTCGCTGCCGTAGAAGTCGCCGTTGCTCATGTGGGCAACGTGGGACTTGGAGTCCTGGGCCCAGGCGCCCATCTTGTGCGGGTGCTTGCGGGCGTAGTTTTTCACCGACAGCGGGGCGCGGCGGTCGGAGTTGCCTTCACGCAGGACCGGGTTCACGGCGCTGCCCTTGACCTTGTCGTAGCGTGCCTTGGCGTCTTTCTCGGCGTCGGTGCTGGCGTTTTCCGGGTAGTCCGGCAGGGCATAGCCCTGGGCCTGCAGCTCCTTGATGGCCGCTTGCAGTTGCGGGACCGAGGCGCTGATGTTCGGCAGCTTGATGATGTTGGCTTCTGGAGTGACTGCCAGCTCGCCCAGTTCGGCGAGGTGGTCCGGCACGGCCTTGGTGCCCAACTGCTCGGGGAAGCTGGCGAGGATGCGGCCTGCCAGGGAGATGTCGCGGGTTTCCACGGCGATATCAGCCGAAGCGGTGAAGGCTTCTACGATAGGCAGCAGGGAATAGGTGGCGAGGGCGGGTGCTTCGTCGGTGAAGGTGTAGATGATCTTCGAGCGGGTGGGCATATTCGGATTAACTCTCTTCTTTGCTAAAGCGTGCGCAGAAACTCGAGGTGCGCCGGGTAAGCGCTTTCGTTCAAAGGTCATCCATGAGCCGAATGTCGAGGTTTCTTCGCGGTGATGTTGGGTGCATCAGTCGAGCGTCAAGCGGGTGGGCTGCGGTAACAACCCGGCTTTGGGCGGCCAGTCTCGGCTAGTCTTTTTCCGGTTGCAGAGCGTTCGGCCGTCGTGACTCTGTGGTCAGCGGCGGCATTATACATAGGTAGCTAGCAAAACGCCGTCGCTTCATAGGCATGGGCGCTCGTCCATTGGTCTAAAGGTCGCAGGCAAGGGGGCGGAGTAGAGTCGTCTGCAGTGCTCGAATTTGGCAGTTTTCCCTTTGCTTTCAGGCTTGTAGGCCGCGCGCTGCGCAGCTTTCGCGGCATATGGGTGGAACATGAGGTTCCCGTCCAGATGCAACTGGGTTACGCTCGAACGCAGCCAGATGTTCAATCCACACAACGGAGTTCAGCATGGGATACAAGAAGATTCAGGTTCCAGCAGTCGGCGACAAAATCACCGTCAACGCAGACCATTCTCTCAATGTTCCTAACAACCCGATTATTCCTTTCATCGAAGGCGACGGTATTGGTGTCGATATCAGCCCGGTCATGATCAAGGTTGTCGATGCTGCAGTTAAGAAGGCCTACGGCGGCGAACGCAAGATTTCCTGGATGGAAGTCTATGCCGGGGAAAAAGCGACTCAAGTGTACGACCAGGACACCTGGCTTCCCCAGGAAACCCTGGACGCGGTGAAGGACTACGTGGTTTCCATCAAGGGCCCGCTGACCACCCCGGTCGGTGGCGGTATTCGCTCGCTGAACGTGGCGCTGCGCCAGCAACTGGACCTGTATGTGTGCCTGCGTCCGGTGCGCTGGTTCGAAGGCGTGCCCAGCCCGGTGAAGAAGCCTGGCGATGTGGACATGACCATCTTCCGTGAGAACTCCGAAGACATCTACGCCGGTATCGAGTGGAAGGCCGGTTCGGCCGAGGCCACCAAGGTGATCAAGTTCCTTAAAGAGGAAATGGGCGTCACCAAGATCCGTTTCGACGAGAATTGCGGCATCGGCGTCAAGCCGGTATCCCTGCAGGGCACCAAGCGCCTGGCGCGCAAGGCGCTGCAGTATGTGGTGGACAACGATCGCGACTCGCTGACCATCGTGCACAAGGGCAACATCATGAAGTTCACCGAAGGTGCCTTCAAGGAATGGGCCTATGAAGTGGCGGCCGAGGAGTTCGGTGCGACCTTGCTCGATGGCGGTCCATGGATGCAGTTCAAGAACCCGAAAACCGGCAAGAACGTCATCGTCAAGGATGCCATCGCCGATGCCATGCTCCAGCAGATCCTGCTGCGTCCGGCTGAATACGATGTGATCGCTACCCTCAACCTGAACGGTGACTACCTGTCCGACGCCCTGGCAGCGGAAGTTGGTGGTATCGGTATCGCCCCGGGCGCCAACCTGTCCGACACCGTGGCCATGTTCGAGGCGACCCACGGTACCGCGCCCAAGTATGCCGGCAAGGACCAGGTCAACCCGGGCTCGCTGATCCTCTCCGCCGAGATGATGCTGCGCCATATGGGCTGGACCGAGGCGGCGGATCTGATCATCAAGGGCACCAATGGTGCTATCTCGGCCAAGACCGTGACCTACGACTTCGAACGCCTGATGGACGGTGCCACCCTGTTGTCGTCCTCGGCCTTCGGTGATGCGCTGATCTCGCACATGTAAGCTGAGCTGCGGGCAAAACGAACCGGCCGATTCAATCCCTTGAATCGGCCGGTTTTTTATGACTGGATGTTGGGTGAATCAGCTCAAGGCGCTCTCATGAAGGACTTCGGTGGCGACAGTTTCGCCGGGTGCCTTCAAGGAGTTTATTTTGACCGCATGCAGTCCCTTGGGCCCTTGGATGATCTCGAAGCTCACGGCCTGTCCGGCTTTCAAGGTCTTGTAGCCATCCATTTCGATGGCCGAGTAATGGGCAAACAAGTCATCGCTCTTGCCCTCCTCATTAATAAAGCCGTAACCCTTGGCATTGTTGAACCACTTGACCTTACCGCTAGCCATACTCATATCCCTCTGCAACAGACTCCATCACTGGAGTATCATCCAGTTCATCCGCCGCCAAACTTGGTAAAAAGATTGACGCCGCGGACGTTTATTACCCAATGTGGGCCCTATTGGTTGTAACACCGTTTTGCCGATAGTCAAGGTGACCCGGCGGTCGGAGTTGAATTCCTCAAAGAGCGCCCCCACCACTGTATTTGCACAACTGACGAACCTTTCTTTCCATGCATGCAATCAGCCAGATTCGACTAACATTCAATCAGGATCGCCCGGACTTGCACGACGACGATTCCGCTGGCTTGGCGGTACAGGAGGCCAAGCCCGCATTGCAGGCGCCGCCAATGTACAAGGTGGTTTTGTTCAACGATGACTACACACCGATGGATTTCGTCGTCGAAGTGCTCGAGATGTTTTTTAACCTGAATCGCGAGCTGGCGACCAAGGTCATGCTGGCCGTCCATACCGAAGGGCGGGCAGTGTGTGGATTGTTTACCCGCGACATCGCCGAGACCAAGGCCATGCAGGTCAACCAGTACGCCAGGGAAAGCCAGCATCCGCTACTCTGTGAAATCGAGAAGGACGGTTAACTCCGACCACTTGGGTATGAGGTGAAGCTATGTTAAACCGCGAGCTCGAAGTCACCCTCAATCTCGCCTTCAAGGAAGCTCGTTCGAAGCGTCATGAGTTCATGACTGTCGAGCATCTTTTGTTGGCGCTTCTGGATAATGAGGCCGCCGCAACTGTTCTCCGTGCCTGCGGAGCAAACCTCGACAAGCTCAAGCATGACCTGCAGGAGTTCATCGACTCCACCACGCCATTGATTCCTGTGCACGATGAAGATCGCGAGACCCAGCCAACCCTGGGCTTCCAGCGCGTATTGCAGCGCGCGGTGTTCCATGTGCAGAGCTCGGGCAAGCGTGAAGTAACCGGTGCCAATGTGCTGGTAGCGATCTTCAGCGAGCAGGAAAGCCAGGCCGTGTTCCTGCTCAAGCAGCAGAGCGTTGCCCGTATCGACGTGGTCAACTATATCGCCCATGGCATTTCCAAGGTGCCGGGGCATGGCGATCATTCCGAAGGTGAGCAGGAAATGCAGGACGAGGAGGGTGGCGAACCTTCCTCCTCTGGCAATCCGCTGGATGCCTATGCCAGCAATCTCAACGAACTGGCCCGCCAGGGGCGAATCGATCCATTGGTGGGTCGAGAGCATGAAGTCGAGCGCGTGGCGCAGATCCTGGCTCGCCGGCGCAAGAACAATCCATTGCTGGTGGGTGAGGCAGGCGTGGGCAAGACCGCCATCGCCGAAGGCCTGGCCAAGCGCATTGTCGATAACCAGGTGCCTGACCTGCTGAGCAATAGCGTGGTCTATTCCCTGGATCTTGGCGCCTTGCTCGCTGGTACCAAGTACCGGGGCGACTTCGAGAAGCGCTTCAAGGCATTGCTGGGTGAGTTGAAGAAGCGCCCGCAAGCGATCCTGTTCATCGATGAAATCCATACCATCATCGGGGCCGGCGCCGCGTCCGGCGGCGTGATGGATGCGTCGAACCTGCTCAAGCCGCTGCTGTCCTCGGGTGATATCCGTTGCATCGGTTCGACCACGTTCCAGGAATTTCGCGGGATTTTCGAGAAGGATCGGGCCTTGGCTCGGCGCTTCCAGAAAGTTGATGTCACCGAGCCCTCGGTCGAGGACACGATTGGCATCTTGCGCGGACTCAAGGCGCGCTTCGAGCAGCACCACAGTATTGAGTACAGCGATGAAGCCCTGCGCGCAGCGGCGGAGTTGGCCTCGCGCTACATCAACGACCGTCATATGCCGGACAAGGCCATCGACGTCATCGACGAGGCGGGCGCCTTCCAGCGCCTGCAGCCGGCCGAGAAGCGCGTGAAGCGCATCGAAGTGGCGCAGGTCGAAGATATCGTGGCGAAAATTGCCCGTATTCCGCCGAAACATGTCACCAGTTCCGATAAGGAGCTGCTGCGCAACCTCGAGCGCGACCTCAAGTTGACGGTGTTCGGCCAGGATGCGGCGATCGATTCGTTGGCCACCGCGATCAAGCTGTCCCGTGCGGGCCTGAAGTCGCCGGACAAACCAGTCGGTTCATTTCTGTTCGCCGGCCCTACCGGTGTCGGCAAGACCGAAGCGGCGCGGCAATTGGCCAAGGCCATGGGGATCGAGCTGGTACGTTTCGACATGTCCGAGTACATGGAGCGGCATACCGTGTCGCGCCTGATCGGTGCGCCCCCCGGTTATGTCGGTTTCGACCAGGGCGGGCTGCTGACCGAGGCCATCACCAAGCAACCGCACTGCGTGCTGCTGCTCGACGAGATCGAGAAGGCCCATCCGGAAGTCTTCAACCTGCTCCTGCAGGTCATGGATCACGGAACCCTGACCGATAACAACGGGCGCAAGGCGGACTTCCGCAATGTGATCATCATCATGACCACCAACGCCGGTGCCGAAACCGCGGCGCGAGCCTCTATCGGTTTCACTCATCAGGATCACTCTTCCGATGCCATGGAAGTGATCAAGAAGAGCTTCACGCCGGAGTTCCGCAACCGCCTGGATACCATTATCCAGTTTGGTCGCCTGAGTCATGAAGTGATCAAGAGCGTGGTGGACAAGTTCCTTACCGAGCTCCAGGCGCAGTTGGAAGACAAGCGCGTGCAGCTGGAAGTGACCGATGCTGCTCGCAGCTGGCTGGCCGCCGGTGGCTACGATGTGGCCATGGGTGCGCGTCCGATGGCGCGCCTGATCCAGGACAAGATCAAGCGTCCATTGGCCGAGGAAATCCTGTTTGGCGAGTTGTCCGACCATGGCGGTGTAGTGCACATCGACATCAAGGATGGCGAGCTGGTCTTCGATTTCGAGACCACTGCGGAAATGGCCTGATACTCGTACAGGTCATCCAGAAACGCCAAAGGCACCGAAAGGTGCCTTTGTGCTGTCTGGGATTTGATGGCCAGGATTCATGACGAGACCCTGGCGGTTGTTTCGACGCCAACAAAAACGCCCGGCATCGCCGGGCGTCTTGTATTAATCGCTTAGCGGGCGCGGTAAGTGATGCGCCCTTTGCTCAAGTCATAGGGCGTCAGCTCGACGCGCACCTTGTCACCGGTAAGAATACGAATGTAGTTCTTGCGCATCTTGCCGGAGATATGCGCGGTTACGACGTGCCCATTTTCCAACTCCACGCGAAACATGGTGTTGGGCAGGGTGTCGACGACAGTGCCTTCCATTTCGAAGCTGTCTTCTTTCGACATGCAGTAAAGCCCTCGGTGTCCAGTTAATGGCCCGGTGCAACTGCGCCAGGCAAAAGCGGCGTGCATTGTGCCCGAAAAGTGGGGTTCAAGCCAAGACCTTCTAGTTCAGGATCACCCATCTCTGGTTGATCAGCAGCTCGATGGGGCGATATTGGGTCTTGTAGTTCATTTTTTTGCAGTTCTTGATCCAGTAGCCAAGATAGACCGCATCCAGCCCCTGGCGCAGGGTCTCGCCGATCTGCCAGAGGATCGCGTAGCGTCCGAGGCTGCGACGCTCTTCGTCGGGTTCATAGAAGGTGTACACCGCCGATAGGCCGTTGGGCAGCAGGTCGGTGACGGCCACGGCCAGCAGTCGTCCCTCCAGGCGGAACTCATAGAAGCGAGAAAAGGGCAGGTCGCGCACCAGGAATGTGGCGAATTGGTCGCGGCTGGGGGGGAACATGTCGCCATCGGCATGACGTTGCTCGATATAGCGGCGATACAGGTCGAAGTACTCTTCGCTGAAGCTGGGCTTGGTCGCCAGGACGCTCAGGTCGCTGTTGCGCTTGAGGATGCGCTTTTGCTGGCGGTTGGGCAGGAACTGTGCAGCCGGAATGCGTGCAGGTACGCAGGCGTTGCAGTTTTGGCAATGGGGGCGATACAGATGATCGCCGCTGCGCCGAAACCCCATTTCCGAAAGGTCCGCGTAGACGTGCACGTCCATGGGCTGGCTGGGATCGAGGAACAAGGTGGTGGCCTGTTCGCCGGGCAGGTAGCTGCAAGAATGGGGTTGAGTGGCATAAAACTTCAGGCGCGCCAACTCGGTCATGAGTCAACCCTCGGGATAAGCTTTGGAATTAAGTGTAAGCCACCGCCGCCAAGCCCGCCTAGGAAAGCCATGTGGCGCTGCTCGGTTGATCCAGGTGGTGCCTCAGGTAGCCGGCGAACTCCAGGCGGGTAATGGCGCGGGCTCCCAGGCTATGCAAGTGTTCAGTGGGCATCTGGCAGTCGATCAGTACGAAACCCCACGCCTTCAGTCGCTCCACCAGGGTGGCGAAGCCGAACTTCGAGGCATTGTCGGCACGGCTGAACATCGATTCGCCAAAGAACAGTTGGCCCATTGCCAGTCCATACAGGCCGCCCACCAGGGTGCCCTGGTCCCAGACTTCCACCGAGTGGGCGTGGCCTTGCTGGTGCAGGCGCAAGTAGGCCTGTTGCATTGCCTGGCTGATCCAGGTGCTATCGGCATAGGCCCGGGGTTCGGCGCAGGCACTGATTACCCCCGCGAAATCCTGGTCGAAGGTGACCTGGTAGCGTTGTTTGCGCAGCAGTTTGCCCAGGCTGCGGGAAACATGCAGTTCATCTGGAAACAGCACTGTACGCGGGTCGGGCGACCACCAGAGGATCGGCTGGCCTTCGGAAAACCATGGAAAACAGCCGTGGCGATAGGCTTGGACCAGGCGTTCGGCGGACAGGTCGCCACCGGCGGCCAACAGCCCGTTGGGTTCGCGCATGGCTTTTTCCAGTGGGGGGAAGACAAGGTTGTTGCGTTGTAGCCAGGTCAGCATGGTATTCAGGCTTGCGGTAGGGGAGGGCGGTGGCGAGCCTGTGATGGCCCGCCACAAGCGTAGGGCGAGGACTCAGTTGTCGTCGAGGAATTTTTCCGCATCCAGGGCCGCCATGCAGCCAGCGCCGGCAGAGGTGATGGCCTGGCGGTAGACATGGTCGGCCACATCGCCAGCGGCGAATACGCCTTCGATGCCCGTGGCCGTGGCGTTGCCTTCGCTGCCACCCTTGATCAGCAGGTAGCCATCGCGCATCTGTAGTTGATCCTTGAACAGGTCGGTATTGGGCTTGTGGCCGATGGCGATGAAGACCCCCGACAGCGCCAGGTCCGTGGTCGCGCCGCTTTGGCTGTCCTTGAGCCGGGCCCCGGTGACACCGCTGGCGTCTCCCAGGACCTCATCCAGGTGCTGGTTCCAATGCAGGCGGATATTGCCGTTAGCGGCCTTGTCGAACAGTTTGTCTTGCAGGATCTTCTCCGCCCGCAGCTTGTCGCGACGGTGTACCAGGTGCACTTCCCGGGCGATATTCGACAGGTAGAGGGCTTCTTCCACGGCCGTATTGCCGCCGCCAACCACCGCGACGACCTGATTGCGATAGAAAAAGCCGTCGCAGGTGGCGCAGGCTGAAACCCCTTTGCCGGCAAAGGCCTCCTCCGAGGGCAGGCCCAGGTACTGCGCCGAGGCTCCGGTGGCGATGATCAGGGCGTCGCAGCTATAGGTGCCGCTGTCGCCAATGAGGATGAACGGGCGTTTTTGCAACTGGGCGGTATGAATGTGGTCATAGACGATCTGGGTGTCGAAGCGCTCGGCATGTTTTTGCATGCGCTCCATCAAAACCGGGCCGGTCAGGCCCTCGACATCGCCGGGCCAGTTGTCCACTTCAGTGGTAGTGGTCAGTTGCCCGCCAGCTTGCAGGCCGGTGATGACGGTCGGTTTGAGGTTGGCGCGAGCGGCATAGACGGCGGCGCTGTAACCGGCAGGGCCGGAGCCCAGAATGATCAGGCGTGAATGCTTCGCTTCGTTCATAAAAAACACCTCATAAGCCTTTGTCACAAAAGAGAATGCATGCTCCAATTGAACAGTACGTGACAGGCCGCTGGCCATGCCGGGAAGAGCGTCCTAGCGTGGCATGGCTTGAACAAACCCGTACAATGCGACGATGTAACAGGCTTATTCAGAATTGCACTGTTTCAGAAGCAAGGGGCAGAGTGTTAAAAGTAGCCCCAGTTACGCCGGTCAACTTTATTTACCTGCTCGGATTGAGCAGTATCTTGTAGTCAATCACCCGTTGGACGCGCCCTTGGCGCAGGAAAAGACGCGTTTTGAAGAAATCCACCGCAGCACCCAAACCTGTAGTTCCGCTCTGGCGACAACAATTGCACTACCGACTCAAGGAAGGTGCGTTGATCGCCATTGGAGCCCTGTGCCTGTTCTTGATGATGGCGCTTTTGACCTACGGTAAGGACGACCCGGGTTGGAGCCATAACAGCAAGATCGAGGATGTGCAGAATTTTGGTGGTCCTGCCGGCTCCTACAGCGCCGACATGCTGTTCATGGTGCTGGGGTATTTCGCTTATATCTTCCCGCTGCTGCTGGCGGTCAAGACTTACCAGATTTTCCGCCAACGCCATGAGCCCTGGCAGTGGAGCGGCTGGCTGTTTTCCTGGCGACTGATCGGCCTGGTGTTCCTGGTCCTGTCCGGGGCCGCGCTGGCGCATATCCATTTCCATGCCGCCACGGGCTTGCCGGCCGGTGCCGGCGGCGCCTTGGGCGAGAGCCTGGGCGACCTGGCCAAGAATGCCCTGAACGTGCAGGGCAGCACCCTGATGTTCATCGCCCTGTTCCTGTTTGGCTTGACGGTGTTCACCGACCTTTCCTGGTTCAAGGTCATGGATGTCACCGGCAAGATCACCCTCGACCTGTTCGAGTTGTTCCATGGCGCCGCCAATCGCTGGTGGGACGCACGCATGGAGCGCAAGCAACTGGTGGCGCAACTGCGCGAGGTGGATGCCCGGGTCGACGAAGTCGTGACCCCGAACGTTGCCGACAAGCGCGAGCAGGCCAAGGTCAAGGAGCGCCTGATCGAGCGCGAGCAGGCCCTGAGCAAGCACATGTCCGAGCGCGAGAAGCAGGTGCCACCGGTGATCACCCCGGTAGTCACCAAGGCGCCGGAGCCGAGCAAGCGGGTGCAGAAGGAAAAGCAGGTACCGCTGTTCATCGACAGCGCGGTGGAAGGCACCTTGCCGCCGATCTCGATCCTCGACCCTGCGGAAAAGAAACAGCTCAACTACTCCCCCGAGTCCCTGGCGGCCGTCGGCCACTTGCTGGAGATCAAGCTCAAGGAGTTCGGGGTCGAGGTCGCGGTGGACTCCATCCACCCAGGGCCGGTGATTACCCGCTACGAGATCCAGCCAGCGGCCGGGGTCAAGGTCAGCCGCATTGCCAACCTGGCGAAGGACTTGGCCCGTTCCCTGGCCGTGACCAGCGTGCGGGTGGTGGAAGTGATTCCCGGCAAGACCACCGTGGGCATCGAGATTCCCAACGAAGACCGGCAGATCGTGCGGTTCTCCGAAGTACTCTCCACTCCGGAATACGACAACTTCAAGTCCCCGGTCACCCTGGCCCTGGGCCACGACATCGGCGGCAAGCCGATCATCACCGACCTGGCGAAGATGCCGCACCTGCTGGTGGCCGGTACCACCGGTTCCGGTAAGTCGGTGGGGGTCAACGCGATGATCCTGTCGATCCTGTTCAAGTCCGGGCCGGAAGACGCCAAGCTGATCATGATCGACCCGAAGATGCTCGAACTGTCGATCTACGAAGGCATCCCGCACCTGCTGTGCCCGGTGGTCACCGACATGAAGGACGCGGCCAACGCCCTGCGCTGGAGCGTGGCGGAGATGGAGCGGCGCTACAAGCTCATGGCCAAGATGGGGGTGCGTAACCTCTCGGGCTTCAATGCCAAGGTCAAGGAAGCTATCGATGCCGGCACGCCGCTGTCCGACCCGCTGTACAACCGCGAGAGCATCCACGACGAAGCGCCGTTGCTGAACAAGCTGCCCACCATCGTGGTGGTGGTGGACGAGTTCGCCGACATGATGATGATCGTCGGCAAGAAGGTCGAAGAGCTGATCGCCCGTATCGCCCAGAAGGCCCGGGCCGCCGGTATCCACCTGATCCTGGCGACCCAGCGGCCGTCGGTGGATGTGATCACCGGCCTGATCAAGGCCAACATCCCGACCCGCATGGCGTTCCAGGTGTCGAGCAAGATCGACTCGCGGACCATCATCGACCAGGGTGGCGCCGAGCAGCTGCTGGGCCACGGTGACATGCTCTACATGCCGCCCGGTACCAGCCTGCCGATCCGGGTCCATGGCGCCTTCGTATCCGACGATGAAGTGCATCGTGTAGTCGAGGCCTGGAAACTGCGCGGCGCTCCGGAATACAACGACGACATTCTCAATGGCGTCGAAGAGGCCGGCAGTGGCTTCGAAGGTAGCAGCGGCGGTGGTGATGGCGATGATCCGGAAGCCGACGCGCTCTACGACGAAGCGGTACAGTTCGTGCTGGAGAGCCGCCGGGCTTCCATTTCCGCGGTCCAGCGCAAGCTCAAGATCGGCTACAACCGCGCCGCCCGGATGATCGAGGCCATGGAAATGGCCGGCGTGGTGACGGCGATGAACACCAACGGCTCCCGAGAAGTGCTGGCCCCCGGCCCTTCGCGCGACTGATCCCGGTTCTGATATCAGCGGCGTGGGACCACGCCGCTTGTACACCCATCCATCTTAATGAGGAATCCCATGCGCCTGATCCGCATGTTGCTGCTGCCGGTACTGGCCGTGACCACCTTGTCGGCCCATGCCGACCCGAAAGACGTGGCCCGCCTGACCCAGTTGCTGGAAAAATCCCAGACCCTGAGTGCGCGTTTCTCGCAACTGACCCTCGACGGCAGCGGCACCCAGTTGCAGGAAACCGCGGGCGAGATGTCCCTGCAGCGTCCTGGGCTGTTCTACTGGCACACCGATGCTCCCCAGGAGCAGTTGATGGTTTCCGATGGCCAGAAGGTTTCGCTCTGGGACCCTGACCTGGAGCAGGTGACCATCAAGAAGCTCGACCAGCGCCTGACCCAGACCCCGGCCCTGCTGCTCTCCGGCGATGTGTCGAAGATCAGCGAAAGCTTCGACATCACTTCCAAGGAAGCCGGTGGCGTGATGGACTTCGTCCTCAAGCCCAAGACCCGCGATACGCTGTTCGACAGCCTGCGCCTGTCGTTTCGCAACGGTATGATCAATGACATGCAGTTGATCGACAGTGTCGGCCAGCGCACCAATATCCTGTTCACCGGGGTCAAGGCCAACGAATCGATCCCGGCCTCCAAGTTCAAGTTCGACATCCCCAAGGGTGCCGACGTGATCCAAGAATAAGGCTTTGCCCGCAGGCTTGAAGGTAACCCATGGACCTGTTTCGTAGTGCCCCGATCGCCCAGCCCCTGGCCGCCCGCTTGCGTGCGACCAACCTGGATGAGTATGTCGGCCAGCAGCACCTGCTGGCCCGGGGCAAGCCGCTGCGCGAGGCCTTGGAGCAGGGCGCCCTGCACTCGATGATCTTCTGGGGGCCGCCAGGCGTGGGCAAGACCACCCTGGCACGACTCCTGGCGGAGGTGTCCGATGCGCATTTCGAAACGGTTTCCGCGGTGCTGGCTGGGGTCAAGGAGATTCGCCAGGCGGTGGACATCGCCAAGCAGCAGGCCGGGCAATACGGTCGGCGGACCATCCTCTTCGTCGATGAAGTGCATCGTTTCAACAAGTCCCAGCAAGATGCCTTCCTGCCCTATGTGGAAGACGGCACCCTGATCTTCATCGGTGCCACCACCGAGAATCCTTCCTTCGAACTCAATAACGCGCTGCTCTCCCGGGCCCGGGTCTATGTACTCAAGAGCCTGGATGAAGCGGCCCTGGGTAGCCTGGTGCAGCGTGCCCTGAGCGAGGAAAAGGGCTTGGGCAAGCGCCAGCTGAGCCTCAGTGACGAAGGCTTGCAGATGCTGCTGTCGGCCGCCGACGGCGATGGCCGGCGCATGCTCAACCTCTTGGAAAATGCTTCGGACCTGGCCGAAGACGGTGGCGAGATTGGAACCGAGCTGTTGCAGAGCCTGCTGGGGGATACCCGCCGACGCTTCGACAAGGGAGGGGAGGCCTTCTACGACCAGATCTCCGCGTTGCACAAGTCGGTGCGCGGTTCCAACCCCGATGGTGCCCTGTACTGGTTCGCCCGCATGCTCGACGGCGGCTGCGACCCGCTGTACCTGGCCCGGCGCGTGGTGCGCATGGCCAGCGAGGATATTGGCAACGCCGACCCCCGGGCCCTGAGCCTGTGCCTGGCGGCCTGGGATGTGCAAGAGCGCCTGGGCAGTCCCGAGGGCGAGTTGGCCGTGGCCCAGGCTATTACCTACCTGGCCTGCGCGCCGAAGAGCAACGCCGTATACATGGGGTTCAAGGCGGCCATGCGGGCCGCTGCCGAGCACGGTTCGCTGGAAGTGCCGATCCACCTGCGCAATGCCCCGACCAAGCTGATGAAGCAGCTCGGTTATGGCGACGAATATCGCTACGCCCACGATGAGCCGGATGCCTACGCTGCCGGCGAGGACTATTTCCCCGAGGAACTCGAACCCCTGGCCCTCTACCAGCCGGTGCCCCGTGGTCTGGAACTGAAGATCGGCGAGAAGCTCAAGCACCTGGCTGCGCTCGACCGGGCCAGCCCCCTGCAGCGGAGAAAACCTTGATCCCGTTGATCCTCGCGGTTTGTGCCGGCGGTGTGGCCGGCACCCTGTTGCGTTTCGCCACTGGCAACTGGATCAGCGCCAATTGGCCGCGGCACTTCTATACCGCGACGCTGGCCGTTAATATCGTGGGCTGCCTGCTGATCGGCGTGCTATACGGACTGTTCCTGATCCGTCCGGAAGTGCCGATCGAAGTGCGTGCCGGATTGATCGTCGGTTTCCTCGGCGGCCTGACGACTTTTTCATCCTTTTCACTGGATACCGTGCGTCTGCTGGAAAGCGGACAAGTGGCGCTGGCCCTGGGCTACGCGGCGCTGAGTGTATTCGGCGGGCTGCTCGCCACCTGGGCTGGCCTGTCCCTGACCAAACTTTGATAAACGAGAGAACGACATGCTCGATTCCAAACTGTTACGTAGCAACCTTCAGGACGTAGCGGATCGCCTGGCATCCCGCGGCTTCGCCCTGGATGTGGCACGCATCGAGGCGCTGGAAGAACAGCGCAAGACCGTGCAGACCCGCACCGAGCAACTGCAGGCCGAACGTAACGCGCGCTCCAAGTCCATCGGTCAGGCCAAGCAGCGCGGCGAAGACATCGCCCCGCTGATGGCCGACGTCGAGCGCATGGGGAACGAGCTGACCTCCGGCAAGGCCGAGCTGGAAAGCATCCAGGGCGAACTGGATTCGATCCTGTTCGGCATTCCCAACCTGCCTCACGAGTCGGTGCCGCTAGGCGAAGATGAAGACGGCAACGTCGAAGTGCGCCGCTGGGGCACCCCGGCCAGCTTCGACTTCCCGATCAAGGACCACGTGGCCCTGGGCGAAACCCATGGCTGGCTGGATTTTGAAACCGCCGCCAAGCTCTCGGGCGCGCGTTTCGCCCTGCTGCGCGGCCCCATCGCCCGCCTGCATCGCGCCCTGGCGCAGTTCATGATCAACCTGCACACCGGCGAGCACGGCTACGAAGAGGCCTATACCCCGTACCTGGTGCAAGCCCCGGCCCTGGTAGGCACCAGCCAGTTGCCGAAATTCGAGGAAGACCTGTTCAAGATCACTCGCGAAGGCGAGGCCGATCTGTACCTGATTCCGACCGCCGAAGTGTCCCTGACCAACATCGTCGCTGGCGAGATCCTCGATCCCAAGCAGCTGCCGTTGAAGTTCGTCGCCCATACCCCATGCTTCCGCAGTGAAGCTGGCGCATCGGGCCGCGACACCCGCGGCATGATCCGCCAGCACCAGTTCGACAAGGTCGAGATGGTCCAGGTGGTGGAGCCATCCACCTCCATGGATGCCCTGGAAGGCCTGACCGCCAACGCCGAGAAGGTCCTGCAGCTGCTGCAACTGCCGTACCGGGTACTGGCCTTGTGCACCGGCGACATGGGCTTCAGCGCGCTCAAGACCTACGACCTGGAAGTCTGGGTTCCGAGCCAGGACAAGTACCGCGAGATCTCCTCGTGCTCCAACTGTGGCGACTTCCAGGCCCGCCGCATGCAGGCGCGCTTCCGCAACCCGGAAACCGGCAAGCCGGAGCTGGTGCACACCCTCAACGGTTCCGGCCTGGCCGTAGGCCGGACCCTGGTAGCCGTGCTGGAGAACTATCAGCAGGCCGACGGTTCGATCCGCGTGCCGGATGTACTCAAGCCTTACATGGGTGGTGTCGAGGTCATCGGCTAAATGGAATTTCTGCCGCTGTTTCACAAGCTTCGCGGCAGTCGTGTGTTGGTGGTCGGTGGAGGGGAGATTGCCTTGCGCAAGTCCCGTCTGCTGGCCGATGCCGGTGCGCAGCTGCGGGTGGTCGCACCTGAAATAGAAGCGCAATTGCAGGAGTTGATCGTCGCCAGCGGCGGTGAATCGCTGTTGCGTGGCTACGCCGAGGCGGATCTCGACGGCTGCGCCCTGATCATCGCCGCCACCGACGACCAGTCCCTTAATGCCCAGGTGTCCGCCGATGCCCATCGGCGTTGCCTGCCGGTCAACGTGGTGGATGCGCCAGCCCTGTGCAGCGTGATTTTCCCGGCCATTGTCGATCGCTCACCCTTGGTCATCGCGGTCTCCAGTGGCGGCGATGCGCCGGTGCTGGCGCGGTTGATCCGGGCCAAGCTGGAAACCTGGATCCCGTCTACCTACGGCCAGCTGGCCGGCCTGGCCGCGCGTTTTCGAACCCAGGTCAAGAACCTGTTCCCGGATGTGCAGCAGCGCCGAGCGTTCTGGGAAGAGGTATTCCAGGGGCCTGTCGCCGACCGCCAACTGGCCGGGCAAGGGGCCGAGGCCGAGCGCTTGCTGCAAGCGCGGATCGCCGGCCAAGCACCCAGTGCCCAGGGCGAGGTGTACCTGGTGGGAGCCGGCCCGGGTGATCCGGACCTGCTGACCTTCCGTGCCCTGCGCCTGATGCAGCAGGCTGATGTGGTGCTCTACGATCGCCTGGTGGCCCCGGCCATCCTCGAGTTGTGCCGGCGCGACGCTGAGCGCATCTATGTGGGCAAGCGTCGTGCCGACCATGCGGTGCCCCAGGACCAGATCAACCAGCAACTGGTGGACCTGGCCCGGCAGGGCAAGCGTGTGGTACGGCTCAAGGGCGGTGATCCGTTCATCTTCGGCCGTGGTGGCGAGGAGATCGAGGAACTGGCGGCCCAGGGCATCGCCTTCCAGGTGGTGCCGGGGATTACCGCGGCCAGTGGTTGCTCGGCCTACGCCGGGATTCCGCTGACCCACCGCGACTATGCGCAATCGGTACGTTTCGTCACCGGTCACCTCAAGGATGGCACCACCAACCTGCCGTGGGCCGACCTGGTGGCGCCGGCCCAGACCCTGGTGTTCTACATGGGCCTGGTGGGACTGCCGGTCATCTGCGAGCAGTTGGTCAAGCACGGTCGTGCTGCCAGCACCCCGGCGGCGCTGATCCAGCAGGGCACCACCAGCAACCAGCGAGTCTTCACCGGAACCCTGGCGGACCTGCCGGCCCTGGTGGCGGAGCACGAGGTCCATGCTCCAACCCTGGTGATCGTTGGCGAAGTGGTGCAACTGCGCGACAAGCTGGCCTGGTTCGAAGGCGCCCAGCCTCAAGCCTGAAACGTTTCGCCGTCACGGTGTTCCTGCATCGTGGCGGCGAGTGCGTTCAATCTCTGCGCCATATCCCGCGTCCGCTCAAGCGCTGTCGATCATGGCTGCCCTCGAAATCCTGCAATGGCCCCTTGGGCACGATGCCGGTCGGGTTGATGCTGGCGTGGCTGGCGTAGTAGTGCCCCTTGATATGGGTAAAGTCCACGGTTGCGGCACTTCCCGGCCATTGGTACAGCTCGCGAAGCCAGTTGGACAGGTTCGGGTAGTCGGCGATACGTCGCAGGTTGCATTTGAAATGGCCGTGGTACACCGCGTCGAATCGAACCAGCGTGGTGAACAGGCGTACATCCGCCTCGGTCAGGTACTGGCCGGCGAGGTAGCGTTGGTCATCGAGCAAGGCTTCCAGGGCGTCCAGCTCGGCAAACACCTCATCGAAGGCCGCCTCGTAGGCCTGTTGCGAAGTGGCGAAGCCGGCGCGGTACACGCCATTGTTCAGGGCCGGGTAGATGCGCCCGTTGAGTTCGTCGATACGGGCTCGCAATGGCTGCGGATAGAGGTCCAGGGGATTGCCGGTCAACCCATCGAAAGCGCTGTTGAACATGCGGATGATCTCCGCCGACTCATTGCTGACGATGCGCCGCTGCTGCTTGTCCCACAGCAAGGGCACGGTGACGCGGCCGGTATAGTCCGGGGTGTCGGCGGTATAGCGCTGGTGCAGGAAATCCAGGCCGTCCAGGTGATCGCCGCTGGAGCCTTGGGACGGGTCGAAGGTCCAGCCATGCTCGCGCATCAACCAGCTCACCACCGACACCTCCACCAGGCTCTCCAGGCCCTTGAGCTGGCGCACGATCAAGGTGCGATGGGCCCAGGGGCAGGCCAGCGAAACATAAAGGTGGTAACGCCCGGCTTCGGCCGCGAAGCCGCCTTCGCCGCTGGGCCCGGGGCGGCCATCGGCGGTGACCCAGTGGCGCCGCTGGGCCTGTTTTCGTTGGAAAGACCCGTCCTTGCCGCTGGCGTACCACTGGTCATGCCAGCGTCCTTCGATCAGCAAACCCATGGAATTCTCCTCAGCTGTTATGCGTAGGAGTGCAGTCTATGCCTGGGCGCTCGAACAAAAAGCGCAAAACCTGGGTGATCAGGATCGATCAGATCGATCTATCGCGGGCATCCCAATACTGCTGGGCCAGCTCGAAGGCCTGCTCCCGGGGCGTGCCCAGGCCGCGCAGGGCCAGGGCCATGGTCGCCAGCAGCGCCAGTTGCGGGTAGCTGTCTTCAACCTCGCCGCGCCATAGCGCCTTGAGATGCTCGGGTTCCAGGCTGGCCGGTTTCACATGGCGTTGCGCCGACAGCGCGGGCCATTCCTCGTCCCAGGCGATGCCATCGCGGGTGCCGTACAAGTGGCTGATGGCGTCCGGATTGATTTCGATCTCGCCACCATCGCCCTTGATCACTATGACGTTGTCGCCCAAAAGGCTGGCGGCCTCGCGGTGCACCGCCTGGTAGCCGGGGTGGAAGATGCTCTGCAGCCCGCAACGGGCGCCCAGGGGGTTGAGCTGGCGGGCCAGGGAGTGGATTGGCGAGCGCAGGCCGAGGACGTTGCGCAAGTCGATCATCCGCTGCAGTTGTGGCGCCCAGTCCACCAGGGGGATGAACGCCAGGTTGCCCTGGTCCAGGGCCGTAGCCACCGCCTGCCAATCACGGCACAAGGGAATGCCCAGCGGTTCCAGCAATTGTTCGGTGTACAGGCGCCCGGCGGTGTGGGCGCCAGCGCCGTGGAGCAGGATGCGCACGCCGTTCTGGGCCAGGCACTTGGCTGCCAGCAGGTACCACGGCAGGTGGCGCTTCTTGCCGGCATAGGTCGGCCAGTCCAGGTCCAGGCGGATGGCCGGGGCATCCAGGCGCTCGCGCAGGGCCTGGGTGAAGCCGGCCAGTTCCTCCGGGCTTTCCTCCTTGTGTCGCAGCAGCATGAGGAAGGCACCGAGCTGGGTGTCCTCGACCTTGCCGTCCAGCAGCATGCCCATGGCTTCCCGGGCTTCTGCCTGGGTCAGGCCACGGGCGCCGCGCTTGCCCTTGCCAAGAATTCGTACGAACTGGGCGAAGGGATGCTCGTCCGGGGTTTGCGTGAGCAGGGGGGCGAAATCGTTCATAGGCAATTGGTCGGCTTCGGCAGGCCTGCCAGCTTGGCGGCCAGTTTGGCAGGAGTGCCCTTGAACAGGCGGTTCAGGTGCAGGCTGTTGCCCTTGTCCGGGCCCAGCTTGAGGGCGGTGTACTTGATCAGGGGGCGGGTGGCGGGCGACAGCTGGAACTCCCGGTAGAAAGCCTGAAGCAGCTCGATGATTTCCCAATGCTCGGGCCCCAGCTCCAGTTCCTCGGTGGCCGCCAGGGCCTGGGCCACTTCGGCGGACCAGTCGGTGAGGTCGGCCAGGTAGCCATCCTTGTCCAGTTCGATGGCGCGCGCGCCCACGGTGAGGGTGTTCATAGCCAGGTGTTGACCTTGTCATGCTGGATCGACAGTTCGACGAAGCCGGGATAGTCCACGGCCTCGGCCCAGGCGGGCAGGGCCAGGCCCCGGGCGCGCAGGTCCTCTTCCAGCACGTAGAGTTTCAGGCCGTCGCGTGCTTCCAGCTCGTTGCAGGGCGCGGTACCGGGTTGCAGGGCATAGGCCGCGTCGCCGCACAGCAGCAACGCATCGGCGCTCCCCAGCAGGCGCAGGCAACTGGCCAGGCGGTCGTCGGTGAAGGGTGAGTGGGACAACACATGCAAGGTCGACATCAGAGGGTAATCACCTGGTCATAACGGTCGATGATCCCGGCCAGCTCCGGGGCGCTGAGCAATTGGACGGTATCGAGGCCCAGGCTGTTCGGGTCCAGGCCCCGGGCGTCGAGGCTGGTGCGGCAGGCGAACAGCTCGTCCACACCGAACAGCGACAATGCCTGAAGGTTGGCGGCCAGGTCCTTCTGGCGCAGGGCCTTAGCCTGTTGGCCGGGCATCAGTTGCAGCACGCCATCGTCGAGAAACAGCAGGCCGATGGGCAGGTCGAAGGCGCCACCGGCCAGGACGATATCCAGGGCTTCGCGGGCGGCCGGACCGGACCAGGGGGCCTGGCGGCTGATCAGCAGCAGGGACTTGGCCATCTCAGGCTCCTCCAAAACAGATCAGGCGGTCGGCGCTCTGCACCGCGTCATGCAACTGCCCGAGCCCGGAAAGCTCCCAGGGCGCCTCGATGTTCACCGCCGTGCGCTGGTAGCGCTGGGCCTCGTCGGCATTGAGCGTACCCCGGCGCAGGGCCGCGGCGATGCATACCACGGCATCCAGTTGGTGCTGATGGACGAACTCGCGCCATTCCCGGGGCAAGTCCTGCTCGTCCTGGGGTGTGACGATGCTGTTGGCAGCGTTGTACACACCGTCCTGGTAGAAAAACAGCCGGACGATCTCGTGTCCGCCGGCCAGCGCCGCCTGGGCGAACAGCAGGGCGCGGCGCGAGGAGGGCGCATGGGCGGCGGAAAACAGGGCGATGGCGAACTTCATGACGGCCTCGATGGATAACTCGGCGGCCATGATAAAGCTTTCTCCGGGGATCGGCTAAACCCGTTTGGCCCGGGCTCCAGCTGCAGGACATATCGAGTAAAGCTTTGTCCGGGTCGCCGGCAGCCAAGGCGGCTAGACTCGCGCCTTCAATTCAGCCTGGGACAAGGAGCAAGGGAAGATGAATCTGGATTCGGCGGTGGTCGTGGTAACGGGGGCAGGGCGTGGACTGGGGGCGGCGCTGGCCATTGCCCTGGCGGACCTGGGATGCCAGTTGATCCTCTGCGGGCGCAACCCGCAAGCGCTGGCCGAGGTCAGCGGCGCCATCGAGCAACGCACCGGTCGTGCCGCCGGGCAGGTGGTGGTGGACCTGGCCAACAGCGACAGCGTCAAGGCGGCCCTGGCCGAGATCCACGTGCGCTATCCCCAGGTGGACATCCTGATCAACAACGGTGCCATGTGGCTGGAGGCGAGCGAGCAACCCCACAGTGTTGCCGAAGTCACCGGGGTGATCGACGCGGCCCTCAGTGGCACGTTCCTCTTGACCCAGGGCCTGCTGCCGGCACTCAAGGCCTCCAGCCGCCCGGACATCGTCACCATCGGCTCCATCAGCGGCTTGCCCAATGCACCCCTGCACAGCGTGTCGCTGCCGTTCTATGCCGCCAAGCACGGGCAGCTGGCGCTGGCCGACGGCTTGCGGCAGGTGCTCAACGGCACACCGGTGCGTTCGCTTTGCGTGCATCCGCCCTATCTGGAAGACATCTCGCCGCTGGACCCGGCCTGGCAGCAGGTCCCGGCGCGGCAGAAGGGTGAACAGGGTACCAACCGCGATGTCGTCGAGGCCGTGGTCTTCGCCTTGACTCGACCCCGTCACATCAGCTTGTCGTCCATCGTCATCGATACCGACAGCGGGGGACTGTTCAGCTGATCGCAGCAGCTCTCAGCGACTCTTGTAGCCCAGCTGCCAGCGGCGTGGAATCTTCAACGAGACCACGCCCAGCAGCGCTGCGAACACGCCACTGGCGTACAGTGCCTTCAGCCCCAGATGCTGCTCCAGCAACGCCCCCAGTACCGCCCCGGCGAACATCCCGCTCCAGGGAATCAACTGCACCCGCCAGCCGTTGCGGCGCTCCCCCAGGGCCCAGCGCCCCAGGCCCCGGCCAAAGCGCGATAACGCCCCGGTGACATAGGTCAGGCCGATGGGCAGGCCGTTTACTTCCTCCACCGCCGCGTTGAGCATGCCCATGGCGGTGATCGCCGCCAGCAGGGCCGGCAGTTGCTGCTCGAAAGGCCAGGCCGCCGACGCACACAACAGGGCGGCGATGCCCAGTAGCAAGGGCAGGGTGCGATGTCCGGCCAGGCGGCTGACGATCACCCCCAGTGCATTGCCGACGATGAATGTCGCCACCAGCATCAGCAGGCGCAGTACCAGGCCCGGCTCGCCGTCGCTGATGGCTACCGCCAGGCGGGTGGTGTTGCCGCTCATGAAGGAAACGAAATCCCCGGTGGCCATGAAGCCAATGGCATCGGTCATTCCCGCCAGCACCGACAGGCAGGCCACCAGGGCCAGGCCGACGCGTCCGCGCCATTTCTGCGTGTGCTGCAAGGCGGCGTTGGCGGCGTGAGTGGAAGTCGAAGGCAACATCGGCGGTTCTCCTGTACCGGGACAGCGGGGGCGATGCGGTTCAAGGCCGTGGGTCGAGGTGATGCAGGGCGCAATATTCGCCCCATGGCATGCCGGCCATTTGCGCCACCTCCTTGTGTACTTCAAGGCGCTGGGCCTGGAATTCCTCCGGGCTGGCGGCGGTCAGTTGCAGGCTCAGTTCCCAGGCGAACAACCCCAGGCGCTCGGCTTCGGCCTCGAAGGCTTCGTGCAGGCGCTCGGCGCGGTATTGCGCCGGGGTTTCGCCCCGGGCCCGGGCTTCCAGCGGGTTGAGGTTGTCCAGTTGTTCGCGCAACTCGGGGCGCTGCTCGAGGAACTTGCCCAAGGCCTGTTCATGCGGGTATTGATCGATTGCCATGAATACTCCCGGAAAGAGCGCCACGCCAAGGCGCGCGATTGAGTTCGTTACGGCCAGATGCTCAGGGCAGGCCCGTCTGGGCGGCGATCAAGCCACGGAGCCGCACCAGGTCCTTGCGCGGGATGACATAGGTCCGCGCCAGCCGGTCGCCGATGCGCTGGCCGCGGCTGGACTCGCAGCAAATCAGCAGGGTCGCGGGACTGATGGCGGCTTCGAACGGTCGGGTCGCTGAGCGGATCAGTACCTGCAACAGCGAGGGCGGCTGGCCGATGCCATTGATCACTTGCAGGCCGCAAAGGACCTTGCCGGCGGTGTAGCCACGCAACAGATATTCGCTGAGGGGAAAATACAGGCACCAGGTGGCCAACAGACACCAGGTGGAGAATTGCTCCAGATCCGGGTATTGGAGGTGTTCGGCCAGTCGGCACAGGGCGAACCACAGCAGCAGTACCAGCATGCCGTCGGCGAGGTAGGCCAGAATGCGCCGGATGATCAGGCCGGCTCTCGATACTTCCATGCATTGCCCCAAGACTACGCTCTGTATTGAACGGCCTATTGTACGACCTAAAGTCTCCCCAGGTAGCGTAATGCTGTTCACTTAAGCGAGGGAGCCTCCTGTAGGAGCAGCCGGTCGACGCTCGATTGCTCGCGATGCTCGTTAACGCTAGCGCATGTTTACGGGATAAACCCAGCGTTCTGAAGTCCATCGCGGGCAAGCCTCGCTCCTGCCATTTCCTTGACTGATCGGCATTACTCCAGGGAGTGAGGCGCTAGCTATAGCGATGTGAAAAAAGCGTGAAAAATAAATAGAACCTTTTGCTTTGGGTTTCCCTCGAAAAGGCTCCTGCAGCATTTGCCTTTATCAAACAGGGAGATTCACACGATGTCTAAGGTATTCGCAACCCTTCTGGCCAGCACTTCTGCCGCCACCTTGCTGGCACTTTCCAGCAATGCCATGGCCGCACCGGACACCGGGCCGATCTCCACCCTGGGGATTCTCGGCAGCTACAACGACTTCAAGCTCGAAGGCGGTAGTAAGAGTGACAAGGAACACCTGGGCGAGGGTGGCGTGTTCTACAACTTCGGCAACAAGATGACCGCCGAGTCGGGCCTGATCTACCAGGCCGGGATCGAAGCCAAGTTCGGCAAGAAGAACGACAACAAGCTCAAGGAAGGCCAGGCCGACCTCGACCTGGGCTGGCGCGCCGCCCTGGACGCGCGCAACTTCGTCGATGTGCTGGTGGGCGGTGGCTACACCTGGACCCGCTACGAGCCGGACACCGGCGACTACGACATGAAACTTACCAACAAGTCACCCTTCGCCAAGGCGGCCCTGGGCTATAACCACCAGTTCGACGACGTGACCATGCGCGTGGAGTTGGGGGCCCGTCATACCATCAATGGCCGGGCACGCTTGAAGGTGGATGATGTCGGCAGCGACACCGTGGACCTGAAGAACCGCACCAACCCCTATGCCGAAGTCAATTTCCTGATGAACCAGAACGGTTCGTTGCCGGTAATGGCCGGGGTCTACTACACCCACACCGAGTACAAGTTGGACGAGGATACCCCTGTGGCCGACAACACCAAGCTCAAGCGTGACGAGTACGGCTTCAAGGTCGGCCTGGCGTTCTAGGGCGCTGCCAACCATAGGCACAGAACTGACCGCCGGCCCTGTCGAACGATAGGGCCGGTGTTTTTTCAGGTGTCGACGGCAGGCCGGTCGAGCTCGGCGCGCAGCTGGGCGATCAGGTGCAGGCAGTGGGTGAGGCCCGGCGACGGCTCACCGATCCGGCGGCTGAGGATGATCGGTGAGGTGGCCTCGGTTTCCAGCAGCGGGCAAAAACCGATGTCGTCGCGATGCAGCACCTGTACCGAGGCCGGCACCAGGGTGATGCCGATGCCGGCGCCCACCAGGCCGATGGCGGTCTGCAATTCGTTGGTCCACTGGGCGATCTTCAAGTTCAGGCCCCGGGCATTGAACAGCGCGATCACATGGTCGGCGTAGCTCGGCCGCGGGTTGGCCGGGTACAGCACGAAGGGCTCCTGCGCCAATTGTGCAAGGCTCACGGTTTGCCCCAGCAGTGGATGCCCGGCGGGCAGGGCGGCGACCAAGGGGTCTTCGGTCAATACCTTCTGCATGATGGCCGGGTCGTCGATCGGGATGCGCCCGAAGCCGATATCGATGCGCCCGGCTTTCAAGGCTTCCACTTGCTGCAAGGTGGTCATCTCCGAGAGTCCCAGCTCCAGCTCCAGGGTCTCGTTGTTGCGCAGGCGGCGGATCAGTTGCGGCAGTACGCCGTACAGGGTCGAGGGGGCAAAACCGATGCCCAGCCAGGTCTTGTGCCCCAGGCCGATGCGCCGGGTGTTGTCGCAGACCTTGCCCAACTGCTCCAGTACCCGGTTGGAATGCTCGTAGAAGAAACGTCCGGCGGCGGTCAGGCGCAGCGGTCGGCCACGCTCCAGCAACAGCACCCCCAACTCGTCTTCCAGCTGCTGGATCTGCCGGCTCAGGGGCGGCTGGGCGATGTGCAGGCGTTCGGCGGCACGGGTGAAATTGAGGGTTTCCCCCAGTACCTGGAAATAGCGCAGATGACGCAGTTCCATGATTCCTCCTTGGTGGCTTTGCATACCTTTTAGGTATCAAGCCAGACCAATTCTATATTGGAACCCCAGAAAAAGCCGGGACAGAATCGCTGGCAGAACTTCAAGAACCTGACGGGTATGGACATGCACGCTTCTGCCATTGAATCGATCGAAACGATCATCGTCGATCTGCCGACCATTCGCCCCCACAAGCTGGCCATGCACACCATGCAGAACCAGACCCTGGTGCTGATCCGCCTGCGTTGTGCCGATGGCATCGAAGGCCTGGGGGAATCCACCACCATCGGTGGCCTGGCCTATGGCAACGAAAGCCCGGACAGCATCAAGACCAATATCGACCGCTTCTTCGCACCGCTGCTGATCGGCCAGGATGCCAGCAACATCAACGCTGCCATGCTGCGCCTGGAGCAGAGCATCCGCGGCAACACCTTCGCCAAGTCGGGTATCGAGACCGCGCTGCTCGACGCCCAGGGCAAGCGTCTCGGCCTGCCGGTCAGCGAGTTGCTGGGCGGCCGGGTGCGCGATGCCCTGCCGGTGGCCTGGACCCTGGCCAGTGGCGACACCGCCAGGGACATTGCCGAAGCCGAGAAAATGCTCGACCTGCGCCGTCACCGCATCTTCAAGCTGAAGATCGGCGCCGGTGAAGTGGACCGCGACCTGGCCCACGTGATCGCCATCAAGAAGGCCCTGGGTGAGCGCGCCAGCGTACGGGTCGATGTCAACCAGGCCTGGGACGAAGCGGTGGCGTTGCGCGCCTGTCGCATCCTGGGCGACAACGGTATCGACCTGATCGAGCAGCCCATCTCGCGCAACAACCGCGCCGGCATGGTGCGCCTGAATGCCAGCAGCCCGGCGCCGATCATGGCCGATGAATCCATTGAATGCGTGGAAGACGCCTTCAACCTGGCCCGCGAAGGGGCCGCCTCGGTATTTGCCTTGAAGATCGCCAAGAACGGTGGCCCCCGGGCCGTCCTGCGTACCGCTGCCATCGCAGAAGCAGCGGGTATCGGCCTCTACGGCGGGACCATGCTCGAAGGCGGTATCGGCACCCTGGCCTCCGCCCATGCCTTCCTGACCTTGAACAAGCTGAGTTGGGATACCGAACTGTTCGGGCCGTTGCTGTTGACCGAGGACATCCTCGTCGAACCACCGCAATACCGTGACTTCCACTTGCACCTGTCGACGGCGCCGGGCCTCGGCCTGAGCCTGGACGAACAGCGGCTGGCGTTCTTCCGCCGCGACAAGACCACCCCCGTGCTGCATCACGCCTGAGGAGGGCCCCATGCTATTCCACGTCAAGATGACCGTGAACCTGCCGCTGGACATGAATCCCGAGCGCGCCGCGCAGCTGAAGGCCGACGAGAAAGCCCTGGCCCAGCGCCTGCAGGCCGCGGGCAAGTGGCGCCACTTGTGGCGCATCGCCGGGCTGTACGCCAACTACAGCGTGTTCGATGTCGACAGCGTGCAGGAACTGCACGACACCCTGATGCAACTACCGCTGTATCCGTACATGGCCATCGAAGTCGACGCCATGTGCAGGCATCCTTCTTCCATTCATGAGGATGACCGCTGAGTCCGTGCCAGCCCGTTCACCACTCTAATAAGTACAAGATGAGGATCGATCATGAACGTCAGGATTTCCCACACCGCCAGCGCCCAGAAGTTCCTTGAGGAAGCCAGCGGCCAGTTCACCGAAGGCGGCAACCCACGGGCCAAGGCCCTCATGCACCGCATCCTGCGGGACACGGTGAACATCATCGAAGACCTGCAGGTGACTCCAGAGGAGTTCTGGAAGGCGGTCAACTACCTTAATGTCCTGGGTGCCCGCCAGGAAGCCGGACTGCTGGCTGCTGGCCTGGGCCTGGAGCATTACCTGGACTTGCTGATGGATGCCGCCGATGAGCAGGCCGGCAAGACCGGTGGTACCCCGCGCACCATCGAGGGCCCGTTGTACGTGGCCGGTGCACCCCTGAGCCAGGGCGAAGCACGCCTGGACGACGGGCTCGATCCGGGGGTCGTGCTGTTCATGCAAGGCCAGGTCACCAACACCGCAGGGCAACCCCTGGCCGGCGCCATCGTCGATGTCTGGCACGCCAACACCGGCGGCACCTATTCCTACTTCGACGGCAGCCAGTCGGAATTCAACCTGCGCCGGCGCATCGTCACCGACGCCGAAGGCCGCTATCGCTTTCGCAGCATCGTACCGTCGGGCTACGGCTGCCCGCCGGATGGCCCGACCCAGCAACTGCTGGACCAACTGGGGCGCCATGGCCAGCGCCCGGCGCACATCCACTTCTTCATCAGCGCAGACGATCATCGCCACCTGACCACCCAGATCAACCTGGACGGCGACCAGTACCTGCACGACGATTTCGCCTATGCCACCCGTGACGAGTTGATCGCCCAGATCACCTTCAGCGAAGACCAGGCCCGGGCCAGGGAACTGGGCGTCAGCGGGCGCTTCGCCGAGATCCACTTCGACTTCACCCTGCAGTCTTCGGCCCAACCTGACGAACAGCAGCGTCACGAGCGAGTCCGCGCCCTGGAGGATTGAGCCGCCGACCACGCCTGGCCCGGCCACGGAGCACCGACCCAGGTGCCCGTGGCCTTTGCCGTTATGCCGGGCCTGACGAGCCTGGATTGCGAGCCTGAACGCCGATCCGAGAAGAACCATCAGAGTGAGCCGATCATGCAGATGCCTCTGTTGAGCCAGCGCAGCAGCGTGTTTGTTCAAGCCGATCCTTATGCCGTATCCGGTTACGTCAACCAGCACGTGGGCAGCCATTGCATTCGCCTGCCCCGGGCCGGTCACCCCCAGGCCAGTCTCCAGCACCGGACCCTGGCCAGCCTGGATCTGTGCAGCATCAGCTACGGCGGCAGTGTGCGCGTCACTTCGCCGGCCCTGGAAAGCGTCTACCACCTGCAAGTGCTGCTTCATGGCCAATGCCTGTGGCGCGGTCCAGGCCAGGAGCACTGTTTCGCCCCGGGGGAACTGCTGCTGATCAACCCCGATGATCCGGTGGACCTGACCTATTCCGCCGACTGCGAAAAATTCATCATCAAGATTCCTACCCGCCTGCTGGAGAGCGCCTGCCAGGAGCAGCGTTGGCAGTACCCAAGGCAGGGCGTGCGCTTTCTCCAGCCGCGTTATCGACTGCAGGACCTGGAAGGCTTCGTGCCCTTGCTGAGCCTGTTGTGCCAGGAGGCCGAAGCCCGGCAAACCCTGCCCAAGGTCCAGGCGCATTACGCGCAGATCCTGGCGGGCAAACTGCTGGGGCTGATGCAGACCAACGTGCAGCGTGATGCCCTGGGCGCCTCGGCGGCGACCTTCGAGCGGATTGCCGACTATATCGAGCGCAACCTCAAGCACGACATCGGCTGCGAGGAACTGGCGCAACAGGCGCGCATGAGCCTGCGCTCGCTGTACGGCCTGTTCGAGCGTAACGCCCGCACCACGCCGAAGAGCTACATCCGCCAGCAGAAGCTGCAACGGATACACGCCTGCCTCAGCGACCCGCAAAGCCCGGTGCGCAACGTCACCGAGCTGGCCCTGGATTTCGGCTTCCTGCACCTGGGGCGTTTTGCCCAAAGCTACCGCCAGCAATACGGCGAATTGCCCTCCGATACCCTCAAACGTCGCCACTGAGCCTTTGATGGACCCACCTCTGGGCCCGGCGGCTGTAGCCGCTGCCGAGCCCGCGAGGCTGCGCAAAGGTCCGCAGGACCTTGCCTGGCGATCTTCAGCCGAACCTGCACCAGCCTCAAGGTCGTAGCGGCTCCAGGGCCTTTGCAGAAAACGGATACAGGTCTGCAGCCAGTGGATATTGCCCACGGCAACCGCGTCCTAGCATGACCCTGCCTGAATAAAAACAATGGAGGCGGCTGCCATGTCCCTGCGACCCGAATACCTGCATTCCCTGCTTGAAGAGGACCCCGACCAGGGCGTCTACCGCTGCAAGCGGGAGATGTTCACCGACCCCCGGCTGTTCGACCTGGAGATGCAGCACATCTTCGAAGGCAACTGGCTGTACCTGGCCCACGAGAGCCAGGTCCCCAACCCCAACGACTACTACAGCACCACCATGGGCCGGCAACCGGTGTTCATCGCCCGCAACAAGCACGGTGAGCTCAATGCCTTCCTCAATGCCTGCAGTCATCGCGGCGCCATGCTCTGCCGGCACAAGACCGGCAACAAGGCGTCCTTCACCTGTCCGTTCCACGGCTGGACGTTCAACAACTCCGGCAAGTTGCTCAAGGTCAAGGACCCGGCCGCCGCGGGTTACCCGGCCAGCTTCAACTGCGAAGGCTCCCACGACCTGACCCAGGTCGCGCGCTTCGAGTCCTATCGCGGCTTCCTGTTCGCCAGCCTCAACCCCGACGTGCTGCCCCTGGTCGAACACCTGGGGGAGTCGGCGAAGATCATCGACATGATCGTCGACCAGTCCGCCGATGGCCTGGAAGTGCTGCGCGGCTCCTCCAGCTATATCTATGAAGGCAACTGGAAGCTCACCGCCGAGAACGGCGCCGACGGCTACCACGTCAGCTCGGTGCACTGGAACTACGCCGCCACCCAGAACCAGCGCAAGCAGCGCGAGGCCGGGGAAGATATCCGCACCATGAGTGCCGGCACCTGGGCCAAGCAGGGCGGCGGTTTCTACTCCTTCGACAAAGGCCACATGCTGCTCTGGACCCGCTGGTCCAACCCCGAGGATCGTCCGTTGTACGAGCGCCGCGATGAGCTGGCCCGGGATTTCGGCCAGGCCCGGGCCGACTGGATGATCGAGAACTCGCGCAACCTGTGCCTGTACCCCAACGTCTACCTGATGGACCAGTTCAGCTCGCAGATCCGCATTGCCCGGCCGATCTGCGTGGACCGTACCGAAATCACCATCTACTGCATTGCCCCCAGGGGCGAGAGCGACGAAGCCCGGGCCCGGCGCATCCGCCAGTACGAGGACTTCTTCAATGTCAGCGGCATGGCCACCCCGGACGATCTGGAGGAATTCCGCTCCTGCCAGCAGGGCTACCAGGGCAGCACCACGGCCTGGAACGACATGTCTCGCGGCGCCGAGCATTGGGTCCGGGGCGCGGACGACGCAGCCAAAGAAATCGACCTGCAACCGATTCTCAGCGGCGTGCGCACCGAGGACGAAGGGCTGTTCGTGATGCAGCACAAGTACTGGCAGCAGACCCTGCTGGCGGTCCTTGAGCGTGAGGCGTCGAGGCAGATCGACGTGGAGGTGGTGCAATGACTATTTCCTACGAGGCCGTGCGCGATTTCCTGTACCGCGAAGCCCGCTACCTGGACGACAAGGACTGGGACCGCTGGCTGGAGCTCTACGCCCCGGACGCCACCTTCTGGATGCCGTCCTGGGACGACAGCGACCAGTTGACCGAAGACCCGCAGCGGGAAATCTCGCTGATCTGGTACGGCAACCGCAGCGGCCTGGAAGACCGGGTGTTCCGCATCAAGACCGAGCGCTCCAGCGCCAGCATTCCCGACACCCGCACCTCCCATAACCTGAGCAATATCGAGCTGCTGGAGCAGGGCGCCGGCCAGTGCCAGCTGCGCTTTAACTGGCACACCCTGAGCTTTCGCTACAAGACCGTGGACAGCTACTTCGGCAGCAGCTTCTACACCCTCGACCTGCGAGGGGAGAACCCGCTTATCCAGGCCAAGAAAGTCATCCTGAAGAACGACTACGTTCGCCAGGTCGTCGATATCTACCACCTCTGAGGCGACTGCCATGAGCCATCAAATCGCACTCAATTTCGAAGACGGCGTGACCCGTTTTATCACTGCCTATGCCGGTGAGACCGTGGCCGATGCCGCCTACCGCCAGGGCATCAACATTCCCCTGGACTGCCGCGACGGTGCCTGCGGCACCTGCAAGTGCCTGGCCGAAGCCGGGTGCTACGAGCTGGGGGAGGACTACATCGAAGACGCCCTGAGCGCCGATGAGGCCGAGCAGGGTTTCGTCCTCACCTGCCAGATGCGCGCCCTGGGCGACTGCGTGGTGCGGGTGCCGGCCTCGTCCCAGGTCTGTCGCGCCACGCAGGCCACCTTCCAGGCCAGCATCAGCGCGGTGCGCCAGCTGTCCGACAGCACCATCGCCCTGTCGATCAAGGGCGAGTCCTTGAGCCAGCTGGCGTTCCTGCCGGGGCAGTACGTCAACCTCGGGGTGCCCGGAAGCCAGCAGACCCGGGCCTACTCCTTCAGCTCCCTGCAGCGCGATGGCGAGGTCAGCTTCCTGATCCGCAATGTGCCCGGTGGCCTGATGAGCAGCTTTCTCACCGGGCGGGCATTGGCGGGCGACAGCATGACCCTGGCCGGCCCCTTGGGCAGCTTCTACCTGCGGGACATCCGCCGGCCCTTGCTGTTGCTGGCCGGTGGCACCGGGCTGGCGCCGTTCACCGCGATGCTGGAGAAGATCGCCGAGCAGGGCAGTGAGCACCCTTTGCACCTGATTTATGGGGTGACCCATGATTTCGACCTGGTGGCGCTGGATCGCCTGGAGGACTTTGCCAGGCGCATCCCCCAGTTCAGCTTCAGCACCTGTGTGGCCAATCCCGAGAGCCAGTACCCGCACAAGGGCTACGTGACCCAGCATATCCAGCCGGCGCACCTGAACCAGGGGGATGTGGACGTGTACCTGTGCGGGCCGCCGCCGATGGTCGAGGCGGTGAGCCAGTTCATTCGCGAACAGGGCATTGCCCCGGCGAATTTCTATTATGAGAAATTCGCCGCCAGTGCCGCCTGAAGGGCATTCCGCCGTTGCAGGCGCTGGCTTGCCGGCGAAGGCGCCCACAAGGCTAGCGCTAGGTGCAAGGGCTTCTTCGCCGGCAGTCGGCTCCTACGGATGAAGCGCGTTGCCCAAGCATTGTCCTTGCCATCTTTTCCCCACCCCCGAGGTCTTTATGAACCGCTTCCACAACCAAGTTGCCCTGGTCACCGGCGCCGCCCAGGGCATCGGTCGTCGTGTCGCCGAACGCCTGGCCGAGGAGGGCGCCCGCGTGGTGCTGGTGGATCGCTCGGAGCTGGTCTTCGAACTGGCCGCCGAGCTCAGCCCTCGCTACCCGGTCCTGGCCCTGACCGCCGATCTGGAGCAATACGCCGAATGCAGCCGGATCATGGCCGCCGCCATCGCCCACTTCGGTCGCCTCGATGTGCTGGTCAACAACGTCGGCGGCACGATCTGGGCCAAGCCCTTCGAGCACTACCAGCCGCAGGAGATCGAGGCTGAAGTGCGTCGTTCATTGTTCCCGACCCTGTGGTGCTGCCACGCTGCCTTGCCGCAGATGCTGGAACAGGGGCGTGGCGCCATCGTCAACGTTTCGTCCATCGCCACCCGTAGCCTCAACCGCGTGCCCTACGGCGCGGCCAAGGGCGGGATCAACGCACTCACCGCCTGCCTGGCCTTCGAAACCGCCGGCCGTGGCGTGCGGGTCAACGCCACCGCGCCGGGGGGCACCGAGGCGCCGCCACGACGTATCCCGCGCAATAGCGCCGAGCCGAGCCCCGAGGAGCAGGCCTGGTACCAGCAGATCGTCGAGCAGACCCTCGACAGCAGCCTGATGCACCGCTACGGCAGCATCGATGAACAGGCAGCGGCGATCCTGTTCCTGGCCAGCGATGAAGCCTCCTACATCACTGGCACGGTGCTGCCGGTGGGCGGTGGCGACCTGGGCTGAGTCGGCTGGCTGAACCGCGGGTGTGGTGGCCAGGCTTGACCCGGAGAGCGGCAAGGCCGCCCGGCTGTTGGAGACTGTTCACACCTGGCGGTGAGCGCTACTAAGGCAAGCGCAAACTCGGCAGTGCCGCCTTGCCCTGGGCCGACAGCACCGGTGCCAACTGGTCCCAGGTGAAGCTCAGCTCATTGTCGCAACCGTCACCGTAGGCGGGCGTCGAGAGCTGAAGGCCCTGGGTGTTGAAGCTCAGGTCGTAGCTCGAGTAGCTGCTGACGGCCGGGCAGCCTTCGTCCACGGTGGTCTGTTTCTCCAGCCAGGTGGCAAAGCCGGGCGCCAGTTTCACCTGGCCGGAGTAGGCGTCATGCCACTGCTGGCGTCCGCCTACCCAGGTCCAGGGGTCGACGCGTTCGCCCGTCTTCAGGTTCCAGCTGTGCAGGCCCCAACTGATGCCGTTGCGCCCCATGCCGGCGGACCAGCGATAGAACTTGATGGTGATCCATTGCGACGACCAGTACTGGGGCTCGACGCTGATTTCGCTGGTGTAGCCGGAGCCATTGCGCCCCAGGTACTCGCGGCGCTCGCTGAAGAACTCCTCCTGGCCTTCGGGGCTGATGGCCAGACGTTCCAGCTGCCGGTTGATGTTCTTCAGCGCCGGGGCATCGCCCTCCAGCCTGAGGCTGACCTGGGCGCCCTGGGTCCTGAGCTGATAGCGGTGTCCTTCGAATTCTTTCCTCTGCACCTTGACCGGTAGCGGCGCGGCCTCCAGCGGCGCGTTATAGGCATCGCTGCCACAGCCTTCGGTGCTGGTGCGGGTAAGTAGCAGAGGCAATGGCGTGTCGCTCGGGGCCTTGCTCCAGGTGCCGCTCAGGCGATCGCCCTGGGGCGCGTCGAGCTGCCAATACCCGGTCTGGCCGTCTTCGATCCAGGGCTCGCTGGCCTGTGCCTGGGTCAGCTGGATCGGCGTGGCGAAGCGCTGGTAGTAGTAGCTGGCGTTGCTGTTGGGGGCAGCGTTGAAGCAGGCGGTGATCGCGGATTTTCCCAGGGTGCCCGTCCACACCCCGGCGAGGTCGCTGGGCGTGGCAGCGGCGTAAGCTGAAGCGCCGGTCAGGGCCAGGACGGCCAGGGGTTTGAGCATGGGGACGGACTTCCAGTTGTCGGACAGGGGGGCATCATAACGGATGGGCGGGTACTGATTGTTTTGCTGTCATATCAACCGTTTGGTTCGGCGGCGCAGCATTGGCCGGGAGCGATTCCTGTCGCCTGCTTGATTGATCTTATGAAAGAAAAATAACGCTATTTGTTGGATTGGCGGGTGGTGGGTGGCACAAAATCCACCGCATCAAAGGCCGAGGCTCACCCCTGGGCGGTAGGCGAGAGCGGGTTGCCAATGCAACCCAATGAACGGATAACCCCCAGGCACTCGAGGCCAACATGGACGAAACGCTTCCCCTGTTCCACCACGAACCCTATCTCAAGCACGTGGAGTGTCGTGTCGAGCGGCTTGAGCGCGACGATTCGGGTCAGCCTTTTGCGCTGCTCGACGCAACGGTTTTCTATCCCCAGGGCGCTGGGCAACTGGGCGATCGAGGGGCGCTGCACATCGTCGGCCAGGAGGCAGGTGATGCCCGGCAGGTGCTGGAGGTGATCACCACCCGAAAGAAGGATCGGCAGATCCGCCATTACCTGGGCATCGACGACCAGGCGTTCGAGCGCCTGCAGCAATGCCTGAGCGGAGCAGGCGCCGCTAGGTAGCCCGGGCCGGGACCCGGCCAGCGGCTTGGCAGGAGAACACCCAGGGCGGCGTCAGGCCCCGTCCTGGGCAATGGCATAGGGCAGGTCGATCGGCGGGGCATCCGGCAGCTGGCGCGAGGATTTCACCATCAGGTAACCGACGATCTGCGCCGAGCTCAGCTCGATATGCAGCATCCCGTCATCTCCAAACCACTCGTTGGGCCAGAAGATCAGGTCCGAGGCATTGGCCTCGGGGAAGTTGGTTTCCAACAGGCCCAGGGCGTAGTCCGTATCAGACTCCGTGCCTTCGCACTGGCAGATGAAGTCCGTCACGGCACAGGCCTCATCGAAGCTCAAGTCACCTATGTACTTTTCCTGGTGAAAGGCCGTACGCAGGAAGTTCGCCTCGCTGGTATGGCTGTGCATATCGCGGAACTCGTGAAACTCGAAAGCCCGGCCGGCATAGCCGTTCCATTGCTGGATCAATGCACTGATCTCGGCGTTTTCCCGTTCCTGGTTGTCCCAGATCCTGTCGAGGATCTGCTTGAGCAAATCCTTCATCAGCGCGCGCATCTTTGGCGTCGCTGGTAATGGTTTGAGCCGGTCCGGCATGGCCATGTCTTGCTCCTGTCAGGCATGTTCGCCACCCGCTGCGGGTGGCGCCGCAGGATAGCCGCTTCAGGCGGATGGCTGAAGCGCTGGCTTGAATTGCAACAATGCGCACAGCCCGCCTTCGGGGCGGTTATGCAGTTGCAGGTGACAGCCGATCTTGCCGGCGATCATCTGCACGATAGCCAGTCCCAGCCCGGCCCCCTGGGCGTTGCCCTGGCTGTAGAAGCGCTCCAGCAATCGTTCGCGATGTTGTTCGTCGATGCCGGGGCCGGCGTCCTCGACACTCAGGTGGACACTGCCATCGGCCTGGGGGCGCACGCCGACCCGTACCTCGCTGCCTACGGGGGAGAAGTTCAAGGCGTTGGTCAAAAGGTTCTGCAAGGCTATGGACAGGGCCGCCGGGTCGGTATCTAGCTGGCAGTCCTCGGTGCCTTCGAGCACCAGCTCGACCTCTTTCTCCAGGGCCAGGGGCGCCAGTTCCGCGAGTTCTTCGCGGACCAGCGCGCAGAGGTCGATGCGGCACATGCGTGGGCTGTGCAGGTGGGGCTCGATGCGGGCCATGGTGAGCAGCTGGCTGGCGATGCGGGTGGCTCGGTCCACGCCGCTGACGAGGAAGTCCAGGGCCTCGCGTTGCTGTTGCGGGCTGGCGGCCTGCTGGGCGTTTTGCGCATGGATCCGCAGGATCGCCAGGGGCGTGCGCAACTCATGGGCGGCGTCGGCGATAAAGCGTCGCTCGCGTTCCAGCAGGCTATCGATCTGTGCCAGTAGCTGGTTGAGGGCGGTCTGCATCGGTTCCAAATCCTGGGGCAGGGGGTTGAGCGCCAGGGGCTGGAGGGTCTCGGCGTTGCGCCCGCGAATGGCCTGGGCCATGGCCCGCAGTGGCGCCAGGCCCCAGCCGATGGCCAGCCAGCTCAGCAGGGCCAGCAGCGGCAGGCCGACCAGGGTTGGCCGCAGGGTGTGACGGACGATGCGCTGGATCAGGTCCTGGCGGACATCGTCGCGTTCGCCGACCCAGATCAGCAGGCCCTGCTGTGGGTCGGCCAGGAGAAAGGCGCACCAGTCCCTGCCGTTCTCCAGGAGATCATGGCCCCCCAGGGTGGTGGGCGGAGCGGCCAGTACCGGTGCTTCGGCAGAGCGCACCAGCAACTGGCCATCGTCACGCCAGACCTGGAAGGTCAGGCGGGTTTCATAGGGGTGGGCGGCACCGTCCACGCCGACCCGGCTCATGGCCTGGTCGAAGGCCTGGTACAGGCGTTCCCAATCGGCGTTGCCCGGCTCTTGCGAGCGCAGGACTCCTTGCAGCAAGCGCGCGCTCTGGGCCAGCTGGGCGTCGTAGACCTCTTCGATTTCATGGTGACTGTCACGCAGTACCAGCCAACTGATCAGTACATCCCCCAGCAGCACCAGCACCAGCAGCGGCAGCAGGATTCGCGTGCGCACCGAGTTCATGGCTTGAGCTCCAGCACATATCCGATGCCACGCACGGTGCGGATCAGTTCGGCGCACAACTTTTTGCGCAGGTTGTGGATCAGCACCTCCAGGGTGTTGCTCTCGACCCGGTCCTGCCAGCCATACAGCGCCCGGGACAGGCGCTCGCGGGTCACCACCTTGCCCGGGCGGGCCATCAATTGGTGCAGCAGTTGGTACTCCATGGGCGTCAGCACGATCTCCGTTGCCTGGTAGTGCACCTGCTGGGTCGCCGGGTCCAGGCGAATGCCGGCATGTTCCAGCAGGGGCTGGGCACGACCTTGGCTGCGACGCAGCAGGGCGCGGACCCGGGCCTTCAATTCGTCGACGTCGAAGGGCTTGACCAGGTAGTCGTCGGCGCCCGCGTCCAGCCCGGCGATACGCTCGGCCGTGCCGTCGCGTGCAGTGAGGATCAGCACCGGCAGGTCCTGTTGCGCGGCGCGCAGTTGCTGCAACAATTCCAGGCCATCCAGGCGCGGCAGGCCCAGGTCCAGCAGCAACAGGTCGAAGCTCTCGGTGCGCAGGGCGTGCAGGGCGCTGATGCCATCCTGCAGCCAGTCCAGGGTGTAGCCTTCGGCGCCCAGGGCGGTGCGGATGCCCTGGCCGAGGGCGCGATCATCTTCGACAAGCAGCAGGCGCATGGGCGGTCCTCGGTGGGTTGGCGGGGTTGGGCGGCGGGGTGCAAGTGGCGGCATGATGACGCCCGCCGCGAGGCTGCGTCAGGGCTTTTACCGGGGGAAATGTTACGGCGCGTTGCGGCCTAAGCTTTCATTAAGCTTGGTTTTGCACAGTGGCCACTCCCTGATCCCGGAGCGGTTTTTCATGCGCAAAATCCTGCTGTTGTCCCTGGTTCTCGCCAGCCCCCTGGCCATCGCCGGCCCGCAATGCACCACCGCCGAACGCTCGCAATGGCAAGACCAGAAAGCCTTCCAGGAGCAGCTCAAGGCCCAGGGCTACCAAATCAGCAAGTTCAAGGTCACCGACGGCAACTGCTACGAGATCTATGGCTTCGACAAGGACAAGCGCAAGGTCGAGATCTATCACGATCCGGTCACCGGCAAGGCGGTGAAGACCGAGATCAAGGGCTGATGCCTGCCGCCTCCCAGCGGCTATGGGACCCGTTGGTGCGACTGTTTCACCTGTCTATCGCCGGGGTCTTTGTCGGTAACTACTTCTTCAATGAAGCCGGTGACGACTGGCATGTCTGGCTCGGCTACTACGCCATGGCCTGGCTGCTGTTGCGCACGCTGTGGGGCTTTGTCGGGCCGCGCAGTGCGCGCTGGTCCGACTTCTGGCCGACTCGGACGCGGCTGGCGGGGCATTTGCGCTCGCTGCTGGCCGGGCGCCCCGAGCATCGCCTGGGGCACTCGCCCCTGGGGGCTTTGGTGATGCTGCTGATGCTGCTGGCCCTGGTGCTGATCGGCATCAGCGGTTTCTTGATGCAGGAAGTCGATGCCTTGTGGGGCGCCGATTGGCCCTTGCTGATACACCAGACCAGTGCCGACGTGCTGTTGGGGCTGGTGCTGCTGCACGTGTGTGCGGCGATTTTTGAAAGCTTCCAGGTGCGCGACAACCTGCCGTTGTCGATGCTCACCGGCCGCCGTCGACCCTTGCCGAAATCGACACGGCATTGACGATTTCCCTGGTTTTTAACCTGTCTCTGCAACGGACTCCTGAATGCGTGCGCTGTCCCCTGGCTTGATCTTCATCTGCAGCAGTTTGCTGCTGGCGGCGGTTTTCATCGCCGCGTGGCGCAGCCATCCGCCCCATCAATTGGCGCCGTTCGCTCAGGTCGCCGTGGCCAACCAGGCCGGCGGCAAAGAACTCCCTCGGTACCAGAGCCGTTTCGTCTCCTCGGAACTGGATGACTTCGTGCATTCTTCGTCGGTCACCGCCTTGCCGGGTGGCGACCTGATGGCCGTGTGGTTCGCCGGCTCCCGGGAAGGCGCGGCCGATGTCCAGGTGCGCAGCGCACGCTTTGACGCCAAGAGCGGCGAATGGGGTGCCGAGCAGGTGCTGGCCACCCGCGAATCGACTCGTGCCGGCACCGGGCGCTACATCCGCAAGCTGGGCAATCCGGTGATCGCCCTGGCCCCGGACCAGCGCCTATGGATGTTCTACGTCTCGGTGTCGGTAGGCGGCTGGGCCACCAGTGCGATCAACGCCATGGTGTCCGATGACCTGGGGCGCAACTGGTCGACGCCGCAACAGTTGATCACCTCGCCATTCTTCAATATCAGCACCCTGGTCCGCGCCGCGCCGGTGTTCCATGCCGATGGCGCCATCGGCCTGCCGGTGTACCACGAGTTCATGGGCAAGTTCGCCGAGTACCTGTACCTGAGCCCCGATGGTGCGGTGATCGACAAGTTCCGCATCAGCCGTGGCAAGCACTCCCTGCAACCGACCATCGTGCCACTGGACGAGCAACGTGCCGTGGCGATGTTGCGCTACGCCGGCGACACCCACCACAAGGTCCTGGCCAGTCGTACCGAAGACGCCGGGCAGACCTGGAGCGAGCCCTATCCGCTGCAACCGTCCAACCCCAACTCTTCCCTGGCGGCGATAGGCACCGATGACCAGGGCCTGTTGGTCGCCCTCAACGATTTGCAGGATGGGCGCTTCAGACTCAGCCTGTATGGTACCGACGCCGGTCTCAGTCAGTGGCGGTCCCTGGTGGAACTGGACCAGTCCCCCGATCCCCTGGGCCAGCCGTTTACCCATGAGGCCTACAAGGCAATCATCGGCGAAGGCTTTCGCATTTCCAGCGGTGCCCAGCGCCTGCCCCTGAAACAGCGCTTCTTGAGCAGCCTCGACTACCGGGTGTGCAAGCCCCAGGGCTGCGACTTCGAGTACGAATACCCCTACTTCAGCCGCGGGGCGGATGGCATGTACCACCTGGTCTATTCCTGGAACAACACCTTTATCAAGCACGTCAGCTTCAATGCGGCGTGGCTGGCGGAGCGCCTGTGATGATGTCTCTGTGGCAAGCCCACCTGAGTTTTATCCTCCTGGGCTTCGTGCTGCTCGGCAGCCTGCGCCTGACCGCGTCCTGGCGGCCCTGGCTGCTGCCGCTGCTGGCCCTGGCCAGTGTTATTCCGCTGAACCAGCTACCGCTGGCGGCCTATGTGCGCAGCTTCACCGATGACCTGGCCATCAGCACCCTGGTGCTGCTGGGCTGGGTCAGCCTGCAACGCCTGGGGCTGATGGCGCCCTTGCAAGCCAGGCACCGGGTGCAGGTCCTGCTGCTGTTTATCGGTCTAACCCTGAGCCTGTACCCCGCGACCCTGGGCCTGACCTACCTCGACCCGTACCGTTGGGGCTACAACCCACGACCGATGATTGTGCTGATGGGCCTGGCGGCGCTGGTGCTGCTGTGGCAGCGCAATGCACTTGGGGTACTGATGCTGGCGGTGGGGACCCTGGCTTTCGCCCTGCGTCTGAAGCCCTCGGAAAACTACTGGGACTACCTGATGGACCCTTTGCTGGCAGGCTACTGCCTGATCGTCGGCAGCGGCGGGTTGCTGCTGTGGCTGTGGCGCCGCTTCGCCCATCGCCACCGCGGGCAGTCCCTTGCCGGATAAACCCACAGGCCGCGTCGCGGCCTTCGACAACACCACACAGAGGTCAATGATGGGCGGGTTGCAATCACGCCGCCTGCGCTACGGCGTGGGCGCAATCGGGCTGGTATTCGGCTTGCTGGTACTGCTGCGGCTGCTGTTCGCGGTGGGGTTTTCCGGGGTGGACCTGAGTGCCGCCAACGAGCGCGAGGCCATCCTCCAGACCCTCGGCATCGGCCTGCGCTTCGACCTGCGCCTGACCCTCTTGATCCTGCTGCCCCTGGCCGTGCTGGCCTGGCTGCCGCGCTGGAACCTGCTGCGCCTGCCGGCTTTGCGCTGGCTGGCCCGGGCCTACCTGCTGCTGGTGCTGGGCGGGGTAGGGCTGCTGTACATCATCGACTTCGGCCACTACGCCTACCTGGGCGTACGCATCAACGCCACGGTGCTGCGCTACCTGGACGATGCACAGATCTCCCGGCAAATGCTCTGGGAAAGCTACCCGGTGCTGTGGATCGTCCTCGCCTGGGGCATTGCCCTGGCCCTGTGGTGCTACGCCTTGCTGCGCCTGGAACGCCTGACCCTCGACCGTCCGGCCCAAGCCCTTGGCCGGCTGTCCCTGGCCGGCGTCAGCGCCCTGGGCATCGCCGCCGTGTTCCTCGCCCTGCTCGGGCGGGTGGAAAACCTCAACCTGGAAAACCCCGTGCCCCTGCGCTGGAGCGATGCCTACTTCTCCGGCAACAGCCAGATCGCCGCCCTGGGCCTGAACCCCGTGCTGTTCTTCTACGACACCCTCAAGGCCGGCCAGGCCCAGTACGACGAAGCCCAAGTGCGCCAACACTACCCGGCCCTGGCCCGCTACCTCGGCGTCGACAATCCGGACCCGCAAAGCCTGAGCTTCACCCGCCAACAAGGCATTCAGCCGTACCGCATCGATCGTCCACGGCCGCCCAACGTCATCTTCGTCATGCTCGAATCCCTCGGCACCAGCGCTGTGGGCGCCTACGGCAACCCGCTCAACCCCACCCCCAACCTCGACCGCCTGGCCAGCCAGAGCTGGTTTTTCAGGCACTTCTACGTCCCGGTCACCGGCACCGCCAAGACCGTGTGGGCGAGCATCACCGGCGTGCCCGACGTCACTCGCCAGGAGACCGCCACCCGCCAGCCCCTGATCACCCGCCAACACAGCCTGATCAACGCCTTCAGCGACTACCACAAGCTCTACCTGATCGGTGGCAACGCCGGTTGGGCCAACATCAACGGCTTGATCCGCCAGAGCATCGACAACGTGCGCCTGTACGACGAAAGCCACTGGCAATCGCCCCTGGTGGACGTCTGGGGCATCTCCGATCTCGACCTGTTCAAGGAAAGCGACCGCCTGCTGCGCGCCATCCCCCAAGACCAGCCGTTCTTCGCCTACCTGCAAACCTCCGGCAACCACCGCCCGTTCACCATCCCCAAGGACAACGACGGCTTCCAAACTCAGGACCTGCCCCTGGAGCAGGTCCAGGCCGCGGGTTCGCGCAGCCTTGCGCAATACAACGCCGTGCGCCTCTTGGACTTCAACATCGGACGCCTGATGGAGATCGCCAAGGCGGGGGGCTACTACGACAACACGATTTTCGTGTTCTTCGGCGACCACAACACCCGCATCAGCCAGATCCCCCACATGGCCCCAGCGTTTGAACAACTGGGGCTGGAGAGCAACAACGTACCGCTGCTGATCCATGCCCCGGGGATGTTGCAACCCAAGGTGATCGAAGAAGCCGTCGGCCTCGCCGACCTGCTACCCACGGTGGCTGGCATGGCCGGGATGCCGTTTACCAATGGCGCCATGGGGCGAGACATTCAACAGCCCGCGCCGGAAGGCGAGCGCGTGGTGCCGTTGGTATTGAGGGAAGGGACCTTTCCGGTCATTGGCGGCGTGACCCAGGATTTTCTGCTGCAGATGCAGCACGACGGCAGTGAGGCTACGTTGCATGATTTGGCTTCACCCACCCCACGCGACGATGTGGCCAAAGAGCATCCGCAGGAGTTTGAACGGTTGCTGGAATTGACGCGGGGGATGCATGAGGGCGCGCGGTTGATGTTGTATCGCAATGTTCGGTGATACCACACAGCCATCGGTTGACGCCGGTCCGTGTAGGAGCCTGGCTTGCCAGCGAAGGCGGCCGCAAGAGCACTACGGCCTAGAAGCCAAATACCGCCGACATGCTTGAAAAGATAGGGTCCCAGCTGTTTTGCTTGCTCGCACGTCCACCTGGTGCGGCGTTTGTATTTGACTAAAGGCGCACTAGTCAGAATGATGGCTCTCGGCCATTATTTGTGGTCGGGATTAGCCCACAAAACAATCATCAACAATGACGCCGGTTCGCAATGAGCAAGGAATTAACGGAAAGCAAGCTCCAGCAAGCACTGGAATGGGCCTACGAAAAGGCAATGGACGGTATCCCAGGCACAGGCACAGCGAAAGAATTCGCAGATGAATACCTGAGCAACAACGACAACGCGCTAGACGCAACCAACTCCCTTATTCGCTGGCAGAACACCAAAGCCGCGACCTCCGGTTTCCTGACAGGCCTAGGTGGTGTTATCACCTTGCCGGTGACCATCCCGGCCAACATCGCCAGCGTCATGTACGTGCAGTTACGCATGATCACTGCCATTGCCTATATCGGTGGCCACGACCCTCGTGATGATCGGGTCAAAACGCTGGTCTACACCTGTCTGGCCGGTAACGCCGCCAAGGACATCCTCAAGGATGTAGGCATCTCCTTCGCCAATAAACTGGCCATCAGTTCCATTCAGAAAATCAGTGGAGCCACCCTCACCAAAATCAATCAAGCCGTAGGCTTTCGCTTGTTGACCAAATTTGGCAGCACTGGCGTGGTCAATCTAGGCAAAGCCGTTCCTCTGCTGGGTGGACTAGTAGGTGCGACGTTTGACTCTGTGACTACAAACACGGTGGGCAATGTGGCTCGTGACGTGTTTGTGGGGGATGGCAGTAAAGCCAAGGTTGAGGTAGGAGTGAATGCTGAATAACCTGCGTCAGCGCCAGGCCTGAGTCGGTGCCCGTTGAGGTTGAAGCTGCCGCACACTCGAGCGTGACAAACGTCGTCAGATCATCAGGTGCTTAACGGGGTACATCAGTGGTGACCCCGTTTTCTGCTTTTTGGACTTTCGAGCGTTTAGTCGATTACCGAGCTTTCGGTGGTTTATTGGCATCCAGCAACGAATCCACCACTGCTCTAGCCATCTCCACCGAATGGATCATCGACCAAATCAACCCACGCTCCACACCGCTGGCGCGTTCGGTGATTGCATCGCTGACCTGTACTGCACAGTCCAGCAGCAACGACACATGCACCAACGCTTCTTCAGCATTGATGCCGGGACGGACACTGAACATGGATTGATGACCTACGGATGTAGGTAGAGTGTTTTTCAGACTATTGAGGATCGATGTTTCAGTGCTATGCGCTGCCAAGGCCAAGCGAATGCGCTGGGTGTCGATACCGTGTTCGGGGGTTCTGAATTGTCCAGGTAAGGACAGGGGCGGATCAGCAACGAGCTTTTTCATGGTGCATCTCCAATGTCAGTGGGTGCCCCAATGTGCTATTTCGAGCTGCTAAACCCGATCACTGATATGCAGTGATGAACCGAGCCTAGACAGCCAAAGTATTAGGCGCAAGCGGTTGGGATTTGCTAGTAAAAGTCGCTCAATAGAAAGGGACTAGCCTTACACCGGGTTGTGAATTAGACGATGAATAGGGCATGAAATCTTTAGGAGTAGCTGCTTTCTTTAAGGAGTTCATATTCGCTACACAAACAGCGATTGCATTGGCAACACAAACGGCTGCTATCCTGCGCCCCTTTTCCCCACCGCAAGGAGCGCAGGTATGACCCAGCCCACTGGCAGCAGTACGCAAACAAGGGCTGGCAAACGGCGTCACTTGCAACACTTCCTTTTGCGCCTGACCCCAGTGCTCTTGCTTGGCTTCGGGCTCTTCACCCCAACCGCCCAAGCCAACCCCACCACCACCTACCGCGGCACCCTCGGCGACACCCCGGTTGAACTGGCCCTGACCTACGACTCGCAATACGGCGGCGGTATGTCCGGCTATTGGTTTTCCGAGTCTGAGCGCCTGCCCATGGCGTTGGAATCCACGCCTTTCCACCCCGGCTCTGCGCTGTTGATCAACATCATGGACAACCCGACCCTGCCGGCGACGGCGGTGTCGTTGCAGCCGTTCGCCGAGGGCGCGGAGGCGCTGCAGGGCAGTCTGGTGGATTTGCGCACGGGCACGCAGCAGCCGTTGCAGTTGCAGCGAGTGACGCGCTTTGGCGGCAGTCAGCGGGAGGCGTTTGAGGGAGAGTTGCTGCAGCCGGTGTTCGATCGGGACTTCTATTTCAGTGTGCATGCCGCGCGCAAGGCCGGGGAGGAGGTGGCGCTGGTGGACAGTATTCGGGTGATCAGTCGTAACACCGGAAAGCAAGTGCAGGACATTCGCGGGCAGTGGTGCCTGTCGCCGGTGGGCACCCAAACCCTGACCTTTGGCCATTTCCAGGCCGAGGCGCGGATGGATTTCCGGGCCCAAAGCTATCGCCTGACGGAGGCGGATGGCCGGCAGTGGTGCGCGCCCACTCAGTACTACCTGTTTTACCGCGAGAGCCGGGGATATCTGCGCCACCCGCAGATGGAGCAGTTCGCGGCGGACGGCGATCTGCGCTTTTCCCCCAGTGGCCAGATGGAGTTCAGCAAGCAGGACTTTATCGATTACGACAAGCGCACTCGGCGTTGGGATTTTTACCGGGTGATCAGCCCTGAGCGTTTGCAATACCTGTCGTCTGGCGAGGAGCGTTTCTGATGCGCGGATTGGATTTTTTCCGGGGCCTGGCTGCTCTGTTGTTGGCGCTGTGGCTGCTGCCGGCCCAGGCGTCCCATGGGGTGTACGAGGGCACGGTGGGCAAGCAGGCGATTGTCTTGACCCTGGGCAACCAGAATGCGGTCTACCAGGGCACCTATGCCTATCAGCGCTATCGCACGCCGATCCGTCTCAAGCCGACCTTCAGCTACAGCAACAAGGTGCTGGCCATGGATGAGCTGGACGAGCAGGGCCTGCCGGTGGCGCGCCTGCAGTTCAATGACCTGATGAACTCCCGCCAGCAGGAGCAGGTGCGCGGCACCTGGACCAGTTATCGCACGGGCAAGTCCTTGCCCATTGCCCTGAAACTGGTGGGCCTGGTGGATTCGGATCGTTCCTGGCCACAGCCGGTCACCACGCTGTTGCAGCGTGCTTCTACCAAACGCTGGTATTTCCAGGTGCCGATGCAGGGCAGTGATCGGCGGATCACGACGGTGGAGGTGATGGACAAGAGCACCGGCAAACTGCTCGTGAGCCTGGCGATCGCGGCACCGGGTTGTCCGAATCAAGGGGTGGATACCTTGCAGTTGCAGGGTGAGGGTGAGCAACTGCAGGTTGTTTTCAAGGGCTGCAAGTTCCCGGGGTTTCGCTGGAACGAGGGCGGTGGCAGCTTTGCGCCGTTGCCTTGAGGCCCGTTCGCTTGCGCCCTTTGGGGACGTGGTGGCCAGTGGGTTAGATGAGCCTGGAAGCTGTGGAGCCTCGTATGGATGACAAGCAATCCCCTGTGCTGATTCAGGCGGACAGGGTTGATGATTTTCGCGAGAAAACCGAGATCGTGTGGTACTACGCCAATATCCATCAGAGCCTCGATGACGATGCGGACGAGACGCTGTTGAACGGGTGGCTGGACTGATTCAAGTGGTCCGCGATGGTGTTGCTCTCGGGTGTGGCGAGGCAGCGTAGGTAGATAGTTTCGATATTTGTGCCGGCGAGGGCGGTCTTGAGGACGCCTTCGCCGGCAAGCCATCTCCTGCAGGGGGCGGCGTCAGGCCGTTTGTAGCCGTGCCGCCTTGCGCACGTGGTTGACCATCAAGCCCAGGGCTCCTCCGATCAGCAGGATCGCCGCCATGAAGTACATCGCAGCCTGGGTATTGCCCGTTACCTGGGTCAGCCAGCCCACCACGATGGTGCTGAAGAATCCCGCCACGTTGCCCAGGGTGTTGATCAACGCCACGCCCGCCGCGGCTGCGGCGCCGCCCACTACGGCGGTGGGCAAGCCCCAGAACACCGGTAGGCTGCTGATCATGGCAGCAGTGCCGATGATCAGGCCGAACATGGCCAATACCAGGTTGTCACCAAAGAAAGTGCCAAACGCCACACCTAGCGCTCCAATCCCCGCGCAGACCGCCAGGTGCCAGCGATATTCGCCGTGGCGGTCCGAGCTGCGTCCCACCAGCACCATGGTCACCGCTGCGGCGGCGTAGGGCAGGGCGGTGAGCACGCCGATGGCCCAGGGCTGCTGCACGCCGCTGTTGCGGATGATGGTGGGCAGCCAGAAGCTGATGACGTACTGGCCCAGCACCAGGCAGAAGTACACCGCGCCCAGCAGCCAGATCTGTGGGTTGAGCAGGCCGTCGCGCAGGCGGTGGCTTTGTTTGTGGGCGGCTTCGCGGTCGATGGCGGCTTGCATGCCGTGGCGTTCTTGCGGGGTGAGCCAGTGGGCGTCGGCGATGCGGTCGCGCAGGAGGAAGAACACCGCGGCGCCAAGGGCCACGGCGGGCAGGCCTTCGATGACGAATAGCCATTGCCAGCCGGCGTAGCCGGACACACCGTTGAGGTGTTGCAGGATCAGGCCCGAGATCAATGAGCCGAACAGGCTGGAAATTGGCAGGGCCATGATGAACAGGGCGGTCATCACCCCTCGGCGCTGGCTGGGGAACCAGGTGGTGAGGTAGAAGATGATGCCGGGGAAGAAGCCGGCTTCGGCAATGCCGATCAGCAGCCGCAACACGTAGAAGGTCAGCGGCGTCTGGATGAACATCATCGCCGCCGACAACAGGCCCCAGGTGACCATGATCCGCGCGATCCAGCGCCGCGCGCCGAAACGGTGCAGGGCGACGTTGCTGGGGATCTCGAACAGCAGGTAGCCGACGAAGAAGATCCCGGCACCCAGGCCGTACACCGCTTCGCTGAACTTCAGGTCGTCGAGCATCTGCAACTTGGCGAAGCCGACGTTGACCCGGTCCAGGTAGGCCACCAGGTAACACAGGATCAGCAGCGGGATGATGCGCCAGGCGGTCTTGCGGTAGGCCGAGTGCAGGGCCGCGTCGTCGAGAGCCGCAGGCGGCGGGGAAGGTCGGTTCATGGCTAGCCTCTTTATTCTTGTTGTCGAAGCAATGGATGAAACAGCGGTTCAGGCCTCGGGCAGCAGGCGGGTGGCGGGCCATTCGCCGGAGCGGCTCATGTCGCGTACCACCTGGGCGATCAGGTTGGCGATGGCACTGCGCAGGTTGCTGCCGGGCAGGGCTTCGCAGACGCAGATGCCCAGGGTGCGAAAGACTTCCCGGGGCTCAATGGCATGGGCCACCAGCCGGCCTTCGGCGACTTCGCGCAGGGCCAGGTTCAGCGGCATGATGCTGGGGCCGATGCCGGCCTCCACGGCGCTCTTGAGGATGTGCACCGAGTTGACTTCCATGGCCACCTGGGCCGGTGGCAAGTGCAAGCGCTCCAGGGCCTGGTCGACGCAGGCCCGGGTGCTGTGGCTGTGGGCGCGGCTGGGAAACACCAGCGGCCGGGCCACGGCCTCGGCCAGGGTCACCTCGCCCGGTGGCGGGGCGTGACGGTCGTCGGCACGGTGGATCAGGTAGAAGTCTTCTTCCAGCAGCGGGCTGAAGCTGACTTGTGGCGGCAGGCCGATGGGCGTGAACAGGGCGATGTCGACCCGGCCCCGCACCAGCTGGTCCACCAGGTTGCCGGTGAGTTCTTCATTGAGGTGCAGCTCGACCTTGGGGTAGGTGCGGGCCACGGCCTGGATCAGCGGCAGGGCCACGGTGCTGGCCACGCTCTGGGGCAGGGCGACGACGATGGAACCGGTCAACGCGCCGGGTTCGCTGCTGAGTGCGGCGCGGGCGTCCTGCAGGTGCTTGAGCAGGCCCTGGGCGTATTCGTAGAACAGTTTGCCGGCGTCGTTGACGCGGATGCCGCTGTTGCTGCGATGGAACAACTGGGCGCCGAGGTCGGCTTCCAGGGCCGACATCTGCTTGCTCAGGGCCGATTGCGCCACGTGTACCTCCCGGGCTGCGCGGGACAGGCTGCCGGCATCGACCACGGCGACGAAGTATTTCAGCTGGCGGATTTCCATGGGGGCTCCTTGGCGGGGCAGCCTTAGTCGGTGGCCGGGCCGCGGGGGAAGATCTTGCCCGGGTTCATCAGTTGCCGTGGGTCGAGGGCGGCCTTGATCGCCGCCATCGCGTCCACCGCGTTCTGCCCGTGCTCCAGGCTCATATAGGCCTGCTTGGTCAGGCCGATGCCGTGCTCGCCGGTGCAGGAACCCTGCAGGGCGATGGCCCGTTCCGCCAGGCGCTGGGCCACGCCGTCGGCGCGTTGCACTTCCTCGGGGTCGTCGGGGTCGACCAGGATCACCGCATGGAAATTTCCGTCGCCCACATGGCCGAAGATCGGCGCCAGCAGGCCTTGTTGTTGCAGGTCGGCGGAGGTCGCTTCGATGCATTCGGCCAGGCGCGAGATCGGCACCACCGCGTCGGTGGTCAGGGCGCGGCAGCCGGGGCGCAGGGCCACGGCGGCGAAGTAACCATCGTGCCGTGCCTGCCACAGGCGGCTGCGGTCTTCCGGGTGCACCGCCCAGTCGAAATCCTGGCCGCCGTGTTCGTCGGCCAGCAGGCGGATGGTCTCCACCTGTTCCTTGACCGAAGACTCGGAGCCGTGCAGCTCGAAGAACAGTGACGGCGCTTCGTTCAACCGGGTTTTGCTGTAGGCGTTCAGGGCGCGCACGGTGAGGGCGTCGATCAGTTCGATACGGGCAATCGGCACTCCCAGCTGGATGGCCTGGATCACCGTTTGTACCGCTTGATCGACGCTGGGGAAATTGCACACCGCAGCAGAAATTGCCTCGGGGATCGGGTGCAACTTCACCGTCAGCTCGGCCACCGTGGCCAGGGTGCCGCCGGAGCCCACCAGCAGATGGGTAAGGTCGTAGCCCGAGGAGGATTTGCGCGCCCGGCCGCCGGTGTGCAGCACGCGGCCATCGGCCAGCACCGCGGTCAGGGCCAGGACATTTTCGCGCATGGTGCCGTAGCGCACGGCGTTGGTGCCCGAGGCCCGGGTCGCCGCCATGCCACCCAGAGAGGCGTCGGCGCCGGGGTCGATGGGGAAGAACAGGCCGGTGCCGTGCAGCGCGGCATTGAGCTGCTTGCGGGTTACCCCAGGTTGCACGGTGACGTCCATGTCGTCGACGCGGATCTCCAGGATCTGGTTCATCGCCGACACATCGATGCACACCCCACCGTGGACCGCATGCAACCAGCCTTCCAGGGAGCTGCCGCTGCCGTAGGGAATGATCGGCACCCGATGGCGATGGCAGGCCTGCTGCACAGCGATGATTTCGTCGAGGTGATGGACGAAGGCCACCCCTTGCGGCGGCAGCGGATCGAGGGCGGAGATGTCCCGGCCGTGATGCTCGCGAACACTGGCGGCGGTGCTGAAGCGCTGGCCCAGCAGAGCGGTCAGTTCATTCACCAAGTCGGCGGGCAGGGGCTGGAGTGGGGTGTTATCGGGGGCAGGGGGCAGCATCGGGCAATCTCCGGTTTATTGTTCGCACCGCTGGCTGGGCCAGGGTGGGGGGAGTTGCCCATATCCTAACTGCATGAACGTGGTGCCGGTCGTGCAGATTGGAGATGGCCTTATCGCGAGGGCAGATGGCGGCCAAGGCTTCGTGTAGGCGCTGGCGCAGGCTGCGTACGCCTCGGGACGAGGCGCAGGGCCGGTAAATCGTGTCGCTTGGGTTTGCGGGCGCTGCGCGCCCGGTCGCAGCCTCGCGGGCTCGGCAGCGGCTACAGGTGTTTTGTGTGGCCGCTGGCGCAGGCTTTGGGACGAGGCGCGGGGTCAGAAGTTGATCGAGGCGCTCAGGCGGGCGGTCAGCGGTGCGCCCTGGAACAGGTAGTCGTCGCCCAGGTATTCGCCGACGTCACGCCAGTAGCGCTTGTCGAACAGGTTGTCCACGGTCAGGCGGAACACCGTGTCGTAACCATCGATGCGGGTGCTGTAGCGGCTGCCGATGTTGAAGATCGCGTAGCTGCCGGCGCTGACGTTGCCCGTGCGGTCGGCGTACTTGCTGGCGCTGTATTGCATTCCGCCCAGCAGGGCCAGGCCGTCGAGCCAGGGCAGGGCGTAGTCGCCCTGGAGGCTGGCTCGCAGGCGTGGCACGTTGAGGGCCTGGTGGCCTTCGTAGGCCGGGGTGCCGGTGCCTTCGACCCGCGCGCGAATCGCCGCGACGCTGGCGGCGACCTGCAGGCGCTGGGTGGCCCAGCCGTTGGCCGAGAGCTCCAGGCCGGTGTTCTTTTGCTGGCCTTGCTGGATGTAGGTGAACTGGCCATTGCCGTCCGGGCGTGCGTACTGGTAGGCCTGGCGCATCTGGAACAACGCGGCGGTGAAGCTCATGCGCTGCCAGTCGTACTTGATCCCGGTCTCGATCTGCCGTGACACGGTGGGGGCCAGGATTTCGAATTTATTAGTGGTAATGAACCAGGGGGCCTGCCCGCCCAGGGACAGGCCCTTGCCGTACTGGGTGTAGAGCGACAGGTTGGCCATCGGCTTGTAGATCAGCGCCGCCTGGGGCAGGAACATATAGCGCTGGGTGTGGCGATCCGTGCCACTCAGGGTGTTGGAGGCTTTTTCATCCAGGCGTACTTCTCTACCACCCAGGACGGTTTGCCATTGCTCGTTGAAACTGATGCGATCACTGAGGAAGAGCCCGTACTGGCGGCTGTCCAGGCGTCGATGTGAGTCACCGAGCGGGCCGTTGTAGCGAGAGAAATCAGCCGGTTCGCTATCGATATTGCCATCGCCGATGGGGTGCATCACCTGATCGCGATTGTTCACTACCCGCCTGAACGCACTGGTGCCCAGACTTAGCTCATGGCCCAGGCCAACAGCATCGAAGCGACCACTGAGCACTGCCTGCACTTCGTCGTTGCGTCGGGTGTCGTCGGGGCTGCGGAAATCGTAGATGTCGTAGTTGCCCTCAGGGCTGAAGTAGTTGCCATTGTCATTGATGCAGCCGGTGGTGCAGCCACCCCACGCAAACGAGCTGTAGTCATCGATCACCACCCGGCTGCGCGAGGCGCTCAAGTTGCCCTTCCAGTCATCGTTGAAGCGGTACTCGAAGTTGCCGCTGATGTTCAGCGATTCGTTGGTCACCGGCTTCGAGCCGCTCTGGTGGGCCAGCAGCTTCTTCGGCGAGGCGTGGTGCGGCAGGGCCGTACCGCCCAGCAACTGGTAGCCGGGGGCCGAGCGCTGCTCCTTGTTCTGGTATTCGATGTCCAGTTGCAGCAGGGCGTTGGGGCTGATGTTCCAGTCGAAAGCCAGGGAGGCGAAATCCCGTTGGCCATTGGCGTGTTCGACATAGGAGTGCAGGTCCTCGTGGGCCAGGTTGGCCCGCAGGCCGAACTGCTGCTCGCTGCCGAACCAGCCGCCGACATCGGTGGCCAGGTAGCCGCTACCGCGATCATCGGTGGAGACGGTGACCGAGCGAATATCCGTGGGCCGCTTGGTCACGTAGTTGATCAGCCCGCCGGGCTCGCTGACCCCGCTCTGCAAGCCGGACAGGCCCTTGAGCACCTCGACCCGCTGCTTGTTTTCCAGGGCCACGTTCTGCTCGCCGGTGATGGTCCGGCCATTGATCTTGTAGCTGCTGGCGGCATTCAGCGAGAAGCCACGCACCTCGAAATTCTCGTAGTAGCCCACGGGGGCGTAGCTCTGGCCCACCGAGGCATCGTTGCGCAGGACTTCACTGAGCAGGCGGGCTTGTTGGTCCTTGATCATGTCCTCGTTGATCACGCTGATGGAGGCCGGGGTATCCAGCAGCGGTGCCTCGTCGAAGCTGGCCACCGAGGCGCTGTCGCTGCGGTAGCCGTAATCCTGGCGGGCGCTCACGGTCTGGGTCGGCAACTCGGTAGCGGCGCTGGCAGCGCCCGCAGTGCCAGCCAGCAGCAGGCCCAGGGCCAGGCGATTGAAGGTCGGCCCGGCAGTGCGTTCTGGCGCCAGGGCTAAGGGGCGGATCGGGGTCATGGACATTCCTTGGGCACGCGCCTGTCCGGTGGCGATACCAGGGCAGTTCCAGGGACCGGCATGCGTGGGGTGCAGACAGGGGCGACAACGGGGTATCGGGCCCGCGCAGGGCGGCACTCGACAGGTGATTTTAGGCAGGCGCCATCATACAAGCTGCGGCGCCGGGGTAAAGGCGGGAGAGCATCAGGAGGCCGGTTTGACGTCAGGCATCGGCCCGGGTCGGCCTGGCGTCATGGTTCATGCCGGTCCTTTTGCAGGGATTCGAGGCGCTTTTCCAGGAACTCGATCCTGTGCAGCAGCAGGGTCACCAGTTGTTCATCGATGTTGCGGATATCGTCGTTGACCAGCGATTTTTCCAGGCGATCGATCAATTCGTGATTCATGCTGCGGTTCTGCTGTTTGGCCATGCGCTTGAGTTGCGTATGCAGCTCGTGGGGAAGGCGAACGATGAACTTCTGTACGGGGGTGCGCATACCAGGCTTCCAGGCGATGGAAAAAGCGCATGATAAAAAGGCACCTGGATGGAGGGATTCAGGAAGATTCTGAAAAACAGCAGGATTGTGCTGGAAGGGCTGTAAGGCGTTTTCTGCACTCCGTCGATGATACCGACCAGATGTGCCCGAGCCGCCCTTGGGCAGAACGGACCTTGGCAGGTCCGTTCCGGTCGCTGGCCTATTGCTGCGCTCAGCGACGATCCAGCCATACCGTCTGGGCGTTGCAGAATTCGCGCACACCGAAGTGCGAGAGTTCACGACCAAAGCCGCTTTTCTTCACGCCGCCGAAGGTGACCCGAGGGTCGCTGGCGCTGTAGCCGTTGATGAACACGCCGCCGGTTTCCAACTCGTCGGTCATCTGCCGGGCGCGTTCCAGGTCGGCGGTGAAGAGGCTCGCGGTCAGGCCGAAGTCGCTGTCGTTGGCCAGTTCCAGGGCGTGCCGGGCGTCACGGGCGGTGATGATCGAGGCCACCGGGCCGAACAGCTCCTCTTTGAACGAGGTCATCTGGTCGGTAACGTTGGCCAGCACCGTGGGCAGGTAATAGTTGCCGGCGCCCGCTTGCTTGTCACCCCCGAGCAGCAGGGTGGCACCTTCGGCCAGGGTCGCCTGGACCTGCTGGTGCAATTCATCGCGCAGGTCGAAGCGGGCCATGGGGCCGATATAGGTGTCGTTGGCCAATGGGTCGCCCATCACCAGGGCGCGGGTGGCTTCGACGAAACGGCGGGTGAATTCCTCCACCACGCCTTGCTCGACGATCAGGCGCTTGGCAGCGGCGCAGACCTGCCCGGTGTTCTGGTAGCGACCGACTACCGCCGCCTTGACCGCTTCGTCCAGGTCGGCGTCGTCGAGCACGATCAAGGGGTCGGAACCGCCCAGTTCCAACACGCATTTCTTCAGCGCGGCGCCGGCCTGGGCACCGATGGCGATGCCGGCGCGCACGCTGCCGGTCAGGGTCACGGCGGCGATACGGCGATCGGCGATGGCCCGGGATACGCCGTCCGGGGTGACGTTGATCAGTTCGAAGACCCCTTCAGCAAAGCCGGCCTGGTGCATGGCCTCCAGCAACAGGTGGGCACTGCCCATGACGTTTGGCGCGTGCTTGAGCACGTAGGTGTTGCCCGCCAGCAGCGTCGGTACGGCGCCACGCAGCACCTGCCAGATCGGGAAGTTCCATGGCATCACTGCCAGGATCGGCCCCAGCGGCCGGTACTCGATACGCGCTTTGCCGTTTTCCACCAGGGTCGCTTCCGGGGCGAGCATGGCCGGGCCGTGCTCGGCGTACCACAGGCACAACTGGGCGCATTTCTCGATTTCGCCCCGGGCCTGGGGCACCGGCTTGCCCATTTCCCGGGTGATCATGCGGGCCAGGGCCTCGCTGTTGTCGCGCAGGACCTGGGCCAGGGCGACCAGGCGCCCGGCACGCTCGCTGATGTCCTGGCGCTTCCATTGAGCGAAGCCGCGGCTGGCGCGTTCCAGGGCGGCATCCAGCTCGGATTCGGACTGGTAAGGGTAGGCGCCGATCTGCTCGCCGGTGGCGGGGTTGATCGACAGGGCGTGGGTATGGCTGGAAACAGAGGTCATGGCACCGTCCTGCAAGGTGGGAATGGCGGCAGGTTACGGGGCTGATTGTTTTCTGAAAACTGAATAATATTGAGCAAGTCGTTCACGATTGGAGAATGAAATGGACCTGGTCCAGCTGGAGATTTTCAAGGCCGTTGCCGAGCAGGGCAGCATCAGCGCTGCGGCGCAGTTGATCCATCGGGTGCCGTCGAACCTGACCACGCGCATCAAGCAGCTGGAGCAGGATTTGGGCGTGGAGCTGTTCATCCGCGAAAAGAGCCGGATGCGCCTGTCGCCCGCCGGCTGGAACTTCCTCGACTATGCCCGGCGCATCCTCGACCTGGTGGCCGAGGCGCGCCTGACCGTGGCCGGCGAAGAGCCCCAGGGCCCTTTTGCCCTGGGCTCCCTGGAGAGCACGGCAGCGGTGCGCATCCCGGCCCTGCTGGCGGCCTATAACCAGCAATACGCCAAGGTCGAACTGGACCTGTCCACCGGTCCTTCGGGGACCATGATCGAAGGGGTCTTGTCCGGCCGATTGGTGGCCGTGTTCGTCGATGGCCCGGTGCGCCATCCGACCCTGGAAGGGCTGCCGGTGTTCGAGGAGGAAATGGTCCTGATCGCGCCCCTGGGCCATGCGCCCATCACCCGGGCGCAGGAGGTCAACGGTGAAAGCATCTACGCCTTTCGCGCCAACTGCTCCTATCGTCATCACTTCGAAAGCTGGTTCACCCAGGACTCTGCGGTGCCGGGCAAGATCCACGAGATGGAGTCCTACCACGGCATGCTGGCGTGCGTCAGTGCCGGTGCCGGGTTGGCGCTAATGCCCCGCAGCATGTTGGAAAGCATGCCCGGCTGCGCCACGGTGAGTGTCTGGCCGTTGTCCCCGCGCTTTCGTTTCCTGCGCACCTGGCTGGTCTGGCGGCGCGGCACCGTGTCCCAGAGCTTGAGCAGTTTTGTGAAATTGCTGGAGGAGCGGGGGGCCGTGCTGGCTGAGGGATGAATGGGCCTGTCCGGCCATCGCTCGATGGCTGCGTCGGTGCGATTTGTGTAGGCTTGCGGCCTTTTGCCTCGCACCTGGAGATGGGTCATGACCGATCAGCTTTGCCTTGTGTTCGTGCCAGCGTTGGTGGCGGTGCTGCTGAATGCCGAGACCACCAAGGGCATGCCCCTGACTGAAGCCGAAGTGCTGGAGATTCGTGATAGCGCCGCCTGTATCGCGTTGCCGGTGGAGGTAGCACTGAGCATGGAAAACGAGCGGGGCTATCGCGATCTGGTGGCCGAGGACTGCTGGGCGCAATGGCAGCAGTATCGGCGCGAAAACCAAGCCTGAGCGGCCGTCTCGGCGTGCCTGCGGTGGGTTTCGAGAGCGCCAGGCAGTGGCTGGGAGCGGTTTCTCAGCGCCTGCTCAGGGCCAGGCGAGCTGCGAATAGCACGAAGATCATGCCGGTGGTGCGATCCATCCACTGAATCACCTTTTCCCGTCGCAACACCCCGCTCAGGGAGCGAGTGGCGCCAATCAGCAGCAGTGACCAGATCAGCCCGAGCATCACATGGATGCTCACCAGGGCGAAGGTCCAGGCCACCAGCGGCTGCCCCTGGGGAATGAACTGCGGCAGAAAGGACACATAGAAAATCCCCACCTTGGGATTGAGCACATTGCCCAGCATGCCCTTGAGAAACCAGTTGGCACCGGGCTTGGCGTCGGTGCCTGCGGGGGCAAAGGTGCGGCGCGGGCGCAGCAGCATGTTCAGCCCCAGCCAGGCCAGGTAGGCGGCGCCACAGTACTTGAGCAGATTGAAGGCCAGCTCCGACACCGCAATCAAGGCGCCCAGGCCGAAGGCCACCGCCGCGCCCCACAACAGGCAGCCGGCATTGATCCCCAACGCTGCGCGCAGCGCCTGTTGCTTGCCTTCCACCGTGGCGGTGCGCAGCACCAGGGCGGTATCCAGGCCCGGGGTCAGGGTCAGCAGGGTGGCGGCCAGGGTGAAGGCCAGGAGATTCTCGGTGATGGGCATGGGCAGGGCTTCAGGGACGGGATGGCGAACATTAGCACAGCCGTGGAGTGTCAATCTGCTCCAGGGGTGCCCGTGATAGACCGCTGCCGTTGGTGCTCTGGAGCGAGCCTCAGGCCTTGCACCTGACCAGTGCCAGATACACCCCGGCCTCTTTTCCCGATTCGATGTAATGGGCGCCTTCCAGATCGGCGACCTGAACCGGCTCCATCGCCAGTTCCAGCTCGGGGGCGCCCTTGTAACGGTCAGCGTGATCGCTCAGTGCATGCCTGAAGGCTTGGAGAAAGGCCTCACGGTTGGCGAACTCGGCGTAGACATAGTTGCCTTGTTGGTCGCTGTAGAAGCGCGAGTAGGTCAGCAGCACAATGCCCCAGCGTTCGATGTGTTCGTCAGGGGAGGTGTGGGGAATTGGCTTGATCAGGTCCCCGCGAATTTGCCGAATCTTGTCATACGCATTCTTGTTGTTGTGTATCACCTTGAATTCGATGGCGGTGGAGGGCTGTTCGCCGTAGCTGTCCTCGACCCAGATATCCACCTTGCGTCGCTCGGCGGCGATCAGCCAGCGAGGGACGTTGCTGCGCGGCGGTTGGTCGGAGCAGGGGCGGTAGTCTTCGCGTTCATCGAACTGGCCGCCGAGGCCGAAGTGGTCGCGATTGATGTCCAGCAACGCCGCCGATTCCAGGCTCAGCCACAGCTCGGGAGCGACGGCTACGACGATGGATTTGAGGATGCGCTGGCGTTCTTCCTGTTGCAGGTGAGTCAGCAGCAGTTCGGTGAAGCGAGGAACAAAGGACATGGGATCTCCGTATCAGGTCCAAAAAGGGGGCAGGGTGATCTGTAGGAGCGAGCGTGCTCGTGATGCTGCCAAAGTACCGCATGCTCCCTGTGGGTGAGCGCTATCGTTGATGCCCTACGCGAGCCTGCTAGCTCCTGCGAAAGGGCTGCGGTCAAAACGGGCCGCCGGGTTGCGGGATGCCCAGTTGCAGTTGCCGGGCTTCGATCTGTTTGTCCACGGTGTGTTTGCCACTGAGTAGATTGAGGTACTGCATGCCGGGCGGCAATTGGTTGTCGATCAGTGTCAGTACATCCAGCTCTGGCGTCCTGATGATGCGCAGGTCAGTGATGTTCGAGGTTTTCAGGCCGCTGAGTTCTCCCAGGGTCTTGAGGTTGATCAGGCTCATCTTGCGCAACTGCGGTGCCCCGCCAAGGTCCAGCCGGCTCAACTGCGCCTGATCCTCGATCTTCAGCACGTCAAGCTGTGGAAAACTGTCCAGGTCCAGACGGTTGAGGCCACGCACGCGCCTGATCTCCAGCTCCCTGACGTAGGGACTATGCAGCTCGGGCATCTGCTCACGGCTGCTGAAGGCCACCGACAGACTGCGCAGGCCGCTCATGTCGGCGACCATCCCCAGGGTTGTCTTGGCCGGCAGGCGATGCAGGCTAAGGGCGCTGATGCTCGGACACTGGCGCAGAATCTCCAGACCATGACCCTTTGGGTTGATGTGCAGACAGTGCAATTCGAGCATACGGGCAATCGGCGCCAGATCGATGGCTGGACCCTGCTCCAGGGAGAGCCGCAGGCTGTGCAGGCGTTCGAGGTTGGGCAGGGCCAGAAGCCCGGGCATATCGGCCCGGAAGACTTCCAGGGCAAGCTCCCTGAGTTGGTGCAGGCTGCCAATGGCCTGGAAATGGTCCAGGGTTTCGAGGCCGTCCAGGCTCAATGAGTGGACGTTGGGCAGGGCGAGCAAGGTCCGGCCATCAAAACCTCTGCTCGAATAGTGGTTGTAGAAACGCACGGTGATGCGCTCGCCATAACGTGCGCAGAGGGCATCGATCTGTTCCAGCAGTTGGCAATCGTATTGTTCGACGCTGTGCCACTGGATGATGACCCGGACTCGCGGATCGGCCTCCAGTCGGGCACCGACCTGCAGGCGCAGGTCAGCCTGGGTTGGCGCCTTGACTCGATGGGGAAACATCAGCGGTCCTTGGTGATTTTCGCCGCCGCATCATGCCATTGCGTGATCTTCACCGCCACGCACGTGCAGCCCCAGTCCGTTGCCGAGCCGCCTTGCAGCGCGGGCTACGGGTCGACCTGGCCCATCAGTTCGACCACCGACTCCGGGCGCTTGGCGTAGCGCTGGGCCAGTACCGCACAGACCATCAACTGGATCTGATGGAACAGCATCAACGGCAGGATCAACACGCCCATGGTACTGCCGGCGAACAGCACCTGGGCCATGGGCACGCCGGTGGCCAGGCTCTTCTTCGAGCCGCAGAACAAGATGGTGATGCGGTCTGGCTGGTCGAAGCCCAGCAGCTTGCCCAGGAAGCTGGAGGCCAGCAATACCAGGCCCAGCAGGATGCAGCAGGCCACTACCAGGCCGGCCAGGTCCCATAGCGGTATCTGCTGCCAGATGCCTTCGTTCACCGCCTCGCTGAATGCACCGTAGACCACCAGCAGGATCGAGCCCTGGTCGACGAACTTCAGCCAGTTCTTGTTGCGTCCTACCCAGGCACCGATCCAGCGCCGGGCGACCTGCCCGGCAATGAACGGCAGCAGCAGTTGCACGCTGATCTTGATGATCGCGTCCAGGGTCGAGCCACTATCGCCATGCACGTTGAGCAGCAGGGTCACCAGCAGTGGGGTGAGGAAGATCCCGAACAGGCTCGAGGCCGCGGCGCTGCAGATGGCCGCCGGGATATTGCCCCGGGCCAGGGAGGTGAAGGCGATCGCCGATTGCACCGTGGCCGGCAGGGCGCACAGGTAGAGCATGCCCAGGTACAAATCCTTGCCCACCAGGGGTGACAGCAACGGCTTGAGGGCCAGCCCCAGCAACGGGAACAGTACGAAGGTCAGGCCGAAAACCAGCAAGTGCAGGCGCCAGTGGCCGGCTCCGGCGATGATCGCCTCGCGCGACAGCTTGGCGCCGTGAAGAAAGAACAACAGGCCAATGGCGATGTTGGTCAGCCAACCGAAGCCCACTGCCACCTGGCCGCTGGCAGGCAGGAAGCTGGCCAGCAGAACCACGCCGATCAGGGTCAGGGTGAAGTTGTCGGGCAAAAGACGAGAGCGGGTCATGAGCGTGATCATCCGGGGGGTTGCCAAGAGCGATGGGGCGACTCTAACGTGACTGCCATCTACCGACTAACGCCAACGAGCCAGTTAATGCCGCCTAAAGGACATGAAAAGATCGTACGGCGCAGTATTCCCGGTCTTCCGAGCTTGCCGCGACCGGTGTACGGGCGTACCGAATCCCTGCCCAATCGGGCACTGACCCGGCGCCATAGCCATCCCTGGGTGCAGTTGTCCTATGCGATTGCCGGGGTGCTGGAGATCCAGACCAGCGGCGGGCGTTTCATCGCACCGCCGCAGCGGGCCGTGTGGATTCCCGCTGGAGTGCCGCACCGGGTGTTCAGTTCGCCGAGCACCGAAATGCGCAGCCTGTACCTGGATTGCAGCGTCACCACCTGGGCTGCCACCGAGAGTTGCCAGGTGCTGGCGGTCAGCGACCTGCTGCGCGAGCTGATCCGTGCCTTCAGCGAGTTGCCGGTGGAGTACGTCCGGGACAGCGCCGACGGTCGCCTGGTCCAGGTGCTGCTGGATCAACTGGCCGCCGCACCGCAGCTGGACCTGATGCTGCCATTGCCCCATGACGTGCGCTTGCGCGCGATCTACCGCAGCCTGCAGGCCCATCCGGAGCAACAGACCACCCTGGGGCAGTGGGGCGAGAAGCTTGGGGTAACCGAGAAGACCCTCAGTCGATTGTTCCTCAAGGATACCGGGCTGACTTTTCGCGCCTGGCGCCAGCGCCTGCGCTTGCTGAGCGCCCTGACGCCGCTGGAGCAGGGCGAGCGGGTCACCGATGTCGCGCTGGCTTGCGGCTACGATTCGACTTCGGCCTTCATTGCTGCGTTTCGCCAGCAATTCGACACGACCCCGGGGGAGTTCTTCCGCTGACCGGGGGCCTTTGCCAGCCGAGCGTCTTGTGGTGCCGGCTGGTGTAGGATCTGCCCTCTTCAACACTGGAGCGCTTGCCGTGCAGGCTACCCGTCTGACCCTGATCTGCCATGCCCGTACCGTTGCACAGAAGCTGGCGCGTTTCCCCGTGGACGAGCCCCTGGAGCTGGATTGGCAAGCCCAGGCGCTGAGCCGGGCGGCCGAGCTCGGGCCGAGCACTCGGGTGCTGTGCGGCCCGGAGCTGCGCACCCGGCAGAGCGCCGCGTTGTTCAGTGCCGACTGCGTGGTCGAGCAGGCCTTGCGCGATTGCGCCTGTGGCGCCTGGCAGGGCCTGTCGATCGATGAGGTGCAGGCGCAGCAACCAGAGGCCTTGCAGGCCTGGCTGGCAGACCCGCAATGGGCACCGCCCGGCGGCGAGTCGGTGGCCCAGTTGTGCCAGCGCATGGCGCATTGGCTGGAGGACATGGCACAACGCCCCGGGCGCTGGCTGGCCGTAACCCATCCGCTGGTGTTGCGCGCGGTGGTGCTCACCGTCCTGCAGGCGCCCTTGTGCAGTTTCAACCTGATCGATGTCGAACCGCTGTCGCGGCTCGACCTGAGCCACGCCGGGCGCTGGCGCCTGCGCCTGGATCGCCGGTCGTGACGATTCGCCTGCCGGCATTTCCCATGATGTCCAGGCAGCCCATACTTGCCCATTGGCACAGCAGCGAGAGCTCCCTCAGATGAAAACCCTCCTGGTGATCGGCATCGGCGCCGGCAACCCTGACTACATCACGATCCAGGCGATCAAGGCACTGAACCGTTGCGATGTGGTGTTCCTGATGGACAAGGGGCCGAGCAAGGACTCGCTGATCGATCTGCGCCGCCAGTTGTGCGAGCGCTATATCACCGAGCGGCCTTATCGTTTCGTCGAGGCCCAGACCCCGGAGCGCCAGCGTGGCGATGTGGACTACCAGGCCAGTGTCCAGGCCCTCAATCGCGACAAGCAGCAGGTCTTCGAGCGACTGATCAACCAGGAGCTGGCAGAGGGGCAGACCGGGGCATTCCTGGCTTGGGGCGATCCGGCGCTGTACGACAGCACCTTGCGCATCCTGCAGCAGATCCTGGCCAGCGGCGCGGCGCACTTCGAATACCAGGTCATTCCCGGGATCACCAGCGTCCAGGCCCTGGCCGCGCAGCACAAGGTGCCGTTGAACCGCATCGGCCGTTCACTGGAAATCACCACCGGGCGCCGCCTGGCCGCAGGGCAGGGCGGGGATGCCGATACCCAGGTGGTGATGCTCGATGCCGAGGATTCCTATCGGCAACTGCGCAGCCAGGACCTGGACATCTATTGGGGGGCCTACCTGGGGACGGCGGATGAAATCCTCATCAGCGGTCGTCTCGACGATGTGGCCGATGAGATCCGCCGGGTCCGCCTCGAAGCCCGCCAGGCCCACGGCTGGATCATGGACACCTACCTGCTGCGCAAGCCCGAGGACTGAGCCGCAGCCTCAGGTCTATCGCGTGCGGCTCGTACCGCCTGTTGTAGCCGCTGCCGAGCGGGCGAGGCAGCGCCCGTGAAACCGGACGAAGGGCTCTGGCAGGCGCACCGCGGATACAGGTTTGGCGGCTCGTGCCGAGCCGTGCGCAGCCTGCGGCAGCGGCGACACGAGGCGAAGAGGCTCGCCCGCGAAAAAGGGCGACGTGGGGCTTCACGTTCACCGTGGAGGCAGGTTGGCTGGCGGGTGTCGGCCCTGCATTCGCGGCCAGGCAGATGCATCGTTGACGGGCGGATATGCAGCGTTGCACAGGTCGGCGCACCACCCTGGGGCAGGGAAAACCGACCTGGATCAAGGCTGCGTTATTTATGTAAGTATTTGTCGCATAAACACAATTTGCATCCCGGGAGCCACTCTAGACTGCTGGCCACTTCGATTTGCCCACAATCGAATTCTGCCAACAAGAAACCTCCACCCCCTGGAGTTATAAATGAACAAGTTTGTGCTGTTCGGTGCCCTGGCACTGTCGCTGTTTTCCTTCACCGCTTCGGCCGACGAGGCCAAGCCGATCCGCATCGGTATCGAAGCCGGTTACCCACCCTTCTCGATGAAGACCCCCGACGGCAAGCTCACCGGTTTCGACGTGGACCTGGGCAACGCCCTGTGCGAGCAGATGAAAGCCAAGTGCACCTGGGTCGAGCAGGAGTTCGATGGCCTGATCCCGGCGCTGAAGGTGAAGAAGATCGACGCCATCCTGTCGTCCATGACCATCACCGACGATCGCAAGAAGAACGTCGATTTCACCATCAAGTACTACCACACCCCGGCTCGCTTCGTGATGAAGGCCGGTACCACCATCAAGGACCCGCTGACCGAGCTCAAGGGCAAGAAGGTCGGCGTGCTGCGTGCCAGTACTCACGATCGTTTCGCGACCGAAGTCCTGATGCCGGCCGGGATCGACCTGGTGCGCTACGGCTCCCAGCAGGAGGCCAACCTGGACATGGTGTCCGGTCGCGTCGACGCATTGCTGGCGGACTCGGTCAACCTCGACGACGGTTTCCTCAAGACCGACGCCGGCAAGGGCTTCGCCTTCGTCGGGCCTGAGTACAACGATCCGAAGTACTTCGGTGGCGGCGCCGGCATCGCCGTGCGCAAGGGCGACAAGGAGCTGGCGGAGAAATTCAACACCGCCATCACCGAGATCCGCGCCAACGGCAAGTACAAAGAGGTGCAGGACAAGTACTTCGATTTCGACGTCTACGGCGAATAATCCGCTGGCATGAAAAAAGGTGGCGACCGGATTCCGGTCGCCACCTTTTTTATGCGCCACTGTTTTATCCTGCGCCACGCCTTTTTTCCGGAGCCATCATGCAACGCATCGACCACTCCCTGCCCTGGGGTCACTTGGGCACGTCGCGCCAGCTCAGCGTCTTTCGCTTCGGCAGCGGCCCGCGCAAGGTGTACATCCAGGCCAGCCTGCATGCCGATGAGCTGCCCGGCATGCGCACCGCCTGGGAACTCAAGCAGCGCCTGGGCGAGCTGGAGCGTGATGGCCACCTGCAATGCACCATCGAGCTGGTGCCCGTGGCCAACCCCATCGGCCTCGACCAGCAGGTGCAGGGCAGTCACCTGGGGCGCTTCGAGCTGGGCAGCGGCAAGAACTTCAACCGAGCCTTCGTCGAACTCAGTGGTCCGGTGGGCGACCTGGTCGGCAAGCAACTGGGAGACGATGCCGAAGCCAACATCGCCCTGATCCGTCGCGCCATGGTCCAGGTGCTGGACGAGCTGCCCGCCCCGGCCTCGCAGCTGGAGGCCCTGCATCGCCTGTTGCTGCGCCACGCCTGCGATGCCGATATCACCCTTGATTTGCACTGTGATTTCGAAGCGGCGATCCACCTCTACGCCTTGCCCCAGCACTGGCCCCAGTGGCGCTCCCTGGCCGCGCGGCTCAAGGCCGGCGTAGCGCTGTTGTGCGAAGACTCCGGCGGCAGCTCGTTCGATGAGTCCTGCTCATCGCCCTGGCTGCGCCTGGCTCGGGACTACCCTCGGGCAGCCATTCCCCCGGCCAACCTGGCGACCACCCTGGAACTGGGCAGCATGGGCGACACCCGGGTGCCGCAGGCCCGGGCCAACTGCGAAGCCATCCTGGGCTTTCTCGCCGAACAGGGGCTGATTGATGGCGACTGGCCGACGGCGCCGCAGGACTGCTGCGAGGGCATGTCGTTCGAGGGCACCGAGTACCTGTTCGCCCCGCACCATGGCGTGGTCAGCTTCCTGCGTGAAGCCGGGGAGTGGGTCGAGCGCGGCGACGCTTTGTTCGAGGTGGTGGATCCGTTGAGCGACCAGGCCAGTATTGTCCGGGCCGGCACCAGCGGCGTGCTGTTCGCCCTGGATCGTGGGCGCTACACCCAGCCCGGGATCTGGCTGGCCAAGGTCGCCGGTCGCGACCCCATTCGCCATGGCAAGCTGGTCAACGACTGACCCGGCATTGCCCACCGCGAAGCGCCCACTGCCGATCTTGCCGTGGGCCTTTCACCCACCGGCCGGTTCTTGCGGCCCACAAGGCTTGCGCCATGTTTCGATTGTCCCTGTGCATCCGCCTGTTGTTCACCCTGTGCCTGTTGGCGGCGACCTTCAATCATCTGCACGCGGCCTTCGCCCACGGCTTGCTCTGGGACTATGGCTACGGCAGCGATACGCCCCTGGCCAGCCGGGCCTTCTGGGGGTCGCTGACGCTGTTCGATCCGCTGGCGGTACTGCTGTTGTGGTTGCGCCCACGCTGGGGGCTGGCACTGACCCTGGCGATCATCGTGCTGGACGTCCTGCACAACAGCGTCTATGTCGCCGCACACGACCAGTGGCTGGCGAGTTTCTACCTGTCCCAGGTGGGGTTCCTGGTGCTGGTGGTGCTGCTTGCGCCGCTGGCCTGGCGTGGGCTGGCCGACACCCGGCAGGCCAGGTTCTGGCGCTTGCATCACTGAAGCGGGGCGGGCCTGCCTGGCAAGGGATGTCCAATCCCGGGGTTCATCCCGGGCCTGCGGGGCTGCTGCCGCCAGACGGGCAGTGCTAGGCTCTGGCCGTTGATTTTTTCAAGCAAGGAGCCGTCCATGATTCGTTGTCTGGCGTTGCTGGCCCTGTTGGCCGCGCCTTTTGTGCAGGCCGATACGGCGTTGCACGATGACTTGCCGCTGCGCTATCTGGAGCAGGCCCCGGCAGGCACCCATGATCAGCCGTTGGTGATCTTCCTGCATGGCTATGGCAGCAACGAGGCCGACCTGTTCGGGTTGTACGAGCGCCTGCCGGCGACCTACACCTATCTCTCCGCCCGCGCGCCGCAGCCCCTCGATGAGGACAGCTTCCAATGGTTCCGGCGCAAGGGGCAGGGCCCTTATGACGGCGTCAGCGAAGACCTGGCCAGCAGCGCCGGGTTGATCGAGCAATTTGTTCGTGCGGCAGCGGCCAAGTACCACACCGAACCTGGGAAGGTGGTGCTGGTGGGGTTCAGCCAGGGAGCCGTGATGGCCTATGAGGTCGGGTTGCGCCACCCGCAATCGGTACGCGGTATCGCGGCCCTGAGCGGGAAGATCCTGCCGCAACTGGCTTCACAGCTCAAAGGCAGTGCGCAGCTGCAACGCCTGGGGATCTTCATCGGCCATGGCACCAATGACCAGCGCTTGCCCTACAGCGATGGGGCCGAGGCCAACCGCCTGTTGCAGGGGTTGGCGCTGGAGCCGCAGTTCCATGCCTATCCGGGGATGGGGCACAGCATCAGCGAAGTGGAGATCCAGGACCTGGACCGCTGGTTGCGGGGGCTGGCCCCCTAAGCTGGGTCATTGACCAAGAATCTGCTTCATCAAGGCCGCATGGCCGGCCTTGTCGGCGGCCCGGGAAATGACCTGGATCACCGCCATGCGCGAGCCGGAACCGGCAATCAGGGTCGAGTTCAGGGTCAGCCCCCCGCCCTGGGTCGCGGTACTGTCGATCTGGCGTACCCCGAGTCCCTTGAGGGTCATGCTCTTTTCCGCCTGCTTGCTGAAATCCGGCAAGGCCTGGGCTTGCTGCGAGAGAAAACCGCTGACCGCGTCATCCAGGAACGCCGTGTCGTTGTCCTTGACCTGGGCTCCGTTGGGAATGCGGTTCTGCGCCGCGATCACCACGGTGCGGGTCGTGTCATTGGCGTACAGCGTGCCGCTGGCGCCACCGGTGCCCTTGGCTTCATCGCCCACCGGCAGGGTCGCGGCGCTGAAGCCCTTGGGCAGGCTGAAGGCCAGTTTGCCGTCGAGCAAGGCGACTTTTTCGCCCGCAGCCTGCTTGGCCGTGGATTTGCCCGCGGCCACGGCATTCAGCGTACCGAGGCTTGCCACGGCGGCAAACACCAGGACCAGGGCTTTTCTAGCTAGGGATGACATGCACAACCTCCGGGCATCAGGATTGAAGGCGCGCATCATCCCATGCCGGTTACAGGCTGCTCCAGAGGGATTTTTCTTGTCGGATCAGTGGGGCAGAGGGTGTTGTGCTTATGCGTCTACTGGCCAGGTGCCGCGGCGGACCATCTCTCTCACCCGATTTGCGCCGTTGGCCCGGACCAAAAGCTCCAGCCTGGCTTTTTCGATGTCCTCGGCACTCCATTGTTCGGTAGCCATGGTGGCTTTTTCGTGAGACCAGCCATTGTCATAGTGGCGCACTACAAATTGCTGCTGGTATTCCCACATCTCGGTGCCAGGAATAGGCGTGACGATAAATGGGTTGGCGTATGCCATGCCAGCTCCCATCAATCTGACTGCATAGTCGGTGGTTCTTTCGATCAACTCCAGGCTTTCTATGAACGGCTTGGCGCCAGGTACGGTTGGTGGGTTCACGAACCCCAGCATGAACCCTCCGGTTACCTGGATGCCATGTTCGGTGAATATCTCGATGATTTCGAAGGTGGCATGCTGTATCGCGTTGAAACGTGATTTGTTGGAGTTGACCAAGCTATCTTCGTTAGCACTTTCTACCGCCAGGTAGACGCTGTAACAGCCGTTTTCAGCAATCGAGCGAATGAACTCTCGAGCGGTCAGACCGCCTTTGATTGCCGCGATCACATTACGGTACTGAGGGCTTTTCAACTCCTTGTCATCTAGTTCTGCGAGGAAGCGTTCTCCTTGATGCAGGAGTATCAGGTTGAACAGACTTAACCCGCCTTCCTCGACCCAGGGCAAGTCATGTTTCTTCAACAAACGTCCCACTTCCATTGCATACAAGGGATCGTGCATCAGATGATCGTCTTCAATCAGTACTTCGGTGACACCCTGGTTGACTAGGTCTGTTAAATGCAGGTCAAACCAATCCAGGCCCAGCGCTCGCCATGGGCCATTGACTTTAGGGATGTAGCAGAAGTTGCAGTTCACGTTACAGCCGATGGTGGAAAAAATCTGGGCCCAGGCTCCGTGTTTGCGTACCCGTGCTCCTGAAGAGTGATAAGGCTGCAGGTAGTGATTCATGTCCAGGAAGGTAAAGTCCGGTAACGGCATCACACCCAGTCGCTCACTCAGTTCCTGGCGGTTGGGCACGATGCTCAAATAACTGGACTTGCGTGATGGTCGGATCAGTTGGTTCTGCGAACCCCGGTAGGCCACCCCGGGAACACCACAGACATCGGCTCCGGGATGACTCAGGGCGTCGAGTAACAAAGTGAAGGCACGATCGGCTTCATTGATAAGGACAAAGTCGAATACCGAATCCAGCAGGGCGTTTTGCCAGTCGCCACTGGAGTGGGCACCTCCTGTTACTAGTATCAGGTTTGGATCGATGGATTTGGCGAGGTCAGCCAACGCTCTAGCGTTGCCCCATTGCACTGTGTAGTTGCACTGGATACCAATAATGTCAGGTTGGGCTGTTTCGATGATTTTACGTATCTGCTCGTCAGTCAGTCCGTAGCGCAGCAGGTGGCCTTGATCCAAATCTACCAAGCGTGATTCCTGCTCCCAGCCGGCGAAAGGGGAGTCGATAATCTGCACATCGTAACCAGCACGTTTGGCTACTGTAGCGATACGCAACAAGCCTATAGGAGTGCCAGCACGTTTCATTACTTCAAAGGAATGGATGCCAATGTCGGTAAAGGCGCTATTTGCAGGGGCCGGTTCGACCAAGCGTGTGTAGGGCGGCACGAATAACAGCACTCTTGGGGCTTCTCCATGAGCCCGTCGTTGAATAGCGCTATGGCTGGCCGTGCGTGAGGGACCTCCTGTTAATTGGAGAGGCGCTCTTGTAGGAGCCACCGAAAAACTTGGAGTGGCGCGATCAAACCTTGCTATCCCCTCGGAAGCAATCAGGTGCATTTTTCTAGGATTCCTTTCAGGTAGAGAGATTCAAGGGCGTGGCGTGGGCTGGCGAGAGGTGGCTACTACTGCGCCAGCGATAATGAGTGCTGCTGGAATCAGCAGGATCGGTTTGGCATGGACTTGGCCAATCAATATCAGCAGTAACGTCGAGAACAGTGGTGCGAGATAGGACAATGCCCCGAGGCTTGCCAGGTTGCCGTGCTTGGTGGCGTGGTCCCAGGCAAAGAAAGCCAGGCCGACCGGGCCTAACCCAAGTGCGATGATCGCAGCCCATTGGCTGAAGTTGGGGTGGACTGTGACTTCAAGCGCCAGGTGGCATAGCAGGCCTGCCACGGCCACTAAGCCGCAGATCCCGCCAATGATGCTACTGGGGACATTGTTGAAGCGACGGTTGATCACCGAGTAGCTTGACCATACCAAGGCGCAGAGCAACGCGGCTGTATAACCTGCCAGCGGCATGTCGGCGATACTGTTTTGTGACCGTTGTTGCATGATGAATGCCGTACCGGCGAGCCCCAAGAGCGCACCCAGCAGCTGTCGCTGGCGTAGTGTTTGACCGCCAGCAATGCTCGCGAGCAATACGATAAGTAGCGGCCAAAGGTAGGCAATCAGGCTGGCTTCGGCGGGAGGTGCAACTTTGAGAGCAAAAAAATACAGGGCGTGATAGGCGAAGATTCCCAGGAACCCTGTTACCCAGACTTGCCAGGGCTGGCGCCAACCAGCGAATCCGTTCGAACCGCGCAATCCGAGAATCACCAAGCTTGCCAGAAACGCTACGGCAAAACTCAGCGCCAACAGTTCAAAAGGTGGTATGCCGGCGGTGAAGGTGGTGAGTAAGGCCAAGCATGACCAGAGAAATACGGCAATGACGCCAATGGCGGTCGCTGAAGTGGTTGTTCGACTGTCGCTGGTTTTCGAAGAGGTTGTACTTTCTGTCATGCGCCCCGCCCAGTAAGTGTTTCGGAGCGGGGATGATAAAAAGGTGATTGGAGACGGTCTTGGCTTCTACTGCTGGTTATTTGTTCCAGTCTGCATGTTATTGGCCCTGGAGTTCTTTCGAGCGAGTGCAGGCGTCAAGTCATGGCTTTTTTTCAACGCATGATTCAATGCACTCTGGTCGGCGTAGCCTACTCGGTGAGCAATCTCAGTAATTGATAACTGAGTGTCGCGCAGCAGATCCATGGCCAGATTCAAGCGTAGTCGTGTCACGTGGGCAAATGGTGTAGTTCTCAGGTGTTGTTCGAATAACACATATAAGCGCCGTTCACTGGTTCCTGAAGCTCGGGCGATTTCCGAAGCGGTCAAATGACTATCGAGATGGTTCTCTATATGCGTCAATGCCCTGGCCAGGGTGAACTGCCCATGGTCGGGGACACTACTGTGAGGTTGCACCAGAGATGACATCAGCAATGTGCTCCAAGCTTGAGACACTTCTGATGAGCTAGTCAGTAGGGGGACACTACGGGACGCGTAGTCTAGCAAGTGACGAATTTCCGGTCTTACCGGGAAGAAGCTTTTCTCGTTCAGTCTCTTGATGGTTTCTGCTTCGCTTTTTTGTGTGTAACTAGAGGGAAGCGGTACATCTAGAACCAGGAAGGTGTTGCAAGTATTGGAAGAAAAGGCATGAGGAGTGCCGGCCGGAATAATCACTCCCTGGCTCCAATCAACCTTGCCACCTCTTCCGTCGACTTCAATTTCCATCGAACCAGACTGAGGCAGGACTATCTGATGGTATTCGTGATCATGCAGTTCGACCTGACCCGAATAAGATCGCAAGGCCAGTGCAGCCTTTTGTATATCCGTATTGCTCATTAGGCTCTTCCATAAGACAAGGTAGGCATGATGCATGAGGGAATGAGCGCGATGCCAGTCTCCAGGCAGTGGAGTCTATGGGTATTTTCCTGTGTTACTCAGTGGAGTTCGCAGGCTTGCGCTCCTTCGTGTTGAGTGCCAGTAATCTCTTGCTGAATGCCAGCACCAGCATCGACACCACCACGCCCAGCACGAATGCCCAGAGCCCCAGGTCAGGCAGGGTGGTCGCCAGCACCAGGCAGAATGCCGCGAAGGCATACAAGCCGGTGCTCAACGAGCGCAGCAGCACGGTGGTGAAGGCTGCCCCGTGGCTTTGATGGGAGAACACCGCCAGTACGCTGCCCAGCACCGGGAATACGGCCAGCATGCCGCTCCAGCGTTCCCCGACGGTGCTGGCCATCAGGGTGACGGCCAAGGTCAGCAGGGCGCCCGCCAGCATGCGATACACCAGCCTGTCGGACTTGCCTGCGGCCGGGGCTGGCACGCTCCGCACCCTGGGGAACACCCAAGGGGCCAACACCAGGGCACTGATAGAGCAGAAGAGGGAGAACCCCAGGGAGGCCGGCACCTGGGCGATGAGCGTTGCCAGAATCAGCCAGACCAGGGTGGCGATGCACAAGGCCCCGGGCCAGGCCAGCGTGCGGGCGGCGTGGGTATAGGCCACGCTGAAGGCGATCATGGCGAACACGGCTGACAGTGCAGCCACGGCGGCCTGGGTGGCGAACGCTTGGCCTTGTTCCAGGGCCAGGAACAGCAGGATAGGGCCCACCACCACCGGAAAGCCTGCCAGCCAGCCCGCGACATTCGGCCCCCAGCGCCGGCTGGCCAGGGAGATCAGCAGCAGGAAGGCGGGAACCGTGAGCAGTTTCAACAGCAGCATGGACACGCTCGGCAGGTGAGGGGGCTCCACGCTAGCACTTTCCGAACGCCCTGGCGCAGTTCAATCAGGTAGCCGCTGCCGATCTGGCTAGGCAGCGCCCGCAAGCGGAAGACGGGTTCTGGCAGGCATATCACGGATGCAGGTTTGGCGACTCGTGCCGAGCCGTGCGCAGCCTGCGGCAGCGGCTACACGAAGCGCTGGCGTGGCAGGTCAAGGCGTATCGTCGAGAAAGCGCCCGCGGTGGTCGGGGCTGGGCAGCAGGCAGACGTCGTAGCGGCCGAACCAGCGATAGCGGTGGCGGGCGATGTAGCTGTAGCTCCAGTCGCGCAGGGGGCGGGGAACCCAGTGCAGCAGGCGCAGCCAGCGCCAGGGTCGAGGGAGTTGCGCCATCAGTCGGATAAAGGCGTCGGAGCGCAGTGACAGGCGTCGACCCTCGATCAGCACCACGCTGTCGAACTGTTCGGTGGACAACCCGGCCCACGCCAGCAGGGCCTGGCCCTGGGGCGACTGCACCGAGGCCAGGCGGATCCGCCGTTCGGTGTCATGGGCGATGACGAAGCGCACCGAGGCGTTGCACAGCTTGCACACGCCATCGAACAGCAGCACTCGCTCGCCAGGTTGCAGGAAGGGCGGCAGGGCATCGCCTGCCCGAGTTGTTGCGGAGTCAGCCACGGAGAAAACCTTGCAAGGGTGGAACGACGTCCGGCCCGGGCCGGAACCTGCGCAGCATACTCGCCTTGGCCGATGAATTTCAGGCTTGGGCGGTCGCGGCGAAACCTCTAAGCTGGGCACCTGCTTCAAGCCGCCGTGGAATCCCCCTTGTGAAATTCAGCCTGCCGAAAATCGCCACTGCTCCTTTCTGCCCGCCGGAAGTGGCCGGTTCCGTCACCGTCGACCCCCGTGCCTCGCTGTTCAAGCGCCTGCTGCGTTTTGCCGGTCCCGGGTTGCTGATTTCCATCGGCTACATGGACCCGGGCAACTGGGCCACGGCCATCGAGGCCGGTTCGCGCTATGGCTACAGCCTGCTGTTCGTGGTGCTGCTGGCGAGCCTGGCAGGCATGGTGGTGCAGTGCCTGTGTTCGCGCCTGGGCATCGCCACCGGACGTGACCTGGCGCAGCTCTGCCGCGAGCGCTACAGCCCACGTTCGGCGCGGGTCCAGTGGTTGCTGGCAGAGGTCTCGATCATCGCCACCGACCTGGCCGAAGTGCTGGGCTGCGCCCTGGCTTTCCACCTCTTGCTGGGAGTCTCGTTGAGTACGGGGATCGTCATTACCGCCTTCGATACCTTGCTGGTACTGGCTTTGCAGAACCGTGGTTTTCGCCGGTTGGAAGCGATCATGCTGGCGCTGGTGGCGACCATTGGCGTGTGCTTCTTCATCGAATTGTTGCTGATCAAGCCCCACTGGCCGGACGTGGCCCGGGGCTTCACCCCGTCGCTGGCGGCCATCAGCGATGCCGCGCCGCTGTACCTGGCAATCGGCATCCTCGGTGCCACGGTGATGCCGCACAACCTGTACCTGCATACCTCGGTGGTCCAGACCCGGCTAGTGGGCAAGGACCTTGCCAGCCGCAGCGATGCGATCCGCCTGGCGCGCATCGATACCATCGGCTCCCTGGCCCTGGCGCTGCTGGTGAACGCGGCGATCCTGATCCTCGCCGCCGCGGCCTTCCACAACACCGGGCACAGCGATGTGGTGGAGATCCAGGATGCCTATCACCTGCTCGATCCGCTGGTGGGCGGGGCCCTGGCCAGCGTGCTGTTCGGCGTGGCACTGCTGGCCTCCGGACAGAGCTCGACCTTCACCGGGACCATCGCCGGCCAGGTGATCATGGAGGGTTACCTGAACCTGCGGATTCCCTGCTGGCAGCGCCGCCTGATCACCCGTGGCCTGGCGTTGATCCCGGCGTTCATCGGCGTCTGGCTGCTGGGCGACGGCGCCGTGGGCAAGCTGCTGGTGCTGAGCCAGGTGGTGCTCAGCCTGCAATTGCCATTCGCCCTGTACCCGTTGATCCGCATGACCAACGACCCGCGCCTGATGGGCGTCTTCGTCAACCGCTGGCCGACCCGCTGGCTGGCCTGGAGCCTGTTCGCCGTGATCAGCGCAGCCAATGCCTGGCTCATAGCTAGCCTTTAGCGGCAAGCTTCAAGCTTCAAGCCAGAGCCAGAGCCAGAGCCAGAGCCAAAGCCAAAGCCAAAGCCAGAGCGCCCAAGCCAAGGCTGATCACGTCCGTCTTTCAACTTGCCGCTTGCAGCTTGCAGCTTGAAGCTGATCGCGCTAGCGATCCCAATACGGTATTGGCCCGAATGTCTCGACGAAGAAGTCGATCACCGTGCGGACCTTCACCGACAGGCGCCGGCTGCCCGGCCACAGGGCGGCGATCTGTTGCGGTTCGAGGCTGGTGGCCACTTCGAAATCCTCGAACAGCGCCACCAGCCGGCCCTGGTGCAGGGCCTCGCCGATCAGCCAGGAAGGAAACATCACCAGCCCCAGGCCTTGTTCGGCGGCCTGGGTCAGGGTGTCGGCGTGGTTGCCGGTCAGTGGGCCCGTGACGCTGTAGGGCGTCCAGGACTCCTGGCCCTGGCGGAAGAACCAGCGTTGCTGGCCGCTTTCGCCCTTGTAGGCCAGGCATTGGTGCTGGTGCAGCTGGTCGGGGTGCTGGGGGTGGCCGTGACGGGCCAGGTAGCCCGGGCTGGCGGCGACCTGGTAGCGCTGGGGTGCCAGTAGCCGGGCCTGCATCGAGGAGTCTCCCAGCACGCCGATGCGAAACAGCAGGTCGGTGCCGTCCTGCAACGGGTCGATGTAGCTGTCGGTCTGCTGGATATCCAGTTGCAGCTTGGGGTAGCGCCGGTGCAGTTCGCCCAGCCAGGGCGAGATATGCCGTTGGCCGAACACCACCGGCGCGTTGATCCGCACCAGCCCGGTCGGCTCGTCCTGCTGTTCTTGCAGGGCCTGCTCGGCTTCTTCCCATTGCGCCAGCACCCGCCGGGCATGGTGCCCCAACAGGCGTCCGGCCTCGGTGGGGCTGACCGCCCGGGTATGGCGATACAGCAACTGTTGGCCCAGGGCCTGTTCCATCAGCTGGATCTGCCGCGAAATGGAGGAGGGCGCTAGCCCCTCGCGCCGGGCCACGGCAGAGAAACTGCCCTGGTCGAGCACCGCGATGAACAGCCGCAGGGCCTTGAAACCCAGGTCGTTGAAGCCTTGCATGGGGAATCCTTGCTGTGCGCTTTATGCAAAGGTGTTGTCGGCATGCTCCCATTTATCGCAAAGCACGGGCAACCAATAATGTTCGCCATTCCATGAACCGAACAGGTGCCCCATGTCTTGCGAAACCCTTGACCCAACGCTGCCACCGCCAGTGGCCAGCGCTGTATCCACTGCCGGCTGGCAACGCCTGGCCCTGCTGCCGCTGGTGATCCTGGCCGGCATGGGCCTGTCGGTGGAGGCCGGCTTGCTCGGCCCCCTGGGAGCCCAAGTCGGCCACCTGTGGGCGACCCTGAGCATCTTCGGCGTCGGCGCGGCGTTGCTGGCCTTGCTGTTGCTGTTCAGTGGCCCGCAGCCGGGGCCGGCCTTGAGCCAGCTGCCGCGCTGGCAGTTGCTGGGCGGAGTGCTGGGGCCGATCTACGTGGTGGTGTTGACCCTGGCCACCCCCCATATCGGCATTGCCATGACCATGATCGCGATTCTTTCCGGCCAGGTCGGCAAGAGCGTGCTGATCGACCACTTCGGCTGGTTCGGCAGTGCCCGCAAACCGGTCAACGCCGAGCGTTGGCTGGCCCTGGTGCTGATCGTCGGCGCCCTGATCCTGATTGCCCGAGGTTGAACATGAACCTGATTCTATTGCTGGTGGTCGTGGTGGCCGCAGGTGCGGTGCTCAGTGTGCAGGCGGCGATCAACGGCCGCCTGGGGCAGAGCGTGGGGGTGCTGCGCAGCAGCCTGCTGACGTTCGCCGTCGGTGCCCTGGTCACCTCGCTGCTGATCGTATTCTTCCAGCCGCCCCAGGCCATGGGCCTGTTGCAGGCGCCCAAGTGGCAGCTCAGCGGCGCGCTGTTCGGCGTGGTGTACATGCTGGTGATGGTCGGCGCGGTGCCTCGGGTCGGGACTGCCGTGGCGACGGTGGCGGTGATCCTCGGGCAGTTGGGCATGGGCATGTTGATCGACCATTTCGGCTGGTTCGGCAACCCGGCCATGGCACTCTCCGGCAACCGTATCCTGGCGATGCTTTGCCTGGCCCTGGCCTTGCTGTTCATGTACCGCAGCAGCTTGCGCCGTAGCTGAGGGCCCAGGGGCGTTCCACGCAGCTGAGGGCTCAGGATCCTTCCAGGCAGTTGGCGGCCACTTGCGCCACCTGGGCATCTTCGCCGGAGCGGACGCCGGACACGCCCACCGCGCCGACCTCTTGGCCATCCACGCGAATCGGCACGCCGCCTTCCAGGGAGGTCAGCAGCGGCGCTGAGAGAAAGGCGCTGCGCCCGGCATTGACCATGTCTTCGTAGGCCTTGGACTCACGCCGGCCCAGGGCGGCGGTGCGGGCTTTCTCCAAGGCGATGTAGGCACTGATCGGTGCGCAGCCGTCCAGGCGCTCCAGGGCCAGGGGATGGCCGCCATCATCGACCACGGCGATGCTAACCGGCCACTGCTGGCGGTGGGCCTCGGTGCGGGCGGCGGCGAGGATGCGGCTGACGTCGTCTTGGCACAACACGGCTTTGTGGTGCATGGCAGGCTCCAGGGGGTTCAAGGGTTGAGGGCGGCGTCCAGCAGTTCGATCCAGTGGCGTACCGGGGTGCGCCCGGCGCCATCCAGGTGGCTCTGGCAGCCGATGTTGGCCGTAGCGATCACGTCCGGGTTGCCGCTTTCCAGGGCCCGCAGCTTGTCGTCGCGCAGTTGCCGGGCCAGGGCGGGCTGGGTCAGTGAATAGGTGCCGGCCGAGCCGCAGCACAGGTGGCCGTCGGGCACCGAAGTCAGGTTGAAACCCAGGCGTTGCAGCAGGCTTTCCACGGCGCCGCCCAGTTGCTGGGCATGTTGCAGGGTGCAGGGGCAATGGACGGCCAGGCGCTGTCCACTGCGTACTTGCAGCGCTGCCAGAGGTTCGGCCCGCACCACCTCCACCAGGTCCCGGGCCAGGGCGCTGACTTGCTGCGCCTTGGCGGCATAGGCCGGGTCGTCGGCCAGCAGGTGCCCGTAGTCCTTGACGAAGGCGCCGCAGCCGCTGGCGGTCTGGACGATGGCCTCGGCACCTTGTTGCAGGTGCGGCCACCAGGCATCGATGTTGTGCCGGGCCCGCTGGCGGCCGCGCTCCTGGGCATCCAGGTGGTAGTCCACGGCGCCGCAGCACGCGGCCTCGGCCACCGGCTGCACGCTGATGCCCAGGCGATCCAGGACCCGGCTCGCGGCCGCGTTGGTATTGGGCGACAGCCCCGGCTGCACGCAGCCTTCGAGCAGCAGCACGCGCCGCGCGTGGACCCTGTCCGGGCGCACGCCGGCGGCGGGTACCTGGCGCGGCAGTTTGTCTTGCAGGGCCTGGGGCAGCAGTGGGCGCAAGCGGCTGCCCCCCAGTACCAGTGTCTTGAACAGCTGCGGGTTGCCCGCCAGGGCCCGCAAGCCCTGGCGCAGCAGGCGCTGGCCGGCGGGCCGGGGCAGGGCGGCGTCCACCACTGCCCGGCCGATATCCAGCAGGTTGTGGTACTCGACGCCCGATGGGCAGGTGGTCTCACAGTTGCGACATGACAGGCAGCGGTCCAGGTGCAACTGCGCCTGATGGGTGACCGCGGCGCCCTCCAGTACCTGCTTGATCAGGTAGATGCGGCCGCGTGGTCCGTCCAGCTCGTCGCCCTGCACCTGGTAGGTGGGGCAGGTGGCGTTGCAGAACCCGCAATGCACGCAGCTGCGCAGGATGCGTTCGGCTTCGGCGGCCCGTGGCAACTGCCGGGCCTCGGGGCTGAGGGTGGTCTGCATGGGTCAGAGCTCCGCGTAGAGTCGGCCGGGGTTGAAGATGCCCTGGGGATCGAGCTGCGCCTTGAGGCGTTGGTGATAGTGCAGCAGGGTCGGTTCCAGGGGCTGGAAGGGGCTGTCCAGCAGGCCATGGCTGTAGCAACTGGCATGACCGCCGGCGGCGCTGGCCACGGCGCGGATGCGCTCGGCCGGAGCATCGGACCTGAGCCAGCGCTGGGCGCCGCCCCAGTCCAGTAATTGGAGGCCGGGCAACGCAAGCTCCGGGGTGTTGTGCGGCAACGACAGGCGCCAGAGCGGCAGGCCGGGGTCGAAGAAGGGCAGTTGCTGCTCGTTGAGTCGGTTCCAGTAGCGGCTGTCCAGGGGCTCGCCGCCGAGCCGATCGCGGGCCGCGGCCACCGAGCCTTCGCCCCCTTCCAGGCGCAGGTGCAGGCGGCTGCCATCGTGGCAGGCGGCACTGATGGGCAACGGCTGCTGGCCCCATTGCGCGAGCCTGGCCAGGGCTTGCCCGGCAGGCAGTTCCAGGCTCAGGCTCAGGCAGTGGCGGGGCTTGGGCAGCACCTTCAGCGAGACTTCGGTCACCAGAGCCAGGCAGCCGTAGCTGCCGGCCATCAGCCGCGACAGGTCGTAGCCGGCGACGTTCTTCATCACCTCGCCACCAAAACGCAGGTGCTGGCCCAGGCCGCTGATGATCCGGGTGCCCAGGACGAAGTCACGCACCGCCCCGGCCCAGGGCCGACGAGGCCCGGACAGGCCAGTGGCGAGCATGCCGCCCAGGGTGGCACCGGTACCGAACGCCGGCGGCTCGCAGGGCAGCATCTGCCCGGCGGCATCCAGTACCGCCTGCAATTCGCTAAGCGGCGTCCCGGCCCGGGCACTGATCACCAGTTCGGTGGGGTCGTAGCTGACGATGCCGCGATGGACCCGGGTATCGAGGATTTCGCCAGCGCTGTCGCGACCCAGGAACGCCTTGCTGTTGGAGCCCTGGATGCGTAGCGGGGTGGCGTTGTCCAGGGCGTCGCGTACCTGCTCCAGCAGGGCTTCGCTGGCGTCGCAATCGGTGGGGGCGGCCATCAGAATCGCTCCAGTTCGGGAAAGGGCAGTTGTCCATGGTGGATGTGCATGGCCCCGGCCTCGGCGCAGCGGTGCAGGGTCGGGATGTTCTTGCCGGGGTTGAGCAGGCCCAGGGGGTCGAAGGCGCGCTTGATGCCGTGGAACAGACTCAGCTCGTCGCTGCTGAACTGCACGCACATCTGGTTGATCTTCTCCCGGCCCACGCCGTGCTCGCCGGTGATGGTGCCGCCCACGGCCACGCACAGCTCGAGGATCTTGCCGCCCAGGGTTTCCGCCCGTTCAAGTTCCCCGCTCTGGTTGGCATCGAACAGGATCAACGGGTGCATGTTGCCGTCGCCGGCATGGAACACGTTGGCCACCCGCAGCCGGTGCTCGGCGGCCAGTCGGGCGATGCCGTGCAGCACGGCGGGCAGTTGGCGCCGGGGAATGGTGCCGTCCATGCAGTAGTAGTCCGGCGACAAGCGGCCCACCGCCGGGAAGGCATTCTTGCGCCCGGCCCAGAACCGCGCGCGCTCGGCCTCGTCCCGGGCCAGGCGTACTTCGCTGGCGCCGGCCTGTTGCAGCAGTTGGCGCACCCGCTCGCAGTCGTCGTGGACATCGGCCTCGACCCCATCCAACTCGCACAGCAGCATGGCCTGGGCGTCCACCGGGTAGCCGGCGTGGATGAAGTCTTCGGCGGCGCGGATCGCCAGGTTGTCCATCATCTCCAGGCCGCCGGGGATGATGCCCGCGGCGATGATCGCCGCCACCGCCTGGCCGGCGTTCTCCACCGAGTCGAAGGCCGCCAGCAGCACCTTGGCGATCTGCGGCTTGGGCAGCAGCTTGACCGTGACTTCGGTGATCACCCCCAGCAGCCCCTCGGAACCGGTGAACAGCGCCAGCAGGTCGAAGCCCGGTGAGTCCAGGGCCTCGCTGCCCAGGGTCAGGGGTTGGCCCTCGACGGTAAGCATCCGCACCTGGAGCAGGTTGTGCACGGTCAGGCCGTATTTCAGGCAGTGCACGCCACCGGCGTTTTCCGCGACATTGCCACCGATGGAGCAGGCGATCTGCGACGACGGGTCGGGGGCGTAGTACAGCTCGTAGGGCGCCGCGGCCTGGGAGATCGCCAGGTTGCGCACCCCAGGTTGCAGGTGCGCGCAGCGCGCGGCGGGGTCGATCTTGAGGATGTCCTTGAACCGCGCCATCACCAGCAGCAGGCCCTTTTCCAGGGGCAGGGCGCCGCCGGACAGGCCGGTACCGGCGCCCCGGGCCACCACCGGTACCCGTTGCTGGTGGCAGATCTTCAGGATCTGCTGCACTTGCTCCAGGCGCCGGGGCAGGGCCACCAGCAGCGGGGTGCTGCGGTAGGCGCTCAGGCCGTCGCATTCGTAGGGCTTGAGCTGCTCCTGGCGGTCCAGCAGTTCCAGGTCCGGCAGCTGGCTGCGCAGGGCGTGGATCAAGGCCTGGCGGTCGACCTCGGGCAGGGCGCCGTCGAGGCGTTCATCGTAGAGAATCGTCATGGCTGGCGAATGACCTTGTGTCGTTGTTATCAGGTCGCGACTGCATCACGCATGCCTTGCATCATTGGCCCGGGGCGCCTTAGTGTCCATGTGCGCCGGCAATGGTCGAACCACTTTATTGTTCGCCGCCGTCCCGGGTTTTCGATAAACCCAAGTAACTTCAACAGCTTGCAAGTGAACCTGGAGCGGGCCGCGAACCGCTAGATGACTGGTCATACCAGTGGGGGACGAGATGCAGGACAAGCCAGCAGGGCCACGCTTGCAGGTGGCCGATGTGGTCTGTGGGCGGATCGAGCGACTGATCGTCGACGGCGTATTCAAGACCGGCCAGCGGTTGCCCTCCGAGCGGCGCCTGAGCGCCAAGCTCGGGGTCTCGCGCACGGCCCTGCGCGAGGGCCTGAAGCTGCTGCGGGCCCGGGGCATCATCGACACGGTGCAGGGCCGTGGCTCGCAGGTGGCGCAACTGTCGGCCCCGGCGGCGGGCTCGCCGTTGCTGCACCTGTTCAGCTCCCAACCACGGACCCTCTACGACCTGCTGGAGGTTCGCGCGCTGCTGGAGGGAGAGTCGGCGCGGCTGGCGGCCTTGCGTGGCACCGAGGCGGATTTCGTGCTTATCGGTCGCAGCTACCAGGCAATGCTGGAGGCCCATGAGCAGGCCCTGGAACCCGCTGCCCAGGCGCGCCTGGACCACGCCTTCCACCTGGCCATCTGCGAGGCTTCGCACAATCCGGTGCTGGTGCAGACCCTGGGCTCGCTCAATGGCCTGTTGCTCAATTCGGTGTTCGCCTCGGTCAACAACCTCTTTCACCGGCCATTGCACAAGCGCCAGATCGACCGCCAGCATGCGCGCTTGTACCACGCGGTCACCGGTCGCTTGCCGGAACAGGCGCGCAAGGCCGCGCAGGCCCATATCCAGGGCATTGCCCAGAGCCTCAAGGAGATCGAAGACGAGGAGCAGCGCTTGGTGCGGGCGACCCTGCGCCTGCAAGGCTGGGATTGAATCGCAGGTAAGCGCGGAGGGGGCCGGGCGGCTCCCTCCGTACGCCCGGCTAGACCGAAGGACGCCAGGTGACGTTCTCGATACCGAACTTTTCCGCCATGGGGCGGCTGGTCTTCTTCACTTGCTCACGCCCGAACCGGCCGATGCGGCCGACTCCGGCGTCGCAACTGGCCCAGTGCCAGGCCTCGGCATTGTCCATCTTCTCCTGGCGGATGATGAAGGACTTGGGGTTGCCATGGAGGGTGTACTCGATGACGAAGAGCTTTGCGTTGTTCATAAAGCGTTGATTCCTCCCTGTGATCCTTGAAGTGATTCTGTGGGAACGGAAAAATTCATTCCGATTACCCGCTCGGGCTACCAACGGTTGCTGTGCTGCAGGTGCTATCCCAATGCATGGGCTACATGTCCCGACGTATCGGATCGAATGCGGGGGGCGGGCGATGCTGGCGGCGCCTGGGGCGGCTGGTTACCATGGGCTCCCGCCGATCCAGCGCGACCTTGCCATGGCCCTAGCCGCACCCCCCGACCTTTCGGATACCGCGATTCCCGTGCAACCCCTGGCGCGCACCTACCCGCGCGGGCTGTTCGTCGAGCCCCACGAGCACGACTGGGGCCAGTTGCTGTATGCCATGAGCGGGGTGATGTGGGTCGAGACGCCCCATGAGGCCCTGGTGGTGCCGCCGCAACGGGCGGTCTGGTTGCCGCCGGGTGTGGTCCATGGCATCCGCGTGGTCAGCGACCTGCAGATGCGCAACATCTACCTGCGCCCGTCCCTGGCGGCGACCCTGGATGCCAGGGTCCAGGTGCTGCAAGTGGATACCTTGCTGCGGGAGTTGATCGTGCGCCTGGTGGAGCTCGAACCGCCCCAGCCTGACTACTACGAGGCCCTGGTGGGCCTGGCCCTGCTGGAGCTGCAACGGGCCCGGCGCTCGGAGTTGAAGATCGTCTTGCCCGATGCCGCCGACCGTCGCCTGTGCAGCCTGTGCCAGGCGGTGATGGCGGCGCCGTCCCTGGAGATTTCCTTCGAGCAGCATGCCGAGGCCGTCGGGGCCAGCGTGCGCACCCTGGCGCGGCTGTTCAAGGAGCGCCTGGGCCTGGGCTTTGCCGAGTGGCGGCGCCAGGTGCAATTGGCCACGGCGGCGGCGGAGCTGATCCAGGGCGTGCCGGTCAGCCGGATCGCCCGGGAGCTGGGTTACTCCCCCAGCAGTTTCAGCGACATGTTCCGCCGCGAGCTGGGTGTCGCCCCCTCGCAGTACGTCGCTGGCCAGCCCTCGGCCTGAGACACCGCGATGCTTTGGCCGATAGCCTGAAGTACTTGGCCGATGCCACTGTCTCCTTGCCTCTAGAATCCACTCCATACCTGTAGTCGCTACCGAGCCTGCGAGGCTGCGTTCAGGGACGCAGGACCGTGGCCCTGCGGGCCATGCGCAGCCTGCGGCAGCGGCTGCATGAAACGACGCGGTGGTTGTAGCCGAGCCCATGCACCACGGCCTTTTGGGAGTGAACCATGAATTACCTGATGTCCCTGGCAGCCGGCCTGTTGGTCGGGCTGCTCTACGGTGCCTTGCAGGTGCGCTCCCCGGCACCGCCGGCCATCGCCCTGGTGGGGCTGCTGGGCATGCTCGGTGGCGAACAACTGTGGCCCCTGGGCCGCCAACTGTTCAGCCAGTGGTGGTCCTGAGCGCTGATTTTCGACTCTTTCCCGACCTATGGAGCCTTTGATGAAAGCATTGCAATTTTCCGCCACCGGCGACCTCGCATCCTTGCAACTGGTGGAGGTCCCGACCCCGGTGCCCGGCCCTGGCCAGGTGCTGGTACGGATCAAGGCAGCGGGCCTGAACCCCAGCGATGTGAAGAACGTCCTCGGGCGTTTTCCCTACACCACGTTGCCACGGATTCCCGGACGGGATTTCGCCGGGGTGGTGGAGCAGGGGCCGGACGACTTGATCGGCCAGGAAGTCTGGGGCACCGGCAGGGACCTGGGTTTTTTCGCCGACGGCAGTCATGCCCAGTACGTGGTGTTGTCGGCCAGGGGCGTGGCGCTCAAGCCCCGGCACCTGAGCTTTGCCCAGGCCGCGAGCCTCGGTGTGCCCTATACCACCGCCTGGGATGCCCTGGAGCGTAGCGGCGTGGTGGCCGGTACCCGGCTGTTGGTGATCGGCGGCGGCGCCGTGGCCACTGCGGCCCTGGCCCTGGCCAAGGTTCGTGGCGCCCAGGTGCTGGCGGCGGCGCGTCGACCGGAGCAAGTGCAGGCATTGCAGGCCCAGGGTTATCCGGCGCTGCAACTGGCGCAGCCGGAGAGCCTCGCGACCCAGGTGGGCGAGCATTATGCCGGCGGCGCCGAGGTGATCTTCGACACCACTGGCTTCTGGCTGCCGGCAGCGGTGTCGGCCTTGGCCACGTTCGGCCGGATCGCCATCATCGCCGCGCCGGTGGATGGCCATGTGCAGTTGCCGGCGCTGGCCCTGTATCGCAAGGGCGGCTCGGTAGTGGGGATCAATTCGTTGCTGTATGGCGTCGAGGAATGCGCGGCGATGCTGGAGCAGTTCGGTCGCTATTTCGATGAAGGTTTGTTGCCGCTGCCCGAGGGATTGCTGGAATCGCCACTGGAGCAGGGGCTGGAGCGCTATGCCGAGGTCAACCAGGGTGGCGGCGACAAGGTGATCCTGATTCCTTGAGGCGGGCAGCGCCGGGGGGCGTTGAAGGCCCTGCGGGCCTTGGCCCAGCTTCGCGGGCTCAGCAGCGGCTACAGGGTTTGCTGTGTAGCCGCTTCCGCAGGCTGCGCACGACCCGCAGGGTCGGCGCAGTTTCAGAGGTCCGGCTGTGGCCACAGGTAGGGGTAGGGCCGATCACGGGGTCACTGCGGGACGCCGCGCTCCCAGCTCGACCAGTTCTTGAGGATGTCTTGCACCAGTGGGTTGCCGGCCCGGTAGAGGTTTTCCAGCGCCGGCACGAAACCGCCCTGGTCGGCGTACTTGAGCAGGTTGTCCACTTCGCTGGCACCGGGGGCTGGGCGGTCGAAGTCCGAGCCGGCGCGCAGTACCGCCAGGCGCTGGACGTCCACCAGGCCTTCGCGACTGGCCCGCAGCAGCGCCTCGTAGGTGGAGTTGTCTTCCTGCTGGGTGGTGCAGTAAACGCCCTTGTTGTCGGTGAGCAAGCGGGTCCAGACCTCGGCCCGTTCGCTCAAGCGCGTACCGGAGAACCAGGTATTGCCAGCCAGGGTGTCGCAGCGGGTGACCACCGGCGGCTGGTTGGCCGGAGCCTGGGGGTACTTGAGGCGCCAGGCCGCTGATTCCTTGCTTTCGCTCAAGGTCACCTTCTGGCTCAGGGCAAACGCCTTGGCCTGGAGTTTCGGGTTGAGCTCGAACACTTCGGTCTTGTAGTCCAGGGGCGGCTTCTCATTGGGGCCCTTGGTGTTGATCCCCAGGTAGCCGGTCGGCCACTCCTTGGGCGCATCACGGGAGTCGAGCTCCCACTGGGTGCCGAACTCCACCAGGTAATGGGCCCAGGCCGCGGTGCCGATGGTGCCTTGATGCGGGCTGATGCCGGCAATCCCGGCAATCAGGAAGTAACTCTTGCGCAGGTCGAACTTCGGCGACATCGCCAGGGCCAGGGTCGAGGCCGCGGCGTTGGTCTGGCCCATGCCGGTGGTCAGCAGGCACACCTGCCGGTCGTTGCTGCAGCTGATATCCGGATATTCTCCCGCCAGCCCCGGTACCCGTACCTTGTGCTTGAGTTCCAGGCGCTCGATCCAGTTCTGCGCTTCCGGAGCGAACATGCTGATCAGCACCACCTTGGGCTTGATCGGCGCCTCATTGGCCCAGGCCCCGGTGGCCAGCACCGCGCCCAGGCCCACTATCCACGAAACTTTCTGAATGCCGCGCATAACACCTCCATGATTGCCGTTGACCGGCGCTGATCCTGATCGATCCAGGTTGCAACTGTTGTTGTCTTGCCGCTTGTCGCTCGAAATGTGCCGCTGTCGCTAGAACTGGTAGCCGACCCCGGCGTAGTAGCCCCAGCCGTTGGAGCGGGCGCGGAACTCACCGTCGCCAAAATTCAGCACGCTGCCGTCCTCCCAGTTGCCGCCGTTGTGGAAGTAGCGGCCCACCAGGGTAAAGCGCAAGTGGGTGAAGGAGTACAGCAGCACGTTGGTGGCCACCGTGGCGTTGGCCGTGCGGGCCGGGTTGTCCTTGTGCAGGTCGGAGCCAAAGTCGAAGTTGGTAAAGCCGATGTAGGTCAGCGACGCGCCGTTGCTGAATTTGTCGATGGGCACGATGTACTTGAGCTGGGCGCGGTAGCCGTCCCAGGAGTACTCATTGCTGGCGCCATAGTTTTCCCATTGGTAGCGACCGTAGAAGTTGGCGGACAGGTTGACCCGCGAATGGGTGTCGATGTCGGTGCCCAGGCCGCTGTACAGGGTGTTGGCGCGGTTGGCGGTGCGGCTGCCGTGGTCGTAGATCCAGTCGAAGGCTACATACCACTCCTTGATCGGGCCGATGGCCAGGCTGCGGCCGGCCAGGTAGTCGATGGAGATGCGCGGTTCGTGTTCCATGAACAGCGGCGAGCCATGGTCCCAGACGCCCTTGTCGTGGCTGTTGCCGATATTGAGGATCTTCGGCAGGTCGATGTAGCCATACAGCTCGAATGGCCCCTTGCGTCCGAAGTATTCGTATTCCAGGTAGACGTCGTCCGCCGGGCGGGGGCCGAAGCTGATGTCCTTGCTGCCGATCAGCATCAGGTCCTGGTTGTACCAGTCGGAAAGGTAGGCACCGGGTTTGGCCGGTTGCACGTCCTTGCTCAGGCCTTCGCCCTGGGCCGATTCGTCCGGGGTGGCGGGTTGGGCCAACAGGGCAGGGCTGAGTAGTCCGGTAACGATGCCCAGTAGCAGGGAAACGCTGCGTGGGTACGAGCGCGCGGTGGGCCTGGAAGTGGCATGCATTGAAAATCCTTGTTCGTGCGGGATGGGATCAGGTTTGGGCAATCATCGGCGAATAGCCTGGATTCCCAGGTGCGCAAACGTTTGCATGTGTCGTACCAACTTGCATTGGCCAGGTCTGGAGCAGGTATTCGAGCCCAGGGCAGGGCGGCGGCTGCCATGAAGGGGAATGAGTTTGAAAGAGGGAATAATTGCACTGAAATAGGGCGGTCGTTGCGCCCCGAGGCTTGCCGAAGAGCAGGAGGTTGTTTCTTTAAATCATTGATATTTATCGGATATTTATGAATTTATGCCGCTAAAGGCGCCCACATACTTCCAAAGTATTAATGCTATTTGATGGTGCATGGCCATTAGGCAGCTGTCATGGCGTCGTCTAGGGAAACTCTGAAAAAGACTTTCTGATTTGGCAAAATACCGCGACCCCACCCACCGAGTTTCCCGATGAAGCAGATGACCTTCGCCGACGCCGAGTACGCTGGCAAGCGCAAGCAAACCCGCAAGGAGTTGTTCCTGATCGAGATGGATCGGGTGGTGCCGTGGAAGGGCTTGATTGCTTTGATCGAGCCACATTATCCGAAAGGTGAAGGTGGCCGTCCGGCCTACCCGTTGATGGCGATGCTGCGTGTGCATCTGCTGCAGAACTGGTTCGGCTACAGCGATCCAGCGATGGAGGAAGCGCTGTACGAAACCACGATCCTGCGCCAGTTTGCCGGGCTGAACCTGGAGCGCATCCCCGACGAAACCACCATTCTCAACTTCCGCCGCTTGCTGGAGAAACACGAGCTGGCGGCCGGCATCCTCGCTGTCATCAATGGCTATCTGGGCGACCGCGGCCTGTCGCTGCGCCAGGGCACCATCGTCGATGCAACGCTGATCAATGCGCCCAGTTCGACCAAGAACAAGGACGGCAAGCGCGACCCGGAAATGCACCAGACCAAGAAGGGAAACCAGTATTATTTTGGCATGAAGGCCCACATCGGCGCCGATGACGAATCGGGTCTGGTGCACAGCGTAGTGGGCACGGCGGCCAATGTGGCGGATGTCACCCAGGTGGACAAATTGCTGCATGGCGACGAAAACGTGGTCTGCGCCGATGCAGGCTACACCGGTGTCGAAAAGCGGCCCGAGCATGAAGGACGTGAAGTTATCTGGCAGGTGGCGGCACGCCGCAGCACCTACAAAAAACTCGATAAGCGCAGCGTGCTGTACAAAGCCAAGCGCAAGATTGAAAAGGCCAAGGCTCAGGTGCGCGCCAAGGTCGAGCATCCGTTCCGGGTAATCAAGCGCCAGTTCGGTTACACCAAGGTGCGCTTTCGCGGCTTGGCCAAAAACACGGCGCAACTGGTGACACTGTTCGCTCTGTCGAACCTGTGGATGGCGCGCCGACATTTACTGACGAATGCAGGAGAGGTGCGCCTGTAATGCGGGAAATGGCCACCGGAGTGGGGTCCGGGTGGCGAAAACGTAAGAAATACTCGTCGAATTGATTGTTTTTTGATCATTTGGCGAGTTTAAAAGTTGCGCTAGGTGGTATGCCGGGGAAATACATGGCTACTTCAGACCATCCCTAGGTTTCTGTCCAAGGAATTTTACCAATGGTCAGGTTTCAGGCGTCGATGCGAGTAGTAGAGGGCTAAGCACCCTGTGAGAAGTACGCATTTTTACGGATGAAAAGCCTGCTCACGAAAGGAGTCGCTCGTGAACGTTCGTCATGCCAGGGATGTGTTTGTCAATCTGTCTCCTCTGTCCATGGCCATCCGCCTTGGAATAGCCGGCCTGCTCTGGAGCCTGGCCAGCCCAGCTGCCATGGCAGCCTGTTCGCCAGCCAACCCGGTGGCCAACGACACCGTCAACTGCACTGGCAATGCCACAGCGATCCTGACCAACGCCTTCGCCAGCTCTGCCGATAACCTAACGGTCAACGTCGGCAGTGGTGCGACGTTCAACTCATTGCTCGGCGGCACGGCGATCAGCCTCACCGGCAACGGCATTACCTTCAACAACAACGGAACCGTCGATCCGGCCCTGCTCGGGCTGGTGACCCTGCTCAGCAATGGCGTGGTGATCGGCAACGGTTCCGCCGGGGTGGTCAACGTCAACAACAGCGCCACCGGTACGCTGAACGGTACGTCAGGCATCCTCGGCCTGAACCTGGGCACGCTCAACGGCATGGCGCTGAACATCAACAACGGCGCGGGCGGCAGCACCACCATCGTCAACAACGGCAGCATCGGTTCCTCGGCATTGCTGGGCCTGACCCTGCTCTCCGCCGATGCGCCGGTGGTGGCGGTGCGTGGGGGCTCCCAGGTCAACATGACCAACAACGGCACCCTGGTGGGCCGGGTGGCGTTCCAATCCTCGACGGCTGGCAACAACTTCACCAACACCGGGCAGATCACCGGCGGCGTGTCCCTGGGCGCTGGCAGTACCAACAGCTTCACCGCGGTGACCGGCTCCTCGGTCAGCAGTGGCGGCGGGATCGGCATCGCCCTGGGCGGCCTGCTGGGGGTCGACCTGACGTTTGCTCCTACGGGGCAGATCGACGGTGGCGCTGGCGGTTCCAACACCCTGTTGTTGCAAAACACCCTGGGCGTGGGTGGCGGCACCACCGGCAGCGGCACGGTTTCCAGTGCCAACTACGTCAACTTCAACAACCTGACCCTCAACAGCGGCACCTGGACGCTGCAGGGGCCGGTGGTCAGCGGCAACACCACGCTCAATGGCGGGGTGGCCCTGTACAACAACAGCGCCACCTTCGGCAGCGGTCTGCTGACCTCCAATGGTGGTGTGCTGCAAGCCAGTACCGCCGGCCTGACCTTGAACAACCTGATCAGCCTGGGCGCTGGCGGCCTGACCCTGCAAGGCAGCAACGACACCACCCTGGCCGGGGTGATTTCCGGTGGCGGCGGGCTGGTCAAGTCTGGCGCCGGGCAACTGACCCTCAATGGCGCCAATACCTACACCGGCAGTACCACGCTCAATGGCGGCACGGTGCAGGTGGGCAACAACCAGGCCTTCAGCACTTCCACCGTGACCCTGGGCGGCGCGGCCACCTTGAGCGCGCCAGGCACCATCAACCTGGGCAATAGCTTGGTGCTCAACAACGCCTTGAGTACCAGCGGTGTCGGCGCGCTGACCCTGTCCGGCGTCCTCAGCGGCAGCGCTGCGCTGAACAAGGGCGGCACTGGCAGCCTGACTCTGAGCGGCAACAACACTGGCTTCAGCGGCACCACCAACCTCAATGCCGGCAGCCTGATCCTGGGCAACAACAATGCCTTGGGCAGTGGCTTGTTAAGCACGGCCGGTGGCACCACCCTGGATACCAACACCGCCATCAGCCTGGGCAACGCCCTGGCCCTGGCCGGCAACCTGACCCTGGGCGGCAGCAATGCCCTGACCCTGGGCGGCCTGGTCAGCGGTGCCGGTGGCCTGATCAAGAACGGCAGCGCCGACCTGGTCCTCAATTCGGCCAATGCCTACCTGGGCAACACGGCCCTGAATGCCGGGCGCTTGATTGTCGGCAATGCCGGCGCCCTGAGCACCGGCACCCTCAACGCGGCGGCCGGTACGACGCTGGATGCCAACACCGCCTTGAGCCTGGGCAACAACGTCAACCTGGCCGGCGCCCTGACCATTGGCGGCACCCAGAACCTGGGGCTGTCCGGGCAGATCAACGGTGCCGGTGGGCTGAACAAGAACGGCACGGCAAGCCTGACCCTGTCCGGCAATAACGGCTTCCTGGGCAACACCAACCTCAACAGCGGGTCGTTGATCGTCGGCAGCAACCTGGCCCTGGGCCTGGGCGTGCTCAATACCGCCGCCGGCACTACCCTGGACAGCAGCACCTCGGTGTCCCTGGGCAATACCCTGAACCTGGCCGGCAACCTCAACCTGGCCGGCAGCAACGCGCTGACCCTGGGCGGGCTGATCACCGGCACCGGTGGCCTGACCAAGAACGGCACGGCCAACCTGACCCTCAATGGCAACAACACCTATCAGGGTGGGAGCCTGATCAATGGCGGGACCGTGACCCTGGGCAACAGCGGGGCACTGGGTACAGGCACCGTGACCATCGGGGGGGCCACGACCCTGGTCGGTACGACCAACCTGGACCTGCTCAATACCATGGTGCTCAATGCCGACCTGACCCTGAACGGGGGCACCAACCAGTGGATTCTGGATGGCGATATCAGTGGCACCAACGGCCTGATCAAGAACGGCACAGGCAACCTGACCCTCAACGGAACCAATACCTACGCCGGTGGCCTGGTGCTCAATTCCGGCGGCCTGGTCCTGGGCAATGCTTCGGGCCTGGGCACCGGTACCCTGACGCTTTCGGGCTCCGGTTCGCTCAGCGCCAGCAGCGCCATGAGCGTCAGCAACGACATCAACCTCAATGGCGGCAACCTGACGGTGGCAGGCAGCAACCCCTTGACCCTGAGCGGGAACATCAGTGGTTTCACCGGGTTGATCAAGAGCGGTGCTTCCAACCTGACCTTGAGCGGCACCAACACCTACCAGGGCAGCACCCTGCTGGCGAGCGGCACGCTGACCTTGGGCTCCAACAGCGCCCTGGGGACGGGGCCGCTGGTCGCCATGAACGGCACCTCCCTGGACGCCAGCACCGCAGTCACTGTCGGCAACGGCATCACCCTTAATGGCGCGATGACGGTGGCCGGCAGCAATGCCCTGACCCTGGGCGGCGTGCTCACCGGCGCAACCGGCAGCCTGATCAAGAATGGCAGCGCCGACCTCACGCTCAACGGCGCCAATCTCTACCAGGGCAATACCACCCTCAATGCGGGTCGCTTGATCGTTGGCAATAACCAGGCCCTGGGCACCGGCACGCTGAATGCGGCAGCGGGTACCACCCTGGACAGCAACACCGCAGTGAGCCTGGGTAATCAGGTGAACCTTGGCGGCGGGGTCACTATCGGTGGCGGCGCCGACCTGACCCTGGCCGGAGTGGTCGGCGGGATCGGCAGCTTGATCAAGAACGGCAACGCCAACTTGACCCTGAACGGCGCCAACACCTACCAGGGCGGCACCACGCTCAACGCCGGGACCCTGACCCTGGGCAACAATGGCGCCCTGGGCAACGGAGTGTTGACCGTGGCTGGCGCGGCAAACCTGGACAGCGCACCAGGTATCAGCCTGAACAACAACCTGACCCTCAATGCCAACCTGACCCTGCCCGGCAGCAACGACCTGACCCTGGGCGGGGTCATCGGTGGTACGGGGCAATTGATCAAGAACGGCACGACCAACCTGACGCTCAACGGCATCAACACCTACCAGGGTGGCACCGCGCTCAATGCCGGGACCCTGACCCTGGGCAACAGCGGGGCCCTGGGCACCGGCGCCCTGACTGTTGGCGGCGCCGCGACCCTGGACAACAGCACGCCAATGGCCCTGGGCAACAACCTGACCCTCAATGCCGACCTGACCCTGGCCGGCAACAACAACCTGATCCTGGCTGGGGTGATCGGTGGCAGTTCCGGGTTGATCAAGGACGGCCTGGCGGACCTGTCCCTGAGTGGCAACAACACGTTCAGCGGACCCTTGAACGTGCTGGCCGGCAGTGTGACCACGCTCTCCAGCGGCGCCCTGGGCAACAGTTCCGGGGCCAACATCAGCGCGGGCGCCAGCCTCAACCTGGGCGCCAATGCCAGCCTTGGCGGGTTGACTGGCAGCGGCTCGGTGCAACTCAGTCCTGGTGTGGCGCTGAGTGTCGGTGGAAGTAACGCCAGCTCGGTGTTCAACGGCGACCTCAGTGGCAGCGGGCAGTTGACCAAGGTCGGCAGCGGCACCCTGACCCTGGGCGGCATCAATGGCCTGACCGGCAACAGCCTGGTCAGCGGCGGCACCCTGAAGGTCGACGGTTCCCTGGCCAGCGGCACGGTCAACGTCGCCAGCGGCGGGACCCTGACCGGCTCCGGTTCGTTGCTGGGCGCCCTGGATGTGGCGTCCGGTGGCCATCTGGCGCTGAATTCGGGCAATACCCTGTCGGTGGGCTCGCTGGTGCTCAACAGCGGCGCCAACCTGGACGCCAACCTTGGCGCGCCGTCCACCACTTCGCTGCTCAATGTCGGCGGCAACCTGACCCTGGGCGGCCAGCTCAACGTCAGCGATGCCGGTGGTTTCGGCGTGGGCGTCTATCGCCTGATCAACTACACCGGCAGCCTGGTGGACCTGGGGCTGAACGTGGCCAGCGTACCGCTGGGCTTCAACCTTGGCGACCTGGTGGTGCAGACCAGCGTCGGCAACCAGGTCAACCTGCTGGTATCGGGGGGGACCAACATTCGCTTCTGGGACGGCAGCCAGACAGTGCCCAATGGCGCGGTCGATGGTGGCAGCGGCACCTGGGACTCGCTGAACAGCAACTGGACCTCGGTCAATGGCACCCTCAACCAGACCTGGGGTAACGGTTTTGCGGTCTTCCAGGGCACTGCGGGTACGGTCACCGTGGCCGGGGCGCAGAGTTTCACCGGCATGCAATTCGTCGTCGACGGCTACAACCTGGTGGGGGCCCCCGGTGGTTCGCTGACGGCGGTCAACGGCAGCGGTGGCAATACCTCGATCCGCGTCGACCCGAACGCCACCGCCACTCTCGGCGTGGCGATCAACGGCAGCGGCACCCTGGCCAAGCTCGACAGCGGCACCCTGGTGCTCAATGGCAACAACAGCTATAGCGGCGGCACTTCGCTGCAGGGTGGCACCCTGGTGGTGGGTAACAACAGCGCCCTGGGCACAGGCGCCTTGAGCACCGCCAATGGCACCACCCTGGACAGCAACACGGCGGTCACCCTGGGCAATGCCGTGACCCTGGCCGGTGCACTGAATATCGCCGGTTCCAACGCCCTGACCCTGGGTGGGGCGATCGGTGGCAGCGGTAGCCTGGTCAAGAACGGCAGCGCCAGCTTGACCCTGGGCGGCAACAATACCTACCTGGGGCCTACCGCGTTGAACGCGGGCGGCCTGATCCTGGCCAGCAACACCGCCTTGGGTGGCGGAGCGCTGAATGCGGCCGCGGGCACCACCCTGGACGCCAGCACTGCGGTCAGCCTGGCCAACGCCCTGAACCTGGCCGGCAACCTGGGCATCGGCGGTACCGCCGACCTGACGCTGGGTGGCGCGGTCAACGGTGCAGGCGGCCTGACCAAGAATGGTGCTGCCAACCTGACCTTGAACGCCAGCAACGGCTTCAGTGGTGGCACCCAGCTCAATGCCGGCACCCTGACCCTGGGTGACAACAGTGCCCTGGGCGCGGGAGCCCTGACTGTGGGCGGCGCTGCGACCCTGGACAGTGGCAGTGCCCTGAGCCTGGCCAACGCCATGACCCTCAATGCCAACCTGACCCTGGCCGGCAGCCACGACCTGGCACTGGGCGGGACCATCGGCGGTGCCGGCCAGTTGATCAAGAACGGCGCCGGCAACCTGACCCTGGGCGGGGTCAACAACTACCAGGGCGGTACCCTGCTCAACGCCGGCACCCTGACCCTGGCCCAGGCCACGGCCCTGGGCAGCGGCGCGCTGACCGTGGGCGGCACCGCGACCCTGGCCAACAGTGCGCCGCTGGTGCTGACCAACGACCTTAACGTCAATGCCGGGCTGACCCTGGCCGGGGCCAACGACCTGACCCTGGGCGGCGTGATTGCCGGCAGCGGGACCTTGACCAAGAACGGCGCGGCCAACCTGACCCTGAGTGGCAACAACAGTTTCAGTGGCCCCATCAACGTGCTGGCCGGCAGCCTGACCACCCAGAGCAGCGGTGCCCTGGGCAATAGCGCCGGTGTCAACCTGGCCGCTGGCAGCAACCTCAACCTCGGAGCCTCGGCCAGCCTGGGCAGCCTGAGCGGCAGCGGTGCGGTGGCCATCGGCAGCGGCAATACCCTGACCTTGGGCAGCGGTAACCAGGGCAGCACGTTCGGCGGCAGCCTGGACGGCAGCGGGCAACTGATCAAGGCCGGTACCGGCACGCTCAATCTCAGCGGCACCAGTACCCTGAGCGGCAACACCCAGGTCAACGGCGGCACGCTGAACCTCAGCGGCTCGCTGGCCAGCGCCGCGGTCACGGTCAACAGCGGCGCGACCCTGACCGGCAACGGCAGCCTGGGCGGCGCCCTCACCGTGGCCGATGGCGGGCACCTGGCGCTGAGTTCCGGCAACACCCTGTCGGCAGGCTCATTGGTACTGGGCGCCAACTCCAACCTGGACGTGGGGCTCGGCGCGCCGGTCAACGGTGGTGGCAATGCCCTGGTCAACGTCGGTGGCAACCTGACCCTGGACGGCACCTTGAACGTGAGCGACATCGGCGGCTTCGGCACCGGCGTCTATCGCCTGATCAACTACACCGGGGCACTGACCGACAACGGCCTCAACTTTGGCACCCTGCCCGGCAGCGTGGTGCCAGGCGACCTGCAGCTGCAAACCGCCGTGGGCAACCAGGTCAACCTGCTGGTGAGTGCCCCCAACACCACCGTGCTGTTCTGGGATGGCTCGCAGACCACGGGCAACGGCGTGATCGACGGCGGCTCCGGTACCTGGGGCAGTGGCACCAGCAACTGGACGTCGGTCGATGGCAGTTCGAACCAGGCCTGGGGCGGCAGCTTCGCGGTGTTCCAGGGCAATGCTGGCACCGTGACCGTGAATGGCACGCAAAGCCTCACCGGCATGCAGTTCGTCACCGACGGCTACAACCTGGTAGGCGGCGTGGGCGGGGCTCTGAACCTGGTCAATGGCGGTACCGGCAACACGGCGATTCGGGTCGATCCGAACGCCACCGCCACCCTCGGCGTGACGCTCACCGGCAGCGGCACCCTGGCCAAGCTCGACAGCGGCACCCTGGTGCTCAATGGCAACAACAGCTACAGCGGCGGCACCTCGCTGCAGGGCGGCACCCTGGTGGTGGGCAATGACAGCGCCCTGGGCAGCGGTGCCCTGAGCACCGCCAATGGCACCACCCTGGACAGCAACACGGCGGTGTCCCTGGGCAATGGACTGAACCTGGCTGGTGCATTGAACATCGGCGGTTCCAATGCCCTGACCCTGGGCGGTGTGGTCGGTGGCACCGGCGGCCTGGTGAAGAATGGCAACGCCAGCCTGACCTTGAACGGCGTCAATACCTACCAGGGCGGCACCTTGCTCAAGGCCGGGCAATTGGTCCTGGGCAACGACAACGCCTTGGGCAGTGGAGCCCTGACGGTGGGCGGCAACGCCCAGCTCGACAGTCCGGTGGCGCTGCAGTTGGCCAATGCCATTACCCTTGGCGCGCAGTTGAACCTGGCCAACCAGCAGGCCCTGACCCTCAGCGGCGCGATCAGTGGCAATGGCTCGTTGGTGAAGAATGGCAGCGGCGATTTGCTGCTCAGCGGCGCCAATACCTACAGCGGCGGTACCACGCTCAACGCAGGCACCACCCGCGGCGATGCCAGCAGCTTGCAGGGCTCGATCCTCAACAATGCCGCGCTGATGTTCCAGCAGAACGCCAATGGCACCTATGCCGGCAACCTCAGCGGCAACGGCACCTTGATCAAGCAAGGCAGCGGCACGCTGTTACTGACCGGCAACAACAGCTTTACCGGCACCACCCAGGTGCAGGACGGCTCGTTGCTGGTCAACGGCAGCCTGGCCAGCGGCAATGTGCAGGTGGCCAATGGCGCCAGCATTGGCGGTAGCGGCCAGCTCACCGGTACCGTACAGCTGGGCGATGGCGCCAGCCTCAAGGCCGGCGGCAGTGCCACGCCGTTGTCCGTGGGCGGCCTGGTGCTGTCTTCCGGCACCAACCTGGACTTCAGCCTGGGCCAGGCCACCAGCTCCACCACGGCGGTCAACGTGGCCGGCAACCTCACCCTGGACGGCACCTTGAACATCACCGATGCCGGAAACTTCGGCGTAGGCGTCTACCAACTGTTCCGCTACGGCGGCACCTTGACCAACAACGGCCTGAACTACGGCACGCTGCCTGGTGGTGTGCTGCCGGGCTCCCTGAGCCTGCAGACCGCCCTGGCCAACCAGGTCAACCTGCTGGTACAGGGCGCGCCAGGCCAGGTGCAGTTCTGGAACGGCGGCCAGACCACGGCCAACGGCAGCATCGGTGGTGGCAGCGGCACCTGGGGCTCGTCCACCAACTGGACCGACCCCACCGGTACCCAGACCCAGGGTGCGGGCAACCAGTTCGTGATCTTCGGCGGGCAGGGCGGCACCGTGACCGTGGCCGGTAACCAGAGCTTCACCGGCATGCAGGTGCTCGACAGCGGCTATAACTTCGTCGCCGGCAGCAATGGCAGCCTGAGCCCTACCAATGGCAGCGATGGCAGCCTGGCCAAGGTACGGATCAATGGTGGAGTGGTAACCCAGATCGATGCACCGCTGGTGGGCAGCGGCGGTATCGAGAAAACCGATGCCGGGGTCTTGCTGCTCACGGGTGCCAACACCTACACCGGCGGCACCACGGTCAGTGGCGGCACCCTGGCGGGCAACACCACCAGCTTGCAGGGACGGATGCTGGTCAACGCCCGGATGTTGTTCGCGCAGAACAGCAATGGCGTGTTCAACGGCCAGCTCAGTGGTACTGGTACGGTGGTCAAGCAGGGCGCTGGTTTGCTGCAGCTCAATGGCAACCAGCCCTTCAGCGGCACCCTGGCGGTGGAGCAGGGCACTGTACAGATCGGCGACGCCCCGGCTTCCCTGGCTGGGCAGGTGGTGGTCAGCAATGGCGCCGCGTTGCAAGGCAACGGCAGCGTCGGGGGGCTGGTCAACAATGGCCTGGTGAGTTCCGGCGGGCCGATCGGCAAGCTGGCGGTCACCGGCAACTTCAGCAACGGCAGCACCGGGACCCTGCAACTGACACCGACCTCGGCCACGAGCCCGGCGTTGCAAGTGGGTGGCACCGCCAACCTGGCGGGCAATCTGCAGGTCACCGGCCTGAACTACGGTGGCGGCACCACCAGCTACTCGCTGATCAACGCCGGTGGCGGCATCACTGGTACTTTCAGCAGCAGCAACCTGCCGCAACTGGTGTTCCTCGACACCTCGCTGGCCTACAGCGCCAACCAGGTGAACCTGAATGTCAGCCGCAACCAGACCGCCTTCGTCGACGTCGCCCAGACCCGCAACCAGCGCGGAGTGGCGGCGGCACTGGGCGCCTATTCGGGAGATGACGACGATCCTGCCGATCAGTTGAACGATCAGATCCTCGGCCTGGACCGGGCCGGGGCACAGAATGCGTTCAATAGCCTGTCCGGGGAAATCCATGCCAGTACGGTCAGCGCCTTGCTGGAGGATTCGCGCTACATGCGCGATGCCCTCAACGACCGCATGCGCCAGCCTGGCTGCAACAGTAGCCAGGACGACCCTCGGCAAGTGCTGGCCAGCCGTGAAAATCGCTTGAGCAGCAGCGGTTGCCAGGGCGAGATGGTGGGCTGGATGCGTGTGTTGGGTACCTGGGGCGACATGTCCGGCAACAGCAATACCGCCAAGCTGGATCGCAACCTGTCGGGCTTCGTGCTGGGCAGCGACCGCCAGCTGGATGACACCTGGCGAGCCGGTGCGGCCGTGGGTTATACCCGCAGCGACCTGAAGGCCAGCCAGCGGCAGTCGGAAGCCACGGTCAACACCACCCACCTTGGGGCCTACCTCAATTCCCAGTTCGATGCCGTTGCGGTGCGCCTGGGGGCGGCCTACAGCTGGCACAAGATCGAGACCAAGCGTGACGTCGCCGTCGGCAGCTACAGCGATCGCCTGAAGGCCGACTACAACGCCCGCAGTGCCCAGGTCTTCGGTGAGGTCGGTTATGCCATGGACGCCGCGGGCGTGGCGCTGGAACCTTTCGTCGGGCTGTCCTATGTCAACTACGACAGCGACACCGGCAAGGAGAAGGGCGGCGCTGCGGCACTCAAGGCCAAGGCCAGCCAGGACGTGACGTTCTCCACCGTTGGCCTGCGCGCGGGCAAGCGCATTACCTTGAGCAACGGCCAGCAGCTCACCCCTCGACTGGGCCTGGGCTGGCGCCATGCCTATGGCGATACCAAGCCGGATGCCGACCTGAGCTTCATCGATGGCGGCACCTCGTTCACGACCCAGGGCGTGCCGATCGCCAAGGACAGCGCGCTGGTCGAGGCCGGCCTGGACTATCAGGTCACGCCGGCTGGCAAATTGGGTATCGGCTACTCGGGGCAGCTGTCCGGGCAGACCAAGGACCATGCCATGACGCTCAACTTCTCCCTCGATTTCTAACGCTGGTCAGGGATTGCAGCCGCCCGATCGGGCGGCTTTTTTTTGCGCCCCGTTCTCAAACGGTCGGTGCCTGGTCATTGCCCGCGCCAGTCGACAAGCCAGCCATGGCATAACCCGCCGTAAATGCCTCGATAAAGCATCACCCGGAACGGATAGTCGCAGTGGGTTGGCCATTACCTTACGGAATACACGGCGGCTTCTTTTCTATTATCCAGTAATGACAACCCTGGCTAGGATCTGGGCAGCCTGGCGGCCGTTGTCGCCGTCCAGGCGCCACAACAATAAATGCCGAGGGATAGTCATGAGCAGTTCCACGCCCTGTCGCCTGGACCAGGTCCAACAACTGGATGAGTCCGATCCACTGGCCTTTTGTCGCCAGCGCTTTGCCCTGCCGCAACACAAGATCTACCTGGACGGTAACTCCCTGGGGGCGATGCCGGCCCATGTGCCCGCGCGAATCGAGCAAGTCCTCAAGGAGGAATGGGCCCAGGGGCTGATCAACTCCTGGAACGATGCCGACTGGTATCCGGCACCGCAACGCACCGGAGCGCGCATTGCGCATCTGGTCGGTGCCCAGGCGCATGAAGTGATCGTTGCCGACTCGACCTCGATCAACCTGTTCAAGGTGCTGGTGGCCGCGTTGCGCATGCAGCCGCAACGTCGGGTGATCCTGGCGGAAAACGGCAATTTCCCCACCGATGTCTACATCGCCCAGGGGGTTTCGGAATTGACGGGGTGCCAGTTGCAGTGCGTCGATCCCGAGCAGGTGATGGAGGCCCTGAGTGAAGAGGTGGCGGTGCTCTCGCTGACCCATGTCAACTTCAAGTCCGGCCGCCGCTACGATATGGCGGCCATTACCGCCCGTGCCCATGAGTTGGGGGTCCTGGTGGTCTGGGACCTGTGTCATTCCGCCGGGGCCATGCCGGTCCGCCTGAATGCGGCGGGCGCCGACTTTGCCGTAGGCTGCGGCTACAAGTACCTCAATGGCGGACCCGGGGCTCCGGCTTTCGTCTTTGTTGCCGAGCGCCATATCCCTCATTTGCGCCAGCCGCTCACAGGTTGGCATGGCCATGCCAAACCCTTCGACTTCACCCATGAATACCAACCGCATCCGAGCCTGGACCGGATGCTGGTGGGCACTGCGCCACAGTTGGGAGTGCTGGCCCTGGAAGCGGCCCTGGAAGCGTTCGATGGGGTCGACCTGCAGGTACTGCGAGCCAAGAGCGAGGCCTTGACCGAATTGTTCATCACTCTCTGCGACCAGCAGTTGCAGGGCCTGGGTGTGACGCTGTGCACGCCCAGGCAGGCCGAACAGCGCGGCAGCCAGGTCTCCCTGAGCCACCCCCAGGCCTATCCGGTCATGCAGGCCCTGATTGCCCGGGGCATCGTCGGTGACTTCCGTGCACCGGACATCCTGCGTTTTGGTTTTGCACCGCTGTACAACCGTTACCAAGAGGTGTGGGAGTGCGTGGGGGCACTGCGGGAAATCCTCGTGAGCGGCGAGTGGAACCAGCCGCAGTTCCTGGCCCGTAAATCGGTGACCTGACCCCAGTGCCTAGCCTTGGAGCAAGCGTGTCATGACAAAAACAACACACACCTTCAAACAAGTGGCAGACCGTGAGAAAGGCCTCAAGCAAACCTTGAGCAGCGGCCAATTGTCGATGATCGCCATTGGCGGGGCCATCGGTACCGGGCTGTTCCTGGGTAGCAGTTTTGCCATCGGTTTCGCCGGGCCCAGCGTGCTGGTGAGCTATGGCATCGGCGCGGTGATCGCGCTGTTGCTGATGGGGTGCCTGGCGGAAATGACCGTGCGTCACCCGACTTCCGGGTCTTTCGGTTCGTTCGCCGAGTTTTATGTGGCGCCCTGGTTCGGCTTCGCCATGCGTTACGCCTACTGGGCTTCCATCGTGTTCGCCGTGGGCACGGAAATCACCGCCGCGGCGATGTACATGAAGTTCTGGTATCCGGATGTGCCGGGAGGCTATTGGATGCTGGGCTTCTCCCTGGCGCTGATCCTGGCCAACGCCTTCAGCGTCAAGGTATTCGGCAGCATCGAGTACCTGTTCTCGCTGCTCAAGCTGTGCGCCATCGTTGCCTTCATCCTGTTGGGGGCCTGGGTGGTGTATGACGCGCCCATGGAGTCGGGTATCGGCCTGGCCAACTACAGCAATGACCGGGGCTTCTTTCCCAATGGCGTCTGGGGCACCTGGGTCGCAGTGATCGTGGCCTTCTTCAGCTACCTGAGCATCGAAATGATCGCGGTAGCGGCGGGCGAGGCCAAGGACCCCGAACGCGCTGTGACGCGGGCGTTTCGCATTACCGTGGTGCGCCTGGTGGTGTTCTACCTGCTGACCATCGCCCTGGTCTTGGCCATCGTGCCCTGGGCGCGCAATACCGGCGGAGAAAGCCCCTTCGTCATGGTCATGGCGGCCAGCGGCATCCCTTATGCCGGTGGGGTGATCAATGCAGTGATCCTGGTGGCGGCGCTGTCGGCGATGAACAGCCAGCTGTACATCACCACCCGGCTGATGTTCAGCCTGTCCCGGGCTGGCCAGGCACCGGCGATGTTTGGTCGCCTGAGCCGCAATGGCGTACCACTGGCGGCGCTGTTGCTGTCATCCCTGGGCATTGCCCTGGCCACCTTGTTGTACCTGGCCTATGCCGAGCAAGCCTTCACGCTGATGATGTCGATCGCGATGTTCGGGGCCATGTTCACCTGGGCCGGGATCTTCCTCACTCACTTGTGCTTCCGTCGCCAGCAGGGCAGCGAACCCCTGGCCTTCAAGCTCTGGGGCTACCCCTGGACCAGCCTCGGTGGCCTGTTGCTGATGTTGGCGGTGATGGTCACGACGTTGTTCACCGAACCGTTCTTCCTGACCCTGGTCTGCGGGTTGCCCTTCCTGGGGCTGATCCTGTCGATCTACTACCTGCGTTTTCGCGGCAAGCGGGCCCTTGACGCCCAAGCCCCCAAGCCGCTGCCGCTGCGACAACCCTGAGCGGTACTGCCCCTGTAGACGCCAGCGAACCTGCGAAGGCCGTAAAGCACCGTTGCCCTGCGAGTCGTACGCGGCCAGGGGCAGCGGCTGGACGAGCGCGCTGGCATCACTTCCTGGATCGCTCGGTTCCGGTGGCTCCATGCCCACCAAGGGAGCCGGGCGGCTGCACTGCATCACCCACGACAAAAACAATAAATCACCAGAGGTTTTGCCATGCCCCATGTCTCGCGTTCTCTATCGCCATTGCTGTTGCCGCTATTGGGCTGCTTGCCCTGGACAACCCAGGCTGCCGAGTCGGGATTCATCGAGGACAGTCACCTGAGCGTGCTGGCCCGCAACTACTATTTCAATCGCAGCATTCAGGATGGTCGCGCGGATCGCAAGGATTGGACCCAGGGCTTTATCGGTCGCTTCAGTTCGGGGTTCACCCAGGGCTCCGTTGGCGTGGGCGTGGATGCCTTTGCCTTTCTGGGACTCAAGCTGGATGCCTCCGGCGGCAAGACCGGCACCTACAATTTGCCGATCCACGACAACGGCAAGCCGGCAGACGAATACTCCAAAGCCGGTGCCGCGCTCAAGATCAAGGTCTCCAACAGTGTGCTGCGCTATGGCGAGCAATCGGTGGATACCCCGGTGTTCGCTATCGGTCACAACCGCTTGATCCCGCAAACCGCCACCGGCTTTGCCCTGGATAGCCAGGAACTGGACCGGCTCAAGCTGCAGGCCGGGCACTTCACATCGGCCACCGGTCATGTCACCACCAACAGCAGTGGTGATCTGTGGGCGTTCTATAGCGGTGTCACCACCCCTTCGGTGGACTACGCCGGTGGCCAGTACCAGTTCACCCGGGACCTGGGTGCCAGCCTCTACGTTGCGCGCTTCCAGGACATCTGGAACCAGTACTACGCCAACCTCAACGGCCGCACCGACTTGGGTGAAGGGCAGCAGGCCGGCTTCGACCTCAACCTGTATCGCACCCTCGACACTGGCCGCTCCAAGGCCGGGGCCATCGACAACACCACGCTGGGCGCTGCGGTGTTCTATGGCCTGGGCGCTCACCGTATGACCCTTGCCTTGCAGAACGTCGATGGCAACACCCCGTTCGACTACCTGGGGGTCGGTGACCTGGATCGCAACGGTCGCAACGGTCGCGATCAGGGCGCCTCGATCTACCTGCCCAACTCGGTGCAGTACTCGGACTTCAACGGGCCCAACGAACGCTCCTGGCAACTGCGCTACGACCTGTCCCTGGCCAGTTATGGCGTGCCGGGCTTGAACCTGATGACCCGTTACCTGCGGGGCTCCGGGATCGACGGCACGCACACCCCGGCCGGTAGCGCCTACGCCGGGATGTATGGCAAGGATGGGGTGCACCGGGAGATCAACGTCGAGGCACGCTATGTGGTGCAGAGCGGCCCCTGGAAGGACCTGAGCCTGCGCCTGCGCCAGACCTGGCACCGGGCGAATGTGGCCCAGGGCGAGGGCAATATGGATGAGTTCCGGCTGATCACCGACTACCCGATCGATATCTTCTGAAGACACACCTGAAACGCCCGCTGCCGTCGCCTCGCGAGGGGCGCGGCATTGTCGGCTCCTGGAGTCGATGCCGCAGCGAGGGCCTAGGGGATTGCCGCGGCTTTTTTCTCGACGAGCGCGGCACCCATGACCAACATCTCGGGCAGGTCCTTGCGCTGCTCTGGCGAGGCCAGGCCCAGATGCTGGTCACCTTGCCAGAGCTCCCCCGCCACGATTCTCAGGTCGAGTCCGGTTTGCGATGCTCGCAGCGCTTCATGGCCCACCCAGTGCCAGCGCTGCTTTCGTACCGCTGTCTTCGAGGTGTAGAGCCTTAGTGCGAATGTGTCCGCCAGTTCGTCGGGCAGTTGCCGGGTGCTGACGCAGTTGGCATACAGGCCCAGCAGGATCGTGTCCTTCTAGCGGTGTGAAACGTACAGCACCTTCGCCGGCCGGAAACCCTCGCTGAGAGGGATCAGCACGATGTCGCCGGCGATTGTTTGTCTAGTGCTCATGGCCCAGGCCCTTTTTAGTCGTTGATCGAGCGGCTTGTCGCTGCTCGGACCGTGATGCTGCTGCGCAGTATTGCTATTTCTGCGCGCAGCACCAGCCCTGGATCTTGCTATCAGGGCGCCGATGGCTGAAACAGGCTACGAGCATTGGCCGGGCTTGATCGCGGCGCTGGCCAGGAGGCCGCTGGAGCCTGGTTCAAGCCGTGGGCTCGATCTCGGCTTGTGGCTTTTGCCGAATGCGGTTCATCAGCCCCAACGCCAGCCCAGCCAGCAGGACCGGAGTGGCAATCCACAGGAAGAAGTGCTCCAGGCTCCCGGCATTGCTGAAGATCCAGCCCCCCAGCATCGAGCCGGTAATCGAGCCCGCACGCCCGGCCGCCAGGGCCCAGGCCACGCCTGTGGCCCGGGAGGCAGTGGGGTAGAGGGTAGCGGCCACCACGCTGAGATTGTTCAGGGTGCCGGTGAGGCTGAAACCGGCGAGGAAGACGATGACCAGGGTGCCGACAGCGCCGTGCAGTTGACTGCCGGTCAGGGCCAGGGCCGCCGCCGCGCCCAGGCACAGCCAGGGCAGGATGCGCAGGGCGCCGATGCGATCCATCAGCAGCGCCATGGCAATACCGCCCAGCACCCCGCCAAAAGGAATCATCGCGCTGATCCGGGCTGCATTGGCGGTGTTATAGCCGCTGGCGTGCAATACCGTGGGCAGCCAGCTGGTCAGCAGGTAGAACACCAGCAGGCAGCAGAAGAAGGTCAGCCAGAGCAGCAGGGTGCGGGTCATCTGGCCCTGGCTGAACAGGGCCGATAATGGCGAGCGCCCTAGGCTGGCCGGAGCGTCCCCGGCAAAGCGCACCTGCTGCCAGTCGGTTTCACCGCTGATCCGCTCGACGATGCGGCGCAGGGCCACGGCATGGCGCGGGTTGTTGGCCATGAAGCACACCGATTCCGGCAGGGCAAAATACAACACGGGCCACAACAGCAAAGGGGCGATGCCACCGATGACCAGCAGGCCCTGCCAGCCCACCGTGGGCAGCAGTGCCCCGGCCACGCCACCCCCCAGGGCTAGGCCCAGGGTGAAGCCGGAATAGCTCAGGGTCACCAGCAGCATGCGGCGTCGCGCCGGGGAATATTCCGAACTCAGGGTGATGCAATTGGGCAGCACGCCGCCCAGGCCGATGCCTGTGATGCAGCGCAGGCCGGCCAGTACCTCGATCGACGGCGACAGGGCCGAAGCCAGGGTGCCCAGGGCAAAGATCAGCACGCAGATCAGCAGCACGCTCTTGCGCCCAAGGCGGTCGGCCAGGGGCCCGAAGCAGAAGCTGCCCAACAGCATGCCGAACAATCCCGCGCCGAAGGCCGGGGCCAGCTGAGCCCGTTCGATGCCCCAGTTCCGGATCAGTTCCGGGGCGATATAGCCGATGGCTGCGGTGTCGAAACCATCCATCACAAGGATCAGGAAACACAACAGCAACACCCGTATCTGCAGGGCAGAAACCGGGCTGCGATCGATGATCTCGCAAGGGTTTTGCGTACGCTGGTGCATGGTGGCTCCTTATTGTTGGTGTTCTGGGCGCAGCACTCGCCAACCCGGACTCTGGGAACCGCCGGATGGGGCTTTTGGGCATTTTTTTAAGGCAGCCCTCTCACCACGACAGGCTCCGGCTTGCGGCCAACCCGGTTTTCGACCATGGCCAGCCCCTTGGCCCTGGTAGGTTCCCTGGGCCACTGTTGAAGGGCTGCTGGTGCCGGCTTCCTGGGTAGCGCAGGTTCTGCCGGGAATGAGAGGGGCGCGGAGTCAGTGCAGGTTGAAGAACGCCTGGGCATTGCCGCCGAGAATCCGCGACTTGTCGGCTTCGGCCAGGGTCGGGTGGTGCGCCACGCCGCTGCCGATCTGCTGTTCGCCGAGGGGGAAGGGCGAGTCGGAGCCGAGCATCACCCGCTCGCTGCCCATGACCTCCACCAGCAATTGCAGGGCGCCGGGGTCGAATACCGCAGAGTCAACGAAGAAGCGCTTGACGTAGCTCGACGGTAACTGCGGACAGTCTTGGCGGACGATGTCGCGATGGCGCCAGGCGTTGTCCACCCGTCCCAGGAGAAAGGCGAAACCGCCACCGCCATGGGCAAAGCAGATACGCAGGGACTCAGGCAGGCGTTCGAAGGCTCCGGAGAGAATCAGCGAGAGGATGCCCAGCTGGGTCTCCGCGGGCATCGCCACCAGCCATGGCAGCATCCATTTGCGCATGCGCTCGCCGCCCATCATGTCCCAGGGATGGACCAGCACCGGAATGTCGTTGCGCCCGCAGTGATCGAGGAAAGACACCAGGTGCTCCTGATCCAGGTCGTGATTGCCCACGTGGTTGCCGATCTGTACGCCGACGTGACCGATGGCCCGTGCCCGGCTGGCTTCGGCGCAGGCCGCCTCCAGGTCCTGTAGCGGCACCTGGGCCAGGACCTTGAGCCGCGACTCATGGCCGACGGTCATCTGCATGGCCCGGTCGTTCATGCGCTGGGCCCAGGGCAGGGCCCGTTCGATCGGTGCGTCGTAGCCGAACATCACCGGCGTGGCGCACATGATCTGGATGTCCAGGCCTTGTTCATCCAGGTGCTCGATACGCCGGGCCGGGTCCCAGAGCACGTCATGCACCGGGCGAAAGGGCTTGTCGCCGACCATGATCTGGCCCTTGGCGCCATCCTTGTGCAGCCAGGGCGCGCGTAGTGGGTCCAGGTGCGCGGCCTCGTCCTGGGTGATGGCGGGGAAGAAGTGCGAATGCATGTCGATTTTCATGGGCAGGTCACTGTCTTGAGCGTTCGGTGCCAGGTTTGCCAGTCGCGGCCCGGATGGATTTCGCCGCAGCCGGTACAGCGACGTTGCTGGTCACTGCTGGCGTAGAAGGTTTCGTAGAGGGGCGGCAGGTCGTCGACGATGCTCCGCAACTGCAGCTCGTGGCGCTGGATCAATGTGCCGCAGTGAGCGCAGGACCATTGCAGCGCATCGAGCATTCCCGCTGGCCGTTGGCGCTCCACCACCAGGCACAGGCTGCCGGGCTCCGGGCGCTGGGGGGAGTGGATGACGTGGGGTGCCATCAGGTAGAGGTCGCCTTCGCGCAGATCGATGCGCTCGTAGCGGCCGCGATCCCAGATGTTCAGGTAGGCGTTGCCCTTGAACTGGTAGAAGAACTCTTCCATGGGGTCGTCGTGGAAATCGGTACGCTGGTTCGGGCCACCCACCACCGTGACCATGAAGTCGGCGTCTTGCCAGATCTGGCGATTGCCCACCGGTGGCTGTAGCAAGTGCGCGTGTTCATCGAGCCAGCGGTTGAAGTTAAGCGGGGCGCTGTAGTGATGTTTGTCCATTGTTATTGTTCTCGGCGATTGAGCGGGGCATAGGCCACCGCCTTGATTTCGATGCGCAGGTGCGGATGCGGCAATTGGTGCACGGCCACGGTGGTGCGGGTCGGGCCCTGCTCGTCGAAGTACTGCGCATAGACCTGGTTGTAGGGACCGAAGTCGTTCATGTCCACCAGGAATGCGCTGATTTCCACCAGGTCCTGCAGGCCGGCGTTCTCGCTGGCGAGAATGTCGCGGATGTTCTCGATCACGGCCCGGGTCTGGGCGCGAATGTCCAGTGCGGTGGTGCCCAGGGCATCCACCTCGACGCCTTCGAAGCTGTTGTCCGGACGTCGCGAACTGGTGCCGGAAACGAACAACAGGTCGCCGGCGCGCTTGATATGGGGAAAACGTCCCCGGGGCTGGGCCTTGCCGGGTACCAGGGTGGCGCGTTTGCTGGTCATGGGCGCTCTCCCCGGGAATGGCCGCTGCAACTGAAGGCGCATTCGCCATAACCGGCGATCTCCACCTGGATATGGGCTCCAGGGGACAAGGCCACGGCGGCAGTGGCGGCGCCCGCCATGATCAGGCTACCGGCGGGCAGGCTGATACCCGCCTGGGCCAGCAGGAGCGAGGCTTGCACCACGCTACGCAGCGGATGCCCGAGAATCGCCGCGGTGGAGCCGGCCTCCACCAGCGCGCCGTCCAGGCGCATCAGCACCCCGGCATTGGCCAGGGTCGAGAAATCCCGGGACCAGGGGCCCACCACCAGCCCGGCCGATGAGCAGTTGTCCGCGATCACGTCTTCCAGGCTGAACCTGAACGCTTCGTACCTGGAGTCGATGATCTCGATGGCCGGGGCCACGGCCTCCAGATAGTCCACGGCTTCGAGCTGGGTCAGGGGTCGGTCGATGACGCGACGGGTCAGGAAGCACAATTCCGGCTCGGCTCGCGGATGGATATAGCGATCGAGGCCCAAGGTGCCGCCATCCTCTTCCAGCATCGCATCGGTGAGCCAGCCCCAGATCAGGCTGTCGACCCCCATCTGGGCCATCTTGGCCCGGCTGGTGAATCCGAGCTTGAGGCCGATCGTGCGTTCACCGTCGGCGTAGCGGCGGGCCATGGAGGCGCGCTGGATGTCATAGGCCTGCGCCAGGTCGAATGGCGTGTGCTGGCTGAACTGGGGCAGCGGGCGGGCAGTGCGCGCGGCCTGGTCGAGGGCGTGGGCGATGGGTTCTAGATCAAGGCTCATGGGCGGGACTCCCGAGCAGCGAGCAGGTCGAGGGCAACGTCGACGATCATGTCTTCCTGGCCGCCGACCATGCGGCGGCGGCCGAGCTCCACCAGGATGTCGACGGTTTTGAGCTGGTATTTGCGGGCGGCCACTTCGGCGTGGCGCAGGAAGCTGGAATAGACCCCGGCGTAGCCCAGGGCCAGGGTTTCGCGATCGACCCGCACCGGACGATCCTGCAGCGGCCGTACCAGGTCATCGGCGGCGTCCATCAGGCGATACAGGTCGGTGCCATGGTTCCAGCCCAGCTTGTCGGCGGCGGCAATGAACACCTCCAGCGGCGCATTGCCCGCCCCGGCCCCCATGCCGGCGAGGCTGGCGTCGATGCGCTGGCAGCCTTCCTCCACGGCCACCAGGGAGTTGGCCACGCCCAGGCCGAGGTTGTGGTGGGCGTGCATGCCGGTGGCGGTGTCCGGCTTGAGCGTGGCCTTGAGGGCGCGAAAGCGCAGGCGGATGTCCTGCATGTTCATGGCACCGCCGGAGTCCACCACGTAGATGCAGGTGGCGCCGTAGCTTTCCATTTTCCGGGCTTGGAGCGCGAGGTTCTCCGGGCTGGTCATGTGGCTCATCATCAGGAAGCCCACGGTGTCCATGCCCAGTTCCCGGGCACATTCGATGTGCTGGCGCGAGACATCGGCCTCGGTGCAATGGGTGGCCACCCGCACCACCCGGGCACCGGCGCGATAGGCCGCCTTGAGGTCATGCACGGTGCCGATGCCGGGCAGCAGCAGGGTGGCGATGCGGGCGTGATGCAGGACGTCGGCGGCGGCTTCGATCCATTCCAGGTCGGTATGGGCGCCGAAACCGTAGTTGAAGCTGGAGCCCTGCAGGCCATCGCCGTGGGCCACCTCGATGCTGTCGACCCGAGCGGCATCCAGGGCCCGGGCGATGGCCTGGACCTGATCCAGGCTGTACTGGTGGCGGATGGCGTGCATGCCGTCACGCAGGGTCACATCCGAGATGTAGAGCTTGTTGCCGGGGGTTGAGGTCATGGCGAAGCTCCTTCAGCGATTGAGCATGGACTGGGCCATGCGCTCGGCGGTGGCCAGCGCGGCGCAGGTCATGATGTCGAGGTTGCCGGCGTAGGCGGGCAAGTAGTGGGCGGCACCCTCGACCTCCAGGAACACCGAGGTCTTGAGTCCGCTGAAGTGCCCAAGGCCAGGGATCAGCAGCGGCGCAGAGGGTGGGACCGGGTCGAATTGCACCTGCTGCTTGAGTCGGTAGCCGGGCACATAGGCCTGCACGGCTTCGGCCATGGCGGCGATGGAGGCTGCGACCTCCTGCTGATCGGCGGCGGCCGATAGCACCAGCACCGTGTCGCGCATGATCAGGGGTGGTTCGGCCGGGTTCATGACGATGATGGCCTTGCCCCTGGCGGCACCACCGATGGTTTCGATGGCGTGGCGGGTGGTTTCGGTGAACTCGTCGATATTGGCCCGGGTGCCAGGGCCGGCGGACTTGCTGGCAATCGAGGCGACGATCTCGGCGTAGTGCACGGGGGCGACCCGGGAGATTGCAGCCACCATGGGAATGGTGGCCTGGCCGCCGCAGGTCACCATGTTCAGGTTAAGGCTGTCCAGGTGCTGTTCCAGGTTGACCACCGGGATGCAATAGGGGCCGATCGCCGCCGGGGTCAGGTCGATCAGGCGGATGCTGGGTTTGGCCTGGCGCAGTACGGCCTCGTGGTGTTGGTGGGCGGCGGCCGAGGTGGCGTCGAAGACGATGTCGATGGCGCTGAACTCGGGCATGCGCAGCAGCCCTTCGACGCCTTCGTGGGTAGTGGCTACGCCCAGGCGCCGGGCCCGCTCCAGGCCATCGGAGGCGGGGTCGATGCCGACCATGGCGGTCAGTTGCAGGTGCCGGGCCTGGCGCAGGATCTTCAGCATCAGGTCGGTGCCGATATTGCCCGAGCCGATGATCGCGGCCTTGAGGGTTGTGGTCATGATGGGCTCCGGTCTATTGGGCTCTGGCGAAGGCGGCGCTGACGCTGCCCAGGCCCTGGATATGGGCGGTGAAGCGCTGCCCTGGCTTGACCGCCACCATGGGGCCGAGGGCGCCGGTAAGCAGAATGTCGCCAGCACGCAGAGGCGTGCCCAGACGGACCAGCGTGTCGGCCAGCCACAGGGCGGCATTCAAGGGGTTGTCCAGGCATGCGGCGCCGACGCCCACCGAGACGGGTTCGCCGCCTTGGGTCATGCTCATGCCGCAACGCACCAGGTCGAGGCGGTCCAGGGACACAGGGCAACTGCCGAGGACGAACAGCCCACTGGAAGCGTTGTCGGCGATGGTGTCGCTCAATTGGATATCCCACTGGGCAATGCGACTGCCGACGATCTCGATGGCGGGCAGGGCGAAGGCGGTGGCGCGGATCAGGTCGGCCAGGGTATGGCGCTCATGGGGCAGGTCGCGCTCCAGGACCAGGGCGACTTCGGCCTCGACCTTGGGCTGGCAGGTATCGCTCCAGGCGATGGGTTGGCCGTCGCCGCGCGCCATGTCGGCGAACAGCTGGCCAAAGTCCGGCTGGTCCACCCCCAGTTGTTTTTGCACGGCACGGGAAGTCAGGCCGATCTTGTGGCCCACCGGACGACGCCCGGCATCGATGGCCGCGCTGTTGTTGTAGCGCTGTACCTGGTAGGCCAGGTCGATCAGGGCGGACTGCGGCTGTTGCGCGGCGGCCCGGGCGATCAGCTCGCGTACCGGGGCGCAGGGTTGGCCGTCGAGTTGGGCCTGGCGCAAGCGGTGTGCCGCTTCGATCAGGTCTGCATGCATGTTGAGGCCCTCAGGGGTTGACGCAGATGGTGGTGATCTCGGAGTAGAAATCCAGGGAGTGGCGGCCGCCTTCGCGACCCAGGCCCGAGAGCCGGGTGCCGCCGAAGGGGGTACGCAGGTCGCGCAGGAACCAGGTGTTGACCCAGACCATGCCGACGCGGAAACGCCGTGACAGCTGGTGGGCGCGCTTCAGGTCGCGGGTCCAGAGGGCCGTGGCCAGGCCGTAGGCCGAATCGTTGACCCGGCGCAGTACTTCTTCCTCGCTGTCGAACGGGGCGATGTGACAGACCGGGCCGAATATCTCTTCACGCAGGCAACGAGCGTGATCCGGCAGGTCGGTCCAGAGAGTGGGCTGGACGTAGGCGCCCTGGTCTCGGGCATCGCCAAAATGTGGGACAGCGCCGCCGCTGACCAGGGTCGCGCCTTCCTCCAGGGCCAGCTGGAAGTAGCCCAGGACCTTGTCCCGGTGCTTGTGGGAAATCAGCGAGCCCATGTTCACCCCGTCTTCGTCGGGGTAGCCGATCTTCAATTGCTCGGCCCCAGCCTTGAGGGCGGCGACGAAGCGCTCATAGATCGGCCGCTCGACGTACACCCGCTCCGAGCACAGGCACACCTGGCCGGAGTTGGTGAAGCTGGAGCGCAACACTCCGGCGACCGCGGCGTCGAAATCGCAGTCGGCGAACACCACTGCGGCGTTCTTGCCTCCCAGTTCGAAGGACACCTCGCGCACGCCCTCGGCGGCGGCTTTCATGATGGTGGCACCGGTGCGCGATTCGCCGGTGAAGGTGATCGCGTCGACGTCTGGGTGGGTGGTGAGGAATTCTCCGGCCGAGTTCGGGCCGAAGCCGTGTACCAGGTTGAAGGCCCCGGCCGGTACTCCGGCCTCTTGCATCACCTCGGCCAGCAAGGTGGCCGTGGATGGGGTTTCTTCCGAAGGCTTGATCACCACCGAGTTGCCGCAGGCCAGGGCCGGGGCGACTTTCCAGGTCAGCAGCAACAGCGGCAGGTTCCAGGGGGAAATGATCGCTACCACGCCATGGGGCTTGCGCACGCTGTAGCTGAAGACGTCGTTGCCATCGGCGCTGCGCATTTCGAAGAGCTCGCTACCGGACTGGCGCAGCAGTTCGGCGAAGGTGCGAAAGTTCTGTACTGCCCGGGCCACGTCCAGGGTCCGGGCCTGCTGCACCGGGCGCCCGGTGTCGGCGACTTCGGCCGCGACGAATGCCTCGAAGCGGCGCTGGATACCGTTGGCGATGTCCAGCAACAGATCGGCGCGCTGGCTGGCGCTGTAGTGGGCCCAGGGGCCCGATTGCGCGGCCTTGGCCGCGGCTACCGCGCGTTCGACCAGGGGCCGGTCGGCCTCGCAGACCTGCCCCAGCAAGCGACCGTCTACAGGGGAGATATTGGCAAAGGTCTTGGTGCTGGCGACAAACTCGCCGTCGATGAAATGACGCAGCAGGGGAGTGGACACTTGAGCCTCCGAAACGTGGGTTTCGGGGCGAGTGTAGGAAGACCCGGTATTAGTGAATAATCAATATTAAGTGGTTGGGTATTAGTGTTTGGAATACTGGATCAGGCTGGGTGCTCTTCGGTGATGGATTGGTTTCGGGCCTGGTCCAGGCATTGGCGAAACAAGCGGGCGGCGGGTCCCAGCTTGCGCTGGGCGGAGCTGAAGCAGCCGATGTCGCCGAATTGCAGCGCGGTTCCCAGGTCGAAGGCCTTGAGCATGCCGGCCTGGATGAACTGTCGGGAGGCTTCGAATGGCATCAGTGCGACGGTGCGCTGGTCCTGCATCAGGGTGATGTTGGTCAGGATCGACAGCGACTCGGCGACGTTGTCCGGGGTCGGCAGTCCGTTATCGGCAAACAATCGATCGCAGGTGCGGCGTAGCAGTGAGTCGCGAGTCGGCAGCACCCAGGGGTAAGCGTGCAATTGTTGGAGGCTGACCGGCGCCTGGCGATGCATCGGGTGCCGGGCACCGGCGACGATGCTCAGGTCCTCGCGGTACAACACTTCGACTTCCAGGGCTTCGCTGCGCCATTGCCAGTCGTCTGGGACCCGGCCTACCACCAGGTCGACATCACCTACCGCGAGCGCCGGGAACAACTGGTCCATTTGCCCCACCCGCAGCGATACCAGCACGCCAGGGGCTTGTTGCTTGAGCAATTGAATGGCCCGGGGCAGCAACGAGGTGGAGGCCGAGATCAGGGTGCCCACCATCACGTGCCCCGAGGTGCCTTCCTGGAAGGCGTTGACCTCATCGGTCAGGGCCCGCAACTCCGCAAGAAGCGACTTGGCACGCTGCACCACCACCTGCCCCAGTTCGGTGGCGCTCACCCCCCGGTTGCTCCGGATCAGTAGCGGCGCTTCGAAGTAGGATTCCAGCTCATGGATGATCTTGGTCACCGCCGGTTGAGTCAGGTTCAGGGCCTGGGAGGCGCGGACCAGCGAGCCGCTTTGCAACACTTGTTCGAAGACCACCAATTGGTGGAACTTGAGCTTGCGGGCGATGGACTGGGTGCTGAACTTCATGGCGGGCTCCGTCAGCGCCTTACCCGGCCAGGAGGAGGTGGCCTGGGGTGGCGCTTTTGTGTGTGGTGGGGCAATCAGGCCCGGGCAGGGCGCTGCAAGCCTAACCAAAGCCCGGGATCTTTGCATACCGTGCAGGCACCGGCCGCAGTACGGCGCAGGTGCTAGAGTGCGCTGTCCAGGCATGGCCAATACTGGGGGAAAGATGAATCTGTCCGAACACTTGTTGCTGCTCGAGCGTCGGTTGCAGGAAGCCGACGTGCGGGGCGATCGCCAGGCACTGGATGCCTTGCTGGCTGATGAGTTCCTCGAGTTCGGCGCCAGCGGCGGGCGCTGGAACAAGGCCCAGGTGCTCGCCAGCCTGGTGCAGGAGTCGTTTATCGAGCGGCACATCGAGCAGTTTGCCGTTCAGTGGCTGGCAGCCGACCTGGCCCAGGCCACCTACCTGTGCCATAACGCCGCAGCGCCCGGACGAGTGGCCAGCAGTGCCTGGCGCAGTTCGCTGTGGCGCTGTTCCGAAGGGCGCTGGCAGATGCTGTTCCACCAGGGGACGCCACGACCGGGGGCCTGAGGGCTCTGCTAGAATCCCCGTCCCAGACTTGACGAGGTGCCCCATGAGCGAGCCGATTCGCCTGACCCAGTACAGCCACGGAGCCGGTTGTGGTTGCAAGATTTCGCCCCAGGTGCTGGAGGTCATCCTGGCCGGTAGCGGGGCGCAGAACCTCGATCCCAAGCTGTGGGTGGGCAACGCCTCGCGCGATGACGCGGCGGTCTACGCCATCGACGGTGAACGCGGGGTGGTCTCCACCACCGACTTCTTCATGCCCATCGTCGATGATCCCTTCGATTTCGGCCGCATTGCCGCCACCAATGCCATCAGCGACATCTACGCCATGGGCGGCGATCCCTTGATGGCCATCGCCATTCTCGGCTGGCCGGTGAACGTGCTGGCCCCGGAAGTCGCCCGCGAAGTGATCCGGGGCGGACGCGCAGTGTGCGATGCCGCGGGCATTCCCCTGGCGGGCGGCCACTCGATCGATGCCCCCGAGCCGATTTTCGGCCTGGCGGTGACGGGCCTGGTGGAAAAACGCTTTATGAAGCGCAACGACACCGCTACCGCCGGTTGCCTGCTGTACCTGACCAAGCCGCTGGGGATCGGCGTGCTCACCACCGCCGAGAAGAAAGGCAAGCTGCGCGATGCCGACGTCGGCCTGGCCCGTGACTGGATGTGCACCCTGAACAAACCCGGCAGCCGCTTCGGCAAGCTCGAAGGGGTCACGGCGATGACCGACGTCACCGGCTTCGGCCTGCTCGGGCACCTGGTGGAAATGGCCGACGGCAGTGGCTTGACCGCGCGTATCCATTACGACCGCGTACCGCGTCTGCCCGGCGTCGAGTACTACCTGGACCAGGGGTGCGTGCCGGGCGGCACCTTGCGCAACTACAGCAGCTATGCCGACAAGGTCGGGCGTATCCAGGAGCTGCACAAGCGGGTGCTGTGCGACCCGCAGACCAGCGGTGGACTGCTGGTGGCGGTGACGCCTGAGGGCAATGCCGAATTCCTCGCCCTGGCGGCGGAGCTGGGTCTGGAGCTGGCGCCTATTGGCGAGCTGCTGGAGCGACAGAGTCACGCGGTCGAGGTGTGCTGATGTCCCTGGACTACACCGATTACCGCGAGATCTTCCTCAACGACCGGCCGATGATGGACACCCGTGCGCCGATCGAATTCACCAAGGGCGCCTTTCCCGGGGTGCTCAACCTGCCGCTGATGACCGACCAGGAGCGCCAGCGGGTCGGCACCTGCTACAAGCAGCAGGGCCAGCAGGCGGCGATCGTCCTCGGGCACCAGCTGGTGTCCGGGGCGATCAAGGCCGAGCGCATCCAGGCCTGGGCCGATTTCGCCCGGGCCCACCCCGATGGCTTGTTGTATTGCTTCCGCGGCGGCTTGCGTTCGCAGATCGTCCAGCAGTGGCTGCGGGACGAGGCCGGCATCGACTACCCACGGGTGGGCGGTGGCTACAAGGCCATGCGGACCTTTCTTCTGGAAACGGTGGAGCAGGCCATGCAGCAGTGCGACTTCGTGCTGCTGGGAGGCATGACCGGCACCGGCAAGACCCAGGTGCTGGGGCAGTTGGATAACGCCCTGGACCTCGAAGGCCATGCCAACCACCGGGGTTCGAGCTTCGGCCGGCGTGCCACCGGGCAGCCGAGCAACATCGACTTCGAGAATCGCCTGGCAGTGGATGTGCTGAAGAAGCGCCAGCGTGGGCTGCAGGGCTTCGTCGTGGAAGACGAGAACCGCATGATCGGCAGTTGTGCCTTGCCACTTGCGCTGCATCAGGGCATGCAGGTGGCGCCCATGGTCTGGTTGGAGGATCGCCTGGAACACCGGGTGCAGCGGATTCTCCAGGACTATGTGGTGGACCTGTGCGCGGAGTTCGTAGCCGTGCACGGCGAGCAGGGCTTCGCGTTGTTTACCCAGCGCCTGCTGGAGAGCTTGAACAAGATCCGCAAGCGCCTGGGTGGCGAGCGCCATCAGCGGCTGCTGGCGTTGATGGAGGCCGCTCTGGTCGAGCAGGGACGCAGTGGCGATGTGGAGCGCCACCGAGGCTGGATCGAGGGCCTGCTGAGCGAGTACTACGACCCGATGTATGCCTTCCAGCGCGAGAGCAAGGGGGCGCGCATCGAGTTCGTTGGCGACCATGCCGCCGTCCTCGATTACCTGCGCCAGCGCCCGCCCACCCTGTAGCTGCTGTCGAGCCTGCGAGGCTGCGCACGAGGGCGCAGTCCTCGCCAAACCTGCCAGTGAGTATTTTCGGGATGAGCGCGGTGCCTGCTTTGCGGGTGCTGCGTACCCGGTCGCAGCCGCGCTGGCGCTTGGCTGCGTTCAGGGCAAGGGTTACAGCAGGGCGGCGCCCACCAGGCCGCAGACGATGCCGACCAGCATGGTCAGCACGGCCACGGTCACCAGCACCCGGGCGTCGAAGTCCTTTCGCAGCATCAGCAGCGAAGGCAGGCTGATGCTCGGCAGGGTCATCAGCAGGGCCACGGCAGGCCCGGTGCCCAGGCCCAGGGTCATCATGGTCTGGACGATGGGGATTTCCGCGGCGGTGGGAATCACGAACAGGGTTCCGGCGATTGCCAGGGGCACCAGCCACAGCAGGCTGTTGCCCATGGCTCCATCGATGTGGGGGAACAGCCAGACCCGTGCCGCGCCCAGCAGCAGGACGGCGAGGATATAGATCGGGATGGTGCTCCAGAACAGTTGCCGCAGGGTCTTGCCCCAGCGCACGAGGAATGGTTGCTCGTTCGGCGTACCGGCCTCCACCACGGCTTCCACGGCCGCTTCGGGCAGTTGTTCGGGGCGCGCCACGCGTTGGGCGACCAGCGAGACGCCCAACACCAGGACGATGCCGGCCACCAGGCGCAGGGCCGTGAAACCCCAGCCCAGGACGAAGCCCATGAACACCAGGGTCGCGGGGTTGAGCACCGGGTTGGCGATCCAGAAGGCCAGGGCCGCGCCCACCGACACGTTCTGCCGACGCAGGCCGGCGGCCACCGGCGCGGCGCAGCAGGAGCACATCATGCCGGGCAGGGCGAACAGGCCGCCACGCAGGGTCGAGCCGAAGCCGGCGCGGCCGAACAGGCGCAGCAGCCAGTCCCGGGGAATCAGCACCTGCAACAGCGATCCCAGGATCACCGCCAGCACGGCCGCTTTCCAGATCGCCAGGAAATACACCTGGGCGTAGGCCAGGGCCGCGCTCCAGGGGGAGGTCTGCTGGTCATTGAGGATCGAGGCGCCGATGCTGTGGCTGTCGGCGGCGGTAAAGGCCTTGAGGTAGTAGGGCGACCACTTCACGTAGTACAGGCCGATAGCGGCAACCAGCAGGAACAGCAGGGGTTTCCACCAGAGCGACCAGCCACGGGCAGGCTGGGTGGAGACGAGGTTGGACATGAAGGGGGTTTCCGCACGAAGACAATAAGTGCCGATTTTAGCCCATGGCCGATCCGGTTGCTGAATCGATCATGGCGCCATCTTTTCCGGGATGGAGTCGTTGACAACTAATAACTCAAAAGTTATGGTTTCGATTCATAACTTTTGAGCTATGTATTGATGAACACTTCGACTGACCTCCTGTTCAGTGCTTTGGGCGATCGCACACGGCGCAGCCTGTTCCAGAGCTTGGCGCAGCAGGGTGAGCAATCGGTGCATGCGATGACGGCCCAGGCCGGGATCTCCCAGCCGGCGGTATCCAAGCACCTGGCGGTGCTCAAGCGCGCCGGCCTGGTGCAGGACCGACGTGCCGGTCGCGAGACCTTCTACTGCATCCAGCCTGACGGGCTGGCGCCGCTGATCGACTGGATGAGCTTCTACAGCGAGTTCTGGAATAAACGACTCGATTCGCTGGAAGACCTGTTGGGGCGCATGGACACATGAACCCCATCCCGGATGACGATCGAACCCTGGTATTCCAGCGGCAAGTGTCGCATCCACCGGAAAAGGTCTGGCGTGCCCTGACCGAGTCCTGGTTGATGGACGAATGGCTGCTGAACAACGACTTCATGCCCGTGGTCGGCCATCGCTTCACGGTGCGTGCTAAGCCTCTGCCGGGCTGGTCCGGGATCACCCATTGCGAGGTGCTGACGGTGGAGGCGCCGCATCGGCTGGCCTACCGCTGGGGCAATGGCACCGAGTCGGTCAACGGCCTGCAAACCCTGGTGACCTGGAGCCTGACGGCCAATGCTGGTGGCACCCTGATTCATCTCGAACATTCCGGATTTGGCGCCAGCGACCAGCTCAGCGCCGGGCGGATCGGCGCCTTGTGGCCGGTATTTCTGCAACGCATGGACACTTTATTGGGAGCAATCGCATGACTTTGATCCAACCGCAGGTCGCCGTGGTCTATCACAGTGGCTATGGCCATACCGAGCGTCAGGCGCGAGCCGTTGCCGAGGGCGTGGCCCAGGTCCCGGGGGTACAGGCGGTGTTGCTCGACCTCGAGCAGGCCGCTGCACAGCTGGAACTGCTGAACCAGGCCGACGGCATCATCTTTGGCTCGCCCACCTACCTGGGTAACGTGTCGGCCGCCTTCAAGGCGTTCCAGGAAATGACCTCGAGCACGGTCATGTCCAATGGTTATACCTGGCGCGACAAGGTGGCTGCCGGCTTCACCAACTCAGGTGCCCAGGCCGGAGACAAACTGGCCACCCTGGTGCAACTGGCGCTGTTCGCCGCCCAGCACGGCATGCATTGGGTCAACATGAGCCTGCCGCCGGCCAACAACAGTTCCAGCGGTTCTGCCGCCGACCTCAACCGCCTGGGTTTCTGGCTGGGGGCCGGGGCCCAGTCGAATGTCGATGAAAGCGCGCAGACCGCGCCGCCGGAAGCCGATCTCGCCACTGCCCGGCATCTTGGCCAGCGGGTGGCCGAGGTCACCTTGCAACTGGTCCATGGTCGCGAACGGTTGGGGCGGGCGGCCTGAGGCGAAGCTGCGGTTGCGAAGGCGTCCCGTGCTTGCCTGCTGCCGGTCAAGCCTCCCTACCGGTTCAGCTCTCGCACTGCCTGCAATGCCCTGGGCTGATCAGCTCGGGCACTCATGCGCGCCGTTGTCCAGGCCCTGCTTGTAGCTCTGGCTGTGCAGGCTGGCCTTGCCATTGCGCCAGGTCAGGGTCAGTACGTACAACGAGTCGAAGTCGTTGGAGGCCCAGTCTTCGGTGATGGAGTGCTTTTCGCCCACGGCCTCTTCAGCGACCTTGTTGATCAACTCCGGCAGGTAGCCGTGGGACCAGGCGGTGTAGATGATCGAGTTGTGGTAGCGATCATGCAGCAGCTCGTCCGCCAGCTCGCTGGTGTCATTGGCGGCGAAGTCGATGTTCACCGGCAGGCCGAGCTTGATGGCGCTGGGGCTGATGGTCATCAAGGGGCGGATGTAGCTGTAGGAGTTGTCCAGCTCGCCTTCCTCGACGTTGCGCGTCGGGTCGGCGGCGAACACGTACTGCGCCTTGCCGAATTTTTCCGGCAGCAGCGAGGCCAGGTCGATGGCCCGGTTCAGGCCCTGGCAATTGAGTTGGCCAAGGCCGCCGGCGGGTTTTTCCGCGTGGCGCAAAAAGACCAGGGTCTGGGTGCCATCCGCTGGTTGTACGCGGCTGGCGCTGGATTCCAGTGACAGGCACAAAGTACTGCCCAGCAGCAGGGCGGGGAGTGGCAGGTAGCGGCGGTGCAGGACGTAGCGGGCAAGGCGGTGGGGCAAGTTCATGGGTTTGTCATTCTTGGCAGGCATTCATGATGGCTGACAAACCGAGGTTCCCTGTCGTTGCTTCGGCCTGTCGAAGCCGTGGGTTCTGAGTCCCTGGATGGCATTTGGTTCGATCATCGGCAGATTGAGCGTTGCTGGTTGCCGATTTAAGAATCGCCGACGGATAATTCCTCGCGATTGCCCGCCTGTGGCGCTGTTCCCCTTTTGATTGAGACTGGAAGCCTGTCATGACCGATCTTTCCGCTTTTGCCGTCACCCAGAAATGGCCTGCGCAATTTCCCGACTGGATCCAGTTGTACTCCCTGCCCACCCCCAACGGAGTCAAGGTCTCGATCATGCTCGAGGAGATCGGCCTGCCTTATGAGGCGCACCGGGTCAGCTTCGACACCCAGGACCAGATGACACCCGAGTTCCTCAGTGTCAGCCCCAACAACAAGATCCCGGCGATCCTCGATCCCCATGGCCCGGGCGAGCAGCCGCTGGCGTTGTTCGAGTCCGGGGCGATCCTGATCTACCTGGCCGACAAGAGTGGGCAACTGCTGGCCCAGGAGTCGGCGGCCCGCTATGAAACCATCCAGTGGCTGATGTTCCAGATGGGCGGCATCGGGCCGATGTTCGGCCAGGTGGGTTTCTTCAATAAATTCGCCGGCAAGGAATACGAGGACAAGCGTCCCCTGGAGCGCTATGTCAACGAAGCCAAGCGCCTGCTGGGGGTGCTCGACAAGCACCTGCAAGGGCGTGACTGGATCATGGGCGAGCGCTACACCATCGCCGATATCGCCACCTTCCCCTGGATTCGCAACCTGATCGGCTTCTATGAGGCGGGCGAGCTGGTGGGGATCGACAATTTCCCCAACGTGCAGCGGGTGTTGGCGCGCTTCCTGGCGCGTCCTGCGGTGATCCGCGGCCTGGAGATTCCCAAGCCGGCCTGAGGGAGGCCAGGCGTCCGGCCGGCGGCGACTCCGGGCTTGGCATAGTGCTGCCAGGCATTGGCGAGCCCTGCCGCCAGGCAATCCCTGCACGGGCCTGCGTACTCAGGTTCGCGCGGGGCGCAGCAGCTCGATGTGCTCCGGTGGCACCAGGGTGCGCAGGGTCTTGTAGAGCGCCCGGGTTTCCAGCAGGTTCCAGATTCGCAGCAGGGTTTCCAGGGCGTCGAGTGGCTTGCTGATGAAGTCCCTCGCGCCCAGGGCCAGGGCCCGCAGGCGGGTTTCGCGCGTGGCGTCGGCGGTCAGCACCAGGATCGGCAGGTAGTCGTTGGCCGGAATCCGTCGGTTGAGTTGCTCCAGTACCGCAAAACCATCGAACTCGGGCATGTGCAGGTCGAGGATCACCAGGTCCGGCTCGAAGCTGTTGAACAGCTCCAGGGTGCGCAGCGGCTGGGTGCTGCCCAGGACGTTGTGCAGCCCTTCGCGGGCCAGCAGTTGTTCCATCAGGTCAAGGTTGGGGCGCTGGTCGTCGATGATCAGGATGCGCATATCGGCAGTCATGTGGGCTCCGGCAAACAGGTTTCCAGGTGCGCGAGGAACACCGGGACATGGATCGGCTTGGTCAGGATCGCCGTGGCTCCGGCCTCGCGCAGGGCGCGATGGGTGGCCTGGCTGGCATCGGCGGTGATCATCAGGATCGGGGTGGTGGCGGTGCTGCCCAGGGCCCGTAGCCGCTGCAGTACCTGCAGGCCACAGAGGTCCGGCAGGTTCACATCCAGCAGGATCATCTGCGGGTTGTGCTGGCGGGCCAGGTCGAGGCCGATCTGGCCCTGCATGCTCGACAGCAGGCGGATGTCCGGGCGGCGCTGCAACAGTGTCTCGATCAGCGCCAGGCTTTGCAGGTTGTCCTCGATGCACAAGACCTTGCCCTGGGGGCGTGGCGCACCGCTTGAGGGCGGGGGGCTTGGCTGCGGCTTGGCCAGGGAGGGCGTGATCGCAGGTTCCGCCAGTTGCACGAAGGGCAGCTCCAGGGTGAAGCGGCTGCCCTCGCCGATGCGGCTGCATACCTGGAGGCTGCCATCCATCATTTCCAGCAGGCTCTTGCTCAGGGCCAGGCCCAGGCCGGTGCCTTCGACGCTGGGGTCGGCGCCCAGGCGCTCGAACGGCTTGAACAGGTGCGCCAAGTGTTCGCTGGCGATGCCGGCGCCGGTATCGATCACACTGATGCGTTGGCGTCCCTGGCAGTGGTTGACCTCGATACTGACCCGGCCGCCCCGGCGGTTGTACTTGATGGCGTTGGACAACAGGTTGAGCAGGATCTGTACCAGCCGCTGGCGGTCGGCAATCACTGCACTGTCTGCCGCCAGTGGCGGTAGGGGCGCCAGCTGGATATGGGCGTCGGCGGCCATGGGCGAGACCAGGGTCAGGGCTTCGTGCAGTACCGGGGCCAGGGCCACGGGCTCGACATTCAGCGGTAGGCGGCCGGCCTCGATCCGGGCGATGTCCAGGACCTCGTTGATCAGCCCCAGCAGGTGTTGGCCGGCCCGCAGGATGTGGCCAACCTGGGGACGCTGGCCGGCCGTGGAGTCCATGTCCAGCAGTTGGGCGAAGCCGAGGATGGCGTTCAGCGGCGTGCGTAATTCATGGCTCATGCGCGAGAGAAACTCGCTCTTGGCGCGACTGGCGCTTTCCGCTTCCTCGCGGGCGGTGCTCAGGGCGATCTCCGCGGCGCGGCGGTCGGTGATGTCCCGGGTGATCTTGGAAAAGCCCCGCAGCGCGCCGCTGGCATCGTACTGCGCGGTGATCACCACGCTGGCCCAGAACCGGCTGCCATCCTTGCGACAGCGCCAGGCCTCCTCCATGTAGTGGCCATGGGCGGTGGCCTCGCGCAGGGCCATGTCCGGGTGCTGCGGGCATTCTTCGGCCAGGTAGAACAGGGAGAAGTGGCGACCGATGATCTCCTGCTCTCGGTAACCCTTGATCCGTTGCGCGCCGACGTTCCAGGTGGTGACCCGGCCGGCGGTATCCAGGGCGAAGATCCCGTAGTCCTTGACGCCATCGATGATCAGTCGCAAGCGTTCCTCGTTGTCGCGCAGGGCGCGCTCGCGCTCGGCCAGCAGTTGCCCGGCCTGCACCAACCGTGTGCCTAGCTGGCCGATCTCGTCCTGTTCCGGCGCCTGCGGCAGCAGTGGTTGGCCCAGCGCCAGGCGCTGGGCATTGACCTGGACCTGCTGCACCCGGGTGACGATGCCGCGCGACAGCAACAGCACCGCGACGATGGCGCCGAACAGCCCGCAACCGGCGGCGAGCAGGGTGGCCAGCAGCAAGCGCATGCGGATCGCCGCAGCGGCCCCGGTGCGTTCGGCCAGCAGGGCGTCTTCGCGCACGCGCATGGCGCTGATCTGCTCACGCAGCACGTCCAGCACCCGTTTGTTGTCGATCAGGATCGCCGTCACCGAGTCGTCGTCGCGACGGCCATTGCGCAGGGCCGCCAGGCCATCGAGCTTGGTACGGATCAGGGGGGTGATGGTTTGCAGGTACTCGCGCATGCGTTCATCGCGCACATTCCGATCCAGGCGTTGCAGGGCCGCCTCGATCCGTGGGCGGGCCTGGAGGTAGGCTGGCAGGAAGTCTTCGCGACCGGTCAGCAGGTAACCACGCACGCTGGCGGCGGCTTCGGCCAGCAGGGTATGCACGGCCTGGATATCGCCCTGCACTTGCAGCACCCGGCGCACGTCTTCTTCGGCGCGGGCGGTCTGGCGCTCGGTGCTGTAGATCAACACCAGCGATAGCAGCAGGATGACCAAGGGCAGGGAGATCGCCACCAGGGCCTTGCCCCGTAGTGGCAGGTCGGCCCAGCGCCTGGCGTTGAAGAGATTCATGACCAGGAACCTCCCGGTTGCGCCACCAGGCCCAGGGCGATACCACGCACGGCGGCCTGGGTACGATCCGCGGCGCCGAGCTTGCCGATGACCCGTTCGACGTGGGCCTTGGCGGTGCCGGTGGTGATGCCGAGCGTTTCGCCGATCTGGCGATTGCTCATGCCGCCCGCCACCAGGCCCAGTACCTGGCGCTCGCGGGCGGTCAGGGCCTGGGCCGCGGACACCTGGCCGCCGCGTTCGGTCAGGCGCCGCAGCAGGCGCGCGCTGACGCCACCGTTAAGGACTTCTTCGCCCCGGGCGACCCGCTGCAGTGCGTCGATCACCTCGGCCCGGCTGGCATCCTTGAGCAGGTAGCCCACGGCACCAGCGGCCATGGCGGCTTCCAGGTGGTCGGGGCTGTCGTCCATCGTGAAGATCACCACCTTGACCGCCGGTTGGCGCTGGCCCAACAGGCGTGCGGTGCCCAGGCCATTGAGCCTGGGCATGCGGATGTCGAGGATGGCGATGTCCGGACGCAGTTGCTCGCACAGGGCCAGGGCTTGCTCGCCATCGCTGGCCTGGCCGACCACTGTCAGCTCCGGATTGCCTGCGAGCAGGGCGACGAAACCGGTACGGGTCACTTCGTGATCATCGGCCAGGACCAGGCGTATGGGGGCACTCATGCCGTGTGCTCCCGGGTCAGCAAGGGAACGCGCACCAGGATCCGTGTGCCACCTGCGGGTTGGCTGTCGCAGGTGAAATGGCCACCCAGCAGGTGGGCACGCTCCTGCATCGCCAGTTGACCCCAGTGCTCAAGGCCATGGACAGGGGGATCGGGCAGGCCGCGTCCATTGTCGCTGATGCACAGCACCGCCTGGTCCTGCTCCAGGGCCAGGCTCAGCTCGGTGTGGCTGGCCCCGGCGTGCTTGAGAATGTTGTTGATGGCTTCCTGGGCGATACGGAACAGGGCTGTTTCCAGAGCGCCTGGCAAGCGTTGCGGGCAGCGTTGTTGCCAGTGCACGGCAAGCCCGGCGTCGCGCAGGCGATCGGCCTCGCGATCGATGGCTCGCAGCAGGCCGAAGTCGTCGAGCACGTGGGGACGCAAGCCGCCGATCAACTGCCGGCCTTCGCCTACGCAGCCCTGGGCCAGCTGCAGGATGGCTTGCAATTGGTCGTGCAATGGCGTTGGCAGCGGCGGACAGCATCCGGCGAACCCTTGCAGGCGCTGATGCAGACCGGCCAGGGTTTGCGCCAGGCCGTCGTGCAAGTCGTAGGCCACGCGCCGGCGCTCGTCCTCCTGGGCGCTGAACAGGCGCTGCACCAGCTCCGACATGCTGCGCTCACGAGCTTGCAGGGCCTGTAGCAGCCGCTGGTTTTCCAGGTGCGTGGCCAGCAGCGTGGCCAACAGCTGCAGGGATTCCAGGTCTTCGTTGTGCACCGGGCTGATGGGCACGCTGTTGGCCAGGAGCAGGATGCCGAAGACCCGCCCGTCGGCACCCTGCAGGGGCACCCGGACCAGGCTTGGGTCCTGGCTGGCCGGCCATGGCTGTTCCTGCAGGGGCGAGCCTGCCTGGGCATGCAAGGTTTGCAGGTGCTCGTTGCTGCCGTGCCCGGCACTCAACTGCACCACGCCATCGGTGCCCCATTCCAGCAACAGGCCATGGTCCATGGCGGCGAAGGCGCAGGCTCGCTGCAGCACTCGCTGGCGTACCTGCGCAGGCGGCAGTTGCAGCAGCTCCTGGCCGGTATCCACCAACAGGCGCAGGCGTGCGGCGCGGCTCTGCGCCTGTCGGTACTGGCTACGCAGGGCCAGGGCGCTGGCGGGGTCGAGGGACGGGCTGGACATGGGCGGGCTCCGGGGCAGCGGTACGATCGGGGGAGGCAGGGCATTAGACCTGCTGGCTGGCGCTGCGCCTATCTGCCGAATGGCATAGGCCGAGGTTTCCAGTTGGCCGATGGCGAGCCGGGCGGTCCTTGGCACAGTGCAGGGCATTGAAACCCACCGGAGTCACTCGATGAAACTGAAAACCACTGCCCTGGCCCTGTGCTTGTTCTTTGCTGCACCGCTGGCCCTGGCCCTGGAGGCCACTCCCTACGTCTACCGCACCGTGGCCGAGCAACCGCGGGATGCCCGGGACCAGGAAATCGCCGGCCTGTTCGAGCGCTGGAACAGCGCCTTGCAAAGTGGCAAGGCGCAAGCCGTGGTCAGCCTGTATGCCCCTGACGCGGTATTGCAGCCCACCGTTTCCAACCTGGTGCGCAGCACCCCTGAGCAGATACAGGACTATTTCGAGCACTTCCTGGTGTCCAAGCCTGTAGGGCTGGTCAACTATCGGCAGATCCGCCACCTGGGGCCGGATGCGGCAATGGACAGCGGCGTCTACACCTTTACCCTGACCGCGGCCGATGGCCGGCAGCAACAGGTCCAGGCTCGCTACACCTTTCTCTATGAGCGCCTGGATGGGCAATGGAAGATCCTCAATCACCATTCCTCGGCGATGCCGCAAGTGCAGCCAGTACTGCAAGCCCGTCACTGATCCACTGTCGTTGCATCTGCGCCAGGCCCGTGCCTGGCGTTGGCTATTGCTCGCGATAGCGCCCCGGGGTCATGCCGAACCAACGCATGCAGGCCTTGTGAAAGCTGCTCTGGTCGCGAAACCCCAACAGTGCACCGATGTACTTCACGCTGCGCATGGAGTTGCGCAAGAAGCTGTGGGCGAGCATCAGCCGGGCTTCGTCCTGCAACGCCGAGAAGTGCACGTCTTCATGGCCCAGGCGCCGTTGCAGGCTGCGGGTGCTGACCCCCACCATCTTGGCGATGTGTGGCAGGTCGCTGGGGGCCCCCCTGGCCAGGCATTCGGACAAGGCCCGGCGGACCCGGGCGGTCATCGAACCACTGAGCAGTACGTTGAGCCGAGTGCGGGCGTACTCCATGTGCAGTACATCCAGGGCCGGGTCGGCGCTGGGCAGCGCGATCGCACAGTCCTGGCTGCTGAAGGTCAGGCTGTTGTGTGGTGCGCAGAACTGCAGGTTGTCTCCCAGCAAGTGCCGCAAGGCCCGGGTGTCCACCGGTTCCGGGTAGGTGAAGGCTGCAGCCAGGGGCTGGAGTTTTTGCTGGGGCAGTAGCCAGTGCAGCAGGCCCAGGGTCTGGGCGGCGCCGGCATCGACCACTGCCCGGGGGATCAGCGAGGGCTCGGCGGTGATATCGAAGCCGATCAGCGTCAGGGCATGGGGCTTGCGCTCCAGGCACATGCAGAAGCCGTTGCTGATCAGTGCGTGGTAGTCCACCAGGCGCTGCAGCGCCGTCCCCAGGGTCGCACAGGACATCACCGCGTAGCCCAATGCCTTGAGGTTGGCCGGGTGGGCCTTGTTGTAGGCCAGCAGGCCCAGGTCAGGGTTCCCTGTGCTGCGGGTGGCCTCTTTCATCACCTGATAGACCAGTTCCAGCCTGACGCCCTTGGGATTTTCATCAACGTCCTGGATGCTGCTGCCGAATTGCTTGAGCAGGGCGTCAACGTTGGCGCCGCCCTCTCTCATGACATCGGCGAGCACCCGAAAGCTGGCGCTGGTCATTCTGTGCATAGGTCTTCCTGGACTGGTGGCTAAACGATGCCGGTGCGGCCTTGGGCATGATTGCAATAAACAAAAGATCGCAGACGATTAAGCAGCGGGGCAGGTTCCCGAGGACAAGCGAAAGGTGTCCGGGAACACTTCCTCACGGACCGAGGGAGGGTCGATCATGGTCGGGCAGGGGCCCCCGGGGATCGCCGCGCTGGCTTTAGCGCAAGGCTTGCCGGGGGGGGCCGTTGTCTTGCCTAGGGATCAGACATGCAGAGCATCAAAGACTTTTATCGAGAGCTGGCCGATGGCCGCTTGATGCTGGCGTTCCAGCCGGTGGTATGGCTGGCGGACAGCAGTCGGGTGCTGTACCACGAGGGGCTGCTGCGGCGTATCGATGCCCAGGGTGGCGATACCTATCCCCTGGCCCACCTGGAGAAGCAGGCGCTGATGCGCGAGCTGGACCGCAACGTGGTGCTCTGCGTGATCGCCTGCCTGCACCGGGATGACCGCCTGCGCCTGGGTTGCAACATCTCGGCCCGTAGCGCGGTCATCGATTCCTTTTGGCTCGAGATCATCGAGGCATTGCGCGAGGCACCTTCGGTGGCGGCCCGGTTGGTCATCGAGATCACCGAAAGTGCCGCTCCGCCGAGTATCGAGGCCGCCAGCGAGTTTGTCCGCTGCCTGCGTGGATTGGGTTGCCGGGTGGCCATCGACGATTTCGGTGCAGGCGTGGGCACCCTGGAGTTCATCCGCCAGACCCGGCCCGACATCGTCAAGATCGATAAGGGCTATATCCAGCGCGCCCGTGGCGAGGCCAACAGCGCCCAGACCCTTGGTCACCTGGTGCAGTTGTGCAAGACCCTGGCGCCCTGCGTGATCGTCGAGGGCCTGGAAAGCATCGCCGACCAGGAGTTGGCCAGCGATTGTGGTGGCGAGTGGGGACAGGGCTATCTGTTCGGCCGTCCCCATGTGGATCGCCTGGGGCAGCGTTGCCAGGTTTCGCGGATGGCCCAGGAGTCGTGCACGTCGGATCAGGCGTAGCGCCGCCACAGGTCATAGGGCAAGAACAGCAGGTCCACGAAGCCATCGAAGGGCAACGAGACCATGACTGCGCTGACCTGGCAGATCACTATCTTCGAGCACTTGGAGTACAAGCGCCGATGAAATTCGTTGGTCGGCTCGATGAGTCCGAGTAGGCGCAGGGTCTCCTGGGTGCCCTTGAAGATCGAGAAGTCACTGACATAGTTGCGGTTCACCCGTGCCAGGGTGGTGCCGCAGCCGGACAGGCACAGTGACAGGCACAGGATCCCGGCTGTTTTAGCGATGATGCCGGTGCTCATGGATGGGGCTCGGTCAGTGATGGGCTGCCCTGGTAGTTGGCGGTTGCTGCAGGTGCGTCTTCAGGCATGGGTGGCTGTTTCTTGGCATTCAGGTTGCGCTTGGGGCGTTCCGGCTGCATGGCGTCATAGGGCAGCAATACGGTGTCGAGCAAGGCGTCGGCCGGCAGGGTCACGATGATTGCGATGGGGCACACCACCATGGCCCAGCAGCCGCCGGTGATCATCCGGCCGTAGCCTTCCAGGTCGTAGCCGGTGAGGACCTGGGCGCTGGTCTGGGTGCTGCGGTAGTAGCGGTCATCGCGCCAATCCAGCGCGCCGCCACGGGCCATGTAGGTACCGCAGCCGGCCAGCAGCAGGGTGTGGAGCAGCAACAGGGTGTTGAGGGTTCGGATGATCGGGATTCCATTCAGTGCCCCGGGCGCGATGCCGGGAGAGGGTCAGTCGTTGATGGCGTCGTAGGGCAGCAGCGCGGTGTCGGCGACTACATCCACTGGCAGGCTGACGATGGCTACTACCGGGCAGACGATGCTCATCCAGCAGAACACCGTGGTGTAGCCGGAATAGCCCGTGGCGCCGCGCATGGTCAGCAGCTCGACATTGGCCTGGGTGCCTTTGTAGTAGTCGTAGTGGCTGTGTGAGTTGGGCGTGCGGGCAATCAGGGTTCCGCAGCCCACCAGGCTGAGCAGGCAGAGTGCGATTACGACACGGAGGGTTCTGATGGTGCCATTCCTTAGCAGGGGGATTTTGCGCGCGCATGTTCGCAGAAGGCCGCTGTGCAGGCTAGATTGGGCGCGGATAAATAATCACGTGCCACCTGGAGTCGTGCATGAGGGATGTTCGTACCATCGATCAGTTGTTCGAGCCGCAGCCTGTGTCCTGGGGGTTGCGAGGCGATCCTTACCTGTGGCGGGCGATGGCCGCGCAGTTGGCCGCAACGCCCTGGCCGGGCAGCCAGCAGCAACTGGATGCCGTGCTTGCCGAGGCATTCGAACAACTGACCAGCAGGCCTCTTGATACCCAGGGGCATTTTTTCGTCGAGTCCTTTGCCCACGGCGGCATGTCCAGCGGTGGGATTTCCCCGTCGTTCTGGCGTGAGCGCGGGTTGCCGTTGCTGCGCCAGCGCTGGTCCGAGGCCTGATCAGAGCGTCGAGGGGATCAGGGCCAGCAGGTCGGTGCCTCCCACGTCCACCCCGGCCTGGAACAGCAGGGTCGTGGCCTGGCCGCGATGGTGGGTCTGGTGGTTGAAGAAATGCACCAGCAGGGCGTAGAAGCTGCGCTCGGCAGCGATACCCTGGGTGTTGCTGTAGTGCAGGACGGTGTCCAGGTCGCTGTCGGTCAGGGCGTGGGTAAAGTCCAGGATCAGCTGGTCCAGCCACTGGCGCTGTTGCCACAGCGAGCGGATCTCGGGGTATAGCAGGCTCCTGAGGTTTTGCGGGGTCGCCACCTGCTGCAACGGCGCCAGGGCCGGATGATGGGCGGGGTGCTGGGTAAAGCGCTTGAGCCAGATGGTATCGCCGGCCATCAGGTGGTTGAGGGTTCCGAGGATCGAACCGAAGAAGGCCTGCCGGTCCAGGGCGATCTGCTCGTCGGGCAACTGCATGGCGGCCTGGTACAGCTTGGCATTCATCCACTGGTTATAGCGGGCCAGCAGGCCCAGGTGCTCGATACGGTTCATGGCCGTTCCTTGTTGTCATCAGGCGGGCGATAGCTTCGCAAGGCCGGCAGCGCCAGTGCAAGGGGCGTCGCGGCGTAATACCAGCGTTCGCAGGCTCGGCAGTGGTGGCAAAGGCGGTGGGGGGATGAGCGAGGTGACGTGGTAACGAGCGGGCGTTTGCCATGACGGGGAAGACGACGCCGTGTTTCGCGAGGGTGCCGGCAGGCCGGCACCACGGGTTTTTAGTATCAGACCACTTCGTCGATCAGCGAAGTGCTTGTCGGTTTGACGCCGGTTGGGGCTGGGGTCTGGTTCTTGAACGCATCCCTGAGCTTTTCCAGGGCTTCTTTCTGTTCGGCTGTCAGGGGGGGGGGATTTGTCAGCCGGTGGAAGGTTGATGCCGGGCAGGGTGCCGCCACTGGTCAACGGGGGGAAAGGGCGATTGTTGATTTCCATGACACTGCTTCCATGAGTGAGGGTTGAACCCAGGTTAGCGGCCATGGATCGTCGGTCTTTAGTTGGCAGGTTGCCCATGGGTGACCAGAGACGACCTGCCATAAAGAGACTTTTTGTTGATAACCATTCTCATTGGAGAATAAGATATGTTATTACATTATTTTTGTTCTAGGAGTCGTCCCCATGAAAGTCCTGTCATCCCTCAAGGAAGCCAAGAACCGTCACCGTGACTGCCAGATCGTCAAGCGTCGCGGTCGCATCTATGTGATCTGCAAATCCAACCCGCGCTTCAAGGCCCGCCAGGGCGGGGCGAAGAACAGAAACAAGGGCTGAGTACAGCGTCAGGTTGGAGGGGCAGGGCGCTGTGCGAACTGCCCGCTCTCGACAGTGCCCCGGACCCGGGGCACAGGCTTTTCAGTCGTGCAGCAGGGTCGAGCCGTACTCATTGAAGCTGTTGCCCAGGGCGCTGCTGCCGTTGAGATTCAAATTGTTCACGCCGCCCCCGAGTCGGCACTTGTCTGAATAGCAGGGGTGGGTCGCCGAACTGGAGCAGGCGCCCAGTAGAAGGGTGGCGCTTATCAGGAACACCTTGAGGCAGCTCAACTTCATTTTCAGCATCTCCAGAGCAGGGTCAGGGATCGAACGGACCGCAGCCTCATCCTACTCTGTTACATGTTGATACATCTTGCTGCCCTGGAAAAATATCTGCCGTGGGCGCCTGATGTCCGCTGCGCAAGGCGTTGCCCCGTGGGGCGCGGGCCATTGTTTCCCTGGGCCAGACCCGGTAGAAAGGCGCCATGCATTCAGAAAACAGATATCAGTATGAGCGACATTGAGAAATCCAATAGCCGCCTGTTCGACCTGGATCTGCTGCGAGCCATTGTCACGGTGGCCGATTGCGGTAGCTTCACCACGGCGGCGACTCGCCTGCACTCCACCCAGTCCACCATCAGCCAGAAGATCCGCCGCCTGGAGGAGATGGCCGGGCATCGCTTGCTCGAGCGTGGTAATCGCGATGTGTTGCCTACCGAGGCGGGCGAGACGCTGCTGGGTTATGCCCGGCGCTTGCTGGCACTGAACGACGAGATGCTCGAAGCATTGTCCGGGGCCTCGGTGGCCTTGACGGTACGCATTGGCGTGCCGGATGACTTTGCCGCAGGCCGCACTACCGAGCAGTTGGCCGCCTTCAATCGACGCTACCCCCAGGTAAAGCTGGAGGTCACCAGCGGCATGAGCCGCGACTTGAGCGCCAGCTATGACCGTGGCGAACTGGACCTGGTGTTGCTCAAGCAACGCCAGAACAGCCGCGAGGCGCTGGCTTGCTGGCCGGAGAAGACCCGTTGGGTGGACAGCGCCAGGAATCCCTGCATCGACCTTGACCCATTGCCTATCGTGACCTTTCCGCCACGAGGGGTGTACCGCGATGAAATGATCAATGCCCTGGAGGCCATCGGTCGGCGCTGGCACATCAGTTTCACCAGTTCCAGCCTCAGTGGCCTGCAGTCGGCCATTGCCGATGGCATGGGCATCGGCCTGCTGCCGCTGCGGGCGGTGACGGCCGAACATGCCATGTTGCCCAAGGCCACCGGGTTGCCCGCGGTGGATGTCTTCGAAGTGGCGTTGCTGCACCGCCCGGCGGCGGACCCGATGGTCAAGGAGTTGGCGCGGGTACTGTGCCGTGTACTGGCCCAGGACACCCGTGGCTGAGGTGGCTTGGCATTTGATAAATGAATGTCATGCATTTTTGTATTTAATTTGTGCATGAGTGCGCCGCTGGATATCGTGGTTGCCATGGCGGTCCGTGCCCCTGGTACGCCGACCCGACGCTTTGTCCACCCTGGCACCCTTGATGCGCGGGGCAGCAAAACAACAACGAGGAGAGTCTCCATGTCCAAATCCACCTACTACGCGCCGCATGGCGGGCATCCGGCCCAGACCGAGCTGCTCACCGACCGGGCGATGTTCACCGAAGCCTACGCGGTGATCCCCAAGGGCGTGATGCGCGATATCGTCACCAGCCATCTGCCCCACTGGGACAACATGCGCATGTGGGTCATCGCTCGCCCGCTGTCGGGTTTCGCTGAAACCTTCTCCCAGTACATCGTCGAAGTCGGCCCCAATGGCGGTAGCGACAAGCCCGAGCAGGACCCCAACGCCGAAGCGGTGCTGTTCGTCGTCGAAGGTGAAGTGAAGCTGACCCTGCAAGGCCAGGAACATGTACTCACGCCGGGTGGCTATGCCTTCATTCCGCCGGCCGCCGACTGGAAGCTGCGTAACACCAGTGGTACCGAGGCGCGCTTCCACTGGATCCGCAAGCACTACCAGAAGGTCGACGGTGTGCCGTATCCGGAGGCGTTCGTCACCAACGAACAGGACATCGAGCCGCGGGTGATGCCCGATACCGAGGGCCGCTGGAGTACCACGCGCTTCGTCGACATGAGCGACATGCGCCATGACATGCACGTCAACATCGTCAACTTCGAGCCGGGTGGCGTGATTCCGTTCGCCGAGACCCACGTCATGGAACACGGCCTCTATGTGCTGGAAGGCAAGGCGGTGTATCGCCTGAACCAGGACTGGGTCGAGGTCGAGGCCGGCGACTTCATGTGGCTGCGTGCCTTCTGCCCGCAGGCCTGCTACTCCGGTGGCCCGGGTCGCTTCCGCTACCTGTTGTACAAGGATGTGAACCGGCAGATGCGCCTGACCCTGCACGCACCCCATTGATGGGTTGGCGGGGCGGGCAGCGATGCTTGCAGTCCTGCCTGTTGCAAGTCCAGAGAAAACCGGCGAGCGATCGCCGGTTTTCTTTTGCCCGCAGAACAGGTGGGCCTTTGGGGGCTGAGACTGCTGCCTGGGCGGTTGGCGCGACAGTATGTCGCACTGGCGCGTTCGGCGAGCCTGGTCTTTGCTGTGTCGGGCTCGGCGTAGTGCCGGTCGTGGTTGGTTCACGCCGGGTGAGGGGTAGAAGTGTCCAGCCCCTTGTAGATGAAGGTCAGGCTACAGAAAAGGACGCGTATCGTTATCGATATATCGACCAAGGAGGTCATGTTGAAAAAGAAGATGCTGGCGGCTTCGCTGCTGCTCTGGATGTTCTCGTTGACGGCTCAGGCAGACTGCGCAGTATTGGGCCCCTGGGACGATCCCTGCACGAAGCCGGTGCTAGGACCGACCCCGACGGTTTGCGAGTGCCCCAATAACTAACCTGTGTCCCGACAGGGGATATGGATTTTCGGTGACTGACCAGGAGGTTGAACATGAAGAAGGTGATGTTGGCGGTATTGCTATTGTGTGGTTTTTCCCTGACGGCCCAGGCATCTTGCCCGGTGTTCGGGCCATCCAAGGATCCATGCAGCGGTCCGGTGTTTGGCCCGACCACTTGCGAATGCCCTTGAGATAGCTTGCCTGGCGGGCCCGGCGGATGTCGGGCCTGCACTTGGGCAAGAAGGTTGTGAGGGCCGGGTGGACAAGGCCCAACGTGCAGCATGCGGGTTTGTCGATACATGGCTGGATCCTGGCGCCCCGACGTTACGGAGAACAGGCAATGAAGACGCTTCAAGCATTGGTTTTCGATGTCCAGGGGACCGTCACCGATTTTCGTTCGAGCATCGCGCAACAGGCGGCAGCCATTGCGGGTGCCCGGGCTCCCAGCGTCGACTGGGGCCGTTTTGTCGATGCCTGGCGAGGCAAGTATCGCCCGGCCCTCGATGACATTCTTTGTGGCAGGCGGCCATGGACGTCCGTGGATCGCCTCTATCGCAGCGCCCTCGATGAGGTCATCGAGGCGTACGACGTTGGATTCCTCGGCCCCGAGGAGCGCGAGCGCATCAACTTCGCCTGGCAGACGATCGCTCCCTGGCCCGATGCCGTCCAGGGCCTGCATCGACTCAAGGCCCGCTTCAAGCTGGCGACCCTGTCAAACGCCGACGTCAGTGCGGTGGTCAATATTTCAAAGGCCGGGGCATTGCCCTGGGACGCCATTTTCGCTGCCGAGATGGTCGGGACCTTCAAGCCCGATCCACGGACTTATGACATGGCGCTGCGCTATCTGGGCGTGGCTGCTGGCGATGCCATGATGGTTGCCTGTCACAAGTACGATCTGCTGGCTGCGGGGACCCTGGGCATGAAAACCGCGTTCGTGGCCAGGCCGCTGGAGTTCGGGCCGGGGGGCGATGTCGATACCGCGTTCGATGAGCGGTTCGATATCAATGCACGGGACTTCCTGGACTTGGCCGATCAACTGGGCTGCTGAGTCGCCAAGGTGGCAGTGGCGCCCTGGTGTTTTCATTCTGCCGATAGGCTTGTCAGGGACAGCGCGCTTGACTGCTCAAGTGTGAAAAGCGGTTTTCGTATCAAGGGCGTGTTCGAGGATAATGGCTGCAGCATTGTCCTTGGGAGCGATCCGGTGAAAGCAGTTTATGGCGAGGCCTATGTCGAGAAGTTGATCGACGCTCGAAGCTACGACGCCATGGCCACCCTGGGAGCCCATATCGAAGCGGCTGCCCCCTTACCCGGTGAGCCAGCCCTGGGCCTGCCCATACCCTTGTTTGTGTATGTGGAGGCCTTGACCTGGTTGGCCCAGTCCGTTCGGTCAGGTGCCTGGACATATTTCGAAGCGACACCGCTGTTGCGCCAGGAGGCGATGTGCCAAGGCCTTGCGCAGTTGGGTGGCGAGCTCTTCATGGGTTGGTATTGCTTTGGCATGCGCCATTGGATGGATAGCTCGAGGATGCGTGAACTGGACCACTGGCTAGACGAGTCGGAACAGGTGCAGGAGGCTTGGCTGGCAAGCCTGCTCGACTCGCACCGTGCCCGAGTCAAAGAATTGCTTTGCGCAAGGATCGAGCAGGTAGTTGGTTGAACATCGGACGAGAAGAGCACTAAGCATGACGGGTAATACTTCACGCCTGGTTTATCGGGTACCACAGCCTGGCGATGCGCAACGGCTCTTGTGTATCTACGGCGACCCTCGAACCCAGCTTTTCAATCCGGCCGGGCCAATGGCCGATCTTGGCGAGGCCGAGCGGTTGCTGGAGCGCTGGATCGAACACTGGGCCAGGTACCAATACGGCACCTGGGCGATTTCCAGTAGCGATGCCCCCGAGCAGATCCTGGGTTTTGGCGGGATTGCCCATCACCACTATCTGGCTGAACAGCGCGTCAACCTGGGTTATCGCTTCGCCGTTGAAGCGTGGGGCAAGGGCTATGCCACCCAGTTAGGCCAAGATGCCTTGCAGCATGCATTTGTGCAGCTTGGTTTGCCTGAGGTCTTCGCGCTGGTCCGGCCGGATCATGCGGCGTCCATCCGGGTGCTGGAGAAAATTGGCATGCAGCTCTTTGCCCAGTTGGATGATGTGCCTGGCCAGGCACCGAGCCTGGTGTACAGGGTAAGGCAAGGCCAGTCGAGTTGACACAGGTGTCTACTGACTCATGCTCCACGGCACGGCTCCGTCCGGTTCGAACCTGCACTGGCGACTATCCCGCCAGGCCAGGGATTATGAGAGGTCATGGGCTGGTGCTTGTGTACTTATGACCTGTTTCTTTGAATACGAAATGACTTGATGGCAGGACGGCTTCGCAACTCTGTACACGCTTGCCTGGGGCTTCAAGTTCTAAGGATCTACTGAGTTGTGGCCCCGCTATTGTGCGGGGCTGTGGGATGCCGGTTGGGAGTTACTCTCTGACCTTCACAGCTTGACTCTTCTGTTCTTTTTCAAAGATTTTTGAAAACATAGGAACTAGTTCATCGTCACCATGTTCGTTCAGATGGTCGTCATCATAATATAGCGGGATACCATTCTTGTCGCCGAAGCATTGGCCATCACGACACAGATAAGGAATTGGATCTAGTATATGAACTCCGCATTTTTCAGCTGCTGAGTTTTGAGCGTTCAATACAAACTCGTGACGGCTCATGTATTCATTCAGCGAGATTGAAACTCGACCGTAATCTCCGGGGATAGCCATTCTACGAATCATGGTCTTTGGTACGTTTATTTTTAACTCGGGTATTGGTCGGAGCATATAAACAGGTCGTGTTTTTGCAAGCTCGCAAGCGGTATCTATTATGCCGTTCTTCATTTCATCGAAGAATTCTGGGGTTCGTTCCGAGTAGAGCTTTGTAATGTATATGTCGGGTACAACAAGTTCTCTTGCCCGATCCGGTTCGTTCGCTCCAATGACGTAGGCGGATGTTCTGTTAATTATGATGATGGGCACGTTGGCAGGTAAAGATTTTTGTTTGTTTATTGCATAATCCAGAAACTCGGAGCATCTATAGTTGCTGTTGTTTCGTATTTTTATTCCTGAGATTGTTGCGCAGCTCATCAGTGACCAATCCAGGACATATAAGTCTTTGTTGGGCAGGGCTCTTTCAACTGATCTGACTATTGCGGCGGCATGACTATCACCTAACACGATGGCGCCTAATGTTTCGCCCCCGTACTTGCACTCTGGGACAGGGGTGAGTTCCCCTGCAAAGCATTGATCGGCCCTTGGGTTTTTTTTACTTCCTTCAGCTATGATCAGTTCGGCTTTTTCTGAAAAGCTCCTGTTTGGAACTCCGTTGTAGTTTTCAATTAAAAAGCTCGGTGCGAGAGTCATCAGTGCCACAATCATCAGGGCGGCGAATGCTCTAGGGCTGCTGATGGATCCTAGTGTTTTTCGGGATGTTTTCTCGATCAGGATGTAAGAAAGATATCCGAGAACGAATGTGGTAATAAGACCCGCAGTGATGGCTGGGACGCTTGTCTTCAACTCAAGATAAACAAGGGCTGCAGCTATTGGCCAGTGCCACAGGTACAGTGAATATGACCAGTTACCCACCCATTGGGCCAGAAGTGTGCCAGTGAAGTAAGAGTTTTGTCTTGAGGCTCCCAGTACAAGAACTGTCCCCAGGACAGGTAACATGGCATGCCATCCCGGCCAAGTGGTATTGGGTATTATGGTCATGATTGAATATAGGATCAGTGCAAGACCGATTATCTCGATGGCTGCTTTTATCTTGTTAGGCAGGCTATAAACGGAAAATATAAAAAATGCCAGGCCCCCGGCTAGCATTTCCCAGGCTCTGCTGGGCAGCAGGTAGAATGCAGCGGATGGATGTTGCTCCGATAAAATTACCGAAGTGGTGAACGATGCTACAAACGCTAGGGAGATTGTGACGAAGGCGGCGACTCGGCCTGGTTTTAGTTTCCAGATGGCTACTAGTATAAGTGGTAGAATCAGATAAAACTGCCACTCTACTGATAGAGACCATGTGTGCAGCAGCCATTTGTCATAAGATACTGCATCGAAATATCCGGATTCGTTCCAGAATTGTATGTTGGATAAAAATGTTATAGCGGATATTATGTGGTGGGCCAGTGTCTCATATTCTGTTTCTGTCAGGTAAAACCAGCCAGCGATAGTAACCGTGATGCAGAGAACCAGCAGGGCAGGGAGGATCCTTTTGGCTCGTGCCAGGTAAAAGTTTAAAACTGAAAATTTCCCATCCTTTTCAAGAGCGTTGACAATAATTGCTGTCATCAGGAATCCGGAGATTACAAAAAAAATATCGACTCCGACAAAACCTCCAGAAAAACCGTAGATGCTGAAGTGATAGAGTATTACAGAAACAACCGCCCAAGCTCTTAGTCCGTTAATATCTTTTCGGAAATGTAGATCAGGCTTTTCAAACTTAGTCATGCTTGCTGCGACCTGTTGGAGTTGTGTTTGGCGGCAGAGGTACCGCTTAAAACTTGCGAAGTCTACAGGAAGCCATTCTTTTTTGTTTGAAAATTGATCGGGTTTGACAGTGTTTTTTTTCTTTTATGGATACGTGTCGCCTAGTAAACGTGCTACTGCCATCAATGGCTGCTCAAGAAGAACATACGGCGGTACTGCAAAGAGCGTACAAATGGCAGCCGAGGCAGGTAGCTATACCAGTTTTTGGCCCGGCGGCCGATCGGTAAGAGGGCTGCTTATACAAAGACGAGTTGAATCAATAAGCTGCGTTGAAAGATATGTGTACGCTAGGTTTGAGTTCGACAAGCTTGCTCTTCCAGTGGCGCTTCATGATCCCGCGATGTCTTGCCAAAGCTCTTGCACTTGGCTAAGGCCGTGGGTCTTGGTTATTTACTCAACGTGCGCCTAACAGCTATTGCATAAGGACATGTCTGCCCAGATCGACTGGTGAAAATTCGATTCCTGGGGTCGTACGTACACGGTTTGACTCTGCACATGTTCGACGAGTGGCTGGCATTTACGATGCTGGCACCTTAAGGCAGATCGCCCAACCTACTTGCTAGGTGTGTTTGAGAGTACTGGTTCGTTTAGGGCATGCGAGGTGCAGAGGTATGAAATCGGTGTGCGATCAACAGATTGCTGGACAACGGCTACGCTCTATCGGCAATAAGAATGTGAGGGCTGAACGGCTGTCTCCGATTTGGCTGGCTTTCTGAAGAGTGAGACACGGACATACCTGCCAAGCACCCATATGGTGAACAGTCGCTCGATGGCGTTGCGTTTTCAGTGCTTGGGGTGATCAATCAGGCGGTCACTGAGGCAGGGCTGTCGATAAGGAGATCGGTAGCCACTTACTAGGCTTAACGCTTTGCCATCACAGCATTCCTTTCCTTAGGGGATTAGGGGCTCAGCAAAACTGGGCTGCCGATGGTCTTCTCGGTTTCTTGTACAGGGCCTAGGACGAATGTACTAGATAGCCCTTTGCCTTATGTTCAGGGTGTGAAGCTATTGTCTTCACCGATAATGGCAAAGGGACGGCCCCATGATGGCTTTTACCAAGCAGCTTTTGCCTGCCGCATTACTGTGCAGTGCCCTGGCTGCCCAGGCGGGCGATGTGCAGATGGGCGATTTCTGGGTGGTTCACTACCAGGGTGGCCTGGGCAAGCACCAGGTGTTCATCGCCGACGGCGACCCCAATAACATCTACAGCCGCCCAGGTGGCGCGAAATCATTGGGCGTCTATCAACATTACGAAGAGCCCGGTAAGCCCACCTTCACCGCTTGGGATGTCGAAGTCGATTGTGCGAAGAACCGCGTGCGGATCACCGGCGCGCAGGAAGTTCGCAGCCTGTTCAATGAACTTCGCAACGTAAAGTATTCCGACCAATGGCAGAGCAAGCCTGACACCTGGCTGGCGCAAAGCCGTGACTTCGTATGCAAGCCGGCTGAACGCCAGGCCAAGAAGATGGAGCGCTTGGGGGTAATGTCTGCATCGCAAATGAGCAAGGCCGGGCCGCAGCTGTTCCAGATACTGAACCGCGAGACCGCCAAGGCGGCCATCATGCAGCAGATAGATGAAGGATTCGCACAGATGTCTGCCAAGTAAAGCGGCCTCCAGGGAGAAGACCTTATGAATCGATTACTCATGTTGGCCCTGTTGGCCACCTTGCTCAGCGGCTGCGCATCACTGGCAGCCAGCAGTGCCTGGAAAGATCGCCCAGTGGGCGAGTTGATCGACTTCTTCGGTGTGCCAAGGCGGGTCATGGTGGTGCCGGATGAGGATTTGGTAGTGCTCAGGTATGTACGCGACAGTAGTTATGTCACGCGTGAAGCCGCGGGTACTTACACGGGGCCGCAGAACGGGCAACTTGTGCATGCAGAGTATTGGGAAGACGTGCAGCACTCGGGCAGTTGTGAGATCGATGTGTTCATCAACAGAGCGCGACTGGTGCAAAAGGTGCGGACGAAAGGGCGCTGTGCCGCTATCGAGATGGCACCGCAGACTCGGTCGGTTTCAGGGTAGCGAACGGGCCACTGGCGACGACCAGGGGCGGGATGGCTGTCGTCCCCTGCCATCCCTTGCCAGTTCCCTAGCGACGTGGGCAGCTAATCTTGAAGGTTCGAATGGAAAGCGCTTCATTGCGAGCGTCTTTCTCGTTCTGAGCACTCATTGAGTAGCTGCCGTCCTGGTAGCTTTGGGCCAGGAGTGCGTTATTACGATCAATTTCACTGAAAAGGTGAGCGCACTCGATGGCCTTCGCCTCGGCGGACGCAGGGGTAGGTGCATTTTCTACATCGAGAACATATTGAGATTTTTCATAAGCACAACCTACCAGGGTTGAAAGTGCCAACATTGCAGCGATCTTCTTCATGTTATTTCCATATAGTTTGCGAACGTCCTAGCGGTGGGTTCACAGGGAAGGGGGGATCAGGGGATTACAGCCTTGGCCGGTTCATCGCTAGTGCGCTTGTGTTGTCGTCCGAGTGCTTCGAAGCCGGTCATTGGCCAATAGGTTTTTAGGAAGAGGCCGCGATTGCCAAGGCAAATTGTTCGTCGCTCATGTATGGGGGATCGTAGGCTGCATGGTAGTAGCGAACGGCCTGTTCGAACTGAGGTCCTCGGATTTCGCCATCTGAACCAATGAAGGCAAGAGCGTCAGTCTTGGCTGACTGGGTAAGGCTATTCATAGCCATCGTAGTGCCCCCCGTGGTCGCCACGACGAGAAAGCTGGGGGCCAGTGTGGTAATGACCAGAGTCCTTTCCACCGGGTCGTGTATTTCATAGGCTGCAACCTGGCTACTCATTGATGCACATAGGATTACCGCCAGAGCCTTGCGTGAACCCATCCTAACTACTTCCTTGTTATCTAGCGAAAGGCGCAACGATATCAGGAGCGGGCTCTTGCTAGAAGCAGGCTGCAGCTGGCAGCGAACCCAGCCATTCTATGACGAGTCGATGGCTGTTGCGGCCGAAAGGCGTGAGCTGATTTTGACGTCGACCAGCTACTACATGAAGGCCCTTGTCGGGCTTATGGTCGGGGCGATCGATGGGTAGGGCTGGCTTCCGCCCGATTGCCTGGAGTTGACTGACAAAGTAGGGGATTTCGGTTATTCAGTACTGGTTGTATGAACAGTATTTTAGTGAGATAGTTTTGCCATTCCTCGGGCTCATGGAGAACGCATTCCGTTCCATGCTGGCGTCACCTTGTATGAACCCGTGCGAAGGCCTTGAGTCTCGAAAAATCGCCTTTTGAGCGACATGAATGCGGAACCTTCCGCGATAAATCATTCGACTCGATAGGTGAAAAAATGGCTGAACAAATGGGTTCAAGTTTCAAGACGTTTGTGGGAGAAGGCGTCTCGGTAATCTTCACTCCTGCACAGAACGTCAACGGTGCTGTCGTTCGTACTGCAACCATGCACATTGGGTCTTCGTATGGAGCCCTGACCACTGGCCCGACCCCGCCCAAGGACTACTGGAACATCACGACCCCTTCGATTCTTATGGTCCGCGGCGCGGCCCCATCAGGAGGAGGTGGTTTTCCAGGCGCGGCCTCGGCATTGCCGTTCCAAGTGACTATTCCAGCAGGCCAGGGGCTGTGGGTGATCATGGGCGCAGGCGCTAATGGCGGCGCTTGTGTGACGTACGATCTGCTTCCTTGATCGACAGTTGAGCTGACGGCAGGGGAGTTCAGCGGACTCATGTGAGCTTCCTTGTCGAACTTCAACTCCGGTACAGGGAGCGGGCGGCTCCATCAGCGAGCTGCCAAGGTTTGCTTACGAAACTGGCCGTTGGTTGTTACGAGCTGCAGGTCGGCTTGCTATTGATCAAACAGTGATACTGATCTTAGTGTGGTGCATATATATGTGTTGCCGCTGACCGAAAACTGACCCAGTAAAGGCTGTTCTGCCGACTGAAAACTGACCCAGGTGTTCAACTGCTTCTGCTCACTTTTCGAGCAGGAGAACACAGGGTGATCAGCATGGAAATGTTGGGAAAAATCCGGCGGATGTACTTCCGCGACAAGCTCTCGCTGCATCAGATAGCCAAGCGTACCGGACTGTCGAGAAACACCATTCGAAAATGGGTCAGAGCACCCGAAGCCACCCAGCCGGCGTACCAACGGTGCGCAACCTTCAACAAACTCAGTCCATTTCACGAGACGCTGGAGCAGGCGCTCAAGGCCGATTCGTTTCGGGCAAAGCACAACCGCAGGAGTGCCAAAGCACTCTTCGAACAGATCAAGGCCGAGGGGTACGACGGCGGCTACAGCCAACTCACCGCCTTTATACGCTCGTGGCGCGGCGAGCAAGGCAAGTCTTTACGAGCCTTTGTGCCGCTGACCTTTGCACTCGGGGAGGCCTTTCAATTCGACTGGAGCGAAGAAGGTCTGCTGATCGGCGGCCTGTTCCGACGCATCCAGGTCTCCCATATGAAGCTGTGCGCCAGTCGCGCATTTTGGTTGGTTGCGTATCCCAGCCAAGGCCACGAGATGTTGTTCGATGCCCATACCCGCTCGTTTGGCGCGTTAGGTGGGGTGCCGCGTCGCGGCATCTACGACAACATGAAGACCGCTGTCGACAAGGTCAACAAGGGTAAGGGCCGCACGGTCAATGCTCGGTTTGCCGTGATGTGTGCGCACTACCTGTTCGACCCGGACTTCTGCAACGTCGCTTCCGGCTGGGAAAAAGGCATCGTTGAAAAGAACGTCCAAGACAGCCGACGGCGCATCTGGCTCGATGCTCAAAACTGCATGTTCCACACCTTCGAGGAATTGAATGCCTGGCTCGGCCAACGCTGCCGTGCGCTCTGGGGCGAACTGCTGCACCCGCAGTACAACGGGCTGACCGTGGCGGACGTCCTGGAGCTGGAACGCGCTGAATTGATGCCGATGCCGACTGCCTTTGATGGCTACGTCGAGCGCACCGTACGGGTCTCCAGCACCTGCCTGATCAGCGTGGCGCGAAATCGCTATTCGGTGCCGTGTGAGCGGGTCGGCCAGTGGGTCAGCAGCCGTTTGTATCCTTCCCGGGTGGTGGTCATCGCCGATGAAACGACGATTGCCAGCCACGAGCGTCTGTTTGATCGAGATCAGGTCAGTTTTGACTGGCAGCATTACATCCCGCTTATCGAGCGCAAGCCTGGAGCGCTGCGCAATGGCGCTCCGTTTGCTGATCTGCCGAAGCCGTTGCAGCTGCTAAAACGCGGTCTGAGGCGTCACGCCAATGGTGATCGAGTCATGACGCAGGTACTGGCGGCTGTTCCCATCGCCGGGCTCGACGCCATATTGGTGGCTGTGGAGTTGGTACTTGAATCAGGCAGCTTGAGTGCTGAGCACATCCTGAATGTCCTGGCTCGACTGACATCGACAGCAGCCCCTCCGTCCGCCGAAACCAGCCTTCAACTCAAGATAGCGCCTGTCGCCAATACGGCACGCTACGACCGGCTCCGTACCACCGATGAGGAGACTCGCAATGCGTGATCTTATGGCGGAACTCAAAGAACTGCGTCTGCATGGCATGGCCAGCGCCTGGGAAGAACTAGCCTCGCAAGGAGAAGCTTCGACGGCATCCTCGAAATGGCTACTTGAGCATCTTCTCCAACAAGAACATGCGGATCGAGCGGTGCGCTCAGTGAACCACCAGATGAACATGGCCAAACTCCCCATGCATCGTGATTTGGCCGGCTTCGACTTCAGCGCTTCCAGCGCAGATGCCCGCCTGATCAGGGATCTGTCCAACCTGGAGTTCACCGATACCGCGCAGAATGTCGTGTTCATCGGCGGGCCTGGAACAGGCAAAACACACCTCGCCACCGCCTTGGCTGTGTCCGGGATCACGACGCATCACAAACGCGTGCGCTTCTACTCCACGGTGGATCTGGTCAATCTGCTGGAACGCGAAAAGTACGACGGCAAGACGGGCCGCATCGCTCAAGGGCTGCTACGAACAGACCTGGTGATACTCGATGAACTGGGGTATTTGCCCTTCAGCCAGAGCGGTGGTGCCCTGTTATTTCACCTGCTGTCCAAGCTGTACGAGCACACCAGCGTGGTGATCACCACCAACCTCAGCTTCTCGGAATGGTCGAGCGTGTTTGGTGACGCCAAGATGACAACGGCGTTGCTGGATCGGCTGACACACCACTGCCACATCGTCGAAACGGGCAACGAGTCCTACCGCCTGCAACACAGCAGCTTGGTCGCCCAGACGAAGATCATGTCACGTGAACGAAAGCGCAAAGACAATGATGGTGCCGAGGACGATGAGCTGTTTTGATCCGCACCAAAAATACCCTGCCGCATGCCCACATGCGGTGGGGGCTTAATGCCTCTTCCACCGGGACACGACTGCTAAGCTTATCCACAATTGCTGATGCCAAAATCAGCAATCCGCCCTGGGTCAATTTTCAATCGGCAGGGTGGGTCAGTTTTCAATCAGCGCCGACATATATATGCAACTTCCCGCCCAGCGTTGTGCTGGGCGGGAAGTTATTCATTTATTTCCCGTTGATGTAGACGCTTGGGCCCTATTTGCAACATCCAAGGATGTTGTTTGCCGTATCGACAATGATGAACGACCCAATGTATGGCACTCGGCCATCCCGTTGCGCATCAGCTTTCCATGCGGTGGTTTTAACCAGGTCAGAAGTTGGCGGGCCGTCAGGGGTGAGAGGGTCCAGCGATGCAATACTTACCTCTGTTGGCACAACACTCAGCCAACTTCCCTGTAAGGAATCACTGAATATCGAAGCCCAGCTATTACGCTGGGCTGCTTGGCTTCTAAAGCGTCAATGGGCGTGACAAGACTCAGCCGGGTCCGGTCTGCAGTGGATGCGAATGGTAAGAATAAATACTGGTTGCATGTACAGCATTTTACTGAGATAGTAATTTCATTCCTCGTGATCAATGGCAGTGAAAACCAGCTTGTTGTTGGTGCTGGCCTCTTGGAGCGAGTGAAAGCCCTGAGCTTCAAGCCATCGCCTTTGAGCGACATGAAAGCGGAATCCTCCGCGCCAAATCATTCGACTCAATAGGTATTCATATGGCTATACCAGCACGTATTCCGTTCGCGCAGAACGGTACTTCTACCTTGCTACCAAAACGCGAAATGACTTGGAACCAGTATCTGGACTCGCCCAATAAGCGATTCCGGCTGATCCTCCAAGCCGACTCGAACCTGGTTCTCTATGATGGTCAGACCGCTGTCTGGTCGGCTCAAGCAAATCAGCCTTACACCCAGTACGGTAACAAGGTTTATGAGAACACCCCGACCTCGTTCTACATTCTGTACTACGCAGTCCTGAAAGATCGTGAGCACGTCCGCACTTGGTCGACCTTCAACAGTACCCCACCGAATCGTGACGAGACTGCTGCTGCAGAGCGCACCTATCTCCGAGTGCAAGATGACGGCAACATTGTCATTACAGACTCCATCTCGGTATGGAGCAGTAACCCAGCGATTCCTCAGTCGCCTGGCGCTGAAGACTCCATCATCATTCCGCCAGGCACACTTGAGCGAGATAAGAAGTATGTGGCGGGTGGCACTACTTTCATCTTTCAAACTGACGGGAATCTGGTGATTTCCAACGGCCCGCTCGGCGTACTGTGGGCAAGCTGGACGCAGAACAAGGGCGCTGAGCGAGCGGTTATGCAAACCGATGGCAACCTCGTTATCTACGGACCGAATAACACCCCGCTTTGGAACAGCGGCACCGCTGGGCATCCGGGTGCGTTCCTGCGTGTTCAAGCAAACGGCAATCTGTCGATTGTTAAAGAACAGCCAGTCTGGGCGCGCTTTGGCTATACGCCAACCTTGGTTCCGAAGAACGTTTTCTACTTCGACAACTCCACCTGGACGACAAAAAACTTCTGGACCTTTCCCTTCTGAGATTGGGCCAAGAGGACTTTTTTGAAACGCAATAAATCGGAGCCCGGCCACAGCGCCGGGTTCTTTGTTCTTCGAATTTACCTGTAGCCAGAGCAGCTCTCGGGAAGGTCTGGACGTTGAGATCCGGATAGTGCGATGCACGAAATCAATGCCGGCAGCCCGCGCACTTTGACCTCACACGTTCATGGCGCATTGCGGAACAAGGATGGCGAAGTCGATGCGGTAGGGCGTCGAGGCTATGACAGCTATTGGTAGAGTGATTTTTGTAGGGGCGGGCAGTGGCTTACGACATACTGTTTGCATGTACAGTGTTTTATTGAAATAGTCATTCCACTCCTCGAGTGAATTGGAAGCGAAAACCAGCGTGTCGTTGGTACTTACCTTCCTCGACTTGTGTGAAGGCCTTGAGCCTCGAGCAATCGCCTATGAGCGACATGAGTGCAGCCAAGGCTGCGCAAACAAATCATTCGACTTTATAGGTGAGCAATTTGGCTACTTTTTCCGTCGCACCATTTACCAATAACGGCAACCCTGTTTTGCCGCCGCGTCACTTCATGGTTCCAGGCCAATATCTTGAGTCGCCGAGCAAGCGTTTTAAGCTGCTTCTGCAACCAGATATCAACCTTGCACTTTACGATAACGGCGCGCTGGCTTGGGTGGCTGACAACAACCCCTACACCACGACCAGCAGAAATCCCAATAACGATCTTGTGAACTGCTTTTATGTTCACACTACAGGGATTCTTGTAGACCACTCGCGTGGCCGGGCCTGGATGACCACAAACGGCGTTCCAGTTGGTGGTGACAAAGGCTCTGCGGAGCGTACATTCGTACAGGTCCAGGACGACGGCAATCTGGTGATTGTTGAATCGGTTCCTTTTTGGGCGAGTAATGCGGCCCTTCTCCCAGACTTTACCCAACCATCATTGGCCATTCCGGGTGGCACCACCCTGGAGGTCGACAAGCGTTATGTTGTTGGCGGCACGACTATGGTGTTTCAGTCGGACGGCAACTTTGTGGTTTCGAACGGGCCTTTGGGAGTTCTCTGGGCCAGTTGGACCCAGAACAAAGGGGCAACGCGCGCGGTCATGCAAACTGACGGTAACTTTGTCATCTATGGCGCAAACAACACCCCACTCTGGTACACGGGTACAGCAGGGCAACCTGGTGCAGAGCTGAAGCTGCAGGCCAACGGGCGTTTATCCGTGGTTAAAGAACTCCCAGTTTGGGCACGATTTGGCTACACCCCTACGGTTCGCCCGCGTCGACGTGTGATCTACCCAGGTAGCACTATTGAAAACTGGAAGGTCAAGGACTTCACGTTTGATAACGTCTGGGGCTGAGAGTTCGCGTTCTTCAGGCCGCACTCGGGTGGCCTGAACAATCATCAGCAAGAAAGCCAAGAGCTTCAATTCATCGCCTTTGAGCGACATGAGAGCGGAATTCTCCGCGACCAATAATTCGACTCAATAGTGAATCATATGAAGAAAATTGTCAGTGCCTCATTGCTTAACCTGCTAGTGCTTTTTGGTATCTCCATGAACGCCTCAGCAGATACGGCCATGTCTTGGAACTTGGCTAGAGATGTAATCCTGGCGAAGGAGAGTTCTCCGCCGGGCTCTACTTGGACGTTCATGCAGAACTCGTCTGGGGTGAACAAGGCCGAAAACTACGTCCAGCTGCCATATTTCAAAGCTGACTCCTGCAGTAGCTTGGCTGCTACGTGCTGGATGGATCAGGTTTCTGGTTCTCATGTTTCGGTTCACTTGAAACCTTACACCTACACTGCGAATGGCACCTTTTCCATCGCGGCCGGCAACGTTGCTTTTCACCCGGGGCAGAACAGCCAGACGGTCATCCGCTGGGCGAGCCCTGTAGTCGGAGAGGTCAACATCCTCGGGCGCGTCAACAGTGTTCACGATAGTTGCGGTGATGGTGTGGCGTGGTCCCTGAATCTGGGTGACACGGTACTTCAGTCGGGTAGTTTGGCCAGAGGTAACGGTGCTGTTTTTTCAGCAAGCAAAGTGCCCGTCACCAAATCGTCCGCCATTTACTTTGTCCTCGACAAGAAGGCCAATTACACCTGCGACACCAGCACCATTGACATGCTCATCACCAAGTAAACAGATCGCGCTCAGCCGTATCAGGCTGTAGTACCAACTGACTGAAAGCCAAGAGCTTCAAGCCATCGCCTTTGAGCGACATGAAAGCGGAACCATCCGCACCACTCATTTCACTCAAAAGGTATATCTCATGACTCAAGTTACTGTGGGTAGCAAGTTCATCAACCAAGTAGGTTACAGGCAATACGTCAATGCTCTTGTAGAGCCTGCGGCAAATACTACTGGCATCGTCATTCGTACGGTCTCAGCATGCGGTGGCCGTTTGTATGCGGATACCGTGAAGCCGCCTCTCAGCCATCGGATGGATAGTTACCCTGCAATTTTTGTGGCGTCGTCCGGTTCCAACTTCGACACTCTTCCATATGAACTGGTGGTTCCGGCTGGGCTTGGTATTTTCTGGGCTCCAGGGAATGACAACTCCAGCGTATGGATGACCTACGACAACCTGTAAGCGTTCATGAGCGTCCGACTTTTGTGCCGGACGCTCTGCTTCCTGCAAAAAAGCACATGAAATTCTCAATCCCATTGTGCTTCCGATGCCCTCCTTTTTCTTGAGTCATGCCCACGGAGTCGAGCGCATGGAGTTTCTGTACCGCCTGCTCGACAGGCTTGATACATGGTTTACCGCGGGATTGGTTGGTGCGTTCGCCGCGAGCTGGTGGCACCGCGACGACCTGGTAGACCGAAAAGCCTGGGCCGTCTTCATCTTCTCGGGTGCTGTCTGCGCCCATTACCTGACTGGACTGGTGAGCGCTTACCTGGGAGTGGTCGAGCCCCGCAGCGTTGCCGGTATCGGTTTCCTGCTCGGCACCTTCGGCGGTTCGTTGATCGCTGCCATAACCCGGGCAATCAAAGCTGCTCACCTTTGGGCGTTCATTCGTTCGAAGTTCGGGGGAGGTGGCACATGATCCTGGAACACGTTGCAACGTGGTCGGCTGGCCTGATTGCGTTATGGGCGACCTGGTGCTGCTTGAGCGGCATGGTCCGCGACGGGGTGCTGGGGAAGTTGATCTACGCGACCATCGCGCTGAGCGGCTACGCGCTGCTGGTACGCAATGACAGGCTGATCATGTCCCAGTCGGTGGCGGAGGCGACTTTGTACGCATCCCTGACCCTGGCCGGAGTTCGGCACGTCTTCATGGTCACGTACTGGCAGCGGGTGAAGGCCTGGTTGTGCCGGGCGCTGGACTGCGAGCACTGCCTGCGCTGCGACAAGGCGCCGGGCGGGATCGAGCGCCGGGGTAAGTAGTCCGCGCCACGTTTTCGAATGCGCCAAATAGTGGCGCGACTATTACTGATGACTACGCAGAGAAGCTGCAAGTGGTTAAGGGGGCTCACTTCCTCTGCACTGGCTGTCCTGGCTACTTGATAGTTTCCGATGGGTCAGAGATCAGAAGACTGGTCTGTCCCGGGCTGAGTGGACACTGACTTAAGGTGGATAATGTCCACCGCAAGGAGTGTTCATGACTCAGACCAGACGACGTTTTCCCGAATCCTTCAAACGCGAGGCAGTAGACCAGGTACTTGCCGGCACGCCGCTTCGTCATGTAGCCGAGACGCTCGGCATCGCTGAAAGCCTGCTGGGCAAATGGAAGCGCCAGTACGAGCAGCAAGGTGACGATGCCTTTCCGGGCAACGGCAAGCAGCGTGGTGAGAGCGCGGAGTTGCGTCGTCTACGCCAGCAACTGGCTCAGGTCACCATGGAACGCGATGTTTTAAAAAAGGCGCTCGCCATCTTCTCGCAGCCCACGAAGTGAAGTTCCGCGCCATCGAGGCGTTGGCTGGTCGCTATCCCGTAGCCCCAATGTGCCGGCTGCTGCGGGTATCCCGCAGCGGCTTCTATGCCTGGCAGCAGCGGCCACCTTCGGCGAGAGAGATGGCGAATCGGCGTCTGAGCAAGGAGATCCGCACCATTCACCACGAGGTGAATGGGATCTATGGCCATCGCCGAATCAAGGCCGAGTTAGCGGCCATGGGGCATGCGTGTGGTCGACACCGGGTTGCTCGACTGATGCGCGAAGCCGGTCTGCGCGTTCGCTCGCGCAAGCGCTGGCGGCTGGTTTCCAGCAGTCGTCATGCTCTGCCGATTGCCCCGAACCACCTGGATCGCCAGTTCGCCTCGGATCGCGCCAATCGGAACTGGGTCTCGGACATGACCTACGTGCGGACGGCCCAAGGTTGGCTGTATCTGGCAGTCGTGCTCGATCTCTATTCACGAGCCGTCGTCGGTTGGGCGATGCACCACCGCATGCAGCAGGCCTTGGTACACGCCGCGCTGGAGATGGCCATTGCACGCCGGCAGCCGAAAGAAGAAGTGCTGCTGCACTCGGATCGAGGCAGCCAATACTGCGCGTACGACTACCAGGCCTTACTTCGGCGACATCGAATCGTGCCCAGCCATTCACGTCCCGGGAACTGCTGGGGCAACGCCGCGATGGAGAGCTTCTTCCGTTCGCTGAAGGCTGAGCGGGTGTACCTGACGCGCTATGCCAGCTACCACGAGGCGAAAACCGACCTGTTCGACTACATCCGCTTTTACAATCACCGTCGCCGCCACTCGACGCTGGGCTATCTCAGCCCGATGGAGTTTGAGCGGCGCTATGCGAGCAGTAACTCTTAACTACCTGTCCACCAGCTCCGGGACAGACCAGAATGGGATCCTTAGGAGGGTTTTGGTTGGGCGTCTCGCTTCTATGGGCGAGGTCGTCACTTGATACCACTCGATTTTGCTGAGCGGGTCAATGGGGCCTTGGCTGCAGGATGAGATTCCTGACAGCTAGGAGGGTACTGGTGAGAGACAAGTGTTCAGTAGGTGAGGAAAATGCAGGACAGCTCCCAGGTCGGACCATGGGTTCTGGCGTTCTGTCGGCAAGGTGCCGTAGGAGGGTAGTTGCGGAAACTAAAGAAATGACGCGGAAACGGTCAGTTGATGACGGTAAGCGACCGTGAGCAGCAGAAACAAAAAAGCCCTGAATAATCAGGGCTTTATCGTAGAGATTTGGCGGAGGCGTAGAGATTCGAACTCTAGGACCTGTTACAGTCGGCGGTTTTCAAGACCGCTGCCTTAAACCACTCGGCCACACCTCCAGATCGCGTTGCGGGCGCCATAATACCCGAATGAAACACACTGTCAAACTCTCTGCGTCGCGAGTTACAGCGCCTCTGTTATCATCCTTGCCACTAAATGTTTCAACCAACAGGAGTGTCGCCATGCGCGAACAGGATTACGCAGTTAACAACGGCGTGCAGGCCGAGCAGCTAGAGGTTAGCCGCGTCCTGCGCAACACTTACGGCTTGCTGGCCCTGACCCTCGCTTTCAGCGGGATCATGGCTTATGTGGCGCAACAGATGCGTGTCGGCTACCCGAACGTCTTCGTCGTGCTGATCGGTTTCTACGGTCTGTTCTTCCTCACCAGCAAACTCCGCGACTCGGTCTGGGGCCTGGTTTCGACTTTCGCCCTGACCGGTTTCATGGGCTTTTTGCTGGGCCCGATCCTCAACCGCTACCTGGGCATGCAGGGCGGCGCTGAAGTGGTCAGCTCAGCCTTCGCCATGACCGCACTGGTGTTCGGCGGCCTGTCGGCCTATGTGCTGATCACCCGCAAGGACATGAGCTTCCTGGGTGGTTTCATCACCGCCGGTTTCTTCGTCCTGATGGGCGCCGTGCTGGCCAGCCTGTTCTTCCAGATCAGCGGCCTGCAACTGGCGATCAGCGCCGGTTTCGTGCTGTTCTCCTCGGTGTGCATCCTGTTCCAGACCAGCGCCATCATCCACGGCGGCGAGCGCAACTACATCATGGCTACCATCAGCCTGTATGTATCGATCTACAACTTGTTCGTCAGCCTGCTGCAGCTGTTCGGCATCATGAGCCGCGACGACTGATCCTCAGTTCCAAGCCTTGAAAAAGCCCGCTTCGGCGGGCTTTTTTATTGCCTGGGTTTTCTTGGCCGGAGCAGGGCGGGTGTTCACTCCATGGGCGGTAGGCGGCGCTTGATCGGTGATTTCTTGACGATCGAGGTGTTGGTCTCGGCGTACTGGTTGAGGCGGTCCAGCAGGCTGTCCAGTTGTTCCATGGAGCGCACCTGCAGGCGTGCAAAAAAACAGTCGTCGCCGGTGACCTTGTCGCACTCGGTGAACTCGGGGATCGCCAGGATCTGCCGTTCGACTTCCTGCAGTTTTCCCGGCAAGGGGCGGATGCGCACGATGGCCTGTAATTGATAACCGAGGAATTTGGGGTCGATTTCCAGGGTGTAGGCGCTGATCACGCCACGCTCTTCGAGCCGGCGCAGGCGCTCGGCGACACTGGGGGCGGACAGCCCGCTGATTTGCGCCAGGGCCTTGAGCGAGCGTCGGGAGTCCTGCATCAAGGCACTGATCAGTGCCTGGTCAATAGCATCCAGCATGGCAATCTCGTTAGGTTGATGGGCAGTTTTGCCTTGAAAAAAAAGGTACGGCACGAGTCTAGCCTAGGATTTGCCATGGCAGGCCTTGAAGCACGCTGCGCATAATCTGGCCACTGGTATGAGGAGCCTGATGATGGATGCATTGATTCGTCGCGGATCGCTGGAAATGAGCGCCGCCATGTTGATTTCCGGAACCATTGGCTGGTTCGTCCTGGTCTCGGGGCAACCGGTCTTGGACGTGGTGTTCTGGCGCTGCCTGTTTGGCGCCGCGACCTTGCTGCTGGTCTGCGCTGCCCTGGGTTTGCTGCGCAAGGATATTCTCACGCGCCGGGTCCTGCTGCTGGCGGTGGTCAGCGGCGCGGCGATCGTCGGCAACTGGGTGCTGTTGTTCGGCTCCTATTCCCGGGCCTCGATCGCCATCGGCACTGCGGTGTACAACGTCCAGCCGTTCCTCCTGGTGGGTTTGGGGGCGTTGTTCCTGGGAGAAAAAATCACGGCGCAGAAATTATTCTGGCTGTGCCTGTCGTTCGGCGGAATGCTGGCCATCGTCAGTGCCCATGAAGGGCAGGGCGAGTCTGGCGATGACTACCTGCTGGGGATCGGCCTGGCCCTGGGCGCAGCCTTGCTGTACGCCTTCGCTGCGCTGCTGATCAAACGCCTGAGCGGAACCCCGCCGCATTTGATTGCCCTGATCCAGGTCTGCACCGGCGTATTGCTGCTGGCGCCTTGGGCCAACCTCGGCACGCCACCCCGGGAGGCCAGCGCCTGGGCCAGCCTGCTGGCACTGGGCATCATCCACACGGGACTGATGTACGTGCTGCTGTACGGTGCGATCCAGAAGTTGCCCACGGCGTTGACCGGGGCCTTGTCCTTCATCTATCCGATCGCGGCGATCTTCGTCGATTGGCTGGCGTTCGGTCACCGCTTGGGCTGGCTGCAGTGGCTCGGGGTCGGTGCGATCCTGCTCGCCGCCGCCGGCATGCAGCAGGGCTGGAGCCCGAAGTTGCGACGCAGTGCCTTGCAGTGAGCGGGCCTGCACCGGTCGGCACCTGGCCTTGACAGCCCGGGGCGCAGCGCTAGATTTCAGCATGCGCCGCAACGTTTGCGATGCACTTTCTCTTGATCCAGCCGCCTGGCGATCCGGCCATCCGTGCCTGGATCATTGCCGGGTGCCTGGCCCTGCCTGACGCCGCCCCGGTGGTCGATTACCTGTCATTGCCAACTCGCGCCGCACAGGGCCGGTTGGCCCTGGAGCGATCATGAGCACTCGACGCAAGGTTCCCGGAATCCGCAACTACGATGGTCCCGCCGGTGGCTGGGGCGCGCTCAAGGCCACGGCCACGGCCGTACGCGAGCAGATGGACACCCTCAAGGCCCCCCTGACCCTGATGCGCACCAACCAGCCCGACGGCTTCGATTGCCCGGGTTGCGCCTGGCCGGACAAGGAGCACAAGTCGACCTTCCAGTTCTGCGAGAACGGCGCCAAGGCGGTGACCTGGGAAGCCACCAACAAACGGGTGACGTCCGAGTTTCTGGCCAGCCATCCGGTGGCCTCGCTGCTGCAGCGCTCGGACTATCAGTTGGAGGACCTCGGTCGCCTTACCGAGCCTCTGGTTTACGATCGCGCGAGCGATACTTTCAAACCGGTGCCCTGGCAGGCCGCCTTCGAGCGCATTGGCCAGGTCCTGCGTGGCCTGAAGCCCGAGCAGGTGGAGTTCTACACCTCGGGCAGGGCCTCCAACGAGGCGGCCTACCTGTACCAGCTGTTTGCCCGGGAATATGGCTGCAACAACTTTCCCGACTGCTCGAACATGTGCCATGAGCCCACCAGCGTCGGTTTGCCCAGGTCCATCGGGATCGGCAAGGGCACGGTATCGCTGGAGGATTTCGATGTTTGCGAGCTGATCATCTCCATCGGCCACAACCCCGGCACCAACCACCCGCGGATGATGGGCACCCTGCATGAGGCGTCACGGCGCAAAGTGCCGATCATGGTCTTCAACCCCTTGCGCGAGCGGGCCCTGGAGCGCTTCGCCGATCCGCAGAACATGGTGGAGATGGCCACCTATGGCTCCACGCGCATCGCCTCCTCGTACTTCCAGGTCAAGGCAGGCGGTGACGCCGCGGCGGTCAAGGGCATCATGAAGGCCTTGTTGGCCCTGGAGCAAAGCCTTGGGCAGGTGCTGGACCGCGACTTCATCGCCCAGCACACCCTGGGCTTCGCTGCCCTGGAGGCCGACCTGCACGCCACCCAGTGGGCGGATATCGAACAGGCCAGTGGCCTCAAGCAGAGCGACCTGGAAATGGTCGCCGCGGCCTATGCCAAGTCCAATGCCACCATCGTCACCTATGGCATGGGCATTACCCAGCACAACGAGGGCACCGCCAATGTGCGGCTGATCTGCGACCTCTTGATGTTGCGAGGCAACCTGGGCAAGCCCGGGGCGGGGATCTGCCCGCTGCGTGGCCACTCCAATGTGCAGGGCAACCGCACCGTGGGCATCACCGAAAAACCCGCGCAGGCGTTCCTCGACAAGCTCGAGCAGGTGTTCGGCTTCAAGCCACCGGCCAGCCATGGCCACGACGCGGTGCAAGCGATGCAGGCGATCATTGCCGGCCAGTCCAAGGCCCTGCTATGCCTGGGGGGCAACTTCGCCGTGGCCCTGCCGGACCCGGGCCAGTGTTTCCCGGCCATGGCCCAGCTCGACCTGAGCGTGCACATCGCCACCAAGCTCAACCGCAGCCATCTGTTGGTGGCCAAGGAAACCTACGTTTTTCCCTGCCTGGGCCGCACCGAAATGGACGTGCAGGACGGCATGCGCCAGGCGATCACCGTCGAGGATTCGATGTCCATGGTTCATGCCTCGGCCGGCAAGCTGGCACCGGCCTCGCAAGCCCTGATGTCGGAACCGGCGATCGTCGCCGGCATGGCCAAGGCGACGCTGACCGCGAGCAAGGTGCCGTGGCTGGAGCTGGTGGCCGACTACGACAAGATCCGCGACCTGATCGAGAAGACCGTGCCTGGCTTCGATGACTACAACGCCAGGATCCGCGTTCCAGGAGGCTTCCGCATGCCCCTGGCGGCGGCCGAGCGCCAATGGCTGACGCTTTCGGGCAAGGCCGAGTTCTTTGTCTTCCCCGGCTTGCACGAAGACAAGGAAGTGGATGGCGCCGATGTCCTGCGCCTGGTCACCCTGCGCAGCCATGACCAGTACAACACCACCATCTATGCCCTGGACGATCGCTATCGTGGGGTCTTCGGTCGTCGCGACGTACTGTTCATCAGCCCGGCGGACCTGGCGGCCCGGGGCCTGGCCCATGGCGACCTGGTGGACATCGAGACGGTGACCGACGGCCGGCGCCTGCGCTATGAGAACATCACCGCCATCGAGTACAAGATCGCCCCGGGCACCGTCGGCGCCTATTACCCCGAGGCCAACCGCCTGGTGCCGCTGGACTACCTGGACGTCGACAGCGGCACGCCGTCCTACAAGTCGGTACCGGTGCGGGTGCTGCGCGCGGGCGTTTAGCCGCCAGGTTGGCCATCCGATCCCTTGGAAGGTCCTGCGGAGCTTGGCGCAGCTTCGCAGGCTCGACAGCGACCACAGGAGTGGGTGGCTACGGCGCCGCAATCTGCTAATTTCCGTGGGTGATTTTTTCGACCGTAGCCTGTGGAATCCAACATGACGACACCTTCATCCTCGGCCGGGCGCCTGCCCGAGCCCCAAGCTGTCTGCAGCCCCATTACCCGCAGCGCGATCTTCATCGTCGCCACCCTGGCGCCCGGTGCCGAAGCGGCGCAAACCCTGCGCGAGTGGTGCGCCGATGTCGCCGGGCGAGTGCGCTCGGTGGGCAAGCGGGTACCGGCGGGCAACCTGACCTGCGTCTGTGGTTTCGGCTCCGCCGCCTGGGACCGGCTGTTCGGCGGGCCGCGCCCGGCTGCGCTGCATCCATTTCGTGAAGTGGGGGTAGCGGGGCGGCTGGCACCGTCCACCCCGGGCGACCTGTTGCTGCATATCCGCGCCGAACAGATGGACCTGTGCTTCGAACTCGCCACCCAGTTGCTCAAGCCGTTGGGCGCTGCGATCGAAGTGGTGGATGAGGTCCAGGGTTTTCGCTACTTCGACATGCGCAGCATGGTGGGTTTCGTCGACGGCACCGAGAACCCGGTGGGCCGTGAAGCCGTGGACTTCACCCTGGTGGGCGACGAGGACCCGCCGTTCGCCAATGGCAGCTACGTCCTGGTGCAGAAGTACCTGCACAACATGAGCGCCTGGAACGAACTGACCGTGGAGGCCCAGGAGCGCATCATCGGCCGGACCAAGCTGGACGACATCGAGCTGGCCGACGGGGTCAAGCCCAGCTGTTCCCACAGCTCCCTGACCACCCTCGAGGAGAACGGCGAAGAGGTGAAGATCCTGCGCGACAACATGCCGTTCGGCCGGCCAGGGGCCGGGGAGTTCGGCACCTACTTCATCGGCTACGCGCGCTCGCCGCAGCCGGTGGAACAGATGCTGGAAAACATGTTTGTCGGGCGGCCGGCGGGCAACTACGATCGCCTGCTGGACTACAGCACGGCAGTGACCGGCGGCTTGTTCTTCGTGCCTTCAGCCGAGCTGCTCGAAGACTTGGCCGAACGCGAGCCAACGCCCCTCTGAACGCGCACGCCCCCGACACGCAAGTGCGTGCCGGGGGCGTGTGGGTAATGGGCCTCTATCAGTGGCTGCGCATGCCCGCGGCTTGCATCAGCAGCCGCAACAACCCGGCCACCAGCCCCAGGCTGACCACGCTGGCCAACCAGATGCCGGCCATCCATAACAGTTGCCGCCACCCCGGAACGGGGCGTGTGACTTGTGTCTTATCCATGGGCCAGCTCCAGGACCAGGGCCGTGGTGCAGGCCAGTGTCAGTATCGCCCCCAGGTACAGCAGGCTCAGTTGTGCCACCTGGCGGTGCAAGGGCAGACGGGCCAGGGTTTCGTGCAGGGTTGGGTTCTCAGTGGTAGCCATCGCCGATCCTCACTTTGCCGCGGAACACGTAGTAGCTCCAGCAGGTGTACATCAGGATGATCGGCAGGATGAACAGCGTGCCGATCAGGATGAACAACTGGCTGGTCAGGGGCGAGGCCGCTTCCCACAGGCTGATGGACGGCGGCACGATGTTCGGCCAGATACTGAAGGCCAGGCCGATGTAGCCCAGGAACACCAGCACCAGGGTGAACACGAACGGCCAGTGCGAATGATGTTGGCGCAAGGTTCCGAGCAAGCCCCAGAACGCCAGCAGGCCCAGCACCAGCAGCGCGCCGAAGATCACGATATGGGCGTGGCCGAACCAGCGGGTGGCAATCTCCGGATGCAGCATGGGGGTCCACACGCACAGCACCGCGATCACCGCCGTCAGGGCGAACGCCAGGGGCCGGGTGTAGTGGCGCATGCGTGCTTCGAGCATGCCTTCGGTCTTGACCAGCAGCCAGGTGCTGCCCAGCAGCGCATAGGCCACCACCAGCCCCAGGCCGCAGAACAGCGGGAAGGGCGCCAGCCAGTCCAGGGCGCCGCCGGCGAACTGGCGATCGACCACCGGGATGCCGCTGATATAGGTGCCGATCACGATGCCCTGGCACAGGGTCGCCAGCAGCGAGCCGCCGATGAAGGCCAGGTCCCAGATATGCCGCTTCTCGGGGCTGGCCTTGAAGCGGAACTCGAAGGCCACGCCACGAAAGATCAGCCCCGCCAGCATGAACACCAGCGGCAGGTACAACGCCTCCAGGATCACCGAATAGGCCAGCGGGAAGGCGCCGTACAGCGCCGCGCCGCCGAGCACCAGCCAGGTCTCGTTACCGTCCCAGACCGGGGCCACGGTGTTCATCATCACGTCCCGTTCCCGGGCATCGGGGATCAGCGGGAAGAGAATGCCGAGCCCCAGGTCGAAGCCGTCCATGATCACGTACATCATCACCCCGAAGGCAATGATGACGCCCCAGATCAACGATAGATCTATGCCTTGAATAGCCATGATCGTTTCCCTTGTTTCAGTTGTGGTGATCGCCGGACGCGAACGTCTCGGAGATGGCGGACAGCGGACGACGCGGGGTTGGTTCCTGGGCCTGTGTGGCTTCGGGCAGGTGCTCGTGGTGGGGCTGCGGGCCCTTGCGCACCAGCTTCATCATGTAGCCGATGCCCACGGCGAATACCGAGAAGTAGATCAGTACGAACAACGCCAGGGACACGCTCAGCTGCATCACGCTGTGGTTGGACGCGGCATCGCTGGTACGCAGCAGGCCGTAGACCACCCAGGGCTGGCGACCGACTTCGGTGGTGATCCAGCCTGCCAGCATGGCGATCAGCCCGGTGGGGCCCATCAGCAGGACCAGGCGCAGGAACCAGCGATTGCGGTACAGCGCGCCGCTGCGCCGCAGCAGCAGGCCCAGCACCCCGGTGAGGATCATCAGCATGCCGAGCCCGGCCATGATGCGGAAACTGAAGAACACGATGGCCGAGTTGGGTCGGTCTTCCTTGGGGAAGCTCTTGAGCGCGGGGATCTGCTTGTCCAGGCTGTGGGTCAGGATCAGGCTGCCCAGGTACGGCACCTCCAGGGCGTAGTCGGTCTTCTCGCTGTCCATGTTGGGCAGGCCGAACAGCACCAGGGGCGAGGGCTCGTCACCGTGGTTTTCCCAGTGCCCTTCGATGGCGGCGATCTTCGCCGGCTGGTGTTCCAGGGTGTTGAGGCCGTGGGCATCACCGACCACCGCCTGGATCGGCGCGACGATCAGCGCCATCCACAGCGCCATCGACAGCATCTTGCGCACTTGCGGCGTGTCGTTGCCACGCAGCAGGTGCCAGGCGCCGGAGGCCCCGACGAAGAACGCCGTGGAGACGAACGCGGCGATGGCCATGTGCGCCAGGCGGAAGGGGAACGACGGGTTGAAGACGATCGCCAGCCAGTCCATGGGCATGATCCGCCCATCGACGATGGAGAAGCCCTGGGGCGTCTGCATCCAGCTGTTGGAGGCCAGGATCCAGAAGGTCGAGATCAGGGTGCCGATGGCCACCATCACCGTGGAGAAGAAGTGCAGCCCGCGGCCGACCCGGTTCCAGCCGAACAGCATGACCCCGAGGAAACCCGCTTCGAGGAAGAACGCGGTGAGTACCTCGTAGGTCAGCAGGGGGCCGGTGATGCTGCCGGCGAAGTCCGAGAAACGACTCCAGTTGGTGCCGAACTCATAGGCCATGACCAGTCCGGAGACCACGCCCATGCCGAAGTTGACGGCGAAGATCTTCGACCAGAAGTGATACAGGTCCTTGTAGGTGTTGTTGTGGGTCTTGAGCCAAAGCCCTTCGAGCACGGCCAGGAAACTGGCCAGGCCGATGGTGATGGCCGGGAAGATGATGTGGAACGAGACCGTGAACGCGAACTGGATGCGCGCCAGGTCCAGTGCCTGTAGATCAAACATGACGATACCCTCGTAAAGGCTGGATGCCGTGCAGCCGCCGCCCGTTCGCCGCGAGCCGCAAGGGCTCGCGCTATGGGGGCGGGGGCTGCGAGTGGAGGCCGGGGCGGTGTACCGACCCCGGGCCCGGTCAGACGCCGACGGACTGGATCAGGTTGCTGGCCTGGGCCGCCTCCAGGCGGATGGCGATGAACTTGGAAGTCGGCGTATAGGTGCGGTCGCCGTAGCTCTCCAGTGGCACCAGGGGGTTGGTCTCCGGGTAGTAGGCGGCGGCTTGGCCGGCGGGGATGTCATAGGCGATCAGGGTGAAACCGCTGACCCGGCGCTCGCGGCCGTCTTCCCACAGGGACACGATGTCCACCTTCTGCCCGGGCTCGTAGCCCAGCTTGCGGATGTCCTGTTCGTTGGCAAACAGCACCTCGCGCATGCCGTAGACCCCGCGATAGCGATCGTCCAGGCCGTACAGGGTGGTGTTGTACTGGTCGTGGGAACGCATGGTCTGCAGGATCAGCTGCGGCTGCTCCTTGAGCTTGCGCACCCCGGGGTTGACCAGGTCCGCGGGCAGTTCGCTGGGGGTGAACTGCGCCTTGCCGGTGGCGGTGTTCCAGCGCCGGTCGGCCGCGGGGTTACCCAGGTGGAAACCGCCGGGGTGGAGCAGCTTGAGGTTGAAGTCGCTGAAGCCCGGGATGGTATCGGCGATCAGGTCGCGGATGCGCCCGTAGTCTTCGATCACCCACAGCCAGTCGATGGGACGCGGGCCCAGGGTGGCGTTGGCGATGCCGGCGATGATCGCCGGTTCCGAGCGCAGGTGCGCCGACTTGGGCCGCAGCTGGCCATGGGAGATGTGCACCATGCTGAAGGTGTCCTCCACGGTGACGCCCTGGGGACCGTTGGCCTGGATATCGATATCGGTACGGCCCAGGCACGGCAGGATCAGTGCCTCGCGACCGGTCACCAGGTGGCTGCGGTTGAGCTTGGTGGCGATGTGCACGGTGAGCTCGCAGTTGCGCAGGGCGGCGTGGGTGCGAGGGGTGTCCGGGGTCGCCTGGGCGAAGTTGCCGCCCAGGCCGATGAACACCTTGGCCTTGCCCTGTTCCATGGCCGAGATCGCCATCACCGTGTTGTGGCCGTGCTCCCGTGGCGGCTTGAAGCCGAAGCGCGCCTCCAGGGCGTCCAGCAACTCGGTGGGCGCCAGTTCGTTGATGCCCATGGTGCGGTCGCCCTGCACATTACTGTGGCCGCGCACCGGTGACAGGCCGGCGCCCGGGCGGCCGATATTGCCGCGCAGCAACAGCACGTTGATCACTTCCTGGATGGTCGGCACCGAATGGGTGTGCTGGGTCAGCCCCATGGCCCAGCACATGATCACGCGCTTGGCCTTGCGATACATGCGGGCGGCCAGTTCGATATCGGCCAGGGACAGGCCGGACTGCTCGACGATGTGGCTCCAGGACGTGGCGTCGACCTCGGCCAGGTAGCTGTCCAGGCCCGAGGTGTGTTCGGCGATGAAGGCCCGGTCGAACACTGCTTCGCCATTGCTGGCCAGGGCTTCACGCTCCCAGCGCAGGAGGAACTTGGCGATGCCGCGAAAGGCCGCCATGTCGCCGCCCAGGGCCGGACGGAAATAGGCCGAGGAGGTGGGCTCGGAGCCGTTGGTGAGCATCTCCAGCGGGTGCTGCGGATGCTGGAAGCGTTCCAGGCCACGCTCCTTGAGCGGGTTGAAGCAGATTACCTGGGCACCGCGCTTGACCGCCTCGCGCAGCGGTTCGAGCATCCGCGGATGGTTGGTGCCGGGGTTCTGGCCGATGACGAAAATCGCGTCGGCCTGCTCCAGGTCGTGGAACACCACGGTGCCCTTGCCCACCCCGACGCTCTCGAACATGCCCACGGCGCTGGCTTCATGGCACATGTTCGAGCAGTCGGGGAAATTGTTGGTGCCGTAGGCGCGCACGAACAGTTGGTACAGGTAGGCCGCTTCGTTGCTGGCCCGGCCCGAGGTGTAGAACTCGGCCTGGTTCGGCGAGTCCAGGCCCTTGAGGTGACTGGCGATCAGGTCGAAGGCCTCGTCCCAGGTGGTTTCCACATAGCGGTCCTGGGTGGCGTCGTAGCGCATCGGATGGGTCAGGCGGCCCTGGTATTCGAGCCAGTAGTCGCTCTGCGCGGCCAGGGCCGAGACTGTGTATTTATTGAAGAATGCCGGGTTCACCAGGCGCCCGGTGGCTTCCCAGTTGACCGCCTTGGCGCCGTTCTCGCAGAACTTGACCATGCCGTTTTCCGGCGACTCGCCCCAAGCGCAACCCGGGCAGTCGAAACCGCCGTTCTGGTTGGTCTTGAGCATGGCGCGGATGTTCTTGAAGGCGTTCTCGCTGCCCAGCCAGTTGCGGGTCACCGCCATCAGTGCCCCCCAACCGGCGGCCGCGCCCTTGTAGGGTTTGTATCGATCAACTTCGCTCATGATATCTCTCCAATACATCGCACGCAGGGAACCGCCCGACATTCAATGGATGTCGATAGTTTCTTACTGCTCAGGCTAAATGCGATTTTGCTGGGACTGGTTATAAGCCCCGTTGTGTTTGTTTGCGTGGAGTAACTTTCGCAGCCTTTCTCGGGCCACGAATAAAGCCTATTCGGCGTCCGTACAGGCTGTCTAATCGCAATTAATGACCAGTTGATCGAGAACCTCTATCAGGGTATTAATTCATTAAAAATCAATGTATTGAGTGAGTTATCTTGATGGTTTTGCGCTTGATAGATGTTTTTGATCAACCAGTTGTTAATAGCGATTGGACGGACTTTTGAATGGCTCTTAATCTTGCCGCCAATAACTCGCGACAAGCGCGGCTGCACTGTCGGAGTTCAACTAATATTCAATGAGTTCGCATCGGCGACAGAGGCTGTGATGGCAGATCAAGTATTGGTGGATGGCTTTGCTCGCCGGGTCGACTATCTGCGCATGTCGGTGACTGACCGTTGCGATTTTCGTTGCGTGTATTGCATGGCCGAGGATATGCAGTTCCTGCCGCGCCAGCGCATCCTGACCCTGGAAGAGCTGTACCAGCTGGCCGAGCGTTTCGTCGCCCTGGGCACCCGCAAGATCCGCCTGACCGGTGGCGAGCCGCTGGTGCGTTCCGGGGTGGTCGAGCTGTGCCGGCGCATTGCGCAGCTGCCGGGCCTGCGCGAGTTGTGCATGACCACCAACGGCTCGCAACTGGGCAAGCTGGCCTCGCCGTTGTTCGATGCCGGAGTCAAGCGCCTGAACATCAGCCTGGACAGCCTCGACCCGCAGCTGTTCCGCCAACTGACCCGCACCGGTGAGCTGTCCCAGGTGCTGGCCGGAATCGATGCGGCGAACACCGCTGGTTTTACCCGCACCAAACTCAACTGCGTGGTGATGAAGGGCCGCAACGACCACCAGATCAACGACCTGGTGGCCTTCGCCATCGACCATGGCCTGGACATCTCCTTCATCGAGGAGATGCCCCTGGGCGCCATCAGCGAACACAGCCGCAGCGATGCCTTCTGCTCCAGCGCCCAGGTGCGCGAGCGCATCGCCGAGCGCTACACCCTGATGGAGTCGGCGGAATCGACCCAGGGGCCGTCGCGCTACTGGCGCCTGGCCGAGGCACCGCAGATCCGCCTGGGCTTCATCTCGCCCCACAGCCACAACTTCTGCGGCACCTGCAACCGCGTGCGGCTGACCGTGGAAGGGCGCTTGCTGCTGTGCCTGGGCAACGAACACTCGATGGACCTCAAGGCCGTGCTGCGTGCCCACCCGGGCGATACCCAGCGCCTGGAACAGGCCATCGTCGAGGCCATGAAGCTCAAGCCCTATCGCCATCACTTCGAGCTCAACGATGAGGTGCAGGTGGTGCGCTTCATGAACATGACCGGCGGCTGACCGGCCCCATCCCTTGCTTGCCCGAATCGTCCAGAGGCCGTCCTTCGATGATCGTCAGATCCAAACCCAACCTGCTCGGCGTGCTGTTTTCGCTCAAGGGCTCGATCGCCAAGCGCATCGCCCTGCGCAGCCTGCTGGTGACCCTGCTGGCCGCCGCCATCGTGTTGATCGAGACCCTGCACCCGGCGTTCTTTTCCAAGGTCAACGCCACGCCCTTCACCTTGCTCGGGCTGTCGCTGTCGATCTTCATGAGCTTTCGCAACAACGCCTGCTATGACCGCTGGTACGAGGCGCGCAAGGCCCTGGGCAGTATCGTCACGGATGTGCGCTCGCTGATCCGCGAGACCCAGGTGATCGGCGATACCCAGGAGCGCGGGGCGATCCTGCGCAACCTGTGCGGTTTCGCCCATGCCCTCAAGGCCCGGCTGCGCCAGGAGGACGAGCTGGGGGTCGCAGGCACCTGGCTCAGCCAGCTGCCGCCGGCGGCGACCCCGAACGTCAGCGACAACGTACTGCGCCTGGTCTCTAGCCAGTGTTCGGGCCTGGCCGAATCGGGCCGCCTGAGCGAGTGGCGCTACATGCTGATCGCCAACCTGCTGGCGGGCATGACCACGGCGCAGACCACCTGCGAGCGGATCAAGGCCACGCCGTTGCCGTTTCCCTACACCTTGCTGCTGCACCGCACCAGCTACATGTTCTGCATCCTGCTGCCCTTTGCCATGGCCGAGCCCCTGGGCTGGCTGACACCGATCTTCACCGCCATCGTCAGCTACACCTTCTTTGGCCTGGACGCCATCGGCGACGAGCTGGAAGACCCTTTCGGTCGTGACGAAAACGACCTGCCCCTGGACGCCATCGTGCGCAACATCGAGCGCGAGATCCTCGATGCCCTGGGAGCCACCGAACTGCCGCCGGTACTCGAACCGGTGGACTACGTCCTGAGCTGACCCGCCCCGGGTCGCCAGGCTTTCCCTTGCCTGAGGTTGAACATGAACGACGCTGTCGCCAGTCCCGCGTTGACCCACCTGGACGCCCAGGGCCGGGCCAACATGGTGGATGTCACCGCCAAGCCCGCCACCGACCGTGAGGCCCTGGCCGAGGCCTGGGTGCGGATGCACCCGGCCACCCTGCAATTGCTGGAGGACAACGGCCATCCCAAGGGCGACGTGTTCGCCGTGGCCCGGATCGCCGGGATCATGGCGGCGAAGAAGACCCACGAGCTGATCCCCCTGTGCCACCCCTTGCTGCTCACCAAGGTCAGCGTCGAGCTCGCCGCGGCGCCGCCGGATCGGGTGCGAATCACCACCCGTTGCCGGCTCAACGGTGCCACCGGGGTCGAGCTGGAGGCGATGACCGCCGCCAGCGTCGCCGCCCTGACCATCTACGACATGTGCAAGGCGGTGGATCGCGGCATGGTCATCGAGGGCGTGCGGCTACTGGAGAAGCACGGCGGCAAGTCCGGTTCATTCATCGCGGGAGAGCAGCCATGATCCTCATCAACTACTTTGCCCGCTACCGCGAACAGCTGGGCAGCGGCGGCGAGAAGCTGGCGCTGCATGCCGAGCTGCGCACGGTTGGCGATGTGCGCCGGTTGCTCATGGCCCGGGACGAGAACTGGGCCCGGGTACTGGGGGAGAACAGCCTGATGTGCGCGCTGAACCAGGACCTGTGCAAGCTCGACGCGCCCATCGAGGACTTCGACGAGATCGCCTTCTTTCCGCAAGTGACGGGGGGTTGAGGCATGGGTATCCAGGTCCAGCAACAGGCCTTCAGCCTCGATGCCTTGAATACCGCCCTGCAGGCTGGCGATCCGGCAGTGGGGGCAGTGGTGACCTTCGTCGGCTACGTCCGCGACCTGAACCTGGGGCAGGCGGTGCAGAGCCTGTTCCTCGAGCATTACCCGGGCATGACCGAGCGCTCCTTGCGGGGCATCGTGGCACAGGCCGAGCAGCGCTGGCCGCTGCTGCGGGTCGAGCTGGTGCATCGGGTCGGGCTGCTGCGGGTCGGCGAGCCGATCGTCTACGTCGGTGTGGCCAGCGCCCATCGCCAGGCCGCTTTCGAGGCCTGTGACTTCATCATGGATTACCTGAAGACCCGTGCGCCGTTCTGGAAGCGCGAAGTCACCGACAGCGGCGAACATTGGGTCGAAGGCCGTGCGAGCGACCAGCAGGCCGCCAGCCGCTGGCAGCAACCCTGAGCACCTGCGGTAGATCTGGAACCGACTTTGGGTGGCGAGGGCGGTCGCTGCCGCTCGGCAGCGCAGGCCGTAAACCCGAGTCCTCGCTATACCTGATCGAGCGCCTGCCCAAGCGGATGGCAAGGCTGCGCCTTGCAGTGCGAGCAACTTCTCGCGCCACGATAATGCCCAGCGATCACACCGGGCTGTAGATCCGTGGCGGGCTGCGGTGGGGGACGTGGATCAGGTTGAGGTGGTGCTTGTTGGCCCACTGCACGGTCAGGGCGGTGGGCGCCGAGAGGCTGACCAGGGTGCCCAGGCGTGCCCGCACGGCCTTGTGGATCAGCTCCAGGCTGCAGCGGCTGGTGACCACGGTAAAGCCCAGGCGTGTATCGATCCCGGCGTGGAGCAGGGCGCCGATCAGCTTGTCCAGGGCGTTATGGCGGCCGATGTCTTCCTGGCACAGGCGTACCTCTCCCTGTTCATCGAAGTACAGCGCCGCATGCAGGGCGCCGCTGCTGCGGGCCATGAGCTGGGCTTGCTCGATGCGCTCGCGCAGGCCCTGCAGGTGCTCCACCGGCGGCAGTGGCGTCGGTTCCAGCACCTGTAGCTGGGGCAGGGCCTGCTCCAGGGCCTCGACTCCACACAAGCCGCAGCCGCTGGTCCCGGCCAGTTGCCGGCGATGGTCCTTGAGGGCCCAGAAGGCCCGGCTGGAAATCTGCACGTCGGCCTGGCAGGCCTGGGGGAAATGGCTCAGGCGGATGTCGTAGATCTCGTCCAGGCCGGTGACGATATCGTTGGTGACGCTGAAGCCACGGATGAAATCCTCCAGGTTGCCCGGAGACACCATCATCACTGCCTGGCTCAGGCCGTTGTAGGTGATGGCCAGGGCGGTCTCGGCGGCCAGGGGCGCATGGGCCTCTTGCGGCGAGCCGTATTCGCGATAGGCCACGCTCTGCGGCGCCGGGGCCGGTGCGTTGGCCTCGGGCTGTTGATCCGCTTGTTCGATCCGGCAAACCATGCATCCACCTCTTGCTACTGGTGCGCCCGCAGGCGCGCTAAACGGTCATTCGCCCTTGATCGCGAACAGCTTGCGAGCTTCGGCGAAACACTTCTCGGCAATCGCCGACCGTGGTTCGGTCTTGCGCATCACCATGCCCAGGGGCGCCAGCACGCTGGCGTCGGGCAGGTTGATGAAGGCCAGGTTCTCGATCGGAGAATCCAGGCCGCTGTCCAGGGGCATGATCGAGCAGCAGAAGCCTTCGTGGATGGCCTGGAACAGCTGGTAGGTCGAATCGCTTTCCAGGATCGGCTGCGGGTTGAGGCCGCGGCTGCGGAAACTCAAGTCGATGGACTTGCGATAGTGCATGCCGGTGCTGAGCATGCCCAGCGGCAGTTCGGCGGCATCTTCCCAGCTCATCTCGTTGCCTTCGAAATGAAAGTGCCGGGTGTCGTACAGCAGGCCGACCCGGGTCTCGCCGATCTCGAAGAAATCCAGGTAGTTGGGATTGACGTGGTCCAGGTAGCAGACCCCCAGGTCCAGCTGGTTGTTGCCGATCTCCTCGATGATGCGGTCGGAGCTTCCGGACGACAGGCTGAACTTGAGCTCGGGAAAGCTCGCCGACAGCTTCTGCACGTAGCCGATGGGGTTGAAGCCGCTCAGGGGCACCAGGCCCAGGCGCAGGTTACCCACCAGTTGCCCGCGGCAGGCCGCGGCTTCGGCGAACAGCCCGTCGTGGGCGGCGAGCAGGGTCTTGGCCCAGGCCAGCACCCGTTCGCCGGCCTCGGTGAAACCCTCGAAACGCTGGCCCCGGGTCACCAGGATCAGGTCCAGCTCGTCCTCCAGGTTGCGCAGGCGCATGGACAAGGTCGGCTGGGTGATGTGGCAGCGCGCGGCAGCCTGGCCGAAGTGGCGGGTCTGTTCCAGCGCGATCAGAAACTTCAGTTGCTTGATGTCCACAATGGCACCTGTCGTGGGAGGGTCGTCGTCAGTATTAACGCAGAGGTTCAAGCTGTGGGAAGACCCGAAGATCGTCCCGGGCTGTTCCGCCGGCCTTCAGGCCGGGGAGCCGGGGGGTGTTTCAGACAGTAGTTCAGGGCTGTTGAAATTGCTCAGCCGGGGATCGTCGGCAGCGCAGTGCAGGGGCGTCAGGCCCTGTACGCGCAGGGCCCGCAGCAAGCTGCGCTCGCCCTGGTCCCAGGCCTGGCGTAGATCGCCCAGCAGCCGCGTCGGCAACAGGCTGAACATGGGTTGCCATTGGCCGTCCTGCTGCACCATCACCGGTTGTTCGCCCGCGCTGCGGGCTTGCCACAGGGCTTCGATCAAGGCGCCATCGATGCATGGCGCATCGCAGGCCAGCACCAGCAGCCAGGGGTGCCGGGCCTGGGCCAGGCCCGCCAGGACACCGGCCAGCGGGCCGGGAAAATCCTGCTGGGCATCGGCCACCAACTGATCGGCGTAGGGCCGATACTGCTCGGCGTTGCGGTTGCAGGAAATGATCAGGTCGTCGCTCAAGGGCCGCACCACGTCGTGCACATGGGCAATCAGCGGCCGGCCGCGCCAGGGCACCAGGCCCTTGTCCCGACCGCCCATGCGCAATCCGCGCCCGCCTGCCAGCAGCAGGATCGAGCAGGGCAGGGGAGTGGCGATGGCAGGTCGGGTCGGGGTCATTGGTCACGGGCATGTCAGGTCGATGGCGGGCACGATCTCATTGTCTGTCCGCGGCGTCCAATCAGAACATTCGAATGGCTGATCGATCTGGCTTATCAGGCCCTGGCACGGGCCTGGCGACGATAGAGCGGGTCGATAATCCGGTCAGCCAGAACGATTAGACAGCCGCGCTTTGCGGCCTTTAGCCTGGGTCCATGATTTTTATCTTGGCGGTCGGAGAGTGACATGAGCGTGAAGGCGGATGCGTTGTTTGTACCTTTGAATATTGCCGTGCTGACGGTCAGCGATACCCGGGAATATGCCACCGATACCTCCGGGCAGTTGCTGGTCAGCCGCTTGCTCGAAGCCGGGCATACCCTGAGCGAGCGCAACCTGCTCAAGGACGATCTGTACAAGATCCGCGCCCAGGTCGCGACCTGGATCGCCGACGAGCGCATCCAGGTGGTGCTGATCACCGGCGGCACCGGCTTCACCGGCCGCGACAGCACCCCGGAAGCCGTGGGTTGCCTGCTGGACAAGCGCATCGATGGTTTCGGCGAGTTGTTCCGCGCGATCTCGATCCTCGATATCGGCACCTCCACGGTGCAGAGCCGGGCCCTGGCCGGGCTGTCCAACGGCACCCTGGTGTGCTGCCTGCCGGGCTCCACCGGCGCTTGCCGGACCGCCTGGGAAGGCATCCTCGCCGAGCAGCTGGATGCCCGGCACCGGCCGTGCAACTTCGTTCCGCACCTCAAGCCGGTGCAGGCCTGCGAGTCCCGCGGATGAGCCAGGGCAAGCTGATGCCGGTGGAGGAGGCGCTGGCCAGCCTGCTGGCCATGGCCGATGCCCGGCAACTGGACCAGAGCCAGGAGCTGGCCCTGGACGAGGCCCGGCAGCGGGTCCTGGCCTGCGACCTGGTGGCGACCCTGGATTTGCCGCCCTGGCCCAACAGCGCCATGGACGGCTACGCCCTGGATCTTGCCCACTGGGATGGCCAGCCACTGCTGGTGGCGCAAACGGTGTTCGCCGGCCGGCCCGGTACGCCGTTGCAGCCGGGCACTTGCGCGCGGATCTTCACCGGCGCCCCGGTGCCCGCCGGCGCCGACTGCGTCGAGATGCAGGAAAACGTCGAGCTGCTGGATGATGGCCGGGTGCGTTTCACCCAGACGCTCAAGCCGGGGCAGAACATCCGCCCCCAGGGCCAGGAGAACCGCGCCGGCCAGGTGCTGCTCGAGGCCGGCACGCGCCTTGGGCCTTTCGAGTTGGCGGTGGCCGCCGCCCAGGGCTGTACCCGGTTGCCGGTGGTGCGCAAGCCCCGGGTGGCGCTGCTGTCCACCGGTGACGAGCTGCTGGAGCCGGGCATGGCGCTGCGCGAAGGCTGTATCTACAACAGCAACCGCACCTTGCTCCGGCATTGGCTCGATGCCCTGGGCTGCGAGGTGATCGATGCCGGGATCCTGCCAGACCAGCCGCAGCAGACCCGGCTACGGCTCGAGCAACTGCAGCATGGGGCCGACCTGATCCTCACCACGGGCGGAGTGTCCGCGGGCGATGCCGACTGCCTGGGCCAGGTGCTGCGCGACAGTGGCCGGCCGCTGTTCTGGAAGCTGGCGATCAAGCCCGGCAAACCCCTGACCGTGGGCTACTTCGGCCAGGTGCCGGTGATCGGCCTGCCGGGCAACCCGGCCTCGGCCCTGGTGACTTTCGGCCTGCTGGCCCGTGCCTACCTGCTGCGTATCCAGGGCGTGGGCGAGGTCGAGCCTTTGGGCGTCATGGTGTCGGTGGCCTTCGACTGGGCCCGGGCCGGCAGCCGTCGAGAGTACCTGCGCGCAGGCCTGGAGCAGGGGCGGGCGGTGCTCTATCCGAACCAGAGCTCCGGGGTGCTGCTGGGTGCCTGCTGGGCTGATGGCCTGGTGGAAATCCCCGAAGGGCGGACCCTGCAGGCCGGCGATCTGGCGCGCTTCATTCCGTTCAGCGAGCTGTTCTAGATCTTCCAGTGCCGGGCGCTCTTGGCCAGGCGCTGGCGCATCTCGCCGAGGGTCGTCACCAACTGCCGGGTCAGCAGCCGGTAGCCATCCGGCGCCGAGTGCGCCGGTGCTTCCAGGGCATTGCCCGGGCTGGCCTCCAGGGGTTTTTCCAGGCGTTGGGTAATGCCTGACTGCAGGGCCCGGGCCATGCCCACCAGGTGCATGCGGATCTGCCGGTGCTCGGCCTTGAGGCCCAGTTGCATCTGCGCCATGGCCTGGCGGTCGCCAGCATCGGGACGGGTATTGCCGAGGATCTCCAGGGTGCTGATGCACATCCGCAGGTTGCGCTGGATGGCGTCCAGCTCGGTCATGGAGATTCGCACTTCCTTGGACACCGAAGGCATCAGCGAGCGCAGCTGCAGCATGGCGCTGTTGACCCGCCCGAGCAGCCTCAGGTGCTCGTCGTCGGTCACCGATTGGCCCTTGATGATCCGTCCGTACAACTGCGCGCAGTCGCGCAGGGCGCTGGCCAGGTTGTAGCGCCAGGAATACACCGCGTACAGCGGGATGGCGAAGGAAAACGCCAGGGCCAGGGCGATGCCGATCAGGATATCCACCGCCCGCCACAGGCCATCGCTGACCTGGTTGTCGCCATGGCCGGCGACGATGAACACGGTGATCGCCGCCAGCAGCGCGGTGTAGCCACCCTTGCCGATGGCGTGGTAGGAGAAATAACCGCAGACCGCCGACATGCCCAGGTAAGTCAGCCAGGGCTGGCCGAAGTACGCCTGCTGCACGATCAGCAGCAGGCCGACCCCGGCGCCCACCAGGGTACCGATGGCCCGTTCGGTGGCTTTCTTGCCGATGTTGCCGTGGTGCTGCAGGCCGCCGATCACCACCAGCATGGTCACCGAGGCCCATTCGCCGTGGGGCAGGTTCAGGCCGGTGGTCAGGAGGATCGTGGCGATCAGCCCGAGGGCCACCCGCACCGCGTGGATCAGCCGCGCATGGCGGTAGCGCCGGTATGGGTCGAGCACTGGCCGCAGCAGATGGCGCAGCCAGGAGGGCAGGCGTGTGCCCCGCAGGTGTTTGAACGGGCCCAGACCGGTTTCTCCTGTGGTGGGTGAAAGGCAGCGAGTGGGGGGGAGCCTGCCAGGCAGGCCCCCGGGCCTTGCTAGAAAATGTAGTCGGTGGTCAGGAAGCTGGAGTCACGGTTGCGGATGATGTCGCTGATCAGTTCCTTGTTGCGCGCCTGGAACTTGGTGGCCACCAGGGTGCGGATCGAGAAGGTGCGCAGCGCGTCATGGACCGACAGCGTGCCCTCGGCGGAGTTCTTGCGGCCGTTGAAGGGGAAGGTGTCCGGGCCGCGCTGGCATTGTGCGTTGATATTGATCCGTCCCACCTGGTTGGCGAAGGCGTCCACCAGCTTGCCGATTTGCGCCGGGTCACTGCCGAACAGGCTCAGTTGCTGGCCGAAGTCCGACTCCAGCACGTAGTCGATCACCGTCTCCAGATCGCGATAGGGCACGATGGGCACCACCGGGCCGAACTGCTCCTCGTGGTACACGCGCATCTGCGGGTTCACCGGGTACAGCACCGCCGGGTAGAAGAACGAGGCGCGGGACACGCCGCCATCGGGGTTCACCACCTGCGCGCCATGGGCCTGGGCATCGGCCACCAGGCCCTGCAGGTAGTCGACCTTGGTGTTTTCCGGCAGTGGGGTCAGGGCCACGCCGGGCTCCCAGGGCATGCCCGGCTTGAGGCTTTGCAGCTTGGCATTGAATTGCTCGATGAAGCGTTGCACCACCGCTTCGTGGACGAACAGGATCTTCAACGCGGTGCAGCGCTGGCCGTTGAACGACAAGGCACCGGTCAGGGCTTCGCTGACGGCGTTGTCCAGGTCGGCATCGGGCAGCACGATTCCCGGGTTCTTCGCGTCCAGGCCCAGGGCCGCGCGCAGGCGGTGCGGCTTGGGGTGGAGTTTCTTCAGGTCGCTGGCGGCCTTGTTGGTGCCGATGAAGGCGAAGATGTCCACCTTGCCGCTGGCCATCAGGGCGCTGACGGTCTCGCGGCCGCTGCCGTAGATGACGTTGATCACCCCGGCCGGGAAGCTGTCGCGGAACGCCTCCAGCAATGGGCGGATCAGCAGCACGCCGAGCTTGGCCGGCTTGAACACCACGGTGTTGCCCATGATCAGCGCCGGGATCAGGGTGGTGAAGGTCTCGTTGAGCGGGTAGTTGTAGGGCCCCATGCACAAGGCCACGCCCAGGGGCACGCGGCGGATCTGGCCGAGGGTGTCCTGCTCCAGTTCGAAGCGGCTGGAACGCCGGTCCAGCTCCTTGAGCGCGCCGATGGTGTCGACGATGTAGTCGCAGGTGCGGTCGAACTCTTTCTCCGAGTCCTTGAGGTTCTTGCCGATCTCCCACATCAACAGCTTGACCACCGCCGTGCGTTGCTCGCGCATGCGCGCCAGGAAGGCTTCCACATGCTGGATGCGCTCGGCCACGCGCATCGTTGGCCAAGCGCCCTGGCCCCGGTCGTAGGCGCGCACGGCGGCGTCCAGGGCCTGCAGTGCGGTGTCGGCATCCAGCAACGGGGTACTGCCGAGGATCACCTGCTGGTCGCCGTCGGCGCCTGTGAGGTAGATCGGGCTGCGGACCTGGGCCAGGGGGCCGTTCCAGATACGCAGCTGGCCATCCACCAGGTAGTCGCGTTGCTCCACCGGGTCGGGCAGGCGATAGGCTTCGGGGATGTCGCTGGCGGCAGGAAACAGGTTGCTGAGGACTTTGGCTGTGGTCATGACTCTACCCCGTGTTGGAAATGGCTCTGGCGCGGATGACGGGCGATTCGTCGTTCCTGGGTTTATCAGGCCGTTGAAAAACTACCTGCGTTGCCATCGCTGCGTTGAAAACAGGCTGGTGCGCCAGCCCGGTCAAAATGCTCATTTACCACGGGTAAACTGCGCTTTTCGCCTGTTTTCGCCTTGCGCTGGCTGCCTCGCCTAGGTTTTTCAACGGTCTGTTATACGCCTGAACGGCCGGGTTCTTCAGCAGTTTCTGCGCTCGGTCGGCAGGCGGTCATGGTTCGAGATTAAACGTTTCAGCGAATGCCCGGCAACTGTTCTCGGCGGCCTGCGCCAAGCCTTGGCCGCAGGCTGTCCGAGCACAGGCCGGGCGCTCTGGCCGGCTGTCCGGCCAAGTCCCCTTGGCTGGCCGCCAATGCCCTCAACCCGGGGACGCCGGTGCCTTAGTGTTGCCCTGTGAGGTGGGTCCCGTGGCCGGGATCGACCCTTTGCCCGGCTGCCCCGAGGACTGCCTATGCCCAGCGTCACCCTTGCGTTTTCCCCCCCGTTGCGGCGCTTGCTCGCCCCAGCCTGTCGCGGCGCCCTGGTACTGGCCCTGGGCTTGTCCCTGGGCGCTTGCGGCGATGCCGAGCCGCCGGCGCCCGGGCGCCTTGACGCGGCCCGCCAGAGCCCGGCCGACCCGGACCTGGCGCGGATCTACGACAGCAGCTGCAAGCTGTGCCATGCCAACCCGGCTTCCGGCGCGCCGCTGGCCGGCGATGCCAAGGCCTGGGCCCCGCGGCTGGCCCAGGGCGCCGATACCCTGCTGGACCACAGCATCAACGGTTACCAGGGCATGCCGCCCATGGGCCAGTGCATGCAGTGTTCCGAAGAGCAGTTCCTGGCGCTGATCAGCTTTATGTCCGGCCATTCATTCCAATAAAAATACAAGGTCACCTTCCATGGTCATGCACCTCTCTCGCCGTCGCCTGTTGCAAGGGGCCGGCGCCCTCGGCGCATTCACCGCGCTGTGCAGCAACCCGCTGATGGCCGAACTGGTCCGCGCCCCGCGGCTGATTCCCTGGCGCAACTGGTCCGGCGCGCAAAGCTGCCTGCCCGAGGCACGCCTGGCGCCCAAGGACCTGGACGAGCTGGTCCAGGTGATCCGCAAGGCTCCAGGCAAGATCCGCCCGGTGGGCTCGGGGCACTCCTTCAGCGCCCTGGTGCCCACTGACGGCACCTTGCTGTCCCTGGCCTATTTCAACGGCCTGCTGGAGCACGATCCCAAGACCCTGCAGGCGGAGTTCGCCGGCGGTACGCCGATGTCGCTCATGGGGCCGGCGCTCAAGGAGGTGGGGCAGGCCCTGTGGAACATGGCCGACATCGATTACCAGACCCTGGCCGGGGCGATTGCCACTTCGACCCATGGCACCGGGGTCGGCTTCGGTTCCTATTCGAGCCAGGTCTGCGGGTTGCAACTGGTGACCGCCGCCGGCCAGGTGCTGGACTGCGACCGCCAGCGTAATGCCGAGGTGTTCCATGCCGCGCGGGCGTCCCTGGGGGCGCTGGGGGTGATGACCCGGGTGCGCTTGCAGAACCGCGAGGCCTATCGCCTGCGGGAGAAGCAATGGATCGCCAAGACCGACGAACTGCTGGAGGACATGGACCACCTGACCCGCAGCAACCAGCACTGGGAAATGCTCGTGGTCACCCATTCCGACTACGCCCTGGCGGTGGCGCTGAACGAAACCACGGACCCGGCCACCCCGCCTCGCGATCCGGCCGAGGAGGGCGGCAACGAGTTCGTCAGCCTGATCGAGAACCTGGACAAGTACGTCAGCGATTTTCCCGACACCCGGCGCCACCTGCTCAACAGCCTGCGCTGGTTGGCGAGCTTCGACGAACGGGTGGGCGATTCCTACCAGGTCTACGCCAACGTGCGCAGCGTGCGCTTCAACGAGATGGAGTACTCGGTGCCGGCGCACTTGGGGCCGGCCTGCCTGCGCGAGATCCTCGCACTGATCCATGACAAGGACCTGCGCACCTGGTTTCCCATCGAGTACCGCTACGTCAAGGCCGACGACATTCCCCTGAGCATGTTCGAGGGGCGCGACAGTTGCTCGATCTCGGTGCACCAGCACTACAGCATGGACCACCACAACTTCTTCGCCGCGGTGGAGCCGATCTTCTGGAAATACCAGGGGCGCCCACACTGGGGCAAGCACCACAGCCTCAACGCCCGCAACCTCCAGGCGCTGTACCCGCAATGGCAGGCTTTCGCCAAGGTACGCCAGGAGCTGGACCCACGCGGCACATTCATCAACGCCCACCTGGCCTCGGTGCTGGGGGTGGCATGAAGCGGAGATCAGAACCATGAACCGTCGTCGTTTCATGGCCGGCACCCTGGGTGCCGGCGTCTTGTTGGCGGGTGTCGGCGCCTGGCTGCGGCCGGGCGAGCGGGGCGCGCCCTACGATGCCTATTTCGCCGGGCTCAATCGCGAGCTCAAGGCCAACGGGCCGATGCAGCCGGTGATGCTGATCGACCTCGATCGCCTGGACCACAACATCGACGTGGTCATGCAATCGGTGCAGCGCGGCGGCAAGCAACTGCGTCTGGTGGAGAAATCACTGCCGTCGCCCGGGCTGCTGGCCTATATCGCTCAGCGTGCCGGGACGCGGCGCTTGATGTCGTTCCATCAGCCGTTTCTCAACCACGATGCCCAGGTCTTCGCCGACGCCGACATCCTCCTGGGCAAGCCGCTGCCGGTGCGCGCCGCCGAATTGTTCTACCAGCAGCACCAGGGCCCGTTCGATCCGGCCCGGCAACTGCAATGGCTGCTGGACACTCCCGAGCGCCTGCAGCAATACCTGGCGCTGGCCCAGGGCCTGGGCACCAGGATGCGCATCAATATCGAACTGGATGTGGGGCTGCACCGTGGCGGGGTGGCGGACAACGCGGCCCTGGGGCAGATGCTGGCGTTGATCGCCGCTCACCCGCAGCACCTGGAGTTCGCCGGGTTCATGGGGTACGACCCGTTCGTCGATATGGGCGTGCCGGGGATTCTCGGCTCGCCGGAAAGTCTGTTCGCCAAGGTCATGGCGATCTACACAGGCTTCGTCGATTTCACCCGCCAGCAGTACCCGGCGCTATGGCACGCGGGCCTGACCCTGAACACTGCCGGTAGCCCCAGCTATCGGCGGCACGAGCAGGAATCCCTGAGCACCGAGGTCTCGGTGGGCACGGCGATGCTCAAGCCCAGCCACTACGACCTGCCATCCCTGGAACAGCACCAGCCGGCGGCGTTCATCGCCACCCCGGTGCTCAAGAGCACCGGGCCGGTGCGGATCCCGGCCCTGGATGACAAGTCACGGCTGTTGTCCTGGTGGGACAGTAACCAGCGCGAGACCTTCTTCATCTACGGCGGGCACTGGCTGGCGGATTTCGAATCGCCAGCGGGGTTGCAGAGCAACGACCTGTTCGGTCGCAGCTCCAACCAGGAAATGGTCAATGGCTCAAGCTCCGTGGGCCTGGCGGTGGACGACCATATCTTCCTGCGCCCGCACCAGAGCGAAGCGGTGCTGCTGCAGTTCGGCGACCTGCTGGCCCTGCGCGGCGGGCGCATTGTCGAGCGCTGGCCGGTCTACGCCTGACCCCCATGGCGCGGCTACACAAAGCCTGTTGCGCCAAGGTCCGCAGGACCTTCAGCGATGCTAAGACCGCCGTGGCCCTGCGGGCCATGCGCAGCCTGCGGCAGCGGCTACACGAAACCTGTAGCCGCCCGCGGGTTTACAAGGCGAAAGGAATGGTCAGCTTGGCCCACAACATGTCGCCCTCGGGGCGGTTCTCCACATCGAACTCCTTGGCCCAGCGGATCTCGGCGCTGGCGTATTTGAGAAACCGCAGGTGCAGCGCCGGGCCGATGGCGAACACCTGGCCGCGCACGCCGTCGCTGACGTCCTCGCCCATGAAGGTCACGGTCTTGCCGAACTGCTTGTCGTCGGTGGTCTGCTTCAGGTAGTAGCCGTTGAGCCCCAGGCTCAGGTCATCGGTCACCCGGTAGCTGGCCGAGTAGTCGAAGTGGAAGATCTGCCCGGAGCGGTAGTGAGTGGCGTGGTTCTCCTTGTTGAAGCTGTAGGTGCTCTTGAGCGACAGCTCGGTGCGCTCGGTGGGCAGCCAGGTCATGGAGAACAGCGGCTTGTAGGTGGTGAAGTTGTTGCTGGTGTTGGCCATCCGCTCCTTGTCGTATTCCCCCGTGGGCAGGGTCACCTCCACGGCGGCGGCCAGGGTCAGGTCGGGGCCCATGTCCCAGAGGATGATCGGCGCCAGGGTGGTGTCGCCCATGCTCTCGCGGCGGTCGCTCTGGCCGAACATCGCCACTTGCTGGCGCAGGTAGGGCTGGGCCGCGTAGCCCCCCAGGCGCCCGCCGAAGATGCGTATCGGGCTGAGGTAGTCCAGGCGCGGGATGATCGCGTCGGAGGTGATCTTGACCCCCGGGACCTTCCCGCCCATGGAGCTGATGTCGAGCTTCTTCGCCTGGTAGTGGTTGTAGTAGAGGTTGAAGGAGAACATGTGGTCCGGAAGCTGGTCGGACCCTAGCGGCAGGACGTAGAAACCGTCGGTGCCGGGACCTATGTTGTCGACGCCGGACTCGGTGGCCTGGGCGCTCACGCAGCAAGTAGCCAGGACCAGGGCCAGGCCTGGGCGCAGGGGAAAACTGGGACGGGTCGGGTGCATGGTTGGGCTCATTCTTATTGTTAGTAGGAGGGCTGCGGCGGGGGCACCGGCCGCCCCATAGAAATAAGCCCTGGCTGGCCCGCGGGGCAGGGTATTGGCGGCCACTCAGGGGGACTTTGTCGGACACTTTGCAATGCCTTGTTACATTCCTCCGCCAAAGCCTGTGGGAAGGGATATGCTTGGCCTGGCCGGTGCAGCCTTGGCAGCGGTGTTGTCCCGACAATAAGAACAGCCGCCCTAGCGGCCCGGAATCGCCTCCATGAACAAAGCCGTCGATCCCCATGACCAGCTGGCACTGGTGTCTCCTTTTCTGTTGCAGACCCTGGCCGATGTCGCCAACGACAAGGGCATCAGCGCCGAGCGCCTGTGCCGTGGCCTGGGCTTCACCCTGGACGACCTGCAGGACCCGACCCTGCGCATCTCCTACCGCCAGGCGGTGGCGATGATCGAACGGTCCCTGGACGCGTTGCCCCAGCAAGGGCTGGGGCTGTGGGTCGGCAGCCGCAACGTGCTGGGCACCCTGGGTCTGCTGGGCCATGCCCTGTCCCTGTGCCGGACCCTGGGCGACGCCTTCGAACTGGGCATCCGCCACCAGCACACCTCGGGCACCATCGTCAGTGCCGATATCGGGCGCCAGGGCGAGGAGTTCTTCGTCGAGCTGCAATGCCGGTTGCCCTACGGTGAGGTGCAGATCTTCGCCGCCGAGGAGTTCTTCGCCAGCTTGCTGATCTATGGCCGGGCGCTGTTGAGCGCCGACTTCCAGGCGTTGCGGGTGGAGTTCATGCATGCCGCGCCGGCCTATGCCGGGCTCTACACCCAGTTGCTGGGACCGAACGTGCACTTCGGTTGCCTGCACGCGCGCATGGTGATCGAGGCCCGCTGGTTGCAGGCGCGGTTGCCCAACCACCATCCGGTGGCGCTGCGCCAGGCCCTCAAGCTGCTGGAGCTGGAAAGCGCCCAGGTGCACCAGAAGATGGACCTGATCCAGGCGGTGGAGCGGGCCTTGTCCCGGGATTTGCGCTCCGGCAGCCATATCGAGCAGGTGGCGGGGGACCTGAACATGAGCGGGCGCACCCTGCGCCGGCGCCTGACCGAGCACGGCCTGACCTTCGAGGCCTTGCTGGAACGGGTGCGCCAGGCGCGGACCCTGAACCTGCTGGGCAACCCCGAACTGTCCATCGAGCGCATCACCGAAGAGGTGGGCTACAGCGACGTGCGCAGCTTTCGCCGGGCCTTCAAGCGCTGGACCGGCCTGAGCCCCAGCGCCTTTCGCGACGAAGCGGCGTTGCATTGAGCGGGGCTGGCGTTTCTGCGGCCGCTGCGTGCCCGTACGCAACCTGCGGCAGCGGCTACATGAATCCGGTGTAGCCGCTGTCGAGCCATGGCGAGGCTGCGTCAAGGGCCGCAGGCCCTTCAGCAATCGTAAGATCCAGGTGATCCTGCGGGTCGCGCACGGCCTGCGGCGGCGGTAAACTCCGTGCTTTCATTCAGGAGTTCCCATGAGTTACTACCAGTCCGGCATCCTCGCTGCCCCCGTTCCGTCCCAGGCCCGCCATCTGTTTTTCGCCCTCGAGTCCATCGCGGCGTTGCCCCAGGCGCTCGACCAATTGCTGGCGCGGATCGATGGCGCCAGCGCCGTGGCCGGGTTCGGTGCCTCGCTGGTCAAGGCCCTGGGGGCTCGTGTGCAAGGACTGAAGGCCTTCCCAGGACTGACCGGGGTCGGCGTCGACAATCCCTCGACCCAGCACGCCCTGTGGGTCTGGCTGCATGGCGAGGAGCGTGGTGAGCTGATGCACCGCAGCAACGAACTGGAGGCCGCGCTGGCCCCGGCCTTTCGCCTGGTGCAGATGAACGAGGCCTTCCGCCACAAGACCGGCCACGACCTGACCGGCTACGAAGACGGCACCGAAAACCCCCAGGACGAAGCCGCAGCCACGGCGGCCCTGGCCGATGGCGAAGCCGGCCTGCGTGGCGGCAGTTTTGCCGCGATCCAGCAGTGGCAGCACGACTTCAAGGGCTTTGCCGCGATGCATTCCCAGGAGCGCGACCACATCATCGGGCGACGCTTGAGCGATAACGAAGAGCTGGAAGATGCGCCGGAGTCGGCCCACGTCAAGCGTACGGCCCAGGAAAGCTTCACCCCCGAAGCCTTCCTCGTACGGCGCTCGATGCCATGGATCGAAGGTGACAAGGGCGGCCTGATGTTCCTCGCCTTCGGCCACTCCTTCAGCGCCTTCGAAGCCCAGCTGCGGCGCATGAGCGGCCTGGAGGACGGCATCGTCGATGGCTTGTACCGCATGAGCCGGCCGCTCACCGGTGGCTACTACTGGTGCCCACCGCTGCACAACGGCCAGCTCGACCTGCGCGCGCTGCAAGCGTCGAAATGAACACCGGGGCCGAGCCGCTGCGGACCGTGCGCTGGGGCATGATCGGTTGCGGCAGTGTCACCGAGCGCAAGAGCGGCCCGGCCTTCTACAAGGTTCCGGGATCGGCGCTGGTTGCGGTGATGGGGCGCCGGGCCGAGGCGGTGCGCGACTATGCGCAGCGCCACGGCATTGCCCGCTGGTACACCGATGCCCAGGCCCTGATCGACGACCCCGAGGTGGACGCGGTGTACATCGCCACGCCCCCCGATAGCCATTACGCCTACAGCCTGCAAGTGGCCGCTGCCGGCAAGCATTGCTGCGTGGAAAAACCCATGGCCCTGCATGCCGGGCAAAGCCTGGCCATGCAGCAGGCCTTCGAGCAGGCCGGGCTGCATCTGTTCGTCTCCTATTACCGGCGTTCCTTGCCGCGCTTTGCGCAGGTGCGGCAATGGCTGGCGGATGGGCGCATCGGTACGGTCCGGCACCTGCACTGGAGCCTGAGCAAGGCTGCCTCCGAGGCCGACCGCAGCGGCGCGGCCAACTGGCGTACCGACCCGCAAGTGGCTGGCGGCGGCTATTTCGCCGATTTGGCCAGCCATGGCCTGGACCTGTTCCAGTACCTGCTGGGCGATATCGTCGAGGTGGCCGGCTTCAGCACCCGCCAGGCCGGGCTGTATGCCGCCGAGGATGCGGTCAGCGCCAGCTGGCGTTTCGCCTGTGGGGCGCTGGGCAGCGGTGCCTGGAACTTCGTCGCCGACCGTCGGGTGGATCGGGTGGAAATCATCGGCAGCCAGGGGCGCATCAGCTTTTCGGTTTTCGACGAGCAGCCGTTGCAACTCGAAGCCGAAGAGACCCTGAGCCTGTTCATTGATACGCCCGAGCACATCCAGTGGCATCACGTGCAGGGCATGAACGCCCATATCCGCGGCCAGGCCTGGCACCCGGCCCTGGCCAGCGAAGCCCTGAAGACCGACCGGGTGATGGACCGGATCCTGCAGCGCGGCTGATCCCGGGGCGCCCGCCTTTCGGGCCCCCGGCGCGCTTTAGCATGATGTCATTGGCCCAAGCGGTATGGTGATCGCTGCCGGTGAATACCACCGGCACACTGGCCCATTCTTCCTGGTTGAATCGTCGGCCCAAGGCCTCTGCCTGAGCCCAATAAGCCGAGCTTATGCCGGCGAGGCTGAGGACATCGGCATGCTTGGCGGTGCCGTCGTCACGCCAGGCACGCAAGCGTTTTTCCAGTTCGTGGAGGCTGACCACTTCGTCTTGCATATTGGCGCTGGTCATTTCCAGGCCACCGAAGATCGCATGGGAGTGGGTGTCGATCAGACCTGGCATCAGGGTCTTGCCACCCAGGTCGACGACCCGGGTATGACTGTCGATCAGGTTCTTGATCTGCGGGTCACTGCCGGTTTGCAGGATCTTGCCGTTTTCCACTGCCAGGGCTTGGACCTTGGGTCTAGCGTGGTCGGCGCTGAAAGTCTGGCCGTTGAACAGCACCAGGTCGGCGGCAGCCATGGCTTCCAAGGAGGCAAAACTCATGGCGACAAGCAACAGCGTCGGGGTCAATCTTTTCATTGAGTGTTTCCCTGTCATTGCGTCTGATCGCCAAATTAGGAGCGGTCCGCAGTGGGTAGAACGGACGATTCATGAAAAACATTTTTGCCTGAATGGAAAAATCATGGACAAGTTGAATGCCTTGAAGATGTTCGTGGCCAATGCCCTGGCTGGACGCGGTGTGTTGCACACCCCGTTGTGGAGCGTCGTGCCTTATCTGGCCGACGGGCGCCTGGTACGTTTGATGGCCGGTTATGAAATCGACCCGGACAGCTTCGGGCCGCACATCACTTGCGGTCTATCCCAGCCACCGTCGAGCGACGGCCAAAGTGCAGGCGTTCATCGCCTATGTCAGCGGTTTTTTGAGTAGCTGTGGCCTGGACTGATTGGCGGTTCTTGTAAGAAAATTCCGAGAGGAGTACAAATGTACTCCATGACGACTTTATCTCCCCGGCGCAGTGCCATCCTGACCTTTATCCGCGAACGCATCGCCGATCGCGGCCAGCCGCCGAGCCTTGCCGAGATCGCCGAGGCCTTCGGTTTCGCCTCGCGCAGCGTGGCACGCAAGCATGTACTGGCCTTGACCGAGGCCGGTTTCATCGAGGTCAACCCGCATCAGGCGCGGGGTATCCGCCTGCTCAACCAGGCACCACGTCCCGAGCTGCTGGAGGTCCCGGTGCTGGGCCGGGTCGCCGCCGGTGCGCCGATCGGCGTCGATGCCGAGATCCATGGCCAGTTGCTGCTGGATCCGGGGTTGTTCTCACGCACGCCCGACTATCTGTTGCGGGTCCAGGGCGACTCGATGATCGACGACGGCATTTTCGACGGCGACCTGGTGGCGGTACGCCGCAGCGCTGAGGCGCGTAATGGCCAGACGGTGATCGCTCGGCTCGATGGCGAGGTGACCATCAAGCGCTTCGAGCGCAAGGGGCAGAGCATCCGCCTGCTGCCACGCAACCCGGCCTACCAGCCGATCGAGGTCACGGCCGATCACGAGCTGTTCATCGAAGGCGTGTTCTGTGGCCTGGTGAGGCAGGGCTGATGGGCGCTGTGGTCGCACTGGACTCGCTGTTCAATGCCGGGCGAGTCTGGAAGGGCCGCCCGGCGGCCGTGCCCGCCAGTGTGCATGCCACCGGCCACGCTGCCCTGGATGCGGTGTTGCCCAGTGGCGGCTGGCCGGAAGCGGCGCTGACGGAAATCCTCGTCGCCGCCCAGGGCCTGGGCGAGTTGCAATTGCTCTGGCCCAGCCTGGCGCGGCTGGCGGCGGCGGGGGAGCGCATCGTCCTGGTGGCGCCGCCGTTCGTGCCTTTTCCCCTGGCCTGGCAGAACGCCGGGGTGGATCTGCGCCAGTTGTCGATTATCCAGGCCGCAGAGCGCGACGCCTTGTGGGCCGCCGAACAGTGCCTGCGCTCGGGCAGTTGTGGCGCGGTGTTGTGCTGGCCGCAACAGGCCGACGACCGGGCCCTGCGGCGCTTGCAGGTGGCGGCCGAAAGCGGCCAGACCCTGGCCTTCGCCTACCGTCCCCTGGAGGCCGCGCACAATCCGTCGCCAGCGGCCCTGCGCCTGACCTTGCAGGGCCATCCTGCGCAGTTGCGGATTCTCAAGTGCCGGGGTGGCCTGGCCCATCCACAACCGATTGCCCTGCAGGCCGGGCACTGAGGTCGACATGCGCTGGGTGTGCATCCTGTTCCCGCAATTGGCGCTGGACGCGGTACTGCGTCAGCGCGCCGAGCCCCAGGCGCCGTTGGCGCTGCTCAGCGGCAGCCCGCAACGTCGAGTGATCCAGGCGGTGAACGACGCCGCCCGCGAGCTGGGGTTGCGCCCCGGGCAATCGCTGACGGCCGCCCAGGCCCTGGCCCAGGATTTCGCCTGTGCCGAGTACGATCCCCAGCAGATCGATCACTGGCAGCAGTTCCTTGCCGCCTGGGCCTATGGTTTCAGCTCCCAGGTCAGCGTGGCCTATCCGCGCACCCTGGTGCTGGAAATCGAATCGAGCCTGGGCCTGTTCGGGCCCTGGCCACAGTTGCAGGCCCGGCTGCGCCAGGAACTGCAGGCCCTGGGCTTTCGCCACCGTATCGTCGCTGCGCCTAACCCGGCGGCGGCCCGGGTCCTGGCCAACGCCTACGATGGCCTGGCGGTGGCCGACCAGCAGGCCTTGCACCAGGCCCTGGGGCCGATACCCGTCAAGCGCCTGGGACTGGCACCGGAGCAGGCCACGGCCTTGTCGCGCATGGGCGTGCGCAGCTTCGCGCAACTCTATGGCCTGCCGCGCCAGGGCCTGGCCCGGCGTTTCGATGGCGGCTTGCTCAGGCAACTCGATACCCTGCTTGGCGAACGTGCGCTGGGGCTGGCCTTCTACCAGCCGCCGGATCGTTTCGACCTGCGCATCGAGCTGAACTTCGATGTGCAGTCCCACCAGGCGCTGCTGTTTCCCCTGCGTCGCCTGACCGCCGACCTGGCGGCCTTTCTCTGTGGTCGCGACAGCGGCGTGCAGCGCTTCGTCCTGCACCTGGAGCACGCTGAAGGCGCCGACACCCTGGTCCCGGTGGGGTTGCTGGGTGCCGAGCGCGACCCGGCGCTGCTCTTCGAGCTGGCCCGTGGGCGCCTGGAGCAGATCCAGGTACCCGCGCCGGTGCGCAACCTGCGCCTGGTGGCCGAGGACCTGCCACTATTCGTGCCTCGGCATACGGAGCTGTTCGAGGAGCGGCCACAGCAGAACCTGCCCTGGGAGCAATTGCGCGAACGGCTGCGGGCACGCCTGGGAGACGATGCGGTACAGGGCCTGGGCTATCGCGCCGACCACCGCCCGGAGCTCAGTTGGCTGCCCCAGGCCGACCCACGGCCGTGCCCGGCCAACCCGGGCTTGCGCCGCCCAGGCTGGTTGCTCACCGAGCCCCAGCCACTGGACGAGGGTTCGGTGCAGATCGTCATGGGCCCGGAACGCATCGAGTCCGGTTGGTGGGACGGTGCCGATGTGCGCCGTGACTATTACCGAGTCCAGACTCGCACCGGCCAGCAGGGCTGGGCTTATCGCCAGGTGGGCGAACCCGGGCCGCTGCTGCTGCAAGGCTGGTTCGCATGAGCGGCTACGCCGAGCTGCATTGCCTGTCCAATTTCAGCTTCCAGCGTGGCGCCTCCAGTGCCCGGGAGTTGTTCGAGCGCGGCCGGGCCCTGGGCTACCAGGCCCTGGCGATCACCGACGAATGCACCCTGGCCGGTATCGTGCGGGCCTGGCAGGCCGCCCGCGAAACTGGCTTGAAGCTGATCGTCGGCAGTGAGATGCAGGTCGAGGAGGGCCCGCGCCTGGTGCTGCTGGTGCAAGAGCTGGCCGGCTACCAGGCCCTGTGCCGGCTGATCACCCAGGCCCGGCGCCGGGCCGAGAAGGGGTGTTATCGCTTGTTGCGGGAGGATTTCGCCGAGCCCTTGCCCGGGTTGCTGGCGTTGTGGCTGGTCGATGAGAAAGGCGATGAGAAGGACGACCCCGATGCGGCGTCCTGGTTGTGCCAGGTGTTCCCCGGGCGGCTGTGGCTGGCGGTGGAACTGCATTGCGGCCAGGACGATGCCCGGCAGTTGCAGCAACGCTTGGCCCTGGCCCGGCAACTGCGCCTGCCAGCGGTGGCCTGTGGCGATGTGCACATGCATGTGCGTGGGCGCCGGGCCCTGCAGGACACCATGACCGCGATCCGCCACCACCTGCCGGTGGCCGAGGCCGGGCAGCGCCTGTTCGCCAATGGCGAGCGCCACCTGCGGCCGCTGCCGGTGCTGCAAGGCCTGTACCCCCAGGCGCTGCTCGATGAGTCGCTGGTGATTGCCGAGCGCTGCCGCTTCGACCTCGGCCAGTTGCGCTACCAGTACCCTCGGGAGCTGGTGCCCGAGGGCCACGACGCCGGTTCCTGGCTGCGGGTCCTGGTCCGTGAGGGGATTGCCCGGCGCTGGCCCACCGGAGCCCGGCCTGGGGTGCTGGCGCAGATCGAGAACGAATTGCAGGTGATCGGCGAGCTGGGCTACGAGAGCTACTTCCTCACGGTGCATGACATCGTCGCGTTCGCCCGCGAGCGGCACATTCTCTGCCAGGGCCGGGGCTCGGCGGCTAACTCGGTGGTGTGTTTCGTCCTGGGCATCACCGCGATCGACCCGGATCGCTCGGTGATGCTGTTCGAGCGGTTCCTGTCCAAGGAGCGCAACGAGCCGCCGGACATCGACGTCGATTTCGAACACGAGCGCCGCGAAGAGGTGTTGCAGTACGTGTTCCGGCGCTATGGCCGGCATCGTGCGGCGTTGACGGCGGTGGTCAGTACCTATCACGGCGCCGGGGCGGTGCGCGACGTGGCCAAGGCCCTGGGCCTGCCGCCGGACCAGATCAATGCCCTGGCCGCCTGCTGTGGCCGCTGGAGCGATAGTGCGCCTGATCTCGAGCGCCTGCGCGAAGCCGGTTTCGACCCCGAGAGCCCGTTGCTGCGCCGGGTCCTGAGCCTGACCGGGCAGTTGATCGGCTTTCCCCGGCACTTGTCCCAGCACCCCGGTGGCTTCGTGATTTCCGAACAGCCCCTGGACAGCCTGGTGCCGGTGGAGAACGCCAGCATGGCCGAGCGCACGGTGATCCAGTGGGACAAGGACGACCTGGACATGGTCGGCCTGCTCAAGGTGGACATCCTCGCGCTGGGCATGCTCAGTGCCATCCGCCGTTGTTTCGACCTGATCCATGACTACCGTGGCCAGCGCTATACCCTCACCAGCATTCCCAGCGAAGACCCGGCGACCTACGCGATGATCGGCCGGGCCGATACCATCGGCGTGTTCCAGATCGAGTCGCGGGCGCAGATGTCGATGCTGCCCCGGCTCAAGCCGAAGAAGTTCTACGACCTGGTGATCGAGGTGGCCATCGTCCGCCCCGGGCCGATCCAGGGCGGCATGGTCCACCCTTACCTGCGCCGGCGCGATAAAAAGGAACCGGTGACCTATCCCTCGCCAGCACTGCAAGAGGTGCTGGTGCGTACCCTGGGGGTGCCGCTGTTCCAGGAGCAGGTGATGCAGATCGCGGTGGTGGCGGCCGACTACACCCCGGGCGAGGCCGACCAGTTGCGTCGTTCCATGGCGGCCTGGAAGCGCCATGGTGGCCTGGAGCCCCATCGCCAGCGCTTGCTCAAGGGCATGACGGGCAAGGGCTACAGCGAGGAGTTCGCGGCGCAGATCTTCGAGCAGATCAAGGGCTTTGGCAGCTATGGTTTTCCCGAGTCCCATGCCGCCAGTTTCGCCCTGCTGACCTATGCCAGCTGCTGGCTCAAGTGCCATGAGCCGGCGGCCTTCGCCTGCGCCCTGATCAACAGTTGGCCCATGGGGTTCTACAGCCCGGACCAGATCCTCCAGGACGCTCGCCGCCATGGCCTGGAAGTCCGCCCGGTGGACGTTCGAAGCAGCGACTGGGATTGCAGCCTGGAGCCGATCGCAGGCCCGTCCGGGCCCGCCCTGCAGATCGCGGGTGCAGGGCCGTCGGACGCTGTCGCTTGCGCGGCCTCCGACCAGCCGGCCCTGCGCCTGGGGCTGCGGATGATCAAGGGTTTTCGCCAGGAGGACGCCCTGCGTATCGAGCAGGCTCGGGGCCAGCGGGCCTTTGTCGACGTCGCCGATCTGGGGGAGCGGGCCCGGCTCGATCTGCGTGCCCTGGAGCTCCTGGCCGATGCCGGGGCCCTGCGAGGCCTGGCCAGGGACCGCTTCCAGGCACGCTGGGAGGTGGCGGGAGTGGAGAGGCAGCTGGGCTTGTTCGCCGACCTGCCCGCCCGAGAAGAGGCGCCGGTGAACCTGCCCCGGCCCAGTGTCGGCGAGGACTTGTATGCCGATTACCACAGCCTGGGCACCACCCTGGGCCCGCATCCCCTGGCCTTGCTCCGGCCGCAGCTTACGGCCCGGCGCTGCCGCAGCTCCCGCGATTTGCAGGGGCTGGAGCATGGACGTTCGGTGAGCGTGGCCGGGATGGTCACCGGGCGCCAGCGTCCGGGCACCGCCAGCGGAGTGACCTTTGTCACCCTGGAGGACGAGTTCGGCAATCTTAATGTCGTGGTCTGGCGCGATCTGGCCGAGCGCCAGCGCCGGGTGCTGGTGGGCGCGCAACTACTGCGGGTCGACGGCACCCTGGAGGTCGAGGGCGAAGTACGCCACCTGGTGGCCGGGCGCCTGTGCGACCTGACCCCGCTGCTGGCCGGGATCAAGGTGCCCAGCCGGGATTTTCACTGAACGACCAAGAGCGCCGACCTCACCGCCTGGCCAAGAACCAGGTCCCGCCGATCGCGGTGCTGTTCACTTCGGGACATACCCACGACATGGCTTCGCGCAATCACCTGCTCAGCCCGGACACGCACTTGCCGAGCAGCCCTATGGCCCTGGGGAACTGAGCACGGTGTTGCGTTCGTTGCCGGGTTCCTGATGGCGCCAATGTGAAGCAGCGCATAAAAACGACAGGCTCCGACGACAAATGGGCTCCGGCCTTCTACTCTGTACCAAGTTGAATGAATTTGTACTGTTTTACCGATGCCCAAGGACAGGGACACCCAGTGCCTGGTCCCCATAACGATAGGTTTGTCTTGCGCGGTTTTTCCTTCGAACCCCTTTGGATTCCTTGCCTGTGATTTCCACTCTTGAACTGCGCAGAATCGTCGAGACCAGTTTCCTGCCCTTGCATTGCCAGTGCACCGTAGGCCATGACGGCGCCATGACCGTGCGTATCTGCGATCCGTCCAGTGGCCGGGTCGATCTGTTCGTGACCGGGATCGCCACCCGCGACTTGACCAGCGCTCGGGCTATCGGCGAGCTGATTGCCGAGCTGCGCTACGATCTTCGGCACACCGGCCTTACGGAGGAGCAGGGCGGTCGACGCTCGAGGGAGCGCTGAAGACTGGCCGAGGCGTTAATGGGCCTGCCCCGGGACCTGGGGATTGTGTGATGATCGGCGCTCGGCGCCCCTCACATCTTGCGGTTTCCCAGACAAGGCAGGTCCATGACGTCTACGCGTAATCTTCCCCCTGAGCCCCAGGCCAGCCAGCTGCCTGAGCACTGTTCAGGTTTTGTCCGGGTACGGGGTGCCCGCGAGCACAACTTGCGTAATGTCGACGTGGACATTCCCCGGGATGCATTGGTGGTATTTAGCGGGGTGTCCGGTTCGGGCAAGTCATCCCTGGCGTTCTCGACCTTGTATGCCGAGGCCCAGCGCCGTTACTTCGAGTCGGTTGCGCCTTACGCCCGGCGCCTGATCGACCAGGTCGGGGTGCCGGATGTGGACCGTATCGATGGCCTGCCACCCGCGGTGGCCCTGCAACAGCAGCGCGGCAGCCCCAGCACCCGCTCCTCGGTAGGCAGCGTGACCACCCTGTCCAGCCTGGTGCGCATGTTGTACTCCCGGGCCGGCAGCTATCCGCCCGGGCAGTCGATGCTGTATGCCGAGGACTTCTCGCCCAACACTCCCCAGGGCGCCTGCCCGCAGTGCCATGGCCTGGGCCGGGTGTACGAGGTCGATGAAGCGAGCATGGTCCCCGACCCTTCGCTGACCATTCGCCAGCGCGCGGTGGCCTCCTGGCCCCTGGCCTGGCAGGGGCAGAACCTGCGGGACATCCTGGTGACCCTGGGTTATGACGTGGACATCCCCTGGCGCGAGCTGCCCAGGGAGCAGCGCGACTGGATCCTCTTCACCGAGGATACGCCCACGGTGCCGGTGTACGCCGGGCTGACTCCCGAGCAGACTCGCCAGGCCCTGGCACGCCAGCAGGAGCCCAGCTACATGGGTACGTTCAGTGGGGCCCGACGCTACGTGCTGCATACCTTCGCCCACACCCAGAGCGCGCTGATGAAAAAGCGCGTGGGGCAGTTCATGCGTGGCAGTCCATGCCCGTTGTGCGAAGGCAAGCGGCTCAAGCGCGAGGCGCTGGCGGTGACGTTCGCCGGGATGGATATCGGTGAACTGGCACGCATGCCGCTGCTGCAACTGGCCGAGGTGCTCAAGCCCGTGGCGGCTGACGCCGGGGCGCCACGGGGTGTGATGCCGTTGTCGCCGGAGAAGCGCCTGGCGGCGCAACGTATCGCCCAGGACCTGCTGGAGCGGGTCGGTTCCCTGATCGACCTGGGGCTGGGCTACCTGGCCCTGGAGCGCAGTACCCCAACCCTGTCCCCTGGCGAGTTGCAGCGCCTGCGCCTGGCGACTCAGCTGGGGTCGCAACTGTTCGGTGTGATCTATGTGCTGGACGAGCCTTCGGCGGGGCTGCACCCGGCGGATGCCGAAGCCTTGTTCGAGGCCTTGCAGCGGCTCAAGGCCGCAGGCAATTCATTGTTCGTGGTGGAGCATGACCTGCAGATCATGCGCCGGGCCGACTGGCTGGTGGAGGTCGGCCCGGCCGCCGGCGAGCGTGGTGGCCAGGTCCTGTACAGCGGGCCACCGGCGGGGCTTGCGGCCATCGAGGCCTCGCAGACTCGCCGTTACCTGTTCGCCGAACAGCCTGCGCCTCGGCGTCCGGTACGCGAGCCCCAGGGCTGGCTGCGCCTGGAGGGCATCACTCGCAACAACCTGCAGGCACTGGATGTCGAGTTCCCCTTGGGGTGCTTCATCGCCGTGACCGGGATCTCCGGTTCCGGCAAGTCGAGCCTGGTGAGCCAGGCCCTGCTGGAGTTGGTGGGTGCCCACTTGGGCCGGGAGCCGGACGGCGAAGAGGCACCGGAGCTGGATTTGCAGGACGATGCACCCATCGGCAGCGCGGGGCGGATTGCCTCGGGCATGGAGCGGATCAAGCGCCTGGTGCAAGTGGACCAGAAACCCATCGGCCGCACGCCACGCTCGAACCTGGCGACCTACACCGGTTTGTTCGACCAGGTGCGCAAGCTGTTCGCAGCCACTCCTGAGGCCAGGGCCCGGGGCTATGATGCCGGCCAGTTCTCCTTCAACGTCGCCAAGGGCCGTTGCCCGGCCTGCGAGGGCGAAGGGTTCGTCAGTGTCGAATTGCTGTTCATGCCCAGTGTCTTTGCGCCGTGCCCGACCTGTCAGGGCGCGCGTTATCACCCGCAGACCCTGGAAGTGACCTGGCAGGGCCTGAACATCGCCCAGGTATTGCAACTGAGCGTCGAGCAGGCCTTGCCGGTATTCGCCGAGCAACCGGGGATCCGTCGCGCTCTGCAAGTGTTGCACGACATCGGCCTGGACTACCTGCGCCTGGGGCAGCCGGCTACCGAGCTGTCCGGCGGCGAGGCGCAGCGCATCAAGCTGGCGACCGAACTGCAACGCAATGCCCGCGGTGCCACCCTCTATGTGCTGGACGAGCCCACCACCGGCTTGCACCCCCGGGATGTGGACCGCCTGCTGGAGCAACTGGACAAGCTGGTGACGGCAGGGCATAGCCTGGTGGTGGTCGAGCATGAGATGCGCGTGGTGGCCCAGGCCGACTGGGTCATCGATATCGGTCCGGGGGCGGGGGAGCAGGGAGGGCGCCTGGTGGCCAGTGGTACGCCGGAGCAGGTGGCCAGGCACCGCGGCAGCCGTACCGCGCCATTCCTGGCCGCTGCGCTGGGGCAGAATTGATCCAGGACAGCCAGTGGCGACGAACGGTTACCGCTGGTCTGATTGGCGGTCGACAGACCGAGGGAGCCAAGGCCATGCTGACAACTGGCAGGGGCGCGATGACGCCCGTGCTACCGATCAACCACGGAGGTGTTCCATGCCGGTGACCCACGACCTTTACCAGGACCTGAGCTGCAGTAAAGAAGACATTCAGCAGCGTCGGGCCCAGGACCCCCACTTGAATGCGCTGTTCGATAAATACACCAGCATCGATGACCAGGTGCTCGAGGCCGAAGCCGCCGCTGCCGCAGATGACGTAGTTAGGAAACTCAAGGAAAGACGCCTGCTGATCAAGGACGAGATCTCCGACAAACTCACCGCCCGCTCCTGACCTCCTGCCCATCGTGCCTGTGGCCCGGGCCACAGGCGCGCGTAGTTGCTTGCCTTCCACGATATGGCCGGCTGCTGCAGCCGCTGCCAAGCCTGTGCCAAGATCCACAGGCTCTTCAACGAATCCGAAAGCGCCGCGTCCCCGCGATAGCGGTTACACGAAGCTCAGCGCTCGGCCGTCAGGGCCTGTTGCAGTGGCAAACGCGCCATGTGCCGGGCGGTCAGGGAGCCCAGGTACAACGCATCGCCATATTCACGCACCGTGGTGATCGGCGAGTAGTTGCCGCTCGTGCCGTCCTGCAGGTTGGCAATGACCCGGCCCTCGGTGTCCAGGCCCACGACGAAGCCGCGCTTCTCCACCGGCTTGGGCAGCACTTGCATGGCCCGCACCAGCATCTTGCGCACATAAGGGTACGGGGCTGTGCCGTCCAGCAGCGGATTGCGCGGTGCATACAGGGCTACCCAGAAACGGTCGCGGCCATTGAAACTGAGGTTGTCCGGCAAACCCGGCAGGTTATCGATGAACAGGTCGTGCTGGCCTGCCTTGTCGCCCTTGAGCCAGTAACGGCTGATGCGATAGGCACCGGTCTCGTTGACCAGGACAAAGCTTTCCTGCGGCCCCAGGGCGATGCCGTTGGCGAATTCCAGGCCGTCCAGCAGGACCTCGGTCCGGCCGTTCTGGAAGTCGTAGCGCAGCAGGCGGCCATCGCCGCCGTGCTCGATCACCGCTTCACCGTCGCGACCGTAGCCCCAGCGACTGCTGGCATCGCTGAAATAGGCATAGCGCCCGGCGGCATCCACCGCGACATCATCGGTGAAGCCGAATTTCAGGCCATTGGCCTCGCTGCTCAGGGTCTGTAGCTGGCCCTGGTTGTCCAGGGCCAGCAGGCCCTTGATGGCGTCGGCGATGATCAGCCTGCCGTCGGGATGGCGAGCCAGGCCCAGGGGCCGACCACCGGTGTTGACCAGCACCTTGAGGCTGTTGCCGTCCAGGCTGGTCTGGACCACCCGGCCATCGTGCAGGCCGGTGATCAACTGGTCGTTTTCCAGCAGTAGCGCCTCGGGCCCGGCGATATCCCGGGCACCGACTGCCTGCACGGCCTTGAGCTTCTGGTTCTCGGCGAACGGGCCCTGGCTCAGGGAGGGGGCCGGCGCCGGATTCCAGGCCACCGGCTGGACCTTGGTCGGTGCCAGCAACAGGAAGGCCAGGATGGCGATGACCAACAGCAGGATGATCCGGCCGGGGCCGAAACGGCGAGGGGCGATCTGATTCATGCAGTGACTCCTGTCTGTGTGCGGTTCAGGACGGATGGCCTGCCGTGACGGTGGGCTCCAGGGCGATGGCTTGCTGAGCCATGTTGCACAATGCCTGCATCGAGGCGGCAGATTCCCGTTCTATCCGTCGTTTGAATAACAGCCGATTACCCAAGCGCATCAGCAGGTTGTCGAAACGGTACTCCAGGGTGCGCACGAAACGGGTCTGCTCGGCCGCCAGGGGCTGGCATTCGTAGGTGACCTGCAACCATAGACCATGATCGCCCCGGGCAGTGGCCCGCCAACGCTGTCCAGGCAGGTACTCCTCGACGCGCCAGCTCAGGTGGCCATGGCGTCCTCCGGCATGGATGTCTTCCTCGAAGCCCTGGCCGCCTGCCAAGGGGCCCTCGGCGCCCTCGACCTTGAGCGACGAGGGATGCCACTGCGGCCAGCGCCGTGGGCTGGCGGCATAGGCCAGGGTCAGGGTGCTGCTGCGGGGGATGTCGACCTGGTGCTGCATGCGCGTCATGGAGGTCGCTGCACTGGAGGAGGATTCCGGGACGTCTTGCGCTTGCCAGTACAGGGTGCCGAACAGCCAGTCCATCAGCGGCAGGACGATGTTGAAGTTGCGCTCCTGCATCAGCTCGCGACGATGATGCAGTTCGTGCAGCTGACGCATCTGGCGGATCCAGGGCAGGCGTGCCAGGGGGTGGCTGGCCGGCAGGTGCTCGCAGGCGTGGAAGACCTCGTAGGCCAGGTAGCCGATCAGCGTGCAACTGGCGAACAGCGCCGCGACATTGGTGTTCCACAGGCTCAACAGTGCCCACAGGGGCAGGGCGAACAACAGGCTGTGGAGCACGATCAGCCAGGCCGGGAACAGGATGACCCGCCAGTCCCGGAAACCTTCGTAGGCCATCAGGCCCGGTGTGAAGAAGCTGTGGTGATCGCCGGTATGCCGGGCGTAGAACATCCGGGCAAACCCCTGTTTGTGATGCCCCAGCCAACGGTGCACCACATAGATGCACAGGTTGAAGAACAGCAGCGCCAATGGCACTGCCAACCATTCCAGAGGCTGTACCCGATCCAGGGTGCTGCACAGCAGGGCGATGCACAACACGCCATAGGCCAGGACAAAACCGCCGTGCAGCCAAGGGTTGTAGCCTGGGCTGACCGCGGCCCGGTATTGCTGGCGAAAGTGCTGGATGGTTTCTCGCACGGCGGTGCTCCCGTTGTTTTTATTGACTGCAGCCTAGCGCCGGACGAATTATCCAGCCAATGGATAGTTGGAATGAGCATTATTCATGAAGCTGAATGTGCAGCGCCTGGACCTCAACCTGCTGCGGGTATTCGATGCCCTGATGCAGGAACAGAACCTGTCCCGGGCCGCGGTGCGGCTGAACCTCAGCCAGCCGGCGGTGAGCAATGCCCTGGCGCGTTTGCGCCGGCACCTGGATGAGCCGCTGTTCATCCGCACTGCCCGGGGCATGCAGCCCACTTCCCGGGCCCAGAGCCTGCACATCGCCGTGCGCCAGGCCCTGCACCTGCTGCAACAAGGCCTGGACCCGTCCGCCGCGTTCGATCCGGCCGCGGCCGATCAACTGTTCACCCTGTCGATGAACGATTACGCCCAGGCCCGCTTGCTGCCGGCACTGTCCCAACGCTTGCAGCAAGTGGCGCCCCGCATCCGCCTGGCGGTACGCAGCGATAGTGCCGACTCGCTGGCCGCCTGGTTGAGCGCGGGCATGCTGGATCTGGCCGTGGACTACCTGTATTTCGACAATCCGGACCTGTGCTACCAACCCTTGCTGGAGGAACAACTGGTGGTGATCGGCCGCGCCGACCACCCGGCCTTTACCCCGGAGCTGGACCTGGCGGCCTACCAGGGCTGCCAGCATGTGGCGATTCCCGATCGGGGCGGGCGAGGCTCGCCCCTGGAGATCGTCCTGGGATCAGCCAGGGTCCAGCGCCAGGTGCAACTGTTCGTACCCAACTACCTGAGCATTCCGCTGATCGTGGCGCAGTCCGATCTCCTGGGGACGGTACCGCGGCACCTGGCCGAGCACTTCGGCGCCTTGCTGCCGATCCGCATGGCCAGCCTGCCGTTGCTGGCCGCGCCGGTACAGGTCAGCCTGATCTGGCATCGCCAGCAACAACAGGCGTTGGGGTTGCAGTGGTTGCGAGGCGAGATCGGCATGCTTTGCGGTGTGACGGCGAGCTAGACCCTTGACCTTCGTACTGGTGGGAGGCGTGGCCCGGGCTGTTCAAGGGCGTAGGGACAAGGGCGAGCAAACCAAGAAATTTCTCACTTTTATTCAAGAATTGTCTTGAGTGCCCCCGGGATTGCGTTGGCTAGCATGAGTTTTTTCCTGGAGTTGCAGGTCATGTCGCTAGTGAGCGTGCTGTTGTTGTGTTCGAACGCTTTGCGGGTCCAGCGATTTTCGGGACTGTTCTCCAGCACCGGGGTTGCCCGGGTCCAGACGATCACCTGGGACAGCGACTGGAACCGTCTCCCCCCAGCCGGACCAGCCCCGGACCTGGTGATTTGCGACTCGCTGCCCTCTGCCGTGGCCATTCCCTATCTGCGCCGGCTGTTCGAGCACTACGGCTTTTTTTCCATGATCGAGTGCGAGGCACTGGAGGCCCCGGTTCGCTGGGGGCTGGCCAATTTCCGAGGGTATTCGGGCAAGCATTACCTGGGCAGCTACAAGGACCTGGAGATCGCGCAACTCCATGAACTGCTGCGCAAGGCGGTGCTCGTCAAGCACAAGGTCGCGAGCCGCAGGCGTGACCGGGTGCCAGTGGACAAGGAGCCCTTGACGCAATCGGAAGTGCTACAGGCTTTGCAGTCGCATCAGATCGTTCCCTACTTCCAACCGCAGGTGTGCCTGAAGAGCCGACGTATCACCGGGGTCGAGACCCTGGCTCGCTGGTCGCACCCCGAGCACGGTGTCTTGGGACCGAAGTCATTCCTGGCGCTGCTCGATGACCCCGAGCACCATCGCCAGCTGTTCGATTGCCTGCTGCTCCAGGGCCTGAAACTGCAACGGCAGTTGTCGACGCGGATGCCCGGCAATGACCTGGTGTTTTCCTACAACATCGAAGCCTGCCAGTTGTGCGATCCCGATTTCGCCAGGCAAGTGCTGCTGCAGGTTGGCGCGGCCGGGGTCCCTGCATGGCAGCTCGCCCTGGAGGTTACCGAGCGTGAAGCACTGGTCCTGGACCTGCCAGGCATCGAGAACATCAGCCAACTGGTGAAGGGCGGAGTACGGCTGTCCCTCGATGACTTCGGCACGGGGCATTCCTCGATCTTGCGTCTTGCCCAGATCCCCTTTGCCCAGGTCAAGCTCGATGCCGGGTTCATTGGCAATGCCCTGGGAACCAAGGAAACAAGAATCATCGAAGCCGTGGTTGCGTTGGCCCGAGCCCTGGACGTAGAGCTGGTGGCCGAAGGGGTGGAGAGCGACAGGCAGCTGACGCATCTGCGGCGCCTTGGGGTTGATGTCGCCCAGGGCTATCTGTTCTACAAGCCGATGGATGGCGCGACCCTGTTCCAGCTCCTGCAGGGGCAGGGCAGAGCACGCCAGGCTCCGGGACCTTGAACGAGGCGTCTCAAGGTGCCTTCAACATCACATAGGCTTCGCCGCCACGGCGATCGTGCATGAGCAGGAAGACCTGTCCGCCGATGGTGAGCCGGGCAGGCAGGCTTTGCTCTACCGGGGTACTGGAGAACTTGCCGGCGACACCGAGAAATTGCTGGGTCAGCGAGTTGTCGTTCTGGGTCGGCGTGGTCACCGCGCATTCCTTGTTGGCTCGTACCTGGACCCCCAGTGTCTGGTCCTGGTTCATGCCCATCATGGCAAAGCCGGCATCGCTCAATCCACCGATGCCATGCTCACGGGCAGCGGTCTGGGCCCCGGCGAAGGAGGGGGCGGATTTCAGGCAGATATCGCGAAAGGCCAGGATCCCGGCGGAGGTGACCGTAGGCTCCGGATCGAGCTGGCGGGTGATGCTGCTACAAGCGCCAAGCTGTGCCAGGGCGGCGAACAGCGTGGCAAACAGGGCGGTGCGGGGCAGGGGGTTCATGGTCGGTCCTCGGGCGCGGCAGGGCTGTCTAGCAGGTTAGGCAGCGCAGGCTGGTAGATCAATGTTTGCGGCGTGACTCTCCCTGGTCATAACGCCTTGGCTACCCGCGCTGGCGCAGTATTTGCCTGTTTCCCCGATCCGTTCAGCGACAGGGATCGATAGCCATGCAATTACGCGCGTTGCGTTACTTTCATGAGGTGGCCCGGTGCGCCTCCTTGCGCCAGGCGGCGGAGCGCCTGTACGTGACTCCCACGGCCGTGAGCCGGCAGATCGAACAGCTGGAACACTTCTTCGGCAGCGCCCTGATCGAGCGCGGCCCCCGGGGGATTCGCCTGACGGTGGAGGGCGAGTGCCTGGCCGAGCAAGTGGCCTCGACCTTGCGCGGCTTCGACCAGGTCCGCGATGTGATTGCCAGTCGGCAAAGCCAGGTCGCCGGTAACGTCAGTATCCATGTGTCGGAAAGTATCGTTTCCAGTGTGCTGGCTCCGGTGCTGGCGGCGTTCTATCGCAATCACCCCAAGGTGACCTTCAATATCGTGATCGCCAGTGCCGGTGCCACCCTGGATGCCCTGTGCAGTGGCGAGGCCGACCTGGGCCTGGCCTTTTACCTGCAGGAACGTGCCGAGGTGGAGGTGACCGCCCAGTGCCAGTTGTGGCACCGGGTGCTGGTCAGCGCCGAGCACCCGTTCGCCCAGCGCCCAAGCATTCGCCTGGAGGATCTTGAAGACCAGCCCCTGGCGATTCCCGGCTCGGCCTATGGCGTGCGCCAGGCACTGGAAGGGGCGGCGAAGAAGCGTGGGGTGAACATCCTGCCGGTTTTCACCACCAGCTCCCTGGAAGTGCAAAAAAGCCTGGCGCGCCAGCGTGCAGCGGTGCTGATCCTGCCCCAGGTGGATGCCGAGGCTCGCGACCTGGGGGATGGCCTGGTGGCTGTGCCGATCGACGATGAGCACCTGGAGCGCATCCGTGTCGATCTGTGCGTGTATCGCAATCGCCCGTTGTCGGTGGCCACTCTCCAGTGCCAGGCGATGCTCGCCCGGGCCATGCAGCATCACGCCCTGGCCGACTGACCGGGCAACCTGCTGCCGTGCTCGGGCGTTGCCTTGCGGGGCGGTCGCGGTTCTAGAACAGGTTGAACGGAAAGTTGCCCACCAGGCGCAGCTCGTCGTAGCTGCCGTCGATCTGCCCACCGCTGGCGCGATGGTTGTAGACGATGGTTCGCAGTACCGCGTCCTTGAACCTGCCGGACTGCACCACATAGGCCAGCGTCAGGCCGTTTTCGTCATGCTGGGCGCCGTCCAGGCCACGCACGTTGTAGCCTCGGTTGCGAGCGTTGCGGTCGCCACGGTAGTGCGTGCCGTCGATGTTCCAGCCCTTGGCATGCCACAGGCTGGCGCTCAGGCCTGGTACGCCGAAGGCTGCCAGGTCCAGGTCGTAGCGCAGTTGCCAGGATTTCTCGTTGGGGCCGTTGTAGTCCGAGTACAACGAGTTGGCCATGTAGTTGCCAGTGGACTCCCACACATAGTCGAAGTACTCGTCGCCGAACACCTGCTGCCAGGCCAGGGTCAGGCCGTGGGCCTGGTGGCTGGCGGTCAGTGCGAGGCTGAAGGCGTCGTTGGCGATGTAGCCCAGGCGCTGCTGGCCCTGGTCCCGGGTGTGGTAGTAGTTGAATGCGGTCTTCAATGCCAGGTGGCTCTTATCGCCAGCGCGCTGGGTCAGCCCCAGGTAGTACTGGTCCCACATATTTTCGAAGCGCGAGGCATAGAGACTGCCTTCCAGGCCCAGCCCTGGCTTGAGTGTTGCCCCCAGGTAGCTGATGCGCTCGCCACTGTAGGCTCGATTGCCGAACGTGGTGGTCAAGCGTTCGCTGCCGGTGCCGGTCCGTGGGATTGCCCGGTCGAAGCTGCCGGCTTGCAGCGCCAGCCAGCCGGTTTCATTGCTGTACAGGCCCACGCCCTGGAAACTCGAAGGCAGGGCACGGTTGTCCTTGTAGCGCAGCACCGGGTTGTCGGTCATCAGGCGTCCGGCCTTGAGTTCGGTATTGGACAGGCGCAGGCGTACATCGCCGATACCCAGGCGGCTCCAGGTCGGCAAAGCATCACCGGCACTGTCCACCAGCACCCGATCACCGCCATTGGCTACCCGGCCGTGGCCGCGTTCCAGGTTGACCGCGCTGAACAGCCCGGCGTCGACACCGAAGCCGACCAGGCCCTGGGTGTAGCCCGAGCTGTACTTGAGCATGCCGGTCTGGACCCAGGTCTGTCGGGTACGGGTGCGCTCGATACCCTCGGCTTTCTTGATCCCAAGGTAGGTATCACGCCGGGTGTGCTGGTTGGAGTAGTAGTGACGCAGGTTCAGATCCAGGTGGCTGCCCTCGAGGAATCCCGGGGCTTGGGCCTGTGGGTTGTCCTGGGCCCAGGAGGGCGCGCTGGCGAACAGGGCCAGGCTGCAGAGTGCGAAGGGTTTCATGTGGCTTCCCTGAAAACGAAGGCGATGTCGGGCCGTCCGTGACCGCCAGGGCGGCACGGTAGCGAAAAGATCGTCAAGTGCAAAGCGGTCGGTTAGCGGGCTCGTGCCAGCCCTGCTTCCGGGTTGTCGCGCCCTGGAGTTTCGGGGCGGGTTTCCTTGGCGAACCAGGCCGCTGCCAGGCAGACCAGGTTGGCCAGCAACAGGTAGCCCACGGGGGACATGGGGTTGCCGGTGGTGCCGATCAGCCAGGTGATGATGATCTGCGCCGTGCCGCCGAAAGCCGCCACGCCGAAGGCGTAGACAATGGAGAAACCCGTGGAGCGCACGGCCTTGGGGAAACTCTCCACCAAGAGCACGATCAACGCCGCGCCACTCATGCCATGTAGGCCCGATAGCACGGCCAGGGCGGTGAGAAAGGTGATGGGGCTGGGGTGTTCGGTCATCAGTTGCAGGGCCGGGAACAGCACCAGTAGCAGCACTACCCTGGGGGCCATGAGGATGGTGCGCCGGCCGTAGCGGTCGCAGAGCATGCCACCGGCGATGGCGCACACCGCCACCGCCGCTCCGGCCACCAGGGTGGAGAGCATCGAGATGCTGGTGGGCAGCTTCAGCTCGGTGAGGGCGAAGGTGGTCATGTAGTTGATGAAGTATTGGGTGATGGTGCTCCCGGAGAGAATCAGCAAGCCCAGTACCAGTGCCCGGCGATGGGCACCGAAGACCTGGCGCACCAGGCTGCCGGTACTGGCCTGTTCGCCCTGGCCATGGAAGGTCTCCGCCAGGTTGCGCCGGATATAGATGCCGATCGGCAGCACCAGCAGGCCGAACACGAAGGGCACGCGCCAGCCCCAGCGGTTGAGGTCTTCGGCGGACAGCAGCTGGGTCAGGATATATATAGCCCACGGTGCCGGCGGCCATGGCGGCGACACCCTGGGCCACCACTTGCCAGCAGGCATAGGTGCCACGCTTGTGTGCCGGTGCGGCTTCGAGAATGTAGGTGGTGGCCGGGCCGGCCTCGCCACCCCAGGCCAGGCCCTGGATCAACCGAGTGAGCACCAGCAGGATCGGCGCGGCGATCCCGATACTCTCGTAGCCCGGCAGGATGGCGATGCTGCCGGTGCCTATGGCCATCATCACCAGGGTCAGCAGCATGGCGGGCTTGCGCCCGACGCGGTCGGCATAGGCACCGATCAGCACCGCCCCCAGGGGACGCACGATAAAACCGACGCCAAAGGCCGTGACCGACAGCAGCAGGCTGACGAAGGCGCTGTCGGAGGGAAAGAAGGTATGCCCGATCATCACCGCGAAGGTGGCGTAGACCCCGAAGTCGAAGAATTCCACGGCATTGCCGAGGATCACCGCGAACACGCTGCGCTTGCCTCCCGGTGCATTCGGCGCTGGCGCATCATGGGGTAGGGAATGGGTGTGGTGGTGACTGTGCATACTGGCCCCTCGAATTTTTATTCATAGGTTGCCCAGGCTCCGGGCGGCAAGGCCCGGGGCTTGGGGTGAAGGTGGCAGTTACGGCTTGGCTGGTCAGTGCGACGGCGGGCTTGGCCAACGGTGGATCGCTCCACGCCAGCTCTCGTAGGTCTTGGCCACTTGCAGCAGCCATTGGTCGGCAAAGCGCGGGGCGATCATCTGCAAGCCGATGGGCAAGCCATCGGCACTCAAGCCACAGTTGATCGACAGCGCCGGTTGTTCGCCCATGTTCCAGGGCAGGGTGAAGACGATGTGTTCGAATGGCCGTTGCGGATCGTTGCTCGGCGATGGCCAGTGGGCGGGAAAGCTGTTGACCTGGTTGGTGGGCGACAGCACCAGGTCGAACTCGCTGAATACCTGTGCTGCGCGACGGCGCATCTCGAACGTCTGGTTGAAGCCTTGTACGGCCTCGACCCCGGACAGGTCGGCTCCAGGGGCGGCCCACTCGCGGATGTAGGGCAGCACCTTGGCGAACTGCTCGCTGCCCAGGGCCGAGAGTTCGGCCCACTGCCGGGCGCGCCAGAAGCGGTCCAGGCCATCCAGCAATGGCCGGTCCATGATCGGCGCCAGGGCTTGTACCCGGGCACCGTGGCTTTCGAACAGGCGTGCGGCACGTTCCACAGCCTCGCAGACAAAACCCTCGGGTTGCAGGCCGGCACCGGGTTGCAGCATCAGCCCGATCTTCAGGCCATTGACCGAGAGCGGTTGCTCGCTCCAGTCGCTGGTCAGCGGCGGCAGGCTGGTGGCATCGCGGGCATCGGGCCGTGCCAGGTGGCGCATCAGCAGGATCGTATCCTCGACGCTACGAGTCATCGGTCCGGCACAGCGCCCGATGTAGTAAGGGTCGATGGGAATTCGCCCGAGGGTCGGCTTGAAGCCCACCAGGCCGCACCAGGCCGCTGGCAGGCGTATCGAGCCGCCGATGTCGGTGCCGATGTGCAGTGGGCCATAACCGGCCGCTGCGGCAGCGCCGGCTCCGGAACTGGAGCCACCGGTATTGCGCTCCAGGTTCCAGGGGTTGCGGGTGAGGCCGTGGAAGCTCGACAACCCCGAGGACAACATGCCGAAATCCGGCACCGTGGTCTTGGCCAGGATGATCGCCCCGGCCTCTCGCATGCGTGCCGCTGGCGGTGCATCCTGGGTTGCCGGCGTGAGGGCGGTGGCAGCGCAGCCCAGGGGAATCGGTGTGCCGCGGGTGGCGATCAGTTCCTTGATTGTCACCGGTATCCCGTCCAGCGGGCCGCAGGGGGTGCCCTTGTTCCAACGCTCGGTGGCAGCCCTGGCCTGCTGGCGCACCTGCTCCGGGTCGAAGGCGTAGAGCGCACGGATATGGGGCTCCCAGGCATCGATATGGGCCAGCAGATGGTCATAGTAGTCCAGGGGAGACAACGTGCGGTTGGCGAACAACGCCAGCAGTTGGGCGGCTTGGAGCTCGTGCAGATCAGTCATCGAACGCATCCTTGTGTCGGGCGTCAGGTGGGTTGCCGATGAACCGACTGTAGTCGCTCCTCCCGGCTCCAACCATCACAAAGGACGCAGTGTGGCGTTGCGTTTTTGTGTGCACTCGATGCGGGTCCGCACGCTCGGCGAGCGTTCGGGGCATGGCCTTGCGCGCCTGTACGCGCAGGCCGTCTCGCCGCGGCGCCAGGGACCGAGGTCAAGCCGCGTCAGTTGAAGCCGATCGTGGTGCTTTGGCGGGTTTCGCGATCGTGCAATTGATCGATATTGGTCTCATAGGTGCATTGCCCGCTGCACTTGTGTTCGTAGCTCACCGAGGGCTTGAACTGCAGTTGGAGCTTATGGGTGTCGGGCTCGGGGGCCTGGGGCCTGGTGCTGCTGGGCGCCGCCAGTTCAGGCTCGGGGTAGCGCAGGTCGAGGCTCGCGGACTGGGCCGCAAGGGACAGGGTCGCGAGCAGCAACCCCGGGAGCATTGTTTTGCGATTGAACATCATGGGTTACGCACTGCCATACAAAAGGTTGCCGATTATAACGAACCAGCCGACGCCGATTTAACCCAAAAGATCCGCAGGCCTGCATGAAGTATTTGTCACCGACTCGGCCAGCGCCTGCTTCTACACTGCCACTGACTCCCGTGGCCAAGGACATTGCCCATGCCGACACGATCCGCAGCGAGCATTCTCGATACCCTTGAGGGCCAGCGCCTGCGTGGGCCGGCGGCCGAGCAGTGGCGTCAGTGGGGGCCGTACCTGAGTGAACGGCAATGGGGCACGGTGCGCGAGGACTACAGCGCCGATGGTGAGGCCTGGACGTACTTCCCCCACGACCACGCCCGCAGCCGCGCCTATCGCTGGGGTGAGGATGGCCTGGCCGGTTTCTCCGACAAGGACCAGCACTGGTGCCTGGGCCTGGCGCTGTGGAACGAGCAGGACAGTATCCTCAAGGAGCGCCTGTTCGGCCTGGACAACGCCGAGGGCAATCACGGCGAGGACGTCAAGGAGCTGTATTTCTACCTCGACGGGGTGCCCAGCCATGCCTACATGCGCATGCTCTACAAGTACCCACAGCGCTCCTTTCCCTATGCCGACCTGGTGGCGGAGAACGCCCGTCGTGGCTTGGCCGACGCCGAGTACGAGATCCTCGACACCGGTGTCTTCGAAGATGATCGCTATTTCGATGTGATCGTGGAGTATGCCAAGCACACCGCCGATGACCTGTTCATGCGGGTCACGGTACACAACCGCTACCACCAGCCGGCACGCCTGCGGGTCTTGCCCCAGGTCTGGGCGCGCAACGACTGGAGCTGGGGCGCAGGGACCCGGCCCAGCTTGCGCCTTGCGGGCGAGCGGTTGCTGGCCCAGCACCCCAGGCTGGCCGAGCGCGAAGTCAGCGCCTGGGGCGCGGGGCCCTGCCAGTGGCTGTTCTGCCACAACCAGAGCAACTTCCCCCGGCTCGATGGCCTGGCCTCTCCGGGGCCGTTCAAGGACGGTATCAACGATTACCTGGTGGACGGCCAGGCCACGGCTGTGAGCTTCGACTCCGGAACCAAGGCCGCTGCTCACTTCACCCTGGAATTGGCCGGTGGCGAAACGCACAGCCTGTACCTGCGCTTCGCCCCGGTGGACTGCGAACAGGTCAACGCTCGCAGCCTGTTCGAGCAGCGTCGACGTGAGGCCGACGAGTTCTATGGTGCCTTGCAGCAAGGCATCGCCGATCCGGATGCGCGCAACGTGCAGCGCCAGGCCCTGGCCGGGCTGTTGTGGTCCAAGCAGCTGTACTACTTCGACGTCAACCAGTGGCTCGACGGCGACCCCGGGCAGCCGGCGCCGCCGGCCCAGCGCCTGCATCTGCGCAACAGCCATTGGCGGCACCTGGCCAATGCCGACATCGTCAGCATGCCCGATACCTGGGAGTACCCCTGGTACGCCTCCTGGGACCTGGGTTTCCAGGCGGTGGCCTTCGCCCTGATCGACCCAGGCTTCGCCAAGCAGCAACTGTTGCTGCTGGTGAAGGACCGCTTCATGCACCCCAACGGCCAGTTGCCGGCCTATGAGTGGCGCTTCGACGATGCCAACCCGCCAGTGCATGCCTGGGCCTGCTGGCGGGTCTACCAGCAGGAGAAGACCCTCACCGGCGAGGGCGACATGGACTTTCTCGAACGGGTCCTGCACAAGCTGCTGCTGAACTTTTCCTGGTGGGTCAATCGCAAGGATGCCGAGGGTCGCAACCTGTTCCAGGGCGGCTTTCTCGGCCTGGACAACATCGCCTTGTTCGACCGTTCGGCGCCGCTGCCCGAGGGATTCAGCCTCGACCAGGCCGATGGCACCGCCTGGGTCGCGGCCTACGCCCTGGACCTGATGCGCATGGCCCTGGAACTGGCCCGACGCAATGCGGTGTACGTGGATATCGCGGTGAAGTTCTTCGAGCATTTCCTGTACATCGCCGGAGCCATCAACCGGGTGGACGACGGTACCGAGGGCCTGTGGGACGAGGAGGACCGGTTTTTCTACGATGTCCTGCACAGGCCCGACGGGCGCAGCGAGCCATTGCGCCTGCGTTCCATCGTCGGCCTGATGCCCTTGTTCGCGGTGCAGGTGCTGGAACAGCACGAACACGAATGCCTGCCGGGCCTGGCCCAGCGCTTGCTGGGTTTCTTGCACCACAGGCCGGACCTCGCCAGCCTGGTATCGCGCTGGTACGAGCCAGGCAAGGGCAATCGCTTGCTGCTGGCATTGCTGCGGGGCGAGCGCACCAAGGACCTGCTCAAGCGCATGCTCGACGAAGACGAGTTTCTCAGCGAGTTCGGCATCCGTTCCTTGTCCAAGGCCTTCGAGCGACCCTTCGCCATGCAGGTCGATGGCAAGCAATTGTGTGCCCGCTATGAGCCGGCCGAGTCCGGCTCGCGACTCTACGGTGGCAACTCCAACTGGCGCGGGCCGTTGTGGATGCCGATCAACTACATGCTGATCGAATCCCTGCGCGAGCTGCATCGTTACTACGACGTCAATTTCTCGGTGGAGTACCCCCGGGGTTCCGGTTACCTGGCGTCCCTGCAGGAGGTGGCCGACAGCCTGGGCCAGCGCTTGACCCGCCTGTTTCTCATGGATGAGGAGGGGCGCAGGCCGTCGATGAGCGGTTATGCGCAGTTGCAGGGCGATGCCCGGGATCGCGAGCTGGTGTTGTTCCATGAGTATTTTCATGGCGACAACGGGCGTGGGCTGGGGGCCAGCCACCAGACCGGCTGGACTGCATTGGTGGCGCTGTTGTTGCAGCCGGGGAACTGAAGCCGTCGCCCGGCGAGCCGGACGACGATTCAGGAAGGGGACGGTCGGCTTAGCCTACCAGGGCGATGTCCTGGGGCTTGGCCCAATTCTCGATCAGGCGCTCAGGGGTGCAGCAGGCCTTGCGCTTGTACACGAAGTTGCGGCACTTCTGGGCGAAACCCTTGCGGTTCTGCACCATGTCCATGTGCATTTCCTCAAGCTCGGCATTGCGGCAGTGCTGCATCAGTTGTGGGTCGGCATCGAGCTTGCGTTGGCGCAGGTGCTGGTAGCGCGGGTCGCTGAGCACGCTGTTGGCCCGTTGCAGCAACCACAGGCCGAACTCATCCGGGCAGCGTGGGCCGATCTCCTGGACCATGCCCATTTGCAGGGCCTGGAGGGCGCTGATGGGCAGGCAGGCCTCGGTCAACTGGCGGGCCAGCAACTGGCCAACGGCACGGGGCAGGCTGTAGGTCCAGTATTCGGAACCGAACAGGCCCATGCTCTTGTAATGCGGGTTGTACACCGTGTCGGCCCGGGCCAGGACCACATCGGCGGCCAGGGCCATCATCAAGCCGCCGGCCCCGGCGTTGCCGGTCAGGCCACTGACCACCAACTGGCGGGCGGTCAGCAGTTCGCGACAGACATCGTCGATGGCCTGGATGTTGGCCCAGGCTTCCAGGCCCGGCTCGGGAGCCGCCTGGATCACGTTCAGGTGCACACCGTTGCAAAAGGCCCCGCGCCCGCCACGCACCAGCAGTACCTGGGTGTCGCGGGCCTTGGCCCATTGCAGGGCGCTGACCAGGCGCTGGCACTGTTCGGTGCTCATGGCGCCGTTGTAGAACTCGAAGGTCAGCTCGCCGACCTTGCCGGATTCGCGATAACGGATCGGTTGGTAGGCCTCGGTGCTGAACGGGCTGCTGGCCACCGACCAGTCCAGCACCGGTACCTGGGCCAGGCGCTCGCCGAGCACATGCCGCGCCGGGCGCTTGAAGGTTTCTTCGCCGCTCTGGGGCTTGAGCCGCAGGGAGCCGATCCACAGGCTGCTGTCGCCGCAGGCTACCAGCACCGCGTCGTCGTGCACTGCGAGCAGTTCCCCCGGGGTGCCGGTGCGCGGGTCCAGGTGCGCGTCGTACACGTAGTATTGGCCGCCGGCCAGGCTGGCCAGGACTCCAGGCTGGCCATCGGCGGCATCGATGCTGCGCTTGATGAACTGGGCACAGTCATGCCAGCTGAAGGTGCGGTCCGCCTGCTTCATGTTCGGTTGCAGGCGACCGAGCACCGAGGGCTTGTCATAGTCCAGCGGCTCGGGGGTATGGCCATTGCGGAATTTCTCCACCACATCGCGGATGCAGTGGATCGCCGCATCGCTCACCGGGCCGTTGTACAGCTCGGACTTGCGCATCCCGGCTGGCAGGTTGAATTCGTGGGTGGCCCAGATCGGCCCGGCGTCCATTTCCTCCACGGCCTGCAGGGCGGTGACGCCCCAGCGCTTGAGCTCCTTGCTGATGGCCCAGTCCAGGGCGCTGGCACCCCGGTCGCCGACGATGCCCGGGTGAATGATCACCACCGGGCGCTTGGGGTTGCTCCACAGCTGCTGGGGTACCCGGTCCTTGAGGAAGGGGCAGATTACCAGGTCGGCGCCGGCTTCCTCGATCTGCCGGCAGACTTCCTCTTCGCTGGTGAACAACACCACGCTCGGGCGGTGGCCTGCCTGGCGCAGGTCGAGCCACGCACGTTGGGTCAGGCCATTGAAGGCGGTGGATAGCAGGATGATCTTCAGTGATCGCATGAGCTGGCTCTTCCGTGAGTGACAAGGTGGCGGGCGGTTCCCAATGAGCCGTCCTTGGCCGTGATGGAGGCGCAAGAGTAGGGGCGTGCGACGGGGTGGCTGCTGACCGAGATCAATCAAGCGAGAGGCAAGGAGCAGCGTCTGCTGAATGGCTTATTCCTTTTTGTTACTTTTATTTAATTTTTAATTACTTCCATAAGGATTCCGCGCTGTTGCACAGTCGCTTCCTCATTTTGTGCCGGGGCTGATCCGGCAGTGTCGTTGGCATGCGAGGCGCGAGCGCCTTTCGAGGGAGCAAGGCATGGGGGCGAATCCGAACCCGCATTACCCGCTGGTCGGGCAGATGTTCAAAAGGGACTATCAATGGCTTTGCGCTTGCGTCGCCAGGGCCCTGGGATGTCATCACAGCGCCCAGGACATCGCCTCGGAGACCTTCGTGCGCATCCTGGCGCTGCCCGACCCTACGGTCATCCGTGAGCCACGGGCGCTGCTGACCACCATCGCCCGGCGCCTGGTCTATGAGGGCTGGCGCCGCCAGGACCTGGAGCGGGCCTATCTGGAGAGCCTGGCGCTGGCGCCCGCTCCCGTGCACCCGTCGCCCGAAGAACGGGCGTTGCTGATCGAGGCGCTGTTGGCCGTGGACCAGTTGCTCAACGGTTTGTCGGCCAAGGCCAAGGCGGCGTTTCTCTATCACCAGCTGGACGGCCTGACCTATGTCGAGATCGGCGCGCTGCTGGGGGTGTCCACCAGCCGGGTGCAGCAGTACATGGCCGAGGCGTTCAAGCGCTGCTACCTGGCATTGGTGGAGGCATGAGTCGCTCGCGGATCGACCCGGCGGTGGTGGACGAGGCCGCCCAGTGGATGGCCCTGTTGCAGTCGGGCCAGATGAGCGCGGTGCAAGCCGAGGCGTTCGCCGCCTGGCGCAGCGCCGACCCTGAGCATGAGCAGGTCATCGGCCTGATGGGCGGCGGGTTCGCGGCCCTGCAGCACAATGCCCTGCGCCAACTGAGCCGCGACAGCCTGCTGCACAGCCTCAATGCCCCCTCGAGCCGGCGGCGCTTCATCGGCAGCAGCCTGGGCCTGCTGGGCGTGGCGTTGGCGGCGGGGCTACTGGGGCGCCAACTGGATGGGTGGCGGCCTGCCGGCGCGCTGTACACCGGCGTGGGCGAGCGCCGCAGCCTGAGGCTCGACGACGGCAGTGGGCTGGTGCTCGATGCCTGTACCCGGGTGGTGGCGCATTTCGACCAGGGCCAGCGCCAACTGGAGCTGTGCAGTGGTGAGTTGCAGGTGGACGTAGCCAGGGACCCGTCGCGGCCGTTCGTGGTGCAGACCGTGCATGGCCGCATGCGTGCCCTGGGCACTCGCTTCCTGGTGCGCCGCGACGAAGCCTCGACCCAATTGGTGATGCTGCATTCCCAGGTGGAGGTGCTGACGGCCAATGGCACGCGGCAGGTGGCGACGGCGGGGCAGAGCCTGCGTTTCGACGGCCAGGGCTTGTTGGCCCTGGAGGCGGCCAAGGGCTATGAAAGCGCCTGGACCCAGGGCCTGCTGGAGGCGCGCGATCGGCCGCTGGGAGAAATCGTCGAGCAGTTGCGCCGATACCGGCGCGGCATCCTGCGGGTCGATCCCGAGGTCGCCGACTTGCGCCTGAGCGGCCTCTATCCGCTGGACGAAAGCGATCGCACCCTGCAACTGCTGGAGCGCTCGCTGCCGATCCGGGTGCGTTACCACAGCCCCTACTGGGTCAGCATCGAGCCACGCCAAGGCGGGTTATAAGCTCATAGCCCCTTGGCCTAACCCGCGCCCTATAAAAAGACGCCTACCGCTGCTCATTCCCTGCAACTGCATTCAACAGGGAAGGGCTTCGGGATGTCTTCACAGAACTGTTTCAACCGTCCGTTCCGGCACCTGTGCCGATTGTCGCTGGCCGTGGCCCTGGGCATTGCCGGTTGTCCGGCGCCGCTTCTGGCCCAGGAGCCGGTGGGCGGGATCTTATCCTTCGATATCGCCAAGGGGCCGCTGGACCAGGTGCTGCTGGACATCTCGCGCCAGAGCGGGGTGCCGATCTCCTTCCGCCAGGACCTGGTGCAAGGCAAGCAGGGGCCGGCTATCCATGGCGCTCTGGATGCCCGGCAGGCGCTGGAGCGGGCGTTGCAGGGCAGCGGCCTGGAAGTCGAGGCCAGCGAGCAGGGCCTGGTGCTGCGTCCGGCGGCAACCACACCCGCCCCGGTGGTGAGCCGGGCCAGTAGCTCCGCCAGTGCCAGCGAACCGAGGCTATCGAAGGTCACGGTCACCGGCTCGCGCATTGCCCGGGCGCAGACCGACGGCGCGACTCCAGTCACCGTGATCACCCAGCAGGAGATGGAGGCCCGGGGTTACCGCAATGTCTACGACGCCCTGGCGACCCAGACCCAGAACACTGGCATGACCCAGGGCGAGGACTATGGCAACACCTGGCAACCGGCGGCCAGCGCCCTCAACCTGCGTGGCCTGGGGCCCAACCATACGTTGGTGCTGATCAACGGCCGGCGAGTGGCGGACTATCCGATCGCCTATGGCGGCCAGGTCAACTTCACCAACCTGGCCAATATCCCTTCGGCGGTCATCGAACGTATCGAGATCCTCAGCAGCGGGGCTTCGGCGGTCTACGGCTCGGACGCCATCGCCGGGGTGGTCAACATCATCCTCAAGAAGAAGATCGACGGCATCGACCTCAACCTGCGCGGTGGCACCAGCGAGCGTGGTGGTGGCGACAATCAGCGCCTGCAACTGAGCGGTGGCGGCAGTTGGGGCGATTTCGACGGCCTGTTCGGCCTGGAACTGACTCGGCGCGAACCGATCTGGGCCGACGACCGCGGGTTCATGAGCAGCAGCCCGGCGGTGGACGTCGGCTACCGGCGCAATCTCGAGACCGGCCGTTACCTGGGCCCCGGGTGCGGCGCCTACCAGGGCACTTTCGGTAATCACCTGAGCGGTAGTGGCGGGCGCTGCACCACTGACCAGATGTACAACGACTACTGGACCTTGCAGACCCAGAAGGAAAACTACGATGGCTACACCCGCGGCACCTGGCACTTCAGCGATAGCGGGCAGTTGTACGCCGACCTGATGTACGGCCTGGACCATATCCAGAACAACACCCGCGGCCCGACCTTTACCTCCCCGGATTTCATCAACGCCAACACCGGTAACCTGGAGCGTTGGTTCCGGCGTTTCTCCGAGGAGGAGATCGGTGGGCGTACCAGCAACAACAGCAAATGGCGCGAGACCTCCTGGACCGGCACCCTGGGCTTGTCCGACCAGCTTGGTGACAGCGGCTGGAGCTACGAGCTGGCGGCCAACCGTTCCGAGTACCGCAGCGTGCGCAGCACCCGTTATCGGCCGTTGTCGACCATCCGCGATTTCTACCTGGGCCCGCAGCTGGGTACCCAGGATGGACACCCAGTGTTCGCTCCGGACCCGGCGCGCCTGGACCGGCCCCTGACTCCCGACGAGTGGCGCCAGTTCCGCCGCAACCAGACCGAGACCAGCCGCTCGGTGTCGCAGACCTACAACGCCTCGATCAACGGCGACCTGTTCGACTTGCCCGCTGGGCCAGTGGGGTTTGCCGGGGTGCTGGAGATGGGCAAGCAGCAGTACCGCACAGATCCTGATTCGGCACTCAACGACGGAGTGTTCTATGGCGCTGCGCCGGCCCAGAGTTCCGGTGGTTCGCGCAAGCGCTACGCCCTGGGCGGCGAGTTCAGCGTGCCGGTCACCGATAGCGTGCTGGCGTCCCTGGCCGGACGCTGGGACCAGTACAAGTTCGCCGATCGCAGCGAACAGCAGAAGACCTATAACCTGGGCCTGGAGTGGCGTCCGCTGACCAGCCTGCTGGTACGCGGCAGCTATGGCGCCAGCTTTCGTGCGCCGGACCTGAACTACATCTACCAGGCCGACAGCAACGGCTACTACCCGGACCAGATCGACTACTACGGCTGCAGCAAGGGTGTGGAGGGCGCCTGTGATCGCGGGCGGGTGGACTATGTACAGAGTGGTACCAGCGACCTGAAGTCCGAGCGCGGTAAATCCTGGACCTATGGCCTGGTGTGGTCGCCGTCGCGCAACTTCGATGTTTCCGCCGACTACTGGCGCGTGCAGATCGACGACTTGCTGACGAGCGTGGATCAGAACCGCCTGTTGCAGGAAGAAAATGCCTGCCGCAGCGGCGCCCAGGACATCAACTCGGCCAGTTGCCAGGCAGTGCTGGCACGGGTCCAGCGCAACCCCGGCAATGCCGCGGTGGACCCCAACAAGCTGCAGCAGGTGCGGGTCAATGCCATCAACGCTGCCAGCGAGCGGGTCAGCGGCCTGGATCTCAAGAGCAACATTCGCTGGGGCGCTGGCGACTACGGGGCGTTCAGTTCGACCCTGGGCTACACCCTGGTGCTTTCGCATTACTACAAGGAGTCCGACCAGGCCACGACCCTGGATTTGCGCTCCGACCGCAGCAACCATGACTGGCGCAGCAAGGCCAACGCCAGCCTGACCTGGGACTATGAGCACTACAGCACGACCCTGATGGGCATTCGCTACGGCAGCGTCACCAATGGCAACGGCGATGGCCGGCTGTCGCCCTGGACGGTGTTCAACGCCAGCGCCCGCTACAAGATCAACGACCGCGCCAGCCTCGGCCTGACCGTCAACAACCTGCTCAACCAGTACAAGCACGACGATTCCGGCGGTTGGCCCTATTACCCCACGGGCAACTACGACGCCTACGGGCGCCAATGGTGGCTGGACCTGAGCTACCACTTCGGCAGTTGAACCCCCGTGGCCCTGCGGGCCATGCGCAGCCTGCGGCAGCGGCTACACCAGCGGCGGTTCTTGTAGCCGCTGCCGAGCTGGCGAGGCTGCGCCAAGGTCCGCAGGACCTTCAGCGCTGGGGCGAGCGGTGCATCCCGGCGGGTATAAGGTCAGCTCCCAACGGTCTAAACCGGGCCTATAAAAAAACTCTGGCCATTGCACATCCCTGCATAAACCTAACGCAGGGATGGTTATCCATGAGTCTGTCTGTACCCCGTAAATCCCCCTTGAGCCTGGCCTTGCTGCTGTCTCTGCAGGTTGTTCCAGCCTGGGCCGCCAGCGAGTCGTTCGACCTGCCCGCCGGTCCGCTGGACCAGACGCTGCTGGGTATCTCGCGCCAGAGCGGCTTGCCGATCTCTTTTTCCCAGGCGCTGGTGGCCGGGCATTCCGCCCCGGCGATCAAGGGCCAGCTAAGCCATAGCCAGGCCCTGGCCCTGGCGTTGCAAGGCACTGGCCTGAAGGACGAAGAGGGCACCCAGGGCGTGGTGATCAGCGCCGCAGCGACCCCGGCTGCCAGCGTGGCCCCGGCGACCTTCGCCGAGCCCACCACCCAGTTACAGCGGGTCGAAGTCACCGGCTCGGCGATCCGCCGGGTCGATGCCGAGACCGCGGTGCCGGTCACCGTGCTGCGGGTCGAGAAGCTGCGCGAGCAGGGCGTGACCAGCACCGAGGAGTTGATCAACCGTATTTCCGCCAACCAGTCCTCGGTGGGCTCCGGGCGTTCGGTGGGCTCCAGCAGCGGCGGCGCGGCCTTTGCCGACCTGCGCGGCATCGGTCCGAACAAGACCCTGGTGCTGCTCAATGGCCGGCGCCTGAGCAACAACGCCACCAGCTCCAGCAACGGTTCCGGGGTGGACCTGAACACCATTCCCTTTGCCGCCATCGACCGGGTCGAGGTCCTGCGTGACGGTGCCTCGGCGCTGTACGGCACCGATGCCATCGGCGGGGTGATCAACTTCATCACCAAGACCAGCCTCACCACCGGCCAAGTCAGCACCAGCTACGACACCCCGACCCATTCAGGCGGTGGCCAGAGCAAGAACTTCAGCGGCAGCTGGGGTTTCGGCGACCTGGAGGAAGATCGCTTCAATGTCTTTGGCGTGGTCAGCCACGATAAGCAGGAGCGCCTGGCGGCCAAGGATCGTGGCTACACCTACAACTACCAGCCCGGTCGCGGCCTGGACTACACCTCCGGCACGGCCTACCCGGCGAACTGGACCCAGGGCGGCAACGCCACCAATCCCCTGGCCGGTTCCGGCTGCAACGCCCCGGGGCTGCTGTCGCGCAATGGCATCTGCCGGCAGAGCCTGTGGAGCTACCTGGACCTGGTGCCGGAAACCGAGAAGACCTCGGCCTTCGCCAAGGCCACCGGCAAACTGGGCGATGAACATAACGTCAGCCTGGAATACTTCTGGGCACGCAACCAGAACCGTACCCAGATCGGCCCCGGCACCTTGATGGGCAACCAGATCAACCCGGGTACCGCGTTCTATCCGGGCAATGGCATCACCCCCGGCCCCAGCGATTTTGTCCTCGACCCCTCGCAACCGGTCTCGGTGAACTGGCGTGAAGCCCCGGTCGGCGCTCGTCGGCATGAAGACGACAACAGCAACCAACGCTTGCTGCTGAGCTTCGACGGCAACGTGGCCGGCTGGGACTACAACCTGGGCGCGGCCTACAACCAGAACAAGGTGACCAACACCATCCGCAGCGGTTATGTGAGCGACCTGGCGGTGCGCCAAGGGATCGCCAACGGGGTGATCAACCCCTTTGGGCCGCAGACCAGCGCAGGCCAAGCCTTGCTGGCGGCCAATACGGTAAGCGGCGACTACGGCACCGCTGTGGGCCGGGTCAAGTCCATCGACGGACGTGCCAGCCGCGAGATCGGCGACTGGTTCGGTGCGGGGTCGGCCGGCCTGGCCCTGGGTGGCGAGTACCGCAAGGAGGATTTCCATCAGGATTTCGCGGCCTTTGCCGGTGACTTGCAGAACCTGGGGGTCGATCCCAATGGTGCAGTGACGGGTGATCGCAGCGTGCAGGCCCAGTACGCCGAGCTCAACGTACCGGTGCTCGACAGCCTGGAGCTGTCGGCCGCGGTGCGCCATGACAAGTACAGCGACTTTGGCAGCACCACCAACCCCAAGTATTCGTTCCGTTTCCAGCCGTTTCGCGAGTTGGTGGTTCGCGGTGCCTATAGCGAAGGTTTCCGAGCACCTTCGTTGTACGAGTTGTACAACCCGAGCTATACCACCTTCACCAACGCCAACTACAACGATCCGGTGCTGTGCGCCGGTGGCAATCCGAGCAATGGCGGGATCGCCAACCGCGACTGCGCCCAGCAGTTCAACCGCAGCTCTGGTGGCAACCGCAACCTCAAGCCCGAGACCGCGCGCAACGTGACCCTGGGTTTCGTCTACCAGCCCTTCGAGCGCCTGACCACCGGGCTGGACTTCTGGTGGATCGACATCGCCAACCAGATCGCCGAGTTCCCCGAGTCCTCGCCGTTCGAGAATCCCGGCTTGTATCCCGATCGCCTGGTACGCAAGGCCGATGGCTCCATCGACCATGTGGTCACCGGCCTGTCCAACCTGGGCAAGCTCAAGACCGAAGGGGTGGACGTCAACTTCGACTATCGCCTGCCGGCCCTGGCCTGGGGCCAGTTCGGCGTGGCGCTGCAAGGTACCTACGTCAACCGCTACGAGTACCAGCAAGAGCTCAAGGGCGCCTTCATCGACAAGCTGGGGGATTTTCGCGGCGGTGATTTTTCCTCCGCCGGTGCAGTGGCACGCTGGCGCCACAGCCTGACCGCGACCTGGAACCAGGGGCCGCTGGGCGCCAGCCTGACCAACCGCTACACCAGCGGCTATCACGATTCGGACCCCAGCACCCATCACAGCGTCGGCGCCTACAGCGTCTGGGACCTGGCAGGCACCTACACCTGGCGCAAATCCCTGGCCGTCACCCTGGGGGTGAAGAACCTGCTGGATCGCGAGCCGCCATTCAGCAACCAGACCTACACCTTCCAGAGCGGCTACGACCCGCGCTACTCGGATCCCTTCGGGCGGACCTTGTATACCCGGCTCAGCTACAGCTTCTGAACCGAGCGGAAACAGCAGTCCGAAGGTTTTTTAGTAACCAATGGATCTAGACCCCGCTCTATAAAAAGGCCGGCCTGATTGCACAAGGCAGGCAGGAGCGGGGCGTTGCGATCATCGAGAATCGCGTCCGGGTACCTGGCGCACGGGCCCTCTTGGCCCGCGCGCTCCCGGTCGCTGTCTAGAGGGGCTTGTTGCAATGCCGTTGCGAACCATCTTCTTGCTCTGGCTGTGGGTGCTGCTGAGCCCGGCGGTGTCGGCTGCCGTGCAACCGTCGTTGACGGTGTACGGCGAGGCACCGAAGTATCCGGCAGGCTTCAGTCACTTCGACTACGTCAATCCGCACGCGCCCAAGGGCGGCAGCCTGCGCCGTTCTGCCCTGGAGAGCGGACCGTTCGATCACCTGGTGCCCTACATCGACAAGGGTACCGGGGTGGCCGAGGTCGATGGCTGGGTCTACGCGCCCCTGGCCTACCGCTCCCAGGACGAGCCCTACACGGTGTATGGCCTGGTGGCCCAGGGCTTGGAGCTGGCCCCGGACCGGCGCTGGCTGCGGTTGTACCTGAACCCGGCAGCGCGCTTCGCCGATGGCCGGCCGATCAGCGCCAGCGATGTGCGCTTCACCTTCGAACTGTTGATGACCCAGGGCAGCCTCAAGTACCGCCAGCAGTTCGCCGATGTGGCCGAGGTCCTGGTGGAGTCGCCCAGCCAAGTGCGCTTTGTGTTCAAGAATGCCGAGAGCCGCACCTTGCCCCTGGACCTGGCGTCGCTGCCGGTACTGCCCGAGCATTGGTGGCGGGGGCGCAATTTTGCCGATGGCGGGGGTTTCGAGCCGCCCCTGGGCAGTGGTCCGTACCGGGTGGCCAAGGTGGATGCCGGGCGCAGCGTGACCTTCGAGCGGGTCAAGGACTGGTGGGGTGAGCGCCTGCCGGTGGCGCGCGGGCGCTACAACTTCGATCGCCTGCGCCTGGAGTTCTTCGCCGATACCGATGTGGCGCGGCAGATCCTCAAGTCCGGTGGCTACGACTACAACCGCGAGTTCTCCGCCACTGCCTACACCATCGGTTATGCCGGTGCCGCCCTGGACGATGGCCGCCTGCAGCGCGAGCACCTGGCCCCTGGCGCGGCCCAGGGCACCCAGGGCTTCGTCTTCAATTTGCAGCGACCGCTGTTCCAGGACCGCCGGGTCCGCCAGGCCATCGCCTTGCTGTGGGATTTCGAATGGAGCAACCGGCAGATGATGCGCGGCATGTACCTGCGCCAGCGCAGCTTCTTCTCCCACAGTGAACTGGCGGCGGTGGGCCTGCCGTCGGCCGAGGAGCTCAAGATTCTCGAACCCTGGCGCGCTCAGGTCCCGGATGAGGTCTTCACCCAGGTGTTCGAGGCGCCCAGGACCGATGGCAGCGGGATCGTCCGTGGCCAGCAGTTGCAGGCGCTGCGACTGCTGCGCGAAGCCGGCTGGGTGCCCAGCGGCGATCGCCTGGTGAATGCCGCCGGCGAGCCGCTGCAGTTCACTTTCCTCAATGGCCAGAAGGGCTTCGAACGCCTGTTGCTGCCGTTCAAGCGCAACCTGGCGCAGATCGGCATCGGCTTCGACATTCGCCAGGTGGACAACGCGCAATACACCAACCGGGTGCGCAGTCGCGACTACGACATGATCGTCGTCGGCTACCCGGTGTCCCAGGCTCCGGGGCGCGAGTTGTTCAACTACTACGGCGCCGAGGGGGCCGACGACCCCGGCTCGAACAACTACATGGTGCTCAGGAATCCGGTGGTGGATGCCTTGCTCGAGGGCCTGGTCCGGGCCGACAACCGCAGCAGCATGCTGGCCCATGCCCGGGCCCTGGACCGGGTGTTGCAGTGGGGCTACTACTGGATTCCCAACTATTACCCGCCGGGCATTTCCACGGTGTGGTGGAACCGCTTCGGCCGCCCGGCGATCGCCCCGTTGTATGACGCCGGGCTGGACAGCTGGTGGGAAATCAGCCCGACGGCGTTGACCCAGGGCCAGATGCGCAAGCGCAGCGCGGAGGTGGTCCATGCTGGGCTATAGCCTGCGGCGCCTGCTGCTGATCGTGCCGACCTTGTTGTGCATCCTGTTGGTCAATTTCGTCATCGTCCAGGCCGCTCCCGGAGGACCGGTGGAGCAGGCCATCGCCCGTTTGCAGGGTATCGGCGCCAATGCCGCGGTGGGCGGCGGGCATGTGGAGAGCGTGGCGGGCGAGTCCCGGGCCAGTCGGGGCCTGGACCCCAAGCTGCTGGCGGACATCGAGCGCCAGTACGGTTTCGACAAGCCTGCCAGCGAACGCTTGTGGCTGATGCTCGGGCAGTACGCCCGGCTGGACTTCGGCAAGAGCTTTTTTCGCGGCGCCACGGTCACCGAGCTGATCTTGGACAAGTTGCCGGTGACTTTGTCCCTGGGCCTGTGGGCAACCCTGATCACCTACCTGGTGTCGATTCCCTTAGGGATTCGCAAGGCGGTGCACAACGGCTCGGGGTTCGATGTCTGGAGCAGCGCGGCGATCATCGTCGGCTACGCCATGCCGGGGTTCCTGTTCGCCCTGTTGCTGATCGTGGTGTTCGCCGGCGGCACCCTGCTGGACTGGTTCCCGGCCCGCGGCCTGGTCTCGGACGACTTCGACCAGCTCTCGGCCTGGGGCAAGGTGGCGGACTACTTCTGGCACCTGGTGCTGCCGGTCAGCGCGCTGGTAGTCGGCGGCTTCGCCACCCTGACCCTGCTGACCAAGAACAGCTTCCTCAACGAGATCTCGCGCCTGTACGTGGTCACCGCGCGGGCCAAGGGCCTGAGCGAGCACCAGGTGTTGTATGGCCACGTGTTTCGCAACGCCATGCTGCTGGTGGTGGCGGGGCTGCCCCAGGCGTTGGTCACGGTGTTCTTCGGCGGTTCGCTGCTGATCGAGGTGATCTTTTCCCTCGATGGCCTGGGGCGCATGAGCTACGAGGCGGCGGTGGCCCGGGATTACCCGGTGGTGTTTGGCTCGCTGTTCATCTTCACCCTGTTCGGGCTCTTGATAAAACTGCTGGGCGACCTGGCCTATACCCTGGTCGATCCGCGCATCGACTTCGCCGCGAGGAACCTTTGATGCCTGTCCTGTCTCCCTTGGGCCGGCGTCGCTGGCAACGTTTCAAAGCGCACCGGCGTGGCTGGTGGTCGTTGTGGCTGTTCCTCGGCTTGTTCACCCTGAGCCTGGGCGGCGAGCTGATCGCCAATGACAAGCCGTTACTGGTGTCATGCCAGGGGCAGTGGTATTTCCCGGCGTTGCAGCGCTATACCGAGCAGGAGTTCGGTGGCCAGCTGCCGTTCCAGCCGGATTACCGCAGCGCCGCGGTTCGCCAGTTGATCGAAGGGCAGGGCGGTTGGTTGTTGTTCGCGCCGATTCCCTTCGGCTACGACACCATCAACTATGACCTGACACAACCGGCCCCCAGCCCACCCAGTGGCGATAACTGGCTGGGCACCGACGACCAGGCCCGGGACGTGCTGGCCCGGGTGATCTTCGGGGTGCGGGTGTCGCTGCTGTTCGCCTTGTCGCTGACGGCCATCAGTGCGCTGGTCGGCATCGTTGCCGGCGCCCTGCAGGGCTACTACGGCGGCTGGGTCGATCTCTGGGGACAGCGCTTGCTGGAGGTCTGGTCGGGGTTGCCGGTGCTGTACCTGCTGATCATCCTGTCCGGCTTCGTCGAGCCGAACTTCTGGTGGCTGCTGGGGATCATGGCGCTGTTCTCCTGGCTGGCCCTGGTGGACGTGGTGCGCACCGAGTTCCTGCGCAGCCGCAGCCTGGAGTACGTCAAGGCGGCCCGGGCGCTGGGGGTGAACGATGTACTGGTGATGGGCCGGCATATCCTGCCCAACGCCATGAACGCCACCCTGAGCTACCTGCCGTTCATTCTCACCGGGGCCATCGCCACCTTGTCGGCCCTGGATTTTCTCGGCTTCGGCATGCCCGCTGGCAGCGCGTCGCTGGGCGAGCTGGTGGCCCAGGGCAAGAGCAACCTGCAAGCGCCCTGGTTGGGGCTGACGGCGTTCTTCGTCCTGGCATTGATCCTGTCGTTGCTGGTGTTCATCGGCGAAGGCTGCCGCGATGCCTTCGATCCCAAGAGTTGAAACTGCGAGTGCCCAAGATGACCCAAGCCCTGATTGAACTACGTGGCCTGAAAGTGGCCTTCGGTGCCACCGAGGTGGTGCATGGCCTGGACCTTCAGATCCGCCCTGGTGAATGCCTGGCGCTGGTGGGCGAGTCCGGCTCCGGCAAGTCGGTGACCGCCCACAGCATCCTGCAATTGCTCGACCCGCGTACGGCACGGATCGAGGGCAGCATCCGCTATCGCGGGGAAGAGTTGCTGGGGGGGGCGCCGGGGCGTTTGCGCCAACTGCGCGGCAACCGTATCGCGATGATCTTCCAGGAGCCCATGAGCTCGCTCAATCCGCTGCACAGCGTCGAGCGGCAGTTGGGCGAGACCCTGCGCCTGCACAAGGGGTTGGCGGGAGCCCAGGCCCGGGAGCGGATCCTCGAACTGCTGGAGCTGGTGGGGATCCAGCAACCCCGGGAGCGGCTCAAGGCCTATCCGCACCAGTTGTCCGGGGGCCAACGCCAGCGGGTGATGATCGCCATGGCCCTGGCTTGCGAGCCGCAGTTGCTGATCGCCGACGAGCCCACCACGGCCCTGGATGTGACCGTGCAGCGCAAGATCGTGCTGTTGCTCCAGGCGTTGCAACAGCGCCTGGGCATGGCGTTGCTGATCATCAGTCATGACCTGAACCTGGTACGCCACATTGCCCAGCGCGTGGCGGTAATGCGCGGCGGCTGCATTGTCGAGCAGGCTGATTGCCAGCAGCTGTTCCAGGCGCCTCGACATCCCTACAGCCTGGAGTTGCTCAATGCCGAGCCCGGTGGCCAGGCCCTGCCCAGGGGGAGCAGTGAGACCCTGCTGGCGGTGGAGCGACTCAAGGTCTGGTTCCGCCAGGGCGGCGGCTGGTGGCGGCCACGGCGCTACCTGAAGGCGGTGGATGGCATCGACCTGCAACTGCAACGGGGCAAGACCCTGGGCATCGTTGGTGAGTCCGGCTCGGGCAAGTCGACCCTGGGCCAGGCGATCCTGCGGTTGATCGCCAGCGAAGGGCATATCCGCTTCAATGGGCAGGCCCTGGAGGGATTGGAGGGGGCGCAGCTGCGGCCGCTGCGCCGACAACTGCAGGTGGTGTTCCAGGACCCGTTCGGCAGCCTCAGTCCGCGCCTGAGCGTGCAGCAGATCATTGCCGAGGGCTTGCGGGTGCACACCGACCTGGACTCCGGGCAACAGGAGCGGGCGGTGATCGAGGTGCTGGAGCAGGTGGGCCTGGACCCGGCCGCGCGGCATCGTTATCCCCACGAGTTTTCCGGTGGTCAACGCCAACGCATCGCCATCGCCCGGGCCCTGGTACTCAAGCCTGAACTGATCCTGCTGGACGAGCCCACCTCGGCCCTGGACCGCACGGTGCAGAAGCAGGTGGTGGCACTGCTGCGGCGCTTGCAGCAAGAGCATGGCCTGACCTACCTGTTCATCAGCCACGACCTGGCAGTGGTCCAGGCCCTGGCCCATGACTTGATCGTGATGAAGGACGGCCAGGTGGTGGAGCGTGGCCAGACGCAGCAGTTGTTCGCCGCGGCGCAACACCCCTATACCCGGGAGCTGCTGGCGGCATCCGCCGTGGCACCGATGAGGCAACTTGCCCAGGGCTGAAACGACGAATCCCGCCATGGGGCGGGATTCGTCAGGAGCTGGAAACTGTGCCGCTTAGGCTGGGAACAGTTCGCTCAGTTTCATGGCCAGCATCATGTCGCCTTCGGTGCGCAGCTTGCCGCCCATGAACGCCTGCATGCCGTCGGTTTCGCCGCTGACGATGCCGTCCAGGGTCTCGCCGTCCATCACCAGGGTGACCTGGGCGTCTGGGTTCTCGCCTTCCTTGAGTTCGCAGGTGCTGTCTTTCACTACCAGCGAGAAGTGCTTGGTGTCATCGATGCGGAAACCGAAAACCAGGTCCAGGCCGGCAGCGGCAGCTGGGTTGAACTTGGCTTGCATGGCTTTTACGGCGTCAGCTACGGAGGTCATGGTTCGATCCTTTTATGGGTGGTTACAGCAAGGTTCACAGTGAATCGGGCTCAACGGAAGGTGATGAGCTCCGGTGCCTTCAACAGTTGCAGATGCGTATGACCGTTGAAGGAAGCCAGGGACACCTCGCGTCCGCGAAACTTCAGCTGGTTGAGCGAGGTGTTGACGATTTGCCAATTGAGTTCGAAGGCCTGCTGGGCGGGCATCCGGGTGATCAGGTGGAGCAGGGCGGTGATGGTGCCGCCGGAGGTGAACACGGCGATCTTCTGCCGGTTGTCCGCGGCCTCCAGGATTCGTTGCAGGCCACCCTGGACCCGCTCGACGAAGCCCAGCCAGCTTTCCAGCCCGGGTGGGTCGTAGGTGCCGGCCAGCCAGCGCTGGATGATCAGGGCGAAGATGCGTTGGAATTCAGCACGATTTTGCGCGGCGTTGCGCAGGGTGTTCAGCGCCTCGGGTTCCTGGGACAACAGGTCGGGCAGCAATGCGCGGATGATGGCGTCGGCGTCGAACTCGTTGAATGCCGGGTCGATCTCCAGCGTCGGCCGGGCCAGGCCGGCAGCGCCGAGCTGCTCCAGGGTGGCCTGGGCGGTATGCTGTTGGCGTTGCAGGTCACCGGACAGGCAGCGATCGAAGTTCACTCCGAGGGCGGCCAGGTGGTCGCCCAGGACGCTGGCCTGGCGAACACCGATGGGCGACAGCACGTCATAGTCGTCTGCACCGAAGGAGGCCTGGCCATGTCGAATCAAGTAGATGCTGCCCACGTCCGCGTCATCCCGGCACGTTGAAAGTTTTGCGAGGTTATGAGGATGCCGGTGAGCTGTCAATGAAAAAACATACGCTTGTTTGAAATGATTGTTGGAGCGTGATTACACAAGGTTTCGCGACTGGTGGCCGACCGGTCGCGCCGGTATGCTTGGACCCATTGCGCCGCGGGTTGGCGGCGATCATGCGTAAGGAGTTTCCGTGGAGTTTTTTGTCGAGTACGCCAGTTTCCTGGCCAAGACCGTGACCCTGGTGGTCGCCATCCTGGTGGTGCTGATCACCGCCGCCGCCCTGCGCAGCAAGGGGCGGCGCAAGGGTGTCGGGCAGTTGCAGGTCAGCAAGCTGAACGATTTCTACAAGGAGCTGCGCGAGCGTCTGGAGCAGAGCCTGTTGGACAAGGATCAGCTCAAGGCCTTGCGCAAGGCCAAGGGCAAGGCCGAGAAGAAGCAGAAGAAGCAGCCCGCCGAGGATAAGCCGCGGGTGTTCGTGCTGGATTTCAACGGCGATATCAAGGCCTCGGCCACCGAGGGCCTGCGCAACGAGATCACTGCGTTGCTGAGCCTGGCCACGCCCAGGGATGAAGTGGTGCTGCGCCTGGAAAGCGGCGGCGGCATGGTCCACAGCTATGGCCTGGCCTCCTCGCAGCTGGCGCGTATTCGCCAGGCCGGGGTGCCGCTGACCGTGTGCATCGACAAGGTCGCGGCCAGCGGCGGCTACATGATGGCTTGCATCGGCGAGAAGATCATCAGCGCACCGTTCGCCATCCTCGGCTCCATCGGCGTGGTGGCGCAGTTGCCCAACGTCAATCGCCTGCTGAAGAAGCACGACATCGACTTCGAGGTGCTCACCGCCGGTGAATACAAGCGCACCCTGACCGTGTTCGGCGAGAACACCGAGAAGGGCCGGGAGAAGTTCCAGGAGGACCTGGACGTCACCCACCAGCTGTTCAAGAACTTCGTGGCCCGCTATCGCCCGCAACTGGCCATCGACGAAGTGGCCACCGGCGAAGTCTGGCTGGGTGTGGCGGCCCAGGAAAAACAGCTGGTGGACGAGTTGCAGACCAGCGACGAGTACCTGGCCGAAAAAGCCAAGGCGGCCGAGGTGTTCCACCTGCACTACGCCGAGCGCAAGAGCCTGCAGGAGCGGGTAGGGCTGGCGGCCAGCGGTTCGGTGGACCGCGTGTTGCTGACCTGGTGGAGCCGCCTGACCCAGCAGCGTTTCTGGTAAGGCCGCGCGAGCTTGCCGTTGGTGCTCTCCTTGAGAGCGATCGCGGGCAAGCCTCGCTCCTACAACGAAGCTCGAACCCATGGCTTTTGTAGGAGCGTGCCGGCGATGACGGTCTAGAAGACGCCAGATACAAAAAAGCCCTGGAGCGGGAAACCGGTCCAGGGCTTTTTGTTGGCGCGACGCTTAGCGGCGGCGGAACAGCGGCAGTGGCTGGTCGGTGGAGGCCTGGTAGGTCACCGAGAAGTCCTTGAGGCTTTCCAGGGCTTCGTAGGGGTCCTTGTCGGCCCGCAGCGCGTAGGCGTCGAAGCCACAGCGTTGCAGGTAGAACAGCTGGTCGCGCAGCACGTCGCCGATGGCCCGCAGCTCGCCCTTGTAGCCATAGCGGTCACGCAGCAGGCGGGCGTTGGAGTAGTTGCGGCCGTCGGTGAAGGCCGGGAAGTTCAAGGCGATCACCTGGAAGTTGTGGACATCGTCGCCGATTTCTTCGGCTTCTTCGTCCGCGTCCAGCCAAATGCCCAGGCCGCCGTCACGGGCCTTGAGCGCGTGGCCGTGATCGCGCCACAGGGCCAGCGGCACGATCAGGTCGTCGCAGTTGGAGATGCCGTCGAGGGTCGCGTCCTTGGGCAGCAGGTGCCAGGTTTCGTCGACGACCTCGTTGTTCTTAATGATTCGCTGCATAGACGCGCTCCTTGAAGAGGTCGATGCCAATACGTTGGTAAGTGTCGATGAAACGCTCGTCTTCGGTGCGTTGCTCCACGTACACGTCGATCAGCTTGGAGATCACATCGGGCATGTCGTCCTGGGCGAAGGACGGGCCGAGGATCTTGCCCAGGCTGGCGTCGCGGCTGGCGCTGCCGCCCAGGGAGACCTGATAGAACTCCTCGCCTTTCTTGTCGACGCCGAGGATGCCGATGTGGCCCACGTGGTGGTGGCCGCAAGCGTTCATGCAACCGGAGATGTTCAGGTCCAGCTCGCCGATGTCGAACAGGTAGTCCAGGTCGTCGAAACGGCGCTGGATGGATTCGGCGATCGGGATCGACTTGGCGTTGGCCAGGGAGCAGAAATCACCGCCAGGGCAGCAGATGATGTCGGTCAGCAGGCCGATGTTCGGGGTGGCGAAACCGTTTTCCCGCAGCTCGCCCCACAGGGTGAACAGCTGGCTCTGCTCGACGTCGGCGAGGATCACGTTCTGCTCGTGGGAAGTGCGCAGCAAGCCGAAGCTGTAGCGGTCGGCCAGGTCGGCGATGGCATCGAACTGCTTGTCGGTGACATCGCCCGGGGCCACGCCGGTGGGCTTGAGCGACAGGCTCACGGCCACGTAGCCCGGCTTCTTGTGGGCCAGGGTGTTGCGGGTGCGCCAGCGGGCGAAACCCGGGTGCTCCTGGTCCAGGGCGGCGAGGGCGGCATCCTGGTTGTCCAGGGCCTTGTAGTCCGGATCGACGAAGTGCCGGGCCACGCGATGCACTTCGGCCTCGGTCAGGGTGGTCTGGCCGCCACGCAGGTGGACCATCTCGGCATCGACCTTCTCGGCGAACACTTCGGGGGTCAGGGCCTTGACCAGGATCTTGATCCGCGCCTTGTACTTGTTGTCGCGCCGGCCGTAGCGGTTGTAGACCCGCAGGATGGCGTCGAGGTAGCTCAGGAGATCCTGCCAGGGCAGGAACTCATTGATGAAGGCGCCGACCACTGGGGTCCGGCCCAGGCCACCGCCCACCAGCACCCGGAAGCCCAGCTCGCCGGCGGCGTTGTAGTGCGGCTCCAGGCCGATGTCGTGCACCTCGATGGCTGCGCGGTCAGCGGTCGAGCCATTGATGGCGATCTTGAACTTGCGCGGCAGGTAGGCGAATTCGGGGTGGAAGGTGGTCCACTGGCGGACGATCTCGCACCAGGGGCGCGGGTCCACCAGCTCGTCGGCAGCGACGCCGGCGAATTGGTCGGTGGTGACGTTGCGCAGGCAGTTGCCGCTGGTCTGGATGGCGTGCATCTGCACGGTGGCCAGCTCGGCCAGGATCTCCGGCACGTCTTCCAGGGCCGGCCAGTTGAACTGCACGTTCTGCCGGGTGCTGATGTGCGCGTAGCCCTTGTCGTAGTCGCGGGCGATCTTGGCCATCATCCGTGCCTGGCGCGAGTTCAACTGGCCATAGGGCACGGCGACCCGCAGCATCGGGGCAAAGCGTTGGATGTAAAGCCCGTTCTGCAGGCGCAGGGGGCGGAATTCTTCTTCGCTCAGCTCACCTGCCAGATAGCGTCGGGTCTGATCACGGAACTGCTTGACGCGGTCCTCGATGATCCGCTGATCGTACTCGTCGTATACGTACATATAGGTCCAGTTCTCAGGCTACAGGCGGCTTGAAGGCACACTCGGCAAATACTGCGGTGAACAGGTTCATCAGGCCGTTGCGACTGACGTCGATAGCGGCGGGTCACCGGGTTCATCTCGTTCTGCCTTCGTTGATGCTCAACGCTACCCACGTAAGCAAATCTGCGCGCACGGCCGCGCACTCCGATCGGAGCCGCCGAACGATACCAGTTTGCAGTTATGCGCAAAAGTGATGTTTGAGTATATGTAAAGAACCAAAATGACTAACGAAGAGCCTTTATCAGTATCCACATTTGAGGTGTGGGAAATCATGGGCTTAACTGTGGACGTGTCTTTGAGCAGTCACCGATAAAATCTACTAGAGGCGATGCTATGAGCCATCCAACCAAAGCCAGGAAAAACGACAGTACCGTTGATGCTTGGGCCATTCTCTTTCTGATCATACTGGTCGTGGGTACGGCCGTGTTTTGGGTCAGCCACCAATAGCAAGGCGATAACAAAGAGCCTGGGTTGTCGGACAATCGGGACAATTTGCCGCCGTTGGCCAGTATTTTGCCAGTTATACTGCCTGGGATAATTCTGGGGCTCTTTTCGTGATGTTCAAGTTGTTGTGCAAGTGTGTGTTGTGGTTGAGCCTGCCGTTCTGGACCCTGGCTCAGGCCACATCAGTGGTGTTTCTCAATCCCGGCAATTCCACGGAGACCTTCTGGGTCAGCTATTCGCATTTCATGCAGATCGCCGCCAAGAACCTGGGCATGGACCTGCGCATCCTCTATGCCGAGCGCGACGCTGGCAGGACCCTGGAGCAAGCCCGGGAAGTGATCCGCGGGGCGCATAAGCCCGACTACCTGATGCTGGTGAACGAGCAGTACATCGCACCGCAGATCCTGCGGCTTTCCCAGGGTACCGGGATCAAGCTGTTCATCGTCAACAGCGCGCTGACCCAGGACCAGCGCGACCTGATCAGCCAGAGCCGGCACAAGTACTCCGACTGGATCGGCAGCATGCTGGGCAACGATGAAGAAGCTGGCTACCTGATGCTCAAGGAACTCTTGCGCCAGCACGGGCCAGTGGCGGACGGGCAGAGCATCGAACTCCTGGCTTTCTCCGGGTTGAAGGTCACGCCCTCGGCGCAACTGCGCGAGCAGGGGCTACGTCGGGCCCTGGCCGAATTCCCGCAGGTGCATTTGCGCCAGCTGGTTTATGGCGAGTGGGCACGGGAGCGCGCCTATCGCCAGGCGCAGCAACTGTTGCGTCGCTATCCGCAGACCCGGCTGGTCTGGTCGGCCAACGATGAAATGGCCTTGGGGGCCATGGATGCCGCCCGTGAACTGGGGCTCAAGCCGGGCAAGGACCTGTTGTTCAGCGGCCTCAACAGCTCGCCCGAGGCTTTGCAGGCATTGATCGATGGACAGTTGTCGGTGCTGGTCGCCGGGCACTTCACCCTGGGTGGCTGGGCCCTGGTGGCACTGCACGATGACGCGTTGGGGATCGATCCCCGGCTCCTGGGCGGGCCGGACTGGCGCCTGCCGCTGTTACAACCCCTGACCCGGACCCAGGCCCAGCAATTGCTGCGCCTGGGCAACCAGGCCGGGACGGGCGTGGACTTTCGTGCCTTGTCCGCGCAGGGCAAGCCGGCAGGCTATCGCTACCCCTTCGGCTTGCAATTGCTGCTGCGCTAGATGATCAGACACCCGCCAGGTGCATCGCCAGCTTGGCGATGCCCAGCAGTACCAGGACGAACAGCGTGGTGAACAGGATGCCCAGCGCGATGAAGTGGCTGGGCTTGCCGTGGCTGAAGTCGCGGGCGCGGTTTTTCCCGCTCTGTACGCCGAAGGCTGCTGCCAGAACGCTTTGCAGCATTTGCAGGAAGGTGGGTGGCCGGCTGTTGCTTGGATCGTCCATAAATCCCTCGACACGGTTGGGTGTCAACAGAGCATAGACAATGTCCAGGCAAGGGAGCCGGCTCGCTCCTAGTTGTCGTAGCCCAGGTTGGGGGCCAGCCAGCGCTCGCTCACCGCCAGTTCCTGGCCCTTGCGCTGGGTGTAGCTCTGCACCTGGTCCTTGTCGACCTTGCCCACGGCAAAGTACTGCGCCTGCGGGTGGGCGAAGTACCAGCCGCTGACAGCGGCCGCCGGGAACATCGCGAAGTGCTCGGTGAGGAACACGCCGCTACGGCCGGCCCTGCCTTCGCTGGCCTCGGGATCGAGCAGGGCGAACAGGGTGCTCTTCTCGGTGTGGTCCGGGCACGCCGGATAGCCCGGGGCAGGGCGGATGCCGCTGTACTGCTCCTTGATCAGCGCCTCGTTGTCCAGGTGTTCATCCTTGGCGTAGCCCCAGTGTTCTTTACGCACCTGTTCGTGCAGCCACTCGGCACAGGCTTCGGCCAGGCGGTCGGCCAGGGCCTTGACCATGATCGAGCTGTAGTCGTCGCCCTTGTCCTGGTAGGCCTTGGCCACTTCCTCGGCCCCGATGCCGGCGGTGGTGATGAAACCGCCGATGTAGTCGGTCACGCCGCTGTCCTTGGGCGCGACGAAGTCGGCCAGGGACAGGTTGGGCTTGCCGTCGGGCTTGATGGTCTGCTGGCGCAGGTGGTGCAGGGTGGCCAGGGTCTGGCCGTTTTCGCCATAGACCTCGATATCGTCATGCGCAACCTGGTTGGCTGGCCAGAAACCGAAGATCGCCCGGGCACTGATCAGCTTCTCGTCGATCAGCTTGTCGAGCATTTCGCGGGCGTCCTGGTACAGCGCGGTGGCGGCTTCGCCCACCACTTCGTCCTCGAGGATGCGCGGGAATTTGCCGGCCAGGTCCCAGGAGATGAAGAACGGCGTCCAGTCGATGTACTCGGCCAGCTCGCGCAGGTCGATGTTGTCGAGCATCTTCACGCCAGTGAAGGAGGGGACCGTGGCCTGGTAGGCCGCCCAGTCATATTGCGGCTTGGCGGCCACGGCCTGGGCGTAGCTCAGGCGCTCGGTGCGGGCGCTGCGGTTGGCGGTGCGCTCGCGCACTTCCACGTATTCCTGGCGGGTCTTGTCGACGAAGCCGGGCTTGAGTTCCTTGGACAGCAGCTGGGTGGCCACCCCCACGGCGCGGGAGGCGTCGGTGACGTAGATCACCGCGTCGTTGCTGTACTTGGGGTCGATCTTCACCGCGGTGTGGGCCTTGGACGTGGTGGCGCCACCGATCATCAACGGCAGGTGGAAATCCTGGCGCTGCATCTCGCGGGCGACGTGGACCATCTCGTCCAGCGACGGGGTGATCAGGCCGGACAGGCCGATGATGTCGCACTTCTCATCGCGGGCGGTCTGCAGGATCTTCTCCGCCGGCACCATCACGCCCAGGTCGACGATGTCGTAGCCGTTGCAGCCCAGGACCACGCCGACGATGTTCTTGCCGATGTCGTGCACGTCGCCCTTGACCGTGGCCATGAGGATCTTGCCCTTGGCCTCGGGCTTGTCGCCTTTCTCGGCTTCGATGAACGGAATCAGGTGGGCCACGGCCTGTTTCATCACCCGGGCCGACTTGACCACCTGGGGCAGGAACATCTTGCCGGCGCCGAACAGGTCGCCAACCACGTTCATGCCGCTCATCAGCGGGCCTTCGATGACCTCGATCGGCCGTGCGCACTGCTGGCGGCACTCCTCGGTGTCCTCGACGATATGGGCGGTGATGCCCTTGACCAGCGCGTGCTCCAGGCGCTTGCCCACCGGCAGCGAACGCCAGGCCTCGTCCTCGACTTCCTTGCTGGCGCCGCCGCCCTTGTAGTCGTCGGCGATGGCCAGCAAGGCGTCGGTGCCTTCCGGGGTGCGGTTGAGCACCACGTCCTCGACCTTGTCGCGTAGCGCCGGTGGGATCTCGTCGTAGATCTCCAGCTGGCCGGCGTTGACGATGCCCATGGTCAGGCCGTTCTGGATCGCGTGGTAGAGGAATACCGAGTGGATCGCCTCGCGCACCGGGTTGTTGCCACGGAACGAGAACGACACGTTGGACACCCCGCCGCTCGACAGGGCATAGGGCAGGTGGTCGCGGATGTAGGCGCAGGCTTCGATGAAGTCCACGGCGTAGTTGTTGTGCTCTTCGATACCAGTGGCCACGGCGAAGATGTTCGGGTCGAAGATGATGTCTTCCGGTGGGAAGCCCACTTCATTGACCAGGATGTCGTAGCTGCGCTGGCAGATCTCGCGCTTGCGCGCGGCGGTGTCGGCCTGGCCGACCTCGTCGAAGGCCATCACCACCACGGCCGCGCCGTAGCGCTTGCACAGGCGCGCGTGATGCTTGAACTGCTCGACGCCTTCCTTCATCGAGATCGAGTTGACGATGCCCTTGCCCTGGATGCACTTGAGGCCCGCTTCGATCACTTCCCACTTGGAGGAGTCGATCATGATCGGTACGCGGGAGATGTCCGGCTCACCGGCGATCAGGTTGAGGAAGCGGACCATGGCGGCCTGGGAGTCGAGCATCCCTTCGTCCATGTTGATGTCGATCACCTGGGCGCCGGCCTCGACCTGCTGCAGGGCGACTTCCAGGGCCTCGGTGTAGTTCTCTTCGCGGATCAGCCGGGCGAACTTGGCGGAGCCGGTGATGTTGGTGCGCTCGCCGACGTTGACGAACAACGACTGGCGATCGATGGTGAACGGCTCCAGGCCCGACAGGCGGCAAGCCTTGGGAATGTCCGGGATTGCCCGCGGCTTGTGTTTGGCCACGGCCTCGGCGATGGCCTGGATATGCGGTGGGGTGGTGCCGCAGCAGCCGCCGATGATGTTGAGAAAGCCGCTGGCGGCGAACTCCTCGACCACCGCGGCCATTTCCGCCGGGGTCTCGTCGTATTCGCCGAAGGCGTTGGGCAGGCCGGCGTTGGGGTGGGCCGAGACATGGGTGTCGGCCTTGGTCGACAGCTCTTCCAGGTAGGGGCGCAGGTCCTTGGCGCCCAGGGCGCAGTTCAGGCCCACCGAGATCGGGTTGGCGTGGCGCACCGAGTTCCAGAACGCCTCGGTGGTCTGGCCCGACAGGGTACGGCCGGAGGCGTCGGTGATGGTGCCGGAGATCATGATCGGCAGTTCGACGTCGTCCTCCTCGAACACCTGCTGCACGGCAAAGATCGCCGCCTTGGCGTTGAGGGTGTCGAAGATGGTCTCGATCAGGATCAGGTCGGCGCCGCCCTCGATCAGGCCGCGAGTAGCCTCGGTGTAGTTGCTCACCAGCTCGTCGAAAGTGACGTTGCGATAGCCCGGATCGTTGACGTCGGGGGAGATCGAGCAGGTGCGGCTGGTAGGGCCCAGGACGCCGGCGACGAAGCGCGGCTTATCCGGGGTCTCCAGGGTTTTCGCGTCGGCGACCTTGCGGGCCACGCGGGCACCTTCTACGTTCAGTTCGTAGACCAGCGCCTCCATGCCGTAGTCGGCTTGGGACACCTGGGTGGCGTTGAAGGTGTTGGTCTCGAGGATGTCGGCCCCGGCGTCCAGGTAGGCTTTCTCGATGGCGCCGATCACGTCCGGACGGGTCAGTACCAGCAGGTCGTTGTTGCCCTTGACGTCGCTGGGCCAGTCGGCGAAGCGTTCACCACGGTAGTCCTGCTCCTCGAGCTTGTAGCTCTGGATCATGGTGCCCATGCCACCATCGAGGATCAGGATGCGCTCCTTGAGGGCTTGCTGGAGAGCGTGGAGGCGAGCACTGCGGTCAGACATGGGGACTACCTGGAAAGGCCATTACGAAGGGCGTGGAGCATAGCAAACCTGCATGGTTTTGCGGTATGCACAGGTTTTGCATGAATATCGTTCATGTTGGTTCGCCGAGCGGACCGGTAGAATCGCGACGTTTTTACTTTCGGGACCAGGGACATGCCGTATCGTTTTGCCGTCAGCAGCGTGCTGCTGCTATTGAGTTCACTGTGTATGGCACAAGGTCCGGCGCCGGCGATCTCCTATACCCGCGACATCCAGCCGATCTTTACCGAGAAGTGCGTGGCTTGCCATGCCTGCTACGACTCGGCCTGCCAACTCAACCTGGGCAGCGGTGAAGGGGCTGCCCGTGGCGCCTCGAAGGCGCCGGTATACGACGGTGAGCGGAGCAAGGCCCAGGCCCCGACCCGGCTGTTCTACGATGCCAGCGGCAAGGCGGCCTGGCAGAGCCGCGGGTTCTATTCGGTGCTCGATGCCCAGGGCAGCCAGGCGGCGCTGATGGCGCGGATGCTGGAGTTGGGGCACCGTACGCCGCTGCAACCCAATGCCAAGCTGCCCAGTGAGATCGTCCTGGGCCTGAACCGGGAGAACATGTGCCCGCAGCCGGCCGAGTTCGACGGTTATGCCGGGGCCCATCCCAAGGAAGGCATGCCCCTGGCGGTCACTGGCTTGACCAACCAGCAGTACCAGACGCTACAGCGCTGGCTGGCTTCCGGGGCACCGATCGACGAGCAGGCCCTGGCCCCCAGCGCCCGGGAAAGCCTGCAGGTGGTCCAGTGGGAAAACCTGCTCAACGCCCCCGGCGCCCGGGAGAGCCTGGTGGCGCGTTGGCTCTACGAGCATTGGTTCCTGGCGCACATCTACTTTGAAGGCGGTGAGCCTGGGCATTTCTTCCAGTGGGTGCGCTCGCGTACCCCCACTGGCCAGCCCATCGACCTGATCAATACCCGGCGCCCCAACGACGACCCGGGCACCCAGGTGTACTACCGCCTGTGGCCGGTGCAGGGGGTGATCGTGCACAAGACCCACATCACTTACCCGCTGGGCGCGGCGAAGCTGGCCCGGGTCAAGACCCTGTTCTACAGCGGCGATTGGCAGGTCAGCGCGTTGCCGGGTTATGGGCCCGGACGCCGGGCCAATCCGTTCGAGACCTTCGAGGCGATCCCGGCCAAGGCCCGCTACCAGTTCATGCTGGATAATGCCGAGTACTTCGTGCGGACCTTCATCCGTGGCCCGGTATGCCGCGGGCAGATCGCCACCGACGTGATCCGCGACAACTTCTGGGCCCTGTTCCAGGCCCCGGAGCATGACCTGTACATCACCGACCCGGCCTATCGTGGCCAGGCCACGCCCTTGCTGGCGATGCCCGGGCAGAACGACGATGTCGGCAGCGTGCTCAGCCTGTGGTTGGCCTACCGCGACAAGCGCAACGAGTATGAGGCCCTGCGCCGTGACTCCTACGCCGAGGCCCCGGCGCCCAGCTGGTCGACCCTGTGGGCCGGCAACGACAACGCGCTGTTGAGCATCTTTCGCCACTTCGACAGCGCCTCGGTGACCAAGGGCCTGATCGGCGAGATTCCGCAGACGATGTGGCTGTTCGACTATCCGTTGCTGGAGCGCACTTATTACCAGCTGGCGGTGAACTTCGACGTATTCGGCAACGTTTCGCACCAGGCCCAGACCCGGCTGTACTTCGACTTGATCCGCAACGGCGCCGAGCAGAACTTCCTGCGCCTGATGCCCGCCGGTACCCGTGAGGATTTCCTCGACGATTGGTACCAGAACAGCGGCAAGTTCAAGATGTGGCTGGATTATGAGTCCATCGACGACAGCAAGCGCAGTGCCCTGAAGCTGGACCTGAAGGAGCCGAAAAAGGATTTTGCCAACCAGTTGCTGGTCCGCTATGGCGAACTCAATGCCAAGCCGGACCCGATCAACCGTTGTGACAGCGCCTATTGCTCGCGGCCCAACATCGACCCGGCCCTGCAAGATGCCGAACAGGCCCTGAGCCGCCTGGCGTCGCGGCCGGCGGCAGGGCTCAAGGTCATCGAGCAGTTGCCCGAGGCTACCTTGCTGAGGGTGCAGACGCCTGGTGGCAAGCGCGAGTTCTACAGCATGCTGCGCAACCGCGCCCACAGTAACGTGGCCTTCATGCTCGGCGAGTCGCTGCGTTACCAGCCGGGCCTGGACACCCTGACGATCTTCCCGGGTATCCTCAGCAGCTACCCGAATTTCATCTTCGATATCCCGTCCACCCAGGTGCCTGAGTTCGTTGCGGCCATGCAAGAGGCCAGGGACGCCGAGGGCTTCGAGAAGATCGTCGAACGCTGGGGGATTCGCCGCAGCCACCCGCAGTTCTGGCAGTACTTCCACGACCAGACCCGCTATTTGAAGGAAACCGACCCGGTGGAGGCGGGGGTCATGGACATGAACCGCTACGAAAACCTTTGAGCTAGAGCATTCGTGCGCCCCGGGCCGACCCTTGGCGTCCCGGGGATGCCTTATACCAAGGTCTATCCTGACAAAAACACTAGGACTTTTTCAGCAGCATCGATTGGCGTAAACTGCGCCCACGTCTGCGAGGAACCACCATGAGCGCCATAACCATTACCGACGCCGCCCACGATTATCTGGCTGATCTGCTGTCCAAGCAGAACACTCCCGGGATCGGCATCCGCATCTTCATCACCCAACCAGGGACCCAATACGCCGAGACTTGCATCGCCTATTGCAAGCCGGGCGAAGAAAAGCCCGAGGACAAGGCCCTGGGTCTCAAGAGCTTCACCGCCTACATCGACGCCTTCAGTGAAGGTTTCCTCGATGATGCGGTCGTCGACTACGCCACCGATCGCATGGGTGGGCAACTGACTATCAAGGCTCCAAACGCCAAGGTACCGATGGTCAATGCCGACAGCCCGATCAACGAGCGCATCAACTATTACCTGCAAACCGAGATCAATCCGGGGCTGGCCAGCCACGGCGGCCAGGTCAGCCTGATCGACGTGGTCGATGACGGCATCGCCGTGCTGCAATTCGGCGGCGGCTGCCAGGGCTGCGGCCAGGCGGACGTGACCTTGAAGGAAGGTATCGAGCGCACCCTGCTCGAGCGTATCCCTGAACTCAAGGGCGTGCGCGACGTCACCGACCACACGCAGAAAGAAAACGCCTACTACTAAGGCGTTCGCTGCGACACAAAAAAACGGCGCACCGTGAGCGCCGTTTTTTTATGCCTGGAACCAGGCCGTCAGGGCCGATAGAGGTGGGCGTGGCCGGCGCGGTACAGCGATGACTCACTGAAGGCATCGCTGGCCAGCACCCGGCCCACCAGGATCAGCGCGGTGCGCCGGAAGCCCTTGGCGGCCACTTTGGCGGCGATGTCCGCCAGGGTTCCCAGTACCCAGTCCTGGTCCGGCCAGGTGGCCCGGTGCACCACTGCGATGGGGCAGTCGGCGCCGTAGTGGGGGAGCAGCTCGGCGACGATCCGCTCCATGTGGTTGACCCCCAGGTGGATGGCCATGGTGGCGCCGTGGGCCGCGAGGCTGGCGAATTCTTCCCCGGCGGGCATGCTGGTCTTGTCCGCATAGCGGGTGAGGATCACGCTCTGGGAGACGTCGGGCAAGGTCAGCTCCGCTCCCAGCAGCGCGGCGCAGGCGGCGGTGGCGGTAACCCCGGGGACGATCTCGAACGGAATCTCCAGCTCCTGCAGGCAGCGGATCTGCTCGCCGATGGCGCCGTACAGGCTTGGGTCGCCGGAGTGCACCCGGGCCACATCCTGGCCCTGGGCATGGGCTTCGCGGATGGCCTGGATGATCTGTTCCAGGTGCAATTCGGCGCTGTTGATCACCCGTACCGCGCTATGCCCTTCGAGCACCGCCTGGGGGACCAGCGAACCGGCATAGATGATCACCGGGCAGCGATGGATCAGGCGCTGGCCCTTGACGGTGATCAGATCCGGGTCGCCGGGGCCGGCACCGATGAAGTAGACGGTCATGGCTGTGTCCTGTGAAAAAGAGGTCGGAGCAGGGCTTCAGATGAAGATTGCTCATGATCGAGGGCGGGGATTATCGGGGTTCTACGGGCAAACAGCCAAGGCCAGGGTTGCCTGGGCGCTTTTTTGTCGTGGTACCAGCAACTGTGCCGGCCCTGTTTGCAGGTATTCAGCCATGGCCAGGGCGGCGCTTTCCGCCACGCCATAGCAGCCGGTGTGCTCGAACGCGATCTGTGAACGGTGGCTCAGGCGCGAAGCATAAGGCGCCAGTTGCCTGCTGCTGAAGCAGGTCAATGGCAGGGCCAGTTGTTCCGCCAGTTGCAGCAGCCCGGGTTCGCTGCGTTTCAGGTCGATGCTGGCCAGGGCCCGAAGTTGCCCCTTATCCAGCTGATGGGCTTGCAGTACCTGGTCCAACAGGGCGCGCAGGACGCTTGCCGGGCAGCCTTTCTGGCAGCCCAGGCCGACCACCAGGGTCGGCCCTGCGCGCCAGGCCGTCATGCCGAATAGCCGTCCCCGCCCTTGCGTCGGAACAACCAGGCGCTGATCAGGCCCAGGGCCAGCCAGAAGGCCGCGTTGGTCAGCTGCGAGGCGATCTTGAACTGCGCCTCCAGCGCCTCGGGAGCCAGCATCGAGTGCACTTCCGGCTGCGGCGCTCCGATCACATGGGGCACGGCAATGATGGCCGCGCCCAGCAACTTCAGCAGCCAGTTGCCGGCGAACACGATCAGGGCCAGGCCCACGGCGGTCGAGGCAGCGGCGCCGACCCACCAGATCTGCCGCTGTACCAGGTCGGCCGCTGCCGTGCCGGGCAGTTCCGGTGGCAGGCCCAGGGTAGGGGCCAGGCAAAAGGTGGCATAACCGGCCAGGCCCCAGAGCAGGCCCTGGGAGGTGCGGCTGGGCGCGCGCAAGGTGTAGAGGCCTGCCAGCATCAGGGCGAAGCCGACGGCGACCACCAGGTTGCCGCCCGTGGTGGACAGCACTCGCTGCCAGCCGTCTTCCGGTTCCCAGGCTTCTTCGTCGTGGACGTGACCAGCCATGGCGCCGGGGGCGTGTTCATGGACTGCCTCGGTGGCTGGGGCCTTCTCGTAGGTTTCCGCCTGCAGGATCAACGGGGCGACCCAGAAGCTTTGCAGCAGGGTCAGCAGCAGGGCGGCCAGCAGCCCGGTGAAGCCCGCGGTTTGCGCGATACGCTTGATCATGGGGCGGGTCTCAGTGGCAAGGGAAGGCGGCGCTGTGGCGGGTGTCGTGGGCGGCGTTGTGTACCGCCTCGATGTGCGAGAAACCGGCGAAGTACACCAGGCAGGCGCCGAGGATCGAGGCGCCGATGGCGGCTACCAGGCGCTGGCTCAGGGTGGTGGTGCTGCTGGCGGAATGGCTGGTGCTGCTGATGGTCGACATGGCGCGTTCCCTTGGTTTGTCAGCGGGAAGCGGCGCAGGAAAACCCCGCGTGGCGTTCACGCAGGGTTTGCAACAGCGCCCGCCCACCGCGGGTTTGTTATTCGTGTATTGCGGGCCGGTCTCCGGGCTCGCGAGGGGCTGGGGCGGTTTCGTGCCCTGCCGACAAGTGTCGCCTTCCCATGCCCGGGGCACAGTGGATCTGACACTTCGCTCGCTTACCGTTGCGGGGGCAGCACCGGACTGGTCACGGCTGGCAAGCGCGTGATTCACCGGTTTCCCGTTTCACCCTGTGAAGGGCACCCGTAACAAGTTGTGTAGCAAATCATGGGCAAGGGGCGCCGTCAATCGCCAACTGCGACCCGAAGCCACCCCGAAGCCACATGCACATTGACCGCTTTCCGCGCTCTGCGTAGCCTTGCGCGTTCGAGGTTCTTCGGCCAGCGGTCGAAGCTAAGACGGGAACGCGGTAGAAGCCGCGGCTGCCCCCGCAACTGTGAAGGGTTCGATTTTCTGCAAAGCCACTGCATGGGCGTCCAGGACGCTGGCGGGAAGGCGCAGGAACTGTCAGTCCAACTGGCAGGCCCCCAGCCAGGAGACCTGCCTCGAAGATGATTCTCACTACAACCGGGCGGGGTGATCCGGTGGCGAAATCAGCGCGGGCCTTGTGCCGTGCCTCTCGTCCCGTATGCCCGCCACCTTCGCCAAAGGGCATCCGATGAAAACACTGGCCAAACTTCCCGTCACCATCGTCACCGGCTTCCTGGGCTCGGGCAAGACCACCTTGCTGCGGCACATGCTGGACAACGCCCAGGGCCGTCGTATCGCGGTGATCGTCAATGAATTCGGCGAGCTGGGCATCGACGGCGAGATCCTCAAGCAGTGTTCCATCGGCTGCACCGAAGAAGAAGCCAGTGGCCGGGTCTATGAGCTGGCCAACGGCTGCCTGTGCTGCACCGTGCAGGAGGAGTTCTTCCCGGTGATGCGCGAACTGGTGGCCCGTCGTGGCGACCTGGACCATATCCTCATCGAAACCAGCGGCCTGGCCCTGCCCAAGCCCCTGGTGCAAGCCTTCCAGTGGCCGGAAATCCGCAGCGCCTGCACCGTCGATGCGGTGATCACCGTGGTCGACAGCCCGGCCGTGGCCGCCGGCACCTTCGCCGCCTTCCCGGACCAGGTGGACGCCCAGCGCAAGCTCGACCCCAACCTGGACCATGAGTCGCCGCTGCACGAGCTGTTCGCCGACCAGCTGTCCAGCGCCGACCTGGTGATTCTCAACAAGACCGACCTGATCGATCCGGCCGACCTGGCCAAGGTCCGCCTGGAAGTGGCCGAGGAGCTACCGCCGGCGGTCAAGGTGATCGAGGCCAGCAGCGGGCGCCTGCCCCTGGACGTGCTGCTGGGCGTGGGTGCCGGCTCCGAGGAGCACATCGACAGCCGCCACAGTCATCACGACCATCACCATGACAGCGACGATCATGACGACCATGACCACGACGCCTTCGACTCGATCTCCATCGAGCTGCCCGAGGCCGACGAAAGCCTGTTGCTCGATGCCCTGACCCAACTGGTGGTCAAGCACGGCATCCTGCGGGTCAAGGGTTTTGCGGCAATCCCCGGCAAGCCGATGCGCCTGCTGCTCCAGGGCGTAGGTACCCGTTTCGACAAGCACTTCGACCGCAAGTGGGGCGCCGATGAAAAGCGTATCACCCGCCTGGTGCTGATCGGCCAGGAACTGGACGCAACCCAGCTGGAAGCGCAACTGCGCGCCGCCCTGGGCGCCTGACCCATGCACCTGCTCAGGACCCAGCCCGGCGGATTCGTGTCGGATGACAACATCGCCGACCTTGGACAAACCCCCGCCGAGCTGGTGATCCTGTGCAGCGGCGACTCCAGCCTGGCGCTGCTGGCCGAGGCCGCCGAGCAGCTGCCAGTGGACTACCCCAGTTTTCGCCTGGCCAACCCGATGCAGGTGCAGAACCACGCCTCGGTGGACCTGTACGTCGACCAGGTGCTGCGCCATGCCAGGGTCATCCTGATTTCCCTGCACGGCGGCATCGCCTACTGGCGTTATGGCGTCGAGCAATTGGTGGAGCTGTCCCGGCGCGGGGTGCAACTGATCCTGGTGCCAGGGGACGACCGGCCCGACCCGGAGCTCAGCGACCTGAGCACGGTGTCGGCCGTGGAGCGCGACCGCCTGTGGCAGTTCCTGCGCCAGGGCGGGCGAGAAAACGCGTTGAATTTCTACCGCTGCCTGAGCGGCTTGCTGGGGCGCGACTACCCCTGGAGCGAACCGCAGGTGCTGCCGCGCACCGCGCTCTATCACCCGGCCAGGAGCCAGGCCAGTCTGGCGGATTGGCAGGCCCACTGGCAGCCCGGCCAGGCGGTGGCGGCGCTGCTGTTCTATCGCTCGCACTTGCAGGCGGCCAACACCGCATTCATCGACCTGTTCTGCCAGCGCCTTGCGGCTGCCGGTCTCAACCCCTTGCCGATCGCCGTGGCCAGCCTCAAGGAGCCCGGCTGCCTGGCGCAGGTGGAAGACTGGCTGGATGAGACCGGCGCCGGAGTGATCCTCAACACCACCGGTTTTGCCCAGTCCAGCCCCGAGGCGCCACACCTGCGGCCGTTTCGCCGCGATATCCCGGTGATCCAGGCCATCTGCGCCCAGGACAACGAGCCGGGCTGGCAGGCCAGCGAACAAGGCCTGGGCCCACGGGACCTGGCCATGCACATCGCCTTGCCCGAACTGGATGGACGCATCATCAGCCGCCCCATCAGCTTCAAGGACCTGGCCTGGCGCAGCGAGCGCAGCCAGTCGGACGTGGTCTGCTACCGCGGCCAGCCCGAGCGCATGGACTTCGTCGCCCGGCTGGCAAGCCATTGGGTCGAGCTGGGACGCCTGGACAACCACCAAAAACGCATCGCCCTGGTCCTGGCCAACTACCCGACCCGCGACGGGCGCATCGGCAACGGTGTGGGTCTGGATACCCCGGCGGCGGCGCTGAACATTCTCAAGGCCTTGCAGGCCGAGGGTTATCCGCTGCCTGACGAGCTGCCGGCCAGCGGCACCGAGCTGATCCAGCAATTGCTCGGTGGCGTCAGCAACGATCTGGACAGCCTCGACCTGCGCCCTTGCCAGCAGAGCCTGGCCCTGGACGATTACCAGCGCCTGTTCCAGGCATTGCCCGAGGCCAACCGCCAAGCGGTGCTGGAGCGCTGGGGCGCCCCGGAGCAGGACCCGATGTTCCGCAACGGGCGGCTGATGGTCGCTGGCCTGCGCCTGGGCCTGACTTTCATCGGCATCCAGCCGGCCCGGGGTTACCAGGTCGACCCCAGCGCGGTGTACCACGACCCGGACCTGGTGCCGCCCCATGCCTACCTGGCGTTCTATTTCTGGCTGCGCCAGGTCTACGGCGTCCACGCAGTGATCCACGTCGGCAAGCACGGCAACCTCGAGTGGCTGCCGGGCAAGGGTGTCGGCCTGTCGGCCCAGTGCTGGCCGGACGCCTTGCTGGGGCCGCTGCCGAACATCTACCCGTTCATCGTCAACGACCCAGGGGAGGGCGCCCAGGCCAAGCGCCGGACCCAGGCGGTGATCATCGATCACCTGATGCCGCCCCTGACCCGCGCCGAAACCTATGGCCCGCTGCGTAACCTGGAGCTGCTGGCCGACGAGTATTACGAGGCCCAGTTGCTCGACCCGCGCCGCGCCCGGGAGCTGCAACGGGACATCCTGCGCCTGGTGCGCGAGACCCAGATCGACCGCGAGCTGCAACTGGACGGACCACTGGAAGGCGAAGCCGATGCGGCGCTCTGGCTGCCACGGCTGGACACCTACCTGTGCGATCTCAAGGAATCGCAGATCCGCGACGGCCTGCATGTGTTCGGCGAGTCGCCAGAAGGGCGCTTGCGCATCGATACGTTGCTGGCCCTGCTGCGCATCCCCCGGGGCGACGGCAAGGGCGCCCACGCCAGCCTGTTGCGGGCCCTGGCCAAGGCCTTCGAGCTGGGGTTCGACCCGCTGGACTGCGCCCTGGCCGAGCCCTGGACCGGGCGGCGGCCGCAGGCCCTGCAACAGCTCAGCGATGCCTTGTGGCGTACCGCCGGGGATGTGCGCGAGCGCCTGGAAATCTACGCCGGGCGCCTGATCGAGGTGGCCTTGCAAGGCCCGGTGGCACAACTGGACGAAGCCGGCTGGCAGCCGGTGCGCAGCATCATCGAGGGCTTGCGCGAGGTAGTGGCGCCGCGCCTGGATGCCTGCGGCCCGGCGGAGATGCGCGGCCTGCTCGATGCCCTGCAAGGCCGCTTCGTGCCGGCGGGCCCCAGCGGTGCGCCCAGTCGCGGACGTCTGGACGTGCTGCCCACCGGGCGCAATTTCTATTCGGTGGATGTGCGCAACCTGCCCACCACCACTGCCTGGCGCATCGGTTTCCAGTCGGCCAACCTGATCCTCGAGCGCCACCTGCAGGATCACGGCGATCACCTGCTGCAACTGGGCCTGTCGGTCTGGGGCACGGCCACCATGCGCACCGGTGGCGACGATATCGCCCAGGCCATGGCGCTGATGGGCGTGCGGCCCGTCTGGGCCACTGGCAGTCAGCGGGTCGACGACTTCGAGATCCTGCCCCTGAGCCTGCTGGATCGGCCCCGGGTCGATGTGACCTTGCGGATTTCCGGGTTCTTCCGCGATGCCTTCGCCAACCTCATCCGCCTGTTCGACGCGGCGGTGCAGGCGGTGGCGGCCCTGGACGAGCCGGCCGACATGAACCCCCTGGCGGCCAGGGTCCGTGCCGAACGCGAAGCCTTGGAGGCTAGCGGCCTGGACCCGGAAGCGGCGGCGCGCCAGGCCGGCTGGCGGGTTTTCGGGGCCAAGCCCGGGGCCTATGGTGCCGGGGTCCAGGGCGCCATCGATGGCCGGTTGTGGCAGAGCCGCGAGGACCTGGCCGAGGTCTACCTCAACTGGGGCGGCTACGCCTACGGCGGCAGCGATGAAGGCACCGCCGCCCGCGAGCAGTTCGCCGCTCGCCTGGGGCGGGTCCAGGCGGTGGTGCAGAACCAGGACAACCGCGAGCACGACCTGCTGGATTCCAACGACTATTACCAGTTCCAGGGCGGCATGCTGGCGGCGGTGGAGAGCCTGGGCGGGGCCAAGGTCGCCAGCTACCACGGCGATCACAGCCAGCCCGACCTGCCGAAGATCCGCAGCCTCAAGGAAGAGCTCAACCGGGTGATCCGTTCCCGGGCGGTCAACCCGAAATGGATCGAGGGGGTCAAGCGCCACGGTTACAAGGGGGCTTTCGAAATGGCCGCGACCCTGGACAACCTGTTCGCCTTCGATGCCACCACCGAACTGATCGACGACCACCAGTACGCCTTGCTGGCCGATGCCTACCTGCTGGACGACTCGACCCGCGAGTTCGTTCGCCAGCATAATCCCCACGCCTTGCGCGATATGACCGAGCGTTTGCTGGAGGCCCAGCAGCGCGGCCTGTGGCAGGAGCCCGGAGCCTATCGCGAGGCCCTGGAACATCTGCTGCTGGATATAGAAGAAGACTCCTGAGGGCACCTTTAAAAACTACCTGCGTTGTCATCGCTGCGTTAAAAACAGGCTGGTGCGCCAGCCCGGTCAAAATACACATTGACCCCTTGTAAACGGCGCTTTTTCGCCTGTTTTTGCCTTGCGCTGACTGCCTCGCCTACGTTTTTAGAGGTGCCCTGAGGCGGCGAATGCTGCGCACTCGATCGCGAGACGGCTCGCGAAATCGTCCTTCGGGACACCCAGACCCAAGCGAGAACCCCAGATGAGCGACACCCCGCATTTCCCCTTGTCGGCCGTGGTCGGCGCCGATGCCTTGAAGCTGGCCCTGTGCCTGACCGCCATCGACCCGAAGATCGGTGGCGTGTTGATCGAGGGGCCACGGGGCATGGCCAAGTCGACCCTGGCCCGGGGACTGGCGGATTTGCTGGCCAGCGGGCAGTTCGTCACCTTGCCCCTGGGGGCCAGCGAAGAGCGGCTGGTGGGTACCCTGGACCTGGATGCAGCCCTGGGTGAGGGGCGGGCGCAGTTCTCCCCGGGCGTTCTGGCCAAGGCCGACGGCGGGGTGTTGTATGTCGATGAGGTCAACCTGCTGCCCGATCACCTGGTGGACTTGCTGCTGGATGTGGCGGCCAGTGGCACCAATCTCATCGAGCGCGATGGCATTTCCCATCGGCATTCGGCGAAGTTCGTGCTGATCGGCACCATGAACCCGGAGGAGGGTGAGTTGCGCCCGCAACTGCTGGACCGCTTCGGTCTCAACGTGGCCTTGAACGGCCAGGTCCTGCCCCAGGAGCGCGGGCAGATCATCCGCCGGCGCCTGGATTTCGATAGCGACCCGCAGGGGTTCTGCAACCAATGGGCCCAGGCCCAGGCCGAACTGCGCCAGCGCTGCCAGCAGGCGCGGACGCTGCTGGAAGGTATCGCCCTGGATGACCAGGCCCTGGCGCAGATCACCGAGCGTTGCTTCGCTGCCGGGGTCGATGGCCTGCGTGCCGACCTGGTCTGGTTGCGGGCCGCCCGGGCCCATGCCGCCTGGCGTGGCGCTTCGGCCATCACCGAGGACGATATCGACGCGGTGGCGGAATTCGCCTTGCGCCATCGCCGTGGGCAGGCGCCTGCCGCACCGGCGCAGCAGCCCCAGTCGCCGGTACCGCAGCAGTCCGGGGCGCAGCGCGAGGCCAGCGAAGGCGCGGGCCAATGGGGTGACATGCCGGCCCAGGCACTGCCCACCGGCGTCCGGCGCGAAGTGCCCAGCTGGCCAAAAAAGCCCTAGGCATCCGTTCCCGCTCTGGCCTGGGGGCGGATGCCAAGCCCCGGCCGGGGCGCCTGGACCAGGGACGACAAGGTCGCAGCCGGGCGGCGAGTTGCGGTCGCATCAACTGGCCAGGCACCTTGCTCAAGGGACGCCCACGCCTGGTCGAGGACCTGTTGTGGCAACTGCGCAGTCGCACGCCCCATGAGTTGTGGCTGGTGATCGTCGACGCCTCGGCCTCGACTCGCCGGCACGATGCCCTGAGCGATGCCAAGGGCCTGCTGGCGCAACTGTTCGACGATGCCTACCGGCAACGGGCGCGCCTGGCCTTGCTCACCGCCAGCGGTCGTGCGCCCCGCTGGCAGGTCCAGGGGCTCAAGGCTTCCAAGGACCTGCGCCACTGGCTCGATGGCCTGGGCGCCGGCGGTGGTACGCCATTGCCCCAGGCCCTGGCCGAGGCCCGGCAGTGGTTGGAGCAGCGGCAACGGCGCTGGCCGGCGGAGCAGCAGCGGGTGTTGCTGATCACCGACGGGCGCCTGAAAACCTTGCCGTCGGTCGCCCCTCTGCATTGTCCAACCCTGTTGCTGGATATCGAGCGCAGCCCGATCCGCCTCGGTCGCGCCCGGGAACTGGCGCAACGCCTGGGCGCCGACTACCACCATATCGACCGGTAGCGTCCCAAACCCTGTGGCTCGTGCCGAGCTGGCGAGGCTGCGTACGGGTGCGCAGCGGCCGCAAGGCTTGGTAGCGCGATATACCTGTTGCTCCAAGGGCTCGTATCGAGCCATGCACAGCCGGTGCAGCGGCTACACTGCCTGCGCCAATCAAGGGGAGCGACGCCATGCGGGTACTGGTGCACAACGACAAGGACGATTTTCGGGTCAAGGCCTACGCCGGCACCAATGGCGTGCTCCTGGCCATGGACCTGGATGCCAGTCGCCGCCGGGGCTTGCTGGGTTTCGCCATCGAAAAACAGACCGGTAGCAAACCCTGGCTGTTCCTGTTCAATAGCCTGACTTTCCCCGGCAAGACGCACACCTTCCCCCAGTACAACGCCACGCCCAGCAACCAGGCGCCATTGCAGAAGTTTCGCTGGGCCGACTATGCAGTCAACCCGGGCGCCACCCTCAACTATCGGGTGTACCTGGTCTATGGCAGCGCCGCCGCGCCGCAGCTGGGAGAAATGCTGCAGCTATGCATCACCGCCGACAACGGCCAGCCTCCCGGGCAGCGGGTGATCTTCAATCGTGCAGTGGCCGCCAGCCAGGCGTTCTCGCGCAAGTTTCCCGAACTGGACACTTTGCTCAGCGCCAACAAGAACCTGCCCATCGAGGCCTGGCCAGAGGCGCCCCGGCAATGGCTGGAGAACGGCCTGCTGGAGCAGTTGCTGGGTTTCATCCAACGTGCCAGCGACGCCAGCTGGAGCCTGGATATCGCCATCTACGAGTACCAGTTGCCAGCTATTGTCGATGCGGTCAACGCGGCCTTCGATCGCGGGGCCAAGGTCCGGGTGCTGTACCACGCCGCCCCCGGCGATGCCGACACCACGATGAACCAGACCAGCCTGCAGCACCTGCCCGAAGACAGCAAACGTGGACGGGTGACCCATGCCATCTTCCACGACAAGTTCATCGTCCTCAGCCGCCTGGAGCAGGGCGGTGGGCGCCAGAGCGTCGCGGTGCTCTGTGGCAGCACCAACTTCACGGGCAACGGTGTCTACCGCCAGGCCAACGTATTGCATTGCCTGGACAACCCGGACATCGCCAACCGCTACCTACAGGTGTTCGAGCAGATCTGGGCCGCCCCGGCGGATGTCGGTGCCACTCGCAAATGGTTGACCCAGACCAACCCCATGCAGCCTGAGGCGGCGCTGTTCGCCGGTTTTTCCCCACGCAGTGGCCAGGGGGATCTCGACGAGTTCGTGGGGATCATCAACGGCGCCCGTCGCGATTTGCTGTTCGTCACCGCCTTCGCCTTGCCCGACCGGATCCTCGATGCCTTGCTCGGCCAGCCCCACGACGATGTGTTGCGCTATGGCCTGCAGAACACCGCCAGCCGCATCACCGGTTTCCATGCCGACCGCACGGCGGAGTTCGCCGCTACCGCGTTGCTCAACAACGGCCTGGAAGGCTGGCTCAAGGAAGGCCTCAAGGGGCAGAAGGGCAACTTGCTGGTGCATACCAAGGCGGTGGTCACCGACTTCACCAGCGACGCCCCGGTGATCATCAGCGGCAGCCACAACCTCAGCGTCGGCGCCAGCCAGAGCAACGATGAGAACTTCCTGATCATCCGTGGCGACACCGACCTGGCGGATCGCTACGGCCTGGAGCTGCTGCGTTTCTACGAGCATTACCGGTTCCGCTACTTTGCCAGGCAACTGGCGCTCAAGCAGGTCCAGCCCTTGGCGGCGGACGATAGCTGGAGCAACGATTACTACCTCGCAGGCGATTTGCGCATGCTCTCGCGCCTGCGCTTCTCTGGGCGTTGAAGCAAGGTGCCCAGCTTGGCGAGAAGCTTGCGCAGGTTGCACATCGGCGGGTGACTGCGTAGGTTTCAGCGACTGCGCACAAGGACCCCGCCATGTCTCCGGACCTGACCTCCATCGAGTTGTTCCTCAAGGCCCTGACCCTGGGCAACCTGTCCCGGGCTGCCGAGCAGTCGCATCTGTCGCTGTCGGCCGCCAGCCGCCGGTTGTCCTTGCTGGAGCAGCATTTCAAGGTGGCGCTCCTGGTGCGTACGTCCACCGGGGTGCAGCCCACGCCAGCGGGCCAGGCCCTGGCCGATCACGCGCGGAGCATCCTGCGGGCCGTGGATGTGATGCATGCCGACCTTGCCGACTTCGCCAAGGGGGCCACGGGCCGGGTCAGTCTCTACGCCAACAGTTCGGCCATGAGCCAGGAACTGCCCAGGCAGCTGACCCAATGGAGCGAGCTGCATCCTGGCATTCGCATCGACATTCGCGAGGAGCGCAGTCGCGAGATTCTCCTGGCCGTGCGTGACGGGGTGGCCGACGTCGGCATCGTTACCACGTTGCCTGAGGCGCGGGACCTGTATTTCAAGGCGTATTGTCGCGACCGCCTGTGCCTGATCGTGCCCCAGGGGCATCCGTTCAAGATGAGCCATGCACGTTTCGAGGACCTGTTGGGCTACGACTTCGTCGGCCTGGAGGACAACGCCGCCATTACCCCGCTGATTACCGAGGCCGCTGCCGCTGTGAGCATGCCCTTGCGCCTGCGGGTGCAGGTCCGCAGCTTCGAGGCCGTGTGCCGGCTGATTGCCGCAGGGCAGGGGGTCGGTGTGTTGCCCCAGGGTGCGGTACAGATCTTCCGCAAGGAAATGGACTTGCGTTTTATCGAAATCGATGACCCCTGGGCCGATCGCCAGATGTACTTGTGTCGCCGCCGTGAGCCGCCGTCCCTGGCCAGTCACGCCCTGTTTGACTACCTGGCAGGCTTCCAGCAGGACGGGGCAGTGGCCCGTGAGGGCGATCAGTAGCAGCAATCGCTCATCCGGCCTTCGAATTTTTCGAAGGCGGTTTCCGTAATGAGCAATTCCCACTGGCCCGGCTCTGTGGCCAGAATGGGCGCGCCTGTCCGCTTGACCTGCCTCGATAACAACAACACGTCAGACCAGGAGATATGGCTTGTCCAGGATCAATCCCCCTGTAAAACCCGTCCACCGCATCGCGGTGATCGCCGGTGATGGTATCGGCCGCGAAGTGGTGCCCGAAGGCCTGCGGGTGCTCGATGCGGTCGGTCGGCGCTTCGGCATCGACTGGCATTTCGATCATTTCAACTGGTGCAGCGAGCACTACCAGGCCCACGGCAGCATGATGCCCGAGGACTGGGCCGAGCAGATCGGCAATCACGAAGCGATCTTCTTCGGCGCCGTGGGAGCCCCGGATATCGTTCCCGACCATGTGGCGGTCTGGGACTCGCTGCTCAAGATCCGTCGCCAGTTCGACCAGTACGTCAACATCCGCCCCGTGCGCCTGATGCCCGGCGTGCCCTGTCCGCTGGCCGGGCGGGTGCCGGGCGACATCGACTTCATCGTGGTGCGGGAGAACACCGAGGGCGAGTACTCCAGTGTCGGCGGGCGCATGTGGCCGGGCACGCCTCGGGAGATCGCCTTGCAGGAGTCGGTGTTTTCCCGCCATGGCGTCGACCGGGTGCTCAAGTACGCCTTCGAACTGGCCAGCCGCCGGCCTCGGCGCAACCTGGTGGCGGCCACCAAATCCAATGGTATCGCCATCACCATGCCGTTTTGGGACGAGCGCCTGGATGCCATCGCCAAGGCCTATCCCGAGGTCGCCAGCCGCAAGTTCCATATCGATATCCTCTGCGCGCACTTCGTCCAGCATCCGGACTGGTTCGATGTGGTGGTGGCCTCCAATCTGTTCGGCGACATCCTTTCCGATCTTGGCCCGGCCTGTACCGGCACCATCGGTATCGCCCCCTCGGCCAACCTCAACCCTGAGCGGCTGTATCCGTCTCTGTTCGAACCCGTGCACGGCTCGGCGCCGGACATCGCCGGGCTGGGCGTAGCCAACCCTATCGGCCAGATCTGGTCGGCAGCTTTGATGATCGAGCACCTGGGGCAGGGCAACGAGCTTTACCAACGGGCGGCCGCCGCCGTCGTACAGAGTATCGAGACCGTACTCGCAGACGGTCCGCGTACCCGGGAAATGGGCGGTACCGCCAGCACCGTGGAAGTCGGGCGTGCCATCGCCGAATGCCTGGAGGGGAGCTGAACATGCAGCACAGACACTACATCGACAACCAATGGCAGGCCTCGTCCTGGAGCGAGGACATCCCGGTACTGGACCCCAGTAGCGGCGCCACCTATGCCCGCATCGCCCGGGGCACCGCCGAAGATATCGACCTGGCGGTGACCGCAGCACAGCGGGCCCTGGGGGAGAACTTCGACGGCCCCTGGGGCGCTCTTTCGGCCCTGGAGCGCGGGCGCTTGCTGGCCCGTCTCGGTGCCGCGGTGCTGGAGCACCATGAGCAGTTGGCGCAGATCGAGGCCCGGGATACCGGCAAGGCGCTCAAGGTGGCCCGGGCCGATGCCACGGCCCTGGCGCGCTACTTCGAGTATTACGCCGGCGCTGCGGACAAGCTTCACGGCCAGACCTTGCCCTACCAGGCCGGTTACACCGTGCTGAGCGTGCGCGAGCCCCATGGCGTGACCGGGCACATCATTCCCTGGAACTACCCGATGCAGATCTTCGGGCGCAGCGTCGGCGCGGCCCTGGCCGCAGGCAATGCCTGCGTGATCAAGCCGGCCGAGGACGCCAGCCTGTCCCTGCTGCGGCTGGCGGAACTGGCCGCCGAGGTCGGGTTTCCCAAGGGCACGGTGAACGTGGTCAGCGGTTATGGCCATGAGGCCGGCGCAGCCCTGTGCGCTCATCCCGGGGTAGCGCATATTTCCTTCACCGGCTCCACCGGTACCGGCGCCCTGGTAGCCAAGGCCGCTGCCGAGCGCCATTGCCCGGTGACCCTGGAGCTGGGCGGCAAGTCGCCACAGATCGTCTTCGCCGACGCCGATGTGGATCGCGCATTACCGGTATTGATCAACGCCATCGTGCAGAACTGTGGGCAAACCTGCTCCGCCGGCAGTCGCCTGCTGGTGGAGCGCAGCCTCTACGAGCCGCTGCTGGAGCGCCTGGCCCAGGGTTTCAGCCAGTTGCGCGCCGGCCCCTCGGAGCTGGACCTGGACATGGGGCCGCTGATCAACCAGAAGCAGCTGCGACAGGTACGTGAGTTCGTGCGCGAAGCCGAGGCCGCGGGGATTCCGGTGGCGGCCCGTGGCGTGGTAGTGCCCGAGGCGGGCAATGCTGGTTTCTTCCAGCAGGCCGTGCTGTTTCGCGATGTACCGGCCGACAGCCGCCTGGCCCGGGAGGAGGTCTTCGGCCCGGTGCTGGCGGTGATGCCTTTCGAGGATGAGGCCCATGCCATCCGATTGGCCAACGACAGCGCCTTCGGCCTGGTGGCGGGGGTCTGGACCCGTGATGGCGCGCGCCAGATGCGCATGGCCCACAAGCTGCGCTGTGGCCAGGTGTTCATCAACAACTATGGCGCCGGCGGTGGCGTCGAGTTGCCCTTCGGAGGGGTCAAGGCCAGCGGTTATGGCCGGGAAAAGGGCTTCGAGGCACTGCTGGGCTTCACCACCTTGAAGACCATCGCTATCCGTCACGACTGAAAGCCGCCACCGCGGCAGACAACAACAAGATCAGGAGTCACTCCCATGCGTCTAGCCAACAAGACAGCCATCGTCACCGGCGCCGGTTCCGGTTTCGGCGAAGGCATCGCCAAGACCTTCGCCCAGCAAGGGGCGCAAGTGATCGTCGCCGACTTGAATGCCACGGGCGGCCAACGAGTGGCGGACGAGATCCGTGCCGCCGGGGGCCAGGCCCATTTTGTCCAGGTCAATGTGGCCGAGGATGCCAGCGTCGCTGCGCTGTTGCGCGACACCCTGGAGCAGTACGGGGGCCTGGATATCGTGGTCAACAACGCCGGCACCACCCACCGCAACCGGCCGATGCTGGAGGTGGACGAGGCCGAGTTCGACCGGGTGTTCGCGGTCAACGTCAAAAGCATCTTCCTGAGTGCCAGGCACTTCGTCCCGCATTTTCGCGGGCAGGGTGGCGGGGTGTTCGTCAACATTGCCTCCACCGCGGCGGTCCGGCCACGGCCCGGGCTGGTCTGGTACAACGGCAGCAAGGGCGCGGTGGTGGTGATCAGCAAGACCATGGCCGCTGAGCTGGGGCCGGACAATATCCGGGTCAATTGCGTCAACCCGGTGGTCGGCGCCACGGCGTTGCTCAGTGAGTTCATGGGCGTGCCGGACACCCCGCAGAACCGCGAGAAATTCATGGCCGGCATCCCCCTGGGACGCTTCTCCACGCCCCAGGACGTGGCCAATGCCTGCCTGTACTTGGCCAGCGATGAGGCAGCCTTCATTACCGGCACCTGCCTTGAAGTCGATGGCGGACGTTGTGTATAGAGAGCATCCGGCGGTACCAACCCAAGCTACGGAGTGCAATCGACATGTGCGGGATCGACCACAACAACCAGCCCAACACCGCGAAACTCCTCGAAGGCCTACCCAGGAACTGGGGCAAGTGGGGGCCTGACGACGAAGTCGGCGCCCTCAATTACCTGCAGCAGGCCGAGGTGTTGCGTGGCGTTGCCGCGGTGCGCCAGGGCAAGACCTTCACCCTGCAAGTGCAGATCGGCCATCCAGGTGGCGATCCGATGTGGCCGGCGCGCAGTCCGTCCATGCGCTTCAACACCCTGGACCGCAGCCACTACCAGGCCGGCAAGCAGCCCTCGATGACTGGTGGCGCCGAGTACTGCGACGATGTGATCTTCATGCAGTTGCAAGGCTCGACCCAGTACGACGCCCTGGGGCATGCCTGGTACGACAACCAGTTGTGGAACGGCTACGACGCCAATACCACGGTGGGTGGCATGGCCAAGGCCAGCGTACTGCCGATCGCCGAACGCGGGGTGGTGGGGCGAGCGGTGCTGATCGACATGGCCCGTCATCGGGGCAAGAAGTACCTGGGCCGTGGCGAGACCTTCGACCATCGGGACCTGATGGCCGCGGCCAAGGCCCAGGGAGTGGCCATCGAGAAGCGCGACATCCTGATCATTCGCACCGGCTCCATGGGTGCCTTCTACGAGTACGGCAAGACTGAGTTCTTCAAGGACCTGGTGGAGCCGGGGCTGACCTACAGTCGCGAGCTGGTGGAGTGGTTCGACCAGATGGAGATCCCCAACCTGGTGACCGATACCATCGCCAACGAGGTGATCACCGATCCGTCGTCGGGAGTGCAGATCCCACTGCACTGTGCATTGATGCGCAACCTGGGTATCGCCTTCACCGAGATCGTGCTGCTCGAGGACCTGGCCGAGGACTGCGCGGCCGATGGCCAGTGGACCTTCCTCTACACCGCCGCGCCGTTGAAGATCGTCGGTGGCAGCGGGGCCCCGGTGAACCCGGTGGTGATCAAGTAGAGGGGCACGCAGGAGCGCGAGGCCGATAGCCTGCTGGAATCCGGGCGGCCAAAGGGGTTACCCTGCCGCCCGTTTTCCACGCTCGATATGGACCTTCGACCTCCCGTGACCGATATCTCCTCGCCAGGCTGTCCTTACTGTTCTTCCTCCGATCATGAAAGCGCCCACCGGGCCGTCCTCGACACCCTGCAGATCATGGGTGCCCACCCCGAGGCCGACGAAGATCGAATCGTCCAACTGCTACAGGAGCGTGGCTACTCGCCGAGCGTTGCCGAAAAGCTCAATGTCTTCGTGCCCACGGCCCTGGGCTGGCCACTGCTCAAGCGCCTGGGCGTGGAGCCTTTCGGTGGCTACTTCATCGCTTATGACGAGGCTGATGAAGAGGTACAGATCCCGGTGTCCAGCCAGCACTACTTCATCGCCGCATTGAAGCTGGCTTACTGCACGCTGGAGCACGGCTACAGCGAAGACTTGCCGCTCCAGGTCTATGAGCACGTCATCGGGCGCAGTGCCGAAATCAACGCCGTGAACAAGGCCCTGGCCCAGGACGTGAGTGTAGAGGGGGGCACGCTCGGGCCGTTGAAGGTACTGCGCATTCGCGCCAGCGACCTGCTGGACACGGTAGTCGGCTGACACGGGACTGGCGCCTGGGCAGGCTCAGGGTTACCCTGCCGCCCGTTTTCCACGACCGATATGGACCTTCGACCTCCCATGACCGATACCTGCCCACCAGATTGCGCCCATTGTTCTCCCGACGTCGATCATGAAACCGCCCACCAGGCGGTGCTCGATGCCCTGAGCGTCATTGCGGCCCACCCCGAGGCCGATGAGGACAGGATCGTCGAGTTGCTGCAGGAGCGCGGCTATTCGCCAATCGTTGCCGAGAAGCTCAATGCCTTCGTGCCTGCGGCCCTGAGCTGGCCAATGCTCAAGCGCTTGGGCGTGGAGTCTTTCGTCGGGCACTTCATCGCCTATGACGATAACGATGAAGAAGTGCAGATCCCGGTCTCCAGCCAGCATTACTTCACCGCCGCGCTGACGCTGGCCTACTGGACCGTCGAGCAGGGATTCACCGATGAGTTGCCACGTAGCACTTACCAGATGATTGCCGGCCGTAGCGCCGAGATGAATGCGGTGGACCAGATCTTGACGCAGGGCGGCACGGTGGAAGGGGCGACGGTGGGCCCGTTGCAGTTGCTGCGCATCAGCGCCAGCGACATGCTGGCCTAGGCATTCAACTGATGAAGATGATCTTGGATACCAGCTCCGCGCTGTTCTTGGCCTGAAGCTTCTTCATCAGCCGGGCGCGGTGCACCTCCACGGTACGGTGGGAGATACCCAGCTTGCGTGCGATTTCCTTGCAGGTCAGGCCGTTGACGATATGCAGCGAGATCTCACGCTCGCGGGGGGTCAACTGGATCGTCGGCGCCGGCTGGCGATCCAGGCGCTCGAAATGCCAGACCATCAGCTTGAACGGGTCTTGTGGGGTCAGGGAAAAGCCGTGGGCCCGGGCCCAGAACACCTCGCCATTGCGGTGCTGCATGAAGCGTTCGTCGGAGTACGAGGCACTGGGGCCGTTGCGCAGCCAGTGTTCGCTGCGCTCGCCAATGCTCTGGTAATCGGCCTGGGAGGGGTACAGCAACAGGGTCAGGTGACTCTGCAGGTACTTGCGTTCATAACCGAACAGGCGCTCGAAGGCCTGGTTGCAATCGAGCATGTGCCGGTGCCCGGTGATCAGTTGCGGTGCCGGCGAGACCTGGAAGGCCAGGCACTCAAGATCCTGGAGTTGTTGGGCATGTACGGTCATTGGGCATCCTGCCTCGTGGTCATTGAGACGCTCTGGTACGTGTAGGTACTACTTACTGATGTACGTAGTTGCCCCAACTAGCGTGTGATTCGGGCGCTGGATCATTGTATGGAATACCTGCTTCAAGGACAGAAGAAAATCACCATGACCCATGATTCCGTATCCATTGTCGCTGCCGCCCACAGCCCATTTGGGCGCCTGGATGGCATCAATCTCGAGGACCTGATCGTCAAGGTCACCCGTGACGCCCTGGCGGACGCCGCCATCGATGCCGCCGAGATCGACGCCCTGTTTCTCGGTCACTTCAATTCCGGCCTGGTGGCCGACGGTTTTGCCGCATCGCTGATGCTCCAGGCCGATCCGCAATTGCGCTTCAAGCCTGCGACCCGCTGCGAGAACGCCTGTGCCTCGGGGTCGGCGGCGATCCAGGCCGGGATCAATGCAATCCGCAGTGGCGCGGCAGAATTGGTGCTGGTGGTCGGCGCAGAGAAAATGACCAGCAACAGCACCGCCGACGTGACCCGGGCCCTGTCGGGTGCCGGCTACCAGCACGATGAGCGGGAGGCCGGCCTGAGCTTTGCGCAGCTCTTTGGCCAAGTGGCCCAGCAGTATGCCGAGCGCTATCACAGCCCACTGGCCTCGATGGCGGCGATCGCGGTGAAGAACCATGCCAATGCGATGTCCAATCCCTTGGCGCAGATGCACCGGGTCATGGATTTCGAGCATTGCAACAACATCTCCCAGAGCAACCCGGTGATCGCCCAGCCCCTGCGGCTTACCGACTGCTCGCTGATCAGCGACGGTGCGGCGGCGGTCATCCTGGCCTCGCCACGGCGCGCGCGTTCCATGCAACGCCAGGTAGCGATCCGGGCCATGACCCAGGTGAACGATTTCCTGCCCCTGTCGAGCCGCGACGTCCTGGCCTTCGAAGGGCCGCAACGGGCTATCCACGGCGCCATGCGCGAAGCGGGAGTGACCCTGGGCGACCTGAGCTTTGCCGAGGTGCATGACTGCTTCACCATTGCCGAGCTGCTGATCTACGAAGCCATGGGCCTGGCGCCCAAGGGCGAAGGGCATCGAGCCCTGGATGACGGCACCGTACGCCACGGCGGTCGCCTGCCGGTGAACCTGTCCGGCGGCCTCAAGGCCAAGGGGCACCCGGTGGGGGCCACCGGCGTATCGATGCATGCCCTGGGCTTTCGCCAACTGATCGGCCAGCCCATTGGCCTGGGTGTCCCCCGGGCCGAGTTCGGCTTGCTGTTCAACATGGGAGGCATGGCGGTGGCCAACTATGCCTCGGTCCTGCAAGCCGTCCGGGCCTGAGGATGAACATCGCCCATTGGTTGCTCGACGCCGCCCAACGCTGGCCGCAGCGCGCGGCACTGTTCGACGGCAACCGCCAGGTGGCCGACTACCAGGCATTCGCCACACGGGTTCGCCAGCGGGCATTGCAGCTGCGCCACGAGCAGGGCATCGCCCCGGGAGACCGGGTGGCGTTGCTGATGAAAAACAGCTGCGACTACCTGGAACTGCTCTATGCCATCTGGTGGAGCGGGGCGGTAGCGGTGCCGATCAACAGCAAGCTGCACGGCCTGGAAGCGGCCTGGATCGCGGGCAATGCCGGCGCCCGGTTGATCTATACCGATGACGGCCAGGTCTTCGGCTCGGGAAACCTGCCCGGCGACTGTCGCGAGATCTGCGGCTACGAGCTGTCGGCTGCTCCTGAGTCCGCAGTGGCGGAACTGGCGCAGCCATGGCCACGCCAGGACACGGACCTGGCCTGGTTGTTCTATACCTCCGGCACCACCGGTCGCTCCAAGGGCGTGATGCTGTCCCACGGCAACCTGATGGCCATGTCGCTGTGCTACCCGCTGGATGTCGATCCTGTGGATGGCGGCGATGCGGTGGTGTATGCCGCGCCGATGTCCCATGGCGCCGGGCTCTACAACTTCATTCATGTGCGCTGTGGTGCCCGGCACGTACTGCCGGCGTCGCGGGGGTTCCAGGCAGCGGAGCTGTTCGAGCTGGCGCAGGAGCTGGGGCCGGTCAGCCTGTTCGCCGCGCCGACCATGGTCAAGCGCATGGTGGAGCAGGCCCGGCAGCAGGGGTATGCCGGCGAGGGGATCAAGACCATCGTCTACGGCGGCGCTCCCATGTACCTGGCAGACCTGGACCAGGCCCTGGAAACCTTCGGCCCGCGCCTGGTGCAGATCTACGGCCAGGGCGAGTGTCCGATGAGCATCAGTGCCCTGGCCCGGGAGGCCATCGCCGACCGTGACAATCCCGACTGGCCGGCCATTGCGGCTTCCGTGGGCCGTGCGCAGTCTTGCGTGGAGGTGCAGGTGATCAACGCCCAGGGGCGTGTGTTGGCACCAGGCGAAGCGGGGGAAATCGCCGTGCGTGGCGCCCCGGTGATGCTCGGCTACTGGGACAATCCCCAAGCCACCCAGGCGGCCCTGGTGGGTGGCTGGCTGCTCACCGGCGATATCGGCTTCCTGGATACCCGCGGCTACCTGACCCTGACCGATCGCTCCAAGGACGTGATCATCTCCGGGGGCAGCAATATCTATCCACGGGAAGTGGAGGAGGTACTGGTCCAGCACCCCGAGGTGTTCGAAGCCTGCGTGGTGGGCGAAGCGGATGCCCACTGGGGGGAGTCGGTGGTGGCCTTCGTGGTCCTGCGTTCCCCTGGAAGCCTCGACTCCCAGGCACTTAACGAGTGGTTCCTGGCGCATATGGCGTCGTTCAAGAAACCGAAGAAATACCTGTTTTGCACCGAGTTGCCGAAGAACAGCTACGGCAAGATTCTCAAGACCCATTTGCGCCAGAGCTTGCAAGACCCAGTGGAGGTCGGCAACCTCTGAGCCGTTTTTCCATGGAAGCAGTACAACAGGAGTTCCCAGCATGGGCTTGTCACACACCAACCCCCAGCGCCAGCGGCGCCGGGCCTTTATCGGCGCGACTTCCGGCCACTTGATCGAGTGGTACGACTATGGCGTCTACGGCTTCCTGGCCGTGTATATCGGCAAGGCGTTCTTCGTCTCCGATGATCCCTCCAGCAGCCTGCTGGCCAGTTTTGCCGCCTTTGCCCTGAGCTTTTTCATCCGTCCCCTGGGCGGCCTGTTCTTTGGTCCCCTGGCAGACAAGATCGGCCGGCGCCGGACCCTGATCACCGTGCTGGTGATGATGGCCGGCTCCACCTGCCTGCTGGGCCTGTTACCGACCTATGCCAGCATCGGCATCGCCGCACCGATCATCCTGATTCTGGTTCGCTGTGTGCAGGGGTTCTCCGCCGGCGGCGAGATCGGCACCATCACCAGTTTCATTGCCGAATACGCCGGCCCCGGACGCCGGGGCTTCGCCACCTGCTGGCTGATGGTCACTGCGGTGCTCGGCCTGCTCCTGGGCGGCGCGGTGGCCAATGGCATGACCTGGGTCCTGGGCGCCGAACTGATGCAGGACTGGGGGTGGCGAATCCCGTTCCTGGTCGCCGGGCCGCTGGGTTTCATCTCCATGTACATCCGCCTGAAGCTGGAAGACAGCCCGGAGTTCCTGGCCCTGGTACATGCCGGAGAGACCTCCAAGGCACCCTTGCGCGAAGTCTGGCAGTGGAAGCGCTCGATCGCCCTGGTGTTCTTCATCATTACCTTGCATAGCTCGATCTTCTACCTGGTGCTGACCTTCGCCTCGACCTACATGTCCAACACCCTCAAGTTCGACAGTGGCACCACCTTGCTCTATGTGTTCGTCGCCAGCCTTTCGGCGGCGGTGGTGATGCCCTTTGGCGGCGCGTTCACCGATCGCTATGGGCGCAAGCCGTTCTTGATGGTGATCGGTGTCCTGGCGACCCTGGCCATGTACTGGTTCTTCAAGGTCGCGCCCACTGCCACGCCGGCCACGCTGTTCTGGCCACTGATGGCGGTGGCGATCCTGTTCGGACTCTATGCGTCCTCGACCTATGCCCTGATGAGCGAACTGCTGCCGACCCGCATTCGCTCCACCGGTATTGCCGTGGCCTACAACATCCCTGTCGCCGCGTTCGGTGGCAGTGCTCCACTGATTTCCACCTGGCTGATCAAGCTCACCGGTGATATCTCCTCGCCCTGGTACTTCTATGTAGCCACTGGGGTCGCGTCGCTGCTGGCCCTGGTGGTGCTGCGCAAGGAGGACTTCGTGGCTTGCAGCCGCGACGCTCGGCACCAGGAACTCCCAGCGTCACCGCTGCTGGCCAATCCATAACCACGCGCCCGCCCTGGCGCTCGCACCTGGGCCTTCCACCCACCTGGTCCCGTCATGCCTGCAAGGCCCTTTTTCGGGCCTTGCAGCGGATACCCGGCCGGTGCTTCGCTGGGGGGCTGGACACATCCTTCGATCTGCCCAGGCCTGTCTTTGCGTCGGCCCGCCATGGGCACTGGCAGCATCAGGCCCGCACGTCGCGGCCTGTCGGCAAGCTCACGGTATTGGTTTAAGGTAAGCGGCGGCACTGGATGCGTCCCGGGGTGCATCCCAGGCGCGACAGCCCGAGTAGTCCAGCCAGGGACCGGCCTTGAATCCCCATCTCTTTCAGTTCTCCAGCCAGGCCTATGCGCCCGCACACCGCTTCGACATGTGGCGCGAGGAGGTCAATGCGATCTTCCAGATCAGCATCGAGCAGGCGCTGGCCTCGCGCTTCAACTACCAGTTGAGCACCGGCTACGTGGGCTCGATTCTTGTGGGTTGTGGTACCTGGGCCGGTGCTGGCGAGCCAGTGGCCTATGGCGTCCGCCGCCCGCAGCAGATGATTCGCCGCGATGGCCTGGACCACCTGTACCTCTGCCTGGGATTGAACCATTCGTTGCACGGCATGGCTGGCCGGACCCCATTGCAGGCCGGGCCTTCGAGCATCTATGTGCTGGACCTGGCCCGGGAGCTGGACTCGCAGATCATTGCAGGCGACACGGTGATCCTGACCCTGGCCCGGGACCTGCTCAGCCCACGTCTGCGTGCGGCCAACCTGCACGGCAGCCTGGTCCAGGGCCCCTTGGGCAGCCTGCTGGGTGACTACCTGCGTAGCTTGCGTCGGCAGTTGCCGCTGCTGCGTGGCGAGGAGCTGGTGGAGGTCGAGCAGGCGACCCTGGCCATGGTCACGGCGGCGCTAGCGCCCAGTGCCGCGACCCTGGCAGAGGCCCAGGCCCCGATCAACCATACGCTGGTGCAGCGGGTACGACGTTTCATCGAGGCACACTTGCGTTCCCCCGAACTCACCCCATCGCTGATCTGTCGCGAAGTCGGCATCTCCAGGGCCCAGCTGTACCGCTTGTTCGCCCAGGAGGCCGGAGTGGTGGCCTACATCCAGCAATGCCGCCTGGACCGGGTGCGGCGCATCCTGGAAAGCCCCCTTGGCGCCCACCAGCGCATTTCGACCCTGGCCTTTGACCATGGCTTCAAGAGTGAGTCGCACTTCAGCCGGGTGTTTCGCCAGGCCTTCGGCTATTCACCCCGGGATGCCCGCGACCGGCGCCCGGCCACACTACCTGCCAAGGCTGGAGCCGTGAGCGTCGAAGGTCCGGGGTCGCTGCTCGAGGTCCTTGACCGACTCGACACCCAGGTGCGTTTGAGACGCTGAGCACAGTGTTGGAGACCCACAGGTCAATCGGCCCCGGTGGCCGCTGATAGCATCTTTTTCGCCCATTTCCAGGCCGAGCCGCGCGAGCGGTCGACCGCGAAAGGAATCCCCTGGACGAGCCACTCATGGGACATGAGGGCTCCTGGATACGTGAAGAGGATGTTATGAAACTTCGACTGATGTGCATCGCGACCCTGGCCCTGGTCTCTGCGTGCAACGGCAATGGCGGGCTGAATCTCCCCGGCCTGGCCCAGGGCCAAGGTCCCCAGGCGCAGATCTATGACGCTTCGTTCGCCAAGCGCAACTTCGTGGTGGGCAAGACTTCGCCGGACGATGTGCAGCGCCTGTGCGGCGATACCCCGGAAAAACGCTACGCCTCCGATGGCACCGAGTACTGGACCTACCGCAGCGATGCGAACGGCGGCTACGCACCGGGACGCTCGACCATGCAGCAGATGCTCGCCAAGGCCTGGAGCCATGTGCCGTCCAATGAGGTGACCGGCGCCGCGGCCAACGAATACAACCTGGCCACGGGGGGCAATGGAGTGGTGGCCGGCATGACCAACCAGCTCATGGGCAAGCCCACTGGCCCGGCGCACATGTTGCAGCTGTACTTCAAGCAAGGCGTGTTGCAGTCCTACAGCTTGAATTGAGGTCTCTGCTTGCCAGGATGCCCCGGGAGTGAATTATCATACGCCGTATGTTTATTCCCCAGAGGCACCGCGACATGGCATTCGGCAAGGTATTCATCGCCACTTCGGTAGACGGGTTCATCGCCCGCGACGATGGCCGCATCGACTGGCTGCCCCCCGGCGAGCCCGGGGAAGACTATGGCTATGCGGCTTTCATGGCCTCGGTGGATGGCATCGTCATGGGGCGTGGCACCTACGACACGGTGCTGGGGTTCGAGCCCTGGCCGTTCACCAAACCGGTGGTGGTGATGAGCCGCACCCTGGACCCCGCCGATGTGCCGGAGCACCTGGCTGATCGGCTGCGCATCAGTGGCGCCGAGCCGGCGCACCTGGTGGCGCAGTTGCAGGCCGAGGGTTGGCGCCAGGCCTATATCGATGGCGGTACGCTGATCCGGGCTTTTCTCCGGGCGGGACTGATCGACGAGATGGTCCTGACCCGGGTGCCGGTGCTGATCGGCAGTGGCCGGCCATTGTTCGGCCTTCTGGAGCAGGACTTGCGCCTGCAGTGCCTCGACACTCGGCAATACCCCAACGGCTTGGTCAGCAGCCGCTATCGCCTGGAGCCTGCGCAGCCGGGCCACTGCCATGACTGAAACACGCAAGCGCAGTGGTCGCCCGGCTGCCGGTCATGCCCTGAGCCTGGATCAAGTGCTGGACGCCGGCCTGGAGTTGCTGGAGGAGCTTGGCGCCCAGGGGTTCGGCATCAGGGCCCTGGCGCGGAAACTGGCGATTACACCGATGTCGGTGATCTACCACGTGGGCGACCAGCAACAACTGATGCAGTTGTTGGTGGAGCGGGTGCACGGCGAGCCGCTGGAGGAGCCCGCCGAATCGATGCCGGCGGTACAGCGGGTCCAGGTATTGCTGGGGCACTACATGGCCCGGGTACGACGTTATCCGGCATTGACCCTGTGCGTATTCGGTGACCCGCGGTTGTTCGGCGGTTCGCTGTCGGCCTTCAGCGAGCGCCTGCGCCATGAAGTGCGGCAGTTCGATGCCGAGCCCGAGCTGTTGTTCGATCTGCTGGTGGACTACACCCACGGCCACGCCCTGGCGCTGGCCTTGGCCGGGGAGGGCGCGCAACCGCTTGCCGGGGCCTTCGAAGCCGGGCTGCGGCGCCTGCTGCGCTGAGACCCAGGCTTGACCGGGGGCGGCCGTTCCAGGCGCCGGCGCCTGGCCTGCGTATCGATGCACTCTTCTTCACAGAAAATCACTGACTTGCGACAGATTGCAACGGATGCCCTCGGGATACTGGCCAGGCTCCGAAGGAGCATGAAGGACCGCCACGTGAGAAGAGGAAGACATCCATGCGTTCAATACTTGCAACCTTGCTGATCTCCCTGGGGAGCACGACGCTGGCCAATGCCGCGGCGACCCCGGCGTTTGACCAGGTGTTCCGTGATTTGAAACCGGACCAGCCCGGTTGCGCCGCGGGGGTCATGCGTGATGGCAAGGTCGTCTGGAGTGCCGGCTACGGCATCGCCAACCTGCAGACCGGTGCCCCGATCAGGACCGATACGCTATTCAACCTGGCGTCGGTGTCCAAGCAGTTCACCGGTTTTGCCATTCTCCAGCTCGAAGCCCAGGGGCGCCTGAGCCTGGACGATTCGATCCGGCGTTTTATCCCCGAGCTACCGGCCTACGCCCAGGACATCAAGATCCGCCACCTGCTGCACCACACCTCAGGGCTACAGGACTACATGTTGCTGGCCGAGCTGTCGGGCATCGGCTATTCCGAGCCTTTCACCCAGCAGCAGGCCTTGCAGATGCTGTTCAAGCAGAACGCCACGATGTTCCCCGTCGGCGCTGAGTTCAGCTATAGCAACAGTGGCTACCTGTTGCTTTCCACCATCGCCGAGCGAGTGTCGGGGATGCCCCTGAAGGCCTACTCGCAAACCCAGATATTCAAGCCCCTGGGCATGACCCGTACGCGTATCGTCGACCAGTATCCGCTGCGACTGCCGAACCTGGCCGAGAGTTACGAGCTTGATAGCGAGACCAAGGCCTATGAGTTCGTGGATGTACGCTGGGAACAGACCGGTGATGGCCAGGTGCACAGCACCGTGGTGGACGTGATGCGCTGGATGCGCAACCTGTCCACCGGGCAGGTAGGAGGCCGGGCGCTGGTGGGCAAAATGCGCCAGACCGAGCCGTTGGCCGACGGCGATCCCGGCTACTACGGCATGGGTGTTGGCCTCTCGCGTTATCGCGGGTTCGATGAGGTGTCCCACAGCGGTGGTTGGGCCGGCTATAACACCCATGTCGCCTGGTACCCGAAGATGGACCTGGCCACCGTGGTGCTGTGCAATTCGCCGGTCCCGGATGCTTCGGCGCGTGGCTATGCATTGATGGACACGGTACTGGGCTCGCCCAATCCGTCCCCGGGCCACGATATCCCGCTACCGGTACCCAGTATCAAGGCCGTTCCACCGGCTCCGTTGAACACCCTGGTGGCCGGTACCTACCTCGACGACTCGGGGCATCAGTTCCAGCTGCAACGCAGCGACAACCGTTTTACCCTCAATACCTTCCCCGACACGCTGGCGCTGTCCCGGCTGAGCGAGCACCTGATGGCGGCCGATAACGAAGGCTCGCCGATCTACCTGGCTGCGACTTCGGGAGCGCGCATCGTGTCCACCAACCCGGCCTCGACCTACACCCTGGCCGCTCCCTGGAAGCCCCAGGATATCCAGCGGTATGTGGGGATCTACAAGTTGCAGACCTCATCCGGGCAGCTCAAGGTCTACCCCAAGCAAGGCAAGCTCTACATTCGCATCGGCAAACACACCTATCCCATGCAGCCGCTGGCGGCAGAGCGATTCAGTGCCCAGGACCTGGGAGTGATTCGCTTCGAGCAGGATGGCCAGGTGCTGACCAGCAGCCTGGCACGCAACCTGCGGTTCGTGCGCGCCGAGGCCAAGTGATCCTGGGTATTGCCTGCTGGCGCATCCCTCAGATGCGCCGGCTGCGCACCAGCAGCCAGAGCAGGTAGAAGCCGCCCAGCAGGCCGGTCATCAGGCCGATGGGCAGGTTGACGCGCTCGGCCAGGCGCTGGCTCAGCAGATCGGCCATCAGGAGCAATACCGCACCCATCAAGGCACCGGACAGCAATGGCACCCCGCAGCCACGGGTCAGGCGCCTGGCCAGCTGCGGGCCGGCCAGGGCGATGAAGGCGATGGGGCCAGCGGCGGCGGTGGCGATGGCGGTCAAGCCGACGGCCACCAGTACCATCGTCAGCCGCGTGCGTTCCACCGCGATTCCTAGTTGGGTCGCGCTGGCATCGCCCATCTCCAGCAGGTCGACTTGTCGGGCGTGGTACAAAGCGATCGGCGCGATCGCCAGCAGGCCGATGGCGGCGGGCACCACATGGGACCAGGTACGGGTGTTGAGCGAGCCGGCCAGCCACAGCTGGGCGAACATCGCCTGGTCCAGGTTGCCGGTCACCAGCAGCAGGCTGTTCAGCCCTGAGAGGCTAGCGCCGACGCCGATCCCCACCAGTACCAGGCGGTAACCCCCGGTGGTTCCCGCCTTGCGCGCCAGCAGCACCACTGCCAATGCGGTACACAGCCCGGCAACTAGAGCGGCGAGGGCAGTCGCCAGCGGGCCGGAGTCGAACAGCATGATCTGCACGATGGCGCCGCTGGCGGCACCGGTAGTGAAGCCGATCACATCCGGCGAGCCCAGGGCATTGCGGGAAATGGACTGGAAGATTGCCCCAGCCATGCCCAGGGCCATGCCCACCAGGGTGGCCGTCAGGGTCCGGGGCAGGCGCACCCGCTGGATGACGCGTTGGGCGGTGGCGTCCTGGCCTTGACCCAGGAGGCTGGCCAGCACTTCGCCGGGGGACAGGGCCAGGCTGCCGCTGCCCAGCAACAGTGTCCAGAGCAGCAGGGCCAGTAGCACCAGGGCGCAACAGACCAGCAGCGTACGCGGTTGCCAAGCCACCGACAGCGAGCCCAGGCGCAGGGCGTGGCGGCGCATCACAGGCGGCTCAGGCGAAAGCGCCTGACCAGGACGATGAAGCACGGGCCACCCAGCAACAGGGTGATGATCCCGGCGGCCAGTTCCTGTGGCGCCACCAGCACGCGGCCGAGCATGTCGGCGGCCAGCAGCAGGCTCGCCGCCAGCAGCGCCGAATAGGGCAGGATCCAGCGATAGTCCGGACCCACCAGCATCCGCGCCAGGTGCGGCGCCACCAAACCGATGAAGCCTATGGGGCCGGCCATGGCGGTGGTCGCGCCGGCCAGCAGCATCACCGCCAGGCAGGCCAGCAGCCAGGTCAGGCGCAGGTTCACACCCAGGGCCCGGCCAAGCTCGTGGCCCAGGGCCAGGGCATTGAGCCGCGGGCCGATGGCCAGGGCCAGCCCCAGCCCGCAGGCAACGGCCATGGCCGGCAGCGGCAACAGGGCCAGGCTGGTGCTGGCCAGGGAGCCCGAGGCCCAATGACGAAAATGATCGAACACCTGCGGTGGGCAGTTGAGCACGATGATTCCCGTCAGCGAGGCCAGCATCACCGACAACCCCGCTCCGGCCAGCACCAGGCGCACCGGGTTGGTCCCGGTCTCATGGGCCCGGCCCAGCAGGAACACCAAGGCCCCGGCCAGCCCGGCCCCGCAGAAGGCCAGCCACAGCGATTGGAGCATGCTGGTCAACTGCCCCAGCGCCACGCCGCTGATTACCGCCAGGGCCGCGCCGGCATTGATGCCCAGCAGCCCAGGTTCGGCCAGGGGATTGCGGGTTACGGCTTGCATCAGCGCTCCGGCGGTACCCAGGGCCATTCCGGCCAGTAGCGCGACCAGGGTTCGCGGCAGGCGCAGCTCATGCAGAATCAGGTGCTGGTCGTTGCTTGGATCGAAGGCGAACACAGCCTGCCAGACGACCTCCGGGGCGATGCTGCGCGAGCCGCTGGCCAAGCTCAGCAGGGCCAGGCCGGCGAGGACCGCCAGCCCGGCCAGCAGGCCCCAGCGACGCGTCTTGTGGCGCCGCGAAAGCGCCAGCGCTGGAGCAGCGCCCTGGGCGAACAGGTCCATGGTTCAGCGAAACTGCGCGGCGACGGTATCGATCATCTGGCGCCCGGAGTAGTAGTCGATACGAAAGGAACTCGGGCCCAGGGCATATACCCGCTTGTGGATCACCGCCGGCAGGTTGGCCAGCACCGGGTCGGCAAGAAACGCCTGCACATCCTGTTCATCGGCGCTGAGCAGGAACACGCTGTCGCCAGTGATGGCGGCAGGCAGGTTCTCCCGGGAGATGAACTGGAAGTCCGAGGCGCGGGTGACGCTTGCCGCCAAGGCCTCGGGCAGCGGCGCGACCTTGAACCCCAGGGCGCCGAGCAGGCGCGCCTGGGGGCTGTTCAGGCGGCCGATGGAGTAGCTGCCCGCGATGTTGTAGCCCACCACGCTGACCGGCCCCGCTGGCAGCTTGATGGCGGCGGCGGTTTGCGCGGCGTACTGGTCGAAGCGCTGGATCGCGGCCTGGGCCTGTCGCTCAAGCCCGGTGTGCCGACCCAGCTCGGTGGCGATGTCCTGCCAGCTCTGGTTCGAGTAGTCCACCACCAGGGTACGGATGCCCTGGGCCTGGAGTTCGCCACGCTGGGCGATCACGCTGTCGGCTCCGGTGGCGGACAGCACCAGCAGGTCGGGATCGCTGGCGATCACTGCCTCGATGTCGAACTGCAGGTTCCGATACAGCACCTGGACCCCCCGTTGCTCGGCCACTTGCGCCCATTGGGAAAAGAACCCGCGCGAGTCGGTGAGGCGGCTGGGGGTGGCGGCGGCGCTGGCCACCAGGGGCGCCTCCATGGCCAGCAGAATCCCGGTGACGCTGGGGCTGGTGGAGACGATGCGCGCAGGCATGGCGGCAGCGGCGCAGGCCAGTTGGCTGCAAAGGGCCAGGATTGCGGCGCTGAGCAGCCGAGTGGCGAGACGTGGATTCATCATGGGTCCGTCGGGTTATGGGGTGGCAGTGGCAGGGCCTTCGGTGGAGCTTGCTGGGTCCGGATCGCATGATGCATATGATAATGCTTCTCATGCAATGCGTTCCATATTGTAGAATCAATTCCGCAATTGCAACCTTTCACACCCCAGGTATCCAGGAATCTTCTTGCCCATGACTCACCGCTTGCATGCCGATGCCGTGACCTTGCGCCATGACGCGCGAATCATTTCCCAGGACCTTTCCCTGGCCATCCCCGATGGGTCGTTCACCGTCATCGTCGGTCCCAACGCCTGCGGCAAGTCCACCCTGCTGGCGGCGTTGTCGCGCTTGCTGGCCCCGGCCAAGGGTCAGGTGGTGCTCGACGGCAAGGACATTCGCCAACTGCCGGCCCGGGAAGTCGCCCGGCGCCTGGGCCTGCTGCCGCAGAGCGCCATGGCGCCGGACGGCATCACCGTGGCCGAGCTGGTGGCCCGGGGGCGTTATCCGCACCAGTCGTTCTTGCGCCAGTGGTCGCCGGACGATGAGCGGGCGGTACTGGCGGCCATGGCCGCGACCCGGGTCGACACCCTGGCCGAACGTTTGCTCGACGAGTTGTCCGGTGGCCAGCGCCAGCGAGTATGGATCGCCATGGTCCTGGCCCAGGAAACCCCGATCCTGCTGCTGGACGAGCCCACCACGTACCTGGACATCGTCCACCAGATCGAGCTGCTGGAACTGTTGGCCGAACTCAATCGCCAGGGCCGCACCATCGTCGCGGTGCTGCACGACCTGAACCAGGCCTGCCGCTATGCCAGCCACCTGATCGCCCTGCGTGACGGCGCCATCGTCGCCCAGGGCGCACCGGCACGAATCTTCACCGAGGCGCTGGTACAGGAGGTGTTCGGATTGCCTGCGCTGATCATCGCCGACCCGGTCAGCGGCACACCGCTGATGGTGCCCCTGGGCCGGGCAGGGGCACCGGACTCGTCCGGAGCCTGAGGCGGCTTCAGCGCCGAGGGGCGGGCGGCACCTGGGGCACCATGCGGCCACCGGTGGCCTGGTTCACCAGCGCGGCTTCGTGGAACAGCGCCTGGCGGTCTTCGGGGGCCTGCAGTTGCCCCAGGTCAGTGACGGTGGTCATCACGCAGACGATTTCCTGCTGGGCATCGAATACCGGCGCAGCCTGCCCGGTGACGTTGGACAGCAGGTGGCTGGTCATCTCGGCCCAGTGCGCCTGGCGCACTTGTTCCAGCACCGCGGCAGTGGGCGGCGTGCCACGAAAGTGCGCCGGCTGTTGCTTGCGTGCGGCATCGATCACGGCCTTGGGCAGGAAGGCCTGGAACACCAGGCCGCAGGCAGTGTTGTCGATGGGCAGGATGTCCCCCAGGGCCAGGGGGTTGATGGAGAAGTAGGCGCTGCGATGCCAGCGCACCAGGGTTGGTCCGCGATCGGTCCAGATCGCCACGCCACCGCTGGCCGCATGTTGCTGGGCCAGGGCCTTCATGTGCCGGGCGGCGATATCCACCGCGTCGATGCGCTTGAGTGCGCCGATGCCGATGCTCAAGGCCGCCGGCCCCAGGTCGTACAGGCCACTGGCCGGGTCCTGCTTGGCCAGGCCTTCCTTGACCAGGCTCTGCAGGTAGCGGTGCGCGGTGGAACCGCCGGTACCGGTGCGGCGCGCGACTTCCCCCAGGGCCAGCTCGCCTTCGGCGTTGGCCAGGGTATTGAGAAAGCGCGCGGCAATGGAAACCGACTGGATCACCCCGGAGCGTTTCTCCGAGGGCGGGTCCTGGGTGTCATCCAGCGGGTTCTGCGAAGTGTTCAACGGCTTGGTCTCCTCACCACTGTCCGGCTGCGGGTGTTGCGCGGATCGGGGCCGCGCGGCGGTGCCCATGATAGCGGTTCCCTGGCGTCGCCGGGGCGGGTTGTGCCTGGACATCGAACACAGTCCATTCCGTTTTGCAGAATTAATTCTGTATTGAGGAATTTGATATCAGCGTGATAGCCTAATCGTGAAAGAGGATCATTCTCATTTGGAGGGAGGCCTTGATGGCCCTTACGCATCGCACATTGAGTCACGGTATTGGCGTTCTCACCCTGTCGAGCCTGCTGGCGGCGCCCTCGGCGCTGGCCGAGACAGAGGCCAAGGGCGAACAGAAGGGCAGCCTGGCCCTGGAGTCGCTGGTGGTCACGGGGGAAAAACTCGAGCGGGACTTGAAGAACACCGCGTCGTCGGTCTCGGTGATCACCGACCGAGATATCGAGCGCAGCAAGACCGGCGATGCGTCGGTGGCAGAGGTGATCAACGGCACGCCCAACGTGATCTACACCGACTCGGTGGGTGCGCCGGTCATTCGTGGCCAGGACACCCAGGGCCCGAACAACGGGCAGAACGTGTTCTGGGGCGGTACCGTGCCGCGGGCCACCATCAACCTCGATGGCCACTACCTGAACTACAACGAGATGTTCTTCGGTGCGACGTCGGTCTGGGACGTGGACAGCATCGAAGTTTTCCGTGGGCCGCAGACCACTTCCCAGGGCGCCAACGCCATCGCCGGGGCGATCATCGTCAACACCAAGGACCCGACCTTCGTCCCCGAGGCGGCCTACCAGGCCGAGATCGGCAGCTACCATTCGCGTCGCAGCTCGGTGGCGGTGTCCGGGCCATTGGCCGAAGATTTCGCCGGGCGCCTGGCGGTGGACTACTCGGCTCGCGATACCTTCATCGACTACGACAACCCGCGTTTCCAGGGCAGCAAGACCGACCAGGATTTTCGTAACCTCAATGCCCGGGCCAAGCTGTTGTGGTTGCCCACGGATATCCCCGGCCTGGAAAGCAAGTTCACCTTCTCCCACACCGACAGCAACCGACCGACCCAGGAAGCGGCTACTGCGCCGTTCCACAAGCTCAACCACCGCTCCACCACCATGCCGTCCTGGGAACAGGACACCAACACCAGCATCCTCGATGTGTCCTATGAGCTGGGCGGCGGCCTCAAGCTGCACAACCAGGCGCAGTATTCGCTGTCGTCGGTGCACCGGGTGACCGGGGCGGCAGGCGAGGGCGATGCGGATATCCGCCAGAGGAACGGCTCCAACGAAACCCGCCTGAGCTTCGGCGAGCAACAGGACGTGTTCAGCGGCATGGGAGGTGTCTACTACGCTCGCACCCGCACCGATGAAAGCCTGAACCTGCGTGGCCGCTCGATCTTCGATGACACCAAGACCAACCTCGGGATCTTCGGCGAGCTGCATTACCGCCTGAGCGATTTGTGGACCCTGAGCACCGGCCTGCGCTACCAGCAGGACCATGTCGAGCGCGACGGCAATTCGGTGCTGGCGCCACGGGCGCTGAACTATGACAAGACCTTCTCGGCGCTGCTGCCCAAGGTGTCCCTGGCCTACGCCGCCACCGCGCAGTGGACCGTGGGCGCCATGGTCAGCCGTGGCTACAACCCCGGCGGCGTGTCGCTGAACCTGAGTACCCGGCAATGGGCGTACTTCAAGGAAGAGTCGATCTGGAACTATGAGCTGTTCAGCCGAGCCAGCCTGCTGGACGACCGGCTGCTGATCAACACCAACCTGTTCTACATGGATTTCAAGGATGCCCAGTACAACATCCCGGTGGTGATCTCCCCGGGCGTGGCGCAGTCCTACACCATCAACGCCGAGAAGGCCCATGCCTACGGCCTGGAACTGGACTTCGACTACCGCCTGCTGGACAACCTGCGGCTCAAGGCCAGTGCCGGTACCTTGCGCACCCGCATCGACAAGATTTCCAGCAACGCCGGTTACGCCCACAACGAGTTCGCCCGCTCGCCGGGCTACACCCTGAGCTTCGGTCCCAGCTGGGACATCACCGAGCGCCTGAACCTCAATGCCCAGGTGCGCTACCTGGACGGCTACTACTCCGACGTGGCCAACACCTCCAGCTACTCGGTCAAGCCCTACACCCTCACCGACGCCCGCATGAGCTATCGCTTCAACGATCAGGTCCAGCTCTACGGCTACGTCAAGAATGTGTTCGACGACCGTTCCCCGACCTACATGCAAGAGAACCGCGGCATCGGCGGCACCGAAGCCAGCATGACCCAACCACGCACCCTCGGTATCGGTATCAAGGGCGCTTTCTGACCCGGCCCCCGGCGGCGCCTGCCCGGGCCGCCGGCCTCATTCCCCTACAGGAGATTGACAACAGATGAGTAACCGCAAACGCCTGCACATCGGCATGTCCCTGGCGCCCACCTGGCTCAGCGGCGATGCCTGGCGCCAGCCGGACAGCAACATCGAGGGCATCTACAGCAGCGATTTCGCCGTGGACATCGCCAAGCGCTCGGAGGCCGCCCACCTGGATTTCGTGTTTCGCCCGGACGTCAGCTACCTGAACATGGACGGCCTGGAAAGCGGCTCGGGTTTCGCCAGCCTCGACCCCACGGTGCTGCTGGCGGCAGTGGCCCGGGAGACCCGGCATATCGGCCTGGTCTCCACGGTGTCCACTACCTTTTTCCCGCCCTACGTGGTGGCGCGCCAGTTGCAATCGCTGCACTGGGTGAGCAATGGCCGCGCGGGCTGGAACATCGTCACCGCGCTGCAAGGCCACGAGAACTTCGGCCTGGAGGCCATGCCCGGTGCTGACGAGCGTTACGCCCGGGCCGCGGAGTTCACCAGCCTGGTGCATGAGCTCTGGGCGAGCTACCCGTCCGCTGCGCTGTTGATCGACCGCGAGAACGGTCGCTACGCCGATCGCTCCCAGGTACATCCGGTGGAGCATGAGGGGGCGCATTTCAAAGTGCGTGGCCCGCTGAACCTGCCGGCCTATCCCGGGCCACGAATCCCCCTGGTACAGGCTGGCGCCTCGGACACCGGCCGTGATTTCGCCGCTTCGGTGGCCGACCTGGTGTTCGCCCCGACCCCGGACAAGGAGGCCGCCCTGGAACTGCGCCACGACCTGTCCCGACGGGCGTTGAGCCATGGCCGGGACCCGCGCGATATCCGCTTGCTGCCGGGCCTGAGCCTGTACCTGGCGCCGACCCGAGAAGAGGCGCGCCAGCTGTTCATGCAGACCCACGGCAACCCGGACAACAGCCGCAAGTTCGCCTCCATCAAGCAGACCATCGGCCTGGACCTCAGCGACTGGCCACTGGATCGCCTGGTGAGCGCGGCGGACCTGCCGCCGCTGTCGTCCAACCCCGGCAGTCGTACCCATACCAACCTGCTGCGGCGCTTGATCGAGCGCGAGACCTTGCGCCTGGACGAGCTGTTGCTGCGCCCGGAGGTGATTTCCGCAGCCCACTGGCAAGTGATCGGCACCGCCGAGGATGCCTTCGAACAGATCGCCGACTGGGCCGAGGCCGGCGCCATGGACGGTTTCATCGCCGCCCCGGGCGGCTCGATCCGCTCGATGCACATCTTCCTTGAGCAAGTCGTACCGCTGCTGGTCCAGGCCGGGCTGTTCCGCGAGCGCTATAGCGCCAGCACCTTCATGGAACACTTGCAGGAGCAAGGCTGAAGCCAGGCAGGTAAGCCAGGCAGGTAAGCGGGGTACGGTCCGGATGACAGCGCGCTATGGTTGTTTCTACACAACGGGCCGCGGATCATTCCTGGCCAATACCCACCCTGGAAATCAAGCAAGGAAAGTCTCGATGAAAGTCAGTGCGCGCAACGTGTTCAAAGGCCGGGTCAGCCAGGTCGAAGAGGGGTCGGTGAATGCCGAGGTGGTGCTGTCGCTCGAAGGCGGCGAGCAACTGGTGGCGGTGGTGACCCTGCAAAGCCTGCGCAGCCTTGGGATCGCCCCGGGCACCGAGGCCCTGGCCCTGGTCAAGGCGCCATGGGTGATGCTGATGACCGACGCCGAAGGCATTCGCCTGTCGGCCCGTAACTGCCTGCAAGGCCGGGTGATCAGCGTCACCGACGGTGCGGTGAATGCCGAGGTGGTGGTCGAGCTCAGCGGTGGCAGCCGCGTCTACTCCATCGTCACCCGCGATGCCGTGGACGAACTGGGCCTGGCCCCGGGCGTCAGCGCCACTGCGGTGATCAAGGCCTCGCACATCATTCTCGGCGTACCGGCCTGAAACACCCATCGGTAGGCTCGCCGGGCCTTAGCGCCCGGCAGGCTACCAGCGGTCGAACAACTGCTTGACCTGGCGCGCCTCACGGCAGTCGTGCAGGGCCTGCCGGAAGCGCTGGTCGGCGAACAGCCGGGCGGTTTCGGCCAAGAGGTCCAGGTGCGACTGCTCGGCAGGGGCCGGTACCAGCAGCACCAGGATGTCGCGCACCGGCTGCTGGTCGGGGGCGGCAAAGGCCATGGGCGCCTGGGGGCGCAGATACAGGACGTGGATCGCGTCCAGTTCCTCCAGCCGCGCATGGGGCAGGGCCACGCCCGCGCCGATGGCGGTACTGCCGGCCTCCTCGCGACGGGCCAGGCTTGCGGCCACCCAGTCGCCCGGCAACTGCCAGGTATGTTGCATATGCTGGCCGATCTGCTGGAACAACCGATGCTTGTTCGACGGATTGACGGCGAGGAGGATGTCCTCCTCCTGCAGGTGCATGGCCAAGTTACCCATGGGCTTCTCCAGGAAAGACCGGGCGCCAGCGGCCCGGCTCAGCTTCCATTCAAGCGTATTCAAGGCCGGCTGGCAGCCAGGGTGCGGCAGTTTTTACGAAGTCTTTAGATCGCCACGAATCTGCACGGCCGCCCGTGAACCTTCAGCGAGGCATGATCAGCAGGCTCTGTACCGCGACACCGCAGGGACCCTGGATGTCGTACAGCTGGGTAATGGTCTGGCCAAAACCGCTGGAGACGATCGAGGTCGAGGCCTGCAAACCGATCCACTCACCCGCTGGTGCTCGTGCAAGATGCAGCGACAGGTCGGCATTGGCGAACGCAAAACGGTCCGCCGGCAGCACCCAGCTCAGGCCATTGCCGAAGTCGGCGGCCGCTGCGATCCGCATCGCCGCCGAGGTCGCGACACCGGCCACCAGCGGCACTTTCAGGCGTAGCCAGGCTGCTGCCGGGCCAGGCTGGGCAGGGTCGCCACCTGCGACCCGTCCTTCCATCGCCGTGTAGTAGAAAGAGCGCACTTCGGGCAGGCCGGGGATGCGCAACGGGCGCGGGCAATCCTCGGGAGGCGGCAGCCTGTCGATCGCGGCACGTGGCAGGTCGGATGGCAGCGCAAGGGTACCGGCGCGTACCAGTAGCCCATGGGCCCTGGCCACCCGCTTGCCATTGGCGCGGAGGGTGATTTCGACCCGCGCACTGGCTCGGCCGGTTTCGAGTGTCACGTCCGTCTCCAACCTGTCGATGGGCACTGGTCGGAGCAGTTCCACTGTCAGCCGTGCCAGTTGCCAACCGGTTTCGCTCGGTGCGGACTCGACCAGGTGGGCCAGCAGCCCGCAAGGCGCGCCGCCATGTTGGGCCCGCGAATCCCATGGACCACGGGCGAGTTCGGTGGCACGCCAGGCTGAACCGGTCTCCTGGATGAAGATGCAATCGTCGGGATGAATGTCATGCATGGGCTATCTCGCAGGGCGTTTGTGGAATGTGTCCTGCCAGGTCGAACTGCGCCGCCCAACGACGGAACCCCATGATCGGGCCATCACCTTCGGCAAGACCGGGGCGCTTCCAGCGCACCTTGTGTTCCCAGATCGGTACATCCTGGCTGACCTGGTCGATGGCTTCATCCACCAATGCCAGGCTCATGTCAGGTGCATCGATGCCTTGCAGGCGTGCCATCAAGCTGAACGTGACGGTGACACGGCCGGGCTCGACCGGCACCACGGAATCGACGAACACAATTTCGGCAAGGTCGCCGATGCGAAATCGCACCACGGCGAAGTAGGGGCCATACAGTGACGTCTGCAAGAAGCCAGACTGTTTCCCTCGGGGTGTGTTGAATTCATGCCGTATATCGACGTGCAATGTCGGGCCGATGGGATCGAAGCGTTCGAGCCGCGCCAATGTCGCTACGCCGTGCAGGTAGTGAAAGTGGGTGGTATCGACGATATTTTCCTGGACCTCCTGCCAGATAGTGTCCACTTCCCAGCGCTGGCGCCGGTAGCGTGACCAGGCCGGGTTCTGGTGCTCATGCAGGTGGGGTACGTCGAAAGTTGGAGGCGCCTCGCCTGGATGCCACCACATCATGATCAGCCCGTTGCGCTCCATCAGCGGCCAGGCCGTGAGTCGGTGTCGTTCCAGGCGTGGATTACTGCTGTAGGGAATCTCACGGCAGCCACCCGCTGCGTCGAAGCGCCAGCCATGGAAGGGGCAGCGCAAGGTGTCGCCACACACTCTGCCGCCATGGCCCAGGTGCGTACCAAGGTGGGGGCAGTAGGCATCCATGACATGGGCCTGGCCACTGTCGTCGCGCCACAGGACGAACTCCCGCCCCATGGCTCGTAGTGGCCGAACGTCCCCTCGTTGAAGATCTTCGCTATAGCCTGCCTGGAACCAGCCAAAGCCGAGCGCTGCATCGCCGAATCTGCGCATAAACCGTCTCCTTGCCCGGGCTTCGGGCACATGGAATGGAACTGCGTTCAACTGCATCGGGATAAAGGGGACAGTCAGCGTACTGCGGGCGGGACGTCGATTGCTACAAAAAATGAACTGTGATTCAATTCTTGCATGTCATATCGACGCACAACGAAGGTCGAGGAGCGCCTGGCCCAGACGCGGGAACGCATCGTGCTCGCGGCGCTCGACCTGGTCGCTGAGCATGGTTACGGCGGCACCACCATGCCGTTGGTGGCAGGGCTTGCCCAAGTATCGACCGGCCTGCTGTACCAGTACTTTCCCTCGAAGACCGACCTGTTCGACGAGGTTTTCCGACGTGCCTCCCAGCGTGAGATCGATGCTTGCGCAGCGGCTGCCGCTACCGAAAGCGCGGCGGCCGAGCGCCTGGCCGCGGTCATCCGTACCTTCTCCCATCGCGCGTTGAGCCGCCCACGCCTGGCGTGGGCGCTGCTGGCGGAACCGGTGGCACCGGTGATCGATGAAGATCGCTTGCGCTTTCGCGAGCCCTACCGTGCGATTTTCGCCACGGTCATCGAGGACGGCATCGAGACCGGCGAGTTTCGGGTGCAGAGCGCCCATACCAGCGCGGCAGCCATCGTCGGCGCCTTGGCCGAAGCGATGATCGGGCCCTTGGCCTTGGGTATTCTCTCCAGGCGCGCGGCTCAACGAGTGGTCGACGATATCGTCGGCTTCTGCCTGGCGGCGGTGCAGAGCCACGGCGCCGCGACGCAAGGCGCATCGACCCGTTCCAGCGGTGCCCGGAAGGCGCCGCGATCCACCCCGGCAACACCTGGCAAAACAAGGGCGACACGGCCCTCCAAGACGAACCCCGGCAAGACCTGACCCGCTGACACCATCGGGCGCTTGGCGTCCGGCGCTGGTGCAGTGAAGGAGAGCATCATGTGCGAGTTCATCCAGCCTTCCCCTGTCTTTTCCAACCGTTTCCATAGCGACCGCACGTTGCGCTATACCCTGGAGCGCTTGCTACCGCCGGATATCTTCGCCAAAGCGAGTCCGGACCTGGCGCGGATGGGCGAGCGGGCAGTGGATGAGATCCCCCGCTTGGCCGAGGCGGCCGAGCGCAATGAACCACGCCATGTGCCCTATGACGCGTGGGGACATCGGGTAGATCGCATCGAGGTCGATGGCGCCTGGGATCGCCTGGTGGCGATCGGACAAGAAGAGGGGTTGGTAGCGTTGCCCTACGAGGCGCCCTACGCGCAATTTTCGCGAGTGGTCCAGGCCGGTCTGGTCAACCTCTACGAAGGGGCCGGGGCCGTAGCGGCGTGCCCGTTGGTGATGACCGATGGCGCGGTACGTTTGTTGTCGCTGCACGATGCCGATCTCGCCGCACGCTATCTGCCGCACCTCTTGGCCCGTGACCAGGGGTGGACCTGCGGCCAGTGGATGACCGAGAAGGAGGGCGGTTCCGACATCGGCCAGGCTTCCACCATCGCGCGCCCCCTCGGCGACGGCACCTGGGCATTGAGTGGCACCAAATGGTTCACTTCGGCCGCGACCTCGCAGGTGGCGCTGGCATTGGCCCGCCCGGAAGGCGAAGCGCCCGGCAGTAAGACCCTGGCGCTATTTCTGCTGGAGTTGCGCCAGCCTGATGGCAAGTGGAACCACATTCATGTCCGGCGCCTGAAGGACAAGCTCGGCACTCGCGCCCTGGCTACCGCCGAGGTGGATCTGCAGGGCACGATCGCCCGGCCGGTGGGCGGCCTCGACCGAGGTGTGGGCAAGATCGCCGACCTGCTCAACGTTGCGCGGTTGTGGGCTTCCTGGGGCGGCCCAGCGGGGGTTGGGCATCTATTGATGATGGCTCGCGACTATGCGGGCAAGCGCCGGGTATTTGGCCAGTGGTTGCGGGACCAGCCGTTACATCGCCAGTGGCTCGCACGGATCGGCGCCGAGTACGAAGCGATGCTCGCGCTGAATTTTGAAACCGCGCTGGCCCTCGGCCGGCATGAGCAGGGCCAGGATGCATCCGGCCTGGCTCGCCTGCTGGCGCCATTGAGCAAGCTTGCCTGTGCAAGGCAGAGTATCTGGGCCACCAGCGAGCTGGTCGAGAGCTTCGGAGGGGCCGGTTACCTGGAAGACACGGGGATTGCCCGAGTGCTGCGCAATGTACACGTTCACTGCATCTGGGAAGGCACCACGTCGGTGTTGGCCCACGATGTGCTGCGGGCCCTGCACGGTACTGATCTTGGCGCGGTCTTTCTGGCCGATATCGAGCGGCGCCTAGTGTCGGTCGGTGCTGCTGCGGCGGCGCCTTTTGTAGGGCAGATTCGCCAGGCCTGCCAAGCACTGCGGCAATTGGCAGGCGCAGCCGGAGAAAGGGATGGCCGGCGCCTGGCCTGGGGCATGGCGCGAACCTACCAGGCGGTGTTGTTGCTGGAGGCGGCGATATGGCGCCAGGTCCGCAAGTCGGACGCCAGCGGCTGGACTGCGTTGCAGTTGTTCATCCAGCAACCGCTGGTGCCGCCGGCATTGCCGGTGAGCGAAGTCGAGCTGGGAGACTTGGCCTTCGGTACAACCTGCTAGCGACCAGAATCGTCCAGGCCCAGCTTGCGGCTGAGCCAGCCGCCCTTGGGCCAGTTGGTCCGGGCCAGTTCCACCACCTCGTCGCCGCGGCCGCTCATCACCGCCTTGAGCATGTACAGGCTCATGCCCTTGGCCTGCTCCAGCTTGATCGCCGGCGGAATGGCCAGTTCCTGGGTGGCGGTGATCACGTCCACCAGCACCGGGCCGTCGTGGGCCAGGGCGGTGCGCAGGGCGCCTTCCAGGCCTTCGGAGTCCTCGACCCGCAGGCCGAGGATGCCCATGGCGTTGGCCATGGCGGCGAAGTCCGGGTTGTGCAGGTCGGTGCCGGTGTCCAGGTAGCCGGCGGATTTCATTTCCATGGCGACGAAACCCAGCGAGGCGTTGTCGTAGACGATGATCTTCACCGGCAGCTTCAACTGGGCCAGGGAGATGAAGTCCCCCATCAGCATGCTGAAACCACCGTCGCCGGCCAGGGCGATCACCTGGCGCGCGGGGCAGGCGGCCTGGGCGCCGATGGCCTGGGGCATGGCGTTGGCCATGGAGCCGTGATTGAACGATCCCAAAAGGCGTCGCTGGCCGTTCATCTTCAGGTAGCGCGCGGCCCATACCGTGGGCGTGCCGACATCGGCGGTGAAGATGGCGTCGGCGTCCGCCAGTTCGCTGATCAGGTGGGTGAGGTACTGCGGGTGCACCGGCCGTCCCGGCGCGTCGGGGCGGGCCAGGTCGTCCAGGCCCTGGCGAGCCTTGGCGTAGTGCTCCAGGGAGGTTTCCAGGAAACGCCGATTGCCCTGGTAGGGCAGGCGTGGCAGCAAGGCCGCGAGAGTCTCGCGGACGTCACCGACCACGCCCAGGTCCAGGGGCACCCGCCGGCCCAGTGCCTGTGGATCGCGGTCGATCTGGATCACGCAAGCGTCCGTCGGATAGAACTGGCGATAGGGGAAATCGGTGCCCAGCAGTACCAGGGTGTCGCAGTTGAGCATGGCGTGATAACCGGAACTGAAGCCGATCAAGCCGGTCATGCCGACATCGAAGGGATTGTCCCATTCCACATGTTCCTTGCCGCGCAGGGCGTGCACCACCGGCGCGCCCAAGGCATCGGCCAGGGCCACGACCTGGTCATGGGCCCCGGCACAACCGCTGCCGCACAGGAGCGTCACGGCCTGGCTGTGGCTGAGCAGTTCCACCAGGCGGTCCAGGTCGTGGGGCGCCGGCAGGGTGCGTGGGGCGTGTAACGGTGGCCATGGCTTACCGGCCGCCGGCACCTGCTGCAAGGCCACGTCCCCGGGGATCACCACCACCGCCACGCCGCGCTGGAGGATCGCACTGCGCATGGCCCGGTGCAGCACCTCGGGCATCTGCGCCGGATGGCTCACCAGTTCGACGAAGTGGCTGCATTCCTTGAACAGTTCCTGGGGGTGGGTTTCCTGGAAGTAATCCAGGCCGATCTCCGAGGACGGAATCTGTGCGGCGATGGCCAGCACCGGCACCCGGCTGCGGTGGCAGTCGAACAGGCCGTTGATCAAGTGCAGGTTGCCCGGGCCGCAACTGCCGGCGCACACCGCCAGCTGTCCGGTGATGGCCGCTTCGGCGCCAGCGGCGAAGGCCGCCACTTCCTCATGGCGCACGTGCATCCATTGGATGCTCTGCATGCTGTGCAGGGCATCGGTGAGGCCGTTGAGGCTGTCGCCGGTCAGCCCCCAGATGCGCTTGACCCCGGCTTGTTCGAGGGTCTGTGCCAGTTGTCGGGCAATGCTGATGTTCGCCATGGCGTGCTCCTGCCGTCGGATGGGAAAACAGTGTGATCAGCAGGGGACAGTGGGTGAGGGCGGATGATTCCATGAAACTTATGTAAATGAGAATTAATGCTAATATCGGCGTCCGAATTTTCCTCTGCGAGCGCCGGCCTTGCACCCACCATCCCACCTGGACCAGCGCTACTTCCTGCGCGACTTCCGCCAGCTCGGCGAACGCCATGCCGTGCACTACAGCCTGCCTGGGCTAAGCGTCGAGCACGACGATATCTGCCTGATGCAAGGGCTTATCACTGAACACCGCCTGCCTGGCGGGCTGGTGCTGGTGAATTCCGACGTGCTGCCGTTCCACAGCTACCGGGTCGACTCGCTGCGCATGCCATGCCTGAGCCTGGCACTGGTGCTCGAAGGGCGTGCCGCGCTGAGCTTCACTCGGGAACAGGCGCTGTTACCCGGCCACTGTATCGCGACCCTGTGTGCCGACGACCGGCCACTGTCGGCGCTGCATTTTGCCGGTCCCCGGTTGCGCGGGCTGAACCTTGCACTCAACAGCCCCGAAGACCTGCCTGATGCGCAATTGGCCCAGCGGCTGCATGACGCTTTGCGGCGCGGTGGGTCGCAGATGACCTGTCACTCGCTGCCGTTGCATGTGCGCCAGGCCATCGACGACCTTGGCAACGGTCGTTGGCATGGCAGCCTGCAACAACTGCTATGCCAGGGGGTGGCCCTGCAACTGCTGGCCCATACCCTGGCCGGGTTGTCGGCAGGGGAGACCCAGGGCGACGCCTTGGCCCCCCGCGACCGACAACTGCTGGAGCGGGTTCGCGAGCGCCTGTACCAGGCTCCCGGCGAGGATCACTCGCTCACTGAGTTGGCACAGCTGGCGTGCATGAGCAGCAGCTCGCTGCGCAGCAAGTTCCGAGCGGCCTATGGGCAAACGGTGTTCGGGTACCTGCGTGGGCGCCGCCTGGATGTGGCCTATGCGCAGTTGCAGCAAGGCTGGTCGGTGCAGCAGGCCGCCCATTTCGTGGGTTATCGCCATGCCAGCAATTTCACCACGGCCTTTCGCCAGCGCTTCGGCATAGCCCCCGGCAGTTGCGGTTGAACGCCAGCGACGGCTTGGCGCCGCGGATTCGCGTCGGAACCGGCATCGCCCATAACATCCTCGGCATCCGGCAAAACCTGGGTAGGGTACGGATGTGAATAATGCGCATCCGACAATAGTATTCATCGGATAACCATTCCTATGTATTGCCCAGACTCCCGCGCGTTCCCGCGTCGTGCCCATTGCTTGCCCGTCGCCGTGTTCGGTGGCTTGCTGGTGTCCCTTTCGGCTTCGGCTGAAGAACCCGACAGCCGTTCCAGGCCGAACGCCTCATTGGTGCTACCCACCCTGAAAGTGCAGGGCGAGCAGGCGCTGGGCGAGACCACCGAAGACTCTGGCAGCTACACCACCGGTGCCATGTCCACGGCCATCGGCCTGCCGCTGTCGATCCGCGAGACCCCGCAATCGGTCAGCGTCGTCACCCGTCAACGCATCGAAGACCAGGGCCTGGCCACCACCGCCGAGATCCTGGCCAGCGCCCCGGGGATTTCCTATACCCGCAGCGACAGCAATCGCCTGGCGTTCTCCGCCCGGGGTTTCGCCATCGACAACTTCCAGTTCGATGGCCTGGCATCGCCCATCAACAACCTGTGGAACTTCGGCGCCACCGACATGGATTCGGCCATCTACGACCGGGTGGAAATCGTGCGTGGTTCCACGGGGTTGCTGACCGGCGCCGGCAATCCCTCGGCGGCGGTGAATTTCGTGCGCAAAAAACCGCTGGCGGATTTCGCCATCAGCGGCTCAGCGGGGGCCGGACGCTGGGGCGAGCGACGTGGCGACTTCGACCTGTCGCTACCCTTGGCGGCGGACGGCAGAGTGGCGGCGCGGGTGGTGGCGGCCTATTCGGAAAAAGACAGCTACACCCGCTTTCTGGAAAATGACTCACGCACGCTCTATGGGGTCGTCAGCGCCGAGCTGACCCCCAGCACCCGGTTGACCACCAGCCTGGAGTACCAGCGCAACCGTGTACGGGGCATGGGCAGCGGTTTTCCGTTGTTCTACAGCGATGGCTCGCGCACCGACTTCGGCCGCTCGACCGCCAACAATACCCGTTGGAGCCGTACCGGCAGTGAGTCCACCACGGCCTTCGTCGACCTGGAGCACACCCTGGATAACGACTGGAAGCTGCGTACGGCCTACAGCCGCTACGAGGGCAACTACGGCATGCACTCGCTGTTTCGCGGGGGCTATCCGGACCGTGCCACCGGCCTGGGCATGAAGGTCAACTTCCTCAATTACGATGGCGAGCGCAGCCGCGATACCTGGCACCTGACGGCCAGCGGCCCGTTCCAGTTACTGGGGCGCGAGCATGAACTGGGCCTGGGCTGGATGAGCATCGACGACGACCTGAACATCGACCAGTTCCAGCCCGCTGGCAAAACTCCGGCGATCGGCAGCTTCACTGACTGGCGCAACGGGCGTATTCCCGAGCCGGTGTGGTCACGCACCCGGTCCTCTGGCGATGCCACCCATACCCGACAGACGGGCGGCTACCTGGTCACCCGGCTGTCCCTGGCCGACCCGTTGCACTTGATCCTCGGCGCGCGGATCAGCGACTGGCGGATCGACCAGAACTACTACGGCGCCCAGCGCCAGTACCGCTACAAGAATGAAGTCACGCCCTATGCCGGGTTGATCTACGACATCGATTCGACCTACAGCGCCTACGCCAGCTACACCAGCATCTTCAACCAGCAGAACGCGCGTACGGCCAATGGCAGCATCCTCGACCCAGTGACTGGCGACAGCTACGAAGTGGGACTCAAGGCGGCCTACCTGGAGGGGCGGCTCAATGCCGCGCTGGCGGTCTACCGTACCCAGCAGGAGGGGCTCGCCGAGGCCATCCCCGGGGTGAACGTGCAAGGTCGACCCAACGAGCAGGCGTACAAGGCAGGCACCGGGGCGCGGGTCGACGGATTCGACCTGGACCTGAGCGGCCAACTGAGCGACGACTGGAACCTGTCCGCCAGCTATACCCACTTCATTGCGCGCAATGGCGATGGCCGGGCGATCAACACTGAGTTTCCCAGGACCCAGTTCAAGCTGTTCACCACCTATCGGCTCTCGGGTGTGCTGGACCGACTGACCCTGGGCGGTGGCACTACCTGGAACAGCCGGACCTCGCGCAACCGGGTACCCAGCCCCGGGGGGCTGACCGATGTGGGGCAGGGCGCCTATGCCTTGACCAGCCTGATGGCGCGTTACCAGGTCAATGACAACCTGTCGGTCAGTGCCAACCTGGATAACCTGTTCGACAAGCGCTACTACGAGCAGATCGGCTTCTACAGCCAAGGCTTGTGGGGCGAGCCGCGCAGCCTGCGCTTGAGCGCCAAGGCGGCGTTCTGATGACTCGGCTGCGGGTGTCCTGCGATGGGTTAATGACCGAACCGGTCCGGGCGGCAAGGGGCGAGTTCGGCGCACTGGCGCGCCTGCAGCAACTCCTGGCAGATGAGGCGCCCGACGGTGGGTGCCAGGGTTACGCCGGCATGCATCACGGCCAGATAGAGCCTTGGATGCGTGTGGCATGGACCGATAACCGGCAGTTGATCGACAGGCATCGGGCGCTGGCCCACCTCCACGCTACGCAGCGTTACCGACTCGGCGCCGCGAAATGACTGGCGGATGCTGGCCAGGGCCTGTTCAGCGATGGCCTGTGGCCCTTGGGGGCCTTGGGCGTCGATATAGTCCTCGGCCGCCAGCAGGCTGCCATCGCTGGCTTCGCGTATCTCCAGCAGGTCGTTGGAAACCAGGGTCTTGACCAGCCCTGGGGGGGCATCCAGGCGCAGCAGGATCGACGGTGAAGGCTGGACCGGCAGTTCGATGCCCAGGGGCGCCAGCAGGGCTGGCGTGCCACAGCCTGTGGCCAGCACCACGTGGTCGGCCTGATGGACCCCGGTCGAGGTGATGACCCGGACGGGGTCCTGCCCCTGCACTTGTAACTCCAGCGCCGCCGTCTGGAGCAGTATCCGAGCCCCATGGCGCCGAGCGCCTTCAAGCAGGCAGTCGGTGACGGCTAGCGGGTCGAGGCTGCCCTCGCCCGGGGCGAACCTGGCCCGTTCCGGCGGCTGGCGCAGGTTGGGCTCCAATTGGCCGATCCGATCCTGATCCAGCCACTGGCGTGCAAGCCCGGGCTGCTGGTCATCTGCCGAGGGGACATCATCCGGGTGATAGCACAGCGCTCCGGACCAGTTGATCTGCAAGTCCGGTAGTTCCTGCTCCAGGCGCCGGTAGTCGGCCAGGGCCTGGGTGCGCAGGGGGCGTGCGGCAGCAGGAAACTCCCCCAGGGGATTGATCCAGGCGAATGAATGAGCGGTGACGCCGGAGCCGGGGCTGGACTGCTCCAGTACGGTCACCTCGGCACCCTGGCGGGCCAGGTGGTAGGCGATGGAGGCGCCGACGATGCCCGCGCCCAGTACAACGATCCGTGGATGGTTCATGTTCACCTCGTCCTGTGGTCAGTGGTTGCGCTGCCGTTCGGCCAATGCCTGGGCCTGTACCCGTTGGATCCAGGCATCCTTGCAGTCGCTGTAGGCATGGGAGTCGCCAGGGTGCAGGGCCTGGCAGCGAAGTTTTTCCTGCTGGTATTGCTGGGCGATGCCCGGGTGTTGGCGCAAGTGGTCGGCAAAGGCCAGGTGCCGCTCGATCTCCGGCGAGCCCTGGGCATAGCAATGCAACTGCACGAGACGTTGACCGCTGTCCGGATCGTCGAGGCTGCAATAACGCCGCCCGGGCAGTCCCAGCTCGCCGCGCCAGGCATAACCCAGTTCCTGCAAGGCTCTTTGGCAGGCATCCAGCTCGGCCAGCGAGCGGACTTCCGGCAGTAGGTCGAGCACCGGCTTGGCGACGATGCCGGGAATGGCGGTGGAGCCGATGTGATGGACCTGGAGCAGATTGTCGCCCAGTGCTGCGTGCAGGGTGCCGGCGACCCGGCAAGCCTGCTCGGCCCATTGCGGATCGTGAGGGCGCAGCTCGACCTTGATCGGCACCGGCAACGCCGTGGCGGCAGGTGGTACGGGGCTCATGGGCGGGTGTCTCCAGGCGCTGGGGTGGAGGGGGATTGGCTGGGCGCACCTTAACCGCGGGGCGTGAGCCGGGCAATTTGCGCAATGTTATGAAATTGCAAGCGAGCTACAGGCGCCTTTGGCACCGCACCTGTAGCCGTTGCCAGGCGTTGCTCAGGAGGACTTCAAGGCCACGCCCTGGACCTGGGGCAAGGGGTTGCGCATCAACCGGCCCACGCACAACGCCCCCAGCAGGGCCAGGCCGCCGGCCACCGCCAATACCCGCGTGAATCCGCCGACAAAGGCCTGTAGGGCCAGGGGCTCGAGCAGTGCCCTGGCGCTGTCCGGGAGGTTGGCCAGGGCACCTTGCATGTCGCCCGCCACTACCCGTGAGGCGATACCCGGTGCTTTCGCCAGCCAGGGCCCAGGTACCTGGCTGAGGCTGTCTTGCAACAGCTGTCGGGTCTGATTGCCCAGCACGGCACCGAACACGCCGATGGCCAGCATGATGGCGCTGAAGCGCATGGTGGTGCTCATCCCCGAGGCCATGCCGGTACGTTCCCGGGGCACGCAGGCCATGATGTTCTTCTGCGTGTCGCCGTTGAGCAGGCCGGCACCGGCACCTGTCACGGCAATCGCCAGGGCGAAGTTCAGGTAGCCCCCGGCATGCACCGCCCAGGCGCTGAGCAGGTTGCCGCTGCCCACCAGGGTCAACCCGGCGGCCATCAAGGTGGCGGGCGGATAGTGTCCGGCCAGGCGTGCGCCGATCCGTGGGCAGACCAGCATGGTCAAGGCGAAAGGCAGCATGCCCAGCCCCGAAGCGATGGCCGAGAAGCCCAGGCCGTTCTGCAGGTAGAAAGGCAACAGGGTCATCATCACCTGGGCGCAACCGGCGTAGGCGAACATGCCCAGCAAGGCTCCGATGAAGCGCGGATGGCGAAACAGTTGCAGGTCCACCATGGGGCGTTGTTGCATGCGCTCGACCAATACGAACAGTCCCAGCAGCACCAGGCCGGCCAGTAGCCTGATAACGGTGACCGGATGGCTCCAGCCGATGCGGTTGGCGTCGATCAGGCCCCAGATCAGGCAGAGCAGGCTGGCGCTGAAGGCCAGGCTACCCCAGGGGTCCAGGCGGGCGGCCCGTGTATCGCGGGACTCCTCGACGTTACGCAGCACGCTCCATAGCAGCAGTGCACCCACCGGCAGGTTGAAGTAGAAGATCCAACGCCAACCCAGGTACTCGGTGAGCAATCCGCCGACCGTGGGCGCGGCGGTCATCGCCAGGCCCATGCAGCCGCCCCAGAAGGCCCAGGCCTTGGCGCGCTCCATCTCGTCGTGAAAGGTATGGCCGATGGTGGCCAGGGCCGAAGTCAGCAGCAGGGCTGCGCCGACGCCCTTGAGTGCCCGGGCGATGTCCAGGACCAGGGCGTTGGGCGCGGCGCCGCAGCCCAGGGAGGCGAGGATGAACAGGCCAAGGCCGCAGAGCAGGGTGCGTTTGCGGCCGAAGCGGTCGGCCAGGCTGCCGGCGGGCAGCAGGAGTGCGGCAAAGGCCAGCATGTAGGCGCTGACAACCCATTCGATATCGACGAAATCGGCCCCCAGGTCCCGGGCGATGCTGGGCAGGGCCACCGCGACGATATTGGTGTCCAGGACGATCAGCGAGCACACCCCGGACGCCGTCAGCAGGGTCAGGCGCGGGTTCAGTGGGCGGTTCATGGCGCGCTCTGGCGGTTGAGAGTAGCCAGTGCCGCCAGGGCGATTTCATCGTCATGGGCCGGAGTATCGGCACTGACTCCGATGGCGCCGATGACCTGGCCATCGACGATGATCGGCTGGGCTCCCTTCATCATCAGCAGGCCTGCGCTGAGGGCCGCCGGGCGCCCGCCGTTGATCGCGTTCTCCAGGTCGCCCGAGGGGCGGCGGAACAGCGCCGAGGTGCGGGCCTTGCCCTGGGCCAGTTCGATGCCGGCGACTACCGGGGCGCCGTCCATGCGCGCACCGATAATCGGCCAGCCGCCGTCGTCGACAATCACCACCGCACAAGGCCAGCCTTTGGCCTGGGCAGTTTCCTGGGCGGCCTTGAGCAGGTTCTGGGCGCGCTCCAGCGTAAGGATTGCCTTGTGGGCAACAATGGGTTGGGTCTGTGCGGCCACGGCGTTTTGCAGGCTGCAGCAGGTGATCATTGCCAGAAGCAGGGGTTTGACGCGCATGGCACGCTCTCTCTAGTGTGGAGGTCCGTCGAGCTTATCCCGGTCGTTGGCGTGGTTCGTTAGCCACTGACCGCTAGTTCATTACCTTTGAGCTAATGCATTTATGGACATTCGTCACTTTCGCTACTTCCTGGCGGTGGCCCGCCAGCGCAATTTCACCCGTGCCGCCGAGCAACTGGGCATCGCGCCGCCGACCCTGAGCCGGCAGATCCAGGACATGGAAAAGGCGCTGGGGACCCGTTTGTTCGTGCGCCAGCAGCGTGAGGTCAGCCTCACCGAGGCCGGGGCCACGTTGCTCCTGGAGGCCGAGGCCACGGTGCGTCAGTTCGAGTTCGCCCAGCGCAATGCACAACGTGCCGGACGTGGCGAGATCGGCCATATCGAGCTGGGTTACGTGGCCTCGGCGATGTACTCGGGATTGCTGCAGAAGCAGGTCCAGGCGTTCGCCCGCGATTGCCCGGATGTCAGCCTGAACGTGCGCGAATGCCCCATGGCCACCTTGCCGGCGCGGATCGCCGACGGGCGCCTGGATGTGGGTTATATCCGTGCGCCCATGACCCTGCCGGAGGGTGTCGAGGCCATTCGCCTGGATGCCGAAGGGTTTGTCCTGGCACTGCCGGCCGAGTCCTGGTTGTGCCGCTTGCCGCAGATCGCCTGCGAGCACCTGCTCAATGAAACCTTCATCCTGCCGGAGCAGATCAACGGCACCCTGCAGGTGGCGGCCGAGGGCGGCTATGCCCCCAAGCTCGGTGTACAGCCCGGTGGCCTGGTGGCAGTGCTGGCCCTGGTATCCCTGGGGCAGGGTGTCGCCGTGGTGCCGGAGTCGGTGGTGGGCCATGTCAGCCTGCCCCATGTCCTGTACCGACCGATCCTGGGTAGCTCGGCCTCTTCCTGGTTGTCGCTGGTCCATCGGCGTTTCGAGCAGGCCCCGGCGGTGACTCGCTATATCGAGCAAGTGCGCCGCGAATACCGTCGCTGACCGCCACTGGGGCAACCGCTCTGCCCCGGCAAATCCTCGTGTAGCCGTTGCCGGGCTTGCGAGGCTGCACACGGGTGCGTAGATCAGGCCAACTGCGCACCCCATTCGCACGGCTCGTACCGAGCCGTGCGCAGCCTGCGGTAGCGGCTACACTCAGCGTCCTTGGAGGCGGATAAAATCTTGTAATGATTTGCCGCTGGGGCTACGAGGCCCATGCCTTGTAATCTCCAAATCCGTTTTTTCACTCAGGACTTGCATGAACACGCTCTCGGAGCCCCCCAATCGGCGCTCTCATTCCGCCTTACCCCCTGCTTTCCCACGCCACTGCGTCATCCTGAGGCGCAGGCGCCCAGGCTGCCATGCCAGTAGCCACGTTTTCCCGGCATCCGCCGCTTCCCACCCTTGCCAGAACGTCCCCGAGGCCTTGCGCCTTGGCGCCGTGTCGCGCCTGGCCGCCTGAGGAACCTGAATCGTATGGAATGGATCGCAGACCCCACGGCCTGGCTTGGCCTCTTGACCCTGATCGTCCTGGAACTGGTGCTGGGCATCGACAACCTGGTGTTCATCGCCATCCTGGCCGACAAGTTGCCGCCTCATCAGCGCGATCGGGCGCGGATCATCGGCCTGTCCCTGGCGCTGTTGATGCGCCTGGGCCTGCTGGCCAGTATTTCCTGGATGGTGACCCTGACCCAGCCGTTGTTCGAGGTATGGGGCAAGAGCTTCTCGGGCCGTGACCTGATCCTGCTGTTCGGTGGTGTGTTCCTGTTGTTCAAGGCCACCATGGAGTTGCACGAGCGCCTGGAAGGCCATGTCAGCCAGCGGGCCAGCAACGCCGGTTACGCACTGTTCTGGCCCATCGTGGCGCAGATCGTGGTGCTCGATGCGGTGTTCTCCCTGGACGCGGTGATCACCGCCGTGGGCATGGTGGACGAGCTGGCAGTGATGATGATCGCGGTGGTGGTGTCCATCGGCGTGATGATCGTGGCCAGCAAGCCGCTGACCCGCTTCGTCAACAGCCACCCGACGGTGATCATGCTGTGCCTGGGCTTCTTGATGATGATCGGTTTCAGCCTGACCGCCGAAGGCCTGGGCTTCCACATTCCCAAGGGCTACCTGTACGCGGCCATCGGCTTCTCGATCCTGATCGAGCTGTTCAACCAGATCGCCCGGGCCCGGCGCAAGAAGTCCATGCAGGGCCTGCGGCCGATGCGCGAGCGTACGGCCCACGCGGTGATGCGCCTGCTGGGCGGGCGCAAGCTGGCAGCGGAGGAGGTGGGCGAGGATATCGCCGACCTGGTGGAAGGCGACGAGATGGCGCCCAACGAGCTGTTCGACCGCCGCGAGCGGGTGATGATCAGCGGCGTGCTGCAACTGGCCGAACGCCCGATCCGCAGCCTGATGACGGTACGTGCCGACGTCGACTACATCGACCTGGCCGACGACGCCGAAAGCATCCGCGAGAAACTGATGCATTCGTCCTACTCACGCCTGCCGCTGATTCGCGACGGTGCGGTGGAGGAGCCGCTGGGCTTCGTGCACAAGAAGGAACTGCTCAAGGAGTACCTGGCCGGCAACCAGCCGAACCTTGCGCACCTGGCGCGGACCACGATCAACCTGCTGGACAGCTTCACGATCCTCAATGCCCTGGAGCAGATGCGCAAGGCCTCGACCCACATCGCCTTCGTGATCAACGAATTCGGCGATTTCGTCGGTGTCCTGAGCATGACCGACATCCTCGAGTCCATCGCTGGCGAGTTGCCTGACGCCAGCGAAATCGAAGGTCCGGACATCGTCGAGGAGCAGGGCGGGTTCCTGGTCAGCGGTGCCTTGAACCTGGCGCAGATCCGCCAGCGCACCGGCTTCGCCGCCGAGCCGACCGAGGACTACCAGACCTTGGCCGGGCTGGTCATGAGCCTGCTGGACCGCTTGCCGGTCAAGGGCGATTGCCTGGAGTGGCAAGGCTGGAGCCTCCAGGTGATGACGGTCGAGGAACGGCGGGTGACCCGGGTGCGGATGCACCGGCAGGATCCGCCAGATCCATGAGGTGACAGAGCCGGACGCGAGTCCGGCTTTTTTTTGCCCGGTCCATGCCTGGCCCCCGCTGCGCGCGCCTGTTCGACCCTCGAAAGCAGGCTTTGATTGCTTAAGTTTTGCTTGAAAGCTTTCAATCGTGCGGCTGATTATCATTCCCGGATAGCTGCCGCAGACTGGCCTCGAATCTCCCTGTCCCCGTGTTCTTGTAGCCCGGGGTCTTGAAACGAGCGGTCTATGCCAGTCAATCCCCAAACCCCTGCATCGCCACTTCTTGGTGAACGTCCTGCGATGGCGCAGGCCGACGCCACGGACACCATCCAGTGCGCCCTGGCCTGTTGCCAATTGCTGCTGCAACTGACCCAGGAGCGCGCGCCACGAGCCAGCGCCGCGGCAGGCGGGCACAACCTGCGCCAGGCGCTCAAGGGCTACGCTCGGGAGGCTGGCGTCGACCTGCGCCTGGAGCGCCTGGCACTCAAGCGCCTGACCCCGAAGATGCTGCCCCTGGTCTGGCGCGACCGCAGCGGCGCCTTTGTCCTGCTGGCCCGGCTTAGCGAAGCCCAGGCCCTGGTACAACGCCCGACTGCCCCGACCCCGCAAGTGCTCGAGCGCGCAGAGTTGGCCGAGGCCTGGAGCGGCGAGGTGATTCGCTTGCGCCAGGGGAGCCTGCGTTTCGACCTGTCCTGGTTCGTGCCGGAACTGCTGCGCCACCGGCGGATACTCGGCGAAGTGTTGTTGTGTTCCCTGGTCTTGCAAGTGCTGGCCCTGGCGACTCCGTTGTTCTTCCAGGCGGTCATGGACAAGGTCATGGTGCACCGGGCGCTGTCGACCCTCGATGTGCTGGTGATGACCCTGGTGGCGGTCGGCCTGTTCGAGGTGCTGCTCAAGGGGCTGCGCGAATACCTCTCGGCGCACACCGCCAACCGCATCGACATCGGCCTCGGGGTCAAGCTGTTCCGCCATCTGCTGGGGCTGCCCCTGCTGTACTTCAAGCAGCGCCAGGTAGGCGCGATCATCACGCGGGTGCAGGAGCTGGACAGCATTCGCGAATTCCTCACCGGCTCCCTGCTGACCCTGTGCGTGGACGTGGCCTTCACCTTGGTGTTCTTCGCGGTGATGGCCTGGATCTCCTGGCCGCTGACCCTGCTGGTGCTGCTGACCCTGCCGCTCTACGCACTCCTGGCCTGGGCCAGCACCGGCGCGCTGGAGAAGCGCATCGAGCACCAGTTCTACAGCGCGGCGCGCAATAGCGCCTTTCTCAACGAGAGCGTGAGCAGCAGCGAGACCATCAAGAGCCTGGCGGTGGAGCCGCGCATGCAAAGGCGCTGGGAGGCGCAGACGGCGCAGATGGTCGAGGCCGGGTTTGCCAGCCAGACCCTGGGCAGCGCCATCAGCCAGGTGGTGACGTTGTTGCAGAAGGTCACGGCGGTGGCGGTGATCTGCTGGGGAGCGAGCAAGGTCATCGACCTGCAGATGACCATCGGTCAATTGATCGCCTTCAACATGATGCTGTCCCACGTCAGCCAGCCAGTGGCCAAGCTGATCGAGGTCTGGCAGCAGTTCGTCCGCGTCCGGGTGTCGGTGGACAAGCTGGGCGACATGCTCAACCTGCCGGTGGAGCAGGCCGAGGGCGATCGACGCCCGGCGCAGGCCTTGCGCGGCGAGGTAAGGATCGAGCGCCTCGCGTTCCGCTATCGCCCGGAACTGGAGCTGGTGCTGCGGGGCCTGGACTTGCACATCGCCGCCGGCCAGACCCTGGGTATCGTGGGGCCGTCCGGCTCTGGCAAGAGCACGCTCACCCGCCTGCTGCAAAAGCTCTACACCCCGGACGCCGGGCGCATCCTGATCGACGGTGTACCGCTGCAGCAGTTGCAGCCGGCCTGGTTGCGCAGCCAGATCGGCGTGGTGCTGCAGGAAAACTACCTGTTCAACCGCAGCGTGCGGCACAACATCGCCCTGCGCCAGCCAACCGCGTCCCTGGAGAGCGTGATCGAGGCGGCGCGCCTGGCCGGTGCCCATGAGTTCATCCTGCGCCTGCCCCTGGGCTATGACACGGTACTGGCCGAGGCCGGCAGCTCGCTGTCCGGCGGCCAGCGGCAACGCATCGCCATCGCCCGGGCACTGATGGGCGACCCGCGGCTGTTGATCTTCGACGAGGCCACCAGCGCCCTGGACGACGAATCCCAGGCGCTGATCCAGGACAACATGGCGCGCATCGCAAAGGGGCGCACCGTGATCATCATTGCCCACCGGCTGTCCGCGGTACGTCATTGCCAGCGGATCATCGCCCTGGAACACGGGCGCATCAGCGAATCGGGCAGCCATCAGCAATTGCTCGCCAACGGTGGTTGCTATGCGCGCTTGTGGGCGCTGCAACAGGCGCTGCGCAAGGAGGGCGAATGATGCAAGGCCTGCTGACTGCCTGGCGGCGCGCCTGGCAACTGTTGCGCGCGGCCCCGGCCCTGGTGCAACGCAGCCGCGACGAATACGAATTCCAGCCCGGTTACCTGGAGATCGTCGAGCGCCCACCCGCACCCTGGGCGCGAGGCACGGCCCTGCTGCTGATCCTGAGCATCGCCCTGGCCCTGGGTTGGGCCATCCTCGGTTTCCTCGACATCCACGCCAGTGCCGCCGGGCGCCTGATGGTCTCCAGCTACACCAAGGTGATCCAGGCCCACGAAGCCGGCGAAGTCCGTGCGATCCACGTACGCGATGGGCAACGGGTCAAGGCCGGCGACGTGCTCGTGGCGCTCAACCCCATCGGCATCGATGCCGAGCTCGGCGAGTTGCGTGCGCAACTGGCCTTCAAGCGCCTGGAGCTGGCCCGGGCCCGCGCCTTGCTGAGCGAGGACCCGCTGGCTAGCTACCAGCCACCTGCGGGCCTGGACGCGGAGCAGGTCGCGGCGGCGCGGCAACAGTTGGCCAGCAGCTGGAAGGAGATCCGCGCCAACCTCGACAGCCTCAATGCCGAGATCGCCATCAACCAGGCCAGCCAACGGGCCCGCAACGGCGAGATCGCCGCCCTGGGCAAACTGGCCGGCAACGTGCGCCGGCGCCTCGATGCGCGCCGGGCGATGGCCGCCGAACAGTTGATGCCCCGGGTCGAGTTGCTCGAACAGGAAAAGGAACAGCTGGAGGTCGAGCGCTCCCTGGCCCAGCAGCATGCCGAGCTGCAGGTGCTCAAGGCCCAGGCGCAGAACCGCCGGGAACAGCGCGACAGCTTCCTGGCCCGGACCCAGCGCGAGCAGCACGAGTTGCTCAACCGCAGCCGCCAGGATGTCGCCGTGCTCGAGCAGCAGTTGATCCGTGGCCGTGACCGCCAGCGCCTGCAGACCCTGCTGGCACCGGTGGACGGTGTGGTCCAGCAACTGGCGGTACACACCCTGGGCGGCGCGGTACAGCCGGCGCAGCAACTCTTGGTGATAGTGCCTGAAGGCGCCGAGCTGGATGCCGAGGTCATGGTGCTGAACAAGGACGTCGGTTTCGTCAGGGCCGGCCAGCCGGTGGAGCTCAAGGTCGACGCCTTTCCCTACACCCGCTACGGCACCCTGCGCGGCACGGTGGAGCATGTTTCCGGCGACGCCATCAAGGATGAACAGCTGGGCCTGGTGTTTCCGACTCGTATCCGCCTGGCGCGTGAGACGCTGGCCGAGGGACAGCAGCCCATGCCCCTGCAAGCCGGGATGAGCGTCACGGGTGAGATCCGCACCGGTGAACGGCGGGTGATCAACTACCTGCTGGGGCCGATCCGCGAGTACCAGTCCGAAGCGTTGCGGGAGCGTTGAGCATGAGCACAGCCTTCAATCCCGCCGTCGAACAGGCGCCGACGATGCTCGATACTGGCCTGCATGCACTGGCTTGGGCCGCCAGACGATTCGACCTGAGCATCAGCGTGGCGCAATTGCAGCATCGTCTGGGCCGGGTCGAGGGCCTGGCCGACAGCCTCGACCTGCGACGCTGCGCCGGTTGGATCGGCCTGCGGGCACGGGCGGTGCACAGCCACCTGGGGCGCCTGCACAACCTGCCGTTGCCGGCATTGCTGGAGACTACCCGGGGCTGGGCGGTGCTGGACGCGGTGGACGGTGACCGGCTGCGGCTGTTCTGGCCGTTGCAGGGGCAGTGCCAGAGCCTGTCCGGCGAGGAGCTTGCCGGGCTCTGGCATGGCCGGGTACTGCTGCTGGCCGAGCGGCATGTCGAGCCCCGGACCCAGGGTTTCGGAGTCGGCTGGTTCCTGCCGTCGATCCTCAAGCACGCACGGCAGTTTCGCAGCGTGTTGCTGGTCTCGCTGATGCTGCAACTGGTGGCGCTGGTCACGCCGTTGCTGTTCGAGAACATCATCGACCGGGTCCTGGTCAGCCGCGGTATGTCCAGCCTGCAAGTGCTGGGCATCGCCATGCTGGCCCTGGCGCTGTTCGAGCCGCTGTTCGGCCTGCTGCGTTCCTGGCTGTTCAGCAACGTGGCGAGCAAGATCAACGCCGAGTTGTCCGCGCGCCTGTACCAGCACCTGATCCAGCTGCCACTGGGATACTTCCAGGGCCGGCAGACCGGCGAGATCATCGCCCGGGTCGGCGAGATGCAGCAGGTCCGCCAGTTCCTCACCGGCTCTGCCCTGACCCTGGTGCTGGACCTGGCCTTCTGCGGGCTGTTCATCGCCGTGATGTACGCCTATGCGCCGCTGCTGACCTGGGTGGTGGTGGGCTCCCTGGCCCTGTATTTCCTGTTCTGGTTGTGCGTGGGGCCCTTGTTGCGCAGCCGGGCCCTGCGGGAGTACGAGTTGAACGCGGCCAACACGGCATTTCTTACCGAGGCCGTGACCGGCATCGAGACCATCAAGACCGGGGCTATCGAGAGCGGCTTCCAGCAACAGTGGCAACGGCAACTGGCGGCCTATGTACGTGCGGCGTTCCACACCCGCATCGTCGGTATCTGGGCCGGGCAGGGCATTGGCCTGATCCAGAAGCTGTGTTCCGCGCTGCTGCTGTGGTGGGGGGTGATGCTGGTGCTGGACGGGCGGCTGAGCCCGGGGCAACTGGTGGCCTTCAACATGCTGGCCGGGCATGTGGTGGAGCCGATCCTGCGCCTGGCCCAGGTCTGGCAGGACTTCCAGCACACGCTGATTTCCCTGCGACGCCTGGGCGACATCCTCGACACCGAATGCGAGAGCGGCAGCGGCGGCCTGGCCTCAGTGCCGGCGTTGCAGGGCGCGGTGAAGTTCCAGGGCGTGCGCTTTCGCTATGAGGAAGACGGCCAGGAGATCCTGCGCAACCTCGACCTGGAGATCCACCCGGGGGAGTTCGTCGGCGTCACCGGGCCTTCGGGTTCCGGCAAGTCGACCCTGACCCGCCTGTTGCAGCGGCTCTACGTGCCCCAGCACGGCCAGGTGCTGGTGGACGGCATCGACCTGGCCATCGCCGACCCGGTGGCCCTGCGTCGCAACATGAGCGTGGTGCTCCAGGAAAGCGTGCTGTTCGCCGGCAGCGTGGCCGAGAACATCCGCCTGTGCCGGCCCCAGGCCAGCGATGCCGAGGTCCGGCACGCCGCCAGCCTGGCGGGCGCGGCCGATTTCATCGAGGCCCTGGCCCAGGGCTACGAGACCCAGGTCGGCGAGCGGGGCGGCCAGTTATCCGGCGGCCAGCGCCAGCGCATCGCCCTGGCCCGGGCCTTGTTGGGCAACCCCGGGATCTTGTTGCTGGACGAGGCCACCAGCGCCCTGGACTACGAGTCGGAAGCCGCGGTGATGGCCAACCTGCGGGACATCGCCCGCGGCCGCACGGTGATCAGCGTGGCCCATCGCCTCAATACCCTGCGCCACGCCGACCGCATCCTGGTCATCGACCAGGGGCGGGTACTCGAACAGGGCACCCACGAACAACTGCTCGCCCTGGACGGCCTGTACGCCCGGCAATGGGCCTTGCAGATGAACGATTGATTCCACCGACGGCAGGAGGGCTCACCAACCAGCCATGTCTCCCCACCCCGCATCTCCCTAGAGGGCCCTTGGCGACACCAAGGGCCGCCGTAAAACAGACAGAGGATCACCGCAATGGCTTTTATGTCCAAGGACTTCACGCGCCTGCTCAACAGCCTGGTCGACCAGCACATCAAGGCGTCCGGCAGGCAGACCGAATGGTTCAACATGAGCGCCGACGAGCGCGCCAGCTACATCGCCGAGGTCGGCGAGCGCCTGCTGGACATGCAGCAGAGCACCCTCAGCGTGCTGGCCGCCCAGCACTACCAGATGCAGGACAACCCGGTCTCGATCGGTGACCAGCTCAAGACCCTGCAACAACGACGCGAGCAGATGAACGCCATTGCCGACACCCCGGCGACCAGCGCCTACAAGCAGCAACTGGACCGCGACATCCTGCTCTACAGCCGCCAGCAGACGGCCACCAGCCACTATGAGCGGACCTGGCTCAAGGCCCTGGGCGTGCTCAGCCCCGAGGGCGCCAAGCGCCTGGAGCACAAGAGCCTGGTGGCCAGCGCCCAGGCCAAGCAGGACAAGCTCAAGGGGCGGATCAAACGCCTGGAACAGCAGCTGGCCATCCAGGTAGCCGACTCCACCTTCAGCCAGTCCTACGTCACCCTGTTTTCCGAGTTGCAGGCCTACAAGGACGTCAGTGCCCGCTACGCGAGCCTGCTCGACGCCGCGCCCGCGCAACAGGCCGCGAGCCTGGCGGCGCTGGCCAAGCCGCCGCGCAGCTCCGACGAGCTGCCGGTGAACCTCTCGCTGCTGCTGATGGAGGAACGTCCCGGCTACATCCGCATGAACGTGGCGCTGGTCAATCCCAGCACCGACGGGCGCTTCAAGGATTTCTTCCTCGACCACGGCAAGCTGGTGGTGCCCACCGACGGCGTGCTGAACTTCTCCTTCGGCACCGCGGCCCGCTCCCTGGCCTGGCAGCAGCAGTACCGCCTGAAGAGCGAGCCGCCGTCCCGGCGTTCGCCGACCTACGCGCCGATCCGCTCGGTGCTGGTCAAGACCGCCTTCGTCGAGCAGTACTTCGCCAACCACCTGGTGTCGGAGAGCTCCCTGCGTGAAGGTTTCAAGGCCCAGGTGCTGGGTAACGGCCGCAAACTGTTGCTGACCGGGGTCGATCGCAAGGTGCCGAACCAGGTCGGTATCCAGGTTTCCGGCCAGTCGCCCGGCACCAGCGTCAGCCGCGAAGTGCCGCTGGGGAGCGCCTTGAGCGAGCTGATCAACCAGAACGCGGATATCGCCAGCTTCCAGACCATTGGCCTTGAAGACTATCGCCAGCACGGCTACCACCCCGATCGTGACGGCGTTTTCGTCAACATCCATGAGCTGGAGCGCTCGGTGGGTTTCACCGAGCGCCAGTACCTGCTGGAAATGCCCCAGGACGGTGGCTACCGCGCGGCAACGCCGTTTGCCCTGATCACCGTCGAGGGCGACAAGGTCAGCAGCAGCCACCTGAGCCAGGCGCAGACCGATGCCCTGTATCAATACAACGCGGCGTTCTTCGACAAGCTGGAGCAATTGCGCAACGGTGGTATCAAGGCCAGCCGCCTGTTCGAGGGCAGCAGCGAACGCGCGACTTTCGTCCAGCAACTGGGCCGTTTGCTCGAACGCAACCACATCACCCCGGCCGGGGTGTTGAAGCCGGAACACAGCCGCGCCAGCCTGCGCGATATCAAGGGCAACAACCTGAACAAGGTGCTCTGGGAGCAGGCGTTCGCCGCGTCGGCCTGGCACAGCGCCGACGGCGACGCACTGCTGTTCGACCTGGCAGCCCGCCTGGCGGACGATCCGGCATTGGCCAAGGCCCTGGACGGTGGTTATGTGCAAAGCGACATCGCCCAGGCCAGGTTGCTGCTGGCGCCGCTGTACGAGCCCTGGCAGGCGCGTGCGGTCGATACCGAGAACCAGCGGGTGGCCGCGGCCAACGCGGCGCAGCATCCGGGTAATCCGCGAATACAGTTGTTCGATGCCGTGGCGGTGCAGCGTGCCCTGGACGGCAAGGTGCTGGACCTGCTGTTACGCGGCCCGGCGATCCTGGAACCCATCGATGCATCGCTACGCCCGGCGGTCGAGCAGTTGCTGGCCAGCGAGCAGGGCCGCAGCCTGCGCAAGCAGGCGTTGTTCCATGCCCTGCGCCCGCTGGCCGACAGCCTGGGCAAGGCTGCGGCACCGATCAATGCCCATGCCCAACTGGCCCCACCCGGTGGCGCCGACAAGGTGGTGATCAACAACCGGCTGAACCAGCCCGATCCCTACCTGATCCTCAATACCCACTCGGAGCAGGCCCAGGCCGCTGCCACCTGGCTGGTGGAGGACGACAAGTACCGCAGCTACAACCAGTTCCGTCCTGACCCGGAGAATGTCGCCACCCGCTACATGAACGACCTGGACACGCCGTTCGTGGGCGGGATTTCCGGCACCACCCAGACCGTCAGCAATGCCTTGCCGGAGCTGTTCGGTAGTGCGTTGAGCGTCAAGCAGTACTGGCAGTTCCAGATGGCCAATGCGGCCTTCATGATCCGCAACGGCTATCACTCGTTCTTCGAGACCCTGTATGTCGCCGCCCGCTACGAGCCCCAGGGCGCGGACAGCATCGGCCAGGACATGTTGCAGATGTTCGACCGCTATCGCGCCGAAGGCCACGAGCAGGCATTGCAGGGCGAGTTGTACGACGGGGTCATGGCCCGCGTGCTGCCCATCGTCAACGAAGGCCTGCCCGCCAGCGAACAGTTCCACCCTCCGCGCTTTACCAGCATCGGCCCGATGCCCTCGTTGCTGGGGCAGGCTGCCAAGGACTTGCAGCTCAAGGCCGGGCTGGAATCGCTGGGCAGCGGTTTCGAACCGCGCCAGGGCAGCGCCGACATCCAGCAGTTCGCCGCCGACCCCGTGCAGTTCGCCAAGACCCACGCCCTCAGTGCCGAGGCGCTGGTCAAGGCGGGGCGCTTGCCGGCCCAGGGCGACGTGCAACTGGTCAAGGTCGCGGCGAACCTGTACGAGCTCGAATATACCGAGCATGGCAGCAACGAGATCGCCGCCGGCGGCGACAGCGTGCCGGCGTACTTCCTCGGCTACAACGGGCCGAACCAGGCCAATGCCGCGCCGGCCTATGTGGACATTCCCAAGCACGCGGCAGCAGGCAGCTTCCTGTTCACCGGCACCTTGTCCGGTTGCTCGCTGGTGGTGACCAGCCTGGATGCCGATACCTTCAGGGTCTACCACGATGGCCGGGTCAACAGCTCGTTGCTGTACGACAACGTGGTGATGGCGGTCGACTACAAGGACTATCAGGTCGCCGGCACCGCCGAAGGCCTGGCCGCGGCCTACATGCAGTACCTCGATGGCCAGTGGCAGTTGGTGTTCCAGCGTCAGGAGTACCAGCGCGAGGGCCACACGGTCTGGCCGAAGTTGCGTGCGGGCGCCGAGCCCCTGGCGATCCAGACCGCCGATGCCCAGGTGCAGGCGCGCAACCACAGCGAGTTCGCCGCCTACCGCGAGCAGGTGCACCAGAACCTGAAGAAGGTCGCGGCCCAGTTCGGGGTGGCGAGCGACGGGGTGGCCGACGGCGTCTACAGCGGCGGGGACTTCGCTCCCGATCATCCGGCGATCGCCGCCTGGAACCGGCTGCGCGAGGAGGTCCAGGCCAAGGTCAACGCCGATATCCAGCAGGTGGTCGACCAGCGCTTCGAGCTCCAGGATCGGCGGCGCACGGCCAGCGACAAGGGCCTGATCGACCAGCAGATCAAGCAGCTCAACCTCACCCAGGATTACTACCGGGCGCAGTACGACCCGGTCCTGCGTGAAGCCGGCTCGGTGGAGAAGACCTGGCTCTGGCAGCAGATCAAGGCCAGCCAGGGCAGCGCCGCGGTGGTGCGCACCGACGATAGTGCGATCCAGGGCGGAGGCGAGGAGCGCACCAGCAGCATCGGTGAGCGTTATGCCATTGCCGAGGCCTACCAGCGCGGTGCGCGGGGCACGGCGTTCAACGACGGCCTGCGGGATTTTCGCCAGGTCAAGATTCCCGGGGTGGACGACAAGATGTCGTCCCTGGAGATGAAGCGATTGTTCCTCGACGGTTCGCTCACGCCCCAGCAGCGCGGTGCCCTGAGCGCACGCATCAGCGAGACCGCACAGGCCGAATACATCGACAAGGTGCTGCGCCAGACCGCAGTGTTCAGTGAAGACTTCCACAAGGCCGGCAGCGTCTTCGGCCAGCTGGCGCCCCAGGATTTCTACCTGTCGTTGGTGGGCGACCGCTCCGGTGGCCGCTGCTACCCGCTGGTGCGGGCGATGGCCGTGGCCCTGGCCAGTGGCGGCGAGGCCGGCGTCAACAGCCTGGTGCAGAAGCTGTTCCTGGCCTCCGCCGACCCCGAGGCGGGCAGTTCGACCCTGCTCAAGAACAGCCTGATCCGCCTGCACTCCAATGTCGACGCGGTGCAGGCTTCGACCGAGGTGGGGCAACTCAAGCTGTCCGAGGTGGTGGCGCGGCTGGCCGCCAGCAAGGGCACGGCGATGTTCGCCCTCAATACCCAGAACCACTCGATGATGGTAGGCAGCACACAAGGGGCCGAAGGCCAGCGCTATTACTTCTACGACCCGAATGTGGGCATCTTTGCCTTCGATTCCACCCAGGCGCTGGCCAGTGCCATGCAACAGCACCTGGTGACGCGCAAGCTGGCCGCGTACTACGGATCGTTCGGCAGCCAGTCGCAGCCGGCCTTCAACCTGGTACAGATCGACACCGCCAAGATGGCCCAGGTGCCGGTGGGCAACGGCCTGGATGTCGCCGATCTGTCCCGTCCCCAGGAGCTGGCCGGGGTCATTGGCCAGCGCCGCCAGGTCGAGCAGGCGGTGGGCGCCCAGCAGCGGGTCAGCGAGGACCTGCGCCTGGGCGCGGCATTGACCACCTTCGACGCCGAACAGTGGGGCGCGCGCTTCGAGGCCGCCAGCATCCGCCTGGCCGCCGAGCACCAGCTGGACGGTCACTGGATACCGATCATCGGCACCCTCGAGGAGCCGAAGGAGGGCGGCTATCGGGTGCAGTTCATCAACCGCGACCAACCGCAACTGGAGCCCCGCTGGCTGGCCACCGAGGACGGCACCTTCGTCGAATTTCGCCGGTTCGTCGATGAGCACATGCGCGTGTTCAACGAACACTTCACCCTGGAACACGGGCAGATCCGCCCCCGTGCCGGCGTCGGCGAAGCACCGGCGGTGGATGGCCTGAACGCCGGGTTCGCGGTGCAGACCCTGATCCAGTGGTTCGCCGACAAGAACCGCCAGGAGGCCGCCCAGGGAACGCTCGCACCGGACCTGGCCACTGCGCTGAAGATCCACAGCTACCTGGGCCTGGCGCAGATCGGCCATGGCACCTTGCAGGATGTGGCCAAGGTCACCGAGCTGGTGCGCACCGCGCTGCGTGGCGAAGCCATGGCCGCCCAGACCTCGCTCAGAGACTTCGCCTCGACCCTGGGCCACACGGTCAACGAAGGGGCGGGCCTGCTGTTCGGCGGGGCCATGGTCGGCCTCGATGCCTATGAGCTGGCCCACGCCGAAAACGATGTGCAGAAGGCGGTATTCGGCACCCAGCTGGCGTTCGATTCGGCCAGTTTCGTCACCGGCGCCGCCGGGGTCGGCGCCGGGCTGCTGGGCGCCTCGACGGCGGCCGCGGCCCTGGGTGGCGCGGGGGTGATCCTCGGCGGCCTGGCGGTGGGCTTCACGGCGCTGGCCCAGGCCTTCGGCGCGGTGGCCGAGGACGCCAAGGCGGTCGGGCGCTACTTCGACGCGCTGGACCAGGCCTACAAGGGCAACGGCTATCGCTACGATGCGGACAAGCAGGTGCTGGTGCCGCTGGCTGGAGCTGTGGTCAAGCGCCTGGACCTGCGCAACAACCAGATCGGTTTCGACAGCCAGTACATCTACCGTACCCACCATGGCTCCACCGGTTCCGGGGCGATCAACTACTTCTTCTGGGCCGGGGACTTCCCGCGGATGATCCACGACCGTGACCAGGCGATCGAGGTGCGCAGCGGCATCGGCTACGGCCAGGACACCAAGGCCCTGGAGCATGGCGACAGCAGGGCGCTGATCCTGCCGGGCACGCCCAAGTCCTACATCAGCTACGAGTACATGATCCTGCCCGGGGCCACCACCCGGCATGACACCGGTTTCGACGTGATCCGAAGGCTCGAGGAGGACCGGCGCTTCGACTACGACTTCTACATCTTCCCCAGCGAGGAGACCATCCGGCGGATTCGCCAGGAGTACGTCTGGACCCCGGTCGAGGTGCTGCTGGACTCAAGCGACCGGCAGTTGATCGTCCCCGAGTTGCCCAAGGAGTTGCATGGCTACCTGAACTACCAGGTCAAGGGCTCCGGCGGGCGCTATCTGGTGGGGCTCAACGAAGGCGCCCAGGTCGAACTCGCCAGCGAGGCCGGCACGGTTGCGTCGCGCTGGATCATCGACACCAGCCAACTGGCGGACCAGTCCATCAGCGTGGCGAAGGACCAGCTGAAAGTTGGCGGCGTGGTGGTCAAGCTCGATCCGACGCACAACGGCCAGGTGCTGCTGGTCAACGCCAAGGGCGAGGTGCGTGAAGTCGATTTCACGAGCCTGAGCACCCAGGTGGTGGAAGAAGACGCGAGCAAATGGCAGGTGCCGGGCCAGCGTATCGAACAGCACCTGAGCGAGTTGGCCAAGGCTCACCAGTTGCATGGCCAGTATGTGACGGTGGAAAACTACAGCCATGGCGGGCGCAATGTCGGCCGGGCGTTCTACGACGTCGCCAAGGAGCGCATGCTGTTCACCGACACCCAGGTGGAGCAGGCTCGCAATGCCCAGTTGGGGGCGGTGGTCGGCGACCATGCCTACTTCGTCGATGCCGAGAACGCCGCGGCCTGGCGTGTCGAGATCGCCACCGGCAAGGTGGACGCGCAGTTCGCGCCCTCGTTCAACCAGAGCGCCGGACGCATTAGCCGATTCTGGCAAGAGGGCGACGCGGTCTACCTGGCCCGGCGCTACCAGCTCAAGGAGCGCGAGGCCGAGCTGAACTTCCGCATCCTCGGCGATCGCATGGAACTGGTGGGCGTGGTAGGCGATGACGCCTTGCTGCAACTGTCGGCCCGTAGCCAGCAGCATGGCGATACGCTCAAGACCTTGCTCCAGGGCTACCAGGAGCAGGCCACCGAGCGTGCCACGCCGGTCTACAGCCTCGGTGCGCCGATGCTGGAGCCCAGCGCCGCGGCCCTGGTGACGGTGTTTGGCCTGGACGACGCGAAGGTGGCGCACCGCTACTGGGTACGCACCAGCGACGGCACCCTGATCAAGCCCAACCTGGCCCCGCCCGAGGGTGAGCAACCCGCACCGGATGCCCAGGGCCAGCCCCGCAGCGCCTGGCCGATTCCACCGGATCTGGTATTCGCTGGCAGCATGTTGCAGCCCGCAGGCCCGGAGGTGTTTTTCTTCTACAGCCAGCAGCAGAAGGTGGTGTTCCGCCAGGAGGGCGCGGGGCAGAAGGTCCTCGACGGCAGCCAGCCGAGCGCCTTGCGCCTGGCCCTGCCGGCCCTGGCCAACGTGCTGGAGCTCAACGGGCACCTGGTGGCCGTGACCGAAGATGGGCGCGTGGCGCGCATCGAGGCCTCGGGCCAGCTGGCCTATGAGGCGGTCAACGAGCATTGGCTCAAGGGGCGAGCAACCTGGTGGCAAGACCTGGCCAGCGTCAACGGCAGCAGTGCGACCTTGGCGGTGTTCGGGGCCAAGACCACCGATGGCAAGGGGGCGTTGCCGGTCTGGTATCACAATGGCCAGGTGGTGGTGGCCTCACCTGCGTTGCACGGCAAATCCCTGCAGTTCCTCGGCTTCGACGACGCCAGTGCCAGCGCCCGGTTGTTCGAGCCTGAGAGCGGCAAGCTTTACCTGCAGGCACCGATGTCCGCCGAGGCGCTGGCGACGGCATTCGCCGCAGACCAGGTCCTCGTGGCCTCGGCGCAGGTGCCGGCGGCCACGGCGCTGCTGTCCGACGTGCCGCTGCGTTCTGCGGTGCAGGTGGATGCCGGGTTGCGGCTGACCACGGCCAAGGGCGAGGTGCTGCTGCGCAATAATGCGGGCGAGGTGCAGTTGGTGGCGCTGGACAAGGCCTGGCAGCGCGAGCGGCTGGGCAATTTGCCCCAGGCGCTGGCCGAGGTGGCAGGGCATTGGCGGGCCCAGGGCGTGTTGACCTTGCAAGGTGACGGCACCCAGGGCTGGTTCGATGTCGCCAGTGCGCAGATGTTCGCCAGTAACGGTATCGCCGCGGCCAGCGACCTGCGCTTTATCGGCGTGGCGGCCGAATCGCCGAACTCGGCCTACGTCTACAGCCCGGCGGAGCAGGCGCTGTACCAGGTCCAGCCGCAGGGCGCGCAGAAGCTTGGCCACTACGGCAACGTCCAGCGAGTGGGTTCTTCGCTGCTGCTGCAAGGCGGCGGTGTCGACGGCCGCCAGGATGAACTGGTGCCGCCGTTGATCGCCGGGATCGACAGTGTCGTGCTGCACGGCGGCAGCGCTGACGATACCTATCGCCTGAGTGCGCAGACCTGGGCGCACTACCGTACCGTGGTGATCGACAACGATGACCCTGGCCAGGCCCTGGATCGCCTGATCATGCCGGTGGCCGATGCCAAGGACATCCTGGTCAGCCGCCAGGGCGACGATGTGCTGCTGACCGATGCCGGCACAGGCTCGGCCCTGGTGCTGCGCCAGGTGCTGGGCAGCCAGGCCGCGGCGCATGGCCACTTGCAGATCGAGCTGCAGGGCGATTCGGCGGTGATCAGCGTCGAGCAGCTGTTGCAGGGCTTCGCCCAGACCGGATCGAGCAAGGGCGGGTTGTTCGAGCTGGCGTCGCGTGAGCGCCCAGCCTTGCCAGAGAGCAATGACCTGGCGGCACTGGTCGATGCCGAAGGTCCGAGCCTGGCCAAGCTCAGCGGGGCCATGGCGGCCTTCGCCGACACCGGTGGCGCTCGTGAACACCTGCCGCAGAACCGCCAGGCCACCCAGGCGCTGCTGGCACCACCACTGACCTGACGACACGGCAATGACCACAGGAGGGGCGCAATGCCTCTCCTGTCCCGTGGCTGCATTTCCCGGCTACGGCCGAATGATTTTCCCTACGTAGAACAGACCATGACCGAATCCATGCATTTATCGCCGCGAGCCCTGGCCGGCTGCTTGCTCATCCTGTTGTCGCCGTTCGCCGGCCTGGTCCGGGCGACAGAGCCCCAGGCCATGCCCAGCGATCTGTGGCGGGTGTACCAGGATGCCCGGCACAACAACAGCGAACTGGCTGCGGCCCGTGCCGACCAGGCTGCCCGTGCCGAGGCGGTGCCCCAGGCCCGTGCCGGGCTGTTGCCTACGCTGTCGGCCAGCGCCGAGCACAACGGCACCAGCACCTCGCTGCAACAGCCGCGGCAAGCCACCCGGCGCAGTGGCACCAGCTACCAGGCGGTGCTGAACCAGCCGGTGTTCCGTGCCGAGCGCTGGTTCGGCCTCAAGGCCGCCGAGGCCGAGGACCAGCAGGCCATGCTGGAGCTGGCGGCGGCCGAGCAGAAACTGATGCTCGACAGCGCCCAGGCCTATTTCGGCCTGCTCAAGGCCCAGGACGCCCTGGCCGCAGCCACCGCCGAAGAGGCGGCGCTCAAGCGCCAGCTGGCGCTGGCCCAGAGGGGCTTGCAACTGGGCCTGTCGGACCGCACCGATGTGCTCCAGGCCGAGGCCGGGCATGACACCGCGCAGGCCAACCGGATTGTTGCGCGCAAGCGTACCGACGATGCCTTCGAGGCCCTGGACACCTTGACGCACCAGCAATACCCGGCCCTCCAGGGCCTGCGGCACGACATGCCGGTGCTGCTGCCCGAGCCCAACGACGCCCGGCGCTGGGTCGACAGTGCGGTACGCCAGAACCTCACCTTGCAGGCCAGCCAGTACGCCCTGGAGGCGACGCAGCAGACCCTCAAGGCGCGCAAGGCCGGGCACGCTCCGACCCTGGACGCGGTGCTGCGTTACCAGGTGGGCGACAACGACAACCTGGGTTATGGCAACAGCGATATCCGTGGCAGTGGCTACGGTGGCGATGTCCAGCAGCGTTCCGTCGGCCTGCAATTGAACATTCCGTTGTTCAGTGGCGGCCAGACCTCCTCCCAGGTGCGCGAGGCCTACCAGCGGATGAGCCAGCGCGAGTCCCTCAACGACAACCTGCGGCGCCAGGTGGTGGAGCAGACCCGCAACCTGCATCGCGGCCTCAACAGCGGGGCCGACCAGGTCCGGGCCCGGCGCCAATCGATCATTTCCAACCAGGGCGCGGTGCTGGCTTCGCAGCTGGGCTTGCAGGTCGGCACGCGCAACATCGTCGATGTGCTGGAAGCCCAGCGCCAGTTGTACAACGCCGTGCGCCAGTACAACGACAGCCGCTACGACTACATTCTCGACACCCTGCGGCTCAAGCAAGCGGCGGGAACCTTGTCGCCCGAGGACCTCAAGGCGCTTTGTGATTACCTCAAGGCCGACTACGATCCTGACCGCGATTTCTTGCCGCCGGAGTTTCCACGCCGGCTGGCGGCGCGCTGAGGTCATGGGCCGGACGCCAGGTACAGGTTCGCCAGGCACAGGTCCAGCAGATACGGGTTCATGGGGTAGAGGGGCGAGGTGTTGCACAGGTTGACCAACTTCTTCGACAGCCACAGGGGCTGTTGCTATGCACTGGGCGTGGTGCTCGCGGTCGCTGCCGCCGTGGTTCTGGGCAACGGTTATCGCCTGCAGGTCGAGGACGTCTACCGGGCCGGCAGCCAGATGCAGGCCCGGGAGTACGCGGCGGACCTGCAGCAATGGAAGTCCGATGGCTTTGCCATTGGCGCCTTGTCCATTCTCGGGCGTCATACCCCCTCGCTGAAGCAGGTGATCCTGGAGCGCGAGCCCCGCGCCGAGCTGCTGGAGCGCGCGGCTATCCCGCTCAAGGCGCTGACCATGGTGCTGGGCGCCAATCACGCCTTCGTCCTTGACCGGGACGGCGTGGTGGTGGCCGCCCATGATCACCAGGGCCAGGCGCCGCTGGGGTTGAACGTGGCCTTCCGGCCCTACTTCAAGGTGGCGCTGGCGGGGGGCAGCAGTGTCTATGGCGCGATCAGCCGCAGCACCGGTACGCGGATGTTCTACATGGCGGTTCCGGTCTATGAGTCGCGCACCCGCCAGGACCGGGTGATCGGGGCGCTGGTGGTGCGTTTCGACGGCGAGCAGCTCGATGCCCGCCTGGGCAAGCAGTATGGCGACGACCTGAAGATGCTGCTGTCGCCCGGTGGGGTGGTAGTGGCCGCCAGCGCTCCAGAGTTCCTGCTCAAGGCTGACCGCGCCTGGTCGTTATCCGACTTCAATACGCAGTCCGCTGGCCAGTTCGGCGATTACCCATTCGCCCACGGTGTTCCCGAACGCCTGCCATTCGATGTCCACGAGCCCCTGGTCAAGCTGGATGGGCGACGCTACAGCCTGTCCCGGGTCGAGTTCGATTGGAACGACCCCAGCGGTCCCTGGACCCTGGTCACCCTGGGCGATCTGGACGGGGTGCTGCCGGTGGGGCAAGTGCTGCTGATCGAGGGTGTGAGCGCCGCAGTGTTCCTGTTGTTGCTGTGGGGCGGCGTGCGGCGCCTGGGCGATGCCAGGCGGCACAAGGCCGACCTGGCGCGGATCGAGCAGAGCGAACGGCGCCTGGACCTGGCCCTGCAAAGCGGGGCGCTGGGGCTGTGGGATTGGAATGTCAGCCAGGGCATCGTCATCAACAACGATGTCTGGTTGCGGATCCTCGGCTACAGCAAGGAAGAACTGGACCAGGCCTTCGGCCATGGCCTGGACCGCTGGGCCTGCCTGGTCCATCCCCAGGACCATGGGCCGGTGCTGGCCCGGCTCCAGGCGCACCTGGACGGCGAAGCGCCCGAGTACCGTGCCGAGTACCGCATGCGCAGCAAGAGCGGGCGCTGGTTGTGGGTGCTGGACATCGGCAGGGTCATGCAGCGCGATGCCACTGGCGCACCGATCCGGGTCACCGGGGTCTTGCAGGACATCAGCGAGGCAGTGCAAGTGCAGCAGTCGATCGTCGACAGCCAGGGCAAGCTGCAATCGATGATCGCCAACATTCCCGGGGTGGTGTTTCGCAGCCTGCCGGATGCCGCGCGGACCATGGTGTTCGTCAGCGATGCCATCGACGGCCTCTGTGGTTTCACGGCGGCGCATTTCCTGGCCGGGCACAGTTATCGCGAGCGGGTCCACCCCGATGACCTGGAAGCATTCGACCGTTGCCTGGGCCATGCCAGCTACATGCTGGAGTACCGGATCATCACCGCCAGCCAGGAGGTGCGCTGGGTCTATGACAAGGGCCAGACCATCGTCGTGGATGGCGTACCGCAGTACCTGGACGGGGTGATCTTCGACATCAGCGAGCGCAAGGCGGCCGAAGCCCTGGTCCAGCGCGCGCGGCGCGATGCCGAGCTGGCCACCCAGGCCAAGTCGGAATTCCTCGACAGCATGTCCCATGAGATCCGCACCCCGCTGAACGCCATCATCGGCATGGCCCACCTGGTGCAGGACATGCCCCTGGAGCGGGCGCAGCGCGACTGCATCGAGAAGATCGACCGCGCCGCCAGGCACCTGGTGGGCACCATCAACAGCGTGCTCGATCTGTCGAAGATCGAAGCCGGCAAGCTTGGCCTGGAGCAGGTCTGCTTCGACCTGCGGCAGTTGGTGGACGATGTCTTGCTGCTGGTGCGCCAGCGTGCGCAAGAGAAGGCGCTGCAACTGCGCCTGGACATTCCGGCCGCGCTGCCGCGTTGTTACCTCGGCGACCCCGCGCGCCTGGCCCAGGTGCTGACCAACCTGGTGGACAACTCGATCAAGTTCACCGAGGTCGGCGATGTCTGTATCGGTGTGTGCCTGGTGCGCCAATGGGACGACAAGGTGCTGTTGTGCTTCAGCGTCACCGACAGCGGTGTGGGCATCAGCCAGGAGCAACAGCTGCGCTTGTTCGATGCCTTCGTCCAGGCGGACCGCTCCATCAGCCGGCGCTACGGCGGCAGTGGCCTGGGGCTGACCATCGCGAAGAAGCTCGTGCAGATGATGCAGGGCGATATCTGGGTACGCAGCACGCCGGGGCAGGGGGCGGTATTCAAGTTCAATGTGCAGTTGATCCTGCCCCGAGCGGCGCAGGTGCAATTGCCAGCGCCCTCGGTGAGCCCCGCGGCGGTGCTGTTCAGGGACAACGAGCACGGACAACTGCTGGCGGGATCGCGGGTGCTGGTGGTCGAGGACAATCGCCTGAACCAGGATGTGTTGCAGGGCCTGTTGCAGCGTGCCGGGGCTCGGGTGGTGCTGGCTGCCAACGGTGCCGAGGCCTTGGGGCTACTGCTTGAGGACGCACATTTCGACGCGGTGCTGATGGACTGCCAGATGCCGGTCATGGACGGGTATGGCACCACGCGCAAGATCCGCGGTTACGCCCACCTGCGTTCGCTGCCGATCATTGCGGTGACCGCCAGCAGCCAGGCCGATGTCCAGGGCCGGGTCATGGCTGCCGGCATGGATGACCTGGTGAGCAAGCCCCTGGAGGTCATGGCGTTCTACCGGACCCTGGTGCGCTGGATCAAGCGCCGGGAGTTGCCGCTGCAGGCGCTTGCGCGCGAGTTGCCCGGGGCTGTTCCCGCGCCGGATCATGCGGGCATCGATTCGGCGCTGGGCATGGCGGTGGTGAACCAGGATCTGGCGCTGCACCACAAGCTGCTGGCGGATTTTCGCGATGACCAGCGGCCAACCCTCCAGCGCTTGTGGTCGGCCCACGCCGCCGGCGACTTGCAGTGCATCGGCTTTCTCGCCCATGGCCTGCAGGGCGCCGCCGGCAACATCGGCGCCACGGCCCTGGCCGAGGCCGCCAGGCACCTGGAGGCGCAGTGCACCGCAGGGGGCGACCTGGCGCTGTCGATCCAGCAGTTGGCGCAGTGCCTGGAGCCGCTGCTGGCGGAGCTGGCGAACTTGCCCGGGGTGGCTGCGCCGGCAGCGGCGCACCAGCGGCTGGATCATCAGCAACGGCTCAAGCTGCAGCGCCTGGCCGAGTTGCTGCGCGATCACAACGCACAGGCCCTGGGGCTGATCGATGAACTCTGCGAGCAGAGCCGCTGCACTGCCTTGCGCGCGCTGCAGGAGCGGATCTACCGGCTGGAGTTCCGGCAGGCCCATGAACTGTTGGTCGAGCGGGGCATGGCCCAGGGCTAGCTGGCGGCCCGGATCAGTTCCTGATAACGCGCCATGCGCTGCGCACAGTGTTGCGCCAGGCACTGGTGCAGGGCCCGCAGCGACTCGGTGATTTGCGAGCGATGGGACACCACCAGGCTCAAGGGCGCGGCGTCGGCCTGCCAGCCGGGAAGCAGGGGCAGCAGGCGCCCGGCCAACAGGTCCTCGACCACGTTCAACAACGGTAGATAGACCACACCGTGGCCGGCCACCGCCCAGCGCCGCGCGGCGTCGCCGTCGTCGCAGCAGAAGTGCCCCTGTACCCGCACGTCCTCGACCTGGCCCGGCGCATGGAAGCGCCAATGGCTCTCCGGCCGGCCGATGCTGTGGCAGATGATGCATTCGTGCTGGCTCAGTTGTTCGGGTGCCTCGGGCGTGCCGTGTGCGGCCAGGTAGTCGGGCGCGGCACAGGCGATGAAGTGGTGCTGCTTGAGTACCGGCAGTTCCACCAGGTCCAGGGCCAGGCTCTTGCCATAACGCAGCGCGGCGTCGAAGCGGCCCTTGAGCAGGTCCTCTTCCTTGTCGCTCAAGGCCAGCTTGATATACAGGCGCGGCCGTTCCTGCTTGAGCTGGGCGAGCAGGTCCAGCAGCAGGTTGCGGCCCAGGTCGGAAGACACCGTGAGCTCCAGCATGCCGTCGTCGTGGGTCAACGAGCGTTTGCCATTGGCCAGGATCTTCAGCGCGTGCTGTGCGCTTTCCAGGTAGCGCATGCCTTCGGGGGTGAGCTTCAGGGTGCGCGTGGAGCGGGTGAACAGGCGCACGCCGAGGCGGTTCTCCAGACGCTTGAGCGCCAGGCTGGCGGCGGCCGGGGTGATCGACATAATGCGTGCGGCGGGCGACAGGCCTTGCAGTTCGGCAATCAGCACGAACAGTTCCAGGTCAGCGAGGTTAGGCATGGGCGAGGTTCACTGTCCGTTCAAAGGCCGAAAAAGGTCTGTGACGAACTCAACAAGGCCGCCGAGAGTGATTCCGGGTCCCGCTCGATGCATTGCTCGAACCCCGGTTGTGCCTGCATCCGCGCCATGGCCCGGGCATGCCGACCGGTAAGGTCGGTGCCTGGTTGCAAGAGCTCCAGGTGATAGTCCAGGGCCAGGGCGAACAGCCGGGCCGGGAGCGGCAGGGAGGCCGGCAGAGGCTGGGCCGAGCCATCCGGGAACAGCGCCTGGGCCTGGGTGAGGTTCCAGGCGAGGTTGAGGATGGGGTCTTCCGGGTTGGCGTGGGCGAGGATCTCTTCGATCAGCGTTTGGCCGTGGGCCAGGGCCGGGCCGATGGCTGTCGCTTGGCCGAGCCCCATCAGCGCCAGGCATGCGGCGTTGCGCAGCATCGCTGGCTCACCTTGGCAAGTGCTGTTGTCGAGCAGGATCGACAGGCCATCGAGCAGCGCATCGAGGCGGATCCTCGGGTTGCCCGCCAGCTGCAAGGCCAGGGCGGCGATGAAACCGTCGCGCATGTCGCTGCCGGCCGAAGGCTCGGCCACCGGCTGCGGGCGGTGCAGGGGCTTGTCGCGATAGCTCAGTTGCGCCGCCACCCGGGCCAGTACCACCGGTGGTGAAATCGGCTTGGCGATGTAGTCGGCGGCGCCCAGCAGCAGGCCCAGGCGTTCGTCTTCGACACTGCTGCGCGAGGTCAGGAAAATCACCGGGATGGCGGCGGTCGCCGGCTGGCCCTTGAGCTCGCTGAGCACCTGGAACCCATCCATCCCGGGCATCAGGATATCGAGGATGATCAGGTCGGGAGCGGCGCTGCGGGCCAGGGCCAGGCCTTGCTCGCTGTCCTTGGCCAGCAGCACTTCGTATTCGGCCGTCAGGGTCTTGGAGAGCACGATCAAGGATTGTGGATCGTCGTCGATCGCCAGCAGGGTATAGGGCTTGGGGGCGTGCTCTGGGGGCATCAAGGGGGCGCCTGGACAAGATAGGGCGGCAGTCTATCTTATTTGACCGACCGGTCGCGGCGCTGCATTGCCGCAGGCCTCAGGGGTGGAAGGTATAGCGGTCCTTGCCGCCGTGCTTGGACTGGTACAGGGCCTGGTCGGCCTTGACCAGTGCCTGGTTCAGGCTGTCATCGTCCTCGATCCGGGTCAGGCCGATGCTGATGGTGGCCGGGTGCCGGGTCGGTTGTTCGCGAACCACCTGGCATAGGCGTGCGGCGAGGGCCTCGACGTGGTCGTGGTGCACGCCCGACAGGTAGACGGCGAACTCCTCGCCCCCCAGCCGGGCGTAGTCGAAATCCTTCATGACCGACTGGATGTCAGCGGCGATGCGTTTGAGCACCTCGTCGCCAATATCGTGCCCGTACCGGTCGTTGATCCTCTTGAAGTTGTCGATGTCGATCATTGCCAGGTAATGCTCGGGCTCGCGAGGCTGTGCCTTGATGCGCTGGCCGGCGCGGGCCATGAACGAGCGGCGGTTGGGTATCTCGGTCAGGGCGTCGACATAGGCCTGCTCCAGCAAGCGCTTGGCCATGATGTAGTTGTACAGCCGGGCCTGGCGCAAGGTGATGAAGCTGTACAGGGTCAGTGCGGTGAGGAACAGCGAGTAGGCCAGGACGATCAGGCCCTTGAGTTCGGTGATCGAGGTGCGGGTCATCCAGTAGGGGTTGAGTACGCTCCAGGTGATCAGCACCGCGACGAAGAACGACCAGCGCCGCAACGGCATCACCGAGGCGCTGTAGAGAATGCTCGAGGCGCCGAGGATCAGCCAGACCGGGTGCAGGTCCATGGGCAGGCCTTCGATCACCAGCCGCACGGCCAGGGCGATGACCAGCACGAACAGCAGGTTGACCCATTGGAAGTGCCGGGCCCTGCGGGTGAAGCCCAGGATGATGGTGTTGATCACCAGCAATGTCAGGAATACCAGCGAAAGGAAGGTGAAGCCCTGCTGGCCGGGAAAGCTGACGATCAGGTCGAAGATCAGCCAGATGCTCAGGCTGGCGATATAGGTCAGGATGCAGAAGCTGTGCAGGCGTTCGAAATCGTATTGGGCGAACTCGTTCTTCAAGGCCGCCGGGGCGGCCTGGCTGAGTACCTGTTCTTCAATGGTCCTGAACATCGCCGGCCCTTGGGTGAGCTAAGGAGTGCGCAAGGCCTGGCCCCAGGGTCGGTAGCGCAGGGAGAACACGGCCGTGGCATGGCAACCGGCCGCCAGGGTGTCAGGGGGGGCCGGCTCGGCCTGAAACGGCTGGCCTTCGGCGCTGGTCTGGCGAAAGGCTTCGCGGACGATGCCGACCCCGCAGGGCAGGGCATTGGCGTAACTGTCGCGCACCAGCGGCGACAGGCGCGCGGTACCGGCACCGTCCTGCCACCAGACCTGCAATCCGGCGTTCGCCAGATCACCGAGCCAGGCACCGTTGACCTGGGGCGCCAGGTGCCCGGCGCTGAACGCGCTCAGGTGCAGCGGCGCGTCGAGCTGGCGGGCGAAGTCCTCGAGTTGACGTTGCAGGGTGGTCCGGCGCTGGGCATCGAGGAAGTGCAGGTCGTCCAGCTCCATGGGCAGGTACCAGCCACTGACCGACAATTGCCAGTCTTCGCGCAGTTTGCGCTGGCGGTCCAGGGAGGTGGCCAACTGAGCCTGCCAGTAGGCTTCCAGGCCGGCACTGTCCAGTTGCTCGATGCGTTGGTAGTAGGCCGGGTCCATGTACAGGCCCAGCACCAGTTGCAGGCCCTGTTCGCGGGCCTGGCGCAGGCTGTCGGCGAGCCAGCCATGGGCGTCGCCGAAATGCGAGTCGCCGTAGGCGGTCCACTGCACGATCAGGGTCTTTACGCCGTTGCGGGCGCTGTCCTGCCAGATCTTGCGCCACTGTTCGCGGCCCAGGGCCGCATCGCTGTTCAGGGGCTGGTAGAACAGTCGCTCCTCGGCCTGGGCCGGCAGGCCCAGGACCAGCCACAGCAGGGTGATGTACATCAGTCGTTTCATCAGAAATTCAGCTCCACGCCCACCAGGATGCCGTTGCCACCTTCATACAGATTGCCGCCGAGGGATTGCTGGTACTCGGTGCGTACGGTCAGGCGCGAGCGGTAGGCGTTGTATTTGTCGTCATCGAACCAGTATTGCCAGCGCAGGCCGAGCCCGGTACGCAGGTCCTGGCGCCAGTCGTTGCTGGGGTCCTGGGCGGCGAATTCGAGAAAGCCGTAGGGCATGATGGTCTGCGCGGTGCTTACCGGCAGTTTCCAGGCATGGCCCTGCTGGTAGCGCGACAGCCACTGGTGGTCGCCGGCCTTGGTCCACCAGGCCGCGTCCAGATAGAGGAAGCGTTCGTCCCAGTCGCTTTCGTCGATGCGCCAGTCGTTACGGTAGCGGCCCTGGTCGAGGACCGAGGCAGTGGCCCGCAGCAGGTAGTCGGTGCTGGTGTGGCCGCGCTTGCGATGATCGTTGAGCTGGTCCAGCAGCCGCCCGGGATCGAGCATCTGGCCCAGGCTCAGGCCATGGTTGTCGCGGTCGTCGAACTGGCTCTGCTTGTAGATCTCGCCGTAGAAGTTGACGTTGGCGTTGCCCCAGGGCTTGTAGCGCAGGCCGACCCCGGCTGCGGCCGATTCGGCGTAGGAGGAGCGTCCCAGGCCACCCAGCAGAGTACGGCCATAGACCGACAGGGTGCTGCCGTTGCGGCTCGGCTCCTCGCCCAGGGCGTGGTCCCACATGGCGACCTGTACGTTCTGCGACTGCGGGCTGCGCCGAGCGCCCTTGACCCCGCTATCGGGCAACAGGTTGTTGTTGGTGGAGACCCCACCCGGCGACCAGGTACTGGCGATGGTCACGCTGTCGCGTCGGGACAGGGCCTCGTGGGCGCGGCGCTGGCGATAGCGGCGCGCTTCCAGGCTGCCACTCTCGTCATCAGCGGCCACCGGGTTCTGTTCCAGGTCGATGACCCGGCGCAGCTCCTTACGGGCGGCGGCGCTGTCTTCGACTTCGGCGTAACGCCAGGCCAGGGTTTCGCCCAGGCGATAGTCCTCGGGGAAATCACCGGTGGCCTGTTGCAGGTGGGGAATGGCCAGGCGCCGTTGTTGCGGGGTGTCGGTGGCGGCCAGGCGCATGCCGTAGTCGGCAGCAAAGCGTGGATTATCCGGTTGCTGGCGTACGGCCTCGGCCAGCCATTGGGTGCTTTGTTCCGGCTCGCCGGCTTTTTGTGCGGTGACCGAGGCCGCGTAGTAGTGCCCGGCGTCGGGTGCCTGTGTCAGTGCCTGGCGCTGGCGTTGCAGGGCTGTCGGGTAGTCGTGGCGCTGCTCGGCGATCGCCGCGCCCAATGCCCACTCGTTGGCGCCTCGGCTGCTGCTTTGCTGCCAGTAGCGCTCGGCGCGGGCGTTGTCGCCGACGTTGAGGGCGCTGCGGCTGGCCGTGAGCCGGGCGTTATCGCTCAGTTGGGCGTCCGGGATGCTGCGCCAGATGGCCAGGGCCGCGGCTGAATCGCCGGCAGCCTCGAGGGCGTAGGCCAGGGGCAGGCGGCTGCCACGATCGCCCAGGCGCTCGGCCGCCTGGTACCAGGCCACGGCGGCTCCTGGTTGCGCAGGCATGGCGCAGCGGCCCAGGGCACGGTACTGCGCGACGTCCCGGGGCTGCTGGCCAATGCTCTGCTGTACCACATCGCAGCGCCCGTTTTCGGCCAGTTGGGCCAATAGCTGGCTGCGGGTGGCTGGGTCGGCCCGCTTGATCAAGCCTGCCATGCGCTGCAATTGCTGCGGGTTCAGCTGTGGCGTGGCGGCATAGAGTCCGGCCAGGCGCTGCAGCAAAGGGGCGGGCAACGCGCCGCCGTGGCGGTCGTAGGCTTGTTCCAGCAGGGCTTGGGCCTGGGCCTGGCGACCGTCGCCCATGGCCAGGTAGGTGGCCTGGTCCAGCGCCGCGAGATTGCCGCTCTGGCGGTATTGGCGCTCCCACAGCTCCCCTGCTTCGCGCTTGCGCCCCAGGGCCTGGAGCAGCTCGGCGCGTTTTTTTTGTACGGCCGGGGTTTGTGGTTGCAGGCTCAGCCATTGCAGCGCCTGGGCTCCCTGGCCCTGTTTCTGCCAGACCTCCACCAGGCGTTCGCGTCGGGCACTGTCCCAGGGCTCGGGCAGGCGCTGGCTTTGCAGCAGGTCGCTGGCTTGCAGGCGTTGGGCCAGAACCAGCCAGGCCTGGGGGTCGTCGTTGGGCGAGCACTGGCGCAGTTGCTTGAGGGCCGCATCCGGATCGTGCCGCGACAGCCACTCGGTGGTCTCCAGGCAAGGGCGTTGCAGTTCGTCGCTGAGGCGGCGCACGGTGTCGCTGTCGTTCTCCTCGCGGGCCAGTTCCCAGTGCTGCAGGCGAATGGCCGGGTCGGCCTGCTCGGCCGGCGACAGGCGCAGGATCCAGCGTTGGGCCTGATTGTTGTGGCCCAGGGCAATGGCCCGCTGGATCATCGCCCGATGCACCTGGTGCGCCGCTTGGGGGCTTGGGGCCTGTTCAAGCAGGGTTTCCAGCTTGGCTTCGTCCAGGTGCTGCATGTAGGCGTTGGCCAGGCGCTGCCAGTCTTCGGCGTTCAGCTGCCGGCTGGCGGCCAGGGGTTCGAGCTGGGCAATGGTGTCGTCGGTGTTGCTCATCTGCTCGGACCAGTTGGCCCGCGCCTGGCGCAGTTCGGTGTCGTCGCCCTTGGCTGGCAATTGTGCCAGCCAGTCATAGGCCCGACGGGCCCCACCGTGCTTGGCGAGGCTCAGGCTATAGGCCTGCCACAGCTGGGTGCGCTGTGGCATGGGCGTCGTGTCGAGCCAGCGTTGCACCTCCTGCGGGGCGGGCGGGTCCTGCTCGATCCAGGTCAGGCGCAGGTCCAGCAGGGCCTCGCTGTCTGGCGGGGCGTTGTCCATGGTTTCGGCGGCGTCCTTGTAGCGTCGCTGCTTGGCCAGGGCCTGGGCCAGCAGGCCTTGGGCTTCCTGGTTCCTGGGAACCTGCTGTAGCAGGTGGCGGGTCAGGCGCTCGACTTCCTTCCAGTTGCCTTTCTGGGCCTCGCGGTAGCTGCGATCCAGGTAGGGGTAGCTGCGAAAACGCTCGAATTCGGTCAGTTCCTGGGCCTGTGCCAGGGCCAGGCCGGACAGGCTCAGCAGCAGGCTGCCCAGGAGCCAGGGAGTACGGCTCTTCATGCATCCACCTCCGCGACGATACGGTAGGCCGCCTGTTGCTCCTCGGCCTGCTCCGCCAGGGCCTGTTGCAAGACCTCGGGAGTGATCATGCCGCGTTCGATCAGGTGTTCCCCGAGGGAGCTGCGATCGGCGTCGTAGTCGATCATGGCCTGGTTGAACAGGCTCGGTGGCACCAGGCCGTGCACCTGCAACAGGCGACCGATCTGGACCTGGTGGTGACTGACGCGCTCAAGCAGCGCCTCGTCGTCCTGATGGCGTTCCAGCGTGGCGAGCATGTGCCGGGTTTCCTCGCCCTGGTGTTTGCCCGGATACCAGTGGCGGATACCCAGGGTCACCCGTCCCTGGGGCGCCAGGCGACATTTCACCGGACGCTTGAGCTGGCGGCTGATGGTCCCCAGCGAAACTTGGCTGACCGGGTCCTCGGAGGCCAGGATCAGCGTGCCGTCCTCTTCCTTGAGCGGTAGCACGCCGTACTGCACGGCGATGCGCCGGGGGACCGCGGCGATCAGTTGCGGGTCGAGTTTGAATGGGTTGAGCGGGGTCCACTCCAGTTCGAACTGCGCGGCCAGCTCCTGGACCAGTTGGGTGCTGTCGATGTAGCCGCGCAGCAGCAGTTCGCGGCCCAGGCGCCGGCGAACCGGGCTGGTGATGACGGCTTCGAGCTGCTCTTCGCTGAGCAGGCCCTTTTCCACCAGGCGATGGCCCAGGGGCGTGCGCTGGGCCTTGGTCAGGGCAGGAAACTCATGGGTGGTCTTGTCCCAGGCCACGCGTCGCGAGTCACCCATTTGCAGAACCTGGCGCAGGGCCCGCAGGTTGGCGAAGAAGTTGACGAAGTTGCTCCACATCATCCGTGGCGCGGAGAGCAAGCCCTGGCCCAGGCCATAAAAACGGGTGACGAACCAGGCTCGCTGGAACAGGCGGTTGACCAGCATCAGGCCGTTGAGCCAGAGCAGTGCGGCCAGCAGCGGGCTGTCGGCGAGAATCGACTGGAAGTGCCAGGCATCCGGGGACAGCACGGTGATCAGCCACATGTCCAGCAGCACCAGGAACAGCAGGTTCACCAGGAAGCTCAGCAGGTAGGCGATCAGCCCGCGGCGATCGCGCCAGAGGAAGTAGTTGAGCAGGTTCTTGCGGCTCCAGCCCAGGTTGGTGGTGCCTTGGAACACGATGCCGACGATCCACCGCGACTTTTGCCGGACAGCGTGCTGCCAGTCCCGGGGGAAGTGTTCGCGCACACAGATCACCTGGGCGAACTGGCGATTCATGCCCGGGACCCATTCATAGTCCAGGGCCAGTTTCGGATCGTTGATGGAGTAGCGGGCGAAGATGCACTTCATGCCTTTCTGCTTCAGGCGAAAACCGATGTCGTAGTCCTCGGTCAGGCTCTGCACGTCGAAGGCGATACCGTCGCCATCCTCCAGCAGGGCGCCGATGGCCCGGCGACTGAAGCAGGTACCGACCCCGGCGCTGGGCACCTGGCCGGTGAGGGCTTCGCGCACGATCACGTCCTTGCCGTGGTTCTCGGCGAACTCATCGACATAGTGCCCGGCGGTGAAGCCCTGCCATTCCGGCGCGTAGGGATAGACCGGGATCTGGATCAGGTCCTTGTTCGGCAGCAGGTAGTTGTAGAGGCGCAACTCCATGGGCGAGATCACGTCTTCGGCGTCATGCAGGATGAAGCCGGCGAACTCGATCTTCGCCTCGTTCTGAAAGCGCAGGATGGCGTCGATGATGTTGTTCAGGCAGTCGGCCTTGCTGGTGGGGCCGGGGCGGGCGCAGACCACCTTGTGCACGTTCGGGTAGTGCTGGCAGACGGCGTCGACGTCGGCCTGGGTCTCGGCATCGTTGGGGTAGGTGCCGACGAAAATCTGGTAGTTCTGGTAGTCGATGGTGGAGGCAGCCAGGCGAGCCATCTCGCCCACCACGCCGACCTCGTTCCAGGCCGGGACCATGATCGCCAGGGGCTTTTCCGGGGTTTCGAACAGGCGCTCCTCGTCCGCCGGCTTGAACTTCTCATAGATGCGCCAGCGGCGGATCAGCTTGCGGGTCCAGTACACCAGGTCAATGAACAGGTCATCCAGGCCCAGCAGGAACATCAGCAGGGCCAGGGTGATGGCCAGGTACTTGAGGCCGTAGAGGATGTAGATGAAGACGTCGATCAGGGCCAGGTTCATGCCGGGCCACCCGCGGCTTGAGCCTCCAACCAGGTGCTCAAGTGGCGGGCGATATGTTCGCTGGCATGGCCGTCGCCATAGGGGCTGTGGACCCTGCTCATGCGGGCATAGACCTTGTCGTCGTCCAGCAGTTGGCTGGCGTGGTGCACGATGCGCTCACGGTCGGTACCCACCAGCAGCACGGTGCCGCCTTCGAGCACCGCGGGCCGTTCGGTGACGTCGCGCAGCACCAGCAACGGCTTGCCAATGGCCGGAGCCTCCTCCTGGACGCCGCCGGAATCGCTGAGAATGAAGTACGAACGTCCCATCAGCCAGACAAAATGCTGATAGTCCTGGGGCGGGACCAGGTAGATGTTGGGCTTGTCCGAGAGCAGGCGGTAGACCGCGTTCTGCACTTGGGGGTTGAGGTGCACCGGATACAGGAACTGCACGTCAGGGTAGCGCTGTCCCAGTTCCGCCAGGGCTTCGCAGATCTGCTGGAAGCCATCGCCGAAGTTTTCCCGGCGGTGGCCGGTGATCAGCACCATGCGCCGCTTGTCGTCGAGCACCGCCAGGGGCGAGTCGGCAGAAGGGCGCCAGTGGAGATCTTCCTGATGGCTGCGCATCCACAGCAGTGCATCGATCACGGTATTGCCGGTGATCTCGATGTTGGCTTCCGGAACGCCTTCGCGCAGCAGGTTGGCTTCGCACTTGGCGGTGGGGGCGAAGTGCAGGTCGGCGATCACGCCGGTCAGGCGGCGGTTGGCCTCTTCGGGCCAGGGGGCCTTGAGGTTGCCGGTGCGCAGGCCGGCTTCGACGTGGCCGATGGGCAACTGGCGGTTGAAGGCGGCCAGGGCGGCGATGAAGCTGGTGGTGGTATCGCCGTGCACCAGCACGATGTCCGGTTGCAGGCGCTCGTAGGTGGCATCCAGGTTGATCAGCAATTGCTGGGAAAGGCCATTGAGAGACTGGCCCTGGGTCATCACCTGCAGGTCTTCGTCGACACTCAGCTCGAAGGAGTCGAGCACCTGCCTGAGCATTTCCCGGTGCTGCCCGGTGGAGCAGATATGCAGCTCGATTCCGGGCCATTGACGCAGGACCCGGGCCAGGGGCGCCATTTTGATTGCCTCAGGGCGCGTACCGAAAACCATCATGACTTTGAAAGGCATTGACCCCTCCAGGGTGTGATGCAACCGGTTCTGATCCTGAATAAAAGCAGTGGGATCCACTCTTGTCCAACCAGGGTCCGGAATGCGCGCTATCGCTCAAGCACGCGGTTGCGAAGAAAAGAGGGGGTCTGGCAATGGGATCAAATCGAAGTTCCAAAGACGTTCGGGCCAACCGTCTGGAAAATGCAAGATGATGTTTCGACAGGCTTCGGCCGGGCGCACAAGAGTCAATTGTTTATTACATTTTCGTCATAAAAATGACGCTATTGCCATTTATCGGGAGCTTTCAAATTAGCGCGGTATGAATGTGTCAATATGATGTCGCTCGCTGTTAAAATGCCTGCCATTGGCCGCTCGTTGGGTGGCCGGGCAAGTGTTCTGTTTTGCGAGGTGGTTCCGTGGGTCGTGCGTTGGCGTTGTATGTAATGGGAATGACGTTGGTCCTGACGTGTTTTGCCTGGGCGGTATCTTTTTTGTTCCATTGAGCGCCCGGTGGCGTATCGAATCTTTGCGCTTGCCCAACCAGTGAGCTTGGAAGTCTTTGTCCAATAGCGATGCCTTGGCCCGTGATGACGCCAGCTCGCATTCGACCTCAGCAGGGCCCGGTGATGATTGCCAATGCCTGGTCCAGCATTTGTTGCATTGAACCTGAACCTTCGATGCGCCCTTGGGGCTGGTCCAGTCGTGCCAGCCATTCCTTGTGACGTGGGCGGCTGCGACCTGCCCGAGAGCCGCCGTCGTAGGCCGCTGCCCATTCGAGAAAGGCCAGGTGCTGGGTATGCATGTCGCCGCCGGGCAGGATTCGCGGGCCAAAACGCTGTCGTTCCCGTGAGCGGATGCGTTGCAGGCGCAAAGGCGTGGGGGTATCGACATACAACACCCAGTCGGCTTGCGCGATGATTGCATCGCCCCAGCCGTCCATCGAGCCCGAGAGTACCCAGGGCTTGTCCTCCAGGGCCTGCTTGAGGCCCAGCAGCCGCTGTTCTACGGGGCGCGCCTGCTGGAAGGGCGGATCGCTGGGGTGCCAGTAGTGTTCGTCGACGTCGACATGGGGCAGGCCCAATTGCTGTGCCAGGAGCGCGCCCAGGGTACTGACGCCGGCACCCGAGGCGCCGATCAGATAGATGCGTTGATTCAAGGCACGTCCTCCGGGGTCGAACAAGGGGCGACAGAATGCCATCTCGCTGGCTATTGGGTCGGTCTTTGTGTCCAAGGAGCGGAAAATCTTCATCTTCAACTGCTAGAACAAGGCTTCACTCGTTCAGGCAGGGGGCTCCAGTGGAGTGTCCTGTCGCCAGGGAGGCTTGTATCTATGCGCCCCATACTGTTTTTAACCCCGTTGTTGCTATGCACAAGCATTGCCCATGGAGAAGACGCGGCTTCTGTATTGGGGCATGGCTTTGGCTCCTTGAGCTGCATCGACCTGCAGGACCCGGACAGCAAGGCCACCTGTGGTGCTCGTGCATTGTCCAATGGCAAGGGCTGCCAGGGCCTGTCCAGCCAGGGTATGCGCGATAAGTGCCTGGATGAGGCGTTGTATCCTTCGAGCAGCTCGAGTCGCACTCGGGTAACCAGGCCCAAGCCTGCGGTGCCGGCTCGGCTGGCTTCGGACCCGCCGAGCGCGGCGCTTGCGGCACCGCCGCTGTCGGACGCCGAGGTCAAGCGCCTGGAGCAGGTGCTGGGCGTCAACGGCGGCCAGCCCTGAGGGGATCGGCTCGGGAAAACCAGCTTTTGTGTGTCTTCGCGCCAGCCTATATGCTCCCGGCCCTTGGATGATGCGACCTGCTGCAGGTCCCGGGGCCTGGACTTTCCCATGGAGCGAACCGTGCACTACCGACTTTTTGAATGCCTGATGCGGTTTGCCGCTGGGAGCCTGCTGCTGGGAGGGCTGCTGATGATCGCTGGCTGTAGGAGCTCCTCAGTGCAGAGCGAGGAACAACAGGCTCAGGATCGGATGGCGAGTCTTCGCGCCGACTTCAAGCAGGTCCTGGATCAGGGCGTGAACAGGTATCACTTCGACGATTGGGTCGGCGGGCTGGCACTGCGTGCGGTGATCAACCGTCGCAACGAGGTGGTCAGTTGTACCACCGAGGCTCTGCCCGACTACCCACTGCAACGATTTCCGGACAACCGCAAGCTGGTGCCGCTGCTGGAGGAGATCTGCTGGAACATGGTGTTTCCCAGGGTTGGGCCACAACTGTTCTCCAACGACCCGGGGGAAAACCTGCAAGTGGTGATCCCGATGGTTTTCTCGCCCCCCCGGTCGCGCCCCATGGAGGAGCAACGAGTCCGCGCAACGGTCCGTGAGTACAGGGATCAGGAGCGGTATCTCTGGCGGCAGCTGTTTGTCGGCGAGCGCCTGGATAGCATCGGCATCGCTCGGTTCCACGGCGTCGTCAGCGAGCAGGGGCAGATAGCGCGCTGCCAGGTGGAATGGGTCGCCATTGACGAGCGCCTGCCCGACTTCAAGCCGGATTCCGGTCTGGTGCAGCGCCTGGAGGCGCGCTGTGCAACCCTGGATCTGCAACAGATGTCGGTTTTCCTGACCTCGCTGCCGGTGGGCCAGCGATTTCTCTTCGAGTTGGAGTACACCCCCTGGAAGACCTGGTCGAAACACAGTTTCCAGTAGGCTGGAGCGGGCCTGCACTGCAACGCTCGATCAGCTATGGGCGCGGGAGCATGGCAGTGCGTCATGGCGTACGGCCTGTCGTTATCTGGAGCAGGAGCTGGGCTTCAACCGGCAAGGCAGCGTGATCCAGGGATTGGGCGAGGGCATTTACCCCTCGTTCTGCCGTGATGGATGGGGGCTCGAGGCGGGTTGGGACCACTGGAGCGGTGACTACCTCTACGCAACGTCGGTGGCCGGTGACGACCTGCTGCGCCAGTTGTTCGCGGTCATCGAGGCTGGCTTGGCCTCTCATCTGCCGGTGGACCGACCTGGCTGAAAGTCGGCCACCATGCTGGCAAATATTTGCTCGACACTATTTACATCCGGCCTGGCGCTGTTCACCATACGCGCCGTCTAAGTTTCGCTGCTGACCAGACAATTCCAGCCACCAAAAGGGTGGTTGTTTTGTTGCGTCCAAAAAAGCAGTCGAATATGACCCAAGTACCGTTCAAGAGAATTCAGCACAAGCTCGCCCGTTCCGGGGTGGCCATCGAACGCCTGAATTCCAATTCCCTTTCCATCTCCTCGATCAATGACGCCGGGCTCAAGGCGGATTTGCTGTTGCCCGAAGGTTTTGCCATCGAAGAGAAGGCCATCACCCAACTCATGGATTTCGCCCGGGTTGCCCACCCCCATGGCGGCGAGGTCAAGTGCGCGTGCGCCACGCCGGACTTCCACACCGGCAGTTCGATTCCGGTGGGCAGCGTGATCGTCACCAGTCATGACCTGGTGGTGCCCCAGGCCATTGGCACCGATATCAACTGTGGCATGCGCCTGCACAAGTTGGGCCTGGACTACGAGCAGTTCATGGCGCAGAAGGCCAAGTGGACCGCCCTGGTGCGTGGCGACCTGTTGGAAGGCACGCGCAACATTCCCACCAGCCCGCAAGCCATGAGCGCGTTGTTCGAGGCGGGCCTGGGGGACTTCTGGGCCCAGGTCCGGCAGCAGGCCCCGGTCGGCTTGTTCGCCGGAGCGGATTTTGCTCAGTTGCAGCGTGAGCTGGCTGGCCTGCATGAATCGTCCTTTGCCCGTGGTCGCGCCGCCTATGGCCCGGAGGCCTTGCAGGACCGGTCGCGGCAGGTCTTGCGGGATCCGGGCCTGGGCTCCCTGGGCGGCGGCAATCACTTCGTCGAGATCCAGGTGGTCACCGAGCTGGTGGATCGCCAGGCCTGCTTTACCCACGGCCTGGCGGTGGGGCAGGTGGTGATGATGATCCACACCGGCTCGCGGGATGTCGGGTTCTATGTCGGGCGGCGCTGGATGGACAAGGCCAAGGCCTTGTGGCCGGCGGGGCTGAAGCATCCGCAATCGAAGATCTTCGCCCTGTTCGGCGAGATGGCCGACGAGTACCTGCTGGCGATGCACAGTGCTGCGCATTACGCCGATGCCAACCGCGCGCTGATCGCCGAGATGGTGCGCCAGCGCACCCGGCAGGTGTTCGGCGCGGGAATCGAGGCGCCGCTGATTGTCGATGTGCCGCACAACATCGTGTTGCGCGAGGAGGTGGGCAACGTGCACCGCAAGGGCGCGACCCCGGCCTATGCCGGGCAGCCGCTGCTGATTCCCGGGAGCATGGGCCACGATTCCTACCTGCTGACCGGCCTGGGCAACGAGCGCTGGATGCGTTCGGCCAGCCACGGCGCCGGGCGTTCGATGTCGCGTGGCGACGTGATCGTGCGGGCCAAGCGGGACAAGGCGTTCCTGGGGTTGCAGGGGGTGGAGTGCATCACCACCAAGGAGGAGCGGATGATCGAGGAGGCGCCGGGGGCGTACAAGGAGATCGGGCAGGTGATTCGTTCCCAGGTGGAGGAGCAAACGGTGTCGGTGATTGCGCGGTTTTCGCCGGTGTTGACCTTCAAGGCGTAAGAGCGGTGGGCTCGCGGGGCTCGATGGCTTGCGGATTTGCCGTTCAAGTAGGCGGCCGCTACATTGTCGCCCCCTCTGGCCTGTTCGTTCTGAGCGGTGCCGTTGCGGTTATTTGCGGTCGCAGAAGCCCAGGGCGCAGTAGCCGCTAGGGCGATTGCCTGTTTGCGAACAAAGTCGGGTGCTTGATCATGAAGCAAGATGAACGTCTGAAGCACGATGCTGTAGCGCCATTTACCGTTGCCAGCGAGTTCGTCGTCGACAAGCCGCCCCTTGCCGAACTGCTGGCCGTGCTTGCCCAGTGTGGTGAGGTGGTTTCCAGCTTCTTCAAGCCAGATCCATGCATCAAGGTACTGGGTGAGGGGCGGCGATTGGCCGAGTTTCTGGAGCGTTTCAGCGACTTCGCCGGGGCGACGGCGATCGGGCAGGTCGAGCCTGAGTTCGGGCCTTTTTCCCTGTTGAATCGATACGAGTTCGAGGGCTCGTTGCTGGCGGTGGTGCTGCGGGGCGGGTGTCATCACTCGACCCGCGGGTTGAGCCTGGCGAATGCTCGGAAGTTGGTGGGAGAGGCGTTGGAGGCCGTGTTTCCGGCGCCGTTTTCCGAGCTTGTGGTGTATCGGTTTGACAGCCTCGATTGGTGTGAATTGACCCGGGGATCGACGATTTCTTCTGCTTATGTGGTGTGTCAGGGGGCTCGGAATCTCTGGTGGGTGTTGTGCGTTTCTGACTTTGATTGAGGCCTTCGCCAAAAAAGTAAGCAAAAACGCTTGTCCCTCCACTTGGTACCTCGCCTAGGCTCGACATGCCCTCTCTCCGGCATTGATCCATAGCCAATGCGGCTAACCCGGCGTCCTGCCGGGTCACCCACGGCTCAAGGCCTGCGTTCGGCCATCGTGGTTAACGGGGCCCTCAGGATCAAAAGCCAAAGCAAATCTAAGCAGAGCGAAAGCCCTGGCATCGCCTTGTGTAGCCGCTGTCGCAGGCTGCGCACGGGCGCGCAGCGGCCGCTGGGATCGTCAATCCGCTGAAGGTCCTTTGGCCCTTGTCGCAGCCTCGCCCAGGCTCGACAGCGGCAACAGGGGCCGAGAGGGCGCGTTCGATTTTCCTCTGTTGTCGCCGTTGGTTTGTGTGGCAGACTTCGTAAATATTCCGTTGTTACGATTTAAGTTCCGTTATAGCGGAATTTAACTTGGGATCTGTCGCTGCTGCGATGGGTTCCGGAGCTCTCAGGCGTGGTCGTGGATGGCCACCTTCAACCAGGAGAAACCCCATGAGCATTACCCGTTACGGCACTGGCAGCACCGCAGGCGGTGGCCAGCCGCGTCCTTTCGCCCGCGCCGTGGAGGCCGATGGCTGGTTGCATGTGTCCGGCCAGGTGCCGGCGCTGGATGGCGAAATCATCCATGGCGGCATTGTTGAGCAGACCCATCAGACCCTGCGCAACCTGGTGGCCATTCTCGAAGAGGCCGGCTACGGCCTGGAGGATGTGGTGCGGGTTGGCGTGTGGCTGGAAGACCCGCGGGATTTCTGGAGTTTCAACAAGGTCTTCGCCGAGTACTTCAAGCCCGAACACGCGCCTGCCCGGGCCTGTGTGCAGGCCAGCATGATGGTGGACTGCAAGGTCGAGATCGACTGCGTGGCTTACAAGCAGCGGTAAGCGGCTAGCTGCAAGCGGCAAGTCGAGGCGTGAATGGGAGTGCTTTGGGGAATGGTTCGAAGATGAGCGAAGACAACATCAAGCGCCGGGCCAGGGGCCTGGACCGGGCGTTCGACATCCTCGACTTCCTCAAGGAGGTCGGCCAGCCGCTGCGTCCCAACGATATCGCCAAGGGCGTGGGGAGCCCCAAGTCCACGGTCTACGAGCTGGTGGAATCCCTGCTGGAGCGGCGCATCCTGGAGCCGGTGGGGCGCGACGGGCATGTGTACCTGGGGCGCCAGTTGTACTTTCTCGGCCAGGCGCACTTGCGGCATTTCGACCTGAGCCGCGAAGCCGACCAGGCCCTGCAGGACATCGTCGCCCAGACCGGCGAAACCGCGCAGATGTGCCTGCTCAATGGGCGCAAGTACACGGTGGCGCTGATGAAGGAGGGCGAGCGGCACTTTCGCATTTCCTCGGACATCGGCGAGAACGCGCCCATTCCCTGGACCGCGTCCGGGCGCTTGCTGCTGGGGCACTTGAGTGATGAGCAGATTGTCGAGCTGATCGACGAGCAGGACTTCATCCTCCCCGATGGCCAGCGCTTGTCGCTGGAGGTTTTCCTCAAGGAAATCCGCCAGGCCAGCGAGGAAGGTTTCTTCTCTTTCGACAGCGTCGCCGACACCTTCACCCATTGTTTTGCCGCGCCGGTGCGCGACGAGCACGGGGTGTGCGTCTGTACCCTGTGCATCGTCGCGCCCCGGGCCGATGCCCAGGCCAACTACCGCCACTATCGCCAGGTGCTGCTCGACAGCGCCGATCGCCTGGCCCGGCGGATCAACGACTAACGTGTACCCCGCGGCCGTCGCTGGCCGCTTTGCCAAGGAGTAGCCACATGTCTTCTGTTTCGAATCTGCCGCTGGTGCAAAAGGGCGCGGCCGCCACCGGCGCCAGCTTGCTCAAGGACGTCAGCCTGCCGGCCCTGGTCCTGCATCGCCAGGCCCTGGAACACAACATCCGCTGGATGCAGGCATTCGTCAGCGCCAGTGGCGCCGAGCTGGCCCCCCATGGCAAGACCAGCATGATGCCGGGGTTGTTCCAGCGGCAATTGGACGCCGGCGCCTGGGGCATCACCCTGGCCACCGCCGTGCAGGCGCGGGCGGCCTATGCCCATGGCGTGCGCCGGGTGCTGATGGCCAACCAACTGGTGGGCGCGCCGAACATGGCGCTGGTGGCCGAGTTGCTGGCCGCTGGGGATTTCGACTTCTATTGCATGGTCGATCACCCGGACAACGTCGCCGACCTGGGGGCGTTTTTTGCCCAGCGCGGCGTCACCCTCAAGGTGATGATCGAGTACGGCGTGGTGGGCGGGCGCTGTGGCTGTCGCAGCGAGCAGGAGGTCGTGGAACTGGCCCGGGCGATCAAGGCCCAGCCGGCGCTGGCCCTGTGCGGGATCGAAGGCTACGAAGGGGTGATCCATGGCGACCAGGCGGTAGCGGGCATTCGCCAATTCGCCGACTCCCTGGTGCGCCTGGCGGTGGACCTGCAAGACGACGGCCTGTTCGCCATCGAGCGGCCGATCATCACCGCTTCGGGCTCGGCCTGGTACGACCTGATCGCCGAGTCTTTTAAGACCCATAACGCCAAGGGCCGGTTCCTCAGCGTGCTGCGCCCGGGCAGTTATGTGGCTCATGACCATGGGATCTACAAAGAGGCCCAGTGCTGCGTGCTGGACCGACGCAGCGACCTGGACGAAGGCCTGCGCCCGGCGATGGAAGTCTGGGCCCATGTGCAGTCGCTGCCGGAGCCGGGGTTCGCGGTGGTGGCTCTGGGCAAGCGCGACGTGGCCTATGACGCCGGCCTGCCGCTGCCGTTGCGGCGCTACCGGGCCGGGGCCGAGGCGAGTGCAGGGGATGACGTCAGTGGCTGCAAGGTCACCGCGGTGATGGACCAGCATGCGTTCCTGACCATCGCCCCTGGGGTACAGCTGCGGGTGGGGGACATCCTCTCCTTCGGCACCTCCCACCCATGCCTGACGTTCGACAAGTGGCGCACCGGGTTGTTGGTGGACGAGCACTTGCGGGTCTTGGAAAACCTCGAGACCTGCTTCTGATTCTGGCACCTGCTGTGCAGGTGATGATGTCCTCCCCGACAACACAAATACTCGCCAGAGATGCCTTCATCATGAACATCGCCAACCCGCGCATCGCCTTGATCGGCGAATGCATGATCGAACTGCAACACCGCGCCGACGGCAGCCTGCAACAGAGCTTCGGCGGCGACACCTTGAACACTGCGGTGTACCTGGCCCGGGAGCTGGGCGAGGGCGCCCGGGTCGATTACGTCACCGCCCTGGGCGACGACAGTTTCAGCGAAGCCATGTGCCAGGCCTGGGCCGCCGAGGGGATCGGCCTGGACAAGGTCCAGCGCCTGCCCGGGCGCTTGCCGGGGTTGTATTGCATCCAGACCGATGAGCGTGGTGAGCGGCGCTTTTTGTATTGGCGCAACGAGGCGGCGGTGCGCGACTGCTTCAACACCCCGGCGGCCGGGGCGATCCTGGAGCAGTTGCAGGGCTACGACGTGCTGTATTTCAGCGGCATCACCCTGGCGGTGCTGGGCGAGTCCGGTCGTGCCCGGTTGTTGGAACTGTTGCCCGAGGCTCGTCGGCGAGGGGCGCAGGTGGTGTTCGACAACAACTACCGGCCCAGGCTCTGGGCATCCGTGGAGCAGGCGCGGCAGACCTACCAGCAGGTGCTGGAGCAGGTCGACCTGGCGCTGCTGACCCTGGATGACGAACAGGCGCTGTTCGGCCATGCCAATGCTGAAGCGGTGCTGGCGGCCTATCCCGGGCTGGCCGAAGTGGTGGTCAAGTGCGGCGCCCAGCCGTGCTGGGTGCGCTGTGGCGAGGGCCTGTACCAGGTGCCGACGCAGCAGGTGGACAAGGTGGTGGATACCACGGCGGCGGGGGATTCGTTCAGCGCCGCCTACCTGGCTGCGCGTTTGTCAGGGCAGGGGGTGGTGTCAGCCGCCGAAGCCGGGCATCGCCTGGCGGCACGAGTGATCCAGCACCCTGGTGCCCTGATTCCTCGCCACGCGGTGTAGCCGCTGCCGCAGGCTGCGTATGGGCCGCAGGGTCGGTCTTGAAGGCGCTGAAGGCCCTGTGGGCCTTGGCGCAGCAGCGGCTACAGGTCAGTCGCGGAAGAAGACTTGCACCAGGTGGTAGCCGAACTTGCTCTTGATCGGGCCGTGCACGGTGCGCAGGGGTTTCTTGAAGATCACCTGGTCGATGGCGCCGACCATCTGTCCCGGGCGCACTTCGCCCAGGTCGCCGCCGCGCTTGCCGGACGGGCAGGTGGAGTACTTCTTGGCCAGCACGTCGAAGGCTTCGCCCTTGGCGATGCGCTGCTTGAGCTGTTCGGCCTCTTCGGCGGTTTTCACCAGGATGTGGCGGGCTTGGGCTTTCATGGGGGTAACCTTGTCGCGGGAAATCGGCGGCCGCGGATTATGCCTGATTCGCAGGCTCGCGGCCGATCATCTGGCGAATCTTCTGCGCCAGCTCCTCGATGGAAAACGGCTTGGCCATCAAGTCCATGCCCGGCTCCAGGAAGCCCTGGCGCTCGGCGGCCTTTTCCGCATAACCGGTCATGAACAGCACCTTGAGCCCGGGGCGATGCTGGCGGGCGATTTCTGCCAGTTGCCGCCCGTTCATGCCCGGCAGGCCGACGTCGGTCACCAAGAGGTCGACACGCATCGGCGACTCCAGCAAGGGCAGGGCGCTACGAGCGTCTTCGGCTTCGAAAGCGCGGTAGCCCAGTTCGCTCAGCACATTGAGCACCAGCATGCGCACCGCCGGATCGTCCTCGACCACCACCACGCTTTCCCCGGCAATGGCCTGGGGCGGCTCGCCGCTGGCACCGGGTTCGCTGTGCTCCTGGGGCGCGGCGTGCAGGCGCGGCAGGTAGAGGCGCACGCAGGTGCCCTGGTCCGGCTCGCTGCTGATGGTCACGTGTCCCCCCGACTGTTGGGCGAAGCCGTAGATCATCGACAGGCCCAGGCCCGTGCCCTGGCCGATGGGCTTGGTGGTAAAGAAGGGGTCGAAGGCCTTGGCCAGGATCCGCGGGCTCATGCCGGCGCCGTTGTCGCTGACGCCGAGCATGACGTAGTCGCCAGCCTTGACGGGCTCCAGGGTGCTGATGTCGCTGCCGTCCAGGTAGCTGTTGCTGGTCTCGATCAGCAGCCGCCCGCCGTTGGGCATGGCATCGCGAGCATTGATCACCAGGTTGAGCAGGGCGTTTTCCAGTTGGCTGGCGTCGGTATTCACCGACCAGATGCCATCGGCCAGTTGCAAGTGCAGTTCGATGTGCTCGCCCTTGGTGTGGTTGAACAGATCATTGAGCGAGCGCACCAGTTGGTTCGGGTCCAGGGGGCGGCGGTCCAGTGACTGGCGACGGGAGAAAGCCAGCAGGCGATGGGTCAGGGAGGCCGCGCGCTTGGCCGACGACATGGCTGCGTCGGTAAAACGGCCGATCTGGTCGCTGCGGCCGTTGTCGATGTAGCGCTGCATCAGGTCCAGGCTGCCGATGATGCCAGTCAGCATGTTGTTGAAGTCATGGGCGATACCGCCAGTGAGCTGGCCCACCGCTTCCATTTTCTGCGCATGGCGCAGGGCGTCTTCGGCGCGCTCGCGCTCGAACATCTCGTTCTGCAGGCGCTGGTTGGCCGTGGCCAGCGCCTCGGTGCGGCGATTGACCCGCTCCTCCAGGGTTTCATTGAGGTTGCGCAGGGCTTCCTCGGTCTGCCGGCGCTCGGTCTCGTCGTTGACGAAGATATAGAACCCGTTGACTGCGCCATCGGCGCCATGGCGTGGCAGGTAGCGGGTCAAGGCATGGCGCGGGCGACCGTCGCGATGGGGGGAATTGGCCTCGAAGCTGCACGGCTTGCCGGACAGGGCGAGGGCGATCTTCTCGGCTCGCGAGGCATAGATTTCTTCGCCTACCACCTCGCGGATGGTCTTGCCGTACAGCTCCTGGGGCGTCACGCCGTACCAGTCCAGGTAGGCGCTGTTGTTCAGGCGAAAGCGCTCTTCGCGATCGACGTAGGCGATCAATGCCGGCATGGCGTTGATGATCAACTGCAACTCGGTCTGGCCCTGGCGCAGCGCCTGTTCCATCTGCTTGCGCTCGGTGAGGTCCAGGGCCGCGCCGAGAAAGCGCGTCGGCCGGCCATGATGATCCTTGTAGCAGCGGCCCCGGGCAAAGACCCAGCGCATCTGGCCATCAGCCAGTTGCAGGCGGTACTCCTCGGCATATTCGCTGCCATGGCTGATGCAGTGCTTGATGCTGCGGGCCACCATGCCGCGGTCTTCAGGGTGCACGCCCTTGAGGTACTCGCTGATGGGCAGTTGGCGCGAGCGCAGTGGGTCGACACTGTGCAGTTGGGCGAAATGCGCATCGGCAATGAAGCGATCTTCGCCAATGTTCCAGTCCCAGGTACCCACCGCATCGGTGGCGGCCAGGGCCAGTTGCAGGCGTTCTTCGGTCTCGTGCTGGGCTCGCAGGCTGTCGTCGGAGCGCTGCTTGAGCTCCAGGGCGATGCGCCGGCGTTCGTTGGTTTCGATGGCGGTGACCAGGATCCCGGCGACATCGCCGTGTTCATTGCGGATCGGACTGTAGGTCAGGTCCAGCCACAGCTCGTAGGCGGTGCCGTTGGTGCGCTGCAGGTTGAAGCGCTGCTCGCTGAAGGTGCGTACCTGGCCGTTGAGCACGGCGCGATAAACCGGGTCGGTAAAATCCATCAGCTCCGGCCAGATCAGGTGCGCTGGCTGGCCGAAGGCCCTGGGATGCTTGTTGCCCGCCAGCAGGGCGAAGCCATCGTTGTAGATTTGCGTCAGTTCGCCACCCCAGAGCAACAGCATCGGCATGGGCGAATGGATCACGATGTCTACCGCGGTGCGCAGGCTCTGCGGCCATTGCCCTGAGTCACCCAGGGCCGTGCTCGCCCAGTCCAGGCGGGCAATCAGGGTGGCGGCTTCGCTGCCGTGGTGGGAGCCATTCATGTCGAGGGAGTCCTGGGCGCTGCGGTACGGCGCAATGACCGGCAGCCTGTGAAGCGTGCTGCCTATGCAAACGGATGGAGTGTAGGTGGTTCTGGCGTGGTCATTTTCACCCGCATTGACGTTCGATGACCAGCGCCGGGCATCGCACAGCGGCCGCGATCTCGCTTGGCACGGTGTGCCAGGTGCGGCGGGGAGTCAGGTTTGGGGGCTGTGCCGGGCCGTACGCAGTCTGCGGCAGCGGCTACACCAAGCGCAGCCAATCCAGCGCGGTGCCTGTAGCCACTGCCGAGCCTGCGAGGCTGCGCACGGGCGCGCAGCGGCCGCAGGAGCGGTCGGTGCGGTGTATCAGCTGCGCAGTTCCTCGCGGTCGCGGAACTGTTCCAGGGCCTCGGGGTTGGCCAGGGCGTCGGTATTCTTCACCGGCAGGCCATGGACCACATTACGCACCGCGAGCTCGACGATCTTGCCGCTGATGGTCCGGGGGATGTCGGTCACCGCAAGGATCCTGGCGGGTACATGACGTGGCGTGGTGTTGCTGCGGATCACCTGGCGGATGCGCTCGCGCAGGGCGTCGTCCAGCGCCACGCCCTCCTGCAGGCGCACGAACAGCACCACCCGCACGTCCTGCTCCCAGCTCTGGCCGATGGCCAGGCTCTCCAGCACTTGTTCGAGCTTCTCCACCTGGCGGTAGATCTCCGCGGTGCCGATGCGCACGCCGCCGGGGTTGAGCACCGCGTCCGAACGACCGTGGATCAGCCAGCCGCCATCGGCCAGTTGTTCGGCGTAGTCGCCCTGGGCCCAGACCCCGGGAAACAACTTGAAGTAGGAGTCGCGCAGCCGGCTCTGGTCCGGGTCGTTCCACAACCCCACCGGAATGCTCGGGAAGTGCCGGGTGCAGACCAGTTCGCCTTTCTCGCCGAGTACCGGCTGGCCCTGGTCGTTCCAGACTTCGATGGCCATGCCCAGGCCCTTGCCCTGCATCTCGCCACGGCGCACCGCTTGCACCGGGTTGCCGGCGACGAAGCAGGCGACGATATCAGTGCCGCCGGACATCGAGGCCAGACACAGGTCGGCCTTGATCTCCCGATACACGTAGTCGTAGCTCTGGGGCGACAGCGGCGAGCCAGTGCACAGCAGGGTCTTGAGGGTGTCGAGGCGGTGGCTCAGGCGTGGCCGGCTACCGGCTTTCTCCAGGGCGGCCAGGTACTTGGGGCTGGTGCCGAAGGCGTTGATCGCTTCGCTGTCGATCAGGTCGATCAGGCGCTCGTTATGGGGGTGGAACGGCGAGCCGTCGTAGAGCACCAGGCTGGCACCGGTGGCCAGGGTCGAGACCAGCCAGTTCCACATCATCCAGCCGCAGGTGGTGTAGTAGAACAGCCGCTGGCCGGGGCCGAGGTCGGCGTGCAGGCCGTGTTCCTTGAGGTGCTGCAACAGCACTCCGCCGGTGCCATGGACGATGCACTTGGGCACCCCGGTGGTGCCGCTGGAGTAGAGGATGTACAGCGGGTGGGCGAAGGGTACCGCGACGAACACGGGGTCGCCGCCGCTCCGGTAGAAGTCCTGCCACAGGCTGACCCGGGCCTGGGTCCGGTAGTCCTCGGCGCGGGCCTGGGGCCGGGTGCCGGGCACGATCAGCAGTTGTTCCAGGGAGGGCAGGCGCTGGAGGATCTGGTCGATCTTTTCACCCTGGTCCACATCCTTGCCGGCGTAGCGGTAGCCGGCACAGGTGATCAGCACCTTGGGTTCGATCTGGCCGAAACGGTCGATCACGCCCTGGGTGCCGAAGTCCGGCGAGCAACTGGACCACACCGCGCCCAGGCTGGTGGTGGCGAGCATGCCCACCAGGGTCTGCCAGGTATTGGGCATGCAGGCCGCCACCCGGTCGCCCAGGCCGACCCCGATGGCCCGCAGGCTGGCTTGCAGGCCGGCGACCTGGGCCGCCAGCTCGGCGTAGGTCAGTTGCTGGCGCTGGCCGTCTTCGGCGATCGCGACCACCGCCACACTGTCGTCTCGGCGCTTGAGCAGGTGTTCGGCGAAGTTCAGGGTGGCCCCGGGAAACCACTGGGCGCTGGGCATCTGCGGCCCTTCGCGCAGCACGCATTCGGCGCCTTGGTGGAAGCTGACCTCGAAGAAGTCGACGATGGCCTGCCAGAAGGCTTCGCGCTGGTCGATGCTCCACTGGTGCAGGCCGGGGTAGTCGCCGATGTCCAGGCCGTGGCGCTGGTTGATGAAGCGGCGGAAGGCGTCGATGCGCGTCTTGCCAATGCGCTCGGCGCTGGGTTGCCAGAGTATGTCGGACATGCAAGGGCTCTCTTGTTGTTCTTCTGATCTGCTGTTGCTGGCGGCTCACCGCTTACAGCTTGCCGCTGCCGTTATTGCGCCAGCCAGCCGCCATCGATGTTCCAGGCCGCACCGCGGACCTGGGCTCCGGCATCACTGCACAAAAATAGCACCAGCTCGCCCAGCTGCGCCGGGGTGACGAACTCCAGGGAGGGCTGCTTTTCCGCCAGCAGGTCGTGGCGCGCCTGTTGCGGGTCGATGCCGCTGGCCGCGCGGTCGTCGATCTGCTTCTGCACCAGCGGGGTCAGCACCCAACCCGGGCAGATGGCGTTGCAGGTGACGTTGCTGGTGGCGGTCTCCAGGCCCACCACCTTGGTCAGGCCGATCACCCCGTGCTTGGCCGCGACATAGGCGGCCTTGCCCACCGAACCCACCTGGCCGTGCACCGAGGCGACGTTGACGATCCGCCCCCAGCCCTTGGCGCGCATGCCCGGCAGCCCCAGGCGGGTGCTGTGGAACACCGCCGACAGGTTGATGGCGATGATCGCGTCCCAGCGTTCCACTGGAAACGCCTCGACGGTGGCCACGTGCTGGATGCCGGCGTTGTTCACCAGGATGTCGACGCCACCGAACTCGCGTTCGGCATAGGCGAACATCTCGGCGATCTGCGCCGGGTCGCTGACGTCCGCCGGGTGGTGGCCAACCTTGACGCCGTGCTGCCGAACCTCGGCGATAGCCTGGGAGGCGTCGCCGAAGCCGTTGAGAATCAGGTTGGCTCCGGCCCGGGCCAGGACCTGGGCGATACCCAGGCCAATACCGCTGGTGGAGCCGGTGACCAGGGCGGTCTTGCCAGAAAGAGTGGTCATGAATACCTCACACGATGCCAGTGGCGTAGAAAGTGGCGATGACGACGAAGACCGCCAGGGTCTTGATCAGGGTAATGCAGAAAATGTCCTTGTAGGCCTCGCGGTGGGTCAGCCCGGTGACCGCCAGCAGAGTGATCACCGCGCCGTTGTGGGGCAGGGTGTCCATGCCGCCGCTGGCCATGGCGGCCACCCGGTGCAGCACTTCCAGGGGAATGTTGGCGGCGTGGGCGGCGCTGATGAAACTCTCGGACATGGCCGCCAGGGCGATGCTCATGCCGCCCGAGGCGGAGCCGGTGATGCCGGCCAGCAGGGTCACGGTGATGGCCTCGTTGACCAGCGGGTTGGGGATGCTCTTGAGCCAGTCGGCCAGCACCAGGAACCCCGGCAGGGACGCGATCACCGCGCCGAAGCCATACTCCGAGGCGGTGTTCATGGCCGCCAGCAAGGCGCCGCTGACCGCGCTCTTGCTGCCTTCGGCGAGCTTGCTGCGAATGGCGCCGAAGCCACATGCCAGCACCATCAGGATGCCCACCAGCAAGGCGGCCTGTACCGCCCAGATGGCGGTGAGCTTGGCGATCTCGGTGGTCACCGGCGCCGCCATGCCCGGCAGGGCCAGGCTGTGGGTCTTGCCATACCACTGGGGGATCCAGTGGGTGAACAGCAGGTTCATGACCCCTACCAGCAACAGCGGCGACAGGGCCACCCAGGGGTTGGGCAGCTTGAGGTCGGCGGCGGTCTCCGGTTCGTTGCGCAGGTCGCTGCCGTAGCCTTCACCGGCCTTTTGCGCCTTGCTGCGTTGGCGCTGGAGGAACAGCATGCCGGCGCAGAACACGAACAGGGTGCCGATCAGCCCCAGCCAGGGCGCGGCCCAGGCGGTGGTGTTGAAGAAGGTGCTGGGGATGATGTTCTGGATCTGCGGGGTGCCGGGCAGGGCGTCCATGGTGAAGGAGAACGCCCCCAGGGCAATGGTCGCCGGGATCAGGCGCTTGGGGATGTCGCTCTGGCGGAACATCTCGGCGGCGAACGGGTAGACCGCGAACACCACCACGAACAACGACACGCCACCGTAGGTCAGCAGGGCGCAGACCAGCACGATCACCAGCATCGCCTGGCGGGTGCCCAACAGGCGGATGGCGGCGGCGACGATGGAGCGGGAGAACCCCGACAACTCGATCAGCTTGCCGAACACCGCACCCAGCAGGAACACCGGGAAGTACAGCTTGATGAAACCCACCATCTTTTCCATGAACACCCCGGTGAAGGCAGGCGCTACGGCGGATGGGTCGGTGAGCAGGACGGCGCCGAGGGCGGCGATGGGGGCAAACAGGATGACGCTGTAGCCACGGTAGGCGGCCAGCATCAGCAGCGCCAGGGCTGCCAGGGCAATGATCACACTCATGGTGTGTCTCTCCAGGATTGTTCTTGTTGTGGGTACTGCGTGTGGAGAGGGGCTATAGCGAGTTTTGTGCCATTTTTACAAGTTATTGAAATATAAGGAGTTTTTATATTTATTAAGTGACGGCAAGGAATTTTGTCTCTGTTTTGAGACTTTTCTCGAGCCTGAGGGTGCTATCGCGGGCAAGCCCCGCTCCTACAAAAGCCACGCACGTCTCTGTAAGGATGGGTCTTACCCGCGATCAGCGCGAAGCGCTGGCTATTTCTCCAAATGGAGATATGTGTCTCTTTATTGAGACTCAGCGATGCCCAGGGCTGCCATTTTCTTGTACAGCGTCGAGCGGCCCAGGCCGAGGCGCCGCGCCGCTTGGTCCACTTTGCCGGCGCATTGCGCCAGAGTCGTCTCGATCAACTGACGGTCGAAACGCTCGCGCGCCGCGGCAAAGGTTTCATGGGGCAACGCCTCGGCGGACGCGGCGATGGCCGTGGGCGGCAGTGGGTTGAAGTTGCCAATCGCCGCCCGAATATCCCCGGCACCGAGCAGCAGGTCGTCGCTGAGCAACGCCGCGCGCTCCAGCACGTTGCGCAGTTCGCGGATGTTCCCCGGCCAGGCGTGCTGGCCCAGCAGCGCCAGGGCCTCGGGTGTCAGTTCGTGCTGGCTGCGCAGTTCTTCGAGGATGCCTTCGCTCAGCGCCGGCAGGTCGTCCAGGCGCTCGCGCAGGGCCGGCACCTGGATCGGCAGTACATTGAGGCGGTAATACAGGTCGGCGCGGAATTCTCCGCGCTTGATCGCCGCCTCCAGGTCGGTGGAGGTGGCGGCAATGATCCGCACATCGCTGTGGATCACCTCGTTGGAGCCCACCGGCTCGAACTCCTTTTCCTGCAGCACTCGCAGCAGCTTGCTCTGCAGGGGTAACGGCATGTCGCCGATTTCGTCGAGGAACAGGCTGCCGCCCTGGGCGATCTGCAGCTTGCCGGCGCGCCCCTTGCGGTCGGCGCCGGTGAAGGCGCCGGGGGCGGTGCCGAAGAACTCAGCTTCCAGTAGGGCTTCGGGAATCGCCGCGCTGTTGATGCTGACGAAGGGCTTGTGCGCCCGTGGCGAGGCGGCGTGGATGGCCTGGGCCAGCAACTCCTTGCCGGTGCCGGTTTCGCCTTGCAGCAACACCGGCGACTCAGTGCTGGCGCCGCGCCGGGCCCGGCGCTTGACCTCCAGGCTGGCGCTGCTGGTGCCGATGAAATGGGCGAAGTTGTACTTGGTCTGCCGGGCCCGCAGCAGCGAGCGGGTGGAGGCCAGTTCTTCCTGCATGCTCAGGTAGCGCTTGAGCATCGGCGAGAGGCTGCGCAGCTCGTCGTACAGGGCAAAACCGATGGCGCCGATCACCAGGCCCGCGGCGTCGTGGATCGGCAGGCGCATGACCACCAGCGGTTCCTTGGGGGTGTCCTGCATGTCCAGCAGGATCGGCCGGCCGGTGCGCACCACTTCACGCAGCAGGCTGCCGGGGATCACGCTCTCGCAGGGCTTGCCGATGGCGAATGTCGCCGACTCCAGGCCGAAACGCCGGGCATAGCGCTCGTTCATCCAGACGATATTGGCGTCGCGGTCGACGATCACCGTGCCTTCGCTGGATTGCTCGATGATCTCGAACAGCGAGCGGATCGCCAGTTGGCGCACACGCTGGTAGTCCTTGAGGTTTTCGCTGTCGTTCATGGGCTGGGGTCCTGGGGCTGGCGGCGCCGATTATGCCGACAATCCCCTCCCGGGCGCGACCAGGGAAGGGGTGGCTGGAGATTGCCGCAAGGTCCTGCGGACCTTGGCGCAGCCTCGCAGGCTCGGCAGCGGCTACAGGGGCGAGGCTTGGTGTAGCCGCTGTCGCAGGCTGCGCATGGGCGCATAGCGGGCGCGAACGGGGAGGGCCGTCGATCGCCGCAGGTTCAGCCGGGTTGGGCGGCGGCCAGCAGTTCCCGGGTGTAGGGGTGCTGCGGGGCTGCGAATACCTGGTGGCTGGCGCCGCTTTCCACCACCTGGCCGTCCTTGATCACGATCATGTCGTGGGCCAAGGCACGGATCACCGCCAGGTCGTGGCTGATGAACAGGTAGGTCAGGCCGTACTTCTCCTGGAGCTGGCGCAACAGGGTCACCACTTGTTTCTGCACCGTGCGATCCAGGGCCGAAGTGGGTTCGTCCAGCAGGATCAGCGCCGGCTTGAGCACCAGGGCCCGGGCGATGGCGATGCGCTGGCGCTGGCCGCCGGAGAATTCGTGGGGATAACGATGGCGGCTTTCCGGGTCAAGGCCGACTTCCTCCAGGGCGCGGATCACTTGCTCGTCGCACTGGTGGGTATCGTACTGGCTGTGCACTTCCAGCCCCTCGCTGATGATCTGCGCCACCGACATGCGCGGGCTGAGGCTGCCGAAGGGGTCCTGGAACACCACCTGCATCTGCTTGCGCCAGGGCCGCAGCTGTTTCTGGTTGAGCCCGTCCAGGGCCTGGCCCTGGAAGCGGATGCCACCTTGGGAATCCAGCAGCCGCAGGATCGCCTGGCCCAGGGTCGACTTGCCCGAGCCGGATTCGCCAACGATGCCCAGGGTCTTGCCCTGCTGCACGCGCAGGCTGATACCGTCCACCGCCCGCAGGTACTGTTTGCGCCTCAGCAGGCCGCCGCCGACCTGGAACTCGACGCAGAGATTGTCCACCTCCAGCACGGTGTCGCGGGTGTCGCGGCACAGTGGCAGGCCCTCGGGTTCGGCGTGCAGCAACTCGCAGCTATAGGGGTGCTGCGGAGCGTTGAACAGGGTGTCGCAGTCGGCCTGCTCGACGATTTCCCCGGACTTCATCACGCACACGCGCTGGGCGATGCGCCGCACCAGGTTGAGGTCGTGGCTGATCAGCAGCAGCGACATGCCCAAGCGTTGCTGCAAGGACTTGAGCAACAGCAGGATCTTGCGCTGTACGGTGACGTCCAGGGCGGTGGTGGGTTCGTCGGCGATCAGCAGCTCCGGTTCGCAGGCCAGGGCCATGGCGATCATCACCCGTTGGCGCTGGCCGCCGGACAACTGATGTGGGTAGGCCTTGAGCCGTTCCCGGGGTTTCTGGATGCCCACCAGCTCCAGCAGTTCGAGGATGCGTGCCTGGGCCGCCTTGCCGCCCAGGCCGCGATGCAGCAGCAGGGTTTCGCCGATCTGCTTCTCGATACTGTGCAGCGGGTTCAGCGAGGTCATGGGCTCCTGGAAGATCATGGCGATGCGGTTGCCCCGCAGCTTTTGCAGCGTGGCGCTGTCGGCTCCGATCAGCTCCTGGCCGCGGTAACGCACGCTGCCGCTACTGCTGCAGCCGGTCTGGGGCAGCAGTTGCAGGATCGAGTGGGCCGTCACCGATTTGCCCGAGCCGGACTCGCCCACCAGCGCCAGGCACTCGCCGGGACGGATGTCCAGGCACAGGTCGCGGACCGCTGGGCGGCCGCCGAAGGCCACATTGAGCTGGCGGATTTCGATCAGGTTTTCAGTCATTTCTACAGTCCGCTTCAAGATCGGGGATCAAAGGCATCGCGCAGCGCCTCGCCGATGAACACCAGCAGCGAGAGGATCAGCGCCAGGGCGAAGAACGCCGTCAGCCCCAGCCATGGCGCCTGCAGGTTCTGCTTGCCCTGGCCGATCAACTCGCCCAGGGAAGCGCTGCCGGCGGGCATGCCGAAGCCGAGGAAGTCCAGGGCGGTGAGGGTCGAGATGGCGCCGGTGAGGATGAACGGCAGGTAGCTCAGGGTGGCGTTCATGGCGTTGGGCAGGATGTGCCGCAGGATCACCTTGCGATCGCTCAGGCCCAGGGCCCTGGCAGCCTTGACGTATTCCAGGTTGCGCCCGCGCAGGAATTCGGCGCGGACCACGTCCACCAGGGCCAGCCAGGAGAACAGCGCCATGATCCCCAGCAGCCACCAGAAGTTCGGTTCGACGAAACCGGACAGAATGATCAAAAGGTACAGCACCGGCAACCCCGACCAGACTTCCAGCAGGCGCTGGCCCAAGAGGTCGACCCAGCCGCCGTAGTAGCCTTGCAGTGCGCCGGCGGCAATGCCGACCAGGGCGCTGATGGCGGTCAGGGCCAGGGCGAACAGGATCGACACCCGGGCGCCGTAGATCACCCGCGCGAGGACGTCCCGGGCCTGGTCGTCGGTGCCCAGCCAGTTGGTCGCCGTGGGCGGGCTGGGGGCCGGTCGGGTCAGGTCGTAGTTGGGCGTGTCCTCGCTGAAGGGGATGGGTGGGAACAGCAGCCAGCCGCCGTCCTTGCGGATCAGCTGCTGCACGTAGTCGCTGCGGTAGTCGGCCTGGAACGGCAACTGGCCGCCGAACTCCTGCTCGGTGTAGCGCTTGAACACCGGGAAGTACAGCGAACCCTGGTAGCTCAGCACCAGCGGCTTGTCGTTGGCGATCAGCTCGCCGCCCAGGGTCAGGATGAACAAGCCGATGAACAGCCACAGCGACCACCAGCCCCGGCGGTTCTGCTTGAAACGGTCAAGGCGTCGGCGCGCCAAAGGGGAAAGCTTGAGCATCAGGCGTTCCTCGCGGCGAAGTCGATGCGCGGGTCGACCAGGGTGTAGCACAGGTCGCCGATGAGTTTTATCAAGAGCCCGAACAGGGTGAAGATGAACAGCGAGCCGAACACCACCGGATAGTCCCGGGAGACCGCGGCCTCGTAGCTCATGCGTCCCAGGCCATCGAGAGAGAAGATCACCTCGATCAGCAACGAGCCTGCGAAGAACACGCTGATGAAGGCCTGGGGAATGCCCGAGACCACCAGCAGCATGGCGTTGCGAAACACATGGCCGTACAGCACCCGGCGTTCGCTCAGGCCCTTGGCCCGGGCGGTGACTACGTACTGGCGGGTAATTTCGTTGAGGAAGCTGTTCTTGGTGAGGATGGTCAGGGTAGCGAAGCCGCCGATCACCAGGGAGCTGACGGGCAGCACCAGGTGCCAGAAGTAGTCGGCGATCTTGCCCAGGGTGCTCAGCTGGTCGAAATCGTCCGAGACCAGGCCGCGCACCGGGAACCAGTTCAGCGAGGTCCCGCCGGCGAACAGCACGATCAGGAACATGGCGAACAGGAAGGCCGGCATGGCGTAGCCGATGATGATCGCGGTGCTGCTCCAGATATCGAAGTGGCTGCCATGGCGCACCGCCTTGCGAATCCCTAAGGGGATCGACACCAGGTAGGTGATCAGGGTTGCCCACAGCCCCAGGGAGATGGTCACCGGCATCTTTTCCAGGATCAGGTCGGTGACCGTGGCACCACGGAAGAAGCTCTTACCGAAGTCCAGCTGGGCGTAGTTCTTGAGCATCAGCCACAGGCGTTCATGGGCCGGCTTGTCGAAACCGTACTGTTTCTCGATGTCCTGGATCAGCTTGGGGTCCAGGCCGCGGCTGGCTCGCGAGCCGCCACTGCTCATGGCGTCGGCGGAGCCACCGACACCGCCGCCGCCAATGCCCTGCAAGCGGGCGATGGCCTGTTCCACCGGGCCGCCGGGAGCAGCCTGGACGATCACGAAGTTCACCAGAAGGATGATCAGCAGGGTCGGGATGATCAGCAGCAAGCGCCGCAGGATATAGGCCGGCATCAGGGGCGTGCTCCGGGTTTGTTACGGCGCGCGAGCTCGGCGGCCATCTGTTCATTGGTCAGCGGGGTGGGGCTGACTTCCCACCAGGTCTCGATGGCTTCGTCGTTGCTGGCCGGTACCTTGGGCCTGCCAAAGCGGTTCCACCAGACGGTGGACGTGCCGGGTGGGTAGTAGTTGGCGATCCAGTAGTAGTTCCATTGCAGCACCCGGTCCAGGGCATGGGCGTAGCGCAGCATTTCCGGTTGGCTGGTGGCCTTGACCAGGCCGTTGACCAGGGTATCCACCGCCGGGTTCTTGAGCACCATGAGGTTGTTCGAGCCCGGGTCGTTGGCGGCAGCGGAACCATAGTAGTTGTAAAGCTCCAGCCCGGGCGAGGTGGACACCGGGTAGCCGGTGACGATCATGTCGTAGTCGCGGGCCATCAGCCGGTTGACGTACTGCGCGGAATCGATGCGGCGGATGTTCAGGGTGATGCCAATCTGGGCCAGGTTGCGCTTGTAGGGCAGCAACAGGCGCTCGATGGAGCCCTGGGTGATCAGGAAAGTGAACGCCAGGGGCTCGCCCTGGGCATTGACCAGTTTGTCGCCCTCAGGCTTCCAGCCGGCTTGTTCCAGCAGGGACAGGGCCTGCAATTGCTTGTCGCGCAGTACGCCACTGCCGTCGGTCTTCGGTGCTTCGAACACCTGGGTGAAGACCTCGTCGGGAATCTGCCCGCGCAATGGCTCGAGGATCTTCAACTCCTCGGCGTCCGGCAGGCTGCGGGCCGCCAGCGGGGTGTTGGAGAAGAAGCTCTGCTGGCGGATGTACAGGTTGCGCATCATCTGCCGGTTGCTCCACTCGAAGTCCCAGAGCATGGCCAGGGCCTGGCGTGTGCGGCGGTCCTGGAACACCGGGCGGTCGAGGTTGAATACGTAGCCCTGGGCCGGTTGCGGTGCGGCCTGGGCCAGATGGGCCTTCTGCAGGCGCCCGTCGGTCAGGGCCGGGCTGTCGTAGCCGATGGAGTAACCGGTGGCGGAGAACTCGCGGTTGTAGTCGTAGGCCCCGCCGCGCAGCACTTGGCGGGCGACGTCGATGTCGCCGAAGTACTCGACGCTCAAATGATCGAAGTTGTACAGGCCGCGGCTGACCGGCAGGTCCTTGCCCCACCAGTCGGGGTTACGGATGAAGGTGATGCTGTTGCCGGAGTCCACCTTGCCCACGCGATAGGGGCCGCTGCCTAGGGGCGCTTCATAGCCGCCACCGCCAGCGAAGTCGCGACTCTTCCACCAGTGTTCGGGAAACACCGGCAGGGTCGCGATATCCAGGGGCAGGGTACGGTTCTCGTTGTTCTTGAAGTCGAAGCGGATCACCCGTGGCGACTCCACGGTGACGCCGCTGACATCGGCGAACTGGGTGCGATAACGCATGCTGCCCTGGGTCATCAACAGGTCGTAGCTGTAGCGCACGTCTTCGGCGGTGATCGGCGTGTCATCGGCGAAACGGGCCTTGGGATTGAGGTAGAAGCGCAACCACAGGCCGTCCTCGGCGCGCTCCATCTTCTCGGCCACCAGGCCATAGACGGTGTAGGGTTCATCCAGGGAGCGCAGGGCCAGTGGGGCATACACCAGGCCGTCCAGCTGGGATACGCCGATGCCCTTGTCGATATAGGGCAGGACGTGGTCGAAGCGGCCGATCTCGATGGCCGAGCGGCGCAGGGTCCCGCCTTTGGGGGCCTGGGGGTCGACGTAGTCGAAGTGGCTGAAACCCTGGGGATACTTGGCGGGTTCGCCGTAGACGGTCATGGCATGTTGCGGTACCGCTTGGGCACCTGTGGCGCCCAGCAGCAGGGCGATGAACAGTACGGTAGGGGAAAGCAGTCGCATTGTCAGCCTTAAGAGCCGGGTGATCGTTGACCACGATTTTTACGCTAGCGGCGCGTGACTGGCCAGCCGCATCTGTCTTGGTGCGTACAGGTTTCATAAAGACAACGGCCCGCCGAGAGGCAGGCCGTTGGAACGAACGCTGGGCTGAGGATCAGTCCTGGCGGCTGGTGACTTCCAGCAGGTGATAACCGAACTGGGTCTTCACCGGGCCTTGCACGACATTGACCGGGGCGCTGAATACCACGGTGTCGAATTCCTTGACCATCTGGCCTGGGCCGAAAGAGCCCAGGTTGCCGCCGTCGCGGCTGGAAGGGCAGGTGGAGTGCTGCTTCGCCACGTCGGCGAAGTCGGCGCCGGCTTCGATTTCGGCTTTGAGTTCGTTGCACTTGGCTTCGCTGGCAACCAGGATGTGACGGGCAGTGGCTTTGGCCATGGGAATTGCTCCTTTCAAGAAAGTGCAGAGACTACCGGAATCAGGTGGCCATTTCCTGTCAAAGTTCCTTCAAGCCGTTACCGCCACGACCGCCGGTTTGACGCTCGAAGCCGTCTGCAGCCACTGTCGTCGTTCGCGACAGTGGCTGCGCCGATGCTCAGGCGCTAGCGGCCTGTGCTCGTAGTTGCTGGGCGGCGTTGCCCAGTAGTTGCTCGGTGGTGTCCCAGCCCAGGCAGCCGTCGGTGATCGAGACGCCGTAGCGCAGGTTGCCGCTCAGCGGTTGGCAGCCTTCGAACAGATGGCTTTCGAGCATCACGCCCATCAGCGAGGCGTCGCCTTGCAGGCGCTGCTCAAGCACGTCGTTGAACACTGCCGGCTGGCGCGCGGGGTCCTTGCCGCTGTTGGCGTGGCTGCAATCGACCATGATCCGCGCCGGGATCTTCAACTTGTGCAGGTCGCGCTGGACCTGGGCGATGCTCTGGCGGTCGTAGTTCGGTCCACGGTGGCCGCCGCGCAGCACCAGGTGGGTATCGGGATTGCCTGCAGTCTGGATGATCGCCGGATGGCCCTGGCTGTCGACGCCGAAGTGGCGGTGCGGATGGGCGGCCGAGCGCATGGCGTCGCAGGCGATGGCGACGCCGCCGTCGGTACCGTTCTTGAAGCCCACTGGCATCTCCAGGCCACTGGCCATTTCCCGGTGGATCTGCGATTCGGTGGTGCGTGCGCCGATGGCGACCCAGCTCAAGAGGTCGTCGAAGTAGCCAGCGGCCATGGGTTGCAGCAGCTCGGTGGCGATCGGCAGGCCCAGGCGCAGCATCTCGCGCATCAGCTCCCGGGACAGGGCCAGGCCACCGGCCATGTCATCGCTGCCGTCCAGGTGCGGATCGTAGGCCAGGCCTTTCCAGCCGACGGTGGTACGGGGTTTTTCCACGTAGGCGCGCATCACCAGGAGCATCTGGTCGCTCACTTGCGCGGACAGCCGGGCCAGGTTGGCGGCATATTCCAGGGCCGATTGCGGATCGTGGATGGAGCAGGGGCCGACCACTACCAGAAGGCGTGGGTCCTGGCCTTGGAGGATGGCGCGGATGGCTTGGCGATGGGTGCTGACTTGCTGGCTCAGGGCCGTGGATAGCGGCAGGTGCTGCTTGAGTTCCAGGGAACTGGGCAGGCGCTGGGTCAGGGGTTCGTTGGCGCTGGCTTGAGCGGACAGGGACAGAGCGGATACGGACGAATTCATGTGCGGTCTTCCTGGGCGGGCGGCGGGTGATGTCCCGCGCGCGGCCCTACTGGGGTGTTCGACAATTGGCCGTACTGGCCATGAGTGTGCAATTGCCACCGGTAGGTGACCGATCGGAGGCGGCAGGCTGTCCCGAGCGGAGGCTGCTAAATCGCCAGGTGGAAAACATGTCGTAACGGTAATAGGTGGCGTAGTTCATGGTGCAATCCTCGGTAAGTTCGGTGTGTCGCAAAAAATCGTGGTTGAAGATCCAAGCCCCGGAAAAACAAAACCCCCGGTCGGGAGGCCGACCGGGGGTTGAGAATTCTCTGGTGGGCGACCCGTTTTTATGGGCGCCGGTTGGGTATCAGGCGCGCCAGTGGCTAAACCAATACCCAAAATAAAAGCTCGCCGCCGCGCTGCCAGTGACCCAGGCAGCCGCAACCGAGCGCAGTGCGCAGGCGGTGTGGCGATGCAGGGAAAGGGTCTGGGACAGCATGGGGTTTCTCCGTGAAGTGCAGCGAGCTTACTAGAGGCTGGGGCGGCGATTCAATCAGTAATTTCTATGGCGCAGGGGGACTCGCGACTATGGATTAATCCACTGGGGGTTTTGTGCGACACTCGCGGCACCTGCCTGGTTACCCCCGTCGCTGCTCGAAAAAGGACTGTCCATGACCTTGCTGACCCTTGCCGCTGCCCAATCGGAATCCATTGCTGGCGACCTGCCGGCCAACCTCACCGGGCACCAGCGCTTGATGTGCCTGGCGGCGCAGCAGGGCGTGCAGTTGCTGGTATTCCCCGAGCTGTCGCTCACCGGTTATGAGCCGCAACTGGCGGCCGAGCTGGCGGTGGCTCCGGATTCGCCGGTACTGCAACCGGTGCGCGACCTGGCTCGGGAGCTGCACATGACTACGGTGGTGGGGATGCCGATTCGCCTGGTCGATGGCGGGCCGGTACTGATCGGTGCGCTGGTACTGGGGGCTGACGGCTCGCTGGCGGTCTATAGCAAGCAGCACCTGCATCCCGGGGAGGAGCGCGCTTTTGCCGCAGGCAGTGGTGGGGCTCCCTTGGCATTTGCCGAGCACCAGATTGCCCTGGCGGTTTGTGCAGACTTCAGCCATGCCAGCCATGTGCAGGCGGCAGCGCAGGCTGGGGCCGATGTCTATGCTGCGGGCGTGCTGATCAGCGAGGGCGGCCATGCCGTTGACAGCGCACTGCTGCAAGGCTATGCCGGGGAGCATGGACTACTGGTGCTGATGGCCAATCATGGTGGCCCCAGTGGCGGCTGGACCTGTGCCGGGCGCAGTGCGGCCTGGGGCCCCACGGGGGAGCTGCTGGCAGCGGTGGAGGGGACTGGCGAGGCGTTGCTGATCGTTCGTGGCGAGGCCGGGCGGTGGCAGGCCGAAGTGCTGCCGCTCGAGCAATGAGCCGATTCGAACTGCGTCCGGCCGCCGAGACGGACCTGGTATTTGCCCGGGAGCTGACCCGCTCCACAATGCTGGGTTATTACATCCGTCATGAGCTGCTCTGGCTTGACGAGGCTTTCGATGTGGCCTGGGCCGGTCGTGAAAACCTGTTGATCTGCCAGGACCACCAAACGCTGGGTTTCGTCAGCCTGAGTCGTGATCTGCGGGCGCTCTATGTCCGTGAGTTGCATGTGCTGCCGGCTTGGCGCGGGCAGGGGGCTGGGACATGGAGCCTGCAGCGGATGATGGAGATGGCGTGTCGGGAGCGCCGGCAGTTGCTGCGCCTGACCGTGTTCAAGGGCAACCCGGCACAACGCCTGTATGAGCGCATGGGATTACAGGTGGTGGGCGACGACGATTGCTTCTGGCGCATGGAGCGCTCGGTCTCCAGCGAAGCCGGCGACAGCCGCCCGGGCTGAACGGCAGGCCGGCTCAGATCAGGGCCGGGTCCACCACTGGCACTTCATCCAGAATGATGCCGTCCTTCATTCCCAATAGCACCGCAACCTTGTGTGCTTCCCCTCGTTTGCCTTTCTTGCGGCCTGCCAGCACCTGGTAGGTCGTGGCCGGATCAACCCCATGTTCGCGGGCGAACTGTTGAACCGATTTTCCTTGATGTTCCAGCCAGGCCTTGGCTTGTGCGGCAGTGCGGATACCGGGCATAGTTCAAAACCGTTCAATTTTGTTCAAGGCTTGAAGAGTATGACACCCCTTGGGGTGTATCTGATGGGATCATACATCCAAATGAGTGGAATCGGTTTGCGGTTGAGGCAGGAGCGGGAGCGCCTTGGACTGTCGCAGAGAGTCTTTGGTGAAATCGGCGGGGTGGAAGCCAACGCCCAGGGTAAGTACGAAAGTGGCGATCGCGCACCCAAGGCAGATTATCTGTCCCGGGTAGCGGCAAAGGGAGTGGATGTTCTTTATGTACTGACCAGTGAACGGACGCCAGTCGTGGCTGGCAGGTTGAGCCAGATGGAGGAACAGGTGCTTGATTGTTATCGGGCCCTGTTCAAGGAAGATCAGGATGCGATCTGTCGCTTGACCTCCACCTTGGCCGAGTTGTCGCAGATCCAGGGCTCGAGGAAAAAGCCCCAAGCCGCCGAGTCCTGAGGGACTAGAGCATTTGCCGGCGAGGGAGGCATGACATCTTTTATCGCTCGTCGAAGTGTTTTAATCGCGCTTGTGATTAGGTTTGTACGCCGCTTTTTTGCTAAGGAAACTCTGAAAAAGACTTTCTGATTTGGCAAAATACCGCGACCCCACCCACCGAGTTTCCCGATGAAGCAGATGACCTTCGCCGACGCCGAGTACGCTGGCAAGCGCAAGCAAACCCGCAAGGAGTTGTTCCTGATCGAGATGGATCGGGTGGTGCCGTGGAAGGGCTTGATTGCTTTGATCGAGCCACATTATCCGAAAGGTGAAGGTGGCCGTCCGGCCTACCCGTTGATGGCGATGCTGCGTGTGCATCTGCTGCAGAACTGGTTCGGCTACAGCGATCCAGCGATGGAGGAAGCGCTGTACGAAACCACGATCCTGCGCCAGTTTGCCGGGCTGAACCTGGAGCGCATCCCCGACGAAACCACCATTCTCAACTTCCGCCGCTTGCTGGAGAAACACGAGCTGGCGGCCGGCATCCTCGCTGTCATCAATGGCTATCTGGGCGACCGCGGCCTGTCGCTGCGCCAGGGCACCATCGTCGATGCAACGCTGATCAATGCGCCCAGTTCGACCAAGAACAAGGACGGCAAGCGCGACCCGGAAATGCACCAGACCAAGAAGGGAAACCAGTATTATTTTGGCATGAAGGCCCACATCGGCGCCGATGACGAATCGGGTCTGGTGCACAGCGTAGTGGGCACGGCGGCCAATGTGGCGGATGTCACCCAGGTGGACAAATTGCTGCATGGCGACGAAAACGTGGTCTGCGCCGATGCAGGCTACACCGGTGTCGAAAAGCGGCCCGAGCATGAAGGACGTGAAGTTATCTGGCAGGTGGCGGCACGCCGCAGCACCTACAAAAAACTCGATAAGCGCAGCGTGCTGTACAAAGCCAAGCGCAAGATTGAAAAGGCCAAGGCTCAGGTGCGCGCCAAGGTCGAGCATCCGTTCCGGGTAATCAAGCGCCAGTTCGGTTACACCAAGGTGCGCTTTCGCGGCTTGGCCAAAAACACGGCGCAACTGGTGACACTGTTCGCTCTGTCGAACCTGTGGATGGCGCGCCGACATTTACTGACGAATGCAGGAGAGGTGCGCCTGTAATGCGGGAAATGGCCACCGGAGTGGGGTCCGGGTGGCGAAAACGTAAGAAATACTCGTCGAATTGATTGTTTTTTGATCATTTGGCGAGTTTAAAAGTTGCGCTAGGTGGTATGCCGGGGAAATACATGGCTACTTCAGACCATCCTTAAGACTAAAGTTGCATATCAGTTGTTGAATAATTTCACGGCGCAGACGATCGTCGGCATTACAGACCAAGCCGCGACTAGTGGCTAGTTGGGCGCCTGCCAAAGCGTTTTGATAGTGCGTCAGGTCACTGCTGTTCTGGCAGTACAGATCGCCGATCTGGCTGATGGCCGATACGCCAAGTCCAATCAAGTCGCAATGGCCGTGAGTGGTGTAGCCCTGGAAGTTGCGTTGCAGGGTCGACTCTTCCTGGGCAATCGCCAGCTCGTCATCGGGCAAGGCGAAATGGTCCATGCCGATGTAGCGATAACCGGCAGCGGTCAACTGCTCGATACTGCGTTGCAGCATCTGCAATTTCTCCGCGGGTGCCGGCAGTTCGGTGCTGCTGATCCGGCGTTGCGGCATGAAGCGCTCCGGCAGATGGGCATAGTTGAACACCGAGAGCCGATCGGGTTGCAGGCTGATCACTTCATCCACGGTGCGGGCGAAGTTTTCCGGGGTCTGCTTGGGCAAGCCATAGATCAGGTCGATGTTGATGGAGCGGAATTGCAGGGTGCGAGCCGCCTCGATCACTGCCCGGGTTTCCTCCAGGCTCTGCAGGCGGTTGACCGCTCGCTGCACGGCCGGATCCAGGTCTTGCAGGCCGACGCTGACTCGGTTGAAGCCCAACTCGCGCAGCAGGCCCATGGTCGACCAATCGGCCTCACGGGGGTCGATCTCGATGCCGTAGTCGCCGGAGTCGTCATCAAGCAGGTTGAAGTGCTTGCGCAGCAAGGCCATCAGCTGGCGCAGTTCATCATGATTGAGAAAGGTCGGGGTGCCACCGCCGAAGTGCAGTTGCTCGACCCGCTGGTTGGGGGCCAGGTGGCAAGCGATCAACTGCATCTCCTGTTCCAGCCGTTGAAGGTAGGGCAGGGCACGGCTGCGGTCCTTGGTGATGACCTTGTTGCAGGCGCAGTAGTAGCAGATGTTGGCGCAGAACGGGATGTGCACGTACAGCGACAGCGGGCGCTGGGCCTTGCGGCTGTCGCGCAGGGCGTGCAGCAGGTCGAAGGCGCCGACCTGGCTGTTGAATTGCACAGCGGTCGGGTACGAGGTGTAGCGTGGGCCCGCCAGGTCGTAGCGGCGGATCAGATCTGTGTCCCAACGAATGGCGTCGAGCATGCGGGAATTCCCCCGGATAGGCTGGCAATGCTCGCGAGTCTAGGGGGTAGGGGCTGAAGCCATCTTGATTTGTATCAAGGGTGTTCCCAGGCGGCTGGGGTAGCGCTTCGCGAAGGCTTCAGTGGCCCATCAACCAGTGCTGGTGTGGACCTGGCAGGGTCCAGATACCAAAGAGGATGACCAACAGGCCGCCGGCCAGGCGTACGCTACGGCGGCGCAACAGGGCCGTGACCCGCTCCGCCGCCAGGCCGGTAGCCAGCAGGACCGGCCAGGTGCCCAGGCCGAAGGCCAGCATCAGCAGGGCGCTGTCCAGGGCATTGCCCTGGCTCGCCGACCATAGCAAGGTGCTGTACACCAGGCCGCAGGGTAGCCAGCCCCAGAGTGCGCCCAACAGCAGGGCACGGGGTAGGCTGGAGACCGGTAGCAAGCGGTTGGCCACTGGTTGTATGTGTCGCCACAGCCCCTTGCCCAGGCCCTCGATGCGGGTCAGGCCGCTCCACCAGCCAGCCAGGTACAGGCCCATGGCGATCAGCAGCAGCCCGGCGAGTGTGCGCATGAACAGTGCCAGCGGGCTATTGGCTACCGCCCAGCCTGCCAGCCCCAGCAGCAGGCCGGCCAGGGCATAGCTGCCAATGCGTCCCAGGTTGTAGGCCAATAGCAGGCGAAAGCGGCGGCTGCGTTGCTCCTTGGGAATGGCCAGGGTCAGGGCGCCCATCAGGCCTCCGCACATGCCCAGGCAGTGCCCTGCGCCCAGGAGCCCAAGAATCAGCGCCGAGACCAGGAGTGGAGCCAGTTCAAGCATGAGGTGGCTCCGGCTTCTTGAGGCTGTCGGCGTCTTGCGCGACCTGGTTCTTGGCCTGGTCGACCGCGGCGGTATGGCTGGGGTCCTGGTCATCGAACAGGATGCTGTGGGCTGGACCGTCCAGATCATCGTACTGACCGCTATCGACGGCCCAGAAGAAGATGTAGATGGCGATGGCCACGATCAGCAACGCGGCCGGGATCATCACGTAGAGAGCAGGCATCTGGACTCCAGGCCCGGCGGCTTAGGCCGGCAGCGGGCGGGTTGTTGGGGCGTCGGCGCTGTCGGCCTGGCGCGGCATGCGGGTCAGGCGCAGGGCGTTGAGCACCACGGTCAGGGAACTGATGGACATGCCGACCGCCGCCCATACCGGAGTGATCCAGCCAAGGGCGGCGAATGGCAGCATCAGGCCATTGTACAGCCCGGCCCACAGCAGGTTCTCGATGATTACCCGGCGCGTCCGGCGTGCCAGGCTGAAGGCTTGCACCAGGGCGTCGAGGCGGTTGGACAGCAGTACCGCGTCGGCGCTGGTCTTGGCCAGGTCCGTGGCCGAACCCATGGCCACGCTGATATCGGCGGCGGCCAGTACCGGCACGTCGTTGACCCCGTCGCCGAGCATCAGCACCTTGCGTCCCTGCTGGTGCAACTGTTGCAGGACCTGCAGTTTGTCGTCCGGGCGCAGGCCACCACGGGCCTCGTCGATCTGCAGTTGGGCGGCAACGCTGGCGACCATCGGCGAGCTGTCTCCGGATAGCAGCAGGGTGTGCCAGCCGCGAGCCTTGCAGGCCGCTACCAGCGCTGGTGCGTCGCTACGCAGCCGATCATCGAGCACCAGCCAGGCCAGGGCGCCCTGTTCGTTACCCAGTAGTAGCCATTGACCGGCCTCATCAGGCATCGACGGAACCGGGCAGCCACTGAGCTCACAGACGAATGCCGGTTGGCCGATGCGCAGGCGCTGGTTTTCCACCAGGCCCTCCAGGCCCAGGCCTGGGCTGCTGGTGACTTCTTCGGCGGCCACTGGTGCGCGGCCGAAAGCCCGGGCAATAGGGTGCTCCGAACGATTCTCCAGGGCCGCGGCCAGGCTCAGGCATGCGTCGCTGGACAGCTCTCCCAGCGGGCGGATGGTGCGTAAGGCCAGGCGTCCTTCGGTCAAGGTGCCGGTCTTGTCGAAAATCACTGTATCGATCTGGTTCAAGCCTTCGAGCACATGGCCGCGGGTCAATAGCAGGCCAAGCTTGTGCAGGGTGCCGGTGGCGGCGGTGAGGGCGGTCGGGGTCGCCAGGGAGAGTGCGCAGGGGCAAGTCGCCACCAGCATCGCCAGGACGATCCAGAATGCCCTTGGGGCATCCAGTTGCCACCACAGCAGGCCAATGGCGGCGGCTGCGATCAAGGACAGCAGGAGAAACCACTGTGCCGCGCGATCGGCGATTTCCGCCAGGCGCGGCTTCTCGGCCTGGGCCCGGTCCAGCAAGCGCACGATGGCGGACAAGCGGGTGTCCTGGCCCAGCGCCAGGACTTCGACGGTCAACGCGCCTTCGACATTCAGGGTGCCGGCGGTGACGGTATCGCCCTGGCTACGTGGTTGTGGCAGGTACTCACCAGTGAGCAGCGACTCGTCGACGCTCGACTGACCGTCGAGGATCTTGCCGTCTGCCGGCAGGACCGCACCAGGATGCACCAGCACCCGGTCGCCCAGGCGCAATTCGCTGAGCAGGATGCGTTCGCTCTGGCCGTTCGTGTCCAGGCGCAAGCAGGAGGCCGGTAGCAGATTGACCAGTTGCGCGGTGGCCGCTGCGGTTCGTTCCCGAGCCCGGCGTTCCAGGTAGCGGCCAGCGAGGAGGAACAGGGCGAACATGCCCACCGCGTCGAAGTACAGCTCGCCCACTCCGCTGATGGAGGTCCAGATGCCTGCCAGGTAGGCGCCGCCGATGGCCAGAGAGACCGAGACGTCCATGGTCAGGTGGCGAGTGCGCAGGTCACGCATGGCGCCCTTGAAGAACGGCGCGCAGCTGTAGAAGACGATGGGTGTGGTGAGGAACAGCGCGACCCAGCGCAGGATGGTGTGCAGCTCCGGGCTCAGGTCGATGTTGAATTCCGGCCAGGTGGCCATGGTTGCCATCATTGCCTGGAACCAGAGCAGGCCTGCTACTCCCAGTTGGCGCAGGGCCAGGCGATTTTCCCCGGCCAATTGCTCAGAGGCCTTGTCCGGTTGATAGGGATGGGCGGCGTAGCCGATATGCCGCAGTTGGGCGAGCAGTTGGCTCAGTGGCAGCTCGCTGTCGGCCCAGCTCACATGCAGGCGGTGATTGGACAGGTTCAGGCGGGCCTCGGCCACCGCTGGCAGGCTGCGCAGGTGCTTCTCGATCAACCAGCCACAGGCGGCGCAGCTGATGCCTTCCATGAGCAGGGTGGTCTGCGCCAGTTCGCCCTCATGGCGGACGAAGGGTTGTTGCACGTCGGCGCGATCGTACAGCGCCAGTTCGTCCACCAGTTGTACCGGCAAGGCCTCGGGGTTGGCCGAGGCTTCGCTGCGATGGCTGTAGTAATGCTCCAGGCCGCCGGCGACTATCGCCTCCGCGACCGCCTGGCAACCCGGGCAGCAGAACTCCCTGGATTCGCCGAGCACGACGGCGGTGAACCGGCTGCCGGGAGGAACCGGCAGGGCGCAGTGGTAGCAAGGCAGTGGCGTGGTCATCGGCAGTCTTTTGGCTCTGGGAAAAACTCATCGCCGGCCAGTCGACTCCTGCCCGGGGGGCAGGGAGGCGTCAGGCCGGCGATGTATGGCGGGTGTCGATCAGTTCAGATCTTCAGCACCTTGCAGGGGCTCGTCGCCCAGCAGCAGGTCCTTGTCATGGCTGACCTGTTCTTCTTCGAACATGCGCCAGGTCTTGTCGCCTTCGACGCCCAGCAACTCGACGAAGCGCCGACCTTCGACCTGGTCGTTGACCTGCCCGATATAGCGGCCATGCTCGGTCTCGCTACGGGTCAGGACGATCTTGCGGTCTTTTTCCGGCTGGGTCGGGGAGATCAGGTTCAGCTCGAGAGTCTTGGGCTGGCTGTTGCCGCTCAGGCGCAGCTCGACTTCGCCGGTCAGTTCGTCAAGGTGCACGCTGGCGCGCATCTTCAGGGTCTGGGCCAGCAGTTCGCGATCCAGGGAGCGGTTGATGCCTTTGCCGGCCTCGTAGTAGTTGTCGTTGACCAGGTTGTCCGGGTTGTTCACGGCAATGGTCACCATGGACAAGGTCAGGGTGACCGAGCAGGCGAGGATGCCGATGATGATCCAGGGCCAGAGGTGCTTGTACCAGGGGTTTGTGGCAACGGCTGTAGGCATGGTCATTTCTCTTAACGAATTTGTGGGCCGATGAATCGGCTCTTGGCTTCGATCTGGACGCTGTCATCGTCGATGTCCTTGAGGATGAATTTCACCTCGTTGGTGGTCGATGGCAGTTGGTCCGGAGCGATCGACAGCTCCGCTGGCATGCTGACGATGTCGCCAGCCACCACGTGGATTTCGCGCTTGCTCTGCAGCTTCAGGTCCGGCAGGCCGGTGGCGTCCAGTACATAGGTATGGTCGCGCTGGTCCTTGTTCATGATCTTCAGGCTGTAGACGTTCTCGATCCGGCCTTCGGCGTTCTCGCGGTAAAGGACTCGGTCCTTGCTGACGTCGAAGCCCACCAGGGAGCGCATGAAGAACGCGGTGACCAGCAGGCTGATCATGGCCAGCAGCACCAGGGCGTAGCCGATCAGGCGCGGACGCAGTTTATGGGTTTTCTGCCCCGAAAGGTTGTGTTCGGTGGTGTAGCTGATGAGCCCGCGAGGGTAGTCCATCTTGTCCATGATGCTGTCGCAGGCGTCGATGCAGGCCGCGCAGCCGATGCACTCGATCTGCAGGCCGTCGCGGATATCGATACCGGTCGGGCAGACCTGGACGCACATGGTGCAGTCGATGCAGTCGCCCAGACCCTGGGCCTTGTAGTCGGCGCCTTTCTTGCGTGGGCCGCGGCCTTCGCCACGGCGTGGGTCGTAGGACACGATCAGGGTGTCCTTGTCGAACATCACGCTCTGGAAGCGGGCGTAGGGGCACATGTAGATGCACACCTGCTCACGCAACCAGCCGGCGTTGCCGTAGGTGGCCAGGGTGAAGAAGCCGACCCAGAAATATGACCAGCCATCGGCCTGGCCGGTGAAGAAGTCGATGACCAGTTCGCGGATCGGCGAGAAGTAGCCGACGAAGGTCATGCCGGTGACGAAGCCGATCAGCAACCAGAGGCTGTGCTTGCTGAACTTGCGCAGGAACTTGTTGGCGCTCATCGGCGCCTTGTCCAGCTTGATGCGCTGGTTGCGGTCACCTTCGGTGACCTTTTCGCACCACATGAAGATCCAGGTCCAGACGCTCTGCGGACAGGTGTAGCCGCACCAGACACGCCCGGCGTAGACGGTGATGAAGAACAGGCCGAAGGCCGCGATGATCAGCATGCCCGATAGCAGGATGAAATCCTGGGGCCAGAAGGTGGCGCCGAAGATGAAGAACTTGCGTTCCGGCAGGTTCCACCAGACGGCTTGGTGGCCTCCCCAGTTGAGCCAGACGGTGCCGAAATACAGCAGGAACAGGCCGGCTCCGCCCACCATCCGCAAGTTGCGGAACAGGCCGGTGAAGGCGCGGGTGTAGATTTTTTCCCTGGAGGCGTAGAGGTCGACGCTTTTGTTGGCGTTTTTGGCAGGAGGGGTTACATCGTGTACAGGAATCTGATTGCTCATCATTGCATCCCACGGCAGTGGAAAAACGCCTCGGTCAGTACGTGCCGACCGGGGTCAGAAGGGTGTTGCAGTGGCGCAATGATACGCCTCTAGCTCCGTTGCAATGGTGCGACCTTTGGTCGCGTTGGGGGAAATCAATCGATGGTGTAGTGACCTGAATCAATTGACTTGTGGAGTATGGACTGTTTTGTTCCCGGTGCCTTTCGAATCTTGCGCGGAGCAGCCAATGGCGCGGTGCAATTGTTGGTTCGGACGATTGTCCAGGTCGATGTCGGATAAGGGCAGCGCTTGAATAAAAACGGCCCCGCCAATGTGCATTGGCGGGGCCGTCGGGTGTTGCCTTCAAGCTTGGCGCTTATTCGGCGTCAGCTTGCTTGGCACCGTGGGACAGGCTGTAGACATAAGCGGCCAGCAGGTGAACCTTGTCATTGCCTTGCAGTTGTTCCTGGGCAGGCATCACGCCCTGGCGACCGTGGCGAATGGTCTGCTGCAGCTGCGCAAAGCTCGAGCCGTAGATGAACGCTGCGGGGTGAGTCAGGTTAGGCGCGCCCATGGCTGGGGTGCCCTTGCCTTCCGGACCGTGGCAGACCGCGCAGTTGGCGGCGAACAGCTTCTGGCCATTGGCCGGGTCGGCCTTGATGCCTTCCGGCAGCTTGCGACCATCGAGGTTGGTCAGGACATAGGCGGCAACGTCGCTGACGCCTTGTTCCTTGATCACATCCACCCAGGCCGGCATCACGGCGTGACGACCGCCCATGATGGTGGCCTTGATGGTTTCCGGCTCGCCGCCCCAGCGCCAGTCGGCGTCGGTCAGGTTAGGGAAGCCATAGGCGCCCTTGGCGTCGGAGCCGTGGCAGACCGAGCAGTTGGACGCGAACAGGCGGCCACCCATTTTCAGGGCTTGCGGATCCTTGGCGACTTCCTCGATCGGCATTGCAGCGTACTTGGCGAAGATCGGGCCGAACTTGGCGTCGGAGCGGGCCATTTCCTTTTCCCACTCGTGCACGCCGGTCCAGCCGGACTGGCCGTTGGCGAATGCTGTCTGCTTCTCGTTATCGAGATAGTTGTAGCCCGGCAGGACGCCTTTCCAGTTGCCCAGGCCCGGGTACAGCACCAGGTAACCCAGGGCGAAGACGATGGTGCCGACGAACAGCATGAACCACCATTTGGGCAGTGGGTTGTCGTACTCCTCGATCCCGTCGAAGGAGTGGCCGACCGTCTCGTCGGTCTGCTCGGCGCGCTGGCCCTTGCGGGTCGACAGCAGCAGCCAGGTCAAGGCGAAGATGGTACCCAGACTGAGGACTGTGACGTACAGACTCCAGAACGTAGTCATTCTTTGTTACTCCTAGAAGCTTGCTCGACGTGCTTGATGGCGTCGGGATCATCCGCGAACGGCAGCAAGGTCGCGTCTTCAAACTCGGACTTGCGCTTGGGACTGAATACCCACAGTGCCAGGCCGACGAAGGCCACCATCACGACGAGGGTGCCCAGGCCACGAATCATCCCGATATCCATCTAGATCACCGTTTGCTTTTGATGATGGTGCCCAGGCCTTGCAGATAGGCCACCAGCGCGTCCATTTCGGTCTTGCCCTTCACAGCATCCTTGGCACCGGCGATGTCTTCATCGGTGTAGGGAACGCCGAGCGTGCGCAGGACTTCCATTTTTTTCGCGGTGTCTTTGCCGTCGAGCTTGTTTTCTACGAGGAACGGATAGGCCGGCATTTTCGACTCGGGGACAACGTTGCGCGGGTTGTACAAGTGCGCGCGTTGCCAGTCATCGGAGTAGCGACCGCCGACGCGGGCCAGGTCAGGGCCGGTGCGCTTGGAACCCCACAGGAATGGGTGATCCCAGACGCTTTCACCAGCGACCGAATAGTGGCCATAACGTTCGGTTTCGGCACGGAACGGACGGATCATCTGCGAGTGGCAGCCGACACAGCCGTTGGCGATGTACACATCACGACCTTCCAGTTCCAGCGCGGTGCGTGGCTTCATGCCTTCCACCGGCTTGTTGGTGACGTCCTGGAAGAACAGCGGGACGATCTGGGTCAGGCCGCCGATACTGACGGCGATGACCATGAAGAAGGCCAGTAGGCCAATGTTCTTCTCGACTACTTCATGCTTCATCAGTGAGCTCCAACTACAGCGATCTGAGCAGCGGCTTCAGCTTCAGCCGGGTTAGAGGCGCGAACGGTGCGGAACACGTTGTACGCCATGATCAGCATGCCGCCGGCGAAGAACGCGCCGCCCAGGGCGCGAACGATGAAGCCCGGGTGGCTGGCTTGCAGCGCTTCGACGAAGGAGTAGGTGAGGGTGCCGTCATCGTTGATTGCACGCCACATCAGGCCCTGGGTGATGCCGTTGACCCACATCGAGGCGATGTAGAGCACGGTACCGATGGTAGCCAGCCAGAAGTGGGTATTGATCAGGCCGATGCTGTGCATCTGCTGACGACCGAAGACTTTCGGGATCAGGTGGTACAGGGCGCCGATCGAAATCATCGCTACCCAGCCCAGGGCGCCGGCGTGTACGTGGCCGATGGTCCAGTCGGTGTAGTGGGACAGCGAGTTGACGGTCTTGATGGCCATCATCGGGCCTTCGAAGGTCGACATGCCGTAGAACGCCAGGGATACCACCAGGAACCGCAGGATCGGGTCGGTGCGCAGCTTATGCCAGGCGCCCGAGAGGGTCATCATGCCGTTGATCATGCCGCCCCAGCTCGGAGCCAGCAGGATGATCGACATGGCCATGCCCAGGGACTGGGCCCAGTCCGGCAGCGCGGTGTAGTGCAGGTGGTGCGGACCGGCCCAGATGTACAGGGTGATCAGCGCCCAGAAGTGCACGATGGACAGGCGATAGGAGTAGATCGGGCGCTCGGCCTGCTTGGGTACGAAGTAGTACATCATCCCCAGGAAGCCGGTGGTCAGGAAGAAGCCCACGGCGTTGTGGCCGTACCACCACTGGATCATCGCGTCGGTCGCACCGGCGTAGGCCGAGTAGGACTTGAAGAAGCTGACCGGCAGGGAGGCGTGGTTGACGATGTGCAGCATCGCGGTCACCACGATGAAGGCACCGTAGAACCAGTTGCCCACGTAGATGTGCTTGGTCTTGCGCTTGGTGATGGTGCCGAAGAACACCAGGCCGTAGGTGACCCACACAATCGCCAGCAGGATAGCCAGGGGCCATTCCAGTTCGGCGTATTCCTTGGTGGTGGTGTAACCCAGGGGCAGGGTCACGATGGCACCGACGATCACCGCTTGCCATCCCCAGAAGGTGAAGGCCGCAAGGCTGTCGGAAATCAGTCGCGTCTGGCAGGTTCGCTGCACGACATAGTAAGAGGTGGCAAACAATGCACATCCACCGAAGGCGAAGATCACCAGGTTGGTGTGCAGCGGGCGCAGGCGTCCAAACGTCGTCCACGGCAGGCCGAAGTTCAACTCCGGCCATACCAGTTGCGAGGCGATGAAGACACCGAGCCCCATGCCAAGGATCCCCCAGACCACCGTCATGATGGCGAACTGGCGGACTACCTTATAGTTATAAGCAGTCGGACTGATTGCTGTGCTCATTCTAAGGTTCCACGGTTTGGGTGTTTTATTAGGGATAAAAATCGGTCGCAAGTATGGAGAAAGCAGGGGGTCATTGCAACGCGCCATGACCTGCGTCAATGCGTTCCATGCCTGATTCTGCGGCCTTTCCCTATGCCGAGTAGGGACAAAAAATGCCCTCGGACAAAATGTCGCAGCGGGTAAAAAACTCGAGCTATCGAGTTACTTGTAACCGAGTGTGTTGAAGCCCATTGATCAACTGACAGGTGGTCATCGAGTCGACAGCCGGTATAAACCAGCCCTTACGGCCTGTCATCGGACAAAAGCTTTCGAATGTCACGAATGGATCGGTCAGCGAGCGATCTGTACCAGCCCATTTGCGAATAAGCCTAGACCTGATTCGGATCGGTGCAAACGTGGCGGGGGAGGAGGGTGCGACACTTGGTCGCAAAGAAGCAGAGGGGAAGTTTGAAGCGGCAAGCTGCAAGTGAAGACTCGCAGCTTGCCGTTGATCTTTTACTTGTCGCTTGCAGCTTGAGGCTTGTTGCTGCTGTTGTGGGACAGGCTGTAGACGTAGGCTGCCAGCAGTTGCACCTTGTCATTGCCGAGCAGTTCGCTCTGCGCAGGCATGTGACCTTGGCGACCGTGGCGGATGGTCTGTTGCAACTGGGCCAGGCTGGTGCCGTAGATGAAGCCGGCTGGTTGGGTCAGGTCCGGCGCGCCCATGATGGCGGTGCCCTTGCCATTCGCACCGTGGCAAGCCACGCAGGTGGTGCTGAAGGCTTGCTGGCCGGCTACCAGGTCGGCGTCGTTATCGGCTGGCAGCGGCAGGCCGGCCAGTTCATGACGTACATAGGCAGCGACGTTCTTCACCCCGTCTTCCTTGAGCACTTCACCCCAAGCCGGCATGGCGGCCATGCGGCCGCCCATGATGGTGGCCTTGATGGTGTCGGCATCGCCGCCCCAGCGCCAGTTGTCGTCAGCCAGGTTGGGGAAGCCGAAGGCACCCTTGGCGTCGGAGCCGTGGCAGACCGAGCAGTTGGAGGCAAACAGGCGTCCGCCCATTTTCAGCGCTTGTGGGTCCTTGGCCACTTCTTCAACGGGCATGGCAGCGAATTTGGCGAAGATCGGACCAAACTTCACGTCCGCCTTGGCCATTTCCTTTTCCCATTCCTTGTTCTGGGTCCAGCCATCCTCATAGCCCGGCAGGACGCCTTTCCAGTTGCCCAGGCCCGGGTAGAGGATCAGGTAGCCCACGGAAAATACCAGGGTGCCGGCGAACAGCAGGAACCACCATTGCGGCAGGGGGTTGTCATACTCCTCGATGCCATCGAACGCGTGCCCCATGGTCTGGTCCACGCTGCCCTTGGTTTCACCCTTGCGGGTGCCGACCAGCAGCCAGGTCAGGCCGATCAGGCTGCCGATGGTCAGTACGCAGATCCACGTACTCCAGAAGGTGGTCATGGCCGAATGCTCCTTGTTACAGGCTCTTGAGGTTGAGCGTCATCTGATGGTTGACCGGCGTGCGCCGTGCCCGGTGCCGGATCGTCGGCGAAGGGCAGCAAGCGTGCCTGGGCAAACTCGGGGTTGCGTTTGGCGTTGAAGACCCAGATCGACAGGCCGACAAAGGCGATCATCACCACCAGGGTCCCGAGCCCGCGGATCATGCCGCTATCGAGTTCAAAACCCATGGCTCACCTCTTGCTCTTGATCGAAGTGCCAAGCACTTGCAGGTAGGCCACCAGGGCGTCGATTTCAGTCTTGCCCTTGAGCGAGGCGGTGGCACCGGCGATGTCTTCGTCGGTGTAAGGCACGCCCAGGGTGCGCATGACCTTGAGCTTGGTTTCGGTATGGCTGCTGTCCACCGGAGCGGTCACCAGCCATGGGTAGGCCGGCATCTTCGACTCGGGCACGACGTTGCGCGGGTTGTACAGGTGCGCACGGTGCCAGTCATCGGAGTAGCGGCCGCCGACACGGGCCAGGTCCGGACCGGTACGCTTGGAACCCCACAGGAATGGGTGGTCCCAGACGCTCTCACCGGCTACCGAATAGTGGCCGTAGCGCTCGGTCTCGGCGCGGAAGGGGCGGACCATCTGCGAGTGGCACTGTACGCAGCCTTCGCGAATGTAGATGTCGCGGCCTTCGAGTTGCAGCGCGGTATAGGGCTTCATGCCTTCCACCGGCTTGTTGGTGACGTCCTGGAAGAACAGCGGGACGATCTGGGTCAGACCGCCGATGCTCACCGCGAAGATCATCAGCAGCATGAGCAGGCCGACGTTTTTCTCAATCGTTTCGTGTTTCATGGCGGACTCCTCAGGCCATCTGCGCTGCAGCGTTGACTTCGGCTGGCACCGCGGCACGCACGGTGCGCCAGGTGTTGTAGGCCATCAGGAGCATGCCGCTGAGGAAGATCGCACCACCTACCAGTCGTACGATGAAGCCTGGGTGGCTGGCCACCAGGGTTTCGACGAAGGAGTAGGTGAGGGTGCCGTCTTCGTTGACCGCACGCCACATCAGGCCCTGGGCGATACCGTTGACCCACATCGAGGCGATGTAGAGCACGGTGCCGATGGTAGCCAGCCAGAAGTGGGTATTGATCAGGCCGATGCTGTGCATCTGCTCGCGGCCGAAGACTTTCGGGATCAGGTGGTACAGGGCGCCGATGGAGATCATCGCTACCCAGCCCAGGGCGCCGGCGTGTACGTGGCCGATGGTCCAGTCGGTGTAGTGGGAGAGGGCGTTGACGGTCTTGATGGCCATCATCGGGCCTTCGAAGGTCGACATGCCGTAGAACGCCAGGGATACCACCAGGAACCGCAGGATTGGGTCGCTGCGCAGCTTATGCCAGGCCCCCGAGAGGGTCATCATGCCGTTGATCATGCCGCCCCAGCTCGGAGCCAGGAGGATCAGCGACATGACCATGCCCAGGGATTGGGCCCAGTCCGGCAGTGCGGTGTAGTGCAGGTGGTGCGGACCGGCCCAGATGTACAGGGTGATCAGTGCCCAGAAGTGCACGATGGACAGGCGATAGGAGTACACCGGGCGCTCGGCCTGCTTGGGCACGAAGTAGTACATCATCCCCAGGAAGCCTGCCGTCAGGAAGAAGCCCACGGCGTTGTGGCCGTACCACCATTGCACCATGGCGTCGGTCGCACCGGCATACAGCGAGTAGGACTTGGTCAGGCTGACTGGCACCTCCAGGTTGTTGACGATATGCAGGATGGCCACAGTGATGATGAAGCCACCGAAGAACCAGTTGCCGACATAGATGTGCTTGGTTTTACGCTGGGCCAGGGTGCCGAAGAACACGATGGCATACGCGACCCAGACAATGGTGATCAGGATATCGATCGGCCATTCCAGTTCGGCGTATTCCTTGGAGCTGGTGTAGCCCAGTGGCAGGCTGATAGCCGCCAACAGGATCACCAGTTGCCAGCCCCAGAAGCAGAACGCGGCGATCTTCGGCGCGAACAGGGTGGTCTGGCAGGTACGTTGTACCGAATAGAACGAGCTGGCGAACAGTGCACAGCCACCGAAAGCGAAAATCACCGCGTTGGTGTGCAAGGGCCGCAGGCGACCGAAGCTGGTCCACGGTAGATCGAAGTTAAGTTCGGGCCACACCAACTGGGCTGCGAGAAAAACCCCGAGCCCCATGCCGACGATGCCCCACACCACCGTCATAATGGCGAATTGGCGGACCACCTTGTAGTTGTAGGCGGTACTGATAGAAGTGTTCATGGTTCCCCATCCACGGTTCAGCTGAAGTGAAAGCGACTGCGCGAGGCGGTATGCGTCCACTTCGTCTGGAGTTATAGGCAGACTAAAAGCGAGGCAAGCATGAGCAATGAGCACAAGGCCAGTATTGACGGGGATCAATGGGGGCAGTGCGTGCAGGACCGGGGCTGGCTGTGGGAGACCGCTTGTGGCGTCGTGCCGCAGGAGGCGCCGACGCTGATCCTGGCGCATGGCGCCGGTGCACCAATGGACAGCGCGTTCATGGGCGATATTGCCGTACGCCTTGCCAGGCATGGCGTGAATGTCTTGCGTTTCGAATTTCCATACATGGCGCAACGACGCCTCGATGGTGGCAAGCGCCCTCCCAACCCGGCCCCCAAACTCTTGGAGTGCTGGCGTGAGGTGTATGCCGCGGTGCGACCTTATGTCACCGGAAGGTTGGCGGTCGGAGGCAAGTCCATGGGGGGACGCATGGCCAGTTTGCTGGCCGATGAGCTACAGGCCGATGCCCTGGTCTGCCTGGGGTATCCCTTCTATGCCGCTGGCAAGCCCGAGAAGCCACGGGTGGCGCATCTGGCGAGCCTGGCCACGCCAACGCTGATCGTGCAGGGGGAGCGCGATGCCCTGGGCAATCGCCAGGCGGTGGAGGGCTACGCGTTGGCGCCAAGCATCGAGCTGTGCTGGTTGTCGGCGGCAGATCATGACCTAAAGCCCCTGAAGGCATCCGGACATACCCACGAAGAGCATCTTGAGTCCACGGCATGCCGGGTCGCTGGATTCCTCCGGGGGCAGGGGTAAGGATTGTCGGGCAAAAAAAACCGGAAGCAGTGGCTTCCGGTTTTTTATTGCCTGGCCCTGGGCCTAGCGGTTGAAGCGTTCTACCAGAGAGTACTGGGTGTGCGCGGTATGGGTCAGGGCCTCGCTGAGTTCGGCCGAGTGCTGTGCTTGCTCCGAGGTCTGGTCGGCCAATTGGGCGATGGTACTGATGTTGCGGCTGATCTCCTCGGCCACCGAACTTTGCTCCTCGGTCGCGGCGGCGATCTGGGTGGTCATGTCGGTGATGTTGGCCACGGCTTCGCTGATGCCCACCAGCGCCTGGTCGGCTTCCAGCACTCGGGCCACGCCTTCTTCGGCCTGGCGATGGCCAGCGTCCATGGTCTGCACCGCACTGGCAGCGGTTTGCTGCAGCTTGGCGATCAGGGTGTGGATCTGCCCGGTGGACTCGCTGGTGCGTTGCGCCAATTGGCGCACTTCATCGGCCACCACGGCAAAACCACGACCCATTTCCCCGGCACGAGCCGCTTCGATGGCTGCGTTGAGGGCCAGCAGGTTGGTCTGGTCGGCGATGCCTTTGATCACATCCACGACGCCACCGATTTCGTCGCTGTCCTTGGCCAGCTGGGTCACGGTCTGGCCGGTTTCGCCCACCACCACCGACAGGCGCTGGATGGCTTCACGGGTTTCCCCAGCGATGTTACGGCCTCGGCCAGTCAGGCGATTGGCTTCCTGGGTCGCATCGGCGGTGCGCTGTACATGGCTGGCGACCTCCTGGGTCGTGGCCGCCATCTGGTTGACCGCGGTGGCGACCTGTTCGGTCTCCTGGCGCTGGCGCTCCAGGCCGCTGGAGCTGTTGTGGGCCAGGGTATCGGACTGCCGGGCCTGCTCGTTGAGGTGCTCGGCGGTGTCCTGCAGGCGGGTCAGGCAGGTCTTGAGTCGTGCTTCCTGGCTCAGGATCGACATTTCCAGGCGTGCCTGGGCACCCCGGCTGTCGGTGTACATCTGCGCGATCAGGGGGTCCGAGGTGGTCTGTTCGGCCAGGCGCAGCAGGCGCTTGAGGCCGCGCTGTTGCCAGGTCAGGCCCAGCAGGCCCAGTGGCACCGAGAGACCGGCGGCCAGGACGAAGCCCCAGTGGGAGTTGAGCCAGGCACCGATCATGAAGCTCAGTTGGCTGACCAGGATGAACGGCAGCCAGTCTTGTAGTATCGGCAGCCACTTGTCGCGTTTGGGAATGGCCGATTTGCCCTGGTTGATCCGCTTGTAGAGGGATTCGGCGCGGCGCACCTGTTCGGCGGTGGGCTTGACCCGTACCGATTCGTAGCCCACGACCTTGCTGCCTTCGAACACCGGGGTCACGTAGGCGTTGACCCAGTAGTGATCGCCGGTCTTGCAGCGGTTCTTGACGATACCCATCCATGGCAGGCCTTGTTTCAAGGTGGTCCACATATGGGCGAATACCGCCGCTGGCACATCCGGGTGGCGTACCAGGTTGTGCGGCGCGCGAACCAGTTCTTCGCGGGAGAACCCACTGATCTCGACGAAGGCGTCGTTGCAGTAGGTGATGACGCCCTTGGCATCGGTCGTGGAAATCAACCGTTGTTGAGCCGGGAAGGTACGTTCGCGCTGAGTGACAGGCTGGTTATTACGCATGTTTTTTCAATCCGCAAGGCTTTGATAAGTGATCGGCCGCTTCGGCTTATTATTGAAACTATTTTTCAATAATTGGCATTCGGTCTCATTGGCAGAGTGTGTTGTGTCGTCGTATGCGGCGCCGGCATCCACCGGCGTTGGCGAGGGGCTAATCATTGACCTTCTTCCTTGGCAGTCAATACTTCTGAAGTACTGGTTTGGGCAATTTGCTTGCGGTTTTGCAGTGTCCGGACCTATCCGGCGAGCATTGGATAGGTGAAAAGCCCGAAATGCAGCAGGTTCAGTCCGAAGTGGGTGGCCAGCGCGGCTCCCAGGCCCCCGAACCGATACGCCAGACCGTACCCGATCCCGGCGACGCTCGCCAGCAGCGTCCATTGCCAGCCGGCTCCCAGGTGTGCCAGGCCGAATAGCAGGGCCGAGGCGAGCAGGGCCAGGTTCTCGCCGTAGGGCAGGTGTTTCAGGCGTCGGCTCAGGCCTCCCTGGATATAGCCCCGGAATAGCGCCTCTTCCACCAAGGTCACCAGCAGCAGGTTGTTCAGTACCCACAGCCAGGCCTGGTCCGGCCATTTGGGAGCCCAGCTGATGATGCCCAGCAGCAAGGCGCCGCCCAGCGCAGTGATGGCACACAAGAGCAGGGCCAGGACGCTGGCACACAGCGACAGGCGCAGAGAGCGCCGACCAATGATCCAGGGGCACACCAACAGCAGCCAGAAGCCGATCAGTGGCTTGTCCTGGTTCAGGTACAGGGAAAACGGCACGGCGTCATCAGTGAGGCGTTGCGGATCGATGGCGCGCCCATTGTAGAAGCCCGGCAGCCAGTGCATGGCCAGGGCCAGGGCGACGACCACGAACAGGCCGTGGCCCAGGTATTGGCCAATGGTGCTGCGCTGCTGGCGCACGGCGAAGCCGGCGCACAACAACAGCAAGAGCGAGAGGGCGGCCAGCAGCCCCAGTTGCCCGTAGCTCAGGGCCAGTGCATAGCCAAGGGAAAGGAGTGCCAGGTACATCCATGGCAGAGCGGTCATGGGGAATCCTTGTTGCGAAAGAATGGGTATTGCAGAGACGTTGTCCGGCGCCTGATCTGTAGTCGTTGTTGTGACTGGTCGGTCAGGTTTGGCGGGCGGGGATTATAGCCAGTCGATTTGTGTGCGTTAACCCAATAAAAAACACCGCCCGAAGGCGGTGTCTGTGGCTGTCACGGATCAGGCCGCGATCAACTGGCGCAAGACGTAGTGCAAGATCCCCCCGGACTTGAAGTATTCCACTTCGTTCAGGGTGTCGATGCGGCACAGCACCTCGATCTGCTCACGGCTGCCATCCTCGCGGATGATCACCAGTTGCAGGTTCATCCGCGGGGCCAGTTGCGTGCCGCTGAGGCCAAGGATATCCAGGGTCTCGCGACCGCTGAGCTTGAGGCTCTTGCGATCCTGGCCGGTCTTGAACTGCAGCGGCAACACGCCCATGCCCACCAGGTTGGAGCGGTGGATGCGCTCGAAGCTCTCGGCGATGACCGCCTTGACCCCCAACAGGTTGGTGCCTTTGGCCGCCCAGTCGCGACTCGAGCCGGTGCCGTACTCCTGCCCCGCGATTACCACCAGTGGCGTGCCCGTGGCCTGGTACTTCATGGCCGCGTCGTAGATCGCCATTTTCTCGCCGGTGGGAATGTACAGCGTATTGCCGCCTTCCTCGCCGCCGAGCATTTCGTTGCGGATGCGGATGTTGGCAAAGGTGCCGCGCATCATCACTTCATGGTTGCCGCGCCGTGAACCATAGGAGTTGAAATCCCGGGGTTCCACGCCCTTGTCCCGCAGGTAGCGCCCGGCCGGGCTATCGGCCTTGATGTTGCCGGCAGGGGAGATGTGGTCGGTGGTCACTGAGTCTCCCAGGAGCGCCAGGACCCGCGCGCCGCCGATATCCTTGATCTCTGGCAAGGGGCCTGAGATATCGTCGAAGAACGGCGGATGCTGGATGTAGGTCGAGTCGTCCTGCCAGACGTAGGTAGCGGCTTGCGGCACCTCGATGGCCTGCCATTGGGCGTCGCCGGCAAACACCTCCGCGTATTCCTTGTGGAACATGCGCGTGTTGACCTGGGCGACGGCCTCGGCAATTTCCTGGCTGCTGGGCCAGATGTCCTTCAGGTACACCGGCTGGCCATCCTTGCCCTGGCCCAGGGGCTCGCGGCTGAGGTCGATGCGCACCGTGCCAGCCAGGGCGTAGGCCACTACCAGGGGCGGAGAGGCCAGCCAGTTGGTCTTCACCAGTGGATGCACCCGACCCTCGAAGTTACGGTTGCCGGACAGCACTGAAGCCACGGTCAGGTCGGATTTCTGGATGGCTTTCTCAATCGGCTCCTGCAATGGGCCGGAGTTGCCAATGCACGTGGTGCAGCCGTAGCCCACCAGATCGAACCCCAATTGGTTCAGGTACGAAGTGAGGCCTGCGGCCTGGTAGTAGTCAGTCACCACCTTGGAGCCTGGCGCCAGGGAGCTCTTGACCCAGGGTTTGCGCTGCAGGCCTTTCTCGACGGCCTTCTTGGCCACCAGGCCGGCTGCCATCATGACGTTCGGGTTGGAGGTATTGGTACAGGAGGTGATGGCTGCGATCACTACCGCGCCATTTTTCAGGCGATGGGTCTGGCCGTCGTGCTGGTAGTCGGCTTCCCCGACCAGGTCGGCGTTGCCAACGGCGACACCGCCACCGCCTTCGCTTTCCAGGCGACCTTCTTCCTTGCTGGTGGGCTTGAACTGCAGGTCGAGGAAGTCGCTGAAGGCTTGGCCGACATTCTGCAGGGCGACCCGGTCCTGGGGGCGCTTAGGTCCGGCGAGGCTGGCTTCCACGGTGCCCATGTCCAGGGCCAGGCTATCGGTGAACACCGGCTCCTTGCCCGGCAGGCGCCATAGGCCCTGGGCCTTGCTGTAGGTTTCCACCAGTTTCACCAGCGCGCTTGGGCGACCAGACAGGCGCAGGTAGTCGAGGGTGATCTCGTCCACCGGAAAGAAACCGCAGGTGGCTCCGTATTCCGGCGCCATGTTGGCGATCGTGGCGCGATCCGCCAGGGGCAGGTCGGCCAGGCCGTCGCCATAGAATTCGACGAATTTGCCCACCACGCCTTTCTTGCGCAGCATCTGCGTGACCGTCAGCACCAGGTCGGTGGCGGTGATGCCTTCCTTGAGCTTGCCGGTGAGCTTGAAGCCGATGACTTCAGGGATCAGCATCGAGACGGGCTGGCCAAGCATCGCCGCCTCGGCCTCGATCCCGCCCACGCCCCAGCCCAGCACACCCAGCCCGTTGATCATGGTGGTGTGGGAATCGGTACCCACCAGGGTATCGGGGAAGGCATAGGTGCGTCCGTCTTCATCCTTGCTCCAGACGGTACGCCCCAGGTACTCCAGGTTGACCTGGTGGCAAATGCCGGTGCCCGGTGGCACTACGCTGAAGTTATCGAAGGCGCTTTGGCCCCAGCGCAGGAAAGCGTAGCGCTCGCCGTTGCGCTGCATCTCGATGTCGACGTTCTGCTCGAAGGCGCTGCTGCTGGCGAACTTGTCCACCATCACCGAGTGGTCGATCACCAGGTCCACCGGCGACAGCGGGTTGATCCGTTGCGGGTCGCCACCGGCCTTGGCCATGGCTGCACGCATGGCGGCCAGGTCGACCACGGCGGGGACCCCAGTGAAGTCCTGCATCAGCACCCGGGCCGGGCGGTATTGAATCTCGCGGTCGGAGCGGCGCTCCTTGAGCCAGGCGGCAATGGCCTTGAGGTCGGCGCTGGTAACGGTTTGGTTGTCCTCCCAGCGCAAGAGATTTTCCAGCAGGACTTTCAGCGACATGGGCAGGGCGTCGATATCACCCAGGCTCTTGGCTGCGTCCGGCAGGCTGAAGTAGTGGTAAGTCTTGTCTTCGACTTTTAGGGTCTTAAGGGTTTTCAGGCTATCGAGGGATGGCATTGAATGACTCCTTTGAGCCCGCACGGCTACGGGCCTTGGGTACGAACAGAGCATTAACCTAGCTCTGTTTGGGGCTTATCGCTAATCACTGGACTCCAAGCCTGAGTCCAAGGTTCCTAACTCGGTTATCATGCGCCGGTTTTCGTGACAGGCTTTGCGCTTGTCCTGTTTCCATTGATTCAGGGCACTTTCGGGCAGGTTTGCGCATCGATTCATCGCCAGTTGCCCAGGAGATTCAATGAACACCCTGTTTTTCCATTGCCGTCCCGGTTTCGAGGGCGAAGTCTGTTCGGAGATCGCCGATCACGCGGCTCACCTGAACGTCCCCGGTTATGCCAAGGCCAAGCCCGGTACTGCTTGTGCGCAGTTCATCTGCACTGAGCAGGATGGGGCCCAACGCCTGATGCAGGGCCTGAGCTTCGACAAGCTGATCTTTCCCCGGCAGTGGGCGCGGGGAGGTTTCATCGATCTGCCGGAAACCGATCGCGTCAGTGCGATCCTGGCCTACCTGGCCCATTTCCCACAGTGCGGCAGTTTATGGCTGGAAGTGGTGGACACCAACGACGGCAAGGAACTGTCGACTTTTTGCAAGAAGTTCGAAGGCCCGCTGCGCAAGGCCCTGCTCGGGGCCGGCAAGCTGGTGGAGGAGGCCAGCAAGCCGCGCTTGTTGTTGACGTTCATGAGTGGCCGCGAAGTGTTCGTCGGGCTGGCCGATGCCGGTAATTCGGCGATGTGGCCCATGGGAATTCCACGGCTGAAGTTCCCCCGGGAAGCTCCCAGTCGCTCGACCCTGAAGCTTGAGGAGGCCTGGCACCACTTCATTCCCCGCGAGCAGTGGGACGAGCGCTTGCACAGCGACATGACCGGCGTCGACCTGGGCGCTGCGCCGGGAGGCTGGACCTGGCAACTGGTCAATCGCGGCATGCTGGTGACCGCGGTCGATAACGGGCCAATGGCCGAGAGTCTGATGGACACAGGCCTGGTCCAGCACCTGATGGCCGACGGTTTCACCTACAAGCCCCGTCAGCCGGTGGACTGGATGGTCTGCGACATCGTCGAGAAACCGGCGCGCAACGCAGCCTTGCTGGAGACGTGGATCGGCGAGGGGCATTGTCGCGAGGCAGTGGTCAACCTGAAGCTGCCGATGAAGCAGCGTTATGCCGAGGTGAAGCGCTTGCTGGAGCGGATTGAAGAGGGGTTCAAGGCCCGGGGGATTCGCGTGGCCATTGGCTGCAAGCAGCTGTACCACGATCGCGAGGAAGTGACCTGCCACCTGCGCCGCCTGGAGCACAAGCCCGCCCGCTCGCGCTGAGTCCCTCGCCACATGACCGGCATTGCGCGACAATGCCGGCCAGTTTCAGGAGTGAACCATGAGTCAAATCATCGATACGCCGGTTGACGGCACCCTCGACGCCACCGGGCTCAACTGCCCGGAGCCAGTGATGATGCTGCACCAGCACATTCGTGATCTACCGCCGGGTGGACTGTTGAAGGTGATTGCCACCGACCCGTCCACCCGCCGCGATATTCCCAAGTTCTGCGTCTTCCTGGACCACGAGTTGGTGGCGCAGCAGGAAGAGGCCGGGACCTACCTCTACTGGATCCGCAAGAAGCTCGATTAACTCGCCGAGCGGCTGATGCGAATCTGCTTGCGTGCACTGCGCACCAGGCGGATCGAGAGCATCAGCGCGGCGCAGCTCAAGCCGACGATCAAGCCCTCCCAGAGGCCGCTTGGTCCCCTGGGGGCACCGAACCATTCGGTCAGCCCCAGGGCATAGCCCACCGGCAGACCAATGCCCCAATACGCGAACAAGGTCAGGATCATCGTCACCCGAGTGTCCTGGTAGCCGCGCAGTGCCCCGGCGGCAGTCACCTGGATGCCGTCGGAGAACTGGAACAGTGCGGCATACACGATCAGCATCGATGCCACCTGGATCACCAGCGAGTCGGCGGTGTAGATCGAGGCGATAGGCTCGCGCAGGAAGAACATCAGGCTCGCTGACAGGCAGGCATAGACGAGCGCGGTGGCCATGCCGACGCCGGCGCTGAAGCGAGCATTGCGTGGTTCCTGGCGTCCCAGCGACTGGCCGACCCGCACGGTCACCGCCATGGCCAGGGAGTAGGGGATCATGAACATCAGGGCGCTGACGTTGAGGGCAATCTGGTGTCCGGCCACTACCGTGGCACCCAGGCTGCCGATCAGCAGGGCGATCACCGCGAAGATGCTCGATTCGGCGAATACCGCGATGCCGATGGGCAGGCCGATGCTCAGCAAGCGCCCGATCATCGCTCCTTGTGGCCAGTCGAAACGGCTGAACAATTGAATCTTGCGGTAGGCCGGGGCCCAGCGAATCCAGCCGGCCATGCCCAGCATCATGGCCCACATCACGATCGCCGTGGCCCAGCCGCAGCCGACACCGCCCATGGCCGGTACGCCGAAATGACCGTAGATGAAGATGTAGTTGATGGGGATATTCAGGGCCAGGCCGCAGAGGCCGATGACCATGCTCGGCACCGTGCGGCCCAGGCCATCGCTCAAGCAGCGCAGCACGTAATACAGCGCTACCGCGGGCAGGCCGCTGGCGATGCCGTGCAAGTAGCCCATGCAGGGCCCGATCAACTCCGGATCGACCTTCATCAGGTGCAGCACCGGCTCGGCACTGACCAGTATCAGCATGGCCGAGATCCCGGCCACGATGGCCAGCCACAGTGCCTGGCGCACCAGCGGGCCGATTTCATCGAGCTTGTCGGCGCCGAAACGCTGGGCCACTTTCGGCGTGGTGGCCAGCAAGGTGCCGGTCATCAAGAGGAACACCGGGATCCAGATCGAGTTGCCCAGCGCCACGGCCGCCAAGTCGCGGGGGCCGACTCGCCCGGCCATCACGGCATCGACGAAACCCATGGCGGTGGTCGCCACTTGGGCGATCATGATCGGCAGGGCAAGAGCCAGCAGATCCTTGAGTTCACGGCCAACCCGCACGGGACGGCTGGTGGGGAGGGGAGTGGATGAGTCGATCACGGAATTCACGGGGCGGAGCGTCCATAGGTGGTGTTGCGCAGGACGCGACAGTCTACGCGTTGACACCGCAGTCAGGAAAAAACCCGTGTTGTGGATTTGTAATGCCCAGTGGCCAATTTTTCTGCGCCTGCACGCTGTGCTGGTTCGTGCCTGGATCTGGGCCTAAACTGCGGCTCCCCAAGAGGAGCCTGCCATGTTGATTGTTGCCGACGAAAACATTCCCCTGATCGATGAGTTCTTTGCCGGTTTCGGCGAGATCCGGCGCTTTCCCGGGCGCGCCATCGATCGGCAGAGCGTAGCGCAGGCCGATGTCCTGCTAGTGCGTTCGGTGACCCGGGTCGACCAGGCTTTGCTCGAGGGGAGCCCGGTACGTTTTGTCGGCACTTGCACCATCGGTACCGATCACCTGGACCTGGACTACTTCCAGCAGGCCGGCATCACTTGGTCCAGCGCGCCGGGATGTAACGCCCGTGGCGTGGTGGATTACGTGTTGGGCAGCCTGCTGACCCTGGCCGAGCTCGAGGGTGTCGACCTGGCCCGGCGCTGTTACGGCGTGGTCGGGGCTGGCGAGGTGGGGGGGCGGTTGATCGAGGTGCTGCGCGGCCTGGGCTGGAACGTACTGGTCTGTGATCCCCAGCGCCAGGCGGTGGAAGGTGGCGACTATGTCAGCCTGGAGCAGTTGCTCGAGCGTTGTGATGTCATCAGCCTGCACACGCCGCTGACCCGGCATGGCGAGCATCGTACCTGGCACTTGCTGGATCGCCAGCGCCTGGAGCGGCTGCGCCAGGGAACCTGGTTGATCAATGCCGCCCGGGGCCCGGTGGTGGACAACCGTGCACTGCGTGAAGTGCTGGTGCAGCGCGAGGACCTGCAGGCGGTGCTGGATGTCTGGGAGGAGGAACCCACGGTGGACAGTGCACTGGCCGACCTTTGCGTGCTGGCCACGCCGCACATCGCCGGCTACAGCCTGGATGGCAAGCAACGGGGGACGGCGCAGATCTACCAGGCGTTCTGCCGGCATTTTGGTCATGCCGAGCAGGTTCGCCTGGAGACCCTGCTGCCAGCCCCCTGGGTGGCGCAGGTCAGCCTGAATGCCAATGCCGATCCGGCCTGGGCCCTGGCAGCGATCTGCCGGGCGGTGTATGACCCGCGCCGGGACGATGCGGATTTTCGGCGTAGCCTGTCGGATAACGTCGCCCTGCAGCGCAGTGCTTTCGACGGGCTGCGCAAGCATTACCCTGAGCGCCGTGAGATTGACGGTTTGCAGGTGCGAATCCAGGGCGAATCAGCGGCTTTGAGCAGGATCGTCCGGGCCCTGGGAGCCAGCCAGGTCTAGCGGTACGCCCATAAAAAACCCGGCCACCAGGCCGGGTCAAGAGGACGTGAGGCTATGTGTCAATCTTGCCGAGCAGGCTTGACCAGTCGCTTTTCCAGTTCGCGGCAGGCGTTCTGGATCATGTCTTCAGTAATAGGTACTTCGCGGCCTTGGGCGTCGATGATGGCACACCCCAGAGACTGGTTAGGCTGGGTACGAATTACTTGAATCTTGTCATTGCTGCTGTGTTGCAAGGACATGGCCTGTCTCCTCATCAGGTTGTGTGCTTACTTTAGAATGACCGGGTGACCAAGCTGTTACAGATCACCGCCAGGGCTGGCCCGGTAACTTCACTCCAACAGAAATACCTGGGGAGTGCCAGGCATAGATTAGACCGATAATCTCTAGGTCCTAGTGTTACTGGTCATAATCAACCTGACTCATTGTGATTTACCAAAGTTCCTGCGAATTCATCTCGTTGCCGAGGCTGCGACGGATCGAACGCTGGTGCGTCAATGGATGAACGGCATGCTTTCTTCTCGTCATCGCCGGGCCTTGAAACTGGCCGGCCGCTTTATCGCTCCCTACCGTTGGCAGGCGTTGGGAGCCTTGCTGGCACTGATCCTGACTGCGGGCATTACCCTGTCCATGGGGCAGGGTATCCGGCTGTTGGTGGACCAGGGTTTCATGACCCAGTCCCCCCATCTGCTGAACCAGTCCATCGCCCTGTTCCTGCTGCTGGTGCTGGCCCTGGCGGTGGGGACATTCGTGCGCTTTTACCTGGTGTCCTGGATTGGCGAGCGCTGCGTGGCGGACATTCGGCGCCAGGTGTTCAACCACTTGATCTACTTGCACCCTGGCTTCTACGAGAACAATCGCAGTTCGGAGATCCAGTCCCGGCTGACGGCAGACACCACGTTGCTGCAATCGGTGATCGGCTCGTCCTTGTCGTTATTCCTGCGCAACGCCCTGATGGTGCTGGGTGGGGTGGTGCTGTTGTTTATCACCAACCCCAAGCTCACCAGCATCGTCGTGATCGCCTTGCCGCTGGTATTGGTACCGATCCTGTTCTTCGGTCGCCGGGTGCGCAGCCTGTCGCGCCTGAGCCAGGACCGGATCGCCGATGTCGGCAGCTATGTTGCGGAAACCCTCGGCCAGATCAAGACAGTCCAAGCCTACAACCACCAGCCCCAGGACGAGCAGCGTTTTGCCGTGACTGTGGAGGAGGCGTTCCGTACGGCGCGCCAGCGCATTGTCCAGAGGGCCTGGCTGATCACCCTGGTGATCGTGCTGGTTCTGGGTGCCGTGGGAGTGATGCTCTGGGTCGGTGGCATGGACGTGATCGCCGGGCGAATTTCCGGCGGTGAGCTGGCCGCCTTCGTGTTCTACAGCCTGATCGTCGGCAGTGCCTTCGGGACCTTGAGCGAGGTGATCGGCGAGTTGCAGCGGGCGGCAGGGGCTGCTGAGCGAATTGCCGAACTGTTGCGGGCAGACAGCGTCATCCTGGCGCCCGAGAGCGGATTGGTGAGCCTGCCGGCTAGGGCGCAAGGCGCATTGCAGCTCGAGGGGTTGCGGTTCGCCTATCCGTCGCGCCCGGACCGTTATGCCCTGGATGGCCTTTCCCTGAATATCCAGGCCGGAGAAACCCTGGCACTGGTCGGGCCTTCGGGTGCCGGTAAATCCACTCTCTATGATTTGCTGCTGCGTTTCTACGATCCGCAGCAGGGGCAGATCCTTCTCGATGGCGTGCCCCTGACCCGTCTCGATCCGCTGGACTTGCGCCGTTGCTTTGCCCTGGTGTCCCAGAGCCCGGCGCTGTTCTACGGCAGTATCGAGGAGAACATTCGCTACGGTAATCCCGGTGCGAGCCTGGAACAGATCCAGGAGGCGGCAAGGATCGCCTATGCCCATGAGTTCATCGAGCAGATGCCCCAGGGGTACCAGACCCATCTGGGCGATGCGGGGCAGGGGCTGTCTGGCGGCCAGCGCCAGCGCCTGGCGATTGCCCGGGCCTTGCTGGTGGATGCGCCGATCCTGTTGCTGGACGAGGCTACCAGCGCCCTCGATGCGCAAAGCGAGCACCTGATCCAGCAGGCCTTGCCGAGCCTCATGAGGAACCGCACCACCCTGGTGATTGCCCATCGCCTGGCGACGGTGAAGAATGCCGACCGCATTGCGGTCATGGATCATGGTCGCCTGGTGGCGGTAGGCAGCCACCAGCAGTTGCTTGTCAGCAGCCCGTTGTATGCGCGACTGGCAGCGCTGCAATTCAGTGATGGTTCGGTTTGATGGCTGCGTGCTCCTATCGCCGCTGCCGAGCTTGCGAGGCTGCGCACGAGGACGCAGCCTCGCCACTCACAGTATCGCGGCCGCTTCGTACCCGATCACAACCAAGGGGCGGGGGATAGACGAAAAAAGCCCGCTACCATGCGGGCTTTTTACTGGGCGGGGCGCTAGAGGTCGTCGAAGTACCGCTCATGCCAGTCCACCAGGGGTTGCGGCGAATTGAGCTTCTGGCCGTAGATCACCGAATAGGACAGGACGTTCTGCACGTACTGGCGGGTTTCATCGAAGGGAATGCTCTCCACCCAGACGTCGAAGCTCAGGTGGTCGGCCCCCTTCAGCCATTGGCGTACCCGCCCCGGGCCGGCGTTGTAGGCCGCGGAGGCCAGTACCCGGTTACCGTTGAACTGGCTATGGACCTGGCTGAGATAGGCCGCGCCCAGTTGGATGTTCTTGTCCGGGTCCAGTACCTGCTGCGGCGATGCCAGGGGAATGCTGAACTTGCGTGCGGTTTCCTTGGCGGTACCAGGCATCAATTGCATCAGGCCGCTGGCGCCGACACCGGAGCGGGCGTCATCCATGAAGGCGCTTTCCTGGCGGGTGATGGCAAATACCCAGCTTGAATGCAGGCCGCGGACCTTGGCCTCGCGCACCAGGGTGTCGCGGTGGGCCATGGGGAAGCGAATGTCCAGGTCGTCCCAGTACTGGGCCTGGCTGATGGTGCGGATGGCCGGGAAGTACCATTTGAGGTCATAGGCCAGCCGCGCCTGGGCGACCATTTCGTCGCGGTTGAAGTGCCGGCTGACGTGGTACCACTCGCGACGTCCGTCGACGATCTGTCCACGGGCGTGGAGCTCCAGGGCGCGACGCACCCCAGGGGTGTTGCGTACCTTGTTGATCACCGCCTGGCTGAGCATCAGCGGCTGGTTGTTCAACTGGTAGGGGGCCTTGGCATGGTCGGCGGCGAGGAAACCATAGAAGTCGCGCTCCCGGGACAGGCCCTTGAACAGTGCCTGGGCCTGGGGGTTCTTCGGTTCCGCCAGTTCCAGGCTGCGCGCTTGCCAGTAGCGCCAGCGGTTGGTGCTGGCCAGCTCCTGGGGCAATTTGCGGGTCAGCTGGTAGGCGTCTTCCCAGCGCGCCAGGCGCAACAGCAGGCGCAGGCGCCATTCGGACACGGTGTTGTCCCGCAGCTCGGGGTCGTACTTGGTCATCACGTCCAGGGCGCGGCTGTCGAAGCGGCGGGCCAGGGTCAGGCCGATCTCGCGGGCGATGGCCACTTTTTCGTCACGGGAGAAGTGCATGCTGCTGGCATAGCCATCCAGCAACGCCATGGCCTTGTCCGGGTCCTGGCGGGCCAGGCGACGCAGGCCGAGGCCGACCACGTCGGACATGGCTTCGTTGACGGGCTGGAAGCGCGAAGGCTGGCTCAGCAGCTCCGGTTTCTGGGCCACGTCCACCAGCAGGCGGCCCTGGGGTGCCAGGGTGGTCATGCTGTTGACCAGGCTGTTGGCCAGGGCGTAGTTACGCGCTTCGGCCGCCAGCTTGGCCCGTTGCCAGCGTTTTTGTTCGGTCAGCTGGCCTTCGGCGGCCCACTGGCCGAACAGGCCGTCGCAGGCCGCCGGCTGGGACTTGCCGCTCAGCCAGAGCTTTTCGGCGGTGGCGTAGCCCTCGGCCTTGAGGTTGTGGCCCAGTTGGTACTGGCCGTTGAGGCAGTCGAGCTCGGTGAAGTTGAGCTTGGGGTCGTAGTACTTGGTGAAGGTCGCCCAGTCACCGCGTTCTGCCAGCCAACGTAGCCAGCGCAGTTTCATCCAGTTGGCCTGCGGCAGGTCGCCATGTTCGGCGAGGAACTTCTCGATCTCGGCATTGCTGGCGGACTTCAACCGGGCGGTGAGCTCGTCATAGGCCAGGTACGGCTCGAGGGGGTAGTCGCGCAGGGCATCGGCATAACGGAAGTAGGGGCCGGAGTCGCCCTTGGCCAGGGCGCGCTTGGCTTCGTCGTAGTACTGGCGCTGCAGGGTCAGGTCTGCCGCCTGGACGGATTGAGCGGCAGTAGCGGAAAGAAGCAGACAGGATAAGAGGCTGAAAAGGCGACTGCGCATGAGACATCCGGGCAGAGAAATCATGACAAGTGCCGACAGGGCCAACACTGATTGTTCACTAGCTTAGCCTTTTGCCAGCAACCGGTAAAAGCTTTGCCGGCCCGCTGGTATCAGTTGGCAACAAATGTTGTAGCAATGCCGCCGGTGGCGAAATAGCCGGCCTTCAACGGGCGCAAGTCAGGTAGAATGCGCGCCCGGTTTTTGGAGAAGAACATGACCCTGCTCAAATTAAGCGATGTGTCCCTTGCTTTCGGCGCCATGCCGTTGTTGGACAAGGTGTCCTGGCAGATCGCCCGTGGTGAGCGGGTGTGCATCATCGGTCGTAACGGCACTGGCAAGTCCAGCATGATGAAGCTGGTCAAGGGTGATCAGAAACCCGATGACGGCTCCATATGGCGCGCACCTGGCCTGAAGATCGGCGAGTTGCCCCAGGAGCTGCCGGTGGCCGACGGTCGGACGGTGTTCGACGTGGTCGCCCAGGGGCTGTCGGGGGTTGGCGAGTTGCTGGCCCAGTACCATCACCTGAGCCAGAACATCGTCACCGATGCCGACCTGGAAAAGCTGATGCACGTCCAGCACGACCTTGAAGCCCGTGATGGTTGGCGCTTGCAGCAGTTGGTGGACAGCACCCTGAGCCGTTTGCAACTGCCGGCCGACAAGACCCTGGCCGAACTGTCCGGTGGCTGGCGCCGGCGTGTCCTGCTGGCCCAGGCCCTGGTGGCGGAGCCGGACCTGCTGCTGCTCGATGAACCGACCAACCACCTGGACATCGGTGCAATCGCCTGGCTCGAGGAGGCCTTGAAGGACTTCCCGGGGGCCGTGCTCTTCATCACCCACGACCGTTCGTTCCTGCAGAACCTGGCTACCCGCATCCTCGAGCTGGACCGTGGCGGCCTGATCGACTGGAACGGCGACTACGCCAGCTTCCTGGTCCACAAGGAAGCCGCATTGGCGGCGGAAGAAACCGCCAATGCGTTGTTCGACAAGCGCCTGGCCCAGGAAGAAGTCTGGATTCGCCAGGGCATCAAGGCCCGTCGCACCCGTAACGAAGGTCGGGTGCGAGCACTCAAGGCCTTGCGCGTGGAACGCAGCCAGCGTCGCGAGCGCACCGGCAAGGCCAACATCCAGCTGGAAGCGGCGGACAAGTCCGGCAAGCAAGTGATGGTGCTGGAGAATGTCAGCTTCGCCCATCCGGACGGTCCGTTCCTGGTCAAGGACTTCTCCATGGTCCTGCAGCGCGGTGATCGTATCGGCCTGCTGGGTGCCAACGGTACTGGCAAGACCACCCTGCTCAAGCTGATGCTCGGTGGCCTGGTGCCCAGCAGCGGTAAGGTCGAGGAGGGGACGCGGATCGAGGTGGCCTATTTCGACCAGCTGCGCCATCAGCTGGACCTGGAAAAGACCGTGATCGACAACGTCGCCGAAGGCCGCGACTTCATCGAGATCGATGGCCAGAACCGCCACGTGCTCAGCTACCTGGGCGACTTCCTGTTCAGTCCACAGCGGGCCCGTACGCCCGTCAAGGCGCTATCGGGTGGTGAGCGGGCGCGGTTGCTGTTGGCCAAGCTGTTCAGCAAGCCGGCCAACCTGCTGGTGCTGGACGAACCAACCAACGATCTGGACGTGGAGACCCTCGAGCTGCTCGAAGAGGTGCTGTCGAACTACCAGGGCACAGTGTTGATGGTCAGTCACGATCGGGCATTCCTCGACAACGTGGTGACCAGCACCCTGGTGTTCGAGGGTGAGGGGCGCGTACGCGAGTATGTCGGTGGTTATGAGGACTGGATTCGCCAGGGTGGTTCGCCACGGTTGCTGGGTGTGACCGAGAACAAGTCCGGCAAGGCCGAGCTGAACTCCGCGGTAGTACCACCGGTGCAGGCATCGGCGCCGGCACAGGATGCACCTGCAGCGAAGAAGAAACTCAGCTACAAGCTGCAGCGCGAGCTTGAGGCACTGCCAGGGCAGATCGAGGCGATGGAGCAGCGCATTGCCGCTGTCGAGGCCGAGATGGCCGATGCCGGTTTCTACCAGCGTCCCGTGGCTGAGACTGCGGCGGTCATTGCACAGCTGGAGCAGTTGAATGCCGAGCTGGACCAGATGGTCGAGCGCTGGGCGGAGCTGGATGCCTGAGTGACCGGCGCCATATGAAAAGCCCGATTCTAGAGTCGGGCTTTTTTTCGAGGCCGAATGCTTAGCGCTTGGCCAGGTGGACCGCGAGTACGTCGCAGGGGGCGCCGTGCAGGACGTCATTGGCGGTGGAGCCCAGTAGCAGGGCAAGGCCGTGGCGGCCATGGCTGCCGACCACGATCAGGTCGCATTCCTGTTCCTTGGCCAGGTGATGGATTTCCTGGCGCGGTTGGCCATAGGTCAGGTGGCTGTACTCCTTGGTCAACTCCGGGTACTTGTTGATCAGCCGATCGAGGCGTTCCCTGGCCTGGTCGAACTGTTGTTGCTGCAGTTGCGAAAGATCCATCGGGACATCGCCGCCAAAGGCCATGGCCATGGGTTCGACAATATGTACCAGCGACAGCTTGGCGGAATTGCTTACCGATAGCTCGCGAGCACGATGGATAACAGGATCGCACTCTTCGGTTAGATCTACGGCGACCAGAATATGGTGGTAGGACATGAGGCGCTCCTCCTGAGGATTGCAATTGCTTCAAGTATGGCTGGTTTCAAGCGGGTTGGTTCCAACCAGGCCCGCTCATCAAGAATCGAGAGTACAGATATGACGGTCTGGATAGTGGTGTCAATCCTTGTGGTGGTCCTCAGCCCTTGGGCATGGTTGCGACCTTCGCGCCGCCAGAATGGGTTGATCGCCTTGCGCATGGAGGCCCGGCGAATGGGGCTGGCCATGCAGCTGGCGCCCCAGCAATGGCCGCATTGGCTGGGGCAGGAGCCTCCTGATCCTTGTCCGCAATATCATCGGCCGCGACGCAATGGCCAGGCCGCCTGCTGGAGTTATTGGCAGGTAGAACCCGGTAACTGGGTCAATCAATGGCGCGAGCCTTGTGACGATGAGTCACTGCTCAAGCAACTGCGCAGCTTGCCCTTCGGCGTGTTCAAGGTTGAAGCGGACAAGCAGATGATCGCCGTGTATTGGAATGAGCGCGGTGAAATCAGTGTATTGCAGGACATTGCCACGGTCCTCAAGTCCCTGGCTTGAGGGCCGGGCAGGCAGGCGTAGCCAAGGCGCTTGCGAGCAGTAAGGGCGCGAGCTTGGCATTGGGAGGGCTGGCCGGCCAGGTCGCTGCCATGGAGCCATCCGGTATAAGCGCGGGCGCGGCTCGCTCTTGCGTTCATTCGACACGGTGCCTTCGATCGAAAGGCCCTGTTTTCTCTCTAGATATCTTCCTGATGTAGTTGCCTTTGGTCCGTGACAGCGGAGATTTAGGGCGATTTTTCTAAATATTGATCCTATGAATGACTATAAATGCAGGGGAGTGTTGGTGGTCCGTGCAGTGCGGGAATGACCGCAAAGTCGCGTTTCAAACGGCATTTTGGACGATTGACAATTCGTGGATTTTCCGTGAATGTGGCGTACCCAAATCAAACGGGCGTATGAAATGAGCGTTTATATCTTAGGCGACTCTATACAGATTCCCGACTATCGCGTTGGCGGGTGTGCCTGGCGGATTGGCGTTAGCATCGACGGTGACGTCAGTGCCATGCCAGAAGTTAGCGTCCGACGTGTACTGTTCAGCTTCCATATCGTGGAGATCAGTTGATGATTTACGAAGGTAAAGCCATCACGGTTAAGGCTCTTGAAAGCGGTATCGTCGAATTGAATTTCGACCTCAAGGGTGAGTCCGTCAACAAGTTCAACCGTCTAACCCTGAACGAATTGCGTCAGGCTGTTGACACCATCAAGGCAGATGCTTCGATCAAGGGCGTGATCGTCAGCAGTGGCAAGGACGTGTTCATCGTCGGCGCCGACATCACCGAGTTTGTCGATAACTTCAAGCTGCCGGATGCGGAGCTGGTGGCGGGCAACCTCGAAGCCAACAAGATCTTCAGCGATTTCGAAGACCTTAACGTGCCGACCGTTGCCGCCATCAACGGCATCGCCCTGGGCGGCGGCCTGGAAATGTGCCTGGCGGCGGACTACCGCGTCATGTCCGCCAGCGCCAAGATCGGCCTGCCGGAAGTCAAGCTGGGCATCTACCCGGGCTTCGGCGGCACCGTGCGCCTGCCGCGCCTGATCGGTACCGACAATGCCATCGAATGGATCGCCGCCGGCAAGGAAAACCGTGCCGAAGACGCGCTGAAAGTTGGTGCCGTGGATGCAGTGGTGGCCCCTGAGAAGCTCAAGGATGCTGCCCTGACCCTGATCAAGGGGGCTATTTCCGGCGAGTTCGACTACAAGGCCAAGCGCCAGCCGAAGCTGGAGAAAATCAAGCTCAACGCCATCGAGCAGATGATGGCTTTCGAAACCGCCAAGGGTTTCGTCGCAGGCCAGGCAGGTCCGAACTACCCGGCGCCGGTCGAAGCGATCAAGACCATCCAGAAGGCTGCCAACTTCGGTCGCGACAAGGCCCTGGAAGTGGAAGCAGCCGGCTTCGTCAAGCTGGCCAAGACTTCGGCCGCCCAGAGCCTGATCGGCCTGTTCCTGAACGACCAGGAACTCAAGCGCAAGGCCAAGGCCTACGATGAGATCGCCAAGGATGTGAAGCAGGCCGCCGTACTCGGTGCCGGCATCATGGGGGGTGGCATCGCTTATCAGTCGGCTTCCAAAGGCACGCCGATCCTGATGAAGGACATCAACGAACACGGTATCGAGCAGGGCCTGGCTGAGGCTGCGAAATTGCTGGTAGGTCGCGTCGACAAAGGTCGCATGACCGCAGCGAAGATGGCTGAAGTGCTCAACGGCATTCGCCCGACCCTGTCCTACGGCGATTTCGGCAATGTCGACCTGGTGGTCGAGGCTGTCGTCGAGAACCCCAAGGTCAAGCAAATCGTCCTGGCCGAGGTCGAGGCACAGGTCAAGGAGGACACCATCCTGGCGTCCAACACCTCGACCATCTCCATCAGCCTGCTAGCCAAGGCCCTCAAGCGTCCGGAAAACTTCGTCGGCATGCACTTCTTCAACCCGGTGCACATGATGCCTCTGGTGGAAGTGATCCGTGGCGAGAAGTCCAGCGAACAAGCAGTGGCCACCACCGTTGCCTACGCCAAGAAAATGGGCAAGAACCCGATCGTGGTCAACGACTGCCCGGGCTTTTTGGTCAACCGCGTGCTGTTCCCGTATTTCGGTGGTTTCGCCAAGCTGGTCAGCGCTGGCGTGGACTTCGTGCGCATCGACAAGATCATGGAGAAGTTCGGCTGGCCGATGGGCCCGGCCTACCTGATGGACGTGGTCGGCATCGACACCGGCCACCACGGTCGTGACGTGATGGCTGAAGGCTTCCCGGATCGCATGAAGGACGATCGCCGTTCGGCCATCGACGTGCTCTACGAGGCCAAGCGCCTGGGCCAGAAGAATGGCAAGGGCTTCTACGCCTACGAGACCGACAAGCGCGGCAAGCAGAAGAAGGTCGCCGATCCGTCGGTGCTGGAAGTGCTCAAGCCGATCGTCTACGAGCAGCGTGAAGTCACCGACGAAGACATCATCAACTGGATGATGATCCCGCTGTGCCTGGAAACCGTTCGCTGCCTGGAAGATGGCATCGTCGAGACCGCTGCCGAAGCCGACATGGGTCTGGTCTACGGTATTGGTTTCCCTCCATTCCGTGGCGGTGCGCTGCGCTACATCGATTCCGTCGGTGTTGCCGAGTTCGTTGCCCTGGCCGACCAGTACGCCGATCTGGGCGCGCTGTACCACCCGACCGCGAAGCTGCGTGAGATGGCCAAGAACGGCCAGAGCTTCTTCGGTTAAGCGCCCACACTAGAGCGAGAGTGAACATATGAGCTTGAATCCTAGAGACGTCGTGATTGTCGACTTCGGTCGTACTCCGATGGGCCGCTCCAAGGGCGGCATGCACCGCAACACCCGTGCCGAAGACATGTCGGCACACCTGATCAGCAAGCTGCTGGAGCGCAACGCCAAGGTCGATCCGGCGGAAGTCGAAGACGTGATCTGGGGCTGTGTCAACCAGACCCTGGAGCAGGGCTGGAACATCGCCCGCATGGCCTCGCTGATGACCCAGATCCCTCACACGTCGGCTGGCCAGACCGTCAGCCGCTTGTGCGGCTCGTCCATGAGCGCACTGCACACTGCGGCGCAGGCGATCATGACCGGTAACGGTGACGTGTTCGTCGTCGGCGGCGTCGAGCACATGGGCCACGTGAGCATGATGCATGGCGTCGATCCGAACCCGCACATGTCCCTGTACGCGGCCAAAGCCTCGGGCATGATGGGCCTGACTGCCGAGATGCTGGGCAAGATGCATGGCATCACCCGTGAGCAGCAGGACGCCTTTGGCCTGCGCTCCCACCAGCTCGCCCACAAGGCGACCCTGGAGGGCAAGTTCAAGGACGAGATCATCCCGATGCAGGGTTACGACGAGAATGGCTTCCTGAAGCTGTTCGACTACGACGAAACCATCCGTCCGGACACTACCCTGGAAAGCCTGGCGGCCCTGAAGCCGGCGTTCAACCCCAAGGGCGGTACCGTGACTGCCGGTACTTCGTCGCAGATCACCGACGGTGCCTCGTGCATGATCGTGATGTCTGCCCAGCGTGCCCAGGACCTGGGTATCCAGCCGATGGCAGTGATTCGCTCGATGGCGGTAGCAGGTGTGGATCCGGCGATCATGGGCTATGGTCCAGTACCGGCTACGCAAAAAGCCTTGAAGCGTGCGGGCCTGGGAATCGCTGATATCGACTTCTTCGAACTTAACGAAGCTTTCGCCGCACAGGCCCTGCCAGTGCTGAAAGATCTGAAAGTACTCGACAAGATGGACGAGAAGGTTAACCTGCACGGCGGCGCAATCGCCCTGGGTCACCCGTTCGGTTGTTCCGGGGCCCGTATCTCGGGGACGCTGCTCAATGTCATGAAGCAGAATGGCGGCACCTTCGGTGTGTCCACCATGTGCATCGGCCTTGGCCAGGGTATCTCGACCGTCTTCGAACGCGTTTAAGCGTTGGGTTGATGGAAGCCGGGGCCCTGTGCCCCGGTTTTTGTTTTTCTGAAGATTTTTAATTTTTTTTGCAAGAGGGCCAGAGCATGCAGTTACAACCCGGGCTCTACCAGCATTACAAAGGGCCGCAGTACCGCGTCTTCAGCGTGGCGCGGCATTCGGAAACGGAAGAAGAAGTGGTGTTCTACCAAGCCCTGTATGGCGATTACGGCTTTTGGGTACGCCCCTTGAGCATGTTCCTGGAGTCAGTCGAAGTTGACGGCGAGCAGGTCCCACGCTTTGCTTTGGTGCAGGCCGAACCCAGTCTTTTTTCACCGGCTTGAGCGCAGGTCGCGCAGTACCCCGCGCTTGACCTCACCTTGTTGCCACTATATATAGCGGTGCCGCGTCAGGCGCCATCCGCCTCAACTTCTCGAATTCAGGAATTTTCCGATCCATGGGCAAATCGCTGGTCATTGTGGAATCCCCGGCTAAGGCCAAGACCATCAACAAGTACTTGGGTAACCAATACGTGGTGAAGTCGAGTATCGGCCATATCCGAGACCTGCCCACCAGCGGTTCGGCAAGTGCCGCCAAGGAGCCGGCCGCCAAGCGTGGCAAGGCCGCGGGCGAAGCCCCGGCACTGTCGCCGAAGGAAAAGGCGCGCAAGCAGCTGGTGGCGCGCATGGGCGTCGACCCCGAGCACGGCTGGAAAGCCAAGTACGAAATCCTTCCCGGCAAGGAAAAGGTCATCGAAGAGCTGCGCCGCCTTGCCAAGGATGCCGACACCATCTATCTCGCAACGGACTTGGACCGCGAAGGGGAGGCCATTGCTTGGCACCTGCGCGAAGCCATCGGCGGTGACGACGAGCGCTACAAGCGCGTGGTGTTCAACGAAATCACCAAGAAGGCGATCCAGGACGCCTTCTCCCAGCCCGGCGAGCTGGATATCCATCGGGTCAATGCCCAGCAGGCCCGGCGTTTCCTCGACCGTGTAGTGGGCTACATGGTGTCGCCGCTGCTGTGGGCCAAGATCGCCCGTGGCCTGTCCGCCGGCCGCGTGCAATCGGTGGCGGTCAAGTTGGTAGTGGAGCGTGAGCGCGAAATCCGCGCTTTCATCCCCGAAGAATACTGGGAGGTGCATGCCGACCTCGGTACCGCGAAGAACGCCAAGGTGCGTTTCGAAGTGGCGCGCGAGAACGGCGAGGCCTTCAAGCCGCTCAACGAAGCCCAGGCCATGGCGGCCCTGGAGAAGCTCAAGGCGTCGTCCTACAGCGTCGCCAAGCGCGAAGACAAGCCCACCAGCAGCAAGCCTTCGGCCCCGTTCATTACTTCCACCCTGCAGCAGGCTGCGAGCAACCGCCTGGGCTTCGGGGTGAAGAAGACCATGATGATGGCCCAGCGCTTGTATGAAGCGGGCTACATCACCTACATGCGTACCGACTCCACCAACCTCTCGGCCGACGCCGTGGCGATGGCTCGTAGCTATATCGAGAGCGAGTTCGGTGACAAGTACCTGCCAGCCTCGCCCAATGTCTACAGCAGCAAGGAAGGGGCCCAGGAGGCGCACGAAGCGATTCGTCCGTCCGATGTGCACACCCATCCGAGCAAGCTGTCGGGCATGGAACGTGATGCCGAGCGCCTGTATGAGCTGATCTGGCGCCAGTTCGTGGCCTGCCAGATGCCGCCAGCGCAATACCTGTCCACCACTGTCAGCGTTGCCGCTGGTGAGTTCGAGCTGCGCGCCAAGGGTCGTATCCTCAAGTTCGACGGTTACACCCGGGTCATGCCCCAGGTGAGCAAGCCGGGCGACGACGATGTGTTGCCCGACATGGCCCAGGGCGAAGTCCTGAAACTGATCAAGCTGGACCCGAGCCAGCACTTCACCAAGCCGCCGGCGCGCTACTCCGAAGCCAGCCTGGTGAAGGAGATGGAGAAGCGTGGCATCGGCCGTCCTTCGACCTATGCGGCGATCATCTCCACCATCCAGGATCGCGGTTATGTGACCCTGCACAACCGTCGCTTCTACTCGGAAAAGATGGGCGACATCGTTACCGAACGCCTCTCCGAAAGCTTCTCCAACCTCATGGACTACGGCTTCACTGCCGGCATGGAAGAGAATCTCGACGACGTGGCCCAGGGCGAGCGTGACTGGAAGAACGTGCTCGACGAGTTCTACGGCGACTTCAAGAACAAGCTCGAGGTCGCGGAGGGCGCTGAAAGCGGTATGCGCGCCAACCAGCCGGTCATGACCGATATCCCATGCCTGACCTGCGGCCGGCCGATGCAGATCCGTACGGCTTCCACAGGCGTGTTCCTGGGCTGCTCGGGTTATAGCCTGCCGCCCAAGGAGCGCTGCAAGGCCACGGTCAACCTGGTTCCGGGCGACGAGATCGCGGCGGACGACGAGGGTGAGTCCGAGTCCCTGGTACTGCGCGGCAAGCATCGTTGCCCGATCTGCAGCACGGCGATGGACGCTTACCTGCTGGATGAAAAGCGCAAGCTGCATATCTGTGGCAACAACCCGGATTGCGCCGGCTATGAGATCGAAGAGGGCAGCTACCGGATCAAGGGCTACGAAGGCCCGAGCCTGGAGTGCGACAAGTGCGGTAGCGAAATGCAGCTCAAGACCGGTCGTTTCGGCAAGTTCTTCGGTTGCACCAATGCGACCTGCAAGAACACCCGCAAGCTGCTCAAGAGCGGCGATGCGGCGCCGCCGAAGATGGATCCGGTGAAGATGCCCGAGCTCAAGTGCGAGAAGGTCAACGACACCTATATCCTGCGTGACGGTGCATCGGGGTTGTTCCTGGCTGCCAGCCAGTTCCCGAAAAACCGTGAGACCCGTGCACCGCTGGTGCTCGAGCTGATCCCGCACAAGGACGAGATCGATCCGAAGTATCACTTCCTGTGCGAGGCGCCGCAGAAGGATCCTGATGGCCGTCCCGCAGTCGTGCGCTATAGCCGCAAGACCAAGGAGCAGTACGTGCAGACCGAAGTCGATGGCAAGCCTACTGGCTGGCGCGCTTTCTACGATGGCGGTAGCTGGAAGATCGAAGACAAGCGCTGAGGTCCATTGAGCGCTGGAGCCGGGTATCTGGCTCGGTGATTCACGAGGCCGCATGTTCCCACGGAGCATGCGGCCTTTCTTTTGGCTTGCGGCCGACAGGATTGATCCCTGAAACTGTGCCATTCGCACCCGGTTCTCTTCTCGCAGTGGAGGCTGCCTACATGGCCCACGAGCTCTATACCCGTACCAATCAGAAGATCTACTTCGCCGGCCTGGCCCTGGAGGCTCTGGCGCGGGCTGAAGAGGGGCGAGCGATGAATGCCCAGGCTCTGGTCCAGGCGGGGCGTGAGTCAGTACTGTTTCACCTGTACGGGGCGTTGCTGGGCTTGTGTCATGAGATCGCCGGGTTCTACCGGTTGCCCCAGGCGGGCGCTGCGCGGGTGGAGCAGATACTCAATCGTGATGTGCTGGAGAGCATCGCGATTCCTGAACTGGCGGAGCTGGTCGAGCTGGCGCAGAGCCCGCAAAGCTGGCTGGCGCAGCTGTTAACTGCCTATGCAGCGTTGCTCCAGCCGCCAAGGGTGCCCCACAAGCCCAAGGGCGATGTCACCCAGCCACTTATCGTGGCGGTCAACCTCGATGAGGAAGAACAACCGGAGCTGGGGCGCGAGGAGCTGGAAAGCTGGCGGCAGAATCTCAAGGCCCTGGCCATTCGCTTTCGGGACGGCTTGAACGAGTGCTGAACCTGAGTGCCAGCTGATTCGCCGTAAGACTATTTGATCAAGGAAGATTCATGCTGTTCTTCTTGCGTGACCAGGCGCTGGTTCGCCTGCTGAGCGACTCTCAGGTGCGGGTTGCGCGTGCCCGTTGCAATGCGGATCTGCTAGAGGTGCTCGACAGGCTCGATGTATTTCCCGGCGGGTTGGAGTTCGATCATGTGCAATCGATAGTCCTCCTGGTACTGGCCTTTGCCTCTTTCGCCACGGCGCTTTTGATGGATGGGATGGGCGGGTTTTTCTGGGTGGGCCTGGCCTTGGCTTTTTTCAGTTATTACACCCGTAAAGGGCTTTCCGGATCGTTAACGGACCTGGCAACGAGCATTGCCCGCAAGTGTGCTTTGTTCTGTAACGAGCTGAGCGAATTCGACAGCACTGCCGATTGGCGCTTGAAGAAGCTCAATAGCGAATTTGCCGAGTATCAGCGAGGTAATGAGCGACGTCACATCGTCGACTCGGTCCAGGGGGCCTATCAGGGGAGCCGCCATCGGCTGGCGTTCGAGTATCACCAGCTGCAGTACGTTACCTCCAGTCTCCAGCGTGGGGCGGGGGGCAGCTACAGAACAGTCTTCGAGACTTTCAATCGCTATAGCCTGGTAGTGGATTTTCCTTGGGTCACGGACATTGCGGTTCGATCCCGTCCATTGGAGGCCACCCTGGCGGGACAACCATTCAAGACTGACTGCAACGCTTTCAATGAGGTCTTTGTGCTTCGGGGCAATGACCAGGCCAGTTGCGAGCGATTCGTCACACCTGCGACCTTGGATCTCCTGCTGGGGCTCGCGCGCCACCTGGACCAGCCGAACCTTGAGTTTTCCAGTCAGGGGCGGCTCTGCCTGAGCTTCGATAATGCACAGGTCATGGCTCATGCCGATCTGGGAGCTTTGAGTGATCTCTCGGTCTTTCGTGAGCGGATCGAGGAGGGGGTTGAATTACCAGGACTATTCCCGGTGCTGGAGTGGGTGCACCAGTTGGCGCTGGCACATGATAGTCCGACAGAGGACTCCGAACTCGGTGAGCTGATCAAGGAAGGATGATGCAGTTTCTCAAGCACGATGCTGATTTGATCCGTTTGTTGGGCGATTGCGATGTGGCGGTGTTGCAGGCCCGGTCCAATGAAGACTTGTTGATAGTCATCGACAGGCTCAAGGCCTTCAAGGGAGGGCTGCAGTTCGATCACGCCCAATCCTGGGTGTTGCTACTGCTGGCCATTGTCTCGGCGATCTCTGCCCTGGCAGGCCTGGTGTTGATGTGGTTCGCCACTGCGTGCCTGGGGTTTGCCAGCCTGTACATTTGGATGAGCCGCTCGGCGGCCTTGGATGAGTTGCCGAAGAACATAGCCCGCAAATGTTCGTTTCTCAGCAATGGCCTCAGGGATCCGGGCGGTACTGCAGATGAGCGCCTGAGTTGGTTGAATGAGGAGTTCGATGATTATGACCGTGGTAACGACAGTCGTCGCATCGAGGCTTCGGCCAGGGGCGTGTATCAGGGGAGACGGCATCAGTTGTCCTTTGTCTTCCACCATTTGCATTATGTGAACGCCCATAACAAGACCAAATCCGATGGTGAGAGCGAAAAGGTGTACGAGCACTTCGACCGCTTCAGCCTGGTGGTGGATTTTCCTTGGGTTACCGGTGTAACGGTGCGCAGTGATCTGCCGAGCAAAAAAAGCACTAGGCCCAAGGTCTTCGAGACCACGTCCGATGAATTCAACAGGGTCTTCAGTTTTGCCGGTGACAGCGAGTTGGATTGCGCAAAGTTCGCGACACCTACAATCCTGGCTTTTTTGCTGGGTCTTCATCGGCGGCTGAAAAAAGTGAACCTGGAGTTTTCCAGCCAGGGGCATCTATGCCTGAGCTTCGATGATGCAGAAGTCATGGCCTACAAGGATCCAGGCACGCTTGAGGATCTAGCGAGCTTCTACGCGAACATCGAATGCGGGTTGGAGTTGCCGAATCTGTTTCCGGTACTGGCCCTGGTGCATGAGTTGGCGGAGTTGCACGACAATAATTTCGACCTTCCATTGAAGGTCGCTGATGAAATGGAGCAGTAGGGAATGGAGTTGTTGCTGGTTGCGGTGATTGCCGTGGGTGTTGTTGCTTATGTTCACTACAACAGGATTGTCAGCGCGTACAACCGTGTCCAGCGTGCCTGGTCGGATGTTTTGACCTACCAGCGCCAGAGAATCAAGGTGCTGGATTTGCTCGAACCCCAGGTAGCCGGCTTTCAGGCTTATGAAAGCCAATTGTTGGAAAAGATCGTTGGGCTGCGTAGTGCTATTGGCAGTTTGCCGTCTGCAGCCGATGGCGGTGCGCTCAAATCGGTAGATCAGGGCGCCAAGGCTCTGCGGGGCGAGTTGAACCTCGCGCTTGAAGCCTACCCTGAGCTCAGGTCCGTGGAGCTGTTGAGCAACCTGATGCGCGAGGTTGCCGAGCAGGAAGGTAATGTCGGTGGAGCCATTACCTTGTTCAACCTGAATGTGGAACGCTTCAATAACACTATTCAGTTGTTCCCTGGTTCTCTGATCAACAGGTTGGCCCTGAGCAAGCCACTGATCGTACCGTTCTCCGACAGTGAGGCCTCGGCTGGCATTGAATACAAGCCGAATTTCTGAAGATGCCGAGGTGCTTGCGCATGCTTATTGGGCAGCATTGGGCGTTTCAAATAGGCAGGGTCGGTCTGCTGAGGGTTGGCGATTCCTGAGCGGGGAGAGGATGATGGCTGGTATAATCCCCCGCCTTTCGTGGAGAACAGATCTATATGCCAACGTCCTTTCTAGAAATTGTCGAGTTGCCAGACGGCCGTATTGAGCTGCGTAGGGCTGAGGACGAGGGTTCTCTGGTTACTTTGGATTTCTCCGAGGATGCCAAGGCCTTTCTGCAGGGCCAGCATGTCGAAGTGGCCAAGGCCATGTTGAGTGTCGGTGTACAGATGGCTGGCCGCCTGGTCGAGGGTGAAATCGACAAGGAAGATGGTCCACGGGTTCTTCACTAAGCCGTCTATCGGTTTTCTTTAGGTCATTCGTCGCATTGTTCCGGCTTCTCAATCCTGGAGAAGCCCCGAGTTATTCAAGCGTATTTCCTGCGACCTCCCGCTGTTCATCCCAAGCGAATATTCAGGCTTTGCGCCTCGCCAGTGCGTGCAGCGCTGACCAGTTGTTGCCGGGCGCTGGAGCTCAATGGATTCAGCCAACTGACTACCGTATGGCTGCGACCTAGGCGCAGGGCCTCACAGGCTAGCTGTTGAGGGCTCTGGTTACCCCGCGGATGGAGCAGCAAGATGCGTTCGCGATTCAGGCCGGCATCACGTAGCCAGGCCTGGGTTAGGCTGGAGGGCGGGGCAATCAGGGTCAGCCAGCGGGCGTCCTGATCCTGGCTTAGTTCCCTGAGGATGGGGGCCAGAAGGTTCAGGCAGCTCCCGGCAGTACCGCGTAGCGACAGCTCGCTGAAGGCTTCCTGAGTATTGTTCTTGGGCGGCTCGACCACGTCCTTGAGGGCGGGCGTCAAGGGGTGTGCCATGAACGCCTCGAACAAGGGTAGCTGTGCCTGTTGTGGTGCGTGGGGGAACTGCATGGAGCCTCCTTCAGCGGCGAATGACGCCGACACTCAAGCCTTCAATCACCAGGTCCTGGTCCTTCAGGTTGACTTCGATAGGGGCGAACTCGGGGTTTTCTGCAATCAGCCAGACCTTGCTGCCTTCACGCTTGAAGCGCTTGACCGTGACTTCATCGCCGATGCGCGCTACGACCACCTGGCCGTTGCGGGCTTCACGGGTGGTGTGTACCGCCAGCAAGTCGCCATCGAAAATGCCGATATCCTTCATGCTCATGCCGTGGACCCGTAGCAGGTAGTCGGCGCGCGGATGGAAGAAGGTCGGGTTGATGTTGCAGGATTCCTCGATGTGCTGCTGGGCGAGGATGGGAGCACCGGCAGCGACGCGCCCGATGATCGGCAGGGTGTCGTCGTTCTTGGCTTCGAAGCCTGGAATGCGGATGCCTCGGGAGGCGCCGGGGGTCATCTCGATGGCGCCCTTGCGGGCCAGCGCCTTGAGGTGTTCTTCCGCCGCATTGGGGGACTTGAATCCCAACTCCTGGGCGATTTCGGCACGAGTTGGCGGATAGCCATTGTCTTCAAGGCAACGTTTGATAAAAGCCAGAATCTCAGCTTGGCGTGGCGTCAGTTTTAGCATGTCGATCGCTCTGTCTTTTTATACAGTTGCTGGGATTATATACAGTGAATGTCGCTTGGCAATCCTCCATTTGTCATGCTCGCTCCTGAAGCTTGTCGTTCAGGTGTCGGAATCTGCTGCCAGGGTCGCCAACTGGCAGTGGCAGGTATGATTAAATAGCGCGCCGGCTGGTCGTTGAAAGGGCTCGCAGACTTGACATTACGGAGCCTGAAACGTATGTTTCAAACAAGTGTTTGTCAGGCGGAGTAGCCATGGCCCAGTCGGAAACCGTTGAACGCATTCTCGATGCTGCCGAGCAGTTGTTCGCGGAAAAAGGTTTTGCCGAAACCTCATTGCGGCTGATCACCAGCAAGGCCGGGGTCAACCTGGCTGCTGTCAACTATCATTTCGGCTCCAAAAAGGCCTTGATCCAAGCGGTGTTCTCGCGCTTTCTCGGGCCGTTCTGCATCAGCCTTGATCGCGAGTTGGAGCGTCGCCAGTCCAAGCCGGACAGCAAGCCCAGCCTGGAAGAACTGCTGGAAATCCTTGTTGAGCAGGCGTTGGTGGTTCAGCCGCGCAGCGGTAACGACCTATCGATCTTCATGCGCTTGCTGGGGCTGGCTTTCAGTCAGAGCCAGGGGCATCTGCGTCGCTACCTGGAAGACATGTACGGCAAGGTATTTCGCCGCTATATGCTTCTGGTCAACGATGCTGCGCCGCGTATTCCACCGATCGAGCTGTTCTGGCGCGTGCACTTCATGCTGGGTGCAGCCGCTTTCAGCATGTCCGGAATCAAGGCCTTGCGGGCTATCGCCGAGACTGACTTCGGGGTCAATACCTCCATCGAGCAGGTCATGCGCCTTATGGTGCCGTTCCTCGCTGCCGGCATGCGTGCCGAAACGGGGGTAACCGACGAAGCGATGGCCAGCGCCCAGCTCAAGCCGCGCAGCAAGTCGGTCCCGGCAGCTGCCAAGGCCTGATCCACGGGTGGGCGCGACAGCTTACATCCGCTAAGCTAGCCGCCCATGCCGATTCTCGTTTTCTACTCCCGCGCTTTTTTCCCGCCAATGCGGATCGCCTTGGCCGCCTGTGTCGTGGATACAGTCGGCTCGCGTTCCGTGGACGCCATTGCTGATGGCGCGCGCACTCGTGTTTAAGGACATTCTATGACCGCTGGCCTGCAAGGCTCCTTGATGGTGGACGTCGCCGGTACCTGGCTGACGGCCGAAGATCGCCACCTCCTGCGTCAGCCAGAAGTGGGCGGGCTGATCATCTTTGCCCGTAATATCGAGCACCCGCGCCAAGTGCGTGAGCTCTGCGCCTCGATTCGCGCAATCCGCCCGGACCTACTGTTGGCGGTAGACCAGGAAGGTGGCCGGGTGCAGCGCTTGCGCCAGGGCTTCGTGCGCCTGCCGGCGATGCGTGCCCTGGCCGACAACCCGAATGCCGAGTACCTGGCTGAGCAATGCGGTTGGGTCATGGCCACTGAAGTCCTGGCCGTTGGCCTGGATCTGAGTTTCGCGCCGGTGCTGGATCTCGATCACCAGCGTAGCGCTGTGGTGGGCACCCGGGCCTTTGAAGGCGATCCGGAACGCGCCGCGTTGCTGGCCGGAGCCTTCATCCGGGGCATGAACAGCGCCGGCATGGCCGCCACCGGCAAGCATTTCCCCGGCCATGGCTGGGCCGAGGCGGATTCCCATGTGGCGATCCCCAATGACGAGCGCAGCCTGGAGGAGATCCGTGCCAAGGACTTGCTGCCATTCGCCCGCCTGAGCAAGCAGCTGGCGGCGGTGATGCCGGCCCATGTGATCTACCCGCAGGTCGACGGCCAGCCAGCCGGCTTCTCCCGGCGCTGGCTGCAGGACATCCTGCGCGGCGAGTTGCAGTTCGATGGCGTGATCTTCAGTGATGACCTGTCCATGGCAGGGGCTCATGTGGTGGGTGACGCTGCGAGCCGGATCGAGGCTGCCCTGAGCGCCGGGTGCGACATGGGGTTGGTCTGCAATGACCGTGCTGCCGCCGAGCTGGCCCTGGGCGCCGCGCAGCGCCTCAAGGTCACTCCTTCGCCACGGATTGCACGGATGCGCGGCCAAGCCTTCGCCAATGTCGAATACAAGCAGGATCCGCGCTGGCTGACGGCGCTGGGCGCCCTCAGGGCCGCTCAGCTTATCGACTGACCCGACCGATCCCTTCGACAGGCCGCTTCAGCGGCCTGTCTTGTCATCGGGGAGCGGTGCGAACAGGGCCTCGATATCTTCGCTTTGCAGTTTCCAGTCGCCAGCCTGGCGTCCATCCAGCACGCCTGCTGCCAGGTCCGACTTCTCCTGTTGCAGGTGCTGGATCTTCTCCTCTACGGTGCCACGGGCAATCATCTTGTAGACGAATACCGGCTTTTCCTGGCCGATGCGATAGGCGCGATCGGTGGCCTGGGTCTCGGTGGCCGGGTTCCACCACGGGTCGTAGTGGATCACCGTATCGGCTTGCGTCAGGTTGAGGCCGACCCCACCGGCTTTCAGACTGATAAGGAAGATTTGCAAGCGACCGCTCTGGAAGTCCCGCACCGGTGTGCGCCGGTCCCGGGTCTGGCCGGTGAGCAGCCCGTAGGCGATGTTTCGTCGCTTCAGCTCGACTTCGATCAGGCCCAGCATCGAAGTGAATTGCGAGAACAGCAGGATTCGCCGGCCTTCATCGAACAACTCCTCGAGCATCTCCATCAGGCTGTCGAGTTTGCCGGACGAGCTGCCGCGCGCCGGTGGCGAGTCGTTGACCAGGCGCAGGTCGCAGCACACCTGGCGCAGCTTGAGCAGGGCCTCGAGGATGATGATCTGGCTGCGGGCCACGCCTTTGCGGGTGATTTCGTCGCGGACCTTCTTGTCCATGGCCAGGCGCATGGTCTCGTAGACGTCACGCTGCGCATCGTTGAGTTCGACCCAGTGGATGATCTCGGTCTTGGGTGGCAGCTCCGTCGCCACTTGTTCCTTGGTGCGGCGCAAGAGGAAAGGCTTGATCCGGCCATTGAGGTGTTGCAGGCGTACTTCGCTGGCCTGTTTCTCGATCGGCGCGCGGTAGTCGCGATTGAAGCTCTTGGCATCGCCCAGCCAGCCCGGCAGGAGAAAGTGGAACAGCGACCAGAGCTCTCCCAGATGGTTTTCCAGAGGCGTACCGGACAGGCACAGGCGTTGCCGGGCATCGAGCAGGCGTGCGGCCTGGGCCGCCTTGCTCGAGGGGTTCTTGATGTATTGCGCCTCATCCAGGATCAGCACGTGCAATGGTTGCGCGGCCAATAGCTCGGCGTCCTTGGGCAGCAGGGCATAGGTGGTCAATAGCAAGTCGTAATCGGCCAACTGGCTGAAATGCTTCTTGCGCCCGGCGCCATACAGGGCCAGGACTTTAAGCTGCGGCGTGAAGTGTGCGGCCTCGTCCAGCCAGTTGGGAATCAGGCTGGTAGGCATCACTACCATGCACGGGCGGTCCAGGCGTCCGGCGTTTTTTTCGCTGAGGATGTGAGCCAGGGTCTGCAGGGTCTTGCCCAGGCCCATGTCGTCGGCCAGGATGCCGCCCACTTCCAGTTGGCGCAGCGACTGCATCCAGCTCAGGCCTTCGAGTTGATAGGGCCGCAGGGTCGCGTTGAGCCCCTCGGGGACTGGCGCTGAATAGTCGCGGATGTCCCGCAAGCGCTGGGCGAAACTGCGAATGTGCTCGCCACCCTCCCAAAGCAGCGGCAGATCCTCGAGCGGGTTGAGGCGGATGGCGTCGGCGTTGCTCAGGCGCAGGGCCAGATCGCTGTTTTCCTGCAAGTAGAACTCGCCCAGGGTCGCCAGCACGGGTTTCAGGCGGCCATAGGGCAGCGCCACTTGCAGTGGGCCGTGCTGGGAGTTGGGGCGATTGGGAATGTTCACCAGGATCAGTTCGTCATCGCGGCGCTTGGCCAGGCGTTCCGGGTTGAGGATCTCGGTATGCGAGCGCATCAGGTTGAGCAGGATCGGCAGCAGGCTCAGGCGTTCGCCGTTGACGATGATCCCCAGCTCAAGGTCGAACCAATCCCGCCCCGGGGCTTCATCGACACTGGCATACCAGTCGTCCACCGCTGTCAGGTCGAAGCCGAAGCCATCGTCGATTTGCAGTTCCCAACCCTGGCTGCGCAGCTTGGGCAGTTCATTGAGGGTGAAGGTTAGCCAGGCGCTGTCATTGACCATCTCGTACAGCTCGCCAGCGCTCTCCGGCAAGGCCTTGCTCTGGCGGGTGGCGATCTTGAAGCCCAGGCCCCGCAACTGTTCGCGAAAGGCCTGTTCCTGTTCGGGTTGGCGCTTGATCCGCAGGCTCTGGTGTTCCTGGCGGATGATCAGGTCGGCGTGTTTCTGGTCGCTGACGTATTCGTCCTGGTAGTTGAAGGACAGTGCCGCGCGGTGCTGGATGTATCGCTGCATCTTGCCGTTGCGCGGCTCGAAGGCGCTGAACTCGACGCTCGCCAGCCACAGGCGTGGTACTGGCTGGACATCCTCCAGTAGTTGTTGGGGCGGCGCGGGTGGGCGCCGGTTGTCGAGGACGGCGGAAAGCTTTTCCAGCAGTTCGGCATCTTTGGCCGCCGCCGGATAGGCCAGGGCTTCCTCCACTTGCAGCAAGACGGCGGCGATGTGCTTGCAGTTGCTGTGCACCGGGCACGTGCAGTGGCCATCGATCAGTAGCAGGTTGCCCTTGCTCGACTCGCGCAGGGTGATGGTCTGGCGATAGACATTGCCATTGGAGCCTTCGCAACTGGACGTGATAGCGCTGTCTCCGGCGCTGACGATGCGCACGCGCTTTTCCATGGCGTAGCGCCGGCCGCGCTCCAAGGCTTGTTCCTTGAAGCGATTGAGCCAGGATGGGGCCAGGGGTTTGGTCAGGGGCAGGGTCATAAGGACTTCTATCAGTCCGGAATTTCAGCAGGAGCGGGGCGCGGTGCGGGCGCGGTCAGCGAAGTGATCTTGATCAGCAGTGCCAGGTGGCCGTTATCCAGGTAGTTGAGCTGGCCGTTCTTGGTATGGCTCTGCTGCTTGAGGCGTTCGCTGCGGGTGACCAGGCCATTGCTGTCGATCTGGTTGATCCAGAAGTCGGCATCCACATCGGTAAAGCGCCCAAGCGTCAGGCTCAGGGTACCTTCGATGGGGAACTGGCCGAACTGCTCGGGGCCGTCGCTGAGGGCGACTTTGACCGGGCTTTCTCCCAGGGTCTGTTGCCAGGCCCGATGCAGCAGCACGCTGTAGTCGCTGCTGGCGCCGAGTTTTTCGACTATCGCGTTCAGCGCGGGAGTCCGCAGGCTGCTCGGCTCCAGGCGCGTGGCGCCGGCGGCCCAGTCCTCGGGGGCGGCGCGGCTGATGATCTGGGGTTCGGCGTTCTGGCGCACGAGGATCATTTCCACCTGGTACAGGTCGTTGGCGAATGCCGTTGGCATGACCAAGGCCAGGAGCAGGGGCAAGGAGCGGAACAGGCGCATGGGGCGTCCTTCAAGCAGTTTTCGGGGTGAGGCTCTCAAGCAGGGCCTCCAATGTATTAAAGCGCTCTTCCGGGCGTTCCATCGGCACCATGAACTTGAACAGCGTGGCGCCTTCGAATTTGTAGCGCTTGGGCTGGCCCTGGATCAGCTTGATCAAGGCCAGCGGGTCCACCGGGGTGTCCGCGGCGAACTCGATACGCCCACCCTGGGGGCCGCCATCGATCTTCTTGATCCCCAGTTGCTCGGCCTGGAGCTTGAGCTGGGTCAGGCGGATCAGGTTCTTGGTCGGCTCCGGCAACAGGCCGAAGCGGTCGATCATTTCCACTTGCAGGTCCTTCAGGCCATCTTCGTCGGTGGCCGAGGCGATGCGCTTGTAGAGGATCAGGCGAGCGTGGACATCCGGCAGGTAGTCCTCGGGAATCAGTGCCGGCAGGCGCAGGTTGATTTCCGGGCCGCCGCCCAGGGGTTGGTCGAGGTTGGGTTGTTCGCCCTTGCGAATGGCCTTCACCGCCCGCTCCAGCATCTCCATGTACAGGGTGAAGCCCACCGCCTGGATCTGGCCGCTCTGGCCATCCCCCAGCAGCTCGCCGGCACCGCGGATCTCCAGGTCGTTGGTGGCCAGGACGAAACCGGCTCCCAGGTCCTGGGTGTTGGCGATCGCCTCCAGGCGCTTTTCCGCATCCGTGGTGATCTGCTGGCGCGGTGGCGTGAGCAGGTAGGCATAGGCCTGGTGGTGGCTGCGGCCGACCCGGCCGCGCAATTGGTGCAGCTGGGCCAGGCCGAACTTGTCGGCCCGTTCGATGATGATGGTATTGGCGCTGGGCACGTCGATCCCGGTCTCGATGATGGTCGAGGCGATGAGGACGTTGAAGCGCTTGTGATAGAAGTCACTCATCACCTGTTCGAGTTCGCGTTCGCGCATCTGCCCGTGGCCGATGCCGATTCGCGCTTCCGGCACCAGTTCGGCAAGGTCGGCGGCACACTTCTCGATGGTCTTCACGTCGTTGTGCAGGTAATACACCTGGCCACCACGCAGCAGCTCGCGCAGCAGGGCCTCCTTGACCGTGCTCTTGTTCTGTTCCATGACGAAGGTGCGTACCGACAGCCGTCGGGCCGGCGGCGTGGCGATGATCGACAGGTCGCGCATGCCCGATACCGCCATGTTCAGGGTCCGCGGTATCGGCGTGGCGGTGAGCGTGAGGATGTCCACTTCGCTGCGCAGGGCCTTGAGCTGCTCTTTCTGGCGTACGCCGAAGCGGTGTTCTTCGTCGATGATCACCAGCCCCAGGTTCTTGATCTTCACATCGTCCTGCAACAGCTTGTGGGTGCCGATGACGATGTCGATCTTGCCTTCGGCCAGGTCCTGTACCGCCGTGCTGACTTCCTTGGCCGACTTGAAGCGGCTCATGACCTCGACGGTCACCGGCCAGTCGGCGAAGCGATCGCGAAAGCTGTTGTAGTGCTGCTGGGCGAGCAGGGTGGTGGGGACCAGGATCGCCACCTGCTTGCCGCCGTGCACCGCGATGAAGGCCGCGCGCATGGCCACTTCGGTCTTGCCGAAGCCCACGTCGCCGCAGACCAGGCGGTCCATCGGCTTGGGCGAGAGCATGTCCTCGCGCACCGCTTCGATGGTGCTCTGCTGGTCCGGGGTCTCCTCGAAGGGGAAGCCGGCACTGAAGGTCGCATAGTCGGCCTTGGGGTCGGCGAAGGCATAACCTTCCCGGGCCGCCCGGCGGGCATAGATATCCAGCAGCTCGGCGGCCACGTCGCGCACCTGTTCGGCGGCCTTGCGCTTGGCCTTTTGCCAAGCCTCGGAGCCCAGGCGGTGCAGGGGCGCGAGGGCATCGTCGCTGCCGGTATAGCGGGCGATCAGGTGCAGGTTGGCCACCGGCACGTAGAGCTTGGCGCCCTCGGCGTATTCGAGGGTGAGGAACTCGGCGGCCTGGTTGTCGATCTCCAGGGTCGCCAGGCCCAGGTAGCGGCCGACACCATGATCGATATGCACCACCGGTGCGCCCTCACGCAACTCGGTGAGGTTCTTGATCACGGCATCGTTGTTGGCGTCGGCACGTTTTTCCCGACGCCTGCGTTGCATCACGCGCTGGCCGAACAGTGGGCTTTCCGCGACCAGCGCCAGGGCTGGCTCGTCCAGGGCCAGGCCTTCATCCAGGGGCGCGATGGTGATGGCCAGGCGCTCCTTGCTGGCGACGAAATCCGGCCAGCTGTCGACCGTCCTGGGGCGCAACTTGAGGCGCTCCAGCAGTTCCAGCAAGACTTCGCGGCGGCCGGCGGACTCGGCGGTGAACAGCACGCGGCCGGGGAATTCATCGAGGAAGGTGGCCAGCGCCGCCAACGGTTGGTTGGCCTTGGCTTCGATGGCCAGGTTGGGCAGTTTGCGTGCGGCAAAGCGTTCGCGCCCGACACCCGTCTCGATGTCCTGCTGGCTGGCGACCACCCGAGGCCAATTCTTCAGGCGGGCGAAGCAGTCCTCCACCGGGAGGAACAGTTCGGCCGGCGGCAGCAGTGGCCGCGAAGGGTCGATGCGCCGCTCTTCGTAGCGGTTGCGCACGTCGTTCCAGAAGTTCTCCGCGGCCTGTTCGATGCCGGGCAGGGAAAACACCTGGGTGTCCTGGGGCAGGTAGTCGAACAGGGTCGAGGTCTCTTCGAAAAACAGCGGCAGGTAGTACTCGATACCGGCCGGAGTGATTCCGCTGGTCAGGTCCTGGAAGATCGGGCAGCGGCGGAAGTCGACGTCGAAGCGTTCGCGAAAGCGGGCCTTGAAGCGGGTGACCGCCTCCTTCTGCAGGGGGAACTCCTTGGCCGGCAACAGGCGTATGGAGTCGACCTTGTCGATGGAACGCTGGTTTTCCGGGTCGAAGGTGCGCAAGGTTTCGATTTCGTCATCGAACAGATCGATGCGGTAGGGCAGCTTGCTGCCCATGGGGAACAGGTCGATCAGGGCGCCGCGAACGGTGAACTCGCCGTGTTCGTACACCGTATCCACATAGCGATAGCCGCTGGCCTCCAGGCGGGTGCGCATCTGTTCCACATCGAGCTTCTGGCCCACGTCCAGCACCAGGCTGCTGCCCAGCAGGAACTGGGTCGGCGCCAGGCGGTGCAGGGCGGTGGTGATCGGTACCACCAGTACGCCATGCTCCAGCTCGGGCAACCGATACAGGCTGGCGATGCGCTGGGAAATGATGTCCTGGTGGGGGGAGAACAGGTCGTAGGGCAGGGTTTCCCAATCGGGGAAATGCAGGACCGGCAAGTCCGGGGCAAAGAAGCTCAACTCCTGTTCCAGGCGGTCAGCGCTTTGGCTGTCGGCGGTCAGCAGGAGGGTGAAGCGCTTGGCGGCGCTGGCCGCTTCGGCGATGGCCAGGCTCAGGGCGGCACCGGGCAGGTTGCCCCAGTGCTGTTTGCCGGTGGCGGCTGGGAGTAGCGGTAGACGCAGGACAGGCACGGACGGTCAAGCTCCAGGCGTTGCGACAAAGTCGGTAATTGTAACGGCCCCGGGCAGCCACTGTCAGTGGCTGATGTGTCTAATACGCTGGTTGGGGGAAATGTAGTGGCAATCACAAAAAAACCGGCTTTTTAGTGGGAAATGTAGTGCCGATTTTGGCTAGTGTTACGGAGGGTTACGGACAGGTTGCCCGCTCTGACAAAAAAATGACACCGCTGGAGGCCGCGTGTTTACTGGGCTGCAGCGTAGCGTTGATTTTTTTGCAAGGACTATTGTTACGTTCTGCACGACAGGTGCGCATTGCTACGGGAGGGACTCGGCGGCATAATGTAGCCCCTTTTTTCTGCCCCTACATGTGGAAGGTTCCCGTGACTCAGAAGCCCGACCAGTGTCTTGGTGAATGGATCGACCGTGAAGCACTCGCAGAAGCGATGATTCCGCTTATCGGTCAGCTCTACCGCAACAACAATGTGGTGAGCTCGATCTATGGCCGCAGCCTGATCAACCAGTCTGTCATCGCGATTCTCAAAGCTCACCGCTTTGCTCGCCATCGTCAGTCCGACGAAAGCGAATTGTCCGTCCACGAAACGTTCCCGCTTCTGAAAGCCATGAGCGAGCTCAAGCTCGGTGCGGCTTCGGTCGATCTGGGCAAGTTGGCTGTCAAATTCAAAACCCAGGGCAATGGCCGCACCGCCGAACAGTTCGTTCGCGAAGAGCTGGCTGATGTCGTGGGCCAACAAAACGCCTCGGCGCGCAAAGGCACTGACGTAGTGCTGTACGGCTTCGGTCGTATCGGTCGCCTGCTGGCACGCATCCTGATCGAAAAAACCGGTGGTGGCGATGGCCTGCGCCTGCGCGCCATCGTGGTGCGCAAGGGCGCCGAGAACGACCTGACCAAGCGCGCCAGCCTGCTGCGTCGCGACTCGGTACATGGTTCGTTCAACGGCACCATCACCATCGATGAAGCAAACAACACCATCACCGCCAACGGCAACCTGATCCAGGTCATCTACGCCAAGAGCCCGAGCGAAGTCGACTACACCCAGTACGGCATCCACGATGCGCTGATCGTCGACAACACCGGTGTATGGCGCGATGCCGATGGCCTGGGCCAGCACCTGGCCTGCCCGGGTGCTGCCCGCGTGGTCCTGACCGCACCTGGCAAGGGCGCGCTGAAGAACATCGTGCACGGCATCAACCACGGTGAAATCACCCCTGACGACAAGATCGTTTCCGCTGCTTCTTGCACCACCAACGCCATCGTGCCGGTGCTCAAGGCCGTGAACGACCAGTACGGCATCGTCAATGGCCACGTCGAAACCGTTCACTCGTTCACCAACGACCAGAACCTGATCGACAACTTCCACAAGGGCAGCCGTCGTGGCCGCGCCGCGCCGCTGAACATGGTGATCACCGAGACCGGTGCAGCCACCGCTGCTGCCAAGGCACTGCCGGTGCTCAAGGGCAAGCTGACCGGCAACGCGATTCGCGTACCAACGCCGAACGTGTCGATGGCCATCCTCAACCTGAACCTGGAAAAGGCCACCACCCGCGACGAGATCAACGAGTACCTGCGCCAGACCGCCATGCACTCGGATCTGCACAAGCAGATCGACTTCGTCAATTCCCAGGAAGTGGTGTCCACCGACTTCGTTGGTTCCCGCCATGCTGGTGTGGTCGATGCCGAGGCTACTATCTGCAACGACAACCGCGTTGTCCTGTACGTCTGGTACGATAACGAATTCGGTTACAGCTGCCAGGTAGTGCGCGTGATGGAAGACATGGCTGGGGTCAACCCGCCAGCGTTCCCACGCTAAGTATCTGCCGATGTGAAAACGCCCCGACTTGTCGGGGCGTTTTTGTTTGGGGCGATTGCCCGCGAAAGGTTTACCGAGCGCCGCCAGTCACGGTCGTCTGCGCGGTCCGCAGGGCATGGCGGTTGCCGTGGAACAGCACCAGGGTGGCGATCAGCCCCAGCACGGCAGCGCCGCTGAGCCAGATGCCGGGGGCTGCCTTGTTGTCCAGTATGTGGATCAGGTAGGTGCAGGCTGCCGGGGTGAAGCCGCCGAAGGTGGCGGTGGCCAGGCTATAGGCCAGGGAGAAACCGGTGGTACGGACTTCGGCCGGCATGATTTCGGTCAGGGCCACCACCATGGCGCCGTTATAGGAGCCATAGAGGAAGGACAGCCACAACTCGACGATCAACAGGTGGCTGAAGCTGGGGTTGGCCACCAGCCAGGACAGCGCCGGATAGGCCGTGAGAATCGCCAGGATGGTGGCGCCCAGCAGCAATGGCTTGCGGCCGATCCTGTCGGACAGCGATCCCATGACCGGTAGCCAGAAGAAGTTGGACGCCCCGATGCATACCGTCACCAGCAGCGAGTCGAAATCGGACAGGTGCAATTCGGCCTTGCCGAAGGTCGGGGTGTAGGCGGTGATCAGGTAGAAGGACACGGTGGTCATCACCACCAGGGCCATGCCGGCGATGACGATGCCGAAGTTCTGGCCGATGGAGCGCACGATTTCCTGCAGGGTCGGACGATGCTTGCGCGCCTGGAACTCCGGGGTTTCCTCCAGGGAGCGACGGATCATGAAGATCGCCGGCACGATCATGCAGCCCACCAGGAACGGTACGCGCCAGCCCCAGTCGCCCATCTGATCGGGGCTCAACCAGTGGTTCAGGCCTACGCCCAGCAAGCCGGCGAATACCACGGCGGCCTGTTGGCTTGCCGATTGCCAGCTGACGAAGAAGCCCTTGCGTCCGGGGGTGGAGATCTCGGCCAGGTAGACCGAGACGCCGCCCAGTTCCACGCCAGCGGAGAAGCCCTGCAACAGGCGCCCGAGCAACACCAGCAGCGGGGCGGCCACGCCCAGGGTGGCGTAGCCTGGCACGCAAGCAATCAGCACGGTGCCGGCGGCCATCAGGACCAGGGTAATGATCAGGCCTTGGCGACGGCCATGGCGGTCGATGTAGGCACCGAGGAAAATCGCTCCCAGGGGGCGCATCAGGAAGCCAGCGCCGAAAGTCGCCAGGGACAGCATCAGCGAAGCGAAAGCACTGTCGGCAGGGAAGAAGGTCTTGGCGATCGCCGTGGCGTAGAAGCCGTAGACCATGAAGTCGAACATCTCTAGAAAGTTGCCGCTGACAACGCGAAAGATCGCCTTGCCTTTGCCCGTGGTCGTGGACATGTTTTTCACTCACTTTGGCTGTCTTGTTAGCATTCCCTGGTCATTACTCGTCCTCACTGCAAAGGCGGGGCACGGGGCTGCACGCTGAACAGTTTTGTAACAATATGTGTGTGGGAGGCATCAGGCAACTAAAACTCTTGGTCATCGCGCGATGGCTCTAGCTTGTGGCTTTGCCCTTGTCTTTGAGGGGAAGTGGATAGGTGAATGCCGTTCCGTCTGTCGCATAATGGCTTTTTGCTTGATGGGCAGGCCCTGCGGGTGGCCGTTCTGGAGGGATGACCTTGGCAGGTAGCAGGCAGTGGCAGGTGCTGTGGGGTGTGATGGCGCTATTGGCTGGATGTGGTGCCGGGGAGCGTTTGGAAAGCATTTCCGGGCCGACCATGGGCAGCACCTGGTCGGTGCAATATGTCCGGCCTTCAGGAGGGCCGCAGGCAGCTGCGGTCAAGTCTGAGGTCGAGGCGATCCTGGCTGAAGTGGATCGCCAGATGTCCACTTACCGCAGCGATTCGGATATCGAACGATTCAATCGGTTGCCGGCCCATGCTTGCCAACCCATGCCCGAGCCGGTGTTGCAGCTGGTGCGGGTTGGCGAGCAGTTGTCCCGTGACAGCGACGGGGCCTTCGACCTGACGGTGGAGCCGCTGCTCGATCTCTGGGGCTTTGGTCCCCAGGGGCGGGCAGAGAAGATCCCGGACGCCGGAGCCCTGGCCGAGGTGCGGCAGCGCGTGGGGCATGGGCTGCTGCGCATCGAGGGATCGCAGTTGTGCAAGGAGGCGGCAGTGGAGGTGGATTTCAACAGCATCGCTGCCGGGTATGCGGTGGATCGTATCGCGGCGCGTCTTGGGGCACTGGGTATCACCAGTTATCTGGCCGAGGCCACCGGCGAACTCAAGGCGGTTGGGCGCAAGCCGGATGGCACGCCCTGGCGTATTGCCCTGGAGGAACCCCGGGATGACCGGCAGGTGGCCGAGCGGGTGATCGCCGTGGACGGCTATGGCGTTTCCACCTCTGGCGACTACCGTAATTACTTCGAGCAGGACGGCCAGCGCTATTCCCATACTTTCGATGCCAGGGCCGGGCGGCCCATTGCTCACAAGCTCGCTTCGGTAACGGTGGTTCATCCTTCGGCGCTGATGGCCGATGGCTTGTCGACGCTGCTGCTCATCCTGGGCCCCGAGGCTGGCTGGGACTATGCCGAAAAACAGGCGATCGCCGCGTTTTTCGTGATGCGTGCCAATACAGGTTTCGTCACACGCAGCAACCCGGCCTTCGACCGGTTGTTCCCGGGGCGGCCCAAGTGAGCCAATGAGGGCGCGCACGCTGTAGTGCAGGCAAAAGTAGCCTACGACGCGACCAAGGGTTAATGTGCGCGGCGTTGTCGCTTCTATAGACTGTGCCCGGGTTCGTAACCGAGCCAAATTGATCCTTCATGCCGCTGGCCGCGGCATGATTTAGCCGTAGGTGCCAGAAGGGCATCGCGGCCTGTTCTGAGGAGTACGCATGGCTGTCTACAACTACGACGTAGTGGTGCTGGGTTCAGGCCCCGCTGGAGAAGGTGCGGCGATGAATGCCGCGAAAGCAGGGCGCAAGGTGGCAATGGTCGACAGCCGTCGCCAGGTCGGCGGTAACTGCACTCACTTGGGTACCATCCCGTCCAAGGCCTTGCGTCACTCGGTCCGGCAGATCATGCAGTTCAACACCAACCCGATGTTCCGGGCCATTGGCGAGCCGCGCTGGTTTTCCTTCCCGGACGTGCTCAAGAGCGCGGAAAAAGTCATCTCCAAGCAGGTGGCCTCGCGTACCGGCTACTACGCGCGCAACCGGGTTGATGTGTTCTTCGGTACTGGCAGCTTCGCCGACGAGCAGACGGTCGAAGTGGTTTGCGCCAATGGCGTAGTGGAAAAACTGGTGGCCAAGCACATCATCATCGCCACCGGCTCGCGCCCTTATCGCCCGGCGGACATCGATTTCAACCATCCGCGTATCTACGATAGCGACACCATCCTCAGCCTCGGCCATACCCCGCGCAAGCTCATCGTCTACGGTGCCGGAGTGATCGGTTGCGAATACGCCTCGATCTTCAGCGGCCTGGGTGTGCTGGTGGAGCTGGTGGACAACCGCGGCCAGTTGCTCAGCTTCCTGGACTCCGAGATCTCCCAGGCCCTGAGCTACCACTTCAGCAACAACAACATCACCGTGCGCCACAACGAAGAGTACGAGCGGGTCGAGGGCGTGGATAACGGCGTGATCCTGCACCTCAAGTCCGGCAAGAAGATCAAGGCCGACGCCTTGCTCTGGTGCAACGGCCGTACCGGCAACACCGACAAGCTGGGCATGGAGAACATCGGGATCAAGGTCAATGGCCGTGGCCAGATCGAGGTGGACGAGAACTACCGCACCAGCGTGCCGAACATCTATGGCGCCGGTGACGTGATCGGTTGGCCGAGCCTGGCCAGTGCCGCCCACGACCAGGGGCGTTCCGCTGCCGGCAGCATCGTCGACAACGGCAGCTGGCGCTTCGTCAACGACGTGCCGACCGGGATCTACACCATTCCCGAGATCAGCTCGATCGGCAAGAACGAGCAGGAGCTGACCCAGGCCAAGGTGCCATACGAAGTGGGCAAGGCGTTCTTCAAGGGCATGGCCCGCGCGCAGATCGCCGGCGAGCCCCAGGGCATGCTGAAGATCCTGTTCCACCGCGAGACCCTGGAGGTGCTGGGCGTGCACTGCTTCGGTTACCAGGCTTCGGAGATCGTGCACATCGGCCAGGCGATCATGAACCAGCCGGGCGAGCTCAATACCCTGAAGTACTTCGTCAACACCACCTTCAACTACCCGACCATGGCCGAGGCCTATCGGGTGGCAGCGTACGACGGCCTCAACCGGCTTTTTTGAGCGGCTCCGGCCGGTGGCCTGAGCCGGCCGGGGAGACCGATTTCAGTAATTCTCGAGGGTGGCGCTGGCCAAACCGGGAAAGTCTGTAATCAGGCTATCTACGCCGAAGTCGGCGAGCCTGCGCATCAGCGCCGGCTCGTTGACCGTCCACACTGACACATGCAGGCCCTGGCGCTGCGCCCGTTGCAGGCGTTCCGGGGTGCACAGGGTCCAGTTCAGCGCAAGCATCTGGCAGCCATAGCTCTGGGCGACCTTCAGCGGGTCGAGCCAGGCGTACTCGGCTACCAGTCCGCGGGACAGGTCCGGAGTCAGCTCGACGGCGGCCTTGAGGACCTCCCGGGAGCTCGAGGTGACGGTGACCTTGTCCAGCAGGCCGAAGCGCTGGACCATTTCCCGGATCGCCAGCACGGTGGTGGCGGCACGGGTGCGCGAGGCGCTCTTGACCTCCAGCTGCCAGTGCTCGAAGTCGCATTTCTCGAACAACTCCTCCAGGCGCGGGATGGGGCAGGGGCTGACCCAGCCCGGGCCGCCCCGGCGTGCATCGTAGGTCACCAGTTCGGCAGCGGAGTGCTCCACGACCTTGCCGCGCCGGTCGGTGGTGCGCTTGAGGGTCGGGTCATGGATGACCATCAGTTCCCCGTCCATGGACAGGTGCAGGTCGAGCTCGCAGCGGCGTACGCCGTGCTTGAGGCATTCCTGAAAGCTGGTCAGGGTGTTTTCCGGCGCTTCGCCCTTGGCGCCGCGATGGCCATAGATCAGGGTCACAATTGCTCCTTCACGGATGTTGTTCCTTTAAGAGGGGTCAGGCGCGCTCATTGGGTGTCGGGAGTGTTCTGTTCCCGGGCCAGGCGACGTTGTTGGGCCTGTTTCTGCATGATATAGCGTGCCAACAGCTGGCGCTGGGCCTCGGTCAATGCTTCGAATTCGGTGCCGATTTCAAAGGTGCCGAAGCCCTGGGGTTCGCAGTGGGTGACCTTGGCTCGCAACAGCAGGCCCAGGGCCTGGGGCATCAGCAGCAGTTTCAGCGCCAGGTGGCTACCGGCCGGGTAGCTCTGGTGGTGGCCGAATTCGATGCCCCCCTCCGAGAGGATCACCCGTTGCGGCTCGCCGAACTTGCCGAGCACGGTCTGGGCCACTACCTGGCCGAGCAGGTCGATGCGCTTGTTCATGACCTTGAGGTAGCTGGCCAGGGTGCGATCGCGCTCGCTGACCTGACGCAACAGGTGCTGGGATTCGAATTCGCTCAGGTGCAATTCACTGAGCAGATTGAACAGTGCGGACTCATCCTGCAACACTTCCTTGCTCGCCGCATCGTGGGCGGACAAGGGGCTAATTTCCAGTGCGATCGCGTCCTCGATACGGTAGTATTCGCGGCGATCTTCTTCATCTAATGTCGACATGGCGAACCCATGGTAGAGGCAGTGGTCTGAGTGTAAAGCTGCTTACCAGGCCCCGCCACAAGGACGTCTTCTTTTCCTCCGAACAAGCCCCGACATGTTCAGACCTCTGTTTGCTTTCATCGGCACGCGTTACACCCGTGCAAAGCGCCGCAATCATTTTGTGTCATTCATTTCCCTGACTTCGATGATCGGACTCGCCCTCGGCGTGATCGTGATGATCGTGGTGCTGTCGGTAATGAATGGCTTCGACCATGAGATGCGCACCCGCGTGCTGGGCATGGTGCCCCACGCCACTATCGAATCCGGCGAGCCCATCAGCGACTGGCAAGGCCTGGCCGCCAAGGTCAAGGCCAATCCCCAGGTACTGGCGGTGGCGCCCTTCACCCAGATGCAGGGTCTGTTGACCAACAACGGCCAGGTGCAGAAGGTGCTGCTCAATGCCATCGATCCGGCCCAGGAACGCCAGGTCTCGATCATCGACCACTTCATGCAGCAGGGGCAGCTCGATGCCCTGGCGCCCGGCAGTTTCGGTATCGTCATCGGTGACAAGGCCGCCAACAAGCTGGGTGTCGGCCTGGGTGACAAGCTGACCTTCGTCGCCCCGGAAGTCTCGGTGACGCCGGCTGGCATGTTCCCGCGCATGAAGCGCTTTACCGTAGTGGGCATCTTCCACGTTGGCGCTGGCGAGATCGATGGCTACCTGGGCCTGACCAACCTCCAGGACCTGGGGCGCCTGCACCGCTGGAAGCCGGATCAGGTCCAGGGCCTGCGGCTGAAGTTCGACGACCTGTTCCAGGCGCCGCGCACGGCCTGGCAGATCGCCCAGGAGCTGGGCGAGAACCATTTCTACGCCCGTGACTGGACCCGCACCCACGGCAACCTGTACCAGGCCATCCGCATGGAAAAAGCCATGATCGGCCTGCTGCTCTTGCTGATCGTCGCGGTGGCCGCGTTCAACATCATCTCGACCCTGGTGATGGTGGTGAACGACAAGAAAGGCGATATCGCCATCCTCCGTACCCTGGGGGCGACGCCAGGAACCATCATGGCGATCTTCATGGTCCAGGGCACGGTGATCGGTGTGGTCGGTACCCTGATCGGCGCCGTGCTGGGCATGCTCGCGGCGTTGAATGTCAGCGCTGCGATCGCCGGCCTCGAACGCCTGATCGGGCACAAATTCCTTAATGCCGACGTGTACTTCATCGATTACCTGCCGTCCCAGCTGATGGCCGAGGACGTGTTGATGGTCTGCGGCGCGGCGTTGGTCCTGAGTTTCCTCGCCACCCTGTATCCTGCCTGGCGTGCGGCGCGCACCCAGCCTGCGGAGGCGCTACGTTATGAGTGAGTTGGGCATGAGTGAAAAAGCAATCCTGAGCTGCCGCGACCTGGGCAAATCCTACGAGGAAGGTCCGGAATCGGTGGTGGTGCTGTCTGGCCTGCAGTTGGAGCTGCACCCGGGGGAGCGAGTGGCCATCGTCGGCAGCTCCGGCTCCGGTAAAAGTACCTTGCTCAACTTGCTGGGCGGCCTGGATACGCCTTCCAGGGGCAGCGTCTGGCTGGCCGGGGAGGAGCTTTCGGCCCTGGGTGAGAAGGCCCGTGGCCAGCTACGCAACCGCGCCTTGGGATTCGTCTATCAGTTCCACCACCTGCTGCCGGAATTCACCGCCCTGGAGAATGTCTGCATGCCGCTGCTGATCGGCCGTACACCGATCCCGGAAGCCCGGCAGCGGGCTACGGCGCTGCTGGAGCGGGTTGGTCTCGGTCATCGCCTGGAACACAAGCCCGCCGAACTGTCCGGTGGCGAACGCCAACGGGTGGCCATCGCCCGGGCCCTGGTGAACAAGCCTGGGCTGGTGATGCTCGACGAGCCTACTGGCAACCTCGACTCCCATACCGCCCAGGGCATCCAGGACTTGATGCTGGAGCTCAGCACCTCGATGCGCACCGCCTTTTTGGTGGTGACCCACGACATGAACCTGGCCCGGCAGATGGATCGCGTATTGCACCTGCAAGAAGGTCACCTGGTCGCAATCTGATGCGACCGCACGCGGCGTCGGTGGTTAGCCCAGCGGCGCCGGGTCATTAATTTTTCCAGGGTGCCTTGCCCATGTTCCGACCCTTATCGATCTTTATCGGCACGCGCTACACCCGCGCCAAGCGGCGTAACCGCTTCGTTTCCTTCATTTCCATGACCTCGATGATCGGCCTTGCCCTGGGTGTGCTGGCGATGATCGTGGTGCTCTCGGTGATGAACGGTTTCCAGCGGGAAATGAGTTCGCGGATCCTTGGCATGGTGCCCCATGCGACCATCGTCGGGGTCAAGCCCATCGATGACTGGCAGCCGGTGGCCGCTGCGGCGCTGAGCAATCCACAAGTCACCGCGGCAGTGCCGTTCACTGAGATGGAGGGCATGCTGTCCTACAAGGGCGCGATGCAGCCGATCCAGATCAGCGGCATCGATCCGGCCCAGGAAGGCAAGGTCTCCATCGTCGCCCAGCATATCGTCCAGGGCAGCCTGCAGGACCTGAAGCCAGGCGAGTTCGGCGTGGTGATCGGCGAGATCACGGCCCGGCGCTTTCGCTTGAATGTCGGCGACAAGCTGACGCTGATCGTGCCGGAAGTCAGTAGCGCCCCCGGCGGTATCACCCCGCGCATGCAGCGCCTGAATGTGGTGGGGGTATTCAAGGTCGGTGCCGAGCTGGATGGCTCCATGGGCCTGATTCACGTGGCCGATGCCGCCGAAATGCAGCACTGGCAGCCGAACCAGGTACAGAGCGTGCGCCTGGCGGTGAAGGATCTGTACGCTGCGCCGCAGGTTTCGGCGAGCATCGCCAAGGATCTGGGGGCGGACTTCAGGGCCGATGACTGGACCCATACCCAGGGCAGCCTGTTCAGCGCGATGAAGATGGAAAAGACCATGATCGGCCTGCTCCTGCTGATGATCGTCGCGGTGGCGGCCTTCAACATCATCGCCACTCTGATCATGGTGGTGAACGACAAGGGCGCGGATATCGCGATCCTGCGCACCATCGGCGCCACCCCGCGGCAGATCATGGCGATCTTCATGGTCCAGGGGACGGTGATCGGCATCGTCGGCACCCTGATCGGCGGCGTGCTGGGCGTCCTGGCGGCGCTGAACGTGAGCGAGCTGGTGGGGTGGCTGGAGCGCATCAGCGGCCAGCAGATCTTCAGCTCGGATGTGTACTTCGTCAGCAACCTGCCTTCGGAGCTGCAGGGCGGTGACGTGGCGTTGATCTGCAGCGCCGGGTTCATCTTGAGCTTCCTGGCCACCGTCTACCCGGCCTGGCGCGCTTCCAAGGTCGAGCCGGCCCAGGCGCTGCGCTACTCCTGAGTCGTGAACCCCTGTGCTGCGAGGGTGGCACAGGGGTTAGGTGTTCTTCGGGAGCTCAATCACGAAGCGAGTCCAGCCCTGGCCCGATTCGCAATGGATCTGCCCGCCATGGGCCCTGACGATCGATTGGGTGATGGCCAGCCCCAGCCCGGCATGCTCACTGCTGCCTTCGCGCCGCGCCGGATCGGCCCGGTAGAAGCGATCGAACAGGTGCGGCAGGACTTCCTTGGCGATACCTTCGCCACTGTTTTCAATGCTCAGGCACAAATCCCGAGGCCTTTCGCTGATTTGCACCTTGACCCAGCCAGTGGCTGGAGTGAAGCGCAGGGCGTTGTCCAGCAGGTTGGACAGGGCCCGGCGCAGCATGCCGCGGTCCCCGGAAATCTGGGCACTGCCCTCGCGGCTGAGGTGGACTTGCGCGTCCTCGGCCAGGGGGCCGTAGAACTCCAGCAGCACGTCGGTCTCATGGGCCAGGTCGAGCATTTCGCGTCGAGGGGCCAGTAGACCGTGGTCGGCCTTGGCCAGGTACAGCATGTCGTTGACCAACTGTGCCATCCACTGCAGTTCTTCGAGATTGCTGTGCAGGGCTTCGCGGTAGTCCTCGATAGGCCTGGGCCGGGTCAGGGTGACCTGGGTGTGGGTCAAGAGGTTGGACAGCGGCGTGCGCAGTTCATGGGCGATGTCGGCGGAGAAGGCCGAGAGGCGCTGGAACGACTCGTCGAGGCGACCGAGCATGGCGTTGAAGCTGCCGGCCAGTTCTGCCAATTCGGCGGGCATCTGCTCTGCCGGCAAGCGCTGGGTCAGCGAGCTGGCGGAAACTCCGGCGGCTACCGCACTCATGCGCCGTAACGGACGCAGGCCACTGCGAGCGGCCCAGGCGCCCAGCAGGGCGGTGGCCAGGGCTGACAACCCTACGGTGAGCCAGATCAGGTTCTGCATGCGTTGCAGGAAATGCTGGTGATGGGTGATGTCGAGCATCAGGGTCAGCCTGGGGGAGCTGGCTTGGCCGGGAACCAGCGCCGCGTTGTAGATCCGGTAGGCGGTTCCGGCCAGGTCCAGGCTGTGCAGGCCAGCAGGGGTGGGCAGTGGGGTGTCGAGCGGGGGCAGGGTGTCGAGCCAGGCCTGGCCGTCGGCGCCGTCGATTCGCAGTGCCAGGTCTGGTTGATGGCGCAGTTCATCCTGCAACCTGGCCAGGTGCTGGGGAAAGTCAGCCGCCGTGGTGACATCCTGCAATGCACTGCGCAGGGCGATCAGCTTGCTGTCCAGCAGTTGTTGGTCCAGCTCGATGAAGTGCGCCTCGCTGGCGCGGCTGAACAGTACTCCGGCCAGTAGCGACACCACGGCGGTACAGGCCGCGAACAGCAGCGCCAGGCGCCCGCTCAAGGAAAGGCGGCGCATCAGGCCTGGCGCTCTTCGAGCACATAACCCATGCCGCGCACGGTATGGATCAGCTTGTTGGGGTAATCGTCATCGATCTTCAGGCGCAGGCGGCGGATCGCGACTTCGATGACGTTGGTGTCGCTGTCGAAGTTCATGTCCCAGACCTGGGAGGCGATCAACGACTTGGGCAAGACCTCGCCCTGGCGTCGCAGGAGCATCTCCAGCAGGGCGAACTCCTTGGCCGTGAGGTCGATGCGCTGGTTGCCACGTTCCACCCGGCGACGGATCAGGTCCAGGCGCAGGTCGGCCAGTTGCAGGCTGGTTTCCTGGGTGGCGCTACCACCACGACGCAGCAGGCTGCGCACCCGGGCCAGCAACTCGGAGAAGGCGAAGGGCTTGACCAGGTAGTCGTCGGCGCCCAGCTCCAATCCGTGCACGCGGTCTTCAACGGCATCCCGGGCGGTGAGGAACAGCACCGGTATCTCCAGGCCGGCGCTGCGCACCGCTTGCAGTATCTGCCAGCCACTGCGGCCGGGGAGCATCACATCGAGGATCAGCAGTGCATAGTCGCCGGTCAGGGCCAGATGCTGGCCGGTGGTGCCGTCCGCCACCAGTTCGGTATTGAAGCCGGCTTCGCTCAGGCCCTGGCGCAGGTATTGGCCGGTCTTGGGTTGGTCTTCGACGATCAGTAGCTTCATGGCAGGACTCTTGGCATATGGAACCCCGGCTTTATACCTTGCAGGGGCGTTGCACAGGTAAAGCTGACAAAGTTGTAATCTAGCTGTCAGCCAGCCGGCAGCAGCGCAGCCCTAAAGTTTGACACAAGCTCGATTCCGTTCTTGTTGGGGTTTGATAATGAGTATGCAAAGTGTGTTGTTGCGAAGCCGTTCCTTTCTTGGCGGCTGCCTGATGTTGTTGACTACGCCGCTGTGGGCGTCGCCAGCGGCGTCCTATGATTTTGGCCAGCCGGCTCCGGCGAACAAGGCCACTCGCAGCATCGAAGTGGTGATGGGGGACATGTCGTTCACCCCCAAGGCGCTGGAGGTCAAGGCTGGCGAGACGGTGCGATTCGTACTGGTGAACAAGGGGCAGTTGCTGCATGAGTTCAACCTGGGCGATTCGGCGATGCATGCCCGGCACCAGCAGGAAATGCTGCAGATGCAGCAGAGTGGCATGCTGACTCCCACCGGTATGAAGGCCATGGAGCACGGCTCGATGGATCATGCCTCGATGGGGCATGGCGCCATGCCCGGGATGGCCCCGGGCATGCAGCACGACGATCCCAATAGCGTGCTGGTGGAGCCGGGCAAGCAGGCCGAGCTGACCTGGACCTTCAGCAAGAGCGGCAGCCTGGAGTTCGCCTGCAATATCCCAGGGCACTACCAGGCCGGGATGGTGGGCAAGTTGACGGTCAGTCCGTAGGCTCCTGGGGCTCAATGGCGGAGCAAAGGCTGTTAGAATCCGCTGATTCTTCAGTCAGGTTTCCGCCATGCATCCCGCAGCCGAACATTCGCCGCTGGGCAAATCCAGTGAATACATCTCCACCTACACACCCTCGTTGCTGTTCCCGATTCCTCGGGCAGCGAAATGGGCCGAGCTGGGCTTGAGCGCCGAGACCCTGCCTTACAAGGGGGTGGATTTCTGGAATTGCTTCGAGCTGTCCTGGCTGTTGCCCTCGGGCAAGCCGGTGGTGGCCATCGCTGAGTTCAGTATTCCCGCCGACTCGCCGAACATCATCGAGTCCAAGTCCTTCAAACTGTACCTCAACTCGCTGAACCAGACGCCGTTCGCCGACCGGGCCACGCTCGAATCGACCCTGGGCAAGGATCTTTCGGCTGCCGCGGGCAAGCCGGTGGGCGTGCGGGTCCGCAGCTTGGGCGAGGTCGAGGCGCAGGGGTTGGTGGCGCTGCCGGGCGTGTGCATCGACGACCTGGATATCAGTGTCGACAGCTATGAGCATCCGCGTCCCGAGCTGCTGCGCTGCGACAGCTCGCAGGTGGTGGAGGAAAGCTTGCACAGCCATCTGCTCAAGTCCAACTGCCCGGTGACCAGCCAGCCGGATTGGGGCAGCGTGGTGGTGCAATACCGTGGTGCGGCCCTGGATCACGCCAGCCTGCTGGCCTATCTGGTGAGTTTCCGCCAGCACTCGGACTTCCATGAGCAGTGCGTGGAGCGGATCTTCCTCGACCTGCAGCGTCTGCTCAAGCCGCAGAAGCTCACTGTCTATGCGCGCTACGTGCGCCGCGGCGGGTTGGATATCAACCCTTACCGCAGTACCGAAACGATGGATTTCACCAACCAGCGCCTGGTACGCCAATAAACGAAAAGCCCCGCCATCATGGCGGGGCTTTCGCTTGAGCTTGATCGTTGGTCGATCAGATGCCGATGTTGCCCAGGGTCTGGACGATGTTGCGCAGGGTTCCGGCAATGGCGGGATGTTCCAGTTCGAACCGCTCCACAGCCAGGTTGACACCATCGGCGAGGCTGGCGTCATGGGTGCTGCTCTCCAGCTTGAGCTGCACTTCGATCTGTTGCATCAGCTCCTGCAGGTTCTCGCGTTCGGCGGGCGAAAGCGGTGGGTTCTGTTCCAATTGCTCGCGCAGGGTGTCGAGTTGTTCTTGCAGTTCGCGGGCAGGCATGGCGTTCTCCCTTCATTGATAGGCACAGGGATGGACCGCGAGCCAGGGTCAAAGGTCCATGCCCCCAGGATTTAGAGTAATCCACTCGCCAACGCCGTGCATGATCCTGATCAACGGGCTTATGTCAGGGTTTTTCACCCTTGAGCCGGCGCAGCTCGATATCCGCCAGGCAAGTATTCAGGTCGCCCAGGTGATCGATCACCGAGTGCACGCCCAAACCGAAGAGTTGCATCGTCGCCTTGCCCCGCTTGAGCTCGCGCTCCTGCTGGTCCAGTGCCTGCCATTCACTGGGCGTCATGCCGCACAGGGAGCCGCAGGATGCCAGGCCGATGGTCCAGAGCCCGGCATTGAGCCCCGATTGCAGCAGGTGTGGTTCACCGCTGACCAGGACGCAACCGTCCAGGCCTTTGACCTTGAGTGCCATCAGTGCTTGCCAGCAAGCATCCGGGGCGGGCCAGGGATTACAGGCGTTCGGCGCTGGGTGGATCCATTCCGGCAGGGAGGCGCTCAGGTGGCGGGCCTGGGCCGGGGAGAGCTGCTCGAGCCAGGCGCAGGGAATGCCTCGCTGGCGCAGGTGGTGCAGGGTGTCCAGCGCGCCAGGGGTGGCCAGGGCTTGTTCGGCTGTAGGTTGCATGGAGGATTGCAGGCGCAGGCGGGCGCCGAAGTCCACCAGGCAGCCGCTGAGCCCGAAAAGCACTGCTGTCAGGGGGCGATGGGGGAGGCCCGAAGGCTCGGCGTGGGGCATGGCAGCGTCCTTGAAATACTCTCCAAAACTAGTTGGAGAACATGACATGCAGGTTACAGGGAGGTGAACGCCCCGGCCGATTTGCTCGGGTCGCTTGCGTCGGTACTGCCTAAACGGCTTCTTCCGCTTTATACTCCTGAGCCTAACCTCTGGGCATGCCCCACGAGAGAACAAGCCAAGGAGTTTCCCGCGATGCGCTGGAGCCGTTATCTAGTTCCACTATGTATGAGTGCCGGTGTGACACTGGCTCCCCTGGTCGCCCAGGCAGCCGAGGAAGATCCGTGGGAAAGCGTCAACCGCCCCATCTTCACGTTCAACGATACCGTGGATACCTATGCCTTGAAGCCATTGGCCCAGGGCTACCAGGCCGTTACGCCACAGTTTCTGGAAGATGGCATCCACAACATGTTTCGCAACATTGGTGATGTCGGCAACCTGGTCAACGATATCCTCCAGGCCAAGCCCAATGCCGCGGGTGTCGACACCGCACGGCTGTTGATGAACACCACCCTGGGCGTGGCCGGCTTCTTCGATGTGGGTACCAAGATGGGCCTGCAGCGCAATGATGAAGATTTCGGCCAGACGCTCGGCCATTGGGGGGTCGGCAGTGGCCCCTACGTGATGCTGCCGTTGCTGGGGCCTAGCACCTTGCGCGATGCGCCGGCCAAGTATGTCGACAGCTACACCGCTCCTTATCGCTACATCAACGATATCCCGGCCCGTAACATCACCATGGGCGTGAATGTGGTCGATACCCGTGCCAGCCTGCTGGCGGCGGACAAGTTGATTCGTGGCGACAAGTACACCTTCATTCGCAATGCGTATCTGCAGAACCGCGAATTCAAGGTCAAGGACGGCAAGGTCGAAGACGATTTTTAAGCCTGCGTAGTTCTTGCTGGAAACAAAAAAGGCGGCCATTGGGCCGCCTTTTTCATTGAGCAGAGGTTCACTTCATTTTAAGGATTGTAAGGCCAAGTTTCTGGCCGCTCTCAGATGGCTTGACCCATACCACTTCGGTGTCCGCTTCAAGGCCGCTGAGCGCCGCATGCTCCGAATCGATGCGTACGCTTAATTGATCGCCGACCTGGAACGAGCGAGGCGCCTGGACCTGCATGCCGCCGCTGGAAAGATCGATGCAAACGGCTTCGATCACCTGCCCTTGGTGAATCAGCGTGATTTCGGCATCCACCCGCATCCGGATGTAATCGCGCTTTTCACTGTAGTCACGCTGGTTCTGATTCATGGCTCCATCCTACGATTGAGTTGCGGTTCCAGGGGTTTTTATAACTCTCGGTGATTTGCCGTGTAAAGACGTCAAGCGACCATCGGCATGAGCTTGAAACGCCCCGCGGATGGGAGTACCGTCTGCGCCTTAGAAGGGCACCTCTGATGCTCGGGCGTGCAGGACTCAAGGTCCTGGCCCTGCTCGGAGTGGCTAGAAAGCGAATCCAGTAGCGTGCGTCGGGCCTTGGGCCATGCCACCTACGCCAACCTAATTCTGGCGCCGTTTGCCCACATGCAAAAAACCAGTGCCACGCTGCTGATAATCGATGACGACGAAGTAGTACGCGCGAGTCTCGCGGCCTATTTGGAAGACAGTGGCTTCAGCGTACTGCAGGCCGCCAATGGCCAGCAGGGTCTCCAGGTATTCGAGCGTGACAAACCCGATCTGGTGATCTGCGATCTGCGCATGCCGCAGATGGGCGGTCTCGAGCTTATCCGTCAAGTGACCGAGCTGTCGCCGCAAACCCCGGTGATCGTGGTGTCGGGCGCGGGCGTGATGAACGACGCGGTCGAGGCCTTGCGCCTAGGTGCTGCCGACTACCTGATCAAGCCCTTGGAAGACTTGGCGGTGCTTGAGCATTCGGTACGTCGCGCCCTGGATCGTGCGCGCCTGCTCCTGGAGAACCAGCGTTACCGGGAAAAACTCGAAGCGGCCAACCGGGAGCTGGAGGCGAGTCTCAATCTGCTCCAGGAGGACCAGAACGCAGGTCGCCAGGTGCAGATGAACATGCTGCCCACCAGTCCCTGGTCGATCGATGCCTTCCATTTCGCACACCAGATCATCCCGTCGTTGTACCTGTCGGGGGATTTCGTCGATTACTTCCGTGTCGACGAACGTCGGGTGGCGTTCTATCTGGCAGATGTTTCTGGGCATGGCGCATCTTCGGCTTTCGTCACGGTACTGCTGAAGTTCATGACCACGCGCCTGTTGTTCGAATCCAAGCGCAATGGCACGCTACCGGAGTTCAAGCCCTCGGAAGTCCTGGGCCATATCAACCGCGGCCTTATCAGCTGTAAGCTGGGTAAACACGTCACGATGGTCGGTGGAGTCATCGACGAGGAGACAGGTTTGTTGACCTATAGCATTGGCGGGCATTTGCCGTTGCCGGTGTTGTATACACCAAGCAGCGTGCGTTACCTGGAAGGACGTGGCTTGCCTGTAGGGCTGTTCAACGAGGCAACCTACGAGGACCACGTCCTGGAGTTGCCGCCGGTGTTCAGCCTGACGTTGATGTCCGATGGCATCCTGGACCTTTTGTCCGAGCCTACACTCAAAGAGAAAGAAGCAGCCTTGCCTGAACGGGTGAAGGCAGCGGGCGGCAGCCTGGATGGCCTGCGGCAAGTTTTTGGATTGGCCACGCTAGGGGAGATGCCGGATGATATCGCCCTGTTAGTGTTGAGCAGGAACCTTTGATGAGTACCGGTAGAATCCAGTTCGCCGAGCAGGACGGCACCTTTGTCCTGAAATTCGTCGGTGAAGTGCGCCTGACCCTCTGTTCGGCGCTGGATGCGACTATTGAGCGGATCTTCACTGCGCTGAACTTCTCGGCGATCGTGATCGATCTGACGGAAACCCGCAGTATCGACAGCACCACGCTGGGCTTGCTGGCCAAGTTGTCGATTCTTTCTCGGCAGAAGGTCGGCCTGCTGCCCACCGTCGTCACCACCCACGAAGACATTACCCGGCTCTTGCAGTCCATGGGTTTCGATCAGGTGTTCAATATCGTTGATCGCCCGATCCCCTGTCCTGAGTGCCTGACCGACCTACCGTCCCAGGATCAATCGGAGGAGGTAGTGCGGATCAAGGTCCTGGAGGCCCACAAGATTCTGATGGGGCTCAATGACTCCAATCGTGAAGCCTTCCATGATCTGGTGAACGCCCTGGAGCGCCACTGATCGATAGAAATGCCGGGTATAAAAAAAGGGCGAACCATCAAGGTTCGCCCTTTTTTATACGTGCTGCCCGATCAGAGCTTGGCGCTGAGCAGGGCCTCGAGTTTTTCCTGGTCGCGAGCGAATTGACGGATGCCTTCCGCCAGTTTCTCGGTGGCCATCGCATCCTCGTTCGACGCCCAGCGGAACTGCGCTTCGTTGAGGCTCTGGCGTGCTTCGCCGGTCTTGCTCGGGCTCAGCTTGCGCTCCAGCTTGCCAGTATCGGCCGCTAGTTTTTCGATCAGGTCCGGGCTGATGGTCAGGCGGTCGCAGCCTGCCAGTTGCTCGATCTGATTCAGGTTGCGGAAGCTGGCACCCATGACCACTGTCTTGTAGTCATTGGCCTTGTAGTAGTTGTAGATTCGAGTCACCGACTGCACGCCTGGGTCGTCCGCGTTGGTGTAGTCGTTTCCAGTCGCCTTCTTGTACCAATCGTAGATCCGGCCCACGAACGGCGAAATCAGGAACACCCCGGCATCGGCGCAAGCCACGGCCTGGGCAAAGGAGAACAGCAGGGTCAGGTTGGTCTGGATGCCTTCGCGCTCCAGTTGCTCGGCAGCACGGATACCTTCCCAGGTAGAAGCGATCTTGATCAGCACTCGATCGCGGCCCACACCGGCCGTTTCGTACAGGTCGATCAAGCGATGAGCACGCTTGAGCATGGCCGTGGTGTCGAAAGACAGGCGAGCATCGACTTCGGTGGAAATACGGCCCGGGATGACCTTGAGGATTTCCTGGCCGACGGCCACACCGAAACGATCGCTGGCCAGGCCGACATCGCCTTTGCAATCACTGACGCTGGCGTTGAGCAGTTCGGCATAGCCTGGAATAGCCGCAGCCTTGAGCAGCAGCGATGGGTTGGTGGTGGCGTCTACTGGCTTGACTCGGGCAATTGCGTCGAAGTCTCCGGTATCGGCCACGACGGTGGTGATTTTCTTCAGTTGTTCCAGCTTGGAAGTCATGAGCGTGCTCTGTCCTATGGGTCCGATGACATTACCCGAGCGCCGACGAGCGCTCAAGGGCGCGAAATACTTGCAGAAGCCCCAAAGGCTACGGCCGGAACAAGGCCGTTTGAAGGTTGGGGCGCTATCCAGATAAATACGATGCCAAAAGCTGGATCAGGTTCAATTGAACCGATACCTAGCGTCCTTCGAGCAGTTGGCCGGCCTGGTCCAGCAGGGCAAGCGGATCTTTGCTCTTGTGGATGTCCACTGACAATAGCTGACGAAACTTGCGTGCCCCTGGAAAACCGGTGCCCAGCCCCAGGATATGGCGGGTGATGTGATGCATGGCGCCACCGCTGGCCAAATGCTCGGCAATGTAAGGTCGCAGTTGCGCCAACGCTTCGGCGCGGGAAATCACCGGTGCTGTGCTGTTGAACAGCTGTTGGTCCACTTCGGCCAGCAGATAGGGGTTGTGGTACGCCTCACGGCCCAACATCACCCCATCGAAGGTCCGCAGATGCTCATGGCAGGACTCGAGGGTCTTGATGCCACCGTTGAGGATGATCTCCAACTGCTCAAAGTCAGCCTTCAATTGCGCCGCCACGTCATAGCGCAGGGGCGGGATTTCCCGATTTTCCTTGGGTGACAGGCCTTCGAGGATCGCGATCCGGGCATGCACGGTAAAACTGGTACAGCCCGCTTCGTGGACCTGCCCTACGAAATCACGCAATTGCTCATAGCTGTCTCGCCCGTTGATGCCGATCCGGTGCTTGACCGTCACCGGGATCGATACCGCATCGCGCATCGCCTTCACGCAATCGGCCACCAGGGCCGGATGCCCCATCAGGCACGCACCGATCATGTTGTTCTGCACCCGGTCGCTGGGGCAGCCCACATTGAGGTTGACCTCGTCATACCCGTGCTCCTGGGCCATGCGCGCGCAGGCGGCCAGGTCCGAAGGCGTACTGCCCCCCAGCTGCAAGGCCAGGGGATGCTCCGACTGGTGGTAGCGCAGGAAGCGCTCATGATCGCCGTTGAGCAAGGCCCCCGTGGTGACCATTTCGGTGTAGAGCAGGGTGTGCTTGGAGAGAAGGCGCAGGAAGTGACGGCAATGGCGGTCCGTCCAATCCATCATCGGCGCAACAGAAAATCTCCTAGATACCGGTTTTGCTGTGGATGCTAGGTTTTCTGCGGGTTTCGTCGGCATTTACTATTTTCTCTTTCACAACTGTTTTACCCCGTTTTTGCTTATTTCTGAAAGGTCGTTGCTACAATGTAGCAACTAAAATCAGTCGTGTAGCAAAATCATGGGCTCAATCACCGTTCGTAAGCGCAAGGATGGCTCTGTCGCGTATACCGCGCAGATTCGCATCATGCAAAAGGGCGTCACAGTTTATCAGGAAAGCCAGACATTCGACCGCAAGGCCACGGCGCAGGCCTGGTTGAAAAAACGAGAGGTCGAACTGAAAGAGCCTGGCGCTTTGGAGCGTGCTAACAGGGCTGGCGTTTCGATTAAGGAGATGATTGAGCGATACCTAGTTCAGTATGAAAAGCTGCGTCCCCTTGGGAAAACCAAGCGGGCAACGCTAAGTGCGATTAAAGAGTCCTGGTTAGGTGACGTGGCGGACGTGGAGCTAACAAGTCAGAAGCTTGTCGAGTATGCGGTCTGGCGTATGGAGACGGCCGGCATCCAGGCGCAGACCGTTGGCAACGACCTGGCCCACCTTGGCGCGGTGTTATCAGTGGCCAGGCCCGCGTGGGGGTATGAGGTTGACCCTCATGCAATGTCTGATGCGCGGCAGGTGTTGCGCAAAATGGGAGCCGTTAGCAGGAGTCGCGAGCGGACACGGCGCCCAACGTTGGACGAACTCGACCGGATTCTGACTTACTTTGAACAGATGCGTGATCGCCGCCGGCAGGAGATCGACATGCTGCGGGTGATTGTGTTTGCTCTTTTCTCTACCCGTAGACAGGAAGAAATCACGCGCATTCGCTGGGACTCGCTTAATGAAAGGGACCAGTCTGCCTTGGTTACTGACATGAAGAACCCGGGGCAGAAGTATGGGAACGATGTCTGGTGCAACATGCCTACCGAGGCCTGGCGTGTTCTCCAGTCCATGCCTCGGGTGGCTGATGAGGTGTTTCCCTACAATGCGCGCTCAATCTCGGCATCGTTCACCCGGGCCTGCAACTTCCTAGAGATCGATGATCTTCATTTCCATGACTTGCGGCACGATGGTGTAAGCCGGTTGTTTGAAATGGGGTGGGATATCCCGAGGGTGGCCAGCGTATCCGGCCACCGGGATTGGAACTCGATGCGGCGCTATACGCACCTTAGAGGGAATGGTGATCCATATACCGGGTGGTCATGGGTCGAGAAGGTGATAGCGGGCCCCGTGATCGAGGCCCAAATGCGGGTTAAGAGACGCGCCGTAAGCCGCGCCCCATGAGCTTTTCATGCTCGCTCTTTGCCTTCGCATGCTGCGCATCGAGGTAGGCCGCCAGGTCGTTTAGGTGTACACCTCTGGCAGCCTTCTGGCTGGATTCTATGCAAACAAGCGGTAGGTTGATCTCGCCCTTTGCTACCTTGCCCTTCATTTTTTCGGGTGTCAGGTGGCAGAAGTAATCGAGGCAGACGCGCTCAAGGGGGATGATCACCTGGCCGCCATATTGGGCCATGAGTAGGAAAGAAGTGTTCATTGCTTCACCTTTGGTGCATCGTTCTGGCGCTTTGCTTCATAGATGTTTGCGATCTTCTGCATGCACAGAGGGTTACGGCTCATGCTGCACCTCCTACTTGTTTCCCGGGCATGCTAAAGGCGATGGCCAGGGGACGAACCCACACCGGCACGCTACTAAGCGTGAATGTCTCGCCCATTTCGTTAAGCATCAGCGTGCTCAGCATCACGTCGGCAATGGCCTTGCCGGCCTTGCGTGGAACAGCGTTCCCGATGCGCTCGCGCCAGGCGCCGTCGTTGTTGCCGTGCAGCACGAAGGGTTTGCCGACCGGCTCCAGGGCGCCGGTATCCTGGTTCGGTCGCCACATGTCCTCGGGGTCGAACATGGATTGCAGCGCGGCCAGTTCTAGCGTGGTGAATGGCCTGTTCCAGGTATTCGACGGGCTACGGATGACACACGCCAATCGGTCGTTGGCTGCCGGCATGCGGGTGTCAGCGACGGACCAGCGGCCATTGTCGTGGCGAGCGTTCGCCGAAACTGCGCCGGCGCTGCCGCCCCATTCGACAACCCCGTAATGTCCACCGGTGAGGTAGGCATCGCCCTTCTTGCGATTGAGGACGCGAGGATCTGCGACGGACTGCCAGCCCCCTTGCACGCCCTTGCCGCCGGCGATGATGGTGCCGGCGAAGTTGGCAAAGGGAACTACCCGGAAGTTGTTCGAGTGGCGTTTCCAGTTCGGCCGGGGATCGGCCACGCTGAACGTGCCCTGGCCCGGGCTACGCTGCCCGGTGACGACGCCGCAATGCCTTGCCCATGGGATCACGCCGAACTGCGCATACTCGGCCGAGCTGGTGGGGCGCGGATCTGCTACCGAGTAGTTGCCGTTGGTGGGTGTGTTGCGGCCGGCAATGACGCCGGTTGTATCTTCCCAACGGTTGACGCCGAGGTATCCCGCTCGGTACTCCGGAACGATCAGGAAGTCTCGCAGGAACCCGTCCTCAACGTTCAGGCGGTTCAGTGAGCGCCAGTCTTTCCCGGGCTCCACAAGTGCAAGGCGAACCCAGGTTTTCCAGTGCAGAGCGGGCACGCGGTGCATGGGGCCTGCCAGTTCGATATCGCCCGCCAGGGGCATGCGCCCGAGGATCTCGCCAACGCCGCGCAGGCGGTGTTGCTGAGGCTGGTACAGAAACGCCCGGACTTTCTCGATATGCCGGGCCACCAGCAAGAAGCGCTTGCGGCTTTGTGCCAGGCCGGCGATTTCCCCGCAGTCGTGGACTGTCTCGTTTACCGCGTAGCCGTAGTGTGCAAACAGCTTGACGATCTGGTCGAGCAGATGCCGGCCGCGTGACGCAAGGCGAGGGACGTTTTCGAACACAATCAAGCTGACGGGGTTATGTTGCCAGGCTTCAAGCATCAGCCAGACGCAACGAAGGGTCAGTTCATTAAGGGCCTGATACTTGGGTGTCAGGCTCATTGACTCCGGCAGCAAGCCACTGGCGCCTTTGCAGGGGCTGGAAATAAATACGGCGTCTGGATCTTCGTTCCCGGCTGCGCGGCGAATGTCTTCGGCGGTGGCCTCGATCCAGCCTGCAGGTGGCTCCGTCCCGTGGAACGCGGTGTACTGCTCGCGGGTGAAAAGATCCCGGAGCGTACCTTTCACTCCAGTGAGGCTTTCGAAGTCGGCCAAACCGGCGGGGTCAACGTCAACCCCGCCCAGGCACCGCCAGTTCCCGATCAGTTGGGCGATCTGCAGTGAGCTGTCATTAAAACCTGCAGCGCCTGAGCCCAGGCCGCAGCAGAAACCAAAGTGGGTATAGGTACGTTTAGCGAGCATGATTCCCTCCTTGGTCGTTCTTGTCCGTACGTTCGGCCATGTAGTCCCGCAGGCGCGTATACCCCTCGACAAGCTGCGCGGGCGGGCGAATCTGAGCGATCAGCGTTGCATCAGGGTTGGCTGCCTCGCGCAGCTTTTCGTGGGGTGTAAGCGCCTCGGTGGTGCTGCAGCAAGGAGCAGTAATGCCTGCTGCTGCGCAGCAGAGGCTGTTGTTTACAGGCGCGGCGATCCTGCTGGCGTTGCAGAGCAAAGCGGCCTGGCCCTGGTGGTGGATCTGTTCGGCCTGCATGCCGCTTTTCTCTGGCGTCTCGATCTTGAGGCGATCCATCACGCGACCTCCTTGGCCAGGTCTGCCAGTAACAGAGCGTTGTCGGTGTTCTTCTGCAGCTGGCGGAAGGCCTCGCTGCCGAGCAGGGCCTTTGCCTGCCGTTCAAACTCTTTCCGGTAGCGGGTCAGGGCGCGCAGTTCGGCGCTGGCTTTCTGGTGCTGCTGGTGCAGCTCGCCGGCCGCCTGTGGTGTGAGGCGTAGCAGTACAGGTGGGCGGCTCATGCGGCTTTCTCCTGCTCGGCTGGCTGGAGTAGTGCGGCCATGGCCAGTAACTGCTCCCGCTGAATATGGGCGTTTCTCTCAAGGCCCTTGCAGGTGCGAAAAGCGCTGAACGCTCCGGCCGCTACGCGCAGTGTTTCGGCGATGCAAAGCAGGTGCTGCCGGTCCTGGTCGCCGAGCTGTGAGGCGGCCAGGGCGCGCTTGTAGCGGCCATAGAGTGTTTGGTAGTGCTCTTGGGCCTGCTCAAGCTGTAGCTGTTTCTCGCGTAAGGCTTCGGCGCTGTCCGCGTGTTGGATTGCTTTTCCTTCCTCTATGCCTGTCTCTCGACCGCTGGTCTGACCTATGAGGTAGCCGACCCCGAGAACAAGGCCGCTGGTGATGATAAGGGCGATCAGGGTGAGTATCTGAATGTGTGTCATGTGGTGCGCTCCTGGTTTGCTTGGCTGGTGGTGGCAGCCGTTGGGTTACTGGGTTTGCTCGGGTGTATCGGGTTGCTGCCTGGCCTGTTCCTCGTCGGCCTTGTAGGCGCGAATGTCGATCAGGGCGGCAACGTGTCGGATATGCGCGTACTTGGGCGCCTTACGGCTGCTGTCGAGCGTCATAATCGGTAGCTGAATGCGGCCGCTGGTGATCTCGGCCACAAACGTCTGCTCGTTGAGGTTGCGAAAATATTGCGCGCGCAGCTTGTCCAGGGGGATCAGCACGTCGCCGAAGGTGCGATACAGCAGCTCGACAGTGGCCGGATCTGGTGCGGGTAGTAGGCGCAGTGGCGCCTGGTCCGTGTGGGGATTCATGCCGCTACCTGTTTGCAGAGGTCATAGGCCTTGTTGCGAAGGTCTTGCAGCACTTGTTCCGGGGAGTTGCCATATCCGGACAGGATTGTTTCGCCGTTGCCAAACCCGTGTTTGTTATGGATATGCGCGACCATCGTTGGCGTTGAGGCACCGTGAAAACTGATAGTCGTGGATACGAGACTGTGCGGGTTCAGCGCGGCGGTATCCAGCTCGGCGGCTAGCAGCGATGCGGCCGCATGTAGCACTGGAAGGCCCGCTAGGGCTGGTGTAGGAGAACCAAAGGAGATCCCGGCAGCGCTGCACACCAGCTGCGCGAAACCTTGGATTTGTTCGGCGGTCCGGTCGGCGGCCTTGGTGGCTAGCAGCGTGTTCAGCGCTTGATCAATCAGTTTGTGATCCATGGTCTTTCTTCCTTTTCGGGTGATTCCAGGTGATCAGGCAATGGGCTTTGGTCAGCTCCCGCAGATGCTCCGGAACCTCAAGAAGCGCAGCGTTGCGCTCCTCTTTGGTCCGTAAAGCGAGGATCTGGCGGGCGTACTGCCTAGGCCACGTCACGGCGGTCTGCCGGGATGGCAGGAAGGTCGAGCCCTAGTTGCTCCGCTAGCCAGGGAATGCCGGCCTGTCGAACCCTCGTTGACTGGCTGTATTGCATGCCTAGCTTCGGGTGGAACCACTGGCCTTCCTTGGTCCCCAGGTATTCCCGGTCCCGTGTTGGGTAGGCTGGTAGGCACTTGGCATTGAGCAGGTCTTTCTCCCGCATCAGGGCGATCAACTGCGGCCGGGTGATACCGAAGTACCGGGCCGCTTCTTTAAGGTTGCGATCCATAACGGCCCCCTAAGCGGCGTGCGCGGCGGGAGTCGCCAGCGCGGCCAGGTGGTTGATGGATTCGCAGGCGGCCTTGTAGATCTCTGCATCGGAGCCGTGAACTGTGAAGCATTTGGTTCGTGGGCTTCGGTGTCCGATGCTGAGAATAATGGTCGCGCCTGCACGGCTCCGGGTGCGGTGGATCGCTGCCCTGATTGGCAGCGAGAAACCCATATCAAGGTCAAGGAATCCGCCCAGGCAGACCAGTCCGAAAACCCGTTCGCGTAGCTCTGCGCTGAACTTCCCATACTCGCGCTCGGCGTGCGGGAGTGGTTGTAGCTGGGCAGTCGTGTCGATTGGGCCGTTGGCCACGTCCTCGATGAAGTCTGCCAGCTTGAGGTGGGCTTTCTTGTCGTTGGCCAGGGTCAGGGTGTGGCGCTCGTTACCCATTTCCAAGACGAAAGAGCTTTCGACGGGGCCGCGGTCAACGTTCAGGCGAAACCTTAATGCCGTGCGCTCGGGTGAGTTGCGCAGCGTGTGGTTAAAGGTTTGGCTCAGGTTGACCTGGGCCTTGAGTAGCTGCAGCGTGCGGTTATCGATTGAGAACCTGCTCATGCTGCCACCTCCTGCGAACGCCCATTTGGTTTCAGTACGTAGCCCCAAGGGCGAATCCCTCCTGGGCGGTGGGCGGGCAGGCGGACGCGGGTATAGCCGAGTAGCAGTAAAGATTGGCCAACGGCCATTTGAGTCGCTTTATCCAGCGTCAGGCCCATTGCCTCGATTACTTGCTGGTTGGTAACGCCTTGCGGCCAGTCATTGGCTGCCAAATGAGAGCGTAGATTTTGTTGAAGCTCGTAGTGTTTGCGCTGTGGAGCTGGTAGGTCCGAGCCTTCCAGCCAGTCTGAAGCGCCAAGTTCGGCAACCAAGTCAATGCCTGTGGTGCGCACTGCAGCTTGGTTGGCCCGGGTTGCTGCCAGTCGTCGTGCCATGCCCATGCTACGGGCTGTGGTGAACAGGGCGCGGAACACACGTCCTGCACTGACGATTTGGTCGGCCTCCACGTTGGCGGCTAGTGGAACCTCAGTTGCTTCGGCGACAGGTTCTGCCGTGGGCATGATGTAGGCGCCATGTTTGCGCAGCGAAGGCAGTACCTCATGAGTCACCCAGCGCTTGAAGCGTTTGGCTTCCGCCTTGCGGCTGCGAAGAATGGCGGAGTACAGGCCGGCTTCGTTGATGACCAGCATTTCTTGGTCGCCACCAGGGGTCTGCACAATTGACAGACCCTTTTCATCCTCATCGAGATGGCGGGTCATCGCAGATGCTTCGCTGTATTGCAGTACATACGACACATCATTGGCAACAAACCAAGGCTCGCCATTGATCATCAAGACGCGCACTTGATTGCCTTCAAAGACGCGTTGGATTGGCAAGTTCATCAGGCTGCCCTCCCGCCATTTGGGTCAAAGGGCTTGTGAGGCTGATGAGAGTGTTGCTTGTACTTGCTGGTGATAAAGGCGCAGCCGTACTCGCGGGCTAAGTGGCGAACCTCGAATACGCGGATGGGGTTGCACGCCGGATGGGCGTGCAGAGTTGCGGTGGTGTGCATGGTATTGCCTCGCTCTGTGGTGGAAGAGAGGCATTTAATATCACGTATTGTGTTTTAAAAATCAACACGCATCGTGCTAAAATTCTGCAGAGCTGTGAAGAAATCGTGATGATTTCAGAATGCCACCGACTAGATGTATCTCTAGTACTTCTTTCTCTGGTAGGTGGATCGTGGCCTGTTCTGAGTTGATGCTGTCGAGCCTGTACATGCCATCCCGCAGGTAGATGAACTCTTTGATCATGCTTTTACCTGAGGTCGTTTTAACCATCACCTCATCACCGCTGTCGAATGATTTGCTGGGTTCGATTAGGACGAACTCTCCGTTTTTTATTCGAGGCAGAAGACTATCGCCTGTCACCTTGAGCCCGTATGCGTCTGGGTCGTCGCTATGAATGTTTAAGAACCCATCTCCAGGGCCAAGGGGCATTGATAGCTCCTCAAAGTAGCCCTCGGCGCTCAGTTGCGCGCTTCCAATAACGGGGACTTTCCCATTTTTTGCCCAACCAATATTGCTTCCAATTGGCTGACCTTTGTCGGAGGAGCGTCCGTAGTCTCGCGTTAGACGGTCTTCCGAACGGACACGGCCTTGTATGTGCTCAGGTAGTGAGTTGAGTTCGGAACGATCACGGCCGGCAACTAAATCTGGCAGCGATACGCCCAGGGCACCCGCCATTGTTTCGAGGTCTTGAAGGTTTGGTTGTCGGGTGCCTTTCTCGTAATTGCCGATTCGTGACTGAGAATCCCAGCCACAGGCATACGCAAGCGCCTGCTGGCTCATGCCTAGGGCTTTCCGTAACTGCTTGATGCGATTTCCTAAATTATTCATGTGTTTTTTTTACCACGATATGAGGTTTTTTATCAGCACGTAACGTGTTGAAATGTTCACGAATCGTGTTTAATATGGCGCTGAGATAGAGGAGGTATCGATGAACCTTATCGCTGCTTATAGAGACAGAGCTGGTATCAAACAAATCGAGCTTGTTGCGGAGCTTGGTTGGACGCAGACGCGGCTCAGTAATTACGAAGCTGGGCGTAGGACCGCTGGTCTGGCCGAGTGCCGCTCCATTGTTCGGGCGCTAAATGGGCTTGGAGTGATTTGTTCACTTGATGACGTTTTTCCCCCGGAGGCCGCAATTAATCACGCGGCTTAGAAAAAAGGCGACCTTACGGCCGCCTCGTTCCTCCCGGTACACACCACCACAGTGTCACCGGGTCGCGGTTTAGGTGGACGCGCACACCACATGCAAAAACGTCTACCGCTACCGCGCTTTCCAGGGCTCGGAAGCCTTGGGTTGCTGCCTTTCTCCACCACAGATAGGGCAGCTGTTGCGCCAGAGGTGAACAACGGATTGTTTGCCTCGGCACGGTGCCGGTTTCGATCTTGAGGATCTGACCGGCTTTTGGGCCGTTTCAAGCCACGCAGCAAATGTATCACCACTACATGCTGCGCGGCACTGGCAACTTTTAAGGATTAATGCCATGAGCCGAATTGCTCTAAGTAGTGTTGAGCGGGCTAAGCGGGAAGTCTTGCCGCTCGATCTCGCGCTGTACCATGCCGCCCGGGACTATCCCGGCGGTGCTGCCGCCATCGCCGCCACCACCGGCCGGAACCCTACCACGCTGCAGCACAAGCTATCCCCGACCCATCCTAGCCATAGCGTCAACGTTCAAGAGTTTGGCGAGATTCTGGAGCTAACCAAGGATCGGCGCATTCTCGATGCCGTGCATGCCCTGGTGGGCGATACGATCTGGCAGGAGTTGTCCGAGACTTACACGAATGACATGCCGGAAACCTTGACCACTGGTATCGCGGTGTACTTCCGCCAGGTAGCGGACCTTGCTGATACCTGGGCTAAGAGCATTGGCGACGGTGTAGTCAGTGATGCCGAGTTGGCAGAGATCCGCCTGCAGGTGTTTCGCGGTATTCAGGGGTTGCTGGGGTTGTTCAATCGTGCCAGCTACGTGAACCAGACGACTCGGGGGGTGGATCATGTCGGACGACGTTGATTTCGCCACTGATCTGGTGCAGGAGCGATTAGATCAAGCCCTTGCGGCGCGTCTGTTGATGAGATCTCGGGTATCCGGGCATTCCTTCTCGATATGTACAGATTGCGATTCTCCCATTCCTGAGGCTCGTCAGCTTGCACAGCCTGGTTGCACGTTGTGCTTGGACTGCCAGCAAGTCGAGGATGCAAGGGGGGCTCGCTATGCTCGATGAGGTGTTGGCGCAGTTCGCAGATTATGGCCTAGAGCCCGCGCAGCCTTTGGTATACGGCAAGTTGACTCGTTGCAAGACGGCACAAGACAAGGGGCGGGAAAAAAACGGCTGGTACGTGGTGCATGAGCATCGCACGGAGAAGGGCGAAACCCTGCTCTTCGGTGGCTTCGGCGATTGGCGTTCCGGTGAGACGCAGAAAATCAAGGTCAAGGCCGGGCGCATGAGCGCAGAGGAGCGCGAGGTTATGCGCGCTCGGCAGGAGGAAGCCAAGCGCAGAGCTGCAGAGGTGGCGGCTAATGCGGCGCGTCGTGCAGCGAATCGAGCTGCCGCGATGTTCAAGCGCATGCCGGAAAAGGGCAAGAGCGCCTATCTGGACCGAAAGCAGATCGTAGGGTTCGGGGTACGCTATGCGCCACGCTCTGGGGCCTTCTTGGTCCCAATGTGCAACGTCCGGGACCAAATTGTCGGCCTGCAGGTGATCTATCCGCAGAAGCAAGAAGACACCGGCAGGGATAAGTCTTACTGGCCCTATGGGATGTCAAAGGAGGGCGCTTTCCATCTGGTTGGGCCCCATCCTGAGCCTGGCGAACCTGTGCTGATCTGCGAAGGCTACGCGACGGGCGCCAGCCTGCACATGGCCACTTCGTTGACTGTGGCTATCGCCTTCGATGCCGGCAACCTGATGTTGGTGGCCAAAGCAATGCGCGAGCGTTTCCCTGGTCGGCCAATCATTCTTTGTCGGGATGACGACTGGAAGACAACGCGCCCCAATGGCGATGCCTGGAATCCAGGCAAGGAGCGTGCAGAGAATGCTGCGACGGTCGTTGGGGGGCAGGTCGTAGCTCCTATCTTTTCGGGTGAGCGTGAAATCAAGTGGACTGACTTCAACGATCTGCATTGCGCTGAAGGTTTGGAAGCGGTGCGGCGCCAGGTGCTGGCCGTGGTCAAACCGCCGGCAGCCGGTGGTTGGAAGGATATGTTGGCCAGGACAGACAGCGGCATGCTGATTGCCCATATGCAGAACGTTGAATTGATCCTGAGCAGTGATCCTCGGTGGGCCGGGGTGATCGGGTTTAGCTCGTTTAGCTCCAAGATCGTCAAGTTGCGGGTGCCGCCCTATGGTGGCTCGACCGGCGATTGGGCGGACATCGACGATATGCTGGTAATGAAATGGCTGGCCCAGCAATACAACCTGCGGGTAAAGGTTGGCCACGTAATCGAAGCGGTGAGCGTGGTAGCCCATGATCAAGCGTTTCATCCTGTGCGGGACTACCTGCGATCCCTGGAATGGGACCGGGTGCCCCGGCTGGATAGCTGGCTGACGACAATCATGGGTGTGGCCCCTACCGATTACAGCGAGAAGGTGGGCAAGCGCTGGATGATTTCCGCCGTAGGCCGGGTCATGTCGCCCGGTTGCAAGGCTGACTCGGTAATGATCTTGGAAGGGGCCCAGGGCGCTGGTAAGTCCACGGCCATGAGCATCCTGGGCGGCGAATGGTTCATGGATACCCCTTTTGCCCTCGGTGACAAGGACGGTTTCCAGGCGATCCGTGGCAAATGGATCGTCGAGTTGGGCGAGCTGGATAGCTTCAACAAAGCCGAATCCACCAAGGCCAAGCAGTTTTTCTCGGCATCGGTTGATACCTATCGTGAGAGCTACGGCCGCAGGACTATGGATGTGCCCCGGCAGTGTGTTTTCGTCGGCACCACCAACCAAGACGAATACCTTAAAGACGCTACAGGCAACCGCCGCTATTGGCCGGTGGCCTGCACGAAGGTCGAGCTGGAGCAGCTGCGGGAGATCCGTGACCAGCTGTGGGCCGAGGCGATGTTCTGCTATGAGGCTGGTGATATTTGGTGGGTGGTCCGGGATGAGGCTCCGCTATTTGCCGAGGCCCAGGAGGAGCGCTTTGTAGTCGATGAGTGGGAAGGGCCGATTCTCAAGTGGTTGGAGGAATCGCACCTGGGCAAGACCACCACGGGTAGCCAGATCTTGGCCGACGCATTGAAACTTGATTTCGGGCACTGGGGTAAGCCAGAGCAAATGCGCGTTGGTGCGATCATGCATCGGTTGGGCTGGCGAAAAGTGCGGCAGCCGGCGCTTGCAAAGAGTGGCGTGCGACCTTGGGCCTACAAGAAGCCAGACGGATGGGGCGACACTGCCTTGGCGCAGGAGCGGTTTGAGGAGCCCTGTTTCGATGATTAAGGAGATCGATGCGCTTCTAAAGGTTTGGGCCCTGGAGCTTCACAGCGACTTCTCGGCGGGTGGATTGGCCGGTGGCAACATGGTCGCAATGATGATGGAGAGTAACGGCCAGTTGATCCGTGGCAGGCGTGCAAGTAGAGTGCCGCTCGAAAGCTCGATAGATATTGAGCTGATAGTGACAAAACATCTGGACGAGCAGCTTGCTACGGTCGTGCGTGAGCATTACTGCTGCCACGACTTCGACATGCGGCTGCGGTACGCGCACTGTGGCTGCGGACGCGATACTTATTATCAGCGTCTGCATGATGCGCACCTGTTCATTGAGGGCATGCTGATTGGGAGGGCGGCTTGAGGCTTAGCCTTAAAGCATCCGTATCTGTCCTACTGGCTCGCCTTGTCCGTCCGCGCTTTTGCGTGGAAGGACAAGCGCGGGCCTTGTCATTCCTGGCCTGTCCTACCGTCCAACCTTCCCGCACGTCATGCGCGTATGTGAGCGCAGCGGGTACACAATGCGCGCTTGTGCGCGCACGCGTGCTTTTCTCTTTTTCTTCTATACGCGAGAAAATAAGTAAATTAGTAGGACGGTTGGGCTAAGCCCCGTATTGCGGGGTCTGTAACTGTCCTACCTGACTCTAGATTGGTGAGACAGGGAGGACAGCGCCAGGGCGCTGAATGCCGTGGTAAAGATATTCACCGACATTGCCTAGACGTTCGCCAGACATTCACCGGGTGGCATTAAAACTAGGTTGCTGCCACCGGAATTGACCTGTTTAATACAGCCATCTTCGATAGGTGCGACCGCAGATAGCGGCAGGCACCCACACACTAAACCCGGCCATTGCGCCGGGTTTTTGCGTTTAAGGGGTAGGTGATGACGAACGAGCAGCAAGCGCTTGCGGAAATGCCCATCTGGCTGGTGATCGTCCTGGCCCTGGTCGGCGGCGTGTCCGGTGAAATGTGGCGAGCAGACAAGGACGGCGCCCGTGGTTGGGCGTTGATGCGGCGCCTCGCCTTGCGGTCCGGTGCCTGCATCGTCTGCGGGCTGTCGGCCATGATGTTGTTGATCGCGGCTGGTGTTTCGATCTGGACGGCGGGCGCCTTCGGCTGCCTGACCGCGATGGCGGGTGCTGATGTTGCTATCGGCTTGTACGAGCGGTGGGCGGCAAAGCGTCTCGGTGTTTGCGAGGTGCCAGACAATGGCCAGCCAGGACAGTGACCGTCGCGGTAGCAGCTCCGAACGTGGGTACGGCTACAAGTGGCAGCAGTCGCGGGATAGTTTCTTGCGCGAGCATCCGTTCTGTTCCATGTGTTCCACGGATCAGCGGCCAGTGGCGGCGACGGTCGTAGACCACAAGGTTGCGCCGAAGCTGAAAGAGGCCAAGGACAGCGGCAACCCTGCGGCGATCAATCTGGCCTGGAAACTGTTCTGGCGTCGGTCGAACTGGCAGAGCCTGTGCAAGTTCTGCCATGACTCGACAAAACAGCGAGCCGAAAAGAGCGGGCGCCTTCCCGGGTGCGCTGCCGATGGCCGGCCACTGGACCCCGGCCACCACTGGAATAGAGGTTGATTATGACTACTCAAGGCGTTGAGTTTCACCGGCGGTGCCAATGTCACCAACTGCCGCTTGGCCCTGATGACGTTTGCGGATACAGCGCAGATGTCATGCAAGCAATGAGGCTTCTTGAGCCGCTGCTTCAAGCTGGTTTGTTGGCGGTTCATCCTGACAGGTGGATGGGTGGACAGCTGTGTTTCATGCGTCCGAGGCCAGCCAAGATGCAGGGTTGGGTGATGCACATTCCGCAGCCCGGATAGCCCATAGTTTTAGCTGAGAAAAATTCTCATTTGTAGGGGTGGGGGGGGTAAAAAACTTTCTTCCGCCCCTCTTCTAGACCGCTCGCCCCCCTCCGTGTGCAAAACCGGGAAAAATGAGGGTGGGGGGGTATCAGACATTGGAGGTTTCCATGGCCGGAAACGGTAACTCTGGGCGGCCTGGCCTGCCCGCGTCGGTGCATCTGCTCAAGGGAAATCGCAGCAAGCTTTCGCCCGCCCAGCTGATGAACGAAATCAAAGATCCTGCGGTTCCGGTTGGCGTGCCGCCCATGCCGGAGTTCCTTTCCGATGACGCGGCTTCCGAATGGACGCGCATTACCGAGGCGCTGCTTGCGCTGGGCTGGGTGTCACGGCTCGACCAGATGGCGCTGGCCACGTACTGCCAGGCGTATGGCGACTGGCTGCGCTTTCAGCGACTGATTGCGAAGCGCAATTCCGAATCGCTGGATGGCTTGGGCGGTGAGGTCCAGACCTTCAAGACCGGTGCCCAGCAGACCCACGTTTTGCGGCAGTTGGCCAACGATGCCGAGAAGCGCGCCAATGCTGCAGGCGCTCAGTTTGGCTTGTCGCCTCTGGCGCGCCGGAATCTGAAAGCTGCCCCTGCGGCGCAAGGAGATCTTTTCCCCAATGCAGAACGAGACGCCGCCGCCGCATATTTCAGCTGATTGCCGGGTAAAGGGTTTTGCCGACCGCGTGCTGGCAGGCTCAATCGTTGCGGGTCCGGACGTGCGCAACGCGGCGCGCCGTCACCTGCAGGACTTGGAAACTGGCCAGCAACGCGGGCTGATCTGGAGCGCCGAAGCCGCGCAACGTGCCATCGGATTCTTTGAGGACGTGTTGTGTCTGAACGGTGGCGACTTTGAGGGGTTGCCGTTCCGCTTGGCGCCTTGGCAGGCGTTCATTGTCGGTAGCTTGTTCGGCTGGTACACCGATGATGGCTATCGCCGTTTCCGCCAGGCGTACATCGAAACAGGGAAGGGCTCGGGCAAGTCGCCATTGGTTGGTGGGATTGGCCTGTATGGCCTGGTGGCTGATGGTGAGCAACGGGCCGAAGTGTACGCAGCCGCGACGAAAAAGGATCAGGCTCAAATCCTGTTCCGCGATGCGGTCAGCATGGTGAACATGTCGCCGCACCTCTCGGCCCGCCTGGTGCAGTCCGGCCGTGATGAAAAGGTGTGGAACTTGTTCTACCCCGGCACGAACAGCTTTTTCCGTCCGATCAGTTCCGACGACGGCCAGTCAGGCCCCCGACCTCATGTCGCCTTGATCGACGAGTTGCACGAACACAAGACGGCCAGCGCCGTGAACATGATGCGGGCCGGTACGAAGTTTCGACGCCGAGCGCTGATTGTGATGATCACAAACAGCGGCTCAGACAAAGGGTCGGTGTGTGGCCAGTATCACGACTTGGGCGTGAGGATCTGCGAAGGCAAGGAGCAGAACGACGCTTTTTTTGCCTACATCTGCTCGCTGGATAAGGGCGATGATCCGTTCAAGGATGAATCCTGCTGGCCGAAAGTGAACCCCTCACTGGACTTTGTTCTAGAGGGGCAAAGCGATGGTATCCCGGGCCGTAAGTACCTGCGGGAGCAGGTAGCGGAAGCCAAGGGGCTTCCCGCAAAGGAGGCCGTAGTACGGCGCCTGAACTTCTGCGAGTGGACGCAAGCCACCTCGCCCTGGTTGTCCTGGGAGATCTGGAGCGGTGCCGCAGAGCGGGTGCCTATGCGTGTTCTACGCAACCGGCCGTGTGTGGGCGGCCTGGACCTTTCCAGCACCACCGACTTAACCGCCTTTGTGCTGATGTTCAGTCCGGTGCCACACGATCCGCATTGGCGCTCGTTGTCGTACTTCTGGATACCGGACGAAGACCTGGCCGGGCGGGAGAAGCGCGACCGTGTGCCGTACCTGCAGTGGATCAAGGAAGGCCACTTGGAGACTACCCCCGGCCGGGCTATCAGTAAGCTGCATGTGCTGCGCCGCCTGCAGACAATCTGCGATTACTTCGACGTGCGCCGGATCGCTTATGACCGCTGGCGCGTAGAGGACTTGTTGCAGCTGATGAATGATCAGGCGATCACGCTGCCGGAGCTGGTGCCCTTCGGTCAGGGCTTCAAGGACATGGGGCCCGCTGTCGATGAATTCGAACGCCGGTTGCTGGGGCGCAAGGTTGAATCGCCGGACTTGATCGAACAGGACGTAATCGACCTAGACCCGGACGACTATCAGGTTATTTCCGAAGTCTCGACCCCTGTTGAGACGGTCGAGACCCTGTTGCATGACGACAACCCGGTCATGACCTGGAACGCGGGCAATGCGGTGATCGTGTTCGACCCGGCCAATAACCGAAAGGTCGATAAATCCAAAGCTACTGGCCGAATTGACGGCATCGTTGCTGCGGTAATGGCCACCGGTATCAGTGGTGACATTTCCGAGGCTTCCGGCACGTCGGTGTACGACGAAGGGGTGGGTATATGAAGTTGGTTGTTTTGTCCTGGCTAGCGGGCCTGCTGGGGTTTGGGCTGCTGGTTGCAGGGGTTTGGCAGGTGTATCAGCCGGCCGCGTTCATCGTTGCCGGTGTTGGCTTGCTGGTCTGGTCGAAGCTGGTCGATCAAGCCTCGGCGGAGCAGGCTACTAGGGGAGGTGGTTAAACATGTTTTTCTCCAGTCTACGCGCCTCGGGCGCCGGCACGTTGACCGAGCCCGACAGCGGTTTTTGGCGTGGTCTGGTCGGTCGTGGTCGAAATTCTGCGGGGGTGGCAGTGACTCCCGAAACCGCGCTGGCCCTGCCGATCCTGCAGAACTGTTTGACCCTGTTGGCCGAGACGGTGGCACAGCTGCCGCTGGAGCTGTTCCAGCGCAAGGAGAAGGGGCAACGGGAGCCGGCAATCAGTCACCCGTTGTACGACGTGTTGCGGTACCAGCCTAACCCCTTTCAGACCCCCTATGAGTATATGGAGCGGCACCAAGGATCGGCCGGCTTACGCGGGAATGCCTACAGCTTCATTGACCGCCGCGATGACGGCAATGTAACCGCTCTATGGTCGCTCAAGCATGATCAGGTGCAGGTGCTAAAGGGGGCGGACCTACTGCCGTACTACCGGATCAGCGGCGGCGAGTCGCTGCCCATGCGGATGGTGCATCACGTCCGTTGGTTCGGCACTAACCCCTATGTCGGTATGTCGCCCATTGAACTGCATGCTGAGTCGGTCGGGCTGGCCCAGGCGGTGCGGCAGTACACCGGTAAGAGCTTTGCCAACGGTGTAGCCGTGTCCGGTGTGATCGAGCGTCCCCGCGAGGCTCCTGCGATCAAGGATCAGGGGACCATCGATAAGTTGGTTGATCAGTGGGGCCAGAAGTTTGGCGGCATGGACAATGCCAAGAAAGTCGCCCTGCTGCAGGAGGGGATGACCTTTAAGCCGGTGTCGATGACGAACGTGGATGCCGAAATCCTCGGTATCTTGAAGCTGACCGGGATGGACATTGCGCGGATATACAAGATCCCGTTGCCCATGGTCAACGACCTGGAGAAGTCGAACTACAACACCCTGGAACAGCTAATGATCCAGTTTGTGGTGTTCGCGTTGTTGCCCTGGGTGAAGCGTCACGAACAGGCAATGATGCGCGATTTCCTGCTGCCGAAGGACCGGCAGCAATACTTCATCGAGTTCAATCTGTCCGGCCTGCTGCGCGGCGATCAGAAAAGCCGGTATGAGGCCTACGCCATCGGCCGCCAATGGGGATGGCTGAGCGTGAACGATATCCGGCGTCTGGAGAATATGCCGCCGATTCCGGGCGGTGAGATCTACCTGCAACCCCTAAACATGGTCGATGCCGGCAAACAGCCGGATCTGAGTAATCCAACCGTGCGCGCTCAGCTGGAGATGCAGCACGCCGAGATCGAGAGGATTCTAGCCCAATGAGTAAACGTTATCTGCGGGCATCCAGCCTGCTGTTCAATCAGCCCTTGCTGGTGACGCCTGACATGCTCGACCTGGGCGTGCGTTGGGCCAACCAGACAATGAGCCTCAACATCATCAACCTGGGCGGCGCGGCTCAAATGTGGCAGGACGACGAGCCATTAGATCGTGTGGCTTACGCGGACGAGCAGCGCCGAACAGCCATTGCGCAGACCGGGATCGAGGTGATCCCGGTTAGTGGGGTACTGGTCAGTCGCGGTAGTCACCTCAACGCCTGCGAGACGATGACCAGTTATGAGGGCCTGCGCGCCCAGCTGCAACGTGCCGTGGCAGATCCCCTGGTCGAGCATATCGTGTTGGATATCGACAGCCCGGGCGGTGCGGCTGTTGGCGCTTTTGAGCTGGCCGAAGACATTCGGGCAATGACCGCGCAGAAGCCGATAACCGGCCTGGTCAACTTTATGGCCTACAGCGGGGGCTATCTGCTCGGGTCGGCCTGCAGCGAGCTGGTGGTAAGCCGTACCAGCGGCGTTGGGTCCATCGGCGTGATAGCCAGTCATATGGACCGCTCCAAGCTTGAGGAAGGAATGGGCGTCAAGGTGACTACGGTCTACGCCGGAGCGCACAAGAACGACCTGACGCCGCATGAGCCGATCAGCGAACAGTCGTTGGCCTTTCTTAACGATCTGGTACAGGAAAGCTACCAGATGTTCGTCGGTGCCGTTTCCGAGTATCGCGGCTTACCACTCGCCCAGGTGATCGCAACTGAGGCCGCGTTGTATCGCGGCCAGAATGCAATCAATGCCGGCCTTGCTGACCGGATGCAAAACCCGCAACTCGCTGTTGACGAGCTGTCGCGGGCCGTCGCGCAGAGTCGTGCCGCCCGCCAGTCGAGTCGAATCGGCATACGTGCGACGGCACTGGCCATGCAGGCGCTGGCCTGATCGCTCCACTGTTTCAACCGAACCCCGACCCGCTCAATGCGGGTTTTTTTATGCCCAGGAGGCAGCATGTCCCTTGTACTTCAAATGCGTAACGAGCGCGCCGGCCTGGTCGCCCAGGTGCAGACGCTGGCCAAGATCGAGGCCGACGGCGCGACGTTGAGCGCCGAGCAGTTGCAGCAGTTCACCGAGCTGGAAACCAAGATCAACGATCTTACTGCCAAGATCAGTCGGGCCGAGTCTGCCGAGCGCCTGGCGGCGGCCGGTGCGGTGCCGGTCAACGAGTCGGCGCAGGGTGTGGCTAGCCCACCGGGGGGCAGTATCTCCGGCCCGTTCAGTGAGAAAGCCAAGCCGGGCACCGGCATGGCGCAGATGGCGCGTCTGTTGGCTGCTGCCCAGGGCAACCAGCAGACCGCCGCGCAGATGGCCAAGGATGGTGGTTTTCCGTCTGATGTTCACATGGCGCTGACTGTTGTCACGCCTGGCGCGGGTGGCGTGCTGGTTCCGCAGAATTTCGCAACGGACATTATCGAGTCACTGCGGCCCGTCTCCATCATGCGGAAAATGGGCGTCACCAGCCTGCCGCTGAACAACGGCAATCTGACCATGCCGCGCATTACCGGCAACACCGTTGTTACCTACATCGGTAGCGATACTGACATTCCGGTCACCGGCATGACCTTCGGAGACACCAAGTTATCGGCTAAGACTGCCGCAGCTATCGTGCCGATCTCTAATGACCTGTTGGCGATGAGCGGCATTAACCCGCGTGTCGATTCCATCGTGGGTAGCGACCTGACTGTCAGCATGGGTCTTTCCGAGGATCTGCACTTCATTCGTGCGGATGGCTCCGGTGTGCTACCGAAGGGGGCGCGCCACTGGGCAGCGCCTTTCAACGTCCTGCCAGCGCCGGCTGTGACCGGAATAACCCTGGAGAAGATCGATCTGTTCCTGGGCGGCATGATGCTGCGCCTTGAGGCGGCAAACGTGCAGATGAAGTCTTGCGGCTGGTTGATGGCGCCGCGTGTGCTGCGCTGGTTGCAGGCGCTACGAGACGGCAATGGCAACAAGGCCTATCCGGAAATCGATCAGGGCATGCTCAAGGGCTACCCGGTCGGTCTCAGCACTCAGATTCCGGTCAACCTCGGCGCAGACGGTGATGAAACCGAAATCTACTTTATCAACTTCGCAGACTGCATGATCGGCGAGGACATGGACCTGACCATCGGTTTCAGCAGTGAAGCTTCCTACAAAGACGCCGAGGGCAATATGGTCAGCGCCTTCCAGCGCAACCAGACCTTGGTGCGAGTTATTGCCAAGCACGACTTCGGGCCGCGTCACGTTGAAAGCATCGTGGTGGCGGTGGCCGTGAAGTGGGGCAAAGGTATGTAAACCTAGGCCCCGTGCACGCGGGGCCGCTTATCTGGAAGGATTGTTTATGGCACAGGTCATTATCGAATTCACTGGCTCCTGGCGCGGTTATGGCAAGGGCGAAGTGGCAGGCTTTGAGGAAGACGTGGCGCAGTCGCTGATCGACGGCGGGCGCGCCGTGGCCTACGAAGGCGGAAAGGGTGGCAAGAAAGGGAAGTCGAGAGCACCCGCACCTGGCGGGGAACAGTCTGGAACTACTCCGCAGCCGGGGGCAGAGTCCGGCCCGGCGCCGGACACCGATACACCCGATGACGAAGCCAAGCCCTAGCCGTGGGTCGCCGTATCGCCTACACGGGGGCGCCCGTGCTGACCTTGGAGCAGGTCGCCTTTCAGGTTCGGGCAGAGCCTGAGGATCTGCAGCCCGATCTGATCAATCAGATCATCATTCCGGGGGTGACTGGCTATTGTGAGTCCAAGACAGGGGCGGCGGTTCGCCAAGCGCTGTATGAGGACGAATGGCCAGCGTCCTACCCCTCGGGGCATTCGCTCGACGTTGGCCAGGTGGTGGCTATCGAATCGGTGGTGGTGCTGGGGGCCACCGTGACGCCGTACACCGGGCGGGTGGAGCTTGAGCAGGGGGGCAAGGAAAGCTATCTGCATTTCCCGGACGGTCGGCCACCTGGCCGGCTGCGCATCCGCTATCTCGCTGGGGTGGACCTGCAGGCCTACCCCAGCGTGTTGTCCTGGTTGCTGCTTGCGGCCGAAACAGCGTTCACCCATCGGGGGCTACTGGTGATAGGGCAGAGCATAGCGGAGCTGCCGTCGCTCTATCTCGATCACCTGTTGGCCGATATCACGGTCCCGCCGAGGTTCTGACTATGGCTATGCGTGAACCGCGCTCGGGGGAGCTGGACCGGCGTATCTTGGTCCGCTTGCGAACAGATATCCCGGCCGAGGATCAGGGACTGACCCCGGTGTTTTCGACTGAAAAGGAGCGCTGGGCCAAGATCGAGCCGGTAGGTTCGGTGGTTTACAACTCCGGGGTGCAAGTCGAAAGCAAGGTGACTCATCGAATCACTCTGTACCTGCTTGCGGGCATGAGTGAAGCGCATGAGGTGCTGTATCGAGAGACGATCTACCGGGTTCGTCGAGTGTCCGAAATGAACGGCAGTCGTAAGTTCACGGTGCTGGAGGTTGAAGAACTGGGGCCGCAGAAAGCGAGCGGGGGTGTCTATGTCTAACTCGGCCTCGGTTGAGGGGTATTTGCACTTCGAAGGCTTCGACAACTTCGAGCGTGACGCCTTCGACAAGAAGGCGATCCGCGCAGGGATGCGCAGGGCTGGTCGTTTGGTCACTCAACGCGCACAGATGAACCTTGCCTTGGGCAAGGGGCAGGAAGGCTACCCGGTCAACCGCACCGGGGCCACCTTGGAATCCATCGCTTTCAAGGTGTCGCGGTCGGGCTTTCTGGTGAGGATCGCGCCCCGAAAGACAGCGGCCATGGCTGAGTTCTACCCGGCCTTCCTGCACTACGGTGTAAAGCGTGGGGGGCGCCTTGGGAAGCTGGCGCCAGGGCAGGGCAAAGGAAAGTCCAACCGGCGCGCAGCAGGAGCCCGCGCTGCGGCACTCGCTGAGCGGGCAGCCGGAGAGTGGCGTATCAAGCCCAGGGGTAACTACATGGCCGATGCTCTGCAGGACTCCAGTTCCGACGTGCAACGGATTCTGCGCGATGCCTTTGCAGAAGCCCTGCATTAGCGGGGCGTCATGGTTCAGAACCTCGCGATGGCGGGGTTTTTTTATGTCCGAGGTTCTTCAATGAGGCTAAGCCCTATCGTTGCTCACTTGCGGGCCCACTGCCCGACATTCTCTCAACGTGTTTCGGGCGGGATCGATTGGGATGCCGTCGCCGAAAGTGCAAAGCTCCAATTACCGGCGGCATACGTGATCGCCACGGCCGACGCCGCGACACCATGTGAGGCTCAGAACAGCCTAATCCAGGGAGTGACGGATCAATTTAACGTAGTAGTCGTTCTGGAGCCCAAGGACGAGCGGGGGCAGGAGGCCAATGATCTGTTGCATGGGGTCCGCGCTGAGCTTTGGCGGGCGTTGGTGGGTTGGAGGCCGGCACCTGAGTACACGCCTATCCAGTATGGCCAGGGCGCCTTGCTGCATATCAGCCGTGCCCGGGTTGTTTTCCAGTTCGGCTTTCTAGCCGAGTTCCAGCTGGGTCGGAATCGAGCTGATCAACCTGCAGAAACCTGGCAGGAGTACGAACTAGACGGGCTGCCCGCGCTGGAGGGCATAAACATCGCCGTCGATTTTATCGATCCGATGGCCGACAAAAACTTAGCCCCGACCGGGCCTGATGGCCGGATCGAGCTAACAACTCGCGAGGACTTCTCGTAATGCAAACCTTGATTCATGTGATGCCGGCGCCGGGGCGTGATTGCCCGGTGCCGGAAGACGGCGGCCGCCTGTTGCCTGCAGCAGGGCGAACGGTGGCGCTCAACGCCTGGTGGCAACGCCGGCTCAATGACGGTGACGTGGTACGGGTTGAGGATCTGCCGGCCGCTGAAACCAAGCCTGGGAAAGGGGGCAAAGCATGATCAGCTTCAACAACATTCCCGCCGATATCCGCGTCCCGCTGTTCTACGCCGAAGTAGATAACTCGATGGCGAACACCAGCGGCGGCGGTGCGCTGCGCCGGCTGATCGTCGGCCAGGTGAACGAAGGTGTCACCAGCCCCGAGGTCGGTCGCCTGGTGTTGGTGACGCGGCCGGCGGACGTGCTGGATATCGGCGGTGCCGGCTCGATGCTCGCGGCTATGTACAACCAGCACCGGGCCATCGACGTGGCCGGTGAGGTCTGGTGTCTGCCGCTGACCGTGACCGATGGCGCAGCGGCCAAGGGCGCCGTTACGGTAACGGGCACGGCCTCGGCGCCGGGCCTGGTCAATCTGTACATTGCCGGCCAGCGGGTGCGGACCAACGTCGCGGCGTCCATGTCCGCCGAAGCGGTGGCCACGGCCATCGCGGCCCGGGTTAACGAGTCGATCGATCTGCCGGTCACGGCCACGGCGGCCGGCGCAGTGGTCAGCCTGGTGGCGAAGTTCAAGGGCGACCTCGGCAACGATATCCGCGTTGAGCTGAACCGCCTGGGGCGCGCTTCTGGCGAGGAAACCCCGCCAGGCCTGACCCTGGTGGCGGGTGTGATGACTGGCGGGCTTGGCGCGCCGGACATGGCTGCCGCGCTGGCAGCGCTGGGCGATGAACCGTTCGAATTCATCTGCCAGCCCTGGAGCGATACGGCCACGCTCGACGCCTGGAAGACCACCATGGACGACACGGCCGGGCGCTGGTCCTGGGCCAAGCAGCTCTATGGTCATGTATACAGCGCCAAGCGCGGCAGCGTCGGCGAACTGGTGGCCGCCGGCCGGGCCCGCAACGATCAGCACATGACGTTGCACGGCTTCGAACGCGGGTTGCCGCAGCCGGTGTGGGAAGTGGCGGCGCAGTACGCGGCGCGAACGGCGGTGTTCATCAGTGCCGACCCTGGCCGGCCGACGCAGACCGGCGCCCTGTCGGGGATCGATCCAGCCCCGGCCAGCGAGCGTTTTACCCTGACCGAGCGTCAATCGCTGCTGAGCTACGGCATTGCTACCGCGTGCTACGAGGGCGGCTCGTATCGCATCCAGCGCGCCGTGACGACTTACCAGCGCAACGCTTACGGCCAGGCCGATACGTCCTACCTGGACAGTGAGCCGCTGCACCAGTCGGCGCATGTGATTCGCAACCTGCAGGGCCGTATCACCAGCAAGTATGGGCGTCACAAGCTGGCCAACGATGGGACAGAGTTCGGCGCCGGCCAGGCCATCGTCACGCCGTTAGTGATCCGTGGCGAGCTGGTGGCGGCCTATGGCGAGCTGGAGCGTGCCGGCCTGGTTGAGAACAAGGAGCTGTTCAAGCAACACCTGATCGTTGAGCGCGACGCGAAAGATCCCAATCGGATCGGGGTGTTGTTCCCACCGGATCTGGTCAACCAGCTGCGCGTCCTGGCTCTGTCGTATCAGTTCCGGCTGCAGTATCCAGACGCCGCTTAAACCCTACCGATTCACCCCGGCCCGCCCTGTGCGGGCCTTTTTGTGGAGCCCCTTTTATGGGTCAGAAAGTTGCAGGCACCTGTTACATCAAGGTCGATGGTGAACAGCTGACGATCACGGGCGGCGTTGAGGCGCCGCTGTCGAAGTACAAGCGAGAAACCATCGTCAAAGGTTTTTACAAGGAGGAAGACCTAACACCCTCACTCAAAGTTGACGCGGTGAAGACCCCGCGCTTTCCCATGGCCAAGCTTGAAAACGGCACGAACATGACCGTCACGGCCGAATTCAAGGACGGTAGTAGCTACGTCCTGTCTGGGGCCTATTTGGTCGATGAAGTAAAGGTCAGCGGGGATGACGGCAAGGTCTCCCTGAATTTCGAAGGTATCGCGGGGGACTGGCAGTAATGAGCAAGGTAACTATTGAACTGAGTACACCGATTCAAGCCCACGGTGAAACCCTGAACGCCCTGGAGCTACGCCGCCCCACGGTGCAGGACTGCCGCGATATCAAGGCGCTGCCGTACAAGATCGACAAAGACGAGTCAGTTTCCCTGGATCTGGACATTGCCAGCAAGTACATCGCTGTCTGTGCCGGCATTCCCCCTGGCTCTGTTAGTCAGCTGGATCTGCACGACTTTAACGGCATTGCCTGGGCGGTTGCGGGTTTTTTCATGGCTGCCGCTTCGCCGAAATCGGAGAGCTGACCGAGTTGGCCTATGACCTGGCCTGGTACTGGAAAACCAGCCCGGAACAGGTCAAGGCCTGGCCCCTGGACGTGCTGTTCGAAAGTGAAGAACACGCACACCGGATACAGCGGCAGACCGCATCAGGGGGTGAATGATGGCGGACAGATTCCAGCTCAAGGCGTTGATTACCGGCGTCGATAAGCTCTCGCCGGTACTGACCGGGATTCGCAAGAACGCGGCCAATCTGCGCAAGCAGTTGAACAGCTCGGGCCTTGGGAAAATCACGTTCGGCGATGCGATCCAGGGCGGGGCCATCGCGGCCCCGTTCGTGATGGGCGTGCGTGCGGCGATTCAGTTTGAAAGCGCCATGGCGGACGTTAAGAAGGTCGTTGACTTCAAGACGCCCGAGCAGTTCCAGGCGATGAGCGCGGACGTTCTGAACCTTTCCGAAAAGCTGCCCATGGCGGCGGACGGAATCGCCAAGATCGTCGCGGCCGGCGGGCAATCAGGTATCGAGCGAACAGACCTGATGCGGTTCGCCGAGGACGCGGTAAAAATGGGCGTGGCCTTCGATCAGACGGCCGAGCAGTCCGGCGAGATGATGGCCAAGTGGCGCACAGCGTTTCACATGAGCCAAACCGAAGTGGTGACCCTGGCCGACAAGATCAACTATCTCGCGAACAACGGCGCGGCCAGTACCGCGCAAATCTCGGCCATCGTGACAGCCATCGGCCCGCTGGGCGAGGTGGCCGGGGTCAACGCTGGCCAGCTCGCGGCGATGGGTTCGGCCCTGGCCGGGGTGGGGATCGCCCAGGACGTGGCGGCCACCGGTATCAAAAACTTTATGCTCACGTTGAGCGCCGGCACGGCGGCTACCAAGTCGCAGAAAGCGGCATTCAAGGCGCTGCGCCTGGATGCCGGTGCAATCTCCAAGGGCATGCAGACGGACAGCGAGGGCACGATTAACCGCGTCCTGATGACCCTGGCCAAGGTCGAGAAAAGCAAGCAGGCGGCGGTCCTGACAAACCTGTTCGGCAAGGAGTCGGTAGGGGCCATCGCGCCGCTGTTGACGAACCTGGACACGCTGCAGAAGAACTTTAAAAACGTCGGTGAGGGCGGAGAGTTCGACGGCTCAATGCTCGCTGAATACACGGCCCGCGCCGCGACTACGGAAAACTCCCTGCAGCTACTGCAGAACCGCGTAACCCGCCTGGGCATCACGGTTGGCAACGCACTGTTGCCGCCGCTCAATGACTTTGTTGCCGTGGTCGGGCCGATTGTCAGCAAAGTGGCCGAGTTCGCCGGAGCCAATCCGATGCTGATCAAGGGCATTCTTGGCGCGGCCGTGGGGTTCACAGCGCTGCGCCTGGCCGCTGCCGGCGCTACTGCAGTGCTGACGATTATGAACGGCGTGGCGATGATGAGTCCGATAGGCCTGATCGTGCGCGGGATCGCGATTGCGGCCGGTGTCCTGATAGCGAACTGGTCAACGGTGGGCCCGTACTTCGAAAAGCTGTGGGAGCAAATCAAGGGTCCAGCCATTGTGCTGTGGGGCTGGTTCAAGCAAGCGTTTCGGTGGACGCCGCTCGGCCTGATCGCGGCGAACTGGGGGCAGCTAATCCCGTTTTGCGTGCGACTGTGGGAGCAGGTCAAGGCGCCGGCCATGGCGGCCTGGGAGTTCCTGAAAGCCGGCCTGAGCTGGACCCCCATCGGGATGGTGATTCAGAACTGGGGGCCCCTGGTCGAGTTCTTTAGCGCGCTGTGGGAGCTGATCAAGGCGTTTTCCGGGCCGATCATCGACTACATGAAACACATGTTCGACTGGACCCCGCTCGGCCTGATCGTCAAGCACTGGACGCCGATCACTCAGTTTTTCCAAGACCTGTGGAGCGACCTCAAGCCAATCATTGAACCGATGATGAATTTCCTTGGGGTCAGCTCGGACGGTGACGGGGTGATCAGCGCAGCGTCGTCGAAGATCCGCAGCTGGGCCGAGCAGCAGAACGCCCGCAACGGCGAAGGGCTGCCGGCGCCGGGGCAACTGGTCAAGCCGATTGCTGCAGCGCCTGAGCTGCTGCCGCAGGCGGCGCAGGTGGCCAGCCTGCTACGCGCTCCAGCGAACGACAGCGGGCCCCTGGTGCAGCCGGGGCCGCTGCAGGTGGTGGCAGCGGCAAAGACCCTGCCGGGGCCGCTGCCGTCGCCTGCAGGTGCCAAGGCGCTGCTGCCGGAGGCCGAAGGCCGGCCGCCGGTTTCGGCCAGGACCGGGGCAGCCTCGGGCAGCCTGCCTGCCGAACGTGGGTCGCTGATTCAGAAAACGGCCGCGTCACAGCGTACCGAGCTAACCGGTGCCATGGTCGTGCGCTTTGAAAACGCACCTGCAGGCATGCGGGCGGACCCTGCACAAACCAATCAACCCGGGCTGAGTGTCAGTCCGCAAGTTGGGTACCGATCACTAGGGGGCAGGAATGGCTGATAAGCCGGAAAAGCCGGAAAAGCCGGATACCTGGCGGGAACAGTTGCACCCGGCGAGCTTTCGCGGGGTGCCGTTCTACGTTGATAGCGACGCAACGCCGGTCGGTCGCCGGACCCAGTTGCACGAATACCCCCAGCGGGACCGGCCGCTGGTGGAAGACATGGGCGCCAAGACCCGCGAAATAAAGCTCGATGCGTTCGTGATTGGGGATGACTGCCTGTTTCAACGGGACAACCTGCTACATGCGCTAGATACGCCCGGCTCCGGCGAGCTGGTACACCCCTGGTTCGGCCGTCTGCAGGTGACAGCCAGCGAAGGCTGCGAGGTGTCGCACGAGCGCCGGGCCGGTGGCCTGGTGCGCTTCGCCCTGGTGTTCGTCGAAGCTGGGGAGAAGGGCTACCCGGTCGGTGTCAAGCGTCAATCGGTCCAGGTGGAGGAAGATTCCGAAAGCCTGCTTGAATCGGCTATTGCTCGCTACAAGCAAGCGATGGCCGTGGTAGACCGGGCGCGGATGGCTATTACCGTGCTGCAGAACGGCATAGCCGGGATACAGCAGGTGATCCAGCAGGAGTTCGGGCAGCTGCTGGGCATTGTCAGCTCAGTTGAAGCTCTGGCAGACATGCTGATCAATGCCCCTGGCAACTTCGCGGCGATGATCCGCGCACAGTTCGCCGGGGTCGGCGGCCGCTCGCGGTCCTCGGGCTACCGCTGGGAGCCTTCCAGTGGCGCGCACAGCGCGGCAGCGGTCGAGGCTGATCCTGAGTTCGCCCGGACCGTTGCGCGCCTGGCAGGCACCGAACAGGACGTTCCAAGCCTGGTTGAAGCCTCGCGGGACATTGCGGCGAAAACTGAGCTGGCCCAGGGGCTGAGCGAGGAAATCAAGCGCGACGCCGAGGCCGTCACGCCGGCCGGTGGCCAGGCGACAGCGGCGACGGTGCTGGCGGCGCGTGAGCTGATGCGTGACGCCCTGATCGTTCATGCGGCGCGCTCGGCGGCTTCGATGCCGATCGTGCCGGCGCCGGCCCCGTTGCCCGGCGTGCCGGTGGTCGAGCAGCAGGTATCGGCGCCGATCACTCGGCCCGAGGTGCCGGCGGCGTCGGACGTGATCGAGCTGCGCGACGCATTAAATGATGCGCTGTGGTCGGCCGCCCTGGTCGCCCCGCATGAGCATTTCCAGGCGCTGGAAGCGCTGCGCAAGAGCGCGAAAGCGCATCTGTCAGAAGTCGCGGCCGCCGGGGTGCGCCTGATGGTTGTCGAGCGCAAGGAAAGCTTGCCGGCGGTCGTGCTGGCTTATCAGTGTTTCGGCGACGCCTCCCGCGCCGAGGAAATCGTTACGCGTAACAAAGTCTCGCACCCCGGGTTCTTGCCGGCGGGTGCGCTGTACGTCGCCCAGGAGTAACCCCCATGCACGAACAAAACGCTGTCACGCTGAGCGTGAACGGCCTGGAGTATCGCGGCTGGAAGAAAGTCAGCATCAGCGCCGGCATCGAGCGCTTGAGTCGAGACTTCAAGCTTGACGTGACCTGGCGCTGGCCTGGCCAGGTCGAGGAAATCCCGATTCGCCAGGGCGATTTTTGCCAGGTGCGTATAGGCGGTGACCTGGTGCTGTCCGGTTGGATCTTCGGCACACCGGTTAGCTACGACAGCAAGTCGGTCACGCGCTCGATTCAAGGCCGATCCGTGACCGCGGATCTGGTCGATTGCTCGGCAATCAACAAGCCCGGCCAGTGGAAGGGGCAGAGCATCCAGCAGATTGTGCAGGCCCTGGCCGAACCCTACGGCGTGCAAGTGCGGAGCCAGGCCGCCGAAACCACCAAGCTTGCTGAACACAGCATCGAGCCCGGGGAATCGGTGTTTGAGTCAATCGACCGGCTGTTGACCCTTTCGCGCCTGCTGGCCACGGACGACAGCCAGGGCCGAGTAGTGATCATTCGCCCGGGCAGCGCCGGCAGGGCGGTGGACAGCCTGCAGCTGGGTGAAAACATCCTGACCGGTTCTGCGGATCTGGACTTTTCCGGTGTGTTTTCTGAATACGTTGTCACCGGCCAGCGCGCCGGCAATGACAAGGAGTACGGCGCCAAGGCGTCGGAAATCAAGGCGTCGGCGGCTGACCCTCGGGCAGCGCGCAAGCGCGTCTTGCAGATTCACGAAAGCGGCCAGATGACCCCGGAGCTTGCCAGCGCCAGGGCGAATTGGGAGCGCGGCAGTCGCATGGGCAAGGCGCTAACCCTGCACTACAAAATCCAGGGATGGCGGCAGTCCAATGGCGCGCTGTGGCTGCCGAACATGATTGTTCGGGTAGTCGATCCGCTGATTGGCATTGACCGTGACCTGCTGATCAGTGAAGTCGAGTACAGCCTCGACGAGTCCGGGACCGTCGCGAATCTCACGGTGGCGCCGCCGGACGCTTTCGAGCCGGAGCCGAAAGACCCGCACAAGAGCCGCAAGCTCAAGAAGGGCGGCAAGGCGGACAACTTCGAATATCTCATTCCTGCCGACTGGAAGCCCGAATCATGAGACCAGCACGCAACAACGTGGCCCGGGGGGAGGTCGCCCTGGTGAGCCCTGCCGGCAAGCTGCAGGCGCTGCAAATGCGCCTGACTGCCGACGAGATCCGCGACGGCCTGGAACACTTCGAACCCTACGGCGTCACGTCCAACCCGCACCCCGGCGCGGAGGGGATCGCGCTGTTTCTGGGCGACGGCCGCTCGCATGGCGTGGTGCTGAACGTCGCGGACCGGCGCTTTCGCTTGCAGGGACTCCAGTCCGGAGAGGTGGCCTTGTACACCGACGAAGGCGACGTGCTGCACTTCAAGCGCGGCCGGGTGATCGAGATTGAAACCGTAACGCTCAAGGTCAAGGCCTCGGGCGGCGTGGAGTTCGATACGCCGGAGATTCGCACCACCGGAAAGATCGTATCGGCCGGCGATCAGGTGGCCGCCGGCATTAGCCAGGTGCAGCACGCACACACTGGGGTTATGCCCGGTAGCGGCCAGTCCGGCCCGCCTGTAGGGGGTGGCAAATGATCCTGCAAGACGACGCCACCGACGGCGCGTGGCAGCGCGCCGCCGTTATCAGCCTGCTGACCTGGCGCCGCGCCGGCCCTGACGACCGGATCGACGATCCGGAGCGCTTCGGGTGGTGGGGCGACAGCTTCCCCAGTCTTGCCAATGACCGCATCGGCTCGCGGCTGTGGCAGCTGCGCCGCGCAAAGCTGACCGCCGAAACCGCGCAGACGGCCGAGGCGTTCGCCCGCGAGGCCCTGGCTTGGATGCTTGAGGACGGACGGGTCACGGCCGTTGCGGTCACGACCACTCGCGGAGTGGATCGGCTGGAGCTGCAGGTGCTGCTAACACTGCGCGACGGCCGAACGATCGATGTTCAACTAGACAACTTATGGCAGGTGATCAATGCCGTTTAATACCCCCAGCTTGCCGGAGCTGATCAGCCGCGAGCTGTCGAGCCTGGCCGTCTCCAGCGCCCTTGTGCGCTCCGATGCCGAGGTACTGGCAAGGGTGCTGGCCGCCGCGTCGTTCGGCCGCTACGGCCATCAGCAATACATAGCCAATCAGATTTTGCCGGACACTGCAGACGAGGAAACCTTGCTACGTATGGCCCAGGCGCGGCTCAAGCGCGGGCGTCTGCAGGCTGTCGCCGCGTCCGGCGTGGCGGCGTTCACCGGGGCCGCTTCGGCGGTCCTCGATGCCGGCACGCTGCTGCAGCGTGATGACGGCGTGCGCTTTCGCGTTACCGTAACGGCAACCCTGGCCGGTGCTGCCGGCGTGGCCAAGCTTGAAGCCTTGGAACCCGGGCCCCTGGGCAACACAAGCGCCGGGGCCGTTCTGCGCCTGGTGTCGCCCGTCCTGGGCGTCAACGAGGCGTTTACCGTGTCAGCCCCAGGGCTGCGCGGTGGTGTTGCCCAGGAGAGCGTAGAGGCGCTACGCGCTCGGGTGATTCGCTCGTATCGGGTGATCCCCCACGGCGGCAGTACCAGCGACTACGAAACCTGGGCCCTGGAGGTGCCCGGCGTGACCCGGGCCTGGGTCGTGCGGCACTACATGGGGCCTGGCACGGTCGGCCTGTTCTTCATGCGTGACAACGATCCGGACCCGATCCCCAGCGCCCAGGCCTGCGCCGAGGTGCGGGCGTATATCGAGCGCGAGCGGCCGGTTACGGCCGAGCTGTACGTACTGCCCCCGGCTGAAAAACCGGTGCAATACCAGCTCAAGGTAACGCCGGACAGCTCGGCGGTGCGCCGGGCGGTTGAGGCCGCGTTGATTGATCTGCACAACCGTGAGTCGGCGCTGGGCGCTGAACTGCTGTTGACGCATATCCGCGAGGCTATCAGCGGCGCTACGGGGGAGCGTGATCACGAATTGTTCAGCCCTACGGCGAACCTCAATGCCGCGCCCAATCAGTTGCTGACCTATGGGGGTGTGCTGTGGCGATAAGAACCGCCGAGGACTACCGCGCCCAGCTGCAGGCGCTGTTGCCCCCGGGTCCGGCCTGGGATCGAGAACTTAACCCCGGCCTGGATTCGCTGCTGCAGGTGGCGGCGGATCTGCTAGCCCGCGAGGACGCCCGGGCAGCTGATCTTCTGGCTGAGAGCAACCCCTATACGGTGCGCGAGCTGGTCCCGGACTGGGAGCGGGTTATGCACCTGCCTGACCCTTGCATGGGCGAGTCGCCGAAATTTGAGGACCGGCAACTGGCTGTACGGCGTCGGCTGATCGAGACGGGTGGGCAGACTCCGGTCTACTTCGTTGATCTGGCTGTTAGCCAAGGCTATTTGGATGCCCGCGTGATCGAGCATCGAGCGCCGCGCTTCGGCCGCGCCCGGTTTGGCCTAGCGCACTTCGGCACCTGGGGAGCGCAATTCATGTGGACTCTAGACGCGGGCTCACGCCGCCGCCTGGGTCGCCGCTTCGGCGTTGCGCACTTCGGCGAGCACTTCGGCGGCAACCCATCGGGTGCCCTGGAGTGCGCACTACGACGCAGCGCACCCGCGCACGCGGTTGAAATTATCAAGTACGGGAACTGACATGGACTATCCAAAAAGCATTCCAGGCGTGGGCCTGGTTGACGGGCATTTTGTTGACGAAAACCCAACGACTGGACAGATCGGCTCACTGATTCCAGCCGCCTGGGGCGATGCGATCACGCAAGAGGTTCTGAACGTGATCAAGGCCGCCGGCATGGTTCCGAGCGAATCGAATGTTAGTCAGTTGACGTCCGCTGTATTGACGATTGCTGCTTCGGACTTCAAGCGGTCAGCACTTGTTGCGACTACCGGTCCTGTCGCACTGAGTGGCTTACAGACAATCGATGGCGTGGCTCTGATCGCGGGGGCGCGGGTGCTGGTGAAGAACCAAGCCAACGCCGCGCAAAACTGGATCTACGTTGTGAGCGCGGGCGCCTGGACACGAGCACAGGACGCAGACGACAGCGCAGAATGCACACCTGGCCATCTGATCGGCGTGCAGGCCGGTACAGTAAATTCTTCGTCCGTGTGGCAGTTGACGAACACTGCCGCGCCCGTCTTGGGCACAACGGCGCTTAACTTCGCTCAGGTGCTGGGGAAAACGGGTGTGGTTGCCGGCGAATACCGCCGAGTGATTGTCGATGCCCTGGGGCGCGTGACTGCTGGCAGCAACCCGACGACACTTGCTGAGTACGGAATCACTAATGCTTTGCGCACGGGTACTACGGATCAAGTACCACGGCTTTATGCATCAACCCCCGGCAGTGACTATTCAACTGTACCAATTGAAATACGCGAAGCGCAGTTAGTTGGAGCTGCACAAAAAGGATTTGAGTATTCGCCGCGCCTTGGATTCCACTGGTCCAGTGTAGTGGCTGGTTCTTTAGCTATGGAGTCAAATGGAGTTTTGTGCTGGAACGGCTATAGAATATGGGACGCAAATAGTTTCGATCCGGATAAAAAAGCAAACAAGGCAACTACGCTAAGCGGTTATGGAATGGCGGCGGCAAAAACTGAGTGCAACACCTGACCTTTCCGGTACGGTGCTGCCCCTATGTCATATACCGAACTCAGCGTTGAAGAACGCGCCACCATCCAAATCGGCCACGCCCAGGGCTTCAGCCTGCGCAGGATTGCTCGCCTGATCAATAGGTCTCCTTCGACCATCAGTCGAGAGCTGCGCCGCAATCGAGATGTCTGTGGCAGCTACTCGGCCCGCGCGGCCCAGGAGCAGATGAAGGCCCGCCGCCAAGTCTGTCGACCGAGCCGAAAGCTGCTGCCGGGGAGCGAGCGCTTCGAACTGGTGGTTCATATGCTGCGTGAGCGTTTGTCTCCCGAACAGATTGCCGGCAAGCTGCGCCACATGAACATACCTAGCCTCAGAGATGCCTACGTCTGTCGCGAGACGATCTACAACGCGATCTATGCCCTGCCAGTGGGTGAGCTGCGTAAGGAGCTGATCATCTGTCTGCGCCAAGGCAAGACGACGCGCCGGCCGCGCTCTGGTGGCGTGGATCGGCGCGGCCAGATCCCCGAGATGGTCAGTATTCATGTGCGCCCGCCGGAGATTGAAGACAGGCTGATGCCGGGGCATTGGGAAGGCGACCTCATCAAGGGTAAGGCCAACGCCTCGTCCGTCGGTACGCTGGTGGAACGCACCAGTGGGTACCTGATGTTGGTGAAGATGAACGACGCGACGGCGACTTCGGCGCTGGAAGGCTTCAGCGCCGCGCTCAATAGCATGCCGCTGGAGATGCGCAAGAGCATGACTTACGACCAGGGCCGGGAGATGGCGCGACACGCCGAGATCACCCAAAGAACCGGCGTGGCGATCTACTTCTGCGACCCGCACAGCCCCTGGCAGCGCGGCAGCAACGAAAACATCAACGGCCTGATTCGCCAGTACTTGCCCAAGGGCACAGACCTGTCGGTACATAGCCAGGAGGAGCTGGACGCCATTGCGCTGCAACTGAACATGCGACCGCGTAAGCGCTTCGACTTCAAATGCCCAATCGAAGTTATGGACGAGGTGATGCAGAAGGCCATGGCTATGCGGCATGATGCTCCAGTTTCAATTCAATGACCGTGTTGCACTCAGCTCCTGCAACCGCCAATCAATAATGCTTATACAAGCGTGCAAGTTGATAATCTTCTTACGAGTAAGCTTTCCCGGGATTCAATTGTTAGTGCTGGGTTTCAGAACAATAACCCGAACCTCCCCTATATGCTGCGCGAGTCGGATATGGGGATGTATTTTCTCCAGCCCCGCCTTGGGTTCGTCCCTGTGCAGCAAGGTGGCGGCGTTGGTCAGCTCCCCAATACCATAAAAATTGGCTACTCGCTTGAGGGCGTGCGGATAACGATAGATGAGTCTGACGCTGGGGTAATTTGGACATCTGGCAACTTCAATCCTGCATCAAAGGCTGATGCGACAGCGGTGGCGCAGGCTACAGAGGTCGGTCGTGGTACGGCGCGTGTAGCGGCTATTGCAGACGTAAATGCGGGTGTCGATGACGCGGCTTTTGTAACTTCTAAAAAGTTACGATGGGGGTTTTCAGCCAGTCTCGCCATCAATGGCTATATCGCGCTGCCCAGCTGGCTCGGCGGTCTGGTCATTCAGTGGGGGAGATCTGATCTTGCAGGATCGCAATTCGGCAATGTGGCGTTTCCAGTCGCGTTTCCAAACAATGGATTTATCGCACTTGCAGTAGATGCAGTTGTTGCGGGTACTCCGAGCACTCTCTCCGCTGTTGGTGTAACAGTTCCAACGACTGCGGGATTCAGTCTTGTTTCAGCGTCTGCATCTGCAGCAGGCATCCAGATGTGGGCGGCAATAGGTAACTAAAATGGCCAGTAAAAATCGACTCTATAGCCAAACAACTCAGACCACGTATTTAAAGGGGATACATTCAGATATACCAACCGATGCCGTTGAGATATCTGAGGAGTTGTATTTGAAAGTTATTGGAAATCCGCCACCTGGCAAGATACGAGAGCATGACGAAAAAGGTTTACCTTATCTCGTAGATGCTCTCCCTGATCGGCAGACCGTCGAACGTGCCTGGCGGGATGGCGAGTTTGCCGGCGTGTTGTGGTTGCGTGAGCGGCATCGAGATCAGCTCGAAGTGAACGGGACTCCTACGCTGAGCGTTGAGCAGTTCAAGGAGCTGCTGGCATACATTCAAGCCCTGCGGGACTGGCCTCAATCAAAGGCCTTTCCTGATGCCGATCACCGGCCAGCGCCGCCGCCCTGGATCGCTGAGCAAACCCAATAGACGCCCCGTATTGACGGGGCGTTTTCTTTTCTCACATAGAGGTTCTTTCATGCCTATTACAGAACAGCAATTGCTGCAGATCCTTCCCAACGCCCGCCGCCAAGCGGGCGTTTTTGTTCCTGCCCTCAACGCGACCATGAGCAAATACGCAATCGTCACTCGCCTGCGCATGGCGGCGTTCCTGGCGCAGATCGGCCATGAATCGGGGCAGTTGCAGTACGTGCGCGAGCTGGGCAACGACCAGTACCTGAGCAAGTACGACACCGGCACCCTGGCCGTGCGCCTGGGCAACACTCCCGAGGCGGACGGTGACGGCCAGAAGTACCGGGGCAGGGGGCTGATTCAAGTTACCGGCCGGGCCAATTATGTGGCGTGCAGCGAAGCGCTGTTTGGCGACTCGCGACTGCTCAATACCCCTGAGCTGCTGGAAAACCCGGTCTATGCCGCCCTGTCGGCGGGCTGGTTCTGGCAGAAGGCCGGCCTGAACACCCTGGCCGACAAGGGCGACTTTCTCACGATCACCAAACGTATCAACGGTGGCACCAACGGCCTGGCGGATCGCCAGGCGCTGTATGAGCGTGCCCTTAAGGTGCTGGCGTGAAGGCCCCGGGCTGGTTGTTGCCAGCCCTGGCCCTGGTGCTGGGGCTCGCCCTGGGCGGCTGGGCTGCCTGGTCTTGGCAGGCCAACGCCTACGGCCAGGCCCTGGCCGAGCAAGCCGAGGCGTACAGCACGGACCGCGAGCAGGCCGCCACGGCGGTGATCCACTGGCAGGGCGAGCAGCAAGACGCCCGTCGTGCGCTGGAGGATCGCCTGCAGGCGGATGACGAAACCCACTACAAGGAATTGCGCGATGCTCAATCGAATCACGTTCGCCTGCGTGACAAGCTTGCTACTACTGAATTGCGGCTGTCAGCCCTACTCAACGCCACCCAGAGTGGTAGCTGTGGGGTGCCAGCCGCCACCGGCACCGTCGGCCTGGTTCATGGAGGCACGCGAGCCGAACTTGACCCAGCGGCTGCTCAACGAATTGTCGCCATCGCCGGAGACGGCGACCAGGGATTGATTGCCCTGGCGGCGTGCCAGGACTATGTGAAGGGAGTTGTTTCCAGAAAGTAGAAATAGGCACATTGTTCCTATTGCATTGTAGGAACAATGTGCCTATTGCGGCTCGCGTGAGCCGAGTCTGTTAACAAATCCTTGGCCAGCGCATGCCTGGCATTCCTCCCGAGCCCCGAACATCGATCCGGAGTTGACTGGATCGTACGGACTTAGATCAAAAAACACCGGGTTGCCGGTTATCCCTTCTATCTGCTTAATTTTTGCTACAGCAAAGACTAGGCTGTCACTAACACGCTGAATTATAAGAATTTTTTAATTTAGTGTGTCCGATCCATCATCGGCGCAACGCTAAACCGCCGAGACAGCGTAGGGCTTGAGTTTACTGGGGTTGTAGCTGAATTCTGGACCATTTTGCTCTACGTGTTTAAGGCGTGTTCTGGGGCGTTTTCAGGTGTTCTTTAGGTGTTGGTGGTACGACACACCACCTAAGGAACTGGCATGTAGCACTTTCGATAGGGCGACTTTCTGGGCAGGAAAGCTGGCAGATGGGCTGCGAGCTGCACGGCTCAGGTCCGCATCAAACGAAATGGACGGCAAGTTTACCAAGAGAGCCGCAGCTTCGCCCGAAAACAGATGGCCCAGCCCTGGTGCGCGCTCAAGTGGGTAGGGTGCAGGGATGAACGATTCAGCAAGCTTGCCCCAGGGCTTGTATCAGCTGTCCAGCCACGAAGGTTTCTACCGCGCCTTCGCTGGTGCCTGTTGCAAAGGCCGCACAGCAGGCCGATGTGGCGCCATCGCGGACTCGATAGACCGCGATCACGCTGCCAGGTCCGCAGCCTGTGTGCCCACTAAGGGAAAAGCCGCCTTCAATCGAACCCTGCATAACCCCCAGGCCATAGCCAGGCTCGATCCATGGTCGCCCTGGAATCGGACCGCCGAGTGTTCGAGTGGCCTGCATTTCCTTAAGCAGATCCGCGGAGAAAAGGTACTCGCAAAGCAAGCGATCCAAGAAGAGCGCCGCTTGCGAAATCGGGCCGACCAGCAGGCCGTGATAAACCCAGGCGGGGTCATAGTTCGATGTGCTCCCCGAAGCCGTTGCCTGTAGGTCTGCGGGTGTCTTGGCGAACCGAACATTCGACAGCCCCAGAGGCGCCAGGGCGCGTTGAGTGACGGCATCATCCAGTTCCAGGTCAGTCATGCGTTCAATCAACCTGCCAATCAGCAGATAGCCAACATTCGAGTATCTCCAATGGGTTCCGGGGGCATATCGAAGTCGCAGACCATCAAGGCGTTGCATCATTTCAGTTGCTGGCCAAGGTGATTCATTGTTGGCAACAGCGGCGTGATACTCCACCAGCTCGCCATAGTCGGCGAGGCCGGCCTCATGTCGCAGTAGCTGGCGCAAGGTGAAAGCGTGACCGGCAATAGGGGCGTCCAGCTCCAGCAATCCATCACGCACCAGTGACAGGGCTGTCGCCGCTAGAACTGTTTTCGTGAAACTCCACCAAGGTGCGATCAGGTCCGAGCGATCAGACGTTGCAGGCTTACCATTCGAGATGAGCGAACTGAGCATGGGGTTCCTGGGTATTGAGCGGTTCTACAAGATACCTCCATTGATTCCCATTGGCTCGAATCCGCTATCCAGCCATGGTCCTGGCAGCGAGCAAGGTATTGGGCCCATCCTCGATGTGGGCTGGCGGCACTTGGCTAGCATGGACGCCGTGTTTCAGCTGAGCCAGAGTTTCGTGGTTTTCCCTACGCCACATGCACAAGGAGTGAATGTCATGCCTTCGATCAAGCTCGCCGCGCTGACCATGGCCGTTCTGGCTCTCACGGCCTGCGCCGTGCCTGGTAAAAGCAGCAGCCAGGACAATGAGATCAATATCGCCGCGCAACGGCTGATTGGCCAGCCAGCCAAGAAAGCCTTCGAATTGTTCGGCAAGCCCGACCAGGGGATGGGGCCTTCGTCCTATGGCAGTGGTGGTTTCTATGCCTGGAACCGGGTGCAGACCCATCTGGGGCCCGACAAGGTGTTCGTGCAGACTGGCAGCGAATATGTCGGCCAGCGCGAAACATGGGTTGGGGTCGGTGGCCAGGGTGTGGCTGGCGCGATGCCGGTGAGCAGCGAGGCGGTCTATCGCAAGACCGGTTATTACGAGAACCAGACCGTGCTGGATTATTTCTGCAGCATCACTCTGTATACCGACAGCAAGAACATCATCACCAACGCCAGCGTAATCGATTGCCAGGATCGCCAGCGGCGCTAGGTATGGTACGGAAAGTATCGTCGTAGGCGTGCTGCATGCCGGCGAGCAGCGTAGCGGCTTCTTGACTGTTTTTCTCGATACGCCAGCCTGTGCGTAGCATCGTTCGAGCGGCTGGCGTAGGTTGCGCTGCCCACGCTCCGGTCCGGAGCCAGATCCTCGTGCGGGCTTCGTCGTTGGCGGCGGTAGCCAGCAACTGGCTCGGCTCGGCAGAGGGCGCTGCACAGGTCCGGAATGTCATGCCGGGCATTGTCGCAAATCAGGCCGAGTGGGTGTGGTGCGCATCTTTGAAGGGTGCCAGGGGGAAACGCCTGTAACGATCACCTGAAAAGTTTTTGTGAATACCCGGTGGGCAGCATGCAGCAACCCTGGAAAAGCCTTTTGCAAGGTGCTCTGTACTACCTGAAAATCGGCTCGGAGCCACTGTTGCGGTTTCCATGGTTCGCACCGGCCTGATCATTGTTGAGAGAAATTCTCAGGTCATGGACGAATACTCTGCCGCACCGGCGATCTATGCTTCAGGCATTGCCTCGTGCAGCCGATAACGGCCCATGGACCTGCTTGCCAAAGTAGTGGGCCCAATAAGCATGGAGCTGATGCTGCGCCAGACGCTGGCGGATGAGCCGGCGAAAAACAACAAGGGATTTGCGTTGCAAATCACGCCCTTTCCCGTCAGGACGACCCTTTTGCCCGTTCCCATTTACGATGCACATCATGCCCCCGGCGGCACCCTGAAGCGCCTGCCTTTGCTCAAGGCGGCAGTGGCCTTCATCGCCATGGTCTTTCTCTGCCTGTGCGGCTTGCTGTATCTGCAGCTCGAACAGTCCTGGCGGCATGACCTGGCCCAGGCCGAGGTCAACTCCATCAACCTCACCCAGGCCATGGCCCAGCAGGCCGAGGACACCTTCATGGAGGCCGACCTGGTACTGATGAGCCTTTCCGAGTGGATCGAAGCCCTGGGCGAGGGGCCAGAGCAGAGATTGCGCCTGCAGAAAATCTTCGCGCGGCGCGTATTGGCCCTGAACCAGCTCAGCGGGGTCTTTCTCTACGACAAGCAGGGGCAGTGGATGGTCAGCTCTTTCAACGACTCGCCCCATGGCGAGGAGGTAGCGGATCGCGATTACTTTCGCTTCCACCAGCAGAATGCCTCGTTGCAGGTACACATCAGCCCGGCGATTCGCAGCCGTGCCAATGGCGAGTGGATCATTCCGATTTCCCGGCGGATCAACGACCAGAAAGGGGATTTCCAGGGGGTACTGATGGCCGGCATCAAGCTGGCGTATTTCGATCAGTACTTCAAAAGCTTCAATATCGACGATCAGGGGACAATGTTCCTGGCCCTGTCCGACGGTACGCTCCTGGCGCGGCGGCCATTCGAGGAGCGCCAGGTCGGGGCGTCGTTGGCCCGTGGTGAGATCTTCAGCAAGTACCTGCCTGAGGCCACTGCCGGCAATGCCATGATCACCTCGATCGTGGACGGCATACCGCGCCTGTATGGCTATCGCCAGTTGCAGGCTTATCCGTTGGTGGTGGCTGCGGCCAACTCCAAGGATGCGATTCTCAAGGGCTGGTACTCCTCGGCCTACCAGTCCAGCGCCATCGTGGCCCTGGTGTTGCTGGGCGTCGGCTTGTTCGGCTGGGTGTTCGTGCACCAGGTGCGCAATAACGAGCGGATCGAGGCTGACCTGCGCGAGGCGCAGGAGGCGCTGGAGGTGATCGCCACCCATGACAGCCTGACCGGCCTGGCCAACCGGCGGCTGTTCGAGCGCTCCTTGGCGATCGAGTTCAGTCGCGGTGCCCGGCAAGGCAGCCCGCTGGGGCTGATCATGGCCGACATCGACTTCTTCAAGAGCTACAACGATACCTACGGCCATGTCGCGGGCGACCATTGCCTGAGCCAGGTGGCCCAGGCCCTGCAGCAGTGTTGCCAGCGCAAGGCCGACCTGGCGGTGCGCTATGGCGGCGAGGAGTTCGCACTGCTGTTGCCCGATACCGATATCCATGGCGTGCTGGCCATGGCTGAGCAGGTACGCCAGAGCGTCATGGCACGCAACATCACCCACTCCGGTTCTCCGGTCGGCTGCGTGACGGTCAGTCTGGGCTGCTACTCCTTCGTGCCCAGTGGCCGCGACAGCATCGAAGTGTTCATCGAGCGAGCGGACGCAGCGCTGTACCAGGCCAAGGCCACGGGGCGCAATCGGGTGGCGGCGTTAGCGATGGAAACGCTGCCGGAGCAGTTGCAGCGTTCTGATCGTTGAGTACTACCAGGTCTTGCAGAACACCTGATTGCCATAGCGGTTGCCGCCGAATTCATAGTGGGTGGTGCCGACGGCGTCGTATCCCTGGGCCAGGTAGAAGGCAAGCGCTGGATGATTGCCATCCCAGGCGGTGAGCCACAGGCAACTGGCCTGGCGCGCTTGTGCCAGGCTCTCGGCCCTATCTAGCAAGGCTTGGCCAATTCCCTGGCGATGAGCATGGCGCTGCACATACAGGCGTACCAGTTCCATGCCCTGGGAGAGTTGTGCCAGCGGCGGCCGGATGTTGTCGCCGAGCTCGGCAAATCCCAGCAGGTGTCCTGCGCGCTCGGCCAGTAGCAAGACCTTGCGCGGATCTGCCAGGCGCTGGCGAAATTGCTGCGGTGCATAGGTGCTCAAGGCTTCCTCGGCCAGGTCTGCGCGCATGCCGTCGGTGGCGTAGGTATCGAGGAAGACCTGGGTGGCCAGGCCGCTGATGCACAGGGCGTCCTCGACTTGTGCGTGACGAAAGACAACGGGGGTGGACATGACTGCATCCTTGTCGGCAAAGACTTGCTCAATGGGAGGTGTGTTCGAGCAGCTGCTCCAGGTGCCGGCGCACCTCGGGCCACTCGTCGTCGATGATGCTGAAGCGCACGGAATTGCGTTTGCGGCCATCGGGCATGATGCGCTCATGGCGCACTATGCCTTCTTGCTGTGCGCCCAGGCGCAGGATCGCGGCGCGAGATTTGTGGTTGATTTCATCCGTGGTGAACTGCACTCGCACGCAAGCCATCTTCTCGAAGGCATGGCACAGCATCAGGTACTTGGCCTCGGTATTGACGAAGCTGCGTTGCCAGCGACTGGCAATCCAGGTGCTGCCAATCTCCAGTTTTCGATTGTGTTGATCGATCTTCCAGAAGCGTGTGCAGCCGATGACCTCGCCGGTGGATCGCAAACACGTGACGAAGGGCTGCACGGTGCCGTTGGCGCGGCCATCGAGGGCGGCGGCCAGGTAGCGGTCGATGGTGTCCGGGGAGGGCACCACGGTGAAGGGCAGGTTCCATAGCTCGCCATCCCGGGCGGCAGCGACCAGGGCATCGGCATCGCTGGCTTGTAGGGGGCGCAGAACGATGCGGGGGCCTTCCAGCGGGTACATGGCACGGCTTCTCCAGAGCGAGGCGAGGGGGGCATTACAGGATCGTCGCTGCCTCTTGGCAAGAGCCAATCGAGTGCCAATTCAATAAAAAATATCAGGCGAATCGATTGTCGCGGCTCGTGCTTTCTGGCTTATACATCAGCCGGGTATGCCAGGGCCTGGCGTTGCTCGAATGGATCGGTATGCGGATTGCCGGGGCCCGGCGCGACACTCATTTCAAGGACTTGTACATGAGCCAGCCGAACCAGATGAATTTCGATCTCTACCTGCATCGCCTCGGGTATGACAGCCCGCCGCCGCCAACCCTGGAGACATTGCGGGAGCTGCAGCTGCGTCATGTCTGCCGGTTCACCTTCGAGAGTCTTTCGACGTTGCTGCAGGTGGCGGTGCCTATCGACCTGGCATCGGTGGAACGCAAGATCCTTCACCAGGGGCGCGGAGGCTACTGTTACGAGCTCAACCAGGTCTTCCTGGTGCTGCTGCAGTACCTGGGCTATGAGGTCCGGGGCATCACCGGCCGGGTGGTGATGGGAGGGCCGGAGGATGAGCTCACCGCCCGTAGCCATCGCTTGACGCTGCTGCACCTGGACGGCCAGCGCTATATCGTCGATGTCGGTTTCGGCGGCATGGTGCCCACCGCGCCGCTGTTGCTGGACACCGAGCAGGAACAGGCAACGCCCCATGAGCCTTATCGCATCACCGAGCGTGAGGGCAGCTATACCCTGCGAGCCAAGGTCGCGGACGAATGGCGAGCGATGTATGTGTTCGACCTGCAGGTGCAGGGGGACGTGGACTACGAAATGGGCAACTGGTACGTCTCGACCCATCCGGACTCGCCGTTTCTCGGCCAGTTGAAGGTGGCGCGAATCGGAGCGGGTGTGCGCCATACGCTGAACAACGCCAGCTATGCGATCCATCGGATGGGGCAACCCAGCGAGCGGCGGCAGATCTCCGACGTCGGGGAGTTCATGCGACTACTGCAGGACGAGTTCGCCTTGCGCTTGCCGGATCATCCCGACCTGCAGCGTACGCTCCAGCAATTGCTCGAGGCCGGATGATCGCAAGGCTGCTTGGGACCTTTTCTTGCAAGGGCCGACTCGTTCATCGAGTCGGCCTTTTTTTATGATGTTTTTTTAAGCTCCGAAGTGTCGCTGCCGTGGTGGGCGGGGCCATGGAGTACAGGACTTGGCAGAGGCTCTGGAACGGCTTTTTCGCCTGAGCATCCAGATAGCGCGGGCGGCTCCGAGTTTGCAGGGATGCACCAAAGTGGCCCGGGACTTGGCAGATAAACTGTATACAATCATATGGACAGTTGTCTTTGATGTTGCATACAGTGTGTCCATAACAAAAACAGGAAGCCCCCACACCATGACTACGCCCCAGGTTTCACCGCAGCGGCCCGAAGACGAAAATTTGGGTGTTGGCGCAAACATGGCCTATGGCCTGCAGCATGTTCTGACCATGTATGGCGGTATCGTCGCTGTGCCTCTGATTGTCGGCCAGGCAGCCGGCCTGTCCTCGGCAGAGATCGGTTTGCTGGTCGCGGCCTCGCTGTTTGCCGGAGGGCTGGCCACTCTGTTGCAGACTCTTGGCGTGCCGTTCTTCGGTTGCCGGCTGCCGCTGGTACAGGGCGTGTCCTTCGCGGGTGTGTCAACCATGGTGGCGATCGTCACCAGTGGTGGTGAAGGCGGTTTTCAATCGGTGCTGGGGGCGGTGATCGCCGCGTCGTTGATCGGCTTGTTGATCACCCCGGTGTTTTCCCGTATCACCAAATTCTTCCCGCCCTTGGTCACTGGCATTGTGATCACCACGATCGGCCTGACGCTGATGCCCGTGGCGGCGCGCTGGGCCATGGGCGGCAACAGCCGGTCGCCGGATTTCGGCAGCATGTCGAACATCGGCCTGGCCGCCGTCACCCTGGTACTGGTGCTGATGTTGAGCAAGATCGGCAGTGCGGCGATTTCCCGGCTGTCGATCCTGCTGGCCATGATCATCGGTACCGTGATCGCCGTATTCCTGGGCATGGCTGATTTCTCCGGTGTCGCCCAGGGGCCGATGTTCGGCCTGCCCACGCCGTTCCACTTCGGCATGCCGACTTTCCATGTCGCGGCGATCCTGTCGATGTGCATCGTGGTCATGGTGACCTTGGTGGAGACTTCCGCGGACATCCTGGCAGTGGGGGAGATCATCCATACCAAGGTCGACTCCAAGCGCCTGGGTAATGGCCTGCGGGCCGATATGCTATCGAGCATGATCGCGCCGATCTTCGGTTCCTTTACCCAAAGCGCCTTTGCCCAGAACGTCGGATTGGTGGCGGTTACCGGAATCAAGAGTCGCTTCGTGGTCGCCACCGGCGGATTGTTCCTGGTGATCCTTGGCCTGTTGCCATTCATGGGGCGTGTGATCGCCGCAGTACCGACCTCCGTGCTCGGTGGGGCCGGGATCGTATTGTTCGGCACCGTGGCGGCCAGCGGTATCCGCACCTTGTCCAAGGTCGACTATCGCAACAACATGAACCTGATCATCGTTGCCACTTCCATCGGCTTCGGCATGATCCCGATTGCCGCACCCAGCTTCTACGATCATTTCCCCAGTTGGTTCGCGACGATCTTCCATTCCGGTATCAGTTCCTCGGCGATCATGGCGATCCTGCTGAACCTGGCCTTCAACCATTTCACCACCGGCAACTCCGACCAGCAGTCGGTGTTCGTCGCCGGTACCGAGCGCAGCCTGCGTTTCCAGGACATCGCGGTACTGCGTGAGGGAGACTATTTCAGTGGTGGCAAGCTGCACGATGCCGAGGGCAATGAGGTGCCCTTGGTGGCTGATGGCTTGGTGGGCGATGTGCAGGCAGAGGGCGCGACACCCAGCCATGCGAGGAGCAGCGTAGAGGCGACTCACTGACGTGAGTGGCTGTCGTAAGCAACCGGCGCCTTGGGGCGCCGGTTTTGCATCAGGGCCTGGTTATTCCAGGTTTTCCAGCGGGGCCAGTGCCTGGATGACCTCGGCGTCGTCTTTGTACTGCTCGCGCAAGCTGGCGAGTTGGCGATCCAGGCCGATGCAGGTCTTGGTGGCTTTTTCCAGCTCCGCGCGGCGCTCGGCGTCGTAGGGCTCCTCTCCGGCGAAGTGCAAGCATTCTTCATGGCGCTGCAGAAAGGTCGTGACCTCGGCTGGCAGCTGAGCGCGCCCATAGTGACCGGCGAATTGCAGGCGCTGCTCCTCGACCCAGCCGGTGTAGTCTTCACCACCCTTGGCGATGTACATGACCTGGGCCCAGCCGTTCTCAGTGGAGGCGTACACCGTCAGGCCATCGCCAGGGATCACGAAGAGTTTCTTGTCTACGCAGGCGGGGTTCGGAGCGCTGTGAAAGTGCAGGCGGCCCGTGCCGGTAACCTTGGCCTCCAGGGGAGGGCGGTAGTCGCCAGCTTCCTGGGAGGCGCTTTCGCCCAGGGCGGCGCAATCTATCGCTGGGTTGGCCAGGGCGGGTAGCGGCAATAACAAGAGCATGCCGCACAGGGGCAAGAGGCGCAGGGGTCGGTCCATCGCAAGGTGTCCATGAAGGCGGGTTGAAGGGCGCGATGGTAATGACAAAGACGCGGCCTGTGAATGATCGGCGGCCGCGTCTTGCGCTTCGGCGCGTTACTGTGCGGCTTTGAACTGTCCCTGGCGCACCAGGGACAGGGCGAATACCACCACGATGGCGGCGGCGGCCGACAGGGTCAGTGGCAGGCCATAGCTACCACTGCTCATGGCTGCGCCACTGAGCAGTGGTCCCAGCAGGCTGCCAATGCCCCAGAGCAGGCCGGCACTGGCGTTGGCGGTGACCAGGTCCGGGCCGCTGAAGGATTCCCCGATCAGTACGATCGCCAGGGTATAGATGCCGCCGGCCACCGCACCCAGGATCACCAAGCTCGGCCATAGCAGGCCTGGGGTTTGCATCAGCATCGGCAGGCCAAGACCGATCAGCAGCGAGATGATGCCGCAGCCCAGGTAGATGCCCGGACGTCCGAGCTTGTCCGAGAGCCAGCCCAGGGGAAACTGGAATGCCGTGTCGCCCAACAGAATGATGGTCACCATCAGTGCTGCAAGCTTGATGCTGTAGCCATGGCCGGCGGCGTAGACCGGAAACAGCGACAGCACCATGCTGTCGAAGAAGGCGAAGAACAGGATGCCCACGCATAGCGCCGGGGCAATCCGAATGAAGCCCAGCACGGAGAATGTCCGGCTCTCGGCATGGGGGCTCGGCGCATCCTCCTGGGGCAGGATCAGCCAGACCACGGCAATCGCTACGGCGTAGCCGATGCTGACGATGGCCAGCACGGCCGGTCCCTCGGTGCCCAGTAGGGAGACCAGGCCCGGGCCCAGCAACTGAAAGAAGGTGAAGCAGGTGGTATAGACCGCGACCAGTCGCCCGCGGGTGGCATCTTCGGCCATTTCATTGACCCAGGTTTCGCCGAGAATGATGATCAGCCCGGCGCCCAGGCCCATGCTGATGCGGGCCAGGCCCAGGCTATAGAGGCCGGTACCAGGCACCTCCAGGGCCGCGACGCTCAGGGCGCAGAGGCTGAAGCACAGCAGATAGATCTGGCGACGGGTGAAGCGTTGGCACAGCGTATTGACCAGGAACGCCGACAGCATCATGCCGGCTGCCGGCAGGGCTGACATGAGGCCTATCTGGTTGTTGGACGCACCGGCCTGGTAAAGGCACAGGGCGAGGATCGGCACCGTGGAGCCAATGCTCAGGCCAACGATGGAGATGCCCAGGATCAGGGCGGCTAACAAAGCTTTGTTCATGGCTCAGGACCTGCACCTGAAGATTCAGGCGCCAAAAATAAGAGAGACCGGCTGCGTCATGGCGCGGGCCGGCGTGCAGGCAATTGCTGGGCGGTTAGCTCGATCGCTGGCGGTGGCTACCGGCCGGCAGATTCAGGGTCGGCTGGCGGCCGGGACGCTGGTTGTCCTGACCCTGCGCTAGCGTGCGCGAGCCGGTTTGCAGCTGGGAGTCGCAGCCAGTCGCGATCAGCGGCTGTGCTGGGGAGGGGAAAACGTGAAGGCGAACAGCACGCTGCGGCGTCGACGATTGATCGCGCAGTCATGCTGGGCAACGACCACTTTGGCCGAAGAGGATATCGAGGGAGAGCTGCACGGTGACTGTGCTGACAGGAACATCATCGTCTTACTGACCGGAAAAAGAGGCGCACAGCCTACGCCAGGCTTTTGCGGCAAAGCAACCCGTCGAACGCAGGCGTGGGTTTTGGGCAAGAGCCCGTATCCGCACACCCAGCTTGGTGCACGGATTGGACAACAGATAAGGAGATAGCTTGAGCTGGTTTGCTAAAAAGAGCAGGGCGCCCTTTATGGTGTTTAGCAAACAGTCTGGAAGATGGCTCCACGACCTGGACTCGAATAAAAAAATAAGTATTTGTTTTACAATGAAATTATGCTGATTTTTAGTATTCATATCCCTACGATTATCCTAATCAAGCCCGTATTTTTATTGGAGTTCTTTCGATACCCCATGAGCACGGCGGCAGCAAGCTTCTGAAGGTGGCGTACGCAGGCCATACTGTGATGGATGAGGAAAACACATCCGAGTGACTGCTTTGGCTGTGGATTCAACCGGTCGATGTGACTTCTGTATAAGTACGCTGTGTCGTCAGTCTGGTTTGAATGCGTGTATGTGCCTCGACAAACAAAGCCACCTGGCCAAAGCTCAGCGGCTACTCAGTCAGGGATCGGATCAAACGAAACTAGCGTGAACGAGGATACGCCGCCTCGTTTCATATTGGCCCTCCACCGAGCTACCAGCGCTGCGGTTGTAGGTACATTTCCTCCGCCATTGACACTGTTTTTACATGTGACCAAACCCTTAGCTGTGAGTCGAAGAAGCTGAATCCTCCCGACATCATGGGCTTTCTCCAGCCATTTCTGAGCGATCCAATAGCTCACGGCAGAAGGGCTCATGAGACGATTAAGTACGTCGCGACGCATTTCAGTAACTTTGGTCAAAAACTCAACGTCACCCTGCGCAAGATGAAACGCTGCGATAGTGCGACCTCGACCGCTGGCTGTTAAAGGGCTGTCATAATCACCAGGCACATAAAACTCAATTGAGGACATAGCTACCTCCAAGTTAGCAATTCTTCGAGCGGCACGGCGGGAACAGGCCTACGAACCACGTCTCACTTAATAGGATGATCAACTGTCAACCACGTTAGAGTTAGAGTAGGTCCATGGTGGCCATGGAATCAGCCATACGGTAGCCCATCGCTTTGTAACCCGCCTGGCGCTTATCCCACATCCTCAGCAGCGCGACATTACCCTCGTCAACGAAGTCGATCACTCGCACGTCGGCCTTATCGGCATGCGATCGATGCAACCGCCCCGCATATTGCTGAAGGATTCCCTTCCATGAGATGGGCATTGCCAGCACCAGCGTGTCCAACGGCGGGTGATCGAAGCCTTCACCTACTAGTTTTCCTGTTGCCAACAGCACCCGTGGAGCATCAGGGGGAAGGGACTCAAGCTCATGCATACGGGAAAGGCGCTGTTTCTTAGGCACTCGCCCATGAAGCGTGAAAAGGTTATGCACACGCTGCTTCAATTCTAATTCAAGGGCATCCACATGTTCCGTCCGCTCCGTTAGCACTAGAATTTTTCTACCCTCGTTGTACGCCAGCTCAATCTCCGAGACGATTTTGGCTGTCCGCTCAGAGTCGTCGGCTAGACGCCGAAAAACGTCCTGAATCCCAAAGCCGTCGGGGACCACTATTGGTTTGGACAGCAATCGAGGCACGACAGATAGGTCATGAGGCGCATTCGCTGGCCGAGCAGCAGAATGTCGGATCGGTCCGCACTGCATGAAAATAATAGGCTGCTGCCCATCTCGGCGCACTGGGGTTGCCGTGAGTCCCAGCACGTACCGCGCGGTCGCGCTCCTCAGTAGTGCCTCGAATGACACTGCTGATAGGTGATGACACTCATCAACGATGATCTGGCCGTAGTTTTTTACCTGATCGCTGATCTCGCCTTTTCGCGATAACGACTGCATTACGGCAATGTCGATGATGCCGGTAAGCTTCGCTTTTCCGCCTCCAAGAGTTCCAACGACACCATTCCCGACTCCCAAGAACACCTGCAAGCGCTCTTGCCACTGCCTTAACAGTTCCGTCCGATGCACAAGCACCAACGTGTTAATGCCACGTGCGGCAATCAACGCAGCAGCACTCACTGTTTTACCGAAAGCAGTCGGTGCGCAGAGGATACCGGTGTCATGACTTAGCATTGCGCTGACAGCAGCCTCTTGGTCAGAACGCAGGGTCCCGAGAAAACTCACGTCGATGGGGTCGCCCGCGAAGCGTTCGTCTTTAAGAATAGCGGTAACCCCGTTTTCCCCTAAAAGCTCCAGCGCAGCATCCAAACAGCCACGTGGTAACGCAACATGTTTGGGGAAGTTCTGGGCACAGCCGATAATCCTTGGCTTGTTCCACACTGACATGCGCATGGCCTGAGCTTTGTAGAACTCAGGATTTTGAAAGGCAGCGAGCCGGACAAGCTGGTTTGCCAATGGCTGTGGCAATTCCGACTTTTCAAAGTAAATTAAGTTAGCCAGCGTGATGTTGACAGCAGCAGGCAACGGGCATGTCAATTTACGTGATCTCGATTCACGATCTTTCCAAGGTTCTGCATCACCTTCGTCATCGACATAGGCGACCCCTAGAGGGTCCCGATTACCCATCGCCTGGATAATAACGGGCTGGATATCTTCTGGACTCATGCGCTGAATCGATGCCAGGAAGGCCCATTGATCAGGATGAGGCTCAAGCGAGTCGTCTACAAAAACGCTATTGTTTTGGGCCCTGGCCCGCTTTTGCAAAGGGAGCGCGATGAGATTTCCAAAGCCGCCTTTGGGCATATAGTCCTGGTTTGGAAACAGTCGATCATAGGAGCTGAGCGCCAACTGGCGGGTGCGCTCACAGGCATGACTGATGATTGCGGCACCGAGGCGGCGCGCATCGCAGGCAGGAACATTACGCTCAAAGAAAATCCAGCCATGAGCCCCTTGGCCTGAGCGCGATATTTCCAGCGCCACCGGGACGTTCAGCTCATGGCATGACTGCACAAAAGCTTTGGAATCATCACGCCATTCGGCCTCATCGAAGTCGACCGCCAAAAAATAACAAGTGTCATCAGAGAGTAGGGGGTAGATACCAACGACCACTTCGCCCGCCAGATGGCGATAGACCACCTCATCGGTCAGCGGAAGCAGCTGGCGGTTACCGCAGTCGCCACATTTAATTCGGGGCTTCTCACAAACGCCAGGCCTCCATTCGTTTGCGCAAGCGGGTGCGTATCCTGATTTGCCTGCCTTGCTTTCCCAGCGGGTGGGATAAACGTCCGTCCTACCACGAAACAAGCTTCGGAATAGGGCAAGCTTTCCATCAGTATCGAGTTGCTGTGATTGTTCTGCTTGGACAATCGCTATCTTGACTGGCTCAGCAGGCGGGCGCCATTCGATGCCATGAGCATCCAGCAAGGCAACCAATCTTGCATTCTCAGCCCTTAGCTTCGCCACCAGACTACTGTTTATCACCGCCTTCAGCCTCTACGTCTCAGGTGAAGCCTGTAGCCTCGAGCTACAACCCTCAGTCCATCAGTAATACATAGAGGTTATCAAACAACAGAGGTTAGGTTCAGGGGCTCAAGAGGTCCGCCCTAATCCCCGTCAAGTCGTTGGCTGGCTCAATCTGCCGGTGAGGGATACAGAGCGCGCAGTTGCTGGCATTCGGCTAACGTGGAAAATTCCAGGATTTTCCTAGGCGCAGAGTGATCAGGCTTGTGGTCAGCAGGTAGTAGTAGCGCGTCGATTTCGAGTTTGAGCTCATGTGATGGTTCAAAAACCAAACGAGATGCTTTCTTTGCCATGTCCATGGATTATCTCGGCTCCAGCGTTCAGAAATGGCTGCTTGAATAGTCTTGGCCTGGCGGATGTGACGTTCGCGTGTGGCATGTGCGCCAGTCAGTGCCCCAGCCAAGAAGATCTCCATATCGAATGGTTTATTCATACCCGACCACCGATGTACGCCGATACCACGTCGATTCGACCGTGTCCCAGCTCATAGCTGATTTGTAAGCGGGCCTCTCGATCAAGGCGTGGATCGAGGCGCCTGCACCTGCCACCGTTGATGGGCGCTAGGTGATGGGTGATCTGCTCATAGCGTTCGCACGCATAAGCCGCGCGCAGTTCGTGGAAGCCTTTGAGGTTGTGCGTATGGAGGATATCTCGGGCGGGGCGGACGATTTCCCGTTGGAAATCAAGGTAGCTCTCGTTCGGTGCCAGGAGGTTGCGGCTACCGTCGGGAGAGACCTGTTCGGCGTACCTGAGCGCTTCGCGAATATGGTCATCCACCGTGATCCAACGAGGCGCGGTTGCGCCGCCGCGGCCACCTTTGGTGCCGTCCTGGATGTTGATCTTGTCGTAGTGTTCGGCTTCACGCTTGAGTCGCGGTAGGTCGGCCAGAATCGCTTCTCGCAGACGCATGCCAGTGGCACGTGCCAATTGAGCGATGGCGGCGGCACGCGGATGCTGTTCGCGGAGCGCTTCGACGATGCGCATCACGTGTTCGTGATCTTGGCCTTGAGGATTTGTCGTGCGCACGGTGATGCGCTGTGTTCCCAAAGCCTTGCTCGGACTTGGCACTTTCACATATTGATCACCGCGAAGCGCAGCCATGGTCCGATTCACGCTGGACAGCCGATTTTGTGCGGTAGCGATGGCGAGATCGCTGCGCTCAACCAGGTGACGCAGATGCGCCGCGTAATCCAGCAAGGTCTGCCGATCAATCTGCCGAGCATCGTTAAACCCCGGGCCATCCTCCGACCGACACCAGCGCACAAACGCCTGCCAGCGATCACCGTGCCGTAATGCCCGCCGCCAAACAGATCTTTTAGCGCTTGCGGCCCGGCATAGCTCAGCTGCCGACCATAGCCAAAATTGCGCCCATCCCGTCTACCTACCAACGCCATGATCACATTCCTCTCGAAGCCAAACTCTTAAAACCTTCCCCCACGTCATCCCGCCAAGAATGTTGAGTGTTATCAGGGATCAAGGCCCCTGCGACCTGTGAGGGTTGTCCACTAACGCGGGACTGGCGGCTCTTTACGACCGGGAGCTTGGGCATCTCATGATCTGGCCTCCTGAACACTTCCGAGGAAGTGGGCGGGTGGAGGCTGCATTGGCTGACGAGACCATCGCCGCGAGATCCTGAGTCAGGTGAAGGCAGTGAAGCGACGACCGGGGCATACCTGACTGTCAGTCAGGTGCAGTCCATTCCCTGGGCTGCGGCACCATCATCGGCATCGCTGTTGCTGGTGACATCGGTGTTTGTCGCGCCGATTGTCACGAGGGGGAATGCCGCAAAGCCTGGTACGAGGTGGGCTGCAGCAGTGGTAGGTGCGCCCGTCTCTTTCCGGGAGAAAGAGACGGGCGCAGGTTGGCGCAATGAAATGGCCACGCGGATAAGTTGCTGCAGGGCAGATATGAAGGGGTATGAGTTGCCGCAGTGGGCACACTAGTAAAAGTAGGCATCCATCACATCGCTGTGACCGTGCGAGCCGCCGGACGCTAATCGCACTTTGGGAGAACCACCACGGTGTGGCGTAGCCTTAAAGGTTCTGGCTACCTGGGTTGCTGTCAACGACAGCGCTTTGCCCGACCTTTTCTACGCCTGTGGAGAATTAGGGTCAAGGCTCGAATTTTCGGGAGTTCTGCGGCTGTGGATGAAATTATCCACTAATGGAAATCAGTGGTTTTCCACAGACAATTGCGTGGGCTTTAGATTTTTTAAGTGAGGTCCATCCAAACAGGGCGGCTTTGCAGCCCTGTTTGGATGGACCCGCGTGGACAAACGGATCACTGAGATATGAGGACCGAGCGCTTACTCAGTTGCGCCACGTTTTGCTTTTAGGCGAGTGACATTCGCACCCGTCTGATTGGCGAATTCGCGTGGGCTGACATGCTTCTGCTGATTAGCCTCAAGGTAGCGACTCCACCAGTTCATGATCAGCCTGCGCTCCTCGATGAACTCGGCCTTGTGGATGTAGGCGGCGCGGACGTTGTTGCGTTCCTTGTGGCTCATCTGCCGCTCGATGGCTGTGTCCGTCCACAAACTTGACTCGATCAGTGCGCTGCAGGCCATCGAACGAAACCCATGCCCACAGATCTCGGATTTGGTGTCGTACCCCATCTTCCTAAGCGCGCTGTTCACCGTGTTTTCGGACATTGGTTTCCAAGACTTGGTATCGCCTGCGAACACCAAGTCAAATTTGCCTGTGATTGCGTGGATCTGCTCGAGCAGGGCGATCGCTTGCGGCGATAAGGGTACAAGATGGATATCGCCTGCCATCTTCGTACCCCTTGTGGAAAAGGGTACGCCTTCCAACGCTGGTCGCGTGTCGGGTATTTCCCAGACACCACGTTTGAGGTCGAACTCGCTCCAGCGGGCGAAGCGCAGCTCGCTGGAGCGTACAAACACGTGCAGCGACAGCAAGACCGTCAGCCGGGTAAGTGCGCGGCCTTTATAGGTGTCGATCCGTTCCTGCAATTCAGGCAAGCGCGATAAGGATAAGGCGGGGCGGTGGACGACCCGCGAGGCTTTGATCGAGCCTACGAGGTCGTAAGCAGGGTTTACGGTGATAAGCCGGAGGCGCTTTGCCTCGCGCATGATGCTCTGCAGGTAGTTTTGTACCCTTAAAGCAATGTCTATCGTTCCGCGCTTCTTAATCGCGTCCAGGGGCCGCATAAGGTCGTGGGTATCAAGGTCGACAATGGCGCGGGCGCCGATCAGCGGGAAGAGGTGAGTTTTGAGGCGACTCATCACTGTCTTGGAATAGTCCGGTGCCCACTTGGCTGACATTTCCGTGTGCCAGCCGAGGGCAACGCTTTCAAAGGTGCGGCCTTTGATCAGAGCGTCCGTCTTGGCTTGGTTCTTGGCTCCTATAGGGTCAATGCCAGCCGCCAGCATTCGCTTGACCTCCAAGCGCTTGCGGCGCGCATCCGCGAGGCCAACGATGGGGTAGTTGCCGAATGAGGTCAGTCCTTCCCGGCCATCAGGTTTGACGTATCTGAGACGCCAGCCTTTGCGGCCATTGGGTTGGACTAGAAGGTAAAGGCCGTCGCCGTCGAAAAGCTTGTAGGCGCGGTCTGTGGGCTTGGCCGAACGGCAAGCGGCGTCGGAGAGTGGAGCAGTAGTGCGCGACATAAGGGTACTCCCTTTTATCGAACTGACCTTTATCCCAAACTCTACCCTTAAAATGGCTGGTATCCACCGGAATCCGACAGAACGCCAAAACGAAAAAACCCGCCAGAAGGCGGGTTTTTCGGGGGTCTCAGAGATTTTGAAAGCCTTCTCTGGAACCTTGTCTGGCTCCACGACCTGGACTCGAACCAGGGACCCAGTGATTAACAGTCACTTGCTCTACCAACTGAGCTATCGCGGAATGCGCCGTATCTTACTGATTCAAAAAGGGAAGTCAAGGGCGGCGGGTGAAAAGAATAATTTTTTACGCGGCGCGCCTTATGTGCCTCAGCCGCCGAAGGTGAGGCTGCCCAGCATCAGTTTGGTCATCAGCGATGTGGCTGCCAGTTGCACCAGCCATAGCGCCAGGCCACCGAGGAACACCCCCAGGGCTATCTGCAGGACCAGGTTCTTCTGCCGTTTTTGTGAATGGGACGGATAGCGTTCCGGTTCGTCGCGCTCGGCTCGCAGGTCATCATCTTTCATTGGGATTCTCGCTAGGCGGGTATGGCTAGAGTCTAGAGCGTGCGGCGTTTTTCCGAACACATAGTTCGCATGCGCCCATGAAAAAGGGGAAGCACGATGGCTTCCCCTTTTTTGCTTGTCCAGGATGATCAGATCACCTGGAGGATGGCCTTGGTCACGACATCGATGTTGCTTTGGTTCAGCGCTGCGACGCAGATGCGGCCGGTATCCAGGGCGTAGATACCGAACTCGCTGCGCAGGCGACCCACTTGTTCGGCGGTCAGGCCGGAGTAGGAGAACATGCCACGCTGGCGGCCAACGAAGCTGAAGTCGCGATGTGGTGCGCCCTTGGCCAGCAGGTCGACCATCTGGGTGCGCATGCCGCGAATCCGCAGGCGCATTTCTGCCAGTTCCTGCTCCCATTGGGCGCGCAGTTCCGGGTTGTTGAGCACCGCGGCGACGATGGTGGCGCCATGGGTCGGTGGGTTGGAGTAGTTGGTGCGGATCACGCGCTTGACCTGGGACAGCACGCGGGCGCTTTCTTCCTTCGAGCTGCTGATGATGGACAGTGCGCCGACACGCTCGCCGTACAGCGAGAACGATTTGGAGAAGGAGCTGGACACGAAGAAGGTCAGGCCCGACTCGGCGAACAGGCGCACGGCGGCGGCGTCTTCATCGATACCGTCACCGAAGCCCTGGTAGGCCATGTCCAGGAACGGCACGAGGTTCTTGGCCTTGACCACTTCCAGGACGTTCTTCCAGTCCGCAGGGCTCAGGTCGACGCCGGTCGGGTTGTGGCAGCAGGCGTGCAGGATCACGATCGACTGCTCTGGCAGGGCGTTGAGATCCTCCAGCAGGCCGGCGCGGTTCACGTCATGGGTGGCGGCATCGTAGTAGCGGTAGTTGCGTACCGGGAAGCCGGCGGTCTCGAACAGCGCGCGATGGTTCTCCCAGCTCGGGTCGCTGATGGCGACTACGGCGTTGGGCAGCAGTTGCTTGAGGAAGTCAGCACCGATCTTCAGGGCGCCAGTGCCGCCGACGGCCTGGGTGGTGACCACACGGCCGGCCGCCAGGAGGGGCGAGTCGGCACCGAACAGCAGCTTCTGTACCGCCTGGTCGTAGGCGGCGATGCCGTCGATCGGCAGGTAGCCACGGGAAGCGTGCTGGGCCGCGCGGATCGTCTCGGCTTCGACAACGGCGCGCAGGAGTGGAATGCGTCCCTCCTCATTGCAGTACACGCCCACCCCAAGGTTGACCTTGTCGGTACGGGTGTCGGCGTTGAATGCTTCGTTGAGGCCCAGGATTGGATCGCGTGGTGCCATTTCGACAGCGGAGAACAGGCTCATTTTACGGCGGCTCTGAATGGAGTGTGGAGGGACGTGTCGCGCTCCAGCCGAATGCACTAGAGCGGTGCACAAACGGGGAGCTAGTATAGAGGCCATCATCGCGGCGGGCGACAGGCTATTCGCCTTTTGCGACAAGTTTTTCGGGTTATTTTCTGACCGTTAGTCTTATTGCAACATTCGGCGTGTTAGCGGGTGTAGGACCTTTACCTTGAAAGCTGTGGGATTTGACTCCACATTCTGAATATTCCCGTTTTCTTTCCCCGGCGACCTGGGTCGTACGTGGTCTTTCCCATTGCTGTCCGGTCGTGCCGCGCAGGATGATTCCAGAGGTAGGTTATGTCTGAGTTCCAGCTCGTTACCCGTTTCCAACCTGCCGGCGACCAGCCGGAGGCCATCCGCCTGATGGTCGAAGGCATCGAGGCCGGCCTGGCGCACCAGACCCTGCTCGGTGTGACCGGTTCGGGCAAGACCTTCAGCATTGCCAACGTCATCCAGCAAGTGCAGCGCCCGACCCTGGTACTGGCGCCGAACAAGACCCTGGCCGCGCAGTTGTATGGCGAGTTCAAGGCGTTCTTCCCGAATAACGCAGTGGAATATTTCGTTTCCTACTACGACTACTACCAGCCCGAAGCCTACGTGCCGTCCTCCGATACCTTCATCGAGAAGGACGCCTCGATCAACGACCATATCGAGCAGATGCGCTTGTCCGCGACCAAGGCCCTGCTGGAGCGCAAGGACGCGATCATCGTCACCACGGTGTCCTGCATCTACGGCTTGGGCAGCCCTGAGACCTACCTGAAGATGGTCTTGCACGTCGATCGCGGCGACAAGCTCGACCAGCGGGCCTTGTTGCGACGCCTGGCGGACCTGCAATACACCCGCAACGACATGGATTTCGCCCGGGCCACTTTCCGGGTGCGTGGCGATGTGATCGATATCTACCCGGCGGAATCCGATCTGGAGGCGATCCGCATCGAGCTGTTCGATGACGAAGTGGAAAGCATCAGTGCCTTCGACCCGCTGACCGGCGAGGTCATCCGCAAGCTGCCGCGCTTCACCTTCTATCCCAAGAGCCACTACGTGACCCCGCGGGAAACCCTGCTGGAGGCCATCGACGGGATCAAGGAAGAGCTGCAGGAGCGCCTGGAGTACCTGCGCTCCAACAACAAGCTGGTGGAAGCCCAGCGCCTGGAGCAGCGCACCCGTTTTGACCTGGAGATGATCCTGGAGCTGGGTTATTGCAACGGTATCGAGAACTACTCGCGCTATCTGTCTGGGCGTCCCGCCGGTGCGCCGCCGCCAACCCTGTATGACTACCTGCCAGCCGATGCCTTGCTGGTGATCGATGAATCCCATGTGAGCGTGCCCCAGGTCGGCGCCATGTATAAAGGTGACCGTTCGCGCAAGGAAACCCTGGTGGAGTATGGCTTCCGCTTACCGTCGGCCCTGGATAACCGACCGATGCGTTTCGACGAATGGGAGGGCATCAGCCCGCAGACCATCTTCGTCTCGGCCACTCCTGGCAACTATGAGGCGGAACATGCCGGCCGGGTGGTGGAGCAGGTGGTGCGTCCCACGGGTCTGGTCGACCCCCAGGTGGAAGTGCGTCCGGCGCTGACCCAGGTGGATGACTTGCTGTCGGAAATCACCAAGCGCGTAGCCCTTCAGGAGCGTGTCCTGGTGACCACCTTGACCAAGCGCATGGCCGAGGACCTTACCGATTACCTGGCCGATCACGGCGTTCGCGTGCGCTACCTGCACTCGGATATCGATACCGTGGAGCGTGTGGAGATCATTCGCGACTTGCGCCTGGGGACCTTCGACGTGCTGGTGGGGATCAACCTGCTGCGCGAAGGCCTGGACATGCCGGAAGTGTCCCTGGTGGCGATTCTCGATGCCGACAAGGAAGGCTTCCTGCGTTCCGAGCGTTCGCTGATCCAGACCATCGGTCGCGCCGCGCGTAACCTCAACGGCAAGGCGATCCTCTACGCCGACAACATCACCGGCTCCATGCAGCGTGCTATCGGTGAGACCGAGCGTCGTCGTGACAAACAGTTGGCTTTCAACCTGGCCAACGGCATTACGCCAAAGGGCGTGGTCAAGGACATCACCGACATCATGGAAGGCGCCAGTGTGCCGGGCTCGCGCAGCAAGAAGCGCAAGGGCATGGCCAAGGCTGCCGAGGAGAACGCGCGCTACGAAAACGAACTGCGCTCACCGAGCGAGATCACCAAGCGCATCCGCCAGCTCGAAGAGAAAATGTATCAACTGGCCCGCGACCTCGAGTTCGAGGCGGCGGCACAAACACGCGACGAAATCAGCAAGTTGCGCGAGCGGTTGCTCAACGTCTGATGGCCGCGTCCAGCCTGCTGCGCTTGTTGCAGGCTGTATTCAGTGAGCCTCACCGGCCTTGGCTCCCTGGGGCAGGGCCTTGGTCAGGAGGATGGCCAGCATGCTGATGCCCAGGGCGATGCCGACAAAATGGAATGCATCGTTGTAAGCCATGATCAGCGCTTGTTGATGGGTGATTTCGCTGAGCTTGCCCAGGGCCGCGGTATCGTTGCCGAGTTTTTCCGTGAGATTGGCCAGGCGTTCCGCGACTTGTGGGTTGCCTGGCACAACGGCTTCGCGCAGATAGTCGAAGTAAGTCTTGGTCCTGGCATCCAGCAGGGTTGTCAGCAAGGCGATGCCGATCGCACCGCCCAGGTTGCGCAGTATGTTGAACAGGCTGGAGGCCGAGCCGGCATCCTGCGGCTGTATGTAGACCGTGGCGATCAGCGAGATGGTCACCATGATCAATGGCTGGCCCAGGGCGCGGATGATCTGGATCTGGTTGAACTGCGGGCCAGCGAAATCCGGGTTGAGTACGCCCGATGAGAAGCTTGCCAGGCCGAACAGGCCAAAACCCAGGGCGCACAGCCATTTGGGCGAGACATAGCGCATCAGCTTGGGAACCAGCGGGATCAGGAACAGCTGCGGAACGCCCATCCACATGATCACCTCGCCGATCTGCAGGGCGTTGTAGTTCTGGATCTGCGCCAGGTACAGCGGCAGCAGGTAGATCGAGCCGTACAGGCCGACCCCCATGCCCAGGCTGGAGATGCTCGACAGGCCGAAGTTGCGATTGCCCAGAATTCCCAGGTTGATCAGTGGATTGGGCTTGGACAGTTGGACAATGACGAACGCGCTCAGGCTGATCAAGGCGATGCTGCCCAGGGTGACGATCAGGCTCGATTCCAGCCAGTCCTTGCGATGGCCTTCCTCGAGGAACACCTGCAGGCATCCCAGTCCCAGCCCCAGGGTGAGGATGCCGGTGTAGTCGGTGCTCTTGAGCAGCTCCCAATGGGCAGGTTTCTTCTCCAGGCCGTACAGCAGGCCGGCAATCATCAGCAGCCCCGGGGGGACGTTGATATAGAAGATGTATTCCCAGCCCCAGTTCTCTGTCAGCCAGCCACCGAGGGTCGGGCCAATGGAGGGGGCGAAGGTGGCGGTCATGGCGAACATGGCCATGCCCTTGGCCCGGTGGTGCTCGGGGAGCTTGATCAGGGTCAGGGTGAATGCCAGGGGAATCAGTGCGCCACCGGTGAAGCCCTGCAGGGCGCGGAACACGATCATGCTTTCCAGGCTCCAGGCCATGGAGCAGAGCAGGGAGGCGATAAGGAATCCCACCGACACCCAGACCGCCAGCCGGCGTGCCGAGAGCAACTGCACCAGCCAGGCGGTGAGAGGAATCATGATGATTTCCGCCACCAGGTAGGAGGTGGAGATCCATGAGCCTTCCTCCAGGGTCGCGGAGAGGGCGCCCTGGATGTCCTTGAGCGAAGAGTTGGTGATCTGGATGTCCAGGACCGCCATGAAGGCACCGAGCATGGCGCTCATGACCGCGATCCAGTCGCGCCGGCTGGGCTCTCCTACCGGGCGCAGTAAAGCGTCACCGGCCATCGGCTGGGTCTTTGATGTTCACTTTGACGGTCACGGACATGCCCGGGCGGATCTTGCCTTGCAGCGGGTTGTCGCTGGCGAAGGTCAATTTCACCGGGATGCGTTGTACCACCTTGGTGAAGTTGCCGGTGGCGTTGTCCGGTGGCAGCAGGCTGAACTGCGCGCCCGAAGCGGCGAACAAACTCTCGACCCGGGCTTGGATCGGGGTGTCGCCATAGGCATCGAAGGTCAGCTCGGCTGGCTGTCCCGGGCGCATGTGGCCGATCTGGGTTTCCTTGAAGTTGGCCTGGACCCAGATGTCCTGGTCCGGAACGATCGACAGCAGGTAGGCGCCGGCCTGAACCACCTGGCCATTGCGGGCGGCGCGCTGGCCGATGATGCCGCTGATGGGGGCATGGATCTCGCTGCGGCTCAGGTTCAACTGCGCTTGGGCCAGGTCAGCCCGGGCGTTGGCGATCAGGGCGTCCAGGCGCTTGATATCGGCGCTCAGGGCGCTGACTTGCTGGCGTTGGCCCTGCAGGTCGGCCTGGGCCCTGGCGACCTGGGAGCGGGCAATATGGTTGTCGGCGGAGAGCGTGGTGACCCGCTCTTCAGATACGTAGCCAGGCTTGCGCAGGGTCTGGGCCCGAGACAGGTCGATTTGCGAACGGCCCAGGGTGGCCTGGCTCGATGCAACCTGGGCCTCGCTGGCGGCGATAAGGCTGCCTTGTTGGGTCAGCTTGCTCTGGGCCTGCAGGCGTTCGGCCTCGCGGGTAGCCAGGGCGGCCTGGGCACGATCAACGGCCAGTTGGAAGTCGGCGCGCTCCAGGCGTGCCAGCAGTTGACCCTGTTCCACATGCTGGTTGTCTTGCACCAGCACTTCATCGATGCGTGCACTGAGCTGGCTGGAGACCCGGGTTATTTCGCCTTGGACATAAGCATTGTCGGTCACTTCGTAAAAACGTCCGTGGAACCACCAATGACCGAGGAAACCCAGGGCTACCAGCAGGATCACGAACAGGAAGATGAACAGGCGACGCTTGAGTTGGGCAGGCATGGGCGGGACGCAATCAAATGTAAGTAAATTTTTCTAAGAATGAATCTGGCATATAGCCGGCAGGTGGTAAATGCCGCTTGCAGATTATTGGCGGTTTCTGGCGGTCGCGGTGGCCTGTAGTCGCAACCTTGGCTTAAATGCCCTCCTTACTGGAGCCCGGCTGGTGTCGCCTGTTACCATTCGCCCCCTGTTTGTTCCTCGCTTTTTCTATTCTTTTCGAGACATGCCATGACCACCGTCCGTACGCGCATCGCGCCATCGCCTACCGGGGATCCCCACGTAGGTACTGCTTATATCGCTTTGTTCAACTACTGCTTCGCCAAGCAGCATGGCGGTGAGTTCATCCTGCGTATCGAAGACACCGACCAGTTGCGCTCGACCCGCGAGTCTGAGCAGCAGATCTTCGATGCCTTGCGCTGGCTGGGTATCAACTGGAGCGAAGGCCCGGATGTTGGCGGCCCTCACGGCCCGTATCGCCAGAGCGAGCGCGGTGAGATCTATCAGAAGTACGCCCAGCAACTGGTGGACCTGGGTCACGCCTTCCCGTGCTTCTGCACCGCTGAAGAGCTGGACCAGATGCGCGCCGAGCAAATGGCGCGCGGCGAGACCCCGCGCTATGACGGCCGTGCCTTGTTGCTGTCCAAGGAAGAAGTGGCCCGGCGCCTGGCTGCCGGCGAACCCCATGTGATCCGCATGAAGGTGCCCACCGAAGGCGTCTGCGTGGTGCCCGACATGCTGCGTGGCGATGTCGAGATCCCGTGGGATCGCATGGACATGCAGGTGCTGATGAAGACCGATGGCTTGCCGACCTACTTCCTGGCCAACGTGGTGGATGACCACCTGATGGGCATCACCCACGTGCTGCGTGGTGAGGAATGGCTGCCGTCGGCACCGAAGCTGATCCTGCTGTACGAGTATTTTGGTTGGGAGCAGCCGCAGTTGTGCTACATGCCACTGCTGCGCAACCCAGACAAGAGCAAGCTGTCCAAGCGCAAGAACCCGACTTCGGTGACGTTCTACGAGCGCATGGGCTTCATGCCCGAGGCGATGCTCAACTACCTGGGGCGCATGGGCTGGTCGATGCCGGACGAGCGCGAGAAGTTCTCGCTGCAGGAAATGGTCGATAACTTCGACTTGTCGCGGGTGTCCCTGGGCGGCCCGATCTTCGATATCGAGAAATTGTCCTGGCTCAACGGCCAGTGGCTGCGTGACTTGCCGGTGCAGGAGTTCGCCGCGCGGGTGCAGAAGTGGGCGTTCAACAGCGACTACATGATGAAGATCGCTCCCCATGTGCAGGGGCGGGTAGAAACCTTCAGCCAGATCGCGCCGTTGGGAGGCTTCTTTTTTGCCGGTGGGGTCGCGCCGGATGCCAAGCTGTTCGAGTCCAAGAAACTGTCCGGTGACCAGGTGCGTCAACTGATGCAACTGATCCTGTGGAAGCTCGAAAGCCTGCGCCAGTGGGAGAAGGACACGATCACCGCGACCATTCAGGCTGTGGTGGAGTCCCTGGAGTTGAAGCTGCGCGATGCCATGCCACTGATGTTCGCCGCCATCACGGGTCAGGCCAGTTCGGTGTCGGTGCTCGATGCCATGGAAATCCTCGGCCCGGACCTGACTCGTTACCGTTTGCGCCAGGCCATCGACCTGCTGGGCGGTGTGTCGAAGAAAGAAAACAAGGAATGGGAGAAGCTGCTGGGCGCCATCGCTTGAGCTTCTGCTTGAGGTGGCGACCGGTGGGAGTGGCGATCTTTTCGGCTACGCTTGAGTCTTGAGTGGTGGGTCGATCGGTCGCCTTGGCCTGGGTTCTTTCCGGCCTGCATCGGCTCTTTTGTCGGAGCCGATTCGGGCCGGGAAGGGCGCAAAAGCCCGGTTTTTCTGGGCAGGGCGGTAAGTGATTGTTATCCCGGCAAATTTTTTGTCAAAAAGCTGAAAAAAAATTGACAGCCTTGAGAACGCCCCTTAAGATTCGCCCCGTCCTCACCGACGAGGGGCTATAGCTCAGCTGGGAGAGCGCTTGCATGGCATGCAAGAGGTCGACGGTTCGATCCCGTCTAGCTCCACCAATTTGCAGTTCAAGGTTTGGCCACACCGACCTTGAGCCGATCAGTACTCAGCACTGATCATCTGTCAGAAGGTTTGTGTCCCCTTCGTCTAGTGGCCTAGGACACCGCCCTTTCACGGCGGTAACAGGGGTTCGAGTCCCCTAGGGGACGCCAGTATCACACAAGCGATGTTGCAAGATGTCGCTGCGCCGCGAGGCGAAAAATCTGGGGCTATAGCTCAGCTGGGAGAGCGCTTGCATGGCATGCAAGAGGTCGACGGTTCGATCCCGTCTAGCTCCACCAATTTGCAGTTCAAGGTTTGGCCACACCGACCTTGAGCCGATCAGTACTCAGCACTGATCATCTGTCAGAAGGTTTGTGTCCCCTTCGTCTAGTGGCCTAGGACACCGCCCTTTCACGGCGGTAACAGGGGTTCGAGTCCCCTAGGGGACGCCAGTATCACACAAGCGATGTTGCAAGATGTCGCTGCGCCGCGAGGCGAAAAATCTGGGGCTATAGCTCAGCTGGGAGAGCGCTTGCATGGCATGCAAGAGGTCGACGGTTCGATCCCGTCTAGCTCCACCAATTTGCAGTTCAAGGTTTGGCCACACCGACCTTGAGCCGATCAGTACTCAGCACTGATCATCTGTCAGAAGGTTTGTGTCCCCTTCGTCTAGTGGCCTAGGACACCGCCCTTTCACGGCGGTAACAGGGGTTCGAGTCCCCTAGGGGACGCCAGGTTTGCCCGCTATGCGGGATTTAAAGGGTCATTCGATTATTGAATGACCCTTTTGTTTTTCTGGCGTCCAGCCAATTCTTTCCCCAGCCCGTAACTCTGACCGATGGTCATGCTAGTGACTTGCGGAGGATTATTATGCGAATAATATTTCTCCGCAGTATTGGGAGGCAACGATGAACGATAAAAAAGCTCAGACCCGTGAACGCATTCTCCAGGCTGCCAGCTCGGCACTGATTCGACGTGGCCCGGCCGAGCCCAGTGTGGGTGAGGTAATGGGGGCTGCCGGGCTGACGGTGGGTGGTTTCTATGCGCATTTCGAGAGCAAGGATGCGCTGATGCTCGAGGCATTCAGCCAGTTGCTCGCCTATCGGCGCGGCTTGCTCGAGGAAATGGACGCCGGCCTCTCTGGTGAGGAGCGGCGAGCCCTGGCTGCGGCGTTCTACCTGTCACGCAAGCATCGCGACTCCAGTGAGTTGGCCTGCCCGATTCCGGCGTCGATCGGAGAGCTTGGGCGCTTGCCCGAGGGCTTTCGGCAGGCCTTGAGTGAGCATATGGAGCTGATGGTCGCGCAATTGGCCGACTGCCCGGAAGATACCGACAAGGCCCTGGCCGATCTGGCATTGATGGTGGGTGGTCTGTCTCTGGCCCGCGCCCTGGGGCCTGGCGAGTTGTCCGACCGCTTGTTGCGAGCAGCCAAATCCGCAGTGCTATGACTTCGTCTGCGCTGCGGGGAGGGCGTTTCACCCTGTGGCTCGGTTATGAGGTGATATTTATGGGTGCGCCAATACACCTGGGCATCCGGTACACTGCCCCGGTCAAAAAACTCACCGGGAGTTGAGCATGAGTTGGGATCTGGCAACGCCATTCATCATCGATTTGCAGGTGGCGGCCGAGGATATCGATGGCTTGGGGCATGCCAATAATGCGGTCTATGTCACCTGGCTGGAGCGTTGCGCCTGGCGCCATTCCCAGCGCCTGGGGCTGGACCTGGCCGAATATCGCCGGCTGGACCGAGCCATGGCTGTGGTGCGGCATGAAATCGATTACCTGGCGGCGGCCTATGAGGGCGATGAGCTGCAATTGGCCACCTGGATCGTCGATTGGGACCAGCGCCTGAAGATGACCCGGCGCTTCCAGCTGGTTCGTCCGAGTGACGGCAGCACCTTGTTGCGGGCCCAGACCACCTTCGTCTGCATTGAGCTATCCAGCGGCAAGCCCAAGCGCATGCCTGCCGAGTTTCTCGATGGCTACGGACCGGCATTGCAATGGTCTTGAGCGCTTTCCTATAGGCCTGCCTTGGTTGGCCACTGCGATGGGGCGCTACGGCAAAGTACTGCTCGCGGGTGAAACCCAGTAAACTGCCGCCCGTTTTTTCGCCTGTTTTCGTCGAGTGTGTTTCATGCAAATTGCCCTGGCGCCCATGGAGGGGTTGGTCGACAACATCCTGCGGGATGTACTGACCCGTGTTGGCGGGATCGACTGGTGTGTCACCGAGTTCATCCGTGTCAACGACCGTCTGCTGACGCCTGCCTATTTCCACAAGCTCGCTCCCGAGTTGTTGCAGGGCGCACAGACTGCGGCTGGTGTGCCGCTGCGCGTGCAGCTGCTGGGCTCCGACCCGGTCTGCCTGGCCGAGAACGCAGCCTTGGCCTGTGAGCTGGGGAGTGAGGTCATCGATCTGAACTTCGGCTGCCCGGCCAAGACCGTCAACAAGTCGCGGGGTGGGGCGGTGCTGCTCAAGGAGCCCGAACTGCTGAACCAGATCGTCGAGCATGTACGGCGTGCGGTGCCGGCGCATATCCCGGTCACGGCGAAAATGCGCTTGGGGTTCGATAGCCCGGATGGCGCACTGGTATGCGCTACCGCGCTGGCCGAAGGCGGCGCCGAGCATATCGTGGTGCATGCGCGGACCAAGGTCGATGGTTACAAGCCGCCGGCCCACTGGGAGTGGATCCCTCGGGTGCAGGAAGTGGTCAAGGTGCCGGTGTTCGCCAATGGCGATATCTGGAGCGTCGAGGACTGGCGGCGCTGCCGGGAAATCAGCGGGGTCGAGGACATCATGCTGGGGCGCGGGCTGGTCTCGCGTCCGGACCTGGCCCGGCAAATCGCTGCAGCGCGAGCTGGTGAAGAGGTGGTGGAGATGTCCTGGGCCGAGTTACTGCCATTGATCCATGACTTCTGGGCCCAGGTGGTGGAGCAGTTGACGCCGCGTTCGGCCCCGGGGCGGCTCAAGCAATGGCTGGCGATGTTGACCCGCAACTACCCCGAGGCGGTCGAGTTGTTCACCGCGTTGCGCCGGGAAACCGAGCTGGAGCAGGTTGGCAGGCTGCTGGGCGTGCCATGCAGCGAGGCCGCCTGACGAAATTTGCGTGGCCGCTCTTGAAATGCCTTGGGTGGTCCATATCTCTTGGGTACGCGATGCCGAATTCGGGTCGCGGAGACAATCACTCGCTGAATATCAGGAGATTTACCCATGAGTACTGCATTTTCCCTGGCACCCCTGTTTCGCTCCTCGGTCGGTTTTGACCGTTTCAATGACCTGTTCGAATCGGCATTGCGCAACGAGCCGGGTAGCAGCTATCCACCCTACAACGTCGAAAAGCACGGCGACGACCAGTATCGCATCGTCATTGCGGCCGCCGGCTTCCAGGAGCAGGACCTGGAGTTGCAAGTGGAGAAAGGCGTGTTGACCGTGAGCGGCGGCAAGCGTGACGCCAACGAGAGTGTCACCTACCTGCACCAGGGCATCGCCCAGCGCGCGTTCAAGCTGTCCTTCCGTCTTGCCGACCACATCGAAGTCAAGGCAGCGGCCTTGAACAACGGCCTGCTGAACATCGACCTGCTGCGGGTCGTGCCGGAAGAGGCCAAGCCCAAGCGCATTCCGATCAATGGTGCGCAGCAACCGGCTTTGCAGCACTAAGCAAGGCATTGCAAGAAAAGGGCGCCCAGGTGGCGCCCTTTTTCGTGCCGGTCATTTGAGCAGCTTCTTGAACTCCTCCAGGGGCAATGGCCGGCTGTGCAGGTAGCCCTGGTAGAAATGGCAGTCCAGTCCCTGCAGGAAATCCAGTTGCTGCTGGGTCTCTACGCCTTCGGCGATCACTTTCAGCTCCAGGCTGCGAGCCATGGCGACAATGGCCCGGATGATTTCCGCATCGTTGGGGTCATGGGTGGCGTCGCGAACGAAGGATTGATCGATTTTCAGCGTATCCACCGGCAGGCGCTTGAGGTAGGTCAGGGAGGAATATCCCGTGCCGAAATCGTCCATGGCGAAACTGACACCCAGCTTCTTCAGGCGACGCATCTTGCTGATGGTGTCCTCCAGGTTCTGGATCACGATGCCTTCGGTGATTTCCAGTTTCAGCAGTGACGAGGGCAGGGCATAGGCCGCCAGACTGTGCTCGATTCTCTCCACGAAGTCGTTCTGGCGGAACTGTCGCGGGCTGATGTTCACGCACAGGCTGAACTGGTATGGATTCACCAGGCCCTGCTCGATCAACTGGCTGAAGGCCAGGCAGGATTCGTCGAGGATCCAGGTTCCTACCTCGAGGATCAGGCCGCTATCTTCCAGTACCTTGATGAACTCCGTTGGCGATTGTGCGCCGAGCTCCGGGTGCTGCCAGCGCACTAACGCCTCGGCCCCGATGATGCGGTTGTCGCGGGCATTGACCTGGGGTTGGAAATGCACGCTGAATTCGCCGCGGGACAGTGCCAGGCGCAGGTCGGTCTCCATGCGCAGGCGCTCGCTGGCGGCCTTTTGCATGGTGTTGTGGTACATCTGCGTGGTGTTGCGTCCTGAGTCCTTGGCGCGATAAAGAGCGATGTCCGCTCGCTTGAGCAGGTCGGTGGGGGTCGAGCCGTGGTCGGGGATCAAGGCCACGCCGATGCTAGGGGTGACCTGCAGGCGCTGGCCATCGAGGAACATCGGCTCGGAGAGCAGCTCGCGCAAGGTGCCGGCCAGTTGCCGGACTTGTTCGCTGACCTCGTTGCGCGAGCCTTCCAGGCCGCTGAGCAGGACCACGAATTCATCGCCGCCCAGGCGCGCCACGGTGTCTTCCATGCGTACGCTGGCCTCCAGGCGTGCCGTGATGATCTTCAGTACCGTATCGCCCACCGGATGCCCGAGGGAGTCGTTGATGTGCTTGAAGTGGTCCAGGTCGAGAAACAGCAAGGCGCCTCGCAGGTTATGGCGCTTGAGCAGGGCGATCTGTTGGCTCAGGCGGTCCATCAGCAGGGCGCGGTTGGGCAGGTTGGTCAAGGGGTCGTGGTAGGCCAGGTGGCGGATCTGGGCCTGGGCATTCTTCAGCAGGCTGACATCCCGCGCGGTCAGTAGCAGGCAGGGGATTTCATTGAGCGTGATCGGCTCCACCGAGACTTCCAGGGTGAGGATTTCCCCGCGTTTGTTGCGCCCGAGCATTTCCAGGTGATGCACCCGGCCCTTGAGCTTGAGCTCACTCATCAGCGCGGATAGCTGGAGCTCTTCGGCCCAGATGCCGATCTCGTGCATGGAGTGGCCGAGTACCTCGTCGGTTCGGTAGCCCGTCAGCCGGCAGAAACCGTCATTGACCTCCAGGTAGCGGCCGGTGTCGTGTTCCGTGATGGTGATAGCGTCGGGGCTGGAGTGGAAAGCCTTGGCGAACCTCTCCTCGCTGGCCTTGAGGGCCGCCTCCGAGCGTTGCTGCTGGGTAATGTCGCGCAAGGTGGTGACGATGCAGGGCTGCTTGTCGACGATGATCTGGCGACTGGAAATGATACAGGTCAGCGGTTGGCCGTCCTTGTGATTGACCACCACCGCCACGTTGTTCAATGCCTGTTCGCGGATCACCTGTTCGATACGCCGCAGGCGTGGGGCCGAGTCTTCCCAGAGGCCGATCTGCTCGGCGCTGCGGTCGCGCACTTCATCCAGGGTCCAGCCAAAGGTCTGGGTGAAGCTGGAGTTGATCTCGATGAACTGGCCGGTTTCCAGCAGGGTCACGCAAATCGGGTCCGGGCTCACCTGGAACAGGCTGGCGAACTTCTCCTCGGAGGTGATCAGGCGTTGTTCGCGCTCCACTTGCTCGGTGATGTCCAGCAGGGTGCCGGCCATGCGCAACGGATTGCCTTGTTCATCGCGATACAGGCGGGCGCGGCTTTCCAGGTAGCGAGAGCTGCCGTCGGCCAGTTGCACGCGATAGGTCAGTTGGTAGTTGCCCGCCGGACCCTCGCGCAGGCTGCGATAGGCGTCACGCATGGAGTTGCGCTCTTCGGTGGGCACGCCTTCGAAGAAGGCATCGAAGGACTCGTGGAAGGGGGCGGGCTCCAGGCCGTGCAGTTGTGCCGCCCTGGCCGAGCCGTAGAGCATGCCGCTGGGGATGTGCCAGTCCCAGGTGCCCAGCTGTGCCGAGTCCAGGGCCAGGTCCAGGCGCTCCTGGCTGTCCTTGAGCGCCTGCTCGGCTCGCTTGCGCTCGCTGGTATCCAGAAAGGTGCTGAGCAGGAAGGCCTTGCCCTCCAGTTCGACCTTCTGTGCGCTGAGAATGCCGTCATGGATCTGGCCGTTGCTGGAGCGCAGCTGCACTTCCAGGCTGGCGGCCTGGCCCTTGTGTTGCACAGCCTTGATCAGCTGGGCGCGTTGTTCGGGATTGACCCATAGGCCGATTTCCAGGGTGGTGCGCCCGATCACGTGTTCGGCAGGCCAGCCGAACTGGCTCTCGAAGTACTGGTTGGCTTCGCTGATCAGGCCGTCTTCCAGGCGGGTCAGCAGCACCATGTTGGGGCACAGATGAAACAAGGTGGCGAAGCGCTTTTCCGAGCTGCTGAGGGCTTCTTCGCGCTGGCGCTGGTGGGTGATTTCGCGGATGACCCCGATCATCCTGGGCTTGCCGTGCTTGTCGGGCAGCACGCTGCCGTTGATCTCCAGCCAGTGCAGGCTGCCATCAGGCCAGCGAATACGGTGGTGCATGGCATGCTCGAGGGGAGCCCCGGCCAGTACCGAGTGGAAGGCGCGCACTGTCCTGGCGCGGTCTTCGATGGGTAGCAGGTCGAGGTATTCGAGGTTTTCCGGCAGGGGTTGGCGTGGATCGAAGCCAAAGAGTGCCTGGGTGCCCCGGGACCAGCTGATTTGCCCGCTTTCGATATCCCAATACCAAGCGCCCAGGCGCGCGCCGTTCAAGGCGGCGAGCAGCTGCGGTGCGCTTTCCCAGCTCTGTTCCGACTCCCTGGGGTCGACGGCGTGGATGCGCGGCATGGGCGGAATGCGGTCAGCGGGTTTGGGCATGGTGATCAGGCCTTGTGCTGAGTAGTTCGTTTGGCGCGAGGGCTCATGGCGGGAGGCGACAGGGCACGGGCAAAACCCGGAATACTTATGCCGGGTTCCCTGGCCAATCGACCTGTGCGTCCAATAAGGCCATGAAAGCCCGCGCAGCATTCGACAGCGTCCGTTCGGTATGCAGGATATAGCCTAGCTGGCGGTGTAGTTGTATGCCCGGTAAAGGGATGCGCGCCACTTGTTCGTCGAGCATTGTGCGCGGCAGCACACTCCAGGCCAGGCCGATGGAGACCATCATCTTTATGGTTTCCAGATAGTTAGTGCTCATGGCGATGTTCGGCGTCAGGCCCTGGGCCTCGAACAAGCGCTGCACGATGTGGTGGGTAAAAGTGTTGCCGCCGGGAAAAACCGCCGGATGCAGGGCGATATCCGCCAGGCTGACCTGGCCATTGCTGACCAACGGGTGTTCCGGGGCGGCGACGAAGTCCAGCGGGTCGTCCCAGACCGCGGTGGCCTTGACCAGGCCGTGGGGCTCGGGAGCCAGGGTGATGACGGCCAGTTCGGCGCGGCCGTGGAGGATTTCCTCATAGGCCACCTCCGAATCGAGGAACTGGATGTCCAGGGCCACTTGTGGGTAGCGCCGGGTATAGGCCCGCAGCAAGGGTGGCAGGCGGTGCAGGCCGATGTGATGGCTGGTGGCCAGCGTCAGGCGGCCGCTGACTTCTCCGGTGAGGTTGGTCAGCGCCCGGCGGGTGTCATCCAGCACATTGATGATTTGGTAGGCCCGTGGCAGCAAGGCGCGTCCGGCTTCGGTTAGGCCGATCTCGCGACCCAGGCGATCGAACAGTCGCACATTGAGCTGTTGCTCCAGCCCGGCAATGCGCTTGCTGATGGCGGGCTGGGTCAAGTGCAGGCGTTCGCCGGCGCCGGAGAAGCTGCCGGTTTCGGCGATGGCGATGAAAGCGTTGAGGTTGGCCAGATCCATCATGACATTCCAGTTGGTTATCCAAAGTATGAAAAATATGAATTTGAGTTATTTAATCTAACGCCATAGCATCAGCCTCACAAGCCAAGGGGTTATTGATCGATGCACGATCAGGGCCTGGGGCATAGAAACAAGCTGATGAGGAAGAGTCCGATGGCTGGCAAGACGCTCTACGACAAGCTCTGGGAAATGCACGAGGTGAAGCGCCGTGACGATGGTTCGTCGCTCATCTACATCGATCGCCACATTCTCCATGAGGTGACCTCGCCACAGGCTTTCGAAGGCCTGCGCCTTGCGGGTCGCCAGCCATGGCGCATCGATGCCAACATCGCCACCCCGGACCACAACGTGCCGACCACCCAGGCCGAGCGCAAAGGTGGCCTCGACGCCATTGCCGACGAAGTGTCGCGCATCCAGGTCAAGACCCTGGATGAGAACTGCGACGACTTCGGCATCCTCGAATTCAAGATGAACGACATCCGCCAAGGCATCGTCCACGTGGTCGGTCCGGAGCAGGGGGCCACCTTGCCGGGCATGACCGTGGTTTGTGGCGACTCGCACACCTCGACCCACGGTGCCTTCGGCGCGTTGGCCCACGGTATCGGCACTTCCGAGGTGGAGCACGTGCTCGCCACCCAGTGCCTGGTGGCCAAGAAGATGAAGAACATGCAGGTGCGCGTCGAGGGCCAGTTGCCCTTCGGCGTGACCGCCAAGGACATCGTCCTCGCAGTGATCGGCAGAATCGGTACCGCGGGCGGCAACGGCCACGCCCTGGAGTTCGCTGGCAGCGCCATTCGCGATCTGTCCATGGAAGGCCGCATGACCATCTGCAACATGTCCATCGAGGCGGGTGCCCGCGTCGGCATGGTGGCTTGCGATGACAAGACCATCGACTACGTGAAGGGTCGCCCGTTCTCGCCGCAAGGCAGCGACTGGGACAAGGCCGTAGAGGCCTGGAGCGACCTGGTGTCCGATGCCGACGCGCATTTCGACACCGTCATCGAGCTGCGTGCCGAGGACATCAAGCCGCAGGTCAGCTGGGGTACTTCCCCGGAGATGGTGCTCGCGGTGGACCAGAACGTACCGGATCCGGCTGTCGAGGCCGATGCGGTCAAGCGCGACTCCATCGTCCGGGCGTTGAAGTACATGGGCTTGAACGCCAACCAGGCGATCACCGATATCCAGCTGGACCGGGTATTCATCGGCTCCTGCACCAACTCGCGCATCGAAGACTTGCGCGCCGCCGCGGCCGTGGCCAAGGGGCGCAAGGTTGCCTCCACCGTGAAGCAGGCGCTGGTGGTGCCGGGCTCGGGCCTGGTGAAGGCCCAGGCCGAGCAGGAAGGTTTGGACAAGATTTTCCTCGAGGCTGGCTTCGAGTGGCGTGAGCCGGGCTGCTCCATGTGCCTGGCGATGAACCCTGATCGCCTGGAGAGCGGCGAGCATTGCGCGTCCACTTCCAACCGCAACTTCGAAGGCCGCCAGGGCGCCGGCGGACGTACCCACCTGGTGAGCCCGGCCATGGCCGCGGCTGCCGCGGTGACCGGTCGTTTCATCGATGTACGTGAATTGATGCAGGCCTGAGGAGACCAGAGATGAAAGCATTCACCCAGCACACAGGCCTCGTCGCACCGCTCGACCGTGCCAACGTCGACACCGACCAGATCATTCCCAAGCAATTCCTCAAGTCGATCAAACGCACCGGCTTCGGTCCGAACCTGTTCGACGAGTGGCGTTACCTCGATGTGGGCCAGCCCAACCAGGACAATTCCAAGCGCCCGGTGAACCAGGACTTCGTGCTCAACTTTCCGCGCTATCAGGGTGCCAGCGTGCTGCTGGCCCGCGAGAACTTCGGCTGCGGCTCCTCCCGCGAGCACGCGCCGTGGGCGCTGGATGAGTACGGTTTCCGTACGGTGATCGCGCCGAGCTTCGCCGACATCTTCTTCAACAACAGCTTCAAGAACGGCTTGTTGCCGATCATCCTCAAGGATGAAGAAGTCGACGAACTGTTCCAGCAGAGCGAAGCCACCGAGGGTTACCAACTGACGGTCGATCTCGCCGCGCAGACCGTGACCCGCCCGGATGGCAAGCAGTACAGCTTCGAAGTGGACGCGTTCCGCAAGCACTGCTTGCTCAATGGCCTGGACGACATCGGCCTGACCCTGCGGGACGCCGACGCCATCCGTAGTTTCGAAGTCGGCTACAAACAGCGCCAACCCTGGTTGTTCCGCGACGCTTGAGCGCCGACCGGCCGGCTCCTGCTGGAGCAGGCCAATGAGTGCGGTTTCTCCCTGATCACAAGGACCCAATCATGACCAGCAATGCCCATAGTCAGGTGGTACAGAAGCAATTCGGTGAGCAGGCTGCGGCCTACCTGAGCAGTGCCGTGCACGCCCAGGGCGCCGAGTTCGCGCTGTTGCAGGCCGAGGTGGCGGGCAAGGGCGAGGCCCGGGTGCTGGATCTTGGGTGCGGTGCCGGGCATGTCAGTTTCCATGTCGCGCCGCTGGTCAGGGAGGTGGTGGCCTACGACCTTTCCCAGCAGATGCTGGACGTGGTGGCAACGGCGGCCCAGGAGCGTAAGCTGGGTAACGTCCGTACGGTAGCCGGTGCAGCAGAGCGCTTGCCGTTCGCCGATGGTGAGTTCGACTTCGTCTTCAGTCGCTACTCGGCCCACCACTGGAGCGACCTGGGCCTGGCCCTGCGCGAGGTGCGCCGGGTCTTGAAGCCCGGTGGCGTGGCGGCGCTCATCGATGTCTTGTCGCCAGGCAGTCCGTTGCTGGATACCTACCTGCAGAGCGTCGAAGTGCTGCGCGACACCAGCCATGTCCGCGACTATTCGGCCGGGGAATGGCTGCACCAGCTCAACGAGGCCGGGTTGCAGGCCCGCAGCAGCGCCCGGCAGCGCCTGCGCTTGGAGTTCAGTTCCTGGGTCGAGCGCATGCGCACCCCGGAGCCGCTGAGGGTGGCTATTCGCCAGTTGCAGCAGGCGATGGGCAATGAAGTGCGCGAATATTTTCAGATTGAGGCCGATGGCTCGTTCAGTACAGATGTACTGGTACTGTGGGCCGAACGATAGAATTTTTCCGGGTGCGCCCAAGGGCGTGCCGACAGAACGAACGAGGAATGCATGAGCAAGCAGATTCTGATTCTCCCTGGTGACGGTATTGGCCCGGAAATCATGGCCGAAGCGGTCAAGGTCCTGGAGTTGGCCAATGACAAGTACGGCCTGGGTTTCGAGCTGAGCCACGATGTGATCGGCGGCGCGGCCATCGACAAGCACGGCGTGCCCCTGGCCGATGAGACCCTGGACCGGGCCCGTGCCGCCGATGCGGTGCTGCTGGGCGCGGTGGGCGGCCCGAAGTGGGACAAGATCGAGCGTGACATTCGTCCGGAACGCGGGCTGTTGAAGATCCGCGCGCAATTGGGGCTGTTCGGCAACCTGCGGCCGGCGATCCTCTATCCGCAACTGGCCGATGCCTCCAGCCTGAAGCCGGAAATCGTCTCGGGCCTGGACATCCTCATCGTCCGCGAGCTGACCGGCGGTATCTATTTCGGTGCTCCCCGCGGCACCCGCGAGCTGGAGAACGGCGAGCGCCAGTCCTACGACACCTTGCCCTACAGCGAGAGCGAAATCCGGCGGATCGCCCGGGTCGGCTTCGACATGGCGCGGGTGCGCGGCAAGAAGCTCTGCTCGGTGGACAAGGCCAACGTCCTGGCGTCCAGCCAGCTGTGGCGTGAAGTGGTCGAGCAGGTGGCCAAGGACTATCCGGACGTCGAGCTCAGCCACATGTACGTCGACAACGCGGCCATGCAGCTGGTGCGCGCGCCCAAGCAGTTCGACGTGATCGTCACCGACAACATGTTTGGCGATATCCTCTCCGACGAGGCCTCGATGCTCACCGGTTCCATCGGCATGCTGCCTTCGGCATCCCTGGACGCCAACAACAAGGGCATGTACGAGCCTTGCCACGGTTCGGCGCCGGACATTGCCGGGCAGGGCATCGCCAACCCGCTGGCGACCATCCTCTCGGTGTCGATGATGCTGCGCTACAGCTTCAACCTGACCGCAGCGGCGGATGCCATCGAGCAGGCCGTGAGCCGGGTATTGGACCAGGGCTTGCGCACCGGTGACATCTGGTCGGCCGGCTGCACTCGGGTCGGTACGCAGGAAATGGGCGATGCAGTAGTCGCGGCGCTGCGGAATCTGTAATCTTTCGGGCCCACTGCACAGACAGTGGCCCACTTTTGTATAGGTGTAGTTGCGATGAAACGTGTAGGTCTGATCGGTTGGCGCGGTATGGTCGGTTCCGTGCTCATGCAGCGGATGCTTGAAGAGCAGGACTTCGATCTTATTGAACCGGTGTTTTTCACCACTTCCAATGTCGGTGGCCAGGGTCCGTCGGTAGGCAAGGATATTGCCCCGCTCAAGGACGCCTACAGCATTGAAGAGCTGAAAACCCTCGACGTGATCCTGACCTGCCAGGGTGGCGACTACACCAGCGAAGTCTTCCCCAAACTGCGCGAAGCCGGCTGGCAGGGCTACTGGATCGACGCTGCTTCCAGCCTGCGGATGCAGGACGACGCAGTGATCATCCTCGATCCGGTGAACCGCAGGGTCATCGACCAGCAACTGGACGCCGGGACCAAGAACTACGTCGGCGGCAACTGCACCGTCAGCCTGATGCTGATGGGCCTGGGTGGCCTGTTCGAAGCCGGCCTGGTGGAGTGGATGAGCGCCATGACCTACCAGGCGGCCTCTGGCGCCGGCGCGCAGAACATGCGCGAGCTGATCAAGCAGATGGGCGCCACCCATGCCGCGGTCGCCGATGACCTGGCCAACCCGGCCAGCGCCATCCTCGACATCGACCGCAAGGTGGCCGAGGCCATGCGCAGCGATGCCTATCCAACCGAGAACTTCGGCGTGCCGCTGGCCGGCAGCCTGATTCCGTGGATCGACAAGGAACTGCCCAACGGCCAGAGCCGCGAAGAGTGGAAGGCCCAAGCCGAGACCAACAAGATTCTCGGCCGCTTCAAGAACCCGATCCCGGTGGATGGTATCTGCGTGCGTATCGGCGCCATGCGCTGCCACAGCCAGGCGCTGACCATCAAGCTCAACAAGGATGTGCCGATCGCCGACATCGAAGGGCTGATCAGCCAGCACAACCCCTGGGTCAAGCTGGTGCCGAACCAGCGTGAGATCAGCATGCAGGAGCTGAGCCCGACCAAGGTCACCGGTACCCTGAACATTCCGGTGGGCCGTCTGCGCAAGCTGAACATGGGGTCGCAGTTCCTCGGTGCCTTCACCGTGGGTGACCAATTGCTGTGGGGCGCGGCCGAGCCGCTGCGCCGCATGCTGCGGATCTTGCTGGAGCGCTGATTGCGCGATTGGCTTGAAACGACCCGCGCCCATCCTGGGCGCGGGTTTTTTTATGCCTTGATCGGCTGCGGCTGGCCGGCGAATTGCCTCGTCATCGCCCGCCGGGTAAAGTGCCGCTCCCCGTTTTGCCTGAGGTAGCACCATGACTCCGTCCTTTGATATCGCCGTGATCGGCGCCACCGGCACAGTCGGTGAAACCCTGGTGCAGATTCTCGAAGAACGCGATTTCCCCATCGCCAACCTGTACCTGCTGGCCAGCAGCGAGTCGGCGGGGCATTCGGTGCCGTTTCGTGGCAAGAACATCCGTGTGCGTGAAGTCGACGAGTTCGATTTTGCCAAGGCCCAGCTGGCGTTCTTTGCCGCCGGTCCGGCGGTGACCCTGAGTTTTGCGCCTCGCGCCACTGCCGCCAACTGCGCGGTGATCGATCTCTCGGGAGCCTTGCCGTCGACCCAGGCGCCCAGCGTAGTGCCTGAGGCCAATGCCAAGGTCCTGGCTGGTTTGCGCAAGCCCGTGCAATTGAGCAGTCCGAGTGCTTCGGCCACGGCGCTGGCAGTAGCGTTGGCGCCATTGCAGGAGCTGCTGGATATCCAGCAGGTCAACCTGACGGCTTGCCTGGCGATTTCCAGCCAGGGTCGCGAGGCGGTCAGTGAACTGGCTCGCCAGACTGCCGAGCTGCTGAACGTGCGCCCCATGGAGCCGCGCTTCTTCGATCGGCAGGTGGCCTTCAACCTGCTGGCCCAGGTAGGCACGGTGGATGCGCAGGGGCACGCATTGCTGGAAAAACGCCTGGTCAGGGAGTTGCGTGAGGTCCTGGGTCTACCTTTATTGAAGATTTCTGTCACATGCATTCAAGCGCCGGTATTTTTTGGCGATAGCTATAGCGTGACTTTGCAGTCAGCAGCTGACGTCGATCTGGCCGCAGTGAATGCTGCGCTGGATTCTGGCCCGGGCCTGGAGCTGGTGGACGCCGGGGATTATCCGACGGCCGTGGGTGACGCAGTGGGCCAGGATGTGGTCTATGTTGGGCGGGTTCGTACCGGGGTCGATGATCCTGCGCAATTGAACCTGTGGTTGACCTCGGACAATGTCCGCAAAGGTGCGGCTTTGAACGCGGTACAGCTGGCTGAATTGTTGATAAAAGACCTGCTGTAAAAGATACTTGGCAACAATTTGCAGAATGAATCTAGCTGAGCGCTATGCTTGGCAAGTTGCTGGAGGTGAGTGGCCGTCAGGTGCTCCCGGGGCATGCAAGAATTAATCGCGCGTCGTGACCATCCCGGTCCCGCGCAATGCCTGATGGCAGCCGCTACAAAACCTTCTCGCTGGCCGAGGAACGTTCAAACAAAGGATGAGGCTATGGTTCAAGTTCGCAAACTGGTGTTAGCAATAGCGGCCGCCTCGGCGCTGTCCTCCGGTATGGCGCAGGCGCTTGGGCTTGGGGAACTGACCCTGAAGTCGAGTCTGAACCAGCCTCTGGTAGCAGAAATAGAACTGCTTGATATCAAGGATCTTACTGCCGCCGAAGTGGTGCCGAGCCTGGCCCCGGCGGAAGAGTTCGCCAAGGCGGGCGTCGATCGCCAAGCCTTTCTCAATGACCTGAGTTTCACTCCGATCCTCAACCCCGGTGGCAAGAGCGTGTTGCGCGTCACGTCGAGCCAACCGCTGTCGGAGCCGATGGTCAAGTTCCTGGTGCAGGTCATGTGGCCCAATGGTCGCCTGCTGCGCGACTACAGCGTATTGCTGGATCCTTCGAAGTTTTCTCCACAAGCGGCGGCAGCGGCCCAGGCGCCGCTCGCAGGTGCTTCGGTCAATGCCCCGGTCACCGCTGCCAACAAGGTCAGCAAGCCGGAGCAATACACCACCTCGGCCCGTGACACGCTGTGGGAGATTGCTGCAAAGAACCGTAACGGTGCTTCCATCCAGCAAACCATGCTGGCGATCCAGGCCTTGAACCCGGACGCCTTTATCGATGGCAACATCAATCGGCTGAAAACCGGACGAGTATTGCGCTTGCCTGACGTTGTCCAGAGCACGGCATTGCCGCAGCCCAAGGCCATTGCCGAGGTTGCTGCGCAGAATGCTGCCTGGCGTCAGGGGCGGCGCGCGGGTACCCGTGGCCAGCAGCAAGTGGATGCGACTCGCCGTAGCGGTACCGACAAGTTGCCCAAGCAGGTCAACACCAAGGACAACTTGAGCCTGGTCTCTGCCGAGTCCGGCAAGGCGCGCGGCAAAGGTGCCGCAGGTGACAGCAAGGCATTGAACAACAAGCTGGCAGTGACCCAGGAAAGCCTGGACGCGACCCGTCGCGACAATGCCGAGCTGAAAGATCGTATGGCTGATCTGCAAAGCCAGTTGGACAAGTTGCAGCGCCTGATCGATCTGAAGAACAGCCAATTGGCCAAGCTCCAGGCTGAAGGTGCGGCACCTGCCGCGCCTGCAGCGCCAGTGGCCCCGCCAATGCCTGCGGAGTTGGTGGCCAAGCCCGAGGTCCCAGCAGCTCCGGTCGCTCCGGTGGCACCGGTCAGTGAGCCGGCTGCGAGCCCGGCGGTGGATGCCCAGGCGACCAAGACGGATGAAGACAAATATGCTGATCTGCTGAGCAATCCGATCCTTTTGGGTTTGGTAGGTGGTGGAGCGGTCGCTGCGTTGTTGCTGCTGTTGCTGTTGCTGGCCCGCCGTCGCAAGGCTCAGCAGGAAGCAGAAAAGCACTTGCGCATGGCGCGGGCGTTGTCCGAGGAAAGCGATTTTGCGCAAGAAATGGATTTGCCCGAGGGGAGTTTCGAGGGTCTTGAGGTTCCGCCGCCTAGCGTGAAGCTGGCTCCAGCTCCAGCTCCAGCTCCAGCTCCAGCTCCAGCTCCAGAGCCGAAACCGGAGCCTGTGGTTGCGCCAGTACCGGCGGCGCCGCTGGAGCGGGCAACCGATGTGTTGGGGCAGGCGCAAAATCACATCGATGGCGGCCGTCTGAACCAGGCGGCGGCGATCCTTGAGGAGGCGGTCAAGCTGGAGCCTCAGCGCAGTGAACTGCGTCTGAAACTCATGGAAGTCTATGCTCGCCAGGGCGACCGCAGCGCCTTCGTCACCCAGGAGCGGCAGTTGGTTGCCAATGGTGATAATCATGCCCAGGTCGAGCAGCTCAAGAGCCGCTTTCCGGCAATGGTTGCTGTAGCTGCGGCCGCAGGGCTGGCTACGGCGGCAGCCGCAGCCGAGCTGGACGCCGAGTATGTCAAGGAGCTGCTGCAGGACGAGCCAGCGGCTCCTGAACCGACTGCTCCGGTGGAAGGGCTGGATGCGGATTTCGATTTGAGCCTGGATGATCTGGAAGCCGCTTCGCCAGCAGCCTTGACGCCAGAGCCAGAGCCAGAGCCAGAGCCAGAGCCAGAGGCGGACGTGGAGCTGGAGGATTTCCCCCTGGATGATGACCTGAGCTTCGGTTCGGTGCTCGAACAGCAGATTGCGCCGGCTGTACCAGAGGAAAGCCTGGATGATCTGGGAGACTTCGACCTGGATCTGGGGGCGGACCTGCCTGCCGCCAGTCAAAGTGATGATGAGTTCCTGATGAGTCTTGAGGATGACCTCAAGGACCTGCCGGCTGATGATGTGCCGACGGTTACCGAGTCGGCGCTGGATGATCTGGATTTGTCAGCGGACTTCGATCTGTCCCTGGCTGATGAGATGGATGCCGCCGAGCCCAAGGATGCCTTCGCTTCCGAGCTGGACGACGTCAACGCTGAACTGGATCGGCTCGCCCAGAGCCTCGACCAGCCACAAATGCCGACCTTTACCGCTGAAGATGCCGCTGCTGTACCTGATGAAGCCGATTTCGACTTCCTTTCCGGGAGCGATGAGGTGGCCACCAAGCTCGATCTGGCCCAGGCATACATCGATATGGGCGACAACGACGGTGCCCGGGATATCCTGGGCGAGGTGTTGAGCGAGGGGAGCGAGGGGCAGAAGAGCGAGGCGCAGGAGATGCTTGCTCGCCTGGCCTGATAAGGCCTGGGGTAAAACAGAACGGCAGCCAATGAGGCTGCCGTTTTTGTTGGTGGCGACTGCCTGGCATCAGGCCAGCAGGTCTTCGTAGAAGGCGCCGAAGGGGCGGGTAGGGTGGGCGATCTGGATTTCCAGAATCCACAGCCCCACCTGCGGGCAGTCGGCGAAATTACCCAGGTCTCCGGCGCGATAGATCGCATGGGGAAAATCGCTGACCCGATGGCCCTTGATCTCCAGGTTCAGCACCCAGCCAGCGGCGCGGGCCTGTTCCTCGGCATAGCGGTACAGTTCTGGGCCGGCTACCCGATGGGTTTTCCAATGATCGTAAACCTGGTCGAACAGGCTTTTGGCGCCAGCGGCGCAGGCGTGCATCTCGGCATCGTCACCCACGACGAAGGTGGCTCCACAGTCGCCTTCGTGGCGATCCCAGACGACCCCTAGATCGATGAAGAACAGATCGTTTTCGCCCAGTTGTGGATCGCCTTCGGAACGTTGCTTGAAGGTTTTCAGCGTGTTGCTACCGAAGCGGATCAGTAGCGGGTGCCATATGCGCTCCATGCCCAGGTTCTGCAGGACTTCGAGGCCCATTTCCCTGGCAGCCGACTCGAGCATGCCTGGCTGGATGCGCTTGGCCATCTGTGCGACCGCTTCCCAGGTCATGCGTTTGGCATGGAGCATGCCTTCCAGGCTGTAGGCCAGGCCGACGGCCTCTTTATTGCTCGTGTTCATTGTTCGGGTCTCGATCAGGGTGTGTTTATTATTAATCGCTATATATATTCATATATAACGCCTGCTCGATGGCCGGCGCAATCTTCTGTCTTGGGGGGATCGCCAACTAAACCCCGGTGGCGCATGGCGTCTGTTTCCGCTGCCCGTATAATGTGCGCCTTTGCGTACATCAGCAGGCTGTAAATTCTTGGCAAATATTGATAACGCGGCTGCCGAAATGGCCGCCGCAGGCTTTTCTCGAATCGCTCTGGGTGTTGAATACAAGGGGTCGCGCTACCACGGCTGGCAGCGCCAGTCTTCGGGTGTGGCCAGTGTCCAGGAAACCCTGGAGAAAGCCCTGTCCCGGGTGGCGGATTCCCCCATCCTTCTGTCTTGTGCGGGGCGTACCGATGCCGGTGTGCATGCCTGTGGGCAGGTGGTGCATTTCGATACCCAGGCCATTCGCCCAATGAAGGCCTGGGTCATGGGGGCCAATATCAACTTGCCCCATGACATCAGTGTCGCCTGGGCCCAGGAAATGCCGGCGCACTTTCATGCGCGATTCAAGGCGATTGCCCGGCGCTACCGCTATGTGATCTACAACGACCAGATCCGCCCGGCTCACCTGAATGAGGAAGTCACCTGGAATCATCGCCCGCTGGATATCGAGCGGATGGCCGAGGCAGCGGCATTCCTGGTGGGTACCCATGATTTCAGTGCGTTTCGCGCTGGCCAGTGCCAGGCGAAATCGCCGATCAAGGAGATTCACCACCTGCGTGTTATCCGGCACGGCAAGATGATCGTGCTGGATATTCGTGCCAGTGCGTTTCTTCATCATATGGTGCGCAACATTGCTGGGGTCTTGATGACTATCGGGGCCGGGGAGCGCCCGGTGGAGTGGGCGAGGGAGGTGCTGGAGAGCCGGGCTCGACGCGCTGGTGGCGTTACGGCCCACCCATTTGGCCTGTATCTGGTGCAGGTCGAATACAACGAGGAGTTCCAGTTGCCAGAGCGATACATAGGGCCACACTTCCTCAGCGGGTTCCCGGAACTTGACGGCTGACGCTTGGAAAAGCATTTGCTACCATCCGAAACTTTCTCGGTTTAGCCCAGGGGTTCAAACGATATGCCAGCCGTTCGCAGCAAAATTTGTGGGATTACCCGCATAGAGGATGCGCTGGCAGCCGTGGCGGCAGGGGCTGACGCCATAGGGCTGGTGTTCTATGCCAAGAGCCCGAGAGCGGTGAGCGTGCAACAGGCCCGGGTGATCATCGGCGCCTTGCCACCTTTCGTGACCACTGTCGGGCTGTTCGTCAATGCCAGTCGTTGTGAGCTGGGGGAAATCCTCGATGCCGTGCCGCTGGATCTCTTGCAGTTCCACGGCGATGAGTCGGCAGCCGATTGCGAAGGTTATCACCGTCCTTACATCAAGGCTCTGCGGGTCAAGGCCGGTGACGACATCGCCGCGGCCTGCCTGGCTTATCCGCGTGCCAGTGGCATTCTGCTGGATACCTATGTCGAGGGCGTCCCGGGTGGAACCGGCGAGGCCTTCGACTGGTCTCTGGTTCCTCAGGGGTTGAGCAAGCCGATCATCCTTGCTGGCGGCCTGTCGGCCCAGAATGTTGCGTCGGCGATCGCCCAGGTCCGTCCTTATGCGGTGGACGTCAGTGGAGGGGTGGAACGGAGCAAGGGGATCAAGGATCACGCAAAGATCCAGGCGTTCTTGCAGGCAGTGCGTCACAACAGTGAGCCGATGTGACGGCTGGCAGTCTGCCGCCGTCCATAACTCCACTGTACAAAACAGGTAGGCCCTGCCTTCGGGCGGGGTCGGAATCGAGTGGCAACCGCTCTATTGCAGGTTGCCGGGATGGTTGAGGAAAAGTTCGCTGCGAGCAGGTCGAGCCAGGTGCTGACCGCGGTAGCGAATCGATCGTCGCCGTACACATGAATTTAGCTCAAGGGCATACGCGGGGCCTTGAACCAGAGCGTTCGGGCCGCCGGTACTGGAGAAAGAAAGCATGAGCAACTGGTTAGTAGACAAACTGATCCCTTCGATCATGCGCTCCGAGGTGAAGAAAAGCTCGGTGCCCGAAGGCCTTTGGCACAAGTGCCCATCCTGCGAGGCTGTGCTCTATCGTCCAGAGCTGGAAAAGACCCTGGACGTTTGCCCCAAGTGCAACCACCACATGCGGATTGGCGCGCGTGCGCGCATCGATATCTTCCTTGATGTCGAGGGGCGTACCGAGCTGGGCGCTGACCTGGAGCCGGTCGATCGCTTGAAGTTTCGCGACGGCAAGAAGTACAAGGACCGCCTGAGTGCGGCGCAAAAGCAGACCGGCGAGAAAGACGCCCTGGTCTCCGTGAGCGGTACCTTGCTGGGCATGCCGGTGGTGGTTTCTGCTTTCGAGTTCTCCTTCATGGGTGGCTCCATGGGCGCTATCGTCGGTGAGCGCTTCGTGCGAGCGGCCAACTATGCCCTGGAAAATCGCTGCCCAATGGTGTGCTTCTCCGCCTCCGGTGGCGCGCGGATGCAGGAGGCGCTGATCTCCTTGATGCAGATGGCCAAGACTTCGGCCGTGCTGGCTCGCCTGCGTGAAGAGGGGATTCCCTTCATTTCCGTGCTGACCGATCCGGTCTATGGCGGTGTGTCTGCCAGCCTGGCGATGCTGGGCGATGTGATCGTCGCCGAGCCCAAGGCGCTGGTGGGTTTCGCCGGCCCTCGAGTGATTGAGCAGACCGTGCGCGAGAAGCTGCCTGAAGGCTTCCAGCGCAGTGAGTTCCTGCTGGAGCATGGCGCGATCGACATGATCATTTCCCGCCAGGACCTGCGTCCGCGTCTGGGCAGTTTGTTGGCCCAGCTGATGGGGTTGCCGACGCCTGAGTTCGTGGCGGTGCCTGTCGAGCCGATCGTGGTTCCACCGGCTCCTGCAAACCTATGACCCAGCGCACCCTGGGCGATTGGCTCGCCTACCTCGAGCAGTTGCACCCTTCGGCCATCGACATGGGGCTTGGGCGCTCGCAGCAGGTAGTATCCCGCATGGGGTTGGGCAAGCCGGCGCCCCGGGTGATCACTGTCACCGGTACCAACGGCAAGGGCTCCACCTGCGCTTTTATCGCCTCTTTGTTGCGGGCCCAGGGCTTGCAGGTGGGGGTCTACAGCTCGCCGCACCTGCTGCGTTACAACGAGCGGGTGCAGATCAATGGCGTCGAGGCTAGCGATGAGCAGCTGTGCGAAGCCTTTGCTGCGGTGGAAGCTGGGCGCGGCGATATCTCCCTGACCTATTTCGAGATGGGGACCCTGGCGGCGTTCTGGTTGTTCCAGAATGCGTCCCTGGATGCGGTGGTGCTGGAGGTCGGTCTGGGTGGGCGCCTGGATGCGGTGAACCTGGTGGATGCCGACATCGCCCTGGTAACAAGCATTGGCGTCGACCATGTGGAATACCTTGGAGACACTCGGGAGTCGGTGGCTTTTGAGAAGGCGGGGATCTTCCGTGCTGGTGCACCGGCCTTGTGTGGTGACTTGAATCCACCGCAGCCGTTGTTGGATAAGGCTCGGGAGCTGGGTTGCCCGTTCTTTCTCCGGGGGCGCGATTTCGACCTGGGCCTGACGGATACCCATTGGCAATGGCGGGGCCTGGACGCTCAGGGCAACCAGGTGGAGTTGCAGGACTTGCCGTTGCTGGACTTGCCCATGGAAAACGCAGCCTTGGCTTTGCAGGCCTATCTGCTGACGGGGTTGCCTTGGTCGCCGGAGCGGATTGGCGTTGCTTTGCAGCAGACCCGAGTGACCGGGCGCCTGGATCGCCGCCGTGTGCAGTGGCAAGGGAAGTCCGTCGATTTGCTGCTGGATGTTGGGCATAACCCACACGCTGCGCAGTACTTGGCCGAGCGCCTGGCTCGTCGGCCAGTGGCTGGCAGGCGGTTGGCGGTGTTCGGCTTGCTGGCCGACAAGGACCTGTCGGGTGTGATCGAGTGCTTGGCGTCGTCGGTCCAGCACTGGGCCGTGGCCCCTCTGGATTCGCCGCGAGCCCGTCCGGTGGCTGATCTGCAGGCTGCGCTAGAGAACCTTGGGGCCACGGTGGCGTCTTATGCCAGCGTGGCTGCAGCGTTGGAGGCGCAATGTGCGCAGGCCGATGCCGGTGACGAAATCTTGTTGTTCGGGTCTTTTTATTGTGTTGCCGAGGCGCTCGAGTGGCTTGCCCGGCGCTCCACGGAGGAAGCTGCACATGGCTATGTTGGATAACGTCTACAAGCAGCGCATGGTTGGGGCCCTGGTGCTGGTGGCATTGGCAGTGATCTTCCTGCCAATGCTGTTCTCGCGAGAGGACGAGCAGCGTCATGTCGTGGTCGAGGCGCCAGCCGCGCCACAGCCTTCGGCCATGCCTCAAGTCCAGGTCGAGCCGGTGGTGGTTCCGCAGCCGCAGCCGCTGCCTGAAGGTTCGGTCCCCGCCGATGAGGTGGCGGTACAGCAGCCGGCGCCCTCTACGCCAATCGCACCGAGTGCACCGGTAGTTGCACCAGCTCCGGTGGCGAGCAAGCCAGTGCCCGCGCCGAAACCTGCTCCGACCCCCGCGCCTGCACCTGCGCAGCCGGTGGTAGCAGCCAAGCCCGACACCACTCAAAGTCGGGTCGATGCCAATGGCTTGTCCGTCAGTTGGTCGATTCAGTTGGCCAGCCTGTCGAGCCGGGAGGGTGCAGAAAACCTGCAGAAAACCCTGCGTAGCCAGGGTTATAACGCTTATATCCGCTCTGCCGAGGGCAAGAACCGGGTATTCGTCGGGCCATTGATCGAGCGGGCCGAGGCTGATCGCCTGCGTGACCTATTGGGACGTCAGCAGAACCTCAAGGGGTTCGTGGTGCGTTTCCAGCCCGAGCGTGGTTGAGGCTATCTGCCTGATTTTGAAAGCATAGTGAATCGCAGCTTACCGACAGCCAAGCGCTCTGTTAAAATGCGCCGCCTTATCTGTCTGTAGGCTGCACTGTGCCATTTACCTGGGTCGACTGGGCGATTGTTGCGATAATCGCTATTTCCGCTTTGATCAGCTTGAGCCGCGGTTTCGTCAAAGAAGCCTTGTCGTTGCTCACCTGGATCATCGCAGGAGTCGTCGCCTGGATGTTCGGTGGCTCACTGTCCGAGTACCTCGGCGCCTATATCGAAACTCCTTCGGCTCGCGTGATCGCGGGCTGCGCAATCATGTTTGTCGCCACCTTGCTGGTGGGCGCAATGGTCAATTATCTCATCGGCGAATTGATTCGCGTCACTGGTCTTTCCGGTACCGATCGATTCCTGGGCATGGCCTTCGGCGCGGCCCGTGGCGCGTTGCTGGTGGTTGTTGCGGTCGGGCTTCTGAGTCTCGGGCCGGTACAACAGGATTCCTGGTGGCAACAGTCTCGGCTGGTGCCACAATTTCTATTGGTTGCAGACTGGTCCAAGAACCTGATCCTGGGTTGGAGCAGTCAGTGGCTGGCCAGCGGTATCAGCGTACCCGCTGAAATACCGTTCAAGGAACACCTCTTACCGGCCAAAACGCCTCAGTAAGATGGGTTCAGTTCAGTTTCATTAAGTAGGGGTTGCGTCGCATGTGTGGCATCGTCGGTATCGTCGGTAAGTCGAACGTCAATCAGGCGCTGTATGACGCGCTAACCGTCCTCCAGCACCGCGGCCAGGACGCTGCCGGTATCGTGACCAGTCATGATGGCCGGCTGTTCCTGCGCAAGGACAATGGCCTGGTCCGTGATGTGTTCCAGCAACGGCACATGCAGCGCCTGGTTGGTCACATGGGCATTGGTCATGTGCGTTACCCGACCGCAGGCAGCTCTACCTCTGCCGAGGCCCAGCCGTTCTATGTCAACTCGCCCTACGGCATCACCTTGGCGCACAACGGCAACCTGACCAATGTCGAGCAGTTGGCCAAGGAGATCTACGAGTCCGATCTTCGCCATGTCAACACCAGCTCCGACTCTGAGGTGCTGCTCAACGTGTTCGCTCACGAGCTGGCCCAGCGCGGCAAGCTGCAGCCCACCGAGGAAGATGTGTTTGCCGCGGTGACCGATGTGCACAACCGCTGCGTGGGTGGTTATGCGGTGGTGGCAATGATCACCGGCTACGGCATCGTTGGCTTTCGCGACCCCCATGGCATCCGTCCGATCGTGTTCGGCCAGCGCCATACCGATGAAGGCGTGGAGTACATGATCGCCTCCGAAAGCGTGTCCCTGGATGTGCTGGGCTTCACCCTGATCCGCGATCTGGCGCCGGGCGAGGCGGTCTACATCACCGAGGAAGGCAAGCTCTACACTCGCCAGTGCGCCACCAACCCGCAGCTCACCCCGTGCATCTTCGAGCACGTGTACCTGGCTCGTCCTGATTCGATCATCGACGGCGTCTCGGTCTACAAGGCGCGCCTGCGCATGGGCGAGAAGCTGGCCGAGAAGATCCTGCGCGAGCGCCCCGAGCATGACATCGACGTGGTAATCCCGATCCCGGATACCAGCCGCACCGCGGCCCTGGAATTGGCCAACCACCTGGGGGTCAAGTTCCGCGAAGGTTTTGTGAAGAATCGCTACATCGGCCGGACCTTCATCATGCCGGGCCAGGCGGCGCGCAAGAAGTCCGTACGCCAGAAGCTCAATGCCATCGAGCTGGAGTTCCGCGGCAAGAACGTGATGCTGGTGGACGACTCCATCGTGCGTGGCACCACCTGCAAGCAGATTATCCAGATGGCCCGTGAGGCTGGCGCGAAGAACGTCTACTTCTGCTCCGCGGCCCCAGCCGTGCGTTATCCGAACGTGTACGGTATCGACATGCCGAGCGCCCACGAGCTGATCGCCCACAATCGTTCCACCCAGGACGTGGCCGACCTGATCGGTGCCGACTGGCTGATCTACCAGGACCTGCCGGACCTGATCGAGGCTGTCGGTGGTGGCAAGATCAAAATCGAGAACTTCGATTGCGCGGTCTTCGATGGCAAGTACGTCACCGGCGATGTCGACGAGGCGTATCTGAACAAGATCGAGAACGCCCGCAACGATGCCTCGAAAGCCAAGACCCAGGCAGTCAGTGCGATCATCGATCTGTACAACAACTGATCCAGAGTATTCACGAAGAGATTAGGAGTAGGTGGCATGAGTCAGGATTGGGATGCGGGTCGGCTCGACAGCGACCTTGAAGGTGTAGCGTTCGATACCCTGGCGGTGCGTGCCGGCCAGCACCGCTCGCCGGAGAGCGAGCATGGTGACCCGATGTTCTTCACCTCCAGCTATGTGTTCCGTACGGCCGCCGACGCGGCCGCGCGCTTCGCGGGCGAGGTGCCAGGCAACGTCTATTCGCGCTATACCAATCCCACCGTGCGTTCTTTCGAGGAGCGCATCGCGGCCCTCGAGGGGGCCGAGCAGGCCGTGGCTACGGCCACTGGCATGGCTGCCATTCTTTCCGTGGTCATGAGCCTGTGCAGCGCTGGTGACCATGTACTGGTCTCGCGCAGCGTGTTCGGCTCCACCATCAGTCTGTTCGAAAAGTACTTCAAGCGCTTTGGTGTGCAGGTCGACTACGTGCCTTTGGCAGACCTGTCTGGCTGGGATGCGGCGATCAAGAGCAATACCAAATTGTTGTTCGTCGAGTCGCCATCCAATCCGCTGGCTGAACTGGTGGATATCGCCGCGCTCGCCGAGGTGGCCCACGCCAAGGGGGCGATGCTGGTGGTGGACAACTGTTTCTGCACGCCTGCGTTGCAGCAACCCTTGATGCTTGGGGCTGATGTGGTGGTGCATTCGGCTACGAAGTTCATCGACGGCCAGGGCCGCTGCATGGGCGGTGTTGTCGCTGGTCGCAGTGAACAGATGAAAGAGGTGGTGGGTTTTCTGCGTACGGCAGGGCCGACCCTGAGTCCCTTCAATGCTTGGGTCTTTCTCAAGGGGTTGGAGACTCTCAGTTTGCGTATGCGTGCCCATTGTGCCAATGCCTTGGCCCTGGCGCAGTGGCTGGAGCAGCAGCCTGGCGTGGAGAAAGTGCATTACGCAGGGCTTGCCAGTCATCCGCAGCATGAATTGGCCAAGCGCCAGCAGCGCGGTTTCGGTGCCGTGGTGAGCTTCGAGGTCAAGGGAGGCAAGGAGGGGGCGTGGCGCTTCATCGATGCTACTCGCTTGGTCTCCATCACCGCCAACCTGGGTGATAGCAAGACCACCATTACCCATCCGAGTACTACTTCCCATGGGCGCCTGGCGCCTCAGGAGCGTGAGGCTGCGGGCATTCGCGATAGCTTGATCCGTATTGCCGTTGGCCTGGAAGACGTTGCCGACCTGCAGGCCGACCTGGCTCGCGGCCTGGCTGCCTTGTGATCGAGTTGTCAGCACCCCAGGGGGGCGGCAACGGTCGCGTCGCACTGGTTACCGGTGCGGCCCGTGGGATTGGCCTGGGTATCGCGACCTGGCTGCTGTGTGATGGCTGGCAGGTGGTCCTTGCCGATCTTGATCGAGAGCGCGGTCCAAAAGTGGCACAGGTACTGGGCGAAAATGCCTTGTTCATTGCCATGGATGTCGCCGACGAAGAGCAGGTGGCCGAGGGGGTTGCCGAGGTTTTGGGGCGTTTCGGGCGCCTGGATGCCCTGGTGTGTAATGCCGCTATGGCTGATCCGCACAACATGACCCTGGAAAGCCTGGACCTGGGGCATTGGAATCGCGTGTTGGCGGTGAATCTTGGCGGGCCGATGCTGCTGGCCAAGCACTGTGCGCCTTATCTTCGAGCCCATGGTGGTGTGATCGTCAACCTGGCTTCCACCCGTGCCCGTCAATCCGAGTCGGATTGCGAGGCCTACGCGGCGAGCAAGGGCGGCTTGCTGGCCTTGACCCATGCCTTGGCTGTCAGCCTGGGGCCTGAGATCCGTGTCAATGCGGTGAGCCCGGGCTGGATCGATGCCCGTGATCCAGCAGTGCGGCGCCTGGAGCCATTGTCGGAGGCCGATCATGCCCAGCACCCGGCTGGTAGGGTCGGGACCGTGGAGGATGTGGCGGCGATGGTGGCTTGGCTGTTGTCGCGTAATTCAGGGTTCGTCACCGGCCAGGAATTCGTGGTGGACGGTGGTATGTCCAAGAAGATGATTTACCAGGGCTGAAGTTTTCTGCAGGTAAGCAGGTTGGAGCGGTGATGCCTTGGCGCACCGTTCGCGTTTTTCCTTGGGCATGCAGCTTGGTGCTTGAAGTTGTTTTTTGAAAAAACTTCAATCCTGCTATTGACTTAGCTTCGATACGTGCGTAAATTTCGCGGCCTCAGCGAAGCAAAGGGTGATTAGCTCAGCCGGGAGAGCATCTGCCTTACAAGCAGAGGGTCGGCGGTTCGATCCCGTCATCACCCACCACTTCCTGAGTACCTTTCGAAAGAAAGGCGGAAGCTTCCAAGGAAGCCTCCAACCGACGCGCAGCGGTAGTTCAGTCGGTTAGAATACCGGCCTGTCACGCCGGGGGTCGCGGGTTCGAGTCCCGTCCGCTGCGCCATATTTTCCAGATCAGGTTCGCCTGGTTTGAGATCGAAAACCTTAGGGTCTCGGTCAGATGATTTAAAAGTTTCACCTGGATGTAAGTCCAAGCGATACGCAGCGGTAGTTCAGTCGGTTAGAATACCGGCCTGTCACGCCGGGGGTCGCGGGTTCGAGTCCCGTCCGCTGCGCCATATATGCCTCAAGGACCACTGAACGCCTTGATGCAACGAAACAGCAAAGACCCTGGTCGCAAGACCGGGGTTTTTGTTTTTCGCCTCTGTAGTTTCTATCGTTATGGTTTGCCCACAAAAAAACCGCCTGGCTGGCGGTTTTTTTGTGGGTGAAGAACAGCCTCGTCAGAAACCGAGCTTGTCCCGCAGGCTGTAGTACCAGGCTCCCAGGGCGCTGAATGGGACGCGTAGTGCGTGCCCGCCAGGGAAGGGGTAGTGAGGCAGGTTGGCGAAGGCGTCAAAGCGCTCTGCCTGGCCTCTCAGGGCCTCTGCCAGGACCTTGCCGGCCAGGTGGGTATAGGTCACGCCATGGCCGCTGCAGCCCTGGGAGTAGTAGATGTTGTCTCCCAGGCGACCAACTTGCGGCAGGCGCGAGAGGGTCAGCAGGAAGTTGCCGGTCCAGGCATAGTCGATCTTCACATCCTTGAGCTGCGGGAAGGACTTGAGCATCTTCGGGCGGATGATCGCCTCGATGTTCGCTGGGTCCCGGGCGCCATACACCACGCCGCCGCCGAAGATCAGGCGCTTGTCGCCGGAGAGGCGATAGTAATCGAGCAGGTAATTGCAGTCCTCGACGCAATAGTCCTGAGGCAGCAGGCTGGCTGCCAGTTCGTCGCCCAGGGGCTCGGTGGTGACCACCTGGGTGCCGCAAGGCATGGACTTGGCTGCGAGCTCCGGAATCAGGTTGCCCAGGTAGGCATTGCCAGCAACGATCACGAACTTGGCGCGGACCCTGCCCTGGGGGGTGTGCACCACGGGAGAGGCTCCACGCTCGATGCGCACGGCAGGGGATTGTTCGTGGATGATGCCGCCCAGGGACTCGACGGCGGCCGCTTCGCCCAAAGCCAGGTTCAGCGGATGGATGTGGCCGCCGCTCATATCGAGCATGCCGCCCTGGTACTGGTCACTGGCCACGACTTCGCGAATCCGGCGCTCATCCAGCAGTTCCAGTTGAGTGTGGCCGTAACGCTCCCACAGGCGCTTCTGTGACTCCAGGTGAGCCATCTGCTTGCCAGTCAGGGCTGCGAACACGCCGCCGTCTTTCAGGTCGCACTGGATCTTGTGCTTGGCGATGCGTTCGCGAATGATCTTGCCCCCCTCGAACGCCATCTGCCCCAGCAGTTGCGCTTGCTTGGGGGCGACGCTGCGCTCGATCACATCGATGTCGCGGCTGTAGCTGTTGACGATCTGTCCGCCGTTGCGCCCGGAAGCGCCGAAGCCGACCCTGGCGGCCTCCAGTACCGTGACGCGAAAGCCGTTCTCCAGGAGGAAGAGGGCGCTGGACAGGCCGGTGTAACCCGCACCGATCACGCAGACGTCGGTTTCCATCTCGCCTTGCAGTTGGGGGCGTTCCGGGGCGGCGTTGGCTGAAGCGGCGTAATAGGACTGTGGGTATGGAATGTGCGCCATCCTGCGACCTCTTGTGTTTAATATATTTTACGAGTGCGGCGATGCTACCTGAGTTGCAAATGGGCTGCCAGAGCAGGCGAAAAACTTCTTCACCCCTCGGGAATTAAAAAATTCGCATATTCATAGGCTTAGCTGAAAAAAAGGTGTTGACACCCCTCCGGAATTCCGTAGAATGCCGCCTCACAGCAGGCACGTAGCTCAGTTGGTTAGAGCACCACCTTGACATGGTGGGGGTCGTTGGTTCGAGTCCAATCGCGCCTACCAAACAAAATCCGCTCTGCTGGGCGGTCTAAAAAGGGTTCACCGAAAGGTGAGCCCTTTTTTGTTGTCTGCGGTTTTCAAAGCTTCTGCAAAGCTTCTGCAAAGCTTCTGCAAAGCTTCTGCAAAGCTTCTGCAAAACTTTTGCAAGACTCCCATCTCAGAACGCCAGCTCGGCGCACGCCTCCAGGTGCTCGATCTTCTTTTCGCTGTGCCCCACTTGATAGTGCGTTGTCATTTTCTCGTCCGCGTGTCCTGTGAGAGTCTGAGCATATTCCTGGGGTAGATTTTGTTGCTTGTGCAGCAATGCTCCTAGGCACAGATCTCATGAAGAGTTGGGCTCGTTGGCTGGAGCGCGCTCATGGGCGTACACAGCGTTCCAGGTCTTGCTGAGCTTTCAGGTGATGGGGTCGTGTGTAGCTGATGTCCAATGATTCTTGACATCGATCGTTCCAAGGCTGTGAGCCTTTGGCCTGTAGTGCCGCGTGGCGACGCCAGTGGCGACCTCAAGCGTTTCCCGACCGCCCTGCGCAGCGTCTGTAGTGATTTTTAGGTGCGCAGGTTGTTCATCATCCAGTGTCTTTTCTGGTGAGGCGGTAGGTGTATTTTTCTCTATATCGACAGCTGGCTTTAGCGGGACACTGTGTTGTACCGACGCTAAAGGCTGGCCGGGGCGGGCGTATAGCACGCTTCTGCCAGGTTGACGTGGGCGCGGCCTCAATAATCAATCTTGTCCGTTGAGCGTATGGCGTCGATGCTTTTTCTCTACTTCCCGCTTAGCCGGCGTGAGCTCTGTATTGTTGTGTTCGGCCAATCCCTTGGCAGCAGCACGTGAGAAAGTCTGCTCCCCCCGTCCTGGATCCTGCCATTAGCGTTCGAGCTTGAACTTTATTTGTTCCGGGAGGGGTGCTGCCTGATCCGGCAGGCATTTCTCTTCGAGCGCGTCAGAAGGTTGCTCACGATAAGTAGTCGAGCGCTAGTAGGGACCGCCAGTGTTGCGTCGTTGGCGACGATCGCGTCAGCGAATGTTGGGGTGGCGAGCCTGGTCAGTTTGATTGCTTTTTCCAGGAAGGGAGATGTTGATGATTACGACAGTGGTCGAAGTCCAAGGTGTTGATGCGAGAGCGGGCGCCGTCATCGCCGTTCAGGGCGTCGCGCTCCTTGTCGTTCATGAAGGAATTGGCGTCGCTCGGGCGATCGGGGGAGGTGCGCCATTGCAGCCATGGTATAGAAGAGCATTGAAATGCTTGGGGCGCTTTCCATCGTCCTCCGTTGCCCAGGCTGAGTGCTGTCGAGCAAGTCGGATGTATCAAGGCGCAGGGTGTGGTAGCGAGCGGCGAGGCCTGCCTCAGGCGCGGGGTGTTATTTCACTCGCGTCAGGGCTTGCAGCATGGCTGTTGTCAGCTGCTTTGCCATTCTCGCGGGCATCAAGGCGCGAGTAGTCGTTGAGCTATTGGTGTGTATCGCAGTTTGAAGGCTGAATAGATATCAGTCGCGGGCTATATGGCGGTTCAAGAGATACCCCAATACATTGGTCATTACTTGATGCATCGGTAGAGCTAGGTTTGACTCCATCAATTATATGATGAGCAGGCGTCCGCCAGCCCAGTCGAGAAAAACTTAACGTCGTGTCCGGGGGTTTAGTTGACAGCTAAAAGCCTGAAATTGAATGGTGGTTGCTCTAGGGGGTAAATAGATATCTGGCATCCGGAGGGGAGGGGCTCCGGATCGCCAGGTATTTGCTTCTCTATCTTGATGAGGTGGGCATCATTGGTGGGTGGGTTTGCTAAGTGCTGCTCTTCGGCGGGACTGGATAGTATTGCGAGTCAGTGCAGCAAGCATGCCCAACATAAGGCCGCCAGTAAGGCTAAGGGTTATTATGAGTGCTTTCTTGGGTTTTGCTGGCGCTCGAGGCTGTAGTGCGCGGCGGTCTATGGTCACTAGTTTCAGTGTGCTCATGTCGATGTTCAGATTGCTCAATCTGGTCTTTTCGGCGCGTAGGGTTTCTATATTCTGCAGGAATATATCTTCGTTTACGCGCTTGTTCATCGTTTCGACTTCTCGGTTGGCTTCCAGCAGTTTCAACTCTTTGGCAATTTCAGCTACGCGCTCGTTGGTGAAGTCATCATTTTTACGCTTCTGCAGTGTATTGCGCTCTGCTTCAAGCGCTTCGGTTCCCATGAAGTACAGCGGGATGGCTTGGTTGTTGACTTCTGTTCGCATGACCTGATTTGGCCTGCTGTCGGCGGTAGCCATGCTGGATGGGGTAGTGGGGGTCCTGATTCCCATTGACTTTGCTATGGAGATGGCTTCGCCCAGTTCTGCGATTCTATTAGCGCGAACTTTGTTCATCTGGAGTCGTAGGCCAGCTAATTCATCTTGCAGCTGGGCTCGTTTTATCTTATCGGCCTCCAGTAACTTGGCAATTCTCCATTCCTTGTCGATTTCATAGTTTGAGCGAGCGACATCAATCTTGCCTTGAAGTTCTGTTAGGCGGTTGTTGATGATAACTTTCAGGTCGGCGGCAATTTGTGCTCGCTCTAATCCTATAGCATGGTCAACAAGACCATTCAGGATTGCGGTGCCATTGGTGCCCTCAGGGTACTGCATGTTTAACTGTATGTAGCTGCTGAGATCGACTTTCTTGGGGTCTGGGATTACGAGGCTAAGAGAGTTATTGTTGAACTCCTCAAATCCTTGTTCCAAACTTTGCCCCGGTTTTTTGAAGGCTTCGAATAATCCCGGGTTGGCTCTGAAGAAGCTTAATCGGGCGTCATAGGAGTCTATTCTTGCGCCTACTTTATTTAGTGCTTCTGCCGGTGGTAGCGTATAAATTTCTGAGCGGTTCAGTGCGTCGAGTTCGTTAATCGCGGCGGGTCGTAGTACGCTGCTGACCTGGTACTCGCGAGGTGCTAAAAACGCATAGCTGGTACCGATTAATCCAGCTAGAAGGGTGACGCTGATTGCAGTCGTGCGCTGTCGCCAGATTGAGCTGAATAATTCGAGCAAATCAATTTCTTCTGTAGAAGTTTGTAGATGAGGCTGGGAGTGCATGTTCAAAAAAGTATGTGCCTTATTTCTTGATAGACTAAAAATACTATTGTGAATGACTCTGATGCCTGATGAGCTCGTTAGACAGCAGCAAGCTTTGTCCGTTCATGAGAGTTCTCACATTTTTCATGCGCGCCCAGATTGGTGAAGTCTCAAATGTTGTTCAAAACAGCCTAAAGTTTAGCTTTTTATTGAGTAAAAGGCTGACTGAGTCTGGTGAGCATAATTCTGGCAGGTTGCTAAATTAATTTGAAAATAAAATTCATGCAAGTATTTATTTTTTCGATAAAAGTCAGAAGTCATCTTGTTCTCGTAAGGAGGTCGAGCTAGCAGATATTGACTCCAGACAGCATAAATAACTGGTGCCAGGAGTATTCACAGTCCAGCATAGACCATGTTTTTCCTGGTGTGCCCAATCGTGGGCTGATGGAGCGGCGCAGCTGCTTTTATGATCGCTGCCAAGCATCCTTCGGCACGTCCGCAGCCTCTCTGTTGGAGGGCGGGGAGTTGGCCACCAAGCAACCCCCCCGTGTGAGGAGCTTACTCCTGGGAGGTAAAGGTCATGCCACTGAAGGTGCGCACCGGATTACCGCGTTCTACTTGGTGGTGGGCGTAGCGGCGATCCTGGCGCAGTTGTTCCTGGTCTTGCTGTTGCCGGGCTTCCAGGCGCTGCTGGATCAACAAGCGCGCCAGGCGTTTGTTGTCATGCTGGCTGCGCTCGGATTGCACCTTCACGCTGATACCGGTAGCCAGGTGTGTGGCACGCACGGCGGAGTCCGTGGTGTTCACATGCTGGCCGCCGGGACCTGAGGCGCGCATGGCTTCGAAGCGGATCTCGCTCTCCTGGGCGCCCTGGGGCGGGCTGAACAGCTGGCCGGCGAAATACCAGTTCTTGCGCTTGTGGCCGGGCCGCGAAGGGCTCTTGCAGCTCCAGAGCAGGGTGCCGGTCCAGCGCTGGGCCAGCTCCTCGGCCTGCTCGCCGTCGAGGCTGGTCAGGACCGACTTGCAGTGGTTGCCGCCATGGCCGGCAATCTGTTCCACGATGCTGATGCGAACGCCCAGGGTTTCGGCCTCGCGGTACAGTTGGCGCAAGGCTTTGGTGACTGCAATTTCGCATTCGACCGGTCCTTGGGCCGAGGATAGTTGTAGCAACAACATCAGCAGCACCCCCGGCGCTTGTAGGTCAGTACCGGCTTGAGTCGGGCGATGATCTTCACCAGCCCGGCATCACGCAGGCTGCCCACTACGCTGTCGATGCTCTTGTAGGCTTCGGGGGCCTCCTCGTACATCAAGCCGCGGTCTTCGCAGATCACCCGGCTGCCCAGTTGGGTGCGCTTGAGCTGTTCGAAGCTGAAGCGCGCATCCAGGCGGCCCTTGCAGTCGCTGCGCAGCCATTTGCGTCCAGCCCCGTGGGCCAGGGAATAGAGGCTGGCGGTGGCCGGGACGGGTTGCACCAGGTAGCTGTAGTCGCCCCGAGAGCCCGGGATGACCACCGGTCCCACGTCCGAAGGCGTGGCCCCTTTGCGATGCAGCCAGCCACTGATTCCTTCGACGTTGGCCGGCGATACCAGGTTGTGGTTGATGTCCAGTACGGCATGTCCCTTGGCCCGCAGGTTGCAAAGCAGCCGCTCGGCGATCAACCGGCGATTGGCCTCGGCGAAGCGCAAGGCCTCATTGTGTTGCTGCAGATACTGGGCGCCGGCGACGCTGTCGACCTCCAGGGGCTGATGCCCGTGCTGGTCCACGTGGCGGCGCAGGATGGCTTCCCCCAGGCCTCGGGAGCCGCTGTGCACCAGCAGGAGCAGGGCCTTGGGATTTAACTCCAGCGCTTGCAGGGCCTCGGTGTCGTACACCTGGTCGAGCTGTTGCAGCTCGGCGAAGTGGTTGCCACCCCCAATGGTGCCTAGGGAGTGCTCGTGGCCGGTCACCGGCAGGCCCAGTTGCTCACGTTCTTCATCCCACTGCTCATCCAGCGGAAGGTCGATGTTGCCGATCTTCTTTTCCAGCTTGTCGAGGTTCGGGCGAATGCTGGAAATATCGGTTTGCCACAGCGCCATGCCGCAGCCGATGTCGTTGCCCACCAGGGCTGGGTAGATCACCTGGGTGGAGAAAAATGCCGCGCCTACCGGGTAGCCCCGGCCGGGATGCAAGTCAGGCATGCCGACGACCTGGCGCATGCCGGGCAGTTGGGCGGTGGTGTGCAGTTGCTGGAGCGCTTTGTCTTCGATCCAGGTGGTGTCGGACGCGATCAGAGAGACGCCGTTCGACAAATGACGGATGCAAGTGTCCATGTCCAATTCCTGATTGGAAAAAAATATTCAGGTAATGGCAGGACGAAGCGGGATTAAGCGAAGGCGCTAACGAATAGCGGATGCAGCGTTTAAACCAGGCACGTCCTGCAAGGGGTGATCAGCTGTTCCATGATGAGTCTCCTTGTCAAAAGTGTGGGAAGGGGCGCGAAGGTTAATCGTTTGTCCGATGGCTGGCAATGGGCCATTTTACACAATGGGCACCTTCGCCAATGGTCGCGGTCGTAACAACCATCACCTTGTCGAATGAGGATGGTTATGCAGACCTTCGGTGAGCGCTTGAAAGAACAGCGCAAGGCGCTGGGGCTTTCCCAGCAGGAATTCGGGGCTATCGGTGGGGTCGAGGCCAATGCCCAGGGGCGCTATGAGAGCGGTGAGCGGGTGCCCAAGTCGGATTACCTGATGGCGATCGGACGCCATGGGGTCGACCTGCTCTACGTATTGACCGGCGAGCCTTCACGCCTGCCCGAGGGCAGCCTGAGCGCCGATGAAAGCAGCATCATCCAGAACTACCGTCATCTTGGTGATGACGACCAGGAGGCTATAGCTCAGTTGGCGTCGTCCCTGGCCGAATGTTGAATCCCGGCGCGGGTTTTTTCTCGCCCCTGGACGGCTTTTTTCCAGCGCCTGAGCGATACTCTCGCGTTTTTACGCGACCAGGAGGCAGCATGCGGGTTTTGATGGCGGTAACGGTGGCGGCTCTGTTGGCCGGCTGTGCAAGCTCCACCATGGATGATGCGCGGGCCAAGGCCCCCGCCAAAACCTTGAGTTCGGCCAAGGCCGATCAGTTAGTGGCGCAGTGCGTGCAGTTCGCCTGGCAGGATGAGGCTGTATTCGGCGTTGACGCCGCCGCCTATCTGGAGTCGGGCAAGGGCGGTGGCTACACGGTGTATACCCGGTCCGCCGAATCTTTCGTGGATATCAAGGCCGAAGGGGCGGCAACCGCTATCCGTTTCTACGCCGTCGAAGACAACTTTGTTTCCAAGCGTCGATTGGCGGCTTTGGCCACCTGCTTGTAGTTCCCCCCTGGCGTAAGCCTTCAGCGCGTTTCCTGCAAACCCGGCCCTGGCCGGGTTTTGTCGTTTTTGGAACTTTGATTTTTCAGGCTTGGTTTCAAGTTCTTCTCTGGAATAAACCGGGGAAAAGTCATTTTTGCTCCAGAAAAGCGTGTAATACATTGACTCTTCAAATTGTCAGTGCAAATAAGGAAGTCCAGGGTTTAATGGGCTTTGCGCTGTTTTTTGCAAATTGGTCGAAGTGGTTACTTGCTGAGGGCATGAAAAAAATCGAAAAAAGTGCGCTAAGTTAAAAGTGCTCGCCAAGAGCGAGTTTTAATTAATCAATGGAGTGAAAGAAATGAATAAGCCACAAACTCAACTTAAACATGGTCGTGTCGTATCTCCTTCCAGCCGCGGTTCGGTGGCGGTGGATCTGGGTCTCCTGGGCACCTGGCAGGTCAACGAAATGGAAGGCGGAAAAAACTTGCCAGCCCTGGGCGCCGGACCGTTTCCTGCCCCTTACGGTAGCGACGAACCCAGTGTCGCACCGCCCGCGGATGGCCATATCCTCAGCGGTGGCAAGACTGATGCGCGTGATTGCGTCAACTTCACCGACGAAGAAATGTCGAAGAAACTCAATCGTCCATTCAGCTGGCCGCTGGTGAACGTGGAGCCTGGGCAAGTATTCCGGGTGCAGTGGGTTTACAGCGCTCCACACGTTACCCGTGGTTATAGCTGGTTCATCACCAAAGATGGCTGGGATCCGAAACAACGGATCAGCCGTGCGCAACTTGAGCCCAAGGCTTTTTATCAGGACTTCTATACTCAAGTTCCGTATCACGCCCATGGCCCGGAATTGAAAGCCAAGACCGAACATGAAGTCGTGCTGCCCAAGAACAAGAAGGGGCACCATGTTGTAGTTCTGGCCTGGATTGTTGCCAATACCGGTAACGCTTTCTATCAGGCCTTCGATCTGGACTTCAAGTAAGTTGCGGTGGAAGAAACTCTTTTAATAGTTCTGAAGGAATAGAACATGGATACAATCGACTTTTCCTTGATCAAGAGCCAGGCCGCCGATGCCGCATCGCTGATGCCCAGCCTCGCCGGCAAGAAGATCCTCATGGGCTTCTGGCACAACTGGGCCGCTGGCGCCGCCGATGGTTACCAGCGCGGGCAGTTCGCCAACCTGAGCCTGCTGGATGTACCCAAGGAGTACAACGTGGTGGCGGTGGCCTTCATGAAAGGCAACGGCATTCCCACCTTCAAGCCCTACAACCTGTCTGACGCCGAGTTCCGGCGTCAGGTGGGCGTACTCAACAGCCAGGGGCGGGCAGTGTTGATTTCCCTGGGTGGCGCCGATGCGCATATCGAGTTGCACAAGGGCAACGAGCAGCCCTTGGCCAACGAGATCATCCGCCTGGTCGAAACCTATGGCTTCGATGGCCTGGACATCGACCTGGAGCAGAGCGCCATCGACTTTGCCGATAACAAGAGCGTATTGCCGGCGGCATTGAAGCTGGTGAAGGACCATTACGCTGGCCAGGGCAAGCACTTCATCATCAGCATGGCGCCGGAGTTCCCCTACCTGACCAGTAATGGCAAGTACGTGGCCTACTTGCAGGCACTGGAGGGGTATTACGATTTTGTTGCGCCGCAGTACTACAACCAGGGCGGAGATGGACTCTGGGTGTCGGAAGCCAATGGCGGGCAGGGCGCCTGGATCGCCCAGAACAATGATGCGATGAAAGAGGATTTCTTGTTCTACCTGAGCGACAGCCTGGCTTCGGGAACTCGTGGTTTTACCCGCATTGCGGCGGACAAACTGGTGATCGGCCTGCCGAGCAACGTTGACGCAGCGGCCACAGGCTATGTCATCGATCCGGCGGCGCTGGGCAATGCCTTCAAGCGTTTGCAGAAGGCGGGGCACGGGATCAAGGGGCTGATGACCTGGTCGGTGAACTGGGATGACGGCATCAACCGGCAAGGGACACCCTACAGCTGGGAGTTTTGTAAACGCTATGCGCCGTTGATCCATGGCGATGGTGGTGAACCAGAGCGCCCGGGCGCTCCTGGTAGCCTGGCGGTGGTGGAAAGTGGTCGCAACAATGTGCGGCTGAGTTGGAGTCTTTCCGGCAGTGTGCGCCCGGTGGAGTTCTACACTCTGTATCGCGATGGCAAGGCCGTGGGAAACACGGCGTCCCTGGGCCTGGACGATCAGGGATTGAACCCTGATACCCAGTACAACTACTTCGTCACTGCCACCGATACCCAGGGACGTGAGTCCCTGCCCAGCCGCAGCGTGACTGCGAGGACGGCAGGTGGCGCGGTCGATCCGAAGTTCCCCGAGTGGCGTGTTGGCCAGCACTATCGCAAGGGGGACGGGGTGAGCTATGAGGGCAATCGTTACTTGTGTCTTCAGGAGCACACATCGAACCCGGCCTGGACGCCTTTGGCGGCCTTCACGTTGTGGAGCAAGGTCTTGCTCGAGCGCCATGCTTGAGTCAGGCGGGTCATTAAGGGATTGAATGACCTGGCGACCTATCGTTGGATCCTCGGATTCGCGATAGGTCGTTTTTTCGTTTGGGCCATTGATGAGTTGTCCGGATATGTCGATCAATCAGATGGAGGCGAGCGCCATGTTGATGCATTGGTTTCTGGCGGCGGTACATTTGTTGGGGTTCGCTGGCGCTTTCGCAGCGGTTCTGGCTCGTGGCTCGGCTTTGCGTCGACTGGAGAAGGCCGAAGCAGGGGCTCGCTCGGTGCTGATGGCTGACAATGCCTGGGGGCTGACGGCGCTGATGTTGTTGGCGACTGGATTGCCCAGGGCGTTCGGCGGCTACGAGAAAGGTACGGACTATTACCTGCACCAACCGTTGTTTCACCTGAAAATGGCGTTGTTCATCGTGATCCTGGTGCTGGAAGTCCTCCCCATGTCGACCTTCATCAGGTGGCGGGTGATCCTGGCGCGCGGTGCCATGCCTGACACCGGGCGAGCCGGGCTGTTCGCTCGTATCAGTCACCTGCAGGCCTTGCTGCTGGTATTGATGGTGGTAGCCGCAAGTGGCATGGCGAGAGGGGTGATGCTGGCTCAATTGTAATTGTTGGTAAGCACGGCTGCATTGTCAGCCGCTTGAGGGGTAGTCTCGCGGTTCGATCAGCGAGCCATGGATGCCCACGATGTTTCAAATGAATAGCCTGGTCCCGGAAATGCTGGTGGCGGACCTGGAGCGTAGCCTGTCTTTCTATCGCGATACCCTGGGCTTCAAGGTGGAGTACCAGCGGCCAGAGCACTTCTTTGCTTTTCTCTCCTTCAATGGCAGCCAGCTGATGCTGGAGCAGGATGACCTGGAAGAGTCGGAGTGGCGTGTCGGTCCCTTGCAGGCACCTTTGGGGCGAGGCATGAACCTGTCCATTGAGTGCCCGGATATCCATGGGTTGGCCAATGCCCTGAAGCAAGCGGGAGTGGTCCTGCGCAGGGCGATCCAGGAGTGCTGGTATCGGCAGGATGGTTTGCTGCGCGGCCAGTTGAACCTGCTGGTACAGGACCCGGATGGCTACCTGCTGCGATTCAATGAGGACCTGGGTTCCAGGTCGGTGGATGCCTGAGTGCCAGGCCCGTCACGACGCTTGCCGGATAGGGTGCTGCGTGCCGGGAGCCGGAGGTTGGGTTTGTTCTCGGAGGGGATGTTGGCGAAGGGGGGTGACAGTTCAGTGGCTGGGGGCCGGCTGTGCCTGTCACCGAATCGGGAGGTTCAGGTGACCTGCGGAGAAAAGCTCAAGGCGAACGAGAGACGCGTTGCGCCAGCCATTGTGCGTGGGCAACAGGCTGGTGCTCATATTATTCAAGGAGTTTCGCGTTTGTCCGGTGCAGTAAGTCCCGCCTGGATGCGTTGGTAGATTTCCTCGCGGTGTACCGCAACGTCTTTTGGTGCATTGATGCCAATACGGACCTGTTGGCCGCTGACGCCGAGAATGGTGATCGTAATGTCGTCACCGATGTTTATGCTTTCACCGACTTTGCGGGTGAGTATCAGCATGATCTTCTCCTTGATAGCTTGGTAGGGCACCAGTTTGAAACAGTGCAGAGGTCGGTCTTAGGTATAGATTAGTGCGAAGTTCCACTCAGTGGGTGCCTCTTTCTGACGCGCAGAAGATCTATAAATTCCCAAGGCGCAACTATACAGACGCAATAAATATCATTCTTCCTGTTTCGAACCGATTTTGTGACAAGGTCCCTCACGCCTTGGGTGCTAAAATCCTGTGTCTGACTTTATGGGAGTAGGTTGTGCGCACAGTAGTGATAGCGGTGGCAGCGTTGGCGGTATTGGGATTGGCCGGTTGCGGCGAAGGCAAGCGTGTCGAGGCGAACAAGAGCGCTTCGGCGGCGCAGGTGCAGCCGGCGCAGGTATCCGGTGCGCCGCAGTGGGATGTGCTGGTGGGCAGTGAGCTGCCTCAGGCGGTGAGCGATCTCACCGGCTGGCTGATCGAGCACGGGATCATGTCCAATGTGATGGTAGTGGACGGCAAGCAACGGGTCTTGGTCGGGCCTTTCGCTACCCAGGCCGAGGCGGAGGCGAAGAAGGCCGAAGTGGTCGAGAAGCTGGTCAAGGCGAAAAAGCGTGATATCGATGTCTCGGTCATCGAGCATCACGACGCACAGTGACGCTGTTTCCCGCATGATGAGATCGCCCGCGTCCGCGGGCGATCTTGTGTCAACCGCAGGCCTTGAGGTTGACCACGCCAACGAATTCGTTACCGCGACCCATCACACACGCCACGCTCTGATTGCGCTGGCGCTCCCAGTCCTGCACTGGATACGTCTTGTTCCAGGCTTCGAAGAGCTGGCGGTCTTGCTTGGACAGGCGTAGCCCGTACTGCTTGCTCATGTAGAAGTAAGTGCGGGCGATCATGCCGCGAATGGATGGGCGGGGCATGACCTTCTTGGCCTTGAAGTCCACTTGGGTCAGGCAGGAGCCATATTGACCTGACTGTTCGGGGAGCCAGCCGAAACTGAAGTTGCTGCGGTCGCCATTCACTTCGCCGATGCTGGGCACCAGGTTGTGCAGGTCGGCTTCGGCGCGTTGATAGGTCGTATCGTTGCGCGAGCAGTTCTTGCGCCCGCCCTGTTGCCAGCATTGGCGTTGGTGGCCTATCTGCCAGGCCGGCACGATGTGCTCCCACTCAATGCGTTCGGCTCGTTTGGCATTCTTGCGCGGCACATAGCCACAGGCTGCCAGGTTTACCCGGTTGCCATTGTATTTGCAGCCGCAGTAGAACTCGGTGGATTGAGGGGCATAGAGTTTCCATGCGACCTTCTTGGCTTCAGTGAAGGTGCGAGGTGCATCGGCTTGGGCAGTCAGGGCAACGAAAAACAGCAGTACAGCCAGGCAACGGACAATCATCGACTCAGTCTTCCTTCGGCACGATCCAGAAAATCTGCACGCCGCCATCGTCGCGATAGGCGAGGGTGACGTTGTCGTTTTCGGCGATCTCCTCCAGAAGGCGTTCCCATTCTTCCTGTGGTTCATCGGGCAGGCGAAAGATCAGCGCTGCCTTGGATTTCTGGGCGGTAGGGGAGTTGATGATTTTCTGGATGCGAACACCCAGGCGTTCGTAGGAGCTGAGGGGTGTTTGGGTTGTGGCCACGGAACAATCCTTATTAAGCTGTACGCACATACAGTATTTAACTGTAGGAAATTTCGCAACTGCTTAAAATTCAAGAAGTTCCTCTGACAACGCTTTGCGCATTTGTCTCATCACAGCCGAGGATTTTTTAACACGAGGAAGTCGCAGGAGGGGAACCGCTCACCCGTTGGGGTGAGCGGTTGAGCGCTTGCTCGACCTGATACGGCCGAGCAGGGAATCAGTATTCCCAGAACATGCGTTGCAGTTCCTTGCTGTCCTGGGTCTTGGTCAGGGCGACCATGGCCAGGATGCGGGCTTTTTGTGGGTTCAGGTCGTGAGCCACGACCCAATCGTACTTGTCGTCAGGCTGTTCGGCGTTACGCAGTACGAAACCGCCAGCATTGACGTGGGAAGAACGGATGATCTGCACACCGTTCTTGCGCAGTTCCTGCAGGGCCGGTACCACGCGGGAAGATACCGAGCCGTTGCCGGTGCCGGCGTGGATGATGGCTTTGGCGCCACCTTGAGCCAGTGCCTTGTAGGCAGTGTCGCTGACGTTGCCGTAGCCGTAGGCGATTTCTACGTCAGGCAGGCTCTTGATGTTCTTGATGTCGAATTCCGAGTCCATGGTGTGGCGCTTGGCTGGCAGGCGGAACCAGTAGGACTTGCCTTCCACCACCATGCCCAGCGGGCCCCATGGGCTCTTGAAGGCTTCGGTCTTGATGTTGATCATCTTGCTGACGTCGCGACCGGACTGGATCTCGTCGTTCATGGTCACCAGTACGCCTTTGCCCCGGGAGCTTTTGTTGCCGGCCACGGATACAGCGTTGTACAGGTTGAGCATGCCGTCTGCCGACATGGCAGTGCCTGGGCGCATGGAGCCGACGACTACGATTGGCTTGTCGGTTTTTTCCACCAGGTTGAGGAAGTAGGCAGTCTCTTCCAGAGTGTCGGTACCGTGGGTGATGACGATGCCGTCCACGTCCTTGCTATCGGCCAGCTCGGCTACGCGGCGGCCCAGTTGCAGCAGGTTTTCATTGGTGATGCTTTCCGAGGCGATCTGCATCACCTGCTCGCCACGTACGTTGGCCACTTGGCTCAACTCGGGAATACCAGCGATCAGTTGCTCGATGCCAACCTTGGCTGCCTGGTAGGTGGCGCTATTGGCCGCGCTGGCGCCGGCGCCGGCAATGGTGCCGCCAGTGGCGAGGATCACCACGTTGGAGAGTTTCTGTTGGGTTTCAGCTTCCTTGGCCTGCAGGGCTGCGGGTAGGAGCATGAGCAGGGCCAAAGCGCCCGGAACGAAGGTTTTGAAGGCAGATTTCATTGTTTTCTCTCTAGTAGTGAGACAGTGCTGATGCAGGTTCATCTAGAAACACCTCGGCTGCAGATCTGTATGCGGCGGGGCACCGCGGGTTGAGCAGGATTTGTACCAGCGCTACCTTGGCCAGATATTTATTTTAAGTTACTGATTTATATCAATTTTATTTCTATTTTTGACGGACATTGACAAGCTTATGTCCGGGATTCCGAACGTTTCTGGGTGTGGTGTTCGGCAAACCGAAAGCGACAAACGCAAGCCGTGTGCGGGTTTTTCGCTCATGAATTAAAGATTGTTCTGAAGCGGTCGATGAGTCTTTTAGGATCTTTTTAACCAGGAGTTCATATGTCGCTGTCAGTCGGATTTCCAGGACCGGGGGCCATTCTGATCAATGGCAAGTCACCCGCGACCATCAATGCGTTGAGCGATGCCAGTGCCGAAGGCGCTCCGCAAGCGTTGGGGACCGAAGACTCGGGAACCTTACGAGTCGGTGGCGGTTCGGCCAAGCCGGCGGAAAAGGCCGAGAGCGGCGATGCGGGCGGCGAGGGCGACAACCACAGCATCGTCGTCAAGATGCTGCTCCAGCGCATGAAGGAGCTGCAGGAGCAGCTCAAGCAGCAGCAACAGCAACTGGCCGCTGCCCAGGCCGCCAACTATCCAACCCCCGAGGCCAAGCAGACCGCGGTCATGGCCGTCCAGGCGCAGGTCGCGCAAACCAACGCCGCACTGGCTGAGGTTTCGGGCAACCTGGTGCGCGAACTGGCCAAGGAATCAGGCTCCTCCGGCAAGTTGGTAAATACCTCCGCTTGATCAGTACCCGCCCAGTGCCAGGCACTGGGCGGCTGCTTCCTTTTGGCTATCGGTCCCGCTGTGCGCCGATGGCATCTCTGCGCTGTGATCATCGTTGACAAACCCCATTCGGGTTCGCATAGTTCGCCTTACGCAAACGTTTGCGCGGACTCTCGGGAAGGATAATCGACTATCTTTTCCGAACCTCCAGGCCGTTGAGCGATACCCGGCACCTGGTTCCGCATGCCCTGCAGGCGTTGCCCACAATAATCATAAGATCGGAGTGAACCCATGAAGCTGCCCTTTGCTGGACGTCTACTCGCTGCTGCGGTCCTGGCTGCTACCTGTGCAGCGCTGCCCCTCTCTTCGGCCTATGCCGACACCCCACAGAAACCCAAGGTCGCCCTGGTCATGAAGTCCCTGGCCAACGAGTTCTTCCTGACCATGGAAGACGGCGCCAAGGCCTATCAGAAAGAACACTCGGCGGATTTCGACCTGGTGTCCAATGGCATCAAGGATGAAACCGATACTGCCAACCAGATCCGCATCGTCGAGCAGATGATCGTCTCCAAGGTCAATGCCCTGGTGATCGCCCCAGCGGACTCCAAGGCCATGGTGCCGGTGATCAAGAAGGCAGTGGATGCTGGGATCACGGTGATCAATATCGACAACCAGCTCGACCCTGGCGTGCTCAAGAGCAAGAACATCAGCGTGCCTTTCGTCGGGCCCGACAACCGCAAGGGCGCGCGCCTAGTGGGCGAGTACCTGGCCAAGCAGCTCAAGGCCGGTGACGAAGTGGGGATCATCGAAGGGGTATCCACTACCACCAATGCCCAGCAGCGCACCGCAGGTTTCAAGGACGCCATGGAGGCCGCGCAGGTCAAGGTGGTTTCCCTGCAGTCCGGTGATTGGGAAATCGACGCCGGCAACCGTGTAGCCTCGGCCATGCTTAGCGAATACCCGAATCTCAAGGCACTGCTGGCCGGTAACGACAGCATGGCAGTGGGCGCCGTGTCCGCGGTACGCGCTGCGGGCAAGGCTGGCAAGGTGCAGGTGGTCGGCTACGACAACATCAATGCCATCAAGCCGATGCTCAAGGATGGCCGGGTCCTGGCCACGGCCGACCAGTTCGCTGCCAAGCAGGCAGTGTTCGGCATCGAGGTCGCGTTGAAGCTTCTCAAGGGCGAGAAGGTCGATACCGGCACCAATGGCGTGATCGAAACTCCGGTTGAGCTGGTCACCAAGTAGTTTTTCCGGCGGCACAACGGCGCCTGCCCGAGAGGGTGGGCGTATGGGGAGTTTCTTATGTCTGTTTCAGCTGCGAACGCTGTCCTTTCGGTCAGCGGTATCGGCAAGACCTATGCGCAACCGGTATTGGCCGGCATCGACCTGACGCTACAGCGCGGCGAGGTGCTGGCGTTGACCGGCGAAAATGGCGCCGGCAAGAGTACCTTGTCGAAGATCATCGGCGGCCTGGTCAGCCCCACTACCGGCCACATGCGCTTCAATGGCCAGGACTATCGACCGGGCAGTCGTACCCAGGCCGAGGAACTGGGTATCCGCATGGTCATGCAGGAGCTCAATCTGCTGCCCACGCTGTCGGTGGCCGAGAACCTGTTCCTCGACAACCTGCCCAACCAGGGTGGCTGGATCAGTCGCAAGCAACTGCGCAAGGCGGCGATCGAGGCCATGGCCCAGGTCGGCCTGGATGCCATCGATCCCGATACCCTGGTAGGCGAGCTGGGAATCGGTCATCAACAGATGGTAGAGATCGCTCGCAACCTGATCGGCGACTGCCATGTGCTGATCCTGGACGAGCCTACCGCCATGCTCACGTCCCGTGAGGTGGAGATGCTCTTCGAGCAGATCACCCGGCTCCAGGCCCGTGGTGTCTCCATCATCTATATCTCCCATCGCCTGGAAGAGCTGGCCAGGGTTGCTCAGCGCATTGCGGTGCTGCGTGATGGCTGCCTGGTCTGCGTCGAGCCCATGGCCAATTACAACAGTGAACAACTGGTGAACCTGATGGTGGGGCGCGAACTGGGCGAGCATATCGACCTGGGCGCGCGCAAGATTGGCGCACCCGCGTTGACCATCAGCAACCTGAGTCGCTCGGACAAGGTGCGTGATGTCTCCTTCGAAGTGCGCAGCGGCGAGATCTTCGGGATTTCCGGCCTGATCGGGGCAGGGCGCACCGAGCTGTTGCGGCTGATCTTCGGTGCTGACGTTGCCGACAGTGGCAGCATTGCCCTGGGCTCTCCAGCTCGGACGGTAAGCATCCGTTCCCCGGTGGATGCGGTAGCCAATGGCATTGCCCTGATTACCGAGGATCGCAAGGGCGAGGGTCTGCTCTTGACCCAGACCATCAGTGCCAATATCGCCCTGGGCAATATGCCGGCCATTTCAAGTAGTGGCCTGGTCAACTCCCAGGATGAGGAACAGTTGGCCCGGCGACAGATCGATGCCATGCGTATCCGCAGTTCCAGTCCGGCGCAACGGGTGTCCGAGCTGTCCGGTGGCAACCAGCAGAAGGTGGTGATCGGTCGGTGGTTGGAGCGCGACTGCTCGGTGCTGCTGTTCGATGAGCCGACCCGTGGTATCGACGTTGGCGCCAAGTTCGACATCTATGGCCTGTTGGGTGAGTTGACGCGCCAGGGCAAGGCCTTGGTGGTGGTCTCCAGCGACCTGCGGGAATTGATGCTGATCTGTGATCGCATCGGCGTGCTGTCTGCTGGACGGTTGATCGATACCTTCGAGCGCGACAGTTGGACCCAGGACGAATTGCTTGCTGCCGCGTTTGCCGGCTATCAAAAACGAGATGCGTTGCTCAATGAAGCGGCGCCTAGGACTGCACCATGAAAACAGCACCTGCAAGCGGCAAGCGAGGCGGCCAGTACTACGGCCTCGGCACCTACCTGGGGCTGGCGGGGGCGTTGTTGGGGATGATCGTTCTGTTCTCCCTGCTCAGTAACCACTTCCTGTCCTACGACACCTTCAGCACCCTGGCCAACCAGATCCCGGACCTGATGGTGCTGGCGGTGGGCATGACTTTTGTCTTGATCATTGGCGGTATCGATCTCTCCGTGGGCTCGGTGCTGGCCCTGGCGGCGTCCACCGTCAGCGTGGCGATCCTTGGCTGGGGCTGGAGCGTGGTGCCGGCAGCCTTGCTGGGCATGGCCTGCGCGGCCCTGGCCGGAACCATCACCGGTTCGATTACCGTGGCCTGGCGCATTCCATCATTCATCGTGTCCCTGGGCGTGCTGGAAATGGCCCGGGGCGTGGCCTACCAGATGACCGGGTCGCGTACGGCCTACATCGGTGATGCCTTCGCCTGGTTGTCGAATCCGATTGCCTTTGGCATTTCGCCGTCGTTTATCATTGCCCTGCTGATTATTTTCCTGGCCCAGGCGGTGCTGACTCGCACCGTATTCGGTCGCTATCTGATCGGCATCGGTACCAACGAAGAAGCGGTGCGCCTGGCGGGGATCAACCCCAAGCCCTACAAGATCCTGGTTTTCAGCCTGATGGGGCTGTTGGCAGGCATTGCGGCACTGTTTCAGATTTCTCGCCTGGAAGCGGCTGATCCGAATGCGGGCTCTGGCCTGGAGTTGCAAGTCATCGCAGCCGTGGTGATTGGTGGCACTAGCCTCATGGGAGGACGCGGTTCGGTGATCAGTACCTTCTTCGGCGTCCTGATTATTTCCGTACTGGCTGCAGGCCTTGCGCAAATCGGAGCAAGCGAACCGACCAAGCGCATCATCACCGGGGCAGTCATTGTGATTGCCGTGGTGCTCGATACCTATCGCAGCCAGCGCGCCAACCGGCGGGTTTGATTCATGGCAACAATCAAGGATGTGGCGGCGCTGGCGGGGATTTCCTACACCACCGTGTCCCACGTGCTGAACAAGACACGGCCAGTCAGCGAGGAGGTTCGGCTCAAGGTCGAGGCGGCGATCAAGCACCTGGACTATGTGCCCAGCGCCGTGGCTCGCTCACTCAAGGCCAAGACTACCGCCACCATCGGTTTGCTGGTGCCCAATAGCCTCAACCCTTACTTCGCCGAGTTGGCGCGAGGTATCGAGGATTACTGCGAGCGCAATGGTTATTGCGTGATCCTGTGCAACTCCGATGACGACCCGGACAAGCAACGCAACTACCTGCGGGTCCTGCTGGAAAAGCGTATCGACGGCCTGATCGTGACTAGCGTCGGCGGCGACAGCGGCCTGGCCCAGGGGCTGGTCGGAGTGCGTACGCCTATGGTGCTGGTCGATCGTGGGCTTGAGGGGGTGGATGCGGACTTGGTGCGCATTGATCACCGCCATGGCGCCTACCTGGCTACCCGGCACCTGCTGGAACTGGGGCACAGGGATATCGCCTGCGTGGCTGGTCCGGCCAATACCAGCGTGACGCAAATGCGCCTCGCCGGTTTTCACCAGGCGTTGCAGGAAGCGGGGGTCGAGGTGCCGGCGGCACGTATCCTGGAGAGCGATTTCAGTAGCACCGGTGGCTACCTTGCGGCAGCCCGGTTGCTGGACGGCAACCCGCCGAGTGCGATCTTTGCCGCCAACGACATGATGGGCATCGGTGTGCTGCGGGCCGCGGCGGAACGCAACATTCGCGTACCCAGCGAGCTGTCGGTGATCGGTTTCGACGACATTCTCATGAGCCGTTATGTCTATCCGGCGCTGACCACGGTTGGCCAGTCGATCCTGCAGTTGGGGGAGAGCGCTGCTGAATTGCTGCTGCAGCGTATCGCTACGCCAGGCTTGCCAGTGGGCCAACGAATCGTCACGCCGAGCATTGTCTTGCGGGAATCGACTGCGCCACTGGGTGGCGCATTTATGCAGTACCGCTGAACCTTATTGATTGAGTAGCGACGTATGCCAGCAAAAGTAGTGGTAGTGGGTAGCCTGAACATGGACCTGGTGACTCGGGCCGAGCGCTTGCCCCGTGGGGGCGAGACGCTGACGGGCAAGTCCTTCGCCACGGTACCCGGCGGCAAGGGGGCCAACCAGGCGGTGGCTGCCGCCAGGCTTGGGGCCCAGGTGTCGATGGTCGGTTGCGTTGGGGAGGATGCCTACGGCGAGCAGTTGCGCGAGTCCCTGCTTGGCGAGGGTATCGATTGCCAGGCCGTGGACAGGGTGCCAGGGTCGAGCGGCGTGGCCTTGATCGTGGTCGATGACAGTAGCCAGAACGCGATTGTCATCGTTGCTGGAGGCAACGGTGAGCTCAGCCCTGAAAAGGTCGTCGGTTTTGATCCGGTCCTGCAGCAGGCCGAGGTGATCATCTGCCAACTTGAGGTGCCACAGGAGACTGTGGGATACACCCTTAAGCGCGGGCGTGAGCTGGGCAAGACGGTGATTCTCAATCCGGCGCCTGCCACGGGGCCTCTGCCAGAGTCGTGGTATGGCTCGATCGATTACCTGATTCCCAACGAGAGCGAAGCGACCGCCCTCACAGGCCTTGAGGTTGATTCCCTGGAAAGCGCCGAACAGGCCGCGAGCCGCTTGGTCGTTGCTGGTGCGGGCAAGGTCATCATTACCCTGGGCGCGCAGGGGTCGCTGTTTGCCGATGGTTGCCGCTTCGAACACTTTCCTGCGCCCAAGGTCACGGCGGTCGATACCACGGCGGCGGGGGATACCTTTGTCGGTGGTTTCGCGGCGGCCCTGGCCGCGGGCAAAAGCGAGGCCGACGCCATTCGCTTCGGGCAGATCGCGGCGGCCCTGTCGGTGACGCGAGCCGGTGCACAGCCTTCCATTCCCATGCTGTCCGACGTTCAGGCGTTTATTCCCTCATGAAGAAAACCCCCTTGCTCAATATTGCCCTGTCACGCCTGGTGGCCTCCTTGGGGCACGGCGATGTCGTGGTGATCGGCGATGCCGGCCTGCCGGTACCGCCAGGTGTCGAATTGATTGATCTGGCCCTGACCCATGGCGTTCCCGATTTTCTCGGCACCCTCAAGGTGCTGCTCAGCGAAATGCAGGTGGAGCGCCATGTCCTGGCCGAGGAAATCCTGCTCAAGCAACCAACGCCCTTGCCCGTTCTCGAGGCCATGGCCGCCAACGGCGAGCTGGGGCAGCGACAGTTGCTCAGTCACGAGGAGTTCAAGGTGCTCAGCCGCAAGGCTCGTGCCGTGATCCGTACGGGGGAGTGCCAGCCGTACTGCAATATCGCCCTGATTGCCGGGGTGACGTTCTAGATCGTTCGCCCGTTTTCCCACCTTGCACAAGGAGTGCGCTATGCGCCGCTATGCTCAGCTGTTTCAACATTGGTTCCGGAGTCTATTGCTCTTGTCTCTGCTCACTGCTACCGGCGCTCAGGCGGCGGAAAAAATCGATCTGATCATCGACACCGATCCGGGGGCCGATGATGTGGTGGCCTTGTTGTTCGCCCTGGCGTCGCCAGAAGAACTACATATTCGGGCCCTGACCACCGTGGCGGGGAATGTGCGCCTGGATAAAACCTCGCGTAATGCCCGGCTGGCTCGTGAATGGGCGGGGCGCGAAGACGTGCCGGTCTATGCCGGTGCCCCGGCGCCGCTGTTGCGCACGCCGATCTACGCCGAGAACATCCATGGCAAGGAGGGGATCTCCGGAGTGACGGTGCACGAACCCAAGGCGCCCCTGGCCAAGGGCAGTGCGGTCAACTATTTGATCGACACCCTGCGGGCAGCCAAGCCCCATAGCATCACCATCGCCATGCTCGGTCCGCAGACCAACCTGGCACTGGCGCTGATCCAGGCGCCGGATATTACCCAGGGCATCAAGGAAGTGGTGGTCATGGGCGGTGCCCATTTCAATGGCGGTAACATCACGCCGGTGGCGGAGTTCAATCTGTACGCCGATCCCCAGGCTGCTGAAGTGGTTCTCAAGAGTGGGGTCAAGCTGACTTACCTGCCGCTGGATGTTACCCACAAGATCCTGACCAGCGATGCGCGCCTGCAGAAAATCGCGGCGTTGAACAACAATGCCAGCAAGGTGGTGGGCGATATCCTCAACGAGTACGTCAAGGGCGATATGGAGCACTACGGCATTCCAGGTGGCCCGGTGCACGATGCAACCGTGATCGCCTACCTGCTCAAGCCGGAGCTGTTCACGGGGCGCCAGGCCAATATGGTCGTTGATAGCCGTGAGGGGCCTACCTTCGGCCAGACCATCGTCGACTGGTATGACGGCTTGAAGCGCGAGAAGAACGTGTTCTGGGTCGAGAATGGCAATGCCCAGGGCTTCTTCGATCTGCTCACCGAGCGGCTGGCTCGCCTCAAGTAAGCGTACTCTCCCTGCAGGTACTTACCTGTGGGGAGTTATTCCTGATCGGCGGGCTGAAAATCCTGATGGCCTTCTGGGTATTTCTCAAAGACCTGTTCAATGAAGTCTCGGGCAGCTTGCGGGCCAAGTTCCTTGACCAGCAGGTCCATGCCGATGATGGCCAGCTCTTCCACGCTGCCCGGGCTGTAGGAGCACTGGCCCTGTGGCCATTTGGCCTTGATGTCGACGTCAATGCTCACTGTAGCCATGAGGGTCTCGCGAATAGGGGGAGTGGGGAGGCAGTGGACGAGTTAAGCATGTCACTCAGGCTTTGACACTCCTACTTAGGCATATGCGACACTGGGTTTTTTCCTGCGCTCAAGGAATCTGGTGTGCAAATCGACTTGAACAAACCTGATGCCCTGACCCTGGATGCGGTGCGCCAACTACTGGCTTCGGCCAGCGATAGCGTGCATACCCAATTGCGTGTAAGCAAGGCCGGTATCGCCTACATCTCCTCTGGGATCGTGGGTGGCGCGCAGATCGAGGGCGTGTTGTTTCGCCTGGAAACCTGGGCTGCCGGTTCCGGTTATGTGGGTGAGGTCGCCGCTAGCGACCAGGCCTGGGTGACGCAGGTCTTCAATGCGCTCAAGCAGAACTGGCCGAAGCCAGCATTCGACTACATCGATATCTATTGAGCGTCATTCATATCCAGTGACGATTGTCCGGTGAAAATACCCGGGTGGCTGAGGCAGACTTGCTCGCCTTGCCCAATAGGGCAAAATGCTATTTCGCTTTGAAACCAAAAATGAAAACGGCTGTCGCACGTTCTCTGTTTATTCTTTAGAAAGGAGGCTTCATGCCTTGGAAGCTCGCTTCATTCGCAACCTTGTTGGCTGCAGCAACCCTTGCTGGGTGCAGCACTGCTGGGTCGACAAAGGAATCTGTGGCCCCTGTTGAATCTGGGCACACTCGCTGTGAAGCATCCGCTGCCCAGTTCGCTGTCGGCAAGAAGGCCTCTGCAGAGTTGCTGGAGCAGGCTCGTACTCGTGCAGGTGCGCAGTACGCAAGGTTTCTCCAGCCCAACGATATGATCACCTTGGAATATCGTTCTGACCGCTTGAATGTCAATACCGACGCCAACCTGGTGGTGACCCGGGTCAACTGTGGTTGAGCATTGAGGTTTTTCGCTCTCATAAAAAACCCCGTCACATGGACGGGGTTTTTTTAGCTCGCTGAGAAATTACTCAGGGCGAACTTGTGCAGCTTGCATACCCTTTTGGCCTTTCTCAGCCACGAAGGAAACGGTTTGGCCTTCTTTCAGGCTCTTGAAACCGTCGCTTTCAATAGCTTTGAAGTGTACGAACAGGTCGTCACCGCCACCTTGAGGAGTGATGAAGCCGAAGCCTTTTTCATCGTTGAACCATTTTACGGTGCCGGTTTGGCGATTAGACATGGTGTATCTCCAAGAAACATATATTTTCAGTAGTACTGTGCTGCTCAGGCCAACTGGGCACACCGACCTATCATAGTCGAAATGTTCGGCTTGGGAGCCCCCTGTAGGGAGCGTTTGCCCGGCGTATTCCTGCCTTTTTCCGCTTGGATCAGCTGCAGGCCCCGGTTTAAGGGGGCTTCAGCAAAAAACAAGCGGTGATAAAAAAACCGTAAAAGCTGCAATTACAGTGGAAAAAACACGTCTCGGGCCGTTGGTGGAGCTAGCCAGGCGGTTTGTGCCACTGGTTGTGAGTGGTTATTTCGCCACTCGGCATGCGGAGATGGCGTCCAGGGCACGAGTTCGCAGCTCGGCGCTGGGTTGCTTGGTCTTGCTCATCAGCTCCTTGATTTCCTCGGTCGTGAACTTCTCGTTCAGCTTGTCGGCGCCACAGGCGCAATGCTGCTCGGCGCTTTTCGCGTCGATGCTTTGGCTGGCTGCCGCGGTGCAATCCTTCATGTAGTCGGCACGTGCGCCGGCTGGCCATGCGGCCTGGGCGCTCAATGGCAGCAGCAGGGCAAGCGGGGCAGCGAGGGCGAGCAGTTTAATGAGGCGCATGAGTCGGTTTCTCCTGAAGTCGATAACGAGGGCGACGATTCTCAACGTATTCGAGGGGGTGCGTACATCTCAAGTTCACTTTCTTCAATAAAAGACTGGAAACCGCATTTTGCGAACTTTGTCGCGCGATGATTGGGATTTATCTGTGCTAGCATGCCTGGCTTGGGTGTTTTCAGGCTTTGAAGGCTTCACTTTCCTTTGCGGTCGACACCCTTATCTTTGATTTGAATTCCAGTCACTCTGGTTCGTCCCTGGCAGGCCGAAAGGTCTCTGCCACTGTGAGGCAGGCTTTCCCGTGGGAAAGGCAGGGCGGATCTTGTACTGGCTCATCCCAACCCACGTGACCTTTGGTAGGGGTCACCACTAGGAGAGGAGGCGCCATGCCCACTATTACTCTTCCCGATGGCAGTCAGCGTTCGTTCGACAAGGCCGTAACCGTAGCTGAAGTCGCAGCTTCTATTGGCGCAGGTCTGGCCAAGGCCACTCTGGCCGGCAAGGTCGATGGCAAGTTGGTCGATGCTTGTGACCTGATCGAACACGATGCCACCTTGCAGATCATCACCCCAAAAGATGAAGAGGGACTGGAGATCATCCGTCACTCGTGCGCCCACTTGATCGGCCACGCAGTGAAGCAGCTGTATCCGACCGCCAAGATGGTGATCGGCCCGGTCATCGATGAAGGCTTCTATTACGACATCGCCTACGAGCGTCCTTTCACTCCGGACGACCTGGCCGCCATCGAGCAGCGCATGCACCAGCTGATCGACAAGGACTACGATGTCATCAAGAAGATGACCCCGCGCGCCGAAGTCATCGACGTGTTCCAGAGCCGTGGCGAAGATTACAAGCTGCGCCTGGTGGAAGACATGCCCAACGAAACAGCCATGGGCCTGTATTATCACGAAGAATATGTCGACATGTGCCGTGGTCCGCACGTGCCGAACACTCGCTTCCTCAAGGCATTCAAACTGACCAAGTTGTCCGGTGCCTACTGGCGTGGCGATGCCAAGAATGAGCAGTTGCAGCGCGTCTATGGCACTGCCTGGGCCGACAAGAAGCAATTGGCCGCCTACATCCAGCGCATCGAGGAAGCCGAAAAGCGCGACCATCGCAAGATCGGCAAGCAGCTGGATCTGTTCCACTTGCAGGAAGAAGCGCCAGGCATGGTGTTCTGGCACGCCAACGGCTGGACCATCTACCAGGTACTCGAGCAGTACATGCGTAATGTACAGCGCGAAAATGGCTATCTTGAGATCAAGACCCCGCAAGTCGTCGATCGTATCCTTTGGGAGCGTTCCGGGCACTGGTCCAACTACGCCGAGAACATGTTCACCACGTCTTCGGAAAGCCGTGACTACGCGGTCAAGCCGATGAACTGCCCATGCCATGTGCAGGTGTTCAACCAAGGTCTGAAATCCTACCGTGACTTGCCGCTGCGTCTGGCCGAGTTTGGTGCTTGCCACCGTAACGAGCCGTCTGGCGCTCTGCACGGCATCATGCGCGTACGTGGTTTCGTCCAGGACGATGCGCACATCTTCTGCACCGAAGAACAGGTGAAGAAGGAGGCCGCGGACTTCATCAAGCTGACCCTGGACGTTTACAAGGACTTCGGCTTCAGCGACATCGCCATGAAGCTGTCGACCCGTCCGGCCAAGCGTGTGGGTTCCGAAGAGTTGTGGGATCGTGCCGAGGGCGCCCTGGCCGACGCCTTGAACGAGTCTGGACTGGAATGGGAATACCAGCCGGGTGAGGGGGCCTTCTACGGTCCGAAGATCGAGTTCACCTTGCGTGATTGCCTCGGTCGTAACTGGCAGTGCGGTACCTTGCAGTACGATCCGAACCTTCCAGAACGCCTGGATGCCAGCTACATCGCCGAAGATAACAGCCGTGTTCGCCCGGTTATGTTGCACCGCGCGATCCTGGGGTCGTTCGAGCGTTTCATCGGCATGCTGATCGAGCATTATGCTGGTGTGTTCCCGGCCTGGCTGGCGCCAACCCAGGCAGTGATCATGAATATCACTGACAAACAGGCCGATTTTGCCCTTGAGGTGGAAAAAACACTCAACCAAAGCGGATTTCGTGCCAAGTCCGACTTGAGAAATGAAAAGATCGGCTTTAAAATCCGCGAGCATACTTTGCTCAAGGTTCCCTATCTCTTGGTTATTGGAGATCGGGAAGTCGAGATGCAGACTGTCGCTGTGCGTACCCGTGAAGGTGAAGACTTGGGCTCGATGCCTATCGCCCAATTCTCGGCGCTGCTCGCACAAGCGATTTCCCGGCGTGGTCGCCAAGATTTGGAGTAATTATTATTAAGCGTGATATGAGACAAGATAAACGAGCTGCACCGAAAGCCCCGATCAACGAGAATATCTCGGCACGCGAGGTTCGGTTAATTGGCGCTGACGGCGAGCAGATTGGCATCGTCTCGATTGATGAAGCGCTTCGTATAGCTGAAGAAGCCAAACTGGATCTGGTGGAAATTTCCGCCGACGCAGTCCCACCTGTTTGCCGGGTGATGGACTACGGCAAGTCGATCTTCGAGAAGAAGAAACAACTTGCTGCCGCGAAGAAGAACCAGAAGCAGATTCAGGTTAAAGAAATCAAGTTTCGTCCAGGGACGGAGGAAGGGGATTACCAGGTAAAACTACGCAACCTGGTACGTTTCCTGAGTGACGGGGACAGGGCCAAGGTTTCCTTGCGATTCCGCGGCCGTGAGATGGCCCACCAGGAGCTGGGGATGGAACTCCTCAAGCGGGTTGAAACTGACCTGCAAGAGTACGGTTCGGTCGAACAGCATCCGAAGATGGAAGGACGCCAGCTGATCATGGTCATCGCCCCGAAAAAGAAGAAGTAATCAACAGGGCACGGCAGGCCTTCTGATTATGTTTATCAATTGAATGCGGAGTATCCGAACATGCCAAAGATGAAAACCAAAAGTGGTGCTGCTAAGCGGTTTCTGAAAACTGCTAACGGTATCAAGCACAAGCACGCTTTCAAGAGCCACATCCTGACCAAAATGTCGACCAAGCGTAAGCGTCAACTGCGCGGTAGCAGCTTGCTGCATCCGTCTGACGTGGCAAAAGTCGAGCGCATGCTGCGCCTTCGTTAATTTTTGGATCAAGAATAGAGGAAGTAACTCATGGCTCGTGTAAAGCGTGGCGTCATTGCCCGTAAGCGTCACAAGAAAATTCTGAAACTTGCTAAAGGCTACTACGGTGCTCGCTCGCGCGTGTTCCGTGTTGCCAAGCAAGCGGTAATCAAGGCAGGCCAATACGCCTACCGTGACCGTCGTCAGAAAAAGCGTCAGTTCCGCGCTCTGTGGATCGCTCGTATCAACGCTGGTGCTCGTACCAACGGTCTGTCCTACAGCCGTCTGATCGCTGGCCTGAAAAAGGCATCCATCGAGATCGACCGTAAGGTTCTGGCTGATCTGGCAGTGAACGAAAAAGCGGCGTTTGCTGCGATTGTCGAGAAAGCTAAAGCCACCTTGGCTTAAGTACCCCCGACAGTCACCCGGGCTCACCTTCGTGGGCTCTGGTGTTAAACGTCATAAATAGGGGAAGAGCCTTCAAGCTCTTCCCCTATTTTGTATCTGGAGTCTGTACATGGAAAACCTGGATGCGCTGGTTTCTCAAGCACTTGAGGCCGTGCAACACGCTGAAGACATCAATGCCCTGGAACAAATCCGGGTTCACTTCCTTGGCAAGAAGGGCGAACTGACTCAGGTGATGAAGACCCTGGGCAACCTGCCAGCCGAAGAGCGCCCGCAAGTCGGTGCGCTGATCAACGTTGCCAAGGAGCGTGTAACAGAGGTTCTCAATGCTCGCAAAGCGGCTTTCGAGGAGGCGGAACTCAGCGCCAAGCTCGCCGCCGAGTGCATTGACGTGACCCTGCCGGGCCGTGGCCAGACCTCTGGTGGTCTGCATCCGATCACGCGGACCCTGGAGCGTATCGAGCAGTTCTTCACCCATATCGGCTACGGCATTGCCGAGGGCCCTGAGGTCGAAGACGACTATCACAACTTTGAGGCGCTCAACATCCCAGGCCACCACCCGGCCCGGTCGATGCACGACACCTTCTATTTCAATGCGAACATGTTGTTGCGCACCCATACCTCGCCGGTACAGGTCCGCACCATGGAATCGCAGCAGCCGCCGATCCGCATCGTCTGTCCAGGCCGTGTGTATCGCAGCGACTCCGATATCACCCACTCGCCGATGTTCCATCAGGTAGAAGGCCTGCTGGTGGATCGCGGGATCAATTTCGCCGACCTGAAGGGCACCATCGAGGAGTTCCTGCGGGTGTTCTTCGAGAAGGAACTGGCCGTACGTTTCCGTCCTTCCTACTTCCCATTCACCGAGCCGTCCGCTGAAGTCGATATGGAATGCGTGATGTGCAGTGGTAAAGGTTGCCGCGTCTGCAAGCAGACCGGATGGCTGGAAGTGATGGGTTGCGGCATGGTTCACCCGAACGTGTTGCGTATGTCCGGGATCGATCCGGAAGAATTCCAGGGCTTTGCCTTCGGCATGGGCGCCGAGCGCCTGGCCATGCTGCGTTACGGTGTCAATGACTTGCGCCTGTTCTTCGACAACGACTTGCGGTTCCTTGCGCAATTTCGCTAGTCGCGCGTCCGTAACGAATCTATTAGGAGAGCAGGATGAAATTCAGTGAACAATGGCTGCGTGGCTGGGTTAGCCCGCAGGTAACTCGCGACGAGCTGGTCGCTCGTCTGTCCATGGCCGGCCTTGAGGTGGACAGTGTTACGCCAGCCGCCGGTGATTTCAGCGGTGTGGTGGTGGGTGAGGTACTAAGTACCGAGCAGCACCCTGATGCCGACAAACTGCGGGTCTGCCAAGTCAGCAACGGAGCTGAGACTTTCCAGGTTGTCTGCGGTGCGCCGAACGTACGCCCCGGCCTGAAGGTTCCGTTCGCGATGATCGGTGCCCAACTGCCCGGCGACTTCAAGATCAAGAAAGCCAAGCTGCGTGGCGTCGAGTCCAACGGCATGCTGTGTTCCCAGGCGGAGCTGCAGATCGGTGAAGGCAACGACGGCTTGATGGAGTTGCCGGCTGACGCGCCAGTGGGTGAGGACATTCGTGCCTACCTGAGCCTGGACGATGCCAGTATCGAAGTCGACCTGACCCCTAACCGTGGCGACTGCCTTTCGTTGGCCGGTATTGCACGCGAAGTTGGTGCCCTTTATGCGGCCAAGGTGCAGCGTCCGGAAGTCAAGGCAGTTCCTGCAGTGCACGATGAAGTGCGCCCGGTTGATGTGTTGGCGCCGGCAGCCTGCCCGCGTTACCTGGGACGGGTGATCCGTAACGTGGACCTGTCCAAGCCGACCCCGCTGTGGATGGTCGAGCGCCTGCGCCGTGCTGAAGTTCGCAGCATCGATGCCGCAGTGGACATCACCAACTACGTGATGCTTGAGCTGGGGCAGCCGCTGCATGCGTTCGACCTGGCCGAGATCAACGGTGGCATCCGTGTGCGCATGGCCGAAGAGGGCGAGAAGCTGGTGTTGCTTGACGGTCAGGAAGTAGCCCTGCGCAGCGACACCCTGGTGATCGCCGACCATACTCGCGCCCTGGCGATTGCTGGTGTGATGGGTGGTGAGCACAGCGGCGTCACCACCAAGACTCGCGATGTATTCCTGGAAAGCGCGTTCTTCGACCAGATCGCCGTGGCTGGCAAAGCCCGTTCCTATGGCCTGCATACCGATGCTTCCCATCGTTATGAGCGTGGCGTGGATTGGCAGTTGGCCCGTGAAGCGATGGAGCGTGCTACTGGCCTGCTGCTGGAAATCACCGGCGGTGAAGCCGGCCCGGTCATCGAAACCGTCAGCGAGCAACATCTGCCATTGGTGGCGCCTGTCACCCTGAGGGCCGAGCGCATCAGCCAAATGCTGGGCATGGAACTTGAAGGTTCCGAGGTCGAGCGCCTGCTCACCGCGTTGGGCCTGACGGTAGCTGCCGATGGGGCAGGGCAGTGGCGCGTTGACGTGCCCAGTCATCGTTTCGATATCAGCCTCGAGGTCGATCTGATCGAGGAACTGGCACGCCTGTACGGTTACAACCGCTTGCCGGTTCGTTATCCGCAAGCCCGCCTGGCTCCACAGGCCAAGGCCGAGGCGCAAGGCGACTTGCCAGTACTGCGGCGCCTGCTAGTGGCTCGTGGTTATCAGGAAGCCATCACCTACAGCTTCATCGACCCGAAGATGTTCGAACTGTTCAGCCCGGGTGTCGAGCCGTTGCTGTTGGCGAACCCAATTTCCGCCGACATGGCGGCCATGCGTTCGTCCCTGTGGCCAGGCTTGGTCAAGGCGCTTCAGCACAACCTGAACCGTCAGCAGGATCGTGTCCGCATGTTCGAAAGCGGCCTGCGGTTCGTGGGTCAGCTGGAAGGGCTGAAACAACAGCAGATGTTGGCAGGTATTGTTTGTGGTACCCGGTTGCCTGAAGGTTGGGCACAAGGCCGCGATGGCGTGGACTTTTTCGACGTCAAGGCGGATGTCGAGGCGGTGCTGGGCTTTGCCGGTGCCTTGGATGTGTTCACTTTCGTGCCGGGCAAGCATCCTGCGTTGCATCCTGGCCAGACAGCTCGTATCGAGCGCGATGGGCGTGAAGTCGGTTACTTGGGGGCCATTCACCCGGAACTGGCGAAACAGCTCGGGCTGGATCGTCCGGTCTTCGTGTTCGAACTGGTCCTGAGCGAAGTAGCCCAAGGTCGTTTGCCGAAGTTCCACGAACTGTCGCGCTTCCCTGAAGTGCGTCGTGACCTGGCCCTGCTAGCCGATCGTGATGTTGCGGCCAGTGCGGTCCTGGAGGTCATTCGCGAGAACGCGGGTGAGTGGTTGACCGACCTCAGGCTGTTTGACGTGTATCAGGGTAAAGGCATTGATCCGCATAGAAAAAGCCTCGCCGTTGGCTTGACCTGGCAGCATCCATCGCGCACTCTTAACGACGATGAGGTGAACTCAGCGACGCAAAACATCCTCACCTCGCTCGAACAAAGGTTGAACGCCACGTTAAGGAAGTGACGTATGGGGGCTCTGACGAAAGCTGAAATGGCCGAACGTCTCTACGAAGAGCTGGGCCTGAATAAACGCGAGGCCAAGGAGTTGGTCGAGCTATTCTTTGAAGAAATCAGGCACGCTCTCGAAGATAACGAACAGGTCAAATTGTCCGGTTTCGGTAACTTCGACCTTCGGGATAAACGCCAGCGTCCTGGCCGTAACCCGAAAACGGGTGAAGAAATCCCGATCACGGCTCGCCGTGTGGTCACCTTTCGTCCAGGGCAGAAGTTGAAGGCCCGAGTTGAGGCTTATGCTGGAACCAAGTCATAACGACGAGCTCCCGGTCATCCCGGGTAAACGCTACTTCACCATTGGTGAAGTGAGCGAGCTCTGTGCGGTCAAACCGCATGTGCTGCGTTATTGGGAGCAGGAGTTTCCTCAACTCAACCCCGTCAAGCGCCGCGGAAATCGCCGGTATTATCAGCGCCAGGATGTGCTGATGATCCGGCAGATCCGAGCGTTGCTTTATGATCAGGGATTCACCATCGGCGGGGCGCGTTTGCGGCTTTCCGGTGATGAGGCCAAAGATGACACCACTCAGTACAAGCAACTGATCCGTCAGATGATTTCTGAGCTGGAAGACGTACTCGTGGTGCTCAAGAAGTAATTCTCTGCTTTAAATACTTCCACTTTTCAAACGCTTGCGGTATATTCCTCAGCGTTTCCTGAGAAGTGAAACAGGTTTCACGCCTAGTCGGGGCGTAGCGCAGTCCGGTAGCGCACTAGCATGGGGTGCTAGGGGTCGAGTGTTCGAATCACTCCGTCCCGACCATATTTTTCAATGACTTAGCCCAATCTTCACAGGTTGGGCTTTTTCATGTCTGAAAAAATACTCCCACATTTACTCCCACGGATATTCTAGATCTAGGTAGCTTTGGTATCTCAAGGGCTGTGAGCTAGCGACAGCTTTGGCATAAGCAGCAACGTGGGCGTTAGTTGAAATCAGGAACTTCGGGTCCTTTTTCGGTGCGCCCAGCATGGGCGCAATCTTGTGGGAGAAGATCCCGCCGTAATGCAAAGCCAAGCAGCAGGCGAAAGATGTGATTCATCTCTGTCGTGGAGACGCAAAGCAAGCGGCCGAGATCTATAGCCCAAGAGAGGTGGTCGCTGAACCTATGACTGCCTGGAAGCCAGGCTACGTGTACGATCCGGGGGCCTTCGACACCAACTAGTGGTCTTGATCCTAGCTCTAGCATGTGATGGGCATACTGATAGCCATTTACCATCGGCATGGTGGTCGTTATCCTGAAGACACGAGAACAACCGGTTGTTATTTCAGGGAAAGGATATGAAGGACGTCATTGGCTTTTTTGCTTACGCGTCAACGCCTGCCGAGATAGGGCAAACCATTGAGAGTGCTGTTGCTACCAGCTCAAGAACCAATACGAAAACGGTTGTGTCTACCTGGAGGGCCTTGGACATCGTCGGTCACTTCATCTCTGACGAAGTGCTGGCAAGTATTGATGCAGCCGATTTCCTGGTTGCTGACATCAGTGAGCTAAATTTCAACGTCACGTATGAAATTGGCTACGCCCTTGGTAAATCAAAGCGCGTTCTGCTTGTCAAAAACAAAAGCCTCCAGTCGCAGGGGTTGAAAATTTCCGATGTCGGTATTTTTGACACCCTTGGGTTTCAGGAATACCAGAACTCGCCTGAGCTGAGCGGTTTCTTGAACAACGCGTCAGCCTGGAAATCGATTGACGTGTCTGCTGCGCTCAATCTCAAGGCACCGGTTTATTTGTTGGATACACCGCACAAAACCGACTGGTCGACCCGCATCATCTCGAGAATCAAAAAGGGCGGCTTCATCTTCCGTAACTTTGATCCAAACGAAACTCCCAGGCTTTCGGCCTATGACGCGATCAATCAGGTCGCACAATCCTATGGAGTTGTGGTTCCGTTGCTATCTACTGGGGCGACAGGAGCGGCCATCCACAACATGCGAGCCGCCTTCATTGCTGGTTTGGCCGATGGCATGGGCAAGGCGATGTGCATTCTTCAGTCAGGCGATGAGCCGGTCCCAGTGGATTATCGAGACTTTGTCCAGGTTACCTACCATCCGAATGATGTTAACCGCGCCATTGAGGTGTTTGCGTCCGATGTGACCCAAGCGTTTCAGCAGCTTGAGGCTTCTGGCGCGAAACCCGAGCGGTCATTTATCAAAAAACTCAACCTCGGCGCGACATCTGCCGAGAACGAAATGCGGGATCTCGAACGTTATTATCTGGAGACCGATCAGTTTCTGAAATCGTTGCGTGGCGAGGCGCATTTGGTCGTCGGTCGTAAGGGTTCTGGAAAATCAGCCATCTTTCTTCAAATCAGGGATGCCGAGCGCGACAAAAACCGTAACAAGAATATCGTTTTGGATTTGAAGCCAGACGGCTACAAACTCATCAAATTCAAAGAACGCATCCTTCAGTTTCTTTCCGAAGGCACCTACCAGCACACAATCACGGCGTTTTGGGAGTACGTGCTACTGCTGGAAATTTGCTACAAGATTTTGGAAAAAGACAAACAGCGTCACATCCATGATCATAGGCTGTATGAAGGCTATCGCGAGCTCGCCGAGCTGTATCGGGGAGAAGATTACGATTCAGAAGGCGATTTTTCTGAGCGCATGTCGATGCTCATGGAGAAAATCTACTCCGAATACCAATCCAAGTACGGTTCAACCAAAAGCGTCAATCTGAGCTCATTCGAAGTGACCGAACTCCTGTACAAGCATGACGTAAAGCAACTCAAACAAAAGCTGGGACGTTACCTTGAGAACAAGCAGGTGCTATGGCTTCTCTTCGACAATATTGATAATGGCTGGCCAACGTCCGGACTGAAGCATGAAGACCTGCTTATGGTCAGAGCTTTGATCGACGCTACGCGAAAAATTGAACGTCAGTTCAGCAGCGACAACATCAAGGTGCGCTCGGTAGTGTTCCTACGCAACGACGTCTACGAGCTGCTGGTCAAGGAGACGTCTGACCGCGGCAAGGAAGCCAGTGTGGTGCTGGATTGGACGGATTCTGACTTGTTACGCGAGCTCGTTCGTTTGCGAATCGTGTCCAACGGTCTTGAAGAAGACCTGGACTTCAAGTCGGCCTGGCTGCGGCTTTTTGTAAGCCATTACAAGGGCGAGGAAACGTCTCAGTTTCTGATAGAGCGTTCCTTGATGAGACCACGCTTTCTCTTGAATCTGATCAATCATTGCAAGAGCTTTGCCATCAACCTCAACCACGAGATTATCGAAGGCAGCGACATTGAGAAAGGCATCGCGGCCTATTCAGCGGATCTGCTGCGCGATATTGGCTACGAGCTTCAGGACGTGTCCGATGAGACTGAAGGCCTTCTCTACGCTTTCGTCGCATCATCCGCCGACCTTTCTGAGCAGCAGGTGATGGATACTCTCCTTAAGTCTGGGCTTGATCAGCAGAAGGCGAGTCGCGCGGTAGATCTGCTGCTTTGGTATGGATTCCTGGGCATTCGAATCAACTCGGACGATCCTAAGTTTATTTATGATTTTAGCTACAACAAAGCGCTCATGGACGGGGTTAAGAAGAACTCGAACCAAGCGGTCAGTCTTGTAATTAACCAGGCGTTTTGGCCAGCATTGATGATCAACCAATAATCTAAAAATCATCCGCCAGATGGTAGGGATAGCCCCGTTGTCTGCCTTAGCCGCCGTTGTGTCGGCGCTGATTGAAAACTGACCCACCCTGCCGATTGAAAATTGACCCAGGGCGGATTGCTGATTTTGGCATCAGCAATTGTGGATAAGCTTAGCAGTCGTGTCCCGGTGGAAGAGGCATTAAGCCCCCACCGCATGTGGGCATGCGGCAGGGTATTTTTGGTGCGGATCAAAACAGCTCATCGTCCTCGGCACCATCATTGTCTTTGCGCTTTCGTTCACGTGACATGATCTTCGTCTGGGCGACCAAGCTGCTGTGTTGCAGGCGGTAGGACTCGTTGCCCGTTTCGACGATGTGGCAGTGGTGTGTCAGCCGATCCAGCAACGCCGTTGTCATCTTGGCGTCACCAAACACGCTCGACCATTCCGAGAAGCTGAGGTTGGTGGTGATCACCACGCTGGTGTGCTCGTACAGCTTGGACAGCAGGTGAAATAACAGGGCACCACCGCTCTGGCTGAAGGGCAAATACCCCAGTTCATCGAGTATCACCAGGTCTGTTCGTAGCAGCCCTTGAGCGATGCGGCCCGTCTTGCCGTCGTACTTTTCGCGTTCCAGCAGATTGACCAGATCCACCGTGGAGTAGAAGCGCACGCGTTTGTGATGCGTCGTGATCCCGGACACAGCCAAGGCGGTGGCGAGGTGTGTTTTGCCTGTTCCAGGCCCGCCGATGAACACGACATTCTGCGCGGTATCGGTGAACTCCAGGTTGGACAGATCCCTGATCAGGCGGGCATCTGCGCTGGAAGCGCTGAAGTCGAAGCCGGCCAAATCACGATGCATGGGGAGTTTGGCCATGTTCATCTGGTGGTTCACTGAGCGCACCGCTCGATCCGCATGTTCTTGTTGGAGAAGATGCTCAAGTAGCCATTTCGAGGATGCCGTCGAAGCTTCTCCTTGCGAGGCTAGTTCTTCCCAGGCGCTGGCCATGCCATGCAGACGCAGTTCTTTGAGTTCCGCCATAAGATCACGCATTGCGAGTCTCCTCATCGGTGGTACGGAGCCGGTCGTAGCGTGCCGTATTGGCGACAGGCGCTATCTTGAGTTGAAGGCTGGTTTCGGCGGACGGAGGGGCTGCTGTCGATGTCAGTCGAGCCAGGACATTCAGGATGTGCTCAGCACTCAAGCTGCCTGATTCAAGTACCAACTCCACAGCCACCAATATGGCGTCGAGCCCGGCGATGGGAACAGCCGCCAGTACCTGCGTCATGACTCGATCACCATTGGCGTGACGCCTCAGACCGCGTTTTAGCAGCTGCAACGGCTTCGGCAGATCAGCAAACGGAGCGCCATTGCGCAGCGCTCCAGGCTTGCGCTCGATAAGCGGGATGTAATGCTGCCAGTCAAAACTGACCTGATCTCGATCAAACAGACGCTCGTGGCTGGCAATCGTCGTTTCATCGGCGATGACCACCACCCGGGAAGGATACAAACGGCTGCTGACCCACTGGCCGACCCGCTCACACGGCACCGAATAGCGATTTCGCGCCACGCTGATCAGGCAGGTGCTGGAGACCCGTACGGTGCGCTCGACGTAGCCATCAAAGGCAGTCGGCATCGGCATCAATTCAGCGCGTTCCAGCTCCAGGACGTCCGCCACGGTCAGCCCGTTGTACTGCGGGTGCAGCAGTTCGCCCCAGAGCGCACGGCAGCGTTGGCCGAGCCAGGCATTCAATTCCTCGAAGGTGTGGAACATGCAGTTTTGAGCATCGAGCCAGATGCGCCGTCGGCTGTCTTGGACGTTCTTTTCAACGATGCCTTTTTCCCAGCCGGAAGCGACGTTGCAGAAGTCCGGGTCGAACAGGTAGTGCGCACACATCACGGCAAACCGAGCATTGACCGTGCGGCCCTTACCCTTGTTGACCTTGTCGACAGCGGTCTTCATGTTGTCGTAGATGCCGCGACGCGGCACCCCACCTAACGCGCCAAACGAGCGGGTATGGGCATCGAACAACATCTCGTGGCCTTGGCTGGGATACGCAACCAACCAAAATGCGCGACTGGCGCACAGCTTCATATGGGAGACCTGGATGCGTCGGAACAGGCCGCCGATCAGCAGACCTTCTTCGCTCCAGTCGAATTGAAAGGCCTCCCCGAGTGCAAAGGTCAGCGGCACAAAGGCTCGTAAAGACTTGCCTTGCTCGCCGCGCCACGAGCGTATAAAGGCGGTGAGTTGGCTGTAGCCGCCGTCGTACCCCTCGGCCTTGATCTGTTCGAAGAGTGCTTTGGCACTCCTGCGGTTGTGCTTTGCCCGAAACGAATCGGCCTTGAGCGCCTGCTCCAGCGTCTCGTGAAATGGACTGAGTTTGTTGAAGGTTGCGCACCGTTGGTACGCCGGCTGGGTGGCTTCGGGTGCTCTGACCCATTTTCGAATGGTGTTTCTCGACAGTCCGGTACGCTTGGCTATCTGATGCAGCGAGAGCTTGTCGCGGAAGTACATCCGCCGGATTTTTCCCAACATTTCCATGCTGATCACCCTGTGTTCTCCTGCTCGAAAAGTGAGCAGAAGCAGTTGAACACCTGGGTCAGTTTTCAGTCGGCAGAACAGCCTTTACTGGGTCAGTTTTCGGTCAGCGGCAACAATCCTGACCGACCAGGATCGTCAGGACATGGTCAGCCCAGCGCATGACGCCTTTGATTGGGGAAAGGATTGCAACGCTACTGACATCTCTGGCTTGAAGATGAGTACGCCTGAACCCAGCAGGGCCCTTCGCTGGTTCACCCAGTGCACATTGAGTTCCACTTAATTGCCCCAGTGTTTCTTCAAGTCGTTTCAGTTGGGTCGGAGTAGGGGCGCGCGGTGTACTGACCCAAGCCCATGTCAAATGCTGAGTGAAGGAAACTACCAGCGGTGTATCGCCGATGATTGCATCTTGTAAATTGCGTTGTAACTCACCCAAGTCTGAGCTGAGCTTGGTGTTGAGATCAGAAATAATGATACCGACATGGAAATGCTCAAGATCCAGGCCATGATCTTTTTTGATTTGCTTTAGCTCGAATGGTTGAAGCGCGCCCGCATTGCCGATCAACTTTTCCACAAGGGCGCGGCGTCTCGCGATTTGACTTTCCATCAGCACCTGACGCTCGTCCAGGTAGCACAGCACAAAGTGCTCGATGATTTCATCCACCACGCATGCACCGTTGGTGACTAACCGTTGAACCGTTGAGGGTGCAAAAGTCCTGGACGCCGACGCGGTGAAAAAATGATTGACCCAGATAGTCTGGTTGGCTCGCATGTTTTTGACGATGCTGCTGAACGGTACTTCGCGACGTGCAGCTTGTCGCGCCATTGAAGGGATCAATTTCAGCGTAAAGTGCTCACTGTTTCTCGATAACGAACTCATGAATATATCGAGGATGAGCGTTTCAAGGTTGAGGCGTATCTCTGGCGTCGGCAAGTCAGGCACCGTTTGAAATTCGTCCTGCAAGCGCTTGAGGGAACTGGCGGCCTCCTCAAGCGCCCAGGCCACCGCACCTTCACCCATCTTCAACACAGCATTGGTCAGATGATGCTGACCAATCACCGCCTTGGAAAAAGCGTCCTCGACCGAGCCTTTTGGCTGCAGGTGAGAATAGAGATCAGTAGTCAAACGGTACTCCCTGTGAGTCGTAATGATTATTTATGTACGCATCACGCAGCCGCCCGTGGGGATCCAGCGCACTGTGATTGCAGTATAGCGTCGCGGTGATACTGCAATACCAAAAACGCCGTCGAGCTTGGATGGACAGACCGGAGACTGGCCCGGGGCGAGGCCCTATCGTAAGTGGTGGTGTTTTTAAATCGAGAGCACCCAGACGTTGCGCCATGAGCGCTTCTGTCTGACGACTGAAGGCCGCTGATCAGAGGCCTCTATTTTCGTATTCACTATGTGCACTCAAGCGAAGAGAGGATCTACATGTCTGCCCCTAAAAAGTGGATTCAAGCCAAAATCCAAAGCCTCGACCCAAGCAAGGATTACATTGAAATCTGGCGTTTATCGAACAGCTACGGGCTGAACGACTTCATGCAGAACTTCATCTACGCGTTGACCTTCCCTAATTTTGTCGTCACCGATTGGGGCTCCAGAGCGGTCTGGCGTGAAGACGGTGGCAAAGTCGTTTCACGGTCCACCTCGCGTGTAGAGCAGACCGGCAGCGCCAATGCGCTGTGGTGGTTCTACGGTCCTGAAGACAGCCGCACCATCAAGTCGGTTGAAGGTATTAATAATCTTCATGCGCATTGGGCCAAGCAGTATCCCGGTGCCTTTTCTTATAATGACGATTACGTGTACGTCTGTGCATTCACCGCCATCACAATGCACCGTCTGAAGTTGAAGATGGGCGCCCCGGGCCTCTCCGAGAACGAGAAGATTGCCGCGCACTTGTTCTGGCGTGACATGTGCAAACTCTTCCGTGCTGAAAACGATCAGCCGATCACTGGTTACCCGGATAGTTTCGACGCGCTCGTGGAATTTTGCGAAGCCTTCGAAAATGCTCCAAAACCCAAGCTTGAACGTGGCAATCTCATTATCACGGCGATTCATGAGCAGTTTGTCTTCCGCTTCTTCCCCAAGGAGTTGCATTGGTTTGGCCATCAGTTACTGCGCGCCATGTCATTGACCACCACGCTCGACACCATGCAGGTCGACCGCCCTGACCCCGCCGCGGCCCAGCTTTTGCCGCAACTGGCCGGCTACATGATGGGCATGATGGAAATGAATGCCGACGATCCGACTGAAGCCTATATCGAAGAGCGGATGAACATGTCCAGTGAAGATAAAGCCGAAGTGCGAAAGGGCATCCAGGCGCTGGACAAGCAATTCCCCGAGCATTACGTCGAAACGTACAAGAATGATCCTAAATTTGTCGGTTGCCCTTTTCATGCCGCTTTGGGCGATGGCGTTACACCGCAAAATGCAGCCGACAAACAAAGCATCAAGTCCATAGAGGCTCAGGTAGCGGCTTTGGGCGGCGACGAGTAACGCCAACTCACCTTGTTGCCCTGCATGACAATCAGCCCCGACAGGGGCTGACTGCGTGGTGCATTAAAAAGGGTAGTGGTGACCACCTGGCTGCCAGGTCACCCAGTGTGCGCGAGTGAATTCATCGACGGCATAATGACCGTTGAAACGCCCGAGCCCGGAGTTCTTTTCACCTCCGAAGGGCGCGTTTGGCTGGTCATCGACGGTGATGTCGTTGATGTGCGTCATGCCGGCGACGATGCCACGAGCGAACTGCAACCCGCGCGCCATGTCTTGGGTGAATACCGCACTGGACAACCCATACTCGCTGGCATTCGCAAGTCGCAGGGCGTGCGCTTCATCGTCGGCTATGAGCATTGGTAACAGTGGGCCAAATGTTTCATCTACCGCCAGGGCGTCATCGGCTTTTACGTTGCCGAAAACATGCGGTGGGAGCAACAGACCGTTGGCTGAAGCGCCGAACAGTTTAGTCAGGCCAGCGCTGTGTGCCTGATCAATCTTGCGTAACAGGCCATTCAATTGCGATTGATTGACGACAGGCCCAATCACGGTGTCCGCATCATTAGGGTTACCCACTTTCAGCTTGCTGACCCTCTCCACCACAAGTTCTGCAAACGCCGGGTATAAGGTGCGATCAACAATCACTCGGTTGACGCTCATGCATATCTGCCCTTGATGCAGGAAACGGCCGACCACGGCTGCGTGAGCTGCCACTTCAACGTCGGCATCATTCAGCACCACCAGTGGCGCGTTACCACCGAGTTCAAGAGCAACGCGTTTGATGTGCTTGCCACCCGTGGCGATGCGCCCGACATTGCGCCCCACGTCCGTAGAACCGGTGAACGAGATCAGCCTGGGTACTCGATGTTCCACGAAGGCGTCACCGATTTCCGATCCGGCGCCCACAACAACGTTGATGGTGCCCGCAGGGAAGCCCGCCGCCTCCAGTAGGTAGGCGATCAACAATCCGCCGCTGACAGCGGTATCACTCGCAGGTTTCAGCACTACGGTATTACCTAATGCCAAGGCCGGAATAACGGAGCGCATGCTTAGATAAAGCGGAAAATTCCATGGGCTGATCACCCCCACAACGCCAAGTGGATCACGGAACACAAAGCTCTGTTCGCCGGGCTTGTAGCTGGTCAAGATCCGACCCTCTACTTGCATCGGCATGCTCGCGCATTCTCGGACCAGGTTCAGCGTGCTTTGCCACTCGATGCCAGCCTTGATTCGAGTGCTGCCCGACTCTTTGATGAGCCAGTCGATAATTTCTTCACTGCGCTGCGCAACGATAACGGCAAGCTTTTCAAGCAACATAACCCGTTGGCCGGCGTGTAGCGCAGCCCACTCCAGCTGTGCCTTTTCGGCGGCCAGATAGGCTTCATCCAGATCGGCGACCGAGGCGAGCGGCATGTCCAACAGCAACTCGTTGTTGAAGGGGTTGCGGTTGTCCAGGCGTTTGGTTGAGCGACCTGGCTGCCAGCGGCCGTTAATGTATTGATGACCTTGAATGGCAAATGGAGCGGGTGCGTTCTGGTTGTTCATTTAGGCGACTCGATCAATTTAATGGATTGACTTCCCTGCAAAATCAGGTGCGCATCCAGGCGCGGCCCCAGGAGTTAAGAGTGTGCTCACTCTGCGGCCATACGCCGGCTTCACGGTCTGCTGGCGCCAGTTCAAGTTCGGCCGAGAATTCCAGTCGGTTCCGATCGGCATCGACCACCATGAAAAACAGATTGTTGCCCGGACCATGACGGCCAGGGCCGAAGAAAATGCTGATGCGCTCCTTGGCAAACCGGTCGCCCCAATCACGAATGTCATTCCACTCATTGGTTTCGTAACAATGGTGGTCCCATTCATTCTTCGACCCACGGAAAAAGGCGAGGGAGTGATGCTCGTCGTCGGAGCGCAGGAAACACACCATGAGCTGGCCGGTTTCCTGGTCGACCACGTTGTCGGAAATGGTGAAGCCAACGGTGTTGACGTAAAAGTCGATAATCGTCTCAAGCTCGGTGGTTTGGAACACAACGTGCTGCAACCTCGACGGCATGCCTTGCAGTTCAGCACTTGTATCGGGAAGTACTACGCCGAATATTGTCTGGCGACCCTGTGGATCCCGAATGGCAAACGCGCCTGGCTCAAGTAAAGGCGAGGTCACCGGATCCATCTGGCATTCACGCTCAATCAGGTTCTGACGCAGCGCTTCCAGTTTGGCGTTGGAGTGGAGGTTGAAGGCAGCGGCCAGCAGGCCGCTATGGTCGGCTGGCGAAATGATTGCCGCTCGTTTCGGCCCCCGCATCACCTGGCTGCCATCTGCTTGTGGCGATGCGCGCATGTCCATCATTCGCGTATAAAAATCTACCTGGCGTTGAGGTTCTTTGCTTGCCAGGTGCAGGTAGCACAGTTGAGCAGGGGTCGAAGTCTGGAGGGTCGTCATGGAAAACTCCGCGATCAAAGAGTAACTGGGGAATGGGCGGTATTGGCAGCCGCGACGGCGACTGTCGTAGCCTGTGCAATGCCCAACAAGGACTGAAGAGCCAGAGCTGTTTCTGACTCCTGAGCCTGGTCAAATATGGCGGCGACATAGCGGTCGGGACGTAGCAGCAGGAAGGTGCTGGCCTCGGCAAACAGTGCGCTTAACTCACCGTTGCGATCATGTACGATCGTGAGTCCCGCCAAAGGGGGCGGAAGCGGAGCGTCTTGTGGAATGATCACGATGCGCTTGGCATCCAGGTGGGTCCAGAGCAGGTGCTGCAGTTGATCCATGCGTTGGCTGCGCAGATCGCCATATTGAATCAAGGCAAAGCCCGGGCCGATGTGCTCATCCAACAGTTGCGCGCAGCCGTGAGAGTCGAAAAGAGTCGGCTGCGGCAGCATGGTCCCGGCGCGCAGGTTGCCGGCCTTACCTTGGGATAACACCAGGCCCTGGGTAAAACGAGGCTTTGGTTTAAACTTCATTTGCAGAAAGTAATCGCGCAGAGGCGGGATCAGCCCGATCACGCGGAAGGTGCTGGTAATGAGTTTGGCGCGCAAGGCTGAAGCCGGCGCCATGACCACCCCGAGATTCAGCGCCAGCTTGATCAGCGCCCAGGCATGATCGCGGCGTTCGCTTTCATAGGTCTCGAGGGCGCTTTTCGCCATTTGTCCCCGGAGTACCGCCACAAGTTTCCAGGCGATGTTATGCGCATCACGCACACCACTGTTCATGCCTTGGCCCGCATAGGGTGGGGTCAGGTGCGCAGCGTCACCGGCGAGAAAAACACGACCTTCCTGCCAGCGAGAGGCAACCCTGGCGTGGAAGGTGTAGACCACTTTGCGCACCAGCGAATAAGCTTTTTCACCCCGGAACGGCCGCAGCAAGTTGCCAAGGCTAGCGTCGCTGAGCATTTGCTCATCAGTCTCGTCGTCTTTGAGCATGAACTCGAAGCGACGTGTCTGATGAGGGCCGGGCACTTCTACGACAGGTCGCTGCGCGTCGCAATACACACGAGTCTGCCAGAACGGGTCATCGTCCTGATCCAGATCCACGACCAACCATCGGGACTTGAAGCTGGAACCCACCATATCGATACCCAGTTGTTTTCGAACCGGGCTTCTGCCGCCATCACAGGCAACCATGTACTGGGCGTGCACCTCAACCGTGTCACCGGCCGCATTTTGTATTCGAGCGAGAACGCCTGAGGCGTTCTGTGTGAAGTCGATCAGTTCATGGCAGAAAAGCGGAGTCAGGCTAGGGAAACGCTCCATACCTTGCATCAGCGTGCGTTCGAACAGGGGTTGCCTGAACGCATTGCGTTTGGGGTAGCCGTATTGCTTGCCGACAGGTTCGACCTTGCCAAAGCAACGTCCCCCTGGCTTGTCGAAGTAGTGAACGCCGTAGCCTTTGACGACGTCAGCCAACACGGCTTCATCCAGCCCGGCTGCCTGCATGGTTCGCAGCGACTCATCGTCGATCGAAACGGCACGCGGTTCAGTCACGGTGCCGGCTTTACGATCAAGAATGGTCGTACGCACGCCGGCCTGTCCGAGGAGGTTGGCCAACGTGAGTCCTGTCGGGCCGGCACCGATAATCAGTACGTCAGTATTCACGGGTGTAAGGGTTGTCATTTTTATTCCCTCGGTGACCGCCGGGCTGGTCAGTCCAGTACTTCTGGTCTGTGCGCCAGCGCGGTCATGAGTTGTGAAAGATTGTCGGCAAGGGCGAGGATTTGCTGGCCTTGCACTTCATCCTGTTCGCTATCGCGTTGCGAGGTCGGGCGCACGCAGCTGATGCTGCCCACCACTTTGCCGTCGCCATCGAATATGGGGGCCGCGAGGCCAAAGACGTCAGCATCGACTTCGCTGGTGCTCAGCACATATCCCTGGCGGCGCAAGCGTTGGAGCGAGCGCCGGAACACCTCCCAAGTCTTGCCAAGGTTGCTGGACTCGATGTCACTCGGGTTTTCCAGAAACAGTTGGCTTTGATGCCGTGAGCCCATGTTGGCGAGGATCGCTTTAGAGGTCGCTCCCATGAACAAAGGTCTTGGCGATCCTCGCGAGTAGCTCACTTGGTTGGAAAGGTTGCCGGTTTGATGGATACAGACCACTTGATCCTTGAACAGCCGACACACCAACCAGGCTTGCTCGGCACCCCATTGCGGAAAGGTCGACTCCAGGGAGTGCGCCGCGCGTACCAACGGATCACTGACGCGCAGTTGGCGATCCCAGGTGATGATTCTCGCGCCCAGCGCATAGCGACCGGCCTCCACCTGAAACAGCAAATTGGCCTCGGCCAGTTCGCGTACATAACGGTAGGCAGTGGAGCGTGTGAACCCCAGCGCATTTCCCATCCCGTCGACCGTCCAGATGGGATGGTGCTCGGTGAACAGGTCGAGAATTCGCAGCATCCGCTCCAGGCTGGAGCCTTTGCTGTCTGCCAGGTGCTCGGTGGTGTCTTCGGAATCAAACGGTTTTTGCATGTCAGCTCTCGTCTACAATACTGTTGCGCAGGATACCAATGCGCTCGATTTCGATTTCGACGATATCGCCCGGCTTCATCCAGACTGGTGGCTCGCGGAATGCACCAACGCCGCCGGTGGTGCCGCTGACGATTACGTCTCCAGGGGCCAGTTCAGTGAACGCGGTGCAGTACTCGATCAACTTGCGCACATCGAAAATCATGTCGCTGGTGCGCGTGTGTTGCATCACTTCGCCGTTCAAACGAGTCGTCAGTTCCAGGTCCTGCGGGTCGACGATTTCATCGCTGGTGACCATCCATGGGCCGAATCCACCGGTGGCCGGGAAGTTCTTCCCTGGAACAAACTGGATCGTGTGCTTCTGCCAGTCACGTACGCTGCCGTCGTTGTAGCAGGCATAGCCGGCGACGTAGTCCAAGGCGTCCTCCGGTTTGACGTGGCGAGCGGTCTTGCCGATCACCACGGCCAGTTCACCTTCGAAGTCAAGCTTGTGGGACACGGTTGGGCGAACGATGGGCTGCAGGTGTGCGGTCTGGCTGTCGGCAAAGCGGGTGAAAATCATCGGGTAGGTCGGCATGTCCCGACCAGTCTCGCGCACATGCGTGGCGTAGTTGATCCCGATGCAGAGCACTTTGCCTGGGTTGGCAATGACCGGCAAAAAGGTGATTTCACTCAATGCCAGGCGAGGCAGGTCTTTCAGCGCATCAGCCCCCAGTTCGCTCAGTCGATTGCGCGCGATGGCTTCTTTGAGGTCCGCACCCAGGTGAGACTTGAGTGATTCCAGGTCAATGACGTGGTCACCTTTAACAATGCCGTACGTGGAACGGTTTTGGTAAACGAAGCTTGCGATTTTCATGGGTATGCCTCTGGTTGCATCAATGATGTGTAACAGACTGTGAGGGTGTGGGTTGTTGTTTGCTCGCGGGGTCAAGTCGTAGCAAGGTAATCGCCGTCAGCGCGATGATTCCCGGAACCAACGCTGCGCTGAGGATCTCTGTCAAAACCCAGCCGGCTGCCAACATCAAGCCGCCGCAAACGGGCCCTGTAATGGAACCCACTCGCCCGACGCCAAGTGCCCAGCCGATGCCTGTGGAGCGTATTTCCTGTGGGTACAACTCGGCGGCCAAAGCGTTAAGACCTGCCTGCGCGCCTTGCACCAAAATGCCCAGCAACAACATTGCGGGGAAAAGCGAATAAATAGAAACAGGCAATTGGCTGAGCGCCAGCACGATTGTCAGGTAGCCCATGAATTCGATGGTCAATACGTTGACCGACCCCCAGCGGTTCATCAGCCAGCCTTGTACGACCGAGCCGATCACACCTCCCAGGCTGAAGAGAATGATGGCGCGAATGCCCATGCTCAGCGGTGCATGGGCTGCCACTAACAGCGTCGGGATCCAGCTCATAATGAAGTACAAAATCAGCAAGTTCATGGCATACGGCAGCCAAAGCAGCAGGGTGCGGCGCCACATGCCGGCTGTGAAAAGACGACTCAGGGAGGTAGAGGAGGTTGCCTGTTGGCGTAGTTGGCCAAGACTGGCGGGCAGTTCTGCGAGGTTGGGTGCGAGCCGTTTAATGATAGCGCTGAGGGCAGCACGACTGCCGGGTTGGCGACTGAGGAACTCAACCGACTCTGGAAGCCGCCACACCACAACGCCGGCGACCAGCAACGGCAGCGCGCCACCGATCAGGAAAAGGTTTTCCCACCCCCAGGTAGCGAGCAGTTGGTCGACCGTCAAGCCAGCCAGCATGGCGCCCAGTGGCATGCCACAGAACAGCAGCGTCACGGCACTGCGCGAGTAACGTCGCGGGCTGTATTCAGAGATCAGCGCCACCAGGTTGGGAATTGCCCCGCCGAGGCCTATGCCGGTCAGAAAGCGCACGACGAGCAACTGCGAGACGTTGTTAACAAAAGCGGTCAGTAACGCGAATGTGCCGAACAGCAGGATCGACAACACCAGAATTCTCTTGCGCCCCAAGCGATCCGCCATAGGGGCCAGTAGCAGTGCGCCGAGCATCAAACCAAATAAACCCGCCGCGAACACCGGTGCCAAGGCTTGGGGCGTTACGTTCAAGGTTGATGCCATGGCAGTCACCAGAAAACCGACGATCTGGGTGTCGAATCCGTCTAGCACTGCGACCAGTACGCAGAGGGCGAGCCCCTCCCATTGCAACCGGCTGACAGGGAGGGCGTCAACGACGTCGCAGAGGATATTGCTGGGTGTAGGCGTATGCATGAACTGGCCTCTTATTGTTTTTATTGTCTGGGCAGGCAGGTGCCCTTGACTGAGGCTAAATCTATTACGAAGCAAAAATCCTGTAAAGATAAAATAAACCAAAATCCTAAATAGCAGGAAATATGATATTTTGGTTTCTCGTCGGCATGCACCATGGCAATGAGAGCCGCGTGCGGCTGCGTTTCCCTTATCAGGCTGCGGATGTCAGTTCATCAAATGAATAAGTGGATCACTCAATCATTCGGTCGCTTGATAGGCCGTTTTGGCATGCAGCCCGAGCTTCAGTGGCCTTCTCGGTCAGCACTGATTTTCAGTCTGCACACAACCACGGCAGCTCTCTTGGCGCTGGTCATCGCTCAAATGCTGGACCTGCACCATCCTTGGTGGGCTGCGATGACAGTCTGGCTGGTGGCGCAACCTACGCGAGGCCTCTTGATCGAACGCATCGGCGCGCGGCTGATCGGTACGGTGGTGGGAGCCATGGCAGGCGGACTTTTGCTGACGGTGTTCTTTGATCAGCAGCACTGGCTAATGCTCGTACTGGCAGCCTGGATCGCAGCGTGCGCCGGGTATGGAAACCTGTTTCGACATTTTCGAAATTACGGTTTTGTGCTGGCAGGCTACACCGCAGCGATCGTCGCGCTGTTTGGTATTCAAGACCCCGTGCTCGATGTGGACCTAGCCCTTGGCAGAATCTATTGCACCGTCATCGGCGTGTTGGCTTCAGCTTGTTTTTCATGGACGTTTACAGGCAAGTCCGCGTCCCTGGAATCCGTGTACAACCGACTCGATGCGCTGATTGTGGCCAGCGTTCACTACAGCCTCAAAAGGTTGCAGGCAGGCACTGCACACGATGCCAAAAGTTTTAGTGCGCTGTTGCAGGAACTAGCGGCGCTTGATCTGTGCCTGGATGAAATTGCTACAGGTTCTCGAACAATGCGTTTACGGGTCTTTCGCACTCGCGACACGCTGGGCGCGCTTGTCGATTTGCTCGTAAGTAGCCATTTCGATGTTGGCGAAAAACTCCGATTTCCCTCTGACCTGTTGGTAGCAACTCATCCTGAATCGGCAGCTGCAATGGTGCTCGCGGTGATCAATGAGGTCCACAAAAACACTGAAAACCTTGCCGCAGGCACGCTGTTCGTTGAAAAATTACAACGCGTCTTTGCAGCGTTGAATGCTTGTGAAACGCCAGGCAGGGAAGCGTTGCAATCAACTCAACAGCGCGACTGGCACGCAACATGCCTCGCGGGCTCCAGACCCTTGATTGCGATGTCCATCGCCACCGCAATGTGGTGGGGCCTGGGTTGGTCAGACGGTCCAATGATGGTCATGACGGCCGTGTTGTTCGCCTCGCTGTTCTCCAGCCATAGCCACGCCAGTGCGGCGTTAAAAGACGTACTTGTTGGCTCGACCGCTGGAGCCGTTCTTGGCGTGACCTGCCGTTTTTGGCTGTTACCTGAAGTGGGAACGGTGTGGGAGCTGGCCTTGGTTATCGCACCGTTTTTGATGATCGGAGCGTTGCTCATGGCTCGGCCCGGTACAGCAAAACTGGCCATCGACCTGAACATGACCTTTTTGTTAATCGCTCAACCTGGATTGCAGGTAGACACCTCCCTTGAACATACCCTGTTGCAGATGTTGGCAATTCTGGGCGGGGTGTTCACTGCCGTGCTGACCTACCGATGGTTGGTTCCTTCATCGCCAGGCTCCCAGCGCAAGCGCCTGTGCAAGCGCATTGCGCGGCTCGCACTGAAGATCTCGGATACACCTGCCCCACCTGCTCAGGCACGAATTTATGATCAAGTCAGGGGTCTTCTGACAAGTCTGATCAGCCTCGAAAAAAAGGCCTCTCCACTGCTCATTGCTGCGTTCGAATGCGCAGCGATTGCTCAGCTTTTCGCTCACCACCGAACTGATGAACATCACACCCTTGCACTGCACCAGCAATTGGAAAACCTCGCGACTTCCAGGCTGGCAAGCAAGAAGAATACTGGCGCTGACCTACTTTGAATCAACCGGAGAACACCCATGTCTGACCGCCCAACACCGTGGCAAAACTTTACTGGCCAATACATCGCCGGGGCCTGGCGTTCCGGAAGTACGCGCAAGGTCCTGGAGAACCGCAACCCTTATGACAACGCCCTGCTGACCGAGCTTTCGCTGGGTGATGTTAGCGACCTCGACGACGCCTACCAGGCGGCAGCAACCGCGCAGAAAGCATGGGCGCAGACGTTACCTAATGAGCGCTCAGCCTTGTTCATGCGCGCCGTTAGCGTACTGGAAGCCAGGCACGAAGAAATTGTCGACTGATTGATTCGTGAGTCAGGCAGCACGCGTACCAAAGCCGAAATCGAGTGGTCAGCGGTACGTTCGACCATGATCACGGCCGCGGCCATGCCTTCGAGAGTCGTCGGCCGCATTCTGCCAATCGACACCCCCGACAAAGAAAGCCGCGTTTACCGTAAACCATTGGGTGTGGTCGGGGTTATCAGTCCCTGGAACTGGCCGATGCACCTTTCCAATCGGTCTATCGCACCGGCGCTGGCACTCGGTAACGCCGTCGTCGTGAAGCCTGCCGACGATACGCCGGTGACCGGTGGTTTGTTGTTGGCGAAAATTTACGAAGAGGCCGGTTTTCCGCCGGGAGTTTTGAACGTGGTCGTGGGAGACGTGGCTGATTTGGGTGATGCCTTTACCCTGCACCCGATTCCAAAATTCATCTTCTTCACGGGATCGACTCGGGTCGGGCGGCACATTGGGCGCGTTGGCAGTCACAGGCCCGACGCTCAAGCGAGTCGGGTTGGAGTTGGGTGGGAATGCTCCGTGTGTGGTGCTTGATGACGCGGACCTCGATCTGGCGGTGCACGCCGCCGTTGTGGGGCGCTTCCTGCACCAAGGTCAAATCTGCATGAGCAGTAACCGGATTATCGTCGACGCCTCGTTGCAAAAGGATTTCGTCGAAGCGTTTGTCGAGCGCGTTCGCCAGTTGAAAGTCGGCGATCCTGACCTTGCAGATACAGTCATTGGCCCGCTGATCAACCGTCGCCAGTTGGAGGGCGCAGTGGCCCGGATCGAGGCGGCGAAAGCCGAAAGCATCGAGTTGTTGCTCGGTGGCGCTGCACACGGGTAGGTACTGCCGCCTCATGTGTTCGTCAATGTCGATAACATGAGTGACTTGGCCCAGGCTGAGCAATTTTGTCCTGTAGCGCCGATCATCACTGCGCGTGACGAGGCACATGCGCTGGAGCCGGCATGACTCACATCAACGACATCTCGGTCAATGATGATCCGAACAACACGTTTGGCGGCGAGAAAAACAGTGGTATCGGGCGATTCAACAGCGATTGGATCATCGCGGAGCTGACCAGCGATCACTGGAACTCGGTGCAACACAAACGTCGCGCTTATCCGTTTTAAGGTCAGGGTTTTAGTGGACTGATCGTATGGCATGAATGCCCCTTGAAAGGGGCGTTCCTTCATACAAAGACTGCCCTGCAGCGATACGTTATTTGCAGGGCAGTCAGTTGTGCGTTGCTGTTGCCAGAACGCTCGGCTAGACCTCTACCGGTGGGTTATGGGATCCAGTTCCCATGAAAACCCAGCGGTATATGATGATCCAGCTTTACCCGTGCCAATGGTGCGCCCGTGAAGTCGCTCGCGTCGTGGATCACCAGTTCGCTTTTGTTTGTCTGGGGATCCCACCAGACGACCAGCAACCAACCATCGTCTTCACTCACCGCATCGGGTTTGGCCACGAATATCGGCTCGGCAGGGGACACGTCCCTGTCACCTTCCAGTGTTTGGTACTCGGTTTTGCCTGAAATAAAATCGTGCTTTATCAGGCAATTGAAATCGTGGCTGTCACTTTTGGGCTGGTGTACACCGGCAAAGTAGCCGTATTGGTGTTTTGCACCCAGGAGTTTTTCATTGATCCTAGGAAATTCGACGGAGAAATTTCCGACCCGTGCTCGTGTCATCTGACCGGCATCGAGATCCAGGGTCCAGCGGTACAGCGCGGGAGGTGTGAACGGCGAGCGTCCAGCGTCAGGAAAAGGAAACGGAAAGAAATTCTCGACTTTTATATCATCGACAAACTGGAGGTCACTGACGCAGCCGTCGACGATTATTTTGCCATCTTCCTCGTAGGCGTTGACGAAGTGTGTGGTTTGGTAAGCTTCATCGGTGAACCATTGAGTTGCACCGGTCTGCCGATGGACCACCAGGGTTCGATTGCTCTGCTTTGGGTCAAACGTCCACGCAGATTTGCCTGCAGGAACTCGGTCGGGTGATTCTGGACGCCAGTTGATGGGCCCAAAGAAGAAGACAAAATGATTTTCAGTGAACATGAAGTCGTGAATATAGGCGGGGGCGTCAAGTGTAACGACGTGCTGTTTCAGGATGTTCCCTTGTTTGTCAGCCAGTGCACAGACGAATCGGCGGGTTTCGGGTTCGACCGTATACAATAGTAGTTCATTTTTTGCGGCGTCGGTATGGATATGCGCGGTAACCAGTGCATCAATTGCGCCGTGGAAATCAAAGGTACCAATGGTTTCCAGGGTGTTTCGGTCAAGTTCATAATAGTGTCTACCCGCCTCTTGCAGAGCCAATACGCGTCCGTCGATTTCCACGACATTGACGTTGGCTACTTGCTTGACGGCAGCCGGCCCCTTTTCAAGCTGTGGTTGAGCTACTTCGTAAGACCCGTAAATACCGTTGTAGAGCGATCTACCGGCTGCTTCTTCTTCCTTGAAACCCTCGGTGCGCACCCATTTATTGCGGTAGTTGACAGCGCCGTTGCTGATATAAAACCCATGAACCATGCCATCTCCGTCGAACCAGTGGTATCGGTCAGGGCGAGCAGGCTCCCAACGCTGGTTGGATCCGGTTCGAAAAAGCACGCCCTCAAGTTCAGGCGGCACAGTACCTTCTATGCGAAGTTCATTGGCGATGATTTCGTTGGAGATGGGTTGGCGAATACCTTGTAAAAAGGGGCTGCTATTGTTCCACATGATGTATCTCCCGAAGGCTAATAGGGGTGTCTTATTAAGGGTTAATAGAATGCTAGCCTTTGGTGTTATTGCTGTCTCCGGGTTGTGAGTACGAATTCTTATGGAGTGTTGGTACTGAGGTGCATGCAGTTGTTTATGTTGAGCTCGTCACGGTTTATGTGGTCGCGCGATCAAGGCAGGATTGCAAAGAATACCTGCCGTTGACCTGCCTCAGGTTCGCGGAGTTGGTGTTTTATTTATACCGGCTTGCCAGACTCAACTATCCGTACAGACTTTTTGTGGGTAAATGCCAGGTAGCTGTATCGGCCGTGATATTCGCCCATCCCTGAACCGCCCACCCCACCGAACGGCAGGTATGGCGAAAACGCGTGCACCAGCACGCCGTTGACCTGAGCATCGCCGGCTTGAATGTGGTCGATGACGGGGTTGGCATTGGCTGTGTGGCCTGTGAACACATACACGGCCAGTGGTTTGGAGTGATGTTGATTGATGAGATCGACTGCATTATCCACCGAATCAAAAGTCAGCACCGGCAAAATGGGCCCAAACAGCTCTTCGGCCATCAGCGCATCGTCCCATTGCACTTGGTCGACCACGGTGGCGCTGAATACGCGCCGTTCTGGGTCTGCATCGCCGCCGACCAGCACCTTGCCCGCGCTCTTGCTCAACAAGTTTTGAAGACGCGATACTTGTTGGCTCGTGACGACTTTTCCCGTGGAACCTATGTCGGGCAGGTCCTGCTGAATGCGCTGCGTCAGGCGAGTTAGCAGTTCATCCTTGATGCTGCTGTGGACGTACAAGTAATCCGGTGCGATGCAGGTCTGGCCGCTGTTGATGAACTTGCCAAACATCAGCTGCGACACCACCAGATCGACATCGGCATCGGCCAGGGCAATCAAAGGGCACTTGCCGCCTAGTTCCAGGATCACTGGTGTGAGGTGCGCGGCGGCTGCCTGCATCACTATCTTGCCGACGTTAGGGCTGCCCGTGAAAAAGATGAAATCGAACGGCAAGCTCAGCAGGTGAGTATTCTCATCGCGTCCACCCTGAACCACAGCTATGTAGTTGGGAGAGAACGCTTCCTGAATGATTTTCTCGAGGACCAGTGAAGTGTTGGGGGTGGTTTCGGAGGGCTTAAGGATGCAAGTGTTGCCGCCAATGATTGCGCCTATCAGCGGCGTCAGCGTCAGGTTTACGGGGTAGTTAAACGGCCCGATGATGTAAGTAACGCCAAAGGGCTCTTGCGTGACATAGCACTGGGACGGCGCAATCAGGTCTGCGGTGGGTACCGTTTCTGGTGTCGCCCACTCGTCAAGGTGGGCGAGGGCGAAATCGATTTCGTGGAGGACTGCGCCGATCTCCGCGAGGTCCACATCGGCCTTGGGTTTTCCTAAATCTTCGTCCAGTGCGACGTACAGCGCCTCTTTGTGATTGAGCACTGCCTGTTTCAGGCGCTCCAGGCTGTGTTTGCGAAACTCGATGGGGTGGGTTTGGCGGGAGGCGAAATAGGCACGCTGCGACTCGAATACTGCATCGATGGACTCGGAGCTTGGATAGTTCATGGGTTGTCACCTTATCGAATTCAGTGGATGTTTATGAGCGTCACGCAGATCAGCGAAAGTAATCTTCACAGAGCATTTTGGCAGCGTGCAGGGCCAGCGCCTGAGTGGGCGCGTTGGTGTTGCCGCTAGTAATGTTGGGCATGATCGAGGCATCGATGACACGCAGATGCTCCACGCCTTTCACACGCAGGCGACCATCAACGACGGCACCTTCGTCCTTGCCCATGCGACAGGTGCCGACCGGGTGCCACATGGTGGTGGCGACGCGTTTGACCCATTCGCCAATCTGCTCATCGGATTGCACGCTGGGACCCGGTGAGACCTCTTCGTCGATCACCGGCGCTAGCGATTCCTGAGTCAGGACATGGCGCATGGCTTTCACCGACTCAACGGCCACTTTCAAATCGTATTCGTGGCCGATGAAATTTGGGTTGATCAGCGGCATAGAGGTAGGGTCAGCGTCAGCCAAACGTACCCAGCCGCGGCTTTTAGGCTGAAGCACCACTAACTCGAAGGTCACGCCGGGGCGCGTACCGGTAGGGCTCAAGCCGTCTTTGGAAATGATTGGTACGTGATAGCACTGAACGGTAGGGTCGCCCTGTAAGTTCAGGGGATCCCAATAGCTGACCGTCTCGATACCGCTGCCTGCGGCCGGGCCGTCTTTGGTCAGGATGTAGCGGATCCCTGCCTTCAGCGTCCCAAGGCCCTGGGCAACGCTTTGATAGCCCAAGTTCCCTTTCACATAGGCGCTGAGCGGTACGATAGGGTGGTCATGTAGGTTTTCGCCCACGCCGGGGGAATCGACCATCACCTCAATGCCGAATTCCTGCAACTGGGTCTTGGGGCCTATGCCGGAATGCATGAGAATCTTCGGGCTGTGTACCGCCCCGGCGCTGAGTATGACCTGCTTGCCCTGGATTTGCTGCGTAGTCCCGCCCTGGAGTATTTCGACCCCTACCGCGCGGTGGCTATCGATCAGCACCCGAGTGACCGTTGTGTTCGCCAGCAAGGTGACGCGGCCACTCTCCAGATGACGGCGCAGGTGCGCGACTACGGCACTGCAACGGCGACTGTTCTCGATGTTCGATTGCACCGGTGACACACCGATCTGGCTGGCGCCGTTGTAATCCGGATTGTAGGGCAGGCCGTATTCCTGAAATGCCTTCAGGCAATACTGGTTCAGTTCGTTGATCCCTTTGGGCAGCTGCACGGCCAGATTGCCTTGGGTGCCATGATGTTCATCATGGAACGTGTCGTTTTTTTCTTGCTCGATGAAGGCACGCCACATGCTGGCGTGATTCCAGTCCCCGTCGCCTGCGGTGGCTTCGTCCCACGCATCGAAGTCGCGTTTTTGGCCACGCACATACGCCATGGCATTTACCGACGTGCCTCCCCCCAACACCTTGCCGGAGCGAAAGCGTCGCTCAGTACCATGCTGGGCGACGGTGGAATGGGTCCACACGTGTTTATCCTTGGCCAGGATGGTGCCGAAGCCGGCTGGAATATGGATCAGCGGGTCGGAATCCTTGCCGCCGGCTTCGATCACGGCAATGCTGGCCCGACTGTTCTCGGCCAGATAACTGGCCACCACGCATCCGGCTGCACCACTTCCTACAATCAGCACGTCAAAGCTTTTAGTTGTCATATTTACCCACTGCGGATCGCTCTTGAACGGATGAGTATTGAGGGGGGATAGCGCACTGCCTATCAGACATCGCTATCAAAAGCCGAGATCAGGAATCGTTTAAGCGGGCGCTTTCGCTGTTCAGATTTTACAAATCTGAACAGTACAGTTGGACAACACATAGTACTTTGCCACTCTTTAAAAATCAAAAATAGCGCATTACGATAAAAGCGCTCTATATTGTCTGAGCAAGCTTGCCTACAATCCGGCCAGGCAGGTCCGTAATGATCGATCTGACAAGAGGAGCCTCCAGTGCCCAAAACGCTGCTGCAAAAACTCTGGGAAACGCACGTCGTACGTCATGACCCGGACGGTTCGGCGATGCTTTACATCGATCTGCAGTTGATCAATGAAGTCACCAGCCCCCAGGCTTTTGAAGGTTTATCGGCAGCGGGGCTGAACCCTTGGCGAAGCGGCACGATCATCGCCACCTCGGACCACAATGTGCCGACTAGGGACTTGGCTCTGGGCATTCAGGATCCGGTAGCGAAAATTCAGGTTCAGACGCTTGAGCGTAACTGCGATGACCTGAACCTGCGCCACTTTAAAATGGGTGATCAAAGGCAGGGCATTTTGCATGTCATCGCGCCTGAATCTGGCGCCAGTCTTCCGGGAATGACCATCGTCTGTGGCGACTCTCATACCAGTACCCATGGTGCTTTCGCGGCCTTGGCATTTGGCATCGGCACTTCCGAGATCGAGCACGTTCTCGCCACCCAGTGCCTGCGTGTTTCACCCATGGCGGCGATGAAGGTTCAGATCGACGGCGAATTGCAGCCGTTCGTGACCGCAAAAGACTTGGCCCTGAGCTTGATTCGCAAAATCGGTACTGCGGGGGCCACCGGTCATGCAATCGAGTTCACGGGCAGCACGGTCAGTAGCATGTCCATGGAAGCGCGGATGACCCTTTGCAATATGGCAATCGAAGCCGGAGCTCGCGTCGGGCTGATCGGTGTAGACGAGACCACACTGGCCTACCTGCACGGCCGACCTCATGCGCCGCGAGACGCAGGCTGGGAGGCCGCCGCTACGTTTTGGCGCACGCTTCACAGCGACCCTGGGGCAATTTTCCAACAGGTGGTGAACCTGGATGCAGCAAAAGTTGCCCCTCAAGTTTCATGGGGAACTTCTCCGCAAATGGTGTGCGATGTTCTAGAAAAGGTGCCCGACCCCGCGGACGAAGTAGACCCCGCTAAACGTCAGGCCTTGGTCAGCGCGCTCGACTATATGGGGATTACAGCGGGCACAGCCATCGTTTCAATCGAACTCGACAAGATTTTCATAGGCTCCTGCACCAATGCACGCATCGAGGACCTGCGGGCAGCTGCCCAGGTTGTAGTCGGTCAAAAAGTATCCACGCGTATCAAACAAGCATTGGTGGTGCCGGGATCAGGACAGGTCAAAGCCATGGCTGAAGCCGAGGGCTTGGACAGGATATTCATCGACGCTGGGTTTGAATGGCGCGAGCCCGGTTGTTCGATGTGCTTGGGAATGAACGAGGACCGGCTGCTCCCTGGGGAGCGTTGTGCATCTACGTCCAATCGCAATTTCGAGGGGCGTCAGGGGCAGGGTGGCAGAACTCACCTCGTGAGCCCGGTCACTGCAGCAGCGGCGGCCCTGGCAGGACATTTCGTTGATATAACCGCTGCCCAGATAAGGAGTTGAAAGGCCGTGAAACCATTCAAGCAGTTTTGTGCAGTAGCGGCGCCGCTTGATCGAATCAATGTGGACACGGACGCCATTTTGCCGAAGCAATTCATGAAATTGATCAGCAAATATGGCTATGGCGATTACCTGTTCGATAACTGGCGTTATCTAGACCAAGGCCAACCTGGGGACGACTGCTCGGTACGACCGCTCAACGAGCAGTTCATGCTCAACCAGCCCCGGTTCAAGTCAGCGCAAATCCTGCTGTGCCGAGATAATTTCGGTTGTGGTTCGAGCCGCGAGCACGCGCCGTGGGCCTTGCGTGATTTCGGGTTCAAAGCGCTGCTCAGCACCAGTTTCGCAGATATTTTTTATGGCAACTGCCTTAAGAACGGCGTGCTGCCCATCGTGTTGACCAAGGATGAAATGGATCACCTGTTCTCACTCGCGGCCCGTGATGCTGCGTTGCAACTTGAGATCAATCTAGCGGACCAAACCGTTTCCCAGCCTGAGGGCGTGATCTACCGTTTCGAGATCGATGCATTCCGCAAAAAATGCGTGATGTTGGGGCTCGATGAAATCAGCCTGACGCTCGCTCAAGCCGACGACGTGCGCTTATACGAAAGCAAGCGACGCGCCACCGAGCCTTGGCTGTTTCCAGAGAGCTGACGGCGTTGTGTATTTCATGATCCAGAAGACGCCAACACCGTCATTTTCTGCGTCATCTCGGCCCCGGCCTTCGCAACAATAGGCGCGAGCAGTGTTCTGACTTCCGGGGAGGCATCGACGACGGGTATCACGATGCTGATGCTGCCGATCACCCGTTTATCGTCAAAAACGGCGGCTGAAATACCCGCAGCGCTATTGCCCAATTCGCCTGAAGTGATGACTACGGACTCGTTTCTCAGCGATCTCAGTGTCTGCTTGACTTGCGCCCAATTGGCCCCAAGGCCAAAGCGCTCGAATTCGCCCGTTACGCCTTCGTAGTAGGGTTTGACCTGGCGCAATGGCAGGTGCGCCAGGATGACCTTTGAGGCTGCGCCTTGGTAAAGGGGCCTTGGGAGGCCGCGCTCATAGCTGATGTCTTGCTTGAAACGGGTGGTGAACTCCTCATGCACGCACATGACGTGCTCTTGGAAGTACCGGCATAAAATCGCGATGCTGTCAGCGGGGGCCGCATTCAGCATGTCACCCATGACCAACCTTGCAGCCTGGATCATCGGATCACCCAACCGCATTTTTCTATCCAACGCGATGATTGCTGGGCCCAGCACGTAGCGCCCCGGGGTAAAGGCGCTGATGTATCCGGCACCCGACAGGGTTCGAAAGTAACGGTACGTATGGCTCGCCGATAGTCCTAACTCGATCGCCGCTTCGTCCACAGACCAATCAGATTTGCTGTCTCCACTGAACAATTCGAGCAGGCGCATCAAGCGATCCTGGGAGCTGCCTTTGGGATCTTCTGCGCCTGAGACTTGCATGGCTGACGCGCCGGTTACCTGCTGCTTTATCAACCCTGCCCCCTTAGAAAGGTGTGCTTGACGGAGCCCGCATGTTACCGCCAAGCTCGACCACGAGGTGAGTAAAAACAAAAATAGCGCCATAAGATAAAAGCGTTGACACTTTTTGGAAAAAACATAATTATCGTATTACAACAAATAATACAAAACACCTTAAGGTGTGAGGGTTCCATCATGAGCCAGCTAGCGCAGCCATCGTCCCCCGTCCTCGACATCGCCCCTATTCTCGATCACGGAGAGTGGACGTCCTATCAAAAGCGAATTCTCTTCTTGGTCGCCCTCGTCATGGTGTTCGATGGCGTGGACGCGCAGGTGCTTAGCCTGTCGCTGTCCTCCATTTCAGCCGAATGGGGTATCAGCCGCGCAGCCTTTGCACCGGTGCTTGGATTCAGTTTCGTGGCCATGGCACTGGGGACGGCCCTCGGGGGCCTGTTGGGCGACCGCATCGGCAGAAAATGGACCCTCATCGCGTCCAGCGTAACGTTTGGCCTGATGACGTTATTGGGCGCGCTCGCCGATGACATCGTCTTTCTGGGCGTCTGCCGAGTGATTGCATCGTTGGGCATGGGAGCAGCCATGCCTAACGTCACGGCAATGCTGGCTGAGTACACACCTTTGCGCCGGCGCAGCCTTGCCCTCGCCATCGGGATGAGCGCGTTGCCTTTTGGCGGTATTGTCGTTGGCCTGTTAGGGGCGCAAATTCTTCCTGCCCTTGGCTGGCGCAGTTTTTTCGTGATTGCGGGGTGTGCGCCGTTGATCGTCGCGCTGACGCTGATCATTGGCGTCCCAGAGTCGCTGAGATTTCTGGTGGCGCGCGGCATCAAGCCGGCAGCGTGCCTGAACATCATTCGCCACCTGGGGCATGCGGTGTCATTGACCACCACGTTGGAGGACAGCGGCGAAGCGGCTGCAGTCAAGAAGGCTTCGGTGCGAACGTTAATGGCCAGCGAATATGCCGGCGACACACGGGTTCTGGCGGTCGCTTTCTTTACCGTGATTCTGTCTAGCTACCTCATGTTTACCTGGTCCCCCTCCCTGTTCGTCGAGGCCGGTTACAGCGTCAGTATGTCCAGCGCAAGTATGGCGTTGTTCAGCCTCGGTGGCCTGATTGGAGGGGTGGGCGGCGGCTGGCTGTTCAGTCGCTTCGGTTCGCGCAAAACCATGCTCTGCATGGCGGCGGGGGCGTTGGCCTGCTGCGCTGCGCTGATGGTAACGCCGTTGCAACCTGCTGCGAATTCGCTCCCTATCATCACCGTTAGCCTGCTGCTGCTCGGCCTCTGCGTACCGGGCACACAAGCAATCCTATTCGTGCTGGCGGCGCAGATATTCCCTACCTCAATGCGTGCAAGTGGCGTCGGTTTGCCCGCAGCTTTCGGACGGCTGGGCGCGGTGCTGAGCGCTTTCATCGGCCCCTGGATTCTTGCCAGCACAGGCACTCGGTTCTTCGGTTTTATAGCAGCCATGATGTTGATTCTTTTTGTCGCGCTGACCCTCGTCCGTCGCCACATCGCACGGACCGCAAACCAAGACCGTAGCGATGCACGGCTGAACGAAGTTCGATAGATAGGTAAGGAGATATTTGTGAGTAACAATGCCTTTAGAGATCACATTGCCCATGACAACATGACGCCCCTCTGGGAGGTATTGCGCGGGCTTACCCCGCGCGAGCCCAAGCAGACGGCGGACCCCGTAATCTGGCGCGCCGAAACCATTCGCCAAAATATGAAAATGGCCTGTGAGGTCATCTCCGCCGAAGATGCGGAGCGCCGTGTGCTTGTCCTAGAAAACCCTAAGTTTCGGGGCAAGTCGCAGATAACGTCATCCCTCTATGCGGGTATTCAAATGATCCTGCCCGGGGAGGTCGCCCCCAGTCATCGCCATACGGCGTCTGCGCTAAGACTGATTTTAAGTGGCCAGGGTGGGTTCACTACGGTGCATGGCGAAAAGGTACTAATGAACCCGGGTGACTTTGTCATCACGCCCACGAACGTTTTTCATGACCATGGTGCGCAGGGCACGGAACCTGTGATGTGGCTGGACGGCCTGGATGTGCCTGTTGTGCAAATGCTCAACGCCGGTTTCTCTGCTGATGACCCGAATCTACGTCAGGCCCTGACACGCCCGACAGGCGACTCCAATGCGCGATTCGCCGCTGGCCTGAGACCTGTAGGCGACACCCACGGCGGCCCCGTCAGCCCACTTTTTCACTACCCCTATTCGCGCACGCGTGCAGCGCTTGAACAGTTGTCGCTCGTCGATGAGTGGGACGCGTGCAACGGTTTCAAACTGATGTTTACCAACCCAACGAATGGGCTGTCCCCGATTCGCTCGATGGGTGCCTTTATGCAGATGTTCCCAGCAGGGTTCAAGGGCACGAGCTTTCGTGAAACCGACGGAGCTGTTTGCTGCGTGGTTGAAGGCAGCCTGCGCGTTCAGGTCGGTGACCAAACGTGGACAGCCTGCAAGGACGACGTATTTGTTGTTCCGGGTTGGGCATGGCGTTGTTTTGAGGCGGACGAGCAATGCGTACTGTTCAGCTTTTCCGATCGACCGTTGCAAGAACACCTCGGTTTTTGGCGCAGCGAAATCAATCCGAGCGCAACTACTACACCAGGAGAAAAACCATGAAAATTTGTCTGTTTAACGATAACCGTTTGGGCCTGATTGAGGGCGACATTGTCTATGACGTTTCCCAAGCACTGCGTATTTTGTCACCTGCCCGTTATCCGTTTCCGCGCCATGACCTGCTGATCGCTAACCTGGCCGAGCTACGCCCCGAAATCTCGCTTGCCAAGGGAAGCGCAGCGGTCTTCAAGTTAAGCGATGTCGAGCTGCTTAGCCCCGTCGGTAACCCAGGCAAAATTGTGGCTGCGCCTGTCAACTATCAAGCTCACCTTGATGAAGCCATCGCAGACACGGAGACGTTTACACGTGCCAATGTCCGAAAAATCCAGGAGACGGGCCTCTTCCTGAAAGCTACCAGCTCGCTGATCGGTGTCAGTAAACCGATTGTGATTAATCTTCCAGAGCGCCGTACCGATCACGAAATCGAGCTAGTCGCTGTTATTGGCAAGCGTGCCAAGGATGTGAAGGCGAAAGACGCACTGGCCTATGTTGCCGGATACAGCATTGGCCTGGACATCACGATCCGCGGGCCTGAAGAGCGAAGCTTGCGCAAATCGTTGGACACTTACTCGGTGTTGGGGCCATGGCTTGTCACGGCTGATGAGCTCAGCGACCCACAGGGCTTGGAGTTGCTGCTGGAGGTTAATGGTGAGAAACGCCAGCACGCCAATACTCGGGATTTGATCATGAACGTGGCAGAGCTGATCGAATTCGCCTCGACCTATTACACACTTGAGCCGGGTGATTTGTTGTACACCGGAACGCCCGAAGGTGTGGGTCCCATTGTTCACGGTGATCAGATCAAAGCACGAATTGAAGGGATTGGTGAAATTGTTGTCGAGGTCGTGTCGTCATGAGCCTACAAGATCCAATTGTAATCATTGGGGGGGGCATTGGCGGTCTGGCAGCAGCGCTGGCACTCTCACATAAGGGCTTCAAAACGCTCTTAATCGAACAGGCCGAAGAGTTTCGCGAAGTCGGTGCGGGGATCCAGGTGGGTCCTAACGGTTTTCGCGTGTTGGAGACGCTCGGCGTTGCTGATCAGGTACGCGAACTTACCGTGTTACCCGATGATTTGATCTTCATGGACAGTGTCAGCGCTGAGGTGGTTACCACCATCCCGACAGGCGCAGCGTTTCGGGAACGTTTCAAGTATCCCTACGCCTTGGTGCATCGTGCGGACCTGCATTCGGTTCTTCTGGCCGCGTGTCGCGAGTCCGCTGATGTCGACTTCAGGATCGCCACAAAAGTGGTGGGCTACGAAGATGATGGCCTGTCCGTGTGCGTGACCACTGACCAAGGTGAAACCATTCGGGGTTGCGCACTGATTGGCGCAGATGGATTGTGGTCGAAAGTCAGAGAGAAAATTGTCGGTGACGGTGCGCCTGTGGTCTCCGGGCACATTGCGTACCGGGCGGTGTTGCCCATTGAGGACGTGCCGCTTGAGTTTCGACGCAACTCGATGATTCTTTGGGGGGGGCCAAAGTCCCACCTGGTCCAGTACCCGCTTCGAGGTGGAAAACTATTCAACCTGGTCGCAGTCTTCCACAGCGACCGCTATGTAGAGGGCTGGAACACCGAGGGAGACCCTGAAGAATTACGCCGTCGGTTTGCCGGCACGTGTGACACCGTACAAACGCTCCTGTCCAAAATTGAAAGCTGGCGGATGTGGGTATTGTGCGATCGTGAACCCGTGAAAAACTGGAGTGAGGGACGTACCACGCTTCTGGGCGATGCCGCGCACCCCATGTTGCAATACCTTGCACAAGGGGCGTGTATGGCGATGGAAGATGGCGTCGTACTCGCACAGGAAATCGAAAAGTGTCAGGGTGATTTTGAGTCAGCTTTTAAGGCATATCAGGCTCGCCGATACCTTCGCACTGGCCGTTGCCAGGTGATGGCACGTGTTCATGGAGAGTTCTACCATGCCGAAGGAGTGGCAGCCGAACTGCGTAACGGTATGCTCGCCGCACGCACCCCTGAACAAGCATATGCCGGTCTCACCTGGTTATATGACGCGATAATTTAGAACTCCCAGTGACGGTCAATTATTCAACGTGCTCACGTTGCCGGGTTGATCGTCGCTTTCTGCTGTACGCAATGATCATTCTATAAAAATAAAAAGGGTGAAATCATGTACTACAAAAATTGCGGCCCGCTCGTGTGGCCGGCGTTACTGTGTTTTTGTACGCCAGGCTTGGCATGGGCTGAGGAATCCGATTTTTTCAAAGATTCGACCGCTACACTTCAGGCCAGAAACTACTACTTTCAACGTAACTATTTAGATATTCGCGGGGCCGAGAAACCCAAGGCAGAAGAGTGGGCTCAAGGCTTCATTCTTAATTTCAAATCAGGTTATACCCCAGGCGCGGTCGGCTTTGGTATTGATGCGATTGCCACTCTGGGCCTCAAGCTTGATAGTGGCCCTGGACGGGTAGGGACGGGCTTGCTGCCTATTAAGGATAGCGGGGCTCCTGCCGACGATTACAGTCGCGTAGGGCCAACCTTAAAAGCCAGGTTTTCTAAAACCGAACTGAGGCTGGGTGAACTTCAACCAGACATTCCCGTCTTGCCCTTCAGCGATATTCGTTTGCTTCCACCTTCCTATCAGGGGGCCTCCTTTTCGAGCAGCGAACTTACTGGGCTGACCCTTCAAGGCGGGCGAATCAAATCGACTAGTCTACGAAATGAAGCCGGTGACGAAAAGTTGATCGCGATGTTGGGCTATATTCCGCAACGCACAGCGTCCAGTGATGCCTTCAATTATATGGGCGGTGACTATAGTTTTAATGAGTCACGTACCACTGTCAGTGGTTGGTACGCCCAACTGGAGGACATTTACCGACAGAGTTATGTTGGCATTAAGCATAAGCAGTTAGTAGGGCGTTGGTCGGTGACCGGTACGTTGGCACAGTATGATGCTGTGGAAGATGGTGATCATTTAATAGGGGCGGTCGATAATCGGGCTTTGTATGGCACCCTTGGGGTGGCAAGGTCCGGGCATGCTGTGACCGTAGGGTACCAAAGAATGTACGGTAACACCGCGTTCCCCCGGGTGTTCGCCAATATAGCGCCCTTGGCCAATGAACTACCTACTTATGACTTCTCATCACAAAACGAAGTGTCTTATCAGGTGCGTTACGACTATGACTTCGCTGCGGCGGGTGTACCGGGCCTCCTATTTTCGACTAGATACGTTGTGGGGAACAATGTTGAGACAGGGCGCGGCTATGAGGGTAAGGATAGCGAACGCGATATCGATATGTCTTATGTTTTCCAGAGCGGGCCTGTCAAGGGATTGGGTATCAGGCTTCGCGATGCCGTAGCGCGGTCTAATTACAGAACTGATATTGACGAGTATCGCGTCGTTCTCAGTTATACCTGGAAGCTGCTATAGCCTTGCGCTCTTACCAACCCTGCGCGCCAATGGCCAAATATGTCGTCCGTCAATTGATCTTAATCTGTTCATCTGCGTGCTGATCGTGGGCTATTGCTACCTCAGTCGCTCATAGCGTTGGCGCTGATTGAAAACTGATCAGCCTTTACTGGGGCAGTTTTCGGTCAGCGGCAACACCATCGGAACAGCTCGCGTCCATGTGGTAGCGGGACACCATTGGTGCGTGGATAGCCGGCACGCGCCGGCAAGTCTCTTGTTTCAATTACACATCGCTATACCAACCGGGCTAACCCGATTCAGGAGCGGAACCTCAACCTGGAACTAAGACTATTGCGTCAAGGACAGCCGGCCACCCCCGTTGTCAGGGGGAGGCGTGGATTGAGACAGGGGGGCTGTGAGAGCGGGGATTGGAAGAAAGGGGCCAAAGGCCTGGCGTTAGCCAGTCAACTCGAGAATACCCAACATGTAGGTGCGATCCACGACATGCTTGCGAGTACTCGCCTGGAATTTTCCAAAGAGGTTTTTCAAGTGCCATTTCACGGTTTCTCCAGCGACATTCAACGCCTGGGCAATCTGCTTGTTCGACAGGTTGCGAGCGAGCAGTTGCAAGACTGCTCGCTCCTTGGGTGTGAGCAGGCGGCTGGGTGAAGCAGAGCTTGGAGGGGGCTCCGGGCGCACAACCGGACCTGAGTGAAGCGAGGCCTGCATGGCCGGCCTGGTCGTTTCGCTTGCGATCTTTTGCAACCACTTGACCAGTGCGGGATGGGTGTTCTGAACAATGCGCTGCAGTCTATGTCACGCTCGTTGGCGTAGTAGTGGTGCAATTGGGGACACCAGGCAGCGTCGATTTTTTCGTTACGTGAAGGGTGTAGTGGTCTAATTTCCCCGGACACCCCGATAGGTGGAAAATACACCTATTGAGGAGTTCTCCATGACCGACAAACGCAAAGTATTCGACGACAGCTTCAAGCTGGAAGTTGTAAAGATGATCAAGGACCAGGGCCTGAGTGTTTCACAGGTTTGTCGTGATCTTGATATTGGTGATACGGCCGTTCGACGCTGGGTACAACAGTATGAGGCCGAGAAGTTGGGGCAAGCCGGGATCGGCAAGCCGCTGACCTCTGAGCAACAGCGTATTCGCCAGTTGGAGCAAGAAAACCGTCAGCTCAAGATGGATAACGATGTATTAAAAAAAGCCACCGCCTTCTTTGCCCGCGAGCTGAAGTAACGTACCGCTTGGTTCGCCAGCTGCAACAGAAGGCTTGTTCGGTGGCGTATGTGTGCCGTTTGTTGGGGGTTAGTCGATCCGGCTTCTACGAGGCCAACAAGCGCGCTGGGGCTCCTGCATCGATCTGCCCCGTTGCTCTGCAACTCAAGGCGTCGTTTGCTGAAAGTGGCGGCTGTTATGGCAGTCGCCCATTGCGTAAAGCGTTACGCGCAAAGGGTATGCAAGTAGGCATTTACAAGATTCGCCGCATGATGCGCGTCAACGGCCTGCGTTCGGCCTGGAAGCGTAAATTTGTGCACACCACCGACAGCAAACATGACCTGCCGATTGCTGAAAATGTATTGAACCGCCAATTTGAACCCGAGGCGGCGAACAAGGCCTGGGTAGCAGACATTACCTACATCCGAACCCGCAGTGGCTGGTTGTATCTGGCTGTGGTGCTGGACTTGTTCTCACGCAAGGTAGTGGGCAGGTCAATGGCGCCGAACATGCCCGCTGAACTGGTGTGCAGTGCAATGCAGCTGGCGGTTGCTCAACGTCAACCGCCACCCGGCTTGATCGCCCACTCGGATCGCGGCAGCCAGTACGCGAGTGCGAGCTACAGAGCGCTACTGGCAAGAAGTGACATGCAGCAAAGCATGAGCCGTAAAGGTAACTGCTGGGATACGCAGTGATGGAGCGCTTCTTTCTGAGCTTGAAAATGGAGCGGGTATGGCGACGTGATTACGCCAACCATGCCGAGGCGATACGCGACATCACTGAGTACATCGTTGGGTTTACAACAACGAACGGCTGCACTCGAAACTGGGATATCTGCCACCGACCGTTTACGAACGGGCGATGGCGTCAAAATCACCTATCGAGGTGTCCGGAATTAGTTGACCACTACAGGGTGCGGGTTCCTCCCTGCTTGCCCGGTGACTCCGCATTTAGCGGAATTCCCGGCCTTCATTGAAAAACTTTCCCTCGCCTGAATAGGTAAGCACTTGCTGGAAGCCTCACATGGACGTTCGCTTACGGCTGAGCAGGTCGCCGCAGGCTCGATGAAGCCGCAGGGCTGCGGCATTCATCGGTACTGGCGGCGGAATTAATCAAGGCACTGGCGATTCTGTGGGGGGCGGTATCGAACCTGACCTTGGTCTTTGCAATGCCGCTGCTTACCTGGGCCTGTTCGTTCCAGTGCTGGTTGGCTGGCTTTGGTTACGCCAGGCGTTAGTTGCAGGGCGGAGGCAAGGCACGATGGCGGGACATCAAACTTTTAATATTGTTCTGATAATAGAATTAAATACTGTATAAAGAATAATGCAGGATAAATTGCCTGCCTAGTCACGCCCTATAAAAACAAAAACGGTAACCAACATGTCATTTCTGAAAGGCTTCTCAATCGGCGCCAAGCTCCTCGTGCTGCCCGGGTTATTTGTGCTCGCTCTACTGGTTGTCTCGGGTCTGGCCTACCGCGGGCTGGCTAAGCAACAAGCGGTAATCGAGGAAATCGACCAGTTGCGTTTCCAGCAATATCGGCAAGTGTTAGAAACCTCGGCCGCCTCGCAGGCGGCGATGGTCGGCGCATATGCCACAGGCGCGCGCATCCTTGAATCCAGTGGGCAAGCTTCCGCGGAAGACCTTGAGTCATATCTTGAAGATATGCAGGCCAGTGTTGACGACATGCGTGCCGGGCTGGACAAGGTGGCTCGTGAAACTCGCCTGGGCGAAGAGGAGAGAGCGCTCTATCAAGCGGTGCAGGAGCAGGCCGCAGTGGTCGGCGAGGGGCTTGCCGAATTCAAGCGCACTGCTTTGAGTGACCAGATACAGGCTGCCTCGCTGCTGGGTCGGGTGCGTGCCGACAACAATGGCCTGCAAGGTCAATTCAACCGGCTGTTGGGCCTACAAGCCGAGCTGACCTCTGGCGCCTTCGCTGAGGCGGGCGCAACACAACAGCAGGTCTCACGGATGCTCGTCGCGGTGCTGCTGGGTGGCAGCTTACTGGCTGTGTTAGTCAGTCTTTTGTTGCGTGCGCAAATCATCCGGCCCATTCGGGAAATCGAGAGGGCTTCGATCGAGTTGCGCGATGGCGACCTGACCCGACGCGTGCGGGTCATGGGTCGAGACGAGATTGCCCACACGGCTCAGGCATTCAACGAACTCATTGATAGCTTCCAGCAGGCAATGCGCAAGGTAGCCGGAGTCGCGGCATCGGTCGGCGCCTCGGCAGAGGAGCTGGTGGGCGCTTCGGCGCGTGTGGCGCAAAGCTCTACGGCGCAGGCCGGTGCGGTGGGCGCGGTGTCGATGACCATCGAGCAGATGAGCGACGGGATTGCGGCAATCTCCAGTCATGCTGAAAGCCTGCGCAGCTGCGCCGAAGCCAGTTTGCGCGGTGCGCAGGATGGACACTTGGCCTTGTCGCGACTGCTCGAGAAAATCGACAGCGTGCGCCATGCATTCTCCGCCATCCGTGGCTCGGTGGGCGATTTTGTCGAAAGCACTACTGCGATCACCGCCAGCATCGGTCAGGTCAAGGACCTTTCCGCGCAGACCAGCATGCTGGCGCTCAATGCGGCGATCGAGGCGGCACGGGCTGGCGAGAGTGGACGCGGCTTCAGCGTGGTGGCGGACGAAGTGCGTAATCTGGCACAACGCTCTGCGCTGGCAGCCAACTCGATCAACCAGTTGACGGTAAAGCTCGAGAGCCAGTCCGAGGTGGTCGACGAAGCCCTGCGCGCCGGCACGGTGGCATTGGACGACAGCGGCCGACTGCTGAGTGAGTTGGAAAGTACCCTGCAACAGGCAGCGGAACTGGTCGGCGACTCCACGCGTGGGGTGGACCGGATTGCCGATGCGGTGAGCGTGCAGAACGAGGGTGGGCGGGGCATCGTTGCCAACGTCGAGCACATCGCACGCATGGCCGGCGAGGGCGATGCGATCACTCATCAGGTGTCCGGAGCTGTGGTGTCTTTGCGCGAACTGTCCGATGAGCTGAATGTAGCAGTGGGACGTTTTCGCTACGAGGCCTGATTTGCTTGAGACTTCGGTGTCCTGAATATCAGCAGCAGGGGTATGACTCCAATGGATAACCACATCAGCAGCTTGAAGTCATCCAGGTAGGCCACCCAGCTGGCCTGCACAGTGATCATGCCATCCAGCGCCGCACGCCCGCCGGCGGTTAATGGATTGAGTTGGTTGTTTACAGGCCAGGCATCGAACAGGCGGTTGAACGGCGTAACGTATGCGCCGATTTCGGCATGATTGATCTGAGTGTTTTGAGCCAGCAGCACCGTAACGATCGAGATGCCAACGCTTGAGCCGACATTGCGTGACAGGTTGTACAGACCAGTGGCTTCGCCACGCAAATGCGGCGCTAGGGTGGTAAAGGCGATGGTGGTCAGTGGGACGAACAACAGACCCAGGCTCGCGCCCTGAATAAAGCCGACGTACACGATGGTGTTGATGGACACTGCCGGCGTCCAGCCGGTCATCATGTACATCGACCAGGCGGACAGCAACAAACCGCAAAACAGTATCCAGCGAATATCCACTTTGCCGATGATCTTCCCGGCAAGGAACATGCTAAGCATGGTCCCCAGTCCGCGTGGCCCCATGACCATGCCGGCGGTGAGCACCGGGTGACCAATCAGGGTTTGCAGGTAGGGTGTCATCAGCGCCAATGACGCTAAATAGGTAATGCCGATGATGAAGATAAACACGACCGCCACCGAGTAATTGCGGTCCTTGAACAGTTTCAGACTGATAAAGGGCTTGTCGTGGGTGAAGGTGTGGACGATGAAAATGTACGAAGCGATGGCGGCCACCAGCGCCTCCAGGATGATTTCTCCTGAATCGAACCAGCCCAGCTGTTCACCGCGGTCGAGGAACAATTGAATCGACAGGATCGCCACGCTGAGCGAGCCAAAGCCTAGCCAGTCCAAACGGGCGGTTCTGTCGGCCGGGGTTTCCTGAATGAAGCGCATCATGCCGACAAAGGCCAGCAATCCGATAGGCAAGTTGATGAAGAACACCCAGCGCCAGCTGAGGTGTTCTGTTAGCCAGCCGCCGATCATCGGACCCAGCACCGGACCAACCATCACCGACACGCCGAACAAGGCCACTGCCGAGCCACGGTCTTTCTGCGGGTAAATATCCAGCAGAATGCCTTGCGATAACGGCACCAATGCTGCCCCTGCCAGCCCTTGCAGTAAACGGAACAGGATGATTTCTTCCAGGGACCGGGCAATGCCACAGAGCACCGACGCCAATACAAAACCGAAGATCGACCACAGCAATACGCGCTTGCGACCGAAGCGTCGGGCAAGGAATGCCGAGGGCGGCGTCATGATGGCGGTGGCGACGATGTAGGAAGTCAGTACCCAGTTAATCTGGTCGGCACTGGCCGACACACTGCCCTGCATATAGGGTAGGGCGACGTTGGCGATGGTGGTGTCCAAGGCTTGCATGACCACTGCCAGCACCACACACAGCGTAATCAGTACTCGTAGCGGCGAAGGTGGCAGCGGCCCAGTTACTTCACTCATGATGGCGGGCGAGCAGGTTGGCCAGCGGTTTCGGCAGACCACGGGCGGTTCCGGTATCGATCTCTACCAAGGCACTCATGCCGTGGCGCAGCGCGGGTTTGCCTACGGCATCGTCGATACGGATCTTCACCGGAATACGCTGCACAACCTTCACCCAATTGCCCGTGGTGTTCTGTGCCGGCAGTAGCGAAAAGCTGGAGCTGGAAGCCGGGCTGATGCTTTCCACGGTGCCGTGCCAGGTCACGCCGGGATAAGTGTCTACCTCAATGGTTGCGTCCTGGCCGACGTGAGCGTTGGTCAGCTCGGTTTCTTTCGGCGAGGCAGCCACCCATAGGTGTTCGCTGGACACCAGGCTAAAGCCTGATTGTGGGGGTTGCAGGTAGGCGCCCACTTGCAACGAGTCCACGTTGGTCACCACGCCGTCGAACGGGGCGGTCACCACCGAGTTACGCAGGTTGCGTTCGGCTTCATTGAGCGCTGCTTGTGCTTGTAAGTAGGAGGGATGTTGCTCGAGAGGCCTGTCCAGCCGTCCTCCCAGTTGGGCTAATGCCGCAGCAGCCTGGGACTTGGCTACCAAAACCTGCTGGCGGGTATTGTCGAGGTCCTGATGGGCGTCGTCGTAGATTGTCTTGGAGACGGCGGCAACGCTGACAAGTTTTTCCAGCCGTTGGAAATTGGTCTGGTAGTAGGGCAGCCTGGCTTCAGCCTGGGCGATTTCGGCCAGTGACTGGTTGTAGCTGGCCTTGAGGTAAAGGATCTGGTTGCGCGCGCCTTCCAGTTGCGCGCTGGCACTGGCCAAGGCGATTTCAAAGGGTTCTGGCTTCAAGCGAAATAACACTTGGCCCTTGCTCACGACTTGGTTGTCACTGACCTCAATGGCCGCCACGATCCCGGCCACATCGGTCGAAACGCCCACCCGTTCGGCCTGAACGTAGGCGTTGTCGGTACTGACCACTTGGCCACCCAACACATACCAGGCGCCACAGGCCACGACGACAATCGGCGCCAGCAAAAACAGGCCGACGCGCCAGCGTTGCCGTGGAGCGCCGGAGGATTCTGGCCCATGACGATCAAGGGTGGGAGCTTCAGGCGCCTGCGCTTCAGGTTTCGCCAGTGGGTCGAGTGGACGGGCTTCTGCCTGCACCGCATGACGCTGCAATGTGGACTCAGCCATGCGTCACCTCGTCTGCCGCGCAGTTAGTGGGCTCATCCACCGGCTGGCTGCAAGCCGTCAGCAAGTGTTCACGCATGCGTTCGAGGTACTGCAGCAATTGATCGTGCTCCTGAACGGAAAAGTCGGCCATGGTTTCCACTCGAGTCTGCTCGCCAATGGTGCGCATGAATTGCAGCAGCGGATGGGCATCCGGAGTGAGAAATAACAGGGAAAAACGGCGATCGGTGGCGTGGTTGCGACGTTCGATCAGACCGCGCTCCTGCATTTTGTCCAGCAAGCGCACCAGCGTGACCGACTCGATTTCAAGCAAGTCGGCCAGACCCTTCTGGTGAATGCCTTCATGCGTGGACAGTTTGGCCAGAACTTGCCATTGAGAGCGCGTGAGACCGGCTGCGCGGGCCCATTGTTCGAAGCGTTTACGCATCAAACGGGCAACGTCATGGAGGACAAAGCCGAGGATGGATTGGGTCATCGTCAACGCACCTGAAGTGAATGAGCATGCTCATGGTGATCAGGCTTATAGGTTTTCTGCTGATCCTTTTCAAGGAAAAATGGGCATTAAAGTTAAGAATGTTCATATTCAGCGATTTATTTGGCTGATAATCCGTTTTGTTGAGCAGTGTTCGGAGTATTTCTGGGTTCTAGATAGGTTTTTATGAGTATGAACATAAATCATTAAAATGTTTACTTATGGTTGCCATCACAGCATTGTGCCGCTACCGTTAGCGTTGATTGCATTGCAAACAAAAGCCCAAAAACACAACAACAATGAGGCAAACCGATGACGACCCCTGGCTGGTGGGCCATGGCGCTTTCCGAGGCTGTGAATGATCAAAAGCCATTGGCCGTGGCCTTTGGTGGCGAGGAACTGGTCCTGTTCCGCAACGCAGCCGGGCAGGCTTTTGCTCTGGAAGACCGTTGTCCACATCGGCGGGTGCCGTTGGCTCTGGGACGAGTTGTCGAGTCTGGTTTGCAATGTGGTTACCACGGCTGGACCTTCGATGGTGCCAGTGGCGGTTGTACAAAAATTCCCAACCTTAATGATGATGAGCGCGTACCGCCACGCTATGCCGTGCGGGCCTTTCAGGTGAGCGAAGCCAATGGCTTCGTCCATGTGTGGTTGGGTGAGGGCGCATCGCAAGGGGAGCTCCCCAGCAGCGATTACCGGCCAAGCGGTCGCGAATTTACCGGTTCCACCGTCGTCAACATGAGTCACGACCAGTATCTGGCGGCGATGCTCGACGGCCCGGAATGCTTGCTCGGCTTTACCCATGTGCGCCTCACCGATTTCTTCCTTGGCGATCTACGCAGAGAGCAGGGCCGCGTGGTTCTGGAGCGCGGTGCGGTATGGTCCACACAATTTCTGCCATCGCAGTTTGTGGTGGACTACCCCTTGATTGTGCGCACCGCAGTACCCCTGAGCGGCGGCAGTATTCGGGTGGATTTGCTCAACGAAGAAGAAATGCCGCTCGTTACCCTGATGATCGCAACCGGGGCCAACCGCCGTGGCACCACCAGCCTGTGCTGGCGAGGATTCGTGACTGAGCACGTGCCGGCCAAGGCACCGTTGCGTTGGCGTATTGCCCGTGCATTCAGCAGGTCGCCGTTCCGGGTGAACCACTTGATTGACGGCGTAGCCGTCGCGGCCCTGCTGCAAGCCCCATCCCGCGACCTGCGTGCCTTTCGCCGACCGCATCTGATTCCCGCAAGCGCGATCGTCTGAGCACAGGAGAACTCACCATGCATTCCGTGCCTTCCTCTACCGATACTCCGTCGCGCAAAGTGCGGGGTGACTGGACACCGATCAACTATGACCTGCGTGACACCTGGTTTCCGGTCTCCCATAGTCGCGACCTCAGTGCCCAGCCAATTCGTCGAATCATTCATGCCCAACCCTATTACCTGTGGCGGGAAAACGGGCAGCCGAGAGCAGCTGAATTCCATCCCTATCGTCTGCGTGAAAATACGTGCGTGCTGACGGCATTCACTGGCGGCAGCGGGTTTTATCCGCTGGTCGAGCGTTACGGCTACATTTGGGTCTGGTACGGCAACCCGGATGCCGCCGATACATTGCTGCTGCCGCATATCCCGTTCCTGCCGCAAGACGGCAGTCTTCCTGGCTACACCCAGCGCACCGTGCGATTCGATGCGACCTCTGCGCTCTCTGTAGAAAACCTGATTGACCTGACCCACGCCGATTTCCTGCATGCCAATACCATCGGCGACGGCATCAGCGAGTCGGACGAGGTCGAGGTGCAATGGACCTCTGAAACGGTGACCCGCACCCGTACAGTCGCACAAAAATCAGTGGCGCCGATCATGCGTTGGGTCGGCGGGGTGCGCGCCAAGTACCAGGATTTTCGCGCGGTGCTGCACATCCATTTGCGCAGTAATGTGTGCATCTCCTACCCGCGATTTCGTCCCGGTTATGACGTTCCTAACTTGCAACCGTTCTTGCCGGTGGGCAAGCATCGCTCGCGCTGTGACGTCACGTTCAATACCACCGCTGCACCGTCACCGTTTCGCTACGTGATGCCGCGCATCAACTACATCATCCAGCCCCAGGACAACTCGGTGGTGCGTCCGCAAAATCAGCGCTATTTCGAGACCGATGAGCGACGTGACCTGCATTCGCGTTTCGATACCCCAGGTACTCGTTATCGCTACCAGATGGAACAACTGGTCGAACGCCAGCGCGCCGGTCAGTTCGCCTACGGCAGCGATGCTGAACCCGGACGCGATATCAGCACGTTGTTGGGCATGAAAGACTGACCCCATCACGCAAGGAGTACGGCTATGGATCTGGGCATTGGCGGGCGCATGGCGGTGGTATGCGCGTCTTCACGAGGGCTTGGCAAAGCCTGTGCGCTGGCATTGGCGCAGGAGGGTTGCGAGATACTGATCAACGGCCGCAATGCCGAGACCCTGGCGCAAACCGCGCAGGACATTTTTCTCGGCACTGGCCGGCTGCCCCGCACGGTGGTGGCGGATCTGTCCACCTCTGCCGGGCGTGCGACATTGTTGGCCGCGTGCCCGGTAGTCGACATTCTGGTGACCAACAACGGCGGCCCAGAGCCGGGTCGTCTGGAGGATTGGGATCACGCGGCCTGGATGGCGGCCATTGAGGCCAACATGCTCTCAGGCATTCTGCTTATCCAGGCTGTGATCGGCGGTATGCGGGCGCGAGGTTTCGGCCGCATCGTCAATATCACCTCGGCGATGGTCAAGTCACCGCGTTTGCCGTTGGGTTTGTCCACCGCTGCACGTGCCGGGCTGACCGCTTTTTGCAAAGCTCTGTCGGTCGAAGTGGCACGGGACAATGTAACGATCAACAATCTGCTGCCGGAGCGCATTGAGACGGACCGTCTGCGCTTTATGACCGAGCAGCTGGCGGGGCTTCGCCAGCTCAGTTTTGAGCAAGCACGGGTGGAAATGCTCAAGCCGATAGCGGCGCGACGATTTGGCCAGCCGAGCGAATTGGCAGCCGCCTGCGCATTTCTCTGTTCGGCGCAAGCCGGCTATATCACCGGGCAAAATTTGCAGATCGACGGCGGCAGTTATGCTGGATTGATTTAGCTTCCCCGGCGTTCCTTCCAGTCGGCGGGCAGCACTTCGCTGGCGTCGAAATCCAACTCCACTTCAACCCCATTGGGGTCCTGCATGAACAGCTGCCACGTGCGATCGGCGCCGGGAGCACGGATCACCTTGAATCGCACGCCGTGCTCATCCAGGTGCGTCCACATTTTCTGCAAGCCCTGGGCATGAAACGCCATATGGTCGAGCACGCCACGTCGCGGCTCCGGCATTTGTGATACGCCCACCACATGCAGTACGGGCTGTTGCCGGGCGTACAGCCAGAAGCCGGGAACCGGGAAGGGCGGGCGTGGCCCGTCGACCAGACCCAGTACCTCCACGTAGAAATCCCGTGTCGCCTCCAGTTGGTTGGTGACGATGGTGAAGTGGTCCATGCGCAGGATCATCGCAACGCCCCTGATCGGCTTTTAGTGATATTTAGACGAATTGTTATTTGCTGTTCATATTCCTGCTTATGATTCTATATTCGGAATACTAATCTATCTATGGAATTTATCATTGATCGCTTAGGGTAACGCCATGGATTCGTTCTGCAGCTCTGCTGCAAAACGCTAAGCGCAGAAGAAGACAGGTGCTGAATGAGCCAGGCAATCCTCGAAGGAATTCGCGTCATCAGTCTGTGTTCCGGCATTGCCGGCTCTGCCGCTGGCATGCATCTTTGCGAAGCGGGTGCCGAAGTGGTGATGATCGAGCCACCCGCCAACCCCGCCAGAGAGAAACAGGCGCTGTTTGCTGTGCTTAACCGTGGCAAGCGCAGTGTCATCCTCAGTCTGGAAAATCCCCAAGATCGTCAGCAACTAAACTCTCTGCTCGCGAGCGCCGATGTGCTGCTACACGACTTCACACCTTCGGTAGCGCAGGCCCATGGTCTGGCCGACGCGCAACTCGCTGCAGACTTTCCTCGCTTGATTATCTCGGCAATTAGCGGCTGGCCCCAACGGCATGCACTGGCGAATGCCATCCCCTGGGAAACTTTGATCCTGGCGCGCCTTGGCCTGTTGGACGAGCAACCGGCGCATCGCCCCGGCCCGGTATTCGTGCGCATGCCCTTTGCCAATTGGCTGGCCAGCTGGTTGTGCGTGGTTGGGGTGATGGCGCGGTTGCTTGCACGCGAACGTGACGGCTGCGGCGGTATCGCTCATACGAGTTTGGCTCAGGCAGCCTTGGTGCCAATGACCATGCATTGGAACCGCGCGCAAACGCCGACGCAGGCCTTTGCCAAAGGCCTGGATAAACACATTCCTATTCCGTTGCACCAATGCGCTGATGGCCGCTGGTTGCATGTGCATTATTCGCCGGACAAATCCCCGTGGATGGCCGCGGCACTCAGTGAGCTCGGCGAAACCGAAGTGGCTCGCTTGAACGCGCTGTGGCCATCGAGCCATGTGGCGCCAAACTTCGGCGCCAACAAGGCGATCATTGCCACACGGCCGGCACAGGACTGGGTCGAGCATTTCTGGCAGCACGACGTGGCCGCGCAAATTGCCGCTCCCTTTGGCGATATCTACTTCGACGAGCAAGCACGCCTGAATGGTTATGTGGTTGAAGTCGACGATGTGCAATTGGGCAAGACCCTGCAACCAGGCCCTGCCTGGCAGGTGCAGCCACCCGCACGAGTTGGCGGTAGCGCACCTCTGGCAGGTGAGGGGAACGCCGGACTGTCAGGCGCCGATGCTGTGATCCCTTCGCAAGTGCCCAGGTCGAGCCCGGCGCCCTTGCCTCCGCTGCACGGTCTGAAAGTACTGGATCTGGGCGCCTACCTGGCCGGGCCGTTTGCTTGCATGCTTCTGGCGGACCTCGGCGCCGAAGTCATTAAAGTCGAAGCGCCCAAAGGCGATGCCATGCGCCGCCTGGAGCGGATTTTCAGCGGCACCCAGCGTGGCAAGTTGGGGGTAGCGCTGCAGTTGGGCGATCAGCAAACCGAGCCCGCCGTAGAAGCGTTGGCCCGTTGGGCCGATGTTGTTCACCACAACATGCGGCTGCCGGCCGCACGCAAACTCAAGGTCGACTACGAGAGCCTCAAAGTGCTCAACCCGCAGCTGGTGTATTGCCATGTCAGTGCCTACGGACCGACCGGACCGCGCGCGGATTGGCCGGGTTTTGACCAATTGATGCAGGCTTCCTGCGGCTGGGAGAGGGAGCAGGGCGGGGAGGGGCAGGCGCCGATGTGGCTGCGTTTTGGCGTGGGCGATTTCTTTGCCGGTTTATCCTCGCTCTATGCCTTGCTGCTGGGATTGTACGAGCGCAACCGCAGTGGCGTCGGGCAAATGGTCAGCTCGTCATTGTTGGGCGCTACGTTGCTATCGATGAGCGAAGCGGTGGTGCTTGAAGACGGCAGCCTGACCCCAATCGAACATATGGATGCGCAACAGACTGGTGTGAGTGACGCACACCGTTTGTATCTATGTAGCGATGCCTGGCTGGTGGTGGCAGCGCTGCAACCGGATGAGGTGCAGCGTTTCAAGGCGCTCATGGGTGATCAGCCCGAAACCTGGTTTGCAGGTCTTACCCGGCAAGCGGCGCTCGCAGCATTGGCTGAAGTGCAAGTTCCTGCGCAGGCCGTCCTGGAGGCGCAGATGGATGCCTTTCTCGACAGCCCCGAACACGCCGCCGCGGGTCTGCACGCGCATTACTCACATGCTGTTTACGGCGACTTGCAACAGATCGGCGCGTTCTGGGATTTCGGCAACTTGCCGTTATCGCTGCAGCGCCCACCGCCCGCCCTCGGCCAACATACCCGGCAAGTTCTGGAAGGCCTCGGCTTTACCGGCAGCGAGCTCGAACGATTGGCCTCGGCTGGCCTGGTGGCGCTGTAACGGTGGGCCTATTGCCCGGCAGCATTTTTCGACAAGCACAAGGAATACCCATGTACGAGTTGGATTTCAGCGGTAAAACCGTGCTGGTAGTCGGCGGGTCCAGTGGCATCGGCAATGGCATTGCGCAGAACTTTCGCCAGCGCGGTGCCGAAGTGCATGTCTGGGGTACGCGTGCCTCGGCGGCGGCCTATCACGACTCACCCGACTCTAACCTTGAAGGCTTGCATTACGCGCAGGTCGACGTCGCGGATGCAGCGTTGATCGAAGCGGTCTGTGTGCCATTCACCCGTCTGGATGTGTTGGTGCAAGCGCAAGGCACGGTGCTCTACGACCGTCAGGAATTCCTCGCTGAGGGCTTCAAGCGCGTGCTCGACATCAACCTCACCAGCCTGATGGTCTGCGCGCAGAAATTTCACCCGCTGCTGATGGAAGCCAAGGGTTCGATGATCACGGTCAGTTCGGCAGCAGCGTTCCATTCTACCCGTGGCAACCCTGCCTACAACGCCTCGAAAACCGGCGCTTTCGGGCTGACTCGCACCTTGGCCGAAGCCTGGGCTCGTGATGGTATCCGGGTGAATGGCATTGCCCCGGGGCTGGTGGAAACCAAGCTGACACGGGTGACCACCAGCAACCCGAAACGCCTGGAAGGTGCGCTGCGCGCCATTCCTCAAGGGCGCCTCGGCACGCCTCAGGACATGGCTAATGTGGCTCTGTTTCTCGCCTCGCCGCTGGCCAGCTATGTGCTCGGCCAAACCCTATTGGTCGACGGCGGCATGCTGCTGGCCTGATCGCTATTTGCTAGGAGAAACACCATGGCCTGGGACTTTCAGACCGACCCCGAGATTCAAGTGGAACTGGATTGGATCGAGCAGTTCGTGCGTGAGGAAGTCGAGCCTCTCGACCACGTGTTGGGCAGCCCGTGGAATATCCACGACCCGCTGTTCAAGCAACTGGTCAAACCGTTGCAAGCGCAGGTGAAGGCGCGCAACTTGTGGGCTTGTCACCTGGGCCCGGAACTGGGCGGGGCAGGGTATGGCCAGGTGCGCCTTGCGTTGATCAATGAAATTCTCGGCCGCTCGCTGTTCGGACCGATTGTGTTTGGTTGTCAGGCACCGGACTCCGGTAACGGTGAAATCCTCGCCCATTACGGCACGCCGGCGCAGAAGCAGCGCTACCTGCAACCCTTGCTCGACGGCGATATCGTGTCCTGCTTCGCCATGACCGAACCCCAAGGCGGCGCGGACCCTGCGGTGTTCACCACCGAAGCGGTGCGTGAGGGTGATGACTGGCTGCTGAGCGGCGAAAAATGGTTTGCCTCCAATGCCCGCTACGCCGCGTTCTATATCGTGATGGCGGTCACCGATAAAAACGTGTCGGTGTATGAAGGCATGTCGATGTTTATTGTTGCCGCCGATGCTCCGGGGGTGAGCATTATCCGCAACGTCGGTATCGCCGATGACCCGGCCGCAACCCATGCCTACCTGTCGTTCGACAAGGTGCGAGTGCCTGCTGGCGACATGCTCGGCGCGCCCGGTCAGGCGTTTGTCGTGGCCCAGGTACGACTGGGTGGCGGCCGCGTGCACCATGCGATGCGGGTGATTGGCCAAGCGCAGAAAGCCCTGGATGCACTCTGTGAACGATCCCTGTCGCGTAGTACCCAGGGCAGCCGCCTGGCGGACAAGCAGATGGTCCAGGAAAAAATTGCCGACTCGTGGATCGAGCTCGAACAATTTCGTTTGCTGGTCATGCGCACGGCATGGCGCATCGACCAGTATCAGGACTACAAACGGGTACGCAAAGACATCGCTGCGGTGAAAGCCGCCATGCCCAAGGTGCTGCATGACATCGCCGCGCGCGCCCTGCATGTACATGGCTCGTTAGGGGTAAGCGAAGAAATGCCGTTTACCGGGTACATCGTCCGCTCCTTCCAGATGGGGCTGGCCGACGGGCCCACCGAAGTGCACAAAATCACGGTCGCCAAACAACTGCTACGCGATTATCAACCCTGCGACGAACTGTTCCCCGATTACCACCGGCCCACCGCGGCGGCCCGAGCCCGGGAAAAATACGCCGATGCATTGGCCAGTCTGGGCGAGTACGACGCATGAACGACTGGCAGGATCTGGTCGAACTCGAGCGCCTGGCTCTATGGATGGACTCAAAGGGTCTGGAAAGTGGCTCCATCGAGGCCCCACTGCGATTAACCGGAGGCACTCAGAATCTGTTGCTGCGCTTTCGGCGTGGCACGCGCGAATTCGTATTGCGTCGGCCTTCCAGGGAGTTGCGCGAAGTCGGCAGTAAAACCATTGCCCGTGAAGCACGGTTGCTCAAAGCGTTGGCCGGATCGCCGGTGCCCCATGCCGGCCTGATAGCCGACTGCGCCGACCAAGACGTTCTGGGCGCCAGTTTCTATTTGATGGAACCAGTACAGGGCTTCAATCCCAACTGCGCGGCAGGTTTGCCGACGCCGCACGCGCAGCAGCCAGCAATGCGCCGACGTATGGGGCTGGCCATGGTGGACGCGTTATTGCGTCTGGGAGAAATCGACTATCAGGCGGTGGGCCTGGGGGATTTTGGGCGGCCCGAAGGTTTTCATCAACGCCAGGTCTCACGTTGGCTGGCGCAACTGGACAGCGTCAAAGACTACCCCGGTTGGCCGGGCGCGAGCGGTCTGCCGGGACTTGCCCGGTTGGCCAACTGGTTGAGCGAGCATTACCCGACGCAGTTCCAGACCGGTATCCAGCATGGTGACTTTCACTTGTCCAACGTCATGTTTCGCCACGACAGCGCGGAACTGGCCGCAGTTGTCGATTGGGAGCTGGCGACCATCGGCGATCCGTTGCTCGACCTTGCCTGGCTGGTAGTCACCTGGCCCGGTGCTGATGGTCGTGGTGCCGGCACCATTGAAGTTCGCCCCTGGGAAGGCTTTTGCAGCAGCGACGAACTGGTCGCCCATTACCGCGCCGGCAGCTCGCGCTCGTTGGCGGACTTCACCTGGTACCTGGTGTTGGCCGGCTTCAAGCTCGGCATCTTTCTCGAAGTCAGTTACGCCCGTGCGTGTGCGGGCAAAGCCTCGATGGTCTCGGGTGAAAAACACCACGCCTCAGCGTTGCGTCTGTTCGCTACGGCGTTGCAGCGCATCGATCAAACAGTCTGATATCAGAGGAACAGCCCATGCAGCTGGCCGGTAAACGCATCATCGTCACGGGGGGCGCCAGGGGTATTGGCGCGGCAGTGGTCAAAGCATTTGTGGAGGAGGGAGCCTATGTCGTCAGCCTCGACCTGGGCGAAGCCGCCTCGATGACGGGGGACGGTGGCGGGTGGGCGCATACACGAGTCTGCGATATCGCTGACAGCCAATCCGTGGACGCCGCTTTCGCCTGGGCCAACGAACGGCTCAATGGTCTGGATGTGCTGGTACATGCTGCGGGTATCGCGCCGAATGCCAGTGCCGACAGCATCACGCTGGACGAGTGGGAAAAAGTCTTTGCGGTGAATACCCGTGGCACATTCCTGACCAACCGCGCGGCCTATGAGCTGCTGAAGGGCAGCGGTGGGCGGATCATCAACTTCGCCTCTGGGGCAGGCGTCATCGGACAGCCCGGCAAAGCCCATTACGCGGCCAGCAAGGGGGCCGTGCTGGCGTGGACGCGCACGGTGGCGCGGGAGTGGGGCCCATTGGGCATTACCGTCAACGCTATCGCCCCGGCGATGTGGACGCCGATGTACGAGGCGACTCGCGCGAGCATGAGCGCCGAACAACTGCAGCAGCACGATGCGTACATGGCAGGGCAAGTGCCCATCGGCGGACAACTGGGTGAACCGGCCCGGGATCTGGCGCCAGTGCTGGTATTTCTTGCCGGAGAAGGTTCTCGATTTGTCACCGGGCAGACGCTGATGATTGACGGCGGGATGCTGATGCTCAGTTGAGTTGAAGGTGGGGCGCCTGGCGCCTCGCCTAGCGGCTGCGGATCAGCTGCAAAAATTCCTGACGGGTGTTGTACGACTCGCGGAAGGCGCCAAGCATCACTGAAGTACTCATCACCGAGTTCTGCTTCTCCACACCTCGCATCATCATGCACATGTGTTTCGCCTCGATCACCACGGCCACCCCGGCGGCATTGGTGACCTGGGCGATTGCATCGGCAATCTGCCGGGTGAGGTTTTCCTGGATCTGCAGGCGGCGGGCAAACATGTCGATAATTCGCGCGACCTTCGACAATCCGAGCACTTTGCCTGTCGGTATGTAGGCAACATGAGCCTTGCCAATAAATGGCAAGAGATGATGTTCACACAGCGAATACAATTCGATTTCACGAACGATGACCATCTCATCGTTATCCGACTCGAACAGTGCTCCGTTGACGATCTCTTCCAGCGTTTGCCGGTAGCCATGGCAAAGATAACGCATGGCTTTCGCTGCACGTTCCGGAGTCTTGAGCAGGCCTTCACGCTGTGGGTCTTCACCGACGTGCTGGAGAATTTCCCGATAATTTTTCGTCATTTCTTCGTTCATCGATCGACCTTATTGTTAGTGATGTAAGGGGAGCAGCTAAGCCAGCGGCCTGCTCAAACCGGTCAGCACCATGCTGGTAAACAGACTCGTCAGACTTTCCAGAGGAGGCCGCGCATCCTGCGGGTAACCGGCTACCACGCCATCGAGCAATGCTTGCATGCCCAGCGCCATCGGTGCGCGCTGGCCGGCCGGCAATCCACAACGGCTGAGGATGTTTTCCAGGTCCCGGGTGCGGGTGTCGCGCAGTTGCTCGACGCGTTCGCGCTGCTCCAGGCTGAGGCTGCGAAATTCCATGCGCGTCAGCGTGTGGCGCTGATCGTGCAAGCTGTTGAACTGCAGGTGCACACGTACAAAACGTTGCAGTTGCAGCCGACCCTCAGCATGACGCGCGACCTTGGTTTGCAGTAACGCCAGAAGATCGCTTTCATGCGTCTCGATCAGTTCGAACAGCAGCGCCTGCTTGCTTTCAATGTGGTTGTACAGCGATCCCGGCTGCAAATGCATTGCGGCTGCCAATTGGCGCAGGCTGACACTTTCGAATCCATGCTCGGCAAATAATCTGAGCGCCGTGTGGTACAGCAATTCGTGGGTTCCGACATCGCCATCCGGCTGCCCATGCCAGCGCGGCTGAGGGCCGGCGGCCGTTGCGGGGCGGGCGCCAATCATGGACGTTCCAGCAACAGGGCGACGCCCTGGCCGCCGCCAATGCATAAGGTCGCCAGGCCTTTTTTCGCGTCGCGCTTGAACATTTCGTGCAGCAGCGTGACCAGCACACGACAACCCGAAGCGCCAATCGGGTGACCGAGGGCAATGGCGCCGCCGTTGACGTTCACTTTGTCAAAATCCCAACCCAGCTCTTTACCCACCGCCAACGACTGGGCAGCGAACGCTTCGTTGGCCTCGATGAGATCGAGTTCAGCCAGGCTCCAACCGGCTTTTGCCAGACACTTGCGACTTGCCGACACCGGCCCGATGCCCATGATCGCCGGGTCTACGCCAGTACACGCACCCGCCTTGATCTTTGCCAGAACGGGCAAGCCCAACTCCCTGGCCTTGTCTTCGCTCATCAACAGCACTGCAGCGGCGCCGTCATTGATTGTCGAGGCGTTGCCGGCGGTGACGCTGCCGTCTTTTCTGAAGGCTGGTTTGAGCCCGGCCAGGCTGACAGCAGTGGTTTGCGCGCGAGGTTGCTCATCCACGGCAAACAGCAGCGGCTCGCCTTTGCGCTGCGCAATCGGCACCGGGGTGATCTCCGCGACAAAACGGCCGGCCTCAATGGCTGCGCTGGCAAGTTGCTGCGAACGCAGGGCATAAGCGTCCTGCTGCTTACGGGTCAGGCTGTGAGCGTCGACCAGATTTTCCGCAGTGATGCCCATGTGGTAGTCGTGGAAGGCGTCGATCAGGCCGTCCTGCAGCAGCGAGTCGGCCAGTTGCGCGTTACCCATGCGCAAGCCGGTGCGCGCTTTGGCCAGCGTGTAGGGAGCCAAGCTCATGTTTTCCATGCCGCCGGCAATCACCACCTCGGCATCGCCACAGCGAATCGCCTGAGCCGCCAGCATCACGGATTTCAACCCGGAGCCGCAGAGCTTGTTCAGGGTCATGGCCGATACGCTATGGGGCAGGCCTGCTTTCAGCGCCACTTGGCGTGCCGGGTTTTGCCCACACCCGGCCGTGAGCACCTGGCCGAAAATCAACTCATCGACCAGGTCGACGTCAATCCCGGTTTTTTTCAGCAACGCCTGGACCACCACGCTGCCCAATTCCACGGCACTGGTGGTGGCCAATGCGCCTTGGAAGGTACCGATGGCGGTGCGGGTGGCGGCGACTATCACGACTTCATGCATGCTGTGCTCCAGTTTTCGGTGGATACGGCGTGGTGCCTTTTCAGGCAACCGACGCCTGCCACACTCGGGCTTACAGTTGGGTAACGGCTATTTTGCTGCCGGCCTGACTGGCATCGTGGAACTGCGCGTTCGAGCCATCGCGCCACCGTTCAAGCAATTGCGCCTGACGCTGTTGGGCGTGAACGAGGTAGCGCTCCTTGACCGGGCCATAACCGCGCACGCTGTCTGGCAGCTGTGCCAGGTCCTGGGCCAGGGTCAGGTTGTCGGCGGTCAAATCCATCAAGACTTCGTCGAGGACACGTTCATAATTGGCCAGCCAGTCACGTTCCACCTTGCGTTCGTGAGTGTGGCCAAACGGATCGGCCCAGGTGTTGCGCAGGAACCGGAACCTAGCCAGCAGCTTGAAGCCTTGCAGCATCCACGGGCCGAAGCTGCGCTTTTTCGGCTCACGGCCGCTGCCGTTATCATTCAGCAGCGGTGGCGCCAGGTGGAAACGCAGGCGGTAGTCGCCCTCGAAGCCAGCCTGGATTTTTTCCAGGAACTGGCCATCGGTAAACAGGCGTGCCACTTCGTATTCATCCTTGATGGCCAGCACTTTGAAGTAATAACGGGCGACGCTTGCCGACAGTTTGCCCGGTTGCCCGAGCAGCGCCGTTTCCGCTTTCATGAATTGCTCGACTCGTTGCCGGTAACGTTGGGCATAAGCCTTATTCTGGTACGCCGTGAGAAATGCCATGCGTCGTGCCAGTGTTTCTTCCAGGCTTTGCGACAGCAAGCGATCTGTGTTCTGCACTTTACCTGCTTCCAGTTTGCGCAAGACCCGTGGCAAGTCTTCGGCACTGCGCCGGCCCCAGGCAAAGGCGGCGAGGTTGAAGGGCACCGCAGTGCCATTCAGTTCGATAGCCTGCAGCAGCGCGGCTTCGCCCACCGGTAACCAGCCTTTCTGGTAGGCGTAGCCGAGCATGAAGGTGTTGGTGGCAATCGAATCGCCCGTCAATGCCGTGGCGATTTTGCTCGCGTCGACAAAGTCCGCCTGGGCATGGCCAACCGCTTCGGCGATTTGTGCCGACATGTTGTGGGTGTGGAATTTCGGGTCCGGGTGCTTCAGCAAATCTCCGCTTTCCGCCTGTTGGGCGAAGGTCCGCACGAATGCGCTGGTGATGGTTTCTTCACTGTTGATCAGCGCATGGGTAACGCCTTGACGCAGCTTGGACAAGGTTTCGGTATTGGCACTGACCACCAGATCGCAGCCTAACAGCAAGGCTGCTTCACCTTCGGCAATACGGGGTGCGAACAATTGATCCTGGTGCGCGGCAATGCGGATGTGCGACCACACCGCGCCGCCTTTTTGCGCCATGCCGGCCATGTCCAGATTGAGCGTGCCTTTGCCTTCGATAAACGCTGCCATTCCTAGCAAGGCGCCGATGGTCACCACGCCGGTGCCACCCACGCCGGTCACCAGAATGCTGTAGGGCTCATCCAGCGTAACGGTTGATGGCGTGGGCAATGCCCATAATTCATCCGCTTTGGCTGCCAGCGCTTTGGGTTTGCGCAACGAGCCCCCTTCGACCGTGACGAAACTCGGGCAAAAGCCGTTAAGGCAGGTGAAATCTTTGTTGCACGAGGACTGGTCGATTTCCCGTTTGCGGCCGAACTCGGTTTCCACCGCCACCACCGACATGCAGTTGGATTTGCTGCTGCAATCGCCACAGCCTTCACACACCGCTTCGTTGATCACAACCCGGCGTGCCGGGTCCGGGAACTTGCCGCGCTTGCGACGCCGACGTTTTTCCGCAGCGCAGGTCTGGTCATAGATGATTGCGGATACGCCTTGGAACTGGCGCAGCTGTTCCTGCACTTCGTCCATCTGGTCGCGACGCAGCACCGGCACGCCGTCTGCCAGTTCATGGATGTGCTGATATTTCTCGACATCTTCGCTGACCACCACCACACGCTGCACGCCTTCGGCAACGAGTTGCCGGCTGATTTGCGCCACGCTGAGGCTGCCGTCCACCGGTTGGCCGCCGGTCATGGCCACGGCGTCGTTGTAGAGAATCTTGTAGGTGATCTGCACCTTGGCCGCGATGGCAGCCCGAATCGCGAGAATGCCGGAGTGGAAATAGGTTCCGTCACCGAGGTTGGCGAACACATGTTGAGTAGTGGTGAACGGTGCCTGGCCGATCCACGTCACGCCTTCGCCGCCCATCTGACTGAAAGTCTGGGTTTGCGGGTAGATCCAGGCGGCCATGTAATGGCAGCCAATGCCCGCCAGTGCGCGACTGCCCTGCGGGACTTTGGTCGATGTATTATGCGGGCAACCGGAACAGTAGTGGGGCACGCGTTCCATCAGGTTACTGAATTGGTCTTTGCTAGCCAGTTGCGCATCCAGCACGGCCAGGCGCACTTGCAGCGGGCCACTTTGGTGCAGACGCAGAATACGCTTGGCCAGCGCACGGGCGATCATCGCCGGGGTCAGGTCGTTGATGGCTGGTAGCAACCAACCCGTGTGCGGCAGGCTCCACTCACCCTTGTCGTCAAACTTGCCGACGATGCGCGGGCGTACGTCCTCGCGCCAGTTGTAGAGTTCTTCTTTCAACTGGTATTCGATCATGTGGCGTTTTTCTTCCACCACCACGATTTCTTCCAGGCCCTCGGCAAACTGCCGGACGCCTTCAGCCTCCAGCGGCCAAACCATGCCGACCTTGTAGACCCGCAGGCCAATCTGCTGGGCGAGTGTTTCGTCGATGCCGAGGATTTTCAGTGCCTGGCAAACGTCGAGGTACGATTTGCCTGACGTGATGATGCCGATGCGCGCTTTCGCTGAGTCCATCACGACACGGTCGAGGCGGTTGGCCCGGGCATAGGCGAGGGCAGCATATAGCTTGTGTTCCAGCAGGCGCTGTTCCTGTGCCAGGGGCGGGTCTGGCCAACGGATATTCAAGCCACCTTCGGGCAGCGGGATATCGGGAATGATCGGTTGTACGCGATGAATGTCGATGTCGACGACGGCCGCGCTCTCTACGGTGTCGGCCACCGCTTTGAGGGCGACCCAGCAGCCGGAATAGCGCGACATGGCCCAGCCATGCATGCCGTAGTCGAGGTATTCCTGCACCCCCGATGGCGCCAGCACCGGCATCATCACCGCTTTGAAAATGTGCTCGGTCTGGTGCGGTAGTGAGGAGGAGCGCGCGCCATGGTCATCTCCGGCAATGGCCAGCACACCGCCAAATTGCGAGGTGCCGGCGGCGTTGGCGTGGCGGAACACATCGCCGCAGCGGTCGACGCCCGGCCCCTTGCCGTACCACATGCCAAACACGCCATCGTAGGTGGCGCCTTCGAAGAGATTGACCTGTTGCGTACCCCAGATTGAGGTAGCAGCGAGGTCTTCGTTCATGCCTGGATGGAACACCGTGTGGTGTTCCTTGAGGTAGTCGCGCGCCTTCCACAATGCCTGGTCAAAACCACCCAGCGGCGAGCCACGGTATCCGGAAATAAACCCGGCGGTGTTCAGACCATTGGCCAGATCGCGTTGGCGCTGCATCAGTGGCAGACGCACCAGCGCCTGAATGCCGGTGAGCAAGATTTTTCCAGTGTGCTGGACGTATTTGTCATCCAGAGATGGGGGCACACTCATGTTCATCCTCCAGGCTTTATTGTCATGGCGGCGCCAGGAGAGCGGCGTTGCCTAGTTATTGGCTGGAGTCTAGGGAGCGGTTTTGCCATCGTAAAATCACAAAAACAATGGGGCGGTATCGGTTATTCAAATACCGGTATGCACACTGTTCTTCACGCTGTTGTAGATAAAGCCGGTTACCGGTCTGGTGTCATTTTCACCTTGTTTCTGGCTTGATATCCCCACAGAAAATATCCACGTTGCCATCGGCCGGTGTGGTCCTTACCACTAAGTAATATCCACCAGAAAGCAGCTCTGACAGCGCCACTGGCGCACTTCGTGAATAGGTCCAGCCGCGCGTTGCAGAAATGCGATTGGTATTGATCCGGTCATTCATTGCATAGGCGACAGACCCGGGCCGCTCGCAGCTGCCTTTGTTGATAAACGTGTAGAGATTCAAGGGCCGAAGAGTGCCGCTTGGAACTCCACTGACGACAAAGGAAAACGCTGTCTCATTGCCCTGAACGGCCAGCGTTGTATTGGCGATCTGACCGCCGTTGCGTGGTGTAGCGTTCAAGGGAACAGTCACTGTCTGGCTTGATGAATTCGTACAGCCGACGATTATCGCAGCGGCTAGGAGTGCCGCTGTCTGGGTTCCCGATTTCATGGTCACCTCCTGTACTCAAAAAAGCACAATCCAGGGCCTTTGAGTATAGGTCGGGAGTATTTGACCAATACCAAAATGCATTTCAGCAATACTCCCAATCGTTGTCTCAAACCTCCCCGTCCCGTCTACTTCAGTCCATACCGAAAGCCCACGGATCAGCGCTCATTGGTGCGGTCCAGACGGCCCAACGCTTCGGCTGCCAACAACAATAAAAAAGTAATGGGAGTGTTGATGATCGACGCAAAGCTAAAGCCGTTAAGCCTGGCTGTCTGGTTCAGCGTGACCGGGTGTGCCTTGACTGTTGGCGCTGTGCAGGCCGCCGAGTTTGATACCGGCAATCCGGACTGGACCGCGCGCTGGGACAACACCGTGCGTTACAACCTGGGCATACGGGCCGAGGGGCGCGACTCCGCGTTGGCCAATAACGCCAGCTACGACGAGTCCGACGCCAAGTTTGATCGGGGCGATGTGGTGACCAATCGGGTCGATGTGATGAGCGAAATGGAGGTCGCGTACAAGCAGTACAACGGTTTTCGCATCAGCGGCGCGGGCTGGTACGACCAGGCTTACGAAAACACCGACGTCGAAACCAGCCCCGGCAATGTCTACTACCCCGGTGCGTTTCCCGGTACGAGCACGCCGAGCTACAACAACGGTAAATACTCCAGCTTCACCAAGCGCTATCACCGTGGCCCTAGCGGCGAGTTACTGGACGCCTTTGCGTTTACCCGCTTCGATCTCGGCGAGATTCCGGTCAGCGTGCGTGCCGGCCGGCATACCGTGTACTGGGGCAACGGCCTGCTGATTGCCGGGCATGCGGTGTCCTACTCGCAAGCACCGTTGGATGGGCGCAAAGCGGTAAGCAACCCAGGAACCGAGACCCGTGAAATCTTCCTGCCGTTGACGCAGATTTCAACCCAGGCTCAGGTCACCGACAAGTTGTCGCTGGCAGCGCAATACTTCTTCGAATGGGACACCACGCGCGCACCTGAAGGCGGTACCTATCTGGCTTCCGCCGACGTCGCCCTGGAAGGGCCGGACCGTTTGCCGTTGTTCAGCGGTGTTTCGCGGCCGTTGATTGACCCGGTCAAACCCAAGGACAGGGGCAACTGGGGCGTGATGGGCACCTATAGCTTCGACTTCCTGCATTCGGAGGTCAGCGCGTTCTATCGCGAATTCGATGACTACAACCCGTGGGGCCTGCAAGTGGCGCCGACTTTCGCCCGTTACGTGTACGCCGAGAACGTCAAGCTCTATGGCCTGGGTTACTCCGCAGGTCCGGTGCTGGGTGGCGGCTCCCTTGGCGTAGACCTGTCGTATCGCCAGAACACCTCGTTGGTCTCCAGCAACATCAGCACTGCCGACAACCAGGGCGCTCGCGGTGACACCTGGCACATGGTGGTCAACGGCCTGTGGTTGCTGCCGCGCACTGATTACTTCGACACCGGCAGCCTGATCACCGAAATGGCGTTCAGTCATGTGCAACGGGTGACCAAGCACGAGGAACTGTTCAAAGGCGAGGGCTATGGCGGCTGCCCGGAGGGGCAGGACAAGCACTACGGCTGCGCCACCAAAAATTATGTCGGCCTGGCCGTGAGCTTTGCACCGCAATGGCTGGGGGTGTTCCCCGGCTGGAACATTTCCACCCCGATGAGCGTGGATTACGGCGTCAGCGGCAATGCCGCAACGGGCGGGGGCAACGAAGGCAAATACACCTGGAAAGCCGGGGTCAAGGGCACCTACGACGAGCGTACTGACGTGACCCTGTCGTACATCGGGTACGGCAGCGAACGCAAATATGGCGATATTGCCGGTGTCGGCAAAACAGTCGTCGGGGGAACCGGCGACGTTGGCCTGACCGACCGCAATTGGGTCTCGCTGACGGTCAGTACCGCGTTCTGAACCGCCCTGAACTGCACTGCAGTGATCACCGGACTCGGCGATCACCCATCTGAATGGAGAACGTAATGACGGTCAATTCTTATGCGATAGGCCTGGTGGCCATTGCTCTGACGGGGGCGACAGTCGCTGATGACACCTCTACCGCAGCCGATCTGGGCGGCAGACTCACGCCGTTCGGGGCGATTGTCGCGGGCAATGCCGCTGGCACCATTCCGGCCTACGACGGTGGTTTAAAAGTCCCGGCCGGGCTGGTCCCAGGCGACGGCAACTGGCCCAACCCGTTTGCCGATGAAAAGCCACGCTTGCGCATTACCGCAGCCAACGCCGATCAGTACGCCGACCAACTGGCAGCCGGACAACTGCAATTGCTCAAGCAGAACCCCGACACCTATTACCTTGAGGTGTACCCCACCCACCGGACAGCAACCTTTCCGGCGAATTTTCTTGCTGCCACCCAGCGCAATGCTGGCCGCAAGGACTGCAAGACCGAGAACGACGGTCTGTCGATCAGCGAAGGCTGCCGGGGCGGTCTGCCGTTCCCACTGCCGCGAGATGGCCGGGAACTGATGTGGAACTACATCCTGAACTACCAGGGTGTGAATGGCTGGGACTGGAACCACAGTGCCTATGTCGTCAATGAGGGTCATGCGACGTTGACCAATACCAACCGGTCCACCGGCGAAAAACCCTTCTACCAGATGGACGTTCCCGGGCGTGATCCGAAAATCGCCCAACGTATATGGTCGCGCATCGTTGCGCCGGCCCGTACGGCCGGGCAGGCATCCGGGTATTGGGATTACCTCGACCCGGTCGCTGACTCTCGATATGCCTGGAGCTACAGCACCGGCCAGCGCCGCGTGCGCAAGGCTCCGGAATTCAACTACGACACCCCCAACTCGGCGTTCGGCGGGGTCGCGTTCTACGACGAAATCTTCCTGTTCTCCGGAAAGATGGACCGTTTCGACTGGAAGCTGGTGGGCAAGAAGGAAATGTTCATTCCCTACAGCAACTACACGCTGAAGTGGGGTTGCGACATGGACAAGAAACTCATGCCCAAACACATCAACCCCGCCTGTGAACGCTGGGAGCTGCACCGTGTCTGGGTGGTGGAAGCGACCCGCAAGGACGGCGTCCGCCACGCGCAGAAAAAACGTCGCTACTACATCGACGAGGACACCTTTGGTGCTGCGGTCTACGACGCCTGGGACGACAGCGGCGCGCTGTTCCGTACCGGCTCGCAATACAACATCGAGGCGTATGGCATTCCCAATAACCCGCAACAGGATTCCTACTCGTTGTACGACTTCACCCGTGACCAGTACGGCATGTTCGGCAACGGCCCGACGCGCTACCGCCAGGAACCGGTCGCCGAGCGTGAAGCCAATCCGCAGACCATTGCCGGTGGCCAGACCCGCTGACCTCATGCTCCTTTTCGGCGCTTGTCACAGGCGCCGATTTTTTTATCCGTCCCGAGACCCTTTTATGAGCGAGATTGTGCAACGTTTAGACGGCAAGGTCTGCGTCATCACAGGCGCCGGCAGTGGCATCGGCCGCGCCTCGGCACTGCGTTTTGCCCGGGAGGGCGCCACGGTAGTGGTCACCGACCTTTTCGCCGAATCGGCGCAGGCCGTGGCAGCTGAAATAGGTGCCAAGGCAATGGCCATGCAAGTGGATGTTGGTGAGGAAGGCGCCTTGCGGGAGATGGTCGAGCAGACTGTCGAGACCTTCGGTCGTATCGACGTGTTGTTCAATAACGCCGTGTACAGAAACCCGGCCACCACCCGCGATATCGACTTCATCAACTTCAACACCGAGCTGTTCCACAACTGCATGCGGGTCAACGTGTTGGGTGGCGTGTTGGCGTGCAAATACGCCTTGCCGCACATGCTCGCCCAGGGCAGCGGTTCGATTCTGTTCACCTCGTCCACCAGCTCGATTGCCGGCGAAATTTCTCAGTTCAGCTACGGCGCCTCCAAGGCCGCGCTCAACTGGTACGTGCAAAGCATTGCCGCCACCTTTGGCAAACGCGGCATTCGTTGCAACGGCATCCTGCCGGGAGTGATTCGCACGCCAGCCATGGAAAGTTGGGCCAACGAGGCGATGAAGTCGGCCTTTCTCGACCTGCAAAACGTACCGCAACTGGGCGAGCCGGAAGACATCGCCGCCATGGCCGCTTTCCTCGCCAGCGACGACGCCGCCTATGTCAACGGGACGCTGATGCGCGTGGACGGCGGTATGAGTTGCGGCACACCGATGGTGCCGGTGGTGCGCAACTTCCTGCTGCCTCAAACCTCGGTCTGATCCCGATCCATTCACTGCACTGGAGCCCGTTTCATGGCACTCGAACAGGAACGCTTCATCCTCGACATGCTGGCCGCCTGGGGCGATGGCAGCGACGGCAGCCGCCCCGATATCGAACGCATCATGGCCACCTTCGCCGACGACGCCGTCTGGCAACTGTGGGTGCCCGGTGGTCCCGTGATCCGGGGGCGCGATGCGTTACGCCGGGAGATAGAGCGACAGATGAGTTATGTCACGCATAACCGTTGCACCACGCGCCACATCGTCTCTTCGGAGCGCGTGGTGATGACCGAACGCGACGATTACTGCGTCAGCAACGGCGTCCCCATGCCGCACTCGATGGTGGCGGTGTATGAGCTGGACGAACACGGACTGATCTGTGCCTGGCGCGAGTACCTGGACACCGCCGACCTGGCGAAGAAAAAGGGCGTGCCGCTGGAGCAGGTAGGCGGGCCGAACGCTGGTAGCACCAGCACCCATTGAGAGCGGCGCTGGACATCAGCGCCTGAGGAAGACCCCGTATGCCAACAACAATAAATACGACTGTTGATCCGGTCGAAGAAAAGCTGCGCACCTTTGTCGAAGGGCTGCTGGGCGGAAACATCACGGCCATGCAACGCCTGCTGCGCTGGCGTCCGGCGTGGAACCTTGAACTGCAACGCGATGGCGAAACCCTTCAATTGCATATTCGTGGCGAGCGAGGTGGTGATGTCAGCCCATTCCCGGATCTGCGCCGGGAGGCGGATATTCTCACCTTGCTCGGCCAGCAAGGTGTGCCGGTGCCGCGTATCTACGGCTTCTGCGAAGACCCGCAAGCCATCGTGATGGAGTTAGTGCCGGGCAGTCGTGATATCAGCACGGCGATCAGTGATGCCGAGCGCCATGCTGTCGCACGCCAGTGGGTCGACGCCATGGCGCGCATGCACCAATTGCCGTTGCAACCCTTCATTGAGCAGGGCATTCACCTGCCGACCAGTGCCGAGGACATTACCCTCGCAGGTCTGGAAGCTTACTACCCGCTGTATGCACGCAATAAAACCAGGCCTCAGCCGCTGGTTGAATTCGCCCTCGGCTGGTTGCGCCGCAATGTGCCGCAGCACCGTATCCGGCCTGCTTTCGTGCAGTACGATTCAGGGCAATATCTGTTCGAGAGCGGACAGGTACAGGGTCTCTACGATTTCGAATTTGCCATGATCGGCGATCCCTTGGCCGACCTGGCGTCGGCGCGCATGCGTGACAATTACGAGCCGCTCGGGGACAGCTTCGCCGCCCTGTATCGCTACTACCAGCAAGTAACCGGCGAACCGGCGGAGCCCGATGTGGTGCGTTACCACACGGCACTGTTTGCCACCGTCAGCACGATGCAGTTCTCGGCGTCGGTGGCCACGCCACAACCGGGCGACCCACATGACACCTACACCGAGTTTGACATCGCCCTGCGCCGGGTGGTGGTGCATGCGCTGGCCGAAGCCATGGGTGTGCCTCTGCAAACGCCGAAACTGGACATGGTCAGCAGCGGCCCGAATGCCCAGTTGCTGACCATGCTCGCCGATGCCCTGGCGCAGGTGGAAGTCGGCAGTGACTTCCAGAAAACCAAGCTGCGCGCCGTGAGCAAACTGGTGGAGTACCTGGGCCGTGGCGATGCCATGGAATTGCACTTGCGCGAGCTGGAACAACAGGAGGCGCAAGTCCTGCTGGACCGCACCTTCAGTGACTACAGCGAGATTGATGCAGCGCTGGAAGCCTTTGTCAAAAGCGCCGGGCCTGAATACGACGGGCCTTTGCTGCGCCTGTTCATGGCGCACATCGAGCGGCGCGTCCTGGTCTACGGCAGCACCGCCATTGGCGCCTCCGCCCGCCACATCGACCTGCCACCCGTGGCCTGACAGGGTGAAACCTTTCTCGCCCGGTGGCTGGTCGCCGGGCCTTCGTATTCGGAGTGTTTATGTCTGTTCCTGATAATGCCTTCCTGCATCGGTATGGTCCGTGGGCGGTGATTGCCGGTGCCTCCCATGGTGTGGGCGCGGCGTTTGCCCGTGCCCTCGCCGAGCGTAGCCTCAACTGCGTCCTGGTGGCGCGCCGTGGCGACGCCCTGGCGCAATTGAAAGGCGAATTGGAGCAACGTTACGCCATCGAAGTGCTGGTGGTAATCCAGGACCTTTCTCAGCCCGATGCCTGTGAGCGATTGCTCGCGGCTGTCGGTGAACGTCAAGTTGGTCTGTTTATCTACAACGCGGGTGGCGATCCCTACATCACGCGCTTCCTCGATACCTCGACCGAGGACTGGGGCGCGTTGCTGCGCCTCAATTGCTTGACCGTGATGCAATGCAGCCATGCCTTTGGTGCCGCGATGCTGGAGCGCGGGCAGGGCGGCTTGCTGTTGGTGGGTTCCCAGGCTGCATTGGGGGGTATTCGCAAACTGGCGATGTACACCGCCACCAAAGGGTTTGCGCTGAACCTCGGCGAATCGTTATGGGCGGAGTGGAAAGACCGTGGCGTCGACGTGCTCAATTTGGTCATCGGCACTGTCGACACACCCACCATGCGCGATGCCATGGTCAAACTGAACATTGCCGACGCCCTGACCATGACCTTGCCCAAAGCAGATGACTTGGCGCTTCTGGCGCTTGAGCAACTGGGTAATGGCCCGACGCTGATTCACCCCGAAGACACCCTTGTTCAGGTCGAGACCGCACCTGGCCCGGCACGTCGTGCCCAGGTACTGAGCAAGAGCGCGCAAGCGGCTGTGTTTATTGGCAACGACTGAGGTCACACACCATGAAAGGCTTTGATAACGCAGAATTCAAACGCGGCTGGCGGGTGCTGATTCTGGCGCTGGTGGGCGTTGCCACCAGTTCCAGTTCGTTGCTGCTGTACAGCTTCAGCTCCATGGTGATTCCGCTGGAACAGGCCATGGGCTGGGGCAGGGCGGAGTTGCAGGCGGCGATCACCGCGTTATCGCTGGGCACCATCGTCGCGTCGCAATTGGCCGGCTGGCTCAACTCGCGCTACGGCTTGCGCCGGGTCACGTTGCTGTCGCTGCTCGCGTTGTCCCTGAGTGTCTTCACCCTGACCTGTATCAATGGCTCGATCTGGACCCTCTACCTTGGCTTTTTCCTGGTGCCGCTAGCCGGGCTGGGTACGTTGCAGGTGACCTGGTCGCACCTGGTGAACTTGTGGTTCGAGGAAAACCGTGGTCTGGCGCTGGCGATCATCCTCAGTGGCTCCGGACTGGCGGCCATCATGCTTCCGCTGATCACCGCCTGGGCGATCAGCCGGTGGAATTGGCAGGCGGGATTCCTCGCGCTGGGTGTATTGCCGGTGCTGCTGGCGTTGCCCTTGGCCTTACGCTGGTTGTTGCCGACCACCAATGTCAGCCACAACTCGACGCAACTCCCCGCCACCAGCGAACAAACCGGCGGTCTACTGCTGCGCGAGGCGATGCGCTCCTGGCGTTTCTGGGTGTGCAACCTGTCGATGACGTTGGTGGTGTCGTGCGTGGTGGGCATGGTCACCAACATTGTGCCGTTGCTGCAGGACCGTGGCCTGAGCGCCCTGCAGGCCAGTCAGATTTTCGCCAGCTTCGGCGTGTCGCTGATCCTTGGCCGACTATTGGTGGGCTACCTGATTGACCGGTTGTGGGCGCCCGGTGTTGCCTCTGTCGCGCTGCTGATGCCGGCATTTGCCTGCGGCATTTTTGCCTATGGGGATTCCAGTATTGCGATGTACACCCTCGCCACGTTGCTGGTCGGCGTGGGTGCCGGTGCCGAGTTCGATATCGCTGCTTTCCTGATCGCCCGTTACTTCGGCATGCGCGACTACGGCCGCTTGTTTGGCGCGCACCTGGGCTTGATTACCGCAGGTGCGGCGATCTCGCCGTTACTGTTCGCCGGGTTGTTCAAGCTCACCGGTGGCTACTCGGCCATGCTGCTGTTCAGTTTTATCTGCTTTGTCGTCGGCCCATTGCTGCTGCTGACATTGGGTGGGTATCCGCGATATCAGTCCGAGCCATTAGTTGCCAGTTAGAGAAGCTGCCGAAGTAAATATAGACAAATAACAGAATAATGTTCAATTATTGCCTCGAGTGCAGCCTGACAATAAAACAGACAAGGAGAATGCCATGCGTGCAGCAATCATTTCCGAGCGCAATGCGCCGCCGGTAGTGGGCGAGTTTCGTGATCCGCAGCCGCTAGACGGCTCGGTGCTGATCGATGTCGATACCGCTGGCCTTGGTGGCTGGGATGTACTCGGCGCCTACCGTCTGGGTGTTGAATATCCCTGTGTCATTCGCGGAGAAGGCGTTGGCCGTGCGCCGGATGGCCGCCGGGTGTATTTCGGCGAGCGCTCGGTGTTGCCGTTTGGTGCCTGGGCAGAGCGCACCCTGGTGCCGCAAGCCGAAGTATGGAATGTGCCGGACGACGTGGACGATAAAACCGCGATCAGCATGGGCATCGCTGCGACCGGCGCCATCGTGCCCCTGGAAAAAGCCGCGATTCAGAAGGGTGAGAAGGTGCTGATCCTGGGCGCCACCGGCACGCTCGGCCAGATCGCCCTGCAACTGGCGCGCGGTCTGGGTGCAGGCAAAGTGGTCGGTGCTGCCCGGTCCGCTGAAGCACTGGGGCGGTTGAAGTCGCGAGGCCTTGCCGATGAAGTGGTGACCCTGGGTGGCAGCGATGACGTCGCGGCGCTCAAGGATGCGGCCGATGGCGGATTTGATGTGGTGCTCGACCTCGTGTGCGGTCAACCGATGTTGACGTCGCTGAAGGCCACCAACTGGGGCGCACGGATCATGACCATTGGCACGGGAGCCGGCCGCCAGCTCAATCTGGATATTGCCGATCTGTTGTTTCGCAATCTGTCGTGCATCGGCACTGGCCAGCGCCCGCCCGCAGACCGTGAACAGATCTGGCTGCGTCTGCTGAAGATCGCCAAAGAGCAGCAGATTCAGGTGGATTACCTGGATTTTACCCTCGATCAGGCGGCTGAAGCCTGGGCCGCGCAGGTCAATGGGCCACACGCCAAAATCACCGCCACGATTCGTCGTTAAAGCCCGTATTGCTGGAAGGCGCCCTTGTCCGGGTGCCTTTCAGCGCTGGCGCTGGTGGCGAAATTCCTCGGGTGTGACACCGAGCTCTTTACGGAAGGCCGCGCTGAAAGCGGCGGCGTTGTTGAAGCCGGCCTGATAGGCCACTTGTTTGATCAGCAACCGTGGGTCAGCCAACAGCGCCACGGCTTTTTGCAAACGGGTTTGCGCGGCGTACTGGCGCAAGGTCATGCCGGTGGTGTTTTTGCAGCGACTGGACAGGGTCCGCAACGGCAGTTCGCAGGCCCGCGCCAAGTGGCCCAGTGAGCGGCCTTCGTCACTGGCGCTGTCGAGCAATTCACGCAGGATGTTGAGTTGACGATGGCTGAGTTTTTCAGCGCAGTGTGAGGAACAAGTGGCATCGTCGGGCGCGTCGATAAATTCGCGGCGCAGGTCCAGGGCAATGCTGGTGAGCAGGCACTCGGTGTGCAGCTCGCTGGCGAAGCCGGGGTTGGCGACTTCTTCGGCCAGCCGTTGCAACGAGGCGTGCAAGTAGCCGCTTTGCAGGTTGAGCATGGCTGCGCTGACGTTGTCCTGCCAGTTCCAGCGATAGCTGCCCAGGACGCCGAGTGAGGAGGGGTCGAATAGACACACAAGGGCCTTTTGCTCTCCGGCATCGTGACGCAGGTGGAACTCGGTGCCATGGGGAATGAACAACAGCTTGCCCAGGGGTTGGAATTGAGGCGCACCGTGGCTGGAAAAACCGCCGCAGTTAGGCTTGATCTGCGAGCTGGCCGGCAGCATCAAGCGCAACAGGCAACTGTCGCCGGTTTCTATCAAGGCAGTGCCAGTGTTGGACCATTGCGCGTGTTCAACCCGGATGTCGAAGCCTTGCCTGGCCAATGAAGCTTCGGTCAGGAAATTACCTGACGCTTCACAGTCGTACTCGCTGTAGTGGATCGCGTTCATTTTTCAACCTTCAGCCATTTTTATTATTGGCGCTGAAATTCGAAGGATAACGATACGTCAGGGCAGCTACCCGGTCTCGAGTGTAACCAGCCCGTGGACCGAGCTGTTTCATATATTCAGGCGGCAGGTATCAGAAAATCAGATGACGAAAGGCAAAGATATTTCCATGCGCCAACTGCGCTATTTCGTTGCCGCCGCCGACGCCGGCCAGTTTTCCCAGGCGGCGCTGAAGGCGCATGTATCGCAGTCGGCGATTACTGCGGCGGTGTTGCATCTGGAACAGTCCTTGGGCGTCAGCTTGTTCGACCGCTTGCCCCATGGCGTGGCGCTGACCGCTGAAGGCAACAAGTTTTCCCAGCATGCGCGGCACATTCTCGACACGCTGCAGGACGCTCTCAGTGAACCGCTGTTTCTCGGCCATGCGATGCAAGGAACCGTGCGTGTGGGTGCCTCCTACACGGTGCTCGGTTACTTTCTGCCAGCGCTGCTGGCACGCTTCAAACGTAGCTACCCTCAGGTAGAGATCGACCTGATCGACATGGACCGCCAGAGCATTGAAGCGGCCCTGAGCAATGGCGACCTCGACTTGGGCCTGGCAATTGTCTCCAATACGCCGAACTTGCACGGTTTCGCTCACCATGTGCTAATTCGTTCGCGCCGCCAACTCTGGCTGGCAAGTCAGCACCCATTGATGTCTGCCACCTCGATCAATCTCGAAGACGTCGCCGAGCATGCCTATATCCTGGCCACGGTCGATGAGGGGGAGACCTCGACCATGCGCTATTGGGAATCCCGCGGACTGGCACCCAAGGTGGCTTTTCGTACCTCATCCATGGAGGCATTGCGCGGGCTGGTGGGGCATGGTTTCGGTGTGACCATTCTCTCGGACATGCTGTACCGGGCCTGGTCTCTGGAAGGCAAGAAGATTGAAATCCGGCCGCTGGTGGATGTGATTCCACCCATGGAACTGGGGCTGATCTGGCTGCCGGATAACTGTTTGTCGGCACCGACCCAGGCATTCCGACAGTTTCTGATCATGGCCTGCGCCTCTTGATCCCGCTACTGGCGCACGTTGTTGTCAGGCGGCCAGGTGCCGTTGTTCATCAGGCTGTCGAAGGTTTCGGTCATTTCCCGCGCCGGGTTCGGATAGTCGTGGCGCACCCACCACAACCACAGCCCCACCAGGGCACCGACGAAACAGCGCACGGCGGCCTCGCCACGCAGTTGATCGATTTGGTACAGGCCCTGTTTCCGGTAGTGTTCCCGGACCTGGATGATCAGGATATTTTCCAGGTGCGCGAGAATCACGTTCTGTCCCGGGCCGCTGAAGAACGCCGTTGTCAGTGCCGCATGACGTTCGGTGGCGCTGAACAGCCAGGCCGAAACATCCAGCAGGACACGGCGGTCGCCATCAACTTCGGTGACCTTGGTCGAGGGAACGCCAATGGCTTCGTACCCGGCGACGATCAGGTCCTCCTTGTCGCGAAAGTGCGCGTAGAAGGTGGAGCGCGCGACCCCTGTACTGTCCAGTAATTGCTGGACCGTAATTCCTTCGTAGCCCTTTTCCAGCGCCAGGCGATACATGTGGTCCAGCAACAATTCCCGGGTGCGTTGGGAACGCAAGGCGTGGCGTTGACTGGCGTGATTTTTATCGGCTGTTTGCACGGAAGCTAGGTGAGACATTCTTAACCTCGGCAGCGCTTTTTATTGGTTTCATGACGGCGGGTACAAGAGCTTCCCGGCGGTGATCAGAACACAATGACAGAGGATTTTTTGCACCAGCAGGATTATTTTTAGAACATATTCGGCGAAAGTGTTAATTAATTCCGTCTATGCCGTACAGATTTGCGCTTCTGTTCGTTGTGGCTTTGCGTCTGCGGCCTTACCGTTTCTCCAGTCCGATAGAGACCTGGAGAACAATAATGAATAACGCTCCTGAAACGCCTGCACCTGTTCCTGCGCACATTCCCAAGCACCTTGCCCGCGATTTCGATCTATGGGCAGAGCTCACCGCCCACGGCGAAAACGCCTATCAACCAATCCGGCTGCGTAGGTCATGCCCGCTGCAACAACGTCGCGCCCGCGCTCTATCCACTCGATAACAACGGCTACATCGCCAGCAACGGCTTAAGTGTGCCGATTGGGCAAGAGCGGCTGGCAACCCGCGGTGCCCGTGCCTGCCCGGAACGGGTCATCGAGGTTCGCGATACATCCGACGAACACCGGTGAGTGCCGCCTTGGTAATGGAAGACTTTCAGCAACCCGCAAAAGAAGAACAACAATGAGCAAAACCTACGACTACATCATCATCGGTGCGGGGTCATCCGGCTGCGTCCTGGCCAATCGCTTGTCTGCCGACACGAACGTTTCGGTGCTGCTGATCGAGAGCGGACCGGATCACACCAGTCCGTTGATTGCCATGCCCCGTGGCATTGGCAAACTGCTCAGCCCCGGCAATCCGCATGTGTGGAGCTACAAGGCTGCACGCGGTGAGGGTATGAGCGATGAGCAATGGCTCAAAGGCAAAACGATTGGCGGCTCCAGTTCGGTCAACGGCATGGTCTATGTACGGGGAGCACCCGCTGATTATGATCATTGGGAAGCGCAAGGCTGCGCGGGCTGGGGCTGGAAAGACATGGGCCGGCAGTTTGTCGCCCTCGAAGACCACCAGTTGGGCAAGAGCCAATGGCGCGGAGTCGGTGGCCCGCTCAAAGTCACGGTGCACCCATCGGGCCACGCCCTGTGCGATGCCGTCATCAGCGCGGCCGGTGAGCTGGGTGTGGCGCGCACTGAAGACACCAATCATATCGACTCGGTCACTCAGGGTGGCTTCGGCTATCAGCCGCAAACCACCTGGAAAGGCCAGTGATTCAGTGCCGCCAAGGCCTTTCTCGATCCGGTGCGCGCACGTCCGAATTTGACGTTAATGACCGGCACGGATGTTCAACGCATCGAGTTCAGCAATCACCGTGCCTGTGACGTGCAGGTCAACAACAGCGCCGGCAAGGAACGCTTCGAAGTGCGCCGCGAGGTGTTGTTGTGCGCCGGTGCCATTGAATCGCCGAAGCTGTTGCAACTGTCTGGCATCGGCCCGGCCGCACTGTTGAACTCGCTGGGTATCAGTGTGCTGCACGACGCCCCCGAGGTCGGGCGTAACCTGCGTGAGCACGTGTACATGGCCATGCAGTATCGGGTCACCCGTGGCAGCTTCAATCACTGCTTCCATGGGATTGGGTTACTCGGTGCAGTGGCCCAATACTTTTTGCGCAAGAAAGGACCGATGACCCACGCCGCTCACGAGGCCGGTGGTTTCATCAAGACGCGCCCGGAGCTGGATCGTCCGGACGCGCAAATCGGCGTCAGCCTCTATTCCATGGATGGCGACGGTAACAAGGTCGAAATCGACAAGGAGCCCGGCCTGACCATCGGTGGCTATTTCCTGCGTCCGCAGAGCCAGGGTGAGGTGCGCATTCAATCGGCGGACGCCACGGTTCCACCCCGGATCAACGCCAATTATTTGAGCGCCGAGATCGATCGCACTTCCGCAATTGCCTTGTTTCGCTGGTTCCGCCGTCTGGCTGCACAGCCGGTGCTCAAGCCATTCATTGTCGGCGAGCTGACACCGGGACCGGAGGTAGAAAGCGACGCGCAAATTCTTGCTGCGTTCCGCCGCTTCGGCCAGACCGCCTATCACGTTTCCGGGACCTGTCGCATGGGTGCCGACAGCGCGTCGGTGCTCGATCCGCAACTGCGTGTGCGCGGCGTCGAGGGCCTGCGTGTGGTCGACACTTCGGTGATGCCGTGCCTGGTTTCCGGTAACACCAATGCCCCGGCCATGGCCATTGCCATGCGCGCTGCAGAAATTATCACCGGCAAAGTCTCAGGAGATCCAACACCATGAGTGTTCCCTTTACCCAGCTGGACAAGCTGTACATCGATGGCGCGTGGGTGGATGTTGACGGTCCGCGCGAAGCAGTGCTCAACCCGGCCACCGAAGCGGTCATCGGTCATGCACCGAATGGTGATCTGCAGAGCGCCGACGCAGCCATCGCCGCCGCACGCAACGCCTTTGATAACGGCCCTTGGCCCTGGTTGAGCATGGCCGAACGGGCCGGGTACATGCGGCGGATGCACGCAGCTTTGGTGGCAAAAAGGGAGGAAATTGCCGCGCTGATTATCGCTGAGGTCGGCTGTTCCCAAGGCGTGACTTATGCCATGCAGGTGGACATGCCGCTGGGCCATGTGCTGACCGCGATCGAGCAGTCTGTGCACAGCGACAGCTTGCAGATTCCGGTGCAGGCCAATCCCAATCCGTTCAACCCGGCAGGGCCGATGATTCTCGGCAGCGGCACGGTGGAGCGTGAGGCCATCGGCGTGGTGGCCGGCATCACCGGCTATAACTTTCCGTTTCTTCTTAACCTGGCCAAGGTGTTTCCGGCCTTGCTGGCCGGCAACACCCTGGTGCTCAAGCCTTCGCCATTTACCCCGTACTCGGCGCTGTTGTTCGGTCAGATCGCTGAAGAAATCGGCCTGCCCCAGGGCGTACTCAACATTGTCACCGGCGGTATTGAAGTGGGCGGCTTGTTGAGCAGCGACCCGCGGGTGGACATGGTCTCGTTCACCGGTTCGGAAACGGTCGGCATGAGCATCATGAGTCAGGCGGCGCCGACCCTGAAGCGCGTGCATCTGGAACTGGGCGGCAAATCGGCGTTGATCGTGCGCGCCGATGCCGACATTCAGGCCACCGCGCTGGGAGCTGTCGCCGGGCTGGCGGTCAACGCGGGGCAGGGCTGTGCATTGCTCACCCGCTTCGTTGTGCATCACTCGGTACGCGAGCAATTCGTGCAGTGCGCCAAAGCCATTGCCGGGCAGTGGAAGGTCGGTGACCCGGCGGACCCGAGCGTGATGATGGGCCCGCTGATCCGCGAGTCGCAGCGCGCCAAGGTCGAGCATTTCATCGCCAGCGGCCGCGACGCCGGGGCCACGCTGGTCTGCGGTGGTGGACGACCTGCGCATCTGCGCCAGGGCTTCTTCAGCGACATCACCCTGTTCGATGACGTAAGCAACGACATGCTCATCGCCCAGGAGGAAATCTTCGGGCCGGTGGGGGTGGTGATCGGTTTCGACAGTGATGACGAGGCGGTTGCCATTGCCAACGATTCGCGGTTTGGCCTCAACGCCGCTGTTTCCTCTGCAGATGCCGCCACCGCCTATGCCATGGCTCGACGAATTCGTGCCGGCAGTGTGTACCTCAATGGGGGTAGCGGCAGCTTGCCTTATGCGCCCATCGGCGGCTTCAAACGTTCAGGACTGGGCCGTGAGTTCGGGCCGAACTGGCTTAAAGAATTCACCCAGGAGAAATCCATCATCTACCCCATCGGCCGCTAGCCATGACACCCCGCGAGCGGGGAGCAGACAAAACGACTGACAATAAAAACAAAAGGTGGTTTGCATGAAAAAGATGAGCAAACAGGGACGCATGCGAGCCCAGCGGGCCATGGTACTGCTGGCGGTAGGGAAAATGGCGTTTGGTTACGGTGGAGCGGTGATGGCTGCGCCGATCGAACTGGCTAATCCAGACTTTCATCTGCGTTGGGATAACACCCTGCGCTACAACCTGGGGATGCGAACGGAGGGGCAAGACCGGCGCATCATGAACAACCCTAACTACGATGAATCGGACGGCAAGTTCGACAAGGGTGACATCGTCACCAACCGCATCGACTTGCTCACTGAACTCGATTTTGCCTACCGTAAAGACTGGGGGGCACGCCTCAGCGCCGCCGGCTGGTACGACCAGGCGTACCACAATGACACGGTGCGCAGTCATGTTGCCGGGTACCAGACCAGCTACGACAACGACCACTACAGCTCTGAAGTGAAGCGTTACGTCGAAGGCCCTTCAGGGGAAATCCTCGATGCCTTCGTCTGGAAAAACCTGCGCCTGGGCGATGCTTCGGTGAACGTCAAGATCGGCCGGCATACCAATTACTGGGGCGAGGGGCTACTGTTCGGTGCCCATGCGATTTCCTACTCGCAAGCGCCTCTGGATGGTGCCAAGGCAGTGACCAGTCCTGGCATTGAAACCAAGGAAGTGTTCTTGCCCATCGGGCAGATATCCGTCAAAGCTCAGGCCACCGACAACCTGACACTGGCCGCTCAATATTTCTACGAATGGGACTACACGCGCATTCCGTACGGCGGCACCTACTTCGGCGCAGCGGACCCGTTCTTCGAAGGCCCGGACCGTTTGCCTGTAGCACCTGGTTTTTCCTTTAACCGGGAGAAGTCCAAATACGGTCGTGACTCCGCCAACTGGGGCGTAATGGCCAAATACGACGTCGAGGCGATTCAATCGACGGTGGGCGCTTACTACCGCCAGTTCGATGACTACCAACCCTGGTTGGCGCCAGAAGTTTCGGCCGCTACCGGCAGCTACCGCCTGGTGTACCCGCGCAGCGTCAAACTGGTCGGCCTGAGTCTTTCGACCGTGCTCGACACGGTGTCGATCGGCAGCGAGATCTCCTATCGCAAGGGCGGTGCGTTGAACGCGGTCGGCGTTGATCCTTCCGACAACGAAGGACCGCGTGGCGATACGTACCACTTCGTCGCCAACGCTGTGTATGGCGTGCCGCGTAACTTTATCGCCAACAACGCCACGCTGATCGGCGAGTTCGCCTACAGCCACCTGCGCAAAGTGACCGAGCACGAAGAGCTTTATCTGGGTGAAAACAACAATAACTGCGTTGACCCCCGCGTCGGCACACCCGGTTCAGGGGACAAGCGCGACGGTTGTTCGACCCGGGATTACGCGGCCATCGCCGTCAATTACACACCGCAATACCTGTCGGTACTCCCGTCCTGGGACATGACCGTACCGTTGACCGTCAATTATGGCCTGTCGGGCAACGCAGCCAGTGCCGGCGGTGGTAACGAAGGCGCGCTGACCTGGTCTGCCGGCGTGCAGATGACGTATGCCCAGCGTTATGAATTTGGTTTGCGTTATTCCGATACAGACGCTCAAACGAAGAACATTCCCGGGGACACCGTCGGGGGCAACGGCGCCGTGGGCGGAACCGACCGTGGCTGGCTGGCCTTCACCTTCAAAACCTCCATCTAAAAAAGCCAAGAAGCGGAGTATCTGTTTATGAAAGGACAATTTGCATGGGCGGTGGCGCTGTTGAGCATCGCCACCGCCAGCCTGGCTGCGGCACCGGCCGACCAGGTTGCACAGATCGGAAAAACCCTGACGCCGTTCGGCGCAATTATCGCGGGCAATGCCGATGGCAGCATTCCTCCCTATACCGGCGGCCTGACGCAGAGCCCGCCAGGCTTCAAGCCCGACAGCGGCTTCTGGGCCGACCCCTTCGAGGATGAAAAACCGCTGCTGCGGATCAACTCGAAAAACATGGAGCAATACGCCGACCGCTTGAGCGGCGGGCAAAAAATGCTGCTGAGTAAATTTCCCGACTACTACCTGGATATTTACCCGACCCACCGGACCGCGGCGTACCCGCAAGCGTTGCTCGATGCCTCTGTGCGCAACGCCAGTAACTGCCGCACGACCAAGGACAACCTCGCAGTCGATCCGGCATGCCGAGGCGGGCTGCCGTTCCCGCTTCCGCAGAACGGCAATGAAGTCATCTGGAATCAACAACTGCGCTACAAGGGAACGGGTTACACCACCACGGCTTCGTCCAACAGTTGGGTAGTGGATTCTCAGGGTTCGGTGACCAAGACCGCCGAGTCCGCGACCATGGAGGAGGCGCCGTACTACCAGACTCAACAGACCGATCGCGATCCGCAGTTGTACTACCGCGCCTGGGCACTGGACAGTTATCCGGCCCGCAGCGCCGGGCAACTGATCATCCTCGCTGACTACCTCGACCCGCAAAGCCAGCCACGGCGTGCCTGGAGCTACACCCCAGGCATGCGCCGCATCAAGTTGGCGCCGGAGTTCGCCTACGACACGCCGGTGCCCAACCAGGGCGGTGTGAACCTGTTCGACGAATTGCAGATGTTCTCCGGTAGCCAGGACCGTTTCGACTACAAACTGGTGGGCCGCAAGGAGATGTATATCCCGTACAACGCCTACAAGTTCTACTTCAGTTGCGGCCAGGAAGAACAGTTCAAGCCGCATCATGCCAACCCGGCTTGCGAGCGCTGGGAACTGCACCGGGTGTGGGTGGTGGAAGCGACTCTGAAACCGGGCAAACGCCACGTCTACAGCAAGCGCACCTACTACCTCGACGAAGACACGTTTGGTGCCGGCCTGTATGACGCCTGGGACCAGGGCGGGGTGCTGTATCGCGCGCTGTTCCAGAGTGGCGTGCAGCTGTACGACAAAAACCTGCCGTACACGGTAAAAAACGTCAGCTATGACTTCAACAAAGGCATGTGGTCTTTGCTCAACGATGGCCTCAAGGGCGGATATCGGGTGCACGACACGCCGTTATCGGAGCGTGACATGAAGCCTGAGTCGATTGTTTCCCAGGAGACCCAACGCTGATTTCATCGGTTGAACACGCATTTGCGGCCTGAGAGGGCCGCTTTTTTTTGTGCGGATTTTATAAAAGGTAGCCCTGCGACTCATATTTAAATGAACACATATTAGAAATGTGTTTATATTATTGAGGGTGCAGTTATCCCTTAAATTGATCCGGATGCCCTGCGAGCGGGTCGTTCGGTCTGCTGGCTAATTACAACAAGGAGAACGCCATGCTGATTGATGTCCACGCCCACTTGCTGACTGAGGGCATGCTGAACCGTCACGAGTTCTGGGGGCCATTCATGAAAGTGCAGGGGCTGACCGTGGGGCATTTTTCCCTCGGCACCAAGCAACCGGTCAAAGCCGCGACGGATGCCGAAGCGCAGGCCAATATCCTCGCGCGCATGAGCCACGCCAGCCGTCGCCAGCTGATGGCCGAGCGGGGTGTCGACAAACTGGTGATGTCCACGCCGTCTCATTGCTTTATGTATTGGGCGGGAGATTTCGCTAACGAATACGCGCGCATCTGCAATGACGAGTTGTCGGCATTTTGTCGGGCTGATCCCGACCACTTCGATTTCTGGTGCCACGCCAACCTCGCGGATCCGCTGAATGCGGCCAAGGAAATTGAACGCGCAGTGACTCAGTTGGGCGCCAAGGGTGTGTGCGTCGGCGGGGCCAACTTCAATGGCCTGGAGGCTCACGACGAACGCCTGTTCCCCGTCTGGGAAAAACTCACCCAGCTGGATGTACCGATCATGGTGCATGGCTTCAATCAGTCGATTTACTGGGGCGAAAAACACACGGACGACAAGTTTGAAACCACCTCCATCGTCGGTGACTGCGTCGATGAAACACTGTTCTTCTGGTACCTGATCTGCGGTGGCGCGCTGGATGTTTTCCCGACCTTGAAAACCTACATCACCCATGCCGGTGGCATGGCGGTTTTCCAGTTGGGGCGCCTGAGCGAACTGAACCGGGCCATGGCACCGGACTCGCGCAATCAGCGTCCGTTGATGGATTACCTGCAGAACTTTTACTTCGACCTTGACGTTCATGCGCCGGGCTTGCGTCGTGGCGTTGCCGAGGTGGTGGGGGCGGAGCGCCTGTTGTACGGCACTAACTTTGGCGGGGCCTACGACCATGGCGATCTGACCGAAGGCATCGGCTTGTCCGCTGAAGACCGCGAGCGGATTCGCAGCGGTAACGCGATCGAACTGCTCAAGCTGAAGGTGCCGGCCAACGCTGGTCGGGTGCTGACGCCGTGACGGATAGCTCGCTGGGGCGGCCCTACCCGCAGCGCAGCGGACGGTTGCCACGGCACCTGAGCGAAATTACCGCAGCCTGGCTAACTCAGCTATTGCAGCCGCGTTATCCGGGCGTCGAGGTGCTGGCGTTAACGGCAGTGGAAGTTCGAAACGGTCACACCACCAAATTCCGCGTCAGGCTTGAGTTGAATGAGGTCGGTCAGCACGCGGGTATTCCTGCGCACGTGTGCCTGAAGTCGAATTGGTCCGAGGGTTTCGAGAGCGGCGATATCTGTGAGCTGGAAGCGCGCTTTTATCATTTGGCGCACGGCTGGTCCGATGCGCCACTGCCAGACACCTATCTCACCGACTGGGACGCCGATGGCGGCGGTCGAGGCGTGGTGATGATGGAAGACCTTGGTCTGGCCGCCGGGAAATTTGGCCATAGCACCGATCACCTGGGCGTGGATGGCGTCGCTCGGGGGCTGGAGTCACTGGCGACGTTGCATGCTGCCACCTGGAACAGTCCGCAGCTACGGGGCCAGGGCTGGCTGCCGGTGTCGATGGCCAACCCGGTGGACTGCGACGGCCTGCTGCGTATGTACAACTACATCAAGGTCAATCTGCGCAAACCGGAGTACCAACGCCTGTTGCCGAAATGGATGTATGAGACACCGGAGTTGTTCAGCCATGCGTTTGATGAATTGGCAGCTTTCGAGCGCGAACAGTCGTCACCCAGCTGCCTGATCCATGGTGATTCGCATCAGGGCAACAGTTTTTTACGCAGCGACGGCCAACGTATCTGGCTGGATTGGCAACTGTCGAGGCGTGGCCGGCCATGGCGCGATATCGCCTATTTTATGCTGGGGGCCTTAACCGTCGAGGAACGGCGCGCCGATGCGCAACGCCTGCTGCGGGTGTACCGCGAAAAACTGATCAGCCTCGGTGCCGAAGGCGTGCTTGACCAGGACGCTGCCTGGGAACAGTTTCGCCGTTGGCCGGTTTGGGGGATGCAGACCTGGATGTCGAATATGGATGACTGGGGGCAGGACGGTTTGCCGATGGTGGAACGTTTCTTCGCCGCTGCAGAAGATTTTGATACCGTGCGTTTGCTCACACATGGGCGTAAGCCTCGCCGTACGCCGACACTGGGGCAGGGCGCGCGTCCGTTAACGCAGGCCTATCAACATCTACTGGAGGATTGAGAATGGTCGGGCAGGAAGAGTTGCGCTTGCAGGGTGCGGATAACTTTCGCAGCCTCAAAGGTATTCCCACCGGTTGTGGTCGTCGTATCGGCGACCATTACCTGTTACGGGCAGAACAGCTGGATCGACTGACCGCTGAAGACTGGCAGACCTTGCGGCGGATCGGCCTGACAACCGTCTGCGATTTACGCAGCGCCGCAGAGCGTGAGCGTTACCCGAGCGGCGTACCCGATTCGGCTATCGCGCAACTCCACCTGGAGGTGCTTGGTGATGTTCGTGCCGACCCACGGATTGCCGCCATGCTCGCTGATAATCCAGAGACTCAGGGCGCGCGAAACATGATGTTGGAGGTCTACCGGCAACTTCCGCACCTGTTGGCGCCGTTGTTGCCAGCGCTGTTCGAGCTGTTCTCTACCCGCAATGCATCGGTGCTCATTCATTGCACGGCGGGTAAGGACCGCACCGGGGTCGCGGTGATGTTGCTGCTGCACGCACTGGGCGTCGCACCGGAGCACATCATGGCCGACTATGTGCTCTCGGCACGTCGCTTCAGTCAGCTGGAGGTGGCGCGTCAGCAGGCCATGAGCACCACGGTGAGCCACCTGGTCGGCCAAGCGGTCAGCGAGGCGGCCATTGATGCAGTGCTGGATGCCCGTCCCGAGTACTTGAATGCTGCGTATGCAGTGATCGACGCCGAGTACGGTGGACTGGATCTTTACCTGCAGCGCTTCAGTGGTTTGAGCCAGAAAGGCTTGCAGACATTGCGCGATACCTTGCTGGTCGCCTAGGTCACGACTTCGGTCACTACCCGCGCGGGTTTCCATTGCGCCAATCCAATTCCCAGTAAAATCAATCCGCCTCCGACCGCGTGGTACAGGTGCAATGTTTCCCCCAGCAACACAATCGCCAACACCGCGGTAAATAACGGGACCAGGTTCATCAGCACGGCGGTTTTTTCTGGCCCCAGGGTTTGCAAACCACGCATCCACAAGCCGGGCGCCAGCGCTGAGGCAAACAGACCCGCGAACAACACCAGCGGGACATTTGCGGTTGTCAGGGCTATCGAAGGGGCCAGCACAAAGGGCGGCACCAACAGCAGGGTGCCGCAGATTATTTGCACGTAAAGGCTTTCCCAGGTCGGCAGGGGAATCTGCCAGCGCTTGACCAGCACGCAGTACAACGCGTACGACAGCGAGGCCAGCAACATCATCAATTCCCCTTGGCCAACCCCGTGTGCCCAGAGCGAGGGCAGGTCGCCTGCGGCCAGCAACCACGTCAGCCCGGCAAACGACACCAGAGCACCGACCAATAACGTCGCGGTCGGTTGGGTATTGAGCAGGGGAAAGGCGAGCAGCACGGTGAGCAGGGGCATGGTCGCCAGGATCAGGCCCATGGAAGTGGCGCTGACAGTGTGCGCGGCGAAATAGGCCAGCGACTGGTACAGCGACATGCCGAGCAAGCCCAGCAGCCACAACTTGGGCAGGTGCGGCCGAATCTGCTGCCGCAACCGCCAGACCTTGGGCAACATCACCGGTGACAACACCAGCAACGCGACCAGCCAGCGGTAAAAGGAAATGGCTGCGGGGTCAATCACCCCAACCGAAAGGCGATTGACCACGGTACTGGCGGCCCAGATCAGCGTGGCAAGAACAGGGAACAGCAAGTTCATCACGGGGGCGCCAACGTTGAGGGTGCGCACTACGCACCGGAGAGTTTGTCGATATGTTTTGGTGTTATTCGCTGGCAGCGTTACGTGCCGCAATCGTCGCGGCAAAATCGCGTTTGAGGGTTGGAAAGTAGGCAATCTGCCCACCCATGCCGCCGGCAATGTCAATCGAGGCGGCGCTGATGAAGCTGGCATATTCACTGGCCAGGAACAGCGCCATACCGGCAACGTCTTCAGGTTTGCCATAACGCCCGAGCGGTACCACCTTCATCACCATGGCGTCGAACTCCTCGCGACTGACGCCAGGTCCCATTTCCTTGTAGTGACGATCCCATTGACCGGTATCGATCCAACCCATGTTCAGGCTGTTGACCAGGATATTGTCTTTGGGCAGTGACATGCCCAATGAGCGGGAGAGGGCGATGCACGATGCGCGATTGATTACTGAGGGAATTCCGTCGGGCGTCGGAATCACCCCGGCCAAGGCGTTGATTTCGATGATCCGTCCCCAGCGCTGTTCACGCATGAACGGCACCACCGCCTGCACGAATCGGAAATGCCCCATCTGCAGAATGTTGGCATGTTCGAGGATGACTTCCGGAGTGAGGGTGTCGAGGTTGCCGCCACGGCCTTGACCGGCGTTGTTCACCAACACATCGACCCCGCCCCACGCGTGTGCAACTTCAGCAACAAACGCCTTGACCCCCTCACTGTCCGTCACGTCGACAGCCCGGGCAATCACCGCCTGGGCGTGTTCCGCAAGTTGCGCGCCGACTTCCCGGACGTCTGACGCACTACGGGCGCATATCGCTACCCGCGCCCCTTCAGCTGCGAATGCCCGGGCGATGGCCAGACCAATGCCCCGCGAAGCGCCCGTGATGATCACGCGTTTGGCACTCAAATCAATATTCATGGTGGCTCCTCTTGTTTTTCTTCTGGCGGTTCACTGCCGTTTTACCCGCGCAACGCCAGGCGTTCTGTGGGATGGCAGGGGCTATTGAAAGCCCAAAGCACAAAAGCGTCAAAGTTTATTTGAACGTTTATCTGTTTTGTGTGCAGTATTTACCGGCGAAACGCCTTTGCTGGAACGATTCTTCACCTTGACGGGTGTGAAATTCTATATGGAGAATGCAAATCTTTATGTGGAATTTTATTTTGTGATCCGTTACGGTGACTTTCAACTGAGGAGGAAAGTGGGTCTGGATGCGTGCCAGACCTCTTCAGCGGACTGTCCAGGCGAGACATTCAACGATATTGTGGGGTAGCGCATATCGCTGGAGCGACCGTTTGAACGCACATAGCGACTGAAAATAACAATAAAAGGTAGTGTGTATGAATCATAAGACCAAGCAGAGTCGGCTGGTACTGGCTCAAGGTGCGCTTACGCTGATGATGGTTGGCGGCTCTCAAGGCGTCATGGCGCTCTCTTTCGATCTGCCGAACCCTGATTATCGCCTGCGTTGGGACAACACGGTCCGCTACAACCTGGGCATGCGGACTGACAGTCAGGACAGTCGCATCATGAACACGCCGAACTTCGACGAGTCCGACGGCAAGTTCGATAAAGGCGACATTGTTACAAATCGTCTCGATGTGTTGAGCGAACTCGACTTTTCCTACCTCAACGAGTGGGGTGGACGCCTCAGTGGTGCCGGCTGGTTTGACCAGGCCTATAACGATCACGATGTGAAAAGTAACGTTCCCGGCTACGCCACCAGCTATCGCAACAATCGTTACAGCGACGAAGTGAAGCGCTACATGAACGGCCCGTCGGGAGAGATTCTCGATGCCTTTGTCTGGCGCAACTTCAACATCGGCGACACACCGGTCAACGTGAAAGTCGGTCGTCACACCAACTATTGGGGTGAAAGCCTGTTGTTCGGCGCTCACGCCGTGTCCTACTCCCAGGCCCCCAGCGATGGCGTGAAAGCCTCGACCAGCCCGGGTATCGAAACCAAGGAAGTGTTTCTGCCGGTGGGGCAGATCTCGGCCAAGGCCCAGGTCACTGATCACCTTTCGGTTGCCGGTCAATACTTCTACGAATGGGAGCCCACGCGCATTCCTTATGGGGGTACCTATTTCGGCGCGGCCGACCCTTTGTTCGAAGGTCCGGACCAACTGCCGGTAGCGCCTAACGGAGCGACGTTGCAGCGTCAGGATTCGCGCTTCGGTCGCGATGGCAAAAACTGGGGCGTGATGGCCAAACTCAACGTTGAAGAAGTCGAATCGACGTTCGGCGCCTACTATCGCCAGTTCGACGACTACCAGCCTTGGCTGGCCCCACAGGTCAAGGCAGCGCTGGGTTCGTACCGGGTTGTTTACCCGCGTGGCGTGAAGCTGGCAGGCGTCAGTTTTGCTCGGGTTTTCAACACGGTTGCGGTCGGCTCTGAACTGTCCTACCGCATGAACGGTGCCTTGAATGCCACTGGCGTCAGCGCGCTGGACGACGAAGGCCCGCGCGGCGACACCATTCACTTTATTGCCAACGCCGTTTACGGCGTGCCGCGTAACTTCATTTCGAACAACGCGACCCTAGTGGGTGAGTTCGCCTACAGCCACCTGGATCGCGTGACTGAACACGAAGAGCTCTATAAAGGTGTCGGAAAAGCCGCTTGTACCAATGCCAGAACGCCAGGTATCGCCGGGTCCGGCAGCGAGTCGGATGGCTGCTCCTCGAAAGATTATTATGCGGTCGCGGTCAACTACACTCCGCAATACATCTCGATCTTCCCCTCCTGGGACATGGATGTACCTCTCACCGTCAACTACGGCCTGCATGGCAACGCACCAACAGCCGGTGGCGGCAGCGAAGGCGCGCTGGCTTACTCCGTCGGCGTCAAACTCACTTATGCCCAGCTGTATGAGTTCGGCCTGCGTTATGCCGACACAGCGGCCCAACCGAAGAACCTGGCCAATGGCACCGTCGCCGGTAACGGCAACGTAGGCGGTGAAGACCGCGGCTGGCTGGCTTTTACCTTCAAGACCTCCTTCTGATAAATCAAACAAGAATCGGAGAACGTGTTCATGAAACGTCCACTTGCATTAACTGCCGTCCTGATGAGTTTTGCGACCTGTAGCCTCACAGCCGCCGCTGCTGGCGACGCCTCGGACCTGGGTAAGAGCCTGACGCAGTTCGGAGCGATTCAGGCCGGTAACGCCGATGGCACGATCCCCGCTTACGAGGGCGGCCTTACCACCGCTCCGGCGGGTTTCAAGCCCGACAGCGGGTTTTGGGTTGATCCGTTCAAAGATGAAAAGCCACTGTTTCGCATTGACGCCAAAAACGTCGACAAGTATGCGGACAAGCTCAGTGAGGGGCAGAAAACCCTGATCAAGAAATACCCGACTTACTACATCGACATTTACCCAAGCCATCGCACGACTGCCTATCCCAAAGCGGTACTCGATGCCACCGTGCGAAACGCCAGCAGCTGCGCGATCCAGAAAGATGGCCTGGCCGTTGATCCATCTTGCCGTGGCGGCCTGCCGTTCCCGATTCCGAAGACCGGCAATGAAGTGATGTGGAACCAGCAGGTGCGCTACAAAATCGGCACCGGCTACTCGACCACGACTTCGTCCAACAGCTGGGTAGTCGACGCCAACGGCTCGATCACCAAGACCGCTGAACAGGCGACATTCGAAGAAACCCCGTACTACCAGGTGACTCAGGCGGATCGCGATCCACTGATGTACGCACGAGTGTTCTCGCGCAACGACTATCCGGCGCGGCGCTCCGGTGAAGTGGTGGTGCTCACTGACTTCCTCGATCCATTGGCGAAGGCCCGTCGTTCGTTCAGTTATTCCCCAGGCCAGCGCCGGGTAAAACTCGCACCGGAATTTGCCTTTGATACACCCGTTGCCAGCCAGGGTGGCGTGACGCTGTTCGACGAACTGCAAATGTTTTCCGGGAGCCAGGACCGCTTTGACTACAAGCTGGTCGGTCGCAAGGAAATGTACATCCCGTACAACGCCTACAAATTCTACTTCGGCGTCGGCAAGCAGGAAGACCAGTTCATGCCGCACCACGCCAACCCGGCGAACGAGCGTTGGGAGCTGCATCGGGTGTGGGTCGTGGAAGCCACGTTGAAGCCGGGTATGCGCCACGTCTACAGCAAACGCACCTACTACCTGGATGAAGATACTTTCGGCGTCGGCCTGTATGACGCCTGGGACAAGAGCGGCGCGTTGTATCGCTCGATCTTCCTCAGCGGCGTCCAGCTCTACGACAAAAACATTCCCTATAACGTGAAAAACGTCGTGTATGACTTCAACAAAGGCATGTACGCGTTGCTCAACGATGGTTTGAAGGGCGGCTACAAGTTCATCGACAAACCACTCTCCGAGCGTGACATGAATCCTGAAGCCATTGTGGCTCGGGTCACCCAGCGCTGATGTGATTTCGCCTGTCCTGCCTGCCGGTTTGCGCATCAAGCCGGGCAGGCAGAACAGGTGTGTTTGCCACGCGGGATGGTTAAGGAATAAAAATAATGACTAGCCCTTGCCCTGCTTCTTTTCTTCTCTGCACTTCGCGTCTGCTCCTGGCAGTCGCGTTTGCGGTCGGCGCGAGCTCATTGCTGACGACGCCTGCCTACAGCGCCGTCGCGTTGTCGGCCGATTCGCTCGACGTGCCGGCGCAGCGGATCGATGAACACCTGCCCGCACCCTTGCTGTCGGTCGCCACAGCGGGCGACGCGATGATTGGCGTCGGCCTGCACGGGTTGATCCAGCGCTCCATCGATGAGGGCCGCACCTGGCAACAGGTCGATAGCCCGGTGTCCAGCGATCTTGTGCAAGTGCGGTTTCGCGACGAGCGTCATGGCTGGATCGTCGGTCACGATGCGGTGGTCATGCACACCACCGATGGCGGTCAAAGCTGGCAAGTGCAGCTCGACGGGCGCCGCTTGTTGACCTTGCTCAACGCTTACTACGGCCCACGGGCCGAACAAGGTGATGAAGCCGCAGCCCAGATGCTTAAGGAAGTGGCTATGGCCGCCAGTACCTCGGCGACGCCGGACGTGTTGGCCGCACCCTTTCTCGATGTGATGTTCGATGAGCACGGCAACGGATTTGCCGTGGGTGCCTTCGGCATGTTGTTGCACAGCACGGATGACGGCCAGAACTGGCAGCCGTGGACCGAGCGCAGTGATAACGATCGGCGCATGCACCTGTATGGACTGGCGGAACAAGCGGGCACTTTTTACATCGGCGGGGAGCAGGGTTTGCTGCTGCGTCTGGATGGTCCGCAACAACGTTTCGTGAAAATCGATACGCCCTACACCGGCACTTACTTCGGCGTCCGCGCCTTCGACGGTCTGCTGCTGGCGTACGGGCTGCGCGGCAACCTGTTTGCCAGCCGTGATGACGGCCAGCAATGGCAGCCTGTGGCAACCAATCTCAATAGCAGCCTGGTCAGCATTGTCGAGCAGGGTGATGCCTTGATCGTCGTGAGCCAGGGTGGGCAACTGGTCAGCGTTGACCGGCAGAGTTTGCAGGTCACCCCGCTGGCAGATGCGCGGGTAGGCGAGGTGTATGCAGCCAGTGCCACCAAACAGGCTGGGAGCCTGCTTGTCACGCGCTTCAGCGGCGCCAAGGTCATCGATATCGCCCAGGCCAACTAAAGCCCCCGGCACGATTCCCCTACGAGAAAGAAAAAATGGTCGAGCAAAAATTCAACAGCGGGATGCCAGTGATTGCCAACCTGGAGGACTTTGACAAAAACTCCGGTGGCTGGTTTGAACGGGTCATATTCCGTCATCGCATGGTGGTCGTCGTTGCCTGCTTGCTCGCCACTGTGGTGCTGGGCTTCTTCGCTACACGGCTGCAAGTCAATGCCAGCTTCGAAAAAATGATTCCCAGCTCCAGCCCTTACATCAAGAATTACCTGGCGTATAAAAACCAGTTGCCAGGCCTGGGCAACAGCATTCGCGTCGTGGTGGAAAACAAATCCGGTGATATCTACGACGCCGACTATCTGCTGGCGCTGCAAAAGGTCAACGACACCCTGTACCTGATTCCAGGCATCGACCGCTCCTGGATGAAATCGCTGTGGATGCCCATCGTTCGCTGGAAAGAAGTGACGGAGGAGGGCATTGATGGCGGTGCGGTCATGCCATCGGATTACGACGGCAGTGACAAATCGATCACGGCCTTGCGCCGCAACATTATGCGTTCCGGGATCATTGGCAACCTGGTGGCGAACGACGGCCGGTCGAGCATGATTGTCGCGCCGCTGCTCGATACCAATCCGCAGACCGGACAACCCCTGGATTACGGTGATTTTTCCAAGCAACTGGAAGCGCAGATTCGCTCGCTGGAAAGTGACAAAGTGGGCATCCACATTGTGGGTTTCAGCAAGCTGGTGGGCGACCTGATCGACGGCCTGTATTCGGTCATGCTGTTCTTTGGCGCATCGGTACTGATCGCCGGGTTGTTCGTCTATTTCTATACACGCTGCCTGCGCAGTACCTTGCTGCTGGTGAGCGTGGCAGTGGCGGGGGTGGTGTGGTTGCTGGGTTTGATGCAACTCCTCGGCTACGAACTGGACCCTTACTCCATCCTGGTGCCGTTCCTGATTTTTGCCATCGGGATCTCCCACGGCACGCAAAAAATGAACGGCATTCTTCAGGACATTGGCCGTGGCACCCATAAATACATTGCTGCGCGCTATACCTTCCGCCGCTTGTTTCTCACTGGCTTGACTGCGCTCCTGACCAATATCGTTGGTTTTGCCGTGCTGGTGATCATTGATATTCCGGTGATTCGCGACCTGGCACTGACCACCAGCATTGGTGTCGCCGTGCTGATTTTCACCAAGTTGCTGCTGATTCCGGTGGCGTTGTCGTACCTGGGCGTCAGTAAGAAAGCCGCGCGTATCGCCATCGCCAAAGATCAGGCCGGCGCAGAAAACCGCGGTTTTCTCGGGCGTCTGTGGAGCGGCCTGGATCGCTTCACCGAACGGCCGATGGCCACGGCGGTGATTGCCGTATCGCTGGTGGTGACGCTGATTGGCAGCGTGGTGATGATGCACCTCAAGGTCGGTGATCTGGATCCCGGTGCACCGGAGTTGCGTGCGGATTCGCGCTATAACCGCGATAACGCCTACATCACCAGCCACTACGGACTTTCCAGTGACCAGTTCGTGGTCATCATGAAGACCAACGAAGACAGCTGCCGTCTGTACCAGTCGCTGCAAAGCATGGACAAACTGGCCTGGCGCCTGCGCCAGACGCCTGGTGTACAAACCACCCAGTCGCTGGCCGAAACCGTGCGCATGATCAGCTCCGGCATGGCTGAAGGCAGCCCGAAATGGTTGAGCATCAGCCGCGACCAGGCGATCACCAACTCGGCGGTGGATGCCGCGATGATTTCTGCACCGGGCATCACCAACCAGCAGTGCTCGGTCACTCCATTGATCGCCTACCTGGCTGATCACAAAGCCGACACACTGAGCCGGGTGTTGAAAGTTTCTGAAGAGTTCGCCAAGGAAAACAACACACCCGCTGGCGCCGAGCAGCCTGTGGAATTCCTCCTGGCTGCGGGTAATGCCGGGATCGAGGCCGCCACTAACATTGAGGTAGAGAAGGGCATCATCACCATGTACCTGGCCGTGTATGGCGCTACGGCCTTGCTCTGCCTGCTGACCTTCCGCAGTTGGCGCGCAACCCTGGTGGCGCTGATTCCTTTGCTGATGACTACGATCATCTGCAAGGCGCTGATGGTCTGGTTGGGGATCGGCCTGAAAGTAGCCACCTTGCCGGTAATCGCCGTGGGTGTCGGTGTCGGCGTGGACTACGCGCTGTATCTGCTCAGTGTGCAACTGGCGGTGCAGGAACGCGGTGGAAGCCTGGCGGTTGCGTATCGCCGCTCGCTGGATTTCACCGGTCGGGTCGTGGCGCTCGTTGGCCTGACCATGGCCGCCGGGGTGATTACCTGGGCCTGGTCGCCGATCAAGTTCCAGGCGGACATGGGCATTCTGCTGACCTTCATGTTCCTGTGGAACATGCTCGGTGCGCTGGTGCTGATCCCGGCCCTCTCGCATTACCTGCTCAACCCGAAAGGCAACTCCAAGGCCGGCGTGACCCTCGATCTGGAGGACGCGCGCGCCCAACAGGAACCGCGCAAACCCGCGGCCAGCGCACCTGCACCCCAATTGACCGAGCTCGCCTTACCCCGGCGTGTCCGCTGACTAATAGCCGGGCACAGACCTGGCTGGCAACTGCAAGGAGAGAACAATGTTCGAGTTATTGATGAGTGCCGACATGATGGTTCCGGACCCGGACGGCATGACGGAAATGTTGGTCGACAAGCTCGGCATCTACAAACACGAACGCTGGCGCCAGGCGTTCGATAATCACCCGTATATTGCGCATTTCCTGCGGGTACACAAATCCCTCGCGGTGTCGCCTACGCGCATCGAACCGCAGTGGCACCTGGATCGGCCGAACCCCGGTGATCCGTTGTTCCATGACTTTCTGGAAAGCCTGAAGGATTTCCAGGGGCATCATCGGCCGATGATCACGCACTCCATCGTGCTGGCCCTGCACGGGGACAAGTTCGACGCGCTGGTAGACAAACTGATGCGTCGTCGCTTGCCTTTCCGCATGGCGCAGCGCACCCCGGAAATGCCCTTCGACCGCTTATGGCTGGGTGCCACTCCCGAGCAACCGTATTACCAGCCCACGGTGGATGGCGGTTTGTGCATTGAGATCATGCCGACCGAGCCTTTGCAGATGCCGCCGGAAACGTATCAGTTGCCACCGATGCAGCCGCGTGATCTCAAGCCCGGCGACATGGTCCGCGTCACCGCCCGTGGCTTCCTGGTACGCGACCTCGATGAAACCCTGCGTAAGGTCTCGACCAACCTCGATTGGGAACCGAGCGGGCCGGTCGAGAGCATCGGCAGCGAAGGTTACCGCCGTGCGCGTATGGGTTTCACCGTGCCGAACAGTGCCACCCTCGATGTCCTCGAGGCGACCTACTGGAACACCGACGCCGGCCACTACGTCAATAACTGGGGGCCGGGTCCGTACTACATCCGCATCGGTGTCAACGATCTGGCTGCCAAGGCCGAGGATCTGCGGTCACGCGGCACGCGGTTCCAGTGGATCGAATCCTCCGAGGCCGTCGGCGGCCGTGCGTTGATCAAGATCGACCCACAAGAACTCAATGGCCAGGTCTTCGAGTTCGAGGAGTGCCCTGTATGAGCACAGCGCAAGAACCGCAGTCTCCCGTTTTGATCAACGATGCGGTGCGCCTTGAGCGTGATGCCATGGTGGGTTGGGTGGTACTGACCCGGCCCCGGCAGATCAACGCCATCAACGACGATATTCGTCAGGGCGTGCCGCAAGCACTGGCGCTGTTGCAGCAAGACCCGGACATTCGCGTGATCGTGATTCGCGGGGAAGGTGAGCGAGGCTTTTGTGCGGGTGCTGATATCAAGGAGCGTCGTGGCCCGGAATCGAGCCTGCAAGTGCGGCAGCGCATGGAACAGGTGCGCTGGATCGAAGCGCTGGATGGCATCAGCAAACCGGTGATCGCTGCCATTCATGGTTATTGCATGGGCGGTGGGTTGGAACTGGTGCTGGCGTGTGACATCCGCTTCGCCGCGCCCGATGCCGTGTTCGCCCTGCCGGAAACCGGCCTGGGGCTGATTCCCGGCGGCGGCGGTACGCAACGACTGTCCCGAGTGGTGGCGCCGGGTCAGGCATTGGACATGTTGCTCACCGGTGACCGGGTGGGCGCCGAACAAGCGCAGCGCATTGGTCTGGTCAGCCGCCTGGCCAGCGACAACGCCAGCCTGCTGGACGAAGTACGGGCCTTTGCTCAGCGCATCGCCGTCAAACCACCCACCGCGTCGGCGTTTGTCAAACAGGCAGCACGGGCGGCGCTGGACATGAACCTCAAACGTGGCCTGGACCTGGAGCTTGATCTGTTCGCCTTGCTGGCCCCGACCAAGGATGCCCGCGAGGCGGCCCAGGCGTTCAGTGAACGGCGCGAACCGCGATTTACCGGCGAGTAAAGCGCCACTCAAAACAATAAGGAACAGAGCATGAGCACAGGAAAACTGGCAGGACGAGTGGCCATTATTACCGGCTCCGGTGGCGGCCTGGGCGCTGAGTGCGCACGGGTGCTGGCGTCGCATGGTGCAAGTATTGCGGTGGTCGATATCAATTTCGAGGGGGCCACAGCTGTGGCCCAGTCACTCCTCGCCGAGGGGCATCAAGCCTTGGCGATCGCCACCGACGTCTCCTCGGAAGACGCCGTGCGCGCGATGGTTGCTCAGGTTAAACAGCATTTCGGCCGTATCGACATTCTGCACAACAACGCGGCGATCCTGAACGCCGAGCAACGTCAGCTAGACCGCGATTTCGTCAACCTCGACATGCAGGCCTGGGACCGCGCCATCGCCGTCAACCTGCGTGGCGCGGTGCTGTGCACCAAGCATGTGATTCCGGTCATGCTGGAGAACGGCAAGGGCTCGATTATCTTCGCCACCTCGGGTCTGGGCATGCAGGGCGATATGTCCCTGACCGGCTACGCCACCTCCAAGGCGGGGCTGATGATGCTGCCGCGCATGGTCGCCTCGCAATACGGCAAACAAGGCATTCGCGGCAACGCCGTGCAGATCGGCCTGGCGCCTTCGGAACACGCCATGCCTGAACCCTTGCTCGACATCCTGCGCGACAACCACTGCACTGCCGAGCTGGGCACGCCTCGGCAGATTGCCGATGTGGTGGCGTTCCTGGCCAGTGACGAATCCTCATTTGTCACGGGCACCACGCTGGTCGCTGATGGTGGTTTCAGCAGCCACACCCCCTCCCTGGTGGCGATGCGCGCGCTGTTTGCGCAGATGGGCCGCACCGGCATGTAACCCTTGCCCGGCGCATCCCGTGCGGTGCGCCGCGGCTGATCTTTGCCGCCATAGCCGCCGCGCGCCGCTGTGGTTGAACTCGACTTGGAATTAATTGATGAACCAGAACCAAAATGCGAGCACTACGGATTTTGATGTGATCATCGTCGGCGGTGGCACCAATGGCCTTTCGGCTGGCTGCTACCTGGGCCTGGAAGGCAAGAAGGTGCTGGTTCTGGAGGCATTGGACAAGGTCGGCGGGATGGCCTCCTCGGGTTACCTGATACCCGAAGCGCCGCAGCATCTGGTTCATCCCTGTGCCCTGGACATGATGTCGATGCGCGTGCATTCCCATGTGCCAGCGGAGCTGGGACTTGATCGACACGGTTTCAAATCGATAGAGCTTGCGCCGGGGTATGTGTACTTGCATCCGGATGGCCAATCTCTGATCTTCTGGCGCGATCGCGAGAAAACCGCCGCCGAGATCCGCCGGTTCAGCAGCAAGGATGCCGAGGCGTTTCTGCAGTTCATGAAAGTCATCGACATGTTCCTCGATATCGCGCTGCCGATGATGCGTGTCGACCCGGCCAAAACAAACCTCGGCGTGAAGCTGAAAATGCTTGGCACCGCCATCAAACACAAAGCGCTGAAACCCGAGCTGATGGCGCTGATGACAGGCTCCGCGTTGCAGGCGGCACGTGAGCGCTTCGAGCATCCGGTGACCATTTCCGCGATGTGTGCACTCACTGGGCTGGCAGGGGATATCAGCGCCGATGGCGGTGGCATCTATTACGCCTTGCTCGGTTTCCTTCATCGTTTTGGCGTGGGCCGGGTATTGGGTGGCATGCAGCAGTTGAGCAATGCCATGCAGACTCGACTGGAAGAGCTGGGCGGGCAAGTGCTGGTGTCGGCCAGCGTCAGTGAAATCGTTGCCAGGGACGGTCTGATCAAAGGCGTGAAACTGGCTGATGGTCGTCAGTTCACCGCACGTGCGGTCATTGCCGGCTGCCACCCCAAGCCGGCGTTGGACATGGTTACCCGTGGTGAAATCCCTCAACACCTGCTGACCCGTATCGCCATGGCACCTGCTAACGGCAGAGGGTCGGGACCATTGAAGGTGGATGTTGCCCTGCGTGGGCAGATTTCTTTGCCGCGTTTTGCTGCCATTCGCGGCGATGGCGTGGATTTGCGTAAAACCGTCATGCTGATCGGCACCGAAGAAGCCGTGCTGGAAAACTTCGCCGCCTGCGCCCGTGGTGAAGTACCGAAGTTGCCCTATATCACCGTGGCCGCACCCAGTGCGGCCGACCCTTCACAAGCGCCAACCGGGCAGGATGTGTTGTACATCTATCCGCCGGTGATGCCGGTGAATCCCAATGAAGGTTGGGACGCGCTGCGTGAGCGGGTGGCCGACCAGGTGCAGGAACAGCTGTATGACTACATCGATGGGATCGAGGGGCAGGTGATTGGCCGACATATCGAGGCTGCTCCGGATTTTACTGCGCGCTTGAACACGGTGAATGGCTGCGTGGTGCATATCGACACCACCTCGATGCGCTCGAGCACCATGCGCCCGGCGTACGGTTTGGGAGGCGATACCTTGCCGGTGGCGGGACTGTATTTAGGGAGTGCCGGCATTCATCCGGGCGGTGGGGTAAACGGCATGGCCGGGCGGTTGGCGGCCAAGCGGGTGAGCAAGTATTTGCGTAAAAAGGCTGACTGAAGCGGGTCGCTGATTCCAAGCCCCTAAGCAACCCCCCCCCTGTGGGAACAAGCCTGCTTCCACAGGGAAAGCTCATTGGGCGAGAGTGTGTGAACGGTGCTTAAACGCCGTCGACGTTTTTTTCTGCGCCCAGCGAAATACTCGCCAGCACAAAATCCGCCGAGTACTGACGCCAGGTGGCCATGCCTTGCTCCGAGTCCGTATCCAGCCCGGCAAGTGCCGACATCGAATAGCGGTTGGTGAACCAGCCAGTAGTCACCAGCGAAGCGCTGGCCAACAACAGGCGCGGGTTGATGTCTGCGCGAAAATCACCACTGGCCGCACCCCGCAACAAAATCGCGTCGAGCTTGGCGATCAGCTTCGGTGCCATTTCCAGAAAATGGTTGCGAGGTGTTTCGTGGGTGTCATGGTAGCGAATGCCTTCCAGCGCCAGGCTGCCGAGGAAGGGGTCCAGACGGTACTGGTCAAAAAAATGGTTGAGCACGGCGCGCATCGCCACTGGCGGTGAAAGCTCTTCGACATTGAGGTTGACCAGCTCGGACATGATGTTGTCCGAAGACTCATCCAGTACCGCTACAAACAGGCCTTCCTTGGAGTTGTAGTAGTGGTAGACCAGCTGTTTGGTAACGCCGGCTTCCCGGGCAATTTCTTCCACGCGCGCACCGGCCAGGCCTTTTCTGGCGAACTCCACGCGCGCTGCCGCGAGCAGGCGATTCATCGTATTGCGTTTGCCCTGTTCGCCACCTTCTCCTGCCTTTACCGCCACCTCGTCCTCCTCATGCCAGTTTTGGCCAGGTTATTCACACCTTGAAGCATTTCCCCGGGGGCCTTCGTTTGACCCCAAGTCAAACGAAGCGGACTACCGGCGCAGACACAACCACATACCATGGGTCGGCAGCCGGACAATCTTGGTGTGCAAGAAGAATAAAAACAAGACAGGAGCTCCTGATGAGCAACGAAAGCGCAGCACTGGACCTGGCAACCGCATACTCCGCTGTGTCGGAAATGTATCGGGGCACCGACCTGGATATTCACGCGGTGTGCCGCGAGCAACGGCTGAAATCGCCCATCTATGAAGGCGACTTCATCACCCAGTTTGGCGTGCCGACGAATGCCGGCACCCAGCAGGGCACTCGCCCGACCTTCGCCTTGTTCAAATACCAGGATGTAATGACTGTCCTGCGCGATGGTGCGACCTATACCAGCGGTTTTATTGCCGAAGGTCTTGGCGCGTTTTTCGATGGTTTGATCATTCTTGCCATGGACGGTGACGAGCACCGTAAGGTGCGCGCCTTGCTGCAACCGGCCTTTATGCCGGAGACCGTGAACAAGTGGCGCCCGCAGATCGATCAAGTGATTCGCGAGGAGTACATCCAGCCGATGTTGCCGGCAAAGAAGGCCGACTTGATGAAGTTCGGCCTCGAGCTGCCGATTCGCGTCATGTACGCTTTGATGGGCTTCCCCTCGGATGAGCCCTCCAAGTACAAGCAATACGCCGCGTGGGCCTTGGCCATTGTCGGCGGCAACCAGATTGACCCGAGCAAAATGGTTGAAGCGCGACGTCAGGCCGGCATCGCTGTCAAAGGTCTGTACGACGCGCTTGCCGAGGTGGTGGTGCAACGTCGTGCCGAGGGCAGCCAGGGCGATGATGTGGTCGGGCGTTTGCTGCGCGCGGAGTACGAAGGGCGCACGCTGGATGACCACGAGGTGATCACCTTCACTCGCTCGCTTTTGCCAGCCGCGGGCGAAACCACCACGCGCATGTTTGGCTCGGTAATGACTTTGCTCTTGACCACGCCCGGCTTGCTGGAACGCGTCAAGGCCGACCGCTCATTGATCGGCAAGCTGATGGACGAAACCACGCGCTTTGAACCCGTGGCCACTTTCAAGGTGCGCGAAACCGCCCGGGAAGTGGAATTTCACGGCGTGAAAATCCCCAAGGGTTCGTTCGTCCAGTGCATGGTGGTGTCCGCCAACCGCGACGAAGATGCGTTTGAAAACCCTGAGGTATTCGACATTGATCGCAAGCCAAAACCCTCCTTTGGTTTTGGCTTCGGCCCGCACATGTGTATCGGTCAGTTCGTCGCCAAAGTGGAAATCAGCTGCGCTGTCAACGCCATCCTCGACCTCTTTCCCAACTTGCGACTCGACCCGAGCCAACCCGTCCCGCAGATCGGCGGAGCGCAATTGCGAGGCGTGTCCACGCTCCCGGTGATCTGGGACTGAATCACGCTGTAATCCCGTTTCCCTGCCTCAACAAAAACAACAGAGGGCATCATGAGAACGTTTAAAACCATTCCAGAACGCGGTGATTTCGGCTTTCAACAACTGGTTGGGCCGCACAAGGTCACCGGCGCTTCGATGTCAGCCGAACGCGGCTTCTTCGGCCTGCACCTGAGCAAAAGTTCGCCGTTCGGTTCTGTGCGCGATGAGCAAGGCAACATTTACTCATTCGTACGGTCGCTGATGGCGCCCAATGGCACCCCCAACCCAACCAAGTTCTTCTACCTGAACAATCACGTCGATAACGTCAACCTGCGCATGGACCACGAAAAAATGGCCCGCCAGGCGCTGACACCACTGCCGGTACACAGCCTGGAAGGCGATGTCGCACGTTGGGCCAGCCACCCGGGCGAACCCGGCAACTCTTGGGAGATCACCGCCAGCAGCGAACGCCTGACCTGGAAGGAAGAAGGCCTGTTTCACCTCGAAGGCCGACTGCTTGGCCCAGGTTTGCAGTGGTACCTGCCAGGCGTGGAATGGGGCACCTTTTATGTTTCGCAGTTGTGGGATATCGCCGGTGTCTGCGAGGGGCGTCCGGTGAAAGGCGCCATGGCGCTGGACCAGTTCTACATGGCCGAAGGCGGCGCCATTCACTTCAAGAAAGACTTGGTGGTGAACAACAACAAGCATGTGATCTGGTGGTCCTTCGTCACCGTTTATAAAGATGGCACCTGGGATACCGGCTCTTTCATGGTCGGTCACGACCACTTGGGCTACGCCATTTTCAACAATGAAAAAGGCGAGGTTCGGGTCACCACCGATATCGAAGGAAACACCGAACACAAGGACGGAAGCTACTTCCTCAAATCCGCGAAAATCGTGCTGGAAGGCAAGGAAGAGTGGGAGTTTTTGCCTGATGAGAAGGGCGAGATGATCGACTTCGTCGGTGGCTTCCCGATCACTGCGCAGCAGGAAGGCCGTTGGCGTCGGGTTGGCGATACCCGTGAGCCTTCACACTGGCTGGGCTGGGGTGAATCGGACCGGCGTAATGGCTCGGCCCGCAATGTGCCAGGCAAAGACCTGTAAACAGTTGACCGAAACCTTTACCCCTGTAGGAGCTGCCGAAGGCTGCGATCTTTTGACTTTGACTTTTGAAGGCAAGATCAAAAGATCGCAGCCTTCGGCAGCTCCTACAGGGGAGCGTACGCGTTGTATCAGTAGCCTCCACCAATAACAACAATGAGGAATCACGATGAAATTCCGCGACAAAGTCGTGCTGGTCACCGGTGCAGGTCGAGGCATGGGTCGCGCCATTGCCCTGGCCTATGCCCGAGAAGGCGCCAAGGTGGTGGTGTCGGCACGCACCGCTCGATACGGTGAAGAAACGATCGCACAGATCAAGGCCCTGGGCGCGCAAGCCTGCCTGGTCGGTGGCGACATCGCCGACCGCGAGGCGATCAAGTCAATGGTGCAAGATGGTGTAGAGCACTTTGGTGGCCTGGACATCGTGGTGCATTGCGCTGCCGATACCAGTCACGGGCTGATCGCCGAAATGGCCGATGATACGTTTGATCACATCGTTCGCAGCAATATTCAATCGTTGTTCTGGTTGGCCAAGGACTGCGCACCTTATCTGTCGAAAGCAGCCGACAAAGGCCGGCTGATTTTCATCTCGTCCGGCGAAGCCAACCGCAAATACACCCCTCGCCTGATTGCCTATGGTTCCAGCAAAGCCTTCATGAATGCCTTCGCCCGCGGCCTGGCGGTGGAATTCGGTGCCATGAATATTCTGGTCAACGTCGTCGAGCCCGGACTGATCGGCACTGATCACATGCTCGAAACCCTGGGCAATGAACTGCCGCATAAACTCGCTGCACATTTCCCGGTAGGGCGTCTGGGCGAGTCCGCCGACATTGCCAACGCCGTGCTGTTTCTGACCTCCAACGAGGCTTCCTATATCACTGGCACTTCGCTGCTGGTGGATGGCGGCGCCACCATGATCGCGCTGCCCAAGGTCGAAGAAATCCTCAAGGGCCATTAATCAACCCGCACGTCCGCGATGGGAGTCAGGTCATGACATCGGATACACGCAGTAGCAACACCACGGCCCACGCCGGCAATGATTTTTCCGAGTTCAAGCGCGGCTGGCGCGTGGTTGTCGTGGGCCTGTTTGGCATCTGCACCAGTATTACCGCTGCGTTGCTGTACGCCTTCGGCACCCTGGTGATTCCGCTGGAACAGGCGTTCGGCTGGAGCCGGGGCGACTTGCAGGCCTCCATCACCTTTCTGTTCGCCGGTGTGGCGATTTCCACGCAACTGGTCGGCTGGCTGTACCGTCGGTTCGGGCTGCGCCGGGTAGCGATTGTTTCGATCGTGCTGCAGATCGTCGGTTACTTTGCGATCACGCGGATTGAGGGTTCGATCGGCTGGTTGTACCTGGCGTTTTTCAGCATGCCGATCATTTGTGCCGGAACCATTGCGATCACCTGGACGCAACTGGTCAACCTCTGGTTCGAGCGTAACCGTGGTTTGGCGCTGGCCGTGATTCTGTGTGGCACCGGGCTGATGGCGATGATTCTGCCACCGCTGTTGTCGCGGCTGATTGCCGCCTACGGTTGGCAAGCCGGGTTTATTGCGCTGGGGGCGATGCCTTTGTTGTTTACGTTGCCCTTGTCATTGATGTGGCTGCGCATGCCGGCGCTGCTCGCCAGTCCTGACGCGACAACGCAGAAGGAACTTCCGGAGCTGTCCGGCATGTCCTTCAAACAAGCAGTGCGCTCAGGGATGTACTGGGGCTTTAACGTTGCATTGATATTGTCGGTGTCGTTGACCGTCGGCATGGTCACCAACATGGTGCCGATGCTGCAAAGCAAGGGCCTGAGTGCGCAGCAAGCCAGTCAGATCTTCAGTACCTTTGGTATTTCCATCATCGGCGGGCGCTTGTTGGTGGGTTATCTGCTGGACCGCTATTCACCTTCAGTAGTGGCCGCCGTGAGCCTGGCGCTACCCGCATTGGGCTGCGCGATCTTTCTCTTTGGCGGGGCGCAAAACACACCGTTGCTGGTGCTGGCGACCCTGTGCATCGGCGCCAGTGCCGGAGCTGAGTTCGATCTGGCGGCATTCCTGATGGCGCGCTATTTCGGCTTGAAAGACTACGCGCGGATATTTGGTCTGCACCTGTGCCTGATCACCATTGTCTCCGGTCTGGTACCCATGCTGTTCGGCCATCTCTATGACCTGTACGGCAGCTATTCCGCTGTGCTGGTGTGCTGTTTCTGCTGCGCCATTGTCGGCCCGACCATTCTGCTGTGGTTGAGAATGGAGCCAAAATTCCTCGCCCGTCAGCAAAACCTCCAGCTACGACCACATGCCTGAACCCACTTGAGGATGAACGTGAAATGAGCATGGACAAACACACCATCGAGCACTTTCTGCACGGGCAGATCGACTGCTGGAACCGGGGCGACAAAGACGGCTTTTTCGCTCACTACCGCAGCGTCTCGGCCAACGGCTTGAGTATCGAATACGTCGGCAAGCCCCAGGCCGATGCCTGGCAGGTACTGGAAGGCATGTGGGCGCAGCAGCAACCGAAGATTCGCGTTGAAGTGCGCCAGTGCATCGTCAATGGCAATGAAGCGGCGTGCCATCACCTGAACGCCTTTCGCGAGCAGGAAGGCGGTATCGAGACGATCGAGTTGTATCGGTTTGAAGAAGGAAAGTTGTCCGTACGTTACTTCATCAACCAGTAATCGTTGCGCACAGCCTTGTCAGAAAGGCTGTGCGCGTCGTCGCCTAGACGCCATCGGTGGAATGGGACAGCTGCTGCCATTGCTCGATTTCCGCGAGCATCCTGTTGAGCTTGTCGCTGACCTGCTGATAAGCGTCTGAACCCGCCAGGTAACGCAACGGTGGATGTTCGCTGTTGGCCAGGAGCACCAGCGCATCGCCCAGTTTAGCCGGGTTGCCGGTTTGCTGATGGTTGTAGGCGGCCGAAGCGCCTTTGACCTTGGCGGTGAATGCAGCGTAATCCTCCAACCCGCGTGTACCGAAGACCGCGGAGCTGGGGTCGAGAAAGTCGGTACGGAAAACCCCGGGCTCCACCAGCGTGACCTTGATCCCGAACTGCGCCACTTCCTGGGCCAGGGATTCGGAAAAACCTTCCACAGCAAATTTAGACGCGCAGTACAGCGCCGCACCACCCATCCCGACCATGCCACCCATTGAAGACACGTTGAACACCCGGCCACTGCGTTGCTGACGCATGACAGGCAGCACGGCGCGGCAGACGTTGAACACACCGAACACATTGGTCGCGAACTGCTGGTCGGCGTCGCTGGCGAAATTGTCTTCAAACGGCGCCAGTTGTCCATAACCGGCGTTGTTGACCAGCACATCGATTCGGCCAAAACGCGCCACGGCAGTTTCTACGGCAGCCAGTGCCTGGGCTTCGTCGGTCACATCCAGGGCCACTGCCAGCACGCGTTCGCCGTACTCGGCAAAGACAATTTCCAGCGGTTCGATACGCCGGGCGCTGACCACCACGCTGTCACCATCAGCCAATGCGGCTTTGGCAATGGCAGCACCCAAGCCTCGGGCCGCACCGGTAATAAACCAGACTTTGTTCATTGCATCGCTCCAGTCGTTGTGCAAAAAAATGCCGCGTCAGCTTTAAGGCGGGCGCGGCAGCGGGTGTGAAAGATCAGTACGACGTTCAGTCGCGGTTGGCCGCTTCCCAAGCTTTCAGATCGAACCCGTCAGTGGCGGCCTCAACTGCCGTCAGCTTGGGCGCGCGAGCAAGAATCTTGCGCGCCGCCATGTGATCGCCCATGCGATTGCAGGACTCCACGGCCACCAGACGGTCATTGCGGAAACACAGCACAGACGCTTGATGTTCTTCGACTGAACCGAGCACGACGGTACTGTCATAGCCATGCGAGAGTCCGGCGATCTGCAGTTTCAAGTTGCCTTGATCGGTCCAGAACCAGGGCAGGGCGCTATAAGGTGCCGGTTTACCCATCAAGCGTGCAGCCACTGTGCGGGCCTGGTCGATGGCGTTCTGCACCGACTCGAGGCGGGTGTGTAACTCATTGTTTTGCAGGCACGGGAAGCTGGCGACATCGCCTACCGCGGAAATTTGCGGGTCAGAGGTCAGCAGGCTGGCGTCCACCTTGATGCCGTTCTCGATGTCCAGACCGGCTTCAGTCGCCAGCTGCGCATTGGGAATCACACCGATACCAAACACCACCAGGTCAGCAGGGAGTGCACGTCCGTCACCGGTTTGTACCGCGCACACCTTGCCGTTATCGCCGTCGATGCGGCTTAAACCCTGGCGGAAGTCAAAATGGACGCCCCACGCTTCATGGGCCTGGCGAAACAATTCCGACATTTCCCGCGACACGGCACGAGCCATGGGACGCTCGCCCAGCTCCAGTACGTGCACATTAGCCCCTAGGGCAGCGGCCACCGCCGCAAACTCGAGGCCGATAAACCCGGCTCCAATCACCACCACGTTGCGCGCTTCTTTCGCCAGCGGCGCCAGGGCGTCGGCATCGGCTTTGGTTTTGATACCGAACACTTGCGGCAACTCTGCGCCGGGAACCGGCAGGGGGCGGTTGTGGGCTCCGGTCGCCAGTACCAGATGGTCGTAACTGACAGCAGCACCCGAGGCTAACACCACGCGTCGGTTCAGGCGGTCGATCGCGGTCGCCTGGTCATGCAGCAGTTCAATGCGCTGGGTGGTGTAGAAATCAGCAGGACGAAACAGCAGATTGGTCGCCTGGATCTTGCCGAGCAGATAGGCTTTGGACAATGGCGGGCGCTGGTAGGGCAGGCCTGGCTCATCGCCGATCAGGGTGATGCGCCCGTCAAAGCCTTCCTGGCGCAGGGAGGCAGCGACCTGAAATCCGGCCTGGCCAGCACCGACGATAACGACTGAGGCGAGGGTCATGGGAACTCCTTCACGCGCATTCAGAATTGCGACGACGGCAGGTGCAAAACCATGCCGTCCATGTCTTCGCTGATGATCATTTGACAGCTCAAGCGGCTGCTGTCGCGACGTTCGAAAGCGTACTCGAGCATGTCGTTCTCCATGCCTTCCGCCGCTTGCACCTTGCCCAGCCAGGCCTCGTCGACATAGGTGTGACAGGTGGCGCAACTGCAGGCACCACCGCAGTCGGCAGAAATACCCGGCACCGAGGCGAAGGTCGCGGCTTGCATCACCGACTGGCCGATGTCGCCTTTGACTTGATGGGCGGTGCCGTTGTGTTCAATAAATGTCAATGTGGGCATGTTCTGCTCCGATTCTTGTTAGGGGGCTCAGGATTGGCTGGGAATGGTTTGCACGTTGAAGTGCGGCACTCGCCCAAGGGTCAGTAGCAACAGCGGACCGATCAGGCAGCAGGCGGCGCTATAAACCAGCATGGCGTTATACGATCCGGTGCGCGCCAGCATGTACGCAAAGAGCAACGGCGCCAGCGCCGAAGCCACGGTATTGAGGCCCTGATGCACGCCGAACAGGCGGCCGTATTCGCGCAAGCCGAAGTAGCGGGCAATCAGGAACGCGGCAATATCGAACTCCGCCCCGGCGCCAAAACCAACCAGCACCGCCGCCAGCATGAGCGGGGCAAATTCGGTGGTCGGGCTCAGGTAGATGAAACAACCGATAGCGGGCAGCACCAGGCTGATCGCAGACACAATCGGCGGCCACAGACGATCGAGCAGATAGCCGATAAGCATGCGGCCGAAGATCAGCGAAATACCAAAGCAGCTGAAAATGGTGGCCGCGTCCCCCGCGGATAGGCCTCGGGCTTGCAGCATGGGCACGGTGCTGGTGACCATGCCGACAATCGAAGAAATCACCAGGCTGAGCGCCAGGTTACAGGTCCAGAATTTCAGCGAGCCCATGCCTTCACGAAAAGACATGCCGGGCAATTGCTCCAGCGCACGCCCGCCGTCACGGTGACCGGCAACAGAGGGTAGTTTGAACCACAGCAGAATCAGCGGCAGCAGCACCAACAGATTGAGCAGCGCGAGAATCACGAAGGCCGCGCGCCAGTCCCATTGCTCGATGCCCCAGGCCATCAGCCGGGGAATGATGGCGGCAGTGACACCAGTCCCGGACAGACCAATGGCGAGCGCCAGGCCGCGATTGCTGTCGAACCAAAGACTGATCAGCTGGGTCCAGGTTACGGCCAGCGCGCCCATGCCGACGATGGGCAGCAGTGCAAAGGCGATGTACATCGACCAGATCGATTGGGTCAGCTGCGTGGTTGCCAGGTAACCGAGTGACAACAACAGCAGGGAAATAACGGTAACGCGCTTCATGCCGTAGCGCAGGTTGAACCAACCCACCAACTGCAATGACACCACCGCGCCGCCAAACAGAAAGGTGATGCAGGCTTGCAGCTCACTTTTGCTCCAGCCAAAGGCATCGCCGAGCGGCACGACCAGTGTGCCGAAACCATAGAGCAGGGCGGCGTTGATGCTGATGGCCACTCCGGCGACCGACAAAATCAGGATTTTCCAGCTTTGGCGGAATTCGCGCAGATCGATTGCCGCTTCGTTTCTAGACGGGTGCATGGAGTTGGCTTCCTTATAGGTTTTGTTGAGCCAAGCACTGCTACAAGTGGTGATGTGAATCACCGCCAGCAGATTCTTTGAACAGAATCTGGTTTTTTAATCAGAATAAAATCAGAAATTCGGCTTTGTCCAGCGCAGCTATCTGACTAACGGACAAACGAATTTCATGCGTTGCACCCACGGTTGAATCACTCTGAAGCCAGCCGTGTTCAACATCCTGCTGCGATTCCCTTTTTTTAAGCCAAGGCAATGATCAGGGACAGCGGATGAGCCTCAGCATATCCGCGTTAAAAATTAATTGCACATAAAATAAATAAGTGTTCATAATTTGCAAAAGCTGAACCTGATAAAGGAGAAAAAAATGAGTTCAGAAAAAGCGCAGTTCAAAGCGGTGGCCGACCGAAGCCGCTGCTGTGGTTATGGTTTGTGTGCTGCGATTTGCCCCAGCCTGTACAAGCTTGATGCCGATGGCATGGTGTACCTCGACGATGCCCGCGTGCCGCCGGAGTTGGAGGAGGAGGCTCGTGAGGGTGCAGCCGCTTGCCCCGCGGAGGCCATCTGGCTTGAGCCCATCACCCCGGATGACGAAGCCGTTTGATGGCGTGAGCGCCTGCCGCAAACGTGATAACCACTGAGGTGAGGATGTGCTAATGGGTCGATTACCAAACAAGGTCGCGCTGATAACCGGTACAGGCGGCGGCCAGGGCAGGGCTGCGGCGCTACGTTTTGCCCGTGAAGGGGCGATTGTGGTCGGTTGCGATTTCAATGCCGAAGGTCACGAGGAGACTGCAGCGTTGATGCAGGCCGAGGGTTTTACCCTGTACGGCTCGGCACCCGTGGACCTGGGTGATCATGAACAGGCCAAGGCCTGGATCGATGCCGCCGTGGCTGAACACGGGCGCATCGACATCCTGTACAACAACGCTTCCGCCGCACGCTTCGGGCTGGTCAGCGAGCTGTCGATCGAAGATTGGCAGTACACCATGCGCAACGAAATCGACCTGCTGTTCTATACCACCAAATATGCATGGCACCACTTGGCCGAACAGCGCGGAGTGATCATCAATGTATCGTCCACCGCTGCATGGGGTGGCTCGAAAGTGGCCGGCATTTCCGCGCATTCGGCTGCAAAGGGCGCTGTGGTGTCCTTCACTCGCCAGTTGGCGGTAGAAGGGGCGCCGTTCGGTATACGTGCGGTCAGTTTGAGCCCGGGATTTGTCGCGACGCCTGGCACCCGGCCTTTTCTGGAAGACCCCAAAATGCGCGCCATGCTGCTGGATGGCGTATTGATGGATCGCCCCGGCGAACCCGAGGAAGTGGTGGCAATGGCGGTCTTTGTCGCCTCGGATGAGGCTTCATTCATTACCGGTTCGGACTTCGTCATCGATGGCGGGTTACTCGCGATCTAGCACGCGCGGCGCCCTGGCATGGGCTACCGGCACCCTTTCATCTCGAACAATAACAAGGTGAATAACGTGGACATCATCGGTATCGGTTACATGGGCTTTGAGACCCCCAATCTCCAAGCGTGGCGTGAGTACGGCCCTCAGGTGATGGGTTTTGGCATAGGCAAGAACCCCGAGAGTGATCCCGATTCGCTGTACTTCAAGATCGATGATCGTCGGCATCGCTTCGCTTTTCATCCTGGCAAGGTAGACCGCATTGTCTACATCGGTTGGGAAGCGGTGGGGCGCATGGCGTTCGAGGACGGCATCAAGAAGCTGGCAGCCGCCAATGTCGACTTCACTCGCGGTGATGCTGAGCTGTGCGAAAAGCGTGGCGTGCGTGAATTAGTGCGTTTTCGTGACCCGGTGGGGTATCAGCACGAATTGTTTTACGGGCAAAAATGGCTGCCGCGCTCGTTCCAGCCGGGCCGCCCGCACAGTGGTTTCCTTGCCGACGAACGGGGTGCGGGTCATGTGGTGCTGATCACCCCGGACTACACTCCGGAACTGGAAGACTTCCTGCTTAATGTCATGGGTTTCAGCTGGTATGGCGCTGGTGCGGGCAAGGGACGAACCGGTTTCTTCCGCTCCAAACTCAACCATCACACCAGCCATGACATCGCTTATGGTCACGGACCGGGTCGCATGGGCGTGCAGCATGTCGGGCTGTTTGTACGCAACGTGCGTGATGTCGGTGAGACCTACGACATCGTGCGTCAGCGTGAACTGCCGATGATGATGACCCTCGGCCAACATGCCCAGGACCCCCATCTGTCGTTCTACCATTTCAATCCGTCCGGGTTCGCCTTCGAGACCATTGCTGAAATCGAGCCATGGCAAGGCGATCCCTATGAGCTGAATCCAGAAAAACTCAGCCTGTGGGGCCACGAAATGGTCGGGCCAATTCTCGGCGCCAGCGTCAAGACGCCGGAAGAAGTGCTCGACGCCGAGTACCTGCCGACCTACTTGGCCAAGCGCTGACATGCGTCTGGCGCGGGTCGAAGTTGCCGGGCAAGCGTTCTGGGCGTTGCTGAATGCGCAAGCTGATTGCTTTCGGCGAATTAATGCTCCTTTCGCCCACTGGGCCGGGCTAGGGGCGGATCTTGCGCCAGACGCCCTCGACCCGAGTGGCGAATGGTTGCCGTTGTCGGCTGCGCGCCTGCTTGCGCCATTGGAACCCGGTAGCCGGGTTTTTGGTGTGGGCCTCAATTACCTCAGCCACCTCAAGCGCCTTGGCAGTGATTCTCCGGCGCACCCGTTGGCGTACATGAAACCGGAGTCAGCGCTGGTTGGTGCCTATGACGAGATCGATTATTCGCCGCTGACCACCCAGCTTGATTACGAGGTGGAACTGGTCGCCGTAGTGGGCCGCCCGTTGCTGGATGAACCGCATGCCAGCGACTGCCTGCTGGGGTATACGGTGGGCAATGACATAAGTGCGCGCGATGCCGGCAAGCAGATTGGTCGTCTGGACCTGTTGACCCAGAAAGCCATGGACCGCACCACACCGGTAGGTCCATGGATCGTGACCGCGGACGAACTGGGTGTAACGGGGCAACCGGCTTTAGATATGCGCCTGAGCGTTAACTATGAACTGCGCCAGCAGGACAATACCCGGCAGATGATTTTTCCCCTGGATGAGTTGCTCAATTATCTGGATGCACGCATCAGTCTGCGTCCTGGCGACCTGGTGTTTACCGGATCCACCCACGGCGTAGGACTGGAAAGCGGGCGTTTTTTACGGCCGGGTGATCGGGTCGAGGCTGAGATTGCAGGTATCGGTCGACAGAGCAATACCATCGCTGCGCCACGCCAACTCATCCCCGCCCGTGCGGCGGGGCGACTGGGTCAGCCGCTGGACAAGTAATCCCTGAAACTGACTGGCGTAGCCGCTGAGGAGTGATGATGAGCGAGGGTTCGGCGTGGGCGCCGTTTCGCAACAAAGCGTTCCGCGGTTTATGGCTGGCAGCCGCAGTGGTCAACATGGCTATCTGGATGCAGACGGTCGCCGCGGCGTGGATCATGACCACATTGACGACGTCGGCAGCCATGGTCTCTCTGGTGCAAACCGCCGTGACCCTACCGGTATTTCTGTTTGCCTTTCCCGGTGGGGTGATTGCCGATCGGGTAGACCGTCGCAGTTGGCTGATCATTACCCAGTGCATGATGCTGTTCGCCGCACTGGTGTTGTGTGTGCTGGCGTACAGCGCGCACATGGAAACCTGGGGCTTGTTGGCGTTTACCTTTGTGCTCGGTACTGGCAGTGCGCTGGGCATGTCGGCGTGGATGGTGACCATGGTCGGCGTACTGCCTCGCGACCAGGTGCCGGCTGCAGTGTCCTTGAACGGAATTTCCATCAATGCCACCCGGGCTTTGGGCCCCGCGTTGGCGGGTGCACTGATTGCATACTGGAACACGACCTCGGTATTTCTGGTGATCGCGCTGTGTATGTTCGCGGTGCTCCTCTTCCTCTTTCGTATCGCGCCCAACCCGCCTGCCGTGGGCTTGCCACCGGAAACCCTGACCGGTGGCATGCGCAGTGGCCTGCGCTATATCCGGCATTCAGCGGTCCTGTTCAGCGCCATGAAGCAGGTTCTTGTGTTCACCATGAGTGCCAGTGCTTTATGGGCCTTGCTGCCACTGGTGGCCAAGCAGGAATTGGGTATGGACGCTGGTGGTTATGGCTTGCTCATGGCGTTTCTTGGTGCCGGTGCAGTATTGGCTGCGCTGAGCTTGCCGCGGTTGTATCGCGTATTGGGCATGCGTCATCTGCTGGTTTGCGGCGCCATTTCCTTTGCCCTCGCCACCCTCACTGCCGCGCTATCCAACAACCGCTACGCGGTCTGCGCAATGCTGCTGCTGGCAGGGTTCGGCTGGATGGCGGTCAACGCGACCATTTCAACGGTGGTGCAAACCTATGCCGCCAATTGGGTGCGCGCACGGGTCGCATCGGTCTATGTGTTGATCCTGATGGGCGCGATGGCGGCCGGCGGTGCGATATGGGGGGCATTGGCCGAGTATCTGGGATTGAGCCAGAGCTTGCTGCTCTCGACACTGTTGTTGCTGGTCGGCATCGCGCTGACCCGAAATGGCCATGTGGAACTGGGCCAGGAAGCAGACTTTGCCGAGGTGCAGTTGACCGACACACTCCAGCTGGCCAGTCCGGTGTCCCATTCCGAAGGACCGGTATCGGTGGAGATTGTGTACCAGGTGGCGGCGCCGGACCGCGATGAATTTCTGGCTGCCGTATACGCGGTAGGCAAGGCGCGACGGCGCAACGGTGCGCAAAACTGGCGTTTGTACCGCGACATGGCGGACCCGCAACTCTACAGCGAGCGCTTTATTGTCGAGTCATGGCTGGAATACTTGCGCCAACAGGTTCGGGTGACCCAGGCCGACCAGGCCCAAGAGCGTCTCATCGAGCGTTTTCGTCGCGAAGATCTGCAAACCCGTCGTTTGATCTATCAGCCGCCAGTGAAATTAACCGATTGAAGTGTTCGAGTAATTCCCAGATAAAACTTTTACGGCGCCAATCATTCTCAGGTTAGAATGGCGCCACTCTAAAGTTACTGGATTGGGCATGGAACTCACTGACGTCAACGACAGCAGCAAATCGGCCGGCGCAACCCTCGTCAAGCCTGTATCCAACGCCATACGCATCTTGCGCTATCTCAGTCAGGTGGGCACGCCGGAACGTTCAGTGGACATCGCCCGGCAACTGAAAATCAATCCAAGTACCTGCTTCAACATCCTGCGCACCCTGGTGCAAGAGGAGGTGGTCGATTTCAGTGCCCTTTCCAAGCGTTACACCGTGGGCCTGGGCCTGGCGCGCCTGGTTGAACAATTGGTGACTCAGGGTCACCGCGTGCAAATGGCCAAACCCCTGTTGCAGAACCTGGCTGCACGCCAGCGGGTGACCATCACCCTGTGGCGCAAAATGAGCCCTGACCGCATCGTCATTGTCAGTTCCGCCGCGAGCCCGACCGATGTGCGTATCGACATGGCTGAAGGTCAGCGTCTGCCAATTCTGATGGGCGCCAGCGGCCGGTTGTTCGCTACGCAGATCGACCTCGACGATCCGGAAGTACAGAGCAGTTTCGAGACGATTCGCTGGGCCCAGCCGCTGTCGCTCGAGGTCTATCGCGAAGAAGTGAGAGAGGCCGCCGAGCGCGGTTGGGCAATGGACGATGGGCATTTTTCGGGGGGGATTCTTGCCATTGCGGCGCCGGTCTTCTCACCAACCAACAGCATCGATTTCACCGTGTCAGCGGTGATGTTCCGTGGCCAACGGGATGAAGAGGGCCTTGCCGAACTGGGCAAGGCGCTGATCGAGTTCTGCAGCGAAGTGGCCGGCGTACTCTACTGAGGCGCGCCGTTACTCGCGAACCAGTAGCAGGCTACCCCCCAGCGGGCCGCCTCCGGCTGCCACCGTACTGACGCGGTGTTCGCGGGTTTGCCGGCCTTCGGCACGACCCCACAGTTGCAGGCAGGCTTCATGCACGTAACCCAGGCCGTGGGTGCGTCCGCCAGACAGCTGCCCGCCATTGGTATTGATGGGCAAGCTGCCCTCCAGTGCGATGCGCGTGCCACCCTCGACGAACGCGCCACTTTCCCCAATGGGGCACAGGCCCAGGGCTTCAAGCCAGATCAGGGTCAAGATCGAAAATCCGTCATACAACTGCGCAGATTCAACATCCTGCGGGGTGTAGTCGGTGCGTGCCCACATCATCTCGCCAACATCGAAGGCGGCCATTTTGGTCAGGGAGATCTGATCCCACGACCAGGGCTGGTTCAACGCTGCGCCCATGGCCTCGATGCGAATTGGTTTATTTGGCTGGTCCTGGGCGATATCACGACGGGACAGGATGATGGCGGTGGACGCATCACAATGCACGTCGCAGTCGAACATGCGCAGAGGCGTTGAAATCATTCGCGATGCCATGTAGTCGTCCATGCTCATCGGCGTGCGGTACAGCGCCTTGGGGTTGCGCATGGCGTTCTGGCGACACGTCAGGGCTATCTGCGCCAGCTGCTCCGGTCGGGTGCCGTATTCATGGAAGTGACGCTGGGCATACAACGCCATCAGATTGATGCCCGATTGCACATTGAACGGGGTAAACCACTGCCAGGCGTAGCTGCTGTCGCGACCCTGGGTTTTGTTGGTCAGTGCGCCGGCCTGTTTGTTGAGCATACGGGCTGACGCTTCGGTGATGGTGCGAAACACCAGTACGTGCTTGCACAGGCCCGCCGCAATCGCCATGGCCCCGTTAATGACCCCGGTAAGCGGGCCGGGCCCTTCATAACCGCCACCGAACCAGTTGACGTTGAGCCCAAGGGCGCTCTTCAGCGCACTGGGACCGACCGGTGAGAACGGGTCGCCATTGTTGTTATCACCCGGCCAGCAGGCCACGCCGTCGATGTCGCTACGTTGCAGGCCGGCGTCCGCAATGGCTTCCAGGCAGGCGTCCAGGGTCAGGCGCATCGCTGACTTGGTAGACGGTCGGCCGATCTCTGATTGCCCGATACCGGTAATGGCTACGTCTTTTTCATAACGATGATCGAACATCACTGATCCTTCTCGAACAGAGGCAACCACACATCCTCGACATTGAGGAAGCTGACCCGTACCGGCATGTCGATATGTACATCCGTGACCGGCATGCCCACCACGTTGCTCACGAACTGCAAGCCGGGTTGCTCAACGAGCTCGATGATCGCCACCACATAGGGCACCTCCAGGTCGGGGGTCCAGGGTTGATAGTTGATGGTGAAGCTAAGTACGGTGCCCTTGCCGGACACCGCTTGCGGCGCCACGTCGAAGCTTGCGCAATGCGGGCAGAGCGGGGCGGGCGGGTGGAAATACCGGCTACAGGCTGCGCAGCGATGAACGAGCAGTTCGCCCTGTTGACCGCCTTGCCAGAAGGCGCGGTTGTCGGCGTTGAGTGCAGGCAGTTTTCTAGGCATCAGCGGTCCGCAGGTGAGTGTTTGACTTGAAGTCATACGGTATCATTTGTACATATTTTCTAAAAGTGTCATATATTCATCCGGACAAAGGCGCGAATCGACCGTTCGCGCCGTAAAACAACAACAAGAGGATTTCGCGATGTCCCAATCACTATTAGACAAGAGGGTAGTCGTCACCGGCGGGTTTGGTGCCCTCGGCAGCGCACTTGGCAAATTTCTGCTGGCGCGAGGCGCCCGGGTGGCGTTGCTGGATCGTAGCGAGGCCCCAGCTGCCTTGCTGGATACGGAAAACCTGCTGTGCCTGGGTGGTGTCGACCTGACTTCGAGCGAGTCGGCCAGCGCTGCGTTCGAGCAGGTCGCGGGGCATTTGGGTGGCATCGACGGTTTGGTCAATGTCGCGGGCGGGTTTGCCTGGGAGACCGTCGAAGGTGGCAGCCTGCTGACCTGGGATCGCCTCTATCAGATGAACGTACGTACCGCAGTGGTCAGTTCTCAATCCGCGTTGACACACCTGCTGGATTCCAAGGCCGGGCGCATCGTCAACATTGGCGCGCTGGCCTCTGTCAAAGCCGCAACAGGTATGGGGGCTTATGCCGCCTCCAAGGCCGGTGTGGCCCGGTTGACCGAGGCGTTGGCCGAGGAACTGAAGGATCGTGGTGTAACGGTCAACGCTGTGCTGCCGAGCATCATTGACACCCCCGCCAACCGCGCCGACATGCCTGATGCTGACAGCAGCCGCTGGGTCACTCCGCAGGCGTTGGCGGCGGTAGTGGCGTTTCTTTTATCCGACGAAGCCGCAGCAGTAACCGGTGCGCTGCTCCCCGTGAGTGGTCGCGTATGAGACTGGTGACGTATACCGACGCCGAAGGGTTTGAGCGCGCGGGTGCATTGCTCAATCGGGATCAGCAGGTACTCGACCTGCAACACGCTTACCGCTTGCTGGAAGGTCGTGACAGTGTGGCGTTGAGCAGCATTCTGGCTTTGGTAGAGGCCGGCGAACCGGCGCTGGAATTGGCCCGCTCACTGGTCGCTAAGGCACCCTCGGCGGCGGTGCTGGAGCGTGCCAGCGTGAAGCTGCGTGCACCGATCCAGCCGCCTCCACAAATGCGCGACTGTTCCTGCTTCGAATTGCATCTGCGCCAGAGCTTCGCGGCGGCCCGTCGTGCCCGTGCGCTGCGTACCGAAGACCCGGAAGCCACGCTGAAAGCGATGAACACCCGCGCTGACGATCGGGTCATCGAGACTTTCAACAAGCAGCCTATTTACTACAAGGGCAACCGTTTCGCGGTGATTGGCATCGACGATGAATTTCAATGGCCGAGCTACAGCCGGGCGATGGATTTCGAACTGGAGTTCGGTTGCTACATCGGTAAGCGCGGCAAGGACATCAGCCGTGAAGCCGCCCGGGCGCATATCGTCGGCTACACCATCTTCAACGACATGAGTGCCCGCGACGCCCAGGCCCTGGAAATGCCCGGCATGCTCGGCCCGGCCAAGAGCAAGGATTTTGATACCGCCAATATCATGGGCCCCTGTCTGGTGACAGCCGATGAGCTGGGTGATCCCTATGACCTGAACATGGTCGCCCGGGTCAATGGCGAGGAGTGGGGGCGCGGCAATACCCGCGATATGCGCTGGAGTTTCGAAGACGTGATTGCCCACGTGTCCCGCTCGGAAACCCTGTACCCCGGCGAGTTTCTGGGCTCCGGCACGGTCGGCAACGGCTGCGGCCTGGAGCAATTGCGTTATTTGAAGCCTGGCGATGTGGTTGAACTGGAGATCGACGGCATTGGTGTGCTGCGCACTCAAGCGGGCAAGGCATCGAACAAGGATTGACGCATACGTGAATGACGGAAGAATTCACTTACAAGTAGAAAGTGAATTCTATGTACATAAATAGAGAAAGTGTCTTATATTTCGTTGCGACCACTGTCGTGACGCTCTGATCAGGAGGCAATCATGCTAACAAAAACAAACCCCGTATTGTCTGATGGAACCAAGGTCTCGGACCTTATCTATCCATCCAGCCGTGAAGTACAAATGCGCGTGTTGTCTGACCGCGAAATCTACGAGCTGGAGATGGAAAAAATCTTCGGCAAGATCTGGGTACTCCTGGGTCACGAGTCGGAGATCCCCAATTCCGGGGACTTCATGGTCCGCGACCTGGGCTCCGACTCGGTCATTGTTGCCCGTGGCAAAGAGGGCGAGGTGTTTGTAAACCTCAATGTGTGCCCGCACCGCGGCATGCGCATCAGTACCGCTGATTGCGGCAATACACAAATTCATAAATGCATCTACCACGGCTGGGCCTTCCGCCCGAATGGCGACTTTGTCGGCTCACCCGTCGAGCGTGAATGCATGCACGGCAAAATGCTGCCCAAAGAAGAACTGGGCCTGAAAAAGGCTCGGGTCACGCTGTATGGCGGTCTGGTCTTTGCGACCTGGAATATCGATGGACCATCGTTCGACGAATTCCTGGGCGATGCCAAGTGGTATTACGACATGCTCTTCTGCCGCTCCGACAAAGGCATGGAAGTACTCGGTCCACCGCAGCGCTTTATCGTTAACGCCAACTGGAAGACGGCTGGCGAGCAATCGGCGGCCGACGGTTTCCACACACTGACCTTGCACCGCTGGTTAGGCGAAGTGGGTAACTACGCCAAGAAAGGCGAGGGCGAAACAGCCGACCTCAGCCCGGAAATGATCGGCGTCGAAATCAGCTCGCCGCACGGCCATGCGCTGCGTTGCATCGACCTGGCGCGCAAGATCAAGCGCCTCACCGGACTCGATCCGGCAGAGTTGAGTGTGCAGCAAAAGCTCGAAGCATTGCCGCCTGCCGGCATGACCGCCGACATGGTCGAACAGCTGGCACGCAACTTGACCGAAGATCAGTTGAAAGTGCTCACCAGCATGCCGCCGCAAGTCGGTGGGATGTTCCCGAATATTCTTTTCGGTTTTGTCTACATTCCGCAGCCGGATGGCACTGTCGTCGGCTCGATGACCCTGCACGCCTACGTGCCGCAAGGTCCGGACAAGCTCGAGTTCGTCAACTGGGTGTTTGCCGAGAAAGACGCTTCCCCGGAACTGCGCGACAAGATGCTCAAGCAAACCATCCAGCTGTTCGGCACGTCCGGCATGGTCGAGCAGGATGACTCCGATACCTGGCCGCACATGACGCTGGCTGCCAAGGGGGCGATGGGCCGCAAGAGCACGATGAAATACCAGGCAGTCTTTGAAACCGGAGCACCGGAAGGGTGGCCTGGCCCCGGCATCGTCAACGAAGGTTTCACCAAGGACGATACCCAGTGGCACTGGTGGTTGTACTGGCATGAGCTGATGACCGCATCGGACGAGAAATAAGCGTTCGCCAGTCCTGGTTCGACAGCGGTCCTAGCGGGCCGCAGTCGCCGGTAACAGCATTCACGAGTACAAGAATAAAAGTTAAGGAGTTACTCATGGCTCAGGTTCAACAACGCGGTGTGGAGGATATCCAGCCGGGTTCCCCAGTCGGTACCAAGCGAGTACCGGTGGGTTCGCCGATTTACAACGATGTGGTGACCTTTCTCTACGAGGAAGCCACGCTGCTCGACCAGATTCGCCTGCAGGAGTGGGCCGAACGCCTGGACACCGACCTGGTGTACACCGTGCCGCTGCGCCAGACGCGCTTGGCCGCCGAGTTGAAAACCACCATCGTGCGCAGCGTTCAGCATTACCACGATGACTACCGCTCGATCATGGGCCGAATCCTGCGCCTGTCCGGCAAAAGTGCCTGGGCGGAAGATCCTCCTTCGCGTACCCGACGTCTGGTGACTAACGTGTTTGTCGAAGAAACCGACAAGAGCGATGAGTTTGTGGTGACCAGTTACCTGCTGCTGACCCGTAGCCGTTTCAAAGATCACCATGTCGACATTATCAGTGGCGAACGGCGTGATGTGCTGCGTCTGAGTGAGGCGGGATTCAAGCTGGCGCGGCGCGAAGTCATCATCGACCAAGCGGTGCTTGGAACGCCAAATCTGGCCGTCTTCCTCTAGGCATTATCGGCGGTCTGGTTCGAATCCGGATCGCCGGGCCTTGCGGATGATGGTCGCGCGGCTTTTGATATGGGAGCCGTGTGACTATTGGTGCTGCCTAAGCCACTCCTGGTCCTGGGCGCACAATTTGAACTGTTCATTGCTGAAGTCCAGCGTCGAACCCTTCATGCGCAGTGCCTGTTCCGCGCGTTCGGGTTGTTGGCTGTAGCAGCGGCCGGTGTTCAGGGCATGAATCTGCTCGTCGAGGTTGTACGCGCGCCCCATCGAAATCAGGGTGCAGCGGCGAAGTAAAAGAGCCGCTTCGGCGGCTTCTTCATTGAGGGCATTCAGTGCCCAGCGTGCCATGCCTTCGCGAAGATTGATGCCGCAATAGGGTGAGGGTCCTTCGATCATGGTGCCGTCTACTTCCCAGGTCAGGTCTTCATTGCCATCGCGTACCAACGTAGAGCGGGTGCGGTTGTCGATGCGCTGGCCCACGCTAATGTCATAGCGGCGCTGGCGGGAGCCACGTGCGGCAGCAGCAATGGCGAGCCCCGCGAGATCGAGCAAGTGGGTGCATTGATGACTGGCGTCGGTCTGCCGGGTGACTGAATGGGCTATCCGGTCCAGCTTCATCCCCCGCAATTGCTGTAATTGATTGCAAGCCTGCGGGCACAGGGAATAGGGATAGCGCAGCGCTTCACCGCCAATGGCGATGACTTCACCTGCGCGGTAGCTGACCCACACCCGGAAGTGGTGGAAGTCGTCTTCCAGAGCGGCGCGAACTTCGCCCGTGCCATTGGCATGCTGAGCAATGATGTCTACGCGGCGACGAAATGCAGTCATCCTCAATATCCTTGTTTCAATGCTGTTCAGGCTGACGAAATAAGCTATATTTGAACACTATAACCAAAAATGTTCACTAAAAAACAAGAAGTGGAGTGACTATGGCACTGCTAAATGAACAGGTTGCGCTGATTACTGGCGCAGGTGGCGGAATCGGCCGCGGCATTGCGCTGAACTTTGCCAAAGAGGGCGCTGCCGTGGTGGTCGCCGAGCTGGATGTCACCAGTGGCGAGGCCGTAGTCGCCGAACTCAAAGCGCTGGGTGCCCAAGCGGTGTTCATCAAGACTGACGTGTGCAGCAAGGCCGATATCGAAGCCGCCGTGCAATTAGCCGTTGATCAATTTGGTGGCCTGGACATCCTGGTTAACAATGCCTTTGCACCCACCCCTAATGTCCTTCTGGAAGAAAAAACCGACGCGATGCTGGAGCAAACCCTCGGCTCTACAGTGTGGGCGGCCTGGTGGGCGATGAAAGCCGCACTGCCGCATATGAAAGCGCGGGGCGGTGGCAAGATCATCAACTTCTATTCAATCGATATCGAGATCGGCGCCTGGCTGCACGGCGATTACAACACGGCCAAGGCAGCGATCGTCGGGCTGACTCGCAGCGCCGCCTCTGAATGGGGGCGGTTCAACATTCGAACCAATGCCATCGCACCTACCGCGATGGGCGCCACCTTCCACAAACTTGCCGCAGAAAACCCGGGCTTTGCCGAAATGTCCGCTTCAATGCGTCCGCTGGGCCGCTGTGGCGAGCCTGAAGCCGACATTGGCCCGGTGGTGGTATTCCTCGCGTCGGAGATGTCGCGCTTTATCACCGGCGAGACCATTCACGTCGACGGTGGCCTGCACCTACCCGGTTACAACTCCCGCCCCAAAGGCATTCCCGTGCGCGAGTATTGATTTCACACGATTAATGCAGGAGCGAGCTTGCTCGCGATGGACGTTAACGATAACGCGCACGTTCTTGTAAAACGCGTTGTCCTTGAGTTCATCGCAAGCAAGCTCACTCATACAAAGGCGACACCAGGCCCAAGAGAAGCGAAAGCTCGCTTCAAAGCGGGCTTTCGGCGTTGGATGGCCGACACATGCCAGGTAGTACTGTTACTTTTTGGACACCACGATCGATGTGGTTTCCAGATCCCAGGTGGCGTCGGTTTTACCTTCATCGCGCAGCAGATACTTCAACACCCGGCCCTGCGGATTTTTCGGCAAGCTGCTGCGAAACTCGATGTAGCGCGGCAAGGCATAGTAGGGCACCGAGTCGGTGGCCCAATGGAACAGTTGCTCCGGCTCAAGCGTCACGCCTTCATGCAGCACGGCAGTCACCTTCACATCATCCTCGCCTTTATCTGAAGGCACGGCATGCACCGCCACTTCGGCCAGTGCCGGGTGAGAAGCAAAGGCTGCTTCCATTTCAAAGCTGGAAATGTTCTCCCCCCTGCGACGCATGTAGTCCTTCTTGCGGTCGACAAAGTAGAAGAAGCCAACATCATCGAATTTGCCAACGTCGCCGGTGTGGAACCACATATTGCGCATCAGCTTCTGGGTATCCTCCGGACGACGCCAGTAGCCCTGGAACATGATGTCGGGACGGAGCGGGCGCACCACGATTTCGCCAGGGGAGTTGGGCGGCACTTCCTGATCGAGGTCGTCGACGATCCTTACGTCAAAATCTGCAATACGTTTACCCGACGAGCCGGGCGCGGCGTATTCCCCGGCAGCCAGCGAAGTGATAACGCAGGCTTCGGTCAGGCCATAGCCGTTGCCGCCTACCAGCTTGGTGCCGAAGCGCTCGCGCCAGATCTTTTTGGTTTCTTCGGTATAAGGGTTGCCACGGGCGGTATGGATCTGCCCGACGCAGCGCAGCATCGCTTCGTTGTCTGGCGCCTGGGCGAGGAGGCCGCCCATGCCACCCAGGATCGAGGCAATGGTCGCGCCCGAGCGCTCCACTTCCGGCCAGAAATTCGAGACCGAGAATCGCGCAAGAATGGCGGCGCGCGCGCCCACCAGAATGCTGGCAATGATCGATACACACAGCGCATTCATGTGAAACAGCGGCAGCGGCGTGATGGTGACGTCGTCGGCACTGGCCGGACCGGCACGTAGTTGCAGGCGCGCCAGATTGCACATGAAGTTGTAGCTGATCATGCAGCCCTTGGAAGGGCCCGTGGTGCCCGAGGTGTAAATCAGGCAGGCAAGGTCTGAAGGTCGCGGTTTATTGGCGAGTGGGGTGGCGTCATGGCCACGCCATTCATCCAGTGGCGCAATACGAATCGGGCAATCAGGAACTGCCTCGAGGGTGCCACGGTGAAGAATGTGGTGTACGTCCTGCAGTTGTTCGGCGAGTGGTGTGATGCGCAACAGGTAGGCCGCTTCGCAGATCACCACCGAGGTGCCGGTATCGGCGATCTGATGGCGGAGGAACTCGCCCTTGAGCGCGGTGTTGATCGGCACACTCACGGCGCAGAGCTTGTTGATGGCCAGCCAGGTGGTGACGGCATCGATGTTGTTATCCAGCATCGTCAGCACGGTTTCACCGGCCTTGACGCCCAGGGTGGCAAGTGCGTTGGCCATCTTGGTGGAAAGTGAGTCAACCTGAGCATATGTGTATAACTCACCGCTGAAATCCAGCAATATTTTGTCTGGATGCCTTGCTACCGCACGATCTAACGCATCAATGACAGTGTCTCGTTCTCCCACTGTCCAGGTGTCTGGATTTCCACTGCTACCCATCAGTTTTCTCCTTTTAGGCACCCATAACCGGTCGGGCTGCCTGATTTTATTTTGAAGAGAGAATCCAATTCTAAATACAAACTCATCAAATGTCTTTAGCAATAAGTTGAACATATAGTGTTATTTATGCACAGATCCTGTGGTAACGTTGCACAATCTTTACTCTTCATGAGCCCGTCACGCCATGCCAAAAGTCGCATCCAAGAAAGCAGAGGCGCCTGCGCCGGCTCCCAAATCCAAAAAAAATGCGCCATCTGAAGCAGGGGCGAGCCCGGCTAAACCCGTAGAGCGACGTGCTGCTGCCAACTCAGTGGCAGGCACCAAGGTCAAGCCGAATCGCCGTTCGGAAGAAACCATTGCCAACATCCTTAAAGCCACTGAAGAAGTCGTGCTGATGTCTGGCGCGGATCGTATTTCGATTCTGGATGTGTGCCAGGTAGCGGGCGTTTCCCGTGGCACCTTTTATCGCTATTTCGCCTCGCAGGAGGACTTGTTGGACACCTTTTCGCGCCACAAGCGCGAAAGCTTTCACAGCTCGCTGTCCCAGGAACTCGGTCACATCAGTGATCCGGAAGCGCGCTTGAATGCGCTATTTGCCTATCTTGATAACTATCTAGAGCAAAGTCGGGCTCGTCGTCTTCTTGTGGTTGCGCCCGACTACGCGCTGGGCTTCTTCCGACGGATTTTCCACGATTCGATCGTGCGCTTTCAGGATGGCCTGGGCATCGTTTTCGACGACTGGGACGAACGCCTCGGGGTGCGTCTTGACCGTGAGCTGATCTGCGAAATGATCATTCGTTACGTGTTGAGCGAAATCCTCGTGCCAGAAGCCGCAGGGCGTCGATTGTTCCCGGTCCGGGTGAAAAAACTCCTGGGCGCGCTGATCATGGGTTCTACCTCGCGCACCCGCCGCTGACCTTAAAGAACTACCCATCGCGCTAACCAAAGCCCCCGTTTATCGGGGGCTTTGCGTTTTCGTACGCGAATTTTCTGCCACCTGCATTCCATTCTTTTTCAAGGCTGACTCGTAGTTTTTAACCTCGCAAAGCATTTTTCGACTCGGGTCGAGGGCTCTGGGTCAGGCCTCTCCGCGCGCCAATAAAATAAATTGAACAGTATTTTGATTTATGATCAATTTAATCTTAAGCTCTGGTCTTAGCAGTGAGCCGTCGGCTTCCCCTTTTCGCGGCAATTTGATCCAGGCCGCGTGAAGGCACCGCGCAAATAACCAACAAAAAGTGCCAACTTCGAGGTACCTAAACATGCTTATCGATCTTCACGCCCACGCACCGCACCCTGGCTATTACAACCAGCACCCTCACTGGGGGCCGTTCTTCGAGCAGCACGCCGATGGCGATATCAAGCTGCGTGTAGGTGACTGGATTCTCGGTCTTGGGTCGCCAGAGCGTAAGGCTGCCGTGCGCTCCGGCAAGGGTCCCAAGCTTGAAGAGTATTTTGCGCGCTGGGCTGATCCGAAAGTACGCTTGGCTGGCATGGACGCAGCGGGACAGAATTTGCAGGTCGTTTCCGTCCCATCCCACTGCTACATGTACTGGACCGAAGCCGAATTCGCCGTACCTTTCGCCCGCACCGTCAACGAGACACTCGCGGAATACTGCTCCGCGGCCCCTGATCGCTTGATGTTCTGGGCTCACGTGCCTTTGAATGCGCCAGAAGCGGCGGCGGCTGAATTGCGTTACGCCTGCACCGTACTGGGCGCTAAAGGTCTGGTTGCTGGCGGCGCCAACTTCGGCGGCCTGGAGTTCGATTCGCCGGAACTCGACGTGGTGTGGAAAACCCTCTGTGACCTGGATCTGCCGATGTTTATTCACGGCTACAACCAGTCGGTCACCTGGGGCAAGAACGCCAACGACGACCGCTACGAAACTACCGCGATCGTGGGTATGCAGTACGACGAAAGCCGTTGTTTCTGGAACCTGATTTGCGGCGGCGTGCTGGATCGCTTCCCCGACCTTAAGGTGTACATCACCCATGGCGGCGGCTATGTCCCGTACCAACTCGGTCGTCTGGCCAAGACCAACGAGAACCTCGACGTCAAATACAACAAAAAGCCGCTGCTCGAGTACATGAAAAACTTCTACTTCGACGTTGAGCTGCATGAAGTACCGATGCGCCAAGCCTTGGTCGATATCATCGGTGCAGACCATGTGCTGTACGGCAGCAACTTCGGCGGTAGCGATGCCGTGCGTCACGACCTGACCCATGGCCTGAAGTTGTCCGACGCCGACTTGCGCAAGATTCGCTATGAAAACGCATGCCGCTTGCTGCACATCGATCCTGCCAAGTTGGGCAAGGTAGGTGCCTGATGAAACTGGCGCGATGTGAGTATTTTGAAACGGGCGTTTTTTGGGCGGTGGTCGATGTCGCCCAAGATCAGGTGACACCGATTTCCGGCAATTTCAAGGATTGGGCGCCCGGCGTGGCTGCCGGACGCGGCATCAGTTCGTTGCGTTTCGCCGGGCCTGCGCTGCCACTCTCCAAAGTGCGCCTGCTGCCACCGATAGAACCCGTCAACCGGGTGGTCGTGGCAGGCGCCAATTACGCCAAGCATTTGGTGGAGTTTGGATTGAGTGCGCCGTCCCAGCCAGTCGCCTTTCTCAAGGCTTATGGCGCGCTGATTGGCGCCAATGACCCGATCCGCTTTCCACCGTTGACTGAGGAGCTCGATCACGAAGTTGAATTGGTGGCGGTCATCGGTACTGACGAGATTGACCTGGAAAACCCGCTCGCTTGCGTGCTCGGTTACACCGTTGGCAATGACGTCAGCGCGCGAGACCTGCAGCGTAGCGGGCCGGCGGGTATTGGCATGGATCTGTTCGCGGCCAAAAGCCAGGATCAGACCACCGGGCTGGGTCCCTGGATCGTCACGAAGGATGAATTTCCGCAAGGGTCACCAACGCTGCGCCTGACCTTGAAAGTAAATGGTGAAACGCGCCAGGACGGCTCCACCGGCGAAATGACCTGGGGTGTTGATCATCTGATCCGCTTTGTCCAGCAGCGCTCGAGTTTTGCCTGTGGCGATGTGTTGTTCACGGGTTCGCCGGCGGGAGTGGGGATGGGCACCGGTCTGTTCCTCAAGGAAGGCGATGTGGTCGAAGCCAGCGTCGAAGGCATTGGCACGTTGCGCAATGTGGTCAGTAAAAAGAACCGCGCCTAATCGAGAGCCAAACATGAACGCCAATAAAGAAAAAGTAGTCGTCGTCGGTGCGGGTCTGATGGGCACCGGTATTGCGCATGCGTTCGCCAGCTCTGGTTTCAGTACGCTGTTGGTCGATACCAATGCCACCTCCCTGACAAACGCCAGGACGAGCATCGAAAAAATCCTTGCCGATGGCGTGCGCCTGGGCAAAGTCAGCGAAGAAAAAGCCCAGCAATCGTTGGCCAATCTACTGACCTGCAGCGACTTGACTGAAGCAGCGAGTGGCGCCAATTGGCTGGTTGAGACGGTCTCCGAGCAGTTGGCAGTGAAGAAAGCGGTGCTCACGCAAGCGGCGCCACTGCTGGCACCGGACGCGATTATCGCGACCAATACGTCGGCCCTCAGCGTGACCGAAATTGCGGCGTCAGTGGAGTGTGCAGATCGCGTGATCGGCATGCACTTCTTCAACCCTGTGCACAAAATGAAACTGGTGGAGCTCGTGCGGGGGTTGGCTACCAGTGATGAAGTGGTGAATCGCACTCGCAACCTGTGCGATCAGATCGGCAAAACCTCCATCATCGTCAATGAATCGCCCGGACTGACCACCAGCCGCATGTCCGCACTATTGGGCAACGAGGCGATGTGGATGCTGCAGGAAGGCACCGCGACCGCCGAAGACATCGACACGGCACTACGTCTGGGTTTCAACCATCCGATGGGCCCGTTGGAACTGGGTGACCTGACCGGTTGGGATACGCGGCTGTCTGTTCTGCGTTATCTGCACCAGACCTTGGGCGAAAAATTTCGGCCCTGCCCACTGATCATCAAAATGGTCGCTGCCGGACGATTTGGGCGCAAGTCGGGGCAGGGGGTTTACCGCTACGAAGACGGTAAACAAGTACCGGGTTCAGGGCTCAAGGCGAGTGCGTTATGAAAGACATCGTCATAGTTGATGCGGTACGCACGCCAATCGGCAAGTTCCGTGGCAGCCTGGCCGGCGTGCGCGCCGATCACCTCGGGTCGCTGGTGCTCAGTCACTTGCTGGAACGGGTCGATGTGTCGCCGACGTTGGTCGACGATGTGATATTTGGCAATGTCACGCAAATTGGCGAACAGTCCGCCAACATTGCCCGCACGGCCTTGCTCGGCGCCGGTTGGCCGGTCAGCGTGCCGGGGCTGACCATCGACCGTAAATGTGGTTCGGGCGAAGTGGCCGTGCATTTGGCCGTTGGTGCTATCGCGGCGGGTTCCGCTGATATCGTGGTGGCGGGTGGCGCGGAAAACATGAGCCGCGTGCCCATGGGCAGTAACCGTGAAATCCACGGCGAGGCGTTTGGCTGGATGGCAGCGCAACGCTATGAACTGACCAGTCAGGGCGAGGCTGCTGAGCGTATCGCCGACAAGTGGGCGCTCAGTCGCGATGCGCTAGATGATTTCGCTTTTGCCAGCCATCAGCGCGCTGCCGCGGCGTCCGATGCCGGTTATTTCGATAATGAAATAGTGCCGGTTGCGGTCGAGGAGCTACGTGAGCAGGTGCTGACGGAGCCAGCTGTTGTGTTGCGCCACGATGAAACCATTCGTCGTGATACTTCGCGGGAAAAGCTGTCGACGCTTAAAACCAGTTTTCGTCCGGATACCGGCCGCATCACTGCTGGTAACTCGTCACAGATCTCCGACGGAGCAGCGGCATTGCTGTTGATGAGTGCCGAAACCGCGAAAAAACTCGGGCTCAGGGCTCGAGCGCGGATTGTGGCGTTCACAACCGTCGGTTCCGATCCGACATTAATGCTCACCGGCCCGATTGCTGCCACTCAAAAGGTGTTGAGCCAGGCTGGGCTGAACATCAACGACATCGACTTGTTCGAGGTCAATGAAGCGTTTGCCTCGGTGCCGCTAGCCTGGATGCAGGAGACAGGTGTGCCGCACGACAAGTTGAACGTCAATGGTGGCGCCATTGCCCTCGGTCATCCATTGGGCGCCAGTGGTGCACGATTGATGACCACGTTGTTGAACGAGCTTGAACGCCGAGGCGGGCGTTTTGGCTTGCAAGCCATTTGCTGCGCCGGCGGTATGGGCACGGCGACCATCATCGAACGGCTCGATTGAGATGGCACGCCTACCGCTGATCCCGCTGGATGCCATGCCGTCTGCGTTGCAAGACGCGGTAGAGCGGGGCCAGCGCAGTCGCATGCTCAGTTCAACGACGCCGGTGCAGGTCTGGGCTCACCGACCCAAGGTAGCCCTGGCCTGGCTGGGTTTGATGGAGAGCCTGCACAGCGACAGCCTGCTTGATGAGCGTTTGCGCGAGTTGGTGCGGCTGAAAATCGCCAGCATCACCACTTGCCAGGCCTGCCAACTGGCGCGCAAGTCCGACGCAGTGACGGAAGAGGATATTGCGTGCATGGCCACAGACAGTGAGTCCTTCACGCCAGTCGAACGTGCCGCGTTGCGTTATGCCGAATTGTTTGCCAGCGATTACCTGGAGATCGACGACACGCATTTCTTGCGACTCGGGGAGTTTTTCTCTGACGCCCAGGTGGCAGAGCTGGGGCTGTACTGCGCCCTGATGTTGGCGGGTGGCCGCATGACACTGGTGCAGCAGGCCTACTGACACGTCTCGCAGCACAAATAGTTGATCGAAATATTAATAAGTGTCCAATACATATCTAGTCAGGCCTATTATCAGTCGGAAGGTATGGCCTTCAGCAGCTGCCTGACAAAAAATAATGACAAAAATAGCGGAGACGATCATGTCCACACCGGCACAGAACGACCTGACGAAGGCTTTCACCGATGTAGCCAGTAATTATCGCGGTACCAGCGATATCGACCTGCACGCGACCTACCGCGATATGCGCGCCAATTCGCCTGTGCTGCAAGGCAACTTCATGGCGAGTCTGGGCGTGCCGTCGATTGCCGGCCTGGATGCCAGCCGGCCGACCTTCACACTGTTCAAATACGACGATGTCATGGCGGTCATGCGTGACGCCGGCACCTTTACCAGCGGTTTTATCGCCGAGGGGCTGGGGGCGTTTTTCGATGGTTTGATCCTTACCGCAATGGACGGGGATGCTCACAAGAACATCCGTAACCTGCTGCAACCGGTATTCATGCCCGAGACGGTGAATCGCTGGAAGGAAACCAAGATCGATCGGGTGATTCGCGAGGAGTATCTCAAGCCGATGGTGCCGGCCAAGGGCGCCGACCTGATGGACTTTGCCCTGTATTTTCCGATCCGGGTGATTTACTCGTTGATCGGCTTTCCCGAGGATCGTCCCGAGCAGATCGAGCAGTACGCGGCCTGGGCGCTGGCCATCCTGGCGGGCCCGCAAGTCGATCCGGAAAAAGCCGCCGCGGCCCGCGGCGCCGCCATGCAGGCCGCTCAGGCTCTATACGATGTGGTGAAAGTGGTGGTGTCCGAGCGTCGCGCTGAGGGCGCATCGGGCGATGACCTGATCAGCCGGCTGATCAACGCGGAGTATCAAGGACGGTCGCTGGACGATCATGAAATCGCCACTTTTGTACGCTCACTGCTCCCGGCTGCCAGCGAAACCACGACTCGCACCTTCGGTACCTTGATGTCGTTGCTGCTGCAAAATCCGGATGTGCTGGAGCGGGTGCGTAATGACCGAAGCCTTGTAAACAAGGCCATCGACGAAGCGGTGCGCTTCGAGCCTGTGGCCACTTTCAAGGTGCGTCAGGCCGCCAAGGACCTGGAGATTCGCGGTGTAGCCATCCCCAAAGGGGCAATGGTGCAATGCATCGTGACCTCAGCCAATCGCGACGAAGATGCATTCGAAAACGCCGATAAATTCGACATCGACCGCAAGCCCAAACCTTCGTTTGGTTTTGGCTTTGGCCCACACATGTGTATCGGTCAATTCGTGGCCAAAACCGAGATCAACTGCGCACTGAATGCGATCCTCGATCTGATGCCCAACATCCGTCTCGACCCTGACAAACCCGGGCCGCAGATCGTCGGCGCACAGCTGCGCGGTCCGCACTATCTGCACGTGCTGTGGGAGTGATGGGGGGATGCATTTGATTTAATATGAACACATTCAAAAAATGTGTTTAATTAAGTCGAGATGTGCACTATGATTCAGGCACAACAACAAGCCCGAATGCGAAGGGGAAAACAATGAAAGTTGAAGATCTGATTCTTGTCAGTGTCGATGACCACGCGATCGAGCCGCCGAATGCTTTTGCTCGCCACATGCCTGCCCGCTTCAAGGGTCGTGAGCCGCATGTGGTCAAAAAGGGTGATCGTGATGTGTGGGTCTTCGAGGAACAGGCCACTGGCTACATGGGCCTCAATTCCGTGGTCGGTCGACCAAAAGAGGAATACGGCATGGAGCCGCTGGGCTACGAGCAAATGCGCCGTGGCACCTGGAACATCAAGGACCGCGTCGACGACATGAACGCCAACGGCGTGCTCGGTTCATTGTGCTTCCCCACCTTCCCGGGCTTTGCCGGGCAACGTTTCCAGGTACACGCTGATCGCGACGTGTCGATGGCGGCCATCCAGGCCTACAACGACTGGCATTTGCACGACTGGTGCAACGCTGCGCCAGGCCGCTTCATTCCGCTGATGATCGTGCCGTGGTGGGACATGAAAGCCGCTGCTGCCGAAGTCGAGCGTCTGGCCAAACAGGGCGTGCACGCGCTTTCGCTGTCGGACAACCCGGCCATTCATGGCTACCCGTCGATCCACAGTGATTACTGGGACCCGCTGTGGAAAGCCTGCAGCGATAACAAGGTGGTGATCTGCTGTCATATCGGTACCGGCGTGAAAGCTCAACACGCTTCGGATTTGTCGCCTATCGACGCCTGGATCACCTCCATGCCGATTTCCATCGCCAACTCCGCCGCTGACTGGATCTGGGCGCCGATGTGGAAGAAATTCCCGGATCTGCGCATGGCGCTTTCCGAAGGCGGCATCGGCTGGATTCCTTATTTGCTGGAGCGTGCTGACTTCACCCACCGTCACCATAACGCGTGGACCAATTCCAACTTCGACGGGAAGATGCCTAGCGACATCTTCAACAAGCACTTCATCACCTGCTTCATCGAAGATAATTTTGGCCTGAAGAACCTCGATTACTTGAACGCCGAGATGGTCACGTGGGAAAGCGATTACCCGCACTCCGACTGCACCTGGCCGAACTCGCCGGAGACCGCTTGGGAAGGGTTGCAGCACCTGCCCAAGGAGATGATCGACAAGGTCACTCACCTGAACGCCATGCGTGAGTTTTCCTTTGATCCGTTCTCCATCCATGGTCGGGAAAACTGCACGGTCGGCGCGCTACGGGCTCAGGCCACGCACGTCAGCATCGAGCCAGCCCTGGGCTTGGGTGGTGCCGATCACGGTCGCCACGACAACAAGCCGGTGACCTCCGGCGACATCAATGCGATGTTCGCCGAGGCTGACGCGCAAACCGCGTTGTAAGTTGCCGCTGTTCCTACAGTCGCCGGCCAACGGCGACTGTGGAGCGGTTGCCGTTCTGTGGTCGCTTCGTTCGAAGCGATTGCGCCTGTGTTCAGCGTTAGAGAGCGCATATGGCCATCAGTCAATTTTCCTACAGCAATATTCCTCCCGAGGCGGAAGCGCTTCGCACCGAAGTGCGGGCGTTCATTCTCGACACACTGGCCGATTACCCACCTACCTTGAGTGCGCAGTCCTGGATGGGCTTCGACGCGGAATTCAGCAAGAAACTCGGCGCGCGAGGCTGGGTCGGCATGGCCTTGCCCACAGCCTACGGCGGTGGCGAGGCGGGTCCTTTTGCACGCTACGTGATCATTGAAGAATTGCTGGCCTCCGGTGCGCCGGTATCGGCCCACTGGATCGCCGACCGGCAAAGCGGGCCGCTGATCAATCGCTTCGGTACCGAGCAACAAAAACAGCACTACCTGCCAGCCATTTGCCGGGGTGAAAGTTACTTCTGCATCGGCATGAGCGAGCCCAATTCCGGCTCGGACCTGGCTTCGATCAAAAGCACTGCTGTGCGTGATGGCGATAGCTGGCTAGTCAATGGCCAGAAGGTCTGGACCACCAACGCGCACCATTCGCAGTACATGATTGCCCTGGTGCGTACCAGTGAGAAACAAGCGGCCCGGCATGAGGGCATGTCGCAATTCATCGTCGACCTTAGCCTGCCCGGCATCACCATCCGCCCGATTCGCGACCTGGCCGGTGGCGAGCACTTCAACGAAGTGTTTTTCGACAATGTGCGGCTGCCCGCCGATGCCTTGATTGGCACTGAGGGCAAGGGTTGGGATCAGGTGACCGCTGAACTGGCCTTCGAACGCAGCGGCCCTGAACGTTTCCTCAGTTGCATGGCGTTGTTGAAAACACTGATCGACGCAGTGGGCAAGACCCCTGACGCACTACAAGCGCGGGAGATCGGACGGCTGTCGGCCAAGCTGCTGACGCTGCGCAATATGTCGTTGTCGGTCACGGCACAGTTGGCGGCGGGTGAACATCCAGCCTGGGCGGCCTCCTGTGTGAAAGACCTTGGCAATGCTTTTGAGCAGGAAATCCCCGAGGTAGCCCAGCTGTTGCTGGAAACCGAGCCACGGCAGGACGGCGGCAGCGAGCATGCACGCGTGCTGGCCTACCTGACACAGATGGCGCCCTCATTCTCATTGCGCGGGGGCACTCGCGAAATTCTGCGCGGCATCATTGCCCGCGGCCTGGGGTTGCGATAATGCGCGAGATATTCGAAGCGACGATTGAACGCCTGTTTGCCGATCTGGCGACGCCGGCTTACGTGATGGGCTGTGAAGGCGGCGAATGGCCGGCCGAGTTGTGGGCCGCGCTGGACGAGTCGGGCTTCACCCTGGCGGGTGTATCCGAAGCGCTGGGCGGCGCTGAAGCCAGTTGGGCCGATATGTATGTGTTGGTCCGTGCCGCCGGGCGCTTTTCAGTGCCCGCGCCACTGGGTGAGGCCTTGCTCGGCAACTGGCTGCTGAGCAAGGCCGGCCTGGAGGGAAGGGCGGGTGCAATCAGCGTGGCCGCCAATTCCGATCTGGTGCTTGATGGCGAGCGCGTTTATGGCACCGCCTGCTCGGTCCCTTGGGGGCGCAACGTTGAAGCGGTCGTCGCCATCGCTAATAGCCCAGCCGGTGTTGCGCATGTGGTGCTGCTGCCGCGTAGCGCTGCAAGCGAACTGACGTTGAGTCTGAATGTGGCGGGCGAACCGCGCGATGATTTGGGTTTCACTAGTGCCAAGGTATTGGCGCAAGCACCGTTGCCCAGCGGGCTCGACGCCAATGTCCTGGAATTGGGCGGCGCGATGCTGCGCGCGGCGCAGTCCGCCGGGGCGTTGCACGCGCTACTGGACATGACCGCCAACTATGCCAGTGAACGCAAGCAGTTCGGCAAGGCAATCGGTTCTTTTCAAGCCATTCAACAACAGCTCGCAGTATTCGCTGAGCAGGCTGCCGCCGCCGGCATCGCGGCCGAGGCGGCCTTCACGGAATCCAGTGCGGGGCTCGCCGCGCTGACCATTGCCGCGGCAAAAATCAGCACCGCAGAAGCCGCAAGCGTCGGCGCCAGCATCGCCCATTCAGTGCATGGTGCCATTGGCTTTACCGAGGAATATCCGCTGCATCTGCTCACCCGTCGGTTGTGGGCGTGGCGCAGTGAATTCGGCTCGGCCTCCCTTTGGAGTCAGCGTCTAGGCACTCAGATATGCCTGGGCGGCAGTGATGGATACTGGCCGTTGCTCACCAGCCATGGCCAACAACCCTTAACCCGTCTCGCGAGTAATCCGGTATGAGCCCGTTTCTTCAGATTGAGCGTGAGGGCGGCATCGTCACCGTGCGCATGAACCATCCCGATACCCGCAATGCCCTGACGACGCGTGAGCAGATTCAGGAGTTTGTCGATCTCTGCGCCGAGCTGCGCCGTGATATGTCGGTGCGGGTCATGGTGCTCACTGGCAATGGCAGCGCTTTTTGTGCCGGTGGCAACGTCAAGGACATGCACGAGCGCGGCGGCATTTTCGCCGGCTCGCCGTATGAACTGCGCAATACCTACCGTGATGGTATTCAGCGTATTCCCCTGGCGATTTATGAGCTTGATATCCCAGTGATCGCCGCAGTTAACGGCCCGGCAATGGGTGCGGGCCTCGATCTTGCCTGTATGTGCGATATCCGGCTGGCGGCGCCCAAGGCGATCTTCGCCGAGAGTTTCGTGCGCCTGGGCATTGTTCCTGGTGACGGCGGCGCCTGGCTGTTGCCGCGCATCATTGGTATCCCGAAAGCCAGTTTGATGGCGTTTACCGGTGACGCTATCGATGCAGCCAAGGCGCTGGAATGGGGCCTGGTCGAGCAAGTCTGCACCCACGAAACGCTGCAATCGGAAGCGCAGGCGCTCGCGCGGCGAATCGCCAGTAATCCCGGTCATGCGTTGCGCCTGTGCAAGCGTCTGCTGCGCGAAGGCCAACATATGCGCCTCGATTCGCTGCTGGAATTGTCGGCGGCGTATCAGGCGCTGGCACATCACACCGAAGACCATCAGGAAGCGGTAGCGGCTTTTGTCGACAAGCGTGATCCCAATTACCAGGACCGCTGATTACCCATCGCCCAATACAAGAATCGATCTGGAGTAAGCAAAATGCGTGGCGTATTTCGAGAAGACCACAACATGTTCCGTGATCAGGCCCGCCGTTTCGTCGACCGCGAAATTGTGCCCTACCTGCATGAGTGGGAAAAGAACGGCATCGTTCCCAAGGAAGTCTGGCTCAAGGCCGGTGAGAACGGCTTGTTATGCTCCACGGTGCCCGAAGAATACGGTGGCCCCGGAGGCGACTTCGGTCACTCGGCGGTGATGATCGAAGAGCTGGCGCGAGCCAACGCCACCGCCGTAGGTTTCACCACTCACTCGGAAATCGTCACCCCTTACATCGTTGCCTATGGCAGCGAAGAGCAAAAGCAGCAATGGCTGCCGCGCATGGTCAGCGGTGAATTGATTGGCGTGATTGCCATGAGCGAACCAGGCATTGGTAGCGACCTGCGAGCCATGCGTACTTCGGCGCGGCGTGATGGTGACGACTACATCGTCAACGGTCAGAAGACTTTCATCACTAACGGCGGTAATGCTGGCCTTGTGGTCACTGCCACCAAGATTGACCCTTCGGCCAAAGAACTGACCCTGATCTGCGTTGAGGAAGACCGAGCCGGCTTCGCCAAGGGGCGTCTGCTGGAAAAGATTGGCCTGAAAGGGCAAGACACCGCCGAATTGTTTTTTGATGAAGTCCGGGTGCCCGTCGGCAATCGATTGGGTGAGGAGGGCATGGGATTCAAATACCTGACTCATCAATTGGCTTGGGAACGCCTGATCATCGCGATTCGTGCCGCGCAATCCATCGACACGCTGCTGGAAGAAACCATCGGCTACACCCGGGAGCGCAAGGTCTTCGGAAAACCGGTACTCGACTTCCAGAACACCCGCTTCAAACTCGCTGAAGCCAAGGCCCAGGCCACCATGTTGCGGGTGTTCGTCGACGACTGCCTGGCCAAAGTGATGCGCGGTGAACTGACGCCGGAAATCGCGGCAATGGCCAAACTGCTGGGATCGGAAATGCAGGGCAAGCTGCTTGACGAATTCCTGCAATTACATGGCGGCTACGGCTTCATGAGTGAATACAAGATCAGCCGCGCCTGGGTCGACGCCCGGGTCGCGCGCATCTATGGCGGCACCTCGGAAATCATGAAAGAAATCATCGGCCGTACTCTTTGAAGCACAACTGCATGAGGCAAACTGATGAGTAACTCCCTTTACGACATTTCGCTGAAGCAGATCGATGGAAGCGTCCGCACCCTTGGCGACTATCGGGGCAAAGTTCTGCTGGTGGTCAACGTCGCTTCAAAATGCGGGCTTACCCCGCAATACGAGGGTTTGGAAAAACTGTACCAAGACAAAAAATCCCAAGGCCTGGAAATACTGGGTTTCCCCGCCAACAACTTCAAGGAACAAGAACCGGGTAGCGATGTGGAAATCGTTGAGTTCTGTTCAGTGAACTATGACATTCACTTTCCGTTGTTCTCGAAAATATCGGTTGTCGGCGCGGACCAGCATCCTCTCTACGCCGAGCTGACTGCCGCACAACTCGAAACGACGGGTGAGGGCCCTTTTCGGGAGCGTCTGCAGGGTTATGGAATCGAGTCAGACAACACAACGGACGTACTCTGGAACTTCGAAAAGTTTCTGATTGATCGGCAGGGCACGGTCGTTGCTCGTTTTGCTCCGGACATTGCGGCTGATGATCCTCGTTTGCTTGAAGCAATCGAAGCTCAATTAGTCCAAGAGGCGTGAAGTGGTGCTGACAGTCGATACGGTTAGCGCGCTTCGTGCGCTCGTGGCGCGTGCACGAGGTGAAAACAAGAAAGTCGCGCTGGTGCCGACAATGGGCAACTTGCATGACGGTCATATCGCCCTGATTCATTGCGCAAAGCAGCGAGCCGACTTTGTGGTCGCCAGCATCTTCGTCAATCCACTCCAGTTCGGGGCGAATGAGGATCTGGCCAACTATCCTCGGACCCCCGACGCCGATCGCGAAAGACTGGTCAACGCCGGGTGTGATGCGCTGTTTGCCCCTGCTGTCGAACAGATCTATCCAGATGGAATGCTCAATCAGGCCATCGTCAGTGTGCCGAACGTGTCTGATGGTCTTTGCGGTGCAGCACGCCCTGGTCACTTTGACGGGATGGCCACTGTCGTTGCCAAGTTGCTGAACATCGTTCAGCCAGACGTGGCGGTTTTCGGGGAAAAGGACTATCAGCAGCTGGCAGTCATCCGCTCGATGGTCAGGGATCTCAATATGGTGACTGACGTTGTCGGTGCACCGACGATCCGGGCCGCGGACGGCTTGGCATTATCGTCGCGCAACGGCTATCTGAGTGACCATGAGCGTTCGGTAGCCCCCGTCCTTTACGCTTGTTTGAAGCAAATGGCGGCGAGTATCCAGATTGAGAGGCGGGTGGATGAGCGCCAGTTGATTGAATGTCATCAACGTATAAGCGACGCCGGTTTTCAGCTGGAATACTTTGAAGTCAGGAATGCCCAGGATTTAAAACCTCTGACAAGCACCGATACTCACTTTGTGATTCTGGTGGCGGCGCGCATCGGCAAAACGCGGCTCATTGACAATCTGACAGTGGAATTTCGGACATCAAAAAGATCACCAGAGGAACAACACCAATGAGCCTTTATCGAGCGTTCACTGTTCTTGGCCTGTGCCTTGTCTCTCTTGTCGGCATGGCTCAACAAGCGCCAGTGGATGCCTATGGTGCCGACACCCAGCGTGCCAACGCCTTGCTGGTAAAAGCTGTCGCCGAATACAAAGCCAAGGGCGACACCGCTATGGCCGAGTTCAGCCGGCAGGGAGCCTATGTCGATGGTGAGCTGTACATCTACGTGGTCGATACCTCCGGTGTGATGCTTGCCAGCGGTGGGCCTTCGGTTTCACTGGTCGGAAAACCGGTGGTCAGTGTGCTGGACGACGACCTCAAGGCTGCATTACAACAAGCCATTTCGCAGCCAGAAGACGGCATCGTGCGTAGCGCCGAATACCGCTGGTGGAACTGGCAACACGGCAAGGTCGAGCGTAAGCGCGTGTTCTATCAACGAGTGAAAGATCGGGTGATCTCCGTGGGTTACTACATGCCACGGTCCAGCCCCGAGCAGGCACAACAGCTGCTGCGCCAGATTTCCGAGCAAGTTGCCAGCAACGCGAAAACCACCGTCGAGCTCATTAATCAGCACGATAAGCAGCTTACCCAGGATGATCTTTACGCCTTTGTGGTGGACCTGAAAACCAAGCGGTTCGTCGCTCACGGCTTTTCGCCCCGGCTGATCGGCACCGACTTCAAGTCATTGCGCTCAACCGACGGCAAGCCGATTGGCGAGGACATACTCAAGCAGATGAACGCGCATGAAGCAGGCGAGATCACCTATCAATGGCGCAACCCTATGACCGGGCAGAACGAATACAAGAGGACTTTTCTGCAGCGGGTTAATGGATACGTCGTGGCCGTGGGCTGCTATGCAATCAAATGATCAAGGCAGGAACAACAGGAACCCACTGTCAGGAGCGTACGCATGACTGATTTGGTATTGCTGCATGGCGGAAACCATGGGTCCTGGTGTTGGGAACACTTTGTGGAAGCGTTAAACCAGCAACCCGGATGCTTCGACCGCGTGATCACTCTGGATATGCCAGGGTGCGGCAAGAAGCGCGGTCGGGATGTTGCGTCCCTGCGGCTAGACGACGTGGTCAACGAACTTAATGAAGACCTGCATGCACTCGGCGTGAACCAGGCCGTGTTGCTTGGGCATTCCATCGCGGGGGGGCGTGCTGCCAATGATGGTGGTGGCCGCTCCGCAACTATATTCGCAGCTGGTTTACCTGGCCTGCGCATTGCCCAGTGAAGGCCAATCGATTCTGGAGTTGCTTGGCACTACGCTGCATGGCGAAAGCCCGGAACATGTCGGTTGGCCGCTGGACCCAGTGCAAACAACTCCTCAAGCGCTGGCCGTGGCCATGTTCGGTCAGGACTTGAGTGAGCAAACCCTGAGTTGGTTGTTAAGCGAAGTGAGTCAGGACACGACGCCACTCTGTGTGGCGACAGACTCCATCAGTCGTGAGGGGTATCAAGGATCGATCCCGGCGACTTACATCATCACCCTGCGCGACAACATTTTGCCCATCGACTGGCAGCGCCGTTTTGCGCAACGTGCCGGTGCTGGCGTGGTGATCGAAATCGATACGGCGCACGAGCCGTTCGTATCACACCCCCAGCTGCTGGCGGATGTCGTACGGGGTATAGAGCGGCATGAGTGATGGGCAATATCGGTGTTTTAAGCCGGAGCGACGGCACGGCAAATCAACGCAACGGGTTGATCCTGTCCATCATCGTATTCAACTTTGTCTCGTACGTGTGCAGTGGCTTGCCGCTCGCGGTGTTGCCGGGCTACGTCCTCAATGACCTGGGCCTGACCTCGGTTTTCGCGGGTGTGGTGATCAGCTCGCAGTACCTGGCGACGCTCCTGGCCCGCCCCTTGGCCGGTGGCGTGGCTGATCGCCTGGGTGCCAAATACGCGGTTGTGTGCGGGTTCAGTGGCTTGATGTTGAGCGGCGCCCTGACGGCGCTCGCCATTATCCTGCCCACCCAACCCTGGTTGACCCTGACGCTATTACTGCTGGGGAGGCTGGTGTTGGGGGCGTCCACGGCCATGATCTCCACGCCCTGCTGCACCTGGGCCATCGGGTTATGTGGTGCCCCTCGGGCGGCACAGGTCATGTCGTGGAACGGAATAGCGGCTTACGGCGGCACGGCTGTTGGCGCGCCACTGGGTGTGCTGCTGCGCAATTCGATGGGTATCGCCAGTGTGGGACTGTGCACCGTGTTGCTTGGCTTGGCGTTCCTGCTTTTGGCTCTGGGCAAGCGCCCAGCGCCATTGGTTGCAGGCGCCCGGCTGGCTTTTTATCGAGTCCTGTTCGCGGTCATGCCCAACGGCCTGGTCCTGGTTTGCAGCTCGGTAGGATTTGGCGGGCTTACGGCCTTCGTCGCACTGTATTTCGATAGTCTCGGCTGGGACCACGCCGCTTATTGCTTAAGTGGTTTCGGCGCAGGCTTCATCGTTGCCCGATTGTCGTCGCCGGGAATACTGCAGCGATTCAGAGGGTACAAAGTGGTGGGCGGCTGCCTGCTTGTGCAGACGTTGGGCATGCTGCTGATATGGCTCGCGCCTTCGCCTGCGCTGGCAATTGCCGGCGGCGCGCTGACCGGCATAGGGGTGTCATGGGTCTACCCGGGGCTTGGGGTGGAGACATTGGCCAGCACTCCGGCCGTGAACCGTAACTCGGCGCTCAGTGCCCTTTCATTATTCTTCGATATTGCAGTGGGGATGGCCGGTCCGGTGATGGGCCTGGTTGCGTCAGGTTTTGGTTTTGCTGCGATATTTCTCTGTGCAGCACTGATGTCGATGGGCGGGTTTCTGGTAGTGCTCTGCCTATGGCGGAAGGGCCGTATACGCGATTAGTGTTAGTTGTTTAATAGCATACCTCTGTTTCACATAACTGACGTGCAAGTAAGCTCTCCGACGATCTGTCAGCGGGAAAATAACAGAACCAGCTATACCGCTATTGGCCGATTGCTGCGTGTCATGTCGGGTCGGAATCGACCCGAACCGAGCTCTCAGCGATATATACATAACTACAAGGAGTTCAGCGTTATAAGAATTCGACTTATGAGGACGGCAGAGTCTCTGCGGCTGCGTAGTCTGGAAAGGACATCATCGACTCGATCGCTGGGTGCTCGTAGGTTGAGGACAATACGGCGCTGAGTCGATCGCCCAACAGATTCCAGGCGCGTTTCTTCTCTTCGGCATAGTCGTGATGCAGGTAGTGGCGTCTCACCCGAGAGCCGGCCAGCACATGGTTTTGACAGCGATCGATGACGTCCAGGCTGACACTCAAGGCCTGCATCATGGTCGCTCCCGTTCGGCGCAGGTCATGCGGTGTCCAGTCACCGTTCTGGCCGTTGGCAAGGACCAGCGTATCGTCATGACGCCGCCTGGAGAGGGCCTTGCGGTTTTTGAACCGCGCCTGGCGATCGCCGACCTGTTTACTCACCACTTTTACGTCCACATGCCCATCATCCAGCTTGTTCGGGAAGCACCATTGGGAATGTCCCGTTAGGGTCTTCAGTTCCTGAAAGAAATGCAGGGCGAAGGGGGAGAGGAATACATGGTGGTCCTGTTTCTTGCCGCGAGTGCCTTTGACGTTTTCACTGGGGAGGAACCACGTCTGCTGGTCCAGATCGACATTTTTCCATTCGGCCTGGAGCAACTCGCCAATCCGGCACAGGGTGCCCAGGCTGATCCAAAGCGCGAGTTGGGTTTCCTTCTTCAGTGGTCGAATGCCGTCGTATTTTTGGCCTGCGGGGAGAGCGTTGTAATCGGCGGTCATTTGCTGGAAGCGGTTGTGCAGTTCCAACAGCTCAGCCGGCGAAAGGATGCGGCTTCTTTCCGGTTCGTAGTCGGCAGGGATCAAGGGGGAGATGTCGACCAGCTCAGTTGGATCACCCTCGATCAATAAGGTCCGCCAAGGTTGGCGCTTTCTGGCCCAGCTAAACATCTGGGTAAGGTCGGCGAAGAAGCTGATCGCTTGCCGGTAAGCGCCGCGGTTGAGCACGGTGCGGATCAGCGCTCGAACATCGTGTTCGGAAACATTGTTCACCGCTGTCTTGCCGAGTGCCGGGTATAGGTCCTTGTTAAAGCGTCGTTGCAACTCGGCGTTACCGTCTTTGCGTGCAACACCATCCAACAGCCACGCCTTGGCCAGATCCTGGACGGTCAGTGTTTGCACCTTGCGCGTCTTTTCCTGTTCGGCCTCTACGTTAGCCACGGCGTGCGCCTGTGCCTTAGCGGTTTTCTTGTGTTCGTTGGGATTGATCTGCTCATCGATGAGCGCACGGGCCTGGTTACGTGCTTTACGGATGTCCGTCAGGGATTTGCGCGGCCAGGACCCGCAGGCGTACTCTTTGTTCTGGTCGCCCCACCGATAGCGATAGAAAAAACTGACCGACACGCCGTCTTTACGCAGGGAAATTCGACCGGCCAGATTGCCGTCCTCCCTGAGGATTCGGCCGGCATCATTGGCGGTCAGCGACTCGAGTTCTTTGATGGTGATTTTGGCCATAAAATGGGTTCCCCCTACTTTTACCCCCACAAAAACGTCGGCTCTTGGTGGACGTTACTGGACTCTCGTAGAGCAGAACACCGCTGGAGCTCAAGTAAATACTAGCTTAGAAAAATCCAGAGTAAAATTTTGGAAGCTTTCAAAAAGTATGAGAAAGGAGATGGGGTGCTAGGGGTCGAGTGTTCGAATCACTCCGTCCCGACCATATAATTCAAGGGGTTGCGAGATTTTATCTCGCGACCCTTTTTTATTTTTTGCCATTTTTACCCCCACAAAACCACCGGCTCTGGGTGGAATCCTCACGGCTTCCGCGTGGGCGGGCGCAGGCTTTGGCGCTCACGCGTGGTCTCTTTACCAATGCTGTTTGGTCTTTCTCTTCAGGTCCTAACGTTTTTGAGTGTTTAAGGTTATTTTTTTTTGCTGATTGAGAACTACATACAGGTCAACCATCAGCTTGTTTATCTCAGGTCGCTCGGGTCATCCTGCATACCCGGTAGTTAGGCTTGGGCGGCTCTGGGATCGTATAGCCGTCGGGGGACTAGACTGCGTAGGTCATAGTCCATCATGAACAATCTAGCTTCAAAGGCGTGGCAGCGGCCTACAAGTTGAGGCTGCTTGGCGAATAGTTCGGACCCTTCTAGTACTGCGCGGATGATCCAACCTGGTTGGGCCTCCAGCCGAGTAAAAATTCTTGCTTTGACTAGCAGCCGCCTATTAGCCCGGCCGTTAGTCCGCAAACTACTCGTTCCTGCTTGCTATGGAGCAGTGGTGCAGTCATCATTTCGCCGCCCTGATGGCTATTTGATACGGCTGCACGTTACGGACGACGATTCCTCCTGAACTCACCCTCCAGAACGATAAAAACGGCAATTCATGCTGCGTAGCACGCTTGCGCATATGAATGTCATAAGTCGTTGATTAACAAAGCGCATGGATGTCTTCAATGCATTTTTTCAAAAGATTCTTTGCTTTTATTGCTTCCCTTTTTTCGAGCCAGGAAACAGAGCATAGCGAACCGCTCATCCCGAAGATTGACCCTGAGAAGCTCAAGAAAAAGCTGGATCTTCAAAAAATCGCTAGAGAACACGGCGCGAAAGGCATCCCGAGGAGCGGCGATACGCAATTAACCGCTGCCGAGCACGCCGTCCGTGCGGAGCTTGGCCGGATGCGAGAGCAAACGGTGAAGTATGGCGAGCAGCGTGTTAAGCAAATTCAGAATCGCCTGGACTCGATCGACATTACGCTGGATATGAACCGCGCCATCGAGTTAGGGAACGAGTTTGTTCGTACGTCCGATCATCACCTTACTCGTGAAGACGGGCGTATGAAGGATTTCGCAGCTGACACAAAAACAAAATTTCAGATCCTCAGCGATTTTCGTAGCGAAAACCGCCTGCCCAGCGTCCCTGCAAAATGCCCCACTGGTGGTAGCCAATTTTTCAAGCTGATGGTCGTGCTTGGCTGTTGCGTCCTAGAAGGCGCGCTAAATGCCACGTTCTTCGGCTCAGGACTGGAGGGTGGTTTGCTCAGCGGTTTTACGATGGCCTTCATGTTGTCGTTTTTCAACGTACTTGCGTGTTTTCTCGCGGGGCTTGGTTTCAGAAACAAGAACCACGTCAGGGGAACACGCCAGTTTTGGGGCTGGGTCTCTTTCGCTTTGGCAGTAGCCGTCATGATTGGATTGGGGGTGTTGATCTCCTATTTCCGTTATGTGCTGACCGTGGATGAAGGCGGAAGTCAAAACGCCTTCCCTCTGGTCTGGCAAAGCCTTCGCACAGGCATATTTCCCATTCAGGATTTCGAGTCATTGATTCTGTTCTTCGGGACGATTGTGTTTGGCTGTGTCGGCGTTTGGGAGGGCTACAACTTCACGGATCGCTATCCGGGGTATGCGGGGGTATGGAGTCAATATGCTGAGGCTCACCGCCGCTATATCGAATTGATCGAAGGCTTGCGAGATAGGCTGGAAGTCGAGAAGGCCGAAGTGCTGTTGAAAATCGATAGCGGCGTGCAGGCAGCTGAAAAGGCGATCAAAGCTTTCAAGTTCAATATGAACCAGAAGTCGATAGTGAAAAAACAGGTATCCGAAACGCTGGTCATGGCCGATGAAACGCTGCAGAGCCTAACCCGCTACTACCAGAACGAAAATATGATGGCGCGCCCTACGGATGTTCAACCACCTGATTATTTCGACCATCCAGTGACATTTGGCCCCCTGGACATGCCGGATTTCAGTGTTCAAAAGGATGAGTTGCGACTGGATGCACAGGAGCAGCTTCTGCGTGAATTGGTCGCTGAAGTTGAGCCGATCCGGGCAAGAGTCCAATCCTCGTTCAATCAGCAATACAACCAGCTTCAGCCGCTCCAGGATTTGGTATAAGGGGATTTTTGATGTCGGTTTATGCCAAGCGTGAAAGTAACACCGGGAAATGGGTTTGGGGCGGCGTGATTGGCGTTGCAGTCGCCTTGGTGCTCGGCGGGATTGGCTATTACAAAATGAACCACGAAACCCTGGACAAGGAGACCCTTTGCCCCAGTAACGGCCCTAAAGGCCAATATGTCGTGTTAATTGATAACACCTCGCCGTTCCCTTTCACCCAGAAGGCTGCTTTGTCCCAGCGGCTCAAGACGATGGTGGTGAACGAGGTGCCTGAAGGGCACCTGCTTTCTGTGTTTTTGCTCGGGGAAAAATTTGAGCAAAACGAAAAGCCTATCTTCGAACGCTGCAACCCTGGTCAGTGGGGCGATCGCAGTCAACTCACGGCGACCAAGAAGTTTGTTGATAGGGATTTCAATGAAAAGTTCGCCAAGCCGCTCGATGCCGTTGTGCGCCATATCCCACTCGACGAACACAGCAAGCTGTCACCCATTTTTCAGATGCTTCAACTGGTAGGCATCAACGGGTTCGATCATGCCAACGTAAAAGGTGACCGCAAGCTTGTCATCTACTCGGACATGTTGGCCAACATGCCTGATTTCTCAATGTACAAAAATAAACGACACAATTATGCAGAGTTTGCCAAGTCTCCTTATGGTCGCAACGCCCAAGCGCCAGGCTTAAACGGAGCCACCGTGACCATCAATTTGCTGGCAAACGAGCAGAAAACGCCACAAACCAACGAGCTTGGCAATTTCTGGGCTCAATATTTCGAGGCCAACGGGGCTTCGGTTGAGGGAATTACTGCAATGGAGGGGCTGTAATTGGACTTCAACAAGCACGTGCGCCGGGTGCAAACCTACTTCATTGCGGCGGTAATACTCAAGGCTACTTTGGCCGTAACCAGCCTCCTACTCAACGAGCCTTTCTGGCTCGGCTTTGTGCTTCCATTGCTCGTGATGTGTTGTTATTGGTTTGTAGGTTACCGCGTACGGGAGAAGTGGAACGTCCAGCTCACCCTCGCGAAATTTGCGGACTCGGTGTACTACCTCGGGTTCTTATTCACTGTCGGCAGCATCATCATCTGTCTGCTCGACATTAACTCCATTGGTGAGAATCTCAATGGAATGGCCGTTCGGTTTGGCGCCGCGATGGTGAGCACAGCCATAGGCATGCTAGCCAGGGTGCTACATACAGGCTTCAAAGTTGATACAAACGACGCGGTCAGGAGCGTTGAGGAGCGTGCTGTTCAGTCGGCTGAAAACCTGACCATGGCTTTTGACGCTGCCAGCCAGCAGCTGGAGGTGTTCAGGGATCAAGTTATGGCTGCTTCCAAGGAAGCAGTGCAGAGCGTCCATGAGCAAATCACCACGATCTCTCAGCACAGCACCAATGCTATGGATGCGTTTTTCGCCAGCGCTACCCGTCAAAGCAATGAAGCTTTCGAACGCATCCTTAAACAAGCCAATGACGCCAGTACGGATTTACTGACCACCATCAACGGGCTTTCTGAGAAAAGCTCTCAGACACTCGATCGCATGGAATCGCATGCACTCGACTTCGGTAAAAAAGCACAGGAGCGGCTCGATCAGACTCTGTTCCCGGATAACCTGTTCGCTCAAAAACTTAACCCCGCTATTGATACGCTATCCGGAACCACCGACACCCTGAACGAAGGGGTCTCTACATTGGCATTGGACGTCAAGGCTGCCGCTCGGATGGTGGGCACTGCGATCCGTAGTTTGAACACCAAAACTGAAACGATCGGGCAGGCAGTCGCCGCGGTTAGTTCTATCGTGGAAAGCCAAGAACGCTTGGCGCAATCGATGAAGTCACAGGGCAGTGACGTCATGGGTCGAGTGGAACAAATTCAAAAAAGCTATCTGGATGCGTTGGAAGATCAACGAGAGGATTTCATGGAGGACATGAAAGCTAACCAGCAGGTATTCGCGAAAATTGTCGAAAAGCTTGAAGAATTACGCACTGTTGTGAGTGACGAAACCACAGTGGAGCGTTTAACTCAGGAAGTAACGGGCGCACTAAATGCCGTCAGCGATTCCGGTGTTAAGAGTAACGAGGTCTTCGCGGACAATTTACGCTTGACGTTGATGCCGTTGGTGGAGGCGGTCGTGGCCAGCAGTGATGTGCATAAGGCGCTGGCTGCCAGCGTTGAATCGAGCAACCGCGGCATCGAGGCGGCGAATGCCAGATTGCTGGATGAGCTGATGGGCAAGATTGATCTCATCAGCAATCCTGAAACACGTTTGTTAGCGGCCAGCGAAGAAGCTTTCGGACCATCACTCGAGTCAATTGCCAACGCGACGCAGGCCCTCGACCATGTGCCTGCGTCGGATGTGAGAACTGCCTGATGAGTTCTAAAAATGATCAGGTGTTTCAGCTGTCACTTACCGAAATCTGGATCATTTTGTGTTTCATTCTTCTTTTGCTGATGGGGTACAAAGTTTGGCAGCTCACGCATAAGAATACGGAGATGGCGAACAAAATTTCCGCCTATCAAAATATCGATGAGCGTGAACAAGCTATCAAGCTTGCGAGTGATGAGCTCAAGGCGCGAATGGTTTCTCTTAAGGTGAAAAATCCAGACGAGATCATTTCGAAGCTCATCGATGCCTCCAAGGCAAAAGAAGAGGCCGGCCGCCTCAAGGTGCTACTCACTCAGAAAGATGAACAGCTTACTGCGCTAGCCTCTATCGATAAGGCTTTGCAGGAGGCTGGTAGCAAAAACAAGGGTGAAGATGCCAAGCGCCTTATCCTTGAAACAATGATGTCCTATGACCAGCTCAAAAAACTCGTGGTCGATCCTGACCAGGAAAAGGACGCACAACCCACGGACGTCATCAAACGCATAGGTGCTCTCAAGGCAACTGAGCAATTGTTGAAGACCGCGTTAGGGCAAGAAGGCGTTCCGACTTTGGAGCAGATTTCAGACATTGTGAAGAACGCTGAAGCTTATGCCCAAGCCGAGAAACAAGGTGCAAATCCGACGACGTTGCAGAAAACCAACAGTGACCTGAAAGGGCAGGTTCAGTTTCTACAAAACAAGCTGAACAAGGGCAAGGGAGGCGATCTGCCGCCTTGCTGGGCGAACGAAGCCGGCAAAGCAGAAATGTTCCTCACGGTGTACTTGAAGGAGGACTCACTGAGCTTTGAACCGGCCTGGCCGCCAACACGACAGGCAGATGCTGAAGCGCTCCCGAATTTCTCCGCTCTGATGGCAAACACCACTCGCACGTATGAGGACTTTCTTCAGGCGGCACGCTCCATCTCTGATTTAGCCAATCAACGAGAGTGTAAATTCTATGTGCGACTGGCGAGTCAAATTCAAGGGGCAGTGATGTCCGATCGGCGCCGCCTGATGATAGAAAATTTGTTCTACAAGGTTGAAGTTCGACGTTAGGTCTTGTCGTCGACATGCGGTTTCTGAGCCGTGTTAACAGGCTCAGAATTACGCAAGGCTAGGCTGGTAATGATCACTCATCACCAGCCCAGTGGCGGGACGTCAGCGTGTTCGCGCGTAGTCGCGTCGGCGCAATGCAGTGCGGTTTCTTCCACTTATTTTTCCAGAGAATGACTCTGTGCAAAAAGAATTGCGGTCGAGATATCGAGCGATATGGAAGCAAACGACTTCATCAGCAAGGATTGCGGCAGTGCCCAATCCCACTTTTCGCGCAGCATGTTTTCCACCTCCGAAAGTATCGAATCTAGATCAGCAGCATCCAGGCTTCCGACTTCCTTCAGTGCCATTTGGGTTCGACCGATGTCGGCGTCAACCTCAATGGTAAGGCCTGCGTTATCACAAGAAAGGCCGACATGATTGAGTAACAAGCGCAGTGCATCGTTGGCATGATCACCTAGCCAGCTCATCAGATAACACTTACCGCCCGACTCAACTATGTAGCGCTTACCAAGTCCCAGCGAAACAAATGTCTTTCGAGCCTCGTCGAGAAGCTCTTGAGTGTCGGCGCTGATTGAAAACTGACCCACCCTGCCGATTGAAAATTGACCCAGGGCGGATTGCTGATTTTGGCATCAGCAATTGTGGATAAGCTTAGCAGTCGTGTCCCGGTGGAAGAGGCATTAAGCCCCCACCGCATGTGGGCATGCGGCAGGGTATTTTTGGTGCGGATCAAAACAGCTCATCGTCCTCGGCACCATCATTGTCTTTGCGCTTTCGTTCACGTGACATGATCTTCGTCTGGGCGACCAAGCTGCTGTGTTGCAGGCGGTAGGACTCGTTGCCCGTTTCGACGATGTGGCAGTGGTGTGTCAGCCGATCCAGCAACGCCGTTGTCATCTTGGCGTCACCAAACACGCTCGACCATTCCGAGAAGCTGAGGTTGGTGGTGATCACCACGCTGGTGTGCTCGTACAGCTTGGACAGCAGGTGAAATAACAGGGCACCACCGCTCTGGCTGAAGGGCAAATACCCCAGTTCATCGAGTATCACCAGGTCTGTTCGTAGCAGCCCTTGAGCGATGCGGCCCGTCTTGCCGTCGTACTTTTCGCGTTCCAGCAGATTGACCAGATCCACCGTGGAGTAGAAGCGCACGCGTTTGTGATGCGTCGTGATCCCGGACACAGCCAAGGCGGTGGCGAGGTGTGTTTTGCCTGTTCCAGGCCCGCCGATGAACACGACATTCTGCGCGGTATCGGTGAACTCCAGGTTGGACAGATCCCTGATCAGGCGGGCATCTGCGCTGGAAGCGCTGAAGTCGAAGCCGGCCAAATCACGATGCATGGGGAGTTTGGCCATGTTCATCTGGTGGTTCACTGAGCGCACCGCTCGATCCGCATGTTCTTGTTGGAGAAGATGCTCAAGTAGCCATTTCGAGGATGCCGTCGAAGCTTCTCCTTGCGAGGCTAGTTCTTCCCAGGCGCTGGCCATGCCATGCAGACGCAGTTCTTTGAGTTCCGCCATAAGATCACGCATTGCGAGTCTCCTCATCGGTGGTACGGAGCCGGTCGTAGCGTGCCGTATTGGCGACAGGCGCTATCTTGAGTTGAAGGCTGGTTTCGGCGGACGGAGGGGCTGCTGTCGATGTCAGTCGAGCCAGGACATTCAGGATGTGCTCAGCACTCAAGCTGCCTGATTCAAGTACCAACTCCACAGCCACCAATATGGCGTCGAGCCCGGCGATGGGAACAGCCGCCAGTACCTGCGTCATGACTCGATCACCATTGGCGTGACGCCTCAGACCGCGTTTTAGCAGCTGCAACGGCTTCGGCAGATCAGCAAACGGAGCGCCATTGCGCAGCGCTCCAGGCTTGCGCTCGATAAGCGGGATGTAATGCTGCCAGTCAAAACTGACCTGATCTCGATCAAACAGACGCTCGTGGCTGGCAATCGTCGTTTCATCGGCGATGACCACCACCCGGGAAGGATACAAACGGCTGCTGACCCACTGGCCGACCCGCTCACACGGCACCGAATAGCGATTTCGCGCCACGCTGATCAGGCAGGTGCTGGAGACCCGTACGGTGCGCTCGACGTAGCCATCAAAGGCAGTCGGCATCGGCATCAATTCAGCGCGTTCCAGCTCCAGGACGTCCGCCACGGTCAGCCCGTTGTACTGCGGGTGCAGCAGTTCGCCCCAGAGCGCACGGCAGCGTTGGCCGAGCCAGGCATTCAATTCCTCGAAGGTGTGGAACATGCAGTTTTGAGCATCGAGCCAGATGCGCCGTCGGCTGTCTTGGACGTTCTTTTCAACGATGCCTTTTTCCCAGCCGGAAGCGACGTTGCAGAAGTCCGGGTCGAACAGGTAGTGCGCACACATCACGGCAAACCGAGCATTGACCGTGCGGCCCTTACCCTTGTTGACCTTGTCGACAGCGGTCTTCATGTTGTCGTAGATGCCGCGACGCGGCACCCCACCTAACGCGCCAAACGAGCGGGTATGGGCATCGAACAACATCTCGTGGCCTTGGCTGGGATACGCAACCAACCAAAATGCGCGACTGGCGCACAGCTTCATATGGGAGACCTGGATGCGTCGGAACAGGCCGCCGATCAGCAGACCTTCTTCGCTCCAGTCGAATTGAAAGGCCTCCCCGAGTGCAAAGGTCAGCGGCACAAAGGCTCGTAAAGACTTGCCTTGCTCGCCGCGCCACGAGCGTATAAAGGCGGTGAGTTGGCTGTAGCCGCCGTCGTACCCCTCGGCCTTGATCTGTTCGAAGAGTGCTTTGGCACTCCTGCGGTTGTGCTTTGCCCGAAACGAATCGGCCTTGAGCGCCTGCTCCAGCGTCTCGTGAAATGGACTGAGTTTGTTGAAGGTTGCGCACCGTTGGTACGCCGGCTGGGTGGCTTCGGGTGCTCTGACCCATTTTCGAATGGTGTTTCTCGACAGTCCGGTACGCTTGGCTATCTGATGCAGCGAGAGCTTGTCGCGGAAGTACATCCGCCGGATTTTTCCCAACATTTCCATGCTGATCACCCTGTGTTCTCCTGCTCGAAAAGTGAGCAGAAGCAGTTGAACACCTGGGTCAGTTTTCAGTCGGCAGAACAGCCTTTACTGGGTCAGTTTTCGGTCAGCGGCAACACTCTTGAGCCCCTTGATCAATAAAGGGGCAGGGGATTGTGTCTGCCAAGACGGCTCGCATTTCTTGGCGTACGTTGTCATGCACCATCGCCCCCAGACCATCGAACTGAGGAGGAGCGCCACCGCGTGCTGCTGAAACGATGATGACTTTGGCCTGGAGATCAACATCACGAACCTGCCACCTCCGGCCTCCGAAAATAATGCGCTGATCCTTGGTCAGTGGACGGCTTACCGGCACAGATCCCAGTGCCCTACCATCGCATACAAGGCGAAATTCTTCGTCGCTGGTGAATGCGCTGTAGAACTCATAGTGGTTGATCAATCGCTCTCCAACCGTCCCAGGAAGAAGCAACCCTGAGCTGTCCTGAACAATGAGCTCGTGCTCGCCGAGCGCCTTGAGCAACTTCACAAAGTCTGGTTTCTCAACTTTTGGAAATGCTCCCTCAGCAATCAAACTTTTCCAGAGATCTGCAGCAGATGCACCGCCGCACTGGGCAATCACTGAAAGACATTGTTGAACGAGGGTGGACGCGTGAATGCCTTGAGCCCTGGGAGGTTCAAACCACCCCTTGGCCAGCAGTCGAACCATGGCAATGGTTTGAACCAAGCCTTGGCGCAGTTGATCCGAGAGGCTCGATCCATCTTTGAGTGGCGATTCCTTGCAGTAAACGCGCAGCGTTGCTTTTTCTCCTGGGCGCCTTCCCGATCGCCCTAGACGTTGTCGCAGACTCGCCACCGATGGTGGGGCACCAATCTGCACGACTGTTTTGATGCTGCCGATGTCTATGCCGAGCTCAAGCGTCGTGGTGCAAATCGCGGATGCTGCATGAGTCCCTGCCTTGAGAGCATGTTCTGCTTGCTCACGTAAGTCCTTCGAAAGGCTACCGTGATGAGGCCAGAATTCGTTAGGCACGCCGTCTTTCTCGCAGCGCCGTCGCAGTTGATCTGCGTACCATTCAACCTGAGACCGGCTGTTTGGGAAAATCAGGTTGTTACTGCCGCGTAACACCTTGTAAAGATGATCAGCGATCGCGAAGTCTGGGCTTGCCTCGTTCTCTGTCTCGTCTTCATTTTCCGCCTGGTCAGAGAGCTTTACGGGCTTCTTCTTGAGCTCGCTCATGGGTGGCTGAATGTAACCACGAACTTGCACCTGGAGAGTCTGGTTGGAGCTTTTTGATTCAATGACGGTAACGCCATCGGCATTTCCCGGGCGCAAAAACTCCGACGCCATCTTCATATCGCCGAGGGTGGCTGAGAGCCCGACTCTAGGGAGACGGTGGCCGGCAACAAGTTCTACCCGATGCATTAGCGACTGAAGTTGCTTGCCTCGTTCGCTACCGATGAACGCATGCAGCTCATCCACGACGATATAACGCAGGTGCTGGAACACCCCGCCAAGACTTGAACCGCGGTTGACGAACAGGGCTTCAAGGGATTCAGGAGTGATCAGAAGCACCCCCTCAGGGGACTTCAAAAAGCGATGTTTTTTGCTTGAGGAGATGTCCCCGTGCCAAGCCACTACGGGAATCTCAAGCTGCTCACAAAGACGGCTTAACCTGTCCCACTGGTCGTTGATCAGGGCCTTGAGCGGGCTGATATACAGCACCGAACCGGGTGGATCATCACGATTCAGCAAATTGGTGAGTATGGGAAGAAAAGCAGCCTCGGTTTTGCCTGCCGCTGTTGCTGCGGCGATGATGACATCCTGATCGGCATCCACCAGAACAGGTACCGCCCATTCCTGGGCGTCGCGCAAGGAAGTCCAGCCTTCCGCCCAAACCCATCTCTGGATTCGGGACTCAAGTTGATCGAAACTCGATGACTCAGAGTGTGAAGGTGGCAAGTTCATCGTCCGCATCGACTTTGGTATCGTCTTCGCCGCCTGAGTCCCTGGCGACCTCGACGGCTCCAAGCAGCATTCGCCAATCGGCGCCCGGGTTTTGCTCCAAGATGGCGAGCAGGTTGATGAACGCTGTGATCGTGGTACGTGGCGTGCGGAAGTAAGCTTCTCCCAGGCGCTGATTACAATGCGCCATGAACAAGGGGAGCGCTTCGTCAGGTAGTAAGTATTTTTCGATATCCCCGCCAGCGTATACGTGACGAAGTTTCTGAAGCAGCACGTAGAAGTCTTCCGGGGTCAGGCTGGTCAGGCGAATGACCGGCCCCGACAGATCCACCAATCCTGATTTTGCAAACGAGTTCTCGGCCAATCGAGATTGCAGGGCAGGGTAGCTGAATAGCCCCCGACGAGTGTCCATCAAAAACTCAGGAGTGCCACCTAAAACGAAACCAAGCCCTTCGGACGATCCCTGCAGAGAGTCGTTGAGAATACGGAGGATCTGTTCGTAATTGGCATTACGAGCTTGGGTATTGGCCAGTTTGTAGAGGTTGACCAGTTCGTCGAGGCAGATCATCAGACCGCCAAAACCTGCAAGTCTGACGAATCTCGACAGGAGCTTGAGCTGATCGTAGACGGAGGCATCATCAATGATGGTTCGTACACCCAAGGCTGCTCGGGCATCAGTCTTAGTGGTGAACTCTCCACGCAACCAACGGATGGCGTCGGCCTTGAGCTGCTCGTTGCCTTCTTCGAAACCTCGGCAATAGGCGGCAATCACCTCCGCAAAATCATACCCGTTGACCATCTCGGTCAGCTCGGCCAAGTGAGCACGAATAACAGTCTCGCTGTCCGTACCCGCCGCCTTGGCTTCGGTTTTGGCCTGAGAGATGAACTTCTCAACAATGCCTTGCATAGCCCCTCCGTCGGGCTTCGTACGAGTCGACATGTTTTTAGCCAACTCGGAGTAAAGCGAACGTGCTTGTCCACCCGTGGCATGTAATCTGCGATCTGGGTTCAAGTCGGCATGCATGGTGACAAGCTTGCGCTCCATGGCAATGGCTCGTACCAGGTTCAGAAAGAACGTCTTGCCCGCACCGTACTCGCCAATGACGACTCGAAATGCCGATCCACTTTCAACCAGGCGATTGACGTCCTTAATCAGTGCATCTAGTTCGCCTACCCGGCCAACCTGAATCAGGTGTTGGCCCACGCGAGGAACGACGCCTGCGCGTAGCGACTGGATGACCGCATCGCGATCCTTGGCTCTGATAGTGCTCATAGGGCTAACTCTTCCAGAATGTCTGTATTGATCTCGACAGGGTCATCACCCTCAGTGACGGGCATGTCGAAACGTTCAAAAGCCATGTCGTTAATTTGTTCCAGGGCACCATCGAGCATCAGCTCCATGTCGCTGGCGGCAGCTTCAAGTTCGGAGCGGCTCCACTCAGGGCGTGAGATCAGCAACCGAAGGAATGCAGAGTGTTCCAAATCGAGACCATCAATGTCTGCACTCGATTCTTGTACTGATTCTGCCACATCGATCAACTGTTCCGGTTCGTCAACCTGGTCATCAGTGAAGACTTTGGCAAGGAGGGCGGAGACCTCTGCGGTTTCTCGTTGCAGTTCTGCAATGCGCTCGTGATCAAGCACGAACCCTTGATTTGCAGTGGAGTTGATCGGGGTACCAGGCTCGGAACGAGGAATGCCGGCTTTTGGTTTTACGAAGGCAATACTTGCTCCAGATGCAGCACCGTGGAGATCGCTGTACAGCAACTGACTGTCCAGCTGCAGGGCCTTGTAAACGCGCTCAAGAAGTTTGACTTCCAATGGGCTGACGATGCCATCTGCTTGCGCCAGATGGGCCAGGAAGCTGGCAATCGTGCGTTTGGCTTCGACCGTTAGTGGGTCGAGTTTTTTCTTTAGGCTGGCCAGCGTTGGTGGTTGCTGGATCTGGATTCGCAGGTGTGCTTTAAGGCGTTTGCGATGGGCCACACTCAGGTGATTCCAGGAGTCGATGTGTTGAGCAAGAAGCGTAACTTCCTCAGTGGAGGTATCACCATCGGCAGAAGCCACAGCACTAGCAAGGTCGAGCGTCACCGAAGCAGCATTGTAGGCTGCAGAAGCTCGCAGTGACCCGTCTTCTGGTTGAGTCACGAACAGCGCGATTTGATCTTCTGCTTTCGGTGTCTTACTGCCAGCCAGTACGTCGGGTTCAATACCGATGTGAAGCGATTCCAGCGCGCGGGCAAGTGCAAGTACTTTGTCGCGGGACAGGGCGCCGGCGCTCTTGAACCGGCCTGCGAGTTCGCCAAAGCTCATGACAATCAGGTCGTCGCCAATTCTGAATTGAAGCTCGTCCAATTCTGTACGGGCTGCCGTCGGCCAGAGAGCGACGGGAAGTTGCAAAAGACCTTCGAGAGCTTCTGCGCTATCAGGGTTGCGGCCCAAATATCGGCTGTAGGGTTCAAGCTCGGTAGTGCATAGCTCAACCAGCAACTGCAGGCTTTTTCGTGTACCTGACGTGGCCAGGACATCAGGAAGGTCACCCAAGCTAAGCGTGGGGGCCATTAAGACCGCGGAGGCCGGCCGATAGCTGGTTTTAAGTTTGGTCTTGTTCTGCGCCAGGACAAGACCCTTAGGATGGGCGCTTGTGTACTTAAGCTTGAACAGTCTCGAAAAGACATCCTTGCAGCGAGTCACGGGCGTGCGTTTGCTGATGTTGGGGTCAGCTAGCGCCCAGGCTAATGCCCAATCGGCATCAAGGGGGCGCTTGTTGGAAGCGAATTGCCCCAGACCTACGCGCAGTGGCAGTGGCATCTCGTAGCTATACGCGACAACGTTGGGAGGTGAGCCAAGGTAAAGGTCTGGATCGATCTTGGTGTTGCTCAGGTAATCCAGAAAACCTTCCGCATATCCCCTGAACGACCTATTTTCCCCGTAGATACTCAATAGGCGCTGGACTTCTTCTACGATCAAAGGAAGCTCAGCCTTGACGCCCGGGTCACTCACTGCGTCAACGAGTGCTCGACGCTCTAGACCATAGAAATACAAAAAGACGTAGCCGGTGTCTGCCAGTGGGTAACGACGACCGCCCTCCAGCCATTGAAGGTATCCACGGCGAGCCTCTGACGTGATGGAGTGAAAACTGGGCCAATAGGACATCAGCCGTTCTTCTAGATCGACGTGTGTCTTTGCGATACGGAGCTTGGGGTTTATCAGTGAGGGTTCTTCGGCATCGTGCCGGCCACCTAGCACGCTGCCCATATAGAACATGCCACCGGGAATTGAAAAACCGGAAACGGTGACAGATTCACCTGCTGGCACCCAGCGAACATCAGGTTTTTGCGTGCTCGCATTTGGAATTTTGAAGGACTTTGAAGATGCTGAGCCGAGTTGGACAGTGTAAAAATCAGAGGTTTCCTCTGTGCCCATATTGCTCCCTGAAACCTCACGGATAGAGAAAGTGATGCCTGACCGTTGATGCTCTCGCAGATGTTCCGTCTCCGAAACGGCTACTGACAATTGCTCGGCCTGTCGCCTTGAGCGACGAACCAGCAGCCAAAAAACCGCGGCAATGCAAGCAATAACACCAATGGCGATCCAAGCATTTTTCGGGATCGATGCGACTGCGCCGAAGGCCAGAGCGAAAATGATCAGGATGCCGTTACTTGTAGAATTTTTTGCCTTCTTCCTTGCCATGAGTCGTTTCAACCTTGAAATATGGGTGCTGGCGCAATGGCAGTATCCGATAATTGCCCTACGAGAACCATGGGCTGAGGAACGCTATTGATCGGAAAATTTTGCTCGCGCACGAATAGCTACAATCATCAGAAGTAGCTTTTCAGCATGACGCGCGCAGATCATCCCCCTCCATTGCTGATAGCTGCGATTAATTGTGGGCAGCTATCAGCCAAAAGCGGTCACTCAGTTTTTTCGCGAAACAAGGGAAGTTCAGTCATCGGTAGAATTAAAAAAACTGTACACGGCAAGCTTGGAGGATATCTAGAAAAACCAAGAGAATTAAACTCTCAAGCTATGCCGCAATGATGGTGTCCGATATGTTGTTATAGTGCTCGTAGAGCGGATAATGATCGTCAGATAAATCGAAATTACCGACTATGCCTTCATTCCCTACAAGCCTCAATGACAAAAGCTACCATTAAAGTAGCTTCTGCCAGTGACAACCTATTTCTTTGAGGACTTGCTAGGTTTCAAGTCGGGATTGTTTCCCTGCGTGTCTTTATTGTCACGACGACGCTTATCAACTTCGCCGGTTGATTTAGCAATTGGCTTTGGGCCTGGTTTAAGTGCCATAAGATCTCTCCTTGATGTTAGTATTGATTTGGTTGTTGCAGAATCATCTTATTGGTACTGGCTGATACTTTCAATAGACATGAGATGCTTGATTTTAGCTATGTGAAAAATTGAATTAGCTTTGGCAGTATCTACTGATGATCTACCGGCAGGCCAGGTTGTTGATTTACATCCATTTGTGCGACGTTGCAGGTAGCACAGCACGTCCAGGGTCATTCGAGCATTGCTCAGGGCGCAGTGGGAGCCGACCTCCAGCCCCCCGCATTAGATAGCGGCCTCGATAAGCTTGATCCAGCGCCATTGCCAGCCCTTTTAACCATTCACCAATCCATATACAGCAGCATTGCGCAGGCGGTGGTCAGCTCCGGAGCGGTTAGTCCGTGGCGATGGTGGGCAGGCGCCGATCAAAGGAGGCGCTATAAGCAACGACAGTTCGCCCCGCGACGAAAGCTGCGTATTGCTCGGCCACGTGCGATGGCCACCATGTCGTCGGTGATACCTTGAATTCATGTATAAGCTGGAGGCAGCGCAGAAAAGTGGATTGTATGCACTCTCATTTCTGACGGGTTGCATGATAGAGGAAATGCGGATTGCCTCCGCTCGCTCTAAGAGACATTTGCCATGCTCCAGTTGATAGGGAACCGAGGGAAGTAGAAGGTGTTGATGGTGTCGCAAGGCCGTTATGTGACAAGAAAATTCGCTACTGCCTGTTAGGGGCATAGGCCCGCAAAGTCCTAAACGGGCCCTAACCTCGACATCGATCCCTGATCTAAGCCAGTTCTTCAATCAAGCTGACGTGATGGGGGTGGATCTTGAATTTCCTCTCAGGCCCGCTCTGAAATCTGGCTGCGCTCGAAGCGAGAGAGGTCAAGTCAATCTCGGCCTGGTTGATCAATTCCTTCAAGGCTTGCTTGGGAATTTGATTTTGCACAAGCAGAGGCAGCAGGGTTATGAATGAACACGGGTTGCTGGAGACCAAGGCCAATGCTTCCCGTGACGTTGGGTAGGCGGCCTGATCCAGCCTGGTGCTGTAATGGTCGTCATTCGCGTTCCTTGCTTCGGCTGTCCACCGTAGCCGGCGAATGACTAGGTGTTGCTGCATGATCGGCCAGAAGTCGTCACCGTAGAAGTCAATGCTCAACATCTCATTGGTAGCCTCCCACAGTGCTTGATAGAGCGCGGCGGATTGCTTGAGTAGTTCTGGATTTAGCGTTTCCTCGGCGTTCACAGTACAGTCCAGAATCCCCAGGCCTACGTCGACCAATGTGCGCATCAGCCCTGAAGCATCAGAAGGTTGCCATTCTTTGGAAATTTTATAAATGGGGCGGAATTCGAGAATTTCTCTAAGAGCAACGCTAGGGAAACTCTGAAAAAGACTTCCAAATCTGGTGAGATACGGCTGTCCCACGAACTGAACGGTTGAGCCCCGATGAAGCAAATGTCTTTCGCTGATGCCGAGTACGCAGGCAAACGTAAGCAGACCCGCCGTGAGCGTTTCCTGATTGAGATGGATCAGGTCGTGCCCTGGAAAGGCCTGATTGCGTTGATCGAGCCGCATTATCCGAAGGGTGAAGGCGGTCGTCCGGCGTATCCGTTGATGGCCATGCTGCGGGTTCATCTGATGCAAAACTGGTTCGGCTACAGCGATCCGGCGATGGAAGAGTCCCTCTACGAAACCACGATTCTGCGCCAGTTTGCCGGGCTGCATTTGGATCGGATTCCGGATGAAACCACGATCCTCAACTTCCGCCGGCTGTTGGAAAAACATGAGCTGGCCGGTGGGATTTTGCAGGTCATCAACGGCTATTTGGGCGACCGAGGTTTGCTGCTGCGTCAGGGAACTGTGGTCGATGCGACGATCATTCATGCGCCCAGTTCGACCAAGAACAAGGACGGTAAACGCGACCCCGAAATGCACCAGACAAAGAAAGGAAATCAGTACTATTTCGGGATGAAATCGCACATCGGTGTCGATGTTGAATCCGGTCTGGTACATAGCGTGGTGGGCACGGCGGCGAATGTGGCGGACGTGACTCAGGTCGATCAGTTGCTGCATGGCGAGGAAACTTACGTCTCTGGCGATGCCGGTTACACCGGCGTGGAGAAGCGTGCGGAGCATCAACATCGCCAGATGATCTGGTCGATCGCAGCGCGCCCCAGCAGCTATAAGAAGCATGCAAAAAAGAGCCTGATCGGTCGCATGCGCCGCAAAATCGAATACGCGAAAGCTCAAGTCCGGGCCAAGGTTGAGCATCCATTCAGGGTGATCAAGCGCCAGTTTGGTTATACGAAAGTCCGCTTCCGAGGCTTGGTGAAAAACACCGCGCAGCAGACCACACTGTTTGCCTTATCGAACCTGTGGATGATGCGAAAACGACTGTTGAATGCAGGCGAGGTGCGCCTGTGATGTGGACAATGAGCCCTGAAAAGGTGCTATTCCGCAAAAAACAGTGAACTGACAGGAGGAAAGGTCTGATTTTCGATTAAGTCGGTGTTTTTTGAACCTCAGACAGCGAGGCCGTTAAAAACGGCTGCTTACTTCAGACCTTCCCTAGATTTCCACATGCTTAGCCAGTGACTGGTGAAATCATCGCTCAATGCGACAGAATACCCGAGTACCCGGCAAGCATAGTTATTGGGCTTAGTAGCGTGATATTCACTAACATGGCTTCGAAGCGACTTACCTTTCGAGGAGTTCCACTCGGTAGGCGTCAAGTTCCATTCTTCGATGAAGGCGCTGACGTCAGGTGTCGGAAACTTGTCAGGGTAGTTCGAATGTAAAAGTGCTAGCATGGATTGGTAAACCCATGGCTCCCAAGAAAAATCTAATTGGTCAGAAACGGTTGGGGAACAGGGGAGTGGGATTTTATCGGCTAATGCCCATAAAATATCTTGGCTACTCAGAAGTCGTTTTCGATCCGAGTTGTTATCAGGGAAGTTAAGGTGTTGGCGAGTAAGCCATGTGCCCCAACGCTTGAACAGACCCTCGAAATCGGATCTTTTCGCGACAGTATCTACGAAACGGGCGAGCAGTGATCTGACGTGCGGCTCTAGCACAGAGGGAGCATATTCATGGCCATCGGCAATGTGAATGATTTTTGCACTTCCGTGCCTGAGCAAGCTGGGAAGCAATAGGGCACCATTCCATGAGCCATCGCTTTCGAAACTCGGGGCAGACGCGAGTGTGAACTGCTCCCACAGATCGTAGTTACGGTAAAACTCTGGACTGCCGAGCACTCGGTTGATCAAGTGTAAGCTTTGTGTAGAACTCATCCATTTGAACAGTTTGTCGGGATCAAGCTTTGCTAGTAATTCAATCCACGGCCAACTGGATTCATCAACCCGACTTTCCCTAGTATGTCCGTGCCAAATTTCATCGAGGGTGGTTGGATGGGATGGATCAACTCCATGTTCCTCAAGCAGCTTTTTTTCAGCGTCGACGAAATGTTGTTCGGCTAAATTTAAGAGTGCTTCTTTGAAGCTATCATTTTTCTGAACTACAACCAGTGCTGCTTTCGTCCAAAAATTCTCAACCCACCATGAGTTTCGGACGAGAGCCCTGAAGGCTGTATATCGGTTTTCGGTTTCAGAAGAGGCCCAGGCCGCCACAATTCCGATCGTCAAGGCTGCCTGAATTCTCGGATCGTCTGACGCATCGAAGTCCTCGTTCGAACCGCCTAGTTGGGTGGTGAACCTCCTAAGAGCATTCTTGGCATCTTCTTGGATGCAGAAGTACTCTGTCACTGATGTGACCAATGCCTCGGCAGGTGCGAAGCGACCTTCTGCAAAGTCTCCAATCACCGACTCGACGATTGTGGATGATTTGTGCATGTCCGATTCATAAGCGGGCGGTAATTGCCATTCTTTGTTCATGACTATTTTCTCCCGTTGTCGTTGGCCATCTTCCAAGCTGTATCAAAAAACTGCACTGCATCATGAGTCTGAGCATTCCAGCCTCTACTCACAGCATTTACGTCCCTGTGAAAACCGCCTACAGTTGCGCCAAAATGCCATAATTCGTTATCGATGATAGCAAAGCGATCGTGAATGCAATCGGCGTCTCTGAGGGCAAATGAGAGCGCTATTGTGATGGGTGGGGCGAGTTTGGCTCGGTCTTCTGTTACGAGCTGCTTTAAGTCCTCAAAATCTTTCTCTATTTCTTTCTGTGAATCATGATGACCAGTTAATATTTTTACCGTTTGAATATTTTCTGTGTAAAACCAGTCCACGACTTTTTTAATTCTTCGGCTATGGTCGGGTTTTGGGCCATCCGCAGAAAATAAATGCTTGTCAATTATCCAGACCTGTTGTGCAGTACTAATCGCCTTTTCAAATTCTTCGACTAACCGTACATCCGGAGCTGCACGACGAGCCTTTATGGCATGAATACATGGAAAATGATGGCGTGATTCGTCCCGGTAGGGCGCCTCGCAAGGTATGAGTAGCTGCGGAGTAAAATTTATCTCTACCGCCGTCGCGGTCGTACTGACACTAATCTGGGACGAAAACTTAGCCATTAGTATCGTCCGGTGCGTCCTGCATCTCCACGTCATGCGTCCCTTGTCCGTTCGGCACACCCTGCTCCTGAACCCCACCCTCCGCTTTTGGTAACTGCGCTTCTTTCGTGTCTACCATGTCACGCCCGCAATGCACACATGGCTTTTTGGGTGCTTCTCGCGGAACTTTGAAATCCTCCAGAGGAACGGCGTTGTTGTAGAGGCCCATAAGATGGGTGAGGATTTTTTCACCATGCGGTATGCGCATTATAAGCGTTGGCCGTATGCCGATAGAGTTCAGCGAGCTGCCGAGCATCCACACACGACCATCGACGGCGAGGAATCGATCATGGAACAGACTGCTTTCTGTATTCGCTACTTTCACTTCAATGCTGTTTTTGTGACTGGCATGGAATATATTCAGGTTTTGGAGCAATGTCTGGTGAGTGTCCAGGGAGCCCTCACTAGTCTCGGCCTCAGTGCCAGCTTCTGCTTCCTTGATCTTCTTGAAGGCGCTATTTGAGGTCAGGATTTGTATCTTGATCTCATCTCGCTCAATGGCAAACAGGTATTGGGGGATTTGATTTGCGCTGAAGTAGGGATCTGCGATGAAAATAGTGGAGCGAGCGTGTTTAAGCTTTTCCCTGATGTGTTCGAGTGCTTCTTTGCGTTGGTCAGTCGTAAACCAGGTCTGATCATATAGCTGGGCGCTGTGATTGAGCAGTCGTTCGCTTTTTGCGTCCAGCAAACGCTGAAAGGCGTCTGTTGTGTTTGGTGCCTCACCAAATGTTCGAGAGGATGCCAACGTTTTCTTTTCGGCAAAGTACTCATTGACTGGGCTCTTCTTTTTATCTGTTTCAGGGGCTTGAACCTTGACGCGTCGCTCGACCACCTCTGTCGTCATGTTCATTTGCCGCATGAACTGTCGCATGGGCGTTTGCATCAACACCCCGCGCTCCTTGTGTGTCAGAACTAGCCCAGAGACGTGGATAGAGGATGGCCTTTTAATTTCAACCAACCCATCCTCCGGTACCGGAACTGTATCAAAGGAGGTGAGTACCCCTTCCTGGCCTTCCATCGAGGTCAAGCTTAGACCTTGAAGCTTCCTGCCTGGGTGGGGCTTCAAGTGGAAGTACAACGATTCAGAGCTGTCCGCTTTAGGATCAACGAATTGTCGGACTGAAAGGACATCGCAGTCAGGCACGGCGAGTGCTATCCCACCCAGATATTCAGGGTACTCCCTAAAATCGACATGCATGTGGTGCTCTAGGAATTGGAAAGCTTCCTGACAATGTTTGCTTTGTCCCTCTTGGTCAAGGAAGCTCGGCCATTCTTGGCTGTCTGAAATTCGACGTGAGTACCTCATGATGCCGAGGTTACGGAAGGGGATGGAAGAACGTTCAGATTTAAGTGTGATGTCGTCACTTTCCATTGGCACGCCCAGTACAGGCCACCTTGGGAAGTCGCTTAGTCTGCCAGCGGAGAGGGGGACGTCGTCGGAGCCCTCCCGGAAACCATGTAGGGGCCTAGGTGTATGAAGTTCTTCCGATGCGCTTCGGTACCATCGGACGGCCTCTTCCGCGGTCATGACGATACGGTCGACCGCAATAGCGCCTTCTTCCTTGAATTTTTTGAAGTAGGGCTTGAGAGGTCTCGAAGGGAGTTGCCTTCCTGACGCCAGGAACCAGACCGATGCGAACAGCAAACTCAGAGGAGGTCGTTCAGATGTAGACGGGGCGTCAGATGTAGAAGGCTTCGAAGATGGTGGTACAACCACAGCGACATGCACGACGGCATGTTCGAAGCCTTCAATCAATTTGCTGTAGGGGTTACTGCTTTCACTTTCCATGTAGGGCTCGGTATCGGTAGAAGGCCTGAGTTAAGAGTTCAGTGGAGTGCCACCGCGAAGGTCATTCTGCCGGCTGCATGAGTGTCCGTTATGTAGCGGCACGGAGGAATGCGGAGGCGTAGCCGGAAGGGAAGATCTGGACTTGGCTGTCTCCTGTAATGACTGACCCTATATATCGGTAGCGCAGGGCGCTGCATTCCGGCATCAACACGCACCTTCCTGGCTGAGGTAGCTTGTTCTGAAGGCATCTGTCCAACTGGCAGTGCCTACGACCCCGCAGACTAGCAATGTGCCATTCTCGCGTCCATAGTCGGGATGATGTGTAGCCCTCGATCAAAGGGAGGCAGGCGCTGACCGGTCAGAAAACGGTTGTGAGCGAATGGCCGCTTCTGGCCGATTCTGTTGAAAAAGTCGGATTTTCAGCTCACCTGAGCTCAGGCACGACCACCACCGGAGAACCTAATCACTACATTGAGTGGTTTCTCGGCCCTTCGTTGACCTTTGCTGCTCTGTTAATGGGTTAGTTTGAGGTTTTTTGCTTCGTGCAGGCGCACCTATCCCGTAGAAGGTGGCCCTTGAGATGCAAGTTTGGCCAGACGTCGCAGGTTCTGTACCGCGGCCGCCAGCGTGAACTCATCGGACGCGCCACTCATGCCACGTAGTCGCAAGCGATCCAGTTTCAGGATGCGCTTGAGGTGGGCAAACAACATTTCGACCTTCTTACGTTCGTGGCGAGAGCGCACGTCCTCCGGCGTCGCCGCGATGCGTCGAGCCACATCACGAGCGGCTTCATGGACGCTGCGAGCGATCTTTCGGAACGCAGTGTTCGGGCAGCACTTGGCTTTCATCGGACATGTCGCGCAGTCGGTCTGTCTGGATCGGAAGATGATGGTGTTGGCTTTTGTGACGTGCGAACGCTCGTTCTTGAAGGCTCGCCATTCGCTGCGTAATACGTTGCCGGCTGGGCAGCGGTATTCCTCAGCCTCTTCATTCCAGTGGAAATCGTTACTCGAAAAGCTGTCGTTCTTGCGCTCAGTTTTGTCCCACACCGGCACATGCGGTTCGATGTCTTTTTCCTCCACCATCCAGGCCAGCATCGGCGCTGTGCCGTAAGCGGTGTCGCCAATGAGGCGCTCTGGCTTGATGTCGAACTGCGCTTCGACCCGATCAATCATCGTCTTGGTGCTCTCGACTTCTGCGGTTCGATGAGCCGGCGTGGGTTCCACATCCATGATCACGCCGTGCTCGGTATCGATGAGATAATTCGTAGAGTAAGCGTAGAAAGCTGGGCCGCCGGGAGCAGCGGTCCAGCGGGCTTGAGTATCAGTCAGCGATAGGCGCTTTGGTAGCGTTTCGGCCAGAGCCTCTTCATCGAGTGCCTCAAGATACTCACGCACGGCGCGGGTGCTCAGGGCCGGATCGCTCCAGTTGACCTGTTCATCACCCGGTACACCGCGCTGCCGGCTGGCATCCGCTTTGATGATGCTGGCGTCCACGGCAAAGCCTTCACCTTTGACCAAGCCTGCGTCCATGCAGCGACGCAGCACTTCATTGAACAGCCAGCGAAACAGATCGCTGTCCCGAAAACGGCCGTGTCTATTTTTGGAAAAGGTCGAGTGGTTGGGCACTTCATCTTCAAGGCTTAACCGGCAGAACCAGCGATACGCCAGGTTCAAATGGGCCTCTTCGCACAACCGCCGCTCTGAGCGAATGCGGTAGCAATAGCCCACGATCAGCATGCGGATCATCAGTTCAGGATCAATCGACGGACGCCCGATCGGGCTATAGAAATCGGCGAGGTAATGGCGCAGGTCGCTCAGATCGAGACACCGATCAATGCTGCGCAGAAGGTGATTGGCTGGAATGTGATCTTCAAGGTTGAACGAGTAAAACAGCCGATCCTGCCCACTCGATAACTGTCCCATCATGCTGCGTGCTTCCCTGCTGGCCAATGCAGATATTTTGCCGCAGGCCAGATAGGGGAGCTACTTTTTCAACAGAACCGGCCGATTTCTGCCGGTCATGATGGGCAGAAATCGAGCCAAATAGCGCGCTCGGCGATGTCATACGAAACTATGAGTACTCAGTACTGAAGATGCCGACTTATGAAGTCGGTAGCAATCCAGTCGCGGTATAGGCTGGGAAAGAAATCATCGACTCCGCCGGTGAGTGCTCGTAGGTGGAGGACAACACAGCACTGAGTCGATCGCCCAGCAGATTCCAGGCACGTTTCTTCTCTTCGGCATAGTCGTGATGCAGGTAGTGGCGTCTCACCCGAGAACCGGCCAGCACATGGTTTTGGCAGCGATCGATGACGTCCAGGCTGACCCCCAAAGCCTGCATCATGGTTGCGCCCGTACGGCGCAGGTCGTGCGGCGTCCAGTCGCCGTTCTGGCCGTCGGCCAGGACCAGGGTATTGTCATGACGCCGTCTAGAGAGGGCCTTGCGGTTTTTGAAGCGAGCCTGGCGGTCACCGACCTGCTTGCTCACCACTTTCACGTCCACATGCCCTTCATCCTGCTTGTTGGGAAAACACCACTGTGAATCTCCCGTCAGGGTTTTGAGTTCCTGAAAGAAATGCAGGGCAAAGGGGGAGAGGAAGACATGGTGGTCCTGCTTCTTGCCCCGGGTGCCCTTGACGTTTTCACTGGGGAGGAACCAGGTCTGCTGGTCCAGATCGACATTTTTCCATTCGGCCTGTAGCAACTCGCCAATCCGGCACAAGGTGCCCAGGCTGATCCAGAGCGCGAGCTGCGTTTCCTTCTTTAGCGGCCGAATACCGTCGTATTTTTGGCCCGCGGGGAGGGCGTCGTAATCGGCGGTCATTTGCTGGAAGCGGTTGTGCAATTCCAACAGCTCAGTCGGGGAAAGGATGCGGCTTCTTTCAGCTTCGTAGTCGACAGGGATCAATGGGGAGATGTCGACCAGTTCAGTCGGATCACCCTCAACCAGTAACGCCCGCCAAGGTTGGCGCTTTCTAGCCCAGCTGAACATCTGGGTGAGGTCGGCGAAGAAGCTGATGGCCTGCCGGTGAGCGCCGCGGTTGACCACGGCCCGGATCAGCGCCCGAACATCGTGTTCGGAAACATTGTTCACCGCTGTCTTGCCAAGTGCTGGCAAAAGGTCCTTGTTAAAGCGTCGTTTCAACTCGGCATTGCTGTCTTTACGCGCCACGCCATCCAACAGCCAGGCCTTGGCCAGATCCTGGACGGTCAGCGTTTGCACCTTCGTCGTTTTTACTTGTTCGGCCTCTACGTTAGCCGCGGCGTAGGCCTGTGCCTTGGCGGTTTTCTTGTGCTCGTTGGGATTGATCTGCTCATCAATGAGCGTCCGGGCTTGGTTGCGTGTCTTGCGGATGTCCGTCAGGGATTTGCGCGGCCAGGACCCGCAGGAGTATTCTTTGTTCTGGTCGCCCCACCGATAGCGATAGAAAAAGCTGACCGATACGCCGTCCTTACGGACTGAGATTCGACCGGCGAGATTACCATCCTCGCGGAGGATGCGACCGGCATCATTGGCGGTCAGTGCTTCGAGTTCTTTAATGGTAATTTTAGCCATAAAACGGACTCCCCCTACTTTTACCCCCACAAAAACGTCGGCTCTTGATGGACGTTACTGGACTCTCGTAGAGCAGAACACCGCTGGAGCTCAAGCAAATACTAGCTTGGAAAAATCCAGAGTAAAACTTTGGAAGCTTTCAAGAAGTATGAAAAAGGAGATGGGGTGCTAGGGGTCGAGTGTTCGAATCACTCCGTCCCGACCATATAAATCAAGGGGTTGCGAGACTTTATCTCGCGACCCCTTTTTATTTTCGAGCGTTTTTACCCCTACAAAACGACTGGCTCTCGGTGGAATCTTTACCAACACCACCTGGGGTTACACCCTAAATTGTTGGCTTTCTCGGTGAGTTGGTTACCTTCACGGCACAGCTTTTAGCCTTAGGAGAGGTGCAATTGCAGAGTGTTGACGTGTGCATGGATATGCACATATAGTCGGTTGCATGACTAATCGAATCCTTAACCGAACCCGCGCAATTGACGCTGCAATCGAGTCTCTCGATGGCGCTTTCTTCAAGGCGCTTTGCGAGCCTTCGCGTGTAGCTGTGCTCAAGCGCGTGATGCAACTGGGGCGCGCCGACATCGGAGAGATTGCGGAAGCACTGCCCCAGGAACGCTCAGTTGTTTCCCGGCATCTGCAAGTACTGTTAGAGGCAGGTATCGTCCGCGGTACCAAGGTCAGCAGGCAGATGTTCTACGAGGTGGATGGTCCGGCAGTGGTGACACGCCTCGAAGCCATTCTTCAGCATATGAAAAGCCTCGCCCCATTCTGCTGCCCAGGTACGTCCGGATAGTTTTTTTTGCTCTGTAGTGTGCATGAGTGTGCATATATGAATGTAATAAATGAAATCTTGGATGTCATTGTGATCGGTGCAGGCCAGGCAGGATTAGCGTGCGGTTGGCACTTACAGCAGCAAAACCTTAGGTTCCTGATTTTGGATGCTGAGCGGTCACCGGGAGGGAATTGGCGCAATTACTACGACAGTCTGAAGCTTTTTTCTCCAGCTGCTTACTCGTCATTGCCAGGCATGCGCTTCCCGGCAGAACCTGATCATTACCCGCTTCGTGATGATGTCGTACGCTATCTGGAAGACTATGCAAAGGCATTCAGATTGCCAGTTCGTCAGTACACCCGCGTGCAGCATGTACGAAGAGCGCGCGGGCTGTTTCAGCTTCAAACGGACGATGGAGAAATTTTCTGCTCCAGGGCGCTGGTCGTGTGTACGGGGGGATTCAATCAGCCGTTCATTCCAGATATTCAAGGGCTTCAGGGCTTTCTCGGGCGCAGTTTGCACAGCGCGGAATATCGAAATGCCGAAGGCTTTGGTGATCAACGAGTGGTTGTGGTCGGTGCTGCGAACTCGGCTGTTCAAATTGCTTATGAACTGGCCCATGTGAGCAAAGTCGTGCTGGCAAGCAGGGAGCCAATCCGGTTTTTTCCACAAAAGATACTGGGTCTGGATTTTCATGCGTGGTTGAAATGGTCGGGGTTGGAAAAGACCCGTTGGTTGAATGACCAAAGTACGCCGGTGCTTGATGACGGGATCTATCGTCGAGCCCTTAAGAAAAAGTTGTTCGAGCGTAAGCCGATGTTCGAGGCGATAACACCAACCGGCGTGATCTGGGCTGATGGGCAGCACACTGAAGCCGATAGCCTGGTGTTTGCTACCGGATTTCGCCCGAACTTGGAATTTTTGAGCGGGTTGGAATGCCCAGGCGATGAATATTGGGCTCATCGTAACGGGCAGGCCGAGCACCTACCTGGGCTGTATTTTGTCGGTCTGCCGAAGCAACGGAACTTTGCTTCAGCGACCCTCAGAGGTGTCGGCCAGGATGCGTCTTACATCATGCCCAGCTTGATGCGATTTGTCCGCGGTATGCCTGTTTAGAAGACAACTTGGCAGTTGACGAATCTCAACCGCAGCAACGTTTAGTCAGTGCGTCGAGTCGTTGGAAGGCGCCAGCTGGCGATGAAGCACAGCAAAACCAAACCGCACATAACGACAAGCAGTGCCGAGGCTCCAAAGTTCTGCAAAACAAATGCGGCGGCTATCGGGCCGCCGGCCTGGGCCACGAGTACCGGCCTGGCGAGAAGCCCCATTCTCGCTCCGTAGCCTTGCGGGGCAAACAGCGCCAAGGGGAGGGTGCCGCGAGCGATCGTTAGGATGCCGTTGCCTGCGCCGTAGAGTGCGATCGCCACGAAGGCCATCCAGGGCATCCCTGAGATCAATAATCCCAACCCGACCAGGCATAGAAACACACCGACCCGCGCTGACCAGGTCGGGTGGAGATTTCTGCCTATGGAAAACTCTGCCACCCGTGCCAAGACTTGCGAGGGACCAATCACCATGCCGATGGCCAAGGCCACAGCGGTCGCGATTCCCAGCTGCTTGAGGACATTAAGCAGGTGTACTGAGATACCTGATACGACCAGCGCTAGAACCGTCAGCATGGCGCCAATCAATAAGAATAGATAATTGGTGGTCTTGGGGTGAAGCTCGGACGCGCTGGGTGATTCTGTTATGACGGGGTGGGGTGGTTGTTTTGTGCTTCCAGGAATCAACAGCGAGTGGATGGGTAGCCCAATCAAGAGATGAGCAGCCGCGAGAACAAAGCAGGCGTTTCTCCAGCCGATCCAACTTTCCAGTCCTGCGATCACCGGCCAACCTATGGTACTGGCGAACCCACCTAACAAGGTCAGCCCGGTAATTGACGTTCGAGCCCCTTCGCCGAACAGTCGTCCCAGGGTTGAGAAGGCTGCGTCGTATAAACCCGCCGCCATGGCAACACCGATCAACGTCCAGGCGACATAGTAAGTGGCAACGTTGCCCGCCAGTCCCATTAGTAGCATGCCGAGAGCCAGCAGCAGTGAACTGGCCGCTAGGACAGAGCGTCCGCCGTGGCGGTCAATCTGACGACCAACGGCCGGCGAGGAGGCTCCCGCTACCAAAAGTCCCCAGGACAGACCGCCCACCACATTGGTGATGGACCATCCCGTCTCTTTGGCTATCGGAGACGCAAGCACTGCGGGCAAGTAGTAGGTCGAACCCCAGGCGAGAATTTGAGTAAAACCCATCGCCCATACGAGTCTGGAGCGATTGATCGGGGGATGGATCTGTTCTGGAAGTGTCATGACCGACGTGCTCATTTTTTTGTTGTCAGTAACAACAAGCTATCGCCTTCCTTTGGTTATCGTCAACCGAGAGATCGGTGTTGACGCTTTCGGGATACCAGGATTATTGTTGCAGCTAACAACTAATTTGTGACGGTTATGACGAAGCGTAAAAACGATCAGTTGACTCAGGATTCCGAGGACCTATACGAAGCGTTGAATCAGTTGGTTCGCGTCCATCAGTTCCGTGATCGTGATCGGATTTGCTGTTACGACGTATCGGTCACCCAATGCTATGCCGTCGAGACGCTGGTCAAAAGGGGCGCACTGCGCCTTCAGGTTTTGGCCGAAGAAATGTTCTTGGACAAGAGCACGGCGAGTCGAGTGATCGATACCCTGGAACGCAAGGGGTATGTGTCACGTGTTGAGGATGATGAAGATCGGCGTGCAGTACGAATCCAGGCAACGGATGCTGGGCGTGAGCTATACGCGAAAATCAGAGCTGACCTGATTGCAGAGGAGCGAGCGATGATCGAGAACCTCTCAGCTGAGGCTAGGCAGGGAGCGCTGAGTTTACTCAGACAGATTACGCGGGCCACGGAGATTCGCTGCGGGCTCGTGAATGAGTGCTGCCCAGCCGTGAAGAGCAAGGAATGAAAGGGAAGAACTTCCCTTTTTTTGCCAATAATGTTGTTACTACCAACGTAATGGGGCTCCAACAATGCGAGTTCGTTTAGCTGAAACTAAAGACACTGTTTCAATAGCCGCCATCTACAACCAGGGGATCGAGGAGCGTAGCTCTACGTTTGAAACGACTCCTCGAAGCCCGGCAGACATGCTTGATCGCATCAAATCAATGGAGCGCTATCCAGTGTTGGTCATGGTCGATGAGACGGATCAGGTTGTTGGATGGGCAGGACTCAGTAGTTATCGCGCTCGTGCCTGTTACGACGGCATTGCGGATTTTTCCATTTACCTAGATCGCAGTGTTCGCGGCCAGGGGCTAGGCAAACAGTTACTTCAGGCACTGCTGAAAGAAGCCGAAGCTCGCGGATTCTGGAAAGTCCTTTCACGCATTTTTACCTTCAATCACTCCAGCCTCGCATTGTGCGAAGCCTGCGGTTTCCGCCAAGTGGGGGTATATGAAAAACACGCCTGCCTAGAAGGACGTTGGCTCGACTGCGCGATTGTCGAGCGCCTGTTCGCGAACAATCAGCCAACCTGAAGGAGTCGATCATGGATAACACTCACCTTCCCGTCGCCATAATCGGTGCAGGCCCAGTGGGCCTCGCCACAGCCGCTCACCTGCTGGCCAGAGGTATCACTCCGCTGATCCTGGAAGCTGGTCCGGAGGCTGGGGCCAGCATTGAAGAATGGGCGCATGTGAAGATGTTCTCTCCGTGGCAGTTCAATGTGGACAAGGAGGCGGCCAATCTTCTGCTGGCCGATGGTTGGACTCCACCACCGGAGAACGAGTATCCAACGGGTCGTGAACTGCTGGACCGGTTTGTTCGACCTTTCGCCGACCTCGAACAGATCAAGCGTCACTTGCAGTTCAATACCCGTGTTCTGGCAGCCACTCGCGTCGGTCAGGATGTGATGAAGACCCAGGGCAGATCGGCAGCTCCTTTTTTACTGCGTGTCGCAGGGCCGGCGGGTGAACAGGATGTGCTTGCCAGTGCTGTCATTGATGCCTCGGGCACCTACCTGACACCAAACTGGATGGGCGCCCATGGCATCCCTGCATTGGGCGAGATCGAGCATGCAGCGCACATTGCGTACGGCATTCCGGAGGTGCTGGGTCGTGCGCGGAATCGCTATGCCAACAAAAGAGTGCTGGTGGTGGGTGGTGGTCACTCCGCGTTTAACGCCCTACAGGATCTGGTGCGTCTGATTCAGGAGGCACCGCAAACCAAAGTGCTATGGGCGATCCGGGGTAATTCTCTTGAGCGCATTCTGGGTGGTGGTGCGAATGATCAATTGGAAGAGCGCGGAAAGCTCGGCCTGAAGATTCGCCAATTGCTGAATGACGGCGTGATCGAGCTGTTCAAAAACGTCGCTATTGATCAGGTTGTAGGCAATGGCCAAGGGTTGGTTGTGAAGGCGGGAGACCAGATACTTCCACCTGTGGACCAAATCATTGTGGCGACCGGATTCCGACCTGACATGAGCCTGCTCGCCGAGTTGCGTATCGCACTTGATCCCGCAACTCAAAGCGCAGTGTTGCTCGCTCCAATGATCGATCCCAACGAGCACAGCTGCGGTACGGTCAGACCTCATGGCGCGATAGAACTTGCCCATCCTGAGGAAGGTTTGTTCATTGTTGGGATGAAGAGCTATGGTCGGGCGCCTACGTTCTTGTTGATGACTGGGTATGAGCAAGTTCGCTCTGTCGTCGCGGCGCTGGCGGGTGATTGGGATGCGGCCAAAAGGGTTGAGCTGATCCTCCCGGAAACGGGCATTTGCAACTCGGATTTCGATGAAGTCGATGATCGCTTGAAGGCTTCGGCAAGTCAGACGTCTTGTTGTGGCACCGGAGAGACAATCCTTGAGGCCGCGCCTCGTACCTCGCCGGGTTGTTGCAAAGCCTAGTGCGCAGTAACCGAACCCGCCCTCGATGACCGGGGCGGGTTAGGGGCGACCTTCTTATTTTCTTTTGCACGTCCAGGTAGTCCTTGAACCAAGGAGCGACCTATTTCTGGGTGAGTAACAGATTCATTACAGAAACCATATATGCACCGCCGCAGATATTTGAAGAGACACGGAAGGCTGGCTAGCGCCTTAATACACAGCTTTCATTGAAGGTGCTCGGCGGAGTCCAATCGTTTTGATGGATTAATGGGTCGTTGACTCTTTACCTTGCATGCGGAAAAACATATATTCGTTAAACCGCATATGAGCTGAGGCTTCACAATGACCAGCAAAGCCCGTGTCCTGTTCGTCTGTACTGCCAACGCTGCACGCTCCCAGTTGGCCCAAGCGTTGCTGAGGCATACCGATTCGGAGCATTTCGAGGCGTTCAGCGCCGGCACAACTCCAACTCAGGTAGATCCGCGCACCTTCGAGGCGCTTTCACACATCGGTGTGAGCACCGAAGGATTACGTAGCAAGTCGATAGACGAATTCCGTGGTGAGCGTTTCGATTACGTCATCACCTTGTGTGATAAAGCCGCAGCGGAATGCCTGTCTTTACCTGGAGCGGGTGAGGCATTGGCCTGGAGTTTTGAAGACCCGGTCACCAGCACCAAACCCGATGCCTTCCGTCACACCCTTCACGAAATTCATGAGCGCATCAAGATGTTCGTCTTGGTCAAAAACAAACACTGAGAAAACGATATGGCTGACCATCTGACACCGACCACTGTTTTCAAATGCCTTGCTGACGACACTCGGGTCCGCACGATGATGCTCATCACCCGTGAAGGAGAGCTTTGTGTTTGCGAGCTGACCTGCGCGTTGAACGAGAGTCAGCCGAAAATCTCCAGGCACCTAGCGCAACTGCGTACTTGCGGCCTGTTGTCGGACCGTCGGCAAGGCCAATGGGTGTATTACCGACTGCACCCGAATCTCCCTGATTGGGTTCATCAAGTGCTGACCACCGTGCTGGAAAGCAACAAGCACTGGTTGAGCCCTGATGCCAAACGCCTTGATGAAATGGGTGACCGTCCTGAACGGGCAGCCGTGTGCTGTGAAAGCAAAATCGCCTGATTCCGCCTTCGACTACGAGATCGCTCGATGAAAATCCTGTTCCTCTGCACTGCCAATAGCTGTCGCAGCATCCTTTGTGAGGCGGTTTTCAATCACTTGGCACCGGAAGGCATGAAAGCCTACAGCGCTGGCAGTCAGCCCAAAGGGGGAGTGCATCCGCTGAGTCTAAAAACGTTGGAGAAAGCAGTTATTTCGACAGACGGATTGTTCAGTAAGTCCAGCGATGTCCATGTGAACCTGGCTCCCGATTTTGTCATCACGGTGTGCGACAAGGCTGCCGGTGAGGCCTGCCCGGTATTTTTCGGACCGGCCACCAAGGCCCACTGGGGGCTGGCTGACCCTTCGGAATACCACGGAACTCAAGCAGAGATCGAGGCGGCTTTTGAAGCCACGTTGGAGCAGATCAGAACCCGTATTGAAGCCTTCCTGGCTTTACCGCATTCCCAACTGAATGCCGAACAGCTCAAGGCAGAGCTGGCCCTGATTAGCACGCTGTAACCACAGGAGCAATGATCATGAGTAAAAGCCGCCTTTCCTTCCTGGACCGATACCTGACCCTGTGGATTTTTCTCGCCATGGCCTTGGGCATCGGTTTGGGGAGCCTGTTCGAAGGCAGGCCGCAGTGGCTCAACAGTCTTTCCGTGGGCACAACCAACATACCCATCGCTATTGGCTTGATCGTGATGATGTATCCGCCTCTGGCCAAGGTTCGTTATGAGGAGCTGCCGGAAGTCTTCAAGGACAAGCGCATCCTCGTTTTGTCCTTGGTCCAGAACTGGGTCATCGGCCCGGTGTTGATGTTCGCGCTGGCGATCATCTTCTTGCGGGACCAGCCGGAATACATGACCGGCCTGATCCTGATCGGCTTGGCTCGTTGCATCGCGATGGTGCTGGTCTGGAATCAGATCGCAGGTGGCAACAATCAGTACGTCGCCGGATTGGTGGCGTTCAACAGCATCTTCCAGATCCTGTTTTTCAGCGTGTATGCCTGGATCTTTCTGGGGCTATTGCCGCCGCTGTTCGGGCTGGAAGGCAGTGTGATCGAGACCAGCTTTGTCACCATTGCCGAGTCGGTTCTGATCTATCTGGGTGTGCCGTTCCTGGCGGGATTTCTTACCCGCAAGATTCTCATCGCCCGTAAAGGCGAGGCTTGGTTCCAGGAACGCTTCATTCCCAAGATCAGCCCGCTGACGCTGGTGGCGCTGCTGTTGACCATCGTGGCCATGTTCAGCCTCAAGGGGGATGTGGTGCTGCAATTGCCGTTGGATGTATTGCGCATCGCGATCCCTCTGACGATCTACTTCGTGGTGATGTTTTTCATTAGCTTCTGGATGGGCAAGCTGCTCAAGGCTGACTACCCGCGCACCACCGCATTGGCTTTCACAGCCGCGAGCAACAACTTCGAACTGGCAATTGCCGTGGCCATTGCCACCTTCGGCCTGGCTTCTCCGGTCGCTTTTGCCACGGTGATTGGTCCGCTGGTGGAAGTACCGGTACTTATTTCTCTGGTCGGTGTGGCCCTTTGGTTGAAACGCCGCTGGTTCGATGAATCCAAGAGCGCCATTGCGCAGGACAAAGACTATGTTTGATGACCCTATCCCCCAACTCGATACCGAACTGGTTGATCTCCCATCGACAGACAAACTCGGTATCGAAAAGACCTCCATCCACAAGCCGCGCATTTTGCTGCTGTACGGATCGACCCGTGAGCGCTCCTTCAGTCGCCTTTTGGTAGAGGAAGCGGCTCGACTGCTGGAGCATTTCGGCGCCGAGGCGCGGATTTTCAATCCGTCAGGTTTGCCGCTGCCAGATGACGCACCCGACGATCATCTACGTGTGAAGGTGCTGCGCGAGCTGATGCTGTGGTCCGAGGGGCAGGTCTGGTGCTCTCCAGAGCGTCACGGTTCCATGAGCGCAGTGTTCAAAGCGCAGATTGATTGGGTGCCACTGGCGATGGGCGCGGTACGCCCGACCCAGGGAAAAACCCTCGCGGTCATGCAGGTATGCGGTGGCTCGCAGTCGTTCAACGTGGTCAATCAGCTGCGAGTGCTGGGACGTTGGATGCGCATGTTCACCATCCCCAACCAGTCCTCCGTGCCGAAGGCCTATATGGAGTTCGACGATAACGGCCGGATGAAACCTTCTCCGTTCTACGACCGTGTCGTTGATGTGATGGAAGAGTTGGTGAAATTCACGCTGCTGCTTCGCGACCGCCAGGACTATCTGGTGGATCGTTATTCCGAGCGCAAAGAGTCGGCGGAAGAACTTATGAAACGTGTCAATCAGCGCTCCATCTGAGGATTTTTAGCCGTGCAACAACACCCATATTCCGTACTGTCGCTGGCACAGTTCAATGGTCAATTGATCTTCACCCCGTGTCCAGGCACGAAGGGCACCAAGCCTTTCGAGGCGCTGCAAACCCTCAAGGAAGCGGGGGCCTCGGCCTTGCTGACGCTGATGCCGACCGAAGAGTTGCTTCAAAACGAGATCGACCTGCTGCCGGAAGAATGCCAAATGCTAGGCATCGAGTGGTTTCACCTGCCAGTAGAAGACGATCAAGCGCCTGGCGAAGCATTCAAAGCCGCATGGGAACAGCATCATCCGCGACTCCAGCAGTTGCTGACCGAAGGGAAAACCATTGCCATCCATTGCAAGGGCGGCTCGGGCCGTACCGGTTTGATCGCGGCTCAACTGTTGATCGAAAGCGGTGTGCCATTCAGCGATGCCATCCGCGATGTTCAGTCGTTGCGTCCGCGGGCCATCCAGCATCCAGCCCACATTGAATACATCGGCCAGTTCGACACTCAGTCGAACTCTCACTGACAACAGATACAGAGCACAACAACATGACTATCAAAGTTGGCATCAATGGTTTTGGCCGGATCGGTCGCCTCGCTCTGCGAGCCGCCTGGAACTGGCCGGAGTTTGAGTTCGTGCAGATCAACGATCCGGCAGGCGATGCAGTAACCCATGCGCACCTGATCAATTTCGACTCGGTGCATGGTCGTTGGCACAACGAAGCCAGCGCTGAAGGCGATCAGGTGGTCATTGGCGGCAAGCGCATCAAGGTCACCGCGAACAAAGCGATTGCGGACACCGACTGGTCGGGCTGCGATCTGGTGATCGAGGCCAGCGGCAAGATGAAAACCGTGGCGGTGTTGCAGGCTTACCTCGACCAAGGCGTGAAGCGTGTGGTGGTCTGCGCTCCGGTGAAGGAAAAAGGGGCATTGAACGTCGTCATGGGCGTCAACCATCAGCTGTTCAAGCCGGCTGAACATCGAATCGTCACCGCTGCTTCTTGCACCACAAACTGTCTGGCGCCAGTGGTGAAAGTGATCCACGAAAAGCTGGGCATTCGCCACGGTTCGATCACCACCATCCACGACCTGACCAACACCCAAAGCATTCTCGATCAGCCGCACAAGGATCTGCGTCGTGCGCGTGCTTCGGGGATGAGTTTGATTCCGACCAGCACCGGCTCGGCCACCGCCATCGCCGAAATTTTCCCGGAGCTGCGTGGACGACTGAATGGTCACGCCGTACGCGTGCCGCTAGCCAACGCTTCGCTGACTGACTGTGTCTTCGAGGTCGAGCGCGCCACGACCGTCGAAGAAGTGAATCAACTCCTCAAGCACGCTGCCGAGAACGAGCTGAAAGACATCCTCGGTTTCGAGACGCGTCCGTTGGTGTCCATCGACTACCGTACTGACCCGCGCTCATCGATCATCGATGCGCTGTCGACCATGGTTATCAATGGCACCCAGGTCAAACTTTACGCCTGGTACGACAACGAGTGGGGCTATGCCAACCGTACCGTCGAACTGGCCAAAATGGTTGGTCTGGCAGTCTAAGGAGCGGTCATGAAAGCGTTGTCAGCCCTCGCTCCGGAAGTGCGGCAGTACCTGCTCGTGACGGGCAACTACTGGGCATTCACCCTCACCGACGGCGCCTTGCGCATGTTGGTGGTGCTGCATTTTCACGCGTTGGGCTACAGCCCACTACAAATCGCGGCGTTGTTTCTGTTCTACGAACTCTTTGGCGTGATCACCAACCTGGTGGGTGGCTACCTAGGCGCTCGGTTGGGGCTGAACCGAACCATGAACATCGGGCTGGGCATCCAGGTCGCGGCGCTGCTGATGCTGACGGTTCCGGTAGCCTGGCTGACCATCCCATGGGTGATGGGCGCTCAGGCGCTGTCGGGGATTGCCAAAGACCTTAACAAGATGAGTGCCAAAAGCTCCATCAAGCTTCTGGTCCCTGATGGGCAGCAGGGCAAGCTCTACCAGTGGGTGGCGATCCTCACCGGCTCGAAGAACGCACTCAAGGGTGTCGGCTTCTTTCTCGGCGGAGCCTTGCTGGCACTCATCGGCTTCAAAGGCGCCTTGCTGGCCATGGCGGGTGTCTTGGCGCTGATCTGGATCAGCAGCTTGATTCTGTTGAAGAAGGACTTGGGCAAAGCCAAAGCCAAGCCAAAGTTTCGCGACATTCTGTCCAAAAGCCGGGCGATCAATATCCTCTCAGCGGCGCGGATGTTCCTGTTCGGCGCCCGCGATGTCTGGTTTGTAGTGGCCTTGCCGGTGTACCTGAGCAGTGTCTTCGGCTGGGACTTCTGGAAGGTCGGTGGATTTCTGGCGGTCTGGGTGATTGGCTACGGCATCGTGCAGTCCTTCGCGCCCAACATCACTGGAAAGAAACGGGGGCACGTACCGGATGGTCGTGCGGCGTTTTTGTGGGCACTTGCACTGGCGGGCCTGCCCGCGGCCATTGCTCTCGCTCTGAACACCGGGCTGTCGCAACAGGTGGTGTTGCTCGGCGGACTGATGGTTTTTGGCGCTCTGTTTGCGGTGAACTCGTCGTTGCACAGCTACCTGATCGTGTCCTACGCCAAGGAAGATGGCGTGTCGCTGGATGTGGGTTTTTATTACATGTCCAACGCCATGGGACGGTTGATCGGCACGGTACTCTCCGGCTGGGTTTATCAGGTGTATGGGTTAGGCGCGTGCTTGTGGATATCGAGCGCCTTTGTGCTGCTCGCAGCACTGATTTCTATCGGGTTACCGAGGCATGCCGAGGCGATGTGAAGCCGCTCTGAAAGGCTTGCAGCCAATCGCTACCAGCAGCCAGGCATTTGAGGTAAGGCAGGCAAGTGTTGGAGGCAAGTCATGAACCGGTTCACAAGTGTCTTAACTGTTTCACCCGTTTTGCTCGCAGTGTTGCTAGGCAGTGGCTGCGATCAAAAAGAGTCATCCCCTAAGCAATCGTTTGAAATGGATAAAACGGTTGTTGGGACTTGGGCTGAAGGTGAATGGACCACCTCCGAATCTCAGAATCAGGCGCCCCTTGCCTTCAAGATTTCAGGGGAAAAGCTGATTCTGAGTGGGTGTTCCTTCTCCACCCAGAGCCTGCTAAGCCCAATTGAAAAACATGCGTACCTTGTACTCAAGCAAGAGGGCTCTTGTTCGGTAAGCCCAGTGCCTCACAGCATAACCCTGAACCGAAAAGGAAATTGTCAGGCACAGGTCGAGTTGTACGCCTCATTGTCGAGTGTCAACAAAGGTGTCCCGGAGCAGTCGGGTGTATACACCAAAGCGGGTTGTATTGATGCCTCGACTCAATGATCAATTGGAAAACGATCCATTTCTTGAACGGCAATGCGAGGGGCGTGGGGTATTCTGGTCGGCGTTGTGGATGCGAAACCTGTTCAGTCGATAACCGCCTGGTCACAACTGCTAGTCTTGAAAAGTACGTGCCTATCAACATTTGGTGGCTTGAAAGTCTTAGCGCCGCTGCTATAGGATAAAAACAGGAGATGGCATTCCTCCTTTAACCGCCTTCGTGCTGATGATGCCTACGTGAACCCTGGACAGGGTGCGTAGGTGTGTCCCTGTCCTCCAATTTAGGACAGGATCGTGACTTCAAATCTCATATCAGCCCCCTCTCGTACTGTGCGGTTATCAGCACCTCCTCGGCTAAATCAGCCCAGAGGAGACATGCAACCATGATGAAATCACTACTAGTTATCGCTATCGGCGCATCGCTTGGTGCCTGGTTACGTTGGCTCCTAGGTATAAAGCTAAACGCGTTGTTCCCGACAATTCCCCCTGGGACTGTGGTGGCAAACATGGTCGGGGGCTACATCATTGGCTTGGCCCTCGCATTCTTGGCCGCATCCCCCTCCCTAAGCCCTGAGTGGCGCCTGCTGATCATCACGGGGTTCTGTGGGGGGCTTACTACTATCTCCACGTTTTCAGCCGAAACAGTTGCCCTGATTCAGGAGGGCAGACTGCTCTGGGCGTTCGGCTCAATTTCATTACACGTCGTAGGCTCGTTGGTAATGACCGCTGCCGGGCTTTTGTCCTATCAAATGATTGGCACGCGCTGAGGAGATGAACATGAAAGGTTTTCTAGTGGTTTTCTTTACTCAACAGAATCGTCGCTATCAAGGGAAGATGCTCGGCGAATGGATTGTTGATTTGGCCAAAGAAATGGGCCTGCGTGGTGCGACCCTGTCTACGGGTATCGAGGGTTTTGGACACACCGGTAGGCTGCATTCCGCGCACTTTTTTGAGCTGGCGGATCAACCAACTCCCCAGTTCCAAGGGTTTGAAAATGACATTGGCGGGCAGCGCCCGCCCGGCATGGGCGGGTAGTAACCCGACGCCGAGTCCGGCGGAAACCAGCGCGAGCATCGTGGTGAATTTGGACTTGTTCGATTTTCAGTTGAGATATTCGATAACGCTTGGGCGCTGCCCTGATGGTCGTTTGGCATTTCTGGCTGCAGAACCGGTAGTTTTGCCCCTCATATTCCGTGCTGAACTGGCTGTCGTTACTGACGGTCATGCCACATACCGGATCATGGGAGCCGGTGAGTTGGGGTTCAGACTTCTGTAATGGGTCGTGCTCTGAACGAAGCTCAGGGGTGGGCATGAGCTAACTCCTGTTCGCATCCTTGGTTGAGGCTGAGGTTTCGCCGTGATGACGGTGACCACCGTGGTGGTGCCCGAAAAAATGCATCAGCGGGCACAACAGCAAAATCATGTAAGGCAGTAAGCCCAGCATATGGCCGTAGTGTTCTCTTGCCAGATAGAACAGCACGATCACCAGCAGCATGCCGAGTGCTATGCCGGGTTTGCTCCTCCAAAATGTTGGGGAGGTGTTAGCGGAATGTGGTGAATTCATCATGGTTCTGTACTCCTGAGGGAAGTGCTGTTAGTGATGCGTCGTATAGGTCAACGGGCGGCAGTTTTACCCTTGGCATATTGGCAAAGGTAAAACCGCCGTTGCATTGCCTACAGGCTTGTACGCGTCACTTGCTCATCGGCATCTTCATCATGCTCGATTGCTGATCCATCATTTTCATCATCATGTTCATCATTCCCATCTCCATGCCGTCTTTGTTGCCGGCCATGCCCATGCCATGACAGTTCTTATGCATCATGGCCATGCTGTCCTTCATCGTCTTCATGCTCTCCTGCATGGCGGCGTGTCGCTCGGCAGGGGTCTTGGCGGCGGCTGCCTTGTCATGTGCAGCCTGCATTTTTTGCATTTGCTCGGTCATGACATTGTTTTGCATCGGTGTAGCTGCTTCGCTTGTCTGGGCGGGCGTGGTCGGCGCCTGCTCCGGGTGATGCTCATCGACTGCCGAGGCCATGAGTGGGCTGCTCACGAGCAGGGTGGCGAGGATAAATTTCAATGAGGCATGCATGGCAATCTCCAAAGGGTGAGGACAACTCAGGTAATACCAAGCCGCACCGGGTTGGCGCAGTCAGACAGTGCGCCGAAGATCGGCGCGCAGAAGGTCGGATTAATCGTTGGAACGGACGAAAATCAAGCGGGCAGGCGGTCTGGCCGGTACAGGGCGCCGTAATGCAAGAAAGGCAAAAGCGGAGGGGTTGGCGGGATACGAAATCAGCAACGCCGGGATCAGGAACAGAAACGTCCAACTGGACAGGTTAAATATTTGAAGATGGAGCGAAGGACTTACAGCTATCGCCGCATCGGCGCAGTGCTGAAGGCAACCGAGGGCATGGGTGTCGTGGCTATCGTGATCTTGCGCGGTGTTCAGCGAGACATGAGTTGCCGGATTGTGGCTGGGCTGTACCAGACATCCCTGGGTCGCTGCCAGACCAAACGCTAACACCCACAGCACGATGGCGAGGCGTATGAACGTTGGTTGACGATGGCGAAACCAGAACATGGAGAATCTCCGGTACTGATTAGCGGGTTTTGATTTTTCAACATTACAGCACATCGAAGTGCCACGGTTGATCCACATCAATTTATGCAGCCGGGTGTCGGCTCTTGTGGTGTGGTCAAATTGTAAGGTCTACGTCGACCTTTCAAAGGTTTACCCCTCTTTGCCGTTCTTTACTAGCAGCTTGTGGGGCACCGCCTCTTCATTGCCCTTTTTATTAATGGTGAGTTGAGTGCAAGCGGTCGCAGTGACTGAAGCTGCTTTTTGAATCAAATAATCTGAGCTGACCTCAACTGATGACTATCAGACGCTCGCGGGGTTGGTCATGAGTTGGGGATAAGCTCAAGTGGCAGGAGTGGAGCATGACGGTTGTAGAGGTTGAAGAGTACCGGGTGAGGAGGGTGTTGTTGAGTTAAGAATAAATGTAGAAACGAAGGCCGCATTTGCGGCCTTGTTTTTTAGGGTGTTACTCGTGTGAATGGCCGTGCTCAGCGCTTTCGGAGGTTGCGCCTTTCTCTCCACCACCGCATGCCGTCATCAGACCAAGGAAGCAGATCAGGACCATCGAACGAATCAGCGTTGTTGGGGGGGGGCATGGGAAGACTCTTCAAAAATGGATGAAATAAATGGGCTGTGGTAAGGCTGAGCGCTGCATTTTCGGCAGTAAAACAGCCATCGCCGCTTCGAGTTACTGTTTGACGCTCAAGTAATCGCCGGTCGTTTTCAGTGAGATGGTCACATCGTTGTTGCTGCGATTACGCCAAAACCAGCCGTGGGTGCCGTCAAAAATGGCGGTGAATTCACCTTTATCACTTTTGACCTGCTTGCCCTTGTTGTAGCTGTGGAAGTAACCCTTTTCTCCGTTGTAGGGCTCGCCATGCGTGTCGTAGTTCACAGGCCCACCAACCGCTGTCCATTCATAGCTAACAGTCTTGTTCTTCAGCACTTCCAGTTTGATTTCTGTCCCTTCACCTGGCTTGAGCGTGACGGTCATTTGATTGGTCTTCAAAGCTGGGGCAGTTGCCGCCGCTGGTTGGGTCGCAGGTAACGCAGCAGGTTGTATTTGCGCAATCTGCGGAGCTGGAGCTGGAGCTGGAGCTATTGCTTGCGGCGGCGCTGCATCTGCCAGCGCCTCTTGCGCGAGGATGATCTTCAACTCGCCCATTTGGGTCAGACCCAGTGCGCGGCCCACGCCTGTAGGATCAACGGCATATTCCGAAGGCATGACCACGGTTACCAGCAGGCCGATCGCAGTCAGCAGTGCAATGACAGTCGAGCGCACCAGTTTGCGAGTGCTGGGCAATTCATTAACAGTTGGAAGCGGAGTATTGAACATGGTCAGAATTCCTTACGCGGAGACAAATAGGCCGGTGATCTGGTAACCCATCAGGAGGAAACCGGCACTCATCATGGCGACGTTGACGGTATAGGCGTGGCGCCAGAAACTGCCGGTGCGCCGCCAATACCCCATCAGAATGAGAATCGCGCTGAGGGCCAGCAATTGGCCGATCTCGACACCAACGTTGAAGGCGACCAGGTTCGGAATCAGGCCGTCAGGCGAGATTTCGTACTCCTGGATCTTGGTGGCCAAACCGAAACCATGGAGCAGACCGAAGATCAGCGTGGCCATCTTGGTGTTGGGTTGGAAACCGAACCAGCGCTGGAATGCGCCCAGATTATCGAGCGCCTTGTACACCACCGAAAAACCGATGATGGCGTCGATGATGTAAGAACTGATGCTGATCTCAGTCAGTACACCCAGCAGCAGCGTGACCGAGTGGCCTATGGCGAATAGCGTGACGTAGAGCCCAACATCTTTCAGGCGGTAGAGGAAGAAGATCACCCCGAACAGAAACAGCAAGTGGTCGTAGCCCGTCATCATGTGCTTGGCGCCCATGTAGATGAAGGGCAGCAACATGACGCCGGAGCTTTCCTGGATGAATCCCTTGTCACCTTCGGCGACGGCATGAGCCATCGCCTCGGGCATTGCAAGGAAAAGTGATGCGACAAATAAAAACAGCAGCGGTAGCAGGCGACGCGAAGGCGCAGTAAATGCGTCAACGCCGCTCATCGAGTGCGAATACATAGATCAATCCTACGTTGCAGGAATCAAAGGCCGCAGTGCGGCCATGGTCAGGATGCGAACGAAGGACGGGGCGGCCGCTCGATCAAGAAAATCGGCGGGCGGGGAACGGAATAGCGTGGTGCATCGACTTGCATAGAGAGCTTCGGTTGCGCGGCCAAACTCAACGCGGAAGTGAGCTGTGGCGTTTCGTGCTGATGGTCAGGGGTCAACGGGGAGTGATAGTGATCCGAGCAGCTCGCACACGACATCTCGGCTTGCTCTTCATGGGAGTGATAGGCGTCTTGTGCGATCTCCCAGGCAGGCGGTTTCGTCGTTACCGACAACGTATAGGTATGCCCAGCCCAGGCCACAAACATGGCGAGAACAAGTGCGAATACCACTGTCGTTGTCAGGGATCTGTTGAGCATAGTGTCCGGGGTTCTAACTCGTTTGTTGTGGCCGCAATACGTTTGACCATATCCCCCTAGGGGGGATAGGATGCCAGCGTAATTCATTGAGGCCTGAGGCTCAAGTCATGAGTGAACAAGAACACGAACATAGCCATCCCCACACCCACCAAAGTCACGAGGCGATCATCAAGCGCCTCAAGCGGGCAGATGGCCATTTACGCGGCATCATCACCATGATTGAAGAAGGTCGTCAGTGCGTCGATATTGCTCAGCAGCTGCATGCAGTGGAAAAGGCGGTGTGCCAAGCCAAACGCACGCTCATCCAGGATCACATTGATCATTGCCTGGAGGACACCGTCTCGGCGTTGAACAATGGCGAGCGCGCACCACTGGAAGCCTTCAAGCAAATCACCAAGTATCTCTAGGTCTGAAATGCCCAGCTTCGCTGAACTGCTGCAACAGGGCAGGGCACATGCCTGTCTTGTTAGCGATCAAGAGGTCTGGTGTTCTTTGGTTGCTACCAGCGGTTTTATGTCTGCTGGGCAGCACTCGTAGCGGCATCGTAACCAGGGCATTGGGTTTGGAAGTCTATTCATCTCTGGTCTTAAGCGCTGCGTTCGTTGCGCCGCTGATCAGACTCTGGCCTCTGTGTCAGACGTTCACCTACACGTTTTGGCCTGTGCGGCAGTGGGGCTAAAGATTCTATTCGGGCCATCTTGTCGCTCTGCAAGCTTTACGGTTTCTGGTCTGAGGTTTGGCAAATCTTTGAAACTAAAGACCCCTCAACTTGGCCAGCGGCGATGCTGATCGTCGATCACATAGGGGTGTTCGTGATCTGCACCATCTTGGCCGTCGAGGTGAATGTGATCATCCGGCAGGTTCTCATGGGTGTGTTTGATCGACTCTTGGTCATGAGCTGGACGCCAGATCACTATACTGACCGCCAATGCGCTACCAGCCACGACAACGAGCCCAACAAACGAGGCCGTGAGGCTGATATTGGCACCCAGCCATCCCGCCAATGGGTAGGTAATCAACCAGCAGGCATGGGATAGCGCAAATTGGGCGGCAAACAGCGCCGGGCGATCTTCGGCATGTGCTGAGCGACGCAACAGCCGACCGCTTGGGGTCTGAGCCAAGGAATAGCCCACGCCCAGTACCATCCACAGCGGCAGCAGGAAGTTGTAGGTGCTCAGGTTGATGCCAACGGCCAAACCTGCAACCAGTATTCCTCCACCAAACAGCATGGCCGTTCGGTCTTTGATGTTTTCCAACAGGCGTGGCAAGGCCAGGGCCGCGATCATGGAGCCACCACCAAACGCGGCCAGCGCCAATGCCGTAGAACTCTGAGGCAGAGCGAAGCGCGACTGCACCAGCACCACCGTATTGACGATGACCATGGCACTGGCAGCAGCTACTGTCAGATTAAGAGCCAGCAGCCCCCGTAGGCGAGGGGTGGCCAGGAATATGCGCATGCCACGGGTAGTTCGTTCGTAGATGCTGCGTCGTGGCGTCGGCTTCGCCTTTGGCAGCAGTACTGTGGCGACCAGGGCCGCTGAAGCGAGGAAACCGATGACAGTGCCGGCGAACAGGTTATGGAAGCTGATAACGGTCAGCAACGCGGCGGCGAGCATAGGGCTGGCGACACTTTCAAGATCATAGGCGAGACGTGATAGCGACAAGGCGCGGGTATAGTCGTCTTCATCCGGCAGGATGTCTGGAATGGTTGCCTGAAATGTCGGTGTGAACGCCGCCGAGGCTGACTGGAGAACAAAAATCAGCACGTAGATCTGCCAGACTTCCGTCACAAACGGCAGAGCGAGCGCGACCAGTGCTCGCACCAGATCCAGCGAGACCAGCATCGCTCGACGGGGTAGACGTTCAGCAAAAGCCGCTGCGATTGGTGCAACGGCAATGTAGGCCGTCATTTTGATCGCCAGCGCTGTACCGAGGACAGCACCTGCTTGGGCGCCCGCAAGGTCGAACGCCAGCAGGCCCAGCGCGACAGTGGCGAGTCCAGTCCCTACGAGCGCGATTACTTGGGCGAGAAAGAGATGACGGTAGGTTCGGCTGGCTAGGATTTTCAGCATGGAAGATCTCAGGTGGCGACGTGCGTGACCAGGCGGTTACCTAACTTTTCACGAAGAGACGCAATCAGCTGGTTTCGTCTCTGTTCAGTGCGAATATCCCCCCTGGGGGGATATGGTTCGATCCTAAATCATAGTCCATGGCAGCTCAAGAAATAGGTGCTACGCCATCTATCGAATTACTGAAGTGCGGGCCCGCCCGCCGGCTTGTATTGGTTCTGCACGGCGAGGCGACGGGCTCAATGTTTCGATTGCAGCATTCAAATGCTGCGACGCTGCCGGTCGGATGTATTCCCTCCCTGGCTTGTATGGCTTGTTGGAACGTGTGATCATACTTTCATTATAGGTAGGGGGGGTATGGTATGGGTCATGTGAGATCGAGCAAAGACAATCTTCTTAAGCGTGTAAAGCGAATCGCTGGGCAAATCCAGGCGATTGAGCGAGCACTCGACTCTGATGATGACTGCTCGAAAACCTTGCTATTGGTCGCTTCGACCCGTGGCGCGATCAATGGGCTGATGGATGAAATCATTGAAGACCACGCTCGTGAACATGTCGCGAATCCGACACTCAGCAACGAAGAAAGAGCGAAAGGCGTCGATGAGCTGCTCGAAGCCATTCGCCGCTATTCCAAATAGGATTTGCCCAGATGAGTAATTCGTACGCCGACTATTCCCACGACCATATGTTCCTGGGGAAATCACATGAAGAAAACGCTAAGCGAACGTTGTGGGTGGTGGCTCTGACCGTCGTAATGATGGTTGCTGAAATCACCGCAGGTTATCTCACTGGCTCCATGGCGTTGCTTGCCGATGGTTTTCACATGGCAACGCACGCTGGAGCACTTGGCATAGCCGCAGCTGCTTACGGTTACGCAAAAAGACATGCCTCAAGTGCTCGCTACAGTTTTGGAACTGGCAAGGTGGGAGACTTGGGTGGCTTCGCCTCTGCTCTGATTTTGGGACTGGTCTCCTTGGGAATTGCTGGAGAATCGCTATTCCGTCTCTTTCAACCGACTCAAGTGCAATTCGGGACAGCGACTCTTATCGCAGTTGTCGGATTAGCAGTGAATGTCGTGAGCGCGCTTTTGCTTTCTGGCGGACATGATCATCACCATGGGCATGGCCACGATCAATCTCACCATGCACATGGTCACGACAATAATTTGCGCTCTGCTTACGTTCACGTCATTGCAGATGCCCTGACCTCGGTTCTGGCCATCGCTGCTCTGCTTGCTGGCCGATACCTTGGTTGGGTATGGCTCGACCCTGCAATGGGGATTTTGGGTGCAATTGTCATTGCACGCTGGGCTTGGTCGTTGATGCGGGTGACTGCGGGTGTATTGCTCGACCAGACAGATGATCATGTCGCCCAAGAAATTCGTGAACTGGTTGAAACGCCTGGAGATGCTTCGATCATTGATCTTCATGTCTGGCAGGTAGGGCCTCAGGCCCGAGCCGCGATTGTGAGTGTTCTGGGCAGCCCCGCAGTGAATGCCGAAGACATACGAGAACGGCTTGCTACGGTTCATGAAGTCACGCATCTGACTGTTGAATACCGCACGAAGCTGGGAGCTGACTCACCGGTACAAGTCTCCGTTCCGGCATAGAAATGAACGCATAGTCGACTGAAATGAAAATAAGGATCGAGATATGCTTGTGAGCAAACGGGATCAGGCGCAAATCGAACGTCGTCTGATTGCTGCCCTGACCAAGACCTGCGAGACGGCCAAAGCGGAGATAGTAGGCTTCTCTTGGTTGACTCACGATGTGGGTTACGCGCGATTTCCCTCCAGTCTGATGGTTGTTTGGGTCTTCGACACCGATGCCAACAGGGATGTGGTGCTTGCCAATGGGCAAGACAAGCGGATGCTCGAATTGACGACCCTGGCATTAAGTGAAGCGAATGTTCACGTCAGTCAGGTGTCGGCCAACGTGCATTTCGATACTGAAGAGCAATGTCAGCGGTCGAATGCCGGTGACTGGCGGCAGCGTTTAACACGTACACGATCCACGCGGAGTTAAACCATGGCCAAGGACATCGAAAACCCATGTATTTCCGTTTGCCAGCTGAACAGCGAACTATGTTTGAGCTGCGGTCGCACCAAGGAAGACATCAGAAAATGGAAGCGGATGAAGCGTCCAGAAAAGATGGCCGCTGTACAACGTGCGACCCAGCGCCTGAAAAGCTTGCAAAAAAAAACACAATTGAACGCCGCAGTTTAGGCCACAGTTGTACTGCGTCCTCCCTTGTTGCTGTCCTCGGCCCCCTTACGACTTCTTCTACTGCTTGAACACGTAATGGAAAAAGCATTTCTCGCTGCATGGCCATGGTGGACGGTAGCCATGCAGTGTTAGATGGACAGGGCCAGATTAATTGCCGGGGTATTCAGCAAGGACCTGATCCGCGCCGGCTTTGGTCAGGCCGATTATCTGATAAGCATCACGTTTTCCGTTGACTTCCATGCCTGGAGATCCAACTGGCATGCCAGGAACGGCGATCCCAAGAAGGTCGTCACGTTTGCTCATCGCAATGATTTGCTCGGCGGGCACGTGACCTTCAACAAACTTTCCATTGATCATTGCTGTGTGGCAGGACGAGAGTCGTGGAGCAACACCGAGATCCTGCTTGACCGCGCTCATGTTGGTTTCTACATGATCAACGACGGTGAAGCCGTTAGCTTCAAGGTGCTGGATCCACTTCTTGCAGCATCCACAGTTAGCGTCACGATGGACGTCGATCGTCAGCGACTCTGCTGCATGACCAGCTGAACTGATAAACAGAGCCGCGTATGCAGCGAGGCGAAGTGCTCGACCGGGACGAAGAAAGTTATTTCGCATGGGTATGCTCCTTCCCATCAGCGTGGGTATGAGTTTTTGGCTGAACGGCCGGAGTTGCAGGAGCGTCATGTGAAGCCTCCACAACCTGAGGATGGGCGTGTTCGGTACTTTCATCCTGAGAAGGCGCTGAGGCCGCCTCATGGGCATGGGCGCTGTTTCTCTCGCCATGATGGTCGCCTGCTTCGGCTATCTCTTCGGCTGCACCCGCATCATGATGCCCAGCGGCAGCCCCTTTTTGGCCCTCATGCTGGCCTTCATGGTTATGCATTTTGCTCTCGCCGCCACCGTGTTGATGACCATCGCTGCTGGTTGCTAGAGCGTTGTATTGCTCTGCATCCAATGAAGGCAACTGCTGGAGAAAAGCGACCATTCCCCAGATGTAGGGATCGGCCATGCTTTTACCCCAAGCGGGCATGCCTGTGGATTTGATTCCATGCTTGATGATCCAGAAAGCTGCGGCAGGGTTTCCATCAACGCCCAGTTTTGAAAGATTCGGAGGTGCAGGGTAAAGGCTATTACTTAACTCGGTTCCTGCAATACCCGGAGCCAGATGGCAACCGATGCACATAGCGTTGTAGTTGCCAGCACCTGCGCGGATGAGAGCTTCTTCGCTCAGGTCGGGGACTTTAATATCGCGTGAGCGCACAGCAATCGAGCGATCCCGAGCAGTGGAAAGAAGTGAGTGAACGGGGCCGAAATGCGGATCATCCGCCCCAACATTGATCACACCAAAATACACCACGCCGGCACCTACTATTGCGGCGACCACCCCGGCAGCAGTCAATGTTTTCAATGTTCTTTTCATGTCAGGCCCTCAAAACCACATCCGAATACCGGCGACAAATCGCGCCTCGTTCGCATCCTCTCCTTCATCGCTGGCCAGGTCTGCCGTATTGCCGTATGAGCGGCTCCAGCTAACCCCAATGTAAGGGGCAAATTGGCGAACAATCTCATAGCGCAATCGGAGCCCTACTTCGGTGTTTGCCAATCCAGACCCAATGCCGCGCTGAGGATCATTTTTTCCGTAAAAATTGGCTTCGGCCGTCGGCTGCAAGATCAGGCGATTGGTCAGCAGAATGTCGTAGTCGCCTTCCAATCGAGCAGCGGTTTGACCGTTCTCACCGATGTAGGCAGTCGCTTCGGCTTCAAAGTTATAGAGGGCCATGCCCTGAATACCGAGCGCTCCCCAAGTCTGTGGTGAACCGGGCTTGAAGTCTTGTCGTACGCCGGTGACGACATCCCACCATGGACCGATGGAGTGCCCCCAAAGTGCTGAGAGTTCAGCGTTTTCCGTTACGCCATTGGTACGTTCGCCTTCCGAGCGCAACCACAGTCGGTCAACGTCACCGCCGATCCATCCTTTTGCATCCCAGGCCAATGCACTACCGTTGTCAGCATCCTGATACTCAAACTTATCCAGCAGCATGAAGGAGTTGACCTTCTTGTCGTGAACCCCATGACCAGCCACATCTGGAAAGGCGGCAGCACGGTCAGTGTCGGTCAGTACAGGGATTGGAGTTCGGCTGGTGGTAGCCCCTCCATCCATACTTTCCATTCCGTCCATTTGCCCGTCACCCATACTCATCTTGCTGTGATCCATAGCCCCCATCTTGCTATGGTCCATAGCTCCCATTGAGCCGTGGTCCATCTTGGAGTGATCCATCTCTTCAGCGGCGTGAGCCACGACAAAGAAAGCAGGACTGGTAGAGACTGCCAGTGCCATCAACGTTGGGCGTAGAAACTTACTGGTCATGATCTCAATCTGCCTTTTTGGTTTTTTGGTCATGATCCATCGACTCATGGCTCATCTTGCTGTGGTCCATTGACCCGTGATCGGGCTTTGACTCGTTTGTCGTAGTTGCAGGCTTGTTCGTTGTTTTTGCAGGAGTAGCAGGTGAATGATCACTACTATCTTCGACTGCCAGCGCCACGGACGAGAGTTCACCCATCAAGCCGACGGCAAAGAGGCAACCGACCAGCGATTTACGATTTAGGTATGTGCTCACAGATCGTCTCCTTTACTCATCAACCCGTACTTCTCGGAACATGCCCATTTCCATATGGAAAAGCAGGTGGCAGTGATAAGCCCAGCGACCTAAGGCATCAGCGGTAACTCGATAGCTGCGCTTGGTACCTGGTGGCATGTCGATTGTGTGCTTGCGCACCATGAACTTGCCGTTCTCATCCTCAAGGTCGCTCCACATGCCGTGAAGGTGGATGGGATGGGTCATCATGGTGTCGTTCACCAGGGTGATGCGAAGACGCTCCCCATACTTCAGACGAAGCGGCTCGGCGTCAGAAAATTTGATGCCGTTGAAGGACCACGAAAATTTCTCCATGTGACCGGTCAGATGAAGCTCAATGGTGCGATTGGGTTCGCGACCGTCAGGGTCTTGGAACGTGCTTTTCAGGTCTGAGTAGGTGAGTACTCGACGACCATTGTTCCGCAAGCCGATGCCTGGATCGTTTAGCTTGGGCGTTGGGTTCATGGCTTGCATATCAACCAAGGGGTTGTTGGTTTCGGACGCTGGGTGAGTCTGCATTTCGCCCCCCATACCGCCCATTCCTGCCATCTTGCTGTGGTCCATGCCGGCCATGTTGGACATGTCGCCTTTGTCCATTCCCGCCATCTTGCTGTGGTCCATGCCGGCCATGTTGGACATGTCGCCTTTGTCCATTCCCGCCATCTTGCTGTGGTCCATACCGGCCATGTTGGACATGTCGCCTTTGTCCTTGCCCGACATCTTGCTGTGGTCCATGCCGGCCATGTTAGTCATGTCACCGCTGTCCATGCCGGTCATCCCGGTCATGTCACTTTGGTCCATTCCCGCCATCTTGCTGTGGTCCATGCCAGCCATGCCTGACATGTCACCTTGTTTCATATCGCCGCCGCCCATACCAGCCATGCTGCCATGGTCCATGCCCGCCATACCGCCCATACCCATGTCATCCATGGTCAAAAGCGGCCGAGGATCGATCGCCGGTATCTGTGCCTTTAATCCTTCGCGAACTGCCAAGGTTCCACGTGCAAAACCGGTTCTATCCATGGACTGGGCGAAGATTGTGTAAGCCTCTTCGCTGGCAGGTTCTACGATCACGTCATACGTTTCTGCCACGGCGATGCGAAACTCATCGACGCTGACTGGTTTGACATGTTGGCCGTCAGCCGCCACCACGGTCATTTTCAAACCGGGGATGCGGACGTCGAAATAGCTCATAGCTGAGCCGTTGATAAAGCGCAGGCGCAGCTTTTCACCCGGTTTGAAAATACCGGTCCAGTTACCGTTAGGGGCCTGGCCATTCATGAGATAGGTGTAAGTATCCCCACTGACGTCTGCGAGATCAGTGGGGTTCATTTTCATTTCAGCCCACATCTTCCGATCGGCCACGGCAGCAGACCAACCTTGCTTGCTGACGTCGTCGATAAAGTCACCCACGGTACGTTTGTGGTGGTTGTAGTAGTCCGATTGCTTCTTGAGCTTGGCCATGACGCGACTAGGATCTTCATCGGTCCAGTCAGTCAACATCACCACATAGTCGCGGTTGTATTGAAAAGGCTCAGGCTCTTTCGAGTCGATGACGATTGGACCGTAAACGCCTGCCTGCTCCTGCAAACCAGAGTGGCTGTGGTACCAGTACGTACCGTTCTGATGCACCTTGAATTTGTACTCGTACATGCCATCGGGCGCGATGCCATGGAAACTCAAACCCGGCACACCGTCCATGTTGGCGGGCAGAATGATCCCGTGCCAATGAATGGAGGTGTCTTGGTCTAGGCGATTTTTCACACGCAGTGTGACCGTCTCGCCTTCGCGCCAGCGCAGCAAAGGTCCGGGCAACGAACCATTGATGGTCATGGCTGTACGCGGCGAGCCAGTTATGTTTACAGGGGTTTCACCAATAAACAGATCAAATTCGTTACCGGTGAGAACGCTCGGCAGACCAGGACTGGTCACTGCCCATACAGGAGTGCGCCACAGACCAAGGCCGCCGAGAATGCCACCAGCGGCCAGGCCTTTAACGAATGTCCGCCTAGAGGTTTTGGAATGCATGCCGTTTATGTCCGATCAGTCAAAAGGGAAGCCGTGCGAAACAACCAATGAGTTGCTCAAACAGGTGAAGGCACTCTTTCGGGGGGTGTAATGAGCCCGAATGAGCTCGCTCGCCGTCACTAAAAACGAGTTCTTACGGCAAGCGAGCTTAGAAATTGCCACATTTGAACCACCACAGTGATTACATTTCTGTCAGCTTGGGAACGCAGCAAGCTATTCAGCAATTCTTGTGGTCCATCGCTTTGGCTTGGCTTTCTGCGATGGGAGGTTGGGTGCTTTGCTTTTGGGCTACTTGATACGATTCCATTGAATTATTCCTAGCCGCTTCCATACGTGCGAACGCCCGGTCACCACCGCCTTCAGCCATTGCCAAAGAAGAGACGGTCAGGGCTGCGATGACGAACAAAGTTTTGATGGGGTTCATTTGAATTTCCTCTGATGAGTATTGGTAATCCCCCGGATCCACATCAAGTGATGATTCTTAGGGGAGAGCTTAAGGCTCAATAGGACTATAAGACTCATCCCCTGTCAGGAGCCTTAGGTGAATATTACAGTTGTGTCAGGTTGCGATATTTCTCTTGAGGAACACGCTATTTAATCCGTAAGTTTTCGATCTTCCAGCGTCACACCGCTATTTACTGAGTATCAGTTTGAGGTGCGTAACTTTGTAAGTTTCCGTTAATTTTCAAGGTGAAGACTTTTTTAGTTTCTTCACTGGAACTGCATATGTGAACCTGGATGCACCGTGTCAACACTTAAGTGTTCGATGTTCATGGGGAATAGTAGCGCTGCTGAGGGTGATTGAGTGTGAGTATTAATTTTGAGAAAGCGCTTGGCTCCGCAGAAAGGGCGTTAATTTATCGTAGTCAAAGAGCTGAGATCCTGAGTGACAATATCACAAACGCTGATACGCCGAACTTCAAGGCCCGAGATTTAGATTTTTCTACTGTGCTTGCAAGCCAGACAAAAAAACACCTGCTACTCCGTTTTCTTTGAAAGCAACAAATGAAAAACACATTGCCGGAAAAGAATCAGCAAGTGATATTTATGGAGGTGATTTGCTTTACAGCACACCGGCTCAACCTGCCATTGATCAAAATACTGTCGATCAGCAGATCGAGGTCGCAAAGTACGCAGAAAATGGAATACGTTTCGACGCCGCTTTTACTCGGTTGAATGGAGCATTCAAAGGTTTGCTCAAAGCTCTGCGAGGTGATTAGCAGCGCAGGGGCTTGCGAGCGGTAATTGTGGCCGACGCGGCTGCTTCGGTACTCCCTGAGGGTTCACCAAGGGGAGCCCTCTGCATACGGGGCTCTGACCAGGGGCAGGTGTCAGCATTCAAGCGCTGATCTGGGAAGGAAAACCTAACGCCTCGACAGCTTTACGAATCTGCTCTGGGCTTTCGCTGCTTTCAACACTCACCTTACTGGCTGACCGGTCCACGGAAACCGTAGCTTCGTTGTCCAGTGACTGAATCGCTTTGGTGATTTTGCTGACGCAACTGCCGCATCCAATGCCTGATACATCTAAGACGAACATGGTTATTCCTCTCGTGCTGAGCGGTCTCTTTTCACCGCACCGACAGCATCAACGTTCACACGATAGTAAGGTCAACAGTTATCTGTTTCGAGTTGCAAGCGTCATTGATGGATAATTGCACAGACGTGACCACCCGTTTGCATTTGACCTGACCAACCATTTGCATCGTATTCGACCAGTACGCTTCTTGGCCATGGCCGGCAGAGAACGGCCAGAAGCAATGGGATGTCTATAAAAAACGGGGCAATTCACTCGCCTTGCAGGCCAGCGATAGATAAATGGTGGCTGCCGGGGTGCATCGGACATCCGCCGCGCTGGTCGCGGCTCGAAGTCCATCGTTGATCGAGTACAGCCAAGGCGCGGGAGGTCTGCGATAATGACGACCACAGCGGCGCGATGGCATATCGAGGGCTCGTGCCAGCATCCGGCATCCGGCAGGTTTGGAGGACTCCATGCGTGACATTATTGACGGCTTTCTGCGCTTTCAGCGCGAGGTTTATCCGCAACGCGTCGAGCTTTTTAGGCAGCTCGCGACGACACAAAATCCGAAGGTGTTGTTCGTCACCTGCTCGGACAGTCGTGTTGTACCTGAACTCCTTACACAGCGCGAACCGGGCGAGCTGTTCGTAATTCGCAACGCCGGTAACATTGTGCCGTCGTATGGTCCCGAACCGGGCGGCGTCTCGGCTACCGTCGAATATGCGGTCGCAGTGCTGGGCGTACAGGACATCGTGATCTGCGGCCACTCGGACTGCGGAGCGATGGGCGCGATTTCACGCTGCACGTGTCTGGACCATCTTCCGGCGGTCGCTAACTGGCTACGTCACTCGGACGCCGCGAAAGCGATTAACGGGGCGCATGAGTTCGACACGCCTCGCGCGAAGCTCGACGGCCTCGTGCGCGAAAACGTGATCGCGCAACTGGCGAATCTGCGTACGCACCCATCGGTGGCACTCGCGCTCGAGCAGGGGCGTATGAATCTGCACGGCTGGGTCTACGACATCGAGGCGGGTTGCATCGATGCGCTTGATGGGGCGACACGACAATTCGTTTCACTTGCTGATTCGCCGACCACCGTTGCGATCGCTGCCCGCAATGGCAGACAGATGTAATGGCGACAGACAAGTGAGGTTGGTCGCATTACTTCCGGAATGTTTTCGCCCCAGCTAAGGTCAGCGAAACGGCATTGTCTCTACCGGGCAAGTTTCGGAGCGGATCAGCCGTTGGAATGACTGCTCGACGGGACTGGCGAACGACCGGAACTGGCCGTTATGAGTCCCTCAGCTTTGATGTCTGGTTGGTCAAATCCTCTGCAATCGGTGGTCAGTCAAATGCAAATGACTGGTCAGGTCGTATGCAAACGCATGGCAAGTGCGCTGCAATTTCGCAATTGAAGCTCAGTCAATTCGGGTATTCCTCAGTCTCAATGCATTGAAAACTACAGATGCAGAACTGACGCTCATGGCTATGGCAGCGATCATCGGCGACAGGAGATGCCCAGTCAGTGGATAGAGCAGGCCTGCGGCTAGAGGGATACCCATCGAGTTGTAAAGAAAGGCGAAACCTAAGTTTTGCCGCATGTTTTTTACTGTTGCGACCGAAAGAGCCCTTGCTCGTAAAATCCCCATCAGGTCGCCTTTTACCAGCGTGAGTTGCGCGCTATTCATCGCAACGTCAGTCCCTGTCCCCATGGCAATGCCCACATCTGCTCGCGCCAGGGCCGGAGCATCGTTGATACCGTCACCAGCCATAGCGACCTTCCGGCCGTATTGCTGGAGGTCTGCGACCAGACGCTCCTTATCCTGAGGTTTCACTTCACCGTGGACTTCTTCAATCCCCATCTCCCTGGCGACAGCCCGAGCGGTGGTGAGCCCGTCGCCAGTAGCCATGATGATTTTGATGTCGTCAGCCTTGAGCTTGGTGACTGCTTCTTTGGAGGTCGGCTTAATTGGATCTGATACTGCCAACAACCCTGCCAATACCCCGTCGACTGCGAGGTAGATGATGCTGATGCCATCAAGACGCAAAAGCTCTGCACGCTCTTGTAAGGGCTTGGTCCTCACGCCTGCGGCTTCCATTAACGCGGTGTTCCCCAGCTGGATCTTCTTGCCATCAACAATGCCACTGACCCCGATACCTGAACCAGACTCAAAGGATTCTGGTTTGATGAGCTTAATGTTCTCGGTTCGGGCGTGATCGACGATTGCATGAGCCAAGGGATGTTCGCTGCCCTGATCAAGGCTGGCAGCCAGCTGAAGAACATCGTGGGGATTGAAACTGGGTGTGGCCTCCACACTGTGAAACACTGGCCGTCCCTCTGTCAGGGTGCCTGTCTTATCGACAATCAGCGTGTCGATCTTGCAAAGGTTTTCGATGGCACTGGCATCCCTGAACAGCACGCCCATGCTGGCTGCTTTGCCTGTCGAAACCATGATCGACATGGGCGTAGCAAGACCCAACGCACAGGGACAAGCGATGATCAGCACGGCGACAGCGTTGATCAGACCAAACACCCAACTGGGCTCAGGGCCAAAAAGCCCCCAACCGACAAATGTCAGTATCGCAATCGCGATAACACCCATCACAAAGTAGCCGGCAATCGAGTCGGCCATTCGTTGCATTGGTGCTTTGGAGCGCTGAGCCCGAGCGACCATCTGTACGATCTGTGACAGCATAGTCTCGGCGCCGACCTTCTGCGCCTCCATTACCAAGCTCCCATGTGTATTCAGCGTGGCGCCGATCAGGCTATCTCCAGCTCTCTTCATTAGCGGAACTGGCTCGCCAGTGAGCATGGACTCATCCACCGCACTTTCACCCTCTATTACTGAACCATCAACGGGTACCTTTTCACCTGGTCTGACCCGCAAGTGGTCTCCTAGGTGAACATGGGTGAGAGGAATGTCTTCCTCCTGGCCATCGGCATTGATCCGGCGTGCGGTTTTGGGCGACAGGCCGAGTAGGGACTTAATGGCGGCGGAAGTTTGCGATCGGGCTTTGAGCTCAAGAATCTGCCCAAGCAAGGTGAGCGAGATGATGACCGCGGCGGCTTCGAAGTAGACGCCGATACGTCCATCTTGCATGAAGGTGGCGGGAAAGCTTTGGGGTAAGAGCGTTGCCATGACGCTGTAAAGGTAAGCTGCGGCGGTACCCAAACCAATCAAAGTCCACATGTTTGGACTGCGATTTCTAATAGAGGCTATGCCCCTTACAAAAAAGGGCCAACCTGCCCATAAAGTCACCGGTGTCGCCAGAGCGAACTCGATCCAGTTTTGGATCGAGCCATGGAGGAGTTGTAACGAGTGTCCCGCCATAGCGAGCACGGTCACTATCACGGTTAATGGCAGCGACCACCAAAAGCGGCGGGCGAAATCCCGGAGTTCAGGATTTTCTTCTTCATCGAGCGCGGGCATGACCGGCTCTAATGTCATGCCACATTTAGGGCAGTTGCCGGGTCTGGGCTGGCGTATTTCCGGGTGCATCGGACAGGTAAACTCAGTGCCTGTTTGTACCGCAGACTCTGGAGTGGTGACGCGGGATTCGGCGCTCGAAACATTACCGCTGAAGCGTTCAGGATCAGCTCGAAACTTCTCCTGGCATTTCAGGCTACAAAATTGATATGTCTGTCCCTGATAAGACTCACCAAATTTACTTGATGAAGTGACTGCCATTCCGCACACCGGGTCACGTAGATCATCGTCATTGAGCGGAGCAGCATGGGCGTGACTGTGGTCGTGGTGGCTCGATATGGTAGGCATGGCTATTTCCCTTTTTCGTCCTTGTGGGTTGCTGCCTGATCGCCATGGCTATGTCCGCCATGTCCATGTCCAAAAAAATGCATCAATGGACAGATCAACAGAATCAGATAAGGCCAAAATGGATAAACGTGGCTGAAATGCTCCCGCAACACGTAGAAGGCACCAATCGCAATGAGCATGATTAGTAAAACGCCTGTTTTGCGCCTCCAAAATGGTGCGGTGGTGTTTCCATCCGGATGCTGATGGTTATTCATGATCTAAACCCCACTGTGCGAGCGTTGCTGTGATCTCTGCGACAGAGCGTAGCTAACTCGTGCGTCGAAGCGGTGTTAGCAGCCAGTTCCGGCTTACTTCAGGTCAAACGGACCAACCATCCCTGACTGATAATGCCCCGGCACGTTGCAGGCAAACTGAAGGCCTGTGCTGTTGTTGAAGGTCCAGATCAGCTCTTGGGTTGCGCCAGGCTCAATCAGGACGCTGTTCGGGTCGTTGTGCTCCATTCCGACCATCTTCATTCCACCCATGCTGTGGCTCATACCGCTCATCGTTTTCCCGGTACCGGTGGGGTTAAGCGTCCCGTTCTGGAACATGCTTGCCATTTCTTTTTGGTGTGCTGCATGAGCAGCGGCTTTGCCGATGTTGAACTCGTGCAGCAGCGAACCCTCATTGCGAAGTACAAATCGAATAGTTTCACCAGGCTTTACGTCGATGCTTTCAGGTTTGAAGAAAACATCGCCCATCTCGACGTCCACCGTACGGGTAACCTCAGAGGCGACTCCGGGCTGGCCGATGTCCTCTTTTCCATGCCCTGCGCTGGCCATAGCCGTAGCACCGAAGAGTAGAGTGATTACTGCGATGACAGGGGAAACGAGATTAGCTTTCATAGTGACCTCGAGAGTAAGAGTGGGAGCACTGGCTATGCTAAAGACACGGAGCTGCCAGTTAACTGACCTGAACACTACATTTCTGTCAGTTTTCAAAAAAACACGGCGTTCAGGTGACGCCGTGTTAATCAGCTCTAACCAAGAAATGCGTCGAGCACTTATTACTGATGGCACTCTGAAAGCATCAATTTGTGCTCGCGCTGCATTTGGCTCAAAACGTCATCGACGATTTTGTCGTGCTTTTCCATCCAGGCGAGGTGCTGCTGAGGTGGCATTGATGCGTCTGGATGATCTTTATGGAGTTGGCTCATGATGTCGCCGAGCATCTTCATATGCTCGGCCATGTGGACATGACGCTGTCCTTCAGGGGCTTTTTCAGCTTGAATCAGTACGGCTTCAGCCCTGTCGCGCAGGCCTTCCATACGCTCTATCACCCGGTCTCCGCCACTTTCAGCCCATACAGAAGCTGAGACGAGTATCGAGCTCACAAAAAACAGCATTTTCAGGCGATTCATGGGGCAACTCCTTATGGAATTGTTTTCCGGCTCCCAAACGTTTCATGCTGAAGAGTCGGTCGAGCACCAGGAAGTACTCATGCTTGAACCCTAGACAGCGCTCGCTGACATCTACCTGAAGCCAATATTACTTTTCTGTCAGTTGCTGGTTGGCTGGCGTGTTTCGTTGCAGACTGCGCTTCATCATTATCCGAGAGCCACCCTCATGAGACTTCTGGTTGCTGAAGACGAACCCAAAATAGGTATCTATTTGCAGCAAGGACTCACGGAGGCGGGGTTCAATGTGGATCGCTTTACCAATGGCAAAGTGGCGCTTCAGCACGCTTTGAGCGAGGCCTATGACCTGCTGATTCTAGACGTCATGATGCCTGGGCTGGATGGCTGGGAAGTACTTCAGAAGGTTCGTGCATCCGGAAAAGATGTTCCCGTGCTCTTCCTCACGGCGCGAGACCGCGTTGAAGATCGAGTGAAAGGACTTGAACTCGGGGCAGATGATTACCTGATCAAACCCTTCGCATTTTCTGAATTGCTGGCCCGTGTCAGAACGTTGCTGCGTCGGGGTAACGGCGCTCCCTCGCAAACCTATATGAAATTGGCTGATCTGGAGGTGGACCTGCTCAAGCGTCGGGCCATTCGTGGAGGTAAGCGCATAGACCTTACGGCCAAAGAGTTTGCGTTGCTTGAGCTGTTGCTACGACGTCGAGGGGAGGTGCTGCCAAAGTCACTTATCGCCTCCCAGGTTTGGGATATGAACTTCGACAGCGATACCAACGTTATCGAGGTTGCAGTGAGAAGGTTGAGGGCCAAGATAGATGACGACTTTGAGGTCAAGTTGATTCATACCTCAAGGGGAATGGGTTACATGCTCGACGCGCCTGATTCGGAATCGGAATGAACCGAATGTCCCTGACGACCCGCATGAGTCTGATGTTCATGCTCGCGGTAACGGCCGTGCTCACGGTCGCCGGACTCAGTTTCAATAACCTCAGCCGGCATCACTTTAAGATGCTGGATCAGCAGGCATTGAACGAAAAGCTCCACTCGACCCAGAGAATTTTGTCCGGGTTGAACAGCATCGATCAATTCAGCGAATTTAAGCCTGAGCTGGAGGCGCTGCTGGGGGCTCACCGTGATTTGACTGCCCTAATAATCGATAGTGACGGCAAGCTGCTGTTTGCTGATCCCGGTCCGGTAGATATTCCGAAGGAGTTCCGCACAACCACAAACAACAACGTCTGGGAGTGGCGGGAGCAAGGGCAGATGTTCCGTGGAGTGACGGCACAAGCCGTTGTGACGGGGCAAAACAAGCCGTTGACAGTCATTTTGATCTTTGACGTTACTCGGCATATGTCCTTTTTCGAGACGCTTGAACGATGGTTTTGGATAGGGTTGGTGATCAGCGCATTGGTCAGTGCTGCACTCGGCTGGATGGTAGCAAGCAGTGGCATGCGGCCCATTCGCCAGGTCACGCGGGTCGCTGCCTCAATGTCAGCAAAATCACTCAAAGAGCGCATCCCCTTAGCACCCGTTCCGAAAGAACTTCAGCAAATGGTGCTGTCGTTTAACGCAATGTTGTCCAGGCTCGACGATGCATTTGTCCGGTTATCGAACTTTTCCGCAGACATTGCCCACGAGCTACGGACCCCCGTGAGCAACTTGATGACCCACACCGAAGTGGTGCTTTCAAGAAAAAGGAATATTGAGGACTACGAAGACAACCTGTACTCAAATCTTGATGACTTGAAGCGTATGAGTCGGATGATTGATGACATGCTTTTTCTGGCGAAATCTGACAACGGTCTGATCACACACGAGAACAAACCAATAGACCTGGTGGAAGTCGTGGAAAAATTGCTTGAGTACTACCGCCTTTTGGCTGATGAGCGGGGGATTGAACTCAAGGTTTCAGGAAGGGGCAGCGTCCGAGGCGATGTTCTTATGCTCCACAGAGCGATTTCTAACCTGCTCTCTAACGCGCTTCGCTACACCTCTGAAGGGAAGACGATCAGTGTCGAAATCCTCCAGAAGGAGATGTCGGTATTGGTCGTCGTGGAGAACCACGGAGAACCCATTGCCCCCGAACATCTTGAGAAGCTTTTCGATCGTTTTTATCGCGTGGACCCAGCGCGGCGAGAAGGGAGTCCAAGCAACGCAGGGCTAGGGCTGTCGATTACCCGATCAATTGTTGAGGCGCATGATGGCAAAATCTGGTGTACATCATGTGACGGGAAAACGGCCTTTCATCTAGAGTTTCCTAGTGTTGACTTGAAGGTCAGCTGATCAACGGCGCATTTGTGATCAACGGCGATCTCTCAGCCTGCGCCCAGCGTCCACTTTCGTTATTTTTGAATGAGTGAGAACCCTAGTATCTGGGGCACGCGGTCTCGTCTTTAAGTCTCGCTACGCCCGCCAATTCGAGGCCAAACACCGCGTCAAGCTGACTGAAATGTAATCGAACAGTTTGCGTTCGTGTGGCATCGTGTTCTTGCACTGTGACGTTGGGGTCTAGTGAGTTTCTCGTGTTCAACCTGACCTAGAACACGGAGGCTACTAGCTAATCATCAGTGGTTTTAACAAGAATCGAAAAGTAAAAATTAGATATTCCCAAACAAACCTCGAATCAACAGCTCTTGCTGTGAGGAGTCTTGCATGTCATTCCTTAAAACTACGACCGTAGCTGTTGCACTTACCGCTGGTTTGCTTCTGAGTGCAGTTGCTCAAGCACATCCAAAGCTCCTTTCTTCTACTCCGGCAGAAGGCTCGAATGCGGCGGCCCCTTCGAAAATTGAACTGCACTTTTCTGAGAATCTCACCACTCAGTTTTCCGGTGCAAAACTGATCATGACCGATATGCCTGGCATGCCGAACTCCCCAATGGGTGTTAAGGCCGCCGTCGCTGGTGGCGGTGATCCGAAAACGATGGTGATTACACCGGCAGCACCTCTGACCACCGGTACCTACAAAGTCGAATGGCGTGCTGTTTCCTCGGACACTCACCCGATCACCGGCAACTTCTCATTTAAAGTGAAATGATTTATGAGCGACTCAATAAATATTGTGGTTCGCTTTGCTCTTTATTTCGACCTGATGTTGTTATTCGGATTGGCAATTTTCGGCTTGTACAGCCTCAGGGGAAAGGAAAGAGTATCGGGCACGGCCTTGAATTTTGAGTCGCTTCTTTACGGTACTTCTGTTGCAGGTGTAGCTCTATCCCTTGTCGCCATGTTGTTGCTTGCGAAAGCAATGAGCGGTGTGTCGGAGCTTATGGAGCTACATCACCATATTTTTGAAATGGTCCTCATGGGGACCGACGTCGGGTTGACCTGGATGGTCCGAATAGCTGTCTTGGTGATGGCAATTATTGGCGTCGCGTTGAATAAGCGATTTCCGACACCCAGTCTCTGGATCGTCACCGTATGCGGAGCGATTGCGTTGGCGACGTTGGCATGGACAGGGCACGGCGCCATGGATGAAGGCAGCCGACGCTACTGGCATTTCATCACCGATATATTCCATCTTTTAGCCGCCGGTGGCTGGTTGGGTGCTCTATTGGCATTCGCTCTACTGCTGCGGTTGAAATCGCTAAAGGGCGAACAGGAAGCTCGAATTCTTGCACGGGTGCTGACTGGTTTTGAATCGGCCGGCGCTGTAATCGTAGTGATCATAAGCATCACAGGCGTAGTGAATTACCTGTTTGTCATTGGTCCAAATCTCGATGAAGTGATGCTCAGTACTTATGGCCAGCTGCTGTTTTTGAAAATATTGCTCTTTGCTGGGATGATCGTTTTAGCCACGCTGAACCGCTTTCACCTAAGTCCGGTATTGGAGCGGTCAGTTCGAAATGGAGAATACTCTGCCGCAGTCAATGCCTTGCGCCGCAGCATGACACTCGAGTTTTTAATGGCAGTCGTCATAATTTGTCTTGTCGCATGGTTAGGCACTTTAAGTCCGGAAATGGAAATGAGCGCGGAATAGAGGTTGGTGACAGCCGACTAAGGAGTCTAGAAGGTGAATTGTAAGGGCCATTTCCACCGGCTACACTCCAGCCCATGAAACGCTACCTACGGTTTTGCCTGATTTTCCTGATTAGCCTGGCGCTCCCCCTCAGCGGGATGGCGGGTGTTCAGGCGCCGACTGAGCCCTGCCCCATGAAAACCATGGGCATGGCGATGATGCACGGCATGGAGCAAGACTGCTGCCAGGACATGAAAAGTCCCACCGAGCACGGCAAACCCTGTAAGTCAGGTCAGGAGTGCAAGACTGGTGGCATGCTGCAAGTCTCCATCATCAAGCCTCCTATCACCTTATCCAGCCCCCTCGTACTGTCCTTCTCCCTAGACTCCCATCCAGTACAAACCCCGTCAGGGGTATGGCGACCGCCCCGCACTTGATTCCTGTACCACACTGAGCCTCATTCCGCGTTAGCGGGATGGCATATCTGCGTGCATCTCTGATGAAGCGCGCAGTGGATCATCACAGGAATCGTGAACATGAACTCCAAGTGCTATTGCACAGGGTGGTCCCTCGTGGCCGGCCTGGCGGCAAGCGTACTGGCATTGCCGAGTCTCGCTGCCGCATTGACACTCGATGAAGCTTTGCAGCTGGCTGAAAACAATGCGCCGTCGCTGACTGCACAAGACGCGAAAATTCAGGCTGCCAGTAGTGCGGCCATCCCCGCTGGTGAACTACCCGATCCCAAGTTGCTGCTAGGCGTACAGAACTACCCCATTGGGGGGCCGGATCGCTGGAGCATCGACCAGGACTTCATGACTATGCGAATGGTCGGAGTCAGTCAGGAGATGCCCAACAGCGCCAAGCGCAAAGCCCGAATCGAGGTCGCTGATGCGGCCATTGACCGCGCCGCGGCTGAGCGCCGGGTCGAACGTCTAAAGGTTCGTCAGGCCACGGCGTTGGCCTGGATCAACAGCTACTCGGTTGAGCGTAAAGACGCGCTGTTTCAGGACTTCTACAAAGAAAACCGTCTGCTGGCCGATACCGTCCGGGCACAAATTGCCGGCGGCCGCGCTCAACCTGCTGATGCAGTAACGCCCAAACAGGAAGCGGCACAACTGGAAGAGCAGCAGGACGATCTGATTCGTCAGAGAGCACAGGCCCGAGCGGCCCTGAAGCGCTGGATTGGACCAGCCGCCAATGACAAACCTGTGGGCAGCTTGCCTGAATGGCCTGTCGAAGCCTCTGACTACTCTCATAAGCTGCAACACCACCCAGAATTGGCTGCTTTTGCGCCAATGACCCGCGAAGCGCAAGCCAAGGTCCGTGAAGCCGAAGCGGAAAAACAGTCGGATTGGAGCTGGGAAGTCGACTATCAGAATCGCGGCCGACAGTTCGGCGACATGGTCAGCGTGCAATTTTCCTGGGATCTACCACTGTTTCCTGACTCTCGGCAAAACCCCAAAATTGCGGCCAAGCACGCTGAACTCAACCAGCTTGAGGCTGAGCGTGAAGCCCTGTCACGCGAGCACACCCAGCAACTGGAGGACGAGCTGGCCGACTATGAACGCTTGAATCGTGCCGTCCATCGAACCCAGGACAGTTTGCTGCCCTTGGCCAAGGAGAAGGTCGAGCTCAGCATGGCCAGCTACCGCGCCGGCAAAGGCGATTTGAGCTCCGTCGTGGCCGCTCGGCGCGAGCTCATCGAAGCCCGCCTCAAACAGATTGACGTGGAAGAGCAGCGAGCGCTGACCAGTGCGCGTCTGTATTTTGCTTACGGGGAGTCCAGCCAATGAACCTTAGAAAGTGGAACGGGGCATTGCTGGTAGGCCTCTCGCTGGTATTGGGTGTTGCCGGTGGTTACTGGTTCGCTCAGCAGGGCATGAGCGAAGTACCTGGGGCAGCCCCGGAGCAGAGCCTCCCCTCTCTGGACGAACGCAAAGTGCTGTATTGGTACGACCCTATGTCCCCGCAGCAAAAGTTCGATAAGCCGGGTAAGTCGCCCTTCATGGACATGCAGTTGGTCCCTCAGTACGCCGACATCAAAGGGGACAGCGCAGCCGTTCGCATTGATCCAAGCCTGACTCAGAATCTCGGTGTGCGACTGGCTACCGTCAGTCGAGGTGTGTTTGCTTCGAGTCTGGACGTTGTCGGTGTGTTGGCTTTCAACGAGCGGGACGTCGCCGTCATTCAAGCCCGTACGGCGGGTTTCGTCGAGCGCGTGTATGCCCATGCTCCTGGCGACGTGATCAAAGCCAATGCCGCCATGGCGGATATCCTTGTACCTGAGTGGGCTGCGGCTCAGGAGGAGTTTCTCGCACTCAAGCGCAGTGGCGATGCGGGCTTGCTGGCAGCGGCTCGCCAGCGCTTGCGGCTCACCGGGATGCCGGCGGCATTAATTGCTCAAGTAGAGCGCAGTGGCAAAGTCCAACCAAACCTGACCCTCACCAGCCCTATTAGTGGTGTGCTGCAAGAGCTCAATGTGCGCGAGGGTATGACGGTGGCCGCCGGCGAGACACTGGCACGCGTTAATGGTTTGAGTAGCGTCTGGCTGGCCCTGGCCGTTCCGGAGACTGAATCTGGATCAATCCTCATGGGGCAAGCGGCAGAGGCGCGTTTGCCCGCGTTCCCTGGGGTTGTGCTCAAGGGCGTCGTCGGCGCGATTCTTCCGGAAACCAATCCGGATAGCCGCACCCTTCGCGTACGCGTCGAGTTACCTAACCCAGAAGGCCGTCTCAGGCCGGGTATGACCGCACGAGTGAGCCTCAATCGTTCAACGGAGCAAAGTGTGTTGTGGGTGCCGAGCGAGGCCGTCATTCGCACCGGTCGACGTGCCCTGGTGATGCTCGCTGAAGACGCTGGCCGCTATCGTCCTGTTGAAGTGTTGATTGGGCAGGAAAACGATGGCAAGACGGCGATCTTGAAAGGTCTGGAAGAGGGCCAGAAGGTGGTTTCCTCTGGCCAGTTCCTGCTCGACTCGGAGGCCAGTCTTAAGGGCATCGTTGCAAACTCAGAGGAACAGTCACCAATCAACGCGACAGCCTCCAGTTTTCATGAGGCGGATGGGCAGATCGTTGAGATCAACGACAAAGAAGTCACACTCGCCCATGGCCCCTTCAAAACGCTGGGCATGCCTGGCATGACGATGACGTTCCCGCTCGCCAATCCGGCGCTGATGCAGGGCCTCAAAACGGGCGACAAGGTCCGGATTGCAGTGAGTCAAACCGACGATGGCTTGCGTGTTGAGCGTCTAGAGAAATCAGGGGGCCAGCTATGATTGCTGCCCTGATTCGTTGGTCAGTAGCCAACCGATTCCTGGTGCTACTGGCGACACTGTTTGTCACGGCGTGGGGCATCTGGTCGGTGCAGAGCACGCCCATCGATGCGCTGCCGGATCTCTCCGATGTTCAGGTGATCATCCGAACCCCGTATCCGGGACAGGCACCGCAGATCGTCGAGAACCAGGTGACCTATCCGTTGGCCACCACCATGCTTTCGGTGCCTGGCGCCAAGACCGTGCGCGGCTACTCCTTCTTTGGTGACAGCTTTGTTTATGTGCTGTTCGAAGACGGTACTGACTTGTATTGGGCCCGCTCGCGGGTGTTGGAGTACCTGAGCCAAATACAAAGTCGCTTGCCGGCCAGCGCCAAACCGGCGTTGGGGCCGGATGCAACGGGAGTGGGCTGGATCTATCAGTACGCACTGGTGGATCGCAGTGGAGGACACGATCTGGCGCAGCTACGCGCACTTCAGGACTGGTTCCTCAAGTTCGAACTCAAGACCCTGCCCAACGTTGCGGAAGTGGCCACCGTGGGCGGCATGGTCAAGCAGTACCAGGTCCAGATTGATCCCCTCAAACTGGCCAGCCTCGGTATCACTCAGGCTGAGGTGACCGAAGCGATCGGCAAGGCCAATCAGGAAACCGGTGGCGCCGTCCTGGAGATGGCAGAGACCGAGTTCATTGTGCGTGCTTCCGGCTACTTGAAAACGCTCAATGATTTTCGGGCGATCCCACTCAAGCTGGGATCGGGTGGTGTGCCTGTGACCCTTGGCGATGTCGCCACGATCCAGTTGGGTCCGGAAATGCGGCGTGGCATCACCGAACTCGACGGCGAAGGCGAGACGGTTGGCGGTGTGGTAATTCTGCGCAGCGGCAAGAACGCTCGCGAAACCATTGCGGCGGTCAAGACCAAACTCGACGAGTTGAAAAGCAGCTTGCCGGCGGGGGTGGAAATCGTCACCACCTACGACCGCAGCAAACTAATCGACCGCGCGGTGGAAAATCTCAGCCACAAACTGCTCGAAGAGTTCATCGTCGTCGCGTTGGTGTGTGGCATCTTCCTCTGGCACCTGCGTTCATCTCTGGTGGCAATCATCTCCCTGCCGGTGGGGGTGCTGATCGCCTTCATCGTGATGCGTTATCAAGGGATCAACGCCAACATCATGTCCCTGGGCGGAATTGCCATCGCCATCGGTGCCATGGTCGACGCTGCCGTGGTGATGATTGAAAACGCGCACAAGAAGGTTGAGGCTTGGCACGTGGCCAATCCGGGGGAGGAACTGAAGGGTGAACGTCATTGGCACGTGATGACCGAAGCGGCGGCTGAAGTTGGACCAGCACTGTTCTTCTGTTTGTTGATCATTACCCTGTCGTTCATTCCGGTGTTCACCCTGCAAGCCCAAGAGGGGCGGCTATTCGGCCCGCTGGCTTTCACCAAGACCTACGCCATGGCCGCAGCGGCGGGATTGTCAGTGACCTTGGTGCCGGTGTTGATGGGCTACTGGATTCGGGGACGAATTCCCAGTGAACAACAGAACCCGTTGAACCGCTGGCTAATCCGGATCTACCAGCCGGCTCTGGATGCAGTCTTGCGACGACCGAAGATCACGCTGCTGGTCGCGTTGCTGGTTTTTATCAGCGCACTATGGCCAATGTCGCGCTTGGGTGGCGAGTTTCTTCCGCCTTTGGACGAGGGCGACCTGCTCTATATGCCTTCGGCTCTGCCGGGATTGTCGGCGCAGAAAGCGGCGCAACTGCTGCAACAGACCGACCGCCTGATCAAGACCGTGCCGGAGGTCGAACATGTCTTTGGTAAAGCCGGTCGTGCTGAAACTGCCACCGACCCGGCGCCGTTGGAGATGTTCGAAACCACCATCCAGTTCAAGCCACAGGAGCAATGGCGCCCAGGTATGACTCAGGAAAAACTGGTGGAAGAGCTGGATCGAGTGGTGCGAGTTCCTGGGCTGACCAATATCTGGATACCACCGATTCGCAACCGAATCGACATGCTGGCCACGGGGATCAAGAGTCCTATTGGGGTGAAAGTTGCCGGCACCAACCTGACCGAGATTGATGCCGCTACCCAGGCGGTCGAGCGGGTGGCCAAGGATGTGCCCGGCGTCAGTTCGGCGCTGGCCGAGCGTCTGACGGGAGGTCGCTATATCGATGTGGATATCGATCGTAAGGCAGCCGCTCGTTACGGGCTGAACATCGCCGATGTGCAATCCATCGTGGCCGGTGCTATCGGCGGTGAGAACGTCGGGGAGACCATTGAAGGGCTCGCACGTTTCCCGATCAACGTACGTTACCCTCGGGAGTGGCGTGACTCGCTCGGCGCCCTGGAGCAATTGCCGATCTACACCCCGCTAGGGAGCCAGATCACCCTCGGCACAGTGGCGAAGGTCAAGGTCAGCGACGGCCCGCCGATGCTCAAGAGCGAGAATGCACGGCCCTCTGGTTGGGTATACATCGACGTGCGTGGCCGGGACATTGCCTCGGTAGTCGCCGATCTACGCCGGGTCGTCAGCGAGCAGGTCAAGTTTCAGCCCGGCATGAGCCTGAGTTACTCAGGACAGTTCGAATTTCTCGAAAGGGCCAACGCACGACTCAAACTGGTGGTGCCTGCCACGCTGTTGATCATCTTCGTATTGCTTTACCTGACGTTTGCCCGCTTCGACGAGGCCCTGCTGATCATGGCCACTCTGCCATTCGCCCTGACTGGCGGGGCATGGTTCCTCTATCTGTTGGGGTTCAACCTGTCGGTCGCCACCGGGGTCGGCTTTATCGCCTTGGCCGGTGTTTCTGCCGAATTTGGCGTGATCATGCTGCTCTACCTGAAAAACGCCTGGGCCGAACGTGAAGACCTCGGTGACAACACTGAGCGTGGGCTGATTGCGGCCATTCGTGAAGGGGCCGTGCAGCGCGTTCGACCCAAGGCCATGACCGTGGCCGTGATCATTGCCGGCCTGTTACCCATCCTGTTGGGCAGCGGCACCGGCAGCGAGGTGATGAGTCGCATCGCCGCGCCCATGGTGGGCGGCATGATCACCGCACCCTTGCTGTCGCTGTTTGTCATTCCGGCAGCCTATCGCCTGATGCGTCGCCGGCACCTCTCAGTTGAACCCATTAACTCTCAAGGAAACGTCCTATGAAACTGACCCTGATTGCAGTTGCAAGCACCGTATTTGCGCTGTCTCTTTCTGCCCTGGCAGAGGACGTGCCGGGCATGAAAATGGACGGTATGGAGGGCATGGAGATGAAGCAGGACGTAAAGCAGGCTCCGATAGCCAAAGCGGAGGGCACGATCAAGTCAATTAACTCCGAGAAGCAGACAGTGACTATCGCTCATGGCGCCGTGCCAGCCGTGCAGTGGCCTGCTATGACCATGGCTTTTTCCGTAACGGAAGATCAGCTGACAGGGCTGACGGCCGGAGACCGAGTGTCGTTTTCATTCCGGTTAGAGGGTGGCCGAGCCACGATTGTATCCATCAAAAAGTGAAATGGCGGTAATGGAAGTAGCCGGAGCGTAATGTCGCGTCGGCTTCTGCCACCCGCTTTTTACGAAAACCAATTATTCAGTAACGGAGCGTGTATGGCCGCTATTGGCTGTGGATTCGATCGATCAATGCTATGAATGAAGCTGCGATAGTGTTTGGTAGAGAGACAGAGCAAGGAGAAGGCATATGCAAGACAGCGGATGGAAGGCGCGCTTAGATATTCTGCGGGACGCAGTGAAAAGAAATATGCTTGATAAGCTAGTCGGACATGGCTGGGAAGCGTCCATAGTCCGTGAGGTTGCCGCAGGAGAGTATGTGGTCGTAAAGGCGTCTAGAGGCGGGGCGGAGCGTTCGGCCGCAGTACTCTATTCGTCAGCGACGAGCAACAATGTATACAAGCAACTGGCTGGAGAGGTGTCCGTTATCTTTTTTAACGGACAGCCGTACATGGTTGAGTCATTCGCTATGGGGGTATCCATTCCCGTGAAGCCGATTGACGATTTTCAACCCTTTCTCATCGAATGGAACCGTGAAAGCAGCACTGGAAAGTTTGCTCCTACGACAACGCAAGCAGAAGAGACGAGCCTTGAAGAGTTGCAAGCACCGCGGCGAGTGCTGCTTTCAGAGACTCCGATAGAAGCAGTCTGGGCGAGGCTTGCTCAGTTAAAAAGTGCAACTCTTGCTCGAAAGATGGTCGACCGTCGCGCTCAACTTGAAAGCCTAAGTCTTGAGCCGTCGACCATTGTGTCAAAGGGAGAGGGCGTTGCTTTCGCGCTCCGAAATGCCACCGATTATTTCAGTGCCATTAATCGAAGAAATGTCAGTCAACGTGTACTCAATCTGTATTACGGCACAATGTCGTTCGCATTTGCCGAGATGCTTGCTTCACCAGGTGGTCCTCAAACCCTTTCAGAGTTGGAGGCAACAACCAAAAAAGGGCATGGCCTTTACACCCATGATGGTTTAGATGACCGATTTGAGAGTCTGGCCATTGGCGCGCTCGTCTCGGGTTTTTTCCCAAGTTGGGTTAAATCGATGACTGCAAACTCACTTGTCGCTGCCAAACGGAAACCAGACGGTCTGGATGCACTGAAAGCACTGCCCGTTGAAAGCTGGCTTACGATGGAGCAGCTGTTTTCTCGGATACCTGAGGTTGCGGATCTTTTTGAGGACATATTTGAAGGTAAACCTTCTTGGGTTACTCCTGCTTACGATCAAGAAAGTAATGGTCGACACCACCGTGCGACGACGACCTACGCTCTTTTGATAGATGAGTCTGGGCGAATGACTATGGATGATATTGCTGCTTTTCCTGGGGCAATTCGCGAGATCATCCAAGTTTCGTCTAGGTCATCAGCAAGCCATTTCCGTGTGGCAATTGATCATCCGGAGTCGAGTATTTGGTGGGATGCACTTCAGCTACATCACAGTCCATTTAAAAGACATGCGCTAATGCTGCCTCTCTTTGGAACGATAAATGAGTATCGAGCGACATGTTTGGTGTTGCTCTATGCGTTGTCCATTCTGGTTCGCTATCGTCCAAGCCTATGGCGGCAGATACAGGAAGGGGAGCTTGATCATTTCAGGTCACTGATCGAGACGTTTCTCTCAGCAGTTGAGCGCATTCTTCCAGAACAGTTTCTGGAGAAAATTACGGGGCAGTCGATCTCTGTCCATCAACCCGGCTCGTTTTTTTCCTAGGATGGTTGAAGACCCTGAGCATTCCTCCGTCCGTTTTTAGTTGGAATCTTCGGGAAACCCACTTTGATTATCCGATTGAGGGCGTCTGGGATCCATTGGCGGCGTAGTCTGGAAAAGACATCATCGACTCAGTCGGTGTGTGCTCATAGGTTGAGGACAGCACTGCACTGAGGCGATCACCTAATAGGTTCCAGGCGCGCTTCTTTTCTTCGGCATAATCGTGATGCAGGTAGTGGCGTCTCACCCGAGAGCCGGCCAACACATGGTTTTGGCAGCGATCGATGACGTCCAGGCTGACCCCCAAAGCCTGCATCATGGTCGCGCCCGTGCGGCGCAGATCATGCGGCGTCCAGTCGCCGTTTTGGCCGTCGGCGAGGACCAGCGTGTCGTCGTGACGCCTTCTTGAGAGGGCCTTGCGGTTTTTGAACCGGGCCTGGCGATCACCGACCTGTTTACTCACCACTTTCACGTCCACATGCCCATCATCCTGCTTGTTCGGAAAACACCATTGTGAGTCTCCCGTCAGGGTCTTGAGTTCTTGAAAGAAATGCAGGGCGAAGGGGGAGAGGAAGACATGGTGGTCCTGCTTTTTGCCGCGAGTGCCTTTGACGTTTTCGCTGGGGAGAAACCAGGTCTGCCGGTCCAGATCGATATTTTTCCATTCGGCCTGCAGCAACTCGCCGATCCGGCACAGGGTGCCCAAGCTGATCCAGAGCGCAAGTTGGGTTTCCTTCTTTAGCGGCCGAATGCCGTCGTACTTTTGACCCGCGGGGAGGGCGTTGTAGTCGGCGGTCATTTGCTGGAAGCGGTTGTGCAGTTCCGACAGCTCAGCCGACGAAAGGATCCTGCTTCTTTCGGCCTCGTAGTCGGCCGGGATCAGGGGGGAGATGTCGACCAGCTCAGTTGGATCACCCTCGATCAATAAGGCCCGCCAGGGTTGGCGCTTTCTAGCCCAGCTGAACATCTGGGTGAGGTCGGCGAAGAAGCTGATGGCTTGCCGGTGAGCGCCGCGGTTGACCACGGCCCGGATCAGCGCCCGAACATCGTGTTCGGAAACATTGTTCACCGCTGTCTTGCCGAGTGCCGGAAAAAGGTCCTTGTTAAAGCGTCGTTGCAACTCGGCATTTCCGTCTTTACGCGCCACGCCATCCAACAGCCAGGCCTTGGCCAGATCCTGGACGGTCAGTATTTGCACCTTGCGCGTCCTCTCCTGTTCGGCCTCAACGTTAGCAGCGGCATGCGCCTGTGCCTTGGCGGTCTTCTTGTGCTCGTTGGGATTGATCTGCTCATCGATGAGCGCACGGGCCTGGTTGCGGGCCTTGCGGATGTCCGTCAGGGATTTGCGCGGCCAGGACCCGCAGGAGTACTCTTTGTTTTGGTCGCCCCACCGATAGCGATAGAAAAAGCTGACCGACACGCCGTTCTTGCGCACTGAGATTCGACCGGCCAGATTGCCATCCTCCCTGAGTATTCGGCCGGCATCTTCAACGGTCAGCGACTCGAGTTCTTTGATGGTGATTTTAACCATAAAATAGGTTCCCCCTACTTTTACCCCCACAAAAACGCCGGCTCTTGATGGACGTTCCTGGACTCTCGTAGAGCAGAACACCGCTGGAGCTCAAGTAAATACTAGCTTAGAAAAATCCAAAGTAAAATTTTGGAGTCTTTCAAGAAGTATGAAAAAGGAGATGGGGTGCTAGGGGTCGAGTGTTCGAATCACTCCGTCCCGACCATATTCCTGAGTAAAATCAGACACTTAAGCCGATCCTATGATCGGCTTTTTTGTGCCTGCGCAAAACTGACGCAAAACTACCCCGTTATTTCGCTGATATTCAGGTCAGGAATGGCTTCCGACCAGACGATTTCAGCATGGTCCTTCTGGTAGTTTTTGGTCATGGCCTCGCTGGCATGGCCGGCGATCTTCTGACCATCCTTCCCGGCTTTTTGATACAGGTGCAGCGACAGCGCCCGCACTTCATGGAAGCCAGGCATTTCCTCCTCTTTCCATCCCCTGTAACAATCCGCCGCTTCCCGGGCTTCTTTGAAGGCGCGCGTCAAATATCGTTCTTCGACCTGCGTCCAGTGGTCCTTCGTCTGCGCCTGCACCTGCTTTTTACGGTCAGGCCGGCGGTGGATCAGGTAAGGCGAGACGATGTCATCCCGGCACCGGCTGATTACGGCCTGTAGCTCATCAGTCACCTTGAACCGTATCCATGCCGCGTCACTGGCCTTGGCCGTCTTCTGCTGCACCACATACAGAAACCCTTCCCGAACCCCATCAAATCGCATATTGAGGATGTCAGTACGACGCTGCGCCGTGATCAGCGCAAGGTCGATTGCGTTCTGCAGCCAGGGCGGCGACTTCTCCCGAATGGCTTTCAAACCCTCAATGGTGTGTCGTTTACGTTGCTTCTTCTCGATTCTGTTGATGGTGCTGGCTGCCGGGGTGTCCGGACACAGCCCCTTCGCCGCGGCATGATTGAAGATGTTGATCAGCAGGGCGCGGCATTGGTTGGCCGTGCGCGGGGTGAGGGCGTCTAGCATCTTAGCGATCATACGGATTGTGATCTGGTCGAGGGCCTGGCCTTCGAAGTGCTTTCGAAAGCGGCGAAAGTGGACGGCGTAAAGGCCCAAGGTGCCCTTGGCTAGCTCGCGCGGCGGCAGGACATCGCGCTCATCCGACCACGAGCGGCAGCTTTCGGCCTCCTCCTTTGCGCAGTTGCACTCCACTTGACCCCCCGTTTGCATTCGACTTGACCAGTCATTTGCATTCGTTCTGATCACCGATCGCATCGGATTTCACCAGCACGCTTTGTAACCATGATCGGCAGAGAACGGCCAGGAGCTGCTGGCGGACGTAGCAATGACGAAAGAGCAACTATGCTAGGTCCGATGCCGGAATTGATCGAGCAGGTCGGGCCTTGCGTCCATACGTCATGGCAAAACAATGGGAGTGGGATCGATTCGCTTGTGTTGAATCGGCCGTTGCTCCATCTCAAGGAAGGTCTGCCGGAGGTCTGAAGTTGCGAATCGCTTTTCTAGTAAACCGGGACGTGGAGAGCAATCTCACTCTCAATTTCCTGTTACCCGAGATTCACGAGAGCACAGTGGGAATTTTCCTCTCGGAGAAAGTGGGATCGGGCAGGAAGGTGCCACGCATGCTCGGACAATTGGCATTGATCGAGCAGGACCTCTTCAATGCCTTGGCCCCTGGGTTAATCGGATCGAGTGACCCGGTCAGCAGCAGGCATCGATTCGGTTTTGCAGAACTGCAGCAACGCTTTGGGGTTCCTGTGCGGGTACTGCCCAGCTTGGGGGATCCTGCGGGCCTGCAAATGCTGCAGGATGCGGGAGCGGATCTGTTCATCTCAATCCGCTTTGGTCAAATTCTGAAGAATGAAGCGTTGGCAATTCCGCCACGCGGCGTCCTCAATCTTCACTCTGGCCTCTTACCTCAATATCGAGGTGTTCTCGCGACCTTCCGGGCGCTGCTGAACGGGGACCTGGAGATCGGCTGTACTCTCCATTGGATCGACAGTCCCGGCATTGATGTTGGTCGCATCATTGAGACTGCGCGTGTGGCAGTCGAAAAGGAGCGCTCCTTGCTGTGGCACATCCTTTCACTTTATCAACCAGGCGCGCGTCTCATCATGAACGCCATCAGGCGCCTGGAACGCGGTGAGCCCATGACGGGGACGTCTCAAGATCCATCTGCCGGGGCCTACTACTCCTTTCCCAGCGAGGATGACCTGATGCGGTTCACTACACTGGGGTGGCGGCTCTTCGATCGCGAGGACGTTTGGGATCTTTTCGAATCGTACGGATTTCCGTTGCGGATAAGCGCTCCTTGAGAGCTGAACGGCGCCGTACTTCTCGTCGCGTAGCACTGTGATAGGTCGGCCGAACCAGGATTCACAGTCCTGGGCGAACCGGCGGTTGTCGGCTTCCTCGTTTGCGAGGAACGCATTGATGATCTGCATGTCATGGGTCGCCCCGTATTCGGCCAGGGCCAGCTTGGTGGCCACCGCCGAGGCGGCGCCACAGCTGAACTGGTAAACGATGCGTGGCGTCATAGCCTTGGCCCCCTGTAGATGTTCCATACGAGGTAGAGCAGGACAGGGAGGATCATGGCTGCACCTCCAGCACGGCGGTCTTGCGCTTGCGCATCAGCTCGGCAACGTCACCCGGGTAGCTGATCTCCACTTCGCCCATCCCAACTGCTCGAGCGCGTTTGCTGAGGCAGATGTCGAAGTGTTCACGGATGATGCCGGCCTTCTGGATCCACTTCCGCTGTATGCCGATCTTGTCGGCCATGGCCAGCAGTTCCTCGGTACTGTCTGCGAACATATGGCACATTGTCATGCGCCCGAACGTTGCGTTCATGTCGTCCACGTAGACGGTCATGACTGCACCTCCTGGGCCAGGGCTGCATCGATAGCAGCATCGATACTCGCCTTGCCGTCTGCCACGTAGGCCTCGCCACCAAAGATGCGCTGATCGCGCATGGTAGCTTCGTGACGCCAAATTGCGCGCGCAGCCACCGATACCGCTCGGCGTCCTTGCGCAGCGCCTCGCAGTCAGTGCGCAGGCTCTGCACCGCCCGGAAGGTTGCGCTTTCACGCAGCGCCTCGATCTCAGCGAGCAGGGCCAGAACACTTTCGCGAGCCGTGACCATGAACTCTGCAAAGTCCGCTCCGCAGCGATCAATATAGGTCGGTCCGTCGTACTCATAGTCGTCGCTATCAATCAGGAACGGTTTTCCATATACGGTGTAGGTGCCATCAGACTCGCCACCTATTACGCTTCTGTCCGGATGTTGGCTGAAAGGGACGGTGTTGCTGCCCCAATCCAGATCGGATGGGAATGCCTCAGCCAGGGCCTTCAGCTTTTCTTTGTCGATGCTCATGTCATATTAACCCGGCAATCAAATACACCAAATCATGCTGCGTAGGCGATACGTGGATGCCGGAAATAAGAACGGATTCTTTGAGGGCGTAATTGCAATCGTCTCATGACCGAGCGAACACGCCTTTCCAGTTCGTCCTGATTACGCGCCGGCAAGCCCGTGCGAACCTGATGTTTCAAATCACAATTCAAATACTCGTCAGGGTTCAACTCCGGGGCGTAGGCCGGCAAGAAGAACAGTTCGATTTGCTCTTTGCGGTCGCCAACCCAGGCGCTCACCTTTTTGCTGTGGTGTACGCGCAGGTTGTCGAGAATCAGGAACACCTTGCGGCCCTGAGCATCGCGAATCAGGCGACTCAGGAAGCGAATCAGCACTGGGGCTGTCAGCGTTTCCCGATACAGCATGAAGCGCAGTTTGCCCCGATTGGTCACGGTGGAAATCATGTTGGTGGAAAAACGACTGCCGCTGACCAGGCGCACCGGCGTTTCGCCAATAGGGGCGTAGCTGCGGCCAGCATGGCTGTCACTGCGCATACCGGTTTCGTCGCCCCACTGAATCTCACCATTCTCAGCCCTGGCCCGCTGTGCGATGCGTGGATATTCATTATCCAGCCAGTGCTGAACCACTTCAGGTTTCTGCTGATAAGCCCGATGCAGTGGGCGCTGCGGGGTGTAGCCCCAACGCTTGAGGTATTCACCAACCGTTCGAACCGGCATGAGAAAACCACAGCGCTGGCGGATCAGTTCTCGCACCGCATCACGCGTCCAGAGCGCAAAGCCGAGCTTGAGTTGGTCGGGCATCTTATCGGTCATCAAGGTGCGAATCAGCACTTCCTGGCTGGAGCTCAAACTGCGGCGATCACCCTGGCGCACACCACGCTGGCCGCCGGCAATGGCAGCCTTTTCGCCTTTATGTTCTGCGACCTGCGCCCAGTGAGCAATAGTGCGGGGGTGAACACCAACCGCTTCGCCAATAGCCTTGTAGGTGTAACCCTGCTCACGCATGCGTAGGGCCGTGGAGCGCTTTTCACGTTGTTCTTGGGGGCTGAGTTTACGGGCATCTATTTTCATGGAGACAGATTATCTAATATGCCCTATTTATTTGCCAGGTTAATAGCTCCGCCGTTATAATGAAGTGGCTATATTAGGGTTGAGTGGAATTTTAAAGGTGGGATATGTTCGTACTTAAAATAATTGGAATGTTATTTATTGGTTTGTTTGCAAAAATAGCCGGGTGGGAGCTGAGTGGTCGCGATGCTAGACTTAGTTATAGGTTGGGACTTGTTGTGGTTCTATTGGTTGGCGGTTTTTTAATCTTGCTATTGTCGTTTTCGGGGTTCTTGACCTTTGGGGGCGACAGTCAAGCTCAGGCGTTTGGACGCTCCGGATCATTGGCTACCGTGATGTCTCTATATGCAAAGCATCGACTTGATCTTATTGGTGCAAATTTTGATTTTATTAATCAGGTCAAAGATAGGCATCCAGCATTCGAGAGAATGTACGCCAATCTTGAAATGACTTTGGGTAAATCAGGGCGGTTGTGTTTATTTTTTGCTGTCGTAAGTGCTTTAGTCTGGGGCTATGGAGATATCTTTTTGTTGTGGATATATAAGTATTAAGTGGGTTGGTACTTTCCTTGCGCACCTTTGCGCAGACGCGGAACTTGATCACCTTTGACCAGACGCCGGGTAACCGTCTTCCGGCCTTCCAGGATTGCGCGCACCATGGGCGCCGAGAACAGGATCGGGCGTTCCTTCACCTTGGTCATGGCTGCGCCTCCAGGTCTCGCCGCACTTTGCTGTACTTCTCAACGTGCCCACAGGGGTTGCTCCAGCTATCTACGGCCAACTGCCGGCTGCCATCCCAACTGGTCGTTCGGATTGGCTCTCCCCGCGGAGCATCACACGCCCGGCAGACCCAGGGGAGCGTCACGGTGATTGAGGAATATTCTGCGTGCTGTTCGCGGGCAGGGATAGTTACTGTTCTTTCTTCAGGCATGACTTCTCCTTGGCAGCTATATTTTCTGCCGGTCTGACCAATTTGGATTGATTCACAAGGAGCGTGTTATGAAACTTGCAATCAATCTGCCGTTGCTAATTATTGGAAGCGCAGTGTTTGGTATAGGCTTGGCTGATGGCAGGAATTGGTGGTTGTTACCAGGTTGCATTTTCCTTTCCGGCGCTCTTTTCCTTGGGGAATGGCGTTAATGTGGTCCAGTGTTTCAGGCATGATTTGTCCTTGTTCCACTTGCGACAGTGGTAGCGGTAAGTGGGAGTTGCACTAGGGCTGAGTACAAAAGTGTTCTGACGGAGGGGTAGAGCCTGATGGCTAGCTCCTAGATGCAGGAGTGCGCTAATATTTCATCGAATCAGCTAGGAGCAGTTCAATTGAAAGTATGGAGGCCGGAGAGGGCTCTTCAATACAGTTTTGGATTCATGTGGCTGCTTGGTGCTTTGAGCGCAGTAGTTTGGACGGTCGTCGGGTCGGTAGGTTATTGGTCGCGCATTGGATGGCTACCTGTTGACGCAGCAGGCTGGGCACAAGCTTTTGGAGCTATCGTCGCCATCGTGGTAGCCATCGCGATTCCGTACTTTCAACAGGAGTCTCTACGGAAGCAGAAAGAAGAAACTGAACTAAAAGCAAGGCTAGATGGGATTAATGCTACATACGCACTGATGATCCATGTGTCTGACATTTACACGCGCCTTAAGCTCGCCTTGAGGGTATTATCATTTGCAAACAACCCGTTGGATTGGAAGGCGGTCGCACACGACCTCAAACAGTCGGCGGCTATGCTTCGCGAAATACCAGTTACTGCTATTTCAAATGAGATGGTTCACTTCTTAGTTGGCCTTCGCGAGGTTAGCAACTACGGCGAGTTTTTAAGTGGATTGATGGATTACCCAAATCCGAGCTTGGTTTTTTCTTTAGAAATCATAGATAAAGTTGATGCCAATGTTTCTTTGGTGGGGCGTTGGGTGGAAGAGCTTGAGCTCCTTGAGAATAGTATTACCAGGCTTAACCGCTCATGCGGCCTTCATTAAGGCTTCTATCACGCGCTGACCGGCAAGCGGCGGTACGGCATACCGGCCATATGCATAGCCAGCCGGTGGCTGTCGGGGCGGCGCATGTCAGCCGGGAATGACATAGCAGCCAGGGCCTCGCTGGCACTTAGCATTCGCATGCGTCCGCCGTCTACCAAGGCCCAGCGATCCAGGGTGGTGATGGTGCCAATCGGTCGGTTGATGTCTCGGCCGGTGGTGCCTGAGCCCTTGCCGTAGCAGGGCATGATGAAGCGATCGCCGAAGCGCTGACGCCCGTTGCGCACTCGGTCGAGCGTGGCCAGGGCCCGGCCAGGCTTCTCGATGGGCGACCACCGCCGGGCTTCGAAGTTGAGGAAGCTGCTCGCCGGCACATGCTCGCATTGCTGGAGCTGCAGCTGAATCGGCGTCTTGCTCTTGGTGCAGATCAAGAACAGTCGCACCCGATGTTGCGGCACGCTGAGATCAGCGCAATCAACGATGTGAGGTGCGACCTGGTAGCCAAGTCTCTGCATGGCATCGACCCAGCTCGGGTACAGCAACCAGTTCACGAACTCCGGTACGTTCTCGACCACCCAGGCATCCTGCTGCAGAACCTCTGCGGCAGATGGCACAGCCCAAGCTGTCGATCTGGACGCATCATGCTCAGGGTTGCCGTTTTTCTTGCCGCGGGCTTTCGCGTGGCCTTGGCAGCACGGGGAGGCTATGCCGATGTCAGTTCGTGGCACTGCCGCCCAATTGGCCTGATGCAGAACCTGGCAGACGTGCTCAGTGTCAGCGTGATTTGCTGCGTGCCACTTCACCGCCTCGGGCCAGTGGTTTGCAGCCCAGAGGGCCTGGACACCTGCGGCGCGTGCGCCAGTGCTCCATCCGCCGAGGCCAGCGAACGGGTCGATTGCGGTGGGCATGATAGATCCTAATGGGTATATTTATGAGGTTTTGTATGAGGGTTTACATACATGGATGAAAATGGTGTTGCTCGGGTCTATCATTTCTGTAGTACCAAATATGGTTTGGAAAATATAAGAAATAGGCGATTAAAAATTGCCACAATAATGGAGTTGAACGATCCGTTTGAGCTGTTGGCGTATGATCTAAACAAACAAGAATTAAGGCGTGTCGCCAAGGAATTAAAAGTAACTTTCGCGGATAAATTTGGACTTATCTGCTTTAGTAGATCCTTTAGAAGTCCGGTCCAGTGGGCTCATTATGGTGATAAGCATAAAGGGATCTGCCTGGGCTTTGATATTGATAAGGAAGCCTTGCATAAAATTAGCTATACGTCGGCGCGCAAGAGAATTGAAAACGATAACCTTAGTAAAGATAATGCGTACAATTGGTTTTTGGAGTTTTTGACTACTAAGCATAGAAGTTGGAGCTATGAAAAGGAAGAGCGGCTAATGAAGCGGCTTGATACTTGTGAAAGAGCGGGAGTGTTGTACTTCTCTAAGTTTTGTGAGGCCATGAAGCTTCAGCAGGTAATTGTTGGGTGTGAATCTAACGTTTCTGGCGCGGAATTGCGTGACGCCCTAGGAGAGGAATTGCGTGAGGTGTCGATCTTTAAGGTTCGTCCTGCATTTTCAAAATTTGAAATGGTGAGGAATAAAAGCATCGCGCTGTGATTCTCAAAATCGCATAGCGGGACTATGGGTTATAGACTCGCTCTACTCAGCTAGCATTTTTGAGCAGAGAGCTGAAAACGCTGCAACTCAGGCGGCTGCGGCGTTCTCAACTGTTGGCTTCGGCTGGTAGACAAGCGTGCCATCAAGGATGGCTGCCTTGATCGCTTCGAACTCCCAGGCGTAGTACTGCGACTCGACGTAAACACGCAGCTCGGGGTAGTCGTGCTGCTTTCGTCGAATGAAGGCCTCGGCTGCTTCCTTGGTGAAGTGGCTGTTCACGATTTCCCAGTGCTTGTTCCAGCCAGTGACTATGTGGTCGTCGAGTTCGTCCAAGACTTCCCACTGATCATCGGCAACAAGCTCCAGAAAATCGCACTCGTTTCTGGCCTGGACCATCCGATTGAGTTCTTCCTGCTCGTCCTTGTCGAGATCTGCCCAGTAATCCTCAGGGCTGAACCAGCTGTTGTCTTCCAAGCAGACCGTCAGGCCCTCGGCGTAGTCAGCCTCATAGCCGTAGTCGATGCACTTCTGCTGCACGGTGAACAGCGCGCATGCCGTGTGGTGCCACTTCACTCCCTGGCCGTTGCAGTTGTGGCGAAGGCGTGTGACGAAGTCCTGCCAGGTATCTTCGGTCATCGGATGGCCGGTTGCCAGGCTCGGGCTGGCGTTGGTATCGCTCATGGATTTCTCCATGCAGGTGCCGCCCTCCGTGATCGGTGGTGGCAATTTGATTTTGTGTGGGCTATATGTACTGATCGGCATTCAGTCATAGGGAGCTGCAATGAAGATTCGTACGGAGCATCAGAACCTGGGCGCAGCCCTCATGCAGATTGCTGAGGACGACAATTTCACCGCGATCAACCCGCTGAAGCTGAAAGGCGACAAGATCAACAACGCTTTTCTGATCAATGCCGACACCTGTATTTTCCTCAAGTACGGGCAGGAGCCAAAACCAACAAGGGAATATCAGTTCACGTACACCCGTGAGCACTTAGAGGCCGTCTATGGTGCTGCCGAGCATTACTCTGTGTTCGTAGGGCTTGTGTGTGTTGAGGACCAAGAGATCTGCTGCTTGGATCTTTCGCAGCTGAAGTCAATGATCGAGGCCCGCCGTAAGACACACGGCCAAGAGGAAGAGTCCTATCAGGTACTGGTGACCGCTCCCGATGGTAAAAGTCTTCGCTCTTACACAAACGCATCAGGACGGAAGGGCGTTATTGCTGGGAGAGAGGTCATAATCTCGCGAAACCGTTTTCCGTCCTGTCTTTTTCAGTGAATTCATCCAATGGGAGATAACCTAATCCCCAGGTTCTCGCCTTAGCTCGGCCTGGCTGGCGTCTTCGAACTGACGTGCAAGCCTTGGTGATATGCGAAAAGCTGGCGTGTCAGGCTTAAGCAGTCGGCGCGCCCTTTCATCACGATAGCGCCAGGTCCTGCCAGAGCTCCTGAACCTGGCTGTAGCCGTGGACTGCCAGCTCTGCTGCAAGCTGCTTGCGAATCCCGGCCGGCATATCGAAGTGCATTTTCTCTATGTCCAGGCGATCCGCCTCGGCCTTCTTGCGGTCGAGGTAGTCAGCTGAATGCTTCGCCGCGCCAGTCTTCTCTGCCTTCACAACCTTCCCCTGATCTATTTGTGGTTCTTGCCTAAGATCGCATCCAAGCCAGCGCTCTGGTTCTGAAGGGCGGCTAGTGATCTTCTGACCACCGACCTCGGCAGGCTTCGTATATCGGGTGTCGGTCTTATCGACTTGCTCCCAGATCCGCATGTTTGTGGACATGAGTGTCTCCCGCGCCATGCTTGAAGGGCGCTGTGAAATTCAGTGAGGGGGCTGCGGAGGTTTATCTGAGATAGACGTAGGTGAACCAGGCGATTGCGATAACGGGGATCATGCTGAGGTACAAAGACGGCATTCTGGCCACCACCAACCGCAACGCCAGTACCGTGGCGCACACCACACCGCGATTCAGCATGTGTCGTCACAGGCGCGGATGGAGGTGGCCAAGGCGAACACCGACGTGGTGACCGAAATTGAAATGATCGCCACACTGGACAGCAAGACCAGTCAGCTCTGCCGAGCGATGGATAAGCGACGGTTTCCGGTCGACTCCGGGCCTCGGCCACCGTTTCACCCGAACTGTCGCACGACCTTCGTTCTGCTGACCAGGCTCAGCTAGGTGTTCGCCAAGGGCGCCACACGGGCTTCGGTTGGCGCGAATGGCCCCGGGCAGGTCAGTGCCAGTCTTGATTACTACCATTGGCTCCAGCAACAGCCTGCGTCGTTTCAGGATGCAGCGATTGGTCCGAAGCGGGCGAAGCTGTTTCGGGAGGGCGGGCTTAGCGTCCAGCGCTTTGCAGAACTGCAGCTTGATCGCAACTTCGCGTCTTTGAATCTGGCGCAAATGAAGACGCTGGAGCCGCTGGTATTTGAGCGAGCCGGAATGTAGAGTTGAGCGGGACACAGAAAACTAAGGAAAGCTATGCTTCAAAATATGCCAGGGAATAGCAACAAAATTCAGCTGGTCTCCGCTTTAGATGGTTTGTTTTTAATTACGGCTCTAAACAATATCGACATTATTATCAGAGGCGTGTTTGGTGGGAGCTGATTGTCGCAAAAAAGAACGGCTGGTTGTCGTCGGGTAGTATCTTGCAGGCTATCAATTTTATATTGCCATTCAGTGCCTTGCGGAATTCTGTATGTACGGGAAGAGTTGCTGTCGAATTTCTAGTTGATTGGGTGGCTGCTAATATAAATGCCCTCTGTACATTGCGGAACATCAATTATATAGAGTTGTGCAGAGTAAGACTTGCTGCAGTCGAGCGTTATTCAGTATGCTATATATTAGATGAAATGAGTCTGAGTGGTGCTTTTAATCCACTTTACACTGATGCTCATCACACGCTTTATGAAATGACCTTCTACTAACAGCAAAAACTTAAATGCCCGCTCCGGCGGGTTTTTTTATGCCCGCAAAACGGGCCGCTTATACCTAGGAGTGCATTAAAGTGACAGAAGAAAACGAAATCGCCCTGGAAAACCCTGCAGTCAAGGCCGCTATCGCGACTGCTGTTGAGGCATCCGTTTCCGGGTTGAAAACCAAGAACTCCGAGCTGCTGGGCAAGCTGAAGGAAACCACCGGCAAGCTGACCCAGTTCGAAGGCATCGATAAGGCTTTGTCTATCAAGCCAGCAGGCCAGGCTGGCGACATTGCAGCCCTCAAAGCTGTGCTCGATGCCGCCGGTGTAGCCTACCGTGCCAATGTCTCGAAAGAGTCCCTAGAGAAGCTCTTGGCCGAACAATACAAGGCTCTAAGATGATTGAGCTTTAGGCAAGTCTGAGCCTCCGCACAGTAGATATCGTTGTTCAGGGAACGAGGAGTAAAGAAGGATCAGAAGTTCTTTCGAAGCTTACCTTCAGCAATTTCCTCCAAGACCTGAACGTAACGCTCAGGCGCAACTTTAGGAATCTCAAAGGTGGTGGTGAAAATAGGTGGAAAATCTTTTTCCTGTATCTCGTACTTTGTGAAAACCTGCGTTATCAGGGCGTTATAGACGCTAATTAGTGTTGGGCATCTAGCGTAGTCGGGGAAAATCTGCGCAGCCTCGTCCAGACAGTCGTATAAAGGAATACTGTACATATGGTCAGCGTCTCCCTCTATGCTGCCGTAGAATCGCCCTTGTGCATCCTTGAGGAAGTGTTTGAGCAAATGGGTGTCCAGTACAGGCACACCATTGCGGGGGTAGCCCGCGTGAAATTGGCCGTTGATTATTACCAGAGGCAGCACTGCCAGATCATTACGTCCACTGAGTAATGGGTAGTACTTATCGCAGAAAGCTTGCAGATTTTCACGGACTCGCTCTGCTTTTCGGCGAGCTTGATTGGTTTTGGTTTCTATTCCATTCAAGTCGGATAATTCATTGTGATAATCCAATGCAGTGATAGGCGTACGTCGGCTCCTGAGTTCGGCGATGACGATCAGGTTGCCAATGGCAAACGTCAGATCGATTTCCTCATATTTTTTGTGCTCATATCTAAACTTCATTGGCGCTGTCCAGCAGAGGTGCTCTGCTAGGATAGGGTTGTTCGATCGACACTCCTGCAGAACATTCAGAATGTCGCGCTCGAACAACTTGCCACGGTGATCGGATTTGGGATCGATGCGCTTCAGCCAAATGTCGAAATTGCGCTCGATGCTGGCAGTCAGCAAAGCGCTGATTGCAAAACAAATATATTCATCGAGCACCAGCAGGGGCTGGCTCCAGAGGTCGTCCTGGATGCTACTGGCATCATAGGAGAGCATCTCAATAACGATCTTTACATCATCGACGATCATGTTCGTACATCGCACCAGATGATCCACCAAATCGTCTCGTCGGAGCTTTGGGGCAAAGGCCAGTAGCTCATCCCACTGCTCTGGTGCAGCTCCGGATACGGTAGCCTCTTTAATCTGGGCTGCGAGAACGGCCAGGTGAGACCAGACATTCAAGACATTGCGCATTGTCTGGTTTCTGGCGTCGCTGGATCCTGAGTCGAGGATAGGATGTAGGTGTTGATCGATCATGTAGTGCGGTGCGACGCGATGGTAGAAAGCCGACATCTGCACTTCCTCTGATAAGCCCTCCCAGGGGACGCAGGACAGGCTGTTACCGGAGCCCTGGTAGTGCAGGTATTGGCCTGAATCCATCACTGCTTCAGCGATCAGGCGCCAGTTTTTCAGATCGCGGACGATCAGCATTACCTCCGTGGCACGGTGGTGCTTCCGGCGATATTCTGAGACGGCTTTGAGCAAATGCGGATCAGGGGCAGTTGAGGCGAGAACCGCACCTTGAGGGTGTGGGAAAAACTGGGCTTCGCCGTAAAGTAGGTCCTGCCAGATGCGTGAGAAGTTGTGAAACCGCTGAACCATTGAAGTTTCATTCACTAGGAATGTGAGCTTGTCCAGTTTATGAGGACGATCTTCAGGAAAGATTTTGTCCAGGTCATCACGGCGCTTGAACAGTTCCCAGAACGCCCCGCATAGGCTGTCCAGCCGATACGTATTCAAGGCGCTGGGATCGGCCTCGGCATTGCCATAGTTAAGAGAGGACTTGAGTGCCAGGTGTTGTTCCATTGTCGCTTCGGGTTGCCCGGCCATAAGTTCCAACTGCTCCTCGCACACCCGGTAGAATGCGTGATTGGCGGCTCCCAGGTGAGCTTGGATTAGTTCGTTTGTGCTCAGCGGATTGTCACGGCGAAAAGTGAATTGCTGACGAGTTTTTTCCACGCGCTGGAAATGGTCATTTAGCCAGGCAGCAGCATTAAGGAAACCGCGTTCTTCATTCCCTTGGCCCCTGGTGAATTCATAAGCATCGAGCCAACTAGATAGCTTGAATTCGGTCAGCTTAGCCGGATGGGGGAGTTGCCCTTCACGAGCTAGTTTCAACAGCGTTTTCTGGGGCTGGTTCACAGGGGAGAAGTCCTTGTCTCAGTTACTCGAGATGATCTACGAATCGGCTGGTTGGGAAGTCAGGCGATGGTCATTGTGCGGCTCGTAACAAGCCGTTATCGATTTTACTTCCAACGCATCATACTGTGCCTTCGCGATCACCACGGCTCGCACCGTCCTTCAGACGAACCAACTATAGGGTCGAAACCGAGAACAAAAAGGATCGCATACTCCATATACCAGACCGTCTGCACGCGATAAAAAACGATCATGGTCGCTCCTCTGCACTGATTTTAGAGAGTTTGAAAGTCAGTCTTAAACCTTCCAGCGAGTTAACACATGATGCTCATAATTGAGGACGGCAACGGCAAGCCTGACGCCGAGAGCTATGCATCCGCCGAGGACCTGGCCATGTACGCCGTGAAGTTCGGCGTAGCCATCCCCGCTGACGTGCCCGCGCAAGAGGCGTTGCTGCGACGGGCAGCTCTGGCGATGGATGGGATGACCTGGAAGGGGCGCAAGAGTAATAGTGATCAAGCTCTGGCCTGGCCGCGCCGGGAAGTGTTACTGGATCAGGAGATCAAGACCAACAACTACCTGCCGGCGCGGATTCAGTACGGCCAAATGGCTCTGGCTGCCGAGATTCACGCCGACGACGTGGACCCGATCCAGAAGCGCAAAGGCGCGGTAACCATGGGGCGTGTCGAAGGGGCGGTGACTCGCGAATACGCCACTATCCCGAACACCAGTGGCCGACTGCTGCCGGCGGCGCCGGACCGGCCGAGCGCGACGCAGTTTGCTGATTACCTACAGAAACGCGGGCTGTTTGCAGTTAGGGCCTAGCTGCTACAACTCTTGTTGATTATGAGTATTGAAGCTAGTATCGGGCGAGTTGCTGCGGCAACGTCATTCCTTCTATCTACTCAGCCTGTGCGCAGGCCGGAGCGTCAGTATGAAGCCTGAATTTCGTATTCGTGAAGTCACTCGTTACGCCATCACTAGATTTGATGAGCGGGGCACTCACCCTGTTGCTCAGGTCGATAATAGAGAAACAGCGGAGCAGATAGTTTCTGCTTTGGCGGCTCAGGCCGAAGCTGATTCGCTGGTGCTAGGTACTTCAATTGATGATCTCAATTTCTCAACCAGAACTCGAAACAACTTGATTGTTACCTGTGGTCTTTCCACGTTGGAGGATCTAACCAAGATCAATCAGGTGCAGCTGCTTGGAAAACATCGCGTTGGAGTTGAAACGTTGAAGGAGGTGCTTCAACTTTTGAACGACCGAGGACTGAAACATCAACTTGGCAGATTGTAGGTCGAGCGAAAACCCCTGAGCCCAGCCATCGTGCTGGGTTTTTCACATCTGGAGCCCTCATGGCCAGCTTCTACGACGAAATGGCCTTGATGGCTCTGGAGATGATCACAGAGTTCGGCCAACCCGTAACCATCCGTAACATCAAGCCCGGCGAGTACGACCCTGAAACTGGGTTCGCTGGGCCCGACACCATCATCGAACAGACGGCCCAGGGCATCCTACTCGACTTCACCGGTCTTGAGTTCCAGAACAACAGCCTCATCAAGCAGGGCGACAAGAAGCTCAAGGTCGCCGCACAAGGGCTGGAGTGGGCGCTAGATCTGCTGAACCAGGTGGTCATTCAGGGTCGGACCTGGTCCATCGTTCCACCACTGAAAGAGGTCAACCCAGCCGGTACACCGATTCTGTACGAACTGCAGGTGCGGTCATGAACCGGTACGCGGGCAGGAACGACAGCTTCGCCGAAAACATCCGCCAGTTCGCCGAGCAGGCCCAGGCCGGCATTGATGCCACCATTCGCGAGATCGTGATCGAGATCGGCAGCAGCGTGATTCGCATGTCGCCGGTGGGTAACCCGGAGATCTGGGCGGCCAACGTGGCGCACCGTGCGGCCAATACGCGCGCGGCCGACGACTACGACTTCAAAGTCGCTGTGCGCAACACGCTGATCAACCTGGACGAAAACAACTTCACCAAGGCCGGCAAGCTGCGCCGCGGCGTGAAGTACGCCAAGCCCCTGACCAAGACCGAGCGCGACCAGAACTTCAACGTGAACGGCCTGGTAGCCGGTAAGGGCTATGTCGGTGGGCGGTTTCGGGGGAACTGGCAGTTTTCGATCGATACACCGGCGGATGGTGTTCTGGATCAGGTCGACCCATCCGGCAATGTCACCATCGCTGTTCTGCGTACTCAGGTTCAGTCGCTGACCGCCGGCCAGACAGCCTACATCGTAAACAACCTGCCTTACGCGGTGCCGCTTGAATACGGGCATTCGAAGCAAGCCCCTGGTGGCGTGGTTCGAATCACGCTCGCCAGATTCCAGCAGATCGTCGATGAAGCCATCAGGAACAACCAGGTATGAGCCACAACGTCATTGCCTCGATCTTAGAGGTTAGGGTTATCGTCTGGGCGAAGGCCAGAGCAACACCACTGAAAGTGGTTGTCGAGAACGAGGCCTATGCACCGAAGGACGGAGAAACCTACCTCTGTGCCTAACGGAGCTCTGGTTGTTGGAGACTCAACTGTGCGAACCAAGGAGCTTGGGCAGAGACTCTATTTCAGCTCGATAGGAAGAATTGATGTATTCCAGCACAAAGTAAGGTCAGGCCAATTTGCCGCTATTGTGCGCGGCAAGGATGGCAGCAGTCTTCGAACCTTACGGATGCGTAGCATTGATAGTGCAAAGCGTTTTGCGGATGCGATGGAATATCTGAAGCTTCACAGCTCATAGCTGGAGCACGTTTCACCAAAGCCCGCCAAGTGCGGGTTTTTTATTGCCCAGGAGAAAGCAATGCCTCAGTTCTTCAGCTCACTCTCCTTGGCGATAGTGTCAGCGATCATCGTGATGTGTTTCTCTGCTGCACGGATAGTACTTGAGGAGAGCTTGAACTCCCGGGTTACCTCGATCACACGTTTGTAGATCAAGCATCGTGGATCTGCTGGTCGCGGACGCCGTTACGCAGGCCTGCGTAGATGGCTCTTGCATAATTTGTCTCCGGGTAGCTGACGGCTTGGCCGGGCTGGCGTTATTCGTAGAATTGGGCTACTGATCCTAGGTCCGACACGAAGTCGGCAGGGAGAGAGCGATGACAGAAGATGAGTTTGTGCAGCGCGTATTTGAGATCGCGGCTCAGCATGGCTTGACGGTTGAAGATCGCCGACCAGGGAAAAGCATCTGTTTCAACCCATTCAGCAATAAATGGCTCAGTGAGAGCCACATCAGATCTCTTTTTCCATTGGTCTTAACGCCAGGGTTGTCGGAAAAGCAGATGAATCAAATGGTTGAGGAGGTCGCTCCAGGACGACCGTGCACTCACGTAGGATTCCGCAAAATCATCCGGCAACTTCACGATGAGTGCGGTTGGGTGCCGGGACCAGGGATATGAGTGCAGGTGAGCGGTTGCTACTCACAGCACGGTCTGGGCCTGGTCTGCTATCGCTGTTGGGCGAACGGTGTTGAATGTGTCTACCGCCGATAGCGCCTCGGTCCAATGGCTTTCTCTGTGGGTGATGTATGCAGCCCGGCTAGTGCAGGCGATTGGACTTGATCCTCCTTATGGGGCAAGGTCTGGCTCCGCTCACCTCGACCAGGAAAGCCCATGACCCATACAGAACGAGCCACTCTGCTGCTCGCGTGGCTTTGCGAAGAAAGCCGTGCCATCGACCACCGCGATATCATCCTGTTCGATGAGGCGCTGGGTGAGCACATTGCCGACTATGAGGCGGCAGTCGATACCGGTTGTTTCGAGTTCTGTGGCGATACCTATCGCAACAAGGCTGGCACCCAGAGCAACCCGCATCTCATGGATGGGTTGGTTCTCTTTGCCTACGCCCGCGAGTCGCTGCGAGCCCAGTCAGAGCAGACAGAAACCTCCCAGGAACCGACCTGCACTGCAATGCTGTTCACTTAAGCGAGGTGATCCCCTGTAGGAGCGAAGCTTGCTCGCGAGGGTCGTTAACCCGCGCTCTTGTTGCAGTCGGATGTCCAGGCGGGACGCCTGGTCCAACTCTTTCCAGAGCAGGAGCTGCCCAGTCGCCCGGTGAATGTGGTGTACCTGCCAGATCGATATCACTCGGCCAGGTTGCGCAGTTTCGCGCAGTTCCTGACGGAACAGTTTTCCCCAGGGGACGAAGTGCTTCTAAGCTCGTTCCCGGACTCGCGGCTCAGCTGTTCATCTTGGCCGCCAGCAGCGCCCGCTCCTTGGTGAGCGGTTGGAGTACGCCCGGGTTGCTGCCGGTACGCTGGTAGAGAAAGTAGTTTTCGGCGTGGTCATGCAAGATGCGGTAGATCTCGCCCTGTCGTTTCGGCCTCGGTGATACGCGGCGGTCTACCAGCAATTGATACTTGTCGATGTGCAGGCGTTTCAGCGCCTGCTCGAAGTCTTCCTGGGTCGTGACATCCCAGCGACGGATGTTGCTTACGTGGTACATGAGTGAAAAGAAAATGAACAGTACCAGGCCTTGAGTGGCGAGGTGCTTTATGACGTGTTCCATAGAGGGGCTTCCTGTCTCCTGAAGCAGGGTGAATCACTGGCCAAGAGCGCCGTGGTCTGTACCAGCATGGGTTTCGCATGGCTTGGCAGGGGCAAGGGTGAGACGAAAAGGCTTCAATTGGCTCTATCGGGGTGCTAGGTTGGTCGAGTTATCGGCCACAGATTGTGTAGGAAAGTGCCATGGAGTCCCAGGTTTTTGAGAACAAGCGCATCGGCGTGGAGGAACTTACCGGTCAGGTCGTTACGGGCGTAACCTTTCTGGATTGCGACTTTTCCCGGGTCGACCTGTCGGAAACCCAATTCATCGATTGCAGCTTCTACGACCCCGAGCGGCAAGTGGGTTGCAACTTTCGCAGCGCCAAGTTGAAGGGCGCCTCGTTCAAGCGCTGCGACCTGACGGTCTGCGTGTTCAACTTTGCCAGCGCCCTGGGGCTGGAGATCACTGAGTGCAAGGCACAGGGCGCCGACTTCAGCAGCGCCAGTTTCATGAACGTGATTTCCAGCAAGTCCTGGTTCTGCAATGCCTACATCAACAAGAGCAACCTGGCCTACAGCAACTTCTCCAAGGTGAACCTCGAGAAGTGCGAGCTGTGGGACAACCGCTGGACCGGTGCCAATGTCACCGGGGCCAGTTTTACCGGATCGGATCTGTCTGGTGGCGAGTTCAGCCTGTTCGACTGGCGATCTGCCGACTTCACCGGCTGCGACCTGACCAACTCGCAACTGGGCGACCTGGATATCCGGCTGGTGAACCTGGACGGGGTCAAGCTCGACCGTGACCAGATCAGCCACCTTGCCGCACACCTGGGAATCAACGTGATCGGCTAGCCGCGATTGCGGCCTGTGAATCGCCACGGCGTTCTTGTATCCCGAAGGCTGCCCAGGCCACCTCATTGCGCCTTGTGCAGCGGCTGGGCCGGATTGCCACAGACCGTGGTGTAGGGTGCCACGCTCCTGGTCACCACTTCCCCCATGCCGATCACCGCGCTACGGCCGATGACGGTGGGGCGTTCTGCCGTTCTTTGCTTGATGATGGCCCCGGCGCCGATACAGGCATGGTCCTCGATCACCACCGCACCGTTGCAATGGACATTGGGAGCGAAGGTGACGAAGTCGCCGATGATGCAGTCATGGGCCACATGGTTATTACAGGTTGGCATGGAAGAAACGGCCAAACCCTCCAGCCCCACAAATTGCGTGGACGTCCACGGTGTGCGGTGCCTCGTGGCAATACCGTTGCTGGCATCAGCCGCCAAGCCTAACGGATTCACCCTGGCGCAGGGCAGGGGGCAAGGTATTCCTGCCAGGCGCCGGTCATGCAAGGAACCAACGACCAGCCTTGACCTCCCAAGACCGCATCCAGAAGATGCACCCCATCAACCCCAGGCTCAGGAGAGAGCATGCAGGCGCAAGACGGTTACTTCGACATCACCCCCGAGGATCTGCAAGATCGTTCCCTGGCCGAATTGGTCGCCAGCCAAACCTTGCCCGTGCGTGGCGTAGGCCTGGACCTGAGCGGCCAGGACCTGTCTCGCATCAACCTGGCCGGGGCCCATTTCGAACGTTGCAGCTTCAGCGGCAGCAACCTGACCGCCGCCAACCTGAGCAATAGCCAGTGGCTCAGCTGTCGGGCCGGCCAGGCGATCCTGCGCTCGGCGGTGCTCACCGATGCCCGTTTCGAACGCTGCGACCTGAACAACACCCTGTGGCAGCGCAGCAAGGTCGCCCATGTACAGTTCGAGGGTTGCAAGCTGACGGGGGCCAATTTCGCCGATGTCTCGGCCCTGGGCCTGGTTTTCTCCGATTGCCTGCTCAACAGCGCCATGCTGTCCGGCATCTCGTTCTACAAGGCGCAGCTGTACAAGATCGATTTCAGCGAGGCCGACCTCACCTACTGCGATTTTCGCAAGGCGGTGTTCGTCGAGGGCGGCAGCCTGTCCCTGGCCCGGGTGAACAATGCCCGTTTCGACGATGCCGACCTGCGCGAGGCGAGCCTGCAGGGCCTGCGGCTGGTGGACGCCAAGCTGTTCAAGGGGGCGATCATTTCCCGTAGCCAGGCCGGCATGCTGTTGGCTGGCCTTGGGCTTACGGTGCTCTGATTCAGGTCCGCATCGTGGCCTGTTGTGCCTCGAACAATTCATCGATCACCCCCAAGAACGCTTCCACCAGGTGACTGCGCCCCTGGCTGCGGGTCAATACCAGCAGCGGGGCGCTGGCCCCCAGGTCGGTCACTGGCCGGTAGGTCACGCCCTTGCGGGCCAGTGTCTGGGTACAGCTGGGTACCAGGGCGATTCCCTGGCCCGCCGCCACCAGGGCAATGATCGAGGTGATCTGGCGCCCGCTGGGGCCAGGGCGCAGGGGCAGGTCGTTGCGTCGGTACAGCTGTTCTATGGCCTCGTTGAGTCCCGAGCCGTAGCCGGTCGGAAACTGGATCAGCGGGTACTCGCTCAGCGCAGCCAGGTTCACCTCGGCCCGGGCCGCCAGCGGGCTGTCGCTGGCGAGCGCCGCCACCAGGGGTTCATCGCCCAGGGACCGGGTGTGGATTTCGCTCAGCTCCTCTGGCGGTTGCATCCGGCTCAGGCCGATATCGATACGACCGTCGACGATTTGCCCCCACTGGCTGACCGACGCGCCTTCCACCAGGGTCAGTTGAACCTGCGGAAAGCGTTGGGCAAAAGCCTGGAGCGCCTGGCTGAACAACTCCGACAAGGCAATCGAGCTGGCGTAGCCCAGGGCCAGTTGCCCGGCGCTGCCTGCGGCCAGTTTGTCCGCCATGACCTGGGCCCGCTCCACCTGTTCCAGCACCGCCTGGGCATAGGGCAGGAAGTGCTGGCCCTGGGGAGTGAGGGACACCGCGCGGCTGGTACGGTCGAACAACCGAAATCCCAGTTCGTTTTCCAGCGTCGAGATCTGGCGGGTCAGCGGCGGTTGCGCGAGGTGCAGGCGCAAGGCGGCGCGGCCGAAGTGCAGCTCTTCGGCGACGGTCAGAAAGTAACGCAACCTGCGTAGATCGAGCATCCTGGCTCCCGGGTATCGATCGGTCGAAAATCGGTATTGGTCTTGGTTCGGCGGCGTATTTTATAAAGCCCTTTCGTCACAAAACGAGAGGTTTCATGAATCTGCCCCAGCATCACGCCCGCCTGGCCCTGTTTTTATGTGGTTGCGCGGCTTTTCTCCATTTGTATGCCACCCAGGGCATTCTCCAGGTACTGGCCCAAGAGTTTGCCGTGGGCACCGCGGAGGCCGGCTGGAGCATCACCCTGACCACACTGGGTGTGGCGCTCAGCGCGCCTTTGAGCACGCGCTTGAGCAGCCGCTTTCCACAGCGGACGGTGATCGTGCTGGCCGCCTTGCTCCTGGCACTGCCGTCGGTGTTGCTGGCTGGCGCTGGCAGCCTGTTCCAGCTGCTGGCCTGGCGCCTGGTCGAAGGCCTGCTGATTCCCCTGGTGTTCGCCACCAGCGTGGCCTATATCGGCGATCGCTGGAGCGGCGGCACCGTCACCGAAGTCACCAGCCTCTATGTCGCCGGTACCGTGCTCGGCGGCTTCGCCGGGCGCTTTGTCACCGGCGTCGCGACCCAGTACCTGGGCTGGCGCGAGGCCTTTGTGGTACTGGCGGGCCTGAGCGTGCTCATCGGCCTGGCCATCCATCGCCTGTTGCCGGCCAATCCCCCCGTGCCGGCCGGTAACACCACGCGCCGGGCGGGTCTGCGTGAGCTGTGCAGCAAACCCTTGCTGGCGGCCTATGGCGTGGGGTTCTGCGTACTGTTTTCGCAAGTCGCCACCTTTACCTATGCCGGGCTCTACCTCAGCCAGCCACCCTTCGCGCTGGGGCCGGCGGCCCTGGGCACGCTCTACAGCGTATTCCTGCTGGCACTGGTGGTCATTCCCGTCGCCGGTCGCCTGAGCCGCTCCCGTCCCCAGGTCGAGTTGCTAGCGGTCGCGGCGCTGCTGGGCGTCTGCGGTTCGGCCCTGACCCTACTGTCCTCCCTGTGGCTGATGGTGCTGGGCCTGGCGCTGAGCTCCACCGGGGTGTTCCTGGCCCAGGCTGCGGCCAATGCCTTTACCAGTACCAGGGCCGGGCCAAACAAGGCTCGTGCGGTAGGGCTATACCTGAGCTGCTACTACCTGGGGGGCAGCGGCGGGGCTCTGGTCCCGGCACTGCTTTGGGAGCGCTGGGGCTGGCATGGCTGCGTAGCGCTGATCGTGATGTTCCAACTGCTGGTCCTGCTGATCGGCTGGTTTGGCTGGCGCGCCCCGCAACCCCGGCGGCAGTTGGCCGGTTGATTCAGCCAGCGCCTGCGACGTTGTTTGCTTTCTTCCCTCCACTTCATCCGGCCCACATCATGAACGATCTGAACCACGCCACCCCGGCCCCCGCCAACGACACCCAGGTACGTCGCCGCTCCCTGCTGGCCGGATGCAGCGCCCATGCCGTGCATGACGGGCTCACCGATGTGATCTACGTATTGCTACCGCTCTGGCAGGCGCAATTTGCCTTGAGCTATGGGCAGATCGGCCTGTTGCGTGGGGTCTACTCCGCCATGATGGCCGGCTTCCAGTTGCTGGCCAGTCGGGCGGCCCGGCGCTGGGGGCGCGAGCGATTGCTGGTGGGCGGTACCGCACTGGCCGGGCTGGCCTACCTGCTGGCGGGGCAGGCCACCGGGCTTGCGGTATTGCTCCTGGCCCTGGCGCTCGGAGGCCTGGGCGCCAGCACCCAGCACCCCCTGGCCTCATCGATAATCACCGATACCCATGAAGCCGGTGGCGGGGTCAAGGAAGCCCTGGCCCAGTACAACTTCGCCGGAGACATCGGCAAGACCCTGGTTCCCGGGTTGGTGGGGCTGCTGCTGGCCGTGGCCAGCTGGCGGGCCAGCGTCACCCTGGTCGGCTTGCTGGGGCTGGGCTGCGCAGTGCTGCTGTGGTGGCTGATGCCATCCAGGGACAGTACCTTGGCCATGCAGGGCAAGGCCCCGAAGGCCGCCAACGGCCATGGCTCGCTCATTGGGTTAGGGGCGCTGATCGTCACCGGCACGCTGGACAGTGCCGTGCGCATGGGCTTCCTGACCTTCCTGCCGTTCCTGCTCAAGGCCAAGGGCGCGGGTAGCGTCGGGATCGGCCTGGCCCTGACCCTGCTGTTCATCGGCGGCGCGTTCGGCAAGCTGTTCTGCGGTTATCTCGGGGCCCGCATCGGCATGATGAAGACCGTCTGGATCACCGAATCCAGCACGGCCTGCCTGATCGTGCTGGCGGTGTTCCTGCCCTATGGCGGCCTGATGCTGATGTTGCCGCTGCTGGGCCTGGTGCTCAACGGCACCTCATCGGTGCTCTATGGCGCAGTGCCGGACCTGGCGGCTGCCGGCAAGCGCGAACAGGCGTTCTCGCTGTTCTACACCGGCACCATCGGCGGCGGGGCGCTGGCCCCGGTTCTGGCAGGCCTGCTCAGCGATGCCAGCAGCGTGATGGTAGCGATCATGGTACTGGCGGCGCTCCTGCTGTTGACGCTGCCACTGTCGTGGTACGTGCAACGTGGGTTGCACGTCGAGGGCGGCTGAGTCGCAGGTGCCATGCGCTTGCAGTCGTTATGCACCATTTTTCACATAGATTTACAGCTGCCGGAAAAGCTCCGCGCTAGCCTGTCGTCATTGCAGATCGCCAGCCAGGGGACGATCCCGGCCATGCCGTGGAGCGTTGGCCGCGGCTGGCTCTGGACTCAAAAATAGATCGATCAATCAGTCTATTCATCGCGCTGCACGAGCCTGCTGCGCCAGGATGAGCAATGAGAACGGCAGACCCCTACAAGGCACAGCATCGGCGTCGCCAAATCCTTGGCGCCGCGGTGGAATGTTTCGCCCGCCACGGTTTCCACGCCACCAGCACCGCACAGATCTGCGCCGCTGCCGGGATGAGCCCGGGCAACCTGTTTCATTACTTTCCTAGCAAGGCAGCGATCATCGCGGCCATTGCCGAGCAGGAGCAGGACAACATGCTCCGCTTGTTCGAGCGCTGGTCCGCTGCCGAGGACGCACTGGGGGCCATCGAGGAACTCGCCCTGGCCATGATGGCGCTTTCCAGCGACCCGCTGCAGGCCCGCATCAGCATCGAGGTCGCTGCTGAGGCCACGCGTAATCCGCAGGTGGGGGCACTGTTCGCGGCCAATGAAGCCCAGGTCAAGGCGGGTCTGGCGGTGTTGCTCGAACGCGGCATGGCCGCCGGCCAGGTCGACCCGCAGCTCGACCCGGACAAGGCCGCGGTATGGCTGGTGGCGCTCACCGAGGGCGCCATCGCCAGGGTAGTGCTGGAGCCCGGGTTCAAGGCCCGGGAGCACCAACCCATGCTGCGCCAGATCATTCGGCGCTTTCTGCGCCCCCAACCCCTGGAGCCTGGTTGAGTACCGCCCGCAATACTCCAGGCAGCCATGGCCAGCTCCACGGCAGAGCATTGCGCCCAGCGCAAGGGCGCGCGTAATCATTCGAGAATCCAGCAGATGAACCCGACGAATCCCACCCCCGAGCAACGGCGCGAGCAGCGGCTCCAACGCCTGGCCCAGCACAAGCCCAAGCTCCTGATCATGGCGTTGCTGACCCTGGTGGTCGCCGTGCTGGCGCTGTGGCTGCCAGGAACCCAACTGCCCGGTGGCAATAACAACCAGGTAGCGCCGGCCATGAAGGTCAGCAGCGTTGTGGCCCAGCCGGGCAGTGTCGGGCAGAACCTGTTCATCAGCGGCAGTGTGGTCCCCCGGGAAGAAATCGCCATTGGCACCGCGTTGCAAGAACAGCGCGTCGCGGCAGTCTTGGTGGAAGAGGGAGACCAGGTGATAGCGGGCCAGACCCTGGCGCAGTTGGAAACCAGCACTCTGGACGCCCGGGTACAACAGGCCGAGGCTGCGCTGCGTCGCAGCACTGCTCTGATCCGCCAGCACCAGGCGCTGCATGCCGAGGCCCGGGCCAGCCTTGGCCGCCTCGATCAACTGGGCAGCGTTGGTGCTGCCAGTGCCCAGCAGGTGGACCAGCAGCGGGCCCAGTCGCGGTCTGCCGAGGCTAACCTGGCGGCAGCCCAGGCCGAGCGTGAACAGGCGCAGGCCGAGCTGGCGGATGCCCGGGCCCAGCGGCAGAAAGCCGTGGTGCGGGCACCGGTGGCGGGGGTGATCTCCGAGCGCCATGCCCGTATCGGAGCCATGAGCGGTAGCGAGCCATTGTTTCGCTTGATCCGCGACAACCAGCTGGAGCTGGACGGCGAAGTGACGCAGAACGGCCTGGGCCTGCTTGAAGTCGGCACCCAGGTACAGGTCCAGGCAGCGGGGGTGGCGACGCCAGTGGCCGGCACTGTGCGCCTGTTGGCCCCGAAGGTCGACCCTACGAGCCGGCGAGCCCGGGTACGCATTGCCCTGGCCGCCGAGCCCGGCCTGCGTGCCGGCAGCTTCGCCAGCGCCAGCTTGGAGAGACCGCAACAGGCCACGAGCCTGGTGCTGCCACAGCGGGCCCTGACTTTCGTCAGCGACGAACAGGCCTCGGTCATGGTGCTGGAGCCGGACGGTACGGCCAAGTTGCGCCAGGTTCGTGTCGGTCGGCGTGATGGTATCCAGGTCGAGGTGCTCGCTGGCCTCGCCGAGGGTGAGCGGGTCGTGGCCCAGGCCTCGGCGTTCGTTCGCGATGGCGATATCGTCAACCCGGATGACGAGCCGTCGAGGGCGACGCCATGAGCCTGCAACTGTCCTCTTGGGCGATCCGCCGGCCGATCCCCACCCTGGTGATGTTCCTGGTGTTGACGGTCGCTGGCTGGTTCTCTTTCGTGCAGTTGCCGATCAATGCCAATCCCAGGGTGGAGTTCCCGGTGATCACCGTAGTGATTTCCCAGGTCGGGGCGGCGCCCACCGAACTTGAGCATTCGGTGACCCTGCGGGTCGAGCGCGCGGTATCGGGCCTGGCCGGGATCCGCCATATCACCTCCACCGTGGGCGACGGTATTTCCTTGACCACCGTGGAGTTCCAGCTAGGGGTCGACCCGGGACGCGCGGCCAACGATATCCGCGACGCCATCGCGCTGATCCGCGCCGACCTGCCGCAGACCATCGAGGAGCCGATGATCACCCGTGTCGATGTCGAGGGCGGGGCGATCCTCAACTATGCGGTGCAGGGGCGCGACCGCCAGCTGGCTGACTTGTCCTGGTTCGTCGACGATGTACTGAGCCGTGAGTTGCTGGCGGTGCCGGGGGTACAGAAGGTCCAGCGCCAGGGTGGCGTCGAGCGCGAGGTCAGGGTCGAGTTGCAGGCCGAGCGCCTGCAAGCCCTGGGCGTGACCGCCGACCAGGTCAATGCGCAACTGGTGCAGAGCAATATCAACGTGCCTGGTGGGCGGGCCAGCGTGGCCAGCAGCGAGCAATCCATCCGCACCCTGGGCAGTGCACCGACCGTGCACGCCCTGGCCAATACACCCATTGCCTTGTCCGATGGACGCTGGGCACGCCTGGAGGACCTGGCCAAGGTCTACGACGGTGCCAGCGAGGCCCGCTCCAGGGCCCGGCTCGACGGTCGGGAGGTGGTGGGGTTCGCAGTGTTTCGCGCCAAAGGCTCCAGCGACACCCGGGTCGCCGCCGGGGTAGAGGCCACGATCCAGCGCTTGCAGCAGCAAAACCCCGACCTGCAGATCCTCCAGGTCTCGTCCACCGTTGACTACACCCTGGCCAGCTATGACGCTGCCGTCATGACCCTGGTAGAAGGCGCGTTGTTGACCGTGCTGGTGGTGTTCGTCTTCCTCAGGAGCTGGCGTGCCACCCTGGTGGCTGCCATTGCCTTGCCGCTCTCGATCCTGCCGACCTTCGTGGTGATGATCGCCTTCGGCTATTCCCTCAACAGCATCACTTTGTTGGCGTTGACCTTGGTGATCGGCATCCTGGTGGACGACGCCATCGTCGAGATCGAGAACATCGAGCGTCATCTGGACCAGGGCAAGCGTCCCTACCAGGCGGCCATCGATGCCAGCGACGCCATCGGCTTTGCCGTGGTGGCGATCACGGCGACCATCGTTGCGGTGTTCCTGCCGGTGAGCTTCATCGGTGGTTTCGTCGGCCAGTACTTCGCTCCGTTCGGCATCACCGTATCGGCGGCGGTGCTGGCTTCGTTGCTGGTGGCGCGACTGGTCACGCCCCTGCTGGCGGCCTATCTGCTGGCGCCCAAGGCCTGCGCCAGTGGAGGACACGACCCGGCGCCAGCCTCGCCGCGGGGAATCCTGGCGCACTACCTGAACCTGCTGGAATGGGCCCTGGGCCATCGACGCCGAAGCCTGGGTATCGCCGGCTTGTTCCTGTGTGGCTCGTTCGCCCTGGTGCCGCTGCTGCCTTCGGGCTTCATGCCGGTCAACGACACCAGCCTGACGCGTATCGATGTGTTCCTGCCGCCGGGCACGCCCCTGGCCCAGACCGACGAGGTTTTCACCCGCATGGCCGAGCAACTGCGCCAGCGGCCCGAGGTGCTCTCGGTGTTCGCCACCGCCGGCGGTGAAGACCCGTCCGGCACCACCGACGTGGCGACCGGGCAACTGCTGGTCCGGCTGGTGCCGGCCAGCGAGCGCGAACTCAGCCAGAAAGCCTTCGAGCAGTCCCTGCGCCCGTTGCTCAACGGTTTTGCCGACCTGCGCTATTCCTTTCGTGGCGAGGCCGCGGCACGGGATGTCTCGATCATCCTGGTGGGGGCCGATGGCCAGGTCCTGAGCCAGGCCGCCCATGCCTTGCAACGGCAGATGCGCGGTATCCAGGGGCTGGCCAACGTCCAGGTCAACGAGCCGCTGGCACGTCCGGAACTGCTGATCCAGCCCCGGGCGGACGAGGCGGCGAGGGCCGGGGTCAGTGCCCAGGCCATCGGCAGCGTGGCGCGGATCGCCACCGTGGGGGAGATCAACTCCAGCTCGGCGCGTTTCAACTTTCCCGATCGCCAGGTGCCGATCCGGGTACTGCTGCCGCAGATCAAGCAGGGTGATCTCGATGCCCTGAACAACCTTGGCGTGGGCACCAACAGCGGCACCGTGGTGCCGCTGAGCGCCGTGGCCGATATCGGTTATGGCAGCGGGCCGGCGCGGATCGAGCGTTTCTCGCGGCTGCGCAGGATCTCGGTGGATGCCGATCTGTCCGGGCTGACCCTGGGGACTGCACTGGAGGCCGTGGAGCAGCTACCGGCCCTGCAAGACCTGCCCCAGGGCGTGACTCGCATGGAGTACGGCGATGGCGAGTACATGACCGAGATGTTCGACAAGTTCGCCGTGGCCATGGGCTTCGGCATCATGATGGTGTTCGCGGTGCTGGTGCTGCTGTTTCGCGATTTCCTGCAGCCACTGACCATTCTCACTGCGCTGCCACTGTCGGTGGGCGGAGCCATCGGCGGGCTGTTGCTGTATGGCGCCGCCATCGACATGCCAGTGGTCATCGGCCTGTTGATGTTGATGGGCATCGTCACCAAGAACTCGATCCTGCTGGTGGAGTTCACCATTGAGAAGCGCCGTGCCGGCGTGTCCCGGCACCAGGCCCTGATGCAGTCGGGAGCCGAACGGGCGCGGCCGATCATCATGACCACCCTGGCCATGGTCGCCGGCATGCTCCCGGCGGTGTTCAGCACCGGGGCCGATGCCGGTTTCCGCGCCCCCATGGCGGTGGCGGTGATCGGTGGCCTGGTGACCTCGACCCTGCTCAGCCTGGTGCTGGTGCCGGTGGTGTTCAGCTACCTGGACGACTTGAACCAGTGGCTGGCGCCGCGCCTGGCCCGGCTGACCTCGGTGACGGCGCAGGACCGCGCCGAAGGGCGCCTGTGAATGCGGGCCGGGTGGCCAGCCAACCTTTGAACGACAACTTTGTGGATGACCCTCATGACCTGGTTTTCAGCGACTGTTCAAGACTATTGGCAATCACAGTTCTGCTGCCCGGAAGGCTTGCAGGGCAACGGCGGTTTCAGTGTGCGACTCAATCCCGAACTGGAGGACGAGTCACGCCTGATGCTGCTCCAGACCCCCGGCGGCAGCCAGGCGGTACTGGCCCCGGCCATGGCGCAGATCATGGGGTTGTCCGAGGCCCCGGTAGCCACCGAGGCCGAGTTTCTGGCCCGGGTGGCGCGGGCCGGCATCACCTTCAATGGCGCCGACCATGTGTTCTATTTCCCTCGCCAGTGCCAGGCCGAGTTGCTTGGCGACGATGCCCTGGGCGATACCCGGGCGCTATCGGCCAGCGATGAGCAGGCCTTCACTGGCTTCCAGTCCAGTGCCAGCGAAGAGGACCTGGACAATGCCTACGTCGAGCTGGACCACTGGGCGGTATTCGGGGCGTTCGACGAAGGGCGGTTGGTGGCGGCGGCCAGCCTGTATCCCTGGGACGAGTCGAGGCTGGCCGATCTCGGGGTCCTGACCCTGGAGCCGTTTCGCGGCCGTGGCCATGCGCGCAGGCTGGTGCGGGCCATCTGCCGACATGCCCTGGAGCAGGGCCAGGAGCCGCAGTACCGCTGCCAGACCGACAACCTGGCCTCGGTGGCGCTGGCCCGGGCTGCCGGGCTGGCGCTGTTCGGCCAGTGGTGGGCGGTTTCTGCGGACTGCGAGGTCTGAAGCCTCGGCGCTCTTGCCGTGGCGGGCCCGGCTGGGCGCATTCTCAGGGGTGTTTCCTGAACCTGGACGGCCAACATTGACGCGGGCCCGGCCAAAACACCCGGGTGACCCGCATCAGGGTAGGGGAGGCAGGATCAGGCGCCGACCATCCACTTGGCCAGGCCGTGGCGGCCACTGACCCCCAGCTTGGCGGCGGCACGCTTGAGGTAGGTCTCGATCGAGCTGTTCTTGACGCTCAGGCGCTGGGCCATCTCCGGCACCGTGCCGCCGGTCAGCAACCCCAGGCAGACTTCCTTTTCCCGGGCCGAGAGTGTGATGTCGCCCAGCGACAGGCGCTCGTCGAACTCCCGCTGCAACGGGGACTGGTCCTGATTGGCCACCGGCCGCGTGCTCCAGTTGCGCAGGCTCTTCAGGGCTTGTTGCCGATACTGTTGGGCATGGCGCTCCAGCAGTGGCAGCAGGGTTGTGGACAGGCTCTTGAGAAACGACAGCTCGGCCAGGGAAAAGGCGCCCTGGGCCGACTCGCGATAGAAGGCGATGACACAGCGGCGGTTGGCCTTGCGCGAGACCAGGTGGCACTGGTGGGGGAGATTGCGCGATTGCCGGTCATGGGGCTGGATGTTGATCTGGATCAGCAGCGAATCGTCCATTTCCAGCATCTTGTGCAGCAGTGGGTCATGGCGTCGCGGTGGCTCGGGCAGTGGCAGCTCTTCCTGCAAGCCGGCGCGCCCCAGCAGGGCGATCTCCCGGGAGCAACCGAGGTTTTCGTCGAGGGTCCACTCGCTGAGCAACAGTTGGCTCACCGAGACCAGCTTGTTCACCAGTTCGAGCATGTTGGCGGCGAACTGCCCATGGCCGGTGCTGGAGATCAACTGTCCCAGTTCCAGGTAGAAGTGTGGGGTTTGCATGTTCGCGAGGTTGCTGCTCAGACTCATATCCCTATCATCCTTGATCAAGGCAAATCGCTGATCGAAGCCTTGTTGCGACGGCACACCGCAACAGGTTCTCCATGAACCTGATCCGGTCAGACGAATCTGATTTAAGCCTAAGAATTTGCTTGGCGTCTGTAGGGGTAAACTGGGACAAAAAAAGCCTGCCCGGTGCTCTGCAACGCCGCGTCCACGATCGCGCGAATCGGCCTGGCGGGCCCGTGGGCGTTTGCTTGCGCCCCTGTGCAAGTGCCTGAACGGGCTGTTTGGCCAAGGGGTCGGAAGTCGACTTTCGAGTCAACTGCCTCGTGTACGGATGGTCAATTTCCTACAGCTAATTCAGCCGATCCGCTGATCACTTCCTTGCTCCCGGCATCGCCCGGCCAACAGCCGCTCCACAGCCTAGGCGGGCCCCCGGACCGTCCGGGTTTCGGGTGACATACAGGCCCTGGGGCCGGTGCTTAAATCCGCGGACATCAGTGCCCAGGCCATCACATGAGAAGGATCTTATGACGCTTTTTGCTGCCATAGCCGTGGGCGACTTCGTCGCACCTGCCACTCTCGTTTCCCTGCGCCAATCGTCGGTTGCGAGAGCGGCCCGGGGGCATTCATGAACGCCAGCCCACTACAGGCCACGGGCCTGCCGTTGACCGCCGGGCAACGCGATATCTGGCTCGACCAGCTCAGTCGTGGCGACTCGCCGTTGTACAACATCGGCGGGTATGCCGAGCTGCGAGGCCCGTTTCGCCCCGAGTTGATGCAGCGCACCGTGGAGCTGGTGGTGGCCCGGCATGACGTGCTGCGCACCGTGCTCTCCCTCGAAGGCAGCCAGGACGGCCTGCCCCTGCAGTACTTCGACCGCCATTGGTCGGTGGAGCTGGCCTTTCACGACTTCAGCGACGAAACCGACCCGCTGGCTGTCGCCCGCCAGCATGTCCAGCGACAAATGCAACAGGCCTTTCCCCTGGAAGGGCAGCGCCTGTGCCGTTTCTCGCTGCTGCGCCTGGGCCCCGAGCACCACCTGGTGGAAGTCGAGGCCCATCACCTGATCCTCGATGGCTGGGGCTTTGCCCAGCTCTCCCAGGCCCTGGGCGAGGTCTACGGTGCCCTGTTGCGCGGCGAAGAGCCCGAGGCCACGGCCCCGTGCTTCAGTGACTTCATCGAGGACGATGCCCGCTATCGCCAGTCCAGCCGCTATCAGCGCGACCGCGACTATTGGCTGGACCTGTATCGCACCTTGCCCGAGCCCCTGTTGCGCACGCGTTACCGGCCATCTCCCGACGCCCCTCCTGGGGAGTCCCTGGTGCAAGCCTTCCCGGCCGTCCTGCATGAGCGGATGAAGAGCCTGGGCCAGGAACTGGGCGGGTCGGCATTCCATGTGCTGCTGGCGGCGCTGCATGTGTACTTCACCCGGGTTGGCCAGCGTGCCGAATGGGTGTTGGGCATGCCTGTACTCAACCGGCCCAACGCGGCCTTCAAGGCCACCCTGGGTTCCTTTACCCAGGTCAGTGCGGTACGCATGGATTTTCCTGGCGAGCTGACCTTCCAGGGGTTGGTGATGGCGGTGCGCGACAGGCTCAAGCAGGATTTTCGCCACCAGCGTTTCCCCTTGAGCGAACTCAACCGGGCGTTGGGACTGCTGCGCGAGGATCGCACCCAGCTGTTCGAGCTGTCGCTGTCCTATGAAGTGGAAAACCTCGACTACCACTACGGCGAAGCCGGGGCTTCCTCGGTCAAGGTTTCCAACCACCATGAGCCGGCGCCGCTGGCCATCCACCTGCGCAGCAACCGTTTCGAGGACAGTGCCTGGATGCACTTCGTCTACGATCGCAGCTACTTCCGGGACGAAGACATCCAGGCGCTGTCCGCCCACCTGCTGCATGTACTGCAGCAGGGGCTGGAGGACGTGGCGCTGCCCATACGGCGTTTCTCATTGCTGACCGATGGCGAGCGTGCGCGGCTGCAGCAGTGGAACGCCACCGACCGAGCGTCGAGCGCCGAACGCCTCATCCATGCGCGCATTGAAGCCTGGGCCGAGCATACCCCCGAAGCCATCGCCCTGGTGGCCCAGGGACGGACCCTGAGCTATGCCCAGCTCAACCAGCGGGCCAATACCCTGGCCCGGCACCTGCTGACATTGGGCGTAAGCCCGGACGACCGGGTCGCCATGGTCGCCCGACGTAGCCCCGAGACGCTGGTGGGCCTGCTGGCGATCCTCAAAACGGGGGCCGGTTATGTGCCCATCGATCCGGCTCATCCGGCCGAGCGCCTGGCCTACCTGTTGGAGGACTGTGCGCCGGTGGCGGTGCTTACCCAGGGAAGCCTGGCGGAAGGGTTGCCGCCCCTGTCGGTGCCGGTTCTGAGCGTGGACAGCGAACAGTGGCGCCAGGGCAGCCCCCGTAATCTGCAGGTTCCCGGATTGACCCCGCAGCACCTGGCCTACGTGATCTACACCTCCGGTTCCACCGGCCTGCCCAAGGGCGTACTGGTGGAGCACCGGAGCCTGTCCGGACTGGTGGACTGGCACTGCCAGGCCTTCGACCTGCGGCCAGGCAGCCAGGCGTCCTGCCTGGCCGGCTTTGGTTTCGATGCCATGGCCTGGGAGGTCTGGCCGACCCTGTGTGCCGGGGCGACCCTGCACCTGGCCCCGGTCAGCGAGGGGCCGGAAAACCTGGACGCCTTGCTCGCCTGGTGGCGTACCCAGCCCCTGGACCTGAGCTTCCTGCCGACCCCGGTCGCCGAGTACGCCTTCAGCCAGCAGTCCGGCCACCCAACCCTGCGCACCTTGCTGGTGGGTGGCGATCGCCTGCGCCAGGCGCCAGGTGAACAGGGCTTTGTCCTGGTGAACAACTACGGTCCGACCGAGGCCACGGTGGTGGCCACTTCCGGGGTGATCGAGGTCGACGCGCCCTTGCATATCGGGCGACCGATCGCCAATGCCCGCATCTACCTCCTGGACGAGCAGCAGCAACCGTTGCCCATTGGCGTGCCTGGCGAGCTGTATGTCGGTGGCGCAGGCGTGGCCCGCGGTTACCTCAACCGGCCCCAACTGACCGCCGAGCGCTTCCTCGACGATCCATTCAGCGACCAGCCCGGTGCCCGCATGTATCGCACCGGTGACCTGGCTCGCTGGCAACAGGACGGCACCCTGGAGTACCTGGGCCGCAACGACGATCAGGTGAAGATCCGTGGCCTGCGCATCGAACTGGGGGAAATCGAGACCTGCCTGGGCTGCCATCCGCTTCTGCAGGAGGCCGTGGTCCAGGCCCGCGACGGTCAACTGGTGGCCTGGTTCACCGCCCGCGAGCCGGTAGCCATCGGCCAGTTGCGCGAGTACCTGCTCCAGCACTTGCCGGACTACATGGTGCCCATGGCGTATGTGCAGCTCGAGGCCTTGCCGCTGACCGCCAATGGCAAGCTGGATCGCCAGGCGTTGCCGGCCCCGGGCCCGCAAGCGCTGATCAGCCGCGAGTACGAGGCCCCCTGCGGGCCGCTGGAAACCACCCTGGCCCGGCTCTGGAGCGAGGTGCTGCACGTGCCGCAAGTCGGGCGCCATGACCATTTCTTCGAGTTGGGCGGGCACTCCCTGCTGGCCTTGCAGCTGATCCAGCGCATGGGCCAGGAGGGCCTGCATGCCGATGTGCAGGTACTGTTCGGCCAGCCGACCCTGGCCAGCCTCGCCGCCGCGGTGGATGACCGGCCGGCCTGGCAGGTCCCGGCCAACCGCGTGCCTTCGGGATGCCAGCGCATCACGCCGTCCATGCTCAGCCTGCTGGACCTGGACCAGGACAGCATCGACCGGGTGGTGGCCACGGTTCCTGGCGGGTCCGCCAATGTGCAGGAGATCTACCCGCTGGCGCCCTTGCAGGCGGGCCTGCTGTATCACCACATGACGTTTGCCGCACGCGATCCGTACCAGCAACACGCCTTGTTCGCCTTTGCCCGCCGCGAAGACCTGGAAGCCTTCGCCCAAGCCTTGCAGGCGGTGATCCAGCGGCATGACATCCTGCGGACCAGCCTGGTCTGGGAGGTGGTCGAACCGGCGGTGCAAGTGGTCTGGCGCGAGGCCCGGCTGACGGTGCAGGAATTGCAGCCCCAGCCTGGGGGGATCGCGGTGGCCGAGCAACTGATCGAGCATTTCGATCCGCGGCATCGGCCGCTGGATATTCGCCAGGCGCCGATGCTGGCCCTGGCCTGGGCCGAAGACCGGCAGAACCAGCGCTGGGTGGCGATGCTGCGTTTTCATCACCTGGTCAACGATGCCACCTCCACGGTGACGCTGATGACCGAGATCGGTGCCCATATGGCCGGGCACCAAGGGCAACTGGCCGCGCCTTTCGCCTATCGGGAGTACGTGGCGCGTACCGGCTTGCAACAGCAGGAACACGCGGCGTTTTTCCGCCAGGGCCTGGCAGCGGTGGACGCGCCGACCTTGGCCTTCGAGCTCAAGGAGCGTCCTGGCGAGCAGTCGGCCCCGGATGAGGTCCGGCACTTGCTGGATGAAGATCTGGCCCGGCGCCTCAGGAGCGCGGTGCGCCGACAGGGCGTCAGCGCTGCCAGCCTGTTCCACCTGGCCTGGGCCCTGGTGCTGGGGCGCAGCAGCGGTCGCGACGATGTGTTGTTCGGGACGGTACTGTTGGGGCGGCTGCAAGCCGGCGCCGGCGCTGATCGGGCCCTGGGCATGTTCATCAACACCTTGCCGCTGCGCCTGGAGCTGGCAGGGCTCGGGGTCGCCGACGGCCTGCGCCAGGTCCAGGCACGCCTCAGTGCCTTGCTGGCCCACGAACAGGCGCCGTTGTCCCTGGCCCAGCGCTGCAGCGCGGTGGCGCCGCCGACGCCACTGTTCAATGCCTTGCTCAACTATCGGCATAACGTCGGTGCCGACGCCCAGGCACTGCTGCAGGATCTGCCAGGGGTGGAGCTGCTGAGCTGCGAGGAAGTGGTCAGCTACCCGCTGATGCTGGCGGTGGATGACCTGGAGCCGGGCTTTCGCCTGGGTGTCCGGGCTCCGCGACAGATCGGCGCCCAGCGGGTCCTGGATTACCTGGTCTGCGCCCTGGAGGGGCTGTTGCAGGCCTTGGCGCAGGCCCCGCAGACGCCGCTGCACAGCTTGTCGATCCTGCCGCCGGCAGAGGCGGCGCAACTGCTGCTGGAGTACAACGCCACCGAGTCCGACTACCCGCGCGAGTCGACCCTGCACGCCTTGTTCGAGGCCCAGGTGCGGCGCACTCCCCAGGCCATTGCGCTGCAAGCCGGCGAGCAGTGCCTGAGCTATGCACAGCTCAACCATGAAGCCAACCAGCTCGCCCATCACCTGCGCGAACTGGGTGTCGGGCCGGATGTCCGGGTCGGGCTCTGTGTCGAGCGCGGTCCGCAACTGCTGGTGGGCTTGTTGGGGATTCTCAAGGCCGGCGGGGCCTATGTGCCGCTGGACCCGGACTATCCGGCCGAGCGCCTGCGTTTCCTGGTCCAGGATAGCCAGCCACGGGTGCTGCTGGTACAGCAGTCGACCCGGCATCTGCTGCAAGGCCCGGGCCTGGCGCTACTGGACTTCGACCATGCGGCCTGGCACCACCAGCCCGGCCATGACCCGCAGGTACCGGGACTGAACGTCTCGCACCTGGCCTATGTGATCTACACCTCCGGCTCCACCGGAACGCCCAAGGGGGTGATGGTGGAGCACCGTGGCCTGGGTAACCTGATGCACTGGGGCTCGCAGTTGTGCCCGCAGTCCGGCGGCGGCACCTTGCTGCAAAAGGCTCCGTTCAGCTTCGATGGTTCGGTCTGGGAGCTGTTCTGGCCACTGGTCACCGGCATGCGCTTGCTGTTGGCACGACCTGGCGGCCAGCGTGAGCCGACCTACCTGGCACAGCTGGTGGTGGAGCAGCAGGTGACGATGGTCAAGTTCGTCCCGGCCATGCTGTTGCAGTTCCTGCAGTTGGAAGAGTCGGGCCAGTGCCAGAGCCTCACCGATGTGTTCTGCGGCGGTGGCGAGCTGACCGAGGCGATCGCCCGCCTGTTCCGCCAGCGCCTGCCCAGGGCGCGGCTGCACAATGTCTATGGCCCCACCGAGGCCACGGTGGACAGTACCGCCTGGACCCTGGAGCCGGGGGCAGCGATTCCGGCAGTGCAATTGCCCATCGGCCGAGCGATTACCAACACCCGGCTGTACGTGCTCGATGCCCATGACCAGCCCGTACCACGGGGTGTCAGTGGCCAGTTGCACATCGGTGGCGTCGGGGTCGCCCGTGGCTACCTGGGGTTGGCGCAGTTGCAGGCCGAGCGTTTTATCGACAGCCCCTTCGTCGCGGGCGACCGGCTGTACCGCACGGGCGACCTGGTGCGCTACGGCGACGACGGCAACCTGGAGTTCCTGGGGCGCAACGACTTCCAGATCAAGTTGCGTGGCTTGCGCCTGGAGCCGGGGGAAATCGAGGCGCGGCTGGCCAGCCATCCGGCAGTGCGCGAGGTGGCGGTGTTGATGCGTAGTGAGCGCCTGGTGGCCTACTACAGCCTGCACCCGGGGGCGAGTGCACCCGGCGTGGAAGGCTTGCGGGCCCATGTGCTGGAGCGCCTGCCGGAGTACATGGTGCCGGCGGCCTATGTACTGCTTGCCGAGCTGCCCTTGAGCAGCAACGGCAAGCTGGACCGCAAGGCCCTGCCCGAACCTGGGGCCGAGGCGGTGCTGGCACGGGCCTTCGAGGCGCCGGTGGGAGAGCCGGAAACCACCCTGGCGCGGCTGTGGGCCGAGGTCCTGCAAGTCGAGCGGGTAGGGCGCCATGACCATTTCTTCGAGCTGGGCGGGCATTCCCTGCTGGCGGTCAGTCTAGTGGCGCGCATGCGCCAGGAGGGGCTGCACGCCGATGCACGGCTGCTGTTCAGCCAGCCCACCCTGGCGGCGCTGGCAGCCAATACCCGCAGTCATTCGCGAAGTGTGGACATCCCCGCCACCACCATTCCCCAGCTCAAGCGCCAGCGGCGCCTCTGAGCCTGCAATGACCCTTGTCGGTCATGGTTTCCCGCGCCGGCCTTGAGCCGGCGCGGGTCGCAGTGACTTTGGGGACAGGGCCCGGGCAGTGTCCCAACTTCCTATGTCAGTTCCCCGCCAGGGGATGTTTTAGCGTTTCCAGGCGGCGCCAGACCCTGGCGGTCGATGGCCCACGGATACTCCGGGAGCCATGGCCGCTCGATGTTCGGGCACCTGGCCGCATCTGAAACGTTGCATCTGAAACATGGACCGTTCTCTTCAACCGTTTCCGAATTCTCAGGCAGGTTCCCCATGCAGCTCAGTGAATTGATGGCAGCTCTTTCCACTCTCGCGATCCGCCTGCAGCGCGAAGACCAGGACCTGTTGGTCCAGGGCGACGACGAGGCCCTGGACGATACGCTCTGGGACAGCCTGGTGGAGCACAAGGCGCGAATTCTGGAACTGTTGGACCAGCAGGGCGGCGACTGGCTGAGCCCGGCCTTCAAGATCACTCCGGACATGCTGCCGCTGGTGCGCCTGGACCCACCGGCCATCGAGCGCATCGTCGCCGGGGTACCGGGTGGGGCGGCCAATGTCCAGGACATCTACCCCCTGGCACCGTTGCAGGAAGGCATGCTGTATCACCATCTATCGGCGGCTGCGGGCGATCCTTATGTGTTGCAGGCACGCTTCGCCTTCGCCAGCGAGGGCCTGCTCCGGGACTTCACCGCGGCCTTGCAATGGGTCATCGAGCGGCATGACATCCTGCGGACCGCCATCGCCTGGGAAAGCCTCGATGAGCCGTTGCAAGTGGTCTGGCGCCACGCGCCGCTGGTGTGCGAGGAGATCGCGCTGGACCCTGCCGAGGGTGATGTCCTGGAGCAGTTGCAGGCCCGTTACGATGCCCGGCACTTGCGCCTGGACCTGCGCCAGGCGCCGCTGCTGCGCCTGGTCCATGCCCGGGACCCGGCCAACCGGCGCCAGGTGGCCTTGCTGCTGTTCCACCACATGGCCCTGGACCACGCCGCGCTGGATGTGGTGCGCCAGGAAATCCGCGCCTGGCTGCTGGGGCACAGCGACCGGCTGCCGGCGCCGGTACCGTTTCGCAACCATCTGGCCCAGGCCCGGCTCGCCCAGGAGCAGGGGCAGCACGACGCCTTTTTCCGCGAGATGCTCGGTGATATCGACGAGCCGACCCTGCCGTTCGGCCTGGGCGACGTCCAGGGCGCTGGGCGGCGCATCGAAGAACACCGGGCGACCCTCGATCCGAACCTGAGCCAGCGCCTGCGCAGCCAGGCCCGGCAGTTGGGGGTGAGCGTGGCCAGCCTGTTGCACCTGGCCCTGGCGCGGGTCCTGGGCCAGGTCTCGGGGCGCGAGGCGGTGGTTTTCGGCACCGTGCTGCTGGGGCGCATGGAGGCCGGCGCGGGGGGCGAGCGGGCCTTGGGCATGTTCATCAACACCTTGCCGCTGCGAGTGGATGTCGGGGCCCAGGGCGTACGAGCCGGGGTGCTGGCCACCCATCGGCGCCTGACCGACCTGCTGGGCCATGAGCATGCCTCCCTGGCCCAGGCCCAGCGTTGCAGCGGCGTGCAGGCGCCGACTCCGTTGTTCAGCGCCATGCTCAACTATCGCCACAGCCATGCCGACGATGGTGCGCAGACCCAGGAAGTGGTGCCGGGTATCCAGGTTCTGGGAGCACAGGAGCGCACCAACTATCCGTTGACCATCAACGTCGACGACCTGGGCGAGGACCTGCGCATCATCGCCTTGGTGGACGCCCGCATCGGTGCCGTTCGCATCACCGGCTACCTGCTGGGGGTGCTGGAAAGTCTGGCGCTGGCCCTGCAGACCACGCCAGAGGCGGCGGTGCACAGCCTGGAAATGCTACCGGCCAGCGAGCGTCATTACCTGTTGCATGGCCTCAACACGCCCCCGGGGCATTACCCGGACACCGTACTGATCCACCAGCAGGTCGAAGCCCAGGCGCGGGTCCAGCCCGAGGCCCCGGCGCTGATCTTCCAGGGGCAGCGCCTGAGCTACGGCCAGCTCAACCAGCGCGCCAACCAGGTCGCCCACCGTTTGCTGGCCCTTGGGGTGCGCCCTGACCAGCGCGTGGCGATCTGTGTCGAGCGCGGGCTGGAAATGATCATTGGCCTCCTGGGGATCCTCAAGGCCGGTGGCGCCTACGTGCCCATCGACCCGGCTTATCCGCGCGAACGTATCGCCTACACCTTGCAGGACAGTGCCCCGGTGGCGTTGCTGGTACAGGCCGATACCCAGGCCCTGGTGGCCGACCTGCGGGTGCCGCTGATCGATCTCGACAGCCGCAGCCTGGCCCACGAAGCCCTGGACAACCCCGAGGTCGCGGGGCTCAACGCCACCCACCTGGCCTATGTGATCTACACCTCCGGCTCTACCGGCCTGCCCAAGGGCGTGATGGTGGAGCATCGCAACGTGGCCCGGCTGTTTGCCGCCACCCGTGACTGGTTCGATTTCAACTGGCGCGATGTCTGGGCGTTGTTCCATTCCTTTGCCTTCGACTTCTCGGTGTGGGAAATCTGGGGTGCCCTGGTCCATGGCGGTCAGTTGCTGGTGGTGCCCCAGGCCGTCAGCCGCTCGCCGGATGCCTGCTATGCGCTGCTCTGTGAGGCGTCGGTGAGCATTCTCAACCAGACCCCCAGTGCCTTCCGCTCGCTGATTGCGGCCCAGGGCCGCAGTGCCCTCAAGCATTCGCTGCGCCAGGTGATCTTCGGCGGCGAGGCCCTGGAACCGGGGATGCTCAAGCCCTGGTATGCCCGGGTCGGCAACGTCGGTACCCAACTGGTGAACATGTACGGCATCACCGAGACCACCGTCCACGTGACCTACCGGCCGCTGCAGGCCGCCGATGCGCAACTGGTGGGCATCAGCCCCATCGGCCGGCGTATTCCCGACCTGCAACTGTATGTCCTCGATGCCCGGCGCGAGCCATTGCCCGTCGGTGTCGTCGGGGAGCTGTACGTGGGGGGCGCCGGGGTGGCGCGGGGGTATCTGAACCGTGACCAGCTCACGGCCGAACGCTTCATCGACGACCCGTTCAGCGCTCGCGCCGGGGCCCGGCTGTACAAGACCGGCGACCTGGCCCGCTGGCGCACGGACGGCAGCCTGGAATACCTGGGGCGCAATGACGACCAGGTGAAGATTCGCGGTTTTCGCATCGAGCTGGGGGAAATCGAAGCGCGCCTGGCAGCCTGTGCCGGCGTGCGCGAAGCGGTCGTGGTGGCGCGCGAGGACGTCCACGCAGACAAGCGCCTGGTGGCCTATTTCATCGCCCAGCCGGGCGAGCAGCCCAATGCCACGCAACTGCGTGAGCAACTGCGCCAGCACTTGGCCGACTACATGTTGCCCAGTGCCTTCGTGCTGCTGGACAGCCTGCCCCTGACCACCAACGGCAAGCTCGATCGCAAGGCCCTGCCGGCACCGGACAGCCAGGCCGTGGCCCGGCGCGACTACGAGGCGCCGCAAGGCGACGTGGAGCAGAGCATTGCGCGTATCTGGCAGGAGTTGCTACAACTGCCCCAGGTCGGCCGCCAGGACAACTTCTTCGAGCTGGGCGGGCATTCGCTGCTGGCCGTGAAGCTGATGGAGCGCATGCGCCAGGTGGACTTGTGCGCCGATGTGCGGGTGCTGTTTGGCCAGCCGACCCTGGCCGCCCTGGCTGCGGCCGTGGGAGCCGGCCATGAGGTATCGGTGCCGGCCAATCTGATTGCCCCTGACTGCCCGCGCATCACTCCCGATCTGTTGCCGTTGGCCGACCTGGACCAGGCCGCCATCGACCGGGTGGTGGCCACGGTTCCAGGCGGTACGGCCAATGTCCAGGACATCTATGCGGTGGCGCCCCTGCAGGCGGGCATCCTGTATCACCACCTGAGCAGCACCCAAGGCGACCCCTACCTGTTGCAGGTGCAATTCGAGTTCGCCGACGAGTCGAGCCTGGAGACCTTCATCCAGGCCATGGACCAGGTGATCCAGCGTCACGACATCTTGCGCACCAGCCTGGTCTGGGAGGGCCTGGACGAGGCTGTGCAAGTGGTCTGGCGCCAGGCTCCGCTGGCCGTGCAGGTGCTGTCGGTAGAACCGGCCAAGGGCAGTACCCTGAAGCAATTGCAGGCGCGCTTCGATCCCCGCCACTACCGCCTGGACCTGGGGTGTGCGCCGCTCATGCGCCTGGTCTGCGCCCAGGACCCGGGACAGGCGCGCTGGCTGGGCATGCTGCTGTTCCATCACCTGGCCCTGGATCATACGTCCCTGGAAGTGCTGGTGGAGGAAATCAGCGCCGTGCTGCAAGGGCGTGCCACCCAGTTGCCGCCCGCTACGCCTTATCGCAACTATGTGGCCCAGGCTCGTCTGGGGCTGGACGAAGCGCAGCACCAAGAGTTCTTCCACGACCTGCTGGGGGACATCGACGAGCCGACCCTGGCGTTCGGCCTGCAGGACGTCAACCGTGACGGGCAGGGTATCCAGGAGCGCCAGCTCAGGCTCGATCCGCTGCTGTGCCGGCGCCTGCGCGAACGGGCCCGGGCCCTGGGCGTCAGTGTCGCCAGCCTGGTGCACCTGGCCTGGGGCCGGGTGCTGGGGCAGTTGTCCGGTCGTGATGAAGTGGTGTTCGGCACCGTGCTGCTGGGGCGCATGCAGGGCGGTGCGGGGGCGGACCGGGCCCTGGGCATGTTCATCAACACCCTGCCGCTGCGGGTCAGCCTGGGCGGGCAGGGGGTAGAGCAGGCCCTGCGCGACACCCACGCGCGGTTGTCGCAGTTGCTTGGCCACGAGCATGCGTCCCTGGCCCTGGCCCAGCGCTGCAGTGGCGTACCGGCGGCGCTGCCACTGTTCAACAGCCTGCTCAACTATCGCCACAGCGCTCGGTCGACCGATCACGAACAGGCGCTGGCGATCTGGGAGGGCATTCGGGTACTCGACTCCCAGGAGCGCAGCAACTATCCACTGGTGGTCAATGTCGACGATGACGCCGAGGGCCTGCGCCTGACCGTGCAGGCCGTGGCCCAGGTAGACGGGGCCCGGGTCTGCGATTACCTGGCCTGTGCCCTGGAGCACCTGGGGCAGGCCCTGGAGCAGTCACCGGCCCTGGCACTGGGGGAGATCCCGGTGCTGCCCCAGGCCGAGCGGCGCCAGATCCTGGTGGACTTCAACGCCACGACCCGCGACTACCCGCGCCAGCAGGCCTTGCACCAGCGTTTCGAGGAGCAGGTCCTGGAGCGCCCGCAACAGGTCGCGGCGGTGCATGGCCAGGAGGTGCTCAGCTATGCCCAGCTCAACGCTCGGGCCAACCAGCTGGCTCACCACTTGCTAAGCCTTGGCGTGAAGCCAGGGGCTCATCTGGCCCTCTTGCTGCCGCGTTCCATCGACCTGCTGGTGGGCCAGCTGGCGGCCAGTAAATGCGGTGTGGCCTACGTACCGCTGGACGGCAATGCCCCAGCCTCGCGCCAGGCGTTCATGGTCCAGGACAGCCAGAGCGTGATGCTGTTGACCCGCAGCGACCAGCTACTGGATGTGCCGGTGCCGCGCCTGGAGCTGGATCGGCTGTCGTTGCAGGGGACGCCCACGCACAATCCGGATCTGCAGCTGTCCAGCGAAGCGGTGGCGTACATCATGTACACCTCCGGTTCCACCGGCGAACCCAAGGGCGTCTTGGTGCCGCACCGGGCCATCACCCGATTGGTGATCAACAACGGCTATGCCGACTTCAACACCGGTGATCGGGTGGCGTTCGCCTCCAACCCGGCGTTCGACGCCAGCACCCTGGACGTCTGGGGACCTTTGCTCAACGGTGGCCGGGTCGTGGTGGTGGACCACCAGACCCTGCTCGATCCACCGGCGTTCGCCCAGCTGTTGCAAGCATCTGGCGTGACGATGCTGTTCCTCACCACCAGCCTGTTCAACCAGTACGTGCAACTGATTCCCCAGGCCCTGAAGGGGCTGCGCATGCTCCTGTGTGGTGGCGAGCGGGCCGATGCCACGGCGTTCAGGCGGATGCAGGCCCAGGCCCCGGGATTGCGCCTGGTCAATGGCTACGGGCCGACGGAAACCACCACCTTCGCGGTCACCCACGAGCCGTGGGAATTACCAGCGGATGCCGACAGCCTGCCCATCGGCCGACCCTTGTCCAACACCCAGGTGTACATCCTGGATACCCGCCAGCAGCCGTTGCCCATCGGCGTGGCGGGCGAGATCGTGATCGGTGGCGACGGCGTGGCCCTGGGTTACCTCAATCGCCCCGAACTCAATGCCCAGAAGTTCATCGACGACCCCTTCGGCGAGCGTTCCGGTGCGTTGTTGTACCGTACCGGGGACATCGGCCGCTGGCTGGATAATGGCCTGCTGGAATACCTGGGGCGCAGCGACGACCAGGTGAAGATCCGCGGCTTGCGCATCGAGCCTGGGGAAATCGAGGCGCGCTTGCTGGCCTGCCCGGGGGTCAAGGACGGTGTGATCCTGGTGCGCGAGGACGAACCGGGCGAGCAGCGCCTGGTGGCCTACTACCGGGTCCAGCAGGATGCCCCGTCAGTGTCTGCCCAGAGCCTGCGCGCCACCTTGCTGCAACAACTGCCCGAGTACATGGTGCCACTGGCCTATGTGCGGCTGGACACCTGGCCGTTGACGGCCAACGGCAAACTGGATCGCAAGGCCTTGCCCGCGCCACCGGCGACGGCCATGCCCGGACGTGAATTCGTGGCGCCCCAGGGCGACGTGGAAATCGCCCTGGCACGAATCTGGAGCGACCTGCTCAAGGTCGAACGAGTGGGGCGCCATGACCATTTCTTCGAATTGGGTGGGCATTCGCTGTTGGCCGTGAGCCTTATCGAGCGCATGCGCCAGATTGGCCTGGGGGCCGATGTGCGGGTGTTGTTCAGCCAGCCGACCCTGGCTGCCCTGGCGGGGGCGGTGGGCACCAGCCGCGAGGTGCAGGTGCCGGCCAATCGCATTGCCGCCGATTGCCAGCGCATCACCCCGGACCTGCTGCCGCTGATCGAGCTGGACCAGCCGGCCATCGACCGGATCGTGGCCCAGGTGCCGGGGGGCGTCGCCAACGTCCAGGACATCTATCCCCTGGCCCCCTTGCAGGAGGGCATTCTCTATCACCACCTGAGTGCCGGGCAGGGCGACCCCTACCTGCTGCAGTCGCGGATGGCCTTCGACAGCCTGGAGCGTTTGCAGCGCTTCGCCAGCGGCTTGCAGCAGGTCATCGCGCGCCATGACATCCTGCGCACCGCCGTGCTCTGGCAGGGGTTGCCGCAACCGGTCCAGGTGGTCTGGCGCGAGGCTCGGCTGCAGGTGCTGGAGCAGCACCTGGACCCTGCCGAGGGTGATGTCCTGGAGCAGTTGCACCAGCGTTTCGATGCGCGCCACTGGCGCCTGGACCTGGCCCAGGCGCCGTTGATCCGCATGGTCCACGCCTTCGATCCGGTGCGCCGGCAGGTGGTGGCGATCCTCTTGTTCCATCACCTGGCCCTGGATCACACCGCCATGGAGGTGATAGGCCAGGAAATGCACGAGCTGCTGTTCAATCGCGGCCAGCACCTGGGCACCCCGGTGCCGTACCGCAACTACGTGGCCCAGGCTCGCCTGGGGGCTGGAGAGGCAGAACACGAGGCGTTCTTCCAGGACATGCTCGCGGACATCGACGAGCCGACCCTGGCGTTCGCCGTGGAGGATGTGCAGGGCGAGGGCCACGATATCGACGAGGCCCACCTGGCGTTGCCAGCGGCCCTGGCTGGCCGCTTGCGCGAACAGGCCCGGCAACTGGGCGTCAGCGCCGCCGCCTTGATGCACCTGGCCTGGGCCCTGGTGCTGGGGCAGGTCGCCAATCGCCGCCAGGTGGTGTTCGGTACCGTGCTCATGGGACGTATGCAAGGCGGCGAGGGTGCCGACCGGGCGCTGGGGGTGTTCATCAACACCCTGCCGCTGCGGGTGGATGTCCAGGGGGTGGGAGTGCGTGATGGCGTCAGGGCGACCCATGCCCGGCTCAGCGCGTTGCTGGGCCACGAGCACGCCTCCCTGGCCCTGGCCCAGCGTTGCAGCGCGGTGGCCAGCGGCTCGCCACTGTTCAATGCCTTGCTCAACTACCGCCATAGCGCCCCGCCAGCGGCGGCTGCGGGGCAGGACATCTGGCAGGGCGTGGAGCTGCTGGGGGGCGAGGAACGCAGCAACTATCCACTGAGCCTGAGCGTCGACGATCTCGGCGACGGTTTCAGCCTGTCGGTGCTGGCCCTGGCCAGGATCGGTGCGCAGCGCCTGGGTGGCTACATGGCGTGCGCCCTGGAGCAACTGGTCGCTGCCCTGGAACACAGCCCCGAGCTGGAGCTGGGGCAACTGTCGGTGTTGCCGCTGGCGGAGCGCGAGCGCCTGCTGCGGGACTTCAATGCCAGCACCGCCGCCCATCCGCGTGGGCAGACCCTGCATGGCCTGTTCGAGACCCGGGTCCGGGCGGCGCCCGACGCCGTGGCGCTGGTCCAGGGGCCGCTGCGCCTGAGCTATCGCCAGCTGGACCAGCAGGCCAATCAGCTGGCCCGGAAACTCTTGGCGTTCGGCGTGCAACCCGATGACCGGGTGGCCTTGTGCATGGCCCGTGGTCCCCAACTGTTGCAAGGGATGCTCGCGGTGCTCAAGGCCGGGGCCGCCTATGTGCCCATCGACCCGAGCCATCCGGCCGAGCGCATCGCCTACCTGGTACAGGACAGCGCACCCCGGGCGCTGCTGGTGGCCGGCGGCCTGTCGCCAGTGCCTGGGGTACCGGTGCTCGACCTCGATCGCGAGGTCTGGAGCGACAGCGACCCGGACACCCCGCAGGTGCCGCGGCTGACCCCGGCGCACCTGGCCTATGTGATCTACACCTCCGGTTCCACCGGCCAGCCCAAGGGCGTGATGGTCGAGCACCAGAGCCTGGAGAACCTGGTGCACTGGCATTGCCAGGCCTTCGACCTGGGGCCCGGGCGGCATGCCTCCAGCCTCGCCGGCCTGGGCTTCGACGCCATGGCCTGGGAGGTCTGGCCGACCCTGTGCAGTGGCGCGACCCTGCACCTGCCGCCGGCCGATATCGGGGCCCAGGACATCGAGCGGTTGCTGGCCTGGTGGCGCGACCAGCCGCTGGATGTGAGCTTCCTGCCGACACCGGTGGCTGAATACGCCTTCAACCAGCAACTGCGGCACCCAACCCTGCGTACCCTGCTGATCGGCGGTGACCGCTTGCGCCAGTTCGCTCGCGACCCGGGCTTTACTGTGGTCAACAACTATGGGCCCACCGAAGCCACGGTGGTGGCGACTTCCGGCGCGCTTGTGGCCGGTGGTGCGCTGCATATCGGCCGGCCCATGGCCAACGCCCGTATCTACCTGCTGGACGAGTTGCTGCGACCGGTACCGGTCGGTGTCGCCGGCGAGCTGTACGTGGGCGGTGCCGGGGTGGCCCGGGGTTACCTCAATCGCCCCGAACTGACCGCCGAGCGCTTCCTCGACGACCCGTTCAGTGCCGAGCCCGGCGCGCGCATGTACCGCAGTGGCGACCTGGCGCGCTGGCGCGAAGACGGCACCCTCGACTACCTGGGGCGCAACGACGACCAGGTCAAGGTACGGGGTATGCGCATCGAGCCGGGGGAAATCGAAGCCGCGCTGCTCCAGCACCCGGCCCTTAAGGAGGCCCTGGTGCTGGTGAGCGAAGGACGCCTGCTGGCTTATTTCACCTGCACGCCTGCTACTGGCGAGCCCAGTGCCGAAGACCTGCGCGATCATTTGCAAGGGTACCTGCCGGACTACATGGTGCCAGTGGCCTATGTCGTGCTTGCGGCCTTGCCGCTGACTGCCAACGGCAAGCTCGATCGCCGGGCCTTGCCGGAGCCGGGGCAGGGGGCCTGGCTCAGCCGCGAGTTCGAAGCGCCCCAGGGTGAGGTGGAAATCGCCCTGGCGCGGATCTGGAGCGAGCTGCTCAAGGTCGAGCAGGTGGGGCGCCACGATCATTTCTTCGAACTGGGCGGGCATTCGCTGCTGGCGGTGACCCTGGTGGAGCGCATGCGCCAGGCCGGGCTGGCGGCCGATGTACGGGTGCTGTTCGAGCAGCCGACCCTGGCGGCCCTCGCGGCCACGACCGGGAGCAGTCGTGAAGTACCGGTGCCGGACAACCGCATCCCCTCCGATTGCCAGCACATCACCCCGTCGCTGTTATCGCTGGTCGAACTGGACCAGCAGGCTATCGACCGGGTGCTGGCCACGGTGCCTGGTGGTGCTGCCAATGTGCAGGACATCTACCCGCTGGCGCCCTTGCAGGAAGGCATTCTCTACCACCACCTGAGTGCCCGCGAAGGCGATCCCTACCTGTTGCAGTCGCACCTGGCGTTCGCCAGTCGCCAGCGCCTGGAGGATTTCGCCGCGGCCCTGCAACGGGTCGGCGAGCGCCACGATATCCTGCGTACGGCGATCCTCTGGGAGGGGCTCAAGCAACCGCTGCAAGTGGTCTGGCGCGAGGCCCCGGTGGCCCTTGAGGAAGTCGACCTGGATCCGGCCGACGGCGACATCCTGCAGCAGTTGCACCAGCGCTTCGATCCTCGCCATTGGCGCCTGGACCTGACCCGGGCGCCGTTGTTGCGCCTGGTGTTCGCCCAGGACCCGGTACGCCAGGGCGTGGTGGCGATCCTGTTGTTCCACCACATCGTCCTCGACCACACCGCCCTGGAGGTGGTGCGCGAAGAGATCCAGGCCTGCCTGCTGGGGCAGCAGCCCGCGGGCGCGGCGATCCCCTACCGCAACTACGTGGCCCAGGCACGCCTGGGTGTCACTCGCGAGGAACACGAGGCGTTCTTCCGTGAAATGCTCGGCGACATCGATGCCCCGACCTTGCCATTCGGCTTGCAGGATGTGCAGGGCGACGGCGACGCCATCGAGGAAGTGCAGCAAGCCGTGGACGCGACCCTGGCCGCTCGCCTGCGGGCCCAGGCGCGGCTGCTGGGGGTCAGTGCCGCGAGCCTGTTCCACCTGGCCTGGGCCCGGGTGCTGAACCTCACCACCGGCCAGGAACGGGTGGTATTCGGCACCGTGCTGCTGGGCCGCCTGCAGGCCGGGCAGGGCGCCGACCGGGCCCTGGGCATGTTCATCAACACCTTGCCGCTGCGGGTCGACCTGGACGCCGGCGGGGTGCGTGCGGCGGTCAAGGCCACCCACGCCCGGCTCAGCGCCTTGCTCGGCCATGAACATGCGTCCCTGGCCCTGGCCCAGCGTTGCAGCGGGGTGGCCGCACCGCTGCCGCTGTTCAGTGCCATGCTCAACTACCGCCACGGCAGCGATGCACCGCCGAGCGAGGCCGTGCGCCAAGCCTGGCAGGGCATCGAGACCCTGCACAGCGAAGAGCGCACCAACTACCCGCTGAGCCTCAACGTCGACGACTTTGGCCAGGGCTTGCGCCTGACCGCCATGACCCCGGCGCGGATTGGCGCCGCACGGGTGTGCGGCTACCTGCAACAAGCCCTGCTGGCCCTGGTGGACAGCCTGGAACAAGCGCCGCAGCGTTCCCTGCTGCAGGTGCCGATCCTGCCCGAGGCCGAGCGCCGGCAACTGCTGGAAGGCTTCAACGCCACCGCCCGCGACTACCCGCTGGAGCAAACCCTGCACGGGTTGTTCGAGGCCCAGGTGCTGCGCAGCCCCGAGGCCTTGGCGGTGCAGGCCGGGGAGCAGCGCCTGAGTTATCGCCAGCTCAACCAGCAGGCCAACCAGTTGGCCGGGCACTTGCTGCAATTGGGCGTCGGCCCGGACCAGCGGGTGGCGATCTGCGTCGAGCGCAGCGTCGACATGGTGCTGGGCCTGCTGGCGATCCTCAAGGCCGGGGGCGCCTACGTGCCCATCGATCCGGCCTATCCCCAGGAGCGGATCGACTACATGCTCCAGGACAGCGCGCCGCTGGCGGTGCTGGTCCAGGGTGCGACCCGGCACCTGGCGCAGGCGTCCGGGCTGGCGTTGCTGGACCTGGACCAGCCGCAATGGGCCGGACAGTCCCGGGACAACCCGCAGCTGCCGCACCTGACGCCACGGCACCTGGCCTACGTGATCTACACCTCCGGCTCCACCGGCCAGCCCAAGGGCGCGATGAACGAGCACCGGGCGGTGGTCAACCGCTTGCTGTGGATGCAGGAGCAGTACCGCCTGGATGTGGACGATGCGGTGTTGCAGAAGACCCCGTTCAGCTTCGACGTGTCGGTGTGGGAGTTCTTCTGGCCGCTGTTCACCGGCGCGCGCCTGGTGATGGCCCGCCCCGAAGGGCACAAGGACCCGGCCTACCTGCGCCAGCTGATACGCGAGCAGGGCATCAGTACCTTGCACTTCGTGCCCTCGATGCTCGATGTATTCCTCGTCCACGACGCCACGCCGGACGACCTCGGCTTGCGCCAGGTGATGTGCAGTGGCGAGGCGCTGCCGGGCAGTCTGGTGCGGCGCTTCAAGCAGCAGTTGCCCAACGTTGCCCTGCATAACCTGTATGGCCCCACCGAAGCGGCAGTGGACGTGACGGCCTGGGATTGCACCGGCCCGCTGGACGCCACCCCGGACAACACGCCCATCGGCAAGCCGATCGCCAATACCCGCCTGTACCTGCTGGATGCGCAATTGCAGCCGGTGCCATTGGGCGTGGTGGGCGAGCTGTTCATTGCCGGGGTGCAGGTGGCGCGCGGTTACTTGAACCGCGAGCAACTGACCGCCGAGCGTTTTGTCGACGATCCGTTCAGCGCCGAGCCGGACGCGCGGATGTACCGCACGGGCGATCTGGGGCGCTATCTCGCCGACGGCAATATCGAGTACCTGGGACGCAACGACGACCAGGTGAAGATCCGTGGCCTGCGCATCGAGCTGGGGGAAATCCAGGCGCGCCTGACCCAGCTCGAAGGCATCAAGGAAGCGGTGGTCCTGGCCCGCGAGGACGTGCCCGGGGACAAACGCCTGGTGGCCTACTACACCAGCGATGCCGGGCACGGGAAATTGCCCGTCGAACAGCTGCGCCAGGCGTTGCTGGAGCACCTGCCGGACTACATGGTGCCGGCGCTCTACGTACACCTGGAGGCCTTGCCCCTGAGCCCCAACGGCAAGCTGGAACGCAAGGCGTTGCCGGCACCCGGGGTGGAAGCGGCGGTGGTGCGCGAGTACGAGGCACCGGTGGGCGACACCGAGATCCTGCTGGCGCAGTTGTGGGCCGAGCTGCTCAACGTCGAGCGGGTAGGGCGCCACGATCACTTCTTCGAGCTGGGCGGGCACTCGCTGCTGGCGGTGAACCTGATCAGCCGGATGCGCGAACACGGCATGGAGGCCGATGTCCGCGGGTTGTTCGAACAACCGACCCTGGCCGGCTACGCGGCAATGACCGAGCGAATGGAGATCGTCCTGTGAACGTGATCGAACTGTTGGCGACACTGAAGGAAAAGGATGTCCAGCTGGTACTCAAGGACGACCAACTGGTGGTCCAGGGCAACAAGCAGGCCTTGAGCGACCCGGCCCTGCTGGCGCGCCTGCGCGAGCTCAAGCCGCAGTTGATCGAGCTGATCAAGAGCGGTGAGTACGCGCCGGCCAAGGCTGGCCAGGTCGAGGTGCCGGCCAACGGCATCACCGCGCAGACCCGGCGCATCACCCCGGACCTGCTGCCCTTGGCCAACCTCGACCAGCAGGCCATCGACCGCATCGTCGCCACGGTGCCGGGTGGGGTCGCCAACGTCCAGGACATCTACCCCCTGGCGCCGCTGCAGGAAGGCATCCTTTATCACCACGTCAGCGCCACCCAGGGCGATCCCTACGTGATGCAAGCACAGTTCGCCTTCGCCAGCGCGCAGCACCTGGAAGCCTTCGCCGAGGCCCTGCGCGGGGTCATCGCCCGCCATGACATCCTGCGTACCGCCGTGCTCTGGGACGGCCTGGCGCAACCGATGCAGGTGGTCTGGCGCGAGGCCGGGCTGATCCTCCAGGAGGTCGAGCCGGACCCGGTCGACGGCGCCGTGCTGGAGCAACTGCAAGGGCGCTTCGATGCCCGCCACTACCGCCTGGACATCAGCCAGGCGCCGATGCTGCGCCTGGTGCATGCCTGGGACGAAGCCGGGCAGCGCATCGTCGCCATCTTGCTGTTCCACCACATGGCCATGGACCACAGTGCCCTGGACGTGGTGCGCCACGAAATGCAGGCGCTGCTTACCGGCCAGGCCGCGCGCCTGGGCCCGGCCATGCCGTTTCGCAACTACGTAGCCCAGGCCCGGCTGGGCATCAGCGAACAAGCACACGAGACCTTTTTCCGCCAGATGCTGGCGGACGTCGACGAGCCGACCCTGCCGTTTGGCCTGCAGGATGTGCAAGGCGATGGCCGGGCCATCGAGGAAGCTAGCCTGGCCTTGCCCACGGCCCTGAGCCTGCGCTTGCGCAGCCAGGCGCGGCAGGCCGGAGTCAGTGCCGCGAGCCTGTTCCACCTGGCCTGGGGCCGCGTGCTGGCGACCCTGGCCGGCAAGCACAAGGTGGTGTTCGGCACCGTGCTGATGGGGCGGATGCAGGGCGCCGAAGCCACCGACCGGGCCCTGGGCATCTTCATCAACACCTTGCCGTTTCGCCTGGACGTGGCCGGGCAGGGCCTGGCCGAGGCCCTCAAGGACACCCACAAGCGCCTGACCAGTCTCTTGCGCCATGAGCATGCGGCCCTGGCCCTGGCCCAGCGCTGCAGCGGAGTCAGTGCACCGACCCCGCTGTTCAGTACCCTGCTCAACTACCGCCACAGCAACGCCGGGGCCAGCGCCGAGGCCCAGGCCGCCTGGGCCGGGATCAGCACCCTGCACAGCGAGGAACGCACCAACTACCCCCTGACCCTGAGCGTCGATGACTTCACCGAGGACTTCGGCCTGACCCTGCTGGCCAGTACCCAGGTCGATCCACGGCGGATCCTCGGTTACCTGTTGTGCACCCTGGAGCATCTGGCCCAGGCCCTGGAACAGCAGCCGCAGTTGGCATTGCAGGCTCTGTCGGTGTTGCCGTCGGCGGAGCGCCAGCAGGTCCTGGAAGGTTTCAATGATTGCCGCGTGGACTACCCGCGGGGCCAGACCCTGCATGGTCGCATCGAGGCCCAGGCAGCACGTGCGCCACAGGCGCTGGCGGCCTGCCACCAGGGGCGTTCGTTGAGCTATGCCGGGCTCAACCAGCAGGCCAATGGCCTGGCCCGCCAGTTGCGGGCCCTGGGTGTACGGCCCGAGGACCGGGTGGCCATCGTCGCCCGGCGGAGCCTGGAAACCCTGGTAGGCCTGCTGGCGATCCTCAAGTCCGGGGCCGGTTATGTGCCCATCGACCCGGCCCATCCGGCCGAGCGCTTGAGCTACCTGCTCGAAGACAGCGCTCCCCGGGTAGTGCTGGCCCAGGCGGAGCTGTTGTCGCGCTTGCCGCCCCAAGCGGTACCGGTGCTGGAGCTGGACCCGCGACACTGGCAGGAGCAGGGCCAGGACAACCTGGAGGTACCGGGGTTGAGCGCCTCCAACCTGGCCTATGTGATCTATACATCCGGCTCCACGGGGCTGCCCAAGGGGGTGATGGTGGAGCACCAGAGCCTGGGCAACCTGGTGGACTGGCACTGCCAGGCCTTCGACCTGCAGCCTGGCCGCCACACTTCGAGCCTGGCCGGTTTTGGTTTCGATGCCATGGCCTGGGAGGTCTGGCCGGCGCTGTGCAGCGGTGCGGTCCTGCACCTGGCACCCGCCAGCGAAGGCACTGAGGATGTCGATGCCTTGCTCGACTGGTGGCGCCAGCAGCCCTTGCAGGTGAGCTTCCTGCCAACCCCGGTGGCCGAATACGCCATCAGCCAGCAAGTGGGCCATCCGACCCTGCAGACCCTGTTGGTCGGTGGTGATCGCCTGCGCCAGTTCGACCGGGGACAAACCTTTACCCTGGTCAACAACTACGGGCCTACCGAGGCCACGGTGGTGGCCACTTCCGGCCCTGTCGAGACCGGGGGCAGCCTGGACATCGGCCGGCCCGTGGCCAATGCGCGGATCTACCTGCTGGACGAGCAGCATCGACCCGTCCCCATCGGTGTGGCTGGCGAGCTGTACGTGGGGGGCGCCGGGGTGGCCCGCGGCTATCTGAACCGGCCGCAGTTGACTGCCGAGCGCTTCCTCGATGACCCGTTCAGCAACGAGCCAGGGGCACGCATGTACCGGACCGGCGACCTGGGACGCTGGTTGGCGGACGGCCGCATCGAGTACCTGGGGCGCAATGACCACCAGGTGAAGATCCGTGGCGTGCGCATCGAACTGGGCGAGATCGAGACCCGCCTCAACCAGTTCCCCGGTGTGCGGGAAGCTGTGCTGCTGGCCCGCGAGGACCAACCGGGCAACCCCCGGCTGGTGGCCTATTTCACTGCGCTTGAGCAGGCTGTGGCGCCCACGGTGGGCGAGCTGCGCGAGTATCTGCTGGCGCAACTGCCGGACTACATGGTGCCGGTCGCCTATGTACGGCTCGACGCCTTGCCGCTGACCGCCAATGGCAAGCTGGACCGCAAGGCCTTGCCGGCGCCGGACCAGCAATCGCTGTTCAATCGCCAGTACCAGGCCCCCGAAGGCCCTACCGAAACGGCCTTGGCGCAGATCTGGAGCGACGTGCTGCAGGTCGAGCAGGTCGGCCGCCAGGATCACTTCTTCGAGCTGGGCGGGCACTCGCTGCTGGCCATGCGCATGGTGTCGCTGGTGCGCCAGCGCCTGGGGCTGGAGCTGGCCCTGGGCGAGCTGTTCGCCAATGCCGAGCTGCAGGCGGTCGCCGCGGTGCTGGAGCGCAGCGGACGCAGCCAGCTGCCGGAAATCTTCCCGGCCCTGCAGGATCAAGACCTGCCACTGTCCTTTGCCCAGCAGCGGTTATGGTTCCTGGCGCAGATGGAAGGCGGCGCGGGTGCCTACAACATTCCCGTCGGCCTGGGCCTGCGTGGGCGCCTGGATCGGCAGGCGCTGCAACAGGCGCTGCAGACGATCGTGGCTCGGCACGCTACGTTGCGCAGCCGTTTTGTCCTGGTAGAGGAACAACCCCAGGTACTGGTGGGGCCGGTCGAGGGTGCCCTGGAACTGCTGGAGGAAGACCTGGCCGAGGCTCCCCTGACACTGGCCGAGCGGGTGCAGGCCGAGGCAGCGCAAGCCTTCGACCTGGAGCGCGGACCGGTGATTCGTGGGCGCCTGTTGCGCTTGGCGGATGAGCACCATGTGCTGTTGCTGACCCTGCACCACATCGTCGCCGACGGTTGGTCCATGGGCGTGCTGACCCGTGAACTGGTGGCCTTGTACAGCGCTTTCAGCCAGGGCCAGGCGGACCCGTTGCCGCCACTGGCGGTGCAGTACAGCGACTTTGCCTTGTGGCAGCGGCGCTGGCTCAGCGGTGCGGTGCTGCAAGGCCAGGGTGACTATTGGCGCCAGGCCCTGGCCGGCGCGCCGACCTTGCTGATGCTGCCCACCGACCGGCCACGGCCCGTGCAGCAGGATTACCGTGGCGCCAGCGTGCCGTTGCTGCTGGAGCCCGGCTTGAGCACGCAGCTCAAGGCCCTGGGCCGCCGCCATGGCTGCACGTTGCACATGACCGTGCTGGCAGGCTGGGCGTTGCTGCTCGGGCGTCTCTCGGGCCAGCATGACCTGGTGATCGGTACCCCGGTGGCCAACCGCATGCGCGCCGAGGTCGAGGGCCTGATCGGCCTGTTCGTCAACACCCTGGCCCTGCGCCTGGACGTGAGCGCTGGGCAGAGCGTGGTCGAGTTGCTGGCCCAGGTCCGTGCCTGCAGCCTGGCGGCCCAGGCCAATCAGGACTTGCCGTTCGAACAGGTGGTGGAGATCGTTAGGCCCCAGCGCAGCCTGGCCCACAGCCCGCTGTTCCAGGCGGTACTGACCTGGGTCGAGGACTTTGCCCAGGACCTGGTACTGGGTGAGCTCAAGCTCGAAGGGGTCGCCGGTGCCAGCCAGGTGGCCAAGTTCGACCTGACCCTGAGCCTGGGGGAGAGCCAGGGGCAGATCCGTGGCTCCCTGGATTACGCCACGGCGCTGTTCGATGCCGAGACGGCGCAGCGTTTTGCCGGCTACCTGGTGCAGGTACTGCAAGCCATGGTCGCCCACGAGCATCAGGACCTGGCCCGGGTGCCGTTGCTAGGGCCGGACGAGCGCCGACAAGTGCTGGAGGACTTCAATGCCACCGGCCAGGACTATCCACGTGGCATGACCCTGCACCAGCTGTTTGCCGCCCAGGTCGCGCAGCAACCCGAGGCCACGGCGGTGCAAGCCGGGGACGCGCGCCTCAGTTATGCCGAGCTGGATGCCCGGGCCAATCGCCTGGCCCACCATTTGCGCGGGCTGGGCGTCGGGCCGGACAGCCGGGTGGCGATCTGTGTCGGGCGCGGGCCGGACATGGCCGTGGGCCTGCTGGCGATCCTCAAGGCCGGTGGTGCCTATGTGCCCATCGACCCGGCCCATCCGGCCGAGCGCATCGCCTACCTGTTGCAGGACAGCGCGCCACTGGCGGTCTTGGTGCAGGGCGCGACCCGGGCATTGATCGGTGCTGCGCAACGGCCGCTGGTCGATCTCGACGACCTGGCCTGGCAACGACAACCGGCCAGCGCACCACCGGTACCCGGGCTGCATGCCGGGCACCTGGCCTATGTGATCTACACCTCCGGTTCCACCGGCCAGCCCAAGGGCGTGATGGTCGAGCACCAGAGCCTGGCGAACCTGGTGCACTGGCATTGCCAGGCCTTCGACCTGGGGCCGGGGCGCCACACCTCCAGCGTTGCCGGTTTCGGTTTCGATGCCATGGCCTGGGAGCTCTGGCCGGCCCTGTGCAATGGCGCGACCCTGCATCTGCCGCCTACGGGCATCGACCATCAGGATATCGACCAGTTGCTGGCCTGGTGGCGTGCCCAGCCCCTGGATGTGAGCTTCCTGCCAACCCCGGTGGCCGAGCATGCCTTCAGCCAGGAGCAGAAGCATCCGACCTTGCGCACCCTGCTGATCGGTGGCGACCGCCTGCGGCAGTTCGACCAGGCGCAATCCTTCACGCTGGTCAACAACTACGGGCCCACCGAGGCCACGGTGGTCGCCACCTCGGGCGCCCTGGTCGCGGGCGGGCTGCTGGACATTGGCCGGCCCATGGCCAACGCGCGGATCTACCTGCTGGACGAGCAGTGCCAGCCGGTGCCCATCGGCGTGGCCGGCGAGTTGTACGTGGGGGGCGCCGGGGTGGCCCGCGGCTATCTGAACCGGCCGCAGTTGACTGCCGAGCGCTTCCTCGATGACCCGTTCAGCAACGAGCCAGGGGCACGCATGTACCGGACCGGCGACCTGGGACGCTGGTTGGCGGACGGCCGCATCGAGTACCTGGGGCGCAATGACCACCAGGTGAAGATCCGTGGCGTGCGCATCGAACTGGGCGAGATCGAGACCCGCCTCAACCAGTTCCCCGGTGTGCGGGAAGCTGTGCTGCTGGCCCGCGAGGACCAACCGGGCAACCCCCGGCTGGTGGCCTATTTCACTGCGCTTGAGCAGGCTGTGGCGCCCACGGTGGGCGAGCTGCGCGAGTATCTGCTGGCGCAACTGCCGGACTACATGGTGCCGGTCGCCTATGTACGGCTCGACGCCTTGCCGCTGACCGCCAATGGCAAGCTGGATCGCCGGGCCTTGCCGGTGCCGGAGCTGGATGCACTGCTGTCCCGGCAGTACGAGGCGCCGGAGGGCGACAATGAGGTCGTGCTCGCACAGATCTGGAGCGAGCTGCTGCACGTTGAGCGGGTGGGGCGCCACGATCATTTCTTCGAGCTGGGCGGGCACTCGCTGCTGGCCATGCGCATGCTGTCCCAGGTGCGTCGGCGTCTGGGTGTGGAGCTGGCCCTGGGTGAGCTGTTCGCCAACGCTGAGCTGCACGCCGTGGCCCAGGCCCTGGTCCGGGCCGAGCGCAGCAGCCTGCCGGACTTGCTGCCGGCGCCGCGCAACCAGCCCCAGGTGCTGTCCTTCGCCCAGCAGCGACTGTGGTTCCTGGCACAGATGGAGGGCGCCAACACCGCCTACAACATTCCCATCGGCTTGCGCCTGCGCGGGCAACTGGACAGCCAGGCCCTGCAACGTGCGCTGGCGCGTATCGTCGCGCGCCATGAAACCTTGCGCAGCCGCTTCGCCCAGTATGGCGACGAAGCCGAAGTGCTGATTGCCGACCCGCAGTCCGGGTTGAGCCTGCAGGTGGAAAACCTGCGCGGCCATCCTCGGGCCGACGAGGCCTTGCAGGCCCTGGTCCAGGGCGAGGCCTCGGCGCCGTTCGACCTGGAGCGCGGGCCACTGATCCGCGGGCGCCTGGTGACCCTGGCGGACGATCACCATGTACTGTTGCTGACCCTGCATCACATGGTCAGCGATGGCTGGTCCATGGGCGTGCTGACCCGTGAGCTGGTGGCCCTGTACGGCGCCTTCAGCCGCGGCCTGCCGGACCCGTTGCCGGCGCTGGCGCTGCAGTACAGTGACTTTGCCCACTGGCAACGGCGCTGGCTCAGCGGTGCGGTGCTGCAACAGCAGGGCGACTATTGGCGCCAGGCCCTGGAGGGGGCGCCGGCCTTGCTGTTGTTGCCCACCGACCGGCCGCGCCCGGCCCAGCAGGACTATGCCGGCAGCAGCATCCTGGTGCGCCTGGATGCCCAGCTCACGGCGGGCCTGCGGGCCTTGAGCCAGCGTCATGGCAGTACCTTGTACATGACCCTGATGAGCGCTTGGGCCTTGTTGCTCGGGCGTCTGTCAGGGCAGGCCGAAGTGGTGGTCGGCACCCCGGTGGCCAATCGCATGCAGGCTGAAGTCGAGGGCCTGATCGGCTTGTTCGTCAACACCCTGGCGGTGCGCGTGGACCTGGCGGCAGCGCCACGGATCGAGGCGTTGCTGGCCCAGGTCAAGGCCCGCACCCTCGAAGCCCAGGCCCACCAGCACCTGCCGTTCGAGCAGGTGGTGGAGATCCTGCGGCCGGTGCGCAGCCTGTCCCACAGCCCAGTGTTCCAGACCCTGATGACCTGGCAGAACGGTGATGTCCCGCAACTGGTGCTGGGGGACTTGCGCCTGGAGGGCATCCACGAGGCCAGCCATTTCGCCAAGTTCGACGTGTCGCTGAACCTGGGAGAGGTCCAGGACCATATCGAGGGCACCCTGGAGTACGCCACGGCGCTGTTCGACGAGGCCACCCTGCAGCGTTATGTCGGCTACCTGCAGCGGGTGCTGCAGGCCATGGTGAGCGACGACCAGATGCTCCTGGATCAGGTGCCGCTGCTGGACCAGGAGCAGCGTTGGCAGTTGCTCGAAGGTTTCAACGCCACCGACCGCGACTATCCGCTGGAGCAGACCCTGCACGGGTTGTTCGAAGCCCAGGTACTGCGCAGCCCAGAGGCGCTGGCGGTGCAGGCCGGCGAGCAGTGCCTGAGCTATCGCCAGCTCAACCAGCAGGCCAACCAGTTGGCCGGGCACCTGCTGCAATTGGGCGTCGGCCCGGACCAGCGGGTGGCGATCTGCGTCGAGCGCAGCGTCGACATGGTGGTGGGCCTGCTGGCGATCCTCAAGGCCGGGGGTGCCTACGTGCCCATCGACCCGGCTTACCCGGCCGAGCGTATCGCCTACATGCTTGAGGACAGCGCGCCGCTGGCGGTGCTGGCCCAGGGTGCGACCCTGGGCCTGCTGGGCGATCCGGACGTGCCAGTGGTGGATCTCGAACAATCGGTGTGGAGCCGCCAGCCCAGGATCAATCCACGGATCGCCGGGCTTACGCCACGGCGCCTGGCCTACGTGATCTACACCTCCGGTTCCACTGGCCAGCCCAAGGGCGCGATGAACGAGCACCGGGCGGTGGTCAACCGCTTGCTATGGATGCAGGAGCAGTACCGGCTCACCAGCTGCGACGCGGTGTTGCAGAAGACTCCGTTCAGCTTCGACGTGTCGGTGTGGGAGTTCTTCTGGCCGCTGTTCACCGGCGCCCGCCTGGTGATGGCTCGCCCCGAAGGGCACAAGGACCCGGCCTATCTGCGCCAGGTGATCGCCCGGGAAAACATCACCACCCTGCATTTCGTGCCCTCGATGCTCGACGTGTTCCTGGCCTATGGCGAGACTCGCGAGTGCGCCAGCTTGCGCCAGGTGATGTGCAGCGGCGAGGCGCTGCCGGGCAGCCTGGTGCGGCGCTTCAAGCAGCAGTTACCGAATGTTGGTTTACACAATTTGTATGGCCCCACCGAAGCCGCGGTGGACGTGACGGCCTGGGATTGTACCGGTCCGCTGGAGACGACTCCTGACAACACGCCCATCGGCAAGCCGATCGCCAACACCCGCCTGTACCTGCTGGATGCGCAATTGCAGCCGGTGCCATTGGGCGTGGTGGGCGAGCTGTTCATTGCCGGGGTGCAGGTGGCGCGCGGTTACTTGAACCGCGAGCAACTGACCGCCGAGCGTTTTGTCGACGATCCGTTCAGCGCCGAGCCGGACGCGCGGATGTACCGCACGGGCGATCTGGGGCGCTATCTCGCCGACGGCAATATCGAGTACCTGGGACGCAACGACGACCAGGTGAAGATCCGTGGCCTGCGCATCGAGCTGGGGGAAATCCAGGCGCGCCTGACCCAGCTCGAAGGCATCAAGGAGGCCGTGGTCCTGGCCCGCGAGGACGTACCCGGGGACAAGCGCCTGGTGGCCTACTACACCAGCGATGCCGGGCACGGGAAATTGCCTGTCGAACAGTTGCGCCAGGCGTTGCTGGAGCACCTGCCGGACTACATGGTGCCCGCGCTATTCGTACACCTGGAGGCCTTGCCCCTGAGCCCCAACGGCAAGCTGGAACGCAAGGCGTTGCCGGCACCCGGGCTGGAAGCGGCGCTGGTGCGCGAGTACGAGGCACCGGTGGGCGACACCGAGATCCTGCTGGCGCAGTTGTGGGCCGAGTTGCTCAACGTCGAGCGGGTAGGGCGCCACGACCATTTCTTCGAGCTGGGCGGGCACTCGCTGCTGGCGGTGAGCCTGATCGGCCGCATGCGCCGGGCCGGTCTCTCGGCGGATGTGCGGGTGCTGTTCGGCCAGCCAACCCTGGCCGCCCTGGCCGCTGCCGTGGGCCGTGGCCGCGAGGTGCAGGTGCCGCAGAACCTGATCTACCGCGATTGCCCGCGCATCACCCCGCCACTGTTGCCGCTGATCGAGCTGGACCAGGCCGCCATCGACCGGGTCGTGGCCACGGTGCCCGGCGGTACCGCCAACGTCCAGGACATCTATCCGCTGGCGCCGTTGCAGGCGGGCATCCTCTACCACCACCTGGCCGCCGGCCAGGGCGATCCCTATGTGCTCCAGGCGCAGTTCGCCTTCGACACCGTCGGGCGCTTGCAGGCCTTCGCCAAGGCCTTGCAGGGGGTGATCGAACGTAATGACATTCTGCGCAGCGCGGTGCTCTGGGAGGGGCTGGACGAGCCGCTGCAAGTGGTCTGGCGCGAAGCTGCGCTGGTCTGTGAAGAGCGGGTGCTGGACGCTGCCCAAGGGCCGGTGCTGGAACAATTGCAGGCGCGCTTCGACAGCTGTCGCTACCGCATGGAGATTGCCCAGGCACCGCTGCTGCGCCTGGTGTATGCCGTCGATCCGGACCATGGACGGCTGGTGGCGTTGTTATTGTTCCACCACCTGGTGATGGACCACGTGGCCCTGGAAGTGCTGCAGCACGAGCTGCACGCCTTCCTCCTGGGGCGCCAGGAGCGCCTGGGCGCCGCCGTGCCCTATCGCAACTACGTGGCCCAGGCCCGGCTGGGAATCGGGGCGGCCGAGCATGAGGTGTTTTTCCGCCAGATGCTGGGCGATATCCACCAGCCGACCCTGCCCCTGGGCTTGCAGGAAGTACCGGGTCGCGAGGTCGTCCTCAGCGAGGCTCGCCAACCCCTGGATCGGCTGCTGGCCCGGCGCTTGCGCCTGCAGGCCCGGCAACTGGGCGTCAGCGCCGCGAGCCTGATGCACCTGGCCTGGGGGCGCGTGCTGGGCAGCCTGGCCGCGCAGCAACAGGTGGTATTCGGCACCGTGCTGTTGGGGCGGATGCAAGGTGGCGAAGGCGCCGAGCGGGCCCTGGGGGTGTTCATCAATACCTTGCCGTTGCGGGTCGACCTGGGCGAGGTGCCGGTGCGCGATGCGCTGTTGGCCACCCATGAGCGCCTGGCGCAACTACTGGGGCATGAGCAGGCGCCCCTGGCCCTGGTGCAGCGTTGCAGTGCGGTGGAGCCAGGTACGCCGTTGTTCAGCAGCCTGCTCAATTATCGCCACAGCGCACCGTCGGCCGATCTGACGGGGCCGGCGGACGGGGCCTGGGAGGGCATGCAGTTGCTCAACGCCGAAGAGCGCAGCAACTATCCGCTGACCTTGAGCATCGACGACCTGGGCGATGGCTTCATGTGCACGGCGGTAGCCGCCGGGGTCGATGCCCGGCGTATCTGCCAGTACCTGCAGTGCACCCTGGAAAACCTGCTGCACGCCCTGGAACAGGAGCCGGGGCTGGCTATTGGCCGGGTGGCAGTGCTACCGGCTGCCGAGCGCCAGCAGGTGCTGGTGGCGTTCAACGCTACCCACCGTGACTACCCGCGCCGGCAGACCCTGCACCAGCGTTTCGAGGCGCAGGTCCTGGAGCGTCCGCAACAGGTGGCGGCAGTGCATGGCCAGGAGGTGCTCAGCTATGCCCGGCTCAATGCCCGGGCCAACCAGCTGGCCCATCACCTGCTGGGGCTTGGCGTGCTTCCCGGGCAGGCCGTGGCCTTGCTGTTGCCACGCAGCCTGGATCTGTTGATGGCGCAATTGGCGGTCAACAAGTGCGGTGCGGCCTATGTCCCGCTGGATATCCATGCCCCGGCCGAGCGGCTGGGCTTCATGGTGGCCGACAGCCAGGCGGTGGTCCTGCTGGTCCATAGCGATCGGCCGTTGGATGTAGCGACGCCACGGGTCGAGCTGGATCGGCTGCGCCTGGACCGGTTGCCGGGGCACAACCCCGGCCTGGAACTGTCCAGCGAAGCGGTGGCGTACATCATGTACACCTCCGGCTCCACCGGCGAACCCAAGGGCGTCTTGGTGCCGCACCGGGCCATCACCCGATTGGTGATCAACAACGGCTATGCCGACTTCAACGCCGGTGACCGGGTGGCGTTCGCCTCCAACCCGGCGTTCGACGCCAGCACCCTGGACGTCTGGGGACCGTTGCTCAACGGTGGCCGGGTCGTGGTGGTGGATCACCAGACCCTGCTTGACCCACCGGCGTTCGCCCAGCTGCTGCAAGCATATGGCGTGACGATGCTGTTCCTCACCACCAGCCTGTTCAACCAGTACGTGCAACTGATTCCCCAGGCCCTGAAGGGGCTGCGCATGCTCCTGTGTGGTGGCGAGCGGGCCGATGCCACGGCGTTCAGGCGGATGCAGGCCCAGGCCCCGGGATTGCGCCTGGTCAATGGCTACGGGCCGACGGAAACCACCACCTTCGCGGTCACCCACGAGCCGTGGGAATTGCCAGCGGATGCCGACAGCGTGCCCATCGGCCGGCCACTGTCGAACACCAGCGTCTATGTCCTGGATGCACTGGGTCAGCCATTGCCGGTGGGGGTGGTCGGGGAGATCCATATCGGGGGCGATGGTGTGGCCCTGGGTTACCTGAATCGCCCTGAGCTGAGCGCCGAGAAGTTTCTCGCCGATCCGTTCAGTACCGAGCCTGGGGCCATGATGTATCGCACCGGCGACCTGGGCCGCTGGCTGGACAATGGCCTGCTCGAGTGCATCGGGCGCAACGACGAGCAGGTGAAGATCCGTGGGTTCCGGATCGAGCCAGGGGAGATCCAGGCCTGCCTGGCGAGCTTTGTCGGGCTGCGCGACGCCGTGGTGCTGGTGCGCGAGGATGAGCCTGGCGACAAGCGCCTGGTGGCCTACTACACGCTGCAACAGGAACAGGCGCAGCCCACGCAGCAGGCCCTGCGCGAGCACTTGCTGGAGCAATTGCCCGAGTACATGGTGCCCCAGGCCTACGTGCTGCTCGATGGCTTGCCGTTGACCAACAACGGCAAGCTGGATCGCAAGGCCCTGCCGCTGCCGCCGGCCCAGGCTGGCGTTTGCTACGAGGCACCGGCGACGGCGCTCGAGCAGGTCCTGGCCGAGCACTGGGCGCAGGTGTTGCAACTGCCCCAGGTGGGGCGTCATGAGCATTTCTTCGAGCAGGGCGGGCATTCGCTGCTGGCGATCCAGCTGGTCAACCGCCTGCAGCAGGCGGGTTTCGAGCTGGGCCTGGCGGACCTGTTCCAGCATGCCAGCGTGGCCGCCATGGCACGCTGGCTCGGCGAGCGCGAGACCGAGGCGGGCCCCCTGGAGCTGGTGACGGTTCGCCATGGCCGCGGGCCGGCATTGTTCCTGGTGCATGAGTTCACTGGCCTGGACATGTATTTCCCGGTGCTGGGACAACACCTGGCGGGGGATTTCCCCATTCATGGCCTGTCCGGCATCGCCCTGGGCCAGCCCCAGTTGAACACCATGGAGTGCCTGGCAACGCGCTTGATCAAGGTGATGCGCCAGGCCCAGCCCGAGGGGCCTTATCGCTTGGCCGGCTGGTCCTTCGGCGGGGTGCTGGCCTATGAGATCGCCCAGCAGTTGCGGGGGCTGGACGAGCAGGTGGAGTTCCTCGGGCTGATCGACAGTTATGTGCCGCGCCTGACCGACCAGGGCAAGGCTCGCTGGTCCGGGGAGCATGCCCAGAAGCAGCACTTGCTGTTGCAGTGCCAGGCTTACTGGAGTGCCCAGGGCGTGGCCGGCGAGGCGTCGCTGGCGGCCGTGGAGCACATGGGCAGCAGGCTCGAACAGTTCGATTTCCAGGCCTTGCTTCAGCAGCTGGATGAGCAGGGGTTGCTGTTCGAGCAGTTGGCTGCAGCCAGTGCCGAGCAGTTGTGGCAGTACCTGGATCGCGAGGTGGCCCATGGTCATGCGCTGGCCCACTACCACCTGCATCCGATTGGCGTGCCGGTGCACCTGTTCTGTGCCACCGAGCGGCCGACCGAACTGTCCCGTCGCAGCCCGACCCTGGGCTGGGGCGAGGTGCTGCCCAGCGAGCGCCTGCACTGCATCGCCGTGCCGGGGGACCACCTGAGCTTGATGCAGTTGCCCCATGTCCAGGCCCTGGGCCAGGCGCTCGGCGCAGCCATGGAACAAGCCCGCAGCCTGGCCAGTGCCACCCCTGCAGCAACGGCCCATCAGCCACTGCTGCGCATCCAGAGCGGTCGGCCTGGGCATACGCCGATCTTCTGCGTACCCGGGGCCGGCGACAGCATCACCGGTTTTATCGGGCTCACCGAGGCCCTGGGCACGGACTGGCCGATCTATGGCCTGCAGGCCAGGGGGCTGGATGGCAACGATGCCCCCCATGCCCAGGTGGAGGCCGCTGCCCGGCATTACCTGCAGGCGATCCAGGAGCAGTACCCGCAAGGGCCGTTGCACCTGATCGGCCATTCCTTCGGCGGCTGGGTGGCTTTCGAGATGGCCGGGGCCTTGCAGGCCGCCGGGCGGGTGGTGGCATCACTGACCCTGATCGACAGCCAGGCCCCGGACAGCGACGGTCAGTTGGGGCGGCCCTATACCACCACGGCGGCGCTGTGGCGCCTGGTGGAGTCGATGCAACTGGCCGCGGGCCAGGCCATGGGCATCGACCCGGTGGCGTTCGCCGCCGAGGACGACGCCATGCAGATGCACCTGCTGCATGCCGGCATGGTGCGGGTCGGCTTGTTGTCCCAGCGTGCCGACCCGCGAGCCATGCATGGCCCGGCGCGGACCTTCGCCACGGCCTTGCGTACTCGCTATCAGCCCCGGGATGGCTATCGGGGCCGGGTGCGCCTGGTCCTGGCCGACGATCCGAGCCTGGACGCCGCTGGCAATCGTCGGGAGCAACAGGGGATGGTCCACGGTTGGCGGCGCCAGGTGAGCGATCTTGGCGTGTGGTCCTGCCCAGGCAACCACTTCAGCCTGCTCAAGGCGCCCAATGTCTACCACTTGGCGGCCTGGTGGCTCGACGGCCTGTCGTTGCCCCAGGGGGAGGTTGTGTCATGACCGGCGACAGGAGTCGGCCATTGCCGGGCGGGTGCCCGGCAATGGCCAGTTAAAGCGTTTCACTCATCTGGAACACTGCTCACTACGGCAGCACGGTGTTCTGTAAAGGGGCTCGCCGCAGGCCGGTGGAGCCCAGCCTCAACGCACTTGTGGTCATCTATGGAAAAGTCGAAGTTTCGCAAAATCGGTATGGGGTCGTTGCTGGTGGTTGTGGCCGGGTTGATTTTCTATACGGTGCGCGCGCCGGCGCAGCCGCCGCAGTACCTGACCGCCATCGTCGAACGGGGCGACATCGAAAATGCGGTGCTGGCCTCGGGGCTGTTGGAAGGCATCAAGCAGGTGGATGTCGGGGCCCAGGTTTCCGGGCAATTGAAGTCCCTCAAGGTCAAGGTCGGGGACAAGGTGACGAAGGGCCAGTGGCTGGCGGAAATCGATCCTTTGGTGCTGCGCAATACCCTGCGCCAGGCCGAGGTGGATGAGGAGGACCTGCAGGCCAAGCGCCGGGCCACCGCCGCCCAGCTCAAGGAAACCAAGGCCACCTACGAGCGCTATCGCCAATTGCAGACGGACGCCTCGATCTCCAAGCAGGATTTCGATACCTCCGAATCCAACTACGAGGTGCAGCGCGCCACCCTGATGTCCCTGGACGCGCAGATCAAGAGCGCGCAGATCCAGATCGACACGGCCAAGGTCAACCTGGCCTACACCCGCATCGTCGCGCCCATCGACGGCGATGTGGTGGGCGTGGTGACCCAGGAAGGCCAGACCGTGATCGCCAACCAACTGGCGCCAGTGCTGCTCAAGCTCGCCGACCTGGACACCATGACCGTCAAGGCCCAGGTCTCCGAGGCCGACGTGATCCACATCACTCCCGGCCAGCAGGTGTACTTCACCATCCTCGGCGAATCCGAGAAGCGCTACTACGCCAAGCTGCGGGGCACGGAACCGGCGCCGCAGAACTTTCTCGAGACCCAGCCGGCCGGTACCCCCAAGCAGAACACCGCGGTGTTCTACAACGCGCTGTTCGATGTGCCCAACCCTGACCACCGGTTGCGCATTTCCATGACCGCCCAGGTGCGCATCGTCCTGGATAACGCCAAGGACGTGCTGATGGTACCCGTGGCGGCCCTGGGCCCGCGCAATGCCGACGGCAGCTTCGCGGTGCGGGTGCTCGACGCCAAGGGCCAGGCCCAGTCGCGCAACATCAGTACCGGGATCAACAACAACGTCAAGGTGCAGGTCAAGGACGGCCTGGCCGAGGGCGACAAGGTGGTGATCGGTGATCCGTTGCCCGACTCGGCGGGGGCATGACCATGAGCCAGCCCCTGTTGCAGCTCAAGGGCATCAGCCGCAGCTTCAAGGCCGGCGAGCGCGAGTTCCTGGCGCTGAAGAACATCGACCTGTGCATCGAGGCCGGGGAGATGGTGGCCATCACCGGTGCCTCGGGCTCGGGCAAGTCGACCCTGATGAACATCCTCGGTTGCCTGGACTACGCCACGGCCGGCAGCTACCAGGTCAATGGCCGGGAGACTCGCGATCTGGACGACCAGGCCCTGGCGGAACTGCGCCGCGACTATTTCGGCTTCATCTTCCAGCGCTACCACCTGCTGCCCCACCTCAACGCCATGCACAACGTCGAGATCCCGGCGATCTATGCCGGTAGCCCCCAGGCCCGGCGCCATGGGCGGGCCCGCGAACTGCTGGCGCGCCTGGGCCTGGCCGGGCACCTGGAGCACCGGCCCAACCAGCTGTCCGGTGGCCAGCAGCAGCGGGTGAGCATCGCCCGGGCCTTGATGAACGGTGGCGAGGTGATCCTCGCCGACGAACCCACCGGGGCCCTGGACACCAGCAGCGGCAAGGAGGTGATGCGCATTCTCCAGGAGCTGCATGCGGCCGGGCATACGGTGATCATCGTCACCCACGACCCCAAGGTGGCGGCCAATGCCGAGCGCATCATCGAAGTGCGTGATGGCGAGATCGTCAGTGACCGGGCCAACCAGCGCTCGCCAGAGGCGATCGCCGCCGCAACCGCGGCCCCCGCCCGGTCGGCTGGGGTCCGGCGCCTGGTGGCCAGCCTGGGGCTGTTCAAGGAGGCGTTCGTGATGGCCTGGGTGGCGCTGGTCTCGCACCGCATGCGCACCTTGCTGACCATGCTCGGGATCATCATCGGCATCACCTCGGTGGTGTCCATCGTGGCCATCGGCGAGGGCGCCAAGCGCTACGTGCTCAAGGACATCCAGGCGATCGGCAGCAACACCATCGACATCTTTCCCGGGACCAGCTTCGGCGACAGCCGGGCCGCGGGAATCCAGACCCTGGTGCCCGCCGACGTCACCGCCCTGAACCAGCTGTACTACGTCGACAGCGCCACGCCGATGGTGGGGCGCAGCCTGCTGCTGCGCTACGGCAACATCGACCTCAACGCCACGGTCAACGGCGTCAGCCACCTGTACTTCAAGGTCCGCGACATCAAGCTCGCCGCCGGCATCGCCTTCAGCGAGAACGATGCCCGGCGCCAGGCCCAGGTGGTGGTCATCGACCACAACACCCGCAACCGCCTGTTCGGCCCGGACGTCGACCCCCTGGGGCAAGTGATCCTGGTGGGCAACCTGCCGTGCACGGTGATCGGTGTCACCGCCGAGAACAAGAACCTGTTCACCGCGGCCAACCTGCTCAACGTCTGGGTGCCCTACGAGACGGCCGCGGGGAGGGTGCTGGGCCAGCGCCACCTGGACAGCATCAGCGTCAAGATCAAGGACGGCCAGCCGAGCAAGGTGGTGGAGGAGCACGTCAAGAAACTCATGGCGCAGCGCCACGGCACCAAGGACTTCTTCACCAACAACCTGGACAGCATCATGCAGACGGTGCAGCGCACCAGCCGCTCGCTGGCGCTGTTGCTGTCGCTGATCGCGGTGATATCCCTGCTGGTGGGCGGCATCGGGGTGATGAACATCATGTTGGTGTCGGTTACCGAGCGTACCCGCGAGATCGGCATTCGCATGGCGGTGGGGGCGCGCCAGTCGGACATCCGCCAGCAGTTCCTGGTGGAGGCGGTGATGGTCTGCCTGATTGGCGGTGCCATCGGTATCGCCTTGTCCTTCGCTATCGGCTACCTGTTCACCTTGTTCATCAAGGAGTGGGAGATGGTGTTCTCCATGGGGTCGATCGTGATGGCGTTCGCCTGCTCGACCCTGATCGGGGTGGTCTTCGGCTTCGTCCCGGCGCGCAATGCGGCGCGCCTGGACCCCATCGAAGCCCTGGCCCGGGACTGAGTGTGGGGTCTGCCGCCGGCGTTCTGGCCGGCGGCATGGGACTCACTCAGGTTTGCTGCTGGCCGTTGCGGCGACACTCTCCTGGGGCGAGTACATCCAGCGCAGGAGCGAATGGCGGCCGCTGATGCCCAGCTTGATGGCCGCACGCTTGAGGTAGCTCTCGACGGTGTTGACCTTGAGCTGGCACTGCTCGGCCAGCTGTGGCGCGGTGCGCCCGGCCAGCAGGCCGACACAGACTTCCATTTCCCGGTTGGACAGGCTCAGGCCGGACCGCGCCAGGCGATCGGCAAAGCGCAGGCGCAGGGTTTCCAGGCCTTCGACGGAACCGTCCTGGGCGGTATCGGCGCCGCGTGGCTGCAGGGCACTGATGTGCTTCTCCACCATCGGCAGCAGCAAGGGCGAGAAATCCTCCAGCAGCGTGCGCTCCTGGGCGGAAAAACTGCGGGCCTGGTTGCTGCGATACACCGAGACCACGTACTGGTAGGAGTCCTTGTGGCCGGTCAGGTGCAGTTGCACCGGGTTGGCGTCGCCATGGCGGCGCTGTGGCATGGGGCTCGCATCGCTGCCTTGCTCGGGGAAGGTGGCGCACAGCAGCGGGTCATCGTTGGCTGGCAGGCCATGCAACGGATGATGGTTGTGCACGGCGTTGTGGCCATGGCCGTCGACAGCCTGGTCTACCCGCAGCTGGGTGATATGGGTGGCGTCCACTGCCAGCTGGGTCAGAATCAGGTCGTGCAGCATGCGTGGGAAGCGACGGCTGCCGGTACTGGCGATGACCTTGCCAATGTGAGGGAACAGTACTTGTGAGTTCATCATTTCATCCTTGAATGTGAAAGTTGGACAGGACTGCCTTATAGCAACGAGTTTGGATGACTGCGGATTTAACTCCTGTTTCCGCAGATCGACCAAAGGGCGCTTCGTATCCTAGTACAGGGTTTTGGTGGCTGTTTGATGAACTGCTGCAAAAGCCCCCCGTGCAGAGTCGCCAATGGCGCCCAAGGCACCGGCTGGCGGGGGGATGGCGGTTGTGGAGGATTTTGAAAAAAACTTTTGCAGTAGTGCCCGGTTGGCACGAAAGTTGTGCCCGGGTGGCCGTTCAAGTGTCCGCAGCCCTTGGTCTGGCTGGCAGGCCTTGACCACAAGCAGGAGGCTATCCGATGCAAGTGCGGTTGCCGCTGATGATTTGCACTGCCCTGGCCTGTGGTGCGTTCCCATGCGGCCAAGGTCGAACGGCTGATCGACCCGGGCAGTGCTGCCCAGGTCGACTCGGCTATGTCGCTACCTAGTGCTGGCTCTGTTCGCAGTTGATCATCCACGACACTCCGAAACGGTCTTCGAGCATGCCGAAACGTTCGGCCCAGAATGTCTTTTCCAGGGGCATGCGGACGCTGCCTTGCTCAAGCAAGGCATTGAAGACCCGCTCGGCTTCGGTGGCGCTGTCGACATTCAGGGCGATCGAGCAACCACGGATACCGGAATAGGGCAGGTCCGGGGTACTGTCCGAAGCCATCAGCACCTGGTCGCCGACATTGAGCCGGGTATGCATGATGAGTGTGTGGCAGTCAGGCGGGAGATGATCGCGGACCGGGCTCTCGCCGAAGGTCAGCATCATCTCCAGGGTGCCGTTCAGGCACTGGGCATAGAAGGTGAAGGCAGCCCGGCAGTCGCCGTTGAACACCAGGTAGGGGTTGATTTTCATCGCGTACTCTCCTTGTGCGGCCAGGGCGTGCCCTGGGAGAACCGATAGCCTGGCGGGTATCGGTGGACACTGCATAGCAAAGCGTCGAATGACCGTTCGCGAGCGGTTTTTTTAGACGCTTTTTCCATGGTTTGCGCAAGGCTTATACCCGATCGCCCCCGTTTCTGGAGGCGACCGGGAAGGGTACGGCTACAGGCGCGGCTGTTCCTCGGGCAGGCCCAGTAACTGATGCAGGGTGTTGATCAGCGCCTGCTGGCGCTGGCGGTCTTCCTGGTGGCGGGCCTCGGCCTCGGCGACATCGGCCTGGCAGTGCGGGCAGTGGCGTTCATGGGCATGGATGTACTGGCGGCAGGCGCGGCACAGCGACAGGCGGGGCGGGATGCGGCCTTCCTCGGGGGAGGCCCGGCCCTGGTTGACCCAGGCCAGCTTGATCACCTGGCCGCTGTCGCTGACGCTGGAGACCGTTTCGCCACTGTCGATGCGTTCGGTGATCAGGTCGAAGCGACCCACGGAGAACGAGGCCGGCCCCGCGTCCTCGAGCTTGACGATGCGTTCGCGCAGGCCCTGTTTTTCCAGCTCCAGGGTCCGGTAGTGGCAGTAGGGATTGTTGCCCGGCTTGCCCAGCAGCGAGTGTGAGGTCCAGGTGCAGCCGCCCCGGCAGACGTCGTTGTAGTAGCAGGTGCGGCAGTAGCCCCACAGGTCGTCCACCGAGCGCAGGCGGCCGAAGTGGATGCCCTCGCTGTAGTGCCAGATGTCGTGCAGGTTCATGTTGCGCACATTGCCACCGGAGAAGCCCACGGTGGCCAGTGACGGGCAGCCCTTGACCGTGCCGTCGGCCTCCAGGGCCAGGACGGTCTGCCCGGCGGCGCAACCGCTCCAATGCACGCGCTCGTCGCCGAAGCCGCGCCACAAGTGTTCGTAGGGGCCGTAGTAGCCGATGTTGTTGCCAACGTTCATCAGCAGCCCGCGCTCGCTGCCTTCGCGGTACAGGCGGGCCAGCAGCGGCATGACGTCCAACAGCTGGTAGGGCTGCAACAGCAGTTCGGGGTGATCCACGGCATTGCCCATGGCCACGGTCAGCTGGATCTGCCAGTGGCTGGCCCCGGCCTCGATGATCAGGTCCATCAGGGCCGGCAGGTCGGGCAGGGTGGCGGCGCCGATCTGGGTGTTGACGCTGACCTTGAGCCCGGCCTGCTTGGCCCGGCGCAGCGTGTCCAGGGCCTTGTCGAAGGAGCCGGGTACATTGCGCACCGCATCGTGCAGTGGTGCCAGGCCGTCCAGGGAGATACCAACGCCATCGAGCCCGGCGTCTATCGCCGCCTGCATCTTGGCTGGGGTCAGGTTGCGTCCGCCGGTCTGGACCGCCACGTACATGCCGTGGTCGTGGATGGCCTGGATCAGTCGTGTCCAATCCTTGCGCAAATAGGCCTCGCCGCCGATCAGGGTGACTTCCCGGGTGCCCAGGGCGGCCAGGGCGTCGATCACTTCCAGGCATTCGCCGGTGTTCAACTCGCCGGGGCGGCGGTGCCCGGCCCGGGAGCCGCAATGCAGGCACTTGAGGTCGCAGGCGAGGGTGATTTCCCAGACCACGTGCACAGGCACATAGCGCTTGATATCGGTTTCGCTGAGGTAGCGGGCGGGGAGACGGTCTGACATGAAAAGATCCTTGCGCACCCGGCGGTGCGCGGCACCAACCCATCGGAATAGGCGCGCCTTCCTTGAGCGGCAGTGGCGCGATCGGTTGTCCCGCGAGCCGGGACCGGCCGTTGCCGACCGGTCCCGGAGCCGGGGTTCAGCGTTGTTCCAGGCGATGGATTTCCACCTGCAACTGCTGCGCGGCCTTGCTCAGGTTGTCACTGTTGGCCAGTTGTTGCTCGGCCTGGGCCACAAGTGCCTTGAGTCGCGCCAGGTCGCCACTGGCCTGGGCCTGTTGCAGCGTCACGGCGTACAGCGGATGCGGGTGCAAGTGCACAGGGTCCGCCTGGCTGGCACGGCCCTGGGGCTCGACGTGCGCCGCCTGTTCCACCGGGGCTGGGCTCACGGCGGCGTGTTGCACCACATGCCAATGGCCCTGGTAGTTGTAGCGGTAGCTGGCGAAGCCACTGGCCCAATCCAGGTTGAGGATGCCCTGCAGATGGAAGGTCTCGGCGATCTGGCTGCCGGGGCCGCTGGGGTTGCCCGCGAGGTTGAGGACCAGGTGCCCTTCGCTGGATCGATCGAGCTTGATCTGCGAGTAGTCGCCCCAGACGTCGGCGCTGAAATGCACCGGCGGCGACGTGCTCTGGGTCACTTGGGCCAGGCCTGAGACGGTCTTGCGCACGGTATTGACCAGCAGGTCGAGGGTCAGGATCGGTGCGCCGATCACGGGGTTGGTGATGATCAGGCGGGTATGGAACAGTCCAGTTGTCATGTTGCAACTCCTTGGCGTGATGGAAGAGTGCACTGGGCCTGGAGCTCAGCGCCGCTCCTGCCTGGCGATTTCGCTCTTGGCAGCGTCCAGTGCGGTACGGATCAGCGGCAGCTGTTCCAGTTGCTGCGTAGCCAGGCGGTGCAGGCTCTTCATCTGCGCCAGGTCGCCGCTGGCGATGGCGCCGTGGATCGGGGCCGCGTACAGCGCCGCGAGTGGTGGCAGCGGATGGTGCGAGTGGCCGTGGGGCTGGGGTCGGGACAGGCTGCTGGATTCGATGTTGTTCTCCAGGTAAGCCGGTACGTCGCTCACTGTCACCCAGCTGTGGCCGTTGTAGTACTGGTAGTTGGCGACGCCTTGCTTCCAGTCGTCGTCGACCACCAGGTGCAGCTTGAAGGTGATGATCGAATTCGCGCCTGGGCCACCCTGGTTGCCTGCAACGGTGAGGAGGATCTTGGTACTGGTGGGGGACGTCACGGTCAGGTAGGTGTACTGGCCCCAGTCGTCGGTCTGCAGGTCCAGTGGCGGGCTGGCCGCTTGGGTGATCGACGATGTGCCGCGCAGGCTGCGCTCGGGGGTGTAGACCAGCAGGTTGAGTTGCAGGTTCGGTGCTCCGGGGTCGGAGGTGCCGATGCGATAGCTGACGGGGAACAGGCTTTCTTGTGCGTTGGAACCGGACATTTGCTTTGCCTCCATTCAGTGACAGGGAAACAGCGGTCAGTGCCGTTCCAGGCGGGCAACTTCCTTGACCAGCTGTTCGTAGGCGCTACGCAGGTCCGCAGGCTCGGCCTTGCTCGGGTCGCGTTTGGCCAGCAGGGCTTTCATCTGCGGCAACTTGCCTTCGGAAATCGCCGACTGAATGGCGACTCCATAGGGGGGGATGACGTGTTGAGGTGCATTGCTCATGGCGTGTGCCTTCCGTGGGGATGAGGGGATGCTGCGGTACTCGGCAGCTTTTGCAGTTAAGCAGCGCGGATGGAAAAGACAGGCTAATGGCACACTGATTTTATGGGTTTCCGACCGGTGGATTTCACGTTGCAAAAAGTGGCTCTACGCCAGGCCCTGCGGTCATTCCAAAGGGCGATAGAGGCGATTGCCCAGGGCGATAGGGCGGCGCTTTTCGTGACGCCAGAGCCCCCTGTCCGGCGCCGGCGTGAAGCGCCTTTGTTGCTCGCACCCGGGCCGGAGCCTTGGGTAAACTGTGCCCCTCCCAGAACAAAACCAACAGGACGGCCCATGAGTACCCTGGCTTTCAAGCAGGTCGATGTTTTCAGTTCCACGCCCCTCAAAGGCAACCCGGTGGCAGTGGTGTTCGATGCCGATGGGCTCGACGACCAGCAAATGGCGAGGTTCGCCAACTGGACCAACCTCAGTGAAACCACATTCATCCTCAAGCCGCGGGACCCACGGGCGGACTACCGCCTGCGGATCTTCACCACCCTGGACGAACTGCCGTTCGCCGGCCACCCGACCTTGGGCAGTTGCCATGCCTGGCTGGAGTCCGGTGGCGTGCCCCAGGGTGAAGAGATCGTCCAGGAGTGTGCGGTGGGCCTGGTGCGGATTCGCCGCCAGGGCCAGCAGTTGGCGTTCCTGGCGCCGCCCCTGTTGCGTTCCGGGCCGGTAGCGGCGCAGTTGCTGGAGCAGGTATGCCGCGGCCTGCGTTTGGCGCCTGCGGACATCGTTGCAGCGCAGTGGGTCGATAACGGTGCCGGATGGCTGGCGGTGATGCTCGCCAGTCGTCAGCAGGTGCTGGACCTGCAACCCGACTACCCGGCCCTGAGCGGGCTGGCGGTGGGCGTGATCGCGCCGTGCGATCCGCAGGTGGATACCGCCAGTGACGCGCAGTTCGAGGTGCGGGCCTTCATCGCCGGAGACGGCATGCCTGAGGACCCCGCTACGGGCAGCTTGAATGCCGGTATCGCCCAGTGGTTGCTGGGAGCCGGGCTGGCGCCATCGCGCTACCGTGTCAGCCAGGGCCTGAGCATGGGGCGCGCCGGTTGCATCGAGGTGGAGCAGGTGGGGGACGAGGTGTGGGTCGGCGGTGCTGCATCGACCTGTATCGAAGGCCGCCTGAACCTGGCGTCCAGGTCGTAGTCACCCGCTGGATGGGGCTTGCAGCCGGGCGCGGGTTCTTGCGGCAGATCGTCGCAGGTCGATCGCAGCGCCGGGGCCAAGGGACGCAAACACGGGGCTTGCCGGCGATTGTTACCTGATTGGCAAGGCTCTCTTGAGCGTCCCGGGTTTGTACCCTGGCGGCTGCAGGCATAAGCTTTCAGCCTTTTTTCGACATAGCTCGTGTTGTCCCGCGCTCAGCCTTAGGAAAAATCATGTCCAGCCAGTTCCCTGAAGCCCGTCCTCGTCGCCTGCGTCGTTCCGAACAACTGCGCAGTCTGTTCCAGGAAACCGAATTCACCCTCAACGACCTGGTGCTGCCGATTTTCGTCGAAGAAGAAATCGACGATTTCGTGCCGATCAAGAGCATGCCCGGCGTGATGCGCATCCCCGAGTCCAAGCTTGCTGGCGAAATCGAGCGTTATGCCCGTGCCGGGATCAAGTCGGTGATGACCTTCGGCGTGTCCCATCACCTGGATGGCGACGGTAGCGATACCTGGCAGGAAAACGGCCTGGTCTCGCGCATGTCGCGCATCGCCAAGGACGCGGTGCCGGAGATGGTGGTGATGTCCGACACCTGCTTCTGCGAGTACACCGAGCACGGCCATTGCGGCGTGATGCACGGCCATGAGGTGGATAACGACCAGACCCTGATCAACCTCGGCAAGCAGGCCGTGGCCGCCGCCCGTGCCGGTGCCGACGTGATCGCCCCGTCGGCGGCCATGGACGGTCAGGTCCAGGCCATTCGCCGGGCCCTGGACGCCGCCGGGTTCACCCAGACGCCGATCATGGCCTATTCCACCAAGTTCGCCTCGGCGCTCTACGGCCCGTTCCGCGAAGCTGGCGGCAGTGCGCTCAAGGGCGACCGCAAGAGCTACCAGATGAACCCGATGAACCGCCGCGAAGCGGTGCGCGAATCGCTGCTGGACGAACAGGAAGGCGCCGACTCGCTGATGGTCAAGCCAGCGGGCGCCTACCTGGACATCATCCGCGACATCCGCGAAGCCTCGCGCCTGCCGGTGGCGGCTTACCAGGTCAGTGGCGAGTACGCGATGATCAAGTTCGGTGCCCAGGCCGGGGCGATCGACGAGCAGCGCGTGGTACGCGAGAGCCTGGGCTCGATCAAGCGTGCCGGTGCCGACCTGATCTTCACCTACTTCGCCATGGACCTGGCCCTGGCCGGAATCTGAGCCGCCCCGATGCCCCTGCCCACGGACGCCATCGCGGCGTTCGTGGCTATTGCCAAGCCTTCCGTCTCTACATGACAATGCGATTCATTATCAAATATGAACTGCGACTGTCATGCCCGCCGACGACTTAACCCTGCGCTGTGCCGTCAACGACCTCTATCTCGATCATCATGGCTGGCTCCAGGGTTGGCTGCGCCGCCGGCTGGGCAATACCTGCGATGCGGCGGACCTCGCCCAGGACACCTTCGTGCGGGTGCTCAAGGCGCGCAATGCCCTGGAGATCCGTGAGCCTCGGCCCTATCTGTCGCGGATCGCCAATGGCTTGCTGATCGACCTGTTCCGTCGTCGCTCCCTGGAGCAGGCCTATCTCGAGGCCCTGGCCCAGGTGCCCGAGGCGGAGCACCCGTCGCCTGAAGAGCAGGGCATGCTGCTGCAGGCCCTGATGGAGATCGACCGCTTGCTCGATGGGCTGGGGGCCAAGGTCAAGCAGGCCTTCCTGCTGTCCCAGTGCGATGGCCTGACCTACGAGCAGATTGCCGTGCGCCTGGGGGTGTCGGTGCGCAGCGTCAACAACTACATGGCCAAGGCGATGGAGCATTGCTGCCTGATGCAGATGCGGATGCAACGCGGATGAGCCTGCCACCGCTGCAATTGAGTGTGGGCGAGCGCCAGGCCATCAGCGGCGCCGCCCGCTGGTATGCCCAACTGCGCTCCGGCACTGCCAGCGAACAGGAGCAGGCGGCGTGGCGTGAATGGCTGGCGGCTGATCCGTTGCACCGCGAGGCCTGGGCGCAGATGCAGGCCCTGGGTGAGCAGATGTCGGCGCTGCCCGGTGGCCTCGCCGGTTCCACGTTGCGCGGGGCCGGGCGTTCGCGTCGCGAGTTGATGCGTAACCTGGTGGTGCTGGCTTCGGCGGGCTCCCTGGGATGGCTGGGCTGGCGCAGCGACGGTGCCCAGCAACTGTTGGCCGACTATCGCACCCAGGTCGGCGAGCGCCGGGAAGTACGCTTGGCGGACGGCAGCTCGCTGCTGCTCAATACCAACACGTCGGTCAACGTGCAGTTCGACGGCGAGCAACGCAAGGTGACGTTGCTCTGGGGCGAGATGCTGGTCAGCACCGGTGCCGACTCGTTGCAGCGACCATTCCAGGTGTTCACCCGGCACGCCAAGGTGCTGGCCCTGGGCACGTGCTTCCTGTTGCGCAGCGACGAGCGCGAGGATCAGGTCGCGGTGCTCGAGCATGCGGTGCAGGTCAGCCTCGGTAATGGCGCCGCGCCGCGCCGGGTCGAGGCCGGCCAGCAGCTGGCGTTCAGCGCCCGGGACTTTGCCGCATTGCGGCCCAACGATGCATCGGTGGGCGCCTGGCGCCAAGGCAGCATCATCGCCATCGACCGGCCGCTGGGGGAGTTGCTTGCCGACCTTTCGCGCTACCGGCGCGGGGTCTTGCAGTGCGATCCGCAGATCGCCGGGCTGAAGGTCTCCGGGGCCTTTCCCATCGACGACACCGATCGAGCCCTGGCGGCGTTGCAAAGCGGCTTCTCGTTGCAGGTCAAGCGCTATACCCGGTATTGGGTGCGGATTTCCGCCAGCCACGTGGGCTGATCGGGTGCGTGAAAAATAATAGTTCGCGTTTGCACTATTGTCGGGCCTGGTCCGGCTCATCCCCCAGTGGATTCATTTTCAAGCGTGGGGGATGGCAAAGCATGTCTGATGTACACAAGTCCAAGCGGGTGTTGGCGGTCAGGATCGGGTTGTGGGGGGCGCTGACGGCCCACGCCATGGTGCTGGCACCGGCAATGGCTGCGGTCGCCAGCGAGCAGGTGCAGGCCCGCCACTTCGATATCGCCGCTGGCGAGCTCACCGAGGTGTTGAGCCGTTATGCCAGCGCCGCGGGGGCGGCCATTTCCTTCGATGCCCGGCAGACCGCTGGCCTGCGTTCAGCCGGCCTGAAGGGCGACTATGGCGTGCAGGAAGGTTTTGCGCGGATTCTTGCCGGCAGTGGCTGGCAGGCCGAACCCCAGAGCAACGGCAGCTATGTCTTGCGCCCCGTACCCCAGGGCAGTGGCGCCCTGCAGTTGGGCACCACCCAGGTCCAGGGCCAGGAGTTGGGGGCGACCACCGAATACTCCGGCTCCTACACCACAGGCGCGGTGACCATCGGCAAGGGCCAGCATTCCCTCAAGGAAACCCCGCAGTCGGTGACCGTGATCACCCGCAAGATGCTCGATGACCAGAACCTCAACACCATCGACCAGGTGATGGAGAAAACCCCGGGCATCACCCTCTACGACTCGCCCATGGGCGGCAAATACTTCTACTCCCGGGGCTTTCGCATGACCGGCCAGTACCAGTACGACGGCGTGCCCCTGGACATGGGCAGCAGCTACGTGCAGGCCGACAGCTTCAGCAGCGACATGGCCTTTTATGATCGGGTGGAGATCCTGCGTGGCGCCGCCGGCATGCTCAAGGGCGCAGGCGGTACCGCAGGCTCGGTGAATTTCGTGCGCAAGCGTGGCCAGGCCACGCCCCATACCGAGCTTGCGATGTCCGCCGGCAGTTGGGACAACTATCGGGCCCAGGTGGACACCGGCGGGCCGTTGAACGATGCCGGCACGGTCCGTGGCCGGGCGGTGGTCACCCAGCAGACCCGGCAGTACTTCTATGACCTGGGCGAGCGCAAGGACCAGGTCTACTACGGCGCCCTGGATTTCGATCTTAGTGACGACACCACCCTGGGCCTGGGCATGGCCTATGAAGACGTCGATTCGCGCCCATGCTGGGGCGGCCTGCCGCGCTACAGCGACGGCAGCGATCTCAAGCTCGGCCGTTCGACTTGCCTGAACGCCGCCTGGAACAATTCGCGCAGCAAGCGCGCGACCTATTTCGCCGACCTCCGGCAGCAGCTCAACGATGACTGGGCGCTGAAGGTGGCGGGTGTCTACAGCCGCAACACCCAGGACATCGAGTACGCGTTCCCCAGCGGCTCGGTGCCGGTGGGCGCCAGCCGCTCCAATACCCTGATGCTGGCCAGCACCTTTGACTACGACCAGGTGGACTATGGCTTCGATGCCTATGTCGACGGGCGCTTCCAGGCCTTTGGCCAGGAGCACGAACTGACTGTCGGGGCCAATGCCAGCCGTTCGATCAAGGACGACTTCTACGCCGTGGCCAGCTTGCCGCAACGGCAGAATGTGCTGGACCCCGATCACCACATGCCCAAGCCCGATGACAGCTACTACCAGGCCAACTCCAGCCGGGGCGGCCCCTCCGATATACGGATCCAGCAGCAAGGGCTGTATTCCACCCTGCGCCTGAAACTGGCCGACCCGCTGACCCTGGTGATGGGCAGCCGGGTCAGCTGGTACAAGTCGCAGAACGATGCCGTGGCCTACTGGCGCGAAACCCGTACGCCCAGCAGTACCCGTTCCAAGGAAACCGGCGAAGTCACCCCGTTCGCCGGGATCTTGTATGACCTCAACGACAACCTGACGGTGTATGCCAGCTATTCCAGCATCTTCACCCCCCAGGGCAACTATCGGACCCTGGATGGCACCACCCTCAAGCCGCTGGTGGGCAAGAGCTACGAAGCAGGGATCAAGGGCGAGTGGTTCGATGGCCGCCTGAACAGCGCCTTCAGCCTGTTCCGCACGATCCAGCAGGATGCCCAGCAGGACGACCCGGCATGCCCCGACAGTACGTGTTCGATGAACTCGGGCAAGGTCCGCGCCCAGGGCTTTGAAGCCGAAGTCAGTGGCGAGGTGATCGAGCGCCTGCAGGTGCTGGCCGGCTACACCTATACCCAGACCAAGACCCTGGAGGACGCCGACAGCAACAACAACGGCCAGCCATTCAACTCCTATGTGCCGCGGCACCTGTTGCGGGTCTGGGGCGACTACCAGTTGGGCGGTGCTCTGGAGCGCTTCACCGTGGGGGCCGGGGTCAATGCCCAGAGTGACAACTTCCGCGTCTCGCCTTCCAGCGGCAAGCACATCAGCCAGGCCGGTTATGCCATCTGGAACGGGCGGATCGGCTACCGCATCGACGACACCTGGTCCCTGGCGCTGAACGGCAACAACCTGTTGGACAAGCGCTACTACACCACCATCGGTACCGAGAACTTCGGCAACTTCTATGGTGATCCGCGCAACTTCACCCTGTCGGTCAAGGCCGACTTCTAAGGCCCGTGAGGCGGGGCCGGCTGTTGCCGGAACCGCCTTGCCAGTACCGATGGGCAGAGCCAGGCCTCACGGTCTCTTGCGCAACGCCGTGGCGGGCTGTGGGGATATCTGCTGCTCACGGAAGTAGCGCTCCAGCACCTGTGGGTCCGCCGAGCGATCCGCCAGCGCCACGTAGGTGTCGGGGCGCAGCAGGTACAGGGCGTTGCGCGCCAGTCCCGCCTCGGCATGGGCCGCCTGCCAATCGAAGACCCGCAAGGGGATCTCTCGGGCGTTGCACCAGGCATGCAAGGCGTCGCTGGCCACGCCATACACATGCACCTGCCAACCCAGGTATTCCAGGCTGTCGAAGTTGTCCTGCCCGCCGTCGCTGACCCAGGGCAGGCGGTCGCCGCCGTGTACCGGGCCGACGCTGCCTGCGCTCAAGGGCATGCCGCGGTAGTTCAGGGTGATCTGCGACACCGTGCGAAACAGGAATTCGCGGGCCCGGTCGAAGGCGGCGATCTTCGGCAGCAGCAGCGGTGCGACACGGGTGCGGACCAGATAGGCGATCGGGCCGTCGGCCGTGGCGAAGTTGAACACCCGGTCGGTGGTGGCGACCAGGCGCCGGGCGAACTCCATGCGCTCGATGCCATAGCTGTCCAGCAGGCGCTCGTCGCCCTGGCCTGCGAGCACCGTGGCCAGCTTCCAGGCCAGGTTGATGGCATCGCCGATCCCGGTGTTCATGCCCTGGCCGCCAGCCGGGCTGTGGAGGTGGGCGGCATCGCCCAGGAGAAAGACCCGACCCCAGCGAAATTGCCCGGCCACCCGGTGGTGTACCCGATAGGTGGAGAACCAGTTGACCTGCTCGACTTGCACCTTGAGCTGGTGCATGGCGCGCTGGCTGACATCCTCGAAGCGCAGGTGCTCCAGGTGTTCGGCTCGTTCGTCACGCACGGTACCGATCAACCGTGCGTGACCGCTGTGGGCCAGGGGGAACACCGCCAAGAAGTCGGCAGCGTCCAGGTCCACATGCAACTGGCCATCGAGGCTCGGGCCAGCGGCCTCGACATCCGCCACATAGAACACCTGCTGGTAGGTCCCGCCGGGAAAACTGGCGCCCAGGGTCTTGCGGACCGTGGAGCGGGCACCGTCGCAGCCGGCCAGGTAGAACGCCTGGCAGTGCTCTTCCCGACCATCGGGACCGCGCAAGCGGGCATTGATCAGGTGACCGTGATCGGTGAAGGCCAGCAGCTCGGTCTCACGCTCGACACTGACGCCCATCTGGGCCAGGCGCTCGACCAGCAGTTGTTCGTGTTCGTCCTGGGGAAAGATCTGCAGGAAGGGGTAGGGCGTCAGGTCGCCACCGATGGTCTCGAACGGCAGTTGTGCGACCCGTTCGCCCTTGACCCACAGGTTCACCGCCGGCACGTGGCAACCCCGCTCGACAATGGCCTGGGTCAGGCCCAGCTGGCGATACAGCTCAAGGGTCCGGGCCTGCACCGCCAGGGCCCGGGACGTGGTGCCCGGGCCGGAGGTCTTGTCGATGATCCGCACCTTGACCCCTTGCTGGCGCAGCCAGAGCGCCAGGACGAGGCCGGTGGGGCCGGCGCCGATGATCAGTACGTCGCTGCAGTTCATGTCTTTGTCCTGGGCAAGGAATCAATGTCATGGATCCGGCGGTACTGCCGCTGGCTCAGCGCTGGGCGAACGCCAGGTTCAGGCCCAGCCCGGCAAAGCTGGCGGCGAAGCTGCGGCGCAGCCAGTCCTGGACCTTGGGCGACTCGATCACCGCGGTGCGGAACAGGTTGGCCAGCAGGCCGTAGAGCACGAACACGAAGAAGGTCATGGCCATGAACACTCCGCTCAGGAGCAGCATCTGCGGGACCGGATCGCTGCCGTCGTGGCTGATGAACTGCGGCAGGAAGGCGAGGAAGAAGATCGTCAGCTTGGGGTTGAGGATGTTCAGCAGGCAGGCCTTGAGCATCAGCGCGCCGGCGCCCTGGCTGACCGCGTGGCTGTCGACGGCGAAGGCCGAGCGATCGCGCCAGGTGGCGTAGGCTAGGTACAGCAGGTAGGCGACCCCGGCGAACTTCAGGCCCTGGAACGCCAGGGCGCTGGTGTGCAGGATCGCCGACAGGCCGAGGATCGAGGCCAGCAGGTGCGGGACGATCCCGGCGGTGCAGCCGATGGCGGTGAACAGGCTGGCGCGCTTGCCGGCTACCAGGGCCGTGGAAATGGTCAGGATGACGCCGCTGCCGGGGATCAGCACGACGATCAGGCTGGTGATCAAGAAATCCAGGTTCAACATCCGGGCAGTACTCCATGGCAAGGCGGGGGAGTCGTCGAACATACACCCAGGCGGGGGGTGTGCAGTAGATGGATTCTAGTCGGCCCTGTTCTTGTTGCCGGCGATTTGAACGGATCTGTAGCCGCTGCCGAGCCTGCAGGGCTGCGCCAAGACCCACAGGCTCGGCAGCGCAGGAATGGCCGGGCATAGGCGGCCGCTGCGCTATTGCGCAGCCTGCGGCAGCGGCTACATGAAGCCGATCACGCTGGCATCTGTCGAGCGGGGCAGGGGAACGGCGCTGCAGGTCTTCGGTCGAAGCTCGCGTTCGTTGCTTTACTTGCAGGGACCGGGTCCCGATTTCCCTTGGAGAACCATGATTTCACATCGCCTTGTCGGCAGTTTCCTTGGCCTGCTGTTGTTGGCCGGTTGTGCCAGCCAGCCCGGTTCCCACTCGCCCGAGTTACCTGCCGAACAGGTCCAGGCACGCATCCTGCGACTGTTGCCCGCCCAGGTGAGCGATCGCCAGGGCTGGGCCCGGGACATCCAGGTAGCCTTCAATGCCCAAGGGCTGGACCCCAGTCCCGGCAACTTGTGCGCAGTGCTGGCGGTGGCCGAGCAGGAGTCCGGTTTCCAGGTCGATCCAGCGGTGCCGGGCCTGGGGCGCATTGCCCGGGATGAGGTCGATCGCCGTGCGGCCAAGGCACATGTTCCGGGGCTGCTGGTCAGTGCTGCATTGCAGGTACGTTCCAGCGACGGCCAGTCCTACAGCCAGCGCCTGGCCAAGGCCCGTACCGAAAAGGAACTGAGCGCGATCTTCGATGACTTCATCGGCCAGGTGCCCATGGGCCAGACCCTGTTCGGTGGTTTCAACCCGGTGCATACCGGCGGGCCGATGCAGGTCAGCATCGCCTTTGCCGAGAAGCACGCCCAGGGCTATCCCTATTCACCACGAGATTCGATCCGCCACGAGGTCTTCAGCCGTCGGGGAGGCCTGTACTTCGGCATCGCCCACCTGCTGGGTTATCCGGTGAGCTACCCGCAGCCGCTGTATCGCTTCGCCGACTTCAACGCTGGCTGGTACGCCAGCCGCAATGCCGCGTTCCAGGCTGCGGTCAGCCAGCTCACCGGGATTCGCCTGGCGCTCGATGGCGACCTGATCCGCTACGACTCGATCCTGCCCGGCAGTACCGAGCTGGCAGTACGCACCCTGGGCAAGCAGTTGGGGCTGCGCAACCCGGTGATTCGCGACCAGCTGGAGCAGGGCGACAGCGCGCAATTCGAGCAGACCGCGTTGTACCGCAAGGTATTCGCCCTGGCCGACCAGGCCAAGGGCAAGGGTGTACCGCGGCAGATACTCCCGGGCATCGAGCTCAAGAGCCCGAAGATCACGCGCCAGCTGACCACCGCCTGGTTCGCCAAGCGGGTGGAAGAGCGCTATCAGCGCTGCATGGCGCGTCACTAAATGGCGTGTGCCTGTCGCTCGCGGTACTGGCGAGGCGAGCAGTGCATGATCCGCTTGAAGGCGTGGCTGAAGGCGCTGTCGGAGTCGTAGCCCAGCTTCTGGGCGATCGAGGAAATGCTCGCCCGCCCGCTTTTCAAGGATTGCGTGGCCAGTTGCATGCGCCAGCGCAACAGGTACTCCAGTGGGGCTATCCCGGCCTTTTGCTTGAAATGCAGGGCCAGGGTCGAGCGCGAGACCCTGGCGATCCGGGCCAGGTCCTCGACGGTCCAGGCCCGGGCCGGGTCGGCATGGATGGCCTCGATGACCGCCCCGATGCGTGGATCACAGATCGCCAGCAACCAGCTTGGTGGTGCGTCGGTTGCCTGGGCCAGGTACATGCGCAGCACCTGCACCAGCATGATGTGCCCCAGGTGCTGGACCACGATCGAATGGCCTGGGGAAGACCCGGCCAGTTCGTGGGCCATGTGTTGCAAGGCCCAGTTCAGTACCGACGCCGGCTCCGAGCCATTGCCGATGACCGCCAGCGCAGGCAACCCGGCGAACAGCAGGTTGGCCTCCTCGCCGAAGGCGAAGCGGCCACCGATCAGGAACAGCTCATCGGCGCTACCGCAATGGGCGACGCCACTGCTGGCGTGGCGATAGACCTCGTCCGCCCGGATGGCTGGTAGTTCTGGGTCGCTACAGAGCGAAAAGGCCCGTTTGCGCGACAGCAGGAAGCAGTCCCCGGCCACCAGGCGTACGGGGGGGCCGGCGCCTTCCACGGTCAACCAGCAGGAGCTTTCGATGAGCGCGTTGAACTTGATGCCGTCGGGCGCAGGGAAGTCGATGGCCCAGTCGCCGCCCGCCTTCAAGCCGGCGAACACCGAGCTGCGCATATTGAGCAGGGCCAGAACTTCGGATAACGGGTCCATGGATATTCGGACGCTCGCGATAGAAAACCGGACTTTGTTGCATTCCCGGCTGCAAGTCCAGCCGGGAAAATACCAGGCGCGGGGATCTTCCCGCGACTACCCATCCTGTTTCACGGAGCGTTCATGACGAGCAGGCAAATCCCGATCCATTCCGGTTTTGGTGCAGCCAGTACGGCGGCAGAAGTGCTGGCAGGGCGAGACCTTTCCGGCACCCTGGCCCTGGTCACCGGCGGCCACTCAGGGCTTGGCCTGGAAGCCACGCGGGCCCTGGCCCAGGCCGGCGCCCAGGTGATCGTGACGGCACGCGATGTCGCGGCCGCCCAGGCAAGCACCTATGGGATTGCTGGTGTTGAGGTCCAGCAGTTGGACCTGTCCGATCTCCTTTCGGTGAAGGACCTCGCGCAGCGCGTGCTGGGCAGTGGCCGGCATCTCGACATCCTGATTGCCAACGCAGGCGTCATGGCTTGCCCCGAGGGACGCGTGGGCCCGGGCTGGGAAAGGCAATTGGCGACCAATCACCTGGGGCACTACGTCCTGGTCAATGAGCTTTGGCCGGCACTCGAAGGTGGCGCCAGGGTCGTGGTGCTGTCGTCGGCAGGACACCAGCAATCGGCCATGCGTTGGGACGATGTGCAATTCACTCGGGGTTATGACAAATGGGCCGCCTATGGGCAATCGAAGACCGCCAACGCGTTGTTCGCCGTGCACCTGGATCGGTTGGGGCGGCATGCCGGCGTCCGGGCCTTTGCCGTTCATCCCGGAAAGATCTTCACCCCGCTGCAACGCCATCTGGTGCAGGGCGAGATGATCGCGGCTGGTTGGCTCGACGCTTCGGGCCAGCCGGCCGATCCCTCGTTCAAGACGCCGCAGCAAGGCGCTGCGACCCAGGTCTGGGCGGCCACTTCGCCGCAGCTGGAGGGCATGGGCGGGTTGTATTGCGAGGACTGCGACATCGCCTCGCTGGATGAGCGCGAGCCACCGTCCTTTGTCGGTGTCCGCTCATATGCCATCGACCCCGGGCAGGCCGAACGCCTTTGGACGTTGTCTGGCCAGTTGACCGGAGTCGACGCGTTGGTGGGCGGTCGGCCTTGAGTGTGGGGCTGCTGGCACGAACAACGAGGCGCTTGTCAGTTGCTTTTACGGTATGCCAGGATGCGCCATGAATTTTTTCCGGCTCGGCAATCGCACCCATCACCATCGACCTCATTCCAGGGGCCGTGGTCGCGTATGCGCATCGAGCCGTCAGTGATGCGCATCCCTCGCCACTGACCCTCGACTCACCACCAAGGCGCCCTGCAAGGCGCCTTTTTTATTGTCTGTAAAAAACCAGAGGAACGACCCATGACTATGCTCCGTGGCACGCGAATGATCACCGGTGAACAAGCCGCCAACCTGCGCATCCTGGAGGGCCGGTTCCGGAGCTGGCTTCATCGAAGCGGGTGCTGAAGAAGTCATAGTCCCGGCCTTGTGGGGCCAGGACACCTTTATTGAAAAAGCCGGGGGCAGTGAAGTCATCGGCCAGATGTGGGCCTTCGCCGACAAGGCCGGTCGCCCTTGCTGCCTGATTCCGGAAGCCACCGCGCTGTTCCAGGAAACCGCTGGCCAGCTGCTGGCGGGACGGACCCAGGCAATGTTTTTCTACGTTGCCCGCTGCTATCGCTACGAGAAGCCCCAGGCCGGGCGCTACCGTGAATTCACCCAGCTGGGTTTGGAGATCCTCGGGCCCGATCCACGCCAGGCACTGGTGCAGGCGCAGCAGTTGTGCACCGGCTTCCTGGATGCCTTGGCGCTGGACTATGAGCTCAACCTGGGGGTCAAGCGTGGCCTGACCTATTACCTGGATGGCGAGGGTTTCGAGGTGCGTTGCCGGCGCCTCGGGGCGCAGCAACAAGTGGTGGGGGCGGGGGCCTATCGCCAGGGTGCCGGGTTCGGCATCGGCCTGGAGCGCTTGCAACTGGCGCTCCAGGCCCAGGCCTAGGCGAGGTTACTGGCGGCGACGGACGAACTTGCGCCACAGCCAGACCCACAGCAGCACCAGGGGGAAGGCGAGGATCACGAAGGGCAGCACGTAGCTGCCTTTCTCCAGGGCCTCGGCGGTACCGTCGGCCAGGTTGTCCAGCAGGTTGCTGAAGGCGCGCTTGAGGTTGGAGCTGCGCTGGCCGCTGTCGCTGGGCTGGAAGCTCAGGGTCAGGCGGTTGGTGTCCAACCGCCGTTGCTGGCCGGCGGCGGTCTGGGCCAGGGCTTGCAGGTCATTCTCGATGCCGGCTTGCTCCTTGCTCAGGGCGATCAGGTCGCCGACGCTGATGTCCTTGCGCGCGGCCAGTTCGTCCAATCGCTGTTGCTGGGCCTTGAGCCGTTGTTGCTGGCGCTGCACGTCGGCCACGGCGTCGGCCAGGTCTTCGGCGCTGGTGATGCGCTCGCCCAGCTCGGCGCCTTCGGCGGCCTGCTGGACCATGGGCTCGACGCCGCTCGGTACTACCCGCAGTACCACTTGGGCGCGGTACTTGCCTTGTTCCAGGCGCAGGATATTGCACGCACCGAACTTCGCCTGTTCGCAGGCTTCACGGGTTTGCGCCAGGCGCGGGCCGATCTGCTCCGAGGGCAACGACAGGGTCAGCTCATGTTCGTAGGCCAACTGGGCGCCGGCCTGGCCCTGGGCGCCGCCAAGGGCCACGGCGCTTCTGCCCTGGTCGCTGGGAGAGCAGGCGCTGAGTGCCAGCGCTCCCAGCAGGGCAAAGGCCAGGCGGCGAGGGCGGTTAGGGTGGTCGTCCTGATGTTGCATGGGAGCTCCTTGGGTACTTGAAACTGCGTTGGGAACGCAGGCGCGCATCTTACCGTCCTTCCTGGGGCGGCCACGATGGCGTTGTGACTTATTTGCGGCAATTTCCCGGATTGATACTGATAGGCCGCACCGCGGATTGGCGCTACATCTGTGGCAGTACGCAGCGATGGTGCTGCGCTGGTGCTCAAGGAGCTTGTCATGAGTGAAGCGGATGTTCCCCAGGGTTTCAGTCCCTTGCCTCGCAGCAGTCCGTTGCTGGAGCTGATCGGTCCGGTCTACGGCTGTGGCAATGGCAGTGGGCTGCGTGTCGGCCTGCGTGCCGATGCCCGCCACGCCAACGGTCGCGGCATCGTGCACGGCGGCATCATCGCCACCCTGGCGGACGTCGGCATGGGGTATGCCATGGCGTTCTCCAGCGAGCCGCCATTGCCACTGATCACGGCCAGCATGAACCTCGATTACCTGGGCGCGGTGCAGGTGGGGGATTGGCTGGAGGTGCGCCTGGAGCATTCCCGGCGCGGGCGGCAGATCGCCTTCGCCACCGTGGTGCTGAGCGTTGGCGAGCGCGAAGTGGCCCGAGCCAGCGGCGTGTTCGCCGTGCCGCAGCCGTCGCCGACGCTGGCCTGATCTGACGCATCGCGCCCGTGCGCAGCCTGCGGCAGCGGCTACACGAAGCGGGCACCTTTGGTGTCTGGCGTATCCTCTTTGTAGCCGCTGCCGAGCCCGCGAGCCCCCCAGGGCCTTCAGCGGGCATTCATGAGCAGCTACGCGATGCTCAGCTGGTGATCTGTTTCCAGTCCAGGCCGAAGCGCGCCAGGTACTTGCGCAACCGATCGGCGTCGTTGGGATTGGCCTTGCCCAGGCGCGAGACCCCGAACAGGCGCCGCCCGGCATCCGACAGGCTGTCGGCGCGCCGGCATTCGGCGATCACCGCCTTGAGTTGCAGGCGGTCGAACAGGTCCAGTTCCATGTCTGTGCCCAACAGCGGCTGTAGCTCGTCCTCGCTCTGTTCCAGGCCCCAGGCATGGCGCAGGCGCTGGATCTCTTCCTGGGCCAGGGCCTCGTCGATCCGGCCGCTGTCGGCCAGGGTGGCCATGCGGGTGATGGACGCCGACAGCTCGCGGAAGTTGCCCAGCCAGGCCGCTTCGCTGGAGCTGGCGAAGGCCAGGTAGCGCCGCCGGGCCTCAAGGTTGAAGCGCACCAGTTGGCCTTGCTCCCGGGCATGGCGTTCCAGCTCGAAATCGATGTTGGGCTCGATGTCTTCGCGGCGCCCCGCCAGCCCCGGCAGGTTGAAGGTCCAGAGGTTGATCCGGGCGTACAGGTCTTCGCGGAACAGGCCCTGGGCCACCCGGCCGCGCAAGTCCCGGTGGGTACCGGCGATGATCAGGAAGTCGCTCTCCACCTCCTGGTCCGAACCCATGGGGAAGAAGCGTTTTTCCTCGATGGCCTTGAGCAGCATCGCCTGTTCGTCCAGGCCCAGTTCGCCGATCTCGTCGAGGAACAACATGCCGCCGTGGGCCGCTCGCAGCAGGCCGTCGCGGGCATTCTGGGCGCCGGTGAAGGCGCCCTTGGTATGGCCGAACAGTGCCGACATGGCGCCGTCGCCGCGCAGGGTGGCGCAGTTGATCTCGACAAAGCGCCCCAGGACCTGGTGCCGGCCACGCTTGAGTTCATAGATGCGCCGGGCCAGGAACGACTTGCCCGCCCCGGTGGGGCCAATCAGCAGCATCGGCGCCTTGGAGCGTACCGCCACTCGCTCGATCTGTTCGATGGAGCGGTTGAAGGCCAGGTTGCGGGTGGCGATCCCCGACTTGAGAAAGGCCAGGCCCTCCAGGCGCTTGTGGGCGAAGCGCGAGGCGATGCGGTCATAGCGCGACAGGTCGAGGTCGATCAGTGCATGGGTGCCGGTAGCGTGCTCGTCCGGATCGCGGCGCCGGGCTGGGGAGGTCTGGATCAGTCGCGCCGGCAGGAAGCGGGCCTCGGTCAACAGGAACCAGCAAATCTGCGCCACGTGGGTCCCGGTGGTGATGTGCACCAGGTAGTCCTCGCGCTCGGTGTCGAACGCGTAGGCGCTGGTGAAGTCGTGCAGGGCGCCATACACCTCCTCGAAGTCCCAGGGGTTCTTCAGCTCCATGGGGTGCAAGCGCACCTCGGTCTCGGGGGAGACCTGGCGGATGTCGTCGGCAATGCGCCCGGCGAGGCTGATGTCCCGGGCGTCGACGCCATGGATCAGTTCCAGGCGGTGGATCAGCACATCCTGCTGCTGGCACAAGCCCACGCTCGGGCGCCAGTGGCTCCAACGGTTGGCGCCCTTGCCGACACGATCGAGGGTGGCTCCGACGAAACCGATGGCGACCGTGGACTTGTCCGACATGTTTATATCCTTGGATAAACTGCGATAGATAAAGATATAAAATCAGAGCAACGTTTGTCGCGAAAAATCACTGAAGAAATAAAGATGAAAAATAAATACGTTTAAAATCAATAAGTTAAAAATAAATTCGATAAAAAATTCAAAGCTGGCACGGCGGCTGCAATATCTCTGGCAACGAACAAGACAACCAGCGAGACGCCAAGATGGCCAACCAGCAGCTGTTCAACACCCAACAGGCAAAAGCCCCGGCGAGCGACACCCGCAATGCCTCCCGGGCCCCGGCCTACGCCTACAACGCCAAGCGTCGCCTGGCCCAGCTGGCAGTCACCGGTTGCCTGAACTCGACCTTCTACACCTCACCCGAGGATCAGCTGGAAGCCGTGTTGCAACTGGTGAGTGAAGTCGACAGCCGCTTCGTGGCCCAGGCCGCTCGCTACGCTCGCCAGCAAGGCCATATGAAGGACATGCCGGCGCTGCTGCTGGCGGCGCTGACCGCGCAACGTTCGGTCCAGGTGCCCGAGCTGTTCGCCCAGGTGGTGGACAACGGCAAGATGCTACGCAACTACGTGCAGATCCTGCGTAGCGGCGTGACCGGCCGCAAGTCCCTGGGCTCGCAACCCAAGCGCCTGGTGCAGGACTGGCTGAACAACGCCAGCGAGCGCCAGCTGCTGCAGGCATCGATCGGCAACCAGCCGTCGCTGGCGGATGTGGTCAAGATGGTCCACCCCAAGCCCCGCGAGGCCTGGCGTGAAGCCTTCTTCGCCTGGCTGATCGGCAAGCCGGTGGATGTCCAGGCGCTGCCCGGGCTGACCCGTGAGCTGCTGGCGTTTCGCAGCGGGGCCAGCACCCAGGTGCCGGATGTACCGTTCCAGTTGCTGGGCAACGAGAGCCTGAGCGCTGAGCAATGGGCCGCCCAGGCTCGCAACATGGGCTGGCAGGGGCTGCGCATGAACCTCAACACCCTGGCTCGCCACGGTGCGTTCCAGGTGCGCGGTTGCACGGAGTATGTGGCGGCGCGCCTGGCGGATGCCGCAGAGGTGGCCAAGGCCCGGGTCTACCCGTACCAGCTGCTGGCGGCCTACCGCATGGCGGGAGAGGAGGTGCCGCAGCGGGTGCGCGAGGCGCTGCAGGATGCCCTGGAGCTGTCCCTGGCCAATGTGCCGGCGCTCAGCGGTTCGGTCGTGGTATGCCCGGACGTCTCGGGGTCGATGCACAGTCCGGTCACGGGTTATCGCCAGGGCGCCACCACGGCGGTGCGCTGCATCGATGTGGCGGCACTGGTGGCGGCGGCGGTCCTGCGCAAGCGGCCGACGGCACGGGTCATGCCGTTCGAACGGGAAGTGGTGGATATCCGCCTCAACCCCCGGGACAGCGTGATGACCAATGCCCAGAAGCTGGCGGCCATCGGTGGCGGCGGGACCAACTGCTCGGCCCCCTTGGCGCAGCTGGCCAATGCGCGGTTCAAGCTGGACACGCTGATCCTGGTCTCGGACAACGAGTCGTGGATCGACGCCCGGCGCCATGGGGCCACTGAAACCATGCGCCAGTGGGAGCGGATCAAGGCGATCAACCCCAACGCCCGGCTGGTGTGCATCGATATGCAACCCGGGGCCACCACCCAGGCCTCGGACCGTGAGGACATCCTCAACGTCGGTGGCTTCAGCGATACGGTGTTCGACGTGATCGAGCAGTTCATCGCCGGCAACTACGGTGGCCAGCACTGGGTGAAAGCCATCGAGGCCCTGGCGCCCTGAGCGCCAGGTTATTGAGTTAGAGCATGCGCCGGGCAGCCGGCGCACACTGAAGTTTCTTGATCATTGGCCCTGAATGCCGCTGTGACTACATCCAAAGACGTCTCAGCAGATTTTGTCAGGGCCGGTGACGGCGCGAATGCCGGTGGCTGTACATCCTGGTCTTGCCGGTTCGAATCCGGCTATCAGCCACTACTGTTGTCGCGCCACCTGTTTTGCGGTTTTTTGCGACGAATGCCGATGGAACTACATCCAAGGCTCGAGATGCGGGTGCGAGTCCCGCCGGTGCTCGAAAAGGGCGCCGTGGTTCAACCAGCAGAACGCGAGTGCATCGTTTCATCGATTCCTTGTCGTCGCAGGTTTCCCCCGCCTTGGCGGGATGGCAGCGAATGCCACGGGTACTACATGGTGTCGCGGGTTCGAGCCCCGCCAGCCGCAAGGCTGTAGCTCAGTGGGTAGAGCAAATGTGCCCGTTCCCTTGTCGCTGCCCGCAGGCCCGGCCTGCACCGATTGACCCGGCGAATGCCGGTGGAACTACAGGACAGCCTGGTCGCGGGTTCGATTCCCGCCCACCGCAAGGTGGTAGCTCAGGGGTAGAGCAGGCTGCATGTTTCACCTTTTTTTGTCGCCAAGACCTGCCGGATGACCGGCCACCCGATCGATCATGGGCGCAAGACTGCAATCCGCTCTTGCGCTGCCGATACAACAAGGCCCGGATTCGGGCCCCAGGAAGAAAGAGTAAAAAGATATGGAACGCAAGACCTACCAATTGCTGGAAGTCGCCAACGGTAAGCCAATCAAGATGTGGACCCAGGGCGTGCCCGTGGAAAACGAAGCCCGCCAGCAGCTGATGAACACCGCCAAGATGCCCTTCATCTTCAAGCACCTGGCCGTGATGCCCGACGTCCACCTGGGTAAGGGATCGACCATCGGTAGCGTGATCCCCACCGTGGGCGCGATCATTCCGGCGGCGGTCGGGGTGGATATCGGCTGCGGGATGATCGCCGCCCGGACCTCGCTGACCGCCTCCGACCTGCCGGATAACCTGGCCGGGTTGCGTAGCGCCATCGAGCAGGCGGTGCCCCACGGTCGTACCTCGCCACGTAGCGGACGAGACAAGGGGGCCTGGGGTGAGATCCCGCAACAGGCCGACCAGGCCTGGGCAGCCCTGCATCCACGGTTCAAGGCGATCACCGATAAGTACCCGGCGCTGGCCAACAGCAACAACCGCCAGCACCTGGGAACCCTGGGAGGCGGGAACCACTTCATCGAGGTGTGCCTGGACGAGGCCAACCGCGTCTGGTTCATGCTCCATAGCGGTTCGCGCGGCGTAGGTAATGCCATCGGCAACCTGTTCATCAACCTGGCCCAGGCGGATATGCGCCAGCACATCGCCAACCTGCCGGACCGCGACCTGGCCTACTTCGAGGAAGGTAGCCAGCACTTCGATGATTACGTCGAGGCCGTGGCCTGGGCCCAGGATTTCGCCCGGCAGAACCGCGAGTTGATGATGCAACTGGTGATCCAGGCCACCCGCAAGGTGATCAGCAAGCCCTTCGAAGTCGCGCTGGAGGCGGTGAACTGCCACCACAACTACGTACAGAAGGAGCGCCACTTCGGTGAAGAGGTGCTGGTGACCCGCAAGGGTGCGGTGTCGGCGAAGAAGGGCGAGTTGGGGATCATCCCCGGGTCGATGGGAGCCAAGAGCTTCATCGTCCGCGGGTTGGGTAACGAGGAGGCGTTCTGCTCCTGCAGCCACGGTGCCGGTCGAACCATGAGCCGGACCAAGGCCAAGAACACCTTCACCCTGGCCGACCAGATCCGCGCCACCGCCCATGTGGAGTGCCGTAAGGATGAGAACGTGATCGACGAGATTCCGATGGCCTACAAGGACATCGACCAAGTGATGGACGCCCAGAGCGAACTGGTGGAAGTACTGCATACCTTGCGTCAGGTGGTATGCGTTAAGGGGTAGAGCGATGGATGTCATGGATATGCTGGAGTGCCCGCCCGATTGGCACTACCAGCTGAGCGACTACGAAATTGGCCGGATGCGCGAAGTCTGGCAAACCCGGGACGAACACGATGCCTGGCTGGTCCTGAGCGGTTTTGGCAATGGCTTCGTCCGCCAGTCGGCAGTACGACGCCTGGCCCGCCAGCCGTCGGCCGCCGCCCTGGTGGTGCTGCTGGAGCGCCTCAACGATTGGGTGCCCCAGGTTCGCCAGGAGGCGGCTACGGCCGTGGAGCTGTACCTGGTACCTGAACATGGCGCCTTGTGGTTGCAGGTCTTGGGTCCGCTGCTGGCCTTGACCGCCAAGCAGCGGGTCAGCCACGGGGCGACCCTGGAACGGGCACGAGCGGTGCTGCAGTTGCCGCAAGTACGAGGCAAGGTCGAGCAGGCCTTTGCCGCGTGCCGGGGCCGGGCCGCACGGTTCGTCTTCGAGCTGTTGCTGGACAGTGGCGCGGATCGCCCGGCCCTGCTGGCCCAGGCCCTGGGCCATGGCGAGGTCAGCGTGCGGCAGATGGCGGTGGACGCCTGCGCCGAACTGGCTAAAGAGCAGGCCCGGCCGTTGCTGGAGCAGGTCATGCGGACCTCGGGCGCTAGCGTGCGGGTCAAGGCCCTGCGCTTGTTGCTGCCGCTGTTGGACGACCCGCGCGAGCAATTGCGCCAGGCCTTGCTCGACCCCTCGGCAGCCCTGCGTGGCCTGGGGCATTGGGCGGCGCCACGCTATGGCCTGGAGCCACGGGAAGTGCTGCTGGCCCGGGTGCTGCAACCGGCGCCGGCAAACCGGTCGCAGTGGCAAGGCCTGCTGGGCCTGGCCAGGGAACTGCAAGAGCCCCGGGCCGATGCCATGGTGCAACTGGCCCTGGACTCGCCGGCCTTGAACACTCGCCTGCTGGCCCTGCATAGCCTGGGCGAGCGCGGCATGGCCTGGCAGCTCAAGGCCCTGGGCGATGTCTCGGACAAGGTCTTCGAGATGGCGGTCAGCCTGCTGCGCGAACAACCCTGGGCGGTATTCGACGAAGCCCTGGAGCAGTACCTGGATGTTCACTGGCCAGCGCTGCCTGCATGGCGCCAGCGGATGCTGCTGAGTCTCAAACCGGGCTGGCGGCAGCTGGAGTACCTGCTTTGGTGCCTGGACCAGGCTCCACAACAGGCGAGCTACTGGCAGGTGCAATTGGCCGGTTGGTGCAGTGGGCGTTATGCACTGTTCGATCCAGTGACCCCCAAGCCGCTGCGCGAAGCGCTGACCCAGCGGGTACGCATGATGGAAAAGGCCGGAGAATTGCCGGCGGGCTCACTCAAGTGGCTGCCATGAACCAAGGAGAGCAAACATGCTGCCAGCACTGCTGAACCTGCAGGACAACGAGTCGATCCAGGCCCTGCGCCGGCAATTGAAGGAGGCGGACTGCGTGTTCGATTTCGCGGTGCTGGACGTCGCGCCGCAGGCCAGCATCGATCTTGATCTGCATCGCCAGGCCCTTGACGCCTTGTACCTGCAGATAGAAGAGCAGCACCGCGAGGCGCGGCGCCGGCTGATCCAGGAGCATCCGCGCTATGCCGATCTCGGCGAGGCGCCGCCGATGCGCTGGGAAGTGCAGCGGGCCGTGGCTCGGGAGCTGGATGCGCAAGAGATCCAGCGCCTGGGTACAGCCAGTGTGCTACCAGGTCCGCAGGCCTTGTACCAGGCCTTTATCGACCCGCCTTACCGAACGCATTTCCCCGAGGGCGGCGAGCCGCCGGAGGCGATCTTCCAGCGCTGGCTGGCGTTGCTGGGGCTTGAGCCCGAGGCGCAGCCGGTGGTGATCGACTGGGTGAGCGACTTGCAGTTGGAGTGGGAGGTCGAGGGTACTGCGGCGACCGAGGCCTGGAGCGATTATTTCGATGAGGGCCTGGAGTGGTGGGGCGTCTGGTGCCTGAGCATCTGGAACCCCGAGCGCCGGACCTTGGGGGTACTGATGGCCAGTGCCACCGATTGAACAGGAAGCAGGACATGCAAATAGACAAGGAACTTCACCCCCTGGACGACGCCATGCGCGAACGGGTCCTGGAGGAGCTGGCGCGGATCGAGCGCGAGCGCAATGTGCAGGTGCTGTATGCCTGCGAGTCCGGTAGCCGGGCCTGGGGCTTCTCCTCCACCGACAGCGACTACGACGTGCGTTTCATCTACGTGGAGAAACCCGAGTGGTTCATCCAGGTGGACGCCGCGCGGGACGTGATCGAGCGCCCGCTGGACGATGAGCTGGATGTCAGCGGCTGGGAGCTGCGCAAGACCCTGGGGTTGCTGCGCAAGTCCAACCCGACCTTGCTCGAATGGCTCGACTCGCCCCTGGTGTATCGCCGCGAGGTGGCTGCGACCGCGCGTTTGCGCGAGTTGGCCGAGGCCTTCTACAGCCCGCCGGCGGCACGTAACCACTACCTGTCGATGGCCCGGAAGAACTTTCGCGGTTACCTCCAGGGCGACAGCGTGCGGTTCAAGAAATACTTCTATGTGCTGCGACCGTTGCTGGCGGTGCGCTGGATCGACCAGGGCCGGGGCCGACCGCCCATGACCTTCGCCCAACTGCTGGAGACCGTCGATGATCGGCGCTTGCTGGACGAGGTGGATGAGCTGCTGGACTTGAAGCGTCGTGCCGATGAGTCCGCCTACGGTCCACGGCGCCCGGCGTTGCACGACTTCATCGCCGCCGAGTTGGAGCGCCCGGTGCCGAAGCTTGCGCGCACCCATGAAGACAATGCCCTGCTGGACGCCTACTTGAGAGACACCGTCCGGCACTACGCTTAAGGAACATGATGAAACAGGATGTGATCGAGCTGGACGGCGCCATTGGCGGCGGCCAGGTACTGCGCAGTGCCCTGAGCCTGTCGATGCTCACCGGCAAGGCCCTGCGGATCAGCAATATACGCGCCCGGCGCAGCCGTCCGGGCCTGATGCGCCAGCACCTGACGGCGGTCCAGGCCGCTGCCCAGGTGTGTGGGGCCAGGGTCCGGGGGGCTGAGCTGGGCTCCCAGGTGCTGGACTTCGAACCGGGGCCGATCCGTGGCGGTGACTACCGCTTCGCCATCGGCACCGCCGGCAGCTGCACCCTGGTGTTGCAGACCTTGCTGCCGGCCTTGCTCCGGGCCCCGGAACCCAGCCGGGTGACGGTTACCGGCGGCACCCATAATCCCCTGGCACCACCGGCGGACTTCCTCCAGCAATCCTGGCTGCCGCAGCTGCGACGCATGGGCGCGCAGGTCGAGTTGCAGTTGCTGCGCCATGGTTTCGTACCGGCTGGCGGTGGCGAGCTGGAACTGTTGGTCCGGCCTTCGACCCTGCAGCCTGTGCATCTGCAAGAGCGTGGCGCCTTGCTCGGGCGTAGGGCCTGGGCCCTGAGCGCCGGCTTGCCGGAACATGTGGCCGAGCGTGAGCTGCGGCGGGTGGGCAATCGCCTGGGGCTGTCCCGGGACCAGCTGCAAGACGTGCAGTTGGATGAGCAATACGGCCCGGGCAATGTGCTGTTGCTGGAGTTTGCCTACGAGCACCTGACCGAGCTGTTCTGCGGTTTCGCCCAGAACGGCCTGCGGGCCGAAAGCGTCGCCGATGCTGCCATCGACCAGGCCCGGGAATGGCTGGCCTCCGGCGCGGTGGTGGCCGAATGCCTGGCCGACCAGTTGTTGCTGCCCATGGCCCTGGCCGGTGGTGGCAGCTTCACCACGCCGCGCCTGACCAATCATCTGGCGAGCAACATCCAGGTGATCGAAGCCTTCCTGCCGGTGCGCTTCCAGACGCGCTCCCTGGGCGAGCAGGTGCTGCACGTGGAGTGTCGTTCCCAGGACCGATAGGCGTAGAGTGCCCCGGTCAACCTGGAGGTCGCGAAGATGTATCACTTGTATGGAAGCCAGGGCACGGGTTCGGCCATGGTGGAGATTGCCCTGGAGTATTGCCAGGCGCCGTACCGCTGCATCGAGGCCGCGCCCTGGCAAGCCAGCCCGGGGCGGGATGCCCTGGAGCGGCTCAATCCGTTGGTGCAGATTCCCACCTTGCAGCTGCCCGACGGCAGCATCCTCACGGAAAGCGCGGCGATCCTGATCCACCTCGGGTTGCAGTTCGCCGATTCCGGGTTGCTGCCGACCCAGGCCTCGGCGCGGGCCCAGGTCATTCGTGGCTTGGTGTACATCGCCGCCAACTGCTATTCGGCGATCGGCATTCTCGACTACCCGGGGCGTTGGGTGAGCGATGCCGATCCGGCGTTGGAGGCGCGGGTGCGCGAGGCGACCGGGCAGCGCCTGCACCACGCCTGGGAGCTGTTCGCCCGCCAGTTCACCCCACGGCCTTTCCTGGGCGGCGCCGCGCCCGGGGCCCTGGATATCCAGGCGGCGGTGGTGTCGCGCTGGGGCGGCGCGAGGGACGCGCTGCGCCACAGCCAACCGGACTTCGTGGCGTTGCTCGAGCGCATCGAGCACGAGCCCCGGGTGGCCCCGGTGCTGGCCCGGCACTGGCCCGAATCCCGCTGAGAGCCGGCTTGAGGTGTCGGGGGCAAAGCTGGCAGTCTGCGCGCCCGGATTCCCCAAGGTTCACTTCGAGGACGTTACGCAATGGATGGCAAGCACTGGCCCAAGGCCCTGAACCGACTGCTGCTGATGGTGCAAGGCGCCGTGGTGATCAGTGGCTGGTTCAGTGCCACCTTCGTCATCGGCACCAGCAGCGGCCGGCCATTGCTGGGGCTGTGCCTGGCCTTGGCGCTGGGGATCCTGGGCATCTTCGTGCATGAGGCCGGGCACTACCTGGCGGCCCGCTGGTGGGGCATGCCGGTGCTGTCGATGCGGCTCACCGTCCTCGAACTCCAGGCGCGGCGGCGTGGCTGGCGGCTTCGCCTGCGCAAGTGCCTGGGCGGTTATGTGATGGCGGCAAGCAACCTGCAACGCTCGCTGCGCGGGCAATGGCTGGCGGTGGCGTTCTGCGGTCCATTGCTGAACCTGCTGGCGGGCCTGGCCGCCCTGGGCCTCGGACTCGCCTGGCCTGGGTTGTCCGGCGCGGTGCTCCTGGGGTTTGCCGCGATCAACCTGGCGTTGGGAGTGGCCAATCTCATTCCGACCCTGGGGACCATGCCCAGCGACGGCCTGCTGCTGTGGCGCTGGTTCACTCATCGTGACGACCAGCTAGCGGAACTGGCCTACGCCCGATTGCTGGCCCTGAGCGTGGCCGGAGCCACCAGTGGGCAGTTGCCGCAAGCGGACCTCGAACACCTGGACCAGGCGGCCATGCCCCAGCCCCTGGTCGCCTTCAGCTATCGGCTGGCTGCCCGGCAAGAGCAGGGCGACTGGGCGGCGGCGCAGGCGATGGAACCTGAACTGGAGCGGCTGCTGGAGGGCCGGGCAGGGGAACTGCCTGGCCTGCAAGTGATGGTCGATCTGTTGCGCACGGAACTGGCCTTCTGCCGTGCCTGCCAGCAACGTGATGCGAGCCTGCTGCAAGGGGCTCCGCTGACCGCCGAGGTCGAGTGGTATTCGCCCTGGTTACGGCCGCGGGGCCAGGCCCTGGCGGCATTCCTCGACGGTGATCGGCAGCGGGGCGAGTCGCACCTGGAGCAGGTCCAGCGGCTGGCCGATGACAGCGTGATTTTGTCCCTGGGCAAGAGCGAAGCCTTGTTGGCCGGGCATCTGCGGGCCTTGCCCGGAGCGTAGGGGCGGGGGAGATTGGCGCGGCGCTGAAAACCGTCGGTTTTGCCGGGCAAAGCTCTTATACTCCGGCGCCTCGTTTTCATACCCAGCAAAAGGACTCACCTGTGGCCAACGAACCGGATCACGAATTCTACGATCGCGCCGACGCCATCATCGACCTGGCCAATTCCCAGGTCGCCACCTGCGGCCGTGGCAAGGTCAGCGCCTCGCTGATGTACGCCAATGCCCGTTTCTGCGCATTCATCCGCGCCACCGGCTGCCGTGACGCCGAGGAAATGGCCGCTTCCAAGCAGCAGACGCTGGACTACTTCGTCGATCAGTTCCGCCACATGCTCGACGAGCACTTGACGGACTACGCCGAGAACTTCGCGCAGTACACCCACCGCTCGCCAGAGTGAAGACCGCCGGCGCCGCCTGGCGCCGGGGCACCCAACCGCTGGTCCTGTTCCTGCCAGGAGTCCCGAGGCTTGCCGAGGGGCTCGACTAGACTTCGCTTGCGGCGCGTCTTGCCGGTCGTTGCACCTGTACCAGAGGCCAGCGTCCGGTAGTGGCAGGCGCTGCCTGCAAGCAGGACATACCCAATCAGCAAGGAGTGCCAACCATGATCGTCATTCCACAACGTGTCATCGAAAACGGTAGTGTCATCTCGCTGCGTGGCGACTCGGGCAACTACATGTCGCGCATGGGCGCGACCGGCCTGGAGTTGTCCAAGGGTTCCATCGATCAGTACTGCAAGTTCAAGGTGGTGCTGGTGCAGATCGGCACCGACAAGAAGCTCGCCCTGCAGGGCGATAACGGCAAGTTCATGTCGCGCATGGGGGCCACGGGCCTGGAGCTGTCCAAGGACAGCATCGACCCGTATTGCCAGTTCGCCTACGCCATCGATACGGCCAGCGGCCAGATATCCCTGCGTGGCGACAACGGCAAGTGGATGTCGCGGATGGGCGAGAAGGGCTTGGAGCTGTCCAAGGACGGCATCGATCGCTTCAGCCAGTTCATGCTGGTGCTCGAAGGTTGAGGCGCACGCGATAAGGGCTCAAGCCGCAGGTGGCCATGCTTCTATGGCTCGAGCCTGCGGCTCGGCTTTACCCGCTCCGCGCCAGGACCTCCATCAACTCGCCGCCGTTCTTCACCGCGATCACCGTGGCCAGCAAATCCTCCAGGCAGGTCAGGCTGCCTGAGGTGCGCATGTTCCCCTGCCGTCCCTCGACCTGAAAGCTCCAAGGCCCCCGGCGTCCGCTGCTGGGCAATTCGAACTGCACGCATGGGTGCTCGGCCGGCGCCTCCTGGCCCCGGAACTGGCCGGCTCCCAGGTCCAGATCAATGCGGTGGTGCCGGGGATCGTCGATCCCCCCTTGCACCCGACCGAGCCGCAGACCCGTGCCGCGCTCCAGGCCCTGGCCCCAGCGGGCGTATCGGCGGCGAGACGGTAACGGTGATCCGCCGGCGCGAGCGCGACAGGCGAGGCTGACGCATCGGGCACGCCCTGGCCGCAAGTGAGATTTATGTGAACGATGTCACTCTTTTCTCAAGGGAATCCTGGTCGCGGTCGATAACGTCGGGATGCCTAACTGATACGGAGTTCGTCATGGCTTTGCTTCCGGTTCGTCTGTCTCATCGTTTGACCCTCGGCAGCGTGCTGCTGTTGCTGTTCACGGCGTTGGCGGTTTTTGCCGTGATGACCCTGCGGGGACAACCCAAGGTAGTGGAGGCGAGCTCGGCGTTGATCGAACAGACCGGCAGTGCCATCGTCCGTCAACTGGCCTTGCAGTTGGCGGGAATCGAAGGCGTGACCGTGAGCATGGCGCACATGGTCGAGGGCCTGCCCAAGGAGTCGGAGCTGGTCATGGCCACCGCGCCCAAGGTGATCGACCACGAGAACGACAAGGCCATCGCCGGTGGCGGGATCTGGCCGGAACCCAATGCCTTCGCCCCGGGCGTGGAACGCCGCAGCTTCTTCTGGGGCCGCAGCGACGCGGGCTCGCTGGTGTATTCCGATGACTACAACGCCGCTGGCAGCGCCGGTTATCACCATGAAGCCTGGTACACGGGGGCGCGCAATAGCGCCGCCGGGCACTGCCTGTGGTCCGAGGCCTACCAGGACCCGGTGACCCAGGTGCCGATGACCACCTGCAGCGTGCCCTATCGCCAGGGCGGCGCCTTTGCCGGGGTGGCCACCATCGACCTGCGCCTGGACGATCTCGCGCGCTTCCTCAAGGAACAGGGTTCGGTCACCGGCGGTTATGCCTTCGCCCTGGACCAGGCCGGCAACGTCCTGTACTTCCCCGACGCCCAGGCCAGCGGTGGCGCGCAGATGCTCAGCTTCGACGCCTTGAGCAAGCAGCAGGCCTGGTTGCGCCCGGTGGCCGAGACCCTGGCCAGCGCGGCGCGCCCCGGCCAGGTGCGCAGCCTCGACCTGGACCGCGACGGACGCTTGCAGGAAGCGGCGCGGGTCAGCCTGTTCACCATGCCTGGCACCGGTTGGACCATTGGCCTGGTGACTCCAGAGAAACGGGTCACCGGCCTGGCCCGGGCCATGACCACCGAGATCCTGTTGTTCCTCCTGCCATTGCTGGCCCTGTTGCTGTTCTTCGCCTGGCTGGCGGGCAACAAGCTGATTGCCCAGCTCGAGGAAACCACTCGCCAGATCGATGCCCTGGGCAGTGGCCAGGCCACCGACAATGCCGAGCTGCACGTGGATCGGGCCGATGAGATCGGCGCCCTGCGTGGCGCGGTCAACCGCTATGCCGGGCAACTGCGGCAGATGCTGCAGAAGATCGCCAGCGAAGCCCGCCAGTTGCAGAGCGAGGCCGCGCGCCTGGGCGAGTTGAGCAGCACCCTGGCCCGGCGCGCCGAGCAGCAGCGCCAGGAAAACACCCAACTGGCCACGGCCATCACCGAGATGTCCTCCAGTGCCCAGGAAGTGGCGCAGAACACCAACAACTGCGCCGATACCGCGCGCCAGTCGCTGGTGGTGGTGCAGGATGGCCAGCAGCGGGTGGCGGCCAATAGCGAGTCGATCCAGCAACTGTCCACGGAAATGGCCGAGGCAGCCTCGGTGATCCAGCGCCTGGAGCAGGACAGCCAGCAGGTCGGCGCGGTCCTGGACGTGATCAAGGCCATCTCCGAGCAGACCAACTTGCTGGCCCTCAATGCCGCCATCGAGGCGGCCCGGGCCGGCGAACAGGGCCGTGGTTTCGCTGTAGTGGCCGACGAGGTGCGGACCCTGGCCGGGCGTACCCAGACCTCGGCCAACGAGATCAGCGGCATGATCAACGACCTGCAGCAGGCCTCGCGCCAGGCGGTGCAGGCCATCCAGTCCGGCGAGTCACGCACCCGCCAGGCGGTGGGCGAGGCGGCCGGGGCTTCGGACGCGCTGTCCAGTACGGTCAACAGCTTCGATGACATCTCCCAGCGGGCACAGCAGATTGCCGTGGCGGCGCAGGAGCAGAGCCACGTGACCCAGGAAATCAACGAGCTGGCGGTACGTATCCACAGCATCAGCGAAGACAACGCCCGGGACGCCCAGGCCCTGGACAAGGTCAGCGAGGCCATGCAGGCCTTATCAGGACGCCTGGCCGATCTCAGTCACGGTCAGATCTGAAGCCGCGCCCGCCCGACCCAGCCAGGGTCGGGCGGGCGGCTTCGGCCTTTTTCGCCGCCGGGCCCGCCGGCGCCGAATCAGCTGTACGCCAGCTATTGCAGCTTGAAGTTCAGCAACAAGCCCAACGCCACACCGAAGAACCCCAGCAGGCCGCTGCCCAGGGCGCTGCGCGGCGGGCGGCGTTTGGCCAGGTAGCGGGCCGCGGCGGCGCCGAGCACTGCGCCAGGGAAGTTGAGCAGGTAGTAGATCCAGCCCAGGGCATCCTGGGGGGTGGTGATCCACAGGCAGAACAGCAACAGGTGGATGGCCAGGGCCAGGGCGGCACCGGCGACCATGGCCGAGGCCGGGCGGGTCAGGAGCAGCAGGCCGAGGACCAGCGCCTGGGGTAGCCAGTAGGCCGCGAAGTTGTCCCAGAAGTAGTCCAGTGGCACCAGGGCCCGGGCAATGGCCAGGGCCAGCCCCAGGGTGACGGCGATGATGGCGGGCAGGTGCCGGAGCGGTAGGCGGTGCAGGAGTGACATGACGACCTCCGGATGGGCGGGCAGGGACTTTTTACGGCTCCTGGCTGTACCTGTCCAGTGTGCCGGGGGTGCTTGCTGGTGTTGGGCGGCCCAACCGTGCTGTACCTGGCACGGGTGTTCAGGTGGTGCTGCACAGCTCATGCACGCATTGGCGTAGCCAGCGGTGGGCCGGATCGGCTTCCATGCGCGGGTGCCAGAGCAGGGAAATGGTCATCGGCGCGAGCGCCACCGGCAGATTGAAGGCATGCAGGCCAGCCCGCAGGTTGCTGGTGTGGCGCTCGGGCACCATGGCGATCAGGTCCGAGCCCCGGGCCAGGGCCAGGGCGGCGGAGAACCCGCTGACCAGGGCCATCACCTGGCGTGCCAGGCCCAGCTCCTGGAGGGCATCGTCCATGGGGCCGTGGTCGTGCCCCTGGTGGGAGACGAGGATGTGCTGGCCGGCCAGGTACTCGTCGAGGTCGACCGGGCCCCGGCTCAAGGGGTGGCCGGCACGTACCACGCCGACGAAGCGATCGCGAAACAACGCCCGGGTGCGCAGTTCGGGGCTGGTATCGGCATCCACTACTGCGGTTTCCAGATCGATGCTGGCCTCGCGCAGGGGCTGGCTGTCGCGGTCCAGCTTGGGCACGAAATGAATCCGCACGCCCGGTGCTTCCCGCTGCAGGCGGGCGAGCAGTGCCGGGCCAAAATTCTCGACGAAACCGTCGCGACTGCGCAGGGTAAAGGTGCGACGCAACTGCCGCAGGTCGACCTCGGTGGCCGGGCGCAAGGCGGCCAGGGCTTCTTCCACCAGAGGGCCGATCCGCTGGCGCAGTTCCAGGGCCCGGGGCGTGGGCACCAAGCCGCGCCCGGCGCGCACCAGCAGCGGGTCGCCGGTGGCCTGGCGCAGGCGGGTCAGGGCCCGGCTCATGGCCGACGGGCTCAGTTGCAGGCGTGCGGCGGCACGCGCCACGCTGCCTTCGGCCAGCAGCACGTCCAGGGTCAGCAATAGATTCAGATCGGGAGTCGACATGGGCGAAATCTAGCATGGCCGAACGCGGCTGGCATGGCGTTGCCTGCAGCTATTCACTGCACCTGCCGCGCCTTCCGCCGCCCTTGCAGCCAGCCCAGGCTAGGGGACCGATCACCACGCAGGAGTCGCTGCATGTCCACCCTCGAAGTCGCCTCGAGCCTGGAGCCTCTTGCGTCCCGGGCGCGCTGGGCCCTGGCCAGCCTGGCGTTGGCGATGCTGATGCCCTCCCTGGATACCAGTATCGCCAATGCCGGCTTGCCGCAGCTGGCCCAGGCGTTCGATGCCTCCTTCCAGCAGGTGCAATGGGTAGTGCTGGCCTACTTGTTGACGATCACCGTCCTGATCGCCAGTGCCGGACGCCTGGGTGACCTGCTGGGACGGCGGCGGGTACTGTTGGGCGGGATCATGCTGTTCTGCCTGGGATCGCTGGGCTGTGGCCTGGCCCCTGGCCTGCATGGCTTGCTGGCGGCCCGGGCGGTGCAGGGGGCGGGGGCGGCGGCGATGCTGGCGCAAACCCTGGCGCTGGTGGGCGATGTCTTGCCCAAGGGGCGCACCGGTAGCGCCATGGGGCTGCTGGGCACACTATCGGCCCTGGGGACCACCCTGGGGCCTGCGCTGGGCGGGTGGTTGCTGGCCAGCGTCGGTTGGCGCTGGATGTTCCTGGTCAATCTGCCCCTGGGCCTGGTTGCCCTGGTGCTGGCCTGGCGCTGCCTGCCGGAGGATCGCCGTTCGACCGCGAGCGATGGTTTCGACGTGCCCGGAACGTTGCTCCTGGCCTTGGGGCTGGGGGCCTATGCCTTGGCCCTGACCCTGGGCCGCAACCTGCTGGCGCCTTTGAACCTGGGGTTGCTGCTGGTGGCCGTGGTCGCGATGGGTGCCTTGCTGTGGGTCGAGCGCCGGGCCCGGGCCCCGCTGTTCCAGCCGGCCCTGCTACAGCGCCGACCACTGCGCGCCAGCCTGCTGACCAGCCTGTTGGTGTCCACGGTGATCATGAGCACCCTGGTGGTAGGGCCGTTCTATCTTTCCCGCGGGTTGGCGCTGCCAACTGTCTGGGTGGGCCTGGGATTGTCCCTGGGGCCCCTGGTGGCGGCCATGGTCGGGGTGCCGGCCGGACGCCTGGTGGATCGCCATGGCCCGCAGTTGCCCTGCCAGGTTGGCTTGTTCGGCATGTTGCTGGGCCTGGGTTTGCTGGTACTGCTGCCGGTGCGCCTGGGACTGACCGGGTACCTGCTGCCGATCACCTTGGTCACCGCCGGTTATGCGCTGTTCCAGGCGGCCAATAATAGTTTGCTGCTGCTCGACGTACCGGCTGCGCAGCGCGGGCTGGCGGCCGGACTCCTGAGTCTGTCGCGCAATCTCGGGTTGATCAGCGGCGCGGCCGCCATGGGTGCGGTGTTCGCCCGGGCTTCCCGGGGCGGTGCGCTGGAGCAGGCCGCAGCCGCTGTGCAGGGCATGCGGGTGACCTTCGGCGTGGCGGCGGTGCTGGTCCTGCTGGCCTTGTTGGCGGCCTTGGTGGCGCGCCGACCGGAGGCGTCGTTCGAGGCTTGCCGGGCACCGCGCCCGGACTAAGCTTGGCTGGCACACCCTGCCAAGGAGCCGGTCATCGTGAGCAGCCTGCGTACCCCTTCGTTAGGCCCGATCGTCGGGCACACCACCGATACGTCCTGTCGCCTGTGGATCGCCGGCTCCGATGCCCTGGACGAGAAGGGCGTGGCCGAGGACATCCGCACCATCGGCGTCATTGGTGTGGTGGGCAGCAATGGCAAGGTCGCCGCCCAGGACATCTTCTATTTCCGCCTGCGCCGCGAGTTCCACCGCACCGGCACCTTCAACCTCGGTGTCGACCTGAGCCTGTGGCGCAACGAAACCGAGCGCAAGCAGCTCAAGCCGTTCCTGCTGAGCCCGGCGACGCGCTACCGGGTACGCATGGCCTCGCTCAACGTCGATGATGCGGGCAGCAACGATGATGCGGTGTCCAGTGAGTCGGTGGTGCAGCGCCTGCCGGCACCCGGGGCCTGGGCCAATGACCTGAACCGCAGTGGGGTGGACAAGAAGTACGTCGAGGCCGAGTTCACCACCCAGGCCAGCGCACCCGCGAAGCCGGCGCCACTGAGTTTCCTGCTGGGTTCGTGTCGTTATCCGGGGTTGCTGTGGAAGCGCAAGAACGCCGATGCGATCTTCGCCCCGATGCTGGCCGATCATGACGATGCGCAATTGGTGCTGATGGTTGGCGACCAGATTTATGCCGACCTGCTCAACCGCCTGGTACCGATAGGCCTGGCCGATACGTTCGAGGAGTTCGAGGAGCGCTACCACACAGCCTTCGGTTCGCCGAACATCCGCCAGTTGCTGGCGCGCCTGCCGACCTACATGATCCTCGACGATCACGAAATCGAGGATAACTGGACCCAGGACCGCATTCGCAAGGATCGCGGCAAGCGCCTGCTGTTCAACCTGGCCATGGGCGCCTACATGAGCTACCAGTGGAGCCATGGCCCGCGCTTTGCCGACAGCTACGTGCACGGGCGCGGCATGTCGGGCGACGACCTGTACTTGCAGCAGTTGCAGACCAACCAGCTGTTCTATGACTTTTCCTGTGTCGACTATCCGTTCTTTGTCCTCGATACCCGCACCCAGCGCTTCCTCGACGACGTCCCGGATGCCCTGGAGGACAACCACCTGCTGGGCCGGCCATCACTGCATCGCAGCGAGCCCGGCCAGCTCGATCGCCTGTGTGCGTGGCTGCGGCACATGCAGGCGGATCGAGGCAACCAGCCGAAGTTCATCGTCACCTCCAGCGTCTTCGTGCCCAACGGCGTGGATACCCTGGGCAGCGACAGCGATGCGCTGCGCCACAAGAACGACAGCGATGCCTGGGCAGCATTTCCCAGCACTCGCCGTGCGGTGCTGGACACCCTGCTCAAGTACCAGGTGCAGAACGTGGTGTTCCTGTCCGGAGATATCCACTGTTCGAACATTTCCCGGTTGCAGTTCAGTGGGGCGGGCAAGGACTTGGTGGCCTACGCGGTGACCTCGTCGGCGTTCTACTGGCCCTTTCCCTTCGCCGATGGTGATCCGGCCGGCTACGTGCACGACTCCCAGGCGCCAGCCACGCCCGACGGCTTTGCCCTGGCGGGCGGCGAGACCATGCATTACCGCACCTGGGCCTTCACCCAGGCCGATAACTTTGCACGGATCGACCTGCAGCCGGGCAGCGCCGAAATGCAGGTGCAGTTCTACGGTGCCGATGGTGCGCCCCTGGTGACCCGCAAGCAGGACGACGCCATGAACGACCGGCCGGAACGACTGCAACTGGCGCCTTGGTAGGTTAATGCCGATCAGTTGATGGAACTGTAGGCGCTTGGCTCGCCCGCGATGGACTTCAGAGCGCCGGGTTTATCCGGTAGACACCCGCTACCGCTAACGAGCATCGACCGGCGGCTCCTACAGGGGATCCAATCCCAGTGACAGGTCCAGTTACAGCCCCAGTTCCAGTGCCAGCAGGTCGGCCAGCGGCTGGCGCCGGCGGATCAGGCGCGGTTGGCCGTTTTCGAACAACACCTCAGGCAGCAGGGTCCGGCTGTTGTAGTTCGAAGACATGCTGGCGCCGTAGGCCCCGGTGTCGTGCAGTACCAGCAGGTCGCCGACCTGGGCCTGGGGCAGCAGGCGCGGGGTCAGGCACTCGTCGTCCTGGGTGAAGATGTCGCCGGACTCGCACAGCGGGCCGCCGACCACGGTCGGTCGTTGCGGGCGTTGGACCGCTTGGCCATTGGCGTCCAGCAGGCTCATGCCGTGGTAGGCGCCGTACATGGCAGGGCGCATCAGGTCGTTGAAGCCAGTGTCCACCAGCACGAAGTGATGCTGGCCGGCATCCTTGACCACCCGTACCTCGCTGACCAGGCAACCGGCCTCGGCCACCAGGAAGCGCCCGGGTTCGATTTCCATGTGCACGCCGTGGCCCAGGTAGGCCTCGATTTCCTCGCGGGCGACTTTCCAGGCGTTGGCGTAGCGTTGCACGTCCACCGGGGTGTCGCCGTCGCGGTAAGGGGTGGACAGGCCGCCGCCGATGGAGAAGGCCTCGATGTCGTGGTCCAGGGACTTGACCGCCGCGACCATGGCCGCGCCCACCTGTTCCAGGTGGTCGTAGTCGACCCCGGAACCAATGTGCATGTGCAGGCCCACCAGGTGCAGGTTGTGCTGGCGGATCACCGCCAGGGCCTCGCCCACCTGGTCGTGCCAGATACCGTGCTTGCTGTTTTCCCCGCCGGTGTTGGTCTTGCGGCTGTGGCCATGGCCGAACCCGGGATTGATCCGCAACCAGACACGATGCCCGGGGGACTGTTCGCCCAACTGGCGGAGCATGTCGATGGAGCCGGCGTTGACCTCTACTTGCAGTTCTACCACACGCTTGAGAGTGGCCTCGTCGAACAGGTCGCAGGTGAAGACGATCCCGCCGTTGGCCGGGCTGAAACCGGCCAGCAGGGCCCGCTCGATCTCACCCAGGGAGACCGCATCGACCCGCACCCCGGCTTCGCGGATCAGGCGCAGCAGGTGCAGGTTGGACGAAGCCTTCTGGGCATAGCGCACCACGTCGAAGGCTTGCAGCTGGGCGATACGCGCCTGGAGGGTGGCGGCGTCGTAGCACCACAGCGGGGTGCCGTATTGGCGGGCGACAGCGGCGAGTTGGGCGGGGGAGAAGGGAATGGCCATGGCGAATGCAATCTGTGGTCGATGAAAGTGTGAGCAGCATGCCGCTTGCTGGTCATTCAAGAAAATATCTATTCTTTGTCACCTGATTCAGTTCTGATATGGATCGATTGATTCAACGAGCCCTACCGTCATGGATATCTCCCTACGGCACATCGAAGTGTTCCGCGCCATCATGCAGGCCGGTAGCGTGACGGGCGCCGCGCGCCTGCTGTTTACCTCGCAGCCCACGGTGAGCCGCGAGCTGGCGCGCCTGGAAAGTCTTTCCGGCCTGCGCCTGTTCGATCGCGAAGGCGGGCGCCTGCTGCCCACAGCCCAGGCCCTGCTGTTGCTGGAGGAAGTGGAGCGGGCCTATGTCGGCCTGGAGCGGATCAACAGCGTGGCGCGCTCGATCCGCCGCTTCGAGCACGGCCAGCTGAGCCTTTGCTGCCTGCCGCTGTTTTCCCAGACCCTGCTGCCCCCAGTGTGCAAGGACTTCCAGGCCCGGCATCCGGGCATCGGCCTGAGCATCAGCGCCCAGGAATCGCCGCTGCTGGAGGAGTCCCTCAGCGCCCAGCGCCATGACCTGGGCCTGACCGAAAGCGACCATCTGCCCCGGGGTACCCACGGCGAGTTGCTGTTCTGTGCCGACATGGTCTGCATCCTGCCCGAGGCCCATCCGTTGCTGGCCAAGGCGCGGCTGTCGGTGGCGGACTTCGGCGGGCAGAACTTCATCAACCTCTCGGGCCTGGATATCTACCGCCAGAGCCTGGACGAGCATTTTCGCCAGGCCGGGGTCGATCGCCGGGTGGTGGTCGAGACCACCAATGCCGCCTCGGTGTGCGCCATGGTGCGCCAGCAGCTGGGGGTGGCGATCATCAACCCGTTGAGCGCCATGGAGGAGGCAGGGCGGGGGCTGGCGATCCGGCCGTTGCAGCTGTCGGTGCCTTACAAGGTGATGCTGGTGCGTCCGGATTACCGGCCCTCGTCGAGTTTCGTCGAAGGGTTTTGCCAGTCGTTGCGTCAGCAAGCGACGCGCCTGGCCGGGCAACTCAAGGGCCTGGTGGAAGGGCACTAGGGGGAGAGGGGATCCCGGTGCGTGAGCACCGGGAGGGCAGGCAGGCCGGTGGATGTCGTGGTGTTTAGGACTGAGATAAATATAGGGAGAGGTGTGAGATAAACCCGAGACACTCCGGGATCTCATGGTCCATGGTGGTACGGGAACTGTAAATGTGTTGCAGCCGGTGCAATTAGGTTTGGCCCCGGCCATTGCCAGGTGGTCGGGGCTCTAGGTGGAAAGTTAGCTCTCTCTGCCGTTGGTAACTACTCGTCGTCCTCTTCAAAGGACGCGAAGAGATCACCTTGGTCGCGAGCAATTACTGCCAGACGCATTCTCTTAACGACCTTATAGACAAACGCCAGGGAGAGATTGTATTTCCTGGCAAGCTCGCGCTGGTTACGCCCTGTGCATTCATCAAAGAGTTGCTGATGTAGTTTCGAGGCCTGCAGGTGGATGCCTTTGGGCATGTAAAGAACCTGCCCACCCCAGACATTTGCCATGAGCATCGCCACTTCACTGCCATGTGCTTCCGCGAGTTCAGGGCTGACATCAAGTGTCTCCCTGGCAGACTGGGCTACATGGTCGGCTAGGGTCTGGAGGAGTTCACCCGGTGCGCTACAAGGTGCTTTCATACGACCTCCTTATTGGTTACACGACGCTGCCATTGCTTCAGGTTCTCGATCACCCGGCTCGCCTGGGTGGCGCTGAGCCACTGCAGCGCAGACACCTTGGTCATGCTTTTCACGAAGTTGGCCAGCGCCTCCTCGGACGGATCGCGAACCGCACCCAGGTCGTGCAGCTCCAGCCATAGCGACCGGATCTTCCTGGACTGCTCATCATTGGCCCGTGGCCGCGTTCCTGCCTTGTTTGGACGGGGCTTGAAACCCCGCTGCTTGAGCTGCTCCAAAACCCTCTGCAGGTTTGGAACACTCAAGTCAGCGGTCGATGTCGCGCCGTCCAATCCGGTCATTCCAGACAGCATCAACCGATAGGTTTCGTCATCCATACGCATCTCGCGCCGCGCGACATGGATCAGCTTGATGTAACGCAGCCTGGTTGGATTGTTGGGCGCGACGTTCATGCCCATGTCATTCCCCCCGGAACTCAAGATTGAGATCAACCTCGATATCTGCGCTTACCAACCGAATACCACACCACCCGAAAGCTGACCCCTTTACAGTTCCACCCCAGCCTTCATCGTTCTGTAGGTTGTCACGCGTCCAATGACCTGCAGCCCTTTCGTCAGAGCAGACACCGCCACCCATCTCCAAAAAGGCGTAGACCAGATGCTTAGCTGCCATCTTTATGACGACCATGACAACATCGCCATCCTCATCGCTGAGGCGCTCTTCAGCACTGGTCCAGAATTCGTTGATCTCGGTGGCTCGCTCTATAGTCAGAATGTCGTGGTCGACCTCCAGAGTGATGCTCCAGTCCTTCCAGCTATCCATCAGTGTGTGTTTCTTGAGGTTGGTCATCTCACACCCCTGCCAAAGTCAGGTTGATAGGCAAGTACTGATCGGTATTGCCCTGGCGCTTATAGGCACGGATGTAGACGGCAGTGCCGTTGACCTGGATGGAGTCTTTCAGTGCCTGCATGGCCTTTTTCCAGTCGGGATCATCGATCTCAACGCGCAATAAACTGAGCACATCCTTGACCATCAGTTGCCCCTGGCGGTTGGCCCTGAATGCGCGGTCAACCAGCACCCGCAGGTGGCTGTTGGCGCCCTCGGACCAGGCACTGATGCATTGGTTGATCAGCTCTTTAGCGGCGAGGATTTCCTCGGTAAAGACAACCCGGTCGGCATAGGCCCGCTCGATCTTGAACTCGCCGTCGTAGGTGGTGATGGATACGTTGCCTTTCTGACCGCCAAGCGTTACGCCGTAGCGCTCTGAGGAAACGGCTACTAGATCGGCAACATCGGCCAATGCTTTTTTCTTGAAGCGAGCCAACGCTGCGCTGAGTTGCTCAGCCTCAGCGCCGAGATCACGGGCGACACAATCACGTAGCTTGTCGTGTTCGCGTACCTGGTCAACCGGGACCAGGTGGCCAATGGCATTGCGAACGAAGCCCGCAGGAATGGTGATATCAGTCATGGCGTTGTTCCTTTTGGAGGCTCGCTGCAGCGCGGTCGAGCCGATCGATTTCAGCGAGGATCAAGGCACCAGCCTTGACCAGGTTTCGGCGTTGGTCGCGAGGTCTCCAGGACGCGGCCATCCAAGGCCAGGCCTCTGGAACAATGCGCATGACGCCCTCGATTTCAGTGGCCTGGACAAATGCCTCGGTGGCGTAACAAGCAGCTGCGATAGCGAGATCACCATCGATGTACTCGTCATCCTGCTCGGGATAGAAGCATTCCACCTGGATCTGGCGGATACGCTCAGCCAGTACGCTCTGCAGGGACGCAGGCGCCTTTTGCGCGTACTCCGTTTCGCTGAAAGCCGCGTGGTCCTGCGCAATCAGGCGGTAGATGTCGCGAATGACGCTGTCATCTTCAATGGCGCCGTCAAACGCTTGGTCTACGATCCAGGCGAGCAACTGTCCATTGATCTCAGCAGGCATGCCGCCGACAGATAGGCCATAGCGGTCAATGTGTATGAGCAGCAAGGAGACGTGTTCCATCGCCTCGCCCCAAAACATGGTTGGGCTTTCATGGCTGACGGCGTCACGGAGGGCAGCGATGGCAGTGACTATAGATTGGTTCATCAATGCACCTGCCTTGCGGCTCGTTGCGCCGCTTGTTGCTGTTGGTAGTGGGCAGCGAGGCGCTGAATTTCGCTACGGAGAGCGCTGTAGTTACCGGCGAGTTGCAGCCTGGCCAGGCTGATCAAGATGCGGTCGAGCGCGCCGGCCTGCTGTTTCAACTCAATGATCAGCAAGTCCTTGGCAAACAACTCGCCATTGGCCCGTTTCAGCTCGGCTCGTACTTCCTGCTCGTCCAGCAGGTCCGGGTTGCACTGCGTCGAGCAGGCGTGAACAGTGACTTCGCTCATTGCGTTTGCTCCTTCACCGGCTCGAACCACACGACATCGATTCCCCGAATCGTCACGGTGCTATAGATGAACGTCCCCCGAGTGCTGTAGCGGACGCCGCGCAGTTCGTGCCCGAAGCGACGGCTCAGCAGATCGACGCAGTCAGGGCTGATAAAGATCTTGTTGTCCGCCAGTACCAGGTGCTGAGGCTGAATGCCCGCCTCGCGCAGGCTGCGGCCCAGGTCGTTGAAAGCCGCCAGCCTTTCACAAAAAGCGCTATCCAGGGTGCTGGGAGCATCCGGTACTGGTTGTACGAATGGGTTCATCTCACACCCCCTTCACGACATCAGCGGTGACCACGGGTACGCCCAGTTGGGCAGCCAGGTTCATCGCAGCAATAACCAAGTTGCCAATGGCCAGCGGATACAGCAGCGAAACCGTCTCATCGCGGCCACCGCGTCGGCTGGGCTGGGACAGACGTTCAGCAATCGCCTGGATGCCGCTGGCGTCAATGATTTCCGCAAGCGTCTTGCCTGCACGGTCGAAGCGGAACTTCAGGAACTCTTCCAGACGTGCCCCTTCAACGGGCTCCAAGGTCACACGCTCGCAGCGCTGTACGACCTCGCGCACATCGGCGTTACGCTCACTGAGTTTCACGTCCAGCTCGGGCTGGCCGATCATGATGATGCTGACCAACTTGGTGAAACCGACTTCCAGCTCAAGAATGCGCTTGAGGTGCTTGAGCGTCGGGATCGGCAGGCTGTGGGCTTCCTCGATCACCAGACAGTGGCGGTAACCGGCTGCATGGGACTCCTTCAGAGCCTTGTGCAACTGAGCGAAGCGCGCCTCAGGGCTGCTTTTTGGCTTGGCCAGGGGCGACACCGCCGCCATCATCGACTCGGCGATATGAGTGCTTTTCAGGGACTTGCCCTTGGTGTCATTGTCTTCGGACGCCAAAACATAGGGCTCAATGATGATCACCGGGTCACCGCTGTCGGCTATGCGGTTTACCAGGTCACGGCGAAGAGTGCTTTTACCGGCCCCCGACTCACCCACGACAGCGAGGAAACCACCGTGCCGTGCCGTCTGATACATGATCTCGCGGACATAGCGAATATCAGGGCTAACCCACATGTCCTGGGCGCATTGCAGCTCATCAAATGGGTCACGGAAAAGGCCGAAGGCTTTTCGGGTACTTGGCTGTAAGGTCTGTTTTGGCAGTAACATAGGTTCGTCCTCCCCGGACGGCTCTTTCACTAGGGCCGGATCTGCCGTGTTGGCGCACGGCAGATCCACTTCTTCAAAGGCGTTGGCGATATCGGCATCGTTGGCGCCGCATTCGGTCAGGAATACGCGGATACGCCCCTGCAGGTCTTCGCAGTCCAAGCTGCGCGGCCACTGACCGTGGTTCAGCAACTGGGCGACTGTCGCGTCACTGAGCTTCAGCGACTCGGCCAAGGCCGTTTGAGGTTTACCGATTCCTTGTAAAACGTGCTTGAGCTTCAACATCACTCACCTCCAACCGCAGCCAGCACCAGGCTGAGCGGCTTGCGCATGACCTCAACAGGTCGTTTCAGCTCCGCCTCAATGGCGTCGAGCTGCTCATGGGGAACTCCTTCTGGATACCGCTGCTGCAGCAGACTGAAACTGTCAGCCGACCAAAGATTGCCCAGGCGTGGGCGCAGCAGCTTTGCGGCTTCAACATGGCTGAGCGGCGCCAGCTCGACAGCCGGGGCATTGACGTTGAGCGACGTACCGCGACGCGGCATGTAAGACGGCAACACCGTGTCGTTGATGTGTTTGTGAGGGTCGATCAGGCCGCCGAACGGAACGGCCTTGGCCTTGCGCGAAGCCTCTGCGTCGGCCTGGTTGGTTGTACCGGTGGCGATCTGCTCCAGGACTTTGCGCGACTCCTGCGCAGGGGTGTCAGCATGGCGCTTGTACTGTTCGCCAATGAGGGCCGAGGTCTCAGCAAACCCGAACTGATCGATTCCGATCCGGTCGATCACGTGGTAGTGCTCACGGCCATCCTCACCCACCAACACAGCGATGGCAGTATCCGTGTCACGCCAGCAATTGCGGGTGATCAGGAGCTTTTCACCCACCATCACATCAGGTACTGAGCTGACATCGAACTGAGCGCCGCGAAACGAAACCCGCAACAAGTTGCTGACCTTCCGGTACTCGGGCGTGCTAACAGCCAGCTCACGGCAGACCTCAATGCTCGGTGCCAGGCGCAGTTGCTCCTGCTTGATCAATTGCCAAACGCCGTACCGGGTGCGCCGGGTCCGGGTGTGAATCGCAGTCGCGTTGTAGTACCGCATCCACTTTCCGGCCCAGGTATTGATCTGTTCCAGGCTGTTCGCTGCCTGAAACTTCAACGCACTCTCAAACTCCCGTTCAACGATGTTGTGCGCTTGTTCGACCTGACCCTTTGCCCGCGCATTGCCGACCTGGTTGATGATCAGCTCAATGGACATGGCGCGGCACAGGTTACGGAAAATGCCGCTGGTCATGGCCGCACCTGGGTCGGTCATCAGCATCCAAGGCACGCCGTGGAATGGGTCCGCCTCGTGACGCTTTTGCATCGCGTTGATCAACACGTTGCACAGGTTTTCTGCGGACTCCGCCCCCAGGACATACTCCAGATACAAGGTGCCACTGGTGTGGTCCGTGATGACGTAGCGCCAAAGGCGTTGACGCTCGATTTTCTTCAAGTTGCCGGGCTTGCCGTCATAGAACTCGGCCTTGCTCATGACCTGGGCGCCGCTGTCGGCGAGGTAGAACTGCGTCGAGATCGATGCGTCAACCTGCCAAACGTGGTTGGGGTGATTGCTGGCCAGCGACACTGCGGGAGCATCCTGCAGCAGTTGGTCCGGGTGCAGCTTGTAACCCTGTAGGGCGCGGCTGATGGCGCCACTGGTCAGCGGTCGAAACAGCCCTGTCGCCTCATCGACTCGCCCGGCCAGGATCAAGCCGTTGCTCCGCAGGCGTTCAACAGCGCGCTCAATCGTGGACAACTGCTTGTTGTTGGCTCGGATCGACTCCAGCAACATCGCTGATATCAGCCGAGCTTCATCCAAAGGCAAGGCGCTGTTGCCTGCGTCACTACGGCGTTTACGCGGCTTCGTTACTCGGACCTCCTTCAGCTTGCGCTGAAGTGTTTGAATGGAAACGCCCAGCTCAGCTGCGCCTGCCTTGTAAATTGCAGTGCGCTGACCGTGCGGAGCGCTCTCCGCACGCAAGGCGATCTGTGCCAGTTGCTGGGTCAGTACCGGATTCATGGATTAAGCCTCGGCCTGGCCCATCCAGGCCGGGGCGCCCCCTTGCTGGTCGTGCAGGTGAAACTCGCTGCGCAGGGTAGCCAGGGTGGTTTCGAGTTGAAGGATCAGGTCCGCCTGGTAAGCTCGGTGATCTACGCCATGTTCCTCACCGTGTTCAGCCATCTTGGAAAAGCCTTCACGCAATTCGCCCAGGATCTTTGCCTCGACTTCAAACTGCAGTGCGACAATCTCTGTGCGCAGCTCTTTGAGGACATCGTCAGGGGTGGCGGTCTGGATGCGTTTACGGTGCTTCTCCAGCTCCTGCTTGGTGCTGTCCAGTTCTTTGGTTTTCTTCGCCATGACTTCGCTCTGCGCTTCGTAGTCGGCGTTGGTTTCGTCCAGGCGTTTGCCCAGCTCTTCCTTTTCCTTGGCGTGCTTGGCAATGATTTCTTCGGCGAGATCAAGGAAGGCGTCCTTGTCACCGGTCTTGGCCACTTCAATCAGGGCCGATTTTTGGTCTTCTGGAAGGCGGCGGTACTGGCGCATTTCGCGGTAGCCGATGCCCATGCGGGACATGGAATCGAGGGCTTCCTCACCTAGCGCTCGGAGATTCGAAATATCCTCATCAGTCTGCGCTACAGATCTGCCAAGTAGTCCGCAAAACTCGTCCCACGATCCAGACAAGAATCCCTGACCGTCAGGAGTTTTTTTACCCTTCAATACTTTGTAGAGCTTGTTTTCCTTGACGTAAGCAAGTTTGGAAGTCCTGACGGTCAGGGAAAATTTGGCAAACGAGTCAGCCATTTGAGCCTGACCAAGCAACTGATTCAGGAGGTCTCGCTCTTCACTGTGCGAGGCAAGTATCGCCGCCATTGTGTTTTGGTTCGCGGTGAGCATCTCGCCATTCAGGACTGGCAGATCGACTGTTTCTACAGGTTGGGCTTTAGTACGTGCCATGGTGTTCTCCTTAGTTCATCGATCCAGCAGCTATGCGTTGATTGATTTCCTGCATGCGGTTAGTCAGGCGGGCCATATGCTCGGCGTGGGCCTGGGCGATCTGCAGCACACCCACTGAGTGAGCAAAACGACCGTTGTCCAGCTTCACCGCAAGCCCCTCCTCGATCAGGGTCTGCATCGCTCGCGTGATGTTGCTCGGGCTGTCCTGGGTGAGTTGGGCCAGATCGTTGTTGCTAAGGCCGGTCACGGTGTGGCCCTTCAAAGCCTTGAGGACTCGCAACACGCGCGCGGCGGCTGAGACGGTGCGGCTCATGGCTGCCCCTCCAGTTCAAGTTGTGGGTGTTGGGTTTGGCTGACATTGCCTCGGTGCCAAGCAAGCCCTTCCATTGCGGCTTGTATGGCCGCCAGGGTTTCGTCGGCTTCACAGTTCTTGGAATAGAAGGCGAGCAACCTGCCGGCTGCTGTGGTGAGAAGCTCCTGCAGAGCCTGCGTGTCCTGGGCCGTGCAGTTCCGGCCCGTAGGTACGTCAATGGTTAACCGACCAGCGCTGGCTGCAATCCAGCGAGTGACGTAGTCACAGCCACAGGCCCGTTCATAAGGACGAATTAAGTTGGCGGGCATACGGCCTGTCTGCAGCCACTTGTAAACCGACCAGTGATCAGCCACCCCCATCTCATCGGCGATACGCTCGACACCTTTGTTATGGGCGTCCTTGGCGAAGTCCTTGCACAGTTCCAGTGCATGACGCAGTGAGGTGGGTTGGATGTTCTTCCAGCGACGGCGGCTCATTGGAAGGACCTTTCCGATAGATGCTCCAAAACTTCTGAACTTTTGCAGCTATGCAAAGTGATTGCGTTGGATGCAATGTTTTGGGGTACATTCCCCAACACGGATTTGAGAAATGAACGACCGTATTGAGAAACTTGAGGCGCAGGTGAATGCATTGGCGCAGAGCTGGTTACGTCTCGCCGCAGCGCTTGAAGTTCAAGGGCTTGTTTCGCCCGGAGGGCTCCACGAGGCGTTGCTTTCGGTCCGCTGGCCTGGGCAGCCCATAGAGGCTGAAGCGACCAGGACATTGGCTTGGCTGTGCGATCACTTGAGCGAAGCACAGAAAGTACGACGATCTGTGGCGCCTCAAGCCTCAAAGGGCAAGTACGGAACTGCGATGCGGTAGCCATTACGCCGCCAATGCGGCAGTCGGCTTGAGGCCGAGCTTCACCGCAATATCATGGGCCTTGCCGTAATTGGCTTTGGCCTGGCCGTTGAGTACGCGATACACCTCGTTGCGGGTGTAGCCGTTTTCTTTGGCCCATTGAGTGAACGTTTTTCCAGCGCGTCGGAAGTTTTCCTTCACCTGGTGAGCGGTTAGGGCTTTGGCATGGGTGGCCATGGTGGTGGCTCCTGTGATGCAAAGATGGTTGATGTTTGTTTGATCGATTATGAGAACTGTAGTTCTCTTTTTCAAGGGGTTTTTGTGTCTTTTTCTTCTCTTTCAGCTGAGCGCATGAAGGAAGAGCGTGTTCGTCTTGGTCTTAAACAGGCCGAAATCGCTGAAATTTGTGGTGTTTCTCGCGAAATATGGGGGCGTTATGAGCGAGGCGCTACCGTTCCTGGTGGAGATGTATTGTTCTCTTTTGCTCGGGCGGGTGCCGATGTTCAATTCATCCTCACAGGTGGGCGAGCTGGCTCGGGCGACGTCACTAAAAGTGATGTGATGGCGGGAAAAATTGATGTGGATCGCCTGGAGCGAATTACTGAAATGCTTGAGAAAGCAGCCCGATTGGCAGGCAAGCAATGGACAACAAAAAAGCTGGTGGCTATTGCTTCGGAGGTCTACAACGTTCTCAGCGCAGATCAAGAACTGAGTGAGCCCCAGATGGAACGAGTCTTAAAGTTGGTGGTAAATCGCTGAATTAGCAAAGGAGCGTTATGCGAGGCGATGAAGAGTTAGTAGCCAAACTTTCGGCTAGGCTCACTGAAGAGATTGAGAACCTGCCTAATGATGGGAAAGATCACGAGCTGGTTATTAAAATTAAAGGTAATCACGGGAATATAAATCTCGGAACCCAAAACTTTGAAATAAATTCGACCAAGCAACCTCCACCTCAAGGAAGCGACAGGTCAAGAGAGTGCCCGCAATGCGGAAAAGTCACTTGGCGATATACCAAGTTATGCATGCACTGTGACTACAATTTACATAACCACGACCAAGTTGAGGCCGAAGAGCGCGAGAGAAGAGAGGCTGAGGAGTATAAAAAAAGGCTCGATACTTTTATGCTGAAGCTTCTTTTAGTCTTGATTTTTATCGCCGTCTTTAGCTACGCCATCAAGGACTATCTCCCCGCGACAATGAGGATTTGGTCCATGGTGGTCACAGGTGTGAGCGGCCTTTTTGCTTTTGTAGTCTTGGCTTCCTCTGGTAAGTAGATTGGCTAGGGTCATACTAATAATTTGCCTGCAAGTAGTCATAGATGGTTATTCTCAGGCCCGCGTCTGCCCAGATCGGCGTCAACAACAAGGATGTTACAATTGAGAACTCTAATTTTTGTTTTTGCAGCTTTGTTCTCCGTAGCCGCAGTCGCGGAAACTGTCGCAGAGAAACTCACTATCGTGAGCCTCGATAAAGACGTTGAAGCAAGCTCCCCAGAGGTCAAACGAACCCAAGTGGCTCTGACAAGGGCAATGACCGTTTGCAATGTTGAAAGTGAGGCCAAGCTTGCGGACATTGTCTGGTTCATTACAAAAAAAATACGCTCTGAGGGGCACTATGCAGAAGCAACAGACCTCATTGAAGGTGTGAACGCCGTACTCTTAGGGACAAAGGAAAAGCAAGACTGTACTGAGCTTCTTTCTTTGTATGCGGTGAATCGAATCCAGGGCAGCACGCACTCAGATGCTGTTGCAGGTGGGCGAGGCTTATATCGTGGGATGGGGCTCGTGAAATGAGGGGCCTAAACAGACGTTAACCAAGACTTAGTTCTCTTTAAACTCGATTAAAAGCCTTCCTGTACCACGCCGCCGAGAATGGCGGCGTGTGTATTTCTGGCGCCTGAAACCCCCGGCGCCTTTACAGGAGGCGTCCCATGCGACCCGAAAGCCCTCGCGGTATCCGCAACTTCAACCCCGGCAACATTCGCCATGTCAAAGGCACCCGCTGGCAGGGAATGTCAGCGAACCAAAATGACCCCGCATTCGTTCAGTTCACCGGCGCCCAATGGGGCATCCGTGCCCTAGCCAGGACGCTGATCACCTACCAAGACAAGCACCAGCTGCGCACCATCCGCCAAATCATTGGCCGTTGGGCACCGCCGAACGAGAACAACACTGAGAGTTATATTCGCCAAGTCGCTACCCGCGTGGGCGTATCCCCCGATACCAGGATCGATGTGTACGACTACCGCACCATGCGGGCTCTGGTTGAGGCAATTGTTCGTCATGAAAACGGCTCCGGCCCACTTCCCGAGGGCAATTGGTACGGAGAGTCGCTGGTAAACGATGGCCTGCACCTGGCCGGAGTCGTCCCCGACGCCTATCACGGGGAGCAGGCATGAAGCTGATCGACAACTGCCATTGCTGCTGGAAGCTCCATAGCGTCCAGCTGGCTATCGTCATCGCATTGCTGGGCCTCCTGCAGGTAACAATCCTGCCCATGTGGGAGGCCCAGCTTTCCCCCTCGACCTACGCGACAGTCAACAGCGTGTTGGCCGTGCTGCTCTTCCTGGCACGGCTGGTGAAGCAAGGGCCGGATCAAGGGGGCATCCCATGAACCTGCTGGCCCGCGTGTTCAACCATCTGTTGTCGCTACTCCCACGCTCCTGGTCATCGCCAGGCGTGGCGAGCTGGCACGGCCCCCAGCCGCTGACTAAGGCCAGCAAGCCTCGTGTTGCCGCTATTCGTCGTGCTGCACGAAAGGCACGTAGCCGTAGGAGCCTCAACCATGGGCGTACTTGAAGTCTTGCGCCGCTACGCGCCAGTCCTGCTTGCGTTTGCTTGGGCGATCTCTGTGCTGATTGCTTTCACTGCAGGCGATAAAGGTGCCACCGCTCGTGAGCGCGCAGTGGGCAACGAAGCCTTGGCAAGGCTGGAGCGAAAGCACGCGGATCAGCGTGCTGATTTGGCTCAGGCGAATCTTTCGGCGCTTCAGGAACAGGCCGAGCGCGCGGACCAGGTTGTCCGGCAACTGCAGCAAACCCAACAGCAGCTTTCCGACGCACATCAAGAGCTTCAGGAGCACATCCCCAATGTCACAACTGTCTATCTACCGGGGCCTGCTGCCAAGCCTGCTCCTATCCCTCACTGCGTGTTTACTGCTGGCTGGGTGCGCGACTTCAATCTCGCCCTCGGTGGAGCCGATCTGCCTGCCGCCGCCTCAGCTACCAACACCACCGTCCATGATGCAGCCGCCTGGGCAGCCCCCGGTTCTACGCAAGAACTACTGGAAAGCGGCGTCACCCCCGCAGACATCCTCGCTTTCGCCCAGGACTACGGTCGTTGGGCCTTGGGTATCCGTGCCCAACTCATCGCGTTTCAACACAAGGACTGACCGCATATGGATGTAGCTGATCTGGCTCAAGACAACGACTTCAACGAAGCCGCGTTGCAGATTCACAACACCAGGACACAGCGCCGCTCAGGACCTTCGGCATATCGCTGCGAAGAATGTGGCGATGCGATTCCAGAAGAGCGCCGCCAGGCCGAGCCTGGAACTGAGCACTGCGTGGACTGCAAATCAGCACTTGAGCACCTGCGTAAGCGAGGGATTCGATGAACCTCAATGAACTGAACTTCGGCTTTCAGACCGTGCAATGGCTGATGTTAACGGTACTGAGCATTTACACCTGGATGACCAAGCGACAGGCCGCCAGTGCTCAGGAACTGCTGGAGCTGCGTACTCGCATTGTCGCCCTGGAAGAGCACGTCCGGCACCTGCCTGACCAGACTGCCGTCACTGACCTTTTGGGCGACATGAAGGCGGTACGAGCCGAGCTGTCGGGGGTCAAGGAAGCGCTTGGCCCTTTAGCCCGCTCGCTGGACCGGATCAATGATTACTTGCTGCGAGAGAAGACATGACCCAATACGCCGAATTTCTACGTCAGGATTATCGCCTGGTCATTCTTCGCCTGCTGGGCGAGATGGGCGGCTACCGTGCCAACAGCTCGGTGCTGACTATGGCCCTGGACAGCTACGGCCATACGCTAAGCCGTGATCAAGTGAAAACCGAACTGCACTGGCTAGCGGAACAAGGCGCCTTGACGCTGGCTGATGTCGGCCCTGTCCTGGTGGCGACCCTCACCGAGCGCGGCCAGGACATCGCCGCAGGCCGAGCTCGTGTGCCAGGCATCAAGCGGCCAGGGGCATAACCATGGCAGGCAAGTCGTCCATCAATCGTCTGCCGCCGATGGTCAAGGCGTACATCCAGAAGCTCTTGCGCGAAGACCGCATGACGTTGGATGACATGCTGTCTGATATCCGGTCGCGCTTTCCTAACGAAAAAGCCCCCAGCCGTAGCGCACTGGGGCGCTTCAAGCTGGGTTTTGATCTACTGACTGAGAAGGCCCGACAGCACCGTGAGCAAGCCGAGGCCTTCGTGGGCGCCTTCGGGGAAGACTCATCCGACAAGACCGGGGCGTTGCTGGTCGAAGCGATATCGACCCTGGCCTACCAGGCCGCTGTGGGTGCTCACGAAAAGGATGATGTCACCACCAAGGAAGTGGCCGATCTGGCGCGGGCGGCGAAGAACACTATGCAGGCCCGCACCCTGAGTATCAAGGAGCGCCAGGCCATCGAAAAGGCCGCTCAGGAACGCCTGGTGCGCGAGCAGCAAGGCAAACTGGACGAGCTGGGCAAGTCGGGCGCGTTGTCAGCAGACACCCTGCAACGCATTCGACAAGAGGTCTATGGGCTATGAGCATCCTGCAGCCCGCCGTACCGCTGTTCGCCTACCAGAAAAAATGGCTGCGCGACCGTGAGCGTTTCAAGATCGGCATGTTTGCCCGCCAAACCGGCAAGACCTTCACCAGCACCCTGGAAATCGTCGATGACTGTTTCGAGGCTGAATCCCGTGGCGGTCGTACTCGCTGGGTCATTCTGTCCCGTGGCGAACGCCAGGCCAAGGAAGCCATGGACGAAGGGGTCAAGAAACATTGCCGCGCCTATAACCTGGCGGTGCAGGAGATCGAGGGCGAGTTCAAAGGGGCCTCTGGCGAACGCTTCACGATGTTGGATGTGGTCTTGCCGGGCGGTTCGAAGATCACTGCCTTGCCCGCCAACCCCGATACCGCACGGGGTTTTAGCGCCAACGTGTTCCTGGACGAATTCGCCTTTCACCAGGACAGTCGGAAGATCTGGACGGCCTTGTTTCCCGTGATCTCCAACGGCTGGAAGCTGCGCATCACGAGCACCCCGAACGGCAAGGGCAATAAGTTCTATGAGCTGATGACTGACAAGAAGCTGGCCGAGATCTGGTCGCGGCATACGGTCGATATTCACGCTGCTGTTGCTGACGGTCTGCCTCGGGACATCGAGCAGATGCGCGCCGCCCTCAATGATGAGGATGCCTGGGCGCAGGAATTTGAATTGCAGTGGCTGGATGAAGCCAGTGCCTGGTTGAGCTTTGAACTGATCAACGATGTGGAACATGACCAGGCCGGTCGCCCGGAGCTGTACAGCGGTGGGCCGTGTTTTGTGGGTGTCGATATCGGCATCCGCAATGACTTGTACGTGATCTGGGTGCTGGAACAGGTTGGCGATGTGTACTGGACGCGGGAAATCATCACCCGTAAACGCGCGTCCTTCCTGGAGCAAGACACCCTGCTCGATGACGTGTTCGCCCGTTACCGGGTGTTGCGTTGCTGCATTGACCAAACCGGTATGGGTGAGAAGCCCGTGGAAGATGCCAAGCGGCGGCACGGCTCGATGCGGGTCGAAGGGGTGGTTTTCAACACCGCCAGCAAGCTGACCATGGCCACCCGAGGCAAGGAAGTGTTCCAGGACAAACAGATTCGCATCCCCCTGGGTGACACCGAGTTGCGTAACGACCTGCACAAGCTTCAGAAGGTCGCGGGGCCTACAGGGGCGCCACGCTTTGTGGCCGAATCCGATGTGGCCGGTCACGCCGACCGGACCTGGGCGGGCTTTCTCGCGTTGAATGCCAGTGATGGCCCGAATGGCCCAGTCACCGTTAAGTCTCGCCGTCCTCGCCAGGGCGCCCGCATCACCCAGGGGTACGCATGAATCAGAAAGGTGTGTGGGTCACCCCCACGGAATTCGTCAACTTCGCCGAGCCGAAACATAAGGGCCTGACCGAACATATCGCCAGCCGTGCGCGCAGCTTCGATGCGCAGGCGCTGGGTATGTATCTGCCCAACCCCGACCCGATCCTCAAGGCTCAGGGCAAGGACATTAAGGTTTATCGGGATCTGCGCAGCTCGGCCCTGGTCGGCGGCAACATCCGCCGCCGCAAGTCGTCAGTCCTCGCCCTGGAGCGCGATCTGAAGCGCGGCAACGCCCCGGTGCGGGTTGAGCGTTTCGTACGGGACTGGCTCGCCGACCTCGATCTCGACCGCATTATTCGCGAGATGCTGGACGCGCCACTGTACGGGTTCCAACCCATTGAACTGATGTGGCGTCCGGTCGGCATGAACATCGTGCCCGAGGATCTGCTGGGCAAGCCCGCCGAGTGGTTCCTCTACGACCAGGAGAACAACTTGCGCTTCCGTGCCCGCGATGCCGGCTTGACTGGCGAGCTGTGCGATCCGCAACGCTTTGTTGTGGCCCGTCAGGATGCGACCTACAACAACCCGTATGGCTTCGCCGATCTGTCCATGTGCTTTTGGCCAGTGATTTTCATGAAGGGAGGCCTGAAGTTCTGGGTCCAGTTCACCGAGAAGTACGGATCACCTTGGGTGATCGGTAAACACCCTCGCGGGGCCAGTACCGGCGAAACTGATTTGCTGCTCGATAGCCTGGAAGCAATGGTTCAGGACGCAGTTGCCGTTATACCGGATGACTCCAGCGTCGAGATCATGGAGGCTGCAGGTAAAGCTGGCAGCGCCGATGTCTATCGCGAGTTGCTGGTCTATTGCCGTAGTGAAATCAACGTTGGCCTGCTGGGACAAAACCAAACAACCGAGGCCAACAGCAACCGGGCCAGCGCAACAGCAGGCCTGGAGGTTACCAAGGACATCCGCGACGGCGACAAGGGCATTGTTGCCGCGACCATGAACGCGGTCATACGCCGGTTGGTGGATCTGAACTTCGGCGAGAACGTCATCGCGCCTGTGTACGAACTATGGGAACAGGAGGAGATCGACAAGACCCAGGCTGACCGCGATAAGTCCCTAACTGAAGCAGGCGTGAAATTCACACCTCAGTATTGGAAGCGCACCTACAACCTGCAGGATGGCGACCTGGACGAGACTCAAGCTCCAACCGAGTCTCCAGAATTTGCCGAGGCATCCCTCGCGCCTATTCTCGACCAGGTAGCACTTGATCAAGCCATCAACAGCCTTCCCGCTGAATTGCTCCAGGAGCAGAGTGAACAGGTCGTTGCCTCTGTGATCGATGCACTGCTACGCGCTCGCACCGATACCGAGGCGCTCGGCCTGCTTGCGGAGCTGCATCCGACGATGGATGACCAGGCCCTGCAGGAGAACCTCACGCGATTGCTGTTCATGGCTGGCACATGGGGTCGGCTGAGTGCCAGTGTGGATCGGGACGACTGATGACAACCACAAACACGAGCCCAACCCCGGCTGACCTCAAGGCCATCTTCGGCCTTGAGCCCAAAAACGCTGTGGCCTACCTGAAGTCCAAAGGCTATGCGCTTACTTGGAACTGGCAGGAGATGCTCGACCAGGCGCACGACAAAGCCTTTACCGTCGCCAAGGCCATGCGCCTTGATCTGCTGTCGGACATTCGTGGTGCGCTGGAGACTGCCTTACAGGAAGGTCAGACCCTCAAGCAATTCATTGCAGCCCTGCAGCCCACACTTGAGTCACAAGGCTGGTGGGGCAAACAGGTGATTGTTGATAGTCAGGGTGTCGGCGAGTTGGTCCAGTTGGGCAGCCCGCGCCGTCTCAAGACCATCTATCAAACCAACCTGCAGAGCGCGTACATGGCCGGGCGTAAAGCTGAGATGGAGCAAACCACCGAGACCCATCCGTACTGGATGTATGTGGCGATACTGGACGGCAAGACGCGGCCCAGCCATCGTGCGCTAAGTGGCAGGGTGTATCGCCATGACGACCCGATCTGGTCGGCGATCTACCCGCCCAACGGATTCAACTGCCGTTGCCGCGTGACGGCGTTGAGCGAGTCTGCGGCCAAGCGCCGGGGCCTGAAGGTCGAGTCGAGCGAGGGGCGTCTCTTCACAGAGACTGTGGAAACAGGCATCGACAAGCGTACCGGCGAAGTCCGCACAGCGTCCGTGACCGGCATCCGTACCACCGATGCAGCGGGCAAGCCCATCACCTTCCGTACTGATCCGGGATTCAATCACGCACCGGGTACTGGCTTGGCGGATGTTCTAAAACGGAAACAAGCAGCAGCTGCTGGAGAGACTTGAGATGTTCACCGTTGAACTGGATCACCAACGCCTGCAGGCGGCCTTGCGTCGGGTTGAGTGGGCAGTAGGCGATCTGGCGCCACTGATGCGCGGCATCGGCGCCGAGCTGGCCAGCCAGACCGAGGAGAACTTCAGCGAGGAAGGTCGGCCCGACTGGGAAGACCTGTCCGATGTCACCACTGCACGCCGGGAGAAAACCGGTAACTGGCCTGGGCAGATGCTGCAGGTCAGTTCGGCAGGACTGGCCGCTTCGATCACAACACGGGCGACCGATAGCTCGGCCCTGGTCGGCAGCAACAAACCTTATGCCGCCATGATGCAGTTCGGGGGTAACCAGTCAGACTTCCCGCACCTGTGGGGTGACATTCCAGGTCGCCCATACCTGCCTATGGACGCCGAGGGCGAGCTGCAGCCCGAAGCAGAGGAAGCGATCCTGGAACTCGCGTTGAACCACATAGAAAGAGCTGCCCGCCTGTAAGGCTCTTTGAGGGGGTTTAGCAACGTTGCTACACCGATTCATCATCAGGGTCTTTGGACGCTACCGTAAAGCTTTATAAATGCTTTTGCTGGGCTTTATGCTGCCAAACAGCAGACTAAACTGCGCTTGTGGAGAACCAAATGAACAAAATGGAAGAAGAGGTTGTTTACTTGACCGCTGTGGTCGAGATGATTAGGTCGATGGTCAATCATGAGTTAATGGTCATACGTGGTGAGGGCGACCATAAGAGCATCCAATTTAAAGGGATGACACATCAGCAGTTTTTCTTCATCGCCCTTGTAGATTTTCTATCAAAGACAGATGCAAAAGCCCCCGTTCCATCAGCAACCTACCTAAGCGCTCTAAGGGGCATTAGCGATACTCCAAGCTTCTCCGTGGGGAACTCTGTGAGTGATTTGAGAAAATCAGTGAATATTTTTGCTGATTGGTTGAATGAGAAAATCACCGTCGCCCTTTGGTTGCCATCGCTAGATCTTGAAACCGAGGTCCAAATCTCAAGGCTCTTGCTGCTTAAAATCGTCGGCAACGTTTCAAAGCACAACACTTTGCGATCTGTCGGAGTCGCAGCGGACTTGCGGAGCCTTCTGCAAGAAGCAGGTCATGACTTTGACTTATTCCAAGCAATGCTCGCTCAAGAAGAAATATACGAGTCCTTTCATGACAACGTATCCATGTATCACGCAAGCACAATTGTTGAGTTTCTAAACAATATTTACTGGGGGATTCAAAACTATTTGTTGCCGGAGTACTCACGTAGCTTTACTCCTGACGGTGGTGGTTCATCACGCTACAAATTTCTATATCCCGACACACTTGAAAACCCTTACGCAAGACACTGTTATTGGGGCTTAATGAATCAAATCCGCTCGGAACCGATTTTTGAACCCTTCACCGTGACGGAGCACCTCAAAGGCCAATACTGAGTCTGTTCACGGCAGTCTTTAAACTCGATTAAAAGCCTTAGGCCGTCCATTCGCCCAATCTGTGCGCATCACCTTCAGCTGAAGCGCACAGACCATGAAGCCACTCCACATTTTCAAGCCGGGCAACCACGTCACCATGAGTGGCGCCTGCATCTCCTTTGGCGAGTCCGATCTGGCCGCCACCGTACTCGCCTACGATCCGGCATTGCATGAAGCTCCGCTGGTCATCGGCCATCCCAAGCACGATGCACCTGCAGCCGGTTGGGTCAAATCGCTTTCGACCGCCCCTGACGGCCTGGTCGCAGTTCCACATGAGGTTGATGTGGCCTTTGCGGATTTGGTGGCGCAAAAGAAATTCAAGAAGATCTCTGCCTCCTTCTATCACCCCGACGCCGCCAACAACCCGGTGCCGGGCGTGTACTACCTACGTCATGTCGGCTTTCTCGGGGCGCAGCCGCCGTCAGTCAAAGGGCTCCGCCCCATCGAACTGGCGGAGGACGAGGAAGGCGTCGTCGAGTTCGGCGACTTCGGCGATAGCGTTTCGGCCGGAGTGTTCCGCCGCCTGCGCGAGTGGCTCATCGACAAGTTCAGTCAGGAAGACGCTGACCGCGTTGTTCCTGGTTGGGACGTGGACAACTTGCTGGCGGAGTCCCGCCGCGAAGTCGACAGCCCCGCATTCACCGAACCCACTCCATCCAACAAACCCACCACCGAGGAACACCCCGTGAACCCAGCGGAAAAAGCCGCCCTGGAGGCGGAAAACACTCGCCTCAAAACTCAGTTGGCCGCACACCAGGAACGGGAGCAGAAGGAACAGGCTGCCCAACGTCATACCAAGAACCTGGCTTTCGCTGAAGGCCTGGTTGGTGCAGGCAAGCTGCTGCCCAAACACACCGCCGCACTGATCGCCGCCTTGGACTTCGCCGAGGCAGGTGATGCACCGCTGGAGTTCGGCGAAGGCGATCAACGCAAGCCGGTTATCGACGGCCTCAAGGCAATCTTCGACGACCTGCCGCAACAGATCGACTTCGCGGAGCAAGCGAGCAAGCACCGCCAGGGCGATCTGCATGTCCCAAGCGATCTGGAGTTCGCCGAGAAGAACACCGACCCCGACCGCCTCAGCTTGCACAACCGTGCAACTGCCCTGGCCGCCGACAAAAACATCCCTTACGAGTCGGCGGTTCGCCAACTCATCAAGTAACAAGGAGTCATCATGGCTGATCGTTTGAGCAAACTGCGGATCGTTGATCCGGTTCTCACTAACCTGGCGCGTGGTTATCGCAATGCCCAATACATCGGCGAGGGCTTGTTCCCTATTGCGCTGATGGACAAGGAAGCCGGGGTCATTCCGGTGTTCGGCAAGGAGGCTTTCGAGGTCTACGACACCGAGCGGGCAATCCGTGCCCAATCCAACGTCATGACCCCGGATGATGTTGACGGTCTCGACGTGGTGCTGCGTGAACATGACCTCGCTTATCCCGTGGACTACCGCGAGAAGAACGAGTCCATGTTCGATGCTGAAGCCCGAGCCTCTCGACGCGTCGTCAACGCCATCGACCTGCGCCGCGAGGTGCTCTGCGCCAAATTGGCGCAAAACCCCAACACTTTCCTTCCAGGTGCCAAGGTCACCCTGTCCGGCTCCAGCCAATGGAGCAATGGCGGTGGCGATCCCATCGCCGTGGTTGAGCAAGGCAAGGAAGTGGTTCGTAGTCGAATCGGTATTCGCCCTAACACCATGACCATGGGCGCTTCGGTGTATCAGTCTCTGAAGTTCCACCCAAAGCTTCAGGCGGCCTTGGGTTCGACCGAACGCAAGCTGATCACCGTTGAACATCTGAAAGCCCTGTTCGGTATCCAGGACATTTTGATCGGTGAATCCCTGGCGGGCTCGGTCAACACCTCCGATATCTGGAGTGACAACATGACGTTGGCCTATGTGGCCAAGCCTGCAGCTGGCGCCGAGGCCGACTACGACGAGCCGAGCTTCGGCTACACCCTGCGCCGTAAGGGTATGCCCGAGATCGATACCTATGACGGCTCGGGCGGCAAAGTGCGCTTCGTTCGTAACACTGACATCTACAAGCCCGTGGTCGTGGGCGCTGATGCCGGTTACCTGATTTCCGATATCAACGTCTGAGGTTTCCATGGCTACGAAGAAGACAGGACAAGACCAGGACAGCGCATTGGTAAATGCTGAAGAAGTGGCTCCGGGGGATGTCGGCCAAGCCGCAGTGGGCGCCCCAGCCTCTGCAGCACCTTCGCAATCAGGCGCTCCTTCACCAAGCACGACGGCAGTTGACGCAACTGCTGCCCCAGGTTCTGCCCAGGAGCTGCCTGGTTACCTGGTTACGGATGTGTCGTGCGTGTTGCATGACGGCACCTGGTATCACCAGGGCGATGAAGTTTTCCTGAACGACAAGGACGCGGTGCCGCTGTTGAACCGCCGAATTATCAAACCGTTGCGGAGCGAAAAATGAAGACTCAACAACCTGTTCTTACCATCTCGGTGGTCGCCCTGGTCGATCTTCCCCGCAACCGCTTTGCCAGCTTTGCTGGTGGGCTCTGCGGGGCTGGTGCCAAGGCCCTGGGCACGGTTCAAGCCGATACCGAAGCTGACAGTGTGGCTCCGGTCAATGTGCTGGGTATCTGCCTGATCACAGCGGGTGCAGCGGTCGTGGCCGGTGTCGAGGTCGAGTCGGACGCCTCGGGACGTGCGGTGACTCTCGCTTCTGGTAAGTCGAACGGCTTCGCCATGGACGCAGCAACTGCTGCAGGTGATGTCATCCGTATCGTCCGGGGAATTTGACCAGTCATGCGCTACTGCAGCCGTGATGACATCGGGCGGGCTATTCCAGAGCTGACCCTTGTTCAGCTCTCGAACGATGACCCCGCAGCCGAGCAGCCCAACGAGAACGTGATCGAGGATGCCGTCCGCCAGGCAGAGGAGCTGGTTGATGGCTATCTACGTGGTCGTTACGACTTGCCACTCAATCCAGTGCCAACCGTGTTGCGGGATGCAGTCGTCTACCTGGCTCGCCACTGGCTCTATCAGCGCCGCCCGGAAGGTGCGTTGCCCGACGCGGTAAAGGACAGCCGCAAGGACACCATCAAGCTCCTGGAGAGCATCCGCGACGGCGTGGTCACCCTGGGTATGCCCAGTGGTCAGGCCACGCCCGAGCCGGGTGAAGTCCGTGTTCGCGCTCGTCGTCAACAGTTCGGTGGTGACCTTTGGAAGCAATACCGATGAACCGGTCCAAAACCCAAACCAAGGAGCTGCTGGATGCCATGCATCAGCGCCTGCAGGAGACCTTCAGCAAGACGCTGATGGTCGAGCTGTTTCCTGAAAACCCTGCGGCCTACCGCCTGAACCACCCCCGAGGGGCGATATTGCTGGCCTACGGCAAATCGACCTTTGGCGGATCAGAAGCCAACGATGCGGTGTTCCAGACCCGCACCCTGATTATTCGGTTGACCCTGGTGTTTCGCCAGCTCAATGGCAAGGACGGGGTGATCGGCTACCTGGACGAGATCCGCGAATGCCTGACCGGCTGGTTCGCCCCGCACTGCGACCAGGCCTGCCGCCCCGTGGCCGAACAGTTCATTGGTCAGGTCAGCGGACTATGGCAATACGGCCAGGACTTTTCCATGCGCGCCACTCAACTACAAACGATGACTCAACCTGGTGGTGCGCTATTAATCCAACCCTTTTTTGAGGGGGTCCAATGAACCTAACTCGCTACATCTATATGGGGCCACCCAGCGCCGCCTCCCTGCGGGTAGGCGATGAACTGCTTGAAGTGCAACTGCATACCAATGAAAGCGTTGAGCTGCCCCCGGGCCACGAATACACCAAGGTATTGCTGGAACTGAAGCATTTACGGGCAATGCCGGTCGAGGCTAAAGCCTCCTCCAAGTCTGTTGCCGAGGTCGCACCAAAGGGAGCGAAATCTTAATGGCCAGCACCACTGAACGCGACTTCATCGCCCGTCAACAGGTTATCCGTCAGGCCATGCTCGGAGCCCTCTATGAGAAGCGCAAAACCGGGCAATCAGGATTCTCGCGAGACCTGACACATACCTTGGGACATGACCCGCAAGAGTGCGTGTTCGCACTTGAGTTCCTGGTTGAAATGGGCCTTGTCCGTCACGAGTCCATTCATTGCCGGATCACCGCGCAGGGCATTACTTACTTTGAACAGAGGGTGTCTGCATGAGCGCCAATTACTTACACGGCATTGAAACCACCGAGATAGAGCGAGGCCCTAGGGCAATCAAGGTGGTCAAGTCTGCAGTCATTGCCTTGGTCGGCACCGCACCCATAGGGCCAGTCAATCAACTGACGCTGTGCTTGACCGAGGGCGATGCTGCCCAGTTCGGCACCCACCTTACTGGCTTCAGCATTCCCGAGGCCCTGGACGGCATCTATGACTTCGGCTCAGGTACTGTGCTGGTGGTCAATGTCCTCGATCCGGCGATTCATCGGACGGATGTGTCGGGCCAGGCTCGCCAGTTCGGCGACAACGATCTCCTGCAGCTCGGGCACGGTGCGTTGCAACAGCTGAAAGTGAAGTCGGCGGATGACACCAACACCTATACGCTAGCCACTGACTACACCGTGGACATGCTGACTGGTCGGGTAAAACGCCTGGCGACAGGGATTATTCCAGCCAAGGCCCAGGTGAAAGTGGATTACACCCACGCTGACCCGTCCAAGATCACGCCTGCCGAGGTTATTGGTGCGGTGACGTTGGCAGGCCGCCGTACCGGCTTGAAGGCGTTCCAGGATAGCTACAACACCCTGGGCTTCTTCTCCAAGATTTTCATCGCCCCTGGTTTCAGTACCCTTAATGCGGTGGGTGTCGAACTTATCTCAGAAGCTACCAGGGTTGGCGCCGTCGCCTACATCGACGCGCCGATCGGCGTAACGGTGCAACAGGTGATTGCCGGTCGTGGGCCGGTGGGCGCCATCAACTTCAACACCAGCAGCGACCGAGCCCGTTTGTGCTACCCGCACGTCAAAGTGTACGACGCTGCAACCAACGGCGAACGCCTGCAGCCACTGTCGATCCGTGCTGCAGGCCTGCGGGCCAAGGTGGACAACGACAAGGGTTACTGGTGGAGCAGCTCCAACCAGGAGCTGCTCGGCATCATCGGGCTGGAGCGCCCGTTGACGGCGCGAATCGATGATCCGAACAGTGAAGTCAACCTGCTGAACGAAGTAGGCATCACCACCGTCTTCAACTCATTCGGCACCGGCCTGCGCTTGTGGGGCAACCGTACAGCGGCCTGGCCGAACGTGACCCATATGCGCAACTTCGAAAACGTCCGGCGTACAAAGGACGTGGCCGATGAGTCGATCCGCTACAGCTCGCTGCAGTTCGTGGACATGCCGATCACCAACTCGCTCATCACCAGCATCACAGAGAGCGTCAACCTGTTCCTGCGCAAGCTGATCGGCGATGAAGCCTTGATCGGCGGTGAATGCTGGTATGACCCAGCGCGAAACCCTCAGACGGAGCTGGAAAAAGGACATGCGTTGTTCAACTACAAGCTGACCGTGCCGCTGCCATTTGAGCGCGGAACCTTTGAAACCGAAATCACCGGGGAATACCTGGTCAACCTGGGAGCCAAATAATGGCTGGCTTTAGTGCTCACCGTGTTTCCAACGCCGCGATTTACCTGGACGGTGCCAGCTTCTTTGGCCGCGCCGAAGAGATCGATCTGGGCTCGGTCAAGACCGTGACCAGCGACTTCCAGGGACTGGGAATGGTTGGCCTGATCGAACTGCCAGACGGCATCGACAAGCTGGAGGGCAAGATCATCTGGAACAGCTTGTACTACGACGCGGCGGTCAAGCTGGTCACCCCGTTCAAGAGCGTGCAATTGCAGTGTCGTTCCAACGTCCAGGTGTTCAACAACGGCGGCCTGGTCAATGAAGTGGCCCTGGTGACGATGATGACAATCACCGGCAAAGAGTACCAACTGGGCAGCCATAAACCACGAGACCCGACCAAGTACGAGACTCCGTTCTCGGCAACATACGTGCGTCAGGTACTGGATGGGCAGGAGGTAGTGCTGCTCGATTACTTGGCCAACATCTTCCGCGTCGGCGGTCAGGACCAGTTGGCCAAGTACAAGAAGAACATCGGGCAAGCGTAAACACCGTCTGAGCACCAAGTCTGATCAAAGCCCCGCCATTGCGCGGGGATTTGCTTTGAGGTCATCATGCGGCCAGCAGCAGACCACCGCGGCGTCCCACATTCGTAAGGAGCACGACATGTTCGAAGATTTTATGACCGATACCATCTGTCTTCAAAAGCAGAACGGTGAGAAGACGGAGATGATCAAAGCCTCTGTCCAAAGCAAAGGGGTCTTCTTGGACCGCTCCGACATTTTGGTTGAAGTCGGCGACCTGATTGAGAGGCGTATGTCAAACGGTGGGATCGAGACCTTTGAGGTTCTTGATCCAGGGTTCCATGAGGCTTTTGAAGGAATCCCTGCACACTATCAGATGAAGGTTAAAAAGCTCGGTGTCCCCGAAGCCAAGGCCCGAGTGGAGCGTATTACCTACAATTTTCATGGTCACAATGCGCGGGTCAACAATAGCTCTGTCGATAACTCGACAAATACTGTGACCATGGGGGGCGAGCTACAGGACTACGTGAGCGGACTGAGGCAGATCATTTCTACTCTTGAGACCGCTCAGCAAAAAGAAGCGTCCGAAATCGTAGATGCTGTTGAGGCTAATCTGTCCTCTCAGAAACCCAGCAAGCCCGTTGTCTCAGCATTGCTAAGTGCCTTACCCCATGTCGCCAGCATCAGCACCATCGCCTCTGCCATAATCGCAGCTCTGTAATCGAAGCCCCGCCAATTGTGCGGGGCTTCGTCTTTAAACTCGATTAAAAGCCAACGCCACGACCAGGTGCGATGCTCATGACTCATTTAGAGCAACTGATCATCACTTGGAGTAACGACCGTGGCCGACGCCCTCAGCATTCCCCTCAAGTTCCCTTTCACCTCTGCAGCCGGTGTGTATATCAGCTCGCTGCCCATCACTCGGTTGAAACGCAAAGACATCAGCGCCGCGCAGAACCATACCAAGGACGAGGCTGTTCTGGAGGACTTCCTGCTCGCCAAGATGACCGGCCTCACCATCGAAGACCTGATGGACCTGGACATCGCCGACTCCAAGACAGTCGTCGAGGTGTTTCGGGAAATGGCTGGCGGAGGAGACCTTGCTGCAGTCCTGGGACGAAGCGCTACTGCTGGTATTGAGGATGCAGCCATCTGAGATCGATGAGCTGGATATGGAACGGTACTGGTTTTGGGCTGACGTGTGTAGGCGAGAAATCGACCGTCGCAACGAGATAGCCGAAGCACAGCGCTAAGCATTCTGCTCACACCTAGAGCCTGTACCGTCCGGCGCCCCTGACCTTGGGGCGCTCCCTCAATTAGATAGCCTGCAGAGTACTCCATGGCGAATGAAGTCTTAGTCGGACTGCGAATAGGCGCCGCTGTATCGGGCTCCTTGAGTGCCGCGTTCGGTTCTGCCAAGTCAACGGTGCAGCAACTCGGGCGTGCGACTGATGGTCTGACGGCCAAGCAAAAACTCATCGGGACCGAACTTGCCGCATCCATCGCTCGCGGTGGCTCGGGCATCGAGCGCATGCGCCGCCAGTATGACCAGGTCGGCCGAGTGATTGAGCAATTGAAGGTCAAGCAAGACGGCCTCAACGCCAGCATTGCCAGAGGCGCCACACTTAAAAACCAACGCAGCGAGCTTCGTGGCCAGGCCATGGAAACCTTGGGTACGGCTGCGGTTGTCGGCGCTCCTATTGTGCAGTCGATGCGTACAGCCATCGAATTCCAAGACCAGACCAACGATATCTCAATCACTGGTGGCTTCGATAAGGCGCAGGAAAAAGGCCTCGGCGATGTGATGCGCGGCGCCGCTCTTAAGTGGAATCAGACTCAAACTGAGGTGGCCAACGGCACCGCCGTATTGATTGCTGGCGGCATTTCCAACGTTAAGGAGCTAGAGGCATACGCCCCCGTGATGGCGAAATCGGCCACCGCGACTCGGGCTAGCATGGATGACCTCGGCTCTGTGGCGATTGCGCTCAATGACAATTTGGGTATTGGTGCAGCTGGGCTTGAGCGCTCAATGAACATGTTGGCGTTCGCGGGCAAGAGCGGCCAGTTTGAACTCGCGAACATGGCCAAGTGGTTACCCCAACTTACGCCGCAGTTTGCCGCCCTTGGTATTACCGGTGAGCGTGCGGTTGCCGAAATCGGTGCTTCCTTGCAGATAGCCCGCCGAGGTGCGGGCACCAACGACGAAGCGGCAAACAACTTCAAGAACTTCCTTTCCAAACTTAGTGCACCGGAAACAATCAAGGCATTTGAGAAGGCGGGGATTGACCTTAAAAGAAGCATGAAAAACCTGGTTCGTGAGGGGCTTTCGCCTGCTGAAGCCATGATTAATATTCTAACTAAGCACTTAGGCACCAAAGGACCAGCCGCTGCCAACGCGTATAGCAAGGCACTGGATATAAAAGATCAAAAAGAGCGTGAGACGGCGCTCACCAGGCTTGATGAGGCTTATAAGCTCGGGGAGTTGTTTGCCGATCAGCAGGTGCTGTCCTTCGTGCGCCCAGCGCTTGCTAATCAGAAAGACCTCACCGGTATCAAACAAGGCAGCAAGGACGCCGCTGACAAAGGTGTTCTTGATCAAGACTGGGCCAGGCGAATGGAGAGCCCCAAAGAGCAGCTTAAAGAGCTGCGCAATAACCTTAGCGACATAGGAATCTCAATTGGTAACGCGTTGTTGCCGGCCATCGTCGAGGTGAGCCGCGCCGTTGTTCCACTTATGCAGTCATTCTCTACCTGGGCTGGCGAGAACCCCGCTCTTATCAAAGGAATCGTCAGCCTAGTCGGCGGCCTGCTACTCACCAAGTTAGCTTTCATCGGTGTTGCTTACGGGGCCAACCTGGTGATATCGCCTTTTGTGGCAGTGGGCACCACCATCAGGACGGTATCAGCAAAATGGACTCTGTTGCGTGGGCTTTGGCAAATGGGCAAGTTCACCCCGTTGATCACCGGCCTCAGCCGCGTCGGTAGCGGGCTGGCGACAGTTGCAAGGTACAGCGGCCTGTTCCTACGCGGCGTCGGAATGGCCTTGGGTGCTCCGCTGACCATGATTGCTCGTGGCGCGCTTGGGTTGGGCAAAGTCCTGGGGGGGACGTTGTTGTTCGGCCTTAAGCTGGCTGGCCAGGCCGTACTGTGGTTGGGGCGTGCCCTGATGATGAATCCTATCGGACTCGCTATCACGGGCATCGCCTTGGCTGCTTACCTGATCTACCGCTATTGGGAACCCATCAAGACTTTCTTCTCTGGTCTATGGGCCGAGGTCAAGGAAGGCTTCAATGGAGGCCTGACGGGCATCATCGGTTTGCTGATCAATTTCTCTCCCATTGGCTGGTTCTACCGGGCCTTTGCGGCCGTGATGGATTACTTCGGCATTGAGTTGCCTGGGAAATTTACCGAGTTCGGCAGCATGCTGATAACGGGCCTAGTCAATGGCATCACCAACATGGCCGGATCTCTCAAAGACAGCGTCATAGGCGTCGGCTCATCGGTCAAAGGCTGGTTCACCGAGACTCTCGGTATTCAGTCGCCAAGCCGCGTGTTCATGGGCTATGGCGCAAACATCAGTGAAGGCGCCGCCATCGGGATCAGCTCCCAGGCTGGCCTGGTACGCAACGCAGCATTAGGTATGGCCGCGCAATCGAAAGTCGATTTGCTGCCGCCCGATCCTGTAGCCGTCTCCAGGGCCAGCATGATGGGCGGTGGCGCGTCTTCAGGCGGCGGCCAGTCGGTCTTCAACTTCTCGCCTCAGATCACGGTGCCAGGTGGCTCAAGTGTGCGTGATCAGGTCGGCCAGGTCTTGCAGTCTAGCTATGCCGACTTTGTGCGGTTCATGGAGCGTTACGAGTACGACAAGCAACGCCGTAGTTATGGACCTGCAGCCGGAGGTGCAGCCTGATGTTCGCAATCCTAGGGGACATTGAATTCACCCTTGCCGGTGGCATTACAGGTATGGAGCAACGCGGATCAGCCGACTGGGCAGAGCATCCTCGCATCCAGGGCAAGCCCTTGCTGGAGTGGATTGGTGAGGGCCTGGACGAATACAGTTTGACCATCGAGCTGCATTCAGTCCTAGGCGACCCCGAGGCGCGACTGCGGGCTTTGCAAGCGGCAAAAAAAAAGCATGAGCCATTGGCATTCGTCATGGGGAGCGGCCAGTACCTGGGGCCGTATGTCATCGTCGATCTGAGCAACGCCATCCACCGCGCTACTGACAACGGTCAGATCAGATCCGCAACAGTCCAAGTGAGCTTGAAAGAGTACACGGGAGCATTTACCCGCAAGGCTCTTCGTCCTGGTTTACTTGATCCATCCGTCAGCGGGACCTCTGCAGCGGTAGTCGGTTCTCCTGGGCTGATCTCCAGGATGCTGCCTTCTCCCAGCACAACCCAGTTGGTGATAGGTCACGCGAAAACTGCAGGCAACGTACTGAAGGCAGGCCAGAACCTCTATGAGACGGTCAAGAGCGGCAATGCCTCAATGATCCTGGGCCAGGTCCCCCAGTTGCTGGGAGTGACCGCTCGGGCAATCGAGCCGCTGCAGGGACTAAAGGAAACGGCTGGCCTGCTCGATGATGGCTCTGACTTGTCACGCCTGGGCGAGGACGTGCTCTCAAGCGTCGTGGGCGCTCGATCCAGCTTGAGCCCTGTAGACCTGGGCAACATCGTTGACCGCTTCGCCGCGTCGAGAGAGTCACTTGGCCAGGCACTGACCAAGATGGACGGCGCCAGTACCCGACTCTCCGGCCTGGCTGCGCAAGTTCTCACGAGGAAGGCATGATGTTTCTTGTCCATGTCACCACAGAGGGAGAGCGCTGGGATCAACTGGCCTGGCTTTACTACGGTGACGCTTACCGGTATCTGCCGATCGTTGAGGAAAATCCTCATGTGCCAATCACCGCCGCGCTGCCTGCAGGCCTGACCTTGGCCATTCCAATGATTGAGCCCAAACCTGCAGCGGAGGACCTGCCGCCATGGATGCGATAACACCTGCACAGGTGCCTGAGGCGCGCTTTGTTCTGACCTACCAGCAGCGCAACATCACCCGGAACATCAGTGAGCACCTGATATCGCTAACTTATCAGGACTTCCTGAGCGGTGAGGCCGACAACCTGGATGTCGAGCTGGAGGACTCAGAGGGCAAGTGGCGAGACGCTTGGTATCCGGGACACGGCGATACCTTGGCGCTGGCCATCGGATGGGCTGGGCAGCCCCTACGGACCGTGGGCCGGTTTGAAATCGACGGCATCGAGCTGCGTTGTCCGCCCTCGACGATCACTATTCGTGCCCTCGGCACGGGCATCAACACCCCGCTGCGCACTCCAGAACACAAGGCCTACGAAAACACCACCCTGGATGCCGTTGCCAAGCAGATAGCCGCACGCCAGGGGTTGCTCCTTGTCGGTAGCATCGAACCGATCAAACTCGACAGGTTGACCCAGCAGGAGTCGGACCTGGTCTTTCTGCGTAAGCTCGCCGAGGAGTATGACTATGCCTTCAAAGTCACCGGCAACAAGATGGTGTTCCATGCCATCAGTGAGCTTACCCGAGGCGCACCTGTGACAACTCAAGTCCTCGGTGACCTGGCCAACGTCAACATACGGGACCAGATCCGCGACATCCCCAAGGCCGTGAAGGTCAAACACAAAGACCCAGCCAGTAAAAAACTGGTCGCCTATGACATCGTCAACGGCGAGACCGTCGCGGTCCCCAGCAGCGCCAGTAAGACGACAACCAGTGGTGACACCAAGAAGAAGCGTAAGCGCACGGCCTCGGCTGAAGAGGCGAAGGCCAAGGCTAAAGCCGAGCTAGCCAGGACCAACAGGGAGCGGACAAAGGGCAGCTGGACGGCAATGGGACGCCCCAACCTGGTCAGCGGAAACATCGTCACCCTGGCCGTTGCAGGCAAGCTCGGGGGCAACTACCTGATCACTTCCGCTCGCCATGAAATGACGCGCAGTGGCGGCTACATCGTTGATATGGAGGCGTGTCGGATCTCGGCGGCCTCGATCTCCATGACGCTGGAAAACACCAAGCCAGACCTTGCCCTATCGACATACGGCATCGAGCGCGAGGTAGTGGCGTGATGGGCGTTGAACTGGAGTACGGTGAAGTCAGCGCCGTGGACTACCTGACATGTCGCATCCGGGTTCGCCTTGATGAGCGAGATGGTGTCGAGAGCTACTGGCTCAACGTACCCCAGCGCAACACCCAGGGCACGAAGCGCCGCCTATTGATGCCCGAACTTGGGGAACAGGTCGCCGTGCTGCTCGATGCCGATGGCGTGGGTGGTGTGTACCTGGGCGGGGTCTATTCAACAGCAGAACCGCCGCCAGTGGTCGATGAGGACACGGATTATGTACGTTTCAGCGATGGGACTGTCTCAACCTACGACCGTGCAGCCGGGGTCATGATGCTGGACTGCGTGGGAGCTTTGCTTGTGAAATGCGGGCGAAATATCACGGTTGAAGCTGGGGAGCCGGTGGTGGTCAAGGCGCCCTCAGCGACATTGAACATCCCACAGGTCACGCTGAATGGAAACCTGCAGATGAAAGGTAATCTGCAGGTCGATGGGAACGTCAGTGCGAGTGGAACGGTGATCGACGTAGGGGGTAATTCAAACCACCACAGTCACTAATAGCGCAGTGGAAGAACAACCTCATTTGTCTGTCTGAGAACCAAACAAATACCCTGCAATTGCGCCCAGCACACCTATCGCAGCAGTAAAGCCATCGTCCTTTAGGACCGCTAACAGTGAGGTTAGAACAGCAACTAATACGATACCCACGACACGGAGGTTCATTGGACCGAACCCATCTTTCATTTTACAGAACACCCCTATCAGGGTGCCGCCGCCGATTACGGCGATGATCCAGACTACTAGCTGCTCCATTGTGTCTCCGTCCATGGTTTCGGTTGGTTTCGGGTCACATTCTAGGCCGTCTTTAAACTCGATTAAAAGCTAGAGCCGTTCAGTTTCAGCACCATGGGCGCATGAATACGCCCATCTCCTATACCAGCATCACCGCCGCCCACTGGCAGCCCGCCCTCGGTACTTCCGGCGAGGTGGTCGAGGGCCTGCGCGACATCGACCAGGCGATCCGCATCATCCTGACAACCCCCAAGGGTAGTGATGCACACCGGCCAGAGTTCGGCAGCAACATCCATCTGTACATCGACTGGCCTGTCAATCGAGTGATTCCGCACCTGGTGCGCGAGGCGGTTGATTCGATTCGCCAGTGGGAGCCACGGGTTTCCGTAGTCCAGGTACAGGTGGCCATTGAGGGCTCGCAGGTGACTCTGCGGGTTCAATGGCGTGTTGCGGATGGTGTCACCCAGTTGACCGAGGTGTCCTATGCGCGAGCTACCTAAACCGGTATTCGTCGAGATCAATCCAGCCGCCAACGAGGCGGACTTGATTGCTCGATATGAGGGCAAGACAGGAAAGACCCTGTATCCGGCGCAAGTAGAGCGACTGTTCATAGACCAGGTCGCATATGCCCAGACGCGGCTGCAGTTGGCTATTCAGAGCGCTGGCGAGCAGCTCCTGGTGCGTTATGCCAAGGCCCCGATACTCGATTACCTAGGCGAATTGGTGGCGACCCCGAGGCTGTTGGCCGTTCCCGCCCGCTGCCCCCTGCAGTTCCGTATCCCGACTGCTTCGCAGCAGCCGCTGCTGATACCAGCAGGCACCCGCGTCAGTACCCAGGACGCCAAGCTTTCGTTCCTGACAGACCAGGATGCCCTCATACCGACCGGGCAAATGCAGACCAACGTGATAGCGACCTGTTTGACTGCCGGTGTCCTGGGCAACGGATGGGCTGTCGGCCAAATCAGCAGCATTGCCAACCCACCTGCAGCCGGTCTGATCGCCACCAACACCAGCGTCACTGCAGACGGCGCAGAGGACGAGGACGATGACCGCTATCGCGAGCGTATCATTCTTGCACCGGAGGCATTCAGCAATGCGGGCAGCCGTGGCGCGTATCGCTACCACGCGCTGGCAGTGCATCAGTCCATCATCGATGTGGCCGTGCATGGGCCAGACGAAGGCCAGCCGGCTTGCCCTCAGTTGACCTGCTTCAGCGCGTCAAGAACCAGGTGAGTGGCGAGAAAGTACGCCCACTGTGCGACACGGTACATACCTATGCACCCACCGAGGTCATCTACGAGATCAAGGCGCGCATCACCTTCTATGACTCTGCAAGTCGTGAAGGCGCTATGAAGATGGCTCAGGCTGCAGCGCAAGCCTACGCCGTTGAACGACGTGCAGGCCTTGGACGTGATCTTGTCCAGGAGCAACTCACCGCGCTGCTGCAGGTGAATGGTGTGTATCGAGCAGACGTTGAGCTTCCGAGCGCTGTACGCGAGCTGCAGGGGCACGAGTGGGCAAACTGCACCTCTATCCAGTTGTTGGATGCAGGGTTCGTCTATGGCTAACCACCAACTGCCACCGGCGCTGGCCGGTGATGAGCGCTTTGCAATGCTCTGCGGATTGCTTGACGAAACACTGGAGGGCCTCGACCTCAATGCCATGTTGGTTTATCTGGTCGACTTGGTGAAACCCGCATTGCTGCCAAATTTGGCAGATCAGTTTTCCCTGCTCGATGAGGCGGCGTGGCAACTGGCCGAGTCCGATGAAGCCAAGCGCAACCTGGTCAAGAGCGCCGCCCAGTTGCATCGATACAAAGGCACTCCCTGGGCTGTGCGAGAGGTCATCCGCTTGCTTGGCTTCGGCGAGGTAACGCTCCAGGAGGGCATGAACAACCGCCTGCGTGATGGATCGATCACCCGAAATGGCAGAAATGTCCATGGTGATCCTTCAGCCTGGGCCCTTTATCGCGTTGTGCTTCAACGCGCCATAACCAACGACCAGGCCGCGCTCCTGCGCCGCCTTCTTCTATCCGTAGCGCCCGCACGCTGCCGCCTGGTGACCCTCGACTATCAGTCTGTCGCGATCCGGCACAACGGCGTTGCGCGTCGCGATGGCCAATACAACCATGGGAGCAGCTAATGGCCGATCTACCCGAGTCCAATGAGTGGACAACTGGCATTTATCAACTCGAAACCTCAGACCCTGTCCTCGGCGGCCCTGAAGGCATCGACAATCTGCAGGCCAAGCAGCTTGCGAACCGTACATTGTGGCTGAAGGACAAAACTGAATCGCTGGGTGTTTCTCTTGCAGGGAAAGCCGGGAAAGCAACGACGCTTGGCGGTTACGGCATCAGTGATGCGTTCACCAAGCCCGAAGTCACTTTAGCCATCCAACAAGCGATAGCGAGTCTAGTGGCATCATCACCAGCAGCGCTCGACACACTCAAGGAGTTGGCTGACGCGCTGGGTAATGACCCGAACTTTGCCACTACCATGACAAATGCTCTGGCTGGCAAGGCGAACAAGGCCGCCACTCTCGCTGGCTACGGTATTACTGATGCATTCACTAAGCCTGAAACCACAACGGCTATTCAACAAGCGATAGCGAGTCTGGTGGCATCGTCACCTGCAGCACTTGATACCTTGAAAGAGCTGGCCGATGCGCTGGGCAATGACCCGAATTTTGCCACCACCATGACAAATGCTCTGGCAGGCAAGGCGAACAAAGCAGCCACTCTCGGTGGCTACGGCATTACTGATGCTTATACAGCTACCCAGACTAATAGTCTGCTTTCAGCAAAATTGTCTCGCGAATCAATTCTGAGTGTAGGGTTTCAAAACGATGACGTTAGACTCCCTTACATGTTGCGCGAGTCAGACTTAGGGATGTATTTCCTTGAGCCGAAAATTGGCTATACCACCGTTCAGCAAGGCGGAGGCATTGATCAGCTACCGAACAAAATTAAAATCGGTTACTCCCTACAAGGGGTACGAATAACGGTCGATACGACTGACGCGGGCATAATTTGGACTTCTGGAAATTACGATCCAACCAAAAAGGCCGATGCTGATTCCGTATTGCAAGCAACTGAGAGCAAACGAGGCACAGCCCGCATAGCTCCAATCGCTGATGTAAATGCAGGTGTCGATGACGCAGCGTTTGTAACTTCAAAAAAATTGCGTTGGGGCTTTTCAGCCAGTCTCGCCATCAATGGCTATATCGCGCTGCCCAGCTGGCTCGGCGGTCTGGTCATTCAGTGGGGGAGATCTGATCTTGCAGGATCGCAATTCGGCAATGTGGCGTTTCCAGTCGCGTTTCCAAACAATGGATTTATCGCACTTGCAGTAGATGCAGTTGTTGCGGGTACTCCGAGCACTCTCTCCGCTGTTGGTGTAACAGTTCCAACGACTGCGGGATTCAGTCTTGTTTCAGCGTCTGCATCTGCAGCAGGCATCCAGATGTGGGCGGCAATAGGTAACTAAAATGGCCAGTAAAAATCGACTCTATAGCCAAACAACTCAGACCACGTATTTAAAGGGGATACATTCAGATATACCAACCGATGCCGTTGAGATATCTGAGGAGTTGTATTTGAAAGTTATTGGAAATCCGCCACCTGGCAAGATTCGAGCGCATGACGAAGCAGGACGGCCATATCTCATCGATGCACCAGTAGTGCCGCCTGATCCTGCTGCTGATGAGAGGGCCTGGCGGGATGGGGAGCTGGCAAATGTTTTATGGTTGCGTGAGCGTCATCGAGACCAGCTCGAAGCGAACGCGGCTCCTACATTGAGCGCTGAGCAGTTCAAGGAGCTGCTGACATATATTCAGGCCCTTCGTGACTTACCGCAGTCGCCTGACTTTCCTAATAACGAGAATCGCCCGCTGCCTCCTGTCTGGTTAGCTAGGCAGATGGTTTGATGCTCTGGTTGGGTTGTTCGGGTCAACAATTCCATTGCAGCAGATGCAATGGTTCATGAAGTCATTTATCTCAATTCAGGTTGTAGATTTTTCGCGCGCGGCATCATCGTGGGTCCGCCGGCTTGCCGATGCTCGTGGTGGTGCGGGCCACCAGGGTGGCCCGCAGGAGAGGTCTTAGCGCTCGATGGCCAGGGCCACGCCCTGGCCGCCGCCGATGCACAAGGTGGCCAGGCCTTTCTTGGCATCGCGCTTGAGCATTTCATGCAGCAGGGTCACCAGCACCCGGCAGCCCGAGGCGCCGATCGGGTGGCCGATGGCGATCGCACCGCCATTGACGTTGACCTTGGCCGGGTCCCATTCCAGCTCCTTGCCCACCGCCAGCGATTGCGCGGCGAAGGCTTCGTTGGCTTCGATCAGGTCCAGTTGGCCCAGGGTCCAGCCGGCTTTCTCCAGGCAGCGGCGGGTGGCTGCGACCGGGCCGATGCCCATGATCGCCGGGTCGACCCCGGCGTTGGCGTAGGCGGCCACTTTCGCCAGTACCGGCAGGCCCAGGGCACGGGCCTTGCTGGCGCTCATGAGGATCACCGCGGCGGCGCCGTCGTTGAGCGAAGAGGCATTGCCGGCGGTGACGCTGCCGTCTTTCTTGAACGCCGGCTTGAGCTTGCCCAGGGCTTCGGCGGTGGTGCCGGCCCGGGGTTGCTCATCGGTGGCGAAGGCCACGGGGTCGCCCTTGCGCTGGGGGATCAGGATCGGCGTGATCTCGTCGACGAAGCGCCCGGCCTCGATGGCGGCCGCGGCTTTTTGCTGGGAGGCGGCGGCGAAGGCGTCCTGGGCTTCACGGCTGATGCCGTACTTGTCCACCAGGTTCTCGGCAGTGATGCCCATGTGGTAGTCGTTGAAGGCATCCCACAGGCCGTCGCTGATCATGCTGTCGATCATCTGGCTGTGGCCCATGCGCAGGCCGGTGCGGGCGCCGGGCAGGACGTAGTTGGCCAGGCTCATGTTTTCCTGGCCGCCGGCGATGATCACTTCGGCATCGCCGCAGCGGATGGCCTGGGCGCCCAGGTGCAGGGCCTTGAGGCCGGAGCCGCAGACCTTGTTCAGGGTCATGGCGGGCACGGCGTGGGGCAGGCCGGCCTTGATCGCGGTCTGGCGGGCGGGGTTCTGCCCGGCGCCGGCGGTGAGCACCTGGCCCATGATGACTTCGTCGACCTGGGCCGGGTCGATGCCGGTCTGGGCCAGCAGTTGGCGGATCACCGCGGCGCCCAGGTCGACGGCGGGAATGGCCGCGAGCGAACCCTGGAAGCTGCCTACGGCGGTACGGGTAGCGGCAACGATTACGACGTCTTGCATGATGGGCTCCTCAGGAGAACTGCATTTCGGGAACATGGTCCGGCACGATCAGCTTGCCGGCGGTCTTGCTGACGATTTCCTCGACGCTGACCCCGGGGGCGCGTTCCTTGAGGATGAAGGCGCCATCCTCGATTTCAAGGTAGGCCAGGTCGGTGAGTACGCGCTTGATGCACTGCGCACCGGTCAGCGGCAGGCTGCAGCGGCTGAGCAGCTTGGACTCGCCGTCCTTGGAGGCGTGGGTCATGGTGACGATGATGTTGTCGGCACCGGCCACCAGGTCCATGGCGCCACCCATGCCCTTGACCAGCTTGCCGGGGATCATCCACGAGGCGATGTTGCCTTGTACATCCACTTCGAAGGCACCCAGCACGGTGAGGTCGATGTGGCCGCCGCGGATCATCGCGAAGGACTCGGCGGAGGAGAAGATCGAAGCGCCGATGCGTGCGGTCACGGTCTGCTTGCCGGCGTTGATCATGTCGGCGTCGATCTGGTCCTCGGTGGGGAAGGCGCCCATGCCCAGGAGGCCGTTTTCCGATTGCAGCATGACTTCCATGCCGTCGGGGATGTAGTTGGCCACCAGGGTCGGGATACCGATGCCCAGGTTCACGTAGTAGCCGTCCTGCAATTCGCGGGCGACGCGCTGAGCCATTTGTTCGCGGGTAAGAGCCATGTTTATTGTCCTTTTAGTCGGGCTGGGGAAGGGCGATCACTTGCGCACGGTGCGCTGTTCGATGCGCTTCTCGAAGGTGCCGCAGATGACTCGGTCGACATAGATGCCCGGGGTATGGATATGCGCTGGGTCCAGTTCGCCCGGCTCGACGATTTCTTCCACCTCGACCACGGTGATCTTGCCGGCGGTGGCCGCCAGGGGATTGAAGTTCTGCGCGGTATGGCGATAGATCACGTTGCCGAAATGGTCGGCCTTCCAGCCCTTGACGATGGCGAAGTCGCCGGTGATGGACTCTTCCATCAGGTAGGTGCGGCCGTTGAACTCGCGGGTTTCCTTGCCTTCGGCCACGGGAGTACCGACGCCGGTGGCGGTGAAGAAGGCCGGGATGCCGGCGCCGCCTGCGCGCATCTTCTCCGCCAGGGTGCCCTGGGGTGTCAGCGTCACTTCGATCTCGCCGCTGAGCAGTTGCTGCTCGAACAGGGCGTTCTCGCCGACGTAGGAGGCCACCACCTTGCTGATCTGGCGGTCTTCGAGCAGCACGCCCAGGCCAAAGCCGTCGACGCCGCAGTTGTTGGATACCACGGTCAGGTCGCGGGTACCGCGACGCTTGATCTCGGCGATCAGGTTCTCGGGAATGCCGCACAGGCCGAAGCCCCCGGCGATCACGGTCATGCCATCTTGCAGACCTTCCAGGGCTTCCTCGTAGGACGCCACGCGCTTATCGAAACCTGCCATATGCACCATCCTCTTTCTTGTTCGTTGGCGGCTGGCCAGCCGTTGGTGGAATCAGTGTTGCGCCATGGGATTGATTTGTTAAGTTGATTTTTAAGGTTGATTGATTTGAAAAACAGCATAATGAGCTGCAAGCTGCAAGCTGCAAGCTGCAAGCTGCAAGCTGCAAGCTTATAGCTTGTGGCCTGTCGCTGCGCCTCCTGAGGATGATGGATGACGGTCAAACAGATTCGGGCCTTCCTGGCGGTGGCCCACAGCATGAGTTTCGCCCTGGCCTGCGAGCGCCTGCACCTGTCGCAGTCGGCCCTGAGCCTGACGATCAAGGCCCTGGAAGAGGGCCTGGGCGGACGCCTGTTTACGCGTAACACGCGCAACGTCGCCCTGACGCCCGAGGGTGAGGCGCTGTTGCCCCTGGCCCGGCGCCTGATCGCTGACTGGGATAACGCCGAGGATGAAATGCGCCAGCGCTTTACCCTGCAGCGCGGGCGGGTGACCCTGGCGGCCATGCCTTCCTTTGCCGGCAACCTGTTGCCACCGATTCTCAAGCAATTTCGCGCTCGCTACCCGCAGGTCAACGTCACGGTCGACGATGTGATCAACGAGCAGGTGCTGGAGATGGTCCGCGATCGCGAGGTCGAGCTGGGGGTAGCCTTCGAGCCGCAGGACAACACTTCGCTGGTGTTCACCCCGCTGTACATCGATCGTTTCGTCGCCGTGGTGCCCAGGGACTCGCCGCTGGCCGGGCGTCATGAAATCGACTGGCAGACGCTGTTGCAGGAACCCTTCATCACTCTGCAGCGCCCGTCCACGGTGCGAGTCATGCTTGAGGAACACCTGCGGGCCCGGGGCGTGCAATTGCCGGTGGAGTTCGAGAGTCACCAGTTGGCGACGGTGGGGCGCATGGTTGCCAGTGGCCTGGGGGTGAGTGCGGTGCCGGCCTTGTGTGCCGGGCAGATGCGGGAGTTGGGCGGGCACTGCATCACCCTGGGCGAACCGGTGGTGGAGCGGGCCATCGGTGTGCTGACCAAGCCGGGGGATGAGCTGTCCACGGCGGCCCAGGCCCTGTTCGACATCCTGCGCGAGGCCAGGCTCGGCGAGCGCTTGCCCGCTTGACTCAGCCTTTCAGGCGCTCGGCCAGCCAGGGCAGGACCTGGTCGCAGGGCTGCTCCAGCTTGAGGTCCAGCAAGGCATCGGCGCGGGTCTTGCCGAAATTGATGGCCAGCAGCGGCTTGCCTTGCTCGACCACGGCGCGACACAGGCGAAAGGCCGAATAGGCCATCAGCGACGATCCCACCACCAGCAGGCCGCCAGCTTCGTGTACCGCGCTCCAGGCTTGGGCTGCCGTAGCCTGGGCCACGTTCTCGCCGAAAAACACCACGTCGGGCTTGAGCCGCGTGCCCTGGCAGTGGGGGCAATGGGGCACCTGGAAGCGTGCCTCGAAAGCCGGGTCCAGCAGGGTATCGCCATCGGGCGCCTGCACCGCGTCGACGCCGGCCAGGTACGGGTTTTGCGTCTCCAACTGCTGCTGGATGGCATCGCGCTCGCTGCGCTGGCCACAGTCCAGGCAGCGCACCCAGTGCAGGCTGCCATGGAGCTCGATGACCCCGGGGCTGCCGGCCTGGTCGTGCAGGGTGTCGACGTTCTGGGTGATCACTCCAGCGATCCGCCCTGCGGCCTGCAATTGCGCCAGCGCCAGGTGCGCAGCGTTCGGCCGCGCCTGGCGGATGCGCGGCCAGCCGAGCATGGCCCGGGCCCAATAGCGCCGGCGGGCTTCGCCCTGGTTGAGAAACTCCTGGTACATCATCGGTTGTCGCCCACGGCGCACGCCTTCGCTGTCGCGATAGTCGGGGATGCCCGAGGGGGTACTGATGCCCGCCCCGGTGAGGACCATGAACGGCTGGGCGTCCATGACGGTGGCCAGTGGTTCCAGGGAGGATGTGGCGGCAGGTGGGTTCATGCTCGGGGCTCGTTCAGGCAGGCCTGGTAGAAATAGCCGCAAAGCCGCTGTTGCGCCAGCGTGTGCTGACAGGGTGGTAAACCTGGGGCGGGGGGGCTGGGGACCTGCCGCAGGGCGTGGCAGGTCCGGCCGGGGGTCAACTGGAGTGTTCGCTGTCGTCGTCCAGGGGCATGTCCGCGCTGCTGTCTTCCTGGCCGGGCACTTCGGTGATCACGCTGAAGTCGCTGACTTCGACGGCGCCCAGGCCGTAGCCCAGCAAGTGGAAGGAGAAGGCCTTGCGGGTCTGTGGGTTGTCGAAGCTGAAATCCATCTGCAGGGGCTGGTCCGGGGTCACCAGCATTTCTTCCGGCAGGCCCAGGGGAACGTCCTGCTCCAGTTCCTTGCCCTTGAGCAGGATGTAGGCGTTCTGCTGCGGGTCGGCCGAGCGTACGGTGAAGCGCACCCGGGTCTGTGAGCCCTTGGGCATCTCCAGGTACTGGGCGCCGATCAGGTTGTCGGCCCAGTCGTCCTTGATCTGCGCTTGCAGCGGGATGATCGCCGGGCTACCGAACTGGTAGTGCTGGTTCAGCGGCGATTGCAACAGGCTGCGGTCCAGGTTCGTGGCCCGGGCGCTGACCAGCCGGGCCCGCTGGCCGCCGTATTGGGTCAGGAAGCTGGCGCTGTCGGCGATGAAGCCGGGGCTGGCGTAGTTGCGGCAGCGCTGCTGGAAATCGCACTCGGTGAAGGTGCCCTGGCCATCGTGGTAGCGCAGCTTGCCGTTGGTATAGGACATGATTTCCCGGCCCTGGGCATAGTCGCGAAACAGCGAGCGACCGCTGAGGCTGGCCGGTACGGGCAGGCCGAAGTAGTCCAGTACCGAGGCACTGAAGTCCACATGACCGTAGGTACCGGACTTGATGTGCGGCAACAGTTGCTGTTCCGGGGCCAGCATCAGGTTGAAGCCCCAGGACGAGGCCAGGCGCACGCCGTCGATGCCGTGGGATTCGTCGGAGGTGATGATCACCAGGGTGTCCTTGAGCACGCCCTTGCGCTCCAGGCCTTCGAGAAACTGGCCGATGGCATCGTCCAGGTAGCCGACTGCCGCCTGCTTGGGTGTGTCGTAGCGCTCCAGGTAATCATCGGGGGCCGAGTAGGGCTGGTGGGTACCGACGGTCAGCAGGGTGAGCATCCAGGGTTTCTTGTTTTTCTTCAGTTGCTCGACATAGCCCAGGGCGCCCTCGAAGAAGGCCTTGTCATCCTTGCCCCAGGGGAACTCCAGGTAGTTGGCGTTGCTGAACCATTCCAGGCCATGGGTCGCATCGAAGCCGATGTGCGGCATGATCTTGTCTTTGGCCATGAAGCGCAGGCCGGCGCCTTGCAGGTAATGGGTGTCGAAGCCGAACTTGTGCATCTGCGCCGGCAGGCAGGCCTTGTTGCGCTGGCTCTGGGTCAGCATCTCCACGCCCTTTGGGGTGCCGTTGTCGAGCTTGTCGTAGTCGCCGCAGAGCATGGCGTACAGCCCGCGGATGGTCTGGTGGCTGTGCAGCACGTAGTCGGGAGTGTTCATCCCGCGCTCGGCCCAGGCACTGAGCTTGGGCATCAGGTCTTCCTGGTAGCGGCTGTGCAGGGCCTCGCGGTTGGTCTTGATGTAGGCACCGGGAATGCCCTCCAGGGCGATCACCAGGACATTGCGGGCGCGTCCGGCACTGGGCAGCAGTGGCTGGCCCTCCAGGTCCAGGCGAGTGAGGCCGGCCATTTGCGGTGGTACGTCGGCGATATCGCCGTCGAGCCAGTCTTCCACGCGAATTTGCGCCTGGCCCACGGCGGTGGCCAGCGCCTGGTGTGGCAGGTTGAACAGCTGCCACTGGTCGGCCTCGCTGGGCTTGAGGTACTGGGTACTGCCATGGGCCAGCAACAGCACCACCGGCAGGCTCCAGCTATAGCGTGGCAGGGCTGGCAACGCCACGGCGCGGCTGCTGCGTTGCACCAGCAGCCACAGCGCCAGCCCCAGCAGCAGGGCCAGGCCCAGCTCGGGATGGGTCAGGCCGCCGCCCGTGGAGTTCTCGACGAATTGCGGGTCCACCAGGTAATGCAGGTCGGCGAGGTTGGGCATGCGGCCCACGGCGCTGACCAGTTCGGCGCTGACCTGGGTCAGCAGGGCCCAGATCAGCAGCACGGGCAACGCCAGCCACCAGGGGCGGCGATACAGCAGGACGGTCAACAGGCTGGCACTGGCCAGGTCGGAGACATAACCCAGCGGGTTGGACCAGCCCAGGGCCAGGCGGGCGCCCATGGGGACCAGCAGCAACAGGCCGAAGAGGGTGCACAGGGGTGCAAGGGGGTGTTGTAGGCAACGACGGATCAACTTCACAAATAACCTGCCTGTCATTAAAGCTTCACGCAAATGTGCGCAATGGTAACAAGACACGGCGGCTAGTCGTTTCTTAAATTGGCGACGCAGTGGCGCTTCATGGGTCGCTTCGAGGTGCCCCATTAAGTCATTGCGCGGTTGCAGGGCCCTGGTCCAGGCGCTTGGGGCGCCTGCAGGGAGGAGAGGGCTGGCGCGGATTTACTATTTCAGAGTGTTAAAAAGGAGCCGCGGACCGGCTCCCCAGGGGCATCACTCGCCGCGGATGTATTGCTCCAGCTGGCGGATCAGGTCGGCCTGTTCGGCGATCGCCTCCTTGACCAGGTCGCCGATGGACAGCAGGCCCAGCAACTGGCCGTTCTCCACCACGGGCAGGTGGCGCAGGTGGTTGTCGGTCATGATGCTCATGCAGGTCTCGACATTCTGGTGCGAGTCTACGGTGATCACCGGCGAGCTCATGATGGCGCTCACCGGCGTGCCCACCGAGGAGCGGCCGTGCAGCACCAGCTTGCGCGCATAGTCGCGTTCGCTGATGACGCCGACCACTGCGCCGTTTTCCAGGACCGGCAAGGCGCCGACGTTTTTCTCGGCCATCAGCATCAGGGCTTCCAGCACCATCTGCTGCGGGGCGATGGTGTGCACTTGCTGGTGGTGCTTGGCCTTGAGTTTCAGCAGTTCTGCGACGCTCTTCATTGGGGCGCTCCGGTGGTTCTGCAGGGGGCGGCGCCGGCCGCCCCAAGGTGGGTTTCTACAGAATCGTAGAGACTGGGCCGGCCGGCAAGGCTGAAAGCGGCAGATAGACGGCAAAAAACGTCAATCGGCAGGAGTTTTTGCAGGCTTGCTGGGGAAAACCCCTGCCTAACCGCGGCCCTGGCCCCCAAAGGACCTGGGTGTCGCGGTTCAATGACGGTTGATATTGGCCAGGGTCATGGGCGCGATGATCCGGTGGAAGGGCGCCACCGGCAACATGTACAGGCGTCCCAGGAGGTTGTGCGGGTGCACCACGGTGGACAGCACCACCGGGCGTTGCCCATCGTCGTTCAGGGGCAGGCGATTCAGGGACAGGTACACGTCCAGGTGCTTGTCGCGGTCCACCACCAGTACTTCGTCGGGCGCCTGGGACACCAGGGTGAAGATGCCGACCCGCTGGTCCGGCTGGTAGTCCTCATCGGCCCGCGCCAGATCGATGCGGGTCAGGCGGCCCAGGTCCTTGAGGCCGAACAGCTGCACCACGCGATTACGCAGGGCCATCATCCGGTCGATCCAGGCCGGGGTCTGGCTCATCAGCAACAGCAGGTGGCGCATGGCGCTGCGTTCGGGATCGTTGGCCAGCACCTGGCGGCAATCGACGAAGCTCGCCCCGACGGCCAGGTTGGCGATGCTGGATGGGCTGGGCACTGGGCAAGGTTGGACAGTGGCGTGCATCGATACGGTTCCCTGTAAGAAATGGCGGCGCCTGCTGGCGCGCGGCAAAAATACCATTGTGCTGTGGCCGCTGCCGAGCGTGTGAGGTTGCGACAAGGTCCGAAGGGCCTTCAGCGCCGTCAAGTCCCGGCGGCCGCTGTGCGCCCGTACGCAGCCTGCGGCAGCGGCTACACGAGGCGACCATTGCGTCCACCAGGTGGGCAGTGGCTCTGCGCAGAAGGTGGCAGGCACCCTGAAAAAAGGCGCCCGCAGGCGCCAAGGATTCACCCCAACCGAGGGAGCCGGGTGAAGCCGTTCGCAGGAGTGTCGCGGTGGTAAGGCGCGACGTGAACGGAAGAGGGAGGGCGCCGGCGGGAGCACGGGCGCCGGAACATCACTTGCCCAGCTTGATCCGGGTCCAGCCGCGGTTCATCACGCGCTGGATCGGGATCGGCTGGTCGGGCACCGCATACAGGGTGGCCAGCACGTCCTGGGGCGGGTAGGAGGCCGGATCGTTGCGGATCGCCTCGTCCACCAGCGGCGTGGCGGCGGCATTGGCGTTGCTGTAGCCCAGGCTGTTGGTGACCTCGGCGATGATGTCCGCGCGCATCAGGAAGTTCATGAACAGGTAGGCGTTGTCGACGTTGGTGGCGTCCTTGGGAATCGCCATCATGTCGTAGAAACTGCCGGCGCCTTCCTTGGGAATGCTGAACGCGACTTTCTCCTTGTTGCCCGCTTCTTCGGCGCGCGAGCGAGCCTGCAGCACGTCGCCGGAGTAACCCACGGCCACGCAGATGTTGCCGTTGGCCAGGTCCGAGATGTACTTGGAGGAATGGAAGTAGGTCACCGACGGGCGGATCTTCATGAACAGCGCCTCGGCCTCGAGGATCTGCGCCTTGTCCTTGCTGGCTGCCGGGTAGCCCAGGTAGTGCAGGGCGGCCGGAAGCATCTCGGTGGGCGAGTCGAGGAAGCTGATGCCGCAGGCCTTGAGCTTCTCGGCATTCTCGGGCTTGAACAGCAGGTCCCAGGAGTTGACCGGTGCGTCGCTGCCCAGGGCCGCCTTGACCTTGTCCGGGTTGTAGCCGATGCCGATCGAACCCCACATGTAGGGGAAGGCATGGGCATTGCCCGGGTCGCTGGCGGAGGCATTCTTGAGCAACACCGGGTTGAGGTTCTGCCAGTTGGGCAGCTTGGACTTGTCCAGTTCCTGGTAGACCCCGGCCTTGATCTGCTTGGCCAGGAAACTGTTGGACGGAACTACGATGTCGTAGCCCGACTTGCCGGTCAGCAGTCGCGCTTCCAGGGTCTCGTTGCTGTCGAAGACGTCGTAGGTCACGTGGATGCCGGTCTCGGCCTCGAACTTCTTCAGGGTGTCCGGGGCGATGTAGTCCGACCAGTTATAGACGCGCAGCACTTTGTCGCCAGCTTGGGCGCCGGCGACCAGGGCACCGGTCAGGGACAGTGTCAGCAGCAGTTTGGCGGACAATATCCTGCCAGGCATTTTCATCACGACAACTCCATTCTTATTGTCAAAACGGCCGCCTGGGCGGCCTTGTCACACAAGGGTTCAAGCCGTTGCCGGCTCCCGCTTGGCCTGGGGCCTGGCGGGTGTGGGGTTCCACGCTTCGTTGGCTGTGAACTCCATGGCCTCCTGGATCGCCCGCTTGCGGGCTTCCTCGGCGCGTCGGCCGAAGTACCAGACCAGGAAGGTCACCAGCGATACCGCCAGCAAAATCAGGCTGGCCACCGCGTTGATCTCCGGCTTGACCCCCAGGCGCACCGCCGAGAAGACCTCCATCGGCAAGGTGGTGGAGCCCGGGCCGGACACGAAGCTGGCCAGCACCAGGTCGTCCAGCGACAGGGCGAAGGACATCATGCCGCCCGCCGCCAGGGAGGGGGCGATCATCGGGATGGTAATCAGGAAGAACACCTTGAAGGGCCGCGCTCCCAAGTCCATGGCCGCTTCTTCGATGGACAGGTCCAGTTCACGCAGGCGCGCGGAGACTACCACGGCTACGTACGCTGCGCAGAATGTCGTGTGGGCGATCCAGATGGTGGCGATCCCACGCTCCATGGGCCAGCCGATCAATTGCGCCATGGCCACGAACAGCAGCAACAGCGACAGGCCGGTGATCACCTCGGGCATCACCAGCGGCGCGGTGACCAGGCCGCCGAACAGGGTGCGCCCCTTGAAGCGGGTGACCCGGGTCAGCACGAAGGCCGCCAGGGTACCCAGGGCCACCGCAGCAATGGCGGTATAGCAGGCGATTTCCAGGGAGCGCAGCACCGAGCCCATCAGTTGCTGGTTGTCCAGCAGGCCCACGTACCACTTCACCGACCAGCCGCCCCAGACCGTCACCAGCTTGGAGGCGTTGAACGAGTAGATCACCAGGATCAGCATCGGCAGGTAGATGAACGACAAGCCGAGCACCAGCATCAGTTTGGAAAATTCGAAGCGTTTCATGCCCGTCCCTCCATCTCTTTGGCCTGGCTACGGTTGAACAGCAGGATCGGCACGATCAGGATCGCCAGCATCACCACCGCCAGGGCCGAGGCCACCGGCCAGTCACGGTTGTTGAAGAACTCCTGCCACAGCACGCGGCCGATCATCAGGGTCTCCGGGCCGCCCAGCAGTTCGGGGATCACGAACTCGCCCACCACCGGGATGAACACCAGCATGCAACCGGCGATGATGCCGTTCTTGGCCAGGGGCACGGTGATCTTCCAGAAGCTGTTGAAGTTGCTCGAACCCAGGTCGGCGGCGGCTTCCAGCAGGCTCTGGTCATGCTTGACCAGGTTGGCGTACAGCGGCAGCACCATGAACGGCAGGTAGGCGTAGACCACGCCGATGTACACCGCGAGGTTGGTGTTGAGGATCTCCAGCGGCTGGCTGATCAGCCCGGTCCACAGCAGGAAGCTGTTGAGCAGGCCGTTGTTGCTGAGGATGCCCATCCAGGCATAGACGCGGATCAGGATCGCGGTCCAGGTCGGCATCATGATCAGCAGCACCAGCACGTTCTGGGTTTCCTTGCTGGCCCGGGAGATGGCGTAGGCCATGGGGAACCCCACCGCCAGGCACAGCAGGGTGCTGATCAGCGCCACCTTCAGCGAGCCCAGGTAGGCCGAGAGGTACAGCTCGTCGCCGGCGAGCATGGCGTAGTTGCCCAGGTTCAACAGCAGCTGGAACTTCTGTTCGGCGTAGGCATAGATCTCGGTGTAGGGCGGGATCGCCAGGGCCGCTTCGGAGAAGCTGATCTTCATCACCAGGAAGAACGGCAGCATGAAGAACAGGAACAGCCAGAGGAAGGGGATGCCGATCACCAGCTTGCGGCCAGAGGGCAACATGCGCAGCAGTTTGCGGTCCAGGGTCATGGTCGAGGTCCTCATGCGCGCAGTACCACGCCGCTGTCGTCTTCCCACCAGACGTAGACCTCGTCATCCCAGGTCGGCCGGGCGCCACGGCGCTCGGCGTTGGCCATGAACGACTGGACGATCTTGCCGCCGGGCAGCTCGACGTAGAACACCGAGTGGCCGCCCAGGTAGGCGATGTCGTGGACCTTGCCCCGGGACCAGTTGTAGCGCGACTCCGGCTTGAGGGTGGTGACCAGCATCTTCTCCGGGCGGATGGCGTAGGTCACCGACTTGTCCTGGACCGAGGTGCTGACCCCATGGCCGACGTAGATCTGCTGCGCCAGGTCCGGGCAGTCGATGATGGCGTAGCCTTCCAGGTCTTCGGTGACGGTGCCTTCGAAGGCGTTGACGTTGCCGATGAACTCGCACACCAGGCGGCTCACCGGGGCCTCGTAGATGTCCACCGGGCTGCCGGTCTGGGCGATCCAGCCCAGGTGCATGATGGCGATGCGCTGGGCCATGGTCATGGCCTCTTCCTGGTCGTGGGTCACCATCACGCAGGTCACCCCCACGCGCTCGATGATCTCCACCAGTTCCAGCTGCATCTGCGAGCGCAGCTTCTTGTCCAGGGCGCCCATGGGCTCGTCGAGCAACAGCAGCTTCGGCCGCTTGGCCAGGGAACGGGCCAGGGCCACGCGCTGGCGCTGGCCACCGGACAATTGGTGCGGCTTGCGCTTGGCGTACTGGGTCATGTGCACCAGCTTGAGCATCTCGCCGACCCGGGCGTCGATCTCGTCTGCCGGCAAACGGTCCTGCTTGAGGCCGAAGGCGATGTTCTGGGCCACGGTCATGTGGGGGAACAAGGCATAGGACTGGAACATCATGTTGATCGGTCGTTCGTAGGGCGGCATGTCGGTGATGTCCACGCCATCCAGCAAGATGCGTCCCTCGGTGGGCCGCTCGAACCCGGCGAGCATGCGCAGCAGGGTGGACTTGCCGGAGCCGGAACCGCCCAGCAGGGCGAAGATCTCACCCTGGTGGATCTCCAGGGACACATCGTCCACGGCTACGGTTTCGTCGAACTTCTTGGTCACGCGGTCGATCTTCACCAGAACCTTCTGCGGGCTCGGGTTGCCTTCGAGGGCCTTCCGGTAAGTGCTGGAGGCGTTTGCCATGTGAAACTCCCAACAGATGTCAGCAGCCCGGCCAATTCGGCCCGGCCTAAAGGTTGATTGCCAGCCCGGGGGCGGGCTGATTCGGCGCCGCCTCCCTGGCGGCCTGACGCTATTTGTTGTTGTGGTCTTGCCGTTTGTCGCTCACGCCGAATGTCGGGCGCACACAGGCGCGCTCGCCGTGGGGCAGGGCGTGTTGATACGTATGGAAATCTTCAGGGCCGCCTCGACGGCCCGTTGCCAGGGGTCAGCGGCGCTGCGCGGCTCGTTGCCGGCAGGCGTCGCCAAAGGCCTGGAAGATCCGCAGGTAGGCCGGGTTCGACAGCACCTGCCATTCCGGGTGCCACTGCACGCCGAAGGCGAAGGCCTTGCTGTGTTCCACCGATACCGCCTCGATCAGGCCATCTGGCGCCACGGCCTCGACCCGCAGGCCCGGGGCCAGGCGATCGATGCCTTGGCTGTGGATCGAGTTGACCTGGATCTCGCCATCCAGGCCCATGGCCGCGAAGACCCCGCCGGGCTGGATCGCCACCGGGTGCGCCGGGGCGTACTGCACTTCGATGCGCGGATCGTCGGCTTCGCGGTGATCGAGAAAGCCCGGCAACTCGTGGACCTTCTGGTGCAGGCTGCCACCGAAGGCCACGTTCATTTCCTGGAAGCCGCGGCAGATACCGAGCACCGGCACGCCGGCGGCGACGGCCGCGCGCAGCAGGGGCAGGGTGGTGGCATCGCGTTGCGGATCATGGGCGGTACCCGGTTCGCTGGGCGGGCCCTGATAGTGGAAGGGTTCGACATTGGATGGCGAGCCGGTGAACAACAGCCCGTCCAGGTTGTGCAGCAGATCCTGGATATCGACCAGGTCCGCCAGGGAAGGAATGACCAGGGGCAGGCCCTCGGCCGCGACGCTGACCGCACGCAAGTACTTGTCGCCGCTGACGTGGTAGGGATGCAGACCGATCTCTTTGACGCACGCAGTAACGCCGATCAATGGCTTGAATGCCATTTTTATCACCTCGAAATTCACGCTGGAACGAGTTTTTCCAGAGCTTATCCTCGTTGATTTTAATTAACAACTTCCATGTAAAAAATTCTAAACGCATTTCATCTGAAAGCCCTGGGTGGCGCAGATGTTGAGGCTTATTTGGTTTTCATGGGGAAAAATAATTAACGAATCGGCACCCTGCAGGGCTATTGACTTCGGTTTTTCTTTCGGATTGACTGCTGGTGCGTCACCGCAGTGAACATAATAATTAACACGATAGGTGCATCATGTCGGTCCCCCCGCGTGCCATTCAGCTCAATGAAGCCAATGCCTTCCTGAAAAAACATCCCGAGGTTCTCTACGTCGATCTGCTGATTGCGGACATGAACGGTGTGGTGCGCGGCAAGCGCATCGAGCGTACCGCCCTGCACAAGGTCTATGAGAAGGGCATCAACCTGCCGGCCTCGCTGTTTGCCCTGGATATCAACGGCTCCACGGTGGAAAGCACCGGCCTGGGCCTGGACATCGGCGACGCCGACCGCATCTGCTACCCGATCCCCGGCACCCTGAGTGTCGAGCCCTGGCAGAAGCGCCCCACCGCGCAGTTGCTGATGACCATGCACGAGATCGAGGGCCAGCCGTTCTTCGCCGACCCGCGCGAAGTGTTGCGCCAGGTGGTGAGCAAGTTCGACGAACTGGGCCTGACCATCTGCGCCGCCTTCGAGCTGGAGTTCTACCTGATCGACCAGGACAACGTGAACGGCCGGCCGCAATCGCCGCGTTCGCCGATCTCCGGCAAGCGCCCGCAATCGACCCAGGTCTACCTGATCGACGATCTGGACGAATACGTCGACTGCCTGCAGGACATCCTCGAAGGCGCGAAAGAGCAGGGCATCCCCGCTGATGCCATCGTCAAGGAAAGCGCCCCGGCGCAGTTCGAGGTCAACCTGCACCATGTGTCCGACCCGATCAAGGCCTGCGACTACGCGGTGCTGCTCAAGCGCCTGGTGAAGAACATCGCCTACGACCATGAGATGGACACCACCTTCATGGCCAAGCCTTACCCGGGCCAGGCGGGCAACGGCCTGCACGTGCACATCTCGATCCTCGACAAGCAGGGCAACAACATCTTCGCCAGCGAAGATCCCGAGACCAATGCGGCCCTGCGCCATGCCATCGGCGGCGTACTGGATACCCTGCCGGAGCAGATGGCCTTCCTGTGTCCCAACGTCAACTCCTACCGCCGTTTCGGCGCCCAGTTCTACGTGCCGAACTCACCGACCTGGGGCATCGACAACCGCACCGTGGCCGTGCGCGTGCCTACCGGTTCGCCGGACGCGGTGCGCATCGAACACCGGGTGGCCGGTGCCGATGCCAACCCCTACCTGCTGATGGCCTCGGTGCTGTCGGGCATCCACCACGGCCTGACCAACCAGATCGAACCCGGCCCGGCCATGGAGGGCAACGCCTACGAGCAGAGCGAGCCGAGCTTGCCGAGCAACCTGCGCGACGCCCTGCGCGTGCTGGACGACAGCGAGGTGATGGCCAAGTACATCGACCCGATGTACATCGACGTGTTCGTGGCTTGCAAGGAAAGCGAGCTGGCGGAGTTCGAGAACTCCATCTCCGACCTGGAATACAACTGGTACCTGCACACGGTCTGACGGCCGTGTGTCTTCGCGCGTTGAGTATTCGCCATGACTAGATCCCGCAGCGATTGGGAGCAGCGCTTCCAATCCCTCACCCTGGAAGGTCGCGCCTTCATCGACGGCCAGTACTGCGCTGCCCAGGGCGGCGCCACTTTCGAATGCCTGAGCCCGGTGGACGGGCGCTTCCTGGCCAATGTCGCCAGTACCGACCAGGCCGATGCCGATCATGCCGTGGCCGTGGCGCGCCAGGCCTTCGCCAGCGGCGTGTGGTCGGGCAAGGCCCCGGCCGAGCGCAAGCGCATCCTGATCCGCTTTGCCGAGCTGATCCTCGAGCATCAGGAAGAACTGGCGCTCCTGGAAACCCTGGATATGGGCAAGCCCATCAGCGATTCCCTGGCCATCGACATCCCGGCCACGGCCAATGCCATCCGCTGGAATGCCGAGGCCATCGACAAGCTCTACGACGAAGTGGCGGCCACGCCCCACGATCAGTTGGGCCTGGTGACCCGCGAGCCTTCGGGGGTGGTGGCGGCCATCGTGCCGTGGAATTTCCCGCTGATCATGGCCAGCTGGAAGTTCGCCCCGGCCCTGGCGGTGGGCAACTCGTTCATCCTCAAGCCTTCGGAAAAGTCGCCGCTGACCGCGATCCGCATCGCCCAGCTGGCCCTGGACGCGGGCATTCCCAAGGGCGTGTTCAACGTCCTGCCGGGCTACGGCCACACCGTGGGCAAGGCCCTGGCCCTGCACATGGACGTGGACGTGCTGGCCTTCACCGGCTCCACCGCGGTGGGCAAGCAACTGTTGCAGTACTCCGGCCAGAGCAACATGAAGCGGGTATGGCTGGAGGCTGGTGGCAAGAGCGCCAACGTGGTGTTCGCCGATGCACCCGACCTGGGCGAAGCGGCCCGAGCGGCGGCTGCGGCGATCGCCTTCAACCAGGGCGAAGTCTGTACCGCCGGCTCGCGGCTGCTGGTGCAGGCGTCGATCCGCGAGCAGTTCCTGCCGTTGCTGGTGGAGGCGCTCAAGGCCTGGCAGCCCGGGCATGCGCTGGACCCGGCCAGCCGCGTCGGCGCCGTGGTCGATGAGCGCCAGCTGGACAACGTGCTGCGCTACATCGGCATCGGCCGGGAGCAGGGCGGGCGGCTGTTGGCCGGTGGTGCGCGCACCCTGCAAGGCACCGGCGGCCTGTATGTCGAGCCGACCATCTTCGACGGTGTGACCAACGCCATGACCATCGCCCGCGAGGAGATCTTCGGCCCGGTGCTGGCGGTGATCGAGTTCGACAGCGAGGAACAGGCGTTGCAGATCGCCAACGACAGCATCTTCGGCCTGGCCGCTGCCGTATGGACCCGCGACCTCAGCCGCGCCCATCGCTTCGCCCGGGGCCTGCGCGCCGGTAGCGTATGGGTCAACCAGTACGACGGCGGCGACATGACCGCGCCGTTCGGTGGTTTCAAGCAGTCGGGCAATGGCCGCGACAAGTCGCTGCATGCCTTCGACAAGTACACCGAGCTCAAGGCGACCTGGATCAAGCTCTAAGACCTATAACAACGGCAGGGCGGTCGAGCCGCACCTGCTGGGGAACTACGACATGCAAACCTACGTGAACAGCTATTACGCGGCGACCCGCAACCGGACCGTCGACTACCCCGAGCTCGACCAGTTGGTGGAGTGCGATGTCTGTGTGATCGGCGCCGGCTATACCGGCCTGTCCTCGGCGCTCTTCCTGGCCGAGGCCGGCTACAGCGTCACCGTGCTCGAGTCGGCCAAGGTCGGCTTCGGCGCCAGCGGGCGCAACGGCGGGCAATTGGTCAACTCCTACAGCCGCGACGTGGATGTGATCGAAGAGCGCTACGGGGAAAAGAGCGCCGAGGTGCTCGGCAGCATGATCTTCGAAGGCGCGGACATCATTCGCCAGCGCATCCAGCACTACGATATCCAGTGCGACTACCGTCCTGGTGGCATCTTCGCCGCCCTGAACCCCAAGCAGCTCAAGGGCCTGGCCGAGCAGAAGCGCAACTGGGAGCGGTTGGGCAACCACAACCTCAAGCTGCTGGACAAGGCGCAGATCGACCGCGAAGTCGGTACCCGCAACTACGTCGGCGGCTTGCTGGACATGCAGGGCGGGCATATCCACCCGCTGAACCTGGCCCTGGGCGAGGCCAATGCCATCGTCGGCCTGGGCGGCAAGATCTTCGAGCAGTCGGCGGCCCTGGAAATCACCTACGGCGAGCCCAACGTGGTGCGCACTGCCAAGGGCGTGGTCCGCGCCAAGTACCTGCTGATCGCCGGCAACGCCTACCTGCAGCAGGACCTGGACCCACGGGTGACCCGCAAGAGCATGCCCTGCGGCTCGCAGATCGTGGTCACCGAGCAGTTGCCGGAACCACTGGCCCGCAGCCTGATCACCAACAACTATTGCGTGGAAGACTGCAACTACCTGCTGGACTACTTCCGTCTCACCGGTGACAACCGCCTGCTCTACGGTGGCGGGGTGGTCTACGGTGCCCGCGAGCCCAACGACATCGAGCAACTGATCCGGCCGAAGATCCTCAAGACCTTCCCCCAGCTCAAGGACGTGAAGATCGACTACCGCTGGACCGGCAACTTCCTGCTGACCATGTCGCGCATGCCGCAATTCGGCCGGATCGAGAAGAACGCCTACTACATGCAAGGCTACAGCGGCCATGGCGTGACCTGCTCGCACCTGGCCGGCAAGCTGATCGCCGAGATGATTCGTGGCGATGCCGAGCGCTTCAACGCCTTCGCCTCGCTGCCACACATGCCGATGATCGGCGGCCGCACCTTCCAGGCGCCGCTGACCGCCATGGGCGCTGCCTATTACGCCCTGCGTGACCGTTTTGGTATCTAATCCGAAAGGACGCCCGCGCTCCTGTTCTATGTAGGAGCGCAGCTTGCTCGCGATGAACGATGACAGGGTTTGCCAGGCACCACGGGCCCACAGGCTTGGCGCCCGCTTCGCGGTCGGGCGCAGAACCTCCCAGGGCCCGCAATACCACCGTAAAATCCCCGCAAACCCCTTGTCGCCAGCCTTTACAGCACCGCCGTCAAACATGTTTAAATAGCCGCCTTTTCCGGCTCCCGAGGCAGCCAGATCGCGATTTTCGCGACCCAACCGCCACACGATACCCTCCAGTTCCTCTCACATAAGGCTGTTATGGACACGGGCACCCGACTCAAACTCGTTCGCGAAAGCTACAACCTCTCCCAGCGCGAGCTGGCCCGGCGTAGCGGCGTTACCAATGCCACCATCTCCCTGATCGAACAGAATCGCGTCAGCCCCTCCGTCAGTTCCCTGAAAAAGCTGCTGGAGGGCATTCCCATGTCCCTGGCCGACTTCTTCACCTTCGACCAGCCGCCCCGTGAGCACCAATACGTATTCCGTGCCAACGAACAGCCGGATCTGGGTCGTGACGGCCTGCGCCTGTTGATGGTCGGCGCGCCCCTGGCCAACCGGCAGATGCGTTTTCTGCGCGAGCAGTACGCCCCGGGTGCCAGCTCCGGCGAGGAGCCAATCGTGCATAGCGAAGGCGAGGAGTGCGGCCTGGTAATCCGTGGCACCGTGGAGCTGACGGTGGATGGCCAGGTGAGCGTGCTCAATCCGGGGGATGGCTATTACTTCCCCACCACCTTGCCCCACAGCTTTCGCAATATTGGCCAGGATGAGGCCGAGATCATCAGTGCCAACACCCCGGCGAACTTCTAAGCGGCCAGGGCACTGATTCAACGATATCTGCTGTAACCCTGATCGAGCCTGCGCCTGTCGCAGGCTTTTTTATGCCCGGCCAAGCCACCAGGCGAGTGCCGTTGCAGGGTTCGAAGAGGGTAGGGCTCAGGTAGCGGTCCTGGGGCATCGCATGGACCTGGGCAAACGTGCACAGGCAGGCTGCCCCCGGCCGGCATCCTCCAGCCTTCCAGCTCGTCATCAGGTGATGCTGTCGGCTTATCCCGATCCCTGGGGTTGCCAACGCAATGGCGATGCTCGGTGTTGGGGCGACTCAATCAATGTGCGGGCCAGGAACTTTTATAGTTGGCTGCAGAACACATTATGAAGATGGCTAAAGATTGATTGAAATCAATTCATTTTCACTCGATCAATGAGTCTGCATAAAATACATGCAAGTTTTAAGCATTACAAAGATTATCAAGGAATTATTAAGCAAGGCCAGAAAGTCAATTGGAATAAGTTCAGGTTCAGTTGATGAGTTATGGTTTTCTTAAGACTCAGGGTGCCGGATTGAAATGAGCAGCGAATTTTTATTCTCAATTAAAAGTATTTGTTTTAATGAGGACTATCAGCCCTCCGAAAATACGCGAATCACTACCAATTTCGCTAACCTGGCCAGGGGCAAGAGTCGCCAGGAAAATTTGCGCAATACGCTGAGGATGATCGATAACCGTTTCAATGCCTTGGCACATTGGGATAACCCCAAAGGTGATCGTTACGCTGTAGAGCTTGATATCATTTCAGTTGAGATGAAACTGGGTGTTGAAAGTGGCGGTGACTCCCTGCCGCTGATTGAAATATTGAAAACCAATATTCTTGATCGAAAGACCAATGTGCGTATTGAGGGTATTGTTGGAAATAACTTCTCGTCTTATGTGCGGGATTACGATTTTAGTGTGCTGTTGCTGGGGCACAATAATGGTCGGGCAGGCTTTAGTGCTCCAGAGAACTTTGGTGACTTGCATGGCAATCTCTTCAAGTGTTTTGTGAATTCTAGCGAGTACAAGGAGCACTTTAGTAAGCCTCCGGTTATATGCCTAAGTGTTTCGAGTAGCAGGACCTATCATCGGACTGAAAATAACCATCCTGTATTGGGTGTTGAATATCAGCAGGATGAGTATTCCTTGACTGATGAATACTTCAGTAAGATGGGCTTGAAGGTTCGCTATTTCATGCCGCCCAATAGTGCTGCGCCTTTGGCCTTTTATTTTTCAGGCGATTTGCTCGATGACTACACCAATCTCGAACTTATCAGCACCATCAGCACAATGGATACCTTTCAAAAGATCTATCGGCCTGAAATCTACAATGCAAATTCCGCGGCAGGAAAGTCCTATCAGCCAAGCCTGAAGAATCAGGACTATTCGTTGACCCGCATTGTTTATGATCGAGAAGAGCGCAGTCGGCTAGGGATGGTCTGAAGTAGCCATGTATTTCCCCGGCATACCACCTAGCGCAACTTTTAAACTCGCCAAATGATCAAAAAACAATCAATTCGACGAGTATTTCTTACGTTTTCGCCACCCGGACCCCACTCCGGTGGCCATTTCCCGCATTACAGGCGCACCTCTCCTGCATTCGTCAGTAAATGTCGGCGCGCCATCCACAGGTTCGACAGAGCGAACAGTGTCACCAGTTGCGCCGTGTTTTTGGCCAAGCCGCGAAAGCGCACCTTGGTGTAACCGAACTGGCGCTTGATTACCCGGAACGGATGCTCGACCTTGGCGCGCACCTGAGCCTTGGCCTTTTCAATCTTGCGCTTGGCTTTGTACAGCACGCTGCGCTTATCGAGTTTTTTGTAGGTGCTGCGGCGTGCCGCCACCTGCCAGATAACTTCACGTCCTTCATGCTCGGGCCGCTTTTCGACACCGGTGTAGCCTGCATCGGCGCAGACCACGTTTTCGTCGCCATGCAGCAATTTGTCCACCTGGGTGACATCCGCCACATTGGCCGCCGTGCCCACTACGCTGTGCACCAGACCCGATTCGTCATCGGCGCCGATGTGGGCCTTCATGCCAAAATAATACTGGTTTCCCTTCTTGGTCTGGTGCATTTCCGGGTCGCGCTTGCCGTCCTTGTTCTTGGTCGAACTGGGCGCATTGATCAGCGTTGCATCGACGATGGTGCCCTGGCGCAGCGACAGGCCGCGGTCGCCCAGATAGCCATTGATGACAGCGAGGATGCCGGCCGCCAGCTCGTGTTTCTCCAGCAAGCGGCGGAAGTTGAGAATGGTGGTTTCGTCGGGGATGCGCTCCAGGTTCAGCCCGGCAAACTGGCGCAGGATCGTGGTTTCGTACAGCGCTTCCTCCATCGCTGGATCGCTGTAGCCGAACCAGTTCTGCAGCAGATGCACACGCAGCATCGCCATCAACGGGTAGGCCGGACGGCCACCTTCACCTTTCGGATAATGTGGCTCGATCAAAGCAATCAAGCCCTTCCACGGCACCACCCGATCCATCTCGATCAGGAACAACTCCTTGCGGGTTTGCTTGCGCTTGCCAGCGTACTCGGCGTCGGCGAAGGTCATCTGCTTCATCGGGAAACTCGGTGGGTGGGGTCGCGGTATTTTGCCAAATCAGAAAGTCTTTTTCAGAGTTTCCCTAAGGATGGTCTGAAGTAGCCATGTATTTCCCCGGCATACCACCTAGCGCAACTTTTAAACTCGCCAAATGATCAAAAAACAATCAATTCGACGAGTATTTCTTACGTTTTCGCCACCCGGACCCCACTCCGGTGGCCATTTCCCGCATTACAGGCGCACCTCTCCTGCATTCGTCAGTAAATGTCGGCGCGCCATCCACAGGTTCGACAGAGCGAACAGTGTCACCAGTTGCGCCGTGTTTTTGGCCAAGCCGCGAAAGCGCACCTTGGTGTAACCGAACTGGCGCTTGATTACCCGGAACGGATGCTCGACCTTGGCGCGCACCTGAGCCTTGGCCTTTTCAATCTTGCGCTTGGCTTTGTACAGCACGCTGCGCTTATCGAGTTTTTTGTAGGTGCTGCGGCGTGCCGCCACCTGCCAGATAACTTCACGTCCTTCATGCTCGGGCCGCTTTTCGACACCGGTGTAGCCTGCATCGGCGCAGACCACGTTTTCGTCGCCATGCAGCAATTTGTCCACCTGGGTGACATCCGCCACATTGGCCGCCGTGCCCACTACGCTGTGCACCAGACCCGATTCGTCATCGGCGCCGATGTGGGCCTTCATGCCAAAATAATACTGGTTTCCCTTCTTGGTCTGGTGCATTTCCGGGTCGCGCTTGCCGTCCTTGTTCTTGGTCGAACTGGGCGCATTGATCAGCGTTGCATCGACGATGGTGCCCTGGCGCAGCGACAGGCCGCGGTCGCCCAGATAGCCATTGATGACAGCGAGGATGCCGGCCGCCAGCTCGTGTTTCTCCAGCAAGCGGCGGAAGTTGAGAATGGTGGTTTCGTCGGGGATGCGCTCCAGGTTCAGCCCGGCAAACTGGCGCAGGATCGTGGTTTCGTACAGCGCTTCCTCCATCGCTGGATCGCTGTAGCCGAACCAGTTCTGCAGCAGATGCACACGCAGCATCGCCATCAACGGGTAGGCCGGACGGCCACCTTCACCTTTCGGATAATGTGGCTCGATCAAAGCAATCAAGCCCTTCCACGGCACCACCCGATCCATCTCGATCAGGAACAACTCCTTGCGGGTTTGCTTGCGCTTGCCAGCGTACTCGGCGTCGGCGAAGGTCATCTGCTTCATCGGGAAACTCGGTGGGTGGGGTCGCGGTATTTTGCCAAATCAGAAAGTCTTTTTCAGAGTTTCCCTAGCTATTGAGCAGGGGCAATTTGTTGAAGAACACTTTATCAAGCCGTACCAAACCATTCTTGAGCAGTGGTCTGCAAGTTACGCCCTTTGACTGATAAAAATACAAGGTTATCTACTGTGAAGAAATTGCTACCTACCTCAACCGCTGGCAGCCTGCCAAAACCGTCTTGGCTTGCCCAGCCGGAAACACTTTGGTCGCCTTGGAAGTTACAAGATGAAGAATTGACCGAAGGTAAGCACGATGCTTTGCGCCTGTCATTGCAAGAGCAGCAGCAGGCAGGCATTGATATCGTCAGTGATGGTGAACAAACCCGTCAGCACTTCGTCACCACCTTTATTGAGCATCTGGACGGTGTCGATTTCGAGAAGCGCGAAACCGTCAGGATTCGTGATCGCTATGACGCCAGCGTTCCGACGGTCGTGGGTGCGGTCACTCGCCAAAAACCCGTATTTGTCGAAGATGCCAAGTTCTTGCGCCAGCAAACCAAGCAACCCATAAAGTGGGCTTTGCCAGGTCCGATGACGATGATCGATACGCTTTATGACAGCCACTATAAAAGCCGCGAGAAACTGGCTTGGGAGTTCGCCAAGATCCTCAATCAAGAGGCCAGGGAGCTGGAGGCGGCTGGCGTCGATATCATCCAGTTCGACGAGCCTGCGTTTAATGTCTTCTTCGACGAGGTGAACGAGTGGGGCGTTGCCACATTAGAGCGGGCTATTGAAGGCCTCAAATGTGAAACAGCGGTACATATCTGCTATGGCTATGGCATAAAAGCCAATACAGACTGGAAAAAGACGCTGGGGTCAGAGTGGCGGCAATATGAAGAAGCCTTCCCCAAGCTGCAGAAATCCAGCATCGATATAGTCTCGCTGGAGTGCCATAACTCCCATGTGCCAATGGACCTCATTGAGCTCATTCGCGGTAAAAAAGTGATGGTAGGCGCCATCGATGTCGCATCCAACGCTATTGAAACTCCAGAAGAAGTAGCCAATACCCTGAGAAAAGCACTGCAATTCGTCGATGCTGACAAGCTCTATCCTTGCACCAACTGCGGCATGGCGCCTTTATCTCGTGGCGTAGCAAGAGGCAAGCTGAGTGCTCTGAGTGCAGGCGCGGAAATCGTCCGAAGAGAACTTTCGAACTAGTGCTTAGCTGGAGCCGCAAGGAATGCCAAAGGGGCGGTGGTAGCTCAAGCTACTTCAACCGTCCTTGGCACTTTCGTACGGCACCCAATATTCAGGTCCTGATATGCCATTCCCTAGTACTGCTATCGAACCTATGAGCTTTCGCGAAGCGCTCGGGCACTACGCATCCGGTATCACGGTAATTACTTCTCACATCGATGGCGAGCCGATTGGTTTCACATGCCAGTCGTTCTACAGCGTATCGATGAGTCCGCCGCTGGTGTCATTCAGCGTCATGTCCAACTCGGCCAGCTACCCAAAAATTCGCCAGGCCGGCCGATTCGTCGTCAATATCCTCTCAGGTGAACAGGTCAGTATTTCCAACCAGTTCGCTCGCCGTGGCACGGACAAATGGCGTGGAGTCCAATGGCAGGAGTCACCGCTGGGCAACCCCATCATTGCCGGCAGCCTGCACTGGCTCGATTGTGAAATTCATGCCGAACACGCTGCAGGCGATCACTTGATAGTGATTGGTGAAGTAAAGGCCTTGAACCTGCAAGAAGCTGCCGCCACGCAGCCATTGCTGTACTTCAAGGGGCAATATTGCAACATCGCCGCGCATGACACGCTTTGAGCATTGACCCGCGCGGCCCTCTCAAGACCTCTAGCGATGTTTGCCCACAGGTGGCCGGAGCACATCATCGTGTTCTGGTTTTTTCATCTGGGCCAATGTATCCAGGACACCTCTAATGCCAGACTTCAAAAGGCCTCAGTTGAGCCTTCCCAATGGTGCGCAGAAGTGCTGTTGCACTCTTGCTGCGCTCCCTGTTCGGGAGAGGTGATGGAGGCGATCACCGCCTCGGGCATCGACTACACCATCTTCTTCTATAACCCTAACATTCATCCTGAACGGGAATACCTATTGCGCAAGGACGAGAACATTCGCTTTGCCGAAGACCACAACGTGCCGTTCATCGATGCCGACTATGACAAAGACAACTGGTTCGAACGCGCCAAAGGCATGGAACATGAACCCGAGCGTGGCGTGCGCTGCACCATGTGCTTCGACATGCGCTTCGAACGCACTGCGCTCTACGCCTATGAAAACAACTTCAGTGTGATTTCCAGTTCCTTGGGTATCTCGCGCTGGAAAGACATGAAGCAAATCACCGATAGCGGCATCCGCAGCGCGCAAAAGTACCCGGGGATCACCTATTGGGATTACAACTGGCGCAAGGGCGGCGGCTCGGCGCGGATGGTCGAAATCAGCAAGCGCGAACGTTTCTACCAGCAAGAGTACTGTGGTTGCATCTACTCACTGCGCGATACCAACCACCACCGCAAGGACCAGGGACGAGACATCATCCGCATTGGCGTCAAGTACTACGGGGACGATGAGTGATCGAGCCTTCGTTTACGTCGCGAAGCTTGTTCCCAAGCCTTCAGAAGTCGGAACAGCAAGGCATCTGGTTGGGGTATCAGGCGGCCCGTCCGGTTGACCCCGACAGTTGCGGGGTAGCCCAGCGGCAAAGCTGGTGATGAGCTTGCGTCAGTGACGCCTGAGTCACTGGGCTACTTTGCAGAGGGGGAGGTGATCTTAGAGTTTTAGAGTGAAGCGATCTGGCCTTAATCTACTCAAGGGGAAAATTTTTAATTGAGTGTTTATGTCCATCTCGATGTTTTCCTTTGCCTGGGCAGTGCTGCAATAGCATTTCAGGTTGTTCATCGTAGATGGATAGCCGATATGGATATTGAGTATAAGCATGAAATTTTTCGATCCTTGAAGATTTTCCTCGATCCATGCAATAGTCCGCTGCGTTTCACCAAGCCAACTGCAAGATCCTGAATATTTTCATGGTGTTTCTGCTGGATATGTCGGGTAGAGGTTTTCTAAGCGTCTAATTGATTCGTTGGCGCTTTAGGTCTCTCAAGAGATAAGTTATTCCGGGCGCATGTTTCTTGGTCATCGCCAGATCCTGGGGGTGTAAAAATATTGAAGTATTGGCGATGCCTGGAGAGTGGCGCGAAATTTCAAAGGTGCGAAGTTGGCATTGATGGCAGACGCAAGATGTATAAAAAACACGGATAATTATTTTAATACTCTGCGGTTGGTTTTTGTAGATTCAATGTCAAGCCATTTCATAGCGGGATAATCGTGACGCATGGGGTCTGCAGCGGCAAATGGCTGTTGTAGATCTCATGTGGGGAAAGGATATACGGCTTGAACATTTTCCGAACATACCTTTGTCTTGAAGCAATGATATGGATATACCTCGGCTGCTGGAACGCGACGGTACCTCTTATCATCGTGCAGCGGGGAGGTCTGCTTGAACTGGCGACCTACGAAACAGTTCTTGCCGTCGCTGCCGTCATTTCCATACTGTTTTTAGCCCCCCGTGTCGAGGGCATGCGGCGTGGTACCGCGCTCAAAGCCGGTTGCACGATAATTCTGTTGACGGGCATCCTTCGTTACTTTTCTGTTTCTGTTTCATATTCGATCGAGGCTTTAACGATAATTGATATTTTTGCCGTATCAGCCTTTGGTGTTGTCCAGTCGCTCTTTGGTATATATCCGGCTGAAACAGTAGAGAAGCATCGTATAGAGTATGCATTTCGCATCCGCCGTATTGTCGTCACTATCAGTCGGGTAGTCGGGCCGTTGTTGGCAGGGGCTGCTATTGGCATTATTTCGTCGCAAGCTGCCCTGCTTTTTTCCTCAGTGCTGGGTATGGCGGCCCTGGCTTTTGCACTTATGTTGCCCAATGGTGTGGAGCCAAATATGACGCGGGTAAAATCATCTATCGAGCGCGCCCATGACATGTTTTTAGGTATCAAACTAAAACTCATTCTTCCGCCGGAACGGTTCTTGACTCTATCTGGTCTCTTACTCTGCCTGGCCATTAGCGCTACGTTGCCCATGCTGGTTCCGAACCAGATCCATGCACATGATCTTGCTGAAAGCAGTGTCGGTCTATTCAACGCTATATTTGCAGGGGGATCTGTCGCGGGGCTGTTTTGGCTTAGTCCTTTTATTGCCGGAAAAAAGCATCAGCGCAATAGGTACCTTGCGCTTTGGGTACTGCTGACTGCTTCTCTCAGTGCTTCAGCTCTTTCGGTAGAGGTTTGGCAGTTGGCTCTGTGCCTCTTTGTTGCAGGGGCTACTAGTGCATCTATTGCTCTTGTCGGGATGGATAAAAGAACCGTTTCAGTGCCTCCTGGAGTTCGCATCCGATTGACGGCAGCCACTCTTGTTATCAATCAGCTTGCGAACTCGGCTTCCTATATGCTCATGGGATCTGCAGTAACGCAGTTTGGTAGCGGTGGTTTGCTATGGGCATATGGGATGATCTTCACGTTTGTCTTGTTGTCCTGCGTACTTGCAAGGTCGGTTTGGGGGTTTCTGGAAGATGCCGCGGATGCGGAGCTTTACTATAAAGACAATCACCCCAAGCTGGATTCCGCCATGCGCGTTTGAAGCCAGACTCGCAAGGGAGCCAGCATTGCCTGCCTTTGGAAGAGCTTGCGGCGCATAGGGTGCCCCACAGCCAATTTCGGTTGAAGGTGGCTAATCACCAGCGGCTGCTTCTCGTCGAACGAGGGCTTTCTTCGGTATCCGTGCCCCTGAGCATGAGCTGCTCCTCCAGGGCATTTCACTCAGCTCTCGGCAGCAGCCTGGGCCTCGCGGGCGGCCTCTTCGGCCAGCTTCAAGCGATCAGCCTTGCAGATGTACTTGGGCTTGTTTTTCGGTGCCAGCTTGGCCTTGGCTTTCTTGGCGTGGGCGTCCAACAGTTGCTTGATTTTCTTGCGACGATTCATCTTTCTCTACCTGGGGGACAAGCGCGCGGATGATATCAGCTTGAACTGGATCCCCGTACGCGCTTGGGTTGCCGCATGTCGTTTCAGCAGCCGGGGCCCTTGAGGCCGGTGCCGATGGTGACTGCGGTGACCTGGACTTTTTCAAAGGCTTTCTGGGCTGCGGCGGTGTATTTCTGGTCGCAGTTGAAGCGCGTCTCCATCACATAGTCGTCGCCCTCGGCCTTTTGCATCTGGGTCGCCCATTGGTCGGCGGCGTTGATCGCGGCATCCGAGACCAGCGTCACTTCCAGCAGCACCTCCTTGAAGTCCACGGCATGGGGACCTTCCCAGTGTGCATAGACCGACGGGTCAGCGGCATTGCCGCACATGCTCAGGCAGTCGGCGCTGTAGCTCAGGCCGCCGCCGGACGAGGCCTCGAAGGCGCCCAGGGTCAGGGGTTGGCCGGGGGCTGGGGCATAGGTGCCGACGAACTGGGTCAGGTCGGCCTGGCATTTGGGGCCCAGCTCCATGCGCAGGGCGCTGACCTTGCCACCCTCTACCGTGGCAGTGATCTGGCAGCCCTGGACCTTGAACACGTGGGCATTGCCGTTGGATTCCCGGGGGATTCCGGCGATCGATTCGAAGTAGCGCTGGTTGGTGCCCAGCATGTCGCCGGTGAAGACTTCGGCCACGGAGGCGGCGTGGGCCACGTCGAGAGACAGCGCCAGGGTGGTGGCACAAAGGCTGTAGAGCGCCTTGTTCATGGAAGCATCCTTTCAATTGAGAGACCAAGGCCTGTGGTCATCGGCAGGTGGGTTCGGGTGCGGGAGTTTAGCAGCGTTACTGTTGGCTAGACACGCCAGGGCGTTGCGATCACTCGGTCCGGGGAGATCCTCACAAGATCCTTCACACAGGCGGGCCCCGGTATGAGCCCGATAGGTCTTTTAGATCGGCTGGACCTGCGGGTTATCCAGGCTTTGGTAGGTGCTGTCTTCAGCCTGCCGGCGAAGCGATCGGGCGACCTATCGATCGTGCAGGTGCTTTTTCAAGAACAGGCGAGTCCGTTCATGGGTCGGGTTCTGCAGGATCTCCCGGGGTGTTCCTTCCTCGACCACCACGCCACCGTCCATGAAGATGATCCGGTCGGCGACCTCGCCGGCAAAGCGCATTTCATGGGTGACGATCAGCATGGTCATGTGTTCGGCGGCGAGCTGCTTCATCACCTGGTTGACCTCTTCGACCAGCTCCGGGTCCAGGGCCGAGGTCGCTTCGTCAAACAGCATCACCTTGGGGCGCATGGCCAGCGCCCTGGCGATGGCCACCCGTTGTTTCTGCCCGCCGGACAGGCGCGAGGGGTATTCGTCGAGCTTGTTGGCCAGGCCCACTTTCTCCAGGTACTCCATGGCCAGCTCGCGAGCCAACGGCTTGGTGAGCCCCTTGAGCTTGATCGGGCCGATGGCGATGTTTTCATGCACGGTCAGGTGCGGGAACAGGTTGAAGTGCTGGAACACCATGCCCATCTGCTGGCGCACGCTATTGATGTGCTGCTCGAAGGCTCGGCCTTTCAATGGTCGGTTGACCTGCTCGCCTTCCAGCCAGATCTCGCCGTCGTTAAGTACTTCCAGGTGATTGATCGAACGTAGCAGGGTGCTTTTACCGGAGCCGCTGGGACCGATGATGGCGATGATCTGCCCGCGCGAGACCGACAGGTCGATGCCCTTGAGGACTTCCAGTGCGCCATAGGCCTTGCGTGCCCCCTTGACTTGGATCATGAGCTTTTCTGTGGTCATCGTGACATCTCTACCCGGGTTTCAAGAAGGTGCAGGCCGGCTTCCAGAACAAGATTGACGGCGTAATAGATCACCGCGACGGCCAGATAGAATTCGAATGGACTGTAGGTCTCGCTCACCGCGCGCTGGGCGCTGTAGACCAGTTCGGCAATGCCGATGATGGAGACCAGGGAGGTGTCCTTGAGCAGCACGATCAGGTTGTTCCCCAGGGGCGCGATAGTGCTGCGCAGGGCTTGCGGGACGATGATGTAGCGCTGGGTCTGGCTGCGGCTCAGGCCAATGGAGCGCGCGCCTTCGATCTGGCCCGGGTCCACCGACAGTACGCCGGCACGAATGACGTCGGCGTTGTAGACGGCGAAATGCAGGCTCAGGCCGATGATCCCGGCCATCAATGCCGGGATATCGATCCCCACTTGCACCAGGCCGTAGTAGATGAGGTACAGCTGTAGCAGCAGCGGGGTGCCCATGAGCAGCCAGGTCATGAAGCGTATGGGCAGCGATACCAGCCTTGGGGTGTAGAGCACGATCAGGGCGAAGGCGATTCCCGCCAGCAGGCTCAAGGCGCTGGAGCTCAGGAACAGGACGACCGTCCACCACAGTCCGGTCGCCAGCAGTTCGGAATAAGGTGTCACGATACTCAGGTCGAGGCTTGGCATGGAAAAATCTCACTTGGCCGCGAAGCGCTGATCGAGGTGGTCGACCAGCAGCCTCACCGCATAGACCATCACGATGTAAAGCACCGCCGATACCATGAAGATCTCGAAGGGTTTATAGGTCGAGCTGATGAATCGCTGCGCGGTATAGGACAGCTCGACCACGGAGATCGTCGACACCAGTGCCGAGCCCTTGATCAATGCCACGGCATTCACGCCCAGGGGCCGGATCATCAGCTTTGTCGTTTGCGGCAGGGTGATCAGCCAGAGGGTCTGGCCCTTGCTGAAACCAATGGAGCGAGCGGCTTCCACCTGCCCGGGATCGACGTTGGCGATAGCGCCACGAATGGACTCGGCCATGTAGGCCGCGATGTTCAGGCCCAGGCCGAGGACCCCGGCCGAGAACGGCTCCAGCTCCAGGCCGATCTGTGGGCCGCCAAAGTAGATGAGGAACAACTGCACCAGGCAGGGCGTGCCGCGAAACACACTGATGTAGAGCCTGGCCAGGCAGCGCAGGATGAAGCTGCTGCACAGGCGCGCCGCCACCAGGACGATGGAAACCAGCAAGCCGAGCACCAGTGCCAGCAGCGACACTTGCACCGTGGTCCATGCGGCCTCGAGAAAAAACGGCAGCGTACGCTGTATGAGAGTCAGGTCCATGGGAAGGCTCGGAAAAGTCAGGTGGACGGGCTCGACGCCGGGTCGAACCAGGTGACAAGGGCGTCAGCGAATGTCCTTGCCGATCCACTGCATCGAGATCTTTTCGTAGCTGCCGTCGGCGAGCATGTTGTCCAGCGCCTTCTGCAGCGCCGCCTTGAGCTCGGGGTTGTTCTTGCGCAGCGCGATGCCCATGCCTTCGATGCCGCCATCGCTGTCCGGGGGCGTGATGATGCGTACTTTCTGCCCGGTTTCCTTGACGGCCACCAGCACCGGGACGCTGTCCATCACGATGGCATCGATCCGCCCGGCCTCCAGGTCGACCAGCATCTCGGGAAGGCCCTTGTAGGTCTTCACCTTCAGGTTGCCGCGGGCTCGGGCCCATTTGTCGTGGGCGTCGCCCAGCGTGACGCCGACCGTCACATCCTTGAGCTGGTCCAGGCTGTGGATCGGCGAGTCATCCTTGACCACGATCGTGCGCCCGGCGTGGTAGTAGGGACCGGCGAAATCCACGGCCTTCAAACGCTCCGGGGTAATGGTCATGGAGGCGATGATGGCGTCGTATTTCTTGGCCAGCAGCCCGGCAATGATCCCGTCGAATGGCGTGGTGATAATGGTTACCTTCACCCCCAGCCGTTCAGCCAGGGCCTCGCTGATGGAGGCATCGAAACCGACGATCTGGTTCTGCTCGTTGGCAAAGCTGAAAGGAGAGTATTGACCGCTCATGGCGATGCGAATCTCTTTGGCTTCCTGGATCGACTTCAGGTCATCGGCCTGGGCGGCACTGGAACAGAGCAGTGCTGCGGCGGCCATGGTGGATGCAGCAAGCAGGCCTTTGAGCGTTTTGGTCAGCATTGGATGGCACCTTTGAAGAATTATTATTTATTGTTGTTGGGCTCTTCACCCAGGCCACGGAAAAAGCTTTGCATAGGGCACCCCGGAAATCACCAGGCAATGTGTCCGCCTGCCGGACACATTGCCGGAGTTGGCCGGCACTATGTCGGCCGCAGTGCCAGCCTGCTATTGCAGCGCCGCCTTGAAGCTCTCGTCCAGGACCTCGAGCAGGAAGTCGGCGTTCTTCTGGCTGAAGATCATCGATGGGCGCATTTTCAGCACGTTGTCGTAGGGGCCTTCCGTACCGATCAGGATGCCGCGCTCGCGAGCGCCATCGGCGACCTTCCTGGCCAGCTCCGTGGCGGGGGCTTTGCTCTTGCGGTCCGTGACCAGCTCTATGCCCAGGAACAGCCCCAGCCCGCGCACATCGCCAATGGCCTCGTAACGCTGCTGCAACTTGCCAAAGCCATCGAGCAGGTAGTTGCCAATCGTCAGGGCATTGAGTTTCAGGTTGTCGCGCTCGATCACCTCCAGGACGCTGAGCCCTACCGCACATGAAACCGGGCTGCCGGCGAAGGTGTTGAAGTACTCCATGCCATTGTCGAAGCTGTCGGCCAGCTCTCGCGTGGTGACCACTGCGGACAGCGGATGCCCGTTGCCGATGGGTTTGCCCATGGAGACCGCATCGGGCACCACCCCTTGGGTTTCGAAGGCCCACCAGTGGCTGCCCACCCGGCCAAAACCGACCTGGACTTCGTCGGCCAGGCACAGGCCGCCTGCGGCACGCACCATGGCATAGACTTCGCGCAGGTAGTTTTCCGGGAAGAACAGCTGCCCGGCGACACTGGGAATGGACTCCGCCAGAAAGAACGCCGGCGCTCGACCCTGCTTGCGCATGCTCTCGATCTGTTCGGCCACGCTTTGCGCGAAACGCTGGCCCAGCTCCTCGAACGGCCAGTCATCGGCGGCGCGGTAAATATCCGGGACGGTCGCCTCGAACACGTGTGCGGCGCGGCCTTTGCCAGCCTTGCGCTTGTACTTGTAGGGGCTCAGGTCGATCAGTTCCTGGGTCGTCCCGTGGTAGGCCCAGTCCAGCACGATGGCGTCGTTGCGCCCGGTGTGATTGCGCGCCATGCGCAGCATCAGGCTGTTGGCCTCGCTGCCCGAGCAACCGAATGAGGCGACCGCCAGCCCTTCAGGCAAGGTGGCGGTGAGCCGCTGGGCATACTCCACGATAGTGTCGTGCAGGTACCGGGTGTTGGTGTTCAGGCGCGACGCCTGGCGCGCCAGCGCTTGCACCACGTCTGGATGGCTGTGGCCCAGGTGGCAGACGTTGTTGAAGCAGTCCAGGTAGGCCCGGCCGAAGTTATCGATCAACCAGACGCCATCGCCGCGCACGAACTTGATCGGGTCCGAGTAGGAAATCGACAGGTTGGGCAGCAACAGCTCCTTGCGCTTGGCCACGATCTCGGCCTTGGTCCTTCCCTCCTGGCTGTAGGTTTCCGGGGGGATGCCGGCCAGGGTCGAGGCGTCGGGGAACAGGTCGGCCCACACCTCCAGATAGGCCCGCTCGCCAACGCCGATGAACTCGCTGGCTTGCAGTTGGGTGTCGGTGGACATCTGCAAATGCAGATGGGGCAGCCAGCCACCGTTTTCCGTGTCCGCTCCCATGTGTCCCACCAGTGCGCCGGCCTCCAGGCGATCCCCGGGCTTCAGGCGGGCCAGGGCTTCGTGGGCCAGGTGGCCCCACAGGGTGAGGAAGGGCGGGCAGTCTGGTGGCGAGTGTTCGAGCATGATCAAGCCGCCATAACCCAGTGGTTCATGTTCGACCTCGACACTGCGCACCACGCCGGCCACCGGGGTGTACAGCGGCGTTCCGGCGGGCATGATCAAGTCGACCCCCAGGTGGATGATCCGGCGCTGTCCTTCGATGAATCGCGAGACGAAGGCCGGGTCGGTGTAGATGGTCCGTTCTTCGCCCCAGGGCCCGATGCCGAGCGGGACCTTGTGCTGGGCAGAGAACTCATTCCACCACTGGGTCGCCTCCGCCGGGCGCTGGGCGGCCGAGGCGATCGTCATCTCGTGGGAGGCATCGGCGAACGGAACGATGACCTTGTGCAGGGTGGTCGCCGCGGGCTGGACGATATCCGCGAAGAGCCTGCGGTTTTCCTGGATCCAGCGGCGCACCGCTCCAGCGCCTTCCATGGCGTCATAGCCACAGGCTTTGCGCAGGATCGCCGTCGCCAGTCGCGGGTTCATCCGGTCCATTCTTTCCAGCAGGCGCCAGGCCGGTGCTTCGCTGATCGCCAGGTAGGGATTGTCCTGGGTCTGTTCCTGCCGCGATGCCGACAAGGTGACGCTGATGACCAGGCGCATGGCGATCAGATTGAACAGCACGTCCAGCTCTTGCGGTTGCAGAGGGTAGCGCTCATGGAAACCGGCGGTGAGCGCGGCGGCTGCGCCGATCGGGTCTTCCATGTCGAGAATGGAGTAGGCGCAGGTGATGGCGACTTCGGCAATCAGCACGGTATGCAGGGCATCGCCAAAGTCGATGATGCCCGAGACCTCCTGCTGATTCTGCGGGGCGACGAGGATGTTCCAGTCATTGCCATCATTGTGAATGACCTGCGCGCGCAACCGCGAAAGTGCCGGTTGCACCGTGCTTTCGAAGGCATCGATGAAACGCTCCAGGATGGCCCTTTTCCCAGGGTCCTTGACGAAGTGCAGGCGTGACCTGGAGCGAGCGGCGTGACGCAGGTCCCAGTCCAGGTCCCGCACCGCGCCCGGGTGGATGAACCCCTGGAGCGCACGGTCCAGATCGCCGAACGACCGGCCCAGGTTGCGCATCAGCCCGGCTGTGCGCTTGGCTTCGGCCAGTGGGGTGCCGTGCAACCAACTGACCAGGCGCACCACATGGGTTTCGCCGCAGGGCGCCACCGCAGAGGCGAGGAATTGACCTGCCAGGCTCTTCTTGAGCACCGGCACGGCCAGCCCGGGACCGTGGCTGGCAAGGTGGCTGAGGAGGGCCGTTTGCAGTTCGCTCTCGATTCTCGGTTCGGCCGCGTTGACGACCTTCAGGATCCATCCTGCATCGGTTTCGGTCTTCAATCGAAAATTGCAATCGCGCTCGCTGTCCAGGGGGGTGGCCGTGCCGATGACATTGAAAAGCTGCTCGGCCAGTTTTTCGGCAGCGCTGGTGGAGAACGGCGGGGCGGGGTGGCGAAGATCGGTCATGGCGGCGGTTTTCCAAGTTATTTTTTTCAGTTAGCTTGGCATGCGCGGCCTGGGCGGGCAGTAGGTATGCGGTCGGCCCCGGCCTGCATATTGTCGGAATCGACCGGCACAAAATCGGTGGAAAACGGGGGAAGTTCCAATGCGCGACCTGGATGTGAAAGATCGAGAAATACTCGAGATCCTGTCTAAAGAAGCGCGGATCGCCCTGAAGGCCCTGGCCGCGAGAATCGGCCTTTCGAGAAGCGCCACCAGCGAGCGGGTCATCAACCTTGAGCGCAGCGGCGTGATCAGGGGCTACCGGGCCGATATCGGTGAAATCGATGCCCATGTGATTCGCGCCATCCTGCTGGTGAGCCTCAAGCGCACGCCGGCCATGGGCTTGCTCGACGTCCTGGCGCAACACTCGCAGGTACGCCGCGTCTCTTCGGTCAGCGGGCAACTCGACCTGGTGATCGAGATCGAGGCGCGGACCATCGATGACCTGAACCGCGTCCGGGACGCCGTGGCCACTCACGAATCCGTCGAGGACATCACCACGGCGGTCGTCCTGCGTCGCGACATCGATCGACAAAGCTCCTGATTCGCCACGCGGGCCAGATCGGCCGGCAGGTTGCTCTTGCCGCCTGGTCCCGGTTGCCCGGGCTGTGGGGCAGGCCTGTCGCCTTGCTGCAATTGTGGGCTTTGCGGCCTGTACAATCCTCGTCGGCAAATAATAAAATGAGAAGCATTATCATTAATGCGAATCTCCCATGCACGACAACAGCACTGCCTCGCCCGTCGCCCAGTTGTATGTGAACCATCATGGCTGGCTGCGTGGCTGGCTGCACCGGCGCCTGGGGCACAGTGCCGATGCCGAGGACCTGGCCCACGACACCTTCATTCGCGTGCTGCGCTCCAAGGAAGACGTGCATGAGTTGCGCCAGCCCATGGCATTTCTCGCCACCATCGCCAACGGCCTGTTGATCAACCGCTGGCGGCGCCAGGCGATCGAGCGCGCTTACCTGGAAGCCCTGGCGGCGCGACCGGTGGCCGAGGAACCATCGCCGGAGGAGCGGCACCTTATGATCGAGACCCTGCTGGAGCTGGATTCGCTGCTGGTGGGGTTGTCGATGCAGGTGCGGCAGATTTTCTTCCTGTCCCAGCTCGATGGCCTGACCTACCCGCAGATCGCTGCGCAGTTGAGCCTGAGCGTGGCCCAGGTGCAGCGAGCCATGGGCAAGGCCTTCAGTGTCTGCTACGCGAGCCGTTTCGAATGAGTGGCATGGCGCTCGATCCACGGGTGCGCGACAGTGCCATCGACTGGCTGGTGCGCTCGCAGTCCGGGCTGATGAGCGTTGGCGAGCAACAGGCCCTGGAGCGATGGCGGCAGGCGAGTGCCGAACATGAACAGGCCTGGCAGCGGGTCAGCAGCCTGCCATTGTTGTTGCAACCGGGCGTGGGGCTGTTGGCCGATGCGACGGCCCGGCGGACCCTGGAGGCCGCTGGAACCGATCCTCGGCGGCGCCGGCAACTGCTCAAGTGCCTGCTGGCTTTCGGGTTGCTGGGCGGGGTGTCCTGGCAGGGGGCGGATTCGACCCTGGTGCGCTCGGCCCTGGCCACCTACCGCACAGGTATTGGCGAACGGCGGCGCTGGACCCTGGCCGATGGCAGTGCGCTGTGGCTGAACACCGCCAGTGCGGTCGACCTGCAGTTCGATTCGCAGCGACGCAACGTGCAACTGATCGAGGGCGAACTGGCGCTGGATGTGCGTGCGCAGGCTCCGGCCCTGCGACTGTTGACTGCCGATGCGTTGCTCCATGGCCATGGTGCCCATCTGCTGGTACGCCATGACTCCCTGGGGACCCAGGTCACGGTGTTGCGCGGGCAGGTGCAGGTCGAGGCTCGGCAGCGCCCGGCCTTCCTCAGCCTGGAGGCTGGCTGGCGGGCGCGGGTCGACAGCCGTGGCGTCGGGGTGCCGAGCCCGGTCGATCCGTCGCTGGCCCAGGCCTGGCTGCGAGGCATCCTGCCGGCCGAACGCATGCGCCTGGACCAATTGCTGGCCGAGCTGTCGCGCTATCGCCCGGGCATCCTGCGGTGCAGCGAAGCGGTGGCGGCCTTGCGGGTGACCGGCAGTTTCCAGTTGGACGACACCGATGCGGCCCTGGCGCTGCTGGTCCGCACGCTGCCCGTGCGTATCGAGCGCCGGACCCGCTACTGGGTGACCCTGGTGCCCGCCTGAAAATATTTTTCTTCTCCTGCGCAGTTTTTGCCGAGCTGGCGGGGCCTCCAGGTATTACCCACCGGGACAGGTGGGTGCCAACCCCCTAGGAGCCTTGCATGACATTCCCCGCCCGTGCCTTGCGCACCCGCACTCTTGCCCTGCTTTTTCTCAGCTTGCAGCCACTGGGCAGCGAGCTGGCGTTCGCCGTCGGCGAGCGCCAGTACCAGATCGATGCGGGACCGCTGGATGAGGTCCTGGCGCGCTTCGGAGCCCAGGCCGGGATCAGCATGGCCGGCAACGCCTTGCTCACCGCAGGCAAGAGCAGCCAGGGCCTGCATGGAGAGTTCACGGCCGAGAACGGCTTGAACCAGCTGTTGCAAGGTACCGGCCTGGGCTTTCAGCACCAGCCCGGCGGCGGCTACGCCCTGCGCCTGCGCCAGGAGTCGGTGGCCTTGCCGGTGCAGAAGGTCAAGGGTGAAGACCCGAACCAGGAAGAGGTCTACCGGGCGCCGCGCTCGTCGGTGTACATCTCCAGCGAAGACCTGCAGCGCTTCGGCGTGGTCTCGGTGGGCGACATACTCAAGGGCCAGCCTGGCGTGCAAGTAGGCGACAGCCGCAACGGCGGTGGCCTGGACGTGAACATCCGCGGTATCCAGGGCCAGAGCCGGGTGGCGGTGACGGTGGACGGTTCGCAGCAGGCACTGGATGTCTATCGCGGCTACGCCGGCACCCAGCAGCGCAGCTACATCGATCCCGACCTGATCAGCGACGTCAGCATCGACAAGGGCCCGAGCCTGACCTCCAGCGCCATCGGCGGCACGGTGAAAATGCGTACCATCGGCGTCGACGACATCCTGCGCGAGGGTAAGGATGTCGGCCTGCGCTTGAAGGGCGACCTGTGGAACAACGGCGTCGCCCCCGCCTCGCGGGACGGCCATTCCAGGACCCAGGACCTGTATTCCGAGCCGCACCAGAGCCGTGGTGGCCTGTTCGGTTCGGAAGCGGAAGCCGGCAGCGCCGCGTTCGCCTATCGTCATGACCTGTTCGACGTAGTGGCCGCCTATGCCAAGCGCAACCAGGGCAACTACTTCGCCGGCAAGAAGGGCCAGGACCGCTACCGCGTGTACAACCGCTATGGCGATGAGGAGAGCAGTGTGGCCAAGACCTACAACGCCGGCGAGGAGGTGCTCAACTCCTCGTCACGGACCGAGTCGTTCCTGCTCAAGACCACCCTGCGCCCGGCGGACGGCCACACCTTCGAGCTGGGCTATCGCCGCTACGACGGGCGCATTGGCGAAATCATGCCTTCGGACATCTTCCGTTTCGGCACCGGCGGCATCTACCAGTATCCGTTGGGCCAGACCAAGATCGACACCTATACCGCGCGCTACAACTACCTGCCCGATAACAACCCATTGGTGGACCTGACCGCCAATGTGTGGATGACCGATGCACAGACCAGCCAGCTGACTTCGGTGGCAGCGCCGGCCTCCCAGGCCTATCGCTCGGACCGTAGCTGGAGCCGCCAGGCCGACCAGCGCATCGGTGGCGACTTGAACAACAGCTCACGGTTCAAGACCGACTACGGCGACTTGAAGCTGGACCTGGGCGGTTCGTTCCAGATCGAGGACCTCAAGCCACAGAAAGGCGTAGCCACCACCCAGCACGACATCAATGCCAACCGCATGTTGCGCGAAGGTTCGCGGCAGGAGTTCAGCCTCAACGGCAAGCTGGAATACAAGCCTGTGGACAGCCTTACCCTGTGGGGTGGCGGACGCTACACCTACTACCGCACCAAGGACGAAATTCCCCAGGCCAGTGCCCGCCGCGAGGAGCTCGAGCACAAGTACGTGATGGTTTCCAAGCCCGGCAACTACGGCTACCTGATGTGGTTCCCCGACCAGAGCGGCCAGTACACCGATGCCACCGACCCGCGGTTGAACAACGGTACGGTGTTCACCAATACCAACTTCCCATTCGAAGGCACGCCCTACAACCAGTATGGCGCCACCAGCACCAGCGTCTATGGTGCCCAGGTGGGGGAGGTGGTCACCGGCTACGATTACTCCGGCAAGGACCGCAACAGTGGCAGCGCCTTCGCTCCGGCCTTCGGAGTCAACCTGGAAGTGGCGCCCGATACCTTCGTCTATGCCTCCTACACCCAGGGCATGCGCATGCCGTCGCTGTTCGAGACCAGCCAGGGAGTGCTGCAGACCATGCCGGGCAAGAACCTCAAGCCCGAGCGCTCGAGCAACTGGGAAATCGGCGCCAGCACCCTGCGCAAGGACCTGCTGGTGGATGGCGACTCGGCCGCGATCAAGGTCGCCTACTTCAACAACACCATCAAGAACTACATCACCCGCTACTACGATCCGAGCCCGGGCCTGTGGGGCCTGATGCGCTTCAGCAACACCGACAGCTTCAAGACCAGCGGCCTGGAGCTGCAGACCCGCTACGACGCCGGTCGAGTGTTCGCCGACCTGTCGTCCACCTACTACCTGAAGACCGAAACCTGCGACTCGCAATTCGCCGCTACGATGCGGGCCACCAGCAACCGCTACCAGCCAACCGCCGATACCCCGAACTGCACCCCGGGCAGCTTCATGGGTTCCTACACCAACACCCAGAACCCACCGCGGATCGCCGGTAACCTGACCACCGGCTTGCGCTTCTTCGACCAGAGCCTGACCCTCGGTACCCGCATCACCTATACCTCGGGGCCGACGGTCACCGCCGACAAGCCCTGGCAGACCGGCGCCACCACCCCGCAGTTGAACTACCGGGAAGTGGCCCTGGTGGATCTGTTCCTCAACTATCAGTTGCAGGATCACACCAGTTTCAATGTCTCATTGCAGAACCTCACCGATCGCTACTACCTCGACCCGCTGGCGCAAAGCTTCATGCCCGCGCCGGGGCGCACGCTGCGGGTGGGGATGCAGACGAAGTTCTAAGGACGGGCAAGGAGCGCGTCGGCGTGGGCCGATGCGCTCCTTGGGAGGGTGAACGAGCCGGAGCCGCTCACTCGACGCGGGGGCTAGAAGGCGATTTCAACGGGCGTCCGGTTCCGGAACAGGTCCATGACCGGGCAAGAGTGGTCAACGCTTTCCTTGAGGGCCATGAGCTCCTCTCTACTCGCCGTGCTATCGAACTTGACCGTCCCGCGTATGCCGGTGAAGCCGGGGCGGGTTTCATCATCGACCGCGAAGAACCCCCTCAGATCGAGTGTTCCTTCAAGGGTGACGCTGACTTCCTTGAGCGGTATCCCGAGGGCGGCCGCATGGAGGTGATAACTGATTTCCTGGCAGGTCGCCAGGGAGGCGAGGGCCATCTCCACGGGGTTGGGCCCCTTGTTCGTTCCCCCCAGGTTTTGCGGTTCATCGATATCCAGGATGAACTCGCGGATTTTCACCTGGCGATGCAGCGCACCATCGCCGCTGCTGGTCACCGAGAAAGTCGCCGTGGCCTTTCCCGGGTTCGCCCTGAAAAAATCCTGGCTCGAGAGAAACAGTGATTTCAGTTGTTCGGACATGCACAGCTCCTTTGTGTTTGCAGGTTCGATGGCTGGATTTGTAGCGGGTACAGGAGTGTCGTGCAACCCGGATCGTCAGGGTCGCAGGCTGCACCGCGCCTCTTCGGCCTGCAGGCGCAGGATCAGCCCCGACTGGAACTCGATCACCAGGTGGTGATCGGTGGGGAAGTCGTCGCTGAGGTAGAACTCACTGGTGGCGGCATCCTGCGGCACCACACCGATGGCGTGCAGGCAACGATCGTCCTCCGGGCCCCAGGCGCAATCACGGCCATCGGTCGAGAAGTAGCTCACGCCGCTGAAGAGCAGGTCGATCGCCTCGGGCTCCTCGGGAGGCACCCAGGGTTCTGGCCACCGGCGAAAGTGCAGGGCCAGGGTGCGGCTCGTGACGTCGTACTGGATATGCTCGGCCTGGTAGAAGTTGTGCAGGTCGTGGGCGCGGCCCTGTACCTGCACTTCGATGTGCCCTAGCGCGAAATCGTGAAATAGCATGTTCGTCCTTGTTCCGGCAGGCCGCTGGGCGGCCGGGCAGGTGTTTTCAGGCGCCTGGGACCAGGCCTTCCTCCAGCAGCGTCAGGGCACCGACGATCAGCGCATGCATGCCCTGGATCAGTTCGGCCTCCATCTCCGCCACTTCCGCCAGGCGATCAGCCTCCAGTTCCGGCTCTTGGCCTGACACCGCATACACCGTATCGGCCACGGCGAAGCAGTGGAACGCCACCGTGGCCAGTAACCAGCGGGCCTGCAGCGGGTCGATGTCGTAGGCCTGGGCGATATGCAACTGGTGCTCGTGGATCTTGTCCAGCATCGGCTGGGTCGCTGCCAGCCGGCGGATCATATAGGGCGTCAACCCCGGATGCGCCTTGACGAACTCCCGTGCCGAGGTGGCGAACAGGATCAGGTAGTCCTTGAGGCTGGTGCGCTGCTCGGCATTGACCCGGGGGATCTGCCAGCGCTGGAACAGCTCCTCGGCGATCAGGCTCTTGAGCGCATCGAGTCCCGCGATGTGCTTGTACAGCGCCATATGGCTGACGCCCAGGGCGGCGGCGACGCCGACGAAAGTGATGTTCGACAAGCCGATGCCGATGCCGGCATCGGCGATCCGTTCCCGGGTGATGGTGCGCGGGCGCCCGCGCGCCGGGGTTTTCTGTGGCGGTTCCATGGAGAGGTCCTGGCTCGATGAGGCATGACTTTTAGCTGTCTTGTCTGGATTTGGCAAATTAGTTTATAGTCATGCAACTAAATATGATTCTGATTCTCAGATCTATCCATGAGCTACCCCCGGCCAGGGTTTCCGGCTCCGTTTACCGGGGCGGGTGGGGCAGGCCGGTCTTCGAATGTCTGGAAAACTTCATCTATGAGCACCCACGACGCGACCTCGGCCAACTCCAAGGCCCAGGGTCCGATCAGCCAGGTCTTGACTCCCGTGCGCGGTCGGCTGATTACGGCGGCCGTCCTGGCCGCCAGCGGATCGATGCTGACCCTGGTCCCCTTGGCGGTTATCGAGCGTATCGCCAGGCTGGCCCTGGGCGACGCCACCCATGTGGCCGGCGATATTGGCTGGCTGCTGCTGGTGGGCGTAGCGAGCCTGTTCTGCGGCATGGCGCTGCTTTGCGCCGGCGAGTTGCAGGCGCACCTGGCCGACAACCGCATCACCCATCAATTGCGCCTGGCGATCGTCCAGCGCCTGACCCTGGTGCCGCTGGGATGGTTCACCGGCCGCGCCTCGGGGGAGGTCAAGCGGGCGATGCAGGACGACATCGGCACGCTGCACAACCTGACCGCGCATTTCTTCACCACCCTGGGCCGTGCCGGCGGTGCGTTGCTGATCGGGGTGATCTACCTGTTCGCCATGGACTGGCGCCTGGCGCTGCTCTCGCTGCTGCCGTTTCCCGGGTTCTTCCTGTTCCTGGGGCGGGCCATGAAGTCCAGTGGCGCCAACATGCAGGAGATCGTCACTGGCCTTGGGCGCATCGACAATGCGGTGGTCGAATTCGTCAACGGCATCCCGGTGATCAAGGCCTTTGGCAGCAGTGGCCAGGCCCATGTGCGCTACCGCGAGGCGATCGACGCCTTCGCCCAAACCTTCATTGCCTTCACCCGTCCGCTGGTGGCGGCCATGGCCAACGCCAACGCGATGGTCGCCCCAGTCTCGGTACTGGGGGTGGTGCTGGCCTCCGGTACCTTGTTCGTGAGCCAGGGCTGGGCCGCGCCGCTGGACGTGCTGCCCTTCGCCCTGGTGACCCCGGGGCTGTGCGCGCCGGTATTGTTGTTGCACTACATCCTCCACGACCTGGGCAGTGCCACCGGCGCGGCCCAGCGGGTGCAGGCCTTGCTGCAGACCCCAGTGCTGGAACAGCCGGCCCCCGGTGCGGGGCAACAGCCCCAGGGCAATGAGCTGCGCCTGGAGCGGGTGAGCTATGGCTACGACCCCGAGCATCCGGTGCTGGCGGACATCGACCTGGTGCTCGAACCCGGTACCACCACCGCCATCGTCGGGCCTTCCGGCGCCGGCAAGTCGACCCTTGCGCGGCTGCTGCTGCGGTTCTTCGACCCCAGCACCGGGCGCATCACTCTGGGGGGTGTCGATCTGCGCCAACTCGACAGCGCCAGCCTCTACCGCCATATCGGCTTCGTGTTGCAGGACGTGCGCCTGATCCACGCCAGCGTCGGCGAGAACATCGCCCTGGGCAAACCCTCGGCCAGCCGCCAGGAGATCGAAGCGGCCGCGCGCCTGGCCAATATCCATGAGCAGATCCTGCGCTTGCCACGGGGCTACGACTCGGTGGTGGGCGAGGACGCGCATTTTTCCGGGGGCGAGCAGCAACGCCTGAGCATCGCCCGAGCCGTGCTGCTCGATCCGCCGGTGCTGGTGCTCGACGAAGCCACGGCCGCGGCGGATGCCGAAAGCCAGGTGGCGATCCAGGAAGCACTGGCGCGTTTCTCCCAGGGCCGCACCCTGCTGGTGATCGCCCATCGACTGGACACCGTGATGCACGCCGAGCGCATCGTGGTACTCGACAACGGCCGTATTCGCGAACAGGGCCGGCACTCCCAATTGCTCGAGCACGCAGGGCTGTATGCACGGCTCTGGAGGCTCGGTGGCTATGGCGATACCCGCAAGGAACAGGTAGCACAACCATGCTGAAGACCTTCATCCAACTGCTGGGCGAGGATGTCCCGGTATTGCGTCGCTATGCCTGGATGGCAGTGGGCTATGGCCTGCTCAGCGGCCTGACCATCACCGCCCTGGTGCCCTTGCTCGGCCACTTGCTGGCCGGCGACACGCAAGCGGCCATCGGTTGGCTGGCGCTGTTGCTGGCCGGTGTGCTGCTGTGCTGGCTCTGGCGGCGCCGGGTGGAGCGCGCCGGGGTCGCGGTGGGTGTCGCCGTCCTGCAAGGCGTGCGCTTGCGCATGGGCGAGCATATCGCCCGGCTGCCGGTAGGCTGGTTCACGCCCGAGCACAACGCCCGGCTGGGCCACGTCATCACCCAGGGCATGATGGCCATCGCGCAGTTGCCGGCCCATGTGTTCACGCCCCTGATCAGTGCCGCGATGACTCCCTTGGCGATGGTCGTCGCCCTGGGGGTGCTGCACTGGCCGACCGGATTGCTGGCCCTCCTGGCCTTGCCGCTGCTGGCGCTCGCGGTGTCGTTCTCGACCCGCCTGGGGCGTCGCGCCGATAGCGCTTTCCATGCGCATTTCGCCGACACCAGCCAGCGCATGGTGGAGTTCGCCCAGGCCCAGTCGGTGCTGCGTGCGTTCAACGGCGAGCAGGGCGGCACGCGCCTGCTGCGCCAGGCCATCGACCAGCAGCGCCAGTCCGCCGGGCGCTTGATCTACTTGTCGTCGTTATCCTCGGTGCTCAACACCTGGGTGGTCCAGGGCATCTTCGCCGCCTTGCTGGTGAGTGTCGGCCTATGGCTCGAACGCCTGTTGGGCTTGGGCCTGGAAACCGGACCGGCCATCGCCCTGGCGGTGACCCTGGTAGTGGTCAGCCGCTTCGTCGATCCGCTGCTGGAGCTGGCCAGCTATGGCGAGACCTTGCGCGGGGCCCTGGGCCAGCTCGAAGAAGCCAGCCGAATCCTCGCCGTGCCGCCTCTGGCCCAGGCCCAGTCGCCCCAGGCGCCGGGCGATGCCTCGGTCGAACTGCAAGGCGTGAGCTTCGCCTATGGCCCCGGGCAGCCCGAGGTCCTGCGGGACGTCAGCCTGCGCCTGGCGCCGGGCAGCATGACCGCGTTGATCGGCGCGTCGGGTTCGGGCAAGACCACCCTGGCCAGGCTGATCGCCCGGTTCTTCGAGGTCGACCAGGGCAGCGTACGGGTCGGTGGCGTGGATGTGCGGCAGATGTCCGAGGCGCAACTGGCCGGGCACATCAGCCAGATCTTCCAGGATTCCTACCTGTTCCAGGGCAGCATTGCCGACAACATCCGCCTGGGCGACCCCGAGGCCAGCGCCGCCCGGGTCATGGAGGCCGCGCGCCAGGCCGGTGTTGGGGAGATCATCGAACGCCTGGCCCAGGGCATCGACACCCAGGTGGGCGAGGGTGGGGCGCGCTTGTCGGGAGGCGAGCGCCAGCGCATCGCCATTGCCCGGGCGCTGCTCAAGCAGGCGCCGATCCTCCTGGTGGACGAAGCCACCGCGGCCCTGGATGCCGAAAACCAGGCGGTCATCGCCCAGGCCCTGGCCAGGTTGCGCGGCCAATGCACACTGGTGGTCATCGCCCACCAGCTGTCGACGGTGGCCATGGCCGACCAGATCGTAGTGCTGGAGCAGGGACGGGTGGTGGAGCAGGGAACACCGGATGAGCTGCGTGCCAGGCCGGGGTACTACGCGCGTTTGCTCGACCCGCGTGGCGCTGCCCAGGGCTGGCGGATCGGAGCGTCCCGCTGATGCGTGCCAGCTGGCTGGGGGCCTTCGTCATCCTCTGCGGCGCCTCGTTGCTGGTGGGCGCCCGGCAGTTCTCCCTGGGGCAGCTGTTATCCGGGGCCGGCGATGCCTGGCTGACCCTCACCGCCAGCCGCCTGCCACGGTTGATGGCGCTGGTGCTCAGCGGCGTGGGGCTGGCGGTGTGCGGGGTGATCCTGCAGCACATCGTGCGCAACAAGTTCGTCGAGCCGGCCACCACCGGCGGCCTGGATGCGGCCAAGCTGGGCATCCTGCTGTCGCTGGTGCTGCTGCCGGGCGCCGGCACCCTGGGGCGCATGCTGTTCGCCCTGGGGGTGTGCTTCGCCGCGAGCCTGGCCTTCGTCCTGATCATCCGCCGCGTGCCATTGCGCAGCGCAGCATTGGTGCCGGTGATCGGCCTGATGTACGGCGGCGTGCTGAGCGCACTCGCCGAGTCCTACGCCTATCGCCATAACGTGCTGCAAAGCATGCAGGGTTGGTTGCTCGGGGACTTCTCCCGGGTGGTCCAGGGCCACTACGAAATCATCTACCTGATCCTGCCGATCGTGGCCCTGGCCTATCTGTATGCCCAGCGTTTCACCGTGCTCGGCATGGGCGAGGGCATGGCCGCGAGCCTGGGCCTGAATTATCCGGCGACGGTGGCCCTGGGGTTGTTGCTGGTGGCCGTGACCGTATCGGCCACGGTGATCACCGTGGGCTCGATTCCCTTCGTCGGCCTGGTGATCCCGCAGCTGGTCGCCCTGCGCCACGGTGACCAGCTGGGCCGGACCCTGCCGCTGGTGGCCTTGGGCGGCGCATCGCTGCTGCTGGTCTGCGACCTGGTGGGGCGCCTGGTCATCTACCCCTACGAAGTGCCCATCGGCCTGACGGCCGGATGCCTCGGCGGCGTGCTGTTCCTGATCCTGCTGGTACGGGGGCGCCGATGAAACCTTCGCACTATGGGGTGTGGCTTGGGGTGTTCGCCCTGGCGCTGCTGTTCCTGTTGCTGGACTCGGGGCTGGATTTTGCCCAGGTGATCCCCAGGCGCCTGGTCCGGCTGGGGGCGATGGTGATTGGCGGGGTGTGCGTCGCCTGGTCGTCGATCGCCTTCCAGACCTTGACCTGCAACCGCATCCTGACCCCGGCGATCATGGGCTACGAGGCGGTGTACCTGCTGTTGCAGGCGGTACTGGTGGCGGTGCTGGGCATGTCCGGCCTACTGGTGCTGGGCGCCCATGGCAACTTCGGGCTGTCGGTGCTGCTGATGCTGGCCTATTCCTGGGCGCTGCACCGCTGGCTGTTCGGCGATGGCCGGCGCGACCTGTTCTTCCTACTGCTGGTGGGGCTGGTGCTGACCATGGTCATCGGCACCTTCACCCAGTTCGTCCAGTACCAGGCCAGCCCTGGGGAGTTCTCCATGCTGCTGGGGTTCAGCCAGGCCTCGTTCAACCGGGTGCAGCCCCAGCAGTTGCTGTACGCCGGGTTGCTGGTGGCGGGGCTGTGCCTGGTAGGGCGCAAGACCCTGGCGACCCTCGATGTGCTGGCGCTGGGGCGCGACCAGGCGATCTCCCTGGGGGTCGACTACCAACGCTGTGTGCGCCTGCAACTGGCGCTGATCGCCGGCCTGGTGGCGGTGTCCACCAGCCTGCTGGGGCCGGTGGCCTTCATGGGGGTATTCGTGGCGAACATCGCCTATGCCCTGGCCGGGACCTTCCGCCACCGGGTCACGCTGCCCCTGGGCTGCGCCATCGCCGTGGGCCTGTTCCTGCTCGCCCAGCTGCTGGTCGAGCACCTGTTCAACTACAAGACCACCGTGGGCCTGCTGGTCAACCTGTTGTGTGGCGCTTACTTCCTGGCCCTGATGCTGCGTACCCGAGGAGTTGCATGATCACCGTCCACGACCTTCACAAGAGCTACGGCGCCAAGACGGTACTGCACGAGGTCAACGTGCAGTTCCCGGCCCGCCGCCTGACCTCGCTGATCGGTCCCAACGGCGCGGGCAAGTCGACCCTGCTGATGATGATCGCGCGGCTGCTGGAACCGACTCGCGGCAGCATCCTGGTGGCGGGCCGCGATACCCGTGGCATGGCCATCGGCGACTACGCCCGCACGGTGGCCACCCTGCGCCAGGCGCCGGACTTCAACCTGCGCCTGACGGTCGAGGAGCTGGTGGCCTTCGGGCGCTTTCCCTACAGCCGCGGCGCCCTGACCCGGGCCGACCAGCAGGCGATCGACGAGGCCATTGCCTTCCTCTCGCTGCAGGAGCTGCGCGGGGCCTTCCTCGATGAGCTCAGCGGTGGCCAGCGGCAGATGGCGTTCCTGGCCATGACCATCGCCCAGCAGACCGACTACCTGCTGCTGGACGAGCCGCTGAACAACCTCGACATCAAGCATGCGGTGCAGATCATGCGCGCCCTGCGCCGACTGTGCGACGAACAGGGGCGCACGGTGGTGCTGGTGGTGCACGACATCAACTTCGCCGCCAACTACTCGGACCACATCGTGGCGATGGAAAAGGGCGCCGTGCACGCCGCCGGCAGCGTCGCCCAGGTGCTGACCGAAGAGCGGCTGCGAGAGCTCTACGGGCTGGATTTCAGCATCAGCCATGACGCCCGCGGCTACCTGTGCAACTACTTCAACCCCGCAAGAGAACTGAAATGACCCGACATCACGCAAGCAGGTATGGGACGTTGGCCCTGTTGGTGGCCGCGATCCTGGCCGGGCAGGGCTGCCAGGATAAAACCGCCACCTCGCCCGCGACGGGCCAGGCTCCGGCTGCTGCCAACCAGGCTCCGGCGTATACCCCGGTCACGGTCCGGCACCAGCTGGGCACCACGCTGGTGGAGCGACTGCCCCAGCGCACGGTGGCCCTGGACATGAACGAAGTGGATTTCCTCGACCAGCTGGGCATTCCCGTGGCCGGCATGCCCAAGGATTTCATCCCGCACTTCCTGGCCCGGTACAAGCAGGCGGCCCAGGTCGAGGACCTGGGGGCGATCGTCCAGCCCAACCTGGAGCGGATCTACGCCGTCAAGCCGGACCTGATCCTGATCACCTCGCTGCAGGCCAGCCACTACCAGGAGCTGAGCGCAATCGCGCCCACAGTGCATTTCGATGTGGATTACCGCGACAGCCAGGGCCGGCATATCGAGGTCATCAAGGAGCACCTGGCGAGTCTCGGCGAGATCTTCGGCAAGCAGCAACAGGCCCGGGAGCAGGCCGCGCAACTGGAGGCCAGGGTGCAGCAGGCCCGGCAGGTCACGGCAGGTCGTCCTGAGCGCGCCCTGATCGTGCTGCATAACAACGGCGCCTTCAGCTCCTTCGGCGCGCATTCGCGCTATGGCTTCATCTTCGATGCCCTGGGCGTGAAACCGGCCAGCCCCGAGGGCGAGACCGGCCTGCATGGCCAGCCGATCTCCAGCGAATTCATCCAGCAGGCCAACCCCGACATCCTCTACGTGGTGGACCGCACCGCCGTGATGGAAGGGCGCCCGGCCCTGGATGCCCAGAGCCTGGACAACCCTCTGCTGCGCCAGACCAACGCGTGGAAGAACGGCCGTGTGGTCTTTGCCGATGCCCAGGCCTGGTACGTCACCGCCGCCAGCCCGACCTCGGTGAAGCTGATGATCGACGACGTCATCAAGGGTTATCAGCCCTGACTTCGAGCTAAGGGCTGTTCGCGGCATTTGCGTGGTAGCAAGTGATTATCAACAGCCTTAGCTCTTGTATTCGAATCAAGCCAACTAATCAAAAAAACACTGCCTTCTCACTTCAACGGAGCTGTAGCGTGACTCACCGTCATTCTTTCCATCGCAATGCACACCTTTCCCAGGCGTTGGTCGCCAAACCCCTGGCCGTCGGCGTCCACCGCGGGCTGGCAGGGCTGGCCCTGGGGGTCCTGGCCACGCTGGCGGCGCCGGCGGGCGCAGAGGTTCGCGAGCCGGCCGAAGCGACCCAGGACCGGGCACTGGCGTTGCCCGCCACCACGATCCAGGGCGAAGCCGTCTCCAGCCTGCCACCGGCCTACGCGGGGGAGCAGGTGGCCTCGGGGGGCAAGCTCGGCTTGCTGGGCAACAAGGACTTCATGGAGACCCCGTTCAGCACCATCAGCTACACCGAGAAATACATCGAGGACCGCCAGGCCAAGAGCATCACCGATGTGATCGCCGCCACCGATCCGGCAGTGTTCAGCAACGGCTTGACCGGCACCTTTAGCGAGAACTACTCGATTCGCGGCTTCTCCTCGGACATCAGCGACGTGACCGTCGACGGGCTGTTCGGCATGGCACCGTTCTATCGCGTGTCCCCTGAAATGTACGAACGCATCGAAGTACTCAAGGGCCCCTCGGCGTTGCTCAACGGCATGCCGCCAGGCGGCTCGGTGGGCGGCACGGTCAACCTGGTGCCCAAGCGTGCCGGCAACGAACCGCTGACACGCCTGACCGGCAGCTACATGTCCGACTCGCAGCTTGGGGGGCACCTGGACATGGGCCGGCGCTTTGGCCAGGACCAACAGTTCGGCGTGCGTTTCAACGGCGTCCACCGCGAAGGCGATGCGGCCACCGACCACCAGAAGCAGAAAGCCGACCTGGCGTCATTGGCCCTGGACTGGCGGGGCGAACGCGCACGGTTGTCCCTCGACCTGTACGACGCCGACCAGCGCATCACTGGCCAGAACCGTGGGATGGGCCTGGCTGCCGGGGTTGCGGTGCCCAGGCCGCCCAAGGCCGGTTCGCTGCTCAACCCCGACTGGGCGACGGTGGAAAGCAAGGACAAGGGCGCGATCCTGCGTGGCGAGTTCGACCTCAGTGAACAACTGACCGCCTATGCCGCGGTAGGCAGCAGCAAGAGCGACTACGCCTACAACGGCGCCATGATCGCCACGGTGATCAACGATGCCGGCGACCTGCGCAGCAGCATGGGCCAGTTGAAGTTCCAGGTGCGCAAGGTCTCGGCAGAAACCGGCCTCAAGGGCCAGTTCCAGACGGGCGAGATCAAGCACCAGTGGTCGTTGAACGCTACCCAGTACTCGGACAAGAAGAAGGATTGGGGGCGTCGCTCGGTGCCCGGTGCCGACTGGACCACCAATATCTACCACCCGACCTGGGGTCCCAAGGCGCCCACCAGCTGGCCGCTGATCATGCACAGCGAGAGCCGCCTGCGCAGCTACGGCGTGGCCGATACCTTGTCGGTGCTGGACGATCGCCTGCAACTGACCCTGGGCGTGCGCCGCCAGGAGGTGCTCAGCGATACCTTCAGCGTCAGCACCGGCAAGCGCACCTCGCGCTATGACGAAAGCGCCACCACCCCGGCGGCCGCGGTGCTGTTCAAGGCCACCGACGACCTGTCGCTGTATGCCAACTACATCGAGGGCCTGAGCAAAGGCGGCATGGCGCCGCTGACCGCCGCCAACGCCGGCGCGATCTTCGCGCCCTACAAGACCAAGCAGAAGGAAGTCGGCCTGAAGCTCGACCTGGGCTCCTTCACCCATACCCTGGCGTTGTACGAGATCACCCGTCCGGGCAGCTACACCGATCCGGCCACCAACATCTACTCCATGGGGGGCGAACAGCGTAACCGCGGGGTGGAGTGGGGCTTCTTCGGGGCGCCGCTGGACGACGTTCGGCTGATGGGCGGCGTCGCCCATGTCGACCCCAAGCTGACCAAGACCGAGGGTGGCCGCAACGACGGCAAGAACGCCACTGGCTATCCCGAACTGCAAGGCAAGCTCGGCGTGGAATGGGATACCCCGGTGCTGCAGGGCCTGACGCTGACCGCCAACGCCACGGCGCTGTCCAAGCAGTACATCAGCGCCGACAACCAGCAGTCGATTCCCGGCTACACCCTGTTCGACGTGGGCGCCCGCTACGCCACCCAGGTCGCCAACCGCCCGGTGACCCTGCGGGGCAACGTCAGCAACCTCACCAACAAGGCCTACTGGGGAATGCCGCTGACCACCAGCCTGGGGCTGGGTGCGCCACGCACCTTCGAGCTGTCCGCCTCGGTGGATTTTTGAAACCCTAGCCCATGAGCGTCCACGGGCAGGCACTGGGCCTGCCCGTGGAGCGGATCGTTTGCGCTCTGGATGGTCGGCGCAGGATCAGCCCTGGCAGAAGCGGATGCGATTGCCGAAGGGGTCGTAGACTTCCAGGGTCTTGCCCCAGTCTTCTTCGACGATATCGGGGCGGCCGTAGCCGTAGCGCTTGGCTTGCAGTTCATCGCGCAGTTGTTCGATGTTGTGCATCGGCACGAAAATCGTCGCCCCGGGGCTGGCATCGCCATGGTGCTCGGACAGATGCAGTTGCAGGCCATTGCGGCTGATGCCCAGGTACAGCGGCAGGTCGGCTTCGAAGCGGTGTTCGAACTCCACGGCGAACCCGAGGAAATCGAGGTAGAACTCGCGAGCCTTGGTTTCGTCGAACATCCGCAGGATCGGGATGGCCTTGTCGAAGCTGATCCCCTGGGGTTGTTCCTGGGGCAGGGCTGCGGCGGCGGTGTTCCAGTCCTTGTAGCCCAGTTGCCGGGCCACGCTTTCCAGCGCGGTGGCGTGGCTGATCGACTGGTCGTGGGCGGCGAGCGCGGTGCGCAGGCGCTTGGCCATTTGCTTGGCGTATTCGAGAGTGATCATCGTTGCTCCTGTTCGCCGAGGTGCAGGGGTGCTCGCGTTGCCGGGCCTCGACTGTCAAGAGTGACGACAGGGTAGGGGGACAGCGATGCTTTCACCATTCCTTGCGGATGCGAGCGGCAGGTAGCATCGACCTGGGCCGATGATACACAGCGGGTTTTACCAGTGAAAGCAGCGCTGCAGACTCAGGCCAGCAGCTCGCTGATCCAGCGGGCCTTGCGCTGGGTGTCCTGGAGTTTCTCCTCGGGCACCGCCTGCTGAGCCCGGGCGAAGTGGGCCAGGATCTTGTGCTTCTGGCGCAACTTGCGCTGCCACTTGGCCAGGAATGCCGGGCTGCGCTCCTGCATCTGCAGCGGGCCGAAGTACAGCTGCTCGGCGCTGTAGCTTGGGCTGGCGCCGCGCTCGGCGACGATGATCTCGTAGTCGAAGCGGTTCTCGCGCAGCACCTCTTCGAAAAGGATGGCGTAGCCGTTGTCCATCAGCCATTGACGCAGCGGCTGCTCGCCGCCGTTGGGCTGCATGACCAGGCGCTCGCGGCCATTGAGGCGTGCCTTGCCGGTCTCAAGGATGTCGCGGATGGTCTCGCCACCCATGCCGCAGAAGCTGATGGCGGTGATCCCGTCCCCCGGCTCGATTGCCGCCAGGCCGTTGGCCAGGCGCACGCTGATGCGTTGGCCGAAACCACTGGCACGAGCGCTGCGTTGGGCCGAGTGGAAGGGCGTCAGCGCCACCTCGCCAGCCACTGCCCTCTCGATGGCGCCACGGCTCAGCAACGCCAGCGGCAGGTAGCCGTGGTCCGAGCCGATATCGGCCAGGCGCGCCCCGGCCGGTACCTGGGCCGCGACGCGCTCCAGGCGCATGGACAAGGTCTGTTGGTTCAACTGCCGATGCTCATTCTGACACTGCCCTCAGCTGGCCAGGCCAGCCATCCTGGCCCGTGCCGCGTGCAGCTTCTTGTAGCTGTCGATCAACCGCAGGTGCCGGTCCAGGCCCTCCAGTTGCATGCTGGTAGGCGTCAGGCCATGGAAGCGCACGCGGCCCTGTACCGAGCCGATCACCGCGTCCATCCGCTCGTTGCCGAACATGCGGCGCAAGTTGGCTTCGTAGTCAGCCAGCTCCAGCTCGTCGTCCAGTTGCACTTCCAGCACCGCGTTCATGGCCTGGTAGAACAGGCCGCGCTCGACGGTGTTGTCGTTGTACTGCAGGAACATCTCCACCAGTTCCTTGGCCGGGTCGAACTGGCCCAGGGCTACGTGGATCAGCAGCTTCAGCTCGAGGATGGTCAACTGGCCCCAGGCGGTGTTGTCGTCGAACTCGATGCCGATCAGGGTGGTGATGTCGGTGTAGTCGTCCAGCTCGCTTTGCTCCAGGCGCTCCACCAGGTCGCGCAGGCCGTCTTCGTCCAGGCTGTGCAGGTTGAGGATGTCTTCGCGGAAGAACAGCGCCTTGTTGGTGTTGTCCCAGATCAGGTCGTCCACCGGGTAGATTTCCGAGTAGTCCGGCACCAGGATCCGGCAGGCGGTGGCGCCCAGGTGCTCGTACACCGCCATGTAGCTTTCCTTGCCCAGGCCTTCGAGGATGCCGAACAGGGTCGCGGCTTCCTCGGCGTTGGAGTCGGTGCCCTGGCTGGAGAAGTCCCACTCGACGAACTCGAAGTCGGCCTTGGCGCTGAAGAAGCGCCACGAGACCACGCCGCTGGAGTCGATGAAGTGCTCGACGAAGTTGTTCGGCTCCATCAGCGCCTGGCTCTCGAAGGTCGGCTGCGGCAGGTCGTTCAGGCCCTCGAAGCTGCGGCCCTGGAGCAGTTCGGTGAGGCTGCGTTCCAGCGCCACTTCGAGGCTCGGGTGGGCGCCGAAGGAGGCGAACACGCCACCGGTGCGCGGGTTCATCAGGGTCACGCACATCACCGGGAATTCACCGCCCAGGGAAGCGTCCTTGACCAACACCGGGAACCCTTGCTCCTCCAGGCCCTGGATACCGGCCAGGATGCCCGGGTACTTGGCCAGCACTTCCTGGGGCACGTCCGGCAGGGCGAGCTCGCCTTCGAGGATCTCGCGCTTGACCGCCCGTTCGAAGATTTCCGACAGGCACTGCACCTGGGCCTCGGCCAGGGTGTTGCCGGCGCTCATGCCATTGGAGAGGTAGAGGTTCTCGATCAGGTTGGAGGGGAAGTACACCACTTCGCCATCGGACTGGCGCACGAAGGGCAGCGAGCAGATGCCGCGCTCGATGTTGCCGGAGTTGGTGTCGTACAGGTGCGAGCCGCGCAGCTCGCCGTCGGGGTTGTAGATCCCGAGGCAGTACTCGTCGAGGATTTCCTTGGGCAGGGCATCCTTGCGCCCTGGCTGGAACCAGCGCTCGTCGGGGTAGTGGACGAACTCGGCGTTGGCGATCTCCTGGCCCCAGAACTGGTCGTTGTAGAAGAAGTTGCAGTTAAGGCGCTCGATGAATTCGCCCAGGGCCGAGGCCAGGGCGCTTTCCTTGGTCGAGCCCTTGCCGTTGGTGAAGCACATCGGCGACTGCGCGTCGCGGATATGCAGCGACCAGACGTTGGGCACGATGTTGCGCCAGGAGGCGATCTCGATCTTCATCCCCAGGTCCGCGAGGATCGCCGACATGTTGGCGATGGTCTGCTCCAGCGGCAGGTCCTTGCCGGGGATGCGGGTGCTGGTGCCGGCATCCAGGCTCGGCATCAACAGGGCCTGGGCATCGGCGTCCAGGTTCTCCACTTCCTCGATCACGAACTCGGGGCCGGTCTGCACCACCTTCTTCACCGTGCAGCGATCGATGGAGCGCAGGATGCCCTGGCGATCCTTCTCGGAGATGTCCGCCGGCAGCTCGACCTGGATCTTGAAGATCTGGTTGTAGCGGTTTTCCGGATCGACGATGTTGTTCTGCGACAGGCGGATGTTGTCGGTGGGGATGTCGCGGGTCTGGCAGTACAGCTTCACGAAGTAGGCGGCGCACAGCGCCGAGGAAGCCAGGAAATAGTCGAACGGACCCGGTGCCGAACCGTCGCCCTTGTAGCGGATCGGCTGGTCGGCCACCACCGTGAAGTCATCGAACTTGGCTTCAAGTCGGAGGTTGTCGAGAAAGTTGACCTTGATTTCCATGGGGGGCTACCAGAATAACGAGCAAGACGAAAAGGCCGCCATTATCCGGTTTTTCACCCGGAAGTCTTGCGCTTTTGCGCCATGGCCGCCGACCGGTCCAGGCTGTCGCGTTCAGCCCGGCAGGCGGGGTGGCAGCGTCTTGAGCCAGCTGTCGATGTCCTGCACGCCTCGCAGATGAATCACCGGCACCTGGGGCGCCACGGCCTGGCGGACCTGTTCGATGCCCGGGCGATTGTGCTGGTCGAAGTGCCACACGAAACCCAGGAACTTGAGGAACTCCAGGTTCAGTTGCTCGCGGCAACCTGCCGGCAGGTCGGCGCGTGGACGGTTGCGCAGGCTGCGCATGAACACCCGGCGCAGGCAGGTGGTGCGCGGGGTGTCGAGCCAGATCACCAGCTCGGCGCGGGGCAGGCGCAGGTCGAAGGTGCGCCGCGAGTAATTGCCTTCGCAGATCCAGGCATCCGTGGCGACGGCCTCGCGGACCCGGCTGCGGAATACCTCGGTATCGGCCTCGACCCAGCCGGGCTCCCAGAACAGCCGGTCCAGGTGCACCACCGGCACTGCCAGACGGCGTCCCAGTTCACGGGCCAGGGTGGATTTGCCACTCCCGGCGTTGCCCAGTATCACGATGCGCTGCATAACCTGGCCCCAGGGAAAAAAGCCGCGCAGTCTAGCATCGGCTCCCGGGGCAGGGCATCGTGGCGTTCAAGGGTGAGCGTCGGCGAACAGGCCCAGGACAAAATCGCGCACATGGACCAGCCGTGGATTGCGCATCGAGGTCTTGTTCCAGACCAGGTATAGCTCGTTGCTGGGCGCCTCCTCGAGCGGAGTCAGGGACACCAGGCGGCCGGCTTCCAGCGCTTCGCGGCACTGGTAGTCGGGCAGTACGCTCCAGCCCTGTCCCTGCACGACCAGGTCCTGGATGATCCGCAGGTCGGCAATGGTCAGCGCGGCCTGCAGGGTTGGCGCGAACTGGAACAGCGCCGTCCACACCGGGCGGATCAGCGGCAGGTCTTCATCGTAGGCCAGCAGTGGCAGTTGCCCCAGTTCCTCGGCCGAGGGGCGCGGCCCCAGTTTCCTGGCCAGCTCCGGGGCCAGAACCAGGAGGAATCGTTCGGTCAGCAGCCGGGCGAAACCGTGGGCATGCTCGTCCGGCAGGGACGCGGTGATCGCCAGGTCGGCGGTCGAGTTGTCCAGCAGGCTGTAGATGCGTTCGCGATTGCCGGTGTGCAGGCGGATCTGCAGGCCCTGGTCCAGCAGGGGCGCCAGGCCCGCGGCGATCTTGCCGTGGATGAAATCCGAGGGCCCGGCGATGTGCACGGTGCCGCTCATCTCATCGCCGAGGCGATAGGACGCCATGCGCATTTCCAGGCCGTCCAGCATCGGCCCGATGGCCCGCGCCAGTTCGTCCGCCGCTTCGGTCGCGGTCACGCCGCGTGAGCGTCGCACGAACAGCGGCTTGCCGACGAAGGCCTCCAGCGCCTGGATGTGCAGCGATGCGCCAGGCTGGGTCATGCCCAGGGCCTGGGCCGCACGCGAGAACGATTGCAGGCGATAGGCCTCGATGAAGGTACGCAGGTGGTCCAGATGGCTCATGAAACGGTATCGCGCCGCAGTGGGCGCCCTCGCGAAGTGTTCCTGGGGTTGAGCAACAAGCGCCCGGCGAGGGTATCCATCGCCGACCAAGGGCTTGCCAGCATAGGGCCAAGCCCGGCTTGAGCTATAAAAATATTTTGGTAAAGGTCAATAAAGGATAATTTCTCGTATCTGTAACGCCTCTCTACGATCCGCCGCATGCACGGCCACGAGCCGGCCCAACCAGTGTTTCGAGAGAGCTTCCATGCCATTCATCGTCTATATCTTCACCCTCAGTGCCTTTGCCCTGGGCCTTGCTGAATTCGTGCCCATCGGCCTGGCTGACGTTATTGCCCGGGACCTGGGCGTGAATGTCGAGCAGGCCGGTGGCGCGGTTTCCCTGTACGCCCTGGGCGCGACGTTCGCCGCACCAATCTTCAGTGCCCTGACCGCTGGATGGTCGCGCAGGCACGCCCTGTTGGTGACCGTGCTGGTGTTCTGTGCCGGCAGCCTGGTTGTCGCGTTCGCCAACAGCCTGGCGTTGCTACTGGTCGCGCGCTTCGTCGCCGGCATGGGCCATGGCCTGTTCCTGGCTGTGGCCTCCAGCACCGCAGCACGCCTGGTCGGCCCCGGGCAAGCGGGACGTGCGGTGGCCGTGGTCTTCGCCGGTTTCACCCTCGCCATGGCGATCGGTGTGCCCATTGGCACCTATCTGGGCGGCTTGCTGTCCTGGCGTCCGGTGCTGGGGGCGATTGCCGCATTCGGTGCATTGGGTTTCCTTGGCTTGTTGCTGGGCATGCGGGAGCCGGCCAGGGTCGCGGGGCAACAGCGCGAGTCTGCGGGCCAGGCCCTCAAGGCGATCCTGCATCCAGCGTTACTGACGGCGGCGCTGGTGACCGTGCTCGGTTACGCCGGTTCGTTCAGCGCCTATACCTACATTGCGCCGCTGCTGACCGAAGTGACGCAGATCAGCTCCACGACGGTTGGCCTCTTCATGTTGGCCTATGGCGTGCTGGCTGCGGTCGGCAACTGGCTTGGCGGCCGTTTGACCGACGGCCTCGGGGTCAACCGCGCCAGTGCCATCGTGCTCGCCGGCATTGCCGCCTGCACGCTGGGCATGTGGGGCCTGGCAACGTTTGCGGGGGCCATGTTCGTGCTGGTGGCCTTGCTCGGGTTGTTCACCTATGCGGCGGTGCCGGCGCTACAGGCCCGCTTGATCGGGGTCGCCGAACGGCATGCGCCCCATGCCCAGGGCGTAGCGGCCGGGCTGAATATCGCCGGCTTCAATGCGGGGATCGCCTTGGGCGCCTGGCTGGGAGGTATCACCATCGGCCAGGCGGGCATCGCCTGGATGGGGCTCAGCGGGGCCATCGTCGCGATGCTCGGGCTGGGCCTGCTGGGGCTGTTGCTGGTGAACAGCCCCGACAGCGGTTATCGCCGCGTCACCACGGGGGAGTGAGGTCAGGCGTGGGGCCCATGGCGCCGGGCCGCAGCGCGCCCCGGATCGGTCCGCGGCCCGGCTGCTCCAGCGCTCGGATGCCCCAGGGGCGGGTCAGCCCACCAGGGCTTTGCCGAAGATCTGCCGCGCGATGACCATGCGCTGGATCTCGTTGGTGCCTTCATAGATCTCGCTGATCTTGTTGTCGCGATAGATCTCCTCGACTTTGTAGTGGCTGCCGTCCTGCGCCAGCTCGCGCAGGAAGCCGTAGCCACCGAAAATCTGCACGGCATCGCGAGCCATGTCGCCGGCCGCTTCGGTGGCGTAGTACTTGGCCATGGCCGCTTCGGGCTCCGGAAACTCGTTGCCCAGGTCCATGCGCAGGGCCGCCTTGATATAGAGGTTGCGGGCGTTCTCGATGTGCGTCGCGCGCTCGGCCATGCGGAACTGCCAGTGCTGGAAGGCCCCCAGTTTCTTGCCGAATGCCTCGCGGCTGCGCAGGTGTCCGGTGGAGTGGTCGAATGCCGACTGGGCCATGCCCACGCCGGTAGCGGCGATGCCGATGCGGCCGTAGGTCAGGGTCGACAGGGCGACCCGCAGCCCCTGGTTGGGCTCGCCGATGCGCCGTTCCAGGGGCACTTCCACATCCTGCAAGTGCACGTCGGCCGTCAGTTGTCCACGATTGCCCATCTTGCGATCGGGCTTGCCGATGCGTACGCCCGGTTGGTCGGTCTCCACCACCAGCTCCACCATGCCGTCCTCTTCGCTACGGCACAGCACCACGATGAAGTCGGCGACCGGCGAGTTGGTGATGAAGCGCTTGTGTCCATTGACGATGTAGCGATCGCCCTTGAGCCGGGCGCTGGTGGCCACGGCCTTGGGTGACAGGTCGGTGCTGGCCAGGGGCTCGGTGGTGGCGAAGGCGCCGATCTTGTCGCCGTTGATCAAAGGGCGCAGATAGCGTTCGCGGATGAAGTCGCTGCCTCGCTCCAGGGTGCGTCCGGCGAGGATGCAATGCACGTCGAAGATCGCCGCGATCGAATTGCTGTGGTAGGCCAGCTCTTCGCAGGCCGTGGCCGTGGCCAGCACCCGGTGCTCCAGGCCAAGCCCGCCATCCTGGGCCAGGAAAGGGATGCGGAAGATGCCGTGGCGCGCCATGGCATCGAAGACGTCCCGGGGAAAGTTGGCCACGCTCTCGTCTCGGTGAGCGATTTCGTAGGCCCGTGGGGCGACGAATTCGTCGGCGAATGCCCGGACTTCCCGGCGGATCTCAAGCACTGCGGTGGAGGACATCAGGTCGTGGTAGAGCTCATCGGCCATGCGTTTGGGAAGGGTTGCCATTTTTACCTCTGTACCAACATTGTCGGGGTTGACTGTCTTGGCCTCCGCCGGCGCTGCCCCGGTTGGGGCCGCCCTGGGTGATGCCGCTTGCTGTGGGGGCCGTCCAGGGCTGTAGATCGCCTGGCCGGGACGCTCCCCAGGTCCTGTAAAAAACTGCCTTGGGGGGCTCAAGCCCCTGCGCCCTGGGACTCTGAGGGGGCCTGGGCGCCGAGGGTGACGCCGTTGTACTTGAGGAAGAACGCGTCGGCCCGCTGGGCGATGTCCGAGTAACGACCGGCGATCGCCAGTTGCATCATTTCCACCTGCAGTACCTCTTGCTCGACCATGTAGTCCAGGAATGCCCGGGCCTCGACAGGCCCGGCCTGGCGCAGTTTGCGCAGCCAGTCGACGTAATCGATGGTGCCCTTGTGGAAGACCCTGACCAGGGCTCCGAGCAACACCTTGGGGGTCGATGAAATCAGCCAGGCCTTGAGCCGGGTCATGGCGGCGGGCGTGGCATCGAGCCCCCAGTGACGGGCCGCCGCCCCATAGCGATCGGCGTTGAAGAGTTCCAGGTCCCAGTAGGTCTTCCAGAACACCTGGCTCTTGTCGCCTTCCAGGCGCTCGCACAGGCGCCGGACGGTGATCAGGGCGAAGGCGCGGTTGGCCAACTCCCGAGCGAAATCGTGAATGAATGCTTCGGATGCCATGGTGACTCTCCAGTTGGATGCTCAAGTAAAAGGGGCAGGGTTAATGGGTGAGCACGCCGGCCGGCCCGAACAGCAGCAACTGGCCGTTGGCACCAGGGGCCAGGGCCGAGAGGTTCAGGCGCTGTTCCTGGCGGGTGACGCGAAAGTGTTCGAGGTCCTGCTCGGCGACCGCGATCAGGCCGCCATTGCCCACCAGGGCCACGCGACCGTCGGCCAGTTGGGTGATCGCTGTGATCGACTCCTGGCTGGGGTTGTCCAGCGCGCGCCACTGCGTACCCGACGGGTCGCCGAGCAGCACCCGGCCGCTCATGCCTGCCAGCAATACCCGGCCATCGCGCAAGCCGAGCCCGCTCCAGAGCGAGCCGCTGGCACCGGTGTCCAGTGCCTGCCAGGTACTGCCATGGTCGCTGGAACGGTAGGCGTTGCCGGCTTCGGCGGCGATGAACAGGCCCGCCTGGCCGGAGGCGAAGATCTGGTTCAGGTGTCGGTCGTTGCCTTCCTCGCCGACTTGCAGGCGTTGCCAGCTCTGCCCGCCGTCCTGGGTCTGCGCGGCGTAGCCGTAGGCACCGACGACGATGCCGTGCCGGGCATTCTCGAACCATACACAGGTCCAGCAGGTCGAAGCGCTCGGTGGCATCGCGCTTGGCCGTGTGCTCCAGGTCGGTGCGCCGGGTATCGTCCATCTTGAAGTCCCGGGCCCAGGCCACGCGCCCGAGCGCGCTCCAGCCATCGCCGAACTTCAGGCTCAGCTCATGGGTGCCCTTGACGACCTGGGAATATACATCGTGCTTGCGATAGTTCAGGTCGCCATCGTCGGAGTTGGAGAAGTTGATATCGGCATTGGCATAGCCGTTGCCGCGTCCGAGGTTGTAGTAGCGGCCCAGCTCGTTGTCGATGCCGTTGTTGCAACCACCGTTATCGCCGCCCAGCTGGCGGCATGCGGGGGATTGCAGGCGGCTGGCAAAACCATAGGAGAGCGTGGAGTCGAAGCTGCCTGACAGGCCGTCCGCGCTGCCGAAGAGGACGGCGTGGCTGGCCGGTATCCAGGCCAGGTTGGAAGCCACGGTCATGGTCAGGACCAGGGTCTTGCGCGAGCAGAGGCTTGGCTTGGGCACCGAGTCGCCGCCTTTTTTATACTTGTGCATGGCGTTTTCCCCGGGTCGATCAACGTTCGCCGCGACGGCGCAGTTCGTTGGAGTTGAACATCTTGTCGTTGACCCGGCCTTCCTGGCCGGCGGTGAGATCCAGCACCTGGCCTTCCTGGGTGAAGCCATCGGCAATGTAGCGCCGGGCAATCAGGTCGTAGCTCAGGTATTCGAAACTGGTGCAGGCCTGGATTTCGGGAGCGGCCCACAGGCTGCCTTCCTGGACGCGCCAGAGGTTGCCCTTGGCGTCGTACATGTCGACGTGCAACAGGCTCCAGCTGTCTTCGTCGAAGAAGAACACGCGCTTGGCGAAGGAGTGGCGCTTGTCGGCCTTGACGGTGGCCTCGACCACCCAGACCCGGTGCTTCTCGTAGCGCTGCACATCGCGGTTGAGGTAGTCCTGGCCGATCAGTTGCTCGTACTTGTTGGCCTTGTCGACCAGCTTGTAGGAGTTGTACGGCACGATCATTTCCTGCTTGCCCAGCAACTTGAAGTCGTAGCGATCCAGCGCTCCGGTGAACATGTTGATCTGGTCGACGAAGTACAGGTTGTCGGAGCCGGCGATCGGGTTGTCATAGGCAAAGGACGGTGCCTGGCGTACACGCCGCTGGCCGGGGAAATAGATCCATGAGCTCTGTACCTTGTCGAGGAAGGCATGCACCAGGTACATCTCCCCGGCCCTGGACGACGGCGACAGCACGTCATACAGCAGCTTGGCCTCGATGCCGTCGGTGTCGCCCGGTGCTTTCACCGCGGCATTGTTGTAGGGGTAGTACTCGTAGGCCCACTGCCGGACCTCGGAGAGGGCCGCATTCTTTTCGCGCAGCAGGAACGAGATCTGCGCTCGACGTCCCTTGGCCATGTAGCGCAGCTTGTAGTTCCACATGGCTTCGATGCCGTTCTGCGGAATCGGGAACGGTACCGCTGCTCCCGCGGCCTGCTCCAGGCGCCAGCCATCGCTGCCAATGCGTGCCTGGCCGGCGAATGTGCGGGTGCGCTCGGCCACTTCGGCCGGGATCGGGCAACTGCGCCGGGTCGGATAGACGTCCAGGCGGTAGCCTGGGTAGGCCTTGATCAGGGCCGCTTGACCTGCGGGCAGCAGTTGCTGGTACTGGGCCAGGTTGCGCGAGTCGATGGAGTACAGCGGTTTGTCACTGGCGTAAGGATTGCCATGGCCGGCCGACCAGCCGGTGGGGGCCTGGGTCAGGCCTCCGGTCCAGGCCGGGATGCTGCCGTCGGCATTGCCGGCTTTCTCGGCCCCGATGGGGGTCAGTCGATTGCCCAGCTGGCTCAGGTCGGCCGCGGGGGCAGCCTGTGCCTGGACAGTACCGAGCAGCGCCAACAGCGCGCCGCCCAACAGCGAAAGCGAAGGGTGTGTCATGAACTTCTCCTGGGGAGCTTTTTGTGTTTATCGGGAAGTAGTTCGAAGTGACTCGCAAGGGTAGGGGTGACGCTGTTCCGCATTGCACGGAAGCGGTTCGCCGGCAGGGCTGTGGTACGCACCGTACCCATGCCCCGGTCGTGTCGCGCAAGCCGCAGCGCGTTCCGGCAAATGACTCGACATCCCGCAGTAGAGTCTGCTCGCAGTCATCTACTCACCCTCTTTATTGGTTTTTTTGGTGGTGCGCATGCAGGCGGTCCGGGAGGCGATGGAGACTGGCTAGTGCGGCTCGCCTGCCAGGTCAAGTTATACAAAAGTGCTTGGGGCGGCTTGGCCGCAGAGGCCAGGGCAGTTGCCATCTGGTGCCAGCCTGGTTGTCGGTGCGCTAGGGGGGAGGGAACGTGGCGCAGGCGGTGTTCGATGTCGAGGTCGAGCCCAGGGATGCTCGCTGCGCCGGGATATCAATACGTGCTGGCAACCCATGGGGCGCTGGCGTTCAAGGTGCCGGCAGGCCGGCGCCATCGCGCCACTGGGCTGGGGTCTGGCCCACCTGGGTCTTGAACAGGCGGATGAAGAAGCTCACGTTTTCGTAGCCGACTTCATAGGCGATGGCCTTGACCGGCAGGCCGCTGGACAGCAGCAGTTTCTTGGCCTTGTCGACCCGCACCTTCTGCACGTAGAGGTTGGGCGGCAAGTGGGTCGCCAACTGGAAGCGGCGCTTGAGGGTCCGCTCGCTCAGGCCGGCTTCACGGGCCAGGCTCGCGATGCTGATGGCTTGCCGGTGATGGTTCTCGATCCAGTCCTGGACCTTGAGTACCACCGGGTCGCGATGATTGCGATGCCCCGGCAGGATCGGGCTCAGGCGCTCGGGCATCGAGACCAGCAGGTGGGTGGCGCACAGTTGAGCGAAGCGGTCGCCCTGGTCCTGGGCGAGCATTTCCAGCAAGGCGTCGAAGCCGCCCCCCAGCGAGCCGCTGCTCCAGATGCCCTGCGCCTGGGTGAAGGATGAATGGGCCACGAAGGTGCAGTCCGGATAGCGTTTGTTCAGGAGCCGGGTATAGGCCCAGTGGGTGGCCAGGAGCATGTCCCGGCCCAGCCCGGCCGCCGCCACATGACAGGCGCCGGTGGTCATCGCCAGGACCCGTGCGCCACGGGCCTTGCACTGGGCCAGCCAGGCCAGGGCCCGGGCATCCGGAGCAAAGCCGGCGGCCAGGCGCGGGCCTTCGATGGGCGGAATCACGATCAGCTGGCAGTCGTCGGCCGCCTCCAGCGCGGCATCCGGGTGAATGGCATGGCCACTGGCAGCCTGGACCGGGCCGCCATCGATCGACAGCACCCTGACCCGATAACCCTGGGGGACCCCGAGGTGCTGTTCCAGCAGTGCGACGATGCGAAAGAAGTCCGTGGCCGAGAACACGCCCATGGCCCAGCAGCCGTCATAAGCCAGAATCGCTACCTCGTTCATGCATCCCCCCATGGCCTGATCGGACTATCGATCGGCCCTTTAGAACACCGATCGGGAACAATCGCAAGACTAGGATGGGCGGCATCGTTGAACAGGCCCATGGCCAGGAGCAAGGGATGCAAGCAACCAGTACGGGACAGGTGGATCGCTTTGCCGATCTGCTCGGGGTCGAATACCAGCAGGCCAGTTTCGAGCAGGCGGTCTGCCGGCTACGGCTGGGCGAAGCGCATCGCAACGCCTTGGGCGGCATTCACGGCGGCCTGGTGTTCTCCTTGGCCGACATTGCTTTCGCCGCTGCGTGCAATGCCGCGAATGCGCTGTACATCGGCTTGCAAGCCGAGATCCGCTACATGGCCAGGGTCCAGGGCGAGGAGTTGATGGCCTGCGCCACCCTGGTGGGCAGCACGAAGAACATCGCCCATTACCAGGTCATGGTCACGGACAGCCAGGAGCGGCGCATTGCCCTGTTCAGTGCCACCGCCTATCGCCTCGGCCAGTGACCCTGGGGCAAGATGCGCCCGGAATGCCCGGCCTTTTATTCACTGTCGCGGAGCGTGTGCATGCCTTCTGTTTCTACCCGGCAACACTGGATCGACACCCCGAGGGGGCAGCTGTTTGCCCAATGCTGGAACCCGGGCCGGGAGCAAGGCGTACCCCTGGTGCTGTTGCATGACTCCCTGGGGTGCGTGAGTTTGTGGCGGGACTTCCCCGAGCGCCTGGCCCTGGCCAGTGGGCGCCGAGTGGTGGCCTATGACCGCCTGGGCTTCGGCCGTTCGGCGGCTCGCAGCGATTTGCCGCCTACCTGTTTCGTCGAGGACGAGGCGCAGGGTGATTTCCAGGCCGTGTGCCACACCCTGGGGATCGAGCGCTTCGTGGTCTTTGGCCATAGCGTCGGTGGTGGCATGGCCATTGGTTGCGCGGCGGCCCACCCACAGGGCTGCGAGGCGGTGATCAGTGAGTCGGCTCAGGCTTTCGTCGAGCAGCGGACCCGCGACGGTATCCGCCAGGCGCAGCGTCAGTTCGCCGAGCCCGGGCAGTTGCAGCGATTGCACAAATACCATGGCGACAAGGCGACGTGGGTCCTGCGGGCCTGGACCGACACCTGGCTGGACGCTGCCTTCGGCCACTGGACCCTGGACCCGCAGTTGGCCCGGGTGCAGTGCCCGCTGTTGGTGTTGCATGGCAATTGCGACGAATACGGTTCGTTGTTGCACCCTGAGCGTATCGCCGCTGGGACCGGCGGCCCGGCGTGGGTGCATGTCTTTGCCGGGTGTGGCCATGTTCCCCACCGGGAAAATCCACATGGCGTTCTGGAGCAGGTGCTAGGGTTCCTGTCGCGCTGAGGCCGCGCCTGGGTCAAGGCGCTGTTGCTGATCGACCGCCCGCTGGCCCATGGGCCGTTAATCGCCATGTGCCAGTATCTTGTGGCGGGTGAAAACCTGCTTATATGATTCGCGCGCCCAATCACCCGGAGTCGACAGGTTCTGCGCCACCGGCCTCGGGCTCTTTCACTGGTTCTACAGGGATGTTCTAGCGATGAAGATCGACAACAAGGCAGGTTTGCCCAAGCCCGGCCGCCTGGGGCGGGCGTTGGCCGCTCTGACGTTGGCCACGGCGGCGTTCGCGGCGCCATTGGCCGTCTATGCCAAGGACCCTTTGATCCCGCCTGGCGCGGTGCTGGCGGTGATCAACAACGTCCAGATCGATGACCAGGCCGAAACCTTCGAACTGGAAGATGGCGTGGTGTCCAATTTCTGGTATGGCCGCGAGATCGACCTGGGCGGCAAGCACTATTACGCGACGTTCTCCTGGTTCACTCGCGACCGCGCGGCCCGTGAAGGTGAGGACTTCATCGCCCCGGACGTCAAGGTCCGGCTGGCGGACGCGACCTTCGAACTGGCTCGCCCGGGTCAGAAGCAGCCTTACGATATTCGCAGCATCGAGCGCAAGATCGGCTTCTTCGGCGCCCGCGAGCAGCCCGAGGAAGTGGACACCAGCCGCCAGGCCCTGGAGTACCGCACCAACGATGGCCGCCTGGTGCTGGCGGTGCCCACGGCCACCTTCGACAGCGGCTATGGCATCAGCGGTTATGCCGTGTTCGTGTTCAACCCGAACAAGACCCCGGAGGAGGACGGCTGGGTCTGGAGCTACCTGGGCCAGGTCTTCAGCGGCGAGGACAACTCGGCGGCCTGCGACGACGGCACGGTGATCCCCTGCATCGCCAACCAGGGCGAGCTGAATTTCGTGGCGGCCCAAGGGCCGATGCCGCGCTTGCTGGTCAAGTTCAGCGGCACCACCTCTGCGGGCGACACCCAGACCCGCAAGATGGGGGATGCCGATGACGTCAGCTACGTCTTCGATGGCAAGCAGGTGCAGTATGTCCGCCAGTGATCGGTGCGGGTGCCTGAATCCAGGAGCCGCTTGGAGGTGACTGGTTTGCAGCGCTTGGACATCGATTTGAGCGCGGTGGGCAGTTCGGCCGAACTGCACATCCTGTTGCGCGACGCCCTGGGGTTTCCCGCTTGGTACGGCTGCAACTGGGATGCGTTCTGGGACGCGATCACCGGGCTGGTGGAGATGCCACGGCAATTGTCGTTCCACGGCGGGTCGGCATTGAGCCAGCGCTTGCCCGACGATGCGCGGTTGCTGGCCCAGTGCCTGGAGCACCTGCGCGCGGAGTACCCGCAGTGGGCGCCGCAGGTGAAATGGCTTTGAAAGGGCGATTTACTAATCCGTGTCCTTGCTCTATAAATCGGCCTTGCGGCGCGCACCACTGCGCGCCATCTGCCGATGACAGGAGGAAGCTATGTCACCGTTAAACGTGAAAGCCTGACGATTTGCCCCACCCCCTCGCTTGAACATCTCGAGACACGCTGGTCCCAGCGCTGGCTCGAAGAAGGCACCTACGCCTTCGACCGCAATGCCCCACGGGACGCGGTCTATTCCATCGACACACCGCCACCCACGGCCTCCGGCTCGCTGCACGTCGGCCATGTGTTCAGCTACACCCACACCGATATCATCGCCCGCTTCCAGCGCATGTGCGGCAAGACTGTGTTCTATCCCATGGGTTGGGATGACAACGGCCTGCCCACCGAACGGCGCGTGGAGAACTACTACGGCGTGCGCTGCGATCCGGATGCCACGTACCAACCGCAGTTCCAGCCGCCGACTACGGTAGCCCGGCGCCGCAGCGAGTATGTCGCGATCAGCCGGCGCAATTTCGTCGAGCTGTGCCATCGCCTGACCGCCATCGATGAGCAGGCCTTTCGCAACCTGTTCGTGCAGCTGGGGTTGTCGGTGGACTGGGGGCTGACCTACGCCACCATCGATGAGCGGGCGCAGCGGGTCAGCCAGCGCGCGCTCTTGCGCAACTACCAGCGTGGCGAGCTCTACAGCCAGCAGGCGCCATGCCTGTGGGACGTAACCTTCCAGACCGCCGTGGCCCAGGCCGAGCTTGAGGATCGCGAGCAGCCGGGAGCCTGGCACGACCTGGTGTTCCGGGGCGACGGGGGCCAGGCGCTGCGCATCGCCACCACGCGTCCGGAGTTGCTGGCGGCCTGCGTGGCGCTGGTGGCGCACCCCGACGACCCACGCTACCAGGGGCAGTTCGGGCAGCAGTTGCGTTCGCCGCTGTTCGAGGTGCCGGTGCCGTTGCTCGCCCACCCGCTGGCCGATCCGCAGAAGGGCACGGGGCTGGCGATGGTCTGCACCTTCGGCGACCTGACGGACGTGCTCTGGTGGCGTGAATTGCAGCTGCCGACCCGTTGCATCATCGACCGCGACGGTCGCTTGCTGGCGCAGGCGCCTGAGTGGCTGGCCGATCCCGCCGGACGCCAGGCCTATGTTGCACTGGCCGGTTGCAGCCTGGCCCAGGCGCGCCAGCGGTTGTTGCCGCTGCTGTACGGGTGCGGCGGCCTGCTCGGTGAGCCACGGCCGATCCGCCATGCCGTGAAGTTCTTCGAGAAAGGTGACCAACCGCTGGAGATCGTCGCCACCCGCCAGTGGTACTTGCGCAATGGCGGACGCGATGCCGAGCTGCGCCAGCAACTGCTGGGGCGGGGCCGCGCCCTGGCCTGGCACCCGCCATTCATGCGCAGCCGCTACGAGCATTGGGTTGGCGGCCTCAATGGCGACTGGCTGATCAGCCGGCAACGGATCTTCGGCGTGCCGCTGCCGTTCTGGTACCCCCTGGATGCCCGGGGCGAACCGGACCATGACCGGCCGATCGCGGCCAGCGAAGACTTGCTGCCGGTGGACCCGACCCTGGACACCCCGCCGGGTTACGAGCCGAACCAGCGCGGCCAGCCCCATGGTTTCATCGGCGAGCGGGACATCATGGATACCTGGGCCACCAGCTCCCTGAGCCCGCAGATTGCCGCGGGCTGGGAGGAGGGCGATGGCCTGTTCGAGCAGGTCTTTCCCATGGACCTGCGGCCCCAGGGCCACGACATCATCCGCACCTGGCTGTTCTCGACCCTGGTTCGCAGTCACTTCGAGCAGGCCGCCGTGCCCTGGCGCCATGTGGCGCTGTCGGGCTGGATCCTCGATCCGGACCGCAAGAAGATGTCCAAGTCCCGGGGCAATGTGGTCACCCCCCTGGCGCTGCTGGAGCAGTACGGCAGCGACGCGGTGCGCTACTGGGCGGCCCTGGGGCGGCCGGGCAGCGATACCGCCTTCGAAGAGCAGCAGATGAAGATCGGCCGGCGCCTGGCGCTCAAGCTGTTCAACGTCTCGAAGCTGGTGTTCGGCTTGCCCGGCGACCCCGCCGGGCCGTTGTCCCAGGCGCTGGACCAGGCCATGCTGCAACGCCTGGGAAGTGTCGCCGGCCAGGCCCGGCAGGCATTGGAAAGCTACGACTACAGCGCTGCCCTGGTACGCATCGAGGGATTCTTCTGGTGGTTCTGCGATGACTACGTCGAGCTGGTCAAGCGCCGCGCCTATCGGCCCGAAGGGCACTCGGCGCGCAACGCCCTGGCCCGAGCCTTGAGCAGCCTGCAGCGGCTGTTTGCGCCGTTCCTGCCTTTCGTTTGCGAAGAGGTCTGGCGTTGCTGGCAGCCGGGTTCGGTGCACCGTGCGCCCTGGCCCGAGGCCTGTGCGGCAGAGGCTGATGTGGAGTCGTTGCTGGAAGCGGTCAGTGCGACGCTGGCGGCGATTCGCAAGGCCAAGTCCGATGCCCGGCAATCGATGAAGGCGCCGGTCGCGCGGGTCGAGCTGGTGGACCAGGCGCCGTCCCTGGAACGTTTGCAGGAGGCCCGCCAGGACCTGCTGGAAGCGGGCCAGGTGGCGCACTTGCTGTTCATCGAAGGCCCCGAGCGGCAGGTGCGGGTCTGGTTGCAGGCTTGACCATGCAGCGCATCCCGCCCGCCGACGCGAATCTGCGTCGGCGGGCGGTTTATTTTCCCCGGTCGATGCTGCCACTATGTTCGCCCGTATCAGTGCCTGCCAAGGGAAGCTTCAGTGAATATCCAAGACAACCCGCAAGACTACAGGGACCTCAAGCGCGCCGTGGGCCTCTTGGAGTCGCCATCGTTGACGGCACGCCTGTCGGGCTTGCTGGGCTCGCCCATCGAGGGTGCGGTCAAGGCCTTGCCGGCGGTGGTGTCGCAGAAGATCAACGGCGCGGTGGTGGCCGCACTGCACAGTTCCGCCGATGCGGCCTTGTGGAGCCTGGACAACCAGCCGAAGAAACAGGCCTCGCCGCGCTTGCACAAGTTGTATGCGGCCGCGTCCGGGGCCTTGGGGGGCGCCTTCGGTTTTGCTTCGCTGTTCGTCGAGCTGCCGGTGTCCACCACCATCATGATGCGCTCGGTGGCCGATGTGGCGCGCAGCGAGGGGTTCGACCTGACGGACTTCGCCACCAAGCAGGCGTGCATCGAAGTGTTCGCCATGGGCGGCAACAGCGAGGCCGACGATGCCAGCGAAACGGGTTACTACCTGACCCGCAGCTTCACCACCCAGGCCATGCAGCAACTCTCCAAGGAACTGGCCGCCATCGCCGCCAAGCAGGGCTCCAGTGCCATCAGCCGGATGTCGCCGGGGCAGGCGGGCAAGTGGCTGGCGGTGCTGATCGAAAAGGTCGCGGCGCGCTATGGCGTGACCATCTCCAGCAAGTTCGCGGCCCAGGCCGTGCCGGTGATCGGAGCCGTCACCGGCGCCACCATCAATACCCTGTTCACCGACTTCTACCAGGACATGGCCCGTGGGCATTTCATCGTCAAGCGCCTGGAGCAGCAGTACGGTTTCGAGTCGATCAAGGCGGCCTATGCCGAGCTCAAGGGCAAGCGGTTGGTGGGCTGATGCCCAGGTGCTGCTGGTGGTGGAACCCTGGCATGGAAGATTCGACCGACGGACATGTGCAAGCGACAGCCCGCTGTGGTGGCGCTTATTGAGGCCTGGCGCGGCCCTGAGAGGGGCTGGGGCGCCGCTATCCAGTGGGAAGAGATCCGTGGGGCTGTCGCTAGCGCTACTCAAGACCCTACGGTTACTGCCCGGCTGCCAGCCGCTGTATCGAGCGGACTCCGGCCTGCATCTTCTCCACGGCCGAGGCATTGGCTGAGTGCACCTGGATCCGTGGTGGGCGAAAACCCTGCAAGGCCACGGCTTCCTCGATCCACAGGATCACGTCGTAGCCAGTGCCGCGTTCGTCGTCGCCCAGATCGTGGTCGAGGCTGATTTCACTGACGCCACCGGCCTTGAGCAAGGTAATGACTTCGTCCGGCCAGTAGGCCCGCACCCAGCCTTCGGGCGTCTGGCGTTCATCGTCGAGGTAGATTTTCATCGGGCAGGGTGTCTCGGCTGGTTTCAGGTAGGGGGCGTTACGTTGACGTGCAGTACCAGGTTCAAGCAGTCATCGCCGAAAGCAGGTACATGACCCTGGCACCGGTCGATGAAGAACATCGCTCCCGGGGGTGTTTCCTGGGGCATCGAAAAGTGTGTCCAAACGCGGTTCTTGGTGGCCTGGGTAAAATGGATGTACAGGCTGTCCCCTTCGATGCGAACGCTGTCCTGGTGTCCACCGCAGTGCAGGATCAGGCTGACGAGTTGCGCAGGTTCGGGCTCCAGGGCAAAAGCCTGACGGCAGTCTTTGCGAATGGCGCGGGCTATGGCATTGAACTCGCCAGGACTGGCGTAGAGATGCAGCTCCTGGTCGATCAGTCTGGTGAACACGGCAAGCATCCTTGGAGGGGGCGGGTTTTATAGCGGTTCCAGGTCACGCAAGCCAAGGGTATTTGCAGCCTATGCAGGGTGGTACCGTGCGGTGGATCGGTGTAGAAGCATCCCGGGGCAACGCCCCAGTCTTTGATCGAAACCACTGCCAGGAAGGTCTGCCTTGTCCAACGCCAATCCCATCACCCACGTCGCTTTCGAAGCGGACCAGCTCTGTCTCGCCTGGGCCGATGGCTTGCTGCTGCGCCAATCCCTCGGGCGTTATGGCCGCTTGCAGGAAGCCTCGGCGCAGCAGCGCCAGGCCTGGCGGATCGCGCCCCAGGGCAGCTCGGTGCTGTGGCCCGGGTTGGGTGAGCAGGGGCTGGTGATCGAGGGTGCCGACTGGATCTGGGAGCATGTGTGCGAGCAGTCCATGGCGCGCCTGCAGGCGCTGGATTGGGACCTGGAGCGTCTGCCTGAACGGGACCAGGCCATCGTCGCCCTGTGGCGCCTGGAGGCAGATGGCTACAACGGTGGTTTCCTGCAGTTCTTCTGCAACTGGGGCGAGCGCAGCTACCAGTTGGCCCTGGACGCACTCCAGGCGTTGGGTGCGACCCGGGCCAGGGCGGTGGTAGAACGCCAGCGGCAGACGATCGGCGATCTGCAGGCCCATCCGCCGTTGGAGCGCCTGTGGGATATTCCCGAGCGGCTCAGCGATGAGCAGCATGAGCTGATCAGTGGCGAACTGGACGAGCAATTGTGGACGGCGCTGGAAGAAGTGCCGGCACTGGCGGCCAGCCATTTCTACCTGCCGGCCTGCGAATGAGTGCGGTGGTGGCCCAGGACGATGGGCTGCAATTGTCCATCGTCGCCAAGGAGGGCAGCGTCTGCCCGTTGCTTGACGTTGGCCTGCGGGGCAGCGGCTTCCAGGCCCATATTCATATCGTCCACGAACCCCTGGAGGGCTGTGTCGGGTTGGCCGAGTTTTTTCTGCAAGCGGCGCAAGCGTTGCCTGAGGAGCCGTTGCAATGGCGCTCGGCGTGCCTTGACCTGGCCTTGCAAGTGACGGCCGACGCCGACTGGCAGCCGTTGCTGATGCTCAAGGTCAGCCTGTGGTCGACCGCGGATGACGCCAGCGACTGGCACGTCAACGCCTCGCTGCTGCTCAGCCCGGAGCAACTGCGAAGGTTCGCCGGGGAGGTCCTGGTCGAGGTGTCGGTGCCCATGCTCTAATGCCGCGCCTTTTCCCTCGGCAAACGGATTTTCCCATGGCTGAACCGCGTATCCGCGCCCTGGCGCTTTGTGTCTTCCATCACCAGGGCAAGATCCTGGTCCATCAGTTCGACGACCCCCATCAGCAGCAGACGGTGTTCCGCCCGGTGGGTGGCGGCATCGAGTTCGGCGAGCGCAGCGACCAGGCCATCCGCCGCGAGGTGGAGGAAGAACTCGGCCTGTCCATCAGCCAGTTGCGCCTGCTGGGTACCCTGGAGAACCTGTTCACCTACCTGGGCCAGCCCGGGCACGAAATCGTCCAGGTGTATGACGCACGCTTCAACGATGCCAGTGTCTACTCCCGCGACCAGTTGCACGGCGAGGAAACCGACGGCATGGGCTTTACCGTCAGCTGGCACGACAGTTCGAGCTTCAGCCCGCAAGCGCCCCTGGTGCCCCAGGGGCTGGAGCAGTTGCTCAAGCAGGCCGGCTTGCTCGACTGAGTGCAGCGAGGCCGCGACAGGCCCTGCCGGATGTCATTGTCCGACAGGGCCAAGGGCCTAGAAGTCCCAGCGGGTGCTGAGCATGAAGTTACGCGGTTCACCGTAGGCGGCCGAGTTATAGAAACCGACGTTGGTGTAGTAGGACTTGTCGAAGATATTGTTGACGTTCAGGGTCGCCGAGAGGCTGTCGGTGATCTGGTAGCGGGTCATCAGGTCCACCAGCCAGTAGGATGACTGGGTGATGTCCTGGTTGCGGTCCAGCGGCTTGTTGTAGATCGAGTACCAGCCTTTGCTCTGCCAGCGCAGGCCGCCGCCGACGGTCAACTTGTCCAGGTCGCCCTTGAGCTTGTAGGTGGTGTACAGGTTGACCTGGTCCTCGGGTTCGAAGGTGGAGAGCTTGTCGCCTTTGTCATCGCGCACCACCTTGTGGGTGTAGCCGGCCTGGACCTGCCAGCCCGGGCTCAACTCACCGGAAATCTCCGCCTCGTAGCCCTTGGTAACCGCCTTGGACCCCTTGTAGGCATAGTTGCTCGGGGTGGGGGTCAGGTTGTTGTAGGCGTCGTCGGAGATCGGCCGGTTGTTCTCGCGTATCTCGAAGTAGGCCAGGCTGCTGTTCAACCGGCCTTCGAAGAATTCTCCCTTCAGGCCCAGCTCGTAGTTCTGGCCTTCATCCGGCTCCAAAAGCTTCTGGTCCCGGTCCTTGTTGAAGCTTTCCTGGGGCATGAAGATATCGGTGTAGCTGGCGTATGCCGAGAAGTTCTCGTTGAGGTCATAGATGATCCCGGCATAGGGGACGAAGCGTCCGCTTTCCCGGTACGACGGGGTCAGGCCGGTCTGGTGATAGTTGACCACGCGCCCGCCGAGGATGACGTTCAGGTCGTCCAGCAGGTTCAGGCGGGTGGTCAGGTAGGCGCCAGTCTGGCGCGTGGTGTCGTCGGTAATCTGCGCCGGAGCCTGCCAGATGGGGCGGGACAGGTGGCCCTTCCAGTTGTAGAAATCCACCTTGTTGCCCTGGGGCCAGACCGGCGCCCAATAACCTTTGCCTTGCCAGCGTGACGTGCTGATCGAACCGCCCAGCACCAGCTCATGGTCGCGCCCGAACAGACTGAACGGCCCGCTGGCATAGAGATCGGCGGAGGTGCTCTTGGTTTCGCCGGTGTACTTCTGGCCGTTGATCTCCGCGCTGCCATCGGCCTGGGGCTGGTCGAACTGGATCGAGCCCAGCTCGGCATGGTAGCTGTTGATCTTGTGGTCCAGCTGCAGCTTGGTGACCCAGCCATCGCCCAGGTCGTGCTCGAGCATGGCGAAGGCGGTGCGGGTGTACTGCTCCCAAGCGCTCCAGGTCGTACCGTTGTTGTAGGAGCGCGACATCTTGTTGATGCTGCCGTTGGAATTGACCAGCGGGAAGGTGCCGGACCAACTGGAGCCCTTGGGAATGTTGTCCTGCATGTCGGCGCCCACGGTCAGCATCGTATCCGGGGACAGGTCGAATTCGAGGATGCCGTAGTAGGTTCCGGTCTTGCGCGAGTAGTGGTCCAAAAACGACTGCTTGTCCTGGTAGGCGGCCACGGCACGACCACGGACATTACCGCTGTCGGTCAACGGGCCGCTGACATCCACCTCGCTGCGATAGTTGTCCCAGGAGCCTGCGCCCAGGGTGGCGTGCCCCTTGAACTCGGCGGTGGGTTTCTTGCGTACCAGGTTGATGGTGGCGCCGAGGGAGCCGGCGCCGGTCAGCAGGCCGGTGGCGCCCTTGAGCACTTCGACCCGGTCGTAGATCGCCATGTCGCTCAGGGTGTTGCCCGCCGAGTAGGCGACATTGCGTGAGGTGGAGGGAATGCCGTCGTACTGGAAGTTGTTGATCGAGAAACCGCGGGCGTAGTAGTTGGTCCGGTCGGTGTCGTAGGCCGATACGGTGATGCCCGGGGTGTGGCGCATCACGTCGTCGACGTTGTTGAGGTTGAAGTCTTCCATGTGCTGGCGGGTGATGACGCTCACCGATTGCGGGGTCTGGCGGGGGCTCAACACCAGCCGGGTGGCGGTGGCTAGGGTGCCTGGGGTATAGGAGCCGGAGCCCTCGGTCACGGTGCCCAGTTGGTTGCTGATGATCTGGGTCGCACCCAGTTCCACGCTCTTCTCCACCGCGGGCAGGCGGGTCAGCAGGACGGCATTGAGGCCATTGCGCTCGAAGCCCAGGCCGGTGCCCTCCAGCACCTTGGCCAGTGCCTGTTCGGCGCTCATCCTGCCGCTGACTCCAGGGGACTGGATGCCTTGGGCCATCGGCGAGGAATAGGCAATCTGCAACCCGCTCTGGGTGCTCAGTTGGTCCAGGGCCTCGGCCAGGGGTTGCCTGGCGATGGAGAAACTATGCAGGTTCGACTCTTGCTTGCTGAGGGCGCTGGCGGGTTCGACAGCTGCTGCGTGCCCGCAGGCCAGGCAGATGGCTAGCGCCAGGATGCTGCGGGCGGGGATGTGGGATGAGAAGTGCATGGAAGTTCCGTACGAAATAGGAATGATTTGCAAAAGCAAACACCCTGACGGGTTGTCCCGGACAAAGCCGTAAAACTTTTTTCTCGCCTGCCTTGGGTATGTCAGCGGATCACCAGGATGCCACCTGGCAGGCGGGTGAACTCGGTCCCCGTGACCTTGCTCAAGGCCTGGACGACCGCTTGCGGATTGTCGAGCCGGTAGTTGCCGCTGACCTGCTGCTGGGCGGCGGCATCGTTGAACAACAGGATCGGTGCCCGGTAGTAGCGCCGCAGCTCGTCCAGCACCTGGGCCAGCGGCATGTCCTGGAACGACAAGCGACCGTTGAGCCAGGCCATCTGCCGTTCACTGCCTTGCAGGTGCAAGGCCTGCAGGTGCCGGTCTTCCAGCCGTTGCCAGTTGCCGGCCTGCAACAGGCTCTGTTCGCCGTCGTCGCTGGCCAGGCGCACCCGGCCTTCACGCACCGCCACCGTGACGGCCTCGTCATGACGATTGACGCTGAAGCGCGTGCCGACCACGGTGACCGTGGCGTCGCCGGCGTCGATGATCATGGGCCGGGAAGGATCGTGAAAGGCTTCGACATACAGCTCGCCGCGCAGCAGGCGGATGCGCCTGTGGTCGCCGTCGAACGCGGTGCTGATAGCGCTATGGCTGCCCAGGACGACATGGGAGCCGTCGGCCAGGTCGAATGCCTGCAACTGGCCCATTCCGGCCAGGTGATCGGCTTGCAAACGCATTGGCAAGTCGCTGATCCAACCCGCGCCGAGCATCAGCAACAAGGCTGCGGCTGCCGCCAGCCAGCGGCCAGTGGCGGGTTTGCGGCGTACCGGGAGCGGCGCGGGAGGCAGCTCCAGATCCAGCGCCAGATGCTCCAGGGCCTGCTCGAAGGCGGTGGATTCCCACAGTGCTTGCAATGCCTCATAGGCCGCAGCGTGTCGTGGATCGGCGCTGCGCCATTGTTCGAAGCGCTGGCGCAGCAGTGGGTTGCCGGCCACCGCCTCGCGCTGGGCGAACCAGTCGCTGGCCTGTTCTCGCACCGCATCGCAGGGCAGGGCGTTGCTTGGGTGTTCAGTCATCGGGGTCGTGCCGGTCGGTGGCCTTGAGGCAGGCGTTGAGTGCATGGCGCAGGTCCTTTTCCACCGTGCTCAGGGAGACCTGCAGGCGCTGGGCGATCTCGCCTTGGGAAAGGCCGTGCAGTTTATGCAAAACCAGGATTTGTTGCTGGCGCTTAGGCAGGGTGGCCAGTACCTGCTGCAGCAATTGCAGCTGCTGCTGGCCCTGTACGTGGCTATCGGGACCCGGCGCGGCGGTTGGAACCTGGTTGATCTGGTGATCGTCGCCCAGCTGGTATTCGAAACGGCGCTTGCTGCGTTGGCTACGCAGATGATCGAAGGCCAGGTACTGGGCCGTCTGGTAGAGAAACGGTTGCAGATGCTCGATGGAGCGAGTGTTCAAGGCCTTGGCCACCCGCAAGTAGGCTTCCTGGGCCAGGTCTTCGGCCAGGCTGGAACAGCCGACCACGCGCGACAGCATGCGGATCAATGCACCGCGCTGGGCGACGAACAGCGTGCTGAGTCGTTGTTGGTTGTCTCCGGTCACCATCGCCCATGGTCCTCGCTACGCCGATGCGGTACCAGCGTGAATGGGCGGCTATTTTAATGAGAATCCGTATCATTACCAGTGGCTAATCCAGTCATGCTCAAGGTTTTTACCGTACTGGCATCCAGTGGTTGGCGCTGGGCTGGCCGCGGAATGTTTTACTCGCTCGATGGTCGATTCAGCATGGCTCCCGCCGACTTGCCAGCAGCGCGATGGGGCGGGGTGGTTAAGGTTCACCAGGACGAATCGATCATGCATCTGATTGCCAGGATCATCTGTTTTTGCTTGCTGCCCTTGACTGTTTCAGCCTGGGCGGCCGAGTCGCCGGCGGTCCAGGCCGCTGCCGAGGACAAGGCCCAGGCCCTGGAGCAGAAGGCCGCGGACAAGCAAAGCCCGAAGACCGCGCCCGAGGCCGCTCCCCTGAGCAAGAGCGAAGCCCAGGCCGTCGATCCGGCGGGCCAGGCACCTCTGGACGATGCCCTGACTTGCCTGTCGCGGACCCTCTATTGGGAAGCCAAGGGCGGCGAGACCGAGGACATGGAGGCGGTGGCCGATGTGGTGCTCAATCGCCTGGGCCACGAGGGGTTTCCCGGGACGGTGTGCGAGGTGGTCAAGCAGGGTTCGCAGAAGAGCCCTTGCCAATTCTCCTGGTGGTGCGATGGCCGTCCGGACCAGGTGGAAGAAGAGCAGCGCTACAGCGTTGCCAAGGAGATTGCCCGCAAGGCCTTGAACCAGCAGCTCAAGGACCGCACCGGCGGTGCGCTGTACTTTCACGATCGCAGTGCTTCGCCGGATTGGGCCCGGACTTACATCAAGACCGTCGAGATCGGCAGCTTCCTGTTCTACCGGCCCAAGGATGTGGCGGCCCGCTAGCGCATGGCGCTAGGGCGTTGGCAGGTGCTGGCGCTGCCAGCGCTTGGCCAGTGCCCCCAGGCGCTGGCCGACGGACTGCTCGAAGGCTTTCCCATGCACCCGCTCCAGCAGCCTTGTGCAGAGCCCGTGGTCGAGGGGAAACCCTTGTTCCAGCCACTGGGCCGCACACCGTGGCCAGTAGGGCGAGCCGGAGTCCAGGGCGGTGAGCAGCAGTTCGCGCAGCGATAGCGGCTCGGGCAGCGGTGCATCGATCCTCAGTTCGGCCACTGCGCCGGGCAGGTCGGCCATGACCCTGGCCCAGGGACGTTCCAGCAGCGGCAGCAGCCAGACATAGCTGAACTCCCGGGTCATGGCTGCTGGGGGAATTGATCGGTGATGGTGTGCCAGTCGGCTTTCGTGGCCACGCAGTGGTGCTTTTGCCGTGGCGCGGTAAAGACGGTGTCCAGGGTGGCGATGGCGATCGACAGCCAATCGGCGAACTGGCCCCCGGCGTTGTGCCAGAACAGTGAAGAGCCGCATTGCCCACAGAACTGGCGCAGTACCCCGGGCGAGGACTCGTAGGCCTTGAGCGCAGCGCCTGGGTCGTCGATGGCGAGATGGGCGCGCAGGGTGCTGGCGTAGGTGGCGAAGGCGGCCCCATGGCCCTTGCGACACTTGCGGCAATGGCAGTGGGTGACGGCCTTGAGTTCGCCGTGGACCTGGTAGGTCACGGCGCCACACAGGCAACTGCCTTGATGGGGGTTCTGCATGTTCATCTCTTGCTTGAAGGGGAAGGGCCTTGGGGCGGTATTGTCATCGCAGGCAAGGTCTTGCTGGAGCTCGTTGCCTGGCAGTCCCCGCGTCGTGGGGAGCGACATAGTGATCCAGGCGCTCCATCGCCTCAATCCCCTCGCTCCATTCTGGTATCGGTGTGCCGTGGGGGCGTTGCTCCAGCTTCAAGGCAGGTCCAGGCATTCTAACCGGGCTCACTGACGGATAACCTGTAGGCATCGGTCGCAGGCTCAGGGTGAAGGGAGGGACAAACATGCAGGGACTGGAACATCGCATTCCGCCACCGGCGATCGCGCTGCTGTGCGCGCTGCTCATGGGGCTTGTGGCCTGGGGGACGCCGGGGTTGGAGCTGGGCCGCGGATTACGCCTGGCCTTGGCCTTGCCGTTGGTGTGTGTCGGCGTAGGGGTGGCGCTTGCTGGCGTGGTGTCGTTTCGCCGGGCCAGGACCACGGTCAATCCGCTCAAGCCGGGGAACGCCTCGGCGCTGGTCACTTCGGGCATCTATCGCTATACCCGCAACCCGATGTACGCAGGTTTCGCCCTGTGCCTGCTGGCCTGGGGCCTGTACCTGGCCAACCCCCTGGCGCTGTTGGGCGTGCCAGGGTTCGTGCTGTACATGAACCGCTGGCAGATCGGCCCCGAGGAGCGTGCCCTGGGGCAGTTGTTCGGCAGCGATTTCACGGCCTACCAGCAGCAGGTGCGCCGCTGGCTGTGAACGGACGTGCGGGGTGGGCTCAGGCGGCCTGGACCTGCAGGTGCAACTGGCCATCGGTTTCCCGGGCCAGCCCGCTGGCCAGGAACAACGGCACCAGGCGCTGGTGCAGTTGTGGTTCGACGAACTCCTTGACCGTGGCCAGTTCCAGTTCGCCAGGCACCAGCAGCTCGGCCTTGGTGTAGGACAGCCAGGCCTTCTTCAAGGCTTGCAGCACATCGCTACCGGCGGTGGAGGCAAAGCGGCGGCTGGCCACCTGGCCGGAAAACTCGAAGCTGTGGCGGTGTTCGTAGCCACTCTCGTCGCCTTGGCTGGCCACGCAGCGGCCGCAGGCACAGGGACCGTCGGCGAAGGCGGCGCGCAGGTAGGCATTGAACTCGACGATGGGCTTGAGGGCCAGGCGCTTGTCGACTTCGAACAGGTCCCCGGTCATTGTTGCTTCACTGCTCAAGGTCATTTTCCTCATTGGCTGGCGGTGTATTTCTCAAGGGGCGCACCATAACAGCACGATCGGCGCACGGGTACCTTTGTCACCGGTAGGCACCGTCGAACCCGGCCTGGCCACCTGCTAGGCTGCAAGCCTTGTGATCATCGTGCGCCCAGGCGCACCCCGAGCCTGAGAGGAAGCCTATGTCGATCCATGCTGTGACCGTCACCTGTTTCGCCCAGATGCTGCATACTCTGGAGACCCTGCTGGCCAAGGGCGAGGAGCATGCCCGGAAGCTGGGTTTCGACCCGCAGAACCTGCTGGATGCACGCCTGGCCCCGGATATGTACGATCTGGCGGCGCAGGTGCGTTTTACCTGTACCCAGGCCCGGGAAGCGGTGGAGCGCCTGAGCGGCCAATCGGTCAGCACACTGCCGACGCCGGCCAATATGGCCGAGGCCAAGGCACTGATCCGCCAGACCGTGGCGTTTCTCGCCGATGCCGATGGCCGATTGATCGATGACAGCGGTGCGCGGGCCGTGGCTATCGAACTGCCCAACGCCATCGCCTTCGACATGACTGGCGAGGAGTACGCGCGTAACTGGGCCACGCCACAGTTCTATTTCCACCTGGTCACCGCCTACAACATCCTGCGCCACAACGGTGTGCCGCTGGGCAAGGCCGAGTACGCGCAACACATGTTCGCCTACCTGCGCCAGGCCCCGGTCGCCGGCTGAGCCGTGACCTTGGCCAGTGCCTACAGTGCCGGGCGCTGCAGCTGCACCCATTCCTGCACCGCCGGGCGCTGCCATTGGCGCTGGGCGTAGTCCACCAGGTTCGCCGGTATCGGGTCGCCGTTAAGCACCAGGCGGTTGAGCATCAGCGCCAGGTCGACATCGGCGATGGACCAGGTGTCGAACAGGTACTGGCGCCCGTCCTCCAGCAGCGCTTGCGCCGCATCGATCAGCTTGGCCGCGGCCACCTGGGCCTGAGCCGACAACGGCTCGCCGCGCTGGCCGTAGAACACCACCAGGGTCGAGCGCTCCTGGCGGATCGGCAGCAGGTCGCTGCGCAGCCAGGCCTGTACCTGGCGGGCCTTGGCTCGTTGGCGTGGCGTCTTGGGATAGACCGGGACCTGGGGGAACAGCTCTTCCAGGTATTCGGTGATGGCCGAGGATTCGGACAGCGCGAACCCTTCATGGATCAGCGTCGGTACCCGTTGGGTCTGGGACAGCCGGGCATAGTCCTGGCTGCGGTTCTGTTCGGCGTCGAGGTCCAGCGGGAGCATTTCGAAATCGATGCCTTTCTCCCGTAGCGCCACGAATACGGACATGGCATAGGGGCTGGTGAACTGGGCATCGACGTACAGGCGCGGGCGGGAAGCGGTCACGGCATGATCTCCAATGGGGGTGCGGACACGCTAAGAGATCCCGGGCGAGAAATACAATGCACGATTTTCATGGGCCTATTCTTCGCTGGAATACTGCGCCGAGCGCCAGCTCGCCGATACGCGACCTGGCGGTACGCCCCCATTGCCTGATGACCCTTGCGCAGCCGGCCGCGTGCAGGGGATGGGCGCTCCACGTGTCGGTGCGCAGCGCTTGCCTGGCTAGATGTCCCGGCCCAGAAAGCTCTCGCGATCCACGGGTTTGTCCTTCGCTCGGGCCAGGCGCTTGAATACGCGGCCGTCGATGGCCACCAGGCCCAGGGTGATCAGGGTCATGCCCAGCAGGTGCTTGGCGTGCAGGTGTTCGCCCAGGACCAGGGCGCCCAGCACGATGGCGCTGACCGGGATCAGGAACGTCACCAGCATCAGGTTGGTGGCGCCGGCGCTGGCCAGAATGCGGAAGAACAGCACGTAGGCCAGGGCCGTGGACAACAGGGCAATGCCCAGCAAGGCGGCCCACACCGGCAGGCTCGGCAGGGCCAGGGTCCAGGGGCGGTCCACCAGCAATGCCAGGGGCATCAGCAACAGGCTGGAGGCGCAGACCTGGCCGGTGGCGCTGGGCAGCGGAGCAATGCCCATGGCCTTGAAGCGCCGACCGAAGATTCCGGCCAGGGCATAGGACAACGCTGCCCCCAGCACGGCCAACTGGGCGCCCGACTGCTCACCGAGGCCGGCCAGGGCATCGGTGCCGATCATGATCGCCACGCCGATGAACCCCACCGTGACACCGGCCAGCTTGTTGCCGGTGAGTTTTTCATCGGCGGTCAGCAGGTGGGCCACCAGAACCGCGAACAGGGGGGTGGTGGCATTGAGGATCGCCGCCAGGCTGCTGGCGATGTGGGTCTGGCCCCAGACGATCAGGCTGAAGGGCACCAGGTTGTTCAGCAATCCCATGCCGAGGAACGCTTGCCACGCCTGGCGGTCGGTGGGCAGTTTCAGGCCCGTGATCCGCAGCACTGCCAGCAGGGCAAGGGCCGCCAGGCACAGGCGCAGCAGGACGATGGTCAAGGGCGGCAGCTCCTTGACGGCGATACCGATGAAAAAGAACGAACCGCCCCACAGGACGGACAGCACCAGCAACTGGCCCCATTGCGAGGCGCCCATGACATTCTGCTTGGTCATGCCTGTAGCTCCCGTTTGCCGATCGATGATTGAGTCTTGCTCGGATTTTTCGTCGAGTGCTTGCACTTGATATCGTGCTGAGGCCAATTATTCTGGGAGCTTCCAGTCGCTGACAAACCAGTATTTTTCGCTGAATGATTAAGGAGGGCTAAATCATGAGCATGGAGTTGCCGTCCCTCGTCGCGTTACGTGCATTCGAAGCCACGGCGCGCCACCTGAGTGTGACCCTGGCGGCTGGCGAGCTGCACGTCACTCCCGGTGCGGTGAGCCTGCAGATCAAGGAACTGGAAGCGGCCCTGGGCGTGACGCTGTTCGTGCGTCGGCCCCGGCGGTTGCTCCTGACCGCTTCCGGCGAAGAGTACTTCGCCACCTTGCGAACGGCGTTTCGCATGATCCGCGAAGCCACTGTCGAGCTGGTGGGGCGCACGCGCCTGGAGGTGCTGGTGCTCAGTTGCACGCCGAGTTTCGCCGTGCAATGGCTGGTGCCGCGCCTGGGGCAATTCGAGGCAAAAAACCCTGGGGTGGATGTACGCATCAGCGCCTGCAACCGGGTGCTCGACCTGGCTCGCGATGGCATCGATCTTGCGGTTCGCCATGGCTTTGGCCGCTACGACGGCCTGGTCAGCGAGCGCCTGCTCGACGATCAACTGGTGCCGGTGTGCAGCCCGCAGTTGCTGGGCCCGGAGGCCCTCCTGACACTGGCCGAGCTGGCGCGCCTGTGCCTGCTGCATGACGAGCATCGCCATGATTGGCGCCTGTGGCTCGAGGCGGCAGGCGGCGCGTCGCTCGATGAGCATCAGGGGCGGGTGTTCGTCGATAGCAACGGGGCCATCGAGGCGGCGAAAGCTGGCCTCGGCGTGGCCCTGGTCCGCCGCTCGCTGGTGGCGCGGGAGCTGGCCGAAGGGACGCTGCTGGCGCCCATGGCACAGGGCATCGCCAGCGATCTGGCCTACTACCTGGTGTATCCGGCCACTGCCCTCGAACGCCCGGCGGTGGCGGCATTGCGCGAGTGGATGCTGATGGAGGCGGGGGGCGTTGTTACCGGTGCTGCTTCGCCGTCCTGAGCGATTCGATTGGCAATGAACGTCGTTCAACTGTTGTACAAGGAGTCAGCTGTGCCGCTATTCGAAACCCCACGCCTTATCGGGCGCCCGCTGTCTCGCGAGGACTTGCCGGCACTGACGGCAATCCTCAGCGACCCTTGGGTGATGAAGCATTCCCTGCGTGGCGTGTGCGATGAACAGGCCACCAGCCGGTTCATCGACGAGTGCCTGGTTTGCTACGCCGAACAGGGCATGGGGCCCTGGGCCCTGGTGGAGAAGGGCACCGGCGAATTGGTGGGGTTCTGCGGAGTCAGTCCCGAACAGGTGGGCGGGGTCCAGGAAGCCAACCTGGGCTATCGCCTGGCCCGGCGTTTCTGGAACCGCGGCCTGGCCACCGAAGCGGTGCGTGGCGTCCTGGCATGAGTCTTCGCCCCACCGGGCCTGGACTGCGTGGTGGTCATTATCGAACCGGACCATGGTGCGTCCTTGCGAGTCGCCGAAAAGGCCGGTTTCAGTGAGTACCAGCAGATACAGTTCCATCAGCGTCCGGTGCGGTTGTATCGCATGGGTGGCCAGCATTGGCAGGCACTTTGCCTTGACGGTTGAGGCGGCATGCTGGCCCCGCGGTTCCCGAAGATTCGCCAAAATCACTTTAATTTCAGGTGGTTAGGTGACCGCAAAATGCGCCATGTGTTGATTACGCTGACTTCGCTTGCCTTGATCGGCGGGGCGTGCAGCGCCCAGGCCCGGGAGCTGGCGGCCAATGACCGGTATGTCTGCAGCTGGGGCGCAGGCACAGCTGCCAGGGCCCAGGAGCTGAAGTTGTCCGGGGTATCGCTGTATGCGGCGCGGCAGAAGATCCAGGTCTACAAGTTCAGCAAGGGCTGGATGCGCATGATGGCCCTGGGCATCACCGAGCAGACCTACGACAGCCCGTCGCGGATCAAGCCCGAGGCGTTGCGTAAAAGCTTTTACGATGACTGCGTGCGCTACAAGCTGGCCCGGCGCTGAGCCCGAGAGTGAAATGCGGTGAAAGGATGATCATGAATAAAACTTGTGGTCATCAGGATTAAAATGAGTTTGTCTCACTCGTGCGGTGCTATCGACAATGGCTGCCATTCACACAATGGAGTTGTCTGTCATGGCTTTGGCTCATTCCCTCGGATTTCCGCGCATTGGCCGCGACCGCGAACTGAAAAAGGCCCAGGAAGCGTTCTGGAAGGGCGAACTCGATGAGGCTGGCTTGCGCGCCGTTGGCCGCGAGCTGCGCCAGGCGCACTGGGCACTGCAGAAAAACGCCGGCATCGAGCTGCTGCCAGTGGGCGACTTCGCCTGGTACGACCAGGTCCTGACCCATTCCCTGATGTTCGGCGTGGTCCCCGAGCGGTTCCGCCCGCAGAACGGCCCGGCTACCCTGCAGACCCTGTTCGGCATGGCCCGTGGTGTCAGCGACAACTGCTGCGGCGGTGCCCATGCCCAGGAGATGACCAAGTGGTTCGACACCAACTACCACTACCTGGTCCCGGAGTTCAGCGCCGACCAGCAGTTCCAGCTGGGCTGGGAGCAATTGTTCGAGGAGGTCGAGGAAGCCCGGGCCCTGGGTCACCAGGTCAAGCCGGTGGTGCTTGGCCCGCTGACCTACCTATGGCTGGGCAAGGCCAAGGGCAGCGAGTTCGACAAGCTGGAGCTGTTGGAGCGCTTGCTGCCGTTGTACGGGCAGATCTTCCAGCGCCTGGCGGCGCAAGGCGTGGAGTGGGTACAGATCGATGAGCCGATCCTGGTGCTGGACCTGCCGCAAGAATGGAAGAACGCCTTCGAGCGGGCCTACAACCTGATCCAGCGCGATCCGTTGAAAAAGCTGCTAGCCACCTATTTCGGCGGGCTTGAGGAGAACCTCGGCCTGGCCGCCAACCTGCCGGTGGACGGCCTGCACATCGACCTGGTGCGCGGCCCTGACCAATACCCGAGCATTCTTGACCGCCTGCCAGCCTACAAGGTGCTGTCGCTGGGGGTGGTCAACGGCCGCAACGTCTGGCGCTGTGACCTGGAAAAGGCCTTGGCGACCCTGCGCCATGCCCAGGAGCGGGTCGGCGAACGGCTGTGGGTGGCGCCTTCCTGCTCCCTATTGCACAGCCCGGTGGACCTGGCCCGGGAAGACCAGCTCGATCCTGAGCTCAAGGGCTGGCTGGCCTTCGCCGTGCAGAAGTGCGAGGAAGTGGCGCTGCTGGCCCAGGCCGTCAACCAGCCGCAGGCACCGACCGTCCTCAAGGCCTTGGAGCACAGCCGTGGCGTGCAGGCCAGCCGGGCCACCTCGCCGAGGATCCACAAGCCGGTGGTGCAGGCGCGGGTGGCGGCGATCACCGCTAGGGACAGCCAGCGCCAGTCGCTGTTCGCCCAACGGATCGCCAAGCAGCGCGCCGGCCTGGCCCTGCCGCTGTTTCCCACCACGACCATTGGTTCGTTCCCGCAGACAGCCTCCATCCGCCTGGCGCGCCAGTCGTTCAAGCAGGGCAAGTTGAGCGTCGCCGAATACACCGAGGCCATGCAGAGCGAGATCCGCCATGCGGTGCAGATCCAGGAACGCCTGGGCCTGGACGTCCTGGTGCATGGCGAGGCCGAGCGCAACGACATGGTGGAGTATTTTGCCGAGCAGTTGGACGGCTACGTGTTCACCCGGTTCGGTTGGGTCCAGAGCTACGGTTCGCGCTGCGTCAAGCCAGCGGTGATCTTCGGCGACCTGAGCCGCCCCCGGGCCATGACCGTGGAGTGGATCCGCTATGCCCAGGGCCTGACCGACAAGGTGATGAAGGGCATGCTCACCGGCCCCGTGACCATGCTGATGTGGTCGTTCCCCCGGGAGGACGTATCCCGCGAGGTCCAGGCGCGACAGTTGGCCCTGGCGATCCGCGACGAGGTGGTGGACCTGGAAGCCGCCGGCATCCGCATCGTGCAGATCGACGAAGCGGCGTTCCGCGAAGGCCTGCCGCTGCGTCGGGCGCAATGGCAGCACTACCTGGACTGGGCCACCGAGGTGTTCCGCTTGTGCGCCTGCGGGGTGCGTGACGAAACCCAGATCCACACCCACATGTGCTACAGCGAGTTCAACGATGTGATCGAGTCCATCGCGGCCATGGACGCCGATGTGATCACCATCGAGACCTCGCGCTCGGACATGGAGCTGCTGGAGGCCTTCGAGGCCTTCGCCTACCCCAACGAGATTGGCCCCGGGGTCTACGACATCCATTCGCCGCGGGTGCCGGATGCCTCGGAAATGGCCAACCTGCTGCGCAAGGCCGCCAAGCGCATTCCTGCCGAGCGCTTGTGGGTCAACCCCGATTGCGGCCTGAAGACCCGTGGCTGGCCGGAGACCGAGGCCGCCCTGGTGCACATGGTCACCGCCGCTCGCCAGTTGCGCAAAGAACTGGCCTGAGCGCTGCTGCGCGACCTGCTACCGGAGCTCCATGGGGGCTCTGGTTTTTCGGCTGCTCTTGAGAGTCGGGCGACTCAAGCGTGGGAGGGCCTTTGGCGGCATCTGATCCGTATTTTTCTTGTTCATCTGCATCTGTTATCAGCACAGCCGAGCTTCGAAAATGGCACACCCGCCCGGCTTCTGGCTGTAGAGCGGGCCCGCTGCACCCTAATGTTCAGGAGGTCCGATGACCAAGATGGCGTTGTTCTTGTTTGGGTTTCTGGTCTTGACCATCACTCTCGGTGCGCTTGCCACTATCTCCCCGACCTGAATCAAGGTCGCCCAGGCGGCGGTAGCTCGCTCTTAAGGCGTGCTGCCGTTCCAGCCTCGAGTTTCTCCATTTTTTTGCTGAATGCCGCTCATCTTCCGTGGTCATGGACGTTGCAGCCGAGCAACGAGTTGCGCCACCCTGGCGGCCCTTCGTTGCAATGGACTGCCGACATGAATCCTAGCTTTTCCTTCCCCAGCCACCGGCCATCGATGGGCGAGGGCGGTCGATGATCTCGGCCGCGGCGTCACTCGGGCATTACTTCTTCTACCTGCTTCCGGGCCTGGGGCTCTATGCCCTGTGGTTCGGCCTGACTCCCAGGCACCTGGTGGGGCTGCGTATCGCGATCCTGCTGCTGGGGTTCATCCTGCTGCGGGATGTGATGACACCGTTGCAGTTCTGGTCGTTGGGCTCAGGTGCGCAGATCGGCTTTATCGCCAACCCCCTGGTGTTGGCGGGCCTGGGGTTGTTGTCGCTGGGTACGCTGGCCTGCCTGGCGCGAATCGCTCCCGAGCTCTGGGCCCTGGTGGTCTGGGAACGTCGTGGGTGGTTGGTGGGGCTGGCCCTGGGGTTGTTCGCCGGGGTGGCCCTGGGGCTGCCCTTGCGCCTGCATGCCGGTATCGGCCTGGAGCAGGCAAGTGGCTCCTGGCTGCTGGGCATGGCATTGCTGGCCCTGGGTGGCAATGCCCTGGAGGAAGTGCTGTTTCGAGGCCTGCTCCAGGGGCATCTGGAGCAGGCCTGCGAGCCGTGGCGGGCGGCATTGCTCAGTGCCCTGGCGTTCGCTGCCTGCCATGGTTTCCTGGCTTTGAGCGTCACCGGCGTGGGCTGGCCGGTGCTGCTGTTCACGCTGTTGGAAGGGCTGGTGTGCGCAGGCTTGCGCCTGCGCCACGGAGTACTGGCAGCGACCGCGGCCCATGCCACGGTGATCTGGTTGATCGCCGTGCCGATGTGAGCGGTGGCTGGTGGCCTATTTGGAGAACTTGCGCGCGCCGACGACGCAGAGGATGACCGCGATCGTGACCCCGAGCATGCCCAGGCTGACCTGTTCATGCAGCAGGCCGGCGGCCAGGCCCAGGCCGAAGAACGGCTGTAGCAACTGCAATTGGCCGACGGCGGCAATGCCGCCCTGGGCCAGCCCGCGATACCAGAACACAAAGCCGATCAGCATGCTGAACAGCGAGACATAGGCCAGGCTGGTCCAGGCCGGCAGGCTGATGCCGCTGAATGTAGCGGGCAGGGTGAACAGGCTCAGGGCGATCATCAGCGGCAAGGACAGCACCAGGGCCCAGGAGATCACCTGCCAGCCGCCCAGGGTCCGCGACAGCTTGGCGCCCTCGGCATAACCCAGGCCGCAGACCAGTACCGACAGCAGCATCAACAAGTCACCCTGGGGCGAGGCCGTCAGGCCCTGGGCGAAGGCGTACCCCATTACCAGCAAGCTGCCCAGGATCGAGAACAGCCAGAACACCGGGCGTGGCCGCTCACCGCCGCGGATCACCCCGAATACCGCAGTGGCCAATGGCAGCAGGCCGAGGAACACGATGGAGTGGGCCGAGGTCACGTATTGCAGGGCCAGGGCAGTGAGCAGCGGAAAGCCCAGGACTACGCCCAGGGCGACGACCGCCAGGGGCAGCAGTTGCTGCTTGCTCGGGCGTCGCTCCTTGAACAGCAGCAGGATCGCCAGGGCCAGCACCCCGGCGATGGTGGCGCGGGCGACGGTGAGGAACAACGGATCGAATTCCGCCACCGCGACCCGGGTCGCGGGCAGCGAGCCGCTGAAGATCAGCACGCCGAGAAAGCCGTTGAGCCAGCCACTGGAGGTTTTTTCCAGCACGGGGGATTGCAGGTTCGATGTCCGTTCCATTGAAGGGGTCTCGTTTGGGAGGGCAAATTCAGGCCGGCATTGAGGTGGGCCTTGCGTCTGGCTCATCCTAGGATCGAGAATCAGCACAATCAAAAAATTGTCATGGATACAGCGCCTATGGCCCGTGCTCGCTACAAGCAACTGGTGGACAGCTTTGCCAGTGATATCCGTAACGGTGTGCTGGCTCCCGGCACCCGCTTGCCCACCCATCGCGAACTGGCAACCAGGGAAGGGCTGGCCCTGGTGACCGCCTCGCGGGTGTATGCCGAGCTCGAGGCCATGGGGCTGGTCAGTGGCGAGGCCGGTCGCGGCACGTTTGTCCGCGAGACCGCCTTGCCGCCAGGGCAGGGGGTGGACCAGCAGGCCACCGCAGCCGGCACCCTGGACCTCAACTTCAACTACCCGGCCTTGCCCGGGCAGGCCGAACTGTTACGCGGTGCATTGCGCCAGCTGGCCTCCAGTGGCGACCTGGAGACCCTGCTGCGCTATCAGCCCCATGCGGGTCGACTGCATGAGCGGGCCCAGGTGGCGCGGTACTTGGCCTGTCGTGGCTTGCCGGTGGAGGCCGAGCGGGTGCTGATGGTCAGTGGCGCCCAGCATGGCTTGTCGATTGCCGCCATGGCATTGCTCAAGCCCGGCGATGTGGTGGCTACCGATGCCTTGACCTACCCGGGCTTCAAGGTGGTGGCGGACGCCCATGGCCTGGAATTGCTGGCCATTCCACTGACGCCGCGGGGACCTGACCTTGCGGCCTTCGAGCGCCTGTGCCGGCAGCGGCGGGTGAGGGCGGTGTATGCCATGCCGACCTTGCACAATCCCATGGGCTGGATCCTGGACCTGCCCTGGCGCCAGCGCCTGGTGGCGATCGCCCGGGAGCAGCGGCTGCTGATCATCGAAGATGGCGCCTACGCGTTTCTCGCCGAGAACCCGCCTGCCCCCCTGGCCGCCCTGGCCCCGGACATCACGCTTTATGTGTCCGGTTTTTCCAAGAACGTTGCAGCGGGCCTGCGGGTGGGTTACCTGGTGGCCCCGCCGGCCTGGACGCAGCGGCTCGAGCGGGCGATCCGCGCCACGACCTGGAGCAATCCCGGGGTGATGAGTGCAATGACCTGCACCTGGCTGGAGGACGGTACCGTGGCCCGCCTGGAACGGGAGAAACGCGAGGATGCGCGCCAGCGCCAGGCGTTGGCGCGGGAGCTGCTGGCGGGCCTGGAGCAGATCGCTCATCCCAACTCCTACTTCCTTTGGTTGCCGTTGCCCGAGGAAGTACGAGCCGATCAGGTCGCCATGGCGTTGCTACGCGAGAATATCTCGGTGTCCACGGCCGAACCCTTTGTCAGTGCCGCACCGGTGCCCCATGCGATCCGCCTGGCCCTGGGTTCGGTGAGCCTGGCGGAATTGCGTGAGGCACTGGTCAAGGTCCGGCAGGTCATCGCGCGCTATGCCTATTGAGCACGGACCCGTTGCCGGAGGCGCTGCTACAGCTTGAACTGGGTCACCAGGGTGTTGAGGTCCACCGCCAGGCGCGACAGTTCCTGGCTGGCGGCATTGCTCTGGTTGGCCCCGGCCGAGGTCTGGGTCGACAGGTCGCGGATATTGATCAGGTTGCGATCCACCTCGCGTGCTACCTGGGCCTGTTCCTCGCTGGCGCTGGCGATCACCAGGTTGCGCTCGTTGATCGAGGTGATGGCGTAGGTGATCTGGTCCAGGGCCAGGCCGGAGGCGCGGGCTGCTTCCAGGGTCAGGTGCGCCCGTTCATTGCTGGTGCGCATGGCGCTGACCGCCCCCTCGGTGCCTTCTTCGATGGTATTGATCATGCTTTCGATTTCCTGGGTCGACTGCTGGGTGCGATGGGCCAGGGCCCGCACTTCGTCGGCGACCACGGCGAAACCACGTCCGGCGTCCCCGGCCCGCGCCGCTTCGATGGCGGCGTTGAGGGCCAGCAGGTTGGTCTGCTCGGCGATCGAGCGGATCACCTCCAGCACTTGGCCGATGTTGCGCACATCCACTGCCAGGTGTTCGACCCGCTCGCAGGTCTGGGTCACGTCCTGGGCCAACTGGCCGATGGAGTCGACGGTGTGCTGCACCTGCTCGCGGCCATGGTGGGCGGTGTGGTCGGTTTCCTTGGACGCCTCGGAGGTGCTCACCGCGTTGCGCGCCACTTCTTCCACGGCGGCGGTCATTTCGTTGACCGCGGTGGCCGCCTGTTCCACTTCATTGCTTTGCTGATGCAGGGTCTGGCTGGAGTGCTCGGTGACCGCGTGCAGTTCCTCGGCGGCCGAGGCCAGCTGGTTCGAGGAGTCGGCGATGCGCTGCAGGGTGTTGCGCAGGCTGGCTTGCATGGTCTGCAAGGCTTGCAGCAGGCGCGCCGGTTCGTCCTTGCCGCTGATGCTGAAGCTTTGGCCCAGATCACCCCTGGCGATGGTCTCGGCTACGCCCAGGGCCTGGCCCAGGGGACGCACGATACTGCGGGTCAGCAGCAGGGCCAGGGCGATGGTCAGGGCCACGACCACCAGCAGGATCACCAGCACCATGGCGATGGCACTGTGGAACACCTGGTTGCTTTTCTCGGCGGCGGCGACCCCGCCCCGGGTGTTGATGTCGATGATGCTCAACAGCTCCTTGAGCATGGCGTCGGCGTTGACCAGGAACGATCCGCCGTCGACGATGCTCACCGCGGCCTCTTTGTGGCCCTGCCGGACCTGCTCCAGCACCTGGTGCTGGTCCTTCACATAAGCCGCCCTGGCGTTGAGATAACGCTCGTACGCGGCCCGTTCCTCAGGTTCGCTGATCAACTGTTCGTAGGTGGCCTGCTGGCGGTCCAGTTGCTGTTCGAGCTGTTCGACCCGAGCCAGCAGGGCCTGGACGGCGCTCGCGTCACGGACCACCAGCATGCGCAGGGTGATGGTGCGGATCTGGGTGCTGGTCAGGGCCACGGCATTGGCGGCGACGATGGAGGGTTGCCAGTTCTGGTCGACCTCAAGGGATTGCTGGTTCATGCGCTGCATTTCCAGCAACGAGAAGCCCCCCAGGCCCAGGGCCAGCAAGGCGATCAGGGCGAAGCTCAGCCCTGCGCGGCGGGATATGTTCATCGTTCTCAAGAGCATGACGGTGTTCCTTGTGGCAGCAAAAAGCACAACCGGCGAGGTGAATCGCGGTTGCGTCGGTGCGGCGCGTCATGGAGCGGGCTTCATGGCGCCGTCGGCGTTTTTGCACACAAGGCGGGCGGGAGGCGCATCTGGCGGCGCCTTTGGCCAGCGTCATCCAGTGTAGGCGGGGGCACGTTCCCTGACCGGAAAACCGCTGGATGATATCATAATGACATGCTTGCGGCGCCAGCTGAAGGGATTCAGCCTGAGTGTTTGCGCAGGAAAGCGGCGACAGCACCCGCGCTTTCCGCGGGGTTCACCTGCATGAAGCAATGTTGGCCATCCACTACCAAGGTGCTCAGGCGTGGGTTGATGGCTGCCCAGCGCTTGATCGATCGCGCAACGTAGGGATAGCTGTCGCGGCCGTGAATCACCAGGCTCGGTGTGCGGATCTGGCCCAGGGAATGCCACAACCGCCTGGGGACGGAGCCGAATATCTCTACTTCGCGCTCGGGGGCGCACTTGAGTGCCACGCCTTGGCCATCGTCTTTCAAACCGTATTCGATGTAGGCGGCCAGGGCATCGTCGCACCAGCCCTTGAAGATTCCCCGGTGGGCCAGCGCGGCCTTGGCCGCCGCGCGGTCCGGCCAGTGTCGACGGCGAGTGGCCGCCTTGCGTGCCAGGCTATGGCGGCGGCTCAGGCCCAGCACCGAGAGCACGTTGAGCGAGCCGATCATCGACGGCGTGAAAAGCACCGGGTCGAGCAGCACCGCTCCAGCGAACAGCTGCGGTCGCTCGGCCAGGATCAGGCAGGTCAATACGGCGCCAAAGCTGTGGCCCAGGGCATAGCGTGGTACTGCGCCGTAGGTCCTCAGCCCGGCCTCGAAGGCTTCGGCGGCCAGTTGCGCGGTCCGGTTCCAGCCGAGGAAAGGGCCGCCATGGTCACTGTCGCCGTGGCCCTGGACGTCGCTGAGCCACAGGTCGAAAGACTCTGCCAGCAGCGCCAGCATCGGGCGGTAGGCCATGGCGCAGAAGCCGTTGCCATGGAGAAAGTGCAGCAGCGGCTTGCCCGAAGGCTCGGAGCGCAGGCCGCGCAGGGTGAAGCCTTCGCGGCACGGGTGGGACCAGGGAATCAACTGCATGGAGCCTCGGGGCAGGGTAAGCACAGGCAGGCATTGTCGACGGGCAGGACCTTGAGTCAAGCGTCGATCCGGCCCGGCTCCAGCACTATTGCTCCTTGAGCTGGCGGAACGACAGGCTGATCCGCTCGCCCGCACCAGGGGCCTTGGGAATCGCATGCAGCCACTGGGTCTGCAGTTCATCGGACATGTGCAGCAGCGAGCCACTGGGCAAGCTGTACTCGTGAATCACGCCACTTTGCTTGTGCTTGAACAGCATGCTGCGCGCATGACCCAGGGAGATCACCACCACACCGGTGCCGGCGATCAGTTGTTCGTTGGCGTCGGAGTGAAAGCCCATGGACGATTGGCCGTCCGGGTAGAAGTTGAGCAGGCAGTTGTTGGGGCCAAACCCCAGCAAGCGTTCGATGGCCGGGCACAGTTGGCCAAGCGCTTCGGGCATCGGCACCGCCGGGTAGCTGATCTGCGAGTAGTCATAGGGGACGCCGAAGCTTGCGGTCTTGCGAGCTCGCATGCGTTCGTCCCAAAGCACCGAATGCTTGAGCTGTTCGAACAGGGCATCGGGCTCGGGGATGAAATGGGGGACGAAATCGATATCGGGTGCGCTCATGCTGGGCCTGCCTTGGCTGGGAAAACAATAATCAGTGGGGGATGAGTCGATGAAGGTTCAGCGTCCTGCCTGGAGTTCCAGGGTGCCGCCGCAATGGGCCTGGAGAAATTCTGCGGCCTTGCGGCCCAGCCCGGCCTGGGAGGAGTGGATCGCCAGGACCAGCGGCACTTCGGTCAATGGGTCGATATCCAGGCGCTGCTGGCGGTCGGCGCGCAGGATCAGGGTCAGTTCCGTCCACTGCTCGTCGGCCACGCTGCGGCTGTTGCCATCGGAGTCGATGTTGCACTTAGGGCCCCACAGGTGTTCGGCGACCAGGGGAAAGGCCGGGCGAGGGCCGGGGGCGTGGAGCAGGAATGTCGGCATGGGATCGGGCTGGAAGGTAGCGGACACCGACGGTATCTCGCCCTCGATGCCCGACGCAAGCGGTGGCGCGGTTCAGCCGCCGTTGGCGCTGAGAATACTCGCTACCTGGCGTGGCTGGCAGTTGAGGTAGGCCGAGGATTTGAGCCAGCGTTTATCGGGATACCAGGAGAACATGAACTGGCCGTCCTTGAGCTTGTCTATCACCTGGCGCGCGACCTGTGGGCGTACCGCCGGGCAGCCCTGGCTGCGGCCGATGCGGCCCTGGCGTTGGCTCCACAGTGGGTTCACATAGTCGGCGGCATGGATCACGATGTCACGATCGCGAGCGCGATCGTTGATGCCAGGTTCGAGGCCGTCCATGCGCAGCGAGTAGCCGTGGCTGCCTTCATAGCTTTCCTGGGTGCGAAACAGGCCCAGGCTGGACTGGTAGCTGCCCAGGCGATTGGAGAATTGGGTGGCGAAGTTTTCCCCGGATTTTTGCCCATGGGCCACCAGGTCGCGCAGCACCAGCTTCTTGCTGCGCAGGTCGAAGATCCACAGGCGCCGGGCGGTGGACGGCTGGGAATAGTCGATCACCGCCAGGTGCCGGGCTTGCCGGGCGCCGCTGTTGACTGCGCATTGCATGGCGTTCAGGGCGCTTTTCAAGGCCTGGGGATTGAGTTCCGGAGCGGCGTGGGCGAGGCTGCTGTACAGCGCCGGGCTGGTAGTGGGGTGGGGCTTGCTGGCGGCGTAGGAAGGACTGCAAATGGCGCCCAGGGCGATGGCCGCCAGGTAGAATCGGCACAAGAAGGTCAACATGTATAGAGCATCCCCATGGTCACTTTGGCTCCTGACGTCCTGTCGTCTCCCCGGCAGTCTGGTCTATATGTTTAATACCCAGGCCTGATTGTTTTCCACATCTGCCGTAACGCTAGGCCCTCACCTTGAGGGCTACGGATTGGAGTAAAGCAGTTGTTCAAAAAACACGCATGTTACTTGAGCCTGTGGCTGCTCGCTGCGCCATTGGTCGCGCTGGCCGACGATCTGCCCCAGGTCGCGGCGAGCCCTGTGCAGGACACACCGGCGCAACTGACGGTGGCCTGTCCGGGCCTGGCTACGCGTTTCGATCTGCCGACCCAGCAACTGCTGCAGGCGTTTTACCACCAGCATGGCGAGCAACCGGCATGGGCGGTCGAGGGCCGGCTGGGCAAGTTGCAGGCGCAGCTGGCGCAGATGGTCGACGACGGCCTGGACCCGGGGCGCTACCACCTGCCGCCCAGCAGTGCCGCGAGCGACGGCTTGTGCACCGATATCGATATCACCCATCAGTATCTGCAGGCCCTGCAGGACCTGCACTATGGGCGCCTGTCGCAAACGCGGTTCGAGCCCCTGTGGCGTGCCCAACCGCTACCCGACAATCGCCAGAGCGTGTTGCTGGCGATCGCCGTGCCAGGGCTTGAGGATCTTGCGGCCGCCTTCGACCAGGCACGCCCGAGCCTTGAACAGTATCGCAACCTGCGCCAGGCCTATGCCCATGAGCGCCAGCAGCCCTTGCCCCACTGGCAGGCCGTGGCCGGTGGCCCGTTGCTCAGGCCGCACATGCAAGACAAGCGCGTTCCTGAGTTGGCCCAGCGTCTGTATCACGGCGGCTTCCTGCAAAGCCCCAGTGTCGATGCCGACAACACCTATGGCGGCGAGCTGGTGGATGCCGTGAAGAGCTTCCAGCTCAGCCACTCGCTGCAGGCTGATGGGGTGATCGGCGCCGGTACCTTGAAGGAGCTGAATGTCAGCCCGGCGTTGCGTCGCGAGCAACTGCGCATCAATCTGGAGCGCTTGCGCTGGATGGCCCAGGACTTCGAGCCCAACATCGTGCTGGTGAATGTCGCCGCGGCGCACCTGAGTTTCTACCAGCATGACGCCGTCGTCTGGCAGACCCGTACCCAAGTGGGGCGCGCCGAGCGCCAGACGCCATTGCTCAAGTCCCAGGTCACGCGCTTGACCCTGAATCCGACCTGGACCGTGCCGCCGACCATCCTCAAGGAAGACAAACTGCCGGAAATCCGCCGTGACCAGGGTTTCCTCAATCGCCAGAACCTGCAGGTGCTGGACGCCAATGGCCAACCCCTGGCCGCCGCGGATATCGATTGGGACCGTCCGGGCAATATCCTGCTGCGCCAGGGCGCCGGGCCGCGCAACCCCCTGGGACGCATCGCCATTCGTTTCCCCAATCCGTTTTCCGTGTACCTGCACGACACCCCGAGCCAGGCGCTGTTCAGCAAGGGACCACGGGCTTTCAGCTCCGGCTGCGTGCGGGTCGAGCAAGCGTTGCAACTGCGCGACTGGCTGCTCAGCCCGGCAGAGCGCCTGCGGACCAACGAGTTGCTGGCGACCGGCGTGACCCATGAGTTCCGCCTGGCCAAGCCGGTGCCGATCCTGCTCAGCTACTGGACGGTGCAGGCCGACAGCCATGGGCAGTTGCTGTACGCGCCGGATATCTATGGGCATGACGAGGTGCTCTCGAGCGCCCTGGGCACAAAGATCTGAAGCTCGCCAAGGTACTCGCAGGCCGGACTTGAGGTATCGTGTGCGGCCTTTTTTTGCGATCGACCAGAGCCTCGCCATGCCATTGAACAAACGCCAGCAAGCCGCGACGGAGCGCTTGCTGGCCAAGACCCTCACCCAAGCCTGTGAAACGGCCAAATCGTTGCTCGAGGGGTTTTCCTGGCTGACCCACGAAGTGGATTACGCGGCGTTCCCCTCCAGCCTGGTGGTGGTCTGGGTCTTCGACACCCAGGCCCACAAGGAGCAGGCCCTGGCCGCCGGGCAGGCGGCACGGATGATCGAACTCACGTCCTGGGCACTGGAGGAGGCGGGCGTCTGCCTTGCATCAGTAGCGGCCCACGTATTCTTCGACAGTGAAGAGCAATGCCAGCGGATCAGTGGTGGTGATTGGGCCCCACGCCTGGCGCGCCTGCGACCGGGGCGGGGCTGAGATGGCCAAGGAAATCGACAACCCCTGCATCGCCCTGTGCCAGCTCAGCGGCGACTTGTGCGTGAGCTGTGGCCGCACCAAGGACGATATCCGCAAGTGGAAACGCATGAAGCGCCCGGAGAAGATGGCCGCCGTGCAACGGGCCAGTACCCGGCTCAAGGCCCTGCGCAAAAAGCAGGGCTGAGACCAAGAGCTGCGCGGCTTGGCTACACCCCTTGGTGGCGCATGGCCAGGATGGTGCTGCCGAAGAAGATGAAGGTGGAGCCCACGACCCGGTTGACCCATTTGGACAATGCCGGACGGGTCAGCACGCCTTTGGCCCGGGAGGCCAGCAGGGCATAGATGCTCAGCGAGGTCAGCGACAGGGCCATGAAGATCAGGGTCAGGATGAAGAACTGCGGCAGCAGGGCGGCATGCTGGTCGATGAACTGCGGGAACAGCGCGGTGAAGAAGATGGTTGCCTTGGGGTTGGTGGCGGCGGTCAGTAACGCCGACTTGAACAGCTTGAATCGCGGCGGGGTGCTGACGCCCTGGTTATCCAGGCTGTTGGCGCTGAGCAATGGGCTCTTGCTGAGCAACTGCTTGGCACCCAGGTAGAACAGGTAGCCGGCGCCGAGGATCTTCACGGCGTTGAATATCCATTCGGAACTGGCGATCAGCGCCCCCAGGCCCAGCATGGCTGCCGCAGACATGCAGAACAGGCCGCTGATATTACCCAGGGATGACCACAGGGTGGACTTGGCGCCGTAGGTCACGCTGTTGTGCAGCGCCACCAGGGTGGCCGGGCCAGGACTGGCGATGGAGATGGCGGCGACCAGGGTGTAGGTGAGGATCGAGTGGGCATCCATGGCTTGGACTCGTTCGGAGGAGGAGGCTGGATTCTACAGGACAAAACGCCGGGAAAGCTTCTGCGACACGCTTCGCAAGTACCGGCTAGAGCGCTAGGTGGTAGACCACCGGGTCACTGGGCGAGGCGATCACCAGGCTTTGGCCGCGGCAGGAAAAGCCAAAGGCCCGGCAGCTGTTAAAGGGGCGGGGTGGATGTGCCGGGCGCCGTAGAGCCAGGAGCCCGGTTCGACCAGCACAAGGCGTAGTTCGAGCAGGTGATGGTGTGGGCCAAACACCTGCAAGCCGATGCGAGTCTCGAATTTCCAGCACCGCTGGCCCCTGCGGCTATTGGTAGTTCATCGTAAAGGTCAGCACCGTGTTTGCGCTGCCTGGCGTCACTCGCTGGCCGGTCTGGTAGTAAGCCGCCCTGAGTGGAATTGTGTACGAGCCGCCTGTGGCACGGTTGTAGTTGGTCAACACATATTGAGTCCTGTACTTCAGCGCGTTGCCGTTGCCGTCTTTGAGTTGCAAGCCGATTCCCGTGGCCGTCGAATCGCCTGATAGCGCCAACACGCCATTGGCGGCATCCAGCACGGCGTTGATCGGAATGAACTGGTACTGGATCGCATTCAGGCCCGCCGGGCAGGCATTGACGCCGAGATTGAAAGCGACTGCGGGGGTCGTTGTGCCGACTCCCTTGAAAACCGATTGCTTGTGCGATCCCATGCTGACCGTCACGTCCGGGGTGGTGCAGGCTGCCACTTTGATGATCGTACTGGTCAACGAGAACGTTTTTCTTCCATCCGTTGGCGTCCTGTAGCCGCCGCCGTCCGAGATCGTAACCGAGGCCTCGAGCATCGGGCCACCCGCGAAAGTACCAGGAGTAATGGGGCCGGTCTTCACGAGCGCCATCTGCGCCTGGCCACCATTGGTGACGGTACCTCCGCCGTTGCAGGCCTGGCCTGTCCAACCTTCCCCAAAACCTTCATTACCTGCCCCCTGACTCATCCAGCCCATCCAGCCCATCCAGCCACAAGAGTTTACAAACGGACGAACGCCGATCGCGACTCCTACGCCAGGGAGGTTGGTATTCCAGACGTAATAAGTACTTCCGTTTGGCCCCATCACACTCAGTGGCGCTCTTGTCAGTGACAAGGTTCTGAAAACAGTTCCCGTGCCGCCCGTGTAGGTAGTTACACAATTAAAATAGTTGTTCGTTGCCGCCGTAGATACCCACGGCGTCAATACCGTCCCGACAGCCGCGTCGCGGGGCACGGTCACCGATACGGGCATCGACACCGCAATCGTCTGCGCAACCCCCGTACAACTATTCGCGAATGCTGCGCGTGCGCCGAGTCCGAGCCATAGGGTCGCCAGCGTGAGCAGCCAGAACACGGCATGTTGTTTCCGGTGCGCGTGTTTCGCCAGCGCGTCTTCTGACGTCAGGATGCCTTGATGCTCCCTGGAGTTTCTCTCGATCAATATAGGCATACGGCCTCCGCGTCGATCCAGCGTTGCGTGTTTCCGGTCTTTTTCGCCGCTGGCAACGCGTACTGGAGCGAACACTGCTGGGAGGCCCTATCGCCCCACTTCACATGCAAGGTTCCCGTATCGGCCTTCACGCCTCGCAGCACGATGCGGCCCGCCTGCGCCACGGTGCCAACACTCCTTCGGCCCTCGTCAGTGACTTCGGCGCCGAAGGGGATGGGGCCGCCGTCTTTCATGCGCACGCGCATGATGACGGCGCGTCCGCCCCCGTCTGTTTCAAACTTCAGCCGCACAACGGCGCCTGCGGTGGGCGCCACATGCTGCGCGCTCGACTTCAACTCGACGCTCATCGGCAGACCTTTCGGATCGATTTCGACTTCGTTGGTCGAAAACGGCGTCAGGCTGGACACGAGCGCATGGCCGAACGGATCGATGCGCAGGCCGCTGCCCGCTGTCACACGGGCGCCGCTGGCATTCTTGGCCTCGACCACCGCCATGGTTTCACCCATGGTCGGGGTAAATGCGAGCCCGCCGGCATAGGCCACCATGCCGCCCGAGAGGCCGGCGCCATACTGTTTGTAGCCGGTGCCCTTCGAGGCATTGGCCGCCAACGTGGTGTACGGCGACAGGTAGGAAACGTTGCCGCCCACGTTGGAGGTCGAACCTGCGCCGCTGCCGCTTGTGTGACCCGCGGTCACGCCATAGCTGAGCGCATTGTCGATACCCAGCGACCCCGTCATCGACTGTTGGGCCATTGTCGAGCCATTGCTGTCACGCTGCAGGCTGGTGGACGCATACAGGGGTTTCCCGCCGAAGCTCAGCGGAGTCGACAGGTTCAGCATGAGGCGGTTGTCCCATCGGCTTTGCAGGACATCGAACTGGCGCGAGGCCGATATGCTGTAGTTCAAGCGCCCGAAGGTATTGTTATAGCCAGCCTGGTACTGCGTGTCGTTGCCCTTGCGATCCCAGTAGTTGACCGTCGAGCCCGAGAGGTAGAGCGACCCCCAGCCTGCCATCAGGCTCTGGTTCAACGTGACCTGAAATTGCCCACGACGGATTCCGTCGAAAAACAGCCGATTGCCACGATCTCGATCTCTCGGCTCACCACGCCATTGCATCGCATCGCGCAGACCCAAGTAGCCGCTACTGGAATAGCGATAGGCAGCCACCGTGATATTGGTATCGGTCGGGCTGATCAATTTGCTGTATGAGAGCTTCGCACTCTGGCCACGACGCGTGGGGGCGTTGGGAAGTTCGGTGTTGGCCTGCGAGATATCGAGCGCGAAAGCCCCCAATCCGGTATTGAGCGCGGTGCCGACCACGGCCGTTGTATAGCCGCGCGCTGCCGTCAGCCCGCCGTAGCCGGTCAGCAGGTTGGTGAACCCATGCTGGACTGTCGCCTGAAACAGCGACGGCTCGTCCGACAGCAGGGGGTTGCGGTATTGGCCAGCGGTCAGGCTGAACTGCGTGATGCCGGGTCGCAGCGAATTGACGACCGAGGCATAGGGCACCTTGAAGGTACGAATACCGCCATCGGCCTCGGTCACCATGACATCCAGGTCCCCTCCGTAACCGGTCGGGTAGAGATCGTTGATTTCGAACGGGCCGGTCGCGACATTGGCGCTGTAGATGATGTTGCCGTTCTGGCGTATCTGCACCAGTGCATTGCTGTTGGCAACCCCACGGATGGTCGGCGCATAGCCGCGTTGCGACTCTGGATACATGCGTTCATCGCTTGCCAGCTGGACGCCCCGAAAGCCCACGCTGTCGAACATCATGCCGTTGGTAAACGCTTCACCGATCACGAACTGCGACTTCATTCCCGGTAACGAGCGCCAGAGATTCGTTTGCACGCTCTGGTAGTGCGATCCGTTATACGAGTCGCGCGTGTAGTTGCCGTTATGGCGCAAACGCCAAGGCCCGAGGTTCAGGCCGCCCGTCAAGCCCAGATAACCCTGTGTCGATGAAATGCCTTGGTTCTCTGAACGGTACATATTGCCGTTGTATGACAGCAGCGCCGCCGGCACGCCTTCGTCCCAATAGCGGGGGTCCACGTAGCCGCGCGCCGTACGGCTCAGCGAGGCCTGGGGGATGCTGATGTCCAGGCGCTGTTCACCGTTATCAAAGAGGGCGCTCGCCTGTGGCACCAACCTTTCAAGGACGGCACATAGCCGGGCCGTTTCAGTCAGCATGCTGGCTGCGTCCTGGCTCAGCTTCGAAATATCGACACCTACCCTTAGCAGAAGCTCTCGGTCAAAGCAGGGCCGGACATTGTTCGGATCATCGCCGACCTGCCGTAGCGTGATCTCCGAGCGGCCGATCCAGCTTGTATTGACGAACAGATCCGCGCGATACGCCCCGGGCAACGCCGCATTACTTTTGTTAAAGCGGCTCAGGTCTACGGACGCGCCGTCAGGTTGCTGCAGGAACAGGGCATTGAATCGAACGTCCGCGACTTGGGCGGCATCCGTCTCCCACGCCATTGTCTGTGCCGACGCGGATACCGAGAGCGCGAACAGGCAGACCCTGCTTGAGCTTCGGCGCAATGCCAGCTGTAAGGTAGAAGTGTGTTGCATCACGATAGCCCGAGGAAATTTGGGCAAACCAACCCCCTACCCATTCGTCAGGCATGATTGGTTTGGCAATGAACGGGAAGCAGGCTAGAGGCCCTAGCCGCTCTTCGTGGAATGGAAGCGGTGATCTCGTGTTACGGCAGCGGCGCGGCACCGCCTGCCCGCAGCGGCGTCTCGCCGCTGACCGCGCCGCCGTAGTCGTTCAGGAACGTGTAGCGCACGCGGGCACCTGCCGCAGGCAGTGCGTCGCCTTTCAAGGGAAAGGCTCGCGTCTCGCCAGGCTTGACCATGCCACCATCGTCGAAAGTCGCGCTACGGGTCCCCGACAGCACACTGATTTCAGTCAAAGAGACATAGAACGGCGTGGGGTTATGCGTCTCGATGGCTGGTCGGCCATCTATCTGCATGAGCCGCCAAGTGAGCTGCGCCAGCGCGTCGGCAGACGAGCCGGGAAGGTTCTCCGGACGATAGAACAGCTTGATGCGCGAACGAAATGCAAACTGGAGCCGGTTTGCGTCCGCGTCCTTCGCGCTCGGCTCAGGTGGCACTTCCAAAACGTTGAGCCAGAACACCGTCTCGCGATCCTTCGGCAGTGATTCACCGGTGTACACAATACGCAACGTCTGGGACTTGGCCGGGTCAATACGTGTGATCGGCGGCAGCACGGTAAACGGCACCTGAATAGCCGATGGCGTGTTGTACACCTGCCCATCATCAATCCATGACTTCACGAGTGCCGGGGCTCGGCCTTCGTTGGACATCTTGAGTGTGATCTCGGACTCGCGTTCGTCGTAGATCACGCGCGTGCCTCCGATTACGACCGAGGCTTCAGCAGGCATCGTCAGATAGCCGAAGGATGCAAAGTACGTCATGGCTGCGGCTCTGAATGCTTTTGAGGGCGTCATGGCAGGTTTCCATACCGGTAGTTAGAGAGAGGGCGAATACACGCCCACTCGACCCTAGTTCAGTAAGATCAACTCTCTATTCACTGGTAAACGAGCGTATACATGACACTCGAACTCGCCGCACCGGCTGTTGCAGTTCCGGTCGCCACGTATTGTGCGTAGAAAGGAAGCGTGGCACTGCCGCTTCCGTCAATGCCCACGGATTGCGAGTTTTGGCTGGCGTCGGCAGCGCCGATCTTGATCGCGGTGAGGTCGTTGTTCAGCACGCCGATTTCGACGTTGGAGGCACCGCCCGAATTCAGAACCAGATTGCCGGTGGCCGTGTTGACCGTTGAGCCCGGTTCGAAGTAGCTATGAACGTTGCCGGACTTTGGCGTGCAATCGGACAAGGCGATACTGAACGGTGTACGGCCGGCTGTTTGGCCCGTGCTAGCCAGAGCGCTGCTCGACACCGTTGGCAGCGTGACCGTGAAGTCATTCGAGCCACTGCCGTTGCCGTTGATCTTGCAGGTTTGCGCGGTCACGTTGCCGGTGAATGTGATCCTACCGTCTGCACAGAACGCGGCAGGTGATACACCGATGCAAGAAGCCAGAACCACAAGAGAGAGTTTGCTAGTGAGTTGTTTCATGGTCGTAGAGATCCCAAAAGACAGGCCGAATATCGATCGTCGGATGCAGTCACACCGAGTGTTGAACGATTTACATTGTGTTGCGGTTCGTAGACTAACAATCGCCCCTCGTACTTGGAGTTAGACGATTCTGAAAGACGGCGGCCTGGGATATCTCCACGTATGTTCTTTTCACTTCCCCCCTATTTACGCACTGATCACTGCTCTATTAGCGATGTTGCCAACACAGCCGATTCTGAAGCACTCACTTGAAGCGCCCGTGTGCATCCAGCACCGTTGACCTGAACTGAGCCGCAACGCCGTTTTGAACCGGGGCAATTTGAAAATGCGCTGCTGGTCCCGCAGCCGGGCATGCTTGAAATCTCTTTTTGCACTCAAACGCCACGTTGTTCCAAGCACTGTCAGAGCCGTCGCCCTACATCATTGCTTCAATCGATAGTTATCATCAAAAAGTGGTGGTTCCGTTTTTCCTACAAAGGAGGAAGATAGCCCTCATACCGTGTTTGTTGCAGAAGGAAATACCCGATGAGAATCTCGACTTTGCTAGCCCTTGTCGTTGTCTTGCTCACGGGAACCGGCACTTCTGCAGTGGCTTCGGCCGCCGATGACATGAGCTGCCACTTCCTGCCCATGGCCGACAGCGGCGCCAACCTGCAGCACGCACAATCGGTTGGTGTGCTGTACAGCGAGAACACCCTCAATACCCTGGAGTACCTGGAGCATTACCATTCGGTAGCGCTCAATGGCGCGAAGAACGCCGGTCTCGATCCTCGTATCAGCCAGGCCTTCGTCAATAGCTCCGATCCGAAACTGGCCATCAACTGGCTGATGGCTTCGTTACAGAAACACTTCGCTTCGGTGACCGTCTACGACAATCTCGATGCCGTGGTCCAGGCCCATCCCGATGTGGTGGTGATGCTCGATACCTATAACCAACTGGTGAGCAAACGCAACAATCGGGTCGAGGCGCGGTTCATCGCCAAGTTCTACGATGCCAACCTGCAGTACATAGGCCAGGCCGAGGGCCTGCGTGCCAAGGACATGCCTTCGGTGTGGGTGCGGGGCAAGGCGGCACCGGAGATCGCGGCCCAGATCAACCAGCAGACCGAGTTGCAGGTCGATGCCTTGAAGCAGTTCGATGTTTCGCTCAAGGCCCTGGTGACCCAGGATGAAGCCGGGCAGATGGCGGCTAAATAAACCAAGCGATCGAGGTATTGATTAAAGCCCCGAGTGATCGGGGCTTTTTTATGGCCTGTCGCTGGCGTGGCACTCGATGGTGGCCTTTTACTATTGCTGGTCTGCCTCTAGAATCCGCCCCAGCCGCTCCGGCCATGGAGGGGCAGAGCCATCTTTCAAGGAAGTCATAATGAAGTTCGTCAAGATTCTGGGTGCCAGCCTGGCACTTGCGCTGGCCGGTTGTGCCAGCTTCACCATGAATGAAGTCGCGCCGGTGACGATGCCGTCGATGGCCAGCTACACCAACAAGCCGAATGTCTTCGTGGAGTTCATGTTCTATCAGGGCTTGCCGACCAGTGCTTCTGCAATCGAAGTGTCTGCTGCCCGGGAAGAACTCAAGCCGAAATTGCAGAAACTGCTGACCGACTCCGAGTTGTTCGGTCGAGTCACCATGGATGAGTTCGAGAAGCAGCCGGGTGACTACAAGTTGCGCCTGAAGGTCTATAACCACCCAGCCAACGGCGGCGAGCTGTTTTTTGCTTTTATCAGCGGCCTGACACTGGGGGTGGTGCCGGCGATGGCCCATGACCAATACAGCATGAGCCTGGAAGTGCTCGACGCCCAGGGGCAGCGCGTGGGCATGGGCAATAACCACGATGGTGTCGAAACCTGGATGGGGATCCTGATCTTGCCGTTGGTGGCCTACACCCCACGCCAGGCGGTCACCGATACCTTCGGTCGCCAGGTCAATGCATTGCTCAAGCAGATGGTCGAGCAGAACCAGGTCAAGTACTCATCGCTAAAGGCCGTCGAGACTCGCGGTTGATAGAGCCTGGTTGACATCGATCGCTAGCGTCCTGTGTGCTGCGAAACGATACCTGGCCAAGGGGCCGCCCCTACAAGAGGCGGTCCCTTTTTCATTGCAGTGTTTGCTACTGGTTACTTCAGGGCCTGGATGAACAACGGATCGCTGTACAGGTTCTTGAGCAACTCGCGTACCAGCGGATTGTAGGCATGGGCCGCGTTGGGAATGGCGATGGCTCCGATGAAGCTGCTGTCCCAACTGCTGCTGGCCTGCTTGGTCGCCTCGTACAGCACCTGGTCACTCTTGCTCAGGGTGAAGCGTGCTGCAACCTGGCCACTGCCGCTGCCCACACCGGCCTCCAGTTGGTTAGTCACGATCAGTACCTGGAGCTGGCGCGGGGCTTTCGGGTCGAGGAGGCCGGCCCGGCGCAGCTCTTCATTGAGACCTTCCTGAATGTGCTGGCTGATACTGCCGCTGGGGGAGCGGATGGGGTTGGCTCGAACCGATAATGAGCCCTGGCCCGGCGCAGCTGTCACCTGGGCGCCAGCGATGGGTTGCAGCGGTTGCTGCTGCTTGAGGCGCTGGACGTTGTCATAGCTGGGTTCGTAGCGAGTCATGGTCACGCCACAGCCTTGCAACAACAGGGCAAGCAGCGGGATCAACAGCAGGGATTTTTTCACGGCAGTTCCTTGCGTGAGTTCATTGGATAGGGCGCGCGATTATCGAGAGCCCATGGCCACCTGACAATGCTCCTGCGGAAAATTCGACTCGCAGGCCTGAGGTACTGCCCAGGGCCTGAACCCGGTCCAGGTCGAACCGGGTTGTTTTGTGCGGGGCAGGCAGAGCCTCAAGGTGCGCCGAACATTGCGGTCCAGTAGATGCCGGCATCGCTTTTCGGGTCCACCGCATAGGCCGCGCCCAGCTCACGGTAGGCTGGGTTCATCAGGTTGGCGCAATGCCCGGGGCTGGCCAGCCAGCCGTCCACCACCTTGCGCACGCTGTCCTGGCCGGCCGCGATGTTTTCGCCCACTTGCTGGCCGGCGTAACCTGCCAGTTCCGCACGATCGCCGGGGGTGCGCCCGTCGCGATCCTTGTGGTCGAAATAGTTCTGGTTGGCCATGGCCCGGCTGTGGTCCTGGGCGGTTTCGCCCAGGGTGGCGTTCCAGGCCAGGGGCGTGGCGGCGGCAAAACCCTGCTCGCCACATTGCCGGGGCTGGTTGCGGGCGCTGTTGATCTGCGCCAGCAGTTGCTGGCCCTCGGCCTGCCAATCGCCCAGGCGCGCCGACAATAGCGGGCGGGCCAGGACGATGCGCCACTGGGTGGCCTGGCGATTGACTGCGATATCGACGAACTGCGGATCCAGCACCACCTGGCAGAAGCTCTCGCGGATCGCCTGCATTGCCGCCTGGGCATCACGCGGGCCGGAGAGGCTGATGGCCTGGACGTTGACCATGGGGTAGGCCGCCCGCGCGAGGGCCTGTTGCAGATCGCCGGCGTTGTCCACCGGAAGGATCAGGCGCGGGTCGCTGGCCAGCGGTGGTAGTTCGGACGAGGCCTGGTTGGCGCAGCGTTGCGGCTGGCTGCGGTAGGCGTTGATCGACTCGATCAGCTGCGCCTGGTCATCGGCCATGGCCCCGGCCGGGCCCAGTAGGGCCAGGGACAGGGTGGCGACGGGCAACAGCAATGAGCGCATGGACATGAAGGTCTCCCAGGAATCGGACGCGCCCATGATGCACTCGCCGCCAGGGCTTTTCACCCATTGGCGGATGAAACCGGCGTCAGCCGGAACGCCTCAGTAGAAGTCGTAGTACAGCGCCCATTCGCCGCTGTCCCGGTGCTTCCAGAACATCAGGCTGCCACTGTCCACCACGTTGAGATTGATCTTGGCGTCAGAGGAAATCTGCATCACGAATTCGAAGCCTTCGCCCGGGTCGATCCCCGACTGGCAGAACGATGGGTAGCCCCCCAGCTTGTGTTCGTAGCAGTGGGTGGTCAGGTCGTAGTAGCACTCGATGCGGCCGGAGCGTTCCAGTTCGAGGATTTCCAGCTCCAGGTCCCGGGGCACGCCGCCGCCGTCCCACAGCGGGTAGTCGGCGGGCACTGCCTCGGCTTTGAGCGGGAAGGGCTTGAGAAAGGCCTTCTCGGCCGTCAGCTCCTTGCGCACCAATACGTCCTCGTCACGGTATTCGCGCACCAGCCAACGCTCGCCCATGGGTTCGAGCTCATCGGGAAAGGGGTTGGCGATGAATACCGTGAGTACCTTGATGCCTTGCAAATGCGGGCTGCTAAAGGGCAGGGAGGGCAAGTGGAACTGGGCGAAGGGCAGAAGGGTTTCTCCCGCGCTGTTGATTGGCAGCTCTTCGTCTTCGCGAAACAGGAAGACTCGGCCCAGCCAACTCTCTTCATCACTATGGCTGGGGCGAAAACCGCCGGCGCTGAACTTCAGCGCCGGTTTGGCCAGTCGGTCCTGGATGCTCTGGATGTCCATGGTCAAGTACAGCGTCCTTTATGGGGGGAACGGGAGCGCGATCATACAAAAGCCGCGCCTGGCGCGCAGCGCCCGAATGCGCTTCGGGCACTGCGTTGGCGGCTTTAGAACTGCGGCGTGTATTTCACGCTGAGCATGAAGTTGCGCGGGTCGCCAAAGCTGTTGTTGCCATCCAGTTGGTTGTAGCCGGAGATGTAGTAGTGCTTGTCGAACAGGTTGTAGGCATTGAGCGCCAGGCTGACCTGGTCGTTGAGCTGGTAGGCGATACGTGCGTTCCAGACGGTGTAGCCCGGTACCTTGTAGCTTCGCTCGTAACCCAGGGTATGGCTCTGGCTGGTGAAGCCCAGGCCGGTGCTGACCTTGCTCCACTCACCGTCCAGGCGATAGTCGCCCCACACCCGCAGCATGTGTTTCGGGGTCCAGGTGCTGAAGATCCGCCCCTGTTCCTGTGGGTCCTTGAGAAACTTGGTGGTGTTGTAGGTGTAGCCCGCGGACAGTTGCAGGCGATCCAGCACTTCGCCACTGACTTCGGCTTCCAGGCCTTGGCTGCGCACCTGGCCCGAGGCGGTGGAGCAGTACCAGCCATCACAGGCAAAACCCGAGGCCTTGTCCTGGACGGCGCGGTTCTTCTGGTCGTAGCGGAACAGCGCCAGGGACGTGTTGACTCGGCCATCGAGCAGTTCGCCCTTGAGCCCCACTTCATAGTTGGTGCCGATCACCGGTTGCAGCACCGAGCCGCTGGCGGTGCGTGAGCTCTGGGGTTCGAACACATCGGTGTAGCTGGCGTAGAGCGACCACTGGCGGCTCAAGTCATAGATGAAACCGGCGTAGGGCGTGACTTCGCCGTTGTTGGTCATGGTACTCGGCGACTGCACCGTGGCCTTGCGCGTGATGGCTTGGTAATCGGTGGCATCGTAGCGATAGTCGTACCAGCTCACACGCGAGCCCAGCACCAGGGTCAAGTCCTGCACCGGCTTGATCCGCCAACTGCCGTACAGGCCTTTCTGGCGGATGTCGTAGCGGCTGTGGGTGCCACGGCCACCGGGAGTATTGAGCAGGCTGTCGTAGCTGATGGGCGGCCGGTCATGCTCGATGGCGAAGATGTTGCCGCCATTGTTGAAGGTGCGGGCAAACACGTCGTCGCTGGTCATCTTCGAGTAGTTGCCACCCAGGGTCACTTCCTGCTCCATGGACAGGCCCTCGAAACGTCCCGTGAGGTTCATGTCCAGGCCGATCTTGGTGTTGTCGAAATCGGTGACCCAGTCGGCGTACTGCAAGCCGCTGCCGTCGGCATCGAGGCCGTCGGCGATGGTCTGGGTGCGCTGTTGGGTCGAGTCGTTGTCTTCGCTCATGCGCACGGCTCCGACCTTGAACGTCCAGTCCGGGTTGAAGCGATGCTCCAGGTCGGCGTACAGGGTGGTGATGTTGATCTGTGAATGGTTCCAGCGGGCACCGCTGTAAGTCGAGCGGGGTACATCGACCGGGCTGCCATCGGCGTGCCGCGGCAGGCCGCGGATCATCGGCCGCGATTCGGCTTCCGAGCGGCTCACGGCCAGGCCCAGGGTGGTGTCGTCGCTGAAGTCGAAATCCAGGGCGCCATAGAGTGAGTGGGTCTTGCTCCACTGCTTGTCGATGAATGAATCACTCTGGTCTTCGTCCAGCACCACACGTCCGCGTAGCGTGCCGGCATCATTCAGGGGGCCGCCGGCATCCAGTTGCAGGCCATAGTGGTCCCAGGACCCGGCCTTGCCGGTCAGGGTCACGGTCGGGGCGTCCTGGCCGCGCTTGCGCACCAGGTTGATCGCGCCCCCCGGGCTGCCAGTGCCCTGCAGCAGGCCGGAGGCGCCGCGCAACACTTCCAGGCGGTCGAAGAAAATCAGGTCCTGGGTCGCCCAGTTGCCCAATGAGTAGGTGTTGCGTGGGATCGGCACGCCATCGTATTGCCAATCGTCGATCTGGAAGCCCCGCGACGACAGGATCATGCCTTTGCCGACCCCTTGCACACCCACCAGGCCGGTGGTCTGGTTGGCGGCGGCCTTGAGGTCGGTGAGGCCCTGGTCATCCAGTTGCTTGCGGGTCATGACCGTGACCGATTGCGGGATTTCTCGCAGGCTGTGCTGGCCCTTGCCGATGGTCACGGCGCGTGCGGCATAGGAGTTGGAGCCCTCGGTGGTGGCGCTGTCGAACTCGCTCTCGACGATGTCGGTCATGCCCAGTTGCAACCCGGCAACACCGGCGGGGAGCGGCTCGACGCTGAAGTGGCCGCTGGCCGTGACCCGCAGTTGCAGGCCGCTGCCGACCAGGGCGGCGTGCATGGCCTGGGTCGGCGTCATCGTGCCGTTCACTGCTGGCGCCTGCTTGCCCGAGACCAGGCCTGGGTCCAGGGACAGAACGACACCGCTCTGGCCGGCAATGGCATTGAGCGTCACCGCCAGCGGCCCGGCTGGCAGGTTGAAGGACCGGGACTGCTCCTGGGCCAGGGCCGGGCCGCTCAGGGCAGTCACGGCGATGGCGACGGGAAAGGCATGGAACCAAGGGTTGCGCACGAAATTCTCCTGATTGCGTTGAAGTGTCAGGAGATAGGTGGGACGAAAAATGAAAACCAGACACGAATGAGAGTTATTTTTAAAAAATATCCGCTCTCAACTGTGTGGCTGGATCACCGTGAACCAGGGGCCGTAGCGTTCAATGCGGATGGGCAGGGTCTGGGCCAGTGCATCCAGGGCCCGCTCTGGCTCATCCAGGGGAAACACGCCTTGTACTCGTAGCTGGCTGATCGCTGGGCTGACTCGGATATAGCCCCGGCAATAGGGGCGTAGCGCGGCAATGACCTGCTCGAGGGAGTCATCCAGCACGCTCAAGCGGCCGTTGAGCCAGTCGCCACGGTATGCCTGGTCCTGCGCCAGCAGTTCGATCCGCCCAGGATGCAGCAGTGCGGCCTGGCCTTGCTGCAAATCCTGTTCATGGCCGGTTCGCAGGCGCAGGCGCACCGAGTGTTCCTGTACCACGATCCGGCTCGCATCGGTTTCCTGGCTCACCAGGAAGCGTGTGCCCAGGGCCTGGACCTGGCCCTGGAGGGTTTGCACCCGCAGGGGGCGCCGGGAATCGCTGGCTACCTGGATCAGCAACTGCCCGTGACGCAGGACCAGCAGCCGTTGCTGGTCGTCGAAACTCAGGTCCACGGCACTGTCGGCATCCAGGCTCAGGCGGCTGCCGTCGGCCAGGGTGAAATCCCGGCGCTGGCCGCGGCCGGTGCTGAGGTCCGCCAACAGGGTTTCACCATAAGGTGTGCGAGTGCCCAGCCACAGGCCGCTACCCAGCAGGCCGAGTCCGACCAGGCCGCGTAGCAGTTGCCGGCGCGAGGCGTGGGGGCTGAGCAGCAACTGCCGTGCTTCGCCCGCTTGCCCTGGCAGGCGCTGGTCGAGGGTGCGCAAGGTATTGAACGACGTCCCCAGCTTGGCTTGCAGTTGCTGCCAGGCTTGGGCGTGGGCAGGATCGCTGGCCAGCCAGGCGGCCAACTCCTGCTCCAGGCGTGGGTCGGCGCCGCCAGCGCGCAAGCGCACCATCCACTCGATGGCCTGCTCGATCTCCGGGTCCAGGCGTTGTCGGCTCACAGGCCCAGCTCACTCAGGTAGCACTGGCGCAAGGCCTGTTTCATGTAGCGGCTGACGGTGCGTTCGGACAATTGCAGTTTGTTGGCGATTGCCACATAGCTCAGGCCATCGAGCTGGCTGTAGAGGAAGGCGGTCTTGACGATCATCGGCAGGCCATCCAGCGCACGATCGATCGCCACCAGGGCCTCGATCAGCAGCAATTGTTCTTCGGGGGAGGGCGCGAGTAATTCCGGCAGGGCGCTCAGGCGTTGCAGGTAGGCCTGCTCCAACTGGCGCCGACGATGCCGGTCGAATACCAGGCGCCTGGCGATGGTGGACAGGTAGGCCCGAGGTTGTTCGATGCTGTCCGGGTCGACCTGGGCGCTGAGCAACTGGCAGAAGGTATCTGCGGCGGTGTCTTCGGCATCGGCACGGTTGCCCAGGCGTTTTTGAATGTGTTGCAGCAACCACCGGTGATGGTCACTGAAAAAGAAGCCCAGCTTGTTGCTCGAAGATGAGTGCACCGTTGGCCGCCGAGATGTGAGTGTGAATCGTTCTCAATAGTACAAGGGCGTCAAACAGGACTGCAATCGTCGCATGAGGGCGCTATGGCCCTCACCGATTGGCACGGCATGGGAGGAACGGTTTCAGCTTTCACGGCCGTGGGCCGCGTCGGCCAGCTGCAGGGTATCGACTCGCACGAATAGTGAGTCGCCGATGGCCGTGAGCACGTCGCCGGCATACACCTCGCACACCACCCGGCTCTTGCGTGCCACTTCACCTTCGACCCGGGCCCGCAGGGTCAGGGGCACGCCCATGGGGGTCGGCTTGATGAACTTGATCCCCAGATTGCCGGTCACGCAGTCGATGCGCGGCAGGCTGCCCGGGGCCCGCTGTTCGTTGCGGTAGTGGTAGGCCATGGCGGTCCAGTTGGAGTGGCAGTCCACCAGCATGGCGATCAGGCCGCCATACACCAGGTCCGGCCAGCCGCAGTACTTGGCCTCCGGCAGGTGCTCGGCGAGCACGTGGATACCGTCCTCGTGCCAGTGGCTCTTGATGTGCAGGCCGTGATGGTTGCTGCTGCCGCAGCCGAAGCAGACGCCCTCGGGCGCGGTGGTGTCTTGCAGGGAAGTCGCGTGCATGGTTGTTCTTCTTGTCCTTGACGATGGTCTGGCGGGTATCGCGGTCGGCCATGATGCCCGTGGTGGTGCCACAGGCCAAGGTCTGCGGCGGTGCCGGGAAAGGATTTGCGCCAGCGTCCCTGTGACGCATTGATTGCGGCGGATGTCGTAGTGCCTCGGGGTTTGCCAAGGGCGCCGCAGCCAAGACAGGCTGATGCCGTAATGATATTCTTGCGCTGAATCGGTTCATCGTTTGTGCAAAAATATGCCCCCTGTGCTTTGCTTCAAATGGCCTGATCGGGTCCTTTGCAAGCGTGCGGGTGTCTCTGGCAAACCCGCCGAGCGTAATGTCAGGCAGTGTCCATCCACCTTCCTTGGTGGAATCCGACCCTTTTTCCCTGCTGGTTCCCGCGAAGGCGGGTACCGCCGTTGCCCGTCGATTCGGCGCCAGCGGAATATGGAAAGGAGCAGGGTGGCTGCCTGTCGGCTGCGTCCCGTGACGAGCCCCGAGTAACAAGTGTCACTCATGTAGCTGAGCCAACAACGACAAGAAGTCAGCACCGGAGCGATATAAAACTGAGGTCGAGCGCGTTTCGTCGGCCTTGTGTGCCCACCCCCCAGTTCTCATGAATGCGTTCATCCGGGACCTGCGAAATGCCTGTTTCGCACCCTCCGGGATTCACAGGATCGAGGATCGGGCGGCGGATGGCGTTCTATCGTAGGTACTACAGAATGTTGAAGAAAGTGAACACGGCCCTCATCGGGCTGGCGATGTCGATAGGTCTGACGACCGCTCACGCGGCTGAGCCAAAAAAAGTGGATGTGCTGCTGATCGGCGGCGGCATCATGAGTTCGACCCTCGGGGTCTGGCTCAACGAGCTGCAGCCGGACTGGTCCATGGAGATGGTCGAGCGTCTGGATGGCGTGGCCGAGGAAAGCTCCAACGGCTGGAACAACGCCGGTACCGGTCACTCGGCCCTGGCCGAGCTGAACTACACCCCTGAAGGCAAGGACGGCAAGATCGAGATCGCCAAGGCCATCGAGATCAACGAAGCGTTCCAGATCTCCCGCCAGTTCTGGTCGTGGCAGGTCAAGACCGGTGTCCTGAAGAACCCGCGTTCGTTCATCAACTCCACGCCGCACATGAGCTTCGTTTGGGGCGATGACAACATCAAGTTCCTCAAGGCTCGCTACGAGGCCCTGCAAGCCAGCCCGCTGTTCAGCGGCATGCAGTACTCCGAAGACGCCGAGCAGATCAAGAAGTGGGTTCCACTGATGATGGAAGGGCGTGACCCGGCGCAGAAGATCGCTGCGACCTGGAGCCCGATCGGCACCGACGTCAACTTCGGCGAGATCACCCGCCAGTTCGTCGCCCACCTGCAGGCCCAGCCTAACTTCGCCCTGAAGCTGTCCAGCGAAGTAGAAGAAATCGAGCGCAACCAAGATGGCTCGTGGCGCGTGACCTACAAGAACCTCAAGGACGGTTCGAAAACCGAGACCGACGCCAAGTTCGTGTTCATCGGCGCTGGTGGCGGTGCCCTGCACCTGCTGCAGAAGTCGGGTATCCCCGAGGCCAACGAATACGCCGGTTTCCCGGTGGGTGGCTCGTTCCTGGTAACCGACAACGCCAGCGTTGCCGAGCAGCACCTGGCCAAGGCCTACGGCAAGGCTTCGGTCGGCGCGCCACCGATGTCCGTACCGCACCTGGACACCCGCGTGCTGGATGGCAAGCGCGTGATCCTGTTTGGCCCGTTCGCTACCTTCTCCACCAAGTTCCTCAAGGAAGGTTCGTACTTCGACCTGCTGACCAGCACCACCACCCACAACATCTGGCCGATGACCAAGGTGGGCATCGAGCAGTACCCGCTGGTGGAATACCTGGCTGGCCAGCTGATGCTGTCGGATGACGACCGTTTCGCGGCGCTCAAGGAATACTTCCCCAACGCCAAGCAGGAAGACTGGCGCCTGTGGCAGGCCGGCCAGCGCGTGCAGATCATCAAGCGTGACGAAGAGAAGGGCGGCGTGCTGAAACTGGGCACCGAGATCGTCGCTTCCCAGGACGGCAGCATCGCCGGCCTGCTGGGCGCTTCCCCGGGCGCTTCGACCGCCGCGCCGATCATGCTCAGCGTGCTGCAGAAAGTCTTCAAGGACCAGGTCGCCACTCCAGCCTGGCAGGAGAAGCTGAAGCAGATCGTACCGAGCTACGGCACTGCGCTGAACGACAGCCCAGAGCGTGTGGCCAAAGAATGGGCCTACACCGCCGAAGTGCTGCAGCTGACCACGCCGCCACCAGTCAAGGGTGCGGCTCCTCAAGCGCCGGCCAGCATGGCCAAGCCTGAGAGCAACCCAGCGGCCGACATGGCGCTGTAAGCCCCGCTCCCGCCCGCGTTCGCCGGGCGGGACATCGCCGATGCCCTTGGCATCGGCTGGCTGTTCCGATTGCGGTGGCGTGTCGCCGCCGCAATGGGGCAGCAAATTCCCCAAGCCTTCCCAATCTTGCCTTGCCTTGCCATGTGGCGGTGCGCCCCTGCGCCTGCGTGAAGGGGTATCATGGCGCGCCCGCTCCTGGCGGACATGCCCCAACCCTCGGAGTCACCACCCAGATGTCCAGCATCACCCTGTTCCAGGCCCCGCCCGCCGAAGCCATCCAGAGCCAGATCCAGCAGATGGTGGTGGACTACATCACCGACATCAGCGCGGTCGCCATCGCTCCCAGCAATCCGCTGTACAACCTCTACCAGTACGGCGTTGGCTACGAGGTGCACCTGTACCTGCAGGCCATGGACGGCTCCCGGGATCTCGCCGTGGAGTTGCTGGTGGCCAGCGACCCGCTGGACCCGGAGCAGGTGCAGGGCTTCTTGCTCTACCTGCCGCTCAAGGACGACCCCGAGGCTTGCGCCGTGGCCTACATGGCGGTCCGTCAGGACCTGCGCCGCCAGGGTATTGCCCGGCAGATGCTTGCGGCGATGCGCGCACGCTATCCCCATGCCGAGCTGGCCTGCAGCCCGGCCAAGCTCCAGTGCTTCGAGGCCCTGGGGTTCCAACTGCTGGGCGCCCGTGGCCCGCAGGTGCTGATGAACACCCGCGAGCATGGCAGCGATGGCTTGCTGGCAGTACTGGATGTGGCGCCGATCTACAACTCGGTGGAGGTGCGGCAGATCCATACCTACCTGCTGGCGCAGCATGGGCGCAAGGCGATGATCGAGGCGGAGAAGAAGCGCGACCGCCACCTCGACCAATTGACCCGCCAGGCCCAAGCCCTGGTGCGCGAGCGCCTGGGCGAAGCGGCCTTGCATCGCTCGCGGGCACCGCGCCTGGTCTGACCCTGTTCCTGCAGATCTTGCGGCCCCTGCGCGTCCGTGCGCAGCCTGCGCCAGCGGCTACACGAAGCCTCAACGCATGGCTCCTGTAGCCGCTGTCGAGCCGCGGCGAGGCTGCGCCAAGGCCCGCAGGGCCTTCGGGTGGTGCTGGGTAGAGGGGCTTGTGCCACTGCTCTTGCCTGGATAATCTCGCACAAACACGCAGAATCAGGCATCAACATGCAAAACCTGCATTCCACCGCTGAACTGCCGTCCCTGCGCCGGCAAAAGATCCTCCTGCTGCTCGAGCGCGACGGCAAGGTCATGGCCGCCGAACTGAGCCGGCATTTTTCGGTCTCCGAGGACACCATCCGCCGGGACCTGGCGGAGCTGGATGCCGCTGGCCTGGTGCAACGGGTCCACGGTGGCGCGCTGCCCCGGCCCAAGGACAGTGGCAAGGATTACTTCACCCGGGTAGGCGAGACCGACGCGGTGAAGATGCGCCTGGCGCAGTTCGCCGCACAGTGGGTGCAGGAGGGGCAGACGGTGTTGTTCGACTCCGGCTCCACCACCTTGCACATCGCCCGCTCGCTGCCCCGGGATATGGGCCTGACTGCGGTCACCGCCTCACCGCTGATCGCCGTGGCCCTGGCCGAATACCCCAGGGTCCGAGTGATCCTGGCCGGCGGCCAACTCAATCCATCGACATTGGCCGCCAGCGGCCATGAAGCGCTGCGGATGCTCCAGGGGATCAAGGCCGACCTGTTGTTCACCGGGGTCTGCGCGATCCACCCGGAGATCGGCATCAGCTCCCTGCATTTCGATGAAGTGCCGATCAAGCAGGCGATGTTCGACAGCGCCGCGCAAGTGATCGCCGTGACTACCGCCGACAAGCTCGGGGCCATGGAGCCTTTTGTCGTGGCACCCTGCAACCGTCTGCACCGGCTGGTTACAGAGCGGGAAGTGGCGAGCGCGGAGCTCGAAGGCTATCGACAGCAGGGAGTCGAGGTACTGCAGGTCTGACCCTTGGCAGTTACCAGAGCAGGGCTGCTACTTCGTCGAACCTGTCCGCCACTTTCAGGAACGTCTGCGCCCAGCCGCTGCTGAGGCTGACTTCCTGCAGCGGACCGGTGACGGCGAAGAGCACCGCCACACTCGACCGCTCGGGCAACCTTCCGGCCTGCAGGGTGGCGATCAGCCCACGCAACTCGGCACTAGCCTGCTCCTGTCCGGTCCAGCTGGACCAGCAGAAATCGTTGTCGGGCAGCGACACCAGCTCCAGCGCGGCCTCTAGTACAAGGACCAGTGCTTCGCGGGGCTGGCTGCGGTCCAAGTCCTGGTGCAGCAGTTGCTGGGTGCGATGCAGATCCATGGGTCAGTCCCTGGGGCAAAGGGTATCGGCTTGCTGGCTCATCCACTGCGCCATCTGCCGCAAGCGGCTGCTGAAACCGGCATCGGCGGGACTTGTCGCTTCGGCGGCTTGGCGGAACTCGTCGATGGCCGCCTTCATTTGCGGGTAGCGCCGCACAAACAGCTGGGCATGCTCATCCAGGCTGCGGGGCCAGCTCGGTTCCTGCTCCGGGCGCAGCAGGTTGGTCGCGCGAAGGAGCTTGCGCGAGGCCTCGCGTTGCAGGCGCAGGGTCTGCCCAGGTGTTGGCGCGTGGTCGATGCGCGTGGCGTAGTCGTTCAGCACCGCAAGAAAATCGCCGTTCACCGCCAGGGCTATTTCCCGGCTGGGCTTGAACGGGGCGAAGCGCTGGCGCAGGTCCTCGCCCAGCAGGCAGCGACAATGATGCTTGAGCCAATAACCCCAGCTGGGGCGATTCTCGCTGGCCAGGACTTGCTCCAGGTGGCCGATATCGAAATCGATCTTCGACACCTCGGGGTGCCGCGCCTGTAGTTGCAGGCGCAGCTGTTCCAGCTCGTCGAGCAGGCCCGGGGCAGGTGGCTGTCGCAGGATGAGGGCGAGGTCCAGGTCGGAGATTCCAACCCGGGCCTCGCCCCGGGCCACACTGCCGTACAGGTAGAGGCTGTGCAGCGATGGCTGGCCGAGGCTGTGGCACAGCTCATCGAGCAAGGCACCGAACCCAGGTTGCAGGGGCGGCTCGGGAGGCAACTTGATCAAGCCTTCGGCATCGACGCCGAACGTACTGGGCATTTGCATGGGATGGCCTGCGAGAAAAAACCAGCGCCAGCTTAACAGGCTGCGGCAGGTCGCTTGGCGCCTGCCGCAGTCTTGCATCGCTCAGTTCTTGAAGGCCGAGTGCTTGCGGCCCTGGTCGCACAGGGCAAACACCACCACCAGCACTGCGGCAATGGCGAGGATGATCACCACGCCATCGGTGGAGTGGGTGGCCGAGGCGGTCACCAGCGACAGTGCGCCCAGCGGGGCCAGGCCACCGGCGATGGCGGTGCCGATCTCGCGCCCGGTGCCGAAGCCCGAGGAGCGGGTCGCGGTGGGGAACTGGCGGCTGAGGAACGAGCCCTGGGGCGCGAACATCATCGGTGCCAGGATGCCGGTGCCGACTCCGATGGCCAGGTAGATCATCAGGCTGTCGCCAGTGTTGAGCAGGGCCAGGAAGGGGTAGGCGAACAGCACCGAGAACAGGCCACCGAGCACCAGGACGGTCTTGCTGCTCCACTTGTCGCACAGCCAGCCGAAGAACGGTACGGCGACGATGGCCACCAGGCTGGCGATGGTCACCGACAACGAGGTCACGTGCACATCGACATGCTTGTACTGGGTCAGGTAGGCCAGGGAGAAGGTCTTGAAGATGTAGCTCAGGGCGTTGTAGCCGATGGCCACGAAAAACACCACGGCCAGGCCCTTGAGGTCGTTCTTGAACAGTGCCTTGAGCGGCGAGGCCTTGGCCTTGCGGCTCTGCTGGTCCAGTTCCTTGAACTCCGGGGTTTCCGGAATGCTCTTGCGCACCCACAGGCCGACGCCCACCAGCACGATGCTGCACACGAAGGGTATGCGCCAGCCGCCGGCCAAGAGGAACTCGTTGCCGTTGATGGTCAGCAGGTAGATGGTCAGCGACGACAGCAGCAAGCCCAGGTTCAGCCCCAGTGCCGGCCAGGCGCCCTGGCTGCCGCGCTTGCCTTCGCTGGCGTGCTCGTAGGAGGTGACCGCCGCGCCGGACAGTTCGGCACCGGCACCCAGACCCTGGATGATCCGGATCGCCACCAGGATGATCGGCGCCCAGATGCCGATCGAGGCGTAGCTGGGAATCAGGCCGATCAGCGCGGTGCACACACCCATCAGGCAGAAGGTCAGCACCAGCACCTGCTTGCGCCCGAACTTGTCGCCCAGGTAGCCGAACAGCACGCCGCCAAAGGGGCGGGCGATAAAGCCGATGGCGAAGGTGGAGAACGACATCAGCATGGCGCTGTTGGGGTTGTTGGTATCGAAGAAAATCTTCGAGAAGACGATCGCCGCCATGGTGGCGTAGAGGTAGAAGTCGTACCACTCCAGCATCGAGCCGAAGATGGTGGCCGCCGCGACCTTGCGCAGGCGTTTCCTGGTTTGTTGTGGGGTTTCCGCTGCAGTAATGCTGGGTTCAACTGCGGTCATCGGGTGCATCCTCTTGGATCATTGTATTTATTGTCGGGTGACGCGAGCACGCGATCCTGCCGGCGTCGTCGAGGCGCCGGGCAACGCGAGTGCCAGGGTGTTTCAGCCGGCCTGGAAGATCCGGTCGGCGATCATCGAGCCAATGGGAATCGCCGAGGTGGCGGCGGGCGAGGGCGCGTTGCACACATGCAACATGCGCGAGGTTTCGGCGAACAGGAAATCGTGGACCAGGCTGCCATCGCGCATCACCGCCTGGGCGCGGATGCCCGCTTCGTAGGGCAGCAGGTCGCTGACTTCCAGGGACGGGCAATACTTGCGGCACTGCTCCAGGTAGCCGGACTTGAACAGCGAATTCTTCATCTCGGTGGTGCCGGAGCCGAGGTTCTGCCAGATGGTTTTCCAGAACCCGGGGAAGCTGGCGTATTGCGCGACATCGCGCCAGTTGATGGAGAACTTGCGGTAGTTTTCCCGGCCCAGGCCCAGCACCGCGTTGGGGCCGACGGTGACGCTACCGTCGATCATGCGGGTCAGGTGCACGCCGAGGAACGGCAGCTCCGGGTCGGGGATCGGGTAGATCAGGTGGTTGACGATGTCGTTCTTCGCCGCCGGCAGGCGGAAGTACTCACCGCGAAAGGGGATGATCTGGTGATCGATCCGCACCCCGGCCAGGGTCGCCAGGCGGTCGGACTGCAGGCCGGCGCAAGCCACCAGTTTCTTTGCCCGCCAGCTGCCGCCATGGGTGCCGACGGTGACGCTGTCGGCGTGCTCCTGGATGGCGGTGACGGTCTGGCCCAGGCAGATCTCGCCACCGGCGCGGCGGATCACCCGGGCCATGGTGTCGCACACCTCGCGATAGTCGACGATGCCGGTGGCGTCGAGGAACAGCCCGCCCAGGCCGACGATGTTCGGTTCGCGCTGGCGCAGTTGCTCGGCATCCAGGCGCTCGACCTTCAGGCCATTGAGCTGCGAGCGCTGGTACAAGGCTTCCATGCGCTGCACTTCCAGGGCATTGGAGGCCACCAGCACCTTGCCGCAAACCTCGAACTTGATCCCATGCTCGGTACAGAACTGCTTGGTGGCCTCGGCGCCGCGCTTGCACAGGTCGGCCTTGAGGCTGCCCGGCGCGTAGTAGATCCCGGCGTGGATCACGCCGCTGTTGTGCCCGGTCTGGTGCTTGGCCAGCACGCTTTCCTTTTCCAGGACCACCAGCGAAGCGCCGGGCTGGCGCTTGAGGATCTCCATCGCCGTGGCCAGTCCGACGATGCCGCCGCCGATGATGCAAAAGTCGTAGATCATGGTTCCAGGTGTCCGTATCAGTCTGGTTATCAGGTTGTCAGACTAAGTAGTCCGATAAAAACCGCAGGCTCGGCCTGCGGTCTGGCGTCAGTTGGGTCAGTCGAGGGTCGGCAACTCCAGGCCCAGGCGCTTGGCCGAGGCACGCAAATGGGCATCGGCACAGCCAGCGGCAGCCTGGCGGTCACCGGCGGCGATGGCTTGGTACAGCGCCTGGTGCTCCTGGGCCGCGTCGGCCGAGCCGCCCACTAGGCGCAGCGCCGAGTTTTCCCAGGCAGTCTTGCGGGCACTGGCCAGCTGGCTGCGCAGGAAGTCGTGGAAGGCCACGAAGTAATCGTTCTTGCTGGCTTCGGCGATGGCCCGGTGGAACGCTACGTCGGCCAGGGCCGCCGCTTCGAAATCACTACGCTTGTCGTGCATTTCCTGTAGCGCGGCTTGCATGCGTTGCAGGTCGTCGGCATCCCGGCGCTGGGCGGCGATCGACGCGGCCTGGGTCTCGATCCACAGGCGCATCTCGAACATCTGTGCCAGGTCCGCCAGGCGTCCCTCGCTCTGGGGGAAGCGGAACACCGTGCCGGCCGGGGTCTTGGAGATGTACGAACCCAGGCCACGGCGGGCAATCAGCACGCCATCGGCCTTGAGCTGGGCGATGGCCTCGCGCACCACCGAGCGGCTGACATTGAGCTGTTCAGCCAATTGCTGTTCGGTGGGCAGGCGCGACTCGGGAGCCAGTCGGCCGGAGTCGATCTCATTGCGGATGGCGTTGACGACCCGTACGACCAGAGAGTCGGGGCGCTGGAGTTCGAGCATGGGTAAACCTTGTAAGTCAGGTTGTCAGACAATAGCCGTGGCGAATTTTTCCTGTCAAGAAAAACCCGCGACAAGGCGCCGCATCAAGCGGTCAGGCGACAGCCGAAAATCAGGTCGTCGAAATCCTCGCCGCCTAGCTGGAAGGCCCGTTCGTCACGGCGCTGGAGGACGAAGCCGCATTTCTCCAGGACCTTGCAAGATGCCGCATTACCGTCGGTGACCGTGGCGATCAATTGCTTGATGCCCAGGGTGTGCCGGGCGTGCTCGATGACGGCGCGCAGGGATTCCACGGCCAGTCCCTTGCCTTGATGCTGCGGACGCAACAAGTAGCCGACCTCGGCCTCGGCGGCGTCGCCGTTGCTGATCCGCAGGCCGGTGAAACCCAGGCCCTCACCGCTGTGGCGGTCGTTGATCAGCAGGCACAGCCAGTGGGTCGAATCCGTATTCCAGTGCGGTAGGCGCGAGGTGAAGCGCTCCTCGATCTGCGCTCGGGAAAGCGGGTCGCAGACATAGCGCAGGTTATCGGGGTCGCTGTGCAGGGTCAGGAACAGCTCCCAGTCATTGGCGTTGAGGGAGCGCAGGTGCAGGCGTTCGGTGTGCAGTTCCAGCATGGGGCGGTCCTTGTCCTCGGATTGGGCGGTGTTCTCACTCTACCGCTTCAGCGCCTGGGTTTAAGAAAACTCTGATCGCGCCAGAGTATTTTTCGCATAAGATCCCGGCCTGATTTCGCAAGGACAGGCAGGTAAGCGTGAATTGGGATGATCTGCGATTCTTCATTGCGGTCGCCAACGCCAGCAATATCACCGATGCCGGACAGGCGCTGAAGGTGTCGGCGGCCACGGTCTCGCGCAAGATCCAGATGCTGGAGCAGGCCTTGCACACGGCGCTGTTCCTGAAGACCACCCAGGGCTATTTCCTCACCGAGGCCGGCCGTGACTTGCTGCCCATGGCGCTCGAGACCCAGGAGCGCTTTGGCCAGATGGAGCGCCAGTTGGCCCGGCCCGGTGCGCGCATGGCCGGGGTGGTGCGCATCGATTGCCCGGAGCTGATGGGCAGCCACCTGTTGATCCCGGCCCTGGCGGCGTTTCGTGCGGATCATCCAGAAATCCGTTTCGACTTCGTCAATGCCGCGCACTCGGTCAAGCTCACCCAGAGCCACAGTGACCTGGTGCTGCGCCTGCACCGGCCAGAAGCCGGTAGCAACTTCACCTTGCGCAAGGTCGGCGCGCTGACCCAGGCGCTGTTCTGCTCCCCGGGGTATGCCCAGGCCCAGGGGTGTCCGCAAGCGCCCGAAGACTTGGCCCGGCATGGCTTGATCGGCTGGAACCAGGCCCTGGAGCATATGCCCCTGGCCCGCTGGCTAGATGGGCTCAGTGGCGGCCAGCCGCTGTGGATGAGCACCACCAACCTGCAAGCGCAGCTCCAGGCGGTGCAGGCTGGCCTGGGGATCGCCGCCTTGCCGGCCTATATCGCCGAACCCCTGGGGCTGTGTCGGGTGTTGCCGGATGTCCCGGCGCATCGGGCCGATATCTGGTTGCTGCGCAACCTGGCGACCCAGGGCCAGGAGCGGGTCGAGCACGTGGTGCAGTTCATCGACCGGGTGCTGCGCCAGCATGGCCTGCAAGACCACTGAGGCGGTCGGCTCAGGCCAGGCCATTGCGCAGGAAGATCCACGCCGCCACCCCCATCAGTAGCAAGCCGAACAGCACATTTTGCGCCTTGAGCAAGCCCGGCCTGGCACGTAGCAGCGGTTGCAGGCTCGAGCCCAGGCCCGCCCAGAGCAGGTGGCCGAACAGGTTCACCGCGATCAGCGCGGCGCTCAGCGTCACCACCGCCAGGCTGCCGGCACTGGTGGCCGGGCTGAAGGTGGAGAACATCACCAGCAGCATGACCAACCCTTGCACGTTGCCCAATTGCAACACCACGCCATCGCGGAACAACAGCGCCTGTTCTGGCTCGCCGGGCTTGCGCAGTGGCCGCAGCAACAGGCGCAGGCCGAGCCAGAAGATGTACAGGCTGCCGGCGATCCGCAGGCCCCGCAGCAGTGGCGCTTGCTGCGCCAGGCTGTGGTAGAGCCCGAGGCCCACCAGCAGGGCCAGCAGGAAGTAGGTCAGGTCCAGGCCGAGGATGAAGCGCAGGGAGCGGCGCACGCCGCTGCGGGCGCCGGAACTGGCCACCATCAGGTTGCCGGGGCCGGCGCTCAGGGCCATGGGCAGCATGGTGGACAACCACAATGACCAGTTGATGTCGTGGAACGGGGGCACGCGCGATTCCTTGGAGGCAGTGCGGATTGCACCGGCGCCAGCTTAAGGCGGCGCCGGGGCAGGGGTTAGCGCCAGGAATGCAAAGCGGTTTTTCAGGCCTGTCCGGCCTGCTCCAGGGAGTTGTGCAACCAGTTGCAGAAGCTGCGGGTCAGCGAGCTGCCTTCACTGTCGCGATGCACCAGCCAGGCCCAGGTCGGGCCGCGCACGCTCTGTTCGCACAGCGGCTGCAACTGACCCTGGGCCCGGGCTTGCTGGGCCAGCAGTTGGCTGACCAGGGCAATGCCGTGGCCGGCGCAGGCGGCGTCCAGCAGCAATCCCGGGTCGGAGAAGTTCAGGCCGTTGTTGCGCTGGCCAACATCCGTGCCGCCTTCCACCACCCAGTGGCTCCAGTCCATTTCCCGTTCGCCATGCAAGGTGGTGCGCAGCGCCTGGGGCTGCTCCAGCAGGGACGGGTGGCAGGCCGGATAGAGCTGGTCGTTGTACAGCTCCAGGTAGCTGCATTCGGCCTGGGCGCTGAGGTCGTCGCGGATCGTCACGTCGATGGTCTGGGTGGTCATGTCCGGCGGCTCGAAACTGATGAACAGCCACAGGTCCACCTCCGGGTGCAGGCGGTTGAATTCGCCCAGTCGCGGTAGCAGCCAGTGGCGGGCGAAGGCCGGGCTGGTGTTGACCACCAGTTGGTTGGGCTTGCGGTACTGCTCCAGGCGGCGAATGCCCACGGCCAGTTGCTGCAGCAGCGACTGGGTGGTGCTGCGCAGGTCATGCCCGGCATCGGTCAGGGTCACGCTGCGCCCGCTGCGGTAGAACAGCGGCTGTTCGAGGAAGGTTTCCAGGCTGCGGATCTGCTGGCTGATGGCCGATTGGGTCAGGTGCAGCTCCTGCGCCGCCTGGTGGAAGCTGCCCAGGCGCGCGGCCGCTTCGAAGCCGCGCAGGGCGTTCAGGGGAGGCCAGTGTTTTAACATTATCAATAAGCCCAGCTAATCAGAATTTCACTAAATCTATCGTTTGTTGCGGGATTTTCAAAGCCATAGCATGGGCGCCATTGGTTACACCGGTATTTGTTGGCTGATAACAAAACCTTAATCGAGAGGCGCGATTCCCATGCACAGCAATGACAGTCGAAACAGCGGTTGGCGGATGCCCGCCGAGTGGGTGCCCCACGCGGCGACCTGGATGGTCTGGCCCCATAACCAGGACCTGTGGGAGTCGGGCTGGGGCGTGACCCTGGCCGACGTACAGGCGGATTTCGCCCGGGTGGCCAATGCCATCGCACGTTTCGAGCCGGTCAAGCTGGTGGTCGATCCTTCGGCCCTGGAGAGCGCCCGGCGCCACTGCGGTGCCAACGTCGAGCGGGTGGTCCAGGCCGTGGACGACAGCTGGTGCCGCGACTCCGGGCCAAGTTTCGTCTGCCATCCCCAGCACGGGCTGGCCGGTGTCAGCTGGCGCTTCAATGCCTGGGGTGGCAAGTCGGCCCATGAGCTGGATCGCAGCCTGGCCCGGCGCCTGCTCGACCAGCTGGGGCTGGACTGCTTCGGCACCCACCTGGCCAACGAAGGCGGCGCCATCCATGTGGACGGCGAAGGCACCCTGATCACCACTGAGTCGGTACTGCTCAATCCCAATCGCAACCCGGGCCTGGGCAAGGCCGAGATGGAAGAGATCTTCGAGCGCCTGCTGGGGGTGAAGAAAACCATCTGGCTGCCCGGCGATCCGGACTACGTGACCGGCGACATGACCGATGGCCATGTCGATGGCGTCTGTGCCTTCGCCCGTCCCGGCCTGCTGCTGGTGGACGCCACCCATGACCAAGGCTCGGTGTACGCCGAAGTGGTGCGCGAGAACCGCCGTGCCCTGGAGCTGGCCCGGGATGCCCAGGGCCGTGCCTTCGAACTGGTGGAGCTGTTCGAAGCCACTGCCGCGGTGGACACCCAGGCCGAGGTGTTCTGCGCTTCCTATACCAACTTCTACATCGCCAACGGCGCGATCATCATGCCGGCCTACGGCATCGAGGCCGATCAGGTCGCGGCCCAGGTCCTGGCCAAGGCCTTCCCCGGGCGGCAAGTGGTGCCGGTGCAGATCAACCACCTGGCCCATGGCGGTGGTGGCGTGCATTGCATCACCCAGCAGCAACCGCGCTGGCCACTGGAGGTGTCGGCATGAGCAACTTGACCGTCGCAACGTTGCAGATGCCCTGTACCTGGGACCTGGCGGACAACCTCGAGCGTGCCGAGCAACTGGTGCGCGAGGCCGCGGCCCGCGGCGGGCAGGTGATTCTGCTGCAGGAGCTGTTCGCCACGCCGTACTTCTGCATCGAACAGCAGCACCGACACCTGGCTCTGGCCGAAGAGTATGGCCAGAGCCGCATACTCAAGCGCTTTGCCGCCCTGGCCAAGGAGCTGGGGGTGGTGTTGCCGCTGAGCTGGTTTGAGCGGGCCGGCACTGCCTACTTCAATTCCCTGAGCGTGGCCGATGCCGACGGACGCCTGCTGGGGGTGTACCGCAAGACCCACATCCCCAACGCCATCGGTTACCAGGAGAAGGAGTACTTCAGCCCTGGCGACACCGGCTTCAAGGTCTGGGACACGGCGTTCGGCCGCCTGGGCGTGGGCATCTGCTGGGACCAGTGGTTCCCGGAAACCGCCCGTTGCCTGGCCTTGCAGGGCGCCGAGGTGCTGCTGTTCCCCACGGCCATCGGCTCGGAGCCTGGCGCGACCGACCTGGATTCACGGGATCACTGGCAGATGACCATGCGCGGGCACGCCGCGGCCAACCTGCTGCCGGTGGTGGCCGCCAACCGCGTCGGGCGGGAAGTGGCCCGCAGCGACTCAGAGTTGCACATGCAGTTCTACGGTTCCTCGTTCATCTGCGACCACAAGGGCCGGCTGCTGGCCGAGGCCGATCGCGACACCACCGGCATGCTCCTGCATGAGCTGGACCTGGCGGCCATGGCCGAGGAGCGGCGGACCTGGGGCATCTTCCGTGATCGTCGTCCGGAAATGTACGGGCCCTTGCTGAGCCTCGACGGCCAACACCTGCACTCACGCTGGAACCCTCGGGAGGCATGACCATGAACCGCATTGGCATATTGCGCCTCGGCGCGCTGGCTCTGGCATTGATGGCTGCGCAGGTCCAGGCCGCGCCTGAAGAAAAGACCCTGCGCCTGTACAACTGGGCCGACTACTTCGCCGAGGACACCCTGGCGCGTTTTACCGCTGAGACCGGGATCAAGGTGATCTATGACGTCATGGAAGGCAGCGAGGTCCTGGAGGCCAAGCTGATGACCGGCGGCAGCGGCTACGACCTCATCTTTCCCGGCGATACCGTGGCCGAGCGATTGATGCACGCCGGCAGCCTGCAGAGCCTCGACCCTGCCAAGCTGGCGCAGATGGACGACATCGAGCCCGGCCTGCAAGCCTTGCGCGTGCAGTACCCCAGGGCCAGCCAGGCCACGGTGCCCTATACCTGGGGCACCATCGGCCTGACCTATAATGCCGGGCAGATCGCCCAGCGCTTGCCCAATGCACCGGTCAACAGTCTGGACCTGCTGTTCAAGCCGGAACTGGCGGAGCATTTCGCCGATTGCGGGATCTCGGTGATCGACTCGCCCGACGAAGTCCTGGCGGTGGCGCTCAATTACCTGGGACGCGATCCGCGCAGCGCCAAGCCGGCAGACCTGCAAGCGGCTGGCGAGCTGCTGCTCAAGCTGCGCCCCTACATCCGCAAGTTCCAGTCGCAGCCGGTGACCGATCTGGTCAATGGCAACCTGTGCCTGTCCCTGGGCTACAGCGGCGATGTGACCCAGGCCCAGCGCGCCGCCGACGCGGCAGGCAAGAAGGTCGATTTCCAGTACCGCATCCCGCGCGAGGGCACCACGGTCTGGATGGACACCATGGCGATCCCCAAGGATGCCCGGCACCCGGAGTACGCCTATGCTTTCATCAACTTCGTCATGCGCCCGCAGAACATGGCGGCCATCAGCAACTTCACCGGCTACCCCACGGCCAATGCCAAGGCGCGGCCGCAGATCGATCCACGGATGGTGGGCAACCCGGATATCTATCCTGATGCCGCGACCTTTGCCCGCCTGGTGCCGGGGCGCGATATTCCCCAGGCCGACATGCGGGCCCGAATGCGCATCTGGACCCAGTTCAAGACGGCTACGATAAAAGCACCGTGAGCCGTTCCACTTCATGCAATCCCCCTTGAGAGAAAGACCGATGTCGACCCGACGTACATTCATCAAACAGGCCTCGCTGCTGGCCGGTTTCGCCGCCGTGACTACCCTGGGCCTGGGCGCCCGTCGGGTCTTGGCCCAAGAACAGGAACAGGAGGACTGGGTCATGCCCGACGAAGGCGATCGTCACCAGCGGGCCTTCATGGCCTTCGGTGCCCAGGACGCGATCTGGGAAGACTTCACTGGCGATGTGCAGGAGGCCCAGGGCCGTATCGCCCGGGCGATTGCCGCCCATGAACCGCTGACCCTGTTCTGCCGCGAGCATGAGCGCGACCTGGCCGAGGAGCTGTGTGGCACTCGCAACGTCACCTATGTGATCACCGAGCTGGACGATATCTGGATGCGCGATATCGGCGCCAACTTCGTGCTCAACCCCCGCGGTGAATTGGGCGCGGTGGACTTCAACTTCAATGGCTGGGGCAACAAGCAGCGCCATTCCCGGGATGCGCGCCTGGCACGGCAGGTGGCCGATGGCGCGCGCGCTACCTACTTGCGCAGCGAACTGGTAGGCGAGGGCGGTGGTATCGAGGTGGATGGCCACGGCACCGGGATCATGACCGAGAGCAGCTGGATCAACCGCAATCGCAACCCCGACTGGAGCAAGGCCGATGTCGAGGCCGAGCTCAAGGCTTGCCTGGGGCTGCGCAAGATCATCTGGCTGCCGGGGATCAAGGGGCATGACATCACCGATGCCCACGTCGACTTCTATGCACGCTTCGCGGCTCCCGGGGTGGTGGTGGCCAACCTCGACAACGACCCGGATTCCTACGACTACGCGGTGACCCGCGCGCATCTGGAGATCCTGCGCAACGCCACCGATGCCGATGGCCGCAAGCTCAAGGTACACACCCTGTCGCCACCCTTGAATCCGCGCAAGAGCCGTTTCAGCCGGGGCAACGAAGACTTCGCCGCGGGCTACATCAATTACTTCGTGATCAACGGCGCGGTGATCGCCCCGGAGTTCGGCGATCCTGTGGCCGACGCCAAGGCCCACGACTTGCTTAGCCAGCTCTACCCCGGGCGCGAGGTGGTGCAGCTGGATATCGATGCGATTGCCGCAGGTGGGGGTGGCATCCATTGCGTGACCCATCAATTGCCGGCGGCCTGAGCCTGGGCGAAACTTGAAAGTGGTCTGCTCTTGAATATGGAATTGGCCTGATAAGGCAGGCCGTTCTGCCCCTAAGCTGGCGCTCTTCGATACCCCCGCAAGGCCACGGTCTTGCGGGTTTTTCATGAGGAGCGTGTGATGAGCGAAAAACAGCAGGCGGTAACAGTACGTGCGATTCGGCCTGAAGACCGCGAACAATGGCAGGCGTTGTGGCTGGCCTACCAGGACTTCTACCAGGTGAACCTTTCGGAACAGGTGAGCCAACGCACTTTCGAGCGTTTCTTCGATCCCCTGGAGCCGGTGTACTCGGCGGTGGCGGTGCAAGGTGGCGAGTTGGTGGGGTTCGTCAACTCCGTGCTGCACCGTTCGACCTGGGCCACCACGGACTTCTGCTACCTGGAGGATCTGTACGTGGCGCCGCAGGTGCGTGGGGGCGGCACCGGCAAGCAGTTGATCGAGTGGGTCCAGGCCTTTGCCCGCCAGCACGATTGCGCCCGGCTGTACTGGCACACCCATGCCACCAACAAGCGCGCGCAAAAGCTCTATGACTGGGTGGCGGCCAATTCGGGGTTCATCGAATACCGGATGCCACTCTAAGCCCTCGCCGATCCTGGCGGCTCGTGCCGAGCCGTGCGCTGCCGAGCTGGCGAGGCTGCGTCCGGGCGCGTAGCGGCCGTAAAAAGGACGATGCGGTCGATCAGCTGCGCCGCCAGGCCGACCCGGTGGCCGCCACGGCTACGCTGGCTGGTTGAACACCAGGGCCTTCAGGCCGCACTGCACGTCGGCATCGGGAAATTCCGGCGGGTTGTCCAGGCGCTGTTCGAAATGCAGCCCTGGCGCGGCTTCGGCCATGCCGTCCAGCAGGAACTCCACGCTGAACGCCGGATCGTTCATGCAGGCCAGCACCCGGCCCGTCGGCGTCAGCAACTCCGGCAGGCGTCGCAGCACTCGCGCGTAGTCCTTGCTCAGCACAAAGCTGCCTTTCTGGAAGGAGGGCGGGTCGATGATCACCAGATCGTAAGGGCCGCCTTGCTTGACCTTGCCCCAGGACTTGAACAGGTCATGGCCGAGGAAACTCACCCGGCCCAGGTCGTGGCCATTGAGCCGATGGTTGTCGCGACCACGGCTCAGGGCCGCCCGGGACATGTCGAGGTTGACCACTTTCTCGGCCCCGCCGGCGATCGCCGCCACCGAGAAACCGCAGGTGTAGGCGAACAGGTTCAGCACCCTCAGGCCTTGGGCATTGGCCCGCACCCAGTTGCGCCCGTAGCGCATGTCGAGGAACAAGCCGTTGTTCTGCTTGCTGCCCAGGTCCACCCGGTAGTCCAGGCCTTCCTCGGTGATGGTGCAGGACTCCACCGGCTCGCCCAGCAGCCATTCCCCCAGGCTGTCGGGCAGGTAGCGGTGTTGCAGCATCAGGCTGGTGGCGCCGCTGGCCTGCCATTGTGCGGTGGAGCCCAGTGCCACCAGCAGCTGTTTCAAGGCCGCCAGTTCCTCGGCTTGCACTTCCTTGAACAGCGACACCAGCACCACGCCTTGCAGCCAATCCACGGTCACCTGCTCCAGGCCCGGCCAGCAGCGCCCACGGCCGTGGAACAGGCGCCGGGTTTCCCTTGGGGCAATGGCCAGGGCATCGAGCAGGTGTTGGTTGAGGGTGGCGAGGGCTTGAGGGTTCATCGGCGCGACCGGCAATTTTTCGGGGCGGCATTTAACCACAATTGCCGGCCGGGCGCGGTTCAGTCCAGGTGTTCCGGGCGGCCCATGGCTCGCCATTGTGCCAGCCGGCTGGCGAGCACCGGAGCCAGCAGGTCGTAGTTGCTCCAGCTGTTCTCCACCCGGTAGATCGTATCGGGGATTGGCGCCAGGAGCTGCTCATAGTCCTCGCTGTAGCGGCCGTTGCTGTCCTTTCCCGCATAGTAGGCAGCAGCGAAGGCATTGCCTTCGGCGTTGAAGTCTTCGTCGTAGAGTTTTTCATCGAGCATCTTGAACAGGAACTCACGGCCGTCGAGTTTGCGCGAACGTAGCTGCGCCAGTTCCTCGGCGGCATCTTCTTCAAGTTCTTCGCTGGCAAAGCCGTTGAGCAGCATCCAGGCCAGGAACAGGCCGATATGGGTGCCCCCGGCGCTCGGTGGCAGGTCGCTGGGGAAGTCACCGCCGTAGTGCCAGGAGGCGTCGTCGTATTTCATCGGGCATGGGTCCTTGTGTACATGCGATTCAAAGAAGGGTGTTTTCCCATTTCTCGGTGCCGGCCAGGCGCCGCTTGACGTTGTCGATCCGCCATTGCCCGGCCGCCAGCTTGACCAGGAACCGATACTCGTAGCGCAGCCTGCGCGAAGCGGGGTCGCGGATCAGCACTTCGGCCTGGTTCGGCTTGAGCCGCTGGCAGGCCAGCAGTTCGTTGTCCTTCGAGTAGGTGGTGGGCGAGCCATAGGATGAGCGGGTATAGGCTCTGTCGCGCAGGGTGCAGAAGCGTTCCAGCAGTTGTTGGGGTTCGGCCCAGAAATCCTGGTCCAGGCCGTTGCGAGCCTGGGCCTTGCCGCGCCGTTCCCAGGCTTCCAGGGCCAGGGTGTAGGCCCGCACCTGGGTGACCGGGTCGCTGCTGTGGGCATCGGTCGGCAGATCCGGCCACGGCAGGTGCGGGGACGGTTGTGCTGGAGGCTGTTCCCCGGCACCGGCTTCTGCCAGCAACTGCATGATTCGCCCATGGCCTTTTTCTTCTGCCAGGGACCAGGCGTTGCGTTGCTGGAAGTCCAGGTGCTGGGGGTTGGCGCCGGCCTGGAGCAACAGGCTGACCATCTCCGCGTGGCCGCCCTGGGCGGCGTTCATCAAGGCGCTACGCTGCAGGTCGGGGGAAGCCTGGTCCAGGGCCGCGCCGTGTTCGATCAGCAGCTTGGCGATGGCGCAATCGCCGTTGCCGGCCGCCCAGGACAGGGCGCTGTAGCCCAGGGCCTTGCAGGGTTGTTGCAGGTTGGCGCCGCGTTGCAGTAGCAGGGCCACGGCGGGCAGGCGCCCGGCGATGGTGGCGGCCAGCAGCGCGGTGCGGCCGGTGCCCTTGTGCTTCCATTCGATATCCGCGCCGGCATCCAGCAAGCGGGTCAGTGCAATGAGATCGCCGCGAGCGGCGGCTTTTTCCAGAAGGTGGGACAAGGTCGGGAATCCGTTCGATCAACTAAAAGACGCCAGGCAATGGTAACGCCGCAGTACGCGGGTTTGCCATGTCGGGTTCAGCGTGGACGCCTCGCAGAGCCCCGAGTAGGATGGCGCCTTCGCCCGCAAGCCATGCCAGGTGCTGCTGGGGCCAGAGCGTTTTGCCGTTGCCGACCGACCACTGTTCAAGCTGGAGTCCAGGATGTTCAACGCCATTGTGATCGATAAAGACACCGCAGGTTACCGCGCTGATTTGACGCAGTTGGAAGAAGCCCGGTTGCCCGTCGGCGATGTCAGCGTGCGGGTCGCGTACAGCACCCTGAACTACAAGGATGGCCTGGCGATCACCGGCAAGAGCCCGGTGGTACGGCAATTCCCCATGGTCCCGGGTATCGATCTGGCAGGTACGGTGGAGTCCAGCGCTCACCCCAGGTTCCGTCCTGGCGAGCAGGTGCTGCTCAATGGCTGGGGCGTGGGGGAAAGTCATTGGGGCGGGCTGGCGCAGAAGGCCCGGGTGCAGGGCGACTGGCTGATCCACCTGCCGCAAGCCTTCACTGCGCGCCAGGCCATGGCCATCGGCACGGCCGGCTACACCGCTATGCTCTGCCTGATCGCCCTGGAACGTAACGGCCTGCGCCCGGGGCAGGGCGAGGTGCTGGTCACGGGTGCCAATGGGGGTGTCGGCAGCTTTGCCATCAGCCTGCTGGCGCGCCGGGGGTACTCGGTCATCGCCGCCACTGGCCGCCCGGAAGAGGCCGACTACCTGCGGCAACTGGGCGTCAGCCAGGTGATCGAGCGTGCCGAGCTGTCGCAGCCGGGACGGCCACTGGCCAAGGAGCGCTGGGTAGCGGCGATCGATTCGGTGGGCAGCCACACCCTGGCCAACGCCTGTGCCGGCACTGCCGCCGATGGCCTGGTGGCCGCCTGCGGGCTGGCCCAGGGCATGGACTTCCCGGCCTCGGTGGCGCCGTTCATCCTGCGTGGGGTCAGCCTCCTGGGAATCAACAGCGTGACCCGGCCCTATCAGGAACGGGTCCATGCCTGGGAGCGATTGGCCGCCGAGCTCGACCTCGCTCACCTGGAGCTGATGATTCGCGAGGTGGCGCTGGGCGAAGCCATCGAGGTTGCCCATGAGCTGCTCGCTGGCACGATCCGTGGACGGGTCGTGGTCGATGTGAACCGCTGATCCCTCGCTGGCCGCGTGTGCCCACGATAGATCCGAGTGGACGCCACGGCCGAGCCGCTGAACCGGACAACACCCGGTCGGCAAATTCCCCGGGCCCTTTGGTGGCTCTTTCGCGTTCCTGATTCGAGGTTGCACGTTCATGTCCATGGCTCCCCAGCGACCACTCTGGCAGGTGTACCTGATCTTCCTGCTGCCCATGGTGCTGTCGAATTTTTTGCAGTCGTTTTCCGGCACCCTCAACGGTATCTACATCGGCCAGTTGCTGGGGACCCAGGCCCTGGCGGCGGTGTCGGGGATGTTTCCCATCCTGTTCTTCTTCATCGCCCTGGTGATCGGCCTGGGGGCCGGGGCCTCGGTGCTGATTGGCCAGGCCTGGGGTGCCCGGGAGCTGGACACGGTCAAGTCGGTGGCCGGCAGCACCCTGTTGCTCGGGGCCCTGATCGGCCTGGTGGGGGCGCTGCTGGGCATGCTCTTCGCTCGCCCGGTGTTGCAGGGCCTGGGCACCCCGGCGGACGTGCTGGATGACGCGGTGGGTTATGCCCGGGTGATGATGCTGATCTTGCCGTTGCTGCTGGTCTTCGTGATCTTCACACAGTTGCTGCGAGGGGTCAGCGATACGCTGTCGCCGTTGCTGGCGCTGATCGTCTCGACCCTGGTGGGCCTGCTCTTGACCCCGGCGCTGATCCGCGGCTGGCTGGGCTTGCCGCCCTTGGGGATCCAGAGCGCGGCCTTCGCCGGGCTGGCCAGCAACATCATCGCCATGGGCTTTCTGGTCTGGCGCCTGAGGGGCCAGACCCATCCACTGGCCTTCGACCGGACGCTGTTCGCGGCGTTGAGACTGGACCGGGCGATCCTGGCCAAGGTGCTGCGCATCGGCCTGCCCACCGGGGTGCAGATGGTGGTGATCTCGTTGTCCGAGCTGGTGATCCTGGCCCTGGTCAACCGCCACGGCTCCCAGGCGACCGCGGCTTATGGCGCCGTGACGCAGATCGTCAACTATGTGCAGTTCCCGGCGTTGTCGATCGCCATCACCGCCTCGATCCTCGGGGCCCAGGCCATCGGCGCCGGGCGCCTGGAGCGGATCACCCCGATCCTGCGCACCGGGCTGCTGATCAACCTGTGCCTGACCGGAGCCCTGGTGCTGCTGGGCTATCTGGTTTCCCACTGGCTGCTGGGGTTGTTCATCATCGAGCCGACGGCCCTGGCCCAGGCCGAGCACCTGTTGCACATCATGCTCTGGAGTCTGCTGGTGTTCGGTTTCCAGGCCGTGGTGGGCGGCATCATGCGCGCCAGCGGCACGGTGTTGATGCCGGTGGCGATCTCGATCTTCTGCATCCTCGGGGTGCAGTTGCCGGCGGCCTACCTGCTGGATGCGCATTTCGGCCTGCAAGGGGTGTGGATGGCGTTTCCGGTGGCCTACCTGGTGATGCTGGTGTTGCAGACCAGCTACTTCAAGCTGGTCTGGCGGCACAAGCAGATCCAGCGCCTGATTTGAGGCACCGGGCTCAACGCTTGGTGGGATCGGCTTGGCGCCGGTCCTGCCAACCGGTGATCACCAGGTACAGCAACGGGCCGATGGAGACAAAGACGGCGGTCAGCAACAGATAAGGCAAAACCGAGACTAGCGCCCGGTCACGGGCGCGGGCATCGCGCAGCATCCACAGGCCGGCCAGGACGGCCATCAGGTACAGGTCGATCACCACCTGCGCGGTGTCCGGGCGCGACAGCAATTGCAAGCCGAACTGCAGCAGCGATTGCTCGGCCTGCATCAGGGTGAACAGGGTGTAGCCGCCGAAGGCCAGCAAGGCCAGCAAGGCCAGGAGTGCAGGGTAGGGACGGGGCATGGTGTGGTTCTCGCTCAGTGGTGGGTGGGGACGGGAGTGCGGTCATGGCGACTCCCCAGGTCCAGCAGCAGGTACCCGAAGCCGGCCAGGGCACAGGCGTAGATCAGTACCTGGGACGGTAGCGAGCCGAACAGGTACAGCGGGTGCTCTTGCAGGCGGTAGTGCAGCCCGGCGTGGACCACGAAAAAACCGGCCAGTGAGCGTCGGCTGATGCGCCGGATTCGCGCTTGTCGGTGCCCGGCCAGCAGCATCAGGGCGGCGCACAGTGGCACGTGCAAGGCGATGAACCAGCCTCGGCCCTGTGCCGGCTCCAGCGCGCGCAGGCCGTACAGCAGGCGCCATTCGGCCTGGGCCACGGCATCCAGTTCATGACCGGCGAACAGGGCGACGGCCAGTATCCAGAGGATGTTTTTCACGGTGAAACTCCTTGAACAACCCAAGGCAAACAGGCTAAGTGGCAGGCGCGTCACCACTCAATGACCCCTGAGGTCATAGACAGCAGCGGGCGGATCCGCTGTGCTGCTCCTCCGATTCCCTTTCAAGGACTGAACCACCATGAGCCACCCGATCCTGCCTGCCGGCCCCGGCCGACTTATCCGTGCGGCCCGTGCCGACGATGTGCCGGCCATGCTCCAGTGCGATCTCTATGCCCAGGCCCATCCGGCCCGGGGCCAGGCGGTCGCTCGGGCGGTAGAGTGTGGCCAGGGCTGGGTCGAGATGGTTGGTGATAGCGTCGCGGGTTATCTGCTGCTCCAGCATGATTTCTTCGACCATGGTTTTGTCTCGCTGGTGGTCGTGGCCCCCGGGCAGCAACGCCAGGGGGTGGCGCTGCGCTTGCTCGAGGCTGCGGAGCGAGCCTGCCGCACGCCGCGTCTGTTCATTTCCACCAACCAGTCGAACCAGGCCGCCCGCGGGATGATCGCCAAGGCTGGTTTCCGTCCCAGCGGGGTGATCGAGAACCTCGACGAGCAAGACCCGGAGCTGATCTTCTTCAAACCGGTGGGTTGAACCGGATACTGTTCATGACCCTGCATAGGACGGTGCTACCCGTGTCCCGAGATCTTGAGCAAACCCCGGCCCAGCCCCTGCCGGTGGGGTTGCAGCTGCGCCAGTTGCGACAGCAAGCGCGCCTGAGCCAGTTGGGCCTGGCGTTGCAGGCAGGTCTTTCACAGCGCCACCTGAGCTGCGTGGAGACCGGTCGTGCGCAACCCAGCCAAGGGTTGCTGCACCGCTTGCTGGACAACCTGCAAACCCCATTGGAAGTGCGCAATCGGGTGTTTCTCGCCGCCGGTTATGCGCCGCGCTATGCCGCCTTGCCCCTGGATGATCCGGGGCTGGCGCCGGTACGCACGGCATTGCTGCATTTGCTGGAGGCGAATAATCCGGCACCTGCGATCGTCATCGACAGTGGCTGGCAGGTGCTGGCGGCCAATCGCGCCACCGAGGCGTTGTTCCAGTGGCTGGGCTTGCCACGACAAGCGGTTGCCGAAGGTTTCAACCTGCTGGCGGCTCTGCTGGCTCCCGGTGGTTTCGGCGATTGCCTGGTCAACGCCGCGGAGATCCGCCAGGTGGCCTGGCAACGGGCCAGCCGCGAGGCCGGGCAGGATCCCGGGCTGGCAGCGTTGCTGGCCAGCCTGCCGTGTCCCGAGGTGTCGGCAATGGCCCCGGACCTGGCCTCGCCATTGCTATTGACCCGGGTCGCCGGGCCTCACGGCGAACTGAGCTTCCTGTCGACCTTCACCACCTTCGGCATGCCCCAGGACATCACCGTTGCCTCATTGCGTATCGAACACCTGATACCGGCCGACGAGGCGACCTGGCAGGCGCTGGCCCAGGCCTGTGCGCAGCAGGCTGCGGCGAACCTGGACTAGGTCGCCAGCGCCCGGCCAGGTTGGCGCACAACACCCCTCGGGGGCGCTACGGCGCCAGCGAGGACCATGCGGGTCAAGGTTGCGGCCACCGCGTCGATGTCTTGCTCGTGCGGCCCGTCTTTGCCGCGGATCAGGGCGATCTGCCAGCCCAGGGTGGGGTAGGTCTGGGTCGCCGAGCCGATGAACAGCAGCAGGTGTTCCGGAGCCACGGCCTGGATCAGGCCACGGGCCATCCAGTGGCGCAGGCAGGCGATCTCATCCTGGTTGCAGGCGTGCAGTTCGTTGCGCCAGGCCTCTGGCAACTGTTGGGCACCGTGCAGCAACTCGCTGCAGAAAATCTTCGAGCGCAAGGGGTAGGCCTGGACGATCTGCAATCGCGCGGCGATGTAGGCTGCCAGCGCCGTGGCCGGTGCGACCTCGCGGGACAACAGTGACGATGCCTGTTGCAGGGGCGCGCGCAGGGGCTCGAGGACCTCGGCGTAGAGGTTTTCCTTGGTATGGAAGTAGTAATACAGGTTGGCCTTGGGGACCCCGGCCCGCAGCGCTATGTCCAGGGTCTGGCAGGCACTGAACCCCTTGGCGGCGAACTCGTTGCACGCCGCTTCGAGAATCAACTGCCGATGGCGTGAGCGGGACCGGCGCTCCCGGCTTGCCGGGGCTTTGCTGGAGGTCGATGGGGGTGCTGCAGGTGTCGTCGCGGGCGATGGTTTGCCGGCGCAGGGCGAGGGGTGAGGCATGGGGCAATCCCGGGGTTCGATATTCGCAATATACAAAAGTATATAGCGAAACCGTCATCCCTGGCCCAAGGCTGATAGGGGCCTTGGGCCAGGGCCCGCTCGTGGAGGCGTTCAGGAGCTGCGCTGGCGCCACCAGCGGCGTGCCAGGCAGCCGTAGACCGAAACGTTGACCAGCAGCACCAGGCCTCCCAGCCACAGCTGGATGCCTGGAGTCAGGCCGCTGGGGTAGATCAGCGGGATCAGGTAGTGCTCGATGAACCCGGCCTCATAACCCTGCTGGCCGGCGGCATGGCGCAGGAGGTTTTCCCAGCGGGTCAACGGGCACTCCAGGTGGCCGATTTCCACGGCCACGCCCCAGGCTGCCGCAGGCAGGTGCAGCAGCATCAGCCGGGGGTGGCGGAGCACCAGCAGGCCGCCGAGCATGACGAAAACGATGAATGACAGGTGGAACAGCACCAGGCTGTCGGCGGCAATGCGGTAGAGCATGAAGAGTCCTTGTGGGGGGAGAATCCGTGGCGGGGGCGCCGGCGGCGCAATATACCGGTGTTGCGCTACCTATACTGCAAAAAGGTCGGGAGACCGGGCCCGACGCTGCGTTGCCAGGAGGTACCCATCTTGTGCTCTCCGACAGGGCTCTGTGCGTACGCAAGATCAGTGGGCGTCGGCCTCGCGCTGCTGATCCTGGCCGGTTGCGCCAGCCGCGTGCCCGAACCGACGGTACAACCTGCGGTGGCCCCGGCCTTCTGGCTCCAGGTCGACAGTGAGCTGCTGGCGGCTTCGCGTTCCGCCACCGAGCAGGCCGAAGTCTACGCCCAGGGTTCCATGGAGCATTGGCGGACCCGGGTCTACCAGCAGACCGATGAAAACTTCCTGCCCTGGTTCAGCGGCTACTGGACCCAGGAATGGCTGTCGTTGAAGGTGGGCTGGTATTCGCTCAACAGCCGGGGCGACAGCGAGCAGGCTTCCAGGCGCCTGGCCGGTTACTTGCAGCAGCAATACCAGGAGCGAGTCCTGGAGCCGGTGGCACTGGAGATCGATGCCAGCCAGATCACTGCGCAAGCCATGGAATTCTATGTGCAGTTGCTGCGTCAGCAAGTGGCGGTGACCAGCCGCCGCCACCAATTGCCCGCACCACAGCTGGACCAGCATCTGGAGCGGGTCACGGCCATCGACCTGGGCCCCGAGCCCGGCCAGCGAGCCACCCTTCGGCAGTTGCTGCAAGTGGAGCCCATCGCCCGCTTGCCGGTCTATGGCGCGCTGTTGCACAAGCTCCAGCCGCCGGCGCAGGCCGAGCCGGCCAGCACGACATCGGGCGTGCCCCGGGTGGCCGAGCAGACCAGCGAAAAACTCCAGGCCCAGTTTGCCGGGCGAGGCGTGGCCGGAGCTGTGGCAGCGGCCGTGGGACGGGTGGCGGGAGCGCTGATTTCGGTGGGGGTAGCCGGAGTCCGGGCGCTGGTGCAGGACAATGCGCGCCCGGACCTGCAGGCCGAGACCCGCCGCGATTTGGGAGCCGCGTTCGATCAGGCCTGGCTCAAGCACCTGCACGATCCTGAGCACGGGGTCATGGCGGGGGTGTATTACCTGGGCCGGCAAATCGAAGGCCAGTTGCCGCCGCTGGAGCCCAATGGCAGTGATGCACAGCCGTGACAGAGCGTTCGTTAGCGCTAATCGAATGGCTCCATCAGGGCGGCGAGGGTCAGGTCGCAAACCTCACGAGCCTGCTGCAGGACCTGCTGTTTCCACTGCGTACGGTTGTCATAGAACGCATCGCGCATCTGGCGCTTGATCTGTTCGTGGCGCGTGCGCGAGGCCTGGGGGTTGCATTCCAGCCATTGCTCGGCGCGCAAGGCGTTGAGCACCTGAGGACCGGGCAGGGTGCCATATTCCAGGGTCAAACCGTTGTATTGGGCCTGGGGGCACTCTTGCATCACGGCCAGGTCCAGGGTGCCGTCGAGCTGCGCGGAGGTGGAGCTGCCGTCGAAGCTGTTGGTCACCTGCGGGCCCCACCAGTCTTGTGCCCGTTGCAGGTCGGCGGCGCTGGCGCGGCCCTTGTAGATGCGTTCGCCTACGCCATTGGGGCCAAGGCCGGTATGGATGTCGATCCAGCCGATGCGTCGACACCGTTGGGCGTGCTGGCGCAGGATTTGGCGGATTTGCAGGTTGCTCCAGGTGGGTTCCAGGCCGCTGAAGAACAGGCCATCGGGATGGCTATGCTGGCCGCGGGTGATGGCTTCCTGCAGGGCCAGGCGGCCATGGCGTGCGGCGAATAGCATCAGCCGGGCACTCTGACCGATGCCAGCCGGCCAGGTTCGGGGCAGCAGCAGGTGGTCGATGGCACGGTAGCCGGGGTTATCTGGCAGGGGCCGACTGAAATCGAGGAAGTTGCGGTTCAGGTCGACGTTTTCATGGGTCGCCCGGCGCATCCAGGAAAAACCATAGGGGTTCAGTCCATGCAGGTACAGCACTGCGAGGCTTGGTGCCTCGGTACAGCGGGCCCATTGTTCGTCGCCCAGTAGGTCGATCTGGATCGCCGAACCACAAAAACCCTCGACTCCATGGCAGCCGCTGCTGATCACCATCAGGTCGCGCGCGTCGCTGGGGCCGACACGACAGACATCGATGGCCAGGACTTCTTGATCACGGCCCTTGAGTGGATGGATGTGGGATTGCACTGGCAAGCCACGTTGCTCGCAGCCCCGGAGAAACTTGTCCCGGGCCTCGGCGTAGCTGTCGGAGAAACTCGCAAGATTCATGGAAAGGCTTCCTGGTAGGGATACGGGATCGCGAGGCACGTCGGTGTCCGACATGCCACGGGTACTGGTAGTCCCAGGGAGAATGAAGAGGGGTACCGCCAGGCGGTCGATCAGGCGCAGTCAGGCTGCTTGAGCCGGTGCCGGATTTGGCAGGGTGTCGTGGCCCCGGGCCAGGAGGCGTTCGCGAGTAACGCCTGGGGTGATGACCCAGAGCCCCAGCAAGGCACAGGCCAGGGCTGTCAGGCCGATACCGTTGAGCGCGGTTTCAAAACCTTGGGCGATGTCGTTATCGAACAGAACCACCAGCTTGCCCACGAGCCAGGGCGCGAGCATGCCGGACAAGGTCATGCAGCCCACATGGATAGCCAGCATGGCTCCACGCTGGCGAGTAGGGGAAATATATGAAGTGATGGTCATGCCGAACGCAAATACGCTGTTGAGCAGTACCGCGCCGGCGACATACAGCAGCAGCTTTGCTTCCAAGGCATTGAATACAGAACCCAAGGTACTCAAGGCCAGGCCGCCGAATATGCAACACAGCATCGGTAGCAGCACCAGGCTGTGCTGCACGCTGACTCCGCGCTTGAGCAGCCGCTGGGACAGGCCAGAGACCAGCAGGTTGAGCAGGATGATGCTGAAGGTGGCGGCGAACATGACATAACCGGTCTGCATCGGGTCGAGCCCCAGGCCTTTTTGCAAGTACACCGCCGACCAACTGAAGGAAAGAGCGTTGGGCAGATAGGCCACAAAGCACATCAGCGAGATCCATACAAAGGTGCGATTGAGCAGCAAGTGACGGTAGGAAATTGCCGGCTCGCTAGGTGGCATCTGCTCCGGCTGTTCGCCATGTCGCCCTTCGGCCCCGTAGCACAACCACGCCAACACCCAGCCCAGGCTCAACAAAGCCAGGGCCAGGTACGCTGAGCGCCAACCGTAGTGGCTGATGGCGTAGGGCAGGGCGAGTGCGCCCAAGAGCCCGCCGAGCATGATCGATACTTGGATCAGCGAGGCCGGCAGGACCTGTTCCCGAGTACCGAACCATTTGAACGCCGCGTGTTGCGTCACCGCGGTGCCCGGCCCGCAACCCGCACCGAGCAGCAAGCGGCTGGCGGTCAGGGCGGCGAGGCTGCCAGCGAAGGTCACCAGCAGTTGGGCACTGGTCCATACCAGCGCCATGAGCGTGAGGATCCAGCGAGTCGGATAGCGGTTGGCGAGAAAGCCTACGGCGATCCCTGATATCGAGTAGAGAAAAAAGAAGGCGCTGCCGACAAAACCGAATTGCTCTGGCGTCAGTTGCAACTCTTCGATGATCTGTACACCGGCGAAGGCGAAGATGGTCTTGTCCAGCACACTGATGACCATCACCGCCATCAGCAGCGCCATGATCAAGGCTCGGGGTCTTGCGGTAGCTATCGACATGGGGCGAGTTACCCTTGGTTGTTGTTATCGGGGTGTTGCAAGGCGGTTTCCACTAGTCGTGCCCAGAGGCTGGCGCCATAGGGCAGCGCCGCGTCGTTGAAGTCGTAGTTTGGGTTGTGCACCATGCAGCCGTGGGCGCCTTCGGTGCCGTTGCCCATGACGATGTAGCATCCCGGGCGTTGTTCCAGCATCGAGGCAAAATCCTCACTGCCAAGAAAGCCCGAGGGAATATCGGTCAGCAGGCTTTCGGGGCCCAGCAGCTCCTGGGCTACCTGTTGCAACAAGGCGGTTTGCGGGGCGGTATTGAGCAGGACCCCGATACGCTCATCGTACTGGTAGTCCAGTTCCAGGGCATGAGCGGCTGTAATGCCCTGGGTCACTTCGCCTATACGTTGCTTGAGCAGGGCGCGGACCTTGGGGTCGGTGGTGCGCACGCTCAGCTCCAGGGTCGCGTAGTCGGGGATAACGTTGGCGGCCTGTCCGGCGTGTAGCGAGCCGACGGTGATGACCGCCACTTCGCCGGCCGGCACGTTGCGCGCAACGATCGATTGCAGGGCCAGGACCAGCTCAGCGGCGGCCACTACCGGGTCGCGGGCCTTGTGTGGCATGGCGCCGTGGCCCCCGATGCCCTTGAGACGAATATGCACATTGTCCGAGGAGGCGCTCATGGCCCCCGGTCGGGTCAGGAACACCCCCACCGGCAAGCCGGGCATGTTGTGCAGGGCGTATACGGCGTCACAGGGAAAGCGTTCGAACAATCCGTCTTCGATCATGCGCCGGGCTCCATCGAGGGTTTCCTCGGCGGGCTGGAAGATCAGGTTGACCGTGCCCAGGAAGCGGCGGGTCTGGGCCAGGTAGCGGGCGGCGCAGAGCAGGATTGCCGTGTGGCCGTCATGGCCGCAGGCATGCATGGTTCCCGGCTGCCGGCTTTGCCAGGGCATGCCGCTGGTTTCGTTGATCGGCAGTGCGTCCATGTCGGCACGGATGCCCAGGCTGCGAGGACTGCCGCCATTGCGCAGCACACCGACCACACCGGTGCCGCCGACGCCACGATGGACTTCGATGCCCCATTGTTCCAGGCACTGGGCGACCCGCTCGCTGGTACGGTGCTCGGAAAACCCCAACTCGGGGTGCTGGTGGAAATCCTGGCGCAGCCGGACGAATTCGTCCTGCCAGGCGAGAATCTGCGGAATCAGGGAAGGGCAGGGTGCGGTCATGAAATGCATACCGGATGACTGACGGAGACCTGCAGCATGGCCCAGCGTCACAGCACTGAATAATCACCTCTGTGCATGCTTATCGGCTGCGGTTATCAAGGTGGCTGGGCGAGCTGTTCAGGCAAATGCCGGGATGCGGTTCGGCGGTGGGGCCACCGGCCCCTTGTAGACGTAGATCAACTCATCGGCCAGGGCCTTGGCTTCGCGGGTCATCAGCTCCGGGTCGCGGCACACCAGGGAGATGTTCATTGGCGGTACAGGTTCGGCAATCTGCAGGATTTCCAGCTTCTGCATCAACATGGGGGCGCTTTCCAGCAGTCGCTGCGACCAGTAGCTGACCGCATCGCTGGTGATCGCCAGTTCGGCCAGGAGTACCACCGATGCACATTCGATGATCTTTTCCGGGGGCTGGATGCCGTGCTCCTTGAACATGACCCCGGCCATGGACTGCTCCAGGGAGTCTTGCAGTAGCCATTCCTGCTCCCGTAGTTCGCTCAAGTGCCGGGCGTTACGCAGGGGATGGTCCTTGCGTACGGCCAGCATCGTCGACTGGGCATAGAGTTCTTCCCAATGGAAACCATCTATGTTGCGTGCTGCAGGCAAGGAGGTGAGGACCATGTCCAGCAGTCCCTCGCGCAAGCCCTCCATGAGTTTTGAGGGCCGCAGCTCATGGATCTGTACCTGGACCTTGGGGTAGCGCTGGCGATAGCGATTGAGGCTGCTGACGAACTGCGGACTGGGGGTAACCGGTGAGACCCCGATGGAGAGCCTGCCGTCCATGCGCCCCTTGAGGGTATCGATCTCCTCGGTCGCGCGGCGTACCTCCTCCAGTATCAGTCGTGCCCGGCGTACCAGGCGTTCACCGTATTCAGTGGCAGTAATGCCGCGATTGGAGCGCAGCAGCAGAGGTACTCCAAGTTCCGCTTCCAGCTCCTTGATGCTTTTGGACAGCGCAGGTTGCGAGATATGCAGCAGGCGTGAGGCCTCCTGAATGCTGCCGCTTTCGCAGATAGAAACCAGGGCGCGCAACTGATGCAGTTTCATGGCGAGATTCCGGCGAGGGATGGGAGCTTGAATCTAAGCCATAAACCCTGTCATAGGGGATGGGAGAGCAGCCAATCTCCGTATTCGTGCCTACGAAGCGGCGCCTGGGCGCGGCAGTCGCAAACCTGAGTCTGGCGCCCGCTGCGCGGTCGTGCGCAGCGGGTGGCAGCGGCTACACGGAGCGAGCCTGGTGCTGTAGCCGCTGCCGAGCCTGCAAGGCAGCGTACGGTTGCCAAGCAACCGCAGGCCGGGCGGCTGGGTGTCAACGAATGCCCGTGGCGCGTAAAGCCGATGGCGTGAACTCCTTGCGACTGAAGGGCAGGTTGAACTGGTAGCTGTTCTTTTCCTCGTTGCGCAGGGAGTTCACGGCATAGCGTCCGGAGAGCACGTCGTAGTGGGCTTCGGCGGCGAAGGAAGGCACCTTGACGTCGTAGAAGAAGCTGGCATGCCCTTCGGCCACGCGCCACAAGGCACCTCGGCCGTCGTAGGCGTCGGTGATCGCTGCTTGCCAGCTGTCTTCGTCGATATAGATGTCGCGCCTGGAGTAGACATGGCGCTGGCCCGGCTTGAGGGTTGCCTGCAGGTGCCAGACTCGGTGCAGTTCATAGCGGGTGTGCTCGGGGTTCAGGTGGCCGGCCTGGACGATGTCGCTGTACCTGAGCCTGGGAGATTCCAGGCGATAGCTGTTGTAGGGAATGTACATCTCCTGCTTGCCTACCAGCTTCCAGTCGAAACGGTCCGGCGCACCATTGAACAGGTCGAAATCGTCGAGTGTGCGCATGCCCTCGGCAGCCGGGCTGTCGTAGGCGATCTGCGGCGCCCGGCGTACTCGGCGTTGGCCGGCGTTGTACTGCCAGGCCATGCGTGGCTCCTTGACCTGGTTGACGGTTTCGTGGACCAGCAGCACGCCCCCGGCCAGTCGTGCAGGCGAGAGGAACTCTTCGCGGTAGTAGTTGAGTATGTTGGCCATCTCGGTGGGCTGATAATCCGTCAGGCCGCTGGGGTAGGCCAACTCCTGCTTGACCACGCTGGGGGTGAAGCTGCCGTTGGCCTGGGGTGAAGCCTGCATGACGATGCGCTTGAGGCTTTCCCCGCGGTAGCGGCCGATGTGGTTCCAGATCACTTCCAGGCCATCCTTGGGAATCGGGAAGGGCACCGCGCCCGGGCTGTAGTTCTCCAGGCCGTTGCCACCTTCGACCAAGCTGGTATGCATGGCGTTGAGCCGGGTGGCCTCAAGGCTTTTCTGCGGCAGGCTGACGCTGCGGTGGCTGGGATAGACCGGCATCCGGTAGGTCTGTGGGTAGCGCTTGAACAGGGCCAGTTGGCCGGGGCTGAGCTTGGTTCTGTACTGCTCCAGGTTCTGGGGTGTGATGGTGAACAGCGGCTTTTCTGTCTCGTACGGGTCTTTAAGGAAGCCGTCGGCGTCCATCTTGCCGGTGCTGGTAGGCAGTCCGCCGGTCCAGGCCGGAATACTGCCGTCGGCATTGCCGGCGCGCTCGGCTCCTACAGGCGTCAGGTCCTTGTCCAGGCGTGCGGCCTGGTCGTTGGGTACCGCCGCCATTACCGAGCCCGTTAACAGGCTCAGAATCAGGCAGCCAATCTGCAACAGTTGTGGATGTTCCATGGTTAACCTCTTGAAGGCAGGGCCTAGAAACTCACACCCAGGCTCAGGGCGAGAAAATCTCGGTCGGTATTGGTGTTGTAATCGCCGCCAAAAAAGTCGGTGTAGCTCAGGCTGGCTGTGTACTTGGACATGAAGTCGGCATCCAGGCCGATGCTCAGGGCCTTGCTGCCCTCGTTGAAGGTCGGGCCGTAACCCTCGACATCATGGGCGAACGACAGGTTGGGCTTGAGGTTGGCCCCGGCGATGGCATCGTTGAACTCCAGTACCGCGCGCAGGCGATAGCCCCAGGAACTACGAGTGTAAAAACCCTTGTCGGTACACTGGCGCGGATTGGCCGAATTCAGGGCGCGACAAATGTCATTGCCAGAGACCCCGAGCAATGCAGCATTGCCAGCGTTGGCCAGTTCGCCATTGCCGTAGGCACTGTTGCGACCGAAGCGCAGGCCTGAGCCATCGCTGCTGTCCAGGCCGCCGATGTGGGCGATGCCGGCTTCGCCCACCAGGGTCAGGCGATCACCCCCCAATACCTGGTCGAAGATCTGGACCGCGGTGAGCTGTGCCTGGGTATAGGGCAGGCGCTTGTAGCCTTGGATTCGCGAGCCGTAGACCGAGCTGGCCCAACCGCTGTCGAAGATCGGCAGGCCGGCATTGATCGCCGGGTGGACCGCGGCCGCTCCGAGGGTGGCCGCTGTGGACACGTCGGTACTGTTGAGGGACATGGGCATGTTCGGTCGGTAGCTGATTTCGCCGGATACCGCGGTGCTGCCCAGGTTGGTGGCAAAGCTCAGGCCATACAGGCGGATGTCTTCGGGGTATTCCAGGTAATAGCGTGCGGTGCTGACGCCTCCTTGGCCGATGAGCCCGCCGACCGGGTCGAGAAAGGCTCCCTTACCTACCAGCCAGGCGCTTTCCGGGGTGCGGCTGTGGTAGTTGAGGGCATAGAAGCCGAACTCGGTCTCGTTGAGCTCCGGCACTGTCCAGCGCAAGGCCACGCCGAACTGGCCACCGTCCCGTGCATCGCGGTCGCCCAGGCGCGGTACGTAACCATAGCTGGGAGCGGTGCGCTCCAGGTCCGTGCCGTTGATGGTCATGCCCAGGTCGCAACCCTTGGCCACCACGTCGCTGCCGAAATAGGTACCACAGTTGTCCAGCACGGTCTTCTGCCAGCTCAACTGGTAGAAGGCCTCTATCGACAGGTTGTCGCTCAGGCCCTGGTTGATGTAGAGCATGCTGACCGGAATCAGGCCTTCCTTGAGCTCAGAGCCAGGACGGCGCAGGGCGGCGACGTCAGCAGGGTTGATGGCGTTGATTGAGTTGCCGATGAAGGTGCTTTCGCCCCAACTCACCACCTGCTTGCCGACCCGGATACTGCCCGGCAGATCGGCGATGCTGTAGTTGTGATAGAGAAAGGCATCGAGAAACTCTGCTCCCGAGGCTCGGGCGGCACGGTCTCGACCGTGGTCATCGATATCGTAGAGGTGCTGGTGCTCGTCCTTGAGTTCGAAGTCGTACCAGTACTTGCCTCGGACAAAGACTCCGCTGTCGCCGTAGCTCAACTCCAGGTCGTGGATTCCCTTGAAGATCTTCGAGAAGGTTTCGCCCTTGCGAAAGTTCAGGCGCCCATCGTCACCGGTACGGGTGGAAGCGCTGCCACCATTTGCCACGCCGATGAACGCGTTGTCGGCATCGCGCAGGCCCCAGCTGGCACCGATCGACAGGGATGAGTCGAAGCGACCACTGATTTCTCCCAGCCGGAAATCTTCGGCCTGGGCCGGCAGGGCCCAAGCCAGGGCCAGGGCAACGGTCAGGTGACGGGGTTTTAAATGATGAGGTTTCAGAGGCTGGGGATACATGGTCCCCGGTTTTCTTATTTGCACCATGCTGCTCTCCACCTAGACGGCCGGTACCTGCGAACACTGTCGCAGGAGACCGGTCGTGGTCCTTGAGGGCCCCGTTAAACGGGGTCCGTGGCATGGTAGGGAGCTTTCGGCGTCCTGCCTTCTAAGAAATTCTTATGCCTATAGCCAAAGGTGAAGCACCAGCCGGCGGCAAGGGGGCGCCAGGCTTGATACCCGTCAGTTAAGCGAGGCGATCCCCCGGTAGGAGCAAGCCTCGCTCCTACCGTTTCCTTAACTGATCGGCATTAGCCGCCAGGCGGGTCGAGTGGTGAGAGAGCAGGCTCCCTCACCACAGAGGGTTCAGCTCACCACGCGATAGCAGGGCACGTAGGCGGCGCCGCCAGGCAGCTTCATGCGGTGCTGCTCGACGAAGGCTTTGAGCAGTTGGTCCAGCGGCTGCATGATCGTCGGGTCGCCATGGATGCTGTAGGGGCCTTTCTGCTCGATCAGGCGGATGCCCTGGTCCTTGACGTTACCGGCGACGATGCCGGAGAACGCCCGGCGCAGGTTGGCCGCCAGTTCGTGGGGAGGCAGGGCATGGCTGAGCTGCAGGTTGGCCATGTTCTCGTGGGTTGGATCGAACGGATGCTGGAAGCCTTCGTCGATCTTCAGCAGCCAGTTGAAATGGAAGGCGTCGTTGCGCTCGCGGCGGAACTGCTTGACGGTCTTCAGGCCCTCGGTCATCTGCCGCGCCACTTCGGCCGGGTTGTCGATGATGACCTGGTAGTGCTGGCTGGCCGCCTCGCCCAGGGTCGCCAGGACGAACGCATTGAGTTGCTCCAGGTACGGAGCGGCGCTCTTGGGGCCGGTGAGGATCACCGGGAACGGCAGGTCGCGGTTGTCCGGGTGCATCAGGATGCCCAGCAGGTACAGGAACTCTTCGGCAGTGCCGGCGCCACCGGGGAAGATGATGATGCCGTGGCCGACCCGGACGAAGGCCTCCAGGCGCTTCTCGATGTCCGGCAGGATCACCAGTTCATTGACGATGGGGTTCGGCGCCTCGGCGGCGATGATGCCCGGCTCGGTCAGCCCCAGGTAGCGGCTGCTGCTCATGCGCTGCTTGGCGTGGGCGATGGTGGCGCCCTTCATGGGGCCCTTCATCACGCCGGGGCCACAACCGGTGCAGATGTCCAGCTTGCGCAGGCCCAGCTCGTGGCCGACTTTCTTGGTGTACTTGTATTCGTCGGTGTTGATCGAGTGGCCGCCCCAGCACACCACCATCTTCGGCTCTACGCCGGGACGCAGGGTGCGGGCATTGCGCAGCAGGTGGAAGACGTAGTCGGTGATGCCCTGGGAGCTTTCCAGGTCGATGCGCTGGCTGTCCAGCTCATTGGCGGTGTAGACGATGTCGCGCAGGGCGCTGAACAGCATTTCCCGGGTGCTGGCGATCATCTCGCCATCGACGAAGGCATCGGCCGGGGCGTTCAGCAGCTCCAGGCGCACGCCGCGATCCTGCTGGTGAATGCGTACTTCGAAATCGTGGTAGGCGTCGAGGATGGTCTTGGCGTTGTCGACGTGGGCGCCGGTATTGAGGATGGCCAGGGCGCACTGGCGGAACAGCGTGTAGATGCTGCCGGAACTGGCAGCGCTCAATTGCTGCACTTCACGTTGCGAGAGGGTCTCCAGGCTGCCTTTCGGGCTGACCGAAGCATTGATCACATGTCTTTGCGGCATTCATCCATTTCCTGAAAGCGGCGCCACCGGACCTGCGGTCGCAGGTGGCGCACAAGAGCGGGGCAGTGAGCAGGATCGCCCGGTTCGGGCGGCCTGGTTGGCAACGGCTGGACAAGACAGCGCCACTCGCTGCACGGGTGTTCGCTGCTTGAATCTACCTCATGACGAACCGCCGTGGCGGGAAAAATGATGAGACGCGCGCTTGCCTGCAGGTTTTGGGCGCATCACAGGACGCTGGCGCGCCGTGGATCGATCACCGGCGAGGCGCCGGCCTGGGCCAGGCGCTGCAGCAGCTCGGGGTAGCCTTCGGCCTGGGCCCAGGTGTGTTCCGCTGCGGTCAGGCCCACCAGTTGCAGGAAGTCGAAACGCCCGGAGAGTAGTTGCTGGGTCCCGGGAAAACCCGGCGCGGCGATGAACAGCACGCTCTCGACCAGGCTGCCGGCACCGTCGATGGGGTTGCCCAGGCGCATGCGGTCCCACTCGTCCAGCAGTGGCCGCTCGCCGAAGTGGCCGGCAGATAGCAGCAGTTGGTAGGCGCAGAAGTGGCGCAGCAGGTACAGCGCCCATGGCGATTGTTCGCGGGTTTCCAGCAGCAGCTCGCGGCCCATGCCGGACCAGCCGTCCGGCTCGGGCTGCTCCGCGTGCCAGGCATTGGACAGGCCCGAGGTGACGTACAGCCAGCTGTCGCGCTGGGCATTGGGGGGCGACTCGAAGACCCCATGGGTCAGCCAGCGCGGGTCGACTTCGGCGTCGCGGAACAGGCTCGGGTCCAGGGGGTAGATCCCGGGGCCGAGGTCACCGAACAAACTCCGGTAGACCTGTTCTTCGCGCTGTTCCCAGGCCGCTTCGAACCATGAAAAGTCTTGAGTATCCGACATCTTGAAACGTCCTTGAAAGCAGAGGGCGGCCCACTGTGGGCCACCCGGAAATCAGGTAAAGGCCTGCTGTAGCAGGTGTGGCAACACTTGCCCGGCCTTGCCCACCAGGTGGTATTCCCCTGGGGCGCTGCCGGGTTGCGGCTGCGGGTTGATATGCACCACGCAGGCGCCTTGCTGCAGGGCCAGCTGGGGAATCTGCGCCGCCGGCTGCACCAGCCCGGAGGTGCCCACCGACAGCAGCAGGTCGCACTCGCGGGCCGCCTGGAAGGCGCGCTTGAGGGCCGCTTCGGGTAGTGCTTCGCCGAACCACACCACGCCAGGGCGGATCTTGCCGTTGCAGCCGGTGCAGCGTGGTGGCTCCAGGCAAGCGCCCGTCTCCGGCACCGAGGGCATGGGCAGTTCGCCGGTGAAGGGCCGGTTGCAGGCAAAGCACTTGGGCGTGTGCAGGCTGCCGTGCAGATGCAGCACATCGACGCTGCCGGCGCGTTCGTGCAGGTCATCGACGTTCTGGGTGATCAGGGTCAGGCGCGGCAGGCGCCGGCCCAGTTCGGCGATCGCCAGGTGGGCCGGATTGGGTTGGGCCGCGAGCACCTTCTGGCGCCGCCATTCGTACCAGCCCCAGACCAGCGCCGGGTCGTCGCGAAAGGCCTGGACCGTGGCCAGGCGCGCCGGATCGAAGTGTTCCCAGAGGCCGGTCAGGGCATCGCGAAAGGTCGGGATGCCACTTTCCGCCGAGACTCCGGCGCCGCTGAATACCACCAGGTGCCTGGCCTGGGCCAGTCGCTTGGGATCGAACTCCATGGAAAGAACCACCTCCGTTTTCAACCACGGCGCCACTTGGGTGGCGCGTGCGGGGCTGGCATTATCCGCCGACGGTCGCGGCAAGTGAATTTATCTTCGCGCCTTCGCTCATAAGTGTGTCGGCGGCTTGGCTCGCCCATCCAACCTGCCAGGGAGTGTCATCCATGTATTCAGCTTCGCCCATCGATAGCGACGCCTGCAGGCGCTTGATCCTGGTGGTGGAGGACGAGCCGACGGTGCTGGAGTTCCTGTGCGAGATCCTCGAGGACGAGGGCTACGCCACCCAAGCCCTGGACAGTGCCGACCAGGCCTGGGAATTCCTCCATGAACGGGCCGCGGATGTGGCGCTGCTGCTGACCGATATCACCATGCCTGGCCGGCTCAATGGTGCAAGCCTGAGCAACCTGTGCGGCGAACACTGGCCGGGAATGCCGATCGTGGTGATGTCGGGGTACGAGACTCCCGAGAGTTCCGGGGTGCGCTATCCGGTGTCGTTCATCCGCAAGCCCTGGACCATCGGGCAGGTCCTGGATTGCGTGGAAGGCGCGTTGAAATCGGCCCAGGGTTGAGGCGTTGCGCCTCACCCCGGCCAATTGCCGGTGTTACTCCTTGACGCTCATGAACTCCCGCGCCCAGACGATGTACTCCTCGGGCTGGGTGTAGGTGTGCGCCAGTTCGGTGGCGCTCAGGTCCGAGGCCTGGGTGAAGATCTGCCGCTGCTCGCGCAGGCAATCGTAGGTGGCCTTGATCGCCGCAAAATAGGCGGCGTGGCCGTCCACTGCGATCTTCACGCCCAGCTGGGCCAAACGTGCGTCGTCGCGCAGCGCCGGGTTGCCGTAGGTCACCAGCATCAGCGGCACGCTCAGGTGCTCGGAGATCTGCTCCAGTTGTTCGAAATCGCGGATGCCGACCATGCAGATGGCATCGGCGCCGGCGCGCTCGTACTGCTGGGTACGGCTGATGATTTCCTGCACCGGCAGGATCCCGGCGTTGGTCCGGGCGATGATCGCCAGTTCAGGATCGACCCGGGCTTCCAGGGCCGCGCGGATCTTGCCCACGCCTTCGGCAACGGATATCAGGTCAGTGGACTTGCGGCCGAATTGCGCCGGCAGCAGGGTGTCCTCGATGGTCAGCGCAGCGATGCCGGCGCGCTCCAGCTCGACCACGGTGCGCATCACGTTGAGGGCGTTGCCGTAGCCATGGTCGGCGTCGGCGATCACCGGCAACTGGGCCACGCGGCCGATGCGGGTGGCCTGTTCGGCGAACTCACTCAGGGTGATCAGGGCGAAGTCGGGGGCCGCCAGGACCTGCAGCGAGGCTACGGAACCACCGAGGATGCCCACTTCAAAACCCAGGTCGGCGGCGATCCGGGCGGACATCGGATCAAATACAGAAGCGGTGTGATAGCAGGAAGATGAGGCGATCAGTTCACGGAAACCGCGGCGCAAATCTTGATGGGAAAGCCTGGACATAACAGCTCCGAGATAGGATCGAGAGATCGACCTTCGGGTCGAATCGAATTTTGCAATCAGTTCCCTTGGCGAGCCGATGATCGAAAGGCTCGCAGCGAAACGTTAGTTGGGCAGATGAAGGTGAAGCAGGGGGGTAGCAAGGCGTCTTTATCCCGCTTGATTGGATGAAACGGCGGGTTTGTTATGCGAGGCCGACATAGCAGGACGAGGCTAACACGCTCCCAGGCCGTAGAGGATGAGGAATTTGCATAGCATTATGCCGGACTGGCATTGGCAATTTTTTAGCAACTTAATGTTACAAGTGTTCCGCAGGGTGCCGATGGACTGTGGCCGTAAGGTACCGGGCGGCTCCAGGGGCTTGTCGGTCCAGGGCAAATCGCGGAAGCTGCCGCGCCGCAAGGTCCGCTCATCCAGCGGTGCAACGTACTTATTTCAGGGATGCAGGTAATGACGCTCAGAGTGTTGGTGGTCGGTGGTTATGGCAATTTCGGCAGCATCATCTGCCGCTACCTGATCCACCGCCCCGGCGTGCACCTGCTGATCTCAGGACGCGACCCGGCCCGCCTGGCGGCCAAGGTCGAGGCCCTGCGCGCCGAGGGCGGGCAGCCCTGCGAGGGGTGGTGTGGGGATGCCATGGGCGAGGAGTGGGCACCGGCGCTCAAGACCCTGGGCATCGATTGGGTGATCCACACCGGCGGACCGTTCCAGGGGCAGTCCTATGCCGTGGCCCAGGGATGCATCGAGGCCGGGGTGAACTACTGCGACCTGGCCGACTGCCGGCAATTCGTGGGGGGTATCGGCGGCCTCGATACCCAGGCCCGAGCGGCCGGAGTGACGTTGCTCAGTGGTTGCAGTTCGGTGCCGACCCTGTCGTCGGCGATCATCGACGAGCATCGCCAGCGCTTCTCCCGTATCGATCGCATCGAGCACGGTATTTCTTCCTCGGCGAAGATGCCCGGGGTGTCCACCATCCTCGGGGTGCTGGCCTATGCCGGCCGGCCGATCCAGCAGCTCAAGGACGGCCAGCCGCACCCGGTGATCGGCTGGCAGGGGCTGGCCTTGCGCACGTTGCCAAGGCTGGGCACACGCTTGGTGGCCAATGTCGATGTGCCGGACCTGGACCTGTTCGCCGCCCGTTATGGCGCCCATACCCTGTCGTTCAAGGCGGGTGCCGGGCTCAAGGTCGCCGGGCTGGCCAACGCCTTGCTGGCCCAGGCGGTGAAGCTGGGTCTGGTGCGCGATCCGGCGCCCTGGGCCGTACGGTTGCATCGCTGCGGGACCTGGTTCGAGTGGCTGGGCGATGGCTTGAGTGCCATGTATGTCGACGTGCATGGCCTGGGCCAGGATGGCCAGCCGCTGTCGATGGCCGCGCAACTGACGGCCACCCATGATCATGGCCCGGAGATTCCCAGTTGTGCGGCGGTGGCGGTGATCCTCAAGGTGCTCGATGGTCAGGCGCTGCTCCCGGGAGCCCGCGCCTGCATCGGCGAGGTCAGCCTGGAGCAGTACCTGCGGGCCATCGACGATCCGCTCCACTTGCAGATGCAGGTTGAGTTCTCGCGTTAGCCGGGCTGGACTTTTTCACCATAGAAGCGGCTTGGCCAGGTCCTTCCAGAACAGCCAGCGCTGTACTTCATGGTGCGCGCCGGTGCCGATCTGCCAGTCCGGGCGCCCACGGTCCAGCTCGATGCGCACGATGATCCCGGCGAAGGTGGCGGCCACCAGGGTCTTGCCATCGGGGCTGATGTCCATGGCGCACAGGGTCGAGCCGACGTAGTGCTGCCAACGCTCTTGGCCAGTCTCGCTGAAGGCCCGCAGGTAACCGTAGGCATCGCCGATGATGAACTCGTCGCCTCGCGAGGTTGCGGCGTATACCCGGGCGCCATCCTGCAGTACTGGGGTGCGTGGATCGTCGCTGTAGAAATCGGTGGCCAGCCCCGGCAGGTCGGCCACCGCGACGCCCAGGCTGGCGCCGCTGTAGAAGTGGCAGGCATTGAGCAGCAGGCGGTCGCCGCGCTGGTTGAAGCAGGCGAAGTGCGGGTACTCGCTGCCGGGGCCGATCTCGGCCACTGGCTGCAATTGGGCATCGAACACCAGGTGCGAACTGCTTTGCTCGCCCACGGCGATCCACTGGCCGTCCGCCGAAATCGCCCCGTGCTCCATGCTCAGGTCCAGGTTCAGGTCCTCGGCGGCGACTCCCTTGGCCAAGTCCTGGCGCAGCTCTTCCAGGCTGCGCAGCAGGCGGGTGGCGCCACCGGCGTGGAGGACGAAGATGCCATCGGCACTGACCAGCAGCACCCTCTGGCCGTCGGGGAAGGGGATCAGTTGGCTGGGCGTGGCGCGCTCGCGCAGTTCCAGGTTTGCGGGCAATCCGGCGAGCCGCTCGGGCCAGGCGAAGCTCGCCACCTGTGGGCCGTCCCAACCGTCGGTGACCTGGATGCCTGCGGCCCGGGCCCAGGCGAAGTAGCGCCGCTGCGGACAGGCGCCGAAGTACTCCACCTGGTCCAGGGGCCGGACACGATCGTTATCGATGTGCACCACCGAGCCCGCCTCGTAGGGCGCGCCGATTCGCGCCAGCAGACTGCCGTCGGCCAGCAGGGCCAGGGCCGGGATCATCTGGCCCCGGTTCTCCAGGTGTGGCGTCAGGGGGAAGTGCGCCGGCGGCCAGGCCTGGCGAAAGGCTTCGCGTGCGACGGGATCATGGGGGCCGGCATTGCTCGCTTCCAGGGCCGCCTGCCAGGCGGGCAGCAGGTGCTTGGTGGCTGGCAGGCTGGGCTCCTTCAGGTTATCCCAGCCTTCGCGCATGCCGGTCTCGACATAGCGGTTGATGTCCTGGGCATAACGGTGCACGGCGAGGTGCCATTGCTCCTGGGCGTTCTGTTGGGGCGGGGGGCGGAACATGCGCGTGGACTCCTTGTGGCGCGGGGTAGGCAAGTTGACCCTGGAATGGACCTTGAAAACCAGTGGTTTATCCGCGGCTCGAGGATTTTCCTGGTGCGGTGATCATTCAGGCCGCGTAGGTGCTGACCCGGTTGCGTCCGGCACGCTTGGAGGCATACAGCGCCTGGTCGGCCCGCTCGATCAGGCAGCGATGGTCGCGGGCCGTGTGATCGAGGCAGGCGATGCCCAGGCTGATGGTGAAGGCAATGGTTTGGCCGTTGTGCAGCACCTGCTGGTTCTGCACGGATTGACGCAGGCGTTCGGCCAGGGTGCGGGCGCCTCCCAGGTCGGTGCGTGGCAAGACAATGGCAAACTCCTCGCCGCCATAGCGTCCGGCCACGTCGCTGTCGCGCAGGTGCTGGTGGATCAATTGCGAAAGACACTTGATCACGGCATCGCCCGCCTGGTGGCCGTAGCGATCGTTGATCGACTTGAAATGGTCGATATCCAGCATCAGCAGGGCGATGGCGTTGTCATGGTGTGCGTATTCGAATTGCAGGCGCTGCTCCCAGTGCCCACGGTTGTAGAGTTGGGTCAGGTGGTCGGTACGCGACAGTTGTTGCATTTGATTATTGGCCTTCTGCAAGGCAAGGCTGTTGATCGCCACATCGGTCAGGTCGTAGATCACCAGGCACACGTGATCGATCTCACTGTTGGCCGAGCGCAACGGCAGCAGCGTGGTGTTCTGGTACATGAACTCGCCCTGGCCGGTGATCGGCTGGTAGTTCTTGAAGTGCACCAGGTACGGACGCTGTTTCCAGATGGTGAAGGCGGGGGTGCCAAGGGCCACCACTCGCCCCACTTTGCGGGTGAACCAGGGTTTCTCGACTTCCGGGAACAGCTCGAAGAACGAGCGATCGATGGCCTGTTTGGAGGCCACCCCGGAACGGTTCTCCATGAAGCTGTTCCACACCTGGACCCGGCATTCGAGGTCCAGCACGACGATTCCCACGTCGATGCTCTGGACCACCGCCAGCAGCCAGTGCAGCTCGCTGAAATTCATTTGTCTGGGCATGGTTCAACTCATCAGGTAGGCCAGCTTCTGTTCCAGCAAGGCCAGCGAGCCTTCGGTGAACAACAGCAGCAGGTCGAAGTGGATGTTCTGCTCTTCCAGGCTGTAGCTGATCTCCACTGCCTGGGTGTTTTTCCAGCGCTGCTGATTGAGCACGATCAATTCGTCGATGCTGGTCTGCTCGCCGAGCACCTGGGGGTGGCCCACGGAAAAAAACATGTCCAGCTGGTCGGCGATGCTGCTCAGGCAGGCGCCGATCAGCACGCTGGACAGGTCGATCAGCACTTCCATTTCCTGGTAGGGGTCGGTGCCCTGTTCCATCAACTGCGCAATGTCGGCCACCGAAGAGTCGTAGAACATCAGCAGGGCCTCGCCGGCGATGCCGCTGCCGATGTAGCTCTGGCAGATGGCCGTCAACTGTCGCGAGCGATTGGCGTCCGCCAGGAGCATTTGCAGCTCGCCGGCCTCCAGGACGTTGACGTGGGGAATCGGCAGGTGCACGAACACATCCAGGACCTTGGCGATCAGCGCCGCGGCGTAGCCCATGGAGACGTTCACGGTCTCGCGAAAGGCATCGCGAAAGGTCACCACCGGTGCCGGGGACGGATTGGGCACCGGCTTGCAGCGTCCGTTATCCAAGAGTTGCAGTTCATTGAGCAGGCTGCGCAATTGCTGGGGGTCGAAAGGTTTCTTGAGAAAGGCCCGGGCGCCCAGCTCGCGGGTACGACGTACGGCTTCTTCCTGGATGTCGCCGGAGATGACGATGATCTGCGTGTCGATGCCTTCTTCCTGCACGGCACTCAGTACCTGGTAGCCATCCATCACCGGCATCGTCAGGTCCAGCAGCGCCACTTTGCCCAGGCCCCGGCGCAGGGCTTCCAGTCCTTCGCGGCCATTGCAGGCCTGGGTCACGGACACTCGCCATTCGCCAGGCAGGGTCTGCAGCACCTGCTTCCTGGCCATGCTCGAGTCATCGCAGACGAGGAGGGGAATCATCGGGGTCGGACGCTCATTCGAAAAAATCCGCAGGTGGATAGTGTTCGGGAATGTAACGAGTTGCCGTTTGTATTGTGTTTGTTACAGGCTGTCCGTGCCGCGCCGAACTATAGAGCGGCAGATAATGAAAGAACAAGCAGCGGGTAATCGAGTTGTTTGTTCCAGATCATTGTTCAATGAATTTCCAGTACCTGGAATGGCAACTTAAGATGCGGGTTCAACTTTCAATGGGTGGGCACTTGGTTTGCCGGGGCGTGTTATGAGAGTCAGTAAATACGGGGGTCTGGTCAGTTTTCAAGGTGTCTTGCGACTGTTTTCTGGCGTTTGAAAAATGACGCGTTGTAAATAACTTTTAATTGATCGTTAAATAACTTCTTATTATTTGTGGTGACTTCGTGTTCGTATAGGTTGGTGTGGAACGAGTCAGTGTTCGAATGAACGGTCGGTCAGGCGCGGGGGATGAAAGTTAATGGGTCGAGTTGCCCACCTGCCACAACCAGCCTGCCAATATGCAACAAGAACTTACCGCGCAGCCTGCCCCAGGGGCTTGCCTGATCACTGGGTCCCTTGATTTGCGCTGCCTGTAGGGAGCCTGGGGCAAGCGTGGGCGAGCGGCCAAAAAAATGTCAGATTTTGAGTAGCGGCCTGGACCTTTTCCCGCAATGCGCAATCATTACTGCGTGGAAAATATAAGGAGAGACGCATGTTCATTCGGTCATTGACCCTCGCAACTCTGCTCGCTGTCGCAGGCCCCGTCCTGGCTGCCGACAACGATGGCCCACTGACCCAGGACCTGGGCAAATCACGGCCATTGATCGTGATCGCCCCCAGCAGCGTCGACCCGACCCTGGTGAGCTTGAAGAAGTCCCTGGAAGAGCCCGCCAATCGCCAGGCCTTCAACGAACGCAACATGGTCCTGTACACGGTGCTCAATACCATCGGCCAGCGCGATGGCAAGGACATCGATCCGCAATCCACCATGGCCCTGATTCGTAGCCTCAAGTTGGGTGCGGGGGCCCAGACCAAGGTGATCCTGGTGGGTAAGGATGGTGAGAAGAAGCTGGAGCATTCCGGGGCGATCGAACTCAAGGACGTGTTCAGCGCCATCGATCAATTGCCGGCGGCCGAGAAGCAGGCGGCCGCCCCGGCCCCGGCGCCGGAACCCCAGGCCAAGAATGCCAAGGCCGGTAAGCAAGCCAAGCCTGCGTCGGCGCCCCAGGCCCTGGACGACTGAGCCTGGTTTCAGGACCTGCCGGGAGCAGGCTGCATTAGCCCCCGGCATTGCTCCGCACCCCGAGGTATTTCCCGGTTGCGCTCAAGGGCGATCCAGCAACTGGCGCAACGCCTGGACGATCGTCCGCACCTCGCCCTCATCGATCACCAGCGGTGGCAGCAGGCGGATGGTCTTGCCCCGGGTGACATTGATCAGCAGCCCATGATCCCGGGCGGCAGCTTGCACCAGGTCCGGAGCCGGATGCCGCAGTTCGATGCCAATCATCAAGCCCAGGCCACGAACCTCCAGCACCTGCGGATGCCCCGACAGTTCCTCGCGCAACAGCTTGAGCAGCAACGCTCCCTGGTGTTCGGCGTTGGCCAGCAGGCCCTGTTCCTCGATGATCTCCAGCACCGTGCAGGCCACCCGGCAGGCCAGGGGGTTGCCGCCGAAGGTACTGCCATGGCTGCCGGGGGTGAACAGCTGCGCGGCCTTGCCCCGGGCCAGGCAAGCGCCGATGGGAATGCCGTTGCCCAGGCCCTTGGCCAGGGTCATCACGTCCGGCACCACGCCTTCGTGCTGGCAGGCGAACCAGCGGCCGGTGCGACCGATACCGCTCTGGATTTCGTCGAGCATCAGCAGCCAGTTGCGCCGGGAACACAGCTCGCGCAGCGCCTTCAGATAACCTGCTGGTGCCAGCTGGATGCCGCTCTCGCCCTGGATCGGTTCCAGCAGTACCGCGCAGATGCGCGCGCCATGGCGGCTGGCGGCCTGCTCCAGGGCCGCCAGGTCACCGAAGGGTACCTTGAGGAAATCCCCGGGTAATGACCCGTAGCCCAGGCGGACCGCCGGCCCGTCGCTGGCCGACAGGGTGCCCAGGGTGCGGCCGTGGAAGGCGTTCTCCATCACCACCACCAGCGGTTGCTCGATGCCCTTGTACCAGCCATGCAGGCGCGCCAGTTTCAGTGCGGTTTCGTTGGCCTCGGCCCCGGAGTTGTTGAAGAACGCCCGGTCCATGCCGGCCAGCGCCGTCAGCCGGCCCGCCAGTTGTTGCTGCCAGTCGATGCTGTACAGGTTGGAGGTGTGCAGCAGCAGTCCGGCCTGCTCGCTGATGGCGCTGACCAGGCGCGGGTGGGAATGGCCGACACCGGTCACGGCCACGCCGGCGATGGCATCCAGGTATTCGCGGCCGGCCTGGTCCCAGAGGCGGGTGCCCAGGCCTTTGCTGAAGTTCAGGGACAAAGGCTGGTAGGTACTCATCAGGGCGGCGCTCATGGCGGTTCACTTCCATCACGGGTGGGGGGGTCGCCAGTATCGTTAGCCAGCCAGGCTAGATAAACTCGGAAGATCTTTAATCATCTTGAAGTAGGAGTTGATAATGGATCTGTTCCAGGCCATGTCGGTGTACGTCAAGGTGGTGGAGGCGGGGAACATGACCGCCGCCGCCCGGGAATGCGGCCTTTCCACCACCATGGTGGGCAATCACCTGCGGGCCCTAGAGCAACGCCTGGGGGTGCGCCTGCTCAATCGCACCACCCGCCGCCAGCGCCTGACCGAGTTCGGCACCGAGTACTACCAGCGTTGCCTGGCGGTGCTGGGCCTGGTGGCCGACTCCGAGCACTTGGCGGAGCAGGCCCAGGGCACGCCGTCCGGGACCTTGCGCATCACCGCACCGGTGACGTTCGGCACCGAACGCCTGGCGCCGGCCCTGAGTGAATTCCGTCAGCGTTGCCCCGAGGTCAAGGTCGAGCTGAACCTGGCCAACCAGCGCTTCGACCTCACCGATGGCACCTTCGACGTGGCCATCCGCCTGGGCAACCTGGACACCAATGCACTGATTGCCCGGCCATTGCAGGACTACACCCTGACCATCTGCGCCGCGCCGCAATACCTGGAGCACCATGGCACGCCGCAGGTGCCCGAGGACCTGGCGCAGCACAACTGCCTGGCCTTTGCCTTTCCGGCGGGAGACGAGTGGAGTTCCACCGCGACCCAGTGGCCCTTGCACGGGCCCGAGGGAGATGTGCTGATACCGGTGTCCGGCTCATTGCTGGCCAATACGTCCTCCGGCCTGCATCGCGCGGCGCGGGGCGGGTTGGGGATCGTGATGATGCCCGATGCGCTGGTGGAGGAAGACCTGCGCCAGGGGCGGCTGGTGGCCGTGTTGCAGGACTACCAGCTGCCTTTGCGGGCGATGCACCTGCTCTATGCCCAGGACCGCTACCGGCTGCCCAAGCTGCGCAGTTTCGTCGAGTTCGCCCTGGAGAAGTGGGGGCGCCCCTAGCTCGCTTCGTGGGCCAGCAGCATCATCGCCGCCGACAGGGTATGGCCGTCGGTGATGCGCCCGGCGGCGATCATCGCCAGCAGTTCCTGGCGGCTGACCCACAGCACCTTGTCCACTTCGCCATCGGTGGCGCCGGCCTGCTGCTCGGTGATTTCCACCTGGCACACGGCAACGGCACTGGCGATCAGCGAGGTGTTGCTGTGCAGCAATCCCAGCTGGCGCACCTGCGATGCCTGCCAGCCGGTTTCCTCCAGCAGTTCACGGGCGGCGGCATCGCAGGGGCTTTCGCCGGCGTCGATGGCCCCTCGTGGAAACTCGATGGACTGGCCGCCGATGGCCCGGCGCCTGAGGTCGGCCAGCATCAGCCGGCCATCGGCCAGGGTCGGTATGGCGACTACGCCGTTCACTGCCTGGGCCTCCTTGATGATGAAGTAGCCCTGCTCACGGACCACCCTGAAATAGGGGGTTTCCAGCAGGCACTGGTTATCGGGGGTCGAACTCATGTGGGTTACTCCAGGAAGCAGCGATCGAACAGGTACACCTGCTCGGGTTTGAGGTTGTCCAGGGTCGCCTGGGGGCGGCCGCCGTCGCCGCTCTTCTTGCGCCCGGTGTCGCGCAGGTAGCCGGCTTCGCTCATCTTCAGCAGGCGTTGGCGGATGCTGGTCTTGAGCACCGGGCGCTGCAGCACGATAGAGAAGATCGCCACGGCCTCGGGGGCACTGAACTCGTTGCCGAGGAACATCAGCGGCAGGCTGCTGTACAGGGATTTGGACAGCAGCCGTTCATGGGCCTGGGCCACCAGGCTGTTGTGGTCGAAGGGCAGCTTGAAGGTGCCGCTGGCCACTTCCCGCAAGCTGAAGAAACCTTGCTGCGGGCCAGGCTGCACGGGTTCGCTGGCGATCCCCAGGTAGAAGGTCGAGGACGACCAGCAGCGCGGATCGCGGAAGGCATCGCCCACCGTGCCCACCTGTTCCAGCCAGGCCAGGGGCATGTCCACCTTGCTCGAGCGGCGCAGGCGTTCCACCGCGTCGTTCAGGCTGCGGTCCTCGACATCGCCGTTGACCACGATCCCGGGCAGCGCCCAGTGTCCGGCGAAGGGTTCGCTGTCACGCTGGTGCAGGAGGATGTCCAGTTCGCCGCTGTCACGGTTGTAGCGCAACAGGCACAGGTCGATGGTGTGCAGGTAGGCGTTGGCGAGGGTGGGGCGGTCGTGCATATCAACTTCCGTGGGCGGCGTAGAGGCCGTAGTTTAGCGGATTCATCCCCGGAGCCAGCCACTGGCTGGGCGGTGTTTCGCCACGAGCCAGGCATTGACGCAAGACCGTGCTGCGCACCCCAGGCTGTTCCTCGATGCACAGGATGGAAAAACGCTGCAGCAACTCCTGGCCGCGATGGAACCTGGGCAGCTGCCGCGCGACATCCTCACCGACCACCAGGGCGATGCGTTTGCCCTCCAGGGCCAGGTCGTCGGCCAGGCGTTCGAGCAGGGTGATGCTGTATACCGGGCCGGGATCGGCCAGCGCCAGTGTCTGCTCCAGGCGGCTCACCGCCAGCTCGGTCGGGCATTGTGCTTGCAGGTGTCCGGTGATGGCCTGCAACCAGAGTGCCCGTTGTTCGAAATCGGCCATGCGCTTGCCGTCGGGGTGGCGGAAGCTGGGCACCACCAGGACGCGCCGGGCATGGCGAGCGGCCTCGAGCATCACTTGGGCGTGTCCGGCGTGGGGCGGATTGAAAGCGCCGCCATACAGGGCCAGTTCGAACATCGGCTTATCCTATGTTGGTACATGACGTGTACTTTATCACCGCTTTGTCCTGCTGCAACTGCTGTTTGAGGCTGTCATTAAATTTGTGATCGATTTGGCGACACTGAAAAAACTGAAGTAGGGGGGATTGCCACAAAAGTACATGACGTGTACTTTGTGCTCCATGCAGAGGAGAGACCCAGCATGAACAGCCAAACGATGAAGACCGCTTCTTTCGATGTCGATGCGCAAAAGAGCTTCACCCCGCTGTGCCCGGACGAGTTGCCGGTGGCCGAGGGCGACCGCATCGGTGGCGAGCTGAACTTCATGGCGACCCTGGCCAGCCTGCGTGTTGGCAGCAAGGACGCCCACAGTCCCCAGGCTCCCTGGGTGGTGGCCGGGCACGAGCAGATGCTCCAGCCCACCGGCCTGGCACACGCCGACCTGACCTGGGTCAGCCACTGCGTTCCAGGCACCGAGGGCTTCACCCTGCTGGACGAATTGCCCAGCCCCTATGACTACGACTATTTCGTGTGGAAGGGCGTGGAGCCGGACCTGCACCCCTACGGCGCCTGCTACCACGACCTGCACGGCAAGCTCTCCACCGGGGTCATCGAGTACCTCAAGAGCCAGGGCGTGCAGCGGGTCATCGTTGGTGGCCTGGCCCTGGACTTCTGCGTCAAGACCACCGCCCTGCAACTGGCCGCCGCCGGTTTCAAGGTGATCATCCACCTGCCGGCGTGCCGGGCCATCAGCGCCGAGGGCGCCACCCAGGCCATCGCCGACATGCAGCAAGCCGGTATCGCGATAGCCGCGACCCGCGAAGAAGCCGCCAGCCTGGCCAGCGTTTGAGGAGTCACCATGGAAAGTGCATTTGACCGCGACAACGGCGTGATCCAGAGCCTGCTGGACACCGACTACTACACCTTCACCATGATGCAGGCGGTGCTGCACCAGCACCCCAATGTCGAGGTCGAGTACCAGTTCATCGTTCGCTCCAAAGAGTCCCTGGTGCACCTGATCCCCGAGATCCGCCAGGAGCTGGAGAAACTGGCCGACCTGCAGATGCGCGAAGGCGAGCAGCGCTTTTTGTTCAGCAAGCGTTTTCGCGAATACCTGACCCCTGATTTCGAGCAATTCCTCGGGCTGTTCCGCTTCAACCTGCGCTACATCCATGTGGCCGCCGTCGAGGGTCAGTTGAGCATCCGCGTCCGTGGCCCGATGCTGCACTGCATCATGTTCGAGCAACCGGTGCTGGCCATGGTCAGCGAGCTGCGCAATCGCGACAAGTACCCGGATGTCGAACTGGCGGACGTCACTCGCCGGCTCTACCAGAAGTTCGAATGGCTGGAGAAGAATGCCAGCCGCGATGAACTCGCCGAATTGCGGGTCTCGGACTTCTCCACCCGCCGGCGCTTGTCGTTCAAGGCCCAGCGCGAAGTGGTGAAGATCATGCACAGTGATTTTCCCGGGGTGTTCGTCGGCACCAGCAATGCGCACCTGGCCTACGAGTTCGACCTGCCGCTGATCGGCACCATGGCCCACCAGTGGCTGATGGTGCACCAGCAACTGGGGCGGCTGCGGGAAAGCCAGAATGCCGCGCTGGAGAACTGGGTTCGCGAGTATCGCGGGCGCCTGGGCATCGCCTTGACCGACTGCATTAGCACCGACTTCTTCCTCAAGGACTTCGACCTGTACTTCGCCAAGCTGTATGACGGCCTGCGCCAGGATTCCGGGGACCCGCTGGTCTGGGCCGACAAGGTCCTGGCCCGCTATCGGGAACTGGGCATCGACCCGCGGAGCAAGGACCTGATGTTCTCCGACGGCCTGAACTTCGAGAAATGCCTGCCGATCCTGCGTCATGTGCGCGGCCAGGCTCGCTTCGGTTTCGGCATGGGCACCAGCCTGGCCTGCGATGTGGAGGGTGTGGAGCCGCTGAGCATCGTGATGAAGCTGGTGCGGGTACATGGCGAGCCGGTGGTGAAGTTCTCCGACGACCCGGTGAAGAACGTCTGCGAAGACCCATCCTTCCTTCGCTATGCGGCACAGGTATTCAACGTCGATCTTGCCAACTCGCCCCTGGAGGCCTGACATGACCCATCCGACCCAAGAACGTATCGCCCGGGAACTGGGCATCGACCGGCAACTGGTCGCTGGCGGCGAGCCTGCCGAGATTGCCCGCCGCGTGGCATTCATCCAGCAGGTCCTGGGTGATTCCGGTTGCCACAGCCTGGTGCTGGGCATCAGCGGCGGCGTCGATTCTCTGGTGGCCGGGCGCCTGTGCCAGCTGGCGGTGGAGCAGATGCGCGAGGCCGGCCATGGGGTGCGTTTCATTGCCATGCGCCTGCCGTATCGCCACCAGGCGGATGAACACGACGCCCAGGCGTCCCTGGAATTCATCCGCCCCGATGAGATCAGCACCTGCAATATCGCCGACAGCGTCGATGGCTTGATGCGTGAGGTGCAGCTCGACGGCCTGGAACCTTCGGCGGCACTCACGGATTTCACCAAGGGCAATGTCAAGGCCCGGGCCCGAATGCTGGCCCAGTACGCGCTGGCCAACCTGAGCAATGGCCTGGTGGTGGGCACCGATCATGGCGCCGAGGCGTTGATGGGCTTCTTCACCAAGTACGGCGACGGCGCTTGCGACCTGGCGCCGTTGTCGAGCCTGACCAAGACCCAGGTGCGGCTGCTGGCCGATGCCCTTGGCGCGCCTGGGCACCTGGTGCGCAAGGCGCCCACTGCGGACCTGGAGGAACTGGCGCCGGGCAAGCTGGACGAGGACGCCTATGGGTGCAGCTACGAGGAAATCGACGCTTACCTGATGGGCCAGCCGGTACCCGACACCGTGCGCCAACTGATCGAAAACGCCTACCAGCGCACCGCCCACAAGCGCGCCTTGCCCCGCACTCCGGCGCCACATACCCGGTCCCTTTAATCGCTGCCGAGCGGGCGAGGCTGCGATCGGGTGCGCAGCGCCCGCCAAACCTGGCGGAGGGGTACATCAGGCAAATTTCGGATATCCAGATGTGGCTCGTGCCGAGTCTGCGCCAGCGGCTACACGCAGTTTCAACCATCGCGCCATTTGTCCAGGGCCGCACGGCAATCGGCGACCAACTCGGGCATATGCTCCCGTGCCTCGGGCCAGCCCAGGTCCTCCAGCGCTTGCTGGGCCGCCTGGCGCAATGGCTGCCATTGCCGGTGTTCGAAACCGTTGTCCTCCAGGGTCATGCCGTAGGCTTCTGGGCTCAGCCCTTCACAGGCCGTCAACAAGGCTTGCAGGTGCTGGTGCAGGGCCGGGTCCAGCCGCGCCGGGAAATCCCGCACGAAACGCTCCAGGTAATCCAGCTGATCGGACCACAGGTTGCATTCCGCGCAGCAACCGATCTCCACCCGTTGCTGGTCCGCATCCATGGCCAGGAACTCCAGGGCCGGTCCCAGTTCGCCCAGGAGGATGAGCCAGCGGTACTGGTCCTGGCCGTACCAGGTCCAGATATTCGTCGCCAGTTTTTCGTGGCCACTGCCTTGGCTCATGGCGTTTCTCCGGCGTGCCACCAGCGCGGTCGCTGGCTCTTGTAGGAGTGGTGGGTGGGCATCAGGGCCTTGCGGTTGTTGCTGTCGAACGTCCCCAGCAGCAGGGCGACCGTGGGTGCGTCGTCGATGGCGCCCAGGGAGCTGCCACACTGGGCACAGAACGCCCGGCTGGAATAGTCCGACGACCTGAACGTGCTCGGCGCGCCGCCCGGGCCAGTCCAACGCACCCGCTCGCGGGGGAACTCGACCCAGGCCAGGGTCAGGGCGCCGCTATGGCGCTGGCACAGCTTGCACGAGCAGGTATGGGGATTGGCGGCAGGCCCCCGGGCCTCGAAGCGAATCTGCCCGCACAGGCAGCCGCCCTGGTACATCTCTGCGCTCATGCTGGTCCTCCTCCAGGGTGTGCCGTAGTGGCTGGAGGGCGAATCTAGCATGCCCTCCGACCGGCTTCAGCGCAGTTTTTCCAGCATCTGGTAATACCACATGCCAGCGGCCAGCATCGGGTTGCCCAGTTGGTCGCCGAACGGCACGCGGATGTGCTGGCAGGCGGCGAAGGTGTCATAGCGGCCCAGGTGGCCGGTCAGGGCCTCGGCCATGATCTCGCCCATGATGTGGCTGGTGGCCACGCCATGTCCGGAGTAACCCTGGCAGTACCAGACGTTGTCCGAGAGCTTGCCCAGTTGCGGGATGCGGTTGATCACGATGCCCATGGCGCAGCTCCACTGGAAGTCGATGGCCACGCCCTTGAGCGCCGGGAAGGTGTGCTCGATGCACGGCCGCAGCTCACCAGCGATATCCCGCGAATCCTTGCCGCTGTAGTTGGCGCCACCGCCGAACAGCAGGCGGCCATCGGCGGTCATCCGGTAGTAGTCGAGGACGAAGCGGCAGTCGTACACCGCCAGGTCCTCGGGGTTCAGGCGCCGGGCCAGGTCACCCAGGGGTTCGGTGGTGACGATGCCGCCCATGGCCGGGAAGATCTTGCCCTTGAGTTGCCCGGGCTCGAGCTTGTGGTAGACGTCGCCGGCCAGCAGCACCTGGCGGGCCTCGATGCGCCCCTGGGCGGTGATCACCGCCGGCTGCGGGCCATGGACGATCTCCAGCACCGGGCTGTGTTCGAAGATCAGCGCGCCGAGGCTTTCGGCGGCGCGGGCCTCGCCGATGCACAGGTTCAGCGGGTGCAGGTGCAGGTTGCGGGTGTTCTTGATCGCGCCGTGGTAGAGATCGCTTTCCAGCAGGCCGCGGACCTGCTCGCGGTCCAGCAGGCTGACCTCGTCGCCCATGCCACGTTCCACCGCTTCGTCGTAGGCGGCGCGCAACTCGGCCAGGTGCCCGGGCTTGTAGGCGGCATGCAGGTGGCCGTGCTTGAGGTCGCAGGCAATGGCGTATTTTTCTACCCGCTGGCGGATGATCTGGTGCCCGCGCCAGCGCAGGTGCCAGATGAAGTCATCCACTTCGTCGCCCAGGCTGCGGCGCATCTGCTTGCGCATGGCGGCATCGCCGGACAGGCTGCCGGTGACCTGGCCGCCGTTGCGCCCGCTGGCGCCCCAGCCGATCTTGTGGCTCTCGACGATGGCCACCTTCAGGCCGCGCTCGGCCAGCTCCACGGCGCTGGCAACGCCGGTGAAGCCGCCACCGATGATCACCACGTCCACCTGCTGGCTGCCTTGCAGGGTCGGGTACTGGGTTTCCTGGTTGAGGGTGGCGCTGTAGTAGCTGGGGCAGCGCTCGGCTGCCGGGGTCCGCGGATCGAAGGCGGCGCTCATGGGGGAACTCCTCGCAAAAGAATGAACCGGGCCGCTGCCGGTAGGCAGCGGCCAGCAAGTCGGGTTGCCAGCAGGGGGCTCAGGCCTGGGTCAGGTACCAGCGCCAGTCCTGCTCGCCGACCTCGGCCATGAACTGGCGGTACTCGGCGCGCTTGACCGCCAGGTACACCCCGAGGAATTCGCTGCCCAGGGCCTCGCGGGCCCAGGTCGAGCGTTCCAGGGCGGTGAGCGAGGTCAGCCAGTCGGTGGGCAGCAGTTCCTTGGCCTGGGCATAACCGTTGCCCTGCACCGGATCCCCCGGGTCGAGTTGTTCATCCAGGCCGCGATGGACTGCGGCGAGGATCGCCGCGGCGGCCAGGTAGGGGTTGGCATCGGCGCCGCAAATGCGATGTTCGATGTGCCGGCTATTGGCCGGGCCGCCGGGAACCCGCAGGCTCACGGTACGGTTGTCGACGCCCCAGGTGGGGGCCAGCGGCGCATAGCTGTTGGCCTGGAAGCGCCGGTAGGAGTTGGCGTTGGGGCAGAACAGCAGCAACGAGTCCAGCAGCGAGGCGAGCATGCCGCCCACCGCTTGGCGCAGCAGCGGGGTGCCGGCCGGGTCCTGGGCGGCGAACAGGTTGTTGCCGGCGGCATCGGCGATGCTCACGTGCATGTGCATGCCGGTGCCGGCCAGGTGGTCGAAGGGCTTGGCCATGAAGGTGGCCTGCATTCCATGCTGGTGGGCCACGGCCTTGACCAGGCGCTTGTAGCGCACGGCTTGGTCCATGGCGGCGAGGGCGTCGCCATGCTCCAGGGTGATCTCCACCTGGCCTGGGGCGTACTCGGAAATCGCCGTGCGCGCCGGAATGCCCAGCAGCTTGCAGGCGGCATAGAGGTCGGCGAGGAAGGGTTCGATCTGTTCCAGTTCCCGCAGGCCATAGACCTGGGTGGTACGCGGTCGGCCGCCATCGGCATCCAGCGCCGGTTGAGGGCGGCCATTGCCGTCGCGCCTGGCATCCAGCAGGTAGAACTCCAGTTCGCAGGCCATCACCGGGTAGTAGCCGTCGGCCTTGAGCCGGTCGATGACCTTGATCAACAGGTGACGCGGACCGGCGATGTTGGCTGGCTGGCCTTCCTGCGGGTGCATGCTGACCTGCACCGCAGCGGTGGGGATCTGCCGCCAGGGCAGGCGTACCAGGCTGCCCGCCAGCGGATAGGCGCGGCAGTCGATATCGCCCACATCCCACACCAGTCCGGAGTTCTCCACGTCGTCGCCATTGAGGGTCAGGCCGAGGATGGTGCTGGGCAGGGGGCGGCCGCTTTCATACACCGCCAGCAGTTCCTCGCGGTGCAGCAGCTTGCCTCGGGGTACGCCGTTGGCGTCGAGGATGAACAGCTCGATCATGTCGATGTCGGGGTTGGCGGCCAGGAAATCACGGGCCTCTTCGGGGGCGGCAAAATTCATTGTCGTTCTCGCTTGCGCCTTCAGGGCGCAGAGGTTTTCAGGTCCTGCGACGACACCACGCACGGGGCGTTCGCAGGGACGCAAAACAGGTCTGGAGGGGTGATGCGCAACGTTGCGCGATCAGGCCAGGAGCGAGTGATCCGGAGGACGTGAGGAGTGGCGCAGGCGGGAACGGCACAGGGCCATGGGCAGGTTGACCAGGAGCTTCATGGGCAGGACCTGTCCAGCAGGTAATAACCGATGACGGCGGCGCGACCCTCATGGACCTCATGAGGGGGATGGGCGAAGTGGCGAAGGTGGCGAGCAGGCAGCGAACCCTGTGCGACGGCCATGCCCGTGCGACCCTGGCTGCAAGCCGTGGGAGCGGGGCGGGCGAATCCGTGGTACGGGTTCGTGAGGGACATCGGCCGGTGATCTCGCTGTCGAGTTCGTTGTGCTTATTCTTCCGGGTGTCTCAGGGGCAGCAAGCCCCGAGGCGAACCCATACTGCAAGAATCCTTTGGCCAATGTAAGGGGGTGGTGGAGTCAGTCAGCCCCGGAAGGCTTCCATGGAGTCGGTGCCAAGTCCCGGGCTAGAGCGGGGCGTTGGCCTTGGCGAGGGTGTCTAATTTTTTTTACGGCATTTCAGTAGAGGCCGGGCAACAAGCGCCAGCTGCGGGCGCAGTAGTCCTCGTAGGGCTGGCCGAAATGCTCGCGGAGCAGCGCCTCCTCGGCGTGGATCCGGGCAATCAACGGCACCAGGGTCAGCACCGCCAGCAACAGCCCCAGCCCGGAACGGAAGGCCAGGGCCCAACCCACTGCGTTGACCAGCAAGCCGAGGTAGCTGGGGTTGCGCAAGTGGCGATACAGGCCGTCGGTCACCAGGCGGTGATCGGGCTGGATGGCCACCAAGCCGCTGAAGCGCCGGCCGAGGATGAACACCGGCCACAGGCGCAAGGCGCCACCGGCGATGAACAACAGCGCGCCGAGCCAGCGCAGGGCCTCGCCGCCGAAGGTCCAGAACTCCAGGCGATCGCAATAGGCCGGCAGGAAGCCGCTCGCCAGGCCGATCAGGCCGAACACCGGCAGCACCCAGCGATTGTCCCGGTCTTCCTGTTCGCCGCTGCTGAGGTTGACCTCGCTGTACAGCGAGGCCAGCACCATGAGCAAGGTGGCAATGGCGATCAAGGTCAGCGCCGGGTGGGCGAAGAACGCCGCGAAGCCGCCGCGTCCCCAGATCGCCAGGCCAAGGTAGGCCAGGGCGCCCAGCAGGCTGGAGATGGCCAGTCGAGGAGAGATTTTCATGATGACCGCACTAGCATCAGGAACCTCTCTTGAGTGTAGGAGCGCGCCGGTTCGGCCAGGTGTACGTTGGTCCGGTTCAGGCGCTGCGCTGGGCCAGCCGGCTCACCAGGAAGTCGATGAAGGCCCGGGTCTTCTGCGGTACTCGCCGGGCCGAAGGGTAGACCACGTTGATGCTGATCGACGGCGCCTGCCACTGGCACAGCACCGGCACCAGGCGTCCTGCCTCCAGGGCCTCTTCGACGATGAAGTCCGGCAGCAGGGCGATCCCCATTCCAGCCTCCGCCGCCTGGGCCAGCAGGTCGCCATTGTTGGCGTGCAGGGGGCCGGTCACATGCACCCGCTGGGTATCGCTGCCATGGCTCAACTGCAGGCTGACGCCACTTTGCAGGTAGCCGTAGCCGAGAAACCGGTGGCTGCCCAGATCCTTGGGCTGGAGCGGCAGGCCGGTGCGTTCCAGGTAGGCGGGGGAGGCCACCATGATCCGTGGCACCGGCGCCAGTTGCCGGGCTACCAGGGAGGAATCCGCCAGGCTGGCGATCCGCAGCGTCACGTCGAAGCCGCCGCGCACCGGGTCCACTTGCTGGTCGCTGAGCACCAGTTGCAACTCGATCAGCGGATGCAGTTCATGGAACAGCGGCACCAGCGGCCCGAGCCGGCGCAGGCCGAAAGACATCGGTGCATTGACCCGCAAGACTCCGCGCAGCTCGGCGCTACCGTCCCGGGCCCGCTGCTCGGCTTCGTCCACCGCTGCCAGCACTTCGCGAGCGGACTCGTAGTATTCGGCGCCGGTCTCGGTCAAGTGCAGGCTGCGGGTGGTGCGTTGCAGCAGTTGCACACCGAGGCTTTCCTCCAGGGCCTGGATCTGTTTGCTGACCTTGGAGCGGGGCACGTCCATGGCCCGCGCCGCAGCGGCAAAACCGCTTTCGTCGACGGTGGCGACGAAGGCGCGCATGCATTCGATACGATCCATGATTGTCCCTGTTTTGGAATCAATGATTCTCGATTTTAGGGAATTGTTCCTGTTTCAGCCAGAACCTAGATTAACCACCAAGCCGGCCCCACAGGGCGCCTTCAGCGCCATCAGCCGGTCATGTTCGCCCCTCACTCTGACTGCAAAAGGAACGCGCCATGTCCATTCGTGAATTGCTCACCCCGAACAACTCGGCCCTGATCCTGATCGACCACCAGCCGCAGATGGCTTTCGGCGTGCAATCGATCGACCGCCAGGCCCTGAAGAACAACACCGTGGCCCTGGCCAAGGCCGCCAGGATCTTCAACGTACCGAGCATCCTCACCTCGGTGGAGACCGAGAGTTTCAGCGGCTACATCTGGCCGGAGCTGCTGGCGGTGTTTCCTGAGCAACAGCCCATCGAACGGACCTCGATGAATTCCTGGGAGGATCGCCACCTGGTGGCGGCCGTGCAGGCCACCGGGCGCAAGAAACTGGTGATGGCGGCGCTGTGGACCGAGGTCTGCCTGACCTTCCCGGCCCTGGAGGCGTTGGCCGAGGGCTATGAGGTGTACATCGTCACCGATGCCTCCGGCGGCACCAGCCAGGAAGCCCACGACATGGCGGTGCAGCGCATGGTCCAGGCCGGCGCGGTGCCGGTGACCTGGCAGCAGGTGCTGCTCGAGTACCAGCGCGACTGGGCCCGCAAGGATACCTACGACGCAGTCATGGCCCTGGTGCTGGAGCACAGCGGTGCCTACGGCATGGGTGTCGACTATGCCTACAGCATGGTGCACAAGGCCGGGCAGCGCCGGCTGTGATGGCTCGCCAGGCGGTGCCCCCGGGCACTCGCTGGATATCGTGCAGCAGGGCGCGCCCCTGCTGGTCGCTCAATGTGCTGGCAGTGCGGAGTCGCAGATGAATATTGAACTTACCGATGGCGTGGTCACCCTGCTGGTGCGCCACCGCATCAAGAAGGGGCAGGAGCAGGCCTACGAGACCTGGCTGCGCCAGATCATCGCCAAGGCCCGCAGTTATCCGGGGCACCTGGGGATCGATGTGGTGCGCGGCCACAGCGGCGGCCTCGGCCTCTTCACCAGCGTGCTGCGCTTTGCTAGCACCGAGCAGTTGCAAGACTGGCTGGACTCCGACGACCGTCGGCAACTGGTGCAACAGGCCCAGCACCTGCTGGCCGATGGCGACCAGACCGAGGTCAATGTCGAGCGCGAGTTCTGGTTCACCCCCCAGGACAGCGCCGCGCCGGCCCCGCCGCCGCGCTGGAAGCAAGCCTGCGTGACCTTCCTGGTGATCCTGCCGCTGACCTTCCTCGTGCCGCAGTTATGGAAGCCGCTGTTCGCCTGGCTGCCCTGGCTTGGCGGTTACGTGCAGGCCAATGTGCTGATCACCCTGAGCATCGTGCTGCTGGTGGTCTACGTTTTCATGCCTCGGGTCACCCGCCTGTTCAGCCGCTGGCTGCAACCGCGCGGCGCGGCCTGAACCTTTTCGCCTCAATCGGAGCCATGCCATGAACCACAACGCAATTGCCGATCTGATCCTGTTCAACGGCCGCCTGCATACCGTGGACCGGGCCAATCCTCGAGCCACGGCCGTGGCGATCAAGGAGGGGCGCTTCATCGCCGTGGGCGACGATGCCCAGGCCATGGCCTTGCGCGGCAGCACCACCCAGGTCATCGACCTCAAGGGGCGTACGGTGATCCCCGGGCTCAACGACTCGCACCTGCACCTGATCCGCGGTGGCCTCAACTACAACCTGGAGCTGCGCTGGGAAGGCGTGCCGTCGCTGGCCGATGCCCTGCGCCTGCTCAAGGAACAGGCCCAGCGCACCCCGGCACCGCAGTGGGTGCGGGTGGTCGGCGGCTGGAACGAATTCCAGTTCGCCGAAAAACGCATGCCAACCCTGGAAGAGTTGAACCAGGCGGCACCGGATACCCCGGTATTTGTCCTGCACCTCTACGACCGGGCGCTGCTCAACCGCGCCGCGCTGCGGGTGGTGGGCTACGATCGCCATACCCCGAACCCGCCGGGCGGCGAGATCGTCCGCGATGGCAACGGCAATCCCACCGGCATGCTGATCGCCCGGCCCAACGCGATGATCCTCTACGCCACCCTGGCCAAGGGGCCCAAGTTGCCGCTGGAGTACCAGGTCAACTCCACCCGCCAGTTCATGCGTGAGCTCAATCGCCTTGGGGTCACCAGTGCCATCGATGCGGGTGGCGGCTTCCAGAACTACCCGGACGACTACCAGGTGATCGAGCAACTGGCGGCCCAGCAGCAATTGACGGTGCGCATCGCCTACAACCTGTTCACCCAGAAACCCAAGCAAGAACTGGCGGACATCAAGAACTGGACCAGCAGCGTGCGCTACGGCCAGGGCGATGACTTCCTGCGGCACAACGGGGCAGGGGAGATGCTGGTGTTCTCCGCCGCCGATTTCGAGGACTTCCTCGAGCCGCGCCCCGATCTGCCTCAGGACATGGAGCAGGAGTTGGAGCCGGTGGTCCGCCATCTGGTGGAGCAGCGCTGGCCGTTCCGCCTGCATGCGACCTATGACGAATCCATTTCGCGCATGCTCGATGTTTTCGAAAAGGTCGACCGCGATATCCCCTTCAACGGCTTGCCCTGGTTCTTCGACCATGCCGAGACCATCAGCCCGCGCAATATCGAGCGGGTCCGGGCCCTGGGCGGTGGCATCGCGATCCAGGACCGCATGGCCTTCCAGGGCGAGTACTTCGTCGACCGCTATGGCGCCAAGGCGGCCGAGATGACCCCGCCGATCCAGCGCATGCTCGCCGAAGGCATTCCAGTGGGCGCCGGTACCGATGCCACCCGGGTCTCGAGCTACAACCCCTGGACCTCGTTGTACTGGATGGTCAGTGGCAAGACCGTCGGTGGCCTGGCTCTGTATCCCCAGGGCCTGGATCGCGATACCGCACTGGAGCTCTATACCCACGGCAGCGCCTGGTTCTCCTCGGAACAGGGCAAGAAAGGCCAGCTCAAGGTCGGGCAACTGGCGGATCTGGTGGCCCTGTCGGCGGACTACTTCAGCGTCGAGGAAGAGGCGATCAAGTGGATCGAGTCGCTGTTGACGGTGGTGGATGGCAAGGTGGTGCATGCCGCCGGCGACTTCCACTCGCTGGCACCGCCCAGCTTGCCCGTGACGCCGGACTGGTCGCCGGTGGCCAAGGTGCCAGGGCACTGGAAGCCTGCCGCGCCGTTGTCGGCTCAGTTGCACCAGTGCAGCGGTCCTTGCGCGGTGCATGCCCACGGGCACGAGCGGGCTCGCCTGGCCAAGGTGCCGGTCAGCGATTTCCAGGGCTTCTGGGGCGCGTTTGGCTGCTCGTGCTTTGCCTTTTGAACCCAGCCGATAAAAGGGCGACAGGACGCTGCGGCGTGCTGTCGCCTGCTGGCTGGGTATTCGCGACAGGCAAGTGTCTCAGTCTTCACCAGGCGCGGCATACGCCTGTTCGATGTGACCAATGTTCTTGTTCAGGATTGGCTTGGAAATACGCAGGATCAGGGACTCGACATGCTTTGGAAAGTCTCGCCATTCTGAGCTGCCGACATCGTAGGCAGAAATGTAGCGCACCAGTTCATAGCGTTTCTCGGGTTTCTTCTTGATTCCCGCGGGGAACTGGATATGCACATCCCGGCGTATGGCCGAATAGGCTTCCTTGAGCAGGTTGGTGGCTTTGCCGAGGTAGATGAGGTTGGCCATCGAGTCATAGAACGCATAGATGCCGGCCCGGTCTTCGTGTCCTTTGAACAGGACCTTCAACTGCTTCATCACCGGTTGATCCGGCTGGAACTCGGCGAATTCGATCACCGACTGGAATTCAGGCGTGAAGGCGCGGTGAATGAAGTACTCGACGGTGATGTGCTGGGGCTGGCAATGGCCTGAGCACCACTCCTGGATCTGCTTGACGCTGTATCCGGTACGGGCTTCGGCGTCTTCCAGATCGTCCGAGTAGTACCGCTCAATGATGTAACGCAAGACACCGCTGCGATCAGTCACACAAAGTCCTGGCGGTTGCAGGAGCTGAGTGCAACACGGTCATTGAATTGAAACTGGAGCATCATGCCGCATAGCCATGGCCTTCTGCATCACCTCGTCCATAACTTCGATTGGGCATTTGAAGTCGAAGCGCTTACGCGGTCGCATGTTCAGTTGCAGCGCAATGGCGTCCAGCTCCTCCTGGCTATGTACCGACAGGTCTGTGCCCTTGGGCAAGTACTGGCGAATCAGGCCGTTGATGTTTTCGTTGCTGCCGCGCTGCCAGGGGCTGTGCGGGTCGCAGAAGTAGATCGCCACGCCGGTTCTTTGGGTGATCTCGGCGTGTCGCGCCATCTCCCGGCCCTGGTCGTAAGTCATGCTCTTGCGCATCTCCAGCGGCATGCTATTGAGCGCGGCGCTGAAGCCTTCCAGCGCCGAAGTCGCCGTCGCGTCGTTCATCTTCACCAACATCAGGTACCCACTGGTGCGTTCCACCAGCGTACCGACGGACGAGGCGTTGGCCTTACCCTTGATGAGGTCGCCTTCCCAATGCCCCGGCATCAGCCTGTCTTCAATCTCCGGCGGGCGCACATGAATACTGACCATCTCGGGGATCTGGCCGCGCCGATCCACGCCACCAGAGCGCGGCCGGCGCGTCGTCTTGCCTTGGCGCAGACAGATGATCAGCTCCTTACGCAGCTCACCCACTGGCAGGGCATAGATCGCGTTGTAGATCGTCTCGCGACAGACGTAGGCATCTCTGAGGCTAGGTATGTTCATGTGGCGCAGCTTGCCGGCAATCTGTTCGGGAGACAAACGCTCACGCAGCATATGAACCACCAGTTCGAAGCGCTCGCTCCCCGGCAGCAGCTTTCGGCTCGGTCGACAGACTTGGCGGCGGGCCTTCATCTGCTCCTGGGCCGCGCGGGCCGAGTAGCTGCCACAGACATCTCGATTGCGGCGCAGCTCTCGACTGATGGTCGAAGGAGACCTATTGATCAGGCGAGCAATCCTGCGCAGGCTGAAGCCCTGGGCGTGGCCGATTTGGATGGTGGCGCGTTCTTCAACGCTGAGTTCGGTATATGACATAGGGGCAGCACCGTACCGGAAAGGTCAGGTGTTGCACTCAGTTTTTGCCGCCGCCCCTTTTTTAAGGTTCGACTTGGCTTTCGAATATCGTGCCTGGTGGTGACATCGAGGCGTCAGTGAATACTGCAGCCCTCTTTGCCAACCGCCTGGCCGGTTTGAGCGGGGCGATGCTACTAATTGGCCGTCAGGCTGTCCAGTTGCCAGGTGATCGTGTTCATGAATCGCGATGAGTGAGCTGGAAGATGTTGTTCGGATTAATTGCGGGCAATAAAAAGGGGCGCTGAAAGTTCAGCGCCCCTGTTGTTTTATATTGAGATTAAACTTGTCTCAACAAAACCGATCGATGACTCGAACTTCCGGATTGCCGCGCAGCGACTGCCATTCGTTCTTCAGGGTCTCCAGTACCCGACCGATGAAGTCCTTGTCGGCGGCGGCTTTCTTGCCGACATAACCCTGGCCGCGGCGGTACATCTTCAGGCGGGCTGCCAGATCCTGGTTGTTGCGGTCGAATTCTGCTTCATGGCTATGGGGCGACAGGCAGTCGATATGCACTTGGCCCGACTTGGCAATCCACAGGATATGGCTGTCGTGGCTGTCTTTGCGTGCGGCGAACATACGTGCCAATTCATCAATAGTGGGATGGTTATTAAGATTCATTTGTAGCCCCCTTGACCATTCATCGATCTATCTAAGTTGTTTAGCTAATTCATCTTGCTACATCGGTAAGTTGAACCCTGATACCGGAAACAGGGCGACAGAGGGTGTCTGTCGGATACAGATAAGGCCCAGAGCCTGATGTGTGTAGTTACCTTGATTAACTGCTACGCACAGAGCGCCACAACGATAGAAAGCAGCATGAACCTGGATGAAGCTGCCGACATTCCCACCATCGGCCACAAGCATCTTGAAGAGTTCTCGCCGGCTTTCCCGTCGAATCGCGAACGGTCAATGCCAGGTCAGTTTCATCAATCTGCCTTGTGGGCAGTACACATCCGGGTCAACAGCTCGGCGGTCAGACGAGCTTGCTCATAACACCTTTGCCTTGTCCCCCGATCGGGGGGACGCCTGCATCATGCAAGGGCGCAATCCGCTCGTCAACGGTTTTGTAGTGAAAATTTTCAGGCACTACATATTGTCTGACAAAAGCCGCAAAGCCCTCATTCGAGCCCCCAAGCAGGGCTGGGGCAGGTAGAATCGGCGCCTGGAAATGGTTCTGAGGTTGCAGCGGTGGATGTACAACAAGGCTTCGTCCTGACGCGACACTGGCGCGATACGCCAGCAGGCACTGAAGTCGAATTCTGGCTGGCCACCGACCAGGGGCCACGGCACCTGCGCCTGCCGTTGCAGACCTCCGTGGCTTTTGTCCCGGCCGTGCAGCGGCCCCAGGCCGAGCGCCTGCTGGCTGACGATCCGGATGTCGAGCTGCGCCCCCTGCAACTGCGTGATTTTCACCAGCGTCCGGTACTGGGTTTGTATTGCCCGCAGCACAACCAGTTGATCCGCCTGGACAAGACACTGCGCCGGGCCGGGGTCGACGTGTTCGAAGCCGATATCCGCCCGCCGGAGCGCTACCTGATGGAGCGCTTCATCACCGCGCCGGTGGAGTTCAATGGCCAACCGGGACCGGATGGGCTGCTGCTGGACGCGCAGATGAAACCCGCCCTCGACTACCGCCCGCAACTGCGCCTGGTGTCCCTGGATATCGAGACCAGCGAGCGTGGCGAGTTGTATTCCATTGCCCTGGAGGGCTGTGGCCAGCGCCAGGTGTACATGCTAGGCAAGGCCCGCGCCGACGACAGTGCGGTGGACTTCGACCTGGAGTTCTGCGCCAGTCGCGAGCAATTGCTGGAGAAGCTCAACCAGTGGTTGGCCGAGCACGACCCCGACGCGATCATCGGCTGGAACCTGGTGCAGTTCGACCTGCGAGTGCTGCATGAGCATGCCCGGCGCCTGGCGGTACCGCTGCGCCTGGGCCGTGGAGGGCAGGAGATGCACTGGCGCGAACACGCCACCCACAACCATTACTTCGCCTCGGCGGCGGGGCGCTTGATCATCGATGGCATCGAGGCCCTGCGCTCGGCCACCTGGAGTTTCCCGTCCTTCAGCCTGGAAAACGTCGCCCAGACCCTGCTGGGCGAGGGCAAGTCGATCGACAATCCCTACCAGCGCATGGACGAGATCAACCGCATGTTCGCCGAGGACAAGCCGGCCCTGGCCCGCTACAACCTCAAGGACTGCGAGTTGGTGACGCGGATCTTCGCCAAGACCCAACTGCTGACCTTCCTCCTGGAGCGGGCCAGCGTCACCGGCTTGCCGGCCGATCGTAGTGGCGGCTCGGTGGCGGCCTTCACCCACCTGTACATGCCGCTGATGCACCGCCAGGGTTTCGTCGCCCCCAATCTCGGCGAGCTGCCGCCCCAGGCCAGCCCCGGCGGGTTCGTCATGGATTCGCGGCCCGGGCTCTATGAATCGGTGCTGGTGCTGGACTACAAGAGCCTGTACCCCTCGATCATCCGCAGCTTCCTGATCGACCCGGTGGGCCTGGTGGAAGGCCTGCGCCAGAGTGACGAAGAGCATTCGGTGGCGGGTTTTCGCGGGGCGCGTTTCTCCCGTACCCGGCATTGCCTGCCGGCGATCGTCCAGCGGGTGGCCGAGGGCCGGGAAGTGGCCAAGCGCGAGCACAACGCGCCGCTGTCCCAGGCCCTGAAGATCATCATGAACGCCTTCTACGGCGTGCTGGGCTCCAGTGGCTGCCGCTTCTTCGATCCGCGCCTGGCCTCGTCCATCACCCTGCGCGGGCACGAGATCATGGCCCGCACCCGGCAGTTGATCGAGGCCCAGGGTCACCAGGTGATCTATGGCGATACCGACTCCACCTTCGTCTGGCTCGGCAGCGCTCACGACGAGGAGCGCGCCGGGCAGATCGGCCGGGCCCTGGTGGACCACGTCAACCAGTGGTGGCGCGATCACCTGCGCGAGCAGTACGGCCTGGAAAGCGCCTTGGAGTTGCAGTTCGAAACCCACTACAAACGCTTTCTGATGCCCACCATCCGCGGCGCCGAGGAGGGCAGCAAGAAGCGCTACGCTGGCCTGGTCCAGCGCGCCGATGGCAGCCAGGAGATGGTCTACAAGGGCCTGGAGACCGTACGTACCGATTGGTCGCCGCTGGCCCGGGAGTTCCAGCAGGAACTGTATCGGCGGATCTTCCACCGCCAGCCCTACCAGGACTATGTGCGCGACTACGTGCAGCGCACCCTGGCCGGCCAGCAGGACGATCTGCTGATCTACCGCAAGCGTCTGCGCCGACCCCTGGATGAGTACGAGCGCAATGTCCCGCCCCATGTCCGCGCGGCGCGCCTGGCCGACGACTACAACCGTGAACAGGGCCGGCCGCTGCAATACCAGCGTGGTGGCTGGATCAGCTATGTGATGACCCTGGCGGGTCCCGAGCCTCTGGAGATCCGCCGTGCCACCATCGACTACGAACACTACCTGACGCGCCAGTTGCAGCCAGTGGCGGATGCCATCCTGCCGTTCGTGCAGGATGACTTCTCGACCCTGGTGGGTGGGCAGATGGGGTTGTTCTAAGGCTGAGCAGCGGCCGGGCTGTCATGACGGGCCGCTGGGCCGCTGGGCGAGTCAGTCGTCCACGGCTTCGCACAAGTGGCTGGCACCGTGCTTGTCGGTGTAGTTCACGGTGACCGAATCGTCTGCTTCAACGCTGATGGGCAGGTTGGCTTCGCCTGCCTTGACCTGGAAATGCCGGTCATCCACGGCCGTGCTCTTGACCTCCTTGCCATTGATGTACACCGGGCCGCCCTGGTCGGCGCTGACCGCCAGGTTGCCGGGGCAGGCGACGTTGAACAGGGGAATGCCTTCGGCCTGGGCGGTGCCGGTGATGATCATAAAAGTGCCCAGCAACAATGTCTTGCGCATTACGGACTCCTGGCGAGAAGGGGTAGGGACGGCCGTTGCGGCCTCCCTGGCACCCCGGGTCAGTGCCTAGCCTATCGCCTGCCCAACGCTTGCGCGAGTGGAATATGGCCCCCGAAACGCGGCTCCGGCGGGTTCTGAGCGGGCGAAAAAAACCATGGACTGGCCGTCGACGAGTGTGTCAGCTTCGGAGCGCCTCTTTGGGCGAGTGATAGGACGATCTCGCAGGCGGGGTCGTTTGTGTTCTATCGAACATTTTCTGTCTGGAACAAGGACGTAACAATGTCAAAGACACTGTCAAAAGCACTGTCGGAAATTACCTGGAATTGGGCCGACCAGGCCGCACAAGCCAGTAATGCCTACCAACAGGTACAGGCTTTCAGCCACCGCTATGACCGGGGTGGCAGCGATCCGGTGAACGGCAAGCCGTCGTTCACCGCCGACCAGGCCGCGGATGCGATCCTGCGCAAGAACCTGTCCTGGCACGACAAGAACGGTGACGGCAAGATCGACCTGACCTACACCTTCCTCACCGAGAAACCCGCCAACTACAACCCGTCCCTGGGTACCTTCAGCCAGTTCAGCGCCTTGCAGAAGGCCCAGGCCGTGCTGTCGATGCAGTCCTGGGCGGATGTGGCCAAGGTCAGCTTCACCGAGGCGGCCAAGGGTGGCGACGGGCACATGACCTTCGGCAACTACAACGTCAGCACCGGCGGCGCGGCCTTCGCCTATCTGCCATCCGGTGGTAGCTACGACGGCCAGTCCTGGTACCTGATCAACAGCCAGTACCGGGTCAACGAGACTCCCGGCACCGGCAACTACGGGCGCCAGACCCTGACCCACGAGATCGGCCATACCCTGGGCCTGTCCCATCCTGGTACCTACAACGCCGGCAATGGCAACCCCACCTACAAGGACGCCAGCTACGCCCAGGACACCCGTGGCTACAGCCTGATGAGTTACTGGAGTGAGAGCAACACCGGGCAGAACTTCAGCAAGGACGGCAGTGGCGCCTATGCCTCGGCGCCGCTGGTAGACGACATCGTCGCGGTGCAGAAGCTCTACGGCGCCAACTACCAGACCCGTGCCGACGACACCGTGTACGGCTTCAACTCCAACACCGGGCGGGACTTCTACAGCGCCCACTCCAACAGCGACAAGCTGGTGTTCGCGGTCTGGGACGGTGGCGGCAACGACACCCTGGACTTCTCCGGCTTCAGCCATAACCAGAAGATCAACCTCAACGCCGGTGCCTTCTCCGACGTTGGCGGCCTGGTGGGCAACGTCTCCATCGCCTATGGCGTGACCGTGGAGAACGCCATTGGCGGTTCCGGCAACGACCTGCTGATCGGTAACGCAGTGGCCAACGTCCTCAAGGGTGGTGCCGGCAACGACATCATCTACGGTGGCGGCGGCGCCGATACCCTGTGGGGCGGAAGCGGGGCGGACACCTTCGTCTTCGGCGCGGCGTCGGATTCCACCGTCAACGCGCCGGACTGGATCATGGATTTCACCAGCGGCCAGGACAAGATCGACCTCACCGGTATCGCGCAGTTCGCCACCGGCGGCGCAACCCTGAACTTCGTCAAGGCCTTCAGTGGCCATGCGGGCGACGCGATCCTCAGCTACAACGCCGGCACCAACCAGAGCAGTCTGCTGGTTGACCTCGCCGGTCACGGCACGGCGGACTTCGCCGTGGGTATCGTTGGCCAGGCGGTAGCGGCCGACATCATCGCCTGATCAATCAGGTCCAGTGGAGCGGCGCGCGATGCGCCGCTTCCACTCTGTCGGCCAGGGCCCGCCACCTTTTCGGTAGCAGCGCGGCCGCCACAGGTTTCCCCGGCGCTCAGTCGCCGCCCCCACCGCCACAACCGCCGCCTCCGCAACCACTGCTGTCACCGCCGCCGTCGCTGCTGCCGCCATCGCCGCCGAAGCGCGAGCTGTCGCTGTCGGAGCTGCTGGGGGACGAGTCGCTGTCTGCAGAGCTGCTGTGCAGCTCGCTGCCGCAATGGATCACCGTGCTGCCGGCGCCGTTATCGGTCAGGCGCCGCAGCGACTGGCAATCGGCGACGTAGTGAAAGCCCTGGGCGATCTTCAGCTTGGCATCCAGGGCGAACAGCAGCGGCAAGCGGCTGGGTTGGGCGGGGTGGATGTTTTCTTCGAGGCACGCCTGGCGCCAGACCCGGCGCAGGCCGTTGTCGCTCTGGCGCTCGGCATTCTGGCCGAGGACCGCCGCCGGGGTGTGGTGCAGGAACTGGCCGAAGGCCTGGTGGCAGAACGCCTGGTAATCACGGGTATGGAGGATGAATTCGTGCCACAGGTCATCCACTACCTGGGACGGCATCGACACGTAGCGCTGGCCGCTTTTCAAGTAGGCCAGGAAGAACTGGCGCAGGCCCTGGGCGACCAGTTGGCAGTCCTTGAGCGTCAGGTGGGGGTGCCGGGTGCGCAGGGGCGTAAAGAGCCCGGGCGGCAGGCTGAAACTGCGGATGAAGGCCTCGCGGCGCAAGGCCGCCAGGGCTTTCTGGCGCCGCCAGAACAACAGCGCCAAGGCCAGGGCCGCCACTGTGGGAAGGATGAACAGCATGCCAGGGTCTCCGCCGCAAAAGTGCCGAGACAGTGGCGTAAAGCCGCGGTTAATTCAAGCCGCGCGGTGCCGGGCCCGGGCAGCGGCGATCCGGGACACCCCGGGGAAAAAACCGGATGGCGCCAGGGGACGCTTCTATCCTCTGGCGGTATCGGCCGTGCCTGTGGCCGACCATGGATTTCACCCCACACGGAAGCCATCTCATGAAACTCAGTACCTCCATCCCCCTGGCCATGGGCCTGGCTGGCCTGTGCCTGCTGTCTAGCGCGCAAGCCGACCAGGGCAGCGATACCGTGGCCCGTCTCAACCAGTTGTATAACGACACCCGCCAGGATTGCGGCGGCCCGTCCAAGCCGGCGTTCCTCTGCTCTGGGGTGCTGTTTCGCGCCACCTGGCCCTCCACCGACTACCAGTTCTACAGCATCAGCCCGAAAAGCCAGGCCAGCGGCGGCGTCTCGGCGTCCTACCTGCGCAAGGACTCCAAGTTCCGCAAGTTGGCCTACGGCCTGCAGAGCGGCTTCATCTTCGACACTATCTTCGGCAACCCCAAGGATCACCAGGACTACGCCGTGCTGTGCTCCTTCCCCATCGATGCCGCCACCGACGACCGCCAGCAGCAAGGCTGCACCGACTCGCGGCGCACCCCGGGCAGCGTCGAGAAGTACTGCCACGAGATCGGCGTGACCACCGCGGAGCAATGGGGCGCCAACTACCGGCAGAATCGGGGTGATCATTCGCGCCAGTGCTCCTTCGACGTACGCGACGAGCGCAATGCCGCAGCTGGCCCGGCGTTTTACCAGAGCATCCGCTCCATGGCGCAGATCGCCGCCGAATCCTTCGGTACCCAGAACGAGCTGCGCCTGGCCAAGTGGGAAGAGAAGCCGCCGCAGTCGCCGTCGATCCTGGCGCTGTTCTACACCGAGGAGGGCGGCCTGGAGGGCGCGCGCCTGAACCAGATCCAGTGGTACAAGGCGGTCCAGCAGTACCTGCCGGTGATCAACATGAAGCTGCCGCAGACACCCCAGCAGGAGGCGAACTTCGTCTACGACAACAAGAAGCAGGTGATCTACCCCATCACCGAGAAGAACAGCTGCGAACGCTATGTGCAGAGTGCCACCTGGATCGAGCGGGATGACCCGGGGTTCGGCAAGAAGGTCATGACCCTGGAAGTCACCCCCACCGACTGCGGGCGCAAGGTCCAGGACAACCAGACCAACAACTTCTTCAACGAGTTGGCCAGCGATCATTACCTGGACGCCCAGTGGAAAAACAACCCGGACAACCGCGACAGCACGGTGGGCAGCATGCGCCGCCAACTGGTCTGCCACTTCAACATCGCCCGGGACAAGCCGCAGTGGAACCTGGAGCCCTCGCGCCCCTATACCTCCAATGAGGACTCCATCGCCAAGGGTTGCAACAACACCTGAGTGAACCGGCCGCCTGCCAGGGCCGTGCCCTGGCCGGCGGCCGTGGTCATCAGTTGTGGTTGATGTCCACCTCACGGGTTTCCTTCAGGCACAGCAGGCCCACCAGCAGGCTGGCCCCGGTGATCGCCACCGGGTACCACAGGCCATAGAAGATGTCGCCGGTGTACACCACCAGGGCGAAGGACACGGTGGGCAGGAAGCCGCCGAACCAGCCGTTGCCGATGTGGTAGGGCAAGGACATCGAGGTGTAGCGGATACGGGTCGGGAACAGTTCCACCATCAGCGCCGCCAGCGGGCCGTAGCACATGGCGGCGATCAGGATCAGGGCGACGATCAGCGCCACCACCATGGCTTTGTTGACGTTCTGGTTATCGGCCTGTTGCGGATAGCCGGCCAGGGTCACCGCACCGCGCAGCGCCGCCTCGTCGAAACCGTCGATCTTCACGTCGCCGATGCTGACCTGTACCGGGCTGCCCGCCGGGGCGGCGATGCTGGAATAGGGCAGGCCCTGTTTCACCAGGAAAGTCTTGACCTTGTCGCAGGGGCTGTCGAAGCGTGCCTTGCCCACCGGGTCGAACTGGAAGGTGCAGGTGGCCGGGTCGGCGGTGACGGTGATGGGCGCCTGGCGGCTGGCCTGGTCGATGGCCGGGTTGGCGTAGTGGGCCAGGCCCTTGAAGATCGGAAAGTACAGCGCCGTGGCCAACAGCAGGCCAAGCATCAGCACCGGCTTGCGGCCGACCTTGTCCGAGAGCCAGCCGAAGAAAATGAACATCGGCGCGCCAATCACCACACTGATGATCAGCAGGCTGTTGGCCAGGGCCGGGTCCATCTTGAGGAACTGGGTGAGGAAGAACAGCACGTAGAACTGCGCGGCGTAGAAGGTCACCGCCTGGCCGGCGTTGATGCTGAGCAGGGCGATCAGCACCACCTTGAGGTTCTCCCACTTGCCGAAGGATTCGCGGATCGGTGCCTGGCTGGCGCGGCCTTCTTCTTTCATCTTCAGGAACGCTGGCGACTCGTGCAGGCTCATGCGGATCCAGGTGGAGATGCCCAGCAGCACGATCGACAGCAGGAACGGCAAGCGCCAGCCCCAGACGTCGAATTGATCGCCGGTGAAGTAGCGGCAGGCCAGCACCACCAGCAGCGACAGCAGCAGGCCCAGGGTCGCGGTGGACTGGATCCAGCTGGTGTGCAGGCCGCGCTTGCCATGGGGCGCATGCTCGGCCACGTAGGTCGCGGCGCCGCCGTATTCGCCGCCCAGGGCCAGGCCCTGGAGCATGCGCAAGGCCACCAGGATGATCGGCGCGGCGATGCCGATGCTGGCGTAGTTGGGCAACAGGCCTACGGCGAAGGTGGCCAGGCCCATGAGGATGATGGTGGCGAGGAAGGTGTACTTGCGCCCGATCATGTCCCCCAGGCGGCCGAACACCAGGGCGCCGAAGGGGCGCACCACGAAGCCGGCGGCGAAGGCCATCAGGGCGAAGATGAAGGCCGTGGTGTCGTTGACCCCGGCGAAGAACTGCTTGCTGATCACCGCCGCCAGGGCACCGTAGAGAAAGAAGTCGTACCACTCGAAGACGGTACCGAGGGACGAGGCGAAGATGACTTTCTGGCTTTCCTTGCTGGTGGGCGCCACGGCCGTGGTGTCCATCGCTTGAGCATGTTCCGACATATCGATATCCCTCACAGTGATTGTTTTTGTTGTTCCACTGTCGGCGCCAGTGATGGCGTCGCTATCTTGTTTTTCGCAGTCCTGGCTCCTACGGTCCGGCGTTGGATCTTTTCTGTAGGAGCGAAGCTTGCTCGCGATAGCGTCGGCGGCTCGATCTCTCTGGCGTGCCGGCTGGCCCTGTCGCGGGCGAGCTTCGCCCCTACAATCAGGCGGGGGAGGCGGTCTGTTTTTCCGGGGCAGGGCTCCTTGTAGTCGTGGCCAGAATCAGTTCGGCGGCCTTCTCGGCGATCATCAGGGTCGGCGAGCAGGTGTTGCCCGAGGTGATGCGCGGCATGATCGAGGCGTCGGCGATGCGCAGCCCGGCGATGCCGTGCACGCGCAGTTGGGCGTCCACCACGGCCTGGGCGTCGTGGCCCATGCGGCAGGTGCCCACCGGATGGAAGATGGTGGTGCCGATCTTCGCTGCGGCTTCATGCAATTGCTCCTGGCTTTGCAATTGCGCGCCGGGCAGGTACTCGCTGGGACTGAACGCTTGCAGGGCCGGGGCGGCGACGATGCGTCGGGTCAGGCGGATGGCGTCGGCCGCCACTTGCAGGTCCTGCGGATGGCTCAGGTAGTTGGGCTGGATCAGCGGCGCCTGGCCTGCGTCCACGGAACGGATCTCGACCCGGCCACGGCTTTGCGGGCGCAGGTCGCAGACCGAGGCCGTGAACGCCGGGAAATCGTGCAAGGGTTCGCCGAAGCGTTCCAGGGACAGTGGCTGCACGTGGTATTCGAGATTGGCGGTGGCCTGCTCGGGGCTGGAGCGGGCGAAGGCGCCGAGCTGGCTGGGAGCCATGGACAGCGGGCCGCTGCGGTCGTACAGGTAGCGCAGGCCCATGCCCATCTTGCCCCACAGGCTGCCGGCGATCTGGTTCAGGGTGCGGGCGTTGTCCAGCTTGTAGATCAACCGCAGTTGCAGGTGGTCCTGGAGGTTGCCGCCGACCCCGGGCAGGGCATGGGCGACGCCGATGCCCAGGCGTTGCAGCAACGCCACCGGGCCGATGCCGGAACGCTGGAGGATGCTCGGCGAGCCGATGGAGCCGGCACAGAGAATGATCTCCCGGCGGGCCTTGAAGTCCTGCTGGCGTCCCTGGGCCATGGCGCGCACCGCCGTGGCGCGGCCGTCTTGGAGGAGCAGCCGTTGCACCTCGACGCCGGTCAGGACGGTGAGGTTGGGGCGCTGGGCGATGGGCTTGAGAAAGGCCTTCGCGGCGTTCCAGCGCACCCCGGCCTTCTGGTTGACCTGGAAGTAGCCGCAGCCTTCGTTGTCGCCGCCGTTGAAGTCGTCGATCCGTGGGATGCCGCTCTGTTCGGCAGCGCTGCGAAAAGCATCGAGGATCGGCCACGACAGGCGCTGGCGCTCCACCCGCCACTCACCGGCGGCGCCGTGCAGCGGGCTGGCCCCGGCGAAGTGGTTCTCGCTCTTCTTGAACAGCGGCAGGACCTCGCTCCAGCTCCAGCCCGGGTTGCCCTCGGCGGCCCAGCCATCGTAGTCGGCAGCCTGGCCACGCATGTAGATCATGCCGTTGATCGATGAACAGCCCCCCAGCACCTTGCCCCGCGGGTAGCTCAAGGCGCGGCCTTGCAGGCCCGGTTCGGCCTCGGTCTTGAAGCACCAGTCGGTGCGTGGGTTGCCGATGCAGAACAGGTAGCCGACGGGAATGTGGATCCAGGGGTAGTTGTCGCGTCCGCCGGCTTCCAGCAGCAGCACCCGGTGCTGGGGGTTGGCGGACAAGCGATTGGCCAGCAGGCAGCCGGCGGGACCGGCACCGACCACGATGTAGTCGAAAGCGTCAAAGGCAGGAAGCATTCGTGACCTCGTTGGCAGATTCTTATTAGCAGGCCGTTGAAAAACTACCTGCGTTGCCATCGCTGCGTTGAAAACAGGCTCAAAATGCTCATTTACCACATGTAAATTGCGCTTTTTCGCCTGTTTTCGCCTTGCGCTGGCTGCCTCGCCTACATTTTTCAAGGGCCTGTTAGCAGCTGTCCGTCATCCGCGGCAGCCTTGTGCTTCATCCTAGTTGTTAGCTTTCGTTAAAAGAATGTTAGTTTTTGCCCACCCGCTGTGCGTTTTCTAACAGCATTAGCCCCCAGGCACCGGCAAGGAATCCCCATGTTCGACTGGAACGACCTGCGCTTTTTTCTCGAACTGCAACGCAGTGGTCGCCTGCTCACCGCGGCGCGACGGCTGAACACCACCCACGCCACGGTGGCGCGGCATATCGAGGCGGTGGAGAAGGCCCTGGGCACCGCGCTGTTCGTCCAGCACGCCCAGGGCTATGAGCTGACCCCGGCCGGCGAGGCGCTGCTCAAGCACGCCGAGGCCATGGAGAACGTGGCGCTGCTGGCCCAGGAGGAAATCACCCAGTCCAGCGCGTTGCTGGGCAAGATCCGCGTCGGCGTCACCGAGGGCCTGGGGGTCAAGTTCCTCGCCAGCCGCATGGGCGGCCTGTTCGAGCGTTACCCGGGGCTGGAGGTGGAACTGGTGGCGGTGCCGCGGTTCGTCAGCATCCTCAACCGCGAGGCGGAAATCAGCATCCACCTGGAACGACCCAGTGCCGACATGCTGGTGACCCGCAAGCTCACCGACTACCGCCTGGCGCTGTACGCCAGCCAGGCTTACCTGGACCGCGCCCCACCGCTGCGCAATCGCGAGGACCTGGGGCGCCATGCCTGGATCGGCTACGTCAACGACCTGCTGTTCAGCCAGGAACTGATGTTCCTCAACAGCTTTTGCCGCAACCCCCAGGTGTTGTTCCACAGCACCAGCGTCATCGCCCAGCAGGAGGCGGCCCGTTCGGGCCTGGGGATCGCGGTGCTGCCGTGCTATATGGCCGCCGAGGACCGGCAGCTGGTGCCGTTGCTGCCCACCGAGAGCATCCAGCGCGCCTACTGGATCAGCACCCGCCGCGAGCTGCACAAGTCGGTGCGCCTGCGGGTGGTCTGGGACTACCTCATGGAGCTGTGCACCACCCAGCAGCAGGTGCTGCTGGGTGGCGGTGTGCAGGGCTGAGGCCGACTCACAGCAGCGGCCCGCAGTGGGCCGAGCGGCTGAGCAGGTCGCCGGCCTGGATATCGACGAAGCGCGAGCCGTAGGACCGCGGCTTGAGTGCCCCGCGTTCCTGGCCCATGCCCAGGCCGCCAGTGGTACGGGTCTCGCCGTCCTGCAACAGCGGGTCCAGGCGTGCCTGGGCAGCCACCAGGCGTAGGGTCACGGCCTGGCGCCGTGGCAGCTCACCGGCGAGCAAGGGACTGGAGCGGTGCCACAGGTACTTGCTGAACAGCAGGGCATCGCCGGGCTCGAAGGCTTCTTCGATGCGCTGTCGCTCGAAGCGCTCGGTCAAAGGTCCCGGGCTGGCGTAGGTCTGGCGCAAGAGCTCGGACAGTTCGGTGATCGACTCGCCCTGGGCCAGTTGCTGGGCCAGCATTCGCGAAAACTGGAAGTTGCCCAGGGCCGAGCACAGCGACAGCGGCACCCAGGCCATGCCGCCACCCTGTGCCTTTGGGCGTACCGGTTGCAGGGGCAGCCACAGGCTGAAGGCCGGGTCTTGGGGGCGGATGTAGCGAAAGTTCAGCGAGTCGTAGTGCCAGGCGAAACCCGAGCGCCCCTGGTCTAGCTCGAAGCCCTGGGCTTCGCACAGGATCAGCCGGCTGTCGGTGAGGTAAGTCAGTACCTGGGCCAGTGCCGGCTGGCCTTGGAGTTGCCGGAGAATACCGTCCTGGTCCAGGCGGTGGGTCAGGCGGTTGAACCCCTCGCCAGCGCTGGCCTGGGTCGGACGCAGTTGCTGCTCCACCAGCTGGCGCAGCGATTCGATGGCGGCGCTGGTCAGCAATCCCGGCAGCTTGAGGTAGCCCTGTTCCTGAAACAGCCGCCGCTGTTGCGGGTCCAGGGGCAGGGGATTGACCAGGGAAGAAGCGGGCGGCTGCGGCAGGTTCACGGGCGTATTCCATTACCAGGGGCAAGTGGCTGAGTATGGACAGTGGCACCACTGGCCGAGCGCTGGATTCGACCTCGACCGGTGTTTAAGCGACACCTGCCATCGGTTGCTGTCGGTGCGCGTCAGGGCGGCCAGGTCATGGCGGGCCTGGTGCCACTGGCTAGGAGGCGGGGCCGGCAGCTTGCAGGTCTTGCTGGCGGATGTAGGAGTCCTGGGTCCGGATGAACCGGTCGAAGGCTCTGGAGTTGTAGACCTGCAAGCAAGCGTGCAGCACGACCTTGCCAGGACGGTGCTTGCTGTTGGCCGCGACCTGGTCATAAGCCTTGAAGACGTAGTCGGTGGTGGCGTCATAGGGGTCATGCAGGGTGGTGAGTGTGTCTTCGTCCTGCAGGACCTGATGCAGGCCACCGCCCATGACGCCATACATGCCGATGGCATGCCCAACGTCCTCGCCCATGGCCGAGCGCTCGGGAAACTGCCTGGCCATGCAGTAGGCCAGTCCATAGTTCTTCAGGGACTGGCGTGCCGCCGCCAGGTCCATCGCGCCAGCCTGGCCCATGCCTGCCATCAGGCACAGCGCCAGCGAAAGCCTTTTCATCCTTGATCTCCTGAGTCATGGCCGGCAGCGGCCGTTGCGGCGCCGATGGTCGAAGCCGCCATCGAGCTTGTCAATGCCCCGGCTCGCCGGTGCGCCTGGCCAACCTGATAGCGCCTGCGGGCATTGGCGTGAAAAGACAAAAAGTCGTCATCAATTGAAGCCGGTCGCCGCCTGGGCCGTTGCTAGATTGGCAGCCGTTGCCGTGCCACCTCACCCATAACAATCAATAACGAAGGTGCCTATCGTGAGCGCTACCGCCGAACCTGCAGCCCTGCCGGGCGAGGCCAGTCATCGCTGGCTGCTGATCACCATCACCCTATGTGCGTCGGTGCTGCCGGCGACCTTCCTCTGGGCCCCGGCCCTGTCCATGCAATTGACCACGCAGATCGGCCTGAGCCCGAGCCGGATCGGCGCGATGTTTTCCCTGGAACTGATCTTCAGCAGCCTGGCCACCTTGCCGGCCATCTACTGGCTGCGCTCGGGTCACTGGCAGCGCTGGGCCTTGCTGTTCATGGGCCTGTACATCGGCGGCAACCTGGCTTCGGCGCTGTTGCTGGAGCGCTATTTCAACGCCTTCCTGGTGGCTCGGGGCGTCACTGCACTGGCCGCCGGTTCGCTGCTGATCCTGTGTACCCGCAGCGTCGCGCACCTGGATGATCGCGGGCGGGCGTTCGGTTCGATCATCTTCGGCCAACTGATACTCGGAACCCTGGGACTGGCGGTGTTGCCCAGCGCCTTCCAGCATTTTGGCCCCGGGGTGTGCTTTGCCTTGCAGGCGCTGTTGATGCTGGCCTGCGTGCCGCTGTGCCGGCACTTCATTCGGGTCCCTCAGCTAGCGGCCAGCGGTGGGCGCCGTCGCTTGGGGGCTTCCAGACATGGCCTGCTGGGGGTGGCCTCGATCTTCCTGCTGTATGTGTGCCTGGGCGGAGTCTGGACCTTCATCAGTGCCTTGCAGGCGCCCACGGCCATGGATCGTGGGCAGTTGGACCAGTTGCTGACCCTGTCCAGCGCGGTGGGCATCCTCGGCGCCGGCGCCGCCACTTTGCTGGGACGTGATCGCTATCGCGGGGCATGCCTGCTGCTGGGGTTCGCCGCGTTGGTCCTGGCCTTGCTGGTGATGGCGGCGGTGCCCCGGGCGGATGCGGCCTTCATCGCGGTGCTGGTGTTCAAGTTCACCTGGACCCTGCTGGTGCCCTTCATGCTCACGGTGATCAGCCTGCACGATCGCGAGGGCGGCTTGATCAACCTGACCAACCTGGTCCTCGGCCTGGGGCTGGCCTGCGGCCCGGCGCTGTGCGGCTACCTGCTGGAAACCTTTTCCTACCAGGCGATGTTCGGCTGCGGCGCGCTGTTGGCCCTGCTGGCCGCCGCGGCGATCAACCTCGCGCACTTGCACCTGCCATCCAAGAGTCTTTGCCATGAAGCCTGAATTGCATCCTTCAGCGGGCGCCAGTGCGTTCCTGTTCGACGAACGCTGCCTGTGGTTCCACTCCGGCCGGGCCTCGGCCCTGGCGGCCCCGGTCGGCGGGTGGGTCCAGCCGCTGGCCAGCGGCTCGGGGGTAGCCTCGGCCGATTGCCTGCGGCGGCTCAAGGCGTTGATGGACGCCAGCGGCCTGAGCCGGCAGTTGCGGGTGGAGTCCGCAGCGCCGGCCTCCCTGCCACAGATGGCCAGGGTCCATGACCTTGAGTACCTGGAGCGCTTTCGTCGGTTGAGCGAGCAGCAGGGAGGAGAACTGGGACTGGCGGCGCCTTTCGCTGCCGGCAGCTTCGAGCTGGCGGCGCTGTCCGCCGGGCTGGCCAGGGCGGCGGTGGAAGGCGTGATGCGCGGCGAGTACCAGCGGGCCTATGCCGCCTGCATCCCGGCCGGGCACCACGCTTTGCGGGATCAGGCCATGGGCTCGACGCTGCTGGCCAACTCGGCCATCGCCGTGGAGCACGCCATTGCCGAACTCGGCGCGCGGCGCGTGGCCATCGTCGATTGGGACGTGCACCACGGCAACGGTACCCAGTCGCTGTTCTACGAGCGCGGGGACGTGCTGACCATCTCCCTGCACCAGGAAAACTGCTTTCCCCCAGGCTCCGGCGGCGCCGACGAACTTGGGCGAGGCGCAGGGCAGGGGTGCAATCTCAACATCCCGCTGCTGCCCGGTTGCGGCCACCAGCAGTACCTGCATGCCATGGCGCAGTTGGTGGTGCCGGCGCTGCTGCGTTTCGCCCCGGACCTGCTGGTGATCGGCGCCGGTTACGACGCCAGCACCTACGACGTGCTCGGCCACATGCAATTGCACAGCGGCAGTTTCCGCGAGATGACCCGGATGATGGTGGCGGTGGCCGAGCGCCTCGGCCATGGGCGCTTGGTGATGGTCCATGAGGGCGGCTACTCGGAGGTCTACGTGCCGTTCTGCGCGATCGCTGCCATCGAGGCCCTGACCGGCCTGCAGACCCAGGTCCGCGATCCCTTTATCGAGTTCATCGAACAGCAGCGGCTGGCGGACGACTTCGATCGCCTGCACCACCAGCGCGTGCAAACCCAGGCCCGGCAACTGGAGCTGGTGCCTGCTCCTTGAGTCCATCGCCCATACAGGTCCGACCATGAATCCTTCCAATAACAACAATCGATTCTTCGTCCAACGTGGGGCTGTGCTGGCGTGCTGTGCCCTGTGGGCCGGGTGCGCGCTGGCCGGCCCGGATCAGCCCGGCCCGGTCTCGCCGGCCCGGGCTCCGAGCCTTGGCGAACAGCTGGATGCCCAGGGCATCGCCGTGCACGGCTTCGGTAGCTGGTACAGCTTGTACAACACCTACGGGGTGGGGCGTCGCCAGGATCAGAACAACCTGTTCCTGATGTTGGCGGCCGACTTCGACCTGCACAAGCTGCTGGGTGTGAAGGGCGCCAGCGTGCACCTCAAGCAGAGCTATGCCCCGGTGGCCAGCAACGTCGACTACGGTCCGGCGCTGGGGGACATCTATGGCGCGGTGGCGCCCTTCGTACCGAAGAAGGCGCGGCTGGTACAGCTGTCCTACGAGCAGCGCCTGTTGGAGGATGCCTTGAAGCTGGAGCTGGGCCGGAGCAACCCCGCAACCTCGTTCATGCAGCCGGCTTGTGCCTTCGTGTTCACCTGTTTCAACCCGCTGACGTTGATGAACGGCTCGGTGTTCGCCTATCCGTTCGCCTACTGGAGCGCCACGGCCCGCTACAACTTCGACGACAACCGCTTTGCCCAGGTGGGCGGCTGGTTGCTCAATGGGCAGATCCCCTTCGAGTCCGGCTGGAACTGGCGCGAGGAACGCCATGACGGGCGCTTCTTCCTGGCCCAGGTCGGCACCCAGACCCGCTTTGGCGAGGCGCTCTATCCCAGTCGTTTCGAGCTGGCCCTGTATCGCTCCACCAAGAAACAGCCCAACCCCAGCCGCACGGTGGCCGGTACCTCGACCTTGCTCGACCCGGGCTCGGCGCCCAAGGTCCAGGACCATGCCGACGGCATTCTCTTCAATTGGCAGAAGACGGTGTACCGCGCCGACGGTGGTAGCCGCCCGTTCGATACCAACCCGCGCAGCCTGACCCTGGAAGGCGGGCTCAGCTCGTCGCTGACCCCCGGGGTTACCGGTGGGGTGGATGCCTTCGGCTTCATCGGGGTCAATGCCCTCAACGTCATTCCGGGCCGCCCGCTGGATAGCCTTGGTGCACGCCTGAGCTGGTTTCGCGTGAGCAAGGACTTCCAGGCCCGCCTCAAGGACGCCGGGCGCCTGTCGGGCAGTGCCTACGAGCAGCCACGGGACAGTTTCGTCGCCGAGCTCAATGGGCGCTTCGTCCTGGGTAGCGGCGTGACCCTGGACCCCTTCATCAACTACGTGCTGCAACCCAGTCGCTTCCAGAACCCCTTCGCCGAACAGCGTCCGGCCAGCGGCTGGTTGTTCGGCCTGGGCCTGAACTTCGCCCTCGACCCGTTGCTGGGCTGGCGCCACTGATCCCTTGAGGAGAGTCCCGATGAACCTTGTGCAAACCCAGGACCTGATCTTCTGCAACTGGCAACAGGCGGCAGTGGACGGTGACCTGGAGCAGCAACTTGCCGCCTTGCTCGAAACCATGGCCGCCGCCCTGGCCGAACGAGGGGTGAGCTTGGGCGCGATGCTCAAGCACAGCATCGCCATTCGCAATGGCGCCGTGGACCCGCTGGCGGCGATCCAGGCATTCCATCGCCAGTGCCATGCTCTGGCCCCCCGGTTGGTCCGGGAGCCCAGCGTCGGCACCCTTTTCCGGGTGCCGCATCTGTCCCGGGAAGGGGCGCTGGTGGCGCTCGAGGCGGTATTCGCCAGGCATGCCACACCGGCGCGGCGGGCCCTGTTTGACGACCTGCCGATGGATGTGGCGCGGGCCCTGGAGTATCGCGGCCAGCTGTTCCTCACCGGTTTCGAGGCCCTGGAACTGTTAGCGCCGGAGCGTGGCTTGAGCGCCGATAACCTGCAGGTCCGTCCCGGGCTGGCGGAGCAGGTGGAGGTGATCCTGGACAAGATCCAGGACAGCCTCCGGGCCCTGGACGCCGACTGCTCCGACCTGGCCCGCCTGACCCTGTACCTGCGCGCCGACCAGGACCCGCAGCATGCCCGGCAGTTGGTAACGCAGGCTGTGCGCCAGCGGGCCGATGCCGGGGTGGCCGAGGCGCTGCAACTGTGCGTGCTACGTGGTCACGGCATGGTCCTGGAGGATTTCAAGATCGAGATCGATGGCCTGGCCTTGCGCCCGCAAGCCCCGCGGCCAACCTGGGTCAGCCTGGCCTGCGGCGAGGCCGGCAGCTTGTCGCTGGCGAGCGTGGAGCAGGCGGCGAGGGCCCTGGCCAGGCGCCTCGACACCGGTGGCCAGCCGGCGGCCTTGCAGGTGTTGCTCAAGTGCTCCGGCATCGAGGCCGGCCCCGTGGCGAGCCAGCCCTTGCTGGAAGCGTTCAGCCGCCAACTGCAGCGTGAGCTGGGACCCGCGGCGGCGTTGCAGCTGTCCGTGGCGCTGCTCTGGGTCAAGGCCCTGGAGGCACCCGGTGCGGCCCTGGAGCTGGACGCCAGCCTGTTCATTCAATGAAAGAAGGAGTAGCAACATGTCATTCGATACCCATACACGAGCCTGGGATCTGGTCCGGGACCTGGACCTCTCCGGCAAGATCTACCTGGTGACCGGCGGCACTTCGGGGCTGGGCAAGGAAAGCGCCCGCTGCCTCGCTGCCCGTGGCGCCCGGGTACTGGTGCTGGGCAGCAGCGCCGAACGCGGTAATGCCGCGCTGGCCGAACTGCGGGCCGCCACGGGCAGCCAGTCGCTGCACTTCGAGGCGGTGCGCCTGGAGTCGTTGCGCGACGTCGACCGGCTGGCCTCAAGGCTGCTGGAGCAGTTGCCGCACCTGGACGGCGTCATCGCCAGTGCGGGGATCATGGCCACCGATTTCGCTCGTACCGACGATGGCCTGGAGTGCCAGTTCGGTATCAACCATATCGCCCACCATCGGTTGATCACCCGGCTGTTGCCGCTGCTGCGCCAGGCGGCCGCTGCCCGGGTGGTGCTGCTGACTTCGGGCGCCCATCGCCTGGCGGGCATCGATTTCGCCGATCCCAACTTCGAGCACCGGGCCTACGACCGCTGGACGGCCTATGGCCAGTCGAAGTCGGCCAACGTACTGTTCGCCCTGGGCCTGGACCAGCACCTGGCCGAGGAGGGCATTCGCGCCCTGGCGGTGGCCCCCGGAGTGGTGGCCGGGACCAACCTGCACAATCACCTGACCGACGCCGACTTCGTGCCCTTGCTCGAACGCCAGCCCGGGCTGCGCCAGTTGACCCGGCGCAAGAGCACCGAGGAGGGTGCGGCGAGCATTCTCTGGGCCCTGCTGCATCCGCAGCTGGAGGGTTGTGGCGGTTACTACCTGGAGGATTGCCAGGTGGCCTTGAGCAACGCCGATCCCCTGAATCACCTGGGCGTCATGCCCCGGGTGCGTGATGTCGCCCAGGCCCTGCAACTGTGGACGCTCAGCGAGCGGCTGATCCAGCAGGCCCTGGCTGGCGAGCAGCGGGAGGTGCGGCCATGAACCCGCTGGAGCAGGCGCTTCCCGGGTTCGATGACTTTGCCGCGCAGTTGCGCCTCAACCGCCTGCCCGACACCCCGGCGCTGCGCGGGCGGCGCTTCGTCCTGGCGTTCGCCGAGCAGCGTGGCGAGCTGGCGTTCGATAAACAGGGCGAGGTTCGTTGGCAGGGACTGCCGCTGGTGCTGGCGTCGGGGACGGCGCAAGCCAATGTGGTGCAGGCCTGCGCCGGGCTGTTTTTCATCGACCTGCCATTGCCGGCGGCGCAGCGCCAGAGCCTGGTGGTGATCATCGACGAGCAGCGATCCCGGGCCTTGCTGGTGCATTCCTGGCTGGATACCGGGCGCAAGGCTCGCGGATTGGCCTCCAATGTCGGCCAGGCGCTGCATCACGCCGGGTTGAATGGCCTGCCGGCAGGCGCACCGCCCGAGCGCAGCGGCGAGTTGATCGGCAAGCGCGTGCTCAATCTCTATAGCCAGGACACCGCGGTGGAGCATGTCTATCTCAACAGTCGCTGGTACGCGTATCAGATCCATGGCGGTGTGCGCCATGGTGACTGTGATTGCGACGAGGCCAGTTATTTCAAGCTGCGCGAGCAGTTGTACCTGGTGACCTTTCGCGAGAAGGCGGTGGATGTGGCGATCGTCTTCGTCCTCGACACCAGGGCCTGGCGCAATAACGGCATGGCCCTGGGCGAGGTGGATGGGACCTGGTTCAACGCGCCCATCGGCGCACAGGTACGACTGCTGAGCGAGACGGCGTATCCCGAAGGCATCTCGCCGCTCTGAAGGGTCGGGCCGGCTAGAGGAACTGCCGCCGATAGCGCAGCGGCGGCACCCCGGTCCAGCGCTTGAAAGCCTTGGAAAACGCCGCGCTGTCGGCGTAGCCCAGGCTGTCGGCGAGTTCGTCGATCCGGGTGCCGGGATGGCGCATGCGTTCCAGGGCAAGGCTGTGCCGCACCTGCTCCAGCAGCTCGGAGAACACCACCTGTTCCAGGGCCAGCTTGCGTTGCACGCTACGTGGCGACAGGCACAGCTGACGCGCGATGCGCTCCAGGGAGGGCGGCTGTTCGCCCAATTGCTGTTCCAGCAGGCGCCGCACCCGCTCATGGAAGCTGCCGCTGTGTTGTTCGGCGCACAGGCCCTGGATGTGCTCGCGAAAGAACAGCAGGACGTCGGCATCGCAGCCCTGGCCAGGGCACCTGTGGTCCAGCCAATGGTTGGCGAAGACGATGCCGTTGCTGGGCGCGGCATCCCGCACCGGACAATCCAGCAACCCGGCCAGGGCCTCGCGGTCCTTGGCCGTCAGTTCATGGCAGAGGTCGATCCGCTGGGCTCGCCAGTCCTGCCCCAGGCGCAACTGCAAGACATGGATCAGCATGCCCAGGCTGAACTCCACGTCCTGGCGGCAGGCATTGGCCGGGTAGGCGGGCAACTGGTAGCTGATCTGCACCTGCTCGCCGTCGATGCGCAGTTGGGTGCGGGTGCCGCCCTGCAGGGCCGCGGTGCTGAGGTTGAGTTCAAGCAATGCGCCGTGCAGGGTCGCTTCGTTGAGGAACAGTTCGCGCAGCGGCGAGAGCACTGGGGAGCGGCTGGCAAGGCCGATGCGCGCGCCCAGCAGCGGGTCGTCCAAGGCCCGGGCCGCCTCTTCGAAGAAGCCCAGGTATTGATCCAGGGGAATATTGTCCGCGGGTTTGAGCGCTTGCCACTGGGCCTGGAAGGGCGATGGCAGGCGCAGCTGCCGTTCTTGCAGGTACTCGAGCAAGGGGCTGAGCTTCAGGCGGCGCACATAGGCGCCGACGGGGCGGGATGCAGGCATGGCGATGGCGTTTTTCTTATTGTTCTGCAAGGCACGTCCCCAGGTGGCTCGCGCGGTCCGGCAACCATACTAGACGAGGAGAAAAGCCCCGGACAATGGGCATCGTTCACCTGTTCTCGATCCCCCGGGGCTGGACTCGGCCAGGCCCAGCGGGCTGTTTCGCACGGGCCCGTCGGCGGATGCCCAGCAGCAAGCCCATGGCCAGCAGGCTAGAGGCACCCGCCAGCAGCATGGCCAGGTGCAAACCGCTGGTCATGGCCGTGCGGTACAGCTCGCCGAACAGCGGGTTGTCCGGGGGCAACTGGTGTTCGGTCACCGCTTGGTGGGCCAGTTCGCCGGCGTTGGCCATGCCGCTGGCCCGGGCCGACTCGCTCAGCACCTGGATGGCCCGGGCACCCATCAGGCTGCCGAGCAGGGCGATGCCGATGCTCATGCCGGTCTGGCGCAGGGCATTCATGCTGGCCGAGGCGATCCCGGCGCGTTCCGGCGGTGCGCAGGCCATCACTGTCAGGCCGGTGCCCGGCAGCGCCAGGCCCATGCCCAGGCCCAGCAGCCCCAGCAACGAGCCCACCAGCCAGTAGGGAGTGTGGGCGTCGAACAGGGTCATGGCGGTCATGGCCAGGCCCACCAGGCCGTAGCCGGCCACCATCAGCCAGGACAGGGGTACGCGCTGGTTGATGCGCCCGAAGCCGATGGCTACCAGGCCGGTGACGGTGAATTGCGGCAGCAGGCGCAGGCCGGTTTCGGCTGCGGACCAGCCCTGGATCTGCTGCAGGAAGATCGAGAAGAAGAACAGGCTGCTGTAGCTGGAAAAACCGAGGATGAACGAAGCCAGGTTGGCCACGGCGAACGGGCGCTGGCGGAACAGGTCCAGGGGTACCAGCGGCCGTTGCACCCGCCGCTCCACCAGGGTGAAGACCAGCAGCCCCACGGCGGCCACCAATAAGGTCAGCAGGGGGCCTCGGCTGGCGAAGCCTTCTTCGCCGGCGAGGATCAGGCCATAGGTCAGGGCCGCCAGCCACAACACGCTCAGTGCCTGGCCCAGCGGGTCGAGGGCGGCATGCTGTGGGTGCTTGCGCTCGCTGATTCCCCAGCACCCGAGGGCCAGGGCGAGGAGGCCGATGGGCAGGTTGATCAGGAAGATGCTCTGCCAGCCGACGGACTCCAACAGCAGGCCGCCCACCAGGGGGCCGAGGATCAGCGCCAGGGCACTGAACGCCGACCAGCCGCCGATGACATGGGCCCGCTGGCGCAGGTCGGGGAAGGCGTGGCTGAGGATCGGCATCGCCCCGGGAATCAGCAGTGCCCCGGCCAGCCCCTGGACCGCGCGCCCGGCCAGCAGCAACCCGAGCTCCTGGGCCAGGGCGCAGAGCGCTGAACCCAGGGTGAACAACAACACCCCGGCCAGCCAGCAGCGCTTGTGGCCGAAGCGGTCGCCCAGGGGGCCGGCCGAGAGCATGAAGGCCGAGAGGCAGATGGCATAGGCGTTGACCACCCATTGCAGGCCGGCCAGGTCTGTGGCCAGGGCCTGTTGCAGGGTCGGCAGGGCGACGTTGACGATGCTGATGTCCAGCGAGGCGAGGAAGGTCCCGAGGTAGGCGGCGGCCACCAGGGCCGGGCGACGATAGCGTTCCATCAAACATCTCCCGTGGAGGGCTGGAGAGGGGCGAGGCACTCAGGTTAGTATTTCGACTGACCGTCGGTCAATGGAAAATGATAAATATTCTCAACTCTCTTTTGCCCGGCAATTGCCCTAGACTGGCGGCCCTCGCCACCGCCCGGAATCGTTCATGATCGTGAAACGCCACAAGGCCCAGGAACCTGCCAGCGATTTGCCGCAGCCGCGGACCAAACCCGCCGAAGTGCGCCTGGAAGAATTGATGGGCGCCGCCCGCAGCCTGTTCCTGGAGCAGGGAGTGGAGGCCACCACCATCAGCCAGATCGTCGAGCGCGCCGGGGTGGCCAAGGGCACCTTCTATCACTACTTCCAATCCAAGAACGACATGCTGGCGGCCCTGGGTGAGCGCTATACCCGGGACTTCCTCGATTGCCTGGAGCAGGCGGTGGCGGCCTGCGCCGAGGATGACTGGGTGGCGAAGGTCAGTAGCTGGATCCGCGCCAGCGTCCAGGCCTACCTGGCCACCTACCGCCTGCACGACATCGTCTACCCCAACCATCACCACCATGAGCGCGGCAACCCGGAGCGCAATGCGATCCTGCGGCAGTTGCAGGGCATCCTCGAAGGAGGGCGGCAGGCCGGTTGCTGGCCCCTGGAACAGCCGACGGTGATCGCCTCGCTGATCTATGCCGGGGTGCACGGCGCCACCGATGACGTGATCGCCGCCCGCCAGGAAGATGGCCAGGCCCTGGCCGAGGCCATCGTCCAGGCCTGCCTGCGGATGCTCGGCGTGACCCAGCACTGAAGTTCTTCTCGGTACAAGGAAAGACCCCGATGAAACACAGCAAACGCCTGCTCGGCGCGGTACTGGCCGTATTCCTGGCGTACAAGGGTTATGGCTGGTTCTACTACGGCACGCCCTACCAGGACCGCTACTACAGTGACGACCGGGCCTTCTACTACCAGAAGTACCGGCTGTTCAGCTGGCGCGCCTGGATTCCGGCCATGACCATGCCCGGCGATGGCGACAGCTCGCGCTACTCCACCGGTGGCTACCTGCGGGTGTTCAAGGCCGATGGCAGCCTGGTGGGCGAGTCTTATGACCCGTGCATTGCGGTGGTGGAGGTGTCCTGGGGCAGCGAGCACGTGGTGGGCTTTGGCTGCGACGACCACCTGATAGCGTTGCCGGCCACGACCGCCAAGGACTGAAGCCCGGCGCGCTGCGGCCGAGTTGCACGTGGCCGCAGCGCAGGTTTCAGAAGCCGTTGTCCCGGGCGAAGTCCAGCCGTGGGTCGCTGATGCGCGTGAGGTTCACCGCGGCGCCCGACCAGCCACCTTCCATCTCATCGCTCAAGTGATAGCGGGTCAGGTCGTACTGGATCGCGGTGCTGCCCAGCTGCGGATGACCGATCCGGGAGGTGAGGGTCTGCAGCAGGCTGGAGATCAGGTACTGCAGGGGCGACTCGCAGGTTTTCAGGCCAATCCCGTAGTCGAAGCCCTGGGCGTCGCGCTCGCGGAAATAGCCCAGGAACTCGCGTTTGTCCAGGTTGCATCCCAGCGCCCGGTTGAAGGCCTGGCGGCAGGCCTCCAGCTCTTCGCCGGCAACCCGGGGCAGGCCCAGGATGTTGTTGAGGTTCTTCAATGTCACGCAGCCCTGGGTGGCGATCACCTCCGGCATCAGGATCACGTCCTGCTCGCCCTGGGCCAGGGGCTCGCTGTGCCAGGCGTTGAGGCTTTGGCGCAGCTTGTCCAGGCTGCCGGCGGTATAGCCGTTGTAGCCATAGATGTAGGTTGGCGGCAGCAGCTGGTCGCGGACCGAGAAGGATTGCGCCGGTGGTAGGTCGGCGAAGGGTTTGCGGTACATGAACTGGCTGTAGTGGTTCATGGATTCCCGGGTGATCGACACCTTGAGGTTGCGTACCGACTTGCCGTTCTCCAGGGCCTGGAACAACTGCGTTTCGTTGAGCTGCGACTTGACCTCCACCGTGGCCACCACGCCTTCGATCAGGTACACATCGGCCGAGCCGAAGGTGCGCAGGATGGGAAAGTCGTTGCGGTAGATGATCAGGTCGATCTGCTTGGAGATCCCGCCCTCGGCATCGACGATCTGCCCTGAGCCGATGCTGATATTGCGCGGCAGGAAGCGTTGCAGCACATCCCTGATGAAACTCTCCCGGGCGTCGCCCAGGATGGTCTTGTGGTCGGCGATGCTGCTGCTCACCGCAAAGCTGCTTTCCAGCACCTTGGCGATGGACTTGGCCCACCTGTTGATGATTGCCACGAGGTCTTCCTTGTGTGGATTGAGAGGGGTCAGGGCAGCAGGTCGAAGTGCGCGCTGGCCAACTGTTCGCCGTTGACCAACAGGTGCACCAGGTGGCGCCCGGGGTAGTGTCGACGGGTGGTGAATTCACGGATCTGCTGCTGGCGGGCCAGTGCCTGGCGCCCCTGGCCGGGCAGGGTGAAGGTCTTGAGCTTGAACACCTTGGTGCTGGCGGCGCCCGAGGCCTTGATGTAGTCGATGGCGTAGTCCACCACCAGGCGCTGGGGCTGCGAGCTGCTGGAGACCAGTTCCAGCGCCAGCTCCAGGCGCTCGCCCAGGCGCAAGGCCGCGGGCGTGACGGTGAAGTGCTTTACCTGGACCTCGGCCCGGGCCCCGGCGCCGATCAAGGCCAGGGCCTGGCGCTCGCCCTGCTTGATCAGGCTGCGCAGGCCATGGCGGACGATCCAGGCCGTGTGCGGTTGCTCCAGCGGCCAGTCTTGCAGGCGTTGCAGCACCCACTGCGGGTGGTCCTTGGTGATGTCGTTGAGGTGGTTGGCCACCGACTTGCGCACATACAGGCTGGGGTCGTTGCGCAGTCGCTCGAGGATCGGCGCCGCCAGCCCAGGTTCGGCCTGCAGGCGTTCCAGGCGGAACGACCAGGGCAGGCGCGGGCGGCTGCCTTCGCTGGCCAGGCGGCGCACGTGTTCGTCCGGATCGCGCGACCAGTCGTACATATGCTCCAGGGTCGCTGCCTGCTGGTTGACCAGGAACGGGCGCACGGCGAACTCCGAGGAGCCAAAACCGGTGAAGAACTTCAGCGCTGCCATGGAGCGGGCGAAGTCATGGGTGCCATGGCTGGCCACGAAGTGCGGCAGGAACATGCAGACGAAGCGGCTGTCGAGCCGTGGCGCCAGGGCATACAACAGTTCCAGGCTGTGTTCGTAGTGCCCGGGCAGCACCTGGTGCAGGCTGTCGCTGACCCGCGCCAGGCGCTGCATCACCGAGAGCTCGGCCAGGCCCTGGCTGGCGCGCTTGAGAAAGCCCGGGTGATCGAACGCCGGATACACCTCGCGCATGGCGTCGGCGATATGCACCAGGCGTTGCTGGTTGAAGATTTCCTTGAGGGCTGGGGCGGCGTCGCTCATCGAGGGTTCCTGTCTGGGGAGGGGCCGCCCAATCTAGACCGGGCGGCTGACAGAATCTGTCAGGAGAGTGCTTCAGCGCATCGGCGGCAGCAGGTTCTCTTCCAGGCGTTCGTCCTCTTCGTCGGCCTCGAACAGGCGGGCCAGTTCGGCACGGGCTTCCTGGGCAGTCTGCATGACCTTGGCCTCGTCGTCGTACACCTCATGCTGGGCGGCCAGCAATTGCTGGTCGTGCTGGGTGAAACGCTGGATCCGCGAGTCGGCCTGGACCTGGCTGAGCCCGAGGCCGATCAGGGTCCGGCGGCTCATCTCCAGGCTCGAGTAGTAGGTTTCCCGCACGGCCTGGGCGCCCAGGTCCACCAGGCGGTGCACGTGCTGGCGGTTACGTGCGCGGGCGATGACCTTCAGGTGCGGATAGAGCTTGCGCACCTGCTCGGCGGTCTTGATGTTGGTGTCCGGGTCGTCGGTGGCGATGACGAAGAACTCCGCCTGGCCGACCTTGGCTGCGCTGAGGATCTCCGGCCGCAACGGGTCGCCATAGAACACCGGGATGCCGCCGCCGAAGCTGCGGATCAGCTCGATGGTTTCCACCGAGGTGTCCAGGGCTACGAACGGCACCTTCTGGGCCCGCAGGATACGCGCCACGATCTGGCCCATACGGCCCATGCCGGCGATCACCACCCGCGGTTGGTCGGAGTCGATCCGGCGGTATTCGGCGGGCATTTCCACCGGCTTGGGCTTGGGCTTGAGCAGGCGCGAGCAGGCCAGCAACAGCAGCGGGGTCAGGGCCATGGACAGGGTGATGGTCAGCACCAGCAGGTCGTGCAGGCGCGCGTCGAACAGGCCCTGGTCGCGGCCGATCTTGAACACCACGAAGGCGAATTCACCGCCCGCCGCCAGCACCACCCCAAGGCGGATCGCATGCTCGCGGTCCAGGCCACCGGCCAGGCGCCCGACCACGAACAGCAGTGGCAACTTCAGGCCGATCAGCAGCAGGGTCAGGCCCAGCACGGCCAAGGGCGCGCTGAGCAGCAGGCTGAGGTTGGCGCCCATGCCTACGCTGATGAAGAACAGGCCCAGCAGCAGGCCCTTGAAGGGTTCGATCTGGGCTTCCAGCTCATGCCGGTATTCCGAGTCGGCCAGCAGCAGGCCGGCGAGGAAGGCGCCCAGGGCCATGGATACGCCCACCAGGTCCATCAGCCAGGCGGTACCGATCACCACCAGCAACGCGGTGGCGGTGGAGACCTCCGGCAAACGGGTCTTGGCCACGATGCGAAACACCGGGCGCAGCAGGTAGCGGCCACCGACCACCACCACGGCGATGCTGCCCAGCACCTGCAAGCCGTGGCGCAGGTCCTCGGCGCTGCTGGTGTGGTGATCGACACCGGCCAGTACCGGCACCATGGCGATCAGCGGGATCGCGGCGATGTCCTGGAACAGCAGGATGGCGAACGCCAGGCGTCCGTGGGGGCTGGTCAGTTCCTTGCGTTCGGCCAGGCTCTGCAGGCCGAAGGCGGTAGACGACAGGGCCAGGCCCAGGCCCAGCACCACTGCGCTGTTGAGCGTCTGGCCGAAGAGGAACAGCGCCACGCTGCCAATCACGACCCCGGTCAGCAGCACTTGGGCCAGGCCGACCCCGAAAACCGCCTTGCGCATCACCCACAGGCGTCGCGGTGACAGCTCCAGGCCGATGATGAACAGCAACAACACTACCCCCAGCTCGGAGATGTGGCTGACGCTCTGGGGATTGCCGATCAGGCCCAGCACCGACGGGCCGATCAGCACCCCGGCCAGCAGGTAGCCGAGCACGGCTCCCAGTTGCAGGCGCTTGGCCAGGGGCACGGTGACGACCGCGGCGCAGAGAAACACGACGGCGGCTTGTAGCAGGTTGCCTTCATGGGGCATCGGGGGACTCCTGGTAGAACGGGTACGCAAAACTTGGCGCAACGATGATAACGGCCTGGAGGTGACGATTTCAGCCGCAGGCGAGCAACGGTGGGTACGGGTATCGGGTGAGACTCGGCTCAGGCGCCATGAGGCACGTAATAACGATAGCCGGGTGAGCTTATCGGCTGTCTCCCGGGTAGCGCCCATCCCACTGCGGATCCAGGCGCCGTATGCGCTCGGCCAGGGGCGGGTGGGTGGCGAACAGCCGGTCCAGGCGCGACTGCACGCCCTGGTGGAAATACATGTGGCTGTATTGAGCGGCGTTGAAGGCCTTCAGGCGCGAGCCGGCCGTGCAGCCGCCGATTTTCTTCAGCGCCCCGCTCAGGCCCTGGGGGTTGCGGGTGAACTGTACGGCCGAGGCGTCGGCGAGGAATTCGCGCTGGCGGCCGATGGCGGCCTTGATCAGGTTGCCCAGCAGGGTGCCGAGCGAGCCCAGGATCAGCAGGGCCAGGCCGAGCACGGCGAAGACGATCTGCCAGATGAAGCGGTGGCGGTCGCTGGCCAGGTGCTCGCGTTCGGCCTGGCGCAGCACCAGCACGCCCGCCAGGCTGAACAGCAGCAGCCCGTGAATCACCGCCAGCAGCCGGGTGTTGAGGCGCATGTCGCCATTGTGGATATGGCTGAATTCGTGGGCGACCATGCCTTGCAGCTCGTCACGCTCAAGCCGGGAGAGGGCGCCCCGGGTCACCCCCAGCACCGCTTGCTGCGGGTCGAGACCGGCGGCGAAGGCGTTGATCGCCTCTTCGGGCAGTACATACACCGCAGGCATCGTGGTGCCCGAAGCCAGGGCCATTTCCTCGACGATGTTCAGCAGCCGCTGTTCATCGCTGTTGCGCGCCGCGCCGTTGATCAGGCGTCCTCCCAGGTGCTCGGCGATAACCTTGCCGCCGGCGCGCAGGCGCCAGGTCTTGTACCAACTGCCCAGCAGCACCACCAGGACGATAAGGGCGGCCACCACTGCGACCAGGGGCCAGTTCAGTACCTTGGGCTGGCCGGACTCCTGGTTCAGCTCGCGCCACAGCCAGCCAAGGCCAAGGCTGCTGAGGGCGGTCAGGCTGGCGACCGCCAGGGCCATCAACGACAGCAGCTTGAGGGTGCGGCGCCGGGCCTGGGCCTGGTGTTGAAAAAACTTCATGCAAACATCCGCAGGGCAGGGGCCGTTTTACTGGAAGGAGATCCGGGTGGCGTCTTGAATCAGCGCGCTGTCGCTGAATTGCAACAGGGTGGCGTCGCTGCGATGACCCAGCAAGCGGGCGAAGAACAGCGCCGGCACCTGCTGCTTGCACAGGTTGTAGTCGGTCACCGCATCGTTGAAGGCCTGGCGGGCGAACGCCACTTTGTTCTCGGTGCTGGTGAGTTCCTCGCTCAACTGCGCCATGTTCTGCGAGCCCTGGAGTTGCGGATAGGCCTCTAGGTTCACGTGCAGATGGCCCAGGGCCTGGTCCAGGGCGCCCTGGTCCTGGCCCAGGCGCAGGATCTTCTCGCGGTCGCCGGGCTCGGCCGCCGCTGCTTGCAGGCTGTCCCGGGCGGTGTTGCGGGCCTGGGCCAGGGCGGTGAGGGTGGTGTGTTCGTGCTGCAGGTAGCCCTTGACGGTTTCCAGCAGGTTGGGAATCAGGTCATAGCGGCGCTTGAGCTGCACTTCGATCTGGGCAAAGGCGTTGCGCAGGCGGGTGCGGCGGATCGTCAGGCGGTTGTAGAGGCTGAACAGGTACAGCGCCAGCAGGGCGAGCAGCGCCAGGGTGACGATATCGGCGGTGGCCATGGATGTCCTTATCGAGGTGGAGCGTGGGGGCGGCCATGGTAACGGAATACTTGCGGCCGATGGTTGCCAGGTCCGGGCAATTCTGCGAAAAAGCGCTCCCATTTCGCACAACCAGGGACTGGCGATGGACAAGATCATGCTCCGGCTGACAGTGGTCGACGATTACCCACCGGTTGCCAGCGAAGGCGTCTGGGCCCAGCTCCAGCCTTGCGGGCATTACCGGATCGACAACATTCCCTTCTATTCCCGCGAGCTGTGCTGGGGTGACGAAGTGCAGGTACGGGTGGCGGATGACGGCCTGAAATGGTTCGAGCGGGTGATCCGCGCAAGCACTAACAGCACCTTGCGCCTGGTGTTCCACGAACCGGGCCACGACGAGGCGCAGCAGGTCCTGCAGCACCTGGTGGCGCTGGGTTGCAGCTGGGAAGGGCTGCATCGCTGGTTCTATGCAGTCAACGTGCCGGCCGAGGTATCCCTGGACCTGGTGCTGGATTATTTGCACGAACTCGGCGAGCAGGGCTGGCTGGACCATGAACATGGGTTGCTGCGTCAGTGACGACCAGAGCGAATGCACAAGGAAAGCAAAGGATGAACCTGGAATTTCACGCCAACACCTATAGCGCCTATACCGAAGACGAGGTGCATATCCTCGGCCTGGCCGACGACCCTGCGCAGCCCACGCATTACCTGCTGTTGCAGCGTGCCGAGGAATTCGACGAGCAGGACGAGGCACTGGGCATGGCCACCTACCATGTGGAGCTTGGGGGCCAGGGTGTATCCGGCTACGGCGGTATCGAGCAGGTGCTGCTGGCGCCGGGCCAACTGACCCTGCACTTCTCCCAGGCGGTGGCCTGGTGTCGTGCCCTGCCGAGCCTGGAAATACGCTGGGAAACCGGGTTGCTGGTGCCGGATGAACTCGACGCGGCACTGGCTGGCATCTTCAACGAGACCGCCACCGTTATCCGGCGACAAGCCCAGTGATTGCCAAGCCCGGGCAATTCTGCGAAAAAGCCGCCCGCAGCCCCGCACCGGGGCAATGGTTGAAGGATGAGCACGCATGAACGATGAGTTGCAGGTGATCGATATCCAGCTGGGCGACGGCAAGGCCGTGGTCAAGGGCGCCCTGATCACCACCCAGTACCGGGGCTTTCTGGAGGACGGCAGCAGCTTCGATTCTTCCTATGATCGCGGCAAGCCGTTCCAGTGCGTGATCGGCACCGGGCGGGTGATCAAGGGCTGGGACCAGGGCCTGATGGGCATGCAGGTGGGCGGCAAGCGCAAGCTGCTGGTGCCGGCGCACCTGGGGTATGGCGAGCGCGCCGTGGGTTCGATCCCGGCCAACGCCAACCTGGTGTTCGAGATCGAACTGCTGGAAGTGCTGACCCGCGACGACTGAGCCAGGGAGCGTGAACATGCAGGCGAACAAGGCCTGCCCCGTGGTGTTGCGCCAGGGCGCAGGCCTGGAAATCCTGGCTTTTCGGCACCCATTGGCTGGCCTGCAACTGGTCAAGGGCAGCATCGAGGTAGGTGAGGCGGCGGCCGCGGCGGCGGTCCGCGAGCTGGCGGAGGAGGCTGGGGTCCAGGGCATCGCGGTGCGCCCGTTGGGCATCTGGCGGTCCGGATTCCCCGGCCAGGTCTGGGCCTTCCATGAGTGCCAGGTGGCCCAGGCGCTGGCCGAATCCTGGAGCCACCGTTGTGGCGATGACGGCGGCCATGAGTTCAGCTTCTTCTGGCATCCCCTGGCCGAGGCGCCATCAGAGCAATGGCATCCGCTGTTCCAGCAGGCCCTGGCCTTTTTGCGCGAGCGCCTTGCGGGCAATTGACCCGATAGCGGGCAATGGGGTCGCGGTGTGTTCATTGCCCCAGTCGGTACTGGTTGTTGCCGCTGCGCTTGGCCTCGTACATCGCTAGGTCGGCGACGTGCAGCAACTGGTCCATGCGGGCCCCGTGGTCGGGGAACACTGCCACCCCCAGGCTGCTGCCGATGCTGTGTCGGTGGCTGTCGACCTCCACTGGTGGGGACAGTTGGCTGAAGATCTTCTCGCCGATGCGCCTGGCTTCCTCGGACAGATCCAGGCCCGCTGACAAACCTTCGAGAATCACCACGAATTCGTCGCCACCGATGCGCGCCACGGTATCGCTGGCCCGCAGGATGCCTTGCAGGCGCCGGGCGGTGACGTTGAGCACCTGATCACCCGTGGCATGGCCGTACTGATCGTTGATGGCCTTGAAACCGTTGAGGTCGACGAACACCAGGGCGACCCGGGTCTGGCTCAGGCGGGCCTGCTCCAGGGCCCGGGACAGGCGCTGTTCGAGCATCAGGCGGTTGGGCAGGCCGGTCAGTGGGTCGAAATGCGCCAGGCGCTGCAAATGGCGGGTGGACACCTTTTCATCGGTGATATCGCGCACCACGCCCATCATCTTGATCGCGGCGTCGTGTCCATTCTTCACCACGTTGCCGGTTTCCCGCAGCCAGTGGACGCTGCCATCGGGCCATACCACGCGGTACTCCTCATCATGATTCTCCCCAGTGCGCAGGCAGCGCAATTCCCCCTCACGTACCCGCTCCCGATCCTCTGGGTGCACGCAGGAGCAAAACAGCTCGTAGGAGGGCACCACTTCGCCAACCTTGAAACCGAACATGCCGTAGATGGCTTCCGACCAATACAGGCGCTGGGTGTCCACCTCCCAGTCCCAGGTACCGATCCGGGCGAAATACTGGCTGCGCTTGAAGCGCTCGACATCGTCGGGCAGGTCCTCGGCGAGTTTGCGATAGGCCCGCAACTGTGCCTGGGCGTGGCGTTCACGATGCAATAGCCACAACGCCAGCAGGGCCAGCAACAGGGTCAGGCAGAGCAGGGACCAGACAGCAATCATCGGATTCTGGACGACATGGAGGGAGAGATCCTGAGGGTGGCACATGGCTATGTTAATCCACGCCATGTGACGAACAGCAGTTTTTTCTGCCGAACCATGCCGTTGGTCGGCAAGTCGCTACCGGCAGCAGGCAAAGGCGTTTTTTCTGCGTGGGTGGCTTGTGTGGCGACGGGCCAGCGGTCAGGATGCGCAGCATATAGGTATAGGGGGTATAGGTATGTCGCACACTCATGAGCGCAAGGAGCAGTTGCTCAAACGCGTCCGGCGCATTCTCGGCCAGGTCCAGGCCATCGAGCGGGCCCTGCAGGACGGTGCCGAGTGCGGCAAGACACTGCATCTGGTGGCTGCCAGTCGGGGCGCGATGAACGGTTTGCTGGACGAGATCATCGAGGCCCATGCCCTGGAACATGTGGCCAATCCCGAGCTCAGCGACGCCGAGCGGGCTCAGGGCGTAGACGAGTTGCTGGAAGCCATCCGCCGTTATTCCAAGTAGGAGCCATGCGATGAATTTGTCCCAGCAGGCCGCACACCTGGCCCACGATCACCAGTTTCTCGGCGCCGATCACGACGCCAATGCCCGGCGCACCTTGTGGGTGGTGGTGCTGACGGTGGTGATGATGGTGGGGGAAATCCTCGCCGGTTATCTCACTGGCTCCATGGCGCTGCTGGCCGATGGCTTGCATATGGCGACCCATGCCGGAGCCTTGGGGATCGCAGCGGCGGCCTACGGTTTTGCCCGGCGCAATGCCGGCAACCGCCGTTTCAGCTTCGGTACCGGCAAGGTCGGCGACCTGGCGGGTTTCGCTTCGGCGATCATCCTTGGCCTGGTGGCCCTGGGCATCGCCGGCGAGTCGCTGGTGCGCCTGTTCCAGCCGGCCAGCGTGGCCTTTGCCGAAGCCACGCTGATTGCCGTAGTGGGGTTGGCAGTGAACATCCTCAGCGCCTGGATGCTGGGAGCAGGTCATGGCCACCACGGCCATGCCCACGGGCACCACCATGATCACGAACATCACGAACATCACGAACATCACGAACATCACGAACATCACGAACATCACGAACATCACGAACATCACGAACATCACGAACATCGACGGCAGCACGCTGCCCACGGTGACAACAACCTGCATTCGGCCTATGTCCACGTCCTGGCCGACGCCCTGACCTCGGTACTGGCCATCGTCGCCTTGCTGGCCGGGCGTTACCTGGGGTGGGTCTGGCTCGACCCGGCGATGGGCATCGTCGGCGCCCTGGTGATCGCGCGCTGGTCCTACACTTTGATCAAGTCCAGCGCTGCAGTGCTGCTCGATGCCAGCGACGAGCAGGTGGCCGAGCAGATCCGCCGTTCGGTGGAAGCGCAGGGAGACGCCAATATCGTCGACCTGCATGTGTGGCAGGTGGGCCCCGGGGCACGGGCGGCGATCGTCAGCGTGGTGGCCCGCGCGTCCCTCAATGCCGAGGCCCTGCGTGGGCGACTGGCACCGGTGCCCGGGTTGGCGCACCTGACCCTGGAGCTGCGCAGCGTTTGACGTCTCAGGCCGCCGGGCGCAGTAGCTCCAGCACCGAATAGACCAGCCCCACCAGTGCCACGCCCATCAGCACCAGGCTCGACAAACCGGTGATCAGGCGCTTGTACTTCAGTGAGAAGCCATGGCGAGCGACGAGGATGTAGGCCCCCAGCACCGCGAAGTCGATCAGCGCCCAGACCAGGGTCAGCAGCAGGGCGCTGTGCTGCAGGGAGCGCCCAACCTGGATGAACTGGGGAAAGAACGAGACGAAGAAGATGATGTCCTTGGGGTTGCCGATCCCCACCAGGAAGCCGGTCGCCAGCCCCTGGCCACGGCGCCGTGGGCTAGTGGCCTCAGGTTCGGTACCGGGCGCAGCGGCAGCTTCCCGCAGGCCCTGGAGCGCCAGCCAGCCGATGAAACAGCAGCCCAGTAGGCTGACCCAGCTGATCAGGCGCGGGTCCAGGGACAAGCCGGTGGTCAGCATCAGCACCGCCACCAGGGCCAGCAGCAGCGAGGCCGCGTTGGTGCCCACGGCGGTCAGCAGCGCCTGGCGCGGGCCGGCGTTCATGCTGGTATTGATGATCAGCGCCACCACCGGTCCCGGGGTCGCCACCAGCATCAGCACGCTCAGCATGTAGACCAGTAACAACGACAGATTCAGCTCCACGGACCAGGCTCCCGGCAATTGACAGGCGCGCAGCTTGGGGGCTTTTGCCGGCGTTGAAAAACGCAAAAAGCTGTGACCTACTATGACTTTTTATCATGATGAGTGCCCGCCGATGGTCGAGTCCCTGCCGCCGCTCTATGCCTTGCGCGCGTTCGAAGTGGCCGCTCGTTCCAGCTCCTTCACCCGTGCGGCAGAGGAGCTGTCCCTGACCCAGAGCGCCATCAGCCGGCATATCCGTACCCTGGAAAGCCAGTTCGGTTGCCGCCTGTTCGAGCGTCATGGACCGCGGCTGGTGCTCACCGAAGTCGGCCAGCGCCTGGCCCGGGAGCTCAAGAGCGGCTTTCGGATCATCGAGGACGCCTGCCTGCCCCTGCGCGCCAACAGCGGCCAACTGCGCCTGAAAGCCCCCTCGACCCTGACCATGCGCTGGCTACTGCGGGTGCTGGAGCAATTCAAGGGCGACTGCCCGGAACTGCCGGTGCAGCTGGCCAGCGTGTGGATGGATTTCGATCATGTGGACCTGCACGCCGAGCCCTACGACTGCGCGATCCTGTTGGGCAATGGCCATTTCGGGGCCGGGGTCGAGGCTTGCAAGCTGTTCGACGAGTGGCTGATCCCCATTGGCCTGCCGCAACCTGCGGATGCACCGGCCTGGACTCTGCAACGCCTGGCGCAGGCCGAGCTGATCCACCCCTCGGCGGATCGCCGCGACTGGCGCCGCTGGCTGCAGGCCCAGCCGGAGCAGGGCTTGGTACAGGCGCTGCGGCTGGACCGGGGTACGGTCTTCGACACCCTGGACCAGGCAATTTCCGCCGCCATGGCCGGGCACGGGCTGTCGGTGGGCGACCTGCACCTGGTGGCCGAGGACATTCGGCGTGGTCGGGTTGGGGTGCCGTTCCCCCGGGCGGTGGCCTCGGGAGACGGTTACTACCTGGTGTGGTTGCGCGGCAGTCCCCAGCAGGAGCGGATCGCCCGTTTGCGCCAGTACCTGCTGGAGCGGGTGGTGCCGATCGACGACCTGGTCCTGGATTATCTGGTGCCCGGTGCGCCTCGAGCCTAGGCCGCCGCTACCGGCCTAGCCGAGGGTGATGTAGTCATTGTGCTGCGTTATGCCCTGGTGCGGGCCTGGCACCAGGTGCACGTAGCGTCCTTGCAACAGGTCGATCGGCAGGCAGTCGTCGACATCCAGCAGGGCATCGGTATGGGCCTTGTGCCAATGGGCGAGCATCTGCTGCTTGCCCTTGGCCTTGGCTTGCTGCTTGTCCGAGGCAACCACCAGCAAGTAGCGATGGGCCTCGCCGAAGGTGGCGCTCTCGTAGCCGCCCAGGTTGATGAAGAACAGCCGGGGTGCGCCGGCCGCGGGGGCCAGGGGGCTGAGCTCGAGCTTGTAGCCTTCGACGCCATCGACCTGCATCCATGAGTCGATGTGCAGGCCGGCTGGGCTGCCGAACCAGCCCTCGCGCAGTTGCGGGTAGGTCGCTTCCAGGGAGTCGGCCACCACGAACTGGACGTCGTGGACCTCGATCTTCGCCTGGGGGTGCTTGCCCCCCAGCATCACTACAAACAGCATGGGCGTTCCTTGTTCCGGGATCGGTCGGGGTGCGGGGCACCGCGTGGGCCGCAGGTTTACCGCAAGCCCGGGACGCTGCCAAGGGGGCCTGCTTCAGTGGGGCGGTGATGCATCGTTGAACCACGGAATACGACCATTGAGCGACGGCAGGTAGTGCCAGCGTAGCCGCAGCTCGGCCAGGGCTGGCGTGCCCAGCAGGGCCTGGAGCAGGCTGGCGACGATGTTCAGCGCCAGGCCCCGGCCGGGGCACTGGTGGCGGCCGGCGCCGAAACTCAAGTCCTGGTCCGGGGGCAGGGCTGGGTCGTGGTTGGCCGCGGCCAGCAGCACCAGCACCGTGTCGCCGGCCTGCAGTGGCACCCCGGCCAGGGTGCAGGGCTCGGCCACGAAGCGCCGAGTGTTGTGCACCGCTGGATCGAGCTTCTGTTGTTGGCGCAACCAGGTGCAGAGCTGCGCCGGATCGTGGCGCAGGCGCTGGGTCAGCGCCGGTTGGTCGAGCAAGGCCAGCAGGGCATTGCCGAACAGCCCGGCACAGGCGTCATGGGCCTGGATCAGCAAGCCCACCAGGTTGGCCCGCAGGTCTGCCGGGTCCAGGCTCCCTTGCTGTTGCCGGATCGCTTGCAGCAGCGGCCCGGGAGCATCGGCGTGCAGCAGGGCGTGCATTTGCTGGTCCAGGTAGTGCGCTGCCTGATGGGCGGCCTGGCGCTGGGAGGCATCGCCCAGAGGTGAGAGCCCGGCCACCAGCTCGCCCGTGCGCTGGGCGATCTCGGGTTGTTGGGCGATGGTCACGCCGAGCGAGCCGGCGACCAGCGCCACCGGCAGCCGGAATTGCCAGTGGCGCAGCCCGGCGGCGTCGGTGGGTGTATCCAGCCTCGGGTAACCGTGGCCCAGGCAGGCCTGCAAATCTATCTCGGCCATGGCCCGCAAGCCCGGTTCAATGGCCGTGCGCGGGCAGGCGTGGCGCGGACCGTCGTTCATCCGCATCAGGCGGGCGAAGAGCGCTCCAGCGGGCCCATCGGTCAGCGCCACCGGCACGGGTTCGTGGGCTGGCCGCACGCGACAGGCCGGGTGCTCGAGGACCGCCGCTACCGCCGCGGCGCTGCTGGCGATCCACAAGCCGAGCGTGGAGTCGTAGGTCAATCCGCCCTGGGCACGCACCGGGGCGTAGTACCGCTGGTAGGGGTTGGAATGGCTGTGGATGCTGATCAGATCCATGATTGATCTCTATGTTTGGCAAGCATTCGGGTTGTCACTATCCTCAGTCGCTCGAAGGCATGATTCGTCGGAGAGCGAAATATGAATGTCGAACACCCCGACCGTGGCGTATCCCAGGTCGCCGCGGCCATCGCCGAACCGGCCCGGACCCGCATGCTGTGCGCCTTGATGGACGGCCATGCGCGTACCAGCACCGAGCTTGCGGCCATCGCCGAGGTCAGTACCTCCACGGCCAGCGTGCACCTGGCCAGGCTCAAGGACGCGGGTCTGGTGCGGGTGCAGGTCCAGGGACGGCACCGCTACTACTGCCTGGCCGACCCCTTGGTCGCCCAGGCCCTGGAGACCCTGATGGTGATCGGCCAGGGCGATATCGGCACCTTCACCCCGCGCACGCCGGATCGCCTGCAGTTCGCCCGGACCTGCTACGACCACCTGGCGGGCACCCTGGGCGTGCAGTTGCACGACCGCTTGTTCGAGGCCGGCTGGCTGCTGGTGGATGGGGAGGGCTACCGGGTCAGCGCCAGCGGGAGTGAATTCTTCCGTGGGCTGGACATCGATGTCGCGGCGCTGGCCGGCTTGCGTCGGCGTTTCGCCTGCGGCTGCCTGGACTGGAGCGTGCGTCGTCCGCACCTGGGCGGCGCTTTGGGCGCGGCCTTGCTGCAAGCCCTGGTGCAGCGCAAATGGCTGGTTCGCGACCTGGACAGCCGTGCCCTGGCGTTGACCAGCACCGGTGCGCGAGCCATCAGCAAGCGTTTCGGCGTGGCGCTGATCCAGCCGGCCCGGCCGCTCTCGGCCTCGGCCTGCCTGGAGCAGCAGGGTCTCGGCGGCTGAACGGCACATGACGATTTGTACCCCTAACCAGGAGAAGCGTCCCATGCTCATCGTGTTCGGCGGTTTGCCTGGCACTGGCAAGACCACCATCGCCCGCACCCTGGTCCCACGCCTGGGGGCCACCTACCTGCGCATCGACAGTATCGAACAGGGCCTGCGTGATGCCGGCCTGGCGGACGTCGGCAGTGCGGGTTATCAGATTGCGTTGCAACTGGCCGAGGCCAACCTGGCCCTGGGCAACCGGGTGCTGGCCGATTGCGTCAACCCGGTGGCCGAGAGCCGCGCGGCCTGGCAAACCCTGGCGCGCAAACTGGAGGTCGACCTGCTGGAAATCGAAGTGGTGTGTTCCGACCGCGACCAGCACCGACGCCGGGTCGAGGGCCGGTGCGCGGATGTCCCGGGTCTTTCGCCCCCAAGCTGGCAATCGGTACTGGCCCACGACTACCAGGCCTGGGACCGACCGCGACTGGTGCTGGACACTGCGCGGCTGGCACCGGAGCAAGCGGTACAGCGGATTCTCGCGCAGTTGTCCGCGCCGGCCCGCTGAAGCACAGGTGGTGGGGCTCAGCCCCGGCCCATGCACTGCCGGCGGTATTCGTCCGGGGTGGTGCCCATCATCCGCCGGAACATGCTGATGAAGGCCGAGGCGCTGCTGTAGCCCAGGTCCAGGCCGATGGTCTCCACGGTCTGGCCGCGTTCCAGCAAGGCCAGGGCCTGGACCACCTTGAGCCGCTGGCGCCATTCGAGCAGCGACATGCCCAACTCCTTCTGGCTGCGGCGCACCAGGGTGCGCTCGCTGGTATTGGCGGCATGGGCCAGTTCCGCCAGGGAACGTGGGTCCCCGGGGTTGGCCTTGAGCATGTGCAGCACCGGACCCAGCAGCGGATCATCGGAGGAGGGCAGGTAGCTGCCGGCGCAGGACGCCTGGCCGAGCTTGTCCACCAGCACTTGCAGCAAGCGCTGCTGCTCCGGGCTTTGCGGCAGGCCGGGCGGGTCCTGGCGCAGGTCGTCCAGCAGCGCCAGCACCAGCGGGCTGAGGCTCAGGGCACAGTGCCGCGCGGGCAGGGCACCGCACAGCTCCGGGCTCAGGTACAGCGAGCAGTGGCAGGCCTCCTGGTGGTTGAAACCCACATGCTCGACATTCGGTGGCAACCAGATGCCGTACTGCGGCGGCGCCAGGTAATGGTGGTCGTCCAGCTCGATCTCCATCACCCCGCTGTAGGCATAGACGAACTCGCCCCAGGCATGGCTATGCCGGGGGTAGGTGGCGTGGGCGGGCAGGTTGGCCGTGCGAAAGAACACCGGCGCCGGCAGGTCCTGGCTGAACGGTGGCAGGTGCAAGTGTTGCGCGGCTTTGGGCATGGCGGCACCGGTGGGTGGACAAGCAAAAGGGGGTAGGTGCGAATCCTACACGACCCCACTAGATTCATCGCTGGAGGTGGTGCCAGGAAAGTACGCTGCCAGGGCTAGTTTTCTAGTTTTGCTGCCGTTTGGAGCGAACCCATGGTGCGAATCGTTGGGTTCTCATAGGCTTTCTCCTTTCAACGCATGGCCTGGTGACGCTTACGATGCAGAGTAGAGTCCAATGAGCTTGCAGAGTGTCTAGAGGTCCCTGGGCGATCCAGTACTCCTAAATCTGAAACCGACACTGGCTTGTAGTGTCGGCTTCAGACTTATAACCGCTGAGCCAGAAACAAACCTGCCAAACAGTTCGGATGCGGTTGCCGGAGCCTCACTCTTTCACGAAGCGCTTGGCCTTGTGGAACATGCGGAAGTCGTCGAACTTCTGGCCATAGATAAATGGCACGTAGGCGTCGGGGTTCTCCAGGGTGTCGAACCATGGGACAACCCACGACGATTCGCCCTGGGAGTAGCAGGCCTTGCCGACCGAGACCACCGGGATGCTGTCCAGCGGGTCGAGTTCGTTACCGGTCAGTTTCAGTGTGGCGGTGCCTTCACGGCGAATGCGGTAGTTTTCCATGTTCTTCATGCAGGTGAGGATCACTTTGTCCTGCAGGCCGATGCCTTTCACATGGGGGCTGGCCTTCAGCTCGAAGTCCAGGCCTTCGTAGCTCACCGGGCCCAGGTCTTCACCGAACTCAGCGCTGACCTCGATCAGGCGCTGGCCGTTGCGCTCAGCAAAGCCATAGAACTGGTGACCGTCCATGTAGATCTGGGTGGTGCCGGTTTTCTTCGGCTCCCCCCACATCTCACGGCCGATGGTCACGGGCATGTCGCCGCTGACGATGATCCACAGCATGGTGGTGCCTTCGTGCTCTTTGTAGCGGCACTTGAGGAACACGATGGCACAGTCGAACTCGCCGCACATCGCGCTTTGCCACTTCGAGATGTTCACGTAGGCGGTCGGCGTGTCGCCCGGTTCGAAGCAGGGAGCAAGGACGCTGCGCACGAACTCGGGAGTGGTCTGCAACTCGACCGTCACCCCTTCGGTGGTGAACTTGCCATCGGCGAGGAGCTTCTGGATTTCTTTGACTTCTTCGGCAGTTTTAACGAATCCCATGGGGTTTCTCCTTGTTTTTCTACGGGCGATAAAAAACATGCGTCAGGAATGGCGCGAACTAGCAACGTGGCTGGTGGTAGAAGAGGGGAGTTCGAACTCCCCTCAAGGTTGCTTCAGAGGCTTACGGCAACGGTGCCGGCCTCCCGCTGGCTGACCAGGCTCGGTCGACTGATGACGCCCGAGGTCGCCTGGTAGTCGCCTTTGCGCAGTGGCCAGATGAGCAGGCGAACGCAGAGGTAGTAGGCTGCCCCCGAGAGCAGGATCACCGGCAGCGATGCCCCCAGGTAGCGGAAGGGTTCAGCCATGGCGACAGTGACCGGGTTGTAGAGCCACAGGTAACCGAAGGTCGAGGCGACAGTGACGATGACCGCTATCCAGTTCACCCCGTTCCAGAACTCGTACTTGCCACCCTTGTGTGCGAAGAGGCTGGTGACATCGATCTGCTCGCGACGAAGCACGAAATAGTCGACCAGGGTAATGCCGGTGATGCCGACGAACATGACGCCGTTGTACGAAAGCCAGCTCATCACCACCGAGAGCAACCACTGGGTTTTGAATGCGAAGTAGACGCCTGGGAGCAACAGCAAGGCCAGGAGGAACTCCCACTTCAGTCGGGCGAAGAACTTGATCTGCTGCACCGACACTCCGGCCAGGTAGATCATGACCACCATGGTCGCGATGTTTGCCGTCAGCACGATCGCCATGACGATGGAGCCGAAGACTGGGCCACCTACGGCAATCATCCAGATCGTGGGGTCATAGGTACCGGCACTGATGGCTGCCAAGGCGGCAACGGTCGAGACAAACGCCGCCCCCAGGACACCGACGCCCACCACGGATGGGCCAACCACGTGCTTGCGCTTGGCTACGAGGCGAGTCAGGCCGCCCATGACGGGCCACCAGGTCATCGAGTTCGAGACACCGAACTCAACCGCCAGGGCAAATCCCTGAACCGGGTCCTTGCTCAGCATCTGGTCGGCAGGCAGTTGTGTCGTCCAGAGGTGCTGCAGGCCGAACTTGTGGATCAGGATGCCCAGCATCACCAAGGTGATGAACATGTGCAGAGGGCCGATGTAGCCATTCAGCCGCTCGAACAGCTTGGGCCCTTTGCTTGCAATCAACCAGACCAGTACCAGTGCTGCCAAGGCAACACCAATGACCAGGTGTTCGTGGGAGGTCCCGGTCACTTCGGTTCCTGTCATGGTCGCGGCAATGTTCGCTGCGCCGCGGGCAGTGAGCGCTTCAACGACATACGACCAGCCAACCAAGGTGGCGAGCAGACCGAACAGGGGCACGACAATCCCTCGATAGCCAAAGGATGCCTTGGCATTGTCGATCACATCGGTACCGTATTTGTGGCTGGGTACGCCGGAGGCGAGTGTGACAATGGCCATACCGATCATGAGACCGATGACGTAGCCCATCACACCCAGGCGCCAGTCGCCAACGTAGGGGAGGTAACTCCCGATCAGGAAGGCCCAGGTTGCTGCACTGAATGCACAGCATGTCCAAAGGAATGAGCCATAGGTCTTGTAGACGCGGTCACGGGCAAGCACGGGAAGGCGTCCTGCAAGAGCCTCCTGCTCGACATGGCTTTTGAACTCGATACTGGATTGGGTCATGGCGGGCCTCCTACGCGACGATCATCAAGGTGCCGAGCCAGAGGATCGCTGCTATCAGAATCCAGACGGTGGATTCGACAATCATCGGGCGAGCCGGTCTCCAGCAATCGGAGGAGGTGTGTTCTTCAGTGGCCAAAGCATTCAGTTGGCGAACCAGGTCCTGGTTCAAGCTTTGGCTGGTCAGCATCATCCCTGAGCTAGCGTCGACTTCGATTTTGCTCATTTTGACCCTCTTCTAGGCAGCTCTTGGAGGTATGCCAGTAATGTTTGTTATAGAGAGGCAGAAAACTCAGTGGAAGCTCGATAGGCGAGTGCCTTCAATCATCCCTCACACGCAAAGTCCTATCTTTGTTGTGTACAGCTTTCAAGTTTAGGGCAGGGGCGTTGAATGCTCGGATCCGGCCCTGGAAACCAGGCTACTCTCGCCTTGATCAGTCCTATATCCGAAATTGGCAACCTCGGTTAAACCCACTGTGGCCTGGGTGTTTGCCTGTGGTTGCGCTGAGGTGGGCGTCGCCAGTCTGTCGCCTGGGCAGAAAGAAGCCCCGGTATGGCTGGGTCGCACGCACCGGGGCTTGAGCAATGCGTTCTACTGGTTCTTGGCCGTCAGGTACTGAGCGCAGAAGCCCAGGCCGCCATGGCCCGCTTTTTGAGTCTCGGCCAGGTCATCGGCCACCGCGCCGATCAGGCTTGCGCGCAGGCCACAGGCACGGAGGGCATCGCGCCACTGGACTACGGCGTCCAGGTAGACGTCCACGGTGGCCTGGATGGTGCTGAAGTCGTTGGACTCGATTTCCTTGATGCTCTTCTTGACCTTGTAACGCAGGAGATCGATGCACTTGTCAGCGAAGTCCCCCAACTGGATGGCGTCGACGCCGTGGGTCTTGGCGTAGGCGGCGGCCTCCAGGAACCCGGCCAAGGCCACTGCGTAGAAACTGCCGGTCATGGCGGCGTCGACGGTGCATGGAACGGCGAGGTCCTCACCGGTATAGAGGGTGCCTTCCGGGGCAACCGGCTTCATGGTCTGCTCGACCTGCCTCCAGATGTCAGGATTACCGGAGTATTGGACGATGGTGTACGGGCCGCCGATCAGATCCGGATAAGAGGTTATGGCGCCATTGATGAACTTGCCGCCGTTGCCTTCCACGACCGAGCGGAACTGTTCGCCATCTTCAGGCATGGCAGTGCTCAGGTTGATCACGAAACGATTGTTCAGGTCGAGCTTGCTGGCGTGTTCCCGGAACAGGGCGACGCCGCCCGATGCGCTGCTGATGATGGACAGCACGACATCACTTGTGTTGACGGCATCGGCGAACGAGGAGGCCAGGCTAGCTCCATTGGCCACGACACCGGCAGCGGCGGATGGGCGACCATCCCAGACCGTCACTTTTGTGCCGGCCTTGAGCAGGGTGTTGGCGAAAGCGGAGCCCATCAGGCCGGTACCGATGACGGTGACTGTCTTATTCATTTTATTAGTCTCTGATTAGTAAGGTTTTGGCCCGTCCCGACCTCGAACAAAGCATTGTGTGCCTGGTTTCAATCGTCGAGTTACAAGCCGATTATCAGAGCGGCTGGCGGTACCCCCTAGCCAATATCGGCAACGCTGAAATGGCGCCTGGGCCTGTTTTTTCGTTTGCTTGAATGAAACGCCCCCGTTGGCCGACCACCACGGCAAAAATGCTTCCCCGTATCAATGGCCCGGTGAGCGCGGGCTGCAAGTTCGCGATCAAGGCCAGTGCATCACCCAATACCCAAGCACCACAGCAGCTATAGGCATTGCTCGGCACCTTGTTGCGAAGGCCCATGCCTGGAATGCGCAGCAACGTTTTCATCAGTCCAGTGCTGTGCGGTCGTGGGTTGCCGATTCTGGCTAAGGGCTCCGAGGAGGGACTTGTATAACGGGATCGAAATCAGATTTCTCCCGGAGTTTCCCCATGAGCAAGAAAGGCCTGACGAAGTTGCCCAACACGGCGACCATTGATGACGTGCTGGAGTGCTTTGAGCGCGACGGTGGTTGCATCGTCGAGAACATGTTGCACACATCCACCCTCGACGGTCTTTGGGCAGACCTGCGGGCCGAGTTGGACATGACACCTACCGGAGAAGGGTATTTCGTAGGCAACCAGACGCGACGAATATCGGGGTTGTTCAATCGCTCAAGGCACATGCAGGAATTGATCACCCAGCCGCACTTCTATGGCGCTGCCGAACGCCTGCTGTGCAAGCCGTTCAAGTACTGGCTGAACGACACCCAATACGAGGCGATCCCAACGCTGCAGGTATCGCTGACCCAGGCAATCATGATCATGCCGGGACAGGGGCTGCAGCCTTTGCATCGCGACGATATTGCCCACCACCGCCGCCACCCTGGCCCGGACAGCCAAGTCCAGGTGCTCTACGCACTGAGCGAGTACAGCGAAGCCAACGGGGCTACTCGCGTCATTCCTGGTAGCCACAAGTGGGACGATGACCGGGCTCCAACCTATGAAGAGTCGGTTCCGGCGCAGATGAATCCTGGCGACGGCTTGATCTATCTGGGCTCGACTTACCACGGTGGCGGTCAGAACACGACTGTGGATCGGCCCCGAACGGCGATCGCAACCACCCTGGTGCTCGGTTATCTGCGCCAGGAGGAGAACGCCTACATCGCAGTGCCACGTGATCGGGTACGCGAGTATCCAGAGCGTATCCAGCGCCTGCTGGGGTGGAGCACCAATCCTCCGTTCTGTGGCTGGGTTGAAATGCGTGACCCCAACTACCTGGTGGCCTCGGATGTCCTGAACACCAAAGCTGTAGACATCCTTTAAGGAGCCCCCCAGATGCGCACTGATATTGCGTTCAAGACACAGGATGGCCTGACCCTGGCGGGCTGGCTATTCAGTCCAGGTACCCGCGGCCGTTCGCCGACCATCGTGATGGCGCACGGCTTCTCGGCGGTCAAGGAACAGTACCTGGACAAATATGGCGAAGCCTTCGCCGATGCTGGTTTCGCGGTGCTGATCTATGACAACCGCAACTTCGGTGCCAGCGAGGGGCTGCCTCGCCAGGAAGTCGATCCCGTCCTGCAAGTGCGCGACTACCGTGATGCGATGACCTTCGCGGCCACGCTCGCGCAGGTAGACCCTTTGCGTATCGGCGTGTGGGGATCGAGCTACAGCGGTGGCCACGTGCTGCAAGTGGCGGCTTACGACCGGCGTGTGAAATGCGTGGTGGCCCAGGTTCCAGACATCAGCGGCTCCATGGACCTGCGCTTGGCCATCCGGCCTGACCTCCTGCCTGGCCTGTTTGCTGCTTTCGAGGAAGATCGTGCGGCCAGGTATCAGGGCGCTGGACCTGTGATGCTTGAAGTGGTCAATGAAGATCCGAAAAGTGATTGCGCACTGCCCGGCCAAGATGCCTATGACTTCTTTGTCGGCAGCCAGAAGCAGAGGGCGCCCGCTTGGCGCAATGAAGTCACCCTGCGCAGTGTCGAGATGCTCAATGAGTACGAACCAGGCAGCGTGATCGACCGGATCAGTCCGACGCCCTTGCTGATGCTGGTGGCCAAGCGGGACGCGCTGACGGTGACCGACCTCGCGTTGAAAGCCTATGAACAAGCACTGCAGCCCAAGCATCTGGAGCTGCTGGAGGGTGGTCATTTCGACCCCTATCTCTCGGGCTTCGACCAGTCTTCCCAGTACGCGATCGAGTGGTTCGCGAAGCACCTGTGATCCATCGTTCATCCAATCCTCTGGTTGGCCGGCAGCGTTATGAAGATGCTGCCGGCGTCTTATTGCTCCCAGAAAAGAACATTGCGCCGCCGGTGATTGGTTGCCAAAACCGGATAGGGGGCCGCAAAGGTGGGTGTTAGCTTTTGGCCATAAGAAATTCAATGTACGACCTGAGCGAGTCCCGATGATGCAAGTCCAGAAACCCAAAGACGCATACGTCCAAGTCAACGAAGTCCAATGGCAGGACTTTCCCGAGCAATTCCACTCCGGTGGCGTTAAATGGAAGCTGCTGAACGTGGCGCCGGAATTCGGTATCTGGACGGTCATGTTCTTCTGCCCGAATGGTTCGATCCTGGCACCTCACATCCATCACGGCCCGGCAGAAGGTTATGTCTTCGACGGCATCCTGGAACTGCGTGGTGGTCCTGAAAATGGCGGCGCGCTGTGCATCAAGGACGGCTACCTGTACGAGGCTACCGGTGCCGAGCACGAAGAGACCAAAATGCTGGCCGACACCACATTCATCCTGCAAATGGTTGGGCCAATCAGCTGGCTGCTCAAGGACGGCTCGCAGCTCAACCAGACCTGCTACGACGCCCAGAAATTGTGGAGCGAGCAGATCCACTAAGCCGACAAGGGTGGGCATGGCTCACCCTTGTTCCTGTCATTTTTCCACTGCTTGAGGCTGAAACATGAGCGTCGTATTCATCCTGACCTCCCACGCTGTACTCGGTGACACCGGTCGTAGCACTGGCCTGTGGCTCGAAGAGTTCCTGGTTCCCTATTACGCGGTGAAAGACGCTGGCCAGCCAACGCTCCTGGCAACGCCCAAGGGCGGTCATGCGCCTATCGATCCAGCATCGGTCGAGGCTCTCAAAGACAGTGAGGTTTACGCTCGCTTCGCCAAGGATGCTCAGTTGCACCAGGCCTTGGAAAGCACCACCGAACTGTCCAGCCTAAGCCCCGCAGCCATTGCCGCTGCGATCTATCCAGGCGGCCATGGCCCGCTCTGGGATCTGCGTCATGACCAGGCGTCGATTCGCTTGATCGAGTCGTTGCTGGGCGCAGGCAAGCCTGTCGCCACCATCTGCCATGCCGGTTGCGCGCTGCTTGAGGTCAAAAAAGTTGACGGCAGTCCGCTCGTCAAGGGCCTCAACGTGACCGCTTTCAGCGACAGCGAAGAGGCGGCGGTGGCGATGGTCGAACACGTTCCCTATCTGGTGGAGACCGACCTCAAGGCGCTCGGTGCGCTCTACACCAAAGCATCGGATTGGACCGAACACTCAGTGCAAGATGGCTTGGTCATTACGGGGCAGAACCCGGCCTCATCGGCAGCCGTCGCGCAGAAAGTCCTGGCCCAGATCAGCAAGAAGTAAGGAGCCTGCCATGCGCCTTGAAGGAAAAGTCGCTGTTATCTCCGGAGCATGCTCAGGTCTTGGAAGGGCTACCGCTCTTCGCTTTGCCCAGGAGGGTGCCAAGCTCGTGTTGGGGGATATCAACGAGCAGGCCGCCAGCGCCCTGATTGATGAGATCGTTGCCGCAGGGAGTGAAGCCATGTTCGTTCGGCTCGACGTGCGTAACGAGTCCAACTGGGTCGAGCTATTCGAGCAGTCGCAGGCCCGGTTTGGCCAGGTTGATGTGGTGATGAACAGTGCTGGCATTGCCGTTCCCGGCAACGTTGAAGACATGAGTTTCGAGGACTGGAAGCGCGAGCTCGATGTCAACCTCAATGGCACCTTCTTCGGCACCAAGCACGGCATGAAGGCCTTGAAGACGCGCGGCGGATCGATCATCAACCTGTCTTCGATCGAGGGCATCGTTGGTATCGATACCTATGCCGCCTACAGCGCCGGCAAGGCTGGCGTTCGCAACTTGACGAAATCCGCCGCGCTGCACGCCGGGCGCAAAGGCTACAAGGTCAGGGTCAACAGCATCCACCCGGGCTACATCAAAACCCCGATGGTAGGGGATGACCCGGCGGAACTGGCTCGCTTGGCCAGGCTCCATCCGATTGGTCACTTGGGGGAACCGATGGATATCGCCAACATGGCACTGTTCCTCGCCTCGGACGAATCGAAGTTCGCTACCGGCGCTGAATTTGTCATCGATGGCGGCTTCCTCGCGCAGTAAGTCCTGGTCACTGAGCAAGTAGTGGAGCACATCATGAAAAACGTAGCCGTCATCACAGGGGCAGCTTCCGGTATCGGGCAGGCTACAGCGCGGGTATTTGCCCAACGCGGTTACACCGTTGTGGGCGCTGACCGGGACCTGGCCGGGATGGAACACACGGCCGAGCAGATCAAGGCTTTCGGTGGAGTGTTCGATTTTCGTGCCGTCGATGTCGCGAACGAATCCGAGGTCAGGGCTTTGATCGCCCATGCCAAAGAGCGTTTCGGGTGGTTATCGGCAGTTGTTTCCTGTGCCGGTGTGGCTCGTACGGGCCGGATCGATGAGATGCCACGCAGTGATTGGGATCTGCAGATCTCCGTCAACCTCACAGGCACTTACCTTCTGGCCAAGAGTGCCATGCAAGTCTTCATGGAACTCAAGGGGGGAAGCTTCGTTGCCGTCAGCTCCGATGCGGGTGTTCGCGGGGCTTCGGGCTACGCAGCATATTGTGCGTCCAAACATGGAGTCATTGGTTTGGTTCGTTGTTTGGCACTGGACTACGGGAAGTTTGGAATTCGTTCTAATGCAGTCTGCCCGGGGTTCGTGCAGACCCAAATGATGGATCGGTTGTTCGCTGAGGCGGCTGATCCGGAGAAGGAAAAACGCTCCTACATGAAAGAAGTTCCTCTTGGTCGCTTCGCTGCTCCGGAAGAAGTTGGGAAGGTCATTGAGCATTTGTCTTCTGAAGATGCGGCCTACACCAACGGTATGATCTACGCACTTGATGGTGGTGTTACGGCAGGCCACTTCGAATAGGTTTCGTACGACCTCGGTGAAGGGTGCCCTGTGCACCCTTTTTTGTGGACAACGGTAACACCTTAGTAACAGCGTTCTGATGGCGCCTCACGCTTGAGCATGTGTGCACTAGGGTAGTGCTCCTGTTCAAGTCTGATTATTTCGAATCGTTATTTCTGGTTGGTCTTTTTATTGTTTTTTTAAAAAAAACACGCTTGTCAAAGCCTGTGTTCAAGACTTTTGTCGGATCTACGGGCGTTTGACTTTACTTTATGAAAATTAAGGGTTTTTTGGCTCCTGTCGGCACGCTCCTTGCTCTTGATGTACTAGCTCCCCCCGTGTGGATGTAAACGATCATGAGTTCCGCCGATACCAATGCTGTTCGATTTTCTGTCTCCAACGATGTTTGCGAGCATGCCAATGGCCTTGACCAATGGCTCGACAACCGATATCACCAGTTGGAGAAGAAGTCCAAGTTTCACGGCATGCTGTCTGATATCCAGTTGGATAAGCGGGTGCGCGTCACCAAGGAAATAATTAACACCCGGCGGCGGCAAAAACTGAGTGCAACACCTGACCTTTCCGGTACGGTGCTGCCCCTATGTCATATACCGAACTCAGCGTTGAAGAACGCGCCACCATCCAAATCGGCCACGCCCAGGGCTTCAGCCTGCGCAGGATTGCTCGCCTGATCAATAGGTCTCCTTCGACCATCAGTCGAGAGCTGCGCCGCAATCGAGATGTCTGTGGCAGCTACTCGGCCCGCGCGGCCCAGGAGCAGATGAAGGCCCGCCGCCAAGTCTGTCGACCGAGCCGAAAGCTGCTGCCGGGGAGCGAGCGCTTCGAACTGGTGGTTCATATGCTGCGTGAGCGTTTGTCTCCCGAACAGATTGCCGGCAAGCTGCGCCACATGAACATACCTAGCCTCAGAGATGCCTACGTCTGTCGCGAGACGATCTACAACGCGATCTATGCCCTGCCAGTGGGTGAGCTGCGTAAGGAGCTGATCATCTGTCTGCGCCAAGGCAAGACGACGCGCCGGCCGCGCTCTGGTGGCGTGGATCGGCGCGGCCAGATCCCCGAGATGGTCAGTATTCATGTGCGCCCGCCGGAGATTGAAGACAGGCTGATGCCGGGGCATTGGGAAGGCGACCTCATCAAGGGTAAGGCCAACGCCTCGTCCGTCGGTACGCTGGTGGAACGCACCAGTGGGTACCTGATGTTGGTGAAGATGAACGACGCGACGGCGACTTCGGCGCTGGAAGGCTTCAGCGCCGCGCTCAATAGCATGCCGCTGGAGATGCGCAAGAGCATGACTTACGACCAGGGCCGGGAGATGGCGCGACACGCCGAGATCACCCAAAGAACCGGCGTGGCGATCTACTTCTGCGACCCGCACAGCCCCTGGCAGCGCGGCAGCAACGAAAACATCAACGGCCTGATTCGCCAGTACTTGCCCAAGGGCACAGACCTGTCGGTACATAGCCAGGAGGAGCTGGACGCCATTGCGCTGCAACTGAACATGCGACCGCGTAAGCGCTTCGACTTCAAATGCCCAATCGAAGTTATGGACGAGGTGATGCAGAAGGCCATGGCTATGCGGCATGATGCTCCAGTTTCAATTCAATGACCGTGTTGCACTCAGCTCCTGCAACCGCCCCCCTTTGGTGGAACAGATTGGATATGTACCGTCCGATAAAATCATGCTTATTAACATTCAGGGCGATAGCGATATTCTCATTAATGGAAGATACGTAAACTCTGGAAGTTTTCATGTTTCCTCCGGCAAGCCTATTCATGCCATTTCGAAAAGCATGATTTGTGCCTATATCGTCACGCTGGATAGAGACTTTTTCTTGGAGCACATCACCGAGGGGGCAAAGATCAAGTCTCTCAAGGGGGTATTCGAGACGTTCATCACGCCTTCCCATGGATCGGTTCTGGACTTCCAAAAGACTGTTCTGCAAAACTTTGTCGATAGCCCTCCAGGTGAGGTGTGCCAAGCCAGTACCAAGCGTTTGATGGGCTCCATACAGGAAATCGCACTGAGCGAAGCCGATGGTGTGCTTCGGGTGTTGCCGCCTAGTACCCGTGCATACATTGTTGATAGAAGTTGTGAACTCCTGTTCGACAATTTCTCCAATGAGGAATTTGGGGTCTTGGAGATGTGCAATTACCTGAAGGTGAGTCGCCGCACGCTTCAATATAGTTTCGAGTCGGTCATGGGCATGTCACCATCCAACTATGTTCGGACGGTGCGGTTGAATGTCGCTCGCAAGTTGATGCTGTTGTCGCCACACGACAAGATCCAAGGCGCCGCCCTGGACGCCGGGTTCAGTCACTTGGGGCGCTTCTCCAAGTACTATCAAGACTTCTTCGGCGAGCTGCCTTCTCAGACGGTAGGGCGAGTAGCGAACCGAGTGCCTCATTGAAAGAGACCAAGCCAGTACTGCTGGGAGTGCCGAGCCGGGGTGAAGCAGCGCCTGATCCTGGCTAACACTTGAGTTCAGTGGAATCAGTCGCACAGCAGATTTGAACGCTCAAGGCGCGCCCTTCAGGACGCTGCAAGTGTTTGCCTGTGGTGATTTGGGTTTGCTAGTGAGGAATTGATTTCTTTCCGGCGCAGCTTTATCAACATTCTCTGCTACTTGGGGGGGAGCCGTGTCTGCAAGCCTGCCTGGTGCCAGCCATCACCTCGACGCTGGGTTCGACCTTGGCTTGTCCGTCTTTTTATCGCGTTGCTGCTAATTCAAACCCCATAGAAAACAGCGGCGCCTTGAGGGCGTTGCTTGGAAGTCCCTTCCCGGAAATTTCTGATGCGGTTGTCTTTAACTCGCTATGAGTTGGCGTAGGCCAGCTATATCTAGCAATTCTGTCAGGTGGACAATAGCCCACCTGAATCATCCACCCAAGGAACCGTCATGGCTGTACGCCAACCCCTCGATGCCACGGCTTGCAGCCTGATGGTCGGCCTGTGTGCCGTCTGGGGCCTGCAACAGGTGGCGCTCAAGGCCACCGCCCAGGACATCGCGCCGATCATGCAGATTGCCCTGCGTTCCGCTGGCGCTGCATTACTGGTGGGGCTGCTGATGCTCTGGCGCGGCGAGCGCCTGGGCCTGCGTGAAGGTCACTGGCGCCCCGGCCTGCTGGTGGGCGCGCTGTTTGCCCTGGAGTTCCTGCTGGTGGGCGAGGGCCTGCGCCATACCAGTGCTTCGCACATGGCGATCTTCCTTTATACCGCGCCGATCTTCGCCGCCCTGGGCCTGCATTGGCGGCTACCCGCCGAGCGTCTCAAGTCGATGCAATGGCTGGGGATCGGCGTGGCGTTCGCCGGTATTGTCGTGGCCTTTAGCGGGCCCTCGACCCAGGGCGCCGGGGGCAATGCATTGCTGGGGGATTTCCTCGGCCTGCTGGGCGGTGCCGCCTGGGGTGCGACCACGGTGGTGGTGCGCTGTTCACGCCTGGCTTCGAGCCCCACCACCCGGACCTTGCAGTACCAGTTGCTGGGTGCCTGCGTCTGGTTGGGATTGGCGGCCTGGTTGTCCGGGCAAACCTCCATCCGCTTCACCCCGCTGGTCATCACCAGTCTGAGCTTCCAGGTGCTGGTGGTGTCTTTTGCCAGCTTCCTGATCTGGTTCGGCCTGCTGCGCCGTTACCTGGCCTCGCGCCTGGGGGTACTGTCGTTCATGACGCCGCTGTTCGGCATCGGTTTTGGCGTGTGGCTGCTGCACGAGCCCCTGGAGCCGAGCTTCATCTTCGGCGCCGCGCTGGTGCTGGCGGGCATCATGCTGGTCAGCGGCTATGAATGGCTGCGCCAGCGCCTGGGCCATGGCCCGCGGCGAGCCATGGGGTCCTGAATGGCGGCCTCAGGGCTTGGGCGCCGCGAGCTTGTCCTGGATCTTCTGCTGGAGCTGGATGGCGGCGGTGCAGGCCGGGTCCTTGAGACCGTGCTTGTTGCAGGACCTGTCCAGCACCTTGAGGGCCTTGATGCTGTCCGGCGGGGTGCCAATGCCCTGGCTCAGGTTGAACCCGTACATGGTGCAGGCCCAGGGGTCGTCCGTCTCGCAGGCCTTGGCGTAGGTCTGGGTTACGCACTGGCGCACGGACTCGTCGTCGGGGCTGGCCACGAACATCCCGGCCGCACGGTTGGTGCAGCCGGACATCACGCCCAGGCTGCAGGCTCTCTGGAACAGCGGCTCATAGCCCATGGCCGGGCCCTTGGCCTTTTGCACGTTGATGGCTAGCCAGTAGCAGTCATTGCCATCGCCGGCCTTGCAGTGTTGCAGGCAGCTTTCCATGTGCTCGGCCTCGCTGCAGTTGTCGCCGCGGTCGAGACTTGCCTGCGCTCGTTTCGGGATCAGCGTCGCCGGGCATTGCTGGGCCTGGGCCTGCCATTGCGACTGCGCCAGGACCTTGTTCGATACCGCTTCGGCCGGGGTCGTGGGCGTTGTCGCGGCCTGGGTCTGCCAGATGGGCAGCAGGATCAGGGTCAATAACCAGGAGGCGGCGGGGTGGCGCATGGAGCAGTCCTTTCTCGGGGCGGGGAGGGGCGCGTATCTTAAGGGCTTTGGCGAATCTGGCGAGGGATTTGTCCGGGTTATCCGGGGTATTTTTTCATGATCCAGCCCCCCGGCCCCCTTGAACTGGCAAGGGCGAATTCTTTACTGTATATAAAAACAGTATCCGGGTCCGGCCATGCAACTGATCGACAAGCTGGGCATCCTCGCCGATGCCGCCAAGTACGACGCTTCCTGCGCCAGCAGTGGCGCCCCCAAGCGCAGCTCCCTGGGCAAGGAAGGGTTGGGCTCGACCAACGGCATGGGCATCTGCCATAGCTACACGCCGGACGGGCGCTGCGTCTCGTTGCTGAAGATCCTCCTGACCAACTTCTGCCTTTACGACTGCCAGTATTGCGTCAACCGCCGTTCCAGCGATGTGCCACGGGCCCGCTTCACCCCCGAGGAAGTGGTACGCCTGACCCTGGACTTCTATCGGCGCAACTGCGTCAGCGGGCTGTTCCTCAGTTCCGGGATCATCCGCTCGGCGGACTACACCATGGAGCAGTTGGTGCAGGTGGCCAGGCTCTTGCGTGAGGAGCACGAGTTCCGTGGCTACATCCACCTCAAGACCATCCCTGATGCCGACCCCGCGTTGATCGAGCAGGCCGGGCGCTATGCCGACCGCTTGAGCGTGAATGTCGAGTTGCCCACCGACCAGGGCCTCAGGACCCTGGCCCCGGAAAAGCAGCTGGGCTCGATCAAGCAGGCCATGCGCACCATCCACACCGGCGAGCAGACGGTGCTCAACGAGCCCCGGGCACCGCGTTTCGCCCCGGCTGGGCAGAGCACGCAGATGATCGTTGGCGCTGACGACACCGACGACAGCACCATCTTGCACAGTGCCGAGGCGTTGTACGGCAACTTCCGCCTGCGCCGGGTCTATTACTCGGCCTTCAGCCCGATCCCCAACAGCCCGAAGAGCGTGCCCCTGGCCGCGCCGCCGCTGATGCGCGAGCACCGCCTGTACCAGGCCGACTTTCTGTTGCGCGGTTATGGCTTCAGCGCCAATGAACTGTTCAAGGGGCCCGGGCACCTGGCCCTGGACATCGACCCCAAGCTGGCCTGGGCCCTGGAGAACCGCAGCCTGTTTCCCCTGGACCTGAACCGCGCCGAACCAGCGTTGATCGCGCGTATCCCGGGGATCGGCCTGCGTACCACACAGCGCCTGGTGGAGCTGCGCCGGGAACGGCGCATCCGCTTCGAGGACCTGGCGCGCATGCGGTGCGTGCTGGGCAAGGCCAAGCCGTTCCTGATCACCAGCGACTATCACCCGCGCCAGGCCGAGACCAGCAGCGCGCAGCTCTACCAGCAACTGCGCGATCGCCCGCAGCCGCAGCAGATGGGGTTGTGGGGATGATCGACCTGGACTGCCACGAGTCGTTCGACACCTGGCGCGAGCAGGCCCGGCGCTTGCTCAGCCATGGCATCGACCCCAGCCAGGTCAGTTGGTCCGGCGCCCGCGAGGCCGACCTGTTCGGCCAGCAGCAGGACTATCCGCAGCAGCCCGGGCCGTTCCAGGCGCGCATTCCCCTGGCGCTGCTGGGCCTGTTGCAACGGGCGGGAAGCTATTGCGGCGAGCAACGCTGGAGCCTGTTGTACGAGGTGTTGTGGCGGGTCAGCCATGGCGACCGCACGGCCATGCTCAGCGGCGACCCCTTGGGCAGCGAATTGCAACGGCGCATCCGCCAGGTGGATCGCGAGGCCCATCATTTGCACGCTTTCGTGCGTTTTATCGCGGTGCCGCCAGGACGTTCGGCCCTGGCCGAGCAGCCGCAGTTCGTGGCCTGGCATGAGCCGGCCCACGACATCCTGGCCAGCGCCAGCGAGCATTTCATCGGGCGCATGGGGCGCCAGCGCTGGATGATCGCCACGCCCCGGGACGGGGTGTATTTCGATGGCGAACGCCTGCTGTACCTGCGCCAGTGTCCACTTGGCTGGCAACAGCTGGCCCAGGGCATGGAAGACCCCGGGGGCGAGCTGTGGTTGACCTACTACAGCCATATCTTCAACCCGGCGCGGCTCAACCCCAAGGTCATGCAGGGGCACTTGCCGGCGCGGTTCTGGAAGCACCTGCCGGAGGGGCCGTTGATCCCCGCGTTGATCGCCCAGGCGCGCCACGGCAAGCAGCGCGATGGCCAGGCCAGCCAGGTGGCGGTGCGGCCGGGCAAGCGCATCGGCAGCAACTGAGCCAAGCGCTGGACAATAAAAAGCCCGCCGCTGGCAAGCAGAGGCGGGCTCGGGTGAAGCGGGGCGGGTCAGACCTTGACGATCCAGCCGGCCGGAGCCTCGACTTCGCCGGTCTGCACGCCAGTCAGCTCCTTGTAGAGCTTCTGGGTGACCGGACCGACTTCTTTTTCGCTGTAGAACACGTGCAGCTTGTTCTGGTACTCGATGCCACCGATCGGGGTGATCACCGCAGCGGTACCGCAGGCGCCGGCTTCCTTGAAGTCGCCGAGCTTGTCGATGAACACGTCGCCCTCGACCACTTCCAGGCCCAGGCGGCTCTTGGCCAGTTCGATCAGCGACAGGCGGGTGATCCCCGGCAGCACCGATGGCGAGTTCGGGGTCACGAACTTGTCGTCATGGGTGATCCCGAAGAAGTTGGCCGAGCCGACTTCCTCGATCTTGCTGTGGGTCAGCGGGTCCAGGTAGATGCAGTCGGCGAAGCTGGCCTTCTTGGCCTGGGAGCCGGGCATCAGGCTGGCGGCGTAGTTGCCACCGACCTTGGCCGCGCCGGTGCCCTGTGGCGCTGCACGGTCATAGCTGGAGATCAGGAAGTTGTGCGGGGTCAGGCCGCCCTTGAAGTAGGCACCGACCGGAATGGCGAAGATCGAGAAGATGAACTCGGGTGCGGTGCGCACGCCGATGTTGTCACCCACGCCGATCACGAACGGGCGCAGGTACAGCGCGCCGCCGGTGCCGTAAGGCGGGATGAAGCGTTCGTTGGCCTTGACCACGGCCTTGCACGCTTCGATGAATTGTTCGGTCGGTACTTGCGGCATCAGCAGGCGAGCGCAGCTGCGCTGCATGCGGGCGGCGTTCTGGTCCGGGCGGAACAGGTTGATCGAACCGTCCTTGCAGCGGTAGGCCTTGAGGCCCTCGAAGCACTGCTGGCCATAGTGCAGGGCGGTGGAGCCCTCGCTGATGTGCAGCACGTTGTCTTCGGTCAGGGTGCCTGCGTCCCACTCGCCATTGCGCCAGTACGACAGATAGCGCTTGTCTGTCTTGATGTAGTCAAAACCCAGCTTGTCCCAATTGATGCTTTCGTTACCCATGACACCCTCTATCTCTTAACAACCGTCGGAACGGCTCAAGGCTTCTGACGTTTTTATTGGATGGGCACAACAATACTGCATTCCGGGGGCAGGCCGCACCCCGGACGATGGGAGGGGGAGCAAAAAAACTTAGCCTGCTCATGAACCCTCCCGTCACCCCACGGATAGCGACCTGCTTTGCATCTTTTCTGTAGGAGCGAAGCGTGCTCGCGATGATATCGGCGCAGACGGTTCGACATCTCTGGCGTACCTGCTGGCCTTATCGCAGGCAGCCTCGCTCCTACGCTCTGGTGGTTACATGTGCAGCGCGTGGCCCAAGGCGCGCAACGCGGCTTCCTGGACGGCCTCGCCCAGGGTCGGGTGGGCGTGGATGGTGCCGCCGATGTCTTCCAGGCGCGCGCCCATCTCCAGGGATTGGCCAAAGGCCGTGGACAATTCGGAAACCCCGACGCCCACCGCCTGCCAGCCGACCACCAGGTGGTTGTCGCGCCGTGCCACCACGCGCACGAAGCCACCCTTGGATTCCAGGGTCATGGCCCGGCCGTTGGCAGCGAACGGGAAGCTGCTGACGATGCAGTCCAGGCCGGCGGCCTTGGCTTCGTCCGGCGTCTTGCCGACCACCACCACTTCCGGATCGGTGAAGCACACCGCCGGGATCGCCGCCGGGGTGAACTCCCGATGCTTGCCAGCGATCAGCTCGGCCACCATCTCGCCTTGGGCCATGGCCCGGTGGGCCAGCATCGGCTCGCCGCTCAGGTCGCCGATGGCCCAGACGTTGCGCATGCTGGTCTGGCAGCGTGCGTCGATCTTGATCGCCGAGCCGTTCATGTCCAGGTTCAGCGCTTCCAGGTTCCAGCCCTGGGTGTTGGGCTTGCGGCCCACTGCCACAAGCACCTGGTCGGTTGCCAGGGCCAGGGTGTCGCCGTTGGGCTCGCGTACCTGCAGGCTGCTGGTACCGGCATCGAAGCCCAGCACGCTGTGCTTGAGGTAGAGCTTGATCCCCAGTTGCTTGACCGATTCCAGCACCGGTTGGGTCAGCTCGGCGTCATAGGCCGGCAGGATGCGCTCCTGGGCCTCGACCACGCTGACCTCCACCCCCAGCTTGCGGTAGGCGATGCCCAGTTCCAGGCCGATGTAGCCACCGCCGACCACGGCCAGGCGCTTGGGCAGGACCTTGGGCGCCAGGGCCTCGGTGGAGGAGATGATCGGCCCGCCAAGGGGCAGCATCGGCAGGTTGACGCTCTTGGAACCGGTGGCCAGCAGCAGGTGCTCGCACTGGATACGGGTGTCGGCGCCGTCGATTTCCACGGTCTTGCCGTCGATCACCCGGGCCCAGCCATGGATCACCTGGACCTTGTTCTTTTTCAGCAGGGCCGCGACCCCGGTGGTCAGGCGGTCGACGATGCCGTCCTTCCATTCCACGCTCTTGCCGATGTTCAGGGTCGGCGCCGCCACTTCGATGCCCAGGGCCGAGCCCTGGCTGTGGTGGCGGGTCTGGTGGAACTGCTCGGCTACGTGGATCAGTGCCTTGGACGGAATGCAGCCGATGTTCAGGCAGGTGCCGCCCAGGGACTGGCCTTCCACCAGGATGGTGGAGATCCCCAGCTGGCCGGCGCGGATCGCTGCGACATAGCCGCCAGGGCCGCCACCGATGATCAGCAGTTGGGTGTTGAGAGTCTGTTGCATGTCTTACTCCACAAACAGCGTGGCGGGTTGTTCGAGCAGGCCGCGGATGGCCTGGATGAATTGCGCGGCGTCCATGCCGTCGACCACCCGGTGATCGAAGGAGCTGGAGAGGTTCATCATCTTGCGAATCACGATCTGGCCCTTGATCACCATGGGCCGCTCGACGATCTTGTTGACCCCGACAATGGCCACTTCCGGCAGGTTCAGCACCGGCGTGCTGACGATCCCGCCCAGGGCGCCGAGGCTGGTGAGGGTGATGGTCGAGCCGGACAGCTCTTCACGCGCGGCCTTGCCGGCACGGGCGGCCTTGGCCAGGCGCACGATCTCCTCGGCGTTGCCCCACAGGCTGCGGGCCTCGGCGTGGCGCACCACCGGCACCATCAGGCCAACGTCGCTCTGGGTGGCGACCCCGACGTGCACCGCACCGTGGCGGGTGATGACCTGGGCTTCATCGTCGTAGCGTGCGTTGATCTGCGGGAAGTCGCGCAGGGCCACGACCATCGCCCGTACCAGGAACGGCAGCAGGGTCAGCTTGCCGCGGGTGGCGCCATGCTTCTCGTTGAGGTGGATGCGCAGCTCTTCCAGGGCGGTGACGTCCACTTCCTCGACATAGCTGAAGTGCGCGGCGCGGTGCTTGGACTCCTGCATGCGCTGGGCGATCTTGCGGCGCATGCCGATCACCTGGATCTGCTCCTCGTCGTGGCGCTCGGCATAACCGGCAGATGGCGCCGAATGTCCGTGCGCCGCCCGGGTGCCCTGGGCCAGGTAGGCATCCAGGTCTTCATGCAGGACGCGCCCGGCAGGGCCGCTGCCTTGTACCAGGCGCAGCTGGATGCCCAGGTCCAGGGCATGCTTGCGCACCGCCGGCGAGGCCAGTGGGCGTTCGTTGGCTTCCCGGGCGACCGGAGCCTGGGCCGGACGGCTGGCGGCGGCCTGGCAGGCGGGAGCCGGTTTTTCCACTTGAGGTGCGGCGGCCACCGGCGCGGCGGCCGGTTTTTCCGCGGCGGCTGGCGCCTTGCTCGGCGTCGGCAGCTGGTCGGAGTCCTTGAGGTTGCCCGCACCCTCGACCTCGATGCTGATCAGGATGCTGCCTACCGCCATCACTTCACCCGGCTCGCCGCCCAGGGCCAGCACTTTGCCGTGGACCGGGGAGGGGATGTCGACCATGGCCTTGTCCGTCATCACGTCTGCCAGCACCTGGTCTTCGACCACCAGGTCGCCAACCTTCACGTGCCACTGCGACAGTTCTACTTCTGCGATGCCTTCGCCGATGTCCGGCATCTTGATAACGTGCGTGCCCATTCAGACCTCCATGACCCGTTGCAGCGCCGCGCCCACTCGGGACGGCCCTGGGAAATATGCCCACTCCTGCGCGTGGGGATACGGCGTATCCCAACCAGTGACGCGCTCGATCGGGGCCTCCAGGTGATGGAAGCAATGCTCTTGCACCAGCGACACCAACTCGGCACCGAAACCGCAGGTCCGGGTGGCCTCGTGCACCACCACGCAACGGCCGGTCTTCTTCACCGATTTGACGATGGTGTCCAGGTCCAGTGGCCACAGGCTGCGCAGGTCGATGACCTCGGCGTCGATGCCGGTTTCTTCGGCCGCCACTTGCGAGACATAGACCGTGGTGCCGTAGGTCAGCACGGTGACGTCCTTGCCCGGACGGGCAATGGCTGCCACGTCCAGCGGGACCTTGTAGTAGCCGTCCGGCACCTGGGCCGACGGGTGCTTGGACCACGGGGTCACAGGGCGGTCGTGGTGGCCGTCGAACGGGCCGTTGTACAGGCGCTTGGGCTCCAGGAAGATCACTGGGTCATCGTTCTCGATGGAGGCGATCAGCAGGCCCTTGGCGTCGTAGGGGTTGGATGGCATCACGGTACGCAGGCCGCAGACCTGGGTGAACACCGCCTCGATGCTCTGGCTGTGGGTCTGGCCGCCATAGATGCCGCCGCCGCAAGGCATGCGCATGGTCAGCGGCGCGGTGAACTGGCCGGCGGAGCGATAACGCAGGCGCGCAGCTTCGGAGATGATCTGGTCGGTGGCCGGGTAGACATAGTCGGCGAACTGGATTTCCGCCACCGGCCGCAGGCCATAGGCGCCCATGCCGACGGCGGTGCCGATGATGCCGCTTTCCGAGATCGGTGCGTCGAACACCCGCGAGGTACCGTACTTGGCCTGCAGGCCTTCGGTGCAGCGGAACACGCCGCCGAAATACCCCACGTCCTGGCCGAACACCACGACGTTGTCGTCACGCTCGAGCATCACATCCATGGCCGAGCGCAGGGCCTGGATCATGGTCATGGTGGTGGTGGTCATGGCGGTGTCCAGCTGGATATTGTTGTTGTGATCGTTCATCTCAAACCCCCAGTTGCTGGCGTTGGCGTTTCAGGTGCTCGGGCATGTCCTTGTAGACATCCTCGAACATGGTCGCGGCGCTGGGGATCTGGCCGCCGGCGAGGGTGCCGAACTGTTCGGCTTCCTTCTGCGCGGCGATGACCTGGGCTTCGAGTTCGGCGCTGAGCGCGGCGTGTTCCTCTTCGGACCAGTGGCCGAGCTTGATCAGGTGCTGCTTGAGGCGAGCGATCGGGTCGCCGAGCGGGAAGTGGCTCCAGTCGTCGGCCGGCCGGTACTTGGACGGATCGTCGGAGGTGGAGTGCGGGCCGGCACGGTAGGTGACCCACTCGATCAGGGTCGGGCCGAGGTTGCGGCGGGCGCGTTCGGCGGCCCAGCGCGAGGCGGCGTACACGGCGATGAAGTCGTTGCCGTCGACCCGCAGCGAGGCGATGCCGCAACCCACGCCGCGTCCGGCGAAGGTGGTGGCTTCACCACCGGCGATGGCCTGGAAGGTGGAGATCGCCCACTGGTTGTTGACCACGTTGAGGATCACCGGCGCCCGGTAGACGTGGGCGAAGGTCAGGGCGGTGTGGAAGTCCGATTCGGCGGTGGCGCCGTCGCCAATCCAGGCCGAAGCGATCTTGGTATCGCCCTTGATCGCCGAGGCCATGCCCCAGCCCACGCCCTGCACGAACTGGGTCGCCAGGTTGCCGGAGATGGTGAAGAACCCGGCTTCTTTCACCGAGTACATGATCGGCAGCTGGCGCCCCTTGAGCGGATCGCGCTCGTTGGACAGCAGTTGGCAGATCATGTCCACCAGTGGCACTTCGCGGGCCATCAGGATGCTTTGCTGGCGATAGGTGGGGAAACACATGTCGTCGACATTCAGGGCCAGCGCCTGGGCGCTGCCGATGGCTTCCTCGCCGAGGCTCTGCATGTAGAACGACATCTTCTTCTGGCGCTGGGCGACCACCATGCGGTTGTCGAAGATGCGGGTCTTGAGCATGGCTCGCATGCCCTGGCGGAGGATCTCTACAGGCACGTCTTCGGCCCATTCGCCCAGGGCGTTGCCCTGGTCATCGAGTACTCGGATCAGGCCACGGGAGAGGTCGGCGGTATCGGCGGGTTCTACATCGATCGGGGGTTTGCGCACCAGGCCGGCGTCGTTCAGGCGCAGGTAGGTGAAGTCGGTCTTGCAGCCGGGACGGCCCGATGGTTCGGGCACGTGCAGGCGTAGCGGAGCATACGCTGGGGTCATGGCTTTCTACGCTCGATCTTGTGGATTTCTTGTATTTGGGCGCGCTAGCTGGCAGTCATTCCCTGGGTAAGGGAAATCTTGTCCTACAAACATCATAGGCCGGGAGAAGGAGAATATTTATCTCTGTTTCGTTGCGCAGAAAGTCATTTGCAGATAAAAAATCTGCATAAACATAAAAACAAGGTTGTTTTGTCTCATGCGCAAACTGGACCGTACCGATATCGGCATTCTCAATAGCCTGCAAGAGAACGCCCGCATCACCAACGCCGACCTGGCCCGTTCGGTGAACCTGTCGCCAACCCCCTGCTTCAACCGGGTCAGGGCCATGGAGGAACTGGGGCTGATCCGCGAGCAGGTGACCCTGCTCGATGCCGACCTCCTGGGCCTGCACGTCAACGTGTTCATCCACGTCAGCCTGGAGAAACAGGTGGAAGAGGCCCTGCAGCACTTCGAAGAGGCCATCTCCGATCGTCCGGAAGTGATGGAGTGCTACCTGATGGCCGGTGACCCGGACTACCTGATTCGCGTGCTGGTGCCCAGCATCCAGTCCCTGGAGCGCTTCATGATGGACTTTCTGACCAAGGTGCCCGGGGTGGCCAATATTCGCTCCAGCTTCGCCCTCAAGCAGGTGCGCTACAAGACTGCGTTGCCGCTGCCGGCCAATGGCCTGACCCTGGGCACCTGAGGCTCAGGCCGGGACGTCCTGCCATAACCGATCGAGTTCCTTGAAGTCCCAGTCGCCGGGGGCTTCACGGGCGATGATGCGTTCGCGTCCCTTGACCTTGGCCAGGTCCACCACGCTCTGTTCCAGGGGCAGGTTGGAGCGGGTGGAGAAGAACACCTTGACCTTGGGGGTCAGCAACGCATCCGGGTGTTGCTCCAGCACCACCGCCAGGCGCCCGCTCTCCAGGCGCACCAGGGAGCCCACCGGGTAGATCCCGACACTCTTGACGAAGGCCTGGAACACCCGCTGGTCGAAGTGGCCGGTCCAGGTGGACATGCGCTGGATCGCCTCGGCCGGGTCCCAGCCGCGGTTGTAGGGGCGGTTGGAAGTTACCGCGTCATAGACGTCGCAGACCGCGCCCATCTGCGCGAACAGGCTGATCTGCTCGCCCTTCAGGCGGTGCGGATAACCCGAGCCGTCGGCCTTTTCATGGTGGTGCAGGCACACATCCAGCACCAGGGCATCCACCGCACCGTTCTGGCGCAGGATGCTGCCGCCAGCCTCGGGGTGCAGCTTGACCTGTTCGAACTCGCTGTCCGACAGCTTCTGCGGTTTGTTGAGGATGGCATCGGGGATGGTCAGCTTGCCCACGTCGTGCAGCAGCCCGGCCACCCCGGCCAGTCGCACGAAGTGCTCCGACAGGCCCAGTTGGCGAGCAGTGGCCAGCATCAGCGCGCACACCGCCACCGAGTGCATGTAGGTGTAGTCGTCGGCGCGCTTGAGTCGGGCCAGGCTGATCAGGGCGTGGGGATGGCGCAGCAGCGAATCGGTGATCATGCCCACCAGTTCGTTGACCTGTTGCACCTGGATCACCTGGCCCATGCGTACTTCCTGGAACATGTCCATCACCGCCTGGCGTGAATGGGCACAGACCTTGATGGCCCGTTGCAGCTCCTCGCCCATGCTGGCCCGCGGTGCAGTCGTTGGGGCGGCGGCAGGCGAGGGCGGTTCGGGCGCGGGTGGCGGGGTCGCTTGCCGCTCGCCAGGTTCGGGCAGGTCGCGGCCCTTGGCCGAGTCGATCCACAAGCCGCTCAGGTTCGAGCGTTGCAGGCGCCGCAGGTCTTCACGGCTGTTGAGGACGAAACCGGCTTTCCAGAACGAGTGGTCCAGCCAGGAACCACAGAACTGGTGGATGTACATGCCCATTTGCAGTTGTTGCAGCGAGATCAATTTCAGCATCACCAGTACTCCCCACGGGGCGCTCGACTCTCCCCGCTGCAACGGCTGGACGGCAGCCGTTGCAGCGGGGAACTGCGGATCACACGAGCGTTTTTACCCACGCGTTTCGCTAAGGCCCCACGACACGCGTCACAGGGCGAAGCGTGCCACCAGCTTGTTCAGACCCACCGCCAGGGACGACAGTTCGCTGCTGGCCAGGGAGGTCTGGCTGGCGGCGGACGAGCTCTGCAACGCCAGGTCGCGGATGCTCATCAGGTTCTGGTCCACCGAGCGGGCCACCTGGGCCTGTTCTTCCGAGGCGGTGGCGATCATCAGGTTGCGCTCGTTGATGTCGCTGATGGCTTCGGTGATATGGCCGATGGCACTGCCGGCCTCGTGGGCGATGGCCAGGGTCTGGTTGGCGTCCTCGCTGCTCTGCTGCATGGACAGCATGGCCTTGCTCGAGCCGTTCTGGATGCCTTGGATCATCTGCTCGATTTCCTGGGTCGACAACTGGGTGCGATGGGCCAGGGCCCGCACCTCGTCGGCCACCACGGCAAAGCCCCGACCTTGCTCGCCGGCACGGGCCGCCTCGATGGCGGCGTTCAGGGCCAGCAGGTTGGTCTGCTCGGCGATGGCGCGGATCACGTCCAGGACCTTGGTGATGTCCTGGGCCTGCTGGGCCAGGCCGGCCATTTCCACCCGGGTGTTCTCCACGGTGCCGGTGAGCTTCTCGATGGCATGGATGGTCTGCTCGACCCGTTCCTTGCCCAGGCCCGCCGAGCGTTCCGAGGCCTGGGTCGATTGCGAGGCGGATACCGCGTTGCGCGCCACTTCCTCCACCGCCGCGGTCATCTCGTTGACTGCCGTGGCGGCCTGGTCGGTCTCCATGCTCTGTTGCTGGATGCCGGCGTTGGATTCGCGGGTGATGGCGCTCATCTCCTCGGCGGCCGAGGCCAGTTGGGTCGAGGAGTCGCTGATATGGCGGATGGTCGACTTGAGGCTGTCGAGCATGGCCTGGGTCGCTGCTTGCAGATCGGTCAGTTCGTCATGCCCACTGACCTCCACCTGGGTGCGCAGGTCGCCCTCGGCGATCTTGCGAGTGCTGGCCAGCAACGACAGCACGGGCCGGGTCACGCTGCGGGTGAACAGGGTGGCGATCAAGATGGTCAGCACGATGGCCAGGATGATGATCACCCAGGTCACGGTCAGGCCGGTGCTGAACTGGTCGCCGGCGATTACGGCGGATTGCCCGGCCCCGCTTTCGTTGATGCGAATCAGCTCCTCGATGGACGCTTGCAGGGTGTTGGCCAGAGGCACCGTGATCTGGTTGATGTAGTCGGCGGTCTGCTGGGCGGTGTTGGTCTGGGTGGAGTTGATCATCACCGCCAGCTTGTCGAGGTAGTCCTGGGCGCCACGCTTGACCTGTTCGTAGGCAGCTTTCTCCTCGGGGCCGGACACCAGCGGTTCATAGTCCTTGATGGCCTGGGCCAGGGTGGTCTTCAGGGTGCCCAGCTTGTCCAGCGAAGCGGGTTTCTGGTTGTCTCCCTCAGTGGCGTAGTGCAGGGCCTCCAGGCGGACCCGCAAGGTGCCGGATTCGATTTTCGCGGCTTGGCGGACGCTGGGCATCCAGTTGGTTTGCAAGTCCAGCGCGGCGTCGTGAATCTGTCCCATCTTCCACAGTGCCAGCCCCCCCAGGCCGATCAGTAGTACGCAGATGGCGCCGAAGCTCAGCAGCGCCCTGGAAGTCAGCTTCAAGTTTCTTGTCACCATAGAGGCACCTTGCAGGTTGGAGTGATACAGCCAGGTTTGTGTCGACTCCTTGTCGCCCTGATATCACTCTGACTCCTAAATGATGAAAAATCTGTAGAGATGTTAAAAAATATTTCTGTAAACGATTCTCCGTTTCACCCAGCGCGCCAACGCCCCGCAAACCGGGCGATTCGTCCTGGCAGGTACACCACGGATGCAGGTTCTGCGACTCGTGCCGAGCCATACACGGCCCCTGGTTTGACTCCCATCAACGCGCCTTTTGCGCTTTTGCGCCATGCTGGGCGCCTGTCCAATGGAGAAGGAAAAGGCCCATGACTACGCCTGTGACAACGGCGCCCGCGGCCAAGGCCGCATTACCAATTGGATTGCTGATCGCCGTGCTGGCCATGATCGGCGTGTTGTTCCTGCCGCTGCCCGCCGACCTGCCCGTGGCGGGGCACCGGATGCTGGCGATCCTGGCATTCGCGGTGGTGGTGTGGATCAGCGAAGCGGTGTCCTACGAGGCCAGCGCGATCATGATCACCGCCCTGATGGCGATCCTCATCGGCACCGCGCCAACCTTGAACGACCCTGGCCAACTGTATGGCAGCTCGGCGGCCATCAGCCTGGCCCTGACCGGGTTTTCCAACTCGGCCCTGGCCCTGGTGGCCGGCGCCTTGTTCATCGCCGCCGCCATGACCCACACCGGCCTGGACCGGCGCATCGCCCTGGTAACCCTGGCCCGGGTCGGCACCAGTACCCGGCGCATCCTCCTGGGTGCCATCGCCGTGACCATCCTCCTCAGCCTGCTGGTGCCCAGCGCCACCGCCCGCAGCGCCTGCGTGGTGCCGATCATGATGGGAGTGATCGCCGCGTTCGGCGTCGACAAGCGCTCGAACATCGCCGCCGGGCTGATGATCGTGGTGGCCCAGGGCACCAGTATCTGGAACGTCGGGATCCAGACCGCCGCCGCACAGAACCTTTTGACCGTGGGATTCATGGACAAGATGCTCGGCCAGCGCGTGGCCTGGCTCGACTGGTTGATCGCCGGGGCGCCCTGGGCGCTGATCATGTCCCTGGTGCTGCTGTATCTGGTGCTCAAGATGCTGCCCCCGGAGAGCGACAGCATTCCCGGCGGCAAGGAAGCGGTGGCCAGGTCCCTGGCGGATATCGGCCCCATGACCGGGCCGCAGAAGCGCCTGCTGGCGGTGTCGCTGCTGTTGCTGCTGGCCTGGTCCACCGAAGGCAAGCTGCACCCGTTCGACACCACGACCACCACCTACGCCGGGCTGGTGCTCCTGCTGCTGCCACGGATCGGCATCATGACCTGGAAGGATGTGCAGTCGCGCATTCCCTGGGGCACGGTGATCGTCTTCGGGGTCGGCATCAGCCTCGGTTCGGCGCTGCTCAGTACCCAGGCCGGGCAATGGCTGGGCACTCAGGTGGTGGCCCACACCGGGCTGGACCAGGTCGGCCCGCTGGCGGTCTTCGCCATCCTCGGCGCCTTCCTGATCCTGATCCACCTGGGGTTCGCCAGCGCCACGGCACTGACCTCGGCCTTGCTGCCGATCCTCATCGCGGTGCTGCAGACCCTGCCGGGCGAGTTCAGCCGGCTGGGCATGACCATGCTCCTGGGGTTCGTGGTCAGCTACGGCTTCATCCTGCCGATCAACGCCCCGCAGAACATGGTGTGCCTGGGCACCGAGACCTTCACCGCGCGCCAGTTCGCCAAGGTCGGGCTGGTGGTGACGCTGGTCGGCTACCTGCTGATGCTGGTGTTCGCCATGACCTGGTGGAAATGGCTGGGCTGGCTGTAGGCCCGGAGCGGGGCAGGGCTGGCCCTACAGCCAGCCGCTGAACACCCGGGTCACGCTACCGGCCAGGCGCACCTTGCCCTGGCCGTCCCAGCTCACGCTCACCGGTCCGCCGTCGCACAGCACCGTCACCTGGTTGTCCAGCAGGCCCCGGCGGATGCCGTTGACCACTGCGCCGCAGGAGCAGGAACCGGAACCCAGGGGAATGCCGCCGTGGCGTTCCCAGATCCGTAGGCGAATGGTCTGGCGGTCGATGACCTGGATGAAATGCACGTTGGTCTGCTTTACGAACAACGGATGGGTCTCGACCGCCGGTCCAAGGCTGGCGATGTCCAGCTGCTGCAGGTCGTCGACGAAAAAACTGCAATGCGGATTGCCCATGCTGCACGCCGCCGGTTCCCCCGGTAGCGGCAGGCGCAGGCTGTCCAGCTCCCGGGCCAGGGGAATGTCCTGCCAGGCGAGCCCGGGAACGCCCATCTCCACCGACACGCTGTGGTCGGCCAGGCGCTGGCAATCTTGTAGGCCGCGGGCGGTCTTCAGGCGCAGCGCGCTGGCGCCGCTTTCGCGCAGCAACAGCTCGGCGGCACCCCGGGTAGCACTGCCGCAGGCATCGAGGCTGGAACCATCGGCATTGAAGAAGGTCAGTTGCGCCGCGCTCTCGCGACAATCGCCCAGCACCACCAGTTGATTGAAACCTATGCCACGTTGCCGGTCGCCCAAGGCCCTGGCGCGTTCGGCGGTGATCGGCTGGCCGCGACCGCGGGCGTCGATCACCACGAAATCGTCGCCATTGGCATGCATCTTCACGAAATTAAGCGGCATTTATGCTCCACAGGGATAGGACAAGATATGCAACCAGGCCAGGATCGAACAGTCAGCGGCACCCGTCGCCATCCGTTGCAGGATTTCGAAAAAACTCCGGCGACGCCAGCGTCTTGAAATAAAATTCACCCAACGTACTCCAGGCGTGCCTGGGCCCGGGGGTTTATGGCAGGCTGGCGGTCACACGATCCGCGTCGACCTTCCCGGTACGGACCAGAACAACACTAAGGTCACTGCATGGATCACTACGCCCCGCGCAACTGGCAGCCCCACGAAAAGCCCAGCTTGCCCGGCTCGCCCTCGACACCGCTGCACCCCACCCACAAGCGCCTGGCTTATGCGCTAGTGGGCCTTTTGGTGGCCATCACCGGTGGGCTGGGCAACTCCCTGGTGATCGCCAACCTGCCGTACCTGCAAGGCGCCCTGGGGGCCACCACCGCGGAAATGGCCTGGTTGCCGGCCGCCTATGTCATGACCAACGTGTCGATGAACCTGCTGCTGGTGAAATTCCGCCAGCAGTTCGGCCTGCGGGCCTTCACCGAGGTGTTCCTGGTGCTCTATGCCCTGGTGACCTTCGGCCACCTGTTCGTCAACGACCTGAGCTCGGCCATCGCCGTGCGTGCGGCCCACGGCATGGTGGGTGCGGCCTTGAGCTCGCTGGGCCTGTACTACATGGTCCAGGCCTTCCCGGCCAAATGGCGGCTCAAGGCCCTGGTGCTGGGGCTGGGTACCTCGCAGTTGGCCTTGCCCCTGGCGCGGCTGTTCTCCGAAGACCTGCTGCAGATCGCCGAATGGCGTGGCCTGTACCTGTTCGAGCTGGGCTTGGCCCTGGCTTCCCTGGGCTGCGTGTTCATGCTCAAGCTGCCGCCCGGCGATCGCTTTCGCACCTTCGAGAAACTCGACTTCCTGACCTTCGCCTTGCTCGCCACCGGCGTGGCGCTGTTGTGCGCGGTGCTGTCCCTGGGGCGCATCGACTGGTGGCTGGAGGCTCCGTGGATCGGCTACGCCAGCGCCGCCTCGATCCTGCTGATCTTCGCTGGCCTATGCATCGAACATAACCGCAGCAACCCGATGCTGATGACCCGCTGGCTGGGCAGCGGGGCGATGATCCGCCTGGCCCTGGCGGTGATCCTGATCCGCATGGTGCTCTCGGAGCAGTCCACCGGCGCGGTGGGTTTCCTCCAGGCGCTGAACATGAGCAGCGAACAGATGCGCCTGCTTTACGGGGTGATGCTGCTGGGCAGCATTGCGGGGCTGGCCACCAGCGCCTTGACCATCAACCCGGCGCACCTGTTCATGCCCCTGGTCATTTCCCTGGCGCTGATGGCCGTCGGTTCGGTGATGGACAGTTTCTCCAGCAACCTCACGCGCCCGGCCAACATGTACATCAGCCAGTTCCTGCTGGCTTTCGGCGGTACGTTCTTCCTTGGCCCGACCATGGTCCTGGGCACCCGCAACGTGCTGACCAACCCGCGCAACCTGGTGAGCTTCTCGGTGCTGTTCGGCATCTGCCAGAACCTCGGCGGGCTGATCGGCTCGGCCCTGCTGGGGACCTTCCAGATCGTGCGCGAGAAATACCATTCCAGCTTCATCGTCGAGCAGCTGACCTTGCTCGACCCCCAGGTCCTGGCCCGGGTGCAGAGCGGCGCGGCGGCCTATGGCAAGGTCATCGCCGACCCTGACCTGCGCACCCTGCAAGGCATGCGCAGCCTGGCTTCGGCGGCCACCCGCGAAGCCAACGTGATGGCCTACAACGATGTATTCATGCTGATCGCGGTGATCGCCGTGCTGACCATGATCTGGATCTTCATCCGCAGCCTGTGGCTGATGAGCACCACCAAGCCCGTCGCGCCCCAGCCTCCCGTCCAACCCAGTGGTGCCCCTTCTTCATGAGCGAAACCGTCAATCCCACCACCAATGCCATCGCCTCGAGCCCCGAGCCCAATGGCCCGCCGACCATTCCTGCCACCGAGCCACGGCCGTTGGCAGTGCGGATCATCTCGTCCCTGGGGTTTGCCGCGATCGCCATCGTCGGCGTGCTGATCGTGCTCTACGCCTGGCAGCTGCCGCCGTTTTCCAGCGCCATTGAAAGCACCGAGAACGCCCTGGTGCGTGGCCAGGTGACGATCATCGGGCCGCAACTCAGCGGTTATGTGTTTGAAGTGCCGGTGCAGGACTTCCAGCACGTCAAGACCGGCGACCTGCTGGTGCGCCTGGATGACCGCATCTACCAGCAGCGCCTGGACCAGTCCCTGGCCCAGCTGGCGGTGCAGAAGGCCTCTTTGGCCAATAACCTGCAACAACGCAACAGCGCCGAAGCCACCATCAAGCTGCGCCAGGCGGCCCTGGCCGACAGCCAGGCCCAGGCGCGCAAGAGCGCCGCGGACCTGTCGCGCAACGAGGCGCTGATCGCCGATGGTTCGGTGTCCCGGCGTGAGCTGGACGTGACCCGCGCCGCCAATGCCCAGACCGTGGCAGCGGTGGCCCAGGCCCAGGCCCAGCTGGAAATCGCCCGCCAGGACCTGCAGACCGTGATCGTCAATCGCGGCTCCCTGGAGGCGGCGGTGGCCAATGCCGAAGCGGCGGTGCAACTGGCGCGGATCGACCTGTCCAACACCCGGATCCTCGCCCCGCGCGATGGCCAGCTGGGGCAGATCGGCGTGCGCCTGGGGGCCTACGTCAACTCCGGGGCGCAGTTGATGGCCCTGGTGCCGGACCAGCTGTGGGTGATCGCCAACATGAAGGAAACCCAGATGGACAACGTCCGGCTGGGGCAGCCGGTGAGCTTCACCGTGGATGCGCTGAACCACCGCAAGTTCACCGGCAAGGTGCAGCTGATCTCGCCGGCCACCGGCTCGGAATTCGCCTTGCTGCAGGCGGACAACGCCACTGGCAACTTCGTCAAGATCGCCCAGCGGGTGCCGGTGCGGATCACCGTCGACCCTGACCAGCAAGAGCTGGATCGCCTACGCCCGGGGTTGTCGGTGGTGGTCAGCATCGACACCTCCGTCACCCCCTAGCGCTACCGCCCTGTAGCCGCTGTCGAGCCCGCGAGGCTGCGCACGAGGACGCAGTCCTCGCCAAACCGGCCTATGCATTCCATCTGGATAATTGCGGTGCCTGTTTCCACGGGCGCTGCGCGCCCGGTCGCAGCCGCGCTGGCGCTGGGCGGCGGCTACAAAGGCGGTTCAGGCTTGCAGCGGCGGTAGGGTGCCTAGCAAGGCGACGGCCGCCACGGCGGCGATGCCCAGCAACCACTCCAGGCCCACGCTGCGGCGCAGGCTGTCCAGGCGCTGGTCGCAGCCCCGGGTGCGCAAGCGATTGAACAGGGCCAGGGCCAGCATGCCGGCCACCAGCAGGGCTTTCACCAACAGCACCAGGGCGAAACCGCTGAACAGCGGGGTCGGCCACCATTGGCCAGTGAGCATCCTCACGTTGACCAGGCCACTGGCCAACAGGCCCGCCACCAGCACGTAGCCCACGCCGCTGAAGCGCCGCAGCAGCGGCTCCAGGGACGCCTGCGGCTGGCGCAGGACCATCAGCAATACCAGCAAACCGCCCAGCCACAGGCCGACGCAGCCCAGGTGGACGATCTGGTTGAGAATCAACAATTGCCCCTTGAGGCCATCGAACATGGCGCCGTGGCCCACCGGGGCCAGGGTGCCCAGGAGCAGGGCGGCCAGCCCCAGGCGCAACGGCAGGGAACGGCCCAGGGGTGTCAGCAGCAGGCCCAGCAACACCAGGTTGAGCACCAGGTGCCAGGTCCAGACCTGGCCGAAGAACGTCTTGCCCAGCACCAGCCAAACTGTCGCCGGGTCCAGGGCGGCGGACCAGGCCCCGGCCATGCTGGCGCTGATCAGCAGCAACCAACCCAGAGCGCTGGCCAGGCCGACCAGGGTCAGCCCGCGAGCCACGCGGTCCAGCCGCTGCTGCACGACTTCATGGCCTCGGCCCAGCAGCAACGGGCGCAAGCCCCAGGCCCCGACCAGGGTCAGGATCGCGGCGAAATGCACGAAGCGGCACAGCACCAGCCATGACGCCATGGGTTATGGGCTCACCTTGAAGCTGTAGCTGCCTTCGCTCTTGTGGGTGTCCACTGACACGGCGTGCCATTGCACCTTGTAGCTGCCGGCCGGCAGTGGAGCGCTGGCGGGGGTGACGACCAGGGTCTTCTTGTCCGCGCCTTCGGTGGCCAGGCCCTTGAGCGCGACGGGGGCGCCGTCTTTGCTCAGCTCGACCTTGGTGAAGGCCGCTTCCACGCCCTCGCTGAACTCCAGACGCAGCTCGCTGGGGGCGCTGGCGCTGCTGTCGGCGGCGGGCGTGGTGGTTTTCAGGTGGGCGTGGGCCAGTGCCGAGCCGGTGGCCAGCAGGCAGGTGAGGAGGGCGGAGGTGGTGCAGAGTGTTTTCAACGACATGGCAGGTTACCTGTAGAAAAGCCAGGGAGCCGGCGCCGCTGGGGCGCCGGTATGGTTCAAGCGTCTTGCAACTGCATGTGGATGATGGGGTACGGCTTGCCTTCACCATCGGTTTCCGAGCGACCGTAGTCGACGAAACCATAGTGACGGTAGAAGCCATGGGCCTGGGGGTTCTGCTCGTTGACATCGACCTTCAGACCCGGCTGCCGGACCTGATCCAGCAACTGGCGGCCGATACCCTGGCCACGCTGGGCCGGTTCGATGAACAGCATCTGCACGGTGTCGTCGCCAATGGCGATGAAGCCGCCAGGCGTGGCATCGGGGTTCTCCCAGACCAGCACTTGCAGGGCCGGCAGGTAGCTGTCGCGTATCAGCGGGTAGAGGCGCTGGATGTCGTCTTCGCTGATGAAGTCATGGGTGGCGCGTACCGAACGCTCCCAGAGCGCGGTAAGCAAGGCGTCGTCCGCAGCGACGCGAGGGCGAATCTTCATGGGGATGATCCATCTTGGTAACTGATTAGATGGCCGGCGGTAGGGTAGGGCCGGCATTTGGGCAGAGACCTGTATGCCCGTGTCGCGAATCAACGCTTGGACGGAGCACTGCAGTGACGGCTGCAAATGAGCGGGAGGCCGATCCTACCCAATGATGCCCGCCAGCGAAACCCCGAAGGCGTCTTTAATGCCGCATGGGCAGGAACCCCAGCTCGACCAGCTTGGCATCGGTCGTTGCGATTTTCTGCAGATGTTGTGCATTGCCTTCATCCATGACGCCGGGGCATGTGACGATGATGCTGCCTTGGGCCGGGGTTGGGCGCAGTTCATCCACCTGGGGGAAATCCTGCGCCGACAAGGGCTGGGGGCAGTAGCCGATCCAGCCGACGGTTTGCCGGTCTGCGAAGGTTCGTTGCCGGCGGTAGTAAGCGTTGGGGGCCACCACGCCCCAGGCGATCTCCGGCCAGAACTCAAACGCCGTGCTGATCAGTTCCACCAAACCTTGCCGCGGATTTTGCAAGCAGCGGACCAAGGTCCCAGCGTCGGAAAACTCGAGGCCCGTGGGCAGCGAACCTCTGTGCCTTGCGTGGTACTTGAGTGAAAGCCCGCCTTTGAGCGGGTCGGATATCCCGTTCCAGAGCACAAAGCTCATGTCATTGATGGCGAAGTCCTCATCCTTCCAGGACTGCACTTCGCGGACAAAACTGGCTTCGTCCAGCAGCACCTCATGCTCCAGGCCCTTGTTGCGGCTGTCAGCGCACAAGAACCAGTGCTTGAGGATAGGGTCGATCCTGCCGATCTCCTGCAAGAAGCCAAGGCTTCTCTGGATCTGCAGTCGCTCCGGGACTTGAGCGATTTTCTGCCTGTCGAAACTCAAATTGAAATTGAAGCGCTTGAATTCGTCCATGAGGTCTCCGTAAGGATGCTCCCTGCCTGTTGGGGCAAAGCGTTGTCGCGTCAATCGCTGGGCGGCGAGTCGTTTCCCCGGCCCAGGGGGCTGGCTGCGCCAGGGCGTGATTTAACATGAAATGGCGAGCTGGGTGTGGCTCCCATGAACCCGCCGCCACGCTGATGCAGGCATGGCACTGGCACCGGCGATCCGCGCTGGCTCTAGCGGGCAAGCAAGCCGGTTTTCTCGGCAGTGCTTGAGTTAGAAGTGCGCTTAGCAGGGTGCTAGTCTTGCCGCAGACTGTTTTGGTAGGAGCCCTCATGGGCAATCACAAGATCGAGATTCGTCGCAACAACGTGGAAAAGATCCTCCTGGGGGCCGAGAAAGTCTTCGCCGAAAAGGGTTACGCCGGCACCGCCATGGCCGACATCGCCGAAGAGGTGCAACTGCCGCGTTCCAACCTGCATTACTACTTCAGCACCAAGCACGAACTCTACAGCGCGGTGCTGCTGGACCTGCTGGACGTGTGGAAGCAGGACGCCCTGTGCTTCGAGATGTTCGACGACCCGCGGGTGGTGCTCAGCAGCTATATCCGCGCCAAGATGCAGCATTCGCGCAGCCGCCCCCACGGCTCCAAGGTCTGGGCCAACGAGATCATGCATGGCGCGCCAAGCCTGGGCACCGCGTTGGACGAGAGCCTGTACGACTGGGCGAAGATGAAGGAAGCCAAGATCCGCCAATGGGTCGACGACGGGCGGATCCTTGCGGTGGAACCCTCGGCGCTGCTGTACCTGATCTGGGCCTCGACCCAGCATTACGCCGACTTCGACCACCAGGTGAACATCCTCAACGACCACCAGCCGCTGTCGGATCTGCAATTCGAACGGGCGGTGCAGACCGTCACCAGCGTGATCCTGCGCGGCATCGGCCTGGAACCATAGAGGCAGCGGCAAGCGGCAAGTGAAAGCAAGCTTCAAGCTAGGAGCTTGAAGCTTGCGACTTGCTGCTTAGAACTTGCCGCTTGTAGCTGCTTCCTCGCGGTGAGGGTTGCGGGGGTCATGCAGCCAGTCGAGGAATGGCTTGCCGGTCTGCTGCGGCACCATCTCGATGCAATCCTGCACCGGGCAGGTGATCTGGCACAGGTTGCAGCCCACGCATTCTTCGTCGATCACCTCATATTTATGGGTGCCGTCCGCTTGCCTGAGGCTGGCGATGGCCTGGTGCGAAGTGTCTTCGCAGGCAATATGACAACGGCCGCAACCGATGCACGCCTCCTGGTCAATTTTCGCGATCACCTGGTAGTTGATATCCAGGTACTTCCAGTCGGTGGTGTTGCCCACCGCCCGCCCGGAGAAGTCCTGCAGGCTGTGGTAGCCCTGGCTGTCCATCCACCGCGAAAGGCCATCCTGCATCTCTTCGACGATACGAAAGCCATGCAGCATCGCCGCCGTGCACACCTGTACCGCGCCGCAGCCCAGGGCCACGAATTCCGCGGCATCGCGCCAGCTGCCGATACCGCCGATGCCGCAGATCGGCAGGCCACGGGTCTGTGGGTCACGGGCGATCTCGGCCACCATGTTCAGGGCGATCGGCTTGACCGCCGAGCCGCAGTAGCCACCGTGGGTGCTCTGGCTGCCCACCATCGGGTGGGCCACCATGCGCTCCAGGTCGACGCTGGTGATGGAGTTGATGGTGTTGATCAACGACACCGCATCGGCCCCGCCACGATGGGCGGCGCGGGCCGACTGGCGGATGTCGGTGATGTTCGGCGTCAGCTTGACGATCACCGGCAGCGAGCAGTACGTCTTGCACCAGCGGGTCACCTGCTCGACGTACTCCGGCACCTGGCCCACTGCCGCGCCCATGCCGCGTTCCGGCATGCCGTGGGGGCAGCCGAAGTTCAGCTCGATGCCATCGGCGCCGGTGGCCTCCACCAGCGGCAGGATGTGTTTCCACGAATCCTCGACGCAAGGCACCATCAGCGAAACGATCAGCGCCCGGTCCGGCCAATCCTTCTTCACCTGGGTGATTTCCCTGAGGTTGATCTCCAGGGAGCGGTCGGTGATCAGCTCGATGTTGTTGATCCCCAGCACCTCGCGATTGGCGCCGAAATGCGCCGAGTAGCGCGACGACACGTTGACCGCCGCCGGGTCTTCGCCGAGGGTTTTCCAGATCACACCGCCCCAGCCCGCCTCGAAGGCGCGGACCACGTTGTAGGCCTTGTCGGTGGGCGGCGCGGAGGCCAGCCAGAACGGGTTGGGCGCCTTGATTCCTGCGAACACAATCGACAGATCGGCCATCACGCAGCCTCCACGTTGAGCATGAGTTGAGCATGCATGGCCTCGGCGGCCAGCTTGCCGTGCTGCACGGCCTGGACGGTGAGGTCCTGGCCGAGGCTGGTGCAGTCGCCACCGGCGTAGACTCCGGGAATGCTGGTGCGCAGTTGCTCGTCCACGGCGATGCGTTCGCCGCTGCGCTTGAGTTCCCGGGCCAGAGGATCGTCCAGGCTGGCGCTGTCGAACGCCTGGCCGATGGCCTTGAAGATCGCGTCGGCGGCCAGCTCGAAGGTTTCGCCGGTGGTGTGCAGGCGACCCTCCACCAGTTGGGTCCGGGCAAAGCGCATGCCGCGCACCCGGCCCTGGTCGTCCAGCAATACCTGTTCGGGAGCGGCCCAGGTCAGCAACCGCACCTGGTTGGCCTTGGCGATGTCCTGCTCATGGCCGGTGGCGCCCATGTCCGCGGCGCCACGGCGGTACACCAGGTTGACGTCGCGGGCGCCGAGGCGGGCCATCTGCACCGCCATGTCGATGGCGGTATTGCCGGCGCCGATGACGATGCAGCGCTCGGCCAGGGGCAACTGGCCAAGGTCGTCGGTCTGGCGCAGCTCGCGGATATAGTCGGTGGCCGCCAGCAGCCCGGGGGCGTCCTCGTGCTCCAGGCCCAGGCGCTTGCTGGCCGCCAGGCCCAGGCCGAGGAATACCGCATCGAACTCTTGGTGCAGTTCGCTCAGGCTCAAGTTGTCGCCCAGTACCTGGCCATGGCGGATCTCGATGCCGCCGACGTCGAGCAGGAACTCCAGTTCGCGCTGGGCGAAATCGTCCACCAGCTTGTACTTGGCGATCCCGTATTCGTTGAGGCCCCCGGCTTTTTCCCGGGCCTCGAAGATCACCACCTCATGGCCGTGCAAGGCGCTGCGGTGGGCGCAGGACAGCCCGGCCGGGCCGGCGCCGACCACGGCGATACGCTTGCCGGTGGCGGCGGCGCGCTGGAACGGATGCTGGCTGAACTGCGCGTTGTCCAGGGCGTAGCGCTGCAGTTGGCCGATCAGCACCGGCGCGCATTCCTGGGCGTTGTTGCGCACGCAAGCCTGCTGGCACAGGACCTCGGTGGGGCAGACCCGGGCGCAGCTGCCGCCGAGGATATTCGCCGCGAGGATCTTCTGCGCCGCGCCTTGCACGTTGTCGGTGTGGATGTGGCGGATGAACGAGGGGATGTCGATCTCGCTGGGGCAGGCGTTGACGCAGGGCGCGTCGTAGCAGTACAGGCAGCGCGAAGCTTCCAGCTGCGCCTGGCGTGGGGTCAGGGGTGGCGCCAGGTCGCTGAAATGCTCGGCGAGGGTGACGCCGTCCAGGGTCGGACGGGGCAAGTGGTTCAGGGTCTGGATCACGGTTCTGGCCTCAGGTTTTTTTATCGAATGCCTCTGATGGGCATTGTTTTTCAGCGATGGAGCGGTTATCGCGCTGACCTCTGATTCGCTGCCTGTTTCTGTAGCCCCAGCGAGGCTGCGATCGGCAACGCAGTTGCCGCAAAACCTGCGCGTGCGGTGCGCCAGGTAGAACGCGATAGCCGGGTTAGGGCGCGCTTCTTCGGACTGCCGCCCAACCCGATCGCAGCCTCGCCAAGGCTCGGCAGCGGCTACAGGGCGACAGGTTCAGCGTTCGACGGCAGTCGGCTTGTGGGCTTCGGCGCGCTTGTTCAGCAGGTCGAACACCGTCGGGTAGGGCGGGCGCTCGACGTAGCGCCCGGCGCCGCGCTCGGCCCGCAGGTCGCCGTCGGCCCACACCAGCCGGCCCTGGCTGATGGTGTGGCTGGGGATGCCACGCACGGTCTTGCCTTCGAAGATGTTGAAGTCCACCTGCTGGTGGTGGGTCTTGGCGGAAATGGTCCGGGTACCGGCCGGGTCCCACAGCACCAGGTCGGCATCGGCGCCGACGCGGATCGCCCCCTTGCGCGGGTAGAGGTTGAAGATCTTGGCGGTGTTGGTGGAGGTCAGGGCGACGAACTCCTGCATCGACAGGCGCCCGCTGTTGACCCCTTCGTCCCACAGCACGGCCATGCGGTCCTCGATGCCGGCGGTGCCGTTGGGGATCCTGCTGAAGTCCTCGCGCCCGGCGGCCTTCTGCTCGGCGCAGAAGCAGCAATGGTCGGTGGCGGTGGTGTGCAGGTTGCCCGATTGCAGGCCATGCCACAGCGCCTCCTGGTGGCCGCGCGGGCGGAAGGGCGGGCTCATCACGTAGCCGGCGGCGGTCTGCCAGTCCGGGTCGCGGTACACGCTGTCGTCCAGCAGCAGGTGCCCGGCCAGCACTTCGCCATAGACCGGCTGGCCCTGGGCCCGGGCATAGGTGATTTCATCCAGGGCCTCGCGGGTGGACACGTGCACCAGGTACAGCGGCGTGCCCAGGGTCTGGGCGATGCGGATCGCCCGGCTGGCGGCTTCGCCCTCCACCTGGGATGGCCGCGACAGTGGATGGGCTTCCGGCCCGGTGATGCCCTGGGCCAGCAGCTTGCGCTGCAGGTGGTACACCAGCTCGCCATTCTCGGCGTGCACCGTGGGCACCGCGCCCAGTTCCAGGCAGCGCTCGAAGCTGGCCACCAGGGTGTCGTCGGCGGCCATGATGGCGTTCTTGTAGGCCATGAAATGCTTGAAGCTGTTGACCCCGTGATGCCGCACCAACTCGGCCATCTCCTCGCGCACCTGTTCGCTCCACCAGGTCACGGCCACATGGAATCCGTAGTCGCTGGCCGATTTCTCGGCCCAGCCGCGCCACTGGTGGAAGGCCTCCAGCAGCGATTGCTGAGGGTTGGGAATCACGAAGTCGATGATCGAGGTGGTGCCGCCGGCCAGGCCCGCCGCCGTCCCGCTGAAGAAGTCCTCGCTGGCCACGGTGCCCATGAAGGGCAGTTGCATGTGGGTGTGGGGATCGATGCCGCCGGGCATCAGGTACTGGCCGCTACCGTCGAGCACTTCGCAGCCTGCGGGAATGTCCAGGTGAGCGCCGATGGCTCTAATCAGGCCCTCTGCGCACAAGACATCGGCTTTATAACTTTCATCATGGGTAATAACGGTGGCGCCACGGATCAACAGAGACATTCCGAGTTCCTCGCAGGCATGACCGACTGTTTGCCGGTTCTAACTTTTTTATTGAACGCACTGACAACTAAACAATCCTGTCAGTGGTGTCAGGATTAAACGCTAGTCTCACTTTGAAGAAACATCAAGAATATTTTTTATAAGCTTATATTGAATGTAACTAATTGAAATTTAACGATAAAAAATATAAATCCCAGAAATAGTGCAGGCGTTCACCATTTTGACGCACTTGACAGGATCGAAAAATAGTCGAGATTTTCCATGTCCTATCAGCAGCTTGAAGAGGTACGAAAACGAATCGGATATCGTTGCTGAAAGTGCGGTGCACCTATTTGGGTCTTGATCTAAGTGGCAACTTGCCAGCTACCTTGCCTGAGTGGCCTGGCAACTAACCGAAGACCTGAAAGTTATTTGAATAAAGCTGAGTTACATCAGTTGCTTACATGGATTCCATCAACGGGTCAGTCACGAACCTGGGCTCACCGGCACACTTATTGAGTGCCGCCACGGATCGTCACGCCGGGGATGGAAGTCGTCAGTTCTCCGGCCATCGCCCGGCGCCCGATCCCATCGTCCGCTGGCTTGATGAGCAAAATAATCAGAACAACAGTGGAGCGGCCATGCAACAGATCAGATCCCAGGTGACCGAGCGCGCCGGCTTGTACGAGCTGGACGCCGGCAGCGACGTGCTCGACAGCCCCCGTTACAACCACGACATCGCCCCGACCAAGGTCCAGGAGCGCACCTGGAACAAGTGGCACATCACCGCGCTGTGGATCGGCATGTCGATCTGCGTGCCGACCTACACCCTGGGCGGGGTGCTCACCGCCTACTTCGGCCTGAGTGTCGGCGAGGCGCTGCTGGCGATCCTCTTGGCCAATGTCGTGGTGCTGTTGCCCCTGACCCTCAACGCCTTCGCCGGCACCAAGTACGGCATTCCGTTCCCGGTGCTGCTGCGCTCGTCGTTCGGCATCATCGGCTCCAACGTGCCGTGCCTGATCCGCGCCCTGGTGGCCTGTGGCTGGTTCGGCATCCAGACCCTGTTCGGCGGCCTGGCCATCCACCTGTTCCTCGGCTCGATCTTCCCGGATTGGAAGGCCCTGGGCGGCACCGGCGAGGTGATCGGCTTCATGCTGTTCTGGACCCTCAACCTGTGGGTGGTGCTGCGCGGCGCGGAATCGATCAAATGGCTGGAGACCTTGTCGGCGCCGCTGTTGGTGGCGGTGGGTATCGGGCTGCTGCTGTGGGCCTTGCCCAGCGTATCGCTCGGTGAGTTGCTGGCGATCCCGCCCAAGCGTCCCGAAGGTGCCAGCGTCACCGGCTACTTCATGGCCGGGCTGACGGCCATGGTCGGATTCTGGGCCACCTTGTCGCTGAACATCCCGGACTTCAGCCGCTACGCCAAGAGCCAGAAGGACCAGGTGCTGGGGCAGATCTTCGGCCTGCCGCTGACCATGTTCCTGTTCGCCGCCCTGGGAGTGGTGATGACCGCGGCCTCGGCCAAGCTGGTGGGGGTCACGGTCTCCGACCCGGTGAGCCTGATCGGGCATATCCAGAGCCCGGGCTGGGTGGCCGTGGCCATGGCGCTGATCATCATCGCCACGCTGTCGACCAACACCGCGGCCAACATCGTTTCGCCCACCAACGACTTCCAGAACATCGCCCCCAAGCTGATCGGCCGCACCACGGCGGTGATCCTCACCGGCTTGGTAGGGCTGGCGCTGATGGGCCACGAACTGCTCAAGAAGCTCGGCCTGCTGGTGTCCGACGTGAGCCTGGAAACCGTTTACTCCAACTGGCTGCTGGGCTACTCCAGCCTCCTGGGGCCGATCGCCGGGATCATGGTGGTGGACTACTTCATCATCCGCAGGCAGCGCCTGGACCTGGCCGGATTGTACCGCGACGACGTGTACCCGGCGTGGAACTGGCACGGCTTCATCGCCTTCGCCATCCCGGTGGCGCTGACCCTGATGTCGCTGGGCAGCAGTGCCTTCAACTGGTTCTACAGCTACGGCTGGTTCACCGGTTCGGCCCTGGGCGGGCTCATCTACTACGGCCTGTGCAACCTGCGCAGCCCGCAGGGCGTGAGCGCCAAGACGCCGGTGTGATGCATTGAGAGCATCGCGGGCAAGTCGCATCGCCGCCCGCTCGCTCCTGCAGGGAACGCGGGGCTTGTTCACAAACAATCCACCAGACACCACAGCACTCAAGACGAGCACGACCTTGTCGACCACAACCAGAAAAGCCTGAGGAGATCACCATGAACGCTGCCGTCGACGTTCTGCAATCCAGCCATCAGCACATCAACCGCGACCGCCTGTGGCAGTCGCTCATGGAGCTGGCCCGGCTCGGCGCCACGGTCAAGGGCGGGGTCTGCCGCCTGGCCCTGACCGACCTCGACCGCCAGGCCCGTGACCTGTTCGTCACCTGGTGCGAGGAGGCCGGGTGCACGGTCAGCGTGGACGGCATCGGCAACATCTTCGCCCGCCGCCCCGGGCGCAACCCGCAGTTGCCTCCGGTGATGACCGGCAGCCATATCGACACCCAGCCCACCGGGGGCAAGTTCGATGGTTGTTTTGGCGTGCTGGCGGGGCTTGAGGTGTTGCGCACCCTCAACGACCTCAAGCTGGAAACCGAGGCCCCCCTGGAAGTGGTGGTGTGGACCAACGAGGAAGGCTCGCGCTTCCCGCCGTGCATGATGGGCTCCGGGGTGTTCGCCGAGAAATTCACCCTGCAGGACACCCTGGCCAGGACCGATGCCGAGGGCATCAGCGTCGGCGCGGCGCTGAACGCCATCGGCTACGCCGGCACGCGCCAGGTCAGCGGGCATCCGGTGGGGGCCTACTTCGAGGCGCATATCGAGCAGGGGCCGATTCTTGAAGACGAGCGCAAGACCATCGGCGTGGTGCTCGGCGCCCTCGGGCAGAAGTGGTTCGACCTCAAGCTGCGCGGGGTCGAGGCCCATGCCGGCCCGACCCCGATGCACCTGCGCAAGGACGCCCTGGTCGGCGCCGCGGCGGTGGTGGCGGCGGTCAACCGTGCGGCCCTTGGCCATCAACCCCACGCCTGCGGCACCGTCGGTTGCCTGCAGGCCTACCCGGGCTCGCGCAACGTGATTCCCGGCGAGGTGCGCATGACCCTGGACTTCCGTCACTTGGAGCCTGCACGCCTGGACTCGATGATCGCCGAGGTGCGCCAGGTGATCGAATGCACGTGCGAGGAACACGGCCTGAGTTTCGAGCTGACCCCGACGGCGGACTTCCCGCCGCTGTACTTCCACAAGGTGTGCGTCGAGGCCGTGCGCGGCGCCGCCGAGGGCCTGGGCTTGTCGCACATGGACATCGTCAGTGGCGCCGGGCACGACGCGATCTTCGTCGCCGAACTGGGGCCGGCGGGGATGATCTTCGTGCCCTGCGAAGGCGGCATCAGCCACAACGAAATCGAGAACGCCGACCCCGACGACCTGGCCGCCGGCTGCGCGGTACTGCTGCGCGCCATGCTTGCCGCCTCCCAGACCATCAGCCTGACCTCCTGACTGCCGTCCCCGGCCTGCGAGCACTGCGTCCTCGTACGCAGCTTCGCAGGCTCAGCAGCGGCTACAGGTTTGCATGGGTGACGAACCTTTGGCAGACACTAAGCTAATTCCTAAAAATTATTTATTTTCTAATTATTAGATCAATTAGCTTTTAGCGACTGTCCTCTCCCAGAAGGTTCGCCCCCATGCGCCAACCCTTTGCTTTGCCTCGTCGCTTGTCGCTCTCCGTCCTTGTCGCCCTGGCGTTGGGCATGGCCTGCAACGCCCAGGCCGACACCAGCCTGCGCATTGGCTACCAGAAATCCTCGACCCTGCTGGCAGTGCTCAAGGCCCAGGGCACCCTGGAAAAGCAACTGGCGGGGCAGGGGGTGAACATCACCTGGCATGAGTTCACCAGCGGTTTGCCCCTGGCCGAATCGCTGAACGTGGGCAATGTCGATATCAGCGCCGATGTCGCCGACACCGTGCCGGTGTTCGCCCAGGCCGCCGGCGCCAGGTTGACCTACTTCGCCACCGAGACCCCATCGCCCGCGGCCCAGTCCATCGTCATCGGTAAGGACTCGCCGCTCAAGTCCCTGGCCGATCTCAAGGGCAAGCGCATCGCCGTGACCAAGGCTGCCGGCAGCCATTACCTGCTGATCGCCGCGTTGCGCGAGGTGGGCTTGAGCTTCGCCGATATCCAGCCGGTGTACCTGACCCCCGCCGATGGCCGCGCCGCCCTGGAAACCGCCAAGGTCGATGCCTGGGTCACCTGGGAACCCTTCGTCGCCAGCGCCGAGCGCCAGCAGGGTGCACGGGTACTGCACGACGGCCAGGGCCTGGCCAGCTACCGCCGCTACTACCTGGCCTCCAACGACTACGCCAAGGCCCATCCCGAGGTGTTGCAGCAGGTATTTACCGAGTTGCAGAAAACCGGCGCCTGGGTCAAGGCCAACCCGGCACAAGCGGCCAAGCTGCTGGGCCCGCTATGGGGCAACCTCGACGTCCCGACCGTAGAACTGGCCAACAGCCGCCGCACCTACCAGGTCGAGCCCGTACAGGTGCAAGCCCTGGGCGAACAGCAGAAGATCGCCGACACCTTCTACCAGGAGAAACTCCTGCCCAGGCCCGTGGATGCCCGGGCCGTACAGCTCTGGAGCCCCAAGCATCTGTAGCCGCTGCCGCGAGACCCCACGACACGCTGCATCAGGCCCCGCTGCGCAGCCTCACCGAGCCGCTACAGCGTCACGCCCAGCGCTTGCAATTGTTCACGCGTTTGCTGCGCCGAAAGATGGTGGATGGTATTCCAGCCCAGGGCCCTGGCCGCCTGGATATTCGGTTCATGGTCGTCGATGAACGCCAGTTCCTCGGGGGCGATGTCCGGCAGGTGGGCGCGGATGCGTTGCACCGTGGTGTGGTAGATCGGCGGCTCGGGCTTGAGCTGGTGCTCCTGGCCGGACACCACGATGTCGCGCAGAAGCCGCAGGAAAGGGTAGTTGTCCCAGGCGTAGGGAAAGGTCTCGCGGGACCAGTTGGTCAAACCGAACAGCGGCATCTGCGCCTGGTGCAGCTCCTCCAGCAGGGCCACGCCGTCGTCCAGCTGTCCGCGCAGCATTTCCACCCAGCGCCCGTAATAGGCTTCGATCAGCGCTGCATGCTCGGGGTGCTCGGCCACCAGGCTGCGGGTGCCCTCGGCCAGGCTGCGACCGCCGTCTTGCCGGGTGTTCCAGGCCTGGGTGCAGATGGTGTCGAGGAACCACTGGCGGTGTTGATCATCGGGGATCAGTTGCCGGTACAGATGATGGGGACTCCAGTCGAACAGCACGCCACCGAAGTCGAAAACCACAGCACGAATCGTCATGGACATTTCCTGTTGAGCGGTTGAGGGCAGGGGCCATCCTGCGACGCCAGCCGGCACAATGCAATTTGTCCTGCGCCATTGGTCCGGTTCACGGCACCCACGGGCTCGATTGCGATCTATGCCTGTACCCGTCACGCAGGCATTCGCGCAGGAGGAGTCCATGAGCACCCGGCAACCCACCGGACCTGGCCGACCCCCAGGTCGATCCGGTAGGCCCGGCGAGGGCCCCGCTGGATCGGCCGCCACCGGAGCATGAGCGCAAGCGCTCCCGAGCCTATGATCCGTTGGCCAACCTGAAGAAGTGAAGCGAGTGCGCCGGGCATGCCGACATGCGGCAGTCGCCGGTTCCACGTGCGGGTGTAAGGTGGACCGGCCAGCCTCAGGCTCGCTGACGATAAGGAGGTGTGTATGAGTACGCCACTGCTGAACAAGATGCAGATCAATGGCTATCAGGTACTGAGCGTCAATAACGGACCCTGGAAGGTCTGCACCCCGGGCGACCGGCTTGCCACCTTTGGCACCCGGGAAGAGGCCCTGGCCTTCGCCGCTGCCTTGCCGGTACGCAAGGATCGGCCCAGGCCCACCGCACGATAGCTGACTGGCAACGAGAAGCCCCGGTTCGTCCGGGGCTTTTCGTTGCGCGCTAGCTGCGTTGGCCGGTGCTGCGTCAGTCACCCTCGGCCAGGTCGGCTATGGGCAAGAGGGTGCGCGGCCGATACTTGCCAAAGACCCGCAGCGCCAGTAACGCCAGGACCAGGGTAGCGCTGGCGCCGTAGCCCAGGACCCAGCCGATTCCCTGCATCAATGCGCGACGCGCCAGGTCGATGGGAACCCCCAGCGCTTCAGCGGCCGTGAAGTTGCCTGCGCAGATGGCGTCCACCAGTGCACGCCCCGCCTGGACCCCGAGAGGGGCCAGGCTTTGCTCCAGCGACCAGGAGACTCCCAGCCCCAGGATCAATCCCATCACGGCAATGTTGATGGACAGCGAAATCATCCGTGCACTGAACTCCATGCCAGAGGCCATGCCTGCGCGCTCCGCTGGGAGAGCCCCGGTGGCGGTGTTGGTGACGCAGGTGGTGGTCAGGCCGACTCCTGCGCCTGCCAGCAGGCAGCCAGGCAGCAGGCTGGCCCAACCGGCGTAGGACGTGGTGACGGCAAGGCCCAGGAGTCCAAACCCCAGGGCTATGGCGAACATCCCAAGGGGGATCACCCAGCCAGGGCCGCGCTTGGCCAGCATCTTCTCCGCCAAGGGCGGCACGAGGCAGATCGGCAGGGTGTAGGTGAGTACGATCAGCCCGGACTGCACGCCGTCATAACCCAGTGCCGATTGCAGGTAGAGGGGAAAGTAGATGATGAAGGGCCAGAAGCTGAAGTTCATGGCGCAGGCCCCCAGCAGGGCTCCGGAGAAGTGGCGGATACCAAAGGCCTTGAAATCGAAGATGGGCCGTTCGGCCCGGTGCTCGATCACGACGAAGAGCAGCAGGCAGGCGAGGCTGGCCGCCAGCACGCCCCTTGCGCCGGCACTCCCGAGGCCGAGCTCCTGGCCCTGGGTGATCAGGTAGACGCAACCGAACACCGCCAGTGGCAAGGTGATCATGCCGCCGATGTCGATACCGCTGGTGTGCGGGTCGGCCGACTCTTGCACTCCGCGTTGGGTCAGGGCAAGGGTCAGCAGCGCCAGGACCCCATGGATCAGGAACACCCATTGCCAGCTCGAAACCGCCAGGATCGCCCCGCCAACGACCGGGCCGGTGCCCAGGCCCAAGCCGAAGACCACGCCCCAGCAGGAGAACGCCACGCCCCGTTCGGGGCCTTCGCGAAACTGTTGGGAGAGGATCGCCACCTGGCAGGCCAGCATCCCTGCGGCACTGACACCCTGGCCGAAGCGCGCGGCAATCAGCAGCGGGGCATTGCTGGCCAGGCCGCAGACCAGTGACGCCACGCCGAAAGCCGCGACGTTGAGCATGAACAGGCGCTTGCGGCCATAGCGGTCGGCCAAGGCGCCCATGGCGATGAGCATGGCGCACATCGCGATGGTGTAGGCGTTCATGATCCATTGCAGTTGCCGGAAGTCGGCGGCCAATGTGTGTTCAAGCGTGGGCAGGATGGCGGGGATGCTGGTGATTTCCAAACCGAGCATCGTGGCGGACAGGCAGACCGCCATCAGGGCGATCCGGTTTCTGGATGATGCAATTGCGCTCATTGTGCAGGTCACTCCTGGATCGAATCAGCGCGGGTTGATAGAACCCCGGGACGCCCGGGCAGCGCTGATCAAGCGCTAGCGATGCTAAACACAACGAAATAGAATCACCCGCCATATCTATGACAACAATTTGGGATGTCTCCATGGTCGCCAACTTCACCCTGGACGTGGATTCGGTCCGGGCTTTCGTGGTCATCGCCGATTCGCAGAGCTTCACCCGTGCCGCGCAATGTCTGGGCACGACCCAAGGGGCGCTCAGCGTCAAGCTCAAGCGCCTGGAAGACAAGCTCGGGCATCGTTTGATCGAGCGCACCCCGCGCCATGTGCGGCTGTCCACCAAGGGCGAGCTGTTCATCGAGTCGGCCCGGGACTTTCTCGCGGCCCACGAGCGGGCCTTGGCCAACCTGGCCACCCAGCGCAAGCACCTGAAGCTCGGCATGGCCTGCCATGTCATGGGGCCGGAGATCACCACGCTGCTGGCCCGGTTGAAATCCATGGACCCGGGCTTGTCCATCGAGGTGCGGCTCGACAGCGTCGGGCCACTGCTCGATGACTACGACGCTGGAGCGCTGGATGCGGTGATCATCCGCGATTGTGAAGATCGCCGTGACGGCAACGTGTTGTGCGTCGAAACCTTCGGTTGGTTCGCCGCCGCAGACTTCGAATTCAATCGCAACGAGCCCTTGCGCGTCGCCAACCTGAGCCCGCAATGCGGCGTGCGGGATCTTGCGGCGTTGTCGCTCGATCGCGCGGCCATCCCTTGGGTCGAAGTGTTCGTTGGCGGCGGGGTATCCACTGTCGTCGCGGCGATCTGTGCCGGGCTGGCGGTGGGTGTCTTGCCTTGCCGCCTGGCTCCGGTGGAGCTGGTGGAGGTCTCCCAGCGTTTCGACCTGCCTGGCCTGCCATCGTCGAAGCTGGTGGTGCATTCCAAACTGTCGGACACCCGCACCCGTGAGTCCCTGCGAGTCATCGCCAGCGCCTTTCGCGAACCGCGTAGTTAGGCTCGCTCAGGCCCCGGAGTGCTCGACGAGATGTAGGCGCAGGGGCCCGACACCGGTTTCGACCGGGCCGCTGACAGGCGTCAGTCGACGATCACCCGCTCCTCCGGGCCACCGCCCAGGCATACGCTCAACTGCTCGCCCGCCTTGTTGAATGCGCAATAGGGCAGGGCCCGCTGGCGCATGGCGTTCAAGGGCGGAAGGATGAACAGCGCCGCGAGGATCAGTGCCAAGACGGTGCGCAGGAACAGCTCATCGGCGCTGGTGGCCGCAGGGCGTGGTGCCAGGCGTCGTCGGCGCAACAGTTGCACGCCGCTGTAGATGAAGGCGCAACCAATGGCCATGGCGTAGTCCAGCTCCCGGGCCATGGGGCTGAACATCAGGTTGCCGTCGGCATCGTCCGGGTAGTTGATCCGCCACCAGGCGCCCAGCAGCAAAGGCGCCACACCGGCACCGATCCAGGCCAGGCGAGCTCCGGGCATCCGGGTCAGCAAGGCCAGGCCCAGGCCCAGGGCACACGCCAGCCAGATGCTGAGGTACAGGATGAAGCCCATTGAACCGCCGAACAGGGTGCCGCCGACATCCCGCGGGACAATCAATTGCACGTCACAAAACACCATCAGCGCCAGCGGCGCCGCGACGGCGACCCAGCACAGGGGGTGGTAGAGCCAGGACCAGAGGGTGAACAGGCGGGGCATGGGTAAACTCGATGAAGGTGAAGGGTGGTTGCGGTGCAGGTTCAGGCGAGTGCCAGTGCACTGCCGACGGCAAACAGCAGCAAGGCCAGGCTGATGCCTACCAGCGGGATGCGGAACCAGTAGCGGACGGCCAGGACCCACAGCCCGGCGAGGAAGGCCAGGCCCAGGTACAAAAGCCCCGGGGCCTGTTGCAGCAGCTCGGGATGCAGCCAGGCCAGGTAGCCATAGACCAGGCCAAAGAGCATGGCGCCCAGGCTATGGCTGGCGTTGAAACCGATCCAGGCGCGCCACAGGCTGGTCTGGGCGCTGATCACCGGGGCGACCGCACGCATGCGTTCGGCCAGGGCCGGGTCGCGGGGCTGGAACTTGTCGGTGGCGAAGGTGTAGATCAGGTGCAGGGTACCGAGCAGCAGCACGATGGCTGCGCCGGCGACGAGTAGGGCAGGTGCCGACACGATTCATCCTTGGGTGGTGGGCAGGGGCGCCGAGTATGCCGGGGCGCCCGGGGTTTTGCACCTGCTTGTGCAAGGGGCCGGGCAGGGAGCTGCCCCCCCCCGGCCCGATGCTTCAGAACTGCTCGTCGGCGAGGCTGAACAGCGGCGAGCTGCCGGCACGGATGCTCTGCTCCAGGCCAAGGATGCGCGGCAGCAGGCGGCTGAAATAGAAGTCCGCGGTGCCAAGCTTGGCGCTGTAGAAGCGTTCGTCCTCGGCGCGCTTGTGCCCGGCCACCTGGGCCATGCGCGCCCACAGGTAGGCGTAGGCCACATGACCGAACAACTGCAGGTACTCGACGCAGGCGCTGCCCACGGCGTTGGGGTTCTGCACGGCCTGTTCGCACAGCCAGTCGCTGAGTTCTTCCAGGCGCTGCACGGCATCGAGCAGCTGCGCCGAATAGGCCGCGCCGGGCAGGTAGGCGTAGTCGCGGATCTCGCCGGTGAACAGGCGCAGGGCCACGCCGCCGTTGGCCACCACCTTGCGCCCCAGCAGGTCCAGGGCCTGGATGCCGTTGGTGCCTTCGTAGATCTGCGCGATGCGCACGTCGCGCACCAGCTGCTCCTGGCCCCACTCACGGATGTAGCCGTGGCCGCCAAACACCTGCTGGCCCAGCACGCAGCTGTCCAGGCCGTTGTCGGTGAAGAATGCCTTGGCCACCGGGGTCAGCAGCGCCACCAGGGCTTGGGCGTTGTGCCGCTCATGGGGCTGGTCGGCGAACTTGGCCAGGTCCAGCTGCTGGCCGACGTAGCTGGCGAAGGCCCGGCCGCCCTCGGTCATGGCCTTCATCGACAGCAGCATGCGCCGCACGTCCGGGTGGTTGATGATCGGGTCGGCGACCTTGTCCTTGGCCACCGGGCCCGACGGAGCGCGGCTCTGCAGGCGTTCGCGAGCGTAGGTCCGGGCGTTCTGGTAGGAGTTCTCGGCGCAGCCGATGCCCTGGATGCCGATGGACAGGCGCTCGTAGTTCATCATGGTGAACATCGCCGCCAGGCCCTTGTTGGCCTCGCCCACCAGGTAGCCGCTGGCGCCGTCGAAGTTCAGCACGCAGGTGGCCGAGCCCTTGATCCCCATCTTGTGCTCGATGGAACCGCAGCTCACGGCGTTGGCCTGGCCCAGGTTGCCGTTGGCGTCGACGTGGATCTTGGGTACCAGGAACAGCGAGATGCCCTTGGGCCCGGCCGGGGCATCCGGCAGCTTGGCCAGCACCAGGTGGATGATGTTCTCGGTCAGGTCCTGCTCGCCGCCGGTGATGAACATCTTGCTGCCGCTGATGCGGTAGCTGCCGTCGGCCTGGGGTTCGGCGCGGGTGCGGATGATCCCCAGGTCAGTGCCGGCGTGGGCCTCGGTCAGGCACATGGAGCCGGCCCAGCGGCCTTCGTACATCGCCGGCAGGTAGCGCGCCTTGAGTTCCTCGCTGGCGTGGGCGTCGATGGCCAGGCAGGCGCCGGAGCTCAGGGTCGAGTACAGGGCGAAGCTGGAGTTGGCGCCGTAGAGCATCTCCTCGAACTGCACCGCGAGCATCTTCGGCATGCCCATGCCGCCATAGGCCGGGTTGCCGCCCAGGCCGACCCAGCCCCCCTGGATATAGGTGGCGTAGGCCTCCTTGAAGCCTGCGGGGGTGCGCACCTGGCCGGCGTCCCAGGTGGCGCCTTCTTCGTCGCCGCTGCGGTTGAGCGGGGCCACCAGGGTGGCAGTGACCTTGGCGGCTTCCTCGAGGATCGCATCGGCGGTGTCGCCGTCCACGATGTCCGCCAGGGCCGGCAGCCGGGCCCAGAGCTTGGGGGCGTTGAACACTTCATGCAGGACGAAGCGCATGTCGCGCAGAGGAGCGTTGAATTCGGGCATTGCAGGAAACCTCGTGCAAGGGTGGAGGTTGCACGGCCGTGGCCGCGTGATTCAAAAGGGGCGGGCCCCGCGAACATGCCGGGGCAGCATGCGCGGGGATCTTGGGTTCAGGCTAGAGGTTTTTCGCCATGTCGCGCAGGACGAACTTCTGGATCTTGCCGGTGGAGGTCTTGGGCAACTGGCTGAAGACCACGGTGCGCGGCACCTTGAACCCCGCCAGGTGCTCGCGGCAGAAGGCGATGATCTGGGCTTCGCGCACGTCCTGGTGGTCGGCCTTGAGGGTGATGAAGGCGCAGGGCGTCTCGCCCCATTTTTCGTCGGGCCGGGCCACCACCGCCGCTTCCAGCACCGCCGGATGGCGATAGAGCACGCCTTCGAGCTCGATGGTGGAGATGTTCTCGCCTCCGGAAATGATGATGTCCTTGAGCCGGTCGCGGATCTCCACGTAGCCGTCCGGATGAGTCACGCCCAGGTCGCCGGTGTGGAACCAGCCGCCTTCGAAGGCTTCGGCGGTGGCGGTGGGGTTCTTCAGGTAGCCCTTCATCACCGTGTTGCCGCGCATGAAGATCTCGCCGATGGTCTGGCCGTCCCGGGGCGTGGGTTCCAGGGTCTTCGGGTCGGCCACCATCACCCCTTCCAGGGTCGGGTAGCGCACGCCCTGGCGCGCCTTGATCTGCGCCCGCTCTTCCAGGGGCAACGGGTCCCAGGCGGCGTGCCAGGCACACAGGGTCACCGGGCCATAGACCTCGGTCAGGCCGTAGACGTGGGTGACCTGGATGCCCATCTCTTCCACGGCGCCGATCACCTTGGCCGGTGGCGCGGCCCCGGCCACCATGGCCTTGACCGGGTGGTCGATGGCCGCCTTGGCCGATTCCGGCATGTTCACCAGGGCATTGAGCACGATGGGCGCGCCGCACAGGTGGCTGACCTGGTGTTCGCGGATCAGGTTGAGGATCTTCTGCGGGTCGACCCGGCGCAGGAATACGTGGACCCCGGCCAGGGCGGTGACGGTCCAGGGGTAGCACCAGCCGTTGCAGTGGAACATCGGCAGGGTCCACAGGTACACCGGGTGGTTGCCCATGGCCCAGGTCATCTGGTTGCCCAGGGCGTTGAGGTAGGCGCCGCGGTGGTGATAGACCACGCCCTTGGGATTGCCGGTGGTGCCGGAGGTGTAGTTCAGGGCGATGGCCTGCCACTCGTCATCCGGCCACTGCCAGGCGAACTCCGGGTCGCCCTCGGCGAGGAACGCCTCGTAGTCCAGGTCGCTGACCGGCTGGCCCTCGCCGTACTCCGGGTCGTCGAGGTCGATCACCAGCGGCGGGTGGTCGAGCATGGCCACGGCGGCCTGGATCACTGCATGGAACTCGCGGTCGGCGATCAGCACCTTGGCCTCGCCGTGGGCCAGCATGAAGGCGATGGCCTCGGCGTCCAGGCGCACGTTGAGGGCGTTGAGCACGGCGCCGATCATCGGTACGCCGAAATGCGCCTCGAGCATCGCCGGGATGTTGGGCAGCATCACCGCCACCGTGTCGTTCTTGCCGATTCCGCGGCCGGCCAGGGCCGAGGCCAGGCGCCGGCAGCGGCTGTAGGTCTGGGCCCAGGTGCGACGGATCGAACCATGGACCACCGCCGGGTAGTCCGGATAGACCGCGGCGGTACGCTCGATGAAGCTCAGGGGCGAAAGGGCGATGTGGTTGACGGCAGACGGCGCAAGGCCTTGCTCGTAGATGGACATGGTTCGGGCACCCGGTGGCTGATTGTTAGCTCTATTGACCGAGGCGCTCGTTGGCGCCTCGGTGACTTATCCGGAGACTTTTATATACTGTTTGCAGATTGATATGGAAGTAATACCTGAGTTGTATAGTATTAATACTATATTGATCGCCGATGATCCCTAAAGGTCCAACGATGATGCAAAGCTCCGCTCACTTGAGCCATTGGCTGCGCCTGCAGCGCGAAGGCCGCCTGCCAGATTCGCCCTGGCTGGGCCATGACCCGCAGCCCAGTGCGCTGCTGGATGCCGACGCCCGGGCGCTGGACCTGAACCCGGCGCTGCGCCAGTGGCTGGAGGGCGCGACAGGGGATGGGTTGGCGGCCTGGCTGCCGGTCAACCACCCGGCCCTGGTGCGGGCCTGCCTCGACCAGCAACGGCCGATCGAGGACGTCGAGGCCCAGTGCGGCGAGCGGATCCTGCTCTGGACCTTCATCCCCGACCCGTATCGCCAGCGGGTCCTGGCCCGGTGCCGCGAGGCCACCACCCAGGTGCAGGCCGAGCGCGAGTCGGCCAGGGCTCGGCGGCTGTATCGGCTGATCACCGAGAACACCACCGACCTGATTTCCCGGCACACCCCCGATGGCTGCTTCCTCGACGCCTCGCCTGCGTCCTGGACCCTGCTCGGCTACTGGCCCGAGGAGCTGCGCGGTATGCCCGCCCGCAGCCTGTTGCACAGCCGCGGGCTGGCCGGGCTGATGCAGCGCACCGGGGATGCCCTGGAGCAGGACGGCTACCACACCATGACCTATCGCATCCGCCATCGCGACGGCCACTACCTGTGGTTCGAGACCGCCTGCCGGGCGATCCGCGAGACCTACACCGGGGCGGTGGTGGAGGTGGTGGCGGTATCCCGGGACATCACCGCCCGGGTCCAGGCCGAGGAGAACAAGCGGCGCCTGGCCGAGGTGGTGGAGGCCAACCCCGATCCGGTGCTGTTCGTCCAGCCGGGCGGCAGTGTCACTTACCTCAACCCGGCCGCCCGGCGCGCCCTGGGCCTGGAGCCCGCGCAGGCGATGCCCGAGCTGGTGGCGATCCTCAGTCCGGCGGTGCTGCAAAGCCTGCAGCGAGAGGGCTGGGAATGCGCCGAGCGCACCGGGCGCTGGAGCATCGAGACTCGCTTGCAGCCGCCCTCGGGCGGTGAGTCGGTGGCGGTGTCGCTGATGCTCCTGGCGCACCGGGCGGCCAGCGGCGAGCGCTTCTATTCCCTGGTGGCCCATGACCAGAGCGAGCGCGAACTGCGCGAAGCCCAGCAGCGTCATCACCAGGACGAGCTGGCCCATACCGCGCGTTTGGTGACCCTGGGCGAGTTGGCCTCGGGCATTGCCCACGAGATCAACCAGCCGCTGGCGGCGGTGGTCAACTACGCCAACGCCAGCCAGCGCTATTTACAGGCGCTGGACACCCAGCCCCAGGCTGCGCAAAAGGTGGCCCAGGGCCTGGAGCGCATCGCCGAGCAGGCGACCCACGCCGCCGAGGTGATCAAGCGCCTGCGGGCGTTCCTGCGCAAGGGCGGGCGGCGGCTCCAGGCCCTGGACAGCGCCGAGGTGGCCCGGGAAACCGTGCGCCTGTGCGCCTGGGAAGCCCAGGCGTGCCAGGTGGTGATCGAGCTGCGCCTGGCGGATAATCTGCCGCCGGTCTACGCCGACCGGGTGCTGCTGGAACAGGTGCTGCTCAACCTCTTGCGCAACGCCATAGAGGCCAATCGCGAGGTCCATGCGCAACAGGCCTCGCAGATTGTGCTCCAGGCCATGGCCGGCGCCGAGGGTGGGGTCTGCATCAGCGTCAGCGACCAGGGCCCCGGGGTTTCTACCCAGCAGCTGGCGCAGTTGTTCACCCCGTTCTACACCAGCAAGGCCAATGGCCTGGGGCTGGGGCTGTCCATGAGCCGCAGCATCGTCGAGGGTTTCGGCGGCGACTTGCAGGCCCGGCCCCAGGCCCGGGGCCTGCGCATGGACTGCCATCTGCCGGCCACGGCGCCGCTTGAGACCGATCCATCCATTTCCCCGAATACAGGAGCAAGGCCATGACGAGTGCGACGCAGCAGTTGGTGTACGTGGTCGACGATGACCCGGCCATGCTCGACTCCACGGTCTGGCTGCTGGAGTCGGTGGGCCTGGCGGCCGTGCCCTTCACCAGCGGCCGCGAGTTCCTCGAGCATTGCGACCCGAGCCGCAACGCCTGTGTGCTGCTGGATGTGCGCATGCCCGGCATGGGCGGGTTGAATGTCCAGGAAGAGCTGCGCCAGCGGGAAATCGACCTGCCGCTGATCTTCGTCAGTGGCCATGCCGATGTGCCCATCGTGGTCCGCGCGTTCAAGGCCGGGGCGGCGGACTTCATCGAGAAGCCCTACAACGAGCAACTGCTGCTCGATAGCGTGCAGCAGGCGTTGAACCGTGCCGGCAGCCGCCAGCGCCAGGGCGCCGGGCAGGCCCGGGTGCTGGAGCGCCTGGAGAGCCTGACGCCACGGGAAAAGGATGTGCTGCTGCCGCTGGTGCAGGGCTATACCAATCGCGAGATCGCCGAGCAGTTGGGGGTCAGCATCAAGACCATCGACCTGTACCGCTCGCGGGTGATGAAGCGCATGCAGGCCGAGCATTTGCCGGAACTGGTGGGCATGGCCATCGCCGCCGGCCTGGTGGACCCGCTGCAATTGCGCTGAGGCCTGGCCTCAGGCCACGGCGCTGTGGCTTGGGCCTGTGCCCACCAGGCGTTCGATGGCGCCGCTGAGCAGGTTCTCCAGCAAGGCTTCGCGCTCGCGCTCGCCCAGGGGCTGTTCCTGGAACCAGCTGGGGGCGGTATTGAGCAGGTTGGCCACCGCATGGGCGGTGGCCCGGCGCGCGGCTTCCCCTTGCCCGGCAGGCGTGCCCAGCAGTTGCAGCAATTGCTGTTCGTAGCCTGCGCGCAATTGCTCGACGCGCAACTGCTGGTCGGGGTTCAGGCAGCCGCTGTCGCGCTCCACCAGGCGAAAGTGCCGGGGCAGTTCCCGGTGCAGTTTCAGGTGGGCGCGGATCAGCGCCACCAGGCAGCCGTCCTGGAGCTTGCGCCGCTGCAGGCGCTTGAGGGTGCCTTGCAGCTCATCGAAGAACTCCTCGATCAGGTCCAGCAACAGGTGCTGCTTGCTCGGGTAATGGTGATACAGCGAACCCGGCGTCAGCCCCAGGTGGCTGGCCAGCTCGCGCATGCCGACCTGGCCGAAGCCCTTGCTGGCGAACAGCTCCAGGGCCTTGTCGCGGCTTTGCGCGAAGCGCGAGCAGCGTTCAGCCATAGGCATGGAAGCCACGTCCGGTCTTGCGGCCCAGGTAGCCGGCGGCAACCATTTCCTTGAGCAGCGGGGCGGGGCGGTACTTGCTGTCGTTGAAGCCCTCGTAGAAGGCTTCGAGGATCGCCAGCAGGGTGTCCAGGCCGATCAGGTCGGCCAGGGCCAATGGGCCGATCGGCTGGTTGCAGCCCAGGCGCATGCCGGCGTCGATGTCCTCGGCGCTGGCCAGGCCTTCCTGGAACACCAGGATCGCCTCGTTGATCATCGGCACCAGGATGCGGTTGACCACGAAGCCCGGGCGGTTGCCGGCGGTGATCGCGGTCTTGCCCAGGCGCTGGGCCATGTCCAGGGCCAGGGCGTGGGTCGCATCGCTGGTCTGCAGGCCGCGGATCACCTCGATCAGGCCCATCACCGGCACCGGGTTGAAGAAGTGCAGGCCGATGAAGCGCTCCGGGGCGCTGACGCTGGCCGCCAGCTGGGTGATGGACAGCGACGAGGTGTTGGAGGCGATCACGCACTCGGGGCCGACCTGGGCAGCGATCTGCTGCAGCACCTTGAGCTTGAGTTCGAGGTTCTCGGTGGCGGCCTCGATCACCAGCTGGACATCCTTGAGCGTGGCGTAGTCGGTGCTGATGCGGATGCGTTCCAGGGTCGCGAGCTTCTGCCCATCGCTCAACTCGCCCTTGACCACCTGCCGGTCGAGGTTCTTGCCGATGGTGGCCAGGGCCTTTTCCAGGGCGGGCTGGGCGATGTCCAGCAGGGTCACGGCAAAGCCCGCCTGGGCGCAGACCTGGGCGATACCGTTGCCCATGGTGCCGGCGCCGATCACACCGATGTTCGCAAGATTCATCTTCAGCTCTTCCTTTGTTCGTTGCCTTCGCGGAGCATGGCGGCCATGCCTTGCACGGCCCATTGTCGAGCGCGAGTCTAGGGCCCCGCACAGGGGCGGACTATGCCGAAAGCGGTCAACCGTGCTGGCGTTTTTTGCCACAGCGTCCGTTCCGGGGGGACAGCCTTCACATGCGCGAAACCGATTCGGTCGCCGCCTATTACCTGCAGGTCATGACCCATGCCCTGCACCAGCGTCCGGCGCGCCTGGCGGCGGTGCTGGCCGAGGCCGGGATCGACCCTGCGCTGTTGCAACAGCCTCGGGCGCGGGTCTCCGGCAGCGCCTTTGCGGCGCTGTGGCTGATCCAGATCCGCGAGCTGCAGGACGAATTTTTCCAGCTCGATTCCCATGGCCTGCCGCCCGGGGCCTTCGCCCTGATCTGCCGGGGGTTGATCCAGGAGCCGAACCTGGAGAAGGCCCTGCGCCAGTGCCTGAACAACTTCAGCCTGTTTTTGCGGGACTTTGGCGGCACTCTCAGTGTGCGTGGCAAGCGCGCGGTGATCAGCCTCCACAGCCGCTGCCAGGAGCCGGGGCGCGGCCACTATGGCGAGGAAACCCTGCTGGTGCTGATCATCAGCCTGTTGTGCTGGTTGGGCGGACGGCGGATTCCCATCGATCGCGCGGAGTTTCGCCATGCCCGCCTCAGCCTCGACGACGACGCGCTGCTGTGGGGCAGCAACCTGACCTGGAACGCCGGACGCACCGAGATCGAATTCGCCAGCCGCTTGCTGCGCCTGCCGGTGGTCCAGGACCTGGCCTCGCTCAAGGTATTCCTGCGCAGCGCCCCGCAATGGCTGGTGATCCGTTTTCGCAACCAGCACGGCCTGACCACCCAGGTGCACCAGCGCCTGCGAAGCAGCCACTACAGCCAGTGGCCGACCCTGGAAGCCTTCGCCCAGGAGGTGCAGATGAGCCCCAGCACCCTGCGTCGGCGCCTGGAGCGCGAGGGGGGCTCCTACCAGGAGATCAAGGACGAGGTCCGCCGGAACGTCGCGGTGGACCTGTTGCGCCGCTCGGCGGCCAGCATCGGCGAGATCGCCGAATTGACCGGCTTCCAGGAGCCCAGCGCCTTCCACCGCGCTTTCAAGAAATGGACCGGCGAAAGCCCCGGGCGCTACCGCGCCCGTTTCAACCCAACCCTGTAGCCGCTGCCGCAGGCTGCGAACGGCTGCGTAGCAGGCGCGCGATCTTGAAGCCCCAGCAGGTCCGACGGGAGATCGCCAAGCAAGGCCCTGCGGGCCTTTGCGCAGCTTCGTGGGCTCAGCAGCGGCTACAGGGGTTATCCATTTGGGGCAGGGGCGCTTCTGCCGGGCATCTGGATGCCGTGTTGCTGCACCCGGCGATACAGGGTCGCGCGGGAGATGCCCAGGGCCTTGGCCGCCGCCAGGGGTTTCCAGCGGTGGCGCACCAGGGCGTCGAGCAGGGCCTGGCGCTCGGGACTGGTGCCGGTTTGTGGGGCGGGCAGAGGGCCTGGGGTGGTGGCGTCGCGCAGTGGCTCGGGCAGGTCCAGCAGTTGGATCACCGGCCCTTCGCATACCGCGCAGGCATAGCGCAGCACGTGGCGCAGCTGGCGCACGTTGCCCGGCCAGCGATAGCCCAGCAGGCACTCCAGGGCGGCGTCGCCCAGTTGCAGGGGCGTGCCGCAACGCTGGGACTCTTCTTCAACGATCTTGGTGATCAACGCCAGGCGGTCGCTGCGCTCGCGCAAGGGCGGTAGCTGGAAGCGCGCGCCGCCCAGGCGGAAATACAGGTCCTCGCGAAAGCTGCCATCGGCCACCAGCGCTTCCAGGTCGCGGTGGGTGGCGCAGATCACCTGGATGTCCACCGCCTGGCGCCGCGCGGCGCCCAGCGGCGCCACCTCGCCCTCGGCCAGTACCCGCAGCAGGCGGGTCTGCAAGGCCAGGGGCATGTCGCCGATCTCATCCAGGAACAGGGTGCCGCCGTCGGCCTGTTGCAGCAGGCCCTGCATGCCCTTGCTGGAGGCTCCGGTGAAGGCCCCGGCGACATAACCGAACAGTTCGCTCTCGATCAGGTTTTCCGGAATCGCCGCGCAGTTCAGGGCCACGAACGGCCGCTCGCGACGCTGGCTGGCCTGGTGCAACTGGCGGGCGAAGACTTCCTTACCGCTGCCGGTTTCGCCCTGGACCAGCACCGGCAGGTGGCGATCCTTGACCCGCACCGCCAGGCGCAGGCTCTGCTCCACCCTGGGGTCCAGCGCCTGCCCGGCCAGTTGCAGCCGTGGCCGGCTGGCCGGCCTGCGCGGCGCTTGCAGGCGACCGTGCAGCTCGCCATCCAGGGGCCACAGCGCCTGGTCCCTGGCGCGCTGCAGCAACCGGGTGTCGAACACCTGGGCGATGTGCCGGGGCAACTGGCCGTGGCGGCGCAGCAGGTAGGCCCGGGCGGCGGGGTTCAGCGCTTGCAGGCAACCGTCGTCGTCCCAGGCCAGCAGGAAGTCCGGCTGGCTGTCGACATAACCCGGGCTGGCGTGGGCCCGCAGGACCCAGTAGCCCTGGGCGCTGCTCATGAAGAACGCCTGCTCGATCGCCCGCGCGCTCTGTACCACCAACTGGCGGATCAGGTGCTGGGAACGGCGATCGTCCGGCGAGCGCACCGCCGAGACGTCCAGCACCCCCAGCAGTTCACCCTGGGGGTCGAACACCGGGGCCGCGGAGCAGGTCAGGCCGATGAAGGCGGCGCGAAAGTGATCGCGCTTGTGCACCGTCACCGCAGCGCCGCTGGTGAGCACCGCCGCCACGCCGCAGGTACCTTCCTCGCCCTCCGACCAGCAGGTGCCCAGGTACAGGCCGGCCTTGCGGCAATCGTTGCGGATGGCGGACTCGACCCGGTAGTCGATGGTGCGGCCCTGGGCGTCGGTGAGCAGCACGCAGTAGTCGGCATCGCGCACCTGGCCATGCAGGCGCGCCACTTCTTCGCTGGCGATGCGCAGGAACAGCTCCGAGCGCTCGCGGCACTGCTTGAGCAGGTCTTCGGAGAGGATGCGTGGCCCCTGCAGCGAGGCGGGGTCCAGGTGGTGCTGCTCCATGGAGCGGCGCCAGGAGTCGAGGATCAGGTTCGGTACCGGCGCCTGGGGCAGGTGCGCGGCGTTCTTCAAGACCCGGCTGACGCAGTCGACATGGGCGCGGGAATGGGCGGAAAGCATGACAGGCCTCCGGTTACAGCTTCTTATCGTTGTGGGCGCATTAAGCGCCGATCCGCGCCTGCGGACAAGCACCGGCTGGCCCGGCGGCGAGGTTGAGACGCAACGTCTCAAGGTCTCACCTCTGCCCCGTGCAACCTGACATGCAACGTCTCACCGGCGCTGCCGGGCAAGGTGCCGAGGCCTGCGTGCCAGGCGCTCTGCGGCGGGCTTTTGCGCAAGATTTTCGACAACTGGCACCGGCCTTGCTCTGGCCCTTGGCAACCCGCCGCAGGCTTACCACGGCGGCGGGCCCATCCAAGAACAAGAACGAGGTATGCCATGCACTGTCCTGGCCGTGAACTGCCTGTGGTGAGCTTATGAGCCGCCGCCCGTTGAGTGTCGGCATCATCGCCAACCCGGCCTCGGGCCGCGATGTGCGCCGCCTGACCGCCAATGCCGGGCTGTTTTCCAGTACCGACAAGGTCTGGGTGATCCAGCGCCTGCTGGCGGCCTTCGGCGCCACGGGTATCGAGCGGGTGCTGATGCCCACCGACATGACCGGCATGGCCGCCGCAGTGCAGAAGAACAGCCGCAGCCGCCAGGCCCGCGAGCAGCACTGGCCGGAGCTGGAGTTCCTCGACCTGACCCTGCGCCAGAGCGTCGAGGACACCCGCCAGGCTGCGCGCTGGATGGCCGAGCGCGGGGTGGCGCTGATCGCCGTGCTCGGTGGCGACGGCACCCACAAGGCGGTAGCCGCCGAGGTCGGCGATATCCCGCTGCTGACCCTGTCCACCGGCACCAACAACGCCTTTCCGGAACTGCGCGAAGCCACCAGCGCCGGCCTGGCCGGCGGGCTCTACGCCAGTGGCCGGGTGAGTGGCGAGATCGCCCTGCGGCGCAACAAGCGGCTGCTGGTGCGCGAGCCGGCCCGCGGCCTGTGCGAAGTGGCCCTGGTGGACGTGGCGGTGTCGCCCCTGGCCTTCATCGGGGCCCGGGCCATCAGCCGCGCCAGCGACCTGGCCGAGGTCTTTGTGACCTTCGCCGAGCCACAGTCCATCGGTATTTCCGCGCTCTGCGGGTTGTGGCTGCCGGTGACCCGGCAACAGCCCCACGGCGCCTGGATGCGCCTGGCACCAGGTTCGCCCGAGGCGCTGCTGGTGCCCCTGGCCCCGGGGCTGTTGCAAGGCTGCGGGGTGCTGGAGGCCGGCTACCTGCAACCGGGCCAGCCCCAGCCCCTGTGCCTGGGCGCCGGCACCCTGGCCCTGGATGGCGAGCGCGAGATCGAGTTCAACCCCGGCGACCGGCCCACGGTCACCCTGGATGCCGGCGGCCCGCTGAGCATCGACGTCAATGCGGTCCTGGAACATGCGGCGCGCCAGCGCCTGTTGGCCATCGACCGCAGTCACCGGCAACACCCCATGAACCTTCAGCCTGAAGACACCCCTGGAGAATAAAAATGTCGACACCCCTGAACGCTGACCAACTGCTGCACGCCTACCGGGTGATGCGCACCATCCGCGCTTTCGAAGAGCGCCTGCATGTGGAGTTCGCCACGGGCGAGATCCCCGGTTTCGTCCACCTCTACGCCGGCGAGGAAGCCTCGGCCGCCGGGGTCATGGCCCACCTGCGCGATGACGATTGCATCGCCTCCAACCATCGCGGCCACGGCCATTGCATCGCCAAGGGCGTGGATGTCTACGGGATGATGGCCGAGATCTACGGCAAGAAGACCGGGGTCTGCCAGGGCAAGGGCGGCTCCATGCACATCGCCGATTTCGAGAAGGGCATGCTCGGCGCCAACGGCATCGTCGGTGCCGGTGCGCCGCTGGTGGTGGGCGCGGCCCTGGCGGCCCGGCTGCAAGGCAGCGACGGCGTGTCGGTGGTGTTCTTCGGCGACGGCGGTTCCAACGAGGGCGCGGTGTTCGAGGCCATGAACATGGCCTCGGTGTGGAACCTGCCGTGCCTGTTCATCGCCGAGAACAACGGCTATGCCGAGGCCACCGCTTCGAACTGGTCGGTGGCTTGCGACCATATCGCCGACCGCGCCGCAGGTTTCGGCATGCCCGGGGTGACGGTGGACGGCTTCGACTTCTTCGCCGTGCATGAAGCCGCCGGCGCCGCCGTGGAACGGGCCCGGGCCGGGGAGGGACCGTCGCTGATCGAGGTCAAGCTGACCCGCTACTACGGCCACTTCGAGGGCGATGCCCAGACCTACCGCGCCCCGGACGAGGTCAAGCACTACCGCGAGCACAACGACTGCCTGATGCAGTTTCGCCAGCGCACCACTCGCTCGGGCCTGGTACAGGCCAGCCAGCTGGACGGCATCGATGCCCAGGTGCAAGCACTGATCGAAGACGCGGTGCGCAAGGCCAAGAGCGATCCCAAGCCGAGCCCGGCGGACCTGCTCAGCGACGTGTACGTCGCCTATCCCTGAGAACCTGCTCACGATCTGCTGCGCTTAGCTCATGCGGCGTTAAAAATGGCGGAGTGTCGCTCGCTAGATCGTGAACAGGTTCTAAAGCCATCTCCAAGAACAACAAGAGACCATCATCATGGCGAGAAAAATCAGTTACCAGCAGGCCATCAACGAAGCCCTGGCCCAGGAAATGCGCCGCGACCCCAGCGTGTTCATCATGGGCGAAGACGTGGCTGGCGGCGCCGGCGCCCCCGGCGACAACGATGCCTGGGGCGGCGTGCTGGGCGTCACCAAGGGCCTCTATCACCAGTTCCCCGGGCGGGTGCTGGACACCCCGTTGTCGGAAATCGGTTACGTCGGCGCCGCCGTGGGCGCGGCCACCCGGGGCGTGCGTCCGGTGTGCGAGCTGATGTTCGTCGACTTCGCCGGCTGCTGCCTGGACCAGATCCTCAACCAGGCGGCCAAGTTTCGCTACATGTTCGGCGGCAAGGCCCAGACCCCGCTGGTGATCCGCACCATGGTCGGCGCCGGCCTGCGCGCCGCGGCCCAGCATTCGCAGATGCTCACCTCGCTATGGACCCATATCCCCGGGTTGAAGGTGGTCTGCCCCTCGTCGCCCTACGACGCCAAGGGCTTGCTGATCCAGGCCATCCGCGACAACGACCCGGTGATCTTCTGCGAGCACAAGCTGCTCTACAGCCTGCAAGGCGAGGTGCCGGAGGAGTCCTATGCGATTCCCTTCGGCGAGGCCAACTTCCTGCGCGACGGCAATGACGTGACCCTGGTGTCCTACGGGCGCACGGTGAACACCGCGCTGGACGCGGCCCGCAACCTGGCTGGGCGTGGTATCGATTGCGAGGTCATCGACCTGCGCACCACCAGCCCGCTGGACGAGGACAGCATCCTGGAAAGCGTGGAGAAGACCGGGCGCCTGGTGGTGATCGACGAAGCCAACCCGCGTTGCTCCATGGCCACCGACATCTCGGCGCTGGTGGCGCAAAAAGCCTTCGCCTCTCTCAAGGCGCCGATCGAGATGGTCACCGCGCCCCATACCCCGGTGCCGTTCTCCGACGCCCTGGAAGACCTGTACATCCCCGACGCGGCGAAGATCGAGCAGGCCGTGCTGAACCTGATCGAGTGGAGCCGTCGATGAGCCAGATCCATACCCTGACCATGCCCAAGTGGGGCCTGTCGATGACCGAGGGCCGGGTCGATGCCTGGCTCAAGGAAGAAGGCCAGAGCATCAGCAAGGGCGATGAAGTGCTGGACGTGGAGACCGACAAGATCTCCAGCAGTGTCGAGGCGCCGTTCTCCGGCATCCTGCGTCGCCAGGTGGCGCGCCAGGACCAGACCCTGGCGGTGGGCGCGCTGCTGGGCATCGTGGTGGAGGGCGAGGCCAGCGACGCCGAGATCGACGCGGTGATCGAGCGCTTCCAGGCCAGCTTCGTACCGGGTGACAGCGCCGCCGAAGACAGCGGCCCGGCGCCGCAGAAGATCGAACTCGATGGCCGCCTGCTGCGCTATTTCGAGCGCGGGGAAGGCGGTACGCCGCTGGTGCTGGTGCACGGTTTCGGCGGCGACCTCAACAACTGGCTGTTCAACCATGAAGCCCTGGCCGCCGGGCGCCGGGTGATCGCCCTGGACCTGCCGGGCCACGGCGAGTCGGCCAAGGCCTTGCAGCGGGGCGACCTGGACGAGCTGAGCGAAGTGCTGCTGGCGCTGCTGGATCACCTGGACGTCGCCCAGGCACACCTGGTGGGGCATTCCATGGGCGGTGCGGTGTGCCTCGACACCGCGCGCCTGGCGCCGCACCGAGTGCGCTCCCTGACGTTGATCGGCAGTGCCGGCCTGGGCCATGAGATCAATGGCGACTACCTGCAAGGCTTCGTCGAGGCGGGCAATCGCAATGCGCTCAAACCGCAGTTGGTGCAGCTGTTCTCCAACCCCGAGCTGGTGAACCGACAGATGCTCGACGACATGCTCAAGTACAAGCGCCTGGAAGGGGTGCAGCAGGCCCTCGGGCAGCTGGCCGGCACGCTGTTTACCGACGGTCGCCAGCAGGCCGATCTGCGTTCGGTGGTGCAGGGCGGCGAGCAGCCGATGCTGGTGATCTGGGGCAGCGACGACCGGATCATCCCGGTGAACCACAGCGCCGATCTCAAGGCGCAGGTCGAGGTGCTGCCGGGGCAGGGGCACATGGTGCAGATGGAAAGCGCGGAGCAGGTCAACCGCCTGATCCTCGACTTCATCCAGCAGCACTGAGGTTCGCTGCGCCGGCCAGGGGGCCGTCGCAGCTCTACAACAATCAGGAGAAGCCACGATGAGCGTTTCCCTCAAGCCTGTTGCCAGCATGCGCGCCGCGGTCTGGCACGGCCGCCACGATATCCGTGTCGAAGATGTGCCCTTGCCCGAGGCGCCGCCTGCCGGCTGGGTGCAGATCCGCGTCGACTGGTGCGGCATTTGCGGTTCCGACCTGCATGAGTATGTGGCAGGTCCGGTGTTCATTCCGGTGCAGGCGCCGCACCCGCTGACCGGGATCAAGGGCCAGTGCATCCTCGGCCACGAGTTCTGTGGCGAGATCGTTGCCCTCGGCGCCGGGGTCCAGGGCTTCAGTGTTGGCCAGCCCGTGGCGGCGGACGCCTGCCAGCACTGCGGTACCTGTTATTACTGCACCCACGGGCTGTACAACATCTGCGAGAACCTGGCCTTCACCGGGCTGATGAACAACGGCGCCTTCGCTGAATTGGTGAACGTGCCGGCCAACCTGTTGTACGCCTTGCCGGCCAACTTTCCCGCCGAGGCCGGGGCGTTGATCGAGCCGCTGGCGGTGGGCATGCACGCGGTGAAAAAGGCTGGCAGCCTGCTGGGGCAGAACGTGGTGGTGGTCGGTGCCGGTACCATCGGCCTGTGCACCATCATGTGCGCCAAGGCCGCCGGCGCGGCCCAGGTGATCGCCCTGGAAATGTCCGGGGCGCGCAAGGCCAAGGCCCTGGAAGTGGGCGCCAGCCTGGTGCTCGATCCCAAGGAGTGCGATGCCCTGGCCGAGGTCAAGCGCCTGACCGGTGGCCTGGGGGCCGATGTCAGCTTCGAGTGCATCGGCAACAAGCACACCGCCAAGCTGGCCATCGACCTGGTGCGCAAGGCCGGCAAGTGCGTGCTGGTGGGCATTTTCGAAGAGCCCAGCGAGTTCAACTTCTTCGAACTGGTGGCCACCGAGAAGCAGGTGCTGGGAGCCCTGGCCTACAACGGTGAGTTCGCCGATGTGATCGCCTTCATCGCCGATGGCCGCCTGGATATCACGCCGCTGGTGACCGGGCGCATCCAGCTGGAGGACATCGTCGGCCAGGGCTTCGAGGAGCTGGTCAACAACAAGGAGCACAACGTCAAGATCATCGTTTCACCCAGTCGGCTCTAGCGCCCGACAGCGGGCGATTTGGCGATGGCCGGCCACGGCCATCGCACTTTTTTACCGTTTTGCGTTCTATGAGCAGGCCTGGCTGCGCCGATCCCCGCTGCAGCCCGTGAATGTCGACCCGGTGCCGATGGCCTACGCTCCCTCTTCTTGCATGATGCAAACCCCGTTTCCCACCTTGCTATTGGCAGGCCTGCTGATGCTCGGCGCCACTGGCTGCAGCCAGCAGCAGGGGCGTGATATCGCCAACCAGTTTCGCAATGGCAAGGCCGACGAGTTCTTCCAGACCAGCGTCGATCGCATGGCCACCATCGGCATGCGCGACAACCTGCAGAGCCTGTACCTGCTGATGGGCAAGCTGTACCTGCGCAACCCCAGCCAGTGGCGCAAGTCCGGGTATGCCGATGGCACCGCGGCGCAGCGGGAGATTCGCAATGCCATCGAACAGCGCCAGCCGCTGCCGGCCCTGGGCGATCGCCGGGACCTGGCGGCCCTGAGCTATTCCCTGAGCCCGGAGTTCCAGGGCGACCGGGTCGGCGCCTTCATCTACGCCATCGGCAGCATGCTGGTGACCGCCCATGGCGGGCGCACCGAGTTCTACATGACCGACACCCTGGACCCGCAATTCATCAGCAACGCCGCGCGCAATATCGAAAAAGCCACCTGGATGCTGGGCCAGCGCCAGGATACCAATGGGGTATTGCTGCTGTTCTCCAACGAGATCTCGGAGGAGGGCAGCAACCTGAGTTTCGCCGTGGAGTTCGGCAAGATCGTCGCACGCCTGGACCTGCTGACGCAGATCCTCGACGAGCGCTACCGGCGGGTGGGGCTCAATTATGCGCAGAGCCTGTTGCTGATGAACTTCCTGCCGGTGCAGTAGCGCCGTGGATATCGCCCTGGCGGCCCGTGCCGGGCCAAGCGCAGCGCGGCTGCGTACGGGCGCGTAGCGGCCGCAAAATCAGAGGGCGCGGTGCGCCAGGGACTGCGCGGAGGCAGGTTTGTGGGCCGTGCGCAGCCTCGCCAGCTCGACAGCGGCTACACGGCGGCTTTTACCACCGCCAGCTCGATCCGCCATCCCAGCATTCGCAATGCCTGTTCCACCTTCTCGATCTTCGAGCGGTGCAGCAGGTTCACCAGCCGGTCCACCTGGGGCCGGTTCACTCCCAGGCGCCTGGCCAGTTCCGCCTTGCTCACCCGCTGGTGGAGCATGGCGTTCCACAGCGCCACCTTGGCCACGCTCAGTGCGGGCAGGCGCACCAGCAGTTGTCCCGGTGTAGTGGGCGAGGGCAGGGGAATGGTCATGCGCTGCATGACATACAACGACAACGCCATTTCCAGGGTCACAACCGCATCGGCCAGCGCTTGTTCCAGCGTATCGCCGACGCAGGCCATTCCTGGCACATCGATACAACTGACCCGAGTACTGCCATCTTCCAGGTGCAAGGTCACAGGATATGCGTACATGGCTGCTCATCCTTCTATAGGGCCGGACTTCATTCCTTAAAGAAGCAATTGCAAGGGCAGGTTTACCCACCCCATCGCACTATAAAAACGATGCCAAGCGCCGTACAACGAACCCTGGCCGGGCAATGTTTAAACATTTATGTCCAAGGCTCTAGGTCGAAGGCTCCGAGGCTGTGGCAGGCAAACAACAGCCTGAAAACCTCAGCTGTCGACAGGGGCGTGCACGGTCGCGGCCCCGGGTTGGGCGAGTGTCAGGACATAGGCGCTGAACATGTCCGCCAGGCCGTCGGCGCGCTCGGTCATGGTGCTCTTCGTGTGGGGCTTGCCGGAGAAATCCCTGCCCACCGAACTCAGCGTGGAAAGGGTCAGCTCGCAGGCTGCGGCGCGGGTCGCTTCGCTGGCATCGGGCAGCAGCTGGAGCATGAAGCCGGTGAAGATCTGCCGTCCCGCCGCACGGGCTGCGCCAGCCTCGGGGGCATCGCGATACAGCGGCGCGGCCTCGTTCAAGGCACTGCGCAGCGGCGCCTCCTCGCACTCCGAGCGGATGAAGGCATGCACCAGGCTGCGCAGGCGCGCCAGGGGCGCTTGTGCCTGGTCGTCGAGGATCCGGCTCAACATCTGCCGGGTTTGCAGCCACTCATCGCTTTGCAGGCGGAACAGGATCGCCGCCTCGTTGGGAAAGTACTGGTACAGCGAACCGATGCTCACCCCGGCCTTTTCCGCGACCCGCGCGGTGGTGAAGCGCTTGGCGCCCTGTTGGGTCAAAACCTGAATGGCGGCCTGCAGAATCGCTGCTACCAGCTCGGTGGAGCGCGACTGCTGTGGCTGTTTGCGTGAGGAAATACGAGGGCTCTGGCGCTTGCTCATGGACAGCTCGGATGTGCCTGGGAATGCGAATAGCGGATGGGCCGAATCGCTCCCATCATGGTCGTGACCCAACATCTTAGACCCATCCGATGGAAGACCAGCATGACGACCCTCACCTGCGAGCCCCTGGCGGGCTTGATCGAACGCCTCTACACCCTGGCCCATGCCGCCACCAGCCCGGCCCTCGACAACTTGCCCCGGGAAGAACGCGAACGGCTGATGCACAGCAAGACTGACTACCTCGAGTTCTACGGATTGCTCAAGGACCTGTGGCTGCCGGTCTCGCGGGATACCGGCAAGCTCTTGTACCTGCTGGCACGCAATGCCAAGGCCAGGAGCATCGTCGAATTCGGCACCTCGTTCGGCCTGTCCACCCTGCACCTGGCGGCCGCCCTGCGCGACAACGGCGGCGGCGTGCTGATCGGCAGCGAGTTCGAAGCCTCGAAGGTCGCCATGGCCCGCGAGCACATGCTCGAGGCCGGTGTCGGCGACCTGGTGCAGATTCGCCAGGGCGACGCGCTGGTGACCTTGGCCGGCGACCTTCCGGAGAGCATCGACCTGCTCCTGCTCGATGGCGCCAAGGCGCTGTATGGGGAGGTCCTGGGCCTGGTGGAACCGCACCTGAAGCCTGGCGCGCTGGTGGTGGCGGACAACACCGACTACTGCCCCGAGTACCTGGCGCACGTCCGGGCGCCGCAGAACGGCTACCTGTCGGTGCCGTTCGCCGATGATATCGAGCTGAGCATGCGCCTGGGTTGATGCACCGCGTTCCAGGGGCCACCGGTGGGCGGTGGCCCCTGCCAGGTATGCGGCCAGCGCCAACAATCATCGGCCGTCATGGACGCCGGGCGCTCGCCCACTGCACAATTGCGCCGCTTTGTGCATCAACCATCATCCTCTCGTCGTAGGTTGCCCAGCGACGAGTCCGCCAGGGAAGCTCCGATTCATGACCGTCTCCGAACTGCTTGTCGCCATTCGCAAGCCCTATGTTGAAACGCTGGCCCGCCAGATTACACAAGGGGCCGCCTACGTCGAGCCCGCCTACCGCAACAGCGACGGCTCACTGGCCACCGAAGGGGTCATGGCCATGCCTTGCCGGGTCGACATGATCGCGCAGGAGGGCGCTGCGGCCGGGGAACCTGTCCAGGTCGATGCCGAGTCCGAACTGGCCTTCGAGCCCGTGGGTTTTGGGATCGAGCAGATGGCGGTGCGCATCTCGCCCTTTGGCTGGGACTGGCTGGCGCTGGAGGTCCGTGGCCTGGGCCAGGAGGCGCTTGTGCAGGTCATGGGCCGCTGGTTTCTCGAGTGGTTCGATGTGGAAGATGAAAACCCGGCGACCGAAGACGGGCTGCAAGGGGTGGTGCACTTTATCTCCGACCCTGAGCCGACGGCCGAAGGCTTCCAAGTGAAGATCGACCTGGGGTCTGCTCCGGCGCCGGCAGTGGAGGATCTTCTTTTTGCGTTGGCCGATGGCGGCGCCAGTGGGGTTGTTCTGGGGTAGTGACGGGAGGGCTGTGCTTGGTCGTTGAGTTGGCGGCGGTTGCGGCCACTGCGGTTCCGTTCTTATGCGGGACACGTCGATAACCTGTAGCCGCTGTCGAGCGTAGCGAGGCTGCGCACGAGGACGCAGTCCTCGCTAAACCTGGCGACGCTTTTCACCTGGCTTAATGCGGTTTTGTGCACCTGTCCATGGTTGGGGTTCCGATCTTGGGCAGGCTGAGAAGCCTGTAGCCGCTGTCGAGCGCAGCGAGGCTGCCTACGAGGACGCAGTCCTCGCCAAACCTGCTCATGCTTTTCTCCTGGCTTTATGCGGTTCTGTGTACATATCCGTTGCAGCGGGTGCGGCCACTATCGGTTCCGCTCTTACAGCGGGTCACTTTGGAAAGAGCCCAAAGTAACCAAAGGCTTTGCCCCCTCACTCGGTGCCTCGCCTAGGCTCGGCATGCCCTTACTCCGGCATTGATCCGTGGGCCGCCGCCACCGGCCATCCATGGCCGGGGGCGGCTAACCGGCGTCCTGCCGGGTTGCCCACGGCTCAATACCTGCGTTCGGCCATCGTGTTTAAAGGGGCGGGTGGATCAAGATCAAAAGCCAAGGCCAAGGCCAAAGCCAAAGCCGGTGGAGCGGCTCCTGTCGTGCCTTGCCCCCACGCCTCAGACCATAAAAATTCACGCCAGCAAAATGGTTTTGTGACGAGGCTGGATCTATCGTGATGACAAAGTGCAATTGCCTGTAGCCATCACCGTTTTGCCCAACCTTGCATCGGTGCCATGTCCCATTCCCTGGCGTCGATAGCGTGCAACCGCGAACCATCGAGCTTTCTATAAGAGAGATAGCCAATGAACGTCAGGACAATGAATCTCGCGCCCAGGTCTGCCGTGTTTTTCTCACTCATTATCCTGGTGGTCTTCGCCCTGGGAGTGGTCGCGGTGTTGCAGATGGGCAAGCTGCGTGAGTCCGAGCAGGATGTGGAAAACAACTGGATGGCCAGCATCCGGGAAATCGGCAAGATGAAGGCTGGCACTCTGCGGCTGCGCCTGGAAAGCTTGCGCATCACCGTGACCACCGACGAGCAGCAGCGCCAGACCCGGATCGCCGCGTTGGGCGGTTATCGCAGCACCCTGCAAGACACCCTGACCCATTACGTGCCGCTGATCACCGGCCCAGCAGAGCGTGAGTTGTACCAGGCGGTGGCTGGGGACGCGCAGGCCTACTTCAAGTTGCTGGACGAGTTGGAGCCGCTGCTGCGCAGTGGCGATAACGCCGCGGCCATCACCCTGATCAATACCCGCATCAGCCCCATGACCAATTCCCTGCAGGACAAGATGGACAAGCTCTCGGACTTCAACGACGAGGGGGCCAAGGGCGCCGGGGTGCATGCGACCTCGGTCTACAGCGGCGGCGTGAGCCTGGTGGTCGGCCTGCTGGTGGCCACCGTGCTGCTGACCATTGCCCTGGCGGCGGTGCTGACCCGCAGCATCACCGCGCCGATTGGCGATGCCCTGGCGGTGGCCGAGCGCATCGCCGGCAGCGACCTGTCCCGGGACATCGGCGTAAGCGGCGGCGACGAAGCCGGCCGGCTGTTGGCCGCACTGGCGAAGATGCAGGCCAACCTGCGGGAGACCATCGCCCATATCGCCGACTCCTCGACCCAGCTGGCTTCGGCCTCGGAGGAAATGACCGCGGTGACCGAAGACGCCAGCCGTGGGCTGGTGCGGCAGAACGACGAAGTCAGCCTGGCCGCCACCGCCGTGACGCAGATGAGCGCTGCGGTGGATGAAGTGGCGCGCAACGCCGAGGCCGCCGCGCAGTCTTCCCGCGAGTCGTTGGAGTTCACCCGCTCCGGCATCGAGAACGTGGCCCAGACCCTCAAAGCCATCGAAGGCCTGGCCGGCAACGTCGCCAGCACTGGCGAGCAGGTCAAGGCCTTGTCCAGCAGGGCCCAGGACATCAGCAAGGTGGTGGAGGTGATTCGCGCCATCGCCGAGCAGACCAACCTGCTGGCCTTGAATGCCGCCATCGAGGCGGCGCGGGCCGGTGAGCAGGGTCGTGGCTTTGCGGTGGTGGCCGACGAGGTGCGGGCGCTGGCCCACCGGACCCAGCAGTCGACCCAGGAGATCGAACAGATGATCGGCGCGATCCAGGCCGACTCGACCCAGGCGGTGAGTGCCATGAACGTCAGCGCGGAAATGGCCAACAACTCGATCTCGGTGGCGCAGAACGCCGACCAGTCGCTCAAGCAGATCGCCCAGGCCATCACCCAGATCAACGAACGCAACCTGTTGATCGCCACTGCCTCGGAGGAGCAGGCGCAGGTGGCCCGCGAGGCCGACCAGAACCTGACCAGCATCCGTGAGCTGTCGGTCCAGAGTTCGGCGGGAGCCAGTCAGACGGCCAGTGCCTGTGGGGAGATGGCTAATCTGGCGACGGAGTTGAATCGGTTGGTGGCGCGGTTCAAGGTCTGAGTGTGGTGCTGCCTATGGGGAACCGCCCCATTAGTCTGTAGCCGCTGTCGAGTGAAGCGAGGCTGCGTACGGGGACGTAGTCCTTGCTAAACCTGGCGGCGCTCTTCACCTGACTTCGCGCGGTTCTGTGTACATATCCGTTGCTGCGGTCCCTTTTTGTGTGGGGCACATTGAGGAACCTGTAGCAGCTGTCGAGCGCAGCAAGGCTGCGTACGGGGACGTGGTCCTCGCCAAACCTGGCAACGCTTTTTTGCCTGACTCCACGCGGTTCTGTGTGCATTTCCGTTGCTGCGGGTGTGGCCACTGGAGGTTCCGCTCTTACAGCGGGTCACTTTGGAAAGAGCCCAAAGTAACCAAAGGCTCTTTGCCCCCTCACTCGGTGCCTCGCCTAGGCTCGGCATGCCCTCTCTCCGGTATTGATCCGTGGGCCGCCGCCACCGGCCATCCATGGCCGTGGGCAACCCGGCGTCCTGCCGGGTTGCCCACGGCTCAATACCTGCATTCGGCCATCGTGTTTAAAGGGGCGGGTGGATCAAGATCAAAAGCCAAAGCCAAAGCCAAAGCCAGGTGACGCTGTTGTCGTCACGGCCGAAGGTTGTGGATGGCTCGGCTGGAGTCCCTAGGGCGACAAGATGTCTGTCGTGTTGTTCAGCCCAACCCTCGTGATCTGGTCCACGGGCGACCTCGCCCTTAGAGCTTCATGCCCACCGCCAGCCGGTTGAAGGCATTCATCAGAGACACGGCCAGCGTCAGGTCGGAGATTTCGACGTCGTTCAGGTGTGCTTTCAGTGGTTCGTACAGTTCGTCCGGCGCGCCTTTGTCGTGGACGTAGGTGAGGGTTTCGGCCCAGGCCAGGGCGGCGCGTTCGCGGTCGTTGAACAGTTCGCTGACGCGCCAGCCGGCGAGGCAGTCCAGTTTGCCTTGTGTCACTCCACTCTCGCGCAGGGTCTGCGAATGCTTGCCCAGGCAGAACGAGCAGCCGTTGATCTGCGATACGCGCAAGTACACCAGTTCCAGCAAGGGCAAGCCGAGCGGGCTGGCGGCGAGCGCGGTGTTGGTGGCGAGCAGGCCTTGATAGGCAGCAGGCGACAGGGTGGCAAAGGGCAGTCTGAGTTGGCTCATGGTGAAACTCCGGTAGGGAAAAAGTGATCAAGCACCCACAAGGGGGTTGAACAGGGGGTTGGAGAACAGTGCGGTGCGGGCTTCTTCGATGGTCTGCCGCACGGCGTCCTCCCCGAACACCAAGCCTTGGAGGTAGGTGAACTGCAGGTCGAACAGGCCGAGGATGTTGAGTACGTGGCGCAGGTAGGGCGTCAGGAAGTCCGGTTGGCGTGCCCGTTCGCCCTGGTGAACGCCGCCGGAGCTCACCAGCACATGCACCGGACGGTCCTTGAGCAGGCCGACCTTGCCCTCCGGGAGGGCGCTGAAGGTGCGGTGAATGCGCAGGACATAATCGACCCAGAGCTTGAGCGCGGCCGGCAGGGTGAAGTTGTGCATCGGCGTGGCAATGATCAGGGCATCGCTGCGCTCCAACTCACGAATCAACCCTTCGGACACCTCGAACAGCGGCGCGTCGAAGGGCGTGGCGGTGGTCAGGGCGTGGGCGTAGTCCAGGCCGAGCGGTGGCAGCGGTTGCGCCACCAGGTCGCGTTCGAGCAGTTCGAGGTGCGGATGCCGTTGGCGCAGGGCGCCCGCCAGTTCCAGGGCCAGCTGGTGTCCGTGGGAACCCCGGCCGTGGGGGCTGGCGTTGATCAACAGCAGGTTGTTCATGCCCGCTCCTCACCGCGCAGGCGTTGGGTGAAGTGCATGCCACGGGCCAGCAACCCCTGGCGAAAATAGAAGCGCTGGGCCAGGGGCATGTGCAGGCCGGTATCCAGCACAAAGTGCTCGCATTGACGTTGCACGGCCTCATCCCTCACGGCGCTCAACAGCCGGGCGCCCACGCCGCTGCGCTGAAGCTGTGGGCACACCACCAGGTCATCGACGTAGATGAAGTGCCCGTAGAGCAGGTTTTCCATTTCGCGGTAACCCGCCAGGCCGACGATGCGCTCAGCGTCCCGTGCGGCGAGCAAGCGGTAGCCCTGCGCGGCCTGCCGAGCCAGTTGCGCGGTATAGGCCGCAGGGGTGGTGAGGTGTGGGCGCAGGACGCGCATCAAGTCGAAACTGGCGGCAAAGGCTTCTTCGCTGTCGAGGTGTTGAAGGGTGTAGGGCATGTTCGTCATCCGCTGAAAAGAGATGACCCACCTTAGAAGGCCGATGGCTTAAGCTGTAGAGCCAAAAAGTGCATAAATGACTAGGCCATGATGCTTGCATTCGAACTGGACCGCAGCCAGACGGCGCCGATCTATCGCCAGCTTTATCAACGGTTTCGCGAGTCCATCGCCGATGGCCGCCTGCGTCCGGGAGACCGGGTGCCGGCGGTGCGCGCCCTGGCGGCGGAACTGAACCTGGCGCGTGGCACCGTGGAGGCGGCCTACCAACTGCTGATGGGCGAGGGCTACCTGACGGCTCGCGGAGCCGCCGGGACCATTGTCACGCCGCAGCTGGCGCCGGTTACCGCGCCCATGCCGCATGCCCCGGTGGCGGCCACGGCCTACCAGGCCACCCACGCCGGCACGCCGCCGCTGGCGCTGCAAATGGGCCTGCCGGCGCTGGATGCCTTTCCGCGCAAGCTCTGGACCCGCCTCGCGGGCCGGCAACTGCGCCAGGCGGGCACCGAAGGCTTCATCTATCCGGACTCGCGAGGCTATGCGCCGTTGCGGGCGGCCATTGCGTCCTACCTGGGGATTTCCCGGGGAATCAGCTGCCAGCCGGAGCAGATTTTCGTCTGCGCCGGCTACCGCGCCTGCCTCGACCTGATCAGCCACACGCTGATGCGCAAAGGGGCCACCTGCTGGCTGGAGGAGCCCGGCTACTTCATGGCCAGGAGCGCACTGCTGGCGGCCGGCGCCCAGCTGGTGCCGGTGCCCGTGGACGATCAGGGCCTGGACGTTGCCCAAGGCATCGCCCGCGCGCCAGAGGCCGATTTTGCCGTGGTCACCCCGACCCACCAGAGCCCACTGGGGGTGTCGCTGTCGCTGCCCCGGCGCCTGGCCCTGCTGGACTGGGCCAACCGCCAGGGCAGCTGGATCATCGAGGACGACTACGACAGCGAGTACCGCTACCAGGGCAAGCCCTTGCCGGCCCTCAAGAGCCTCGACCAGCAGGGCCGCGTGCTCTACACCGGCACCTTCAGCAAGGTGTTGTTTCCAGGGTTGCGCCTGGCCTATCTAGTGGTGCCCGCCGAACAGGCCCAGGCGTTCGCCCGGCAGGCGGATCGTTTGCACAATCACTGCCCGCAGCTGCTACAGGCGACGGTGGCGGCCTTTCTCAACGAGGGGCACTTTGCCCGGCACTTGAAGAAGATGCGTGGCCTGTATGCGCGTCGGCGGCAATGGCTGGTTGAGGCGTTGCACCAGCAGTTGGCGGGGCGGTTGCAGATAGACCCGCAGGCTGGGGGCATGCATGTGGTGGCCGGCTTGGCGGAGGGGGACGATGTGCAGATTGCCCAGCGGGCCTGGGCGCAGGGCATCGCTGTGGAGCCGCTGTCGCAGTGGTACCTGGGGGAGGGGGTTAGGCAGGGGTTGGTGATGGGGTTTACCAATGTGGGCAGTGCGGAGCAGGCGGCGGGCGTGGCGAGGCGGTTGGGGCGGGTTGTTGGGTGAGGAGGGGCAGCGGAAAGCGAGGGCATATCGGCGCTGCGGGCCCCTTCGACAAGGTGCTCTTACTGCTCAGGGCAAGCTTGTCATCAAACCGGCTGAAGGCATTCGTACTGATATGGAAATTTTGATTGAGGAGGGTAGATGACGATTATCCGGAAAGGAGTTGTTGTATCTGGGGAGTATTCTGGATGGAAAATAACTATTGATGAGGATCGTGAGGGGGAACAGGTGGGTATTACTTGTTTTTGACTAGTAGCGATGGTCGAACTTTTGATTTTTGGTTTGAGCTAAAGTTGCACCTTGATAATCAGCTTTCTGAGTTTGGTATTGACTGGTTGAGTTGAGGTGAGTTTGTTTTGAGTTGATTTTTGCAAGATATCATTCCTATTCGCACACGCACACCTACGAATAGGTTGCTGGCTATGGGTTCGAAAGGAAGGGGCGAGGATAAGCAATGATTGAAGTTTCGCAATTAAATGAGTTACTTGTCACTCACAACTGCTTGCGCGCGATTAGTATTCAGTTAAACGAAGATGGGATAGCTTATGATTTATCTCTATCGATTTCAGTCTCTGAAAAGGCAGGGGCTGATGTCGTGCGTATCAGATTTATTGATATCAGCCATTTTGCGTCCCGTGGTATTGGCGGCGGCTTGACTCAGTTGATGCATATGAGCGTGAGTAAGTTGGATTCGGGTTTTGACAGGATGCGTTATCAATTGGTCGATCTTGAAGATAATAAGTTGTCATTTTACTTCTCATCATTTTCGGTTGAGTAGAGGGTGCCAAAGAGAGCTAGCCCATGGTTGGAACTGGGGTATAACTGGTCGTCTCAATGCCGTCAGGTGATGTAGCCATTTGGCAGGCCCCCCCCCTGTGGCGAGGGAGCTTGCTCCCGCTGGGGTGCGCAGCAAGCACAACAGTCCTCATACCGCTTGGCCTGCCCTGCGGAGCTGCTCTCAGCGCCCGAGCTTTTCCAGCGCGGCATCGGCCAGGAAGGACGACCGGCTCTTGATGTTGTGCTCACGGACAAAGCGGTCGATTTGCTGAATCACATAACCGGGCAACGTCACGTTGACCTTCTCGGTCTTGCCCAGGTACGGCGTGATGTCGATGTCCAGCATGCCCCAGCCCATGCCCGCGAAATCGGGGTTGACGCGGTGTTTGCTCGTGGGTGAGGGCAGGGGAATGGCTTGTCCGGCGCGGGCCAGTTCTTCGAGCATGACGTGGGCGATCTCGATGGCGGCGCTGTAGGCGCTCTCGAAGGTGTCGCCGGCGGTGACTGCGCCGGGGATGTCGGGAATCTGGATGCCGGTGGCGGTGTGTTCGTCGCCCCATTCGATGCAGATGGGATATTGCATGGGGATCTCCTCAATAGGTGTGAAGGGGGCAGGCGCTATATCAGTTCGGCCAGTTTTCGGATGGCCCTGACCGTTCCCCGTGGCAGGTCCTTCTTCGGGTGAGGCACCGGAACGGTGTTGGGTCTGTAAGGATGCTTGAACAGATGATGGCTTCCGGTTATCCGGTCCAGTATCCATCCAGCGGCTTCAAGCTCCTTGATTAGCTGTCTGCTTTGCACCTCCATCTCCTTGTCGGGGTGAGAGGTGTTTTATAACTCCAGGTACATTGTAAATCGGCTGATTTTGTGTGTCTGGAGTTATGTATCATGCTTTGTCTAGTGTTCCAAGATGCACTCGAAACCTGTAGCCGCTGGCGAGCGCAGCGAGGCTGCGTACGAGGACGCAGTTCTCGCCAAACCTCAGCTGGCCCATACGGTTCTGCGTACATATCCGTTGCTGCGGTCACGGCCACTATCGGTTCCGCTCTTACAGCGGGTCACTTTGGAAAAGCCGGAATGCCGGCCCAGCCCAAAGTAACCAAAGGGCTTCTGCCCCCGCATCCGGCGCCTCGCTAGTGCTCGGCATTCCCTCTCTCCGGCATTGCTCCGGGGGCCCGCCGCCACAGGCCATCCATGGCCTGACGGCGGCTAGCTCGGCATCCATGCCGAGCTGTCCCCTACGCAACGCCTGCGTTCGGCCTCCTGTGTAGTGGTCTAATGAAACCGGACATCCATTTAGGCGAGAATGCTCGCCAGATAGAGGTGTCTGATGACCAAGCAACGCCGTTCCTTTTCCGCTGAATTCAAACGCGAGGCCGCAGGCCTCGTGCCCGATCAGGGCTATAGCCATATCGAAGCCTGCCGGTCGCTCGGGGTGGTCGAGTCTGCGTTGCGCCGCTGGGTTAACCAACTCCAGCAAGAGCGCACTGGCGTGACTCCGCAGAGCAAGGCGCTGACGCCTGAGCAGTAGAAAATCCAGGAACTGGAAGCTCGAATCGCTCGCCTTGAGCGGGAGAAATCCATTTTAAAAAAGGCTACCGCGCTCTTGATGTCGGAAGAGCACGAGCGCACACGCTGATTGATCAGCTAAGCGCCCATGAGCCGGTCGACTGGCTTTGCGCGATCTTTGACATCACTCGTTCGTGTTACTACGCCCAGCGTCTCAGACGCTGAACCCCGGGCGTTGAGCGGCTTCGGTTACGCAGTCGAGTCAATGAACTGTTTACGCAAAGTCGAAGCGCCGCCGGTAGCCGCAGCATCGTGTTGATGATGCAGGGAGACGGCGAGCAAATCGGACGGTTCAAGGCGCGTGGCCTGATGCGGGAACTGGCGTTAGTCAGTAAACAACCGGGATCACATGCCTACAAACAAGCGACGGTCGAGCGGCCTGATACTCCGAACATCTTGAATCGGGAATTTGATGTGCCGGCACCTAATCAGATCTGGTGTGGCGATATCACCTACATCTGGGCGCAGGGAGGATGGCATTACTTGGCGGTCGTTCTGGATCTCTACGCACGCCGAATTGTGGGTTGGGTGCTGTCAAACAAACCCGATGCCGAGTTGGTGATCAAGGCGTTGGACATGGCTTATGAACAGCGTGGCAGGCCTCAAGGGGGCTGTTCCACTCGGATCAGGGATCGCAATATGGCAGTCGCCAGTTTCGCCAACGGCTCTGGCGTTATCGCATGCGCCAGAGCATGAGCCGTCGTGGAAACTGCTGGGACAATGCGCCGATGGAACGCGTGTTTCGCAGTTTGAAAACTGAATGGATACCGAGCGTGGGCTACATGACGGCTCAAGAAGCGCACCGAGATATCAGTCATTACCTGATGCATCGCTATAACTGGATTCGACCGCACCAGTTCAACGGTGGGCTGGCGCCAGCTCAAACCGAGAAAAAACTTAACGTCGTGTCTGGGATTAGTTGACCACTACACTCTCGACAAGAACGCTTGTTATCGACGCCCCAACCCCGATGGAGCTGTTGACTTGTGCTTAAGGCGTTATGTGCTAGACCTATCAACGCCAGGTAACTAAACAAAAAGGATTTGATCATGTCAGGAGATTCAAAAGGCGAGGACGGGAGCGTAAGCCAGGAAGCGTTTGATCGAGCACTAGCATCCATTGTTGGAGGGCCGAAGCGCGATAAGGATCTGGCAGGACCTCGCCGTGATATTGGTCCAAGGACTGATCAGGACGACTTGGAAGGGCCTCGCCGTGATATTGGTCCAAGGACTGATCAGGACGACTTGGAAGGGCCTCGCCGTGATATTGGCCCACGGACTGATCAGGACGATCTGGAAGGGCCTCGCCGCGATATTGGGCCACGAGCCGAACCGGACGAGCTCGATGGGCCCCGTCGTGATATCGGCCCGCGTAGCAGCCAATAGCCGCTTTGCCATTCATGTGGGCTGATCTTTACGAACAGACCAACGGGCTGCGAGGGCCTCATCTGTTCTCGCCGACTTTCTCCAGTCCCGTAAACTTCACTGAAATAGCCTCGATTCTTCAGGGAGCGAGGGACGCTCCCGGCTCCACAAAACTGAACTTTTTTCGAGCTTACGTAGAAGGTCGCGAAGACTATGACCTCGCAAGGCGATTTCTAGAGACGGAGGATCTGAGCGCCAGTCACATTGAGGCCACTCTCTTACGAGCGTTCGACCCGGAACGGGGGCATTACGGAAAGAATGCGGGCCTGATCGTCAATGGAGGCTTACAGTGGTCCCATGAGGTTCATGAGCGCCTTGCACCGCATGCAGAAGCGTTGCGCGCAACTGTTTCCGGCACAATAACGATCGACGTAACTCTTTTCATCGGATCATATGGAGCAACGCCCTTCGGTGCTCATATCGACGACAGCACGCACCGGACGATTATCTTTAACTTGGGTCCCGGCTTAAAGAAGCTCAATATTTGGTCTCGAGAGGGCATCGAGGCGCAGTTTGGTCCCGTCCGAAATATCATCGATACTGCCAAGATCCACATCGCACCGGACAATTATTCCTTACCGCCCGGTCACGCGTTCGTACTGCCTTCTGACGAGTTCCACATCGCCTACAACAACGATGTATCGACAGCGGCCACATTCGTCCTCGAACATGTAAGCGAGCTTCATTTGGCGGAGCGCGAACTGACTTTGCTGCGTCGTGAGCTACACGAACGAGCGCCTGGGTCCGCCATCTGGCAGATGACGATCGCGCGCCTCGCCGAGATGGGGCGCCTGCGATCGAGTTCAAACGGCAACTTGCGCTATGCTCCTCCGACGAAGTCGGTCGGGATGCAGAGTCTACAGCCTCAGTCTGTGATCAGAATTGACCAGCGATGGCCCGTGATCGTCGAGCAGGTCGGCTCCTTAGCTGTGGTCTACGCTCGTGGCCGTCATTTCATTGCTGATCGCATATCACGGGCTGTGCTCGGGCTTATCGATGATGGGCACGTGACGGTCCGGGATTTCTTGGAAGTTTATGTCGCCGACGGAGGAGATTTGACAACGGGATTGCGTGCTATCGAGTTTCTTCTAAGTGCGAGGGGAGCCGTTGTCGAATGAGTACCTTTTTTGATAGGCAATTCGATGGTCCGACAGAGCACTTCGCAACACCGCACGTCACCCTGAACGCGCCCCACCCGTATACGGATGAAATGGTTATCGAGTGCCTGCGCGTGATAGGCAGCAGTCCCCAGTCGCGCATCACCCGCAATTGCCGCATTTATGTCGACGGCGCTTTGGTATGCCCATTCGCATCTCGCGACATCGTGCGTCGAATCGTCCTGAGTGAGTCGATTCGTGAAATCAATTGGTCTGAGATTTTTGGCGGTCATGACTTTCTCATTTTCATCAATCGCGCCGCGCTGTACGTGCCAAAGATGCTTTCCGCCTCAAAAGCGTTCGTTGGAGCGTTTGATCGCCGCTTCGGACGAACGGGGATCTCCATTGAGCACCACCTGATCATTGGTCATTATGTCGAAACCTCTTTCGGGGTTCACATCGACGACCCGACCGACCGCATTTTCCACTTCAACCTGGGACCGCATCACAAAACCATGAGCCTGTGGCCCCGGCATGAATTTCTCACCGCTTACGGAGGAGATGCCGCCCGACTGCGTCGTACTGTGGATCACGCGGAGCCGACGACTTATGTGATGCCGGTCGGCAGCGCCTTCTTCTTACCGGCTGACTACCATCACGTGGGGTCTAGCCAGGAGGGTGTCAGCATTGTAGTCGCGCTCGCCTTCTCTAGGCAGAGCGAGAGCCTTCTCCTTCGAGAGGCACTTCATGAGTTGCGTCAACTGGTGCCATTGCAGATCCCCACGGCAAACTACTATCGAGACTTCCTAGCGAATGCTGAAGTGGGTGAATACGAGCTCATCGCTCGCTACGATCGGGTTGATCTGACCCTGGCTCATCAGCATGCGGTCGCCCGTCGGTTCAGCAACAACAGTTTCGACGAAATACCTGAGCTAAAGCTTCCCACTATCGAAACGACCACCGGCAACTACATCCGGTCCGATACGCCCATCGAGGTTGTTAAAGCCGACGAGGGGACATACGTTTATTCGAACGGTCACCGAGCATTCCTGAATTCCGAGAAGCAAATTCGAGACTTAAATCATTTACTTGCGGTGAACGAGTTTGAGATCGGACAGGATCTTGGGTTCGACGTCGGGGTTATGGCGCTCCGTGTTTGGCTTGTCGCAACCGGCGCTGCAAGGCGCCGTAGCGACGACTAGATGAATGCCGTAGTGATACTTCAGACAGTGTCCAGCTTGGAGCCAACTTTGGTCGATTTGGGGGCCAATGCAAGAGTGCTAGCGGCTACATTCTCAGAGCGATACGGAGAAGAGAGCGTGTGGATCACTGGACCGAAGGCTGAGCGGATTGAGAAGGTGCGCCTCATGTCCGTCTTTGAGCGGTGGTGGAACCACCCTGAAGCAGCTAAAGCCGCGGCCTCTTCCGGCCAGGTTGTCCACTGGCCGCTCAAGAGGCGTTGCAGTGACGACTTCCTGGCCCCTGTCTTGCTCGAAGCAGAAAGGGGGATCTCGGCTTTGGGATCCGATACTTGTTGTGTGCTTGACGAGTTTCGGCGCGACGAAACACCCCATTACCTCTGGGCGATAGTTGGTCCGTCAGGTAGCAGTGTGAAAGTGCATCAGGACATGTTCGGGACGGCCAGTTGGAACGTCCTCCTTTCGGGAAGCAAGCAGTGGACCTTCTGGGCAAAACACAAATCCCCCTCCACTGACGCGCCATGCATGAGCTTCGAGCAGAGGTCGGGACAGATCGTTTGGATCCCCGAAGATTGGTGGCATTGCGTCACTTACCACGAACCGTCGCTTTGTATTTCAAAGAACCTCGTCCTCCGGCGGACATTGTCCAGCGTTCGGATGCGTGTCGGCGAAACTAAGTCTGCGCTTTCCCGTCACCTCGCTGCCGTCGCGACTCTTAACCTTTGCGAGATCGGGCCACATGCGGTCGATTAATGAGATATGTGACGCGCTGCAGCGCGACGGCTTCGCGGTGCAGGACGCACTCTTGCCCAAGTCGGTCTTCGACGAACTTGACAAGCGTGTGGTTGAATCCTGGCGAAGTGGTATCGGTTGGGGTACTCGCGTGAAAGGACTTGGGCCGTCACACCTGCTTCCATTGCAATTGGGTACCCGTCTGCGGAAAGTCGCGGCGCTCATCGACTGTGTGATGGATGGCAGCGGCGATTCGTTCACCTACCTCTACCATCAACTTCACAAAGATCGCGATGAAAGTGGTTTGCTCCATAGAATCGAAGAGGTCACCTGTGCCGCGTGGCGTGAGGTGATCGGCCATTTGGTAGGTCCGTTCGACAGGACGAACTTCTCACTTACAGCGTTTACGCCGGGCTGCCGGCTTGAACGACATACCGACTTTGGGGGGCAGGACGCTTACCGTTTGACTATATTGCTCTATTTTAGCAGCAAGGGAACAAGTGAGGTTCCTCTGCTGTTCGGTGAAAGCAAGGCTCCGATCCGTATCCGACCGGTACCGAACAGGAGCGTGATCTTCGTGCCGTCTACCGCGACGACGCATTGGATTGATCCAGTTCCATTCGAGGAAAACTACCCGGTACGCCTTGCCTTTTCCGGCTGGCTTCTTTAGAGGAGCTTCGCGATGTTGGATGTTCGGTTAAACCAACGCCTCGAAGTAACAGCGTGCGGGACTCTTCGAGACGAGACCGGTCAGGTTCTGACGTTACCTCCAGAACTCAAAATACTCACTTCGTTGTCGCACCAATGGCTGTCATGCGCTGAGCTTTCGGCATACGGGTTTGCGGCATGGCAAGTAGAGCGTCTTTTCCTCGAAGGAATCGTGGATGTAGGGCGAACGCGCTTCCAGATTCCGAGGCGAGCTCGGATCTACTACAAAGAGCAGTTTCCTAACAAAACTGTGGAACAGCCGTTTTCCACATGGCTGGACGGGCCACCTCCACGCGCGTTCTGGATCGGGCTGCCCTACACCAATCTGGCCCGCCTAGGCCACTCGACAGCGTCTGGGCTGGCTGACATATTGGCTTCAGCCTGCCCTCAAACGATTTCGGTGCTAGGTGTATTGCCAGAGCAAGCCCCTTCGCCGCGTAGCGCGGAGGAGCTTAAAGACTTGGTTGGTCTTGCCGATTTGCTAAATATTCGGCTCGGTATCGTCGGTGGTGACCACCGCGCGACTTGGTCGATGTTGAGCATCGTCAAATCCGCGTTGCCGGATAAGACAGTGCAGTACATCCACATCGACGCACACCACGATCTTTATGGATATCGATCGGATCAGCCTCCGCTTCGAATCAACCACGCCAATTTTCTCGCGGACTTACTTCAGCACCGTCATATTGACCACGCAGTCCTCATCGGATGCCGTGACGGCGCAGCCCCTGTGCGAGCCGCCCAGTATGATGGTTTGCCGATCAGCCTCTCGCAGAGTGGAGAGGCTTGGCGACCAGCGCAATGGAGCGATTCAGCCCATACCCATCTCTCCGTCGATCTCGACATTCTCGACCCTCAGTATGCGCCGGCCGTTTCAAGTCCGATCGATGCGGGATGGACTCCTGAGCAACTGATTCGCACGATAAGGCAAATTATGAACGAGACGCGGATCGACAGTTGTTCCGTCGTTGAAGCCGGGGGTGGGGACCTCGGAACAACCGAGGCCGCGCTGGCGGTGATCCAGGAACTGGGGGCTTAAGCGGATGACTATGCCTGACGAGAAGATCGAACTTGTCGTCGAAATGAGCCTAAGAGGCCCGTTGGAAAGACAGCTCGTGGTGCTGCTTGATCGATGCTTTCCGAATACGTTCGAAGGTCGCAGCTACTTCAAACAAATTCCTCATGCTCGCGTGCTGATGTGGAGGGGTAGCACTCTCATTGGATATGCCGGACTCGACCACCGTGTCATCCGCATTGACGATGCAGTCACGAGAGTTACAGGTATCGTTGATCTTTGCGTCGACCCGAGCTATTGGCACGTCGGCCGAGGCAGTGCTCTGCTCCAGTTCGCTGAGACGTTAGCGCGTGGTGGACAGTCAAACTTTATGATCCTGTTCGCCGACCGAGCTGATCTGTATTTGCGTAATGGCTATCGGCCGATCGAACCAGCCGTGCTGACTTGGCTGGCGATCGAAGAACGCGCGAGCCACAGTATGCAGCGCCGAGACTTTTCTGGGACGTTCATGGTCAAAGCGATTTCCGATACCACGTTCCCTACGGGTGAAATAGACCTGTTGGGGTATCTTTTCTGACGGGCCGAAGATCAGAGCAATAGCAGTGGTCATGGCCGGCATGTGAACTCCCGAGGTGAGCGGTAGTTCGGTGCGCTGTGCGGATGTTCCTCGTTGTAATGCTCGAAGAGGATGGCCAGGTTACGCAGGGCCGTCGCTCGATCGGGCTTGGGTATGTGACGGATGTAGCCACGCTTCATAGTCTTCACGAAGCTCTCCACCCTGCTGTTGCTCTGCGGGCTGCACACCGGAGTTGTCAGGGCAGCAGGCGGATCTGCCGGGCAAAGCTTCGAGTCTGTTCGGCGGTATAGGCCGAGCCGTTATTGCTCAGTCATTGCACCGGCGATGTCGGAAGCTGGTCACTAAAGCGTTGCTCGATGGCTTTCCAGCATCACTTCGCGAACACCGTCGCCACCGCAGCCATGTGGGCTCACCCAACTAATGGCCTCGCTCGCAGCACCCCAGGGCGAAGGTTACCCGTAGTTTTTCGCCGTCCTTGCAGCGGAACTCGAATCCATCCGAGCACCTGCGGGTGTTGCTCGTGTCCATTGCGACGCGGCTGGGCCCTCGCAGTGGGCTGTTTGAGCCGAGCCGTCAATTGCGAGCGCGCCACACCGAGACACTTTGTCCAGGCTCCAGGCTCTCGCGCACCATGGCTAGTTTCTCCTCGACGCTCCAACGGCGACGCCGCTCCTGGCCGAGCACTTCGATGATTTTGTCTTTGCTGGTAGTCATAAACACAGTCGTTTGCCTATCCCTTCTCGTAAGGGGGAAACGGTGTCCTGGCTTTCATGGGGCTCGCTCAAAAATCACGTAAATAAAAACAGGATAGCTATTGCCCATAACGCGGATAGAGCATCCCGCGGCCTCAGCGCACCATCGTGTTTAGTCGGCCCAAGGCGTCAACAGAACAACGAGCCGACTTCCATCACCACTTCCTACTGTCCTCAAAAATATCGGGTTTTTCATTTGAAAAAGCCCGAACACAATTACATCAGTCTGGAGCGAATAAGGTGAAATACCTTCAAAACTTTGGAGACAAATGTGTAAAAAACCGTGGTCACTTGATCGTTGGCCTCATCGTAGGATGCTCCATTCATATCAACGCTCATGCCGTTGACCTTCCCGTGGTCAACCTGGGTTCGACGACGTTCTATGATGGCGCTGAGGTACCCGGCGGCAAAGGCTGGAGTGCATCGTTGTTCTACCAGAACTATCGCGGCAGAAAGATCACCGACAACAAAGGGCATGAAATCGGCCTGTCGAAGTCGACCACCAATATAGACAGTGTGCTGATGCAGCTGATTTATCAGGGAAGTGGTGGCCCCCACGATTCCGATTGGGGGTTTTCGGCGGTTCTGCCCGTGGTTACCAAGAACCATGTCGACGATGGCTTGAACAATACCGTGCTCGACGGTTCAGAAGGTTTGGCTGACCTCAACATTGGCTTTTACTTGCAGTTCAAACCAATCATGGGCGACGAGGGCCCTCGCTTTGTCCATCGCCTGGAGGCAGATGTAATCGCCCCCGTGGGCGACTACAAAAAACATACTGCGATCAACCCAGGGGCAAACTTCTGGTCATTTAATCCATATTGGGCTGCGACGTTTTGGGCTAGTTCCAAAACCACAATTTCGTGGCGTCTGCACTACCTGTGGAACGCTAAAAATGATGCTCCCTCACCAGAGACCTATGGCGATGGGGTCGATGATGTGCAGGCCGGGCAAGCGGTACATCTGAATTTCAACACCCTTTACGCATTCACCCCGAAATTTTCGGCAGGTGTGAACGGGTACTGGCTCAACCAGTTCACCGATACAAAAATCGATGGTGATTCAGTATCTGGACGACGCGAAAAAGTTTTCGCCATCGGCCCCGGCGCTATGTTTGCGTTCTCTCGCCAAGACGTAGTGATTGCCAACCTTTACTTCGAATCCGAAGCTCGCAACCGTCCTGAAGGCAACCGCTTTGTGATGCGATGGGTACACAAACTATGAACCTGTCCCAATCAATTCCTGTGTTTGTTAATGGAGTATCTGGCATGAAAATGTCGTCGCTCAACATCACTCAGCGCACCACGCTAAAACAATGGAAAACCATTAGCCTTCTGATGGGGGTCATTGCCCAGTTATTTCTGGCGGGTGATTGGTATGGGTTCGCAGCAGTAATTCCCTTTGTCACAGAAACGTTGCATTTGTCGCCACTGCAAATCGGTGTCGTACAAGGTTCGTTCTCCATCACCTACGCATTGGGTATGGTTTTTTGGGCCGCATGGGGAAGTCGAATTTCGACACGTGCACTGTACTGTTGTGGCCTGCTGGGTGTTGGCGTGTTCATGTTATTGCAGTCGCAAGTCACGTCGTATGAAGCGATGGTAGCCGCACGTTTGATGGTGGGTTTTTTCGATGCCGCGGTGTGGATCGCAGCAGCAAAATTGGTTGTTACATGGTTCCCTCCAGCTCAGCGCGGGAGAGCACTGAGCGCGTTGCTGGCAGCTTTTAGTCTGGCGATCACAGTAGATTTTGCGATCGGGATTCCTCTTGCCGAAGCCGTTGGCTGGCGCGGTTTTTTCATCGTTCTGGCGATTGGCACTTTGGTTGTCGCGTTTTTGGGCTGGGTACTGGTCAAGAGCGAGCGCCGCTGTGTGGGGTTACCCGACTTTGCCTGGGACGACGAGCCTCCCGCCAATCAAGCAGTCGCAAAAGTTAGCCTTATTTTCAAGTCACGCTGGTTCTACATTGCGTCGCTCGCGATCTTTGGAGACATGTTTGCTATCTCCGCAACCGCTACCTGGGTGGTTCCAGCCTTTATCGAGACCCAAGGCATGGCAACTGCATCAGCGGCCACAATAGGCACTCTGATGGGAGTGTCGCAAATCATCATGTTGCTGCTAGGCGGCTATTGCAGCGACCTGTTCCGACGTCGCGTGCTGATTCTCAAGATCGGCTCCTTGCTGTCTCTGCTCTCGGCACTTTCGTTTCTGATGACCCTCAAGCTGGGTTTACCTTATGGTGGGTTGATCACCGTTGCGGTCATGAGTGGTGTGGCGGTGTTCAGCGGTGGCGCTATTTTCGCCTTACTGAGTGAGAAGTATGGAGACCAGCTCAGTGGTAATGCTATTGGCTATGCCGAGATGGTTGGTATTTCCTCAACCTTAATCGCGCCGGCGTTAATGGGAGCGATCATTGAAGCCAGCGGTTCATTCGTTGCTGCATTTAGCGCGTTTACCGGTGTACAGGCGGTCATTTTCCTTATCCTGCTGTGTATGCGCAAAGAGTTCCAGGAGGAAAAGAACGGAGTTGTAGGTTTGACGCGAGGTTGAAGGGTTAGAAAGCTACAAACCGCTCATTTTTATGAGAGGTTGCGCTAGCGCGGAACGGAAACACCTTGGTTTTGGGATGAAATCTAAACGCCGAACCAAACGACTGCTCTTGGCCGATAGTTATCCGTCATGAATGCTTGCCAATGGTTGTTTGCTGTTGGCCGTGCTCATTGCAGTACGCAATTTTTTCGGTTAGTCGATTTATCCCTTTGCTGAGTTCTTCATAAAGAAACTTGGAGATTGCCTCAGATGTTGCGGTGGAGCACTTTCTTCTTGTGTTGATAGATGTCGTGGCTGGGGGAGGGGCTTGGAGAGACGGATAGATATTCACGTTTTAGATCGCTACGCCCGCTTCGCGGTCGTTCGCAGCCTTCGGCAGCGGCTACATGTAACGCGAGCGGAACTAAAACAGGCCGGCCGGTAGGCCGCCGTCTGCTCTTGCTCTTGTTCTTGCTTTGGCTTTTGATCTGCCTGCCCCTTTAGACACGATGGCCGAACGCAGGCATTGAGCCGTGGGCAACCCGGCAGGACGCCGGGTTAGCCGCCCCCGGCCATGGATGGCCGGTGGCGGCGGCCCACGGATCAATGCCTTCGTTCTGGCATGCCGAGCCTAGGCGAGGCACCGAGTGAGGGGGCAGAAGCCCTTTGGTTACTTTGGGCTGGGCCGGCATTCCGGCTTTTCCAAAGTGACCCGCTGTAAGAGCGAAACCCTAAGTGGCCGTGACCGCAGCAACGGATATGCTCACATCCCTTTTTCATCAAGAAGATCAGGGTGTCAGGTTTTACGACCGCTGCGCGGCCGAGCGGGAGCAAGCTCCCTCGCCACAGTAAGTTCGCGGAGCCCCTGGCTCACTGTGGAACTCCAACCTGACTCGTTGCAGGACGCCGCCACACCCGCAGCAACGAATCTGCCCACCCATCTCAATGCACAATCTGCGCAAGAAACGCCTTCGCCCGCTCACTCTTGGGCGCCGCAAAAAACGCCTCCGGCGGCGCATCCTCCACAATCCGCCCCCCATCCAGAAACAACACCCGCTCCGCCACCTGCCGGGCAAACCCCATCTCGTGGGTCACGCACAGCATGGTCATGCCGCTGTCGGCCAGTTTCACCATCACATCCAGCACTTCGCTGACCATCTCCGGGTCCAGCGCTGAGGTGGGCTCGTCGAACAGCATGATCTTCGGTTCCATGCACAGCGCCCGGGCGATGGCCACGCGCTGTTGCTGCCCCCCGGACAGTTGGCTGGGGTATTTGCTGGCCTGGCTTTCGATGCCGACCTTGGCCAGGTAGCTGCGGGCCAGTTCTTCGGCCTTTTTGCGCGATAGGCCGCGCACGGTGGTGGGGGCCAGGGTGCAGTTGTCCAACACGCTCATGTGCGGGAACAGGTTGAAGTGCTGGAACACCATGCCCACCTGGCTGCGCACCTTGGCCGCTTCGCGGGTGTTTTGCGCAAGGTCGGTGCGGTCCACCAGGATCTGGCCCTTCTCGGCGATTTCCAGGCGGTTGATGCAGCGGATCAAGGTGGATTTGCCGGAGCCGGAAGGCCCGCAGAGGACGATGCGTTCGCCCTGGCGGACCTTGAGGTCGATGTCGTGCAGCACGTGGAAGGCGCCGTAGAACTTGTTCAGCCCGGCGATATCGATCACCACCTCGCGGCGGTCGATGGTGGCGCGAGCGGCGGGTTCGGGCACGGCGGACAGCGGGGCGGTCTGGGTCAGCATGGCAGGTCTCCGACGGTCAGTTGAAGCGCTCGGCGCGATAGGGGGCAGGGTCGGTGAAGGGTGTCTGGTCGGTCATCAGTTGCGCCAGCAGGCGACCGCTGACCGGGCCCAGGGTCAGGCCGTGGTGGGCGTGGCCGAAGTTGAACCACAGCCCCGGATGGCGCGGCGCCGGGCCGATCACCGGGCACATGTCCGGCAGGCAGGGGCGGCGGCCCAGCCAGGGTTCGGCGTCGACGCGCTCGCCCAGGGGGTAGAACTGCCGGGCCAGGGTTTCGCAGCGGCGCAGTTGGATTTCGTTGATCGGGTCATCGCTGTCGGCGAATTCGATGCCGGTGGTCAGGCGAATGCCGTCCACCATCGGCGCCAGCACGTAGCCGCCCACCGGGTCGAGGATAGGGTGGCGCAGTTCGTTGCCGGGCAGGGCGGCGTAGTGCATGTGGTAGCCACGCTTGATCGCCAGCGGGATGCGGTAGCCCAGGGGCTCGAAGAGGCCTGCGGCTTGCGGGCCGAGGGCGACCACCACTTCCTGGGCGCTGATCGGGCCCTGTTCGCTCTGCACCTGCCAGCCGCCTTCGACCTGGGCCAGGCTCAGGGCATCGCCGAGGACGAATTGGCCGCCACGTTGCTTGAACAGTTCGGCGTAGCCGCGGGTCAGGCCGCCGGGGTCGCTGACGGTCTTGGGATCGAGCCAGTGCAGGCCGCCCACCACGTCGCCGTGCAGGCCGGGTTCCAGGGCGTGGATCTGCTCGCGGTCCAGCACCCGGTAGTTGAGCTGGTACTGGGCCAGGTCCGCGGCGGCGGCCTGGGCGCTGTCGAAGGCTTGCTGGTCATTGAAGGCTTCGAGCCAGCCGCCGTCGTGGATCAGCCCGAGCATGCCCGCCGGCTCCGCCAGGGCCAGGTGATCGCTGACGCATTGTTCGATCAGCGGCAGCATGGCGCGGGTGGCGGCGGCCAGGCCCTGGGGCGAGGAGTGGTGCCAGTATTGCAGCAGCCAGGGGCCAGCCTTGGGCAGGTGGCGCAGGCTGTAGCGCACGTCCGATTGCTGGTTGAGGCCGTAGCGCAAAAGCTTGGTCACTTCCCGGGGGAAGGCGTAGGGGATCACGCTGGCGCGTTCGATCAGCCCGGCGTTGCCGTGGCTGGTGCCGTTGCCCGGGGGCTGGCGGTCCAGCAGCACGACTTCGCGGCCACGGGCCTGCAAGTGCAGGGCGGTGCTGACGCCGACGATCCCGGCGCCCAAGACGATGGTCTGGCAATGCATGGTTCTATCCTTACTGCGGGGGGCCGTGCGCGGGCTCCCAAGGGTTCAGTTCAAGTGCCGGCCGAGACGGCCTTCCAGGTATTTCAGGCTGCGCCGCACCACCTCGACGATCACCAGGTACAGCACCGCGGCCCACAGGTAGATCTGGAAATCGAAGCTGCGGGAGAAGGCCAGCTTGGTCACGCCCATCAAGTCGTAGAGGGTCACCAGGGAGGCGATGGCGCTGGCCTTGATCATCAGGATCAGCTCGTTGCCCAAAGGCCCGACGGCCACCAGCAGCGACTGCGGCAAAATCACCTTGCGAAACGCCGTCCAGCGCGACAGGCCCAGGGCCTGGCAGGCTTCACGCTGCCCCTGGGCCACCGCCAGCAGGCTGCCGCGCAGGATCTCCGCCTGGTAGGCGGCGGTGTTCAGGGTGAAGGCCAGCAGGGTGCACAGCCACGCCTCGCGAAAGAACCACCACAGCCCCACGTCCTGCCAGAAGCCTTTGAACGAGCCCAGGCCGTAATACAGCATGAACAACTGGGCCAGCAGCGGCGAGCCGCGGAAGAAGTACACATAGGCCCCGGTAAAGCGCCGCAGCAGCGGGTTGCCGGACAGCCGCCCAAGGGCGATCAGCAGGCCCAGCAGGGCGCCGAGGCTGAAGGAGATCGCCACCAGCTTGGCGGTCACCAGCAAGCCGTCGATAAAGCGCGGGCCGTAGCGCTCCAGCAGTTCCTGGTTGAGCACCAGGTTCAGCCATTGATCCAGGTTCATGGTTGCAGGCTCCGTTGATGGCGGCTGAAGCGCCGTTCGAGAAAGCCGAACAACTGCCCGGACAACGCCGAGAACAACAGGTAGCCCAGGCAGGCCACGGTGTAGAACAGCATCGGCTCCTTGGTCACGCTGACTGCCAGGTTGGTCTGGCGCATCAGGTCCACCAGGGAGATGGTCGATACCAGCGAGGTGTCCTTGAGCAGCGACAGCCAGTTGTTGGACAGGCCCGGCAGGGCGATGCGGGTCAGTTGCGGCAGCAGCACCTGGTTGAAGGTGGTGCGCCGCGACAGGCCCAGGGCGCTGGCGGCTTCGTACTGGCCCTTGGGCAGGGTCTTGAACGCCGCCAGCCAGATCTCGCTGGAGAAGGCGGCGAACACCAGGCTGAAGGCGATCATCGCGGCGACGAAGGTATTGATCGCCACCTCGCCGGGGTAGCCCAGGGCGGCGAGGATCTTCTGCGCGGCGATCTGGCAGCCGTAGTAGATGATCAGCAGGGTCAACAGCTCCGGCAGGCCGCGAAACACCGTGGAGAAACTGGTGGCCCAGGCTCGCGCCCAGCGGTTTTTCGAGCGGGCGGCCAGGGCCACGGCGAGCCCCAGGGGCAGGCCGATGGGCACGCAGGCCAGTGCCAGGGCGATGGTCACCAGGGCCCCGGCCAACAAGGCCGAGCCCCAGCCGCCGCTGGCCAGGGAAAGAAGAGACAGCTGTTCGAACATGCTCGGACCCTCTTGCGCAAAGCTTCGTGCAGCCGGTCGCCGCGCCAGGGCGGCGCGGCACCGTGGCGGCGGATCAGTAGATGTCGAAGGCGAAGTAGCGGCTGGAGATCTTCTTGTAGGTGCCGTCGGCGACGATCTCGTCCAGGGCCTGGTTCAGGCGCTCGCGCAGGGCGTTGTCTTCCTTGCGCACGGCGATCGAGGCGTCGGCGGTGGTGCCGTTGACGTCACCGATGATCTTGCAGCAATCCTTGCCGGCGGTGTCGGCCCAGGCCAGCAGCGGGAACTTGTCGGCGATCACCCCGTCGATGCGCCCGGCGGCCAGGTCGCTGTTGGCTTCGTCCAGGGTCGGGTAGAACTTCACGTCGGCCCCGGCCGGGCCGTAGTGGTCCTCGGCGTAGATGGCCTGGGTCGAGGACGATTGCGCGCCCACGGTACGGCCCTTGAAGTCGGTCTGGGCATCGGTGATGTCCGAGTCCCTGGGCACCGCCACCGACAGCGGGGTGCGGTAGTAGTGGTTGGTGAAGGCGATCTTTTTCTTGCGTTCGTCGGTGGCGATCATCGAGGCCACCACGGCGTCGTACTTCTTGGCCATCAGCGCCGGGATGATGCCTTCCCAGTCCTGGGCGACGATCTGGCACTGCACCTTGAGCCGCTCGCACAGGGCGTTGGCGATGTCCACGTCGAAGCCGTGCAGCTGGTTGCTGGAGTCCACGTAGTTGAAGGGCGGGTAGGCGCCTTCGGTGGCGATCTTCAAGACCTCGGCCTGGGCCGCGGTAGCGGCGACGGCCATGACGCAGGCACTGGCGAAGCGAACGACGTTTTTCATGGAGCACCTCGATTATTTATTGTTTTGCTCGGGTGGAGGATGTGTAGCCAACGAACTCGTTATGCAGGGCGGCAGTGGCTTCCAGGCGCTTTTCCACCTCGGGCCCCAGGTGCTTGCACACCTGGTTGACCAGCAGGTGCACCAGCGACAGCATCGCCGCGGTGGACTCCCAGAACAGGTTGAACTCGGTGGGCACGCGAAACACCTCGTCGGCGTTCTGCTCGGCCCAATCGCAGAAGGTATCGGTCACCAGTGTCACGGGTATCCCCGCCTCGCGAGCCTTGTGGCACAGGGCCAGGGCGTGGCGCGAGTAGCGCCGAGCTTCGAACACCACCAGCGCGCAGTCGGCGGGCGGGGCCAGCAGCACCTCGGCGAAGTGCCCGGCGGAACCGTCCACCAGCTGCACGCCGTCGCGCAGGTATTGCAGCAGATGGACCATGGAGGCGGCGATGCCGCGCTCGGTCTGGAAGCCGGCGACGAACACCCGCGGCCGGCTGGCCAGGCGTTGCACCACCTGGTCCCAGGCCGGGGTCAGGCTGTATTCATAGACCTTCATCAACGCCCCGACTTCCAGCTCGAAGCTGCGTGGCAGGCCCTGGCCGGTGGGGCTGGGCTGCTGGCGGAACTCCTGCAAGCGATCGCCCACCAGCCACGGCCCTTCGCCGAGGTCGTTCTTCAGGTCGTTCTTCAGATCCTTGAAATGGCTGTAGCCGATGGCGCGGCAGAAGCGGCCGACGCTGGACTCGCTGACGCCGAGTTTCTCGGCAATGTCGGCGGCAGTCTGGAACGGCAGCTCGTAGAGGTTGGCCAGCATGTAGCTGGCGATTGCCCGGCCTGAAGCGGTGGCGCTGGGCAGGCTGCTTTCAAGGCGTTGTTTGATGGATTGGCTCATGGTTTTTCATTGTTATTGGCCGTTGACAACGGAAAATGAATGTTTTCTGTCATTAAGTCAACATTTGACAGTTAACTGTCGTGACGCGATAGTCAGGTGCCTTCCAATAACAATTCCAATGGAGCCACCCATGTCCGACGCCCCCCTGGCGCAGGCCGCTGTCGAGCACCTCGACCTATCGGCCTTGACCCATCTTCTGCAACGTATCTTCCTGCGCCACGGCACCAGCGCCGAAGTGGCCCGGGTCCTGGCGGACAACTGCGCCCGGGCCCAGCGTGACGGCTCCCACAGCCATGGGGTGTTCCGCATTCCCGGCTACCTGTCGTCCCTGGCCAGCGGCTGGGTCGATGGCCAGGCCGTGCCGCAAGTGGAGGATGTAGCCCCTGGCGTGGTGGCAGTGGATGCCGCAGGCGGCTTTGCCCAGCCGGCCCTGGCGGCGGCCCGCGAGGCGCTGGTGAGCAAGGCCCGCAGCGCCGGGATCGCGGTGCTGGCGATCCGTAATTCCCATCACTTCGCCGCGCTCTGGCCGGATGTCGAGCCCTTCGCCGAAGAAGGCCTGGTGGCCCTGAGCCTGGTCAACAGCATGACCTGCGTGGTGCCCCACGGTGCCCAGCGGCCGCTGTTCGGCACCAACCCGATTGCCTTCGCCGCGCCCCGCGAAGGCGCCGAGCCCATCGTCTTCGACCTGGCCACCAGCGCCATTGCCCATGGCGACGTACAGATCGCCAAGCGCCAGGGGGAGCAGCTGCCCGAGGGCATGGGGGTGGATCGTGACGGCCAGCCCACCTGCGATCCGGCGGCGATCCTCGACGGCGGTGCCTTGCTGCCCTTCGGCGGGCACAAGGGCTCGGCGCTGTCGATGATGGTGGAGCTGTTGGCAGCGGCGCTGACCGGAGGCAACTTCTCCTTCGAGTTCGACTGGTCCCGGCATCCCGGGGCACAGACGCCCTGGACCGGCCAGTTGCTGATCGTCATCGACCCCAGCCACTGCGGCGGTGGACGCTTCGCCCAGCGCAGCCAGGAGCTGGTACAGCAGATGCAGGCCGTGGGCCTGGAGCGCCTGCCCGGTGACCGGCGCTACCGCACCCGGGCCAGATCCCTGCAAGAGGGCATTCCCCTGGCCACCGCCGAACTGGCGCGGCTGCGGGGCCTGGCGGGCGACGACTAAGGGCTTCATCCCTTCGCATCCGGGTCCATGAGCCCTTGGTGTTACTCCAGGTAGGGGGCCGGTAGCGGGGCTGGTCGTGGATCGAAACGGCCGCTCCGCTGCTGCCCCACCAAAGCACCGGCCACTTGCCCCCAAGGCAGCCTATGGGCGCTTGCGGCGCCTTTTGATAATCGCCTCCGACATCTCGTCCCCCGAATGCGGAGCGCGCCATGCACAACAATAAGAATCGCCAGCACCCTCTGTTCCCGGCCCTGATCGCCGGCCTGTCGACCCTCGGCCTGGGCAATGCCGCCCAGGCCCAGATCATGCTCTACGACAAGGACCAGACCACCTTTTCCACCGACGGCTACGTCAACGCCTTCTACGTCAACAGCAAGGTCGACCGTGCCGGCGAGCAGTACGACCGGCGCCAGGCGCGGGTGAAGATGGGCTTTTTGCCCAACTACCTGGGCTTCAACATGGGCAAGCAGGTGGACGACCTCAAGCTCGGCGCCCGGGCCTCGTTCTGGGTAACCATCAACGACAGCCAGGACAACGGCACCGACACCGCCATCGACGTGCGCCAGTTCTACGGCACCGTGGCCAACCCGGAGTGGGGCGAAGTGCTGATCGGCAAGGACTTCGGCCTGTTCGCCCGCTCCAACATCCTGCTCGACGAGATGCTCGCAGGCTATGGCCAGGTCAGCGACAGCCTGGGGCTGGTGGATGGCGGCGGGGTGTCGTTCGGCAATATCGGCAGCGGTTATCCCTATCCCTTTCCCACCTCGCAGATCACCTACCGCAGCCCGTTGATGGACGGCCTGCGGGTGGCGGTGGGCATCCTCGACCCGGTGGACACCAACGACAGCAGCACCCTGGGCAAGGCCTACCAGAAGAACCCGCGTACCGAGAGCGAGATCACCTACCAGTTCGACCTGGGCGGGGCCAAGTTCTACAGCTGGCTCAACGGCAGCTACCAGACCTCCGACAACACCGACCCCGAGGTGCGCTCGGTGACCTCCAAGGGCCTGGGCTACGGCCTGCAAGCCAAGCTGGGCGGGTTGTCCCTGACCGGCTCGGGGTTCCAGGCCAGGGGCATCAACCCGTTCTTCACCAACAACGCCGGCAAGGCCACCCTGCGCAATGTCGACAGCCGCGGCTACCTGCTGCAGGGCTCGTACAAGCTGGGCAAGAACCGCCTGGCGCTGTCCTACGGCAAGACCCGTGACGACGGCAACGGCGTGGTGGGCAGCGGCGCCGACTACCAGACGCGCGGCGTCGCGCTGTTCCATGACATCAACGACAACCTCAAGCTGGTGGCCGAGTACAACCAGTTCCAGATCGACGGCCATCGCGGCAGCGCCCAGAACGAAGACACCAACACCTTCGCCGTAGGCGCAGTGCTGACCTGGTAACGGCAGCGGCAAGCCGCCAGTTGCCAGCTGCAAGCCGCAAGTGGGTAGCCGCAAGCGGTGTGCGTCTGTTCTTGCGGTCGATTGTGAGAATCCTGTGGTGCGCAAGTGCGCTCGCGCTGGAAGGCGCAGCCTACGCCCATGGAACCGGCCACCCGCTACCCAAGTAGCATTCGTGCCCCGGGGCCGGCTTCGTACACTCATCCCTCAGACAATCCCGCGCCGGAGGCGACGATGCAGCAAGCCCAGAGCGAGGGCGTGGTCAGCGCCATGTCCCAGGCCGGCGATCCGCAGCAGGTGGCCCAGGACCTGGCCCGCCAGCTGCTGCATCCGCACCTGGGCTTCGTGCTGTTCTTCTGCTCCGCCGAGTACCCGCTGCAAGCCCTCGGCCAGGCCCTGCAACAGGGCTTTGGCGGTATCCCCCTGGTGGGCTGCACCAGCGCCGGGGAAATCACGCCCCAGGGCTACGGGCGCAACTGCGTGACCGCCATCGGTTTCGACCATCGGCACTTTTCCATCGCCGCCGAGCTGATCGACCAGATGGAGCATTTCAGCCTGATCGACGCCCAGCGCATGGTCGAGCGCCTGGTGGGCGGCTGTCGCAGCAACACCCTGGCGCCGATCAAGGGCAACACCTTCGCCCTGACCCTGCTGGACGGCCTGTCGAGTCGTGAGGAAATGGTCCTGGCCGCCCTCAGCGCGGCCCTGGGCGATATCCCGCATTTCGGCGGTTCGGCCGGCGACGACAACTACCTGACCCACACCCACGTGTACTTCGGCGGTGAATTCCACAGCGGTGCAGCGGTGGTGGTGCTGGTCAATACCTGGCTGGATTTCGAGGTGTTCACCACCCACCACATCCAGCCCCGGACGGAAAAACTGGTGGTCACCGGCGTCGACAGCACCTTGCGCCGGGTCTATGAGCTGAACGCCGAGCCGGCCGCCGAGGAATACGCACGGCTGATCGGCGTGCCGCTGGCGCACCTCGACCACCGGGTATTCGCCGCCCATCCGCTGGCGGTGCGGATCAACCAGCACTACTACGTGCGTGCGGTGCAGCAGGTGCACCCGGACCTGAGCCTGAGCTTCTACTGCGCGGTGGAGAACGGCATCGTCCTCACCGCCATGACTCCCGGCCCCTTGCTGCCCAACCTGCAAGCCTTGTTCGACGGCTTGCAGCAACGCCTGGGCAGCTTGCTGCTGACCATCGGCTGCGACTGCTTCCTGCGCCGCCTGGAGCTGGAGGATCAGGGCGGCCTGGAGCGTATCGGTGCCTTCCTGCGCGAGCAGCGGGTGATGGGGTTCAACACCTACGGAGAACAGTTCAATGGCATGCACATCAACCAGACCTTTACCGGGGTCGCCATTGCCCGCAGCCGAACTGCGGCCCGTCGCTGAACTGCAAGCCCGGATCGACTGCCTGCAACGGGAGAACCGCAAGCTGCGGCGGATCAACGACGCGCTGATCGAGCGGGTCGAGTCCGGCATCACCCGGGGCAACGATCCTTATGCGGCGTTCCAGCACTCGGTGGTGCTGGCCGAACAGGTGCGCGAACGCACCGACGCACTGAACCAGGCCATGGCCGAGCTCAAGGCCGGCAACCATTTGCTCAGCGAGGCGCGGTTGCGGGCCGAGACCGCCCACCAGCATCTGATCGATGCCATCGAGAGCATTTCCGACGCCTTTGTGCTGTTCGACCAGGAGCAGCGCATCGTCCTGTTCAACAGTCGCTTTCGCGCCTTCTGGGCCCGCAGCCGGGTGCGGATCATGGCCGGCATGCGCCTGGCCGAGGTCCGGCGGCTGCTGACCAGCACCGGGCTGTTCAGCGAAGAGCCGCGCAGCGGCGGTGACGAACACCTGTTGTATCGCCTGCACAACGGCCGCTGGCTGCAGGTCAGCGAACGACCGACCCGTGAGGGTGGGCGGGTGATCCTGTTCACCGACATCACCGAGGTCAAGCACAGCGAGACCCAGCGCCGCGAGCAGGCGGTGGCGCAAAAATCCCACCTGTTGCAACGGGCGGTGGACAACCTGTCCCAGGGCGTGGCCATGGTCAACGCCGAGGGCGTGCTGGAGTTGTGGAACCGGCGCTTCCTGGAGCTCAGCGGGTTGGCGCCGGTGGCCGCGCACCGCTTGTTTGCCGAGGTCATCGGTGACAGCGAACTGAGCCTGCTCAGCCCTGACAGCCGTGATGCCAATGGTCGACCGATCCATGAGTGCGAGCAGCGCCTGAGCGATGGCCGGGTCCTGGAGATCCGCACCCATCCGCTGCCCACCGGTGGTTTCGTCAACACCTTCACCGACATCACCGAGCGCTACCAGCATGCCGAGGCCCTGAGCGAGAGCGAACGCTGGATCCGCCTGATCACCGACCAGGTGCCGGCGCTGATCGCCTACCTCAATGCCGACCTGGTGTACGAGTTCACCAACAAGGTCTACGAGGAGTGGTACTGCTGGCCCCGGGGCGTGATGCTCGGCCAGAGCCTGCGCGAGGTGCACAGCGAGCAGCACTACCAGCGCCTGGAGTCCTACATCGTCCGGGCGCTGGCGGGGGAAAGCGTGACGTTCGAGTTCCCCGAGACCAACATCAACCATCAAGAGCGCTACATGCTGCGCTCCTACGTGCCCAACCGCCTGGCCAACGGTGAGGTGGTAGGGATCTTCGTGCTGATCCGCGACATCACCGAGCGCCGGCGCACCGCCGAGGCCCTGCACCAGGCCTACCAGAACCTGGAGTTGCGAGTGCGCGAGCGCACCGCCGAATTGACCACCCTCAACCAGCAACTGCTGCGCGAGATCGAGGAGCGCAGCCGGGTCGAATCGCGCCTGCGCGAGGCCAAGGGCGAGGCCGAGCGGGCCAACCTGTCGAAGACCAAGTTCCTCGCCGCGGTCAGCCACGACCTGCTGCAACCGCTGAACGCCGCGCGGCTGTTCACCAGTGCCCTGCTGGAGCGTCGCGACCCCGAGGCGAGCCAGGCCCTGGTGCGCAATGTCAGCAACTCCCTGGAGGACGTGGAGAACCTGCTGGGCACCCTGGTGGACATCTCCAAGCTGGACGCCGGGGTGATCAAGGCCGATATCGCACCCTTCGCCCTCGGCGAGCTGCTGGACAACCTGGCCGCCGAGTACGCCCAGGTGGCCCGCAGCGAAGGCCTGGAGCTGCACTTCGTGGCCTGCTCGGTGCTGGTGCGCAGCGATATCCAGCTGCTGGCGCGGGTCCTGCGCAACCTGCTGAGCAATGCCATCCGCTACACCCGCCAGGGTCGGGTGGTGCTGGGCTGCCGGCGCCAGGGCCGCTGGCTGTCGATCCAGGTCTGGGACAGTGGCCTGGGCATCGCCGCCGAGCGGCTGGAGGAGATCTTCCAGGAGTTCAAGCGCGGTGATGAACAGCGTCCCGACCAGGATCGGGGCCTGGGCCTGGGGCTGGCCATCGTCGAGAAAATCGCCGGGATCCTCGGCCACCGCATCGACGTGCGTTCCTGGCCTGGGCGCGGTTCGGTGTTCAGCGTGCAAGTGCCGATCAGCGCCAGCGCGCCGCCACCTACACCGTGCCTGGAAGGGCGGGCGGCGCCGCTGGAGCGTTTGCAGGGCGCGCGGATCTGGGTGCTGGATAACGATGCGGCGATCTGCGCCGGCATGCGCACCCTGCTCGAAGGCTGGGGCTGCCAGGTGGTCACGGCGTTGTCCGAGCAGGACCTGGCGCGCCAGGTGGACGACTACCGGGCCGAGGCCGACCTGCTGATCGCCGACTACCACCTGGACCAGCAGCGCAACGGCATCGACGCCGTGGCGCGGATCAACGCCCGGCGCGCCCTGGCGATCCCGGCGATGATGATCACCGCCAACTACAGCAACGACCTCAAGCAGCAACTGCGCGAACTGGGCCACACCCTGATGCACAAGCCGGTTCGGCCAATGAAACTCAAGACCGCCATCAGCCACCTCATAAAGCAGCGGCAAGCTTCAAGCTGTAAGCCCCGAGCTTGAGGCTTACCGCTAGCGGCGCAGGTAGGCGCCGAAATCGATGTCGCCGGCGCTGAGGATTGCTTGTACCCGGTTGTGTACGTTGAGCTTGCGCAGGATCGCCGAGACGTGGGCCTTCACCGTGGTCTCGGCGATGTCCAGGGTGTAGGCGATCTGCTTGTTGGATTCGCCCTTGGTCATGCGCTCCAGCACCAGCAGTTGCTTGCGGGTCAGGGCCTGCAACAGCTCCGGCGGGAAGCTCGGGGCTTCGCTGCTGCGCCGTCCTGGCGAGCTCTTCTGGGTGCGGATGATGTCCGGCGGCAGGTACACGTTGCCATTGAGGATCTGCTCGATGGCTTCGGTCATCTGCGAGCGCGGCGAGGACTTGGTGATGAAACCCACGGCGCCGTAGGTGATGGCCTGCAGCACGATCTGCTTGTCCTGCTCGGCGGAGACGATCACCACCGGGATGGTCGGTGCTTCGTTGCGCAGGGTGATCAGGCCATTGAGGCCGTGCATGCCGGGCATGTTCAGGTCCAGCAGGATCAAGTCCAGGTCGTCGTGGTCCTGGGTCAGGGCCAGGGCGCTGTCCAGGTCGGCGGTCTCCATCACCTCGCTGCCGGGGAAACCGTCGCTGATGACGTTGTGGATGGCTTCGCGAAACAGTGGGTGATCATCGGCTATCAGGATTCTGTACACGGCCTTTCACCTCGTTATTGTGGTTATGGGGGCACTTGAGCCAGGCAGGGTCAGGGCAGGGGTTCGGGCTGGGCGGCCACCAGGGGCAACCCGGCGGCTTCCCAGGCATCCAGGCCATCGCGGTACCAGTAGATATTTTTATAGCCCAGGGCTGCGGCGCGTTTTACCGCGTTCCAGCTCAGCCAGCAATCGGCGCGGCAATAGAACACCAGCGCTCGCTGGCGGTCGCCCAGGCTCAGGCGCTGCAAATGCTGGTTGAAGTAGTCCTGCCACTGGGGCGTCAGCTCGCCGTCGCCGGTATTGGCCAGCCAATGGCTGCCGGGCAGGTTGGCGTGGGGTTCGCTGTCGATGAAGCGGCCTTGCAGCCATTGCCGGCGATAGACATCGATCAGCAGCGGCGCCGGGCGCGCTTGCAGCAGGCCCTGTAAGGCCTGGGTGTCGACGATCTGCGCCGCCTCGATGTGCAGCGGGGTCGGGCTGCGATAGAGACCGGTGCGATAACCTTCGGCGGAAAACAGCGGGTCGGCGGCCTGGGCGCTGCCCAGCGCCAGGCTCAGGCACAGCGTGGCCAGGGTTTGCAGGGCACGAGGCATAAGGCTTTTATCCTTGTTGTTATGGGCCCATTACATGCCAGGGCCGGGCACTTGGGAATGCGACCATCGACACTAAAAGCAGTACCAAAGTCGTAGAAAACCATGCCGCCAAGAGGGTGTTCGCAAAGGGGGGACGCGGGCTTTGCGGCGGCTGCCTGACGCGAGTGTTCGGCGGCTATGCAGAAAGTAGCGGGGCAGCGGTACCAAGGTAGTAGGCCGGCACTCTTGCGCTGGCCTTAGCATGGGCTGCAGCGGCCATGGCCACCCGGAGGACCTTCCCATGCGCATCCTGAAAGTGCTGCTCTTGCCGTTGCTGCTGATCCTCAGCCTGATCGGCGTCGATCGCCTGCACGGCTCACGGCCGGCCCCGGCGGCGAGCCAGCCGGCGGCGCTGGGGCGCTAGGCATGTCGGCCCTGTGGCGGATCAACCTGTGGGTCACGGCCTGTTTTGCGCTGCTGACCCTGGCCGGCGCCGGGCTGTTGCTGCGCCAGGCGGCGGACGATGTGGAACGCGAAGTGCAATCCGCCGAGGCCCTGGTGCAGTACCTGGGGGATAGCGCCGAACGGCAGCCAGCCAGTCTGCAACCAGAGCTGACCCGCAGCCTGCGACATGTGCGGGTGCACTGGCTGGTTCCGGATGAAGACCTGACGCCGCTCAGTACCATTGCTGCCGATGGCTGGCTGGAGCGCCTGTTGCTGGGTGACAGCCCACCCAGTACTCGGTTACTTCAACTCAATGATGGCCGGCGCGTGCTGATCGCGGTGAATGCCGCCGCCGAACTGGGGGAAGTGCGCCAGGCCTTGCAGCAATGGTTTGGCCTGTGCGCGCTGGCGCTGCTGCTCAGCTTGCTGAGCATCGGCTGGGCGGTGCGCCGTGGCCGGGCCTGGCTCGATGAAGTGCTGCATGCTCTGGGCCAGGTGTCCGACGGCCAGATGGTTGTGCGCCTGCGCAGCAGCGCGCTGCCGGAAACCCGGCAACTGGCTGAACATTTCAACCGCATGGCCAGCGCCCTGGAGCAGGCCCATTGCGACAACCAGCAACTGACCCAGTCCCTGCTGGCGGTGCAGGAGCAAGAGCGCAATCACCTGGCGCAGACCTTGCACGACGACCTCGGCCAGTACCTGGCCGGCATTCGCGCCCAGGCCTGCCTGCTGCGCCTGGTGGTGGACCAGCCGGCGCGGGTGGCCAGCACCGCCCAATCCCTGGAGCTCAACTGCGAGCACCTGCAACAGGGCTTTCGTGCCATGGTCCAGGACCTGTACCCGGTGGTGCTGGGCCATCTGCCCCTGGCCGAAGCCCTGGGGTTGCTGGTGCAACAGTGGCAAGCGCGCCAGGGGATTGAATGCCGACTGCGGGTTGGCGAGCGCCTGCCGGCCTTGCCGAGGGCGAGCAACACCCACCTCTATCGCCTGTTGCAGGAAGCCCTGACCAACGTCGCCCGACACGCCGGCGCCAGTCAGGTGCGGGTGCGCCTGCAACGAAGCGGCCCAGGGCTGCGCCTGCTGATCCGCGATAACGGTCGCGGCGCACCCCAGGCCCGGCGTACGGGCGTCGGCCTGCACTCCATGGCCGAAAGGGCGCGCAGCCTGGGCGGTGAACTGCGCATCATCAACTGCCCCGGCGCCGGTTGGGCGCTGGTCCTGGACATACCCCTGGAGGCCTGATGAATATCTTGTTGGTGGATGACCACGCGGTGGTCCGTCAGGGTTACGCCAGCCTGTTGCAGGCGGTGTTGCCGACCATGCAGGTGCGTGAAGCCGCCAATGGTGAAGAAGCCCTGGCCCGGGTGCTGGAAGACGTGCCGCAACTGGTGATCATGGATTTTGCCTTGCCGGGTATCAGCGGTTTGGAGACGACTCGGCGCTTGCGCCAGCGTTTGCCGCAGTTGCGGGTGCTGTTCTTCAGCATGCACGACGAACTGCCCCTGGTGCGCCAGGCCCTGGAGGCAGGAGCCTCGGGCTACCTGACCAAGAACTCGGCGCCCCAGGTGCTGATCGAGGCGGTGCACCGGGTGCTGGCCGGCCACGCCTACATCGAGCAACCCTTGGCCACCCAACTGGCCTGTACCCCCCAGGCGAACGCCAGCGACCCGCGCTTGCAGAGCATGACCCAGCGCGAGCTGGAGATCTTCGTGATGCTGGCCCGGGGCACCCCGGCGCGGCTGATTGCCGAGCAGCTGTGCATCAGCGCCAAGACCGTGTCCAACCACCTGACTCTGCTCAAGAGCAAGTTGCAGGTCAGTTCCCATGGGGAGCTGGTGCATCTGGGGATCGACATGGGGGTGGTCAGGGTGGCGGGGTGAGGGGTGTATATTTTGGCAAATTTTGTCAAAAGCGGACAAAGCCATGAGCACCATGAACATCTCCCTGCCGGACGCTCTCAAGTCCTTTGTCGATGATCAAGTCAGCCAGCGCGGCTACAGCACCAGCAGTGAATATGTGCGTGAGCTGACTCGCAAGGATCAGGATCGGCAATACCTGCGTGGCCTGTTGTTGGCCGGTGCTCAATCGGCTCCGGGCACTGCTGTGGAGGGTGACTATTTCGAATCCCTGCGTGCCAGGGTGCACAAGACGCGAGGATGAAAGCCAAGCCGGTCATTCCACGTGCCTTTGCCAGTCAGGACGTGGAAGGCGCTATCAACTACTACCTTGACCAACAGGCCGAGCAGGCTGCGCTCGGTTTTATCGATGCTTTAGAAAAGGCCTATGTTCATATCGGCCGCCTTCCGGCCTCGGGTATGTCTCGCTACGCCCACGAGCTGGATCTGCCGGGGTACCTTGCTGGCCGTTGAAGCGCTACCCCTATTTGGTGTTCTACGTTGAACGCGATGACTACATCGACGTATGGCGCGTTTTGCAGGGTATGCGGGATTTTCCTGAGTGGTTGGCTGAAGGTGTTTTCCGGTAGTGGTGAGGGATGTTGGGGACGGGGTACATATCCGTTGCTGCGGTCATGGCCAACTTAGGGTTTCGCCCTTACGGCGAGTCCCTTTTGTCAAACGCCACAAAAGGAACCAAAAAGTCTTGCCCCTCCATACGGCCCCTCGCCTAGGCTCGGGGTGCCCTCGCTCCGGCATTGCTCCGGAGGGCCCGCCGCCACAGGCCATCCATGGCCTGGGGCGGCTAGCTCGGCATCCTTGCCGAGCTGCCCCCTACGCAACGCCTGCGTTCGGCCTCCTGAAGGGGCAGGCAGATCAAGATCAAGATCAAAAGCCAAAGCCAAAGCCAAAGCAAAGGTGCGCAGGCCGGTTCCATGTAGCCTCATTCATCGTGGAGAGGGCAGTGAAAGAGGGGCAACAGGACAAAAACAAGGCCGGCCGACAGGCCGCCGTCAGATTTTGCTTTTGATCTTCCTGCCCCCTTAGACACGATGGCCGAACGCAGGCATTGAGCCGTGGGTAATCCGGCAGGACGCCGGATTAGCCGCCATCCGGCCAGGGACGGCCGGTGGCGGCGGCCCACGGATCAATGCCGGAGAGAGGGCATGCCGAGCCTAGGCGAGGCACCGAGTGGAGGGGCAGGAGCCTTTGGTTACTTTGGGCTTTTCAAAGTGACTCGCCGTAAGGGCGAAACCACCAGCCGCCACACCCGCAGCAACGGATATGCACCCGTCCCCTTACTTATCCCACGTCCCCGGACACCCCTGGCACCCCTCCATATTGGCATCCTGGAAATTCCCATAATGCTGGCGCGCTCCGCGCAGGTCGGCGCGTTCCAGGTTGCTTTCGCCGAACTTGGCTTCCTGCAGGTTGGCATCGCGCAGGTCGGCGCCTTGCAGGTCGGCCTTGCTCAGCCAGGTCATTTCCAGGTCCGCCGCTTGCAGGTTGGCCTGGTGCAGCTTGGCCCCGGACAGCCGGGCAAATTGCAGGTAGGCGGCGCTGAGGTTGGCGTTGGCGAGCTGTGCGCCTTGGGCGAACAGGCCCCAGCCCTGGATGGCCACCAGGGTGGCGCCGCTCAGGTCCGCCAACCGCAGGTTGCTCTGCTGCAGGCTGGCGCGGGTCAGGTTGGCGCCCTGCAAGCGGGCTTTTTCCAGGTTGGCCAGGTCCAGTTGGGCGTGACGCAGGTCTGCATCGCGCAGATCGGCGCCGGCCAGGTTCATCTTGCGCAGGTCCTGGTTGGCCAGGTTGGCGCCCCGCAGGTTGGCCCCGGGGCACTGGCTGGATTCGGCGATCAGGCAGCCGTTGATGGTCAGCGGGACGTCGTTGCCCTCGTCGTCGACGTTCATTGCGAAGGCGGGGGAGAGGGTCAGCAGCAGGGCAAGGGGCAGGTAGTTCATGGGGCGGTTCTCCGGAAGCAGTGAAGGCGGGTGTGGCGAGGGAGCAAGCGCCCTCGCCACAGGTCGATCAGCGCTGGGCGGTCTTGCTGTCCCAGCTGGGGATCTTGAACACCCAGAACGAGCCGCCCTGGGCCACCGGCTTGGTCAGCTCGGCCATGTCACCGCCCCACAGTGGCACGGCGCCGCCGTAGCCCACGGTCACGCCGATGTACTGCTCGCCATCCTGCTCCCAGGTGATGGGTGGGGAGACGATGCCGCTGCCAGTCTGGAATTTCCACAGCTCCTTGCCGGTCTTGGCGTCGAAGGCCTTGAAGAAGCCGTCGCCGGTGCCGGTGAATACCAGGTTGCCCTTGGTGGCCAATACCCCGGCCCACAGCGGCAGGTGCTCCTTGTGTTCCCAGACCAGCTTGCCGGTGGTGGGGTCCATGGCGCGCAGGGTGCCGACGTGGTCGTCGTACATGCGCTTGATGCGAAAGCCCATCCCCAGGTAAGCCGAGCCTTTCTTGTAGTTCACCTCTTCGGTCCAGTACTCCTCCTTCCACTGGTTGCCGGGGATGTAGAACAGCCCGGTGTCCTGGCTGTAGGCCATGGGGTTCCAGTTCTTGCCCCCCAGGAACGGCGGCGAGACTTCCACCGGCTTGCCCTTGGTTTCACCGGGCAGCGGCTTGGCCGGACGCTGGCCTTCGTTCTCCACCGGACGCCCGGTCTTCAGGTCGATATGGCTGGCCCAGGTGATGTTGTCGACGAAGGGGAAGGCGTTCTGCAATTTGCCGTTGTTGCGGTCGACCACGTAGAAGAAACCGTTGCGGTCGGCGTGGCCGGTGGCCTTGACCACCTTGCCGTCCTTGCCCTTGTAGTCGAACAGCACCAGCTCGTTGTTGCCGGAGAAGTCCCAGGCATCGTTGGGGGTGTGCTGGTAGAACCACTTGACCTCGCCGGTACTCGGATCGACGCCGACCTGGCCCGAGGTATAGAGGCTGTCGAAGTCGTGGGGGTTGCCGTCCTTGGCGGTGCGTGCCCAGGTGTTCCAGGGGCCGGGGTTGCCGGCGCCGACGATGATGGTGTTGGTCTCGGGGTCAAAGCTGGCGCTCTGCCAAGGGGCGCCGCCGCCATGGCTCCAGGCCTCGACCTTGCCGGTCTCGGTGGTCTTGTCATCAGGCCAGGACGGCGCGTTGACGTCGCCGGTGGGGGTGCTGTCCTTGCCGTTCAGGCGGCCCATGTGGCCTTCGACAAAGGGCCGCATCCACACCTCTTCACCGGTGTCCGGATCGCGGGCGAACAGCTGGCCGACCACACCGAACTCATCGCCGGAGCTGCCGTGGATCAGCAGCACCTTGCCGCTGGTCTTGTCCTTGATCAGCACCGGGGCGCCGGTCATGGTGTAGCCGGCGCTGTGGTCGCCGAACTTCTTGTTCCACACCACCTTGCCGGTGTTCTTGTCCAGGGCGATGACCCGGGCGTCGAGGGTGCCGAAATAGATCTTGTCGCCGTAGATCGCAGCGCCACGGTTGACCACGTCGCAGCACGGGCGAATGTTGTCCGGCAGGCGGTGGTTGTAGGTCCACAGGCGCTTGCCGGTCTTGGCGTCGAGGGCGAACACCCGGGAGTAGGAACCGGTGACGTAGACCACGCCGTCGCTGACGATGGCCTGGGATTCCTGGCCGCGCTGCTTCTCGTCGCCGAAGGAGTAGGACCAGGCCGGGGTCAGCTTGAACACGTTCTGGTCGTTGACCTGGGCCAGCGGGCTCCAGCGCTGGGCGTTGGTGCCCATGCCGTACTGCAGCACGTCCTTGGTGGTCAGGTGGTCGTTGGCGATGTCTTCCCAGGTAACGTTGCGGGTGCTCGGTGCGGCTGGGGTGGCGGCACTGGCGCCGGCGCTCAGGGACAGGCTGCCAGCGAGCAGACAGGCCTGCATGGCCAGGGTCAGCGGGGTAAGGGTGGGTAGCGTTCTTATTCTCATGGTGGCAGTTCCCAGTGGAGGTTTTGGCCTGACTAGGGTGTGCCGGGGCGTGGCCTGGAGATACGGAAAAAGTCCCGCGCTTGCCGGGAAAAATTCCCAGCCGGCACCTGATTTAGAACCGCACCACAAGCCCTACTACCAAGGGAGTAAGGCCCGGCCACCAAAGCAGCATACGGCTGCCCCGGAGGCTGTTTCTAAGATGGCGCCACGGCCTCTGTCCAGAGGCCTAGCGTGCAATCTTGAGGGCATGACAATGATAAGAAAACACAACGCCTGGCTGGCCGCCGGGCTGCTGGCCGGCCTGTTGAACAGCGGTGCATGGGCCCACGGCAACGTAGTGCCCCAGGCGGTGGAGACCAAGGGCCTGACCCCGGTCAAGGACGCTGGCGTGACCCTGGACGGCGACGGCTGGGCCGCGGTCAACCCTTACCGGGCCAGCCCCGAGCGGGACAAGGCGGTGGAGATCGGCGCCTCGGCCTACAACCAGAACTGCGCCGCCTGCCATGGCCTGGAAGCCAAGTCCGGTGGCATTGCCCCGGACCTGCGCATGCTGGATGTCGGCGAGGCCGGGGATGAGTGGTTCGTCGAGCGGGTGCGCCATGGCGCGGTGCGCGATGGCCGGGTGTACATGCCGAAGATGGCCGACTACCTGAGCCAGGAGGCCTTGTGGGCGGTGCGTAGCTACCTGGACAGCGTGCACGTCGAGGAATGACGGCCATGCGCCTCTGGGTGCTGTACCTGGGCGGCCTGCTGCTGAATTCGCCACTGGTCTTCGCGGCCCTCATCGAGCCCGGCCCGGACCCGGTGCCGTCGGTGATGTGGGCCTACTACCATCGGCAGATCCTGGCGGACGCGCCCTTCGTCTTCGATGAACGGGTCAAGCTGCTGGCGCCGCCGTTCGCCGAGGATGCGCGGCAGGTGCCGTTGGAAATCGACGCCCGGGCCTTGGCCGGCGAAGTGGTGAAGATCCTCGCCTGGGCCGAGCTCAACCCACTGCCGCGGATCGTCGATTTCACCCCCGGCGCTGGGGTGCAGCCCTGGTTGTCGATCCGTATCCGCATCGAGCAGGCCACGCCCCTGCGCGCCGCGGTGCTGACCCGCGATGGCCTGTGGCACGTCGGCTCGGCCCTGATCGATGCCGCGGGCGGCGGCTGTACCGCCCCCAGCGTGGTGCGCAGCCAGCCCGGCTGGGAAGAGCACGTCGGCCAGGTGCTGGGCGCGCGCTATCCCCGGGGCGGCGCCAGCCGCTTGCGCCTGCAGGTGTCGCACCCGATGGACAACGGCCTGCTCAACGGCATTCCCGAATTCTTCCTCAACCAGGCGCAACTGCTGGACGCCGACCATCGCGTGCTGGCGCACCTGGAGCTGTACCCGGCGGTCAGCGAAAACCCCAGCCTGGGGTTCGACCTCCAGGCCACCGGGCAGACCCGCCTGCTACTGCGGGACAACAACGGCAATCAGTTCGAAGCGGCCATCCCCTGAGCCCAGGAGCCAAGCATGCGCTGGATACTACTGGTGTGTCTGAGCCTGAGCCTGCCGGCCCGGGCCGAGCTGGACTACCGTCTCGAGCCCCGGCAGATCGCCGAGGACACCTGGCTACTGGAAGGCGGCACCGAGAATTTCTCCCGGGACAACGGCGGCAACATCGTCAACACCGGGTTCATCGTTACCGAGGCCGGGGTGCTGGTGATCGACACCGGGCCGTCGAAACGCTATGGCCAGGCCCTGCGCGAGGCGATTGCCGGCACCACCGGCAAGCCGGTGATCCAGGTGCTGCTGACCCACCATCACCCGGACCATGTGCTGGGCAACCAGGCCTTTGCCGATGTGCCCATCGGTGCCCTGGCCGGCACCACCGAACTGCTGCGCCAGCAGGGTGACGCCATGGCCGAGAACCTCTACCGGCTGGTGGGCGACTGGATGCGCGGCACCGAGGTGGTGCTGCCCAACCGGACCCTGGAACCCGGAGTGCTGGAGATCGGCGGACACCGCCTGCGGTTGCTGGCCCTGGCCGGCCATACCGGCGCCGACCTGGCGATTTTCGACGAGCGCACCGGGGTGTTGTTCGCCGGCGACCTGGTGTTCTACCAGCGCGCCCTGACCACCCCCAACAGCCCGGGGCTTCCGGTCTGGCTCAAGGACCTGGACCGCCTGCAAGCCTTGCCCTGGCGGCTGGTGGTGCCCGGCCACGGCCCGGTGGCCAGCAGCGCTGTCCCCTTTGCCCAGATGCGCGACTACCTGGGCTGGCTGCACCAGCTGCTGAGCGACGGCGCTGCCCGTGGCGACGACATGGCTGAACTGATCCGCGCGCCGATCCCCGCGCGTTTTGCCGCCATCAGCCTGACCCGCTATGAACTGATCCGCAGTGTCAGCCACCTGTACCCGAGCTACGAGCGCAAGCAGATGCAGCGCGTCGACTCGCCATAAGACACCAGCGCCGGGAACCGCCCTTGTGGCGAGGGAGCTTGCTCCCGTGGGGGCGGTCGATGTTCTGATTCTTGCCAGCGAGAATCCGCTTAGCGGGTTGCATCAGGCAGACCGTGGTCTCAGGTCTTGCCGGGGCTGCGCCCCGGAGCGGGAGCAAGCTCCCTCGCCACATTTGTCTGGTCAGCCTCCCGACTTGAAGCTTGCAGCTCAGCTCCTGCCACTCTGCGGCCCTACGACCAAATGACGAGAGTCCCACTGCCAACGATGCATTCGTCGGTGCCCCGGGGCTCTCTACTATCGAGCCATCGCCTGTCGTGGGACAGGCATCGACCCGCAGAGGCCCAGCATGATCTACGCACAACCCGGAACCCCAGGCGCCATCGTGTCCTTCAAGCCGCGCTACGGCAATTTCATCGGTGGCCAGTTCGTGCCGCCGGTGGCCGGCCAGTACTTCACCAACACTTCGCCGGTCAATGGCCAGGTGATCGCCGAGTTCCCCCGTTCCACGGCCGAAGACATCGACAAGGCTTTGGACGCCGCCCATGCCGCGGCTGAGGCCTGGGGCAAGACCAGCGTCCAGGAACGCTCGCTGATCCTGCTGAAGATCGCCGATCGCATCGAGCAGAACCTGGAGCTGCTGGCGGTCAGCGAGACCTGGGACAACGGCAAGGCGGTGCGCGAGACCCTCAATGCCGACGTGCCCCTGGCCGCCGACCATTTCCGTTATTTCGCCGGTTGCATCCGTGCCCAGGAAGGCGGCGCTGCAGAGATCAACGAACTGACCACTGCCTACCACTTCCATGAACCGTTGGGCGTGGTGGGGCAGATCATCCCGTGGAACTTCCCGCTGCTGATGGCCGCCTGGAAGCTGGCCCCGGCCCTGGCCGCCGGCAACTGCGTGGTGCTCAAGCCGGCCGAGCAGACGCCGCTGTCGATCATGATCTTCGCCGAGCTGGTGGCCGACCTGCTGCCGGCCGGCGTGCTGAACATCGTCCAGGGTTTTGGTCGCGAGGCCGGCGAGGCCCTGGCCACCAGCCAGCGCATCGCCAAGATTGCCTTCACCGGCTCGACCCCGGTGGGCTCGCACATCATGAAATGCGCTGCCGAGAACATCATCCCGTCCACCGTGGAGCTGGGCGGCAAGTCGCCGAACATCTTCTTCGAAGACATCATGCAGGCCGAGCCCAAGTTCATCGAGAAGGCCGCCGAGGGCCTGGTGCTGGCGTTCTTCAACCAGGGCGAAGTCTGCACCTGCCCATCCCGGGCCCTGGTGCAGGAGTCGATCTACGAGCCGTTCATGGCCGAGGTGTTGAAGAAGATCAAGCAGATCAAGCGCGGCAACCCGCTGGACACCGAAACCATGGTCGGCGCCCAGGCGTCCCGGCAGCAGTACGAGAAGATCCTCTCCTACCTGCAGATCGCCCAGGAGGAGGGCGCCCAGCTGTTGACCGGCGGCGCCATCGAACCCCTTGCGGGCGACCTTGCCAGCGGCTACTACATCCAGCCGACCCTGCTCAGGGGGCATAACCAGATGCGCGTGTTCCAGGAAGAGATCTTCGGCCCGGTGGTGGGGGTGACCACCTTCAAGGACGAAGCCGAGGCCCTGGCGATCGCCAACGACAGCGAGTTCGGCCTCGGGGCCGGGGTCTGGACCCGCGACATCAACCGTGCCTACCGCATGGGCCGGGCGATCAAGGCTGGTCGCGTGTGGACCAACTGCTATCACCTGTACCCGGCCCATGCGGCATTCGGTGGCTACAAAAAGTCCGGCGTGGGCCGCGAAACCCACAAGATGATGCTCGACCACTACCAGCAGACCAAGAACCTGCTGGTGAGCTACGACATCAATCCGCTGGGCTTCTTCTAGGCAGCGGCAAGCGGCAAGCTTCAAGCGACCCATGCGTGCCTTTGTCGCTCCTATCTTGCCGCTTGTAGCTTGTAACTTGTAGCTGCCCCTACCCCTACCAAGGCATCCGCCAACCGGTGCCAAAGTAGCATTCGGTCCCACCGTCCACCGTGCATTAATGCGGTTACCGGAATCCCCCGGCACGACAAGAGGATCGACCCCATGTGGCATAAACCCGCCTACACCGACCTGCGCATCGGCTTCGAAGTGACCCTGTACTTCGCCAATCGCTGAGCCGTTCCGCTCCGGTCGCTACGGGTGGCGACCGGAGTCTTCTGTCTTCGGAGCACACCATGCATATCCGCATCCTCGGTTCCGCAGCGGGCGGCGGTTTCCCGCAGTGGAACTGCAATTGCCGCAACTGCGCCGGCGTGCGCAATGCCAGCCTGCGAGCCCGGCCGCGCACGCAATCGTCCATCGCCTTGAGCGACAACGGCGTGGACTGGATCCTGTGCAACGCCTCGCCGGACATTCGCGTGCAACTGGCGTCTTTTCCTCCCTTGCAACCGGCACGGCAACTGCGGGACTCGGCGCTGGCCGGGGTGATCCTGCTGGACAGCCAGATCGACCATTGCACTGGCCTGCTCAGCCTGCGCGAGGGCTGCCCGCATCAGGTCTGGTGTACCGAGATGGTGCACCAGGACCTGTGCAGCGGTTTCCCGCTGTTCAACATGCTCAGCCACTGGAACGGCGGCCTGGCCTGGCAGCCGATCCACCTCGATGGCCGCACCTTCAGCGTACCGGCCTGCCCGGACCTGCTGCTGCGGGCCATTGTCCTGCGCAGCAGTGCGCCGCCGTATTCGCCCCATCGCGGCAACCCCCATCCGGGGGACAACATCGGCCTGTTCGTCGAGGACCGGCGCAGCGGCGCCAGCCTGTTCTACGCCCCGGGCCTGGGTCAGGTGGACCAGGCCCTGCTGGAATGGATGGGCCGCGCCGACTGCCTGCTGGTGGACGGCACCCTGTGGCGCGATGACGAGATGCGCCAGTGCGGGGTCGGCGACAAGTTCGGCAGCGAGATGGGCCACCTGGCGCAAAGCGGCCCCGGCGGCATGCTCGAGGTACTGGAGGCGTTCCCAAGGGCGCGCAAGGTGCTGATCCACATCAACAACACCAACCCGATCCTCGACGAAGACTCCGCCGAGCATGCCCAATTGCTGTGCCGTGGCATCGAAGTGGCCCACGACGGCATGGACCTGCACCTGTAGCCGCTGCCGAGCCCGCGAGGCTGCGACCGGGTGCGCAGCGCCCGTAAACCAGGCGGCGCGGTGCATCAGGCCGATCGCACCACCTGATCGGGCGACCCGTACCGGGCCGTGCGCAGTCTGCGGCGGCCACACGAGGCGAGGGGGCACCATGGTCGGATTGCATTCGCCCGGCGATGCTTTAGGCTGGCGTTCTTTCCAGAACAATAAGAAAACAGGCTTTTGCCATGGGCCAGAATCTCAGTCTGCTGCGCAAGTTCGTCTCCCCGGAAATCATCTTTGGCGCCGGTTGCCGGCATAACGTCGGCAACTATGCGAAGACCTTCGGTGCGCGCAAGGTCCTGGTGGTCAGCGACCCCGGGGTGATCGCCGCCGGCTGGGTCGCCGATGTCCTGGCCAGCCTCCAGGCCCAGGGCGTGGAGCACTGCCTGTACAGCGCGGTGTCGCCCAACCCGCGGGTGGAGGAGGTGATGCAGGGCGCCGAGGTCTACCGGGAAAACGCCTGCGACGTGATCGTCGCCGTCGGCGGCGGCAGCCCGATGGATTGCGGCAAGGGCATCGGTATCGTGGTGGCCCACGGGCGCAGCATCCTGGAGTTCGAGGGGGTGGACATGCTCCGCATGCCCAGCCCGCCATTGATCATGATTCCCACCACCGCCGGGACCTCGGCGGATGTCTCGCAGTTCGTCATCATTTCCAACCAGCAGGAACGGATGAAGTTCTCCATCGTCAGCAAGGCGGTGGTCCCCGATGTGTCGCTGATCGATCCGCAAACCACCCAGGGCATGGACCCGTTCCTCTCCGCCTGCACCGGCATCGACGCCCTGGTGCATGCCATCGAGGCGTTCGTCTCCACCGGCCACGGCCCGCTCACCGACCCCCATGCCCTGGAGGCCATGCGCCTGATCAACGGCAACCTGGTGCAGATGATCGCCAACCCGCAGGACATCGCCCTGCGCGAGAAGATCATGCTCGGCAGCATGCAGGCCGGACTGGCGTTTTCCAATGCGATCCTCGGCGCGGTGCATGCCATGTCCCACAGCCTGGGCGGCTTCCTCGACCTGCCTCACGGGCTGTGCAATGCGGTGCTGGTGGAGCACGTGGTGGCGTTCAACTACAGCTCGGCACCGGAGCGTTTCAAGGTGATCGCCGAGACCTTCGGCATCGACTGTCGCGGCCTCAACCAACAGCAGATCTGCCGGCGCCTGGTGGACCACCTGATCGCGCTCAAGCAGGCCATCGGCTTCCACGAAACGTTGAGCCTGCATGGGGTCAGCAGCAGCGATATTCCGTTCCTGTCGCGCCATGCGATGGACGACCCGTGCATCCTTACCAACCCCCGGGAGTCGAGCCAGCGCGATGTCGAGGTGGTCTATGGCGAGGCCCTCTGACGAGCAGCAACGGGCCCTGGCCGGGCTGCTGGGCCTGGGCAATCACTCGGCGCGCAAGAGTCACTACCCGGAGCTGGCCGCACGCCTGGAAGACCTGGAAACCGAGCGCAACCGCTACAAGTGGCTGTTCGAGCACGCCGTGCACGGGATCTTCCAGGCCAGCCTGCAGGCCGGCATGCGCGCCGCCAACCCGGCCCTGGCGCGCATGCTGGGTTACCAGGACCCCCAGGAAGTGCTGTTCTCGCTGGCCGACCTGGCCGGCAACTTGTTCGTCGGCGGCGCCCAGGAGCTGGAGGCCATCGGCGAGCAGTTGCAACGCGAGCGCAGCTTGCTGGGCTACGAGACTCAACTGCGGCGCAAGGACGGTAGCAGTATCGACGTGCTGATGAACCTGCTGCTCAAGCCCGATGAAGCCGGGCTGGTGGAGGGTTTCGTTGCCGATATCACCGAGCGCAAGCTGGCCCAGCAACGCCTGGAGCAACTCAATGACCAGCTGGAACAGCGGGTGACCGCGCGCACCGATGAACTGCTGGACGCCAACCGCGAGCTGCAACAGCAGATCCTGCGGCGCGAGCGCAGCGAACGGGAAGCGCGGGAGGCGCGGGATGCCGCCGAGGCTGCCAACCGCAGCAAGGACAAGTACCTGGCCGCCGCCAGCCACGACCTGCTGCAACCCTTGAATGCCGCGCGCTTGCTGATCTCCACCCTGCGCGAGCGCCAGTTGCCCAGTGCCGAGCAACTGTTGGTGGAGCGCACCCACCAGGCCCTGGAGGGCGCCGAGGACCTGCTCACCGACCTGCTGGATATCTCCCGCCTGGACCAGGCGGCGGTCAAGCCCGATCCGGCGACTTATCGCCTGGATGAAATCCTCGCGCCACTGGTGTCCGAGTTCCAGTCGGTCGCTGAGGCCGCTGGCCTGGAGTTGCGGGTGCGCCTGGGGGACTACGCGCTGTTCACCGACCTGCGGTTGCTGACGCGAATCCTGCGCAACCTGTTGAGCAATGCCTGTCGCTACACCGAGCGCGGCAGCATCCTGCTGGCGGCGCGGCGCCGGGGCGAGTACCTGCGGCTGGAGATCTGGGACACCGGGCGCGGGATCGCCGCCGACCGCCTGGAGTCGATCTTCCTCGAGTTCAACCAGCTGGACGTGGGCCGCGCCGCCGATCGCAAGGGGGTTGGCTTGGGGCTGGCGATCGTCGAGCGCATCGCCCGCATCCTCGGCTACCGGGTGCAGGTGCATTCGCGTCCGGGCCGTGGTTCGCGGTTCAGCATCGAGGTGCCCCTGGCCGCTCGTATGCCGCTGCCCATCGGCCAGCAAGCGCCGCAGCCGAGCACCGGCAACCCGCTGCCCGGGCGCCGGCTGCTGGTGCTGGACAATGAGCTGAGCATCCTGGACAGCATGGCCGCGTTGCTGGGGCAGTGGGGGTGCCGGGTCGTCACCGCCACTGACCAGGCGGCGGCCCTGGAGGCGTTGCAGGGCCAGGCGCCGGAGCTGATTCTGGCGGACTTCCACCTGGATCACGGCATCACCGGGTGCGAGGTGGTGCGCCAGTTGCGCGAGCACTTCGGCCAGCCGTTGCCGGCGGTGATCATCACCGCCGACCGCAGCGATCAGTGCCGGCGGGCCTTGCAGCAATTGGGCGCGCCGCTGCTCAACAAACCGGTGAAGCCAGGCAAGCTGCGTGCTGCCTTGAGCCAATTGCTGGGGCAGGGCGGCGCCTAGAGGCCGGACTCCTGGCTAGTGGGGCGGCGGACTTGCGGCTAAGATGCCGCTCTTTTTTTCAAGGACGAAGCTGGCCCTGGGCTGGCCCATACCCATCGATGAAGCCGTTGTCTTCGTACCATCCGTTGTTGTACTGGCTGCGCGTGCGCCAGAAGCGCCTGGCGCGCAGCCTGGCCTGGCGTTTTTCCGGCCGGCGTTATGCGCGCCCCGTAGCCGACAGCCCGCGCTTGCCCCATCGCTACATCAAGCACACCTCCAAGCTGATCCGCACCCTGGGCGACAGCGACCTGGCCCTGCAGCACAACAAGGTGATCAATCTCAGGCTGGCGGTGGCTTGCATCGATGGGGTGCGCATCGGCCCGGGGGAGTATTTTTCCTTCTGCCAGCTGGTGGGCCGGCCCAGTCGCGCGCGGGGGTTCGTCGAGGGCATGGAGCTGTCGTTCGGCGAGGCGCGCAGCGGTATCGGCGGGGGCATCTGCCAGCTGAGCAACCTGATCCACTGGATGGCGATCCACTCGCCGTTGCAGGTGGTGGAGCGGGCCAACCACAGCTTCGACCCCTTTCCCGACGAGGGCCGGGTGCTGCCTTTCGGTTCCGGCGCGGCGATCTTCTACAACTACATCGACCTGGTGCTGCACAACCCCGGGCCGCACGCCTTCCAGCTCAAGCTGCACGTCGGCGCGCATCAGCTCGAGGGCGAGCTGTTGTGCGAGCAACCACGCGGCTACCGCTACCACGTCTATCAGCGGGAGCACCGTTTCGTTCGCGAGGGTGGTCGGGTGTTTCGCGAGAACCAGATCTGGCGCGACATCCGCACCAAGGGCCAGGATTCCGAGCTGGTGCAGCAGGAGTGCCTGTATCGCAATCGAGTCGTGGTCAAGTATCCGGTGGCCGATGAGTGCCTGGAGCATTAATGGCGAACGGTTAGGCAGTGGCCCGCGCCAGTGGCTAAACCAGCGCCAGGAGTGGCCTGGGGGGTGTGAAATTTCCTACTTGAAATACAGATAATTCATCAATCCAGTTTTATTCAGAATCAGTCCTCGGACTTTCCCTGGCAGTTGCACTAGAATGCGAACCGTTCGCCCGGTGCAAGGGCTCTTTACCGGTGCAAGGATTGCCAAGGCCAGAGCACTGGGCGAACACCTCCTCCTGATCCGCGCCCTGCGCACATCGTTCCACCCCCTCTTATTCATCAGCGCTCCACCCTCATCGAGGGTCGCCTTATTGCGTGCCCCAGTCAGAGAACTACCGGGTACAACGCCACCTTGCGGGCCTGCAGCTCGACCCATTGCGGGCCGTCTTGCGATGCGCCCTGCAACGACAGCAGGACGATGGACCCGCCGATAGAAAGTGCTGCGCCGCCATCGCTGTCCACCTGCAACAACTGCGCGTTGATCCGCAAGCCATCGGCGCTCCAGTCCATGCGGGGGGCGCTGTTGGGACTTGCGTGCAGGTTGTGGTCCCACTGGAAGCCGTCCTCTAGGGCGAGCTCCACCTCGTGCTCGCTGGCCAGGGGCGGAAGCGACCCCGACCACTGGCCGCGTCCGTTGCCCACGGCGCAACTGAAACCGACCCACGGGCCATCGGGCATTTCAGGATGCAGGGCGGTCAGGGTGATACGCATGGGCAGGGTTTCCACGGGCCGGGAGATGAGTGGCGCCAAGGCTGCCGCAGCCGGGGCCGGCTGGCAAGCCGAGCGGTGGTTTTGCTTGCGTGGGCCGGGCCCGTTCAACAGAATGCGCCCCTTGCCCGAGCCCACGAGGGCCATGGACGCTATTGGAGATCCGGGATTGATCTGGTTGCAACGTTTGTTGATGTCGATCGGTGTGCTGGCGCTGGTGCTGCTTGGCCTGGTGCTGGCCAAGGTGGAGTTCGCCCGAACGCCGCCCCTGCCCTTGGCCAACCACCCCGGGGCCCAATGGCAGGGCGCCGCCGATGGCGGTTACTTCGTCGAGATCACCCGCGCCGAGCCGCCGCTGTTCTTCGTCCAGGTGCGTCATGCCAGCGGCGATCTGTGGGATGAAGGCTGGGTGCGCTACGAAGACGGCGACGGCGGCCCGCTGACCGCCGACAAGGTGCTGGCTTTTGATGGCGATGCGGTGATCTACCTGCAACAGCGCAAGGTCCTGGCCTCGCAGAAGTCCATCGCCCGCTAGCGTTCCGAGGGTTTTGGGCCCGGGCGCTGCGGGGCGTAGGCATCCCACAGCTTGTTGCGGAACTTGTTGTGCGGATCGACCCGCGCCTTGAGGGCGAAGAACTCGTTGGCCCGGGGATAGGCCGCGTGGAACTGCTCAGGCGTGGCCAGGATCTGGTAGGGCAGGTAGTAGCTGCCGCCGTGGCGGATGGCGCTGTCCACCAGGGACCGGGTCCACTGGCGCACCTCATCGCGGGCGGCCGGGCGGGTGTCTTGCTGGTAGTACAACACCAGGGCGAACACGTCGGTCCGGGCCCAGGCCAGCAGCGTGCCGGGATCGGCCTTGGCGTGGCGGATGGACAGGTTGATCACATTGACCTTGTGCTTGCGCAGGGTCTCGCCCATGTCCTCGACGAAGCCTTGCAACTGCCCAGGGGGCACGAAGTACTCCTGCAACACGTAGGTGCGCCTGGCCCGGGATGCCGGCTCCAGCTCACGCACGTCGAGGCTGGCCTCGTAGTTGCGCCAGACCACCTGCTGGCGCTTGAACACCAGCGGGTCGATCACCTCTTCGCGGATCGACTTGCCCATGGGCCATTGGCTCACCACCTTCATGGCCCGGCGTTCCTTCCAGTAGTTGCGGTCCAGGGGCGTGAGGCGCTCCTCGACCGTCACCGGCAGCTCGGTCTGGCTGTAGGACACCGCGCGCAGGTGCTGGTACTGGTTGGGGTAGAGCACGGCGTTGTGCAGGATCACCTTGGGATCATTGGCGATGTGCTGGAAGAAATAGTCGTTGTAGCGCTCCAGGGGCATTTCTTCGAAGGTCCGCAGCAGGCGCACGTTGTCGCTCAGCTGCAAGGTGGCTTCGGCTATCACTCCCAGGCCGCCGTAGCCGCCGATGGCGCCGTAGAACAGCTCGGCATTGTTTTGCGGGCTGGCCTCGATCACCTGGCCGTCGGCCAGCACCAGCTTGATCGACTTCACCGAGCCCACCAGTGGCCCGTAGCCGATGTAGCGGCCATGGGCGTTGACGCTCAGGGCGCCGCCGACGGTGAAGTTGGCGTAGCTCTGCATGATGCTCACGGACAGATCGTAAGGGTCGATGAAGGTTTGCAGGGCGCGCCAGGTGATACCGGCCTGGACCGTGATTTCCTTGCGCTCGCGGGAGAACGCCAGGACCTGGTCGAAGCGCCGCATGTCGATCTGCAGCGCGTGCTCGGTGGCGGTTTGCCCGCCCATGCTGTAGCGGCCGCCGCCGATGGCGATGGGCCCGGGGTGGTCGGCCACCAGCTGGACGATCTGCTCCAGGCGAGTGGGCTGCGCCACCTGGTCGACCACGATGGGATTGAGTTGGGTGATGTCGTTGACGATTTGTTCGCCGTGGCTGGCCGAGGCCAGGCCCAGTGCAGCGCAGAACAGCAGGCCGGTGCTGAATTTCATGGAACCATCCCTGGAAGACGCCACCGGCAGGTGGCGCAAATGGCGGCAGGATAGCCTTGCCGCCGTTTCCCGGCCATGGATTCTTGCGCTTACAGGGCGGGCAGGCCCAAAGCTTCGGCGCACTGCTCCAGGGAGCGCCGCTGGGTCTGGGCGTACAGCTGCAACTCATCGAGGGTCGACCGGCCCAGGGCCGTTTCGAATACCTGGCGGTTGGAGTGCCCGGCGTAATGGCTCTGGCTGTCGTCGCCAAGGTTGGACTGGAAGATCCCGGCGGCGCTGACCGGCAAAAAGTCCTCGTACACCAGGGGCTCGCAGCCCAGGTGCCCGGCGGCCAGCAGCGCTTGCACCGTGGTAGGGCGACCGGGCTCGGTGCGGGCGGCGAGCCCGGCTTCGCTGGTGAAATAGCGGAAATAGGCCAGGCCCTGCTGGCGCATGGCGTCGTGGCTGTCGGGAAACTCGGCGAAGTGTTGCTGCATCAACTGGTTGTAGCGCTGGGCATTGGCTTCGCTGGGGAAGTCACCGAGCTCGTCGCGGGCGGCATTCAACAGGCGGTCGTAGAGTGCCCGGCCTTTGGGCGTGAGGGCCGCGCCACGCTGTTCGATCTCGCCGAAGCGGGCGCTGTGGCTGCCCTGGTTGTGCGCCTGGTCGGTGAAGGCGACGCTTTCCTCCAGGGCCTTGAAGCTGGTCTGGCGCAACAGGATCGGGCAATCGCGGCGCGGCGGGCCCTCGATCACCGCCTTGGGGGTGATGCCATGCGCGGGCATCAACCGCTGTACTTCGTCGATGTCCAGGGTGCGTGGGGTCAGGTGGTTGATATGCGGGCCCTTGAACGCCACCACGTCGGCGATCAACCGGTGCTGGGCACTGAGGTTGGCGTACTGGGCGGCGCTGACCGTGGCGTGGTGGTGCCAGCGGAAGGTCTCCAGGGCTTGCTGGATGAACGCTTCGGCGGCGTCGGCGGTGAGGCCGCCCTGGTCCTCGGCCTGATGGATCAGCTCCAGCACCCGGGGGGTGAAGATCGAGCGCCGCGCCAGCACCTGCTCGGCGAATGCGCGCAGTTCGGGGTTGTCGATCAGCTCCAGGCGCAGCAGCGAGGTGAAGACCCGGAACGGGCTGAGCTGCAGGGCCTGTTCATGCACCGCGCGAAACGCCGTGGAGTGCACCGGCACCCCGGCGGGGGTGAGGTCGTAGTAGCCCACCGGTTGCATGCCCATCACGGCGAACAGGCGCGCCAGGGTCGCCAGCTCGGCGGCGGTGCCGACGCGGATCGCGCCATGGCGCTCCAGGTCCAGGCGTTGCAATTCGCCGGTGTGTTGCAGGTGCTGGGCAATGGCCGGTTGTTGCTCCAGTACCTGGGCGTTGACCTGGGCCACCAGTTGCATCAGGTCGCCATACAGTGGCACCTCCTCGCGGTACATATCCGACATCGCCCGGGAAAATCCCTGGCGGATCAGGTCAGGACTGACGAAGCGCTGGTGGCTCATGGACAAGGTTCCCGTGGCAATGGATCGAGGCGTGAGAGGAGCGGGTCGGCCTCGATTCTGCGCAGCGCCGTCAGGGCTGACAAACGAAAGTTCCTCTGAACTTCATTCTGCAAACGACTGCATGGCCCCCGGCGACAGCCAGGGCCGGCAGCCACTTTGGCCATGGAGCTGGAGGCTGCGGCCAGGGCTCCTGGAAAATTGGTTATCGAGGGCCTTGCGGTTATAGCCAAATATTCCCGAACAACCGCGCCGAGGCTGGTAAAACAGGCCTGTATGGATGATGGCGTTTTGAGTTCGCATCGATCGGCATGCACCGGTTGATTCCTATCCGCTCGTTGCATCTTTCCCAACGCTGGACGGAGGCGATTTGGCCCCTGAGCAGTACACCAGAGGGAAGGGATTGTCGTTGGCCAGGAGGCTCTACCGCTCGCGCACCCTGGGGCTGGCCCTGGGGTTCTTCTGCGTTGTCGAGGGCATGGCGCCCTTGCAGCCAGCGCCCTGGGTCTGGGGCTTCATGTTGTTCAACGCCTTCGCCTGGCCACACCTGGCCTACCAGTGGGCGCGCCTGGCCCGACAGCCGTTTCGCGCCGAATACCGCAACCTGCTGGTGGATTCGCTGCTGGGGGGCTTCTGGGTCGCGGCCATGCAGTTCAATCCGCTGCCGCTGGCCACCACCCTGGGCATGATGGCCATGAACAATATCGCCATGGGCGGGGTGCGGTTCTTTCTCGCTGGCTGCGTGGCCCAACTGTTGGGCATTGGCCTGGGCCTGGGGATCTTCGGTTTCGCCTTCGCTGCCCGCACCTCGCCCGAGCAGCTGTATGCCTGCCTGCCGATGTTGACCCTGTACCCGCTGGCCCTGGGATACATCTGCTACCAGCAGGCGGTGACCCTGGCCCGGCACAAGCGCGAGCTGTTGGCCTTGAGCCGTACCGACAGCCTGACCGGGTTGCTCAACCACGGCGCCTGGAAGGACCAGTTGGAGATCGAGTTCCAGCGCTGCAAGCGCCAGGACCATGGCGGCGCCATCGCCCTGATCGATATCGATCACTTCAAGGTCATCAACGACACCTACGGCCATGTGGCCGGCGATGTGGTACTGCGCCAGTTGAGCAAGCTGCTGCGCCAGAACCTGCGCATCAGCGACCAGGCCGGTCGCTACGGCGGTGACGAGTTCTGCGTGATCCTGCCGGATGTCCCCCTGGAGCATGCCGCCGAGTTGATGGAGGCGCTGCGCGGGCGTTTCGGCGCCCTGGGCTATGAGCAGACCCCGGCCTTGCAGGTCAGCCTGAGTATCGGCCTGGCCGCCTTCGACTCCCGGCATGAAGAAGCCATGGGTTGGCTCCACGACGCCGACCAGGCGCTGTATGCGGCCAAGACCTGCGGGCGCAACAACGTCAGCTGCCACCCGCCACAACGGCACCTGCTCAACTCCCTGTAGCCGCAGCTGAGCCTGCGAAGCTGCGCCCAGGCCCGAAGGGGCTTGCGGCGATGGTGTCGGGCTCACGTTTTGCGTTCGCTGCGCGGCCGTACGCAGCCTGCGGCAGCGGCCACCGAGGCTGGGCCGCTACCGCTATGCGCTCAATCCTGCGGCGGGTGCAGGCGCCGGGCCAGTTCCAGGGCGGTGCGGGCGCTGGCGATACCGGGGACCAACTGGGTGAAGGGGATGTCGATCAGGCGTTGCTCGCGCACTGCCCGCAGCCGCGACAGCACCGGATCGCCCTGCAGCAGGCGGCGCTTGCGTGCGGCCGGCGACCACAGGGCATCGGCCAGCAGCATCACTTCCGGGTCATTGGCCAGCAGGGTCTCGCTGTCCACCACCAGGCGCGGGCGGTCGATGGCGGCGAAGCTGTTGCGGGCTCCGGCAGCTTGCAGCAACACCCCGACAAACCCCCGTCGGCCCTGGCTGGCCAGGCCGTTGACCTCGCTGTCCAGGTAGAACACCGAGGGCTGGGGTTGGTCCTGGTACAGGGCCCGGGCCGAGGCGAGGTCGGTATCCATCTGGGCGATCAACTGCTGGGCCCGTTCCTGCTTGCCCAACAACTGGCCCAGGGTCAACAGGTCGCGGCGGATGTGCCCGAAGTAGTCCTCGTCATGCCCGGCGCAGGCCGACTCCAGCAGGTAGCTGCCGACGCCGATGGCGCCCAGGCGCTCGCGGGAGCTGAAGTTGTCGGGGAAGGCCGAGGCGAAACCGCCCACCACCAGGTCGGGCTTGAGGCTGTACAGCACCTCGGCCGACGGGTACTGGCGGGCGATCACCGGCACCCCGTGGTACTGCCCCTGGGCCATGGCCTGGCCATCGTCGTCCAGGTAGGCGACGCCGATCAGCGCCGGCCCGGCGCCCAGGGCCAGCAGCAGGTCGGCGCTGTGCTGGTTGAGGGCGACGATGCGCTGCGGCGTGCCGGGGCTGGGCCAGCTCTTGCCGCAGTTTTCGTAGCTGCCGGCCAGGGCCGGCCCACTGGCCAACCACAGCAGGATGGCCAGGCATCTGGCCCGGGCTGTCCTAGGCATCGGTGGGTACTCCATACGGTGCGGCGATCTGCAACTGGGCGACGGGCTCGCCTGCCAGCAGGTGCCCCTCCACCAGTTGCAGCACCTGGCTGTCGTTCTCGATCCGGTACCAGCAGCCATCCGGGTGCACGGTGAGCACCGGTCCCAGGTTGCAGGGGAACTGGCAGGCGGTGCGGGTCAGCAGCACGCCTCCGGGCTTCTCCATGAGATCAAGGCGCAGCAGCTCGCGACGCAGGGTCTTCCACAAGGGCAGGGCGCCGCGCCGGACACAGCGCGGGCCGGTGCAGAGCAATACCTGGCGGGCGTGGGGCGGCACCTGCGACCAGTCCGGATCGCTGGCCACCGGGTTGACCTGGTCGCATGGCAGGTGGCGTTCGCGCTGGGCGATGCTGGCCCAGGCCAGGGCCGCATCCAGCCCCCGGCGACCCAGGGCCTGGGCGGTGACCCACAGCCGTGGCGCCTGGGAGTGGGCACGGGCGCGGCGTCCCAGTTCATCGCGCAGCCAGTCCAGGTAGGCGCTGTCGGAGCTGGGTTCCAGGTCCACCACCAGCAACGCCGCGCCAGCCTTGGCCAGCGTTTCGTCCAGGGCAGCCCAGAGGCTGTCGAAGCCATCCAGGGTATCGATCACCCGGGTCTCGACGCTGTTCTCGTGCAGGCCCTCGAGCTCGCGGCAGAAGGCCTGGCCGAGGGCGCCACCCAGCAGGCCGGGACCGACGAACAACACCCGTTGATAGTGTTCATGCATGTCGGTCGGCCTCAGAAGCGGTAGGTGTAGCGCACTTCGGTGGTGAAGGGGCGCCCCAGGTTGTCCAGCGCTGGCGTGTCGTTGGTCATGCTGGTGGTGTAGTCACGGTCGAACAGGTTCTCCACCAGCAGGCTCAGGCGATGCTGCTGGGCCGTGTCGAGGTAGCGATAGGCGTCGGCATCCACCACCGAGTAATGGCCGTAGTCGAGCTTGCGTGGACTGTCGATCTGGCCGATATAGCGAATCGCGCCGCCCACGCCCCACATGCGGTCCTGCGATTCGAAGCCCAGGCGCGAGCGGGCGAAGAATCCGGGGATGTTGCTCAGGGTCACGTTGCGTGACTCGACCAGGTTGCGGGTCATGTCGGCGGACAGGTTCCATTGCGGGCTGAACTGCCAGCGTCCGTCCACCTCGATGCCCCGGACCCTGACCTGTTTGTCACCGTTGACGAATTGTTTGTTGTCCAGGGCAATCAGGTCGTCGATCTTGCGCCGGTAGGCGGTGACGCTGGCATTGAATTCACCGGCCAGCAGGCTGCCCTTGTAGTCCAGGCCCAGCTCAGCATTGACGCTCTTTTCCGGCTTGAGGTTGCGGTTGCCTTTTTCATAGGGTTCGTTGGCGAACAACTGCTCGGCGTTGGGCAGCTTGAAGGCATTGCCGTACTGGCCGCGCAGTTGCCAGTTGGGCGTGAGGTCGTACAGCGAGGTGAGCATGCCCACCGTGGCGCTCTCGCCGCCGCTGATTTTCTCGTGGCGCACGCCAATGCTCGGGTGCCAGTCCGGCAGGGCTTCGAACACCGGGCGCAACTGGGTATACAGGGCGTTGGCCTGGGCCTTGTTGTCGTCGATCTTGAGTACGTCGTCCTGGCCCTTGAACCACTGGTTGTCGGTGCCGAACACCAGCACATGGCCGCCGTCCAGCTCGGCCTTGCCCTCGGCTTGCACGCCCCAGTCGGTGAAGCCCCAGTAGTCGTTGTGGTTGATGACCTTGATGCCGCCATCATCGTTGCTGTTGATACGGGTGTAGCGCGTGTCCCAATCGTTGACATGGCCCTTGACGAAGTAGCTGAAGCGCTCGCCCAGGCGTTGCTCGAAGGTGGCGGTGGCGATCTGCTGGACCCGGTCGTTGGTGGTCTTCTTGTTGTTCGCGGCGCGGGCAAAATCCAGGTTGGCGTCGGTGTACTGGTAGAACAGCTCCAGGCGCGAGTCGTCGCCGAACCCCTGGATCGCCTTGGCGCCGAAGGTGGTCACCTCATAGGAGCGCTTCTTGTCCTTGGTGCTGGTGTTGTAGGCGCTGTTGCGAAACGGCTGGTAGCCGTCGGAAACGTTGTGGCTGACATAGGCCAGCAAGCCGAGGTCGCCCAGGCCGTTGCTGAAGATGCGTTCCACCCGGGCATCGCCGCTCCTGCCCATGAAGCTGTCCAGGCCCAGGTTGACTTCGCCGGAGGCGTCGCGGGTCTGTGGGCTGCGGGTGACGATGTTGATCACCCCGGACACCGCCTGGGTGCCGAACAGCAGGCTCTGGCCGCCCTTGAGCACTTCGATGCGCTCGATGGCGTTGGCTGGCAGGGTATCCAGGTACAAACCGCCGTACAGGCGGTTGTTCAGGCGCACGCCATCGAGCAGGATCAGCGTGTCATCGTTGCGCCCGCCCAGCAGCGAATAGGTGCCGTAGTCGAAGGGGCCGTTCTTGGGCGCCACATAGAGGCCCGGCACGTACATTTGCAGGACCCGGGTGATGTCGCTGCTGGGGCCGGCGCGTTCGATCTGCTGGCGATCGATGATTTCCACCTTGCTGCCGTACTTGGCCATCTCGGCCACGGTGGTGGACTCCACCGACGGGGCGGACACGAACTGCTGGTCCAGCTTCAGGGAGGTGTCGTCCGCCAGCAGCCAGGGGCTGAACAGACAGCCGAGCAGGGCGCCGCCCATGGAACGGCGCGGAGCACGCCAGTCGCGCGCAAGGGAAGTGTGTGTTGTTGTCATTCTTGGTCTTCTCGAAAGTGTCTTCGGGAAGCACGCAGGGAGAAGGTGGCAGGCACGCGCACGCGCCCACACCGGCCCATGCCCGCCCACCGCAGGATTGCCAAACAGATGCTTCAGGCCGGTCTCCGGGCTTGCGAGGCTGGCTGCATTCGCCTTCCCATACCTTGGGTACAGTGGCGTGTTGAATGCAGCACTCGCTTACCGTTGCGGGGGCAGCACCGGACTTGCCCCTGGGGGCGCACCGGTTTCCCGTTTCACCTCACGCACGGCGGCGTGAGGCACCTGAAACAGGGCGGCATCTGAACATCCGTCCTGCCGTTCGTCAATCCTGCAGCCGTTGGCACCCATCATCATCTGCCGAACCCTGTAGCCGCTGTCGAGCTTGCGCCAAGGTGCGCAGGGGCTTCAGCGCGGGGCCAAGCTTGCGGCAGTGGCTACACGGACGGGGCCGGCGTTACCAGGCGGTGGCGGGGGAGGTGCGCACCTGGGTCTGGTTGCTGGTCTCGGAGAGGCAGGCCAGCAGCGGTACGGCGCGCACGGTATCGCCGGGCTGCAGTTGCAGGTGCTTGGTGGTCTGGCGGTCCACCAGCAGGCAACCGGCGACCAGGCGCCCGGGGGCTGCGGTGATGCGGCATGTTTCCAGGCGGCGGTTGTAGATCAGCCACAGCGGCGCCTGTTCGTCCAGGCTGCCCACCAGCAACGGCAGGGTCCGGCTTTCGCGGACGCTGCGGATGTTCATCACCTGGGCCTCGATCACCGGCCCGCCATCGAAAATGTCGATGCAGCCCTGGTGGTTGAAGCCTTCCTCGCGCAGGATGCCGACCGCTTGATCGGTGCTGGCGTGGGCCTGGCCGATGGCGGCCTGGGCGGTAGGGCTGAGCAGGCAGGTGTAGAGCGGCTGGCGCGGCATGAGTTCGGCGATGGAGGCCTTGCCACCCTGGCTGGACAGGCGATTGGCCTGTTGGAAATCCATCTTGAAGAAATGCCGCCCCAGGCTGTCCCAGAATGGCGAGGCACCCTCGCTGTCGACCTGGCCACGCAGTTCGACCACCAGCTTGTCGCCGAACAGCGCCGGGTACTCGGCGACGAACAGCAAGCGTGCGGTGGACAACAAGCGTGCGGCATGGCCCTGGCGCTGGTCCTGGCGCAGGAACAACGAGCAGAGTTGGGATTGTCCGGTCATTTCGTTGCACAGGAACAGGGTCGGGATCTGCTTCTCGATCCCCAGCCCCGGGGCGCTGCCACGGGTGATGCCCACCCGGTAGTTGTAGCAGGGCTCGCGCAGGCCGATGGCACCGCTCAGGCCGCAGATACCGATTACCTGCAGGTCGTCATCTTCAAGCACAAACAAGTAGTCGGCATCGGCGCGTTCCACCTGGCCGGCGAATGTCCGCTGTGCCCAGCGGATCCTGTGGGCCAGGCGCTCGGGATCGCTGCTCAGGTCGTCCAGCTCACGGCAGCAGCCCTTGAGCAGGCTCAGCACTGCCGACAGGTCGTTGATGCGGATCGGGCGCACGATCATCGGCGAACTCCTTGCAGCGATTGAGGCACGTTTCGAAATCCAGCGCGGTTCATAAGGCCACGCCTCGCACAACTTCGCCGGGGGCCAGGCGCAACGCCTGCAGCACGCTTGGGTCCAGGCCCACGATGTCGCCGGGGGCTTCGTCCAGGGGGGCGATCAGCGCCCGAAAATCCTCCAGCCGTTCGTTGCTCAGCAGCCATGGCCGGCCCTGGCCGCTTTGCGGTTGCGAGCAAGTGGCGGCGACCCGGCTCTGAATGATCGAGCGTAGCTCGTTATTGCGTGCCTGCAGGGTCGGCCCGGCGTCGAACAGGTCGACATACTGGGTGGGCGAGAAGCCTTCGTCGACCAGGATGTCACAGGCTTCCCGGGCAGCGGGATGGATCCGGCCGATGCAATCCTGGGCCGCCTGCGAAAGCATCGGGATATAGATCGGGTACTGGGGCATCAGCTCGGCCAGGAACCCACGGCCTTGCAGGGCGCACACGCGCTCGGCCTCGATATAGGGCAGGTCGAAGAAGTGCTGGCCCACCGCTTCCCAGAAGGGTGACTCGCCGGCCTCGCTGCTGTAGCCGATGATCTCGCTGATGCAGCTCTCGGCGAAGCGTTGCGGGTGGGCGGCGATGAACAGCAGGCGAGCCCTGGACGCCAGTTGGGCGATGGGCGTGCCGCTCAGGTGCGCATCCAGGTGGAAGCTGCGCAGCAGGGTCTGGCCGTTGAGGTCGTGGCACAGCGACAGGGTCGGTACGCCATGCTGGATGTTCAGCTCGCGGGAGCTGCTGACGAAAGGCCGGTTGCGCAGGCTGTAGAAGGGTTCGCTGAGGCCGGTGGTGGCGAGGATGTCGGAACAGCCGTGCAGTTGCCCGGTGTCCAGGTCCTCGAGGACGAAGAAGTAGTTTTCCGGTCCGCGGCCGGCTTCCTGCCTGGCGAAGGACGCCTGCGAGTTGAGAATCTTCCTGCGCAGGCAGCTTTCGTCATCCACCAGCGATGTGGCGCCCAGCAGGCGTTCGCGGGTCAGGCGCCGCAGTTGGGGCAAATCGGATAACGCCACGGGACGCAAGGCCAGCATGGGGGTACTCCTGTATCAAGGGCCGCGCCTGTCGGTGCGGCCAGACATCACTGTCGATTACCACGCAGTTTCATGGCCGCTCTCGTGGCAGCCTGGCTGCGCACCGCAGTTGCCGGTGGTGCACAGTGGGTGCCGCACCCTGGGGGCGGCACCGGCGACACTACTGTTTGAGCGGATCGGGCAGGGCGGCACCGCTGCCCAGCCGGTTGAGCAAAAACAGATAGATCAATCCTGCGACCACCCAGATCGCGCCAAGTTTCTGCGCATCCACGCCCATGTTGTACATGATGGCGCAAACGATCACGAAACCGATCGACGGGCAGATCAGATGACGCACCACCTGACCGGACTTCTGCCGGCGCCAGTAGAAGTTGATCACCGTGATGTGCAGCAGCATGAAGCCGCTCAGGGCACCGAAGTTGACCAGCGAGGTCAGGGTGTCCACCGAGTTGATGAACAGGTAGCAGATCAGCAGCGACAACAGCGCCACCAGGTAGATGCTGATGTGCGGGGTGTTGTGCTTGGGGTGGACCTTGGCCAGCACCTTGGGCAGCTTGCCATCGCGGGCCATGCCGAACAGCAGGCGCGACACGGCGGCCTGAGAGGTGATGGCCACCGCCACGCCCCAGGCCAGCGCCGTGGCGACCCCGGTGACGGTCGCCAGCCAGCTGCCGGCAGCCAGCTCGGCGATCTCGTAGAACGCGGTATCGGCGGACTTGAAGCCCATGCCGGCGGCCAGGTCAGTGGCGATCCAGGTCTGCACCACGAAGATCGCGCCCATCACCACCAGGGTGATCAGCGCGGCGCGCCCGACGCTGCGGCCCGGGTCGCCCTTGACCTCTTCGGCCAGGGTCGAGATGGCGTCGAAACCCAGGAACGACAGCACCGCGATCGACACACCCTGCATCAGCATGCCGAAGTGGAAGTTTTCCGGGCTATAGAGCGGCGCCAGGGTCAGTTGGCCGTGGCCGGTGCCGCCGTGCAGGGCGTTCCAGGCGTAGAACAGGAAGATCCCCAGGACCACCAGTTGCGCCAGCAGGAACAGGATATTCATCCGCGCGGTGAAGGTGATGCCCCGCAGGTTGACGAAGGTGGCGCTGACCAGGAACGCCAGGATGAAGCCGACCTTGGGCACTTCCGGGTACAGGTGGTTGAGCGCCATGGCCGCGTAGACATAGAGCAATGGCGGGATCAGCAGGTAGTCCAGGAGCATCAGCCAGCCGGCGAGGAACCCCACGTGGGGGTTGAGGCCACGCTGGGCATAGGAGTACACCGAGCCGGCGATGGGAAAGGCGCGGGCCATGGCGCCGTAGCTCAGGGCGGTGAAGACCATCGCCACCATGCCGATGATGTAGGCCAGGGGCACCATGCCCGGGGCTTCCTGGTTGACGTAGCCGTAAACCCCGAACGGGGCGATGGGAATCATGAAAATCATCCCGTAGACCACCAGGTCGCGCAGGGTCAGCCCGCGCTTGAGTTCCTGTTTGTAGCCGAATTCTTCAATCTCCATGAAGCAGTTCTCCTTGTAGCCAATAGGGGGGCAAAGCCCGCGGCGAGCGTCGTCATTGACGCTTGGGGACGCGGGCCGGTGTTTGAACCTGGCAGGGTCAAAGGCACACCACAGCGGTTTTTCTGATTGTTATTGCAGTCCTGTTAACAGCGTTATGGGATGACCTGCGGTGCTCCCGAGGTACTACAGCAGCGGTGCCAGGCAATCGCTCCAGCGTTGTACCGCCTCTGGGGTACGCAGCAAGTCGTTGCGCACCTCGATCAGGATCGATTCCAGGCCCCGGGCATCGCCGTGCACCGGTACCGTCATATCGCTCAACGGGTCGATTTCATAAGGCTGGTTGCCCGCCACTTTCAATGGCAGGGCCCACAAGCCCTCCAACACCCGGGCGGCATAGGCGGTGGCGCCGCCGTAGAGCACGCCGATTTCCAGCGTCCGCGGCTGGCCGTAGTACACCGGGGTAAAACTGTGGATACCCACCACGCGCACTTCACGGCCCTGGGCCAGGCGCCGGTCGATGATCCGTTGCAAGCGCTGGTGGAACGGGGTGAACAATTGCTGGCGCCGATACTCGCGGGTCGCTTCGTCCAGGTGCTGGTTGCCCGGGACCTGGTAGATCTCGCTTTGCAGCGGGATGCTGTCGGGAGCATGCCGTGGACGGTTGAGGTCCACCAGCAGGCGCGAGTAGTTGGCCGCGATCAGGGTCGCCCCCAGGGCCTGGGACAGGCTCTGGGCCAGTTCCAGGGCGCCCGGGTCCCAGGCGATGTGTTCGCGCGCCGCCACCGGGTCCAGCCCCAGGTCGTTCAGGGCGGGAGGAATATAGTGGCTGGCGTGCTCGCACACCAGAATCAGCGGATGCTCGGAGTCTTCCCGGAACAGGCGGTAGGCCGGCTCGGTATACAACCCCAGCTCGGCAGATTTAGTACAGGCGTGCATAGTGCTCACAAAGTTGGGCAGCGTTCAGGTGTTCGGTCAGGGACACTTCCTTTTGTTTGACGGCGAAATAGGTATCCAGCAGCGATGGCGGCAGCAGTTGCCGCAGCTCGCGGTTCTCGCGCAGGCAATCCAGGGCCTGGGGCAGGGTGCCGGGCAGCGGCACAATGCCGCTGGCCAGGCGCTGTTCGGCGCTCAGTTCGTCGGGGACCTTGTCGGTCACCGCGGTCAGCGCCAGTTGTTGCTCGATGCCCAGGCGCCCGGCCATCAGCACCACGGCCATGGCCAGGTGCGGCGAGGCGGTGGCGTCCAGGGCCCGGAACTCCAGGTTGTACTGCGGCGCCGCGGCCTTGCCGCCGATGGTCACGGTGGGGCAGATCCGCAGCGAGGCTTCGCGGTTGCGCAGGCCCAGGCAGGCGTAGGAGGCGCTCCAGTGATGGGGCTGCAGGCGCGCATAGGAAATCGGCGTTGGCGCGGTAAAGGCGCACAGCGCCGGCAGGTGCTTGAGCACCCCGGCGGCCCAGTACTGGCCCAGGTTGGAGAGGTCGTCGCCGCTCACCGCTTGCGGGTCGTAGAGCAACGGCGTGCCGTCCAGGTCCTGCAGGCTCAGGTGCAGGTGCACGCCGTTGCACACCGCGTTCTCGGCGGTCTTGGGGGCGAAGCTGACGTGATGTCCCAGCTGCCGGGCGATCTCGCGGGTGATCTCGCGCACGTTCACCGCCCGGTCGGCGGCGGCCAGGCCCTGGGTCGGGCGGCAGGTGATTTCGTATTGGTGCTTGCCGTACTCGGGCAGGAACATCTCCGGCTCGGCCCCGGCGCTGCGCAGGGCTGCCAGCAGCCAACCGCCGAAGTCCGCGCCCTGGCGCTGGGCCTGCAGGGAAAAGGCCAGGTGCTCGGCCTGCCCGCTACCGGTGTCGAGGTTGAATTCATGCTCGAACGCTGCGATGACCTGGATGCCCAGGGCCTGGTAGGCCGCCAGTTCGTTGCGCAACAGGGTGCGCGGGCAGGCGGCCCAGGGCTGGCCATCGGTCTCGCGGATATCGGCGTGGATGAAATCCAGCGGCGGCGCCGAGGCATCGGGCCCGGCCCCGACGCTGACCCGGCTGTCCAGGTCAGGAATCAGTCGCAGGTCGCCATAGGCGCCCCAGGGGTTGTCCTCGGCGATCAGGTCCTGGGGTGTCAGTGCGCTGTTGGCCGGCACCCAGCCACAACCGCCGAGCCGATAGCGCTCCAGCTCATCGCTGGGAAACGAGCGTCCGCGGGTGACGCCGATCAGGTCGGTGGTGACGATGCTGGTCATCGCCACCGGGCTCAGGGCCTCGACGCCCTGGCCCCGGCTCACCCGCGGATCTCCCGCAGGCGGCCCAGCACCGTGGCGGTGTCGGTGATCCAGCAGTAGCCCTTGATCGCATTGAGGCAGGCCTGGTGCCGGGCATCGCTGTAGGTGGCGCAGGCGTCTTCCACCAGGGTCACCAGGTAGCCGCGGTCGGCGGCATCGCGCACGGCCATGTCCACGCACTGGTCGGTGACGATCCCGGCGACGATCAGGTGGCGAGTCTCCAGGTTGCGCAGCACGTAGTCGATGTTGGTGGAGTTGAAGACGCCGGACGACGTCTTGGGCAACACGATCTCGTTTTCCACCGGCTCGAGCTCAGCGATGATCGCCGCTTCCGGGCTGCCCTTGGGCAGGTGCATGTCCGACAGCTTGTGGTCCAGGGAGCGGTCGCGGCCATCGGCGGTGAGGCTCTCGATGATGGTGTGCAGCACGTTTTGCCGGGCCTCGCGCACGGCGGCCAACAGCTTCTGCTGGTTGGGGATCACCTGCTCCCGGGCGCGCTTGAGGAACGCCTCGCCCTCGGGGCTTTGCAGGTGCGGGTCGAACTGAGGCTCGAGCCAGGCCCGTTGCATGTCCACCAGCAGCAGGGCGGTGTGGTCGACGACGAAGGGCAGGTCCCGTGGCGAACGATGGGGCAGGCTGAACATCCTTATTTCTCCTCCAGCACGTGTGTAGCGAATTCGGCCCGCAGGGCATCGATGCCCTCCAGGCGTTGGTCAAGATGGGTACTGCGCGGGGTCATGCAGGCAATGAGTGCCTCGACCTGGGCCAAGGCCGGCACCAGGGTGTCGAAGGGCGACAGCGACTCCACCGGGGCGCTGATGATCAGGTCCGCCAGTTCGCGCAGCGGCGATGCGTAGATATCGGTGAACAACACCACCCGGGCGTTGCGCGCCTTGACCGCGCTGGCCACCCGCAGGGCCTGGGACTGGTAGCGGCGGTAGTCGAACAGCAGCACCACGTCCTGGCGTTGCACATCGAACAGGCGGTCCGGCAGTTGGGCGTTGTCTTCGAGAAAGAAACAGCCCGGGCGCATCAGGCGCAGGTGATTGAGCAGGTACTGGGCGAGGAAGCTGCTGAAGCGCCCGCCGAAGCAGTGCACGCAGTGGCGGCTGTCCAGCAGCCAGTCCATGAGTACGCGGATGTCCTCGGGCTGGGTCAGCGCCTGGGTGTCCTGCAGGGCGCGCTGGCTGCCGGCCAGGTAGCGACCCCAGGTGTCGCCCTGGGCCACCTGGGCCCGGGGGTGCAACAGGGTGCTGGGGGAACGCAGGCGGTCATCCATGTCGCTGAGCAGGGCGTCCTGGAATTCGCCGTAGCCGCCGAAGCCGAGCTTTTTCACCAGGCGCACGATGGTCGGATCGCTGACCCCGGCATGTTCGGCCAGGCGCGACATGGGCCCCAGGCCGTTGCGTGGGTAGTGGTCGAGCAGGGCTCGCACCACCTTGCGCTCGGAGGGCGTCAGGTCGAGGGCAGGGTCGGTGATCAGGGTTCTGAGCGAAGGCATCGGCACGCCTTGAAGGTCGGGTGTAGTTTTTGTTTCATAAAAAGCAGAAAACGATAGTTATGTAATGAACGTTACATGTCCAGTGAATTTTTGGGTGATGGCAAAATGCTCTGGAATGGGGCTTCCGATCGCTCCGAAACTGTCATATATGAGAATCCATGGCGGGTAAAAAGCGGGTTTAAGGAAAGAGTAGGAGCGAGGCTTGCCCGCGATGGCCTTCAGAGCCCCCGCGTTTATCCGGTAACCCCCCGTTACCGTTAACCAGCATCGCGAGCAAGCTTCGCTCCTACAGGGGGCTCCAGCCTCCACCCAATGCCGTGAGCAGGCCGACGCTGGCTTGCAACTGGCGGGTCTGCAGGGCTTGCAGGCTGCGTTGGGCCTGCAGCGCGGCGGTTTGCGCGGTGACCACATCCAGGTAGCTCACGGCTCCCGCCTGGTAGCTGTTCATCGCCAGGGACTGGGTGTGCAGCGCCGCATTCACCGCCGCTTGTCGGTCCAGCGCTTGTTGTTGCAGGTCGCGCAGTTGCCCCAGGTTGTCCTCCACCTCGCGCACCGCCCGCAGCACCTGTCCCCGGTAATGGGCCGCAGCTTCTTCGAATTCGGCATGGGCCTGGCGCTCGTTGGCACTGAGCCTGCCACCGTCGAAAATCGGCAGGGTCATCAGCGGTCCCAGGGCCCAGTAGCGATTACCCGCCGCCAGCAGGCTGCCGCTGCCCTGGGTCTGGCCGCCGAGCAGGCCGGTGAGGCTGAAGTCCGGGTACCAGGCCGCTCGCGCCACGCCGATGCCGGCATTGGCGGCGAATACCCGGCGTTCGGCGGCGGCGATGTCCGGCCGGCGTTGCAGCAGGCTGCTGGGCAGTTGCCGGGGGACCTCCGGCAGGCCCAGCAGTTGTTTCGAGGGCGCCAGGCGGAACTGGCTGGCCGGTTCGCCCACCAGCTCGCCGATGGCGTGTTCCGTGAGGTTGCGCTGGGCCCGGACTTCGTCCAGGTCGGGCTCGGCATTGGCTAGCTGGCTCTGGGCTCGGGTCAGGTCCAGCTCCGAGGCGATCTGCCCCTGGTAGCGGTCACGGGTCAGTTGCAGGGCCTGGCCGTAGTCTTCCAGGGAGCGGCTGAGAATCCTGCTTTGCGCGTCCAGGCCGATCAGTTGCACATAGAGCAATGCCAGCTGGCGTTGCAGGCTCAGGCGCGCCGCCGCCAGGTCATCACCGGACGCCTGGGCCTGGGCATCGCCCGCCAGCGCCTGGTTGCGCAGCCGGCCCCAGAGATCGAGGTCGAACTCCAATGTAAAGCCGGCGCTGTTGCTGTTGTACACCGAGGGCTGGCTGCCGCCGCGTAGCGGTCGGCTGTCCGACTGGCGCTGGCGCAAGGGCTGGGCGCTGGCGCTGATCTGCGGGAACAGCCCGGCATGCAGCTGGCTGGCGTAGGCCTGGGCGCCGTCGTAGTGGGCCAGGGCCGCGGCGAGGTCCGGGTTGGCCTGGAGCAGGCGCTGTTGCAGGTCGTCGAGCCGTGGGTCGTGGTACAGCCGCCACCAGTGCGCGTCGAGGGCCTGGGGCGTGGCCGGGTGCCAGGGCCCGGCGGCGCTCTGTTCACGAAACTGCGCTGGCAACGCCACCTCCGGCGCCTGGTAATGCGGCGCCAGGGAGCAGCCGTGCAGCGCCAGCAGCACCAGCGCGGCGAAGGGCTTAAGCCTTGGGCGCATGGGCACCTCCGGCGTCGGCCAGTTGCACCAGGTCGCCTTCGCGCAGGGCGTCCGGCGGGTTGTCGATGACCTGATCCGAGGCTTGCAGGCCCTGGTCGATCACCAGGCGGTCGCCCAGGTCCAGGCCGATATGGATGCTGCGCAGGTGCACGTGTTTTGCGCTGTCGATGAGCGCCACCTGGGTGCCCTGGGCGCGGAAGATCAGGGCGCTGGCGGGGATGCTCAGGCCATGGGTGTCGGCCGCCAGCGCCAGGCTCGCTTCGGCGTAGTCGCCAGGATGCAGGGCGCCGTCGGGGTTGGCGGCGACGAACTGCGCCAGCAGCGTGCCGGAGCGCGGATCGACGGCGCAGGAGTCGCCCACCAACTGGGCGCTGAACTGCTGGCCGGGATGCTCGGGCACCGTCAGCCGGGCCGTGAGGCCGGGGCGGATCACGCTGGCGTAGTTTTGCGGAATGGGCACGTACAGCCGCAGCTTGTGGGTATCGGACAGGTCGAACAGTTGCGGATCGCTGTCGCTGTCGGCTTTTACCAGCTGGCCGATGTCGGTATGGCGGGCCGTGACCACGCCGGCGAACGGTGCGCGGATGGTCTTGTAGTCTTCCAGGGCCGAGAGCCGTGCGTAGTCGGCGGCGGCCGCTGCGGCACTGGCCTGGGCGGCGGTGGCGTTGGCGCGTTTTTCGTCGGCTTCCTGGCGCGATACCGAGTGGCTGGCCACCAGGTTCTGCCAGCGTGCGGCGGTGGTCTGGGCCAGCCGCGCGGTGGCTTGCTGCTGGAGCATCCGCGCCCGGGCCTGGGCCACTTGCTGGTCCAGGTCGGGGCTGTCGATATGGGCCAGCACCTGGCCGGCGGCGACCTGGGTGCCGATGTCGGCGCTCCAGTCCTTGAGGTAGCCGCTGACCCGGGCATGGATCGGCGCCTTGCTCCAGGCTTCCAGGTGGGCCGGCAGGCGCAGGCTGTCGCCCTGGGCGTTGGGTTGTGGTTGCACCGCCAGCACTTGGGGCACGGCGGCGGTTTCGGTCCAGGCGGCGACGGCCCGCTCATGCCGGGTGCGCGCGGCCAGGCCGCTGGCCACCAGCAGGGCGGCCAGGCTCAGGCCGCCGATGCCCAGCAGCATCAGGCGTTTGCGCGAAGGGGTGTGGTCAGGCGACATGGGTGGTTTCTCCAGCGACAGCGGGGTGGGAACGGCGACCGTGGACCAGGCTGAAGACCACGGGGACGAAGATCAGGGTGGCGACGGTGGCCAGCAGCAGGCCGCCGATCACCGCCCGGCCCAGGGGCGCGTTCTGCTCCTCGGACAGGGCCAGGGGCAGCATGCCGATGATCATCGCCAGGGCGGTCATGCACACCGGGCGAAAGCGCGTGTAGCCGGCTTCCAGGGCGGCCAGCAGGGCATCGCCGTGTTCCGCCAGGCGCTCGCGGCAGAAGCTCACTACCAGGATCGAGTTGGCGGTGGCCACCCCCATGCACAGGATGGCCCCGGTCAGCGCCGGCACCGACAGCGAGGTGCCGCTGAGGAACAGCATCCAGACGATGCCGGCCAGGGCCGCCGGTAGCGCGCTGATGATCACCAGCGGGTCGAGCCAGGATTGGAAGTTGACCACGATCAGCAGGTAGATCAGCACCACAGCCCCCAGCAGCCCCAGGCTCAGGCCGCTGAAGGCCTGGTGCAGGGCATCGATCTGCCCGTGCAGGCTGACCGTGGCGCCCTTGGGCCGCAGGGCCGCGGCGTCGTCCAGCACCTGTTGCATGTCGTGGGCCACGGCGCCCAGGTCGCGGCCCTGGACGTTGGCGTACAGGTCCAGGGTCGGCTGGATGTTGTAGTGGCTGACCACCGCCGGGCTGTCAGCGCGGGAGATATTCGCCAGGCCACCGAGGATCTGCGCCTGGCCGTTGCTGCCGGTGACCGGCAAGGCCTCCAGGGCTGGCAGGCTGTCCAGGCGGTACTGCGGGGTGGCGGCGACGATGGAGTAGGACACGCCGTTCTTCGGGTTGAGCCAGAAGGTCGGCGCCACCTGGGAGCTACCGGCCAAGGAGGCGACCATGCTGTTGGTCACGTCGCGCTCGGTGATCCCCAGGCCGTTGGCCCGCAGGCGATCGACCTTGACCGCCAGCGACGGATAGCCGGTGGACTGCTGCAGGCGCAAGTCGGCGATGCCCGGTACGTGGCGCAGGCGCCGTTGCAGCTCCAGGGCATAGGCGCGGTTGGCCGCATCGTCAGGCCCGGAGATCTTCACGTCCAGCGGGGCCGGTGCGCCGAAATTGAGGATCTGGCTGCTGATGTCCGCCGGCAGGAAGGCGAACTGGCTTCCGGGGAAACTCTCCGGCAAGGCCTCGCGCAAGCGCTTCACGTAATCGGCGGTGGGCGCGTGGCCGGGCTTGAGGGTGACCTGGATATCGCCATCCTGGGGGCCGATGGTGCCGCTGTTGCTGTAGGCCATGTCGATGCCGCTCAGGGGGATGCCGATGTTGTCGATCACGCTGTCCAGCTCCTCGGGCGGGATTACCTCGCGAATTCGTGCTTCGATGCGGTCGAAGGCCGCCGCGCTTTCCTCGATCCGCGTGCCCAGGGGCAGGCGCACATGCAAGGCCAGGGCCCCGGCATCGGTGGCGGGGAAGAAGTCCTGGCCCAGGCTCGGCAGCAGGGCGAAGGAGGCCAGCACACAGGCGAGGAAACCCAGGAGGAACGGCCGACGCCTGGCCAAGGCCAGTCGCAGCAGGCCGTGGTAGGTGTCGCGCACATTGGAAAAACGCCGCTCGAAGCCTTGTTGGAATCCCAGCAGGGCGCGTACCAGGGCATGCCGGGGCGGGGCGTGCTGCTCGCCTTCGTGGTGGTTGATGAAGGCATCTTCCGGGTGATGGCCAGGGCCGGTCTCCGGCATGTGGGGCTTGAGCAGGTACAGGGCCAGGGTTGGCACCAGGGTCCGCGACAGCAGGAAGGAGCTGGCCATGGCGAAGATCACCGCCAGGGCCATGGGCCGGAACAGGTAGCCGGCGATGCCCTGCAGCAGGAACATCGGCACGAAGACGATGCAGATGCACAGCAGCGAGACGAACGCCGGGCCGACGATCTGTTTGGCGCCGTCGAGGATCGCGTCCTTCACCGTCTTGCCCTGTTCCAGGTGCCAGTTGATGTTCTCGATGGTCACCGTGGCGTCGTCCACCAGGATCCCCACCGCCAGGGCCAGGCCGCCCAGTGTCATGACGTTGAGGGTCTGGCCGCTGGCGGCCAGCAGGGCGATGGCGGCGAGCACCGCCAGGGGAATCGAGGCGGCGATGATCAGGGTCGAGCGCCAACTGCCGAGGAACAGCAGGATCATCGCGCTGGTCAGCAGCGCGGCGATGATGCCTTCCTGGGCCACGCTGCCCACCGACTGCTTGACGAACACCGAGGCATCGCCCAAGAGCGAAGTCTTCAGCGCTGGCGGCAGGGTCTCATCGATGCGCGGCAGCATCTGGCGGATGCCATCGACGATGGCCAGGGTCGAGATATTGCCGTTCTTCAGGGCCGGCATCAGCACCGCCCGGTGGCCGTCGACCCGCACGATGTTGGTCTGCGGCGGCGCGCCGTCACGCACGTGGGCCACCTGGCCGATGGTGATCAAGGCGCCGTCGACGGTCTTGATCGGCAGGTCATTGAGCTCGTCGATGGCACTCGGGCTGTTGTTCAGCAGCACCGTGTATTCATTGCCACCCAGCTTGGCGGTGCCCACCGGGATGATCTGGTTCTGCGCCGCCAGGGCGTTGCCCACGTCCTGGGCGGACAGGCCCTTGGCCGCCAGCGCCTGGGGATCGAGGTCGAGGGTGATCTGCCGCTGCTTGCCGCCCATGGGCGTGGGCATCGCCAGACCCGGCAGGGCGCTCAGGGGCAGGCGGATATTGTTTTGCACCAGGTCACGAATCTTCGCTTCGGACAGGGTCGGGCTGGAAAACGCCATCTGCAGAATCGGCACCGTCGAGGCGCTGTAGTTGAGGATCAGCGGCGGAGTGATGCCCGGCGGCATCTGCTTGAGCACGGTTTGTGAAACGGCTGTCACCTGGGCGTTGGCGGTACGGATGTCCACCCCCGGCTGGAAGAAGATCTTGACGATCCCCATGCCCGGCAGCGATTGCGACTCGATGTGCTCGATATCGTTGACCGTGGTGCTCAGCGAGCGCTCGTAGGTGTAGATCACCCGGCCGGCCATGGCGTCCGGCGACAAGCCGTTGTACTGCCAGACCACCGCCACCACCGGGATGCCGATGTCCGGGAACACGTCGGTGGGCGTACGCAGGGCCGCCAGCGGCCCGATGATGCAGATGAAGATCGCCAGCACGATAAACGTGTAGGGCTTGAGCAGAGCGGTCTTGACCAGCCCGAGCATGGGGTGGACCTCCGAGACGGAAACGAGGCTCGGCAGTCTCCGGCGACCCACCTAACACGCGGCTTTCAGCCAGGTGAAGGAAGTTTTAGGTTGGGCCTTAACTTTCCTTCATGGGGATTCATTTGTCCTCGTTGCCGGGCCTCGACAAGCTGGATGGCAATCCGGCGCGGCTGGCGTTCGCAGTCGCACCCCGTGTTCCTTCTCACTGCCGAGGTGCCTACCATGAATGCCAAACCGCTGCTGCTGATTCCCGCCCTGAGCCTGGTGCTGGCGCTTTCCGCCTGCGCCGGCCCGATGCCCAAGGCCGACCCCAACGACGCCTGGATCAGCCTTGAAGAAGAGGCCCCCAGCGATCTGATGGCCGAACGCGTGGACGGCAAAAACGTCGACGACGGCCGCTACTTCCAGGTCCGCCCCGGCGCCCACCGCCTGGACGTGACCCTGTTCGAAGACAGCACCGGCGACTCCAACCAGCAAGACTGCAACGGGCATATCAGCTACAGCGGCTTCAAGGCCGGCGAGCATTACAAGCTGGTGGAATCGACCCTGGGCACCGAAGTGCGGGCGCGGCTGTATGACGGGCAGGGCAAGCAAGTGGCCAGTGCGAGTGGGTTCAGGTGTATGCCGGGGTAGGGTGGGGCTGGGCGTGACAGGGGCCTGAAAGTGTCGGCACTGCTGACACTATTGTTTGAACCCCTGATGCTTGAAACCCTGACGTTGAGCGCTAAAAGTCGCGCCACGGGTGCGACACACTCACCCCGATGTCCTGACGATGCCTGCTGTGGAGGGGCCGGTTTATCGGGTTGGAGGGAGGGGGTAATTTAATTTTCCACCACCCCGTCACAAACTCTAAGGCTGGCCCGTCATGTCGGTGTATCCCTCAAGTAACGGAGCCACCCCATGCCATCCAGCCACCCCACCCAAGCCGTCAACCTGCTGCAAACCATCCCCGAGATCTTCGACAGCCTGGGCCAGATCCACGGCCTGATCGACGCCCATGGCCTGGATCGCAAGCTGCATCACCTGGTGGTGCTGCGCGCCTCGCAGATCAACCAGTGCGGCTTCTGCGTGAAGATGCACACCCGTGAAGCCCGGGAAGACGGCGAAAGCAACGAGCGCCTGGACCGCCTGGTGGTCTGGCGCCACGTCAGCGACTTCAGCGCCGCCGAACGCGCCGCCCTGGCCTGGACCGAAGCCCTCACCGTGCTGCACGAAGGCACCGACTTCGGCCCGCTGCGCGCGGCCCTGCGCGAACATTTCAGCGACGCGCAGATCGCCGCCTTGACGGCCGATATCGGCATGATCAACCTGTGGAATCGCATGCAGGTGTCGAGGCACTGAGGATGGATCGAATCGATGACGCGACGGTGTTCGCAAGCCGTCGCAGCTTCCTGCTGGGCCTGGCCTACCGCCTCCTCGGCTCCCGCGCCGAAGCTGAAGACGTGGTGCAAGACCTGTTCATCAAATGGCTGGAGGCCGACCAGGCCTCCATCGCCAACCCCGCCGCCTGGCTGACCACCGCCTGCACCCGCCACTGCATCGACCTGCTGCGCTCCGCCCGCCGCGCCCGGGTCGACTACATCGGCACCTGGCTGCCGGAACCGATCCACACCCTGCACCACGAATCCCCCGAACAGAGCCATGAACTGGCCTCGTCGCTGTCCACCGCGTTCCTGCTATTGCTCGAGCGCTTGACGCCCAAGGAGCGCGCTGCCTATCTGCTGTATGACATCTTCGACCTGGACTACTCGCAAGTAGCTGCTGCACTCGATGTTCAAGAAGCCACCTGCCGCAAACTGGTATCCCGCGCCAAGGTCAGCCTGGGTAATGCCCAGGTACGCCACCAACCGGAACCGTCCCGTCAGCAGGAACTGCTGAGTGCCTTTCATGCTGCCATCGCCAGTGGGTCGACCCAGGGATTGGCGGCGTTGTTGTCCGAAGACGTTGAGCTGTGCGCCGATGGTGGCGGCAAGGCCAGCGCCATTCGCGAGACGCTGTATGGGCTGGAAGCGGTGTTGGCGTTTGTGGGGGAGTCGTTGAGCCGGTACTGGCGGGAGTATCAGTGGCAGGAGGTGGAGATCAATGGGGGGCGTGGGGTGGTGTTGCGGGGGGAGGGGGAGGAAGTGGTGGCGGTGGTGAGTTTTGGGTATGACGAAGGAGGGCGGGTGAACCGCGTCTTTATCATGCGCAATCCGGATAAGTTGGTGGGGGTGGGGAGTGGGGTGTTGGTGTGAGGCTCACATTGCGCAGCCCTGGGGCTGCGGGCCAATAAACCAAGGCCACCAATCCTACTGTAGGAGCAGCCGGTCGACGCTTGATTGCTTGCGGCGCTCTTATGCGTCATGACGACTGTGGAATGTCGACTGGTCTCAGCCAAAGCGACCAAGTAAGCGATCAAGTAACCGACCAAGTAATCCGCCGCCCAAGGAGCGACGTTGCTGGCCAACAATTAGATAACCCAACCTGTGAGGTTGGGTGGCTCGATGCTTATCCATATTTTGAAAGTGGTGCGGTTGCCGAGGTTGCAAGCACTCCATAAATCACCGGCAAACGGGCGATGAAAAAAGTCGTTCACTCCCGATTGGTTTGATACCGCGCCTTTACCTCCGCCACACTCAGCCACTTACGTCGCGAATGCACCACACGATGACAATTGGCACACAGCAACGCCAAGTCAGCGAGCTTGGTTTTATCGCCAGGTTGGAGTGTGTGCAGTGGCTTAGTGTGGTGAATATCAATAATGCCCTCGATATCCGAGCCGTAGGTTTTGCTGAAGTTGAAGCCGCAGGCTTCGCACTTGAGTTCACCGTGTTGCTTGAGGGCTTCGTCCTTTTTGTGTTTGACGAGCTTTTTGTCCCTTTCCCGTACCCGGTGTACCCGGGTGAGTACCTTGCCTTCCTCTGCCTCGAAGAAGCCTGGCTCTTCCTCTTCATTCAAATTTATAGGTGTCGTGGTGTTGGAGTCGACGTTGGCGTTGATGGCGGCCACTACTTCGGCAAGTCGCTTGGGGTTATTAGCGAATTCCAGCCATACTAGCTCTTCGTCCTTGTTGCCTTTCGCAAGGCCAGTCCGGCCGGAATCTGTGTAGCTCGGATCCCAGCGGCGGAAATTGTTGAGTTTCATGTAAACACCATTGGCGTTGCGAAAGCTCTGGTTCTTAGTCATGCCAGTGGCGTTTCCAATCAGATTGAGGCTCTGCGACAAAGCTTGGACTTCCGGATGGTTTTTACCGGGCAACCCATCGCGATAACGCAGGTAAAGGTCCAGGGCCAGGACAAGTTCGTCGCGACTCCAAGCGGGGTTAGATTGGTTGCTTGTGGGGGAGGAGGGCATCGGGCTACCCATAGGCTTCTCGTTTCTTTGTAGGAAGAAACGCAATATTCAATAAGGATATTCTCGCCTGATAGCGTTTGGGAATCATGTCGTATGCGAATGAGATTCGCTGGAAGGAGGGAAGCTCGAAAGACGCTTCCCGAGCACAGCCCCTTTCGTAGTAGTGTGCTCGGGGTGAGGTGGATCTATCAGTTGTTACTTTGTTCAGCTAGCCGGCTCGCAAAATATTGCGCAGTCTCTGGATCGGTACAGTACAGGTAGCAACCTTTCATCCCACGGGTCATCAGGGTTCGATAGGTGTTTTTGATGATCAAATCCGTCTCCTTTTGCGCCAAAGTAGGTTGTTCTTTCATCAGTTTTTTCCAGCCTCGGATCGACTTGTCGTACTTGTCCCGCTCATGAGGCGAAGTCACTACCTGGCCATTACGCACGACCAGGTCGGGCCCGATGATCACTCCGATGTAATCCACCTCCAACCCTTGGCAGGTGTGGATACAGCCAACTTGTTCTACGGAGTTGTCCGCGATGATCCACAAGCTGCCGTCCTGGTCCAAGTTCCATTGGCGCGCGTAACTATCACCGATCTCAATATCCATGGCCTTGGAGTCTTTCTTGCTACTCCATGGCCAGCAATAGCCAGCGACAACACGCGCCTTGTTGCCGTGGTTCTTCTCCTCGATAGCTGCGTGCATCGTTTGCGGAGAATCAAACACCTTGAACTCGTACTCGCTGGTATCGAGCAATGGGTTGGCGGTCTCGCGAATACCCAATACGTCATCCAGCCACGCCAAGTAGCCATCGGAGCCACTGCAACGGAATTGGGAAGACAGGGTGTACTCCTCAACTGTCGCTCCTCTTGCCTCGGCAAAAGCCCGTATGGCTTGTTTGCTGCCAATGTCCTTTAAGGTCACGCGCTGATCTTCATCGATAAAGAACACTGAGCATTTAGCAGAACCGATCAACTCCTTGATCTGGTTATCACCCTCGTTGCCATAAAAACCACTTTTTTCATTGAGCCTATGGGCCTCATCAACGATCAAAGCGTCATAAAAATCAGGCTTGATTTCCGTGTAAGCGCCGGAACCGGAAAATAGGCTGGAAAACTTAGTGGGCTTGACGGTGCCGACCAATTTCTTTTCGTACACGGCACGTGGAGCGGCGTTTTTTGAGACGTATCTGCTCATCAACTGTAAGGCGGTGAGCCTTACCAACAGGTTGATGGCTACGACCGTTTTTCCAGTCCCTGGACCGCCCTCAATGATCACGACCTTTGGAGCGTCGGCAGAGGCTTCTGTGACCGCAGCGAGTACTGACTCGAAGACGGCCTTCTGATCATCGATCAGAACGAACTCGGGCTTGCCATCCATCAGACCACTCAGCGCTTCAGCCAACGCCTTGGATGGACGAGTCTTACCAGTGGAAAGCTCGTAGAGCACTTCTTTGTTGTCGCCGTAATAGATGTGTTGCTTGAGGAAACTTCTCAGCTTCGTCAGTTCGTCAGGGCCCTTAAGGAATAACGGTGCTTTGCTGGTATAGGCGTCGTAGTGAGCCGAGTCGATAACGCCATCGCTGACATAGTTATGCAGATAGGCACAGGGGCGGACTTGGATACCTTTGTCATAGACGGCTTCATTGAAACCCTCTAGCAAAGTGGCGTACGACCACACCTGATAGGACGGGTGGATGGTTTCCACATGACTGCCACCTAGCGCCGTTTTCACGATCGCATCCTTACTGGTGGCGCTGGCTTTGCTCCACTGCTTCAGTTCGACCAGAACTGCATTTTTGGTCTGATGTTGATCGTGGCCAGTCAGCAAGAAGTCGATGCGTTTCATGGACTGCGGGATATGCAGTTCAATGGCCACGCCGGCGTCATCCGGCAGGTCCTTATCGCGTAGAACCTTGGCCATGTAAGTCAGCGAACCTTGCCAAGATCTGATTTCCGAAGCCGCCACTTTCTTGCCCGTGGCCTCTTTGAAGTGCTTGAGGATGACCTCTTCGATATCGTCGTTATCGCAGACGTCGAGGAATTGCTGTTTAGTCGCGGCGTAAACGATCACGAATGGTCCTTAGAGCCCTGAGGGTCAGAGTTGGTCGTACTTCTTGCTGGTGCTTTTGGCTTTGTCGACGGGGTACTTCCGGCCGTTCAATGCGAGTTTGCTGGTCACCGCTTCATTGAGGTCGACACCCAGCACGGTGCTTAGGCGCACCAGGTACATCAGTACGTCAGCCAATTCATCCTTCACTGCTTGAGCCGTTTCTGGGCGCTTGGCCGCATTCAAGGCGTCGGCTTCGCTCATCCATTGGAAGATTTCGCAGAGCTCTCCGGTTTCACCGGTGAGGGCCAGGAGCAGGTTCTTGGGAGAATGGAACTGCTGCCAGTCGCGGTCGTCGGCGAAGCGCTGTAGTGCGGTTGCTAAGCGGGTGATGTCGAGTAATGGGGTGGGGGAGTCAACAGCGGTGCTCACAATCTCGCCTCTTGGTTGACTACAGCTGGTGCGACTAGGAGCTGTGTCAGAAATGGGAGGATTGATTGTAGGAGATTTCGTTTTTTGAGGAAGGGTTTTTAGAACTGATCGCTAGGTAGGGCTGCGGTTTAGCTCACGTGTACTTTTTGTGTTCGACGTAGAGGGCATTGTCTTGACTAGCAAGAGTACGAGTAGACAAGCCGGCCGATGGCCGGCTCTCTTGCGCGCTTAGATCAACGACTAAAAGCCCGCGTCTCAATCACCGCCAACACATCCCGCACATCCTGCAGCAACAGTCGGGCGGTGTTGGTCACGGTGCCAATGTCCTTGTCGCTGGAGTCGCGCAGCCCAGCGCAGGCCATCAAATTCAGATAATCCAGCGTAGTGAGCAACCGCTCGCTGGCGCATGCATGTAGATCCTCTAGCGGGGCGTGGCTGTCGACAAACAGCACTGGCCCATCGCTGGCGATCGGGGTCAGGGGAATAAAGCGTTGGGGCTTGTCTTGAGTCGTCATGGCATTGCTCCTCGTATCGGAAAACATTGCTGCCATTCGCTGCGAATCGAATTGGGTGGCAGCTGTGCGCGGGTTCGCAGACCGAAGATACGAGAACTCGGCAGATCCGAAGATCTCCCGCACACAGCTGCCATAGAACAAACACGGGATGCCGTGGGCGACCGGTGTTTTATGGGCGGCATAGATTAATCGTATCTCTGAGGCTGCGAAACCCCATCACCGGCCAGGCCGGCGACGCCAAAAACTATAGGGATGCCGCGCACCAGGAACAACGGCGCCGCTGTAGGACGGATCCTGATTTGCGGTAGGGGCGGGCTGAGTTGCTGAGCTTGCCATGCATTCGATGCTGGCCCGCCTTGGCGCAGGTGCGGTGCGCTCCACCCCGCAGCGCCAGCTCAATCCCCCAACTCCCCAAACCACTCCACCAGCCGCCCAGCCGCTTGCTGCTTGACCTCCTGATTGATATGCGCGGCCACCGCCGCGATCGACAGGCTCAGCACACCGAGGTCGTCGGCGTAGCCGGCGCCAGGCAGCAGGTCGGGGATGAGGTCCAGGGGCAGGACGAAGTAGCCCAGGGCTCCGTAGATGGTGCCCTTGGCCCAGGTTGGGGTTTGCGGGCGTTGGGCGGCGTAGTACAGCCACAGGGCCTTGGTGATCAGGCTGCGGCCGACATGCAGGGCGTAGCGGCTGATCTTGCGCCAGAGGCAGCGGTGGAAGCTTTGTTCCAGGGCGGGGAGGGTGGACATGGCGGGCTCCTTGCGGGTAACGGGCGCCAGGTCATGGTGGCTGCTGCGTTTGTGCGCTGGCAACGGAGAGAACTTCCCTGGGAACTGCTGGCGGCCATGGGCGCCGCTTGGGTTGCCCTCAGGCCTGGCGCCAGCCTTCCAGGTAACTGAACAGTTGCATCCCCAAGAGCATCGCCAGCACGAACAGCCAGGCCTGCCAATGCCCGCTGGGCAGCAGTACCAGCGCCGGGCCGGGGCAGATGCCGGCGATGCCCCAGCCGATGCCGAACACCAGGCTGCCGCCGATCAGGCGGCGGTCGAGGGGGCGTTTGCCTGGCAGTTGCATCGGTGCGCCCAGCAGGGAGTGCGAGCGTTGCCGGGCCCAGCGCATAGGCCACCAGGCGCTGGCGATGGCGCCGAGCATCACCAGGGCCAGGGACGGGTCCCACTGGCCGGCGAGGTCGAGAAAACCCAGGACCTTGGCCGGGTTGGCCATGCCGGCCAGCAGCAGGCCGAGGCCGAACACCAGGCCCGCAGCGAAGGCGCTGAGGCGCCTCATGGCAGTAGCCCCAGCAGGTGACGGATGACCCACACCGTGGCGAAGCCGGTGGCCATGAAGCACAGGGTGGCGATGATCGAGCGTGGCGCCAGCCGGGAGATCCCGCAGACCCCATGGCCGCTGGTGCAGCCGCTGCCATAACGGGTGCCGAGGCCCACCAGCAGGCCGGCGCCGATCAGGCCGAGGGTGTCGCTGTGGAATTCCACGGGCGGCAGGGCCGCGAACAGCCCCCACAGCAGCGGCGCCAGCAGCAGGCCGAGGATGAACAGGGCCTTTTCCGCCCAGCCTTCGCCGGCCGGTTGCAGCACGCTGGCCAGCAGGCCGCTGATCCCGGCGATACGGCCGTTGGCGGCGATCAGCCAGCCGGCCGAAAGGCCGATCAACACGCCGCCGGCCAGGGCCGACCAGGGGCTGAAGTGCAGCAGGTCGATGGACATGCAAGGGTTCCTCACGTCAGGAAGAGGGCAAGCCCGCCACAGGCCATCACCCGTGGCGGGCCGGGATGCTTCAGTGGGGCAACAGGCCCAGGGCGCCGCCGGCCAGGAGCAGGGCGGCGCAGATGCCAGTGACGGCGAACAGTTGCTGCAGCCGTGGCCCGGCCAGGTGGCTGGCGACCTGGCGGCCGAGCACCAGGCCCAACACCGCGCCGAGGGCGAAGGGCGCGCCCACCGCCCAGTGCATCACGCCGCTGAGGCTGGCGGTAACCACGCTGCCCAGGGACACCAGGGCGATCACCGCCAGGGAGGTGGCGACGATGCTCTTGCTGTCCAGGTTGGTGTAGCGGCTCAACGCCGGGATGATCACGAAACCGCCACCGACCCCCAGCAGCCCCGACAGCAGGCCGGAGAGCAGGCCGGTGAAGGTCAGCGCCCGGGCGCAGGGCAGGGTCCAGCGCAGTCGGCCCTGGGCCGGGTTGAGCACGCAGGGCTGGAACGCCGGGCGCGGCGCCGGCCGGCCCTGTTTCAGCTCCAGGCTGGCCTTGCGCAGAATGCGCCCGCAGGCGTACAGCAGCACCAGGGCGAACAGCAGGGCCAATGGCAGGTTCGGCAGGCGGTGGGCCAGCCACAGCCCCAGTGGCGCCATGAGGATGCCGATGCCGGCGACGAACCCCGCGGCGCGATAACGCACGATGCCCTGGCGCAAGCCGAGGATGGCCCCGACGCTGGCGGCCAGGCCCACCGCCAGCAGGCCGATGGGGGCGGCCTCGACCATGCTCAGGCCGAGGCCGAACACCAGCAGCGGCACCGCGAGGATGCCGCCGCCGGCCCCGGTCAGGGCCAGGATCGCGCCGATGATCGCCCCCAGGCCCGCACCCAGCAGACTGTGTTCATTCATGCTTGGGAGGTGTCCGTGGCCAGGGTCGGGTGCGCCAGCCATTCGTGGCCCTTGAGCATGCCGCGCCAGTACAGCGGCGGCAGGATCATCTCCTTCAGCCACCAGGCGCGCCGGGTCGGCTGGCGCCCGTCCAGCAGCCAGGCGGGAAAGCTGGGGGCCAGCTTGCCGCCGTAGGTGAATTCGGCGAGGACGATCTTGCCCCGTTCCACGGTCAGCGGGCAGGAGCCGTAGCCGTCGTAATGGGCCAGCCGGGTCAGGCGCTTGAGGGCCACCAGCACGTTGTTGGCCACCACCGGCGCTTGCTTGCGTGCGGCCGCGGCGGTCTTGGCATTGCTGGTGTTGGTGGCGTCGCCCAGGCCGTGGATATTGGCGAAGCGCTTGTGGCGCAGGCTGTGGGGGTCGACGTCGACCCAGCCGGCGGCGTCGGCCAAGGGGCTCTGGCGAATGAAGTCCGGGGCGCACTGTGGCGGCACCACGTGGAGCATGTCGAACGGCCGTTCCAGAGTTTCCTGGGTGCCATCGGCCAGGGTGCGGACGAAGGTCGCGCGCTGGGCCGGGCCGTCCACCGCCACCAGGTTGTGGCCGAAGTCCAGGTCGATGGCGTACTTCTTCACGTATTCCATCAACGCCGGTACGTAGTCGGCGACGCCGAACAGCACGCCGCCGGCGTTCATGAAGCGCGGCTTGATCGCGCCCAGGCGGCCCTGGCGCAACCAGTGGTCGCAGGACAGGTACATGGCCTTTTGCGGCGCGCCGGCGCACTTGATCGGCATCGGCGGCTGGCTGAACAGCGCCTGGCCTTGTTGCAGTTGCTGCACCAGCTCCCAGGTGTAGGGCGCCAGGTCGTAGCGGTAGTTGGAGGTCACGCCGTGCTTGCCCAGGGCCTGTGGCAGGCCGTCGATGGCTGCCCAGTCGAGCTTGAGGCCGGGGCAGACGATCAGCTGGTCATAGGCCAGCACACGCTCGTCGGCCAGCACCAGGGCATTGTGCTCGGGCTCGAAGCGGCTGACCGCCTGGCGCAGCCACTTGACCCCCTTGGGCATCAGCGAGGCCATGTCGCGGCGGGTGGATTCGGCGCTGAACACCCCGGCGCCCACCAGGGTCCAGCCGGGTTGGTAGTAGTGGGTGTCGGCGGGGTCGATGATCGCCACGTCCAGGTGGGGATCGCGGGACAGCAGGCTGGCGGCGACGGCGATACCGGCGGCACCGCCGCCGACGATCAGCACCTGGTGGCTGCCGTCGACGGCACGCGGGGCAGGGTGGATGGGACGCATGGCAAGGTCTCCGTATGGAGTAATCGTTATAGGGTGTTCAGGGGGATCTTCAGGTAGCTCACGCCGTTGTCCTCGGGCTCGGGGAAGTGCCCGCTGCGCATGTTGACCTGCACCGAGGGCAGGATCAGCACCGGCATGTCCAGGGTCGCGTCACGGGCTTCGCGCATCTTCACGAAGCTGTCCTCGTCAACGCCCTGGTGGATGTGGATGTTGTTGGCCCGCTGTTCGGCCACGGTGGTCATGTATTGCAGCTCGCGGCCGTTGGGCAGGTAGTCGTGGCACATGAACAACCGCGTTTGCGGTGGCAGGGCCAGGATCTTGCCGATGGAGCGGTACAGGGTTCGCGCGTCGGCACCGGGGAAGTCGCAGCGGGCGGTGCCGTAGTCGGGCATGAACAGGGTGTCGCCGACGAAGGCCACCTGCTCTTCGCCCACCTGCACCAGGTAGGTCATGCACGCCGGGGTGTGCCCCGGGGTGTGCATGGCCCGGGCGGTGAGCTGGCCGATGGCGAACTCGCTGCCGTCGGCCAGCAGCACGTCGAACTGGCTGCCGTCACGGGCGAACACCGGGGCTTCGTTGAACAGCGCGCCGAAGACTTTCTGCACCCGGGTGATCTGGTCGCCGATGGCCACCTGGGCCCCGAGCTGCTCCTTGAGGTAGGCGGCGGCCGAGAGGTGGTCGGCGTGGACGTGGGTTTCCAGGATCCAGTCGACCTGCGCCTCAAGCTCCCGGACTCGGGCCACCAGGCGGTCGGCGGACTCGGTGCGGGTGCGGCCGGACTTGGGGTCGTAGTCCAGCACGCTGTCGATCAGGGCGCAGCGGCGCGTGGCGAGGTCCATCACCAGGTAGCTGATGGTCCAGGTGTGGCTGTCGAAAAAGGCTTCTACACGCAGCGTGTCGCTGATGATCATGGGGCACTCCGGCAATGAAGGGCGAGGGCAGTCTGCGCTGCCGCTCCTGCCTTGGACTGTCAATAAACGTGCCAACCCGGCATAGCGCCGGCCGGCACCCATTACTGGGTGTGCAAGCTTGCCAAGGCCCTGGTACGGGGCTTTGGGCGGGGTGACTGTCACCCGGAAGTGGCAGTTAGTTGGCGGTGAGTGGCAGAAAATGGCAGTAGCGGGCGCCTTGCTTTAAGCTTTCGCCATTGCCCTGGAGCCTGTCATGTCCCTGATCGCCACCGACCTTGCCAATTTGCGGATGTCTGCCCTGGTGTCCTACCTGGAGCACGATCCTCAACCGAGCATAGTGCTGGACACCGACTACAACATCATTGCCGCCAACGCGGCCTACCAGCGCCAGTTCGGCGTGGCCGGCAAGCCCCATGTGGGCGCCAAGTGCTACCGGGTGTCCCACCAGTTCGCGGTGCCGTGCGACCAGGCCGGCGAGCACTGCCCGATGCGCAAGGCCCACGACAGCCGGGTGCCGGAACGCATGCTGCACATCCACCACACCCCGCGCGGGCCGGAGCACGTGGATGTGGAGCTGCGGCCGATCATCGATGCCAGCGGGGCGGTGGTGGCCTATGTCGAGCGCCTGAGTTCGGTGGCGGTGGCCTCGGTGCAGCCGCAGCAACATGGCCTGGTGGGGCGCTCGCCGGCATTCAATGAAGCCCTTGGCGCCCTGCAACGGGCAGCGCCGGCGCCGATCCCGGTGCTGCTGCAAGGCGAATCGGGTACCGGCAAGGAGTTGTTCGCCCGCGCCCTGCATGACGGCAGCCCAAGGGTCGGCGGACCGCTGGTGGTGGTGGACTGCACCGGCCTGACCGAGAGCCTGCTGGAAAGCGAGCTGTTCGGTTACGAGAAGGGCGCCTTCACCGGGGCCCTGCAACGCAAGATCGGCCTGGCCGAAGCGGCCCATGGCGGCACGCTGTTCCTCGATGAAATCGGCGAGGTGCCGCTGGCGATGCAGGTCAAGCTGTTGCGGTTGATCGAGTCCGGCAGCTTTCGTCCGGTGGGCAGCCTGCGCACCGTGCATTCGGACTTTCGCCTGGTGGCTGCGACCCACAAGCCGCTCAAGGAAATGGTCGCGGCCGGCACCTTCCGCCAGGACTTGTACTACCGCATCAGCGCCTTCCCGATCCGCTTGCCGGCCCTGCGCGAGCGCAGCGACGACCTGCCGCTGCTGATCGACAGCCTGCTGCGCCGGCTCGACCCGGGGGCGATGCTGCGGCTCGATCCGCCGGCCCTGGAGCAACTGCGGCTGTACGCCTTCCCGGGCAATATCCGCGAGTTGCGCAATATCCTGGAGCGGGCGCGGTTGTTCAGCGACGACGGGGTGATCCGCCTGCAGGACCTGCCGCCGGAGCTGCGCAGTTCCCAACCTGCGGCCCCGGTGGCCCGGCGTCGCGGCGGCAAGGACCTGGAGCAACTGGCCCACGCCCTGGAAGTGTTCGACGGCTCGCGCGCCGAACTGGCCAAGGCCCTGGGCCTGAGCGAACGCACCCTGTACCGCCGGCTCAAGGCCCTGGGCCTGTAAACCGCTAGATATCGCCTCGTGTAGCCGCTGCCGCAGGCTGCGCACGGGCGCTTAGCGGCTGCCAGAGGGCGGTTGGGGCGCTGGCTGGAAGGCCCGGCGGGCCTTGGCGCAGCTTCGTAGGCGCAGCAGCGGCTACAGGGTGGGGGCGGGCAGGTCGCGGGCCATGACCCACATGCCGATCTGTTCCAGGTCGGTGCTGAAAGGTACTTCGCCGACCTGGCGCAGGCCGGCGCTTTCATAGAAGCGCCGAGCGCCGGCGTTGTTCTTGAGCACGTCCAGCCACAGGCAGCGCGCGCCGCCCTGGCTGGCCCTTTGCAGCACGTGGTCCAGCAGCACCCGGCCATGGCCCTGGCCGGCCTGGGACTTGAGCAGGTAGATCTTCTGCAACTCGGCCCCGACCTTGCCGCTGCCGGGCATGGGTCGGTTCCAGTTGAGCTTGGCGAACCCGATGGGCACCTGCTGCGCGTTGAGGGCCAGCAGCCACAGATGCTGGTGCCGGGCGGCCAGGGATTGCTCCAGCGCCTGGGGCGCGAAGTCCTGGTCGAGAAAACGCTGCATGCCCTCGGCGCTCCAGATCGAGGCGAAATGCTCGCGGTAGGTGGCGCGGCCTATGGTCTGCAACGCTTCCAGATCGCGGTGTTCGGCTTCACGGATGGTGATCATGCTGCGCTCCTTGCCAGGTCCGGGGTCGGGCAGCTTACTCCGAGCCTGTGTGCCTGGGCCAGAGTGATAGGGCCAGAGTGCCAGGGCGCAATGCCGGGGCACGATGGCGCCGGCCCGTGGTCGTAATGGCAGTTGCCCTTGTCCCTTGCCCGGCCATTGCCGTGGCCTTCAGGAGATGCCATGAGCCAGGCCGTACTTGCCACCGAAACCAATCGCCGCCAATTGCAGCAGATCATCTCGGGACTGTCCGACGGGGTGATCCTGATCGAGACCGACAAGGCCAGGAGCCTGCTCTGGGCCAATGAGGCGGCCTTGGCCATGCACGGGGTCAGCGAAGTCAGCCAGCTGGGCGCCAACGCCCGGGAATACGCCAAGCGTTATGCCTTGCGCTATCGCAACAACCATCCCCTGGCGCTGGACAGCTACCCCATCAGCCGGGTGGCCGCCGGCGAGACCTTCAGCGATGTGGTGGTGGAGGTCCAGGCCGAGATCGAGGGTGAAGCCAGGCACTGGGTGCACCGGGTGCGCAGCATGATCCTCAGCGACCGCGGCGGCGCCCCGGAATCGCTGGTGCTGATTCTCAGCGATGCCACCGACTGGGCCAGCGCCGAGCAGCGCTTCGAGAAGACCTTCAGCGCCAACCCGGCGCCGGCGGTGATCTGCCGCCTCAGCGACCTGCGCTACATCAAGGTCAACCAGGGCTTCCTGGAAATGACCGGCTACGCCCGGGATCAGGTGATCGGCCGTTCGGTGTATGAGCTGGATGTGCTGGAGGACGCCGAGCACAAGGACCTGGCCATCGAGCGCCTGGGGCAGGGCGCGACCATTCCGCAGATGCAGGCCGAGCTGCGCCTGCCCGAGGGCGGCAGCAAGCTGGTGATCGTCGCTGGCCAGCCCCTGGATATCAACGATGAAGACTGCATGCTGTTTTCCTTCATGGACCTGGAGCCGCGGCGCAAGGCCGAGGTCGCCCTGCGCCAGAGCGAGGAGCGCTTCGCCCGCTCGTTCCGCCTGACCCCGGTGCCGACCCTGGTGTGCAGCGCCGAGCAGCAGATCGTCGACGTCAACGAAGCTTTCCTCAACACCTGCGGCTACAGCAGCGAGGAACTGCTGGGCAAGACCCTCGACAGCATCGGTTTCATCGCCGAGCAGGCGGCGGCCCGGCAGTTGTTCAGCCAGCTGGAGAAGAGCGGCCACGTCATGGGCCAGGACCTCAAGGTGCGCAAGAAGGGCGCCGAGCTGATCGACTGCGTGGCCTACGCCGATACCGTGGTGATTCAGGACCAGCCCAGCTACCTGCTGGTGCTGATGGACATCAGCGATCGCAAGCGTTCCGAACTGGAGCTGGTGGGGGCCATCGAGGAGGTGATGCGCGACGCTTCCTGGTTCAGCCAGACCTTGATCGAAAAACTCGCCAATGTCCGCAACAGCCGTGGCCCCGGCGCCCCGGGCACGTCCTCGGCCGACCTGACCGCCCGCGAGCGTGAAGTCCTGGGGTTGCTCTACCAGGGCCTGGCGGACAAGGAGATCGCCGCCCAGTTGCAACTGGCCCTCAATACCGTGCGCAACCACGTGGCGACCCTGTATTCCAAGCTTGGCGTGCACAGCCGTGGCGAGGCCATCGTCTGGGCCCGGGAGCGCGGGCTGTTCGCTGGCGTCCTGGCGGGCGGGCCGCGCTGAGCTGGTGCGCATGCACTAGTGCGGCTAGTGCATATGCGCCTTTTGCCGGGCGTTACGGGTTCTTAGGCTGTGAGTGTGCGCAGGTCCGTTGTTGGAACCTGGCGCCCGATCAACCACAGCGAAAGGACAATCGACATGGCTAGCGAGCAGCTCAAGGGCAAGGTGGACAAGGCGGCAGGCAAGGCCCAGGCGATGGTGGGCGAACTGCTGGACGATGAGCCGATGCAAGCGCGGGGCATGGCCCGGGAAGCGGCGGGCCAGTTGCAGGAGCACTACGGCGAGGTGCTGGACCGGGGCTTGCGTTGGGCCCGGGAGCGCCCGCTGGCCAGCGTGGCGTTGTTGGCGGGTGTCGGCCTGCTGGCCGGCCTGTTGCTGCGGCGTCGCTGAGGTGCCCGGGGTGATTACCCAGGCGCAGCTACGGGCCTGTATCGAACAGCGCCTGGCGCCACTGGCTTGCAGCTTCACCACGGCGGGCGACGGCACCCTGACCCTGCGGGTGTTCGAGCCCCACAGCGGCCGGGTCGACCTGGTGGCCAGCGGGCTCAGCCTCAAGGCCCTGCGCAGCGAGGCCGATGTGGTGAAGATGATCGACGAACTGCTCTATGAGCTGGACAGCAACTCCCTGGGGCGCATCGACCTGACGCCCTGAGCCTTCTCGATGGCGGCGCCGCCGGCGCTGGACTATAAGCAAAGGGTCGCTGGCCGCGCTCGCGGCCGGCCTTGCGAGTCGGCCCCATGCCCGCAACCTTTCCCTACTCCGATCGTGGTGAACCGTGAACGCCCGGGTTCAGGGTGTGCCCGGTCGTTTGGACAATATCGTCCTGGTGGCGGATCTGGCCGGTACCGCGGTGTTCGCCGTGGAAGGCGCGATCAGCGCCATGCGCGCCCAGCTCGATCTACTGGGGGTGATGGTGATTGCCTTCATCGTCGCCCTTGGCGGTGGCGTCACCCGTGACCTGTTGATCGGCGCCAGCCCGCCCAAGGCGGTGGCCGACTGGCGCTATCCGGCCCTGGCCCTGGTGATGGGTGGGCTGGCCTTCGTGTTCCATGAAGGGGTGCTGGGGATTTCCGAGCCGTTGCTGATCCTGCTGGATGCGGCGGGGCTGGGGCTGTTTGCCGTGGCCGGCACGCAGAAGGCCTTGAACGTCGGCATCTCGTCGTTCGTGGCGACCCTGATGGGCACCGTGACCGGGGTCGGTGGCGGGGTGATCCGCGACATCGTGCTGGCGCGCATTCCCCTGGTCTTGCAGGTGGATTTGTACGCCAGCTCGGCCTTCATCGGCGCGGCCACCCTGATCCTCGCCCGACGCCTGGGGCTGGCGCCCATGGCCTGCGCCTGGTTGGCCGGCAGCGCGTGTTTCGCCCTGCGCATGCTCTCGGTGCACTACGGCTGGCAATTGCCCCGGGCCTGATTGGCGCAGACCGCTGCGTGTAGCCGCTGCCGCAGGCTGCGCATGGGCGCATAGCGGCTATTCGGTGATCAGGTTGGGGTGGCAGTCCAGGCTCAGGCGGGCGCCGCCGCGTTCGCTGGTGCCGACGTCGAGCTTGAAGCCGTGCAGGTCGACGATCGCCGCGACGATCGACAGGCCCAGGCCAAAGCCGCCCTGGGCGTTGTTTTCGTCGACCCGGTAGAAACGCCGGAACACCGCGGCGCGCTCCGCCGGGGGAATCCCGGGGCCGGAGTCGAGCACTTCCAGGCGCGGGCTGCCGCCGTCATCCAGGCCACGCAGGATCACCTCGCCACCCGGTGGGGTGAACTTGATCGAGTTGCTCAACAGGTTGGCCAGGGCCTCGAACAGCAGCGCCCGGTCGCCGACCATGCGCGGCAGGCTCGGCGGCACCTCCAGCACCAGGCTCAGGCGGCCTTCCTCGGCCAGGGGCAGGTAGAAATCATGCAGCTCTTGCAGCAGCGGCAAGGGGTCGAGTTCGAGAAAACCCGAACGGCGCCGACGGTCTTCCAGTTCCGAGATCCGCAGCAACCCGCGAAAACGCGCCATCAGGGTGTCGGCTTCCGCCAGCAACTGGTCCATCTGCAACGCCTGGGGCGAGCCTTCCTCGGCCTGCTGTTGCAGGCGATAGAGCTGGGCCCGCAGGCGGGTCAATGGGGTGCGCAGATCGTGGGCGATGTTGTCGCACACGCCCTTGACCTCATGCATCAGCCGCTCGATGCGCTCGAGCATGGCGTTGACGATGGCCGCCAGCATGTCCAGCTCGTCGCGCCGATTGGACAGCGGCAGGCGCCGGGTCAGGTCGCCGGCGACGATGGCGTCGGCACTGGCCTGGATCTGCCGGATGCGCCGCAACGGCCGGCGCCGCAGCAGGTGCCAGCCGGCCGCGCCGGGAATGATGGTCAGGGAAATCCCCCAGAGCAGGGCATGGAGGATGATCCGGGTCACCGCGAACAGCGAGCCGTTGTCGCGCACCAGCACCAGCCAGCGGCCGTCGCGGGTCAGGGTGGCCACCGCATCGCAACTGTCCCGGGGCAGGCTCGGGTCGTCGGAGTCGATGCAGTTTTTCAGCTCGTGGATCTTGCCGTCCAGGGGCAGGTCCTCGGGGATCTCGCGGATCGGCCCGCTCAGTGGCCGGCGCTGGGCGTCGAACAGGCCGTAGGCGTCGATGGCGCGCATGTCGAAGGTCATGCTGGTGGCCAGGGCTTCCACCAGCTGCTCGCCCTCGAAGCGGGCGAACAGGTGCTGGCGCTGCATCAGTGAGTGCTTGGCCAGGCTGTCCAGGTAGTTGGAGACCTCGTAGTACAGCACCCCCATGAGGATGCAGCTCCAGGCCACGAACAGCGAACTGTAGAGCGCCAGCAGGCGGCTGCTGGAAGAGCGCCAGCCCTTAGAGGGGTTCAGCGATGACATAACCCGAGCCTCGCACGGTGCGGATCAGCGGGGCCATGCCGGGTGGGTCGATCTTCTTGCGCAGGCGGCCGATGTGCACGTCGATCAGGTTGGTCCCGGGGTCGAAGTGATAACCCCAGACCTCCTCGAAGATCATCATCCGCGAGAGGATCTGCCCGGTGTTGCGCATCAGGAATTCCAGCAGCTTGTATTCGGTGGGCAGCAGGCTCAGCAGTTGCTCGGCGCGGGTCGCCTCGCGGCTGATCAGGTTCAGCTCCAGGTCCGCCACCCGCAGGCTGGTGTCGAAATCCTTGACCGTGTTCTTGCGCCGCAGCAGCACCTCGACCCGGGCCGCCATCTCGTCGGAGGCGAAGGGCTTGGTCAGGTAGTCGTCGCCGCCGGCGCGCAGGCCGCGCACGCGCTCGTCGACATCGGACAGGGCGCTGATCATCAGGATCGGCGTCGACACGCCGATGGTGCGCAGGGTGGTGACGATGGCCAGGCCGTCCAACTCAGGCAGCATGCGGTCCAGGGTGATCAGGTCGTAGTCGCCGCTGACGGCGCGCACCAGGCCTTCGCGGCCGTTGTCCACCCAGTCCACGTCCAGGCCGTGGCTGCTCAGTTCAGCGACGATTTCCCGGGCCGTTACGGCGTCGTCTTCAATGGTCAGAATGCGGGTCATGGGCGGAGCACCTGTTGCAGGGGTTCATGGCACAGGAGGGCATTCTGCCAAGAAACCGCGGCCTGGATTCTAAAAAAACTTTCATCTATCGCACTCACCCCATCATGGCCAGTGAAATCCAGCGTCACTGGGCCAGAACGCTGATATCATCTGGCCACTTTTTTGCCAGGAGGCACGAGCATGGGCAGGGTGATCCAAATGGGCAGCAAACCCGCTTCATTGCTGTGCCTGGGCCTGCTCCTTTTGCTGGGCAGCAGCGTTGCGCTGGCGGGTAACCAGCCCTGTTCCGGGCGCAAGGGTGGCATCGCCCGCTGCGATGGTGAGTTGTTCCTGTGCCGCGACGGCTCCATCAGCGCCTCGAAGAAAAACTGCGCGCTGATGTTCGGCGAACCTGCGCCCAGCCCCCGGGCGCAACCGTTGCTGCGCGACGCCGAGGGTTGCAGTTGCGGCTCTGGCAGCTTTTGCACCGGGCCCAGGGGCGGGGTCTACTGCCTGACGCCCAGTGGCAATAAAAGCTACAAGCGGCGCTAGCCAAGCCGGCGCCGGATTCTTCCACTCCAGACTATCGACGATGAACAAGACCTCCCGTTTCAAACGCCTGGGCCGGCTGCTGCTGGTGAGCCTGGTACTCAACAGCCTGAGCCAGATCCTGCTGGCATTACCCGCGGCCATCGCCCTAGTGGGCGCCGTGCCGCATTATGCCTGGAGCCTGTTGGTGACCACGGGCGTCAAGATCCTCCTGCTGACGCCGCTGACCGCCGTGATCCCGGGCCTCTTGATGCTCTTCGGCCTGCGCTTTGGCGCCTGGGCCTGCCTGCCGATGTGCATCCTGCTGATGATCCTGGGGCCCTGGCCTGGAACCAGCATCGGCCAGTTCCTGCTGGGTTACTGGATCATCGCCTTGCTGGGCCGCTTTGCCTGGCTCAAGGGGCGCGACCTGTACTACTACGCCCGCGCCAAGTCCTGAGCCTGACCGTGCAGAACGCCCGCCGGACAACCGATCCAGTGGGCAATCTGCCCGGCCCCTGGCGTTTTGATCGCGCTACAACCTGCTGAAAAACAAAGCATTCATTGGTTTCGTGCAACTGGCATGACGACTGCAATCCTCTGATCGAGACTTGCTTCGTCACCTTCATCTGCCAGGAGCAGAACAACAATGAACAGACCTTCTGAACACCTGCTTGCTACCACCGATGTCTCCAGCCATGGCTCGGGGGTGTCATGGTCGGCGATCTTCGCCGGCGCCGCGGCGGCTGCGGCGCTGTCGCTGATTCTCTTGCTGCTGGGCCTGGGCCTGGGGTTCTCCTCGGTGTCGCCCTGGGCCGGTAGCGGCCTGGGGGCCAAGGGCCTGGGTATTTCCAGCATTGTCTGGCTGGCGCTGACGCAGATCGTCGCTGCGGCCCTGGGCGGATACCTGGCAGGACGTCTGCGAGTGAAGTGGGCCAACCTGCACGGTGACGAGGTGTATTTCCGTGATACGGCCCATGGTTTCCTGGCCTGGGCCGTGGCGACCCTGGTCACCGCGACGTTGCTGGTAGGCGCCGTTGGCAGCCTGGTTGGCGGTGGCCTGCAGGCTGGTGCGCAGTTGGCCGGCGGCGTTGCAGGAGCGGCGACCCAGGTGGCCGGTCAGGCGGCCAGCCAGGGTTCCCGAGAGGATTATGGCTACTTCGTCGACAGTCTGTTTCGCGACGACCGCCCGGTGGTAGTGAGTGACGATGCGGCTCGGGGCACCGTGTCGCGCATCTTCGTGCGGACCCTGGGCAACGATGGTCAGTTGGCGCCCGAGGATCGGGCCTACCTGGCGCAACTGGTGGCCCAGCGTACCAACCTCGGCCAGGCTGAGGCCGAGCGGCGGGTCGATGAAGTGTTCGCCAAGGCTCACCAGGCCGTGGAGCAGGCCAAGCAAGCGGCCAAGGAGGCTGCCGATACCGCTGCCAAGGTCGCTGCGTGGTCCTCGCTGTGGATGTTCATCGCACTGCTGTGCGGCGCTTTCTTCGCCAGCCTGGCCGCGCTGTACGGCGGCCGTCGCCGGGACGCGGTGGTCTGGGTCGAGACCGACCTCCAGCCACGTACCGCAGTGCCCGTTGCCACCCATTGATCAGGAGATATCCCCCATGCGCTCATTACTCTTGTGGTTCCTTGGCGTACCTATCCCGGTGATCATTCTGATCGCCCTGTTCATGCACTGATGCTCAGGCATCATTGATGTCGCTTCGAACCGCTGCCGGCCCCGCCGGCAGCGGTTTTTTGTTGCCCGCTGACCCGAGATGCAGAGACAGGCGCGGCACTGTTGCGGCGCCACGCAACCGTTTGCTTGGCCCAGGTCAATACTCGTGTCCGACAAACCGACTAGCTTGGCCCACGCTCGGTTCTGACAGAGCTTTCGGAACCGCGGTGTTGCCGCGTCTCCATTTCCGGACCGTCGGGACCCGGACGGCAGGATGCCGGCAATCGCTTTTCACCTCTTCACGGATGAACCGCAATGCGTCAGATAGACCGCAACTTCGATATCCAGCCGCTGCAGCATGCGGACATGACCATCAGCCTCAATGGCCAGCCGGTCACCGCAGCCCTGGGCGAAACCGTCCTCAGCGTGATCCAGGCCACCGGCCTGCGTCAGGTGGCGCGCAACGACCATGGGCAACTGGTGGGCGCCTACTGCGGCATGGGCGTATGCCATTGCTGCCTGGTTCAAATCGATGGCCGGCACAAGCGCCGGGCTTGCCAGACCCTGGTCAAGCCGGGCATGCAGGTGCAGACGCTGGCCAACCGCATCAGTGAAACGGAGCCCAACTCATGAGCCTGAATCCGGTGATCGTCGGCGGTGGGCCGGCGGGTATGGCGGCGGCCATCGAACTGGCCGAGCACGGGGTGCACAGCACCCTGGTCGAAGAGGCCTCGCGCCTGGGCGGGGTGGTGTATCGCGGACCGCTGCGCGATGGCGTGCAACTCGATTACCTGGGGCCTCGTTATTGCGAAGTGCTGGCCAAGCTGCATGGCGCCTTTGGCGACCATGAACAGATGATCGACGTGCGCCTCAACAGCCGGGTGATCGGCGCCGAGGGCAGCCACAGCCTGATGTTGCTGGATGCCGAGGAGCAGGTGCAGGAGGTGCCCTATGGGCAACTGGTGCTGGCCGCCGGTTGTCACGAGCGCAGCGTGCCGTTCCCCGGCTGGACCTTGCCCGGGGTCAAGCTGCTGGGCGGCTTGCAGCTACAGATCAAGAGTGGCGTGGTCAAGCCGCAGAGCCCGGTGGTGATCGCCGGGACCGGCCCCTTGCTGCCGCTGGTGGCGTGCCAGTTGCACGCTTCCGGGGTGCGCGTGGCCGGGGTCTACGAGGCCAGCGCCCTGGGCAAGATCGCCAAGCAGAGCCTGGCCATGCTCAACAAGCCGCAACTGTTCCTCGACGGCCTGAGCATGCTGGCCTACCTCAAGCTCCACGGCATCCCCCTGCGTTATGGCTGGGGCGTGGTGGAGGCCCAGGGCCAGGGTGCCCTGGGGGTCGTGACCGTGGCGCCGTATTCCAGCGACTGGCAACCGGACATGTCCAAGGCCCAGCGCATAGCCGCCCAGACCCTGGCCGTCGGCTATGGCTTCATTCCCAGGACCCAGCTCAGCCAGCAGATGGGCCTGGAGCACAGTTTCAGCGACGACGGCTACCTGCGGGCCGACGCCAACGTCTGGCAGCAGAGCAGCGAGCCGCACATCCACCTGGCTGGCGACATGAGCGGCATCCGCGGTGGCGAGGCGGCGATGCTCAGCGGGCGTATCGCGGCCTTGTCGATCCTCATGCAGCGCGACGTGCTGAGTAACGAAGAGGCCCTGCAACGGCGCCAGGGCTATGAGCGCAAGCTGGCCTCGATCCTGCGTTTTCGCGGTGCGGTGGATCGCTACACCGCTCGCGGTGTCGGGCAGGTAGAGCTGCCCAAGGGCGATACGGTGATCTGCCGTTGCGAGCACACCACCCGCAACGATATCGAACGGGCCCTGGCCCAGGGCGTCGAGGACATGGCCAGCCTGAAGATGCGCACCCGGGTGAGCATGGGCGATTGCCAGGGGCGGATGTGCGTGGGCTATTGCAGCGACCGCCTGCGCCAGGCCACGGGCCGCAAGGACGTGGGTTGGATTCGCCCGCGCTTCCCGCTGGACCCGATTCCATTCTCTGCCTTTGCGCCGGCCGAACAGGAGGTCTCCAAGCATGACTAAGCACTATGACGTGGTTATCGCCGGTGGCGGTGTGATCGGGGCGTCCTGCGCCTACCAGCTGTCCAAGCGCAAGGGCCTGAAGGTGGCGTTGATCGATTCCAAGCGCCCGGGCAATGCCAGCCGCGCCTCGGCCGGCGGCCTGTGGGCCATCGGCGAGTCGGTGGGCCTGGGATGCGGGGTGATTTTCTTTCGCATGATGTCGGCCAACCGCAAGCGCGAGGCCCAGGGCTCGGCCGTGGTGGTGGACTCCAGCACGCCGCATATCCTGCCGCAGTCGTTCTTCGATTTCGCCTTGCAGTCCAACGAGCTTTATCCGCGCCTGCACCGGGAACTGATGGGCCTGCACGACATGGACTTCAAGTTCGAGCAGACCGGGCTCAAGTTCGTCATCTATGACGATGAAGACCGCCTGTACGCCGAGCATATCGTCGGCTGCATCCCGCACCTGACCGATCAGGTGCGCTGGCTCGACCAGGCGGCGTTGCGCGCCAGTGAGCCGAATATCAGCCACGAGGCCCAGGGTGCCCTGGAGTTCCTCTGCGATCACCAGGTCAATCCATTCCGCCTCACCGATGCCTACACCGAGGGTGCCCGGCAGAACGGCGTGGACGTGTACTTCAATACCAATGTCACCGGGGTGCTGCACCAGGGCAACCGGGTCAGCGGCGTACAGACCGCCGAGGCCGGGTTGTTCCATTGCTCGACCCTGATCAACGCCGCCGGTGCCTGGGCCGCCGAACTGAGCCTGCAGGCCACGGGCGTGGAGATCCCGGTGAAGCCGGTGAAGGGCCAGATCCTGCTCACCGAGCGCATGCCCAAGCTGCTCAATGGTTGCCTGACCACCAGTGACTGCTACATGGCGCAGAAGGACAACGGCGAAATCCTCATCGGCAGCACCACCGAGGACAAGGGCTTCGACGTCAGCACCACCTACCCGGAAATCAACGGCCTGGTGCAGGGCGCGGTGCGTTGCATCCCCGAGCTGGCCCAGGTCAACCTCAAGCGTTGCTGGGCGGGGCTGCGCCCCGGTTCGCCGGATGAACTGCCGATCCTCGGGCCGATGGAAGGGGTGGAGGGTTACCTCAATGCCTGTGGGCACTTCCGTACCGGCATCCTGACCTCGGCCATCACCGGGGTGCTGTTGGACAAGCTGGTCAACGACGAGGCCCTGCCGCTGGACATCACGCCATTCCTGGCCCGGCGTTTTGCCCTGGAACCGCAGAAGAAACAGGCACTGTTCGCCTGATCGATCCGGTTGCCCGGTGGTGCGCCGAAGGTCCTGCTGACCTGGCGCAACCACGTGGGCTCGGTAGCGGCCACCGGGGCAGGCCATGCCCGGTGGAGCCGCTGGAGCAGGCTGCGCACGGGCGCCAGGGTACCTTTGCCTGGCCCTGTGCTGGAGCCTGGCGTGGGCTAGGCGGCTACGGTCGCGGGCGCAGGCCATACCAGGCCACGCCAAGGGCGAGGCTGAACAGCCCCGTCAGGGCTTGCAAGGAGCCGGCGGCGCTGTCGACCAGGGCATCGGCCAGCAGGCCACACAGGGCGGTCATGCCCATCTGGATAAAGAAGAACAGTCCCGAAGCGCTGCCTGCCACATCGGCATAGGGTTGCAGGATCGCCAGTTGGCAGGCCGGAATCGCCAGGCCCACCGCCAACATGATCGCCAGCATGGGCAGGACGATGGCCAGCAGGCTGTCTGGCCAGAAGCCGCGGGCGATCAGCAGCAGGCCGGCGCCTGCAAGGTTGAGCAACGTGGCCCGGGCGATCAGGCGGTCGGCACCCTGGCGTGGCGCCAGGCGCTGGAACCACCGCGACCCCAATAGATAACCGGCCACTGTGGTGGCGAAGACCAGGGCATAGGCGCTCGAGGAGAGCCCCAGTTGGCGCTGGAGCAAGGCGGGCGACTGCAGGATAAAGGGAAAGTAGGTGCAGTACAGGCAACCGATGGCCAGGGAATAACGCATGAAATAGCGGCTTCGCAGCAGCCGCAAGTAGAGCCGTGGCAGGTTCTGGCGGGGCATCTGGGCCACCTCGGGCGAACGGGTCTCGGCCAGCTTGGCCAGCATCAGCAGCCACACGGCGGCGGCCAAGAGGCTCAGGCACAGGAACAGGCCGCGCCACCCGAGCCAGTGGCCGAGCAGGCTGCCCAGTACAGGTGCGAGCATGGGCGACAGGGCGATCCCCATGGATAACAGGCCCAGGAGCCGCGCCTGTTCGGCAGGCGTGCAGCGATCCCGGACCATGACCCGGCCCACCAGCGTGCCGCAGCAACCGCCCAGGGCTTGTAGCAAGCGAGCGGCCATCAATACCTCGACGCGGGTGGCGAGCATGCAGGCCAGGCTGGCCAGCAGGTACAGCGCCATGCCCCAGAGCAGCACCGGACGCCGGCCAAAGCGATCGCACAGGGGACCTCCCAGCAGCATCGAGAAGGCATAGCCGAGCATGTACAGGCTCAGGGTCAGTTGCAGCTGTTGGTCGCTGGCGCCCAGCGCGTCGGCCATGGCGGGCAAGGCCGGCAGGTACAGGTCGATGCTGATCCGCGGCAGGCAGACCACGATCAGCAACAGTAGGGTCCAGAGCCAGGGCGCCAGCGCTTGCGGGGCCGTAGAGGCAAGGAGCGGGGTTTCGGTGGTCGGTTTCATGGATGGCTCGGCAGGTAGGGCATGGGCAGAAAACTAAGGCCTTTATGGTTTAATGCCGAGAGCCATTTATACCTGTATCGAGTGGACCACTATGAGTCGTGGAAAACACCCTGTTCCGCTGGACTTGCCGCTGCCCCAGGCCCTGGGCGAGGGCCTGGGCAAGCAGGACAGTGCCTATGGCGCCCTGCGCCAGGCGATCCTGGAGAAGCGCTTGCCGGCCGGCTGCCGACTGCCGTCGACCCGGACCCTGGCCCAGCGCTGGTCCCTGTCCCGAGGCACCCTGGAAGCGGTGTTCGATCGCTTGCGCAGCGAGGGCTACGTCAGCCGCGTGTCCGGTTCCGGGACCCGGGTCTGCGCGGTGGTGCCGGACCTCTACCTGAAGGCACTGCCCCCTGGGGCGCCACGGCCCGAACAGCCTGCGGGCCCGCGCCCCCGAGCCCAGGGCGTACGTGCCGGGCAACCCTTCGTCGCCCGGCTCGCCGACCCTACGCTGTTTCCCCTGGCTCTGTGGGCCCGCACCCTGACCCGGGCCCTGGCTGCGGCCCCGGCGCAATTGCTGTGCGATCCCGATCCGGCTGGCTTGCCGCTGCTGCGCCAGCAGATCGCCCAGTACCTGGGGCAGCACCGCGGCATTGTCTGCGACCCGGACCAGGTGATGGTCACCACGGGCATTCGCCATGGCCTCGATCTGTTGGCCCGCAGCCTGCTGCACCGGGGCGACAAGGTCTGCCTGGAAGACCCCGGCTACCTGTCGGCCAGGGAGTTGTTCACCCTGGCCGGTGCGCAATGGGTGCCGGTGCCGGTCGACGAGGAGGGGATCGACGTGGAGTACCTGCATCGTCATCGCGATGCGCGCATGGTCTACGTGACCCCGGCGCACCAGGCCCCCCTGGGCATGAGCATGCCGGTATCGCGGCGCCTGGCACTGCTGGAGTGGGCGCGCGCCAGCCAGGCCTGGATCGTGGAGGACGACTACGACAGTGAATTCAATTACCAGAGCGCCCCCCTGGCGGCCCTCAAGTCCCTGGACCTCGATGACCGGGTGATCTACTGCGGCAGCTTCAACAAGACGCTGTTCGCCGGCCTGCGGGTGGGTTTCATGCTGGTGCCGCAGGCGTTGCGCGAGCGATTGCTGGCGACCTTGCAGAATACCGGGCGTTCGGTCGGGGTGATCGAGCAGGTGGCCCTGGCCGACTACATCGCCAGCGGTGCGTTCCTGCGGTATCTGCGGGCCGCCCGCCAGGCTTACCAGGAGCGTCGCGACCTGCTGCTGCAGATCCTGGCCCGGGAGGCGCCGGGCTGCTATCGCATTACCGGGCAGCAGGCCGGCCTGCACCTGCTGTTGCAGTTGCCGGCCGGTAGCGATGAGGCGCGTTTTCGCCAACGCGCCGCCGAGGCTGGCATCGACCTGCAGGGCCTGGCCGAGCATTGTCAGAGACCCGGTCGGCCAGCGGCCGTGATCATCGGTTATGCGGCCCTGAGCCCGGCGCAGATCCGCTACAGCGCTGCGCGCCTGGCAAGCCTGCTGGTGGCCGAGGCCGGCCTGGCCAGGTGCTGATCGTCATGCTTTGGTCATATTCGCCCGCCATGCTCGGCACCCCGGCCCGCGGGCCTTCGTACACCACAGGGATGTCATGATCATTGTCACCTCCGGCGCGGCTTACCTGGACATGGATGCCTACGCCGGCTGTATCGCCTACGCCGAATGGCTCAACCTTTGCGGCCGTCCGGCCCGGGCCCTGAGCAGCGCACCACTGAACGAAAGCATTCCCCAGGCCCTGCGCCATAACTGCAAGGGGCTGGATGCACCGGTGCCGATCGGCGACGACGATGTGTTCGTGCTGGTGGACGTTTCCAATCACCTGCACCTGGACCCACTGGTGGCGCTGGAGCGGGTGGTGGAGGTCATCGATCATCATCCGGGGTTCGAGCCGTTCTGGATCGAGCGCCTTGGCCCCCGTGCGGATATTCGCCGGATCGGCGCCGCCTGTACCCAGGTCTACGAGCGTTGGCGCGACTCGGGGCTGTTGCCGCGAATGAGCCGCGACAGTGCGCAGTTGCTGGCAGCCGGGATTCTCGACAACACCCTGAACTTCACTGCCCAGATCTGCACCGATGCCGATCGCCAGGCCTATGCCGTGCTGGCCCGGCACGCCGGGTTGGACGAGCAATGGCCTGCACGCTACTTCGACCAGTGCCAGCGCCAGATCGAGGAACAACTGGAGCAGGCCCTGCACAAGGACCTGAAAGTCCTCGGGGAAGAGAGCAACCTGCCCAGGCGTTTCGCCCAGTTGACCTTGTGGAATGCCGATCGCTTGCTGCGCCAGCAACGGCCCTTGATCGAAAGGGTACTGGGGCAGTGGGGCGATGACTGGCTGCTGAACCTGATCAGCCTCGGCGAGGGGCGCAGCTACTTGCTCAGTGGTGGAGTCGCGAGTGCGCAGAAGCTGGACCGGCTGCTAGAGTGCCCGGCCGTGAATGGCCTGCACTGCCTGGAACGGCCGATCTTGCGCAAGGAGTTGCTGCGCATGGGCCTGGCCTGGCAGGCACCGATGACCCCGAGGTAACCGTGGACCTGGATCAAGCCTTGCAGCAAGTGGTGGATGAGCGCAGTTTCCTGGCGTTCGTCCAGGCCTTGAGTGCCGACCGGCGCCAAGCCAGCGACTGGCAGAACGACTCCATCGAGGACTTCCTCGACTCCGCCCATGCCTGGGCCGAAGCCAGTGCCATGGGCGCCAGCCAGGGGTTGGCCGACGCCTCACCGTGGAAGCGCTTCGCGGTGTTCCTGTACTGCGGCAAGATCTACGAATGAGGCGCCCGCTGCGCGGCTAATCCTCGAAGCCGCTCTGCTCGTGGATTTCATCCATCTTCAGCTCCAGGCGGTAGGCCACGGCGATGAACAGCGCCTGGCACAGGCACAAGGTGGCGCTCAGCGAACGGAAGGCGAACGAGCTGCCCTCGTTGACCAGCAGCACGCTGTTGGCGCGCTTGGCCAGGGGCGAGAGGGTGCTGTCGGTGATGATCAGGGTCTTGGCCTGGTGGTGCTGGGCAATCCGCAGGCAGTGCTGGGTTTCCTTGGCGTAGGGCGTGAAGCTGATGGCGATCACCAGGTCGCCGGGGCGGATGCTGCGCATCTGTTCGCGGTAGCTGCCACCGAGCCCCGAGACCAGGTGGATGCGCTTGTTGGTGTGCTGCAGGTTGTAGACCAGGTAGTCGGCCACCGCGAAGGAGCGCCGCACCCCCACCACGTAGATGTTCTCGGCATTGACCACCAGGTCGACGGCTCGCTCCAGGGCCGCCTCGTCCAGCTCCTGTTCCAGGCGCTCGATCCCCGAGAGGGTGGCGCCGATGCAGTCGCGAGCCAGGTCGGCGCTGCTGGCCTTCTGTGATTTGTTGGCGATCAGGCTGCGGATGCGCTGCTGGTAGTTCTGCACCGGCGTGGCCTTGTGGGTATAGGCCTCGCGGAACAACGCCTGCATGTCACTGAAGCCGCGAAAGCCCAGGCGCTGGGAGAAACGCACGATGGCCGAGGGATGCACTTCGCATTCGCGGGCGATGTCACTGATGCGATCGACCATGATCCGGTCGCGCTGCTGGCTCATGTAGCTGGCGATACGCTTGAGCTGGCGCGGCAGGCTTTCGTATTCCTGGGCGATCAGCTGCAGCAGGCCCTCGGCATCGAGCGGGCGAGTGGCGAGGTCGCTGTCCGTGGTGCCTTCGGACAAGGCCGGCTGATCGGTCTGGGGCATGGTCAATCCTTCTTACGGGTGCTGATGGGGCGAGCCTGGGTATCGCCCCTGAGACTAGGCGGACTGCGGGCAGTCTACAGGGTCGGCGCCGGGAAAATCTTGCCGGCCGGGGCCTGCAGCACATTGCTGAATCGATGCAGGGCACAGATTCCGGCGTGCAAAGCACTTTAGTGGAAAAAATATTCCATGTAAAAATAATTAGAATAAATATTGATTTGGCAGTGAAAGCCGTTCTAGGCTGCACCCACCAAGAGTGCTTGCCGAGGAACCGGCGGCAGGCAGCGGCTGATAACAATAACAGGAGCCAGCATGGGCCAGGATCGCTTTGCCAGTGGGCGTCAATTGGATCTGATCTGCCTCGGACGCCTGGGCGTCGACCTCTACGCGCAGCAAGTGGGGGCCCGCCTGGAAGATGTCGCCAGTTTTGCTAAGTACCTTGGCGGCTCGTCCGCCAACATCGCCTTCGGTACCGCGCGCCTGGGCCTGAAGTCGGCGATGCTGACCCGGGTCGGCGACGACCACATGGGGCGCTTCCTGCTGGAGTCCTTGCAGCGCGAAGGCTGCGACACCCGCGCCGTGCGGGTCGATCCCGAGCGCCTGACGGCCCTGGTCCTGCTGGGCCTCAAGGATCGCGAGAGCTTTCCCCTGGTGTTCTATCGCGAGAACTGCGCCGACATGGCCCTGGCCGCCGAGGACATCGACGAGGCCTTCATCGCCTCCAGCAAGGCGCTGCTGATCACCGGCACGCATTTTTCCAGCGACCAGGTCTACCGCGCCAGCATCCAGGCCCTCGACTATGCCGAGCGCCACGGGGTGCGGCGAGTACTGGACATCGACTATCGGCCGGTGCTCTGGGGTCTGGCGGCCAAGGCCGATGGCCAGACCCGCTTCGTCGCCGACCGCCAGGTCAGCCAGCATGTGCAAGGCATCCTGCCGCGCTTCGAACTGATCGTCGGCACCGAGGAGGAATTCCTGATCGCCGGGGGCGAGCCGGATTTGCTGGCGGCCCTGCGCCGGGTGCGCGAGCTGACGGCCGCGACCCTGGTGGTCAAGCTCGGCCCCAGGGGCTGCACGGTGATCCATGGGGCCATTCCCGGCCATCTGGAGGAGTTGCAGGTGCACCAGGGCGTGCAGGTCGAGGTGCTGAACGTGCTGGGCGCCGGCGATGCGTTCATGTCCGGCTTTCTCAGTGGCTGGCTGGAGGGGGCGGACGATGAGCGCTGCTGCCAGCTGGCCAATGCCTGCGGTGCCCTGGTGGTCTCGCGCCACGCCTGTGCCCCGGCAATGCCGACCCGTGCCGAGCTCGACTACCTGTTCGGCAGCCCGCGGCCCATTACCCGTCCGGACCAAGACCCGACCCTGCGGCGCCTGCACCAGGTCAGCGTGCCGCGCAAGGCGTGGCGGCCGCTGTTCATCTTCGCCTTCGATCATCGCGGGCAACTGGTGGAGCTGGCCCGCCAGGGTGGGCGCGAGCTCAGGGTCATCGAACAACTCAAGCTGCTGTTCGTCGAGGCGGTGCAGCGGGTCGAGGCCGACCTGCGACGCGAAGGCGTCGAGGCCGATGTCGGCGTGTTGGCGGACCAGCGCTTCGGCCAGGATGCATTGAACGCCGCCACCGGTCGTGGCTGGTGGGTGGCACGCCCGGTGGAACTGCAGGGTTCGCGGCCCCTGGTGTTCGAGCAGGGCCGGGCCATTGGCAGCAACCTGATCGCCTGGCCCCAGGAGCAGATCATCAAGTGCCTGGTGCAATTTCATCCCGATGACGAACCCTTGCTGCGCCTGGAGCAGGAGGCGCAGATCCGCGCCCTGTACCAGGCGTCCCAGGCCAGCGGCCATGAGTTGCTGCTGGAGGTCATCCCGCCCAAGGACTTGCCCGGGGCCCATCCCGAGGTGCTGTACCGGGCCATCAAGCGCCTCTACAACCTGGGCATCTACCCGGCCTGGTGGAAGATCGAGGCCCAGGATCGCGAGCAGTGGCAGCGCCTGGACCAGTTGATCCAGGAGCGTGATCCCTACTGCCGTGGGGTGGTATTGCTGGGGCTCAACGCCTCGCCCCAGGCCCTGGCCGAGGGCTTTCGCCAGGCCGCCGGCAGCAGCAGTTGCCGGGGCTTCGCCGTGGGTCGCACGATCTTCCAGGAGCCCAGCCGCGCCTGGCTGGCAGGGGAGATCGACGACCAGCAGCTGATCGAGCAAGTACAGGGCACGTTCGTCCAGTTGATCGAGGCCTGGCGCAGCGCCCGCCCGTGAACGCCCCAGGCCTTGGTGGCGCGGCGGTTTTTTAGAGTGCGATCCGAACAACAATAAAAGGTGCAGCCATGCCCGCGATCCGAATTGGCATCAATCCGATTTCCTGGAGCAATGACGACCTGCCGTCCCTGGGGGGCGAGACACCCCTGGACACGGCGCTGGCCGAAGGCAAGGCCATCGGCTACGAGGGCTTCGAGCTCAACGGCAAGTTCCCCAAGGATGCCCAGGGGGTGGCCGAGGTGCTGCGGCCCTACGAGCTGGCGCTGGTTTCCGGCTGGTACAGCGGCCAACTGGCGCGGCGCTCGGTGGCCGAGGAGATCGAAGCCATCGCCGCCCATGTGCAGTTGCTGGCGCACAATGGCGCCACGGTGCTGGTCTATGGCGAGGTGGCCGACTCGATCCAGGGCCAACCCATCGCCCTGGTGGAGCGCCCGCGCTTTCATACCGAACAGGCCTGGCAGGCATATGCCGACAAGCTCACCGAACTGGCCCGTTTCACCCTCTCCCAGGGCGTACGCCTGGCCTATCACCACCATATGGGCGCCTACGTCGAATCACCGCAGGACATCGACCAACTGATGCGCCGCAGCGGCCCCGAGGTGGGCCTGCTGTTCGACTCCGGGCATTGCTACATGGGCGGTGCAGAGCCCCTGGAGGTGTTGCGCCGGCATGTCGGGCGGGTCTGCCATGTGCATTTCAAGGATGTGCGCAAGCCGGTGGTGCAGTTGGCGCGCAACCAGCTCTGGAGCTTTCCCGACTGTATCGTCAACGGCACCTTTACCGTGCCCGGTGATGGCGACCTGGATTTTGCCGCGTTGCTGCAGGTGTTGCTGGGCGCGGGTTACCAGGGCTGGTTGGTGGTGGAGGCCGAGCAGGACCCGGCGGTGGCCCCCAGCGAGGTCTATGCCCGCAAAGGCTACGATACCCTGCGCGCTTTGCTGGCCAGTGCCGGGCACGGGAGGGCTGCTCGATGAGCCTGCTGGTCAAGGGCACGAGCGCGGCCCAGGAGCTGGTGCGACTCGAGGAAGGCCGTTTGCAGTACGTGGGTTTCGCCGCCTACCGCCTGGGCCTGGACGAAAGCCTGCCGGTCAGTGCCGGTGAACGCGAGCTATGCCTGGTTTTGCTGGCCGGGCATGTGCGGGTCGAGGGCGAGGCACCGGGGCATGGTGCGTTCCGTTGGGAGGGGATCGGCGAGCGCCAATCGGTGTTCGAGGACCTGGCGCCGTTCGCCGTCTACCTGCCGCCGGGCAGCCAGGCCCGGATCACCGCGCTGGACCCGGTGCAGCTGGCGGTCTGCGCAGCCCCCGGTTGCCGCGAGGCCGGGCTGGGGCCGCGGCTGATCCGCCCGCAGCAGTGCTCGCGCAGCGTACGGGGCAAGGACGCCAATACCCGTTATGTCTGCGACATCCTGCCGGCCAGCGAGCCTGCGCATTCGCTGCTGGTGGTGGAGGTGCGCACGCCATCCGGGCACTCCTCCAGCTACCCGCCCCACAAGCACGACACCGACGACCTGCCGCACCAGAGCTTTCTCGAAGAGACCTACTACCACCAGGTCGACCCGCCCCAGGGCTTCGTGTTCCAGCGGGTGTACACCGACGATCGACGGCTGGACGAAGCCATGGCCGTGGAGCACCACGACCTGGTGGTGGTCCCCGAGGGCTATCACCCGGTCTGCGTGCCGTACGGCTACCAGTCCTATTACCTGAATGTCATGGCCGGGCCGAAACGCGCCTGGCAATTCCACAACGATCCGCAGCACAGCTGGCTGCTCGATCTCTGAGAGCGCCACGCCATAGGGAGAGTCAGCCACATGCCCCGGCCCTTGCGTTTTGCCTTGAACCGGATGGTCGCGCCGAGCTTGTCGCTGGTGGAATTCCTCGACCTGGCGCTGGAGTTGCAGATCGATGCCATCGAGTTGCGCAACGACCTGCCGGGCGTGGAAATCACCGATGGCACGCCGCCGGAGCGGGTTCGCGAGCTGTGCGCCAACCGTGGCGTGCGGGTGTTGTCGATCAATGCGCTGTACCCCTTCGATGTCTGGAACCCGGAGCGCGAGCGGCAACTGCGGCAATTGGCCGAGTATGCCGTGGCCTGCGGTGCCAGGGGGCTGGTGCTGTGTCCGCTGAATGAGGCCGGGGACCCGCGCGATGCCACGCAGCGGGCGCTGGCGCTGCGCAGCGCCCTCGAGGGAATCGCCCCGGTACTGCGCCGGCATGGCCTGTACGGCTTCATCGAGCCCCTGGGCTTTGAGGAGAGCGCCTTGCGCAGCAAGCGCCTGGCGCTGGAGGCGGTCCGCGACACTGCCAGCCTGGATGTCCTGCGCCTGCTGCATGACACCTTCCATCACCGCCTGGCTGGAGAACAGGAGCTGTTCGCCGAACAGACCGCCCTGGTGCACATCTCCGGGGTCGAGGAGGCGCAGGCGCCCCTGGAGCTATTGCGCGACGGCCATCGAGTGCTGGTGGGCGCGGCGGATCGGCTCGGCAACGTGGCGCAACTCAAGGCGCTGTTGCACCAGGGCTACACCGGTTACCTGTCGTTCGAGCCTTTCGCCGCCTGCGTCCATGGCCTGGTGGATGTCCGCCAGGCCCTGGGCGCCAGCATCGACCATCTGCGCCAGGCCCTGGAGTGAGTGCCCGGCGCCATGCCCCTATCCCTTGTAAGGAGCTGAAATGAGCACGCTACGCCTGACCATGGCCCAGGCCCTGGTGAAGTTCCTCGACAACCAGTACGTCGAGGTGGATGGACAACAGAGCCGTTTCGTCGCCGGAGTCTTCACCATCTTCGGCCACGGCAACGTACTGGGCATCGGCCAGGCCCTGCAGCAGGACCCGGGTGGCCTGCAGGTGCACCAGGGGCGCAACGAGCAGGGCATGGCCCACGCGGCCATCGGTTTCGCCAAGCAGCGCCTGCGCCGACAGGTCTATGCCTGTACCGCCTCGGTGGGGCCTGGCGCGGCGAACATGCTGACCGCGGCCGCCACTGCCACGGCCAATCGCATCCCCTTGCTGCTGTTGCCCGGCGATGTGTTCGCCAGCCGCCAGCCGGACCCGGTGTTGCAGCAGATCGAGCAGTTCCATGACCTGGGCATCAGCACCAACGATGCCTTCAAGGCCGTGAGCAAGTACTGGGACCGGATCAACCGCCCGGAACAATTGATGAGTGCCGCATTGCAGGCCATGCGGGTGCTGACCGACCCGGCGGAAACCGGCGCGGTGACCCTGGCGCTGCCCCAGGACGTGCAGGCCGAGGCCTACGACTATCCCGAGGCGTTCTTCGCCCGCAGGGTCCACCGTATCGATCGGCGCCTGCCCACCGCGGCCATGCTGGCCGATGCCGCGGCGCTGCTGCTGGGCAAGCGCCGGCCGCTGATCATCTGTGGCGGCGGGGTCAAGTACTCCGCTGCCGGCGAGGCGCTGCAGGCGTTCGCCGAGCGTTTCGCGATTCCCGTGGCCGAGACCCAGGCGGGCAAGAGTGCGCTGCTCTCGAGCCATCCGCTGAACGTCGGCGGCATTGGCGAGACTGGCTGCCTGGCGGCCAACCTGCTGGCCCGGGAGGCCGACCTGATCATCGGCGTGGGGACGCGCTACAGCGATTTCACCACGTCCTCGAAATGGCTGTTCCAGCATCCGCAGGTGCAGTTCCTCAATCTCAACGTCAACCCCGGCGATGCCCTGAAGCTCGATGGGGTGCAGTTGCTGGCCGATGCGCGGGCCGGCTTGCAGGGCCTGTCGCAGGTCCTGGTGGAGCGTGACTATCGCGCCGGCTGGGGCGAGCAGGTGGCGACGGCCAAGGCGCAGTTGGCGGCCGAGGTGCAGCGCCTGCATGGCGTGCAGTATTCGGCGCAGGCCTTCGTGCCCGAGGTCGACGACTCACTGGACCCGGCGGTGCTGCGCGAGTTCATCGAACTCACCGGCTCCTGCCTGACCCAGAGCCAGGTCCTGGGCGTGCTCAACCAGGTGCTGGACGAAGACGCGGTGATCGTCGCCGCCGCCGGCAGCCTGCCCGGTGACCTGCAACGCAGTTGGGCCAGCAAGGGGCTCAACAGCTACCACGTGGAGTACGGCTATTCGTGCATGGGCTACGAGGTCGGCGCGGCCCTGGGGGTCAAGCTCGCCGAGCCTGGGCGCGAGGTCTATGCGCTGCTGGGGGACGGCTCCTACCTGATGCTGCATTCGGAGCTGGTCACCTCGCTCCAGGAGCGGCGCAAGATCAACCTGGTATTGCTGGACAACATGGCCTTCGGTTGCATCAACAACCTGCAGCTGGGCCAGGGCCAGGACAGCTTCGCCACTGAATTTCGCTATCGCGACCCGCTCACGGGCCGGCTCGACGGCGGCCTGATCCCGGTGGACTACGCCATGAGCGCCGCAGCCTACGGTTGCAAGACCTACCGGGTCACCAGTCTCGAGCAGTTGCAGGCGGCCCTGGCGGATGCCCGCCGGCAGACGGTCTCGACCCTGATCGACATCAAGGTCCTGCCCAAGACCATGCTCCACGGCTACCAGTCCTGGTGGCATGTGGGGGTGGCCCAGGTCTCTGACAGCGAGCGGGTTGCCGCCGCGTCCCGAGCCATCGCCGCCGAACTGGCCAGGGCCCGCCAGTATTGATCCTTTGCCACGAACAACCACAGGAGTACATCCATGTCTTTGCAGCTAGGCGTTATCGGGACCGGGGCCATCGGCCAGGATCACATCCGGCGTTGCAGCCAGACCCTGCAGGGCAGTCGGGTCGTGGCCGTGACCGACATCGATCGGCAACAGGCGGCGCGGGTGGTCGACGACCTGCAATTGCAGGCTGAAGTCCATGCAGACGGCCATGCCTTGATCCGCTCGCCCCAGGTGCAGGCGGTGCTGGTCACGTCCTGGGGCCCCAGCCACGAGGAATTCGTGCTGGCAGCCATCGCCGCCGGCAAGCCGGTGTTCTGCGAGAAACCCCTGGCGGTGACCGCCGAGGGCTGCCGGCGCATCGTCGAGGCCGAACTGGCCCATGGCACGCGCCTGGTCCAGGTGGGCTTCATGCGCCCTTATGACGCGGGTTACCAGGCGCTGAAGGCCGTGGTGGACAGCGGTCGGATCGGCACGCCGCTGATGCTGCACTGCGCCCACCGCAATCCTCGGGTAGGGCCGAACTACAAGACCGACATGGCCATTACCGACACCCTGATCCACGAACTAGACGTGCTGCGCTGGTTGCTGGACGACGACTACGTCTCGGTGCAGGTGCTGTTCCCCCGGGTTTCGAGCAAGGCCCATGGGCAACTGCGTGACCCGCAGATCGTGCTGCTGGAGACCGCCCGTGGGGTGCGGATCGATGTGGAGATTTTCGTCAACTGCCAATACGGCTACGACATCCAGTGCGAGGTGGTGGGCGAGAGCGGGATCGCGCGCCTGCCCGAGCCGCCTCAGGTGCAGCTGCGCAGCGCGGCCAACCTGTCCAGCGCCATCCTCATGGACTGGAAGGAGCGCTTCATCGCCGCCTATGACGTCGAGCTGCAAGCCTTTATCGATGCCGTGGCGGCAGGGCAGGTGGGTGGCCCCTCGGCCTGGGACGGCCTGGCGGCAGCGGTGGCTGCCGACGCTTGCATCCAGGCCCAGCAGAGCGGGGCCATCGTGCCGGTGCACTTGCCGCCGCGCCCCGCATTCTATGGCTGAGAGGCCCGGGCCAAGGCCCTGGGCAGGCCCTCGAATGGGGCTTGAACAGGGCTTGCAACAAAATTCTAAAATGAGTTGATATAGAAAATATTTTCCAATAGAGTCGTTTCCAGGTTGCCGACTACCCAGGCTGCCGGGGTCTTCAGGTTCTGCCTGGTGTCCTGGCCAGCCATCCAACAAAAACAACACAGGTGCCGTCGATGAAGATCCCTCGCTCTGCCACGCCATTGCCCTCCCGGGCAGGTGCCACTCTCCCTCGCGAGATGCCTCGCACTCCCTGGTCCTCCCGCTTGCTGTCGCTGCTGGGTTGCCTGTGCGTCGAACACCAAGGTTCGCTGCTGGGCTGCATGCCCGGCGCCCCGGTCCTGTATTCACGCGCCTGAGCCGCGGCGGCGCCCGAGCCGCCAACCGACAACAACGTGGAGAGCACCCTTGATGAATATCCAGACCCGAGTGGTTTCCCTGGCCCTGGCCTTGCTGCTGTCCAGCGGCGTGGCCCAGGCCCAGGTGCGGATCGGTGTGAGCATGTCGCAGTTCGACGACACCTGGCTGACCTACCTGCGCGAGTCCATGGACCAGAAGGCCAAGTCCATGCCCGAGGGCGTGCAGTTGCAGTTCGAGGACGCCCGCAGCGACGTGGTCAAGCAGTTGAGCCAGGTCGAAAGCTTCGTCAGCCAGAAGGTCGACGCCATCGTGGTCAACCCGGTGGACACCGCCGCCACTCGCAAGATCACCGAGGCGGCGGTCAAGGCCGGGATCCCGCTGGTCTACGTCAACCGCCGCCCGGATGACCTGGCGCTGCCCAAGGGGGTGGTCACCGTGGCCTCCGACGACCTGGAGGCCGGGCGGATGCAGATGCAGTACCTGGCGGACAAGATGGGCGGCAAGGGCAGCGTGGTGATCCTGCTGGGGGACCTGGCCAACAACTCCACGGCCAATCGCACCAAGGGCGTCAAGGAGGTGCTGGCCAAGTACCCGGGCATCCGGGTCGACCAGGAGCAGACCGGGGTCTGGCTGCGCGACCGCGGCATGACCCTGGTCAATGACTGGCTGACCCAGGGCCGCGAGTTCAACGCCGTGGTGGCCAACAACGACGAGATGGCCATCGGCGCCGCCATGGCCTTGAACCAGGCCGGGGTGGCGCGCGGCAGCGTGCTGATCGCCGGGGTCGACGGTACCCCCGACGGGCTGCGCGCGGTGCAGCGCGGCGAGCTGGCGGTGTCGGTGTTCCAGGACGCCAAGGGCCAGGCCGAAGGGTCGGTGGAGACCGCGGTGAAGATGATCAACCAGCAGCCGGTGGAGGCTGCGGTGTGGATCCCGTATCGGTTGATCACTCCGGACAACGTCGCCCAGTTCAAGTAGCCGGGCCTCATTCACCGAGCAAGCCGACCGGGCGCCCAGGGTGCCTGGCGGCGGGAGTAGCTGAGCATGAACGCCTGTGCGTCCGTTTCGAATCCGGCCGGGATCACCCCCGTCATCGAGCCTTACCTGCTAGAGGTGATCAATGTCAGCAAGGGCTTTCCCGGGGTGGTGGCCCTGTCAGAGGTGCAGTTGCGGGTACGTCCCGGCACTGTGCTGGCGTTGATGGGGGAGAACGGGGCCGGCAAGTCGACCCTGATGAAGATCATCGCCGGGATCTACCAGCCCGATGCCGGCGAGTTGCGCCTCAAGGGCCGGCCGGTGAGCTTCGCCTCGCCACTGGCGGCCCTGGAGGCGGGGATCGCCATGATCCACCAGGAACTCAACCTGATGCCGCACATGAGCGTCGCCGAGAACATCTGGATCGGCCGCGAGCCGCTGGGCCGGCTGGGCCTGGTCGATCATCGGGCGATGCATCGGGCCACCGCCGCGCTGTTGGCGCGCCTGCGCATCGAGCTCGATCCCCAGGAACAGGTGGGCCACCTGAGCATTGCCGAGCGGCAGATGGTGGAGATCGCCAAGGCGGTGTCCTATGACTCCGATGTGCTGATCATGGACGAGCCGACCTCGGCCATCACCGACAAGGAAGTGGCCCACCTGTTCTCGATCATCGCCGACCTCAAGGCCCAGGGCAAGGGCATCATCTACATCACCCACAAGATGAACGAAGTGTTCGCCATCGCCGATGAGGTGGCGGTGTTCCGCGATGGCACCTACATCGGCCTGCAACGGGCCGAGAACCTGGACGGCGACAGCCTGATCTCGATGATGGTCGGGCGCGAGCTGAGCCAGCTGTTTCCCACGCGTGACCAGCCCATCGGCGAGCGCTTGCTGCAGGTGTGCGACCTGCGCCTGGACGGGGTGTTCGAGGGGGTGTCGTTCGACCTGCATGCCGGCGAGATCCTCGGTATCGCCGGGCTGATGGGCTCGGGGCGGACTAACGTGGCCGAGACCCTGTTCGGCATCACCCCGGCCGATGGCGGGCAGATCATCCTCGATGGCCAGGTGTTGCGCATTGGCGAGCCCCACGTGGCCATCAGCCAGGGCCTGGCGCTGCTCACCGAGGATCGCAAGCTCAGCGGCTTGTTTCCCTGCCTGTCGGTGCTGGAGAACATGGAAGTGGCGGTGCTCAAGCACTATGCCGGGGCGGGGTTCGTCAAGCACAAGACCCTGCGTGCCCTGTGCGAGGACATGTGTCGCCAGTTGCGGGTCAAGACCCCGTCGCTGGAGCAGTGCATCGACACCCTGTCTGGCGGCAACCAGCAAAAGGCCCTGCTGGCCCGCTGGCTGATGACCCGGCCGCGGATCCTGATCCTCGACGAGCCGACCCGGGGCATCGATGTCGGGGCGAAGGCCGAGATCTACCGCCTGATCGCCACACTCGCCGGCGAAGGCATGGCGGTGCTGATGATCTCCTCGGAACTGCCCGAGGTCCTGGGCATGAGCGACCGGGTGCTGGTCATGCACGAGGGGCAGCTGATGGGCACCCTGGACCGTAGCGAAGCGAGCCAGGAGCGGGTGATGCAACTGGCCTCGGGCCTGGCCCTGGAACACTAGCGGCGACACGCGACATTCAACCTGGGCCGGCCGCCGCCAATGGCGCCGCCCCTGATCAAGGTGGACGGTGATGAACGCAATACTGGAAAACAAACCGGCCCTGGCACCGGCCAAGAGCCGTCGGCGCCTGCCGACCGAACTGAGTATCTTCCTGGTGCTGATCGGCATCGCCCTGGTGTTCGAGCTGTCCGGCTGGGTGGTCCGCGAGCAGAGCTTCTTGCTCAATTCCCAGCGCCTGGTGCTGATGATTCTCCAGGTCTCGGTCATTGGCCTGCTGGCCATCGGCGTGACCCAGGTGATCATCACCACCGGCATCGACCTGTCCTCGGGCTCGGTGCTGGCCTTGTCGGCGATGATTGCCGCCAGCCTGGCGCAGACTTCCGACTTCAGCCGCGCGGTGTTCCCCGGGTTGACCGATCTGCCGGTATGGATCCCGGTGCTGGCGGGGCTGGGAGTGGGCCTGCTGGCGGGGGCGATCAACGGCAGCATCATCGCCCTCAGCGGCATCCCGCCCTTTATCGCTACCCTGGGAATGATGGTTTCGGCCCGTGGTCTGGCGCGCTACTACACCCAGGGCCAGCCGGTGAGCATGTTGTCCGATTCCTACACCGCCATTGGCCACGGGGCGATGCCGGTGGTGATCTTCCTGGTGGTCGCGGTGATTTTCCATGTCGCCCTGCGCTACACCCGCTACGGCAAATACACCTATGCCATTGGCGGCAACATGCAGGCGGCGCGCACGTCGGGGATCAACGTCAAGCGCCACCTGGTGATCGTCTACAGCATCGCCGGGCTGCTGGCCGGGTTGGCCGGGGTGGTGGCCTCGGCCCGGGCCGCCACCGGGCAGGCGGGGATGGGCATGTCCTACGAGCTGGATGCCATTGCCGCTGCAGTGATCGGAGGCACCAGCCTGGCCGGGGGCGTGGGGCGCATCACCGGCACGGTGATCGGCGCGCTGATCCTGGGGGTGATGGCCAGCGGCTTTACCTTCGTCGGTGTCGATGCCTATATCCAGGACATCATCAAGGGGCTGATCATCGTGGTGGCGGTGGTCATCGACCAGTACCGCAACAAGCGCAAGTTAAAACGCTGATGCCGATGGCGGAGGGGGAGGGAAAGGGCGGTAATCTGTCGCAGAAATAGCCAAATCCGCCGTCCGGTACTGCCGTTTGTCTTCTAAAAGAGCGGTGTCCATTGAATTTTTTGTTATAAAAGCACTCCGATCATCCGCCCCAAAGCCCGCAATTGCGGGCTTTGTGCGGTTTGTCGGACAGATTCGCTGTCATTTCAGTTGCTGCGCCCTCAAACCGGCCTTAGACTGCCGCCCCTCGTAAATTGAGTGCCGGGTGGCGCTTGGAAGGTATGGCGCCTTTCTGATGACCTGACGGGTCAACCGGAAACAGCTTGAATTCGCCTTAATGCACGTATTTTTTATAGAGAAATCAATGACCAAGGAAAAGTTGCTGGCCATGCCGGCGGATGACTACATGAATGCCGAGCAACACGCTTTTTTCACTGAGCTGTTGCAAGCCATGAAGGTGGAAACCCACGAGCGCATCGAGCAGAACCGGATCGCCATTGAAAGCCTGGATACCCCGGCTGACCCGGCCGACGCCGCTTCCGTCGAAGAAGAGCGCACCTGGTTGGTCAACGCCATCGATCGTGACCAGCGCATGTTGCCGCAGCTGGAGCAGGCCCTGGGCCGGATCAGTGACGACAGCTTTGGCTGGTGCGACGACAGCGGCGAGCCGATCGGCCTCAAGCGCCTGCTGATCAGCCCGACCACCAAGTACTGCATCGAAGCCCAAGAGCGCCACGAGCAGATCGACAAGCACCAGCGCCAGGCTTAAAGGCAGCTGCAAGCTGTCAGTGTTTCAAGTGCATTCTTGCCTCCAGGGGCGCAGCCTAGCCAGCGCTGCGCACTGGAGGGCGAACCTCCCCCCTCGCGGTAATCCTGTGCGATATCCGCAGCCCGTCTTCCATTTCCCTTGATCTACTGCAACATCCCTCCCGGAAGACTCTGAATAATACCTCCCCAAACGTCTCTTGCCGCTTATGGCTGCAAGCTTGCCGCTGCTCTGATTCCTACTAAGGGACCATGGATAATGGCCTTCTAGTGGCGTTTAATGCCGGAAAACAATTAGAACGATATGGGGTGACCAAGATGTCAAGAGAAGGATCTCTCGCGGCGCCTGTCGCGCAGCCGCTGGCCAGCGACGATGGGGGACGTTGGTGGGCGCCGACCCTGCAGAGCGCAGCCTTGATGGCGTTGTTCGCGGGCCAGGCCCTGGGGGGCTGGCCGCTGTACCTGTGCCTGCCGCTGGCGGTGCTGGTGGTCTGGCTGCCTCGCTGGCGCACGCGCAAGGCGCTGGAGACCACGGCGGTCGCGGCCGATACCGAGCTGTCGGCACTGACCCGCGATCTGTCCTACGGCACTACCCATAACGCATTGTCTGCCGCCGCCGTGGCGTACTCGGTAACCCAACTGGCCGGCAAGTTGCAATCGCAGTTGGATGCCGCAGTGAGCATCGTCGGTAACGCCGAGGTCATGATCAAGACCGAGCAGGTCACCTCGCAGCTCAGCCTCCAGGCCCTGGGCGCCGCCAGCGAAGCCCATGCCAGCAGCGCCGAAGGGCGCAGCGTACTGGGCGAGTCCATCACCCGCATGCACCTGCTCAGCCAGCGGGCCAATGACAGCCGCGAGCTGATCGAGGCCCTGAGCCAGCGCAGCGAAGAAATCCAGCGGGTGGCGCTGGTCATCCAGTCCATCGCCAGCCAGACCAACCTGTTGGCGCTCAATGCCGCCATCGAGGCCGCTCGCGCCGGCGAGCATGGCCGTGGTTTCGCCGTGGTCGCCGACGAGGTGCGCGGCCTGGCCGGGCGCACTGCCACCGCCACCGACGAGGTCGGGGTGATGGTGGCCGATATCCAGCAGCGCACCAGTGATGTGGTGGAGCAGATTCGCCAGCTGTCCGACGATCTGAGCCAGGGGGTCGAGCAGGTGGAACACACGGGACGCCACCTGGACAACATCGCCCGCCTGGCTGCCGGGGTCGAGGAGCAGGTCAGCGAGATTGCCCGGGGGGCGCAGACCAATCGCGAGCAGCTCGACAGCCTGTTCCATGCCGTAGAGCAGATGCGCAGCGACCTGGCGGTCAGCGACCAGCAGACCCGCAGCCTGGCCCAGGCAGCGGTACAGATGGAAGGGCAGGCGGAAACCATCAGCGAGCGCCTGGCCGTGGTGGGCCTGGACGATTATCACCAGCGCATCTATGACCTGGCCCGCGAAGGTGCACGGCGTATCGCCGAGCAATTCGAAGCGGACCTGGCAGGCAAGCGCGTTACCCTCGATGATTTGTTCGACCGCCACTATCAGCTGATCGCCAATACGGAGCCGGCCAGGTACCAGACCCGCTTCGACCGCTATACCGACCAGGTGCTGCCGCCGATCCAGGAGTCGCTGTTGTCACGTCATGATGGCCTGGTGTTTGCCATCGCCTGTACCCAGGAAGGTTATGTGCCAACCCATAACAAGGCGTTTTCCCAGCCGCTGACCGGCGATCCCCAGGTGGACAACCTGCATAACCGCAGCAAGCGCAAGTTTGCCGACCGTACGGGCATCCGCTGTGGCAGCCACCAGCAACCGTTGCTGCTGCAGACCTATACCCGCGACACCGGTGAGCTGATGCATGACCTGTCGGTGCCGATCATGGTCCTGGGCCGGCATTGGGGTGGGTTGCGCCTGGGCTACAAACCGGAGCAGGCGCCACCGCAACGGGCTTCATGAGGCCCGTCATTGTTACCGATGGCGCAATTGTGCTGTGCAGAATCAGGCATGTCGCGTGGAGCGGGAAATCATTAGCATGAGACATCATTAGTCAGCTAACTATTTTCCGGAGAAGACTCCATGCACGGCAAAGTCGATGTGGCGGTGATGATTGGCAGTGGAGTGCCCGCTTCGTTGCGGGCCTTGGGACGCAAGGTGTGCTGGGTGGTGCTGGTCAACGGTGAGCAGCGTGGTACTGCCTTTGCCACGCGCGCCGAAGCCCAGGAGTGCCAGTTGGCCTGGGTGGAGCAGCTGGCGGTGCTCAAGCCGGGCCGGAGGCCGCTCAAGCACTCGGCTTGAACGCTGCCCCGGGTACTGTCGGGCTTGCGGGCCGGGTTCCGGCTCAATGACTCAAGCGTCCAGCGCACCCTGGTCGATGGCCTGCTTGAGGGCCCGGGCCGATGCCCTGGCGGCGGCTGCGGCTTGTGCTGGGGTCTTGAACCAGCGGTCGCGCTCGACCTGGTACAAACCGACCCGATTGCTTGGTGGCTTGGCCCGCAGGGCGATCACGGCCTGGAATTCGCCCCTGACTTCCCGGCACTGGCCGCGGATGAAGAATTCGCCAATATCCAGCTCGGTCATTTCCTGCCTGCTCCCAGGGTGAATGAGTATTAAAGGTCCGCAGGATGCGGTCGAAAAGTTCGCTGTCGAGTATGGCGCGCGGTTTGCTGCCAGATCTTGAGTCAGGTCATGTCCTACTCAGGTTGTAAATGTTCTGACGAGCAGAGTTGACATTTCTTACGACTAATCTTGCCCATGCCTAGCCGTATCAAGGGGGGTGGAGAGTTAGAATCGCGCCTTGTCGAAGGAGGTGTCCAAGGCAGTATTACCTGCTGCATGGCTGCGCGGCTGTTGTGCTTGACTGGGCCTGTATGCAGTGGAAGATCGCTTTGAATGGTCGAAATGCCCAAAGTTGCTCTAGAATTGCCTGTGCCGCCCGAAGTGGCTGCCGATCCAGGGATTCATGTTACTAGACGTATTGGGCCTGAAAGCCTGTTCCAGCATCCATTCCTGATTGCGCAAAGCCATGTTTTTCGGGCCCTGAGCCTACTTTCCTGCCTTCGACACGAGCCTGCCGCATCGGCGAAATACCCTTTGCCCAGCGCCCGTGGCTGCAGCGGTACCAGGCTCATATGGGTGACTTTTCCGGTTGATCGTTCGAGATAAGTACGCCGCCATGGCGGTTTTTTGTGCTGTCCATTTTTTCAAGGACAGCATTATTTGAGTATCGGGGAGCTTTCCTTGGCAGTAAGTAATCTTGAAATGCATGCGTTGTTTGTTTTGGGTGATTTGCGCGCAAAGCTGGTCAAGCAGTTTCAATCTCGTTTTGTCTATGTCACCGAACAATCCGCCGAAGGCATCTACATCGCCGAACTCGATACCGAGTCGGCGATGGTGGTGGACGATAAGCCGCGCCTGGAACTCAAGGTAGGCGATCATTTTCGGGCGGCGGTGCTGCCCAGTCGCGAAGGCGGCAAGATGGAAATCCGCTTTCGCGAGATCAAGCTGACGGTCTATGGCCTGGGCGACTACGCCTTCGTCAGCAGCCCGCTGGGGCAGGGGATCGTGTTCCGGGAAGGCCAGTCGGTGGTGATGGTGTTCGCCGCCAACGAACAGTTGCAGGAAGGCCTGACCAAGACCCTCAAGGCGGTGTCCGCCAAGGCCGCCAAATGGCGCAAGGGCGAATTGATCAGCTTCAAGGCCAGCGAGTGACGAGCCTGAGCCGCGCCGAATTCCACCAGCAGCATCTGGCTGACGCGCGCAACGAGGCCCTGCGCCTGTTCCAGCAGAAGACGGTCTTGCAGGGCGCCTGGCTGAACTGGGTGGCTGCACAGATCTACAGCTTGCGCCCGGCAGCCTACGCCAGCATGGTGCGGCGTGAGCTGCAACGCCTGCAGGAGCCGGAAGGCCCGTGACAACCGTGATACCCGCGCCCTAGCACAGCCCGCTCGTTCCATCGGCCAGCCCCGGACGCAGGTGCGGCGCACCATGGCCCGGCTTGCAAGTTCCTCCATTCGTTGACGAACCAGGCGCAATCGCCCAGGCCTGGGTGTACCCGAACCCTTGGTAAAGGCATTCGGGCCACCACCTTGCAGAGGCGTTTCAGAAGCGGGTTTGCACCGCCACTTCGAAGGTTCGCGGGGTGCCCAGGTAGTAGGCCGGGGACACGTGGGCGAACTGGCCGTAGGTTTCGTTGGTCAGGTTGCGCACTCGCCCGGTAATGCTGGTGTGGCTGTCGAGCTGGTAGCGCAGGAAGCTGCCATACAGGGTGTAGGCGGGCATGGTCAGGGTATTGGCATTGTCGGCGTAGACCGAGGCCACGTAGCGGGCATCGACCCCGGCCTGCCAGTCGCTCGCCAAGTCATAGGTCAGCCACAGGTTGGCCAGGCGCGAGGGCACGTTGGTGGGGGTATTGCCCTTGCGCGAGACCACCGCGCCGCTGGCGAGCTTTTCATTGAACGCATCGTACTCGGCATCCACCCAGGCGAAGTTGCCCTGGGCCAGCAGTCGCGGGGTGATGCGCAGCGAACTGGCCAGCTCGATGCCCTTCGACGTCTGCTGGCCCACCGGAATGCTATTGGCCGGGTCCAGTGGATCGGTCACGGCGAAGTCCTTGCGTTCGATGCGGTAGGCCGCCACGGTGGCCGAGCCACGACCGTCCAGGTAGTCGAACTTGCTCCCCACCTCCCACTGCTTGCCGGTGGATACGTCGAAGTTCTGGGTACCGCTGGGCTGTTCGGCGGCGGTGCTGTATTGCACATAGACGTTGGCGCTGGGCAAGAACTGCCAGGTCAGGCCCAGGCGTCCGGTGACCGGCTCCCAGCTGCGCTTGAAGTGGCGCGGGTTGCTGGCGGTGATGGTCCGGTGGTTGGTCACGTCCAGGTCGATGGCGTCGTAGCGCAAACCGCTGAGCAGCGACAGCTCGTCGGTCAGGGCCAGGCGGTTCTCGACGAACAGCGCGCGGGTGGTGACCTGGTTGGTCTTGTCCTTGACCCAGCCCTGGCGGGTTCCTTCCAGTTCGTAGAAGTGCCCGGGACGGTAGCTGTTCGGGTCGACGCTGTTGCGGGCCGGTACGTTGTTCGGCGAATTGGTGGTGCTGTTGACCTTGTACTCGAAACCGGCGGCCCAGGTGGTGTCGAGGCCCAGTAGTTGGTCTTCGTGGCGCACCTCGAACTGGTTGCCCACCTGGTTGCCCTGGTGCCGCACCAGGTAGGCGGTGGAGCGGTTCACCAGCCGGTTGTCGGGGCTGTACTGGTAGGTCTCCAGGTTGCGGTAGTCGCGCTGGCTGTCCAGGTGGTAGAGGGTATTGCGCAGGCTGGTGCTGTCGTTGATCCGGTAGTCGAGGATCGAACGCAGCCAGACGGTGCGCTGTTCGTACAGGCCATCGGCGACGTTGTAGTTGTTGAAGCGGTTGTGCTTGTCGATCTTCAGGTCGCCGGCCTTGGGGTTGAGCACTGGCGTGCCCCAGTAGGGGCTGTCCTCGTGCTCGTCCTGATACTCCACGGCCAGGGTGTGGGACAGGTCCGGGGTCAGGTCGCTGAGCAGGGAGAATGCCAGGCTCCAGGCGTCGCGCTCCTGGCGGTCGATATAGCCGTTGCTGGTGTTGTGGCTGACATCCAGCCGCGCGAAGTGCTGCACATCGGCGCTGGCCGGGCTCAGGGCATGGTTGACCCCGAAGGCGGTCTGGGTGGTGTCGAAGCTGCCATAGCCGAGCAGGCCCTCGGCGGCCCGTTCGCGGCGTTCGGCCAGCTTGGTCACGTAGTTCAGCGAGCCGCCCACGGAGCCTGCGCCATTGATCAGCGACGACGGGCCGCTCACCAGTTCCACCCGATCATAGATCCAGGCGTCCACAGGGCGGGCCAGGCCGGTGGCGACATTGATGCCATTGAACATCTGGGTGATCTGGCCACTGGTGAAGCCACGATAGGAAACGAAGCCGCCGAACCCCGGAGGAGCGCTGGCATTGACCCCGGGCAGGGCATTGGCGGCGTCCTGGAAGGTACGATCGCCCCGGCGCTCGATGTCCTGGCGGCTACTCACCGCCACCGAGGCGGGGGTTTCACGCAGGCTCAGGCCCAGGCGCGAGGCCATGCCGCTGGACCGATCGAGCGATAACCCGGGTTCGGCATCCGCTTCGTCGGCACCGATGGTAGTGGGGGCCAGTTCGAGGCCCGGTTGGCCCCAGGCGCTGATAGACAGGCAGCCCAACAGGCTCGCCAGTAAAGGAAGGTGTTTCATTGAAAGGTCCTGAATTCTTGACTAGGAAACAGCCCACGGCCACGCGCCACGCAGAGGGCGCGGTGGAGAGGGCGGGTAGGGGCAGGAATCAGGCGTGGGGCGGTGCCCGGGGATGGGCGGTGGGCCAGCTATGGTGGGCAGGGAGGTCGATCTGGGCTACGGCGAGCAGCGGTGGTGCTTGGGGCTGCGGCAGGAAGGCCAGGCCAAGGCTGGTGTTCAGCGCCGGGCCCATGCCGCCGGTGGAGCACAGGGGGCAACCGAAGGCCTTGGCCAGGGTCGGCAGCGAATCCTGGTCGGTGGGGGCCTGCACGGGCGCCTGGGTGGCCGGGTCGACGCTACAGAACTGCCCGCCGATGCCGTTGAGCTGCATGCCCAGCATCTGGCCATGGCCGATACTGCAGGCGAACACGTTGAACAGGACGCAGCAATACAGCATCCAGGCAACGAGCGAGCGATCGGAACGGGCGAATTTCATGGGCCGGCACTTTAGCATCGAAGACGACGAACGTACTTACCAAAACGTGCAATCAGGTCCATTCTTCAGCGAAATTTTCCAGGGACGTCCAACATGACTCATCTGCTTGCACAGGGAGTGGCCGGAACCTTTTTATCGATCAGCCTGTTGCACCTGTACTGGGCCGCTGGCGGCAAGCGCGGCAGCGAGGCGGTGATTCCGCAGGTGCCGGGGCCTGTGCCCGGGCAGAGCCAGCCGGCCTTCCAGCCCCCGGCGCTGGCGACCTTGCTGGTGGCGCTAGCCCTGTTGCTGGTGGCGCTGCTGGTGTGCCTGCGGGTCGGGCTCCTGTTGCCGAGCGTGAGCCATCCGGCCTTGCAGTGGGTCATCAGCGCCATGGCCTTGCTGATGTTCGCCCGGGCCATTGGCGACTCGGAACTGGTGGGGTTCTTCAAGCAGGTGCGCGGCTCGACGTTCGCCCGGCTCGATACGTTGTTCTATTGCCCCTTGTGCGTGGTGCTGGGGGCCGGGCTGCTGGTACTGGCCTGGGCCTGACCAACCCCGCAAGGTAGGCGCGGGGCAAGCCCGCGTCGCCTCAGTTACCGGTTTCCTGGCGTTTGCTGCTGACTTCCGCCGGCACGTCGTCACCGGCCATGCGCTTGCGGAACAATGCGGCGCGGGCCAGCAACAAGGTGGTCACCGGTACAGTGATCGACAGCAGGATCGGAATCAGCCAGGCATGCAGCACCGGCCCCGACTTGAGCGCCGAGAAATACAGGATCGAGGCCAGGGCCACGCTCCACGAGCCCAGGGTCGAGGCCAGGGCCGGCGGGTGCATGCGCTGGAAGTAGCTCTTCATGCGCAGGATGCCCACGGCGCCGATCAGGGCGAACAGGCTGCTGACCAATAGCAGCAGCGCCACCAGGATTTCCACCCACAGGGGCAGTTGTTGCAGGTCGTTCATTCGATCACCTCGCCACGCAGGAGGAATTTGGCCAGGGCGAAGGAGCCGACGAAGCCGAACAGGGCGATCAGCAGCGCCGCCTCGAAGTAGGTATCGCTGGAGTAGCGGATGCCCAGCACCAGCATCATCAGCATCGCCAGGATGTACAGGTAGTCCAGCGCCAGGACCCGGTCCTGGGCCGAGGGACCCTTGAACAGGCGCACCAGGGTCAGGACCATGGCCAGGGAAAAGATGAACAGGCTCAGCAGGATCGCGTTATCCATCAGTGCGCTCATTCGAAGATCTCCATCAGCGGACGCTCGTAGGTGGTCTTGAAGTGCTGGATGAATTGCGCCTCGTCCTCCAGGTCGAAGACGTGCAGCAAGAGGATGCTGCGATCCAGCGACAGCTCGGACCAGACCGTGCCCGGCACCACCGTGGTGATGGTCGACAGCGCCGCCAGGCCGTTGGCATCGCGCAGGTCCAGGGGCACCTTGACGAAGGCCGAGCGCACCGGGCGCCGACCGTTATTGAGCACGCCCCAGGCCACCAACAGGTTCGACACCAGCACATCGCGCCCCACCAACAGGAACAGGCGCAGGATGGTCCACGGTCGGCGGATGCGGATCGGCTGCGGGCGCAGCGGGCGCATCAGCAGCGGCGCGAGAAAACCCAGCATCGCGCCCAGCAGCAGGTTGCCGGGGCTGACGGAGAGGTTCAGCAGCAGCCACAACAACCACAACGCCAGGGACAGGAAGGGCGAGGGGAACAGGCGCTTCATGGCTGCACCTCCATCGACAGTGCGGCCTTGGCCTCGGGGCTGAGCACCGTGCGAGTCCCCAGTACCGCCATCACATAGTGCTCGGGCTGGTTGAGGTTGTTGGCGGTGTCCTGGGTAAAGCGCAGCAGCGGCTCGGCCTTGATGCTCAGCAGCACGCACAGCGCCAGCAGGATCACGATCGGCATGCATTCCAGGCGCCGCAGTACGGGCGAAGGCCGCTCCTCCGGGGTCCAGAAGCGGCGGATGCCCAGGCGTGCAAAAGCGACCAGCGAGGCCAGGCCCGACAGGATCAGCAGCACCAAAAAGCACCATCCCGCCAGCGGAACCTGGGCATCGGGACTGCTGCCCAGGCCCTGGGGATTGAGCAATGCGGCGATCAGGTTGAGCTTGCCGATAAAGCCCGACAGCGGCGGCATGCCGATGATCAGCAGGGCACAGGCGATGAAGCTCAGGCCCAGGAACGCCATGGTCCAGGGGATCACCTGGCCGACCACCACTTGCTGTTCGTCGTCGAGGTTGCTGCCCCGTGGCGGGTTTCGCGAACCCACCGGTTGCGGCAGGATTTCACCTTCATCCTCCAGTGGGGCTTCGGTGGCCGAACGCGAGCGCTCGATCAGCTCGGCCAGGAGAAACAAGGCGCACATCGCCAGGGTCGAGCTGAACAGGTAGAACAGCGCCGCGCCGGTGAGGGCCGGGTCGGCGAAGCCGATCACCGCGAGCAGGATGCCCGCCGAGACCAGGATACTCAGGCTGGCCATGCGTTCCAGGCGCTGCGCCGCGAGGATCGCCAGCGCCGCGCAGAAGATCGTCGCCAGGCCGCCGTACACCAGCCATTGGCTGCCGAAGTAGGCCGAAGCCCCGGCTTGCCCGGAGAACAGCAGGGTCCACAGGCGCAGTACGGTATAGACCCCGACCTTGGTCATGACCGCGAACAAGGCCGCTACCGGCGCGCTGGCCGAGGAGTAGGCCGGTACCAGCCAGAAGTTCAGCGGCCACATCCCGGCCTTGGCCAGGAAGGCGATGGCCAGGATCGCGGCACCGGCGTGCAGCAGGCCGCGATCGGCCTCGGGCACCAGGGGGATCTTCATCGCCAGGTCGGCCATGTTCAGGGTGCCGGTGACCCCGTAGATCATCGCCGTACCAATCAGGAACAACGACGAGGCCAGGAGGTTGATGGTGATGTAGTGCAGCCCCGAGGACACCCGCGCCCGTCCGGAGCCGTGCAGCATCAGGCCATAGGAGGCTGCCAGCAGCACCTCGAAGAACACGAACAGGTTGAACAGGTCGGCGGTGAGGAAGGCGCCGTACAGGCCCATCAACTGGATCTGGAACAACGCGTGGAAGCTCGCGCCGGCCCCGTCCCAGCGGGCCATGGCGAACAGCAATGCGCAGGTACCGATGATGCCGGTCAGCACCAGCATCAGCGCCGACAGGCGATCGACCACCAGCACGATGCCGAACGGCACCTGCCAGTTGCTCGGCAGGTACACGCCGAAGGAGCCGGTGGCGCCCTCGGCCTGGGTCCAGTACAGCAGGTACAGCGCCAGGCCCAGGCCCAGCAGGCTGGAGAACAGGTTGATCCGAGCCTTGAGCGGGCGGTGTTTTTCCCCCAGCAACAGGAGCAGGGCCGCGGTCAGCAGCGGCAGCAGGATGGGGGCGACGATCAGGTGCGACAACAGGTTCATTCCTTGGGCTCCCGACCGTCGACATGGTCGGTGCCGGTCAGGCCCCGGGATGCCAGGAGTACCACCAGGAACAGCGCAGTCATGGCGAAGCTGATGACGATGGCGGTGAGCACCAGCGCCTGGGGCAGGGGATCGGTGTAGTGCAGCAGGTCCTGGGGCACGCCGTCCTTGACGATCGGCTCCTTGCCGATGAACAGGCTGCCCATGCTGAAGATGAACAGGTTGACCGCGTAGGACAGCAGGCACAGGCCCATCACCACCTGGAAGGTCCGGGGGCGTAGCACCAGCCAGACCCCCGAGGCGGCGAGGACACCAATGGCGATTGCAATGACTTCTTCCATCAGGCGGCTCCGCTCTTGATCAGGGACTTGGACTGGCTGGCAGGCTTGTGGGCCCGCACCGACTGGTGCGCCAGGGCGGTGAGGATCAGCAGCGTCGCGCCCACCACCACCGCGTACACGCCGATGTCGAAGAACAGCGCGCTGGCGATATGGATATCGCCGAACAGCGGCAGGTCCAGGTGCAGGGTGTGGGTGGTCAGGAACGGATAGCCCCAGGCCAGGGCGCCCAGGCCCGTGGCCACGGCGAACAGCAGGCCGGTGCCCATCCAGCGCAGCGGTCGCAGGCTCATCTGCGCCTCCACCCACTGGGTGCCGGCCACCATGTACTGCAGGATGAACGCCACCGACATCACCAGCCCGGCGACGAAACCGCCGCCCGGCAGGTTGTGCCCGCGCATGAACAGGTAGAAGGACACCACCAGGGCGATCGGCAGCAGCAGGCGCACCAGCACCGCGGGTACCATCATGAAGCCCAGGGCGGTGTCGCTGGCCTGGCGCGGGTTGACCAGGTCGGTGACCACGTCCGGTGCCAGCAGGCGCTGCTGGGCCGGCAGTTGCATGCTCTCCTTGGGCGGGCGGAAGCGTCGCAGCAGGGCGAACACGGTCAGGGCCACGGCCACCAGCACGGTGATCTCGCCCAGGGTGTCGAAGCTGCGGAAATCCACCAGGGTCACGTTGACCACATTGGTGCCGCCCCCCTCGGGCAGGGCCCGGCTCAGGTAGAACGAGGAAATGTCGTTGGGCGTCGGCCGAGTCAGCATGGCGTAGGACAACAGCGCCATGCCCAGGCCCACGGCGACCGACAGGCTCAGGTCGCGCAGGCGGCGGATACGCGCCTTGGGCACGCTGCTGGGCAGCGGCGAGACGTCTTCGATCCGCCGTGGCAGCCAGCGCAGGCCCAGCAGGATCAACACCGTGGTCACCACTTCCACCACCAACTGGGTCAGGGCGAGGTCGGGGGCGGAGAACCAGACGAAGGTCACGCAGGTCATCAGCCCGCAGACGCTGACCATGGTCAGGGCCGCCAGGCGGTGGTACTTGGCCTGCCAGGCGGCGCCCAGGGCACAGGCGATGGCCAGCAGCCAGAAAGTCACGAAGACAATGGAACCGGGGATCTTCGGCCGGTCACCCCAGGTCAGGCTGCTATAGAGCATGGGGATCAACCCGGCGATCACCGCCGCCAGCACCAGCAGGAACAGCTGGCTCTGCAGGCGCTTGGTGCTCAAGTGCCGTTCAAGGCTGCGGGCCTGGCGAGTCAGGGCCACCAGGCAGCGTTCGAACAGGCGCTTGCCGTTGAAGCGGCCCACGCCCGGCGGGTAGGCGAAACGGCCACGCACCAGCGGCTTGCGCAGCAGCAGGTAGAGGACGATGCCGCAGGACATGGCGATCAGGCTCATGATCATCGGCGCGTTGAGGCCGTGCCAGATCGCCAGGCTGTACTCGGGCAGGGTCCCGCCCACCACCGGCCGTGCGGCGGCGGCCAGCAACGGCCCGATGATCTGGGCCGGGAAGATCCCCACCAGCAGGCAGGTGAACACCAGCAGCTCCACCGGTGCGCGCATCCAGCGTGGCGGCTCGTGGGGCGTGTGGGGCAGGTCGGTGGCCGGCTCGCCGAAGAACACATCGACGGTGAAGCGCAGGGCATAGGCGACGCTGAAGGTCCCGGCGATGGTGGCGATCACCGGCAGGGCGATCTCGACCCAGGCGCTGGAATTGATGAACACCGTCTCGGCGAAGAACATCTCCTTGGACAGGAAGCCGTTGAGCAGCGGCACCCCGGCCATGGAGGCGCTGGCCACCATGGCCAGGGTCGCGGTGTAGGGCATCAACTTGATCAGGCCGTTGAGCTTGCGGATGTCGCGGCTGCCGCTCTCGTGGTCGATGATCCCGGCGGCCATGAACAGCGAGGCCTTGAAGGTGGCGTGGTTGAGGATGTGGAATACCGCGGCCACCGCCGCCAGCGGGCTGTTCAGGCCCAGCAGCAGGGTGATCAGGCCCAGGTGGCTGATGGTGGAGTAGGCCAGCAGGCCCTTGAGGTCGTTCTGGAACATCGCGCAATAAGCGCCCAGCACCAGAGTACAGGCGCCGGCGCCGCCGACGATCCAGAACCATTCTTCACTGCCGGACAGCGATGGCCACAGGCGGGCCAGGAGAAACACCCCTGCCTTGACCATGGTTGCCGAGTGCAGGTAGGCCGAGACCGGGGTCGGTGCGGCCATGGCGTGGGGAAGCCAGAAGTGGAAGGGGAATTGTGCGCTCTTGCTCAGTGCACCGAGCAGGATCAGGGGAAGCAGGACAGGGTAGAGGGCATGGGCCCTGATCTTGTCGCCGGCAGCCAGTACCTGATCCAGGTCATAGCTGCCCACCACATGGCCGAGCAGCATGACCCCCGCCAACAGGCATAATCCCCCGGCCCCGGTGACCATCAGCGCCATGTAGGCACCACGGCGGGCGTCGGAACGGTGATGCCAATAGCCGATCAGCAGGAACGAGAAGAGGCTGGTCAGTTCCCAGAAGAACACGATCTGGATCAGGTTGCCGGAGATCACCAGGCCCAGCATGGCGCCCATGAACGCCAGGAAAAAGGCGAAGAAGCGCGGCACCGGGTCCTGGGGCGACATGTAGTAGCGGGCATACAACGACACCAGGGTGCCGATGCCCAGCACCAGCAGCGAGAACAGCCAGGCGAAGCCGTCCAGGCGCAACACGAAGTTCAGTCCCAGGCTGGGCAGCCAGGCATACTCCTCGCGAATGATCCCGCCATCGGCGATCTGCGGGTACAGCAGGGCCACCTGGACGGTGCCGATAAGGGCAACCAGGCCGGCCAGCAAGGATTCGGTATTACGTGCGTTGTGCGGCAACAGGGCCGCCAGACAGCTGCCCATGAACGGCAGAAGCAGTAGAACTATCAGGGACATAGGCTTCTAATCTGCGGAAAAGTATGACGCATAATACGTGCCAGGCCCTGGATCACCAACCGCCAAGCGCGGCCAGGCAGCCATCAGAAATGTTACATGCGCTTTCAAAGGTAGGAGACAAATGCCTGCTTCGCCCGTTCCCGGGTGTTTGTACAAGGTTTGCCCTGCACGCAACTCATCGGACAAGGATCGACACGGATGCACCCAGCCCAAACCACCACCCGCCGATTTCTCCGGCGTGGCTGCTTTGCCCTGCTGTTCACCTGCCTGGGCGCCGCGTTGGCCATCGGCCTGGAGCGGTTGTACCCGCCGGCCCAGGAGATGATCAGCACCCGCAAGGCCCTGGTCATCGACGGCCCCCCGGACGACGGGCACAGTTACCTGTTGCCGCCGGGCACCGTGCTGTATTACGAAAAGGCCATGCCGGAGGGGCATGTCCGCTACCGGGCCTATTTCTATTACAAGGGCAAAATTGAAGGTGATCCGCTGCCGCTGGAGCCCAAGCACCATGGGTCCTTGATCGCCCCGGGCTGGCTTTCGAGCCCTGAGCCCGACGCGCCGTCCTTGTAGGTGGCCGGGGTCAGGGCGGTGTCGACTCACCGCCCAGGGTGGCTTCTGGCCTGTGCGTCGATCTACGGTTGATCTTCAGCTCGCTGACGATCACCGCCAGCACGATCATCGCCCCGCCCACTAGGGCCAGGGCGGGCAAGCGCTCGCCGGCGATGCGCCCGACGATCCCGGCCCAGACCGGTTCGCCGGCATAGATCAGCGTGGCCCGGGTCGGCGAGACGCTCCTTTGCGCCCAGTTCATCGCCACCTGGATCGCCGCGCTGGAGGCTCCCAGGCCCAGGGCGATGACCAGCAGCAGCCAGGAGAATTCCGGCAGTGTTTCCCCGGTCGGCACCACCATGGCAAAGGCCAGTACCGAGGTCACCGCCAATTGCACCACCGTCACCCGGCGCACGTCCACGCGCCCGGCGAAACTGCTGATGAGGATGATTTCCGCGGCGATCGCCACGGTGCTGATCAGGGTTGCGATCTCTCCGGGGCTGAAATCCAGGGAAGCGCCGTTGGGCCCGGACAGCAGCATCAGCCCGGTGAATGCCAGCATGATCCCCAGGCTGGGCAGCAAGCCCGGGCGCTTGCCCATGAACAACCATTGCAGCAAGGGCACGAAGGGCACGTACAACGCGGTGATGAAGGCCGACTGGCTGCTGGGGATGGTTTGCAGGCCCACGGTCTGCAAACCGTAGCCGAGCACGATGGCGACCCCGATGAAACTGCCGGCGCGCAATTCGAACAGGGTCAGCCCACGCAGGCGCGACCCGGAAAACAGCGCGACGATAGCGGCCGCCGCGGCGAAGCGCAGGCCGACGAAGAACATCGGGCCACTGACGCTCATGGCCTGTTGCACCAGCAGGAAGGTAGCGCCCCAGATCATGGTGATCAGCACCAGCACGGCCTCGGCCTTGCTGAGCTTGTAGGAAAAAGTGCTGGGAGCCTTGGATGTCATGGTCTTGCGTGCTACCTGAGGGGGACGCACAATGCGCCGAAAGTTGAGCAGTATACTGCGCAGGTACCAGGGGTGAGCAATATAGTGCACAAGGAAAACACGCAACGGGCGTCAGTCCTGCAACACGTCAGCCTCAATGTCCGGCGCTTGCGGCATGCCGCAGGCTTGAGCCAGACCGCCCTGGCGGAAAAATCCGCTGTCAGTCGGCGCATGCTGGTAGCCATCGAGGCCGGGGAGAAGAACGTCAGCCTGGGCACCCTGGACCGGGTGGCCGAAGCCCTGGGCGTAGCCTTCAGCGACCTGATCCAGGCCCCGGACTCCCGGGACTCCACTCGTATCAATGAATTGGCCTGGGCCGGGGTGATTCCCGGCAGTCGCGCGATGTTGCTGGCCAAGGCCGACGCAACCCGTGAAGTGGAACTATGGGAGTGGCGCCTGGAGCCGGGGGAGGTGTATCGCTCCGAGTGCGATGCCGAGGGCTGGAGCGAGCAGTTGTACGTCTTCGAGGGCTGCCTGACGGTGTTCTTCGGCGATGACGAACGTCGCCTGGAGAGTGGCGATTTCTTCATGTTCGCCAGCCATGTTCCCCATGGCTATCGCAATGACGGCGAGCAGGCCACACGCTTCGTGCGCAATGTGGTGATCTGAGCGCCAACGCCACGGGCAACTGTTCGCCAGCCAACAGCAGTTGGGCATTTTGCCTGTTTAAAGTTAAGGTAGTTTCTCTTGTTTGTTTTTTGGATTATTGATTTAAAAGAATTTTATTCTTAGGCACGGGTTCTGCAATTGTCCTGGCAGGAGTCACCTTCGGGTGTCGATCTCGATCATCAGGAAGCGGAGCCGGCCCATGACAGCCCCAGCCCAACCCCCCAGCAATGCCCATATCATCCAGAGCGATGCCGAAGCCATCAGTGTCGCCCGAGCCCTGGCCCGGCGCTTTGCCGTGGATGCCGCGGTACGGGATCGCGAGCGGCGCCTGCCGATCGCCGAACTGGAGGAGTTCTCCGCCAGTGGCCTGTGGGGCATCACCATTCCCCGCGAATACGGCGGTGCCGGAGTGTCCTATGTGACCCTGGTGGAGGTGATCAAGATCATCTCCGCCGCCGACCCGTCCCTGGGCCAGCTGCCGCAGAACCACCTGGGGGTGGTGGACATCCTGTTGCAGACCGCCAGCGAGGAACAAAAACACCATTACTTCGCCAAGGTGTTGCAGGGGTATCGTTTCGGCAACGCGTTCTCCGAGGCCGGCAGCAAGCATGTCGGTGCCTTCCAGAGCCAGATCCGCTTCGACGGCGACCAGGCGCGCATCGATGGCCAGAAGTTCTACTGCACCGGTGCCTTGTTCGCCCATATCGTCCCGGCAGTGGCCGTGGATGAGGACGGTCAGGCCCATATCGCCTTTATCGAGCGCGATGCCCCGGGGTTGACGGTGATCGACAGCTGGGATGGCTTCGGCCAGCGCACCACCGCCAGTGGCGGGGTCAGCCTGCAGGCGGTACAGGTGCCGCGCAGCGCGGTGATCCCTGCCCATCGAGCCTTCGACCAACCCACCGCCGACGGGCCGATCTCCCAGGTGATCCAGGCCGCTGTGGATACCGGCATCGCTGTCGCTGCGCTGGAGGACACCAAGCAACAGGCCCGGCAATCCCGGCCCTGGATCGACAGCGGCCTGGATCATGGCTGGCAGGATCCTTACACCCTTGCCGCCATTGGCGACCTGGAGTGGCGCGTGCACGGCACTGAGGAAATCCTCGTCCGGGCCGCCCAGGCCATCGACCAGGCCCTGGCCAGGCCTGATGCCGATAGCGTCGCCCAGGCCTCGGTGGTGGTGGCCCAGGCCAAGGTGCTGTCGGCAGAAAGCTCGCTGCTGGCGGCGAGCAAACTGTTCGAGCTGGCGGGCACCCGCTCGGTCTCGGCCAAGTACAACCTCGACCGTCACTGGCGCAATGCCCGGACCCATACCCTGCATGACCCGGCGCGCTGGAAGCTCCACCTGCTCGGTAACTTTCTGCTCAACGGGGTCAAGCCGGCCCGCCACGCCTGGAACTGAAGGACTGCCCCATGAATGCACTGACCCGTCCCGAGAACCCCGAACAGGCCCTGGCCCAGGGCGTCGAACACCTGCAATTGGCACGCCGTCTGTTGCAGCAGACCCTGGCGTTTGTCCGCCACCAGGCGTTGCCCTGGCCCGGTAGCGGCCTGGCCCGAGCCAGCGACGACCCTTATGTGATCAGCCGCTTTGGCGACCTTCAGCTACGCATCGACGTGGCCTCGGCCTTGCAGGACCGTGCCCGGCGCCACTTGCAGTCAGGCCAGGCCCCGGCCGAGACCCAGATCGCCCTGGCCGAGGCCGCGATTGCCGCCGGCGAGGCGCTGCTGGCGGCCGGCAATGCCGAGTTCGAACTCACCGGCCAGCGCAGCCCGCAGCCGTCGACGCTGCACGATCCGCTGCGCTGGAAGTATCAGCTGATTGGCAATTACCGCCTCAATGGCGTGGCACCAGGTTCCAGGAGTGCTGTGTGATGCCTCGTGAAATACGCCTCAACGCTTTCGACATGAACTGCGTCGGCCACCAATCCCCGGGGCTCTGGGCCCATCCCAGGGACCGCTCCTGGCAGTACAAGGACCTGGAATACTGGACCGACCTGGCGCGAATCCTCGAGAGGGGCAAGTTCGACGGGCTGTTCATCGCCGATGTGCTGGGCCTCTATGACGTCTACAACGGCAACGGCGAGGCGGCGATCCGCCAGGCGGCCCAGGTACCGGTGAACGATCCGTTGCAACTGATTCCGCCCATGGCCCTGGTCACCGAGCACCTGGGGTTCGGCCTCACGGCCTCGCTGTCCTTCGAACACCCGTATCCCTTCGCCCGGCGCCTTTCCACCCTCGACCACCTGACCAAAGGCCGTGCCGGCTGGAACATCGTCACCTCGTACCTGGAGAGCGGCGCGCGCAATATCGGCCAGCAAGCCCAGACCGAGCACGACGCCCGCTACGACTATGCCGAGGAGTACCTGGAGGTCTGCTACAAGCTTTGGGAGGGCAGCTGGGAGGACGGCGCGGTGCTGCGCGACCGCGAGCGGCGGATCTTCAGCGATCCAAGCAAGATCCACGAGATTCGCCACCAGGGCAGGCACTTCCAGGTGCCGGGTATCCATTTGTGCGAGCCTTCGCCGCAGCGCACCCCGGTGCTTTACCAGGCCGGGGCCTCCAGCCGGGGCAAGCAGTTCGCCGCCGAGCAGGCCGAATGCGTGTTCGTTGCGGCGCCCTCCAAGGTGCTGCTGAAAAAGACCGTGGCCGATATCCGCCGCCGCGCCGCCGAGGCCGGGCGCGATCCGTCGAAGCTGCTGATCTTCAACCTGCAGACGGTGATCCTCGGCGAGACCGACGCCCAGGCCAAGGCCAAGTTCGAGGAGTACAAGCGCTGGGTCAGCTACGAAGGCGCCATGGCCTTGATCAGTGGCTGGACCGGTATCGATTTCAGTCGCTTCCGCCCTGACGAGCCGCTGCAGCATGTGCATACCAATGCCATCCAGTCCGCGGTGGAGGCCTTCTCCACGGCGGATCCGAACAAGGTCTGGACGCCCCACGAATTGGCAGACTGGGTGGGCATCGGTGGTTTCGGCCCGTTGTTCGTCGGTGGTCCCGAGACTGTGGCCGACCTGTTGCAGGAGTGGGTCGAGGAAACCGATGTGGATGGCTTCAACCTGGCCTATGCCCTGACTCACGAAACCTTTATCGATGCAGTGGACCTGCTGGTGCCGGAGTTGCAGAAGCGCGGGGCGTACAAGACCGACTATGCGCCAGGCACCTTGCGCGAGAAGTTGTTCGGCGCAGGCCCAGGGTTGCCCGAGAGCCATCCGGGCAGCGCCTGGCGCAACCTCGGTGCCCAACGCCAGGTGGTGGCCGCTGCCGAGCCGGAGCGGCTGCGGCCGGCCGCGCATCCGTTGTAGTTCGTAGCTTGCACTGGCAGTTACGGGGCGCCACCAGGGAGCGGTCATGGACAGGTACGAGTCGCTGCGACACTGGGCCCGGATGCGGCCGTTGGCCAACGCCCTGCGCCACAAGCGCGGGGGGCAGTGGTACGCCTGGCGCTGGATCGATGTGCTGCGCGATGTCCAGCGCCTGGTCGATGGCTTGCGCCAGCATGGCCTGGGCTATCGCTCCCGGCTGATCCTGAGTGGGTCGTTCGAACCGGACCTGCTGCTTTTGGCCCTGGCGGCGAGCAGCCTGGGGGCCGAGGTGGTGAGCCTTGGCGACCAGTCGCCCATCGAGGCCTTGCGTCAATGCCTGTGGCGCTGGCGGCCCAGCCACGTGTTCATCGACTCCGGCCCGCAACTGGCGTGCTGGTTGGCGGCGGGGGAGAACGGCGTGGCTCCAGGCCTGCTGATCGTCCGTGAGCCGCCAGTCGATTTGGCGAGTTCGCGCCAGCCCTGGCTGGCCTTCAGTCAGTTGCTGGGGCCCGGCAGTGGCTCCCGGCGCCAGGCAGCTTGGCACCAGCGCAATGAGGCCGTGCAGTTGTGGAGTGAGGAGGGGACCCAATGGCAGGGCGGGCTGGAGGTGCTGCTCGGACAATGGCTGGGTAGCGGGCACAGCCTGGCGTTTCCTGAGAGCCAGGGTTCGGCGGCCCGTGACCGGCGCGAAATGGCTCCCAGCGACCTGCTGCTGTCACCGCGGCGTTTGCAGGGCCTGGCAGAGGAGATCGAAGGCCAACTGGGCCCCGTCGGTAGCTGGCGCCGACGCTTGTGGGGCTGGACCATGCGCCACCCGAGCAGCACCCTGGCGCGGCTGCTGGAGCGCCAGGTGCGGCGTGTTCTGGGCCTTTCCCGTCTGCGTTTCATCTGGCAACCGATGCCGTCCCAAGGAACGCTACCAGGCTGGATCGACCGGTTCGAACGCCGCCCCGGATAGGTCGCCGCGGATGGCGTCCTACTTTGGTACTGCCTGGCGAATCCGGTCGTGGTACAGGCCTAATATCTTGCTGGGGATGTTCCAGGTACCGGGCAAGGTATTACCCTGCTGCCCGGGGATGTGCCCCATGCCCTCCGGGACAGGGTCCCGGCCAACACTGACCATGAGCCTTGCATGAACCAGACCCCTATCGGGCAGCCGGATCCTGCCCCTTGCGATGCCGAAGTACTGATTATCGGCGGCGGCCTCAGTGGCGCCTTGCTGGCCGCACAATTGCTACGCCTGCCGGGCGCGCGCCGCATCCTGGTGATCGAACCGCGTGCCGAGCTGGGGCGCGGCGAGGCCTACAGTGCCACTGAGCTGGGGCACACCCTCAATGGCAATGCGGCGCGCATGAGTGTCGACCCGGACAACGCCGACGACCTGACCCAGTGGCTGACCCAGCACATTGCCGAAGGCGGTTGGCCCGAGTCGGCCCTCCAGCCTGTGCCCATCAGCGAGCTCTTCCCGCCCCGGGGGTTGTTCGGGGTCTACGTCCAGCAGCGTTTGGCCGAGGCCCGGGCGGTGGGCCTGGCGAAGGGCTCCTGGGTGGAGCATGTGCACAGTGAGGTGGTGGACCTGCAGCATAAGGACAGCGGGATTTCGCTGGTCCTGGCCGATGGGCGCCAACTGCAGGGCGCGCGAGCGGTACTGGCCACGGGCATGTTCCCCGCCGCCCGTACCCGGCAAACCCATTCCAGCGGCCTCAATGCTGCCGCCCTGGACCCTTGGGATGTGAGCGCCATGGCGCGCCTGGACCCGATGTCCAGGGTGCTGATCATCGGCTCCGGACTGACCATGGTGGACGCTGTGGTGTCCCTGGAGCAGGCGGGGCACCGGGGCCCCATCGAAGTGTTTTCCCGCCACGGGCTGCTGCCCCATGTGCGGCGCCAGCCGCCGGCCTGGATCGATTTCCTGGGCCAGGACCCGGGTATCCGCAGCCCCCGTCAATTACTCCACGAGCTGCGCCGCCAGTGCCGCCAGGCCTTGGCCCAGGGCATCGACTGGCAAGCGCCCTTGGACACGGTGCGGGTGCACATCCCGCGCTTGTGGAGCCAGGCCAGTGATTTCCAACGCCGCCAGTTCGTGCGGCATGTGCGGCCCTGGTGGGAAAGCCATCACCATCGTTCGCCGCCCTTGAGCGATGAGCTGGTGAGGCGCCTGCATGCCCAGGGGCGTTTGCGCATCCATGCCGCCAGCTACCAGGGGCTGGAGCCGGACAGTGAGGGCCGCCTGGCGATTCGCTTGCGCTATCGCGGCAGCCGGGAAAGCACGCGAGTGGCGGGCGATGCCTTGATCAACTCCAGCGGCATCGAATACGACTGGCGCCGGGTGGACCGGCCCTTGCCCCGGCAGCTCCTGGCCCGGGGCCTGGTGCAACCGGGGCCGCTGGCCCTGGGCATCAGTGCCGAGCCCGACGGCGCCGTGCACGACGCCCAGGGTCGGGCCAGCGAATGCCTGTTCGCCATGGGCCCGCCATTGCGCGGCCTGTGGTGGGAAAGCACCGCGGTCACCGATGTGGCCCTGCAGGCCAAGGCCCTGGCTGCGCGCCTGGCCGCCTCGTTGTAGGCGCTGGAGGGCATTGGGCTTGGCGTGATGAAGGCCCTGCGGGCCTTGGCGCAGCCTCGCCTAGGCCCTGCAACGGTTACAAGGTGATCCAGCGTTGCTCCCGGGCGGCCAGGCGGATCGCTGCCGCCAGCCGTTCCACTTTCCAGGCTTCCTGGAAGTCGGTGCCGTCTCGCCCCTGGCCGCAGATCGCCATGAGCAGCTCCTGCACTTCCAGGGTCTTGAGTTCGTTGTAGCCCAGCTGGTGCCCTGGCGCCGGGCTGAAGGCCGCGTAGCCGGGCAGGGACGGGCCGGCCAGCAGGCGCTGGAAACCCGGTTGGCCGGCCCGATACAGGCGCAGTTCGTTCAGGCGTTCCTGGTCGAAGGCCAGGGTGCCCAGGGTGCCGCTGATCTCGAAGGCCAGGTGGTTCTTGTAGCCGTGCTTGATCCAGCTGCTGCCCACGCTGCCCCGGGCGCCATTGGCGAAGCGCAGCAGCGCATGGGCCTGGTCGTCCACGGCGATGGCGCGGCGTTCAGGGGCGCCGGCCCGAACGGGGCGCTCCTGATGCACGGTGTGGGTATCGGCGCACACGGCGGCCACCGGCCCCATGAGAAAACGCGCCATGGCCAGCAGGTGGCTGCCCAGGTCCGCCAGGGCGCCGCCCGCCTGTTGCGGGTCACAGCGCCAGGTCCAGGGTGAGTCCGGATCGGCCATGAAGTCCTCGCTGAATTCGCCCTGGAAACTCACCAGTTGCCCCAGCTCGCCATTGCCGATCAGCTCCCGGGCCAGGACGATCAATGGATTGTGCTGGTAGTTGTAGCCGACCCGGGTCACCACCCCGGCCGCCTGTGCGGCTTGATGCATCTGCTGGGCCTGTTCGCTGGTCACCGCCAGGGGTTTTTCGCAGTACACCGCCTTGCCCGCCGCCAGGGCAGCCATGGCCATGGGAAAGTGCAAGTGATTGGGGGTGGTGATCGCCACCAGGCCGACCTGGGGATCATCGATCAACTGGCGCCAATCCGCGTAGGCCTGGGCGAATCCCCAGGCCCTGGCACAGTGCGCGGCGCGTTGCCCATCGGCATCGGCCAGGGCCGCCAGGCGCAGGCGCACTGGCAGTTCGAATACCGCACCGACACTGCGAAAAGCCAGGGCGTGGGCGCGCCCCATGAATCCGGTTCCGATCAGCCCAACGCCCAGTTCATCCATCGCCGCACCTTTAGAGTTGTTGTGGTAGGGATGAGTATTTATGGAATAAAAATTCTCTAATTTCAATAAAGAGAATAAATATTCATTACCGAGGCAAAACTCCGCAGGAGCAAGGCTTGCCCGCGATGAACCCGAGGGCGCCGCGTTCCGTCAGGCAATGCACATCATCGTTAACGACCCTCGCGTGCAATCGAGCGTCCACCGGCTGCTCCTGCAGGTTTATGTAGGGCATGAAAAAGGCAGCCCACAGGCTGCCTTTTTGTACGGCGCAGGTGGCTCAGGACAGGAAGCCGCCATCCACGTTCAGCGCAGTGCCGGTGGTGTAGCTGGAAGCGTCGCTGGCCAGGTAGAGCACCGCACCGGCCATCTCGCTCGGGTCGGCCACGCGCTTGAGCGGGATCTGCGCCAGGGCGGCGTTGCGAATGCTGTCGTTCTTGACCAGTGCCGAGGCGAACTTGGTGTCGGTCAGGCCCGGCAGCAGGGCGTTGCAGCGGATGCCGAACTGCGCGCATTCCTTGGCGAAGACCTTGGTCATGTTGATCACCGCGGCCTTGGTCACCGAGTAGATGCCCTGGAACAGCCCCGGCGATACGCCGTTGATCGAAGCCACGTTGATGATGCTGCCACCACCGTGTTCGCGCATCAGCTTGCCGGCTTCCACCGACATGAAGAAGTAGCCGCGGATGTTCACGTCCACGGTCTTCTGGAAGGCTCCCAGGTCAGTGTCCAGCACATTGCAGAACTGAGGGTTGGTGGCAGCGTTGTTGACCAGGATATCCAGGCGCCCAAACTGCTCGCGGATGGCGGCGAACACCTGCTGGATCTGCTCCATTTCACCGATGTGGCAGGCAATGGCGGTGGCCTTGCCGCCGGCGGCGACGATGGCATCGGCCACTTGCTGGCAGCCTTCGAGCTTGCGGCTCGAGACGATCACATGGGCGCCTTGCTGGGCCAGCAGCTTGGCAATGGCCTCGCCGATGCCACGGCTGGCGCCGGAGACGAATGCGATCTTGCCGTCGAGGTCGAACAACTGAGTCTTGGACATGGTTTTTCCTTGTTGGGCGGTCAGGCGCCGAAGCGCACTCAGAGGCTGGATTTGCCGATGACTTGCAGGCTCATCTGCTCCAGCAGCTTGTTCATGTGGATGAACTGCGCGAAGCGTTTGTCCTGGGTCTGGCCGTGGTAGAAGCGGTAGTAGATCTGCTGCACGATGCCGGCCAGGCGGAACAGGCCGTAGGTGTAGTAGAAATCGAAGTTGCCGATCTGGATGCCGGAGCGCTCGGCGTAGTAGTCGACGAACTGCTGGCGGCTGAGCATGCCCGGGGCGTTGCTTGGCTGGCGGCGCATCAGCTGCACCGGCCCCGGATCGCTGGCTTCGATCCAGTAGGCCAGGGTGTTGCCCAGGTCCATCAGCGGATCGCCGAGGGTGGTCAGTTCCCAGTCCAGCACGCCGATGATCTGCATCGGGTTCTGCGGGTCGAGGATCACATTGTCGAAGCGGTAGTCGTTATGCACGATGCTCGAGGTCGGATGGTCGGCGGGCATCTTGTCGTTGAGCCAGGCCTTGACCACCTCCCACTGCGGGGCATCGGGGGTCAGGGCTTTCTCGTAGCGGTCGCTCCAGCCCTTGATCTGGCGCTGCACATAACCTTCGGGCTTGCCCAGGTCGCCCAGGCCGCACGCCTGGTAGTCGACCCGGTGCAGCTCGACGAAGCGGTCGATGAAGCTCTTGCACAGCGCCTGGGTGTGGCTGGCGTCGAGGTTCAGTTCCGCTGGCAGGTCGGAGCGCAGGATGATGCCCTTGACCCGTTCCATCACATAGAACTCGGCCCCGATCACCGATTCGTCGGTGCAGTGCACGTAGGCCTTGGGGCAGTACGGGAAGCCGTCCTTGAGTTGGTTGAGGATGCGGAACTCGCGGCCCATGTCGTGGGCCGACTTGGCCTTGTGGCCGAACGGCGGACGGCGCAGGACGAATTCCTGCTCGGGGTATTCCAGCAGGTAGGTGAGGTTCGAGGCGCCGCCGGGAAACTGGCTGATCCGTGGCGTGCCGGTCAGGCCGGGAATCTGCGCCTTGAGGTATGGGTCGATCAGAGCGGCGTCGAGTTCTTCACCCGAGCGGGTGCGGGTGGACTGGTCTGTAAGCGCCATGCTTATCCCTTCTGCTTATTCTGGAGGCCAGAGATTATTGACTAATCTAATGTGCCCGCTGGCCCCCCACAATCGTGGCGGGCCTTTATAGGTGCGAGTGTTGCCGGGCAATCATTGTTTTTGATACAGGCGTTTGAATCGCCCCAGGGAGCATAGCCGTCAGCCGGGATTCAGCTGCGGTTGGGCAGCGGCAGGGCCAGAGGGGTCAGCAAGGGTTGGCCACTGAAGTGGGCCAGCAGGTTGCGGCCGACCATGTCCATGCTGTCGCGGCTGGCCTGGGGCGACAGCCCGGCGACATGGGGGGTGAGCACCACGTTGTCCAGATGCTTGAGGCGTTCCGGCACCCCTGGTTCGGCATCGAACACGTCCAGGGCCGCACCGGCGAGCTTTCGTTGCTCCAGTGCCAGCAGCAGGGCCTCGGTGTCCACCACGCTGGCCCGGGCCACATTCACCAGGAAACCCTCGGGCCCCAGGGCCTCTAGCACCTCGTGGCCCACCAGGTGCCGGGTCTCGGCGCCGCCGGGGGTGGCGATCATCAGCAGGTCGGTGTCCCGGGCCAGTTCCAGCACGGTCGGGCAAAAACGATAGGGTTGGTCCGGCCGGGGCTGGCGGCTGTGATAGCTGACCTGCATGTCCAGGCCCAGGGCACAGCGCCGCGCGATGGCCTGGCCCACCGCGCCGAGCCCGAGGACGCCCAGGCGCATGCCGGTCAGCGCCGGGCGCATGACTTTCGGCCAATGCCCCTGGCGCACCGCCGCGTCCGCCTGGGGGATGCCGCGCACCAGGGCCAACAGCAGTGCCAGGGCGTGGTCGGCCACCGACGAGGCATTGATCCCGGCGCCAGTGGTCACGGCAATCCCCCGGTTGCTCGCCGCTTGCAGGTCCACCTGCTCGTAGCCGGCGCCAATCACGCAGATGATCTGCAGCCGGGGCAGGGCATCGATTTCCTGTGCGCTCAGGCCCAGGGGGCCGCGGGTCAGCACGGCGTCGATCTGCCCGGCGTGGTCGGCGATCGCTCGGGCCCGGGCAGCGGGCGTCTGGGCCAGGATCAGCTCAAAGCCCAGCGCTTCGAGCCGTGGCAGGTAGGCGTTGAAATTTTCAATCAGGACCAGGACGGTAGCGGGCATGGCGAACTCCTTGGGTTATTGAGGCAGGGTTTGCCGCAACTGGAAGATATTGCCTTCCGGATCGATGCCATCGCAGACCCGGGCGCCCTTGAACTGCCATTCGCGCTCGGGTTCGTACAGCCGCCCGCCGGCACTGGCGGCGCGTTGCCGGGCCTGATCCAGGTCGCTGATCCAGAACACTGGCTTGCAGGCAGAGTCGCTGCGGGGCAGGGGAGGATCTTGCAGGACGATGCGCGCGGCGATCGCCGCCGGCACCTGGATCAGCGTCAGCTCCATGCCCTGGTGTTGCAGTTGCAGGTAGTCGGGCTGCTGATCGCTGATGGGCCAGCCCAGGAGTGCGGCGTAGAACCGCGCCAGGGCCTGTGGGTCAAGGCTGTAGAGCACGAAGCCGGCAACACTCATGGGCAACTCCAGCAAAACAATGGCGAAGGCTCAAGGGTGCGCATTAGCCGGGCGTTTGGCAATGCCCGAAGCAGCCGTTGCCGGGGAGTGGCGCCGTCGTCGGCGCGTCCCGGGCGGTGATGGCGGGATCAGAAGGTGATGTCGGCGGTCCTGGCCAGGGTGACGAAGGCGCCGTCCAGGGTGGTGTTGTGATGATCGATGATCTTGCGCGCCCCCAGGTATGGGGTGTCCATGCAGGTGTGGGCATCCTCCACTAGCCGTGCGGCAAAGCCCAGGTCGCCGGCGGCACGGCAGGTGGCATCGACGCAGTACTGGGTCTTCATGCCGACGATCACCAGCTCGCTGACCTGGGCCTGGTGCAGGCGCTCGGCCAGCCCGGTGCCGGTGAAGCAGTTGGGACGGGTCTTGTCCAGTACGCAGTCTTGCTGCTCGTCCACCTCCAGGGTCGGCAGCAACTGCCAGAACGGGCTGCCGGCGGCGATGGGCGAGTCGGCGGCGCCGGTGTGGCGCACAGCGAAGATCGGGGCCCCGGCCTGGCGGGCGCGACGGATCAGCTGGTTGATGTTGTCCAGGACCTGTTCGCGCTGGTAGGGCTTGTCCGGTCCGTTGAACAGTCCGACCTGCATGTCGATGACCAGCAGGGCGCGCTTGGCGTTGGGTAAAGGCATCTTGTCTCTCCTTGTTGTGCCAGCCGGACGGAGAAACAAAAAGCCCCGTCCATTGCTGGCGGGGCCTTGGTTGTCACTGTGCTCGCTTCATCCTGCACAGCCACCACGCGACCCGCCGGAGGCAGTCGTGGTGCTGGTGGTCGAGATGAGCGGATAGGCATTCATGGGCCCGATCATGCCGTTCGTCGCCAATTGCTGTCAACGCGGGCGCGGGCCGAGCGGGATTCACCAGGGGTGAGGCGATAAGCCGCTTTGACGGGCCGATCGGCACCTGCGAAAAAACCGCAGGACCAGGGAGAGGGCCGGGCCAGACGCTTTGCGACAAAAACGGACAAGATTGCCGCAACGCAGGTGCCATTCCTCCGCTGAGTCTATGCAGCGTCCTTGGAATCCCGGACAATCGCGCCCCCTCTGTTTGCTCGGGGGTTTGTCTGTCGGGTATTCCGGCGCGCTCCGAGCCAACGGCAAACGACCGGAATGTGGAGATCCCACCGGATGAATGATCAGGCCAACAGCGTTGATCAACGCTTTGAAACGGCGGCCCCAGCGACCCTGACCAGCTGGAACCGCCAAGACACCACTTGGATGCTGGGCCTGTTCGGCACCGCCATTGGTGCCGGTACCCTGTTTCTGCCCATCAACGCTGGCCTCGGTGGCTTCTGGCCGCTGCTGATCCTGGCGCTGCTGGCCTTCCCCATGACCTTCTACGCGCACCGCGGCCTGACCCGCTTCGTGCTCTCCGGGCGTGAGGGCGCCGACATCACCGAGGTGGTGGAGGAACATTTCGGGATCAAGGCCGGGGCCCTGATCACCTTGCTCTACTTCTTCGCCATCTTCCCCATCCTGCTCATTTACAGCGTGGCCCTGACCAATACCGTCGGCAGCTTCATGGAACACCAGCTGCACATCGCGCCGCCACCACGGGCGATCCTGTCCCTGGTGCTGATCCTCGGCCTGCTGGCGGTGGTGCGCTGTGGCGAGCAGGTGATCGTCAAGGCCATGAGCCTGATGGTCTACCCGTTCATCGTCGCCTTGCTGTTCCTGGCGGTGTTCCTGATTCCGCACTGGAACGGCGGCATCCTCGCCACCGCCGGCGACATCCCGGCGCCATCGGCCTTCCTGCACACCCTGTGGCTGGCGATTCCGGTGATGGTGTTCTCGTTCAACCACTCGCCGATCATCTCGGCCTTCGCGGTTGACCAGAAGCGTCGCTACGGCCAGCACGCCGAGCAGCGCAGCTCGCAGATCCTGTCCCGCGCCCACCTGCTGATGGTGGTCATGGTGCTGTTCTTCGTCTTCAGCTGCGTGCTGACCCTGTCGCCGGAACAACTGGCCGAAGCCAAGGCGCAGAACCTGTCGATCCTGTCCTACCTGGCCAACCACTTCAGCAACCCGACCATCGCGTTCGCCGCGCCGCTGATTGCCTTCGTGGCCATTGCCAAGTCGTTCCTGGGGCACTACATCGGTGCCAGCGAAGGCCTCAAGGGCTTGATCGTCAAGAGCGGCCGACGCCCGGGCGCCAAGACCCTGGACCGGGTGACCGCGGCCTTCATGCTGGTGATCTGCTGGGCCGTGGCGACCTTGAACCCGAGCATCCTGGGCATGATCGAGACCCTGGGCGGCCCGGTGATCGCGGCCATCCTGTTCCTGATGCCGATGTACGCCATCCGCAAGGTGCCGGCCATGGCCCGCTACCGTGGCCAGGCGTCCAATGTGTTCGTGACCCTGGTAGGCCTGGTGGCCATCACCGCGCTGGTGTACTCGCTGGCTTCCTGAGGCCGGGCTGGCCTGGCGCCAGGCAATAGTTGAAATCAACGCCGCCGATGCTGCCCAGCACCGGCGGCGTTGTCGTTCAGGGGCCTGCCGAGCCTGAAGGCAGGCGGGTGGATGGAGAGGGCAAGCGTCGGGCGATTAGCGTCTAAGCTGATGATTTTTGCCTGGAGTCATTTCATGGCCCGTGCCCACCCGCAGTTGATCCGCGCCCGGCTGGACAGCCTGCACCCCACCCAACTCACCGTCGGCCTGGCCGAAGTCCAGGCCAAGCGCGAGCAATGGCAACAGCTCAAGCGCAAGGCCCGGGCGGCAGCCCTGGACGACCACTGGTTTCCCTGTGTACTCGGTCCCCGGCAGCGCTACTACATCGTCGATCACCATCACTTTGGCCTGGCCCTGCTGCAAGAGGAGGTCAAGGAGGTGCCATTGCTGGTGCTCAAAGACCTGTCCTTTGTCGAGCCGGGCAGTTTCTGGGAGGTGATGGGTTTCAACCAGTGGGCCCATCCCTACGATGCCCAGGGCGTTCGCCGTTCCTTCGAGCGTATCCCGGGGCGCATTCTCGATCTGCAGGACGACCCCTACCGCAGCCTGGCCGGGTTGCTGCGCCGCGCCGGTGGCTTTGCCAAGGACGCCACGCCCTTCAGTGAGTTCCTCTGGGCGGATTTCTTTCGCCGGCGGATCGCCATCGAGGCGCTGGGCAAGCTGGGCGCCAAGGTCCAGGCCCGGGCCATGAAGCTGGCGCGCAGCCAGGACGCTCGTTACTTGCCGGGATGGGTGGGCCAGATTGTCGACTGATCGAGGGCAGGGACCTGCCACTGCGCTCCCCACACGAGCACGGGATCTGCTGGCCGGACTGTCCATCGCCGGGCTGTTGTTGCCGGAGGCGGTGGCCTATTCGAGCATCGCCGCCTTGCCGCCCCAGGCCGGGGTCATCGCCCTGTTCGCCGGCTTGCTGTGCTATGGCCTGCTGGGCAGCAGCCGTTTCGCCATCGTGTCGGCGACCTCGTCATCGGCGGCGGTACTGGCCGCCGCGACCCTGTCGCTGTCGGATGGTGATGGGCAGTTGCGCCTGGGCCTGGCCTTTGCCCTGGTGCTGCTCACGGGGGCGTTCTTTGTCCTGGCCGGAGTGTTCCGCCTCGGTGGCGTCACGGCCTTCATCGCCAAGCCGGTGCTGCGTGGCTTCGCCTTCGGCCTGGCGCTGACCATCATCCTCAAGCAGTTCGCCACGGTGGTCGGGGTGCACCTGAGTACCGGCAACCTGGTGCGCTTTTTACCGCAGTTGCTGGAGCAGTGGCCGCACTGGAACTGGGCCGGTGCCGCCGTGGCGGCCGCGGCCCTGCTGGTGCTGGCGATCTGTTCGCGGATCCCCTATGTGCCCGGTGGGTTGGTGGCCGTGGTCATCGGCATCGTCGCCGGGCAATGGCTGGACCTGCCGGCCCATGGGGTGGCGCTGATTGGCGTCATCGAGCTCAAGCTGGAGGTACCGAGCCTGCCGGACCTGCCGTTTGCCGATTGGCTGCGCCTGGGGGAGCTGGCGTTCGCCCTGGTGATGATCCTGTATGCCGAGTCCTATGGTTCCATCAGCTCCCTGGCGCTCAAGCATGGCGATCGGGTGTCGTCCAACCGCGACCTGCTGGCCCTGGGGGTATCCAACCTGGTGTCCGGGCTGTTCCACGGCATGCCGGCCGGTGCCGGTTACTCGGCCAGCTCCGCCAACGAGGCGGCTGGAGCCGGTTCGCGCCTGGCGGGGCTGACCGCCGCGGCGGTGATGCTGTTGATCGTGCTGACAGTGTTGCCCTACATCGCCCTGACTCCGGAGCCGGTGCTGGCGGCGATCGTCATGTATGCCCTGGGCCATGGGCTGAGCCTGCAACCCTTGGGGCGCTACTTTATCTGGCGCCGGGATCGCCTGCTGGTGATCTGCGCGGTGGCCGCGGTGCTGGTGCTGGGGGTGCTCGATGGCCTGCTACTGTCGGTGGGGGTGAGCATCCTGCTGATGTTGCGCCAGATGTCGTCGGCGCAAATCCAGATCCTCGGCCAGTTGGGCAGCGGCCACGACTTTGTCGACCTGAGCCGTCATCCCCAGGCGCGGCAGGTGCCCGGGGTACTGATCCTGCGTCCGGGAGAGGCGCTGTTCTTCGCCAATGCCGAGCGCATCCTGGGGGGCGCGCTGCACTTGATCCGCCATGTCGAGGCACCGATCCACAGCATCATCCTCAGCCTCGAGGAGTCGCCGAACCTGGACGGCACCAGCATCGAGGCCCTGGACGAGTTCTTCCGCCAGGTCAGCCAGGAGGGCAAGCACCTGGCCCTGGCCCGGCTCAAGCACGACGTCAACCAGGCCCTGGTGGCGCTGCCGTCGAGCCGTCGGTACCAGGTGTTGCTCAGCGGTACCAGCGTCGACGATACCCTCCAGGAGGGGCGGCGGGGCGGGCGCGAGCCGGCGACTGACGAGCATGCCGATCATCAGGCACCGGGCTCCGGCCCGCGGCGGTAGAGGGCTAGAACCGCTCCAGCCGATAAGGCCTCGGATCGACAATGGGCCGGGTGGCACAGATCAGGTCGGCGGCGAGCTGCCCGGCTGCTGGCGCAGTACCGAAGCCGTGGCCCGAGAAACCGCTGGCCAGTGTCAGGCCGGGGATCTTAGCGACAGGGCCGATCACCGGCAGCGAGTCGGGGGTGACATCGAGCGCGCCGCTCCAGGCTTGCTTCACCACGACGTCCTTGAACATCGGCCAGGCCGTGGCCAGGTTGCGCAGCGCTTCGGCGTTCACCCTGGGGTCGGCAGGTGGGTCCAGGGTCCGTACCCGTTCGAAAGGCGATACCTGGTCGGCTCGCCAGCGTCGTCCCAGGAGGAGATCGTCGAACAGCTCGCGGCCGATGGACGGTTGCAGGTTTTGCCATTGTTCGCGCAGCGCACCCAGGTAACGCCGCCCTAGCAACAGGCTGTCGAGCGTCAACGGTGCGTTCAGGACGCCGCGATGGCTGATGGTGAAGCCACCGTCCAGGCGTTTGCGAAACGAGAAGTCCGGGGCGCCCACGGTGATATCACAGGGGCCTTGCACAGGCGCGGTGCGCAGGATCGACGCCACCAGGGGCAAGGTCGGCAGGTCGATGCCCTGGTTGCCGAGAAAACGTCGCGACCACAGGCCGCCCGCCAGCAGCACCTGTTCGCAGCGGATCTCGCCGCGTTCGCTGACGACCCCGGCGATCCTGCCGGCGGCCAGCGACAGGGTCCGTACCGCACAGTGCTCGACGATCACGGCGCCCTTTGCCATGGCTGCACGGGCGATCGCGCTGGCCGCCAGGGTCGGTTCGGCGCGTCCGTCCGAAGGTGTGTAAAGGCCGCCTGCCCAGTGGCCTCTGCCGCCTGGCGCCAGGAGCCCGATACGCAGAGCACTGATCTGGCGCGAGTCCAACGCCAGGTCTTGTACCGAGTCGAGCCAGTCTTGGTGCACGGCCAATTCGGATTCGTTGCGGGCCAGGTACAGGATGCCGGCGCGGCGGTAGCCGACATCGGCACCGACACGGGCCGCCAGGCCGTTCCATAGTGGATCGGCGGCCATGGCCAGCGGGACATCTGGCGCCGAGCGGCTCATCTTGCGAATCCAGCCCTGGTTGCGCGAGGACTGTTCGCCAGCGATCCGGCCTTTTTCCAGTACGACCACGGGTGTGCCGCGTTCGGCCAGGACCAGGGCGGCGACCAGGCCAATGATGCCGCCGCCTATGACCACTACGGTGGTCGCTTCGGGTAGGTCCAGCGAGGTCTGGACTGGAGTGATCAGGGGAGCCACGGCTCGTCTCCTTCAGCTTGGACATCACCCGGGCCGCTGCTCGCGACCCGGTCTCAGCGCAGGGCGGGCTGCTCCCACAGGTTGAGCCTGACGCCGATCCCGCGCTCCAGGGCATTGCGATAGACCACCGTGCCCCAGGCCACGTCTTCTACGGGCATGCCGCCCACCGACAGCATGATGATGTCGTCCTCGGAGCGCCGGCCAGGCGCCTGGCCAGCGACAATCGCACCCAGGTCCTCGAGCTGCTCGCGTTGCATCCCGCCTGCGGCGAGCAGGTCCATGAAGCGCATGCCGATCATCGGGACAGTGGCGTGGGAAGGCTTGGGCACTTCGTCATACCAGGCTTCGTAGAGGGCGGTGTGGTCCAGCACCTTGCGAATGTCCGCGGCCTCCATGGCCTGGTCCATGTTGCAGGTGGCCGGCATCGACAGGAAGGTTCCGGGCCTTAGCCACTCGCGCCGGACCGTGGGGTAGGTCGAAGGGTCGCTGACCACGCCGGAAGCGCAGAAGGTCACGATGTCGCTGTCGCGTACCAGTGCTTCCAGGCTGTCGACCACCTGCACCCGGGTGATCTGCGGGAAGGTCTCGGCGACCCAGACCAGGAAGGCCTGGAGGTTGTGCTGGCCGCGCCCCTTGATCTTCACCGTGTCGATCTGCGGGCATACCGCCATGAAAGCGGCCAGCGAGGTCCGGGCCATGACGCCCGGGCCGAGGATCCCGACTACCCGGGAGTCCTGGCGCGCCAAGTGCCGGGCACCAACCCCGGCCACGGCACCTGTTCGGTAAGCCGACAGCAGGTTGGCCGACATGAAGGCCAGCGGAGCGGCGGTATCGGCGTCATTGAGCATGAACATCAGGATCGAGCGGGGCAGGCCCTTGTCGCGGTTCTCGGCATTGGAGCCGTAGCATTTCATGCCGACCATGCGAAAACGCCCTCCCAGATAGGCCGGCATCGCCATGTAGCGGCGGTCGGCGGTGGGCTTGGGCATATCGGGAAAGGGCGAATTCTCGGGGAACACCATCAGTGCGCCATGGGAGCTATTGTTGGCGCCCGCCATGCGATAGTCGTTGTGATAGAGCAGGCCGAACACTTCTTCGATGGTGTCCACGCAGCTGGGCATGTCGGTCACACCGGCCCGGACCATGTCCGGTTCGGACAGATAAACAAAGTCGATCTTCGTCGAGGCGTTCATCTCTCACATCCTTTCAGGCGTTGTTGTTGTTGTTGTTGTTGTTGTTGTTGTTGTTGTTGTTGGGCGGATCTTGCCGTGGGCCAGAACCGCGGTAAATTGCAAAACCGGATGCAGAATTTGCAGAATCGGCCAACACGCTATTCGGCTCTGGCGGCCTGTGGGAAAGAGCGGAAACTGATGTCCCTGCGCTGTGCGCTGGTAGGGGCCAGGCCGATAGGAGGAGGGCGCGATCGACTAACGCCAGGATGGCCTGCGAGGGGTGATGCGTATGAAGGAACTGCTTGAGGTAACTCATGAGTGCCGTCCGGATACCGGTGAGCCGGCGACGACCCGTACCCTGTACCTGATCACGCTGCTCAAGGTCCTGGCCAATGTGGGCAGGCGGCTGGATTCGTTGTTACGTGAGCACGGCCTCTACCGATCCCAGGCTGCGACACCCTATGAGCGCATAGCACTGGGGCGCTATGTGTCGTTGCTCGAGCAGGCGGCGCAAAGGTTCGACCGGCCTTTTCTCGGCCTGGACATGGGAACGCAGTTCGGGCTCGAGGAGCTGGGGCCTTTTCATGCTTTGTTCAGGGCCTGCGCCAACCTGCACGATGCCCTGGACTACGTCATTAAGTTCCAGACGCGCTGGCAGACCCACTCGTTGCTGGAGCTGGCTTGCGGCCCGCAAACGAGCGTCCTGAGCTATCGGATCCAGGACCCGGGTATCTGGCCGCGCCGCCAGGATGCGGAATTCACCCTGTCCGGGATCGCAGGCTTGATCAAGCAGTTGCTGACGACGCAATGGGCGCCGGTGCAGGTGCATTTCGAGCACTCGATAGCCGGCAAGAAGCAGCACCTGGAGCGTTTTTTCAAGGCGCCGGTACGCGGCCACCAGGGCGCCAACCAATTGGTGTTGCTCAACAGCGATCTCGAACGCCCGTTCTCCCGTACCGCAGGCGGGCACGATATCGGGCTCAAACGCGTCCTGGAACGCCACCTGCTGGACTTGCTGGGCCCGGAAAACACCACGACCAGGGGGTTGGCCATGCAAGCCCGCGAACTGATCGCCCGCCGGCTGGGATGTGCCTCGGTGGATTGCGATTCGATTGCCGCCGCGCTGGACCTTTCCTCACGGTCCTTGCGCAGGCGCCTGGTCGAAGAGGGGAGCTCCTTTCGCAGCCTGTTAAAGGAGGTGCGTCAGGCTAAGGCGCAAAACCTGCTCCAGGCTTGCGACATGCCGCTTTCGGCAGTGGCCCAGGACCTGGGCTATTCCGACCAGGCGACATTCTCCCGGGCGTTCAAGGCGTGGACCCGGGTCTCGCCGCGACGCTATTCCAGGCACCGCTATCAGCCCGGGGCGAGCGATGTCGATGACTCGGCGCTCTAGCGGACCCCGTAGCGTTGACGGCGGCCTTGGGGCGGGCGCCTGCGTCCAGGAAGAAACCCCGGAAGCCTGGCGCCGTTGCGGCCTTTTCAAGGGCCAGAGTCAATTGCGCCACGAAGAGGACGGAGGTCCGCCACTGGATCACGGGCAATAAAAAACGCCGCGTATCGTGGAATACGCGGCGTTCTTTCTACAACGCTAGAGCCTTAGGCTTGTATCACCGGGATCTTGGCGTTGGCGGCCGCTTCGCGGAACTCGGCGATCTGGTCGAAGCTCAGGTAGCGGTATACGTCCGCTGCCATGCTGTCGATCTTGCCGGCGTATTCCATGTACTCCTCGACGGTCGGCAGGCGACCCAGGATCGAAGCCACCGACGCCAGCTCGGCCGAAGCCAGGTAGACGTTGGCGCCATCGCCCAGACGGTTCGGGAAGTTACGGGTCGAAGTCGACACTACGGTCGAGTTCGGCTCTACACGTGCCTGGTTACCCATGCACAGCGAGCAGCCCGGCATTTCCATGCGCGCGCCAGCCTTGCCGTAGATGCCGTAGTAGCCTTCCTCGGTCAGCTGGTGGGCGTCCATCTTGGTTGGCGGCGACAGCCACAGGCGGGTTGGCAGTTGGCCCTTGACCTGGTCCAGCAGCTTGCCGGCTGCACGGAAGTGGCCAATGTTGGTCATGCACGAACCGATGAACACTTCGTCGATCTTCTGGCCAGCGACGCTGGACAGCAGGCGAGCGTCGTCCGGGTCGTTCGGCGCGCAGAGCACAGGCTCCTTGACGTCGGCCAGGTCGATCTCGATGACTTCGGCGTACTCGGCGTCCTTGTCGGCGCTCATCAGCTGCGGGTTGGCCAGCCAGGCTTCCATCGCTTGAGCACGACGTTCCATGGTGCGGGCATCGCCGTAGCCTTCGCCGATCATCCAGCGCAGCAGGGTGATGTTCGACTGCAGGTACTCGGCGATCGCCTTCTCTGGCAGCTTGATGGTGCAACCGGCAGCGGAACGTTCGGCGGAGGCGTCGGACAGTTCGAACGCTTGTTCGACGGTCAGTTCGTCCAGGCCTTCGATTTCCAGGATGCGGCCGGAGAAGGCGTTTTTCTTGCCTTTCTTCTCGACGGTCAGCAGGCCTTTCTGGATGGCGTAGTAAGGGATGGCATGAACCAGGTCACGCAGGGTGATACCAGGTTGCAGTTTGCCCTTGAAGCGCACCAGGATCGATTCCGGCATGTCCAGCGGCATGACGCCGGTGGCAGCGGCGAACGCGACCAGGCCAGAACCGGCCGGGAACGAGATGCCCATCGGGAAGCGGGTGTGGGAGTCGCCACCGGTGCCGACGGTGTCAGGCAGCAGCATGCGGTTCAGCCAGCTGTGGATGATGCCGTCGCCCGGACGCAGGGAAACGCCGCCGCGGGTCATGATGAAGTCGGGCAGGGTGTGGTGGGTGGTCACGTCGATCGGCTTTGGATAAGCCGCGGTGTGGCAGAAGGACTGCATCACCAGATCAGCGGAGAAGCCCAGGCACGCCAGGTCCTTGAGTTCGTCACGGGTCATCGGGCCAGTGGTGTCCTGGGAGCCGACGGTGGTCATCTTCGGTTCGCAGTAGGTGCCAGGGCGCACGCCTTTGCCTTCCGGCAGGCCGCAGGCCTTGCCAACCATTTTCTGTGCCAGGGTGTAGCCCTTGCCGGTATCGACAGGAGCTTCTGGCAGCTTGAACAGGTTGGTTGGGCCCAGGCCCAGTTCGGTACGGGCTTTCTCGGTCAGGCCACGGCCGACGATCAGTGGGATACGGCCGCCAGCACGAACTTCGTCCAGCAGGACCGGAGTCTTCAGTTCGAAAGTGGTGATGACGTCGTCGGTGCCGTGCTTGCAGACTTTACCAGCGTGCGGGTAGACGTCGATCACGTCGCCCATGTTCAGGTTCGAAACGTCGAACTCGATAGGCAGTGCGCCAGCATCTTCCATGGTGTTGTAGAAGATCGGGGCGATCTTGCTGCCGAAGCAGAAGCCGCCGGCGCGCTTGTTCGGCACGTACGGAATGTCGTCGCCGAAGAACCACAGTACCGAGTTGGTTGCCGATTTACGCGAAGAACCGGTACCGACCACGTCACCGACGTAGGCAACCGGGAAACCCTTGGCCTTGACTTCTTCGATCTGCTTGAGCGGGCCGATGGCGCCTTGTTGCTCAGGCACGATGCCGTCGCGGGCCATTTTCAGCATGGCCAGGGCGTGCAGCGGGATATCAGGGCGCGACCAGGCATCCGGGGCAGGGGACAGGTCGTCGGTGTTGGTTTCGCCTGGGACCTTGAACACGGTCAGGCTGTACTTGTCGGCGATGGCTGGCTTGTTGGTGAACCACTCGCCGGCAGCCCAGGATTCCAGCACGGCCTTGGCGTGGACATTGCCAGCCTTGGCTTTTTCGGCCACGTCGTGGAAGGCATCGAACATCAGCAGGGTGTGCTTGAGTTGTTCGGCGGCGACGGCGGCCAGTTCGGCGCTGTCCAGCAGCTCCACCAGGGTGGCGATGTTGTAGCCGCCTTGCATGGTGCCCAGCAGTTCGACGGCACGTTTCTTGTCGATCAGAGGGGAAGTGACTTCGCCTTTGGCGACGGCGGAGAGGAAACCGGCCTTGACGTAGGCAGCTTCGTCAACGCCTGGTGGAATGCGGTTGGTGATCAGGTCAACGAGGAAGGTTTCTTCGCCAGCCGGGGGATTCTTCAGCAGCTCGACCAGGCCTGCAGTTTGTTCGGCGTTTAGCGGCTGGGGAACGATACCCAGTGCTGCGCGCTCTTCGATATGTTTGCGGTAGGCTTCAAGCACAGTTATTACCCTCATCAGTGGTCCCAAATGGGTGTCCGGGACGCTCATCCCGAAATTGCCGTACTCATGCGCTGCGTGGCGTTGTGGGCCACTTAGCCAGAATTACCGACAATTCCTTACAGAAGCTGCTTTCAAAGTTTTACGCCTGCAGAACGGGAGCTGATGAGGGTTGGCGCTGGATTTTTCCCCGCTGGAAAAACCCCTCGCCAACACCGCTCTGAAGGAACGACTGTGCTCGTGACGCTTTGAAAACAGCTTCAAACGGACATTGGCGCCTAAAAAGGCTGGCTGATTCTACGGCAAAAAAAAACTAAACGTAAGTTGGCGGATTAAAGTTTGAGGGGTGATCAATGTTAGACAAAGGGCTAACATTGCGCCCTGTTTTGCTTTTGCGTGTGCTGTCTATCTATGCCCAATCAGACCATCAAGACTCCCTGCGTCGGCCTTTGCTCCACCGTTTATGGCGACCTGGTGTGCCGTGGCTGCAAGCGTTTCCATCATGAAGTGGTCAACTGGAATGGCTACAACGAGGATGAGAAGCGGGCGGTGTGGCTGCGCCTGGAGCAACTCCTGGTGCAGGTGATGGCGGCCAAGCTGGAGGTCTTCGACCCGGCGCGGCTGCGTGGGCAGCTCGAGCAACGCAAGATCCGTTTCGTTCCCCATCAATCCGAATACTGCTGGGCCTACCAGCTGATTGCCCGCGGCGCCCGGGTGATCAACCAGCTCGATGCCTATGGGATGGCGCTGTTGCCGGAGTTTCGCGATTGGGGCCTGCCGGAACTGCGCGATGCGATCGACCGGGAGTTCTTCCTCCTGTCGGAAGCCCATTACCAGCGCTACATCGCTCCGGGCTTCCTCAAGGACGCGCTGGGTTCCTGAGCCCCGGGCCTTGAGGGAGCGAACTCCCTCGCCCGGTCATTCAGGCCCTGGCAGCCAGCTCTTCCAGGTGATCCATGATGTCCGCCGGCTTGAGCACCAGCACGTCGCTGTCCAGGGAGTCGAGCACCACCTCGGCGGTATTGCCGATCAGTGCCCCTGACAGGCCGGTACGGGCCACGGTGCCGATGATGGTCAGTACGGCCTCGAGCTTGTTGGCCATGTGCGGGATCAGTACGTCGGCCGGGCCTTCCTCGATATGCAGGTGGTTATCGTCGATGTCGAACTCGCTCTGGAATGCCTTGCACGCCTCGCGGTAGCGCTTCTCGATGGTCTCCTTGAGCTGGAATACCGGATCGGCCGCCGACAGCATCGGCGACGGATGGGCGCTGATCACGTGCAACTGGGCCTTGGCCAGGCTGGCGATATCGAAGCCATGGTCGACGATGCTCGAATGCAGGATGCGATGCTCGCCGTCCAGGTTGCCCACATCGATCGCCGCCATGACCACGCCACCGGACCAGGGGGTAGCACTCTTGACCAGCAATACCGGGGTTGGGCAGTAGCGCAGCAACTTCCAGTCGGCGGGTGTCAGCAAGGCCTTTTTCAACGGGCTGTCCGGCAGGTGCTGCTTGATCACCAGGCCACAGCCTTCGGCCTGCTGCACGTCGATGATGGTTTCATGCAGGCTCTCGTTCCAGGCCTGCTCGGTGGTGACGCTGTAGCCTTCGCCGGTCAGGCTGCTCTTGAGCACGCTGAGCAAGGCCGAATGCTCATGTTTCTTGTCGCAGACCAGCAAGTGCAGGTGCGCCTGGGTGACCCCGGCAATCAGCTTGGCGCGCTTGAGGGCCAGGCTTTCTCCAGGCGTGGGGTCGATGACCACCAGGATACTGCGGATGCTTTGCATGCTCGGGATCTCCAGGAAGGGATGAACGACTACTGTGAATAACTATAGTTGCTGGCACCTTGGAGGGATGTTGATGCATATCAAGCGCCGTCGCTGGTGGTCTGTGGCGTGGCCGGTATAATCGCGCCTTTGGCTGCAAAGCCCTCCTGTCCCGTGAGCCCCATGTTACCGATCACCCCTAGCGCCGCCCGTCACCTGCGGGCCGCAGCGGATTGCCTGGATACCCGCCGATGAACTTCCCGCCGATTGCCGAATTCCTCGGCTGCCAGACTCCCGATGCCTGGGTCCAGGCCGCCCTGGCCGATCAGGAAACCCTGCTGATCGACCACAAGAACTGCGAGTTCAAGGCCGCCAGCACGGCCTTGAGCCTGATTGCCAAGTACCACTCCCATATCGACCTGATCAACATGATGTCGCGCCTGGCGCGTGAAGAACTGGTGCACCACGAGCAGGTCCTGCGCCTGATGAAGAAGCGCAAGGTCGAACTGCGCCAGCTCTCCGCCGGTCGCTATGCCTCGGGCCTGCGCAAGGTGGTGCGCAACCACGAGCCGGTAAAGCTGGTGGACACCCTGGTGGTGGGGGCTTTCATCGAGGCGCGCAGTTGCGAGCGTTTCGAGGCCCTGGTGCCGCACCTGGACGAGGAGCTGGGCAAGTTCTACTTCGGCTTGCTCAAGAGCGAAGCCCGGCACTACCAGGGCTACCTGAAGCTGGCGTATCAGTACGGTGACGCCAAGGACATCGCCCAGGTGATCGACAAGGTGCGAGTCGCCGAGCAGGAACTGATCCAGTCGCCGGACCAGGAGTTCCGTTTCCACAGCGGTGTGCCGGCCTGGTGAGCAATGGCCCCCGGTTTACTGGGGGCAAATTGTAAAAAACTCTTAAAAAGATGAAATCTTGCATGCAACCCTGCAGCTTTTGGATTTTGTGCTGCGCGTTAGCCTTTCTTTAATCCCCTGCCGCTTATACTGCGCGCACTTAAAAATCGTGCGTTCGCAGACTGGTATCTATGGAAAACCTGGGTCTTGGCAAAGTATTGCTGGTGGAAGATGACGAGAAGCTCGCCGGGCTGATCGCCAACTTCCTGTCCCAGCATGGCTTTGAAGTATTGACGGTCCATCGGGGCGATGTAGCCCTGTCGGCTTTTCTCGAATTCAAACCGAAACTGGTGGTACTCGACCTCATGTTGCCGGGCCAGAGCGGCCTGCATGTGTGTCGGGAAATCCGTGCGGTATCGGACACCCCGATCGTGATCCTCACCGCCAAGGAGGATGATCTCGATCACATCCTCGGCCTGGAGTCCGGCGCCGACGACTACGTGATCAAGCCGATCAAGCCGCCGGTGCTGCTGGCCCGCCTGCGGGCCTTGCAGCGACGCCAGGTGCCTGAGCCGGCTGCCCAGCGCGGGGCCCTGGAGTTCGGCGTACTGAACATCGATCGCAGCAGCCGCGAGGTTCGCCTGAGCGGCGAGCCGATCGATCTGACCACCATGGAGTTCGAGCTGCTGTGGCTGCTGGCCAGCGCCGCGGGCAAGACCCTGTCCCGGGACGACATCCTCAACCGCATGCGCGGCATCGAGTTCGACGGTCTCAATCGCAGCGTGGACGTCTACATCAGCAAGCTGCGCCACAAGCTCAAGGACAATCCTCGCGAGCCGGCCTGCATCAAGACCGTGTGGGGCAAGGGCTACCTGTTCAATCCGTTCGCCTGGGAGATCTGAATGCTGCGGCTGTTTCTGGGGCTCTACCTGTTCCTGGTCCTGGGTTTCGCCGGGTCGATGGCTGCAGTGCAACACATCTTCCTCAACTACCTGGCGGCCGACCTGATCGAGTCCTACAACCGCGAGGCGGTCCGGGGGCAGGCCTACAGCCTGGGTGAACAGCTAAGACCGCTGGACGAATCCGGACGCCAGAGCCAGCTGGAGGCGCTCAAGCCTCACTATGGGCTGTTGCTGGCGCTGGTGAAGGCCGATCAATTGAACCTGACGCCTCGCGAGCAGGCCCTGCTGGACTCCAGTCAATTGGTGGTGCGCGGCGATGAGTACGACGAGTTCATCTCCAGTATCGACGGCGGTCCGCAGCTATTGAGCATCAAGCTGCCGGAAGAGCAGCCAATGACCCTGCACTACAACATTGCAGGCTATGCCTTGCTCGGTGCGCTGCTGGGTATCGTCCTGTACTTCTGGGTGCGGCCGCACTGGCGTGACCTGGAGCGCCTGCGCCTGGCCGCCGAGCGTTTCGGCAACAACGACCTGGGAACCCGCCTGCATCTGTCGCGCAGTTCCAACATCCGTGACCTGGCCCAGCACTTCAACCGCATGGCCGCACGCATCGAAGGCCTGATCGCCAACCAGCGCGAGCTGACCAATGCCGTGTCCCACGAGTTGCGCACGCCCATTGCCCGGTTGTCCTTCGAACTGGACCAGCTCAAGCAGAACCCGGACCCGCAGGAAAGCCAGGAGCTGATCTGCGACATGTACGCCGACCTGGGCGAGCTGGAGGAAATGGTGTCCGAACTCTTGAGCTACGCCAGCCTGGAGCACGGCGCGGCGACGATCAATCGCGAACAGATCCAGGCCCAGAGCTGGCTGGACAGCGTGATCGGCAGCGTTGCGCTGGAGGCCGAGGCGGCAGGCGTGCAGTTGCTGATTCGCTCCTGCCAGGTGGAGTACATCAGCATCGAGCCGCGCTTCATGGCCCGGGCCGTGATCAATCTGTTGCGCAATGCCATTCGCTACGCCGAGCGGCGTGTGGAGGTGTCCCTGGTGCGTCTGGAAAACGGCTACGAGGTGCGGGTCAACGATGACGGCCCGGGTGTGCCGGTAGAGGGGCGGGAAAAGATCTTCGAGCCATTCTCCAGGCTCGATGCCAGTCGTGATCGGCGTACCGGTGGTTTCGGCCTGGGCCTGGCCCTGGTGCGCAGGGTCTCGCAATGGCATGGCGGCAAGGTCGAAGTGATGGACTCGGAGTGGGGCGGTGCCTCGTTCCGCATGACCTGGGCCAGCACGGATTGACGCTGCGCCAGGGCCGAGCACAAAAATGACCAAGCCCCTCGCGGGGCCTGGTCTTCGACACCCTACGGCCCGTGATCACGGGCCGTATTTTTTGCGGCCTTAGAAGCTGTACTCGATCTGGGTAGAGAGGACCGTCTGCAGGCGCCGATCGACGAGCGGGCTGTCGGCGGCCTTCTTGCCCAGGTAGTCCATCGACAACTGGGTGGACAGCTTGGTCTGCTCGTTGAGCGGCAGGCTCCAGGTCAGGTCCGCACCGCTGCTGACCAGGCCGCCCTTGGCGTTATAGGCACCGAAGCGGCTGTTGGCCGCCTGGGTGCTGCTGACGCCGTACCAGGTCTGCATGTAGTCGGCGTTGCCGAACAGGGTGTTGACGCTGGCGTCCAGGCTGCCGTAGCTGCCTTCGTACAGGTTGGTGCCGACGCTCAGTTCCAGCTGGCTGTAGGCCCGGCCAGTATCGCGGTTGCTGTTCTTCTTCACGGCATGGGTCACGGTGGCGCCCAGCTCGAATGGGCCCAGGTCATAGCCCAGGTGAGCGCCGTACTGGGCGCGGGTCTTGATGTCGCCCATGCCCTTCAGGCGCTTGGAGCCCTGGCCCATCCGGTTCTTGTCGTGGCGCGATTCGCTCGGGCCGACCCAGGTACTGAACGACAGGTCGCCCCATTTGTTGCCCCAGCCCAGGCCCTGCTCGGTATTGAGGAAGATGCCGTAGGGGCTGACGACCTCGGCACCGAGGATCGGCATCACGGCGCGCTGGTCGCTACCGCTGTAGCGTGGAACGCTGGCCACCCCGGCATTGACGCCGAATTTCCAGTCCTCGGCATGGACCACGGCAGAAGCCGTGGTCAGGCCCAGGGTGCCGAGCCACAGCGCGGTGGTGGTGCGTTTCAGGGTTTTCATATCGGTTTAGAACCTCAGGTGGTTGGAGTTATAGGTACGTTTGAACGAGTAGCCCAGGACATTGACCCCATTGATCTGGCGTCGCACGGTGTCGCCCAGGCCGGGTCCATGGCCGGCAATCACCGCATGGGCGTTGTCTACCGGGGCCAGGATGTAGTCAGTCAGGGTGCGTCCCTGCTGCAGGCTGCGAATCATCAGGAAACCGTCCTCCAGAGCGATGTCGACGCCGCTCATGGGGGTGTTGGCTTCGTCGTCGTTGAGCGCTGTGTAGGTGCCGACCGTGGCCAGCCAGTTATCGGGCAGGGGCACCGGGTCGATGCGCTCCCCCACGGCCAGCAACTGGCCATGGCTCTTGGCGGTGAACACCCGGTGTCCCTGGACGCTGACGACATCCAGTTGCACCCGACCCAGGTCGCCCAGGTCCTGGAGCCAGAAACCCAGGAGTTTCTTCTGTGCCCGTAGCCAGCCGTGTTCATCACGCAGCAGTTCGAAACGAATGCCGCCCACCTCGCCGAACAAGCGTTGGCCCTGGTCCCTGATGCGCAACACGCCGTAGGCGGTGGCGTAGAACCCGGCCAGTTGTTGGCGGTCCGCCGCCTCGGGTACCCGGCGCCGCGCCGCCAGTTGCCGGGCGGGCTGGTTGACCTGTGCGCCTTGTTCGCCAGGCTCCCCATGGGCCTGCAACAGCATCCGCAGGATCTGCGGTACCAAGGGTTGGGCCAGGGCTTCGCCGGTGCCGGAGTTACTCATGACGATGACTGCCAGTTGCTGCTCCGGCAGCACGCTGATCTGGGCATGGAAGTTGTTGCCGCTGCCGCTGTGTTGCCAGGTACGGATACCCGGGCGCACCCACTCGTCGCCACAGGGCGAGAGAAACCAGCCCAAGCCGACCTGACAGTCGAAATCCATGACGTTGCCGGTGTTCTGTACTCGCACCATTTCATTGACGGAGTCCGCCGACAGCAGCTGGCGATGCTGGTATCGACCCTGGGCGAAAAGCATCCGTACGAAACGGCTCAGGTCCCGTGGACTGGTCCACAAGCCACCGGCGGGAACGTCGCGCACTGGCGCATTGACACTGACCGCGCCGTCCTCATAGCCCCGGGTGCGATAGGGCAGGTGGCTACTGTCACCGAGGAAGCTCGACTGGCTCATGCCCAGGGGGCGCAGCAGCCTGGTCTGCAACTGCTGTTCGAAATCCACGCCGCTGCTACGTTCGATGGCCGCTCCCAGTAGGGCGTAACCGAGATTGGAGTAGGCCGTTCGCGTTCCGGGCAGGTTGTTCAGCCAGACCCCGCTGACCTTCTGTGGCAACTCACCGAGGATATGCGGCGTGCGCAGGTCCCGCAGGTATTCGGCGGGCATCCCGGCCTGGTGGCTGAGCAGGCGTCGCAGGGTCACTGCCTGGTCGGCGGCGTTCTGATCGTCATGAAAGCGCGAGCGAACGTAGAACTCCTTGAGTGTGGCCTGCAGGGGCGAGTCCAGTTGCAGACGGCCTTGCTCCACCAGTTGCATCACCGCCGTGGCGGTCAGCAGTTGCGACAGTGCCCCTGCGCGAAACGCCGTGTTTTCCGTGACCTGCAGGCCACGATTCTTGTCGGCAAGACCAAAGCCCCGGGCCCAGATCAGCTCCTGGCCTTCCACCAGGGCAATGGAGAACCCGGGGACCTGATGCTCGGCCATCTCCCGTGGAATGTGCTGTTTCAAATAGCGAATGATGCTGGCGTAGTCACCGGGTGCAATGGACGGCGGCGATGGCGGCTGACCATTGCAACCCAGGCTACCCAGCAGAATGCCCAGCACTGGCAGGCCGAGAAGTTTGGGGGACATGTAGCAAGCACCCGAGCGCAAATTGGATGGGTGAATGCTAGGGAAGGGCTGGTGGCCAGTCTTTGGCAGCTTTGTCAGGAAACTGTCAAAGAGTGTTAAACCGCTTCTTAACTCGAAGCGTGGTTGGCGCTGGGAAGTCCGGGCAGCAATGAAATTTTCACAAGGGCCAAGTTAAGCTGCGGCCTTCTTTGGGGAGTAACCTGCCACCGCTTGTCGCGGTGGAGCCCGTATCAACACTCTCGGCAACCTGCCGTGGTACGGGCACCGTTTCGGTTGGTGAGACCATCGACAGGCTTGCGCTGAAGTCGGGCGCGTGGGCATGTCGTGGACTCAAGCCCGACCGGAAGACTCAAGATGAATCCTGCCTCGATCATTTTCCTGGCCTTCGCCATGTCCACCGATGCCTTCGCTGCCGCGGTCGGCAAAGGTTCGGCCATGTTCAAGCCCCGCCTGCTCGAAGCCCTGCGCATTGGCCTGATATTCGGTGTCATCGAGGCCATCACCCCCGTGGTGGGCTGGTTTATTGGCCAGGCAGCGGCCCAATGGGCTGCCGCCTGGGACCACTGGATCGCCTTCGGCCTGCTGGTGCTGCTGGGCCTGCACATGATCTACAACGGCCTGCGCCTGGAGGCTGAGGCCGAGCCGGACAAGCCTCGCGAGCATGGCTTCTGGTTGTTGGCGGTCACCGGGTTCGCCACCAGCATCGATGCGCTGGCCGTGGGCGTCGGGCTGGCTTTCGTCAACGTCAATATCTGGATCGCCGCCAGCGCCATTGGCCTGGCCACCATGACCATGGTCACCCTGGGCGTCATGCTCGGCCGCGCCATCGGCACGGTCATGGGGCAGCGTGCCGAGGCATTGGGCGGCCTGGTACTGATCATCGTCGGTTGCGCCATTCTCTATGAACACTTGTCGGCCATGGCTTGACCCTTTAGTAGCTATAGGGTTTTTACTGGCGATCACCTCAATACGGAGTGATCGAGATGAGCTTTTTCAAACGTTTGCTGATGGGGCACCACGGTTCTGGGCATGGCGGTTCCCGCAGTGGCCATCATGGTTCCGGTTCGCCCCAGGTCGGGGCTGGCAATGCGTGTGGGCAATGTCGCGCGATGAATGCGCCGGGCGCACGCTTTTGCCAGCAATGCGCGGCATCGCTGGGTGCAGCAGGGTGTGGGCAATGTGGTGCGCCGATGCAGGCTGGCGCGCGGTTCTGCGGACAGTGTGGCCGCGCCTCGGGCTGAGGCGCGGCGCGGGGGCTACAGCTCCAGGCTGTGGATCACCTGGGTGGCGTCGTCAGGGTCGATGGCGCTGCGCATGCCCAGGAGCTTGGCCAGCCGGCGCATGCCATAGTTGGTGGCCGAATCGACCGAGTACATCTGCTGGAAGCCATTGTGGCGGGCCTCGTCGATCAGGTGCTGCATCAGCAGGCCACCCAGGCCCTTGCCCTGCCATTGATCGGCGATGGTCACGGCGAACTCGCAGCGCCAGGGCTGGTCGTCCACCTGGGCATAGCGACTGATGCCGACTTCGCGCAACTCGCCGTTGTCGTGGACCAGCGCCACGTAGGCCACCCGCTGTGGCGTGCCGACGTCCATCAACTGATCGAGCAATTGGTCGCCCACTTCCTTGACCTCGCCCAGGAAGCGCTGGTGCCGGGTGACGGGGGAGAGGTTTTCGATGAAGGCCTTCTCCCGCTGGCGATCCTGGGGCCGCAACGGGCGAATCAATACATGGCTGCCGTCGCTCAAGGCGTCGATCCAGTACTGGCCTTGCTGCGCCGGGAACGGCGGATGAGGGAGCATATCGAGAGCGCTGCTGGGCATGGTCAAGTCTCCTGGGAGGCAAGGAACGGGCTGCAACCACAGCCCTGATTGCCCTCAGGTTCACCTGTGTGGCGATTGGAGTGCTTGACCGGCATCAATATTCGCAACGGTGCATGGCAACGGCTGATCACCGGTCATGTTCCAGCCAGGACCGAGGCATTGGGCCCGTACCCAAGGTCCGGGCCGGGACCTCAGTTGCTGTAGCTGGCCAGGGCGACTTCGGCGTTCTGCGCCAGCGGCTTGCGGCCACGGGTGCGCCAGTGTTCGATCAGCGCCCGGCCGTGGGCCATCCCGGCCTGCAGGGCGGCATCGGTGCTCAGGTAGTCGTTGCCATAGGGCGGGCAGGCAAAATGCAGGGAAAAGCATGGGTGCTGGCCCTGACCGGTGAGGCGCCCGACATAGCTGTAGCTGGCGCCGGACTGGTGCGGGTCGAGGCTTGGCGAGCTGGGCTCGCGGATGATCATCACGTAGATGTCATGCTCGAATTGGGTGTCTTGGTACCAACTGCTAGAAGAATCCATGGTCCACCTCCTTGTCCGTCGCTGCCGTTGGGCGGCGGGTTGTGCTGTACGGGTTACTGGCCAGTGCCGAGGGTGTCTGTGGCGTCCAACAGCCCAGGGGGATGGGCGAACAGCTCCATGGACTGGCGTTTTTCCAGGGCCCGTGCGGCCCGTAGTACCAGGTCGTCGCGGCCGAAGCGGGCGACGATCTGCAAACCGATGGGCAGGCCCGCTGCGCTCAGGCCGCAGGGCATGCTCAGCGCCGGCTGGCGGCTGTAGTTGAATGGGAACGTGGTCGGCTGCCACATGCTGCTGGCTTGCTGCGGCCAGTCGGGCGGGCTCTGCAGTTCCACGGCGAATGGCTCGACCACCGCGGTCGGGGTCAGCAGCAGGTCGTAGTCGCAGAGGAAGTCATGCAACTGCTGCGCAACCTGATGCCGTTCCTGCACGGCATTGGCGTAGTCCAGGGCATTGAGCTGGCGGGCCCGCAATTGGGTCTGCTGGAGAAAGTCGCTCATCAGGTGCTGTTGCTCCCCGGGTATCTCCAGGTCCACCGCGCTGGCCGCTTCCACGGGCCAGGAACGCACGAAGCCGGGCGCTGGATTGCCGATGTCCGGCGAGGCCAGCACCAGCGTCGCGCCAGCCTCTTCCAGGCACCGCGCCGCGGCCAGGCAAGCGGCGGCGATCTGCGGGTCGACATAGGCGGCATAACCCAGGTCGGTGCTGAAGGCGATGCGCAAACCCTGGACGCCATCCTCGATCCGTTCCAGGAAGCCCAGGGGGGCATGGGGCCAGGCAAAGGGCTCGCCGGGCTCATAGGCGCTCATGTGCTCCAGCAACAAGGCGATGTCGCGCACATGGCGGGCGATCGGGCCCTCGGCGGACATGCCACCTGGATCGATGGCCGGGCTGGTCGAAACCAGGCCGTGGCTGGGCTTGAGGCCGATCACCCCGCAGAAACTCGCCGGGGTGCGGATCGAGCCGGCCGCGTCGTTGGCCGTGGCGGCCGGGGCAAAACCGGCCGCCACCCCAGCGGTACTGCCACCGCTGCTGCCCGCGGCATGCAGGGCGAGGTTCCACGGATTGCGGGTGACTCCGGTCAGGGGGCTGTCGGTCAGGGGCGTACAAGCCAGTTCCGGCAAGGTGGTCTTGGCGATGAAGATCGCCCCGGCTTCGCGCAGGCGCGCCACCAGGGCGCAGTCGCGCTCCAGGGGCGGGCGATGGGCCAGGGCCCTGGAACCGTTGCGGGTCTGCCAGCCCTGGATGTCATGGTTGTCCTTGACCAGCACCGCGATGCCGTCCAGGCGGCCCATGGGTTGCCCGGCGGCCCAGCGCTCGGCACTGGCCTGGGCGGCCAGCAACGCCGCCGCATCCTGGCGCGCGCACAGTGCGTTGAGCCGTGGCTCATGCTGCTCGATGCGGGCCAGCAGGTCGCGCAACAGGTCCACCGGGGTGAACTGCAAGGTGGCGAAACCGTGCAGCAAGGCCTCGATCGACAGCTGGTGCAGGGGCGGGTGGCTAGGCGTGACTGACGACATGGACAACTCTTCTTTCAAGGGCGCCGGCTGCGCTGGGCACGTCGGCGGCGAAAGCTTGCGGGCCGGTTGTGCACCAGCGCGCAAGGTGTTCGGGGTAAAGGGTTCAGCGTCCGCTGGTGACCTTGATCCAGGTCCGGGTCCGGGTGCGTTCGGCCTTGGCCGGCAGCGGCGCCAGGGGGAACAGGCGGGTCATGGTCTGGGCGTTGGGAAACAGGTCAGGGTTGTCCAGCAGCGATTGCTGGATGAACGCCTTGGAGTCCGTGACGCCGTTGGGGTAGCCGACGAAATTGCTGATGGAGGCGATGACTTGCGGTTCCATCAGGTAGTTGAGAAATGCGTGGGCCGTGTCCACATGCTTGGCGCCGGTAGGGATGGCCACGGTATCGATCCAGGCCAGGGTGCCTTCCTTGGGAATGCGCATCTCGATGTGCACGCCGTTCTTGGCTTCGTTGGCACGGTTGGCCGCCTGCAGGAAACCGCCGGAGTAGCCGACCGCCACGCAGATATTGCCGTTGGCGATATCACCCATCCACTTGGCGCTGTGGAAGTAGCGCACATAGGGGCGCAGCTTGAGCAACAGGGCCTCGGCCTTGCGATAGTCCTCGGGGTTCTGGCTGTTGGAGTCCAGGCCCAGGTAGTGCAGGGCCAGGGGCAGCATCTCGGCGGGCGAGTCGAGGAAGGTCACGCCGCATTGGCTGAGCTTCTTCAGGTTCTCTTCCTTGAACACCAGGTCCCAGCTGTTGACCGGCGCGTCGCTGCCCAGCAGTTCCTGGACCTTGTCGCGGTTGTAGCCGATCAGGTTGGTGCCCCACATGTAGGGGATCACGTAGCGGTTGCCGGGGTCGTTCTGCTCCAGCAACTTCATGACGGCCGGGTCGAGGTTCTTCCAGTTCGGCAGCTGGCTGCGGTCCAGGGGCTGGAAGGCACCGGCGTTGATCTGCTTGCTGACGAAACCGCTGGAGGGCACCACCACGTCGTAGCCACTGTTGCCGGTGAACAGCTTGGCTTCCAGCACTTCATTGCTTTCGAAGATGTCGTACTTGACCTTGATCCCGCTGCTGGCCTGGAAATCCTTGATGGTGTTGGGGGCGATGTATTCCGACCAGTTGAAGATGTTCACCGTCCGTTCAGGGGCGGCCATCGCGCTGGAAGAGCAGGTCAGGGCCAGGCTCAGGGCCAGGCTGGTGAGGGCGGTATGCAGCGATTTCATGCGACGACTCCATGTCTTGAAGAAAGCGAAACGTTCCGGACGTCATTTTTCGCCGGAAGCGTTGCTCAGAGAATGTTGGTAACGGTCAATAGGGGATATTTGACGTCATTCTTGCGAACGGTCCGAAAGTGGACCGAGCTGACCGGCCAGTTGCCGGAACCGTCCTGGAGCGACACCGCTCCAGCGCTGGAAGGCATGGCGGAAACTCGCGGTCTCCTTGAACCCCAGGGCTTCGGCGATGCGATACACCGGCAGGCTGTGCTGTTCCAGCAACTGGCGGGCCCGGGTATAGCGCAGCTCGTCCAGCAATTGCTGGTAGCTGGTGTCCTGCGCCCGCAGGCGCCGGCGCAGGGTGCTGGGGGAGCAGTGCACCTGGCGCGCCAGGCTGTCGAAGTCCGGCACGGCGTGCAGCTGTTCGTTGAGGATGCGCCGCACCTGGTCGATCCAGGTCGGACGGGCGCTGAGCTCCTCGTTCAGGCGGATGCAGCGTTGCAGCATGTCGTTCTGGGTCACCAGGTCCGCCAGGGGCAGGCGCCGGTCCAGCCACTCCGGGTCGAAACCGATGGCGTTGCGCCCGGCATTGAACTGCACCGGGCAATTGAAGGCTTGCTCGTAGCTGTCCAGGTAGGGCTGCGGCCCGTGCTTGAGGTGCACCTCGCGCAGTGGCAGCGAACAGCCCAGCAGGTCCTGGCAGGTGACCCGGTAGGACGACATGCAGAAATCGGTGTTGAACACTTCCAGCTCGCTCTCGCTGTACTGGTCGGCGGTGAGCCAGGCCAGGCCATCGCGCAGTTCCAGGTCGAGGTGGAAGAAGGTGCCCAGCAACAGCGGGTAGCGCAGCGCCAGGGACCAGCCCTCGCGCAGGGTGGCGCTGGTCAGCAGGGTCAGGCCGAACATGCCGTAGGCGCAGATGTGCAGGTTGCGTCCAAGCACCAGTCCCAGGTCCTGGCGAAAGGCCACGGCATTGCTGAATACGCGCATTTCCTGGCTGATATTGATCAGGCTGTTGGGCAGTTCCAGGTCCGCCAGCTGGATGCCGCTACCTTCGAGCAACACCTGGGTCGGGACGTCGCTGTCGCGAAAGGCGTCCAGTACTGCTTGGGTGGTGTGCAGGGTGGTCAGGCGAAGGGCAGCCATCGGCAATCTCGAAGCAGGAATCGGAAAGGCGTGACTTTAGGGGTTACGCGCCGGCGGTTCAATCGACGGTGCGACGTTCCACGACAGATACCGGCAAGTTCTCCTCCGGATCGCTGCCAGAGCCTGGCAGGTGCCTGCCGGTTCAGCGATTCACGGAGTGGCGCCAGGCCTTATAGAGCCTGGGCAGGCAGCGGGCGCAAGGCCGGTAGCCGGCGGCGAGCGCCGTGGCCTCGTCGAGGAAGAACACCCGGTGGCGTACGTAGCCGCCACGGGCGATGGCGGCCAGGGCACAGGGGCAGTCCAGGCGGCCATAGATGCGGCTGCGCCGATGACCGCCCAGGGTCCCGGGGCAGGGGCTGGACCAGGGCTGGCCGTGGCGGTCCAGCAGGGTCCAGTGCCGCACTGCCGGGTCGCTCATGACACCGGTACCCGCCACAGGTACCAGGCGGCGGTGGTGCGCCAGGGACTCCAGGCCTGGCCCAGTTCACGCATCTGGCGCGGGCTGGGCTGGTGTTCCAGGCCCTTGAGGCGCCGGTAACCCTCGCGCACGCCGAAGTCGTCCACCGGCAGCACATCTGCGCGCTCCAGGCTGTAGATCAACAGCATTTCCACGGTCCAGCGCCCGATCCCGGGCAATTGCGTCAGCCGTTCGATCAGGTGTTGGTCGTCCAGCTCCCGTGCGGCGTCCGCCGACGGCACCAGGCCGTCCAGGGTGGCCTGGGCGATGCCGTGCAGGGTGGCCGCCTTGCGCGCGGAAAAACCGCAGCCACGCAGCTGTTCAGTGCTGCTTGCGCAGAGCTGCCTGGGGCTGGGAAAGTCCTGGCCGGGAAACAGCGCCCGCAGCCGGGCGAGGATCGCGTCGCCGGCCTTGGCATGCAATTGCTGGTAGGCCACCGCGCGCACCAGCGCCTGGTAGGGCTCGCGTTCCGGCCGGGGCTGGTGCAGGCAGGGGCCGATGGCGGCGATATGCCGGGCCCAGTCGGCATCCAGGGCGGCGAGGAAGGTGCTGGCGAAATCGGGGCTGGCGGGCATCGGTGATCCGGGGCAAGGGTCGGGATGCCTGGCAGGTTAGCCGCTGGCGGCGGTCCTGGCACCCGGTCCCTTGCGCTGGAATTCGTGGTTCAAGGCTGGTCCGGGGGCAAGTACAGGCGCTCCAGCACATAGTGCAGGGACGCGGCCAAGGTCTGGCCATGGCCGAGCGTCTCGAAGGTATGGAAGTCCAGGGCCAGGCCGGGAACCGGCGCCAGTTGCTCGCGTAACTGCCGGGCCCGCAGGTCGGCCCCCGGGGCTGGGTACGAAGCCGGGGCCTGGCGTGGGTCCCCCGGCTCGGCATCACCGCGCATCAGCAGCAGCTGTGCCCGATGCCCCTGCATGCGCTCAGCCAGCCCCCGGGCCTGGTCGAGGATCAGCCCATCGCCCCACCACAATGAGGGGCTGGCGGCGGCGTAGTGACGAAACTCCCCGGGACGCTGGAACAATGCCTGCAGCACCAACAGGCCACCATAGGAGTGCCCCCACAAGGTCTGCTGCGCAGGGTCGATCGCTACCCGGGCGGCCACCGCTGGGCGCAGGCGCTCGCGCAACAGTTGCAGGAACGCTTCGCCGCCACCGCTGGGTTGGCCGGTCAAGGGGTCCTGCTGCTCCTGGCGGCCGGGTTGGTACGGGGTGTAGTCGTAGGTCCTGGCCGTGCGCTCGATGCGTAGCGGGGTCTGGTAACCCACTGCCACCAGCAGTGGGGGTGGGTCCAGTTGCTTGAGCTGCTGCGCATCGAGGGCGCCGATGGCGGCGTTGCCATCGAGCATCCACAGCACCGGGTAGCCGTGCTCGGGGGCGGCCTTGAGCGGCTGGCCGATCCATACCTGGTAGTGCCGCTGGCCGTCGGTGGAATCCAGTTGCAGGCTGCTGAAGCGATAGGGCAGGTCCTGGCGTTGCAGCAGGCTGCTGTCCATCCGCTGCTCGGGAGCCGGTTGGGCCATCGCCAGGCAACTGGCGGCGGCCAGCGCCCAGCCCAGGGCCAGGCGCAAGGTCGTGGTTCTCATCAGGCTTTCTCGTTATGGGCTTAGAACGACGCGCTCAGGCTGGTGTACAGGGTGCGTCCCGGTTCGTTGTAGGTGGCGGCGCCGGCCCCGGCGATATCCACCACGCCCTGGGCATTGCCTTCGCGATACAGGCGCTTGTCGAACAGGTTGTCGACCCCGGCGGTCAGGCTCAGGTTGCGGGTCAGGGCGTAAGTGCCGCTGATGCCGGCGATGGCGTAGGGGGCCAGTTGCTGGGTGGCGCTGCCGGTGACCCGGTCGCCGTGGTAGTCGAATTTCTTTGGCGTCTGCTTGCCGTACCAGGCCACGTTCATCTGCAGCGACAGGTCCTGGGTGGCTTGCCAATCGAGCATCGAGTTGAGGGTGAAGCGCGGGGTCACCGAGAGGTAGTCGCCGGTCTCCTTGTTCTTCGATTGCAGCATGTAGGTGAAGTTGTTGTTCCAGGTCAGCTGACTGGCCAGGGGCACGGTCAGGGTGCCTTCCAGGCCTTCGACCACGGCCTTGGGCACGTTTTCCCACTCATACACCGCGGCGTTCTTGTACAGCGCCGAACTGCCACCGCTGGCCCGGCCGGTGGGCGCCAGGCCCGACTCGACCTTGTTCTTGTAGTCGTTGCGGAAGTAGGTCAGGCCGGCCACCCAGCCGTCGGCCTTGTATTCCAGGCCCAGTTCCTTGTTGACGCTGGTTTCCGCCCCCAGCTTGTCGTTGCCCCGCAGGTAGCAGCTGGTGGTCTGGCCGTAGCAGCCCTGGCCACGGCTGTAGAGCAGGTAGTCGGGGTTGAGCTGGTACAGGTTCGGCGCCTTGTAGGCCCGCGCGATACCGGCCTTGAGGGTCAGGCTGTCGCTTAAGGCATGGGACAGGTTCAGCGACGGGCTCCAGTTGTCGCCGACGATGCTGTGGTGATCGAAGCGCAAGCCGGGGGTGAGCATGGTGCCGGGCGCCAGCTCGATGTTGTCTTCGGCGAACAGCGAGAAGATCTGCGCGCTGATCTGGCTGCTGCGGTTGTTCGAGGTCAGGCCGGGAATGGCGCCGGCCTCCTTGGTGTCCTGGGTGTTGGAGCTGGGGTCGTCGAGCTTTTGCTGCGACCACTCGCTGCCCAGGGTCAGGGTCTGCTCGAAGCCTGCGTGCAGCGGCAGGTTGAGTTCGCCATGGGCGCTCAGGTCGCGCAGCACCGAGGTGTAGAAGTTGGCGTCGCTGAAGATGCCTTCGGTACCGCCGGCCAGGCCTTCGTTGATCCGGCTGTTGCGGGTCTTCTCGTATTGCAGGTAGGCCATGGAGCTGCCGAAGTCCCACTCGCCGCGGTGGGTCAGCGAGTACGTCTGGCGGTAGGTGCGGTTGGTCTCGTGGCCCAGGAGGTTCTTCACGGTCTTGTTGCTGTTGGTGTTTTGGGTATCGCCGGTATAGATGTTGCCCTGGCGGCTGAAGCCGGCTTCGAAGTCCAGGCTCTGGTCCGGGGTCAGCTGCCAGCTCAAGAGGCCGTTGAGGTCCTTGTTGCGCACGCCTTCGCGGCCGGCGGGCAGGGTGCCGGCCTGCTTGCCGGTGCGCAGCGACTCATGGCCGGCGTTGATGTCGGCGTCGTCGGAGTCGGTGCGGGCCACGTTACCGTAGACCCGGTAGCTGAGTGTGTCGGTCAGGGGGCCGTTGAGGCCGAAGCTCATGCGCTGGGTCGCGCCTTCGTCCTTGTGGGCGGGGAACGAGCTGTAGAGCGTGGCATTGCCGTGGGTCTGGCTGCCGGCCTGCTTGGTGATGATGTTGACCACCCCACCGGCGGCGCCGTTGCCGTAGCGGGCGGCGGCCGGGCCACGGATCACCTCGATGCGCTCCACCTGGTCGGCCGGCACCCAGTTAGTGTCGCCCCGGGTATCGCGCTCGCCGCGCCAGCCATAGCGCACCGAGTTGCGGCTGCCCACCGGCTTGCCGTCCACCAGGATCAGGGTGTTTTCCGGGCCCATGCCACGGATGTCGATCTGCCGGTTGTTGCCGCGCTGGCCACTGGTGGAGTTACCGGTGAGGTTGACTCCGGGCATGGTGCGGATGATCTGCGACAGGTCGTTGGCCGGCGGGCGCTTCTGGATGTCCTCGGCGGTGATCACCGAGACCCCCGGGGCCTGCTTGGTCTCTTCCTTGGCGGTGGCGACGATGCTCTGGGGCTGGAGTTCCAGGACCGGCTGCGGCGCCTCGGCATTGGCCGCCTGGACGGCATGGCTGAGCAGGCAGCAGCTGGACAGCAGGAAGGGAGCGAAAGGACGCATCGAGCGCATGGACATCGGTGATCTCCGGGACGGAAGCTGGAACAGGAAGATCACGAATGATAATGACTGCTATTTGCGAGTAAAGCGCATTAACTTTCTAAACACTTCGGCGGTAACGGGGCGGACTACGGGCTGGCACAGCCTGCTTTCAGGCGGCCGGCAACAGCAGGTGCATGCACAATCCCGGGTGGCCGTTGCTGGCCCAGATCCGCCCCTGGTGCAACTCCACGGCGCGCTGGGCGATGGCCAGGCCCAGGCCGAAACCCTCGCCCTGGGCCGAGCCCAGGCGCTGGTAGGGCTGGAAGATCCGCTGCAGGTCCTGTTCGGCGACCCCTGGGCCCTCATCCTCCAGGCACAGGTGCCAGTGGCTGCCCTCGCGCCAGCCGCGCAGACTGACCCGGCCGCCCTCGGGGGAGTAACGGATGGCGTTGCGCAACAGGTTCTCCAGGGCCTGGGCAATGCTGTCCAGGTGCACCTGGACCCGGCAATCGGCGTCCAGCAGGCAGGGCAGGCGCTCCAGGTTCCAGCCGCTCTCGAAACAGGCGTCTTCGCGCAGGGCCTCCCAGATCGACAACACCTGTACCGGCTCGGTGGACAGTTGCGGGCGTTCGGTGTCGAGCCAGGCCAGGTCCAGGGTGTCCTCCAGCAGGCGCTGCATGTCGAGGATCTCGCGGTCCAGGCGTTGGCGTAGTTGCTCCGGCGGTAGCCGGCTGTCATGAGCGATGCGCAGGCGGGCCAGGGGCGTGCGCAGCTCATGGGACAAAGTCCGCAGCAGCAGGCGTTGCTGGGCCAGGCTCTGGCGCAGGCGCTCGGCCATGTGTTCGAAGGCCAGGGCCAGTTCGCCGAGTTCGTCGCTGCGCCGGGCCAGGGGCGTACCCAGGCCCGGGCTCTCCAGGTCGTCGGCGCGCAGGGCATCGGCGCGGTCGCGCAGGCGGTTCAACGGCAGCACCAGATGACGGTAGAGCAACAAGCCGAGCAGGGCGGCCAGCAAGGTCGGCACCACCCCGTGGCTGAGCACGTGGGTCCAGGGCGTGAGGCCGCTGGGCAGCAGGCGTTCGGGCAGTTGCAGCACCAGCCGGCCCTGTTCGGGATGCTCCGGGAACTGGATGCTGACATAGGGCAACTCGTCCTGCAGGCGCCGGCTCATGGGCCAGTCCAGCTTGCGCATGAAGGTCAGGTGGCTGGCCTCCTCGGCGCTCAAGGGCGTACTGCCGAGGCTTTGCAGGCGCTCGCCGATCACCGCGACCCAGGTGTGTTCCCGGGCGGCCAGCTGGCGCTGGAAGGCGTCGACCCCGGCCGCGCCGTCCTGGCGCCAGGCGCTTTCGGCCTGTTGCGCATAGCTGGCCAGGTACTGGCGGTCGGCCGGGTCGAGAAAGTAAGTGCTGCGTTCGGCCGACAGGCCCCAGGTCCAGATGATCCAGGTCAGCAGCAGGCAGAAGCCGATCTGCAACAGCGCCAGCTTCCACAACAGGGGGTGGCGGCGCATCAGCAGCGGTCCGCTTGTACCAGGATGTAGCCGGCACCGCGCACGGCCTGGATCTGCAAGTGCTGTACGCCAATTTCGGCCAGCTTGCGCCGCAGGTTGCAGACGTGTACGTCCAGGCCGCGATCCAGGCGGGTGTAGATGCGGTGCAGCACCTGCTGGTAGAGGAAGGGTTTGCTCAGGGTCTGCCCGGGATGCTCGCGCAGGGTCACCAGCAGGCGGTATTCGGAGCCGGTGAGGCCGGCGGCGCGGCCTTGGCTGAGCACGTCCTGGGCCTGCTCGTCGAAGGCGAGCAAAGGGTCCTGGCGTTGGCTGGGGGGCGGCTGGACCCGGGCCATGCGCCGTAGCAGCGCATCGACCCGGGCATCCAGCTCGGCCAGGCTAAAGGGCTTGGGCAGGTAGTCGTCGGCGCCCCGGGTGAACCCGGTGATGCGGTCCTGCTCGGCGCCCAGGGCCGACATCAGCATCACCGGGATGCCTTGTTCGTGGCGCAGGGTATCGAGCAGGGCCAGGCCATCGAGGCCGGGCAGCATGATGTCCAGCAGTACCAGGTCGAAGTGCCCGGCGCGCAGCGTCGCCAGTCCTTCGTGGCCATCGATGCAGGCGCTGACGGCGAAGCCGCGCTGGCGGAAATGCCGGTCAAGGTCCTGGCGCAGCCGGGCGTCGTCTTCCACGAGAAGCAGATTGGGGGTCATGGGGTGGGGTACTTTGCGCAAGCGGCTGGAGAAAAGGCTTAAATGAGAACGTTTTACATCCGCGAATATTGCAGCAATGCCCCTGGCGATGCAATTGCCATGATGGCCAGGGCTGATCGAGGTCAGGTAAACAAAAAGTTGAATATTCAACATTGCGTTGATATTTTTCGCCGAAGATTTTTCCCGGAGTGTCCATGAACCAGCCTTCTTCCGCCGTCCTGGCCGAGCGCCAACTGGTCCTGCAGGTGCTGCGCAGTACCTTGCAGATGCTGGCCGGTGTGGTGGGGCCCCATGTGGAGATCGTCCTGCACGATCTTGACCAGCCCGAGCGCTCGATCATCGCTATCGCCAACGGCCATGTCACCGGGCGCCGGGTCGGTGGCCCGGTGCTGGGCGGACCGCGCCAGGACCTGGGCTTCGCCGCGGTGCTGCGGGCCTTGCACGACCGCTCCGGCAGCACCCCGCTGGTGCTGGAGAACTACCCGACCCTGGCGCCCGATGGCCGCGAGCTGCGCAGCTCCACCGTGGTCTTTCGCGACAGCGGCGGGCAACCGTTCGCCAGCCTGTGCAGCAACAGCGACCTGAGTGGGATCGCCGCGGCCCATGCCTGCCTGGGGCAGATGCTGGGCCTGGGCAGTGCGCCGGAGCCACGGGGCGATGAGCCCCAGGACATGGAGCAACTGCTGGCCCAGATCATCCAGGCGGCCTGTCCGGAGCCCGGGGCGCGGTTGACCAAGCAGCACAAGCTCGAAGCCGTGCGCCAGATGCAGGAGCGCGGCCTGTTCATCGTCAAGGGCGGGATCGAGAAGGCCGCTGCGGCCCTCGGCGTGACTCGCTACACCATCTACAACTACCTGGACCAGATCCGCGCCCAAGGCGCTGAGGAATGACCGCGATGCAGATCGATATCTTTCAAGTGGATGCCTTTACCTCCAGTGTCTTCGGCGGCAACCCGGCGGCGGTCTGCCCGCTGCAGGCCTGGCTGCCGGACGTGGTGCTGCAACGCATCGCCGAGGAGAACAACCTGTCCGAAACCGCCTACTTCGTGCCCAAGGACGAGGGATTCGAGCTGCGCTGGTTCACCCCCACGGTAGAGGTCGACCTGTGCGGCCATGCCACCCTGGCAGCGGCCTGGTTACTGTTCGAGCAATTGGGCGAGCAGCGCGATGTGCTGCGCTTTTTCACCCGCAGTGGCGAGTTGCGCGTCAGCCGCGAGGGTGGCTTGCTGTCCATGGACTTCCCGGCCAAGCAGCCCGAAGCGGTGGAGATCCCCGCAGCCTTGTTGCAAGCCCTGGGCTTGAATCGGGCCGAGGCGCTGTATCGCACCGACGACTACCTGCTGGTGGTGGACGACGAGCGCCTGCTGGATGAACTCAAGCCGGACTTCGTGGCCCTGGCCCAGTTCGGCGTGCGAGGCATCGCGGTGACCGCGCCGTCCCGGGAATTCGATTTCGTTTCCCGCTGGTTCGGTCCCAGCGTCGGGGTCAACGAGGACCCGGTCACCGGTTCCGCCCACACCTCGCTGGCCCCCTATTGGGCCGAGCGCCTGGGCAAGAGCCAGCTGCGGGCGCAGCAGGGTGGGGCGCGCAAGGGCCAATTGCACTGCCAGGTGCTGGACAACGGGCGGGTGATCATCAGCGGCCATGGCGCGCTGTACCTGCGTGGCAGCATTTTCCTCTGAGGCGGTTCCCGGGAGCCTGGGCTCCCGGGAGTATTTGTGTCGGAAGCTGGCGAGGTTTAGAGTCGCGATTTTTTCGCCTGACCCGGAAGCTTCTGACAATGGATTTGATTCGCGCCATCTCCCGCCATTCACCCAAGCCCCTGGCACTCGTGTTGAGCCTGTGGGCTGGTAGCTCGCTGGCGGCCAGCCTGAGCGACAGCCTGATGCAATGCCAGCCGGCGTTCTTCAAGGACCTGTACCAGCAGCGCGCCGAGCTCGGCCGGGTAGTGGCCCTCAAGCACGACGACCAGCAAGGCATCGCCTGGATTCCGGTACCCGACCGGCATGACAATGCGACCTCCACCGCCACCTTCTCCCGCCCGCTGCAAGACAAGGGCCTGAAGCTGACCGGCTACTACGACAGCGTGTTCGACCTGGGCAGCGAGGGCATCTACTACTTCTGGGGCCTGGAGATCGATGCCAGCCGGGAAGCGGTGATGGCCGCCATGCCCCAGGCCGGCTGGCAGGAGGCGGGCGAGTACTTCATCTCCCGGCCGCAGATCAAGCCCAGCGCCCAGGCGCCCTGGCAGGACAACCCGGCGGCGGTTTCCGAGATCGCCCCAGCCCCGGGCTCTGCGGAGAAGATCCTCATGCTCAGCGTGGAGGGCGGCAAGACCCGCATGCTCTGCTCGTTGCAAGGCAGCGTCGATGCCACGTTGTTGCGCCAGGAGCGGCCAGACATGGCCCAGGGAGCAGCGCAATGAAGCGTCTGTGGTGGCTGGGTGGCTTGCTCCTGCTGGCGGGCTGCGCCCATGACCAGGCCCGCGATGCTGGCGCGGCGCGTCCCGAGGCCATGTTCAAAGTGCTGGACACTCCGGAGTCGGCGACTTACTTCGCGGCCAACTCCCTGGCCCTGTACCAGAACAACCCGCATCTGCGGCAGTTCTACCTGATCAACAACTACAGCAAGCCCACCGCCCCGGGCGATTCCAAACCCCTGATCCACAGCTCGCGGGTGGTGCGGATCATCAACTGCGAGCGCGATGAATCGGCGCAACTGGGCCGGGTGTATTTCTCCGAGCCCTTCGCCCAGGGCGTGGAAGTCATGCGCAAGGAGGCCCACGCGCAATGGGCGGCCTTTCCCCGTCAGTCGGTGATCGGCGAGCTGCGCAACATGGCCTGTGGCATCGATGCGGCACGCTTGGGCGCGCCGCCGTTCAAGGGCCCCCAGGGCGATTGAGGGCAGGGCGATGGCAGCAGGACCGATACGCGAGAACAACCGCAAGATCACGCTCACCGCAGACCAGGCGCTGCAAGCCCTGGCGCAGCTGGAGTTCATCATGCTGTCGCTGCACCGCATGGGCAGCCATTACGTGGACAAGCCCGTGGCGGACTACCAGCGCGCAACCACCGACTTCATCGACAACGAGCGCGTCACCGGGCGTTTGGCGCAGGTGCGCAGGATCCTCACCGAGCCCTTCGACCTGACCCTGGGCGAGGACGACATGGATGACATCGAGCGGCATCTGCAAAGTGTCAAGCCCTGGCGCCCGGACTAGGGTCGAGCCCCACCGACTTTTTTGCAGGATCAGAGTATGTCCAGAATCAGTATCGCCTTGATGGCCCCCAGCACCGACCTGGCGCTGGTGAAATTTCTCCACCAGCGCCTGGGCATGTCGTTGCGCATCGCCCGGGAGCACTTGGGACAGGGGGCCCAGGGGGTGTTCTACAGCGCCTGGCTGTTCCACAACGACCATGTGCAGCGCGAGCAAGAAGTGCGCGACATCCTGGCGTTCTTCGGCGCCGCCCAGTTGCCCTTGCGGGTGCTGGAGTGCATCTCGGACCCGGACCAGGCCGGCCCCGTTGGCCTGGACGACGAGCAGATCGATGAGCAACTGCTACTCAACTTGCTGGAGGCCAGCGAGGGCTGCTTCCAGTGACGCTGCCCAGGCACGCCCCTGCAAGTGCAAGGGCTGGAGGCCTGGTTAGCGCTGGCTCGACCAGTACTGGTGCAATTGGCGGGCGGCGGGTTCGATGCTCGCCACCTGCTGCTGGTGCCGGGGGATGTCCAGGTCTGCCGGTAGTTCGAAGTTGTCCTGTTCGGCGCAGTCGATGATGGTCTGCAACAGGGCGATCTGTGGTGCCGGCAGGGTGGGCCAGTTGCCTACCGCCACTCCACGCAGGTAGCCGAAGCACCATTCCTCGGCCAGCAACAGGTTCTGCCCCTGGTGCTCGGTTTCCTCGAAGCGGGCCTTGAAGCCCCCGGCCTCGGTCTCGAGTTGCTCAGCCAGGCTGTTGATGTGGCGCACGCACAGGTCGATGAATTGCCGGCATTCCTGCGGGGTTTCCCAGGCCGGGTTCTCGCCGCCCCAGATCGCCGGGAACCATTCGGCGATATCCACCTGGGCCGGGCCCGAGACCAGGGCGGTGAAGTAGCCGTCCAGCTCGCAGGGGTTGAGCACCGAGTGGTCGTCGCCGTACTTGAGCAGGGTGTCTTCGATCGCCTCGAAGTCGGCGGCGTTCAGAGGGGTGTTTTGCATGATGGGCATTCCAGGAAAAAACAGCGGCGATTTTCAAGCCTTGGCGCCACGGCTGCAAGCGCCTAGGCCCCTTAAGTTCCGCGCAGCAGGTCTTGGGAATCGAGCAGGCGATAGGCGATTTCCGGGCGCTCTTCCATGGCTCGGCGAATCGCGGCGGGAATGTTCTGGCGGGTCTTGCGGCACAGCCCCGGATGCTCGGCCAGGACGATGGTGATGCCGCGCATGCTGCGCACTTCATTGTCGCTGGGAGTGATCTCCAGGCGAATGCCCAGTTGCTGGTACATCCGCTGTTGCATGTGCTCCAGGTCGGCCAGGTCCTTGAGGTTCTCCAGGCGCTCGACCAGGCGTTTTTCTTCCTGGCGCGTGAGATTGAGGATGCGCAGGTCGGCCCCGGGGGTGTCCAGCAACTGCTCGCGCTCGCAGACACAAGCGCCAGGCGGACAAGGTTGGCGGATGGCGATGCTGGGATTCATGGTGATCCATCATAGCGATCTGGCCAGGGCTTTCAGAGAAAAATCTGCGTCCCGCAACCACCTTCGGCAGGCATGTGCCGGGCAACCAGGACGGGGAGGGAACCCTCGCACCGCAAGGCTGCGGTGCAGAGGGGGGGAACACAAGGAACGTGCGCGAAGGACTATAGCCCTGGCTCCTGTGGCCAGTCGATTAGCACAAATGGGCTAGTGCCCACTGCCATCGACCCCTGTGGCCGCTTGGAAACAAGGCATGGCTGGCTTGATGCGGATCAAGGTTGCAGCCGGTACGAGGTTTTATCTTGCAGGTCTCTTCCCTGATATCGGGAGCTGTCATGGCCAAGCCTTTTCCTCTTTCCCCCAAGCACCCCGAGCGCATCTGCTGGGGGTGTGACCGTTATTGCGCCGCCAATGCCCTGGCCTGCGGCAATGGTTCCGATCGCACCATGCACCCGGCCGAGATGCTTGGCGAAGATTGGTACCTGCATGGCGACTGGGGCTTTGCGCCTCCCACCGACAGTGAGCCGGCAAGTCCCGGGAAAGACCCGCAGTGAGCCGCTAGGCTGACGCCTGATTTATTTTACCCGGGTATATTGTTTATTTTTTTATTACCCGGGTATTATTTGGCCTCCTTTCATGAGGCCGTCACCATGTCCGATCCATTGCACAAACCCGTCACCGCGTTCCAGGACCAGCGCTTGCTGGCCCACGGCCCATTGGTCGAGGTCGCCCGGACCGTCCAGCAAGCCAGCCGGGAGGGTGTAGCCCACGGGCTGCTGGTGTTCGATGACGCCTCGGGTCGGCTGATCGACCTGGATCTGCGTGGCAGTGCGGACGATCTGTTGCAACGCCTGGCAGCCACCCCGCCACCCGGCCGGGGCCGGTATCGCCCGGCCGCCAACCTCGACGCGCAAGCCGTGCCAGAAGCGGAAACCGTCCGCGGCCGCGGCCGTCCCAAGTTGGGGGTCATCGCGCGCGAGGTGACTCTGCTCCCGCGCCAGTGGGACTGGCTGGCCAGCCAGCCCGGCGGCGCTTCGGCGGTGCTGCGGCGCCTGGTGGACGATGCCCAGCGCCATCCCGACCCTCGGCAACAACGGCGCCAGGCCCAGGAAGCGGCCTATCAATTTATGCTGGCACTGGGCGGGGACCTTCCGGGCTACGAGGAAGCGACACGGGCCCTGTTCGCCGATGACCTGGAGCGCTTGCGCCAGCAGCTCCAGCCTTGGCCCGAGGCGATCCGTGCCTACGCCCTGCGCCTGGCAGGCGCAGAGGTGGACGAAGGAGCCGGGCAATGATTTCGCCGAGCTGCCCGGCACTGCAACGTACCCCGGTCAATGGCATCGAGCTGGCCTGGGACAGCCATGGCGACGAGGCGGACGAAACGATCCTGCTGATCGCTGGCCTCGGCACCCAGATGGTCCGTTGGCCGTTGGCGTTCTGCCAGGACCTGGCGGCCCGAGGGTTCCGGGTGATTCGCTTCGACAACCGCGACGTCGGCGCTTCGACGCACCTGGTCGAGGCCGGTGTTCCGGACCTCGCGGCCCTGATGGCCGGTCACCCGTTGGCCTTGCCCTACAGCCTGCACGACATGGCCACCGATGCCCTGGGCCTGCTGGACTCCCTGGGCATCCAGCAGGCCCACCTGGTGGGGCGCTCCATGGGCGGGGTGATCGCCCAGGTGCTGGCCAGCGAACACCCGCGACGGGTGCGCTCGCTGACCTCGATCATGGCCAGCAGCGGCAACCCGGCCTTGCCGCCCCCCGCGCCGCAGGTCATGGCCTTGCTGACCGCTCCGGCGGCCGACCCGGCGACCGACCTGGAGGGCCATGTCACCCAGCGCCTGGCCCTGGCCCGGCGTATCGCCGGCACCGTCCAGGCGTTCGACGCCCAGGCCCAGCGCGCGTTGGTGCTGGAGGAGTTGCGCCGGGGCTGGAATCCCGCAGGCTTCATGCGCCAGTTGGCGGCCTTGGCCTGTGCCGGCGATCGCCGGGCTCGGCTGGCCAGCATCCAGGCGCCGACCCTGGTGGTGCATGGCAGTGAAGACCCGCTGATACCTGCGGCCTGTGGCGAGGACACCGCACGTTCGATCCCCGGTGCCGAGTGGTTGCTGATCCCGGGCATGGGCCATGACCTGCCACCGGCCTGCCAGCCATCGGTGCTGGCCGCCATCGAGCGCACGGCGCGGCGGTGCTAGGGGCGACCGGTTGTGTGGTGCCCTGGCGCTCTTTTATATTGCCCGTTGCTCCGTCACCAAGCCCAGCCCAGCCCAGCCCAAGGTGCACCGCCGATGAACCTCGCGACCCTGGTTTTATTCCTGCCTGCCTGTTTCGCCCTGAACATGGCGCCTGGCCCCAACAACCTGCTGTCGGTGAAGAACGCCACCACCTATGGCTTTCGGGTTTCGTGCCTGGCCGGGGTAGGGCGCTTGCTGGCCTTCATGCTGATGATCGGCCTGGCCTCGGTGGGGCTGGCGGCGGTGCTGCAGGCCTCGGAGCTGCTGTTTCACGGGATCAAGATTCTTGGCGCGGGCTACCTGCTGTACCTGGCGTATCAGCTATGGACGGCCGATACCCGCACCGTGGCCGATGGGGAGCGCGCCGCAGCCGGGCTCCAGGGCCTGGCCCGGCAGGAGTTTTTGATCGCTATCGGCAATCCCAAGGCCATCCTGATCTTCACCGCATTCCTGCCGCAGTTCGTCGATCCCGCCGCGCCGGTAACGGGGCAGTTCCTGATGCTGGGAGGCTTGTTCCTGGCACTGGAGTGCGTGGCGATCATGGCCTATGCCGGCATGGGCCTGCACATGCGCCGCTGGTTCGGCCAACCCGCCGGACGCCGCGTGTTCAACCGTGGTTGCGCGCTCTTGCTGTCGGGTGCGGCCTCGCTCCTGCTACTGGCACGGCGGGCCTGATCGACGATAGGGACCTGCTCAGTCCCAGCTAAGTTTCACTGCGTATCTTCTCCTCTACACACATTCAGTGCAGACCAGGAGAGGCTAGCCGCACATGAATCACGCAAGAGCCGGATGGCTCAACAAAGTACCTGAGGTGACCCTGTCGTTCTGGGTCATCAAGATCCTGTCGACGACAGTGGGGGAGACCGGGGCCGATTTCCTGGCCGTCGATGCCGGTTTCGGTGCCGGCTGGACCAGCATCGGCATGGCGCTGCTACTGGCCTGCGCCTTGTTCCTGCAGATGCGCAAAAGTGCCTATTCGCCCTGGATCTATTGGTTGACCGTGGTCTTGGTCAGCATCGTCGGGACGCAGATCACCGACATCATGACCGACAGGCTCGATATCAGCCTGTGCACCAGCACCGCGGTGTTCTCGGCGCTGTTGGCGATCAATTTCCTGCTCTGGTTCAAGGTGGAGCGCAACCTGTCGATCCGCGAAATCGACACCCCGCGGCGCGAGTGTTTCTACTGGTCAACGGTGCTCTGCACCTTTGCCCTGGGCACCGCCGCCGGCGACTTGGCTACCGAAGCGCTGGGGCTGGGGTTCACGCTCGGCGCGATGATCTTCGCCGCACTGATCGCCGCAACCCTGGTGGCCTGGCGCCTGGGGGCCAGTACGGTCCTGACGTTCTGGGTCGCCTACATCCTTACCCGGCCGTTCGGCGCGTCCCTCGGTGACTTGCTGACCCAGGCCAAGCAATACGGCGGCCTGGGCCTGGGAGCACCCTGGACCAGCGCCATCTTCCTGACGGTCATCGTCCTGTTGGTGGCGGTCGCGCAAATCACCCTCAGCCACCGTAGAACCGTCACCCCGTAGCCCTTCGGGCACCTATCAAGGAATCAACATGCGCTCTTTGCGATTTGCCTTTAACCGCGTCGTACTCGTCTCCTCCATCGTCTTGCTGGGCAGCCTGGCCGGTTGCTCGAAACCCGGGGACAAGCCCGCGACCGCCACGCCGACCGTCTCTTCAAGTGCCTCGGCCCAGGCGGGCTCGAAGCTCGGGGACTTGAGCGCGTTCCGCAGCATTGCCGCCCAGGTCAGTACCCTGGTCGAGCATAACGACCTGCCTGCCGCCAAGACCCGGATCAAGGACCTGGAAACCTCCTGGGACTCCGCCGAAGCCGGCATCAAGCCGCGTGCCGCCAGCGATTGGCATGTGCTGGACAAGGCCATCGACCGCGCCCTCGATGCCCTGCGCGCCAGCTCGCCGCAGCAGGGCGCCTGCAAGGCCGCGATGGATGATTTGCTCAAGGCCTTCGACTCGATGAAAGACTCGCGGTGACCCTCCAGGGACCGGGGACAACCACCGGCCCAGATGCTTCAATACAGGCGCGACGGTCATGACCGCCGCGCCTTTTTCTATCGGAGCGCCGCATGCGGATTCTGTTGGTCGAAGATGATCTGATGATTGGCGACGCCATAAAGGGCGCGCTCAACGATGCCAGCTACGCCACCGACTGGGTGAAGAACGGGCCGCACGCACTGGCGGCGCTGGGTGCCCAGGCCTATGACCTGGTGCTGCTCGACCTTGGCCTGCCCGGCAAGGACGGGCTGGATGTGCTCGATGACATTCGCGCCGGCGACAATCCGGTGCCGCTGCTGATCATCACGGCACGCGATGCTCTGGATGATCGCCTGCGCGGCCTGGATGCGGGCGCCGACGACTTTTTGCTCAAGCCCTTCGCCATGGCCGAGTTGCTGGCGCGCATGCGCGCCGTGCTGCGGCGTCGCGGCGGCAGCGCTCAATCCGTACTGGGCAATGGCCAGGTGTCGCTGGACCTGGTCTCCAAGCTGGCCAGCACCGCCGGACAGGCCGACGTCCCGCTGTCCGCCCGCGAGTTCGCGCTGTTGCAGGCCTTGCTGATCCGGCCGGGTGCGATCCTCTCGCGCAGCGAGCTCGAAGACCGGATCTACGGCTGGGGCAATGAAGTGGAAAGCAATGCGGTGGAGTTCCTGATCCATGCCCTGCGGCGCAAGTTGGGAAGCCAAGTCATCAAGAATGTCAGGGGAATGGGATGGATGGTTTCAAAAGGCGCCTGAGGGATTCGGTGCAGCTAAGGCTTAGCGTGGCGTTGTCCCTGGCCATTTTCCTGGTCGCCTTGCTGTCTGGCGCGTTCGCTTTCATCACTGCGCTCGATGAGGCCCACGAAATGCAGGACGAGACCCTGCGCCAGGTGGCGATGCTGTTCGATCGACAGCAGATGACCCTGCGTTATCGCACGGGCGAGCCGATCGCCGGAGACGACGAAGAGTCGCGGGTCATCGTGCAGTACCTGGCCGATAGCAGCAAAGCCACCGGCAATGACGACGCCAGCATGCCCTTGCCGTTTCCCACGACACTGGCCGATGGCCTGTCGACGTTGAACATCACCGGCGAACAGTTTCGGGTGCTGGTCCGGACCACGGCCGGGGGCGAGCGCATAGTCGTCGCCCAGGAGATGGACCTGCGGGACAAGGACGCACGTGAAAGCGCCTGGCGCAGCCTGCTGCCATTTCTCATCCTGTTTCCGGTGTTGCTGCTGGTGGTGAGCGATCTGGTCCGCAAGCTGTTCCGTCCCATCGCCATGCTCTCGGCCGAGATCGACCAGCGCGACAAGCAGGCGCTGCATGCCATCGATGAACACCACCTGCCGACGGAGGTGCGGCCCTTCGTGGTGGCGATCAATCGCTTGCTCAAGCGTGTGGCCCAGGGCATGGAGGTGCAGCGCCGCTTCATCGCCGATGCCGCCCATGAATTGCGTTCACCGATGACTGCGCTCTCCCTGCAGGCGGAGCGCCTGGCCTCCACGCCGATGCCGGCGCCAGCCCGGGAGTGTTTCGAGCCGTTGGCCCAGGGCATCGAGCGCAGCCGCAAACTGATCGAGCAATTGCTCGCCCTGGCGGCTGCCCAGTCCATCGTGCCGCGGGTGCAGGCAGCGGTATCGGTCCATGAAGTCTTTCGGCGGGTCCTGGAGGACTTGCTGCCACTGGCAGAGCACAAGGACATCGACATCGGCGTTGAAAGCACTCGGGATGTGCAGGTCATGATCAACGACATGGATCTGTTCATCCTCGTCAGGAATCTGCTGGACAACGCTATTCGCTTTACTCCCCCAGGCGGGCGCATCGACTTGGCGGTGCAAGCAGGGCTGGAGGGCGTGACCCTCCAGATCAAGGACTCCGGCCCTGGCATCAGCGTCGAGGAGCAAACATTGGTATTCGAACCGTTCTACCGCAGCCTGGGCACAGGGGAGGTGGGCTCCGGGCTGGGATTGTCGATTGTCAGTGCAATCGCCGAGCGCTCTGGCGCCACTGTCGAGTTGAGTTTTGCGGATGAAGCCACGCGCCGCGGGCTGCGCGTGGCGGTGCGCTTGAAGCCAGCGGCGCCATCGCCTTGATTCAACGGGCCGGGCTGCCCGCATCGGGCGAGCGGCCCCCCTTCCTGGCGAGGAAGAGGGGCGAGGGCTTCAAGTAATGATGAAGTAGGGGTCCCAGGAGCAATAGCCGAGGGTACCGTTGTCCGGACCAACGAGCATGAACGACCAGTTGTACCTGAGGTTGTTGCATTTGTTGACGGCTTGCGCGCTCCAGTAGTAGGTCGTGACCTTTTGTGGGATTGGCTGATCGTGGTAGCTGGCTGGTGGATTGTGGTTGTTGATGACCGGCATTGGGGTATCTGACAAGACGCTGGCATCGATGTTTTTGAGGTAGACCGTTGTATCTACTTTGGGATTGGGGGCCGTTTGTTCGTAGTCGTACAGGACTGCTGCGTAAATCATGTCCTTGCTCAGGGTCGTGGTGCGCCAGTACACATTGTCGCCCTGTTTCATCGTCACCGAGAGTTCGTCGCTGCCTTCGCTGTTGCTGCCGGGGCTGACGTTGCTGCGGGCGGTGTACATGCAGATCACTTGGCTGGAGACGTTGGTCTGCGTACCTGGCAATAAATAGTTGTACAGCGGGGTCGGCTTACTGGGGTCCATGCTCAGTTGTGTCGGAAGAATGCCCTGTTTGCTGTAGTCGAGGATGGTGGCGACATCGATGAGGATCATGATGTCGATGGTATTTTCGTTTCCGCTCATTTTTCCAGCTCCCTGCTGTCAGGCATGGCTAATCAATGTTCATCGCGCGACCACTGAGCATCGCGAGCCAGTGCCGAGGATTCGGAGGGTGGGCTGGATGCACTTCCATGACGTCGCGAGTGGAATCTAGATCGCCGGCCTCCAGAGTCAAATCGGCCGGCTAGAAAAACGGCGACGCTGGACGAGTGGTTGCTCTCAGGAGAATCCTTAATGTTCCTATTAATAGGATTAATAGGTAATATTTGGCGTCCTTCTCCGGAGTCAGGAACCATGTTCAAAGCCTTCTATTCGGTCGATGAAGCCGCCGCGCGCCTGCAACTGCACCCCAAGACCGTGTTGCGTTTCATCCGCGAAGGGCGCCTGCCGGCGACCCGGGTCGGGCGCGCCTACCGTATCGCCCATGCGCGCCTGCAGGTCCTGGCCGGCGAACCGGAGCAGGCACCGGCTCGGGCCGGGCAGGCCAAGGTCACCAGCGTGGTGGACATTCCCGGTGCCAGCATCGAGTTGCAGCAGTACCTGGCGCGTGGTCTGCAGGCAGCCCTGGCGGCCCCGGGGCAGGATGTGGTGCACCTGCAGACCCTGCTCGATCCCACTCAGGACCAGCTCAAGGTGGTGCTGGTGGCTCCCCCGGGCACCGCCGCCGCGCTGCTTGGCCTACTGGACCGACTACTGCAGAACTACGCGCCGTGAGCGGGGTGTACAAGTCACCAGCGGGCGCCGCGGCGATCCTGGCGCAGTACCGAGAGACCCTTGGGCTGTGGCCGGTGGCTCATTCCCAGGGTTGGATCGACACTGACCTGGGCGACACCTTCGTCATCCGCTCTGGCCCCGAAGATGCGCCGCCCGTGCTGCTGTTGCACGGTTCGCAGAGCAACAGCGCCAGTTGGATGCGCCAGGTCGAGTGTTGGGCGCGGGCTTTTCGCCTCTACGCCGTGGACCTGCCGGGGGAAGCCGGCCTGAGCGCTGCCGTTCGCCCTGCCTTGGACAGCGACGCCCACGCCCGTTGGCTGGAACAGGTGCTGGATGGATTGGGGCTGGCGCGGGCAAGCCTGGTCGGTGTGTCCCTGGGGGGCTGGGTGGCCCTGGATTTTGCCCTGCGCCGGCCCAGGCGGGTCGCGGCCCTGGCTTTGCTCGGGCCTTCCGGAATCGGCCGGCAGAAAGCCTTTTTGTTGCGGGCCGCGCCCTGGCTGTTGCTGGGACGCTGGGGCCGGCGTCGGGTGCGGGATATGGTGTTGGGCCCGTTGCCCCGCCAGTTGCCGCCGGCGGAGCAGGCCCTGGTGCGGCTGATTGAGGTGATCGACCGGCATTTTCTGCCGCGCCTGGCGCGCATTCCACGTTTCAGCGATGCCCAGTTGCAAGGCCTGGCGATACCGTTGCTGGTGATACTCGGCGGGCGCGATGTGTTGCTGGATAGCCTCGACAGCCAGCGCCGCCTGCAACGTTGCGTGCCACGGGCGCAGGTCCGCTTGCTGGTCGACAAGCCGCACTATGTGGGCGACCAGAGCCTGCCAGTGCTGGCCTTTCTAAACGCCGCGCTGGAGGACTCCAATGGAGCGCTTTGAGCGGCGGACACTGGCCGGGCAAGAGGTGTTGCTGGCAGCCGAGGCAGGGCCGTTGCTGGATAGCGAAGCCGCGGCGCTGCAACTGATCGGTGCGGCCTGGGAGCTGGGCGGGCGCTGGATCGTCTGGCCCGTCGAGCGCTTGCCCCAGGCCTTCTTCGATCTGCAAAGCCGACTGGCCGGCAGTCTGGTGCAGAAGCTGTTGAACTACGGCCTGAGGTTCGCCGTGCTGGGCGATATCCAACCCTGGCTGGCGCGTAGTCGGGCGCTGCGCGACCTGGTGTATGAGACCGATCGTGGTGGCGATTGGTGCTTCGTCCACGATCTGGCGGCCCTGGAACGGCGTTTGCGGGGCGAGCCGGTCCAGCGCCACTAGCCATTGGCATCGTTGGCCAGTACGACGCTGCCAACCAACATCGCGCCGGGTCGGCGGTTTATCATGGGCTGTCGTCGACCCCGAGCCCGGGTCGGCGGCCTTTCCCTCTCGCCCAGCCCGGAGGCGCCCGCCATGCCCGATTCCTCTGTCATGCCCATCCCCGAATTTCCCGTGTGCCACGCCCGTGGCGGCACCTCCACCGGGCTGATCCTGGCCCGGGAAGACTTGCCCGAGGACGAGGCCCTGGTGGAGGAGCTGCTGCGCCACCTGATGGGCGTACCCCTGGCTGGCGAGTGGCCGGGCAATAACCAGATCACCGGCCTGGGCCGGGGTGGCCCCACCAGCAACAAGGTGTTCATCGTCGAGCGTCGCCCCGGCCAGACGCGGATGATCAGCACCCTGGCGCAGTTGGCGGCGGGCAAGAGCGCCATCGACTGGAGCGTCAACTGCGGCAACATGTCGGCAGCCCTGCCGTTGTACGCCTGGCAACGGGGCTGGCTGTCGCCGGAGGTCGATGACGGGCAGATCGAGATCTACAACAGCAACACCCAGACCACCCTGCGCGCGCGCCTGGGCTTCCACGCCGGCCGCTTGCTCAGCGATACGCGGATCCCCGGGGTCAATGGCCAGTTCCCCGGGGTCGATCTATTCCTCGATGACCCGGTAGGCGCCAAGACCGGGGCGCTGTTTCCCACCGGGCAGCGGATCGACCTGCTCCACGGTGTCCCGGCCACCTGCATCGATGTGGCGGTACCCATGGTCATTGTGCGGGCCGCGGACCTGGGCAAGACCGGCCAGGAAACCCCGGCACAGCTGGACGCCGACCCGCTGTTCAAGGAGCGCCTGTTGGGGCTGATGGTCGAGGGCGGGCTGCGCATGGGCTTGCGCCGGCGCGACGGTGGCTTGCTGACGGCCGAGGAACTGCGGCGCAGCGAAACCATTCCCAAGATCTGCATCGTCAGCCCGGCCCGCGACGGCGGTGATATCGCGACCCGCTACTTCACCCCGCAGAACGCCCATCCGTCCCTGGCGGTATCCGGCGGCTGTTGCCTGGCGGCGGCCTGCCTGGCCGAGGGCACCGTGGCTCAGCAACTGCTGAACCAGCCCCGGCAATTGAACGCGACCCGAAGCGAGTATCCGCTGGCCATCGAAAACCCCGCGGGCATCCTCGAGACCCTGATCAGCGCCCGCGTGCATGGCGGCGAGCTCTCGATCGATGGCGCTGCCTATCGGCGCAGCGCACAGATCCTGCTGCAAGGCCATACCCCGCTGTACAACGCCTCCCCGGAACTGCTCCAGGCGCTTCTGTAGTGGGTTATACGGTCGATCGCTGAAGGCCCTGCGGGCCTCGTCGCAGCTTCGCGGGCTCAGCAGCGGCTTCAGGTTTGGTGTAGCCGCTGCCGCAGGCTGCGCACGGACGCGTAGCGGCCGTCAGGATTCGGGCAGGAAGGGTGGCACCCGTTGTTGCAGCAGCTGGATCAGTTGCGGGTCCATGAACTCGTAGTCATCGGGAATGTTCAGGCACACCACCTGTTGCTTGTGCAGGTGCTGCTTGAAGCGCTTGCGCAGTTTTTCCCGGTGCCGGGTTTCCATCACCAGGATCAGCCCGGCCCATTGCACCAGCTCCGGGCCCAGAGGCACCTGGGCATCGTGGTTGAGCCCGGCGGACGCAGTGACGATCCCCGGCCAATCGGCGAACACCTGTTCGGCGGTGGGGCTGCGCAGCTTGTTCTGGCTGCAAACGAACAACACATTGAGCATTCCGCCGGGGTCCCTGGCTGATGGTGCCGCTGTGATGGCGGGCGAGGGCAGAGAGTTTTCGCGGCTTCGGTCCGCTTGTCCAGCGCTGGTGCGCTCGGTCAGGCCGATTTGCCGGCAGGCTGCGGCCCCGGGCAAACTGTCGCGTCTTTCCAGCTGGGACCTGTCGCTTTCATGTCCGCATCCTTGTTCACTTCCCCGCACCTGGGCCTGGCCCTGCGCCGCTGGCGCCTGCTGCACCGGGTCAAGCAACAGCACGCCGCCGAGCTGTTCGGGGTGGCGCAGTCGAGCATTTCCCGCTGGGAAAACGGCCAGCAAGCCATGGAACCCAGCGAGCGCGCCAAGCTGGAGCAACTGCTGGCGGCCAACCTCAGCGCCGCCGCCGACCAGGCCCTGGCCCGGTTGGTGAACGACAGCCCGCGGGCGGTGCACCTGGTCTGCGACCTGACCCACCGCCTGCTGGCCTGCTCGCCGACCCGTGCCGGGGAGTTCGGCGTGCCCTTGAGCGAGTTGCTGGGGCAATCCTTGTGGGGCTTTTGCACCGAGGAAATCGTGCGCAAGGAGAGGGCCCTCGACGATCTTGGCTGGCGCGAAGTGCTGGCGCCCCCGGCGCTGGAGTTCTTCAGCGGGCACAACGATTCGGCCATCGTGCCCATCGCGGCCAGCCAGTGCCGCTGGACCCGCCTGAACCTGTCCGACGGCAACGCGGTGCGGCTGGTGGAAACCCTCTGACTCCAGCCTGCTCCGGCGCCACGGATATTTTATCCGTGGCCTGTCGAATCCGGGCCGGCTAGGCTGGGCTGTCATTTCATTCAGGTTTAGCCATGAACGATCAACTCCTCGGTGGTCGCCTCGAATTCCTGCGCCAGGCGGAGCGCCTCAAGGACGTACTGCGCAGTGCCCACACCTCCAGCGGTCGCCAGGAAAGCACCGCCGAGCACAGCTGGCGCCTGTGCCTGATGGCCTTGCTGCTGGAAGACCAGCTGGGCGAGCTGGACCTTTTGCAAGTGCTCAAGCTGTGCATCGTCCACGACTTGGGCGAAGCCCTTCATGGCGACATCCCGGCGGTGCAGCAGGCGGCCCACCCGGACAAGGGCCAGCAGGAGCGCGAAGACCTGCAGACCCTCGCCAGTTGCCTCGATGCCCCGGCCCGCCAGCGCCTGCTGGCCCTGTGGGACGAATACGAGAATGCCAGCTCGGCCGAGGCCCGGGCGGTCAAGGCCCTGGATAAGCTGGAGACCCTGGTGCAGCACAACCAGGGGCGCAACCCGGCGGATTTCGATTACCGCTTCAACCTCGACTACGGCCGCCGCTACACTAGCGCCACGCCGCTGTTCCGAGCCCTGCGCGAGCAGATCGACCACGACACGCGGCGCCACATCGACGCGGCCGGCTGAGCGCTGGCCCCTTGCAGAGAGTATCCGCAGCCTATGAACCCGATCCTGCGCGCCGAACGTCCCGGCGATATCCCGGCCATCGAACAGCTGACCCGCGAAGCCTTTCGCGATGCGCCTCACTCCAGCCATACCGAGCAGTACATCGTCAACGCGCTGCGCAGTGCCGGCGCGCTGACCCTGTCCCTGGTGGCCGAGGAGGGCGATGCACTGCTCGGCCATGGCTCGATCTCCCCGGTGGTCTTCAGCGGTGGCGAGCCCGGCTGGTTTGGCCTGGCGCCGGTCTCGGTAGTGCCGGAGCGCCAGGGCCAGGGGATCGGCTCACGCTTGATCCGCCAGTTGCTGGCGCAGTTGCAGGAGCAGGGCGCCGCCGGCTGCGTGGTGCTGGGCGACCCGGCCTACTACGCGCGTTTCGGCTTCAAGGCCGGGCAAGGACCGGTATTGCCCGGGGTGCCCCCTGAGTACTTCCAGGCGCTGGCGTTCCAGGGCCGCTGCCCGGAGGGTGAAGTGCGCTTTCATCCGGGTTTCGAGGCCCAGGGCTAGGGGCGTGGGGTTCAGAACAGCTCCTGCAAGGTGCGCTCCACGGCCGGGTTCGAGGCGGGCGCGGTACTCTCCAGCGCCGGTGCGTTCTCGCTCTTGAACAGCTCCATGGCCGTGTGCGCGGCGTCCGCGGGCGCGGCCGTGCCATCTTCCAGGTGGATGCGCCGGGTGACGATGCCCGGCGGTTCGGGCTGTGAGTAGGGGGCCTTGCCCGCCAGGGCCTGGCCCATGTAATCCATCCAGATCGGCAGGGCGATGGTCACCCCCCATTCCCGGCGGCCCAGGCTTTGCGGCTGGTCGAAACCGGCCCAGACGCTGGTCACGTAGTCGCCGTTGTAGCCGGTGAACCAGGAGTCCTTGGCGTCGTTGGTGGTGCCGGTCTTGCCGGCGATGTCCGGTCGCCCCATGGCGGCGGCAGCGCGCCCGGTGCCGCGCTTGATCACGTCCTGGAGCATGCTGGTCAGCAGGTAGGTGGTGCGGCCGTCCACCACCTGTTCGGCCACGGCGGCTGGCGCCGGATTGCGCAGGCTGGGGGCGCAGCTCGGGTTGGCGGCGAAGAGTAGCTGGCCGTTGCGGTCCTCGATGCGCTCGATGAGGTAGGGCGTGACCCGGTAGCCGCCGTTGGCGAACACGCTCCAGGCCGCGACCACCTCCATGGGCGTCACCGAGGCCGTGCCCAGGGCCAGGGACAGGTTGCGCGGCAGATCGTCGGCGGCGAACCCGAAGCGCCGGATGTAGTCGAGGGTCGGGTCGATGCCCATGGCCTGCACCAGGCGGATCGCGACCATGTTCCGCGAGCGATACAGCGCCTCGCGCAAGCGGATCGGGCCGAGGAAGGTGCGGTTCTCGTTGCGTGGGCGCCAGGCGGGGCCGGCGTAGTCGCTGCCCAGCACAATGGGCGCGTCGTTGACGATGCTCGCCGGGGTAAAACCGTTGTCCAGCGCTGCGGCGTAGATGAAGGGCTTGAAGCTCGAACCCGGCTGGCGCTTTGCTTGCAGCACCCGGTTGAAGTGGCTCTGCTGGAAGTCGAAGCCGCCCACCAGCGCGCGGATCGCGCCATCTTCCGCTGCCACCGACACCAGCGCACCCTGGGCCTTGGGCACCTGGCTGAAGGCCAGTCGCTGTGCATCTTGCTGTTCGACGCGGATCACATCGCCCACCTTGATCAGGTCGGCCGGTCGCGCCGGGGCGTGGCCCAGTGCGTTGTGGCTGATGAAGGGCCGGGCCCAGGCCATGGTCGACCAGGGCACGGCGTGTTCCCGGCCACTGCCATCGACGATCACCAGGCTCTGGTCCAGGACCTGGGTCACCGCCACGGCCTTCAGGCCGCCCAGGGTCGGGTAGGCCTGCAGTGCTTGTGGCCAGTCCGGCCGCGGCGTGCCACGCAGCTGGGCTTCGGGGCCGCGATAACCGTGGCGCCGGTCATACACCTTCAAGCCCTTTTGCAGCGCGCTGTTGGCCGCTGCCTGCAATGGCGCGGTGATCGTCGTCACCACCTGCAGCCCACGGGTGTAGGCCTGTTCGCCGAAACGCTCGACCATCTGCGCCCGGGCCATCTCTGCCACGTAGGGCGCATCCACCTCGGGTTCCGGCGCGTGGTAGCGGGCCGTGAGCGGCTCGGCCAGGGCTGCCTGGTAGCGGGCGGCATCGATGCTGCCCAGCTCGTGCATGCGCCCCAGGATCCAGTCCCGGCGCTGCTTGGCCCGGGCCGGGTTGTTGATCGGGTTGAAGCGCGACGGCGCCTTGGGCAGGCCGGCGATCATCGCCGTCTGGGCCAGGGTCAGTTGCGCCACCGGCTTGCCGTAGTAGACCTGCGCGGCAGCGGCGATGCCGTAGGCGCGCTTGCCCAGGTAGATCTTGTTGACGTACAGGTTGAAGATCTCGTCCTTGGACAGGCTGCGTTCGATCTGCAAGGCCAGCAGGATCTCGGTCAGCTTGCGCGAGAAGGTCCGCTCCTGGCTGAGGAAGAAGTTCTTCGCCACCTGCATGGTGATGGTGCTGCCCCCGGAACGCACATGCCCGCTCCTGGCCAGCTCCAGGGCCGCGCGCAACAACCCCGAGGGATCGACGCCGGCGTGCTGGCGGAAGTTGCCATCCTCGGCGGCCATGAAGGCCGCGAGGAAGTCATCGGGAATATCGGCGTTGGCGAGGGGAATCCGGCGGATCTCGCCGAATTCGGCGATCAGCTTGCCCTCGTGGCTGAGGATCTGCAGCGGCTCTTGCATCTGCACGTCCTTGAGCGTCGCCACATCGGGCAGTTGCGGTTGCAGGTACAGGTAGGTACCGCTGGCGCCGAGCACCAGCAGGCTGGCGATGGCCAGGGCACACCAGCCCAGGTTCTTCAGTAGTCGCATCAAAGGTTCCTCGACTGCGGTTGGCGATGGGCCCGGCATGGGCCTCAAAGGGTTGCGCTGGCGGCGCGCCGTGGTTCGCCGAGCGCCGCCTGCTTCCCGTCGGCCGGCACGGCGTACTCGGCCTTGAGCCGGCCGCTGTCATCCAAGAGCCAGGCGTCCATCACCTGGCGCACCACCGGGCCTGCCACCCGGGCGCCGGCCTCGCCGTTCTCGATCATCACGGCGACCACGATGGCCGGGCGCTGGGCCGGGGCGAAGCCGACGAACAAGGCGTTGTCGCGGTGGCGTTCATGGGTCTTGGCGCGGTTGTAGCGTTCGCCCTGCTTGATCGCCACCACCTGGGCGGTGCCGCTCTTGCCGGCGATCCGGTACTGCGCGCCACGGGCCGCCCGGCGCCCGACCCCGCGCGGGTGATGCATGACCATCTGCATGCCCTGGGTGACCTGGTCCCAGGTCTGCGGGTCCTTGAGGTGGATGTCCGGCAGCGGTTGCGGGTCGACCAGGGCCTGGCCGCCGACCGACAGCGCCAGGTGCGGCCGGTGCCAGATACCTCGACTGGCGATCAGGCTGGTGGCCTGGGCCAGTTGCAGCGGGGTGACCTGCATGTAGCCCTGGCCGATCCCCAGGATCAGGGTCTCCCCGGGGTACCAGTCCTGGCGGCGGGTCGCGCGTTTCCACTCCGGGGATGGCATCAGCCCGGGCGACTCCTCGAACATGTCGATGGACACCCGCTGTCCCAGGCCGAACTCGCTGAGGTAGTCGTGCAGCCGGCGGATGCCCAGCTTGTGCGCCAGGTCGTAGAAGTAGGTGTCATTGGACCGCATGATCGCGTCGTACATGTCCACCCAGCCATCGCCGCCGCGATTCCAGTTGCGGTACTTGTGCCGGTAGTTGGGCAGTTCGTAGTAGCCGCGATCGAACACCCGCTGGCTCGGGGTGGTCACGCCGCTGTCGAGCCCGGCGACCACCACCATGGGCTTGATGGTCGAGCCGGGCGGGTAGAGCCCGCGCAGCACCCGGTTGAACAGTGGCATGTCGGCGGAGTCGCGCAGGGCGGCATAGGCCCCGGCACCGATGCCCTTGACGAAGGGGTTGGGGTCGAAGCTCGGGCGGCTGACCATGGCCAGCACCTGGCCGGTGTCCGGGTCCAGGGCCACCACCGCGCCCCGGCGTTCGCCAAGGGCCGCTTCGGCGGCGCCCTGCAAGCGCACGTCCAGGCTCAGCACGACGTCCTGGCCGGGCACCGGCGGCTGGCGGCGCAGTACCCGCATGACCCGGCCCTGGGCGTTGGTCTCCACCTCTTCGTAACCCATGCGGCCATGCAGCGCCTCTTCATAGAAACGCTCGATGCCGGTCTTGCCGATCAACTGGCTGCGCAGGTACTTGGCCGGGTCGAGACGCGAGTATTCCTGTTCGTTGATCCGCCCGACATAACCCACCGAGTGGGCGAAATGTTCCCCCAAGGGGTAGACCCGCGAGAACTGCGCCTGGACGTCCAGCCCCGGCAGGTGGAACTGGTTCACCGCGATCAGGGCGATCTGCCGCTCGCTCAGGTCCGGCAGCAGTATCAGCGGCTCGAAGGCCCGCCCACGGCGTTGCAGCAACTTGGCAATTCGCGCCTGTTGCCCGGCGTCCAGGTCGAGTATCCGGCTCAGGCGGGCGATCACCGTCGCCACGTCGCCGGCCCGCTCGCGGGTGAGGAACAGGTTGAAGGTCGGTACGTTGCCCGCCAGCAGCACCTTGTTGCGGTCATACACCAGGCCCCGGGGCGGCGGGATCGGGCGCAGGTGGATGCGGTTCTTCTCGGACACCGCCACCTGGTAGTCGTGTTGCGTCACCTGCAGGACATACAGCCGGCCCACCAGCGCGCAGGTCAGGACGATCACCAGCACGGCGCTGGCGATGATGCGGCGGTTGACGATCCGCTGGTTGTCGGCCTGATCGTGGAAGGGGGTGTGCTCTGGCATCGAAGACTCTTGGGGCTGGGCAGTGACCGGCCAGGCGGATGGCCGGCCAGCATGGGGAACATTGGCGGTGGTCGCCGAGGGCAACCACGATCGTGGGTTGGAGCGCGGCGGGCCGTGGCGGTGGACGGATGCGCACGAGCATGGGCATGGACATGGGCTGGCCTCAGCCCGGGTCCGGAGCGACCTGGTTCAGGCGCAGGGTCTCGGCCATGATCCGGCTGAACAAAGGCGCCGCTACCAGGCCGCCGAAGAAGCCGTGCTGGCGCGGGTTGTCCACCACCACCACGATCACGTAGCGCGGCGCGGCAGCCGGGGCGAAACCGGCGAATACCGCCCGGTAGGAGCGCGCCAGGTAGCCCTGGACTCCGGCACCGGTCTTGCGCGCCGTGCCGCTCTTGCCGCCCACCTGGTAACCCGCGACCCGCGCCCGGTAGATACCCCGCGGCCCCTCGACCACCTGCACCAGCATGTCCCGCACGCGGTTGGCCACCTGCGGCGCCATGGCCTGCACGCCCTTGGGCGGCGCCGATAGCCGCAGCAGCGACAAGGGCAGGCGGACGCCACCGTTGACCAGGGTGGCGTAGGCCCTGGCCAGTTGCACCGCGCTGACCGAGAGGCCGTAGCCGTAGGCGAGGGTGGCGGTTTCGCTCGGGCGCCAGGTTGGCCGGTTGGGCAGCACGCCGAGCCGTTCGCCGGGAAATTCAAGGCCCGTTGCCTGGCCCAGGCCCACCCGTTGCAGCAGGTCATGGATGCGTGGCGCGCCGATGTCGAAGGCCACCTTGCTGATCGCCACGTTGCTCGAACGCACCAGGATGCCGGTCAGGTCCAGGGTCTGGCCGGCGGTCCTGGAGGCATCGCGGATGGTGTAGCGGCCGACCTTCAGGGTGCCGGTGTCGACGTGCACGCTGTCGCCGGGTTTCCAGCGCCCGCTTTCCAGGGCCGCTGCTACCGAGAATGGCTTGATGGTCGAGGCCGGCTCGAACACGTCCACCACGGCGCGGTTGCGCATCATTGCCGGGCTCAGTTGCGCGCGGTTGTTGGGGTTGTAGCTGGGCTGGTTGGCCAGGGCGAGGATTTCTCCGGTCTTGACGTCGAGGATCACCACGCTGCCGGCATCGGCACCGTTGTCCTCGATGCCCTGGTGCAGCTCGCGATGGGCGACGTACTGCAAGCGCAGGTCCAGGGACAGCGCCAGGGGCTGGCCGGGCCGAGCCGGGCGGGACACGCCCAGGTCCTGGATCAACTGCCCACGCCGATCCTTCAGCACCTGTTGCAAGCCATCGTGCCCGCGCAGCAGTGGGTCATAGGCAAGCTCGATGCCCTCGCTGCCGCGGTTGTCGATATCGGTGAAACCCACCGCATGGGCCGCCGTCGCCCCGGCTGGGTAGAAGCGCCGCGACTCTTGCACGGCGTGCACACCGTCGATCTTGAGCGCTTGCACTTGCTGCAGCATGCGCTCGGCGACTTGCGGTGCCAGGCGCCGATGTAGGTAGAGAAACGCCTTGTGGCGATTGCCCAGCAGCAAGGCCTCCAGGCGGGCTGGCGGGATTTCCAGGGCCTGGGCCAGGGCCGGCCAATGCGCGCGTTGTTCGAGCAACTGTCGGGGGTTGGCCCACAAGGTGGTGACCGGGGTGCTCACCGACAGCGGCTGGCCGTTGCGGTCGGTGATCAGCCCCCGGTACGCGGGCAGGCCGATGTGCCGCAGGCTGCGGGCATCGCCCTGCTTGATCAGGAAGGCCTTGTCGGTCACTTGCAGCTGGATGATCCGCGCGCAGATCGCCAGGGCCATGCCGGCGACGATGGCCACGGCCAGGCTGAAGCGCCAGGGCTGGCGGGTGGTTGATGCTGGAGTCATGGGGCAGTGCTTTGCAGGCCCGCGGCGGGCAGTCGATGGCTTGAAGAGGTCGCACACGGCGGGTCCAGCCGTGGCGTCATTCGGTTAACCAGGCAGGGCTGGGGATGTGCAACAACTTGAGGATTCGGGCATTGAGGCTGCCGGTCAGCGGCAACTCGCAGTCCATCTGGAACAGGAAGATCGCCTGGGCGGTCTGTTCACCCGCCACGCCATCGACCAGGCCCTGGTAGTAGTCCCGTGCGGCCAGCGCCCGTTGCAACTGGCTGATGACCTGCTGGCCGGATGCCGAGCCTGGGGCCTCCTGCATGCAGTGTGGCTCGGGCGCTGAGCAGGGGCCGGCGGCAACCGTGTCCGGCTCCTGGCTCGCCAGCGTTGCCGTCAACGCCCCGGCAGGCACCACCAGCAGCAGGGCCAAGGCCGCCAGGGCTGTGCCGTGCTTGGCATGCTGTTTCATGTCTAGTCCCCTGGTATCCGCCGTGCCTTTCCTGGTGCCCATCGGGCCCGGGTTGCACCTGCTGCGGATATTCCTGTGTCGCTTGAAAAGCCTTACCGCTCAATCGCTTAGTGGGCGATAAAAGGTTATGGGGGGACATTTTAAGAAGGCTAGAATATAGAGCAACGCGCTATATGGGCTATCTGATATGAATCCAGTTGATATCGAAGCGGTGGACCTCAACCTGCTCCGGGTGTTCGTCGCCTTGATCGAGGAGGGCGGGGCCAGTCGAGCCGCCATTCGCCTTGGGGTCACCCAGCCGGCGGTCAGCGCCGCCCTCGGGCGCCTGCGGGACATCTACGGCGACCCGCTGTTCGAGCGCACCGGCCGTGGCCTGCGCCCGACCACCCGGGCCAATGAGCTGGCGCCGCTGATCGGCGAGGCCATCGATCGTTGCCGCCTGGCCCTGAGCCTGTCGGTGGGCGGCCGGGAGACCCGTGGCCGGACCATCACCATCGGCCTTTCCGACGACAGCGAGATCGCCCTCGGGCAGCAGATCCTGGCGGCGGTGGAGCAGCGCCTGCCCGGGCTGCGGATCATCTTCCGCCAGACCCACAGCGGCGTGGTGCAGGACATGCTCATGGGTCACAAGGTCGATATCGCCATCAGCGCCGGTGGCTTCTCGTCCCAACTGGTGACTCGCACCCGCCTGGGCCGGGGCAACTACCTGTGCATCGCCGATGCCCACAACTCGATCCCCCAGAGCGCCGCAGACTACGCGGGGCGCCCGCACCTGCTGGTGTCCTCGGCTGGCTACGTGGGCATCGTCGACGAAGGGCTGAACGCCGCCGGCTACAAGCGCACGGTCAAGGTCTCGACCTCGCACTTTGCCGCCGTGCCGTTCCTGCTGGTGGGCTCCAGCCTGATCACTACCGTGCCGACCCACGCCGCCCGGGCGATGGCACGGATCACCTCGTTGCAAACCTTTCCCTGTCCCGTGCCGATGCCGTCCTACGAGCTGGAGATCGGCATGCGCGTGGGCAGCAAGCACGATGAAGCGATGCAGGTGGTCAAGGCGCTGATCCTGGATTGCATCAAGGAGCATTTCTTTTTGCAGTGAGGAGGCCTGGCGAAAGGCCCATCGGCAGCGCGCCGGCTCGGGCCAGAGCATCGCCGCGGATCGCACCGTTCGTGGCTGAAATGGCCGCCTTCATCGGTGAGTAATTGCATGGATTTGACCACCCATTTGCATTGCAATTGAGCAATCGTTTGCGTTCGACTTGACCAGCACACGCCGAAGTGACGACCGACAGAGAACGACCCGCTTTCGTCATTCAGAATTGGCTAATTGGCAAAAGCCAGACATTCGCACCCGTCTATGAAATCAGAGGCGATTCACTTCGAGGCGGCGGAGTGACGAAAAAGGTCGGCTCTCCAGCGTTTTTCCTTCAGCGTTCGTATGCGCCCTCCAGTCATGACAGAGGGCGCAAATGAGTTGTTGCTCTTTTGAGGGTCAGCTTGCAGACGTCTGCTTTAACCAATCCAGAATTATCTTGGTTGTATCTTTTGGCTTCTCTTCCTGAATCCAGTGGCCTGTGTCCAGACTGACAACATCAACGTTTGGCACAAAGTCACTCAGATTGGGGGACTTGGGTATCGTATCGCGGTCCCCGTAGATCATTAGGGCGGGGTGAGGAACAATCGGGTCTACGTCCGCCAAGAGATGCCAGTTGCGGTCTAGATTTCGATACCAGTTGATACTGCTCGTGAAGCCAGAGACCTCGAACGCGGCGTCGAGGACAGACAGCTCGGCATCTGTCATGAGCGGCTCTCCGGTATCAGCCTCAGCCTCAGCCAAGTTGATCATTGCCATTCCTAGGTCGGGTGCTTGTGTTTGTTCATTCTTGCGATACAGATTTCGAAGGAACTGTTGCCTGTTTCGATCCAGGATCGCATCCGCCACTCCAGGGTTCCGGTTGAAATGCACCATGTAGTTATCAGGCCCCATGATGTTTTCGATCAGCTCCACCCACGGGATATCACCCCGTTCCTGATAGGGAAGTGCGAGCGCGATGAGCTTGCTCACTCGGTTTGGATGCAGTAACGCCGTACCCCAGACAACATTAGCGCCCCAATCATGGCCGACAAAGACGGCATCGTCGTATCCGAAGTGATCAAGCAGCGCGATAAGGTCGCCAGTCAAATGTGCGAGGTCATATGCGGTCACGTCAGTCGGCCGTGCAGAATTGCCATACCCACGCTGGTTCGGCACGATGACGTGATAGCCCGCGGTTGCAAGTGCTGGCAATTGATACCGCCAGCAAAAGGCATGCGCCGGCCAGCCGTGACAAAGCACGATCGGGTTTCCAAAGTTTTCTTTTCCGGCTTCAAAAACCTCCAATTCAACGCCGTTTACCGATATCAAAGTGGGCTGGGGAAAGCCGTTGGAGTTAAACATTCATCTTCCTTTTGGGTTTGGATGGGCAATCAGGCAGTGGTGCAGCACTGAATGCCGGTAGGTCCGAGGGTTCGAGCCAGACATTCAGCTGGCGTCGACACTCGTAAACTACGAGGTAAAGGTGTCAAAATCTGAAACCTTTGATTATTGATCCAAAGAAAATGAATGTTCGCCTTCGACAAGAAGCCATCATACGCAGTCTCCGTCGCAACGGATCATCAACCATTGCCGAGCTCGCAGGACAGGTAGGGGCATCCCGCAGCACGCTGCTACGTGACATTAATGCGTTGCGAGAACAGGGTTTTGTCATTCGCTCTGAACCAGGTCGCGGCGGCGGGCTGCAGCTTGACCCTCGTTCAGTCCAGACCGCGCCACGTCTTTCAGTGATCGAGGTTTTTGCGCTTTTGATCAGCGTGGCATCTATGCGCGCGGCGGGAAATCTACCATTTTCAAGCATTGCAGATACCGGGCTTGCAAAGATTGAAAAGGCACTGCCGTCAGACAAAATTCGGGATTTGCGGCATTTTTTGGACTGCCTGTACATTGGCGAACTTGCCCCGCAGGTAGACAGATCCAGTATCGGAACAATGGACCCTGCCTTGCTTCCGGAATTCGAGGCAGCGTTTCTTCAGCACCGGCATCTGCGGTTCAATTACCGCGATGCGAAAGGTGAAAGCAGCACACGTGTAGTTGAGCCGCAAGCGATGTTGATTCTGCCGCCACTCTGGTATCTGGTGGCCTGGGATCCTGCACGTGAAGATTTCCGGCATTTCCGCATGGACCGGATCAGAAAACCGCACTGTATCGAGGGAACGACGTTTCGAAAACGAAACGTCGTTTTCGATAATGGTGTCCGGCCTCTGGATCATTCACAGCACTAGTGTTTCTGAATATGAGGCAACATCTAACCGCTATATCCGCACCTACTAAAGCAGCGGACGTTAGCCGCAGTGCCGGAAATCAGCAATTTGGACTCTTCAGTGTCACTCACCGCGCACTGTACGAACGGCAGCAAGGCCATTAACGTAAGTCCACACTCTTTGCAAACGACCCCTCTATAACCCCAATGGCGGCCGCTGGCGTGGCTGCTAAAAGATGGTAAAGGGGACTCACATTGTAATTGCTTTCAAGGTCCGCTTTTGGCCGATTTCTGCCTGTCGCCACCGCCACAACGCGCAGCTCTCAGTCGATCATGGTGACTAAGCGCGCTTGTCAGACCGAATGCAAACGCCTGGTCAAGTGCAATTCAATCGAGCGGTCAGTACCGATGCAATCAGGTGGTCAAGTGGAGTGCAGTTTCGCAATCGGCAACCGGACATTGGTCCAGGCCCTGATCAAGGCGCTGCGCCACCAGCACGCCAAGGGCGCCTGGCTGGCGACCTACTGCACCAGCAACTTCCTGCTGGCCGAGGCCGGCCTGCTCGATAGCCGATACGCCACCCCCCCCTGGGCCCAGACCGGTGATTTTGCCCGGCGTTACTTGCGGTTACGCTTGCTCCTCATCGAGCAGGAAGGCCTGTTTTGCGCCGGGGCCGTTACGTCCTACCTGAACCTGGCGATCCGCCTGGTGGAAAACTCGCGGCGCGCCTCTGGTCAGCGCCACCGCCAAGCCCTTGCTGTTCGAGACCAACCGTATCGGCTAGGCGCCCTAAGCCAACTTGCTGGGCGAGCACGGCCACAGCGACAAGCTGGTGGCCCAAGCCCAGCACCGCATGGAAGCGACCCTGGCCCTGGGCTTTCGCCTGCCGGAACCGGACTAGCTCAGCATGGAGCAGACCTGCCAGCAGGTGGGCTACAACGATCTCAGCACCTTTCGCAGCCTGTTCAAGCGCAAGACCGGCCTGTCGCTGGGCGATTACCAGAAGCGTTTCAGGCAGGTGCCAGTACTGGGTGGAGGGTGACGAGCCGCTGATGGCAGCTTCGTTCCAGAGCTTCTATTGGAGTGCCCAGGGTTGGCGGTCAAGCGGTTCGGTTTCTGGCCTGCTTATAGCTTCCAGTGCTCCTCGACCAAATAGAGAGGTTTGTCGGCCATCAGTAGCTTGATGGCATCTATGTGTGCTGTGTAGTCCGCCTCGGAGAACTTGGTCCATCGTGGATTGCGCTTTTGCGCGGAGTTGAAGGCTAAGCGTGCCTTGCCCAGTGTTGAACGGTTGTTCCATAAGTAACTGCGCAGTCCCTTGAAGAGTTCGTAATCCAGAGGAGGATGGATCAGGGCAACTCTTGGATGTTGATGGTGGCCGCCGCAGACCAGCATGGTTTTCAAATAGATGTTGACTAGTTTATGGGCATGGCCGAAGGAGAATTTGGTTACTCCCAAACGTGTTGCCTCGGTCTCGATCTTCTTCATGAAATTCATTTGCCATTTGTCGACGTCCTGTTCGATATGTTCTGGTCCGGTTACTTGGGCTAGCCCACTGCTCTCTATGAGATTAAAAGCCAAGACGTTGCCTCCACCGCTCAGGCCGCGACCGTATGCGGAGGCTGCGCACCACTTGGCATAGAGGTGTTTGTGTTTCTCTATGGAGTATTCGTCCGTAGCTGAGCTCACGTGGTTTTTCCCGTTAACATTTGAACTGTCCCTTGTTCGGTGGTCTTTGTAATTCACCTACTTTGAGGCTTCAGCTCTTGGTGATGGCTGCCATCTGCAGTCGGGAGCTTTCGACCTCAGGCGAGTGCTATAGCGCTCTGAAATTCTTATATGTACAACGTTGATCGAACCGGCCAGTTCGCCAGCTTACGTGTAGGGTGTCACCCGCTTCGCCAAGCTGTTGCGATTGACCTCGATCTCATCCCGGACAGCCTTGCCGCGATAGACCATGGAGGTTTCATGGCGCACGAAGTCTCCCTCGCGTTGGGCGCTCAGCCAATTGAATGAGCCTACACATAGCAATTCCTGATCAGCCATCAATAGTTTGCTGTGTACCTTTTTCACCACGCGCACCTGAATGGCCTGAGCCTTGAGTTCGGCTAGTACTGACTGGAACTGCTGCACTTTCTTGGGATCTCCGCCGGGATTCGAGGGAGTGGGCTCGGTATTGAGTAGCAGGTCAGTGTAGACCTCCACCTGTACTCCACGCTGTACCGTATCGCGCATGTGCGCCAAAGCACCGGTGCTGTGCAGACAACGCAGCCGGACCCAGGGCGTAACGATCTGCACCTGCTGGCGTGCTGTCCGTAATGTTTGTGCCAGGAATGCGTCGTGTTCTACCCATTCATGTAGATGACTCAGGCCAGTACCAAGATCCTCTCTGGGCTGGTAGGCGAACTGCAACTCATTGGTTGGGTTTGCCAACAGGAACTGAGCTAGCAATCCACGTGGCTTTCCAGGTGGCACCTGGCTGAACAGGTCCATGTCGCCAAACACCAGAAAACTGTCTTTGGCTCGGGAAACCGCCACATTGAGCATGCTCTCCCGACGATCGATGAAGCCACCGTCGTCGTGTTTGGAATACACCGCCGAAAAAATCACCACTGGCCGTTCGGCACCCTGGAACGAATGCACCGTGCCCACGGTGATTTCACTTGCGCCCTTGCCTGCGCGGATACCAAGGGCTGCGCAGGCTTGCGCGACGGTGGCCGCTTGAGCACTGAAAGGCGTGATCACCCCGACGATCTCGCACAACTCCTTGTTGCCGTAACGTTGCCTGAGCTGGGCTTCATTGGCCTGAATCCAGGCGGCGATGGTTTGTGCCTCGAGCAGGTTCTCGCGGCTGCCCTGATTGTCCTGTCGGCAGAGACCGTCGATATGCAAGTAGCCGAGTCCGGGTAGTCCGCCGGCAGGTTTCTGCCCCCGACGCGGCTGCAGCTTGCCCTTGTAGCAAAGGGCGTTGCAGAAGGCGATGATCGAGTCGTAGCAACGGCGGTGCTCATACAGGTACATGCCGCGCGCAAGCTCAGGGTCGTAGTGGTAGCGGCTGGCACTTTGGGCTACAGCCATGACACTGCCGCTGGCCGCGCTGTGGCCGCCGTTGCAGAAAGCCGCATAGCCGTGTTTTACCTGGCTTCGCTCCACCAGTCCGGCGCTGGCCAGGTTACCGATATCCACGCTGGTCGGGATCGACCATATTGGCTCGATCTGCTGGGTATCACCGATTACCAATGCCTGCCTGGCGAGGGCAAACGATGGGGCGGCCACTTCGGGCAGGACCTGGCCAGCTTCATCGACGATCAACAGATCGATGAAATCAACCAGGTAATCATCGACGAAGTTGCCATTCTCGTGACGTTTGCACAGTAGTTCGGCCGGCAAGCGGAAGAAGGTCGCGACTACGCAGGGTGTTAGCTTCATCCAGCGCCGCCAGTTGCCGGCAATGGTCTTCGCGCCGTTCTTGCCTCTTCGCTTGAGGATCGTCGGAAGGTCTTCGGCAAGCTCCATTAGCCAGCGACCCTCCCAGTAGTGGGTGGTCAGGAGGAAAATTTCGAAACGCACAGAGGTGTCGGCCCAGACATCGCATTCGGCAAGAGTGACCTGCGCTGCCGGCTTTTCACTGGCTTGCGCCAGTACAGCGATCTTCAACCGCCATGTCGCCAGTTCGCGTTGCTCTGTGGCCAGCAATTGTTGGCCGAGGCGTAGACGTGTTTCACGTTCGGCAAGGGTGGCAAGCGCAACGGCCTCGGCAGACGTCAGGTAGTTTTCGATCTCAGCGATACTTGTAGCGCCTTGGAGTAACGGGTCGGTCTCGGCCAATTGAAGCTTGGCCAGGCGCAACCGCTTGGCGGCCACCGGTCCGATCCAGTTGAACAAGGTATAGAACAGCGATTCGTGGGCTAGGTAATGCCGAAAGTTTTTCAAGCGCTGTTGTGCGGCACAGAGCTGCTGACGCTGCTCATCGCAGGAGAGTTCGCGTTGTGCAATCGTAGCTTGGGGAGTGGGTCCAAGCTCCATCATAACGGCCTCCCGCGCGGCAACCAGAGCGGGCCAGGCCTGTTCGATACCGAGCAGTTGCTGGTGGCGAACCTGGATCTGTTCACGCAACCGTTCGACCACATCGCGCACACCAGGCTCTTGGGCGTCGGGAAAGGCCTCGATAGCCTTTGCCAGGTATTGGGCTTGGGCCTGTTCGAGATACGCCGGTGATTCCAGGCCGGTGAGAAAGGCCTGGGTCTGATAGGCGTTCGACATATCCTTTTCGGCTGAAGCCTTGGGGAAATACGCACCGAAGCTCTTGATCTCTGGCAGCCAGCGCCCGGCGAGCGGGCCGCAGCCGTGAGCGAAGTCCTTGCCGAAGGCGGCGATGATATTGGTGACGGCTTGGTTGTTAGTGGAGCTGGCGACGATTACTGGCGGATCGCCACCGGCCAGCGCTGCTCGAGCCCACAAGGAAGCTACCACTGACAGCACCAAGGTGGTCTTGCCCGTACCGGGAGGGCCATTGACGGCTAATACATCGCCTGCCTCGCCAACCAGCAAATGGGTCAAGGCGTCCCGCTGGGCCGAAGCCAGGGCGTATTCATCGCCAGCGTGGGCAAGACGTACGGCAAAGCCACTGTGTGGTGCCAGGCAGGGTTCGGTGAGAGAAGGAGTGTGTTGGGCAAAGCGCTCGAACAGCTGTGCCTTGGGTTTTTGGTGGCGCAGGTAGTCGTAGAGACGCACGATGTTTTGGCTGAAACCGCTCGGCTTGTCCTCTTTGAATAACAAGCCGTGGTTGGCATGCATCAGGCTGTCTTGGTTATGTTTCCAGCCATTGCTGACGGTCCGAAGCATTTTCCAGCAAAAGTGCAGGTAGGTTCGCCACTGGGCGTGATGTTCCTCCTCATCCTGCGTCTGCTCTGCAGCCAATGGTTCGAAGCAGGGCACCTCCTCGGTGGACAGGAATGCATCCAGGTCTGCCTGGGTACCAATGGTGAAATTGTCTTGGTCCAGTGGTTCGAGAATGTCGCGGGGAAGGAGTACTCGGGAGGTCGGGTATAAGCGGCCGTCCCTGGTAACCAGTACATCACAGACCAATGGTGTGACCACTGCCGGCATGTCCTTGCGAGCCTTGCCGTGTTCCAGGCGCTGGTAGTACACCAGTGGGCGCAGGGTGACCTTGATCGTGGCAGCCGTTTGCGGCTCACCCATGAACAGCATTTCGGCGAGCTCGACTGGCAGGCGTCCGCTCGACACGTTGCAGTTTGGAACCTCGATGAGTTTTTCGGCTTGGCTGGCGTCCAGTGCGCCGTTGCCGTTCTCTGCGTCGGCCAGAGAGTTTCGCCAGTAGGTGGCGAGTTTCAGTGCGTGTTCGTTCATCGTCCTGATTCAATACAGACCGGCACTTACTGTAGCGGTCGAGGAAAATGTTGTGGTGTATGGCCAAGATCGGCAAGTACCTAGCGTTGCACTAAAACTCTCAATTGCTGAGGCCTTTAGCGTAAAGGCATATTGGCATCATCGCCCCTTGATGGACAATCACTTGCATGATGCTGATGGTTGCCATTACTCGCTCTGGGGTTAGCTGGGCCTGATCGAAACCAGCTAGGCTTCTGGCAGGAGCAATGCAGGGTGCTGGATACCACGCAAGGAGCTGCCAATGACCGCTTTATCCTGGACCCAGGTCCGTGAAATACCCGGCGAATCACTGGAGTTCGGCGCCGCCCATGTGCGTTGTGCCTGGCGTCGCCACACCCTGGCGGCGCACAAGTTCGCCAGCCTGGAGCATGCTTTCGTCAGCAGCCCCCACGCCCTGCCGAGGCTCTTGCAGGACGTGGGCGGCAACCCCAATGCCCGCCAGCATGAGGAGCGTGGAACAGCGGTGTTTGCCGCGGTGTGGTACCCGACAGGGCAGTGGGCGATCTTGTGCGACGCGACCCGCGCCACCCTGGTGCCTCGCGCCGCAGTCGAGGCACTTGCGGCCTGCGGGCAACGCGATGACCGTGTTACCGAAGCGCTACGGGAGCTTTTTGCGGCAGCGCCGGCGAGTCTTTTGCGGACGCTGGACGAGGCTTTTTATCGTTTGAATATCGCGCGACCTACTGCCTGAAAGTTGCACCTGCCTGCCGATCAACTTGGTTAAATCGCACGTTGTTTCAAACACCGAAGTTGAAAGCGATGGATATTCTTGGCCGGTTACCTGAATAGCGCTGTACCGAATGCAAAAGCCATGAGGGAAACATCAGGAAGGTGCCACTTTCCGGAACTTGGGTGATGCCAAAACCTGCTGCCAAACAGTCCTTGATGCGCATGCGCAGTGCCGGGTTGTAAGTCGAGGCGATCATGCCTCTGGGGTCGATGAATTCGATATCGCCTCCCACCTGCAGTTGCTCTTCGCGCCCGCCGGTATCGACCCAATAGACCCCAGACCAGAATGCCCCGGGGTGCCCATGCAGCGCATTGGCATGGCCGGCTTGATTGACGTTGACCCAGGCGTTGATCTTCCACTCGAAGTTGGGTTCGACCAGGCCGTATTGTTCGCTGTGCACCGCAGTGAGTTGGCTGGCGAAGTCCTTGGCGAATTGCACCAGGGACTCGCAAGCCGTGCCCCCCCAGAGGTTGAAATCGCTCGGCGATTGCCAGCCGCCGTCGTTGCTGTGCTGCGCGCCGCACAGGTCTTGGGCCATGCGGCTGGCGATCAGGGCCTTGAGTTGCACATTCAGCGCGTGGGCATCGGGGTGGCGCAGGCTCGCTACCGGCGTGGCGAACAGATGGCGGATATTGATCAGTTGCGGGTCCACGAGGGTGTTGGCAAGAGGCATGTAAATTCCATTTAAAGTACCAGGATGGCTCTGGCTAGTTGCAGGTCCGAGAGTTGCGAGTCCCCCGTTACTTGGCGAATCCTGGCGAATGCCGCTTCAATGCGGACCCCGCGAATATCGCCGTCACTGGCAACGAATGCCGCTGCGTCATCCTTGGCCGCCAGCACGATCTTGTCGTCCTTGAACGAGCCGCTAGTGCCTTTGGACGCACTCATGGTGAGACTGACCGAAATATCGGTGGTCATGACGAAACTGGTGGCGTGGGCATGCATGCTCATCAGGCCGCAAACAACACATAACAGGTGGGGAAAGTTTGGCCGTTTCATTGGATCTACGAAGGTTAAGTTGGGGTTAAATTCGGGGGTGAACCCTACCAACGGGTAACCTTCGGCAACCTCAGGGCTTTTGCTAAAGATTGTTAAAAAGTGCGATGGGGGGGGCTTTCTTGAACTTTCTCGGCAACTTTCAAGTTGCCCTTAGTAGGCAGGAATTGATTATCGGCAATCGCCGCCGCGGCGCGGCGAATTAAGTGCCGGATCGCCTATTTTCAGCGCTGTTGGCTGAGCGTTCACCGCCGCCTCTGCTGGTAGAGCAGCGGCGGGGCGCGGCAGCGGTTTCAGTCGGGGGAGGGGCTATGGCCTGGCGCCCAAGCGCTGCACCTCGGGGAACAGCTGGCCCAGGGTGCGACGAGCCTGGGCCGCCTCCAGGTAGGCGTAGAGCAGGTCGGTCAGGTCTTCGAAGCCCAGGCGTCGGCCGTCGAGCATGGGATTGCACAGCCACAGGCGGACCCGCATGCCCGCCGCCACGCTCCGGGCGTTGGGCGCGGCCAGGGCCTTGAAGCCGGCCGGGGCCAGTTCCGGCGCGCGCTGGCCGGCGCTCACCGAGAACACCACGGCCAGGCTCAGGTAGCGCTGCTCCAGTTCGAAGGCATCGAAACAGGTCCAGGGCGTGGGTTCGGTGGCGTTGGCGAACTGCAGGCTGTCGGCGCTCAGTGCCAGCACCCGCTGGCCGTGGCGTCGGCGCAGGGCCTCGGCCCCCATCAGGCCGGCGAGCCCAGCGCCGAGCAGCAGCGCGCCAGGCCCCCAGAACAACAGCTGGGCCGAGTGCAACTGCCAGGCCGTAGGCAGGCTGGCCAACCAGCCGCCGATGGCCAGCAACAGCACCGAGAGCAGGGCCAGCAGGGCCGCCTGGCCCAGGCAGCGCTCATGAATCTCACACTGGCCCTGGGGGCCGTCGGCGGCCGCTTGCAGTTGTTCCAGCAGCGCTTCCTTGCCGGCGTTATCCACGGCCTTGCAGCTCATCCAGTTGCTGCTGGGCGTTGGCGGCCTGGCAGTAGGCGTCCAGCAGGGCGCAGATGTCATCGACGCTGAGTTTTTGCCCGGCGCGCATCAGGCCGGCGGAGTGGATGCGGATCTGCGGTTGCGGGTCGCGCAGGGCCACGGCCTGGTTGCCGAACAGCTGGCGCACCGGGCGATGGCTGGGCAGCGGGGCGTCGGCGCGCAAGGTCAGTTGTTGCAGGGTTTGCAGCAGCTCGTCCTTGACCTGGATGTCCACCACGTCGGTGAGGTTGACCGGCGCGCTCAACGGCTCGGCGAACAACTGGCGCCGGGTCAGGCGCATGAAAACCTGCTGGCCGGCGTTGCGGTGCTGCCAGCTGACCACGGCGAACAGCAGGGTCAGGAACAGGCCGCAGAGCAGCAGGCCGGTCTTGCCCTGGTGCAGGCCCAGGGCCAGGGCGCCGAGGGACGCGAGGGTCAGCAACGGGCCGAACACCTGGTAGCGGCGGGTGTTGGTGAACTCGCTCTGCTCGGGCACGCGCTCGATCACCTGTTGCAGCTCGGCGATCACTCGCTGGCGCTGGGCGGCCTGGGGATGCTCGGCCATGGGCGGGAGGGCGGAATCGGGGTGTTGGGCATCGGTCATGGGGGAGCCTTGGATCAGGGGAGGGAACAAGCACGGGCGGCGCGGGGGCGCTCGCCCGCGTGAGGGTCATTGCGCTTTGAGGTAGTCGTTGAGGAAGGCCTGGGCATTGCCATAGCTGGACAGGTTGTCGTCATAACCCACCTTCAGCGGCTTGGCCTGGCCCGGCAGGTGCAGCTCGCCATAGCCTTCCTGGAGCACCAGCACCACGAACTTCTGGCCGTCGACCTGGGTGAAATAGCGCGTGTCGCGGGAGGTCTGTTCCACGTTCATCTTCTGGATGCGCATGTTCCAGTCGTGGTCGGCGTCTTCCACCTGCACCAGCGCCTGGTTGGCGCTGCGCTCGCCGATGCGCAGGGTCCAGACCTTCACCCCGTGCGGGCCGTTGTAGGCCACCATCTTGTCCGCCACCTGCGGGCGTTCCTCGGCCTGGGCCATCCCGGCCACCAGGGCCAACGCCATGGCCCATGCGGCCGTCCATCGGCTATACAAGTGCATCCTTCACGCTCCTGAGAAATTGAAAAGGGGCAGCTATTGAAGTCGGCGCTGGCCGCGCTGCCAAGCACTATGACCGTCGCGCACACTAAAAATGCCGTCGCTCACAAGTGGCGATGGACAAAGTGTGAGTGGGTTACCATTGGCCACCGCACGCCAGGCAGTCATGGACACGCTTTACCGATGGAATGCTGGAACCCCTATCTCGACACCCAATTTCGCTTCGACCGGCCCGGCGCCCTGGCCCGTGCCGGGGTCTTCGATCCCACTGCCCGCCGAGTGATGGGCAGCGCCATCGGCCACTACCGCGCCCGCACCGTGCGCGCCCATGTGCAGTACTTCGACTGCAACCTGCAATTTCCCGAGCCGCTGCGCATCCACAAGGTGCTGCCGGACAGCCTGTGCATCGTCCAGGTGCTCGACGGCCAGTGGCGGCACCGGGTCGATGGCCAGCTCAACCACTACACCCCCGGTGCGCCCCACGCCCTGGGTCTGAGCGAGACCATGGAAGCGGTGGACCAACTGCCCGCCGGCAGCCACGCCTGCCTCTCCGGGCTGCGTATCGCCGGGCATTACCTGCGCGAACTGGCCGAGGAAGACTCCAGCCTGCAACCCTTGCTCGGCCTGCTGGACGACGGCATGTGCTTCAGCGAATTCCAGCGCTGCCAGGCCCTGGGCAACCTGCTGCGACGGCTATACCAGTCGCCGTACCAGGGCGCCCTGGAGCGCCTGCACCAGGAGAGCCTGAGCCTGGCGGTGCTGGTGGAGCTGGCGGCGCACCTGCAAGGCCAGCGCCCCGGACCACCGCCGACGGTGCGCGGCCGCCTGGACCTGGCCCACGAAGCCCGGCGCCTGCTCGACGCCCAGCTGATCGAGCCGCCCGGCAGCCAGGCCCTGGCCCAGCAACTGGGTGTAGGGGAAACCACCCTGCGCCGGGCCTTCGCCCAGGTCTTCGGCCAGTCGATGCTGCAGTACCTGCGCCAGCAGCGCATGGAACTGGCCCGCACCCTGTTGCGCCAGGGCAAATGGCAAGTGGCGCAAATCGCCTATCGCCTGGGCTATGCCAATCCCGCCAACTTCAACCACGCCTATAAAGCCCACTTCGGCCACCCGCCAGGGGCGGAACGCGGCAAGCCCTAGCCTCTTGAGGATGATGAACCATGAGCAAATTGACTACGCTGATCGCTGAAGCCAAGGCTGGCCTCTCTGTGCAGCAGAACATCCCCCAGGCCGCCTGGGAGGCCATCGCCCGGCAGTGTGGCGAGGCGGAAATCGTCGAGATCGAGGCGCGCATCGCCACGCTGACCGCCCAGCGCGAAGCGGTGGAGGAGTGGGATGGCGACACCCTGGATGACCTGTATTTCGCCATCGCCAACTTCACCCGCTTGTTGGCACTGGCCGTGGCCCATGGGCGTGGAGAGTGAGGGGGCGGTTGACCGCGCAACGGATTAGTTCAAGGACAGCCTGAGTGAGCGCCACGCTTTGGCTGACGCACCCCTGGCGCCCGAGCCCACTCAGACAAAGTCCGCAGGCTCGAAGCGCTCGCTGGTATCCATGCGCACAAAGCGCAGGCCCAGCGTTTGCAGATGAGCCTCATACAATCCCTGGGCGCAATAGCTGATCAGCAAGCTGCGGCGGCGCGCGCCGCTGGGGTTCAGGCTGGCCCCATGCACCAGATCGGCATCGAACAGCAGAATGTCTCCCGCAGCGCCCGAGAGCTGCACCGCATGGGACTCCTCACTGAAATCAAAGGGCGCCAAAAGCTCCCCAGGGCGGTGACTGCCGGGCACGATGCGCGTCGCGCCATTGGCCGGTCCATAGTCATCGAGATAGACCAGGGCAATGGCCCGATCCCCGAGGCGCTGCTCCGACAGATCCCGATGCAGCGCCTGATGACCGCCCCCCGGCAACGGCTCGCGGCCCTCCACCTGAGCCAGAAAAAAACCTTCCCCAATCAACTCGCCGGCCACCGCCAGCACCGCTGGCAACCGACAGACCGCCTGCACCCGCGCATCCAGATCCACCAGCGCATGACGCCAATCGTGGCCCCGAGGCACCGGCCATTGTTGCGGCGCAATCACCCCCGCCTCGAACGTGGCCCGCAACTCATCCAGCCAGTTGGCGGGTACCGCCTGGCGCAGCAACTGGTAGCCGTTTTGATGGAGTTGTTCGCGGTCGATCATGAGGGGGCAGATGTCCTTATCCGAGGTGGGGGAGAGCATAGCGGCTCGGCCAATCGAGGGACATAACCGGCTACGGTTTAGCGGTTGCCGGACCCTAAGCAGAGCGCCTAGTCTGCTGCGGTCGCTGCAAAATCAGCGACCGGGCCTGAGAACCCGGTAAGATGCAGGCGCACAAGCGCCCGCCCACGATGCTGGCGCATTTTTGTGCCCGTCTATTCGTGTTATGGCGGCTGTGCGTGGGAGACCTTCGGGTCTGCCGGGTTCCTGTATCTCCGGTTTCTCAGCCCGCGCACAGCTGCCACCCATTCGCCTGAGAACGAACGCGGCAGCTCTCATTACCGATATGGGAGTTTCAATCATGTACGCCCGTAATCTATCTGGACCTTCCTTTCGTAATACCCGTCTCCGGGCTGTTGTAGGAGGTGTCCGATGAGCACTTCCACCACAGTCAAGACGTTGGGTTTCGTTACCTTTGGCAGTTGTGCCGATCCTGAATTAACGCTGTTTCGCGTAAACGCTGATGTGCCTTTGGAGCAGGCGTTGGAGCACGCCTCGACACTCCTGTACTACGCCAAGAAACTTGCGCTGGATGCCGCGATGGAAGAGCAGGGTGAGCGCTATGCTTGGGCTTCGCACTTTTTGGCGGAGATGGGTAAGGCGGTGATAGATGATGTGAGTTTGGGGTTGGGTGGAAGAGCGGCTGAGGGAGGGGCTCTGAGTTAGGGCTACACCGTACTAAGTAGATAGAAGCGCCGCTTATTGTTGGTTGATAAGCGGCGTCTTTGAGATTTGAGGAGGCAGCTTTCGGCCATAAGCGGACGTTCGCAATCGACCGCTACCCCACCAGAAACAATAGTTCCAACTATAAGTCAGCCTTCCTGTATCAAAGTCGAATTTCGAAATGGATATTTTGACGGTCGAGTGCGGTACCGCTCTAGGAGTGCTGTGTCATAGGGAATGAGTGCAGGTGCGGAGAAAAGTTGAAAATGGCGCATGGCCATCTTTAGATCTATGCTCGACGAACGCAAAAAAGAGAATGGAATGATGACAGCGAATCGCCCACTGCACTTACATACGCTGGATAGCCTTTGCGCAGACCTGATAGCAGGTGTACCCGTTAGCGTGGGCGATGACGGAAGTGCTTTCCAACTTAAATCAAACGCGTCGCGGGGCGTGCTTCGCTGGTATACAAAAAATAAATCTCGATGGGCAGCCAACGTTCAAACCACAGATGTGGAGGCTATAGTCGATGCAGCTATTGCCGCTCCCGATCCGCAGCCCCCACCTTCGAATGCCACCCCCTCAGACTCTCTCCGCAGATTTTCTCTCGTATCGATCAAAGCGCATCAGTTCGCCGGTCTTCATCATGCTGGAACCACACAAGCCAAACCAAGCGCCTTCGCCTTTGAAGTCAAAAACGGTGTGACCCTCTTCGAAGGGTACAACGGTTGCGGCAAGACATCCCTCATTAATGCCATCGTCTGGGCGTTGACCGGGGAGGTCTTACGACCTCAGCGACCACCGGAGTTAGGCAACAAGGATTTTGATTTTGAAGTTGATGGAGGCGCTATTCATAACGCCCCGCCGGTTGTGCCGCTGCCAGACCCGGCGATGGAAGCGTTAGCCACCCAAGCGATCCCCGTCAATACTTGGGTCGAGTTGGTATTCGAAGATCAAGATAGCCAGTCCTATCAAGTTCGTCGAAGCCTGAAGCGCGCAACGCGCAACGCCTTGAAGGAAGAAGTCTCCGGTCTTGAAGAAATGGGCCTAGATCCAATCGCCACTCGCGTTGGGACGACGATTCCCGGCATTCTGCCGTATGTTCAGGTCGGCTCTACCTCAGCATTAGGTAAGGCGGTGTCAGAACTCACTGGTATGGCACCTCTGGTCCAACTGGCAAACCATGCCCAAAAAGCCAAGAAAAAAATTGATGGCGACCTTTCAAAGAGCAAAAAAGGCGAACTGGAGAGATCAGACGAAGCCTATATCGTCACCCGCAGCGACCTGATAGACCTGATCCATAAGCACACATTAACTATTGAACAAGAAGCCGTTCCATTTCCTTCAGACGATTCGACTCTTGAGACCAGGCTAGATGAACTTGCGGTTCAGCTGGAAACGCTCAAGTCGTCCGGACTTGAGCACGCAAAACAGGTGTTAGGAGAGGCGTTCGATGCTCAGGATGAAAAGCAACGGAACGACTTGGTGAAGAGCATTGCTCCGGCACTTAGCGCAGTTGGCAAATTGGGCACTCTTCCCTCAATTATGCGGCTAGGTGGGCTGACCAAGCTCTCGGATGCTGAGGCAGCACCCATCCGGGATTTTATTTCTGCGGTGCGGAAAGAAGCAGAAGAACTTGTTGAGATTGCTGCCGAGCCAAACAAAGCGGCACGTGTGCGACTTTACGCACGGGTTGCATCCTGGATAAAGGAACATCCTGGACTGCACGACGAAAACAATTGTGCGGTCTGTGGCCACAATCTAGAAGATGTCGTAGATGACATCACAGGGCAAAAAATTAAGGACCACATAGGCGGGGCGGCTAAAGAAGGGGACTACGCAGGGCAAACCTTCACTACTTGGGCTCATCACGTCGTAGGTGAAATAACAACACGACTCCCAGCCGCTATTGCTGCAGAGGCAAGACGCGACTCTCCAGAAAGTCCGACTTCACTGCTTCGACAAGCGGTGGTAGACGAATTATTTCTTGATACCTCCTTCATCGGAAGTCTGGCGCCGCTCAAACAGAGCGTTGCTGAGGCCTGCGACCACCGCTTAGAGTCATTTCCAAAATTCAGCTTTACTGCTTCACCGTTGTTGGGAAGCGGACGACCTGAACTTGAAATGCTCAATAAACTTATCTATCGCGTTGAGCGCGCGCTGGCGTACCCCGAGTGGCGTAAGCGCGCCACATCGGCGAGGAACAGCTTCATGGCAGAGGTCATTGGTCAAGAAGCAACCGCCGAGTGTGAGACAGTGCCAAATTCACTTGTGGGGATGCTACAAAAGCTGCAAGCCGTGGTCGCTGCGATAGCCCCTGTTGACGATGCTGTCGTGAAGCAAAAGCGACTGGTGGCGGAGCTCATGCGACGTCGGAGTTTTGAGCAACGCTTGATGGCTTACGGTGAAGCAAGTCTAGCGCTGAAAGAATGTATCACCGTAGGTGAGTTGGCAGAGCAGCAGGTTATGCTGCTACAAAAGAGACTACACAGCAGCGCTACAGCTTGGCGACAAAAAATCTACTCCAGCGCTTTTCCCTCAACCAGCTTGGAGCTTGTGGATACCCGGATGAGCGGCAGCGGTGAGTTGCAACTGCTAGTGGGGGCTAACAGGCTCGCCGCACCAGCACAGCACGTGTCAAACGCTTCAGCTCTACGCGCAAGCCTATTGGGCTTCTACCTTGCTTACTGGCAGTACATGCTCAGCGAGCGAGGAGGGTTATATTTGCTTCTGCTTGATGACCCCCAGGAGCTGCTTGATGGAGATAATCGCGATAGGCTTGCTGAAGCTATATATGAAATCTGCAAAGCAAGTGCGCAATTGATCATCACGACTCATGACACGCGTTTCGCTCTAGCGGTAGCCAGACATCTACAAGGCAAGCCAGTCTCTTTTAACCATCAGTATGTACATCCTGCTACAGCCACTCGTGGCACCATCTTCCTGACACCCAGCGTAACTAGAGTTCAGGCGGCATTTGAACAGTTCAAGGCTCTCCCCGACGACGCCAGAGCGGCCCAAGATTATCTCGCAGAATGTCGTATATTTCTGGAGGGTCGTATGGGAGATCTGTTCGATGACCGCGCGTTTCCTGCTGCCGCAACAGTTAGTTTCGCGCCCACGCTGAGTGATCATCTGAGTCGACTGCGCGGCTTGATCAAGAATCCTCCAAATGAGTTGTTCAAGAGCCCGATCATCAGAGGTTTCGTCAACGATCATGCTCTAAACGACGGATCTCCAACACTAGCGCTGCTCAACAAATCCCATCACAGGGATAAGGAAAGAATTCGCCCACTGGACGTATCCGGAATCAAGGAGCATCTCGAGCGTCTACGCAAGGGAGTAGAACGTGCGCATGAAGAGTTCCGAACCTTCAACCGCCGGGAACCATTAGCTATCCCTTCGACGAATTTAGCCGCTTTATGCCCCGCTGAAGTTCCGGAATTTCAAGTTTTTATCCAAGCCTCCCTGAAGGCATTCGTAAGAGGTACCTCCTTCGGCGACTCTCAGGAACTGGAATTTGAAGAAATTACCTCCGACTGGTTCCAGTCCAAAGCTTTTTTCTATATTAGATCGAACACATTAGGTTTTGCAGGTCCACAGGGCAGCGTAGCGATCGTCGAGATAGAGGCTTCTGTCCCAGCAGATCGACAAATTGTCATTGCCCGTACAGGGAAAGATGTGTTTGCTCGTAGATTGCTGAAGCCTCAGCATTCGGAGCTTGTTGCACTCGCCGCTGAATCCCCTGATCCAAGAAGAAGTCCTCCCACACAACTTCTGCATGAAAATCAAGTGATGCTGCATTCAATCGTGGGGATGTTTTTCGGCAGCCTTGAATTCGTGCCTAGTTCCAAAAATGAGGCTGTGCAGATACCAGAAATTTCGCAGATTAAAAAAGTCCAGTCGGCTTACCGTATTAAAGAAGATAGCGCCATTCCCCTTGCGCTCCCTGGCCAAATCGCACTGGGCGGTGCAGCCATTGCTTTACATGAGTTCGATGCACATCTCGACGAATATGTAGCACTTCACCTCGACGATGGCAGTAGTCTATTCAAGCGGGTTGGAGTCAAACTACCAGCTCCACTGCAGCATCTTCGACAATTTGAGTCTATTGGTGGACTGGGCGTGTCGGATGTTCTTGCCATCGACTGCGAGCACAATGGGCTGAGAAGAGTGATCCATGCTGTCTCCATCATAGGCGTCCTATATCGATAAACTTAAGCGAATTGCACACGATGGTGTCCTGATTGGCCTGCCAATTGCTACGCATAGACACTCTTCCGCGAAGCAACGCGCTACATAGCGCAGCATTTTAGTGGTCCGTTTCATCGTAACTCGGTGAGCTGAACTTAGGTCGTAGGTGGATCGAACGTCCGCTATTGGCCGATAGCTGCCGTTTTCCCCTCAAAACGTCGGCGGCGTGAACCACCTCATCTTCCTTCCCAGGGTTCCCATACTTATGCGGTTCCTGGCTGGAGAAATTAAAGCTGTCCCCCCTAGCTCAGTTGAAAATACCGTTCCCCCACCCACAGTTCAAAGCCCCCAGCAACACATAGCCGGCGTCTTCCGGCATCATGGCTGTGACTTGTAGTGTTTCGATGGGCTGGTTACCCTCCCGAATGCGGCGGCCGGAGCGTGGTGAACGTGCCCGTTAGGCTAAATGGACGAGTTCCTCTGTTTGAAGTTTTCAAATACGAAGATCGTTTTTCAGCATGGAGAGAATGAAGTACTGAGCAGGTTGGAAGCGGTCATTCTGTCTTTTATCAACGTATGGGCGATTCAGCATTAGTTTTAATCATAATGAAGATACAAAGGACGTTTCCAGTGGAAAAATCATCCATTAAGAGCTTTTTGGCTCTTGCTTCTGTCTTTTTAGCTGCATTCGCAAGTGCGAGTGAAAGTGATCTAAAAGTATCCGCCGAAAGCGAGATGCTGTACTTCAAAGCGCTGCCTTACCTAGAAAAAATCGATGAAATACAAAACGATATGTTCACTTTTCGAAAGCAGTTAGCGGTCAGTGAAAAGGTTCCCGACCAAAAAAAAGAACAATATAGAGACGAAATGCTTCGGCTTGTAAATGAAGGAGTACCTTTGCTCAAGCGTTCTGCTGAGGAAGGCAACCCAGCAGCGCAGTACCGTCTAGCGCTAATGTTGTCGACATTTGAATCTCGCGATCAAGTCGCTGAAAAGGTCTGCACTCTCCTAAAATCCAGTTTCAGTAACGGATTTACTCCAGCGGGTTTGCAGATGCTTTTCTATTGCTTCGATGAGGTTAAAACACCTGGGTATCGGTCACTTGTCGACGCGTTGCCTAATGATGAAACCCTGTATAGCAGGTACTACCCCCAGCCAACGATGATGCCGAGTTGCGATAGAAATAGTCGCTCTGAGAGCAATCCAATCGTGTTGCTCGACGAAAAAAGCTTTCGCGCCAACCTTTATATGAGTATGGCGACTCAAATGTTGACGCAAAACCTTAAGCAAGAGCGGGTGCGGTTTATCAATAAAGCCGCCGAGCATGGATGCACCAGGGCAATAGAAAGGCTAAAGCTCAGCAGCGCCACTAATGGAGCTCACCCGTAACTGGGAGCACATGATTAATCGCGTGTGGGATGAAATGGGCGAGCAACCCGCGCTGCTGACCGAGGCCCAGTTCAGCGAGTGGCTATGGCAGCAGTCCTACTTCCCTCCCCGTGACAGCTAGTTTTCAGTAAACGAAAGAGCGGTGCATTGCGCTTCCGCTCAGTCGCCCCCTCAAAACGTCGGCGGCGTAATCACCCACAACACCACCGCATCCTCCTCCCCAGGGTTCCCATACTTATGCGGCTCCTGGCTGGAGAACCTGAAGCTGTCCCCCTCGCTCAGCTGGAAATAGCGCTCGCCCACCCACAGCTCGAAGCTCCCCGACAGCACATACCCGGCTTCCTCGCCCTCATGGCTGTAGCTCTCCTTGCTGTAGGTGCCCGGGGGAAAGCGTGAGTGCAAGAATTCCAGTTGCTGGGTCGGTTGCGGGGTCAGCAGTTGGTCGACGATGCCGTTTTCGTAGTTCACCTGCAGCCGCTGTTTCTTGCGCACCACGTAGCCCTGGTCTTCGGGGGCCGTCTGGGTTTCGCTGGCGAAGAACCACTGGATGGTCACGCCCAGGCTGCGGGCGATGTTGAACAGGGCGGGGATGGAGGGGTAGGCGAGGTTGCGTTCCAGCTGGCTGATGTAGCCGGCGGTGAGTTCGCTCTGCTGGGCCAGTTCGCTCAGGGTCAGGCCGCGGCGTTTGCGCAGGCCGCGGATGCGCGTGCCAAGGAACTGCGGGCCGCCGGGGGCCTGGTGGTCGCCGCCGGGCTCGGGCAGGTGGCTCGCGGGCGGCGTCTTGCTGCTTTGGGTCATGGCGGGCTCCAGGCTTGGAAGGCGGGCGCGTCCGAGCACCCGTCCTGCAAAAGCCCTGGAGTATAAAGCAGCCTCAAAGCGCCCAGGCGACTTTCAAGCCTTCATGGATGGCTTCTTCGACGGTGCGCGGGGCCAGGCAGTCGCCGATGCGCTGGAAGGCCACCAGGCCCTTGAGTTGCTCACCCAGGTCGTCCACCGGCTGGTGGCCCTGGCACAGCACCAGGCTGTCGACGTTTTCCAGCAGCATCGGCTCGCCGCTGGCGGTGTGCTGCAGGTACACGGTGTTGTCGTCGCAGCCGTAGAGGCGGGCGTAGGGGATGATCGGCAGCCCCAGCTTGTGTAGTTCCCCGGCCAGTTGGTCGCGCACGTACAGCGGCAGGCTTTCGCCGCAGTGAGTGCCGTTGACCGCCAGTTGCACCTGGTGCCCGGCGCGCAGCAGGCGCTCGGCGATGCCCGGGCCGATCCAGTCGCAGCGCCAGTCGGCCACCACCACCGAGCGCCCGAGCTGGACCTCGTCGCGCAGCACTTGCCAGGCGTCCACCACTTGCAGCTCGCCGGCGCGCTCGAAATGGGGCCAGTAGGGGCGGGCGCCGGTGGCGATGATCACGTGGTCGGGCTGTTCGCGCTCCACCAGGGCGCGATCGACCCGGGTGTTGCGCACCACCTCGACCCCGGCCAGTTGCATTTCCCGTTGCAGGTTGGTGCTGGCGCCGCCGAATTCGCTGCGCCGGGGCAGCAGTTGCGCCAGCAGCACCTGGCCACCGAGCTGGGAGCCGGCTTCGTAGAGGGTCACCTGGTGGCCGCGCTGGGCGGCGACGGCGGCGGCCTTCATGCCCGCCGTGCCACCGCCCACCACTAGGATGCGCTTGCGCTGTTGGGCCGGCCGAGCTTGGGCGTACAGCAGTTCGCGGCCGGTTTCCGGGTGCTGGATGCAGGAAATCGGCAGGCCCTTGTGGAAGTGGCCGATGCACGCCTGGTTGCAGGCGATGCAGGCACGCACGTCGTCGACCCGGCCGCTGTCGCTCTTGTTGGGCATTTGCGGATCGCAGATCAGCGCCCGGGTCATGCCGCACACGTCGGCCTGGCCTTTGGCGAGGATGGCCTCGGCTTCCTGGGGCTGGTTGATGCGTCCGGTGACGAACAACGGGATCTGCAGCGCGGCCTTGAAGGTCCCAGCTTCACGGGCCAGGTAAGCCGCTTCAACCGCCATGGGCGGGACGATGTGCACGGCGCCGCCGAGGGAGGCCGAGGTGCCGGCGACGATGTGCAGGTAGTCCAGCTGGTCTTGCAGGTGTTGGGCGGCGGCCAGGGACTCGTCCTCGGTCAGGCCCTCGGGGTCGCGTTCGTCGGCGCTGATGCGCAGGCCGATGATGAAGTCGTCGGCGGTGCTGACGCGCATGGCCGCCAGCACCTCGCGGATAAAGCGCAGGCGCTGCTCCAGCTCGCCGTTGTAGCCGTCGCTGCGGCGGTTGACCCGCGGGTTGAGGAATTGCGCTGGCAGGTAGCCGTGGCTGGCCACCAGCTCCACGCCATCCAGGCCGGCCTGGTGCAGGCGCCGGGCAGCGTCGGCGTAACCCTGGATGATCGCGTCGATCATCTCCTGGTCCAGGGCCCGGGGCATGACCCGGAAGCGCTCGTTGGGCACGCCCGAGGGGGCATAGGCCACCGCCAGCAGGCCGTCGGCAGACTCCATGATCTCGCGCCCCGGATGAAACACCTGGGACAGCACCAGCGTGCCGTGGGCATGGCAGGTCTCGGCCAGGCGCCGGTAGCCGTCGATGCAGGCATCGTCGGTGGCCATCAGCACATGGCTGGTGTAGCGCGCACTGTCGTGGACCCCGGCCACCTGCAACACGATCAGCCCAACCCCGCCTTCGGCCCGGGCCCGGTGGTAGGCGATCAACTGCTCGTTGACCAGGTTGTCGGTGGGCATCGAGGTGTCGTGGCCGCTGGACATGATGCGGTTCTTCAGGCGCTTGCCACGGATCTGCAACGGCGCGAAGAGGTGCGGGAAGGCGGTGGTCATGGCGCGGGCTCCAGGCTGGCCAAGGGCAGGGCGATGCCTTGGCGTTGTTATTGTTTTCCTATAAAAATTTACCGGTAGTAAAAAATCAACTTGTTTTTTTACTGATCCTTGCAGTAGCTTCGATTGGCGCCCCAGCCTGCGGGGCGCCCCTCACAACAATAAAAAAGGGCCGTGCCGGAGCTGTCCGGCAGGGCACCGTCACGAGGAATCACCGATGAAAGCGCTCACCCGCAAGCATGGTTGTTCGTTCCTGGCCCTGAGCCTCGCCCTGACATTGGGCCTGGACAGTGCCCGGGCAGCCCCCGACATGGTCGTGGTGGGGTACGGCGGAGCCGGCCAGAAAGCCCAGGATGTGGCGTTGTTCCAACCCTTTGCCAAGGCCGATGGCAGCAAGCTGATCCAGAGCGAGTACAACGGCGAGATGGCGCGGATCAAGGTCATGGTCGACACCGGCAACGTCGATTGGGACGTGGTGCAGATCGAAGGTCCGGACCTGATGCGCGGCTGCGACGAAGGCATGTACGAACCCCTGGACTGGAAGGCCCTGGGCCACGCCGACGAGCTGATCGCCGATGCCGCCCAGCCCTGTGGCTCGGCTGTGCTGGTGTGGAGCGTGGCCATCGCCTACGACCGCAACAAGCTGGCCAGGGCCCCGGCCTCCTGGGCCGATTTCTGGGACGTCAAGCAGTTCCCCGGCAAGCGCGGCCTGCGCAAGCGCGCGGTGTACAACCTGGAGTTCGCGCTGCTGGCCGATGGGGTCAAGGTCGAGGACGTGTACAAGGTCCTGGCCACGCCCGAGGGGGTGGATCGGGCCTTCGCCAAGCTCAGCCAGCTCAAGCCGTACATCCAGTGGTGGGAGGCCGGGGCGCAGCCGGCGCAGTGGCTCAGCGCCGGCGATGTGGTGATGACCTCGACCTACAGCGGTCGCATCGCCGCGGCCGCCCAGGACGGCGCGCCCCTGGCCGTGGTCTGGCCCGGCAGCCTGTATGGCATGGATTACTGGGCGATCATCAAGGGCTCCAGGCACGTGGCCCAGGCCAAGCGCTTCATCGCCTACGCCAACCGCCCCGAGGCCCAGGTCGACTATGTGCGCGCCATTCCCTACGGCCCCACCAACACCCTGGCTGCGGCCCGGCTCGATCCGGCGCTGGCCCAGTGGGTGCCGACCTCGGAACAGAACCTCAAGGGCGCCCTGGCGATGAACGTGGAGTTCTGGGTCGATCATGGCGAGGAGCTGGAAGAGCGCTTCAACGCCTGGGCCAGCAAGTAACCCCAACGGGCTGGACGTCGGCGGACGTGCGGCCCTATCGTTTGCCAGCCCAACAGCCTGGAGGACTCCAATAATGAATAAGATCGTGCCCAGCCCCCACGCCCTGACCGAGCGCAGCGCCACCGAGCAGCGCCTGCGCGAAGAGCTGGCGGCTTGCTACCGCCTGATCGCGCACTTTCGCATGACCGATTTGATCTTCACCCATATCTCGGTGCGCCTGCCCGGGCCCGAGCATCACTTCCTGATCAACCCCTACGGGCTGATGTTCGAGGAAATCACCGCCTCCAACCTGGTGAAGATCGACCTCGATGGCCAGGCCGTGGAGCCTTCGCCGTATCCGGTGAACCCGGCGGGGTTCGTGATCCACAGCGCCATCCATGGCGCTCGCGACGATGCCCAGTGTGTGCTGCACACCCACACCAAGGCCGGTTGTGCGGTGGCGGCGCTCAAGTGCGGCTTGCTGCCGGTGAACCAGATCTCCATGGAGTTCTATGGCCGGGTGGCCTACCACGACTACGAAGGCGTGGCCCTGGACCTGGCCGAGCAACAGCGGCTGGTGGCTGACCTGGGCGACAAGAGCGTGCTGATGCTGCGCAACCACGGCCTGCTCACCGTGGGCGAAACCGTCAGCCAGGCATTCTTGCGCATGTATTACCTGGAGAAGGCCTGCGAGATCCAGCTGGCGGCCCAGGCGGCGGGGGAGATCGTGCTGCCACCGGACGCGGTCTGCGCCCACACCGAGCGCCAGTTCAACGACCCGGGCCGGCCGTTGCAGGAGGGCGAACTGAGCGACCCGGACGCCATGCAACTGGCCTGGGCCGCGCTGCTGCGCCTGCTCGAGCGCATCGCCCCCGACTACCGCGACTGACGCCACTACCCCAGCGCCCGTAACACCAAGCACCGCAGCGCGGCAGGCAAACCGTGGATAACGATTGGCGGCTCGTGCCGAGCCGTACGCAGCCTGCGGCAGCGGCTACACGAAGCCTGTAGCCGCTGTCGAGCGCAGCGTGGCTGCGCCAAGGCCCGCAGGGCCTTCAGCGAACGCTCGGCCAACATCACCCGGCGCCGCTGCGAATCTGGCCAGTTCACAAAGGCTTGTTGTACAGTCGTTCAACTGTCATTTCCCGTCATTGCCAAGGAGTCATGCCCCATGAACCAGGAAGCGCGCTTTTCCCGCCTGGAACCCGGGTTGCGCAAGGCCGAGCTGATCGAGGCGACCCTGACCTGCCTCAAGCTCCACGGTTTCCAGGGCGCGTCGATCCGCAAGATCAGCGCCGAGGCCGGGGTCTCGGTGGGGCTGATCAGCCATCACTATTCCGGCAAGGACGAGTTGGTGGCCGAGGCCTATCGCTCGATCACCGGGCGGGTCATGAACCTGCTGCGCGAAGCCATGGACCAGGCCGCGCCGGCGCCCCGGGAGCGTTTGTCGGCGTTCTTCCGGGCCTCGTTCTGCGCCGAACTGCTGGACCCGCAACTGCTGGACGCCTGGTTGGCGTTCTGGGGCGCGGTGAAGACCGCCGAAGCGATCAACCAGGCCCACGACCATTCCTACGCCGAATACCGCAACGAACTGGCCGGACTCCTGGCCAGCCTGGCCGGGGACCAGGCCTGGGCCGACTTCGACGCGGACCTGGCGGCCATCAGCCTCAGCGCCTTGCTCGACGGCCTGTGGCTGGAGTCCGGGCTCAACCCCGGGACCTTCAGCCCGCAGCAAGGCGTGCAGATCTGCGAAGCCTGGGTCGAGGGCGTGCTGGCCAGCCAGGGGCGGGGCTTTCGCCAGCCGACATAGGGCTGTTGATCGGTTGTTCAGTAATGGCTAGGCTGCTGCGCACAAGGCGACACCTCTAATAAAAATAATCAGGAACACAGGCGATGACTCCTCGGGTATTGATCGTCGACGACGATCCGTTGATTCGCGAACTGCTCCAGGCCTATCTGTCCCAGGAAGGCTACGACGTGCATTGCGCCGCCACGGCGGAACAGGCCGAGAGCTTCCTCGACCAGCACACGGTCGATCTGTTGATGCTCGATATCCGCCTGCCCGGCAAGGACGGCCTGACCCTGACCCGCGAGCTGCGAGTGCGCTCGGAGGTGGGGATCATCCTGATCACCGGGCGCAACGACGACATCGACCGCATCGTCGGCCTGGAATGCGGCGCCGACGACTACGTGATCAAGCCCCTCAACCCCCGCGAGCTGGTGTCCCGGGCCAAGAACCTGGTCCGCCGCGTGCGCCATGCCCGCCAGCCGCCAGCGCCGGCCAGCCATCCCAGCCCGGTCAAGCAGTTCGCCGACTGGGCCCTGGACACCGACCGCCGCCGGCTGATCGACGCCCGGGGTGGCGAAACCCTGCTGACCCACGGCGAATACCAACTGCTCAGCGTGTTCCTGCGCAACAGTGGCCACACCCTCAGCCGCGACCAGTTGATGGACCAGATCCGCAACCGCGAGTGGGTGCCCAGCGACCGCTCCATCGACGTACTGGTGGGGCGCTTGCGGCGCAAGCTGCATGACGACCCGGCCGAGCCGGAGCTGATCATCACCATCCACGGTGCCGGCTATCTGTTCACTGCCAGCGTGGCCGCCTGAGGTGCTGCGCCGCGCCTGGGCCCTGGGGCTGATGCTGCTGGCCGGCGCGGCGCTGGCCGAGCCCAGGCCGACCCTGAAATATTGCGACTACCCGGTGTACCCGCCGATCTCCTGGAGCGACGGCAGCCAGGTGCGCGGCCTGGCCCCGAGCCTGGTGCGCCAGGTGCTGGGGGACTTGGGCTACCAGGTGCAAGTGGTGGTGCTGGGCAACTGGAAGCGCTGCCTGCTGGATGCCGCCGCCGGCCGCGTGGACGTGGTGCTGGCCTACCGCACCGGCCAGCGCCAGCAGGGGCTGCGGTTCTCCCGGGTGCCGGTGCTGCGCGAGGAGGTGGCGCTGTTCGTCAACCGCCGCCACTTGCCGCGCTTCCAGCAGTTGCAAGACCTCACCGCCTATCGCGGCGGCCTGCTGTTCGGCGAGAGCTACGGCCAGGATTTCGACCGTGAGGTGGTGCAGCACGGCAACATCGAGTGGGTGTCCAGCAGCGTGCAGAACTTCGGCAAGCTGATCCGCCAGCGCATCGATTTCATCCCCCACGAGCGGCGTACCGGGCAGTTGTTCATCGAACGCCTGCCGGGCGCCCAGGACATCGTCGCCTTGCCCCAGGCGATCAGCGTCGACTACCTGCGCCTGGCGGTGTCGCGCCAGTCGCCCTTGGCGGCGCGCATGGACGAGATCGACGCGCAGTTGCAGCGCCAGGTCGACAGCGGCGCGGTACAGCGCTGGCTGGACCAGAGCCAGGCCGACTACCGCGCCATGCTCAAGGCCCAAGCCGGTGCGGCGCCATGATCGGCCCACGGCCCGGCGGCCTGCTGCGGCGCCTGTTGCTGTTCATCCTGCTGTTCAGCCTGTGCTTCACCGTGCTGGCCAGCGCCGTGCAGCTGTACTTCGAATACCGCCGCGAAATGCGCGACATCGACAGCCGCATGGAGCTGATCCGCGCCGGTTACCTGGGCAGCCTGGAGCGCAACCTGTGGGACCTCAACCAGGAACAGCTGACAGTGCAGTTGCAGGGCCTGGTGGACTTTTCCGATGTGGCCCGGGTGCACCTGCTCAGCAGTGATTTCGACCTGCAACAGGGCAGTGCCGAGCTGATCGGGCCTTTGCGAGTGGAGCGCTTCGCCCTGAGCTACCAGCCGCCGTCCGGGCCCCGTCGCGAGCTGGGGGAGTTGCAGGTCAGCACTGACCTGGGGGCGGTGTACCGGCGCCTGTACACCACCGGGCTGGCCAGCCTGCTGTGGATGAGCGTGTTTCTCTGCGGCTTGGCGGTGGCGCTGTCCGGGCTGTTCTATCGCCTGGTCACCCGGCACCTGCAGGTCATGGCCGAGTTCGCCCGCCGCGTGGCCGGCGGCGACTTACAGCAGCCGCTGCACCTGGACAAGCGCCAGCACCCGGGCGGCGACGAGATCGACACCGTGGCCGGGGCCCTGGACGACATGCGCCGGGCGATTCTCGATGACATCCAGCGCCGCGAGCAGGACCGCCAGGCCCTGCAGGACAAGCGCGACGAATTGCAGAAAATGGTCCAGCGCCGCACCGCCAGCCTGATGCACGCCAAGGACGAGGCTGAGGCGGCCAACCTGGCCAAGTCGCGCTTTTTGGCCACCATGAGCCACGAACTGCGCACGCCGTTGAACGGCATCCTCGGCATGGCCGAACTCTTGCGCGGCGCGCCGCTTGCGCACCAGGACCGCCAGCGTTTGCAGGCCCTGCACAAGGCCGGCGAGGGCTTGCTGACGATCCTCGACGAGGTGTTGTCCTTCGCCCGCCTGGAGGAGGGGCAAAGCCGCCCGGAGGCCCGGGATTTTTCCCTGCGCCAGTTGCTGGAGGAGGTCAGCACACTGCTCGAACCCCGGGCCCGGGAGCACGGCACGCAGTTGCAGGTGCACGTCGACCCGCGCTTGGCCCCGGGGCAGTACGGCGCCGAGCAGTACCTGCGCCAGGTGCTGAGCAACCTGCTGGCCAACGCCATCCGCTTTACCGAAGGCGGCTGGGTGCGGGTCGAGGTCCAGGTGCTGGAGGACGGACCACAACGGCAACGGCTGCGCTGCTCGGTAGCCGATAATGGCATCGGTATCGCGGCCTCGATGCGCGACAAGATCTTCGAGCGCTTCGTCCAGGCCAGCGATGCGGTGAGCCGGCGCTATGGCGGCACCGGCCTGGGCCTGGCGATCTGCAAGCACCTGGTGCAGCAACTGGATGGGCGCATCGGCGTGGACAGCGAGCTGGGGCAGGGCAGTCGTTTCTGGTTCGAACTGGCCCTGGGGGGCGGTCTGGGGCTACCGGCGCCACCGCCGGTCGCGGCACCGGTGCCGGGGCTGAAGATCCTGGTGGTGGAGGATGTGGCGCTCAATCGCGAGGTGGCCCAGGGCTTGTTGGAGCGCGACGGCCACCAGGTGTGGCTGGTGGAGGACGGCGAGGCGGCGCTGGAGCTGTGCCAGCGCCAGGGCTTCGATTTGTTGCTGCTGGACGTGCAACTGCCGGGTATCAGTGGCATCGAGCTGTGCCGCGAGCTGCGCCGGCGCCCGGGACCCAATCGCCAGGCGCGGATCTTCGCCCTGACCGCCAGCGTCCAGCCGGCCCTGGTGCGCAGTTACCTGGAGGCGGGGATGCAGGGCATCCTCGGCAAGCCCTTGCAGATGGACAGCCTGCGCCAGGTTCTGGCCACCGCGGAGCAGGCCAGCGAGGAATTGGCGGCGCCAGCCCGGAGCGCCGAGGGCGTGCTCGACCAGGAACTGCTGGACACCCACCGCAGCCTGCTGGGGGAGCAGAAGTTGCAGGGGCTGTTCAAGGTCCTGGCGAGCACCCTGGACCAGCAACGGCCGTTGCTCGATGACGCCCTGGCGGCGGCCGACAGTACCCAGGTGCATCACCTGGCTCACCGCCTGGCCGGCAGTGCCGATTCCCTGGGCTTTTGCGAACTGGCCCGGGTGCTGCGGGCGCTGGAGGATGCGGCGGGGCAGTCCGGCGTCGCGGCAATGGCCGCCCAGGTACCACACCTGCAGCAGGCCTGGCAGCGGGCGCGCAGGGCCCTGGAACAACTGCTGGCGGCCTGAAGTACAAAAACCTTACGACTTTTTACATCTTCGATCTTTTGCTTCAACGCGAACTTACATGGCTTTCCAATAATCGGTCGAGCCGCGCCCGCCGCGGCCTTCGAAGCTTATTGGAGATAATAATAATGAACCGCCTGCAAGCTGCTGCCCCATCCCGTCGTACCCCTTCCCAGCGCGCCCTGCGCCTCACCGACTGCTGAGGTGCGCCGTGACGACCACTACTGAACGCAAAGGCATCCAACTGACCCGGGCCTTGAAGAGCCGGCACATCTTCATGTTGTCCCTGGGAGGAGTGATCGGCACCGGGCTGTTCATGGGCTCCGGGGTCACCATCAACCAGGGCGGTCCCTGGGGGGCGATCCTGTCCTACCTGGTGGCGGGCTTCCTGATGTACCTGGTGATGGTCTGCCTGGGTGAGCTGTCGGTGCAGATGCCGGTGTCCGGCTCGTTCCAGGCCCACGCCACGAAGTACATCGGCCCGGCCACCGGCTTCATGATCGGCTGGGTCTACTGGATGAGCTGGGCCACCACCGTGGGCCTGGAGTTCACCGCGGCGGGCATGCTCATGCAGCGTTGGTTCCCCGGGGTGCCGATCTGGTACTGGTCGGCCTTCTTCGTCGCCTTGCTGTTCGGCATCAATGCCCTGGCCACCCGCGCTTTCGGCGAGGCCGAGTACTGGTTCGCCGGGATCAAGGTGCTGGCGATCCTCAGCTTCATCGTGGTCGGGGTGCTGGTGATCTTCGGCGTCATCGACCTGCCCGGTGGCGCCCCGGCGCCGATGTTCGACAACCTCACCGGCGATTCGCTGTTTCCCAACGGCCTGCCGGCGGTGTTCGCGGTGATGATGACCGTGGTCTATGCCTTCCAGGGCTGCGAGATCATGGGCGTGGCAGCGGGGGAGACCGACCAGCCGGAAAAGAGCATTCCACGGGCGGTGCGCAACGTGGTGTTCCGGGTGCTGATCTTCTACGTGCTGGCGGTGATGGTGCTGGCGGCGATCATTCCCTGGCAGCAGGCCGGATTGGTGGAAAGCCCGTTCGTCCAGGTGTTCGACATGGTGGGCATTCCCTATGCCGCGGACCTGATGAACTTCGTGATCCTCACGGCGATTCTCTCGGTGGGCAACTCCGGGCTGTACGCCTCGACCCGCATCCTCTGGGCCATGTCCAAGAGCGGCATGGCGCCCAAGGCGCTGTCGCCCCTGAGCAAGCAGGGCGTGCCGCTGCGGGCCCTGGCGATCACCCTGTGCTTCGCCCTGATCTCGCTGATGACCAGCTTCATCGCCGCCGACACCCTGTTCATGGTGCTGATGGCGGTGAGCGGCATGGCCGGCACCGTGACCTGGATCGTCATCGCCCTGGCCCAGTACCGCTTCCGTCGCCAGTTCCTGCGTGAGGGCGGGCAGTTGGAGCAGCTCAAGTACCGTGCGCCGTGGTTCCCCCTGGTACCGCTGCTGTGCATCGTCCTGTGCAGTTCGCTGTTCGTGTTCCTGGCCCTGGATGAAACCCAGCGCCCATCCTTGTACTGGGGCTTCGGTTTCATCGCCCTGTGCTACGGCGCCTACTACCTGGTGAACCGCAAGCGCCAGGCCCAGCCATTGGCCGCCGCCACCTGACAGCCGAAGGCCCTGCGGGCCTTGGCGCAGCCTCGCTCCGCTCGACAGCGGCTACAGGGTTTTGTAGCCGCTGCCGCAGGCTGCGTACGGGGGCGCAGCGGCCGCAAGGTCTGCATCTTTACCGGGTTGTAGTGGCTTGTTCGAAGTTGTAACAGCCGCTCGGCCACAAATCGTTCGAATCACTATTTATTCAATAAAAACAACAGGATGGATAGGTAATCCGGCCCTGGTCGGCGTACCCCTCGAGCAATTGCCGTCTTGTTGAACAGTCGTTTAGCATGGTTCGCAACTCACCTCCCTCATGCCAAATACAATCATTCGAGGACGCCCATGAGCACTTCATCGTCGCTGCTTTGCCAGATCGAGGCGGGTATCGCCTGGATCACCCTCAACCGCCCGGACCAGCGCAATGCCCTGGACATTCCCGGCCTGCGCCAATTGCACGGCTTGCTCGAGCGCTGCCAGGACGACCCGGCGGTGCGGGTGGTGGTGCTGGGCGGCAGCGGCCGCAGTTTTTGCGCCGGCGCCGACCTGGCCGAATGGGCCGAAGCCGAAGCCCGGGGCGCCCTGGAAAGCTACGGCTGGACCGAAACCGCCCACGCCCTGATGAGCTGCCTGCACAGCCTGGACAAACCCACCATCGCCGCCATCAACGGTACGGCCGTGGGCGCCGGCATGGACCTGGCGCTGTGCTGCGACCTGCGGGTTGCGGGGCAGTCGGCGCGGTTCAAGGCCGGCTACACCGGCATGGCCTATTCGCCGGATGCCGGTGCCAGCTGGCACCTGCCAAGGTTGATCGGCAGCGAGCAGGCCAAGCGCCTGCTGTTCCTCGATGAGCTCTGGAGCGCCGAACGTGCCCTGGCCGCCGGGCTGGTGGGCGAGGTCTGCGCCGACGAGCAACTGCACGCCACCGTCAGCGAACTGGCCGGCCGCCTGGCCAACGGCCCGACTTTCGCCTTCGCCCAGACCAAGCGCCTGCTGCGCGAAAGCGCCGAGCGCGACCTGCCCGGGCAACTGGCCGCCGAACTGGCCGCCGGCTTGCTGTGCGGGCGCAGTGCCGACGGCGCTGAGGCCCTGCGCGCGGCCACGGAAAAACGCCCGCCACGCTTTATCGGTCGCTGAGCCACGACCCAATCCACTTATTTCGCACCGTCAACCCGCCACAGGTAGCGCCATGAACTTCCAACTCAGCCAAGAACAAGAAATGTTGGTCGATGCAGTCCGCAGTTTTGTCAGCAAGGAGTTGCTGCCCCACGAAGAAGCGGTGGACCGCGCCGACGAGGTCCCGGCCGAACTGGCCGCAGAGATTCGCAACAAGGCCATCGCTGCTGGTTTCTATGCCTTCAACATGCCCGAGGAGGTCGGTGGCGGTGGCCTCGACTACCTGTCCCAGGCGCTGATCGAGCGCGAGCTGGCCAAGTGTTCCTGGGCCCTGCATGTGTTCGTCGCCCGACCGTCGAAGATCCTCATGGCCTGCACCGGCTCGCAGATAGGCGACTACCTGCTGCCTTGCGTGCAGGGCAAGAAGATCGACTGCTTCGCCCTCACCGAACCCGGCGCCGGCTCCGATGCCAATGCGATCAAGACCCGCGCCGTGCGCGAGGGCGGCGACTTCGTGATCAATGGCGCCAAGCACTTCATCAGCCACGCCGGGCATGCTGATTTCGCCATCGTCTTCGCCGTCACCGGCACCTACGAGCACAACGGCCGCCAGCGCAATGCCGTGACCGCGTTCCTGGTGGACCGCGACACCCCGGGCCTGACCATTCGCCGTGGCCCCAAGTGCGTGAGCAACCGTGGCTACCACACCTTCGAGATGTTCTTCGACGACTGCCGGGTGCCGGCCCACCAGGTATTGGGGGAGGTGGGCAAGGGCTGGGAGGTGGCCAACGCCTGGCTCACCGCCGGGCGGGTAATGGTCGCGGCCAACTGCGTGGGCCAGGCGCAGCGGGCGCTGGATGCCTCCCTGCAATGGGCGGCGGACCGCAAGCAGTTCGGCCAGGCCATCGGCAGCTACCAGGGGGTGTCGTTCAAGCTGGCGGACATGGCCACGCAGATCCGCGCCGCCGAGCTCTTGACCCTGCACACCGCCTGGAAGATGGACCAGGGCAGCATGACCGACGGCGAGGCCGGCATGGCCAAGCTGTTCGCCAGCGAAGTGCTGGGCAAGGTGGCCGATGAGGCGGTGCAGATCTACGGCGGCATGGGCCTGATGGACGAAGGCCCGGTGGAGCGCATCTGGCGCAACGCACGGATCGAGCGGATCTGGGAGGGCACCTCGGAGATCCAGCGGCACATCATTTCCCGTGAACTGCTGCGGCCGTTGCTGCGCTGAACCGCCTGGAGAATCTGCGTCATGTCCCAGACCCTACGTGACAACCTCAAGCGCCTGCTGGCGCCCCGGCACCTGGCCTTCGTCGGCGGCCGCAGCATGGCCCGGGCCCTCAAGCGCTGCGCCGAGGGCGGTTTTGCCGGCGACCTGTGGCTGGTCAACCCGCAGCACGCGCAGATCGACGGCGTGCCCTGCGTGGCCAGCATCGACCAACTGCCTTGCGGCCCGGATGCGGTGTTCGTCGCCACCCACCGCGAGCTGACCCTGGACTGCGTCGCCCAGTTGGCGGCCAAGGGCGCGGGCGGGACGATCTGCTACGCCTCGGGGTTTGCCGAGACCGGCGCCGAGGGCCAGGCCCTGCAACAGCGATTGCTGCAGGCCGCCGGCGACATGGCCCTGCTGGGGCCCAACTGCTACGGCCTGCTGGATTACCTGCACGGCGCCGCCCTGTGGCCGGTGGCCCACGGCGGCCAGCAGGTCGAGCGGGGTGTGGCGGTGCTGACCCAGAGCGGCAACTTCGCCTACAACCTGTCCATGAGCGACCGTTCGTTGCCGGTGGCCTACATGGCCTCGGTGGGCAACCAGGCGCAACTGGGCATCGCCGAACTGATGGACGTGCTGCTGGACGAACCCCGAGTCACCGCCATCGGCCTGCACCTGGAAGGCCTGAAGAACGTGCCGAGGTTTGCCCGGGCCGCGTACAAGGCCCTGGAAAAGGGCATTCCAATCATCGCCCTGAAGACCGGGGTGTCGCAGATCGGCGCCGAGTTGGCCCTGAGCCACACCAGCTCGCTCTCCGGCTCCGATGCGCTGTACGACGCCTTGTTCCAGCGCCTGGGGGTGATCCGCGTCAGCGGCCCGGTGAGTTTTGTCGAGACCTTGAAGGCCGCGTCCTGCGGCCAGTTGCCCGCGGGCCCGCAGTTGATGGCCCTGGCCTGTTCCGGGGGCGATGCCGGGTTGATCGCCGACTACGCCGAGCGCAACGGCCTGGAGTTGCCCAAGCTGGCGAGCGAGCAATGCCAGGCGCTGGCCCAGGTGTTGCCGGGGTACGCCAACCTGGTCAATCCGCTGGATTTCACCACCGCGATCTGGGGCGATGCCCAGGCCTTGCAGCAGATGCTCGATACCGTGCTGGGCAGCGCAGCCGACAGCGCCATGCTGGTGCTGGATTACCCGGCCGAGTTCACCGGCGAGCGCAAGGAATGCGACCTGCTGCTGGAGCTGTTCTGCGCCGCGTTGCAACGCCATGGCAAGCGCGGTTTCGTCACCTCGGCCTTCCCCGAATTGCTGCCGGCGGCGGCCCGGGAGCGCCTGCATGCCCTGGGCATCCCGGCCTTGCAGGGGGTCGAGGACGGCCTGGCGGCCTGGGGCCGGATCGCCGCCTACCAGGGCCGGCGCCAGGCCTTGCTGGAACTGGGCGAGGCGGCCCTGGTGCCGCTGTGTCCCGAGGCCCTGGAGGGGACGGGCCAACTGCTGGATGAATGGCAATCCAAACAGGCCCTGCGCGAATTTGGCCTGCGCATTCCCGAGGGCCTGCTGAGCACTCCCGAGCAGGCGCTGAGCGCTGCGGCGGCGGTGGGTTATCCGCTGGTGCTCAAGGCGGTCAGCGTCGAGCTGCCGCACAAGACCGAAGCCGGCGCGGTGGCTCTGAACCTCAAGGACCCCGAGGCGCTAGGCGCGGCGCTGCGGCAGATGCGCGCGCGGATCGCCGAGCATGCCCCGGGGGTGGTCTTCGACCAGGTGCTGCTGGAGCCCATGGCCGCGCCGCCCCTGGCCGAGCTGATCGTCGGCATCAAGCGCGAGGAGCATTTCGGCCTGGCCCTGGTGATCGGCGCCGGCGGGGTGCTGGTGGAGCTGCTCAAGGACAGTCGCAGCCTGTTGCTGCCGACTCATCCGGCGGCAATCCGCCAGGCTGTGCTGCAACTGCGCAGCGCTGCCTTGCTGCAAGGCTTTCGCGGACGCCCGGCGGCCGACCTGGACGCGCTGGTAGCGGCCATCGGTGCGGTGGCCGACTACGCCTGCGAACACGCGGCGACCCTGCTGGAACTGGATGTGAACCCATTGTTGGTCGGTGCCCGCGGCACCGTCGCGGTCGATGCGTTGATTCGCCTTGGCCGGGTATGAGGAGAGAGACATGCACGAACAGACCTTGACCGGTGGCCAGGCCCTGGTGCGGCTGCTGGCCGGCTATGGCGTCGACACGGTATTCGGCATTCCCGGGGTGCACACCCTGGAGTTGTATCGCGGCCTGCCCGGCAGCGGCATCCGCCATGTGCTGACGCGCCACGAACAGGGCGCCGGGTTCATGGCCGACGGTTATGCCCGGGTCAGCGGCAAGCCCGGGGTGTGCTTCGTCATCAGCGGCCCGGGGGTGACCAACGTCGCCACGCCCATTGGCCAGGCCTATGCCGATTCGATCCCGCTGCTGGTGATTTCCAGCGTCAACCACAGCGCCAGCCTAGGCAAGGGCTGGGGCTCGCTGCACGAAACCCAGGACCAGCGCGCCATCACCGCGCCGATCACCGCGTTTTCGGCCCTGGCCCTGAGCCCCGAGGACCTGCCCGAGCTGCTGGCCCGGGCCTTCGCCGTGTTCGACAGCGAGCGCCCGCGGCCGGTGCATCTCTCGGTGCCGTTGGATGTGCTGGCGGCCCCGGTGGCCCGGGACTGGACTGGCGAAGTGCGGAGGCGCCCGGCCCGTGGTCCCGCCGCAGCGGCGGATGTGCACCAGGCGGCGGACCTGTTGCGCCTGGCCAAGCGGCCGATGATCATCGCCGGCGGAGGGGCTTTGCACGCCGGCGCGGCCTTGCAGGAACTGGCGACCCGGCTGGGCGCGGTGTGCTTCAGCAGCGTGGCCGGCAAGGGCCTGCTGGCGGACCGGGCGCCGCTCAATGCCGGTGCGACCCTGTGCGTGGAGCCCGGCTGGCAGTTGATCAGCCAGGCCGATGTGGTGCTGGCGGTGGGCACCGAGATGGCCGACACCGACTACTGGCGCGAGCGCCTGCCGCTCAACGGCCAGCTCGTGCGGCTGGACCTCGACCCACGCAAGTTCAATGACTTCTACCCCTGCGCCGTGGCCTTGCACGGCGATGCCCGGCAGACCCTGGAGGCCTTGCTCGAGGACCTGGAGCAGCCGCCGGCGGACTCCAGCTGGGCGGTGGCGGCGGTGGCCCGGTTACGCCGCACCGTGGACGAAGGGCAGGGCCCGTTGCAGCGCATTCACCAGCAGATTCTCCAGCGAGTGGCGGCCGAGCTGCCCGAACGCGGCTTCATCAGCAGCGACATGACCCAGCTGGCCTACAGCGGCAACTACCTGTACCCCAGCCAGGGGCCGCGCAGCTGGTTGCACCCCACCGGCTACGGCACCCTGGGCTACGGCCTGCCGGCGGCCATCGGCGCCAAGCTCGGCGCGCCCGGTCGCCCGGGCCTGGTGCTGGTGGGCGACGGTGGTTTTCTCTACACCGTGCAGGAGCTGGCCACGGCGGTGGAGGAACTGGACAGCCCGCTGGTGGTGCTGTTGTGGAACAACGACGCCCTGGGCCAGATCCGCGATGACATGCAGGCCCTGGACATCGAGCCCATCGGGGTCTTGCCGCGTAACCCGGACTTCATCGCCCTGGCCCGGGCCTTCGGTTGCCCGGTGAGCCAGCCGGCCAGCCTCGACGAGCTGCAACAGGCGCTGCGCCGTGGGTTCGCCCAGCCCGGGGTGACGCTGATCGAGCTCAAGCACGCCTGCGCCCAGGCCTGATCTACATTTTTTTGCCAGGAGTTTCGCCATGCGTTTTTCCAAGCTGACCCAACGTATCGCCGGCGATGGCGCCGCCGCCTGGGACATCCACTACCGGGCCCTGGCCAAGCGCGAGCGGGGCGAGCCGGTGTGGCTGCTGTCGGTGGGCGACCCGGATTTCGACACCCCGCAGCCCATCGTCCAGGCGGCCATCGACAGCCTGCGCGACGGCCATACCCATTACGCCGACGTGCGCGGCAAGCGTGCCCTGCGCGAGGCCATTGCCCGCCGTCACCAGTCGCGCAGCGGGCAGGTGGTGCAGGCCGATGAGGTGGTGGTGCTGGCCGGTGCCCAGTGCGCGCTGTACAGCGTCGCCCAATGCCTGCTGGACCCGGGGGACGAGGTGATCGTCGCCGAGCCGATGTACGTCACCTACGAGGCGGTGTTCGGCGCCTGCAATGCCCAGGTGGTGCCGTTGCCGGTACGCGCCGAGGAGCGCTTCCAGGTGCGTCCAGAGGACGTGGCCGCGCGCATCACCGGCAAGACCCGGGCACTGGTGCTCAACAGCCCGCACAACCCCACGGGGGCGAGCATTCCCCGGGCCACCTGGGAGGCGTTGGCGGCGCTGTGCATCGAGCATGACCTGTGGCTGATCTGCGACGAGGTCTACAGCGAACTGCTGTACGAGGGCGAGCACGTCAGCCCAGCCAGCCTGCCGGGCATGGCCGAGCGCACCGCGACCCTCAACAGCTTGTCCAAGTCCCATGCCATGACCGGCTGGCGCCTGGGCTGGGTGGTGGCCCCGGCGCCCCTGGCCGCGCACCTGGAGAACCTGGCGCTGTGCATGCTCTATGGCTCGCCGGAGTTCATCCAGGACGCCGCCATCGTCGCCCTGGAGCAACCCTTGCCGCAGTTGGCGGCGATGACCGAGGCCTACCGCCAGCGGCGCGACCTGGTCTGCGATTGCCTGGCCGACTGCCCGGGTGCCCGGCCGCTGAAGCCCGATGGTGGCATGTTCGTGATGGTCGACATCCGCGCCACGGGCCTGAGTGCCCAGGCCTTCAGCGAACGGCTGCTGGACGAGCAGGGGGTGTCGGTATTGGCCGGTGAAGCCTTCGGTCCCAGCGCCGCCGGGCATATCCGCCTGGGCCTGGTGCTGGAGCCCGAGGCCCTGCGCGAAGCCTGCCGACGCATCGCCCGCTGCGCCAGCGATTGCCTCGCCTAGGCGGAGGATCGTCGGAAGGCCCTGTGGGCCTTGGCGCAGCATCGCAGGCTCAGCAGCGGCTACCGGTTTCGTGTAGCCGCTGCCGCAGGGTTTGGGAATGTTGGAAGGTGTTGGGGGGTTAAGCGCGGTCGGTTTCCAGGGGCGGGTCGAAGGCCACGAACAGCTGGTCGGCGGTGATGTTGGCCAGGTCCTGGCGCATGTTGCGCTCCAGCAGGCTGAACAGCCGGGTGAAGACGTCGAACACCTTGCAGTGCTCTTCCATGCCAGAGAAGGGGTTGTCGATCTTCTCGGCGATCAGCGAGCTTTCCTGCACCGCGTCGTAGACGTCCTGCAGGGTGATCTGCGCCGCTGGGCGGGCCAGGGTCAGGCCGCCCTTGGGGCCACGGCAGGAGGCGAGGATATCGGCCTTGACCATCTGCGACACCAGGTTGCGCACCCGCGCCGGGTGGATCTTGACCCATTTGGCGATGGTCTCGGTGCGCAGCTTCTGCGGCGCGTTGGCGGCCACGAAGGACAGGATGTAGGAAGCGGTGATCAGGCGGGTCGACTGGCTCATGGGTGTCTGCAAGTCCCTGGGAAGGCGCCAGTATGCCAGCGCCGGCCGTTCAACGACGCGGTGAAAGCGATTGTGTGGAAAATAAAGTATTTGTTACGGTAACAATTATAAATAAACCCCGAGGAACCGCCATGAATGTGCTGATCGTCCATGCTCACCCCGAGCCGCAATCCTTCACCGCTGCGCTGCGCGACCAGGCTCGCAGCACCTTGGAGGCCCAGGGGCACCAGGTGCAGGTCAGCGACCTGTACGCCATGGACTGGAACCCGGTGGCCAGCGCCGCCGACTTTGCCCGGCGCGACAACCCCGAGTACCTGGTCTATGCCCTGGAGCAGCGGGTAGGGGTGAAGAACGGCGGGATCGCCGCCGACATCCAGGGCGAGCTGGACAAATTGCTGTGGGCCGATCTGCTGATCCTCAATTTCCCGGTGTACTGGTTCTCGGTGCCGGCCATGCTCAAGGGCTGGATCGACCGGGTGCTGGTGTCCGGGGTGTGCTACGGCGGCAAGCGTTTCTACGACCAGGGCGGCCTGGTGGGCAAGAAGGCCCTGCTGAGCCTGACCCTGGGCGGGCGCGAGCACATGTTCGGCCAGGGGGCGATCCACGGTCCGCTGGAGGACATGTTGCGCCCGCTCTTGCGCGGCACCCTGGCCTATGTCGGTTGCCAGGTGCTGGAGCCGTTCGTGGCCTGGCACGTGCCCTATATCAGCCAGGACGCGCGCGAGGGGTTCCTGGCCCAGTACCGCCAACGCCTGGAGCGCATCGATGAGGAGCAACCGCTGGTGTTCCCGCGCCTGGAACAGTTCGACGACGCCCTGTACCCGTTACCGGCGTGATGGGCTTCGTGTAGCCGCCGCAGGCTGCGCATGGGCGCCTAGCGGCCACGGGGTTGGCGATTGCTGGAAGGCCCTGGGGGCCTTGGCGCAGCTTCGCAGGCTCAGCAGCGGCTACAGGAGGTGTAGCCGCTGCCGTGGGGGGATCGGCTCAGAAGCGCAGGGTGACACCGGTGGTCAGCCAGCGGTCGCGCTGGTCCGTCAGGTGCTGGCCCAGGATCAGGTCCAGGTCCAGGGCGTGGCCGATGTGCAGGCGCGGGCCGGCTTGCCAGGCTTGTTCGCCGCCGCGCTGGCCGTAGCGTTCGGCGATCAGGGTCAGGCTGGGCAGCAGCTCGTATTCCACCCCCGTGCCCCAGGTCCAGCGATGGTGCTGCTGGCCGTCGTCATAGGCGTGGCTCCAGCCGGTACTGAGGTTCAGGTGCAGCGCGTCGCTGGGGCTGAAGGTCAGCGGCAGGCTGAGGTCGCCGCCGTCGAAGCTGTGGCTGCGGTTCAGTGCCCAGTGGGCGGAACCGGCGAGCGCCAGTTGCAGGCCCAGGTCGTCGCGGTCCAGCAAGGCCAGCTTGACCTGGGGGCTGAGCTGGGTTTCGCCGTGCTCATCGGTTTCCTGGCGTTGCAGTGCGGCGCCCAATTGCACCCCAGGCAGTTGGCTGAAGGTGCAGGCCGGCACCAGCACGCTGTTGTGGTTCGAGCCTTGGCGGCGATCGGCCTGGTACCAGAGGTCGACATTGCATTCGCCGGGGGCGTTGATCCCGCCGTTGTCCACCACGTAGGCGCCACCGGCGGCCTGGGCCTTGGAGCACAGGGCCAGGGTCGCGGTGGCGCCGGCGGTGATGGCCAGGAACAGCAGGTTGCGCTTGAGCATGCGGCTTTTGGCGACGGGCAGCGGTTGGCCCCAGGCGCGGGAGCGGGAGGAGCGATGCGGACGATGCTGGGTCATGGCGAATCTCACGGCTGTGGGCGCCGGGTTGGCGGCGCCCGGGGTTGGAGTCATGAAGTGGCGGGTGATCACTCACCCAGACCCAGGGTCTGGATGCCCTGGGTCCGGGCTTGGGCCAGCAGTTCCTCGGTGTCGTCGCCACCGGGCAGGGCGAGGACGATGTCGGGGCGGCTGTCGGCCAGCATGAAGCGGTTGCGCAGGCGCTCGGCGTGCTTGCCGTGCAACTGCCAGTTGGGCGGGTAGCGGACGAGGTCGGCGCCGATCTCCCGGGCCCAGTCCTCGATCTGCGCTCCGAGGAACTGGCTGCCGCCATGGATCACCACCCGTACCGGGTGCAGGCGCTGGAAGGCCTCCAGCACTTGGCGGCAGCGACGGCTGTCGGTGTAGTGGCGACCGGCGCAGATCAGGACGCGCATCGGCTGTCCTCCCGGGTGTCGTGCGACTGGCCGGGCAGGGGCTCGGCCAGTGGCTCGCCGAGATAGCCGTGCTCGATGTCACGCTCGCCGGCCCGTTCCAGCACTGGGTAGGCCAGGGCGGCGATGTGGTGGTGGACCCGCCGGTAGTCGCGCAGCAGGCGCTGGAAAATGTCCCCGGACTCGGCCCAGGCGCTGCGGTCTTCGCGCAGTTGGCGAAAGTGCTCGCGGCCGGCGGCGGCTTCCAGGCGGCGCACGTTCTCCTTGCGTGCCACCAGTTGATGGGCGGTGGCCAGGTCTTCGCGCAGGAACACCGTGACCGCCAGGCTAAGGCTGGCCAGCAGTTCCTGGTGCAGCGGCACCAGGGTCCCCAGCTCGAAGGCGGAGAACGGCTCGCTGCGGCGCAGGCGCCGTACCGCCAGCTGCGCCAGGCTGCTGCTGAGGATGTCGCCGGCGTGCTCCAGGTTGATCACCAGCAGCAGGATTTCCTGGGAGCGGTCGGCGTCCTGGTCGCTGATGCCTTCCTTGCCGATGTCCGCCAGATACGCGCGGATCGCCGCGCTGAGCAGGTCCAGGGACTGGTCGATCTGGCGGATCTGCTCGGCGTTGGCCACCTGTGAGGTGCGCAGCAGTTGCAGGACCCGGTCGAGCATGCCCGAGAGCATGTCGGCCATGCGCAGGGCCTCGCGGGCGGCATTGGCCAGGCCGATATTGGCCACTTCCAGCCCGGCCTCGTCCAGGTACAGCGGCATGCCCGGGTCGGTCACTGGCGGCGGGGCCGGCAGCAAGCGGGTCAGCAGCTTGCCCATGGGCTCGGTGAAGCCGATGAACAGCAGCCCCAGCACCAGGCTGAAGACGCTGTGCAGGTAGACCACCAGCAGCGCCCCGGGCAGCTGGCGCACGCCTTCGAGCTGGGCCAGTGCGCCGATCCACGGCAAGACCAGCGCCACCCCGGCCAGGCGCACCAGCAGGTTACCCAGGGGCAGGCGCCGGGCGACGTTGCCGCTGGCGCCCAGCAGCGAGGGCAGGCTGCCGCCGAGATTGACCCCCAGCACCAGGGCCATGCTGGTGGCCGGCGACAGCAGCCCGGTGCCGGCCAGCGAGGCGACCAGCAGCACCACCGCCACGCTGGAGTGGCACATCCAGGTCAGCACGACCGCCACCAGCAGCGCCAGCAGCAGGTCGCCGTCCAGGCTTTGCATCACCAGGCGCAACATCGGGGTGTGTTCCACCGCACCCAGGGTGGCGCCGAGCGTGCCCAGGGCCAGGAGCATCAGGCCCAGGCCGATCAGCGCGGCACCGATGCTTTCAAAGCGCGAGTCATCGCGCAGGCGCAGGCACAAGAAACCCGCCAGCAACGCCACCGGGGCGGCCAGCGAGAGGTCCAGGCTCAGCAGCTGGACCACCAGGGTCGAGCCGATGTTGGCCCCCAGCATCACCGCCAGCGCCGGGGCCAGGCCCAGGGTGCCGGCGGCGGTGAAGGAGCTGGCCATCAGGCTCACTGCGGTACTGCTTTGCAGCACCCCGGTGATGCCGACGCCGCACAGCAGCGCCAGCCACCGGTTATTCAGGTGTTGCCCGAGCCAGTGGCGCAGCGGGCTGCCGAAGCCGCGCAGCAGTGAGTTGCAGATCATCTGCGAGCCCCACAGCAAGAGGGCGATGGCGCCGGCCAGGTTGATCAGAAGGGTGGTTCCCGACATGAGGGTTCTCCCGGGACGGGTGCGGGTTCAGGCGATCGCCAGGCGCAGCGAGGCGCGGTTGAGGGCGGCGCTCAAATCCAGCACGAAACGCATTTCCACGGCGCTCAACAGGCCCCGCACATAGAGACGGCAACCCAGGCGGGCGAGCAGCCGGGCACAGGCGCACAAGGCGCAGACCAGCAAGGCCTTGAGGCCGCGTTGCAACGAAGAAAAAGGCTTGAGGTACATGGCGACGCTCCTTTGGGGCGAGCGCTGTCGGCGTCGGCACGGCGCGGGCCGCGCCGACGATGGCAGCAGTGGTCTGGATGATCGCAAGCGACCGCCACCGGGCGGTCGCGCCACGTTTCAGGCCCTTAGAACCACTGCTTGAAGCGGCGGATGTACAGGGTCTTCATGGTCTGGGCGACCACGCAGTAGCTGAGCAGGGTGCCCACCAGCCAAGGGAAGTACTCCCACGGCAGCGGCACCAGGCCGACCATGCTGCCCAGGGGCGAGAAGGGCACGTAGATCCCCAGCGCCATCACCAGTCCAGTAGCCAGCATCACCGGCAAGGCCGCGGTGCTCTGGATGAACGGGATCTTGCGGGTGCGCAGCATGTGCACCACCAGGGTCTGGGACAGCAGCCCCTCGATGAACCAGCCGGACTGGAACAGCGCCGCCATCTCCACGCTGTTGGCGGCGAACACGTACCACATCAGGGCGAAGGTGGTGATGTCGAAGATCGACGAGGTCGGCCCGATCCAGATCATGAAGCGCCCGATGTTGTTGGCGTCCCACTTGCGCGGCTTGGCCAGGTACTCCTTGTCCATCTTGTCCCAGGGCAGGGCCAGCTGGGAGAAGTCGTACATCAGGTTCTGCAGCAGCAGGTGGATCGCCAGCATCGGCAGGAACGGGATGAAGGCACTGGCTACCAGTACCGAGAACACGTTGCCGAAGTTGGAGCTGGCAGTCATGTTCAGGTACTTCATGATGTTGCCGAAGGTCTCGCGGCCCTTGATCACCCCTTCCTCGAGCACCATCAGGCTCTTTTCCAGGAGGATGATGTCCGCCGATTCCTTGGCGATGTCGGTGCCGCTGTCCACCGAGATGCCGACGTCGGCATCGCGCAGGGCCGGGGCGTCGTTGATCCCGTCGCCGAGGAAGCCCACGGTGTGGCCGTTGGCCTGCAGGGCCTTGAGCACCCGCGACTTCTGCAGTGGGGTCAGCTTGGCGAACACCGTGCGTTCTTCCACCAGCCGGCCCAGGACTTCATCGTCCATGTGCTCGATGTCGCGGCCCAGCAGTGGCTCGCCGGCTTCCAGGCCGACCTCGCGGCAGATCTTGGCGGTGACGATAGGGTTGTCGCCAGTCAGTACCTTGACCGCCACGCCGTTGTCGCGCAGGGCGGCGATGGCCGGGCCGGCGGTTTCCTTGGGCGGATCGAGGAAGGTCAGGCAGCCTTCGATCACCAGTTCGCGCTCATCGCTGGCGCTGTACTGGCTGCGGGTCTGGCCTTTGGGCAGCTCCCGGGTGCCCACCAGCAACACGCGAAAGCCGTCGCGGTTGTAGCGTTCGGCCAGGGCCAGCAGTTGTGCCCGGCGCTCGGCGTCCAGCGCCACGGCAATGCCGTCCTGGCGCACCCGGGTGGCGGTCTCGAGCATTTCCTCCACCGCGCCCTTGCACACCAAGAGGTGCTGGCCATGGGCGTCAGCGAGGATCACCGACAGGCGCCGGCGCACGAAGTCGAACGGCAACTCATCGATCTTGCGCCAGGCGGCGGGCGGGGTGAAGCGCGGGTTCTCCTCGGCGAAGGCCACCACCGCGCGGTCCATCAGGTTCTTCATGCCGCTCTGGTGGTAGCTGTTGAGCCAGGCCAGTTGCAGTACCTGGTCGCAGCGTTGACCGTCGATGCCCACGTGGTGCTCGAGGATGATTCGGTCCTGGGTCAGGGTGCCGGTCTTGTCGGTGCAGAGCACGTCCATGGCGCCGAAGTTCTGGATCGCGTTGAGGCGCTTGACCACCACCTTGCGCTTGGCCATGGCCGCGGCGCCCTTGGCCAGGTTGGCGCTGACGATCATCGGCAGCATTTCCGGGGTCAGGCCGACGGCCACCGCCAGGGCGAACATGAAGGCATCGGCCCAGTCGCCCTTGGTGAAGCCGTTGATCAGAAGCACCACCGGCACCATCACCAGCATGAAGCGGATCAGCAGCCAGCTGACGCTGTTGACCCCACGGTCGAAGGCGGTTTGCGAGCGCGAGCCGACGATGGAACGGGCCAGGGAGCCGAAGTAGGTACGCGCGCCGGTGGCCACCACCACGGCGGTGGCGGTGCCGCTGACCACGTTGGTGCCCATGAAGCAGATGTTGGGCAAATCCAGCAGGTCTTGCTGGTCGGCGGCCTGGGCCTTGGCGGATTTCTCCTGGACGGCGCCCAGGGTGTCGTACTTCTCCACCGGCAAGGCTTCGCCGGTGAGCACCGCCTGACTGATGAACAGGTCGCGGGATTCGATCAGGCGGATATCGGCAGGGATCATGTCGCCCGCCGAGAGCTGGATGATGTCGCCCACCACCAGTTCGCGCATCGGTACTTCGCGTACCCGGGCCTGCATGCCCATCTGCTCGCGCCGCAGGACCGCGGCGGTGGTGCGGACCATGGCCTTGAGGGCCTCGGCGGCCTTGGCCGAGCGGTGCTCCTGCCAGAAGCGCATCAGGCCGCTGGCCAGGACCATCACCAGGACGATGATGACCCCGGTGAGATCGGTTTCTTCGCCGGCCTGCAGCGGCAGCCAGAAGTCGGTGAAGAAACTGATACCGGTCAGGGTCATCAGCACATAGATGAAGGGGTTGTTGAAGGCTTGCAGCAGTTGCACCAGGGCGTGCGGCGGACGGTCGTGGGCGACCTCGTTGTGGCCGTCCCGTTGCAGGCGGCCTTCGGCGTCCAGTTCGGTGAGACCTGCGGTGCTGGACTTGACATTGGCCAGGGTCACGGCCAGGCCGTTCTGGGCTTCACGGGCGGCGCGCATCGACAGCTTGTGCTGGTCGCCGGTGGCGTTGTGGTTGCGGGAAGTTGCGATTTTTACAGTCATGGGTGTGTGCTCCTGCCGCTTGCTGACGGCGCGACACACGAGCCACTCAACTAATCAAAGGCGAGCGAAAGTATGTCGAACCGCAGGTTGGCGATCGATTTTGATCTGGGCGTCTTTCAGGATTTAACGTTCGCTGCCCACACAATGAAGTTGCATGGACAGCGAACCTACTACTGGCCTCTTCCATAACTTTCTCCGGCATGTTTATTAACTTTAAGGCGATAGGGTGCCGACAAGTTCCTATATAAGGAATTCGTCTTTGAATAACGAAAGTTATTGTCGCCTGGAACTTAGGTGCGAGCCCCGAGATACAGGCCAAGGATCAAGGCGGCCTGGGTGAAGAGCCAGGCCGCGCCCCGACTCTGCGGGTCCTGGCTGTCGTCGAAGCTCCAGCGTTGTTGCAGTTGGCCGCTGGTGGGGCAGACACGCCAGTTGGCCCGCAGGTGCGTGGCGCAGGCAGCTGTGGTGCGAGAGAAAGGCGAGCGGGCCTGGGCCTTGGGCTCAGGGCGCAGCTTGACCCGCATGGTCGCGGCAAAGGCGCGGACACCGGGCATTACAGAGGAAGTGAAGGTCATAACAGTTGCCTCGCGACCGGACTGGCTCCGGAGGAGGCAAGTTACGTTGGAGCGTCAAGCTCTAGCGCAGCTCACCCGACCGTGGAGTCGAGTCCCGTCTTGTTCAGGGTTAAGTGCCTGGCGGTGCCCGAGGGCCGCGACCAGACAGCGTCTAGATACTGTGTCCATTGGCTTCTTTGGTGAGTTGGAAAAAAGGCCGGTTTGACCGGCCCGCGCAATTTACTCAGGGCGCTGGGGTGAGTCAAGTTCAAATTGCTCGGAAATCAATGATCGATGATGTTTTTTTCAGCTGAGGTTCAGGCAGGGGGCAACTAACTTGTAAAGTTGCTTGTATAAGTTGGACGGTAAATAAAAAGTGCCCATGATCGAATAACATCATGGGCACTCAATAGTTACGAAGTTGCCAGGACCTCAATTGAGCAGGTGCTGGGAAATATCCTTGTAGGTGGCACTGTCAGTGGCGGCCATCAATTGCCGGCCATCCTTGAAGGTGCCGATGAAGGTCACCTCGTTTTCCGTGCCCGCGATCAGGTAGCCGGCCAGCGCCCCCACCGGGCCCAACAGCATGGCGCCGGCCAGGCCGTAGCCCAGTGCGTCGCGGTTGGTCACAGGGCTTTCGCTGGCGATTTCCAGGGACTTGAACGCCGATGCCTTGACGTCGACCCCGGCACTGTTGAGCACGGTCTTGAGCCTGAAGGTACCGTGCCGGTATTCACCGGTGCCTTGCAGGAAATCACCCGATAAAACCTCGATCTTTGCCATGTTGAATCATCCTTATCCAAGCATAACCAGACAGGCCATTGAGCTCGCCGTCACCGGGAGCGTCAACGGAGTTGCGATGAAGGGCACTACCACCAGTCAGCAGCCCTCGTGCATCCAGCCTCGGCCAGAGCTCCGCTGGCGATGCTGATCCAAGTCAGGGCTGTGAATGTTTGTAGCAGCCAGCCGACCAGTGCCCCGGGGCTTCCGACCAGCGGTGCGGCCAGCGATGGCAGAAGGGGACGAGCGGTATGAAGAGCCAGTGTCCGGCCATTACCTTGTGGCGATCCATGACGGTTGTATTACCCTGCGCCACTGATTGTCGTCCGCTCTCGGGTCCCTGGAGTCGCCATGCCTCGCTTCGCCGCCAACCTCAGCATGCTCTACCCGCAACACGCCTTTCTCGATCGCTTCGCCGCAGCCGCCGCCGATGGCTTTGCCGCCGTGGAATACCTGTTTCCCTATGAGCATCGCGCCGAGGAGCTCAGGCAGCGCCTGGACGACCACGGCCTGCAGCAGGTGCTGTTCAACGCACCACCGGGGGACTGGGCGGCAGGGGAGCGCGGCACGGCCTCGCTGCCCGGGCGCGAGCAGGAGTTTCGTGCAGGGTTCGCCCGGGCCCTGGAGTACGCCGCGGTGCTGGGTAATGCACGCATCCATGTGATGGCCGGGCTGCTGGCCGACGAAGGCGAGCGGGCCCGGCACCATGGGGTCTACCTGGAGAACCTGGCCCATGCCTGCGCCCGGGCCGCCGAGGCGGGCATCACGGTATTGGTGGAGCCGATCAACACCCGGGACATGCCGGGGTTTTTCCTCACCCGCCAGGACCAGGCCCAGGCCATCTGCCGCGAAGTAGGGGCCGACAATCTCAAGGTGCAGTTCGACTGCTACCACTGCCAGATCGTCGAGGGTGACGTGGCCACCAAGCTGCGCCGCGACCTGGCGGGCATCGGCCATATCCAGGTCGCCGGGGTGCCGGAGCGCCATGAACCGGATCAGGGCGAGTTGCATTACCCCTACCTGTTCCAGTGGCTGGATGAGCTGGGTTACGCCGGCTGGGTCGGTTGCGAGTACCGGCCCCGGGGCGACACCAGCGCCGGCCTGCAATGGCTGCGGGACTGGCAGGCGCGTTGATGCATTGGCCCGGGCTAGGGGCAGAAGGGGCAGTACAGGTTGTCCAGGAAGTCATCGCTGTGGATGTTCGCGTCCAGGACCTGCACCACAACCGGGCCGTGGCGCGGGCACTCCAGCACTTGCCCGGCGCCGTTGCGGGCGGGCTGTTCTGCGCTGAATTCGTTGCAGCCGCACCAGGGGCACTTTTGCAGGGGTTGTTCGTGCTGCCCGAGGATCGCCAGTGTCCAGCCGCAGCCGGTGCAGTTCAGACGGTGAAGGGCGCGGGCAGGGGTGAAGGTGGGCATCGATGGTTCCTTGGCAGGGTACTCAGGCGCGGTTCAGCAGCCGCTTGAGCAGGCGGGTCAGCGGTTCCCGGGCCTTGCGGCTCTTGAACGGCGAAGGGATGTGTCGCAAGAAGTGCTGCCAGGGATAACCCCCCGGATCGCGCCGGGTGGACAGCAGGTAATCGTGCAGGGCCAGGGCCGACTCCCGGTGGTAGGCCCACAGCAACTGGCCCCTGTATGGCACGCCGTAATAAGCCTCGGTTGGCCAGTTCAGTGCATGCCTGGCCTGGTAATCGCAGTGCGGGCAACTGACCGAGCCATGGTCCAGGCTGTGCTGGCGGTAGCCGTGGCGCGGTTGTCGCCATTGCTCGGCGCGATAGCCCTCGGGCAGCTGTCCCAGGCTCTGCAACGGGTCGCCATGCAGGCCGGGATAGTACAGGGCGTAGTGGCGGTAGTGGCCGCAGCTGTCCTGGGGGCGCCAGTATTCCAGCAACGGATGGGCCTGGAACCAGGGCACGTCGGCCTTGCGCTCGATGCTCACCGCCACCAGGAATTCGAAGTCGGCCTGGCCTGCGCATTGGGGGCAGGCCAGTGCCAGTTGGTGGGGCATGGGGTGGTACTGATAGAGGCCGGTCATGCTCGTTTCAATCGGTCGATGTGCGTGGGCGGTCGATCTTCCAGCGCTGCTTGAGCCGTTGCAAGCTGCCATCGCGCTCCATCGCCTCCAGGGCCTGCTGCCAGCGGGCGACCTGGGCCGGGTCGACCTTGGGCGAGAAGGCGATATAGGCATCCTGGTGCATCAGCGGGATCTGGTAGCGCAGCTGTTCCAGCCCCATGCCTTGCTCGGCGGCGAAGGTGCCGACGCTCATGGTGTCGGCGACCACGTACTGCACGCGGCCGACCTGCAGCAGGCGCATCATGATTTCCGGGCTGTCCACGCCCCACAGGTTGGTCAGGCCCTGTTGCCGGAGCAAGCTGTAGACCAGCCACTTGCGCGGCACGGCGATCTGGCCCTGGGTCTGCTGCAGGTCGGCCACTGGCGTGGTGTCGCTGCTGCGGCTGTAGAGCGCGGTCTCGGTCTGCATCAAAGGCCCGACCCACTGGTAGCGGGTTTCGCGCTCGGCGGTGCGCAGGATGGTGAACACCGCGGTATCGGCTTCCTCGCTGGCATCGCGCAGGGCCCGCAGCATCGGCCGTTGCTGGATCTGGACAGGGTCGCCGCTGCGTTGCGCCAGGGCCTGCACCACATCGACGCCGAAACCTGCCATGTGCTCGCCCTGCTGGAAGTGCAGCGGTGGGTGGTTGTCGGTCAGCATGCGCAGCGGCTCTGCGCTGGCCGCAAGGCTCAACAGGGACAGCATGGCTCCCAGCACCCAGTTCATCGCACACCTTGAGCACAAAAGAGCAGAGCTTAGTACGCGAGGATGCGGGCTGTCGCAGAAAATCCCAGGTATTTCCAGTTCTCGCGCCATCTGCCGGGGCGCCGGGGACAAGCCTGCACGCCAGCGTCGCCAGCGCTCGTGCCCCAGGAGTATGCTGCGCGCCATTTGCACCATGGACGCTAACCGATGCCCCGATCCTCGTTCACCTCCCTGCGGGCCGCAGGGCTGTTGTGCCTGGCCCTGGCCTGTGCCCCGACCGCCCAGGCCGCGGGCCTGGCTTGCGCCAAGGCCGCCACCGCCAGCGAAAAGGCGATTTGCGCCGATTCCTACACCTTGCAACTGGATAGCCAACTGGCCAGCGCCTGGACCACGGCCCTGGCCCAGTCCAGGGAGCCCAAGGCCCTGCGCCAGGCCCAACGCCAGTGGCTCAAGGAGCGCGATGACTGCCAGGCCAACCTGGCCTGCCTGCGCGGCACCTACCAGAGTCGCCTGCTGGAGCTGCCCTTTGTGAATGTGCCGTTCGCCTGGCAGGGCACCTGGCAGCGGGTGTCCACCAGCCCTTACTTCGCCGGTGAGCTGTTTATCCGCCGCCTGGCCCAGGACCGCCTGGATTTCGAGATCTCCGGCATGGGCGGCGCCAACTCCGGGGCCTTGCAGGGCGAGGCGCGGATCCAGGGCAATGAGGCGCACTATGCGGTGGAGGGTTGCAGTCTGGTTTTTCGCACCCGCGATGGCCTGCTGGAGGTGGACCAGGAAGGCGAGTCCTATGCCTGCGGGGCGGGTAGCGGGGTGAACTACAGTGGCCGCTACGTGGCCTCCAAGCGTGAACTGAAACCGCATTACGATCTGCTGAGCACGGCGCTGGTGCATACCGAGGAGGAAGATCGCCAGGCCCGCCAACTGCTGGGCGCGGACTACCAGACCCTGCTCGACAGCGGCTCGGTGTTCATCGAGCAGCATTCGGCCGAGCTGCCAGACGCCCAGGTCACCCAGATGTGGCTGCGCGGGGTGGCGAACACCAATGCCGCGATCTTCCTGCGTGGGCCGCAGGGCCAGCTGTGGACCGCCATGCTGGTGGTGCAGGGGCCCGCGGACGAGGTGCGGGTGCGCTACTACAGCAACGTGCCGGAGTGGAAGCACAGCCTGCCGGACGTGGTGCAGGCGTGGTACGAAGAACGCACCAAGGGCAAGCGCCTGGCGCTGGACATGATGCCCTGACCCGGCGCCCTGGAATTTACGCGCGGGGATGCTGAAGCCTGCTCGCGCAACTGCTAGAGTCTCGCCCCTGGCAGGCGGGGACACCCGGTCCTGGCGGACAAATTCCAGCGGTTGGTGACGCGAAGCCCGCGAGAGCGTCTACGACTTGTGCAAGTGACACTGCCGCCGCCGTCATCGGCGCCTGGCACATTTGAAATTGGGAGAATCTGTATGGTCATCAAACCCCGCGTTCGCGGCTTTATCTGTGTGACGACCCACCCGGTCGGCTGTGAGGCCAACGTCAAGCAACAGATCGATTACGTCACCCAGCAGGGCGCCATCGACGCAGGGCCGAAGAACGTACTGGTCCTCGGCGCTTCCACCGGCTACGGCCTGGCTGCGCGGATCACTGCAGCCTTCGGCTGTGGCGCCAATACCCTGGGCGTGTTCTTCGAGCGCGGCAGCGTCGACGGCAAGCTGGGCACCGCCGGCTGGTACAACAGCGCGGCGTTCCACAAGTTCGCCGAAGAAAAGGGCCTGTACGCCAAGAGCATCAACGGCGACGCCTTCTCCGATGCGGTCAAGGCCGAAACCATCGAGACCATCAAGCGCGACCTGGGCAAGATCGACCTGGTGGTCTACAGCCTGGCCGCCCCGCGCCGCACTCACCCCAAGACCGGTGAAGTGCTGAGCTCGACCCTCAAGCCCCTGGGCAAGTCCGTGACCCTGCGCGGTGTCGACACCGACAAGGAAATTGTCAAGGAAACCACCCTGCAGCCTGCGACCCAGGAAGAGATCGACGGCACCGTGGCGGTCATGGGTGGCGAAGACTGGCAGATGTGGATCGATGCCCTGCACGAGGCCGGCGTCCTGGCCGAAGGCGCCAAGACCACCGCCTTCACCTACCTGGGCGAGAAGCTGACCCACGACATCTACTGGAACGGTTCCATCGGCGAAGCCAAGAAGGACCTGGACCAGAAGGTCATCGGCATTCGCAAGGAACTCTCGGACCTGGGTGGCGATGCCCGTGTATCGGTGCTCAAGGCGGTGGTGACCCAGGCCAGCTCGGCGATCCCGATCATGCCGCTGTACCTGTCGCTGCTGTTCAAGGTGATGAAGGAGCAGGGCAGCCACGAAGGTTGCATCGAGCAGGTCTACGGCCTGTACAAGGACAGCCTGTACAACCCGAACCCGATCATCGACGAAGAAGGCCGCCTGCGCGCCGACTACAAGGAGCTGCAACCTGAGGTCCAGGACCGCGTGAAGCAGCTGTGGGACGAAGTCACCAGCGACAACCTGTACCAGCTGACCGACTTCGCCGGCTACAAGCAGGAGTTCCTGCGCCTGTTCGGTTTCGAGATCGACGGTGTCGACTACGAAGCCGATGTCGATCCGGACGTGAAGATCGACAAGCTGGTCCAGCTGTAACCGCACTGCCCGCGTGACCCAACGCCCCTCCATCGTGAGGGGCGTTGTCGTTCATGGCTCAGGCCAGCTTCACGTTCATGGTGATCTGCGCGGTGAACACCGCTTGCTCCTGGCCATCGAAGGCCGTCACCGCCACCACCTTGTCCCCGGCGCTGGACCAGTCCACCGCGCTGCCGTCGGCCACTGCCCGGATATCGCCCTTGGCCTTGGCCAGGTAGGCCACGGTCATGCCCTTGGGAATCCACCGCGCACCGGCGGGAATCGACACATCGGTCATGACCCCGGCCGCCAGTTCGGCTGCATTGCACAGGGCGATGGCGTGCACCGTACCCAGGTGGTTGGTGATTTCCCGGCGAAACGGTACCCGCACCTGGCAGTGGCCAGCCTGCAACTCATCGATCAAGGGCGTGATGCTGGAGAAGTAGGGCGCCATCTGGCAGGCCATCTGGGTGAATTTTTCCGCCCCGGCGGCGTTGAACATGCTGAGAACCTGGCTCATGGAAATGCCTCGCTGTGGTAGGGGAGCAGGGTTTACAGAATAATATTCTGTAAAAGAACAATATTCGGTAAAAAGAAAACCTGTCAAGCTATGGGTCTTGGCAGGCCGTTGAACAACGTAGGCGAGGCAGTCAGCGCAAGGCAAAAACAGGCGAAAAGCGCAGTTTACGAGTGGTAAATGAGCATTTTGACCGGGCTGGCGCACCAGCTTGTTTTTAACGCAGCGATGGCAACGCAGGTAGTTTTCAAACGGCCTGTTAGGCTCGTGCCTGCCCCATCCATTGACCCTGCAAGGAGCCAGATCCCCCATGCCGGATACCGATCTGCTGGAACGCTGCTACCCGGGCCGTCGCGCCGAACTCAAGCGCACCATCCTCCAGCAGGCCCTGGGCTGCTTTAACCGGCTGGGCCTGGAGGCCACTACCATCGAGATGATTCGTGCCGAATGCGAGACCAGCGTCGGCGCCATCTATCACCACTTCACTCACAAGGAAGGCCTGGTCGCTGCGCTGTTCTTCACCGCCCTGGACGACCAGGCGCAATTGCGCGACAGCTACCTGGCCCAGGCGCAGACCCTGGAGCAGGGCGTCCAGGCCCTGGTGCACAGCTATGTGGATTGGGTCGACGCCCAGCCGGAGTGGGCGCGGTTCCAGTTCCATGCACGCTTTGCCGTGACCCGTGGGCCCTTCAGCCAGGAGTTGGCCGAGCGCAACCGCACGCGCAACCGCAGCTTGCTGGAGTGGCTCAAGGCGCGTTCGGCGTCGGACGCTTTGCCGGCCATCCCGGCCGAACTGCTACCGTCGTTGATCATCGGCCAGGCCGAGAGCTATTGCCGGGCCTGGTTGTCCGGGCGGGTCCAGGGGCGTCCCCGCGAGTACCGCGAGCACTTGGCCGCTGCGGCCTGGCGCTCCCTCGCCGGCCTGTAGCAGGCGCAAGTGCGCAAGATTGTTCAAGCCAGGACCGGCAGTAGCTGGCACAGTCCGGGTCCATCATTTGCGTGCGGGGTTCCATGTCCAGCGTTCTTCTACCGCGCGCCGCCTTTATCCGCGGCGCCATCGCCATCGTGCCCTTGTCCCTGGCCACCGCGCCCTGGGGCTTGCTGGCCGGTTCCATGGCCATCGAGGCCAATCTCTCGCCGTTGCAGGCCCAGGGCCTGTCGGGCATCGTGTTCGCCGGTGCCGCGCAGCTGGTGGCCATCGGCATGCTAAAGGGCGGGGCGGGGATCTTCTCGATCCTGCTGACCACCTTGCTGCTCACCTCCCAGCACCTGCTGTATGGCATGAGCATGCGGTCGGTGATCGCGCCGTTGCCGGGGCGCTGGCGCCTGGGCCTGGGCTTTCTGCTCACCGACGAGCTGTTCGCCCTCACCAGCGCCCACGACAAGCAGCAGTTCGACCGCTGGTATGCCCTGGGCGTGGGCCTGACCTTCTACGTGGCCTGGAACCTGTTCACCCTGCTGGGCATCGTGCTCGGCAAGAGCATTCCGGGGCTTGAACACCTGGGGCTGGACTTCTCCATCGCCGCCACCTTCATCGCCTTGATCACCCCCCTGGTGCGCAATGTGCCGACCGTGGTCTGCGTCGCGGTGTCGTTGTTCTGCTCGGTGCTGTTGAGCTACTGGCAGTGGGGCTCGGCCCTGGTGATCTCGGGCCTGGCGGGCATGACCGCGGGTTTTGTCTGCAACAAGCTGTATCGGGGGCGCGCATGATGGTCTGGGCAGTGATTTTCGGCATGGGCCTGCTGGTCTTCCTCAACCGCTACGTGTTCCTCGAACCGCGCCTGCCGCTGCGCTTGAGCAGCAATGCGCGGCAGTTCCTCGGTTTCGCCGTGCCGGGCATGCTCACCGCGATCTGCGGGCCGATCGTGTTCATGCCCGAGCACCAGTTGAACCTGCGGCTGGACAACCCCTATCTGCTCAGCTCCCTGGTGGCCATCGTGCTGGTGATCTACACCCGCAACACCTTGCTCAGCATGCTGTTGAGCATGGGCTTCTTTTTTCTCTTGCGCTGGTGGCTGTAGCGGCCGATTGCGGTAGCCTGGGCACCTTTGGGCCCAGGCGGCCCACCCACCGCAACGGAAGCACTGGATGAGCGAATTTCCCCATGATATCGACCTGGACCAGTTCTGGGGCCAGGATGATCCCGCCAAGCGCCTGCCACCTCCCAGCGACCAGCTGATCGCCGAACTGCAAGAGGAACTGGGCTACCGCTTCCCCGATTCCTATGTGGCCTTCATGCGCCTGCGCAATGGCGGGCGGCCCGAGCTCACCTGTTTCCCGGTGGAGCAGGGCACCTCCTGGGCCGAGGATCATTGTGCTATCGACTCGTTCCTGGCCATCTCCCGCGAGGGTGGCGACAGTCTGGGCGGACCCTCCGGCAGCCGTTTCATGATCGAGGACTGGGGCTATCCGGACCTGGGGATCTACATCTGCGACTGCCCGTCCGCCGGGCACGACATGGTGGCCCTGGACTACAGCGAGTGCGGGCCGCAAGGTGAGCCGCGAGTGGTGCACGTGGACCAGGAGGGCGACTACGAGGTGACCGTCCTGGCCCCTGACTTCGAGACCTTCGTCCGTGGCCTGGTGTCCTGGGAGGTCTACGACACCTCCGAGCAGGACTACCTGGATGACCTGGACAAGGTGGCCAACGCCGAGTTCTCGCCGATGCTGGCCGAGCTGCTGGAACACTTCGCCCAGGTGCCGGACCTGGGCCTGCGCATCCGCCACATCGCCCTGGGCATCGTCCAGGACAAGCGCTACTTCGCCCTGCATGCCGACCCGCTGTCGCAACTGCTGTACGACCTGCAGTTCTGGCTGTACCAGGAACGCCACGGGGTCATCGGCAAGCAGCAGTACCTGCAGGACTACCGCGAGATGATCGCCTTCGCCAAGGGCTTCGGCAGCGGTGGCTACGCCCCCGACTTCATCAACGACTGGTGGCGGGCACGGATGGCCGGCGGCCAGTTGCTCCAGGTCGGTGGTGGTTTTGCCTTCAGCGCCGAATACCGCCAGCACCTGCTCGCGCAGCTGGCTGGCTTTCCCGCCACCCCCCTTGATCTCCAGGAGCAACCATGAGCGAGGCCTCGATCCGCATCACCGGCGAGCAGACCCTCTCCGACAACTGGTATGTGTTGAAGAAATACAGCTTCGAGCTGCGTCGCCGCGACGGCAGCTGGCAGGCCCAGACCCGCGAGGTCTATGACCGCGGCAACGGCGCCACCATCTTGCTGTACAACCTGGAGCGGCGCACGGTGCTGCTGACCCGGCAGTTCCGCATGCCGGCCTATGTCAACGATCACGACGGCTACCTGATCGAGACCGCCGCCGGGCTGCTGGACAACGCCAGCCCCGAGGTGCGCATCCGCCAGGAAGCCGAGGAGGAAACCGGCTACCGGGTCGGCGAGGTGCAGAAGGTCTTCGACGCCTTCATGAGCCCCGGCTCGGTAACCGAGCGCGTGCATTTCTTCATCGCCCGCTACCAGGCCGATGACCGGATCGACGACGGCGGCGGCCTGGAGCACGAAGGCGAGGACATCGAGGTCCTGGAACTGGACATCGACCAGGCCCTGGGCATGATCCACAGCGGGGAAATCGCCGACGGCAAGACCATCATGCTCCTGCAGTACTTGCAGTTGCATGTGCTCAAGCCCCGCAGCCTGATGGTGCTGGTGGCCGGTCCTTACCGTTCCGGCACCGGTGATGACCCAACGCTGCTGGCGCGCAACGTCGAGGCCATGGAGCAGTGTGCGGCGCAGGTGCTGGCCGCCGGGCATTTTCCGCTGCTGGGGGAGTGGGTGGCCCTGCCCATGACGCGCCTGGCTGGCTCCACGGCAGTGGGCGATGAAGTCTACGAAGCGCAGTTCCATGCCTATGCCGAGCGCCTGTTGCAGCGCTGCGATGCGGTGTTGCGGATTGGCGGGCCATCGGCCGGCTGCGACGCCATGCTCGAGCAGGCCCGACGCCAGGGCCTGGCCATCTATCACGGGGTGGAACAACTGCCGGTACTGACTATCCCATCCCCGGCCTGAGTGCCGCGGCCGCCAGGCCACCAAGCCGGTGCGTACCCGGGTCGAGACCGGGTACCGCGGGCATTTCTGCCGTCGGGTCATGTCATCGGTGTGGTGCGTTGCCAACGCCTGGCGGGAAAATACTGTCTATCGTCTATAGGCAAGCGGGAGCTTCGTCGAAAGCCGCGTGTGAACCGCAGGGACGCGCCGGTCGATTGATCGCCATGGCACCTGGAGCACTATGGAAAACCACGGTCCTGTTCTGCCCCAAGGGTCCAGCCCCTCCAACCAGGCGCTGACCCGGGTCACCTTGTTCGGCTGCTGCGGATTATTGCTGGCGCTGTTCCTGTTTACCGCGATGTTGCTGGTGTACATCGCCCTCGAACAGAACCACAGCGCCGAGCAGCACAACCGACTGGATATCGACAAGGCCCTGCAAACCCTCGCCAGCAGCACCCGTACCACGCTCAAGGATTATGCCCTGTGGGGCGACGCCTACCAGAACCTGCACCTTAAGGTCGATATCGACTGGGCGTTCACCCGGCAGAACTTCGGTCCGACCCTGTACCGCGATCTAGGCTTCGATGCCGTGTTCGTGATCGATGCCCACGGCGCCACCTCCTATGCCCTGGTGGCTGGCCAACTGGCTGCGGTGGACGCACGGACCTGGCTGGGCCAGCAACTCGCAACGCTGGTGGAGCAGACCCGCCTGACGCCTGCGGGCAATCCGGTCAGTCGCTACGTGTCCATTGGCGGCACCCCGGCCCTGGTGGCCGCCGATGTGCTGAGCCCGGGCAACGATCCCGAGGTGCGCGCCGATGCCGGGCCACAATCGGTGGTGATCTTCGTGGCCCGTCTGGACCCGCCGCGCTTGCTGGCGCTGGGCAAGGGCCTGGATATCGAGCGACTGCAAGTGGCCGGTGGCACGCCAGCTTCGGGCCTGCCGCAACTGGTCTTGCCCGATGGCGCCGGCGCCTTGCAGTGGCAACCTTCGCAGCCCGGCCACCAACTGCTGGTGCTGGTGATGCCCCTGCTCTTGCTGGCCGGGCTGCTGGTGGGGGCGATGGCTGCCGTCCTGTTGCGCCGGGCAGCGCTGGCGGCCCGGGTCATGGACCAGCAGATGCATGCACTGCAAGCCGGGCGTGCGGCGTTGGCGGCCAGCGAAGCTCGCTTTCGCGACGTCGCCGAGGCCGCGTCCGACTGGATCTGGGAAGTCGACGCGCATTTGCGTTTCACCTACTTGTCCGAGCGTTTCCAGGCGGTTACCGGGCTCTCTCGGGAGGCGACCCTGGGCCAGTCCCTGGATGATTTGCTCAGCAGCGAGCAAGGCGGGTTGTCCCCATGGCTGGCGCAACCGGAGCGTCGCTCCCGGGAGGTGTTGCAGTGCACCTACCTGGATGGCAGCCGGCAGTCGCGGATTTGCCGCCTGTCCCTGCGGGCCATGCCGGGCGGCGGCTACCGCGGCACCGCCAGCGACATCACCGAGGAGGTCATGGCCCGGCGGCGGGTCGAGTACCTGTCGCAGCACGACACCCTGACCGGGCTGGCCAACCGCACGCGCATGCAGGAGTTCCTGGAGGGCAAGCTGTTGCTTTCGCCGCCGCTGCGCGAGCCACTGCTGATGCTCAGCGTCGACCTGGACCGCTTCAAGCCGGTGAACGACCTGCTGGGCCACGGGGCCGGCGACCAGGTGCTGCACGAGGTGTCCCGGCGCCTGTGTCGCTGCTTGCGCAGTGAGGACCTGGTGGCCCGGGTCGGTGGCGACGAATTCGTGCTGGTGGTACCCGGGCATGTGGCCCAGGTGGAGATCGAGGGCTTGTGCCGGCGAGTGATCGAGCAGATCGAGGCGCCGTTCTACGTGGCCGGCCACGAGGTCTTCATCAGCGCCAGCATCGGCATCGCCCGGGCCCCGGCGGATGCGCTGCAGGCCGATGAGCTGCTGCGCCTGGCCGATATCGCCCTTTACGAGGCCAAGGCCGCAGGTCGCAGCACCTGGCGCTTCTATGCCTCGCAGATGAATGCCCGGATCGTCGAGCGCCGGCGCCTGGAACAGGACTTGCGCCAGGCCATCGAGCAAGACCAGTTGCTGTTGCAGTTCCAGCCGCGCTACCGGCTGGTCGGGCGGCAACTGGTGGGGGCCGAGGCCCAGGTGCGCTGGCAGCACCCGCAGCACGGGCTGCTGGGGCCAGAGGTGTTCGTGCCGATCGCCGAGGACAGCGGGCTGATCCTGCCGCTGAGCAACTGGGTGCTGCATGCCGCCTGCAAGACGGCGCAGGCGTGGCCCGAACCGCTGCGGATCGCGGTCAAGGTCTCGGCCTCGGAATTCCAGCGGGCCAAGCTGGTGCCGCGGATCAAGGCTGTGCTCGAACACAGCGGCCTGGCGCCCGAGCGCCTGGAGCTTGAGATGACCGACAAGCTGCTGCTGGACGATCGCCGCCAGGTGCTGGAGGTCATGCGTGGGCTCAAGGCCCTGGGCGTGAACCTGCTGATGGACGACTTCGGCAGTGGTCACTGGGCGTTGCAGCACCTGCAGAACCTGCCCCTGGACGGCTTGAAGGTCGATCGCAGCTTCGTTGCCGCGTTGGTCGATAACCCGGCCGGCCGCTCTATCGTCCAGGCGGTCATCGACCTGGGGCATGCGCTGTCGTTGCGGGTCATTGCCGAAGGTGTGGCAAGCGCCGAGCAGTTCGAGATATTGCGTCAGGTCCGCTGTGATGAAGTGCAGGGGCCGTTCCTGGCCGGGCCGCTGGCGGCGGAGGGTTTGTCGACGCTGTTCGCCGAGTTGCCGGCCAACGCCGATCCGACCCCCTGAACCCCCTTGCCCCCTGAACCTGGCCATGACAGCCCCAAGCGCCTGTCGATCTGGCGTCTGCAGATTGCGCTCGGGAATTTTCCAGATCACCAGCCCAGGTGATGTCTGCTTGAAGGCTGGACGGGTGAAATAGGTGCGGGTGAGGCGTGCAATTCGCCGTGGTTGCGCACGGGTATCCGTGGCGTTACAGCCATGCGTTCGGAGGATCTGGCTGGTATCTTGGCGCGCCGGCGCTGGCCGGCGATCCGGGGACGCTGCGGCGCACCTGTCATGTTCTTGCAACGCCTGCGTGCCAATAAGAATCCGCTATGTTTGATCGGCACCGTCCTGCAATCCGGGCAGGGACACGTCTGTTTTTTCAAGGAGAGGTCACGATGAGAAAGTTTTTTGCCCTGATGGCAGCGCTGACGCTGACCCTGGGGATGGTGGGCATCAGCGACGCACGCTCGCCCAAGCAGCAGCGCGATTCGGTGGCCGGGACTTTCGACTACTACCTGTTGAGCCTGTCCTGGTCGCCAACGTTCTGCCTGATGCACCCGGATAATGAACAGTGCTCGGGCAAGGGCTACGGTTTTGTCCTGCATGGCCTGTGGCCGCAGTACGCCCGTGGCGGCTGGCCGGAGTCGTGCCCACCGCTGACTCAGTTGAACCAGCAAGAGCGTGCCAAGGGCCTGACCCTGTTCCCCACCGAGAAGCTGCTCAAGCATGAGTGGAGCAAGCACGGCACCTGTAGCGGCCTGGGAGCCATGGGCTACCTGGACGCGGCGGACAAGGCCCTGGCCAAGGTGCAAATCCCCGAAACCCTGCAACCCTCGACCAGCGTGCGCTACTACGAAGCTGCAGAGATCGCCCAGCAGTTGCGCCAGAGCAACCCTGGGATCACCGCCAATGGTGTCGCAGTACTGTGCAGCGGGCCTGAACTGTCCGAAGTACGGGTCTGCCTGAACAAGGACCTGGAGTTCGCCGACTGTGGCAAGGGTGTGAAGACCCAGTGCCGTTCCGGGCAGATCCGCATTCCGCCGATCCGCTGAGCCGGGCTGGCCTGCCGGCTCCCGCCCAAGGGAGCCGGCTCCTGGCTACAGGGCGGCGAGCAGGTGCCCCAGGCGCTCGACAGTAGGGGCGCTGCAATCCTCCATCGGTGCCCGCAGATGGGGCTCGATCAAGCCCTGGCGAGCCAGCAGCGCCTTGACCGGGGCCGGGTTGGGTTCGCTGAACAAGCCCTGGATCAGTGGCGCCAATTGCATGAAGGTGGTCCTGGCGGCCTCCAGTCGCTGGTCCATGACTTGCCGGTGCAATTGCACGAACAGCTCGGGGCGGATATGCGCCGAGGCGGCAATGGCGCCGCTGGCGCCCAGGCACAGGGCGCTGAACAGTTGCAGGTCTTCGCCGCACAACACCTGCACCTCGCCACTGGCCAGCAGGGCCAGGGTCTTCTCCAGGTTACCTGCGCAATCCTTGACCGCTGCGATCCGTGGGTGACGGACGATGTTGAGCAGGGTGTCCTGGTTCAGGGTCACGCCGGTGCGGTAGGGGATGTCGTAGACGATCAACGGCACGCTGGAGGCATCGGCCAGGCGATGGAAAAACTGCTCCAGGGCGGCCTGGGAGGGCCGAATGTAATAGGGCGCGGGCACCAGCAGGGCGGCAATCGGCCGCTCCAGCACCCGCTGCTGCATGGCCAGCAGCTCCTGCAGGTTGTTGCCCGCCAGGCCCATGATCACTCGGGTCGCAGGCGCCAGTTGCAGCACCTCGTCGAGTACGGCCAGTTGTTCGTCCTTGTCCAGCGCGGCGGCTTCGCCGGTGGTGCCGCAGACCACCAGCCCGGCCACTGCGCTTTCCAGCAGGTGGGCCGCGAGGCGGCGCAGGGCGACGAAATCGATGGCGCCATTGTGAAAGGGCGTGACGATGGGGACCCAGATACCTTGAAACGATGACATGCAGATTCTCCTGATGCTTGACCGTCGGGTCGTCGTCAGAAGAGTAGAAGGGCGGTCAGCGGGGGGTATCCGAGGCGAGGTCCTGTCAGCTCATCTGACGGGACACAGCGCCCCGGTCACATGAGCGACTGTTTCTTCGATTTGCGATTGCAGGCCACCCACGCCGGAGCCTTGGCAACCAGGCCAATAGCGCGCGGATCGTGGAGGGTGGCTTGGGACATGATGGCTGGCGGCTCGCAAATTCAGGCGCTCAGTTTTAAGAGCCGGCCGGGGCTTTGTCAATCCTCAGATCGGGGCTTTTTTAGGGCCTGGAGCGCCTGGCGCCGTTGGTGTCGGGAACCTTTCTCAGACAGGATTTCGCTTGCCAGGCTACGTATTGATCCAGATCAAGAAGACGCGAGATTGTCCGGTGTGCCTTCTTGCCCTTGGCAAAAAATTAGTCGCACTCACCAAGGCTGTATCTAAACTCGACTGCACCGGCGCCGACTGCCGGGGAAGTCTTGCCGGGGTGCAGGAGCAGTCTTCGGGTCATCGCAGGATGCGCAAGTTGCTGTTTGATCACGACGGACAATCATCAGACTTCCTGCGGGGTTTTTCCGGTGAAAAACAATCTCCCAGTGACCCAGCGCGAGCGGGTCTTTCCTGCCGAGCAGCGCCTTATTTCCGCTACCGACACCCACGGCAAGCTCACGTACTGCAACGACGAGTTCGTGGCGGTCAGCGGCTTTTCCCGCGAGCAACTGATCGGTAGCCCGCACAATATCGTGCGCCACCCGGACATGCCCCCGGCCGTATTCGCCCATATGTGGTCCTATCTCAAGGATGGCAAGAGCTGGATGGGCATCGTCAAGAACCGCTGCCAGAACGGCGACCATTACTGGGTCAATGCCTATGTCACGCCGATCTTCAGCGCTGGCGTGGTCACCGGCTACGAGTCGGTGCGGGTCAAGCCCGAGCGCGAGCAGGTCGAGCGCGCCGCGGCCCTCTACCAGCGCATGCGCGGCGCCGACATGGCCATGCCCTGGAGCCAGCGGCTGCTGGTGGCTGGCGAGATCCTGCTGCCGCCGCTGTTGGCCCTGGCAGCCATTGCCCTGTCCAGCTGGCTGGGTGGGCCCTGGACCGGATTGGCCGCTGCCGTGGCCGGGCTGTTCGCCGTGCAGGCCTATGGTGCGTATCACACCCGACGGCTGCTGGCACGCATCAGCGCGGTGTCCCTGGGCAGCTTCGATAGTGAACTGATCGCCCGTACCTATACCGACGAGCGTGGCCCGGTGGCGCGCTTGCAGATGATCCTGATCAGCGAAGCGGCCAAGATCCGCACCGCCCTCAGTCGCCTGGGCGACTACGCCAACCAGGCCGCGGCGCTGGCCTCCAGCAGCCAGAGCCTGTCGCGCCAGGCGGAATCGGCCCTGGGCAAGCAGCGCGACGAAGCGGACATGGCGGCCACGGCGATGAACCAGATGGCGGCCTCCATCGCCCAGGTCTCGGTGCATGTGCAGGACACCGCTTCGGCGGCCGACCAGGTCAATGAGCTGACCCATGTCGGTTCCGAGGAAGCCCGGCGGACCCGGGTCATGATCGAGAAGCTGGCCGATACCGTGGACACGGTCAGCCAGTCGGTCCAGGGCCTGGCCGATGAAACCCAGTCCATCCAGCTGGCGGCGAACATGATTCATTCCATCGCCGAGCAGACCAACCTGCTGGCGCTCAATGCTGCCATCGAGGCCGCCCGCGCCGGGGAGCAGGGTCGTGGCTTCGCCGTGGTGGCCGATGAGGTAAGGGCCCTGGCATCCAAGACCCGGGAGTCGACCCAGAGCATCCAGCAGATCATCGCCACCTTGCAGGAGGTGGCCAGCCAGGCAGTGGAAGTAGCGCGCCAGGGCAGTGTCGAGGCGCGTTCCGGAGTGGCCCAGGTGATCAGCACCGAACAGGCGCTGGACGGGATCAACTCGGCGATGGAGCGCATCCAGCAGATGAGCCAGCAGATGGCAGCGGCCTCCGAACAGCAGGCCCATGTGGCCGAGGAAATTTCCGGGCAGATCACCAATATCGCCCGGGTCTCGGACCAGAACGCCGATATCGCCGTGCACTCCTGCAGCATCGGCGGCGACCTTGAGTCCACGGCCCATGAGCTCAATGCCCTGGTCACGCGTTTCAATAGCTGAACGACGATTCAAGGGTTGTTTTCTTCAATACGTGATGTGGCTCGCTTCGTAATCTGTGGGCGGTCGATTCGACCCGGACAAGAGAGGCGAGAGATGAGCGTAGTGTTTTCCATGGCGGCCTTTGCCCTGGCCGCATCCATTACCCCGGGGCCGGTGAATATCCTGGCCCTGGGCAGCGGGGCCCGTTTCGGCTTCAAGGCCAGCCTGAGCCACGTCGCTGGCGCGACCCTGGGCTTTACCTTGCTGCTGGTACTGACGGGCCTGGGGTTGAACGAACTGTTGCGCCAGTGGCCGGTGCTGACCCAGGGCATCCGCCTGTTTGGCGTGGCGTTCCTGCTGTACATGGCCTGGAAGCTGGTCCGGGATGATGGTCGAGTGACTGCCGACGGCCAGGTCCGTGCACCTTCAGCCTGGTACGGCGCCCTGATGCAGTGGCTCAATCCCAAGGCCTGGCTGGCCTGCGTGGCCGGCATCGGGGCGTTTGCCGCCGACGGCGATACGCGCCTGGTCTGGCTGTTCGCCGCGGTGTATCTGGTTATCTGCTACCTGTCGATTGCCTGCTGGGCCTATGCCGGCAGTTTCCTGCGCCACTACCTGGACAATCCTGCGGGCATGCGCCTGTTCAATCGCAGCATGGCCGCGCTGCTGGCGGTCAGCGCGGCGTACCTGTTTACCTGAGGCCTTGCTGGTACTGCCCGGGTGTCGCGGCCAAGTGCTGCTTGAACGCCCGCTGAAAGTGCGCCTGGTCGGCAAAGCCGGCCTCCAGGGCCACCTCGGCGATCGATGCGCCGCTGCGCAGGCGGGCCTGGGCGAACTGCACCCGCTGGTTGACCAGGTAGGCATGGGGCGGCATGCCGAACCGCTGGCCAAAGGCGCGGGTCAGGTAGGAGGCCGAGAGTTGGGCGGCCTGGCAGATATCTTCCAGGACCAGGGGCTCGGTGCAGTGCTGGCGGATGTAACGGGCAGCCCGTTCGAGCTTTTCGTTGCTGTCCCGGGGAAGGCTGTCGGCCGGGTTCAGGCGCTGGTGCAGGTCGCTGAAGAACGCCACCGCGCAGCTGTGCTTGTGCAGGGTATCGCCGCGTTCGTCCACCAGGACCTGGTACAGCGTCTGGAGCTCGGCAAACAATTGTGGATCGTCGCTGTGGGTGGCGCTGAAAGGACGAAAGCCCGACGCCGCATCGAAGCCCAGCTCATGCTGCAAGGCGGTCAGCCAGGGGGTGTCGACGTAGAGCATGCGATAAGACCAGGGCTGGTCGTCGATGGGGTTGCAGGCATGCACCACGCCAGGGTTCATCAACACCACGGTGCCGGCGCCGACCCGCCACTGTTCGCCTTCACTGAGGTAGGTGCTCTGGCCCGCGGTGATGCAACCGATGGAGAACTGCTCATGGGCATGGCGGTTGTAGCAGACCTTGTGTCCATCGGCGATGGACCGGGCCTCGATGAAGGGCAGGGCTGGGTCGCGCCAGAAGCGCGGGGCGATGTCAGTGTGCAGGGCGCTCTTCATCAGGGCTGTCCATTGTCCAGGGTGCCGGCGATTGTAGAGGGGATGGCTCAGGATTTGCCATCGAACGCCCGCTGCAGGCGCTGGATATCCAGTTTCCTCATGCCCAGCAGGGCCTGCATCACCCGTTGCGAACGGCTCGGATCGGGGTCGCACATCATCTGCGCCAGGGCCTGCGGCACGATCTGCCAGGACAGGCCGAAGCGGTCCTTGAGCCAACCGCAGCGCTGGGCCTCGGGCGGCCCGCCAAAGCCCAGGGCATTCCAGTAGTGGTCCAGCTCGGCCTGGCTGCGGCAATGCACCTGCAAGGAAATGGCTTCGTTGAAGGTGAATGCCGGGCCGCCGTTGAGCGCGGTGAAGGCCTGGCCGTCGAGCTCGAACACCACGCTCATCACCGATCCCTCGGGGCGGCCATGGAACTCGAAGCCGGCCTTGCCGTAGTGGCTGACGTGGGTGATGCGCGAGCGCTCGAAGATCGAGCAGTAGAACTGCGCAGCCTCCTGGGCCTGGTGGTCGAACCACAGGCACGGGGTGATGGTTTGGATGCGTTGCATGCTGGCGACCCTCTGTCGACTGCTACCCCCCTTGAACAAGCGTAGCCAAGCCCTGGCCGGGTACGGGCGATTGAATGCTTGCTGACATGGGTTTCTTCAATGGTATCTTCGCTATCAGCCTCGAGTGGCCGTAGAACGCCGCAGCACTGGGGTGAAGCGCTACCTGAAATGCCTGCTGGTATCAGGCAGGCAGTGACTGCAAGGGGGGAGAAGCTGATGCGCCAGCCGCGATTCAAGCTGTTTTTCACCCACCGTCTGGCGCTCCTGGCGGGTGCCGAATCCCTGCGTTCGATCCGTGAAGGCCTGCTTTGGCTATTGCCATGCCTGCTGGTTTCGGCCGTGCTGCTGATCCTCGCCCAGTGTGTCCAGGCCCTGGGAGCGCCGAGGGCGGTGGTGGAGCTGCTGACGGGGCTGCACGACCGCATCAGCTCGATCATTCCCTTGCTGGTCGCGGCTTCCATCGGTTACATGCTGGCGATCCAGCATCGCCTGCCGCAGCTTCCCGTGGCCTTTCTCTGCCTGTCCCATGTAGTGATCGCCACCTACGTGTTGCGCGACTACCCGCTGGCGGCGGCGACGTTCGTGCTGTTCATCGCCATTGCCTCGCCACTGGTCAATGTTCCGATCATCGGCTGGCTGCACCGTCGGCGCTGGACCCGGCTGATCGCCGAGGACCTGGTGGGGTACAACCTGCAGAGCACCATCAACATGGTGCTGCCGGGGATCGTCACTTCGCTGTTGCTGGTGCTGGTGCTGCAACTGTTGCTGCAGGTCCAGGAGTTCGCCTATGTCCAGCGGCCGCTGGACCTCGATGAGCTGGGCAGTCCCTACCTGAGTGGGATACTGCTGACGGCCAGCAATTCGTTGCTGTGGTTCTTCGGGATCCACGGCAGCCACGCCATGCAGCCATTCATGGACGTGATGGACCAGGCGGTGTCGCTCAATGCGCTGGATCAGGCAGTCGGGCGACCCATACGTTATGCCCTCAATAGCGGGTTGCTGGGGTGTTTTGCCTTCATCGGCGGTTCCGGCGGTTCCCTGGCACTGGTCCTGGCGATCCTGGGGTTTTCCCGCAATCGCTCCATGCGCTTGCTGGCCCTAGCGAGCCTGGCGCTGTCGCTGTTCAACATCAATGAGCTGCTGTTGTTCGGCCTGCCGATCATCCTCAACCCGAGGTTGCTGGTGCCGTTCATGCTGGTGCCCATGGCCAACGTCAGCCTGGCGTTACTGGTGGTCCAGCAGGGGTGGGTGCGCCCGGCACTGGTGGAGGTGCCCTTTACCTCGCCGGTATTGCTCAATGCCTACCTCAGTACCCAGGGCGATTGGGGCGCGGTGTTGTTGCAACTGGTGCTGCTGGGGATCGGTACGCTGATCTATATCCCCTACATCCGCAGTATCCAGTACCAGGGCGAGGGCGCCGAGCAGGTCTACCTGAAGACCTTCGACACCACCTTTCATGGCCTGGAAGAACGGGGCCGCCTGTTCGAGCTGGACCCGATGGTGGCCTCCTATCAGCAAGCGGCCCGGCAGTCCTTGCAGCTGGCGCGAATCCAGCAGTTGAGCGAGTACGACTTCCACCTGGAGTACCAGCCCCAGGTGGCCAAGGGCAGTGGCCGTTGCACGGGGTGCGAGGCGTTGATCCGCGCCCGGGACCGCGACGGTCAGGTGCGCTCGCCCTGGGAATTGCTGCAGTGGCTGGGGCAGGCCAGGTTGATGCCTGAGGTGGATTTCTGGGTCGCCTCCCAGGCGGTACGCCAGTATCAGGCCTGGCGTCGCGAGGGCTTCGAGCTGCCGATCACCATCAATATCTCCAGTGCCACCCTGGCGTCGGTGGAGCACGGCCGGCGCCTGCTGGATATCCTTGCCCGAGCCGGTGGCCAGGTGTCGGTGGAGATCACCGAGGATGCCCTGGTGGGCGATGCGTTGCTGACCCAGCGCTGGATTGGGCAACTGCATGCGCTGGGGGCGCGGATCTACATCGATGACTTCGGTACCGGTTTTTCCGCCTTGAGCTATTTGCACCAGTTCCCGGTGGATGGGATCAAGATCGATCGCAGTTTCGTTCTCGCCCAATCCGACCCCAAGGGTGCCCTGGTACTCAATGGCCTGCTGCGTTTTTGCGAGACCCTGGACCTCAAGGTGGTGGTGGAAGGCGTGGAGACGGGCGAGCAACTGGAACTCCTGCAATCGAGTGCGGAGCTGGTGATCCAGGGCTGGTACTACAGCAAGTCGCTGCCTGCCCGCCAGCTCCCTGAATTCGTCAGGCAGCGGGCCCAGGACCGCGGTGCTTGAGCGGGCGCTTTATCGCCTGGCGACAGCTCTGGCCCAGGCATTGGCCATTTTGGACTACGCTTGCCGTCTTAGCCGCGAATGGAGTCAGCGATGTTGTACCCAAGCAAACCGAACAATGAGGCCCTGCGAATCCAGACCCTGCGGGCGCTCAATGTCCTCGATACCCCGCCGGAGGAGCGGTTCGACCGCCTGACCCGCCTGGCCAAGCGCCTGTTCAACGTACCCATCGCCCTGGTCAGCCTGGTGGATGGCGATCGCCAGTGGTTCAAGTCCTGCATGGGCCTGGATGCCAGCGAGACGCCACGGGATATCTCGTTTTGCGGGCACGCGATTCTTGGCGACCAGATCCTCACGGTTTGCGATGCCGAACAGGACGTGCGTTTCCATGACAACCCATTGGTGGTGGGCGACCCCGGGATCCGCTTCTACGCCGGTTGCCCACTGACGGTGGGCAATGGCAGCAAGCTGGGCACCTTGTGCCTGATCGACGTCAAGCCCCGGGACCTGGATGACGAGGAGCGGGCGCTGCTGCGGGATCTGGCACGCATGGCCGAGCAGGAGCTGGCGGCCGTGCAGATGGCCAGCATGGATGAGCTGACCCTGCTGTCCAACCGCCGTGGGTTCGAGGCCCTGGCCCGGCACGCGCTGGGCGTCTGCAAGCGCCTGGAGAAACCGGCGACGCTGCTGTTCTTCGATCTCAATGATTTCAAGCAGATCAACGACACCTATGGCCATGCCGAGGGCGACGGGGCATTGAAGACCTTCGCCGACGTGCTGCGCATCGCCTTTCGCGAGAGCGATGTGATCGGGCGCTTGGGCGGCGACGAGTTCGTGGCGTTGTTGACCGCCGCCGATCATGTAGAAACCTCGAACATCATGGCCCGATTGCGCGAGATCCTCGATGAACGCAACGCCACGTTGAAGCGTGGCTACGACATTCGCTTCAGCGTCGGCCAGATCGAATACAACGCCGAGCGCCATCCGGACGTGGAGGCGCTGTTGGCCGATGCCGACAAGGCCATGTACCTGCAAAAGCAGGCCAGCAAGCGCCAGCGTCAAGACTGATCGGCAGACAATGGCTCAGGCCCCGGAGCCTGGTTCAGCCGCGTCAGGCAGCGTCTTGGGATGTTGCCCTGATAGTAGGTACTGACCAGGAGTTTCCCGGGCTTGTTGACCTTGAGGTTGAGGAATTCATCACCGCAGCTGGGAAAGCGCTCGACGAACTCGCCCTGCGTCGGGTTGTAGATGAACACCCGGTGGATCGTGTAAGTACCCATCCCATCATCGACATGCCAGATGGCGAAGTCGCCGGCCCCATCGAAGTTGAAATCGTCGAGCTCGATGTGCAGCGGCTTCTCGGCCTGCACCAGCAGTTCTCTGGATTGGGTGTGACCGTTGCGTTGTATTTCCAGGCTGACCTGCTGGCCCTGTAGGGCAAGCGTGACGGTGCTGTGCTTGTCCGGCTGGAAAGTCGTCGGTTGGGCCTGGACGCTCATTGCGAAAAGACCGCTCAGGGCCATCATGGCCCATTGTTTGTCATGCATGGATTTGGCATTCCCGGTGATGAGGCAGGGCCTCGTCATCGGTCTCCTGTCAGGGGTTATCCGGCGTTTGCCGGTACTAGGAACGCGGCTTCCAGCAACTGCCGGGTGTAAGGGTGTTGTGGGGCGTCGAAGATGGCCCTGGCGTCTCCTTGTTCCACCACCTGGCCGTGCTTGATCACCATCAGTTGGTGGCTCAGGGCCTTGACCACCGCCAGGTCATGGCTGATGAACAGGTAGGTCAGGTTGTACTTGCCTTGCAGCCTGCGCAGCAGCTCCACCACTTGGCGCTGGACGGTGCGGTCCAGGGCCGAGGTCGGTTCGTCCAGGAGGATCAGCCGGGGCTTGAGCACCAACGCCCGGGCGATGGCGATGCGCTGGCGTTGGCCGCCGGAAAACTCATGGGGGTAGCGGTGGCGGGTCTGCGGGTCCAGGCCCACTTCCTGGAGTGCCTCGATGATCGCCTGTTCTTGTTCCTGCTCGGTGCCGATCCTGTGGATGCGCAAGCCCTCGCCAACGATCTGGCTCACGCTCATGCGCGGACTGAGGCTGCCGAAGGGGTCCTGGAACACCACCTGCATTTCCCGGCGCAGTGGCCGCACCTGTTGCTGCGAGAGGCGCTCCAGCTGCTGGTCCTCGAAGCGAATGGCGCCTTTGCTGGCGATCAGGCGTAGGATCGCCAGGCCCAGGGTCGACTTGCCCGAACCGCTCTCGCCGACGATGCCCAGGGTCTGGCCCTGGGGCAGGCTGAAGTGGATGCCATCCACCGCCTTGACGTGGTCCACGGTGCGGCGCAGCAGGCCCTTCCTGATCGGGAACCAGACCTTGAGGTCATTGACTTCCAGCAGTGGTGCGCCGACCTGGCTAGCGACCGGCAGGCCACTGGGCTCGGCGGCTAGCAGTTCCCGGGTATAGGGATGCTGTGGGGCCCGGAACAGCTCTTCGCACGGCGCCTGTTCGACGATCCGGCCCTTTTGCATGACGCAGACCCGGTGGGCGATGCGCCGCACCAGGTTGAGGTCGTGGCTGATCAGCAGCAGGGCCATGCCCAGGCGCGCCTGCAGTTCCTTGAGCAACTGCAGGATCTTCAACTGCACGGTGACGTCCAGCGCAGTGGTGGGTTCGTCGGCGATCAGCAGTTCCGGCTCGCAGGCCAGGGCCATGGCGATCATCACCCGTTGGCGCTGGCCGCCGGACAGCTCGTGGGGCAGGGCCTTGAGGCGCTTGCGTGGCTCGGGGATGCCCACCAGTTCCAGCAGTTCCAGGGTGCGCTGGGTGGCGACCTTGCCGGTCAGGCCCTTGTGGATCGCCAGCACCTCGTTGATCTGCTTCTCGATGTTGTGCAGCGGGTTCAGCGAGGTCATGGGCTCCTGGAAGATCATGGCGATGCGGTTGCCACGAATGTGCCGGATGCTCTTTTCTTTCAGGGTCAGCAGATCGTGCCCGGAGTAGTTGATGCTGCCCGACGGGTGCTGGGCCAGGGGGTAGGGCAGCAGGCGCAGGATGGAGTGGGCAGTGACCGACTTGCCCGAACCGCTTTCACCCACCAGGGCCAGGGTCTCGCCACGCTTGATGTCGAAGCTGATGCCTTCGACCACCCGCTGGCGCTGCTCGCCGGCGACGAATTCGACGGCCAGCTCGCGCACTTCGATCAGGTTGTCCTGGGTCATGTCATTTCCTCGGGTCGAAGGCATCGCGGGCGGATTCGCCGATGAACACCAGCAGGCTCAGCATCAGGGCCAGCACGGCGAAGGCACTCATGCCCAACCAGGGCGCCTGCAGGTTGGATTTGCCCTGGGCCACCAGCTCGCCCAGGGACGGCGCGCCGGGAGGCAGGCCGAAGCCGAGGAAGTCCAGGGCGGTGAGGGTGCCGATGGCGCCGGTGAGGATGAACGGCATGAAGGTCATGGTCGAGACCATGGCGTTGGGCAGGATGTGGCGGAACATGATGGCGCCGTTCTGCATCCCCAGGGCCCGGGCCGCGCGCACGTATTCCAGGTTGCGCCCGCGCAGGAACTCGGCGCGCACCACGTCCACCAGGCTCATCCAGGAGAACAGCAGCATGATGCCCAGCAGCCACCAGAAGTTGGGCTGCACGAAGCTGGCGAGGATGATCAGCAGGTAAAGCACCGGCAGCCCGGACCACATTTCCAGGAAGCGCTGCCCGGCCAGGTCCACCCAGCCACCGTAGAAGCCCTGGAGGGCGCCGGCGGTGACGCCGATGATCGAGCTGAGGATGGTCAGGGTCAGGGCGAACAGCACCGACACCCGGAAGCCATAGATGATCCGCGCCAGGACGTCGCGGCCCTGATCGTCGGTGCCCAGCAGGTTGTCGCTGGAGGGCGGCGCCGGAGCTGGCACCCGCAGGTCGTAGTTGATGCTCTGGTAGCTGAAGGGGATCGGTGCCCAGAGCACCCAGGCATCCTTCTGGGCCAGCAGTTCGCGGATGTACGGGCTCTTGTAGTTGGCTTCCAGGGGAAATTCGCCGCCGAAGGTGGTTTCCGGGTAGCGCTTGAGCGCCGGGAAATACCAGCCGTCGTCGTAGTGCACCACCAGGGGCTTGTCGTTGGCGATCAACTCGGCGCCCAGGCTCAGGACGAACAGCACCAGGAACAGCCACAGCGACCACCAGCCACGTTTGTTGGCCTTGAAGCGCTCGAAGCGCCGGCGATTGAGGGGGGACAGGTTCATCTCAATGCTCCCGGCTGTCGAAGTCGATGCGTGGGTCGACCAGGGTGTAGGTCAGGTCGCCGATCAGTTTCACCACCAGGCCCAGCAGGGTGAAGATGAACAGGGTGCCGAACACCACCGGGTAGTCGCGGTTGATAGCGGCCTCGAAGCTCATCAGGCCCAGGCCGTCCAGGGAGAAGATCACTTCCACCAGCAAGGACCCGGTGAAGAAGATGCCGATGAAGGCCGACGGGAAGCCGGCGATCACCAGCAGCATGGCGTTGCGGAACACATGGCCGTAGAGCACCCGGCGCTGGGTCAGGCCCTTGGCCTTGGCGGTGATCACGTATTGCTTGTTGATCTCGTCGAGGAAGCTGTTCTTGGTCAGCAGGGTCATGGTGGCGAAGTGGCCGATCACCAGGGCCGTGACCGGCAGCGCCAGGTGCCAGAAGTAGTCGAGGACCTTGCGCCCCAGGCTCAGTTGCTCGAAGTCGCTGGAGGTCAGGCCGCGCAGGGGGAACCAGTTGAGGTAGCTGCCGCCGGCGAACACCACGATCAGCAGGATGGCGAACAGGAACGCCGGGATTGCGTAGCCGATGATGATCGCCGAGCTGGTCCAGACGTCGAAATGGCTGCCGTGGCGGGTGGCCTTGGCGATCCCCAGGGGGATCGACACCAGGTACATGATCAGGGTGCTCCACAACCCGAGGGAGATCGAGACCGGCATCTTTTCCTTGATCAGGTCCACCACCTTGGCATCGCGGAAGAAACTGTCGCCGAAGTCCAGGGTGGCGTAGTTCTTGATCATGATCCACAGGCGTTCCGGCGCCGACTTGTCGAAGCCGTACATGTGCTCGATTTCCTTGATCAGCGCCGGGTCCAGGCCCTGGGCGCCGCGGTAGCTGGAACCGGCCACCGAGACCTCGGCGCCACCGCCAGCGATGCGGCTGGTGGCGCCGTCGAAGCCTTCGAGCTTGGCGATCATCTGTTCCACCGGCCCGCCGGGGGCGGCCTGGATGATCATGAAGTTGATCAGGAGGATGCCCAGCAGGGTCGGGATGATCAGCAGTAGGCGGCGAACGATATAGGCCAGCATCTTATTGCACCGCTTCGGCCGCGGCCGCCTGGTGGTCTGGTGCCGGTTCCACGGCGGGTTTGGCATCGGGCTTGATCCACCAGGTGTTGACGCCGATGTCGTACTTGGGCGCGACCTGTGGATGGCCGATGTGGTCCCAGTAGGCCACGCGCCAGGTCTTGATGTGCCAGTTGGGGATCACGTAGTAGCCCCATTGCAGGACCCGGTCCAGGGCCTTGGCATGGGCCACCAGGCTGGCTCGGGAGTCGGCGTTGATCAGGCTCTCCACCAGACGGTCGATGGCCGGGTCCTTGAGGCCGATGTAGTTGCGGCTGCCAGGCTTGTCGGCGCTGCTGGACATCCAGAATTCACGCTGCTCGTTACCCGGTGAGTTGGACTGCGGGAAGCTGCCGACGATCATGTCGAAGTCCCGCGAGCGGACCCGGGTGATGTACTGGGACACGTCCACCCGGCGAATCACCAGGTCGATGCCCAGGTCGGCGAGGTTGCGCTTGAACGGCAGCAGCACGCGCTCGAACTCGGTCTGGGCCAGTAGGAACTCGATCACCACCGGCTTGCCCTGGGCGTCCACCATCTTGTCGTCGACGATATGCCAGCCGGCTTCTTGCAGCAGTTGGTAGGCCTGGCGCTGTTGGGCGCGGATCATGCCGCTGCCGTCGCATAGGGCAGGGGCGAAAGCCCGGGTGAACACCTGCTCGGGAATTTGCCCGCGCAAGGGCTCGAGGATCGCCAGCTCGTCAGGGCCCGGCAGGCCGGTGGCGGCCATCTCCGAATTCTCGAAGTAGCTGCGGGTGCGGGTATAGGCACCGTTGAACAGTTGCTTGTTGCTCCACTCGAAGTCCAGCAGCAGACTCAGGGCATGGCGTACCCGCACGTCCTGGAACAGCGGGCGCCGGGTGTTGAAGACGAAACCTTGCATGCCGGTGGGATTGCCATTGGGGATCTGCTCCTTGATCAACCGACCCTGGGCCACGGCCGGGATGTTGTAGGCGTTGGCCCAGTTCTTCGCGCTCATTTCCAGCCAGTAGTCGAACTGGCCGGCCTTGAGGGCTTCCAGGGCCACGGTGTTGTCGCGGTAGTAGTCGCTGGTGATGGTGTCGAAGTTGTAGAAGCCGCGATTGACCGGCAGGTCGCGGGCCCAGTAGTCCTTGACCCGCTCATAGCGGATCGAGCGCCCGGCCTTGACCTCGGTCACCCGGTAGGGGCCGCTGCCCAGGGGCACTTCAAGGTTGCTCTTGGCGAAGTCGCGGTGCTCCCACCAGTGCTTGGGCAGGATCGTCAGTTGGCCGAGGATCAGCGGTAGCTCGCGGTTGTTGCTGTGCTTGAACTTGAACAGGACTCGTAGCGGGTCTTCGGCGATCACCTGCTCGACATCGGCGTAGTAGCCGCGATACAGCGGCGAGCCGGCGTTGGTCAGAGTCTGGAAGCTGAACACCACATCCTCGGCGCGCAGCGGATGGCCATCGTTGAAGCGAGCCTCGGGTCGCAGATAGAAACGTACCCAGCTGTTGTCCGGGGCTTTCTCGATCCGCTCGGCCACCAGGCCGTACTCGGTGAAGGGTTCGTCCAGGCTCTGGGCCATCAGGGTGTCGTATACCAGGCCGATATTGCTCTCCGGCACGCCCTTGCTGATGAACGGATTGAGGCTGTCGAAGCTGCCGAAGCCGGCCATGCGGAAGGTCCCGCCCTTGGGGGCGTCGGGTTTTACGAAGTCGAAGTGCTGGAAGTTCGCCGGGTATTTCGGCGCTTCGCCGTAGAGGGTCACGGCATGTTGTGGCGTGGCCTGGGCACAGCAGGCGATGACGCCGAGCAACACGCCGCAGGTGCGCAGGAGCAGGGCACGCAGGGGCATCATTGGGTGGTCTCCAAGGACTTCAGCCACCAGGCACTCAGCCCCAGGGTATAGGGCGGCGTGGTGACGAAGGCGAACCGGTTACGGTAGGCCAGGCGGTGATAGTTGAGGTACCAGTTGGGAATCATGTAGTGCTGCCACAGTAGCACCCGATCCAGGGCCCGGCCGGCGGCCAGCTGGTCGTCGCGGCTCTGGGCCGCCAGGAGCTGCTCCAGCAGGTGGTCGACGATGGGGTTGTTGATGCCCGCATAGTTCTTGCTGCCCTTGACCGCGACCTGGCTTGAGTGGAAGTACTGCCATTGCTCCAGGCCCGGGCTCAGGGTCTGGTTGAGGGTCATGAGGATCATGTCGTAGTCGAACTGGTCCAGGCGCTGCTTGTATTGCGCGCGATCGACGGTGCGCAGGCGCGCGTCGATGCCGATGCTGGCCAGGTTCTCCACGTAGGGCTGGAGGATGCGTTCCAGGTTGGGATTGACCAGCATCAGCTCGAACCGCAGCGGTTGCCCGGCACTGTTCTGCAGGCGCTGGCCGTTGAGCTTCCAGCCCGCCTCGCCCAGCAGCCCCAGGGCCCGGCGCAGGGTCTGGCGCGGGATGCCGCGGCCGTCGGTGCTCGGCAAGCTGAAGGGCTGGGTGAAGAGGCTGGCTGGCAACCGCTCGCGATAGGGCGAAAGCAGCAGCCATTCGCGGCCCTGGGGGACGCCCGTGGCGGAGAAGTCGCTGTTGGGGTAGTAGCTCAGGGCGCGCTGGTAGGCACCGCTGAACAGCGTGCGGTTGGTCCACTGGAAGTCGAACATCATGCCCAGGGCTTCACGTACCCGCACATCGGCGAAGGTCGCGCGCCGGGTGTTCATGAACAGGCCCTGGGTCTGGGTGGGGATCTGGTGCGCTACCTGGGCCTTGATCACCTCGCCACGGCGTACCGCCGGGAAGTCGTAGCCACTGGCCCAGTTCTTGGCCTGGTGTTCGATGTAGATATCGAATTCACCGGCCTTGAAGGCCTCGAACGCCACGTCGCTGTCGCGGTAGAACTCCACCTCGACCCGATCGAAGTTGGCGAACCCGCGGTTGACCGCAAGGTCCTTGCCCCAGTAATCCTTGACCCGCTCGAACACCAGCTGCCGCCCGGGCTGCACCTGGGTGATGCGATAGGGGCCGCTGCCCAGGGGCGGGGTGAAGGTGGTGGCCTTGAAGTCGCGGTCCTTCCAGTAATGCTGGGGCAGTACCGGCATTTCCCCCAGGCGCAGGATCAGCAGCGGGTTGCCGGCGCGCTTGAACACGAAGCGGATGCGCTGTGGCCCGAGGATGTCGACCCGCTGCACTTCCTGCAGGTTGGTGCGGTATTGCGGATGGCCTTCCTTGAGCAGCAGGCGGTAGGAGAACGCCACGTCCCGGGCGGTGATCGGCAGGCCGTCGTGGAAGCGGGCCTCGGGCCGCAGGTTGAACACCACCCAGCTGCGGTCTTCGCTGTACTCCACCGAGCGGGCGATCAGGCCGTAGCTGGAGGTGGGCTCGTCGCCGGAGGGAGCATAGAGGCCCGTGCCCACCATCAGGGGCTCGTTGAGCTCGTTGACTCCGTACTGCAGGAAGTTCGGCGTGGCTACAGGGCTGGTGCCCTTGAAGGTGTAGGGATTGAGGGTGTCGAAAGTGCCAAAGGCCATGACCCGCAGGGTGCCGCCTTTGGGCGCAGCGGGATTGACCCAGTCGAAGTGGGTGAACCTGGACGGATACTTGAGCGTGCCGAATTGCGCATAACCATGACTTTCAGTGATCGTCGCGCTTGCGGGAAAGCTCAAGGCCAGGCTGATGAAGAGCAGAAGCAGGGGACGCATCGAGTCAGAGATCCGATCCAGACGGCTTGGGCTTTGTGCTCGGTACAGTAACAGCTTGTATCGGCTGGAAAAAGCTTGTTCTGGCGGGGGCCTGCCGGATGCCGGAGCCTGTCTCCGGTGAGCGTTGGACGCCCCCGGATCGGGGCGTCGCAGCGTGTCGGGCAGTCAGTGTCGCAGGGCTTGACTGCTGGTGTCGGGTTCCGGGCCTGTCGCTCAGTGAGACAGGTAGACGGTGAGCACCTGGCCTGGCTTCAGGGCCTGGCCGGCGCGGGGGTTCCAGCGCTTCAAGTGTTGCATCTCGACGTTGAAGCGCTTGGCCACCATGTACAGCGAGTCGCCTTGCTTGACCTTGTACTGGGTCGATTTCTTTTTCTCGACACTGGCCACGGCGGTCTTCTTGCCGACGGCCTTGCGGGTGTCCTGCGTGACCAGGGTCTGGCCGACCTTGAGGTTCTTGCCGTTGAGCTTGTTCCAGCGTTGCAGTTCCTGAACGCTGACCCGGTTGGCCTTGGCGATCGACGCCAGGTTGTCGCCGCGCTTGACCCGGTAGGCACGCTTGCGCAACGAGTCGCGGCCTTCATCGCTGGCGAAGACCGACTTGAGCGAGCGTTTGCTGATCAGCTCTTCGGGGCGCATGGTCGACAGGCTGGTGGTCAGCAGCTGTGCCTTGGAGGTGGGCACCAGGAGATGCTGCGGGCCATCGACGGTCATGCGCTGCTTGAACGCCGGGTTGAGCTGGAACAGCTCGTCCTCGTCGATGTTGGCCACCGCCGCGACCTTGGACAGGTCCATGCGCTGGTTGATCTCCACCACCTGGAAGTAGGGTTCGTTGGCGATGGGATTGAGGTTGACGCCATAGGCCTCGGGGGTCATGACCACCTGGGACAGGGCCAGTAGCTTGGGTACGTAGGCCTGGGTTTCCGATGGCAGTGGCAGGTTCCAGTAGTCGGTGGGCAGGCCAAGCTTCTCGTTGCGCTCGATGGCCCGGCTCACGGTGCCTTCACCGGCGTTGTAGGCCGCCAGGGCCAGCAGCCAGTCGCCGTTGAACATGTCGTGCAGGCGGGTCAGGTAGTCCATGGCCGCGGTGGTCGAGGCGGTGATGTCGCGCCGACCATCGTAGAAGCGGGTCTGGCGCAGGTTGAACGAACGACCTGTGGCCGGGACGAATTGCCACAGGCCCACGGCATCGGCCCGGGAATAGGCCAGTGGGTTGTAGGCGCTTTCGATCACTGGCAATAGAGCCAGCTCCAGCGGCATGTTGCGTTCTTCGAGGCGCTCGACGATGTAGTGGATATAAAGGCTGCCGCGCTCGCCGGCGTTCTCCAGGAAGGAGGGGTTGCTGGCGAACCAGAGGCGTTGTTGTTCGATACGCGGGTTGACGCCCAAGCCTTCTTGCAACTGGAAGCCCTGGCGCATGCGCTCCCAGACGTCCTGGGGTACTTGCGGGCTGGGCTGCTTGCCGAGCCAGATGGGTTTTTGCTTGATGCGGGCGTTGAGATTCGGAGTGTGTGTCGCGTCGCTCTGCGGGACATGGCCGGTGCTTTGGCAGCCCGCAAGAGTCGCTGACACAGCTACCGCGATGGCCTGGGCCAAGCGCGTCAATGCGTCTGAACTGATGGAGTAACGAATAAATGACGACATTGGCTGGAAGTAAGTTCCGGGCAAAAATGTCGGGCGATTCTAGAAAGCACCCGGAGTGCGGTCAACCATTCAGAATTTCTATGCCAATGCCGGGGCCTCTTAGAATTTATCTTTCCAGGCTCTCAACGCCGCAAAGACCGCACTCTGGGACGGGTTATCCTGGCCGTTCCGTTCGTCTGCTTTTTGTTTAACAGATGTTTCACCCGTACGCAGGAATGGGTTGGTCAGCCTCTCCAGGGCCAGGGTCGATGGCAGGGTCATGACGCCTTGCTCACGCATTTGCACCACCTTCTCCAGGCGCTGGGCGATGTCCGGGTTATCCGGCTCCACCGCCTGGGCGAAGCGCAGGTTGCCCAGGGTGTATTCGTGGGTGCAGTAGACCAGGGTGTCGTCCGGCAGGGCCGCCAGGCGGCTCAGGGAATGGTGCATTTGTTCGGGGGTGCCTTCGAACAGCCGGCCGCAACCGGCGGCGAACAGGGTGTCGCCACAGAACAGCAGGCCACGATGGTAGTAGGCGATATGCCCCAGGGTATGGCCGGGCACGGCGAGCACGGTGAAGTCCCAGCCCAGGATCTGGAGCTGGTCGTTGTCGTCCAGGGCATTGTCGCGAGCGGGGATCTTTTCCCGTGCGGGGCCGTGGACCGTGGCACCGCTATGCTGTTTCAAGCGTTCGACGCCACCGACGTGATCGTGATGATGGTGGGTGATCAGGATGTCGCTCAGGCGCCACCCGGGGTGTTGCTCCAGCCAAGCCAGTACGGGCGATGCATCGCCCGGGTCGACGACGGCGCAGCAGTGGTTGCGATGATCTTGTAACAACCAGATGTAGTTGTCGGTGAAGGCGGGCAGGGCACTGATCTGTATCATCTTCGGATTCGCCAAGCGGAAAACAATGGCGCATCTTAGAACTTCCTGGCGTGTTGGAGAATGCAATGACCGATAAAGCCTTCGCTCAGGCAGATCCTGACTGGCTGGCCCTGATCGGTGCCGCCCGGGACTGGCTGTCCGGGCCCCTTGGGCAATTCCTGCTGGACGAAGAGCGGCGCATGCTCGAGGAGGAACTGGGGCGCTTCTTTGGCGGCTACCTGGTGCACTACGGGCCGTCGGCCCAGCCTCCGCCGACGGCGCCCCAAGTCCAGCGCAACGTTCGCCTGGGGGCTCCGTTGCCCGGGGTCGAGATCGTCTGCGAGGAACAGGCCTGGCCCTTGAGCGAGCATGCCGCCGACGTGGTGGTGCTGCAGCATGGCCTGGATTTCTCCCTGTCGCCCCATGGCCTGTTGCGCGAGGCGGCCAGCAGCGTACGTCCGGGTGGCCACCTGCTGATTATTGGCATCAACCCCTGGAGCACCTGGGGCCTGCGTCGGGCGTTTGCCCATGACGGCTTGCGCCGGGCCCGTTGCATCGCGCCTTCGCGGGTTGGCGACTGGCTCAACCTGCTGGGCTTCGCGCTGGAGAAACGCCGCTTCGGGTGCTATCGTCCGCCGCTTGCCTCGCCTGCATGGCAGGCGCGGCTGGCGGGCTGGGAACGCAGGGCAGGGCGTTGGCAACTGTCCGGAGGCGGCTTCTACCTGCTGGTGGCGCGCAAGATCGCGGTGGGCTTGCGCCCCGTGCGCCAAGTGCGCCGCGAGCCGATGGGCAAGCTGGTGCCAATGCCCCTGGCCAAGGTCAATCGTCGCAATGTTGAACCTTGAGCACCTGTAGCAAACCTCTCTTTATATAGATGGGCCGGGCTCGCCCGGCCTGGGTGCCGTCGGTGATCGCCGGCGGGCCAATGGCAATTTTTGATGGAAGGCGTGGATGAGCGATAGCGTAGAAATCTTTACCGACGGTGCCTGCAAGGGCAATCCTGGCCCGGGTGGCTGGGGCGCGCTGCTGGTGTGCAAGGGCGTCGAGAAGGAACTCTGGGGTGGCGAAGCCAACACCACCAACAACCGCATGGAACTCATGGCGGCAATCCGAGGGTTGCAGGAGCTCAAGCGTCAGTGCGAGGTGCAACTGATCACCGACTCGCAATACGTGATGAAGGGCATCACCGAGTGGATGGTCAACTGGAAGAAGCGCGGCTGGAAGACCGCCGCCAAGGAGCCGGTGAAGAACGCCGACCTGTGGCAACAGCTCGATGAGCAGGTGAGCCGGCATAACGTCACCTGGAAGTGGGTGCGTGGTCACACGGGGCATCATGGCAATGAACGTGCCGACCAGTTGGCCAATCGCGGTGTGGACGAGGTCCGTGGCCACAAGGGCTAGGCCGGCCCGCTTGTCGATTGCTTAAAATGAAGCCTGCCGGGCCGGCGTTGCTGCCCTGGTGCACAGTCCCTGGGCTGGGCATGCTAAAATCCCGCCCTTTGCCAGATTGAGAACTGACCACTGATGGCCAACAGATCTATTGTCCTCGATACCGAAACCACCGGCATGCCGGTGACCGACGGTCACCGGATTATTGAAATCGGTTGCGTCGAGTTGATCGGTCGGCGCCTGACCGGCCGCCATTTCCACGTTTACCTGCAACCCGATCGCGAGAGCGACGAGGGCGCTATTGGCGTCCACGGCATCACCAACGAATTCCTGGTGGGCAAGCCGCGCTTCCCCGAAGTGGCCGATGAGTTCTTCGAATTCATCAAGGGTGCGCAGCTGATCATCCACAACGCGGCGTTCGACGTTGGCTTCATCAACAACGAATTCGCCTTGCTGGGCCAGCATGAGCGGGCCGACATCACCCAGCATTGCAGCATCCTCGATACCTTGCTGATGGCCCGCGAGCGGCACCCGGGCCAGCGCAATAGCCTCGATGCCTTGTGCAAGCGCTATGGCGTCGACAACTCCGGCCGTGAATTGCACGGCGCCTTGCTCGACTCGGAGATCCTGGCCGACGTCTACCTGACCATGACCGGTGGCCAGACCAGCCTGTCCCTGGCGGGTAATGGTGCCGATGGTGGCGCAGGCGATGGGATGCGCGCCTCGGAGATCCGCCGCTTGTCCGCCGATCGCCAACGCGGCCGGATCATCATGGCCAGCGAGGCGGAGCTGGCCGAGCACCAGGCACGCCTGGAAGCCATCGCCAAGTCCGCCGGCGGCCCGGCACTCTGGACCCAGTTGCTCGAAACCCAGCAGTAACTATCAGGCTCGCACGGTCCTTCGCCTTGTTGCATAAGGGCCGCGGGTTGTTCGCAAGGGCGTAGGCTAGGCAGCGGCCTGCGCCATCGTTGTTGTCCCAGTGCGACGTTTTATTACAGGGAGTCCCTGCCTGGGGTGACATGCGTGCTTTGCAGCTTCTACCCTGAGTGGATTGGCGGGGCACCCCCGTCGCCTCAGGACTTGTCGCCCCATGTATAAAGACCTGCAGTTTCCGATCCTGATCGTGCACCGTGACATCAAGGCCGATACGGTCGCGGGGGACCGGGTACGAGGGATCGCCCGGGAGCTGGAAAAGGATGGCTTCAGCATCTTTTCCGCAGTGGATTATGCCGAGGGGCGGCTGGTGGCCTCCACGCACCATGGCCTGGCCTGCATGTTGATCGCCGCCGAGGGCGCTGGGGAGAACACCCACCTGCTGCAAAACATGGTGGAGCTGATTCGTTTGGCCAGGGTGCGCGCACCGCTGTTGCCGATCTTTGCCCTGGGCGAGCAGGTGACCCTGGAAAACGCCCCGGCCGACGCCATGAGCGAACTTAACCAGTTGCGCGGCATCCTCTATTTGTTCGAAGACACCGTGCCGTTCCTGGCCCGGCAAGTGGCCCGGGCCGCACGCAATTACCTCGATGGCCTGTTGCCGCCATTCTTCAGGGCCCTGGTGCAACACACCGCCGACTCCAACTATTCCTGGCATACCCCGGGGCATGGCGGTGGCGTGGCGTATCGCAAGAGTGCGGTAGGGCAGGCGTTTCATCAGTTCTTCGGCGAGAACACCCTGCGTTCGGACCTGTCGGTGTCGGTGCCGGAACTGGGCTCGCTGCTGGATCACACCGGCCCCCTGGCGGAAGCCGAGGCCCGCGCCGCGCGCAACTTCGGCGCCGATCACACCTTCTTCGTGATCAATGGCACCTCCACGGCCAACAAGATCGTCTGGCACTCCATGGTCGGTCGTGACGACCTGGTGCTGGTGGATCGCAACTGCCACAAGTCGATCCTGCATTCGATCATCATGACCGGCGCGATCCCCCTGTACCTGTGTCCGGAGCGCAACGAGCTGGGGATCATCGGGCCGATTCCCCTTGAGGAATTCAGCACCGAGTCGATCCAGGCCAAGATCGATGCCAGCCCGCTGACGCGTGGCCGTGCACCGAAGGTCAAGTTGGCAGTGGTCACCAACTCGACCTACGACGGGCTGTGCTACAACGCCGAGCTGATCAAGCAGAGCCTGGGCAGCAGCGTCGAGGTCCTGCATTTCGATGAAGCGTGGTACGCCTATGCGGCGTTCCACGAGTTCTTTGCCGGCCGCTATGGCATGGGGACCTCGCGTTCGGCCGACAGTCCGCTGGTGTTCACCACCCATTCCACCCACAAGCTGCTGGCGGCCTTCAGCCAGGCTTCGATGATCCATGTGCAGGACGGTGGCGCCCGGCAACTGGATCGTGACCGCTTCAACGAAGCCTTCATGATGCACATCTCCACCTCCCCGCAGTACAGCATCATCGCTTCGCTGGACGTGGCCTCGGCGATGATGGAGGGCCCGGCAGGGCGCTCGCTGCTACAGGAAATGTTCGACGAGGCCCTGAGCTTCCGCCGTGCTCTGGCCAACCTGCGGCAGAACATCGCCGCCGATGACTGGTGGTTTTCGGTCTGGCAGCCGGAACGGGTCGAAGGTATCGACCAGGTATGCACGGGCGACTGGTTGCTGGAGGCCGACGGCGAGTGGCATGGCTTTGCCGGCGTCACCGACGACTATGTACTGCTCGATCCGATCAAGGTGACGCTGGTGATGCCTGGCCTGACCGCCGGAGGAGCCCTGAGCGAGCATGGGATTCCCGCGGCGGTGGTCAGCAAGTTCCTGTGGGAGCGTGGGCTGGTGGTGGAGAAGACGGGCCTGTATTCCTTCCTGGTGCTGTTCTCCATGGGCATCACCAAGGGCAAGTGGAGCACCTTGCTTACCGAGCTTCTGGAGTTCAAGCGCAATTACGACGCCAACGCCAGCCTGGCCAGTTGCCTGCCCAGTGTCGCCAGCCAGGACCCGCAGCGTTACCAGGGCATGGGGCTGCAGGACCTGTGTGACCAGTTGCATGCCTGTTATCGCAGCAACGCCACGGCCAAGCACCTCAAGCGCATGTACACGGTATTGCCGGAGGTGGCGATGAAACCTGCCGACGCCTACGACCACCTGGTGCGCGGCGATGTCGAGGCAGTCTCCATCGACCAGTTGCAGGGGCGTATCGCCGCGGTGATGCTGGTGCCTTACCCGCCAGGCATTCCGTTGATCATGCCCGGCGAGCGCTTCACCGAATCGACCCGCTCGATCATCGACTACCTGGCATTCGCCCGCGCCTTCGATAGCAGCTTCCCGGGATTTGTCGCCGATGTGCACGGTCTGCAACATGAAGAACAAGGCAATGGGCGGCACTACACCGTCGATTGCATCAAGGAGTAAGGAGCCTGCCGTTATGCCGTCCACGGTCAATGTTGGGAAGTCGCGAGTGCAGGTTCGTGTCGCCGATGCAGGGTTCGCGGCCTATATCAATGGCAGTGACTTCAGTTTCCAGGTCGATGCCTACGCCGAGGTCGCGCACGGGGTAGCGGTGACCGACTGGCCGCTGTGCCGGATCGCCTCCTATCGCAAGTTCTATGGCATCGATCCCGAGGAATTCAGCAGCTATCGCAATGCGCCGGACAGCGAAGTCTTCATGGCTTATCTCGATGGCCAGGCGGTCGGGCACGTGGTGGTCAGTACCAACTGGAATGGGTATGGGCATATCGATGAACTGGCGGTCCACGCCCCAGCGCGAGGTCACGGGGTGGCCAGGACACTGCTGGAAGTCGCGCAGTTCTGGAGTCGCAGGAAGGGTTTGCCGGGGGTGATGCTGGAGACCCAGAACAACAACCTGGGTGCCTGTCGCCTGTATGAACGTTGCGGTTATGTCGTGGGCGGGGTGGATCGCCTGCGTTATCGCGGTATCGATCCACAGACTCGCGAGGTGGCGATCTTCTGGTACCTGCTGTTCGCCGAAGACCCCGCAGGCAACGCTCCTTAACCTGCAAGCAGCGCCGTGGCCTGTTCGCCCAACAGCTCCATCAGGGCATTGAGCAGGGGCGAGGTTTCGCTGCCCTTGCGGCGCAGGGCATACAGGGTGATGCCGATGGGGGGCGATAAAGGGCTGATATCGAGACCCGCGCTCCGAGCGCCGGCGGCCGTGAAGGGATCGACTATCGCCAGGCCCTCGCCGGCTTCCACCAGGCTGCGCATCATCTGGTAGGTCTGTACCCGGGTCTGGATCACCGGCCTGGGTCGCAGGTTCTGCAATTTACTGGCCAGGGTCACGCCCAATGGGTCCAGGTCCTCCAGGCCGACCATGGCCTGGCCGGCCAGGTCCTGCAGGGACACGTATTTCTGCTTGGCCTGCAGCCAGCCGTGGGGCGCCAGGACGAACAGCTTGCCCTGGGCCAGGCTCTGGCTGTGAATGTCCGGGTGCTCGGGGTCATGCAGGCTCAGGCCCAGGTCACAGTGGCGCAGCAGCAGGCTGTCGGTGATCTCACGGGTGTTCTGGCACAGCAGGCTGCACGGCGTATCGACGAAGCGCCGGCGCAAGGCGGCGATGCATTGGGGGAGCAATTGCTGGACCAGTGGAGCGGTACCGACGATGCGCAAGGGCGGCGCCTGGTGGAACCGCAGGCTATCGGCCAGGCGTTGCACGGGCTCGAACGCGTCGTAGACCCGGGTAATGGCAACTTGTAGCTCCAAGGCTTCGCGGGTGGCTTGCAGGCGTCCGCGCACGCTGGCGAACAGCATCAAGCCCAGTTGGCTTTCGGCGTCGCGCAGCAGGGCCTCGACCTCGGCCACCGAGAGCTGCAGCAACTCGGCGGCGGTACCCAGGTGAGCGGTTTGCAGGAGCGCTTGAATCACTTCGATATGACGTAGACGCATGCTTGAAATCCATATCCGGCCGGTCAGGGAAGCAAGCGTCGAATCCTAACCCAAGTCTGCGCCGCGAATCTGTAGTTGATGTCGCAGCGGACAGGGCTGGGCGAAGAGCAGGGGAGGGTCACTGATTCACTGGCGACTCGGGTTCACGCACCAGGGTTACATCCGCCTGCACCAGCAAGAATTGGTTGTCGTCGAGTTTCTTGACCCGGTCACCGATGGCCAGGCGATAGGTGGTGACTGGTTCCGAGCCGGCTTCGCCGTCCGCTGAAGGCATGGATTCCTGGAATTCGTGGACGGAATACACCCGTCCCTCGGCATCTCTTGCATGGAATTGTCCGACAAGTACTGCTGCCATTTATTAGAGCCTCTGGAAATAAAACACGCAAAATTCGGTGCTGTAGACCCAGTGGGAGCGGGGGAAGTTTTGCTCCCGAAAAAAAATATTCTGTTGTGGGCCTGGCTCGGAGTCGATGGCCGCTTCCCGTGCATAAATGCACGGAGTGGGCTAGCAGATACGACCCCGGCTCATCTATAACTAGCAACTCTCCCAAGCCAATGGTTGGAAACTCCAATGAGCAATGTCTACAAGGTTGCAGTGCTGGTCGGCAGTCTCAGAAAGCAGTCCCTGAATCGCAAGGTCGCCCTGGCCCTGGCCGACCTGGCACCCGCCAATCTTCAATTGAACATTGTCGAGATAGGCGACCTGGCGCTCTATGACGAAGACATCGAGCACACCCCGCCGGCCGCCTATGCCAGGTTCCGCCAGCAGATCCGCGAGTCCGATGCGGTGCTGTTCGTGACGCCTGAATACAACCGCTCGGTGCCGGCGGCATTGAAGAATGCCATCGATGTCGGCTCGCGCCCCTATGGCCAGAGCACCTGGAGCGGCAAGCCGGGAGCGGTGATCAGCGTATCCCCGGGGGCTATCGGCGGCTTCGGGGCCAACCACCACCTGCGCCAGTCCCTGGTGTTCCTCAATGTGCCGTGCATGCAGCAACCCGAGGCCTATATGGGCGGCGCGGGCGCGGCCTTCGATGATGCCGGCAAGTTGTCGGATACCACGCGGCCTTTCCTGCAGAGCTTCATCAACGCCTACGGCCAGTGGGTCGAACAGCAAAAACGCAGTTGAAGCCTGGCGTAGCGCCAGGCCGGCTTCTCGTCGATCCAGGCCTGCCGCTACGCTTTGCCTGGTTGCGCTGCGTTCCCTGGCGCGCCAGTTCCCGCCATCCATGGTGACTTCCCGAACATGCTGATTGCCGTGGCGATCTTCCTGCTGACCCTCATCCTGGTGATCTGGCAGCCCCGGGGCCTGGGCGTGGGTTGGAGTGCCACGATCGGTGCCGGCCTGGCGCTGCTCAGTGGAGTGGTGCACCCCGGCGACATTGCCCTGGTGTGGCAGATCATCTGGAATGCCACCGCCACTTTCGTGGCCTTGATCATCATCAGCCTACTGCTGGATGAAGCCGGGTTCTTCGCCTGGGCGGCGCTGCACGTGGCGCGTTGGGGGCAAGGCCGGGGACGCCGGTTGTTCGCCTGCATGGTCTTGCTGGGGGCCTTGGTTTCGGCGCTGTTCGCCAATGATGGTGCGGCCCTGATCCTGACGCCCATTGTCATCTCCATGCTCCTGGCCCTGCGCTTTTCCCCGGCCTCGACCCTGGCATTCGTCATGGGTGCGGGCTTTATCGCCGATACCGCGAGCTTGCCGCTGGTGGTCTCGAACCTGGTGAATATTGTCTGTGCCGATTTCTTCGGCATCGGCTTCAATCGTTATGCGGCGGTGATGCTGCCGGTGAACCTGGTGAGCGTCATCGCGACCCTGGCGGTGCTGCTGTGGTTTTTTCGCCGGGATATCCCTCAATCCTACGATCCCCGGCAGTTGGCCGATCCTGCAAGCGCCATCCATGACCGTGCAACGTTCATGGCCGGCTGGTGGGTGTTGCTGATCCTGTTGCTGGGCTGCTTCGCCCTGGAGCCGCTGGGCATTCCTATCAGTGCCATTTGCGCGGTGTGCGCGGCCCTGTTGCTGATAGTCGCGGCCCGGGGCCACAGGATTTCCACGCGCAAGGTCATCAGGGAGGCGCCCTGGCAGATCGTGATCTTCTCCCTGGGCATGTACCTGGTGGTGTACGGCCTGCGCAATGCCGGGCTGACCGCGTACCTGGCCGGCTGGCTCGACCGCCTGGCCGCCTCCGGGGTCTGGGGCGCCGCACTGGGCAGCGGATTGTTAGCGGCGGGGCTGTCATCGGTGATGAATAACCTGCCCGCGGTGCTGGTCGGCGCCTTGTCCATAGAGGCCAGCCACGCCACGGGAGTGATCAAGGAAGCGATGGTCTACGCCAATGTGATCGGTAGCGACCTGGGGCCGAAGATCACCCCTATCGGCAGCCTGGCGACCCTGCTCTGGCTGCATGTGCTGGAGCGCAAGGGGATTCACATCGGCTGGGGTTATTACCTGCGGGTCGGGATAGTGCTGACACTGCCGGTGTTGCTGGCGACGCTGGCAGCCCTGGCCTTGCGCCTGACGTGGTGAGATCGGCAGCGCTGGCCTAGGGCTGCGGTATGGGGGGCAGGTGGGGCCAGAGATCGGACACCAGGAACAGGCGTTCGGCCTCGACCCAGTCGCCATCGCGCCTTTGTTCCAGGCGCACCAGCAATTGCGCCGGAGCAAGTGGGTCGAGTTCACCCAGCCATTGCTGGAGCTGGGCGCTGCTCCAGGTGTGCTCGCCAGGGTAGCGGGCCGGGGCCAGCCAGGCCTGGCGGGGCAGGGGCTGCCAGCGCCCCGCCGGACTCTGGGTGATGAAGGCGGGCCAGTCCCGTTGGTGCAGCCAACGCCCGCGCAGGTGTCCGGGGTGGGCGCCCCGGGGCGGTTCGGCATGGCCCGGCCAGGGGTAGAGCAGGTAACCCCCGAGCCACAGGGCGGCGTTGAACTGATTGATATCCAGTGCCGCTAGCGCCTCCCGGCTTTCCAATCGCGTGGAAATCGGCAGTTGATGTTCATCCAGATGGGCCAGCTTGAGGTCCAGCCGATCATGGCAGCCGGGGCCCAGCCATTGCCTGCAATCGGTGCCGTCGCCTTGCTGTGGGCCGAGGTAGAGCTTGATGGCAAGTTCCAGATGGTGCACACCGTCGCGGTCGCGCAGCAGCATGTCGAGCTCGCCCAGGGTGTGGCCTCCGCGGCGGATCGGCAGGTTGGCCGCCAGCAGCTCGACCCCCGGAGCCTGTTGCACGGCAAATTGCCATAGCCGTTCGTAGTACAGGCCCAGGCGTCGGGTCGGGCTGCGACTGAGCCAGTGTCGCAGGGCGCTGCTGTCCTGGTCTTGTTGCCGTAACCAGTGGACCAGTAAATGCGGTGCCTGCGCCCAGTCACTGCCGGCCAGGGGGTGGCGCTGGGGCCAGGGCGTGTGGCTGAGCATCGGCGGCGCGAGGATGACCCAGGCGAGGTCGCGGACTTCAGGCTGGCGCAACTGGCGGGGGAAATCGAGCAAATCCGGAAATGGGAGCATGTTGCGAGCATAGCTGCAAACCCGGTGGCGCCGCGACAAATGCCCGGGTTTCCGGTCGGCGCGGCACTTCGGCAGGGCCACAGGGCTGAAAGGATTTTGTCTGCGGCCGGGTTTCGCCCATAATCCAGCGTTTGGCCTGAACCCGAACCCCGCAGGAGCCCCATGGAGCAATTTCGCAATATCGGCATTATCGGTCGCCTGGGCAGTTCCCAGGTGCTGGACACCATTCGCCGACTGAAAAAGTTTCTGCTCGAACGCCACCTGCACGTGATCCTCGAGGACACCATCGCCGAAGTGCTGCCAGGCCACGGCTTGCAGACCTCCTCGCGCAAGCTGTTGGGCGAGGTCTGCGACATGGTCATCGTGGTCGGCGGTGATGGCAGCTTGTTGGGCGCCGCCCGGGCCCTGGCACGGCACAACACCCCGGTGCTGGGAATCAACCGGGGCAGCCTGGGCTTTCTTACCGACATCCGCCCCGATGAGCTGGAGATCAAGGTCGCCGAAGTACTGGATGGCCACTACCTGGTGGAGAACCGCTTCCTGCTGCAGGCCGAGGTGCGCCGGCACGCCGAGGCCATCGGCCAGGGCGATGCACTGAACGACGTAGTGCTGCACCCGGGCAAGTCGACCCGGATGATCGAGTTCGAGATCTATATCGATGGCCAGTTCGTCTGCAGCCAGAAGGCCGACGGCCTGATCGTCGCTACCCCCACCGGCTCCACGGCCTACGCACTGTCTGCCGGCGGCCCGATCATGCATCCCAAGCTCGATGCCATTGTGATCGTGCCGATGTACCCCCATACCTTGTCCGGAAGGCCGATCGTGGTCGATGGCAACAGTGAGCTGAAAATCGTCGTGTCCAAAGATATGCAGATCTACCCGCAAGTCTCCTGCGACGGGCAGAACCATTTCACCTGCGCCCCGGGCGACACCATCACGGTCAGCAAGAAGGCCCAGAAACTGCGCCTGATCCATCCCCTGGACCATAACTATTATGAGGTCTGCCGGACCAAGCTCGGCTGGGGCAGCCGCCTGGGTGGTGGAGGCGACTGATGCTCGATCCCGCGCGTAGCTACGACCTGATCGGTGATGTGCACGGTTGCGCCCTGACCCTCGAGCACCTGCTGGACCGACTCGGTTACCACAAGCAGGGCGGCGTCTGGCGGCATCCGTCGCGCATGGCGGTGTTCCTCGGCGATATCATCGACCGCGGCCCGCGTATTCGCGAGGCCCTGCACATCGTCCACGACATGGCCGAGGCCGGCCAGGCGCTGTGCATCATGGGCAACCATGAGTTCAATGCCCTGGGCTGGAGTACACCGGCCGCGCCGGGCAGTGGCAAGCAGTTCGTGCGCGAGCACACACCGCGCCATGCCCGGCTGATCCACGAGACCCTGGCGCAGTTCGAACAGCACCCGGGCGACTGGCATGACTTTCTTCAGTGGTTCTACCAGATGCCGCTGTTCGTCGACGCCGGGCGCTTCCGGGTGGTCCATGCCTGTTGGGATTCGGCGCTGATCGCCCAGCTACGCCAGCGCTACCCGGACGGCTGCATCGATCGCGATTTCCTCCAGGCCTCGGCGTTGCCTGACAGCTTTGCCAGCAATGCCTTCGACCGCCTGCTGCGTGGCACCGACATGCGCCTGCCCCATGGCCTGACCATGACCAGCGGCGACGGCCTGACCCGTTCATTCTTCCGTACCAAGTTCTGGGAAGACGACCCGCAGACCTATGGCGACATCGTCTTCCAGCCCGATGCCTTGCCCGAGCCGGTAGCGCGCACGCCATTGTCCAGGGACGAGAAGAACAGCCTGCTGCGCTACGCCGTCGAGGAGCCGTTGCTGTTCGTCGGCCACTATTGGCGCAGCGGCACGCCGGCGCCGATCCGGCCCAACCTGGCCTGCCTGGACTACAGCGCGGTGCTCTACGGCAAGCTCGCCGCCTACCGCCTGGACCAGGAAACGCGCCTGGACCCGAACAAGTTCGTCTGGGTCGACGTCGAGCGGCCGGAGGTGCTGCGATGAGCGCGGTAGCGATTTTGCGCCTGCCCCTGGCCACTGACCTCAGCGGCTTCGTCAAGCTCTTGCAGCGCATGCAAGTGCCCCATCGGGTCAGCGAGGAAGCGGGGGAGCAGGTGCTGTGGGTGCCCGAATCCATCCGCGAGGACGTGCTGGACCTGTACCAGCGTTTTCCCCAGGGCGATCCCGAACAGCAACTGGACATTCCCCAGGCCGCCGCCCCGGTGGGCCTTGGGCTGGTCCAGCAATTGCGACGCAGCCCGGTTACCGCGTTGATCCTGGTCCTGAGCCTGGCGGTTTGTGGCATCACCCTGTTGGGGGACAACCTGCAGGCCTTGAGCTGGTTCACCTTCCTGCAGTTTCGCGTGGCGGGCGACTACATCCAGTTCAGCTCCCTGGCCGACAGCCTGGCGGCGGGGCAATGGTGGCGCCTGGTGACACCGATGCTGGTTCACTTCGGCATCCTGCACATCGCTATGAACGGCATGTGGTACTGGGAACTGGGGCGGCGCATCGAGTTGCGCCAGGGCAGTATCAACCTGCTGGGCCTGACCCTGCTGTTCAGCCTGGTGTCCAACTACGCGCAATATTATTTCAGTGGCCCGAGCTTGTTCGGTGGCCTCTCCGGAGTGCTCTACGGACTGCTGGGGCATTGCTGGATCTATCAATGGCTGTCGCCCAACCCCATCTACCGCCTGCCCCGGGGTGTGCTGGTGATGATGCTGGTGTGGCTGCTGCTGTGTCTGTCCGGGCTGATCTCGATGATCGGCTTCGGTGAAATCGCCAATGCCGCCCATGTTGGCGGTTTGCTCGTCGGTTGCCTTACCGGTCTGTTGGGTGGCTTGTACAGCCGCCGTAGACCGGCCCCTTGAGTTCAGGAGTCTGGTATGTCGTCCTTTGTCGAAATGATCGAAAACATCACCCCCGATATCTATCGCAGCCTGAAGCTGGCGGTGGAGATCGGCAAATGGTCCGATGGCCGCAAGCTCACCGCTGAGCAGCGTGAACTGTCGCTGCAGGCGATGATCGCCTGGGAGATGCAGAACCTGCCGGAGGAGGAGCGCACCGGCTACATGGGCCCGCAGGAGTGCTCGTCGAAGTCCGAGCCGGTGCCGAACATCCTGTTCAAGTCGGATGCCATCCATTGATCGAGATCGGCCGCGGCTCCATCAGTAAAATGTCGGCTCGTCTCGACGGGCCGAATGTGCAATACGCTTTTCGCCTGGGTGATAGCGAGGTGCCGGTCAACCCCTTGATCGGCAGCAGGCTGCGCCTGGAATACCTGGGGGCGATCCACTGCACCCATTGCGGACGCAAGACCAAGACCAGCTTCAGCCAGGGCTATTGCTATCCGTGCATGACCAAGCTGGCCCAGTGCGATGTCTGCATCATGAGTCCGGAACGCTGCCACTACGACTCCGGCACCTGCCGCGAGCCGTCCTGGGGCGAACAGTTCTGCATGACCGACCACGTGGTCTACCTGGCCAACTCCTCGGGGATCAAGGTCGGCATCACCCGGGCGACCCAGTTGCCCACTCGCTGGCTCGACCAGGGCGCCAGCCAGGCGTTGCCGATCATGCGTGTAGCGACCCGCCAGCAGTCCGGTTTCGTCGAAGACCTGTTCCGTTCCCAGGTGGCCGACAAGACCAACTGGCGGGCCTTGCTCAAGGGCGATGCCCAGGCCGTGGACCTGGTGCAGGTGCGCGAGCAGCTGTTCGCATCCTGCGCCGAGGGCCTGCTGGCCTTGCAGCAGCGGTTCGGCCTGCAGGCGATCCAGCCGGTGCGTGACATCGACCCCCTGCAAATCCGTTATCCGGTCGAGGAGTACCCGACCAAGATCGTCAGTTTCAACCTGGACAAGAATCCGATCGCCGAAGGCACCCTGCTGGGGATCAAGGGCCAGTACCTGATCTTCGACACCGGCGTGATCAACATTCGCAAGTACACGGCCTACCAGCTGGCCGTGCATCAGTAGAAGGAATTCGCCATGCGCACCGAACAGCCGAAGATGATCTACCTGAAGGACTATCAGGCCCCCGAGTACCTGATCGACGAGACGCACCTGACCTTCGAGTTGTTCGAGGACCACAGCCTGGTCCATGCGCAACTGGTGATGCGTCGCAACCCGGCCCGTGGTGCCGGGCTGCCGCCCCTGGTGCTCGACGGCCAGCAGCTGGAACTGCTGTCGGTGAGCCTGTCCGACCAGCTTCTGGAAGCTGGCGACTATCAGCTCGACGACAGCTACCTGACCCTGCACCCAGCCAGCGCCAGCTTCACCGTGGATACCAGCGTGCGGATCCACCCTGAAAGCAATACCGCCCTGGAAGGCCTGTACAAGTCCAGCGGCATGTTCTGCACCCAGTGCGAGGCCGAGGGCTTTCGCAAGATCACCTACTACCTGGACCGCCCGGATGTGATGAGCAAGTTCACCACCACCGTGGTGGCCGAGCAGCACCGCTATCCGGTGCTGCTGTCCAACGGCAACCCGATCGCCAGCGGCCCGGGCGAAGACGGCCGGCACTGGGCGACCTGGGAAGACCCGTTCATGAAGCCGGCCTACCTGTTCGCCTTGGTGGCAGGGGACCTGTGGTGCGTCGAGGACAGCTTCTGCACCATGAGCGGCCGCGACGTGGCGCTGCGCATCTATGTCGAGCCGGAGAACATCGACAAGTGCCAGCACGCCATGAACAGCCTGAAGAAGTCCATGCGCTGGGACGAACAGACCTACGGCCGCGAGTATGACCTGGACATCTTCATGATCGTCGCGGTCAACGACTTCAACATGGGCGCCATGGAAAACAAGGGCCTGAACATCTTCAACTCCAGCGCCGTGCTGGCCCGTGCCGAGACCGCCACCGATGGCGCCCACCAGCGGGTCGAGGGCATCGTCGCCCACGAGTACTTCCATAACTGGTCGGGCAACCGGGTCACCTGCCGCGACTGGTTCCAACTGTCGCTCAAGGAAGGCTTCACGGTATTCCGTGATGCCGGGTTTTCTTCGGACATGAATTCGCGCACGGTCAAGCGCATCCAGGACGTGGCCTACCTGCGCACCCACCAGTTCGCCGAAGACGCCGGTCCCATGGCCCATGCCGTGCGCCCGGAGAGCTTCATCGAGATCTCCAACTTCTACACCCTGACCGTGTACGAGAAGGGCTCGGAAGTGGTGGGCATGATCCACACCTTGCTGGGCGCCGAGGGCTTCCGCCAGGGCAGCGACCTGTACTTTGCACGCCACGACGGCCAGGCCGTGACCTGCGACGATTTCGTCAAGGCCATGGAAGACGCCAACGGCGTCGACCTGACTCAGTTCAAGCGCTGGTACAGCCAGGCCGGTACTCCGCGCCTCGCGGTCAGCGAGTCCTATGACGCAGCGGCGAAGACCTACAGCCTGACCTTCCGCCAGAGCTGCCCGCAGACGCCGGACAAGGTGGAAAAACTGCCATTCGTGATCCCGGTGGAGTTGGGCCTGCTGGACAGCCGGGGCGCCGCCATGGCCCTGCGCCTGGCTGGCGAGGCCAGTGCCCAGGGCACTTCCCGGGTGATCTCGGTGACCGAGGCCGAGCAGACCTTCACGTTCGTCGATGTTGCCGAACAACCGCTGCCGTCGCTGCTGCGTGGGTTCTCGGCGCCGGTGAAGCTGAGCTTCCCCTACAACCGCGACCAACTGATGTTCCTCATGCAGCATGACAGCGACGGTTTCAACCGCTGGGATGCCGGCCAGCAGTTGGCGGTGCAGGTACTGCAGGAACTGATCGGCCAGCACCAGCAGGGCCAGGCCCTGGTGATGGACCAACGCCTGGTGACCGCCCTGGGCACCGTGCTGGCCGACGAGAGCCTGGACCAGGCCATGGTCGCGGAAATGCTGTCGCTGCCGGGTGAGGCCTATCTCACCGAGATCAGCGAAGTGGCGGATGTCGAGGCTATCCATGGGGCCCGCGAATTCGCTCGCAAGCAACTGGCCGAGCAGCTGTTCGACGCCTTGCTCAAGCGCTACCAGGACAATCGCGAGCTGTCCCGCGCCACCGCCTATGTGGCCGAGTCCGAGCACTTCGCTCGCCGCGCGCTGCAGAACATTGCCTTGTCCTACCTGATGCTCGTCGGCAAGCCCGAGGTCCTGGCGGCCACCATCGAGCAATTCGACAGCGCCGACAACATGACCGAACGCCTGACCGCCCTGGCGGTACTGGTCAACTCGCCGTTCGAGGCCGAGAGGGCACAGGCACTGGCGGTATTCGCCGAGAACTTCAAGGACAATGCGCTGGTCATGGACCAGTGGTTCAGCGTGCAGGCCGCCAGCCCGCTGCCTGGTGGACTGGCGCGGGTCAAGGCATTGATGGAGCACCCGGCGTTCAACATCAAGAACCCGAACAAGGTACGGGCTGTATTCGGTGCGTTTGCTGGCCAGAACCTGATCAACTTCCATGCTGGCGATGGATCGGGCTACCGTTTCCTGGCGGACCTGGTGATCCAGCTCAATGCCATCAACCCGCAGATTGCCTCTCGACAACTGGCGCCGTTGACTCGCTGGCGCAAGTACGACAGCGCCCGGCAGGCGTTGATGAAGGCCGAGCTGGAGCGCATTCGCGCCTCGGGTGAACTGTCCAGCGATGTGTTCGAGGTGGTGAGCAAGAGCCTCGCCTGACCTGGCTCGAAGGCGAATGGGCTCCCTCGGGGGCCTGTTCGCTTTCGTGGCCGGTGTTTCCCTGCAGTTCCGACCGGCCTTGCCCGTGGGCGTGCCGGTCCTTTCTTCCTTTCTTCTTCGCTTGCCCCACGACCGCCCCTGGCCTATACCGGCAGGGTGGCGCCTGCCTGGACCACATATCGATCACTTCGACGAATGCCCGATGATTCAGGGAGCTCGTGGGGGGACGCGATTAACAAAAGATAACGTGGCGTCGATTGTCAGACGTTTCCAAAGCCCGATAGGATAGCCCGCAGCCAAAGGGGCTCTAGATTGCAGGTTTCAGGACGATCGGCTTGATCGGACGAACACCCGCGACACCCTGCAGGCGCCCTGAAAGGTTGAACGACCTGACAATAATAATGGGGGAGTGGTCTATGAGTGAGCCTGTCATGGGTGTGGTTGCTGGCCGCCCGCCGGCGTTGCGTGGGTTCGCAGCGTTGGCCGCAGCGCTCTCGCTGTTGGGTGTCGCGACACTGCCGGCACCGGTCCTGGCCGCTGCCAGCGCAGCGGATACGGTTGTCTATTCCATTGAATCGCCCAAGGCGGCGAAAAACCTGATGCTCGATGTGGTCCACGCCGGCAAGCGCCTGGTGGCGGTGGGCGACCGTGGGCACATTCTCTATTCCGATGACCAGGGCGCAAGCTGGGCCCAGGCCAAGGTGCCGAGCCGGCAGCTATTGACCGCGGTGTATTTCGTCGACGAGCAACACGGCTGGGCCGTGGGCCACGACGCGCAGGTGCTCGCCAGTACCGACGGTGGCCTCACCTGGACCCGGCAGTTCCAGGACCTCAAGCGCGAGGCACCGCTGCTGGACGTGTGGTTCAAGGATGCCCAGGTCGGATATGCCGTGGGAGCCTATGGCGCCTTGCTGGAGACCACCGATGGCGGCCAGCACTGGGAGGACGCCAGCGATCGCCTGGACAACCCGGATCAGTTCCATCTAAACGCTATTGCCCAGATCAAGGATTCCGGACTGTTCATCGTGGGCGAGCAGGGCAGCATGTTTCGCTCCGCCGATGGCGGCCAGACCTGGGAGCGCCTGGAAGGCCCTTACGAGGGCTCGTTGTTCGGCGTGATCGGCACCGGCCAGCCGGCGACCCTGTTGGTCTATGGCTTGCGTGGCAACCTCTATCGCTCGACGGATTTTGGCAGCACCTGGGAGCAGGTGCAGCTGAATGCCGCTCGCGGCGCCCTGGAATTCGGTTTGTCTGGCGCTACCGTGCTCGAAGACGGTTCCCTGGTGATCGTCGGCAACGGCGGCAGCGTGATCCGCAGCACCGATCATGGCCTGAGCTTCAGCGTCTTCAATCGCCCGGATCGAATCTCGCTGTCGGCGGTCAGTGGTGCCGGCAATGGTGGGTTGATCCTGGCCGGGCAGGGCGGGGTACGGGTTGCCACGGCAACCGGCGCTGAACTCGGCAGCAACTAGGCCGGGCACATAATAAGAAGGTGGGGAACTCCATGAGTAGTCAGAACCAGGACAAGGCGAATTTTCTTGAGCGCCTGATTTTCAACAACCGCCCGGCAGTGATCTTCCTCTGCTTGCTGGTCAGCGTATTCCTGTTCTGGCAGGCGACCCTGATCCGGCCGTCCACCAGTTTCGAAAAAATGATCCCGCTCAAGCACCCGTTCATCGAGCGGATGATGGAGCACCGCAACGACCTGGCCAACCTGGGCAACACCGTGCGGATTTCGGTGGAAGCCAAGGACGGCGATATCTTCACCCAGGCCTACATGGAGACCCTCAGGCAGATCAATGACGAGGTGTTCTACATCCCCGGCGTCGATCGCTCCGGGCTCAAGTCCCTATGGAGCCCCAGCGTGCGCTGGACCGAGGTCACCGAGGAAGGTTTCGCCGGGGGGGAGGTGATTCCCCAGAGCTACAACGGCTCGGCCGATAGCCTCGACAAGCTGCGCAACAACGTGCTCAAGTCCGGGCAGGTCGGGCGCCTGGTCGCCAACGACTTCAAGTCCAGCATCGTCGATATCCCCTTGCTGGAGTCCTACCCGGACCCACAGGACCAGGGCAAGCTGCTGGCCCTGGACTACCAGAAGTTCTCCCACCAGCTGGAAGAAAAGATCCGCGACAAGTTCGAGGCGCAGAACCCCAATGTGAAGATCCACATCGTCGGTTTCGCCAAGAAGGTCGGCGACCTGATCGACGGCCTGATCATGGTGGTGCTGTTCTTCGGCGTGGCCTTCATCATCACCCTGGTGCTGTTGTACTGGTTCACCTGGTGCATCCGCAGCACCATCGCGGTGCTGATCACCACGCTGGTGGCGGTGGTCTGGCAACTGGGGCTGATGCACGCCATCGGTTTCGGCCTGGACCCGTACTCGATGCTGGTGCCGTTTTTGATCTTCGCCATCGGTATTTCCCATGGGGTGCAGAAGATCAACGGTATCGCCTTGCAGTCCAGTGATGCCGATAACGCCCTGACCGCGGCACGAAGGACCTTCCGCCAGCTGTTCCTGCCGGGCATGATCGCGATCCTGGCCGACGCCGTGGGCTTCATCACGCTGCTGATCATCGATATCGGGGTGATCCGCGAGTTGGCCATCGGCGCCTCCATCGGCGTGGCGGTGATCGTGTTCACCAACCTGATCCTGTTGCCGGTGGCGATCTCCTATGTCGGCATCAGCAAGCGTGCGGTCGAGCGCAGCAAGAAGGACGCGTCCCGCGAGCACCCGTTCTGGCGCCGGCTGTCCAGCTTTGCCAGCCCCAAGGTGGCTCCCGTTTCCATCGCCCTGGCCCTGGTGGCATTTGGCGGCGGCCTCTGGTACAGCCAGAACCTGAAGATCGGCGATCTCGACCAGGGCGCGCCGGAGCTGCGCCCCGACTCGCGCTACAACAAGGACAACAACTTCATCATCAGCAATTACTCCACCAGCTCCGATGTCTTGGTGGTGATGGTCAAGACCGCCGCCGAAGGCTGCTCGCGCTACGAGGCCATGGCGCCGATCGATGAGCTGATGTGGAAGATGCAGAACACCGAGGGCGTGCAGTCGGCGATTTCCCTGGTGACCGTGTCCAAGCAGATGATCAAGGGCATGAACGAGGGCAACCTGAAATGGGAAACCCTGTCGCGCAACCCCGATGTGCTGAACAACTCCATCGCCCGGGCCGACGGCTTGTACAACAACAACTGCTCCCTGGCGCCGGTGCTGGTGTTCCTCAACGACCACAAGGCCGAGACCCTCGACCGCGCCGTGCATGCGGTGCAGGAGTTCGCCAAGGAGAACAACAAGGATGGCCTGGAGTTCATCCTCGCTGCCGGTAACGCCGGGATCGAGGCGGCCACCAACGAGGTGATCAAGACCTCGGAGCTGACCATCCTGATCCTGGTGTACATCTGCGTAGCGGCCATGTGCATGATCACCTTCCGCTCCTGGGCGGCGACCCTGTGCATCGTCCTGCCACTGGTCCTGACCTCGGTGCTGGGCAACGCGCTGATGGCCTTCATGGGCATTGGCGTCAAGGTGGCGACCTTGCCGGTGGTGGCGCTGGGGGTGGGCATCGGCGTGGACTACGGCATCTATATCTATAGCCGCCTGGAGAGCTTCCTGCGGGCTGGGCTGCCGTTGCAGGAGGCCTACTACCAGACCCTGCGCTCCACCGGCAAGGCCGTGTTGTTCACCGGCTTGTGCCTGGCTATCGGCGTGTGCACCTGGATCTTCTCGGCCATCAAGTTCCAGGCCGACATGGGCCTGATGCTGACCTTCATGCTGCTGTGGAACATGTTCGGCGCCCTGTGGCTGCTGCCAGCCCTGGCCCGCTTCCTGATCCGTCCCGAGAAGCTGGCGGGGCAGAAGGGCAACTCGCTGTTCGCTCATTGATTGCGCCATGCGCCAGTAGCTGGCCGCAACCTTCGGGTTGCGGCCTTTTTCATTCTTGGCCGGGCGAGTCTGGCCGGGTTTGCCAGGGCTCCGGTGGAACCTGCCCTGGCCAGTGCGATACTGGCCCTACCGGCGCGCGCCAATCAGCTATGATTGCGCCTTTCCACTGATGATGGCTCGCCATGACCGCTGTAACCGATACCTTGCTCACCGCCCTGCAAGCCTGCGACATGCTGGAGATCGACGGCTTGCACGCCTTCGACTTCAGCCTCGACGACCAGGGGCTGCTGATCGAATGCATGGATGGCCGCGCCGCCAAGCGCTGGAGCTTCAGCCTGGCCCAGGTGCAGGCCGCGACTTTCGACCCGGATCTGCAAAGCTGGACCCTGGAAGGCGATTCCGGTGAGCACCGCCTGGTATGCATGAGTGCCTTCAGTGCCCGTGACGAAGAGGAAGATGACCATGAAGATGCGTAATTTCTGGCCCCTGCTGATGGCGGGCAGTGTCGGCGCGATGGCGGTGCAGGCTGCGCCGGTGGAGACCCAGGAGCTGCTGGTGGGCTCCTATACCCAAGGCCAGAGCCAAGGTTTGTACCGCCTGCACTTCAACGAGCGGACCGGGCAAATCGACCCCAAGCCGTTGCAGGTGATCAAGAGCTCCAACCCCTCTTGGCTGACCCTGTCCAAGGACCTGAAGTTCGTCTTCGCGGTGAACGAGAACAGCCCCGGCCAGGCCGATCCCATCGGTCGCGTCAGCAGCTATAGCCTGGCCCCCAAGACCCATCAACTGAGCCTGATCAGCCAGGTGCAGAGCCAGGGCAACGAGCCGACCCATTCCAGCCTGAGCGCCGATGGCAGCTACCTGTTCGTCAGCAACTACTCGGTGGATGTCGACCCGGGTGGCAGCCTGGCGGTGGTGCCGGTCAGTGCCGATGGTCATCTGTCGCCCGTGGTGCAACTCAGTAGCCATCCGGCCAGCCGGGTCGACCCCGAGCGCCAGCAATCGGCCCACGTGCATTCGTCGGTGTCCTCGCCCGATGGCAAGTTCCTGTTCGCCAATGACCTGGGTGCGGACAAGATCTTCGTCTATCGCTATGACCCCAAGGCCAATCCCGAGCATCCGTTGAGCCCGGCCGAGCCAGCCTTCGTCCAGCTACCGCCAGGCAGTGGCCCGCGCCATTTGCTGTTCAGTGCCGATGGCAAGCATGCTTACCTGACCATGGAGATGAGCGCCCAGGTGGCGGTGTTCGACTACCAGGATGGCAAGCTGACCCAGCGCCAGATCCTCGACCTGGCGGCCAACGCCAGCAAGGAGAAGAAAGCCGCCGGGGCGCTGCATGCCTCCAAGGACGGCCAGTACCTGTACGTGAGCAACCGTGGCACCGCCAACCAGCTGCTGGTATTCGCCATCGATCCGGCCAGCGGCCAGCTCAAGGAGATCCAGCGCCGTTCCGTGGAAGGTGACCACCCGCGGGAGTTCAGCCTCGATCCGAGCAACCGCTATGTGCTGATCGGCAACCAGAAGAGCAACCAGATCGTGGTGATCGAGCGTGACGCCAAGACCGGGTTCCTTGGCAAGACCGTGCAGAAATTGCCCTTCGATGCCCCCAGCGATATCAAGTTTTTGGTGCGGCAATAAGCCACAGGCCCCGTCATCCGGGGCCTGAGTCTTTCTATTAATGACGCTGATATTGGCTACTGGTGCAAAGCATTTTTGCCCGCCAACCCTCGGGAGTAAGTTTGCTTCAAGGCCCACACGGGCAAGCAAGCCAACTGAATCCGAGGGTTATACCGATGAACTTCAATCTCTTCTCCGTGATCGCCGCTTCCGCCATTTCCGCCAGCGTGGTCCTGCCTGCCAGCGCCCATGTGGAAATCAGCCAGAAGAAATCCGCGACCAACACCTACACCCAGAAGTACCTGCAGCAAAGTGCCAACTTCTATGCGGCTCTGGACCACAAGTCCCATAGCTGATCCCGACTCGCCGATCCCCCGGTATGCAGGAGCGACATCACTGGTGCAGTGCTGTCGCTCCTGCATGACCTGTTTGCGAGCGAACTCACAGGCCAGGCAAATTTTGCTTGGTAGTGTCACATGGCCATGTGTTTAAATTTGACGCTGAATTATTGACTCTTTCCCGAGCAAGGATCGATAGCATGATGATGCGTCTGACCGTGGTTCTGTTGTTGCTCTATTCCAGTCCCATCCTGTCTTCTGCGCAACCGCTCGAAGGTGAGCCGGAGACGGCCCGCGAGCGCTTGAACAGTCTGTTGCAGGACTGACCCAGGGCTTGCCGGCGATCAAGCAAACTGATCGTCGTCATGGAAAAAAGTGACTGTCGCGTCGCCTGCATCTGGCGCAATCTCCGGACATTGCCGCTTCGGAGATCATCGACATGGGCCGTACCTTGCTCGTTTGCGCCAAACAGGGCGCCTATGCAGCCATCGCCTTGTACCTGCTGTTGCTGTTGGGCATTTGCCTGAGCACTGGCGTGTCCTTGGCCCTGGCCCTGTAGCCGCCGGCCTGGAGTAGGTCGGCGGCGGGGCGGATGGCACTTGCCGCGCCGTTGCGGGCGGCAAGCATCAGGCGTTAGCGGGAGCCGCCACGGCGTACCAGCTTCATCACCACCACGAAGAACACCGGCACGAAGATCACTGCCAGGGTCGCGGTGATCATGCCGCCGATCACCCCGGTGCCGATGGCTTGCTGGCTGGCGGAGCTGGCGCCGGTGGCAATGGCCAGGGGCACCACGCCGAGAATGAACGCCAGGGAGGTCATGACGATCGGGCGCAGGCGCAGGCGGGCAGCCTGCAAGGTGGCGTCCAGTAAGTCATGTCCCTCGTCGTACAGACTCTTGGCGAACTCGATGATCAGGATCGCGTTCTTCGCCGACAGGCCGATGATGGTGATCAGGCCCACCTTGAAGAACACATCGTTGGGCATGCCGCGCAAGCTCACTGCCAGCACGGCACCCAGCACACCGAGCGGAACCACCAACAGCACCGAGGCCGGGATCGACCAGCTCTCGTAGAGCGCTGCCAGGCACAGGAATACGACCAGCAGCGACAGGCCCAGCAGCAGGGGGGCCTGGCTACCGGACAGGCGTTCCTGCAACGACAGGCCGGTCCACTCCAGGCCCAGGCCTGCCGGCAGCTGGGCCACCAGGCGCTCGACTTCCTGCATGGCTTCACCGGTACTGCGCCCTGGCGCCGGCTCACCGGACACACTGATCGCTGGGTAACCGTTATAGCGGGTCAGCTGCGCCGGTCCCTGCTTCCAGCTGGCCCGGACGAAGGATGACAGCGGCACCATCTTGCCGTTGCTGTTGCGTACGTTCAGCCGCAGCAGATCCTCGACCTGGCTGCGTTGATCGCCTTCGGCCTGGATCACCACGCGCTGCATCCGACCCTGGTTGGGGAAGTCGTTGATATAGGCCGAGCCCAGGGCGGTGGACAACAGGCTACCGATGTCGGCAAACGACACGCCCAGGGCATTGGCCTGCTTGCGGTCGACCTCCAGGTACACTTGCGGGGCCTCGGCCAGGGCGTTTTCCCGGACGTTGACCAGGATCGGGCTTTTTTCCGCGGCCTGCAGCAGCTCGGTGCGGGCCTGCATCAGGGCTTCATGGCCGACGCCGCCACGGTCCTGCAAGCGGAACTCGAAACCGCTGGACGTGCCCAGGCCATCGATCGGCGGCGGCAGGATGGCGTAGGCCACGGCATCCTTGATTTCGCCGAAGGCTACCGTAGCGCGCTCGGCGATGCTCATCGCCGAGTCGTCATGGCCCCGTTGCGACCAGTCCTTGAGGGTGGTGAAGGCCAGCGCCGCGTTCTGCCCGTTACCCGAGAAACTGAAGCCCAGGATGATGGTGGTGTCGCCAACCCCCGGTTCTGTGGCGTTGTGCGCCTCGATCTGCTCCACCACGCGAATGGTGCGATTCTGGCTGGCACCAGGAGGCAGCTGGATATCGGTGATGGTGTAGCCCTGGTCTTCCACTGGCAGGAACGAGGAGGGCAGGCGCACGAACAACAGCGCCATGACCGCCAGCAGCATGACGTAGACCAACAGGTAGCGACCGCTGCGCTTGAGGGCGTAGGCCACGCCACCCTGGTAGCTGTTGGTGATGCGCTCGAAGCGGCGGTTGAACCAACCGAAGAAGCCACCACGCTCGTGGTGCTCCCCAGCGGCGACGGGCTTGAGCAGGGTCGCGCACAGTGCCGGCGTCAGGGTCAGGGCCAGGAACGCCGAGAACAGGATCGAAGTGGCCATGGACAGCGAGAACTGCTGGTAGATCACCCCCACCGAGCCAGGCATGAAGGCCATGGGGATGAACACCGCCACCAGCACCAGGGTGATACCGATGATTGCGCCGGTGATCTGCTTCATCGCCTTGCGCGTGGCTTCCTTGGGCGGCAGGCCTTCCTCGGCCATGATCCGCTCGACGTTCTCCACCACGACAATGGCGTCATCCACCAGGATGCCGATGGCCAGCACCATGCCGAACATGGTGAGCACGTTGATGGAGAAGCCCAGGACCAGCATGGTGGCGAAGGTGCCCATCAAGGCCACCGGCACCACCAGGGTCGGGATCAGGGTGTAGCGGATGTTCTGCAGGAACAGCAGCATCACCAGGAACACCAGGGCCATCGCCTCGAGCAGGGTGTAGATCACCTTGGTGATCGAGACCTTGACGAAGGGCGAGGTGTCATAGGGAATCTTGTATTCCACGCCGGCGGGGAAGTAGCGCGACAGCTCGTCCATCTTCGCCCGGATCAGGGTCGCGGTATTCAGCGCGTTGGCCCCGGGTGACAGCTGCACGCCGACGGCGGTGGACTGCTTGCCGTTCAGGCGCGTGCCGAACTGGTATTCCTGGCTGCCCACTTCCACTCGCGCCACATCGCCGATACGCACGGTGGAGCCGTCGGGGTTGGCCTTGAGAACGATGTCGGCGAACTCTTCAGGGCTGGCCAACTGCCCCTTGACCAGCACGGTGGCGGTGATTTCCTGGCTGGAAGGGCCGGGCAGGTCACCGATGCTGCCTGCCGGTACCTGGGCGTTCTGCGCAGCCACGGCGGCGTTGACGTCGGCGGGGGTGAGGTTGAAGCCGATCAGCTTCTGCGGATCGAGCCAGATCCGCATGGCCCGTTCGGCGCCATACAACTGGGCCTTGCCGACGCCATCCAGACGGCGGATCTCGTTCAGCACGCTGCGCGCCATGTAGTCGCTGAGCGCGACCTCGTCCAGGCGCCCGTCATTGGAGCTCAGGGTGATCAGCAGCAGGAAGCCAGCGGAGACTTTCTCCACCTGCAGGCCTTGCTGGGTCACGGCCTGGGGCAGGCGTGGCTCCACCGCCTTGAGGCGGTTCTGTACATCCACCTGGGCCAGCTCCGGGTTGGTGCCCGGTTGGAAGGTCGCGGTGATGGTGGCGCTGCCCAGGCTGCTCTGGGACGAAAAGTACAGCAGGTGGTCGGCGCCGTTGAGCTCCTGCTCGATCAGGCTGACCACCGACTCGTCCAGGGTCTGGGCCGACGCGCCGGGGTAGGTCGCGGCGATCTCGATCTGCGGCGGGGCGACGTTGGGGTACTGCGCCACGGGCAACTTGGGAATCGCCAGCGCACCGCCGAGCAAGATGAAGAAGGCGACCACCCAGGCGAACACCGGGCGGTCAATGAAGAATTGCGGCATGTTGTACTACCTACTGGCCTGGGTTCTGGACGTGCACCACGGGAGTGTCTTCGATCTCCACCAACTCGCCTGGGCGGGCATGTTGCAGGCCCTCGACGATGATGCGGTCACCGGGCTTGAGGCCGGCGGTGACGATCCAGCGATCCTGTTGTACGCCCCCCAGATGCACTGGATGCTGCACCACACGGTTCTCGGCGTTGACCAGCAACACCTGGGCAATGCCAGCACCGTCGCGCTGTATGGCGCGCTGCGGCACGCTGATGCCCTGGCGGTCGACGGCCTGCTCCAGGCGTACGCGCACGAAGCTGCCGGGCAACAGGTCCAGGTCCGGGTTGGGGAATTCGCTGCGCAGGATGATCTGCCCGGTGCCCGGGTCGACGCTGATATCGGCGAACAGCAGCTTGCCCGGCAATGGGTAGAAACTGCCGTCGTCCAGGATCAGGGTGGCTTTGGCCTGGTCCTTGCCGACTTGTTGCAACTGCCCGGCCCGCATGGCCCGGCGCAGCTCGTTGAGCTCACGGGTGGACTGGGTCAGGTCGGCATGGATCGGGTCCAGCTGCTGGATCAGTGCCAGGGGCGTGGTTTCGTTTTGGCCGACCAGTGCGCCTTCGGTGACCAGGGCGCGACCGACCCGGCCGGAAATCGGCGCGGTGACGGTGGCATACCCCAGGTTGAGCCGGGCGCGCTGTACCGCCGCCTGGTTCGCCGCCACTTCGGCATCGGCCTGGCGCGTGGCGGCCCGGGCATTGTCATATTCCTGGCTGCTGATGGCCTGGTCGGCCACCAGCTTGGAGTAGCGCTGCTCTTGCAGGCGCGCCTGGAATGCGGTGGCCTCGGCCTTGCGCAGGCTGGCGATGGCGCTATCCAGGTCGGCCTTGAACGGCGCCGGGTCGATACGGAACAGCACGTCGCCCTGCTTGACATCCGAACCTTCGCGGAAGGTTCGCTGCAGCACCACGCCGGCGACCCGGGCACGCACTTCAGCGATGCGCGGCGCGGCGATGCGCCCGCTCAGTTCACTGGTGATCGATAGCGCCTGGCTCTGGATCGTCTCGGTCCGGACCTTGGGCGGTGGTGCCTTCTGTTCGTCCGCGGCCTTGCCGCAGGCGCTCAACGTCGCGGCCAGAATCACCAGGCAAAGCGGCGTAAAGAGTTTATTCGACATGCTGATACCCCAATAATGACTCCGGCATGCTAAGAGCGGGAGACAGCGCGCGCTGTGAAGCTTCGTAGGCGCTGTGTGAAAAAGTGTGAAGCAGGCGCGCCGGCACGGGCCGGGGCGTATATCCTTGGCGCCTTGCTTGTCCGGTATCCTGATAGACGCCGGTACTGTGTATTTCTTCAAAAAGACCTTTCTTCCATGGCCAACATCCTCCTTGTCGAAGACGATCCCGCGCTCTCCGAATTGATTGCCAGCTACCTTGAACGCAATGGCTACCAGGTCAGTGTCATCAGCCGTGGCGACCAGGTGCGCGAGCGAGCCCGGACCAGCCCCCCGGACCTGGTGATCCTCGACCTGATGCTGCCGGGCCTGGATGGCCTGCAGGTATGCCGGCTGCTACGAGCGGATTCGGCCAGCTTGCCGATCCTGATGCTCACCGCCCGTGACGACAGCCACGACCAGGTCCTGGGCCTGGAAATGGGCGCCGACGACTATGTGACAAAACCTTGTGAACCGCGAGTGTTATTGGCCCGGGTGCGCACTTTGTTGCGCCGCAGTAGCCTCGGTGAGCCGCAGACGGCCAGCGATCGGATCCTCATGGGCAACCTGTGCATCGACCTTTCAGAGCGTACCGTGACCTGGCGCGAGCAACTGGTGGAGCTGTCCAGCGGCGAATACAACCTGCTGGTGGTGCTGGCCCGGCATGCTGGCGAAGTATTGAGCCGCGACCAGATCCTGCAGCGTTTGCGTGGCATCGAGTTCAACGGCACCGACCGATCGGTGGACGTGGCCATCTCCAAGCTGCGGCGCAAGTTCGACGATCATGCCGGCGAGGCCCGCAAGATCAAGACCGTGTGGGGCAAAGGCTATCTGTTCAGCCGTTCCGAGTGGGAATGTTGAGTCCATGCTACGCATCCTGGTACGGCTGTACCTGATCACCATCGTCGCCTTCAGTGCGGCGATGTACCTGGTCCCCGACCTGGTGATCAAGGTGTTTCACCAGCGCTTCATCGACTACAACCTGACCAAGTCCCGAGGCCTGCAGGAGTTGATTGCCAGGCAGTTCCGCTCCCACCCACCCGCCCAGTGGCCGGCGCTGGCGAAGACGATGGACGAGGACTTCCACCCGCTGCAGATCGCCCTGGTACGCATCGACGACCCTGATTTCAGCGCCGACGAACGCGCCCGGCTGCAGGCGGGCAAGAAGGTCGTGCGGGTGGGCGACTGGGGCTCGCGAACGCTTGCGGTTTCGCCGCTGCACGACCAGATGGCGGTCAAGCTGGTGATGCCGCCGGACCCCCTGGACGTCAATTTGTTGTACTGGAGCATCAATGTCCTGATCGGTGCGGTGCTCCTGGCTTGCCTGCTGCTGTGGGTCAGGCCTCACTGGCGTGACCTGGAGCGCCTCAAGCGCACCGCCGAGCGCTTCGGCAAGGGGCACCTGGACGAGCGTACGCAACTGCCGGCCAGTTCCAACATCGGCAGCCTGGCCCATGTGTTCGACACCATGGCCGGGGACATCGAAAAGCTCCTGAACCAACAGCGTGACTTGCTCAATGCGGTGTCCCACGAGTTGCGCACGCCCCTGACCCGGCTCGACTTCGGCCTGGCCCTGGCCCTGTCCGACGACTTGCCCGCGGCCAGCCGCGAGCGCCTGCAGGGGCTGGTGGCGCATATCCGCGAACTGGACGAACTGGTGCTGGAGCTGTTGTCCTACAGCCGATTACAGAATCCAGCGTGCCTGCCGGAGCAGATCGAAGTGGCCCTGGATGAGTTCATCGACAGCATCCTGGGCAGCGTCGACGATGAACTGGAGTCGGATGTGGTCATCGACGTGCTGCTGTACGGCACCCTGGAGCGTTTCACCCTGGACCCGCGCCTGACCGCGCGGGCCTTGCAGAATCTCTTGCGCAATGCCACCCGCTACTGTGAAAAACGCATCCAGGTCGGGGTACTGGTGGGGGAGCATGGTTGCGAAATCTGGGTCGACGATGATGGCATCGGCATTCCCGACGATGAGCGGGAGCGGGTCTTCGAGCCTTTCTATCGCCTGGATCGTAGCCGTGATCGTTCCACGGGCGGTTTCGGCCTGGGCCTGGCCATCAGTCGCCGCGCCCTGGAGGCTCAGGGTGGCACGCTGACCGTCGAGGCCTCGCCACTGGGGGGCGCGCGTTTTCTCCTGAGCCTGCCCACGTCGCGTTAACGCGTCAGCCCCGGCAGTGTGGTGCTGACATTAATTTCATGTGGCCGGCGGCGTGCAGGGTTTATTCTCAACGGCGCTTTCCCCTGACCAGGAGGTGCCTCATGAACGACCGGCCCATTCATCATGCTGCGGCCGATGGCTACAAGCAGGCGGCCGATACCTATGCTCGCGGCCGACCCGGCTATCCGCCTGAGCTGGAACCCTGGTTGCGCCAGGTGCTGGAGCTGCAGCCGGGCAGGGTAGTGGTGGACCTGGGTGCCGGTACTGGCAAGTTCACTGCGCGACTCCTGGCGACCGGCGCCCAGGTGATTGCCGTGGAGCCTGTGGCGCAGATGCGTGCCAAGCTGGCGCAGCAGTATCCCGATGCCCAGGTCTTGGATGGCAGCGCCGAGGCGATCCCGCTACGTGACGCCTCGGTGGATGTGCTGGCCTGTGCCCAGGCCTTTCATTGGTTTGCCAGCCACCAGGCCCTGGATGAAATCCACCGGGTGCTAAAGCCCAATGGCAAGCTGGCGCTGGTGTGGAACCAGCGCGATGCGCGAGTGCCCTGGGTGGCGCACTTGGAGCGCATCGTCAATGCCCTGCAGGGCGACACGCCACGCTACTACACCGGGGCCTGGCGCCAGGCCTTTCCCCATCCCGGTTTCGGACCGTTGCAGGAGCAGCACTTTAGCCATGGGCACACGGGCCCCGCGCAAGATGTGATCTTCAATCGCGTGCGCTCCACCAGTTTCATCGCCGCGTTGCCTCAGGACCAACGCGATGCGCTGGAGCGACAGCTCGCCGAGCTGGTGGCCAGCGAACCCCAATTGCGGGACAGCCGCGAGGTGACCGTGCCTTATGAGACCGCTGCCTTCTACGCGATAAAGCAGGCCTGAACCGATCACCGAATAAGGCAGCAGGCCAGGCCCAGTCCTGTTTTTGGCCAATGCGCTGCCTTACGGGGCGCGGTTGCCACTTGCTATAGTTCGGCCCTTGTTTGCTGACCAGAGAAGGATCGTCGCCATGTCCGAATACCAAGCCTTTCGTGTCGAACTCGCCGATAACATCGCCCATGTGCAGATCAACCGGCCGGAAAAAATCAACGCCATGAACGCCGCGTTCTGGACCGAGATCGTCGATATCTTCCGCTGGATCGACGATACCGACGCGGTCCGGGTGGTGGTACTCAGTGGCGCCGGCAAGCATTTCTCCTCGGGCATCGACCTGATGCTGCTGGCCGGGGTGGCCAATGAGTTGGGCAAGGACGTGGGGCGCAACGCGCGCCTGCTGCGACGCAAGATCCTTGAACTGCAATCCTCGTTCAACGCCGTGGACAACTGCCGCAAGCCGGTGCTGGCGGCGATCCAGGGCTACTGCCTGGGTGGCGCCATCGACCTGATCAGCGCCTGCGACATGCGTTATGCCGCTGCCGACGCGCAGTTCTCGATCAAGGAAATCGATATCGGCATGGCCGCCGATGTCGGCACACTGCAACGTTTGCCACGTATCATCGGTGACGGCATGCTGCGTGAGCTGGCCTACACCGGACGCACCTTCGGCGCCGAGGAAGCGCTCGACATCGGCCTGGTCAATCGCACCTTCGCCGATGCCTCGGGCCTGCTGGACGGGGTCATGGAGATTGCCCGGGAGATTGCTGCCAAGTCGCCGATCGCCGTGGCCGGCACCAAGGAAATGCTCAGCTACATGCGCGACCATCGTATCGACGATGGCCTGGAATACGTCGCCACCTGGAACGCTGCGATGCTCCAGTCCAACGACCTGCGCGTGGCCATCGCCGCCCACATGAGCAAACAGAAACCCGAATTTCTGGACTGATAGAAGATGATTGCACGCTGGAGCACCGCAGTACTCGATACTGACCTTCCCGGCGGCTGGGCCGTGGCCCGTGGCCCGGAGGGTTTTCTCTACGATGACAACGGCGCGCTGTTCCCCCGGCACTGGCTCAAGAGCCAGGACCTGCCGGTATTGGCCGAGCACGGCATCGGCCACCTCGATGGCGAGCCGGTGTACCTGCTGGAGCTCAGTGGCCGTGCCGACGTGCAAGGTTGTGGTTGGAAAGGCCTGCGGGCCTTCATGCTGGAGAGCGACCACACCCTGTACAAGGTGCTCGGTTATGCGGCGCAGATCGGCACCTGGGCCCGGGAGCACCGGTTCTGTGGGAGTTGCGGGAAACCCACGGTGCAGGTGCCGCTCGAGCGTGCCATGTACTGCCAGGGCTGCGACCTGCGGGCCTATCCGCGGATCTCGCCGAGCATGATCGTGCTGATTACCCGTGGCGACGAGATCCTGCTGGCGCGTTCGCCACGTTTCGTCACCGGGGTCTACAGCACCTTGGCAGGTTTTGCCGAGCCCGGTGAGTCGGCAGAGGATTGCCTGGTCCGCGAGGTGCGCGAGGAGGTGAGCATCGAAGTCCGCAACATCCAGTACGTGGGCAGCCAGTGCTGGCCGTTCCCGCATTCGATGATGCTGGGCTTCCATGCCGAGTACGCCAGTGGCGAGATCCTGCCCCAGGAAGACGAGATCGAGGATGCCCAGTGGTTCAATGTGCACGCGCTGCCGCCGTTGCCAGCGTCGCGCTCGATTGCCCGCTACCTGATCGACCTCTATGTGGCGCGTCGCTTAGGCCACGCTGAACCAGTGCTGCCAGGCTAGGCGCACAGTCAGGCCCAGGACCACGGTGATGAACACCGGGCGAATGAACTTGGCACCACCGCTGATGGCGGTGCGTGCCCCGAAGAAGGCCCCGACCATCACCGACAGGCCCATGCTCAGGCCGATGATCCAATCCACCTGCCCGGAAAAGACAAACACCGCCAGCGCCGCGATGTTGCTGACGAAGTTCATGCTGCGCGCCACGCCGCTGGCCTTGACCAGGTCGATGGGGTAGAGCAGCAGGCTGCTGACCGTCCAGAACGCGCCCGTGCCGGGACCGGCCACGCCATCGTAGAAGCCCAGGCTGAAGCCCTGGGTCGATTGCCATTTCTTCTTGATCGGTGCGTCGCTGTCCAGCGGTGCCTTGGGCGTGCCGCCGAACAGCAGGTACAGGCCGCAGGCGAAGACGATCACCGGCAGCATCTTGTTCAGCCACTCGGCAGGCAGGTAGTGGGCGACGATGGCCCCGGCCAGCGCGCCCACCAGGGTGCCGATGATGGCGTGCATCCACTGTCGGGGGTGGAACAGCTTGCGCCGATAGAAGGTGAAGCTGGCAGTGGCCGAGCCGAAGGTCGAGCTGAGCTTGTTGGTGCCCAGTACCAGGTGCGGTGGCAGGCCCGCGGTGAGCAGGGCCGGCGTGGTGAGCAGGCCGCCCCCGCCGGCAATGGCATCGATGAAACCGGCGATAAAGGCCACGAGGGCGAGAACGGCGAGGGTGGTCAGGTCAACGCTGAGATCGAAGGGCATGGAATCGGCTTATTTCGGCGGGAGCGCAGGGGGCGCGAAAGCCTGACATCTTACCTGCATCCCGCGCCCTGGTGCGACTGCGACCAAGGTCCTGGCCCGGCACCCTGCCAAGGGTGAGTTGCAGCCGCTTCAGGCCTTGGGCCCGTTGCCGATCTTCCAGGCGAACGGCGGTTCGGTGCCGTTGATGTGCCAGTCACCGACGATCCGCGCCTTGTAGATCGCCGGATTGTGCGATGACACGGTTCGGGCATTGCGCCAGTGCCGGTCCAGGGCCTTGCCCCGGCGCACATCCGAGGCTCCAAGGGCATTGAACAGCTCACTGGTGGCACGCTGGACCAGCTCGGTGACCGCCACTTGGGCGCTGGCCGATTCGATCTCCGCTGCCACATTGGCCTGCTGTTCCTGCGTCGGGTCCCCGGCAAAGCGTGCCAGGTAGGCCTGCTGCGCCGGCAGGGCGGCCCGCAGGGTGGCGGCTTCGGCGACATAGACCAGGGCTGCGATCTCGCCCACCACCTGCTGCACCTGGGCATCGGCACTGGCTCGTGGTGCATTGCCATGGCTATAGATGCGCTGGCGTACCCGTACCTCATGGGCGACGTCGCGCAAGGCCGCGCGGCCGATACCGGCCAGGGTCGCCAGCAGCACCAGTTGGTAGAAGGCGGTCTGGTACTTGAAGCAGGTGGCGAAGTCGATGATGTTGTCGGCCTCCACCTCGGCCTGGGTGAATCGGGTGGTGCCGCTGCCGGTGGTGCGCTGGCCGAAGCCGTCCCAGTCGTCGCTCTGCTCGACGCCTGGCTGGTGGGTGCGCACGGCGGCGATCACGTTTTCACTGGTGTCGCTGCGCTGGGCGTAGACATCGATCCAGTCGGAGAAAATACTCCCGGTGCTGTAGAACTTCTCGCCGTCCAGCCGCCAGCCCTTGCCGTGGGGGCTGACTTTGGTCAGCACCTGGCCGATCTCCACCGCGCCGATCTCGGTCCAGGCGCAGCCGACGATGTCCCCCGCGACGAAGCGCTTGAACCACAGGTCGCGCCCGGGCCCTGGAGCCGCGTTGAGCCGGTCCTCGGCAAAGGCGAAGTGCCCACGCAGGGCCTGGGGCAGGTTGGCGTCGGCCGCGGCCAATTCGATCAGCAACTGGAACAGCTGGGGCAGTGAGGCACCACCGCCGCCGTACTCGACGGGCACCCGTACCGCACCGAACCCCGCCTCCTTGAGCCAGCGGATGGCTTCGTAAGGCAGCTCGCGCTGCTGCTCGCGTTCCACGGCGCCTGTGGCGATACGCTGGAAGATCGGTCGGAAGCGCTCGGCCAGGGGGTCGTAGTCGACCCCGGTGGACAGTGGATTGATTACCTGGTGTTCGGTCATGGCATGGCTCCGCAATCGGCAGGAAAAGACAAAAGGTCCTGCAGGTGATTGCACACAACATGCCGACCGTCATGGCTCCGGTTTTGCTGGTCGGGCCAGTGCCCAGCCCGCCGGTAACTGTTGCCCTGGCAACAGCCCTGCAACAAATCGTTGTCCGCAATACTTTCCCGCCTGGTTGATCGGTAGCTGGTGATCCCGGAAAACTACCGTGGGTCACTGCATCCGTGTAGCCGCTGCCGAAGGCTGCGCATGGCCCGCAGGGCCGCAGGGGGCACTGGGTCATTGAAGGCCTGGCGGCCTTGTCGCCACCTCGCAGGCTCGGCAGCGGTGACCGCTCGCTGCGGGTTTGGCACGCATGCTGCTCGGGACCCCTGTACCTTTCCCATCCCGAGGACCGAACCATGAGTCAGCAAGCCGTGAAATTCGCCTACTGGGTGCCCAACGTCAGCGGCGGCCTGGTGGTCAGCAAGATCGCGCAGCGCACCCACTGGGGCATCGACTACAACCGCAAGCTGGCGCAGATCGCCGAGGCTGCCGGTTTCGAATACGCCCTGACGCAGATCCGCTTTACCGCCGGCTACGGCGCCGAGTACCAGCATGAGTCGGTGGCGTTCAGCCATGCGCTGCTGGCCGCCACCAGCAAGCTCAAGGTCATCGCGGCAATCTTGCCCGGGCCCTGGCAACCGGCCTTGGCGGCCAAGCAGTTGGCGACCATCGACCAACTGACCGAGGGGCGCATCGCCGTGAACATCGTCAGTGGCTGGTTCAAGGGCGAGTTCCAGGCCATCGGCGAGCATTGGCTGGAGCACGACGAGCGCTATCGCCGCTCCGAGGAGTTCATCCGCTGCCTGCGCGGGGTGTGGAGCCAGGAGCATTTCACCTTCAAGGGCGACTTCTACCGTTTCGATAACTACAGCCTCAAGCCCAAGCCCCTGGGGCGACCGGAAATCTTCCAGGGCGGCAGTTCCCGGGCGGCCCGGGACATGGCCGCGAGGGTGTCGGACTGGTACTTCACCAACGGCAACAGCGTGGAGGGGATCAAGGCCCAGGTCGATGACATCCGCGCCAAGGCCACGGCCAACCAACATCAGGTGAAGATTGGGGTGAATGCCTTCGTGATTGCCCGGGATACCGAACAAGAGGCGCAGGCGGTGCTGCAACAGATCATCGACCAGGCCGATCCAGAGGCGGTCAGGGCCTTCGGTGATGCGGCCAGGCAGGCTGGCCAGGCTTCGCCGGAAGGAGAGGGCAACTGGGCCAAGTCGAGCTTCGAGGACCTGGTGCAATACAACGACGGTTTCAAGACCAACCTGATCGGTACCCCGCAGCAGATTGCCCAGCGAATCGTCGAGCTCAAGGCGGTGGGTGTGGACCTGGTACTGGCGGGATTCCTGCATTTCCAGGAGGAAGTGGAGTACTTCGGCCGCCGCGTACTGCCCCTGGTACGCGAGCTGGAGGCCCAGGCCGGGCAGGACGCCGCGGCCTGATGCGTCGAAGGCCCCGTGGCCTTCATGCTTCGTGTAGCCGCTGCCCCAGGCTGCGCATGGCCCGCAGGGCCGCAGGGGCCCTGGAGCATGCAGGCCTGGCAGCCTGGTCGCAGCCTCGCAAGCTCGGCAGCGGCTACAAGGTCGTGGCGATTACAGGCCCAGTTCGGAGAGGCCCGGGTGATCGTCCGGGCGCCGCCCCAGGGGCCAGTGGAACTTGCGCTCGCTGGCCTTGATCGGCATGTCGTTGATACAGGCGAAGCGCCGGGCCATCAGCCCCTGTTCATCGAACTCCCAGTTTTCGTTGCCGTAGGAACGGAACCAGTTACCGGAGTCGTCGTGCCATTCGTAGGCATAACGCACGGCAATGCGGTTGTCGGTAAAGGCCCAGAGTTCCTTGATCAGCCGGTAGTCCAGTTCCTTGGCCCATTTGCGGGTGAGGAAGGCCTTGGCTTGCTCCCGGTCATGGGCGAACTCGGCGCGGTTGCGCCACTGGGTATCCAGGGTGTAGGCCAGGGATACTCGTTCCGGGTCCCGCGAGTTCCAGCCATCTTCGGCCAGGCGGATCTTCTCGATCGCCGATTCACGGGTGAAAGGGGGAAGCGGCGGGCGCACTTGGGTGTTAGACGACATGGGTAGTCTCCAATGAAAGTTGCAGTTCCAACTAAGGCGTAGCACTGCTTCGGGTCGATCAGAGATCCAATAACTTTCGCGCCATGCATTGCGCATTATCGGCAGCACTGTAATCGCCCATGACCAGCGCAACGGTAATGGCACCATCGATCAGGATCAGCAGCTGTGCCGCCAGTTCCGAAGGTTGTTGCGTGCCATGTTCCTGGCAAAGTTCGACCAGATAGTCGAGCAGCTTCTGTTTGTGCCGTTTCGCTACCTGGCGCACCGGGTCTTGCGGATCACCGGTTTCACCACTGGTATTGATGAAGGCGCAGCCGCGAAAGTCTTCGCGGCCGAACCACGCCTTGAGTACGCTGAACAGCGCCAGCAGGCGTTGGGCCGAGCCCTGGGCCTTGTCCACTTCGCTGCGGTACCAGTGCATCCAGCGCTCGTCGCGCCGCTCCAGGGCGGCCACGACCAATTGTTCCTTATTGTCGAAATAGCGATAGACGCTCTTTCGAGAAACCCCGGCAGTCTTGACCAGAAGATCCATGCCGGTGGCGGCGATACCACTTTTATAGATCAGTTTCTCGGTGACATCGAGAATGATATCGCGTGTTTCTGAGTGAGTAATTTCGTTCATGGGCAAAGAGTAGAACGATCGTTCTCCTTGGTCAATGGGGTTGTTCGAATCATTCATCCACGCAGTACTTCGACTGCCTGTGTATCGGCCACTACAGGCTTTGTACAGGCCAGATAGAGGACTGCGACCTATCCATGGTGTAAGCTCTTGCGCTCTTTGAATCTGAGCCACTGCCAACCCTATGCCGTTGCTTTTCAAGCGTTCCCTGCTGCCCAAGCTGCGCAGCTTTCCCCTGGCCCCCGATGCCTTCACCACGCTGTGTGGTGCGGCGCAGTTTCGCCAAACCCTGCTGGAGCAGATCGCCCAGGCTACCCAACGCATCTATATCGTTGCCCTGTACCTGCAGCAGGATGAAGCTGGCCAGGAGATCCTCGATGCCCTGCATGCTGCCAAGGCCGCTCGTCCCGAGCTGGACATCGTGGTGGTGGTGGATTGGATGCGCGCCCAACGCGGCCTGATCGGCGCTGGCAAGCAGCCGGGCAATTCGGCCTGGTACCAGGAAATGACTCGCACCCACGCCAGTGTGGTGCCGATCTACGGCGTACCGGTGCAGACCCGGGAGCTGTTCGGGGTCCTGCACCTGAAGGGGTTCGTGATCGACGATTGCGTGCTCTACAGCGGCGCCAGCCTGAACAACGTGTACCTGCACAAATTCGACAAGTACCGGTTCGACCGCTATCACCTGCTGCACAATCGCGCCCTGGCCGACTCCATGCATCACCTGGTGCAGCATGGCCTGGTGGAATCGCGGGCGGTGCATCGCCTGGACCTGCCAAAGCTGCCGACGACTCGCAGCTTGCGCAATGACATCGGCGACCTGCGCAGCCGGCTCAAGCATGCAGCCTACGACACCACGGCCGGCAGCCTGGAGCGCAACGGGTTATCCGTCAGTCCGCTGCTGGGAGTGGGCAAGGGCAACCCGCTGAACCGCGTGATCTGCGAACTGATGGCCGGGGCCCAGAAGCAGCTGACCATCTGCACCCCGTATTTCAACCTGCCATTGCCAGTGGTCCGGGAAATCAACCGGGCCCTGGAGCGGGGAGTGAAGATCGACATCATCGTTGGCGACAAGACTGCCAACGACTTCTATATCCCCCCCAGCGAGCCGTTCAAGGTCATCGCTGCCTTGCCCTATCTGTACGAGATCAGCCTGCGGCGCTTCGCCAAGCGGCATCAGAAGTACATCGACAATGGACAGTTGAACCTGCACCTATGGCGCGATGGCGATAACAGCTACCACCTCAAGGGCCTGTGGATCGACGAGCGCTACACCTTGCTCACCGGCAACAACCTCAACCCACGGGCATTCCGCCTGGACCTGGAAAATGCCCTGCTGCTGGACGACCCCAAGGGTGAGTTGCTGGCGGCGCGCAGTGCCGAGCAGGCCGAGATCTATCGCCATACCCGGCGTATCGAGCATTTCCAGTCGCTGGACAGCCTGGCCGATTACCCGGAGGCGGTGAGCAAGTTCCTGCGCCGGGTCAGCCGCGTGCGCATCGAGCGCCTGCTGTACCGCATCCTCTGATCTGTAGCCGCTAGGCCCTTCAGGCGTTGGGTATCACCGTGCTCCAGCGGGGCCTGCGGCAGCGGCTACACGAAGCTCGAATCTGTACCGCAGCCTCGCCTGCAAGGCTGCGCAAGAGGGCCGCAGGCCCTTTGCGCAAGTCGATATCGACGTAGGGCAGCGGCCAGTGGATCAGCTTTGCTTGGGTGGGTAAGGCCACAGCGCCACCAACGCCAGCAGCACTGCCGCCAGCAGATAGGGCAGGCGTGGCTCCATGGCGTAGATCAAGGTGCCGGCCATTGGCCCGACCACCGCCCCCAGGCCCTGGGCTGCGCCGATGCTGCCGGCCGTGGCGCCTTGCTCCGAGGCTTGCACCGAATTGGCCGCCAGGGCCGAGAACGACGGGAATATCCCGCCCATGCCCGCCGCCGAGACGAAGAACGCCAGCCACAGGCTCCAGGCGCTGTCCGCCAGCATCGCCCCGGCATAACCCACGGCTGAAAGCAGGGCGCCGGCGCGGATCATCCGCAGTGGCGCCCATTCCAGCTTGCGCACCACCAGTTGGGCGCAGATCAGGGCCACACCGACCATGGTCAGGGCGATCCCGGCGGTCTGCGCCGCATCGGCGGAGTTCATCTGCAGCCGGTCCATGGCATAGAAGCTCACGGTGATCTGGGCCAGCGTCACGCAGAGCATGGCGACGAAGGCCACCACCATTGGCCGGGCCAGCCGCGGATCGTTCAGGCGAACCCGGCCAGGCGTCTGGGCCAGGTGCAACTCCTGGCGGGGCAGTTGCCGGTACATCACCACCAGCGCCAGCAGCGGCAGGATAGCCATGACGTAGAAGGGCAGGCTCAGGCTGTGCCGGGCCAGCAGCGCGGCAGCGGCCGGCCCTACCACCAGGCCCACGGCGTTGGCTGCACCCAGGGTGGCCATGGCCCGGGCCCGATGCTGGGGTTCGAAGTGGTCGGCCACCAGGGCGAATCCGCCCACCGGCACTGCCGCGTAGAAGGCGCCGATCAAGCCACGGCCCAGTACCAGGCCGGCGAAGGCCACGGCGACACTGGGCAAGGTCCGCAGGGATACATCGATGAACAGGCACAGGGCCCAGTAAGCCAGGGTGAAGCCGGCGATCCCGACCAGCAACACCCGGCGGCGGCCATAGCGATCGCTGGCCTGGCCCCAGGGGCGCGCCAGCAGCACCCAGATCACCCCGGCCACGGTCACTGCCACACCGGCATGCCAGGTTTCCAGATGCAGTACCCGAGAGATCGGGCCGATCAGCGAGACGAAGGCCATCATCGACATGGTGCAGGCCATGTAGGCCGCCATCAGCGGCAAGAGCGAGAGGGGCCTGGAGGCCGAGGGGGTGGGCATAGCAGGTCTTCCATGAGGAACATCGGGGCGTGCACGTTATCGGGATAACGCACGGCTGCCCAGGCCTAATTGCAGCGCAAGCGGGGGGGGAGCGATGGAGCAGGAACCGGCATGCCGGTTCCCGCCAGGGGCCGCGGAGTCAGTTCAGGCCCAGCTTGCCGCGCAGGGTAGAGAGGTCCTCGGCCAGGGTGTTGACCGGGCCCACCAGGGCCTTGCGGTCGTTCTCCTTGACCTTGTCGTAGGTCATGAAGCCACCGTCCGCAGTCTTGTACTTGGCCAGGATCTTGTTCACGGTGGCGAAGTTCTTGTCCACCTTGGCGACAAAGGCCTTGTCCTGCTTCTCGATCTGCGGACGGAACAGGTCGACGATTTTCTTCGCCCCGTCGATGTTGCCCTGGAAGTCGTAGAGGTCGGTGTGGCTGTAGCGATCTTCTTCACCGGAGATCTTGGTCGCAGCGACTTCCTCGAGCAGGGCAGCGGCCCCGCCGACCACTTTTTCCGGTGGGAAGGTCAAGCCGGCGACGCGCGCCTGCAGGTCCTTGACGTCCTTGTTCAGGCGGTCGGCCAGGTCGCCCAGGCCCTGGGTGCTGTTCTCTGAAAACAACGAGTACTCCAGGCGGTGGAAGCCGGTGAAGTCCTCGGCCTTGACCCCTTGTTCATGGTCGTCGACGCGGGAGTCGATAGAGGCATCCAGGTCGCTGAACAGCTCGGCGATCGGCTCGATCGACTCGTAGTAGACCCGGGTCGGCGCATAGAGCTGCCGGGCCTTGGCCAAGTCGCCCTGTTTCACTGCATCGGTGAATTGCTGGGTATGGCTGGCCAGCTCGTCGAGCTGTTCAGTGACGTAGATCTTGTAGTCGGAGATCGGCCCCACCAGCTCCAGGGGCGCGGGGGCGGCCAGGGCCGACAGCGGAGCGTGGAGCAAGCCAAGGGTCAGCAACACAGCGAGAGGCGACTTTTTCATGGGACGTTTCCGTGGGGGTTATTGTAGGGGGCGATCAGGCATTGGCCTTGGCAGCCGTGGCGGCGAGCAGCGAACGACCAATGAAGTCCTGGTCGCCCGTGACCCCCGGCAGGGTGAAGAAATAACCGCCGCCAGTGGGCTTGAGGTACTCCTCCAGGGGTTCGCCGTTGAGTCGGGTCTGCACGGTGATGAAGCCTTTCTCCAGGTCCGCCTGGTAGCAGATGAACAACAGGCCCATGTCCAACTGGCCGTTCTTGTTCACGCCATTGGAATAGTTGAACGGCCGGCGCAGGATCAGGTTCTGCTGGGTCTTGGCGGTGCGCGGGTTGGCCAGGCGGATGTGGGCATCGAGCTTGGTCACCTTGCCGTGGGGGTCCTTGGCGTAGTCGGGAACCTGGTTTTCGTGATGGCCGTCCATGGGGGCGCCGCTGGCCTTGATCCGGCCCAGGATGCTTTCCTGTTCCTGCAGCGGGGTACGGTCCCAGCGTTCGACGAAGTTACGGATGATGCGCACCGCCTGGTAGCTGCCGTGGGCGGCCCAGGCCGGCTCGTCGCTGCCAGGCTGGACCCAGACGATCTGCTGCATGGCCTTCTGGTCGTTGGAGTCGGGGTTGGCCGAGCCATCGCGAAAGCCCAGGAAGTTGCGCGCGCTCTGTGCCGGTTCGCCCGGCTTGGCCGGGGCCTGGGGCGGTACGCTGCCTTCCTGTTTCCAGCGCACCAGCAGCAGGTCGGGCAGGTTCTTCACGATGTCGCGCAGGGCATGGATATTGGTGTCGGCGGTGTTGGAACAGAACTGCAGGCTCAGGTCGCCATGGCAGCAGGCCGGTTCCAGGGCGTCGTTGGGAAAGCCCACCATGCGTACCAGGCGCTTGGGCTTGGCGTCGGCCAGGCCGAAGCGTTCGTCGAACAGTGACTCGCCCACCGAGACGGTGATGGTCAGGTTGTCCGGGGTGACCACCGGACCGAGGATGCCGGAGTCCAGTGGCGGCAGTTTTGCGTCGACCTGGGTCACGGGGCCGCCCTGCATGAGGAAGGCGATACGCTCGTTGAGGGTGCGGAACAGGCGCTCCAGGTCCTCGCGGTCGCTGGCCAGCACATCGAACGCCACCATCATTCCTGCGGTGGGACGCGCAGTGACGATGCCGCTCTGGTGCTGGCCGTGGAAGTCGTTGCGTTCCTGGGTCTTGTCGCTGCTGGGGGCCACGGTCACTTGGGGCGGTGCCTGTCCGGCCAGGGCCGGGCTCGCCAGGCTACTGCCGGCCAGGGCGACGCTGGCGGCGCCCATGCCCAGCAAGACACGTCGGCGTTGGGCGGAAAATGACGGATTGGACTGATCTGAATCGTTCATTGCGCAGGACTCGTGTCGTTACAGGCCGGAGAGGCCCAATGCGGGATCGATGCCGTCCAGGGCGTCGGCCAGGGTCTTGGCCTTGTCGGCGATCTCCTTGCGTTGCTCGCCACTGACCTGGTCGTAGCCCAGGTAGCCGAAGCCGTCGCGCAGGCTATCCAGGCGTGCGGCCAGGGCGGTGGCGGCGTTGTCCACCGGTGGCAGCACCTGGGCCGCCGACTTGGCCAGTAGCGGTCGCAGCAGGTCGATGACCTTGCGTGTGGTTTCCAGGTTGGCGGCAAAACCGCCCAGGTCGCTGTGGCTATAGCGCTCCTCTTCACCGCTGCTGGCACGCAGGTCGGCGAGGCTGTGCATGTTGCGCGCCACGATGCTCACCAGTTGTTCGGGCGGCAGGGCCTGGGCCAGCAACTGTTCCTTGAGGTTGCCGACATCCTTGGACAAGGCTTGGGCCACTGGCGCCAGGCCTGCCAGGTCACGTTGCTGGAACAGGCCGTACTCCAGGCGATGGAAACCGCCGAAACCGGGGTCCTGTTCACGCTTTTCGAAGTAATCGGCACGGGCGTTGATCGCATTGTCCAGCTCGGCCAGGCGCTGCGCGGCCGGGGCCAGGCGTTGATAGGCGGCGCGGGCGGGCACGTACAGGGCTTGGGCCTGCTTCAGGTCACCGGCTTCGATGGCCTGCTGCAAGGCCGCGACGGCCTTGACCAGGGCACTGCCCTGGGTGCTCAGGTAGACGCGGAACTCCGATAGGGGACCGATAAAGGCCACCATCGATGGCCGTGCCTTGGCCTGGGCCTCGGACTCGGCGGTCGGGGTGACATGCAGGGTCCCCCTGGGGTTGCTCAACAGGCCGCAGGTGATGGCGTAGTCCCCGGGCTGCAGGTTGGCGTTGATCACCTGGCTCAGGCCCGGGGCGATGTTTTCCCGTTCTTCGACCACCAGCACGCCATCGAGGATTTCCCACTCCACGGCGCGCTCAGAGCGGTTGACGATGCGAAAGCTGGCGCGGCCGGCGGGCACGGTAAGCGCATTGGGCTCGCAGCTGTGGGGGTGGATGGTCACGGTGATCTCGCCCTGGTGGGCCTGGCGCTTGCTGGCCGCCAGTTGCGAGGCGTAGTAGAACAGCCCGCCGGCGGCGATCATCACGATCACCGAGCCGGCCACCGCCCAACGCAGAGCGCGGGGCGGCGAGGCCTGGGGAGAGGCTTGCTGGGTCATGGGGAGCCTTACTGACTGGAAACGGAAGACGATGGGCCGGGCGCCTTGGCAGGCGCGGCGCCGGGCAGGAAGAACAGCACCAGGGTCACGGCCAGGTACAGCACATAGGCGCCCAGGGTGCTGATGGTGGGGGCGTCCTGGTAGCCGAACATGCCGGCCAGCACCGAGCCCAGCGGGCCGTCCATGGGCAGGCTGGCGCTGAAGTCGAAGAGCACGGTCTGCAGGTGGTTCCACAGCCCGGCTTCATGCAGTGCCTGTACCGAGTTGGCCAGGATGCCGGCGGCTACCACCAGGATGAACAGCCCGGTCCAGCGGAAGAACACCGCAAGGTTCAGGCGCATGCTGCCGGTGTAGATCAGGAAGCCGACGATAATGGCCGTCACCAACCCCAGCAATGCACCGATGGGCGCGCCCGGGCCTTCACTCTGTTGGAACACCGCCAACAGGAAGAACACGGTCTCCAGGCCCTCCCGGGCGACGGCGAAGAACACCATGGCGATCAGGGCGATCACCTGGTGCCGGGAGCCGGCCAGGGCCTGGTCCAGGGAGGCTTGCAGGGAGTGCTTGATGGAACGTGCGACCTTGCGCATCCAGAACACCATGGAGCTGAGGATGCCCACGGCCACCAGGCCGACGATGCCTTCGAACAGTTCTTGTTGCTTCTGCGGGAACTCGGCGCTCATCAGTTCCAGGCCGCCACCGACCAGCAGGGCCAGGGCAGCCGCGAGAAAGACGCCGATCCACACCGCTGGCATCCACTGGCCGCGGCCTGTCTGTTGCAGGTAGCTGGCGATGATGCCAACGATGAGCGCGGCTTCGATCCCTTCGCGCAGCATGATCAGAAATGGAACGAGCATTCAGCACCAGCGGATGAACTAGGTAGGGAGCTAAGTTGTAACATAATGATACTCATTGCTAAATGAAGATTGTTGACAGCCGCTGAACGGAAGCTGAACGAGATTTGTTTACCAGGATAGCCGCGCATCGGGATTCCTTGCGGTCATTGGTCCGGTATCCCCGGGCAACTTCAGTGCATGGCTAAGCACGGTTGGCCGGGCAGGGCAGCAGGCATCGTTGCCTTGGGCGGCAATGACGAGAAAGTACTTCGATCTGGGGCGGGGAAGAGAGGCTGGCCCACTGGCCAGCCATGAAGATGAAGACGCGTTTCGAGCGGGGGAGTGTGGCGGGTTCGGGCAAGTGTTGGCCCGGATCTCAGGGACGGTTCTTCGCCTCGATCCATTGCGCCATGTATTGGGTGCTCTTGTGGTGATGGTGGCGCAGCATGCTGCCGGTGAAGTTGTCCCGGCGTTCCTGGGCCAGGTGTTGGCGGCAGTGTTGCAGGCGCTGGATCAACGCCGGGCCATGGACCTGCTGGCGGTAGCGTGCTGCCAGTAACTGGCTGCCCGCGGCCTGGGCCTGGGACCACTGGGCCTGGTCCTGATACAGGCGCACTGCCGCTGCGGCCAGGGCGGTGGCGGACTCCTCCACGGCGCCGGGCCATGGCAGGTCGGGCACGGTCATCGATTCGCTGCCTATGGGGGTGGTCACGCTTGGCGTGCCACAGAGCATGGCGTCCAGCAGCTTGCCCTTGATGCCCGCGCCGAAGCGCAGTGGTGCCAGGCAGATGCGCGCAGCGCTCATCACCTGCAACGCGTCCTCGGCCCAGTTCATGATATGGAAGCCTTGGGCCGGGTTATGCAGCGCCGCTGCCTTGGGCGGGGTATAGGCGCCATACAGGTGCAGTTGCGCGCCGGGTAATTGCTGGCGGATCAAGGGCCATACGCGGTTCTTCATCCACAGCACCGCATCCCAGTTCGGTGCGTGGCGGAAGTTGCCGATGCTGAGAAAGTGCGCCCGTTGCTCGAACGGCGCGAAACTCTCCGGCAGTCGTTCCAGCATCAACGGGCACCAGTGCAGCAGCGTCGGTGGCAGGCGGAACTGTTCCACCAGTAGCTCGATCTCCACTTCGGAGATCATCAGGCTCAGGTCGCAACGATAGATGGCGGCGATCTCGCGCTTGGCCAGGTCGGTCTCGGCCATGTGCTGGAACTCGTCCTGCTGCGCCTGGGCAAACAGCGGGCTGAAATCGTCTTCTGCGCTCGCGTGCTTGAGATGGTCCTTGAGCCGTTGGTGCCGCGCATGGCGCAGGCACTGCAGGTCAGAGGTCTCCAGGACCCGCAAGGCATTGGGGCAGTGTTGCTCCACGCGCCAGCCGAACTGCTCCTCCATCATGAACTGGTCGAAGAGCACGATATCCGGCGCCAGCTCGGCGACGAAACGGTCGAAGCTGGCGTTGTTCAGCTCGATCGGGCATTCGCGGATGCCCAGGGCAACGAGGTCTTCCTTGTGTTCACCAGGATTGGCCGGGCTGCTGAAGGTCAACTCCCAGCCCTGGTCGAGAAAACATTGCAGGATCTGCATCATGTGCCCGCCGGCGGCCGAAGAGCGCGGCTCGGGCCACACGTAACCAATGATCAGGACTTTGGTCGTGGCGGTAGGGCTCATGGGGCGTGGTTCCTGGTGGGCGAGGGCAAAAAAAGGTCGCCATTAAACCACAGTGCCCCAGTGCTCGATCAGGCGGGCGCCAGGATCAGCCGAGGATGCCGCGCACCTTGTCCCGCAGTTGATCGATGGAGAATGGTTTGCCGATCACCGACATGCCCGGCGGCACCTCGATGGATTCGGCGTAGCCGCTGGCGAACAGGATCGGCAGGTGCGGGCGCAGTTGGCGCGCATGCTCGGCCAGTTCGCGGCCGTTCATGCCGGGCAGGCCAACATCGGTCATCAGCAGGTCGATGGGGCGTTCCAGGTCCTGCAACAGGTCCAGGGCCGCCTCACTGCCGTCGGCTTCCTGGACCGCGAATTCCAGTTCTTCGAGGACATCGACGATCAGCATGCGCACGATGGCATCGTCTTCGACGACTAGGATGGTTGGAACGCTGGCGGGCATATAGGCACTCTCAAGGATTGAATTCGGCGGGCAGCGCAACAGGCGGCCCTGTGCATCAGTAAGTGGCGCCTGGCCACAAGTTCCCGAAGCTGTACAAAAAAAATCACTTGTACAAGTGCCGGCAAGAATAACCGCTTCTATCGTCCTACGGCAGGTCACATCGCAATGCACCGGCGTGTTGGTTATAAAAAATAGCTGCGATGGCCGAATGTGGGGCAAACTGCCCTTTTTTTCACCAACCCCAAGGTCCACCACATGATTCGTCCGTCCTCGGTTGATGAACAGAGTTTTCGCAAGCTGCTGACACGTAACGTCAGCCTGCCCCTTGGCGTGGGCGTACTCAGTGCAGTGTTTTTCGTGGCCCTGATCACCTATCTGCTGTCGGTGATCCAGTGGGTGCAACACACCGATCGGGTGATCAACAACCTTAATGAAGCCGCACGCCTGACCATCGACCTGGAAACCGGCATGCGCGGTTTCCTGATCACCGGCGACGAGCATTTCCTCGATCCCTATGAAGTGGCCAAGCCCCGCATCCTTACTGAATTGCGCGGCCTGCAGGAGTTGGTGGCGGACAACCCGCAGCAGGTGGACCGGCTCAAGCGCATGGAAGCCCTGCAGACCGAGTGGAACAACTATGCCCATGGCATGATCGAGCTGCGCCGGCAGAACGGCGACTATCGCGAAGCGGTGCGGGCCGGACGTGGCAAGCGCCTGACCGATGAGGTGCGCAAGGAGTTCGACGATGCCGTGACTTCGGAGCAGCAACTGCGCCAGGAGCGCAACGACAACGTCAGTCGTACCACGATCTTGAGCGTCACCTTGTACCTGCTGTTCGTCGTGGGCATCAGCGGCTTGCTGGCCTATGTCGGGCGCCGTGACCTGCTCGCCCTGTCGCGCAGCTACAGCGAGAACCTCGAGGCCGAGCTGCGTAGTGCCCGCAGCCTGGAGCGCCAGGCCTGGCTGCGCACCGGCCAGACCGAACTGGCCGAGCAGATGCTGGGACAACTGACCCTGAACCTGCTGGGTCGCAACATCCTGCAGTTCTGCGCCCAGTACCTGGGGACGCCGGTGGCGGCGCTGTATGTGCGCGAGGAGCATGGCGCCCTCAAGCGCGTGGCTTCCTACGGCTTCTCTCGTGAGCAGGAGGAGCAGGGTCAGTCGTTGTATGGCGACGAAGGGCTGGTGGGGCAGGCTGCGCAACACAAGCGCCTGATCCGCCTGGATGATGTGCCACAGGATTATTTCAAGGTCAGCTCCGGCCTTGGCGAGGGGGCGCCGCGCAGCGTGCTGGTGGTGCCAACCCGCGATGACGATCGAGTCAACGGGGTGATCGAGCTGGGCTTCCTGCGCGCCCTGAGCGAGCGCGATATCGAGTTGCTGGAGCTGATCGCCGGCAATATCGGTACTTCCATCGAGGCCGCACGCTATCGCCAGCGCTTGCAGGAGGTGCTGGCCGAGACCCAGCAGCTCAACGAAGAACTGCAAGTCCAGCAGGAGGAGCTCAAGACCGCCAACGAGGAGCTGGAAGAACAGTCGCGCATTCTCAAGGAGTCCCAGGCACACCTGGAAACCCAGCAGGTGGAGCTGGAGCAGACCAACGAGCAGTTGTCGGAACAGGCCCTGGCGCTGGCCGAGCAGCGTGACGCCATGGACCGCAAGAACAGCGAACTCAACGAGGCGCAGATCCAGCTCGAAGAGCGTGCCGAGGAATTGCAGCGTTCGAGCAAGTACAAGTCCGAGTTCCTGGCCAATATGTCCCACGAGCTGCGCACGCCACTCAACAGCTCGCTGATCCTGGCCAAGTTGCTGGCCGAGAACCCCCAGGAAAACCTCAGCGACGAACAGGTCAAGTTCGCCGAGTCGATCTATTCCGCCGGCAACGACCTGCTGAACCTGATCAATGACATCCTGGATATTTCCAAGGTCGAGGCCGGCAAGCTCGAAGTCCGTCCGGAGAACACCAGCGTCTCGCGCCTGGTGGATGGGCTGCGCAGCCTGTTCGAGCCACTGACGGCGGACAAGGGCCTGGAATTCAAGGTGGAGCTGCAACCAGGCGCACCGCAGACGCTGTTCACCGATCGCCAGCGGGTCGAGCAGGTGCTCAAGAACCTGCTGTCCAATGCGGTCAAGTTCACCGAGCAGGGACAGGTTGGCCTGGTGGTGTCGGCTCATCCAGGTTCGGGCATCGCTTTTGCGGTGCAGGATTCCGGGATCGGTATCGCCCAGGACCAGCATGAAAGCATCTTCGAGGCGTTCCACCAGGCTGATGGCACCACCAACCGGCGCTATGGCGGCACTGGCCTGGGGCTGTCCATTTCCCGGGACCTGGCCAACCTGATGGGGGGCACGATCAGCGTCAGCAGCGAACCGGGCCGGGGCAGTGTCTTTACCCTGGTACTGCCGGAGCGATACAGCGATGCCTTGTCTGCCGCGCCGACCGTCCTCGCGCCGGTGGCGCCTGCGGTACTGCCCCAGCCGTCCAACCCGGTGGTTGCCGAGGCTGCGATGGCGGTGGTGGAGATCCCTCGTTTCGCCGACGATCGGGACAAGGCGCCCTTCAAGAGCCGTTGCATCCTGGTGGTGGAGGACGAAGCCAACTTTGCGCATATCCTCTTCGACCTGGCCCATGAGCTGGGTTATCACTGCCTGGTGGCCCATGGCGCCGACGAAGGTTTCAGCCTGGCGACCCAGTTCGTTCCCGATGCAATCCTCCTGGACATGCGCTTGCCCGATCACTCCGGCCTGACGGTGTTGCAACGGCTCAAGGAGCACCCGCAGACCCGGCATATCCCGGTGCATGTGATCTCGGTGGAGGACCGGGTCGAGGCGGCGATGCACATGGGCGCCGTGGGCTATGCGGTCAAGCCCACGACCCGCGAGGAGCTCAAGGACGTCTTCGCCCGCCTGGAGGCCAAGTTGACGCAGAAGGTCAAGCGCGTGCTGCTGGTGGAGGACGACGACCTGCAGCGCGACAGCATCGCCCGGCTGATCGGCGACGATGACATCGAGATCACCGCCGTGGGCCTGGCCCAGGATGCCCTGGAGCTGCTGCGCAAGAATGTCTACGACTGCATGGTCATCGACCTCAAGCTGCCGGACATGCTGGGCAACGACCTGCTCAAGCGCATGTCCACCGAAGACATCTGCTCGTTTCCACCGGTGATCGTCTACACCGGGCGCAACCTGACCCGCGACGAGGAGGCCGAGCTGCGCAAGTATTCGCGCTCGATCATCATCAAGGGCGCCCGTTCGCCAGAGCGCCTGCTGGATGAAGTGACGCTTTTTCTGCACAAAGTCGAATCCCAGTTGTCCCATGAGCGGCAGAAGATGCTCAAGACCGCCCGCAGCCGCGACAAGGTCTTCGAGGGACGCAAGGTCCTCCTGGTGGATGACGATGTGCGTAATATCTTCGCCTTGACCAGCGCCCTGGAACACAAGGGCGCCGTGGTGGTGATCGGGCGTAACGGCCTGGAAGCCATTGCCAGACTCAACGAAGTCGAGGATATCGATTTGGTGCTGATGGACGTGATGATGCCGGAGATGGACGGTTTCGAAGCCACGGCGCAGATCCGCAAGGATCCGCGCTGGCGCAAGCTGCCGATCATCGCGGTGACGGCCAAGGCCATGAAGGACGACCAGGAGCGCTGCCTGCAGGCCGGCGCCAACGACTACCTGGCCAAGCCCATCGATCTCGACCGGTTGTTCTCACTTATCCGCGTGTGGCTACCCAAGATGGAAAGAATTTAGTGGAGCGCAATACCGAGATCGAACTGCGTTTGTTGATCGAAGCTATCTACCTTAAATACAGCTACGACTTTCGCGATTACTCCGGCGCTTCGATCAAGCGCCGGGTCAACCACGCCTTGCGCCAGTTCGAATGCAAGACCATCTCGGCCTTGCAGGAACGTGTGCTGCACGACCCGACCGCGTTCATGCAGCTGTTGCAGTTCCTGACCATTCCGGTCAGCGAGATGTTTCGCGACCCTTCGCACTTCCTGGCGATCCGCCAGGAAGTGGTGCCGTTGCTCAAGACCTATCCGTCGCTGAAGATCTGGATCGCCGGGTGCAGCACGGGTGAAGAGGTCTATTCCATGGCCATCCTGCTGCGCGAGGAAGGCTTGCTGGAACGGACCATCATTTATGCCACGGACATCAACCCCAACTCCCTGGAAAAGGCCAAGCAGGGCATCTTCTCCCTGGAGAACGTGCGGGCCTATACCCACAACTACCAGCGGGCGGGTGGCAAGCGCTCCTTTGCCGACTACTACACCGCGGCCTATGACTATGCGATCTTCGACAAGAGCCTGCGCGAAAGCGTGACCTTTGCCGACCACAGCCTGGCCACCGACAGCGTATTTTCTGAGACGCAGTTGATCTCATGCCGTAACGTATTGATTTATTTCAATAAAAAGTTGCAGGATCGAGCCTTTGGCCTGTTCCATGAGTCGCTCTGCCATCGTGGGTTCCTGGTGCTGGGTAGCAAGGAAACCCTGGACTTCTCCGCCTACGGCAAGCACTTCGAGCCCCTGGTCAAACAAGAACGGATCTATCGCAAGCTATGACGCAGGATATTCTCAGCCCTGGCGCGCTACCGCCGATCGAGGCCATCGTGGTGGGCGCCTCCGCCGGTGGCGTCGAAGCCTTGCTGGGCCTGTTCAGCGGGTTCGGCCGGGGTTTCCGACTGCCGTTGATCGTCGTCCTGCACCTGCCCGATGAACGCCGCAGCCAACTGGCGGAGGTCTTCGACCGGCGCCTGGCGCTGAGGGTCAAGGAGGCCGATGACAAGGAGCAGATCCTGCCCGGCACCTTGTATTTCGCCGCCCCCGGTTATCACCTGTCGGTGGAGCAGGACCACAGCCTGTCACTGAGCCAGGAGGAGCGGGTCCATCATTCGCGGCCGGCCATCGACGTCTTGTTCGAATCTGCCGCCGACGCCTATGGCCCGCGCCTGGCTGCGGTGCTGTTGACCGGGGCCAACCAGGACGGCGCTCGCGGCTTGGCCGAGGTCAAGCGCCAGGGCGGCCTGACCATCGTCCAGGACCCCAGCGAGGCCCATGTATCGACCATGCCGGATGCGGCCCTGGCCCTGCACCAACCGGACTACATCCTCCCTTTGCACGGCATCAGCCGTCTGCTCGCCGAGCTGGAACGAAGCGCATGTTGAGTAATGTCCAAGCCAAGCTGCTGATCGTCGATGACCTGCCGGAGAACCTGCTGGCCCTCGAAGCCCTGATCAAGCGCGAGGATCGCCTGGTATACAAGGCCTTGTCGGCCGACGAAGCCCTGTCGCTGTTGCTCCAGCATGAGTTTGCCATGGCCATCCTCGATGTGCAGATGCCTGGCATGAACGGTTTCGAACTGGCGGAGCTGATGCGGGGCACGGAAAAGACCAAGAACATTCCCATCGTGTTTGTCAGCGCTGCCGGGCGCGAACTCAACTACGCCTTCAAGGGCTACGAGAGCGGGGCCGTGGACTTCTTGCACAAGCCCCTGGATATCCATGCGGTCAAGAGCAAGGTCAACGTCTTCGTCGACCTGTACCGCCAGAGCAAGGCCATGAAGCAGCAGGTCGAGGCCCTGGAGCGCAGTCGTCGTGAGCAGGAGGCGCTGCTCAAGAAGCTGCAGGCCACCCAGAACGAACTGGAGCAGGCGGTACGCATGCGTGACGATTTCATGTCGATCGTCGCCCATGAGGTCCGCACGCCCCTCAATGGCCTGATCCTGGAGACCCAGCTGCGCAAGATGCACCTGGCCCGGGAGAATGCCGCAGCCTTCAGCCTGGACAAGATGCACGCGATGGTCGACCGCGACGAGCGCCAGATCAAGAGCCTGATCAGATTGATCGAGGACATGCTCGATATCTCGCGCATTCGTACCGGCAAACTGTCGATCCGCCCGTCGCGCTTCGACCTGGTGCAGTTGGTACGCGGCCTGGTGGAGAATTTCGCCCCCCAGGTCGAAGCCGCGCAATCATCCCTGAGCCTGCATGCCGAGCAAGCGGTGGAGGGCAACTGGGATGAGTTTCGCATCGAGCAAGTGGTTTCCAACCTGCTGACCAACGCCTTGCGCTACGGCGCCAAGAGCCCTATCGAGGTACGGGTCTACACCACCTGCGGTGAAGCCCGGGTCGAGGTGCGTGACCACGGTATCGGCATCAGCGAAGACAACCAGAAGCGCATTTTCCAGCAATTCGAGCGGGTCAGCGCCAACCATGTGGTTTCGGGCCTGGGGCTGGGGCTGTTCATTTCCGAGCAGATCGTCACGGCCCACGGTGGCTCCATCGGCGTCGAGAGCCGCATTGGCGAAGGGGCGCTGTTTCGCGTCTGCCTGCCTCTGGCGGACATCGACCTACCGGCCAGCGCTTAAAACTTCATCCGCACGCAACCTCTGCGTGGCCCGATGGTCGTACAGTGGCTGCCGGGGTTTGCCGGCACGGTGGTCCGGCAAACTTCGACAGCCTCAAGCAGCAATTGACCGAACAAAGGTTTTCCATGAGTGAAGATGCACAAGACGTCGTACTGATCGTCGAAGATGAACCGGTGATCCTGATGCTGCTGGCCGACTACCTGTCGGGCCTGGGCTATCGGGTATTGCAGGCGGAGAACGGCGAGCAGGCGTTCGAGATCCTGGCCAGCAAGCCGAACCTGGACCTGATGATCACCGACTACCGGCTGCCAGGTGGCATCACCGGGGTGATGATCGCCGAGCCGGCAGTGAAACTGCGCCCGGACCTCAAGGTGATTTTCATCAGCGGCTATCCCAACGAGATCCTCGAATGCAACAGCCCCATCACCCGCAAGGCGCCGATCCTGGCCAAGCCTTTCGACCTCAACAGCCTGCATCAACAGATCCAGCAACTGTTGGCCTGAGCCGGGATTCAGTCGCGTAGCATTTCCTGGACCTTGGCGATCAACAGATCGAAGGTGAAGGGCTTGGTGATCAACTGCATGCCCGGGTCGAGGAAGCCGCCACGGGCCGCCGCATGCTCGGCATAACCGGTGATGAACAGGACTTTCAATTGCGGACGGACCTGCCGTCCGATCTCCGCCAGCTGCCGGCCATTCATGCCGGGCAGGCCGACGTCACTGATCAACAGGTCGATGCGCTGCCCGGAGTCGAGGACCGGCATGGCGCTGCGGGCATCGCCAGCCTCGATAAAGCGGTAGCCCAGCTCGCCCAGTACCGTACTGACCAAGGCTCGCACCGCAGGATCGTCCTCGACGATCAGTACCGTCTCGCCGTCGTGCGCACTAGGCGCCAGCAAGGCTTCGGGGTGCAGGTCCTGGGCCGGCTGGCCGCTGAAGCGCGGCAGGTAGAGGCTGACTTCGGTGCCTCGCCCAAGGGTGCTGTCCAACGTCACATGACCATGGGACTGCTTGCTGAACCCATAGATCATCGACAGGCCCAGGCCTGTGCCCTGGCCGATGGGCTTGGTGGTGAAAAAAGGGTCGAACACCCGGTTGATGATGGCCTCGGGCATGCCGCAGCCGTTATCGCTGACCCGCAACACTACGTAGTCGCCAGGCTCGAGGTTGTCGTGGGCCTGGACGAAGTCCTCGTCCAGCCTGCAGTTGAGGGTTTCCACCAGCAAGCGACCACCGTTGGGCATGGCATCCCGGGCATTGAGCGCCAGGTTCAGCAGGGCGCTTTCCAATTGGTTGGGGTCGGCCTCGGCTACCCAGGGCTGTTCGCACAGTCGCAGTTGCAGTTCGATGCTTTCGCTGAGGCTGCCCTGCAGCAACTGTGCCATGGAACTCACCAGGGCGTTCATTTCCACGGGCTTGCTGTCCAGCGACTGGCGTCGGGAGAAGGCCAGCAGGCGATGGGTCAGGCCCGCCGCGCGATTGGCCGAGGTCACCCCAAGATCGATCAGGCTGTCCAGGTCCTCGGTGCGTCCCCGGGCCAGGCGCCGGCGCAATAACTCCAGGCTGCCGATGATGCCGGTCAGCATGTTGTTGAAGTCATGGGCAATGCCGCCGGTGAGCTGGCCGACGGCTTCCATCTTCTGCGACTGGCGCAAGGCTTCCTCGTTGTGCCGCAGCTGTGCAGTGCGTTCCTCCACCTGCTGCTCCAGGGTCTCCAGGGTGCGTTGCAGGCGCAGTTCACTCTGGCTCAAATCGACCAGCCGGTCCCGGGCTTCGTATTGCCGGCGTCGGCCGCGCAAGGCGGCCTTGGCCAGGCTGATCAGGGTGGCCGGATGAAAGGGCCGTTCGAGAAAGCTGACATTGCCCAGGGGCGCGCCAAAGCTTGCCGCCGGGTTCTGTTCCGGCCCGCCATGATGGGTCAGCAGGATGATCGGCAGGTCCGACCAGGCCGGTTGCTGCTCCAGGTACTGCAGCAAGGGCGTGAGGTCCCCCCCGCGCAAGGCTTCGACAGCGATGATCAGCAAGCCGGCGCCGTGCTCCAGTTCCTGGCACAGGGCGCCGAGGTTTGCGGTGGCCAGGCTGCTGAGGCCGGCTTCATGCAGCATCATCTGGGCCAGTTGGCTATCACGGCCCAGGGGCGTGAGCACCAGGGCCCGCTCGGAAAACTCCGGGCTATGGATCATGGATCTTCGTCCCCCAGCAGCGGCTGGCCTGCACCTTGATAGTTGGGGACGCCGCGCAGTACGCCCTGGAAGGCTTCCAGGGGCTCGCCGATGGTCAAGCCGCGGCCGCTGATACGGTATTCGCGGATGGTGGACTCATGGCTGCCGGTGCGTTTCTTGATGATCGAGATGGCCCGGCGCACCTTGCCCAGGGCTTCGAAGTAGCGCAGCAGGATGACCGTGTCGGCCAGGTAGGTGATGTCCACCGGAGCCTGCATGTCACCCACCAGGCCGTGCTGGGCCACGGTCATGAAGGTCGCCGCACCCTGGCGGTTGAGGTACAGCAGCAGCTCGTGCATGTGCAGGACCAGGGCGTTTTCCTCGGGCATGGCTGCCTGGTAGCCGTTGATGCTATCGATCACCACCGTCTTGATCTGGCCCTTGTCGACACAATGCCTGACCCGGTGCGACAGCTCTCCAGGCGATAGCTCGGCGGCGTCCACCTGTTCGATGATCAGGTTGCCGCTGGCTTGCAGGGCCTGGAGGTCGATGCCCATGTTGTCCATGCGCTCGAACAGCAACCCCAGTTCCTCGTCGAAGATGAACAGCGCGGCTTTCTCGCCCCTGGCCACGGCGGCCGCAGCGAAGATCATGGCAATCAGCGATTTGCCGGTGCCTGCGGGGCCAAGGATCAGGGTGCTGGAGCCGCTGGCGATCCCGCCGCCGAGCAGGGCGTCCATTTCCCGGATGCCGCTGGTCAGGGTCTGGCGCTCGTGGCGACGTCGGTGCTCGGCGGCGACCAGCCGTGGGAACACGTGCACGCCGTCGCCCTGGATGGTGAAGTCATGGAACCCGCCACGGTACTTCTGGCCGCGGTATTTCATGATCTTGATCCGCCGCCGCTCGGCGCCATAACCCGGGGTCAGCTCCTCCAGGCGGATCACACCGTGAGCCACGCTGTGCACGGTCTTGTCCAGGGCTTCGCTGGTCAGGTCGTCCAGCAGCAGGACGGTGGCGTCGTAGCGCACGAAGTAGTGCTTGATCGCCAGGATCTGCCGGCGATAACGCAAGGAACTCTGGGCCAGCAGGCGGATTTCCGAGAGGCTGTCGAGCACGACTCGGGTCGGCTTGACGCGCTCCACGACCTCGAAGATCTGCCGCGTGGCTTCTCCCAGCTCCAGGTCCGAGGAGTACAACAGGCTCTGCTGGTGTTCGACATTGAGCAGGCTTTCCGGTGGGGTCAGCTCGAAGATGTGGATGCTGCCGTCCAGTTCCCAGCCATGGGACTGCGCGCCCTGGCGCAGCTCACGCTCGGTTTCCGAAAGGGTGATGTACAGGCAGCGTTCGCCGGCCAGGGCACCGGTCCGCAGGAAGTGCAGGGCGACGGTGGTCTTGCCCGTACCGGGCTCACCCTCCAGCAGGAAGACGTGGCTGCGCGACAGTCCCCCGTTGAGAATGTCGTCCAGGCCCTCGATGCCGGTGGCGGCCTTATCGCTGTGCAACGCAGTTGGGGTGGTCAAGCAATACCCTCGCAATGGCTTCGATCAGTGGCGGCACGCAAGTCGCGATGTCGCTTTGATCACTTGACCGTTTGCCGCCAGCGCGGTTCAACCTTTTATCGCCACCGGGGGCTGGGGCGCGCAGGACCATAACCGTTCGCCTGGTCGAGCGCTGAAGGTCCTGCAGGCCTTGTCGCAGTCTCGCGGGCTCGACAGCGGCTACAACGGTGTAGCCGCTATCGAAGGCTGCGCCCGGGCGCGCAGCGGCGCAGGCTCAGAGACCCTGCTGCAATGCCGGATCGTCGGGATTCTGCTGTTCGAGCTGGGCCAGCAGCACCTGGACGTTCTGCAATTGGCCGCTTTCCTTCCAATAGTTGATCAGCAGCACCCGCGCCTTGCGGTTGTACGGCTGGCGCTGGACGATTTCCTCCAACTGCTTCTGTGCGGCCTCCAGTTCCTGCTCGCTGTGCAAGGTAGTGGCCAGGTCGTAGCGGTAGGCCGCGTTGTTCGGCTCCAGCTCCACGGCCCGGGACAAGCCCAGGAGGGCAAACTCGCCCTGGTCGTGCTGGAGCAGCCAGAGCCCCAGGGCATGTTGCAGGTAGGCTGAATCCTGCTGGGCTTGCAACTGCTTGGCCAACAGTTGGCGGGCGGCTTCGCTCTGGCCTTGCTTGTCGAGCACCTCGATCTGCAACACCACGGCCTGCAGGTTGTCCGGTGCCAGTTTCAAGGCTTGCTCCAGGGTCTGCTGGGCCCTGGCCAGGTCGGCGTTGTGCAGGTAGAGGCGCGCCAGCTGGTACTGGGCCTCGACGTCGTCGCCACGGGTCTTGAGGACCTGGGTGTATTCGTCGATCACTTGCTGCAGGGGGCCGAAATACAGGCCCTGGTCATCCGGAGACAGTCCCAGCAGCGCATCCACGGCAGCAAAGCGCACGCTTTGCTCCGGATCGTCCAGCAACGGACCCAGCAACAGGCTGCGCTTGCCGCTGGGCACCAGGCCGAGCACGCTGGCGATGGCGGCCTTGCGTACTTGCGCCGAGGCATGGTGCAGGCCGGCGTCCGCCAGTTTCAGGGCCTGGGGGCTGGGGTAGTTGGGCAGTACGGCCAGCAGGCGAGTGCGTTGCTTGTCGCTGAGATCGGGACGCCCCAACTGCTGGTAGAGCACCCGTGCCGCGCCTGGCTGGCCATTGCGGGCCTTCTCCAGGGCCACGCCATAACCCTGGCGGATTGCCTCGGGCACCGCGGGTGGGCTGCTACGCAGGAAGAACCAGGCCAGGGCCAGAAGAATGACGATGGACAGGCTGATCAGCAGGTAGCGGCGGGCTTGGGGCATGCGAAAGTCCAGGAGCGAGCGACTTGGGGAGGGAGCAAGCTTCGGTCAGGAACCGGCTTGAGTCAAACCCCGCTTCAGGTCAGCACGTACTCCTCGGGCTCCAGCAGCGGTGGCAATGGGGACACGCCCAGCGCCGCCAGCACTTCGCGCTCCAGGCCCCGTAGCAGAGCGCTGCAGGGCAGGTCATTGTCGTCGTAGCCGAACGGGTCCTCCAGGTCATCACCGATTTCGTCCAGGCCCAGGAAGGTGTAGCTGACGATGGCGGTGAAGAGCGGCGTCAGCCAGCCCAGGGGTTCGGCCATGGCAAAAGGCAGGAGGATGCAGAACAGGTAGATGGTGCGATGCAGCAGCAAAGTGTAGGGGAAGGGCAGCGGGGTGTTCTGGATGCGCTCGCAGGCGGCCTGTACCAGGCTCAGGCTCACCAGGCGGCTTTCCAGCTGGGTATAGCGCCACTCGCTGATCAGGCCTTGCCGGGCCCATTGCGAGCAACGGCGCCCAATGTGCTGCAACTGGGCGTCGGTCAGGTTCGGGTGTTGGCGCTCCAGCGGTGCCTGGGCCCAGGGCTCCAGGGCACGGGCTTCGTCCTCTTGGCGCAGCCGGGCGATCAGGCTGTGGGCGAAACCGCAGAGATCGCGCAACAAGCCCTCGCGCTCGGGGTGGCCCTCGATCACCAGGCTTTCGCGGATCAGCGAACGCACCTCGATGGTCAACTGCCCCAGTTGCTTGCGGCCTTCCCACCAGCGGTCGTAGCAGGCGTTGTTGCGAAAACTCATGAAGATCGACAGCGACAGCCCCAGCAGGGTGAAGGGCGTGGCGTTGACTTTGGAGAAGAAGGCCGGTTGCAGGGTTTCCACCAACACGATGACCGAGGCCAGCAGGGTCACCAGGGCACAGCGCAGGGCGATACGCTTGGCGATCGAGCCCTTGAGGGCGAAGAGCAAGGCGAACAGGTTCGGTTTGGGACGCACGATCATGGGGATGAAGGCCTGGGCGACTACGAGGCGAGCGCAGGTTAGGAGCGGGCCGGGTGGCTGTCCAATCGTAATGGCCGACTGGTTGATCGAGCGCCTCTATCGGCGATCCGTCACTGTGTAGCGGCTGTCGAGCCCTCGGCGAGGCTGCACAAAGGTCCGCAGGACCTTGCTTGGCGACCTTCAGCGGGCGCAAGCGCCTGCCCCTGCGGCACCGGTATGCCGCCCCAGCCGGACGCAGCCTTGCGTAGCGGCAGGTCGGTATCCGGGCAAAAAAAAGCCCCGCGACCGAATGATCCACGGGGCCAAACATTGGTTGGTTGCGGCCAACCAAAGGAGCTCGTTGCAAATACTTAGTTGCTGGCCACCGTCTCGGGTTGCCAGCCACCGCCCAGGGCCTTGTAGATGGCGACGATGCCGCGGTACAGCTCGACTTCGGCCTGGGCCTGGGAGTCTTCGGCGGCCAGGCGTTCGCGCTGGGCGTCCAGCAGCACCAGGAAGTCCACGGTGCCTTCGCGATAGCGGATCTCGGCCAGGTCGGCGGCGGCGCGGCTGGACTCGCTCTGGCGAATCAGCGAGAGCAGGCGCTGCTGGCGCTTGCCGTAGTCGCTGAAGGCATTCTCCGATTCTTCCAGGGTCAGCAGCACCTGCTGCTCATAGTTGGCCAGGGCGCCGTCGGCATTGGCGTCGGCGCCGCGCAGGCGCGCCCGCACGCTGCCCAGGTCGAAGGCGGCCCAGGTGATGCTCGGGCCCAGGGCCCAGGCATTGGCCGCCGAGGAGCCGATCTGCGAACCACGCCCGGCGGTGAAACCGAGGAAACCACTGAGGCTGACCCGCGGGAACAGATCGGCCTTGGCCACGCCGATTCGCGCGGTGGCGGCGGCCAGCTTGCGTTCGGCGCTGAGGATATCCGGCCGGCGCTGCAGCAGCTCGCCCGGATCGCCGATCGGCAAGGCCTTGGCAATGGCCGGCAACTGCGCGGGCGAAAGGTCGACACTGAGCTTGTCCGGACGCTCACCCAGCAGGGTGGCGATGCGGTTGCGCTGGCGTACCTGCTCGGCCTGCAGTTGTGGCACGCTGGCCTCCACCGCGGCCAGGCGCGCATCGGCGCGGACCACGTCCAGCTGGTCGCCCACTCCGGCATCACGCAGGCTTTCGGTGATCTTGCGCGAGGCCTTCTGGTTATCCAGGTTGGCCAGGGCGATCTTTTCCCGCAGTTGCGCGCCACGCAGCTGGCCGTAGGCGTCCACCAGCTCGGCGATCATGGTCACCTGCAGTTGGTAGAGGTCGGCCTCGGCGGCCTGCTGGTCGGCTTCGGTGGCTTCCAGGTTGCGCTGGATGCGGCCGAACAGGTCCAGCTCCCAGGCCATGTCCAGCCCCAGGTCGTAGCGCTCGCTATTGACCCGCTTGCTGGTCTGGCCGGGTACCTGGCCCTTGCCCAGGTTGCTGCTGGCGCGGCTGGTGATGGTCGGCATGGCGTCGTTGCTGGCGTCATCGCGGATCGCCCGGGCGGCCCGCAGGCGGGCGAAGGCCACCCGCAGCTCACGGTTGCCCTTGAGCGACTGGCTCACCAGCTGGTTGAGCGTCGGATCGTCGAACTGCTGCCACCAGATGCCTTCGAAGCGTGCGCGATCGAAGTTCTTCTGGCCCGCAGCGGTGTCGCCGGCGGCGCTGATGTGCGCCGCCTCGGTGCTTGGGGTCTGGTAGTCCGGACCTACGGCACAGGCACTCAGGGCCAGTACCAGCAGGCTCGGCAGGAAGACTTTCGAACTCATTGTTGCGCCTCCAGTTGCGGGGTGCGGGCGGCCTTGCGGGCCTCGCTGCGCTCCACGTAGTTGCGGATCAGGACATAGAACACCGGGGTCAGCAGCAGGCCGAAGAAGGTCACCCCGAGCATCCCGGAGAACACCGCCACACCCATGGCATGACGCATTTCCGCACCCGCGCCGCTGGAGATCACCAGGGGCACCACGCCCATGATGAAGGCGAAGGAGGTCATCAGGATCGGCCGCAGACGCAGGCGGCAGGCTTCCAGTACCGCGGCCAGCGGGTCCAGGCCTTCCTCTTGCTTGTCCTTGGCGAACTCGACGATCAGGATCGCGTTCTTGCACGCCAGGCCCACCAGTACGATCAGGCCGATCTGGGTGAAGATGTTGTTGTCGCCACCGGAGATGATCACCCCGGCAATGGCCGACAGCAGGGTCATGGGCACGATCAGGATCACCGCCAGCGGCAGGCTCCAGCTTTCGTACTGGGCGGCCAGCACCAGGAAGGCCAGCAGTACGCACAGCGGGAATACGAACAGCGCAGTGTTGCCAGCCAGGATCTGCTGGTAGGTCAACTCGGTCCATTCGTAGGTCATGCCGTTGGGCAGTTCTTCCTTGAGCAGTTTCTCGATCGCCGCCTGGGCCTGGCCGGAGCTGTAGCCCGGGGCTGCCGCGCCGTTGATCTCGGCGGTGACGAAGCCGTTGTAGTGCATGACGCGGTCGGGACCTGCGGTGTCGCTGACCTTGATGAAGGTCGCCAGGGGGATCATCTCGCCCTTGTTGTTGCGCACCTTGAGCTGGCCGATCTGCTCGGCTTCCAGGCGGAACTGCTGCTCGGCCTGGACGTTGACCTGGTAGGTGCGTCCGAAGCGGTTGAAGTCGTTGGCATACAGCGAACCCAGGTAGATCTGCAGGGTGTCGAAGATGTCCGAGATCGCCACGCCGTGGGTCTTGGCCTTTTCCCGGTCGATGGCCGCGTCCACTTGGGGCACGTTGACCTGGTAGCTGGTGAACAACCCGGCCAGTTCCGGCACGCTGCGGCTCTTGGCGATGACGTTCTGCACTTCCTTGTACAGGTCCTCGTAGCCCAGGCCGCCACGGTCTTCGACCTGCAGGCGGAACCCGCCGATGGTGCCCAGGCCCTGTACCGGTGGCGGTGGGAAGATCGCCATGTAGGCATCCTGGATATCAGCGTACTTGCCGTTCAGGGCCCCGGCGATGGCGCCGGCGGACATGCTCGGGTCCTTGCGCTCTTCAAAGGGCTTCAAGGTGACGAAGACGATGCCGTTGTTCGGGCTGTTGGTGAAACCGTTGATCGACAGGCCGGGGAAGGCCACGGCGCTTTCCACTCCAGGCTGCTTCAGGGCGATGTCGGACATGCGCTTGATCACGTCTTCGGTACGATCCAGGCTCGCCGCATCCGGCAATTGAGCGAAGGCCACCAGGTACTGCTTGTCCTGGGCCGGAACGAAGCCGGTGGGCGTGTGGGCGAAACCGAACCAGGTCAGCACCATCAGGCCGGCATACAGGAACAGGGCGATGCCGCTGCCACGGATGACCCGGCGCACAGTACCGACGTAGCCGTTGCTGGCGCGTTCGAAGAAGCGGTTGAACGGCCTGAACAGCCAGCCACCCAGCAGCTTGTCGAGGAACAGCGAGAAACGGTCCTTGGGCGCGTGGTGTTCCTTGAGCAGCACCGCCGCCAGGGCCGGGGACAGGGTCAGGGAGTTGAAGGCCGAGATCACCGTGGAAATGGCGATGGTCAGGGCGAACTGCTTGTAGAACTGTCCGGTCAGGCCGCTGATGAAGGCCGCGGGCACGAATACCGCGCACAGCACCAGGGCGGTGGCGATGATCGGGCCGGTCACCTCGCGCATGGCGCGCTTGGTGGCTTCCACCGGGTTCAGGCCCAGGCCGATGTTACGTTCGACGTTCTCCACCACCACGATGGCGTCGTCCACCACGATGCCGATGGCCAGTACCAGGCCGAACAGCGACAGCGCGTTGAGCGAGAAGCCGAACAGGTGCATCACCGCGAAGGTGCCGATCAGCGAGACCGGTACGGCCACCAGCGGGATGATCGAGGCGCGCCAGGTCTGCAGGAACAGGATCACCACCAGTACCACCAGTACCAGGGCTTCGAACAGGGTATGCACCACTGCCTCGATGGAGCCACGGACGAAGATGGTCGGGTCATAGACAATGCTGAAGTCCATGCCTTCGGGGAAACTCTGCTTGAGCTCGGCCATCTTGGCCCGCACTTCGTTGGAGATCTCGATGGCATTGGAACCCGGACGCTGGAAGATCGGGATCGCCACCGCCGGCTGGTTGTCCAGCAGGGAGCGCAGGGCGTACTGGCTTGAACCCAGCTCGACCCGGGCGATGTCCTTCAGGCGGGTGATCTCGCCGTCTTCGCCGGAGCGAATGATGATGTTCTCGAACTCTTCCTCGGTGACCAGGCGGCCCTGGGTGTTGACCGACAGCTGGAAGCTGGTGGCGTTGGGCGCAGGTGGCGCGCCCAGGGCACCGGCAGCCACCTGGCGGTTCTGTTCACGGATCGCAGTGACCACGTCGGTGGCAGTCAGGTTGCGCGAAGCGGTCTTGTTCGGGTCCAGCCACACGCGCAGCGAGTAGTCGCCCATGCCGAACAGCTGCACGTCGCCCACGCCGCCCAGGCGCGCCAGCTCATCCTTGATGTTGAGGATGGCGTAGTTGGACAGGTAGAGCATGTCGTAGCGTTTGTCCGGCGAAGTCAGGTGCACCACCATGGTCAGGTCGGGGGAGGCCTTGTCCACGGTGATACCGATGCGCGTCACTTCTTCCGGCAGCTTGGGTTGGGTCCGGGTCACGCGGTTCTGCACCTGGACCTGGGCATTGTCCAGGTCAGTGCCCAGGGCGAAGGTCACGGTCAGGGTGATCTTGCCGTCGGCGGTGGATTGCGAGGACATGTAGAGCATGTTCTCGACCCCGGTGATGGCCTGCTCCAGCGGCGCGGCCACGGTTTCACCGATCACCTTGGGGTTGGCCCCCGGGAAGTTGGCGCGTACCACCACGGTCGGCGGGACCACTTCCGGGTATTCGCTGATGGGAAGTTGGAACAGCGAGATGGCGCCGGCGATCAGGATCAGCAGCGATAGCACCGCTGCGAAGATCGGCCTTGATATGAAGAATTGGGAAAAATTCATCTTGAGAGTCGTCCCTTAACCGCGCGGATTCGCGGCGGCGAGTTTCACGGCCACAGCCGGCTTGGCAGGGGTGACCTGCGGCAGGTTGCTGGCTTCCAGTGCTTGGCGTTGTTGGGCCAGGGCAGCGAGGGTTTCCTTGCTGGCCATGGGGATCACCTCAGGCGTGACCGGTGCCCCCGGGCGTGCCCGTTGCAGGCCCTTGACGATGATGGTGTCGTCCTTGCTCAGGCCGTTGCGCACGATGCGCAGGCCTTCGATCTTCGGCCCCAGTTCCACGGCGCGATAGGCCGGCTTGTTATCGGCGTCCATCACCAGCACGAACTTCTTGCCCAGGTCGGTGCCCACGGCTTCGTCGTTGATCAGCATCGCCGAGTAAGTACCGCTGCCCACCAGCTTCAGCCGGGCGTAGAGGCCCGGGGTGTAGCTGCCGTCGCTGTTGTCGAACACCGCGCGGCCACGGATGGTGCCGGTCTTGGGGTTGACCTGGTTGTCGACGAAGTTCATCTGGCCCAGGTGCGGGTGGCCGTCCTCGTTGGACAGGCCCAGGTACACCGGGGTGCTCTGGCCGCGCTGGCCCTGGCGGGCGAGCTGGGTGTACTTGAGGTACACGCGCTCGTCGGCGTCGAAGTAGGCGTAGACCTTGTCGGTGGAGACCACGCTGGTCAGCGCGGTGACATCGGCGGTCACCAGGTTGCCGGCGGTGATCTGCGCCCGGCTGACCCGACCGCTGATGGGGGCGACGACGCGGGTGAAGCTGAGGTTGAGCTTGGCCAGGTCCAGTTGCGCCTGGATCGCATCGACCCCGGCCCGGGCTTCCTGGGCGGCGCTGGTGCGGGTGTCGGCCAGCTCGGCGGAAATCGCGTTGCTGGTCAACAGGCGCTGGCCACGCTGGGCTTCGTTGGCGCTGCGGGTCGCGGTGGCCCGGGCCTGTTGCAGTTGGGCTTCCAGGCGGCGCACTTCGGCCTGGAACGGCCGTGGGTCGATCTGGAACAGCAGGTCGCCTTTTTTCACCAGGGCGCCTTCGGTGAAGGCTACCTGGTCGATCTGGCCCGAGACCCGTGGGCGGATCTCGACGGTTTCCGGCGCCTCCAGGCGCCCGGTGAACTCATCCCACTCGTTGACAGGCTGCTCCAGCACCTTGGCCACGCTGACCTTGGCTGCCGGTGGGGCAGAGGCGGTCTGTGGAGCCTTGCCGCAGGCGCTCAACACCACCACGGCGAGCGCGGCTAGTGGAAAACTTAAGAGTTTGACTGACTGGTCCATGGATACATCCGCCAAGGTAATTTGAGATGGGCGGATGATGCTCGGCGGGTTTGTATCTCACGAATCGAATGAAGCAAAGGTAACTATCATTCGGAATGATATAAGCCGCAGGAAAGCCCTCTAGCATGCACCTTTCGTTAGGTGGCTATCAATTCCCTCACGCGCAATTAATTCTTTCGCCAGACGCAATATTGATCGGGCCGAGAGGGCCCCGGACCTCATGCAGGCCAGGGTCAAAAAACTGTGGTGCAAGGTCAAGCACGCAGGCCGCGATCTCTCCAGGATGGAACCTGGGCCTGTGCCGGCCTGGTACGGCGCGGGTCCTTCGACTTCCAACAAGAACAGGACATCGCCCAATGAATGCCTACCTGACCGCCACGGCCCATGCCCAGGACGATCCCAGCGATTTCTGGCGCCAACAGGCCCGGCAGCTGGACTGGATGCGTTTTCCCCAACGCATCTTCGAGCAGCAGAGTCCCGAGCACTATCAATGGTTTGCCGACGGGCAACTCAATACCTGCCACCTGGCGCTGGATCGCCATGTCCTGGCCGGGCATGGCGAGCGGCTGGCGCTGATCTACGACTCCCCGGTCAGCGGCCAGCAGCGACGCCTGAGCTATGGGCAACTGCTCGAGCAGGTGGCTCGCTGTGCCGGCATGTTGCGGGCGCTGGGGGTGGAGCAGGGCGACCGGGTGGTGCTGTACATGCCGATGATCCCGGAAGCGGTGATCGCCATGCTGGCCTGTGCCCGCTTGGGGGCCGTGCATTCGGTGGTGTTCGGCGGTTTCTCCGCGGTGGAGCTGGCGGTGCGCATCGACGATGCCCGGCCCAAGGTGCTGCTGACCGCCAGCTGCGGCCTCGAGTACGAGCGCGTGGTGCCCTACAAGCCACTGGTGGACCAGGCACTGGAGCGGGTGGCCCAGGCGCCGGCCCGGGTAGTGGTGCTGGCCCGGCCCCAGGCCCATGCCCAATTGCAGGCTGGGCGCGATGTCGACTGGGACGCGCTGATGGCCAGTGCCGATGCGGTACCGCCCGTGCCTGTGATGTCTGGCGATCCGTTGTACGTGCTGCATACCTCGGGCACCACGGGCAAGCCCAAGGGCGTGGTACGCGACAACGGCGGCCACGCGGTGGCCCTGAACTACAGCATGCAGGCGGTCTACGATGCGCAGCCTGGCGAGGTGTTCTGGGCCGCCTCGGACATCGGCTGGGTGGTGGGGCATTCCTACATCGTCTACGGGCCCTTGATCCGTGGTTGCACCACCTTGCTCTACGAGGGCAAGCCGGTGCGCACCCCCGATGCCGGCGCGTTCTGGCGAGTGATCGCCGAACACCGGGTCAATGTGTTCTTCACCGCACCCACCGCTTTTCGCGCCATCAAGCGCGAGGACCCCCATGGCCGGCTGCGCCAGGAACACGATCTGTCCTGCCTGAAGGCGGTGTACGTGGCCGGCGAGCGCCTGGACCCGGCCACCTACGATTGGCTGCGTGCGTCGTTGCCATGCCCGGTGATCGATCACTGGTGGCAGACCGAGACCGGCTGGCCGGTGGTCAGCACGCCGCGGATCGACGCCGGCTACCCGGTCAGGTCCGGTTCGGCCGGGCTGCCGGTACCCGGATACCAGCTGGCGGTGCTCGATGACCAGGGCGACCCGGTGCCCCCTGGCGAGCCGGGCAACATCGTCTTGCGCCTGCCTTTGCCGCCCGGGGTGCTCAATACCTTGTGGCAGGACCGCCAGCGGTTTCTCGACAGCTACCTGGGGACCTTTCCCGGCTACTACCTGAGCGGCGACGGCGGCTATGTGGATGCCCAGGGTTACGTGTTCGTCATGGGACGCATCGACGATGTGATCAACGTAGCCGGCCATCGCCTGTCCAGCGGCAGCCTGGAACAAGCCTTGGGCGAGCACCCGGCGGTGGCCGAATGCGCCGTGGTGGCCCTGGACGATGTCCTCAAGGGCGAGGTGCCGGTGGGTTTCGTGGTGCTCAAGCAGGACGCCCGGGTGGACCCCGGGCAACTGGAGCAGGAGCTGGTGCAGCGGGTACGCGAGCAGGTCGGGGCCCTGGCTTCGCTGCGTCGGGTACTGGTGCTCAAGCGCCTGCCCAAGACCCGCTCGGGGAAGATCCTGCGCAAGACTATCCGCAGCCTGGCCCGGGGCCCGGAAGTGGCGGTGCCGGCGACCATCGAGGATGTCAAGGTGCTCGATGAGCTGCGCCAGCTGTTCGCCGAGCAGGGTTTTTATGGAGCAGGGCCGGGCTAGGGTGTTCAAGGAGATTGAAGGAGCGGGCAGCGATCCGGCTTGCCCGCGATGGACTTAAGAACGCTGCGTTGAGCCAGTCAATACGCGCTGGCGTTAACGACCATCGCGAGCAGGCTTCGCTCCTACAGGTTGACTGACTGGCGGGGTTTTCAACGCTGGCGCGGCCCTTACAGGCGCCGCAGGACCTGTTCCAGGGCGTGGAGGAACTGCTCGGCCTGGTCCTGGCTGAAGCACAGTGGCGGGCGGATCTTCAGGGTGCTGTTGGCCGCCCCGGCAACCCCGATCAGCATGCCTTCGTCGCGCAGCAGGTTGACCAGGCGCCGAGCCATCCGCGGGTCCATTTCGCCGGTACCGCGCTCCAGGATATCGACCCCCAGGAACAGCCCGGCACCGCGTACTTCCCCAAGGCATGGGTGACTGGCGGCCAGGCCTTGCAAGCCTTGCTTGAGTCTGCGCCCCACCACGAGGGCGTTGGCCTGCAGGCCTTCGTCCTCGATCACTTGCAGCACTGCCAGGCCCACGGCGGCGGACACCGGGTTGCCGCCAAAGGTATTGAAGTAGCTGGCGTGCTGGCCAAAACGCTGCAGGATATGCGGGCGCACCGCCAGGCCCGCCAATGGATGGCCGTTGCCCATCGGCTTGCCCATGGTCACCAGGTCCGGCACCAGGCCATGGCGCTCGAAGCCCCACATATGGCTGCCGGTACGGGCGAACCCGGGTTGTACTTCGTCGGCGATGAACAGGCCGCCGGCCTGGCGGATGGCCTCGACTGCCGGTGCGAGGAAGCCCGGCGGATCGGCGAACACCCCGTCGCTGGTGAACAGGGTGTCCACCAGCAACGCTGCCGGACGGATGCCATGGCGCTGCATATCGGCGATGGCCGCGCGCACCTGGGCGCTGAACACCTGGCCCACCCGTTCCGGGTGCAGTGGGTCATGCAGGGGCGCATCGATCACCCGGCAGTCCCGGGACAGCGGCACGTAGTCACCCACCGAGGGCGACAGCTCGGCAATCGCCAGGGTCATGCCGTGGTAGGCGTAGCGGGTGACGATCACCCCGGTGCCGCCGCTGTAGTCCCGGGCAATGCGCAAGGCCAGGTCGTTGGCCTCGCTGCCGGTGCAGGTGAACATCGCCTGGCCCAGCTCTGTGGGCAGGGTGGCCAGGAGTTTTTCGGCGTAGTCCAGCACGCCCTCGTGCAGGTAGCGGGTATGGGTATTGAGTTGCGCCGCCTGCTCGGCCAGGGCCTGGACCACCCGCGGATGGCAATGGCCGACCGAGGCGACATTGTTGTACAGGTCCAGGTAGCGGCGCCCGGCGTGGTCCTGCAGCCAGGCGCCGCTGCCGCTGACCAGGTGCAGGGGTTGCTCGTAGAACAGTTGGTAGGCCGGTCCCAGCAAGCGTTGCCGGCGCTCGATCATGGCGCGCTGGGCGCTGTCCAGGGCCTCGGCGTGCTCGGCTTGGAAGGCATTGACTTTCAACATGGCGAGGCTCCTCAGGGCTCTTGGCGCTCATCGTCCATGACGATGCTGCCGATGATGTGGTACTTGCGGCGGTCGAAGTGGCGGAAATACAAGGCAATGGCCGCACCCAGGGCGAAGCTGGCGGCGACTATCCAGGGAATCAGCTTGAACAGCAGCGATTGTGCCGCGCTGCCGGCGGCGAAACTGAGGTTGGCAAACAGCAGGTAGACCACGTAGAGCATGCCCAGCCCGCCCAGCAGTGGCGCGAGAAAGGTCTTGAACCAGTGGCGCTGGGCCACATGGCGGGTTCCCAGGTGGAAGTAGCAGACCACCGCGAAGGCGCACAGAGCCTGGACGATCAGGATGCCCATGGTGCCGAGGATCGCCAGCAGGGCGTAGAGGTCGGCATAGGGGTCCTTGCCTGCGGCCAGGAAGGCCAGGACGATGGCCGTGGCGATCAGGCTCTGCACGGTAGAGGCCACATGGGGCGAGCCGTGGCGTGGATGGGTACGCCCCACGCTGCGCCCGAGGCAGTCGAACAGGTTCTCCCGGCCCAGAGCATAGAGGTAGCGCGAGGCACAGTTGTGAAAGGCCATGCCGCAGGCGAACGAGCCGGTCACCACCAGCAGCTTGAACAGGCCCACCGCCCATTCGCCCAGGTACAGGCGCGTCGGGCCGTAGAACACCTCAGCGGCCTGGGCCGGGTCCTGGGCCAGGCGGATGGCTTCACTGGGGCCTACGCCGGCGATGGCCATCCAGGACACGAATACGTAGAACACGCCGATACCGATCACCGCCAGCAGCGTGGCCAGGGGAATGATCTTTTTCGGGTTGCGCGACTCCTCGCCGTACATGGCCGAGGACTCGAAGCCGACCCAGGACCAGAAGGCGAAGAACAGGCCGATACCGGCATTGGCGCCGATCACCCCCTGGGCCGGGGTGAGGGCCTTGAGCGGGTTGATCGATTCCGGCACCAGCCCCTGGGGACCGCCACCGTGCCAGAGCACGGCGAACGCCATCATCGCCAGCATCAGGATCTCCAGGACCAGGCAGATGCCCAGGACCCTGGCGGTCAGGGAAATATCGAAGTAGCTGAGGATGCCGTTGGCCGCCAGCATGGCCAGGGCGAACACGATCCAGTGCACCTGGACCCCGCTGAAGCTGGCCAGCAGGTCGACGCAGAAGAAGGCGAAGATGCCCACCAGGGCCGCTTCGAAGACGATGTAGGTCAAGGTCACGGCGATACCGGCCGCCATGCCGGTCACTCGGCCCAGCCCGTGGGAAATGAAGCCGTAGAACGCCCCCGTGGCGGTGATGTACTTGGCCATCTGCGCATAGCCGATGGCGAACAGCGCCAGGATGAGGGTCGCCACCAGGTAGCCGGCGGGCGCGTACTGGCCGTTGCCGCTGCCAATGGCGATCGGCACGTTGCCGAGCATGGCGGTGATCGGCGCCGCCGTGGCCACCGTCATGAAGAGTACCCCCATCAGGCCCACGGCGTTCTTGCGCAAGCGCTGGACTTCATGGGGCCTGGCCGGTGCATCGAGTTGCTGGGGCAGCTTGTCCGTGTAGATCTCGCTCATGGGGGCACTCCGTCAACAGGGGTGAGGCTTCAGGCAAGGGCCTGGAGGGATTCGGGCAGGATCTGGCCGCCGTCGACGATCAGGCTCTGCCCAGTGATGTAGCCGGCTTCGCGGGAGGCGAAGAACAGCGCGGCGTTGGCAATGTCCTCGACACTGCCCAGGCGCCGCAGGGGCACCGAGGCAGCCATGCTGTCCTGGTACTCCTGGCCCATGCCCTGCAGGCCTTCGGTGAGGATGTTGCCCGGCAGCACGGCATTGATGGTGATGCCATCACGGGCCAGTTCGATCGCTGCGGTGCGCATGAAGCCCAGTTGCGCGGCCTTGCTGGCGCCGTAGTGGGCCCAGCCGGGAAAACCGGTGACCGGGCCTGTGATCGAGGACGTGAGGATCACCCGGCCGTACTCGGCCCGGCGCAGGTGGGGCAGGGCTGCCTGGACGCAGAGGAAACTGCCCTTGGCATTGGTGGCGAGTACCCCGTCCCAGTCGGCCTCGCTCATCTGCTCGAGGCTGGCCGACGGGAACACCCCGGCATTGCAGCACAGTACATCCAGGCCACCCTGGACCCGGACCACATCGTTGATCAGCCGCTTCACCGCTTCGCCTTGCGCCACATCGGCAACGAAGCCGTGGACCTTCAAGCCTTCATCGCGCATGCGCCTGGCCACGGCCTCGACCTTGTCGGCGTGCCGGGCGGTGATGGCGACCTGTGCACCCTGGCGAGCGAATCCGTAGGCGATACCCAGGCCGATGCCGCTGGTGGCGCCGGTGATCAGAACGCTCTTGCCTTGAAGGGAAGTGAGCATGGTTAAGTCCTTTTCTCGTGAGGTTGTCTGGATGTTGAAACTTCAACGCACGGTCGCACTTGACCGTGCGGCACAACTTTTACCCTGAATTATCAAATCGGTGGCGATCACAGGACGCCTTGTGTCCTGGAGTCAAGATTTCGCCGTGGCGGGTCAAGCGACGTTCCCTGGCGGCCTCGCATCCTGTGGTGGCCTATCTACCCTGGAGCGTGCTGATGATGACTGCCTCGAACCTTGCCACCGGCCTGGATGCCATCGCCCCCCTGGCCAGCCTGGCCGCCTTGCGCTACGACCCGGCGCTGCAGGGACAACTGCGGCTGCTGAGCCACTCGGAAAACGCCACCTATGTGCTGTACAACGCACGGCGCCGCTCGGTGATGCGGGTCCACCGCCAGGCCTATCACTCGTACCAGGAGATCGTCAGCGAGCTGTGGTGGCTGGCGGCACTGCGTGAGGAGGGGCTGCAAGTGCCCAATGCCATTGCAGGCCTGGATGGCCAGTTGATCCAGCAGGTCGAGCTGGCGGGGCTGGGCCGCCGCTATGTGGTGCTGTTCGACTGGATCGAGGGCAGCGAGCCCGCGCCCCAGGGCCTGGATGCCTCGTTCCGCCGTCTCGGGGCGATCAATGCCCGACTGCACGAACAGGCCCGACGTTGGCGCCAGCCCGAGGGGTTTACCCGCATGACCTGGAACCACGCGAGCATGCTCGGTGCCCAAGGGCACTGGGGTAAATGGCAGGCAGCGCCTTACCTGGCTGAGCCGGACCGGGCGCTGATCGGCGAGGTGGTCGGCCTACTCGGCCAGCGCCTGGCCGAGTATGGCCAGGGGGCCGGGCGCTTCGGCCTGATCCATGCCGACCTGCGCCTGGCCAACCTGTTGGTGCAGGGCGAACAGACGCGAATCATCGATTTCGATGATTGCGGGCTGGGTTGGTACCTGCACGACCTGGCCGCTGCCCTGAGCTTCTTCGAGCATCACGTCGAGTTGCCGCAATGGATCGACAACTGGCTGCAGGGCTACTGCAGCCGGCTGAGCCTTGGCGATGAGGACCTGGCCATGCTGCCGACATTGATCATGCAGCGGCGCCTGCAATTGCTGGCCTGGACCGGAACCCACCGGGGCACGCCGCAGGTCGAGAGCCTGGGGCGCGATTGGGTGGCGCAGACCCTGGGATTGTGCCGGCGCTACCTGGATGACGGGCTGCGGGATGTCATGTCCCATGGTGGGCATTGAGACGAATGTTACAAACCGCTACGCACCACCCCAGAGCAGCAGCCTGCGACCTGCACCCACGTGTTGCGCCCATAGGGGCGGGCTTGAGGGCGCCGCTGGTGCAGGGCCAGGGCAAACTGAGGATCTGGAATGGAACTTGCCTGCTTCAGCCATCTGTCCAGGGTGATTGTGCAAGGAGGTTGCAGATGCCCGCCGTCACAACGTCCACGGCCTGCCAGGCCGCTTCCCATGAGCGCCAGATCGGCATCCTGGCTTCGGCGGCCAGCGGCCTGAGCGAGTTCATCCAGCAACAGGGCGGTAGCCCCGAGCGGATTCTCGGCATGGCGGGCATCGATCCTGAGCAACTGCTGCACCCGACCCTGAGCCTGGACCTGAACCAGTACTGCTCGGTGTTCGAGGAGGCTGCCCGGCAAACCGGCAATCACAATTTCGGCCTGCGCTACGGGCAACAGTTTCGCCCGGACTCCCTGGGGTTCCTGGGGTATGTCGGGCTGTGCTCGGCGACCCTCGGCGAGTGCCTACGCAATGTCGCCAGGACCTTTCCGGCACACCAGCAAGGCAGCTTGCTACGGCTGGTGGAGGAGGGCCAATGGTGCCGGTTCGACTACCAGGTGCAGCACGGTGCGATCCTGCGCAAGCGCCAGGATGCCGAGTTGTCCATGGGCATGTTCAGCAACCTGATACGCCATGCCCTGGGGCAGAACTGGGCGCCGGAGCGGGTGCTGTTCGAGCATCCGCAACCCGAGGCCTGGCACGAGCACTGCAAAGTGTTCGATGCGCCGGTGCTGTTCGGCCAGCCCTGCAATGCCCTGGTGTTTCGGCGCAGTGTGCTGGAACGGCCGATGCCCGATCACGACCCCAAGCTCCTGGCGATCCTGCTGGAGAGCATGGGCAAGCTTTGCCATGCTGGCATGGGCCAGGCGCAGCCCGGCATCGTCGCGCAAGTGCGGGCCCAGGTCCGGGATCTTCTGGGCGAGGGTTATCCGAGCCTGGAGCACGTCGCGCAGAACCTGCGTATACCCACCTGGACCATCCAGCGACGCCTGAGTGAAAGCGGCCTGAGCTTTTCGACGTTGGTCGACACCGTGCGCCAGGAGCTGGCCCTGTACTACCTGCAACAGTCGACCCTGCCCATTTCGGAGTTGGCCCTGGCGCTGGGCTATTCGGAAATCAGTGCATTCTCGCGAGCCTTTCGCCGTTGGTACGACGTCAGCCCCATCCAATGGCGCCAGGCCCACCGTGGTGCGGATGGCCACGCCACCTGAGGCCAGAGGCAGCATGCATTGGCAGATGCTTACTTGATTGGCATCAAGGGGAACGGGCAGGGGTGGGGCTAGGCTGGAGCCTGTCATAGCCATCCGTGAGGGGATGATGATTTACCCCGTGTTGCTGACCCTGCACCTGTTCGCCGCGCTGATTTTCATCGGGACGGTGTTTTTCGAAGTCCTGTTCCTGGACAACATCCGCAAGCAACTGCCGGCCAGGCTCATGCTCCTGCTCGAGCAAGCCATTGGCCGACGTGCTCGACAACTGATGCCCTGGGTGCTGCTGGTGTTGTTCGGGGCCGGTATCGGTATGGTCTGGCAACGCTACCTGCCCTTGCTGGCGGCTCCCCTGGCTTCTGCGTTCGCCACCTTGTTGGCATTGAAGATCGCGCTGGCGGCCAGCGTGCTGCTGCACTTTGTCTGGGCGATGCTGCTGTTTCGCCAGGAGCGCATGACTGCCGGTTGGACACGCTTGATCCATGCCAGCGTGTTCAGCCACATGATCGCGATCGTCGTGCTGGCCAAGGCCATGTTCTACCTGGCCTGGTAGCCACAAGGCCGGCGTTTGATGCAAATCAACGCCCCAGCCTCCTTAACGACAGACACTGAAGTTCCACAGCCGGTCCCGGAGCCCTTGTCATGTTCGATGTCATTCACCCTCGTGGCGAGCGGGTCGAGCGACGTGACCACGACCAGCTCGCCCCCAGCGGCCCGATTGAAATCAGCAGGTTTCACGCCGGTATCGGCTCCCTGGATGTACTGCGGGCCCTGCGCGGCAATCGGCGCAAGCCACGGCCCCTGGCGCTGAACCTGCAATTGCCCGGCACCCTGCGCGGCGCCGGGCAGCCCATGGCGGCCTATCTGGACGCCCTGCTGCGGGAGATCGACCTGGTGGGCTGCCACTTGGGCGGCTTCCAGCGCGTCGAGCAATTTCACCTGGCCGGTGGCACGCCCGATCCCGTGCCTGTGCAGCGACTGCTGGCCCAGTTGCACAAGCGTTTCAACTTCCTGGCCTACGAAGGGGGCGACTATGGGGTCGATGTCGATCTACCCGGCACCGACTGGGCGAGCATGGGACTGCTGCGCGAACAGGGTTTCAATCACGTGAGCATCGGGGTGCCCGATAGCGGGTGCGCCTGCGAGCATTCCACCGCCTGCTACCAGGACCCGGCACCGATCCAGTCGCTGTTGGATGCGGCGCGCACTTTCGGCTATCGCTCGGTAAGCGTCGACCTGGGATATGGCCATGCCTGGCAGACCCCGGCCAGCTTCGCCCTGAAGCTGACCTCGTTGATCGAGCTGGAGCCCGATCGCGTGCAGGTCTTCGACTACGCCCAACCCCCGGCGCGCTACCCGCGCAGTCTCCACCAGGCTGCTTGCAGCGCGGCCGACAAGGCCCTGATGCGCCGCTTGTGTTTCGAACAACTGCCGGCAGCGGGTTACCTGCACATCGGCCTGGGGCTGTTCGTACGTCCTGACGACGACCTGGCCCTGGCCCAGGAACGAGGCCAGTTGAGCCGCAACTATCGGGGATTCACCCGTCATGGCTACTGTGACCACATAGGCCTGGGCCTGGGGGCGGTCAGCCAGTTCGAACGCTTGCATGCGCAGAATACCGAGGTGCTGGGAGACTATCTGGAGCAACTGCAACAGGGCCAGCTGGCCACCTGGCGCGGTTGGCGCTGCGAGCCCGGAGCGCAGATCCGCCAATGGGTAACGGAACGGCTCGCCTGTGACCTGGAGCTGGATGTGCGGGCCATCGAGCAGCGCTACGGCCTGATCTTCCGCCAGTTCTTTGCCCAGGCCTGGCGCCAGCTGGAGACCATGGCCCGTGCCGGGCTGGTGGAGTTGAGTGAGGATTTCATCAGCATCCTGCCCGCCGGACGCCTGGAGGTAGACCGCATCTGCCAACTGTTCGAGCAACTGGAGCGGCCTACCGTGGATCTCTATCAACAATGGCAGGACCACGACGCCCATTCCTGAAGGCCGTGGCCCGTCCCGGCGCACCTAGTGCGAGGTGCCCTCGGCGAACTCGATCTTGTTGCCCACGTTGTACTTGCCCGAAGGCTTGTTCATGGGAATGCGCTTGATCTCCTTCAGCGTCTGGCTGTCGTAGACGATCAACGCGCCGTCGTTGGCCCAGATGCTCAGCAACAGGTAGCGGCCGTCATGGCTGAACTCCACATGGGCGGCGGTCTTGCCCGGCACGGGGCGCAGGGTGTGGGCGATTTCCAGGGTCTGTTTGTCGATCAGGTGGATGGCGTCGTTGTCCGGGCCGAAGAACACATCGGTCCAGGCGTAGGCCGAGTTGGCATGGCTGCGCATGAAGAAGCCCGGGCCCAGGGTCGGGATCTCCTTGATCAGCTTCCAGGTCTTGAGGTCGATCACCGAGACCAGGCCCTTGCTGATGTTCGGTGTGGCGAACACCCAGTCGCCGTTGCGCTGCCAGTAGGTCCCCGAGCCCAGGTGCGGCATGCCGGGCAGGGCGATGTTGGCCACCACCCGGCCGCTGTCCAGGTCCAGCACCTGGCCGCCCTGGGCCTGGCGCGAAGTGGCCAGCAACTGGTGGTAGTCGGGTGAAAAGGAAAAGTCGTCGAGCATGTCCTGGGCCTGGATCCGCCGTGGGCTGAAGTCCGGGCTGCTGCCGGCGCTGGATAGCTCCCAGACTTCCTTCACGTCCTTGAGCGCGACGATGAAGCTGTCCCGGGGCGGGGCGGTGTACACCGCGCTGACCCGCGACAGCGTGCCGTCCTGGCCGACGGCGGCGATGCTCTTGACCGGGGTCAGGTCGCGGGCGTCCAGCAGCACCAGGTTGCCCGGCAGGTAATTGCCCACCAGCACCCAGCGCCCATCCTTGCTCACCGCCAGGTTGCGGGTGTTGAGCCCGGCGCGCACCTCGGCCACCAGCTTGAGGTTGTGCAGGTCGTACTGGCTGACCCAGCCATCGCGGGAGGCCAGGTAGACGAAGCGCCCGTCGGGGGAGAACTTCGGCCCGCCGTGCACGGCGAAATGGGTGGCGAAACGCGCCAGCACGGTGAAGCGGTCGCCATCGAGGATGCTGATGTGGTGGTCGCCGGCTTCTACCACCACGAACAGGTTCAACGGGTCGGCGTCATGCTGGGGCGTGGCGGGCAGTTGCTCGATGGGGTTGAGCACCTGGTGGCTGGCGCGGATCTGCTCCTCGCTCCAGGTCGGCGGCGTGGCCGGCGGTTGTTGCAGGTAGGTGGCCAGGGCGTCGATGCGCTCCGGGCCCAGCACCTGGGCGAAACCCGCCATCTGGCTGGCCGGGCGGCCGGTGCTGATCACTTGGCGGATCTCGGCCGGCTTGATCCGTCCCAGGCTCTCGGGCAGCAACGCCGGCCCGCTGCCGCCGAAGCGGTTGGCGGCGTGGCAGGCCTGGCAATACTGCTGGTAATCCCGGGCGGCCTGGTCGAGGGCCGGGCTGCCGTGGGCCGGGCTGATCCACAACAGCGGCAGCAACCACAGGGCCCTCATGGCGTCAGCTCCAGTTCGAGCCCGGCGCCGGCGAAATGCGCAGGTTGCTCCATGCTGTGCTGGGCGAACAAGCCGACCACCTTGCCGATCACGGTGAGCGTCGGGGTGGCCAGGGAGCATTGCCCGGCCAATGCCGGCAGTTGCGCCAGGCGGCCACGCAGGACCTGCTGGTCGCGGCAGGTGCCCCGGCTGATCAACGCCGCCGGGGTATCGGCGGCCAAGCCGGCGGCCATCAGGCGCTCGGTGATCAACCCGAGGTTGCCCAGCCCCATGTAGAACACCAGGGTCTGGCTGCTGTCGGCCAGGCTCTGCCAGGGCAGGTCGAGGGCGCCATCGCGTTGCAGGTGGCCCGTGATGAAGCGACAGGAGCTGACCAGGTCGCGATGGGTCAGGGGGATCCCGGCATAGGCGCTGCAACCGGCCGCGGCGGTGATGCCCGGCACCACCTGGCAGTCCACGCCTTGTTGCAGCAGGTAGTCCAGTTCCTCGGCGCCACGGCCGAAGATGAACGGATCGCCGCCCTTGAGCCGCACCACCCTCAGCCCTTGTTGGGCCAGCTCGGCCAGCAGCTGGTTGATCCGTGGTTGTGGCAGGCTGTGGTAGCCGCTGCTCTTGCCCACGTAGTGGCGCTGGCAACGGCTGGGAATCAGCGCCAGCAGCTCGGCGCTGATCAGCCGGTCATGGACCACGGCATCGGCCTGCATCAGCAGGCTCCAGGCACGCAGGGTCAACAGGCGTGGATCGCCCGGCCCGGCGCCGACCAGGGCGACTTCCCCGGGGTTGAACGGCGAGTGCAGGGCGGCAGGTAGAGTGAGGGCTGAATGCATGTGGGCGATCCTTGATCCATCATCAGGGTGGCCAGCTGCGCCTGTATCGACGCTTGCCGGGCCAGGTTCTCAACAGGTGACGCAGGGAATGCGGGCGAGCGGGGGCAGGCCGATTTCTTCATCGCTCAGGTGGCAGCCCGGGTCCTGGCCCCAGAGGTCGCCAGCGGCCCAGGCGCGGGTACGGGTATTGCCGTTGCAGATCTGAAGCCAGCGGCAGCTGGCGCAACGCCCGGTGACGGCACGTGGATGCTGGCGCAACTGGCGCAGCAGGGCGTCGGGTTGCTCCAGCCACAGGGTGCGAAATGGCGTGCGCCGTACGTTGCCCACCGAGTGTTGCCACCAGTAGGTGTCGGGGTGCACTTCGCCGGTGTTGTCGATGTTGGCGATGCCGCTGCCCGAGGCATTGCCGCCCCAGGCCCGGAGCATCTGTTCCAGCTGTGGGTACTGCCCGGGAAGGTGGTGCCGGGTCCAGTGCAGCAGGAGGATGGCGTCGGCGTCGTTGTTGCCGCTGACGAAGTCGCTGTCACGGCCCTGGACGATGTCCTCCCAGGCCCGGTCGAACAGCATTGCCATGGCTTCGCGGCTCATCTGCAGGTGGGCATCGAGGCCTCGGCTGCGCTTGCCCCGGCCACTGTAGTTGAGGTGCGAGAGGTAGAACTTCTGTACGTCCAGGTCGCGCATCAGGGCCAGCAGCTCGGGCAGTTGCGGGTAGTTGTCGCGGGTCAGGGTGGTGCGCATGCCCACGCGGATGCCTCGCTCGCGACACAGGCGCATGGCCTTGAGCGAGCGGGCGAAGCTGCCCTTGAGCTGGCGAAAGCTGTCGTGGGTGTCCTGCAGGCCGTCGATGCTGATGCCCACATAGTCGAAATCGGCGGCGCTCACTTGCTCGATATTGCTCTCGTCGATCAGCGTGCCGTTGCTCGACAGCGCAACGAACATGCCATGGGCCCGGGCGTGGGCGCTGAGCTGGAACAGATCGTCGCGCAGCAGCGGTTCGCCGCCGGAGAGAATCAGCACCTTGACCCCGGCCTCGGCCAAATCGTCGATCACCTGCAAGGCTGCCGGAGTGTCGAGCTCGTCGCGGAACACGCTGTCGGCCGAGGTGGCGTAGCAGTGCTTGCAGGTCAGGTTGCACCGGCGCAGCAGGTTCCAGATCACCACCGGCGGGCGGCTGCTGCCCGGTGCGCTGGTGCGGGGGGGCGGCGCCTGGCCGGCCAGGACGCGCAGGTAATGGCTGATCCTCAACATGCAACTCTCCTTGTCTCAGTGCTGCTGGGCGTGCAGACGCAGGCCGGTCTTCTTCAGGATGCGGCTGCTGACCAGCATCTCGTCGGCCCGACAGGCCTCTCTCAGCAGATAACGCAGGTGCTCGCGATAGCTGTCGATCTCCATGGCGCTGCGGCCGTGGACCATGGCGAACAGGTTGTAGCGCCACTGCTCACGGCGCGGACGCCGGTAGCAATGGCTGACGAAGGGCTGGGCGCCGATCAGTTGGCCCAGGCGCGGCATGTGCTCGTCGTCGACGTCCCAGACGGTCATGCCGTTGAAGCGATAACCCAGGCGATAGTGGTTGGGCACCGCGGCGATGCGGCGGATGGCGCCCTCGGCCTGCAGGCGCTGGAGCAGCTCCAGGGTTGCGTCGCGGCTCAGTTGCAACTGCTCGGCCAGCCAGCCCCAGGGATCGTCCACCAGGGGCAGGCCGGCCTGGGTCAGGGCCACCAGGCGCAGCTCCAGCGCGCGTTCAGACCGGGAAGTACAGGCCGACATGGTAGGTCTCCTCCTTGGGCAGGTTGAGCACGGCAAGGCCGCTGTCCTGCTCGATGCGCCGCAGGGTCTGGCGCAGCTCGCGCTCGCTGGCGCAACCGAGCACGAACCACATGTTCCAGGCATGTTCGCGACGGTAGTTGTGGGCCACCTCGGGCATGGCCTCCAGCAGCGCCGCGACCGCCTCGAAGCGGTCCTCAGGCACGCGCAGCGCCGCCAGGGTGAAGGCGCCGCCCAGGCGCTCGATATCGAACATCGGGCCGAAGCGGGTCAGGGTGCCGTCGTCCAGCAGGCACTGCACGCGCTGGCGCAGGACCTGGCTGTCGCTGCCCAGTTCCCGGGCCAATACCTGCCAGGGCTCGGGCACCAGCGGCAGGCCCAGTTGCAGGCGGTTGACCAGGCGCCGATCCAGTTCATCCATGGCTCACCGCCCCCGGGGCGAAGCGCCCGCCGCACTGCTTGAAGGCCTGGGTGCTGAACAGCACCTGGTGGGGCAGGTCGCTGAGTAAATGGCGCTGCAGCAGGTCGTGGATCTGCGCCTCGACCCGTTGGCGCTGGCGGCCGTGGATCATGCAGAACAGGTTGTAGCGCCATTGCGGCAGGCGCCGCGGCCGCTGGTAGCACAGGCTCACCGCCGACTCGCCGCTCAGGCGCTGGCCGACTTCATCGATCAGCGCGTCAGGAATGTCCAGCACCAGCATGGCGTTGGCGGTGAAACCCAGGGCGCGGTGGTTGAGCACCAGGCCCAGGCGGCGAAACAGCCCCTGGTGCTGCCATTGTTCGACCTGGGCCAGCACCTGGCGCTCTTCGGCGCCGATCTGCCGGGCCAGGGCTTGGTAGGGGCGGGCCTCCAACGGCAGGCCGGTCTCCAGCAGGCGGCGCAGGGCCAGGGCCTGGCTGGCATCGAGGGCGGCGTTCATGGGGCGTCTCCCAGGGCGAAACCCAGGTCGATGCGATAGGCCGTGAGCATCGGCAAGTCCAGGGGGACCAGGCCGGTGTCGGCCTGCAATTCGGTGAGGACGCTCTGCAGGTGCGCCCGGTCCGGCCCGGTGAGCACGAACCACAGGTTGTAGTGGTGCTCGCGGGCGTAGTTGTGATTGACCTCGGGGTAGTGGTTGATGCGCTCGGCCACTTGCTGCAGGCGCTCCTGGGGCACCGCCAGGGCGGCCAGGGTGCTGGCCCCGGCGCGGCGGTGCTCGAACACCGGGCCGATGCGCGACAGGCGCCCGTGCTCGGCCATCCGCTGCAGGCAGGCGATCACCTGCTCCTGGCTGCAATCCAGGGCCTGGGCCATTTCCAGGTACGGCTCGGCGCACACCGGCATGCCGTGCTGGAAGCGTTCGATCAGGCGTTTTTCCAGGGGGTCGAGGGGCATGTCAGTACCCCATCTGCTGGGCGCGGCTGCTGAAGAAAATCCCGCTGGGCGCGGCGGCCGGCAGGCTGTGCCGCAGCTTGAGGCGATAGGGGTCCCAGATTTGCAACTGGTCGCCATCGCGCACCGATAGCCATAACTGGTCGCCACGGGCGGTGAACTCCATATGCAGCACCCCGGGCCCAGGCCGCAGGTCGGCGACGATCTGGTGGCTCTGGCTGTCGATCACCTGCACCCGGTCGTTGTCCGGGTAGGCGAAGTTGACCCACAGCTGGCGGCCATCGGGGCGCGCGGTAACGAACACCGGCTGGCCGGCCACGGCGATGGCGGCGCTCTGTTGCCAACTGCGCGCATCCATCACCAGTACCTGGTGGCGGCCCACGGCGGGAACGAACGCCTGGTCGCCCGCTACGGCCCAGCCTTCCAGGTGGGGCATCTTGTACACCGGCAGTTTTTCCTGGCCACGGCCATAGTCCCCAAGCACTCGCTTGACCCCGCGTTCCGGGTGCCAGAGGTCGAGCTGGGCCATGCCGTCCTCACCGAACAGGCCGGCCATGTAATAGCGGCCGTCAGTGGTGATCAGCGCATCGTAGGGCTGCTGGCCGATGCCGGTGTAGCGCGTGATGCGTGGCGTGTTGCCCTGGCTGAAGTCGGCGCTCCAGATCTCGCCGGTGTCGAACAGGCTGAACACGAAACGCTGGCCCGGGGCATCCACCAGGCCCACCACTCGCGAGCGTTTCTTGCCGTCGGCCAGCAGGGTGGCGGGGATATCGGCCACAAGCTCCAGGGTGGCGGCGTCGAACACCTTGACCCCACCCGGCACATAGTTGGACACCGCGATCAGGCGCCCGTCCTGGCTGATGGCACCGCCGATGCTGTTGCCGCCCTGGATCACCCGCCGGGCGATGCGCTGTTCGAGCAGGTCGACCTGGGTCAGGCCGCCGTCGCGGCCGAACACATAGGCGTAGCGCTGGTCGCGGGAAAACACCGCCGAGGCGTGGGACAGGTCGCCCAGCCCTTCAATACGGGCCAGGGCCCGGCCCTGGCTGCTCTCGACGATCTGCACGCTACCGGTGGCGCGCTCCACCACCAGGCCCAGGTCGCCACTGCCACGCAGCGGGGCCTGGGCACAGGCGGACAACAGCAGGGCGCACGCCGCGCCGAGCATCAGGGGACGGATCATGGTTGAGAGGTTCCTTGCAAGAGATGATCGACCAGCCAGCCGATGTCCTCGGCGCTCAGTAGCGGCTCCCAGGGCGGCATGGCGGTGCCGGGGCGACCCAGGCGCACGGTGGCGACCAGGCCGTCGCGGGGTTTGCCGGCCAGGGCGGCGGGGGTCAGTTCCGGGCCCAGGCCGCCGGTCAGGTGCAGGCCATGGCAGGCGCCGCAGTCCTGTTCCAGCAGGTGTTGCAGCTGCGCCTGGCGCTGGGCGTCAGGCGCGGCGTGAAGAGGAGGGCAAAGCAGGAGGGTCGCCAGGATCACTGCGCGGGGGTAGCTGTTCATGACGCCCTCCTGGTTGGTTTCATTTCAGGCTCAGGACCCACTTGGCCAGCTGCGCCGCTTCTTCTTCGCTGACCGCGTTGGCCGGCATCGGGATCGGTCCCCAGTTGCCCTGGGTGCCGTTCTTGATATGCCCGGCCAGGGTCTGGGCCGCACCGGCGACCCCGGCATTCTTGGCCGCTACCTCCTTGAGCGCAGGCCCCACCAGCTTGCTGTCCACGCTATGGCAGGCCACGCAGGACTTGCTCTGGAACAGGGCCAGGCCGTCGTCGGCCAAGGCGGTTTGCAGGTTCAACGCAGCGCTCAGGACGAAGAGTGAAAGCAGAGTATTTTTCATGGCGATTCCTTGCGTTGATAAAACTCAATAAATGTCGTTCTGGGTGTTGTAGACATTGAACTTGCCGGTGGGGGTGATCAGCCGCTGGTCCTTGATCACCTGCTTGACGGCCAGGGTCTTGTCGTCGATCACCACCAGCGCCGACTCCTCGGTCTGGCCGTTCCACACCGAGAACCAGACCTCGTCGCCGGCCTTGTTGTATTCAGGCTGCACTACCCGCAGGGCGCCTTGCTTGATGCCGGAGTATTCGGCGATCGGCAGCACCTTGTAGCCGGCGTCGAGCTTGTCGATGTCGAACACCGCCACCGACTGGCTGAGCTTGGCGTCGGGGTTGAGGGTGGTGTCCACATACAGGTGGCGGGACGCGGGGTGGGTCTTGATGAACAGCGAGCCGCCGCCCTGGCCCTTGAGCGATCCCACCTGTTTCCAGGCGTATTGCGGGTGCTTGGCCGGGTCGGTGCCGATCATCGAGATGCCGGCATCGCCCAGGTGGCTGGTGGCCCACACCGGGCCGAACTGCGGATGGTCGAAGTTGGCGCCACGGCCCGGGTGCGGGGTCTTGCCCACGTCCACCAGGGCGGTCAGGCGACGCTCCTTGGAGTCGATCACCGCCACCTTGTTGGAGTTGTTGGCCGCCGTCATGAAGTAGCGGTGGCTGCTGTCCCAGCCGCCGTCATGCAGGAACGGCGCGGCATCGATGCTGGTGATGGTGAGGTTCTTGATGTCTTCGTAGTTGACCAGCATGACCTTGCCGGTTTCCTTGACGTTGACGATGAACTCCGGCCATTCGTGGGAGGCGATGATCGCCGCCACCCGTGGCTCGGGGTGGTATTCCTGCTTGTCGACGGTCATGCCCCGGGTCGAGACGATCTGCTTGGGCTCCAGGGTCTGGCCATCCATGATGGTGAACTGCGGTGGCCAATAGGAGCCGGCGATGGCGTACTTGTCCTCGTAGCCCTTGAACTTGGAGGTCTCCACCGAGCGTGCCTCGATGCCCACCTTGATCTCCGCGACCTTGGTCGGCTCCTTGGGCCACAGGTCGATCATGTCGATGCGCGCATCGCGGCCGATCACCAGCAAGTAGCGTCCGGACGCCGAGATCCGCGAAATGTGCACGGCATAGCCGGTTTCGATGAGCTTGACGATCTGCTTGCTGTCGCCGTCCACCAGGGCGATCTTGCCGTCGTCGCGCAGGGTCACCGAGAACAGGTTCTGCAGGTTGAGGGTGTTCATCTGCCGGGTCGGGCGATCCTCGGGCTTGACCAGCAGCTTCCAGGTGTTGCGGGTCTCGGCCATGCCCCATTCCGGCGGGGTGGGCGGGGTGTGCTGGATGAAGTTGGCCATGGTGGTGATCTGCGCCTTGGTCAGGGCGTTGGAGGTGCCCCAGTTGGGCATGCCCGCCGGCGAGCCGTAGGTGATCAGCGCTTCGAGGTAGGCCTGGCCTCGGGCCTGGGTGATGTCCGGCGTCAGGGGCTTGCCGGTGGCACCCTTGCGCAGTACGCCGTGGCAACCGGCGCAGCGCTGGAAGTAGATCTCCTTGGCGGCGTCGAAGTCGGCCTGGCTCATGTCCGGCGCCCCGGCGCTGGTGACCATGGCCGGTTGCGCTGCCCCCGGGCCCTTGGGCTCGGCGGCGTTGGCGGGAAGGGTCAGCGCCAGGGCCGAACACAGGCTGGCGACGGACAGGGCAAAGGTTTTTCGATTACTGATCAGCATCCTTCTCTCCTCAGGCGTGACCTTTGCGATGTGCTGGGGGCCAGGACAGAGCGCAGGTTCTTGGTGTCGCCAAGGCTATGCCGGAGCAGGGCCCGACTCGCTTGATCGCGATCAAGTTTGCGCGCCACGACGCTTGCCAGGTTGTCGCAGGGGCTCTTAGCGTGATCGCGAACCCGTCGTCATCCAGGTATCCCATGGACCTCTCTGAACCCCGCTGCGAACCCTTCTACCAGGCCCAGGGCAATGAACCGGCCCTGTTCGAGCAAGCCTGGCGCCACGGCCTGCCGGTGCTGATCAAGGGCCCCACCGGCTGTGGCAAGACGCGCTTCGTCCAGCACATGGCCCAGCGCTTGCAGCTGCCGCTGCACACCGTGGCCTGCCACGACGACCTGAGCGCCGCCGACCTGGTGGGCCGGCACCTGATCGGTGCCCAGGGCACCTGGTGGCAGGACGGCCCGCTGACCCGGGCGGTGCGCGAGGGCGGCATCTGCTACCTCGACGAAGTGGTGGAGGCGCGCCAGGACACCGTGGTGGTACTGCACCCTTTGGCCGACGATCGCCGCGAGCTGTTTTTGGAACGCACCGGCGAAGTGCTCAAGGCGCCGCCGTCGTTCATGCTGGTGGTGTCCTATAACCCCGGCTACCAGAACCTGCTCAAGGGCATGAAGCCCAGCACCCGCCAGCGCTTCGTGGCCATGCGCCTGGGTTACCCGGACGCCGCGCAGGAGGAACGCATCGTCCGCCGCGAGGCCGGGGTCGATGCGGCCCTGGCCAGCCAGGTGGTCAAGCTCGGCCAGGCCCTGCGCCGGCTCGACCAGCACGACCTGGAGGAGGTGGCCTCGACCCGCTTGCTGATCTTCACCGCGCGCCTGATCGGCGCCGGCATGGACCCGCGCCAGGCGTGCCTGGCCTGCCTGGCCGAGCCACTGAGCGACGACCCGGTGACCGTGGCGGCGCTGATGGACGTGGTCGATGTGCACTTCCCCTGAAACGAGGGCACGCCGCTTGCCGGGGGACCTGGCAATGTGGCTGTTCATCCTGGTCGAGCTGTCGGTGTTCGCCTTGCTGATCCTGGCGTTCGCCGTGACTGCGCAACTCAAGCCGCCACTGTTCGCCAGCGGCCGCGCCTTGCTCGATACCTCCACCGGCCTGGCCATGACCCTGAGCCTGCTGGGGGCCGGGCTGCTGGCGGCGCTGGCCCTGGAGCAACTGCGCGAGCTCCGGCCTCGGCGGGCGGCCTGCCTGCTGGGCCTGGCCTGCTGCGTGGCTGGCGTCTACCTTTGGCTCAAGCTCGGCGAGTACCGGCACTTGGCGGGCCTGGGCCTGGGGTTGGAGCACGACACCTTCTTCACCCTGTACTGGCTGCTCACCGGCTTTCACTTCCTGCATGTGCTGCCGGGCATGGCGATCCTCGCCTGGCTGGCGTACCGCGCCTGCACCCGGGCCCCGCTAGCCGGCAGCGGCTTCGAATCCGGGGTGCTGTATTGGCACATGGTGGACCTGGTGTGGGTAGTGCTGTTCCCGCTGGTCTACATCCTGGATTGAGGAGAACCCCATGACGGCTTCACGCATCCTGCTGCTGTGCGGGCTGGCCCTGGCCGTGCTCAGCCTGGGCACCGTGCTGCTGGGCCAGGGCGGGTGGGTCATGGCCCTGGCGGTGGCCAAGGCCTGGCTGATCACCGAGGGTTTCATGGAGTTGCGCCACAGCCCCTGGCGCTGGCGCTTGCCTCTGCTGGCCTGGGCCCTGGTGGTGCTGGCCCTGGTGGGCCTGGTGTCGCACCTGTCGGGCAAAGCCTGAGTAAAACAATCAGTCTTTCTTGATTGCCATCAAGCGGTTTCGGACCTCGCGCTTTCTATCATGGCCACGCCAAGCAAAGAGGACGCGACCATGTCAGAGACCTTCACCAAGGGCATGGCCAGGAACATCTATTTCGGGGGAAGCGTGTTCTTCTTCCTGATATTCCTGGCCTTGACCTATCACACCGAGCAGACCTTTCCCAAACGTAGCAATCAGGCGCAGCTGACCGAGGCAGTGGTGCGCGGCAAGACGGTCTGGGAGCAGAACAACTGCGTCGGCTGCCACACGCTGCTGGGCGAGGGCGCGTACTTCGCGCCGGAGCTGGGCAACGTCTACAAGCGCCGTGGCGGCGAGGAGGGGTTCAAGCCCTTCATGCAGGCCTGGATGAAGATGCAGCCTTTGGGCGTGCCCGGGCGCCGCGCCATGCCGCAGTTCCACCTGAGCGAGCAAGAGGTCGACGATATCGCCGAATTCCTCAAGTGGAGCTCGAACATCGACACCAACGGCTGGCCGCCCAACAAGGAGGGCTGAGTGATGAGCATTGCCAATCCACATCTGAAATTCGCCTCGCAGGCCGTGGCCAAACCCTACTTCGTATTCGCCCTGATGCTGTTCCTCGGCCAGGTGCTGTTCGGCCTGATCATGGGCCTGCAATACGTGGTCGGCGACTTCCTGTTCCCCACCATCCCGTTCAACGTGGCGCGCATGGTCCACACCAACCTGCTGATCGTCTGGCTGCTGTTCGGCTTCATGGGCGCGGCCTACTACCTGGTGCCGGAAGAGGCCGACCGTGAACTGCACAGTCCGAAACTGGCGATCGTGCTGTTCTGGGTGTTCGCCGTGGCCGGGGTGCTGACCATCCTCGGCTACCTGCTGGTGCCCTATGCGGGCCTGGCCCGGCTGACCCACAACGAACTGCTGCCGACCATGGGCCGGGAGTTCCTGGAGCAGCCGACCATCACCAAGCTGGGCATCGTGCTGGTGTGCCTGGGTTTCCTCTACAACATCGGCATGACCCTGCTCAAGGGTCGCAAGACCACCGTCAGCATGGTGATGATGACCGGCCTGATCGGCCTGGCGGTGTTCTTCCTGTTCTCCTTCTACAACCCCGGCAACCTGGCCCGTGACAAGTTCTACTGGTGGTGGGTGGTGCACCTCTGGGTGGAAGGTGTGTGGGAATTGATCATGGGGTCGATGCTGGCCTTCGTGCTGATCAAGATCACTGGCGTCGACCGCGAGGTGGTGGAGAAGTGGCTGTACGTGATCATCGCCATGGCGCTGATCAGCGGCATCATCGGCACCGGCCACCACTTCTTCTGGATCGGCGCGCCCGAGGTCTGGTTGTGGGTCGGCTCGATCTTCTCGGCCCTGGAACCGCTGCCGTTCCTGGCCATGGTGATGTTCGCCTTCACCATGGTGCGCAACCGTCGGCGCCAACACCCCAACCGCGCCGCCACGCTGTGGGCCAAGGGCACCACGGTCACCGCGTTCTTCGGTGCCGGGGTCTGGGGCTTCCTGCACACCCTGGCGCCGGTCAACTACTACACCCACGGCACGCAACTGACTGCGGCCCACGGTCACCTGTCGTTCTACGGGGCCTACGCGATGATCGTCATGACCCTGATCAGCTACGCCATGCCGCGTTTGCGCGGTCTGGGCGAGGCGCCTGACGAGCGTGCGCAGACCCTGGAAATCTGGGGCTTCTGGCTGATGACCCTGTCGATGGTGATGATCACCTTGCTGCTCACCGCTGCCGGCGTGGTCCAGGTACTGCTGCAACGCTGGGCCGAAGACGGCAGCGCCTTGCCGTTCATGTCCACCACCGAGCACCTGCGTGGCCTGTTCTGGGCGCGCCTGGCCAGTGGCGTGGGCTTCATGGCCGGACTGATCTGCTACCTGCTGAGCTTTCGCCAGCGGGGTCGCGCCGCCCTGGCCGCACCGGCCCCGGTGGTCGCGTCCTGAGGCTGGCTGGCGCTTGAAAAAAAACGCGGCCCGGCCAGCACGGCGGGCCGCTTCCTGGTGTTCAGAGGAGGTGCCGCAATGGCCTTCACGGTTGAACTGGAAGAATGGGTCGGCAGCGTCTGGCATCGCTTCATCACTCGCCGGGCCAGTAGCGATTTTCCCGAGGCACGGGTCGAGCTGGCGTCCCGGCAGCGGGCCCTGGCCGTGCTGTATCGGGCCATGGGCGGTGCGCCCGGCAAGAACCTCGAGGCGGCCAGCGAGCGCGACCTGTTGCTGCGCCGCAGCCTGCTGCAGCAGATCGCCGGGACGTGCCGGCAAGCGCCCCTGGCCTGTTGCGACGAACAACACCTGCGCTTGCCGGCCAGCCTGGCGGTGTTTCCCGATCCCCAACTGAATGCGGAACTCTACCGCTGGCTGGTGTTGCTGGCGGCCCAGGCCGGCCCCATGCGCCACTGGGGGCGGGACAACCAGCGCTGGACCCAGGCATTGCTGCAGGCCTATCCGGGGCTGGCCAGGCGCTACCGGCGCCTGGTGGAGGCGCACCTGCAGTTGCGCCCCGACCCGGCCACGCTGCGACCGGACGAGGCAGCCCTGGAGCGCGCCCTGTGCCGGGCCCTGCGCGAGCCGGGCAGTGTCCGTGAGTTTCCCCGTAGTGAACGGGCCGCCTGGCCGCTGCCCCTGTGGCTGTATCCGCCGCTGCACCTTTGCAGCCCGCAGGCGGCGGACTTCGAGCAGGACGACAGCCCACTGCCGGCCAGTGCCGGTGAGCAGCAGGGCGGGCGCAAGCGGGCCACGCGCATCGATGACGCGCCGGCCAAGGGCGGCCTGCTGATCGTGCGCCTGGAGAACCTGTTCAGTTGGACCGAACACGTCGAGCTCGACCGCTGGGAGGATGACAGCCAGGACCCCGACGCCGCCCGGGTCGCCGAGGACCTCGACCACCTGACCCTGTCGCGCACGCGGATCCGCAAGGGTGGCGGCCTCAAGTTGCACCTGGACCTGCCACCGGCGGACATCGACGACCTGCCCCTGGGCGAGGGCATCAAGCTGCCCGAGTGGGACTATCGCCAGGGCCGGCTGCGGGAGGACTTCGTCAACCTGCAGCTGTTCGAGCCACGGGATTGCCAACCGCAAGCGCTGCCGGGCCATCTGCAGGCCCCGGCCCGGCGCTTGCGCCGGCAGTTCGAGCAGTTGCGCGACCGTCGCCAATGGCTGCGCCAGCAATCCCAGGGCAGCGAGCTGGACCTGCAAGCCTGGCTGGACTTCCACGTCGAGCGCCAGCACGGGCGCAGCGCCGCGCGCGGTTTGTTCCTGGAGCGGCGCCAGACCCAGCGCGACCTGGCGTGCCTGCTGCTGGCGGATGTGTCGATGTCCACCGATGCGCACCTGAACGACCAGCACCGGGTGATCGAGGTGATCCGCGACAGCCTGCTGCTGTTCGGCGAGACTTTGTCGCTGCTCCGCGACGATTTCGCCTTGTACGGTTTCTCCTCGCTGCGCCGCCAGCAGGTACGACTGCAGGAACTCAAGGGTTTCGACCAGGCCTACGACGACCGTATCCGGGGCAAGATCCAGAGCCTCAGGCCCGGCTACTACACCCGCATGGGCGCGGCGATCCGCCAGGCCACGCGCCTGCTGCAAGGGCGCAAGCACCAGCGCAAGCTGCTGTTGCTGCTCACCGATGGCAAGCCCAACGACCTGGATCTGTACGAAGGGCGCTATGGCGTCGAAGACACCCGTGAGGCGCTGCGCGAAGCCCGGCGCCAGGGGCTCACGCCGTTCTGCATCACCATCGATCGCGAGGCCGGGGCCTATCTGCCGTACATGTTCGGCAGCCACGGCTACAGCCTGATCCACCAGCCCGAGCAGCTACCCCTGCGCCTGCCGCAGCTGTACCGCCAATTGACCCAGCCCTGAGGCCGGGTCGAGGGCGATGCCTAGCGCGGCAACCACAGCACCATCGCCAGGCAGAACAGCGTCAGGGCGATACAGAACCCCATGAAGCGCTTCTGCCGGCGTGCCCCGGCCTGGGCCGCCCTGGCCGGCAGCGGCATGCCGCAGTGCTGGCAGTGGTCGGCCCCGGGCGGATTGTCCTGCTGGCAGTACAGGCATTGCACCTGGAGGCTCATTCGAATTGCTCCAGCCGTGGCCGGTCGAGAATGACGATGCGCCGGCCGTCCTGGCTGATGATCTTGTCGTCGATCAGGCGCCGGATGATCCGCGAGAAGGTCTCGGGCTGGATCGCCAGGTGCCCGGCGATCAGTTGCTTGGCCATCGGCAGCTCGAACTGGCGCTCCACGGGCTGGGCCTGCATCAGCTGGGTGAGCAGGTAGCGCACCACCCGGTGGGTGGCGTTTTTCAGCGACAGCGTCTCGATCTCGTTGACCCGCTGGTGCAGGCGTACGCAGAGCTTGCCCAGCAGGGCGAAGGTCAGCCGGCTGTTGCTTTGCAGCAGGCGGATATAGGTGGCATTGGACAGCCGGTACAGTTGCGCGGGGCCGACGGCCTCGGCCGAGGCCACGTAGTTGGGGGTGTCCATCAGCATCATCGCTTCGGCGAAGGTCTGGCGCGGGCCAATCACCTCGAAGACCTTCTCCTGGCCGTCCGGGGTCAGGCGGTAGATCTTCACCGCCCCGGCAATGACGAAATAGAACGCATCGGCCACTTCGCCCTGGTGGAACAGCGGCTCGCCCTTGTCGACGCTGAGCAGTTGGCTGGTGGCCATCAGCTCGTCAAGCTGCTCGTCGTTCAAGGGCTCGAACAGGTGATGGCTGCGCAAGATCTGGTGGTGGACTCGGTGAAGCACCATGGCTATTGATCCTCGTGTAGGAAAGGGCAGGGAACGGGTTCAGACCAGGCTCAGGGAAATACCGCTGGCGGCCGCCACAAGGGCGCTGAGGATGCAGAACCAAGCCAGGGGCTGGACGATGTTTTTCATGGGAACTCCAGGAACGCGGGACAGCTTTGCCGAGCAAGACCCGGACCAGGCCCGGGCGCCCGCAAATCCTGGGCCTGAATGACGGCAGGGTTTAAATGACCCTGATGATCAGGGTTCTAATAACCATGATCGGGTTGTTTTTACCCTGCGATGGGCGCCAGGGTGCCGGCCAGCCGCGCCCGGGCACAGGGCACGACCCTTGCACTACCCGTCTGGACAGCCAGGTTGCGGCTGTCGTCGACCAGCTCATCGACTGCTTCGTTGATGTGGCGCAGCGGCGACGGTCGGCGAATGGCAGAAGGTGACGCCGGGATTCGCTTCGCCGTGGATAGCACCGGCAACAAGGTAAGGAGTGGCTTGATGCAAGTACTTGATCGCCGTAAGGCCCTGGCCGTAGCGCCGTTGTTGCGCCTGGCGTTCCGTCCGATGTTCCTCGCCGGCTGCGTCCTCGCGCTGCTGGCGGTACCGCTGTGGCTGGCGGCGCTGCAGGGCGTGCTGGGCAGTTGGCAGCCCGCGGGCGGCTGGCTGGCCTGGCACCGCCACGAGCTGGTATTCGGTTTCGGCCTGGCGATCATCGCCGGGTTCCTGCTCACCGCGGTGCAGACCTGGACCGGCCAGCCGGGCCTGTCCGGCAAGCCGCTGGCGGGCCTGGCGCTGTTGTGGCTGGCGGCGCGGATGGCCTGGCTGGCGAACCTGCCCTGGCCGCTGCTGGCGCTGCTGGAACTGGGTTTTCCATTGCTGGTGGCGCTGGTCATGGCGCGGACCCTGTGGCGGGTGCGCCAGCAGCGCAACTATCCGCTGGTGCTGGTCCTGTTGTTGCTGACGGCGGTGGACGGCCTGGCGGTGTGCGGCCTGGTGCGTGGCGATGAGGGCTGGCAGCGCCAGGCGGTGCTGGCCGGTATCTGGCTGGTGGCGGCGATCATGGGCCTGATCGGTGGCCGGGTGATTCCGTTCTTCACCCAGCGCGGGCTGGGGCGGGCCGAGGCGGTGGCGCCCTGGCCCTGGCTGGACTGGCTGTTGCTGGGCGGTTCGGCCCTGGTGGCGCTGCTGTATGCCGCTGGGCTGGCCCTGGCCCCGAGCCCCTGGCTGGGCCTGTTGTTCGCCTTCCTGGCGCTCGGGCACCTGGTACGCCTGTGGCGCTGGCATGATCGCGGCCTGTGGCAGGTACCGCTGCTGTGGTCGCTGCACCTGGCCTATGCCTGGCTGGCGCTGGCCTGCCTGGGCATGGCCCTGTGGCATGGCGGGGTGGCGCTGAACCCGAGCCTGGCGGTGCACTGCCTGACCATCGGCGCCATGGCCGGGTTGATCCTGGCGATGATCGCCCGGGTCAGCCTCGGCCATACCGGGCGGCCGTTGCAGCCACCGGCGGGGATGACCCAGGCCTTTATCCTGATCAACCTGGCGGGTGTCTGTCGGGTGCTGCTGGTGCCCTGGCTGCCCCAGGCCGGGTTGTGGCTGGCGGGCGCGTGCTGGGCCCTGGCCTTCGCCCTGTATGCCTGGCGCTACGGGCCGATGCTGCTGCAGCCACGGGTCGACGGCCACCCAGGTTAAGGTTCAGGAGAGTCCAGGATGTTCTATCCCTATCTGTTGCTGATCCACCTGCTGGCGGCCATCGCGTTCATCGGCACGCTGTTCTTCGAGCTGCTCATCTGGCCGGCGGTACGCCGCCAGGTGCCGGCCGCGGCCCTGGCCGGGGTCGACCAGGCGCTGTCGGTGCGCTCGCGCAAGGTCCTGCATGGCGTGGTGGTGTTGCTCTATGGCGCTGGAATCGGCCTGGCCTGGCACCATCGCCTGGCCCTGGCGCACCCGCTGGGCAGCACCTTCGCCAGCTTGCTGGGGCTGAAGATCGTCCTGGCCCTGAGCATCATTGGCCACTATCTCCTGCTGGCGTTCTGGCTACTTAGCGGACGCCTGAGCGAGGGCCGGGCGCTGGGCATCCGCCGCAGCATCCTTGGGCACATGGTATTGATCGTGATCCTGGCCAAGGCCATGTTCTATTGGCATTGACCGGCGCGGACCGGCTCGTTTCCACCAGGGAACGGGCCGGTCCGGGAGGGGTGCGGGTTATTGCAGGGCCTGGGTGAACAGCACGTCGTTTTCCAGCTGGATGTGCTCCAGCAGGTCGTCGCGAAACTCCTGCAGGCCGCTGTACAGGGTGCGCCAGGTGTTGCAGGCGGCCTCTGGGGTGGTGATCTGCCCCGTCAGTTGCATCAACCGTTCCAGGGCTTCGCCGTGCTGGTCGTGCTCCAGGCGCATCACGTGGATCGGCGCACCGGCCTGGCGGCCCATGCCCCGTTGCAGCATCGGGAACAGCACCTGTTCCTCCTTGAGCATGTGGCTTTCCAGTTCCTGTTGCATGTCCTGCAAGTGATCGGCCAGGCCTTCGGGGCAGTGGCTGTCGCCGGCATGCACCTGTTCCACCCGGCGGGCCAGGCGGATCAGTTCCGGCAGTTGCTCGCGGTGGCGGTCGTGAAAACGCGACAGGATGTGCTCGATAAGTTCGTTTTGGGACAGTGTCTGGTTCATCAGGGGATTCCTGGGGGGGGTGGGTCTTGCCTGGTGATTGCATCGCCCATGCCAGCTTTGATTGCCCGGAATCAATGGCCGTTTCCTGGACTATGGTGAAATCCACCGCGATTTCCCTGGGTAGATATGACCATAGAGGGTGAGGACCACCATGTTGCGAGAAAGCCTGGCCGCCGACCTGATCGTCGAGTTGCCCAATGCCGTGCGGTTGCAACGACTGGTGCAGACCCTGCGCGAATACTTTCGTTGCGGTGCGGTCGGCCTGTTGCGCCTGGAGGACGACAGCCTGCGGCCGCTGGCCACCGTCGGCCTGGTGCACGAGGCCCTCGGGCGGCGCTTCGTGATTGCCCAGCACCCGCGGCTGGCGGCGATCATGGCCTCGCGCGAGCCGACCTGGTTCGAGCCCGACAGCCGCTTGCCGGACCCTTACGACGGCCTGCTCGATACTGCCGTCAGCGAACCCTTGGCCGTGCACGACTGCATGGGCGTGAGCCTGTACATCGAAGGCCGGATCTGGGGCGCGATCACCCTCGATGCCTTGCAGGCCGGCACCTTTGACGATGACGCCCGGGACGAGCTCAAGCGCTGCACCTTGCAGATCGAGGCGGCCGTGCGCGTCACCCGCCTGGAGCAGGAGAACCGCAGCCTGCGCTTGTCCCGCAGCGAACCTGTGGATGTGCGGCGGCCCCTGGAGGAGGGCGAGATCCTCGGCCAGAGCGATGTGTTGCACCAGTTGCTCAACGAACTGGACGTGCTGGCCGACTCCGAGCTGCCGGTGTTGCTGCTGGGCGAGACCGGGGTCGGCAAGGAGCTGTTCGCCCGGCGCCTGCATCGCCTGTCACGGCGCAGCCACAAGCCTCTGGTGCAGGTCAACTGCGCGGCCTTGCCCGAATCCCTGGCCGAGAGCGAGCTGTTCGGCCATGTCAAAGGGGCGTTCTCCGGTGCCACCAGCGATCGCGCCGGGCGCTTCGATGCGGCCAACGGCGGCACGCTGTTCCTCGACGAGGTGGGCGAGCTGCCCCTGAGCGTCCAGGCCAAGCTGCTGCGTACCTTGCAGAACGGCGAGATCCAGCGGCTGGGGGCGGACAAGCCGCTGCACGTCAATGTGCGCATCATCGCCGCCACCAACCGACACCTGCCCGACAGCATCCGCGATGGCCTGTTTCGCGCCGACCTCTATCACCGCTTGTCGGTGTACCCGGTACCGATCCCGCCGCTGCGTGAGCGTGGCCAGGATGTCCTGCTGATCGCCGGGCACTTTCTCGAACTCAACCGCACCCGCCTGGGCTTGCGCGGGCTGCGCCTGTCGGCGGCGGCCGAGCGGGCGCTGCTGGGCTACCGCTGGCCGGGCAACGTGCGCGAGTTGGAACACGTGATCGGCCGGGCTGCGCTCAAGCAGCTCAGCCGCGACGGCAGCCGCAGCCTGATCATCACCCTGGAGCCCGAGGCCCTGGACCTGGACAGCACCCCGGCAGCGCCACCGGTGCCCGAGCAGCCGGCGGATCCGGGCTTGCCTTTGACCTCCCTGGGGGATGCGGTGGATGCCTGCCAGCGCCAGTGCATCGTCCAGGCCTTGCGCCTGAGCGGGGATAACTGGGCCGCTGCGGCGCGGCTGCTAGCGGTGGACCCGAGCAACCTGCACAAGCTGGCCAGGCGCTTGCGGCTCAAGTAGCGCCAGCGGCGTTGATGGCGGTCAAGGTGCGTAAGTGGCGCTGCTTACAGACTGCGCAGCACTTACCAGGAGATCACCGAAATGCCGCTGTCCCTTGCCCAGATGCGCCGTAACTACACCCTAGGTGGCCTGCACGAAGAGCGGGCGCCGGACGATCCGCTGCTGCTGTTCGGCCAGTGGCTGGAGCAGGCGCGGGAAACCGAGAGCGCCCCCGTGGAGGCCAACAGCATGCACCTGGCCACCGTGGACAGCCAGGGCCGGCCCCATGGCCGGGTGTTACTGCTCAAGGGGGTGAGCGCTGAGGGGTTCACCTTCTTCGGCAATTACCAGAGTGCCAAGGGCCTGGAGCTGGCGGCCAACCCCCAGGCCGCCATGACCTTCTTCTGGCCGGCCCTGGAGCGCCAGGTGCGGATCGAGGGCCCGGTAGTGCGCCTGGCGGATGAGCTGTCCGACGCCTATTTCGATTCCCGGCCCCTGGCCAGCCGCCTAGGCGCCTGGGCCTCGCCCCAGAGCCGGCCGCTGGCCGATCGCGATGAACTGCAGGCGCTGCTGGCCCAGACCATCCGCCGCTTCGTTGAAAAACCCCTGCACCGGCCTGCGCACTGGGGTGGCTATTGCCTGCAACCCGAGCGCCTGGAGTTCTGGCAAGGGCGGGCCGACCGCCTGCACGACCGTCTCGACTATCGGCGCCAGGGCGGCCAGTGGCGGCGCCAACGCCTGGCGCCCTGAGCCGCACCCCCGGAGGTACCTCCAAGGAGGGATGGGCCCGCCGGGGCTTTGGGTCCAGGCTTGGGCCCAAAGCCGATTCCCCAGCTACAGGACACCCAGGCCATGGCCCATTTGTCGCAACGCACTTTTGTACCCTTGAACATCGCCGTGCTGACCATCAGCGATACCCGCACCTTCGAGACCGACAGCTCCGGACAGACCCTTGTGGACCTGTTGCAGGCCGCCGGCCATGCGCTGGTGGACCGCGAGCTGGTCCGGGACGATATCTACCAGATCCGCGCCACGCTCTCGCGCTGGATCGCCGACCCTGCGGTGCAGGTGGTGCTGACCACCGGCGGCACCGGCTTCACTGCCCGGGACAACACGCCCCAGGCGGTGCTACCGCTACTGGACAAGCACGTGGAAGGTTTCGGCGAAGTGTTCCGCCAGGTCTCCCTGGCGGAGATCGGTATGTCGACCCTGCAATCCCGCGCCCTGGCCGGGATGAGCAATGGCGTACTGGTGTGCTGCGTACCGGGCTCGCCCGGGGCCTGCCGCACCGCCTGGACGCAGATCCTGCACAACCAGCTGGACAGCCGCACCGGCCCGTGCAACTTCGCCCCGCATCTGAAGCCGCAACCCGGCGCGGCCATCGCCGCTTGCGAGGTACGACCATGAGCGTCGGGCCTTGCGACAGCGGCACGCTGCTGCCGGTGGACCTGGCCATCGGCCATTTGCTCGAACGCGCGCCACGCCCGCCGCAACTGCATTGCCTGGCCCTGGAACAGGCCCTGGGCCGGGTCCTCGGAACCGATGTCCATGCCCCCCGTGCCTTGCCGGGCTGGGACAACAGCGCCATGGACGGCTATGCCTTGCGCGCTGCCGACCTGCCGGCCGCGGGTGGCTGCCTGGTCCTGACCGGGCGGGTCGCTGCGGGCCAGGCGGCGACCACGGCGTTGCTGGCCGGGCAAGCGGTGCGGATCTTCACCGGCGCGCCGCTGCCACCGGGCGCCGATACGGTGGTGCCCCAGGAGCTGTGCCGGGTCGAAGGCCAGCAACTGTGGTTGCCGGCGGTCAGCGTTGGCCAGCACGTGCGCAAGGCCGGCGAAGAGGTCCGTGAAGGGCATCTGCTGTTGCCCGCCGGCAAGCGTCTGCGGGCCCAGGAGCTGGGCCTGCTGGCGGCTTGCGGGGTCAGTTGGGTCGAGGTCTACCGGCCGCTGCGGGTCGGCCTGCTGAGCAGTGGCGACGAGCTGCGCGAACCCGGCCAGCCCCTGGCGCCGGGGCAGATCTACAACAGCAACCGCTATTGCCTGTCGGCGCTGCTGCAGGGGTGGGGCGTCGAGGTCCACGACTACGGCGCGATGGCCGATGAACTGCAGGCCAGCAAGCAGACCCTGCACCTGGCCGCCCAGGAATGCGACCTGTTGCTCAGCTCCGGTGGGGTCTCGGTGGGCGAGGAGGATCACCTCAAGCAGGCGATCCGCGAACTGGGCCAGGTGGACTTCTGGCGCCTGGCCATCCAGCCGGGCAAGCCCCTGGCCTTTGGCACCGTGGCGGACAAGCCCTGGCTCGGCCTGCCGGGTAATCCGGCGGCGGCGTTGATCACCGCGCTGGTGGTGTTGCGTCCGTTCCTGCTGCGCAGCCAGGGCCTGCGCGATGTCGTGCCGCAACCGGTGGCGTTGCCGGCCGGCTTCGACTGGCCGCAAGCCAATCGCCGGCGCCAGTACCTGCGCGCCCGGCTGGTGCCGGGGGATAACGGCCAGTGCCGCGTGCAACTGCATCCCCAGCAGAGTTCGGCGATGCTCAGCGCCGCCTGCTGGGCCGATGGCCTGGCGCTGGTGGAGTGCCAGCAACAACTGCGCCAGGACGACCCGGTGCAATTCCTCTCGTTCGCCGAGCTGATGCAGTGAGCGCTCTTGATTATCGTCAAGGTCCTGGCGGGTGCGCTGGCTAGACTGGCAGCGCTTTTTTTCCAGTGCTCCGGGCCTGCTGGCGGTCTGCACGAAAGGTGGGTGGAGCAGGTTCTTTGAAGAGGAATGCCCATGCAACTGGTCTGCCCGGCAGGCAACCTGCCTGCCCTCAAGGCCGCGGTGCGCCAAGGCGCTGACGCGGTCTACGTCGGTTTTCGCGATGACACCAATGCCCGCAGCTTCGCTGGGCTGAACATGGACGACAAGCAGTTCGACGCCGCCGTCGCCCATATCCGCCAACACCAGCGCCAGCTCTATGTGGCGGTCAACACCTACCCCCAACCCCAGGGCTGGGAGCGCTGGCAACGGGCGGTGGACCGCGCCGCCGACCATGGCGTGGATGCCTTGATCGCCGCCGATCCCGGGGTCCTGGGCTATGCCACCGAGCGCCATCCGCACCTGAGCCTGCACCTGTCGGTGCAAGGCTCGGCCACCAACGCCAGTGCCCTGGCGTTCTACTCCCAGCACTACAACATCCGTCGCGCCGTGTTGCCCCGGGTGCTGTCCCTGGCCCAGGTGCGCCAGGTGGCGGTCAACAGCGCCGTGCCCATCGAGGTGTTCGCCTTCGGCAGCCTGTGCATCATGGCCGAGGGCCGTTGCCACCTGTCGTCCTACATCACGGGCGAGTCGCCGAACCTGTGCGGGGTCTGCTCGCCGGCCAAGGCGGTGCGCTGGAGCGAGGATGCCGAGGGCTTGAGCGCCCGCCTGAGCGAAGTGCTGATCGACCGCTATGGGCACGACGAGCCGGCCGGCTACCCGACCCTGTGCAAGGGGCGGTTCATGGTCGGCGGCAAGCGCTTCCATGCCCTGGAGGAGCCCACTAGCCTCGACACCCTCGACCTGCTGCCGGAGTTGGCGGCGATCGGCGTGCAGGCGGTGAAGATCGAAGGGCGCCAGCGCAGCCCGGCCTATGTCGAGCAGGTCACCCGGGTCTGGCGCGCGGCGCTGGATGCCCATCGCCTGGCGCCCGAGCGTTTCGCGGTCAAGGACCAGTGGCGGCATGTGCTGGCCGGGCTTTCCGAAGGCAGCCAGACCACCCTGGGCGCCTACCACCGTTCATGGCAATGAGGGATTACCGATGAAGCTCAGCCTGGGACCCGTCCTCTACTACTGGGACAAGGAGCGCTTGGCGCGATTCTACGAACAGATGGCCAGCCTGGCGCTGGATGTGATCTACCTGGGGGAAACCGTGTGCTCCAAGCGCCGGGTGCTCAACCTGGACCAGTGGCTGGGCCTGGGCCGCGAGCTGCAGCAGGCCGGTGCGGCGCAGATCGTGCTGTCGGGCCTGACCCTGATCGAGGCCGCCTCCGAGCTGTCGAGCCTGCGCCGGCTGTGTGACAACGGCCAGTTCCTGGTGGAGGCCAACGACATGGGCGCGGTGCAGTTCCTGGCCGAGCGCCAACTGCCGTTCGTGGCCGGCCCGGCGCTGAACCTGTACAACGGCCATGCCCTGGCCAAGCTGCAGGACTGCGGGATGATCCGCTGGGTGCCACCGGTGGAATGCTCCGCGGCCCTGGTGCGCGCCGTGCTCGAGCAAGTTGCCGGGCTGGGCCGGGCCTTGCCTGAGGTCGAGGTGTTCGCCTACGGCCACCTGCCACTGGCCTACTCGGCGCGTTGCTTCACCGCCCGTGCGGAAAACCGCCCCAAGGACGACTGCCAGTTCTGCTGCATCAACTACCCCGACGGCCTGGCCCTGAGCAGCCAGGAAGGCCAGGCGCTGTTCACCCTCAATGGCATCCAGACCATGTCGGCCGAGGTCACCAACCTGCTGGCCGATTATCCGGGGCTGGTGGCCTGTGGCGCCGACCTGTTGCGCCTGAGCCCCCGGGCAGAAGGCATGGTCCAGGTGGTGGAGGCCTTCGCCCGGGTCTGCCAGGGCGAGGCGCCACCGCTGTGCGTGGACGGCTGCAATGGTTACTGGCATGGCCAGGCGGGCATGCTGCGGGTCGAGGAGGCGGGACTGTGCTGAAACCTATGCAATGGCTGCTCAAGAGCGCTGACCGGATGTTGCCGCTGGTGCGCCGGGTGCCGTTCGGCCTCCAGCGCCTGGCCCTGGAGCAGGCGCTCAACCGCTGCCTGGCCGAGCCCCTGGCCGATGGCGAGTTCGACCTGTTGCGCGGGCGCTGGTTGTGCCTGCGCATCAGCGACCTGGACCTGACCTGGTACCTGACGCGCCAGCGCGGTGGCCTGCACATCGCCCAGCGAGCCCGGGCCGACGTCAGCATCCGCGGCAACTGGCGCGAGTTCCTGCTGCTGGCCAGCCGCCAGGAAGACCCGGATACCTTGTTCTTCCGCCGGCGCCTGGTGATCGAGGGCGATACCGAGCTGGGCCTGACCCTGAAGAACCTGATCGACAGCCTTGACCCGCAGGTATTGCCGGGGTGGTTGTGGCGCAACCTGGAACGGGCCGGCCAGGGCTTGGCCGGCACCGCTGGGCCCGGCGCTCAGCCGGGGTAGTCGGCCAGGCGGTCGAGGGCGAGGATCTGGATGCTGCGTCTTTGCATGCTGATCAAGCCCTCGTCCACCAGCCGGTGCAGGGTCCGCGAGAAGGTCTCCGGCTGGATGCCGAGCTTGGAGGCCACCAGGCGCTTGGAAACCTGCAACTCGACCCGGCCATCGCCGGTGTTGCATTCCTGGAGCAGGAAGTTGATCACCCGGCGGCTGGCATTGGGCAGGATCAGGGTGTCGATGTCCCGCAGGCGCTGGTGCAGGTGCTGGCTCATGCTGGCCATGACTGCCAGGCACACCTGCGGCTGGTCCTGCAGGGCGTGGCGATAGTGCGCGCCGTCGATGCTCACCAGCACGCAATCCTTGAGGGCACCGGCGCTCACCGGAAAGCTGTGGGCCTGGCTGAACTGCAAGGCCTCGGCGAAGGTCTGGCCCGGCTGGATGATTTCCACCAGGTGTTCCTGGCCCTCGACGTTGAGCCGGTACAGCTTGATCTGGCCGCTGACCAGCAGGAAGAAGCGCTTGGCCGGTTCGCCCTGGCGCACCAGGATGTCGTGGCAGGCCAGGCGCTTGAGGGTGGCCAGGGCGCAGACGTCCTCGAAGACCTGGCCCGGCAGCTTGGCGAACAGGTAGTGGCGACGCAACAGCAGGACGGTGGATGGGTGATTGAGCATGGCGTACCTCCGCTGCCGCCCATGGTAGGGCGACGGACGCCGGCGGCCCATGCCTCCACCGGCCTACCTCCAAGGGAGCAGTCAGGAGACCTGGCGCAGGTGCTCCATGGCCCACACGGCGGCTTCGACCTGCGAGCGCAGGCCCAGCTTGTGCAGCAGGTTCTTCACATGCACCTTGACCGTGCCCTCGGTGATGCCCAGCTTGTGGCCGATGACCTTGTTGCTGTAGCCGCTGGCGATGCTGCGCAGGACCTGGCGCTCGCGCTCGGTGAGCTCGACCTCGTTCTGCCGTGGTGGCGAGCGCAGGGCCTGGGCCATGACCCGGGTCAGCCCCGGGCTGATCACCAGGACGCCGTCCATGGCGTCGCGGATGTACTGGATCAGCAGCTCCGGTTCCATGTCCTTGAGCAGGTAGCCATCGGCGTCCAGGCGCAGGGCATCGCGAATGTCGTCCTCGGCATCGGATACGGTGAACAGCAGGACCTTGCCGGCAAAATCCTGCGCGCGCAGGTGGCGCAGGGTTTCCAGGCCGTTCATCTGCGGCATGTTGTTGTCCAGCAGGATCAGGTCCGGTTGCAGCGAGTCCAGCAGGGCCAGGGCCTCGGCACCGTGGTTGGCTTCGCCGACGATGATGAAGTCGTCTTCGAGTTCGAGCATCTGGCGGATGCCGCGACGCATCATCGGATGGTCGTCCACCAGCAGGATGCGGTGGCGCGGGGAGGGGTTCATGAGGGTTTACCTTCTGTCAGGCGCCCGAGAAATTCCGGGCGAAACTCCATCTTGACCAGGGTGCCCTGGGGCTCCCGGGAAAAAATCTGTAATTGGCCGCGCAGGCTGCGGGCCCGCTCGTCCATGATGTTCAAACCGTGGTGCTCGCGCAGGTCGTGGCTCCCGCTGAAGCCGCGGCCATCGTCCTCGATCGACAGGCACAGCCGCTCGCCGTGCTGGCGCAGTTGCAGCCAGGCGTTTTGCGCGTGGGCATGGCGCAGGCAGTTGGACAGGGCCTCGCGGGTGATCTGCAGGATGTGGATCTGTTCGCTGGCCGACAGCTCGAAGGCCAGGCTGTCGATATGCAGGTGGACCTGGAACTCACCCCGGCGGGAAAACTCACCGGCAGTGTCCTTGAGTTCCTGCACCAGCCCGGCGTCCTGGATCCGCAGGCGGAAGGTGGTCAGCAACTCGCGCAGTTGGCGGTAGGCGGTGTTCAGGCCTTCACGCAGCTCGCTGGTGACGTTCTCCAGGGTCGCCACCGGCTCGCCCCGGCGCATCAGGGTCTGCATGCGGCTGACCTGCAGCTTCATGTAGGACAGCGCCTGGGCCAGGGAGTCGTGCAGTTCGCGGGCGATGATCGCGCGTTCCTCCAGCAGCACCAGGCGGTGATCCTGCTCGCGCTGGCGCTTGAGCTGCAGCGAGGTGCCGATCAGGTTGGCCAGGGCCTGGATCAGTTCGATTTCCCAGGGCTGGGGTTCCAGGCCGTTGTGAAAGTGCGCCTTGAGTTCACCGAAGGCACCGCCCTGGTGGCTGATGTCGAAGGCCAGGCTGTCGCTGCGCTGGCGGCAGCTGGCGCAGTCGCTGCTGGCGCAGATCTGCCGGTTGTCGCTGCCATGCAGGGCCAGCAGTTGCTTGGCCTGGGCCTGGCCTTGCAGGCACAACGACAGGCGCAGGCCCGGCAGGCGCTCCTGGAAGCGCCGGATCAGCTCGTCCAGGCCTTCGGCGTTGGCCTGGCGGGTGGCCAGGTTGCGACTGCTCTGGTACAGCAGCTCCAGCGCGGCGTTGGCTTGTTGCAGGTGCAGGGTCTTCTGCCGGACCTGGGTTTCCAGGGTGCGATGGGACTGCTCGATGGTCTCGGCCATGGCGTTGAAACTGGTGGCCAGCTGGCCCAGCTCGTCCTCGGACTGGTGGTTGACCCGGGCCCGGAAATCGCCGCAGCGAAAGCGCTGGGTGGCGTCCACCAGTTCCTTGAGCGGACTGATCACGTTGGATTGCAGTTCATACAGGCCGAACAGCAGGACGATCATGGTGGTGAACAAGGCCGCGCCCTGGATCAGTTGTTGCCAGCCTTGCTTGTGCTCGTTCTCGTGCTGCAACAGGCTGACGAACTGGTTGAGCCGCTCGACGAAGGGCTGGGTGCTGGCCTGGAACAGCCTGGCATCGCCGCGTTGCAGCGCCGGTTGCAGGATCTGCTGCCAGTCGTCCTGCAACTGCCGGTAGCTGAGCTGCAGGTCGAGGTCGTTGCCGTCCTCCAGCACGGTCTTGAGCGCCGGGCTGTTGAGGCGTTGCTGCAGGCTCTGGCTGATGCGCTCGAGCTCGTCGGCCCCGGCGCCGGCGGCCAGTTTCCAGCTCAGGTGGTAGGTCTCCATGCGCACCGAGCCTGCGGTATTGATCGCCGCTGCGTCGCCCTGGCTGAACCAGGCGATCAGGCCGGCGCTCAGAGAGCTGGCCAGGGCCAGCACGCTGATCAGGATCACCGCCAGGCCGGCGCGGGCCGGCAGCGAACTGCGCAACCAGGCGATCATCGGTGATCACCGAAAGCGGGCAGGTGAGAAGGGGGCATGTAGCGCTCCGGGATGGCAAAAGGTTGTTTCGCAGCCGGTCCCTGGCGCTCTACCTCTAAAGAGTTGCTCACCCAAGGTTGCCTCGCGCAGCTCCTGGGGAAACTGGCAAGGCCCTGATAAACAAAGGGTTCAGAGGTTTTTCGGCGCTACCTCCTTGGAGGTAGGCGGCGCAAGCATAGACATGCAGGCGCCTGGGCTTCCTTGATCGGTGTCAAGTTTTATCGGGGTTGGCCTCCCTAGTCTGCAGCCATGGATCAATGGCTGGAGACTCCAAGATGACTCAACCACGATTACGCCAAGGCCTGGTGCTGGGCATGAGCACCCTGGCCTTCACCGTCTGCTTCATGGTCTGGATGATGTTTGCCGTGCTCGGCGTGCCGATCAAGGAGCTGTTGCAGCTCAACGAAACCCAGTTCGGCCTGCTGACCGCCACCCCGGTGCTGACCGGTTCCCTGGTGCGCCTGCCGCTGGGCATGCTCACCGACCGCTTCGGCGGACGCAGCGTGTTCTGCCTGCTGATGCTGGCCTGCGTGCTGCCGCTGTACCTGGTCAGCCACGCCACCGCCTACTGGCAGTTCCTGGTGCTGGGCTTGTTCGTCGGCTTGGCCGGGGGCTCGTTCTCGGTGGGCATCGCCTATGTCGCCAAGTGGTTCGACCAGGACAACCAGGGCCTGGCCATGGGCATCTTCGGTGCGGGCAATGCCGGTTCGGCCGTCACCAAGTTCCTCGCCCCGGCGCTGATCGCCGCCGGTAGCTGGCAACTGGTACCCAAGGTGTTCAGCGCCATCCTGTTCCTCACCGCGCTGCTGTTCTGGTTCTTCAGCGCCGACAACAAGGCCCATCGCCGGGTGTCCACGGTCGGCCTGGGCGAACAGCTCAAGGCCCTGGCCGAGCCTGCCGTGTGGCGCTACTGCCAGTACTACTCGATCGTCTTCGGCGGGTATGTGGCCCTGGCCCTGTGGATGACCAAGTACTACGTGCAGGAGTACGGCTTCAGCCTGCAGAGCGCCGCGCTGCTGGCTGCCTGCTTCTCCCTGCCGGGCGGGGTGCTGCGCGCCGTCGGCGGCTGGATGTCGGACCGCTGGGGCGCCCAGAGCGTGACCTGGTGGGTGCTGTGGGTGAGCTGGATCTGCCTGTTCCTGCTGTCCTACCCGCAGACCCAGTTGCAGGTGCAGACCGTCAACGGCCCGCTGGACTTGCATATCGGTCTGAACCCTGCGCTGTTCACCGTGCTGCTGTTCGTCATGGGCATCGCCTTCGCCTTCGGCAAGGCCTCGGTCTTCAAGTACATCGCCAACGACTACCCGCAGAACATGGGCGCGGTGTCCGGCATCGTCGGCCTGGCCGGTGGCCTGGGCGGCTTCATCCTGCCGATCCTGTTCGGCGCCCTGGTGGACCTCACCGGCGTGCGCTCTTCCTGCTTCATGTTGATGTACGGCGTGGTCTGGGTGTCGCTGATCTGGATGTACCTCAGCGAGATCCGTCGGCGCCCGCTACTGGGCAAGCACCCATCCGCCATCCAGGCACCGTTTTCGAGCATTTCCCAAGGAGAAGAACATGTCGGTTCTTAATACGCCCGGCACTGGCCCGGTGATCCACGACTGGCGCCCGGAGGACCCGGCCTTCTGGGGCCAGAGCGGCAAGCGCACGGCCACCCGCAACCTGTGGATCTCGATTCCCGCGCTGTTGCTGGCCTTCGCCGTGTGGATGGTCTGGAGCACGGTGATCGTGCGCCTCAATGCCATCGGCTTCAGCTTCAGTACCGACCAGCTGTTCTGGCTGGCGGCCCTGCCGGGACTCTCGGGGGCGGCGCTGCGAGTGTTCTACTCGTTCATGGTGCCGATCTTCGGCGGCCGGCGCTGGACCGCCCTGAGCACCGCCTCGCTGCTGGCGCCGTCGCTGTGGATGGGCTTTGCCGTGCAGGACCCGGCCACGCCCTACAGCGTGTTCGTGATGATCGCGCTGCTGTGCGGTTTTGGCGGTGGCAACTTCGCCTCGAGCATGGCCAACATCAGCTTCTTCTACCCCAAGTCGCAGCAGGGCACGGCCCTGGGCTTGAACGCCGGGCTGGGCAACCTCGGGGTGTCGGTGATGCAGTTCTGCGTACCGCTGGTGATCACCTTCGGCCTGTTCGGGGTGCTGGGCGGCCAACCCCAGGTGCTGGCCGACGGTGGCCGGTTGTGGTTGCAGAACGCCGGTTTCATCTGGGTGCCGTTCATCCTGCTGGTGACCCTGGCGGCCTGGTTCGGCATGAACGACCTGTCCAGCGCCAGGGCCTCGTTCAGCGAGCAGGCGGTGATCTTCAAGCGCAAGCACAACTGGCTGATGTGCTGGTTGTACCTGGCCACCTTCGGCTCGTTCATCGGCTTCTCGGCGGCATTCCCGCTGCTGATCAAGACGGCCTTTCCCCAGGTCAACGCCCTGACGTTCGCCTTCCTCGGCCCGCTGGTGGGCGCCCTGGTCCGGCCACTGGGTGGCTGGCTGGCGGACAAGCTGGGCGGCGCGCGGGTGACCCTGTGGAACTTCGTGCTGATGATCCTGATGGTCTTCGGCGTGCTGGCGTTCATCCCGCAGCCGGGGGAGAGCGGCAACTTCTACGGCTTCCTCGGCCTGTTCATGCTGCTGTTCATCACCACCGGCATCGGCAACGGTTCGACCTTTCGCATGATCCCGGTGATCTTTCGCACCCTGCATGAGCGCGCCGCCAGCGGCAAGGGCAGCGCCGCCCGCGAGCAGGCCCTCAAGGACGCCGGCAAGGAGTCGGCCGCGGTGCTGGGCTTCAGTTCGGCCATGGGGGCCTTCGGCGCCTTCTTCATTCCCAAGACCTTCGGCACCTCGATGAGCCTGACCGGCAGCCCGGCGCTGGCCTTCTACATGTTCGTGGTGTTCTACCTGAGCTGCATCGTCGTGACCTGGTGGTGGTACGCCCGCAAGGGCGCCCAGACCCCTTGCTGACATGCCCCCGTATCCAACCTTTGCCGAGTCGGGGCGCAGAACCCCGCAGCACGCCTGAGAGGACAGCATCATGAGTCACTTGCTGGATCAACTGCGGTTTTTCAACCGCAAGCAAGGCGAGTTTTCCGCCGGTCACGGGGAAACTCGCAAGGAATCGCGCGACTGGGAGAACGTCTACCGTTCGCGCTGGCAGTACGACAAGATCGTGCGCTCCACCCACGGGGTGAACTGCACCGGATCGTGTTCGTGGAAGATCTACGTGAAGAACGGCCTGATCACCTGGGAAACCCAGCAGACCGACTACCCGCGCACCCGCACCGACCTGCCCAACCACGAGCCCCGTGGTTGCCCCCGGGGCGCCAGCTACAGCTGGTACATCTACAGTGCCAACCGCCTGAAGTACCCCAAGGTACGCAAGGCGCTGCTCAAGCTGTGGCGCGAGGCGCGCCAGACCCTGCCACCCGTGGAGGCCCGGGCCAGCATCGTCGAGGACCGGGCCAAGGCCGACTCCTACAAGAGCAAGCGCGGCATGGGTGGCTTCATCCGTTCCAGCTGGGACGAGGTGACCCAGATCATCGCCGCCGCCAACGTCTACACCGTGAAGCAGTACGGCCCGGACCGGGTGGTGGGGTTCTCGCCGATCCCGGCCATGTCGATGATCAGCTACGCCGCCGGCGCCCGTTACCTGTCGCTGATCGGCGGCACCTGCCTGAGCTTCTACGACTGGTACTGCGACCTGCCTCCCGCCTCGCCGATGGTCTGGGGCGAGCAGACCGACGTGCCGGAGTCGGCCGACTGGTACAACTCCAACTACATCATCGCCTGGGGTTCCAACGTCCCGCAGACCCGTACCCCCGATGCGCATTTCTTCACCGAGGTGCGCTACAAGGGCACCAAGACCGTGGCCATCACCCCGGACTATTCGGAGGTGGCCAAGCTCACCGACCTGTGGCTCAACCCCAAGCAGGGCACCGACGCGGCCCTGGCCCAGGCCTTCAACCATGTGATCTTCAAGGAATTCCACCTGGAGCGGCCCAGCGCCTATTTCACTGAATACGCCAAGCGCTACACCGACCTGCCGGTGCTGGTGCTGCTCAAGCCGATGCTCGGCACCGCGCCGGGCGCCGGCTACCAGCCGGACCGCTTCCTGCGCGCCTCGGACCTGGCCGACAACCTGGGCCAGGACAACAACCCCGAGTGGAAGACCATTGCCCTGGATGCCGATGACCAGCTGGTCTCGCCCCAAGGCTCGATCGGCTATCGCTGGGGCGAGCAGGGCAAGTGGAATATCCTGCCCCGCGAGGGCGGCGCCGGGCGCGAGATCGACCTGCGCCTGAGCCTGATCGGCGGCGACGTCGCCGAGGTGGCGTTCCCGTACTTCGCCGGTGCCGGCCACGAGCACTTCGAGCATGTGGCGGGCGATGCCGTGCAGTTTCGCCGGGTGCCGGTGCGCAGTCTGACCCTGGCCGACGGCAGCCAGGTCAAGGTGGCCACGGTGTTCGACCTGTCGGCGGCCAACCTGGCCATCGACCGCGGCCTGGGCGGCGCCAACGTCGCTCGCGACTACGACGATGCCAACGTACCCGGGACCCCGGCCTGGCAGGAGCAGATCACCGGCGTCAGCCGCGAGAAGGCGATTCAGATCGCCCGGGAGTTCGCCGACAACGCCGACAAGACCCGTGGCCGCTCGATGATCATCCTCGGCGCGGCGCTCAACCACTGGTACCACATGGACATGAGCTACCGCGGGCTGATCAACATGCTCATGCTCTGCGGCTGCATCGGCCAGACCGGTGGCGGCTGGGCCCACTACGTCGGCCAGGAGAAACTGCGCCCGCAGTGCGGCTGGCTGCCCCTGACCTTCGGCCTGGACTGGAGCCGGCCACCCCGGCAGATGAACGGCACCAGTTTCTTCTATGCCCACAGCTCGCAGTGGCGCCACGAGAAGATGAACATGCACGACGTGCTCTCGCCCCTGGCCGACAAGAGCCAGTTCCCCGAGCACGCCCTGGACTACAACATCCGCGCCGAGCGCGCCGGCTGGCTGCCCAGCTCGCCGCAGTTCAGCAGCAACCCGCTGCACATCTGCCGTGACGCCGCCGCGGCCGGCATGGCGCCCAAGGACTACGTGGTCAAGGCCTGGCAGGACGGCAGCCTGCGCTTCGCCTGCGAGCAGCCGGACGATCCGGCCAATTTCCCGCGCAACATGTTCATCTGGCGCTCGAACCTGCTGGGGTCTTCCGGCAAGGGCCACGAGTACATGCTCAAGTACCTGCTGGGCACCCGCAACGGCGTGATGAACGAGGACATCGGCCAGTCCGGCGACTGCAAGCCGCAGGAAGCCGAATGGGTCGAGCAGGGCCCGACCGGCAAGCTGGACCTGGTCACCACCCTGGATTTCCGCATGTCCTCGACCTGCGTGTATTCCGACATCGTCCTGCCGACCGCGACCTGGTACGAGAAGGACGACATGAACACCTCGGACATGCACCCCTTCATCCACCCGCTGTCGGCGGCCATCGACCCGGCCTGGGAATCGCGCACCGACTGGGAGATCTACAAGAGCATCGCCAAGGCCTTCTCCGAGATGAGCGAAGGGCACCTGGGGGTCGAGCAGGACCTGGTCACCGTGCCTCTGCTGCATGACAGCGTCGGCGAGCTGGCCCAACCCTTCGGCGGCAGCGACTGGAAGAGCGCCGGAGTGGCGCCGCAGCCGGGCAAGAACGCGCCGAACCTGCAAGTGGTGGAGCGCAACTACCCGAACATCTACAAGCAGTTCACCTCCCTGGGCCCGTTGCTGGAAAAGCTCGGCAACGGCGGCAAGGGCATCAACTGGAACACCGAGGAGGAAGTCCAACTGCTGGGCGAGTTGAACTACCGCGAGCAGGAGGCGGGCATCAGCCAGGGCCGGCCGAAGATCGACACCGCCATCGACGCCGCCGAAGTGGTGCTGTCCCTGGCCCCGGAAACCAACGGCCGCGTGGCGCTCAAGGCCTGGGAAGCCCTGTCGCGGTTTACCGGTATCGACCACAGCCACCTGGCGCAATCCAAGGCCCATGAGGCGATCCGCTTCCGCGATATCCAGGCCCAGCCGCGCAAGATCATCTCCAGTCCGACCTGGTCCGGCCTGGAAGACGACCACGTGAGCTACAACGCCGGCTACACCAACGTCCACGAGAACATCCCGTGGCGCACCATCACCGGGCGCCAGCAGTTCTACCAGGACCACCCGTGGATGCAGGCCTTCGGCGAGCAGTTGATGAACTACCGGCCACCGGTGGACACCCGGACCATCGAAGCGGTGAAGGGCAAGCGCGCCAACGGCAACCCGGAGATCGTCCTCAACTGGATCACCCCGCACCAGAAGTGGGGGATCCACAGCACCTACAGCGACAACCTGCTGATGCTCACCCTGAGCCGTGGCGGGCCGATCGTCTGGCTCTCGGAGATCGACGCCAAGCGCGCCGGCATCCAGGACAACGACTGGATCGAGTGCTTCAACGCCAACGGCGCGGCGACCGCCCGGGCGGTGGTCAGCCAGCGGGTCAAGGAGGGCATGGTGATGATGTACCACGCCCAGGAACGGATCGTGAACGTGCCCGGTTCCGAGACCACCGGCACCCGTGGCGGCCACCACAACTCGGTGACCCGGGTGGTGCTCAAGCCCACCCACATGATCGGCGGCTATGCCCAGCAGGCCTACGGTTTCAACTATTACGGCACGGTCGGTTGCAACCGCGACGAGTTCGTCGTGGTGCGCAAGATGGCCGAGGTCGACTGGCTCGACGGTTCCCGTGGCGACGAGCTGCCACAGCCGTTGCCCACCGAGATGGAATGAGGAATGCAGTCATGAAGATCCGTTCGCAAATCGGCATGGTCCTGAACCTGGACAAATGCATTGGCTGCCACACCTGCTCGGTCACCTGCAAGAACGTCTGGACCAGCCGCGAGGGCATGGAATACGCCTGGTTCAACAACGTCGAGACCAAGCCCGGGATCGGCTACCCCAAGGAGTGGGAGAACCAGGACAAGTGGAAGGGCGGTTGGGTGCGCAACGCCAATGGCTCGATCAACCCGCGCATCGGCGGCAAGTTCCGGGTGTTGGCCAATATCTTCGCCAACCCCGAGCTGCCAGGCCTGGACGACTACTACGAGCCGTTCGACTTCGACTACCAGCACCTGCACACCGCGCCTTCGGGCAACCACCAGCCCACCGCGCGACCACGCTCGGTGGTGTCGGGCAAGCGCATGGAGAAGATCGAGTGGGGACCCAACTGGGAGGAGATCCTGGGCAGCGAGTTCGCCAAGCGCCGCAAGGATCGCAACTTCGACCAGATCCAGGCGGACATCTACGGTGAGTACGAAAACACCTTCATGATGTACCTGCCGCGCCTGTGCGAGCACTGCCTGAACCCGGCCTGCGCGGCGTCCTGCCCGAGCGGGGCGATCTACAAGCGCGAGGAAGACGGCATCGTCCTGATCGACCAGGAGAAGTGCCGTGGCTGGCGCATGTGCATCAGCGGCTGCCCGTACAAGAAGATCTATTTCAACTGGAAGAGCGGCAAGTCCGAGAAGTGCATCTTCTGCTACCCACGGATCGAGGCCGGCATGCCCACCGTGTGCGCCGAGACCTGCGTCGGGCGCATTCGCTACCTCGGCGTGCTGCTCTACGACGCCGACCGCATCAGCGAGGTGGCCAGTACCGCCGACGAGCAGGACCTGTACCAGAAGCAGCTGGAGATCTTCCTCGACCCCCACGATCCGGCGGTGATCCGCCAGGCCCTGGCCGATGGCGTGCCGCAGTCGGTGATCGACGCCGCGCAGCGCTCGCCGGTGTACAAGATGGCCGTGGACTGGCAACTGGCGCTGCCACTGCACCCGGAATACCGGACCTTGCCGATGGTCTGGTACGTGCCGCCGCTGTCGCCGATCCAGAACGCCGCGGCGGCCGGCACCGTGGGCATGAGCGGGGTGATCCCGGATGTCGACAGCCTGCGCATTCCGCTGCGCTACCTGGCCAACCTGCTGACCGCCGGTGACGAGCAACCGGTGCGGCGCGCACTCAAGCGCCTGCTGGCGATGCGTGCCTACAAGCGCTCGGAACAGGTGGACGGCACACCGGACCTGCAAGTCCTGGCCGACGTCGGCCTGAGCGTGGCCCAGGTCGAGGAGATGTACCGCTACCTGGCCATCGCCAACTATGAAGATCGCTACGTGGTGCCCAGCGCCCATCGCGAAGAGGCCATGAGCGACGCCTTCGCCGAGCGCTCGGGCTGCGGCTTCAGCTTCGGCAGCGGCTGCAGCGGCAGTTCCGACACCAACCTGTTCGGCGCGAAGAAGGCCAACCGCCGCGACATCATCAAGACCGTCCAACTGTGGGAGGACTGACCATGCGCATTCTCAAGGTGATTTCACTGCTGCTGGACTACCCGACCCAGGAACTGGTCGCCGGCCGAGATGAACTGGAGCAGGCGATCATCCAGGCCCGGGAGATCAGCCCGCGCCAGCGCGGGGCGCTGTTCGAGCTGCTGGAGCTGATCTGCAACAACGACCTGATGGACCGCCAGGAGCACTACGGGGCGCTGTTCGGCCGGGGGCGGTCACTGTCGCTGCTGCTGTTCGAGCATGTGCACGGCGAGTCCCGCGATCGCGGCCAGGCCATGGTCGACTTGCTGGCCCAGTACGAGGCGGCGGGTTTCGCCCTGGGCGTCAAGGAGCTGCCGGACTACATCCCGCTGTACCTGGAGTACCTGTCGACTCGCGATGAGCTGGAGGCGCGCGAGGGCCTGGCCGATGTCGCGCACCTGCTGGCGCTGCTCGCCGCCCGCCTGGAGGAGCGTGAGAGCTTCTATGCCGGCTGCTTCCGCGCCTTGTTGCAGATCGCCGGGGCCGAGCCGCACCAGGCCGTGGCCGATGTGCGTGAGCAGGTGGCGGCGGAGCAGCGCGACGATTCCCTGGAGGCCCTGGACAAGATCTGGGAGGAGGAGGCGGTGGACTTCCTCCAGGCCCAGCAGCAGGACCGTTGCGCCGGACAGGCCAGTGCGCCGGGCAAGCCCCGGGAGGAAAGCGCGGTGCCGCTGCACTGGGTGGATTTTCAGGATCAAGGGCTGGCCCGCAAGCCGGCCGGGGAGGTGGGTAATGTCTAAGTGGAACCTGTTGTTGTTCGGGGTGTATCCCTATGTGGCCCTGGCGATCTGCCTGCTGGGCAGCTGGGCGCGGTTCGACCTGTCCCAGTACACCTGGAAGGCCGGCTCCAGCCAGATGCTCTCCAGCCGTGGCATGCGGCTGGCGAGCAACCTGTTTCACATCGGCGTGCTGTTCGTCCTGGCCGGGCATTTCGTCGGCTTGCTGACCCCGGCCTCGGTCTATCACCACGTGATCAGCACCGAGCACAAGCAACTGCTGGCCATGGTCTCCGGTGGATTTTTCGGCCTCCTGTGCCTGCTGGGCCTGGTACTGCTGATCAAGCGGCGCCTGACCGACCCTCGGGTGCGGGCGACTTCCAGCACTTCGGACATCCTGATCCTGCTGGTGCTGCTGGCCCAGTTGCTGCTGGGCTTGCTGACCATCGTCGCCTCCACCGGGCACATGGACGGTTCGGTGATGGTGATGCTCGCCGACTGGGCGCAGTACACCGTGCTGTTGCGGCCGGTGGATGCGGCGGCGGCCATCGCCCCGGTGGCCCTGGTGTACAAGCTGCATGTGCTGCTGGGTCTGAGCCTGTTCGTGCTGTTTCCCTTTACCCGCCTGGTGCACATCGTCAGTGCCCCGGTGTGGTACCTGGGCCGGCGTTATCAAATCGTGCGGCAGAAAGCCTGAGGAGGCGACCATGACCAGTGGATGCGGATGTGGCGGTAATGGGGGTGGCAATGGCGGCTGTTCCTCCTCGGCAGTGCACCCGCCCCAGGCGGTTGGCCAGGGGCCGGAGCTGGCGGTGGAGGTAACGCCGCAGCTGATTGCCAGCAGTGAGCAGGAATGGCCGGTGGTCAGTGTCAACGGCACCCTGATCGAGCCCCAGGCCATGGCCCAGGAGCTGCAATACCATCCGGCGGCCGATCGCCAGGAGGCGGTGTTCCTGGCCGCCCGGGCGCTGGTGATCCGCGAGCTGTTGCAGCAACGGATCGCCGAGCTGGGCCTTGGGGCCCGGCTCGGTGCCGGGGAGAACCAGGAGGAGGCGGCCACCCGCTTGCTCCTGGAACATGAAGTGCAGGTGCCCGAATGTGACGAGGCCAGCTGCCAGCGCTATTACGCCAGCAACCGCGGGCGCTTCCACAGCGCGCCGCTGCTGGCGGTGCGGCATATCCTGCTCGAGTGCGCCCCGGACGATGCCCAGGCGCGGGCCCAGGCCTTCACCCAGGCGCAGATTCTCTGCGAGCGGCTTGTGCAGTTCCCCGGGCAGTTCGCCGAGCTGGCGCGCAAGTACTCGGCCTGTCCGTCCAAGGAGCAGGGCGGCGAGTTGGGGCAGATCAGCAAGGGCCAGACCGTGCCGGAGCTGGAGCGCCAGTTGTTCACCCAGGGCCAGGGCCTGGTGGCCAAGCCTTTGGAGAGTCGTTATGGCTGGCACGTGCTGAGCGTCGACCAGCGGATCGAGGGCCAGCCCTTGCCCTACGAGGCGGTGGCCACGGCGATCCGCACCCAGCTGCAGCAGGGGGTGTGGCAGAAGGCGGTGGTGCAGTACCTGCAGACCCTGGTGGGCGCCGCGGACATCCGCGGGATCCGCCTGCAGGGTGCCGATTCGCCGCTGGTGCAATAGGAGCAGGAGCATGGGCAAGCTGATGCAGGATGGCTTCGGGCGGCAGATCGACTACCTGCGCCTGTCGGTGACCGATCGCTGCGATTTGCGTTGTGTCTATTGCATGGCCAGCGACATGACGTTCCTGCCGCGCCAGCAGGTGCTGACCCTGGAGGAATTGCTGCGCCTGGCCACGCTGTTCGTCGGCCAGGGCGTGCGCAAGATCCGCCTGACCGGCGGCGAACCGCTGGTGCGCCCGGGGATCGTCGAGCTGTGCCGGCAGATCGCGGCCTTGCCGGGCCTGCGGGAGTTGGTGATGACCACCAACGGCACGCAGTTGCAGCGCCTGGCCCGGCCCCTGGCCGACGCCGGGGTGCGCCGGCTGAATATCAGCCTGGACAGCCTGGACGGCCAGCGCTTTCGGGCCATCACCCGCAACGGTGACCTGGACCAGGTGCTGCGCGGTATCGAGGCCGCGCGGCAGGCCGGCTTCGAAGGCATCAAGCTCAACTGCGTGGTGATGCAGGGGCGCAATTTCGACGAGGTGCCGGCGCTGCTGCAATACGCCATCGACCAGGGCATCGATATCACCTTCATCGAGGAAATGCCCCTGGGGGAGGTGGGGCGCTCGCGGGGCGAGGCGTTCTGTGCCAGCGACCAGGTGCGGCGACTGATCGCCAGCCGCCATGCCTTGCTCGACAGCGCCGAGAACAGCGGCGGCCCGGCGCGCTACATGCGCCTGGTGGAGCATCCGCGAACCCGCGTCGGTTTCATTTCACCCAACAGCCACAACTTCTGCGCCACCTGCAACCGGGTGCGCCTGACCGTCGAGGGCAAGCTGTTGCTGTGCCTGGGCCAGGAAGACTCCCTGGACTTGCGCGGCCTGCTGCGCCGCTATCCGCTGGACGATGCGCCGCTGATCGACGCCCTGCAACAGGCGTTGCGGCGCAAGCCGCTGCGCCATGACTTCGATCCCCAGGGCGCGGTGCAACTGGTGCGCTTCATGAACATGAGCGGGGGCTGACGCGCCATTTGCCGCCAAGCCTTCCATCCCGCAGAACCTTGCGAAACGTGTTGCCTGCCCGGCGAGTCCTGCGGCCTCGTACGCAACCTCGCGCTGCTCGGCAGCGGCTACAGGGTTTGATGTTGGGCAGTCGCCGGGGAGCGGAAAAATACTTGATCACGATCAATGGCAATCAATCTCATGCTCCGTAATATCCCTGCATCTTGTGTTTTGAGATTCCAAAACACCTATATGTAGTGTCAGGAGGGTGAATGCACAGCACACTGATCGAAGTGGGGCACAACCGGCTGCACAAGCGCGATGGCAGCCTGGTGGCCTTTGACGCGGACAAGATCCGCCAGGCGCTGATCGCTGCCGGCAAGGCCACTGGCGAGTACGCCGAAGCCGAAAGCGAAGGCCTTTTGGCGGCGGTCCTGGCCCACCTGGAAGGGTGTCCGCAGCTGCATGTGGAGCAGATCCAGGACCGGGTCGAACGGGTGCTGATGGACGCCGGGCACTTCCTCTCGCTACGCGCTTACATCGTCTACCGCGAACAGCACGGGCGCCTGCGCCGCGATCGCAAGACCCTGGTAGAGGTGGCGGCCTCGATGAACGAGTACCTGGACCGCCAGGACTGGCGGGTCCAGGCCAATGCCAACCAGGGTTATTCCCTGGGCGGGCTGATCCTCAATGTATCCGGCAAGGTCACCGCCAACTACTGGCTCGACGAGGTCTACAGCGAAGCCATCGGCCGCGCCCACCGCGAGGCCGACCTGCACATCCACGACCTGGACATGCTTGCCGGCTATTGCGCCGGCTGGTCCCTGCGCACCCTGTTGCACGAGGGCCTCAACGGCGTGCCGGGGCGGGTCGAGGCAGCGCCGCCCAAGCACCTGGGCAGCGCCCTGGGGCAGATGGTCAACTTCCTTGGCACCTTGCAGAACGAATGGGCCGGGGCCCAGGCCTTCAGTTCCTTCGATACCTATCTTGCGCCCTATGTGCGCAAGGACCGGCTGGGTTTCGAAGAGGTGCGCCAGGCCATCCAGGAGTTCATCTACAACCTCAACGTACCGTCGCGCTGGGGAACCCAGACCCCCTTCACCAACCTGACCTTCGACTGGGTATGCCCGCAGGATCTGCGCGAGCAGATCCCGGTGATCGGCGGGGAGGAAATGCCTTTCGCCTATGGCGAGCTGCAAGCCGAAATGGACCTGATCAACCGCGCCTATATCGAGGTCATGCAGGCCGGCGACGCCAAGGGCCGGGTGTTCACCTTCCCGATTCCCACCTACAACATCACCCATGACTTTCCCTGGGACAGCGACAACGCCGAGCGGCTGTTCCAGATGACCGCCCGCTATGGCTTGCCGTACTTCCAGAACTTCCTCAATTCGGACATGCAACCCAACCAGGTGCGCTCCATGTGCTGCCGCCTGCAACTGGACGTGCGCGAGCTGCTCAAGCGCGGCGGCGGGCTGTTCGGCTCGGCGGAGCAGACCGGCTCCCTGGGCGTGGTGACCCTCAACTGCGCGCGCCTGGGCTACCTGTACAAGGGCGATGCCAGCGGCTTGCTGCGGCGCCTGGACCTGCTCATGGAACTGGCCATGGAGAGCCTGGAGGTCAAGCGCAAGGTCATCCAGCACCACATGGACGCCGGCCTGTATCCCTACACCAAGCGCTACCTGGGCACCTTGCGCAATCACTTCTCCACCATCGGCGTCAACGGCCTGCACGAGATGCTGCGCAACTTCAGCGACGACCAGATGGGCCTGCACACCGCCCAGGGCCGGCGCTTCGCCCTGAACCTGCTGGACCATGTGCGCGCCACCCTGGTGCGCTTCCAGGAAGAGACCGGGCATTTGTACAACCTCGAAGCCACGCCGGCCGAGGGCACCACCTACCGTTTCGCCAAGGAGGATCGCAAGCGCTTCCCCGGCATCCTCCAGGCCGGCTGCCATGAGGCGCCGTACTACACCAACTCCTCGCAGCTGCCGGTGGGCTACACCGACGATCCGTTCGAGGCCCTGGAACTGCAGGACGAGCTGCAATGCAAGTACACCGGCGGCACGGTGCTGCACCTGTACATGGCCGAGCGGATTTCCTCGGCCCAGGCCTGCAAGCAACTGGTGCGCCGGGCGCTGGAGCGGTTCCGCCTGCCATACCTGACGATCACCCCGACCTTCTCCATCTGCCCGGTACACGGCTACCTGGATGGCGAGCACGAGTTCTGCCCGAAATGCGATGAGGCCCTGTTGCTGGCGCAGCGCCAGGGCAGCCTGCACTGAGCCACTTTCCCTGAAGACCAAGGAGTTTCTCCCATGACTGCACAAGCCAACCTGCCTACCGCCCAACGCCAGCGCTGCGAAGTCTGGACTCGAGTGATGGGCTACCATCGTCCGGTCGCCGCGTTCAATCCCGGCAAACAGTCCGAGCATCGCGAGCGCCTGCACTTCAACGAACGCGCGGCCACGGCCACTCACCCTTGAACCGAGCACTACGGGTCGGGGGCCTGGTGCCCCTGACCACCCTCGACTACCCGGGGCGGCTGGCCTGCGTGCTGTTCTGCCAGGGCTGCGCCTGGCGCTGCCGCTACTGCCACAACCCGCAACTGATCCCGCCCCGAGGCCTCGATGAGCGTCCCTGGGAGCAGGTCCTGGAATTCCTCCGGCGCCGCCAGGGGCTGCTGGAAGCGGTGGTGTTCAGTGGTGGTGAGCCGACCTTGCAGGAGGGGTTGCCGGACGCCATGGCCCAGGTCCGGGAGCTGGGCTTCGCCGTGGGCCTGCACAGCGCCGGGATCAAGCCCGAAGCCCTGGCCCGGGCCTTGCCATTGGCCGATTGGGTGGGTTTCGACGTCAAGTCCCTGGCCGAGGATTGCCAGGCCATCACCGGCGTGCGCGGCAGTGGCGCGGCCAACTGGCGCAGCCTGGAATACCTGCTGCAAAGTGGCGTGGACTACGAATGCCGGACCACGGTGCACTGGCACCTGGTCGATCCGGCCAGGCTCATGCTCCTGGCCGAACGCCTGCGACAGCGTGGCGTCGAACGCTTCGTCGTGCAGTGGGTACGCACTGCCCGGATGCTCGATGAGGACCTGCCCCCTGCAATGCCCCAAGGCCGGTTGCCCGACTTGTGGGCTGCCCTGGGCGAACTGTTCCCCGACTTCGAGCTGCGTATGTAGCCGGTCCGGCCCACTTGGCCGCTCAGGCAGTTGGCCGGCGCCAGGTTTCGAAACCATCCAGCAGCAGGCCGAGGCCGGCTTCGAAGGTGTTGCCGCTATTGACCTGGACAAAGTGCGTGCCGAGAAAGGCAGCGCCCGGGTAGTCGCCTGCGGACCTGGCCAGGTAGCCGCTGATGAAATCGCCATGGGCTTGTGGCGCCTGGTGGTTTTCCTTTTCCGCGGCGATCACCGAGATGAACAGCAGCAACAGGTGATAGGCCATGGCGGCGAAGGGCTGGGGCAGGGCGGCCTGTTCGAGGATCCGGCCGATGTGATCGAAGTAGGCCAGGCCATAGTCGATCTCGCCCGGCTGCACGCGCTGGAACAGGCGGAACTTGTTCTCGGTGAGAATGTAGGTCGCCAGGCCCGGCCAGCGTTCGAGGATCGCCAGCGACGAGTGGGCGAAGGCCTCGATGTCCTGGCGCCAGTGGCCGGTGATCGGCGGCAGTTGTTGCAGGCGCTCCTTGAATGCGGCGTTGATCACCGCGCTGATCAGCTCGTCGCGATTGCCCAGGTGATAGTGGACCATGCCGGCAGCGACCCCCAGTTCCTTGCCGATCCTGACCATGCTGACTTCCGCCAGGGATTCGCCCTGGGCGATGCCGATGGCGCAGTTGATCATGGCCTCGCGCGAGACGTCCTGGTCGCCCTTGGGACGACGTCCCGAACGTTTGCGAGGGGCGGCCTTGGCGGTGACGGGGGAGGCGGGTTTCTCAGACATCCAGATGTCCCATGGGCTAATTGACAGGCTCTCAGATTAGCATCTAGCTTTTGCCGGGTTCAAATTGAGGATCTGTCAATTATGCCGCCCACTTCCCTCGATCCCTGCCTGCTGCGCAGCCTGGACCTCAACGCCCTGGTGGCCTTCGTCGCGGTCTACCGCGAGCGCAACGTCTCCCGCGCGGCGCACTGCCTGGGCCTGACCCAGCCCGCGGTGAGCAATGTGCTGGGCAAGTTGCGCCGGCGCTTCAACGATCCGCTGTTCCTGCGCGCAGGCCGACAACTGGCGCCCACCCCCTTGGCGACCCGCCTGGCCGAGGACCTGCAACCGGCGCTCGGGGCGCTGGAGGCCGTGTTGGCCGGCTATCCGCAAGCGCCTTCGGGCGAGGGCGGGAAATTTTTTCAGGGCTATAATTGACACTATCTCAATTGTTGTTCTAGTCTGGCTTCAGGTTTAATTGAGTGCATCTCAATTATTGCTTGTAAGCGATCCTTCGGGATCTGGCAGGAGGGCCCGTCGTGGCTAATCCCAACAACAAGAAAGTCGCAGTGACCGCCGGTCTGCGTGGTGCATCCTGGAGTGCCCAGCGCATGCTCGAGCCGTATCGATCCACCCCGTACCCGTTGCTGACCGAGGACGGCCAAGGCGCCCTGGGCATGCTGTTTTCCCGGGGTGGCGAGCGCAAGGTGCTGTTCATCATGCATCCTCGCGAGCTGGTGCTGACCCACTACCTGGTGCCCGATGCCCTGGATGCGGGCTGGGCCTGCTGGGTCCAGGGCGCGCGCTCGATCGGCAACGACCTGCGCCTGGAGCACGAGTTCGCGCTCTACGATGTCGCCGCCGGCATGCGTCACCTGCGGGCGCAGGGTTTCGAGACCATCGTGCTGCTGGGCAATTCGGGGGGCGCCGGGCTGTTTGCCTTCTACAACCAGCAGGCCCTGTGCGCTCCCGCACAGCGCATCAGCCATACCCCCGCCGGGCGGCCCACCCGTTTCGCCAGTGCCGACCTGCCCGCGGCGGACGGCATCGTCCTGGTGTCGCCGCATCCGGGCCAGGGCATCTTGCTGATGAATGCCCTGGACCCCTCGGTCACCGATGAGCTGGACCCGTTCTCGGTGGATCCTCGGCTGGACCCGTTCAGCGCCGCCAATGGCTTTTGCGCACCGCCGGACAGCTCGCGCTACAGCGCCGAGTTCATCGAGCGTTATCGCGCCGCGCAGCGCCAGCGGGTCGCCCGTATCGATACCTTCGCCCGGCACCTGGTCGAACAACGCCAGGCCGCGCGTGAACGCCTCAAGAACGGCGGCTCGCGCCAGGACAAGGCCGTGGCCAGCCATGGCCCGATCTTCCAGGTGTGGCGCACCGATGCCGACCTGCGCTGCTGGGATACCAGCCTCGACCCGTCCGACCGCTATGTCGGCTCCCTGTGGGGCAGCGACCCGTTTATTTCCAACCTGGGCAGCGTCAGCTTTGCCCGCACGGTGACCCCGGAGTCGTGGCTGTCGACCTGGTCCGGGTTGTCCTCGAACGCTTCGCTGGCCAAGTGCGCCGGGGCCATGGAGCAGCCCCTGCTGCTGATCGAGTACAGCGGTGACAACTGCGTATTCCCCGGCGACGCCGACGCCATCTACGACGCCATTCCAGCATCCAGCAAGGAGCGCCAGCGGGTGCGCGGCAACCATCACGGCCAGGCCCTGGAGGAGGGCGAGACCAGCGGCCAGATCCTCGCCGGCAGGCATTTGCAACGGTGGCTCCAAGACCACTTCTAGACGACCAAGAGCCTGAACGGCCAAGCATCCTAACGATCAAGAGCGTGCAGTCATGACAATTACAACAACTCAAGCCTCTTTCTCCACTGCCTCGGATACCCGCGGCGAACCCCTGCGCCACGTCGCCGCGCCGATTCCCGGGGTGGTCTATCCGCCCCAGGGCGAGCTCGAGCGCTACCTGCGTGAAGGGGTGCTCGGTTTCCAGACCCTGGTCGATGGTTTTGCCGCCATCGTCCGCCAGTACCCGGACAACGTCGCGCTGCTCGGCCCCGGGCTGCGCATCACCTATCGCGAGCTGGACCAGCGCTCCACCCGCCTGGCGGGGGCCTTCCTGCAGCAGGGCCTGCAACCGCTGGACCCGGTGGTGTTCCAGCTGCGCGACAGCGAGCAGCTGGTGATCGCCTTCCTCGCCTGCCTCAAGGCCGGGTTGATCCCGATCTGCACCCTGGCGGCGCACCGCGAGCGCGAGATCGGCTACCTGGCCAACCTGGCCGAGGCCAAGCTGCATATCGTCCAGGGCGATGACGCCAAGTTCGACAGCGTCGGTTTCGCCCGCAAGATGCGCGAAGCCACGCCGTCGTTGCAGTTGATCATGCAGGTCCGGGGCCCGGCCCAGGACGGCGTGCTGCACCAGGATGCGCTGGTGGACGGCATCGACCTGGCCAGTGCCGAAGCGCTGTTGCAAGGCGTGCGCCTGGACCCGTTCCAGGTGGCGGTCTACCAGTTGTCCGGCGGCACCACCGGGGTGCCGAAGATCATCCCGCGCTTTCACAACGAGTACCTGTACAACATGCGCGCCGTGGCCCAGTGGCTCGATTACCGGGCTGACGACGTGCTGTTCATGCCGCAACCGATGGTGCACAACCTCAACATGGGTTGCTGCTTCGGGCCGTTCCTGATGACCGGCGGCACCATCACCGTGACCCCCGACCTGCAGCCGGAAACCCTGATTGCGTTGATCGCCTCGACCAGGCCGACCTGGCTGATGCTTGGCGGGCCGATCATCGCCCGCCTGGAATCGGCGATCCAGGATGGCCGGGTCGACCTGGGCAATGCCCGGGGCGTGCTGGTGGCCAACAGCGCCGCCAAGTTGCAGAAGCTGCTGGGGGTGCGGACCCACAATGTGTTCGGCATCACCGAAGGCGTGATCATGTTCGGCCACCGCGAAGACGGGGCCGAGGCCCACGACACTACCAATGGCCGGCCAGTCTCGGCCTTCGACGACATCCGCATCCTGGTGCCCGGCACCGAGCAGGACGCCAAGCCCGGCGAGATCGGCGAACCGGCGTTCAAGGGGCCGTACACCATCCACGGCTATTTCCGTGCCGAGGAGCGCAACCGCGAAACCTTCACCCGCGACGGTTACTACCGCTCCGGCGACCTGATGTACACCAAGGTCCTGGAGGGCAAGACCTACTTCGTGTTCTGCGGCCGCCTGAAGGACCTGGTCAGCCGCGGTGGCGAAAAGATCAATTGCGAGGAAGTCGAACTGGCGGTCGCCGGGCATCCGGCCGTCGCTGCGGTGGCGGCCGTGGGTTACCCATGCCCGGTATTCGATGAGCGCCTGTGCGCCGCCCTGGTGCTGCGCGACGGTTTCGCCGCGCCCACGGTCGCCGAGCTGGGCGCCTTCCTCGAGGACTACGGCCTGGCCAAGTTCAAGTGGCCGGAGCGCATCGAAGTGCTGGAGGCCTTCCCGCTGACCGCCTCCGGCAAGCTCAGCAAGGAAAAACTGCGCGAGCAGGTCAAGGCCAACGTGCTGCATGAAAAGGCCAAGCAAGCGAACTGACAGACCGTTCAAAGGAGTACCGAAAATGGCAAACCAGCCCGTTCTCAAAGGCGTCCACCACAGTGCCAGGCCCACCTGGAAACTTCGTGAGACCGTGGAGTTCTACCGCGACAAATTGGGGCTGCCGCTGGTTCATGCGATCTCGGCCCGTGGTTGGGGACCGTCCAACCACCCCGATTTCCTGCACTTTTTCTTCGACAGCGGCCAGCACAGCACCATCGCGTTCTTCTACTACATCAACACCGAGCAGCCGGACTACACCCAGCCCGTAGCGGACTACCGCTACGAGGCCACCCACACCGCCTGGCGCGTCGACAGCCGCGAGGAGTTGCTGGCCTGGCGCGAGCGCCTGGAGAGCCAGGGCATCGCGTTGATCTTCCAGATTCGCCACGAGCTGATCGAGTCGATCTACTTCAACGACCCGAATGGCTACTACCTGGAGATCACCATCCAGGAGCGGCCGATGGACGCCCTGGACGCCGAGGATGCCACCCGCACCCTGGAAGCGGCCATGGCCCTGGAAGACGGCCTGCAGGCCGGTGGCGGTGCATTCACCAGCATCGACCAGGTATGGCGGGCCAAGGCCAGGGCCATCGATCCCGGGGCCGACGACGAGCTGGCCTTGTACGTGCTCGATGCGCCGGAGTTCTCGCCGTTGGTGCAAGCGGCGCAGCAGGCCAGCGGCGTGCACCTGGAAAAGCTCGGCAACGGCTACTGGAAGATCACCACCGAAGACGCCCTGGTGTTCGAGCGCAAGCAGCTGGGCTTTGTGCCGGCCTTGTGGAACGCCGCGTTGACCGGTGGCTTCGTTGGCCAGGTGAGTGAATTCGACCGTTATCGGTTGCAGATCAGCCGGGGAGAGCAGTGATGAAGATCGCGATTGTCGGTGGCGGCCCTTCGGGGCTCTACCTGGGCTTGCTGCTCAAGCGCGGCGCGCCGGACTGGCAAGTGGAAGTGGTGGAGCAGAACGCGGCGGACGCGACCTTCGGTTTTGGCGTGGTGCTGGCCGACAGCGGGCTGCAGCAACTGCGCGAGGCCGACGAGGCGTCCTATGATGCCCTGTGTGCCGCCACCAAGCAGCACGAGCACCAAGTGATCGTGCAGGCGGAAACTGCCATCGATATCCGCCTGCCGGTCAAGGGCGGGGCCATTCCACGCCTGACCCTGTTGCAGATCCTCGAGCAGCAAGCCGAAGCCGCGGGAGTGCGAGTGCATTACCGCGAACGCCTGGAAAGCCTCGCCGACCTGGCCCGCCTGGGGCTGGACGACGCCGATGTGGTGGTGGGCGCCGACGGTATCAACTCGGTGGTGCGCCGGGCCTTCGAGGACGGTTTCGGCACCACCAGCAGCACCCTGGGCAACCACTTCGCCTGGTACGGCACGCCCAAGGTGTTCGACGCCTCGGCGCTGGTGTTCCGCAAGTATGGCGGCGGGCATTTCGTGGCCCATTACTACGCCTACAGCGACACCATGAGCACCTTCGTCGCCGAGTGCGACGACGCTACCTGGCAGCGCCTGGACCTGGGCAGCCTCAGCGACGGCCAGCGCCAGGCGCTGATGGAAAAGATCTTCGCCCCCGAGTTGCAAGGCGCGCCGTTGCTCGACGGTGGCGCCCGGGTGGTCTGGCGCCAGTTCCCGGTGATCCGCAATGCCCACTGGACCCATGGCCGTCATGTGCTGGTGGGCGATGCCCTGGCCAGCGCGCATTTCTCCATTGGTTCGGGCACGCGCATCGCCATGAACGACTCCATTGCCCTGGCCCGGGCGCTGCTCGATTGCAGCGGCGATGCCCTGGCTGGCCTCGCGGCCTACGAGCAGGGCCACAAGCCCAGCAAGCAGAAGCTGATCCGCGCCTCGGAGCGCTCCTACCTGTGGTACGAGGACATGGCGCGCTGGATGGACGACTACAGCGCCGAGCAATTCGTCTACCAGTTCATGACCCGCACCGGCCGCGTGGATGACCAGCGCCTGCGCCGCGAATACCCGGAACTGATGGCGCGCCTGGGTCGTGTCGGGAGCCCGGCATGAACGAGAGTGTCGAGATGGTCGTCGACCATCAGCCGTTCACGGTGCGGCGCACGGTGCGCTGGATCGATTGCGACCCGGCGGGAGTGGCCTTCACCGGGCGTTTCAGCGAGTACCTGATCGGTGCCGTCATGCACTTCTACCGGCATATCGGCTGGGGCCCGGGGGCCAAGGGCGAGGCCAATGTCGGCCTGCCTTGCAAGCACATGGCGCTGACCTTCCACGTGAGCCTGCCGCCGGAAACCACGGTGGACATCGTGATCCGGGTCGGGGCGATTCGCGAGCGCAGCTTCGACCTCTTGGCCCATGCCCGGCTGGCGGACGGGCGCCTGGCCTTCGAAGGCGTGTTCGCGCCGATCTGCATCGAGCCACGGGAGCGCCGTGGGGTGCCCATCCCGCCTGCCCTGCGAGACATCCTGCAGTTCCACCACATCACTGATGAAGGGGGCCGCCCATGAACGCGACCTATCGAATTGGCCAGATCGTGCCCAGCTCCAACACCACGATGGAAACCGAGATCCCGGCGATGCTCCATGCCCGGCAACTGATCCGGCCGCAACGTTTCACCTTCCACTCCAGCCGCATGCGCATGCACAAGGTGACCCGCGAGGAGCTGGAGGCGATGAACCGCGAAGCCCTGCGTTGCGCGGCCGAGCTGGCGGACGCCCGGGTGGACGTGATGAGCACCGCCTGCCTGGTGGCGATCATGGCCATGGGCAACGGCTACCACCGCAAGGTCCAGGAGGAGCTGACGGCCATCGCCCGGGCCAACCAGTGCCAGGCGCCGGTGATGACTTCGGCCGGGGCCCTGGTCGAAGGCCTGAAGATCATGGGCGCCAAGCGCATCTCCTTGCTGGCGCCGTACATGCGCGGCTTGTGCGACCGAGTGGTGGAATACATCGAGAGCGAAGGCATCGAGGTGGTCGATTCGATCGCCTTCGAGATCCCCGACAACCTCGAGGTGGGCAAGCGTGATCCGGCGTTGTTGCTCGAGGATGTGCGGCGCCTGGATACCCGGGGCGTGGACGTGGTGGTGCTGTCGGCCTGCGTGCAGATGCAGTCGCTGCCGTCGATCCAGGCGGCCGAGGACGCCCTGGGCATTCCGGTGACTTCCACTGCGGTGTGCACAGTGCGCCGCATGCTCGACCACCTGGGCCTGGAGCCTGTGGTGCCCGGTGCCGGGGCGTTGCTCTCGGGGCGGTATCCGGCGGTGAAGGAGGGCGCCCATGCGTGAGGCACTGATCGTCTCCACCGCGCGCACGCCGATCGGCAAGGCCGGGCGTGGCGCGCTGAACCACATCAAGTCACCGACGCTGATGGGCCATGCCCTGCGCCATGCCGTCGAGCGCGCGGGGGTCGAGCCCGGGGCCATCGACGATGTGGTCATCGGCACGGTGCTGGCCGCCGGCACTGCTGGCTCCAACCTGGGGCGCAATGCGGTGTTCGCCGCCGGGTTGCCGGTCTCGGTGAGCGCGCAGACCCTGGATCGCCAGTGTTCCTCGGGGTTGATGGCGATCGCCACGGCGGCCAAGCAGATCATCGTCGATGGCATGGACGTAGTGGCCGCGGGCGGCCAGGACAATATCTCCGCGGTGCAGCAACGCTATTTCCAGTGGGTCGCCGACGAGCAGGATGACGCGGTGATCCAGGCAGTACCCCATGCCTACATGCCGATGCTGCAAACGGCGGAGGTGGTGGCACGCAAATACGGCATCAGCCGCGAGCAGCAGGATGAGTTCGCCTATGTCTCGCAGTTGCGTACCGCCCGGGCCCAGGCCCAGGGGCTGTTTGCCGATGAGATCGTGCCCATCGAGGTCCGGCAGCAGATCGTCGACAAGCTCACCGGGGTTTCCCGCTTGCAGGCGCTGACCCTGCACCAGGATGAGGGCAACCGGCCCGAAACCACGCTGGACGGCCTGGCGCGCCTGGCGCCGGTGCTCGATGGCGGAAGCATCACCGCCGGCAATGCCAGCCAGCTGTCCGATGGCGCCAGTGCCTGCGTGCTGGTGGACCGGCGCCTGGCCGAACAGCGGGGCTACAGCGCGCTGGGCCTGTATCGCGGCATGGCGGTGGCCGGGCTGGCGCCACAGGAGATGGGCCTCGGCCCGTTGCTGGCCATTCCCAAGCTGCTCAAGCAGCACGGCCTGCAGGTCCAGGACATCGACCTGTGGGAGCTCAACGAGGCGTTCGCCTGCCAGGCCCTGTATTGCCAGCGCCAGCTGGATATCGACCCCGAATGCTGCAACGTCAACGGTGGCGCCATCGCCATCGGCCACCCCTACGGCATGACCGGTGCGCGCCAGGTGGGGCACGCGCTGCTCGAAGGCAAGCGGCGCAAGGCGCGCTACGTGGTGGTGTCGATGTGCGTCGGCGGCGGCATGGGCGCAGCGGGGTTGTTCGAGATCGCTTGACGGTGGCGGCCCGCGCCATGGCCCTGCCTGGGGCTGGGGCCGCCACCCACCAGACAACAAACCAGAGGTAGTACGCAAAATGACCGTAGAACAAGAACAATATGCACTGAACGAACTGACCCGCGGCCTGTACTTCGGTGAAAGCCCGCGCTGGCGTGACGGCACCCTGTATGTCTCGGACATGCTGGGCAAGAAGGTCTATGCCATCGATGCCGCCGGCAATCGCCGGGTCATCGCCGAAATGCCCCACAAACCCAACGGCATGGGGTTCTTGCCCAATGGCGAGCTGATCCTCAGCTCCATGCACGAAGCCCGGCTGTACCGCTACACCCCCCAGGGCCCGGAACTCTATGCCGACCTGTCCGCTGTGTTCACCGGTTATGTCGGCGACATGGTGATCGACCCGCAGGGTCGGATCTATGTCGACGATGTCGGGGCCCGGGTCTTCGAGGGTGAACCGCTCAAGCCGGGGCGCATCGTGATCGTCGAGCCCAACGGCGAGATCTCGGTGGGGGTGGAGGACTGCAACTTCCCCAATGGCATCGTCATCACCCCGGACCAGAAGACCCTGGTATTCGTCGAGACCTTCGCCGAGCGCCTCAGCGCGGTGGACATCGTCGACGGCCAGCTGGTCAACCGCCGCGTGCTGCTGGACCTGACGCTGCTGTTCCCTTCGCCAGAAGACCGTGCCCGCAAGCGTGGTTGCGTCGATGGGATCTCCATCGATGCCGAAGGCGGCATCTGGCTGAGCATGCTGCGCGCCGAGCAGTTCATGCGCATCAGCCCCCAGGGCGAAGTCACCCACCGCATCCCGATGCCGGGCTACGAATGCGTGGCCAGCACCTTTGGCGGCGAAGACGGCAAGACCCTGTTCCTGGTGGCGACCAAGGTCGAGGGCGACAACATCTTCGAGGCCATGGTCAACCTGCGCACCGAAACCACGATCTTCACCACCCGCGTTGCCATCGGCAAAGGTGCGGGCCGCCCCTAGCCCCCGGGGCTGAGTGACAGCGGGCGCCTGGGCGCCCGCGCTTGCCTTGCCTGCCTATCGACGGTGCCTGCCCGCCAGCAAGCGCCCCGGGCGACGCTGTGCCCGGCGCAGGACCGCCAACCATTGACCTGATCACAACAACTACAAGGAACCAGGGTCATGAACAGATTTTTCCGATTGCTGTTCGCCAGTCCGCTGCTGGTCGCGACCACCGCGGGCGCTTCCAACGGACCGCAGTACGCCGGCTACGGCGCCCAGGCCATGGGCATGGGCGGCGCCGCCATCGCCAACCCCACCGACGCGGTAGCGGCGGTCAACAATCCTGCCGGCATGGGCCGGGTCGGCACTCGGATCGATGGCAGCCTGACCGCCACCACCGGGCAGTTGCGCTCGAACGTGCAGGGCGCGAAGAACAGCGATGACGTGCTGGTGTTCGTGCCGGGGTTCGGCGCCAACTACCAGTACCGTCCGGACATCACCGTCGGCGTCGCGGTATCCGGCTATGGTGCCGGTATCGACTACGGCAAGTCGGTGCCGGCCTTCGGCACCTCGAAGGTCAAGTCCGAGCTGGTGCAGATGCTGGTGGCGCCCACGGCCACCTACGAGTTCCAGCCGGGGCACTACCTCGGCCTGTCGCTCAAGCTGGGGTATGAAACCCTGATGCTCCACGGACTGGAGAACTTCGGCGCAAGCAACGACCGTGACTATGCCCTGGGTGCTGGCCTGGGCATCGGCTACCTGGGGACCATCGCCCCCGGGCTGCGCCTGGGCCTGACCTACTCGAGCCCGGTGTGGTTCCAGAAGCTCGAGGCCCATGAGGAGATCATCCCCAATGGCCGCCTGAACATGCCGCAGCAGGCGGGCCTGGGCCTGGCCTATGACTCGGGACCCTGGACCTTCGCCTTCGACTACCTGTGGATCGACTGGAGCAGCGAGAAGGCCCTGGCCAATTCACTGACCCAGGGCGGGCCACCGGGAGCCGGCAACGGGCCGGGGTTCGGCTGGCGCGACCAGCAGGTCTTTCGCTTTGGGGTCAACTACCACTACAGCGAACGCCTGCAGTTGCGTACCGGTGTGTCCCTGGCCAATCACCAGGTGCCGGATCGCGAGGCCACGCTGGTCTCCATCGCCCCCTGCAACCAGCCCAAGAGCCTGCACCTGGGGCTGACCTACCAGGTCTCGGACCAGTTGGAGGTGACGGGCGCCTACATGTACGACTTACGGCACATCACCAAGGGCGAGGGCGCCAGCGAAGGTGTCGAGGCCGGTGGCGAGCTGCACATGCTGACGGTGGGCCTGGGCTACCGCTTCTAGTCCTCAAGGGTTCCAGGCACGGAAGCCTGGGCAGGGCCGGCGCTCACCAGGCCGGCCGCTGTCCGTCCGCCAGGAGGGCATGGTGCGGCCCGGTGCCCACGATCACCGGGCCGTGCCACTTTTAAATCACGTTCCTCGCACCCTGAACTGCGCACCCGGTCTTCAAAGGCCAGGGTGATGGGTTTGTGGTGAGTGACGCCGCAGGCCTCAGGCGGGCCAGGCGCGGGGCAGGGCATTGCCCTGGTTGATCGGTATGTGTTCGGCCGGTGCGAGCCGGGATGGGACGGGCAATAAAAAAGACCAGCCATGCAGTGGGGAACTGCATGAACTGGCCAAGCGGGAAGAAACCCGTGGTGTCACCTGGTCCTGGGCGTTCAGGCGAGCGGGGCGTGGCCGCTCGCCTGGACGCCCGCTCAACTACTGCTTGCCGCCTTGGCCTTGGGTGGCCAGGGCCAGGGGCTCGTGGCTGTCCCAGCCACCGCCCAGGGCCTTGAACAGCTTCACTTCGCTGCTGAGCTGGTTCAGCCGATCGCGGATCAGCTGTTGTTGCGCGCCGAACAGCTCACGCTGGGCGTCGAGTACCGCCAGGTAGCTGTCGACGCCTTCGTCGTAACGCTGGTTGGCCAGTGCGTAGTACGCCTGGTCGTTGTTCACCAGGTCGCGCTGGGCCTGCAACTGCTCGCCGAAGGTGCCCCGGGCCGCGAGGCCGTCGGCCACTTCGCGAAAGGCGGTCTGGATGCTTTGCTCGTAGGCCGCGACGTTGACGTCCTTGAGCACCTTGCGGTAGTCGAGGTTGCCGCGCAGGCGCCCGGCCGTGAAGATCGGCAGGTTGATCTGCGGTGCGAAGCTCCACAGCCCCGAACCACCCTCGAACAGGCCATCCAGCTCGCGGCTGGTGGTGCCGGCCGCGGCGGTCAGGCTGATGCTCGGGAAGAACGCCGCGCGCGCCGCGCCGATGTCGGCATTGGCGGCCAGCAGGCGATGCTCGGCGGCGCGGATATCCGGGCGCCGTAGCAGCAGGTCGGCCGGCAGGCCCGGGGTTGGCGCGGCCAGCGGTTGCTCGAAGGCCGTGGTCCGCGACAAGCCGGCGGGCAACGCGGTGCCGAGCAGCAACTGCAAGGCATTGACGTCCTGGGCGACCTGGCGGGTGTACAGCGCTTGTTGCACTCGCGCGGTTTCCACCAGGCTGCGGGCCTGGCGCACATCGAGCGCCGACGCGGTGCCGACTTCGCGACTCGACTGGATCAGCTCCAGGCTCTGCCGGTAGCTGGCCAGGGTCGAGCGTGCCAGTTCCAGTTGTTCCTGGTCGCTGCGCCAGGTCAGGTAGGCGATGGCCACATCGCCCACCAGGGCGATCTGTACGCCACGCTGGGCTTCGGCACTGGCCAGGTATTGCTCCAGCGCCGCCCGTTCCAGGCTGCGCAAGCGACCGAACAGGTCGACTTCATAGGACAAGCCCAGGGCCACGCTGTACTGGCTCTGGATTCCGGCTTTGCCGCTGGGCGACAGCTCGGCGGGCTGGCGTTGGCGGCTGCCGCCGGCGCTGGCATCGACGCTGGGGAACAGCGCCGAACGCTCGATCCGGTGCAGGGCACGGTAGGCCTCGACATTCAAGGCGGCCTGGCGCAGGTCGCGGTTGTTGTCCAGGGCCGTGGCCACCAGCGTGCGCAGCGATGGGTCGCGCAAGAACAGCCGCCAGTCCAGGGCCGTATCGCCAGTCTCGGGCTGGGCCTGCTTGGCGGTGGTCGCCTGGTCATAGGCCACGCCCTGGGGCCAGGCCGCTTGCACGGGGGCAGTAGGGCGCTGGTACTCGGGGATCAGGCTGCAACCGCCCAGGGCTAGGGCCAGGGCGATCGAGAGGCCGGTGCGCTTCATGCCGTTTCTCCTTCAGCGGCTATCGCTGGCTTGTTGCGTTCGAACACTTTCACCACCACTACGTAGAACAGGGGCACGAAGAACACCGCGAGCACCGTGGCGGTGATCATCCCGCCGACCACGCCGGTGGCGATGGAGTGCTGGCTGCCGGCGCCGGCACCCGAGGCGATGGCCATGGGCAGTACGCCGAAGGTGAAGGCCAGGGAGGTCATGATGATCGGGCGCAGGCGCAGCTTGGCGGCCTCGATGGCAGCCTTGGCCAGGGGCAGGCCTTCCTTCTCGTAGAGTTCCTTGGCGAACTCGATGATCAGGATCGCGTTCTTCGCCGACAGGCCGACCGTGGTCATCAGGCCGATCTGGAAGTACACATCGGCCTCCAGCCCGCGCCACAGGGTGGCCAGCACCGCACCGAGAATACCCAGCGGCACCACCAGCATCACCGACACCGGCACCGACCAGCTCTCGTACAGCGCCGCCAGGCACAGGAACACGATCAGCACGGTCAGGGCGTAGAGCATGGGCGCCTGGTCGCCGGTCTGGATCTCCTCGTAGGACAGGCCGTTGTAGCTCAGGCCGATACCCGCCGGCAGTTGCTGCATGATCTGGGCGATGGCCAGCATCGCATCGCCGGTGCTGTAGCCGGGCGCCGGTTCACCGAGGATCTGCACCGCGGGAATGCCACCGTAGCGTTCCAGCTTGGGCGAGCCGTAGATCCACTCGCCGGTGGCGAACGCGGAGAACGGCACCATCTGCCCCAGGCTGTTGCGCACGTACCATTTGTCGAAGTCTTCCGGGGATATCCGCGAGCTGTCCACGCCTTGCAGGTAGACCCGCTTGACCCGGCCCAGGTCGATGAAGTCGTTGACGTACATCGAGCCCCAGGCCGCGCTCATGGTTTCGTTGATCGCCGCGATGCTGACCTGCAGGGCACGGGCCTTCTCGTCGTCGATGCGCACCTGGAACTGCGGTTCGTCGTCCTTGCCGTTGGGGCGTACCGAGCGCAGCTTGGGGTTCTGCGCCGCCAGGGCGAGGAACTGGTTGCGCGCGGCCATCAGCGCCTCGTGCCCGAGGCCGGAGTTGTCCTGCAGGAAGAGGTCGAAGCCCATGGCGTTGCCCATCTCCAGGATCGCCGGCGGCACGAAGGCCATCACCGTGGCGTCCTTGATCTTGGCGAAGCGCTGGTTGGCGCGGCGGGCGACGCTGAACACGTCCTCACCTGCGGCCTTGCGCACGGCCCAGTCCTTGAGCACCACCAGCACCAGGCCGGAGTTCTGCCCGCGGCCGGCGAAGTTGAAGCCGTTGACGGTCATGACGTGCTCGACGCGCTCGCCTTCCTCGTTGACCAGGTAGTCCTTGACCTCCTGGAGTACCGCTTCGGTGCGTTCGGCCGTGGCGTTGAGCGGCATGCGCACCTCGGCCATCATCAGGCCCTGGTCTTCGTTGGGCAGAAACGCCTTGGGTATCTGGGTGAACAGAAAGCCCGTGCCACCGGTGATCAGCACGAAGGCCAGCAGGTAGCGCCCACGATGTTTGAGCATGCCGCCCACGCCCCGCTCGAAGCGCTGGGTGCTGCGCTCGAAGGTGCGGTTGAACCAGCCGAAGAAGCCTTTCTTCTCGTGGTGCGCATCGCCCTTGGGGGCCTTGAGGATGGTGGCGCACAGGGCCGGGGTGAAGATCAGTGCCACCAGCACCGACAGGCCCATGCAGACCACGATGGTCACCGCGAACTGCTTGTAGATGATGCCGGCCGAGCCGCCGAAGAAGGCCATGGGCACGAATACCGCCGAGAGCACCATGCCGATGCCCATCAGCGCACCGGAGATCTGCTGCATCGACTTGCGTGTCGCCTCCAGCGGCGACAGGCCTTCCTCATGCATCAGGCGTTCGACGTTCTCCACCACCACGATGGCATCGTCCACCAGCAGGCCGATCGCCAGGACCATGGCGTACATGGTCAGCACGTTGATGCTCAGGCCGAACAGGGGCAGCAGGGCGAAGGCCGCCAGCAGCACCACCGGCACCGCCAGGGTCGGGATCAGGGTGGCGCGGATGCTCTGCAAGAACAGCAGCATCACCAGGAACACCAGGGCCACGGCCTCGAAGATGGTGTGGATCACCGAATGGATCGACGCTTGCACCACTGGGGTGGTGTCGTAGGGGTAGATGACCTCCACGCCCTCGGGCAGGTAGGCCTTCTGCTTCTCCAGCACCGCCTTGACCGCCTTGACCGTCTCCAGCAGGTTGCCGCCGCTGGCCAGGCGCAGGGCCAGGCCGGCCGATTCCTTGCCCTTGTACTTGGAGGAGATCGCGAAGTTGTCCGAGGACAGGCTGACGTTGCCCAGGTCCTTGACCCGCACTTGCGAGCCGTCGGCCTTGACCTTGACCAGGATCTCCTCGAAATCGGCGACGCTGGTCATGCGCGTCTTGCCCAGCACCGTGGCGTTGAGCTGCACGCCGGAACGGGTCGGCAGGCCGCCGAGCTGGCCGGCGGAGACCTGCACGTTCTGCTCGCGAATGGCCTGGGCCACGTCGCCGGGGGTCAGCTGGTAGCTGTTGAGCTTGCCGGGGTCGAGCCAGATGCGCATGGCATAGGGCGAGCCGAACAGCTGGAAGTCGCCAACGCCGTTGATCCGCGAGATCGGGTCTTGCAACTGCGAGGCGATCAGGTTGCCGAGGTCGAAGTTGTCCAGCTTGCCGGTGTTGTCCACCAGGCCGACGATGAGGAAGAAGTTCATCTGGTACTTCACCACGCGCAGGCCCTGGCGCTGGACCTCCTCGGGCAGGCGCGGGGTGGCCAGTTGCAGCTTGTTCTGCACCTGGACCTGGGCGATGTCGGGGTTGGTGCCCTGCTCGAAGGTGACGATGATGTTCATGCTGCCATCGGCGTTGCTTTCGGCGGACATGTAGCGAAAGCCGTCAAGCCCGGCCAGCTGCTGTTCGATGACCTGGACCACGGTGTCTTGCACGGTCTTGGCCGAGGCGCCGGGGTAGCTGACCTGGATCGAGACCGCGGGTGCAGCGATGTTGGGGTACTGGCTGACGGGCATCTTCAGCAGCGACAGGGCGCCGGCGAGCATCGCGACGATGGCCAGCACCCAGGCGAAGATCGGCCGGTCGATGAAAAAACGAGACATGGATCAGTGACTCCTCAATGGGCCTGGGGGCCAGCGGCGGCACCGAACTCGGCCACCAGCTTGACGTTGCCGGCCGCCACCGGCTTGACGGCCAGGCCACTGCGCACGCGCTGTACGCCTTCGGTGATCACCCGCTCGCCATCGGCGATGCCGGCGCCAATCAGCCAGGCGTTGCCCACGGTGCGCAGGGTCTGCAGTTCGCGTTGTTCGACGGTGTCGTCGGCCTTGACCACCCAGGCAGTGGGTACGCCGCGGGCATCCCGGCCGACCGCTTGTTGCGGGATCAGGATGGCGGCCTGTTGCTCGCCTTCCTTGAGCTGGGCATGGACGAACATGCCCGGCAGCAGCTTGCGGTCGGGGTTGGGGAACTCGGCGCGCAGGGTCACCGAACCGGTGGTGGGATCGACGCTGACCTCGGAGAACTTCAAGGTGCCCTTGAGCGGGTAGGGGGTGCCGTCGTCCAGGGTCAGGCTGACTTGCGCCTGGTCCGGGCCGCTGGCCTGCAAACGCCCGGACTCCAGGGCCTGCTTGAGGCCCAGCAGCTTGGTGATGGGCTGGTTGACGTCGACATAGATCGGATCGAGCTGGGTCACCGTGGCCAGGGCCTGTTCCTGGCCGTTGGTCACCAGCGCGCCCTCGGTGACGGCCGAACGCCCGATACGTCCGGAGATCGGCGCCAGGACCTTGGTGTATTGCACGTCGATACGGGCCATCTGTGCGTCCGCCTGGGCTTGTTTCCAGGTGGCCAGGGCATCGTCGTACTGCTGCTGGCTGACAGCATTGGTCTTGAGCAGGCGCTCGTAGCGCTGGGCCAGGTTCTGCGCGGTGAGCAGGCTGGCCTCGGCCCGGGCCAGGCGGGCCTGGTAGGTGCGCGGATCGATCTGGTACAGCTGCTGGCCGTCCTTGACCTCGGCGCCTTCGGCGAACAGCCGGCGCTGGAGGATCCCGGACACCTGGGGCCGGACTTCCGAGACGCGATAGGCCGAGGTCCGGCCCGGCAGGTCGGTGGTCAGGGTCAGTGCCTGGGCCTTGGCGGTATAGACGCCGACCTCCGGCGCGGGGGCGGCAGCCATTTCCGTCTCCTTGGCGCCGCAACCGGCCAGTAGGCACAAGGCCGCCAGGGGAATGAATGGCCGCGCACACAAAGCTTGCTTGAGTCTCACGCTCGTCTCCTGTTGTGGGACTGAATAGTCAAAAATTACGACTTGTTGTCCGTATTGCGATACAGTGTACCACCATGAGATTCAGCGAATGCAAGCTCGGATTTGCTCGGCTGGCCTGATCGGCCGCTTGCCACTAGAGTGGCGGCCAATTCACAGAACCCGGCACGACGGCCTCGCGGCCAGCCCCAAGGAGTCGTATGAATGATTCGGAAGAAAGCAGCGCCAAGCACGGCGGGATACAGGTCATCGCGCGGGCCGCGTCGGTCATGCGGGCCTTGGGCAGCAACCCCCAGGGCTTGAGCCTGGGAGCCATCGCCCAGGTGGTGGAACTGCCGCGCTCGACGGTGCAGCGCATCATCAATGCCCTGTGCGTGGAGCATCTGGTCGAGACCCTGGGCCCGGCCGGCGGCTTTCGCCTGGGCCCGGCCTTCGGCCAACTGGTGACCCAGGCCCAGGTCGATATCATTTCCCTGGTCAGGCCATACCTGAGCGCCCTGTCCGAGGAAGTGCAGGAGTCGACCTGCCTGGCGTCGCTGTCTGGCGACAAGGTCTATGTGCTGGATCGCATCGTCGCCGAGCGTGAGTTGCGCGTGGTGTTCCCCATCGGCATCCATGTGCCGGCCACGGCCACTTCCGGCGGCAAGGTGCTACTGGCGCAGTTGTCGAGCGAGGCCCAGCAGGCGCTGCTGCCCGATCCGTTGCCCGTGTGCACCCCCAAGAGCCTGGGGCGTGCGGCGTTGCTGGAACAGTTGCGGGCCATCAAGGGTCGTGGCGCAGCCAATGACCAGGACGAGTACATCGAGGGCCTGTGTTCCTACGCGGTGCTGCTGGACACCTACCTTGGCCATTACTCGATCTCCATCGTTGCCCCCAATTCACGGGCGGCGGCCAGGGGCGAGGCGTTCCAGCAGGCCTTGCAAGCGTGCAAGCAGAAGATCGAGGAGATGATCGGCCGAACTCCTCGCGTGGCCCAGGACTAGCCCGGGCCATGGCCAGGAAGACCGCAGCCGAGGCCGCGCGCACCCGTCGCCGGATCCTGGAGGCCGCCAGCGAATTGTTCTCCCGGGAAGGGGTGTCCAGCACCACCCTGGATCAGATCGCCCGGCAGGCCGGGGTCACGCGGGGGGCGATCTACTGGCATTTCAAGGGCAAGCAGGACCTGCTCGATGCGCTGTTCAGCGAACAGACCCTGCCCCTGGAGAACGACCGGCCGCAAGCCGTGGATTTCCACCGCGGCTGGCAACGGCTGCACGACGACCTGGTGGCCACCGTCAGTGGCGAGGGGCCGCGCCGTCTTTCGGAAATCATGCTGTACCAGGGCGCCTGCGGCAGCGACCCCAGCACCCATCAGCGGCGGCTGGACTGGGTCAGGGGGCTGCTCCAGCTGCATCTGCGGCGGCTGCTGGAAACCGCCGTGTCGCGCCAGGAACTGCCGCCCAGCCTCGATGTGCCGGGGGTGCTGGAGTTCTGTTGCATCGCCATTACCGGCCTGTTGTATGAATGCCTGCATGACAACCCGCACCCGCAGGAGGCGATCTCCGCGACCCTGGCGGTGCTGCAGCATGTGGCCAAGGCCCCGCCCCGGCACCTGTTGCTGGAGGGTTAGGGGGCGTGCCAGGAGGCGGGAAACCCAAGCGCTGCTGGGCGATCGGCTCAAAGCGTCCGCTGCTGGAGGTTCGCCGCCTCTCGTTCCTCGCCCATGACCGTGGCTTCCTTGAGCGGCACCTCGCCCACCCCCAAGGCGCGTTCGATCAGCAGTTCGCCGCCGTTGTCCTTGAGCAGCGCTTGCAGGCGCTGGAATTCGTTGCACCAGATCGTCTCGATATCCCGATCGCGCCCCTTGTCCCGCTGTGGGTCGAGGGCCACTGCGCGCACCTGCAGGCGGCCGTTGTCGGCCTTGCCACCGACTTCGACGCCGTAACCTGGGGTGGCGCTCTTGCGCAGCACCACCTTGCCGGACTCGGCCCAGGCGGTGGCCATGCCTTCGCGAACCTCGTAGCCGAGCCGGGCCAGCCCCTCGAGCATGGCCTGGCGCTGGGCCAGTGCAGCCTGGGCCTGTAGCACAGCGGTGAGCGCAGCCTCGCATTCGGACTTCAGCGCTTGCAGCAGCGCCAGGTCGCTGTGCTCGTGGCACTCGGCGACCTGGCGTAGCAGGGTTGCGTGATCGGCCGCGGCGTGGGGATGGAGTTCGCTGGCCAGGTCCTGCACCTGGCCAAGCAGTTCGCGGCGCTGCTGGAAGTCGCGCGTGGCCTCGGCCAGTTCGATCACCAGGCTGTCGAGCAACAGGTTGCGCTGTTGCGCCTGCTCCTGGGCTTCGGCCCGGGCCAGCCGTTGCAGGAACGGGGTCGCGGCTGGCGCGCCCTGGAGCAGTTGCAGTTCGGCGATATGCCGGTCGATGCGTTGCAGGCGCGGATCACGCTCGGCTGGCTGTTGCGCGGCGATCCACTGTTCGAGGCTGGCTTGGGGTGTCTCTTCGCGCAGTTGCCGGGCCAGTTCGCGTTGGCGCTCGCTCAAGCTGTCCGTCTCGTCGACCCTGGCCAGCTGGCTGAAGCCCTGGGCCAGGACCTGCTGCGCATGGTCGAGGTCGGCGCCTTCGGCCAGGCGCGCCACGTCTTGCAACAGCTCGGGCGCAACCGCTGCCTGTGCGGCGCGCAGGGCGCCGAGCAGGGTCGCGGCATTTTCTTGCTGGCGGCGCTGGCGCTGGCGTTGCTCGGTCGCACGCAGCACCGCGCGCTCCTCACGTTCTGTCTGGTCGCGGCGCAGGTACTCGATCTCGATCGGCACGGCTTTCTGCAATTGAGCGAACTGTTCCTGGCCGAGCAGGGCGCGCAGGCGCTCAGCGCGGGCGCGAGTGGCGTTGCGTTGTTCCTCGTTCAATTCGCCGAGCCTGGCGGCCTGGGCTTCCCAGCGGGCCACGGCCTGTTCCAGGCGCTGCAGGTGCCCCTCGCACAGGGCGATGATTTCTTCGCGGGTGACGATCCGCACTACCTTGGGACCACTCATGGGCAGATCTCCGTATCGCTGGAAGGGGCCGTGACCGGATCTGGCTGGGCGGCCGGCAGTGCCCGTTCGATGGCCTCGCGCAAGCGGGCGCGTTCGTTGTCGCCATCGTGGTACCAGGCCTGGGACGACACCCGGTGGATATGCGGGATCGCCCGGCGCAGGACCGAGGGGCGCCAGATCTCCCGGGCGCGGGCGCGTTCCAGCAAGGTGTGGCTGGGGGCGTCGCATTCGATGCCGATGGCGTAGGTGCCGGTACCGGGGTTTTCGATGGCAAAGTCCAGGCCGAAGGCGTCGCCCTCGCTGGTCGGCGCGGCCTGCCAGCCCTGGGCCTGGAGGTATTGGCCGACGATCCTGGCGAAGCCGTCGCTATCCTGGCCCTGGCCGCGTTGCAGGTCGCCGCGGTCGGTCTGCAGTCGGTCGAGCAGCTTGCCGGTGTAGTCGAACTCCCCGGCGCACAGCGCCCGGGCGTATTCCAGGTAGCCTTGCAGGTAGTCCCTGGGGCTGGCCGGCGCACGGTGGGTATTGAGCATGTCGGAGATGTCGCCGATGGGCATCGAGGTGATCATCACCACCTTGTGCCGTGCGCGGGTGACCGCCACGTTCAGGCGCCGTTCGCCGCCGGTCTGGCCAAGCACCCCGAAGCTGCGGCGGAAGGTGCCCTGGCTGTTGCGGCCGAAGGTCGAGGAGAAGACGATCACATCGCGCTCGTCACCCTGGACGTTCTCCACGTTCTTGACGAACACCGACATGTCCTCGCCGTCCTCGCTGCGTTCGCGCTCCTGGGCGTAGGCGCTGCGGAACAGCTCGTCCTGGGCGGCGTGGGCCTCCAGGTGTTCCTCGATCAGCTCGGCCTGCTTGCGGTTGAAGGTCACCACGCCGACCGAGGGGCGCTGCTCGTAGGGTTGGCGCCACAGCTCGGCCAGGTACTGCACGACACGCTCGGCTTCCTGGGCGTTGCTCTGGTTCTGGTACAGGCCTTCGACCTGGATCAGCTCCAGCGGCTTGACCCGCTCGATGCTGGCTTGTGGATGGCGCACGGGCACATTCAGGCGGTTGCCATAGAACGAGGCATTGGAGAAGCCGATCAGCTCGCGGTAGGCGGAGCGATAGTGGATCTGCAACGTGGTGCTGGGCAGGGCATTGCGTGCCAGTTGCAGCAGGTCGGGGCAGTCCTTGATCTCCCGGCGGTTCCAGGTGTCTTCGAAGGCCTCGCGTTGCTCCTGGTCGGCTTCTGCGTCGGGTTCGTCGCCGTCGAACAGTTCGGCTTCGTCGCTTTCCACCCGGCTGGAGAAGAACGCCGTCGGCGGCATCTGCTTCTCGTCGCCGCTGACCACCGTGACCTGCCCGCGAAACAGGGTCGGCAGGGCGAACTCCACCGGCATCTGCGAGGCTTCGTCGTAGATCACGGTATCGAACAGGCCGGCCTTGAGCGGCAGCACGCGACTGGCCACGTCCGGGTTCATCAGCCACACCGGGCGCAGGCTCATCAGCCCCAGCGGAGCACCCAGCTCGATGAATTCGCGCAGACGCCGCGAGCGCTTGCCGGTGAGCCGGGTCACGTCTTCCCATTGCTTGCGATTGCCCAGGTGCGAGGGGTCGATGCCCTTGGCCAGCAGCTCGCGGTTGAGCTCGCGCATGCGGGTATCGGCCTGGGCCAGGCTGGCGACCTTGGCCTGGGTTTCGTCCTGGCCGTACAGCAACTCGGGATGGGTTTGTTCGATGCGGTGCTTCCAGCCCAGCCGCGCCTCGCGGTTCAGCAGACGGCGCACGGCAGCTTCCAGTTGCTCGGGCGCCAAGGCGTCCAATTGCGCCTGGCGTTGGCGTAGCAGGGCCAGCAGCTCCAGCTCCTCCGCGCCCAGCAGGCTGGCTCGGCCACGGAACGCCTGGTAGGCGCCGAGGCAGGGCAGGGCTTGTTGCAGGCGGGCCAGGGGCAACTCGTTGCTCTGGTTGTGCTCGATAGCCTGTTGCAGTTGCCCAAGCAGTTCGGCGCCCAGCCAGTGGCCGAGCAGCTTGAGCTGGTCGAGGCTGGTCTGGCGTACGCCCTGGCGAATCAGCGAGGCGTCCAGGTCACCGAGCAACGCTTCGAACTCGCGCTTGTCGCCGCTGAGCACCGCAGCGTCGGCCTGGTGGGCGCGGGGCGATTGGGCCAGGGCCTGGGCCAGGACCTGGATCTCCAGCAGTTGGCGGATGTCGTGGGTGACCGTCGCGCTCAGCTCCAGGCCGGCTTCGGGGGCCGGGGCGTCCAGTCCCAGCTCCCGTTGCAGGGCCGTGAGTTCGGCGCGCAGCGGGCGCCATTGGCGCTCCAGGTCGATGGCTGCGTGCAGTGCGGGCAGGACTTCCTCGATCCGGTTTTCACCCTGTTCCTGCAGGAACTCGCGCAGCCGGCCACGGCGCAGCAGGTGCAAGGGGTTGATCCGCGACCACCAGGAACGGGCGGCCATGACCTTGGCGCAATCCTGGCCCAGGCTGCCGAGGCGCTTGTGGTCGATCAGCCCCAGGGCGGGCGACAGCGCCGCCTGGTAGCGATCTTCCGGCAACTGGCGCAGTTGCTGCTGCAATTGCCGCAGCTCGTCGAGGATGGCCTCGCCACGGGGCAGCGGCTCATGCTCGCGCAGGCGGAACAGCGGTAGCCAGCGGGCCAGGCGCAGCCGCTGCTGCGGCTCCAGGGCGAGCAAGGTGGCGACGTGCGCCGCCATCCATGCGCGGTAGGGCACGGGGTCGTCGATCTCGAAACTGGCCGGATGCGCTTGCAGCGTGGCCTGGCGATCGGCCTCGGCCAGGGCGAAGTCCCGCAGGTTGTCGTCGAAGGCTTGCAGGGTCGGGCGATCGGCGGCGAAGGCTTGCAGCTGCGCCAAGGGGCTGCCTTCGTAGCGTGCCGGCAACCACAGGCGAACCAGCGGCGCGCAGCGCTCCTCCAGGTGGGTCAGGCTGGCGGGGTCCAGGGGCGCCAGGTGCTGGCGCAGGGCCGGGAACTCCAGGGGCGCGGGGCCATCTTCCAGTTCGATCAGCTCGCCCAACAGGCGGCGATAGCTCAGGCCGCTGGCCGGGTCCGGGTGATGCAGGCTCTGATGGTAGCGATCGAGCTCGCCCTCGAGGGCCTCGATCCGCTCCGCCGTCTGTTCACGCTGGCGCAACCAGCCCTGGCTGTCGCCGCCAGCGACGAACAGGGCCTCCAGCTGCTCGCGGATACTGCGGATGATCGGCTCGCGGTCGCGGTTGACGTCGTTGAGCATGATGATGCGCTGGCCAAGCCCTTCGGCCACCAGGCGTTTGTGCACCACCTCCAGCGCCGCATGTTTCTGGCAGACGATGAGCAGGCTGCGCTGGCGGCCGATGGCGTCGGCCACCATGTTGACGATGGTCTGGCTCTTGCCCGTGCCGGGTGGCCCCTCCACCAGCAGGCCGGGGCCTTGCCGGGCCTGGAGCACTGCCGCTTCCTGGGACGGGTCGCTGGCCACGGTGAAATAGCGCTGCAACTCCCCGGGATCGGCCGGTGGCTGTTCGTCCTCGCCATTCCTGAGGCGCAAGGCGGTCTCGAGGCCCGTGCCGTTGGGTGACAGCGACTTGAGCTGGCGCAGGTCTTCGCCAATGGCCTGGCCCATGAAGGTGACGTGGAACAGCACCGCCGCGCAGGCCAGTTCGTCCTGGTAGGGCGCGACCTCCACGGTGCTGGCCGGCAGGCTGGCGAAGGTGCGCGAGCGTACGCCGGCCAGCATGCCGAAGGCATCCATCACGTCGCTGGTGCGGATGGACGAGCGGCCGAGTAATTCATCGGCGGTCTTGCGCCAGAGTTTGCAGGTCTCGGCGCCGAGCACGCTGTCCAGCGCGGGGTTCAGGCGCACCTCTTCGCGTTCGCCGTCGAAGGCCAGCCGCGCGTTGCCGCGCTGGCCCAGCTCCAGCAGCAGTTTCACCGGCCACAGCAGCAACGGGATGATCCGCGGGCGGGCGTTGCCGCGCGGATCGCGGCTGAGCAAGAAGGGGAAGCCCAGGTAGAGCCCGTCGATGCCGGTATCGCGCTTGTACAACGCGCTCTGGCGGTACAGCGCATGCAGTCGGGCCTCGATCCGCGGATCGGCCTGGAAGCATTCCGGGTCGAGGTTCACCGCGCGCTCGTTGCGTTGCAGCAGGTGGTCGAGCAGGGCGGCGGCGGGGCGGCGTTCGCTGTGCAATTCGGCCAGGTCGACGCGGGCGGTGGTCTTGCCGATGTTCATGCGCACCAGCGGGCCGCGCATCACCGCGGTGACCACCTTCTTTTCGAAGAAGTCGAGGATCTGCGATACGTAGTGCTGCTTTTGCGGCTCCAGCCACTGGCTCTCGGGAATGGCCAGCAGCACCAGTACCTTGGCCAGGGGCATGCGCCGTTCCAGGCGAAACTGCTCGGCCCACTCATCCACCGCCGGCACGCCACTGCGGGCAAAACCACGGATGCGTTCGTCGACGCTGCGGTACAGGTCCTGGCGCGGGTGCTCAAGCAGTGCGCTTGCTTGCTCGCTGTCGAACCAGCCGACCTCGGTGCGCTGGGCCAGCTCGGTGGCTTCCTGGATGATCGAGTCGGCCGAGCGGAATTGCTCGATGGCGGCGCTGAGCAGCACGATCAGGTCTTCTTCGGCGATCACTCGCCGTTCCGACAGGTAGGCCAGGCCAGGATGCTCGGTATCCGGCAGCAGGCGCTGGCGCTCCTGCCACTGGGTGGCGAGCCTGGCGCGAGAGGTCGACAGCAGGTAGATGCGCAGGGTCTCTTCCACCAGTTCGACCTGCTGGTGCAGGGCGCGCTGGCGCACCTGCTCGGCGCGCAGCTTGAGGCGCGACAGCCAGTTGTCGGTCTGCAGCTGCTCCAGCAGATCGGGAACCGAACCGCTGATCAGCCGGTAGCCTTCCAACGGGTGTTCGAGCAACCAGCCTGGGGTGACGATGTCGCCGCGATGGATCAGCGGCACTTGCGGATTGAGCAGCTTGAGCGCCAGCATCAGGCGCAAGTCGTCTTCCAGGCCGTCATGCTGGACCACCTGGCGCAGGCCGGCGAGCAGCGAGGAGGGCAGGCCGAGCTGTTCGGCCCAGGTCACGATCACCCCGCGCAGCAGGTGGTCCAGGGCCTGGGCCCAGTGTTCGGCCTGGGCCGCGGCCAGGGCGAACACCCGGGGTTTGTGGTAGTGGCGCTGGCCCAGCTGCAAGGTGGCGCCTTCGCCGTCGTCGCGCTCCTGGAACGACGAGGCCGGCGCCGCGACCGGATGGCCATCGAGCCAGGCCTCGACCTCGGGCCACTGCCAGCGCTGGTGCCGGTCCCGGGCCAGCAGCCCGCGCAGCAACAGGTTGAGCCCCGGGTCCAGGTCATCGGGGATCGGCACCCCGTTGGCCAGTACATGAATAAGGAAGGCATTGGCATGGATGCCTTCGAAACAGGCGCCCTGGGTCAACTGCTCGAGCAGGATCATCCCCAGGCTCCACCAGTCCGAGGCCGCGGCTACCCCACCGGCGATGGCCTCCGGGGCCATGTAGCGGCTGGTTTCCAGCGGCGACACGATATCCAGGTCGAACTCCGACAGGCGCGCCGAGCCGAAGCCGCTGATCACCAGGTCCAGCGGCTCGTGGGCGCGTACCAGCAGGCTGGCCGGGCGCAGGTCGCGATGGCGCAGCCCGGCTTCGTTGAAGGCATGCAGCGCCTGGCCCAGTTCCCGGACCACATGGCGCACGCTGTCGGTGTCGCGAATGATGCTGCCCAGGTCCGCCAGGGTGCCGCCGCTGAGCTCTTCGATGACCTCGTAGGCCCGGCCGTCCCAGCGTCCGGTGGCGATGATCTCGGGCACATGCGCACGGGGCAGGCGGCGGATCACGTCGTAGATCGCCGGGTCGGGTTCGGCGCCGGGACGGTAGAGCGTCAACACCGCCTGGAGTGGCGTTGCCTGGTGGCTGGCCAGGTAGCGTTCGCGCACGCCGTCGGTGCTGCTGATCTGGCGGATCAGCGCCCAGCCGTCGATCAGGGTCTGGCTGGCGCTGGCCGGGTCGACCTCGGCATCAGGAAGTGCTGGCCCAGGTGCCGTGTTGCCAGGGGGCTGGGCCGGGGGCGCGTCGCACTCCAGGCACATCAGGTCGCCTGGTTCCATGGCATGGCCGTTGCTGCAAACCAGGCCCGGCGCGGTGGTCTCGGGCTGGGCCGGGGCCTCTGGCGGCGGGCTGTCCTGGCCTGGGCCGTGCTGGGGCACGGGATCTTGGGGCATGGCGTCTTGGGTGACGATGACCTGGGGCCGCCAGCCGTCGGCGCGCAGCGGTTCGCCGGCCAGGTCCCAGTTACAAGGGTTCTGGTCGACGGTGCCTTCGCAGAACAGCTCCTGGAGTGGGCGTTCGGTCTGGCAATTGGGGCAGAAGCGAATCATCGGGAGAATTCCATTCAGTGGCGGTGCGCACTGGTCTGTATTTGGTGGCCTTGCTCCTGCAGCAGGTCGCGCAGGTGCAGCAGGTCGTCACGTCGGGGGATACCGGCCATCCAGACGCTGCCGTTGGCGTCGAACATCAGGTCCAGGGCCTTGTCGGCGGCTGCCAGGGGACGCTCATAGGACGCCAGGCGCGCATGGCCGAGGGGCGTGAGCAGGGTCAGGCGCTGGTTGTCGCTACCGCGCAGCGCCAGGGATTGTTCGAGGCGTTCCTCGTAGGGGTCGCTGATCAGCCCGTCGATCAGGCCCTGGGCCTTGCTTAGCTGGGGCTGCAGGTGCTCCAGCGGATAGCCGCTGTAGACCAGGATGTCCACCGGACTTTGGCGGCGCAGCCCTTGGAGTAAAAGCAGCAGGGCCTCGAACTGATCGAAGGGCTCGCCGCCGGACAAGGTGATGCCGTCGGCTTCGCGCAGCCAGGGCGCCAGTTGCGTGAGCAACTGGTCGATGTCCAGGCGCCGCTGGCCGGGCCCCCAGGTATCGGCGGAAATGCACCCGGGGCAGCGGATGCTGCAGCCCTGGAACCAGATGCCCAGGCGCCGCCCGGGGCCCAGGGTGGTGACCGGGAAATGCACCCGCGACAGGCTCAACTGCATTTTCAGCGGCGTTCCATGAGCAGGCCGCCGGCGTCCAGCGCGGTGATCGAGAAACGCTCGCCCGGCTGCGCATCCTGATCGAACAGGGCCCGGGACAATGGATTGAGCAGGCGCGCCTCGAGCTGGTTGCGAATGCCCCGGCCACCATTGGACAGGTCATGCAGGCACAGCGTGCGCAGGCCTTGGCGGGCCTGGGAGCTCAGTTCGACGAACAACGCCTGTTGCTGTTGCAGGTCCTTGAAGGTGGTGTCGACCATCTGCTCGAAGATCTGGATCGCCACATCCTCGCGGATGAAGTCGAAGACGATGATGTTCTCGCCGATGCGGTTGAGGATCTCCGGACGGTTCAGCACCAGCTTGAAGTAGCGGTCGATCTCGCTGTGGACCTTCTCCTGCATCTGTTCGAAGGGTTCGCCGGGTAGCACGTTGGCGACGCGCTCGCCATTATCGCCCTGGCGATAGATGCCCAGGTTGGAGGTGAACACGATCAGCGCCTCGGAAAAATACACCCGATCACCGCGCCCGGAGGTGAGCACGCCGTCGTCGAGGATCTGCAGGAATTTATCGAGGATGCGCGGGTGGGCCTTCTCGATTTCGTCGAACAGCACCACGCTGAAGGGTTTTTCGCGGATGGCGTTGGTCAGCTCGCCGCCCACGTCGTAGCCGACATAACCGGGCGGCGCGCCGATCAGGCGCTGGTCGGCGTGCTCGGCACTGAACTCCGACATGTCGAAGCGGATATAGGCGCTTTCATCGCCGAACAGCAAGCTGGTGATGGTCTTGGCCAGTTCGGTCTTGCCCACGCCCGTGGGACCTGCGAGGAAGGCCACGCCCCGGGGCCGGTTGCCCTTGCGGTTGGCGCCGACCCCGGTCATCGCCCGCTTGACGATGTCCAGCATGTGGGTCACCGCATGATCCTGGCCCTTGACCCGCTGGTGCACTCGTTCATCGGCCTGGCGGATCTGCTGGCGGTCGATGCGCAGCCAGGGATCTTCGGTGACCCCGATCTTGTAGCGGCGCACGGCATCGGCGATCTGCTCCATGGCCACGCCCTCGACCCGTGCCAGTTGGGCGATGGCGCTCAGATCGAGCAGCAGCAGGCCTTCGGTATTCTGCACGAAGGCATCCACCGCCTCGCGGGTGCTGTCCTCGCTGGCTTCCTGGCTGCCGGCCAGGCTCTTGAGCAGGGCCGGGGCCAGGGCGCGGCGGGTCAGCTGATCGGGCCGGGATACCGGAATGTGGCGTAGCCGCGGGTTGTCCACCAGCAGCCAGTCGGGCAGGTCGCCTTCCTTTTCCACCAGCCACAGCAAGGTATTGAAGAAGGGTTTGCGCAGCTCCGGCAGCGGCCGGCTGCGGGCCTGGTGGGAGTGCACCAGGGCCTGGGTGAACAGCTGGTGTTCGGCGGCGCTGAGAGAGTCATTGCGCACCACCAGGCGCGAAGCGAAGTCGATGACCAGGGCAGTCGGCGGGCCGGCGCGATTCACCAGGCGCTGCACGGTGGCGGCCAAGAGATCGGGGCCTGCCGGAGCGGCGCCATCCACCGGGGTCAGGCCCAGCTCCTTGAGCAGGGTCTGGCCCGCCGCGGGATCGCTGTCCGGCTTGCCGATGGCGCGCATGCCGGTTACCGGGTCCCACGTCAGCACATGGGCGTAGCCGGCCGCGAGCAGGGTGTCGCAGAGGGTCTGGTTGAAGCTCAGGGCCGTGACCGTGCCGGGGGCCACCTCGCTGGCCTGCAAGTCGCGGATATTGCCGGACAGGACAAACTGGCTCTTGAGTGGCAGGAAGCGGACCAGGTCACGCATCCAACGTGGGCTTTCAAACGGTGTATTCCCTGACATGTTTCAGCTCGTAACCTTGGGCGGTGGTGGCAGGGTATTGCCCCATGCTCAGGTTTTCCAGCTTCGGGTTAGGAAATTTCCTATTCCTTTTGGCACGCCGACCGGTGGTTGGTGGCTCCAGGTTGCCGACTTGGCCACAGGCAGGATGCAGCTCGACCACGAGCGCCAGGTCCTCGGCCCGAACCGGTAGCGGGAGCACCTGCACATGCGCCATGGCGCGCTCATGCGTCCGCTGGAACAATTGCTGGCGCTGGACGGAATTAACGTCTGCCAGCAGAACGAGCAGGTCGAAAGCTTGGTACTTGGCAATGGTCTCCAGGAGGCTGTCATCCCGGTCTAAGTCAAAGCCATCGAAAAAGAGTGCATTGAAGCGCTCGCCTGCCTCCAGCCGTTCGATGAGTGCTTGGGTGCTGCTTTGCACTGAAACGCTGAACACGCCCAGCCCGTTGAGCTTGCGCCAGAGCTCCAGCAGCCCGTTGAAACACCTGCCAAACACGGCGACTTTGCATTGACGATGCACAGCAAGATCCTCAAAACGTCCAAGCCTAAGCCCTTGCGCCATCGGCATGTGCAAGAAGCGCCTGGTTTCCAGTCGGGCGGATTCTCGAAGGCAAGCAAGAGTCATGGACCAAGAATATTCTTGTCGTATATCGAGAGGTGTCTTGAGGCTTTTTTCCCGGTTGCCGGACAGAATTATTCACACCGGCAGCAAGAAAAATCCGTCAGCTCAAGCCAATCGGCTACACCATATGGGTAAGCCTATTAGTGAGACGCTGCAGGATCGGCCTTGTCGCTCTCGGAACGTCTATGCCTGATGACTTTGGTGATTGCATGAGTAGGAAAGTCTTGATCGTTGATGATCATCCCCTGGTATGCCAGGCAATTCGCCAAGCACTAGTGACCATCGGCTTTGAGGCCGTAGGGGAGACCGCCGATGGCGTGGAGGCGTTGCGCATGATCGAGTCGCTGGCGCCTGATGTGGTCATCCTCGACATTGGCCTGGAGAAGCTTGACGGCCTGAGCGTGCTCAGGCGCATTACCCGCGAGAAGCTCGATACCCGTGTGTTGGTATTTACCGCGCAGGCCAAGGAGAACTACGCAACTCGTTGCCTGCAGGCCGGTGCGACTGGTTTCGTCGGCAAGAGCGAGCCCATAGGCAAGCTGATAAAGGCGGTCGAGACGGTCGCCGACGGCTATATCTTCTTTCCGAAAGACTTCATGCCGTTGCTCGGCAAGCACGAGTTGACCGGAGACCTGGAAGACCTCACTGATCGGGAGCTGCAAATCCTCAAGATGTTGGCGCAGGGGCTTTCCAACGGCGATATCGCCAAGCGCTTGAGCCTCAGCAACAAGACCATCAGCGGCCACAAGGTGAATATCCAGACCAAACTCGGCGTTGTCTCGGTCATCGAGCTGGCCGATATCGCTCGTCGGCACAATCTGATCTGAGCCTGCAGACGTGAAGTCCCGTTGGCCTCTGGTTCGCTGTGGGTGTTTTCTACTCCTGTTGATGTGCCATCGGATTGGGATGGCTGGAGGCGCGGACTTGCAGCCTGTCGCGCGGCAGCCGCTCGATGAGCTGAAAATCAGCCTGTCCGCGCCCGAGCGGCAGTGGCTAGGGCAAAGAAAGTCACTGACAGTTGGCATCTTGCATGATCCATTGCCGCCGCTTCGCATCTTTGTCGAAGGCCCGCGCCTGGAGGGATTGCTGGCCGATTACGTGGTGGCCTTGCAACGCGAGCTGGGGGTGCCGATCCGGCTGCGCAGCTTCCTGACCCGCGACGCCATGTATGCCGCCTTGCGTGGTGGCGACCTCGATATGGTCAGCAATATCAATCCGTTGATGGCCGCAAGTCATGGCCTGGTCCTGAGCCCACCTTATGTCCTGACCGAACTGGCCCTGTTCTCCGAAGGTGGGGACTTGCATGAATACAGCATTGATGATGGCCAGACACGCATTGCAGTCGCCAACGGCATGATGCTGGAGCTGTTTCGCAGCGCCGGTGGGCGTGGCAGGTTCCAGCACTACCCCTCGGCGCTGCTGGCCATGGCCTCGGTATTGACCGGCGAGAACGAGGTGTTCCTCGGTGATGCACTCTCGACCCGCTACCTGTCCAGCCAACTGTTCAGCAACCAGTTGGTGGTCAACCAGAGTGTGAAGCTGCCAGAAGTGAAGGTCGGTTTTGGCCTGAAACCGGGTAACGCGATACTCGAAGGTATTCTCAAGCGCGCGCTGGGGGGAATGACCCGCTGCCAGAAGATCCGCGCGCAGCACCTTTGGGGCGATAACGAAGTCTGCAGTACCAGCGACTTTCGCAGCCGCCTCGACGCACAAGAACTGGACTGGCTCGACAGGGCTGGGACGGTGCGCCTGGCGGTCAGCGAAGACCTGGCGCCCTATGCATTCTTCAACAACCGTGGGCGCTTCAACGGCATCGCGTCGGACGTGCTGGACATCATCCGACGCAAGACTGGCCTGCATTTCAAAATCGATCGTGTCAGCTCGCTCAGCCAGGCCAACGAATTGCTCGACCATGGAGCGGCGAGCCTGAGCATCCTTCCGGAAACCTCTCCGGTCGAGCTGCCCTATCCTCATTCCGATCCGCTCGCCACCGCGCCATATCTCTTCATACAGCGCCAGGAGGCTCAGGAAACGCTCGATGCACAGACCCGGGCCACGGTCATCATCGCCAAGGGGTATGTCGAGCCACAGCAGTTCCGTGCCCAGTATCCTTACCTGGTCTTCAAGGAGACGCAGACCATGGGCGAAGCCTTCAAGCAGCTACGAGACGGCGGCGCCGATCTTGTTCTCGCTCCTGCCAATGTGGCGCGCTACTACTTGTCGTACAAATACGAAAGCAGCTTGAAGGTCGGAGGCATCTTCGACGGGCCCGGCGTGCGGATAGTGTTCGCTGCGCCGCATGACCAGGCCCAGCTGATCAGCATTCTCGACAAGGCGATGCTGGAAATCACCCCCAGGGAGTCTCTGCTGATCGTCGGTCGCTGGCGTGCCAACTCGGCCACCGATGACAAGTACTGGGAAGGCGTCGCATCGTTCATCTGGCGCTCCTTCGGACTGCTGGGAGTGATGCTGCTGGTGGCAGGCATGTTGATTGTCGCTCAGCGCCGGCGTATTCGGCGCAAGCGCCAGGACTTGCAGCAGCGTCAATTGTTGATGGATGAGTTGCAAGTGGCCAAGGAGTCGGCGGACCACGCGAGTCGTGCCAAGACGGTATTCCTGGCAACCATGAGCCACGAGATCCGCACGCCGCTGAACGCGATCATCGGCATGCTGGAGCTGGTGCTGACACGTCGGGGCGAAACCGAGCTCGATCACCAGTCGATGCATATCGCCTACGAGTCGGCGGTCAGTCTCCTGGCCCTGATTGGCGACATCCTGGACATCTCACGCATCGAGTCGGGAAAGCTGGAGTTGGCGCCCGAACCGGCGAGGATGACGGTGTTGCTGGAGTCCGTGGGCAATGTATTTTCGGGGCTTGCCCGGCAGAAGCAGTTGCGTCTTACCCTGGACATCGATGCGCAGGCCTCGGCACAGGTCTGGGTGGACGCGGTGAAGGTCAAGCAGATCGTTTCCAACTTGCTCAGCAACGCGATCAAGTTCACCGAGCAGGGGGGCGTCGACCTGCGCTGCTCAGTAGAGGCGGCCGGCGACTCGGCGTTGAGTTTTCGAGTCAGCGTTACTGACACTGGGGCGGGTATTGCCGCTGCGCAGTTGGGGCAGGTGTTCCAACCGTTCTACGTCGTCGATGGGGCGGTTGGCGATCCTAATGCTGGCGCGGGCCTGGGCCTGGCGATCAGCCAGGCCCTTTGCCTGTTGATGGGTGGGACGCTGGAGGTAAAGAGCGAGGAGGGCACGGGCACTTGCATGAGCTTCGTCGTCGTGCTGGAACGGGTGATGGCCGATTGTGCAACGCTCCCCGAAGGGGAGGCGCCGAAAAGCCACATCAATGAGCCGCTGAGCGTGCTGGTCGTCGAGGACCATCTGCCCAGCCAGTACTTGCTGGTCCAGCAGGTCGGATACCTGGGGCATCGCGTGCTGGCTGCCAGCAATGGCCTGGAGGGGCTTGCAACGTGGAGCGAGCACGCCGTCGATATCGTCATCAGCGATTGCAACATGCCGCAAATGGGTGGCCTTGAGATGGCCCGGACCATTCGCCGCCTGGAGCAACAGCAGGGCGGCAAGCCTTGCCTGATTATCGGCCTCACCGCAGATGCCCAGCGCGAGGCGCTGCAGCTCTGCCGCGATGCCGGTATGGACCATGCCTTGGCCAAACCCACCAATCTGGCCACGCTCAATCGCTTCATTCCCAAGCTCGGCCCCGATCAATCGTGGGCAAGCCAAGGGCTGTCATGGACCAACGATATCCGCGCCTCAATGGCCCGGCAGGTGGTGGCCAGCAACCAGGAGGAAAGTGCCGCATTGCGCAGGGCGTTGGAGGAGGGTGACCTGCCTGGGGCCGGGCGTATTGCCCACAAGCTGAAGGGCACTGCCTACCTGCTCAATCATCAGGCCTTGCTGGAGCAGTGCGTGGAAGTCGAGGAGCTGTGCTCAGGTGAACTCACCGAGGAGTTCGGTGAAACGGTGCAGATTTTGCTCGACACCCTGGAAGTGATCACAGGATCCCTGCAGGCGGTATGAACCAAGAAGCTTCCTGGTTTGCTTCAAGACTTTTCCTGGCTGTATCGCAGATGCATCTTTGAGGGTCCGAGCCACCGCACGCATAGGCTTTGCGGGTGATTCGAACCAGGGCTTCAGACATGTCCATTGCAGTATCCCCCCAGTTGCTGACCGTCGACGAGGTGCGCAGAGGGCTGCACCGCCGGGAGTTCCAGGCCTATGTGCAACCCAAGTTCAACTTGCGAAGCCATCAAGTGCCTTGCGTGGAAGTACTTGCCCGCTGGCACCATCCCCTGCGTGGCCTACTGGGCCCCGCGACCTTTCTCCCACTGATGGGGCACGGATGGTTGCTCGACGAGCTGCTCTGCAGCCTGCTGGACCAGGGCCTTGCCTGCCAGCTGGAGCTGCACCGGCAAGGACGCGAAATGGGCTTTGCCTTCAACCTCAGCTTGCATCAGTTGGTCGACGAAGGGCTGGTCGACCGCCTGGAGGCACGCTTGCAAGCGCATCCCTTGTCGTTGTCGGCGGTGACTCTGGAGATCACCGAGGATGCAGGGACCCACATCTTGCCCGTCGTGACTCAACGGATACTTCGCCTGAAGCGATTGGGGGTGCGCCTGTCGATGGATGATTTCGGTACAGGCCACTCCTCACTGTGGCGCCTGTGCCAGTTGCCGTTCGATGAGATCAAGCTGGCGGGGGAATTCACGCGTCAGCTCACCACACCGGGGCGCGCGCAGGCGATCGTGGGCCATGCGCGAACCCTGGCTGAGGAGCTGGGAATGGAGTTGATTGTCGAAGGTATCGAAACCCGGGCGCAGCGTTCGATCCTCATGGGGTTGGGGGTTCGTTTCGGGCAGGGCTATCTCTGCGCCAGGCCCATGTCACTGGGCGCGCTGGGAGGCTGGCTGGAGCAGCCGCCCAGTGCTGCCGGTCAATCGTATTCGATGATGTAGTTGAGCGTTGCGTTCGCCATGCCCGCTTTGACCTGCTGCCCGGCCTTTCTGGCATAGGCGGCGTTGACGGGCAGGCGATACAGTTCTCCGCCAGGTTGACTGTTGATCCAGCCCATGGATAGCGCGCTACCCCTGGAGAAGGGCAGCAGCGCGCCACTGCCGTTGCTCAACGAAATCTCCACCCCTGTTGCCCCTCCCGCGTCGAGGTTGAGGCGGCCAGGACCGCTGGAGTTCCCTTCGAAATAGACCCGCACCGGGATCTTCGTTCCTGCCGGCATGCCGGCGCAGAGTACGTCGAGGTTGAATGATTTCTGTTGCTTGCCGATATCGCCGATCGACACCCGCCCCATGGGAATGGTGAGTTTCTCAACGCCAGCACAGCCAGAGAAGTAGCTGCGGGTTTCAAGCTTGGTACTGCCTGCGACCAGTATCTGCGCTGCGTTCCAGCCGTTGATGTCCTGCTCGATACGAAAGTTCATCGTCGCGGTTCCCTGGCTGACATCGCGCGAGGTGCGGATGAATTCGAGCTGGATGGACTTGATCACGTTGATGTACATGCTGGCGCTATTACGGTAACCCTGCTTCAGTGGCAAGCTGCCGCTTGCATTGCCGGCCGCGCTCATGAAACGCACACCCACTCCCGGGATGCCGGTCTTGTAGACATCGGTGAAGCCGTCTGCCAGTTCGCCGTCGGCGATGTAGTGTTCACCGTGGTAGTTGGGGGTGGCAGGAAACGGGCACTTGATCTGCCAGATCTCGGTGTGGATGGTCGCCTTGGGCGCCGTGGCCATGACCGATCCGACGGGCGCGCTCTTGAGCTCAATGGCGCTTGGCGCAGTCATCGAAAAATACCTTTTTTGGCTGCCGCTGCCTCCGGTGTACCAGAAGCATCCATCCGAGTTGGCGGCCTGCGCCGTATTGAAGGCCAGCGCAGCGAAGGCTGCAGCGAGGGCCAGAACCTGCGGTTTCATTTCATGACTCCGTGAGCGGCTGAGCACTGCATGCCGCGTTCACCTGGTCATACACCAGGGACGCGTCGCGCTCAGGTAGGGTGTAGGGGATATGGCAACTGCCGCCTGCCCAGCGCGCCTGCAACTGGCCCTTGTCCGGGATGCCGAACACCAGCGCCCGCGACTGGTTGTCCACTACGGCCAGCAGCTTCTCGCCTTCGAACAGCTGTGCGCCGAAGGGCAGGTTGGCCCCGGTGGACTGCAGCAGGTTGAACTGCACGCGACGTCCGGAAGATGCCGCGAAGTGTGCCTTGACCACCGCTCCGCGGCGTGGCACGACTCGGGTCGAGGTCTCGTTGACGTCCACGTCCGTGCCCAGGGTCTGGGTATCGAGGCTCAGGTTGTTGTAGCGGTAGGGCTGCACGTAGCCTTCGAGGGTGTAGCCGGCGCCATCGGTACGTCCGCTGGCACCTTCCAGCCGCGCCCCCTTGACCCCCGGGACCTCGATCAGCGCGAAGGTCACGCCGCCGCTGTGGGCGACTATCGAGCCGGTCGCCGTCAGGTCCAGGTGGCGTGAGGCACCGGATTTGGCATAGTTCCCGGCGACCTTGGCCGAAGGCGCATCCCAACCCATGCCGACGCTGCCTGAGCGTTCCTGGTCGGATCTTCCGGCTTGGGCGGAGTAGGAAAGCGTGCCGGCGTCGTCCAGATAGCCGGAAACCCCCGTCTGCAGGCTGTCATCGCCCTTGCCTGCGTGGGTATAGCTGCTGTACAGGCGCTGCGAGCGCGTGCTGGAGCCGAAGGGGATGCTCACCGACATCGCCAGTTGATTGTCCGAAGCCTGCGAAGTGCCGGCGCTCTGGGTATGCGATGCAGAAATACTGAAGCTCACTTCGCCGACGTTACCGCTGTAGCCCAGCTGGATGCGCCGGGTGTTGCCGGTACGGTCCCAGTAGTTGGTTTCGCCGGCACTGAGAAAAACCGAGCCGTTGTTGCCGATTGACTGGTTGATGCTCAGATCCAGGCGGTTCTTGGGCCTGGCACTGACGAAGTCCTGGCGATTGGCCTCGGCCATCTCCTGGATGTGCTCGCTCAGTGTCCGGTAGCCGGAGGTGGAGTAGCGATACCCCACCATGGTGAAGGTGGTGTTGGTGCTGTCGAGCGTCTTGGAGTACAGGAAGCGCGCACTTTGTCCGGTCGCGGCCTTGCCGTGCCCCGGGCGCGAGTGGCTATTGGTGACGTCCAGCGACATGCCGCCGACCGTGGTGTTGAGGCCCAGGCCCAGGTTGACGGCGCTGTAGCCGTCGGCACCCAGCAGTCCGCCGTAGGTGGTCAGGTTGTCGGTGGCGCCATAGACCGCGGTGCCCTGTAGCAGGTTCGGTGCTTTTTGCCCATCGTTGTCGTACTTGCCCAGCGACAGGCTGTACTGGAAAGTGCCGCGCCGTACCATCACCGGCAGGTAGGAATAGGCCTGGCTGAACGAGCGTTTACGGCCGTCCGACTCGACGATGGTGACTTCAAGATCGCCATTGGAACCACCCGGGTAGATGTCGCGAATCTCGAAGGCGCCCGGCGAGACGGTGGTGGAATAGATGACGTAGCCGTTCTGGCGCACCTCCACCGTGGCGTGGGTTTCGGCGATGCCGCGAACGACCGGTGCATAGCCGGATTCGTTGTCCGGCAACATGCCGATGTCCGAGCCCAGCTGGAAACCGCGAAAGCGGCTGCTGTCGAAGATATCGCCGTTGGTATAGAGCTGACCCATGGCAAACCGCCCCTTCAGCTCGGTGATGTCGTGCTCCAGGTAGGTCCGGTTGCTGGAGAAATGGCGCGACATGCCGGTGCTCTGGCTGATCGCTGCTTCGTTACGCAGGCGCCACTGGCCGATGTTGAAGCCATTGCGCAGGCCCAGGTAGCCATAGTCGCTGTTGAACCCGTCACTGGTGTTGCGGTTGTAGTTCAACTGGTAGTTACTGAAAAACGCAGTGATCCCGTTGTCCCATAGCGAAGGGTCGACATACCCGCGTGAGCGTCGCTTGAGGTAGGCCTGGGGCACGCTCACGTACAGCGCGAGCCTTGAGGCGTCCATTTCAATGGATGCACCTTCGATACGCAGCAGGACCACTGGGTCGGTGTCCAAGCTGTCTGGCGAGACGATGCCTTCATGCTTCAGGCGCTCGATATCCATGCCCATCTCGCGTAACAGGCCAAGACTCAGAACAGGTTGTGCGTTGGTGGAATCACCCTCGTCATCCAGGGTGAAGGTGATTTCCTCGCGTCGCTCCAGGCGCTGGTTCAGGTACAGGTCGACGCTGTAGCTGCCCGGGACCACGCCATTGCTCTGCTCGAAGTAGCGAAGGTCGACTTCGGCCCCCTTGTTCTGCAGGAACATGGGGTTGAACTGCGCGGCGCTGGCGGGAGTGGTACCAAGAAAGCTGGCGGTGGCAAATAACGGGATACAGGCATTCGAGTATTTCCAGGCTCGTTTGTTGCCAGGCCTCTTTGGATAATCATTCATGTTCATTGACAGCACTTTCCTGTGCACGCGGACTCGAGCCGACCGCTCGGCGTCCGCGAGAATTGAGAAGGGAGGGGTGTGGAAAGCGCGTCAGAACTGGAGAGAAACGCTGTGTTTCTCTAGGGCGCCGTAGTCGTTGATGGATTCCCAGCGAACCTGCGCTACCCCACTGAAGTCGGAGGGAAGGCCCTTGATGATCATCTTGCGGGTGTCGTGCGGTCCGACCATGGCGGACTCGACCGCATACTCCTGGTGGTTGGCCAGAACCCGTACCTGAGCCAGCGAGACGTGAAAGGCTGTGTCGTTGATTGCCTGCAGAGCCGGTACGTTGCCCGCCTTGAGCGCAGCCCACTGCAGCTGCTTGGCCGATTCCTCGGCGTTGCCGGGCAGGCCCTGGGGCCGGTAGAACAGTTTAAGGCGCTGGCGGAACGCGACCTGCAGGCTGTTGTTGGCATCAGACACCTGCGGGATTTCCTGGATACTCAGCCAGACCACGGATTCGCGATCCTGCACAAGGCCTTTGCCTTGGTAGAAGATGCGCAGCGTCTGTTGCTTGCGGTGGCCAAGGCGCGCTAGCGAAGGTGTGACAGCAAATGGTACATCTGCTTGCTGATGTCCTGGTTCGGCCTCGATCCAAGCCTGGATCATGATGTCCTCGGCCCCCAGGTTGCTGACCTGGATGGACGCTTCGCGGTCACTGGCTGGAAAGATGATTCGCGTGCCACCGACCTGGATGCCGGCCAGGCAGATCCCGGAGGACATGGAGAGCGTCAGCAGCATGCAGAGACGCAAAATCAATCCTGGTTTCATTACGGACTCGGAAAAAGCAAAAAAACGAAGAGGAGGGCGGGGGCGATACACCCCCGCCAGGGCGACTTATTCGTAAGTCAGCGTGAACGGCAGGGTGCCGTTGGCGGTGCCCGGCTTGAGCTCGCTGCCGTTGGCGACATAGGAGGCACGCATGTTCAGTGCGGCAGAGTACTTGGCCTGTTCACCTTCGCCGGAAGCAGTCAGCGCTGCGCTGTAGGCCTCGTTCGCCGAGAGGTTGATCAACTGGCTGTTTTCGTCGTACATGCCGATGCCCACTCCGCCGGCGCTGCCAGTGGTTTTGAGCAGGCTGTTGTTGTTCGGATCGATGCCGGAGCCGGACATCGGGTCGAAGCCGAACTTCACGGTGGTCAGGCCGGCTGCGGTGTTGCCGCAGTCCAGGTTAAGGTTGATCGAGGTCCCGGCAGCCAGTCCTGCCTCGGCGGAGCCGCCCAGGGCATCCATGCTGACTTTACCCAGGTTGACCTCGACGATCTGCTGGCCTTGCCCACCTCCGACAGAGGAACCGGCACCTGCCGAGGCGACGCAGGAGGCGGCGGTGATTTCGCCGGTGAAGTTGATGGTGCCATCGGCGGCCTGGGCGGAATTGGCCAGAACACAGGCAGTCGAGGCGATCATCAGGAACTTGATTGCTTTCATGGGGAGAGTCTTTCCTTGCAGGTATATATCAGGCAGAAAGCGCCTTGAATCAGCGCAAGGAAATTCTAGGAAGGTGGGCCGTTAGGGTTAACAAGAAGCGTCTTGGAAGACGCCCGGCCGTTTCTTGAGTTGGCACTGGTGGGGTTGCCGGCGCCGAGGCCAGCTGCTCTTTAGGGATTGAACGCAGGAGCCCGGGCCTTGCTCATGGGTGGTCAGTTGAGTTGCGAGCGGCCGATACCGGCCCGCTGCGTCGTTCAACCCTGGCCGGTAGGGCTCTTACAGACTGTCGGGGTCGCCGAAGAACATCTGGATCCGTGAGCGCAGCCAACGCTCCCCGGGGTCGTTGTCCTGGGAGCCGCGCCAGGTCATGTGCATTTCGAAGCTGCGCACCGGCAGGGGCGGGTCTTCGGCACGTACGCCGCCGGCGGCGGTGAGGGCGTCGGCGGTGTAGTCGGGGACGGTGGCGAGGATGTCGGTGCCGGCCAGCAGGGTGCTCAGGCCATTGAATTGCGGCACCGCCAGCACCACGTGGCGCTTGCGCCCGAGTTTCTCCAGCTCTTCATCGATGAAACCGCTCAGGTCGCCGGCGAACGACACCAGGGCGTGGGGGCGGGTGCAGAAGTCGTCCAGGCTCAGGGGGCCGGGCATGGTGTCGGCGCGCAGCAGCTTGGGCATGCTGCGGCGCAGCACCTTGCGCTTGGCATTGGCTGGCAGGTCGGTGGTGTAGCTGACGCCGATGGATATCTCCCCGGAAGCCAGCAGCGAGGGCATCAGCAGGTAGTTGGTCCGGCGTACCACCAGGACGATGCCCGGGGCTTCGGCGCGCAGACGCTTGAGCAGCATCGGTAGCAGGGCGAACTCGACGTCGTCGGACAGGCCGATGCGAAACACCGCGGTGCTGGTGGCCGGGTCGAATTCGGCGGCGCGGCTCACGGCAGTGGAGATCGAGTCCAGCGCCGGAGACAACAGGGCGAAGATCTCCACGGCTCGGGCGGTAGGCTCCATGCTGCGGCCGGTGCGCACGAACAGCGGGTCGTCGAACAGATTGCGCAGGCGCGAGAGGGCCGCGCTGATGGCGGGCTGGCCAAGGAACAGCTTTTCGGCGGCGCGGGTCACACTGCGTTCGTGCATCAATGTTTCGAACACGATCAACAGGTTCAGGTCGACACGACGCAGGTCATTACGATTCATCTGGAGTCCTGGCAGAGTCAGCGAGCTTGACGGGAGCGGCCATATCGAAACAATGGCCGGCGTGAATCTTACGGGTAAAGGCTGCTACTCTGCACCGGCTAATTGCCTGGATCGCCCCATGGAGAGCGCCCGACCCCGATTTTCAAGGGCCTGGAATCGATGACAGGCATGTCGACTATTAATCAGCACTGATAGTCTTGCTTTCAAAGCCCGGATAAAGTCCGCGGCATTAGAGGTTTTTTTTGACGAGGTTTGCGATGTCCCGCGCGATTCGTTTTCACAAGTTTGGACCGGCCGAGGTGCTCAAGTGCGAAGAGCATGCGGCCTCGTTGCCTGCGCCAGGCGAAGTGCAGGTACGAGTCGAAGCCATCGGTATCAGCTGGTATGACGTGCTCTGGCGGCAGAACCTGGCTTCCTCCCATGCCCGGTTGCCTTCTGGCCTGGGCCATGAGATGGCCGGTGTGGTCACCGCCGTGGGCGAGGGCGTCGAGGACCTGGCAGTGGGCGACAAGGTCGCCAGCTTTCCTGCCGAAAGTCCCAATGACTACCCGGTGTATGGCGAGCAGATCGTCCTGCCACGCTCGGCCCTGACTCGTTACCCGGAGGTCCTGAGCCCGATCGAGGCGGCCGTGCACTACACGCCGCTGCTGATCGCCTACTTTGCCTATGCCGACCTGGCGCGGGTCAAGCCTGGGCAGTTCGCCCTGGTTACCGATGCCAGCCATTGCGCCGGCCCGTCCTTCGTCCAACTGGGCAAGGCCCTGGGCGTGCGGGTGATTGCCGTCACCAAGACCGCCGAGGAGCGCGAGTACCTGCTGTCCCTCGGTGCAGAGAAGGTGATCGTCACCGAAGAACAGGACTTGCTGATGCAGGTCAACAAGCTCACGGACAGTCGTGGCGTCGATGTGGTGTTCGATGGCCTCGGCGGGCCGCAGATGTCCATGCTCGGCGATGTCCTGGCGCCTCGCGGCAGCCTGGTGCTGTACGGCCTGCAAGGCGGCAACCAGACACCGTTCCCGGCTTGCGCGGCGTTCCAGAAGAACATCCAGTTCTTCGTGCACTGCATCGGCAACTTCACCGGTAAACCCGAGCTGGGGATCACCCAGGACCAGGCAGCCTTGCAACGGGCGCTGCGTGATATCAACCAGTTGACTACCGACCGGGTGCTGGTGCCATTGAAGACCCGGGTCTTCCCGTTCAGCGAGTTTGTCCAGGCGCACCGCTATATGGATGAATGCCCATGCCGCGAGCGGGTCGCACTGCAGGTCGAACCGGCCTGATTCCCTGACGCCAGGCTTCGCTTTCGAAGCCTGGCGTTCTTGTTCCTGCCTTCCTGGCAAATGCTTGCCTGTTGCTCTTGCCCATACATTTTCCTGGCGTTGCGTGCCCCCTGGGTTCGTGGCAAATGTTGCCGTGGCCGACGGATAGATTCCATCGCGCTGCGGTCAAACTGCCAGTAAACTGCGCGGCATTCTCGAACCACCCATCTTTTGAGGTTTTGCATGACTCTCAGTCCTTTTGCGGGCAAACCGGCACCAACCCAGTTGTTGGTGGATATCCCGCGACTGGTTACGGCTTACTACACCGGTCAGCCTGATGCATCGGTCCCTACCCAGCGCGTGGCGTTCGGCACCTCCGGGCATCGTGGCAGCTCGTTCGACCTGAGTTTCAACGAGTGGCATGTCCTGGCCATCAGCCAGGCCATCTGCCTGTACCGCGAAGCCCAGGGTATCGATGGTCCGCTGTTCCTGGGGATCGATACCCATGCTCTCTCGACCCCGGCCGGTGCCAGCGCCCTGGAGGTCCTGGCTGCCAATGGCGTGACCGTGATGATCGCCGAAGGCGACGAATACACCCCGACGCCCGCCGTCTCCCATGCCATCCTCTGCTACAACCGTGGCCGCACTTCGGGCCTGGCGGACGGTATCGTCATCACACCGTCGCACAATCCGCCGCAAAGCGGCGGCTTCAAGTACAACCCCACCAACGGCGGCCCGGCCGATACCCACATCACCAAGTGGATCGAGGCCAAGGCCAACGAACTGCTGGCGGCCCGGCTGGCCGGGGTCAAGCGCATCAGCTTTGAGCAGGCGCTGAAGGCCGACACCACCCATCGCCATGACTACGTCAATACCTATGTCGCCGACCTGATCAACGTCATCGACCTGGATGCCATTCGCAATGCCAAGCTGCGCCTGGGCGTGGACCCGCTGGGTGGAGCAGGGGTGCGCTACTGGTCGGCGATCGCCGAGCACTACAAGCTGGACCTGGATGTGGTGAACCGCGAAGTGGACGCGACGTTCCGCTTCATGTCAGTGGACTGGGACGGGCAGATCCGCATGGACCCATCCTCCAGCCACGCCATGCAGGGCCTGATCGGCTTGAAGGAGCGCTTCGACGTGGCCTTCGCCTGCGACCCGGACCATGACCGTCACGGCATCGTCACTCCGAGCGGTGGCCTGCTGGCGCCGAACAACTACCTGGCGGTATCCATCGACTACCTGTTCCAGAATCGTCCGCAATGGCGCGCTGATGCCGCGGTAGGCAAGACCGTGGTCAGCAGCGGCTTGATCGACCGTGTGGCGGCCCGCCTGGGCCGGCGCTTGTATGAAGTGCCGGTGGGCTTCAAGTGGTTTGCCGACGGCTTGTTCGATGGCTCCCTGGGCTTTGGCGGCGAAGAAAGCGCTGGGGCTTCGTTCCTGCGCAGGGATGGCGGTGTGTGGTGCACCGACAAGGACGGCCTGATCCCGGCATTGCTGGCGGCGGAAATGACCGCCCGTACGGGTCGCGATCCGAGCCAGGCCTATCGTGCATTGTGCGATGAGCTGGGTGAGCCGTTCTCTGTACGGGTCGATGCCAAGGCCAACCCGCAGCAGAAGGCGTTGCTCAGCAAGCTGTCGCCACAGCAGGTGACCTCCACTGAGCTTGCGGGCGAGCCGATCCAGCAGATCCTCAGCCACGCTCCGGGCAACGACCAGGCCATTGGCGGCTTGAAGGTAATGACCGAGAACGGCTGGTTCGCCGCACGGCCATCCGGTACCGAGGACATCTACAAGATCTACGCCGAAAGCTTCATCGGCAATGATCACCTCAAGCAATTGGTGCAGCAAGCCCAGGCCCTGGTGGATGGCGCCATCAGCGGCAACTGATCAGGCGATTGCCGGCAAATAAAAAGGGGCGACCATCTCGGTCGCCCCTTTTTTATTTGCCGCTGTGTCGCGCCTAGTCTCAGGCCAGGTCCACCAGGACGATCTCGCTGTCCTGTACTGCGGTTACCCGTAGCACCTGTTCATCCTGCACGGCGACGCCGTCTCGAGCTTCGGCGCGCAAGCCATTGATCTCGATGATCCCGGTGGCCGGCACCAGGTAGGCCCGGCGCCCGGCGTCCAGGCGATACTCGGCGCTTTCACCGGCCTTGAGGTTGGCTGCCACCAACCGCGCATCGGCACGGATACGCAGGCTCTCCACGTCGCCATCCTTGCCGCTGGCCAGGGTCACGAAGCCTTCACGTTGCCCCTTGGGAAACGGTTTGGCGCCCCAGGAAGGCGCAGAACCGGCCTGGTTGGGGATGATCCAGATCTGGAAGATCTTGGTTGGCGTGTCTTCCAGGTTGTACTCACTGTGGGCGATGCCGGTGCCGGCACTCATCACCTGCACGTCGCCCGCCTCGGTACGCCCCTTGTTGCCCAGGTTGTCCTGATGGCTGATGGCGCCTTCGCGCACATAGGTGATGATCTCCATATCCCGGTGCGGATGCTGCGGGAAGCCGGTGCCGGGGGCGATCACATCGTCGTTCCAGACCCGCAGGTTGCCCCAGTGCATGCGTTCGGGATCGTAGTACTCGGCAAAGGAAAAGTGGTGATGGGCATCCAGCCAGCCGTGGTTGGCGCCGCCCAGGGAACTGAAGGGTCTGAGTTCAAGCATGATCGTCTCCTCGTCAGGGTTCGTCATGGCACGTTGCGTCTGGCCAAAAACGATAACCGTTGGTTGATGGCGAGCATCATCTATCAGTCATTGATCGATAAAAAGCGCAAAAAATACCGTAATCCAATCGATAAAGTAGATGTTTTTTAAGCTGACGAAGAGGATGCCGAATCTCCGGTTCATCGCTTAAGTTGATGACTTGCAAGCAATTGACTGGATGCTGCGAGAAAATCCGGCGACCATAACCGCTCAAGCCTCACACCCTGGAGTCCGCGTGTCGCAACACACCCCCGATCTACCTCCCGAACTCATGCCACTGGCGCAGATGCCGTTGCTCAAGCGCCTGGCAGCGCGTTTCTTCGGTCATGGCCTGAGTCGCCTGCGGGCCCAGCATCGGGCGTCCTGGCTGCATGGCCAGGCGGATGGCTTTCGCAGTGGCCATACGGCAGGGGTGGAGTACGGTTACCGGGAAGGACGCTTGGAGGGCTTGGAGGAAGGCCGGCAGGTCTTGCTGATTCGCGACAGCCGCAATACCGAGCACAGACCCCCGGGCGTGGACGACCGCCTGTTCGACGATTGGCGCCTGCCCCTGGGGGCCGAGCTGAAGAAGCGCTTCAAGGCCGATGTCGCGCGCTTGCTGGCGCCCGAGGCCCAGCCCAGTGCCGCGCAATGGAAAATGATCTTCAGCGATACTCCAGCCACCGCGGTGATCGCGGGGGCCGGGGCCGGCAAGTCGACCTCGCTGGTGCTGCGCCTGCTGTTGCTCCATCACTACCTGGGGTTCGAGCTGGACTCCATGACCGTGGTGACCTTCACCCGGGAGTCGCGCAAGGATTTCATCGCCAAGCTGATACAGGTGTTCGCCCTGTGGGGCCGGCAACTGGATGCCCGGCAGGCCCGGGACCTGGTGCGCACCTTCCATTCACGGATCCTGCCCATGGTCCGCAGCCTGCCGGGGTTCGAACGGCTGCAGGCCTTCGAGAACCTCAACGAGCGGCAGCCGGGCCTCGACGCCGAGGTGGACAGCAACCCCTTCGACCTGCGTATCAACGATGCCCAGCGCAAGCACCTCAACGCCTGCTATCAGGGGCTGTATAACAGCGACGAGCGCTTTCGCCTGGCCTTGAAACCGCTGTTGCGCCATGCCCTGCAGCTCAAGGAGCTGGAGCGTGATCACCCGGATGTGCAAAAGCGCATGGCCGTCACCGAGCTGGCGGCCAAGCGCGACGAGGAACTGTGCGACGCAGTGGAGGACTTGTGGTTCAGGGCCGGAGCCTGGCCGATCAAGGGCATCGAACCCAAGCGTCAACGCTTCGAGATCAACGGCGCATCGTTCCACTGCCATGGTTACTGCGCCGAACTCGATGCCTGGGTGGTGCTGGGCTTCGACCCGCGGGAAAACTCGCAGATCACCCGCCCCGGAGCCAAACTGAGTGTCCGTGCGGAGTGGGCGGTAAAACGCACCCTGTTTCAAGCTTTCTGTCGTAAGCCATTGATTTGGCTTGATAGTTATGAAGACTCAAAACGCGCCCTTGGCGCTTTTTCGGCCCAGGCCAGTGCCGGCCCTGGCTTCGATTACCGGGCCAAGGGCGAGCTGGCTTCGGCACCGCTGCTGGATTGTTTCGTCGCCGCTGCCGGGTTCATCGAGAACCTGGGGCTGGATGTGGGCGACGCCGTGGGCCGCATGAGTTTTGCCCAGGATGACCCGGACCGGTACTTCTTCGAGGCCCTGAGCCTGTTCTGGCGCGCCCTGGAAGACCATCTGCTGGACCAGTCGCCACCGATCATGACCTACAACCGCATGTTCGCCCTGTTCAGCGAGCGTTCGCCGGAGAACTTCAAACTGCTGGCCGACGCCTGCCTGAGGCCGATGTCGCACCTGATGATCGACGAGTTCCAGGATGTTTCGCCGCAGATCGTCTCCTGGATCAAGGCCAGCCTCGGCGAGATCCGCCGTCGTGGCGCGACGCTGCATGTCGGGCGTGGTGCGCAGCATTCCTCGTTGTTGTGCGTGGGGGACGACTGGCAGTCGATCTATGGCTGGCGGGGTAGCTCGCCGCGCTACTTCATCGAGTTCAACAAGGAGTTTCCATCCCCGGGCGTCACCCGGGTGATGCTCAGCGAGAACTACCGCAGCCACCAGTACGTCATTGATGCGGCGGAGCACATCGTCCGCTCGGCCCCGACGATTGCCGGTAAGAAAGCCAAGGCCAGCGGCGAGGCCCGCGAGCCATGGCCGGTGCAAGTGCTGGATCGGGACGACGAGGGCTTGGCCCAGCGTTTGACGGAGCACTATCGACAGGGCGATTCAATCTTGATGTTGTTTCGAAAAACAAGTGATAAGTTATTGATTGAAAACGAAATTTCACAAATAGTTAATGTTGATTCTAGCTTGCCGCCAGCGGCCAGGCGGCTCAAGCAGTTGACCTTTCACAGCGCCAAGGGCTTGCAGGCCGACGTGGTATTCCTGCTGGGCGATTGCCAGCACCTGAGTAGCTCCCCTTACAAGAACCAGGTGTATCGCATGGCCGGGCTGGGCAAGGACGGCGATGCCACGCCCTACGACAGCGCCCAGAAAGACGAGATCCTGCGCCTGGCCTATGTGGGCATCACTCGGGCGGTCAAGCACTGCTACTGGTATGTCGAGCGCCAGGACTCCAGTGCGGGCAATGCTCCGAGGGCGTCGGACCGGGTGCCGAAGGACAAGCCGTATTTCCAGGACCTGCGGCAACGGCCATGAAAAAGCCCGCCGGTTGGGCGGGCCTGGGTGAAGGGGTCAGGCCTTGAGGACCAGGGAGGGCGAGAAGGCCTCCAGCTCATCCTCCACCGCCTCGATTATTCGTTCGACATCCGCGGCGCTCATTACCGTTGCGCAGGGAATGCCGGCGATGGCGATCATGGTTTCGCCGCTGGCGCGGTCGAAGAGCCGGGCGATCATGCTGCCAGGCGCATCCATGCTGGCTTCGAAACCCATGGGATGAAAATGCCAGCGCATCAGCTGGCAGGCGTTGGGGAAGGTGACTTTGCTGGCCCAGGCTGTGTTCATCGATGGCCCACCTTGATTCATTGAGCGCTTCCTTGTGCTCGCGGTAGGAACGAGGGCTCGTCGCTGAGCCGCTCGGTTGAGGTTCTAAAAATAGCACCGGGTCATGGCCGCTTGCAGTTTTTTTGGCCACCGTCCGGCGGTTCGTTCATGAAAGTTTGATGCCAGCCCTGCAGGCATTGGATGACCGAGCGCGCGGCTTGTCCCGGTTATCAGGGTGGTGATTGCCGCCTGTCGGCAAGTTCGGCAAGCTGCACTTTTTCTTTTCGGGAAATCTATGGCTGGCGCTGACGACGGGCCCCTGCAAACCGAAATCACCGGCGACACGGTGATGCGCTACCACCTGTGCTGGAAGCTGCGCGATCTGGAAGGGGTGATGGCGCTGTATCACCCGCAGATCCAATACAACGATTTCTTCCAGAATCGCACGCTGGCCCTGGCTGACCTGCGCGAATACGTGCAGGCCAGCATGCCGCGGGCCCCGGACGAGACCCTGGAGCATTGCGATCGCATCCGCCTGGATGGCGACACGGCCTTCATCCAGTACCAGGTGACCCTGAGGGGCAGCCAGGGGCTGGTGTCGTTCCGGGCCAGCGAAGCGATCACCGTGCGTGACGGCCTGATCTGGCGGGTCAACGAATATGCGGCCCTGGTGCGCGAAGGGGCTTCGGCCCAGGCTACCGGCGGCCCGCGTCCGGCAACCAGTCGCCTGGGGTTGTCGCCGCGCCAGCTGGGGCGCATGGCCAACGACCTGGAGCAATACTTCCAGCACCAGCAGTCCTATCTGGACCCGGAGCTGGACCTGCAACGGGTGGCCGCTGAATCCGGCTACAGCCGCAACCAGATTTCCTACCTGCTCAACCAGGTGCTGGGCCAAAGCTTCTACCGCTATGTGAACCAGGCGCGCCTGCAACATGTGCTGGCGGCCCTGGAACAGGCCGTGCCGCCGGTGCGGGTCGATGAGCTGGCCTTCGCCGCGGGCTTCAATTCACTGTCGGCGTTCTACAACTGTTTTCGCCAGCACACCGGCCAGACCCCCAAGGCCTATGCCCGGAAAATTTCCTTGCGTGCACGGGCACAAGACAGCGCCTGAGGCCGGGCACTAGGATCGGCCATCGAAAGTTCGGTTGGCGGAGTGTTGGCATGCCTGCGTGGCGCAATATCAGTTTGTGGATGGACCAGCTCGACGAGCCGCTAACCCCCCGGCCAGCCCTGGAACGGGACCTGGACCTGGACGTGGCGATCATCGGCGCCGGCTACACCGGCCTGTGGACCGCCTATTACCTCAAGCGCCTGGATCCTGGGTTGAAGATCGCCGTGTTCGAGGCACAGATCGCCGGTTTCGGTGCCTCCGGGCGCAATGGCGGCTGGCTGATGGGCAACTTGCTGGGCGAGGACCGCCTGCTGGCGCCGCTGCCGCCCGAACAGCGCCGGGCCTCCTATGAACTGCTGCATGGCATACCCGATGAGGTGGCCAACGTCATCGAACGTGAAGGCATCGACTGCGACTACCGCAAGGGCGGCGTGCTGTATTGCGCGGCCCGTTATCCGGAGCAGCACGCCAGCCTGCGCCAGTACCTGGCGCATCTGCATGACCAGGGCCTTGGCGAGGCCGACTACCGTTGGCTGACTCCCGAGCAACTGGCTGGGCAACTGCGCGTGGCCAATGCCTATGGGGCGATCCAGGCTACCCATTGCGCCACCATCCAGCCGGCCAAGCTGGTGCGCGGCCTGGCCCGGGCGGTGGAGCGCCTGGGGGTGGCGCTCTACGAGAACAGCCCGGTGACCCATTGGCAGTCCGGCAGCCTGCAGACTCCACGGGCGGCGGTGCGCAGCCGCTGGATAGTGCCGGCGGTGGAGGGCTATTCGGTGACCCTGGCCCCCCTGGGGCGCTACCAACTGCCGGTGCAGAGCCTGCTGGTGGCCACCGAGCCGCTGCCCCAGTCCACCTGGGACGAGATCGGCCTGAGCCAGGGCCAGGCCTTCAGCGAGGGCAGTCGCCAGGTCACCTACGGCCAGCGCACCCTGGACGACCGCCTGGTGTTCGGCGCGCGGGGTGGCTATCAGTTCGCTGGCAAGCTGCGCCACGACTTCAACCTGAGCCAGGACGAAGTGCAACTGCGCCGCTACCTGTTCGGCGAGCTGTTTCCACAACTCAAGAACGTGCGCATCACCCATGCCTGGGGCGGCAACCTGGGCATGTCGCGCCAGTTCCATCCGCACATGCTCTGCGACCGCCACAAGGGCATCGCCCTGGCTGGCGGCTACGGTGGCGAGGGCGTAGGGGCCAGCAACCTGGGCGGCCGGACCCTGGCCGAGCTGATTCTGCAGCGCGACAGCCCGTTGGTACGCCAGCCCTGGGTCCTGCCCGAAGGCGGCCTGGACCGACTGCGGGCCTGGGAGCCCGAGCCCTGCCGCTGGCTGGGCTACAACGCGATCATTCAAAGCTTCGTTCACGAAGACCAGACCCTGGCCAATCCGGCCACGGCTCCCTGGCGGCGCAGGATGGCCAGCCGGATCGCCGGGTTCATGGAAGGCTTCATGCACTGACCCGGCTTCACCTGCCGGGCGCTGTGCGCTCGGCGCTTCCGCCTGAGGTAGCACCATGAGCATCACGCAATTGAAGAACACCGCCACGGCCATCCTCGAGCAATCGGCTCCGGTCGCCGTGCCCCTGGGCGAGCCGTTGGCCGTGACCTCGGTCACCGCCGTGGAGCGCAGCGACGGGGTCGAGACCGGCATCTGGGAGTGCACGCCAGGACGCTGGCGGCGACAGATCGTCGCCCAGGAGTTCTGCCACTTCATCCAGGGCCGCTGCACCTTCACCCCCGACAACGGCGCAACCGTGCACATCCAGGCCGGCGATGCCTTGATGTTGCCGGCCAACAGCACCGGGACCTGGGACATCCTCGAGACCGTGCGCAAGACCTATGTCCTGATCTTCTGATCGCCAATTGCCTGCCAATAACAAAACCAACCACAGGTATCGCTCCATGACCCGCAAGACTCGCGCTTTGCTGCTGAGCCCGTTGTGCCTGGCCGCCGCCCTGGCCCAGGCCGCCGATACGGTGAAGATCTACAACTGGTCCGACTACATTGCACCGGACACCAACCGCCAGTTCCAGAAGGCAACCGGGATCGGTTTCACCTACGACGTCTATGACAGCAACGAAACCCTGGACGGTAAGTTGATGACCGGAAAATCCGGTTACGACGTGGTCTTTCCTTCCAACCACTTCATGGCCCGGCAGATCCAGGGCGGGGCCCTGAAGAAGCTCGACAAGACCCAATTACCCAACTGGCAGAACCTCAACCCGGTGCTGCTCAAGGCCCTTGAAGTCAATGACCCGGGCAACCAGTACGGTTTCCCCTATCTGTGGGGCTCCACCGGCATCGGCTACAACGTGGCCAAGGTCAAGGCAGTGCTCGGGGACGATGCACCATTGGATTCCTGGGACCTGATCTTCAAGCCCGAGTACATGCAGAAGTTGCAGAAGTGCGGGGTGGCGATCCTGGATAACGGCCCGGAACTGATACCGGCAGCCCTGAACTACCTGGGGTTGGCGCACCACAGCAAGAATCCGGCGGACTACAAAAAAGCCGAAGCCTTGCTGATGAAGGTCCGGCCTTATGTGAGCTATTTCCATTCCTCGAAGTACACCAGCGACCTGGCCAACGGCAATATCTGCGTGGCAGTGGGCTTTTCCGGTGACATCCTGCAAGCCGAAAGCCGCGCCAAGGAGGCCGGCAACGGTATCCAGATCGGTTACTCGATTCCCCGGGAAGGCACGCCGCTGTGGTTCGACATGGTGGCCATGCCGGTGGATGCCCCGGATGAAAAGGCCGGCTACGCCTACATGGACTACCTGCTGCGTCCAGAGGTGATGGCCGATATCAGCAACTACGTGCATTACGCCAATGGCAACCAGCAAGCCGACAGCCGGGTCGATCCGGCGATCAAGGACGACCCCAAGATCTACCCGAGCCCGGCGATGATGGACAAGCTGTTCGCCTTGCAGGCCATGCCGCTGGATATCGACCGGCTCCGTACCCGTTTGTGGAACAAGATCCGCAGCGGCAACTGACAACCCAAGCCGCTAACAGGCCATTGGAAAACCTAGGCGAGGCAGCCAGCGCAAGGCAAAAACAGGCGAAAAAACGCAGTTTACGCGTGCTAAATGAGCATTTGACCGGGCTGGCGCCCCCGCTTGTTTTTAACACCGCGATGGCAACGCAGGTAGTTTTCAACGTCTTGCTAGATCTGGGTGTTCTCTGGAAGCACGGCGCCGCCATCCACCACCAGGGTCTGTCCGGTGATGTAGCCGGCCTGCCGGGAGGCCAGGAAGGCCATGGCCCAGGCGATGTCCTGGGGCGCCCCCAGGCGCTTGAGCGGAATGTGCCTGGCCAGGGCACCGGCATCCCCCAGGTTGTCGGTGGCCTGGGTGGCGATCAACCCCGGCTCGACGCCATTGACCGTGATCCCGTATTCCGCCAGCTCCAGCGCCGCAGCGCGGATGAACCCGTTGACCCCGGCCTTGGACGCCGCGTAGTGGGCCAGCCCTGGTATCGCCGTGCGCGGCCCGGTGACCGAGGAGGTCACGACGATCCGCGGGTCCTGGGCCCGGCGCAGCGCCGGCAGCGCGGCCCGGGCCAGCCAGAAGCAGCTCTTGAGATTGACCGCCAGGGTGCTGTCCAGGGTCGCGTCCTCCAGTTCGGCGAGCCGCTGCATGGGGAAGATCCCGGCGTTGTGCAGCAGCAGGTCGAGGCCGCCGAAGGCCTGTTCGGTAGCGGCCACGGCCTGCTCGGCGGCGGCCCGGGTACCCAGGTCGATGGCCAGCAGCTCGGCGCAGCCGCCGGCCTCGCGGATCAGGCGCAGGGTCTCGGCGCCGGAGGCAGCGCTGCGGGTGGCCAGCATCACCTTGGCGCCCTGGGCGGCGAACAGCTGGGCGATGGCCCGGCCGATGCCCTGGCCGGAGCCGGTGACCAGGGCGATGCGTCCTGCCTGTTCGCCGCTCATGAACTTGCTCCCGGCAGCACCTGGGCCAGGCACTGGTCCAGCAGGCGGTTGTGCAGGTCCACCTGCTCCTCGCTGGCGCTGGGGCACAGCAGGGCCATGTTGTGGAACGGCGTCAGCAGCACCCCGCGATTGAGCAGGTACAGGTGCAGGTAGGCCTCGATCAGCCCGTGCCGCGCATGGTGGGCTTCGCCGCCGTTGCGCGGGGCATGGGGCATGAACAGGTACTCGACCCGGGCGCCGATGCGGGTCACGTGCCAGGGCAGGCGGTGGCGCTGGATGATCGCCTCGACCCCGGCCCGCAGGCGTTCGGCCAGCTGGAACATGCGTTGGTAGTTGGCCTCGTTCATCACCTCGCTGAAGGTGGCGCGCATGGCGGCCATCTGCAGGGCGTTGCCGGCCAGGGTGCCACCAAAGCCGAAATGGTTGATCGCCTGGCCCGGCGCAAAGTGCGGCAGCACCTGCCAGATCCGCTCGGCCATGGCTTGGCTGGCGCCCCAGACCGCGGTGGGAATGCCCCCGGCGATGCACTTGCCGAGGACGAAGAAGTCTGGTTCCAGGCCATGCTCGCCACAATAGCCGCCAGGGCCGCAGGACAGGGTATGGGTCTCGTCGATGATCAGCGGCACGTCATAGCGCCGGGTCAGTTGCCGCAGGCCATCATGGAATCCCGGCGCCGGCGGCACCATGCCGACGTTGGTCATGAAGGGTTCGGTGAGTACCGCAGCCACATCGCCATGGGCTAGGGCCGCCTCCAGGGCCGGCAGGTCGTTGAACTCCACCAGGCGGGTGGTGGCCTCGTGATGCAGGCCGTTGGCATGCACGCCTTCGCGGGGAATCATCTGGCCGCTGGCATCGAACTCCACCTGGGACTCGTCGACGCTGCCGTGGTAGTTGCAGTTGAACACCAGCACTTTCTGCCGGCCGGTGATCATCCGGCACAGGCGCAAGACGAAGCGATTGGCATCGGTGGCCGAGGTGGTGACCTGCCAATAGGGCAGTTTGAAGCGCCGGCTCAGCTCCTGGCCGACCCACAGGCTGTCGGCGGTGGGCAGCATCAGGGTCGAGCCATGCCGCGCTTGCTCGGCGATGGCTGCTGCCACCACCGGTTGGGCGTGGCCGAACATGGCCCCGGTATCGCCCAGGGCGAAGTCGGCGTACTGCTGGCCGTCGCAGTCGGTCAGGGTCGCGCCCTGGGCATCGGCCACCATGATCGGATACGAGCCGGGCCACTGCTGCATCCAGTGCAGCGGGGCACCGTAGAGCCAGTGCTCGAGGTTCTGGCGGTAGAAGGCGCCGGAGCGCGGATGGCGCTCGGCAAACAGTTGTAGTTCGCTCTGGTAGCAGTCGGCGACGCGTTGCAGGTCGAGTCCCAGGGTCATGGCAAGGTCCTGTGAAAAGTGTGCGGTGGCAAAGGCTCAGGAATGGCTGGTGCGATTGAGCACCCGGGCCAGGGCGCCCACCGGGAAGTTGGCGAAGCTTTCGAAGTCCGCGCCCTGGTAGCCGAAGATCTTGCCGTCGCTGCGCCCGGCTGCGAGGTCGATCAGCACCAGGCCCAGGGTCGGGACGATCTTTTCCCGCCAGACGAACAGGTACAGTTGCTCGGCGACCTTGTAGTAGTGGCAACGGTCGGTGTCCGCCAGCCCTTGCTCGACGCCCTTGAGGCACTGCCAGCTGTAGAAATCGGCATTGAGGTAGACGTGTTCGTAGGCCTCGCTGGCGCTGTAGACGTACTGGTTGCGCAGGCCGACCAGTTCCTGGGTGGGGACGTGCCGTGGCGTGTCGGCAGTGCACGGGCGGTCGATGGCGCCGTGCAGGAACTGCGCCTTGACGCTGGTCAGCTCGCCGCCGGCCAGGGCCCGGCTGAACAGATCGGTACGGGATTCTTCACGGCTGGGCATCTGCCCGAGGACGGCGGTGAAGCACTGGCGCTCCAGGTCCAGGACCAGGCTCACCGAATGGGTGGCGCCCTGGTCCTGCTTGAGAAAGTCCACCAGGTACAGGCCAGGGCGCACGGAGGTGGCGCGGTAGGCCAGTTCCTCGCTGGCGGTTTCGCCGATGTTGTTCCAGCTCAGGGTGGTGGCGCCGAAGCGATGCTCGATCTGCCAGCCGTTGTCGAAGTGCAGGGTCAGGTGGCGTCCGGCCAAATCGTCGAGGGCGGGGAGGATATGGTTGTCGCCGGCAAACCCGTCGGCCAGGGCGCCGACGGTGATCCATTCAGGTTGCAGGTTCATGGCAAGGCTCTTGTTCGTTGTCGTAGAGCTGCATGTTCGGGCCTGGTGCGGCGCCTGCCCATCAACCGGATGGTTGAGTCCTGGCTGTTTCAGAGGAACAGCGTGCTTACCAGTTCGGTGCGGTTGCCCGCGCCGACCTTGCGGAACAGGTTGATCAGGTGGGTCTTGACCGTGGGCAGGCCCAGGTCCAGGCGCCGGGCGATGGTCTTGTTGTCCGCGCCGTCGCGCAGCAGCCAGGCGATTTCCCGCTCGCGGGGCGTCAGCCCGGCCAAGCGCGGGTCGGCCTCGGGGCACGGGGCCCGGGCGGCGATTTCCAGCAGCCCCTGCAAGGCTTGCAGGGTGGTCAGCTCATCGTTGCTGAAGCGCCCCAGGCTGGCATCGCGCAGCAGCGAAAGCCCGGCGATGGGCCGCTGTTTGTCGCAGGCCAGGATCTCCACCACATCCAGCACTCCGTGGCGCTGCAGGAAGCCCTGGTACACCAGGGTGTCGTGACGATCCTGGCGGGCCATGCCCATGTGCAGCGACAGCACCGGGCGCCCGGCGGCCGCGCACAGCTGTGGTTGCAGCGGGTCGTAGCGCCGATAGCGTTGTAAGTAGGCCTGGTGCATTTGCTCGGGCATGCGGTACAGCGCGAAGTCTTGTGCTTGCAGTTGTGGGTCGATGCGGTAGAAGGCGCAGAGGGTGGCGGGCACTACCCGGGTGAAGGCGGCGATGCAGCGTTGGCCCAGTTCATGGGGCATGGCGACTGCGTTCATGGAAGGCTCCTGGCTGCCCGCTGGGCAGGGGCTCGGGGCTGGCGCAGGTAGCGGGCCGCGCGATGGCGGCCGGCCGTTGGAGAGTGCCGGCGCTGCCCGCTGCGAATGCGGGCAGTACCGGTGGGCCGGTCAGCGCCGGGCCTGGCTCAGGCCCTGGGCGAGGGCGTCGACGATGACATCCACCTGCGCCGGCTGGATCACCAGCGGCGGCGAGAGAATGATCTTGGTGCCCACCGGGCGCACCATGACCCCGTGCTCCCGGGCGATCTGCGCCACCTGGTTGGCGTAGCCGCTGGTGGGGTCGATGGGCTCGCGGGTGCTCTTGTCGGCCACCAGGTCCAGGGCCACCATCAGGCCCTGGCCACGCACTTCGCCAACGCTGTCGAAGCGTTCGACGAACGGCTGCAGCTTGGCCAGCAGGTAGTCGCCCATCTTCGCAGCGTTGGCCGGCAGGTCTTCCTTGACCACGATGTCCAGGCAGGCCAGGGCCGCGGCGCAGGCCACCGGATGCCCGGCGTAGGTGTAGCCGTGCATGATGGCGCCGGTGAAGTTGCCGTTCTTCTCGAACGCTTCCTCGATCCGCCGGTTGACCACAGTGGCGCCCAGGGGGATGTAGCCCGAGGTGATGCCCTTGGCCAGGCACATGATGTCGGGCTTGACCCCCCACAGGCGGCTGCCGAACATCGAGCCGCTGCGGCCGAAGCCGGTGACCACTTCGTCGGCGATCAGCAGCACGCCGTACTTGTCGCAAACCTCGCGGATCAATGGCCAGTAGTTGGCCGGCGGCACGATGACCCCGCCCGCGCCCTGGATCGGCTCGGCGATGAAGGCCGCCACGGTGTCCGGGCTCTGGAACTGGATTTCCCGCTCCAGCAGGTCGGCGCAGATCTTGCCCAGTTCTTCCGGGTCCTGGCTGTAGGGGTTGCGGTACAGCCAGGGGGTGTCGATGTGATAGCAACCGGGCAGCAGCGGCTCGTAGTTGCGCCGGAACACCGTGTTGCCGTTGACCGAAGCACCACCGAAGTGGGTGCCATGGTAGCCCTGGCGCAGAGAAATGAACTTGGTGCGATCGGCCTGGCCCTCGAGCTTCCAGTACTGGCGAGCCAGCTTCAGGGCGCTTTCGATGGCGTCCGAGCCGCCCGAGCTGAAGGCCACGCGGCGCATGTCTTCAGGCTCCAGCAGGTTCATCAAGACCCGCGACAGTTCCTCGGCCCGGGGATGGCTGACCCCGTCGAACAGCTGGAAGTACTCCAGCTCATCGAGCTGGGCGGTGATGGCCGCCTTCACTTCCTTGCGGTTATGGCCAACGTTGACGTTCCACAACCCGGCCACGCCATCCACCAGTTGACGGCCCTGGTCGTCGTACACATAGCAGCCATCGCCGCGCACGATGCGGATCGGCTCACGTTGCTTCATCTCGTTGGGGTGCAGCATGGGATGCCAGAAATGGCTTGCTTGGCTCACGTTGGATCTCCTGATAGGGCTCGAACAGCTTGGGGCCATTAGGGCGCGATTGGCCGACGTGTTGCTTGCCTCTGTGTGCCAGGGCATTTGATCCAGGCTGCCAAGGGTTTGTCGAGGCTGTCGGGCTTGGCAGCCAGCGCCAAGTTTTGCGGCAGCCAGGATCAAGACGACTCTCGGCTTTGGGCTCAGAGTCTCGGTCAACAGGTACAACCAAGAGGATTGACGATGAGCGTTGCCATCGACCCACGTGTCGCCGCATTCATAGACAGCCAGCACGGCCTGCTGATCGACGGCCATAGCCGACCGGCGCTCTCCGGGGCGCGGATGCCGGTCCATAACCCGGCCACCGGCGAGCAATTGACCGAAGTGGCCATGGCCGCCCAGGCCGACATCGACCTGGCGGTGGGGGCCGCACGCCGGGCCTTCGAGGGAGAATGGAAGACACTGCGCCCGGCCGACCGCGAGCGCCTGCTGCTCAAGCTGGCGGATGTGCTGGAAGCCAATGGCGAGGAGCTGGCACAACTGGAAACCCTCAACAACGGCCAGTCGATCCACCTGGCCCGGGCCCTGGAAGTGGGCGCGGCGGCGGAGTTCACCCGCTACATGGCCGGTTGGGCGACCAAGATCGAGGGCAAGAGCCTGGATGTGTCCATTGCCGCAGTGCCCGGCGCGCAGTACCGGGCCTACACGGTGCCAGAGCCGGTGGGCGTGGTGGGGGCCATCGTGCCGTGGAACTTCCCGCTGCTGATGGCTATCTGGAAGATCGTCCCGGCCCTGGCCTGCGGTTGCACCGTGGTGCTCAAGCCGGCGGACGAGACCCCGCTCACCGCGCTGCGCCTGGGCCAGTTGTGCCTGGAGGCGGGCATCGCCCCCGGGGTGGTCAACGTAGTGACCGGCACTGGGGCCGGGGCCGGGGCGGCCTTGGCGGCCCATCCGGGCATCGACAAGCTGGCCTTCACCGGTTCGACCCAGGTGGGCAAGCTGATCGGTCATGCGGCGGTGGACAACATGACCCGATTTTCCCTGGAACTGGGTGGCAAATCGCCGGTGATCGTGCTCGATGACTGCGATCCGGACACCGCTGCCGCTGGCGCCAGTGCGGCGATCTTCTTCAACCAGGGCCAGGTTTGTACTGCTGGTTCGCGGCTGTACATCCAGCGCGGCATCTATCAGCAGGTGCTCGACCGGTTGGTGGCCATTGCCGGCTCGCTGAGCATCGGCCCGGGCCTGGACGAACAGGCGCAGATCAACCCGCTGATCTCGGCCAAGCAGCAGCGCCGGGTGCTGCAGATGGTCGAGCGCGGAGTCGAGGAGGGCGCGCGGGTGCTGTGCGGGGGCGTGGCCTTCGGTGAGCGCGGCTTCTATGTCAGGCCCACGGTGGTGGCCGATGTGCAGGTCGGGCAGCAGCTGGTGCGCGAGGAAATCTTCGGCCCGGTGGTGGTCGCCATGCCTTTCGACACCCTGGAAGAGGTGGTGGCGCTGGCCAACGACAACCAGTACGGCCTGGGCGCGAGCATCTGGTCCAACGACCTGGGGCAGGTCATGCGACTGATCCCGCAGATCAAGGCCGGCACCGTCTGGGTCAACACCCACAACATGCTCGACCCCTCGATGCCCTTCGGTGGCTACAAGCAGTCCGGCATCGGTCGGGAAATGGGCCATGCGGCCATCGAGGCCTACACCGAGAACAAGTCGGTGTGCATCGCCTATTGAGCCACACCCCGCAGGCCAGCCCTGCGGGACGACTCCAGGCTGCGCCAGACAGCCGAGCATGGCGGCCACGCGTGCCCTTGAAATGCCTAGAACAACAATCATCAATCCCTGCTTTCGAGGTTTACCAGCATGTCGCTCAACGACAGACTCAACCGGCACCTGCACCAGGGTGTCGTCGGTTTTCCCACGGCCCTGGCCAGTGCCGTGGGCCTGATCATGGCCAGTCCGGTGATCCTCACCGCCACCACCGGTTTCGGCATCGGCGGCGGGGCCTTCGCCGCGGCCATGGTGATCGCCCTGCTGATGATGCTGGCGCAGTCCACCACCTTCGCCGAGGCGGCCTGCCTGTTGCCCACCAACGGTTCGGTCTATGACTACCTGGCCTGCGGCCTGGGGCGTTTCTTCGCCATTACCGGCACCTTGTCGGCCTACCTGATCGTCCATGTGTTCGCCGGCACTGCGGAAACCATCCTCAGCGGGGTCATGGCCCTGGTCAATTTCGAGTCCCTCAATACCCTGCTGGAGCAGAGCGGCAGCGCCTGGCTGGTGGGGGTGGGGCTGGTGCTGTTCTTTGGCCTGCTCAACGCCGTAGGGATCACAGCCTTCAGCCGCGCCGAGGTGATCCTGACCTTCGGCATGTGGAGCACCCTGATCATCTTCGGCGTAATGGGCGTGCTCAAGGCCCCGGCGGTGCAGCTCGATGGCTGGTTCGGTGCTTCCACGGTGGGCACCGACCTGCCCACCATCCTGTCCCTGGTGGGCATGGCGATGTTCATGTTCGTCGGCTGCGAGTTCGTCACGCCCCTGACCCCGGACGTACGCAAGGCCTCGCGGACCATTCCCCGGGCCATGGCTCTGGGGTTGGTGGGGGTGGCGGTGTGCATGTTCATCTATGGCGCGGCGATGAAGCGCCAGGTGGCCAACGTCGCCCTGAGCGAGGACGGCAGCGTGCACCTGCTGGAGACACCCATGGCCATCCCGCATTTCGCCGAGCAGATCATGGGCCCGTTCGGGCGTATCTGGCTGGGGATCGGCCTGCTGTTCGCCGGTGCCGCCACTATCAATACGCTGATGGCCGGGTTGCCGCGCATCCTCTATGGCATGGCCCAGGACGGCGCCTTGCCGAAGGTATTCACCTACCTGCACCCACGCTTCAAGACGCCGTTGCTGTGCATCGCCGTGGCGGTGCTGATTCCTTGCCTGCACGCCTGGTGGCTGGGTGGCAGCACCGACAGCATCATGCACCTGGTGCTGGCGGCGGTTTGTGCCTGGAGCACGGCGTATCTGTTGGTCACGCTGTCGGTGGTGATGCTGCGCATTCGCCGGCCGGACCTGCCGCGACCCTACAAGTCGCCCTGGTTCCCACTGCCGCAGATCCTCTCTTCGGTGGGCATCCTGCTGGGCATGTGGTTCATCACTCCACCGGGGATGAACCCGAGGGACATCTACTTGCCGTTCGGCAGCATGCTGGGCCTGACGGCGATTTATGCCCTGGCCTGGACCCTGCTGGTGCAGAAGGTCAATCCGTTTCGCCCGGTGCCGGTGGAAGAGGTGCTGGAGCAGGCGTTGGGGATGGTTCCAGACGAGATCCCTGGTACCCGGGAGGGCATGGGCGATGAATCTTTCAAGCTGGCGACAAAATCTCTTTGAGTTCTGGCACCGGCCACCTTCGGGCTACCGCCCGGGACTGACCCTCAATCAGTTGCGGCGTGACCTTGCGGGGCTGGAGTTCGATGGACAGGGCATGGCACGGGGGACTTTCCGTTGCCTGCAGCGCGGCCTGGCCTTCGAGGTGACGGAGTGCCCCCAGGCCCAGTTCCTGATGCATATCGTGGCTTGCCAATGGTCCATGCGGGTGCCATGTGCCGGCCCGGGGCAGGCCCGAATCACCCTGCGCCATACCGGGGCGATCCGGCGCCAGGGGGTTGCCGCCCGGTTGCAGGTGGGCGATTCGGCCGACTGGACGCCTCTTCTCCAGCGCCTGTGTCGGGATCGGCAGCTGCTTGAGGTGCTGCTGCCCCTGGATTTCAAGCGCCTGGAACTGTGTCGTGACGAGCGGGGCTGGCAGGTGACGCTGGAGCACTTCGGCGCCAGCGAGGTGGTCAACCGGCTACCGGGAATGCGTCGCTACATCCGTTTGAACACCGAGCAGCGCGAGGCGTTGCTGGGCAGTTTCAGCCATCTGCAACGCTTGTTGGGAGGCTACTGAACCGCGTACTGGCACAACCTCTGCTTGAGCCGCGACAGGTTATCCAGGTTGCCAGGTGCCTTGCCTGGTAAATAGATAACATGTTAATGATATTGCCATAACAACAATGGCGGTCTGAACCGGCTTTCGGAGGTGCACAGTGCTTGCTTCGCATAGTTTCAGTTCCTGGGTCGGCGCCCTGCAGGGCGTCTGTGGTCGATTTGATGCCCGTCCGGCGCGCAATCCGGCGTTGTTCATTGGCGAGGTCGGATTGCAGGACTACGCCGGGCTGGAGGTGGCGCAGATCCGTACCAACGCCGGGCTGATCTCCCGGCAGAGCACCACGGCCGACCATGACGACGATCGCCATTGCTTCCTGATCGTCCAGCGCAGCGGCCATGCGCGCCTGAGCCAGGACGGCGAGAGCGTTGAGCTGGCCCCGGGCGACATGGCCTTGCTCGATTCCGCTGGTGCTTGCGAGATCGTGCCCCATGGCCTGATCGAGCATGCCTCGTTCCATTTGTGCCGGGAGGAGGTCTACCGGCACCTGCCGGCCCAGCAGCGCAAGTTCGGCAAGCTGTCGCAAAACTGCGCCAGTGGCCGGTTGATGCGCCTGCTGGTGGAGCAGATCTGTGCCGGCGACCTCCACGGCTGCGCGGCGCAGCAGGAAGGGCAGGCCTTGCAGGAAGCGCTGATCGCCTTGCTCGGCCCGACCTTGCGCCATACCGCAGGCCTTGCCGGCCTCGACGAGGGCCTGCATGGCCCATGTCTTGGGGAGCAGGCGCGGCAATTGATCCAGCAATCGCTCAACGAGCCGAGCCTGACCCCGGTGTCCCTGGCCGGGCAACTGAATATCTCGGTGCGCCAGTTGTACCGATTGTTCGAGGAGCAGGGCGACAGCGTCTGTCGTTTCATCCAGCGTTCACGGCTCAAGCGCAGTGCGGCGGATTTGAGCAACCCGCACCTGCGCAACGAATCGATCACCGATATCGCCTTCAAGTGGGGCTTTACCGATTCGGCGCATTTCAGCCGCACCTTCAAGAAACATTTCGAACAGTCGCCCCGGGATTTCCGTGCGCGTTCATTGAATGCCTGAGGGCGTGTAGCCGCTGGCGTCGGTGGGGCGAGGCGATTCCCAGAAGGCCCTGCGGGCCTTGTCGCAGCCTCCCAAGCTCGGCAGCGGCTACAGGCCAGTGCTGTGTGTAGCCGCTGCCGCAGGCTGCGCCCGGGCGCGTAGCGGCCGCAAGGTTGGCGCAGTGGTGTGATCGTTGAAGGCCGACGGGCTCAGGGGTTTTCCAGGTCGTGGCCCAGGGACTGGATGAACAACGAGAACAGTTCCGGCTGGCTGGAGATGTCCAGCTTGGCATAGAGATGCCTGCGGTGGACCTTGACGGTGTCCGGGGAGATCTTCAGGCGCTCGGCCATGGCCTTGGAGGAGAACCCGCGCAGGATCAGCCGGGCGATCTCCAGCTCCCGCTCCGATAGCACGGCATGACCGAACTGGCTCAGGGCATCGCGCACCTGGCTGGCCATCTCGACGGCGGCTGGCACCTGGGACTTGGCCTGGGTGTGCTGCCAGTGCTGCTGCATGAGCGGTAGCACCCAGGCGGCGAAGGTGGTGAGCAGGCCGACTTCATCGTTGCCGAACAGGCGCTGGCTACCCAGGGACAAGGACAGGGTGCCGGTTTCAGGCAGTTGCAGGATGAACTGCACTTCGTCCTCCAGCACGTTGTCGTGGAAATAGCTGAGGAAGTACTCGCTCTGGCGGAAGTGGTCCGGTGTCACTTCTTCCAGGCGATACAGGCCGCTGGGGTAGCCCTCGCGGCAGGCCTGGAAAAACGGGTCCAGCAGGTACATGCCACTCAGGTAGGTAACCATCGGGGCGGGCTTGCTGTTGGGCTGGGCATCGTACTCCTCGAGAACCTGTGGCAGGCCTTCGTGGGGGTAGAGCATCACCAGGGCGTTGTCGAACGGCGTGGCCTGATGCAGCAGCAGGACCAGCTGCTTCCAGAATCGCGGTTGGCCAATCAGCGTGAGGGCTCGTCCCAGGCTGCTATGCAGGCCGACTTCCCTGAACAGGTTACTCAAAGGTTGCGCTCCACCGATGTGCTGAAAATGCGTGATCACGGTTTCGTCGATTTACCCGATGCCGTCAAGGGGGAGTACTCCAATAGGGGAATTTCTCGCCAGCGAGCCACTGACTAGAGTGGCAGGCGTCAAGTGCGACCCAGAGCGCACCCGCCCGATGAATCTCGTTCCTGCCTCAGACCAACAATAAGCACGAGGATAACGATATGAGCTCTCCCTCTACGCCTGACGGCGTATTGAAACCCACCTTGAGCGTGTTCGACGTGGTGGCTATCACCGTGTCTGCAGTGACTCCTGCCAGTTCCGTGTTCGTGATCGCCCCCTTTGCCATCCATCAGGCCGGCAGCGGCGTGTTCCTGGCCTTCGTCATGGCGGGCCTGCTGGCGCTGATGTTCGCCTTCTGTTATGCCGAGCTGGGCCGGGCCCACAACAGTGCCGGCGGCGAATACGTGTATGCCAAGCGGGTGTTCGGCGGCCTGGCCGGCTATGCCACCTTCCTGACGGTGCTGGTGATGCTGCTGTTCATCCCGCCGGTCCTGGCCACGGGTGCCGCTACCTACCTGAACAACGCCCTGGGCACTCAGTACGATTCCCAGACCGTGGCCCTGGCGATCGTCACCTGCAGCTACCTGCTGGGCATCCTCAATATCAAGCTCAATGCCTGGATCACCGGGACCTGCCTGTTGCTGGAGGTAGCGGCGTTGCTGGTGATCGTCTGGCTGGGGTTCGGCAACGCTACGCAGCCGGTGAGTATCCTGTTGCAACCGCAGATCCTCGATCATGGCGTGCTGCAAGCGGCGCCCTGGGCCCTGGTGATCGGGGCGGTGGGCATCGGCCTGTTTGCCTATAACGGCTACGGCCCGGCGGTGTTGCTGGCCGAAGACATGAAGTGCGGGGGCCGCGGGGTGCACAAGGCGGTGCTCTGGTCCCTGGTACTGGTGGTGATCATCGAGCTGGTGCCGCTCACGGCGCTGCTTATCGGCGCACCCTCTTTGAGCGAGATGCTCGCCAGCCCCGACCCGATCGGCTACCTGCTCACCAGCCATGGCAACGAAACCCTGGCCCGGGTGGTCAGCGCCGGGATCTTCCTCTCGGTGTTCAATGCCATCGTCGCCATCGTGATCCAGATCGGCCGGGTCGTCTTCAGCAGCGGCCGCGATGCCCTGTGGACACCGGGCATCAATCGTCTGTTCACCCGTATCCACCCGCGCTGGGATTCGCCCTGGCTGGCCACCTTGTTCCTGGCGGTTCCTTCGGCGCTGCTCAGTTTCAGCTCGAACCTGGCGGACCTGACGTCCTTCAGCGTGCTGCTGATCATGCTGGTGTACCTGGTGGTGGCTCTGAGCGCGCTGATGAGCCGGGTCCTGCTGCGCGATCGCGAGCATCCCTATCGCATGCCGCTGTGGCCGATGCCGGCGCTGCTGGCGGTGGTCGGTGCCGGGTACCTGCTGGTCAATCTGTTTCTCGACGCGTCCCTGCGGGACATCATGGTAATCATCGGCTTGCTGGCACTGTCGGTGATCCTCTATTGCACCAATGGCCGGTACAGCCCGGCGTTCCAGAAATTGTAAGGAGTGGTTATGCGAGCACGTGAAGTGGGTATCAGTCTGGGCCTGGGAACTCCCGGCCCGCTCAATGCGATTACCGATGTTGCCGGTATCCGGGTCGGCCACAGCACGCTGAAAACCAGCATCGGCGGCAAGCAGGTGCGCACTGGTGTGACGTTGATCGAGCCCCGGGCCGAGCATGCTCGTCTGCAGCCGTGTTTCGCCGGTTGCCATGTGCTCAATGGCAATGGCGATGCCACGGGCCTGGAGTGGATTCGCGAGGCTGGAACCCTGACCACGCCGATCGCCATTACCAATACCCATAGCGTGGGTGTGGTGCGCGATACGCTGATTGCCCTGGAGCGCGAGGCGCTGGCCGATCCTTCGGTGTACTGGTGCATGCCGGTGGTGATGGAGACCTTCGATGGCCTGTTGAACGATATCTGGGGCCAGCACGTGGGGCCCGCGCAAGTGCGTGAGGCAATGTCCAGGGCCGAATCCGGACCGGTCGCCGAAGGGGCGGTTGGCGGGGGCACTGGAATGATCTGCCACGAGTTCAAGGGTGGCATCGGTACCGCGTCCCGACGGCTGCCGGCGGAGCAGGGCGGCTATACCGTCGGGGCGCTGGTCCAGGCCAACCATGGCAAGCGCGTGGAGTTGCGGGTCGATGGTTATCCCGTGGGACGCCACCTGCGCGAGATCGTCTCGCCCTTCGCTGAGCGTGGCACCCCGGGCATGGGTTCGATCATCGTGATCCTGGCCACCGATGCACCGCTGTTGCCGCACCAGTGCCAACGCCTGGCCCAGCGCGCATCCATCGGCATCGCCCGCACCGGCGGTGGCACCGAGGATGCCAGCGGCGACATCTTCCTGGCCTTTGCCACAGGAAACCGGGACTTGCCCACTGCCGACTACACGCTCGAGGAATCAGGGCGGACGACGCCGGTGACGATGCTCAACAACGATCAGATCTCTCCGCTGTTCAGTGCTGCTGCCGAGGCCGTGGAGGAGGCGATCATCAATGCCCTGCTGGCCGGCGAGCCGATGACCAGTGCCGACGGTGTGCAAGTTCCGGCACTGACGGCGCAGATACTCAAGGATGCCCTGCAAGCGACGGGTTGGAGCATGAAGTAAGAGGCGGAAAAGTGGGACGTAGTTGGCATAACTTCATATGAGGATATTTAATAATTAAATTGTAGATTGTCGGACAATGGCTGCCGCCAATCAGTTGGAAAAGGAATATTTCGACTGGGCAGTCATTGTTTTCGGGAGTTTCGTGGAACAGTGGAAATTGACGTCAAAAAAGTAGTGGACGTTTGATTTCGAATTGTGTCAGTTTCCTTGCGCCTGCTTAAGGCGAGTGATAGGACGATCTCGCCAGGGATTGTCGCTATCTGACAAAAACTGTTCCATTGATTACAAGGAAGTGTGTTTATGTCGAAAGTAAAAGTGAATGACGCTATTGATGCAGCTGAACAACAACTGGTGCCTCTGGCCGCAGCAAGTTCGGCGTATAACCAGATCAATAGCTTCAGCCACCAGTATGATCGTGGCGGCAATCTCACGGTCAATGGCAAACCTTCGTTCTCGGTCGACCAGGCAGCTACGCAGATCCTGCGTGACGGTGCTTCCTACAAGGACCTGAACGGCAATGGCAAGATCGATCTGACCTATACCTTCCTGACCTCGGCGACCCAGGCCACCATGAACAAGCATGGTATCGCCGGGTTCAGCCAGTTCAGCGCCCAACAGAAAGCCCAGGCCGTGCTGTCCATGCAGTCCTGGGCCGACGTGGCCAATGTGGTCTTCACCGAGAAGGCTTCCGGTGGTGACGGCCACATGACTTTCGGCAACTACAGCAGCGGCCAGGATGGCGCGGCGGCATTTGCCTATCTGCCGGGCACTGGCGCGGGTTATGACGGTACTTCGTGGTACCTGATCAACAGCAGCTATACCCCGAACAAGACCCCTGACCTGAACAACTATGGCCGTCAGACCCTGACCCATGAGATCGGTCATACCCTGGGCCTGGCCCACCCTGGCGACTACAACGCCGGGAATGGCAACCCGACCTACAAGGATGCCACCTACGGGCAGGACACCCGTGGCTACAGCATCATGAGCTACTGGAGTGAAAGCAATACCAGCCAGAACTTCAGCAAGGGCGGGGTCGAAGCCTATTCGTCCGGTCCGCTGATCGATGATATCGCTGCCATCCAGAAGCTCTACGGTGCCAACTACGCCACCCGTGCCGGTGACACCACCTACGGCTTCAACTCCAACACCGGACGCGACTTCTACAGCGCGACCTCGTCGGCCGACAAGCTGGTGTTCTCGGTATGGGACGGTGGCGGCAACGACACCCTGGACTTCTCTGGTTTCACCCAGAATCAGAAGATCAACCTCAATGAGACTTCGTTCTCCGATGTTGGTGGCCTGATCGGCAACGTTTCCATTGCCAAGGGGGTGACCGTAGAGAACGCCATCGGCGGTTCGGGCAACGACCTGTTGATCGGTAACAACGTCGCCAACGAGCTCAAGGGTGGTGCCGGCAACGACATCATCTACGGCGGTGGCGGTGCCGATAAACTGTGGGGCGGTTCCGGCGCTGACACTTTCGTGTTCGGTGCCAGCACCGATTCCAAGCCGGGTGCGGCCGACCAGATCATGGATTTCGTCAGTGGCCAGGACAAGATCGATCTGACCGGTATCACCAAGGGTGCGGGCCTGCACTTCGTCAACGCCTTCAGCGGCGCGGCGGGTGATGCGATCCTCAGCACCTCCGGTGGTGTCAGCACCCTGTCGGTGGACTTCTCCGGGCACGGCGTGGCGGACTTCCTGGTCACCACCATCGGCCAGGCAGCAGTCAGCGACATCGTTGCCTGAGTGAAGTAGACGCGGGGCGCTGCCGATGCGGCGCCCTGTGTTCTTGCATCGGCCCTGGCAACTGGGCGAGTCTACCGGGCGGACGGAGTACCTTATGACCCCACACACCCTGAGTCGCAAGGCGGCCATCTGGCTGGCGGCGACGTTGATGATGTTTTATGGAGCGATGAGCATGGCAAGTAGCCTGCGTTTGGCGGACCCCTCGGAACTGGTTGGGCATTGGCAGCTGCAGCAGGAGGCCCGCCCGGGCACCGCGTGCACCCTGGACTTGCTGCAGAACGCTGCCCTGGGGGCGGGCGCCGACTGCCTGTCGCAATGGGTCGGGGAAGCCGTTGTCGGCTGGTTCCCGGAGCCCGATGGCATCGCCATCACCGGGCGTGAAGGTTCGAAAGTGATTTTCTTCAGCCGCCAGCAAGAGGGGGTGTATGAAGCACGCCTCAAGGCCGACGAGCTGATAGTTCTACAGCGTGCGGCTAATTAACGGTCGAGGTTGTTCGTTCTCTATTGGATGGGCACTAGATTGTTTCTCGATTGAACGACAGGAGTATGTTCGGGTTGCTGTTGCAGACAGCGGTCCGAATTATCTGTGTCCGCAGGCTTTATGAATTAAAAAGAGCAATTAACTAGTTATGTACTAGATTGGTTCTTCGCAAATGGACGCGGACTAACAGCTCAGGGAAATGGTTAAAAAATGGTGAAGAACTCTCATCCTGCACCTCCACTGTTCAAGGCACTGGGCGAATATAAAGGCATCTTGATCAGCGTCGGTTGTTTTACCGCGTTGATTAACTTGCTAATGCTGGTTCCTTCTATCTATATGCTGCAAGTGTATGACCGGGTGCTGTCTTCGCAGAACGAAACCACCCTGGCGATGCTGTCGCTGATGGTGGTGGGGTTCTTCGTGTTCATCGGCCTGCTGGAGGTGCTGCGCAGCTTTATCGTGATCCGCATCGGCAGCCAATTGGAGCGACGCTTCAACCTGCGGGTCTACCAGGCTGCGTTCGAGCGTAACCTGGCCCGGGGCGAAGGCCATGCCGGGCAGTCCCTGGGCGATCTGACCCATATCCGCCAGTTCCTCACCGGGCCGGCGTTGTTCGCCTTCTTCGATGCGCCCTGGTTTCCCATCTATCTGCTGGTGATCTTTGCCTTCAATATCTGGCTGGGCGTCATGGCCACGGTGGGCGCGGTGATGCTGATCGGCCTGGCCTACCTGAATGAGGGCTTGACCAAGAAGCCCCTGAGCGAAGCCAGCGGTTTTTCGCAGCAGTCCACGCAACTGGCCACCAGTCATTTGCACAATGCCGAGACCATCCAGGCCATGGGCATGCTGGGCGCCTTGCGCAAGCGTTGGTTTGGCGTGCATTCGCGTTTTCTCGGCCTGCAGAACCAGGCCAGCGATACCGGCGCGGTGATCAGCTCCCTGAGCAAGACCTTGCGCCTGTGCCTGCAATCCTTGGTGCTGGGCCTGGGGGCCTTGCTGGTGATCAAGGGCGACATGACCGCCGGGATGATGATCGCCGGATCGATTCTCATGGGCCGGGTGCTGAGCCCTATCGACCAGTTGATCGCCGTCTGGAAGCAATGGAGCTCGGCCAAGCTGGCCTACCGCCGCCTGGATGCGCTGCTGGGCGAGTTCCCTCCCAGCGACACCGCCATGTCGCTGCCAGCCCCCAAGGGCGAGGTCAGTTTCGAACAGGTCAGTGCCGGCCCTCCCGGGCGCCGGGTCGCGACCCTGCAGCAAGTCAATTTCAGCCTCCATGCCGGCGAGGTACTGGGGGTGCTGGGAGCCTCGGGTTCCGGCAAGTCGACCCTGGCCCGGGTGCTGGTCGGCGTGTGGCCAACCCTGGCTGGCGTAGTGCGCCTGGACGGCGCTGACATCCACCGCTGGAACCGTGATGAGTTGGGCCCCTACATCGGCTACCTGCCCCAGGATATCGAGCTGTTCACCGGCAGCATTGCCGAGAACATCGCGCGTTTTCGCCAGGCCGACCCGGAGCAGGTGGTCCAGGCTGCGCAACTGGCAGGCGTGCACGAACTGATCTTGCGCCTGCCCCAGGGCTACGACACTGTGCTGGGGGATGACGGCAGCGGCCTGTCCGGCGGTCAGAAGCAGCGGGTGGCCCTGGCTCGGGCCCTGTACGGCAACCCCAGCCTGGTGGTACTCGACGAACCCAACTCGAATCTCGACACCGTTGGTGAAAGTGCCCTGGCGGCAGCAATCGCCCAGCTCAAGGCCCGCGGTACCAGCGTGGTGCTGGTGACCCACCGCTCTTCGGTACTGGCCCTGGCCGACAAGCTGCTGGTGCTCAACGAAGGTCGATTGCAAGCCTTCGGCCCCAGCCAGGAAGTACTCAAGGCACTGTCCGGCGCGCAACAGACCCAGGCCCAGGATGCGCCTCGGGAGCGACCCGCGGCAGCAGCTCCCGGCGGCTTGAGCATGAGCCGCCAGTATCAGGCCCCTACGCGCAATCAAGGCGCATGAGCAAGGACAGCAGCATGATGATCGAACAGGACTACGCGCCGGAGCGGGTCGAACGCGATGCCGGGTTTTTTGTGCGCATGGGTTGGCTCCTGGCATTGGCAGGGGCTGGCAGCTTCTTCGCATGGGCGGCCCTGGCGCCCCTGGACCAGGGGATACCGGTGCAAGGCACCGTGGTGGTGTCGGGCAAGCGCAAGGCCGTGCAGTCCATGAGCAGCGGCGTGGTCAGCCGCATCCTGGTACGTGAAGGCGAAAGCGTGAAGCAGGGCCAGCCGCTGTTCCGCCTGGACCAGACCCAGGTAGCGGCGGATGTGCAATCGCTGCAAGCCCAGTACCGCATGGCCATGGCCAGCCTGGCGCGCTGGCGCAGCGAGCGCGACGGCCTCAAGCAGGTGGATTTTCCCGCGTCATTGACAAACAGCGACGATCCGCGCCTGGCCCTGGTGCTCGAGGGCCAGCGGCAGTTGTTCAGCAGCCGGCGCGAAGCCTTTTTGCGCGAGCAAGCGGCAATCCGCGCCAATATAGAGGGCGCTACCGCGCAACTGGCCGGCATGCGCCGGGCTCGCAGCGACCTGGGCAGCCAGGCCGAGTCCCTGCGTCAGCAACTGGGCAACCTGCAACCCTTGGCCGACAACGGCTACATCCCCCGCAATCGCCTGCTGGAGTACCAGCGCCAGCTGTCCCAGGTTCAACAGGAACTGGCGCAGAACACCGGTGAGAGCGGGCGAGTGGAGCAGGGCATCCTCGAGTCCCGGCTCAAGCTGCAGCAGCATGGCGAGGAATACCAGAAGGAGGTACGCAGCCAACTGGCGGAAGCCCAGCTCAAGACCCAGACCCTGGAGCAGCAATTGACTTCCGCCGGGTTCGACTTGCAGCACAGCGAGATCATCGCTACCGCCGACGGCATTGCAGTCAACCTCGGGGTCCATACCGAGGGCGCGGTGGTGCGCCAGGGCGACACGCTGCTGGAGATCGTGCCCCAGGGCACGCATCTGGAAGTGGAAGGGCGCCTGCCGGTGAACCTGGTGGACAAGGTCGGCAGCCAGTTGCCCGTCGATATTCTCTTTACCGCGTTCAACCAGAGTCGCACACCCCGGGTCTCCGGCGAGGTCAGCCTGGTGTCCGCCGACCAGATGATCGACGAGCGTACCGGCATGCCGTACTACGTGCTGCGCAGCAGCGTCAGCGACCAGGCCATGGAGAAGCTCAACGGGCTGGTGATCAAGCCCGGTATGCCGGCGGAGATGTTCGTTCGCACCGGTGAGCGTTCGTTGCTCAACTACCTGTTCAAGCCCCTGCTCGACCGGGCTGGCTCTGCACTGACCGAAGAATAAGGATGTCGCGTCGTATGAGTAAGCTTTCCATCCTCGCTGCAACCTTGGCTTTGCTGGTGTGCCAGGGGGCCCAGGCCATGGGGCCGTTCCAGGTCTACGAACTGGCCGTGCGCAACGATCCGGTGTTTCTCGCCGCGATCAAGGAGCGCGATGCCGGGCTTGAAAACCGCATCATCGGCCGCGCCGGGTTGCTGCCCAGGCTCAGCTACAACTACAACAAGGGCCACAACAACTCCAAGGCGACCTACCCCAGCCCTCGGGGCGGCAACCAGACCGACAAGCGCAACTACGACAGCTACGGCTCGTCACTGACCCTGCAGCAACCGTTGTTCGACTACGAGGCCTATGCCAGCTATCGCAAGGGCGTAGCCCAGGCGTTGTTCGCCGACGAAAACTTTCGCAGCAAGAGCCAGGAACTGTTGCTCAGGGTCCTGGACTACTACACCAAGGCCCTGTTCGCCCAGGACCAGATCGACATTGCCCTGGCCAAGAAGAAGGCCTTCGACCAGCAGTTCCAGCAGAATCGCCACCTGTTCGAGCGGGGCGAGGGCACGCGTACCGATATCCTCGAGGCCGAGTCGCGTTATGAGCTGGCCACTGCCGAGGAGATCCAGGCCCGGGACGAACAGGATGCGGCCCTGCGCGAATTGGCGGCGCTGATCGGTGAACCGGCCATCGATGTGCGAGACCTGGACCCGCTGCAAGAGAGCTTCCAGTCGTTCGCCCTGAGCCCGGCCACCTATGACAGTTGGCATGAGATCGCCCTGAGCAACAACCCGATGCTGGCCTCCCAGCGCCAGCGGGTGGAAGTGGCCCGCTACGAGGTGGAGCGTAACCGCGCCGGGCACCTGCCCAGGCTCAGCGCCTACGCCACCTCGCGCCAGAACGAGTCCGAGAGTGGCAACACCTATAACCAGCGCTACGACACCAACACCATCGGGATCGAGATCAGCATGCCGCTCTACGCTGGCGGCGGGGTCTCGGCCTCGACCCGCCAGGCCAGCCGCAATATGGAACAGGCCGAATACGAGCTGGACGGCAGGACCCGGGAAACCCTGATTGAACTGCGCCGGCAATTCAGTGCCTGTCTATCTGGGGTGAGCAAGTTGCGCGCTTATCAGAAGGCCTTGACGTCGGCCGAGGCGCTGGTGGTCTCCACCAAGCAGAGCATCCTCGGGGGCGAGCGGGTCAACCTTGACGCGCTGAACGCCGAACAGCAGCTGTACACCACCCGGCGCGACCTGGCCCAGGCCCGTTACGACTACTTGATGGCCTGGACCAAGTTGCACTACTACGCAGGCACCCTGCGTGAAGCAGACCTGGCCAGGGTCGATGAGGCTTTCGGCCAACGTACAGTGCCCTAGGCCTTTGCCGAAGGACGTGGGCACAGGGATGAAAAAAGGAGAAAGCAGATGAGCATCTTCGACTACAAGAACGCCCTTGGCAGTGCCGGTAAAGCCCAGTACAGCGACGCCATTACCCTGGCCCTGTATGCCTCGACCCCCACGGGGCAACCGTTGCCGGGGACGTCCTGGCGGCCGATCAGCGCGACGCAGCTGGGCTATGAGGGCAACGTCAGCGCCCAGGGCACCATTTCCGGCGAACAGGCGTCGGTCAGCGATGCCCAGGTGGAGATCCTTGGCAAGTACGACGCCAGTGGGCAGTTGCTGTCCATCGGCATCAGCTTTCGTGGCACCGACAGCCTCGCCGATGCGGTGAACGACCTGCAGGCGGCGTTCTCCCCGGGCTTTGCCGACAACTACAGCCGCCTGGCCTTCGACAACCTGCTGGGCAAGGTCGCTGCCTTCGCCGCTGCCCAGGGCCTGGCCGGCAAGGACGTGCTGGTCACCGGGCACAGCCTGGGCGGGCTGGGGGTCAACAGCCTGGCCGCCATGAGCGGCGAGCACTGGGGCGGTTTCTTCAAGGATGCCAACTATGTGGCCTTCGCCTCGCCGACCCAGAGCGCCAATAGCCAACAGGTACTGAACATCGGCTATGAGAACGATCCGGTATTCCGGGTGTTGGACGGTACCCACTTCAACGGCTCGTCCCTGGGCACCCACGACCGGCCCCAGGAGTCGGCGACCAACAATATCGTCAGCTTCACCGATCACTATTCGTCGCTGCTGGGCAAGCTGGTGCCCCAGAGCATCCTCAACCCGGCATCCTGGTCGGCCCATAGTGCAGTGGACTACGCCGCGGGCCTGAATCGCCTGGTCGCCTCGGATTTCTATGACCTGACCAGTCGCGATTCCACGGTGGTGATCTCCAACCTGTCCGAGGGCAAGCGCGACCAGGTCTGGGTCAAGGACCTCAACCTCTACGCCGAGCAGCACACCGGCAGCACCTTCATCATCGGCACCGATGGCAACGACCTGCTGCACGGCGGCAAGGGCAACGACTACCTGGACGGCGGTGCTGGCGATGATCGGTTCCGCGATGACGGCGGCTACAACATCATCCACGGTGGCCAGGGCCATAACGTGCTGGAGCTGCGCCAACCCTTGCAGAACTTCTCCATCGCCAACGACGGCGACGGCACCTTGTACATCCGCGATGCCTACGGTGGTATCAGCATGACCCGCGATATCGGGGCGCTGGTCAGCCACGAGCAGGGCAGCTTCTGGCAGTGGGGCGGTCGGGACGTCACCTACAGCCTTAGCGCCGACGGCATGTTCGATGGCCATGCGTGGTACGCCTACAACCATTCCCTCAATGGCGATGGCTATGGCAACACCCTGCTGGCTAGCGTCGATGGCGACTGGTTGTTCGGCCATGATGGCAACGACTTCCTGGGCAGCGACAGGTCCAACGTGACCTTCGTCGGTGGCAGCGGCAATGACGTGATGCAGTCCGGCGGTGGCGGGGTGAACACCTTTTTGTTCAGCGGCAACTTCGGCAATGACCTGATCCACGGTTACCAGGCCAGCGACAAGCTGGTGTTCATGGGCGTACCGGGGATCGACGCCCACTACGACTACAACCAGCACGTGTCTCAGGATGGCAACGACACCTTGCTCAAGGTCGGCGACTACTCCGTGACGCTGCTGGGCGTTGGTATTGAGGGACTCAACGGCTCAAGCTTCGTTTTCGCCTGAAGCCGAGGTAACAGGCCAGGGGCGGGTGAGCGCCCCTGGTTCGATAGGGCCGCAAGCTTGCGGCCAGGCAACGCAGCGGTATATCGATCGACCCGGAATGGGCGATCCAACAACAAAAACAAGAGAAGTCATCGACATGGATGTGAGATCTGATCAGCTCAAGACGCTGACGGGCACCTTGTGCCTGGCGTTTGCCACCGGACTGCCGCTGTCGGTTGCGGCGGCTTATCAGGAGACCGGCCGCCAGGGCGATCCCGCCAGTTGGCGTTCGGCCGAATACCAGCAGGACTGGGGCCTGGAACGCATGCAGGCGAACCAAGCCTATGCGGCCGGCATCACCGGTGCCGGGGTCAAGATCGGCGCCCTGGATTCCGGGTTCGACCCGACCCATCCCGAAGCCAGCCCCGAGCGTTTTCATGCGGTCACCGCCAGTGGCCAATACCTGGATGGCAGCCCATTCAATGTCTCCGGTGTCCTCAACGGCGCCAACGACAGCCATGGCACCCATGTCACCGGCACCATGGGAGCGGCGCGCGATGGCAATGGCATGCACGGCGTGGCCTTCAATGCCCAGGTATATGTGGGCAACACCAACCACAACGACAGTTTCCTGTTCGGCCCAGGCCCTGACCCCAAGTACTTCGCGGCCGCTTATGGGGCCCTGGCCGACGCCGGGGTACGCGCCATCAACAACAGCTGGGGCAGCCAGCCCAAGGATGTCAGCTACCAGACCCTGGACGGCTTGCGCGCGGCCTACGCCCAGCACTTTCAGCAAGGGACCTGGCTGGATGCCGCGGCCGAGGTCTCGCGCCGTGGGGTGATCAATGTCTTCAGCGCCGGCAACAGCGGTTATGCCAATGCCAGCGTGCGCGCCGGGCTGCCGTACTTCCAGCCGGACCTGGAGGGCCATTGGCTGGCCGTCTCGGGGCTGGACAAGAACAACCAGCAGAAATACAACCAGTGCGGCATCGCCAAATACTGGTGCCTGGCGACACCGGGCGCAGCGATTACCAGCACGGTGCCCGGTGGCGGCTACGCGACCTACAACGGCACGTCCATGGCTGCGCCCCATGCCACCGGGGCCTTGGCCCTGGTGATGGAGCGCTATCCGTACCTGAACAACCAGCAGGCCTTGCAAGTGCTGCTGACCACCTCCCGGCAGCTTGATGGCTCGCCCACCCAGGCCCCCAGCGAGCGGGTCGGCTGGGGTGTGCCGGACCTGGGACGGGCGCTGCATGGGCCCGGGCAGTTGCTGGGTGAGTTCAATGTCAACCTGGGGGCCGGGCAGGGTGATATCTGGAACAATGGCATCTCCGACCAGGCCCTGGTCCAGCGCCAGGCCGAGGATGCCGCCGAACACCAGGCCTGGCAGCAGACCCTCAAGGATCGGGGCTGGGAGCATGGCCTGGCGCCGGGGGCCAGCCAGCAGGACCGTACCGACTACGCCCTGGGCATGGCCCGGGATGCCGCCGCAGCACAGCGGTCCTACCAGGGCAGCCTGGTCAAGTCCGGGGACGGTTGGCTGGTGCTGGGAGGCGCCAATAGCTATCGCGGTGCAACGACGGTCGAAGGTGGGCAACTGAGCGTCAATGGCAGCTTGCTATCGACGGTCACGGTCAAGGCCGCAGGCACCCTGGGAGGGACCGGGCAGATTGGCGGGCTGACCGCGCAAGCCGGTTCCCGAATCGCTCCGGGCAATTCCATCGGCACCTTGAATGTGGCGGGCAATGTGGATCTGCAGCCGGGTTCCAGCTACCGGGTGGAGCTGTCGCCCACGGCCAGCGACCGCATCGTGGCCAGCGGCCAGGCCAGTGTCCAGGGCGCCAATGTCAGCCTGTTGCCCCAGAGTCGGCCGGACCTGCTGAGCGCAGGCCCAGTGCAGAGCCTGGTCGGGCGCCAGTACGACATCCTGCAAGCGGCAGGTGGGGTCAGCGGGCGCTTTGCCGGTGTCCAGCCTGGTTATCTGTTTCTGGATACCCGCCTGGATTACTCGGCCAACGCCGTGCAACTGGACCTGACGCGCAGTGCCGCGAGTTTTGCCAGTGTCGGTGCCAGTGCCAACCAGCGCTCCAGCGGCGCGGCCGTGGAACGGCTGGGACCGGGTAACCCGGTGTACGAAAGCCTGCTGCTCTCGACTTCCCAGGCGGGTGCCCAGGAGGCCATGCGCCAGCTGGCGGGAGAAATCTATCCGGCCCTGGATTCGATGCTGCTCAGCCAGGGCTCTGTGGTTCGTGACGCCCTGGGCGAGCGCCTGCAACGCTCCGCACTGGCCCCGGCGGGCGAGTCGGGGGCGAACCAGGTGTGGTTCAAGGGCCTGGGCAGTTGGGGGCGGATCGAGGGGGTGGACGGCAACGAGTCCTACACCAGCTCCCTGGGGGGGGCGCTGCTGGGTGTCGATCGGGATTTCGACGAACAGACCCGGGCCGGCCTGGCGGCGGGCTACAGCGACAGTTCCCTGGGCATGGGCGATACCCATTCCCGAGCCAAGGTGGATAGCTATCACCTGGGGGCCTATGCCCGGCATGACGTGGACGCGTGGCGCCTGAGCCTGGGCGGCAGCTACAGCTGGCATCGTGCACAGGTCCGGCGCGACCTGGCCTACGGCGAAGTGTCCGGGCGCCAGCGGGCCCGGGTCGATGCTCGTAGCCAGCAGCTGTTCGCCGAAGCAGCCTATCGCTTGATGTTGCAACCCCTGCAACTGGAGCCCTTCGCCAACCTGACCTACCAGAACCTTAAGCGCGACAGCTTCCATGAGAAGGGTGGCGCGGCCGCCTTGCATGCCGGTGAAGAGCGGCGGGACGCCTGGCTCGGCACCCTTGGGCTGCGGGCCGGCCAGCAGTGGCAGCTGTCTTCGCAGCAAAGCCTGGACGTGGCGGCGAGCCTGGGCTGGCAACACCGCCTGAGCGGCACCCAGGACAGTGAACACCTGGCGTTTGCCGGCAGCGATAGCGCGTTTCGGGTCGACAGTGCACCGGCCCTGCGGGATGCAGCGGTCGTGGGGGCGCAGGCGCGCCTGGGGCTGACGCGCAACCTGGACTTGAGCCTGGACTACCAGGGCCGCCTGGCCAGCCGTGAGCAACAGCATGGTGCCGGGCTCAATCTCCAGTGGCGTTTCTAAGGTCACTGGCTGGCGAGTGGAACGCCCGCTGGCTGGGCGTTTCTCGCGCCATTTTATTGATGCGGTTTTTTCAATGCAGCTAAGGAAGGTCGTAGTGAAGCAACTCAAATGCAGCGAGGGTCGTACGGTTGGACAGGGCAGGGTGCTACGCCCGTTGGGGCGGGCATTGATGGGCTGGGCGGTGCTGGCGGGTACCGCCCAGGCCGCGCCCTATGTCGAGAGCGGGCGCCTGGGGGATGCCAGTAGCTGGCGCAGCAGTGAATTCAAGGCTGATTGGGGGCTGGGGGCGATCAATGCCGACAGCGCCTATGCCGCCGGCTATAGCGGCAAGGGGGTCAAGCTGGGGATCTTCGACCAGCCGGTGTATGCCAAGCACCCGGAGTTCGCCGGCCAGGACAAGATCGTGACCCTCATCACCAGTGGCATCCGCCAGTACACCGACCCCTATATCCCGGTGAAGGCCGGTGATGCCTTTCGTTATGACGGCAGCCCGTCGGTAGGCTCGGATGGCAAGCTCGGCTCCCACGGTACCCACGTCGGCGGGATCGCCGCCGGTAACCGTGATGGCGTAGAGATGCATGGCGTGGCCTATGACGCGCAGATCATCAGTGCCGACAACGGCGACCCCGGCCCCGAGGATGGCATCGTCCTGGGCAACGATGGCGCGGTGTACAAGGCCGGCTGGGACAGCCTGGTGAACAGCGGCGCACGGATCATCAACAACAGCTGGGGCATCGGCATCACCGATCGCTTCGCCAAGGGTGGGCGCAATCCGGATTTCCCGCATTTCACCGTGGACGATGCCCGCGCGCAGTTCGCGCAGATCCAGCCATTGCTGGGCACCTTGCCCGGCGGTGCCTATGACGGCGCCATCGCCGCTGCCCGCAGTGGGGTCCTGACCATCTTCGCCGCTGGCAACGACTACAACCTGAACAACCCCGATGCGATTGCCGGGCTGGGCTATTTCGTCCCGCAAATCGCTCCCAGCTGGATGACCGTGGCGGCGTTGCAGCAGAACCCCGACACCAGCAGCGCCAATCCGTACGTGATCAGTACGTTCTCGTCCCGTTGCGGCTATACCGCAAGCTTCTGCGTCTCGGCCCCCGGTACCCGGATCTACAGCGCGGTGATTGGCGGCACCAGCCTGGAAAACCTGACCCTGGGCTACGCCAACAAGAACGGTACGTCCATGGCGGCGCCCCATGCCGCTGGCGCGGCGGCAGTGCTGATGGAGCGCTTCCCCTACATGAGCGGCGCACAGATCGCCAGCGTGCTGCGCACCACTGCCACTGACATGGGCGCGCCGGGCATCGATGCCCTGTACGGCTGGGGCATGATCAACCTGGACAAGGGTATCCGCGGCCCGGGCATGCTGGTCACCGAGCAGGACATTCCCGAGGAGTTCCGCATCGCCGGCGGCTACGGGCCAACGCAGTTCGTGGCCGACTTGCCGGGCATCGGCGCCCTGGTGGACGCCGGCAAGCCGACCCAGCGGCGTTGCAACGACCTGAGTTGCGTGCTGGACCTGTGGAGCAACGATATCGGCGGCCATGGCGGCCTGACCAAGCAGGGCGTCGGTACCCTGGTGCTCAGCGGCAACAACAGCTACTCGGGCCCGACCCTGGTCAACCAGGGACGATTGGCGGTCAATGGCTCGCTGCAATCGACGGTGACGGTCAATGCCGGCGGCATCGTGGGCGGTAACGGCCGGATCGGCGCGCTGATCGCCAATGCTGGCGGCGTGGTGGCGCCCGGTAACTCCATCGGCACCTTGCAGGTGAGCTCCGATGTGACCTTCCAGCCGGGCTCGACCTATGCCGTGGAAGTGGCCACCAACGGTGCCGATCGCCTGGTCAGCGATGGCAAGGCCTCGCTGGGTGGGGCAAACCTGGCGCTGGACCTGCAAAACCCGGGAGTTTCCCTGGCAGCACAGCAGGCACCGAGCCTAGTGGGGCGCCAGTTCGACATCCTGGATGCCGCAGGCGGAGTGCAGGGCAGCTTTGCCAACGTGACGTCCAATTCGCTGTTCCTCGGTGGCGGCCTGGCCTATTCCGGTACCGGTGTGCAGTTGGCGGTCCAGCGCAATGCCACCTCCTTTGCCAGTGTCGGCTTGACTGCCAACCAGCGCTCGGTGGCGGCGGCTGCCGACCGCCTGGGGGCAGGCAATCCGGTGTATGAAAGCCTGTTGCTGTCCTCCAGTGCGAGCAGCGCCCAGCAAGCCTTCGACCAGCTTTCCGGGGAAATCCACCCGGCGGTGAGCAACCTGTTGCTCAACGACAGCCGTCATCTGCGCGATGCCGTGGGTGAACGAACCCGTCAGCAGGGTGTAGCGGCCGCGCCTGCGGTGAGCGGCGCCGATACCGGGTTGTGGGTCAAGGCCCTGGGGGCCTGGGGCAAGACCGATGGTGACTCCGCCCAGGCTCGCTACAGCAGTTCCATCGCTGGCCTGCTGCTGGGCGTCGACGGGCAGATGAGCGAGGACACCCGCGTGGGCGTGTTCACTGGCTACAGCGACAGCTCGCTGAACATGGGCGATGGGCGTCACTCTTCGGCCACCGTCGACAGCTACCACCTGGGTGCCTATGCCGGGAAGGAACTGGAGCAGGTGCGCTTGAGCCTGGGCGGCAGCCACAGCTGGCACCGGATCGAGACCAAGCGCGAGCTGCAGTACAACGAGGTCTCCGATCGCCAGAAGAGCAAGCGTGACGCCCAGAGCACCCAGGTGTTCGGCGAAGCGGCGTGGAAAATCGCGTTGCCCGGTGTCGCCCTGGAGCCCTTCGCTGGCCTGACCTACGTGCATGTGGACAGCGACAGCTTCAAGGAACATGGCGGGGCTGCGGCGCTCAAGGGCGCCAAGGACAATCGCGATGCCTGGCTATCGACCCTGGGCCTGCGCGCGGGCAAGCAACTGCAGTTGTCCACGGGCCAGACAGTGGAGCTGTCCGGCACCCTGGGTTGGCAGCACAACCTGAGTTCGGTGGGGTCCGAGCAGCACTTGGCCTTCGCCGGCCAGGGCGACAGCTACAAGGTCCAGGCGGTCGCCCTGGATCGCGATGCCGCCGTGGTCGGTGCCCGGGCAGGCATTGCCCTGAACAGCCAGGCCCGGGTCAACCTGGACTACAACGCATTGCTGGGCAGCCGTGACAAGAGCCATGGGGTCGGCCTGACCCTGGACTGGGCGTTCTGAGGCCCCAGCAACGGATATGCAAGGTGTTGTACCAGCCCTGCCAGCCTGGCGACAGGCCGGCAGGGCACTCGCTATCTCTGACAAATCTAACAAAAGAGAGGCAATACCATGGGTGTCTACGACTACAAAAACCTCAGTACGGCTGAATCCAAGGCGCTGTTCACCGATGCCATGGCCATCACGCTGTATTCCTACCACAACCTCGACAATGGCTTTGCCGTGGGCTACCAGCACAATGGCTTCGGCCTTGGCCTGCCGGCGACCCTGATCACTGCCTTGATCGGCAGTAGCGATTCCCAGGGGGTGATCCCCGGCATTCCCTGGAACCCGGACTCGGAGAAGGCCGCCAAGGACGCGTTGAACAAGGCTGGCTGGTCCACCATCAGTGCCCAGCAGTTGGGCTACACCGGCAAGGTGGACGCACGCGGCACGTTCTTCGGGGAAAAGAACGGCTATGAGACGGCCCAGGTGGAGATCCTCGGCAAGTACGATGCCCAGGGGCACCTGAGCTCCATCGGTATTTCCTTTCGCGGTACCAGCGGTCCGCGGGAATCGCTGATCAGCGACACCATCGGCGACCTGATCAGCGACCTGCTGGCAGCCCTGGGGCCCAAGGACTATGCCAAGAACTATGCGGGTGAGGCTTTTGGCAGGTTGTTGGGCGATGTCGCGACATTCGCCCAGGCCAACGGCCTGTCCGGCAAGGACATCCTGGTCAGCGGCCACAGCCTGGGCGGACTGGCGGTCAACAGCCTGGCCGACCTCAGTGGCGGACGCTGGTCCGGCTTCTTCAAGGATGCCAACTACATCGCCTACGCCTCGCCGACCCAGAGCGCCAGCGACAAGGTGCTGAATATCGGCTATGAGAACGACCCGGTGTTCCGAGCCCTGGACGGCTCGAAATTCAACCTGGATTCGCTGCATATCCACGACACTCCCCAGGCATCGGCCACCAATAACATCGTCAACTTCAACGACCACTACGCCTCGACGTTGTGGAATGTGGTGCCATTCTCGATCCTCAAGATTTCCACCTGGATCTCCCACCTGCCCACCGGCTATGGCGATGGCCTGACCCGGGTGCTGGACTCGAAGTTCTACGAGTACACCAGCAAGGACTCCACCATCGTGGTGGCCAACCTGTCCGATCCGGCCCGGGCCGATACCTGGGTCCAGGACCTGAATCGCAATGCCCAGGCCCATAAGGGCAGTACCTTCATCATCGGCACCGACGGCAATGACCTGATCCAGGGCGGCAGCGGCAACGACTACCTGGAGGGCCGCGACGGCAACGACACCTTCCGCGATGCGGGTGGCTACAACATCATCCTGGGCGGCAAGGGCAGCAATGTCCTCGATCTGCAGCATTCGGTGAACGACTACAGTTTTGCCAGCGATGGCGCCGGCACCCTGTATGTGCGCGATGCCAACGGCGGGATCAGCATCACCCGCGACATTGGCGCGATCCAGAGCAAGGAACCGGGTTTCCTCTGGGGCCTGTTCAAGGACGACGTGCTGCACCAGGTTTCCGAGCAGGGCCTGAAGGCGGGGGGCGAGTTGACCCAGTACGCCTCATCGGTGCGCGGCGATGCCGGCGACAATGTGCTCAAGGCCCATGCCGGAGGCGACTGGCTGTTCGGCCTGGATGGCAACGACCACCTGATTGGCGGCAAGGGCAATGACATTTTTGTCGGTGGCGCTGGTAACGACCTGATGGAGTCGGGGGGCGGCAACAATACGTTCCTGTTTACCGGGCACTTCGGCGAGGACCGCATCGTCGGTTACCAGGGGGGGGACAAACTGGTGTTCATGGGGGTGAGCGATGTGCGGCCCGACCAGGACTATCGGGCCCACGCCAGCAGCCATGGCAGCGACACGGTGCTGACTTTCGGCACCGACTCGGTGACGCTGGTGGGCGTCAGCCTCGCGCAACTCAACGGTTCCGGGATCACCATCGCCTGATGGGCGAGCAGCGCGGGCCCGGCCAGGGTGCGCGCTGTTTTTTTGCAATTGAGTGACCATTTGGTCAGCTGATGACTCCAATACCCCTAAAGTGTTGCCTCGTGGTTGCGTTACTACAGGCGCAGGACAAACGGTGCAATCGGTTCCAGGAGTTGGAGAGTTTTGACAGTGAGTAACAGCAAGAGGTATGTGAGCGGCCTGCTGCTGGCCTTATGGGCGTTGTCGGCAGTGGCCGAGGAGCTGCCTCATGGTTCGATTCTGCAACGTTTCGGTGTCAGCCCAGACCAATTGCCGGCCGGGCAGGCGGGGTCGTCGATGGGCCAGGCTCCGGCCCCCGCACGTTTTCATCTGGAACCTGAACAGCCGGCGTTGCAGCTACGACTGGGAGACGACCGGCCCCCGGAGAGCACCGGCAATATCAGCATCGACAACGCCAATGCCAGGGAGCGTGCGCGCTGTCGACAACTGCGTGACGAGCTGGTGAGGCGTGGCAAGGCCATGGGGGTGTTTTGTGAGCCGGGGCAGGCGGGGTTGCCCTGGTCGCCCTGAGCCGGGCGCGGGTGTTATTTTTCCTGGCGGACCGTGGCGACATCGTCCGCCTTGACCCGGATGGTCTTGCCGGAAATGTCCTGGAATTCGTAGAAGCCATCGGCGCTCTTGGTCTTGGGTTTGTCACGGGTCAGGTACTGGGTCCCGTTCTGCAGCGTGACCACCGTAGGGGAGGCGCAGCCAGCCAGGGCCAGGGTGCCGACAATGGCCAGGGGCAGGGCCAGTTTCTTCATGTTCATGCAGACCTCTATCTCTAATGGGGCATCCGGGCGGTATCGGACACTATAATCCTGGGCCTTGGTGTCGTGAAGACGACGAAAGTTCGCTGGTTGCCCATAAAAATCTTCTCTCCACCATTTATCCAATACTATTTGCCAGGCTGGGGCGCTCGCTGTTATCTGTACGCATAACCAGTATCCATCCCGCCGTGGCGCCTTTTTCCTGTGACTTCCAACCCTCTCGAGAACCCCCTGTATTACCTGCACAACTTCCAGCAGGTGCTGAGCTGGCTGGACCAGCGCTATGCCGATGTCTTGAGCGCCGAGGAGCAACGCTTCATCGCCGACTTCTCCGTGCTCGAACAGCCCTCCCAGGCATTGCTGGTCCGCATGGTGATGCGCAAGGGGCATCACTTTCGCTTGAGCAGGCTGGCCTATCCGGAGATCGGCGACAGCGCCCGGGCCCTGGCGCCATTGCTGGAGCTGGGCTGGGTCGATGAGCAGGCGCCGCTGGCGGTGGACGAATTGTTCGGCCTGTTGCAAAAGGCCGAGCTCCAGCAGTGCTTCAGTGCCCAGGCGTTGCCGGCCAAGGCACGCAAGGATCAGTGGCGGGAAATCTTGCAGGCGTTGTACCCGCAACCCCGGGCATTTGCCCAATGGTGCCCCGGGCTTGGGGACCGCCTGTTCAGCCTGACGATCATGACCCTGTGTGATCGCCTGCGCCTGATGTTCTTCGGCAATCTCTACCAGGATTGGTCGGAATTCGTGCTGGCGGACCTGGGGATCTACAGCTACGAAAAGGTCGAGATCGATGCCCAGGCTCGCGGCTTGCGCAGCCGCGACGATGTGGACGGCTTCATCTACCTGCACCGCTGCCAGGAGGCATTCGAGGCCGGACATCCATTGCCCGAGGTACTGGCACTGGTGGTTGCCTTCGAGAGTGCCAACCCCTGGCTGCACAAGCGCCGCAGCAAGTTGCTGTTCCTGCTGGGCCAGCATTGCGAGCGCCTGGCACACTGGCCCCTGGCCCATCAGATCTACCAGCAGTGCACCTATCCCGGAGCGCGCTTGCGCCTGATCCGGGTGCTGGAGCGTAGCGACGAATACTCCGCGGCCCTGGCGCTGGCCGAGCAGGCCTGGGCCGCGCCGCACAGTGCCGCCGAGGCCCAGCAGCTCGCTCGCGTGCTGCCCAGGCTACGGCGCAAGCTGGGAGGGCCGGTGGTCGCCCGGCCCAGCAGGCCAGAGGTAACGCGATTGGACCTGTGCCTGCCCCGCGAGGATGAAAGCCTGGCGGTGGAGCAGGTGGTCCAGGCGCACCTGCAGCAGGCCCATGCACCGGTGCATTACGTGGAGAACAGCCTGATCAACTCTCTGTTCGGGCTGCTGTGCTGGCCGGCGATCTTCGCGCCGTTGCCTGGGGCCTTTTTCCACCCGTTCCAGCGTGGGCCGGTGGATCTCTTGAGCGAGGACTTCCACGAGCGCCGCAGCGAGCTGTTCCAGGCCTGCCTGGATGAGCTGGACGACGGTCGTTACCGCGACAGCATTCGCCAGCGCTTCGCGAGCAAATGGGGCTTGCAATCGCCCTTCGTGTTCTGGGGCGCCTTGAGTGAGGAACTGCTGGAGCAGGCCCTGGACTGCCTGCCGGCTGCGCACCTCAAGCATTGGTTCGAGCGCCTGTTGCTGGATATCAAGGCCAATCGTGCGGGCATGCCGGACCTGATCCAGTTCTGGCCCGAGGACAGGACCTACCGCATGATCGAGGTCAAGGGCCCGGGAGATCGCCTGCAGGACAACCAATTGCGCTGGCTGGACTTCTGCCAGGAGCATGGGATGCCGGTGGCCGTGTGCTACGTGCAATGGCGGGAGCCGAGTCTTTGAGCTACCGCGTTGCGGTGCGGGCGCTTTGCGAGTTCAGTGCCAAGAGCGGTGATCTTGACCTGCGCTTCACACCATCGCCCAGCGCCCAGGAGGGCATGCTCGGACACCGTACCGTGGCTGCCCGGCGCAGCCCCGATTACCAAAGCGAAGTGCCCGTGGAAGGCCGCTATGGCGAGCTGCTGGTCAAGGGCCGGGCAGATGGCTACGACCCGCAGCAGAATCTGCTGGAGGAGATCAAGACCTACCGCGGCGACCTGGCGCGCATGCCCGACAATCACCGGCAACTGCACTGGGCCCAGGCCCGGGTCTATGCCTGGTTGCTCTGCCAGAGCCTGCAACTGCCGGCGATCCGGGTGTCGCTGGTGTATTTCGATATCCAGAGCGAGGAGGAAACGGCTTTTGTGCAAGAGCACAGTGCCGAGCAGTTGCAGGCGTTCTTCAACCAGCAATGCGCAATATTCCTCAGTTGGGCGCAACAGGAACTGCAACATCGGGCACTGCGCGACCAGGGGACTGCCGAACTGCGGTTCCCCCACGGGCAGTTTCGCCCCGGCCAGCGGCACCTGGCCGAGTCGGTGTACAAGGCGGTCAGCACCGGCCGTTGCCTGCTGGCCCAGGCTCCCACCGGTATCGGCAAGACCCTGGGCACGCTGTTTCCCATGCTCAAGGCCATGGCCCCGCAACGGCTGGACAAGCTGTTGTTCCTCACGGCCAAGACCCCGGGGCGGCGGTTGGCACTGGAGGGTGCGCGAATGCTGTTCGCCCAGCAGCCCGGATTGCCCTTGCGAGTTTTGGAGCTGGTGGCCCGGGACAAGTCCTGTGAACACCTGGACAAGGCTTGCCATGGCGAATCCTGCCCCCTGGCCAAGGGTTTCTACCAGCGCTTGCCCGCTGCCCGCCAGGCGGCGGTCCAGGTGCCGCTGCTCGATCGCCAGGCCCTGCGCCAAGTGGCGCTGGAGCACCAGGTCTGCCCTTACTACCTGAGCCAGGAGATGGCGCGCTGGAGTGACCTGGTGGTGGCTGACTACAACTACTACTTTGACTCCAGCGCCCTGTTGTTCGGGCTGGCCCAGGCCGCTCAAGAGCGCCTGGCGGTACTGGTGGACGAGGCCCACAACCTGGTAGAGCGAGGACGCGGCATGTACAGCGCCAGTCTCGACCAGCAACAACTGGCCCAAGTGCGCAAGAGCGCCCCACAAGCGTTGAAGTCATCTCTGCAACGGTTGAACCGGGAGTGGAACGCGCTGCACAAGGAGCAGCTCGTGCCTTACCAGGTCTACCAAGGCATCCCCGCTGCCTTGCTCAAGGCCTTGGGATTGTGCATCGCCGCCTTGGGCGACTACTTCGCCGAGCACCCCCAGGGGTTGGAAAGTGGGTTGCAGGGCTGGTACTTCGAGCTGTTGCAGTTCGCCCGGGTGGCGGAGTTGTTCGATGAGCAGCCATTCATCTTCGATGTCAGCAAGCGCACCTTGAGTGCCCGGCGCAGCCTGTCATGCCTGAGCCTGCGCAATGTGGTGCCGGCCGCGCTACTGCGCCCACGGATGGAGGCCGCCCGCAGCGTGGTGCTGTTTTCCGCGACCCTCAATCCAAGGCATTACTACCAGGACCTGCTGGGGCTGCCCGAGGATAGCGTGTGGGTGGATGTCGAGTCGCCGTTCGCGGCCACGCAGTTGGAAGTCCATATCGTCAAGCGGATCTCCACGCGCTATGCCCACCGCCAACAGTCCCTGGGGCCGATTGTCGAGCTGATGGCCCGCCAGTTCGCGGCACGTCCGGGAAACTACCTGGCGTTCTTCAGCAGCTTCGATTACCTGCAACAGGTGGCTGAATTACTGGCCCGGGAACATCCACACATTCCTTTGTGGCTGCAGGCACGAGGCATGGATGAAGCCGCCCGCGAGGATTTTCTGCGCAAGTTCCAGGTCGAGGGCCAGGGCATCGGTTTTGCGGTGCTCGGTGGCGCCTTCGGTGAAGGCATAGACCTCCCGGGCTCGAGGCTCATCGGTGCCTTTGTCGCCACCCTGGGCCTGCCGCAACTCAATGTATTGAACGAACAGATGAAGCAGCGCATGGGCGAACTGTTCGGCTGCGGTTATGACTACACGTACCTGTACCCCGGCTTGCAGAAGGTGGTGCAGGCGGCTGGCCGGGTGATTCGCAGCCAGGCCGATAGCGGGGTGCTGATGCTCATCGACGATCGTTTCAACGAGCCCAGGGTGCGGCGGTTGCTGCCGCGCTGGTGGGCCATCGCGCCATAGACAACGCCGCAGGACAGCCCATGGCCGGCCGGCGGCGTTGTGTTGAACCCTATGGGCGCGGTACTGCCTGGCACCAGGCTTCGCGGCAAGTATCAATGGCCCTGGCGAGCCCTGACAAAACGACGCAGGGTCTGGCCGGGGCCAGTCTGGAACCGCGTCGGGCGTGGCTGGCCAGTGTCGGCGGCAATGAACACGAACTCATCGTCGGTCAACTGATAGCTGGCCGGCAGCGGTTGCCCGGCATCGGCTCCGATCGAATCGACCCAGGTAATGGACTTGGGATCGGTGCTGCTGTCGAGCGTGAAGCTGCCAGCCAGCAACAGCTGGCCGTCTACCGTCACCACGCGAAAGTTCTGGCCCTCGATCCGGGTCTGGGCGCCTGGAGCGCTGTGCTCGTCAGGAGGATTGAGTATGCCGCTGTCCTCCATTTCGACCTGCTCCCAGGTGCCTTGCAGGCGTTGCAGTTCCAGCAGGTCGCTGGTGATGGGCATTGTAGAGCTCATGCTGGTTGATTCCTTTCAGAGACAGGGGTCAGTTGAAGAGGTTGCGACCAATGCAATAGGTCAGCAAGTCCAGGTCACTTTGCACGTCCAGCTTGCGCATGGCGGATATCTTCTGCGCACTGATGGTCTTCGAGCTGCGATTCTGGGTACGAGCAATGTCGCTGACACTTTTGCCGGAGACGAACAGCCGCAGTATCTCGAATTCCTTGGGTGAGAGGGTAGAGATACGTTCATCGATCGCCACATTCGATTCTGGTACCGAGCGGATGAGGGAGGTGTGGCTCCGGTGGGCGCTTTTCTGGGCGATGGCCCTCAGGGCGAGCTGGATTTCCTCATGCAGTTGGTTCTTCTGGATCACGCCCACCACTCCTAGCTCATGTAGACGGGCCAGGATCAACGAGTTGGAAATCACGGTCAGGATCAAGATCTGCGGGTGCGGAAAGTTGCGCTTGATGTATTCCACCAGCTTCAGGCCGTCGCCGTAGGGCGAGCTTCCAGGCATGTTGTAGTCGGTGATGATCAGGTCTACATGTCGGGTTTCCAGCAACTGGACCAAGTCCCTGGAGCACACGGCTTCACCCACGATTTCGAAACGCTCGTCGCGCTCCATCAGCTCACGGACTCCGAGCAGCACGATAGGGTGATCGTCAGCAATGATGACTTTGAGCTTTTCCATGAGAAATGCACTCGTGTAATAGACAAGTTAGAGAATAAGAATGACAGGTCGAGAAACGACCTGCATACCGCGTGTCGTCATGCAAGCAGCGACAGCAGTTCGGATAGCTGTCGCATCAGTTGCCTGGTCTGTACCACCAGTTGTGGGTTCGATGGGGATTCCAGCAGGCGACATTCCATTTCGGCACAGGCCCTGGACAAGGTGCTGGCCCGAACCGCACCCAGGCCCCCGGCAATGCTGTGCAGGCGTTCGGCGGCGGCCTGCAGGTCACCTTGATGCAGCGCCCGATCCAGCTGTCGCAGGTCCTGGTCCATGGTCTGGAGAAACAACGGGCGCATGCGCTGTGAAATCTGAATGTGTTCACCAGTGGCTAGCGTCGTGCCGTAGAGGAATTCCTCAGGAGGGCTGGCAGTCTGCGAAGGTGCCGGGCTGGCGGGGTGAGAAGGCTTTTCGGCGCCCACTGGGCAGAGTCGCGTGAGCTGCTCGTACAAGCCTTGCAGGTCGATGGGCTTGACCAGCCAGCTGTTCATGCCCGCCGCCAGGCAGCGCTGGCCTTCTTCACGCAAGGTGTTGGCGGTGATACCGATGATGGGCAGTTGCAGGTCTTGGCCGCGCAACTGTCGGGCGAGTTCATAGCCGTTCATCACGGGCATGTTCACGTCGGTCAGCACCAGATCGAACAATTGCGGTTGCCAATGTTCCAGCGCCTGTGCGCCATTGCTCGCCTGGGTGACTTGGCAGCCCAGGGTGTGTAGCTGCTCCAGGATGATCGCCTGGTTGACCGGGTTGTCTTCGGCTACCAGTACATGCAGGTTCAACAGCCGTAGGGCTTCAGGCTGGCGGGGGGCGCTGGGCAGGGGCAGGCCTTGCCGGGAACGCGAGGCCGCTTGGGCAATGGCACGAATATCGTGGGCATCGACTGTCCTTGGCTCGCCCGGGCTCGCGTTACCGACGGCATTGATGCACAGGCCGGGCCACGAGACCAGGGTGTCCCGGGGCAGCATGTCGATGAGCAACGGGGGCTGCGGTTGTTCGTCCCAATCAGTAGGCACCGCAGAGGCTTGGATGCCCAGGCGCTCGAGCCATTCGCAGGTGTTCTTGAGCAACTCGGGTATCGGTGCCCGGACATACACGGGCGGCCCATCGGGGAATGACTGGAGGCCGGGTAAGGCGCCTGCCAGGCGCGGTAGCTGCAGGCGCATGGAAAAACTGCTGCCCAGGCCGGGTTCGCTGGTTACCTGCATGTGTCCCTCCATCAGGGCGCAGAGGTGGCGGGAGATCGCCAGGCCCAGGCCGGCCCCAGCCTGTGTCGAGGTGTCGCGCACTTGATAGAACGGATCGAATAGATGCTTCTGTTGCTCCGTCGAGATGCCGATGCCGGTATCGGTGACTTGCCATTCGATGCTGGCTTGCTGCTCGTCCAGTTCCAATACCCTGGCCCGCAGCACCACCCGGCCGCTGTCGGTGAACTTCAGTGCATTGTCCAGCAGGTTGCCGAGAATCTGGCGGATCCGTTCGGCGTCGCCCTGCAGCAGCGCGGGCAGGCCAGGGTCGATGCATCCATAAAGCAGTATCCCGTGATGTTCGGCGAGGGCTGCATGGGTGCGCAGGAGGTCCTCCAACAGATCCAGGGGACAGAACTCCACCGGTTCTATCTTCATCTGCCCTGATTCGATCCTGGAGAGGTCCAGGACGTTGCTGATCAATTGCAGCAGGTCACCCGAGGAACGCTGGATGGTTTGCAGGTAGTCGGCCTGGCGTGGGTCCAGCGCTGTCAGGCCGAACAGCTCCAGGGTCCCGAGCACGCCGTACAAGGGCGTACGGATCTCATGGCTCATGGTGGCCACGAACAGGGCCTTGGCTTGATTGGCGGCATCCGCCGAGCTCCTTGCTTGCTCAAGGGCCTGGGCACTTTTGATTTGCCAGGTGATGTCATTGAAAACGCAGAGCACCGCCTCCTGGTCCTGGTAGCGTGTGGCGGCGAACCTGACTTGCAGGTACCGCCCTTCGATCATCAGGCACGATTCCGTGCCGTCGATGCACTGTGGGTCCTGCTCCAGCAGTGCCAGCAGGTCACTGGTAATGGCTTCCTGCCGGGCCAGGGGATTTTCCAGCAGGACCTTGAAGTCTTCCCGACCCAGCACGCACAGGCCCGTGGGCGAGGTTTCGATGACCGTGCGGTTGAAGGCTTCACTTTCAGCAACGCTCTGTTGCGCCAGGGGGTGAGGTGCCTGTTCCCAGGCGCGATACCAGCGACTGGCACTCCAGCCACAGGCCACGGCTCCGGCCATCAGGCCAAGCAGGCTGGCCAGGGCCCACAACGCTTGGCTGTAGAGCTCCCGGTAGCTGATGTTGTAGAAGCCGGTCCAGAGAGCGGGGGTGTGACTGGTGAGCTTCAGGGTCATGCCTTGCCAGCCAACGTTCAGGCCCTCGTGCAAGGACTCGGTCGGTTCTCGAGAGCCGACCAGGATGTTACCCGCGGGATCGACCAGGGTGAGTGCGTCGTAGGCTGTCGAATCCTTGAGGCGTTCGACGTTCTGGATGTCATCGAGCTCCAACAACGAGGCGACTCGTGTCTCGCCTTGATTTGCAGAGAAAGGGCGCTGAGCGGAGCCCATATGCAAATTGATGTAGGCCAGCATGCCTGGGCGCAAACCCAGCGCCTGGGAACCGGGGTATTGTCGCCAGCGAACCTGGTGGCTCGCAGGCCACCCCTTCTCCAGGGTTGCCTGGCCCAACTCCAGCATCGCCGTCGAGGCCACGTGTCCAGAGCCGTTGCGGTCATTTTGTGTGGCCAAGGCGGCGATATCGAGGTTACCGCACGAGTTGAACATAAAGGCTCGCGGTGTCTGGTTGCGTGATGAGGACCAGAAGGCCTGGTAGAGGCTCGAGAGCTGCAAGCCGAGGGCGAAGATACGAGGTATCTGGCGCAGCGCCGGATCGAGGGCGAGAGACGTTGTCGGCGAGCGTGGGATGTTCCAGTTTTCGCAGTCCCGGGATTGCGCCAGTAAATGGCTGAGCTCATGCAAGTCGCCGGTATTTCTGCCCGACCAGTCGATCGGGTCATAAGCGGCTACTCGCCTGAGAAACAGTTCCTGCTCCTGAATGTGTTCCATCAGCCGGGTGAAATGAAACCTGATGTTGCCGGATTGCTCATCGATCGACCGAGCCACTGTCCAGTACATGGTCCCCAGCAGCAGTGCCAGGCTCAGTGGCGCCAGCAGCACGGGGTACACGCACAATGGCTTGCGAGCCGGGCTTTTCAAGAGGACTGCGCTGTCATTCATCACTCATTCACCAAGCAGGTTTGTGGGCTCAGGTATCGCGGCTTCAATTTCAACAAGGCATTTAGCGCTACAGGTAAAGGGCGAAAGGACGTTGAGCCACCGGCCCTGCATCCTTGTGGCGTCACCCGGGATGGCGGCAGGTCATTCGGCGCCAGGTTCGGACGTGGCTGCCGGAGGGTTTATCCAGGGTCGCTGCCTTTGCTCGCCCTTCGCCAGGAGCGCAGTCGAAGGCGGTGTCGGTCATGTTGGGTTCTGGTCGGCGAGGCCCGGGGCGTCACGGGCGGTTCGTGCATAAATCGACAAATAGTTGAACAAGGCCCTCAGGGCGAAGGGCTTGACCAGGCAGTGGTTCATCCCGGCTTCGGCGCACTTCTCCTCTTCACCGCGCATGGCTTTGGCGGTGGCGCCGATGATCGGAATCGCAGCGTCCCGCCGGCGTAGTTCCCTGGCCAGTTCATAGCCATTGATCTTGGGCATGTTCACATCGGTCAGGACCAGGTCGAAGTGGCCGCTTTTCCAGATGGCGAGGGCCTCTTCACCGTTGCGTGCCAACTCTACGCTGCAACCGAGTTCTTCCAGTTGGTCCTTGAGGATCAGTTGATTGATCAGGTTGTCCTCGGCTACCAGCACATGCAGGTGAAGCGGCTTGAGTTCGCGGCTGTCGGGGTGTTCCTGGCCCGGTTTCGACCATAGGCCCTGGGCCTGGCCGACCGCCTGGTGGAGGGCGCGCAGATTGTTGCAGTTGACTTGCCAGATACCATCCTGGCTCCGGGTCTCCTGGTGGCCGTCGCCACTGGCAAGCACCAGTGGGCCTGGCCAGTCGGGCTCCAGCCGGCGCTCCAACGGGCCCGGGTGCAATTCGATGAGCAGCGTGTCGCGATTGATGCCGACCACGTTGGGCGAGCAAGGCTGGGCCCGTGCGCCCCAGCGTCGCAACCACCCGGCCAGCGACTCGGCCAGCTCGCGTACTGGCGACACGACATAGATGATCTGTGGCAGCAAGGCGCCGATAGTCGGGGGGCGGGGTGGCGTGGTGGGAGTTTCCAGCGGCAGGGTCAGGGTGAAGCTACTGCCCAACCCCAACTCGCTGACCGTACGGATGTTGCCATTCATCAGCTGGGTCAGGCGTTGGCAGATCGAAAGCCCCAGTCCGGTACCGGCGATGACGTTGGTATTGCCCTCGGACTGGTAGAACGGCTGGAAGATCAACGCCTGGTCGCCCTGGGCGATACCACGGCCAGTGTCGGAAACCTGCCAGACGATGCTGTCGTGCTCGTCTTCGTGGCGGTTGACCCGAACGCGCAGGACGATACGTCCGGAGTCGGTGAACTTCACCGCGTTGTTCAGCAGATTGCTGAGGATCTGGCGGATCCGCGTGACATCCCCGACCAGCAACTCCGGCAACTGTGGATCGATGCACGCATAGAGTTGCAGGCCCTTGGCCTGGGCGGCGGCTGCATAGCCCTGGACGATCTCGTGCACCAGGTCCAGGGCGTTGAATTCGCTGAGCTCCAGGGCCAATTGTCCGGCTTCGATCTTGGAGACATCGAGCACGTCGCAGATCAACTGCAACAGGGTCCCGGAAGAGCCCTCGATGGCCCGCAGGTAGTCTTTTTGCTGGTTGTCCAGCGGGGTGCGGGAGAGCAGCTCCAGGGTGCCGAGGACTCCGTACAGTGGCGTACGGATCTCATGGCTCATGGTCGCCAGGAACAAGGTCTTGGCTTCGTTGGCGATGTCGGCCAGGCGCCGGGCTTCCTCCAGGGTCGCCTCGATTTGCTTGCGCGCACTGATATCGCTGAAAGCACAGAACAACACGTCTTCGCCCTTGTAGCGGGTGGGCGCCGAGCTGAGATAGAGGTGGCGCCCGTCTGCGGTTTCAAAGTAGTCGGTGCTGTTTGCGCGTCCTGGATCGAAGGCTTGCTCGATCCAGCCGGGACACAATTGCTCGCGTTCGCTGCTATTGCCCAGCCACTGTTGGGACAGGGTGTTTTCCAGTACCAGCCGGCCATCGCTGCGGCGCAGGACACAAAGGGCTACCGGGGCGATCTGGATCACGTCGCGGCTGAATGCCTCGCTTTCGATAAGGGCCTGGATCCGGTGCATGGCTGGGGCGAGCACGCGTATCTCTATCCAGTGGGTCAGCAGCCAGATCAGTGCCATGCCGAACAGGCTGATGAGCACGGCAGCGATCAGTTGCGGCAGCAGGTTCTCGAGCAGGGTTCGCAGCTCGAAGAAATAGACCAGTTGCCAACCCGAGGAACCTAGCTGCTTGCGCATCACCAAGTGTTCGGACCACCAGTCGCCACCCAGGACGCCAAAGAAACTATCGCCCTGGACCTGCCGTATGGCCTCGGCCAGTGGCGCGCTGGAGACGCTGCCCAGAAGCACGCCACCCAGGGAGTTGAACATCATGAACTCGCCTGCACTGCGGTTCCTGAGGGCATCAGAAACGCTGGCGCCGTCCATTTCCAGACCCAACCAACCCGAGTCGGCGAAGCGTTCGTCCAGGCGGGTGAAAATGTACAGGTTGGCAGAGATCGAGGTCTGGTCCATCAACCATACCTCTTCACCCGGGGGTGTCTGCCCAGGCTTCAAGGCGGTCAGCCTGGCGAGTAGCGACAGCGGTAGATGAGAGGTTTCGGGGCGCGGGTTGAACAGGTACTGCACTTCGGGTTTTTGTCCAGGGTGGACGTAGAGCAGCGTCAACTGTTTGCTCTTGAGGTAGTCGCGCATGCGCCGGGTGAGCCATACGCCCCAATGGTCCTCTTCTGGTGATCCCAGCTTCAGGTGGACTTCTTCGGTGGAGTCGAAACCGGTGGCTGCCTGAGGCTTGTGCACGGCCGACAGGCTCAGGCTTTCCAGCAAGGCCTCGCGGGAGGTGAAGAAGGTCTGGGCCTCGGCAATGGCGCTACTCATGTAGCTGCGTCGCTGAGAAAGCTCGTTGTTGAGGGTGGAGCGCATGAAGTTGTAGACCGCGCCCAGCAGCCCGATCAGGAAAACCAGCGCAACGATACGTAGCAGCCTGCGAACTGCTTCAGGGGAGGAAAATAGTGGATTGATCTGATGCAGATAGCTTTTTAATCTCATGCCCGCCACTGTAAATGGGGGGTATGCCAGGCAGGGATCAGACAATTCTCAAATTGTCGGGTACAAAGTAGTTTTGTTGAAAGTGACAGCTACGACTCATGTGTGTCGCTGGCCAGAGTGTCTGCGACAACCCCCTGGGCAGGGCCGGCAGGAGGTCAGACCATTTCCAGGTGCTGCTTGCGTCGGGGGGCGGGGAAGGCCAGGTCCAGGGTTTGCAAGTCCTCTGCCTGCAACTGTAGCTCGCAGGCCTGGGCGTTGAGTCGGACATGCTCGGGATGCACGGCCTTGGGGATGACCAGTACGCCTTCCTGGCGCAGCAGCCAGGCCAGGGCCACCTGGGCCGTTGTCACCCCGTGCCGCTGGGCCACTTGCTGCAGGGCCGGCTCGGCGAGCAGGGCGCCGCCCTGGCCGATCGGACAGTAAGCCATGATCGGCATCCGTAACTGCTGGCAGATGGGCAACAAGTCGAACTCGATCCCTCGGGACTCCAGGTTGTACAGCACCTGGTTGCTGGCGCAGGCCGGTGTGCCGAGCTCATCCAGGTCCATCACATCGAAGTTGGAGACCCCCCAACGGCGAATCTTGCCGTCCTGGCGCAGGCGCTCGAAGGCCTCGACGGTCTCGGCCAGAGGATGCTGGCCGCGCCAATGCAGCAGATACAGGTCGATGACCTCGCAACCCAGGCGTTTCAGGCTGCGCTCGCAGGCCAGGGGCAGGCCCTTGGCGCTGGCGTTGTGCGGGTAGGCCTTGCTGACCAGGAATACTTCATCGCGTCGGCCGCTGATGGCCTGGCCGACGACTTCTTCGGCGCCGCCTTCGCCATACATTTCGGCGGTATCGATGAGGGTCATCCCCAGGTCGATACCCATGCGTAGCGCGGCGATTTCCTGTTGGCGTCGTCCGCGATCCTCGCCCATGCGCCAGGTGCCCTGGCCAATGACCGGGACTTGTCTATCTGCGAGCGGCAATTTGCGCATGGCTACCTCCTGGTGTCGTTGGCAAGCGGGTGGGCGAGGGCCACAGAAAAGCAAAGCGATTGGCAATGGTCAAGACGGCATTCCGGGGCCCTGGCAGGGAAGGCCGAGAAATCCAGCCTGGCATTTTATATTTCCAAAAAGAATAAAATACTAATTATTTATTCCTTTGAAGGCTTTTGCCGAAGGTGCATGTTTAGCACCAGCCGCTCAAGTCCTGAGTCCGCTCTCAACAAGGGAAGTTCCAGCATGACCATTCAAGCGATCAACGTACGCAATCAGTTCAAGGGTGTGATCAAGGAGATCCACCAGGGCCAGGTGGTCTCGGAAATCGACGTACAGACCGCCTCGGGCATTGTCACCTCAGTGATCACCACCCGATCGGTGCTGGACCTGGAGCTCAAGGTCGGCAGTGAGGTCATCGCCTTCGTCAAGTCCACCGAGGTCTCCATCGCCAAGCTCTGAGGCGGTGCCTTCGGACGTGGTCATTCACAGGGGAGTGGAACATGCCGCCTTCGCTCGATATCACCGCCTTGCCTGTCCTGGACCTGGCCCAGCTGGATGCTCCCCGGGAGCGCCGCCAGGCCTTTCTCGATGACTTGCGCCAGGCCGCGCGGGACGTTGGTTTTTTCTACCTCACCGGGCATGGCATCGACAGCCGCCTGCTGAGCCAGGTACAGGAGCAGGCCCGGGCCTTCTTCGCCTTGTCCGAGGCCGATAAAGCAGCGGTGGACATGATCCACTCGCCGCACTTTCGTGGCTACACCCGTGCCGCCTCGGAAATCACCCGTGGCCGGCCGGACCTGCGTGAGCAGTTCGATCTCGGCGCCGAGCGCCAGGTCCTGGCCCGGGACCCGCAAAGTCCGCCCTGGGCTCGCCTGCAAGGGCCCAATCAATGGCCGCGACAGCTACCGCAACTCAAGCCATTGCTGTTGGAGTGGCAGCAGGCGATGACCAGCATGTCCCTGCGCTTGCTCAGGGCATTCGCCCAGGCCTTGGCGCTGCCGGAACAGGCTTTCGATGGGCTGTACGGTGAAAGCCCCAACGAACACATCAAGCTGATTCGCTACCCGGGCCAGGCTCCGGGACAGGGCAACCAGGGCGTTGGGGCCCACAAGGATTCCGGATTCCTGAGTTTCCTGCTGCAGGACCACCAGGATGGCCTGCAAGTGGAAGTACAAGAAGGGCGCTGGATCGATGCGCCACCCCGGGAGGGCACACTGGTGGTCAACATCGGGGAGCTTCTGGAGTTGGCCACCCACGGCTACCTGCGGGCCACGGTGCATAGGGTGCTATCGCCGCCAGCGGATCGCGAGCGCCTGTCCATCGCGTTTTTCCTGGGAGCCCGGCTGGATGCCCGAGTGCCGTTGTACCCGTTGCCCGAAACCCTGCAGCGCGAGGCCCGCGGGCCTGCCAGCGATCCTGATAACCCGTTGTTCCGCGATGTCGGTTGGAACTACCTCAAGGGGCGCTTGCGTTCCCATCCTGATGTGGCCCGACGCTTCTATGCCGATGTGCTGGTGCCCGACGCGCTGGGTGCCTGAGCCAATCCGTTGATCACAAGGACCTAGCCAATGCTGAAGAAGAACCTGCTCGCCCTGGCCCTGTTGGCCAGTTCGGGGTCGTTGCTGGTGACCGCCGTTGCCCAGCCGCTGCGGGTGGCCGCCGACCCGGTGCCGCACGCCCAGATCCTGGCTTATGTGCAAAAGCTCGATCCGCAGCTGGAGCTGAAGGTCATCGAGATCCCCAACGGTGTGAACTCCAATGAATTGCTGGCCCACGGTGACGTGGACGCCAACTACTTCCAGCACCTGCCATACCTCAAGTCCCAGGAGCAAGCCCTGGGGCAGCCGTTCGCGGTAGTCGCCAGCGTGCATATCGAACCCCTGGGGATCTATTCACACCGCCACCCGGGGCTCGAGCAGGTCCCCCTGGGTGGCACGGTGGCGGTGCCCAACAACGTCACCAATCTCAGCCGTGCCTTGTACCTGTTGCAGGACTATCGATTGATCCGTCTCAAGCCGGGTTTCAATGATCCGGCGCGCGATCAGGCCACGCCCAGGGACATCGCCGAGAACCCCCGGCAACTGAAGATCCTGGAAGTGGAGTCGCCACAGATCCCCAGGGCCCTCGAGGATGTGGACTTGGCGGTGATCAACGGCAACTACGCCCTGGAGGCCGGGCTGGTGCCGGCCAAGGATGCCCTGGGATTGGAGAAGGCCGAACACAACCCCTACGCCAACATCCTGGTGACCACCCCCGGGCTCCAGGATGATCCGCGCATTCGCCGCTTGGCCAAGGATCTCAATTCGCCCGACGTGGCCAGGTTCATTGCCCAGACCTATTCCGGCTCGGTCATCCCGGTCACGGAGCCGCAGCCATGATCCAGGTCGAACAGGTCAGCAAGGTGTACGGCGAAGGCCAGGCGCCAGCGTTGCAGCAGGTCTCGCTGAGCATTCCCGAGGGTTCGATCTACGGCATCCTGGGGCGCAGTGGCGCGGGCAAGTCGACCCTGCTGCGCTGCCTGAACCTGCTGGAGCGTCCCAGCAGTGGACGGGTGCTGGTCGATGGACGAGACCTGGGGCGCTTGTCCGGGGCTGAGCTGCGTCGCCAGCGCCAAGGGATCGGCATGATCTTCCAGGGTTTCAACCTGCTGCATTCGCGCACGGTGCTGGACAATGTCGCGGTGCCGTTGGAAATCGCCGGCCTGGCCCGCGAGCAGCGCCGCAACCGGGTGCTGGAACTGCTCGAACTGGTGGGCCTGGAAGACAAGGCCCAGGCTTTTCCCTCGCAGCTGTCCGGGGGGCAGAAACAGCGCGTGGGCATTGCCCGGGCCCTGGCCGTTGGCCCGCGTTATCTGCTGTCGGACGAAGCCACCAGCGCCCTGGACCCGGAAACCACCACCTCGATCCTGCAGCTGCTGGCTCGAATCAACCGAGAGCTAGGGTTGACCATTGTGCTGATCACCCATGAGCTGGATGTGGTGCGCTCGATCTGCACCCATGCTGCTTCGCTGGACCAGGGGCGGTTGGTGGAGTGCGGGCCGATCGGGTCGCTGCTGGCGGACCCGCAGTCCGTGCTTGGGCGGGCGCTGTTGCCGGGTTACAACCTGCCGGTTACCGGCGATCAGCTCCAGGCTGAACTGACCTTTTTCGACGACCAGCGCGCCGCGCCCTTGCTCGAGCAGCTCAGCGGCCAGCAGGCTGTGCCGCTCCGGGTCCTGGCAGCGGGTGTCGAGTCCGTGGCCGGCCGGCGGATAGGGCGCCTGCGGGTCGGTGCCGCAGGTTCCGACGCCAGTCGCTTCAATCACCTGTTGAGCGCATTGGTTCAGCGGGGCATTCGGAGTGAGCGCCTGTGAACCGCGGCCTCGATTGGCAAGAGCTGGCGCAGCTACTGCTGACGGCCACGGGCGAAACCCTGTACATGGTGCTGCTGGCGGCGCTGTTCACCGTGTTGATCGGCTTGCCACTGGGGGTGCTGCTATTCGTCAGCCGTCCGCAAGGATTGTTGCCAATGGTGCGGCTCAATCGCCTGCTGGGCGCCCTGGTCAACCTGGGACGCTCCTTGCCTTTCGTGGTGCTGCTGATCGCCCTGATTCCCCTGACGCGGATGGTGGTGGGCACCACCCTGGGCAGTACGGCTGCCGTGGTGCCAATCACCATCGGGGCGTTTCCGTTCTTTGCCCGGATCGTCGAGAACGCCCTGGACGAAGTGGACAAGGGCCGGGTGGAGTCGGTGCTGGCGATGGGAGGACACATCGGCCATGTGATCTTCAAGGCCTTGTTGCCCGAGGCGCTGCCGACCCTACTGGCGGGGCTGACCCTGACCCTGGTGCTGCTGATCGGCTTTTCCTCCATGGCTGGGGTCATCGGTGGCGGCGGCCTGGGGGACTTGGCGATTCGTTATGGCTACCAGCGCTTCAACAACCAGGTGATGTTCGCCACCGTGGTGGTGCTGGTCGTGCTGGTCCAATGCGTACAGTCGGTTGGCGATCGCCTGGTGCGGTCCCTGGCCCATCGGCGCTGAGCCCGAGGGCGCAGGCGATCAGTGGACATCCGGCAGTTGCTGCCAGCAATGGTCCAACCAATCGCACAGGGCACTGATCCGCTGCGGAACGAAGCGATTGTGCAGGCGCACCAGGTTCACCGGCAGCGTCGGCAACTGCCATTGGGGTAGCAGGCGCACCAGTTCGCCGCGCCTGGCCGATGGACCCAGCAGCCAGTCCGGGCCTGCGTGCAGCCCGGCGCCGGCAAGCAGGGCGCGGTGAATGGCGCCGAGGTTGTTGAGAAAGAAACGCGCATCGAGTTCGACCTTCGCCACTTCTGCCTGGTGCTTGAATGTGAGCTGCGTCGGGTTGTGTTCGGTCATCCACGAGTAAACCAGCGCCCGGTGGGCCGGGAGGTCCGCAGGCTGGAGCGGGGTGCCATGGCTTTGCAGGTAGCCCGGGCTGGCATACACGCCGTGGGACAGTTGCCCCAGGGGACGTGCCACCAGGGAGGAGGTGGGCAGGTGGCCGATGCGCAAGGCCACGTCGATGCCTTCTGCCATCAGGTCCAGGACCCGGTCGGAAAGCACCAGGTCCAGGGTCAGCTGTGGATGCTGGCCCTGGAAGTCGGCGAGCCAGGCACTCACGTGATGCTCCCCCAGGGCAACCGGGGCGCTGACCCGCAGGCGGCCGGAAAGCTCGGTCGCACTCTGGTCGAGGCTGCCAAGCAGGGCGTCCATTGCTTCGAGCAACGGACGCATGTGTTCGTAAGCCCGGGTTCCGGCCGGCGTCAGGCTAACTTTACGGGTACTGCGATTGAGCAATTGGGTATTGAGCCGATGCTCCAGGGCGGTGAGCTGGCGGCTGACGGAGGAGGGCTCCAGGTGCAGGTCGTCGGCCGCCAGGGTCAGGCTGCCGCGTTCCACCACCCGGAAGAAAATACGCCAGGCGGCGTTATCTTGAGTTTTGCGCATTGTGCAATTTGCTTTTGATCAGGCGGGCATGTCAATGCGAAAAGTGCAGCAATAGCATCGAGGATTCCTTGAATCCCGAGCCTGTCACCATGCCTTCCAGCTCTCGTCCTGCCTCTGCTGCCGACCGTTACTGGCTGTTGTTCGCCGTTTGTGCGGCGGGCCTCATCCTGCCCCTGGAGTACACCGGCCCGGCCATGGCACTGCCGGCCATCGAACAGGCCCTGGGTGGTAGCCCGACCGCCCTGGCCTGGGTAATCAATGCCTTTGCCCTGAGCTTTGGCAGCTCGGTGATGCTGGCCGGGACCCTGGCCGACCGTTATGGCCGCAAGCGTATCTTCAGCCTGGGCATGGCCAGCTTCACCCTGTTCTCGTTGCTGATCGGTTTTTGTCGTGATGTCTGGATGCTCGATCTGTTGCGTGGCTTGCAGGGCATCGCTGCCGCCTTGGCCATGGCCGGTGGTGCGGCGGCCCTGGCCCAGGCATTCGAGGGCCGGGCGCGTACCCGTGCCTTCAGCCTGTTGGGCAGTGCCTTTGGCATTGGCCTCGCTAGCGGGCCGGTCATCGCCGGAGCCCTGGTGCAACAGGTGGGGTGGTGGGCGATCTTCCTGCTGGGAGCAATCATCGGTGCTGCCGTGCTGATCCTCGGTGTACCGCATATGCAGGAGACCCGCGATCCCGAGGCACAGGCCCTGGATAAGCTGGGGGGCCTGACCTTCAGTGCTTTCCTGGTGTGTCTGACGTTCGCCATCATGCAAGTCCCCGAGGATGGCCTGGGCAGCTTGCCAGTCCTGGGGTTGCTGGGTGGGGCTGCAGCTTGTCTCTGGGGGTTCGTGCGGGTGGAGCAGCGGCACCGGCGGCCAATGCTGGACCTGAGCCTGTTCGGCTACCGGCGCTTCGTTGGCATCCAGCTGCTGCCGGTGGCGACGGCGGTCTGTTTCATCGTGCTGTTGATTCTCTTGCCGTTGCGCCTGATTGGCATCGAAGGACTGGGACCCTGGCGGGCCGGGGCGATGATGATTGCCTTGTCGGCCCCGATGGCCATCGTGCCGTTTGCCGCAGGCTGGCTGGTGCGTTGGTACAGCGCCGCTGGCCTGGCGTGCCTGGGCCTGGTGATTGCCGCACTCGGTCTGTTCTGGTTGAGCCTGGTCCCTGTGGGGCAGCCGGGCGCGGCGTTGCTTTGGCCGCTGCTGGTGATCGGCATCGGTACCGGACTGCCATGGGGACTGATGGACGATCTGTCGGTCAGTGTGGTGCCCGTGGAGCGGGCGGGCATGGCCACCGGGATCTTTACCACGATGCGTGCCTGTGGCGAGGCGATCTGCGTGGCCGCGGGCCTGGCCCTGCTCAAGGCCTTGCTCGCCAGCGAGTTGGTGGGGCTTGCTGACCGCCAGGACATGGGGGATGTCGCCCTGGGACGGGTCGCCAATGCCCTGGCCATGGGCGATATGCAGAGGGTCCAGGTGCTGGCCGACCGGGTATCGCCAGCGGCCATGGCACAGCTCTACAGCCAGGGGTTTGCCCATCTGCTGCAGATATTGGCAGGGGTCACCCTGGCGGCGGCCTTGTGTTGCGCCCTGGCTTTGCGCCAGCCGCGGAAGGTGGCCTGCCCGACAGGCTGCTGATGGCGGATTCAGCGCCCCTCATGCTGCTTGCGATAGGCCCCCGGTTGCAGGCCCACGGCTTTGGTGAACGCCCGGGTGAAGGCCGCTATGGATTGGTAGCCCACGGCGGCGGCCGCTTGCTCCACGGTCTGGTTGGCCTTGAGCAACTGGCAGGCATGGCGCATGCGCAGGGCCAGTAGCACCTGCCCCGGCGACTGCCCGGCCAGTTCGTTGAAGCGCTTGAAAAATGCCGATCGCGAGAGTCCGGTCAGGGCCGCCATGGTTTCCAGGGGCCAGGGCTGCCCGGGTTGCTGGATCAATTGCTCCAGCAAGGGGGCGAAGGCCGGGTGCCGGGCCAGGGCCACCAGGCCCCCGAGGTCCTGGTTATGGTTGACCTGCTGGCGCAGTACATACAGGAACAGCAGGTGGCTCAGGCGTTCCAGCAACGTGCTCGAGGGTGCCGGGCCCCGTTGGCACTCCTCGAGAATCAACTGGAACAGGGCCCTGGCTGCTGACAGCGACGGGTCGCCAGCGCGCAGGACGATCCAGCCGGGCAGGCCGTCGATGATCAATGACGACAGTCCCGACTTGAAGTGGAAGAACCCACAGACCAGTCCGACTCCGTCCTGGGCGCCCAGGTCCAGGGCGCCCATGGCGGTGCGCGGCAACTGTTGTGCCTGGGAGGCCTGCTGTGCGCTGGACAGCCGGTAATCCAGGTCCTGCAGCAGGAACACGGCGTCGCCCGCGTCCAGGCGCACGGCCTGGGATACGCCGTCCACATGCAGCCAGCAATGACCTTGCACGATCAAGTGGAAGCTGGCCCGGGCCAGGCCCTGGGTGCTGGCGTGCCAGCCACCGCAGTAGCGCCCGACGTGGAACAGGCTGGCGTCCAGTTCCAGTCCTTCTAATAACCAATCAACCAGGGGGCTCGACGAAATCATCTAAGGGAAACACTCAGGAGCAAGTAATCGCTACTTTAGAATATGGATCGGAATTCTTATAACCAACAGACTTGGCGCACACCTTCACCACAGGAGTCCACTCCATGTCCCGCGTCACTCTACACACCTTGTCCAGCGCTCCAGAAGCGGCCCGGCCTTTCCTGGAAAACGCCCAGAAGAATTCCGGCTTCATCCCTAACCTGCTGGGCATCCTGGCCAATGCCCCGGCTGCCCTGGAAACCTATGTCACGGTCTCGGGGCTCAATGCCAAGTCCGAACTGAGCCTGGCCGAGCGTGAAGTGGTGCAGTTGATTGCCGCCACCACCCATGGTTGCGATTTCTGTGTCGCAGGTCATACCGCTGTCGCCCTGAACAAGGCCAAACTCGCCGATCCGGTGGTCAGCGCCCTGCGTGAACAGAGCACCTTGCCTGAAGCTCGGCTGGAGGTCCTGGCGGCGTTCGCCCGGGAAGTCATCGCTACCCGGGGCAAGGTCAGCGACCAGCGCTATGCCGAATTCAAGGCCGCAGGATACAGCGAAGGCAATGCCCTGGAAGTGATCCTGGGCATCAGCCTGGCGACCCTGTGCAACTTCGCCAACGTGTTCGCCGGTACTGAATTGAACCCCGAGCTGGCCAGGTATCGCTGGTCCGTGCAGGGCCAATGAGCAGGGCGTCGCCAATCGGCGACGCCCCTTCAAGGAGAAAATCACATGCTCAATGCGCAATTGAGTCAATGGCTGGATGCCCAGGCCCAGGCGCTGGACCTGGGGCAGTGCGATCCGCAATCGGTGCTCGCCCAACTGGCGGCCGGCGGTGTGCTGCGAGCTGGCATCAGCCAGGCCCAGGGGGGCAGTGGCGGGGACCTGGGCGACGCCCTGGAAGTCATGGCCGAAGTGGCCAGCCACTCCCTGGCGGCGGCATTCGTCTGCTGGGGCCAGCGCGCCTTCATCGAGTACCTACTGCACAGTCCCAACCAGGCCTTGCGTGAACGGCTGTTGCCGTCACTGCTCAGTGGCGAACTGGCCGGTGCCACCGGGCTGTCCAACGCCATGAAGTTCCTCTCCGGGATCGAGGCCCTGCAAGTCCGGGCACAGGACCAGGCCCATGGCTGGCGCCTCAACGGGCGCCTGCATTGGGTGACCAACCTGCGCAAGAGCGGTTTCGTGGTGGCCGCGGCGGTAGAGCGTGAGGAGGGTGGGGCGCCTTTCATCCTGGCGATTCCTGACGGCTTGCCGGGGCTTGAGCGTTCCGAGGACCTGCAACTGATGGGCTTGCAGTCGAGCAATACCGCGGCCCTCGACCTGGAGCAGGTCGAGGTCGCTCGTGACTGGCTGTTGCATGAGGACGCCCGCCAGTTCCTGCCGGCAGTGCGTCCGGCATTCCTGGGCCTGCAATGCGCCCTGGCCATTGGCCTTGCCCGCCGGGCACTGGCCGAGGTCGAGCAGCATATCCAGGGCGTTCGCTCGGTGCTCCAGGAGCCTTTGCTGGAGCAGCGCGAACAACTGCAACGGACCGTCGCCGAACTCAAGGCCGGCTTGCTCGACGGACGCTTCCTGGGCGAGCCCGCCGCCTTGTTCCGGGTCCGTATCGCCCTGGCGGAGGCCACAGCCAACGCCGTGCAGCTGGAACTCCAGGCCAGCGGTGGCAAGGCCTACCTGTGCGAGCACGGCAGTGGTTTCGCCCGGCGCTGGCGCGAGTCGGCCTTCGTGCCCATCGTCACCCCGAGCCTGGTGCAACTGCGTGCCGAGCTGCAGCGCCAGGCGCGGAATGCCGCATGAGTGGCTTGTTGAATGCACGGCAGATCAGCCTGGGGTATCGCGCGGCGGACGGCTGGCACTCGGTACTGGAAGACTTCGACCTGCAATTGCAGGTCGGGGAGGTGGTCTCGGTACTGGGTCCCAGCGGCGTCGGCAAGTCCAGCCTGCTGCGGGTCCTGGCCGGGCTGCAATCACCGCACAAGGGCCAGGTGAGCCTGGCCGGCGAGGTGCTGGAGGGGCCTCATCCGCGGGTCGCGGTGGCGTTCCAGGACCCCAGCCTGTTGCCGTGGCTGAGCCTGGAGCACAACGTGGCTTTCGGTCTGGACTTTGCCCGCCAGCCGCGCCTGAGCGCCCGCCAGCGCCAGGAGCGTATCGACCAGGCCATTGCCGATGTCGGCCTGGAGCACGCCCGCCAGCGCTATCCGGCGCAGTTGTCGGGCGGCATGGCGCAACGTACCGCGTTGGCCCGCTGCCTGGCCCGCCAGCCGCAGGTGTTGCTGTTGGACGAACCTTTCGGGGCCCTGGACGAAGTGACCCGGGCCGACATGCAGCAACTGCTGCTCAAGGTGATCGGCCAGCACCGGACTTCGGCGCTGTTGATCACCCACGATATCGACGAGGCCCTGCTGTTGTCCGATCGGGTGCTGCTACTGGGTAACAGCCCGGCGCACATCCTCGGCCAATGGCGTATCGAGCTGCCGGCACCCCGTGCCGAGCGGATCGAGGAGTTGGGCGCCTTGCGTATCGAGATTCTCAAGACCCTTCGGCGGGCGAGCCGCAACCCTCTCAATTCCCCTTTGCCTGCACCGTCGGAGATTGACCATGTGCCTGGACGACTTCACCCACACGCGTCGTGACTTCCTCAAACTCAGCGCGCTGCTGACCGCCGGTGGCGCCTTGCCGCTGCTCAATAGCCTGCAGGCTCGCGCGGCCCAGGAGCCGGATGCGCCAGTGCGCATCGGCTACCTGCCGATCACCGACGCCACGCCCTTATTGGTTGCCCACAACAACGGCCTGTTCGAGGCCGAGGGCATCAAGGCCGAGCGTCCGGTGCTGTTGCGCAGTTGGGCCCAGGTGATCGAGGCGTTCATTTCCGGGCAGGTCAACGTGATCCACCTGTTGTCGCCAATGACCGTCTGGGCCCGCTATGGCAGCAAGGTTCCGGCCAAGGTGGTGGCCTGGAACCATGTCGGCGGCTCCGGCCTGACCGTGGCCCCTGGCATTACCGAGGTCAGGCAACTGGCGGGACAGTCCCTGGCGATTCCGTTCTGGTACTCGATCCACAACGTGGTACTCCAGCAGTTGCTGCGTGACAGTGGCCTGGTGCCGGTGAGCAAGGCCACCGGTAGCGCCCTGGGGGCCAATGAGGTCAACCTGGTAGTGCTGCCGCCCTCGGACATGCCGCCAGCCCTGGCCAGCAAGCGCATCGCCGGCTACATCGTCGCCGAACCCTTCAATGCCCTGGCCGAGGAACTCAAGGTCGGCCGGGTGCAGCGCTTTACCGGCGATGTCTGGCGCAATCACGCCTGCTGCGTGGTGTTCATGCATGAGCACGATCTGAACAACCGACCCGAGTGGTCGCAGAAAGTGGTTAACGCCATCGTCAAGGCCCAGCTCTGGACCCGCGAACATCGCGCCGAGGCCGCGCAACTGCTGTCCAAGGACGGTAGCAACCGCTACACCCCCCATGCGCCCCAGGTGCTGGGTCGGGTATTGGCGCCGGCAGCCACGGACCGCGAGGCCTACCTGGCCAGTGGCGCGATCCGCAATGGCCAGTGGGATGAGCAGCGCATCGACTTCCAGCCCTATCCGTTCCCCAGCTACACCGAAGAGCTGGTCAAGCGCCTGAAGGACACGCTGATCGAGGGGGACAAGGGCTTTCTTGCCGGTCTCGACCCGCGGCACGCCGCTGGCGATTTGGTGGACGACCGTTTTGTGCGCAACGCCATCGCCAGCGTTGGCGGGCTCAAGGCCTTTGGCCTGGCGGAAAGCTTCGAGCGCAGCGAGGAGTTCGCGTTCTGATGGACAAGCAACCTTCTTCCCTGGGCCATTGGGGCCTGGGGCTGGCCGGTCTGGCCAGCCTGTTGCTGGGCTGGTGGCTGGGTGTGCACCTGCTGGCTGGCGACGGCTTGGCGATGCGTTTCTCGCCCGAGGCGACTTTCTCCAGCCTGGCCGAGCTGCTGGGGCGTGGCGAGTTGTACGAGCACATCGGGGTCAGTCTCAAGCGCATTGTGCTGGGGCTGTTGCTGGCCTTGCTGGTCGGGGTGCCCCTGGGCCTGCTGGTGGGCAGCTATCGGCACCTGGAGGCGGCCACCACTCCGGCATTCCAGTTCCTGCGGATGATCTCGCCGCTGTCCTGGATGCCGGTGGTGGTGATGCTGATGGGCGTGGGCGATCAGCCGATCTACTTCCTGCTGGCCTTTGCCGCGTTGTGGCCGATCCTGCTGAACACTGCCGCCGGGGTGCGTCAACTGGACCCGCGCTGGTTGCAGTTGAGCCGCAGCCTGAGCGCCACCCGCTGGGAGACCTTGTGCAAGGTCATCCTGCCGGGGGGCGTGGGGCATGTGCTGACGGGAGTGCGCCTGGCCATCGGTATCTTGTGGATCGTCCTGGTGCCCTGCGAAATGCTCGGTGTCAGCGCGGGGCTGGGTTACTTCATTCTCGATACCCGTGATCGCCTGGCCTATTCGGAGTTGATGGCCATGGTGCTGTTGATCGGCGCCCTGGGTTTTGCCCTGGATGCCATGGCTCGCAGCCTGCATCGCCGCTGGGCCCACGCCTGAGCGGCATCGGACCATTCCCGGATGAGTCTCTCGCCGGCGGTACCGGGGATTATTTTCCCCGGTACGGTTGACGCTCACCCGTAGCACCTTTAATTTATGGAACGATCATTCCATAAAGGTGTTTGCCGTGCGTCCCAAGGAGTTCGACCCCGACCAGATCGCCGATGCCGCCATGCAGGTGTTCTGGCAGCGCGGTTATGCCGCCACTTCCATCCAGGACCTGGTGGAGGGCACAGGCCTGAGCCGCAGCAGCCTGTACAACGCCTTCGACAGCAAGCATGGGCTCTACATGTGCGCGCTCAAGCGTTATCAGCAGATGACCACGGCCAATATCGAACTACTGGGCCAAGAGGCTCCGGCCCTGGAGCGGGTGCGGCGCCTGCTGATGAAGATCGTTGACAACGAATTGCAGGACGACCAGCGCCTGGGCTGCCTGGCGGCTAATGCTTCACTGGAAATGGCCGGTCAGGACCCGGTGGTGGCGCAATGGGTTGCGCAGAACTTCAAGCGCATCGAGGCAGCGCTGGAGCAAGTGCTGCGACAGGGGCAGGAACAGGGACAGGTCGCGTCGCAGAAGAATCCCCGGGCCCTGGCCAGCTTTGTGGTGTGCACCATCCAGGGCCTGCGGGTGCTGGGCAAGGGCAGCCTGCCTGATGAGCGCCGCCAGCGCCTGCTGGATGTCGTGGAGGTGGCCCTGGCCAGCCTGGCCTGACGCCTGGCGTGGCCGTTGTCCAGGCCGCTGTACAGCGGTCGATGTATCGCTCAGCCAGCCCGCGGGGTGGCTGTTTTTTTACCCTTTATTGGAATGATCATTCCAAAAAAATCGCTGAAATCGGAGAAACACATCATGTCCAAGCTATTTGGTTCAGTCGCGGTATTGGGTATCGGCATCATGGGGGCGGCGGTAGCGCGCAACCTGCAACGCCGTGGGTTTGCAGTGCGTGCCTGGAACCGCACGCCACAGCGGGCCCAGGCGCTGCAGGAAGAGGGCGTCCAGGTGTTCGAGCAGGCCGCGGATGCCGTGCGTGGGGCTGAGGTGATCATTACCCTGGGCAAGGACGGCCCCGCCGTGCTGGCGGCCATGGAGCAGGCTGGCCCGGCCCTGGAGCCCGGTATGCTCTGGCTGCAAATGGCCACGGTGGGCGTCCAGGCCTGTGATGAGCTGCATGGCTTTGCCCAGGCCCGGGGGCTGGTGTTCTACGACGCCCCAGTCCTCGGTACCCGGCAGCCAGCGGAACAGGGGCAACTGCTGGTGCTGGGGGCTGGGCCCGAGGGGTACCGGGCCCAGCTCCAATCGCTGTTCGATGCCATTGCCAAGCGAGTGACCTGGGTCAGTGAAGTGCCTGGCGGCGGCAGTCGCTTGAAGTTGGCCCTCAACAGCTGGGTGCTGGCCTTGACCCACGGCGCCGCGGAGAGCCTGGCGCTGGCCAGGGGGCTTGGCGTGGACCCGGCGCTGGTGGTCGAGTTGGTAACCGGCGGCCCCCTGGACAGCGGCTACTTCCAGGCCAAGACCGCCGCCATGCTCAACGATGATTACCGCCCCAGCTTCACCCTCGCCAATGCCTTGAAGGATGCCCAGCTGATGGTGGCTGCCGCGCAGCAGGCCGGAGTCAAGGTCGATCTGGCCGAGGCAGGGATCCAGCGTTTCCAGCGCGCCCTCGACAAAGGCCATGGCGACAAGGACATGGCTGCCTCCTACCTCGGCTGAAACCCGGCCTTTTACTGCGGTGGCCACAGTGGTGCCTGCCGCAGCCCTGATCGTTGCTTGCGTGAGTATCTTCAGAATGAACATCCCCGAATCTTATCCGGCCGCCGCCACGCGGCTGCCGGTCTGGCGCCTCTTGGCCCTGACCCTGGCTGGCTTCATCGCCATCGTCACCGAAACCCTGCCCGCCGGGCTGCTGCCGCAGATCAGCCATGGCTTGGCCATCGACCAGGCCATGGCCGGACAGTTGATCAGCGTCTATGCCCTGGGCTCGGTGGCGGCCGCCATTCCGCTGGTCGCCGCGACCCGCAGTTGGCGGCGCCGGCCCTTGTTGTTGCTGGCTATTGGCGGCTTGCTCCTAGGTAACAGCCTCACGGCTCTGTCGACTCACTATGGCCTGACCCTGGTCGCGCGGTTTGCCGCTGGCATGGCGGCGGGGCTGGTCTGGGGATTGCTGGCCGGTTACGCGCGGCGCCTGGTGGTTCCTGCGTTGCAGGGGCGGGCTTTGGCGGTGATGGGCGTCGGCCAGCCGCTGGCCCTGTGCCTGGGCGTGCCGCTGGGCACTTGGCTCGGGACCTGGATGGACTGGCAATCGGTGTTCTGGAGCTTGTCCCTATTGGCCCTGGCCTTGTGGCTCTGGGTGCGCCTGGCGGTCCCTGATCAGCCCGGGCAACAAGCCGGTCAACGCCAGCCGTTAGGGAAGATTTTCCTGACTCCGGGGATTGCCCAGGCGCTGCTGGTGATCTTCGTCTGGATCCTGGCCCATAACATTCTCTACACCTATATCGCGGTGTTCCTCGAATCCCTGGGGCTGGCCAGCAGTCTGGACCGCGCCTTGTTGCTGTTCGGCCTGGCGTCGCTGCTGGGGATCTGGGGCACCGGATTGCTGGTGGATCGCTGGCTGCGGGGCCTGACCCTGTGCAGCCTGGCGGGTTTCGCCCTGGCCTGCTTGCTATTGGGGATCGCTGGCCGGCAGCCATGGCTGGTATGGCCGGCCATCATCGCCTGGGGCCTGACCTTCGGTGGTGCACCGACCCTGCTGCAGACTGCCGTGGCAGACGCCGCCGGGGAAGGGGCCGATGTCGCCCAGTCGATGCTGGTGACCTTGTTCAACCTGGGAATCGCCGGTGGCGGGGTGGTGGGCGGCCTGTTACTGCAGCGTTTCGGTGCGCTGTCCTTCCCCTGGGCGATGGCAGCCTTGGCCACGATGGGGCTGGTGCTGGTCTGGGCGGCTCGCCGATACGCCTTCAAGCCGGGTCAGCGGGTGACCTGTAGCGGCTGAGGCTGGGCAGTGCGCGCTTGCTGCAGCAGATCCACCCACTCGTTGGCAAAGCGGTGGCAGTCCCCGGGCCAGCGTGCAGTCAGCAAGTTGCGATCGCGGACTACGAAACCGCGCTCGGGATGCTGCGCCGAATCGCGCCTGGGCAGCAACGGACCACGGATGAAGTCCTGCGGGTTGGCCAGGACCGACTTGATCTCTTCTTCGACGCTGTGGTCGTAGGTGCGGTAATAGCGTCCCAGCCATGGGGCGGTGGCGATCCAGGCCATCAGTTCCATGGGGCCGGCCAGCAAGGCCGTGACCTTGCGCCCGTAAAGTACCGAGTGGCCAGTCTGCGGATCGATGCAGCGAGCCAGGGCCAGGGGGCCGTGGCACACCGCGGCTACCGGTTTGTCGGCGCGAAAGAAGGCCAGGATGATCCGCCGCACTTGATCAGATTCCAGCAGGCTACGCATGCCTCGGGCATGGCCTCCCGGGATCAGCAGGCCCTCGAACGCCTGCGGATCGACCTCGGCGTAGCCCAGCGGATCGCGAAAGGCCGGATCGCGGGTCATGTCATGGTAGCGCTCCAGGTCGGCGACGCGGGTCATGAGCATCGGGTTGAGCGGGCCGAAGCCCAGGCTGACCAGGCGCGAGTCGGCATAGGCCGGCATCCCCAATGGCGTTGCAAAGCATGCCTCGAAACCGGCCTGCCGGGCGGCTTGCCAGGGCAGGCCGCTTTCGGTGGGGTCGTAGTCGGCGTGGGGCAGCAGGATCAGGATCATGGGCAGGCTCGGGAGCACGAAGGGTCCGCTGCAGATTAGCAGCCCCCGGGGATTGCGCCGGGAACTGCCCAGGCTGCCCGTGATTGTCGAGTGCCCGGCACGGTCTCTTACTTGGCTGCCGCGGAGCGGGTCTGCTCGATGTCTCGTACCAGGCCATCGATGCGCTGCAACTGGTGGCGGTTGTCGTGATCCCAGGGGTGGAACCCCGGCTTGAAGTACTGCAGCCAGGGCAGGGCGATCCGTGGGAATATCCCCTTGGGCCCGTAGAGGTACTTGATCACCTGCCACATCCCGCGCCAGTGGCCACCACGCTTGCGATCGGCGATCAGCAGGCGCACATGGAAATCGAACACTACCAGCCAGAAGGTCAGGGTGGTGAACAGCATGGTGCCGGTGCGGATCAGATAGCGTTTGGGGCCCGGCTTGAGCACGGTGTTCCAGACGTCGTAGGCCACCGCCTTGTGCTCGGTCTCCTCCAGCGCGTGCCACTGCCACATCTGCCGGTAGCCTTCCACCGAGTCACCGAAGCGACTGGGATCACGCAGCAGCAGGTCGGCGAGGATCGCCGTGTAGTGCTCCAGGGCGATGGTCAGCGCCAGGTTGAAGGCGGGAGCGAAGTGCTTCTTCTGGAAGTCGAGGATCATGCGCAAGCGCCGATCCAGCAGGTGGGCCGGCAACCCGACGTTTTGCAACAGATCGTTGTACTGCTGGTGCTCGCGGCTGTGCATGGCCTCCTGGCCGATGAAGCCCTGGATCTGGCGCTTGAGCTCGGGGTCGTGGATGTGCTCGCGGTAGTGGCGCACGCTGTCCATGAAGAACAGCTCGCCGGATGGAAACAGCAGGGACAGGGCATTGAAGAAATGGCTCACGTGGCTGCCTTGTTCGTGCCAATCGCAGATGCGCTCGGCAGGCAGTTCGACCTTGATGTCACGGCGGACGGGCAGCATGGCTGTCGCTCCTCTAGACATGGAAATAGGTTGCGGCCTCACAGGCCGCGTTCATCCTGGGGTTCATACACCGCTGGCCGAGCCTTGCCCGGCTTGGGCGCCATGCGTCGGCTGACCCATACCACCAGGGCCTGGTAGGCGCTGGGCAAGAGGCGGATGAACAGGTCGAGGAAGTGCGCGTCGCGGCCGATCAGTACCCGGCGCTTGTTCTTGCGCACCCCCAGGAGGATGACCTTGGCGGCGGTTTGCGCCGAGGTGATGAACAGCTTTTCGAAGTCGTCACGGGCTTGCTGTTCGTTGTCGATGAGGAATCCCTTGACGTTGTCGCTGATGCGACTGGTGCGAGCGATGTCGGTACGGATGCCGCCGGGGTGTACGCAGGTGGCGGAGACTCCGTTGCCCTGCAGGTCGAGTTCCTGGCGCAGGGACTCGGTAAAGCCGCGCACGGCGAACTTGGTGGCGTTGTAGCCGCTCATGCCCGGTTGCGAGAACAGTCCGAACACGCTGGAGGTGTTGATGATGTGGCCGTCGCCCGCCTGCTTGAGGTAGGGCAGGAAGGCCTGGGTGCCATGCACCACGCCCCAGAAGTTGACATCGACGATCCACTCCAGGTCCGCCAGGCTCGAGCCTTCGACAGTGCTCGACAGGGCGACCCCGGCGTTGTTGAAGATCAGGTTGATCTGACCGTGCTCGGCAGCGCTGGCGGCGGCCCAGGCGAACATGGCGTCGCGATCGCCGACGTCCAGCTCCCGGCTGCTGATGCGCAATGGCAACAAGGTGGCGGCCTGGGCCTGGGCGACGGTCTGGGCCAGGCCCTGGGGATTCTTGTCGGCCAGGGCCAGGTGGCAGCCTTCGCGGGCCAGGGCGATGGCCAGGGCGCGCCCCATGCCGGAGGCCGCACCGGTGATGGCGGCGACTTTACCGTTGAAGTTCTTCATGGGTGACGGCCTCTTGCAGGTTCAGTGGATGCGCGACGATCGGCGCGGCTACAGGAACGGGGCCGGGCAGGCGGCTGCTCAGGTAGTCCCGTAGTTCGAAGTGCTGCAGGGTCTTCTTGAAGCTCAGGGTTGAGCCGGGCCAGAGCGTGGTGTTCTGCCCGCTGCGTGGGTCCAGGTACCAGCTGCGGCAACCGCCCGTGGACCAGATGGCCCCGGCCAGGCGTTGTTGCAGGCGCTGGTTGTACTGGCGCTCTATGTCGGCCTTGACCTCCAGGGCACCGATGCCGTCCTGGCGCATCCGCTCCAGGGCCTTGAGGATGTAGTCCACCTGGGCCTCGATCATCAGAATCATCGAGTTATGCCCCAGCCCGGTGTTGGGGCCGACGATCATGAACAGGTTGGGGAACCCCGGCAGGCAGGTGCCCAGGTAGGCGTGGGCGCCTTTGGACCAGTAGTCCATCAGGTCCTGGCCCTGGCGGCCGAAGAGCAGGCCATGGGGCAGCGGGTCGGTGGCCTGGAAGCCGGTACCGAAGATGATGCAGTCCACGGGATGGCGGGTGCCGTCGGCAGTGACCACGGCATCGGCCTCGATGCGCTCGATGGCTTCGCTGACCACGCCGACGTTACCCCTGGACAGGGCCGGGTAGTAGTCGTTGGAGATCAGGATGCGCTTGCAGCCGATGGTGTAGTCGGGAGTCAGGCGCTGGCGCAGCAGTGGGTCGGGCACTTGCTTGCGCAAGTGGCGCAAGGCTACGCGCTGCACCACCTTCATCAGTTTGGGCCGCCGGGCGAAAGCGATCACCCGGCTTTCCAGGGCCCAGTACAGCGCCGAGCGGGCCAGGCGCTGGGTAAAGGGCAGGTGCTTGAAGGCCCAGCGCTCCAGGGCACCAAGCTTGCGATCGGGCTTGGGCATGATCCACGGTGGAGTGCGCTGGAACAGCTTGAGCTGAGCCACTCGCGGGGCGATCTTCGGTACGAACTGGATGGCACTGGCACCGGTGCCGATCACCGCGACCCGCTTGCCTTGTAGGGAGTAGCGATGGTCCCACTGCTGGGAGTGGAAGCGCTTGCCGGTGAATGTCTCGAGCCCCGGGATGTCGGGGATCGCCGGGCGCGACAGGCCGCCCATGCCGGACACCAGGACCCGGGCGCTGACCCGGCGGCCATTGCTGAAATGCAGTTGCCAACGCTCACGATCCTCATCGAAGACCGCTTGCTCCAGGCCCATGTTGAAGCACAGGTAGGGCGCCAGGGCGAAATCCCGGGCGCAGTTTTCCAGGTATTCGCGGATTTCCGGCTGGGGGGCGAATTGCCGCGTCCAGTTCGGGTTGGGAGCGAAGGAAAAGGAATAGACATGGGATTGCACGTCGCAGGCGCAGCCCGGGTAGTGGTTGTCGCGCCATGTGCCCCCCAGGGAGGCAGCCTGTTCGGCAACGAAGAAATCCGTGATTCCGGCCTGCTTGAGCTTGATCGCCATGCACAAGCCGGCAAAGCCTGCGCCGATGATGGCGATATCGACGACCTCGGGGCCGTCGGGTGGCGAGTACGCATTCATTGTGTGTACCTCGATTGTAGTGACGCTTGGGTGACTTTCGTCAGTGAGTGAAAACTCAGGATTGCACAATTTAAAATAATGTTTTAAAAATTAATTTAAATAAATCACCTGAAAATGTCACCTGCGCTCGTCGCCTGTGGATTTGCGGGCTCCATCCGGACTTGGGTGGGATTCCACAGGCGGTACCAGGCCAGGGCGACAAGCCGGGCCGGATCAGTGATTCGGTTGCCGCGCGAGACAGGTCAGCTCGAGGGGGCGTGGTATGGAATGGCTGGTAGCGGCGACGGTATTCCTGGTGGTCAGTGTGGTGCTTTGGCTGGTGAGCTTTCGTATCGACCGCAAGATAGAAAGCCAGGTGCCGATCAACGGGCGCTTTCTTGAGGTCGGGGGCGAACGCCTGCACTACACCGATGAGGGCAGGGGACCGGTGCTCCTGATGATCCACGGCCTGTCCGGCTGCGCACGCAACCTGACCCATTCCCTGGCGCCACAACTGCGTGAGCAGTTTCGGGTGATCACCCTCGATCGCCCCGGCTCCGGTTACTCCACCCGGGCCCGAGGGGCCCCGGCCGACCTGCCGGCCCAGGCCAGCCTGATCGCCAAGTTCATCCGGACCCTGGACCTTGGGCAACCTTTGGTGCTCGGGCATTCCCTGGGTGGCGCCATTGCCTTGTCGCTGGCGCTGAATCACCCGCAGTCTGTGTCGGGGCTGGTCCTGGTGGCGCCCCTGACCCACCCGCAACGGATGCTGCCCCTGGTGTTCCTGTCCCTGGGCGTGCGGCCGGCCCTGCTGCGCCGCTGGATGTCACTGACGTTGGCCGCGCCCATGGCCATGCTCGGGCGGCACAGCCTGGTCAAGGCGGTATTCGCCCCGGACCCGGTGCCCGAGGACTTTGCGGTACGCGGCGGCGGCCTCTTGGGCATGCGTACGAGCAACTTCTACAACGCCTCCAGCGAGATTGCCGTGGTCAACCGGGCCTTGCCCGACATGGTCAAGCATTACTCCAGCCTGAAGCTGCCGGTGGGCCTGATCTACGGCTCCAAGGACCCGGTCCTGAGCTACCGCAGGCACGGCGAGTCCATGGTCGGCAAGGTGCCGGGCCTGGCGCTGGAGATCGTTCAAGGGCGCGGACACATGCTGCCCATTACCGCGGTAGAACGGGTGGTCGCCATGGTCCGGCACGTTGCCGGGCAGGCCGGACCGCAGCGTAGCGCGACCATATTGCATCCGCCGTTCGCGGCATCACGAGCAGGCTAGGGGCGTGGTGCGGGGTGCTTTCGGGGGCCCGGCGACGACTTTGGCAGCAGCTGTAACTGCTTTACGGGCGACATTCAAAACAGACTGAAAAAATAGTTGACGAGCTATCGAATCCGCGCTATTTATTTTAAAAAAATGTTTTGAATGTTTTTTTTGAAAGTGCAATTGAGTGGTTAAAATAATGAAAATACCGCCATTTCACGCTTCATCTTCATTCACTCTCGCTTCGGACAGCGCAGATGCGCTTTCCTTTATATTAACCCGGCAATCAAATACACCAAATCATGCTGCGTAGGCGATACGTGGATGCCGGAAATAAGAACGGATTCTTTGAGGGCGTAATTGCAATCGTCTCATGACCGAGCGAACACGCCTTTCCAGTTCGTCCTGATTACGCGCCGGCAAGCCCGTGCGAACCTGATGTTTCAAATCACAATTCAAATACTCGTCAGGGTTCAACTCCGGGGCGTAGGCCGGCAAGAAGAACAGTTCGATTTGCTCTTTGCGGTCGCCAACCCAGGCGCTCACCTTTTTGCTGTGGTGTACGCGCAGGTTGTCGAGAATCAGGAACACCTTGCGGCCCTGAGCATCGCGAATCAGGCGACTCAGGAAGCGAATCAGCACTGGGGCTGTCAGCGTTTCCCGATACAGCATGAAGCGCAGTTTGCCCCGATTGGTCACGGTGGAAATCATGTTGGTGGAAAAACGACTGCCGCTGACCAGGCGCACCGGCGTTTCGCCAATAGGGGCGTAGCTGCGGCCAGCATGGCTGTCACTGCGCATACCGGTTTCGTCGCCCCACTGAATCTCACCATTCTCAGCCCTGGCCCGCTGTGCGATGCGTGGATATTCATTATCCAGCCAGTGCTGAACCACTTCAGGTTTCTGCTGATAAGCCCGATGCAGTGGGCGCTGCGGGGTGTAGCCCCAACGCTTGAGGTATTCACCAACCGTTCGAACCGGCATGAGAAAACCACAGCGCTGGCGGATCAGTTCTCGCACCGCATCACGCGTCCAGAGCGCAAAGCCGAGCTTGAGTTGGTCGGGCATCTTATCGGTCATCAAGGTGCGAATCAGCACTTCCTGGCTGGAGCTCAAACTGCGGCGATCACCCTGGCGCACACCACGCTGGCCGCCGGCAATGGCAGCCTTTTCGCCTTTATGTTCTGCGACCTGCGCCCAGTGAGCAATAGTGCGGGGGTGAACACCAACCGCTTCGCCAATAGCCTTGTAGGTGTAACCCTGCTCACGCATGCGTAGGGCCGTGGAGCGCTTTTCACGTTGTTCTTGGGGGCTGAGTTTACGGGCATCTATTTTCATGGAGACAGATTATCTAATATGCCCTATTTATTTGCCAGGTTAATAGCATCCTTGTCCTCTGCCATCCTGCGGAGGCTGCCATGAATGTTTCAGTGGCGGCACCTCAAGTCTGGACCGATGGCAAGCGTCACCTGTGGTGGCTGGGCACCTTGCCCATGATCACCCCCTTGTTGTCTGGAGTGTTCGCGCTCCTTACCGGTATCCAGCTCTCCTGGTGGATCGGTGTACTGGTGATCTTCGGCCTGATCCCCTTGATCGACGGCCTGATTGGCGAAGACACCAGCAACCCGCCTGAATCCGCTGTTCCAGACCTGGAAAAACAACCCTACTACCGTTTCATTGTCTACAGCTGCGCCGTGCTCTCGGTGCTGTCCCTGATAGTCACCGCCTGGATGGCAGTCCATGGGGTGGACTGGATCATGGCCGGCGGCCTGGTCCAGCTGAGCGAACAGCTGCACCTGCAGGGCGGCCTGGCGAATTTCGCGGCATTCGTTACCGAACGTTCGCAATTGCACGGCAGCGTGACCTGGTTCACCTACCTGGGCATGGCCATGTCCACTGGGGCGGCTACTGGCATCGCCATCAACATCGCCCATGAGTTGGGACACAAGAACCTGCTGATGTCCAAGTTCCTGGCCAAGCTGGCCCTGGCCTCGACCTTCTATGGGCACTTTTTCGTCGAGCACAACCGTGGGCACCACGTCCGCGTGGCCACACCGGAAGACCCTGCCAGTTCGCGTCTTGGCGAGTCGTTCTGGAGCTTCCTGCCACGCACCGTGTGGTTCAGCCTGCGCTCGGCCTGGCACCTGGAAAGCGAGCGGCTGCGCAAGCAGGGCCTGCCGACCCTGCACTGGAAGAACACCGTGCTCAGTTCCTGGGCCTACAGCCTGGTGCTGTGGGGGGTGCTGATCGCTTGGTTGGGCGTTGCGGTGATCCCGTTCCTGTTGATCCAGGGCATCTACGGTTTCTCCCTGCTGGAAGTGGTGAACTACGTGGAGCACTACGGCCTGCTGCGCCAGAAACAACCCAATGGCCGCTATGAGCGCTGCTCGCCACGCCATTCCTGGAACAGCAACCGGATCGTCACCAATATCTTCCTGTTCCAGTTGCAGCGGCATTCGGACCACCATGCCAACCCCACTCGTGCCTACCAGGCGCTGCGCCACTTCGATGAGTCACCGCAGCTGCCTTATGGCTACGCCACCATGATCGTCTGGGCCTACGTACCGTTCCTCTGGCGCCGGCTGATGGATCACCGGGTATTGGCCCACTACTCGGGTGATGTACGGCTGGCCAATATCCAGCCGGCCAAGCGTGCCGAGATACTCAAGCGCTACGGCTTCAACGCAACCGATTGAGACACCGCTCTTTAGTTGTACTGCTCACCACTTCAAGTGCTCGTGAACCGGTTGTGTTCGCCTGTGATTCACCTCTTGAAGGGTGAGCAGAGCAAGACAGAAGTCCTTAAACACGTTGACCGACAACAACAATAAGCAACTGTAAGGAAGTCACGGATGTCTATCTCACCGCTGTTCGCAGCCCGTCTGTTCGTGGTCCTGGTGGGTGTATCGCTGATGAACGCGGCCGACGCCGCGCGCATCGAACCGGCCAACACCGAGTTCACCGCCAAGGGCCCCATCAGTTTTGCCAAGAGCATTATCAATGCCGATTGCACCATCCAGGTCAGCGGCAAGATCAGTCCTGATGGCAGCTATGCCAGTGTCGAGAAAGTCGATTTCAGCGGCGGCCTCAAGTGTGGCCAGGTCGAGGCCACGCACTTGCCCTGGAAGCTGATCGCCAAGGACGAAACCAGCGGTGCCATGTCGGGTATCCGGGTCACGGTGCACGCCCCCCTGGTGGGCGGTGAATGCGGCCCGAGCACAGCCGAAGGCAGCTGGAACAACACCACCGGCAAACTCGAAGCGGCCCAGGTCAGCCTCGACGGCGGCTGCACCATCAAGACCGTATCGATCCAGATGCCGCCCAAGTTCCGGGTGGCACCCTGAGTAAAAACAGAATCCAAGGAGGGACGCTGATGATCTTGCAAGCGGATTGGAAAGCCCCGGCTGTCCAAACAGCATCGATATCACCCTAGCGCACTCCAGTACCGAATTCGGTCGAGCCGGAGCGCCGATGGCGTCATCGACAACCTGGCAAGGCTGATAACCCCCTGGCAACACTGGTTGCCTAATTCTTGAGGAAAACAACAATGCAAAGCATCAAGACTCTGGTATCTGTCGCTTCCTTCGCCATCTGCCTCGGCGCCGCGTCGATGGCTAGCGCAGCGACCATCAGCCCTGCCGGTCCGTTCTCGGCTCCGGGCTCCATCACTGTATCCTCGCCTGCGTCGTTCAATCAGCCGGTGACCTGCAACATCAACTTCACCGGTACTGTGAACGGCCCTAACGCCACCATCACTGGCGCCACTGTCAACGGTTCTAACCCACTGTGCGGTGTGCCAGTACTGCTCAACCTGCCTTGGACCCTGACTCCCGCCAACGCCACCTCGGGCACTGTATCTGGCGTGAACTTCAAGATCCTCAGCGACTGCAGCGCTACTCCGGTCACCATCAATATTGCCTGGAACAATGGGACCAACACCCTGAGCGTTCCTTCGGCGCAGCCAGTCGGCAAATGCAAGATCACTGCTTTGAGCGTCAACCCAGATCCACGTTTCACTGTATCGAACTGATGCAGGTGTAAGTTTCTAGCCTGCTGATCACCGGCTGGGAAAACAGGCACCTCGCTTGGGGTGCCTGTTGCAATGTACTGAAGACTGATCTGCAACGTAACTGAAAGTTGAGGTGTGATGAACTAACTAACAATAACTTGAATGGATGTTCGGTCGAGTCCAAACATTAAGAGGCATAACGCGATGAACACTATAAAAACTCTGTTTTCTGTGGCGTCTTGTGTTATCTGTCTGGGCGTGACGTCAATGGTCAGCGCAGCGACCATTGAACCTAAAGGGGCGAGTTTCACTGCTCCGGGTACTATTACGGTAAAGGTGCCTGCTCTTTTCTTTATGCCGGTGACCTGCAATATCAATTTCAGCGGCAATGTGACGGCAGATGGCTCCAAGGCCATGATTACGGGCGCTACGATCAGTGGCAGTAACCAGCTCTGTAAAGTGCCAGTGTTGAAGAACCTGCCTTGGACCTTGACCGCTACCAGCACCACTACTGGTACAGTTTCCGGCGTTATGTTCTGGGCGCTCTCTGATTGCGGCAATACGCCGGCGACCGTCAGTGGTAATTGGAGCAATGAGCAAAATCGACTGTGGGTCAGCTCTGCGCAGCAGGTGGGGCGGTGCACGATCACGGATTTGAGTGTCAATCCAAATCCACGTTTCACTGTGTCGGATTGAGCCAGAGTTAGAACTGTTGGGCACGGGCACTTCGCTCGAAGTGCCTGTTGCAAGATTTGAAGTTTTCTATGTATCAGCCTTGATGACTATAGATGACAGGGCGAATTGTTGCTTTTGCGAAAGATATGGTCTTTAGGGCATCGGATGAGTTCCAGGAATGAGGAGGCAAGTCAATGGAAAGTATCAAGGCACTGTTGTCTTTGGTTTCTTGCCTCATTTTCCTGGGCGTAACATCTTTGGCTGGTGCCGTCACCATTGCACCTCCAGGCGTTAATTTTTCCGCGGCGGGTATTATTTCAATTACGTCGCCAGACTTTTTTAATGTTCCTTTTCCCTGCAATGTCAATATCTATGGCGCTGTGGCGCCAGATGGTTCGAAGGCTCTGATCTCCAATTTTTCCATCAATGGTAGCAGCCCTCCATGCACGGTGGGCAACGCGCTGACCCTACCTTGGAACTTGTACTTTCCCACTGTTGCTGCAGGCACTGTGTCGAAAATGAATCTGAGGTTTGTTAACTATTGCAGTCCGATCCCGGTAACTATCAATGTTATTTGGGATAACTCAACCAATACCCTGAGCATCCCTTCATCGCAGCCAGTTGGCAAATGCAAGATCACGGTTTTGAGTGTCCAGCCAACGCCACGTTTAACGGTGTCGCCATGATGAATGCATGAGTTGCAGTTTTTAGTTTTACCGGAAACAGGCGTCTGATTGCAGATGCCAGCAGCAGTACCCAAGATCGGTGGGTTGACCGATCACAGCCGATAACAATAAGTAAGGTAAGTAAGGAGTAGGGCATGAATAACAAGAAATACAAGCTCCAGGCGGCCATTGGCCTGGCAGTATTGGGAAGCCTGATCGGCTCTGGCTCGGTGCAGGCGGGTGGTTTCTCTACTCCGACCTACGGGGCTCCTGGATGGGGTCGAGCCTTCGGGGGAGGCTCGCTGTTCAAGAACGACCCTAGCGCTGCATTCAACAACCCGGCGGCCATGGCCTTTATCGATCGCAACGTTGCCCAGATGACGGTCGACTACGCCCGCATCAAGATGAAGTACAAAGGCAATGCCTATGACTTCCGTGGGGACCCGGCGACCATGCTGCCTGTGGATGGAGATGGCATTCCGGGTGATACGGCTGTTCCTCTGGACGGCAATGGTGGCCAGGGTGGCTTTACCGCGTGGCTGCCGACAGGGTTCATGGTGATGCCGATCAATGATCGGTTCGCTTTCGGTCTTAGCCAGGTCGTGCCCATGGGCATGCGCAGTACCTGGGACCAGAACGGCTCCAAGCTCCGTGACTTTGCTGTCGATACCAAGATCGAAACCGTGGGCTTGACCGGTTCGTTATCGTTCAAAGTCAGGGATGATTTTTCCATAGGGGGAGGCCTCATCGTCCAGCGAAGCCAGGGATTCGTCAGTCAGAACCTCAACCTCAGCGGGGCTGCGGCTCTCTCTCCTGGGTTGGGCGGATCGATCCCTTTTCCATCTGGAGCAGGGTCCAACTTGATGCGGGTAAAGGTGGACAACACCTCGGTAGGCTGGTTCACCGGTGTGGTCTGGAAGCCCACGGATCGTGACACGCTGGGCCTGAATTATCACGCCAAGATCAAGAACAAGATGGAGGGGAATTACAACATCTATGCCGATAAACTGGGGCGTGATCAAATGACGATCCCTGCGTACCCGGGCAACAAGACTCTGGTAGAAGCGGCCTATCCCGGCCTGAAGCTGAACCCCGACGGAGCCAAGGCGTCCACGCAACTGGATATTCCTGCAACCGTCGGCCTGGACTGGGTGCATGTGTTCGATGATCGTTTCACTCTCGGAGCCAGTATGCTCTGGACCCAATGGTCATCGTTCAAGGACCTGACCCTCAAGTCCCAAGGCAACACCATCGTCTCCATCCCGTACAAATACAAAGACACCATGATGTACTCCCTGGGCGGCGACTATCGCCTCACCGACCAGCTGACCTTGCGTGCCGGTGTGGCATTCGACGAGACCCCGACCCGGGATTCGACCCGTGACCCGCGGATCCCGGACAACGATCGCTGGTTCACCTCCCTGGGCTTTGGCTATGACATCAAGGCCATTCCCGGCCTGACCATCGACGGCGCCTACTCCCGGCAATTCGTCAAGGAAGCCAAGCTCAAGACCGTCAACCAGGACCGCCTCGGCGGTTCTCGCCTGGACGGCAAGGTCGATGCCAAGGGTGAAGTGGTGAGCCTATCCGCCACCTATAGCTTCTAAGGACGAACCCCCACCGAGCCAACGACAGCACCAAGGAATTGCGCTGCTGCCGTTGGCTAAACAGGCCTTTGTAGAGGCCGTTTTCATTCATTTTTCCCCCTTCTGGCTGACTGCGTTCAGCCATTTTGTGCTGTAGAAAAATGTTAAATAAAAATTTCAAAATAAAATTTGAAACGCACTTGTTTCCTTTGTAGTGTGGTTTCCGAGGGGCCGGCACAACGCCCGGGCTCCAAGGAGCTGTCTCGTTAGAACAAGAGAGGTATTCCATGATTGTCTGGTTATTGGTGGGAGTTGCCGCGGCGTTGGCCCTGGCGTATCGGCAGGCCACGGCAGCCCTGTGGCTGGGTGCCGGCCTGGTCTGGCTGGCGGCCGGGCATCTGCTGGGCCTGGTAGGTACCCTGGGCCTGGTCCTGGGGATCGTGCTGGTGGTAGCACCTGCTGCATTGCTGACGCTCAAGCCGCTGCGTCGTACCTTGCTCACCAGCAAGGCCTTGGCGATGTTTCGCAAGATCATGCCGGCGATGTCCGATACCGAGCGTGCGGCCATCGAGTCCGGCACCGTGTGGTGGGACGCCGAGCTGTTCAGCGGCAAGCCCGACTGGAAACGCCTGCTGGGTGCTGCACCGGCCAGCCTGAGCGCCGAAGAGCAGGCGTTCATGGACAACGAAGTGGAAACCCTGTGCGACATGGCCAACGACTGGGAAACCACCCAGGTCTGGCAGGACCTGTCGCCCAAGGCCTGGCAGTACACCAAGGAAGCCGGCTTCCTGGGGATGATTATTCCCAAGCAGTACGGCGGCAAAGGTTTCTCGCACTATGCCCATTCCCAGGTGGTGATGAAGCTCTCCACCCGCTGCTCGGCGGCGGCGATCTCGGTCATGGTGCCCAACTCCCTGGGCCCGGCCGAACTGCTGCTGCACTACGGCACCGAGGCCCAGCGCCAGCACTACCTGCCGCGCCTGGCCCGTGGCGAAGACATTCCATGCTTTGCCCTGACCAGCCCCTATGCCGGCTCCGACGCCGGGGCCATCCCCGATACCGGCGTGGTCTGCAAGGGCCAGTTCGAAGGCCAGGAGGTCCTGGGCTTTCGTGTCACCTGGGACAAGCGCTACATCACCCTGGGGCCGATCGCCACCGTGCTGGGCCTGGCATTTCGCGCCGAAGACCCGGACGGCCTGCTGGGCAAGAAGGGCAGCCTGGGCATCACCTGCGCACTGATTCCCACCACCCATCCGGGGGTGAACACCGGGCGCCGGCATTGGCCGCTGAACGCGGTATTCCAGAACGGCCCGACTACCGGCAAGGATGTGTTCATTCCCCTGGAGTGGGTGATTGGCGGCGCGGCGCAGGTGGGCAATGGCTGGCGCATGCTGATGGAGTGCCTGGCCGCCGGGCGGGCGATTTCCCTGCCGTCGTCCAACGTCGGCCTGGGCAAGGTCGCGGTCCGCGGCACGACCGCCTATGCGGCGATGCGCAAGCAGTTCGGCCTGCCCATTGGCAAGTTCGAGGGCGTCCAGGCGCCCCTGGCGCGCATGTCCGGGCACCTGTATGCCTGTGACTCGGTACGCCGGGTATCGGTGGCGTCCCTGGATGCCGGCGAAAAACCTTCGGTGATCTCGGCCATCGCCAAGTACCACGTCACCGAGCGCGCGCGGATCATCGTCAACGACGGCATGGATATCGTCGCTGGCAAGGGCATCTGCATGGGCCCCAACAACTTCCTGGCCCGCGCCTACCAGCAAAGCCCGATCGCCATCACCGTGGAAGGCGCGAACATCATGACCCGCTGCCTGATCATCTACGGCCAGGGGTTGATCCGTTGCCATCCTTACGTGTTCCGCGAGATGGAGGCGGCCCGCGATACCGGGCGCAAGGGCCTGGAGGATTTCGACAGCGCCATGTTCGGCCACATCAGCTTCGTCTTCGCCAACACCGTGCGCGCGGCCGTGCATGCGGTGACCGGCGGGCGCCTGATCAAGGCCCCGAGCAACACCGACAAGGCCCTGGCGCCTTACTACCGCCAGGTCCAGCGCCTGTCGGTGGTGCTGGCCCTGGTCTCGGATATCTCCATGGGCGTGCTGGGCGGCGCACTCAAGCGCAAGGAAAGCATCACCGGGCGTTTGGGCGACATCCTCTCCCAGCTGTACATCCTGTCCTGCGTGTTCAAGCGCTTCGAGGACGATGGCCGGCCCCAGGCCGACCTGCCCCTGGTGCACTGGGCTGCCCAGGACGCGCTGCTGCGGGCTCACGAGGCCCTGGCCGAAGTCCTGGAAAACTACCCGTCCAAGGCCGCGGCGCGGATCATTCGTGGCCTGAGCTTTCCGTTCGGCATTCCCCAGCACAAACCCAGCGACCGCCTGCTGGCAGAGGTCGCCGAGCTGGTGCAGACCCCGGGCGCGACCCGCGACCGCCTGCTGGCCGATTCCTACATCCCGCAACCGGACATCGACAAGCTGGCCTACGGCGAACTGGCGTTCCGCCTGCAACCGCAGGTGGAGCTGATCGAGGCGCGGCTCAAGCCGGCGGTCAAGCAGGGCACCCTGGCACCGCTGCCGATCTCCCGCGACGCCTTCGACGTATGGCGACTCAAGGCCCGGGAACTGCAATTGATCAGCCAGGACGAGGACGAATTGCTCGACCGCTATGTGGAGTACGGCGATCACGCGATCCAGGTAGACGACTTCCCGCAGGATTTCGGTCTGTTGGAAGCCTTGCAACAACGCCAGGCGCATTTCGAACAGAGCGCCAAGCCGGCCTCGCGCAAGCGCAGCGCCAGCAGCGAAGACACGGTAGCGGCCAGCGACTCGGCCTATTGACCTTCTACTGGTTTTGATTGGAATCCATATATGTCCGACGGTTATCTTTCGTTCGTCAATTCCGGGTGGGGCCGCTGGCTGGCCCAGCGCACCGGCCTGCCACAACCGGTGCCGCTGCAACGCAACCGCGAGGGGCAGGGCGGCAACCTGATCAACCCGGTGATTCTCGCTGCGGCGCCCGAGGGGCGCCTGTTGGGCGAGTTGCAACGGATCTTTGCCGCCACCGATATCGTGGCGGCGCAGGCCGCAAGCATCAACGCGCCCTCGACCGTGAAGGTCCAGGGCGTGGTGTTCGATGCCACCGGGCTGGGCGACGTCGCCCAGCTCGATGAGCTGTATCGCTTCTTCCATGCCAATGTCCGGCGCCTGACCGCCCATGGCCGGGTCGTGATCCTGGGGACGCCGCCGGAACGTTGCACCGAACTGGCCCAGGCGGTGGCCCAGCGTTCGCTGGAGGGTTTCGTGCGTTCCCTGGGCAAGGAACTGCGCCGGGCCATCACCGTACAACTGCTGTATGTCGAGCCCGGTGCCGAAGCGGAACTGGACAGCAGCCTGCGTTTCTTCCTGTCCCGGCGCTCGGCTTATGTCTCGGGCCAGGTGGTGCGCATCGGCGAACCGGTGGATGTGCCTCGGCAGCTGGATTGGGAGCGGCCCCTGGGGGGGCGCCGGGCCCTGGTTACCGGTGCCTGTCGTGGCATCGGCCTGGCCATTGCCAAGGTCCTGGCCCGCGAAGGCGCCCAGGTGGTGTGCCTGGACATCCCGCAGAGCGAGGCCGAGCTGCAACAGGCCGCCGCCAGCCTGGGTGGCAGCGCCCTGGCCCTGGACATCACCGCAGCCGATGCTGGCCAGCGTCTGCTGGCGTTCGTCGCTGAGCAGGGCGCCTTCGATATCGTGGTGCACAACGCCGGCATCACCCTGGACAAGACCCTGGCGAAGATGACCGAGGCCGCCTGGCGCAAGGTCATGGCTGTCAACCTGGAAGCGCCGTTGCTGCTCAGCCAGGCGCTGTTGGAGGGGCAGGGGCTCAATCCGGGCGGGCGGATTGTCTGCGTGTCGTCGATTTCCGGTATCGCCGGCAACCTCGGCCAGAGCAATTACGCCACCTCCAAGGCCGGGGTCATCGGCCTGGTCCAGGCCCTGGCGCCGTTGGCGGCGCGCCAGCAGATCACAGTCAACGGCGTGGCCCCGGGGTTCATCGAAACCCAGATGACCGCGAAGATCCCGTTGATGATCCGCGAGGCGGGACGGCGGATGAACTCCATGTCCCAGGGTGGGCAGGCGGTGGATGTGGCCGAGACCATCGCCTGGCTGGCCCATCCAGCCTCCGGCGGGATCAATGGGCAGGTGGTCCGCGTTTGCGGGCAAAGCCTGCTGGGAGCCTGAGCCATGAGTGCCGATTCCGCGATTCGCATCATCGAGCCGCCACCGTCCCGTGGCCAGTTGCTCTACGACGGCCTGCGCGGCTTGCGCAAGCCCAAGCTTGAGACCGCACCGCCGTTGCCTACCGAGCGCCTGGTGCGCCCGGCGGTGGAGCTGCAGGCGGCGCAGGTCGCCCGTTATGCCCAGGCCTGCGGGTTCCGCCGCGAGCATGGGGTGCCGCTGTCGTTCCCCCATACCTTGGCGTTTCCCCTGCATCTGTTGCTGCTCACCAGCCGGACCTTTCCCTATCCGGCCAGTGGCATGGTCCACCTGGCCAATCACATTCGCCAGCATCAGCGCCTGGAGGAGGGCCAGGCCCTGCGACTGGAAGTCTTTGCCGAGCGCTGGGTCGCCCATCCCAAGGGCCAGGCCCTGTCCATCGCCACCCGTGCCTACAGTGGTGGCGGGCTGGTCTGGGAGGGCGACAGCCTGTACCTGCGCCGCGGCGTTTCCGACCCTGTGGGCGAACCCTGGGTAGGTGCACTGGCGCTGGATGAACAGGCCCTGATACGCACCCAACGCTGGAGCCTGGCCGGGGACCTGGGGCGACGTTTCGCCAAGGTCAGCGGCGACTTCAATCCGATCCACACCTCTTGGCTGGGTGCGCGGTTGTTCGGTTTCCGTCGGCCCATCGCCCATGGCATGTGGACCCTGGGTCGGGCCCTGGCGGCGCAACAACCACCGCATCCGCTGGCCGTGGCGCAGTTGGATTGCGAGTTCAAGCTGCCGATTTTCCTGCCGGCCTCGGTAAGCCTGTGGAGTCGCGTGCCCGACGGCCCGCGCCATGAATTCGAAGTGCGCAACAACGCGGGCGACAAGCCCCATATGCGCGGCCTACTGACCTGGGGAGCTCGGGAATGACTGAGTACAGTTTCAATCCGGCGCCGGTGCGTCGGGTAGCGATCATCGGTGGTAACCGGATTCCGTTCGCCCGTTCCAACACGGTGTATGCCAATGACAGCAACCAGGACCTGCTGGTGGCGGCCCTGCAGGGCCTGGTGGACAGGTACGGCCTTGCCGGACAACGCCTGGGGGAGTTCGCCGCGGGGGCGGTGATCAAGCATTCGCGGGACTTCAACCTGGCCCGTGAGTGTGTGATGTCCACCACGTTGTCGCCGCAGACCCCGGCCTACGATATCCAGCAGGCTTGCGGTACCGGGCTGGAGGCGGCGCTGCTGGTGGCCAACAAGATCGCCCTGGGGCAAATCGAGGTGGGTATTGCCGGTGGCTCCGATACCACCTCCGATGCGCCCATCGGCATCAATGAAGGCTTGCGTCGCACCTTGCTCGCGGCCAATCGCGCCAAGGGTACCGGCAACAAGCTGCGTAGCCTGCTCAAGGTGCGCCCGGGGATGTTCTTCAAGCCATTGCTGCCGCGTAACGGCGAGCCGCGCACCGGCCTGTCCATGGGCGAGCACTGCGAGGAAATGGCCAAGCGCTGGCAGATCAAGCGCCTGGCCCAGGACGAACTGACCCTGGCCAGCCACCAACGGTTGAATGCGGCCTATCAGCGGGGTTTTTTCGACGACCTGATGACGCCGTATCGCGGCCTTGCGCGGGACAACAACCTGCGGGCCGACGCCAGCCTGGAAAAGCTCGCCGGCCTGGGCCCGGCCTATGACCGCAACAGCGGCACCCTGACGGCCGGCAACTCGACGCCCCTGACCGACGGCGCCTCGGTGGTGCTGCTGGCCAGCGAAGAGTGGGCCGCGGCCAACAACCTGCCGGTGCTGGCCTACCTGCGTACCGGGGAGACCGCGGCGGTGAACTTCGTCGATGGCACCGAGGGCCTGCTGATGGCGCCAGCCTACGCAGTACCGCGCATGCTGGCCCGGGAGGGGCTGGGGCTTGGCGACTTCGATTTCTATGAGATCCACGAAGCCTTCGCTGCCCAGGTGCTGTGCACCCTCAAGGCCTGGGAGGATGCCGACTATTGCCGGGACAAGCTCGGGCTCGAAGGGCCGCTGGGCAGCATCGACCGGGCCAAACTCAACGTCAACGGCGGCTCCCTAGGGTGCGGGCATCCTTTTGCCGCTACCGGTGGGCGGCTGTTGGCGGCCCTGGCCAAGGCCATTCACGAGCGCGGGGGAGGCCGCGGACTGATTTCCGTCTGTGCAGCAGGCGGGCTGGGTGTAACCGCCATCGTCGAAAAATAAAATAACAAGGAGACTGCCCATGAGCGTCGCAAGCCTGCAACCTGCCGAGCGTATCTGGCTCAACGCTTACATGTCGGGTGTACCCAGCGATATCGAAGCCGACATCGACCGTTACCCGTCGTTGCGCGAGGTGTTTCTCGAACACGTGGACAAGTATCGACAACGGGTGGCCTATGTCAGCATCGGCACCGAGATGGGCTACGACCTGTGGGAAAAGCGCGTGTTCGCTTTCGCCGCCTGGCTGCAGTCCAAGGGGGTGAAAAAGGGCGATCGGGTGGCGTTGATGATGCCCAACAGCCTGCAGTACCCGATCTGCCTGTTCGGTACGCTGCTGGTCGGCGCCATGGTGGTCAACGTCAACCCGCTGTACACCGCCCATGAGCTGCGCCATCTGCTCAAGGACAGCGGCGCCGAGACCGTGGTGATCTTCGAGAACTTCGCCCATACCCTGGAACAGGCCATGCCGGGCAGCAAGTTGAAGAACATCGTGGTGGCCTCCATCGGCGACCTGGTGGGCACCTTCAAGGGGGCGGCGCTGAATTTCGTCCTGCGCCATGTGCAGAAGCAGGTTCCCAAGTTCAACCTGCCAGGTTCCATTCGCTTCCCGGCGATGATGAAGCTGGCGGCCGTGCTGGAGTACCGGCCGGTGGAGCTTGCGCAGGACGACATCGCCTTCTTGCAGTACACCGGTGGTACCACGGGCGATGCCAAGGGCGCCATGCTCACCCACCGCAACATCCTGGCCAACCTGATGCAGGCCAAGGCCTGGGTCGGCGACCAGCTGGACGAGAACCAGCAGGAAACCAATGTCACCCTGCTGCCGCTGTACCACGTGCTGTCGCTGACGGTGAACTGCCTGATGTTCATGTGCCTGGGGGGGCGCAATATCCTGATCGCCAACCCCCGTGACGTGAAGCGGGTGCAGATGATCCTGCGCAAGGAAAAGTTCAGCGGCATCGTCGGGGTCAACACCTTGTTCAATGGCTTGCTGGAGAACGAGGAATTCCGTGGGCGCGATTTCTCCGACCTGAAGCTGGCGATTGCTGGTGGCATGGCCACCCACACCGCCGTGGCCCAGCGTTGGAAAGAGGTGACGGGGGTACCGATCGTCGAGGGTTATGGACTGACCGAATGCTCGCCGGTGGTGAGCATCAGCCCGATCGAGGTCGCCCGTGTGCGTGAAAGTGATTTCAGCGGCACTATCGGTGTGCCGCTGCCGTCCACCTGGGTGCGCTTCATGCGCGAGGACGGCCAACTGGCGGACATCGGCGAGGAGGGCGAGTTGCAGGTACGCGGCCCGCAGGTGATGAAGGGCTACTGGCAGCGACCCGAGGAAACCGCCAAGGTCCTGGACCGCCACGGCTGGCTCTCTACGGGCGATATCGGGGTGATGAACGAGCGGGGTTTCATCCGCCTGGTGGACCGCAAGAAGGACATGATCCTGGTGTCTGGCTTCAACGTGTACCCCAACGAGATCGAGGATGTGGTGGCCTTGCATCCCGGGGTGGCGGAAGTAGCGGCCATCGGCGTCGAGGATGGAGTCACCGGGGAGAAGGTGAAGATCTTCGTGGTGCGCAAGGACCCGAACCTCACCCAGGAGCAACTGCTGGCCCATTGCCGGGAATACCTCACCGGCTACAAGGTGCCGCGCTACGTCGAGTTCCGTGTCGAAGAGCTGCCCAAGACCACGGTCGGCAAGGTCCTGCGCCGGGCCCTGCGCTGAACCTGAGCGCAACGGGCATGTGATTGTGGAAGCGAGGCTTGCCCGCGATGGTCGTGAGCGGTAGTGCGCGTTTACGGGATAAACGCAGCGCTCTGCAGTCCATCGCGGGCAAGCCTCGCGCCTGATGTCCTTAACCGATCGGCATTGCCCTGCGGGGCGCTTTTTTATGTCCTCAGTTTCCTCAAGGCTGGCAAGCCATATCTTCCCCGCGCGCTCACTGGCCCTCGGGCAGCCGTACCTGGCCTGATTGCAGGCCGAACACTTCCACGCCTTCGGCCGTCGATTGGCCTGTGGTCACGGGCACCCGCCGGGGCGGCTGGTCGGCTGCGGTCCGATACTCCACGCTCATGCCCTCGGCGCTGTGCTGGATCGCCGAGGGAGGCACCACGATCGCCTGGTCATTGCTGTAGGTAATGATGGTGAGCCGGGCGCTCATGCCCAGGCGTACCCGTTGCAGTTGTTCCTGGGTCAGTTTAGGAACCGACAGGGTCACGGGGAATTGGGCGCTGCCGCCCGAAGCATCTGCCGGCAGGGCGAGGCTGCTGACGATGTCCACCTGGCCGCGAAGGCGCTCGCCATCGAAGCCATCGCCGAGAATCTCCACGCTCTGGCCCTGGCGTAGCTGGTTGATATCCAGCTCCGAGACCTTGCTGACGATTTTCAGCTGCTCGATGTTGGCCAGGCCGAACAGCGCCTGGCCCTGGCCGACCTTGCTACCGTTCTGGATCGAGCCCGAGGTGGCAGCCGAGGCCGCTTGCGCCAGGGTGATCCCGGGTGCCGGCACGACGATCCCGGCAAAGGGCGCCTTGACGTCCTTGCCGGCAAGCAAAGCGCGCAGGGCTTCGTACTTGACCGTGGCATTGGTCAGTTCCATGTCGGCGATCTGGCGGTATTCGCCCTTGCCCTGTTCCTGTGCCTGCTGCAACTCGCCCTGGGCCGCGGTCAGGTCCATGCGTTGGGTCTGCAATTGCTGGGTCAGGTCATCGAGTTCGTTGCGGGGGATGATGCCCCGGCTGAACAGGTTCTGGCTCTCGTTGAGCTTGCGCTCGGTATTGCTGACGGTCATCTGCGAGGTTCGCAAGGTGCGTCGGGCCCTGGACACTTGGGGGCTGTTGTCCCAATCCTGCAACTCCTGCACTGTGCGGCGTGCCTTGAGCTGTACCGACAAGGCTTCGCGCAACTGGATCTCGATCAGGCTCGGGTCCATTTTCAGCAGCACCTGGCCGGCTTCGACCCGCTGGCCCTGTTCCACCAGATTGGCCAGGACATTGCCATCGAAGGGCGCTACCAGGCTGATGGTCTGCAAGGGTTCGATCTTGCCCACCAGGCCGATCTGGTGGGTCAATGGCGCGTTGCTCACTTCGATCCACTGCCCTTTGCCAGGTTGCGGCTCGGCCGGGGCGCGATAGCTGATCACGACGGCACCGGCCACCACCAGCAGGGCGATGGCAACGCCAACCTGGATACGGCGTTTGCGTAGTTTCTTGGGATCAGAAGTCGTTGAGCTCAATGTCCCAGGTCTCCAAGGTCGTGCCCAGCGTCAGGTCCAGTTGGGTCTGGGCGTTGAGATAGGCAATGAGGGTATTCAGGCGCGCGTTTTCGCTGGTACGCAAATCGTTTTCATAGCTCAGTACCTGGAAGTTGCTGGAGCGTCCGGCGCTGAGCTTTTCCCGCTCGATTTCCAGCTTGCGCCGGGATAGCTCCACGGCGCGCTGGGAGATCTCATATTGGCGCCAGCGCGTCCCCAGGTCGCGCACTACATCGTTGACATTGCGCTCCAGTTCCTGACGGGCTTCGGCAATGGTCAGCTCCTGCTTCTCCACGGCAACCCGGGCCTGGACTTCCTGTTGGCGGGTCTTCGGGTCACCGATGGGAATTTGTACCTGGACCCCGGCATAACTGTCCCAGTTACGCCTTGAACCGTTGCCGCTGTCATTGTCGTAGCGATTGCGAACCTGATTGGCGCCAGCGACCAGCGAGACATCCCAGAGTCCCTGGCTCTTGGCCACGACCAGGTTCAGATCGGCCTGCTGGCTGCCCAGCAGGGTCGCCAGGTAGTTGGGCTGCTGGATTTGGGCCAGGCGCAAGGCCTCCTGGCGGCCGATGCTGATCTGTGTTGCTTGCAACGCATCGCTGGCTCGAACCCGGGCCGACAGGTCAAGCGCCAGCAGGCGCAGCAATGACAAGCGATTGCTGTCGACCTGATTGCGCGCATCCTCGACCCCCAGTTCCTGGGTGGCGATATCGGCCTCAGTCTGCACGATCTCGAATTCGGCCATCCGGCCGGCGGCAATCAGGGCCCGGTTCACGTCGAGCAGGGCATTGGCCCGCTTGAGCGCCGCCTCCACGATAGTCAATTGCTCCTGGGCCCGAAGCAGATCGCGGTAGGCGCTGATGACGGCGGATATGGTTTGCGCCACGCCAGCCTTGAGGTTCAGGCGATTGGCTTGCTCGTTGAGGCGTGCCAGGCGCAGGGGCGCGGTGGTGACATCCCAGCCGGCGCCCTTGAGCAGCGGTTGGATAATGGAGAGGTCCAGCCCGTCCCGGCGGTTGTAACCGGCCCGGTTGGCATTGCTCAGCTCCTGGTTCCAGGCCAGGTTCAACCGAGTCCCGTATTCGGTGAGCAGGGTCGAGGAGGGTTTGAGCGTGGCGTTGCGTACACCGTCCGCACTGCCTCTGTTGGCCTGGTAGGTGCCGTTGATCGAGAACTTGGGGTTGAAGGTGTCTTCCGCGACCAGCAAGTCGTATTTCTGCGTGACACGGTCCAGGTAGGCGCTGCGGATTGTGCGGTTGTTGCGCAGCCCCAGGTAGACGGCATCGGCAAGGGTCAGGTCGACCTGCTGGTTCAGCAGTGTGGCGCCGTCCTGGTGCCCACCGATATTGCGCATGCTGGGGGCCGATGCCTGGCTGAGCACATCCATCTCCTTGGCCAGAGCCAATGGGCTGAGCAGGCATGACCACAGCAACAGGGCGACGATACGTTCACTCATCCCGCAAGGCCTCCACCGGTTGCAGGGCAGAAGCCGAAAGCGCCGGATACAGGCCGAAGAACAGGCCGATCAGCAAGGTGCTACCGACACCCAGTGGCAGTGAGGTGGACGCCAGGGCGAATTCCCAGCCGGAGACCCGGGCATAGAGATAGGCGGCGCTGATTCCCAGGAGGGCCCCTGACAAGGCCCCAACGGCTGTCAGGGTCACCGCCTCGAGCAGGAACAGGTTGCGAATGTCCCGGCGCCGGGCCCCCAAGGCCATGCGGATACCGATCTCCCGACGCCGTTCCGAGACGTTCATCAACATCACGTTCATGACGCCAACGCCACCGCCCACCAGGGAGATCCCCCCCAGCGCCATCAGCAAATAGCCGAAGGTGCGGCTTTGCCGGGTCATGCCGTCGATGATCTGCTGTGGTATCTGGACCTCGACGCCTCGTCCTGGGACGAGTTTTTTCAAGGCTTGCTCCAGATCGCTGGCCACGTGGTTCATATCCTGTGCCGGGGCTGCGCGGGCGATGAGGTTGCTGATCTGTGGCGAGGGAGAAATTCGCCGCATGCCTTCCAGCGGTATGAACAGTGAGTCGTTGGTCTGTACCGGGATCAATACCGCGGAGGGTTGTTCGCGCAGAATGCCGATGATCTGGAACAGGTAATCGTTGACCCGAACCCGGTCCCCTAGCCGCAGGGGGTGATGGGGCGTACTCAAGGTCCGGGCGATGTTGGCGCCGATTACCGCATAGGTTTCACCGGCATCGAATACCGAGAGGAAACGACCTTCCAGCAATTGCAGGCGCATGGCCTGGGCCAGCGGTGCGGTAGCGCCTACCAGGCCGGCATTGGTGGTCCGCCCCTGGAAGACCACCGGGCCGCTGAACAGGGATACGGGCGCGATATGCAGGATGTGTGGCAGGCGCTGGTACAGGTAGTCGATATCCAGGACCGCAGGCATCCGGGCCTTGCTGCCGGATGTATCGGGAAACTGTACGGCAAGGGTATCGGTGCCCATGTCCTGGAAGATCGCCGCGGCATCCTTGGCGGCGTTATGGCCGATATTGATCAGGGCCACCACCGAGGAGCTGCCGATGACGATGCCCAACAGGGCCAGGATCGAGCGCTTGCCCAGGGTCCGCAGGCTGACGAAGGCTTCGTGCAGCAGCTGGCTGGCGCTTTGCTCGAGCATCAGGCTCATGCCGGACAGACCTCTTGCACCACGCCGTTGTTGACCCGGATTTGCCGCTCCAGGCGCTGGGCGATGCCGGGGTCGTGGGTGACGATGATCAGGGTGACCTGGCGTTCACGGTTCAATGACAGCAGCAGGTCCATGATGTCCCGGGCCGTGTGGCTGTCGAGGTTGCCGGTGGGCTCGTCGGCGAGGATGACCGAGGGTTCGCCCACCAGTGCCCGGGCGATGGCCACCCGTTGCCGCTGGCCGCCGGACAGGTCCGCCGGACGGTGGTCGGCACGCTGCCCGAGGCCGACCTGGTCGAGCATGTGCATGGCTCGCTCCAGGGACTCACGCCGTGCTACCCCGCGGTAGCTCAGGGGCAGGGCGACGTTGTCCAGTGCGCTCAGGCGTGGCAGCAGGTTGAAGCTCTGGAACACGAAGCCGATCTGGCGGTTGCGGATCGCCGCCAGCTGATCGGGGCTGGCGCGGAAGATATCGTGGCCAGCGAAGCGATAGTCGCCGCTGTCGGGCAGGTCCAGCAGGCCGAGGATATTCAGCAGGGTGCTCTTGCCGGAGCCGGAGGCACCGAGGATGGCGCAGCTTTCACCGGCCTGGATGGACAAGGAGACGTTCTTGAGAATATGGAGCGGTTGCTCCGCCAGCCGATAGCTCTTGCCTATGCCCTGCAGGGAGATGAAACCTTGCTCGATTATCGTCTCTGTCATTGCTTACTGCGCCGGCTGGCTCGACGGACTGTCTGAAAAAAACCACACCTGGGGGAGTCTTCGGGGCAGTTTTTTGGAGCAGCGCCAAGCTCTGGTTTTATTTATTATTTTAAAAAACTTGTTTGAATAGTAACTGCGTTCATTCCTGTGCGCTAGCTGTCTAGAGCGGGTAATCGAGCGCTTTTTTTGACAGGTTCAGGGCAGGAACCCACTGGTCACAAAACGGCCTATGGGCGCTTTAGGAGTCCCTCAGGCCCTTGCTTTTAGGGAATCTCGCGGGTATAAAAAATCAAATTTTTTTTTAAAACACTGTTCGAACGGTCAGTTTTTCATCCAGTAAAGGTTAGCCCTCCATGGTCGCCAAGAAACTCAGTGCCCCCAATGTCACCAAGACCCGACTGCTGGAAGCGACCGAGGCATTATTCATCAAGTACGGCTACGACGCCGTGCTGCTGCGCCAGATCACCGAACGGGCCAAGGTCAACCTGGCGGCGGTGAACTATCACTTCGGCGACAAGGACTCGCTGATGAAGGCCCTGCTGATGCAGCGCCTGGGGCCGCTCAATGATCAGCGCCTGGAGCTCTTGGCCAAGTGCGAGGAGCAGAGCGACGGGCCGCTGGATTGCGAAACCCTGCTGGGGGTGTTGTTCGCCCCGGCGATGGGCATGGAACGCAGTGATGAAAGTGGCGGCGTGGAAGGTCGTTCGTTCATCCGCTTCCTTGGCCGGGTCTACAGCGATACCTCGCCCTTCATCCAGGAGTACCTCAAGGAACACTACCAGCCGGTGTTCGAACGCTTTTTCAAGGCATTCGCCCTGGCCCTGCCGGACCTGCCGCGTAACGAGCTGGGGGTGCGCCTGCAGTTCGCCCTCAAGGCGATTTCCGGGGTGATGGCGGGCACCGAGTTGCGGCTGTTGATGCAGGCGATGAGCCTGGGGCGCCCGGCCACCGATGCCGAGGTCATGGCCAAGCTGATCAGCCTGGTATCGGCGGCGATCCGCGCGCCAATGCAGGACCCGGACTCAGAGCAGGCACTGGAAAAGGTCCTCGCGACCCAGCGACTGATTCGCCAGCAAAGCCATGCCCTGGCCGGGCACCTGTAGCCGCTGCCGAGCTGGCGAGGCTGCGACCGGCTGCGCAGCCGCCGCAGTTCGCGAATCCACCTGAGCTGATGCCCGCCGCGCAGAGCCGACACCCGCATCATTCGGCTGATCGATGATGCTCAATGCCTGGCAGGACATCTGCTAGGTTGTCCTGGCACTTGCCAGGAGCCCTCGCCATGACTTCCTTCCAGCAGCACATTCTGGCCGTCAACGGCATCGAACTCAGCGTCTGGGTGGCCGGCCCCGAGCAAGGCCGGCCCGTTTGGCTGCTCCACGGCTTTCCCGAGTGCTGGCATTCCTGGCGGCACCAGGTGCCGGCTTTGGCGGCGGCCGGGTTCCGGGTCTTTGTCCCGGAAATGCGTGGCTACGGCCGCAGCTCCGCTCCCCAGGCGATAGCAGACTACGACCTGCTGACCCTGTGCGCCGATATCCAGCAGGCCATGGAGGCCTTCGGTCACGAGCGGGTGTGCATGGTTGGCCACGACTGGGGAGCGCCGGTGGCCTGGCACCTGGCTCTGTTGGAGCCGCAGCGGGTGGCGGCGCTGGTGACGATGTCGGTGCCCTTTGCCGGGCGGCCCAAGCGCCCGGCCAGCGAGATCATGCGCCAGGTGCACGGTGGGCATTTCAACTACATCCTGTATTTCCAGGAACCGGGCGTGGCCGAGGTCGAGCTCGACGCTGACATCGATACCAGCCTGCGGTTGTTCATGGGCAATATCGAGGCCCTGCTGCAACCCAAGCCGGCCGACTCCCGATTGTTCGATGGCGTGACCATCCCCGACAGCTTGCCCAGCTGGTGCCCGGAGGAGGATTTCCAGGTCTATCGGCAGGCTTTCGTTGGCAGGGGATTTCGCCCGGCCTTGAACTGGTACCGCAATTTCGAGCGCAATTGGCAGCGTACCGAGTTTCTCGCGCAAGCCCGGGTCATACAGCCTACGTTGTTCCTGTTGGGCGATCGCGATCCGGTCGGCGTGCTGGAGGCCCATACCCTCAAGCGCATGCCCGACCGGGTCGCCGACCTGGAGCAGCATGTGCTGCAAGGGTGTGGGCACTGGATCCAGAGCGAGCGTGCACAGCAGGTCAACCACCGGCTGCTGGACTTCCTGCACAGGCGCTTTTTGTGAACCTGGGCATGCGCCCACTTCCCGAGCCCTGGGAGGTGGGCCGTCAACCCAGGATTTCACGCAGCCGATGCCAGAGCATGCCCAGGGCCAGCAAGGGCGCACGCAAGGCGGGCCCGCCGGGAAAGGTCATGTGCGGTACCGCGCTGAACACGTCCAGGCCCTGGCTGTGGCCGGCATGGATCGCCTCGGCCAGCAGCCGCGCGGTCCAATGGGTGACGTTAAGTCCATGTCCGGAGTACCCCTGGGCGTAGTACACGTTGGGGAACTGGCGCAGGCGTCCGACCTGGGGGAAGCGGTTGGCGGTGATGCCGATCTTGCCACCCCACTGGAAGTCGATACCGATGTCCCCCAGTTGTGGGAACACCTTGAGCATCTTCGGCCGCATGTAGCCGGCGATATCCGCTGGATCGCGGCCGGAGTAATGGCAGGCCCCACCGAACAGCAGGCGCCGGTCGGCGGTCAGCCGGTAATAGTCGAGGCCGACTTTCTGGTCGCACAGTGCCAGGTTGTCCGGGATCAACTGCCTGGCCAGAGGTTCCGGCAGCGGTTCGCTGGCGATGATGTAGCTACCCGCGGGCAAGACCTTGCCGCTCAGGCGCGGCTCCAGGTCCTCCAGGTGAGCGTTGCACGCCAGCACCAGGCGTCCGGCTCGCACGGTGCCCCTGGCGCAGCGCAGCTTCACGCTATCGCCGTGGCCTAGCTCCAGCACCGGGCTGTGCTCGAAGATCCGCACGCCCAGGGACGTCGCTACCCGGGCTTCGCCCACCACCAGCTTGAGGGGGTGCAGGTGGCCTGAGCCCATGTCCACCAGGCCTCCGGCGTAGGCCTTGGAGGCCACTACCTGGTGCATGTCCCGGGCCGCCACCAGGCGGGTGGCATGGCGATAATCCAGGCTCAGCAGGTGCTCCTGTTCGCTTTGGAATGCGGCGAACTGGGCTGGGGTATTGGCCAGTTCGCAGAACCCCCAGCGCAGGTCGCAGTCGATCCCGTGCTTGGCGATACGCTGGCCCACCACCTGCACCGATTCGATACCGGCCTGTTCCAGGTATTTCAGTCCTTCCTGGCCGACATAGCGGGCAAAGCCGCTGATGTCATGGCCGATGCCGCGGATCAGTTGCCCGCCGTTGCGCCCGCTGGCGCCCCAGCCGATGCGCCGGGCCTCCAGGAGGATCACCGATAGCCCGCGCTGGGCCAGCTCGATGGCGGTGTTGACCCCGGTGAAGCCGCCGCCAACCACGCAGACGTCGGCTTGCAGGTCGCCTTCCAGGGATGGGTAGCCGGGCAGGGCACCGACCGAGGCCGCGTAATAGGAGTGGGCGTGCCCGTTGGCACCGCCCAGGGAGAGTGGCTGGTTCATTTGTTGGACTTCACTTTGCTCCACGAGCGAGTCATGACGCGCATGATCGCGGGGGACGGAGTGCTGGCGATGTACAGCTTGTCCAGCACCTCCTTGGGTGGGTAGACCTCGGGATCGTTCACCAGCTGGGCGTCCATGTACTGCTGGGAGGCCGGGGTGGGGTTGGCATAGCCGACCTGGGCGCTGACCTTGGCGATTACTTGCGGGTCCAGCAGGTAGTTGATGAAGGCATGGGCCTGTTTGGTATTGGCGGCGTCCGCGGGGATGGCCATCAGGTCGAACCACAGGTTGCTGCCTTCCTTGGGAATCGCGTAGGCGATGTTCACTCCATTCTTGGCTTCCCTGGCCCGGTTGGCGGCCTGGAAGGCATCGCCGGAGTAGGCGAACGCCACGCAGATATTGCCGTTGGCCAGGTCCGAGACGTACTTGGAGGAGTGGAAGTAGGTGATGTAGGGGCGCAGGCTCAACAGCTTGGCCTCGGCCTTCTGGTAATCGGCCGCCGATTGGCTGTTGGGGTCCAGGCCCAGGTAGTTGAGCATCGCCGGCATGACTTCATCGGGCGAGTCCATCAGCGAGACCCCGCATTGCGCCAGCTTCTTCAGATTCTGCGGTTCGAACAGCACCGCCCAGGAGTCGATATGGTCGATGCCCAGCACCTGCTTGACCTTGTCGACGTTGTAGCCGATGCCATTGGTGCCCCACAGGTAGGGCACCGAGTACTGGTTGCCGGGATCGTTCTGCTGCAACAGGGTCATCAGCTTCGGGTCCAGGTTCTTCCAGTTGGGCAGTTGCGTCCGGTCCAGCTTGAGGAACGCCCCGGCCTTCACCTGGCGGGTGAGGAAGTGGTTGGAAGGCACCACCACGTCGTAGCCGGTACGTCCGGCCAGCAGCTTGCCTTCCAGGGTCTCGTTGGAGTCGAACACATCGTAGATCACCTTGATCCCGGTCTGGGCCTGGAAGTCGGCCAGGGTCGTCTTGCCTATGTAGTCGCTCCAGTTGTACACGCTGACGCTGGGTTCGGCCTGGGCGGCGGTGCTGCACAGGGTCGCCAGGGCGACCGGGATCACTGCTTTGAATAGACGCATGTTCGACACCTCTGTGGGATGTTTTTGTTGTTCGTAAAATCGCCGGATCAAACGCTGAGCAGCAGGAACTCGCGTTCCCAGGAGCTGATCACCCGCTTGAAGTTCTCGTTCTCGGCACGCTTGACCGCGACATAGCCACGCACGAACTTGCGCCCCAGGTACTGCTCGATGACCGGGCATTCCTCCATGTGCGCCAGGGCGTCCTCGATGGTGATCGGCAGGCGCAGGTTGCGTCGCTCGTAGGCGCGGCCTTCCACCGCCGCGCTGGGGGCAATGCCTTCGACCATGCCCAGGTAGCCGCACAGCAGGCTCGCGGCGATCGCCAGGTAGGGGTTGGCATCGGCACCGGGCAAGCGGTTTTCCACCCGCGTGGCTTCCGGGCTGGAGGTCGGTACCCGCAGGCCGGCGGTGCGGTTTTCCACGCCCCATTCGACGTTCACCGGGGCCGAGGTATCCGGCAGGAAGCGGCGGAACGAGTTGACGTTGGGGGCGAACATCGGCAGCACCTTGGGGATGTACTTCTGCAATCCGCCGATGTGCTGCAGAAACAGCTCGCTCATGCTGCCGTCGTCGTTGGTGAATACCGGCTTGCCGGTGGCGATGTCCACCACGCTCTGGTGCAGGTGCATGGCGCTGCCGGGCTCATCGGTGATCGGCTTGGCCATGAAGGTGGCGGTGACGTTGTGCTTGAGCGCGGCCTCGCGCAGGGTGCGCTTGAACACGGTGATCTGGTCCGCCAGGTCCAGGGCGTCGCCATGGCGGAAGTTGATCTCCATCTGCGCCGGGCCGTCTTCGTGGATCAGCGTATCGAGGTCCAGGCCTTGGGCTTCGCACCAGTCGTAGACGTCCTCGAACAGTGGGTCGAATTCGTTGGCGGCATCGATGGAGAATGACTGCCGGCCGCTCTCGGCACGTCCCGAGCGTCCCAGGGGCGCTTGCAGCGGCAGGTCCGGGTCTTCACAACGCTGGGTCAGGTAGAACTCCATTTCCGGAGCCACGATCGGCTGCCAGCCCTTGTCGGTGTAGAGCTGCAGGACTTTCTTCAGCACATTGCGTGGCGACAGTTCGATGGGGTTGCCGAACTTGTCGAAAGTGTCGTGGATGACGATGGCCGTGGGTTCCAGGGCCCAGGGCACCAGGTAGATCGACGAGGGATCGGGACGACAGAGCATGTCGATGTCAGCCGGGTCCAGCAGTTCGTAGTACAGGTCGTCGTCGACAAAATCCCCGGTTACCGTTTGCAGCAGGACACTTTCCGGCAGGCGCATGCCTCGCTCATGCAGGAACTTGTTGGTGGGTGCGATCTTGCCGCGGGCAATGCCGGTCAGGTCGCTGACCACGCACTCTACTTCGGTAATCTTGTGCTCTTTCAGCCATGAGGAAAGCTGATCGAAAGGGGCGTTCATAAAGACCTCGATGATTGTTTTCATCTGCACCCAGGTGAGCGGGAGTATCCCGGCAAGGCTTCCCCTGCGGCGCATTGGCGACTATCTTGGGCGAGCCTTGTGGTTCCATCTATCCACTTTCAACAGACGCAAAGCGCACCAAAAGAGTGCGTAAGGTCTTCCCATGACGACGTCCAATCCGCTTCAAGTCCAGGCTTTCAAGGCCTTCGATGTGATCGACCAGGTCCGGGCCACCCCCGGTTGGGTTCAGCAGTACCGGCAGATGTCCCCCGGGCATTTCAATGGCCTGGTGCGTTACCTGGACCTGCAGGGCGTGCAAATCTACGAAGAGCGCATGAATACCCGGGTCGAACAGAACTTCAATGCCCCCGAAGGCGCCCTGGCGTTCTGCTTCGATCGCAGCGACAACGCGCTGTACGTGCTCAATGGCGAGAGCCGTAATATCTGGATCACCCCCGAGAACTACCAGGAAGTGGCGGTGGTGTTCGGCCCCGAGTTCGTCCAGGGCCAGGGCCTGGGGGTCGAACGCCTGGATGGCCTGTTCATGGCGCCCTTGACCTGCCAGCAGAACGCGTTGTTCTGCCGCTGGCTCAGCGCGACCTTGACGCGCTTGTCACAGACCCTCGATCCACCCAGCCGGGAAGCCCTGACCCAGCAGTTGCTCGATGACTGCCTGTACATTCTCGACAACGCTTGCGTGCGCCTGGACCGCGATGGCCTGCAACGGCGCACGGAGGAACGGGCCATCATGCAGCGGGTCGCGCAATGGGCCGCCGACCTGCCCGAGGAAACCCTCAACCTGCTGGAACTGGCCCAGGTCGCCGGAGTGTCCCTGCGCCAGTTGCAGAGCGCCTTCAAGGCCTTTACCGGCATGGCTCCCAGCCAATGGCTGCGCCTGCGCCGGCTCAACAGCGCCCATCGCGAGCTGCGCAGTTGCAATCCACAGGAAACCACGGTGGCCGAGGTGGCGATGCACTGGTCGTTCTGGCACCTGGGGCGTTTCTCCAGTAGCTATCGGGCGTTGTTCAAGGAGTTGCCCAGCCAGACCCTCAAGCGTCGTCCTGGATGAAAAGCTGACCTGTCGTTTGTGGCTGCTTGGCAAGCAAGACTCCACAGGACGGCCGGCGGTGCCACGCCGTGCGTTTCATCGGGTTGCAAGACCAGGTTGTCTGTCCAGAAACGAGCATCGAGGTGGGGCTGATCAGCCTCCGGTAGCGGCTTGCGCCTAAAAGATGGCGATTTGACATAAACCATTTAGAGTAATGAGCGGGATTTACAATCAAGGATTGATGATGGACAGATCCGTACGCTCCACCTATCGCAAGAGTGTCCTGTTGACAGGTGTGTTATTGAGTGCGATGGGCTGCTTGAAAGCCCAGGCTGCCGAACCTGATTTCATCACGGTGCTGATCGAGAACGAGGGTGACTACCCAATCACTTTCGAACCTGCATTCAATGTCAACGCGGCGGATTTTGAGCGCAAGTACCCCATTGATGTGCCTCGATACGCCACTCTCAAGGGGACGGAGGCAGGGCCGGTGGTGATTGGGTCGCGCCAGCAGGGAGTGCTGGTGATGGCACTGAAGAAGCCGGTCATCAATATCGTCGATCTCTTCAGCAAGGACTGGGGCTTCAATCTCAAGTTCTGCCAAGAGCGAGGTGCCTGCGATGAAGCCCGCGTGAGTGGCACCATTCGTTCCACCACGAGCTTCAGGTGGTCACAGACAAATAACTTCAGCAACGCCTCGTATGGCAGCATGACCAACGCGGAAATGCAGGCCTATGCCGGTGCCAAGTCTGCTGTTTCGGGAATACTGACTGTGCTCGGCGGTGTGCTGGGCCTGCCTTTCGGTATTGGCGGTATCTTTGGAGGGTTGCCCGATGCGCAAGACTTCAGGGTGACCTTGAAGCAGCAGTGCAATGCCCGCTTTTCCATGAATCTGGAACCCTCGGTTGCCCAGGATGGCGCGTTTCTTGTGGATCTGCGGGTCAACCGGGTGCTCCCCAGCGACATGACCAACTTCAATGGCTTTGTCATTGATGACAGCGCGGTACACAGCAACGGCTTCCATATCGTCGAAAACAGTTGCACCGATGGTCGGCAGGCCCAGTGCCTGATCAAGCTGCGCGGTGGAACGAGCGTTACCAATCTCAACACCACCGAATTCGCCGTCAGTAACCGCGCCGGATGCAAGGCCGACGAGAAACTGGCCTATTCCCAGGGCTCTTTCATGCTGAACAACAAAGTCGGCTTTCCGGTGCGCTACACGTTGTTCATCAAGGACCACATGGTGGACAACGGTGAGGTCTGGCCTGATCAGAACAAGGATTTGCGCCAACTGGTGGGGCAGGTCATGGCCACTGTCGGCGATCAGGAATGTCCACAAGCCCAGGACCCCTGGATGGGTGGGCGGCGCATGGGCGTCTGTCCGCTGCGGTTGGAGGTCCAGGGTGATGGCGGCCCGGGGCTCAAGGGCAGCTTGCGTTGTACACTTTCCATGCGCCAGGGCACCGTGGGCGACCCCAATGCCGACTACATGAATCTCTACAGCTTGACTGGCTGTACGCCGAGCATGCCGGCCTCTATCAGTCCGACAGCCGATTTCTACCAGATGGATATCAAGCGCATGGTGCCGTTGAGCGGGATGTACAAGATGATTTCCATCGATCTGTTCAAGCCCGTTCGTCCCTAGAGAGTGAGGCGGCCCGTGGTGGTAGCAAGCAAGAGCAATGAGCACCAGGAACCAGGATAAGGAACTGCAACGAATGTCGACCATCCAGAATGCTAGCGTCTCTGGTGGAAATGATGCGCCACTCACTCACCGCCAGGACGATCTTCTGGACCGCTGGCCGTTAGCCAAGCTGATTCATCGCGTGATCACGGCCACGCCATCGGGCTGGTCCTCGCGCATCGGCCTGTACGGCCAGTGGGGCAGCGGCAAGACCAGCGTGCTGAACTTCCTGCAGCAGATTGCAGAGGAAAAGGGCGATATCGTCATCCGCTTTCCCGTCTGGCGCACCAACGGTGAAGACGGGTTCCTGGCCCGCTTCTACCTGGAGTTGACTGAAGCACTGCAAGGTGAAGGCCTGGCCGAGCCCTTGCGCCCCTGGCTGCGGCGCTTGAGCCAGAAAGTCAGCCATATTGCAGCCAAGGCGACGGATACGGTTGCCCAGGCGCAGCTTCCGGACTCACTGGAGTACGGTCAGGTCATCACTGCTGCGGCCAAGGTATCGGGGGTCGTGTTCGACAAGTTGGGCAGCATGCTGCAACTCAAGGAAGAGGACCTGGAGGCGTTGCACAGACAGTTGGGTGCGCGCCGGGTGATTGTCTTCATCGACGACCTGGATCGCGCCGACCCGAAGATTCTGCCGGAAACGCTCCTGGCCCTACGGGAGCTGCTCGACTGGCCTGGGTTCGTCTTTGTCCTGGCGTTCGATCATGAGCTGATCAGCCGGGCGTTGTGCAGTTACTCCGAGGCTTTTGGCGAGTCCGCCCAGCACTTCCTGGACAAGATCATCGACGTACCCTTTGCCCTGCCGGCACCCACGGCCAAGCAGACAGAGAAGATGGTGATGAAGAACCTGCAGGCGTGCTGTGGTTTTTTACCTGCGACGACGATCGAGCGCTGTGCCCAGTGGTTTCCCGGCAATCCGCGCCAGGCCAAGCGCATCTGTCGCAGCCTGTCGGTGTTCGGTGCGGCGGCAGAGCGGCACAACGAGGGTGATCTGGACTGGCACGGGATTGTCTTGCAGACCCTGCTGCGTGAGCTGGAGCCCAGGATGCTCGAGCATTTTAACCAGCACACCCAAGTGCTCTTCAATGCGTTCGGCCCCAGCATGCTGGGTGGCCCAAACGAGGAAGAGCGCGAGCAGCAGCGACAGGCAGCGCTCGCCACGAGTCGCTTCGATCCAGAGGGACCGTTGGCCCAACGCTCTTTGCAACTGTTCGAGGCGTTCGTACTCGCACGGCGCGACAGCCAGTCGGGGCCGGAGAAAATCGACTACGAGATGAGCCTGGCAACCCTGGTACCTGCCTTCACGCTTCGAGAGTTTGCGCTGTTCTTCGATAGCTGGCTGGAGCATCGGAGCAAGGGGGTCATCGATGAGTTCATCCACCAGGCCATCGACCGGAGTGGGGAAACCGAGCGCCTGGTGATAAGGGACATGCTCAATGCCGCCAACATCCAGTATGGGCAGCTTCACAGGGCGGCTGGCGCGTGTTACTCCCGGAGTGCATTTGAAAGTGCCGCTGATAAATGCCTGGCGCTGCTGGAGTTGATGGAGTGGTTCTACGGCGAGAGGGCGAGCGAGACCATGAGGGCGGTTTGTCGGGAACCCGAGGTCTGCCTCGCCGCGATCAGGACCTTCTTCGACTTCCTGAGCCTGGATGACACTGAACTGGATCGGAACATTCGCCAACGCGAATGGTGTTTGGCCCAGCGCATTGCGGCTAACTGTGATGAACCGAACCAGATTCACTTTGCGGTCAAGACCCAGTTCCGACAACTCATCAGCTATGGCAGGCAGGACTTTGAGGCCCGCGACCAGTACCTGGACAAAGTGACACAAGCAGTGGTGCCAACCCTGGTGCGCAGGGCGATCGAGCTGTTCTTCTGCCCAAACGGTATCGCCAACTCATTGTTTTCGGAGAACTCGAAGTATCAATGGCTGCTAAGTGGCAAGAGCTCGCCCTTGTATGAGAGCACGGCCGCAATAGAGCTGTTGGAGACCCGCATGCAGGCTTCCAGGGATGCCCGGCAGAATGCCGTGCTGGCAGATAACGCATCCGCTTACCTGGGCTACTTCGAGCTGCGTGAGCCATTTCCACAGCCGTTGCTCCTCTACTCGGCCGCTGTCCATGGTCGGTACGTTCAATTGAGTTGGCAGGCATTGATCCAGGTCGAGCCCAGGGTCCAGGTACTGGTTCGGCTCAGGAGCCTGCGCCACAACCTGTTGACAGTAGGCGTGGCAGAGTCGCTGTTGCCCATTCCCGCTTGGTGGGCGGGCAGGGAGGGCGACCTGGAACATGAGCAGCTGGGCCTGTAGCGGCTTGGCATAGGAGCATTGCACTGCATCCTTCCAAGGCTGGAGCAATGGCTGGCCTGGTGCGCAGGAACGGGCCTGCTGGCCTCTCTTGTGAATGGAGCACCAGGCCCGGTGCAACGGGTAGCGAGAGAACTATCGGGACTCAGTGCGACAGGTCCGGCCCAGTGCCGACAGGGATTGGCACCGAGTTCACCCCGCACGGTTGGCGCAAGGTTCTGGCGCACTCCGGTAAACCTCTGGCCGCTTGCGTGGGTGTGCCCAACACCAGGCAGGCGCCAAGCCAGCACGGTAGCGAGGTTTTGCAAGAGTCCTGCGAGAGTCGCAGATGCCCTGTTCACTGCATGAAGTTCAACGCCGGCTAGATCCATTTCTGGGCAGGGGGCGAGGGCAAGGGGCTTGACCCGAGTGCGTGGCCGAAACTAGCATCGGCCTTTCATTCAATAATTCAATTGAATGTATTGCCAGGAGTCCTCATGCCCAATCCCAGGAAAGCTTCATCGAGCTCGCGCCTCCCGCTGTGGGGAGGATGGTCATGACCGCACGAGGCCATCGCGAACAGGTGTCCATGCCTGGGACGGTCTACTGGTTGGCCCTGACCATTTTCGTCCTGACCACTTCCGAGTTCATGGTCGCTGGCATGATGCCGTCCCTGGCGGCGGTGTTCGGCGTCAGCGCGGCGCAAATCGGCTACCTGATCGCCCTGTATGCCTTGGGCATGGTCCTGGGCGGTCCCTTGCTGACGGCCTTGTTCCTCTGGTTGAAGGTGCCCAGCCGGCAAGCCCTGCTCTGGCAACTGGCCCTGTACCTGCTGGGCGCCGTAGTGGCTGCCAGCGCCAGTCACTACGGCACCATGGCATTTGCCAGGGTCATCACCGGTGTGGCGGGTTCGGCATGCATCGGCGGGGCGCTGGCGATCTGTGCCGAGACAGTGGCGCAGGAGGCCAGGGGCCGGGCCTCATCCATCGTGCTCAGCGGCATGATGCTGGCCACTGTACTTGGGGTCCCGGCGGCGACCCTGATTGACCAGCACCTGGGCTGGCGAACCAGCTTTTGGCTGGTGGTGGCGCTGACGGCTGTGTGCGTCGTGATCGTCAGGGCGCTGGTGCCGTCTTCGCGAGAGTCGAGCGGCGCTGGCCTGGGTGAGCAGTTCAGGGCCCTGGGCAGCGGCACGCTATGGGCCGCCTATGCCAGCAGCGGCTTGGTGATCGCCGCGGCCTACGCGGCATTCACCTACGTCACGGCGATCTTGACCGAGGTGTCCGGGGTACCTGGCACACTGCTGCCGATCCTGTTGGGGCTGTACGGCCTGATGAACCTTGTCGGCAACAGCCTGGTGGGGCGTTTCGCCGATCGCTTCACCTTCGCCGTACTCAGCTCGGGATTGCTGGTGCTGGGCCTGGCCTTGCTGGCCTTCGCGCTCTGCGCCGAGCAGGCGCTGTTCAGTGTCGTGGCATTCCTGGTCATCGGCCTGGTGGGCGTGCCCCTGAGCCCGGCCCTGATCGTGCGGGTCATGCGTACCGCCAATCCCGGACCCCTGGTCAACAGCGTGCATGTGTCGGTGATCAATGCCGGCCTGGCGTTCATCGCCTGGGCTGGCGGGCTGGCGATCCAGGCGGGCCATGGGCTCAAGGCACCTTTGTGGATCGGTGCCGTGCTGGCGTTGCTGGCCTTGCTGACGCTGTTGCCGCGCCGGGTCAGGGCTTCGTTGGCGCCAGCGCCACTTTGTGAGCCGGGTTGATGGTGGTGTTGCTCAACCCGGTGGTAGCAGGCGTATCGGGTCGACCGGCACGCCATTGGCGCGGATCTCGAAATACAACTGGGCGCGGTCGGTATCCTGGGACCCGGCTTCGGCGATTTTCTGGCCCTTGATCACCATCTGGCCTTCCTTGACCAGCAGTTTGCTGTTGTAGGCATAGGTACTGGTGTAGGACGGCCCGTGCTGGAGAATCATGAGGTTGCCGTAGCCGCGCATGTAGCCGGCGAACGCCACCTTGCCGCCGAGGCTGGCGTGGATCGGCTGGCCCTCGGCGGTGGCGATGCGGATGCCCTGGTTGAGCTTGCCGGTAGGCGAGAAGCGTCCGATCAGCACCCCGCGCAGCGGCCAGGTCCAGCCCTTGAGAGTGACCTTGGGCATCGGCGGGGCAGGCGGTGGGGCCTTGCTCCTGCTGGTGCTGGTTCGTGTCTTGCTGCTGGTCACCCGGGTCGTTCTGGGGGCGCCACCGCCCACCTTCAATACCTGGCCGACTTCCACGGTATAGGGCGCCTTGAGACCGTTGAGCCGCGCCACTTCCTTCCAGTTCGTGCCGTTGCGGCTGGCGATGGAATACAGGGTATCGCCGCGCTGGACGCGATACTCGCCAGCCTTGAGGGGCCCGGAGTTGGAGGGCTTGGAACTGCACGCCGACAGAGTCAGGAGCAGGGCAATGAATACGAATCTTGCGAACACACGTTATCCATTCTGTCTTGATAGGAGCGGGGGCCGGAGTGCGGCCAGCGCCGGAATCGGCTTGTCGCTCAGCGAGGTCGGCCACTATACCTGTTTGCCGATCGACCGGCGCGTAGTAGACCACGGCGACTGACAGGGAACTCCCCCCTGGCCGAGAAAAAAACGCTACGTACGTAGAAGAGGGGACGTATGTGCAATGAAACCAAGCATGGCGCATAACAGGCGGAACGTTGTGCCTGTCAGCGCCGGGCTATTGGCAGGTGCAGGCTGGTGGCCTGGATTCTGGAGTCTGGAATCTGCAGCGGGCGCGACGGCATTGCGCGGCGCCCGCCAGCCACTCAATGCGGTGCGCGGTGAATGGTCTTGAGCAGGTCTTCGGGGCTGATATGGCCCACCACCGAGTCTGCACTGCTGCCGGGCAGCGGCAAATCGAGGATATGGCCCTTGATCTTGCCCACCACGTGCATTTCGCAAGGCTTGCAGTCGAACTTCAGGGTCAGCACCTCGTCACCGTGCACCAGCTGCATCGGGGCCACCTTGGTACGTACGCCGGTCACGCCCTTGGCCTGCTTGGGGCACAGGTTGAAGGAGAAGCGCAGGCAATGCTTGGTGATCATCACCGGCACTTCGCCGTGTTCCTCGTGGGCCTCGAAGGCGGCGTCGATCAACTGCACGCCATGGCGATGGTAGAAGTCCCGGGCCTTCTGGTTGTAGACGTTGGCCAGGAACGACAGGTGCGATTCGGGGTAGACCGGCGGCGGGTTGCTTTCGGCTTTGCGCGAGCCCCGTGGATGGGCGGCGATCCGTGCGGCGTCCAGGGCTTCGATGGCTTCCCGGCGCAGGGCCTTGAGCTGGGAGTTGGGGATGAAGTAGGCCTGGGGGGCGTCCAGCTTGACGTCGGTGGCGTGGTAGCAGGTAGTGCCCAGCTGGCCCAACAGGTCGCGCAATTGCTCCAGGGCCTGCTCCGGCTTGTTGGCCACGCCAAAGGGGCCGTCCAGGGCGACGCTGATGCCGATGCCTTCTTCACTGGTGGCGCTCAGCTCCAGGCGCTCCTCGCGCAGCCGGGCCTGCCAGGCCAGGCCGATGCGGCGTTCGGCGGAGGTACGGGTCAGGGCCTGCTGCCAGTTGTGGTCCAGGTTGCGGCTCAGCGGATGGTTGGGGCGCAGGCGATGCAGGCCCTCGGGCATTTCGTTGGGCTCGACGCGATAGCGATAGCGCTTTTCACCGTCTTCCTCGAACTCGCCGCGGGCTTCGGCGATGTTGGCGCGAAAGCCCACCACCTCGCGCTTGACCAGCAGGTTGAGGCCGTCGCCGTTGGACAATGGCTCGAAGGTCACCACCTCTAGGTCGCGCTTGCCGACCTTTTCCACCACGCCCACCGGCAATCCGGTGAAGGTTGGCGAGTCGAAGGCGCCGATGTCGATCTTGCGCTCGCTGACGAAGTAGTCGGTGCTGCCACGGTGGAAGGTCTTGTCCGGGTCGGGAACGAAGAAGTGCGCGGTGCGGCCGCTGGACGCGCGAGCCAGGTCCGGGCGGTCTTCCAGTACGTCGTCCAGGCGCTGGCGGTAGTAGGCGGTGATGTTCTTCACATACCCCATGTCCTTATAGCGACCCTCGATCTTGAACGAGCGCACCCCGGCCTCGACCAGGGCGCGGATGTTGGCGCTCTGGTTGTTGTCCTTCATCGACAGCAGGTGCTTTTCGTAGGCGATCACGCCACCGTGCTCATCCTTCAGGGTGTAGGGCAGGCGGCAGGCCTGGGAGCAGTCGCCGCGGTTGGCGCTGCGACCGGTCTGGGCATGGGAAATGTTGCACTGGCCGGAGAAGGCCACGCACAGGGCGCCGTGGATGAAGAATTCGATGGCCGCGTCGGTCTCGGCGGCGATGGCGCTGATTTCCTTGAGATTCAGCTCACGAGCCAGTACCAGCTGGGAGAAGCCGGCCTGGTCGAGGAACTTGGCCCGCTCCAGGGTGCGAATATCGGTCTGGGTGCTGGCGTGCAGTTCGATGGGCGGAATGTCCAGCTCCATCACCCCCAGGTCCTGGACGATCAGCGCATCGACACCGGCATCGTACAACTGATGGATCAGTTTGCGCGCCGGCTCCAACTCATTGTCGTGGAGGATGGTGTTGAGGGTGGTGAATACCCGGGCGTGATAGCGACGGGCGAATTCCACCAGCTGGGCGATATCGCTCACCTCGTTACTGGCGTTGTGGCGGGCGCCGAAGCTCGGGCCACCGATGTACACCGCGTCGGCGCCATGCAGGATGGCTTCGCGGGCGATGCCGACATCGCGGGCAGGGCTGAGCAGTTCGAGGTGATGTTTGGGCAAGGACATGTTTTTTTAATCAGGCTTATCAGGGTCAAGGCGCGCATTGTAGCGGCGAAATGCTTGCCCGGCACCCGTGTGCTGCCCGGTGGCGGCTGCGCACTGGGCGCAGCCGCTTGGCATCAGGCCTTGGCGGCCATCGCGGTGACTTCCACGCGCATTCCCGGCACTGCCAGCGCCGCTACGCCAACGGCTGCGCGAACTGGCCAGGGCTTGGCGAAGAAACGCTGGTAGACCTCGTTGAAGGCTGCGCGATCGGCCATGTCGGTGAGGTAGATGGTCAGGTGCAGGACCCGGTCCATGGAGCTGCCGGCGCGCTCCAGCGCGACCTTCAGCGCTTGCAGGGTGCACTCGCTTTGCAGGGTGATGTCGCCCAGTTCCAGGCTGCCGTCGGCATGGGTCGGGATCTGGGTGGAGACCAGCAGGCCGCCGAAGCCTGCGACGTCGGAGGAAATGGAGTCGGCGTCCGGATCGGGCAGGAAGGAAATATCTTGGTTTGCCATGGGGCTCTCTTGTTCGAGGGGTTACAAGGGCAGGGCCGTTCGGGGCGGTCGCTGCGCAAGGCTTGCATCATGCCATCCGTGGCCCGGCTGTTCAAAACTGCAGGCTGAGCATCCTGGCCAACTGCCGCTGCGCCTCGCGGTGGGAACGATTGCAGGCCTTCAAGGTGTCCTGCAGGCACTGGACGAAACACTGGGCGGCCGAATCCAGGGGCTGGTCACGCAGGTGAATCACGCTGGCTTCGCTCTCCTCGAGGGGTTGCTCGAGGGTCAACGCCCGAACCCTGCCCTGCAGCGGAGGACAGAGCATCATGGGTTCGGGGGAGTAGCCGAGCATCCCGGCATCGGTGATCAGGCTGCTGAGCATGGCACTGGACTGGGCACAGACGATGCGCCCGGGGTCTATGTGCAAGCCGTGGCGTTCGAATAACTGGTGCATGAGTGGCGCTTGGCTGGACTGGCTGAAGTTGATCACCCAGTCATCCTCCAGCAACTCGGCCAGCGAGCGCGCCGAGCATCGTGGGTGCTCGTGCACCGCCAGGACCTTCATCCGGTAGCGTGCCAGGGGCATGTGCACGAACTCCTGGGGGGGCAAGGGGGCGGCGGGCCCCAGGGCCAAGTGCATCAAGCCATTGCGCAGCAGCGGCAGACTGACGGCCAGCAGGCCTTCATAGACCTCCAGCTGGACCTTGGGCAGCGCCTGGCGAAAGGCCTGGACCGTGCTGGCGAGTACGGTCTGGCCCAGCCAGGGGGTCACCCCTACGCACAGTCGCGAGGGCGTTTCTCCTCGTAGGCTGGCCAAGTCGGCCTGGGCTTTTTGCAGCTGGCTGGCGATCTGCGTGGCGTGTGGCAGCAGGATCTTACCGGCCGGGGTCAAGCGGGCCCCACCGGTATGGCGGACCAACAGGGCCAAGCCCTGTTCTTCTTCCAGTTCCCGCAGGGCTCGGGTCACTGCCGCCTGGGACACCTCCAGGCGGCGGGCAGCGGCGCGGATTCCGCCGCCCTCGGCAACGGCCACCAAGGCCTGCAACTGATGGAGTTTCACTGGGGGCTCCTGAATACCAACGGTTGTCACGACAACGTTTTTGCGGCTTATGCCTGGCATTTTCCGGCGCTAGGTTAGGTCAATGGACCGGGGTCGGTCCATGCGCTGCACGTCACATAGACCTTCAGGACACGACACCATGCATGAAACCCGGATAAGTCCCGGAATCGCTGAAATCACTCCGGCAATGATCGAGTTGCGACGGGCACTGCATGCCCAGCCGGAGTTGGGACATGAAGAGTTCCTTACCCGTGAGCGGGTGGTCGAGCTTCTACGCAAGTGGGGCTACGAGGTCCATCTGGAACTGGCCGAGACCGCCGTGGTGGCTAGCTTGCACAATGGCCATGGCCCTAGCCTGGGGCTGCGGGCAGAGCTCGATGCGTTGCCGATAACCGAGCAGGGCGAACATCCATGGCGCAGCCGCACACCCGGCAAGATGCATGCCTGCGGGCATGATGGGCACATCGCGATGCTCCTGGCCGCTGCTTGTGAGCTGGCTCGCAATCGCTGCTGGCGCGGCACCCTGCATCTGTTCTTCCAACCGGCAGAGGAAGGACATGGAGGCTCTGGCGCCAAGCGCATGCTGGAGGAGAACGTCTTCGAGCTGTTTCCCTGCGATGGGATTTTCGCGCTGCACAATTCGCCAGGCATGCCGGTTGGCCAGTTCGGGGTGCTGGCCGGCCCATGCATGGCGTCTACCGACAACATCGTCATTTTCATCGAAGGTGTTGGCGGTCATGGTGCCATGCCGCATAAGAGCGTGGACCCGGTGGTGATCGGTTCCTCACTGGTCATGGCCCTGCAAAGCCTGGTGTCGCGCAATGTACCGCCCAGTGACATGGCCATCGTGACCGTTGGTGCATTCCTGGCGGGCGATGCCGCCAACGTCATCCCCCAGCAGGCCGAGTTGCGCCTGAGCGTGCGGGCCTTGCGACCTGAGGTCCGGCAGATGCTCCGGGCGCGAATCCAGAGCCTGGCCGAACTGCACGCCGGCAGCTTCGGCGCCAAGGCACGGGTGATCTTCGGTGAGGGGTATCCGGTCCTGGTCAACGACCAGCAGGCCAGTTCGCTGGCCGCCGGGGTGATTCGCGACTGGCTTGGCGAAAACGCATTGGTGCAGGGCCTGCAACCGATTTGTGCCAGCGATGACTTTGCCTACTGGCTGGAGCGTGTGCCCGGCTGCTACCTGTTGATCGGCAATGGCGACGGCGCGGGCAGTTGCGAAGTGCATCACCCGGAATATGACTTCAACGATCAGATCTTGCCCCTGGGCGCCAGCTTCTGGGTACGCCTGGCCGAGCGTTTTCTGGCCTGAATCGAACGCCTGAGAGGAACCGTTGATGACAACAACAAAAACAACGACCACCACGACCCTGCTCGATGCGGCAACTGAGTCGCCCCGGCCCAAGCATCACCGGGCGATTGCCGCGATCTGCCTGGGCAATGCCCTGGAGTTCTACGACTTCCTGGTCTACAGCATGCTGGCAACGCTGATGGCCCGGCTGTTCTTTCCATTTGGCGATCACTCGCTGATCCCCTTGATGCTGTCGCTGGCGGTGTTTGGCACCGGCTTCGTCATGCGCCCGCTAGGCGGTTTGCTGATCGGCCTGTACGCCGACCGTGTGGGGCGCAAAGCGGCGTTGCGCCTGACCTTGTGGTTGATGGCGAGCGGCTCGCTGTTGTTCACCCTGGCCCCTACCTACGCCCAGGCCGGGCTGCTTGGGCCGGCGGTGATCATCCTGGCACGTCTGGTCCAGGGGTTTGCTGTAGGCGGGCAGATTGGTAGCTCCACGACGATGCTGATGGAGTATGCGGATAAGGATTCCCGGGGCTACTACTGCAGCTGGCAGACGTTCAGCCAAAGCCTGGGCATCGCCTTCGGCGGGGTGCTGGTGATGAGCCTGAGCAGTCTGTTGAGCGCCGAGGCCATGGATAGCTGGGGCTGGCGACTGGTATTTGCCGTCGGCATCCTGGCGATTCCCATCAGCGAGTACATCCGCCACCGGCTGCCGGAGACCGAAGTGCACCGCAAATTGGTACGCCAGGAGCCGGAGGACGAACGCCAACTCAAGCTGCTGTTGCGCCACCCGCGGCAGATAGTGGCCGGAGTGCTGCTCGTGACCGGTGCCACCGTGCCTATCTATACCATTCAGTTCTACCTGGCGAACCATGCGATCAGTGTCTTGCACATGCCCCTGGCTGTGGCGACCTGGGCGGCTATCTTCGCTTGCCTGCCACCGTTGCTGCTGTCCGCCCATGCGGGGCGGTTGAGTGACCGCATCGGGCGACGCAAGTCGATCTTCTGGCCACTGCCCATCCTGCTGATCGCCATCTACCCGGCGTTCCTGTTGGTCAATCTGTATCCGAATATCCTGATGCTGCTGGCGATCGTGACAGTGCTGAGCATCCCCTTGACCTACACCATCGTCCCTAACATGGCGCTCTTGCCTGAATTGTTTCCGGCCCGGATCAGGGTCAGTGGAATGTCCATCGCCTACTGCATCGGCGTGGCGGTCTTTGGAGGGTTCACCCAGTTGTTCGCTGCCGCACTGGTCAGCCTCACTGGCAGTCCGAATGCCCCGGCCTGGTACATGTTCGCCGCTATCGTGCTGTCCCTGGCGGGGTTGAAGTTGGCACCTGAAACGGCTGGCAGGGAGTTGGATTGACAGGAAAAGGAGCAGGACTGCGCCGGCATACAAGGTTGCAAATGGATCAATTGAGTCAATGTTGACTCATTGGCGGCTGCGAAGTATCTTGTCGCCAGTTCGGACTTTTCCGGATATTTCATCGGTAATCCGTGTGCAGGGACGGCGCTGACACCCTCCCAAGCCCAAACAGCACGAAGTGCCCTGGCCGCGTTGCTCTGCCGTAGGTCAAGGTACGGATGGATTTGCCGGTCCAGCTCCTTTGGTTGGCCGCAACCAGCCAATTTGCCCCGTCGGCCTTCGGACCGCGGGGCTTTTTTGTGTGCCGGCAATGCACTGGAATGGGGGAGGACAGCCCGTCAGGCAGGCTTGGTGGTGGCAATGGCGCCATGGAGGAACATCTGTTCCACCACATTGGCCGAATTGGCGCTGGCCGCGCGGCCACGGCGCTCGGCATCGACAATGCCGAAGATCAGGGTGAGGAACAACTCGGTGAAGACCTGGGCGGTGATATCGATGCGGAACACTCCTAACTGCTGGCCTCGCAGGAAGAACGCATCCAGGGCATCGGTATAGAACTGCCAGCGTTCGTCTTCGCCGTCGTTGAGCATGGTGTCGGGACGGTACTGGAACAGCAGGAACACCAGCATTTCGCGATGGGCCAGGTGCTCGCTGACCAGCGAGCGCAGGGCGGCTACGGGCTCGTCATGTTGCAGGTCGGTGCTGTCGATGATGCGATTGAGTACGCCTTGGCCGTGGTCTTCCATCATCTGCAGCAGCTTGTCGCGCGTGCCGCAGAAGCGGTGCAGGGTGGCCTTGCTCACTCCGGCGAGTTCCGCCAGCTCCTTGAGGGTCGCCCGCGGACGGTCGACGATGGCCTGGGCCAGCGCCTTGATGAGTCGTTCGTCTTGAGGGGTCAAGAGCATCAGTGGACCTCGTGTCAGTTGTGAAATGCACGCATTGTGCAGAAATAGTCGATGGCTTCAACGCCAATCAGCGATTGGATGAGGAAAACCGCCACTCAAGTCGCGTTCCAGACGTTGGTTCCAGGAGCACCTTCATCGCCACCCGATGGCTTCAACCCGGGTGACCGGCCTGAAACAACTGCTGGAAACCTTGCAGGGTGCTGTCCACGAAGCGTTCATCGGTGGTGCCTTCAGGGAAATCCAGGACACCCTGGATAACCAGGGAGGCCAGGCCGTGAGTGTAGGACCAGCCGGCGAGGGCCGCTCGCCGCACCTGTGGCTCGTCCACCTGCAGGTGCAGTAACTCGGCGATGATGCGCCGCAACTCGCCGAAGGCCTGTTCTCGGGCGATGGACAGCTCGGGGAGCATTTCGCCGGTGGCGAACTCGGGGCCGAACATCAATTGGTACAGCGCCGGATTGCGTCGAGCGAAACCGAAGTAGCTCAGGCAGGCGTTGCGCAGTTTCTGCGTACCGTCGACGGTGCTGTCGTTGAACACCAGTACCGCTGCCAATTCACGAAACCCTTCGGCTGCGAGGCTGCCGACCAGCTGGGCACGATTGGCGTAGTGATGATAGGCGGCAGTGGCACTGACGCCCACGCGTTCGGAAACCGCTCTTAATGAAAGCCGGGTCGGTCCCACTTCCTCCAGCATTGCCCGGGCGGCAGCCAGGAGCTGCGGTGCCAGGTTGCCCACGTGGTAGGAGTCGCGCGAGCGTGGGGAGTTCTTGGTCATGGGAAGTTCGCCGGTATGGCCTGAAGGGGCCTGCAAAGCGCGAAATCCTACCACGGTGATTAATCTTGACGCTGATAAGATTGCACCTTAGCCTGCATCCCATCTCTTGCATGGGGCTCGTCAATCATGTTGCAAAGCCTGTCCGGATTGCTCCTGGCGCCGTTGCTGCTGGCCCAGGGGCGCTATGTGCGCAGGGTCACTCCACGGCTTGCAGAACCTGCTGGCGAACGATCCGGCGCCTGTGGTGCCGGCCCCTTGCTGCGGTTGTTGATCATAGGGGATTCGGCCGCCGCCGGAGTGGGGGTGATGCACCAGGCCGACGCCCTGTCTGGCCAATTGGCAGCGCGCCTGTCCGGGCACTTCACCCTGTCTTGGCGCCTGCTTGCCCAATCCGGGCTCGATACCCCGGCATTGCTGCAAAGAATCGAAGACAGCGATACCGAGGATTTCGACGCCGTACTGGTTTGCGTCGGTGTCAATGATGTCACCGGCGGTATCGGTGCCAGGGCTTGGATGAGCTGTGTGGCTCGCTTGGTGGCGTTGCTGCGCAAAAAGTTCGCAGCCGCCCGGGTCTTGCTGTCCTGCGTGCCACCGATGCATGCCTTTGCTTCCCTGCCGCAACCTTTGCGCTGGTACCTGGGGAGCAGGGCGCAACGCTTCAACCAGTTGCTTGGCCAGTGGAGCCAAGCGCAGCCCGGGGTAACCCTGGTAGCCGGCGAGCTACCACTGCACGACGACATGCTGGCCGTGGATGGTTTTCATCCTGGGGCTCTGGCTTATGGAATCTGGGCCGAGGAGGTGGCGACCGTGTTGCGCCAGCCCTGGGTCGCAGCGCGCGGTTGCCGGCCTGGCAACTGAGCCACTACGCCGTCCCCTGGCAAGCTGGGCGACGGAACCTGAGTAGCATCACCGATGCTTGAGAGGAGAACCCGATGTCGGAATTGAAACTGCACCCCAAGGCCCAAGTTTCCCTGCAGCGCTGGCACGCGATGATCGAGCGGCGGGATCTTGGCGACTTGCCTGAACTGTTGGATGCCGCTGTAGTGTTTCGCTCACCGATGGCTCATACGGCCTATCCCGGGGCCCCGGTGGTGGCGACCATCCTGGGGACTGTGCTCGAGGTCTTCGAGGATTTCGCCTATCACCGCGAACTGGCCACGGCCGATGGCCTGAATGTGGTGCTGGAGTTCAGCGCCAGGGTAGGCGACAGGCAGCTCAAGGGCATCGATATGATTCGCTTCGATGAGCAGGGCAAGATCGTCGAGTTCGAGGTGATGGTGCGGCCCATGAGCGGGCTCCAGGCCCTTGGTGCGCAAATGGCGCAGCGCTTGGCCGGCTACCTTGCGGCGAGCAAGTCCTAGGCTTCGATCCGGCTATGGCCTGGCGCCGCTCATTGCGGGGCCAGCCATGAGGCCATCACCCGGCGGTCGAGTTCTTCCCAATCCGCCATGCCCAGTACCCGTGTGGTGTTCAACCCGCGAAGATAGCCGCGCAACTGATAGGCCACTTCACGGCGTACCTGCGGGTCGGTGGCCGGGTCGGCCAGGGCGGTTTCATAGTCGATCAGGTAATCGGCTACCCGCTCACGAAATTCTGGCAGGACAGCGTCACGGATAAGGTCGAAAGTTCGCACGAGCAATTCCTTTTTTAGTTGTAATCGGACTGCCTGGCAGTCTGCACGCGGCACAACTATCGGTTCAAGTGATAGTAACAATCAAAAAACGCATATTCTGATTTGCCGACCGACAGTGGAAAATGCGCGCCGTCGCAGAGGCTGGCCAAAGAGTCGGCTTCTGGAGTCCATTAATGAACGCAACGGCAGCGCCGTGACGCCGAACCGTTGCGCAACGAACCAGATTTTATTCCAGGATTTCACCGATGCGTGCTTCACCCGTTGCTGCCTTGACCCTTGTTTCCCTGATGCTGGCCGGCTGTGCTTCGGCACCGAACGATCCGACACTGGTCATGCAGACCAAGAAGACTCCCACCGAATATGCCGATTGTGTGGTGCCAAAACTGAAGGAGCAGGCACTGGTCCCGGTGGTCTCCCAGACCCAGCGCAGCTATCGGATCGTGGTCGTCAGCAAAGTAGCGGCCAATAACGTGCTGGAAGCCTACAAGGCGCAGGGTGGTGGAAAGGTATTCCTCTACGAGCGCCATTTGCTGGCCTCGAGCTTTACTCCATCGGCTTTCGAGCGAACCGCCCAGGACTGCCTGTAGTTCGCTGGCGCGCCCCGGCAGGCGTCGGCGCGAGGCTCAGATTGTAGTGCCGAGCAGTTGCTCGATCCGGGCCAGCTCCCAGGTGCTGAGCAAACTGACTGGGTCTGTACCGAAGCGCTGGCGGTTATCGAGCCGCCATTGCCGTCCTTCGACCGTGGTGCAGCACAGGCAGTGCAGCAGGCGTGGGCCATCGAGGTCCAGGAGCAGGCACCAGCCGGCGATGTCCACCAGGACCTGGTCGCCGGCATTTGCCACCTCGATTCGTTGCAATAGGTGGATGCCAAGGGCAGCATCGCGCAACCGCTGGCAGACCTCACGTGCGCTCAGGGCACTTGCCTGTGTCATGTTCTCACTCACCACGTTTGAATTTGCGCATGGCCCACTCAAACTGCTGCCTGCACCATTGCTTGATCTGTGCCCAGTATTCCTGGCCGAGAATGGCGATCACCAGCAGGGTCAGCAACTCGCCGCCTATTGCCAATACAGAGATCACCAGGGTCTTTTGGGGAATATCGAGGAACGGCAAGATAGGCAGGGCAATCCAGTAAAGCAACACCACCGCCAGTAACGACAGGCCAAGTTTTTTCCTGAAGCCCAATGGGTTTCCAGACATGCTCATCTCTCTTCTTCAATGACTGCAGTGGCGTGCGACGGGTCTCGCAGGCGTTGTTTCATCGCCTGACATGTCCCAGTGGGGCCAGGAACGTCGCGGTTTCAGTGGCGAACTCCTGTGCCAGGGCCTTGGCATGGGCCGCGCGCTGGTAGCTATCGAGGATGTCGAAGAAGCCGGCGTCGTCGGCCAACAACAGCAGGGCCTCCTGGCGGCCGGTACGGGCATCGAGCGCCTCGACTTCGATTGACAGCCCGCCGTTCTTCACCGGTCCCAGCAGTGGCGTGGCCAGGGCATTGATCACCGGCCAGGCTTCGGCAATCCGCATCACTCGTACCCTGACCACCAGCGTGTTGCTGCCATTGGCGCGCGGGGAGAGCATGAAGTGACGGCTCAACTCGGCCTCCAGGCGTTGTTGCAGCGCCCTGTCCACTTCAAGCGAAACCTCAGGCGAGGTGTCCCTCGCGACCGCGGAGGTTATCTGTATCGGCTTGACCAGCACCTGGACGTACTGGCCGTGGTGAGCGGCATTGGGGGTAATGCCCATGCCGCGTTCGCCGGTCTTTTGCAGGCCCTGGTAGCTCAAGGCCTGGCCTGAGCGTATTACGGGCGGGCTGCCACACCCGCCGACCAGCAAGGCGCCGGCCACCAGCAACAACAGGCGACCGCCCTTGAAAAGAGTTTTCATTAAATTAACGGAGCACTCCGTCTCATTATTTTGCAAAAAAAAGCCCATCGTAGAAGGGCATTTTGAAGCGGTGTCGTTGAGCATGATATTGCAGGCCTGAATGTGATTGGGGTTGAGGGTAAACAGATAGCGTCCGATGCACGCCATGACGTTTCCCTGCTATATGGATGGCCGCCACCAGAACCTGTTCGCGGCGTAGTCCCTGTAGTCAGGCGGTACGGTCATGAGTCATGGCGATCTTGAAAATAATGCGACTATTTGGTCGCATTATCAAGGTCGCCTCGGCGCCGTCAATCCTCACCCGCCATACGGTCAGGCTTCGAGACGGCGTTCTTCCCACCAATCCCAGGCCTTGAGGGCCTGGCGTGCAGCCTTGCCACCCCAGAATGACAAGGTGTCGCTGTTCATCGGCAACGACTTGCGGTTGACGATCCAGAACTCGCTCAATTCGGTTTTGCGCCCGTTGAGCAGGTCGGCGATGGTGCGGCCATTGAGGTGGGTCAGGGCCACGCCGTGCCCGAAACAGCCACCCGAGTAGATGATGCGCTCATCGCCGATGAAACTGATCTCGGGCACCATGTCCAGGTTCACCGACACCGGTCCTCCCCAGCGATAGTCGATCCGGGTGTTCGCCAATTGCGGGTAGATCCACTTCAGGTGGGCTTCGCAGTGCTGCCAGGTCGCGGGCGAGGGCGTTTCTTCCCGGGCCAGGCCCTTCTGGGGCAACACATCACCGCCGCCCATGACGATCCGCCCATCGGTCGTCGGCCTGAAGTAGTGCAGCATCTGCCGGTTGTCACCGAAGGCCTCGCGTTGTCGCCAGCCAATCTCTTGCCATTGCTCGTCACTCAAGGGTTCGGTGACGACTTGATAGGTCCAGAGCGGATATTGGCGCTCCCTGAGCCCATCCGGCCTGGGAAGCTCGCGCGAATAAGCGTTGGTAGCCAGGACCACCTTGTCGGCCTTGATCCTGCCGCCCAAAGTGTGGACCAGGATGGCCGCCGCGGTTCTTTCGACTTGGGTCACGGCGGTCATTTCGTAGACTTCGACCCCGGCCGACTCCGCCAGGGCCTTGAGTGCCCGCACCTGTTTGCAGGGGTTCAGGTAGCCAGTATCGGACTCATGGATGCCGACGCCAAAGCGCGGGGAGTTGAACTGTTGGCGAACCTGGACCTGTTCCTGCCAGTGCATGTCCCCGTCGAGGCCCAGTTGCTGGAACAGCTGGTAGGTCTTGCCCATGCGCACCGACTGTTGTGGCGAGTAGCTGATGCGCATCAGGCCGGTGTGGCGATAATCGCAATCCAGTGCTTGCGTCTGGATCAATTGCCGGGTATGTGCCACCGCCAGTTGCAGGTAGCGATGGGCATCGATCATCTTCTGCTTGCCCCAGCGCAAGAGCACCAACTCCGGTTCCAGGCCGAACAGCTTGGTGCTGAAACCCGCATTGCGGCCACTGGCGCCAAAGCCGATGACGGCCGCCTCAAGCACCACCACACGGGCATTGGGATTGTCCTGCTTGAACTGCCAGGCCGTATTGAGCCCGGTGAAGCCGCCACCGATCACCGCGATGTCGACGTCCAGGTTCTCGCTCAGCGGGGGATTGGCTGAGTATGGGCCATGCTCGTGCTGCCAGAAGGAACGGTGTTCCAGGCGCAAGTCTCGCTCGAATGTCATGTTCTTGTTCTCGTTGTCGAAGGTGACGGCGCAGCGATTGGCGGTGCAAGGGGGTGCGCCATGGCCGTCGGCGACCGGAATCGGCAGGCGCCCGCAGACAGCACTGCCGGGCGGCCGAGTGCCGGCTACCAAAGGTGTGGTCGAGGGTAGCGGCCTGCCTGGCCGCTGGATTGTCCGGGGGTGCCAGTCTTGCCGGCCGAACGCGTCAGGGGCGGGGAGTCACGAGCGCTGGCAGTTGGAGCGGTACTGCTGGGGGGAGTGGCCGGTCCAACGACGAAAGGCCCGGGTGAAGGAGCTGGACTCGGCATACCCCACCAGCAGCGAGATTTCCGTCACCGAGTAGTCCGAGCCCTTCATGTAGGCCAGGGCCAGCTCCCGGCGTACGTCTTCGATCAGCGACGAGAACTCGATGCCATGGTCCTTCAGGCGACGTTGCAAGGTCCGTCGGTTAAGCCCCAGTTGTTGGCTGATGTCTACCAGCGACAGGGCGCCGCTGCTCATTCCCGCGGCGATCATGTGCGTGACCTGGGGCAGGATCTCATCGCCGATGCTGCGGCTCTGGCGTTCCCGCTCCAGATAAGGCACCAGGGCCTGGTACAGGCGCTCGTTGCCACTGACCACCGGCAACTGAAGGGTATCGCCGGTGAAGTAAATGCGGTTCGAGGCCTGGCGAAAATGCACCGGGCACTGGAAGACGCGCTTGTGCATCGAGGTGTCGGCGGGCTTGTCGTGCTCGAAGTCCACCCGTACCGGCTTGATGCAGGCTCCGGTGATCAGGCTCAGCTGGCGCAGGATCGAGGCAATGGCGAATTCCGAGTCCTGGCGGCGATAGAGGATCGTGGGGGCATTGACCCGGTACTCGACATACGCCGGGCGCACATCGAACTCGAAGTCGATCATCGACTCCTGGGCGAAGACCACGATGAAGCGCTGCAGGGTCCGCAAGACCATCTCGACGCTGGTAGCGCAATGCAGGGCATGGCCCAGGGCGCCGAAGTCATCGGCTTCGGTCTGGCTGCCCAGCTCGATGCCAATGTTGGGATTGTCTCCTCCTGCGGCTTCCCAGAGTGCGATGTAGTGCTCGCCGGGTATTTCCACATCGGCCTGCTCCAACAGACGGGTGTCGATCCCCAGTGCTGCAAGATGAGGTGCGAATACCGATCTGAAGCGGCGGAAGAAATTCTCGGACCATACGGTGCGTACGGACAAGGCCTGGGTGGGAGGTCGGGGAGCAGGTTGCGCCGGGAAATTCTTGGTCTTGCGGGTTACCGTCATGTCGCCCCCTTGTTCTTGTGCGCCACACTGCACAGCGATCTGCGAGGCAAGTCAAGTCCCGCTTCTGGGCGCGACCTTGGCCGAAGGATGTGCCCGCAGCCTTGAAAGTGTAGTGCGTTGCGAGACTGGCGCCGGATGGCAAGACGGCTGTCATCGCCAGTCAAGTCGCCGCCCGATCGCCATCGATAGACTCCGGCAAAACAGATCGCCCACCAAGGGCCGGCGCCACGGAATCTTTCTCTTATGCTGATGCGTTCATTGCGCTACTTGTTGTGTGCCGTTTCGCTCACGGCCATCGCTTCCACGGCTACCGCCGAGTTCGTTCCAGAGCTAGCCGGGGTCGAGGTCCTGGGGGACCACCGCGGCCAGAACTGGTTCTGGATCTGGGGCAGCAACGCCCCGAACATGGCCGATGGCCGGGCCTATCTCTTCGATGACAACGGCCGCAGCCTGGGCCTCTTGAGCACTGGAACCTGGTCCAATGGCCTGGTGATGTCGACCCGGCGCGACGAGCTGTATGCCACCGAGATCTACTTCAGCCGGGGCGTGCGCGGCCAGCGCTCGGATGTGGTCAGTGTCTACGATGCCCGGACCCTGAGCCCCAAGTTCGAGATCCCGATCCCGCCCAAGCGCATGACCGCGCTGATCTCCACGGGCTTGAGCGTACTGTCCGATGACGAGCGTTTTTTGCTGGTCCTGAACTTCACGCCGGCCCAGTCGATCTCCATCGTCGACCTGGAGAACCGACGATTCGTGGAGGAGGTGGCGATCCCCGGTTGCGCCTCTATCTATCCGGCTGGCCCCCGGGATTTTCATGCCATTTGCGGCAATGGTGGATTCTTCCACTTGCGTCTCGATGAGCAGGGGCATGTCGTCCTGCAGGAGCGAACCGCGTCGGTGTTCGACCCTCTCAAGGACCTGTTGCTGACCACCGGCTGGCGCAGGGGCGACAACTGGTTCTTCGTTTCGCAGAAAAACAATGGCTACAGCCTGCGCATGGATGCCCAGGGTGTGACGCTGGCCGATCAATGGTCGCTGGTCAGCGACGCAGAACGTGCTGACGGCTGGAGCATCGCGGGCAATCACGGCACGGCGTTGCACGCTGACAGCGGCCGGCTGTTCGTCCTGATGCACAAGGACACGCCCGAGAACTACCAGAAGCCCGGCAGCGAGGTGTGGGTCTACGACGTACGCAGCCACCAGCGGTTGGCGCGGATCGAGCTCAAGGAGCAGAGCACCGCCATTGGGGTCAGCCAGGGGCCACATCCGCGGCTGTACAGCCTGGACTGGGTGGTGCCGCTGCCGAAGCTGTTCACGCTCTGGGTCTATTTCACCGCAGGCGATGCGGGGCTCAATCCGCTGCTGCGCCAGAACATCAACCTTTATGACGCCGACAGTGGCCAGCATCTGCGCAGTGTCGATGACATTCCGCTCGGCTTCATGAATGTGGTGACGCCATGGTGATCACCACGTACCTGCAAGACCCGTTGGTGCATATGGCCAGTGCCTATGCCCTGGCGCTGCTGCTGGCGACGAGTGGGTTGCAGAAACTGCGCCATCCCCAGGGGTTCGTCCTGGTACTCGAGGGCTATGCCAAGGGGCTGGGGCGCTGGCTGGGGCCTGGCCTGCGTCGCGTCGTGCAGCGTCTGCTGCCGCCGATGGAACTGCTGGCCGCCGCCGGATTGCTGTGCAGCCCCTGGCTGCCCGCCGGTGCGCTCCCGGCGCTTGCCTTGCTAGTCCTTTACGCCCTGGTACTGGCCGCCAGCCTGAAGCGCGGTGGGTCGATCCAAGACTGTGGCTGCCACTTTGGAGCCACCGCTCAACCGCCGAGCCGGGCGCTAGTCTGGCGCAACCTGCTGTTGATCCTGCTGGCGCTGAACCTGCTGCTGCCGATGGATGCCAGGCCGCTGTCCTGGTTCGACGCCCTGGTCCTGGTCCTGGTGCTTATGGTGGGCTCGGCGCTTTACCTGTTGGCGCACCTGCTGCTTTCCAACCACGCCTTGTTGAAGGAGTTGTGATGAACATGACCCAGGCGCTGATGATTTCCAATGTGTTTTCCTGGCTGATGACCCTGGCCCTGGTGCTCGCGGTATGGGCCCTGGCCCGCCAGGTAGGGGTGCTGCATGAAAGGATCAGGCCCGTGGGCGCCTTGTCCCTGGGCAAGGCGATCAAGGCCGGTGAGGTCGCGCCACGTTTCACCTTGCCCAGCCTGACCGGTGGTTCGGTCAACCTCGGCGGGGCCAGCACGGCGGGGCAGTCGACCCTGCTGTTTTTTCTCTCCGAGACTTGCCCGGTCTGCAAGACCCTGCTGCCGGTGCTCAAGTCCATGGCCCAGCACGAGCGGGCCAGGCTGCGGATTGTCCTGGCCAGCGATGGCGACCTGCTGTCTCATCGAGCCTTCATCGAAGCCCAGCAACTGTGGTCATTTCCCTACGTGCTCTCCCAGGAAGTGGGGCTGGCCTACCAGATCAGCAAGTTGCCCTACGGCGTGTTGATCGACGCCAGCGGAGCGGTAGCGGCCCATGGCCTGATCAATTCCCGCGAGCACCTGGAAAGTTTGCTGGAGGCCCAGGACCTGGGGCATGCCTCGATCCAGGCCTACCAGGCGGCACTCAACGCGCCGAATGACGCCCTTTACAAAGAGGTGCACTGAGCATGGCGATCAAGTGGTTCGACGACGCGGCCGAGATGTTCTCCCGGCGAGTCGCCCGTGGCAGTTCTCGGCGAGGTTTTCTCGGTGGTCTGGGCACGTTGATGATCGGTGTCGGAGCGACCACCCTGCTGCCAGTGTTTCGCAGTGGCGCCTTTGCCCAGGAGGGCTCGGGCCTGGTGGAATCGGGTGACCCGAACAGCTGCGACTATTGGCGTTATTGCGCCATCGACGGTTTTCTTTGCGGGTGTTGCGGCGGCACGGTCAATAGTTGCCCGCCCGGCACCGTGCGCTCGGATATCACCTGGATCGGCACGTGCCGCAATCCGGCAGACGGTCGGGACTATGTGATCTCCTACAACGACTGCTGTGGCAAGAGCAGCTGTGGGCGCTGCGTATGCCAGCGCGACCAGGGCGATACCCCGCTGTATCGGCCACAGAGTTCCAACGACCTGAACTGGTGCTCGGGAAGCCACGCGGACATGCCTTATCACTGCTCACTGTCGGTGGTGATCGGGGTCAAGGAGCCGTGATGGCCAGCGGCCGGGCCAGGCTGTTGGCCTGTTGCGCAGGTTGGGCGGGCCTGTTGCTGGCGGCTACGGCCCAGGCTACCGGGCAGGAACAGTTGGACTACATGCTCAACTGCCAGGGTTGCCACTTGCCGGGGGGCGAGGGTAATCCGCAGCGCCAGGTCCCGGGTTTCCCCGGGCAATTGGGCAAGTTCCTTCAGGTCCCGGGGGGGCGGGAGTATCTGGTACAGGTGCCGGGTTCCGCGCTTTCGGGCCTGTCCGATCAGGCCCTGGCCGGTGTCTTGAACTGGATGCTGGCGCGTTTCAGTGCCGCTCAATTGCCCGATGATTTCAAGCCATACACCGAGGCCGAGGTACAGGCCTGGAGGCGAACCGTGCCGGCTGATGTCGAGCAGGTCCGCAACCGGCTGTTGCAGCGGATCGCCCAGCAAGAACAACAACACGGAACCTGAATCGATGAAGACAAGCCTCTGCGCCGGGCTACTCCTGCTTGCGGCGCTGTGCAATGCCCAGGCCGCTACACCACCTCAAGTCGAGACCTGCACGGCCTGCCATGGCGCCCAGGGCGAGGGCAACGCCCTGGTGGGGGCACCACGCCTGGCGGGCCAGCAGGCCGAATACCTGCTGGTGCAACTCAGGGATTTCAAGGCGGGGCGTCGTGGCTATGACGCTAACGACCGCCATGGGGCGCAGATGCGCGCAGTGGTGGCGAGCCTGGACGATAGCGCCTTTGCCAGCCTGGCCACGTACTACTCTGGACTGGCGTTCACCTCGCCCGGAGCATCCAGCGCTGCAGACGTCACCCAGGGCCGGGAGCTGTACCAGGGAACCTGCGCGAGCTGCCATGGCCCACAGGCCCAGGGCTTTGCCCACCTCAAGACGCCCAGGCTGAATATTCTCGACGGCGCGTACCTGCACCGCCAGCTCGAGCACTATGCCCAGGGCACCCGTGGCAGCGAAGAACATGCCGGGACACTGGGTATCTGGATGCGCGGGATTTCCCTGCAGGTTCGCCAGGACAGCGAGCGCCAGGCCCTGGTCGACTACATCACCCGGCTGGGCGCTTCGCCAGCCAGCGCTATCGGGCATTGAGTGGCCTGAATGCAAAACCTGCGGATCCGGGCGGCACCTGTGCCCGGGCCGGCCCTCCAAGCCAATTCACCCATGCTCGCTCAGGATGAAGGCTGCCTTGCCTTCGTCCGGCCCGCGCCATTGGCGCTAAGCGTGCGCCTGCATCCGCTTGCAGGATCAGGCACGGCTCTCGTGGGATCAATGTAACGCCCTCCAGGACCTGGATGGCATCGTGCACATGCCGGAAGTCAAAGCAGGCCAGCTGAAGCCAGCAGCCAGGCTTTCGGATCGTGCAAGTTGCGTCCTGTGCAACTTATTTTTCATTCCCTCTTTCGATTTCAACGCCCGTGTGCGCCTCGCAGAGACCTTGAGTCTGCTGAGCCAACGCATGGCGAGATGCACTCTGAAATCAATCAAAGGAGATGGTTGTGCCTGAGCTAAAGCGATATTGGATCTCATTGGGGCCGGGGTCTTCCCTGGCTATCATCGCCTCCATCACTGCTGCACTTGCCGGCTGCAGCGACGATAACAGCCAAGCGTTAGCCCCCGCGGCGGCCCAGGTCAGTGCGGCCCAGGTCGTGGTCAAGCCGGTGCGGCAGTGGGACGAGTTCAGTGGGCGCATCGCCGCCACCGATGCGGTCGAGGTGCGGGCGCGGGTCAGCGGGTATGTGGAGCGCATCGCGTTCAAGGAGGGTGACGAGGTCAAGCCTGGCGATCTGCTCTATGGGATCGACCCGCGGCCGTACAAGGCCTCCTATGACAACGCGCTGGCACAGCTCGCTCGAGCCCGTGCAACGGCAGAGCTTGCCCGGGTGCAAGAGCAGCGTGCCCAGGTGCTGGTGGCCGCCAATGCGATTTCACGCGAGTTGTTCGACACCCGCCGCGCGGCCTCCACCCAGGGCGCCGCGGATGTACGCGCAGCAGAGGCGGCATTGGCCAGGGCGCAGCTCGACCTGGGCTTCACCAAGGTTCGCTCGCCCATCGCCGGGAGAGTCGGCCGGGCCATGCTCACGGTCGGCAACCTGGTCCAGGCTGATCTGAGCCTATTGACCAGCGTGGTCTCCCAGGACCCGGTCTATATCTACTTCCAGCCGGACGAGCAGAGCTACCTGCGCTACATGGCGCTGGCCCGCACCGGCCAGCGACGCAACTCGGCCAACCCGGTGCGTATCGGCCTTGCCAATGAGACGGGTTTTCCCCACGTCGGCGTGCTGGACTTCGTCAACAACCAGGTCGACGCGGGCACGGGCACCATCACTTTGCGCGCGGTGGTGCCCAATGCCGAGCGTCTGTTGACTCCAGGGCTGTATGCCCGGGTGCAACTTGAGGCCGGCGCTGAATTCAACGCAATGCTGATCGACGACAAGGCAATCCTCACTGACCAGGATCGCAAGTACGTCTATGTAGTGGGGACGAAAAACGAGGCCGTGCGCAAGGACGTCACCCTAGGTGGTTTTTCTGACGGCCTGCGCATCGTGCAGGCCGGGCTTACAGCAGAGGACAAGGTCATCGTCGCCGGCCTGCAAAAGATCTTCTTCCCCGGCGCACCGGTGGATGCCAGCACGGTGGCCATGGGCGCCCCCGCTTCGATCACGGCGAAGTGAGGACGACAGCCCATGAATTTTTCCAGGTTTTTCATCGATCGACCCATCTTCGCAGCGGTGCTCTCCATCGTCATTTCCCTGGTGGGGCTCATCGCCATTCCCCTGCTACCGGTCAGTGAGTATCCCGAGGTGGTGCCGCCGACGGTGGTCGTCACCGCCACCTATCCCGGTGCCAACCCCAAGGTGATCGCCGAGACTGTGGCGGTGCCATTGGAAGAGCAGATCAATGGCGTCGAGAACATGATGTACATGAAGTCGGTGGCCGGCTCCGATGGTGTTTTGATGATGACGATCACCTTCGAACCCGGCACCGACCCCAACAAGGCCCAGGTGGACGTGCAGAATCGGGTGGCCCAGGCCCAACCGCGCTTGCCTGCGCAAGTGGTCGCCCTTGGCGTGACCACGCAAAAGCAGTCACCCAGCTTCGCCCTGATGATCACCCCGGTTGCTCCGGATGGACGCTACGACGGCCTGTACCTGCGCAACTACGCCAACATCAAGATCAAGGACCAGCTCGCCCGTATACCGGGCGTTGGCCAGGTGCGTTTCTTCGGTAGCGGCGATTACGCGATGCGTGTCTGGCTCGATCCGGATAAGGTCGCTTCGCGAAACATGACCGCAGGCGATGTCCTGCGTGCGATACAGGATCAGAACCTGCAGGTTTCGGCCGGCCAGCTCGGTGCCGAACCGGTCCGCGGGGGCAGTGACTTCCTGATTGCGATCAATGCCCAGGGGCGCCTGCGCACCCCCGATGAGTTCGGCAACATTGTGCTCAAGAGTGGTTCGAACGGTGAGATCGTACGCCTGGCCGATGTCTCGCGTATCGAACTCGGCGCCAGCGACTACACCCTACGCACCCGGCTCGATGGCCAGGAGGCCCCGGTGATCGGGGTGTTCCAGGCGCCGGGGGCCAATCTGCTGGACGTGCGTAACAACGTGATCGCCAAGATGGAGGAGTTGAAGAAAAGCTTTCCTCCCGGCATGGACTACCGATCGGACTATGATGCGACGATTTTCGTACGCGAGGCCATCGACGCCGTGGTCAAGACCCTGGCCGAGGCCATTGTGCTGGTGGTGCTGGTGGTAATCCTGTTCCTGCAGACCTGGCGAGCCTCGATCATTCCGCTCATAGCCGTGCCGGTGTCGGTGGTGGGTACGTTCGCGGTGTTGCATGTGCTGGGGTTCTCGATCAATACGTTGACCTTGTTCGGCCTCGTGCTGGCCATTGGCATCGTGGTCGACGACGCGATCGTTGTGGTCGAGAACGTCGAGCGCAATATCGCTGAAGGTCTCACGCCGCTGGCTGCCGCACACCAGGCGATGAAGGAGGTCTCCGGGCCGATAGTCGCGATCGCCCTGGTCCTGTGCGCGGTATTCATACCCATGGCATTCCTGAGCGGTGTCACCGGGACTTTCTATAAGCAGTTCGCCGTGACGATTGCCATTTCCACGGTGATCTCCGCGATCAACTCGCTGACGCTGTCACCGGCGCTCGCGGCCAGGCTGCTGCAGGGTCACGATGCCCCCAAGGATGCGCTCTCACGGGGTATCGACCGGGCCTTCGGGTGGCTGTTCGCACCGTTCAATCGTTTTTTCGACGCCAGTTCGAACAAGTATCAAGGGGCCGTGGCACGTATCCTCAGGCAGCGCGGTGCGGCGTTCGCGGTTTATGGACTGTTATTGGCGAGTACGGGCCTGTTGTTCGATAACGTGCCCCGGGGCTTTATCCCGACCCAGGACAAGCTCTACCTGGTCGGTATCGCGAAGCTCCCCGAGGGCAGCTCGATCACCCGCTCGGATGCGGTTATCAATGAACTGGGACGAGCGGCGCTGGCCATCGATGGTGTCGCCCATGTACTCACGTTTGCCGGTTTCAACCCGATCCAGCAGACCAACACACCGAACTATGCGGTGGCCTACGTGATCCTCAAGCCTTTCAACGAGCGCCAACGCAGCGCCAAGCAAATCATGGGCGACATCCAGGCCAAGATGAATGGCGTACAGGAGGGCATGGCTTTCGTGATCAACCCGCCGCCCATTCTTGGCCTGGGTACCGGGGCGGGGTACTCGCTGTTCATCCAGGACCGCTCCGGCGAGGGTTATGGCGCCTTGCAACAAGCCACCGGGGCGCTGCAAGGGGCGCTGATGAAGGAAGCGGGCATGGGCTTTCCGTTCTCGGGCTATCAGTCCAACGTGCCGCAGATCGATGTCGAGGTCGATCGCGTCAAGGCCAAGACCCAGGGCGTGGCGCTGGCAGACCTGTTCCAGACGCTGCAGGTGTACCTGGGCTCCAGCTATGTCAACGACTTCAACTTGTTCGGTCGTACCTGGCGTGTATACGCCCAGGCCGAGGGCGACTACCGCAAGCGCGTCGAGGACATCGGCAACCTGAAGACGCGTAACGAGCAGGGGGCAATGGTGCCGATCGCTTCGATGGTGAAGGTCAGCCAGACCTACGGACCCGACCCGGTGCTGCGCTACAACGGCTATCCGGCGGCGGACTTCTCGGGCGAGGCCGATCCCGGGCGGTTGTCTTCGGCCCAGGCGATGGAGAAGATCTCCGAGGTCGCCAGGAAGGTACTACCCAATGGTTTTGACTTCGAGTGGAGCGACATGAGCTTCCAGGAGTCCACCCAGGGCAAGGCTGCGTTGGTCGTGTTTCCGGTAGCGATTCTCCTGGCCTTCCTGGTACTTGCTGCGCTGTACGAGTCCTGGACCTTGCCGCTGGCAGTGATCCTGATCGTGCCGATGTGCGTGCTCTCGGCATTGTTCGGCGTGAAGTTGCTCGGTGGTGACAACAATACGTTCGTGCAGGTCGGGCTTGTGGTGCTGATGGGGCTGGCCTGCAAGAACGCGATCCTGATCGTCGAGTTCGCCCGGGAGCTGGAGTTCCAGGGGCGGGAGATCGTCGAGGCGGCCCTGGAGGCGTGCCGCCTGCGCCTGCGGCCGATCGTGATGACCTCGGTTGCCTTTATCGCCGGTACCATCCCACTGGTGTTTTCCCACGGTGCCGGCGCGGAAGTCCGCTCAGTGACTGGCATTACGGTGCTTGCCGGGATGATTGGCGTCACGCTGTTCGGTCTGTTCCTGACGCCAGTGTTCTATGTTGGCCTGCGCAAGCTGTCTGGTCGCCAGTTGATCCAGCATGGCCAGAGCAGCATGGAGCACGTGCGGACGGCAACCACCGACGACGTGTAGCGCTGCTCCAAAGCCGGTTGGCGCAACCTGCGCTCAACCGGCCTTGATGCTCGGGCAGCCCGGCCACCGCTGCAGAGCGAGTGCGGTATTGCCGGGAAGCCCGGTCATGCCTCGCGGTCTTTGAGATGCTGCAATGGCGACACCCCATAGAATCGACTGTATTCACGGGTGAACTGCGAGCGACTCTGGTAGCCAACGGCAAAACCTGCATTACCGATGTTATGGCGTTCTATCTGTATCAGCCGCCGCGCTTCGTGCAGCCGGAACTGTTTTTGATACTGCATTGGGGTAAGGCCGGTAATGGCCTTGAAGTGGTGATGCAGCGAGGATTCGCTCATTCCTGCCTGGTCGGCCAGCTCCGGTATGCGCAAGGGTTGCACGTAGTGCTTGCGCAGCCAGTCGATGGCTTTGGTGATGCCATTGGTGGAGCTGTCTGCCACTGCCAGTTGCAGCAAGCGACAGCCGTAGGGACTGGACAAGAGCCGGTAGATGATCTCTTGCTCGATCAGGGGCGCCAGGGGTTGGATATCGCCAGGAGCATCCAGCAGACGCAGCAGGCGCAGCGTCGCGTCGAGCAGCTCAGGGTTCAATCGATCCACTACTACGCTGCAGGCCTCATGGGTGGCCGCCGGATGTGGCGGAATGTCCATGCGGGCGAGCACCTCTTGCAGGCGCTCCGGGGTGATCGCCATGCCAAACCCGAGGCAGGGTTGGTCTTCGCTGGCCTCGATGATGTGGAAGGCCACAGGGACGCTGAATGACACGAACAGATAGTCGCCCTGGGCGAAGTGCCGAATCGTTTCTCCTAGCTGAATACTCATGCGGCCTTGCACCACCATGCCAAAGAACGGCGATTGTGGGCACCTGATCGCCGTCTGGCGCGTGGTATGGCGCGCCACTTCCAGACTGGGGTTGGCCGTACTGCTGGCCCCTTCGTCGACGGCATGGCGGGCGATGAGCTGGGTAATTTCCTTGAGCGCGCTGGTGTTCATGGCTGATCACGACCTGTTGAGCTGACCCGCAGATCTTATCCGTAGAGAGATCCGCTTCTGTGCTCATTTGCAGGATCAGGCACAAATCTCGCGGTATTGCGCAGTCAATCCCCGGGTTCTGTCTTCGAGGCGCCCATGAGGTTTGGGCGCCTCATGTCGACCGGAGTACATCCCCCGGAGGCTGGAGTGGGTTTTCACCCCGGTCAGTTGCTATGCCGCGTCGCTGACGGCGGCATCGCTGACCTTGCGGCGTCCGCCCAGCCATACCAGCAACAACCCGGCGGCAGCCAGCAAGCCGCCGGCCACGGGCACCGCAGCGTAACCCAGGCCCTGGCTGATGACTGCACCGCCCAGGGCGGCGCCCACTGCGTTGCCCAGGTTGAAGGCACCCACGTTGATCGATGAGGCCAGGCCCGGGGCCTCGGCGGCGGCGATCATTACGCGCATTTGCAGTGGCGGTACCACGGCGAAGGTGAACATGCCCCACACCAGCAGCGCCAGGGCCGCGGTGATGTGGTTACCCAGCACCAGGGGCATCAGCACCATGATCACGGCCAGCACGCCGAGGAAGATTCGCGCCGAACCATCCAGCGACCAATCGGCCAGGCGCCCGCCGAGGCTGTTGCCCAGAGTGAAGCCGACCCCGATCAGCACCAGGCCCAGGGTGACGAAGCTGTCCGAGGCACCGGTCAGCTGTGCCAGGACCGGGGCGACATAAGTGTAGAGAGTGAACATGGCGCCAGCGCCCAGCACCGTGGTGGCCATGGCCAACAGCACGTTGGGCCGGGCAATCACTGCCAGTTCACGACGGACATGGGGCACGCTGCCACGCTCGCCCTTGGGCAAGGCGTACCACAGCGCGGCGATGGCCAGCAGGCCCAGCACCGCGGTACCGGCGAAGGCCAGGCGCCAGCCGACCTGCTGGCCGAGCCAGGTGGCCGCCGGCACGCCGCCGATGTTGGCAATGGTCAGGCCCATGAACATGGTGGCCACGGCACTGGCCTGTTTCTCCTTGGGGACCACGCTGGCCGCCACCACGGCACCGAGGCCGAAGAAGGCGCCATGGTTGAGGCTGGTGACCAGGCGCGAGGCCAGCAGGGTGTAGTAGTCCGGTGCCAGGGCCGAGAGCAGGTTGCCGATGGTGAAGATGCCCATCAGCATCATCAGCGCCGCGCGCTTGCCGAAGCGGCTGAACAACAGGGTCATGATCGGCGCGCCGACCATCACGCCGATGGCGTAGGCGGTGACCAGCATGCCGGCGCTGGGAATGCTCGCACCGACGCCTTCGGCGATCACCGGCAACAGGCCCATGGGGGTGAATTCGGTGGTGCCGATGCCGAAGGCCCCGATGGCCAGGGCGAAGAGAACGCGTCCGGGTTTCATTGCGCGTACTCCTGGCTGGAGAGGGCGGTCAAGGGGCCCTCCATGCGATAGAAGCTCAGGTCGCTGGCGGTGAAGAAGGCCTGGGAATGGCCACGGGCGAAGTCGTCGACATGTACCACGGTGGCGCCGTCGGTTTCTTGCCAGGAGATCACGTAGACGCCATCGGCGATTTGTCGCCATTGGCACGCGGCTTCGCCGCTGGCACCGGCGTAGGGGCCGGAGACGATGGCGTAGCGAATGCTCAGGCCATCGCTTGCATAAATGTTATGGGCCACCAGGCCGTCATAGGCGACCTGGAAGCTGCGGCCCGCGAAGGCCGGTATCTGGGGGGAACTGCTCATGAAATGGCCTCCGGTTGTGGGTGTGATGCAGTCGCAGCAGTGGCATGAAATTGTGGCAGTACGTACTCGGCGATCTCCCGCAGGGTTTCGTCCAGTGGTCGCACGTTGCGTCGCAGATGCAGGCCGACATGGTCGACACCGGCTGCGCGCAGGGCATTGAGCTCGGCGATCAGCGCGTTGCGACCACCACGAAAACCGAAGCGCCAGCGGCGCATGGGTTCGTCGGCACGCTCGGCCAGGTCCAGGTGGATGAAGCTGCTGTAGGGCTTGTTGCCCGCCACCGAGCGCCAGTCGGCAACGCGCCTCTGATGGTCGTCGGGGGTGCCCGGGTAGGCCAGGCAGCCATCCATGTGGTTGCCGATCCAGGCCGGGCTTTGCTGGGCCAGGCCCGCCACCAGCAAGGGCAGGGGCGAGGTACTGGCTGGCAGCACGGCCATGCCCTCGGGCAGGTGGCCGTTGGCGCCGTCCTTGAGCAGGGCGACCTGCTCGCGGAAGTTATGGCCGCGTCCCTCGAAATCCCGCCCGAACAGTGGGTACTCCACCGGCCGGTCACCGCTGGCCACGCCCAGCAGCAGGCGATTGCCGCTCAGGCGTTGCAGGCTGTTGGCCGACTTCAGGGTCAGCAACGGCTCGCGGATCGGCAAGACCACGGCAGCAGTACCCAGCAGGATGTCGCGGGTGACCCCGGCCAGGTAGCCGAGGTAGGAAAACACCTCGAACACCTGGGCAGCATCGCCGAACGACGGGTCGTACAGCGGCACGTCGCGGATCCACAGGGCGCGAAAGCCCAGGCGGTCAGCCAGTTGCGCCAGGTAGGCATGCTGCTTGAGGTCGGGTTCGCCGGGCAGGCGGCCAGCTTGGCGCCGGGCCTGGTCGCCGGCCGGGGTCCAGTCATGGTCCAGCGGTGCTTCCAGGCCGATGCTGAAACCACCGGCGGTCAGGCGTTCGAGGGGCGTGGTCATGGCATCAGTCCCAGATTGGCGCCAGGCCGTCAGGGCTGACTTCGCGGCCATTGCGTTCAAGGGTGGCGATACGCGCCATGTCTTGCTCGTCCAGGCGCAGGCTGCGGGCGAGCAGGTTGCTGGCCAGGTTCTCCGGCTTGGTGGACGACGGGATCACCGCGTAGCCCAGTTGCATGGCCCAGGCCAGGGCGACTTGGGCCACGGTGGCCTTGTGCTTGACGGCGATCTCGGCCAGCACCGGGTCCTTGAGTACCTTGCCATAGGCCAGGGTCATGTAGGAGGTGACGCTGATCCCTTGTTCCTTGAGGAACGCAGTGAGCTTGCTGCCTTGCAGGTAGGGGCTGAGCTCGATCTGGTTGGTAGCGATCTGCTCTTTGCCGACCACGGCGATGGCTTGCTTGGTCAGTTCGATGTTGAAGTTGGAAACACCGATTTGGCGGGTCAGGCCCAGCTTCTTGGCTTCGAGCAGGGCCTCCATGTATTCGGCCAGTTCGATGCCATTGCCTGGGGCCGGCCAATGGATCAGCAGCAGATCGACATAGTCGGTACGCAGCTTGGCCACGCTGTCGCGCAGGCTGGCAACCAGCTTGTCGGCGGCGTAGTTGTCGACCCAGATCTTGGTGGTGATGAACAGTTCGCTGCGGGCTACGCCGCTTTCGGCGATCGCCTGGCCGACATCGGCTTCGTTACCGTAGATCTGCGCGGTGTCGATCACGCGATAGCCCAGGGCCAACGCGGACTTCACCGAATCGATGACAGCCTGGCCGGTCAGGCGGAAGGTACCGAGGCCAAAGGATGGAATACTCATGGATCTGCTCCTGGTGGTTGATGCGTACGATGATCGGTGCGTTGGCTGCCGCAGCTTATGGCCCGCGGCTCAGCGATCGCTTGGATGGGGCGTAGTATGGCCATCGCCCGGTGGCGGATTAAGCCGTCGGCGCACCAAAGTCCTTTGACTTGAAGTCACGAATCAACGCCAGCGCTGTGTACTTTGGACATGGATGGGCGGGGAGGAGGGAGCGTTGCCGATAGATGCCGGGGCCGCTGTATCATCGGCGCAAACAATAATCAGGAAGCCAGGCCGATGATCGGGTTCACTTTTCGCCAGCTCGAGTACTTTGTCGCTGCCGCAGAGCAGGGCAGCGTCAGCGCCGCTGCCAGGGCCATGCACATCTCCCAGCCCTCGGTGTCCCTGGCGATCGCGCAACTGGAGACGGCACTGGGCGAAAAGCTCTTTCATCGCCAGGTCAGCCGGGGCCTGGAGTTGAGTCCGGCAGGGCGCAAGTTGCTGGAGCAGGCCCGGGAGATTCTCGCCAGGGCCGCCATCATGGTGGGCGCCGATGATTGCCAGGCCCAGTTACGCGGAACCTTGAGCCTGGTGTGTTTCCAGGACTTGGGGCCGTACTTCGCCCCACGGCTGCTGGCGGGCTTTCGCCAGCGTCACCCTGACGTCTCGATCACCCTGTTCGAGAGCGACCTGGCGGGCGTCAATCGACGCCTGCTGGAAGGGCAGGCAGAGCTGGCCCTGACCTATGGAATGGGCCTGAGCCCGAACATCCAGGCCCGGGTGCTGGAGCGCCTGATGCCCTACGCCCTGTTGCCAGTGGATCACCCCCTGGCCGCCCAGGAGCAGGTGTCGCTGGTGGACCTGGCCGCCGAGTGCCTGATCCTGGAAGACATCGCCAGGACCCGGGAGTACTTCCTGTCGTTGTTCTGGGCCTGCGACCTGCAGCCGGCGTCATTGCAACTGACCCAGACCTTCGAGATGCAGCGCGGCCTGGTGGCCCACGGCTACGGCGTTGCATTGTCCTGTACCCGGCCCCAGGGCGATCGCAGCTATGACGGGCAACCCCTGGCCTGTCGCCCGTTGCTCGAGGCAGTCAGCCCGCAGCCGGTAGTACTGGCCCAATCCAGCGCCATGCGACCTTCGCCAGTGGCCCAGGCGTTCCTGGATTGGGCCACTGCGCAGTTCACCCCCTAGGGCGTTGCGTCGGCCTGGGCCGGCTTGTCGGCGGCAGCCGGTTGCTTGGCGTCCCGGGCGATGAACAGCCAATAGCCGATGGACAAGAGGGCCAGCCAGCCCAGCCCGACGAACAACGAGGTGCGGGTATCGGGGAACCAGGCCAGGACGCCGAAGATGAACAGCATGAAGGCGATACCCAGGGCCGGACCCACGGGCCAGAACGGCACCGGGAAGGCCAGGGTGGCGACCTCGGCAGGGGACAGGCGCCGGCGCATCATGACTTGCGACAGCAGGATCATCAGCCATACCCAGACGATGGAGAAGGTCACCACGGCTACCAGGATCAGGAACAGGTTCTCAGGTACCAGGTAGTTGAGCAGGACCCCGATCAGCAAGGCTACGCACATGACCGCGACCGTCATCCATGGCACCCCGAAACGCGACAACCTGGCGAAGCTCGCCGGCGCCTGGCCATTGCCAGACATGCCATACATCATGCGTCCGGCGGCGAAGATGTCGCTGTTGATCGCCGAAATCGCCGCCGAGATCACCACGACATTGAGCAAGGCCGCCGCCGAATCGATGCCCAGGGCGCTGAAGATCTGCACGAAGGGGCTGCCCTCGCTGCCGATCTTCGACCAGGGGTAGATCGCCATCAGCACGAACAGGGTCAGCACATAGAACAGCAGGATACGCAGCGGCACCGAGTTCACGGCCTTGGGGATCGCCCGCTGTGGTTCCCTGGCCTCGCCGGCGGTGACACCGATCATTTCGACCCCGCCGAAGGCGAACATCACCACGGTGAACGAAGCGATCAGGCCGCTGGCACCGTTGGCGAAGAAACCATCGTGGCTCCACAGGTTGCTGAAGCCGGACTGGACCTGGTCCGAGCCACCGGGCTGGATACCCAGGAGCAGGATCGCGATGCCGCCGACAATCATCGAGATAATGGCGGTGACCTTGAGCAGGGACAGCCAGAACTCCATCTCGCCGAAGACCTTGACGCTGCACAGGTTCAGTGCGGCGATGAAGAACACGATGCCCAGGACCCAGATCCAGCGTGGCGTATCGGGAAACCAGAAGCCCATGTAGATACCGAAGGCCGTGACATCGGCCAGGCACACCACGAGCATCGAAAAGGCATAGCTCCAACCGGTGAGAAAACCGGGGAAGCGTCCCAAGTATTGGCTAGTGTAGTGGCCGAATGACCCTGACACCGGATTGTGCACGGCCATCTCGCCCAGGGCGCGCATCATGATGTAGATGGCCGCGCCGCCGATCAGGTAGGCCACCAGCACCGAAGGCCCGGCCAGTTGGATCGCGGCGGCGGAACCGTAGAACAACCCGGTACCGATGGCCGAACCCAGGGCCATGAAACGAATATGACGGGTGCTCAGGCCCCGCCGCATGGAAGGCTGCTTGTCGCTCATCTCAAGTCACTCCTGGTTGTTCTTATTATTCGGACGTCAACTGCCGATGATGAAATGCGGGGGCCGGTGTTCCTGGTCCGGCAGTGGCTGAGGGGGAAGGCAGGCAGGGTTATTAACCGGGCAAACACCAGGGCTGGCAACCGGTCGGCTATATAAAGTGCCTATATTGATGAATAAGTAATCTGTCGTTTACGCAGAAAGTTCAGCGCCTCAATACTTGGATTCATTAGAACAACAAGAGGTTGACTTGATGAATCCGCAGATCGAGGAGTTTCAACGCAATGGCGCCATTGTCCTGCGTGGGGTCTTTGGCGACTGGATCGAGCGCTTGCGCGAAGGTTTCGAGCAGAACCTGGCCGAACCCAGCGCCTTTGCCATCGAGAACGTCGGCAGCGGCGAAGGCGGGCGCTTCTTCGAGGACTACTGCAACTGGCAGCGCATTCCAGCCTTCGAGGATTTCGTTCTCAACTCACCAGCCGCGGCCATTGCCGGGCAGTTGATGGAGTCGCAACGGGTACAGGTCTTCCACGACCACATCCTGGTCAAGGAGCCTGGCACTTCAAAGCCCACGCCCTGGCACCAGGACCTGCCTTACTACTGCGTCGACGGCTTGCAGACGGCCAGCTACTGGATTCCCCTGGACCCGGTGACCCGCAGCAACACCTTGAGTGTGGTCCTGGGCTCGCATCGCTGGCCCAAGCCGGTACGACCCAAGAGCTGGGCCAGTAACCAGGACTTCTACGGCGCCACTGACAACGACACGGGCGAGAGCCTGTTCATGGACATGCCGGACGTGGACAACGGCCAGTACCCGATACTCTCCCCGGAGCTGCAGCCGGGAGACGCCATCGTCTTCGACTTTCGCACCGTGCATGGCGCTGCCGGCAATACTGGGAGTGGCCGTCGGCGGGCGTTCTCTACCCGGTTCATGGGCGACGATGTGCGCTATATCCAGCGCCCGGGGCGTACTTCTCCACCGTTTCCCGGCATCGACCTGAACGACGGCGATCGCATGCGTGAAGACTGGTTCCCGGTGGTCTGGCAGCGCGCGTGAGTGCCAGGCCAGTGCAACGCCTGCATGGGACGCCGCCGGCGCAATCCTTGGAGGCCCGGATGGTCACCCGGCTCGCCATGGTCCTGATGTCCGGCGGCGTCCTGCCCAAGCACCCGAGGCCAGGTGCACCACCGAGGGGGGGACGCCGGTAGGGAGATGGTGCCGGGACCCGCAGCACCGCAACCCAGATGGTGAAGCCCGTGGGGCCCGCTTCAAGCCAGCGTATGGCTGACTTGCAGCTCACTGATGATGCACACCGAGCCTTCGCTGGCGGGGGTGCTGTCGCTGTAGTCGACCTGGTTGTAGATCCCGCCGTGGAAGTCGAAACGGTGGTCGTTCCAACTGCTGTCCAGTTGCCCAGGAGTACTGGTGCTGGCGACGCCATTGCAGGTCACCCGCACCAGGACCAGGCCGCCTGTCGTGGCACTCAGGGTGATCTCGAAGGGAGTGTGCAGCGCAACGTTGGTGGCGATGATGCTGGTGGCCGGTTCGCCCTGGTCGAAGCTGGCGCGAAAGCCCCAGGTGATCCGGCCCTTGTTCCAGAACACCTTGACCGCCGGGCTGTCGTCGTCCTTGACGTGCATCTGCGAGATCACCACCTTTTGCGCCGAATTGACCTGCTCCAGGCGCATGACCTGGCGATTGCTGTGCAGCCGAGCACTGGCCAGGGACCAGTACAGCGGCTCCTTCCACTCGCAGCGAGTGCGGTGGGTGCTCTTGCTGGAGGCACCACGGGTCGGCGCGCTCATGCGGATCGAACCGTCGGGCAATTGGCTGATGACCTGGGGCACATGGGCCAGGGCCTGGGCGCCCATCAGTTCCAGGGCCACCGGGTTGCTTGGGGAACTGGCAACCGGGGTGGTGATCATGAAGGGACTGATATCGACTGGCATGGGGGCTCCTTGTCGCTGCAAGCGACCTATGGGTCAGAGGCATTCAAGGAGACGACGCCATAGGCCGGCGGACGTTCCCTCTGCCTGCCGAGTGGGGGCGCCTAGCTGGCGAAGTGCTCTCGCAGCGCCTTCTTGCTGACCTTGCCGGTGGCGGTATGGGGGAGTTTGTCCAGGTACTCGCAGCTATCCGGCATCCACCATTTCGGAATCTTGCCGTCCAGAAATGCCAAGAGTTCTTCATGGGTGGGGGCGGTTGCAGCGTGCTTGGGAACGATGATCAACAGTGGTCGTTCACTCCAGCGAGGGTGCGGGATGGCGATGACCGCGGCCTCGGCCACTTGGGGATGGGCCATGACGGCATTCTCGATCTCCACGGAGCAGATCCATTCCCCGCCCGACTTGATCACGTCCTTGATGCGGTCGGTGATCAACATGTAGCCGCGGGGGTCGATCGTCGCCACATCGCCGGTATCAAACCAACCTTCGCAGGGCTCTTCTCCGAAGTATCCATTGCGAACCCAGGGGCCCCGGACTTGTAGCGAACCCGCGGCCTGGCCGTCGTGGGGCAGGGCGCGCTGGGCTTCGTCGACGATGCGCATCTCGATGCCGAACAATGCCCTTCCCGACTTGAGCAACTGCTTTGCCTGGGCCTCCTCGGTCAACGCGTCATACCAGGGCTGGCGTCGGTTGTAGCTGCCCATTGGGCTCAACTCGGTCATCCCCCAGCCGTTTTCCAACGTCACACCGTGGCGTTGCATGGCCTGGATCAGTGAAAGTGGACATGCGGCGCCACCACTGACGGCGCGTCGCAACGAACGGATCGTGCCGCCCTGGGTATCGAGATACTGAGAGATGTTGGCCCAGAGGGTCGGTACTGCAAGAGAGAGGCTGACCTTCTCATCATTGATCAACTTGACCATGGCACCTGCGTCGCCGACCCATGGTCCTGGCAACACCAGCTTGGCACCCACCATCGCTGCGTTGTAGGGCATGCCCCAGGCATTGACGTGGAACATTGGCACCATGGGCATGACCACATCAAGTGCCCGCAACCCGACATTGTCGGCCATGTTCTGGGCCATGCCATGCAGAACGGTGCTGCGATGGCTCGCCAGCACGCCTTTGGGATTACCCGTGGTCCCGGAGGTGTAGCACAGCCCACTGCTTCGATGCTCATTGAGATCGGGCCAGTCATAGCCTTCATCGTGTGCCTGCAACAACGCTTCGTAGCTAACGAGATTGGGCAGCGTGCTGGCAGGTAATGCGTCAGCCGTGCACAGCACGATGTAGCGGCGCACGCTGCTGATTTCATGCTGGATGCTTTCCAGCAGCGGCACGAACTGCGGGTCGACGAATAGCAGGTCGTCTTCGGCATGGCGAATGATGTAGCTGACCTGTTCGGGAAACAGCTTGGGGTTGATGGTGTGGCAGATGCGTCCTGAACACGGAATTGCATAGTGCAACTCAAAATGCCGGTGATTATTCCAGGCCAGGGTTCCGACCCGTGCATCCGAAGGGCAGCCCAGGGTGTCCAGCACATTGGCCAGGCGGCCTGCACGAGCGAACGCCTCGGCATAGGTGTATCTATGCACTTGGCCGTTGGGGAGCAGCGAGACAATTTCGGTATTGGCGGCAACCATGAGCGCTTGCCGCATGATGGCGGTGATACTCAGGTTGAAGTTCATCATCATGCCCAGCATCGGCACCTCCTGCCTTGTTTTTGTATTGAGTAGGGCTGGGCACACGAGGGTGCCAAGCCGAAACTGCAAGGAGCAAGCGACATGCCAATATGTCGGGCGTATTTTTATTGTTGGAATAACTCTTTTTAAATCATTGAGTTGAGTGATTTCTTGAATGAGCGTTTAACGCTAGGTAGGTGTGCGTGGCGCGTTTTCCATTTCATTTCTGAAATAAAGTTCAGGGTTGAAAGGGCCTGTTTATCTGCTAGTTGGACTTTTTAGCGCGCAACCGTCTCCAGAGTGTGGTGCGGCTGATGCCCAGGCGCTTGGCGGCTTCCTCCATATCGCCGGCACAGCGTTCGACCATTTCACTGACGCGAGCGCTTTCTTGTGCACGGCTGAGGCTGCGCAAGTCTTGCGCTGGCTGCGGCCCGGCCATTGTGGAAGGTTGGGCCGGCGACGGTTCGAACAGTTCGTCGAATAGCATCCGCAGGTCCAGCGAAGTGTTGCCGTCCTGGAGCACATTGGCCGATAACACGGCTCGCTCGACGATGTTCTCCAGCTCGCGAATGTTGCCTGGCCAGCTGTGCCGCTGAAGATGGGGCATGAGCCGCTCGAGCAGCGCGTGGGCGACCGTGCTGGCCGCCGTTCGCGGCGATAGCTTGGCCAGCAGGAACTGGGCGAGCATCGGTATGTCTTCAGGGCGTTCGCGCAGCGGGGGGATGGCCAGGCGCAAGATGTTCACCCGGTAATAGAGGTCCTCGCGGAACTCACCTTCGCGGACCCGTGTGCGCAGATCCCGATGGGTGGCGGCAATCACGCGAATGTCTATGGGGGTCGGTTCGGTTGCCCCCAGGCGCAGTACTTCACGCTCCTGCAGTACCCGCAAAAGGCGTGTCTGCAGCGTCACTGGCATGTCGCCTATTTCATCGAGGAACAGGGTCCCCATGTGGGCGTTTTCTATCAGGCCGGCCTTGCCGCCCTTGCGTGATCCGGTAAAGGCGCCTTCTTCGTGGCCGAAGAGCTCGCTCTCCAGCAGTGACTCTGGAAACGCCGCACAGTTGATGGCAACGAAGGGCCCGGATTGGCGGGGGCTGGCGTTATGTATGCTTTGAGCCAGGAGCTCCTTGCCGGTTCCGCTTTCACCCTGGACGAGCACCGTGGCGTCGGCGCCTGCATAGCGTTGGGCAAGGTCCAGCATGATGCGAAAACTCGGGGCCTGGCCGAGCATTTGTTCGAAGCGATATCGGGCGGTGAACTGCCTTGGCTTGATCTGGCTACGAATGCGTCGCTCCGTGCGCTGAATCGCGTTCGCTTCCTGGCAGGTAATCACCAGGCCATCGGGCCTGCCGTTTTCGATGATGGGTGTGACATTGGCTGCCAGTGTTCGGCCGCCGACCTTGAGGATGTGGCTTTCTTGTGTGTCGTCGCTGAATTGGAGATTGCTGATGTCGAGACCGGGAACGACTTCGCTGAGTGACCGTCCCCGCGCCCAATCGCTGGTGATGCCCAGAAGGGACGCCATGCGTGGATTCAGCGATTGGACGGCGCACTCGGCATCCACGGCGATCACGCCATCGGATAGATTGCGTAACACCGCATTGAGGCGTTGTTGCTGAATGAGGCTTTGCTGGCGGCTTCGGCAAATCGCCAGGGCATCCTCCATGGCGCGTCGCACGGTATCGGCGTTAAGCACCAGGACACCTTGCGCACCCGCTGCCTCGGCCGTTTCCACTGCTGTCGAAGAACCCACCACCAGGCGATAACCGTCATCCACCAAGTGATGGATCTGTTGGCGGGCGTCCTCGTAGCTGCTGTAGGTGACTTGACGGATGTCGACGGTGAACAGCGACGACATGGCCTGGAGCGCGGGATGCTCGTGCTGGAAGCTGACGATGCCCACCTTGGTGGCTCGTGCCCGGGCCAGGTCGAGCGCGCGAATAAGATCGTACTCCCCCATGCGAATCGACAGGACGGCGGTCGAGAGATGTCGCCTGAGGTACTCGGATGTTGCTCCCGAACCGATGATGACATCGACATCCCCCCTGGCCTCAAGGGCGCGCCCGGTTTCCAGCAGTTGGTTGACCGTGGTCTCGACAACCTCTATGCGAGCTCGACCGTAATAGTCCGGGATCACCTGCTCGACGATCCGCGCCATCCGGCTAGGGCCCTCAGGCAGGCGAAGGTGGGTGATCAGCGCGACCACCCTGGGCAGGTACTCTTGGTTGTGCATGTCCAGCATCCATAGTTTTTTCTATAGTGAAACCGGTGTTTCAAATGTGCAACGAGCGATCGGTCAAAGTGCCAGGTTGAGTTTTTAAAAAACATGTAACTTATTGAAATTTAACGAATAAATTCTTTATCAAAAAACTGGAACAGCTCTTGCTTTGAGGGTTCGGCTGCCCAAGTGAGTTTGAATGCGCGATATGCGGCGCTTATCTCACGGGGCCCGCCTTTGAGCGGATCAGTATCTGCAGACCCGTAGCGGCACGTGCTTGCCTGGAATCGCTCATGTTTGCGAGGGAGTTTTGGGCAAGGCCCCATCTCCTGGGCACGGAGAGTGACAACAGCTTGCTGTTTTCAAGCGGGTCTCCCTGGCTCCGGTCGCTACCAATCGAACCTGTAACACCAAGAGATATACATCCATGAACTATCTGTCCCCGACGATGATCGACTCGCTCTTTTCAGCCCAGAAGGCTTTCTTCGCCACCCGCGCGACAGCGGATGTCGGCTTTAGAAAGGCGGCCTTGAAGCGGCTCCGCGACGCGGTGGTCGAGAACCAGGAGGCCCTCTACTTCGCTTTGGCCGAAGATCTGGGTAAGCCCAAGGACGTGGTGGACCTGGCCGAAATCGGCGAGGTTCTGCATGAAATAGATTTCGCCTTGGCGAATCTGGATGAATGGGTCGTTCCCGAGCTTGTTCCGACTCCGGACATCATCGCTCCATCGCAGTGCTACGTCGTCCAGGAGCCTTACGGTGTTAGTTACATCATCGGCCCGTTCAACTATCCGCTGAACCTCACCCTGACGCCTCTTATCGGCGCCATCGTGGGCGGCAATACCTGCATCATCAAACCGTCGGAGGCCACTCCCGAGACATCGCGGGTCATCGAGAACATCATCGCTGCTGCATTCGCCCCTGAATACGTCACGCTCGTTCAAGGCGGGCGAGACGAGAATACCCACCTGTTGAGCCTGCCCTTCGACTTCATCTTCTTCACTGGAAGTCCAAACGTGGGGAAGGTGGTCATGAAGGCGGCGGCGGAGCACTTGACGCCAGTTGTGCTGGAGCTTGGGGGGAAGTGCCCGCTGATCGTCCTGCCTGATGCGGACATCGACCAGGCGGTCGATCAGTTGATGTTCGGCAAATTCATCAATAGCGGCCAAACCTGCATCGCCCCTGATTACCTCTATGTCCATAGCAGCGTCAAAGACACCCTGCTGCAACGCTTGGTGGAAAGGGTCAAGGTCGAGCTGCCGGAGGTCGACTCCACCGGCAAGATCGTGACCGCGCACCAGGTCGCACGCTTGGCTGCTTTGATCGAGGAAACCCGCGGTCAGGTCCTGGTCGGTGCCCGGGCCGACATGGAGAAGCGTTCGTTCAGTGCCACGGTGGTGGACAATGTCCAGTGGGATGACCCGCTGATGGCGCAAGAGCTGTTCGGGCCGATCTTGCCGGTGCTGGAGTACGATGAGGTTCCCACTGCTGTAAGCCTGATCAACAAGCATCATCCAAAGCCGTTGGCGGTGTATGTGTTCGGCAAGGACGTCGACCTTGCCAAAGGCATTATCGACCAGATCCAGTCCGGTGATGCGCAGGTCAATGGCGTGTTGCTGCACGCATTCTCCCCGTACCTTCCTTTTGGCGGCATCGGTGCTTCGGGCATGGGCGAATACCATGGACGTTTTAGCTACCTTACTTTCACCCACAAAAAGTCCGTGAGGATCGTGCCGTAACTATCAGGGCCAAGCGCGCAGGGTGCGCTTGGCCGTTGATGGTTTGCCGGGACGGGCAGGGTGGTGTCTCGGGGCGGTTCCCGGGAATCGCGGGGCAAACCCTGGCGAGTGATCAGCTATTCCCCGTTCACCCAGTGCTTCGTGCGCGAGCACATGGTGGGTAGTCGTTTCGTAGGGCCCCTGTTCCAGAAAGTCTCGATGCATCCTTGGCGTACTTCTATGGGATCGCCAACGTTTGCGTGGCGTTGATCTGGGCCGGGCGCAAGACCTGACAATGCAGGCATTTGGGTGGCTTGATGGCGTATTTCGGGAACTAGCGCCCGGTGCGCTGTAGAAGCGATCTGCGGGATGCCTGTTTGGGCGGGGAGGTGCGCAGCAGAGGAGCAAAGCCTGAGGCCTGGGGCTCGCCGAACTCCCGGTTGACCAGTTGCAGGTGCTCATTGGCTTCCTGGAATTTCTCCTCGGCCTTGTTACGCAGCAAGTGGTATTGCTCGAAGGTATCCAGGTCGGGCCGGACCTTGTCGAGGAGTGCGTAAGCCTGGCTGTTCAGGGTATGGGCTTGTTTGAGCAGGCGCTGGTTCTGTTCTAGGGCAAGCTTACGGCAGGCACGGGCCTGCAGGCGCTGGTGGATGCTGTACATGATGTCGTCCCTTCTCTGCGGTTTGACTTTACACGGCAGGTCCTGCTGGTCGCGACCAGCGCTGGAACCGCGGCTTGCAAGGCCGATGTCGTGCATTGGTAATAATCTGACCGGCAGGCCCAGGGGAGGACTGCAAAAATAATCAGCGAAAAAATCGGTTGGTCGTTGCACCAACCTCCAATTGAAGAATCGGCTTATCCAATAGGTCGAGCCCTTCACTACGTGGCTCAGGGAAGGTGGGATGACTGTCGCGAGACGACCATTTCCTCGAGTATCTCGCGCACCAGCCGGTTGATGCCTGGCTCACCGTGATAGTGGGTGCGGTCGATGTTGGCGATGGTGAACTGGTTGGTGCCCGGCGCAAGGACATCCACCGACAGATGACCGTCGGGATTGATCGTACAACTGACAGAGCAGTTGGGCAGCCGTTGTGCTAGGGCCGTCTCGATTTCAAGTTTGCTCAATGTATCCATGAAGGCGCCGGGAAAACGTTCAAAGGCAAAGCGTAGCGCACGATGCTGCCAAACCTGCGATGACGGGATGAATGACTTCCAGGCCGAGGATAGCTTCGATGGTGGGCAGGCAAGCCGCACTGGTGCGAGAGCCAGGTGCCGCCTGGTGAGGCGCCGTTCATCAACAGTGCAGTCTTTCCATGCGCGCCTGGCCTTGGATCACCTTTGGAGCAGGAGGCCATCCAAAGCGATGGTCAGCGCTGATTCAGGTCGCGTCGGCTACGCTCGCAGCACAGTTTGGGATTGGCACGAAGTGCTAATTTCATGGCATGGGAAGCTAAGCTTTTTGTGATCTGAGAGAGGCAGACTAGAGAGACCAATAACAAAAACACTGCACTCGATTTCGACTCGGGTGACGGAGGTTTCCATGCGTAAAGTCATGCTCTCTCTACTTTTCATCATGGTGTGCTCGGGAGGCCTGTATTCCCTGGCTCCAAAGACCGCGGATCACAGTAATGATGCGCAACTGGCCCGTACATCTCATCTCCATTCACCGGTTGCCGGGATCAGTGAGGTGATAAAGCACTTCTGATGGGGAGCAGGCCCGGGTGGGTCAACGTGCAGGTTCGTCGATCTCCTCGGCCAATGCGTCCCAAACCTGATGCGGTGACATGCTCATCTCGAGCCAGATCTGGGTCAGCAGCAGTGCCACGAAGCAAGCCAGGCCTATACCCAGGCTCAGGTCGGCGATATCCACCAGCTTGACGATGGAGACCAGGATGCCGATCAGGTATACCTCGAGCATGCCCCACTCGCGCAAGTGATGGTAACTGCGGTAGAGCAGCATCCCGGTCCGGAGGGCGATACGAAAATGCAGGCTGAGCAGCACCAGCAGTTGGCAGAGCAACTTGAGCAACGGGATCACCATGCTGCTCAGCAACACGAGGATGGCGACTCCCTGCATGCCGCTGTCATAGAGCCCGACCACGCCTGTCCAGAGCGTGTCGCTACGGGTCTGCCCGAGGAGGGTCAGGTGCATGATCGGCAGGAAGTTGGCCGGTATGTAGAGGAGCAGCGCAGTCAGGACCAGGGCAAAGCAGCGACGCCGCCACTGATGGCGGTGCGCGGCCAATTCGTAACCGCAACGCGGGCAGCAGCTTTTTTCACCGGCCGCCAGAGGTTCGCGGCGCATGAGCAGGTCGCATTCATGGCAAGCGATCAGGTCCTGCAGAGGCAGATTGGGCAAACCGGTGGGCTTGGGGTGCGGCATTGAATGGATCCTGTCAGGGCATGGCCTGGATTTAAGCGGGTGGCAGGCTGGAAGCGCCATACAGAAACATCTGTTCGAGAGTATGGGCGGAGTTGGCGCTGGCTGCCCGCCCGCGTCGCTCTGCATCGACCATGCCATAGACCAGGGTGAGGAAGAGCTCGGTGAACACCGCGGCGGTAACGTCGATGCGAAATACTCCGCGATGCTGCCCGCGCAGGAAGAACGCATCCAGTGAGTCGATGTAGGGCTGCCAGCGGGCGCCATCGAACTCGGGGTCGAGGAAGTCGGGGCGGTACTGGAACACCAGGAAGATCAGCACTTCGCGATGGGCCAGATGCTCCTTGATCAGGTCATGCAGCGCCGCCAGGGGCTCGGCACTCTCAAGGCAAGAGGATTCGATGATCTGGTGCAACACGTCCTCGCCATAGGACTCGAGCATCTCGAGCAAGTGGTCACGGGTTCCACAGAAGCGATGCAGGGTAGCGCGGCTCATGCCGGCGGCTTCCGCCAGCTCCTTAAGCGTGGCTCGCGGATGGTCGACGATGGCAACGGCCAGCGCCTTGATGAATCGTTCGTCATGGGGCGTCAGGGTCATCAGCAGGTCCCAGTTGAATCTTGCAGTGCACATCCGTGCGCAAGAATTTCGTAGTGCTTCCTAAAGAGAGTTGAGACAAAAAAGCTCATGTGAGACGTTATTGACTCATTTATGGTTTGAAAGTACCATTCTGGACATTATCAATCAATAGTTGGGTGTGCCATGGTCGATTTGCGTGCAATAGGAAGGATCAGTGCATTGGCAGCTGTCATTGCGTTGGCAGGATGCGGCCCCTCGGCCGAGCAACCACAACAGGCGGAAATGGTGCTGCCGGTGGATGTCGTTGCAGTGAAGACCGAGTCCCTGGCTCTGACTTCGGAGTTGCCAGGACGTATCGAACCGATGCGGGTTGCCGAAGTGCGCGCCCGGGTGGCAGGCATTGTCATGAAGAAGCGCTTTGAAGAGGGCGCCGACGTCAAGGCCGGGGACCTGCTGTTCCAGATCGACCCCGCGCCGCTCAAGGCCGCGGCGTCTCGCGCCGAAGGCGACCTGGCACGGGCTCAGGCCGGCCTCAAGGAAGCCCAGGCGCGAGTCAAGCGCTACGAGCCACTGGTGAAGATCGAAGCCGTCAGCCAACAGGACTACGACAAGGCCAGCGCCGACCTGAACAGCGCCCAGGCGGCCACTCGCTCGGCCCAGGCCGATCTGGAGACCGCGCGCTTGAACCTGGGGTATGCCTCGGTTACTGCGCCGATTTCCGGCCGGGTGGGCCGTGCCCTGGTGACCGAAGGCGCCTTGGTGGGGCAGGGGGATGCAACCTTGATGGCGCGTATCCAGCAGCTCAATCCCATCTACGCCGACTTCACCCAGACCGCTGCCGACGCCTTGCGCCTGCGTGAGTCGCTCAAGAGCGGCAGCCTGGCCGAAGGGGATGGCAAGGCCCTGACGATTCGAGTCGAAGGCACTTCTTATGAGCGCAAGGGCGCACTGCAATTCGCCGATGTGGCGGTCGATCCTGGTACCGGCCAGATCACCTTGCGCGGCAAGTTCGACAACGCCGATGGCGTCCTGCTGCCAGGTATGTACGTGCGGGTGAACACCCCACAGGGCACTGACAACCATGCCATCCTGGTGCCGCAGCGTGCCGTCAAGCGTGCCAATGACGGCAGTTCCCACGTGATGGTCGTGGGGGCGGACAGCCGGGCCGAGGCTCGCAGCGTAACCACCGGCACCATGCAGGGTTCGCGCTGGCAGATCACCGAAGGCCTGAAGGCCGGGGATCAGGTGATCGTTGGCGGCCTGGCCGCTGTGCAACCGGGGGTCAAGGTGACTCCAACGCAGGCCCAGGCAACGCCAACCGGGCAGAAACAATAAGCTCGGCCACGACACGAGGATTTTTTGATGTCTGATTTTTTCATCAAGCGCCCGAATTTTGCCTGGGTGGTGGCTCTGTTCATCTCCCTGGCCGGCCTGCTGATCATTTCCAAGCTGCCGGTGGCGCAGTACCCCAGTGTTGCACCACCCCAGATCACGGTAAGCGCGACCTACCCGGGTGCTTCGGCCAAAGTGCTGGTGGAGTCGGTGACCAGCGTGCTCGAAGAGTCGCTCAACGGCGCCAAGGGCCTGCTCTATTTCGAATCGACCAACAACTCCAACGGTTCGGCCGAAATCGTCGTGACCTTCCAGCCCGGTACCGACCCGGACCTGGCCCAGGTCGATGTGCAGAACCGCCTGAAGAAAGCCGAGGCGCGCATGCCCCAGGCTGTACTCACCCAGGGCTTGCAGGTCGAGCAGACCAGCGCCGGCTTCCTGTTGATCTACGCCCTGAACTACAAGGAAGGCGCAGAGCGCAGCGACACCACGGCTTTGGGCGACTATGCCGCGCGTAACATCAACAACGAACTGCGTCGCCTGCCGGGTGTCGGCAAGCTGCAGTTCTTCTCCTCCGAAGCCGCGATGCGGGTCTGGATCGATCCACAGAAACTGGTGGGTTATGGCCTGTCCATCGAGGACGTGAGCACCGCCATCCGCGGGCAGAACGTACAGGTACCGGCGGGCGCCTTCGGCAGCGCGCCAGGCACCAGTGAACAAGAGCTGACCGCGACCCTTGCAGTCAAGGGCACCCTGGACAACCCACAAGAGTTCGGCCAGGTCGTCCTGCGCTCCAATCCCGACGGCTCTACCGTCAAGCTGGCTGACGTCGCTCGCCTGGAAGTCGGCAGCGAAAGCTACAACATCTCCTCGCGCCTCAACGGCACTCCAGGTGTAGGCGGCGCCATCCAGCTGTCGCCAGGCGCCAACGCCATCGAGACCGCGACCCTGGTCAAGGCTCGCCTGGCCGAACTGTCGCAGTTCTTCCCCAGCGACATGCAGTACTCCGTACCCTACGACACCTCGCGTTTCGTCGACGTGGCCATCGAGAAGGTGATCCATACCCTGCTCGAAGCCATGGTCCTGGTGTTCCTGGTGATGTTCCTGTTCCTGCAGAACGTGCGCTACACCCTGATTCCATCCATCGTGGTACCCGTGTGTCTGCTCGGTACCCTGGCCGTGATGTACCTGCTGGGCTTCTCGGTGAACATGATGACCATGTTCGGCATGGTGCTGGCCATCGGCATCCTGGTGGACGACGCCATCGTGGTGGTGGAGAACGTCGAGCGGATCATGGCCGAGGAGGGGCTGTCCCCGACCGACGCGACGATCAAGGCGATGAAACAGGTATCCGGCGCCATCGTCGGTATCACCCTGGTACTGTCCGCGGTGTTCATGCCGCTGGCCTTCATGAGCGGCTCGGTGGGCGTCATCTACCAGCAGTTCTCGGTATCCCTGGCGATCTCGATCCTGTTCTCCGGCTTCCTGGCCCTGACCTTCACCCCGGCGCTGTGCGCCACGCTGCTCAAGCCGGTCCCCGAAGGGCATCACGAAAAACGTGGTTTCTTCGGTGCCTTCAACCGTGGCTTTGCCCGCGTGACCGAGCGCTATTCGGTGCTCAGTTCCGGGCTGGTCAAGCGTGCCGGGCGCTTCATGCTGGTGTACGCCGGTATCGTCGCACTGCTGGGCTACACCTACCTGCGCCTGCCGGAAGCCTTCGTACCCAGCGAAGACCTGGGCTACATGATCGTCGACGTGCAACTGCCGCCCGGCGCCAGCCGCATGCGGACCGACACCACGGGCAAGGAGCTGGAACAGTACCTCAAGGGACGCAATGCGGTGGATTCGGTCTTTCTCGTCTCCGGTTTCAGCTTCTCCGGCCAGGGGGACAACGCGGCACTCGCATTCCCGGTTTTTAAAGATTGGTCGGTACGCGGCAAGGAAGAATCTGTTGCCGCTGAGGTCGCCGCGTTGAACCAGCACTTTGCATTGCCAAGCGACGGCACCATCATGGCGGTCTCGCCGCCACCTATCGATGGCCTGGGCAACTCCGGCGGCTTCGCCCTGCGCCTGATGGACCGTGGTGGCTTGGGGCGCGAGGCCCTGCTGCAAGCACGGGACACGCTGCTGAGCCAGGTCAACGGCAATCCGAAGTTCCTCTACGGCATGATGGAAGGCCTGGCCGAGGCGCCACAATTGCGCCTGTTGATCGACCGTGAGAAAGCCCGGGCCCAGGGCGTCAACTTCGAGACCATCAGTTCTACCTTGTCCTCGGCCTTCGGTTCCGATGTGGTCAACGATTTCACCAATGCCGGTCGCCAGCAACGGGTGGTGATCCAGGCCGAGCAGGGCGCGCGCATGACTCCGGAAAGCGTGCTCAAGCTCTACGTACCCAACAACAAAGGTAATCAGGTACCCCTCAGTGCCTTCGTAACCAGCAAGTGGGAAGAGGGGCCGGTGCAACTGGTGCGCTACAACGGCTATCCGTCGATCCGTATCGTCGGTGACGCAGGCCCGGGCTACAGCACCGGCCAGGCCATGGCCGAAATGGAACACCTGGCTTCGCAACTGCCACCGGGCATCGGCTACGAATGGACCGGCCTGTCCTACCAGGAGAAGGTTTCCGCGGGCCAGGCATCGGGCCTGTTCGCCCTGGCGATCCTGGTGGTGTTCCTGCTGTTGGTGGCGCTGTACGAAAGCTGGTCGATCCCGTTGTCGGTGATGCTGATCGTACCGATCGGCGCCGTGGGTGCAGTGCTGGCGGTGATCCTCGTGGGCATGCCCAACGACGTGTACTTCAAGGTCGGCTTGATCACCATCATCGGTCTGTCGGCGAAGAACGCGATCCTGATCGTCGAGTTCGCCAAGGAACTGTGGGAGAAGGGCTATAGCCTGCGTGATGCCGCTATCGAGGCCGCTCGCCTGCGCTTCCGCCCGATCATCATGACGTCCATGGCCTTCATCCTGGGCGTGGTCCCCCTGGCCATCGCCACCGGTGCCGGTGCGGCCAGCCAGCGCGCCATCGGTACCGGCGTGATCGGTGGCATGCTCAGCGCCACCTTCCTGGGCGTGCTGTTCGTGCCTATCTGCTTCGTCTGGCTGCTGTCGGTGCTGCGTACCAAACGGCCTGCTACCGAACAACCAGCCCTGCCCCAGGAGTGATCAGCATGCGTATTCCTGCTTTTACCGTATCGGCGCTGCTGATCGCCCTGGCCCTGGGTGGTTGTTCGATGGCCCCGACCTATGAACGTCCGGCTGCGCCGGTCGCCGATAGCTGGAGCGGCGCGTCCGCCCAGCAGGGGCGTCAGGCCAGCGAACTGGATTGGCAGAGCTTCATTGTCGATCCGCAGTTGCGCAAGCTGGTCGGTACCGCCCTGGACAATAACCGTTCGCTGCGCCAGACCCTGCTGGACATCGAACAGGCCCGAGCGCAGTACCGTATCCAGCGGGCCGATCGTATCCCGGGGCTGAGCGCGGGGGCCTCGGGCAACCGCCAGCGCCTGCCGGCGGACCTGTCCAGCAAGGGGCAATCCAGCGTGGCCAGCACCTACCAGGTCGGCCTGTCGCTGCCTGAGTACGAAGTCGACCTGTTCGGTCGGGTCAAGAGCCTCAGCGATGCGGCCCTGCAGCAATACCTGGCCACCGAGGAGGCGGGGCGCTCGGCACGTATCGCGCTGATCGCTGAGGTCACCCAGGCGTACCTGGTCCATGACGGCGCCCAGCGCCGCCTGGCCCTGACCCAGCAGACCCTGATCAGTCGCGAGTACTCCTTCGCCCTGATCAGTCGGCATCGTGCCGTGGGTAACGCCACCGCGCTGGACTACCAGGAAGCGCTGGGGCTGGTTGAGCAGTCCCGGGCCGACGAAGAGGCCGCCCTGCGGCAGAAACAGCAGGCATTCAACGCCCTGGTGCTGCTGCTGGGTACCCCGGATGCAGCGACATCGATTCCCCAGACCCAGCAAGACAAGCTGTTGCTGGTACAGGACATCGCTGCGGGTTCGCCGTCGTCGCTGATCGAGCGACGTCCGGACATCCTGGCCGCCGAACACCGTCTGCAAGCGCGCAATGCCGACATCGGCGCTGCGCGGGCGGCGTTCTTCCCGCGGATCACCTTGACCGGCAGCTTCGGCACCTCCAGTGCGCAGATGTCCGGCCTGTTCGATGGCGGCTCACGTTCCTGGAGCTTCATACCGACCCTATCGTTGCCCATCTTCGATGGTGGGCGTAATCGTGCAAGCCTGAGCCTGGCCGAGGCCCGCAAGGACTCGGCCGTCGCGGCGTACGAGGGCACCATCCAGACCGCGTTTCGCGAAGTGGCGGACGCCCTGGCCGCTACCGACACCCTGCGCCGGGAAGAAGCCGCTCGCCGCGCCCTGGCCAATACCAGCGTCGAATCGCTGAAACTGGCCAAGGCACGTTACGAGGGAGGGATCGACAGCCACTTGCGCTACCTCGACGCCCAGCGTGCGAGCTTCGCCAATGAAACCGCGTTCATCGAGGCCAGTACCCAACGGCAGATCGCCCTGGTGAATCTGTTCCGCTCCCTGGGCGGCGGCTGGAAAGACAACCAGGACCAGCAACTGGCGCAACGCCAGGCGCAGCCCTGATCGAGTGCCGGCGCCTACCCGGGGTCGCCTGGGCAGGTGCCGGTCAAGGAGGGTCATTGATGCGTGCAATCGATGCAGGCATTTGGGTCTGCGGTGAATGTCATCAACTCAACCCGGCCGGCCAGGAGCGATCACCGCGCTGCAGCCGCTGTAGTGCGGTGTTGCATGCGCGCCGCCCGAACAGCATCAGGCGCACCTGGGCCTTGCTGATCACCGCGATGATTTTGTACATCCCCGCCAACCTGTTGCCGATCATGACCGTCAACATCTTCGGCAGCGGGTCGCCGGCCACGATCATGAGTGGCGTGGGCAGCCTGGTCCAACTGGGCATGACCCCCATCGCCCTGGTGGTGTTCGTGGCCAGTATCGTCGTGCCCACCTTCAAGCTGGTGGGCATTGCGCTGTTGCTCTACTCGGTGCAACGCCACCAGCCGATGTCCGCTCGCCAGCGAATCGTCATGTACCGCTTCATCGAGTGGGTCGGGCGCTGGTCGATGTTGGATATTTTCGTCATCGCGATCCTGGTGGCCCTGGTGAACTTTGGCCACCTGGCGCGGATCGAGGCCAATCTCGGTGCCGCCGCCTTTGCCAGCGTAGTGGTGCTGACCATGCTGGCAGCAGTGACTTTCGACCCACGACTGATATGGGACAACACCCACTTGGATAATGAAAATGAGTGACTTGCCTGCCCCCAAAAAACACCAGACCAGCAACTGGTCGGCGATCTGGATCCTGCCACTGCTCGCCCTGGTCATCGGCGCCTGGCTGGCCTGGCGCGCCTATGACGAAGCCGGCCCGGTGATCCAGGTCCGCTTCGAGAGCGGCGACGGCATCCAGGCCAAGAAGACCGAGGTGCTGTACAAGGGCATTTCGGTCGGCAAGGTGGTGGACCTGAGTGTCAGCGAAGACATCAAGGGGGTGATCGCCTCCATCGAGTTGACCAAGGAGTCCCGGGAGTACCTGAACAACGATACGCGTTTCTGGTTGGTCAAGCCGCGGGTGTCCCTGGCGGGCGTGACAGGCCTGGAGACCCTGGTCTCCGGGGTCTATATCGCGGTGGATCCGGCCAAGGGCGACAAGGGCGATCAAGGCGTGCGCTCCTATACAGCCCTGGCTGAACCGCCACCGATGTCCGAGAAGGTGCCCGGACTGCACATCACTCTCAAAGCCGACCGCCTGGGTTCCCTGGAGCAGGGTAGCCCGGTGTTCTACAAGCAGATCCTGGTGGGCCAGGTGAAAAGCTTCCAGCTCGGCGAGGACCAGCGCACCATCGAGATCAAGGTGCATATCGAGCCGGCCTACGCCGACCTGGTGCGCAAGCACACGCGTTTCTGGAACGCCAGCGGCATCTCGATCTCCGGCAGCCTGTCGGGCTTCAAGGTGCGCAGCGAATCGCTGCTGACCCTGGCCGCGGGCGGTATTTCCTTCGCCACGGCGGACAACCACCGCGACAGCCCACCCACCGATCCGACCAAGCCGTTTCGCCTGTATGAGGACTACGACGCGGCCCAGGTCGGCCTGCGGGTGAAGCTGAAGATGAAGGACCTGAGTGAAATCGAGCCCGGGCGCACCCCGGTCATGTACAACGGCGTGCAGGTCGGCCTGGTCAAGACCGTCGACATGAACCAGGACTTCAGTGGCGCCACCGCCGAGCTGGCGATGGACCCGCGGGTCGAGGCCCTGCTGCTGGAGGGCACCGAGTTCTGGACCGTAAAACCGAATATCTCGCTGGCCGGGATCACTGGCCTGGATGCCCTGGTCAAGGGCAACTACATCGCCGTGCGTTTTGCCAAGAGCGGGGCGCCGCGCCGGGAATTCAGCGCCCGCTCCAAGGCGCCGCCCATGGACATGAACGTACCGGGCCTGCACCTGGTGCTGACCAGTGACCGGCGCGGTTCGGTGGAGGTCGGGGCGCCGGTGCTCTACCGGCAGATCCGTGTCGGCAGCGTGCAGAGCTACCAGCTGTCGGCGGACAACCAGCAAGTGATGATCGGGGTGCATGTCGAGCCCGAGTACGCGCGCCTGGTAAACAGCTCCACGCGCTTCTGGAACGCCAGTGGCGTGACCCTGAGCGGCGACTTCACCGGGGTCAAGGTCAAGAGCGAGTCGCTGCAGACCTTGATCAATGGCGGCATCGCCTTCGACACTCTGGACCCCAAGGCGTCGTCCTCGGGCGAGGATCGCCGGTTCGCCCTCTACGACAGTGAGGAGGCCGCCATGGCCCGCGGTGTGGAGGTCCAGCTGGGTGTCGAGGATGCCGAAGGCCTGCGCGAAGGTACGCCGATTCGGTTCAAGGGGTTGGTGATCGGCAAGGTCGAAGGCATCGGCTTGAAGAATGACCTGTCCGGGGTGTTGCTCAAGGCGCGCCTGGGGGCCAACGGCGAGCAGTTCGCCCGCAGCGGCACGCGCTTCTGGGTCGTACGGCCGGCACTGGGGCTGTTGCGCACGGAAAATCTCGGCACCCTGGTTAGCGGTCCCTACATCGAGGCCTTGCCGGCGAGCCGTCCGGGAGAGCGCCAGACGCGCTTCCAGATCCAGGAAGAAGCCCCGAACCTGCTCGGGCTCGGCGATGGCTTGCGCTTGACCCTGAGCGCTGCGGACAAGGGCTCGATCAAGCTCGGCAGCCCGGTGACCTATCGCAAGATGCCGGTGGGCAAAGTCATCGACATGAGCCTGGGACAACAAGCGGACCGGGTGCTGATCAGCATTCTTATCGAGCCGCGCTATGCACCGCTGGTGCACACCGCAAGCCGCTTCTGGAACGCCAGCGGGGTAGGCATCGAGGCGGGCCTGTTCAAGGGGGTGTCCGTGCGCACCGAGTCCCTGGAGGCGCTGGTGGCGGGCGGCATTGCCTTCGCCACGCCGGACAATCCGCAAATGGGCGAACAGGCCAGGCCAGGCCAGACCTTTGCCCTGTTCGATGCCGTCAATGATGAATGGCTGGAATGGGCACCGAAGATCGCGCTCAAGGAAGCCTCGCGGTGATCAAGCTGTTTTCAAGCCAATGTAAAAGGAGTCACGCCATGTCCAGGCGCCTGTTGTGTACTGTACTGTTCACCGCCGGCCTGTGTTTCGCCGCACAGGCACAGGAGCCTTTGCCTTCGGTCCAGGAGGTAATGAGCGAGAACAAGGAGAAGATCAAGAACCAGATCGAAGCCCTCAATTACAAGCGCAAGCGCATGGTGGAGGCAAACATGGAACTCGATAGCGAACAGGCCGAGGCCTTCTGGCCGATCTACACACGCTATCGCAATGAAATGGACGGGCTGAACAAGGACTCGTTCCAGCTGCTGGTGGAGTATGCGCGGGCCTACGGTTCCGGGGCGGTGAGCAATGAGGAGGCGGCAGGAATGATCAAGACCTACAAGGCCCTGCACGAGAAGCAGCAGAAGGTCCTGTATCGCTACATTGATGAAGTCGCACAGCAGATGTCGCCAAAGATCGCCATGCGTTTCCTGCAGATCGAGGCGCAACTGGATGCTGCAGAAGTACTGCAGACCGGGCAGCAAGTACCGCTGCTCAAATAAATGAAAAACCATGGCCGGCTGGGGCGACCCCGCCGGCCATTTTCATTCCGGCAGGTTGCTGGCGGCCGAGGCGACGCTGCCGTGGAGGAATATCTGCACCAGGGTGCTGGCCGACCTGGAACTGGCTGCGCGCCCGCGGCGTTCGGCGTCGACCATGCCGTAGACCAGATTGATGAACAGCTCGGTAAAGGCCGCGGCGCTGATGTCGATGCGGAACACTCCCAGGTGCTGCCCCCGCAGGAAAAATGCATCCAGGTCCTTGGCATAGGACTCTTCGTTTTCCAGGGGGGGAGTCTTCGGGCGGTTCTCGAATAGCAGCAAGGCCAGCATGTCACGGTGGGTGAGATGCTCCTTGATCAGGTACTGCAGGGCGTGCAATGGCTCGGCGCTGTGCAGCTCGGCGGTGCGAGTGATCTGTGCCAACACGCCCTTGGCGTGCGCCTCGAGCTGGTACTCCAGGTTCGCTCGAGTGCCGTAGTGGCGGTTCAGCGTCGCCTTGCTGACGCCGGCCAGCACGGCAAGATCCTTCATGGTCGCACGGGGGTGGTTGACTATCGCGGTGGTCAGCAACTTGAGAAGGCGTTCATCATCAGGGGCCATGGGATCATTCATTTCCAGACAGATCGGGAAGGGCTTTAACAGAAAATTACTTTTGCTTGCATCCGAGCATTGTAATTCACAATTGAGCCTTTGTTGATTCATTTGAGTCTAGATGGATGTTTCCTGTGACAAGCGCTCCTGGCGTGATGGTGCTATCTGCTTGCCGGCGAGGAGTCAGCGAAGGGCAGGGCCGCCCTTCGCTGCACGGGGCGCGGTTCAGATTCGCTCGAAGACCACGGCGATGCCCTGGCCACCACCGATGCACATGGTGACCAGGCCGTAACGTCCCTGGATGCGCTGCAGCTCATAGATGCATTTCACCGCCAGGATGGTACCGCTGGCGCCCAGGGGATGGCCCAGGGCAATGGCGCCGCCATTGGGGTTGGTGCGCGCAGGGTCCAGCCCCAGGCCCTGGCAAACGCCCAGTGCCTGTGCGGCGAAGGCCTCGTTGGACTCGATCACATCGAAGCTGTCCAGGCTCAACCCGGTGCGCTGCAGCACTTGCCGCACCGCCGGGATCGGGCCGGTCCCCATCACGGCAGGATCGACGCCGGAAACGGCATAGCCGAGCATCCGCGCCAGGGGTTGGACATCGTGGCGTTGGGCTGCGGCGGCGGTCATCAGCACACAGGCGGCCGCACCGTCATTGATGCCCGAGGAGTTGCCGGCAGTCACCGAGCCTTCCTTGCGAAACGCCGGGCGCAATGCGGCCAGGGACTCCAGGCTGGCGTCGGTTTTCGGGTGCTCATCGGTATCGAACACCACCGTACCTTTGCGCGAGCTGATGTGTACCGGCACGATCTGCGAGCGGAAGTGCCCGGCGGCGATGGCGGCGTTGGCCTTGCGCTGGCTTTGCAGGGCAAATGCATCTTGCTGCTGGCGGGTGATGTCATACAGGCCTGCGACGTTTTCCGCCGTGACGCCCATGGAGCCTGCGCCGAAGGGGTCGGTGAGCGCGCCGGTCATCATGTCGATCAGTTGGCTATCGCCCATGCGCGCGCCCCAACGGGCGGCTGGCAAAGCATAGAGCGAGCGGCTCATGGTCTCGACCCCACCGCCGATGGCAATCTCGCATTCGCCCAGGCGAATGGCGTTGGCCGCCGTCACGACGGCCTGCAGCCCGGACCCACACAGGCGGTTGAGGGTCAGGGCGGTCGAAGCCTGGTCCATGCCCGCTTGCAGGCCGGCAACGCGTGACACATACATGTCCCGTGGCTCGGTATGCAGCACGTTGCCCAACACGATTTGCCCCACCTGTGTCGGCGACACCCCGGCACGAGCGATGGCTTCCTTGACCACCAGGGTAGCCAGGTCACAAGCGGACTGATCACGCAAGGCGCCACCAAAGCTGCCGATGGCCGTTCTTGCCGCACCTGCTACCACGATTTCCTGAGTCTCTTGAGGCATAGCGCTATCCAATCGTTGAGAAGAACCGCAATCGCGCCACTCTAGGCAGGCTGCCTGACCCTGTATATTGTCTATAAAGACAATTTCTATGCGAGATCGGACACTCCATGCCTTGTGCTGCAATCCTGGCCTTCGATGGCTGCTACGCATCCAGTGCCACCGGCTTCGCAGACATCCTGCAGGTTGCCAACTCGCACCTGCAGCGTCAGGGGAGCAGCGCGCACGGCTATCAGTGGCGCTTCGTGTCGCTGTGCGGAGGCTTGGTCACCACCAGTAATGGCCTGGCTATCCAGACTCAGAAGATCAAGCCCAGGGAACGCTTCGACCTGGTATTCATTCCCAGCATCCACTACGCCGGGAGCCGCGCATTCGACCAGCTTCTGGAACGTGAGCGCGCAGCCTGCACCTGGCTCGTGCAACAGTGGCAAGCCGGTGCCTGGATCGCCGCGAACTGCACCGGAACCTTCCTGCTCGCCCAAAGCCAGTTGCTGGACCTGCGCATGGCCACTACCACCTGGTGGCTGGAGCGCCAGTTCCGCGAGCGCTTCCCGCGGGTGGACCTGCAACTGCGACCGATCCTCACCGAAGCCGACCGACTGGTGTGCGCGGGCGCCCAGGCTTCCTACCTGTTGCAGGCCATCCGGATGATCGAACGTTTCTCCGGTCGGGCGATCAGCACGCAAACGGCCAGGACCATGCTGATCGATGTCAGCCAGAACACCCAGACCGCTTTTTTGCCGCTGCTGGTGGAGCGCGAGCATGGCGATTCGCTGGTCAGCCAGGCGCAGCATTGGCTGCAAGGCAACATGCAGCATGAAATCCGCATGACGCAGCTGGCCAAGGCCTTGTGCGTGAGTGAAAAGACCCTGGTCCGGCGTTTCAAGTCAGCATTGGAGATGACACCGCTGAATTATCTGCAAAACCTCAGGCTCGATGCGGCCCGGGCGCTTCTGGAACTGGGGGATCAGAACATCGACCAGATCGCCATCCAGGTGGGTTACCTGGATGTCAGTTCATTCTCGCGGCTGTTCCGTGAGCGCATGGGCATCAGCCCGGGAAGCTATCGCAGTCGCTTCGCCGTGGGCGCTTGAAAGCTGCTAGCGGCGTGAGGTCAAGCACCGTTGCCCATCACCCATGCTGCCCCTGGAGCTGGCCGCATTTGTGCAGCTCACGGACGGTAGATGCTCTTGAGCGTGGCGATGATCTTCTCCACGTCCGGATTGTCGATGCGGTAATACAAGGTTTGTGATTCGCGGCGGAACGCCACCAAGCCTTCCTCACGCATTTTCGCCAGGTGCTGCGACAGCGCCGACTGGCTCAGCGAGATGCGCTGCAGCAATCCGCCGACGGTAATTTCTCCTTGCTCGATCAACAGGCACAGCACCTGCAAGCGGTATTCGTTGCTGATCGCACGCAGCAGGCTGGCGGCCTTTTGTGCACCTTGGGCGAGGAAGCGTTGGTCATCGTCGAAATGTTCAGAAGTCATGGGGATGGGATGTCGGTCGTCCATTTAAATTAGTAATTACTAAATTAGAATAATCTAATATTATGATTCGGGCTTTCGCCGCTGAAAGTGCAATCGGCTCCGCGCCGCATATTATCCCTCAATCAGGAAGGTACACAGTGAATACCCCAACATGGGTCCTGCTGGCATTTGCCGGTTGGACATTATTCATCCTGTTCAGCACCGTTGGCGTTTATCGCTGGTCGAGAATCCTCACGGGACGCGCGACAGTGAGCCAATGGCAGCCAGGCAAGCCCCAGGGGAGCGAGTGGTACCAGCGAGCCATGGGGGCCCACAGGAACTGCATCGAGAACCTGCCGGTCTACGCGGCGATTGTCGTGGCCATCAATGCCTCGGAGGTCGATAGCGGCACCCTGGACAGCCTGGCCCTGGTACTGCTTGCTGCGCGGATCGCCCAGAGCCTGGTGCATATCTGTGTGCCGCAGAGCGATACGATCGCCACCTTGCGTTTCGTGTTCTTTTTCATCCAGATCCTGGCCATGGCGTGGATGGGTATCACCGTCGCGATCGCGTCCTGAAGCCCTATCCGGTTCACGCTGGATATTCACGGTGCGACTCTTCTATTTCCCGCTCGGAAGGGGCTTGACCAGGGGCAACAGGGCATCGAGCAACGCCTGTTGCGGGCACCGGAGAACTGTTTGGCTCGATGGGCTTGGCAATCATCCAGCCGTCGCCTATGGCGCTGATCAGGTCGCAAAGCAAGGAATGAATTCCACTGGAGGCCGGATGAACGAGGCACCAGCATAGAAAAATCTGCCCTAAAGCACCTGCTGATAACCCCCTGGGCAAACCGGGTCAGCGCTGCTACAGCCCCTGGTTGCGTGGCCTGTAGTGGGGCATTAGCCGAGGTGATAGAGCCCCTGGTCGTCGCGCTGGACCTGGCCGCCGTGCTGCAACTCGTCCAGGTGTTGCAAGAGGGTCCGAGCCTCGGCAGCAGTCACCCAGGTCCCGGTAAAGCCTGTCGGGTACAGCAGGCGTTTCTCGACCATCTGGGCCAGGTTCAAGGGTCGCTCCTGCAACCAACCCAACAGGCGCCTCTCTCGCTCGTCGATCTTGGCGGCGAATGCCTGCAGATCCTCCAGGAAGCGCTGGCGGTCGGTGTAGACACCGCGATGGTGGGAAGTCACCCAGGTCCTGGCGGGAATCTGCGGCAGGCGCTGGAGGCTGCGTCGAAAATCCGCCAGGTTCGAACTGGCATCGCCGTAATAGGGGCCGAAGCTGCTCAAGTCGATGTCACCAATGAAGGCCACGCCTTCCGGCTCCACCAGCAGCACGTTGTGGCCTGCCGTATGGCCGGGCAGGTGAAAGGCATGGATGCTGGAGCCTCCCAGGTCCCAGGATGCACCGTCCTCATAACCCAGGGCATCGGGGCGTGGGGCATAGAAGAATTCATCCTGCAAGCGCTTGAGCATCTGCTGGATGGCACAAGCCTCGCTGAGGCCGAAGGCCGCGGCCATTCCTTCCCAACTGCGCGCTGCCGGCAGGTCTGCCTGGTGCACATGGACTTGCGCATCGGGAAGCCGATGCAGGCCGGCCATGTGGTCTTCATGGGCATGGCCCAGGACGACCAGTTCGGTCGCGTCGAACAGGGGGCCGATGCTGTTGGAGCTGATCGGGGTATCCAGGGCAGCCAGGGTGTCCGTGCCCTTGATCAGCACCTGGTTGCCGTCCGGGTATTTGCCGTTGCGCTCGCCCAGGAACACCGATACGCGCCCGAACGCCAGGTGGTCCATGCCATTGGTTGAGTCTCGGTGGTTGCCAGTCATCATCTCGGGCCTCGCACTCGCTTAGGGTATCTGGCGTCACTGTAATGATTTAGTGGCGATGATGGCGAGAAACATCACTTGGCGGCGAGCACCCTCGCAACGCTCGGGAAAACGGCGGCTCAGGCTTGCGCGCCCTTGGCATAGGCGCTGATGACTTCCTCCCGCGCAGCCAGGCGCTGCAGGTAGGCGGTGATATTGGGCAGGTCGTCGATATCCACATTCAGCTGGGCGTGGATGCGTAGCCAGGGATAGATGGCCATGTCGGCAATGGAATAGTCGTGGCAGATGAAATCCTTGTCCTGCAGGGCGTTTTCCAGCGTATCGAACAAGGCTGCAGTCTGCTTCAAATAACGGTCGCGGGCGTAATGGTGGGCCTGTGCATCGAGCTGGAGGAAATGATAATGCTGCCCGGCCATGGGGCCCAGGCTGCTGATCTGCCAGGCCAGCCAGTGCAATACCGCATAACGTTGCGTACCCACCGCTGGCAGAAAGCGCGAGTGAGTCTCCGCCAGGTACTGCAGGATGGCGCCTGACTCCGGGAGGACCAAGGCTTGTGCGTGGTCGACCAGCAACGGAATCTTTGCATGGGGCGTCAAGCGTGCGAAGTCCGCCCGATGCTGGTCGCCCAAGGCGAGGTCCAAGCGCTGGATTCGATAAGCAACGTCCAGCGCTTCCAGCATGATCAGGATCTTGTGGCCATTGGCCGTCGGCGCGAAATACAGGGTGTACATGGCGATGGCTCCCATGGCCGGGAATAGGCAGGGCGGCGCGGTCAGGCTGGCTCGATCCGCGCCGACGACTCAGGCGATGGGATAACGCTTGAACAGGTCGCTGCATTCCAGCCGCTCGGCATGGGCTCCCAAGCTCGGGAAGTCATCGGCCTTGACCACATCCGGGAGCATCAACTGCATGAAGGACCAAGCCACTGCGCTGGTGATGGCGGCCTGGTCGAGGCGTGGCTCTTGAGCCCGCTCGGCCAGAAGCTGTTGTTCCAGCTCGGTGCAGGCGGCCAGCAGTTGCCGGGTGACACGCTCGAGCCAGGGCTGATGCAGTTTCTCGGCTGGCCGAAGGTTGTGTTCATAGACGATCTGGACGGTTTTCTCGCAAGCCGCCAATGCCAGGCCCAAGGTACGCAGGGCCTTGGCCAAGGCCTGGGGTTGTTGGGGCAGCAGCTTGCCGGAGGCAGGGCTGGTGGCTTCGAAGTAGTCGAGGATCAGCGTCGAGTCCATCAGCACGCTACCGTCGTCGAGCACCAGGCTGGGGGCCTTCACCGCCGGGTTGATCCTGGAAAAAGCTTCGAAGGTGCTGAACACCGACAACGGCTCATGCTCGAACGCCACGCCGTACAGCTCCAATGAAATAGCCACCCGCCGGACATAAGGCGAATCCAGCATGCCAATCAGTTTCATTCGTCACTCTCCCTGGTTTGTATGGCGCGCTGTGTCACATTTCAGGCCACAGCTTCACTGTTTCTTACGTTAGGAGAATTTGGCCGACTAGAATATCGGTATTTCCCTTCATCAATGGTAAGTAGAGCTTACATGTCGAGCATCCCGCCGATTTCCTGCCTGCGCAGTTTCGAAGCCGTTGCCAGGCTAGGCAGCGTCACCGCCGCCTCCAGGGAACTGCACGTCACCCACTCGGCCATCAGCCAGCAGATCAAGGTCCTGGAGGAGTTGCTTGGCGTGACCTTGTTCGTTCGCGAAGGGCGTGGTGTGCGGGTCAGCGAAGACGGGCGCTTGTATGCCTTGCAGATCCGCGAGGCACTGGGCGGCATCGACGAAGCGACCCGAATGATCAAGACCCAGCCCAGGTCCACCGAGCTGGTGGTCGCCGTGTTGCCATCGTTCGGGCTGAACTGGCTGTTGCCGCGTTTGCCGCGCTTCCAGCAATTGCATCCTCATATCAATGTGCGCCTGCAGGCAGGACTGGCGGTATCGAACCTGAACCGGGAGTCCGTGGACCTTGCCATCCGCATGGGCAAGGGTGATTGGGAAGGGCTGGAGCAGCAGGTGCTGTTCCACGATGAAACGCTGGTGGTCGCATCGCCCCGGTTCAACGACGGGGTCCTGCCCAGAACGGCGCAAGAGATCATCGACAGCAGGATCGTCTTCAGCATGGAGTCATGGCAGCCCTGGTGCCAGGCCGCAGGGCTGGACGTCGATATCCCGCGGACCGGGCTGTGCAGCAATGATTCGAACCTGGTGCTGCAGGCGGTGCGCCTCGGCCAGGGTATCGCACTGGAGCGCCGCAGCCTGGTGCATGACGCCATCCAGCGTGGAGAGCTGGTGCAGTTGGGCCAGGTCACGGCGCCTTATCCCTATCCTTACTGGCAGGTGCTGCCCGATCGCGAGCATTCGAAGGCCAAGCAAGCGGCCTTCTCCAGCTGGCTGGCCGCCGAAGTCGAGGCCTACCTTGATGAGCTGGCCACGCAGGAGGCGGCGCTGGCAATTGCACCTTGACCTTGAACCAGGCTTCAACGTTAGCGTCGGTGACTGATCGAGGAGGGCGCCAATGCCGCCTCACCACCCTGTCAGGAGCAGCATCATGAACGAGCACGCCAGCCCCGAACCCACGTCATGGATGATTTATGGCGCCTATGGCTACACCGGCGAACTGATTGCCAGGGAGGCGGTCAAGCGCGGATTGCGCCCCGTGCTTGCCGGCCGCAGCCGTGCCAAGGTCGAGCCACTGGCTCGTGAACTGGGGCTGGCGATGCAGATATTCGGCCTCGATGATGCCGCACAACTGGCCACGGAGCTCCAGGGGCAAGCCCTGGTCCTGCATTGCGCCGGGCCATTCTCCGCAACGGCGGCGCCGATGATGCAGGCTTGCCTTGAGGCCAGGGCGCATTATCTGGACATCACAGGGGAGATTGCCGTCTTCGAACAGGCCCAAGCCCTGAACCTGCGGGCCCGGGAAGCCGGCGTGGTGATCTGCCCGGGCGTGGGTTTCGATGTGATTCCTACCGATTGCGTGGCCGCCGCGCTTAAGGCAGCACTGCCCGATGCCACGTACCTGGCCTTGGGGTTCGACTCGCGCTCGAGCTTTTCCCCGGGGACCGCCAAGACATCGGTGGAGGGGTTAGCGCAAGGCGGCAAGGTACGGCGCGATGGCAAGATCGTCTCGGTGCCGCTGGCCTATCAGGTGCGGCGCATTGATTTCGGCGACGGAGAGAAACTCGCCATGACCATTCCCTGGGGCGATGTCTCCACCGCTTACCACACCACTGGTATTGCCAACATCGAAGTCTTTATCCCGGGTTCTGCCGGCATGGTCCGTGGCGCCAGGTTGGCTAACCTGGTGCGTCCCTTGCTCGGCCTGGCTTGGGTACAGAAGTGGCTCAAGGCGCGCATCAGCAAGACCGTGGTCGGCCCGGACGATACCAAGCGCGCCGACCAGGGCACCTTCGTCTGGGGAGAAGCACGCAATGCCCGAGGCGAACGCAAGGTGGCTCGCCTGCATACCGCCAATGTGTACAGCCTGACCATTACCGGCGCCCTGGCGGTGGTGGAGCATCTGCTGCAGGCGCGGCCCAGTGCCGGCGCCTATACCCCGGCGAAGCTCTTGGGGGCTGAGCTGGTGACCCGCCTGCCAGGATCGGGAACGCTGCGGATCGAGTGAGCCGCTCGCCCGTGCCGGCCAGGTTCATTCGCCGGCAGGAAGCGGGGTCATGACCCCGCTTCCTGCGCCGAGATTCCCCGACCGGCCGCGATCGGCATGACCTCAGTGAACGTCTTTCAGGCTGGCCAGGGGCTTGGGTGCATAGAGCGCGCTCTGGAATTCAGGGACGTACTCGTACTTCACCAGCTTGCCCAACTGCAATGAGCGGATGTAGGTCGACAGGCTGCCGTCACCGAGTATCAGGCGTGCAGCATCGGCACTGGAGCTGGAGGCGTGGCGGGTCTGCCGGGACGTGGCATAGCCGTAGGTCAGCTGGCCGTTATGGTCCAGGTTGGTGAAGCTGTTGGTCACCATGCCCACGTCGTGGGAGAGGTCATCGAGTTTTTTCGCCTTGAAGATCACGTCCACGTTGCCGGTCTGGCTATCGATGATGTCGTAGGAGAGGCTGGCGCCTTCCTCGCGACGGCTGATGTCGGTCAGCCACTTGGGCAGGTTGTAGCCCACGACACCCCGGACCCTGGCCAGCTCGGTATTGACCGGCAACTTGAGGACATAGCCCCAGAAGTCCTTCGATATGGCCTGGCCGACCAGGGTCAGCGGGCCAAGGTTGGATTGCCCCGGCTTGTTGGTGATGATCGATAGCGCCACCTCGTTGTAGCTGTCGTTGTCGCAGTAGTCGTAGGTATAGGCCGTGAAGGCCACCAGGCCGCGTCCAGGCCATACCTGCAGCGGCTGCACCTGTTCCAGTACCTGGGCCGGCATCAACTCGCGCAGCCGTGCAAGGTCTGCGGTGTAGACCGCGGTGATCCGGCTGTTCTTGTAGTAGAAGTTCGGCGAGTACGACTCGAACCCCATGTCTACCCGGGTCTTGGGCAGTTGCTTGAACCAGCTCAAGTCGAGCCCTGGCGCCTCGGCCTCGATCACCGACAGCGGCGGGTTGGAGCGATAACGCTCGTACAGGCCGCCCTTGAGGACCGGCACCGAGTGGCCGGCAATGTCGATCGTTGTAGTACCGGCGGGGACGGGAGCGTCTGGTGAGCCGGCCAGGGCGGGATGTGCCAAAGGGGCCAGGAGGGCACCAGCCATTGCAGCGACAGTTCCGAGTTTCACGTTGGGTTCTCCAGAAAGAATGGCATCGCGCTCGATGCTTGTGACCCGGTATCGCGCTGCGGCGCCATGCTCGGGTACGCCTGGTGGGGCGTGAACAAACCCTAACGTTCAACTTAACCTTAATGTCAAGCGCCCATCTGTCCACCGTACAGGCGTTGATGGCCAGGCAGGGCACAAGGGCCGTCCCAGGCGCCCAGGCTGGGCTAACGTGTGGGGTATCACTGTCGCTCAGCGGATGAGCCATGCACCCGGAGCACCTCCCAAATGACCCCGCGCATATTGCATGTGGTGACCAATGTCGCTCACTACGCCGATCCCGACCAACCAACCGGCCTGTGGCTGGGAGAGTTGACCCATGCCTGGCAGGTATTTGCTGCCAGGGGGTACGAGCAGTGCCTGGTAAGCCCGGCGGGTGGGGCATCCCCTTTGGAACCCCGGGCACTCAAGTGGCCGCTTTTGGACAGCACGGCCAAGTCCTGGTTGGCAGACCCGGCGAGCATGGCGCGCCTGGCCAGTACCGCGCACCCGGACGAGCTGGCAGCAGCGGATTTCGCTGCGATCTATTTCACCGGTGGTCATGGCGTGATGTGGGATTTTCCCGACTCCGCGGGCTTGCAGCGCCTGACTCGGGAGATCTTCGAGCAGGGCGGGGTGGTGTCGTCGGTGTGCCATGGCTATTGCGGATTGCTCAATACTCGCTTGAGCGATGGGCGCTTGCTGGTCGAGGGACGCCGGCTGACCGGATATGCCTGGATCGAGGAGGTACTGGCGGGGGTGGCGGGCAAAGTGCCCTACAACGTCGAGGAGCAGATGCGCCGCCGGGGGGCGCACTATGAGAAAGGCTGGCTGCCGTTCACCTCGAAGGTCGTGAGCGATGGCCGCCTGGTGACGGGGCAAAATCCACAGTCGGCCAGGGCCACGGCCATGCAGGTCGTGGCCTTGCTGAAGGCTATCGCCGCTGGCACCGGCGACCTTCGAAAAGACGCATGACTATTTGCATACGACCTGCAACCACTACCAGTGGGATCGCTACAGGTTGCTGGGCCGACGTCCGCGTCAGCCGCGGTCCAGTTCCAGGTAGTGGCGGGTGCGCACAATCTCCTCGCGCTCCTTGAAGCTGGTGAGCCGGCTGGCCAGGGCCGAGCTGTCGCCGGTGCTGCGGATCTGCGCCAGCACCTGCTGCGTCGCATGGATCGCTGCGCGCTGCAGGTCGGAAGGAATGATGATGAGCTGATAGCCCAGTGCTGCCAGCTCCGCGGCCGGCATCATGGGCGTCTTGCCGCCATGGAACATGTTGATCAGCTTGGGGCCGGGGATGCGCGCGGCGATCTGCCGGATCTGCTCGACGGTCTCGGGCGCCTCGACGAAGATCATGTCCGCACCGGCGTCGATATAGCGCTGCGCGCGCTCCAGTGCCGCTTCGAACCCTTCCACGGCAATGGCATCGGTACGGGCGATCAGCAAGAGGTCCGGATCGTCCAGGGCCTGGCGAGCCACGCGGATCTTGCTGCACATCTGCGCGCTGTCGATCAGGGATTTGTCGTCCAGGTGCCCACAGCGCTTGGGAAACGATTGGTCTTCAAGGTGCAACGCCGCCACGCCCGCGCGTTCGAAGGCCCTTACGGTCCTGGCGACATTGGCGGTACCGCCGAACCCAGTGTCGGCATCGGCGATCACCGGCAGGGCGCAGCCGTCGACGATCTTTTCGACGCGCTCCAGGACTTCACTGAAACTCAGCAGGCCGATGTCCGGCAGGGCTGCGGAACGGGCAATGGCGCCGCCACTGGCATAGACCGCCGAGAACCCGGCCAACTCCACCAACCGGGCCGTAAGCCCGTCATAGGCACCCGGAGCGACCAGGCATTCGCCAAGGGCTAACAGGTCACGCAGTTTCTTCGTGCTTTTCATGGGGCCTCCCAAGGTCGAACTGTCTTGTTCAATGGATGAGGCGAGCTTGGACTTGGCTAATGGCTATGTCTAATATTCTATTTATTCAATATTGGAACCTTTTACATTCCATGGAACTCCGGCACCTGCGTTATTTCGTGGCCACAGCCCAGGCACAGAGCCTCACCAAGGCTGCACAGGCACTGCACATCGCCCAGCCACCGCTGGGCCAGCAGATACGTGCCTTGGAAGAAGAGATCGGCACGCCCTTGTTCCATCGCCAAGGCCGCGGGATAGTCCTGAGCGATGCTGGCAAGGTGTTCCTGGAGTGCGCCCGGGATATCCTGGCCCGCGCCGACGAAGCCAAGGGCAGGGCGCTACGGGCCGCGCGGGGCGAGATCGGCACCCTGACGCTGGGCTTTACCGAGTCGGCCTCGTTCAATGAGGGGATGACTTCGTTGCTCAGCCGCTACCAGCAACGCTACCGGCATGTGCAGATCAACCTGGTCGAGGGTAATAGTGAAACCCTGGTCAACCGCCTGCTGCTCAGGGAGATCGACGCTGCCATTGTCCGGCCGCCTTTTGCCGGAGTCGGCGATATCGCCTTCCAGGTGCTCAGCCAGGAGCCGCTCATGGTGGTGCTCCCTGATGGCCACGAGCTGCTGGAGCGCCAGGAGCTGAGCCTGGAGGACCTGCGTGACGAGCGCTTCATCCTCTATTCGCGCAAGTCCGGTTATGGCTTGAGCGCCGACATCGTCACCGAGTGTCGGGCCCGGGGATTCAACCCGAAGATCCATCAGCAGGCGCCACAGGTCTCGTCGGCGGTCAATCTGGTGTCGGCGGGCATGGGTATCGCGATCGTGCCGGCATCCATGCAGAGAATGACGCGCCCCGGGCTCAACTTTCGCGCACTGGCGTTGGCCAGCCCGAGGGCGACCCTGGGCCTGGCCACACGCTCGGCGGCGCAGTCCGCGGTGATCGACGCTCTGCTGCAGTGTGCCCGGGACTACCTGGACGGTTGCTGATCGATCCGACGGCCCGGCAGCGATATCATCAGCCCCCCCAATTGCCGTACTGGTGAACCATGGCTTTTCCGCCACTGAACAGCATCAAGGTCTTCGAGTCGGTCGCGCGCCTGGGCAACCTGGCGGCGGCAGCGGTCGAGCTGCATGTGACGGCGGGAGCGGTGAGCCAGCAGCTCAAGACGCTACAGGGCGCCTTGGCCGTCGAGCTGTTCGAGAAGCGTGGCCGGCAACTGGTCTTGACCGACGCCGGGCGAGTGTTTCATCAACGTATCGCCCATGCCCTGACGGATATCGGCGATGCGGTGGCGGTGTTGCAGGCTCCTGCGCAAGCGATGCCCGGCGTGATCGAGCTGACCCTTTCCCTGCCACCGCTGGAGGGCATTGCCTGGCTGACTCCCGCGTTGTTCCACTTCATGGAGCAGAACCTCGGGGTCAAGCTCAAGGTCATCTCGGCCAGTTACTTCAACCAGGTCGATTGGCGCAAGGCCGATATCGCGGTGGTCTATGGCACGCCGCCCTGGTCGGGGTTCTGGTGGCGCTTGCTCCACGGCATTCGCCTGGTGCCGGTGTGCAGTGCGCAGTATCTTCGGGGCCCACGGGCCATCCGCAGCGTGGCGGATCTGGCCCGACATCGCCTGCTCCATGAGGACAACGGTGCCCAGTGGGGCCAGTGGCTGGCGGAAGCGGGGGCGACCCTGGGTGGATTGTCCGATGTCTATTTCGAAGATTTCGGCCTGGTGCTGCAGGCCGCCCGAGAGGGGTTTGGCGTAGCCCTCAGCGATGAGCTGGTCTCGGTCCGTGACCTTGAAGAAGGGCGACTGGTCGCCCCCCTGGCCATCTCGTCGGCTGCCGTGCACAACTACTACTGCGTTTGCGCCGAGAGCCAGCGAGCCCGCCCCGAGGTCATGGGACTGATCGAGTGGCTGGCCAGCACCGTGCAGTCCCGGGCATCGAGCTCCGACTGGGCGCAGGATCAGTAGCCAAACTCCCGGCCGTCGGTGAACTGGATTCCCGTCAGGATGCTGACGCCCTTGTCCACCTCGTGGAGCTTGGCCCGGCGGATGAGTTCGGGATCGGCAAATGCCTGGCCAGGGTCCTGGCCGGCACGGATTCGCTGCATGGCATCGCGGATCTTCACGACCTCGTCGCGATCCATGCGTGGCACCCGGTTGGGGTCATCACCGGCGTGAGCGCCATAAAGGACGGTGTCCTGGTCGATCGACTGCAAGGTCGCGTCAAGGGACGCCAGGTAGTCATCGAGGTTGCCGACCAGCAGCCAGGATGGGTAGAGATGGTCGCCGGTGAGCAGGATGTCATGGTTTTGGTCATACAGCATGACTTCATCCCGGGTATGCCCGGGGACACTGAGCATCCTCAGCTGCAGGCCGCCCAGGTCGATCACTTGTCCAGGCTGGATCAACCGTTCGACCTTGAAGGGGGGGAGCACCAGATTGTCGAACTGGCCCAGGTGCACGGCTTCGGGAACCTGGTACAGGCCGTCGCTGCGTTGCAAGCTGCGGGTGAACGGCAGGTCGGGCAGGTAGATGCTGCTGAAATGGGGCAGGCCCCCCAGATGATCGAAGTGCAGGTGCGAGGGCAGGACGGAGACCGGCTTGTCCGTCAGTTGGCCAATGACCTGGATGATCTCTTCTCCCTGGTTGGCCCCGGCATCGAACATCAACGCCCGATCCTTGCCGATGAACAGGTAGGAGTAGTTCTTCTGGTAGTAGCCCGGCTCGCCCAGGGCATACAGGTGTTGGGCGATGCGATGCACCACGAAACGGCCGGTTTGGCCGGCGTTATCGGCGCCATGGGCAAAGGCCGCGGCAAGCGCCAGGCCGATGCCGGCGAGCGCCCTGGGTAATCCTGCAAGTCTTGGCACGGTTGTGCTCCTGGTACTGGCCCGGACATCGGGCTTGATGGGGCGCCCATGTAATCCGAGCGCCGCGAGCCGCTACAAGCCATATGTTCTCAAGCAGCATGCTGCAGTTTTTCTAAAGCGTGGAGCCGAGAGGGGCATTGATCCAGTGGCCGGCTCAATGCGAGGATCCGGGACCACATGACAGTGCCTGGGAGATTTCACACATGAGCGTGACGGCTTCAATCTGGTTCTTCGCCGTGCCATTCGCGATTGCGGCGGCTATTCCCGGTCCTGCCCAGGCAGCGATGTTGGGGCAGGTGGTCGCCCGTGGGGCCAGGTCGACCTTGCCTTTCATCGGCGGCATGGTCATGGGCAACGCACTGTGGTTGCTGGTCGCCACCCTGGGGCTGGCCGCACTGGCATTACGCTTCGAATACCTGTTCATCGCCGTGAAATGGCTCGGCGTGGCCTTCATCCTGTTCATCGCCTGGAAACTGTGGTCGAACAACACCGCACAACCCCAGGAGCCACCGCAGCGTTCGGCCAGCCGAGGTTTGCTTGCCGGTGCGCTGCTGACCCTGAGCAACCCCAAGGCCGTGGTGTTCTTCGGTGCCGTGTTGCCCCATGCATTCGACCTGACGACGTTGTCCTGGTCCGAAGTGATCTTCATTACCGCACTGGGCGTCGGCATCGACCTCAGTATCCAACTGGCCTACCTGCTGGCCGGAGCGCGGCTCAAGCGGGCGATCCAGTCCCCCAGGGCCATGCGGCGCCTGAACCGGACCTCGGCCGGGGTCATGACCGGCTGTGCCGGCTGGATGGCGATCTCCCGCTGAAGCGGATGCAGTGCCTGGTCGGTAGAGGACCATCGGCATGACAGGGATTGACCCGTGGTGCCGGATGGGGCCGTGCAAGCTGTGTCGCGAGTTGCAACACAGCTGTTTGAGCTGGCGTATCGCCGGCTGATGGCAAAGTGTGTATAAAGCTTGGCCCGAAGGGCAGCACTCCATGCCCGCGCCAAAGGAAAAACTCCCTCCATGCATCGGCTCCTGCCTCTCGTCCTGCTCCTGGCCCTTGCCGGGTGCGCTACCAAGCCTCCGGCAAACCCCGAAAATCTCTGCGAGATCTTCCGGGAAAAACCGAAGTGGCACGAAGCGGCGTTGAAGATGAACCAGCGCTGGGGCGCACCGATCCAGGTGCCCATGGCCATGATGTACCAGGAATCTTCCTTCAAGCACGACGCCTTGCCGCCGCGCTACTACTTCCTCGGGTTCATTCCCTGGGGCCGGGTCAGCACCGCCTACGGCTATGCCCAGGCCAAGGACGAGACCTGGGCCGACTACAAGAAGGATGCCGGTGGCTGGGGGGCGAGCCGCGACAACTTCGCCGATGCCCTGGATTTCATGGGCTGGTACATGCAGAAGAGCTACAACGTCAACCGCACCTCCAAGTGGGACGCCTACGGCCAATACCTGAACTACCACGAGGGCTGGGGCGGCTATCGCAATCGCAGCTATGACGCCAAGCCGTGGCTCAAGACCGTTTCGCAGAAGGTCCAGGCTCGCGCTTCGCTGTTCGGTGCCCAGTACAAGAGCTGTGAGCAGGAACTGTCGCGCGGTGGCTGGTTCTGGTGACGTTACGACGCTGAGCCGAGGTTGGCGTTGGCGCCTGCCTAGGGCTCCATAGCCACGCCGTAACAGCGGCCACTGGCGGAAAAGTCCCTGATCAGCCGGGCCTTGTCGACGATGGCCGAGAGGGTGCAACTGCCCGGATGGTTGACATCGTCCCAGTAGTTGGTATTGACCATCACGTTGCCTTGCATTTCGCTGGTGCTGCCGACCACTTCCTTGCTCACGTAGCTGGTATTGCGATACCACTGCATCGTCACCAGGCTGCGGTCGGCGGAGGGTTGCATGTCCGTGGGAGGACCGAGGAACTGGATGATTTCCTTCGCGTCGCGACCGTTCCAATGATGGCTGGCCTGCAGTTCCGGCAGGCTCTTGCAACCGGCCAGCAGTGATAGGAGCAGCGCCGGGAGCAGTCGGTAGCGGATCATTGTCGTGGATTTCATGGCGCGCTGTTGCCGAGCATCGTATCCAGGTCGCGCACTGCCTGGCTGTTGGCCTGGACGCCGCGCAGATGTATGAACATTTCCTTGACGGTGGCGACCATCTGCGCGTTGGTCATCTTGCCCAGTGGCAGCATCTGGTTGTTGCTGCGATTGCCGGGGGCACAGACGAAGGCAAAGGTACGCTGGAGCCAGTAGTCGGATTTCGCCGGGTCGATCCAGCCCTTGATAGTCGTCACGTCCTTGATGGCGTAGTCGAGGCGGCTCATGGCCCTGGCGCTGTCGAAACGCACCTGGCGTTCCTTGCATTTGTACTGGATCTCGTAGACCGCAAGTTCCGGCATCCTCCGGTCCTCGAAAATCTGCATCATCATGGCCAGCTGCACACCTTTGGGTTGTTGCTGGATGGCATCGGCATTGGCGATGAAGATTTCGTTGTTATAACGCTCGCCCTTGCCGTAGACGATCCAGTAGTCCCCGGTACCCTGGGCCAGGGCGGCGGTGCTGGTGCACAGCAAACCGAGTGATAACAGCACCTGCCTGGCGCAGCGCAGTGGGCTCTCCATGATGTTTCGTTCCTTGATTGATGAATCGTCGGTCCATCGACCGCGCAAGTAGATAACTATAGTCAGGCGCCGGGATACCGGTCGATTAGGGCAGATGTGCTAATAGCCCATGGCTGCCATGGATGGCTCGCGTTGTGCCCAGGAACAGTTCGCCAGGTGAACGACGGCCGCGCCCTGGGCTTGCCTGGAGCGCCAGGTGCGAAGTGACGGTAATTATCGGTGCCGGAGTGCAAGAGGCTTGCCGGGTTGGCGATGCACTTGCCGCAAGGCAAGTGCAGGCCAAGGTGGAGCGGGGTGGCCGGAATACTCAACCGGTGAACCGGCCGTCCCAGGTGGCTATCAGGCCGAAAGCCCGTGCAAGCGCAGCCAGGCATCCAGTGCCAGCGCGGTTTCCAGGCTGTGCCGGCTTATCTGTGTATTGAAATGGCCCTCGGGTTTGCGCAACTCCTCGGTGATATGGGCCCGGGCCCCGAACCTGATCCCGGGGCCGGAACATGTGGTGTCGATCATTCCCACAGGGGGTACCACCGGCAAGCCCAAGGGCGTGATGCACAACAACCTGAACTGGATCGCCCAAGTCGCCAATGTGAGCAGCGCGCTGCCGCCCAAGGGCCCGGTGGTGCACCTGGTGGTCGCGCCGCTGACCCACGGTGCCGGCGCCATTGCCGCGATCCTGACTGCGCAGGGCGCCACCCATGTGATCCTCGATTGCTTCGATGCCCAGAACGTCATGCGCAGCATCGAGCAACACCGGGTCACGCACCTGTTCCTGCCGCCCACGGCGCTGTATGCGCTGCTGGCCCATCCTGATGTGCGTCGCTACGACTACAGCTCGCTGCAATACTTCCTGTACGGCGCCGCACCCGCGGCCCAGGCGAAGATCGAGGAAGCCATCGGCGTGTTCGGGCCGGTCATGGCCCAGGGCTACGGCCAGACCGAAGCCCCCACGGCCTGCACCTTCCTGGCGCCGGCCGATCACCGCCCCGATGACCCGCGCCTCAGCCAGCGCATGCGCAGTTGCGGACGCCCGGGCATCCTGACGCAGGTACGGATTCTCACCAGTGATGGCCAGGAGGCCGAGCCCATGCAGGCCGGTGAGATCGAAGTGTGCGGCGCCCTGGTGATGGTGGGCTATTACAACAATCCCGCCGCCACCCAGGAGGCGAAGCACGGCGAGTGGCTGCGTACCGGCGATGTCGGCTACCTCGACCAGGACGGTTATCTGTACATCGTCGATCGCAGCAAGGACATGATCATTTCCGGTGGCTTCAACATCTATCCTTCCGAAATCGAAGCGGTGGTGTGCTCCCTGGGCGAGGTCGAGGATTGCGCGGTCATTGGTGTCCCCGATGAAAAATGGGGCGAGGCGGTCAAGCTGGTGGTGCAATTGAAGAAAGGCCGGTCCATCGACCAGGAAGTGCTACTGCGCACCTGCCGCGAGCAGTTGGGCGGGGTGAAGACGCCCAAGTCAGTGGAGATTTGGAACGACTTGCCACGCAGCGCTACGGGCAAGGTGCTCAAGCGCGAAATCAGAAACCGGTTCTGGCTCGGCACCGAGCGGAGGGTATGAAATGACCGCACTTGCAGGAATGAACATCATCGTCAGCGGCGGCGCCAGTGGTATCGGGCTGGCCATCGCCAAGAACCTGCTGGCCAAGGGCGCCCGGGTCTGTGTCACCGGGCGTAGCGCGGATAAATTGCGGACCCTCCAGGCGGAACTGGGTCGTGATGGGGCCCTGGTGGAGGTACGCAGTTTCGATGTCACCGATCGCCCGGCGGTATTCTCGGCCGTCGCCGAGCTGCTGGCGAGCTGGGGCCGCATCGACGGCCTGGTCAACAACGCCGGGGTATACAAGTCCGCGGCCTTCCTCGACTTCGCCGCCGAAGACTTCGAGAACCTGTTCCAGACCAATGTAATGGGCTGCGTGAACTTGATGCAGGCGGTGCTCCCGCATTTGCTCGCCCAAAGGGCCGGGCGCATCGTCAACATCGCTTCCACCGCGGGCAAATGGGGCTCCATGAACCAGAGCGCCTACAACGTGAGCAAGCACGCGCTGGTGGGGCTGACCCGTTGCGTGGCGTTGGAGACGGCCGCCCACGGCGTCACGGTGAATGCAATCTGCCCGGGCCTGGTGGCCACCGACATGATGCATGAACTGCTGGCCCGCCAGGCCCAGGCGATGGGTACGGACAAGGACAGCTTGCAAGCTTCGCTGGAGGAGCGGATTCCCCTGCGCCGGGCGATTCGCCCCGAAGAGATCGGCGAGCTGGCGGCCTATCTGCTGTCACCGGGTGCGGCCGGCATGACCGGCCAATCGATCCTGTACGACGGCGGCCTGGTCATGACCTGAGGTCACCACCGCCGCTTTCACTTTCTCACTTGCTTAGGAGGCATCACATGACACGCCTGGTCTGCCTGACTCGCCCCATCGACCCCGAGCTGCGTTCGAAGATCCCGCCAGCCATGGCATCGATGGCCAGCGTCATCGCTCCGCTGGTCGACTATCACCGCCCGGAGGCCAAGGGCCGCGAACGCATGATGGGGCTCTTCTGCTGCGAAGCCCACGACCTGCCCCATGGCGAGGGTTGGGGCGAGGAAATACTCTCGGACATGAGCTCCCACTGTGGCACGCACGTGGACGCGCCTTATCACAGCGGGAACCTGATCGAGGGCAAACCCGCACGCAAGATCCACGAAATCGACCTGCAGGAGTTGTTCTGCCCGGGGATGGTGCTCGACATGCGTCCCTACGAGCGGCGCAACGATGCCTACACCATCGAGGAGCTCCAGGCCGCGATAGATGCGGTGGGCCGGCCGATCCAGGCCGGAGATGCCGTGCTGCTACGTACCGGGCAGGAGCGCTTCGAGTCCCTGTCCGCCGAATGGTTTGCCTATCCGGGCATGTCCCGCGAGGGCACGCTGTTCCTGGCGCGGGCCGGGGCCAAGGTGCTCGGCACCGATGCACCAGGCTGGGACCGGCCCTTCCCAGTGATGCGCAAGCGGTTCGAGGAAACGGGCGAGGGTAGCACCATCTGGGATGGGCACTTCGCGATCCAGGAAAAGGAGGCCTTCATCGTGCAGCAGATGCACAACCTCGCCGCGCTGCCGGCGTCAGGGTTCATGGTCGGTTTCTTCCCGATGAAGCTGGTGGGAACCAGCGCCTCACCGGCCCGTGCCGTCGCCTTCCTGGACAACTAGGCCCCACGCTTCATACCCAGCCCGCCTTCATCGGTGGGCTGGGTGTCGTCCTGGTATCAAGCCAGGTTCCCCACATGCAACTCATTGAAGACCACATCGTCATCCAGATCGGAAAAACGATCGAAGTCGTCGATCTCATCCGGCATTGCGTAGTAGACAAGGTAATTTCTATCCAGGACCAGATAACCGCCCACAAGCTCCTGTCTTTTGGATCGCGCCTTGATTTCACCTGCCGTTATTCCGGGGTAGAACCTTCTATCAAAGCGGCCCGTATAAGGAGGCTCGCAGCATAAGGAGACGATATTGCCGGCCTCGTTGGCGGAGAATGAGATGGCTCCGTCGTCGATCCTGTAGCAGGTGTACTTCATCCCGAAGTTTTCGAAATCAAAGGCTTGTACATCGAACTCATCCAGGATGTTCCAGACGATATCGTCTGCATTGTCTCCCAGGCAGATACCGCCAATCGACTTCCCAGGGACTATCTCGAGATCCAGGCCAATCACAATGTCACCTTCGCCATTCGCATGCCTGTGAATATCGTACTTAGTCGCCATCGGCCACTAGAACCTCATCTTCCCTGATGGCGTTCTTCAGCAAGCGCACAAACTCGACAATCTTGTCTTCACTGCGCCCCTGCAGATGATCAACCAGTATTTGTTGATGGGCGGGGTAGATTCGCGTTGTCCCATAGGGGTCTATATAGATTCCGGTTTTCTGCTCAAGGTCCAGAAAGGCAGGTTCCAGAAACTTGACGTCCCGGTCATGAATGGACAAAGAGGGTTTGTTGCCTTGGCTATCGGCCAAGTATGAAAAATCCAGCACAGGCAGCTCATTCAAAGTTTGGCGGGTAAGGTGCCGAATTGCCGGCTGGGCAAATAGAGCTTTACCCTCTTGGAGGCTCTGGATCGGCCAGTTCATATCACCGGAGCATGGTAGAATCCGCCGCCCAAAAGTGCGAGCCCCGCGAAATCGGGCGCCCAAAAACTGAGGCGACGCGTTAAAGGGTGGCCATGCCGAACCTGGGCCGGCAGTGATCAAAATAGCCGTGAGCGCTAGCGCATATGAAAGGACTGCAAGAGCGATGGAGTGACGGCCAGTTGATCGGCCTGGACATCATGTATCGCCAACCTGGGGTTATCGAGCCCATAGCGATCGACTCGATTGAAAACACCGAACTTACCCATACCTATGGCAGGGCCTACAGCCTTTCACGGGAAGCAAAGACCACGCTGGGTGAGTTGCTTGGTGAAGATGACGATGTATGGGCGCAAGTCCAGGTAAACCATAAGTTATCTCTGAGTAACGGCCAGGTCGTTCTATGCGGCGAGGGCGAAATGGGCAACGAGGGTTTTATCGCCAGGACCGATGCACGCAATCATTTGGAGTGGTTCCTGTTCTCGACCACAGCCAATCCATTCGTGGCGATCAAGCAAGAAGGCGACCTGGTTTACGTTCAGTCCACGCACAACTTTTGTGTCGTCTTGAACCTGTTGGACGATGACGTGCTCATTGTCAACGAAAGCGTTTTTCAAGCTGCCCGATAGCAGTTGCAGGGCCCCAATCACAGTGGCGACTGCAACTGAAAAGGACTTCATACCTGACCGAGGGAAATGCAAAATAAAAATGAAAAGATCATTGATCGCTTCACTGGCTGTTCTAGCGTTGATCCAAGTGCCGTTATCCTTCGCCGATAATGCCAACGGCAAAAACCTCTACCTGCAGCGATGTGCCGTGTGCCATGGCCCGGATATCAAGGGAACAGGGCCATTGGCCAATAAAAGCAATCCTCCTACCCCGGACCTCACGACATCCGCCTTCAAGAAACGCCTGAACGATTACCCGGGCGTCATCGTCTCCTCGGTGATACTGCGACCAAACGGCGACCTGATCCCAAGAACCTTGCGCGAGAACGGCGTGAAGATTGCGCCCTATGCCTGGAAGGTCCAGGACTTTCGTGATTTGCACCAGTACATGACTGGGGTGATCGCGAAAACTCGTTGACCTGGCCCAGCTCAACGTATCGCAGGGCTTGACCAGGTACCGCCGTCTGCTGTTGAATGCGCGCCCTCAAGCCCCTGCAACCTTTCTCCCAAGTGGTGAAGCCAGTGCCCTACGCCAGCCAACACGCCTGATACCGACGACGGTCCATCGTGCCTGATGGCTGCCCGCGCCTTTGCGCGGCGGCGCCTCATCGCTGTGCCTGCCTGATCCTGTCGTCGGTTTTTCCCTATTCCCAAGGAGAAACCCATGAACATGGATATTCGTGCCGACGCGCACTCCCTAGAACTGCTCAAGTACCCCCGTACCCCCCACCTGGAAAGCTCGCGCCTGCAGGATGGCGACACTGACGCCGGACAGGTGCGTTATGCCTCCCTGGCTGGCCAATGGCTGGTGGTGGAAGAAAAACTCGACGGTGCCAACGCCGGCATCAGCTTTACCGAGGGCGGCGAACTGCGCCTGCAATCCCGTGGCCACTACCTCACCGGAGGCGGACGCGAGCGCCAGTTCAATTTGTTCAAGCAGTGGGCCGCGGCCCACGAACACTGGCTGCTGGAGCGCCTGGAAGATCGCTTCGTACTGTACGGCGAGTGGCTGCACAAGAAGCACTCAGTGTTCTACGACCACTTGCCCCATTACTTTTGCGAGTTCGACGTGTGGGACCGCAGCAGCGGGGTGTTCTTGTCTACGGCCGCACGCCGCGAGCTGCTCAAGGGCGGCCCCGTGCTGTCGGTACCGGTGCTGTACGAAGGCCCGGTGCCACGCCGGCAGGCCGAGCTGATGGCGCTGGTTGGCGATTCGCTGGCCAAGACTGCCCATTGGCGCGAGGCGTTCGAACACGTGGTGCAGCGCGAAGGCCTCGACCTGGCCCGGGCCTGGCGCCAGTGCGACCGCTCCAGTCGCATGGAAGGCTTGTACCTGAAGCTCGAGGACGCACAGCAAACCCTCGGCCGCTTGAAGTGGGTTCGCCAGGATTTCGTCCAGGCCATCCTCGATGCCGACCAGCACCATGCCAATCAACCGTTCATTCCCAATCAACTGGCCGACGGCGTCGACCTCTACGCGCCGCGCCTGTCCATGGACTGGCATGGCCCCTGCCGTGGCTACTGAAGGAGCTTTTCGAGATGGATATTCATCCACTGCAACACCTGGTGCCCGAGCCTGGGCACGCCATGGACAGTGCCGCCTGCCTGGCGGCCATCCCGGCCCTGGCGCGCCTGGCCGACACCCCGCAGGACCCGACCTACCACGCCGAGGGCGATGTGTGGATTCACACCCGCATGGTGGTGGAGGCGCTACTGGCCCAGCCGGCCTACCAGCAAGCCAGCGCCGAGCAGCGCTTCGTGCTGTTCTTCGCCGCCTTGCTGCATGACATCGCCAAGCCCGATACCACAGTGATCGACCCCGAGACCGGGCGTATCGGCCAACCCGGACACTCGCGTCGGGGAGCGGTGGATGCCCGGCTACTGTTATGGCGCGCCGCTGTGCCGTTCGAGCTGCGCGAGCAGATCTGCCGCATCATCGCCGTGCACCAGGTGCCGTTCTTCGCCCTGCAAGGCGATCGCAGCGGGCGCAGCACGGAGTTCCTGCTCCACAAGCTGTCCTGGGAACTGCCGGTGTGGATGCTCTGTGCGGTGGCCGAGGCCGACATGCAAGGCCGCGATTACGCTGGCAAGGCCGATGTCTTGAGCGCCATCGAACTGTGGCGTGAACTGGCGGCCGAGGAGGGCTGCCTGCACGGGCCGCGGGCGTTTGCCGACGACTACACGCGCATCCAGTACCTGCGTGGCGCCCGGGTGCATCCCGACTATGCGCTGCATGCACCGCAAGGCTCGCAAGTGGTGATGCTCTCCGGCTTGCCGGCCAGCGGCAAGGACACCTGGGCCGCGCGACATCATCCGGGCCTGCCGGTGGTCTCGTTCGACGATGCGCGCCAGGCCCTGGGCCTGCGCCATGGGCAGAACGAAGGCGCCGCCGCGCACTACGCCATCGACCGGGCCAAGGCCTTGTTGCGAGAGCAGCGGCCGTTCGTATGGAACTCGACGCATCTGTCGGCGCAGATGCGCAATCGCACCCTGGACTTGCTGTACGGCTACGGTGCAGAGGTGGAGATCGTCTACCTGGAAAGCCCGGAGAGCGAGATCATGCGGCGCAACCAGCAGCGCGACACCTCGCTGCGCAACGCGGATATCCGCCGCATGCTATTCAAATGGGAAGTGCCGCTGCCGACCGAGGCGCACCGGGTGAGTTACCAGGCGCTGACCAGGTGATGCCGGAGGAGGGCCGTGGAGGCTAGGGGGATGTAGAGAGTGGCGCCCTTGCATGATTACGCTGGCCAACCCCATGGCCAGGTGGAACAAGGCAAGGGCGCAGCGGGTTGGCCCAGGTTAGTTCTGCCAGCACTGCGCGTAGCGCTCACACACCCCGTAGCGCTTGTCCAGGTCGGCCATCCGGGTCCAGTGATCGGCCATCGTTTCTTTTTGCAGCTGCTCATCGAGCCGATGGTAGTACTGCAACATCGCGTTGTTGGTAGCCAGCGCCTGGGTGACATCGGTGGCCTGGGTGTCTGGCACCAGTGCCTTGATGGCTGGTGTATCCAAGCGCGAGAGGCGTGTGTGGTACTCGACCTTGTAGTGCTCGAGCGCGCTGGCCTTTACCCCTTGAGCCTGCTTCAGGTAAGTCACTACGTTCTGCCGAAATTGGGTCCAATAGGCATCCGGCAGGTCCAGGTTCATCTGCCGCTTGCGTTTGTCGACCACCAGGTCGACGGCTTCGTTCTGGCTGCTCTCGCTCAAGGCAGGCCCAGGCTTCATCTCGCTGATGATGCTCTGCGAGACAATCTGCTCGATCATTTCGTCACGCTCGACGGTGGCCGGCAGGCCCTTTACGGGCGCAGGGAAGAGGGCGTTGGCGCCCAGGCAGCTTGCCAGGCCTTTATTCACCAGAGGGACAGGGGAGCGCACCACTTGGCCCTGCGCTTGGTGCAGGCGCTTGAGCGATGTCACGCACTGACTGCCGGCACGACTGAAGGTGAGTTCGTATTCAGCGCCACTTTGCGGCGTGAAGGTGAAGGCCATGCCACATACCGAGCCGGTGCCTTGGGTATTGAGGTGCAGCATCCGCTCTTTGTTCGGGGCCAAGCGGATTTCCAGGTAAGGCGTCTTCTGGGAGGCAGGAGGTATCGACATGTTCGCTCGCCGGCGAGAATCGGCGAGGAACAAGTTATTGAGAATCCCCGTGGTTTGCCCGTCACAGTTCTGCTCATCGAACACACCCAGCGTGGCGCTGCTCATGTCGCTGATAAAACGAAGCTTGGCGGCGTCTGCTTCGGTTGCATCCGGATAAGTGCCCGATAAACTGCAGCCGCTCAAGATCAAGGCGAAGGCCATGGCACCCGATACACGGCCGGTGAAAATACTACTCATAGTGGGTGTCATCCTTAACGCTTGATTTGAAAGGGGCAGCATCATAATGGGAAAGCCACATTTTGTTTCAATGGATCGAGTATCGAATGCGCAAGACAAGTCAGTTGTTGGTCGTTGGAGTTACAGCCTTGATGAGTGCCTGTTCGGCATTACCGCCTGAAATGGCCCTGGATTCCAAAGTCTATTCCACCGAAAACGCAGGCCTCGTCCTCGGTTCGCTGATCGAGGGCGGGCCCTACGGCACCTGGATCAGTTTTCGTAATGTGAATAGCGGCAAGACCTACGGCTGGGCTCCCAAGGACTATTACTCGGCATGGCTGCCTGCAGGTACCTATGAAGTGAATGACCTGGGTTCACGCCGCGGGCTCATGGGACCCTATTCGAAACCCCTGCGTTTTACCGTGGCCAACGGCCAACTCAATTACCTGGGCGAGATGGCGTACGGCTGCCCGGTCGCGGCCCACCCAGCTGCCGTCTATGGGGTCAAGAACTGCGGTTTCCTTGCACTGGGAACCTGTACGGTGGACCGTCCCAGTATTGCCATATGTGTGACGGACAGGCAGGAACAGGCCGTTCGAACCTTCGTCAAACAGCACCCGCAATACTCCCAGCTTCCGGTCAGGCCGACCGTGATGTCGATGCAGCAGCCGTAACGACGGCCAACTCGCTTGGGCATCGATGACGGGTAGGGCAGGGAGCAGGTTGTGATCTTTTCGGCATTGCTCGCCTTATGCCTTAAGATGCCCGGTTGCCGAAAGAACCGTCATGGCCATAACCGCCATGAAGGGCTTTCATCCTTTACAAACAAGTGTGGTGAAGATGAACAAGCCTTTCATTTCGCTGTGCCCTGAAATCACTCGGGCACATGCGCTGACGTTGAAAGATTGGTTGGAAGATGAGCGCGTTACCTGTTACCTCAGCGATTCACGTGATGTTTCCCGTTCCATCGAACACGTCATCGATCGGACTCAACTGCCGATCCTGACCCATCTATTCAACCGAGGCGGCCGGTTCTTCATGGCCTATGACCGCCATGACGCCCCGGTGGGTTTTGTCCGTCTCGTCAAGACCGACTCCAATTGCGAGATCGTCCTGGTTATCGGCGACAGCGATAAATGGGGCCGAAACCTTGGCGCCCGGACCATCCGCGAGGGCATGAAACTGGCCTTTCTCGACATGCGGGCCGAAAAGCTCATCGCCAAGATCCACCCGGACAACTCGCGCTCATTGAAAGCCTTTGTGCGCAGCGGCTTTGTGCTTGAGAACGAAACGCCGGCATTGAAGTCGTTTTCCATGACGGCGGGGCGCTATCTGCAGTTCTTGCGCGAAGGTGCCGCTGGCGACTCCACGGGGATCTACATCACCGAAATCGACAAAGCCAGGCTCGAGAGCCTGATCGTCTTCGAGCAAGGCCCGGCCGTGGTTGAACTCGAACATGAGCTTGAGCGAGCCATTGTCGTCAAGCCGCAGCAAGTGGCGCGCAACGTCGTCACGATGAACTCCAGGGCCTTGTTGCACCTGGACGACGAAGAAATCGAAGTAGCCCTGGTCTACCCGGACGACGCGGACAGCAGCGCCGGGAAGCACTCCGTGTGTTCCGACATCGGCGCCGCCATCCTCGGCTATCAGGAGGGCGATGCCATCGACTGGCGTATTTCTGATCGGACCCGCCGGATCGAAATCAGGAAAGTGCTTTATCAGCCGGAGGCCGCTGGCGATTTCCACCTGTAATTGCGCCTTCAGCTCAGTGTTCGTTTATCAGGCAAAGGACGAGGTTGCGCTTTCCAGGCCTTAAGCTGCGCGTGCGCAACGGCGGACATGAGCCATGAGGGCTCCGATGAGATTAGCTAGGCGTCAACTCGCGGTCCTGTAGCTAATGCCTCTTGAGATGTTCCTCGATTCCAGCTCATGGAAAACGGGCCTGCGATACCCGCGCGGCCCGTTTGGATAAAGCGCCGCTCCCTCCCGCAAATGCGCACCTGATCGGGGCAATTGCTCACACCTGTAGCCGGTGCCGGACGAGGGCGACCCAGTAGGCCACGCCCATGGGCATGATTTCGTCGTTGAAGTCGTAATGCGGGTTGTGCAACGAGCGACCGCCTTCGGCCGAACCGTTGCCGATCCAGATGTAGGCGCCAGGCTTGCGTTCGAGCATGAAGGCAAAGTCTTCCCCGGTCATGCTCGGTGCCACGGTAGTACCGACGTTTTCCCGCCCGGCCACGGCGCGGCTGGCGACCACGCAATGTTCGGCATGCACCGCGCTGTTGATCACCGGTGGCGATCCGAATTCGAAGAACTCCAGTGATGCGCGCACGCCCATTGCGGCCGCCAGTTGTTCGACCAGTTCGAGCATTCGACGCGATGCGATTTCGCCAGCCGCGGGGCGAAAGTAGCGCAGGGTGCCGGTCAGGCGGGCGGTGTCGGGAATGATGTTGTGGGTATGCCCGGCATGGAACTGGGTGATGCTGAGGACCAGTGCGTCGGCCGGGTCGATATTACGTGACACGATGCTCTGCAATGCCGTGACCAGGTGTGCCGCCGCCAATAGCGGATCAGTGCCTTGGTGGGGGATGGCGGCATGGCAGCCGCAGCCGCTGACGACAATTTCAAAGGGCCTGGCGCCTGCCATTGCCGCACCGTGATGCACCACGAATCGACCCGCCTCCAGGCCTGGCCAGTTGTGCAGGCCGTACACGCATTCGGCGCGAAACCTGTCAAACAGGCCGGCGTTCATCATCGCCTTGGCCCCCGTACCGATTTCCTCGGCCGGCTGAAAGATCAAGTGGACTTTGCCCGCGAAGCGCCGGTCAGTCGCCAGGCGGCTGGCAGCTCCCAACAGCATCGCGATATGGCCGTCGTGACCACAGGCATGCATCCAGCCGTCGTGGCGTGAGCGGTGGGCAAAGGTGTTTTCTTCCTGGATGGGCAGGGCATCCATGTCGGCGCGCAGGGCGATCTCGATGCCGGGTTGCTCGCCTTCGATCGTCGCGACAACACCGGTTCCGCCAATGCTCTCATGGGGCTGCAAGCCGAAACTGCGCAGTGTCTCGGCGATGAACGCGCAGGTCTTGCTCTCGGCGAATCCCGCCTCTGGATGCTGATGCAACCAGCGACGCCAGCCCACCATGCGTTCTTGCAGCCCTGCGTCCGTTGCCATTGCCATCTTGCTGTTCCTGTCTCGGGTGACTCTGAATCGGTATCGCATCCGCCAGGGGATGCAGTTGTGCGTTCCAGCCGCCGTCGGCCTATTGGCCGCTCAACCCGCTACGCAGGCGCCGCAGGGCCTCCCCCATGATCGATGGCTGATGAACCAGGGCCAGGCGCACGAAGCCATCTCCGGGGTTGCTGGCGTCGCTGGCGGCATGACACAGATAACGTCCGGGCATCACTCGCAAACTCTGCTCGGTCCATAACCGCTGCGCGGTCGCCTCGCCATCGGCGACGGCCAGCCAGAGGAAGAAACCAGCTTCGGCGCGCTGGTAGCCGGGCACTTGGGCGAGGCAATCATCGGCCATGTCCCAGTTGCGTTGCAGGGCCTGCTGTTGCTGCTGCACATGGGCCTCGTCCTGCCACAGCGCGGCCGAGGCCGCGCACGTCGGCCAGGCCAGCGACACCCCGCAGGAACGATTGAACGCGGCATAGGCGGCAATACTCTGTGGGTCGCCGGCAATGAAACCGCTGCGCAAACCCGGCGCGGCGGAGCGCTTCGACAAGCTGTGCAGCACCACGAACGGGCACGGCGCGACCCTGCCGGCCTCGACCAGGCTGAGATAGCCGGGCGGTGCTGAATGCCAGAGCAGATCCATGTAGCACTCATCGACCAGCAGGCTGGCCCGGGCCTGGTGTGCCTGGCGGCTGATTGCCGCCAGCGTATCGGCGCAGAGGATGTTGCCCAGTGGATTGCCGGGGTTGCACAGCACCACGGCCGCGGCGCTGTCGCCGGCCAACGCCAGCTGGGCGGCAAGGTTGGCCTCCAGCTGCCCATCGCAAAGATCGTAGAACAAGGCCCGCGCGCCCGCGGCTTCGGTTGCCGCGACATACGTGGGGTAGAAGGGGTTGGGCAGCACCACCACCGGCACCGCCACGCCCCGTGCCCGCGCTCGGGTGACCGCGAGGGCGATGCAGGTGGCGACCGCCTGCTTGGTCCCCGGGGTGGGTTCGATGGCAATCGACTTGCCGAGGCTGTCGGCGATGCCAAAACGGCGCCGCAGCCAGTGACTGTAGGCCTCGCGCAGTGCCGTGGTCGCCGCCAGCGGCGGGTAGCGGGTCCAGTCTTGGAGGTCCGACAACGGTGCCAGCAGCGATGTCGGATCGCCCAGCCTGCTTTCGCCCAGGTGCAGGGCGATCACCGACAAGCCTGGCGCGGGCGGCAGGTCATCCAGCAGGCCCTGCAGCCTGGCGAAAGCGTTGCCTGCGACGTTCATTGGCTGAGCACCCGGACCAGGTCGTTGAGCGCAGTTTTCGAACGTGTGCGCTCATCGACGTATTTCACGATTACCGCACAGGCCAGCGATACGCCCGGCAGCTTCGGATCGGCGCGATTGCCGGCGATCACCACCGCGTTGGCCGGCACCTCGCCAAAGCGCACTTCGCCACTCTCGCGGTCGATGATGGGCGTCGAGGCACCGAGGTAGACCCCCATGCCGATCACCGCTCCGCTGCGCACAATGACGCCTTCGGCTACCTCGCTGCGGGCGCCGATGAAAACGTTGTCCTCGATGACCACGGGGTTGTCGCCGATGGGCTCGAGCACGCCGCCCAGGCCCACGCCGCCGGAGATATGGCAGCGTGCGCCGACCTGGGCGCAGGAACCGACCGTTGACCAGGTGTCGATCATCGTGCCTTCGCCGACGTACGCGCCGATGTTGATGAAGCACGGCATCAACACGGCGCCCGGGGCAATGTACGCCCCGGCCCGGACGACCGCGCCGGGGACCACTCGGATGCGCGCGTCACGGAACGCGGCGGCGTCCCATTGTTCGAACTTCAGCGGTAGCTTGTCGTAGCTTTTCGGCCGCCCGGGGTTGGTTTCGCCCAGGGCATTTTCGCGGGTCAGGAAGGACAGCAGAATCAGCTTCTTGACGTAGGCATCGCAGACCCACTGGCCATCCTGTACATAGGCTGCGCGCAACTCGCCACGCTCCAGGGCAGCGAGGCCGGTTTCGATCGACGGCACCAGGGCCGACAATTCTTGCGTCGTCAGCAGCGTGCGCCGTTCGAACGCTGCTTCAATCAATGCACGGTTACTCATTTAACGCACCTTGTGGGGGTTGAAGACGTCTACGGGTTGCCATTGAATCGGGCCGGTATGGTCATCGAAGGTCTCGGCCCGACGGATTTCGACGACATCGCCATCGTCGGTCAGCATCAATTCCGCCGGGCGCAACCGGCCGTTATAGGTAAAGCCCATGGCATGTCCGTGGGCTCCCGTGTCATGGATCAGTGCGAGGTCGCCGATGAGCGGGGTCGGCAGCGGGCGATCCACGGCGAACTTGTCGAAGTTCTCGCACAGTGCACCGACCACATCGAACACGCCCTCGGGGCGTTGACTGGCGAAGGGCAGCGTCAGGTGGTGGTAGGCGCCATACAGTCCGGGGCGCATCAGCGCCGACATCGAGGCATCGAGGCCGACGATTTCCCGCGCCTTGCTGCAGCGGTTGATGACCCGGGACACCAGCACCCCGTGCGGGCCGCTGATGTAGCGACCCAACTCCATCAGCAGCTTGGGTGCGTGGCGGGGGAATGCCTGCTTCAGCGCGTGTTTCAGCGCATCGGCGTACGCGGTGAGATCGAGGGCCTGGTCGTCGGGCCGGTAGGGAATGCCCAGGCCACCGCCGATATTGATGTATTGGAGTTCGATGCCCGCCTCGCGAGCCACCCGCGCCCCGACCTCGATGACTTGCACACCGGCCTGCACCGCGGCCTCCAGCGACAGCTCGTTGGCGCACATCATGCCGTGGAGACCAAAACGCCGGGCACCGCGATCCCATGCCTCGCGATAGCCCTGAACCAGTTCGGCCTCGGGAACGCCGAATTTCGATTGCTGGGCGTTGCCCATCTGTGACGACCGGGCGATGACGCCGTGGGGCGACACGCGAAAGGCAACGATATCCGGCAAGGATGTCACTTGCTCCAGCATGCTGCGGTCGTCGAACGTGATCAGGGCGCCGGCCCGCAGCGCCATCTGGTATTCGCTGGGCGAGGTGTTGTTGGAGGTGAAGACAATGTCGTCACCCCGCGCGCCCAGCCGTTCGGCCAGCATTAACTCGACCGGCGATGAACAATCCAGCCCGCTGCCCTCCTTGAGCAGCAGGGACAGGATGGCTGGCGTGGGGAGCGCCTTGACCGCGAAGTACTGACGAAACGCGCTGTCGGCGAAGGCTTGCACCACGTTTCGATGGGTTTGGACGATGGCGCGCTGGTCATAGAGATGAAAAGGCGTCGGGTAGATCTTCGTCAGATCATCGAGCAGCGGCAACAAGCGTCGGGCGAAGCTTTCGGATATGGGCACGGCGGTTTCTCCTCGCGGCGCGGGCGTGATCGGCTCAGGGCACCAGTGCGATGCACAGGGTTCGATTGCGCAGGCCGCTGATCGGGCGCGTGTAGGGGAAGTAGTAGGACTCCTCGATCTTGAAGCCGGCCTCGATCAGTGCATCGCGCAGGTAGTCCCGGGAGATGAACCAGAAACCGTCGACCTTGTCGTGGGCGGCAAAGAGCGTGTCGGGATCGCGCGGCGAATCGTTGGAGAACACCAGGGTCGTGCCGGATTCCAGGTTCAACTCCTTGAGCTTGTCGAAGGTCGGCTTGAGCTCCAGCTCCGGATGGAACAAATGGCCGAGCAAGCCGTCGGCATAGACCGACTTGACGCCGGCGAGGGCGCCGGGCTCCAGCTTGAAGAAGTCGGCGGTGTACGCATCCACGCCTTTTTTCCGGCTCAGGGCCACCGCTTCATCGTTGAAGTCGATAGCCAGCACGCGGCGCTTGGCCTGCACCAGGTCGCCCTCGACAAAACCATTGCCGCAGCCAATGGAGAAAATCGTCGCGCCTTCCTGGGTCAGGGACTTGAGCTTGAGCCCCAGATGCGAGCGGTATTCGGGGCTGTAGGTGGAGGGGGTGATGGAATCGTTGAACGCTCCACCCTGTTCCCAGATCCCGTAGATGGTGGCATCGCTATCGCCAAACCGGCGGGTGGTGCCGTAGTAGTCTTCAACCTGTTTGAGGTCCTGCATCGGCTTCGTCATCTCTGTCTCTCCTTGTCTAGAGGCGGGCTTGCGCGCAGGTTGCGGCGCAGTCCGTGGGTACACGCACAGGCTCTTGCACGTATTCGATGGACTGCGCGGGCGTACTGGCCAACGCAGTGACCAGTGGTTGCAGCGGCTGCAGCCGTGCCGGTCCGTAAAACTGGTAGAAGGCGACAGCAGCCTCCGGATCGCCTGTGAGCAGGGCATCGGCCAGGACCCGGGCCAGCGAACGCAAGCCGGCGAGCAAGGCGCCGTGATCGACCAGCAGTTGCACGGGCTGCCCATCTTCATGCTGCAGCGTCAGGGCGCCGAGCTGGACGAAATAAGACAATTGCAGGTACATCCCGTCGCAGTCGGGGAAGAGTCCGAGCCCACGGTTCAGATAACGCAGGCACTCGCCCAAGTAGTATTCGAGCACCTGCTCGGGCGGGATCTGCAGCGCGGGTGCCCAGACCTGGGCGAGGATCAGGATGCCGAAAACATCCGCTGCGACTTCTTGCAACACCACCGAGGCCCAGCGATTGGCGTTGTTCAACGGCGAGTAGGTGGTCTCCTGGCGATGGACGAAATGGCCCAGTTCATGGCTGAGCACACCCAGTGTCGGGATGCGGCGAAAAGGCTCGCTCGCCGCGTCATGCTGGGCTCCGGTGGCCAGAAACCGGCGCGCCAGCGGCGCCGCCAGGTGCTCGACCATCGCGGCGTGGGTGTTCGCAAAGTAATAGGTCTTCTTGAACGGCGAGCGCTTGACGCCTTCGTCCTCCGGGAGGAAATAGGCAATATGCTTGGGGTGCAGGTTACCTTCGCCGGCCATGAAAAACAGATCGGTGGCGGCGAAGGAGGGCACATCGCCCAGCCGCAAATGGGTATGCAGGCCCTTGAGGTATGCGGGCACTTGATCCACCAGCGCCATGGCCAGCTCCACGTCCCTTTGCCGGGCGGGATTGAGCTGGCAGCCGAAGGCGCTTGGCAACCCTCCTGTCTGCTTGCCATACCAGGTTGCCAACTGCCCGCTGACCAGCGCGACCTCTTCTTGCAGGCCGGCGAGGGTCTTGAGTATTTCGTCGTCGTAGCCGTGCTCGATGGCCTTGGCCCTGAGCAGCAGGGCTTGGCGATCATGGGGGCGCTGCAGATGGTCGCCCAGGGCGCGCAAGGCCTGGGCCACGGCGCGCGGATCGCTGAAACGGGTCCGTTCTGGCACGCCGTGCAGCTTGGCGTCGCGCCATTGCTCATCAATCACGGTCTTGAGCGCGTCCAGGCGTTCTTGCCAGGCATCGCCCATGGCAGGGTTCGCGGGGGTCAGGTCGAGCGAAGTCAGGTGATAACTGTCAGCCGGGGGCCAGAACGTATTGCGATAACCATGATAAGTACTGGCCCTGGCAAGGTTTCCCGAATAGTCGAACCGATTTACGCTCATAATTCCCTCTACGTGCTGAAGTACGTCAGCGCACACTTCGCCATCAGACAGGCGCGGGTGTGCACGGCTATTTGAACGGGCGGTGTTACGCAACCTGCGCATTAATACCGGCGACGATGCAATGGATGGCGATCTAGATACGCAGATTAAATCGGCATGGTCTGGATTGATTGGCGGACGCTAGCCACGCTGGCACTAACGCCCCAATGCAACCAAGTAAGGGCGGTGCTGCATTAATGGCCGATAGGGATAGATGATGTGCAGATGTATATCCATATACATTCCTTTACTCACATTCCATGTAAAAGTGTGGAACACGGGGCACCACGCTGCTTGTTGTGGAGCATAACAGCGATTTTTTTTGGGCCACAAGTAGGGGGAACTAAAAAAAACCAGCTGACGGCAAGGGTTTCGCAGTGCCGATCAAGAAACTCCTTAAATATTATCAAGTTGCTCGGCCAATAATATTTCCTGCGGTTTCTTTTGATATCACCGTCTGCGCCGTGCTACGCGCGCGCCGTTTAAATGGATATTGGCCCTATATTTACTTGCACTTTTTTAGTGCGAGATTGACCCATCAAGAGTTGCTGTGCGCCATCTTGGTGCTTTTTAGTAAATTATGCGAAGGCATAAATAATCTTAAGTAATAGCCACCTCTTTTTTGGTTATTTAGACATTCAAAAAGACACTTGTCGTCGATGTATGGCTTGAAGTACTTTGTGCCCGGCTGGACAAATAGATTAAACAACAAGAACTGATCTACTTCGGTCCGTAGGCCGCGCACATTGATCTACATGGAGACGGTTACGCCAATAAAGGCGTTGCCCAGTAGGTAATTCGAAAGGAGCGTCATATGAGCGGCATGGCCGGTTGGGTCGACCTGCGTCACGGTGTTGGGCAACAAACGAATCTACCTCGTTCGAAGGTCGCCAGGATTGTCTCGGCGATGATCGCTGCAATGGCCGGGCGTGGTCCTGACGGGCAAGCGGTGTGGCTCGCTCCGGAGCTTGCACTGGGACATTGCCGCACGGTGACTTCGCGCTACGACGGCGAAGAGCAACCCTGGATCGGGGAAATTCGCGGCGCCACCGTTGCCATCCTGTACACCGGGCAGATCTACAACGCCGGGCAGTTGCAGCACACGCTCGCCGGTCTCGGCCCGGAACCGGACCGCTGGACCTACGCCGAAATCATTCGCCGCGCCTATGCGCAATGGGGAGCCGGCTTCGTCGAGCACCTTGAAGGCATGTTCGCCATTGCCCTTTGGGATAGTCAGAAACGCGAGCTGTTGCTGGCCCGTGATCGCCTCGGCCTGCAACCGCTGTATTACACGTTGACCGATGGCGGCATCATTTTCGCCAGCGTGCCCACGGCCATCGAGGCCCACCCTCAATTTACCGCCAGGCTGGACACGAGCGCGCTGGCCATCGTGCTGCAACCACGCATGGCACTGCCCGGCGAAACCCCACTGCAAGGTTTGCACGAACTGCCACCGGCCACTGTGCTGAGCTTCAGCGAACGCGGCCAGACGCAAAAGCGCTATTGGCGGCTGGAGAGTGCCCCGCACACCGCTACTTTCGAGCAGACCGCGGAGCAGGTACGCGCGCTGCTCGAGGGGGTTGTGGCGCGCCAGTACGAACATGAAGTGCCCTGCGCAGCGATGCTGTCCGGCGGCATCGACTCCACGTCGGTTGCCGCGTTGGTGATGAAACAACTGGCGGCTCGGGGCGCTGGGGCTGCACTCGATACCTTTTGCCTGAAATTCGACACCGACGAAGATGCCTTTACCTCAACCGAGCTGCGGCCGGACATCGATGCACCCTTCGCCGCATTGGCCGCCGAATACATGGGTACCCGCCATACCACGCTCAGCGCAACCATGCAGGACTTGCTCAATGTCATTCCGGCCACGCGCACAGCCCGTGGATTGCCGGGTTGGGGCCAATTCGATGCATCGATGTACCTGCTGTTCGAACGCATGCGCGGCAAATGCTCGGTGGCATTGACCGGAGAGGCCGCCGACGAGATCTTCGGCGGCTACCCCTACTACTTCAAACCGCAGTTACTGGCCCGGGCACAGTTCCCCTGGCTGGGCGATGGACCGAAGCTGGCCGCCTATCTGTCGCCCGCCCTGGCCCCCGCGCAGTGGGTGGCCGAGGATGAACGCGCCCGCTACGACTACTGGCTCAGCCAGGTGCCGCGCCTGCCAGGGGAAAGCGCCGAGGCGGCGCGCATGCGCGAAGTCCTGTTCCTTGGGATGTCCGGACCGTTGTCGGTCATTCTGGATCGCAAGGAACGCATGAGCATGTCCCAGGGCCTGGAGGTGCGGGTGCCATTCTGCGATCCGCAATTGATCCAGTATGTGTGGAACGTGCCGTGGGAAATGAAATCCCGGGGTGGGGTCAAGGGCCTGCTCAAGGCGGCGATGCACGACATCTTGCCGCCGACCACCTTGTCGCGCAAAAAAAGCGCCTACCCGCACATTCAGGATACCGAGTACGACCGGGTGCTGATCAGCGAAGCGCGCTGGATCGCCACGGACCCGAAATCGCCGATTGCCTGGATGTTCGACACCCCGCGCCTGAGTGCGCTGATCGAACAGATCGCGGCCAATCAGCTCAACGCATCAATGCTACCGGGCGGGGCCAGCCCGGCGCATCTGTTGATCCAATTGGTGGAGATGCACCGCTGGATCGTCGACAACCGGGTCGCGGTGTAAGACACGGTCAGCACGGAAGTCTGGCCTTATGCAAATCAAGGAGGCGGCATGCTTGAACTCGTTCCCATTACCGATTCGATCGGCACCGAAGTCCGCGGCATCGATGTCAATTCCAAGCTCAGCGACGACACCATAGAAGCGCTTTACGAGGCCTGGATCAGCAGCACCATCCTGTTGTTTCGCGGACAGTCCATGAGCCCCGAGCAGCAGCTGGAATTCAGTCGCCATTTCGGCGAGCTGGTCAGCTACACACGGTCGCAGTTCAGCGAGAAGACCCAGCCGGAGATCCTCATCCTGTCGAACATCACCAAGGACGGGAAGCTGATCGGCTCACCCGTCAGCGGCCGGGTCTGGCACACCGACGGCCACTACCTGGAGGTACCGCCGGCAGGGTCGATGCTACATGCATTGGAAATCCCGCCGGAGGGTGGCGACACCTGGTTCGCCAACATGTTTGCCGCCTACGCGGCATTGCCCGATGCGGTCAAACAGCGCATCGAACACCTCAAGGTGGTCATCAGCCGGACCCAGTCGCGGCCCTACAACTATCCCGACCGAGCGGCGCCCTCGGCGCAGGAACTGGCCGACTGGGTCGACGTGGCGCAGCCATTGGTGCGTCGCCATGAGGTCAGTGGGCGCAAGGCACTCTACGCCGGCGGCAATGTGCCGTGGCGCATCGAAGGTCTAGCGCTTGAGGAAAGCGCACCACTGGTCACGTTCATCCAGGAGTTTTCGGTGCAGCCGCAATTTACCTACCGGCACCGCTGGACGCCGGGAGACATCATCCTCTGGGACAACCGCAGCGCCATGCACAAAGCCACGGTGTACGACGATAAATACCGGCGGCTGCTGCATCGCACCACCATCGGCGCCCGCACCGTCGAGTCTCGGGACAGGAAGCGCCAGGCATGAACGAGTACGACTACATCATTGTCGGCGCAGGCGCCGCAGGCTGCGTGCTGGCTGCACGCTTGAGCGAAAACCCGGATATCCGGGTGCTGCTGCTCGAAGCCGGTGCCGAACGCCGCAGCCCCTTGTTATCGATACCCGTAGGCGAAGTCCTGCTGATGGGCAATCCCAAGTACGACTGGTGCTTCGAAACCCGACCGGACCCGACGCTAGGCGGGCGCCGCTTGCAGATTCCCCGGGGGCGCCTGCTGGGCGGGTCGAACCTGATCAACGGCATGATCTTCGTCCGAGGGCAGCGCGAGGACTATGACGAGTGGGCCAGCCAGGGGAATGCGGGCTGGGCCTGGGATGACGTCTTGCCATATTTCCAACGCCTGGAAACCAGTGTCGACGTGCACGGTGCGGCCCGTGGCCAGCACGGGCCGATCCACGTGGCGCTGCCGCGCGAGCGCGACGAACTGTGTGATGCCTTTCTCGCTGCCGCCACTGAGGCCGGGCACTCGCGCAATCCCGACTACAACAGCGGCGAGCAGGAGGGCTTCGGCTATTACCAGGTCAACCATGATCAGGGACGGCGCTCCTCGGCTTATGGTCAATACCTGCTGCCAGCGCGCAAGCGGGCAAACCTGACGGTCGTCACTGAGGCGCCCGTGCAGAAACTGCGCCTGGAAGGCAAGCGCTGCATTGGCGTCGACTACCTGGCCGGCACATTGCAGTTCGCCAGGGCCCGGCGTGAAGTGATCCTCAGTGCGGGGGTGATCCAGTCGCCACAACTGCTGGAGTTGTCGGGAATTGGGGCACCCGCGGTACTGGAAAAAGCCGGTGTCGCCGTGCAGCACGTGCTGCCCGGCGTCGGTGAGAACTTCCGCGATCACTTCGCCTCCCGGTTGAAGTGGCGCATTCGCCAGAAGATCACCTTCAACGAACGTACGCGCGGCTTTGCGCTGTTCAAGGAAGTCCTGCACTACCTGACGCGCCGGCGCGGTGTGCTGAGCCTGCCCATCGCTCTCGGGCACGGCTTCGTGAAATCCCGCGAGCAAGAGCCGCGGCCCGATCTGCAGTTCCATTTTGCCCCGGCCAGTTATGGTCCCGGCTCCAGTCGGCGGCTGGACACATTGCCCGGCATGACCGTGGGGTTGTATCCGTTGCGCCCGGAATCCACGGGCAGCATCCATATCCTTTCCAGCAATCCGGCGGTTGCGCCGGCCATCGAATCGCGCTTCCTGGAACATGAAGAGGATCAGCGGCGGATGATTGCGGGTATGCGTATCTTGCGCGAAATCGCTGGACAACCGGCCTTGCGGGCCTATTGCGACCATGAGTTGTCGCCGGGAAGCAAGGTCGAGTCAGACGAAGAGTTGCTGGCATTTGCCCGCACCCAGGGCGACACCTCCTACCATCCGGTCGGCACCTGCCGCATGGGCAACGATGAGCTGGCCGTGGTCGATCATCGCCTGCGTGTGCGTGGCCTGCAGGGGCTGCGGGTGATCGACGCATCGATCATGCCGACGATGGTCTCGGGCAACACCAACGCCGCGTCCCTGATGATCGCCGAGAAAGGCGCGGACATGGTGCTGCAGGATTACCCCTCATCGGCAACGTTCGGCCAGGAGCCGTTCAGCATCGACGAAGGCGACCCCGAGGAACTGCAGGTCGCCGCGCTGCTGCAACGTTCGGAAGATTACGCGCGCTCACTGTATCCCGCTGAGAGTGTGCACATGCTCGACGTGGCGCAACTCAAGGCCCCGGGTGTCAGCTTTATCGTCGCCCGCGAATTGCACAGCGGCGAGGTGCTCGGTTGCGGGGCGGTGGTGAGCATCGGTAACGACGAGGCCGAGCTCAAGCGCATGTTCGTTGCCGACAATGCCCGCCGTCGTGGGGTCGGTGTGCGCTTGCTCAAGCGCCTGGAGCAACTGGCCCGGCACAACGGCGCCAGAACGCTACTGCTGGAAACCGGCGTAAGCCAGCCTGAAGCGATTTCACTCTATCGCCGCGCAGGTTTTCGCGATCGCGGCCCCTTCGCCGATTATCGAGAAGATCCGCTGAGCGTATTCATGGAGAAGACCGTCAATGAACAAGCCTGAAGCAAGCCTGGCCGGCATCGCCACGCCGGTCAGCCGCTGGGGCGGGCGGGCAGGGGTGCTGTACGTGGCTGCCTTCCTGGTACTGGCCAACGCGAACGCGGTCTTTTCCGGCAACCTGCTGCAGCAGCTGCATCCGTTCACCTTCCTGTTCTGGAGTTTCGTCATCACCAGCGGCTTCTTTCTGACGCGCTTGTTGCTCAGTTCCGGTACTCGCGGACTGGCAATCGGCACCAACGCCGCAGGCCCGCTGACCGTGCTGAATTTCACCAGCGCCTTGAACTGGATCGGCTATTTCTACGCCTTGCGCTATATCGAACCGGCGATTGTCAGCGCCATCATGGGCGGACTCGGCCCGGTGAGCACGATCCTGCTGGAGCGAGTGGTGCGTCGCCGGCAGTTGCCGCTTTACACCTACGCGGTGGCGGCGGGCATCCTGTCGGGCACGGCATTGCTGGCCTGGGCGTCGCTGGTGGGGCTGGCGGGGATTCGTCCGATCAACGTCGGTGACACCCTGATCGGCCTCGCCGCGGCGGCAGCCGGTGGTGCGTCCCAGGCGCTGAACACCATCGCCACCAAGCAACTGGGTGAGCGCAGCTGGACCGCCACGCGAATCATGGCCCACCGTTTCTATTTGCTGATCATTGTCGCCGCCGTACTGGCCTACAACGGTCCGGGCCTTGTGATCGCCTCCGGCACGCAAGTCGGCGGCCTGGCGATCGCCACCTTGCTCGGGGTGATCATCCCGTTGTGGTTGCTGCAGCGTGGCATCCTGCTTTCGGAACCCTTTACCGTGGCGGCACTGCTCGCGTGGGCACCGCTGCTCACCTACGTATTCCAAGTATTCGATGCGCGAATCCAGTGGTCGATGACCTCTGCGTTGGGCTGCTCCGTGATCGCCCTGGTCACGGTGTTCGGCACATGGATGAAATTCAAGGGAGACAGAAAATGACACAAGCCAAGGAAAAGATCCTCGTGGTAGTCGATGGTTATTCATCGGGCTCACAGCTGCCGACGCTGATGGCCGAGTCCGGCTGGAAGTGCCTGCACGTGAGCAGCTCGGCCAATCCGCCGGAATACTACCTGCGCACCTACCACAAGAATGAGTACATCGCACACTTCGAGTATCAGGGCGACATCCAGCCGCTGGCCGATGCCGTGGAGGCCTGGCGCCCGGCGGCGGTACTGCCGGGGACCGAGAGCGGGGTGATAGTCGCCGACCTCCTGGCCGCGGCTCTGCAGCTACCGGGCAACGCCCCATCGACCAGCCTGGCTCGACGTGACAAATACACCATGCACGAGCGACTCAAGGCTGCCAGCCTGCGCAGCATGGACCACTTCCTGGCTGTCGAGCGCAGTGCCCTGAGCGCCTGGGCCGAGCGCGGTAGCTGGCCGGTGGTGATCAAGCCTCAGGCCAGTGCGGGCACCGATTCGGTGACTTTTTGTGCCGATCAGCGTGAGCTGCTGGAAAGCTTCGACAAGCTGTTCGGTACCGTCAATCAACTGGGTGAACGCAACGACGCGGTCCTGGCGCAGCGCCTGCTGGTTGGCCCGGAGTATTTCATCAACGGCGTCAGTGGCCATGGCAAGCATCTGATCACTGAAATCTGGCGCGCCGACAAGTTGCCGGCACCGGATGGCGGCTGGATCTATGACCGTGCCGTGCTGTTCGATCCCACTTCCCCTGAAATGCAGGAAATCGTCGAGTATGTCCACGGCGTGCTGGACGCCCTGGGCATCCGCTACGGGGCCAACCACACCGAATTGATCGTGACCGCCGACGGCCCGACATTGATCGAGTGTGCCTCGCGGTTGTCCGGCGGGCTAAATCGCCCGGCGGCCAACTACGCGGTCGGCTCCAGCCAGCTGGACCTGGTGGGCAAGCTGGTCAGGGAAGGGGAGTCGGCCATCGATGACATTCTCCAAACCTGGCAACCCCATCGCTATCCGCTGTGGCAGGTGCAGTTCATCTCCAACCAGGAAGGCGTGGTCGCGCGCTCCTCGTACGACGAGTTGCTCAAGACGTTCAAAAGCAAGGCCTGGCTGCAGCGTGCGCCGAAAGAAGGCGACACGGTGGTCAAGACCATCGACCTGTTTTCCAGTCCCGGCATTGTGTTCATGAGCCATGCCGACAGCAATGTCCTGCATGAGGACTACAAGACTGTCCGGGAGTGGGAGCGCACCTCGCGCCTGTTCACCGTCCAGTAGCCTTGGGAGGGTGACTGCTGACCGGGCCTGCTCAAGGGCCCGGTACGCCGCCACATCCAAGCCCCCCGTGTGCGCAGGGTTGCGCGTCTACGTCTGGAAATCATCGCCATGAAGCCAATGGACTCGCCGCGGCAGCAGCGCAGGATGCTGCTGGCCGTAGGGATAGGCACGACCCTGGAATGGTTCGACTTCACCTTGTTCGCGATCTTTTCTCTGTACATCGCCAAGGCGTTCTTCCCGGCCCAGGACCAACTGATGTCGCTGCTGGCCACCTTCGTCACCCTCGCGGTGGGTTTCGTTGCCCGGCCGCTGGGGGCGTTTCTCATCGGTCGCTATGCCGATCGCCACGGACGCAAGAAAGCGCTGATCCTGACCATGAACATGATGGCCGCCAGCACGGTGCTGATTGCCCTGTGTCCCGGCTACAGCATGCTGGGCTATGGCGCCACGGTACTCTTGGTGGTAGCGCGGATTGTCCAGGGCCTGGCGGCAGGGGGCGAAATCGGCAGTGCGCTGGCCTACCTGTGTGAAGCGGCGCCGGTTTCGCGCCGGGGCTTTTTTACCGCCTTCCAGCAGGTCGCCCAGGCGGGGTCCTTTTTGCTCTGTGGCTTGTTCGCGAGCATCCTGGCAACGCTGCTGACGCCTGAACAGCTTGGCAGTTGGGGCTGGCGTATTCCGTTTGCTTTGGGTGTGCTCATCTATTTTGTCGGTGTCTATGTGCGCCGCACCCTCGACGAGAGCCATGCGTTCCAGGCCCATGCCCGCCAGGGGGTAGAGGTGCCAGCCCGGGAAATCCTCCGGCACTGGCGCAGCCTTGCCCTGGGAATCGGCTTTGTTGCCTTGTGGACGGTGTGCACCCAACTGATCAACTTCATGCCGGCCTACGCCCAGGCCATGCTCAACCTGGATGCCGGGAAAGCCTATTACGGGATCACCCTGGTCGGCTTCATCACCTTGCTCAGCCCGTTGGGTGGCTGGCTGTCGGATCGCTGGGGGCGATACAACGTCATGCTGCTCGGGGCGCTGGGAGTGTTGCTGCTGGCGTACCCGGCATTCCTGGCACTCAAGCACAATCCGCAGGACAGCGGCTTGATGCTGCTGCAAGCCGGGCTGGCCATGTTGATGGTGTTGTACGCCGGCCCGGCGTCGGCAGCGTTGGCCGAACTATTCCCGGTGGCGGTGCGTTCGACGGGCATCAGCGTGGCCTACGCCAGTTCTGTGGTGCTGTTCGGCAGTTTCACACCCACCCTGGTGACTGTGCTCTACCGCTATACCGGCGACCCGATGATGGCGGCGTATTACTTGCTGGCCGCTGCGCTGGTGAGTTTTTTCGCCTTGATGATTGCGTACCAGTCGCAGCTGTCGGCGGCTCGCCAGCGTATGGCGGGTTCGCGGCTGGAACTTGGGGAATAGTTCCTGGGGGGCATTGAGGCATCCATTACTGCGCTTTTATACCTGGAGCATGGGGCCAGAAGGTTTTCTGCCCGAATCAACCATCGGGTAAGTTTTACATGAGGCTAAATGCGTTATCCCCAAAACTCATGGGTGTCTTGTCAGCAACGACAAACACTACGCGAGTATTTTCTTCAGAACGGAGCATTTTTAGCATCAAAGCCTAGACCGACCCGCATCCTGCAGGCCGGCAGTGGCTGGAGTACGTGCTATTGCGTCAGGCGTTTATGAACGCCAGCAGGTCGGCATTGACCTGGTCCGCGTGGGTAGTCGGAATGCCGTGCGGCGCTCCTTTATAGGTGTGGAGTGTGCCGTTCTTGACCAACTTGGCAGAGAGCACGCCGGAATCCGCGTAAGGCACGACCTGATCGTCGTCGCCATGAATCACCAGGACGGGGATGGAAATAGCCTTCAGGTCCTCGGTGAAATCGGTTTGTGAAAACGCGACGATGCCATCGTAATGCGCTTTTGCGCTCCCCATCATTCCCTGGCGCCACCAGTTCCAGATCACCGCTTCCGATGGCTTGGCGCCTGGGCGGTTATAGCCATAGAAGGGACCTGCGGGAACATCGTAGTAGAACTGGGCGCGGTTAGCCGCGAGCGCGGCTTGGAAACCGTCGAACACGTCTTTGGGCGTTCCACCCGGGTTGCTTGCCGTCTTGACCATCAGTGGTGGAACCGCGCTGATCAGCACGGCTTTTGACACCTTGTCCTGTCCATGTCGAGCGATGTAGCGCACCACTTGCCCGCCACCCGTCGAATGCCCGACATGCATTGCACCTTGGGTCCCGAGCTTCTCGACGACCGCCGCGACATCGTCTGCGTAGTGGTCCATATCATGGCCGTCCCAAACCTGGCTGGAGCGGCCATGGCCACGTCGATCGTGCGCGACCACGCGAAATCCCTTGTTCACGAAGAACAGCATCTGCGCATCCCAGTCGTCTGAACTGAGTGGCCAACCGTGGTGGAAATGGATGACCTTGCCGTCCCGCGGGCCCCAGTCCTTGTAGTAGATCTCAACGCCATCTTTGGTCGTGACAGTGCTCATATTCCGAGTTCCTTCATGATCTGTACTTGTGGATCGAGTGACACCCAATACCCGGGCGGGGAGTGCAGGTGCATCCCCGATATCTTGGTAACGCCGTTGGACCAGGAATGCGTCCGGGTCTAAGCCTAGTAGTGAAACAAGCGTTATGGCCGGCTCACTGCCTGCGACCGCATCCATCACGGCGATCAGGTCGGCCACTCCGACGCGCCTTGGCAAGACTGCAAGTACTGAACCAGGACTGTAAGTAACCTCTGGCCGCCACTTTTGCTGCGGTTCCCTTGCAAGATTGCGCGCCCTGTCTATCGTTCACGCACTGCACTTGAGCCAACACACCAAGATGATCTAAACGACCAAAGGCGGTTTCTGCATGCAACCCAAGGCCGGGAGCCTGGCGGGTCTGCGCTTAACGACACTCGCCAGGCCGGGCAACAGATCGATCTTGGGAGTCCTGCGCTGGAAACGACCGTCAACCAGGCCATTATCGATGCCATGCAACTGAGCCAGAGACTGAAACAATCCCGGGGGTTCGCTTGACGGCACCCGCATCGAGCCCGCGCTACGGAACGGCACAAGCCCCCTCGGCCTTGTGGGCCGCAAAACGCTTTGCGGAGCAGGTGCTGGCGCAGAACGACGAAGGTCATCGGTTGTGCCTGCAAGGCTGTTTCGAGGCCGCCGAAGCCTGCTTTCGATACGCCGTGGAACACCAACCGGACTGGTCCATTGCGCACAACAACCTGGGTTGGGTATCTCAAGCCCAAGGCCGCAACGAAGACGCCATCAGCAGTTACAAGTGCGCCCTGCGCCGGGAACCCGGTTATGTGCTGGCCCGGGCCAATCTGGCCTATCTGCTTGCCCACCTGTATGTGCATCTGGGGCAGTACGACGCCGCGCGGGGGATGTGGCAGGTGCTGGTCGAGCTGTATCCGCAGGATCCTGAAGTGCTGGACAACCTCACGAGCACGGCGCTGCGGGTCAATGACCTTGGCGCAGCGGGACATTGGGCCTTGCGTCATGCCGCGGTCACTCGCGGCAGTACCTGGCACTCGCTGCCAGGCGATATACCCAACGTTCCCACGCCTGTGCCGAAACTCAGCCGGAGCAAGCTGAGCCATGACCTTGAGCAGATGCGCTACCTGCGTGATCGGCAGTTGATAGGTCCGCAACTGGATGCCGTGATCGACGGCTATGAAACCGCGTTGCAGCGCTTCAACGAGAGCGACAGCCTCTTGCAACAGCAGTTGCTCGCGTCATGGCCACTGTCCTCCACCTATGGTCGAGTCATCCATCATCTGCCGGCCGCACATCTGGATGAAGGTGCGTTGAACGATAGCCCGGCGCTGCGTGGAGCGGAGCAGGATTACCAGCAGAGCCCGCTGGGCATCGTAGTGATCGATGACTTTCTAACACCGCAAGCATTGCAGCAGTTGCAAGCGTTTTGCCTGCAATCCACTGTCTGGCACACCAACCGTTATGCCCATGGCCGCCTGGGGGCGTTCTTCAGGGAAGGCTTCAACTGCCCGTTGCTGCTGCAAGTTGCTGAGCAGATCCAGCAGTACTTTCCCAAGGTGATCGGCACGCGGCATCCGCTGTTGCAACTGTGGGGATTCAAATATGGGCACGACCAGCCGGCGACCTATCCGCATGCCGACTTCGCTGCGGTGAACGTGAATTTCTGGATCACCCCCGACGACGCCAACCTGGACAAGAACTCGGGTGGGTTGGTGATCTACGACGTCGAGGCCCCAATGGACTGGGACTTCGAAACGTACAACCGACAGGGTGATCGGATCGACGCTTTCCTGCGGGCCTCAGGGGCACAGCCGCTGGTGATTCCCTATCGCTGCAATCGTGCGGTCATCTTCAATTCGGACCTGTTTCATGCCACTGCGCCGCTGGCGTTCCGTCCTGGCTACACCAGCGCGCGCATCAACATCACGCTGCTTTACGGTGAACGCGAGCGTGCAGGGCAGGGATAGTAGGGAGTGCAGGCGTGCCCGGCACCTTGCGATACCAGGCTGGCGTGCTCAGTTCCCCTTTGTTTGCAGGTTTACTTGCAGTGTGCCGACGTTGTCGCGCAAACCTACGCCGTAGACCCCATCCAAGTCATCGTTGATACACAATTGCAGCGGTCCCGACTGACCCGCTGGCGCTTGCACGTAGGCTCCTACGAGAAATGGCCCATTGCTGCCGATCTTGCCGATCAGTGCGCCTTCCGGTGCACCCGGCAAGGTGTAGCGTGCGGGGGCTTTGAAGCGAGAGTCGCCGGCGGGACCCACCATGCCGTTGGCGGGGTTGGCGGTCCACGACCCTTGGGCACTGATCAGCGTGACCTGGCGGCCGGTCACATTCAGCCCGCTGGCCTGCCAGGCCTGGTTGGCCTGTACGGTCAGGGTGATCGGGTACAGCACATTGACGGCATCGCTGGTGCTATTGGCATCGAAACCCGCGCCAGCCAGGGCACTGGCCATTTCGGGCGCTGGCGTGCCGGGCAAGACGTTGGGCGCGAGGATGATTCCACCTATTTCAAGGGCAGTCAGATTCGGATAGGTCTCGCGCAGGATGATCGCCAGTGCTGCGGCAGTGATGGGCGAGAACACGTTGTGTACCGCTTCGGCCACCACGGCGCCGTTGTGAACGAACGCCTGCTGCGGTAGCGAGAACGCCCTGGCGCCGACGCCGGTTGCAGCCGATGCCGTTGCCGATGCCAGCGCCACGCGTACGGCCTCACCCGGCCCCATGCCCTGCTCCTTGAGGGGTTGCAGAAGCTTGCTCAAGGTTGGTACGTCGATTGTCATGCGGGTATTCCTCTTAAGGATTAAGGAGGGGCAGAGAGGCCGATCAGCCCTGCGGTGGAGGGCTGGTGCGCGTCCAGCCGGCCCAGTCACCACCCGGTGATCCTTGGGCGATCTGCCACAGCTGGTTATCGTTGTCGACAGCCCAGAGCAGTACGCAGCCCGTGTTCTGCAAGGCCGCCGCCACTTTCTTCATGGGCGCCGGCTGTTGCTTGAAGCCGGGGCCTTCCCAACGGCTCCAGGGGCCGCCGGCAGTGGTCTGGTACAACGTCCACAGCTGGCCACTGGCACCAATGCCCCATAGTTCCACACCCCGGTTGCCGAGCTGTTCCGAGGCAGCGATAGCGGTGAAGGGTTCGGGCTGGCCGACAAAGCCAGGGCCTTGCCAAGCACCCCAGTCGCCACCCGGCGACTGTTGGCCGATGCCCCACAACCGACCCTCGCGGTCCAGCCCCCAGAACATCACGTTGCCATTGTTCTGCTGCGCGGCTGCCAGCTTGAACAGGGGAGTGGGCTGGCCCTTGAACCCGGGGCCCTCCCAATGGCTCCAGGCGCCGCCTGCAGTGAGTTGGTACAAGGTCCAGACTTGCCCGTCAGCACCGGCTGCCCAGAGCTCGACGCCCCTGTGGCCACCTTGTTGCGAGGCCGCCAGTTGCTCGAAGGCACAAGGCTGGGCACCTACGTTGGGACCATTCCAGGCGTTCCAGTCGCCGCCGGGACTGCCCTGGCCACAGGTCCAGACGCTGCCTGCGCCGTCCAGCCCGGCAAACAGTACGTTTCCATTGTTCTGTAGCGCAGCGGCCAGTTGCATCAATGGCTTGGGCTGGTTCTTGAAGCCCGGCCCCTCCCAGGCGCTCCAGTTTGCGCCTGGGGTTCGTTGGTACAAGGTCCATACCTGCCCGGGTGTGCCGGCTACCCACAATTCGATGCCTCGGTTGCCGCCTTGCATCGAGGTGGCAATCGCCGCGAAGGGCTCCTGGACGGGTGGAGCGGGGTAGAGCTCCTTGATGGCCTGCGCCACTGCTGCCGGTGAAAAGCCTGCCGAAACCAGCGCACTCTGCATTTGCTCGGCGGTGGTATGGGGGAACACACCCGGCGCCAGCAGGATCTTGCCGACCGCTACCGGCCCGAGGTCCGGATAGAGCTGGTGCAGGATGCTGGCCATCTCGGGGAGCGTGACAGGCGCATAGACCTGAACCAGCGCCTGGACCAGGGATACGTGTGGTCCGAATGCATCGGCTAGGCGTGCGCCAGCGCTGCCGGTGTTGAACTGTGCCAGCACGGTATTCGCGGCTTGCACGGCAGTCATGCCTTGCTGGCGCAAGGGCTGCAGGAGCCGGATCAGGCTCGGGACATCGGTTGTCATACAGGGCTCCTTGCTTCAGTGGTAAGCGCTGACCAGCGCGGTGGACAGATCCAAGGGAGACAAGCCGGGCAACGCCGCCTTGAGCCCCGCGCCGGTATCTTCGGCGGGGTATCCGGCTTGCGCCATGGCGGCGGCCAAGTCCTTGGCGAGCAGTTCGGGGAATGCCTTGTGCAGAGCGATTGCACAGGCCGCGCCGGTCGCACCCTGGGCTCGTAGCGCACGAGCCGTTTGCACGGGACCGGGGTACGCCTGGATCAGCGCCTCCGCCAAGGCTTGCGGTGGCGTCTGTGGCCAAGCCGCGAGCAAGCCCTTGCTGGTGTCGGCCACGGCGTAACCGCCCCCAGCCATGGCGCTGGCCAGGGTGTCGAGGGTCAGGGCAGGGAACGCGTGGACCAATTGCGGCCCACAGTCGACACCGGCTACGCCTTGGGCCCGCAGACGGCTGGCCATCTGCACCGGGTCCGGGTAGGCCTGTGCCAGCGCGGCCGCCAGGTGGGGCGAGGTCTGCGGCCAAACGGCCAGCAAGCCCTTGCTGGTGTCGGCCATGGCGTAACCGCCCCCAGCCATGGCGCTGGCCAGGGTGTCGAGGGTCAGGGCGGGGAACGCGTGGGCCAATTGCGGCCCACAGTCGACATCCGGCTACGTTGGGCCCGCAGACGGCTGGCCATCTGCACCGGGTCCGTAGGCCCTGCCAGCGCGGCCGCCAAGTCCTGGGGCGAGGTCTGCGGCCAAACGGCCATGAGGCCCTTGCTGGTGTCGGCCATGGCGTAACCGCCCCGGCCATGGCACTGGCCAGGGTGTCGAGGGTCAGGCTCGGGAAGGCGTCCAGCAATTGTTGGGCGCAATGGACTCCATCGACCTTCTGGCTGTTAAGAGCCGTCGCCATCTCTAGAGCGCTGGCGTACAGCGTGATGGTGACGTCGACCGTGGTCGAAGGCACACCGGGCACGATGTCGTTCTGGCCCTCGGCAGGGATGGCCTGGACCTGTAGTTGGTAGAGTCGTGGCGAGCCGGCGGCACCGGTGAGGGTCAGTTTCGCAACCCACTCTTGGCCCTGGGCACTGGCTTGCAACGGGGTCACTTGCAACGGGCTGCCGGCGCTGTGTATGACCGCCTGATAGCGTGTGGCATTGGCCACTGCTTGCCAGCGCAGGGTGACGTTGCTGCCGGCACTGCTGGCTTGCAGGTTCAACGGCTGGTCCAGGCGAACCAGGGTCAGCACGTCGCTGGCCGGGCTAGCCACGGTGGTGCTGCTGCCGTGTGTCACCAGGCTGAAGCCAAAGTTGCCGGCAGGCGCCGCCGCCTCGAAGGTGACGACGCACTGCGTAGGCGGTGGCTGTTGCGGTTGGGGGGGCGTAATGTTCCGGTCGGGGACCCAGGTGCTACCGCCATGCACGCTGGAGAGGACATAAGACTGCGCTTCGGACACGGCCGCCCAGCTCAGCATCACTCCACAGTCAGGTGCGATGATGCTGCTCTCGTTGTGCGCCTGCAGGGCTGTTGGTGCGGCAAGACGCTGGAATGATGCACCGACCCATACCGTCTTGGCATCGCCATGAGTACCCTGCACCTGGGCCTTGTAAGGGCCGGGGAGCCATTGGGCGTCGAAATCGAAATGGGTGTCGCGCGCGGCGACGTCCAGGCCAGGTTGGTCGAGCAGGACTTTTGCTGCGCTGTCGAGCAGTTGCGCATGATAGCCGGCGTTCCCCTGGCCACCGCCCCAGGCGAGTGTCACTACCCGGTTGGCGACGCTGACGCTGGGGTGGTCGGGCGGGCTTTGGGTGCCCGTCCCCGTGCCGGTTCCGGTGCCCGTTCCAGTGCCTGTGCCCGTACCGGTTCCAGTGCCTGTGCCGGTTCCAGTGCCCGTCCCCGTACCGGTTCCGCCAACGATTGCGATGATGCTCGCAACCGCACCTGCTACCGCCGCCGCGGCGCCCGCGGCTCCAGCGGCGGCCGCTTCGGATGCGGCCAGTGCCGAAGCTGCGGTTGAAGCCACGGCGTCGGCGGCGGCGCCGTCTATCAGTTGCTGGCATGCCAGCGTGGCTGCGTAAGAGGCGGCAGCCTTGCCCGCCGTCAGCGCAATCAAGGTGGCAATGGCCTCGCTGTTCTTGAGCAGGCCTTGCACGAACGATTCCGCCGCGCTGGCCAGCGCGCGGTCGATATAGGCCCCGAGCTCCGACATCTTGATCGAGTTAGGCAGGGGAATCGAGACAATGCCAGGGAAGGGGATCGCTGCGGCGGTCAACGAGGTGTCGGCGATCGTCAGGGTGTACTTGCCATCCAGTTGCAGGCTGACGCCGTTGTCCTGCGTGCTGAACGACACGCTGATTTTGAATGTCGATTTGAGCAAGGTCTTGAAGGCGAAATCTACCAACTTACCGCAGCCGGAACTGCCTTGTTCGGACAGCTTTTGCAGTGTCTTGATGAAGTCTATCGCCTGGGTCAGGTAGTCGAAGCTTGGCCAGTTGGTGACCTGGAAACCACCATCCTTGCTGTAGCGCACACCCAGCGAGACATTTTTCGGCAGAAACGGCGAGTAATCGGACAGAGAGGTGAGCGTGCCGTCGATCTGCATGTTGCCCTTGCTGTTCTTGCTGGTCATCACGCTGACATCGACGCCGAACGATGCCTGCATGAACCACAAGCTGCCAGCAAACCCCATCGACTGCTTGCCCGAGACCGTGGAGATGGCGAGTGCCGGGCCACCAGTGGCGCTGGTCGCCTTCGGCGCGGCAATGGTCAGGATGTAGATGTCGATGGGATTGCCCAGGGCGATGGAAGCGGTGACACCGTCCTTGGCGATCTGGATGTTGCCAACCACCTCGAAGGTGGTGACCAGCGTCAGGTCAAACAGCGCCTGGATATTGAAACCCGGTTGGTAGGCGATGCTGCTGGCCGGAGGCGCGGCAGGCAATGTGCCCGGCGCGATGGGGCAGGCGAACGTATCCAGGCTCAATGGCTGGCTGGCGGCCGTCTTGCAGTAGTAGAGCTGGCTGCCGGCCTTGAACACGATGTTGACCAGCGAACTGGGCCACACCGCTTCACCGATGCATTGGTTGAACACATCACCGATCGAGAGGGTCTTGTCGACTTTGACACTGGCCACCTGAGGGGTGGTGTTCTGCAGGTAGATGTATCCGGTGAGCTGGGCCGACCCCACCTTGACGGTGCCTTGTACCTGAAAGTTCTTCTGTGCGCTGGGGCCACCATAGCGAGCGAAGACGCCGAACATCAGGTTGCTGAACGATATGCCGGTCATGGCCCCACCGAACAATGTGGGGATGCTGGCGTCAGGCGTAGCCGACTGCAGGCAGGCGGCGAAGGTCTTGTTTACATCGTCGGAAACCAGCGCACCGCTAAAGGCATAGTTGTTGTCGAACACCGAGACGCTGAGGTTGCCGATGACGCTCAGTTGCCTGGCCGTGGTGAACTGATAGTTGATTTTGATGTTCTCAAAACCGAACAGGCCAAACAGCTTGATATTGGGAAGCGCCGCTGTGTAGAACGCTTGCTTGACTGCGGTGCCAGCCGCGCTGCCGCTGGCAAGTACGGCGGACAAGGAGAGCGTGTCACCGGCGCCTGCCGAGGTGTCGTAACCGATCTGCACCAGGCTGCCGAACAGTTCTATGTCCTTGAGGCTGACCGTCAGCCAGAACCCGCAGGTGTTATCCATGGTCAGCGTGGTTTTCGCCACGCTCGTGGGAACCGGCGTTTGTGGAAAAATGCTGAACAGATTCGTGCCGCTGGGCGGCGTACCGCTGCCGAAATGGCTGAAGGTGAAGAAGCCTGCATCCTGTACCAGTAAGCGGCCGGTGGGCAGTTGCGTATTGAAGGCGTTGTTGATCAGCTCAAGAACATCCATCCCGCCAGAACTAGCGGAGGCCAGGTCCGCGTAGATCAGGCTGTATTGGCGTGACAAGTCCAGTTGGCACTTGCTCTGGGTGGCGAACTTGCCACCGAAAATCTCTGACCAAGCAAAATGTGCCGATACGCGGATATCCATGGGCGAGCGGCCCTCCCGCAGGCGAGGTACGAAGTAGTGGGGCAATGACTCTTGCCCCTCCACGTAGGCGAGCGTGATTCAGCTGAAGGTGTGGGTCTTGGAATTGTAGGTACCTTCCGAGACGACCACGTTCAGGTCTTTGACCACATCGCTGCCGATCGCGCCCGAGATCACGTCCATCGGTGGCGACACGGCGACGTACACCTGATTGGTCGTGCCCACGGCGACTTCCAGCAGGGTTTCCGGGTCCGGCGTCTTGCCGCCAGCTTCGGGAGCCTGGGAAACGACGCTGAACAGGAACGGTGCTGCCGCTGTAGGGGCGGAACTGGGGATGGCGAGCGAGGCAGTGTAGGTTTTGTTATCGATGTTGAAGACTGCGTTTACGACAGCGCTGATGGCCATTATGAGAACTCCATTCTGCATTGACTGGCGATTACGATGGGTGCCCAGCTTTCTGGTACCCGACGGTGACGCAAGATCACTGTAGTAGGCATGGTTAATAGCAAATAGCCATGCGACAAACGGTCATTACTGAGGCGCTCAACACCCACTTTTATCTGGCAGGGAGGAAAGCTGAACCAGCCCAGAGATGCGGTCCGGGCTGCGTATTACGAGGAGTGATCCGGGCTGGCTCAATATCCATTGAGCCTAGGCCAGAGTTAAGTCTGAGATAAAATTTACATCAGCGTCTCGCCCTCAGCCAGATGATGTGAGTGCATACAGTAGCTCCGACCCCGTGGGAGCCACCAGACTCAGCAATACGATAGAGAGTTCATAACGCTTCAGCACTGACTTTTCGTTGATTTCGATACATAATGCTCCCAATTTTCGGGGTGTTGATCGCTTGTAGTTTAGTAGAGAGCAGCTATGGATAGTGTGCCACCAGAAGAATACTCAGACGACAATCTCCTCTACTGTAGGGTTGATACGTTCCGTGCAAGCAAAGATTATTTGCAAGGAGGTCTATGCATAAGATTTATAGGGGCATAAAATCCGCAAGCAAAAAAATATAAATAAAGAAGACGGCATTGAAACTTTCATTATAGATGTCGATTTATGGAAGTTTGCGGAGATACTTCATCAGCTGCCGCCGAATAGGGATACTCGAGATTTGATATACGCCTTAGAAGACATTCCGGAGCAGACCAATCAATGGTATGCACTGCATATCAAACCGAGACCTCATGAGCTTAACTACCTCTACTCGACCTTTTCAGAAGAGCGCCCAAAGTTTTTCGAAATAAAATCTATTGATAAAATTAATGATCCAGAGTTGACTGCTCGGACGCCCAGTCAATCGATTTCCTTCATAAGGGAGTCTTTGATTTCATCTGGGAGCTGGGTCGCAGATGGTGCGAAGTCTGCTGTGCTGAGCCTAAATTTAGCACGTGAATATTTTGGTGGTGACTTTGTATTAGAGTCATTTCATGTAGGGCAGGGAATGTGCTCCATAGTTCACAATGGCTTGTGGGGAATGCTCTTAGATTTGGGGGCTGGTAAGCCGGTAGTTCGGCCAAAATATCCTACATTGGCTAATGATCTGCACGACGCCACAAAAAATTTGAAGAGCCTAAGCTTACTGATTTCCCACTTTGACTCGGATCATTGGAGAATTCTTGCGTGGGATAAGTATCTTAGAGGAAAAATAGAGAAAATCTACGTACCCTCCGGAGATCAGCCACCAGTATTCAATGATAAGAATATCAAGAATAAAATTGTACAGACAGATGATGTTTTTATAAAACTTGCTGCAGACACTTCACTTCGGATTTACCGAAGCTCCCCCAGTAAGCTTGACAGTAATGGGCAGTGTTTAGTTACAACTTTTTATAGAGGGGGCAAGCTTGCCTTGGCTCCTGGTGACTACGCCTATGAACGGTTCGCAACAGATGCCAATACTGGTATCAAGGAGCTGCTCGATGAAACCTACAGCGCGGTGATTGTTCCCCATCATGGCGACTTAGCAAGCTCGAGATCTGTTGTTAATTGCGTGCCTGGCTCGCCCGCTTTTTTTCCGCAGGGACGCACCAAGGATATAACCACCCAACACCACAATCTGTCGATGAGCACAAAATTAAAAAATTCGGCGTTATCGAGAAAAGAACAGAAGAAAATATCGTACGTAAATTACTGCTGTGATAGTAGGTTGGATAGATAATATAAAAATTCATAGCCTTACCGACGTAATGGCTTTGGGGCATTCAGGAGCACTAAAGATTTATGGGTAACCGCTTTGGTTGTCAGTTTTTCTCCATGAAGGTCATCTACGTATTGAAGCAGCTGTTTAATGGTTGAACGTTTGGCGAGAAGGTCTCTATCGAGGAAAGCAGAGCATGTGCTGGAGCTAAATAGCTTTCCGATAAACTGAGGGTGGCTCCCGACCAACTGGTAGCACTCACAGGTTTGCCGAATCAGTGGCTTAGGCACGGTATGAACAACCATGACATGACCTTCAACTTATAAGGGCAATATCACAGATTCATAAGTCAACCGGCCCTTTAGTCTCAGGGGGCTGCAGGGTTACTTGTATAGAGTATGCTCATGAAGCAGCGCTACTAACGCGCCTTTGTGGGATATCACCAGATGTGGGCATCCCACCCAAAGGTGCTCAATCCACCGTCAAACGCAGCTGCGCGTGGTTTTTATGAAGATCGTCCTGGACAGTCGCTGCACAGGCTTTTCAGCGTCCTGATCTTTCAAAGTTTTTGCAGTGGCTGGATAAGCTGGAAGCGCTGGCGATACTCATCCGTCACCTGGCGCGCCTCGCTGTTGCCGGTGATCACTCGTGGGGTGATGAGCACGATCAGTTCCGACCGGTCGTCATTGCGGGTGGTTGTGCCGAACAGCCACTTCAGGCCTGGCACCTTGCCCAGGTACGGTACGCTGCGATTGGCCTCTACCTGGTTTTGCTTGATCAGGCCTCCCAGCAGGACAGTCTGGCCGCTTTGCACGGCGACTTGAGTAGACACCGCGCGGGTCGAGATGGTGGGGTTGGCCGGTGGTGTCGCCGTCGTGCCGGTTCCGCCGCTGGCGGTCGGCGTGGCGTCGCTGACCTGCTGCTGAATGTCCATGTACACCAAGCCGCCGGGGTTGATGCGTGGCACCACATTGAGGATCACCCCGGTCTGTACGTATTGCACGGAGCTGGTCTGGATGGCACCGACCCCGGTATTGATGGTGGTCTGGCTGATGGGGATGTTGTTGCCCACCTGGATCCGCGCTTGCTGGTTGTTCATCACCACCAGCGATGGCGCCGAGAGCACCTTGGTGTTGCCGCTGGTTTCCAGCGCTCGCAAGGCCACCTGGAAGTTGTTGCTGACAAAAGAGTAGAACAGCGAAGCCGATTTCACCTCGACGCCGCCTCCGCCCAACGCACCCTGGCTACCCGAGGTGTTCTGCACGCCAGGAGTGGTCGAGTTGCCCGCCAGGTTCCCCAGGTACCATTGCACGCCTTGCTCCAGAGAACCGGTCAGGCTGACTTCGAGAATGCGTGTTTCGATCTGCACCTGCAGGGGGGGATTGTCCAGGCGTTGTATCGCCGACTCGATTTCAGCCCATTGTGCCGGCCGGCTGCGCACCAACAACTGGTTGCTGCTTTTCTGGGCCGTGATGCGCACCGAATTGTCGAATGTTTCGTTGCTCGTGGCGTTTTCGGCCTGCGCCTGATCCTCGCTGCTGGCCTCGAACTCTTCTTCCGGCTGTGCCGCGTTGGTGCCTTCAGCGTTGCCGTTACCACCGATCCCATTGATGCCCGATGGCAGGCCTGAAACATTGCCGCTGCTGTCGCTGCCAGTACCGTAACCATTGCTCGAGAGGGTGACCGTACGCAGGCCGGGCGCTACCTGGGCGGCCGGCTCATCGGTGATTTTTGCATTGCCGTAGATCTGCCGCAGGTACTTGGCAAGGTCAGTGGCCTTCATGTTGCGCACGTCGTACACATACATTTGCGGTTCATTGCCGCCGCCTTGGTCAATGGCTTCGATCCAGCGTCCGACATCACTGAGGTACTGCGGCTGAGAAGAGATCACCACGATGGAGTTGGTACGTTCGATCGGCAGGAAACGCAACATCCCGGCCAGGGGTGTCGTGCTTTGCGCTCCGAACAAATGCTCAAGCTCAGGCATCAACTTGCTGACGTTGGCGTGCTTGAGCCCGAAGACGCTGACGGACATGCCCTTGAGCCAATTGACATCGAAGGTGTCGATGGTCTGCTGATAGTTGTTCAGCTCATCGGGAGTGCCCGCCATGATCAGCAGGTTGCGGGCGGCATCGACCTGCACGAAGGCATTTTCCCGGGCCATGGGCTGCAAGAGCTTTTGCATTTGCGGTGCGGAAATATAGTTGAGCAGAAAGAACCGGGCCGTCATCCCGCTGCCGGGTTGTGGCAATGCCAGCTGCGGCGCGAGCCGGCCGGCGATCGCCGTGTTCGCCGGCAGCACAACGTAACTGCCGTTCTGCCGGATGATGGCGTTCCTGGTCAGCGCCAACAGGGTTTCCAGGATCGAGAAAGCCTGGTTCTTGTCGACGGGCCTGGAGGTCGAGAAGGTGACGTCGCCCGCCACACCCGGGGCGATGCTGTAGTTCTCCTTCAGCACATCACCCAGGATGGTGTTGGCCACGGCCTGGATCGAAACATTGGCGAAGTTGAAGGTGACGCCTGGCTCTTGCGATGCCGTCGCGGCTTGGGGCAGCGCTGACGGTTTTTTATTGATGAAGTGCTGGTTGCCCTGGACAACCCGGGTCGTGGTCGGCGGTGTGATGATCGCCATTGGCGATGCTTTTGGCGCCGGGATCGGCAGCGGTGCGCGATCAGTACCGGTGCCGGACAAGGCTTCCTTGATCAGCTTGTCGTCCCGGGCGCTGTCGGTGGCGGGTGTTGTACAACCACAGAGCGCTATCGCGCCAGCCAAGCCAGTGTAGATGAATCGTTTTCTCACAGATCGCTGTCCTTGGAAGTGTCAGGCAAAGAGGGGAGAGACGGTGTGTTCTGCGGCACTTTCAATAGCAGCAGCTTCAGCGTTTGGGTGTTGGCGCCCTGGGTCAACGTGACGTGTGTCGGTTCGATCCGCTCGACTCGCCAGCCATTGGGCAGTTGTTGCTGTTCGAGGGCTGCCAGCTGTTGCCCGTCGCTGGTCTTGAAAAAGGCCTTGCGCAGGGCTCCGGAAGCGATGACGCCGGTCAGGCTCAGGCCGTTGAGCGACGATGGCGCCTTGTCGGTGGCTGGGGAGGGTGGCGGGTCAGGCTGCCTATGGGCGTTGAACAGTGGCTTTTTCCAGGTGTATTCATACGCCGACAGCGCCACGGGCATGGGCCCGGCAGTGACGGCCGATTTCACCGGGGCTGCCGATGAATCGAGTGCAGGTAGCCACTGAACCTTGGTTCCAACGCCGTTGAGCAAGGTCAGGAGTAACCCCAAGAGGCCCAGTACGGCTGCACTCAGCCAACGAAGCGAGGGCGACAAGCGCGTCATGGCGTCGCTCCTTTTGGCGTTGGGTTTTGCAGGTATGCGCTGATCAGCAGTTGTGCGGCCAGGCGATTTGAGCTGGCAAGCTGGCCCCGGCTTTTCTCGATCCGGAAGGACTCGATGAACAGCGAGACCTTGCCGTTTTCCAGGCGATGCAGCAGACCGGCCAGAGGCTCGATGGCGCATTCGAGGTTGATCCGCACACTGACTTGCCGATAGGGCCCTTGCTGGGTGACCGGCACCGGGGTTCGATTGGTCAGCGTGCAGCCATCGCCCACCGTGGCGAATACCTGCAAATCGGCAGCGATCAACTGCATCAGTTGTGCGGTGGCCGCGCCCATGTCGGAATCGGCCAGCAGGTTTTCATTGCCCACGGATGAGCGCCTGACCTGGGCCAGCGAGTGCTCCAGTGCAGGACGCTGGCTGGACAATGCCACGTAGCGTTGCTGGTTGTGGCGTAGCAGCGCCATCTCATCGGCAATGGCCAACAAAGGCTGGCTGAACCAAACATGCAAGGTCAGAAAGTACCCCCCGACCAGGCTCAAAGCGGCCAGGGCCAGGGCCAGGACGCGCTGGCTAGCGGGGGTTGGTCGCAGGCGCATGGCTGGCCTCCGCTTTGCGTAGGGTGGCGAGCATGCTGAAGCGGTCCTGACCGGTGACGGGGTCTGGCTGGATGACGCCCTGGAAATTGATGCCTTCCAGGCTACGGCAGGCTTTCATGGCGCTGATCAGGGCGCTGGCCTGGCTGCTTTGGCCGATCAGGCTGACCTGGCCGTCCGGGTTGATGTTCAGGGACTCCAGGGTGGTATTGAGCGGGATGCATTGGCTCAATTCATTGAGCAGCGCCGCCATTGAGGTGGTTTGTGCCCGCCGTTCCACGACATAGCGTTGAGCATCGAAGGTGTCGTCGATCTGCTGATTGAGCGCCTGGACCTGTTGCGTTTGTTGTTGCAGGGTCTTGACCTGCTGCCGCATGTCTTCAAGGGCCTGCTGGCGGTTGTGCAACCAGAGTTGCAGGCAGGCCAGCGCCAGGGCCAGGGCGACCAGCGCGAGGGCCGGAGCTGGCCGCATCAGCGAGCGGCGTATGCGGGCCCGGCGATGGGGTGCCAGCAAGTCGACGTGCAAACGTGTGCCGTGCTCATCCAGCACATCAACCGCCATGATCGAATGACCGGCCTGTTGCGCCTGATCGAGCAGTGCATCCAGCCGTTCACGGCTGACCACGGCCAGGCGAATGCGGATCAGCGAGTCGTGGGCAGAGGGCAGGCGGACACAGTCGAAATAAACCTGGCTGGCCTTGAATGGGGTGTATTTGTCCATCTCGAACGACAGCATCGAGGTGAGGTCCTGGGCCACCGCCGCCGGCAGCGACACTTCATGGAGCAAACGCTGGTGCGGCAACAGGACCAGGATCGGTGTACCCGATGTCGATGGGGAGGTGGCCGGTTGCAGTTGCCCAACGTCCCCGGTCCAGAAACGCTCGTCCCGTGAAAACAGCAACGGCTGTTTTTTCTCGGGGTTGATCCTGGCTCGCCAGGAGGCGGGCAGGCAGGCCAGGAGTTCTGCCCGCCACCAAGCAAGGAATCCAGGCAGCGGCGACCCTCGCCAGCGCAGCAGTAGCCAGCGGATCAGGGGCTGTAGCCGGTCAGCCAGGGGCTGGATCAGCAGATTCATTCTTTCCAGCGCAGCACCCGATACGGTCGTTGACCGCTTCCTTGTGGTGAGAGAAAAACCACGGCCTCCAGAGAGGCCGAAACCTGATTCTCCAGCGTCGCCAGGACTCGCACGTTGACCACCGACTCAGGGCCCCGCTGGAGCGCGACCTTTGACCGTGACAGTTTGAGCAAGGCCAGCAGTTCGGGGCTGGCCACATCCACATCCGGTACCGTAAGGCCGGACCATAACGTGAGGTGCGGTAGCAAGCGCTCATACAGGCGTGCCTCCATGCCCGGTAACTGCTGCAACTGTTCGAGTGCTTTAAGGGGGCCGATACTGCGCTGTTGGCCCAGGCTTTCACTCCATTGCCGAGCCTGTTCGGCGGTTGCCCCGAGGCCATGGGCCAGGCGTGCGAAGCTGTCCAGCGCGGCAAAATTCAAATCCAGTTTGCCGCGCTCGCTGCTGACTTTAAGGCTCAGCGTGGCCTGTTCGAAGGGCAATGAGTACACACGCCCGTCAGCCACCGTGCGCGCCGGATAGGCAAACAACCCTTCGACCGCCAACGCCAGGCCCGCTTGTGCGGCCAGCAGGGCGCGGCTGTGTTGCAGCGCAAAAGCGCTCTGGCGGTTTTCCAGGCGCAGTATCTCGACCAGGCTGCCCATCATCAGTCCCAGCAGGGCGATGGCCCACAAGACCATGATCAATGCGGCGCCGCGCTGGCGACTCATGGGGTCACCTCGGAATCCAGGCGCAACGCCACGATTTGCGTGGGCCACAGGCCGGCTCCGCGGGTATCGACGTCGATACGCACGGCCTGGGGCAGACGGTCCGGCCAGGGCCAGCGCTCCAGCCAGGCGGTCGGCTGGTGGTTGGGGTCCAGGCCTCTGTAGCTCAAGCGCAGATCCTGAGCCTCCTGCACCAGGATCTGGGGATTGCCCCAGGGATGCAGCCCATCCGTGCGGTCCTGGCTGAAACTGATTTGCAAGCGACTGACACCAGCCGGGCCGGCCACCACTTCTAGGGTATGCACCTGGACGCCAGCAGCGAGTTGTGCGGGCATCGGAGAAACGAAACGCATGCGTTGTCGCTCTCCTTCGAACACCTGTTCTTGATCCGCCGCGTGGCCAAAATCTTCGGCCAGCGCCTGCTGGAGTGCACTGCGCAGAAAGTTCTGCGCGGTCCTCACTTGGGTCAGGCGATCGGTGTGTTTTTCGCTGAGCAGCAGCAAGTGATTACCGGAGCCCAGGGCGGAGCCGACCAACACCATCAGCAAGCCGAGGAAGCTCAGGGCGAGCAGCACTTCCAGCAGCGTAAACCCGCGCTGGCCTTGCCTCATGGCAGGCCCCCCGCAGGACGCTTGATGGCCTTGAGCGTGACAAAGCGTTCCTGCCGGCTGCCCTTGACCAGCATGAGTTCTAGCTGGTCAAGGACAATGGCCCCCTCACCCCTAAGTGGGGTGGCGCTCAGGCGCCATTGGACACCGTCGCGAGTCCCTTCCAGGTGGGCGCCGCTGCCCAGGCCTTCTCCATACTCGGCCATCAGCGAAGTGGCCATCAGCGCCATTCGGGTTGTCTGACCATCCCGCGCCAGTGCCTGGGTGGCGTAACCCAGGGTGTTGAGTACGACTGCAAACCCAATGCTCAGGACGACAATCGCCGCGAGTAATTCGACCAGGGTAAAGCCACGCTGCTGGCGGGGAGGTAAAGGCGTCATGGCTGTTGCCCACCCCGCCAGTCGACCCGTCCGGTGAGCCAGTCGATATCAATGCGCGTCGCTTGGCTGCCGCGCGCCAGATACAGGTGCCCGCCAGTCGAGCCGCCGTTGGGGTAGAAGGTGATCAGCCCGACTGCCCCTCCATCGCTATCGGCAGTGGCCGCCGTCGTCAGGCGCAGGGTCATGCCGTCCGGCAAGTGGCGCGGTGTCTTACCGGGCATCTGATAGCTGTTGCGCAGCACATCCAGGCGCAGGGAGGCCGGTTGTCCAGCGCTGATGGCTTGGCTTCGTACCTGGCGTAACGCCAGGCTCAGATCACGTTTGACCTGACGCTCCTGGGCACTCTTGAGCCCCTGGGAGATACCCGAGGCCAACAGGCCGAAACCCACGGCAACCAGGAGCAGCACCACCAGCATTTCCAGAAGGGTGAAGCCCTGTTGAGCCGGCCGGATGGCAGGCATGGCTATTCCCAACTGCCCAGGTCCTTGTTGTAGCCGTCGCCGCCGGGCTGGCCATCCTGACCGTAAAAAATCAGGTCAAACGAACCGTGCTGGCCGGGTGTGCGATAGCCGAATGCATGGCCGAACGGGTCCTTCAGATCACTGGCCTTGGCGTACGGACCGTTCCAACTGGACGCATTGGCGGGGCGGGCAAGCAGCGCATCGAGGGTGGGCGGCGGTGACCCGGCGTCCAGCGCATAGCTTTCGATTTTCATCGACAGGCTGGCCAGTTGCGCCTTGCCGGCACCGTACTTGCCCTTGTCGACATTGCCACCGACCTGGCGAACGACGATGGTCGCGACAATGCCGAGCAAGACAATGACCGCCAGCATCTCCAGCAAGGTGAAGCCGCGTTGGCGCTTGGGCAGTGAACGAGTGGTTTTCATTAACGTCTCCGGTCAAAGGTTACTGGTCAGGCTCATCAGCGGCAGCATGATGGCCAGCATGATCACCGCCACCAACGCCGCCATGACCACGGTCAGGCTGGGGACCAGCGCGGCCAACAATCGGTCGATGCTGCGCTTGGCCTCTTCATCGAAAATGCTCGCCACTTTCAACAACATGCCATCGAGTGTCCCGGACTCTTCACCCACTTCGATCATCTGGATCGCGAGGTCAGGCAACCGTTGTTCCGCCTCCAATGCCGTCGACAGCCGCTGGCCGTCCTTGACCTTGACCGTGGCGTTTGCCACGGCGGCGTTCATCGCCAGGTTATTGGCGACTTGCCGGCTGATGTCCAGGGCATTGATCAGGGGTACGCCTTGGGCCAGCAAGGTGCCCAGGGTCCGGGCGAACCGTGCGGTTTCCAGGCGTTTCAACAAGCCGCCGGCCAGGGGTGACCGCAGCAGGTATCGATGCCATTTCAAGCGGTTCCCGGGCCGGCCCATGTAGCTCAGCGCTGTCCAAGCCAGCCCGAGAAGCAGCGCCAATGCATGCAGGCCATAGCTGGAAATAAACTGCCCGAGGTCGAGGATCAGCTGGGTCAGCAGCGGAACAGGCACACCCAGGCCGTCGAAAATCGGCACGAACTGTGGGACCACATAGGCCAGCAGCAACACCAGCGAGCCGAGCACTCCTACCACCAGGAAGGCCGGGTAAATCAAGGCGTTGATGACTTCGGTGCGAATGGCCTGCGTCCGCTCCAGGTAGCTCGCCAGTTGCCCGAGGCTTTGATCCAGCACCCCGGCGGCTTCGCCGGCGTGAACCAGGCTCAAGTACAGCGGGGTAAAGGACGGCTGTTCGACGGCCATGGCTGCTGACAGCGTCTGCCCGGCCTTGACCCGGTCGCGAATGCGCTCGATCAATTGCCGAGCCGCGGGTTTGCCGGGTTGCCGAATCAGGATACCCAGCGCCCGTTCCAGCGGCTGATCAGCCCCGAGCAACGTCGCGAGCTGCTGGGTAAAACGGCTGAGCTCCTCGCGACTGAAAGGGGAGGAGCGCAACCAGGAGGGGCGAGACAAGCCCGTAGCGCCGCTGGCACGCTGTACCCGCAGGACCAGCAGGCCACGCTCTTGTAACTGGCTCGCGGCGGCCTGCGGGTCGCTGGCCTCAAGATGGCCGTTCACGGTGTTGTGGTCGGCATCCAGTGCCTTGTATTGATACTGTTCCATGATCAGTCATTGCGCGTGATGCGCAATACCTCTTCCAGTGAGGTGATACCCGCCAGGGCCTGGCGCAGGCCTTCCTCATGCAAGGTGCGCAAACCAGCAGCGCGAGCGGCCTGTTCCAAGGTAGCAGCGTCGGCGTGACGCATCAGCAGCGAGCGGATTTGCTCATTCATCACCAACAACTCGGTAACGGCACTGCGTCCGCTGTAACCGGTTCCCGGAGCGTCGGCCCTGGGGCGGTACAGCCGGATCGGACGCTCATCGGTGTAGCGATCCAGCTGGTGCTCGGCGATTAGTTGCGCAGGCGCCTCAAAGGCTTCGCGCCATTGCGGGTCCAGCCGTCGCACCAGGCGCTGAGCGAGGATCCCGCTGACGGTCGAGGCGATCAGGTAGCTTTCCACGCCCATGTCCAGCAAGCGGGTAATACTGGCGGCGGCGCTATTGGTGTGCAGGGTCGATAACACCAGATGGCCGGTCAATGACGACTGGATGGCGATCCGACAGGTTTCCAGATCGCGTATTTCACCGATCATGATCACGTCCGGGTCCTGGCGGACAATCGAGCGCAACGCCCCGGCGAAGTCCAGGCCGATGGTCGGCTTGACCTGAATCTGATTGATCCCGGCCAATTGGTATTCGACAGGATCCTCGACGGTGATGATCTTCCGTTCGCTGGTATTGAGTCGGGTCAGCGCGGTGTACAGGGTGGTGGTCTTGCCCGAGCCGGTGGGGCCGGTCACCAGCAGAATGCCATGGGGGCGCTCGAGCAAGTCGAGGAGTTGCTGGAGGCGCTGGCCATCGAAGCCCAGGCTGGGAAAGTCGAAGGTCACCTTGTCCCGGTCCAGCAGCCGCATGACCACCGATTCGCCGTGCCGGGTCGGCACCGTCGAGACCCGCAGGTCCAGCTCCTTGCCTTGAATCCTCAACATCATGCGCCCGTCCTGGGGCAGGCGTCGTTCGGCAATGTCCAGGTGCGCCATGATCTTGATCCGGGAAATCACCGCCGCCGACGAACTGACCGGAGGCGCCTCGCCTTCCTGCAAGGTTCCATCGATGCGGTAACGCACCTTGAGCTGGTTTTCGAAGGGTTCGATATGAATGTCCGAGACGCCCAGTTCGACCGCTCGTTGCAACAACAGGTTGACGATCCGGATCACCGGGGCTTCGGAAGCCAGGTCCTTGAGGTGTTCGATATCGTCGCTCTTGTCGATGCTCTCGCCGAGGTTTTCGATCAGCGTGCCCATGGCCGAGCGGCCCTGGCCGTAATAACGCTCGATCAATTGCTCAATCTCACTGCGCAGGCCAATCGACAGGCGCGCCGTGAGCTGGCTGGCATATTCCAGAGCCAGGATCGGATAGCGCTGGGCCGGGTTGCTCACCAATATGTGCAGTTGATGGTCGAAGGGCGGCAAAGGCACCACGCCGTAGTGTTTCAGAAACCGTGGCGAGACGTCCGGCAGACCACCTTCCAGCGGCGGCGCGTCGCTGCCATGCAACAAGGGAATGTCCAGCAGGGTCGACCAGGCCGTTGCCAGGTCTTGTTCCGAGAGCCGGCCGAGTCGAATCAGCAACTCGGGCAACTCGTGTTGTTGCGCGTCGGCCTCCAGCTGTCTGGCTTGTGCAACCTCGGCCCCTTTCAAGTGCCCCTGTGTTACCAGCCAATCGATAGCTTGCGTGGTCAGTGTGGGTGAGTCGGCTATGGCCATCAGCGGATTCCGTCGGTGAACAGACCTTGTCATCCCATGGCGACCGTGCGTCGTCACGGGGTGACAAGGTGCCTTAATGGCTCAGCGGCTGCGGGGCACTGCTGCCGAAGATCTCCAGGCGCAGCGCCTTGAGTTTTTCCTCGATGGCGGCGCGTCGTGCCTCGTCGCCATCGACGGTCTTGAGCACTTCGTCAATCGCTTGGTTCGCCGCCTGCTGGTAGGTATCCAGTTGCTGGCGCTGGGCAGGCGAGGGGGGAGCCGGTGGCGTGGCGTGGTCTTTCATGTCCATCCAGATGCTGTAGTTCAAGCTCTCCAGTGACTTGGGGGCGGACTCGATGTTTGGCGTCAGCCGTTCGACCTGGGCATAGGCGCTCTTCAAGTCCTCGCCGTTGCTGACCGCGGTTTTCAGCTCGTTGATCAAGCGCTCGGCGACCTGGCGGCGCTCGGCGGCCGGCAAGGTGTTGGCGGTTTGCGAGAACGCGGCGATTTCCTGTTCCAGCGACGCTGGCGCTTGGCTGTCGGCGGTTGGCGCAGGCGCGGCCGGTTTGGTATTGCTCACCGGGCTTGAGGCGACGCTGGGCGCTTGTTCCACCACGGTGTCCGCCGGCTGGCGAAAGAGCACCAGGTAGGCGATCAGCGCTGCACACACCGCTAAAAGAATGGCTTTCATCTTGAAGGTTCCTTTCATCAGGACGGCATGATGTCCAAGAGTGGATCGGTCCGGCTTGGCAAACCGGTTTCAACATGCCCAGCCAGCCTGCGCGAGAAGTTGCTTTCGGTGTTGGTGGCTGTAAGGGTCAGGTCATACCAGCCGGAACTGCTGCGCAGCAACCAGACATCGGTCAGGCTTTCACCCGGCTTGAGCTCATGGGTGTGCACCGTATCGCCCTTGTACGCGGGGTTGGATTTCACCGTCACCGTACAGGCCAGTACCCCGGTATTTTTGATCGTCAGGACAATCTGCATCCCCTGGTAGCTGACTGAAACTTCAGGCCGGGCGAGGGTCTTGGCCAACTGGTTATTGCCGGTAAATTCGCGATAGAAGCCATTCGGTGCACGTACTTCAAAGCCGTAGCGACCGTTCGCGTCGATACGATCCTTCAGGTTTTCGATAACGGTCTGGCCGCGGCTTCTACGGTCTGTTTGTGCATAGATATCGTAGCTGGTCACCGTATAGAACGCCGGGGCACCCCGTTCGTTGGAGTGCACCTGAAAGACCGCAGCCGAACGTGCGTAAGGGTTTTCCGGCAAGACCATGCCGTCGTTTCTCAAGCTCAGCAGCAAGCTGCCATCGCTGGCGGCGACGCTGACCTCGGCATGCAACTCATAGGGCACTGCCAGGGCGTCGCGCTGGCCGGTTTCCTGGCCCGGCAACGTCTTCGGGTTGGTGTAATAAGGGTAGGAGCGATAGTACTGCTTGTAGTAGGCGTCATCTTGACGGGCTTTGGTTTCAGTCAGGTTGGTCAGGTTGGCGGGAACGCTGCTATCGGTTTTCCCGGTGAAGTCGAAAAGCGAGGTCAAGTCACCGCAAACCGCCCGGCGCCAGGGGGAAATATTGTCCGCGGTAACGCCGAAGCGTTTTTCGAGGAATCTGAGCACAGAGGTGTGATCGAAGACTTCGGCACTGACCTTTCCACCTCGGGACCACGGCGATATCGCCAGTACCGGCACGCGCGGACCCAAGCCAATGGGCAACTGGGTGGCGCTTTCGATTTCGCCTTGGGTGTCGACGGCCGAAATGCCGGTGCCCGGTTTCCATGGCGGCACGGCAGCGGACACATGGTCGAAATAACCGTCGCCTTCATCGTAGTTGATGATGAATACGGTCCTGGCCCAGACCTTGGGGTTGCTGGTCAGGGCTTCGAGAATCTTCGATACGTAGTATTCACCGAAGGAGGGCCCCCACCAAGGGTGTTCCGAATAACAGTACGGCGGCACGATCCAAGACACTTGTGGCAAGGTGTTGTTTTGCACGTCTTCGCGCAACTTGGTCACTCCGCGAGCGACCATGGCTCGTTGCCACAAATCGGAGTCGGGTTTTGACTCCTTGAAGCGTTTAAACCAGGCCAGGGCATTGCAGTCGTAATTGTTGTCCTCCTGTATGAGCCACTTCCATTTGAGATCGAGGTAGAGCCACCAGAGTGAAGACGACTGGTAGCCGCCTTCCTGGTAAATACGCCAATTGATATTGGCTTCGCTCAGGCGTTCGGGGTAGGTGGTCCAGTCCACAGAACCACTCACACCGATGGTGCCGTCGCCCATGCTGTTGGTGTATTGGACATTCTTGCCATCGCCGGTAGGCGCGGTGCGGCCGGTCATGTGATACAGGCGATTGGGGTTGGTGGGGCCCATGATCGATTGGTGATAGGCCTCACCCAAAGTAAAGGCGTCTGCCAGGGCATAGTAGTACGGGATGTCATCCCGCTTGAAATGGCCCATGGCGGTGTAGTCCTGGATCGCCGTCCACTGGTCGTTGCGGCCTTCGTTCCAGGTCCCGTGAAACGCCGACCATTCGTGGTTCTGCGAACCTAACCATTGGGCGTGAACGTTCTTGGTGTCGAAGTGATAAGGCAGGTATTCGGTGGTTTTGTAGGTTTGATGCATCACCGACTTGCCATCGGCGCGCTTGATAACCCGAGGGTCGTTGAATCCACGAACGCCATTGAGGTGGCCGAAGTAATGATCAAACGAGCGGTTTTCCTGCATCAGGATGACCACATGGTCGACATCCTTAAGGGTGCCGCTGCGCACATCCGGCTCAATGGCCAGTGCGCGTCGTATGGTTTCGGGAAAAAGTCCGGACATTCCGGCCAGCGCTGCAGCTTGGGAAACTCTGAAAAAGACTTTCTGATTTGGCAAAATACCGCGACCCCACCCACCGAGTTTCCCGATGAAGCAGATGACCTTCGCCGACGCCGAGTACGCTGGCAAGCGCAAGCAAACCCGCAAGGAGTTGTTCCTGATCGAGATGGATCGGGTGGTGCCGTGGAAGGGCTTGATTGCTTTGATCGAGCCACATTATCCGAAAGGTGAAGGTGGCCGTCCGGCCTACCCGTTGATGGCGATGCTGCGTGTGCATCTGCTGCAGAACTGGTTCGGCTACAGCGATCCAGCGATGGAGGAAGCGCTGTACGAAACCACGATCCTGCGCCAGTTTGCCGGGCTGAACCTGGAGCGCATCCCCGACGAAACCACCATTCTCAACTTCCGCCGCTTGCTGGAGAAACACGAGCTGGCGGCCGGCATCCTCGCTGTCATCAATGGCTATCTGGGCGACCGCGGCCTGTCGCTGCGCCAGGGCACCATCGTCGATGCAACGCTGATCAATGCGCCCAGTTCGACCAAGAACAAGGACGGCAAGCGCGACCCGGAAATGCACCAGACCAAGAAGGGAAACCAGTATTATTTTGGCATGAAGGCCCACATCGGCGCCGATGACGAATCGGGTCTGGTGCACAGCGTAGTGGGCACGGCGGCCAATGTGGCGGATGTCACCCAGGTGGACAAATTGCTGCATGGCGACGAAAACGTGGTCTGCGCCGATGCAGGCTACACCGGTGTCGAAAAGCGGCCCGAGCATGAAGGACGTGAAGTTATCTGGCAGGTGGCGGCACGCCGCAGCACCTACAAAAAACTCGATAAGCGCAGCGTGCTGTACAAAGCCAAGCGCAAGATTGAAAAGGCCAAGGCTCAGGTGCGCGCCAAGGTCGAGCATCCGTTCCGGGTAATCAAGCGCCAGTTCGGTTACACCAAGGTGCGCTTTCGCGGCTTGGCCAAAAACACGGCGCAACTGGTGACACTGTTCGCTCTGTCGAACCTGTGGATGGCGCGCCGACATTTACTGACGAATGCAGGAGAGGTGCGCCTGTAATGCGGGAAATGGCCACCGGAGTGGGGTCCGGGTGGCGAAAACGTAAGAAATACTCGTCGAATTGATTGTTTTTTGATCATTTGGCGAGTTTAAAAGTTGCGCTAGGTGGTATGCCGGGGAAATACATGGCTACTTCAGACCATCCCTTGTGCACTGCCTTTCAAAAAAGTACGACGATGAAACTTTGGGGCGTCTGTCATCGATAAGCTTCCTGTAAGGTGCGTTGGGGAAACGCCCTCATAAAAGGTCGACCTTATTGTTCTTTCTTGATGTTTTTATTAAATAGACCGCTATTTTCTCGAAGCTCTAGTCGCAAGTGCCAGGCTATGCTCTGTTGCAAAGTTAAGCCCTGGCATTTCAAATGCGACAGTTACTCATAGTAAAGACGACACCCAGGCAGCTATTCAAGGCATGAAATCCAGCAAAGGATAAGATGCACTTTTATGGGGCATGGCTATTTTTATCGGCCCAATAAGCGCTTTCTTCCAAGAGGCTCCTATCGTTTCTAATCTGAGGGTTGCGCCGCAAATACTACCAGGGCATTAAAGGACAAAAAGCGGACTTTGAAAGACACAGATTTGATTTTTAAATAGTCGACGTCCCACTAGCGGCCCTTTATTGCAGCAGGAACTGAGGTTCTTCCATGCCAAAGATCTGCTTGCGCAGTGCGCTGAGCCTTTCTTCGATAAGGCTGTGCTGTTGCTCTTCGTCTTCAACGCTATCGAGCACCTCATCAATCACCTGTTCAGAGGCTTTCGCGTAGAGGCTGATCTGCTCGCGCTGAGCGGCGCAGGGCAGCGGCGGGGTATGGCTGTCCTTGAGCTCCATCCAGAGCTTGTAGTTCAAGGCCTCCAGGGAATTGGGCTGAGGCTCGATGTACGGCGTCAGTTCTTGAACGTGGGCGTAGGCCTGGTTCAGGTTCGCCCCTTTGGCGACGGCACTTTTTATTTCCTCTATCAAGTTTTCCGCGCGCTGCTTGCGCTCCGCCTCCGGCATCGCGCTGGCCGATTGAGAAAACGTGGTGATGTTGGCGACTAGCACTTTGCTTTCAACCATGGTCGGTTCCCTGAAGAAAAGAGTGCGTGTGTTGTCGAGCTCGAGCCGATTAAGCCCCTGTACTCAGTGGCCGGTAGGGTAGGGTACAAATATTACAAAACAACTCATCAATACCCAGGTTCCTGGGTAGGGCCGGCACTCATTGATAATGACTGCCGGGTCAGAATAACAACGAGTCAAGAGCAGCCAGGTTCGGGTCATGTCCAACGGGGTGAGTGGACAGTTGTTTACAAGTAGGGTGGCGCTATCTTGAGTGGCGATATTAAAGAGAACCATCTTGAAAGCGACGCTTATTGATAGCGAATGCGACGAGAGTATCAAGTGCAGGCCAGGCGACCAGCACTTGATAGTCATCCCTGATGAACAAACAAACGAACCCTGCCAGAAGTAACGTATTACCAGCCGAGGGTCAATCAGCCACCACTTCAAACTTTCGGGTAGTTCCTGTAAAGGCACTGATAGTGCCCCAGACATTCTTCTGATCACCGCCATGGCTGATGTAGTAGAAGCCGGGTTTGGCATCCTGCGGAATATCCCAGGAAATAGTCGCCTTCGATGCAGAAATACCGACCCGTTCCCAGCGGTACTTGGTTTCCCAGTCGTTGTCGGTCGCCACGCGTATTGCCGGATTGTCACGGGCGGGGTCGGCTGAGGTGTAGTACACGCTCAGGAAGGTTTCTTCGGTATGCAGGTTGTTCTTCGGGTGTCCGGTGACGAAGGCCACCGTCACGGTTTGTCCCCGGTGGTAGATCTTTTCCGGTTGCTGCAATACATCGCCGAACGAGGTGCCGATATAGGGGGCATCGGTGACGACGCCAGTCTGGAAGTTCAACAAGCAGCAGGACAGGTCAGGTGGCTGGGCGGTACTGGCGACCGGCCGATTGTCACGCATGGCGCTGGCCATGTCGGTGAACAGCTGTTGATAGGCGGCCTGGGTCCAGGGGCCGAAGATCGTCGAACCGCCTTCATATTCCTGGACGCTGTATTCCTCGCGAGTGGTGACGTAACTGGAGTAGGCGTTGGCATAACCATTGAAGATCACATGGTTGATTCCCATGGGTGTGACGATGGCTTGTACTGCCCGGCGAATGCGTACACCGGACATCACCGTAAACTCGGCCGGTGCACCCAGTACGGCGAGTTGGCCGATGCGGAACATCTGGATCGGCAGCACATTGGGGGTCCAGGGAAAGGGTTTTTTGTTGCCGGTATCGGCCAGTATCTGTTTTTCAGCCTGGCACTTCTTCAGCTCTTTGGACGGCACACCAGTGAGCAAGCCGCCGAGGAAAGACAGCAGCGGATTATTGCTTTCACTGATGCCCAGTGGGCCAGGGCCATCCTCCGTACTGCCGGCCGCCAGGCTACTGCCCAAGGCGGCAATACACAGCGTCTTCGGTGTGCCATCGGTGTAGTCAGGGCGTACGGTCAGGCCGTGGAAGTCGACAAACTGAAAGCGGTTGTCGAGCCTCCCGGTCACTTCCTCGGTCGGCCCGGTGGCCAGTTCATAGGCTTTGTTGAACTGCCTCAAGCCGATTTCCTTGGTGTTGGCGAATTCGTTCTCGGTTGGCCCGGAGCCTGGGCGCAAGTTCAAGTTGGGCGACAGATTGCCGGCATTGGTCTGGGCAAAGGCGGCGATAAACCCCGGTTTCTTACTGATGTCGTGTTCCCAGTGGTAGGACGCATAGCCTTTGTTATCAGAAGAAATCAGATGATTGTTATTGGTCATGGACGTGGCGTGCACAGGGAACCAACTGATGACTCCGGCCATCTCGCCCTGTTGGTCGACGAACTTCAATACCGTCATTTCCGGGTCGATACCATCTAGGTAGCCGGCAATATCCGGATTGCGCTGGTGGGAGAGCAGCGACCTGTTCTTGCTGGCATTGGTGAGATCACCCTTGGCATAAAACAATCGGCCAGGCTGCATGTGTTGATGGGCCTGATCAATTGAGCGCACGATGCCATCGACAATCACGTTAAAGGTCTTTTCCTGAAAGCCCAGTACCGACAAGTCGTAGATCGTGTAATGGGAAAAGCCACCGGGACCTGAGTGAGTGTGAGTGGCCGCCAGCATCACATTGTTTTCGTTATAGATCCCAGGGTATTTCTTCTCCAACGTGCGCAACACACTTTGCTGCACCGCTTGGAAAATCATGCCCAGGTCGGTGTTGACGTACACCAGCCGCTTGCCCGTGGCCGCATCTTCAATGATGAACGCCCTCGACCATTGCCGCGTATGAATACCACCGGTCTTCTGGTCGGTGGAGGAGTACCCCATCATCCCGACTTCCGCTGCTTCGCCGGTAATATCAGCTTTGCCCAAGCCGAATCGATAAGGTTGTTCGCCAGCAAAGCCGGTTGAACATAACAAGCAGGTGATGACAACGAGAACAGAACGATACAGTCGGATACTCATTTGAATCTCCCTGTGTATTGTTTTTGTGTGCGAAAGATAACCCAGCGTTACCAGGCTCATTGGAAGCGAGCCTGCACTGAAGACCGAGCCGCTGATCAGGGGCTGGTAGAAACTAGAACAGTCCGGTTCAGAGGGATGGGGTATTTACGGACACAAACGGGACTCTCAGGGCCAGCTGTAGCGTTATAAGGAATCGGCCACGCTTAAGGCGGCCCAAAACGGATATTGCGCAGCACCTGGGCGAATCAGTGCGCGAGCGATCTGGTGTTGAAGTCAGGCTTCGGTAACCAGAGCCACAAACGCAGCAGCCTGTTCATCGGCTATTTGGATGGGTGCTGCAATGCTGTGCCTGGCGGTGCTGGTGCGGGCGGTCTGGGGGAGGGCAAGGCGCTGGAACAGGTGGCCAGGCCGTTGTCGCAAGCGAGCGACTGAGCCGGTCAGCATAAAAAAACCACCTCGGCTGTGTGCCGGGGTGGCTTTACTGTTGAGGGTCGCTCGCCAGCTTCAGGTTGGTGGCGATGTAAAACCCCTGCACCGTGCGTTTTTTCTCTTCGTGCTCACACAGCACCAGTGTGGAGTGCGGCAATGGCGTCGCCTCCGGTGGCGGTTTGACCAGCATCCTTTTGCCCCCCGAGCGCAGGCGCACATATTGCCCGGGCTCGAAGGTACTCATGGCCGCGTCTCGGCAGCGGCCAGTTGGGTCGGTTCCCCCCATGCGCCGCCGAGGGCGGTGTACAGGTTGACTTCGGCGATCAACTGCGCCAAACGGTCGGTAATCAGCCCCTGCTGTGACGAAAACAACGAGCGCTGCGCGTCGAGGAACACCAGGTTGCTGTCCAGGCCCAGGCGGTAGCGGCGTTGAGCTAAGTTGTAATAGGTCTGGTCGGCCTGCACCAGGTCGCGTTGGGCGTTCAGTTGGTCGTCGTAAGTCTGGCGTGCCGCCAGGCCGCTGGACACTTCCTGGAAAGCGGTCTGGATAGCCTTCTCGTACTGGGCCACGCCAATGTCTTTTTGCAGCTTGGCGTAGTCGAGACTGGCGCGCAGGCTGCCGGCGTTGAAGATGGGCAGGTTGATCTGCGGCTGGAATGTCCAGCTGCCGGAACCACCCTTGAACAGGCTCGACAGTTGCGAGCTGGACGCGCCGGCGTTGGCGGTCAGGCTGACACTGGGAAAGAACGCTGCGCGGGCCGCACCAATATTGGCATTGGCGGATTTGAGCTGGTATTCGGCTTGCAGAATGTCGGGGCGGCGCTGCAGCAGGTCCGACGGCAGGCCGGCGGGTACTCGGGCGATCAGGTTGCTCGACAGCGGCAGGCTCGGCAGGGATTCCGGCAGTGCGGTGCCAACCAGCAACGTCAGGCTATCGCGGTCCTGGGCCACTTGTCGCTCATAGCGCGCGAGGTTGGCGCGGGCGTTCTCGACACTGGTTTGCGCCTGGGCGGCATCCAGCGACGACGCTGTACCCACCTGCAGGCTGCGTGTCGTCAAACGCAGGCTTTCCTCATAAGAGGCGAGGGTCTGGCGTGTCAGCGCGAGTAATTCCTGATCGGCACGCCAGGTCAGGTAAGCATTGGCCACGCTGGCCACCAGGCTCAATTCGGCACTGCGCTGCGCTTGCTCGGTGGCCAGGTACGCCTGCATCGCCTGCTCGCTGAGGCTGCGGATGCGACCAAAGAAATCCAGCTCATAGGAACTGATGCCCAGGGTCGCGGAATACGTCGAAGTGATCGCCGCCTTACCGGTCTTCGTGATACTGGCCGGTACCCGCTGGCGGGTGCCGCCTGCCGTCGCCGAGACCGCCGGGAACAGGTCAGCGCGCTGGATCTGGTACTGGGCGCGGTACGCCTCGACATTCAGCGCCGCCACACGCAGGTCGCGGTTTTCGGTGAGGGCGGTCTGGATCAACTGCCGCAAGGCGGGGTCATGGAACAATGTGCGCCAGCCCTGGCGGGCAACCTCTTCGCTGACGGTACCTGCAGCGGCGGCATAGGCCGGGCCTTGCGGGTATTGCGTGGTCACCGGAGCTGCCGGTTGCTGGTAGTCAGGGATCAGTGAGCACCCGCTCAGTACCACTGCAACCGCCACCGCAGAGAAAGCAAACTTGTTCATTGGCCAGCCTCATGTGAAGGGGAACACGGGTTGCAGCGCAGCAACCCGCCTCTTGAATGTCGTCAGGCGCCGACCGCCCACTTGGTCAATCCATGTCGGCCGCTGACCCCAAGCTTTGCTGTTGCACGCTTGAGATAGGTTTCGATAGAGCTGTTCTTGAGACGTAGTTTCTCGGCTATTTCCGGCACGGTTCCGCCGTTGAGCAAGCCGAGGCAAACTTCCTGTTCGCGGGTTGAGAGCGTGATATCGCACAGCGACAGACGCTTTTGAAACTCACGATGAATGTGCGACGGTTCGGTTTCGCTGAGCGGGATCGCCATCCAGCTGCCGATTTTGCGCAGCGCACTTTGGCGGTTGAACTGGGCATAGCTTTCAATCAATGGCAGCAAGGCTTCGGAGAGGTTTTTCAGACGCGACAATTCGCTCAAGGAAAAATCCTTCTGCGTCTGGGACCGATACAGCATCACCACGCAGCGTCGGCTGCCATCGCGCGATACCAGTGTGCATTCGTGCGCCGCAACGCGTGGCACCTTGCCCGCGGCCCCTTTGGTTCGCGTATTCAGGCGAATCAGCAACGAGCCCTCCATCTCCTGCACTTCCTTGAGCAGGGGAGGGTTGGCGTTGGCGCCGTTCGCTTCTGCTCGTTGTACGGGGATGTCGGCGGGGTCGCCGGCGGTGCCCAGAGGCTTGATATCGACCAGGCTGCTGTTTGACTCGTCCAGGGTCCACTCGCTGAGTGTCAACGCCGTGACCGGCAGGAACTTGTCGATCAGCTTGAGCATATTGAGTGCGAAGTGATCCTGGTCGGTACTGGAAACCAGTTCGCCGAGTACGAAATAGAAGTGTGGGCTGTCCGCATTTTGAATGCTGCTCGTCATTTCCATAGTCCAATCATCCTTGGTAGCGAAGAGGTGGGTGAGCGATCAGAACAGCCATCTTCACTACTGAAGGGTCCGGCTCGGGACCGTATTAGGCCCATTCATGCTGCGCCGGTCTGCAATGGAAAGCTGGGACATTCGGAGGGCCGTCCGCCTCGGCGGTGTGTTTTGTCTCGGTCCATGTTTTGTACAGGCTTTCGGGGACATCCGAATTTGCGCCAATCCGTACACTTGGCGGCGCCGGCAACAGGGCCGGTAGCAGCGGCTTGTGTGGCAGGCTATGCCCGGTCTTGCGTGTATTTGAGGAGTTGGTCCATGAACAAAGAGCATGAAAAGCCGCCCAAGCCGGGCTCGGTCTTGCGCCTGCTTTGGCAAAATCATCCCTGGCTGGCGTTCTTTTCCCTGGTCACCGGCATCGTCAGTGGGGTGGCGGCGATCGCGGTGGTTAACGTGGTCAACCAGGCTATCTACGAGCAGGGGTCGCGCTTGCACCTGCTGTACTGGTTTATTGGCTTGAGCGTGGTGGCGCTGGCGTTTCGTAACGGCGCGACCTTGTTTCCCGCTTACGCCAACATGAAGCTGATGACGCGCCTGCGCATCGCGCTGTGTCAGAAAATCCTCTCCTCACCCCTTGAGGAAGTCGATCGGCGTGGCCCACCCAATGTGCTGACACTGTTGACCACTGACATTCCGCAACTCAACGCCACCTTGTTGGTGATGCCGGTGATGCTGGTGGAATCCACGGTATTCATGTTCGGCCTGGCCTACCTGGCCTACCTGTCATGGACGGTGTTTGCGTTGACGCTGGCGCTATTGGTGCTGGGCGCGGTGTTGTATGTGTTTCTGTTCCTTGGCGGGGTGAAGTTCACTGGCCGTGTGCGTGATGAGTTCACGGCCTTCAACGAGCATACCCACGGTCTGGTCTTTGGCCTCAAGGAACTCAAGCTCAACGGCATCCGTCGGCGCTGGTTTGGCCGTTCGGCGATCAAGGAATCGTCGACGCGGGTAGCGCGTTTCAACTTCATCGAACACCTGTGGTACCTGGGTGCGGAAAACATGGGGCTGGTCACTCAGTCCCTGCTGATTGGCAGCCTGGTGTTTGCCTTGCCGCTGCTGACCAGCACCGACAGCCAGGTGCTGACCGCCAGCGTCCTGACCGTGATGTACATCCTCGGGCCGCTGGGCCTTTTGATCAGCACCATGCCGGTGGTCGCGCAGGGCCGGATTGCGATCACCCGCCTGGCCGATTTCGGCTTCCTGATCAATGAGCACCATGCCGAGCAAGGCGAGCCGGAAACCAGCAATGTCCTGCGCCTTGAACACAAAAAGCACTGGCAGGAAATCACCCTCAAAGGCGTGGTGATGAACTACCGCGGTGCCGAGGCCGAGAGCGGCTTTGCCCTCGGGCCGGTCGACCTGACCATCAACCGCGGTGAGTTGATCTACATCATCGGTGGCAATGGCTGCGGCAAAAGCACCCTGGTCAAGGCCTTGTGCGGGCTGTACGTGCCTCAGTCCGGGCAGATCCTGCTGGATGGCGTTGCCGTCAATGATGACAACCGCAGCGACTACCGCGACCTGTTTTCCGCAGTGTTCAGCGACTTTCATCTGTTCAACCGGTTGATTGGCCCGGAAGGCGAAGAGGTCAACCCGGACCTGGCGCAAAAGTACCTCGGCGCGCTGGGGCTGGCCGACAAGATCAAGATCGAAGGGCTGGGTTATTCCACGACCAAAGAGCTGTCCTACGGCCAACAAAAACGCCTGGCCCTGGTGTGTGCCTACATGGAAGACCGCCCGGTGTATGTGCTTGACGAGTGGGCGGCAGACCAGGATCCACCCTTCAAACGCTTCTTCTATGAGGAGTTGCTGCCGGAACTCAAACGCCGCGGTAAGACCATTCTGATCATCACTCATGATGATCAATACTTCCAGTTGGCCGATCGAGTGATCAAGCTGCTGGATGGCCATATTGTCTCCGATGTAAGCCTCATCGCCCAGGATCGCCGCGCCTGATTCCAGGCGTTGCCGCAGGCCGTCCATTTGCACGACGCCCGTAGCCTTCAAGGCTATCGGCCTCGTGCTTTTTTTTGTATTTAAAAAATCATATTTATCAAATAGATAGAGCTGATTTTAAAAAATAATTCAATGTCCGCCGATTGTCCGGGTTTGGGGTGACATACAGCCAAAAAACCGAGTGCTTAAATTTGCCAATGCGCTCATCAGGTCGTGCTGTGGGTGGCTGTTTCAGCCGCGTGAAGCTCTGCTGGCCAGCCCACCCTTGCTGATGTTTTGAGTTGGCGTTTTTAACAATTTTTTCGCCTCAACTTCCCTCGCTGCTGCGCTGTGACCCAGGTGGCACTGACAAAACTCTGAGAAGGCTTTTATGAAACGTTTTTCTGCAGTGGCCATGGGCGACCTTGTCGCGAAAAAACTCCTTTCCAAACTCGTTTTTGCCGCTGTGGCGCAGGTGATCGTATGAAGCCTCAAACCTTCCCGCTGACCGCCGCGCAGAAAGCCATCTGGCTCGACCAGATCAGCCAGGGTGATTCGCCGCTGTACAACATCGGCAACTACCTGGAAATCCAGGGGCCGATCGTCCCCGAAGTGATGCAGCGTGCCGTGCAGTTGATGGTGGACAAGCACGATGCCCTGCGCCTCACTCTGGTTGACGAGACGGATGCCGATGGCGTGCCGTTGCAGGCGTTCGTGCCGGCGATCAAGGTCGACGTGCCATTTCTGGATTTCTCCACCCAGACCGATCCCGTCAGCACGGCCATGGCCTTCGTTGAAGAGCACATGGCGCGGTCATTCCCCATGACCGAGGCACCGCTGTGCCGGTTTTTCCTGATCAAACTGGCCGACACCCATTACTGGTCGATCAACCAGGCCCACCACATCATCCTCGATGGCTGGGCCTTCGGTGAGATGCTGCAATCGCTTGGCGCGCTGTACAGTGACCTGCTCGAAGCGCGGCAGCCGGATATGGAAGCCACGTCTTACGTGGACTTCATCCACGACGACCTGCGCTACCGTGAGTCAGCGCGCTATGCCAAGGACCGTGAATACTGGCAGGCGAAGTACCAGAGCCTGCCGGAGCCGCTGTTCACGGCGCGCCATCACAACCAATTCGCCAAGGGCAAGGCCCCGGGCCGACATTACGCACGGCCGTTCCCGGTGGCTTTACATGAGCGCATGGGAGAGCTGGCCAAAGACTTCCAGGCCTCGACCTACCATGTGCTGCTGGCTGCCATGTATGTCTATTTCACCCGCGTGACGCAGCGCGATGAATGGGTGGTGGGCCTGCCCTTGCTCAACCGCACGGGCAAGTTCAAAGGCACCGTTGGCATGTTTACCCAGGTCAGCGCGGTGCGCTTCAGCCTCGGTCGCGAGCTGACTTTTGGCGAGGTGATCTGTGCCGTGCGCGACGGGCTCAAGCAGGATTACCGGCACCAGCGTTTCCCCTTGAGTGGCTTGAACCTGCGCAACGAAAGCGGGCAGCTGTTCGATGTGACCTTGTCCTACGAACAGGACGACCATCTGTACCAGTTTGCGCAAGGGCTGGGCGACTCGGTCAAGGTCACCAACAGCCACGAGCAGATGCCTCTGGCTTTTCACCTGCGTGCGAGCAACCTGAAAGACAAGGCATGGGCCCACTACGTCTATAACGAAGCGTATTTGAATGCCGAGGAAATCGAATGCCTGGCGGAGCGCTTCACCTACGTGCTGGAGCAAGCGCTGGAGAATGCCGCGCTGGCGGTGAATGACTTCTCGCTGACCACCGAGCGCGATCGCGCGCTGTTGCAACAGTGGAACGCCGGCTCCAGTACGCCGGCCAGCGATGCCACCCTGCATGGGTTGTTTGAAGCCCAGGCAGCTTCTCGACCTGATGCGACCGCCGTGGTTTTCCATGAGCAGCGCTTGAGCTACGCCGAATTGAACCATCGCGCGAACCGGGTGGCCCACCGTCTGTTAAGCCTGGGTGTGCGCCCGGATGACCGGGTGGCGATCTGCGTTGAGCGCGGCCTGGAAATGATCGTCGGGCTGCTGGGCATCCTCAAGGCCGGCGCCGGTTATGTGCCGATCGACCCGGCGTACCCCCAGGAACGCATCAGTTACACCTTGCAGGACAGCGCGCCGGTAGCGGTGCTGGTGCAGGCGGCGACCCAGGCACTGGTGGCCGAACTCACGGTGCCGGTGATTGATCTGGACGCGACGAGCCTGCACCAGGAATCGATACAGGACCCGCACGTTGCAGGCCTCACCGCAGCCAGCCTGGCCTATGTGATTTACACCTCAGGCTCCACCGGTTTGCCCAAAGGCGTGATGATCGAACACGGTAACGTCACGCGGCTCTTTACCGCCACCGATGCCTGGTTCAGTTTCAACGATCAGGACGTGTGGGCCTTGTTCCACTCGTTCGCCTTCGATTTCTCCGTGTGGGAAATCTGGGGGGCGCTGATTCACGGCGGCCAATTGCTGGTGGTGCCGCAAGTCACCAGCCGCTCGCCGGACGAATGCTACGCGCTGCTGTGCAGCGCGGGCGTCACCATCCTCAACCAGACGCCGAGCGCCTTTCGCTCGTTGATCGCCGCACAGGGCCAGAGTGCCTTGAAGCACTCCCTGCGCCAGGTGATTTTTGGTGGCGAAGCCCTGGAGCCTGCGATTCTCAAGCCCTGGTATGCACGCATGGCCAACGGCGGCACGCAACTGGTGAACATGTACGGCATCACTGAAACCACCGTGCACGTGACGTACCGGGCGTTGGAAGCAGCGGATGCGCAATTGGTCGGTACCAGCCCCATCGGCGGGCGTATTCCGGACTTGCGCCTGTACGTCCTCGACGCCCAGGGCCGGCCGGTGCCCCACGGTGTCGAAGGGGAGCTGTACGTGGGCGGTGCGGGCGTGGCCCGTGGCTACCTGAACCGCCCTGAACTCAACGCCGAGCGCTTTGTGCATGACCCCTTCGACCCCACGCCCGGTGCGCGTATGTACCGCACCGGCGACCTGGGGCGGTGGCAGGCGGATGGCAGCATCGACTACTTGGGGCGTAACGACGACCAGGTCAAGATCCGGGGTTTCCGTATTGAACTGGGTGAAATCGAAGCCCGTCTGGCGGCCTGCGACGGCGTGCGTGAAGCGGTGGTGGTCGTGCGTGAAGACGAGCCGGGTGATAAACGCCTGGTGGCCTACCTGATTGCCGCCGAGGGTGCCCAGCCTTCAGCCGCCGCGTTGCGCACGCAGTTGTTGGTGTCCCTGGCCGATTACATGGTGCCCAACGCCTTCGTAACGCTGGACAGCTTCCCGCTGACCACCAACGGCAAGCTGGATCGCAGGGCGTTGCCGGCACCGGATGCCGAAGCGTTTGCGCGGCGTGAATATCAGGCCCCACAGGGCGCGCTGGAAACTACCCTGGCGGGGCTTTGGAGCGAGTTGCTCGGAGTCGAGCAGGTGGGCCGCCACGACCAGTTCTTTGAGCTGGGCGGCCACTCGCTGCTGGCGGTGAAGTTGATCGAGCGCATGCGCCAGGTCGGCCTTAACGCCGATGTGGGCGTGCTGTTCGGTCAGCCGACCCTGGTCGCACTGGCGGCGGCCGCTGGCAACCGGCACCAGGTGCAGGTGCCCGTCAATGCCATTGCGCGCGACTGCCAACGCATCACCCCGGACATGCTGCCGCTGGTCCGGCTGCCCCAGGCGCAAATCGACACCCTGGTCGCCGGCATTCCCGGCGGCGTGGCCAACGTGCAGGACATCTACGCACTGGTGCCGTTGCAGGAAGGCATTCTGTTCCACCATCAGACCAGCACCGAGGGCGACCCCTATCTGCTGCAAGCGCTGCTGCGCATGGAGAGCCGCGAACGCCTTGTGGATTTCGTCGAAGCCCTGCAACAGGTGATCGCCCGTCACGACATACTGCGCACGTCGGTCGCCTGGCAAGGCCTGGACGAGCCGGTGCAAGTGGTCTGGCGTGAAGCCCGCCTGCCGGTGCAGGAGGTGCAACTGGCGCCTTCGGCCGAAGATCTGGCCACGCAGCTCACCCAACGCTTCAACCCGCGTCACACACGCATGGACCTGACCCGCGCGCCCATGATGGCGTTGCATTTCGCCCAGGAACCGGGCGGTGAGGGCTGTGTCGCGGTGCTGCAGTTCCACCACCTGATCGACGATGCCACCTCGCTGGCGCTGCTTGGCGCGGAAATCGAAGCCTGCCTGCAGGGGCGTGCTGACCAGTTGGCGCCTTCGGTGCCCTACCGTAATTATGTGGCGCAGACCCGGCTGGGCATCAGCCAGGCCGCCCATGAAGCGTTTTTCCGCGAGATGCTCGGCGACGTCGATGAACCGAGCCTGCCGTTCGGGCTTCAGGATGTGCAGGGCGATGGCCAGGGTATCCAGCAGGCCAACTTGCCGGTGGCCGCGCAACTGGGCCAGCGCCTGCGCGCCCAGGCACGGCGCCTGGGGGTCAGTAACGCCAGCCTGCATCATTTGGCCTGGGGCCAGGTGGTGGGGCACTTGTCCGGTCGCCGCGACGTGGTGTTCGGCACGGTATTGATGGGCCGCTTGAGCAGTGGCGAAGACGCCGACCGCGCCTTTGGCATGTTCATCAACACCTTGCCGTTGCGCGTCGAGGCGGGCGGTCAGGGCGTGGAAGACGCGCTGAAAACCACCCACGCGCGCCTGGCTGCCTTGCTCGGCCACGAACATGCGCCGTTGTCCCTGGCCCAGCGTTGCAGCGGTGTGGCCGCGCCTACACCGTTGTTCAGCGCCTTGCTCAACTACCGGCACGCGGCTGTCGGCGCGCAGTCGGCCGAAGATGCGGGCAAAGCCTTGAAGTGGGCGGGCGTGGAAATGCTCGGCGGTGAAGAACGCACCAATTTCCCGTTGATGCTGTCGGTGGACGACCTCGGCGACTCCTTTGGCCTGAGCGTGCAGGCAGTGGCGGGTGTCGACCCGCAACGCGTGTGCGGTTACATGCACCGCGTGCTGGAAGCCATTGCCGACGCGCTCGAGCACCAGCCGGAGCAAACCCTGCACAGCCTGGCGTTGTTGCCCGATGCCGAACGGCAACACCTGCTGGGCGACTTCAACGCCTTCGACACCCAGTACCCGGCCACGGCCACCGTGCATGCGCTGTTCGAGGCCCAGGCGCTGCGCCAGCCTGACGCCATTGCGGTGACGTACGAAGGGCAGGCCTTGAGCTACGGCCAATTGAACAGCCTGGCCAACCGCATTGCCCATCGCCTGGTCGCCGATGGCATCGGTGTGAATGATCGTGTGGCGATCTGCGCCGAACGCGGCCTGGAAATGGTTGCCGGGTTGCTGGCGATTCTCAAGGCGGGCGCGGGCTACGTGCCGCTGGACCCGGCCTATCCGGACGAACGCCTGGCCTACATGCTCCACGACAGCGCGCCCAAGGCGCTCTTGACCCAGCAATCCCTCATGCCGCGTTTCGGCGCGGCGGGTGTGCCCACCTTGTGTCTGGACAACCCGGCCGGCATCGCCGCACAACCTGCGCACAACCCGCTGGTGCAAGGCCTGCAGGCTGACGCCCTGGTGTATGTGATCTACACCTCCGGCTCCACCGGCCAGCCCAAGGGCGTGGCCATGCCCCACGGGCCGCTGGTCAACCTCATGCAGTGGCAGATCGCGCAGACCGTGGCGGATGGCCGCGAGGCTCAGCGCACGTTGCAGTTTGCGGCACTGGGTTTTGACGTGGCATTCCAGGAAGTCTTCAGCACCCTGTGTGCCGGGGGTGAACTGTCGTTGATCCATGGTGATGTACGGCTTAACTTCCGCCAGCTGTTCCGTCATATCTGCGAGCAGCGCATCCAGCGTTTGTACCTGCCGTGCATTGCCTTGCAGGCGCTGGCAGAAGCGGTGGCCGATGAGCCGGAACTGGGCGCTCTGGCCTGTGCACTGAGCGATGTCATCACCGCGGGTGAGCAGCTGCGCATCAGTGCGCAGATGCGTGCGTTGTTCCAGCGCCTGCCGGGTTGCCGCCTGCACAACCACTATGGCCCGACCGAATCCCACGTGACCACGGCCCTGACCCTGGACGGCGATGCCGCCTCATGGCCGGTGCTGCCGTCCATTGGCGTGCCGGTGGCCAACACCCGTATCTACCTGTTGGATGAACAGCTGCAGCCTGTACCACTGGGCGTGGCCGGCGAAATCTACATCGGCGGCGTCTGTGTGGCGCGCGGCTATTTGCACCGTGATGACCTCACGGCCGAGCGCTTCCTGGCCGACCCGTTCGTGACGGGCGGCCGCCTGTACAAAACCGGCGACCTGGGGCGCTACCAGCCCAATGGTGAAATTGATTACCTGGGCCGCAACGACGGCCAGATCAAGATCCGCGGCTTTCGTGTGGAGCTGGGCGAAATTGAAGCGCGCCTGGCCCAGTACGCCGGCATTCGCGATGCCGCGGTGCTGGTGCGTGAGGACAGCCCGGGTGACAAGCGCCTGGTTGCCTACTTTACGGCCGAGGCCGAACGCGCATCGCCGGGCATTGATGAGCTGCGTGCGCACCTGCAGGCACTGCTGCCCGACTATATGATCCCGGCCGCCTATGTACAGATGGACCGGTTGCCTCTGTCGCCCAACGGCAAGCTGGACCGTCGTGCGTTGCCGGTGCCGGAGGTCGAGGCGTTTGCCAGCCGTGAGTACGCGGCCCCTCAAGGCGCCACTGAAACGGCCCTGGCCGATCTCTGGGCCCAGGTGCTGGGCGTCGCCCGTGTGGGCCGCCATGACAATTTCTTCGAACTCGGTGGCCACTCGTTGCTGGCGGTCAAGCTGATCGAGCGCATGCGCCAGTTGGGCATGAGCGCCGACGTGCGCGTGCTGTTCGGCCAACCGACCCTGGTAGCACTGGCGGCTGCGGTGGGCGGCGGCAGTGAAATCCAGGTGCCGGCCAACCGCATTCCGGCGGACTGTACGCAGTTGCGCGCCGACATGCTGACGCTGATCGAGCTGAGCCAGGACGAGCTCGAGCGGATTGTCGCGCGGGTGCCCGGTGGCGCGCGCAACGTGCAAGACGTCTACCCGCTGGCACCTTTGCAGCAGGGTATTCTCTACCACCACATCACCGCCGAGCAGGGCGACCCGTACCTGCTGCAAGCCACATTTACCCTGGGCAGTCGCGAGCAGCTCGACACCTTTGCCCAGGCCCTGCAAGCGGTTGTCGAACGTCACGACATCACCCGCACTGCATTGTTGTGGGAGGGTCTGGAACGCCCTGTGCAAGTGGTGCTGCGCCACGCTGAACTGGCCCTTGAAGAGCTGCATTTCGATACCGCCCAAGGCAGTGTGCTGGAGCAGTTGCGCGCGCACTTCGACCCGCGCCTCACGCGTCTTGACCTGGGCCGAGCACCGCTGATGCACCTGGCCTTCGCCCATGATGAAGCCAATCAGCGTTGGCTGGCTCTGTTGTTGTTCCATCACATCGCCATGGACCACACGGCCCTGGATGTCATCAGCGAAGAAGTCCAGGCTTTTCGCAACGGCGAGTTTGCGCAGTTGGGCGCGGCCATGCCGTACCGGAACTACGTGGCCCAGGCCCTGCTGGGCGTCAGCCAGGCGCAGCATGAAGCGTTCTTCCGCGAGATGCTGGGCGATGTTGACGAGCCAACGTTGCCGTTCGGTTTGCAAGAAGTGCAGGGCGATGGCCTGGGTGTCAAGGAAGCGCGCCTGAACCTGGACCCGGACCTGTGCCGCCGCCTGCGGGCCCAGGCCCGTCACCTCGGCGTCAGCGCCGCCAGCCTGCACCACCTGGCCTGGGGCCGCGTGCTGGCCAGCGTCAGCGCACGGGACGACGTGGTATTCGGCACAGTGCTGCTGGGCCGCATGCAGAGCGGCGATGGCGCCGACCGCGCCCTGGGCATGTTCATCAATACCTTGCCACTGCGCGTGGATGCCGGCGTAGCCGGTGTGCGTGCAGCGGTGCGGGCCACCCATGCGCGGCTGACCGCCTTGCTCGGTCACGAGCATGCGCCGCTGGTGTTGGCGCAACGTTGCAGCGGCGTACCGGCGACGTCGCCGCTGTTCAGTTCGATCCTCAATTACCGCCACAGCCCATTGCTGGAAAGCGAAGGGCCGCAGTACTGGGCCGGTACCGAAGTGTTCGAAGTGCGTGAACGCACCAACTACCCGTGCATGCTCTCGGTGGATGACCAGGGCGAAGGCTTCCAGCTGGGCGTACAGGCCACGGGCGTGGACGCTGCCCGTGTAGCGGCTTACATGCAAACCGCCTTGCACAGCCTGGTCCAAGCGTTGGAAAACGCACCGAATACCGCCGTGCAGCACCTGCCGGTATTGCCCGATGCCGAGCGTGAAACCCTGTTGGTGGCGTTCAATGCCACCGCCCGCGATTACACACTGCAACAGACCCTGCACGGCCTGTTCGAAGCCCAGGTTGAACGCACCCCCGAGGCCATTGCCGTGTTGGCCGACGGCCAGCGCCTGAGCTACCGCGAGTTGAACGCCCAGGCCAACCGCCTGGCCCATCACCTGCAGGCGCACGGCGTGCAGCCGGATTCGCCGGTGGCGATTTGTGTCGAGCGCAGCGCCGACATGGTGGTCGGCCTGCTGGCGATCCTCAAGGCTGGCGGCGCGTATGTGCCGCTGGACCCGGCCTATCCGCAGGATCGCCTGGCCTACATGCTTGAAGACAGCGCCCCGGCTGTAGTACTGGTGCAAACCGCCACCCGCGCCTTGCTGGGTGACATCGCGGTACCAGTGGTGGATCTCGATCACGCCCACTGGCAGCACCTGCCGTTAAGCAACCCGTCGGTTGCCGCGTTGACCCCGCAGCATGCGGCTTACGTGATCTACACCTCAGGTTCCACCGGCAAGCCCAAGGGCGTGATCAACGAACACAGCGCGGTGGTCAACCGCCTGCTGTGGATGCAGGAAGAGTACCGCCTCGGTGCCGACGACACCGTGCTGCAGAAAACCCCGTTCAGTTTCGACGTGTCGGTGTGGGAGTTCTTCTGGCCGCTGTTCACCGGTGCGCGCCTGGTCATGGCGCGCCCTGGCGGGCACAAAGACCCGCAATACCTGTGCGATATCATCGAGGCCGAGCAGGTCACCACCTTGCACTTTGTGCCGTCGATGCTTGACGTGTTCCTGGCCCATGGCGATGTCAGCCAGGCGGCCGGGCTGGTGCGGGTAATGTGCAGCGGCGAGGCGCTGCCGGGCAGCGTGGTGCGGCGCTTCAAGCAGCAACTGCCGGGCAGCCAGCTGTTCAACCTGTATGGCCCGACCGAAGCGGCAGTGGACGTCACGGCCTGGGATTGCAACGCCGTGCTGGCCCCGGACAACACCCCGATCGGCAAGGCCATCGCCAACACCCGTATGTACGTACTCGACGCGCACATGCAGCCGGTACCGCTGGGCGTCAGTGGCGAGCTGTACATCGGTGGCGTGCAGGTCGCCCGTGGCTACCTGAACCGCCCGGACCTGACGGCCGAACGCTTCCTCAAAGACCCGTTCAGCGAAGGCCGTTTGTACCGCACCGGTGACGTCGGGCGTTTCCTGGCGGACGGCAACATCGAATACCTGGGGCGTAACGACGATCAGGTCAAGATCCGTGGCTTGCGTATCGAGCTGGGGGAAATCCAGGCACGCCTGGGCGAATTCCCGCAGATTCTGGAGGCCACGGTGCTGGCCCGCGAAGACGTGCCGGGCGACAAACGCCTGGTGGCGTACTACACCGGCGTGCCGGCGGCCACTGACGAGCTGCGCGCCCACCTGCTTGCGCAACTGCCGGAGTTCATGGTGCCGCAGGTGTTTGTGCACCTGGACGCGTTCCCGCTGAGCCCCAACGGCAAGCTGGACCGCAAGGCGCTGCCGGCACCGGACATGGCCGCGCTGCGCACCCATGAATACGAGGCGCCGCAAGGTGACACCGAAATCGCCCTGGCCCAGCTCTGGGCCGAACTGCTGAACGTGGAGCGGGTAGGGCGGCACGACAACTTCTTTGAACTGGGCGGCCACTCACTGCTGGCGGTCAGCCTGATCGGGCGCATGCGCCAGAAGGACCTGAATACCGATGTGCGGGCGTTGTTCGGCCAGCCGACGCTGGCTGCGCTCGCAGCCTCTATGGGCAGTGCGCGAAGCCACGTGATGGTGCCGCCGAACCGCATCGGCGCCGATTGCCAACGCATTACCCCCGACCTGGTGCCGCTGGTGGTGCTCGACCAACCGACCCTTGACCGCATCGTCGAGCAGGTACCGGGTGGCGTGGCCAATGTGCAAGATATTTACCCGCTGGCCCCCTTGCAGGCGGGCATCCTGTTCCATCACTTGCAGTCTGCCGAGGGCGATCCGTACGTGCTGCAGGCCATGATTGGCCTGAGCAGCCGCGAACGCCTGGATGCCTTCAGCCAGGGCTTGCAACGGGTGATCGACCGCCACGATGCCTTGCGCACCGCCGTGCTTTGGGACGGTTTCGCCGAGCCGCTGCAAGTGGTACTGCGCGAAGCCCGATTGGTGGTGCAAACGTTGACGCTGGACCCGGCGCAGGGGGCCATCGAGGAGCAGTTGCGTGCGCGTTTCGACACCCGCCATCACCGCCTGGACCTCAGTGAGGCGCCGCTGATCCGCATCGCTTGCGCTGCCGACCCGCAGAACGATCGCTGGCTGGCGGTGCTGATGTTCCACCATATGATCATGGACCATACGGCACTGGAGCTGCTGCGCCAGGAAGTGCAGGGGTACCTGCAAGGGCAGGCCGCACCGCTGGCCGAGGCACAGCCTTATCGCAACTACGTGGCGCAGGCCCGCCTGGGTGTCAGCGAGGCGGAGCATGAGGCGTTCTTCCGCGACTTGCTGGGCGATATCGTCGAGCCGACGCTGCCGTTTGGCGTTCGCGATGTGCAGGGTAATGGCAGCCAACTGCGCGAGTCGGCCTTGCCGCTCGAGGCCGAGCTGAGCCAGCGTCTGCGCAGGCAAGCCCGCCAATTGGGGGTGAGTGCGGCCAGCCTGTTCCACCTGGCGTGGGCCCGGGTACTGGGCGCGGTGTGCAGCAGCGACAACGCCGTGTTCGGTACGGTACTGCTCGGTCGCCTGCAAGGTGGCGAGGGGGCTGAACAGGCCCTGGGCTTGTTTATCAATACCTTGCCTCTGCGCGTCGACGTCGGCTCCGAGGGCGTGCGCGCTGCGGCGCAGGCGACCCATGGTCGTCTCACCGCACTGTTGAGCCATGAACATGCGCCACTGGCACTGGCCCAGCGTTGCAGCGCGGTGGCGGCGCCACAACCGCTGTTCAGCGCACTGCTCAACTACCGACACAGCGCCATTGCCGCGGTGCAACAGGATGAGCGGGCGTGGCAAGGCATCGAGTTCTTCGCCGCCCAGGAGCGTACCAACTACCCGCTGACCCTCAGCGTGGACGACTTGGGTGATGACTTCAGCCTGGTCGCCCTGGCCGTGGACGAGATCGGTGCAGAGCGTATTTGCGACTTTATGCACACGGCCCTGGTGAACCTGGTGACAGCGCTGGAACACACGCCTCAGGTAGCGGTGAATCAGTTGCCGATCCTCTCGACCCGCGAGCGCCAACGGGTGCTGCAGGACCTGAACGCCAGTGCCAGGCAATACCCGGTTGGCCAGACCATTCACGCGCTGTTTGAAGCCCGCGCCGTGCAGCAGCCCGAGGCCATTGCCGTGCGCCAGGGCGATGCTCAACTGACGTACCGTCAGCTCGACAGACGTGCCAACCAGCTGGCGCACAGCCTGCTCGAACACGGCGTGAGCCCGGACGATCGGGTCGCCATCTGCGCCCGTCGCAGCCTCGAAACACTGGTGGGCCTGCTGGCGATCCTCAAGGCCGGTGCGGCTTACGTACCTATCGACCCGGCCCACCCGCAGGAACGCATCAGTTACCTGTTGCAGGACAGTGCCCCGCAGGTGGTTCTGGCCCAGTCAGGCACCCGCGACTTGTTGGGCGACACCGACAGGCCGGTGATCGCGCTGGACGGCGATCAGTGGCACCACCAGCCGACCAGCAACCCGAGCGTGGCCGGTTTGACCCCGACGAACCTGGCTTATGTGATCTACACCTCCGGCTCCACCGGTTTGCCCAAGGGCGTGATGGTCGAACATCGCACCCTGGAAAACCTGGTGAACTGGCACTGCGAGGCGTTCGACCTGCACGCCGGCAGCCATACCTCCAGTGTCGCCGGTTTCGGCTTTGACGCCATGGCCTGGGAAATCTGGCCGGCCCTGTGCGTGGGCGCCACCCTGCATTTGCCACCGGCACAGCAGGCCCATGAGGACATCGATGCATTGCTGTCATGGTGGGCCGCGCAGCCGCTGGACGTCAGTTTCCTGCCCACGCCCGTGGCTGAATACGCTTTGAGCCAGCACCTTGAACACCCGACCCTGAAAACCCTGCTGGTCGGCGGTGATCGTCTGCGTCACTTCAGCACGCCGCAGCGTTTTACCCTGGTCAACAACTATGGCCCGACCGAAGCCACGGTAGTGGCGACTTCCGGGCGGATAGACGCGGGCCGGACACTGCATATCGGCCGGCCGATCGCCAACACTCAGGTGTATGTGCTGGATGAGCACCTGCAACCGGTTGCGCGGGGCCTCACGGGCGAGTTGTATGTCGGCGGTGCCGGTGTGGCGCGCGGTTACCTCAACCGCCCCCAGATGACCGCCGAGCGTTTTATCCAGGACCCGTTCAGCCACGCCCCCGATGCGCGCCTGTATCGCACCGGTGACCTGGCCCGTTGGCTGGAAGACGGCACGCTCGACTACCTGGGCCGCAACGATGACCAGGTGAAAATTCGCGGTGTGCGCATTGAGCTGGGCGAGATCGAAACCTGCCTGGGCGAGCACCCGGATGTGCGCGAAGGCGTGGTTGTGGCCCGGGATGGCCGCCTCGTGGCGTACTTCACCGAGTACCAGGCGCTCGACCTCGACAGCCTGCGCGACTGGCTGCAAGCCCGGCTGCCCGACGCTATGGTACCGGCCGCCTATGTGCGGCTCGACAACCTGCCTTTGACGGCCAACGGCAAGCTCGACCGCAAGGCCTTGCCGGAGCCGGATCAATCGGCCGTGCTCAGCCAGGCTTATCAGGCGCCTGAAGGCGAGGTGGAAGTCGCCCTGGCTGCGCTGTGGGCCGAGGTGCTCCAGGTCGAGCGTGTCGGTCGCCATGACAACTTCTTTGAGCTGGGCGGGCACTCCTTGCTGGCCGTCAACCTGATCGGGCGCATGCGCCAGGCCGGGTTGAAAGCCGACGTGCGCAACCTGTTCAACCAACCGACACTGGCGGGCCTGGCGAGGGAGCTGGGCAACGCCGATGAAGTACAGGTACCGGCCAACCTGATCAGTGCTGACTGCACCCGGATCACCCCTGCCCATTTACCGTTGGCGAACCTTGACCAGGCGAGCATCAACCGTATTGTCGCCACCGTGCCGGGCGGCGTGGCCAATGTGCAGGATATCTACGCACTGGCGCCGTTGCAGGAAGGCATCCTTTATCACCACCTGAGTGCCGCGCAAGGCGACCCCTACCTGTTGCAGGCGCGTTTCAGCTTTGCCGATAAAGGCCGTCTGGACGCGTTTGCCCAAGCGTTGCAGGCGGTGGTGGACCGTCACGATATCCTGCGTACCAGCATCGTCTGGGAAGGCCTGGACACGCCGATGCAAGTGGTGTGGCGCAGCGCCAGGCTGGCGGTGCGGGCCATTGCCCTGAATGTGGCCGACGGGGATGTGCTGAGCCAGTTGCACGAGCGCTTTGATGCCCGGCGCACGCGTCTGGATGTGAGCCAGGCGCCGCTGATGCAACTGGTTTACGCCCAAGACCCGGCGAACCAGCGGATCGCAGCGATCTTGCTGTTCCATCACCTGGCCCTGGACCACACAGCCATGGACGTGGTGCGCCACGAGGTGCAGGCGAGCCTGTCGGGCAGCCAGCAAGCCCTCGGCGAGCCGGTGCCCTATCGCAACTATGTGGCCCAGGCGCGCCTGGGCGTCAGCGAGCAGGCCCATGAAGCGTTCTTCCGCGAACAACTGGCCGATATCGACGCACCGACGTTGCCCTTCGGCCTGCAAGACGTACAGAGCGACGCCGGCGGCATCGAAGAACGCTCGCTGGCGGTAGACGCCGCATTGGCCCTGCGCCTGCGGGCGCAGTCACGGCAACTGGGGGTCAGCGCCGCGAGCCTGTTCCATCTGGCGTGGGCGCAAGTGCTGGCGGCCGTCTCGGGCCAGGACACGGTGGTCTTCGGCACCGTGCTGATGGGCCGCATGCAAGGCGGCGCGGGCAGCGAGCGTGCCCTGGGCATGTTCATCAACACCTTGCCGCTGCGTATCGACCTTGCCGGGCAAGGTGCGCGCGCCAGTGTGCGAGCCACTCACTCACGCCTGAGCGCGTTGCTGGGGCATGAGCATGCCTCACTGGCGCTGGCCCAGCGTTGCAGCGGGGTGGCGGCGCCCGCGCCGTTGTTCAGTGCGCTGCTCAACTACCGGCATAGCCAGCCGAGCGACACACAAAACCTGGAAGGCTGGCACGGTATCGAGGTGCTCGGCGGCGAGGAGCGCACCAACTATCCGCTGGCATTGAACGTTGATGAGTTGGGCGATGCTTTCAGCCTCAACATGCTGACGCAGGCGTCTGTGGGCGCGCAGCGTGTTTGCCGGTTCATGCACAACGCGCTGGAGCAACTGGTGCTGACGCTGGAGCAGGCCCCGGATGCGCCGATCGACGGTTTGAGCATCCTGCCGACGGCAGAGCGTGATCAGGTGTTGCTGGCATTCAATGCCACCGCGACGGACTTCCCATCGACGCAGACCGTGCATGGCGTGTTTGAAGCTCAAGTGGTTGCGCGTGCGCACGCCGTGGCGGCGGTGCAGGGCGCGGTTTCAATGAGCTACACGCAACTGAACGCGCGGGCCAACCAACTGGCCCATCACCTGCTGGGCCTCGGCGCAGCGCCGGGTGAGCGGGTGGCGATCCTGCTGGAGCGCTCCCTGGATTTGCTGGTGGCGCAGTTGGCGATCAGCAAGTGCGCGGCGGTATATGTACCGCTGGACGTGAATGCTCCGGCAGATCGCCAAGCCTTCATGATCGAAGACAGCGGCGCCCGCTGGGTGTTGACCACCAGCGCGACCGAGGTGGCTGGCCACCGTCTGGACCTGGATACCCTTGATCTCGGCGAGCAGCCGGAACACAACCCGGCCCTGGAGCAGTCATCGGAAACCGCGGCCTACATCATGTACACCTCCGGTTCTACCGGTACACCGAAGGGCGTGCTGGTGCCACACCGGGCGATCACGCGACTGGTGATCAACAACGGTTATGCCGAGTTCAACCCGCAGGACCGCGTGGCCTTCGCCTCCAACCCGGCGTTCGACGCCAGTACCCTCGACGTGTGGGCACCGTTGCTCAATGGCGGTGCGGTAGTGGTGGTTGACCAGGACACGCTGTTGTCCCGTGAGGCCTTTGCGACCTTGCTGCAAGAGCAGTCAATCAGCGTGCTGTGGATGACCGCCGGTTTGTTCCATCAGTACGCCGAGGGCCTGTTGCCGGTATTCCCGCAACTGCGCTACCTGATTGTCGGCGGCGATGTGCTGGACCCAAGCGTGATCGCCCGCGTACTCAAGGACGGCGCGCCGCAGCACTTGCTCAACGGCTATGGCCCGACCGAAGCCACCACCTTCTCGACCACCCATGAGATCACCCGGGCGGATGAGGGCAGCATTCCGATTGGCAAACCAGTCGGCAACAGCCGCGCCTACGTGCTCGATGCCCGTCAGCAGCCGGTGCCGGTGGGGGTTGCCGGCGAGCTGTACATCGGCGGGCAGGGCGTGGCCCTGGGTTATCTGAACCGTGCTGACCTTACGGCCCACGCGTTCCTGGTCGACCCGTTCAACGACGGCGGTTTGATGTATCGCACCGGTGACCTGGTGGCCTGGCGTGGCGACGGTACCTTGCAGTACCTGGGGCGTAACGACCAGCAGGTGAAGATTCGCGGCTTCCGTATCGAACTGGGCGAGATCGAAACGCGCCTGGGCGAACACCCCCAGGTCAAGGACGTGGTGGTGTTGGCTCGTCAGGATGAGCCAGGGCACAAGCGCCTGGTGGCCTACTTCACTGAACGCAGCCGAGTGGAAATCGAAGCGCTGCGCGATCATTTGCACGATCAACTGCCGGACTACATGGTCCCGGCCGCGTATGTGCGTCTGGATAGCCTGCCGCTGACCAACAACGGCAAAGTCGACCGCAAGGCTTTGCCGGTACCCGATCAGGACGCACTGCTCAGCCGTGGCTACGAAGCGCCCCAGGGGGAAATCGAAACCCTGCTGGCGCAGATCTGGGCCGACGTGCTCAAGGTCGAGCAAGTAGGGCGCCACGACAACTTCTTCGAACTGGGTGGCCACTCGTTGCTGGCGGTGAGCCTGATCGAACGGATGCGCCAGGCCAGCCTGAGCGCCGATGTACGGGTCTTGTTCAGCCAGCCGACACTCGCCGCGCTGGCGGCTGCGGTTGGCAGCGGACGCGAGGTGGCCGTGCCGGCCAACCTGATTACTCCGGATTGCACCCGCATCACCCCGCAGTTGTTGCCGTTGATCAACCTTGATCAACCGAGCATCGACCGCATCGTCGCCACGGTACCGGGCGGCGTGGCCAACGTGCAGGATATCTACGCGCTGGCGCCCTTGCAGGAGGGCATTCTCTACCACCACATCACCGCCGAGCAGGGCGACCCGTACCTGCTGCAATCGCAAATGGCATTTGACAGCGTCGAACGTCTGCAGCGTTTTGCCCAGGCCTTGCAGGGCGTGATCGACCGGCACGACATTCTGCGCACCGCGATTGCCTGGGAGGATCTCGGCACCCCGGCGCAAGTGGTGTGGCGCAACGCCCGGTTGCCACTGCAAGAGGTGATCCTCGACCCGGCTGACGGCGACGTGCTGAGCCAACTGCACGCGCGTTTTGATGCCCGTCATTACCGCGTTGATGTCAGCCAGGCGCCGTTGCTGCGCCTGGCCTACGCCCGGGATGAGCACAACGGGCGCACGGTGGCGGTACTGTTGTTCCACCACATGGCGCTGGATCACACGGCACTGGAGGTGGTCAGCCGCGAAATCGCTGCCAGCCTGGCCGGATCAACCGCCGCACCTGCACCGGCCATGCCGTATCGCAACTATGTGGCCCAGGTGCGCCTGGGCACGGATGAGCAGGAGCACGAAGCGTTCTTCCGCGAGATGCTCGGCGATATCGATGAGCCGACCCTGCCGTTCGGCCTGCAGGACGTACAAGGCGACGGTCATGCCGTCAGGGAAACCGGGCAAGACGTGCCCGCCGCCCTGAACCTGCGCCTGCGCGCCGCCGCACGGACGCTGGGCGTCAGCGTCGCCAGCCTGTTCCACCTGGCTTATGCACGGGTCTTGAGTGCTGCCTCGGGCAAACCGGATGTGGTGTTCGGCACCGTGCTGATGGGGCGCATGCAGGGTGGCGACGGCGCCGACCGTGCGTTGGGCATGTTCATCAACACCTTGCCGTTGCGGGTGAGCCTCGATCACCAGGACGTACGTGCCGGGGTGCGTTCCACTCACGCCCGCTTGTCGGTGCTGCTGGGGCACGAGCACGCCTCGCTGGCACTGGCCCAGCGTTGCAGCGGCGTAGTGGCGCCTTCACCGTTGTTCAGTGCGATGCTCAACTACCGTCACAGCGCCAGCGATGGCGTCATGCACGAAACCCGTGACGCCTGGGTGGGGATCGAAACCCTGGCCGGGGAAGAGCGCACCAACTATCCATTGGCCTTGAGCGTGGACGACAGGGGTGATGGTTTCCGGCTGACGGCGCAGGTGTGTGGTGCGGATCCGGAGCGGGTCGTCGCTTACATGCAGGCGGCGTTGTGCAGCCTGGTGGATGCGTTGGAAACGGCGCCGGGTACGACCTTGCCGCAGCTGTCGGTATTGCCTGCTGCCGAGCGCGAGAGCCTGCTCGGGTTTAACGCCACCGACGCCGATTACCCACGCGATACCACCGTGGTGCAGATGATCGAGGCCCAGGCCGCTCGGGCCCCGGCGGCGATTGCGGTGGTGCTGGGCGACCAGCAGTTGAGCTACCGCGACCTGAACGAGCAGGCCAACCGCGTCGCCCATTATTTGCGCAGCCTTGGCGCAGGCGCCGATAGCTGCGTGGCGATCTGCATGCCACGCAGCCTGGAGCTGATTGTCGGCTTGCTGGGCATCCTCAAGTCCGGCGCCGCTTATGTGCCGCTGGACCCCGAATACCCGGCGCAACGCCTGGCATTCGCGCTGCAGGACAGCCAGCCGCTGGCGGTGCTGGTGCAGGACGCCACCCGTGGCGTGCTGGGCGATACGGCGGTGCCGCTGGTTGACCTGGCGGATGCCGCTTTGGCAGGGCAGCCGCTCGACAACCCGCCCGCCCTGGCCACGGCCCATGACCTGGCCTATGTGATCTTCACTTCAGGTTCCACCGGCCGTCCCAAAGGCGTGATGGTGGAGCACGGCTCGCTGGTCAACCACATCAACTGGCAAACGCGGACTTTTGGCTTCGATGCCACAGACCGGATCCTGCAGCGGACCTCGGTGGCGTTCGACGCTTCGGTCTGGGAAATCTGGACGCCGTTGGCCATCGGCGCGCGCCTGGTCTTGCTGCCGGCCGAGGCTTCGCGGGATGTCGAGCACATGGCACGTACGCTGGTGGAGCAGGGCGTGAGTATTGCCCAGTTCGTGCCGAGCCTGTTGCGCCTGCTGGTGCAATTGCCCGAGACGGGCGTGCGCTGCCGCTACCTGTTCAGCGGCGGTGAAGCCCTTGACCCGCAGTTGGCCATGCAGGCCCGTGCACTGACCACCCACGGCATCGTCAACCTGTACGGGCCGACGGAAGCAACCATCGACAGCACGTCCTGGACCTTCAATGACCCAGGCCCACTCGATGCAGTGCCGATTGGCAAACCCATCGCCAACGCCCGCGCTTATGTCCTCGATGCGCACCTGCAGCTGCTGCCGCTGGGGGTTGCCGGTGAGCTGTACATCGGTGGTGCCGGGGTGGCTCGCGGTTACCTGGGGCGCGATGACCTGACCGCCGAACGCTTCCTGGCCGACCCGTTCAACCCGGGCGGGCGCTTGTACAAAACCGGCGACCTGGTGCGTTACCTGGCCGACGGCAATATCGAATACCTGGGCCGTAACGACGACCAGATCAAGCTGCGCGGCTTGCGCATCGAACTGGGTGAAATCGAGGCGTGCCTGGTCGCCCATGCCGAGGTGCAGGAGGCCGTGGTGCTGGTGCGCAACGAGCGTTTGATCGCTTATTGCCGCGCGCCATCGAGCCTGGACATCCAGGCCTTGCGAGCGCAGGTCCAAGCACAGTTGCCGAGCTACATGGTGCCCCAGGCGTATGTGCTGCTGGACGCGCTGCCCCTGAGCCCCAACGGCAAGGTGGATCGCCAGGCGCTGCCGGACCCGGACAGCACGTCGGTACTGGTGCGCGAGTACGAGGCACCGGTGGGCGAGACGGAAATCGCCCTGGCACGGCTCTGGTGCGAATTGCTCGAGGTGGAGCAAGTCGGTCGTCACGACAACTTCTTTGAACTGGGCGGCCACTCACTGCTGGCTGTCAGCCTGATCGGGCGGTTACGCCAGGATGGCATCGATGCGAACGTCAAGGCGCTGTTCGAGCAACCCACGCTCTGGGAATACGCCGAAATTACCGAAAGAATGGAGATGGTCCTGTGAGTGTTCTCGAACTGTTGGCGACATTAAAAGAAAAAGACGTTCAGCTCTCCGTCAAGGGTGACCAGCTCGTCGTACAGGGCAACAAGCAGGCACTGAAGGAGCCGAGTGTGCTCGCCTCGCTGCGTGAGCATAAGGCGGCACTGATCGCCTTGATCAATGCCGGGCAGTACACGGCACAGCGCGCCGGGCAGGTGGACATTCCGGCCAACCGCATCGTCGCCGGTTGCACGCGGATCACGCCGGACATGCTGACGCTGACCACACTCGACCAGGCGGCCATCGACCTTATCGTCACGCACATTCCCGGCGGGGCCGCCAACATCCAGGACATCTACCCGCTGGCGCCGCTGCAATCGGGGATTTTGTTCCACCACCTGTCGGCGCAGCAGGGCGATCCCTACGTGCTGCAATGCGTCATCGGCATGGATAACCGCCAGTGCCTGGACGATTTCAGCCAGGCCCTGCAATGCGTGATTGACCGCCATGACAGCTTTCGGACCGCCGTCATCTGGGACGGGCTCGACGAGCCCCACCAAGTCGTGCTGCGCCAGGCCCAGTTGCAGGTTGAAGAGCTCGTGCTGGACCCGGCTGACGGTGATATTCGCCAGCAACTGGAGCAGCGTTTCGACACCCGGCACTTTCGCCTCGACATCAGCCAGGCACCGCTGATCCGCATCGCCTATGCCCATGACCCACAGAATGGGCGCTGGCTGGCCTTGCTGATGTTGCATCACATCATCTCCGACCATGCCGCGCTGGCCGTGGTGCAGCATGAAATCCAGCAATACCTGCTGGGCCACGCCGCGCAACTGGGCAAGCCGGTGCCGTACCGCAATTACGTGGCGCAGGCGCGCCTGGGCGTGACTGAACAACAGCACGAAGCGTTCTTTCGCGACATGCTCGGCGAGGTGGACGAGCCGACACTGCCGTTCGGCCTGGCAGATGTGCAGGGCGATGGCAATGCCCTGGAGGAGGCCGTGTTGGCCGTCGCGCCGACGTTGGGCCTGCGCCTGCGTGCACAGGCCCGTCAGCAGGGCGTGAGTACCGCGAGCCTGTGCCACCTGGCCTGGGCGCAAGTGCTGGCGGCCGTCACCGGCAAACAGCGCGTGGTGTTCGGCACGGTGTTCCTGGGGCGCATGGAGGCAGGCGAGGGCGCCGAGCACGCGCTGGGCATGCTCATCAATACCTTGCCGCTGCGGGTGGATATCGCTGAACAAGGCGCCCAGGTGGCGCTCAAGGCCACCCATGCACGGCTGACCGCATTGCTCGGTCACGAGCATGCACCGTTGGTGCTGGCGCAACGCTGCAGTGGCGTCGCCGCACCGCAACCCTTGTTCAGTGCCTTGCTTAACTACCGTCACAGTACGGTGGCCCACACCAGTGACGAGGCCGAAAAGGCCTGGCGCGGCATCGAATTCTTCCATACCGAAGAACGCACCAACTACCCGCTGACCCTGAGCGTCGATGAGTACAGCGACGGTTTTTCCTTTACCGTTCAGGCCTTGCCGGTGCTGGGCGCACAACGCTTCTGCGGCTACATGCATACCGCCCTGGACCATCTGATCCAGGCGCTGGAGCAAAACCCGCAGGCTCCCGTCAACCTGCTGTCGGTGTTGCCGGATGCCGAGCGCCAACAGGTGCTGGCAGGTTTCAACCAGACCCATGCCGACTACCCACGCGGTTTGACCATTCACCAGCGTATCGAACAGCAGGCAGAACGCAGCCCCGAGGCGCCTGCGGTGGTGTACGAGGGCCAGACGCTGAGCTATGCCGAACTGAACCGGCAAGCCAACCACCTGGCTTATCGCCTGATCGAACTGGGCGTGCAGCCGGACGATCGCGTGGCGATCTGTGCGCGTCGCAGCCTGGAAACCCTGGTGGGTCTGGTCGCCATCCTCAAGGCCGGCGCGGCCTACGTACCCGTCGACCCGGCCCATCCACCGGACCGCATCGGCTACTTGCTCGAAGACAGCGCTCCGGTGGTGGTGCTGGTGCAACCGGGGCTGACCGAGCGCTTGCCGGCGATGAGCGTACCGGTACTCGAACTTGACCGCCTGTTGCTGGCAGGCCCCGCGCGCGCCAACCCACAGATTGCCGGCCTGACCCCGGCACACCTGGCGTATGTGATCTACACCTCCGGTTCCACGGGTTTGCCCAAGGGCGTGATGGTTGAGCACCAGACCCTCGACAACCTGGTGAACTGGCATTGCGAGGCCTTCAACCTCAACGCCGGCAGCCACACGTCCAGCGTCGCCGGATTTGGTTTTGACGCGATGGCCTGGGAAGTCTGGCCAGCGCTGTGCGTGGGCGCCACCTTGCATCTGCCACCGGCGGCGCAGGGCAACGAAGACATCGATGCGCTGCTCACCTGGTGGCTGGCCCAGCCGCTGGACGTCAGTTTCCTGCCCACACCGGTGGCTGAATACGCCTTCAGCCAGAACCTGCAACACCCGACCCTCAAGACCCTGTTGATCGGCGGCGACCGCCTGCGCCAGTTCACCCAGGCGCAGCGCTTCACCCTGGTCAACAACTACGGCCCGACCGAAGCGACGATTGTAGCGACCTCCGGCGTGATCGAAGCCGGGCAGCCCCTGCACATCGGCAAGCCGGTGGCCAATGCCCAGGTGTACGTGCTCGACGCACAACTCAAGCCGGTGCCGCTGGGCGTCGCCGGTGAACTCTATGTGGGCGGTGCCGGGGTGGCCCGCGGTTACCTGAACCGTGCGCAAATGACCGCCGAACGTTTTCTGAAAGACCCCTTCAGCGCCGACCCGCAGGCGCGCATGTACCGCACCGGCGACCTGGTGCGCTGGCTGGCTGACGGCCGCCTTGACTACCTGGGTCGTAACGACGACCAAGTGAAAATCCGCGGTGTGCGGATCGAACTCGGCGAAATCGAGACCTGCCTGGGCGGACATCCCGATGTGCGCGAGGCTGTGGTGATTGCCCGCGACGGACGTCTGATCGCGTACTTCACCGCGCGTCAGGCGCTGGATATCGAGCAGCTGCGCCGCTACCTGCAAGCCCAATTGCCGGACGCGATGGTCCCGGCGGCCTACATGCACCTGGACAACCTGCCGCTGACGGCCAACGGCAAGCTGGACCGCAAGGCGCTGCCGGAACCGGATCAAAGCGCACAACTGAGCCGTGACTACGTGGCGCCGGTGGGTGAGGTGGAAGTCGCACTCGCGCAGATTTGGGCCGAAGTGCTCAAGGTCGAGCGCGTGGGCCGCCATGATCATTTCTTCGAACTGGGCGGGCATTCGTTGCTCGCGGTCGGCCTGATCAGCCGCATGCGCCAGGCGGGCTTGCAGGCCGACGTGCGCGTGCTGTTCAACCAGCCAACCCTGGCAGCATTGGCCGCTGCCGTTGGCCACAGCCGTGAAGTGACGGTCGAGCCCAACCGCATTCAGCCCGGGTGCACGCGCATTACCCCGGACCTGCTGACACTGGTCAGCCTCGACCAGGCCAGCCTTGACCGGATTGTCGACAGCGTACCGGGTGGCGCCTCCAACGTGCAGGACATCTACCCGCTGGCTCCGCTGCAGGAAGGCATTCTGTACCATCACCTCAGCGCCGAGCAGGGTGATCCGTACCTGCTGCAGGCGCGCTTCAGCTTTACCGACATGCAGCGTTTGCAGGCATTTACCCAGGCGCTGCAGCGCGTGATCGATCGACACGACATCCTGCGCACCGCGATTGTGCTCGAAGGCCTGCCGGCCCCGGTACAAGTGGTGTGGCGCAAGGCTGAGTTGGATGTGCAAGAGGTGCCGCTGGAAGAAACAGGCGACGATGTGATGGCCCAGCTTGAGCAACGGTTTGGGGCCCGCCAACATCGTCTCGACCTGGCCAGCGCGCCGCTCATGCAATTGGTGTATGCCCAGGACCCGGCCCGGCAGCGTGTGGCGGCGATTCTGCTGTTCCACCACATCGCCCTGGACCATACCGCGCTGGAGGTGGTCAGCCAGGAAATGCAGGCCTACCTGGTGGACCCGGCTGTGCAACTGGCCGAACCGGTGCCTTATCGCAATTACGTGGCCCAGGCGCGCCTGGGTGTCAGCGAGCAGGAGCATGAGGCGTTCTTTCGCGAGCTGCTCGGGGATATCGACACCCCGACCTTGCCCTTCGGCCTGCAAGATGTGCAAGGCGATGCCCAACATATCGAAGAAGCGCACCTGGTGGTCGATGCCGAACTCGATCGGCGCCTGCGTGGCCAGTTGCGTCAGCTTGGCGTCAGTGCCGCCAGCCTGTTTCACCTGGCCTGGGCACAGGTGCTCGCGGCCGCGACCGGCCAGCAGAACGTGGTGTTCGGCACCGTCCTGATGGGCCGAATGCTCGGCGGTGAAGGCGCGGAACGGGCATTGGGCATGTTTATCAATACCTTGCCCCTGCGTCTTGATATCGACCACCGCGATGCCCGTGCCGGCGTGCGCCAGGCCCATGTGCGCCTCAGCGCGTTGCTGGGGCATGAACACGCGTCGCTGGCCTTGGCGCAACGCTGCAGCCAGGTGACCGCGCCCTTGCCGTTGTTCAGTGCATTGCTGAACTACCGGCACAGCGCCGTGGCCGAGGGCTCCGAGCAAGTCCAGCAAGCCTGGCAGGGTATGGAAGGGCTCGGCGGTGAGGAGCGCACCAACTACCCGCTGACCTTGAACGTGGACGAGTGGGGTGACGGTTTCAGCTTGACCGTACTGACGCTGGCTCAGATCGGCGCGCAACGGGTGTGCGGCTTTGTACACCAGGCGCTGGAGCAGTTGGTGCAGGCGCTGGAGCAGTCATCGACCACGGCGCTGCAGGCCCTGGCGATATTGCCGGCGACTGAACGCGAACAGGTGCTGCAGACCTTTAACGCCACCACACGGGCGTATCCTGCCGCGCTGACGGTGCACGGGGTTTTCGAAGCGCTCGTGGCCACGCAGCCTCAGGCACTGGCCGCAGTGCAGGATGGGCAGCGACTAACCTATGGTGAACTGAACAACCGCGCCAACCGCCTGGCCCACCACCTGCTGGGCCTCGGCGCAGCGCCGGGTGAGCGGGTGGCGATCCTGCTGGAGCGTTCCCTGGATTTGCTGGTGGCGCAGTTGGCGATCAGCAAGTGCGCAGCGGTATATGTACCGCTGGACGTGAACGCCCCGGCAGATCGCCAAGCCTTCATGATTGAAGACAGCGGCGCCCGCTGGGTGCTGACCACCAGCGCGACCGAGGTGGCTGGCCATCGTCTGGACCTGGACCGCCTCGACCTGAGCGCGGAATCCGAGCACAACCCGAGCCTGGAACAGTCGTCGGAAACTGCGGCGTACATCATGTACACCTCCGGTTCCACCGGCACTCCGAAAGGCGTGCTGGTGCCGCACCGGGCGATCACGCGGCTGGTGATCAACAACGGTTATGCCGAATTCAACCCGCAGGACCGCGTGGCCTTCGCTTCCAACCCGGCTTTCGATGCCAGTACCCTCGACGTGTGGGCACCGTTGCTCAACGGCGGCGCAGTGGTGGTGGTTGATCAGGACACGCTGTTGTCCCGTGAGGCCTTTGCGACCTTGCTGCAAGAGCAGTCAATCAGCGTGTTGTGGATGACCGCTGGCCTGTTCCATCAATACGCCGAGGGCCTGTTGCCGGTATTCCCGCAACTGCGCTACCTGATTGTCGGCGGCGATGTGCTGGACCCAAGCGTGATCGCTCGCGTACTCAAGGACGGCGCACCGCAGCACCTGCTCAACGGCTATGGCCCCACCGAAGCCACCACCTTCTCGACCACTTATGAAATTCAGCGTGCGGACGAGGGCAGCATTCCCATCGGCAAGCCGGTCGGCAACAGCCGCGCCTATGTGCTGGATGCCCGTCAGCAGCCGGTGCCAGTGGGTGTCGCCGGCGAGTTGTACATTGGCGGCCAGGGCGTGGCCCTGGGTTATCTGAACCGTACCGACCTTACGGCCCATGCGTTCCTGGTCGACCCGTTCAACGACGGCGGCCTGATGTACCGCACCGGAGACCTGGTGGCCTGGCGTGCCGACGGTACCTTGCAGTACCTGGGGCGTAACGACCAGCAGGTGAAGATTCGCGGTTTCCGTATCGAACTGGGCGAGATCGAAGCGCGCCTGGGCGAACACCCCCAGGTCAAGGACGTGGTGGTACTGGCCCGTCAGGATGAGCCAGGGCACAAGCGCCTGGTGGCTTATTTCACCGAACGCGAAACCATCAACATCGAAACCCTGCGCGACTATCTGAATGACCAGCTGCCGGACTATATGGTCCCGTCCGCCTACGTGCGCCTGGACAGCCTGCCGCTGACCAACAACGGCAAAGTCGACCGCAAGGCCTTGCCGGCGCCGGATCAGGACGCACTGCTCAGCCGTGGCTACGAAGCGCCCCAAGGCGAAATCGAAACCCTGCTGGCGCAGATCTGGGCCGATGTGCTCAAGGTCGAGCAAGTAGGGCGCCACGACAATTTCTTCGAACTCGGTGGCCACTCGTTATTGGCGGTGAGCCTGATCGAGCGCATGCGCCAGGTCGAGCTCAGCGCCGATGTGCGCGTGTTGTTCCGCCAGCCAACCCTGGCCGCGCTGGCGGCTGCGGTTGGCAGCGGACGGGAGGTGGCCGTGCCGGCCAACCTGATTACCCCTGACTGCGAGCGCATCACCCCGGCACTGTTACCGCTGGCCCAACTGAGCCAGGCCGGCATCGACCGCATTGTCGCCTCGGTACCGGGCGGCGTGGCCAATGTGCAGGATATTTATCCCTTGGCGCCGTTGCAGGAAGGGGTGCTTTACCACCATATCCGTACCGACGAAGGTGACCCTTACCTGCTGCAATCAAGCTACGGCTTCGACAACCTTGAGCGTTTCCAGGTGTTCGCCGATGTGCTGCAAGCGGTCATCGACCGGCATGACATCCTGCGTACCGGCCTGGTCTGGGAAGGTCTGGAAAGCCCGATGCAAGTGGTCTGGCGCAAGGCCCGACTGGTGGTGCAGGAGGTCGTATGCGACCCAGCGGCAGGTGACGTGCTGGCGCAACTGCGCGAGCGTTTCGACGCCCGTCACTATCGCCTCGACCTGACTCAGGCCCCCTTGATGCGCATGGTCTACGCCCAGGACCCGGCCAACCGGCGCATCGTCGCGGTGCTGATGTTCCATCACCTGGTCATGGACCACACCGCGCTCGATACCGTGCAGCAGGAAATGCGCAAGATCCTGCTGGGCCACGGCGAGGCGCTGGGGCATGCCGTGCCTTACCGCAATTATGTGGCGCAGGCCCGGCTGGGCAGCAGCGAAGCGGAGCACGAGGCGTTTTTCCGCGAGATGCTCGGCACCCTCGATGAGCCCACCTTGCCGTTCGGCCTGCAGGATGTGCAGGGCGAAGGTCACGGTGTGGGCGAGGCCACGCACTTGCTGGACGTCGACCTCAGCCTGCGGCTGCGTGAGCAGGCGCGTCAGGCCGGCGTGAGTGCCGCCAGTTTGTTCCACCTGGCCTGGGCCCGTGTATTGGGCACGCTGTCGGGTCGTCAGAATGTGGTGTTCGGCACCGTGCTGCTGGGGCGCATGCAAGGCGGCGAGGGGGCGGACCGGGCGCTGGGGATGTTTATCAATACCTTGCCGCTGCGCGTGGACGTGGCACAGGTCAGCGTGCAGGGGGCGGTCAAGTCCACCCATGCGCGGCTCACGGCATTGCTGGGGCATGAACATGCCTCACTGGCCCTGGCCCAGCGTTGCAGCGGAGTCGCGGCCACCACGCCGTTGTTCAATGCCTTGCTCAACTACCGCCACAGTGCCGGGGTCGAAGACGCGGTGGAGATGGACCAGGCGTGGCACGGCATGTACCTGCTGCACGCCGAAGAACGCACCAACTACCCCATCACCCTGAGCGTCGATGACCTGGGCGAGCAGTTCAATCTCAGCGCGCTGGTGGTCTCGCCGATTGAGGCGCGCCGCATTTGTGACTACCTGCTGACCGCCGTCACGCACTTGGTGCAGGCACTGGAGCAGACGCCGCAGCTGCCGTTGGAGCACGTCACGGTGTTGCCGGAGGAAGAAGCGCGGCAAGTGCTGCAGGCATTCAACGCCACGGCACGTGCCTATCCCGACGGGCAGACCGTGCACGACGTGTTCCAGCAGCAGGCAGCGGCAACCCCGCACGCCGTGGCGGCGGTGCAGGGTGCAGTTTCACTGACCTATGGTGAACTGAATGCGCGGGCCAACCAACTGGCCCACCACCTGCTGGAGCTCGGCGCAGCACCGGGTGAGCGGGTGGCAATCCTGCTGGAACGCTCCCTGGATTTGCTGGTGGCGCAGTTGGCGATCAGCAAGTGCGCGGCGGTGTATGTACCGCTGGATGTGAATGCGCCGACGGATCGCCAAGCCTTCATGATTGAAGACAGCGGCGCCCGCTGGGTGTTGACCACCAGCACAACCGAGGTGGCTGGCCATCGTCTGGACCTGGACCGCCTCGACCTGAGCACGGAATCCGAGCACAACCCGAGCCTGGAGCAGTCATCGGAAACCGCGGCGTACATCATGTACACCTCCGGCTCTACCGGTACGCCGAAAGGCGTGCTGGTGCCGCACCGGGCGATCACGCGACTGGTGATCAACAACGGTTATGCCGAGTTCAATCCCCAGGACCGCGTGGCCTTTGCCTCCAACCCGGCGTTCGACGCCAGCACCCTCGACGTATGGGCACCGTTGCTCAACGGCGGCGCAGTGGTGGTGGTCGATCAGGACACGCTGTTGTCCCGTGAGGCCTTTGCGACCTTGCTGCAAGAGCAGTCGGTCAGCGTGCTGTGGATGACCGCCGGTTTGTTCCATCAGTACGCCGAGGGCCTGTTGCCGGTATTCCCGCAACTGCGCTACCTGATTGTCGGCGGCGATGTGCTGGACCCAAGCGTGATCGCCCGCGTGCTCAGGGACGGCGCACCGAAGCACCTGCTGAACGGCTACGGCCCCACCGAAGCCACCACCTTCTCGACCACCTATGAAATTCAGCGTGCGGACGAGGGCAGCATTCCGATCGGCAAACCGGTCGGCAACAGCCGCGCCTACGTACTCGATGCCCGTCAGCAACCGGTGCCGGTGGGTGTCGCCGGCGAACTGTACATCGGCGGGCAGGGCGTGGCCCTGGGTTATCTGAACCGTACCGACCTGACGGCCCACGCGTTCCTGGTCGACCCGTTCAACGACGGCGGCCTGATGTACCGCACCGGCGACCTGGTGGCCTGGCGTGCCGATGGCACCCTGCAGTACCTGGGGCGTAACGACCAGCAGGTGAAGATTCGCGGCTTCCGTATCGAACTGGGCGAGATCGAAGCGCGCCTGGGCGAACACCCCCAGGTCAAGGACGTGGTGGTACTGGCCCGTCAGGATGAACCAGGGCACAAGCGCCTGGTGGCTTATTTCACCGAACGCGAAACCATCAACATTGAAACCCTGCGCGACCATTTGCACGATCAACTGCCGGACTACATGGTTCCGGCCGCCTACGTACGTCTGGACAGCCTGCCGCTGACCAACAACGGCAAAGTCGACCGCAAGGCTTTGCCAGCGCCCGATCAGGACGCACTGCTCAGCCGTGGCTACGAAGCGCCCCAGGGCGAAATCGAAACCCTGTTGGCGCAGATCTGGGCCGATGTGCTCAAGGTTGAGCAAGTCGGGCGCCACGACAACTTCTTCGAACTGGGCGGCCATTCGCTATTGGCGGTCAGCCTGATCGAGCGGATGCGCCAGGTCGAGCTCAGCGCCGATGTGCGGGTCCTGTTCAGCCAGCCGACACTCGCCGCTTTGGCGGCGGCCGTCGATAACGGGCGCATGACCGCGGCACCGGCCAATCGCATCGGCCTGGGCTGTGAGCGCATCACGCCTGACATGCTGCCCTTGGCCAACCTGGACCAGGCGGGCATTGATCGTGTGGTCGCCGGTGTACCGGGCGGCGTGGCCAACGTGCAGGATATCTATGCGCTGGCACCGTTGCAGGAAGGCCTGTTGTATCACCACGTCACCGCCAGCCACGGCGATCCATACCAGCAGCACGCGCTGTTTGCATTTGACAGTCGCGAGCGCCTGGATGCATTTGCCCAGGCCTTGCAGGCAGTGATTGCCCGTCACGATATCCTGCGGACCGCCCTGGTCTGGGACGGCCTGGAAACGCCGGTGCAGGTGGTCTGGCGCGAGGCGCCGCTGGGGCTCACATCATTGAATGTGGATGAAGACGGCGACGTGGCTGCGCAAGTGCGTGAACAACTCGACCCGAGCCGTTTCCCGCTGGACCTGCGCCGCGCGCCGATGATGCACCTTGGGGTCGCCCATGACCCCCGCCAGCAACGCTGGATCGGCATGCTGGTCTTCCATCACCTGGTCAATGACGCCGCTTCGCTGGGTGTGCTGACGGCGGAAATCGAAGCGCATATGCTCGACCAGCAGCACCGGTTGCCCGCCAGCGTGCCGTATCGCAACTACGTGGCGCAAACCCGTCAAGGCAAGGATCGCGCCGCCCATGAAGCGTTTTTCCGCGACATGCTCGGCGACTTTGACCAGCCGACCCTGGCGTTCGGCTTGCTCGACACCATGGACGCCGCGAGCAGCGAGCAAGTGCTCGGCAACGTGCCGGCAGCGCTGGGGCTGCGTATCCGGGCCCAGGCACGTTTGGCCGGGGTGAGTGCGGCCAGCCTGTATCACCTGGCGTGGGCACAAATCCTGGGCGCCGTGTCGGGCCAGGATGACGTGGTTTTCGGCACCGTACTGCTGGGCCGTCTGCAAGCCGGTGAGGGCGCCGACCGGGCCTTGGGCATGTTTATCAACACCTTGCCGTTACGCGTGAAAATGGCCGGCCTGCAGGTCAAGGCAGCACTCAAGCACACCCACGCCGGGTTGTCGGCATTGCTGGCCCATGAGCACGCGCCGTTAAGCCTGGCGCAACGCTGCAGCGCGGTGGCCGCGCCAACGCCGTTGTTCAACAGCCTGCTCAATTACCGCCATATCACGGCCGCTGATGAACACAGCCAACAGGCCTGGGAAGGTATCGTCGGGCTGGAAAGCGACAGCATCGTCAGCTACCCGCTGGTGCTGGAAGTCGATGACCTGGGCAGTGAGTTCCGCCTGACCGCGCGCGCACCGCGGGCAATCGGTGCGCAGCGCCTGCTGGACTACCTGCTGATCAGCCTGGATAACCTGGCCAATGCACTGGAAATGGCGCCTCGCACGGCCTTGCCGCAACTGTCGGTATTGCCTGCCGCCGAGCGCGAGACCCTGCTCGGGTTTAACGCCACCGACGCCGATTACCCGCGCGATACCACCGTGGTGCAGATGATCGAAGCCCAGGCCGCTCGGGCCCCGGCGGCGATTGCGGTGGTGCTGGGCGACCAGCAGTTGAGCTACCGCGACCTGAACGAGCAGGCCAACCGCGTCGCCCATTATTTGCGCAGCCTTGGCGCAGGCGCCGATAGCTGCGTGGCGATCTGCATGCCACGCAGCCTGGAGCTGATTGTCGGCTTGCTGGGCATCCTCAAATCCGGCGCTGCCTATGTGCCGCTGGACCCCGAATACCCGGCGCAACGCCTGGCGTTCGCCCTGCAGGACAGCCAGCCGCTGGCAGTGCTGGTGCAGGAGGCCACCCGTGGCGTGCTGGGCGATACGGCCATGCCGTTGATTGACCTGGCGGATGCCGGGGTGGCCGAGCAGCCACGCGCCAACCCACCCGCCCTGGCCACAGCCCACGACCTGGCCTATGTGATCTTCACCTCAGGCTCCACCGGTCGCCCCAAAGGCGTGATGGTGGAACACGGCTCTCTGGTCAACCACATCAGCTGGCAAACCCATGCCTTTGGTTTTGATGCCACAGACCGCTTCCTGCAACGGACCTCGGTGGCGTTCGACGCTTCGGTCTGGGAAATCTGGACGCCGTTGGCCATCGGCGCGCGCCTGGTCTTGCTGCCGGCCGAGGCTTCGCGGGATGTCGAGCACATGGCACGTACGCTGGTGGAGCAGGGCGTGAGTATTGCCCAGTTCGTGCCGAGCCTGTTGCGCCTGCTGGTGCAATTGCCCGAGACGGGCGTGCGCTGCCGCTACCTGTTCAGCGGCGGTGAAGCCCTTGACCCGCAGTTGGCCATGCAGGCCCGTGCACTGACCACCCACGGCATCGTCAACCTGTACGGGCCGACGGAAGCAACCATCGACAGCACGTCCTGGACCTTCAATGACCCAGGCCCACTCGATGCAGTGCCGATTGGCAAACCCATCGCCAACGCCCGCGCTTATGTCCTCGATGCGCACCTGCAGCTGCTGCCGCTGGGGGTTGCCGGTGAGCTGTACATCGGTGGTGCCGGGGTGGCTCGCGGTTACCTGGGGCGCGATGACCTGACCGCCGAACGCTTCCTGGCCGACCCGTTCAACCCGGGCGGGCGCTTGTACAAAACCGGCGACCTGGTGCGTTACCTGGCCGACGGCAATATCGAATACCTGGGCCGTAACGACGACCAGATCAAGCTGCGCGGCTTGCGCATCGAACTGGGTGAAATCGAGGCGTGCCTGGTCGCCCATGCCGAGGTGCAGGAGGCCGTGGTGCTGGTGCGCAACGAGCGTTTGATCGCTTATTGCCGCGCGCCATCGAGCCTGGACATCCAGGCCTTGCGAGCGCAGGTCCAAGCACAGTTGCCGAGCTACATGGTGCCCCAGGCGTATGTGCTGCTGGACGCGCTGCCCCTGAGCCCCAACGGCAAGGTGGATCGCCAGGCGCTGCCGGACCCGGACAGCACGTCGGTACTGGTGCGCGAGTACGAGGCACCGGTGGGCGAGACGGAAATCGCCCTGGCACGGCTCTGGTGCGAACTGCTCGAGGTGGAACAAGTCGGGCGTCACGACCACTTCTTTGAACTGGGCGGCCATTCGCTGTTGATGGTCAACCTGATGGGACGCATGCGTGAAGCCGGCTTGAAGGCGGACGTGCGCACCTTGTTCAATCAGCCGACCCTGGCGGCGCTGGCCGCATCGGTGGGGGCGAGCGAAGAGCAGGCGGTACCGGCCAACCTGATCCCGGCCGACTGCACCCGCATTACGCCGTCGATGTTGCCGCTGGCCACCCTTGACCAGGTGAGCATCGAGCGCATCGTCGCCACAGTCAGCGGTGGCGCGGCCAACGTGCAGGACATCTACCCGTTGGCACCGTTGCAGGAAGGCATCCTCTATCACCACCTCAGCGCGGTGCACGGCGACCCTTACGTCATGCAATTGCGCTACGCCTTCGAGCACATCGAGCGCTTGCACGCGTTCAGCGCAGCGCTGCAACAGGTGATCGAACGCCATGACATCCTGCGCACCAGCGTGGTTTGGGAGGGCCTGCAACAACCGATGCAGGTGGTGTGGCGCACTGCGCGGCTGTCGGTGCAGCGTGCGTCGCCGGATATCCGGCAGCCACGCCTGGACCTGACCCAGGCGCCGATGATGCAGCTGCTGTATGCCGAAGAGGCCACCGATGGCCGCGTGGTCGCCACGCTGTTGTTCCATCACATGATCCTCGATCACGTGGCCATGGAGGTGGTGCAGCAGGAAATGCAAGCCTTCCTCATGGGCGAGACGGCACAGCTGCAGGCCCCGGTGCCGTACCGCAACTATGTGGCGCAAACCCGCCTGGGGCAGGGCGAGCAGGCGCACGAGCGGTTCTTCCGCGAACAGCTGGCGGACATTGAGGAGCCAACCCTGGCCTTTGGTCTGCAAGGGATTGCCGATGACGAGCCGGTAGAGGAAGCCTATATGCCGCTTGACGCCGAGCTGAGTCGGCGCCTGCGCGTGCAGACGCGGCAACTGGGCGTCAGCCCCGCCAGCCTGTTCCACCTGGCGTGGGCTCAGGTGCTGGGTGTGGTGTCGAGTACCGAGCGCGTGGTGTTCGGCACGGTGTTGATGGGCCGCATGCAAGGCGGCGAGGGGGCGGAGCGGGCGCTGGGGATGTTTATCAATACCCTGCCGTTGCGTGTCGACCTGGGAGGTGTCGGCGTGCAGGCTGCGCTCAAGGCCACCCATGCACGGCTCAACGGCCTGCTGGCCCACGAGCATGCCTCGCTGGCCCTGGCGCAACGCTGCAGCAGCGTCGCGCAATCCACGGCGCTGTTCAGTGCCTTGCTCAACTATCGCCACAGCCATGGCGCACCGGTGTCCGGTGCCGAAGCCGAGGCCTGGCAAGGCATGCAACTGTTGCAGGCACAGGAACACAGCAACTACCCGCTGACCTTGAGCGTCAACGATCAAGGCCAAGCGTTCAGCCTCAGCGCGCTGGTGGTGGCCTCGGTGGGCGCGCAGCGCATCTGCGACTATGTCGTGGGTGTGGTCGAGGGCCTGGTACAGGCTCTGGAGCACGCGGCGGACACGCCGATGCATCACCTGTCGATCCTGCCGGCTCATGAACGCCAGCAATTGTTGAGCGGTTTCAACGCCACGCAGATCGACTTCCCCGTCGGGCACACCCTTCACCAGCGCTTTGAAACCCAGGTCGAGCTGTACCCCCACGCGCTGGCCGTGGTGTACCAGGGCCAAAGCCTGACGTACAGCGAGTTGAACCGGCAGGCCAATCAGCTGGCGCACCAGTTGATCGAACTGGGCGTGCAGCCCGACGACCGCGTGGCCATCTGCGCGCGGCGCAGCCTGGAAATGCTGGTCGGGCTGGTAGCGATTCTCAAGGCGGGCGCGTGCTATGTGCCGATCGACCCGGCGCACCCGGCCGAACGCTTGAGTTACCTGCTGGAGGACAGCACACCCGTGGCCGTGCTGATGCAGCCCGCCCTGGCGCAGCGCTTGCCCACCGTGACCGCGCCAGTGCTGGAGCTGGACAGTCGCCTGTGGCAAGGGCCGTCGAAGGGTAACCCGCAGGTCAGCGGGCTCACCCCTGCGCACCTGGCGTACGTGATCTACACCTCCGGATCGACCGGGCTGCCCAAGGGCGTGATGGTTGAGCACCAGACCCTGGAAAACCTGGTGAACTGGCACTGCGACACGTTTGAGCTGCGGCACGGGAGCCACACCTCCAGCGTTGCCGGGTTCGGTTTTGACGCCATGGCTTGGGAAATCTGGCCAGCCCTGTGCGTGGGCGCCACCCTGCACTTGCCACCGGCCCGGGAGGGCGGCGAAGACATTGATGCGCTGCTCAAGTGGTGGCTGGCGCAGCCGCTGGACGTGAGCTTCCTGCCCACGCCGGTGGCGGAGTACGCCTTCAGCCAGAACCTGCAACACCCGACCCTCAAGACCCTGTTGGTCGGTGGCGACCGCCTGCGTCAGTTCCACACGCCACAGCGCTTCAAACTGGTCAACAACTATGGCCCGACCGAGGCCACGGTTGTCGCCACCTCCGGTGTGGTCGAGGCCGGCCAGGCGCTGCATATCGGCAGGCCGGTGGCCAACACCCAGGTGTACCTGCTGGACGCGCATCAACAGCCGGTGCCCGTCGGTGTTGCCGGCGAGCTGTACGTGGCCGGGGCCGGGGTGGCGCGCGGTTACCTGAACCGTGCGCAAATGACCGCCGAGCGCTTCCTCAAGGATCCGTTCAGCCACGACCCGCAGGCGCGTATGTACCGCACCGGCGACCTGGCGCGCTGGTTGCCGGACGGCACACTGGATTACCTGGGGCGTAACGATGACCAGGTGAAGATCCGCGGTGTGCGTATCGAGCTGGGCGAAATCGAAACCCGCCTGGGCGAGCATGCCCAGGTTCGCGAAGCCGTGGTACTGGCGCGGGAGGCGCGCCTGGTCGCTTACTTCACCGAGACGCAAGCCGTGTCGATCGAAGACTTGCGCAGTTGGTTGCAGGCGCAATTGCCCGAGTACATGGTGCCGAGCGCCTATGTGCGGCTCGACCATATGCCGCTCACCGCCAATGGCAAGCTCGACCGCCGGGCGCTGCCGGAACCGGGGCTGGATGCGCTGATCAGCCGTGGCTATGAGGCACCTGAAGGGGAAGTGGAAACCACCCTGGCGCAGATCTGGGCCGAAGTGCTGAAGCTGGAGCAGGTGGGCCGTCACGACAACTTCTTCGAACTGGGCGGGCATTCATTGCTGGCGGTGGGCCTGGTGGAACGCATGCGCCAGGCCGGTTTGCAGGCCGATGTACGCGTGCTGTTCAGTCAGCCAACCCTGGCAGCGCTCGCTGCTTCCGTGGGTGCCGGTCACGAAGTGGCGGTGCCGCGCAATCGGATCGAGCCGGATTGCACGCAGATCACCCCGGACCTGCTGCCCCTGGCCACACTGGATCAGGCGAGTATCGAGCGAATTGTCGCCAGTGTCCCGGGCGGCGTGGCCAACGTGCAGGACATCTATGCCCTGGCACCGCTGCAGGAGGGCTTGTTGTACCACCATATCAGCGCCGAGCAGGGCGACCCGTACCAGCAACATGCGCTGTTCGCATTCGACAGCCGCCAGCGCCTGGAAGGGTTTGCCCAGGCCCTGCAACGGGTGATCGCACGCCATGACATCCTGCGTACCAGCCTGTTCTGGGCGCAACTGGAAGCACCGGTGCAAGTGGTCTGGCGCGAGGCCCCGCTGACGGTTGAGGAGTTCATCCCGCAAGCGGGCGAGGTGCTGGCGCAACTGCGCGAGCACTTCAGCCTGGGGCGTCACCGCATGGACATCCGCCAGGCACCGATGATGCATCTGGGCTTCGCCCATGATCCGCAGCATCAGCGCTGGATTGGCATGCTCAGCTTCCACCACCTGGTCAATGACGCCACGTCCATGGGCGTGCTGGTGGCGGAAATCGAAGCGCACATGAGTGGTTGTGAGGCGCAACTCGGGGCTTCGGTGCCGTACCGCAATTATGTCGCTCAGGCCATGCAGGGCAAGGACCGCGCGGCCCACGAGGCGTTCTTTACCCAGATGCTCGGCGATGTCGACGAGCCGACGCTGCCGTTTGGCGTGCAACGCATCGACAGCGCGCGGGACCCTAGCGAAGAAGCCGAATACTGGCTGGGCGCGGCGTTCAGCCAGCGCCTGCGCCAGCAGGCGCGGCAACTGGGCGTCAGTGCGGCCAGCCTGTATCACTGGGCATGGGCGCAGGTGGTCGGTGCGGTGTCGTCGCGCGACGACGTGGTGTTCGGCACGGTGTTGCTCGGTCGCTTGCAGGCCGGCGAAGGCGCCGACCGCTCCCTGGGCATGTTCATCAATACGTTGCCGCTGCGTGTGCGCCTGACCGATGACAGTGTGTCGGTGGCCGTCAAGCGTAACCATGCCGCCTTGAGCCAGTTGCTCGCCCATGAGCATGCGTCATTGACCCTGGCTCAACGCTGCAGTGGGGTTGCCGCGCCGGCGCCGTTGTTCAGTGCCTTGCTCAATTACCGTCATGGTTCGGCCAGCGCCAGCGACGCCAGCCGGGCGGCCTGGGAAGGGATCGAAATGATCGGCGGGGAAGGGGTCGACAGCTATCCGTTGATTCTTTCGGTGGACGATGTGGGCGAGGACTTCCGGGTCAATGCCCTGGCGCCGCAGTCGGTCGGTGCAGAGCGCGTGCTGGGGTACATGACCACGGTGCTGGGCGATCTGCTCGATGCCCTGGAGCAGGCTCCCCATGCTGCTTTCCAGCACCCGTCGATCCTGCCCGCAGAGGAGCGCAGGCATGTGCTGCACGGATTCAATGCCACCGTACGTGACTATCCGGCGAGCATGCCGGTGCACCAGGTGTTCGAGTCGTGGGCACAGGCGCAGCCGCAGGCCGTGGCGGCGGTGCATGGCGAGCAACAGGTGAGCTATGCCGAACTGAACGCCCGTGCTAACCGTCTGGCCCATCACCTGATCAGCCTGGGAATGCCGGAAGGGTCAAGCGTGGCCGTGCTGCTGGAGCGTTCGATTGACCTGCTCGTGAGCCAACTGGCCCTGAGCAAATGCGCGCTGGTGTATGTGCCGCTGGACGTCAATGCACCCGTCGAACGCCAGGCCTTCATGCTCAGCGACAGCCAGGCGACGTTGCTGTTGAGCCACGCCGGGCTGGGCAAGGCGTTGCAGGTGCAGCGGCTCGATCTGGATCAGGCCCACTTGGGCCAACTGCCTGATGACCAGCCGGCGGTGGTGGTCAGCAGCGAGGCGGCGGCGTACATCATGTACACCTCCGGCTCTACCGGTACACCCAAGGGTGTGCGGGTGCCCCATCGAGCCATCACACGACTGGTGATCAATAACGGTTATGCCGATTTCAATCAGCACGACCGCGTGGCGTTCGCGTCCAACCCGGCGTTTGATGCCAGCACCCTGGAAGTCTGGGCGCCGTTGCTCAATGGCGGCGCGGTGGTGGTGATCGACCAGGACACGCTGTTGACGCAACATGCGTTTGCCGCCCTGTTGCAGCAGCAGGACGTCAGCGTGGTGTGGATGACTGCCGGGTTGTTCCATCAATACGCCGAGGGTTTGCTGGAGGCCTTTGCGCGCCTGCGCTACCTGATCGTCGGCGGCGATGTGCTGGACCCGAGCGTGATTGCCCGGGTACTCAAAGGCGGTGCTCCTAGGCATCTGCTGAACGGGTATGGCCCGACCGAAGCCACGACCTTCTCGACCACCCATGAGATCACCCGGGCGGATGAGGGCAGCATTCCAATTGGCAAACCGGTCGGCAACAGCCGCGCTTATGTGCTTGATGCGCATCAGCAGCCCGTGCCGGTCGGGGTGACCGGTGAGCTGTACATCGGTGGGCAGGGTGTGGCGCTGGGGTACCTCAACCGGCCTGAATTGACGGCAGAGAAATTCCTCGTCGACCCGTTCAGCGACGGCGGCTTGATGTACCGCACGGGCGACCTGGTGGCCTGGCGCGCCGACGGTACGTTGCAGTATCAGGGGCGCAACGACCAACAGGTGAAGATCCGTGGCTTCCGTATCGAGCTGGGCGAGATCGAAACCCGCTTGGCCGGCTGCCCTGGCGTCAAGGATGCCGTGGTGCTGGCCCGCCAGGACGAGCCAGGGCACAAGCGTCTGGTGGCCTATTTTACCGAACGCGAAAGCCTGGATATCGAGGCTCTGCGCGCCCGCCTGCAGGGGCAGTTGCCGGAGTACATGGTGCCAGCCGCCTATGTACGCCTGGACAGCCTGCCGCTGACCGGCAACGGTAAAGTCGACCGTAAGGCCTTGCCGGCGCCGGACCAGGACGCGGTGCTCAGCCGTGCCTACGAGGCGCCCGAGGGGCCGGTGGAAGTGGCATTGGCGCAGCTGTGGCAAACGGTGCTCAAGGTTGAACGGGTGGGGCGTCATGACCACTTCTTCGAGCTGGGTGGGCATTCGTTGCTGGCGGTCAGCCTGGTTGAGCAGATGCGCAAGCAAGGGCTGGACGCTGACTTGCGCGTGCTGCTTGCCCAACCGACGCTGGCAGCCATGGCGGCAGCGGTGGGGCAGGTGGAGCACGTGGTGGTGCCGCAATCCAGCGTGCCGACCCTTGAGCGCAAGCGGCGCATTTGACGCGATGCACAACAGCTCCCCTGTGGGAGCTGTTGTGCTTTGGCAGGGCGACTCCCGCCTTGGCGCTTGGGTGTGGCCAATCTGGCAGGCATAAACCTTTAACCGTGGGAGCCGGGCAAGCCGGCTCCCGCATGTTTATCCGCTGGGCATCCCCATTGTCCCGGCTTCCCATGACATACACCTCAGTGCGGATGTTTTAGTTTTCCTGCCCTGTGGGGAGCCCTGTGGCGGGCATTCAACCCATCACTTTTTGAACCTGTCGGCGGCGGCGCCTCTGTCCATGGAAGGCATGCGCCGGCGTTCGATGCCCGGTTTTTCGGTTACACGCGAATTCGGGCTTTTTCGTCATTGTTTTCGAATCTTAAGCAGGGCACACCATGCACTTCAGCGAATTGATGGCAGTTCTTTCGACCCACCCGATCCATCTTCAACGTGAAGAGGATGACCTGATCATCCTGGGCGACGATGAGGGGCTCGATGACGGGGTGATCGACAGCCTGCGCAGGCACAAGGCGCAATTGCTTGAGTTGATCGCCCGCAACGGTGGCGACTGGCTGAGCCCGGCCTATCGCATTACCCCGCAGATGCTGCCATTGACGACGCTGGACCAGGCGACCATCGACCAGATTGTCGAGGCCGTGCCCGGTGGCCTGGCAAACGTGAAAGACATCTACCCGCTGGCGCCGTTGCAGCAAGGCATGCTGTACCACCACTTGTCCGCCGAGCAGGGTGACCCGTATCTGCTGCAATCGCAGTACGCGTTCGACAGCCGCGAGCGCCTGGAGCAATTCACCGAAGCCTTGCAGTACGTGATCAAGCGTCACGATATTCTGCGCACCACGGTGTTGTGGGAGAGCCTCGATGAACCGGTCCAGGTGGTGCTGCGCAAGGCCGCGCTGGTCAGTGAGGAAGTGCACCTGGACCCGCGCGACGGTGACGTGCTGACCCAACTGCAAGGTCGCTTCGATGCCCGTCATTATCGCCTGGATATTCGCCAGGCGCCGATGATGCGCATGGCTTTTGCGCTGGATTCAGCGAATCAGCGTTGGGTGGCGGTGTTGATGTTTCACCACATGGCGCTGGACCATACCGCGATGGAGGTGGTGCAGCACGAAATGCAGGCCTTCCTGCTGGGGCAGGTCGAGCACCTCGGCGAGCCGGTGCCGTACCGTAACTACGTGGCCCAGGCTCTGCTGGGTGTGACGGAACAGCAGCATGAAGCGTTCTTTCGCGAGATGCTGGGCGACATCGACGAGCCGACCCTGCCTTTCGGCGCGCAGGATGTTCAGGGGGATGGTCACGGTATCGACGAAAGCCACCTGATGCTCGACAGCGGTTTGAGCAAGCGCCTGCGTGCCCAGGCGCGCCAGATAGGCGTGAGTGCCGCCAGCATGGTGCACCTGGCGCTGGCGCAAGTGCTGGGCAAGGTATCCGGGCGCGAGGAAGTCGTCTTCGGTACGGTCCTGCTGGGTCGCATGCACGCGGGCGAGGGCTCTGACCGCGCCCTGGGCATGTTCATCAACACCTTGCCGCTGCGTGTCAGCGTCGGCGCGCAAAGCGTGCGCAGTGGCCTGAAGCTGACCCATCAGCGCCTGACCGCGCTGCTTGCGCATGAGCACGCCTCGCTGGCTCTGGCCCAGCGCTGCAGCGCCGTGGCCACGCCCACGCCGCTGTTCAGCGCGATGCTCAATTACCGCCACAGTGCCATCGGCGCCACCACCGAAGCGCAGGTCGCCTGGGCCGGCATGCAAGCGCTCGGGGCACAGGAGCGTACCAACTACCCCTTGACCGTCAACTTCGATGACCTGGGTGAGGATTTCCATATCACGGTACTCGCGGGCCCCGACATAGGTGCCGAGCGTGTCGCGCGCTACCTCAATGCCGCCTTGCAGAGTCAGGTCGATGCGCTGGAACACACCCCGCAGGCGCCGCTGCAAACCCTGGGTATCCTGCCTGCAACCGAGCGTGAGCATCTGCTGCACGCCTGGAACAGCAACGAAACGGTGTATGCCGACAGCGCACTGATCCACAGCCAGGTCGAAGCCCGTGCGGCGGCGCGGCCTGACGCTGTCGCGGTGGTGTTTGATGACCAGCGCCTGAGCTACGGCGCGCTCAACAAGCGCGCCAACCAGGTCGCGCATCGCCTGCTGGCGTTGGGCGTGCGCCCGGATGATCGCGTAGCGATCTGCGTCGAGCGCGGTCTGGAAATGATCATTGGCCTGTTGGGTATTCTCAAGGCTGGTGCCGGTTACGTCCCCATCGATCCGGCCTACCCCCAGGAACGCATCAGCTACACCTTGCAAGACAGCGCGCCGGTGGCCGTGCTGGTGCAACAGGCCACCCACACCCGGGTGGCCGAATTGTCGGTGCCGGTGATCACGCTGGATGCGGGGGACTGCCAGGACGAATCAACCGGCAACCCCCAGGTCGCGGGCCTGACGCCGGCGAACCTGGCCTATGTGATCTACACCTCCGGTTCCACCGGGTTGCCCAAGGGCGTGATGATCGAACACCGCAACGTGGCGCGCCTGTTCACCGCCACCGAGGACTGGTTCCACTTCAACGATCACGACGTATGGGCTTTGTTCCACTCGTTCGCCTTCGACTTCTCGGTCTGGGAAATCTGGGGCGCGCTGATGCACGGCGGGCAGTTGCTGGTGGTGCCGCAGCTGACCAGCCGCTCGCCCGATGAATGCTATGCGCTGCTGTGCAGCGCCGGTGTGACCATTCTCAACCAGACCCCGAGCGCCTTCCGCGCACTGATCGTTGCCCAGGGCCAAAGCACCCTCAAGCACGCCCTGCGCCAGGTGATTTTTGGCGGCGAAGCGCTGGAACCGGGGATTCTCAAGCCGTGGTACGCGCACACCGCCAATAGCGGTACGCAACTGGTGAACATGTACGGCATCACTGAAACCACAGTGCATGTGACTTATCGCGCCCTTGAAGCGGCGGATGCGCAGCTGGTGGGCGCCAGCCCGATTGGCGGGGGCATTCCGGACTTGCAGTTGTATGTGCTCGATGATCGGCGCGAACCCGTGCCGGTCGGGGTGGTGGGCGAGCTGTACGTCGGTGGCGCGGGCGTGGCCCGTGGTTACCTGAACCGCCCGGAACTCAATGCCGAGCGCTTTATCGCCGACCCGTTCAGCGGCCGCCCCGGCGCTCGCCTGTACAAGACTGGCGATCTGGGCCGTCGCCTGGCAGACGGCAGCATCGACTACCTGGGGCGTAACGACGACCAGGTGAAAATTCGCGGTTTCCGCATTGAATTGGGCGAAATCGAAGCGCGCCTGGCAGCCTGTGACGGCGTGCGCGAAGCCGTGGTGATTGCCCGTGAAGACACGCCGGGGGACAAACGCCTGGTGGCCTATGTGATTGGTGAAGAGGGCATGGCGCCGAACGCCGCCGACCTGCGGACCCAGTTGCTGGTGCATCTGGCCGAGTACATGGTGCCTGCCGCGTTTGTCATGCTCGACAGCTTCCCGTTGACCACCAACGGCAAGCTCGACCGCAAGGCCTTGCCGGCACCGGACGCCGACGCACTGGCGCGGCGTCAGTACGAAGCACCTCAAGGTGCGGTCGAAACTGCAATCGCGACGATCTGGCAGGACTTGCTCAATGTTGAGCAGGTTGGGCGCCAGGATCACTTTTTCGAGTTGGGTGGCCACTCGTTGCTGGCGGTCAAGTTGATCGAGCGCATGCGCCAGGTCGGGCTCGGTGCCGATGTGCGTGTGCTGTTCGGCCAGCCGACCCTCGCGGCCCTGGCCTCGGCTGTCGCCGGTGCGAGCAAGGACGTGGAGGTGCCCGCCAATCGTGTGCCCGAGGGTTGCGATCACATCACCCCGGACATGCTGCCCCTGGCGGACCTCGATCAGGACGCCATCGAGCGCATCGTGGCGACGGTGCCGGGCGGGGCGCGCAACGTCCAGGAAATCTACAGCCTGGCGCCCCTGCAAGAGGGCATCCTGTACCACCATTTGGCGGCCGCCCAGGGCGACCCCTATCTGCAATACGTGACCTTCAGCTTCACCAGCCGCGAGCGGCTGACACGTTTCGCCGACGCACTGCAAGGCGTGATTTCGCGACACGACATTCTGCGTACGGCGGTGGTCTGGGAGCGCCTGGACGAGCCGGTGCAAGTGGTCTGGCGCGAGGCACAGCTGGGCCTTGATGAAATCCCCCTGGATCCGGCCGCCGGTGATATCGCTGAACAACTGACCGCCTGCCTCAACCCGCGCCACCATCGCCTGGACATTCGCCAGGCCCCGCTGATGCGCATCGGCTACAGCGAGGACGCCCCCAACGAACGCTGGGTGGCCGTGTTGCTATTGCACCACCTGGTGGACGACGCCACCTCCCTGCGCATGCTGATCACCGAAGTCGAAGCCCATACCCGCGGTGAAGAAGCACAATTGCCGGCTTCGGTGCCGTATCGCAACTACGTGGCGCAGGCACGCCTGGGCGTGAGCCGCGAAGAACACGAAGCGTTCTTCAGTGAAATGCTGGGCGATATCGACGAGCCAACCCTGCCGTTTGGCCTGCAGGATGTGCAAGGCGATGGCCACGGGGTGGAAGAGGTGCTGCTGCAACTCGATGACACCCTCAACACGCGCCTGCGCAAGCAGGCTCGGCAGTTGGGCGTGACCCCGGCGAGCCTGTATCACCTGGCCTGGGCCCGGGTGCTGGGCGGTGTTTCCGGCCGCGATGACGTGGTGTTCGGTACGGTCTTGCTGGGGCGCCTGCAAGGCGGCGAAGGCGCCGACCGCGCCCTGGGGATGTTCATCAACACGCTGCCGTTGCGCATCAGCCTAAGTGAGGCGGGCGTACGCAGCCTGGTCAAAACGACCCATGCGCGCCTGACCGGTTTGCTCAGCCATGAGCACGCGTCGCTGGTGCTGGCGCAGCGCTGCAGCAAGGTTGCGCCCTCTACGCCGCTGTTCAGCTCGCTGCTCAACTACCGTCAGCTTGGCGGTGGGGATGTGTCCCAGGCCGCGCAGGCCGCCTGGGAAGGTATCGGCATCCTCGACAGCAAGGAACGCACCAACTACCCACTGACCCTGTCGGTCAACGACATGGGCGATGCCTTCAGCCTGTCGGTCATGGCCGACGGCACCATTGGTGCCGCACGCATCTGCGGCTATATGCAATGTGTGCTGGAAAACCTCGTGCAGGCGCTGGAACAGACTCCACAAGCGGCGCTGCCAAGCCTGGGCATGTTGCCGGCGCTTGAGCGTGAGCAACTGTTGCAACACTGGAACGCCACGGACAGCCTGTATGCCGATGCCGCGTTGATTCATCACCAGATCGAGCGCCAGGCGGCCGAACAGCCCGATGCCATCGCGGTGGTGTTTGAAGACAGTCACCTGAGCTACGCCGAGCTGAACACGCGCGCGAACAGGGTCGCGCACCGCCTGCTGAGCCTGGGCGTAAGCCCGGATGAGCGGGTGGCGATCTGCGTGGAGCGCGGGCTGGAAATGATCATCGGCTTGCTCGGCATCCTCAAGGCGGGTGCCGGTTACGTGCCGATCGACCCTGCCTACCCGCAGGAACGCATCAGTTACACCCTGCAGGACAGTGCGCCGGTGGCGGTGCTGGTGCAGGCGGCGACTCAGGCGCGGATTGCCGAACTTGCGGTGCCGGTGATTGACCTGGACGCGACGGACCTGCAACTGCAGCCGATGCAGAACCCGCAAGTGCCTGGCCTGACCTCGGCCAACCTGGCTTACGTGATCTACACCTCAGGCTCCACCGGCCTGCCCAAAGGTGTGATGATCGAGCACCGCAACGTGGCGCGGCTGTTCTCCGCCACCGAAGGGTGGTTCAACTTCAATGACAAGGACGTGTGGGCGCTGTTCCACTCGTTCGCCTTCGACTTCTCGGTCTGGGAAATCTGGGGCGCGCTGATCCACGGCGGGCAGTTGCTGGTAGTGCCGCAACTCACCAGCCGCTCGCCGGACGAGTGCTATGCGCTGCTGTGCAGTGCCGGTGTGACCATCCTCAACCAGACCCCGAGTGCCTTCCGTTCATTGATCGCCGCCCAGGGCCAGAGTGCCTTGAAGCATTCCCTGCGCCAGGTGATTTTCGGTGGCGAAGCCCTGGAACCGGGGATGCTCAAGCCTTGGTATGCGCGTACGGCCAACGCCGGTACGCAACTGGTAAACATGTACGGCATCACCGAAACCACGGTGCATGTGACTTACCGCGCCCTTGAAGCGGCGGATGCGCAGTTGGTGGGGGCCAGCCCGATTGGCGGGCGTATTCCGGACTTGCAGCTCTACGTGCTCGACAGCGCACGCGAACCGGTGCCGGTGGGCGTCGTGGGTGAGTTGTACGTCGGCGGTGCCGGGGTGGCACGTGGTTACTTGAACCGCCCGGAACTCAATGCCGAGCGCTTTATCGCCGACCCGTTCAGCGGGCGTGCCGATGCCCGCCTGTACAAGACCGGTGACCTGGGCCGCTGGTTGCCAGATGGCAGCATCGACTACCTGGGACGCAATGACGACCAGGTGAAGATCCGTGGTTTCCGTATCGAACTCGGGGAAATCGAGGCGCACCTCGCGGCCTGTGACGGCGTACGTGACGCGGTGGTGATTGCTCGCGAGGACCAGCCCGGCAACAAGCGCCTGGTGGCCTACGTCATCGCGGCCGATGGCGCCGAACTTGTGGCGGCCGACCTGCGCCAGCAGTTGCTGGTGTCCTTGGCCGATTACATGGTGCCCAGCGCATTCGTGATGCTTGAGCGCTTGCCGTTGACCACCAACGGCAAGCTTGATCGCAAAGCCTTGCCGGCGCCGGATGGCGATGCCCTGGCGCGGCGCGAATACGAGTGTCCGGAGGGGGAGGTGGAGCAGACCCTCGCCGCGCTGTGGCAAGAGTTGCTGGGCGTGGAACGGGTGGGGCGGCACGACAACTTCTTCGAACTGGGCGGCCATTCGCTGCTGGCGGTGAAATTGATCGAACGCATGCGCCAGCTCGAACTGAGCGCCGATGTGCGTGTCCTTTTTGGCCAGCCCACTTTGGCGGCCCTGGCGGCTGCCGTGGGCGGCCATGCGCAGCTGCAGGTGCCGGCCAACCTGATCGAGCCTGGCTGCGAGCAGATCACTCCCGACCTGCTGCCCCTGGCCGAACTGGACCAAAGCAGCATCGATCGCATCGTCGCCAGCGTGCCCGGCGGCGTGCGCAATGTGCAGGATATCTACAGCCTCGCACCGCTGCAGGACGGTATGTTCTACCACCACCTGGCAGCGGATCAGGGTGATGCCTATCTGCTGCACATGCTGTTTTCGTTTACCGGGCCCGAACCGCTCAACCTGTTCGCCAAGGCCCTGCAAAGCGTGATCGACCGTCACGACATCCTGCGCAGCAGCATCGCCTGGGAAGGGCTCGTGGAGCCTGTGCAAGTGGTATGGCGCCAAGCTTCGCTGGGCCTGGAGCAAGTGGCCATCGACCCGACCGAGGGTGACGTACTGGCGCAACTGCACAGTCGGTTCGACCCGCGCCACTACCGCCTGGACATGACCCGTGCTCCGCTGATGCATTTGGCCTACACCGAGGACAGTGCCAACCAGCGCTGGGTCGGCATCCTTTTGTTCCACCACATGGTGCTCGACCATACCGCGCTGGAGGTGCTGATCGAGGAGGTCCAGGCCAGCCTCAAAGGCCAGAGCGCACAGTTGCCGCCGTCGATTCCGTATCGCGAGCATGTGGCGCAGTCGCGCCTGGGCGCCGATCGCCGGGCCCATGAAGCGTTCTTCGGCGAGATGCTGGGTGATATCGATGAACCGACCCTGGCGTTCGGCCTGCAGAATGTGCAGGGCGACGGCAGGGGGGTCGAGGAATCGCACCTGATGCTCGACAGCGTACTGGGCGGGCGGCTGCGTGAGCAGGCGCGGGTGCTTGGGGTCAGCGCTGCGAGCCTGATGCACCTGGCGTGGGGCCAGGTGCTGGCGCAGGTCAGTGGCCGTGAGGACGTGGTGTTCGGCACGGTGCTGTTGGGCCGCTTGCAAGGCGGTGAAGGGGCAGGGCGTGCGCTGGGCTTGTTCATCAACACATTGCCGTTGCGTGTCAGCATCGGCGCCCACGGGGCCCGCGAAGCAGTGCGTGCCACTCACACGCAACTGGCGCAACTGCTGGCCCACGAACATGCGTCCTTGTCGCTGGCCCAGCATTGCAGCGGCATGCCGGCGGCGCAGGCGTTGTTCAACACCTTGCTCAACTACCGCCACAGTGCGGCCGCGCCTGTGTCCACCGCAGACATTGCCGCCTGGGACGGCATTCAGGCGCTGAGCATGGAAGAGCGCACCAACTACCCGCTGGTGCTTAACGTCGATGACTTCGGCAGCGGCTTTCAACTCAATGCCCAGGCGCTGGTGGGGATTGGTGCACTGCGTGTGTGCGTCTATATGCAGGCGGCGCTGGCGCAATTGGTCGATGCCCTGGAACATGCGCCCGGTACACCGTTGCAGGACCTGTCGGTCTTGCCCGAGGCTGAGCGCCAGGAACTGCTGGAAGCCTTCAACGACAGCGAGCGTCCGTTCCCGCAGACCTCGACCGTGCACGCGTTGTTCGAGGCTCAGGTACGCATCCGGCCGGACGCTGTAGCGGTGGTTCACGCTGAACAGTCGCTGAGCTATGCGCAATTGAACCGGCGCGCCAACCGCCTGGCCCACCACCTGATCGGCCTGGGCGTGCAGGCGGGTGACAGTGTCGCCATCCTGCTGGAGCGTTCCGTAGACTTGCTGGCCAGCCAACTGGCAATCAGCAAGGCAGCCGCGGTGTATGTGCCGCTGGATGTCAACGCTCCCGCCGACCGTCAAACCTTCATGCGCCAGGACAGCGGCGCGCGATGGCTGCTCACCACCAGCGCCCATCAAGCCCCCGAAGGCGGCGAGCGCCTGGACCTGGACAGCCTCGACCTGAGCGATGCTCCGGTCCACGACCCGGCCATTGAACAGTCTGCCGAGTCGGTCGCCTACATCATGTACACCTCCGGTTCCACCGGCGTGCCCAAGGGCGTGCTGGTGCCGCACCGGGGCATCACGCGGCTGGTGATCAACGGTGGTTATGCCGATTTCAATACCCATGACCGTATTGCCTTTGCCTCCAACCCGGCGTTCGACGCCAGCACCATGGACGTCTGGGGCGCCTTGCTCAATGGCGGCCAAGTGGTGGTGATCGACCACGACACGCTGCTTGACCCGCTGCGTTTTGGCGCTGTGTTGAGCGAATCGGCGGTCACGATCCTGTTCACCACCACGGCGCTGTTCAACCAGTACGTACAGCTGATTCCCGACGCCCTCAAGGGCTTGCGCATGCTGCTGTGTGGTGGCGAACGCGCGGACCCGGCGGCGTTCCGCAGCCTGCTTGAGCATGCGCCCAAGCTGCGTCTGGTGCATTGCTACGGCCCGACCGAAAGCACCACCTACGCCACCACCTTTGAAGTGCGTGCGCTGGCCGACGATGCCGAGAGCGTGCCGATCGGCGGGCCGATTTCCAATACGCGCATTTACCTGCTCGACCAACGCCAGCAGCCGGTACCGTTGGGCGTTGTCGGGGAGATCTACATTGGCGGCAAAGGCGTCGCCAAGGGTTACCTGAACCGGCCCGAGCTGACCGCCGAGAAGTTTATTCTGGACCCGTTCAGCCACGAGCCGGGCGCGTTGATGTACCGCACGGGCGACCTTGGCCGCTGGTTGGCCAAGGGCGAACTGGATTGCCTGGGCCGTAATGACGACCAAGTGAAGATCCGTGGTTTCCGCATTGAACTCGGGGAGATCGAAAACCGCCTCGGCGAACACCCGCAGATCAACGAGGTCGTGGTGCTGGCCCGTGAGGACGAGCCGGGCAGCAAGCGCCTGGTGGCCTACTTCACCGAGCACCAGGCGTTGGACATCCAGGCCCTGCGCACCTGGCTGCAAGAGCAGCTGCCGGAGTACATGGTGCCGCGTGCCTATGTGCGCCTCGACAGCCTGCCGTTGACCAATAACGGCAAGGTGGACCGCAAAGCGCTGCCGATCCCGGATCAGGAAGCCTTGCTCAGCCGTGGCTATGAAGCGCCGCAGGGCGAGGTGGAAGTGGCGCTGGCGCAGATCTGGAGCCAATTGCTCAAGGTCGAGCAGGTCGGGCGTGAAGATCACTTCTTCGAGCTGGGCGGGCATTCGTTGTTGGCCATGCGTTTGATTTCCCAGGTGCGTGTGCACCTGGGGGTGGAACTGGACCTTGCAGCGCTGTTTGCCCACCCGCAACTCTCGGCCCTCGCCCAGGCGGTGGCCAAGGCGGGGCGCAGCAGTCTGCCGCCGATCGTGCCGGTGTCCCGTGAAGAGGCGCTGCCACTGTCGTTTGCCCAGCAGCGCCTGTGGTTCCTGGCGCAGATGGACAATGTCGGCGCCGCCTACAACATGCCGATTGGCCTGGGCCTGCGTGGCGCCCTTGATGCGCTGGCGCTGGAGCGCGCCCTGGCGCAGATCGTCAGCCGGCATGAAGTGCTGCGCAGTGTGTTTGTGGTCGATAACGATGAGCCGCAGTTGGTCATCACCCCGGTCGAAGGCGCCTTTGTGCTTGAGCACAACGACCTGCGCGAGCTGGCCGATGCAGCGCAGCAGTTGCAGGCTTTGACCGAGCACGAGGCGCTGGCCCCGTTTGACCTGGTCAACGGGCCGTTGCTGCGTGCGCGCCTGGTGCGCATGGGTGACGAACACCACGTGCTGCTGTTGACCCTGCACCATATCGCTTCTGACGGGTGGTCGATGGGCGTGCTGACCCGCGAGCTGATGGCGCTGTATGGCGCCTTCAGCCAGGGCCTGGCCGACCCGTTGCCGCCGCTGGCCCTGCAATACGCCGACTTCGCCGTGTGGCAGCGCCGCTGGTTGAGTGGCGAGGTGTTGCAACAGCAAAACCTGTATTGGCAACAGGCTCTGGCCGGTGCGCCGGCCATGTTGACGTTGCCCACTGACCGCCCGCGTCCCGCGCAGCAGGACTTCGCCGGTGCGGTGCTGAACCTGCAACTGGATACCGAGCTGACCCAGGGCCTCAAGACCCTCAGCCAACGCCATGGCACCACGCTGTACATGACGCTGCTGGCGGCCTGGGGCGCGTTGCTCAGCCGTCTGGCCGGGCAGGATGAAGTGGTGATCGGTTCACCGGTGGCCAACCGCAACCGTGTCGAGGTCGAAGGCCTGATCGGTCTGTTCGTCAACACCCTGGCCGTGCGTATCGACGCCTCGGGTGAGCCGACCGTGCAAACCCTGCTGGCGCGGGTCAAGGCCCAGACGCTGGGCGCGCAGGCCCATCAGGACCTGCCGTTCGAACAGGTGGTGGATATCATCAAACCTGTGCGCAGCATGGCCTACAGCCCGATTTTCCAGACCATGCTGACGTGGCAGAACAACGAAAGTGTGGCACCGGTACTCGGTGACCTGGTGCTGGAAGGCAGCGGCCAGATCAACAGCGCGGCGAAATTCGACCTGTCGCTGGAGCTGTGCGAGGCCCAGGGCCATATCATCGGCTCCCTGAGCTACGCCACGGCGTTGTTTGATGCACCGACCCTGACCCGTCACCTCGGCTACCTTGAGCGCATGTTGCGCGCCATGGTCGCCGACGATCAGGCACTGCTTGCCCGTGTGCCGCTGCTCGATGATGACGAGCGTCAACAGCAGCTGGCCGGTCTTGGCGGCCTGCGCACTGCATTGCCGGGCGCCACGGTGCACAGCCTGTTCGAGGCTCAGGCACTGCGCACACCGGATGCCCGTGCCGTGCAGGCCGGCAACGGTTCACTGACCTACCGCGAGCTAAACGAGCGTGCCAACCGACTGGCCCACCACCTGCGCGAGCTTGGCGTACAGCCCGATGCCCGCGTGGCGATCTGTGTGGAGCGCAGCGCCGAGCTGATTGTCGGCTTGCTGGCGATTCTCAAGGCCGGCGGCGCCTATGTGCCGATCGACCCGAACTACCCGCTGGAGCGCATTCACTACATGTTGCACGACAGCGCCCCGGCGGCGCTGCTGGTGCACAGTGCCACCGCGCACCTGGCCGGCGAACCGGGCCTGCCGGTGGTCGACCTCGACCGTAATGACGCGTACACCCCGAACCTGCATAACCCGCAGGTGGCCGAACTGACGGCCACACACTTGACCTATGTGATCTACACCTCAGGCTCCACCGGCCAGCCCAAGGGCGTCATGGTCGAGCATCAGGGCGTGGTCAACATGCTTGGCTGGTACCTTGACGACGTGGGTCTTAATGCCAGCGATGCAGTGTTGCTGCTGACCTCCCACAGCTTTGACCTGACCCAGAAAAACATCTTCGCCAGCCTGGCCGTGGGGGCCACCTTACACCTGGCGGACAGCCCGTTTGATCCTTCGAGCATCGTGCGCCAGATCAGCGACCAGGCGATCACCCACATCAACCTGGCTCCCAGCGCGTTTTATGCGCTGATCGAGGCCGACCAGCAGTCCGCCCTGAGCCAGTTGCGCCGCGTGGTGCTGGGTGGCGAGCCGATCAAGCTGTCGCAATTGGAAAAACTGCAGGTGCCGCGTCCGCAATTCATCAACAGTTATGGCCCGACCGAATGCAGCGACGTGGTTGCCTGGCATGCGGTCGACGCTGACCTGGACAGCTACGGTGCCACAGATATTCCGCTGGGCCGGCCATTGCGCAACCTCACGCTCTACGTGCTGGACGCCTACGGGCAACTGGTGCCGACCGGCAGCGTGGGTGAGCTCTACATCGGCGGCGCCGGCGTGGCCCGTGGTTACCTCAACCGTGAAGCACTGACTGCCGAACGCTTCCTCGACGATCCGTTCACGCCGGGCGGGCGCATGTACCGAACCGGTGACCTGGCGCGTTACCGCGCCGACGGCACGCTCGACTACTTGGGCCGCAACGACGACCAGGTCAAGATCCGCGGCCTGCGCATCGAGCTGGGCGAAATCGAAGCGCTGCTCGCGGCCCACCCGGAAGTCACCGAGGCTGCGGTACTGGTACGTGATGAGCGGCTGGTGGCCTACTTCACCGGCCTCGCGCCGCAGATCGAAGAGCTGCGCGCCTACCTGCAAAGCGCACTGCCGGAGTACATGGTGCCGTCGGCCTATGTGCAACTTGACGCATTGCCCCTGAACCCCAACGGCAAGCTGGATCGCAAGGCGCTGCCGGCGCCGGGCCTCGATGCAGTGGTCAGCGGTGTGTATGAAGCGCCCGAGGGCGAGATTGAAGCCACCCTCGCGCATATCTGGCAGGACCTGCTGGGGCTGGAACAGATTAGCCGGCAAGGGCATTTCTTTGATTTGGGCGGTCATTCGCTGTTGGCGATGCGCCTGATTTCCCAGGTGCGCCAGCGTCTGGGTGTGGAACTGGCCCTGGCCGATCTGTTTGCCCACCCGCAACTGGCCGCATTGGCCCAGGTGCTGGCACAGGCGTCCCGCAGTACCTTGCCGGCGATTTTGCCGGTATCGCGCGACCAGGATTTGCCGCTGTCGTTTGCCCAGCAGCGCTTGTGGTTCCTGGCGCAGATGGAGGGCGCCAGCACCGCCTACAACATGCCGATTGCCCTCAGGCTGCGCGGTCACCTGGATGCCGACGCGCTGGAACGCGCGCTCACGGCCATCGTGGCGCGCCACGAAGCCCTGCGCAGTCGTTTCGTGCAGCACAACAGCGAGGCGCTGGTGCGTATCGACCCGGCCGAGCGGGCCTTTGCGCTGCGGCGTCTGGACGTCGACAGCGAGGCCGCTGTGCAAGCGCACATCAGCGCCGACGCGCTGCAACCGTTCGACCTGGAGCAGGGGCCGCTGATTCGTGCACAGCTGTTGCAGCGTGCCGACGACCATCACGTGCTGTTGTTGACCATGCACCACATCGTCTCCGATGGCTGGTCGATGGGTGTGCTGACCCGTGAACTGATGGCGCTGTACGAGGCCTTCCGCCACGGCCAGCCGGACCCGCTGCCGCCGCTGGCCCTGCAGTACGGCGATTTTGCCGTGTGGCAGCGCCGCTGGTTGAGTGGCGAGGTGTTGCAGCAACAGAGCCAGTACTGGCAGCAAGCGCTGGCGGATGCACCCGCCTTGCTGATGCTGCCCACCGACCGTCCACGCCCGGCGCGCCAGGACTACAGCGGCGCGACCTTGACCCTGTTGCTCGACGTCGACCTTACCGCCGGGCTCAAGGCCTTGAGTCAACGCCACGGCACCACGCTGTACATGACCATGATGGCCGCGTGGGGCGCGTTGCTCTGCCGTCTGTCCGGCCAGGATGAGGTGGTGATCGGTTCGCCGGCCGCCAACCGCATGCGTGCCGAAGTCGAAGGCCTGATCGGCCTGTTCGTCAACACCCTCGCCGTGCGTATTGGTGCGGGCGAGGACCTGACCGTCGCCGCTTTGCTGGCGCATGCCAGGGACCGCACGCTGGCAGCGCAAGCCCATCAGGACTTGCCGTTCGAGCAAGTGGTGGAAGTGGTCAAGCCGGCGCGCAGCCTGGCCCATAGCCCGGTGTTCCAGACCCTGCTGACCTGGCAGAACAGCGACGGCCCAAGCCTGGTGATGGGTGACCTGCAGTTCGAAGCGGTCGGCGAGACCAGCAACTTCGCCAAATTCGACCTGTCCCTGGACCTGGGGGAAGTGCAAGGCCACATCGCCGGTAACCTGGAGTACGCCACGGCGCTGTTTGAGGAATCCACCCTGCAACGGTACCTGGGGTATTTCAAGCGACTGCTGCACGCGATGGTCGCCGATGACCAGGCGCAGTTGGCGCATATCGCGCTGGTGGATGAGGAGGAGCGCGATTACCTGCTGCACGCACTCAACAAAACCGAAGTCGCTTACCCGCACGAGGCCACTATTCACCAGTTGTTTGAAGCCCAGGTCGAGGCCACGCCGCAGGCCATCGCGGTGGCGTTCGAAGCTGGGCGCATCAGTTATGCCGAGCTCAACCGCCGGGCCAACCGCCTGGCGCATCACCTGATCGGCCTGGGCATTGGCCCGGACGAGCGCGTGGCGATCTGCGCCGAGCGCGGCGATGAGGTGCTGGTGGGCCTGCTCGGGGTGCTCAAGGCCGGCGCTGCTTATGTGCCGCTGGACCCCAATTACCCGCCGGAGCGCCTGGCTTACATGATTGCCGACAGTACACCTTCGGCGGTGCTGACCCAGCGTCCGTTGCAGGACCGTCTGCCGGCCCTGGCGATCCCGAGTGTGTTGCTGGATGAACCGGTCGAGGGTGCCGACCACAACCCGGTGGTGCCGGGCCTCAATGCCCGTCACCTGGCGTATGTGATCTACACCTCCGGCTCCACCGGCAACCCCAAAGGGGTGATGATCGAGCACCGCGGGCTGGTCAACTACAGCCTCGACGCCGCGCGCCTGTTCGGCTTGACGCCGCAGGACACCGTGTTGCAACAGAACACGCTGAACTTCGACCTGTCGGTGGAGGAGATCTTCCCGGCCCTGTTGGCGGGCGCGACCCTGGCGCCAAGCCGCCATGTGTTCGGCACCGAAGCCGCGCGGGACCCGGCCATTACGCCGACCTTCCTGCACCTGACGGCCGCTCACTGGCACACCCTGGCCGCTGAATGGCATCACGATCCGCAGCAGGCCCAGGCCCATCTGCGTGATGTGCGCTTGATCAACGTGACGGGGGATGCGTTGTCAGCGCAAAAACTCAAGCTCTGGGACGAGGCGCGCCCGGCCCATGTACGGCTGATCAACACCTACGGCCCGACCGAAGCGACGGTGTCCTGCACCACCGCTTACGTGAGTTACACCGGCGACATCAATGGCAACACCACCATCGGCAAACCGATGGCCAACACCCGTATCTACCTGCTCGACAGCCGGCAGCAGCCGGTGCCATTGGGTGTGGCGGGGGAGATTTTCATTGGTGGCGACGGCGTGGCACGCGGTTATCTGAACCTTGAACAGATCAGCACCGAGCGCTTTATTGCCGACCCGTTCAGCCCGGTACCGGGTGCGCGGATGTACAAGACCGGTGACTTGGCACGTTACCTGGCGGATGGCTCGATCGAGTACCTGGGCCGTAATGACTTCCAGGTCAAGGTGCGTGGTTTCCGCATCGAACTGGGCGAAATCGAATCGCGCCTGGGCAACTGCGCCGGCGTCAAGGAAGTTGCAGTGATTGCACGCGAAGACCGCCCCGGCGAGAAGCGCCTGGTGGCCTACGTGGTGCCGCATGCCGGGGTCGAGCTGAGCGCCGCCGGATTGCGCAGCTACCTGGCGCCGTTGCTGGCGGAATACATGATTCCGTCAGCCTTCGTCACCCTGCAAGCGCTGCCGCTCACGCCGAACCGCAAACTGGACCGCAAAGCCTTGCCGGCCCCGGATCAGTCGGCGGTGGCGAGCCGTGATTACCAGGCACCGCAAGGGCGTATCGAACGCCGCCTGGCGCTAGTCTGGGAGCAAGTGCTGCAGCTGGAACAAGTGGGTCGGCATGACAACTTCTTCGAGCTCGGCGGCCATTCGTTGCTGGCGGTCAAGCTGGTGGAGCGCATGCGCCAGGAAGACCTGCGGGTCGACGTCGGTGCCTTGTTTACCCATCCGACCCTTGCCGGGTTGGCCAAAGTCGTCGGCAGCAGCCGCGCGCTGGTGATTCCGGCCAATGCCATTGAGGCTGATTGCCCACGCATCACGCCTGAGTTGCTGCCGCTGGCCAGCCTCAGCCAGGACGAGATCGACAGCATCGTTGCCAGCGTGCCGGGCCAACTGGCCAACGTACAGGACATCTACGGCATGACGCCGTTGCAGGAAGGCATCCTGTATCACCACCTGTTGGCGGATGAGGGCGATTTGTACCTGGAGCAGGCGTCGTTCAGTTTCGACAGCCGCGAGCGCCTCGATGCCTTTACCCAAGCCCTGCAAGGCGTGGTCGAGCGTAACGACATCCTGCGCTCCACCATGCGCTGGGAAGGCTTGGGCGAGCCGGTGCAGGTGGTGTTGCGCCACGTGCCGTTTGCCCTGGAAGAGTTGAACCTGGACGGCGAAGGCGATGCCGGTGCGCAACTGCGTGAGCGTTTCAACCCGCAGCATTTCCGCATGGACCTGCGCGACGCGCCGCTGATGCGCCTGGTGGGTGCCTATGACGTTGGGCAACAGCAGTGGTGTGCGCTGCTGATGTTCCACCACATGCTGTTCGATCACGTCGCCATGGATCTCTTGCAGTACGAGTTGCAGGCGTTCCTCACCGGTCAGCAAGACCGCTTGAGCGCGCCCGTGCCGTACCGCAACTATGTGGCCCAGGCGCGCCTGGGCCTGACGGAGCAGGAGCATGAAGCGTTTTTCAGCGCGATGCTGGCAGACATCGACGAGCCGACCTTGCCGTTTGGCCTGCACGATGTGCAAGCCGGCGGCACGCTGGAAGCGGCGCAACTGCTTGTGGACGAGGACCTTGGCCAGCGTCTGCGCAGCGCCGCACGGCAACTGGGCGTCAGCGCCGCGAGCCTGATGCATGTGGCTTGGGCGCAAGTACTGGCGCATGTCTGCGGCCAGGATGAGGTGGTGTTCGGCACGGTGCTGATGGGAGGGCTGCAGGGCGGTGAACGCGCCTTGGGGCTGTTCCTCAACACCTTGCCGTTGCGCGTCAGCGTGGGCGCCGAGGGTGCACAGGCCGGGGTCAAGGCCACCCATGCGCGCTTGAGCACGTTGCTCGGTCATGAACACGCGTCTCTGGCCCTGGCCCAGCGTTGCAGCGGTGTTGCCGCCCCGGCACCGTTGTTCAGTGCCTTGCTCAACTACCGTCACAGTGCAGGTGCCGCCTCCAGTGAAGACATCGCGGTATGGACCGGCATCCACGCGCTGGGCGGTGAAGAACGCAGCAACTACCCACTGTCGCTGGACGTCGACGACTTTGGCCAGGCCTTCGCCCTGACCGTTCAGGTCAGCCCGGAAGTTGGCGCACAACGGGTCTGCGGCTATATGCACGGCGCACTCGACAGCCTGGTGGATGCCCTGGAACGTACTCCGGACGCGTCGCTGAGCAGCCTGGAGATCCTGCCGCTGGCCGAACGTCAGCAGGTACTGCTGGACTTTAACCAGACTCATACCGACGAAGCCCAGGATCAACTGATCCATGGCCTGTTCGAGGCCCAGGTACTGCGTACCCCCGGCGCGATCGCGCTGGAGTTCGACGGCCAGGCGCTGAGCTACGCCGAACTGAATGCCCAGGCCAACCAGTTGGCCCATCATTTGATTACCCTCGGCGTGCAGCCTGACGACCGTGTCGCTATCGCGCTGGAGCGCGGGATGCAGATGGTGGTGGCCTTGCTCGCCACCCTCAAATCCGGTGCTGCGTACGTACCGCTCGACCCGGCTTACCCGCCGCAACGCCTGGCTTTCATGCTCGGCGACAGTGCGCCACGGGTGTTGCTCAGCGAGTACGCGGTGCTGCCGCTGCTCGGCACGCTGCCACAGGCCATGCAGGTGGTGACCTTGAACAGCGCGCTGCAACCCTGGCGCGAGCTGGGCACGCACAACCCGCAGCCTGCGCAGTTGGGGCTAGTCAGCGAACACCTGGCCTATGTGCTCTATACCTCCGGTTCGACCGGCACGCCGAAGGGCGTGATGATCGAGCATGCCGGCCTGTGCAATGAAATCCAGGCGATTCGTGGCTTGACCGGCTTGGGGGCGGGGGATCGTGCGCTGCAATTTGCGACCATCAACTTCGACGCGTCCATCGAAGAGATTTTTGGCGCGCTGACTTGCGGCGCCACCCTGGTGCTGCGCAGTGCCGACTGGTTGACCGATGCCGCGCAATTCTGGAGCCTGGCGGCGCAGGCACGGCTGTCGGTGATCAGCTTGCCGACTCGCTTCTGGCAAGGCCTGGCGGACGATCACAGCACTGTCATTCCGGCGTCTGTGCGGGTCATTGTGGTGGGGGGCGAAGAACTGAGCCCGGAGGCGGTGCAGCATTGGTTCCTGCGCAGCGGCCACACGCCGCGCTTGCTCAATACCTATGGCCCGACTGAAGCGACGATCATTGCGACCGCCAATGAAGTGTTTGCCGCCAACCCGCATCCTCGGGCCATTGGGCGTCCGATCGCCAACACCCGAGTGTATGTGTTGGACGCCCATGGGCATCCGACGGGCCTGGGGGTGGCCGGTGAGATTCACCTGGCCGGTATCGGGATCGCCCGCGGGTACCTCAACCAGCCGCAACTGAGCAGTGAGCGCTTCCTGGCCGACCCGTTCAGCGACAGCCCGGGCCGTCTGTACAAGACCGGCGACCTGGGTCGCTGGTTGCCGGACGGCACCCTGGAATACCTGGGGCGTAACGACGATCAGGTGAAAATCCGTGGTTTCCGTATCGAATTGGGCGAAGTCGAAAGCGCGCTGTTGGCCTGTGAAGGCGTACGGGAGGCCGTGGTCATGGCTCGCGACGACAGTGAAGGGCAGGTCGCCGGCAAGCAATTGGTGGCTTACCTGTGCGGTTCGACGGTCTCAATCGAGCAACTGCGTGAAGAACTGCTGAGCCACTTGCCGCAGTACATGCTGCCGAGCGCGTATGTCCAGCTGGACAGCTTGCCGGTGACACCGAACGGCAAACTCGACCGCAAGGCGTTGCCGGCGCCTGAGCAGGCGGCGCTTAGCCGCGACTATGCAGCGCCGGTCGGGGCGCTGGAAGAACGCCTGGCGGGCCACTGGGCCCACGTGTTGAAGCTGGCAAGGGTAGGGCGCCACGACAGCTTCTTTGAAATGGGCGGGCATTCGCTGCTGGCGATTCGCCTGGTCAGCCTGCTGACCCAGGACGGCCTGCCGGTCACCCTGGCGCAGTTGTTCCAGCACGCCAGCGTCGCGTCGATGGCCGCGCTGCTGCGCTTGCGCAGCGATGCGCCGGCACTCGAGCAAGGCCTGGTCACGGTACGTGCCGGCGGCACCCAGGCGCCATTGTTCCTGGTGCATGAGTTCAGCGGGCTGAATGTGTATTTCCCAGCGCTGGCCCGGCATGTGGATGCGGACATTCCGGTCTACGGCCTGGAAGGCGTGGCCTGGGGCGAGCCGCAGTTGCGGACCCTGGAATGCATGGCCGCCCGGCACATCGACATGATGCGCAGCGTGCAGCCCCACGGCCCCTACCGTTTGGCCGGCTGGTCGTTCGGCGGGTTGCTGGCGTATGAAATCGCCGCGCAGCTGATCGGCATGGACGAGGAGGTGAGTTTCCTCGGCCTGTTGGACACCCACGTGCCGCGTCTGGTCGATCAAGGCAAGGCGCGCTGGTCGGTGGCCCATGCCCACAGCCTGCACCTGCTCGAACAGTGCCGCGCCTTCTGCCAGGCTCAACGGCCCGTGGATGGACAGGCGCTGGCCACCCTCACGCAGTTGGAGGGTGACGCGGCACAGATGGACTTTGACACCCTGTGGCAACGCTGCTGCGACGCCGGCTTGCTGCAACCGCAGCTGGCGGCGCTGTCCCGTGACGCCTTGTGGGCCTACCTGGACCGTGAAGTCGCCCATGGCCATGGGCAAGCCCATTACAGCTTGTTGCCGCTGACCATGCCGGTGCATTTGTTCACGGCCGAAGAACGCATGGATGAGGCTTCGCGCAGCAGTGACACGCTGGGTTGGGATGAGGTTCTGCCGACGGCCCTGCTGCAGCGTATCAGGGTGCCAGGCGACCACCAGAGCATGATGCAGGCGCCGCACATCGCGGCGTTGGGTCAGGCCATCGGCGATGCCTTGAATGCCTTGCCGGCAACGTCGGCCAACACACCCTACCAACCGGTGCTGACGATTCAGAGCGGGCAGGCCGGGCAGGCACCGATCTTCTGCATACCGGGGGCCGGCGATAGCGTCACAGGGTTTATCGGCCTGAGTGATGCGTTCGGGCCGGCCTGGCCGATCCATGGCCTGCAACCCCGCGGGCTGGACGCCAAGGCGTTGCCCCACAGCCGCGTGGAAACGGCGGCGCAGGCCTATCTGCAGGCACTGGAACAGCAATGCCCGCATGGGCCGGTGCATCTGCTGGGGCATTCTTTTGGTGGCTGGGTAGCCTTCGAGATGGCTCTGCGCCTGCAGGCCCAGGGGCGCGAAGTGTTGTCGCTGACCCTGATCGACAGTGAATCACCGGGCAGTTCGGGCGTGGTCGGCAAGCCGTACACCGCAACCGGCGTGCTACTGCGCCTGATCGAAACCCTGCAACTGGCGGCTGGAAAACCGTTCGGGATTGATCAGCAGGCCTTTGTTGATCTGGATGAATCGGCACAACTGGCAACCTTGCACGCCGCCATGGTGCGCGTCGGCATGCTTTCGGCGCGCTCCACACCTGATGTGATGCAAGGGCCGGCGCGTGCCTTTGGTGCTGCGCTGCGCACGGTCTACCAGCCGCGCCAGCGCTACAACGGTCCGGTGCGCCTGGTGTTGGCCGATGATCCGACGCTGGATGCACAGGGCAATCAACGTGAGCAGACCAGCATGATCGAGGGCTGGAGCCGACACACGGATCACCTGCAGACCTGGTACGGGCCAGGCAACCATTTCACCCTGCTCAAGGCGCCGCACGTCTACAGCCTGGCGTCCTGGTGGCACGACGGCCTGATCGTGCCGCCCGGCAAGGTGACCTCATGACGCGTGATACAGGGGGAGCCGGCACGGGCGCTTGCGCCCCTACCTGAAGCGAACATTCGAGCAACTTAGCGCAAGCCCGGCCTGTGGCCGGGTCTACCTTTCAACGTATTAGTGGTCATCTATGGAAAAGTCGAAGTTTCGCAAGGTTGTCTGGGGCGTAGGCCTGACCGTTGTTGCCGGCCTGATTGTCTATTCGGTGCAGTCACCGGCTGAGCCACCCCAGTATTTGACCGCCAGGGTCGAGCGGGGCGAGATCGAGAACTCGGTGCTTGCCACCGGGATCTTGCAGGGGATCAAACAGGTCGACGTCGGCGCCCAGATCTCCGGTCAATTGAAATCGCTGAAGGTCAAGCTCGGCGACAAGGTCAAGAAGGGCCAATGGCTGGCGGAAATCGATCCGCTGGTGCTGCAGAACGCCCTGCGCCAGGCGCAGGTCAACGAGGAAAACCTCGAAGCACAACGCAAGGCCACGGCAGCACAAGTGGTCCAGACCAAATCGGTGTGGGAGCGTTACAACCGCCTGCAATCGGACGCGGCCATCTCCCGCCAGGATTTCGAGACCGCCGAATCCAATTACCTGGTGCAGAGCGCCAACCTGGTAGCCCTGGATGCGCAGCTGAAAAATGCGCGAATCCAGATCGACACCGCCAAAGTCAACCTCGGCTATACGCGTATCGTTGCACCGATGGACGGTGACGTGGTGGGCATCGTCACCCAGGAAGGCCAGACCGTGATCGCCGAGCAGCTGGCGCCGGTGCTGCTGAAATTGGCGGACCTGGACACCATGACCATCAAGGCCCAGGTCTCGGAAGCCGATGTGATTCACATCCAGCCAGGCCAGGAGGTGTACTTCACCATCCTTGGCGAGTCCAATAAACGCTACTACGGCAAACTGCGCGGCACTGAACCGGCACCGCAGAACTACCTGGACACCCAGGCCGCCGGTACGACCAAACAGAACACCGCGGTGTTCTACAACGCCCTGTTTGATGTGCCAAACCCTGATCATCGCCTGCGCATCTCGATGACCGCCCAAGTGCGCATCGTGCGCGACACCGCCAAGGATGTCCTGATGATGCCGGTTGCGGCCCTGGGCAAGCGCAATGACGACGGTTCGTACGTAGTGCGGGTGGTGGATGAGACCGGCCACGCTCAGGAGCGCAACGTGCAGGTGGGGATCAACAACAAGGTCAAGGCCCAGATCAAGGATGGCCTGGAGGAGGGCGACCAGGTCGTCATCGGTGATCCGACGCCGGCCGTGGCGGGGAGCTGACAATGACCCAAGCATTGTTGGAACTCAAAGGCATCAGCCGCAGCTTTATGGCCGGTGAAAAAGCCTTCATGGCACTCAAGAATGTCAGCCTCACCATCAACACCGGGGAAATGGTGGCGATCACCGGGGCGTCGGGCTCAGGCAAGTCGACCCTGATGAACATTCTCGGTTGCCTGGACTACGCCACTGACGGCAGCTACACCATCAGCGGTCGCGAAACCCGTGACCTGGCGGACCAGGAGCTGGCGGAACTGCGCCGCGACCATTTTGGTTTTATCTTCCAGCGTTATCATTTGCTGCCGCACTTGAGCGCCATGCATAACGTCGAGATGCCGGCGATTTATGCCGGCGTGCCGGAAGGCCAGCGCCATAGCCGCGCCAAGGAACTGCTGGCCCGGCTGGGCCTGGCCAATCACTTGGTCAACCGGCCGAGCCAGTTGTCCGGTGGGCAGCAGCAGCGGGTGAGTATCGCCCGGGCATTGATGAACGGTGGCGAGGTGATCCTCGCGGATGAGCCGACCGGCGCCCTCGATACCGCCAGCGGCAAGGAAGTGATGAACATCCTGCTGGAGCTGCATGCGGCGGGGCATACCGTGATTATCGTGACCCACGACGCCAAGGTTGCGGCCCACGCCGAGCGCATCATCGAGATGCGCGACGGCGAAGTGCTCAGTGACCGCCTCAACGAGCGCGCCGCACCGGAGGTCGAGGCCCCGGTTCCCACCCAGGGCCGGGCTACGCCGGGGCGGCGTCTGGTGGCGAGCCTGGGGTTGTTCAAGGAAGCCTTCGTGATGGCCTGGGTCGCGCTGATTTCCCACCGCATGCGAACCTTGTTAACCATGCTCGGCATCGTGATCGGCATCACGTCGGTGGTGTCGATCGTGGCCATCGGGGAGGGCGCCAAGCGCTATGTCTTGAATGATATTCAGGCGATCGGCAGCAACACCATCGACATCTACCCGGGCACCGACTTTGGCGACAGCCATGCGTCGGCGATTGAAACCCTGGTGTTGTCCGATGTGACCGCCCTCAGCGAGTTGCATTACATCGACAGTGCCACCCCTAACGCCGGACGCAACCTGCTGTTGCGCTTTGGCAATATCGATGTGAACGCCACGGTGAATGGCGTGAGTGCCAGCTCGTTCCAGGTCCGCGGGATCAAGATCGCCGAAGGCATCACCTTCAGCCAGGACGACGACACCCACCAGGCCCAAGTGGTGGTGATTGACCACAACACCCGTAATCGCCTGTTCGGCCCGGACGTCGAGGCGCTGGGCCAGATCATTTTGGTGGGCAACCTGCCGTGCACGGTGATTGGGGTGGCGGCGGACAATAAGAATATCTTCAACACCAGCAAGGCACTCAACGTCTGGGTGCCTTACGAAACCGCCGCCGGGCGCCTGTTGGGTCAACGCTACCTGGACAGCATCACGGTGCGGATCAAGGATGGCCAGCCGAGCAAGGTGGTGGAGGATAACGTGGTCAAGCTGTTGCAACAGCGCCACGGGACCAAGGACTTTTTCACCTACAACCTCGATAGCATCATGCAAACCGTGCAGAAAACCAGCCAGTCGCTGGCATTGCTGCTGTCGTTGATTGCGCTGATCTCACTGGTGGTGGGTGGCATCGGGGTGATGAACATCATGCTGGTGTCGGTGACCGAGCGTACACGCGAAATCGGTATTCGCATGGCGGTCGGGGCGCGGCAGTCGGACATTCGCCAACAGTTTCTGGTGGAGGCGGTGATGGTTTGTCTGATTGGCGGGGTGATCGGGATTGCGTTGTCGTTTGGTATCGGGTTCGTGTTCTCCCTGGTGATCACGGAATGGCAGATGGTGTTTTCGCTGGAATCGATTATCACCGCCTTCGTGTGCTCCAGCCTGATCGGCATCATCTTCGGGTTTGTACCTGCGCGTAATGCTGCGCGGCTGGATCCGATCGAGTCGCTTGCCCGGGACTGAAGCGCATACCAAAAAGCCCGCCAACCGGTGTCGGTTGGCGGGCTTTTCATTGCATCAGGTTTGGCATGGCACAACAGCAGCTCGGCGCTGCTGCTGTTTTCATGGGCTTAGCCGACCACCTGCAAACGGTGCGCGGTGGCGCTGCTGATGGCGTCTTCGAAACGATCAAGTACGCTGCCAACCTGGGCTTCGGTGATGGTCAGGGCGGGCAGGAAGCGCAATACCGAACCGTGGCGCCCACCGGTCTCGATGACGAGGCCGTTGTCGAAGCAGTTGAGCTTGATCGCCTTGGCCAGTGTGCCGTCGCCCAGGCCGGTGCGGCTCTCCGTACGCGGCTTGGTGACCTCGACGCCGATCATCAGGCCACGGCCACGCACGTCGGCAATCGCATCATGGCGCAGGGCAATGTCCTGCAGGCCGGCGAGCAGTTGCGCTCCGCGTGCGGCGGCGTGTTCCACCAGGCCCGCCTGGCGAATGTGGCGCATGGTTGCGCGCCCGGCGACCATAGCGATCTGATTGCCACGGAAGGTACCGGCGTGCATGCCCGGGCCCCAGGTGTCGAGGTGTTCGGCGTAGACAATGACCGACAACGGATAGCCGCCACCGATGGCCTTGGACAGCACCAGAATATCGGGGACGATCCCTGCGTGTTCGATGGCAAAGGTGCTGCCGGTGCGGCCCAGGCCGGTCTGGACTTCGTCGATGATCAGCACGATACCCAGCTCATGGGTGATCTCGCGCAGCCCGCGCAGCCAGGCGTTCGAGGCAGGAATGCAGCCGCCTTCGCCTTGCACCACTTCGACGAGCACGGCGGCCGGGCGGGTGACGCCACCTTCAGGGTCCGACAGCACGGTGCGGATGTACTCGAGCGACAGTTGATCGGTTTGCTCACCGTCGGTACCGAACGGGCAGCGGAAGCGGTACGGAAATGGCAGGAAATGGGTGTTTTGTGCAGTAACGCTGGGGATGCCCTTGGGGTTGAGGTTGCCCATGGCCGAGAGGGCGCCAGCCGTCATGCCGTGATAGCCACCGTGAAACGCCATCAATGCCGCACGTTTGGTGTAGTGGCGCGCCAGCTTGATCGCCGCTTCCACCGCATCCGAGCCGCTGGGGCCGCAGAACAGGATCTTGCTGGTATCGCGCATGCCTGCCGGCAGTTGTGAAAACAGCTCCTGCACAAAGGCATGTTTGGCCGGAGTGGAGAGGTCCAGTGCTTGCTGCAACTGGTCGGAGCCCAGGAACTCCAGCACCGCGTCTTTGACTTCCGGCGGGTTATGGCCCAGCGCCAGGGTACCGGCGTTGGCCAGGCAGTCGAGGTATTCCTTGCCTTGCGCATCCCTGAGCCACACCCCGTTGCCGCTGACGAACAGGCGCTGGAAATTGGCGGCATAGGTGCGTGCGTTGGATTCGACTTTCTTCAAATAACTTAGCTCTTCCATGGTCATGCACTCATCGGCTGCGGCAAACGCAGCGCTGGAAAGTTGATGGAACAAGAGAGGGTGTTTAATCCATGACAGCGACTATATTCAGACAGTAAGCAGTGGGCCGCAGAGAGGGCTGAATGACAGTCGAAAGTGAAAAATAAGTTACACCGAACAGGCGCTGAAACAAGCGCTGCCCGAGCAACTAGAGAGCATGCTTAGCTTGAAGAAAGGTGGCCGTTATCGCTATTGACGCAGACACCGGATGTCCCCGATATCTCTGTCATTTTACAGGGCCTTTAGAGTGGGAAGTTAATGGCAGAAGTGGAGAGGGCAGAACCAACAGCAGGGCGGCTTATTTTATTCAGCCCGGCGTGATCGCTGGGGGCGGAGGCACCGTACCGATTGGCAGGTTTTTCAAATGCAGGAAGCCTTTCTTATTACCGAAAAAGCGGAAATTCAGTAGGCATCGCGCAGGTTGTGGGCGGAGATGTCTGCCAACTGCTCGTCGATGAGCGACTTGACTGGGGAAGGGATCATTCTGCCTCCTTGCGCTTTTGACAGACGTCCATCAAGCGCTTGCAGTAGTGGTTGAATTCAGCAGTGGTGATTGCCCCATCAGTGAAAAGGCGGGTGATCAGGCCTTGCACCAGGATATCGATGCCGGGCTCACTGTCGGGATCGGCAACGCCCTCGATGGCCTGGTCGATGAGGATGTGCGGGCTCAAAATCCGCACGCCTGCTGTAGCCGTCCTTGCTCCTGCTCAAATGCCAGGGCTGCCTCGGCGTGTGGCCTCACAAGTTCGAGCGCGATGTCCTTCAACATATCGGATTCCACCACTTGATCGAGTCGGGTTTGCTGGATACTGGGGGACAGGAATTGATTGAAATCTGGCATCACCAGTCGTCTTCTGTGTGTTTAAGCATGATGAAGACCACAGCGAGGAGGGTGCATGCCGCACGCAATGATAGCTGGAGGTAAGTTGCTGTTTCGCTCGAGTGCTTTATAAGTTCGATCGCTTGTTTATATGGCTCATTATTTGGCAAGCGCTCTGTATTTAAAAGCAGAAAAAAAGCCAGGTAACGATGAGTAAAAATCATGGTACTCAGGATCAAAACGCATTACGCGCCCTTGAATTGCGCCGCGCGTTTCAGCTCATTTACCCAGGCCGCAGAAAACCTGTTCATCATCCAAAGTGCCGTGAGCCGGCACGTTAAAACCCTCGAAGAGCATTTTGGTTACGCGCTGTTCGACCGCGAGGGGCCGAAAATTTCCCGCACTCATGCCAGGCGATTGCTTGGTCGACGTTGACAATGCGCTGGTTGCTGCATGTGGTGGATGAGTTCAACACCGTCTATTGGGTCTGGCCGGCGCGCAGCACTAGGGAAACTCTGAAAAAGACTTTCTGATTTGGCAAAATACCGCGACCCCACCCACCGAGTTTCCCGATGAAGCAGATGACCTTCGCCGACGCCGAGTACGCTGGCAAGCGCAAGCAAACCCGCAAGGAGTTGTTCCTGATCGAGATGGATCGGGTGGTGCCGTGGAAGGGCTTGATTGCTTTGATCGAGCCACATTATCCGAAAGGTGAAGGTGGCCGTCCGGCCTACCCGTTGATGGCGATGCTGCGTGTGCATCTGCTGCAGAACTGGTTCGGCTACAGCGATCCAGCGATGGAGGAAGCGCTGTACGAAACCACGATCCTGCGCCAGTTTGCCGGGCTGAACCTGGAGCGCATCCCCGACGAAACCACCATTCTCAACTTCCGCCGCTTGCTGGAGAAACACGAGCTGGCGGCCGGCATCCTCGCTGTCATCAATGGCTATCTGGGCGACCGCGGCCTGTCGCTGCGCCAGGGCACCATCGTCGATGCAACGCTGATCAATGCGCCCAGTTCGACCAAGAACAAGGACGGCAAGCGCGACCCGGAAATGCACCAGACCAAGAAGGGAAACCAGTATTATTTTGGCATGAAGGCCCACATCGGCGCCGATGACGAATCGGGTCTGGTGCACAGCGTAGTGGGCACGGCGGCCAATGTGGCGGATGTCACCCAGGTGGACAAATTGCTGCATGGCGACGAAAACGTGGTCTGCGCCGATGCAGGCTACACCGGTGTCGAAAAGCGGCCCGAGCATGAAGGACGTGAAGTTATCTGGCAGGTGGCGGCACGCCGCAGCACCTACAAAAAACTCGATAAGCGCAGCGTGCTGTACAAAGCCAAGCGCAAGATTGAAAAGGCCAAGGCTCAGGTGCGCGCCAAGGTCGAGCATCCGTTCCGGGTAATCAAGCGCCAGTTCGGTTACACCAAGGTGCGCTTTCGCGGCTTGGCCAAAAACACGGCGCAACTGGTGACACTGTTCGCTCTGTCGAACCTGTGGATGGCGCGCCGACATTTACTGACGAATGCAGGAGAGGTGCGCCTGTAATGCGGGAAATGGCCACCGGAGTGGGGTCCGGGTGGCGAAAACGTAAGAAATACTCGTCGAATTGATTGTTTTTTGATCATTTGGCGAGTTTAAAAGTTGCGCTAGGTGGTATGCCGGGGAAATACATGGCTACTTCAGACCATCCCTAGCAATGCAACGCTGGAGAGTTTCAAGCGTTACTTGCTCGAAGCCGTGCCAGTCATCGACGAGCGCGGATTGGAGCTCTTGAGTTGAGTGCGGAGCACTTTGGCAATTACAAAATCCACTTCAGCGGGTGGCTGAAGTAGCTTGGCAGGCCTGAGTCATCCAGGTCCGCAAAAAGCATATTCATCCGTGAAAAACCACCTAGGGGGTAGGCTTGCGACTTCGAAAATTCGAGACTTTCAAAATTTGAAACTCAGCATTTGAAATGCATCCATCGTCTTTGACGACCTCACTTAAGTATTTCTAATGGAAATCCAGTTATAAATCGAAGTCGATCTATATACCCCCTAGACTGTCCACCCCCCTCCAGAAATAAAGAATATATTTTATATTCTTATAAAATATAACGATTGACCATCTGTCACCCATACTTCCTCTCTAATTATGAAACTTTTGAGTGCATGTGCAATTTTGCAACTTCATAAGTTAATGATTTTGCGGGTATTAGTCAAAAGGAAAGCAATGGACCCACTCTCCCATCCTTCACGACCAGCGGGCGCTCCAGAATTCGTGGTGTTCAGTCATAAGCAAAACGAAAAGGTCAGCTTGTTCTGCCGACCCACGCTGTGGCGATTCGCCGAGGTGGAGTTTGATCCTTGGGTGAGCGATTTAACCGTGAACCAGCGTTTCATCGAATTGGACAAAGTTAGAATTCCGGTTGCGCTTGCGTTCGAGAATAGCCACGCTTCAATCATTGTGGTGTCCAAGTCGTGCCTGGGAACCAGCACGACCGTTGAAGTCCAGAATTATGCCGACGATAACGGCTTTCTCTGCGAAATTTTAGATACTGACTTCCTGAAATCAGAACGTACCCGCTACGAAAACTACCTACTCATGCTTTCCTATATCAACAAGCAGAGAGATGCACTGACTGAGCGCAATCTTCGCGAAGTAATGAGACTCCTCCCAAGGCATGGACTTACGGTGAGCAGCGCTATGCACGCGGTTGAGCAGGATTTTGGCGAAAAGGGCGCAGCTTTGGTGTTCGAGTTAGTCAGAAAGGGCCGATTGAACGTCAAGAGTTTGAGTTCGACAAAATTAAGTGGGACATCCCAATTAGGCCATGGAGATGCCCAGGATGAGTGATCAACGATTTTCTAGGTCCGAACGCGAACGAGAAGGTTACGACTGTGATAAATGGCGCGCTGTTGACTTAACGGTCCTGCCGGATGGCCTTCGAGGTCCGACGGAGAATCGTATTAAAGCTATCCGGGCGTTCTTGAAGGAAGGCGCATCGCTAGAGGAAATTCAAGAAAAATACGGGATACCCCGCTCAACGCTTTATCGAGTCATCGACAAGTGCGAAGCGCTGGACAAATCCGGAAGTCCCATTGGCTGGGTGGCCGCAATACCTTATAAGCGCAGCGGTGAAAGAAAATATAATCGGACAGCGCAGCCCAGTTCATCCGCAACGCAAGGATATTCCGGCGTTTTTACGCACTTCGTTGAGCAACATCCAGATGTGGATGATTGGCTGAAAGCGCAAGCCCGTAGATATAAACCTCGGAAATCTGGCGGCGACTACTTTATAGCGGTTCATAAAGCGTTCGTGCGCAAGTGCATTGAGGTTGGAGTTACCAAAAATGAATACCCATTAAATCAAAAAACCGAAGGTATAAGCGGGCTTAGGAGGTGGTTGCAGGATAAACACCGAGAATTGAAAGCAGAGCAGGAGTTGAAGTCCTCACAAGCTAACGAGAGCGTCCGAGATATTGATCCATCGGATATCTTGGAGCAAGTTGAAGCAGATGGACACAAATTGGATATTCGCTTGGTTATTCGCGAAAGGGATGCCTATGGGGAGCCTGTTGAATATGAAATTCTTAGGGTCTGGCTAATTTGTCTGATCGAAAAATTTTCAAGGTGCGTGTTGGGCTATTCATTGGCACTGGGTCACAACTATGATCAAGTCGACTTGCTAACGGCGATTTATCGAGCCCTGAGCCCACACGCTCGTCCACCGCTGAATATTCCTGATACCCGTTATTGCGATGAAGGGGGGTTCCCCTCAGAAAGTTCGGGCGCGTGGCAAACGTGGTCCACACTAAAACTGGATAATGCTTGGGCGCATAAGGCGAAGCATGTGATTGAGGTGCTAAATGATAGGCTTGGCTGTGTGGTGGAGTTCGGCAGACCGCACACGCCCAATGATCGCCCTGTTGTGGAGCGTTTTTTTCTCTATTTAGTGCAAAATTTTTCTCACAAAATAATTGGTACCACGGGTAGTGAGTCCGCAGACGAGATCAAGGCACGTTTATCGCCAAAATCCAAAAACCCTTTGAAGATGTTGCTGTCTCTAGAAGAGTTGGAAAGTGCCGTGGACATAGTGATCTCTGACTATAACGGTCGGCCGCACGCGTCAATCCAAGGCCACACCCCATTGGACTTGTTCCTCATGCGTATGAAGGCAAGGGCGTTGCCGCCGAACACACTGCCTATTCGTTATCAAAATGAGGCAGCGTTTACGAGAATTCGCGAGCCAAAGATCGTGCAGTCAAATGCCAAATATGGGGGCGCGTTCATTAACTTTGCTTACCAGAAATACCGAAATCCGGACGTATTGCGAAGTAATTCGGCGGGGCGGAAAATGATCATTGAGTACTCTCGTAGAGATGTCTCTTCGATCAATTTGCTTGATGAGTCTGGTGCGTTTATTGGTGTGCTGACACCGCCGCCACCTTACTCAATCACGCCACACAGCTACAAATTGCAGACCGAGATTTCAAAGGCCGTGAAGGACGGACAATTCCGCTTTACGGAAAGTGAGTCATTCATTGAAGCTGTCCGTAGGTTTCAATTGAAAGGTAACAAAATGACTCGAGAGAGCGCGACGAACCTCTACAAAAACACTGGCATGGTTTCATCAGGTTCGTCTGTCGAGGAAGAAACGCCTCCCCCGGCATCGGAATCACAAGTCGACAGAGTAAAGCTGTTTAAAGTTTTCACTTTTTGAAATAGAGGGTGCAAATGGATATCCAGGATACGAGACCCGTCGAGGTTGATCTTCATCCTGTCTGCAATCAGCGGTATTTGATTCCGACATTTTCGATCGGTGAGACTTACGCGCTTGTGCTTAAGGTTATTCGTCGCAGAGATTCTGGTTTAGTCATCTGGGGGCATACCCGTTACGGTAAGACCTGGGCAATGCTTTATTGCCAGCAATGCCTTACGCAAGATTTTCCGGATTTTCCTGTTGTTATTTACAACGCGAAGCGGGAATATCAGCCACGAAAGGTAATTTTTATAACTCACTGCTGGCGGTGGTCGGTCACAAGCAGTGGAATGACAATGTTAGCCTCTCAAAAAAACATCTTCGGTTAGTGAATTTCATGGAGCAGGCGGCGTGCAAGGATTCACGGCAGGTCTTTATTCTGTTCATTGATGAAGCTCAGCGGCTTCAGCAGCAGCATTTTGACTGGGTCAAGGATATCTACAATGACCTGCGGCTAAAGGGCGTGATATTGCTTCCCATCCTGGTAGGGCAGCAGCAACTGCTGGAACAGAAGAAAACCTTCCTCAATACCGGGGTGGAGGGAGAGGCTATTGTTAATAGGTTCATGCTTTACGAGCACCCTTTCCGCGGAATACGCGAAAAAGAAGATTTCGCGACCTGCCTTGGCTTTTTTGACAGTACCCCTTATCCGGCCAATTCCACATGGACGTTCACCAAATTCTTTGTCCCACAGGCATATGCCAATGGCTTTAGGCTGGCGCAAGTGAAAGACATACTGTGGGATGCCTTTTGTGATGCTTATAAGGAGTTGAAGCTGAAAAGCAAAATGGAAATACCGATGCAGTATTTCAGTAAAACGATAGAGATTATTTTGCGCGATAGTGTCGACATGGATCACCCAAGCTACACCATTACCAGGGAGTTCAGTTTGCGATCTATACGTGAATCTTGGTTTCAGGCCGCAACGCGCAATAGTAAAGCTGCTGATCCGAACGCTTGATGATGATAATCGTCCCGGATACTAAGACGCTGAGCATCAACCCTAGGTACTGTCCGGTGGCCCCACTGTACATGGCTTACGAATCTGCATATTCGATTCTAAGCCGGTTTGCACTTTATAACGTCATCCATGGGGCTGCGCTGGTTAAAATCTTTGCGCCATCAAAGAGCGAGGGTAACGGCAAACTTAGCCGATTCCCAAACCTCGCCCACATCACGGCTGTGAACCCTGTAGCGATCCACGAGTGCTTTACCCTCGATAGAGCGCAGCAAAATGCACTTTTTTTAGTGCCGTCAGCTGTACCGAGCAATGATCACATTGCAGCCACTTTAAGAGTGTGTCCAGTATGCATGGTGCGTGGCATGCACTACTCCCTATTTCAATACTTACTCATCAAGCAGTGCCCGATCCATCAGGTCGAGTTGAGCCAAGCGTGTCAGACCTGCGGAGGGGCGATGGACTACTCGTTAAACAGCAGGTTGTTCCGTGAACCATACGGCTGCAACCATTGTGGCCATCTACTGCGACTCAAGGGCTGTCAAAGTGGCCGGTCCTATTTGAATAAATCCGGGCTAAACCGCCTAATTTTGGCCCATCGAATTTTTGAGCGCGGCAGGGACAGTCAGGTGTTTTTTGATATAAATCAGCCGACCAATATTTACTTTGATAATGCCGCTCAGTTTTCCTCGGCCATCACTGATTTTGCGGTGCATCAGCGTGCGCTGTTCAATGAGGTTCAGACTAGGGCTGCATCAGGTCAGGGTGATAAAAATGTGGGTTTTTACAGAGTCAGTAACATCAGTCGTTGCTCGCCAGTTGAAAGATCGGTAATAGAGCTGACAGTCAAAGACCTTGTTCCGATTTTGAAGTGTATTTTCCGGAAAATTAGAAAGCGCTTTCTTCCTGAAATCAAACTGAGTAAGCAAAAGCTTGCCGGAATTTGGCGGAGTATTGAGGAGTGTGAGGTGCCCAAGCAAGGGTACCAACTCGTCGGCTATCTTGACTGGTTATGTTTTTGGTACGGGGTTAAAACGCCATCTGACTTGTGCTCGAAGGCAAGGTCATGTGTCAACAGAAAACTGGGAGCTTGGCTTGAATCGAAACGGACGCACGAAGTATTTGCTTCACTCAAAGGGGAACGCGAAAGAAAATGGCTGATGACGAAAATACTAGCTCATGAAATTATTTTTTTCATCACCAGGCAGATACGCCGGCTACCTCAATCGGATCTAACCTGCTATAGGGCGAACCCCAATCAAGTGATCTATCGCCGGTGGGTAGGACCCGCTGCATGGGCGCTGATTATCCTTCCCCAGCAAGCCGCTTGTGAATTCCATTTTACAGCCCGCTCCGTTTTCGGTGAGCTCGGTCGGTGGAAGGTGAGCAAACCGGCGCAGCGAGAGACGTATGCGTCGCTGTCACAGTGATAAACAATTAGTCTACGCCCCAATTGACCCAGGCCGTTTCATCGATGCTTTCGCCGGCAATCAGCACGTGCTTCTGTCGCAGATTGGCATTCTGTGTTTCGGCAGGTGTTTCATTGGCGTGTAAAACCTCCGATTCTGCCAATGCCAGTCTGGAGTTGCGAATCGCAGCGTCCCAATCTTCGTAAAAATATTGGTCTTCTGAGGCAGCGGAGGTAGGGCGCTCAAGTGCTCTATCAAAGTCGGCCGTAAATTGGAGGTTGACGACCTTGTGGGTTTTTCCAAGGGGTGGAATGAGCGCCTCACACTCACTGACAAATCCTTCCGGAAAGGGTGTGGCGTCAGGATCGTAAAGATTGACAACCGATGGGCAGTTCACGCTGCTTAGCATTAGCGCAAAGCGGTAGCGGCGTTCTAATACGACTTCTATCTCGTCGGCACTCATCTCGAATTCGACTCCAGCGTCTCCCATGCTGAACAGCTTTTGGTGATTAACGCGATGTTTCGCCAAATGATGATGTCGGCCCAGTAACGCCTGCAAGAGGGTGGCGCTCCCTTCGGTGAGGCAGATCTCCTTATCATTGCCGAATTGGAAATACCACGCATCATTGTATCCGTAAAGAAGATCGGCGAATTTTGCTTTGGCCAGATCCGATGTGGTGCATCCCGTTTCTTGTAACAAACGAAGCATCGCGAGATCCCTCACCCAGTGCTCCACACCTCTGCAACTTCCGCTTATCAGTTCCAGGCTTTCGCCTGAGTACAATTTAGTGTGTGCTGTGAGTTCAACGGCATGGACAAAGTGAGTGGCTTGACGGTAGAGCTTCTTCATCTGGGAGCGCAGGGGGTCCAGATTTTTGCCGAAGCGATGTTCCTGCCAGTTCATAGCGGCGGCGATTCTGGAAGTGGCCTGGCGATTGCTCAGTCGACCCAAGCCCTTCAGTTTACGCTGGATGAGCAAGTCATCAATGTACACTGGAAGGTAGTAATTCCTGGGTTCTGTGGGCTCTGCCGGTCCGGGGTATACAGAGATATGTGAAATATAAAAATATACATAGGCCTCTAGGGATGGTCTGAAGTAGCCATGTATTTCCCCGGCATACCACCTAGCGCAACTTTTAAACTCGCCAAATGATCAAAAAACAATCAATTCGACGAGTATTTCTTACGTTTTCGCCACCCGGACCCCACTCCGGTGGCCATTTCCCGCATTACAGGCGCACCTCTCCTGCATTCGTCAGTAAATGTCGGCGCGCCATCCACAGGTTCGACAGAGCGAACAGTGTCACCAGTTGCGCCGTGTTTTTGGCCAAGCCGCGAAAGCGCACCTTGGTGTAACCGAACTGGCGCTTGATTACCCGGAACGGATGCTCGACCTTGGCGCGCACCTGAGCCTTGGCCTTTTCAATCTTGCGCTTGGCTTTGTACAGCACGCTGCGCTTATCGAGTTTTTTGTAGGTGCTGCGGCGTGCCGCCACCTGCCAGATAACTTCACGTCCTTCATGCTCGGGCCGCTTTTCGACACCGGTGTAGCCTGCATCGGCGCAGACCACGTTTTCGTCGCCATGCAGCAATTTGTCCACCTGGGTGACATCCGCCACATTGGCCGCCGTGCCCACTACGCTGTGCACCAGACCCGATTCGTCATCGGCGCCGATGTGGGCCTTCATGCCAAAATAATACTGGTTTCCCTTCTTGGTCTGGTGCATTTCCGGGTCGCGCTTGCCGTCCTTGTTCTTGGTCGAACTGGGCGCATTGATCAGCGTTGCATCGACGATGGTGCCCTGGCGCAGCGACAGGCCGCGGTCGCCCAGATAGCCATTGATGACAGCGAGGATGCCGGCCGCCAGCTCGTGTTTCTCCAGCAAGCGGCGGAAGTTGAGAATGGTGGTTTCGTCGGGGATGCGCTCCAGGTTCAGCCCGGCAAACTGGCGCAGGATCGTGGTTTCGTACAGCGCTTCCTCCATCGCTGGATCGCTGTAGCCGAACCAGTTCTGCAGCAGATGCACACGCAGCATCGCCATCAACGGGTAGGCCGGACGGCCACCTTCACCTTTCGGATAATGTGGCTCGATCAAAGCAATCAAGCCCTTCCACGGCACCACCCGATCCATCTCGATCAGGAACAACTCCTTGCGGGTTTGCTTGCGCTTGCCAGCGTACTCGGCGTCGGCGAAGGTCATCTGCTTCATCGGGAAACTCGGTGGGTGGGGTCGCGGTATTTTGCCAAATCAGAAAGTCTTTTTCAGAGTTTCCCTAGCGGCAGCAGGCTCTCACTGAGCGATTTGTACTGTGTGTGGCGCAACCATAGGTCGACATGCTGAAGGTAGCGCGCCACTTTACGCCGTCTACGCAGGGGCACGGTGTGCAACAGAAAATCGGTGATTTCCTGACCGAGACCGGGGATGAAATAGATAGTTTGCAGTAGTGCCATGGGCTGCTCCGACAGGCAATCATCACTGATGAATCGTGCATGAGGTGGCTTTCAGTTGCACAGATTCGCACTTCGCGGATCGAGCGAAACGTCTTGCTGCAGGGTTTCCTGGAGCCAAGGACTTATGAACGGTCATGCCCACAGGGCTGTGGTTGCGGCCCAGAAGCCCCCAAGCCTCCTAGGATCTGCTGCCATAGATACCCTGGGGCAGCGGCGCACGATGCGCCAAGTGGTGATCATTGAGTGCGTTGGCGCTCATGCAGATCCCTCCGTTGCGCCTGACGGAGATCTGTTTCCAGCCTAGCAAACGGAAGAAATCACGCAACGTGCAAGCAGCCCGCTGTCACGTCATTTTCAAGCGATAAGCAACGATGCACTGGTACATTAGTAATTTTTTGGAGGCCACTGCGTTGGTGCTGCAGGGTGAACCGCTGCGGGTGTTCAACTGCCAGCGCGGCGGCGTCTTGTCGAGATGGTGCGTCATACCGACAATCGATGGGGCTTGGCCGGCGGCAGCCATCAGCATTGCGGCTTACCTTTAAAGGGAGAAGGCATGAGTCACTACTTTGATCATGCGAGTCAGGAACTGTACAGCAAGATCGCCCAGGCCAAGGTGTACATCACCCGCCACAAACCGACCACTAGCGCACTGGCCGAAGCGGTGCTTCGCCAGTTCCTCAAAGACCACCTGCCGGGGGCGGTCAGTGTGGAGCAGGGCTTCATCATCGACAGCGTGGGCGGTTTATCCAAGCAGTGCGACATTCTGATTTACGACTCGCACCGATATGCCCCGTTCTATCGAGTAGGGGGGGGCCGGCGGAGGCGGTGATTGCCATTATCGAAGTAAAAACCTCGATCAACCGGGCCGGGTTTCATGAGGTCATTCACTATTTCCAGAGTTTCCAAAACCTGCGACTCGCGGCGAGGACATACTTGTTCATGTTCAACGCTCCGACGTTGGGGACTGTCAGCAAGCACTTTCACTCATTTCGGCACCCAGAGAGCTATCAGGAGTTCGATCACGATACTTTCCAGCTCCTCCCGGACGAAATCACCGGTCTGGACCACTCCTACCATTTGCAGAAAGGCATGGTCATCCACGATCGCGATGGTATGGGCTATCTGTCGTACTTCTACGAGGATCATGAAGGCACCGCGATCAATGCGTTGGAGCGGTTTTTCCTCTCAGTCTATGCCTCCGTCGAACGACACCTCACCTGTAGCCTACCAGCGAATTCGCTGGTGCCGCGAGCGGCTTACCACAGCAGTACTCCCAGCAAAAGCATTTTTGCCATCGACTTGTTCCCCATGTAACTTCAGGTGTACGCAGCCTCTGCCTAAGTGGCTTTATCTCTCCACCAGACCTATCGATCAGCGACGCAACCGCCTCAGTCTCCCGCGTTCGTCATGGCTGACGCGCAGAAGACGCTCGCCCCCTTTGACCCGGCTGCTGGTTCTGGCGCAGCTTCGCTCGCTATCGGTGTCGGTCCGAGGAGCTGACTGGCCCGACTGTCGAGCAGGGAGCCTGCCTGAAAGTAACCCATCACCGTGGTGACACTGCGATGTTCAGTCATGGCCATCACTTCGCCGAGCGGCACGCCCTGGCGCCCGGCCTCGGTTATAAACCCCGACCTTAAACTGTGCGCCGCCCAATCGCCGTCGAGACCCGCCAGTTGCGCTCGGCGCTGGACAATGCGTGCGACTTGGTCCGCTGACAGCGCTGTAGTGCCGACCTTGTCACCTTTGTAAAGCCGGCGGAACAGCGGGCCACTGTCAGCAGGTGCCGCCACCAGCCAGGCAGCGAGGGCCTGCGCTGCTGGGCCGCGCAGCGGCTTCTCACGGTGCACCCCGCCGGTGTCTGTCTTGGTGGTGCCGAGAGCGTACAGCCAGGTGTCAGCATCCAGTTGGCGCACGTCGCCGACCTGCAGGCCGACCACCTCGGACCGCCGACGGCCACCGCCACTCCATGCCAGCAGGAGGAGAGCGCGATCACGTACCCCGCGCACGCCGTCGGTGCAAGTGGCGAGTAGCGCCTGCAACGGCTCCAGCACGATCGCGGTTTTCTTGCGCACCGTCACACCCTGGCGCGATTGCGCCTTGCGCGCGTCGCGGAGCAAGGTCTTCAGCGCCGGTTCTTCGCACGGATTGGCCCAGCCGTTGAGCCGATGCCATTTGCCGAGCACCGAAAGGCGGTGACTGACGGTATTGAAGGCCAGCGCCCCCAGTCCGCCCTTGACCCGGGCGGTCACCAGCGCCACGTCGATCGCCGGCGGCAGCAGGTGCGCCCAGGTACCGTCGGCCAACGGCCGGGCCAAATGATCAAGGACGAACTGCACGGCCACGGTCGCGGGGAGTGGCGCATCGCCCAGCACGTGTCCGTAGCGCAGCCGCAGCCAGGCCGACCAGTAGGTGAGGGCACTCTGGTAACTGCGCACAGTATTGGTTGCGGTGCCGGCCGCAATGAATGCCTCGGCCGCGGCGCGGGTGCTGTCGGTCAACTCCGCCAGCACCAACAACTGAGAGGAGGGGATCTTCACCGGCTCTGTCAATTTCATTTCGCTCACCGCTGCAATAGGTTCGGATAACCTTTGCTTATCAGATCTAATATAGCTGGAGACGGGCCATGGCAGTAGGGTGCCGGAACTGACGTGTTTGCCCCCGCGGATGCTGTATTGGCTCGCGGCGAGCGGTCGACGGTGGAGCGGGTGCACTTGCAGCTCGGACGGGGTAGTCCGGCGCGGGTTGGTGCGTTGCTGGATCAATGATGGCAACAGTTGGCCGGGCGCTTGCGTGGTGAGACACGGCTGCCCGATCTGCCGAGGGAGGTGGCGCAGGCCTTTTTGACCATCTAGCAGCGGGCCGTCACCCTGGCCCAGAGCGTCACGGAGCAGGCGTTAGCCGGTCAGCGCCAAGTACTGACATAAGAGCGCGAGGCGCTAGGCGCACTGGATGCCGGCCTGGCCAATCTGGAGCACTTGCTAACTCAATATCAGGTGCAAATCGACGACCTGTGCAGGCAGCGCTGCGGTCTGCCGGCGTAACGTGACGAGGCGCATGCACAATTTATCTAGGTTCGTCAGCAGTGGCAGGGAAGCCTTGCACAGTCCGAGCATGTGCGTAGCGAGCAGCAGCGCTACACCCAGATCTCGAAGAAAGGATGTATCGTGAGATTGATAAGGCCCGGGACGAGAGTAAAGGCCTACTTGGCACAAACGCTGATGCTATCTGACCAACTGGACCAGGCACGCCTCGCTGCAGTGCAGGCTGGCGATCAGTTCTACGCGCTGCAAGATCGACTGGACCAAGATAAGCCGGCAGAAACGCAGCGAAACTGCCTTGACACACCGTGCGTGCGCGGAGAACCAGAAGGCGCAATTAGTGCTGCTGCGGAAACCCTGTACAACAAACGGCGTCAGCACCCTTGATAGGCTCGTTGCGGGTACGTTACTTCGTGTAGGTTGAGCAGGCTATTCAGGGAGGCAATCAATGACGAACGACAATTTACAGTTCGTCGATAACCGACCGATCACGCTACAGCAAGATGATCTGCTGGGTCGGACCGCATTTTCCGAGCGCTTGGCATTGGCGATCAATACCAAGAGAAACCGAGAAAACCTGGCGATCGGCCATGCCGAAGGTTGGGGAAGTGACAATCAAAAAATGCCGTAGCAATAGGTAGGCTGGAACAACTTAAGCAACGCAAAGATCCGAGCGGCGCTGACAAGCATTTGGCGAAGCTGCTGCTCGCGTGCACTGCTGTTTCAGCGCGATACAGTTGAAGAGTGCGGAGTAAAGGGCTGCCTTGTGTATGCTTATTATGTATTCAACGCTCGGAGCGCAGCCGGCGCCACAATGTGGTCCGGCTGATGCCCAGGCGATGTGCCGCTTCGTCGAGGTTGCCCTGACAGCTTTCAAGCGTCTCTTGTACGTGACGTAATTGCGCGGCCTTACCAACGCGGTGCAGATCCGTATCCCGTGGCGACTTTTTCCGTACCTGTGGCAGAGGGGAGCCTTCGCACAGTTCGGGCAGCACGCGGATCAGGTAATACTCATCCAGCCCCTGCTCGCTTAGCAGTTCGCGGGCCGAGAGCATCGCCCTCTCGATCACGTTCTCCAGTTCCCGGACGTTGCCTGGCCAGGCATAGCGGGTCAGGTACGGCAGCAGGGCGGCCGGTATCTCAGCTGCCCCCGGCGGCTGGCCCTGGACCAGCAGGCGCTGGCTAATGCCCCGGCAGATCAGGGCAATATCCTCTGGTCGCTCGCGCAGCGGGGTGGTCTGCAGCCGTAGGATGTTAAGCCGGTAATACAGGTCGCTGCGAAAATCTCCATCATTCATGGCGGCGTGCAGGTCCTGGTGAGTTGCTGCGATGATCCGTACATCGATGGAAGTCGGCTCGGTGCCACCCAGGCGCAGCACCTCTCGCTCCTGCAGCACTCGCAGTAGGCGGGTTTGCAACGATACGGGCATATCGCCGATTTCATCGAGAAACAGCGTGCCGCGGTGGGCCGCTTCGAGCAGTCCGGGCTTGCCGCCCTTGCGCGAGCCGCTGAAGGCGCCTTCCTCGTAGCCGAACAGTTCGCTTTCCAATAGCGACTCGGGAAACGCCGCGCAGTTGATGCCGACGAAAGGCCCCTGCTGGCGAGGGCTCTCGTTATGGATGCCCTGGGCCAACAACTCCTTGCCGGTGCCGCTTTCGCCGGTGATCAGGATGGTCGAGTGGCTGGCGGCGAAACGCTTGGCCATCTGCAGCAGTTCGCGGCTGGAGCGGCTGTTGCCGCTGAGTTGCTCAAGCCGGTAGCGGGCGGTGAATGCACCCGGGCGGCGGGTGGAGCGGATGCGCTGGTCCGCCCGCTGTACGGCGGTGATGTCCTGGCAGGTCAAGACCAGGCCAGTACGCTCGCCGTTTTCGAGGATCGGCAGCAAATTGCTAACCACCGCATGGGAGCCGAGACGGATCACCCGGTTTTCTTCGCCGCTGCCATCCAGCAATGCCTGTTGCAAGTCCAGCTCCGGGCACAGCTGCTGCAGTGGCCGGCCCAGGGCTGCACTGGCTGGCAGCTCCAGCAGGTGCGCCAGGGCCGGATTCAGGGATTGCACCAGGCCCTGGTTATCGACCGCCGCCACGCCAGTGGGAATGTGTTGCAGCACGGCGTTCAAATGGCGGCGCTTGGCGATCTCTACGCGCTGGCTATCGAGGATGCCCAGGGCCTCCTCGAGCGCCTTGCGTACTGTGTCCTCACTGAGCGACAGCACCCCATACAGCCCTGCCTGTTCCGCCAGCTCCACCACCGTCGACGACCCTATTATGCTGAGATAGCCCAGCCGGGCGGCCTGTTCGACTGCCTGGCGGGCTTCTTCCAGGGAGTTGTAGGCGGCCTGGTGAACCGGCACGGTGAACAGTGCATTCATCGCCTGTAGGTCGTGATTGATGCTGCTGTAGCTGAGCAAGGCCACTTGCGAGGAGTGCTCCCGGGCGTGCCCCAGCGCACGCAGCAGGTCAGCGCCGCCCACCTGCATGGACAGCACCGGTCGTGCTAGGTGCTTGCGCAGGTAGGCAGCGGTGGCGCCGGCGCAGACGAACACGTCGGCGTCACCGCGCTGTTCCAGCTCGCGGGCGGTCTGCAACGCTTCGGACACCGAGGTGTCGAGCACTTCGATATGGGTGTGAGGGTAGTCCGCGGCGAGCCCGGCCACCACCAGGGCAAGGCGGCTGCGTTGCCGGGGACGTTGCAGGTGGCTGATGAGCACGACGACCTGGGAGGCGGGGGAGTGCATGACTAGACCTGTTCATAAATGAAATGCCTCGATAGTGCAGTATTTCTTTCAAGTATGAAACGCGGCGCTGTTGCATCGCTTCTCACTGAGACAGCAGACGCCAGGATTGGCGTGGCTTGCGGGCGATCAGCGAAGAGTTGGCACAGGCATTGCTCCTGCTGACCTGCTAATTCAAAACTGAAGGCAGGGACCATCGATCCATGAGCAGTTCCCCTATGAGACCCACCACTGGCAACGCGCCCGCAAGCCCGACCGACGATCAGCGCCTGGTCGACTTCATCCGCGAGCATGCCGCCGCCACGCGAGTGGTCATCGATGCCCGCAAGCGCCTGAGCGGTGGCGCGATCCAGGAAAACTGGCTGCTCGAACTGCAGATCGAAGGCGGCCCATGGGCTGGTACCCGACACTGGGTACTGCGCAGCGATGCGCTTTCCGCGCTGCCGGCGAGCCTCGATCGCGAACAGGAATTTGCCGTGTTGCAGGTGGTCCACCAGGCCGGGGGAAAAGTACCGCGGCCGCTCTGGCTGTGCCGTGACCCGAGTGTTCACGGACGGGTGTTCTTCCTCATGGAGTTCGTTTCGGGGGTGGCTGCAGGACGCCTGCTCAGCGCAGGAGCCGGCGCCCGCGGCCAGGCGCGGCTAGCGGCGCAACTGGGGGCCAACCTGGCGCGCCTGCATCAAATCCGTCCACCGTGCGCAGCGCTGGATTTCCTGCCCATGCCGGACCGTGCACCGGCCCTGAATACCATCAGTGCCTATCGCCGCTACCTCGACACCCTGGCCGAAGCTTACCCAGCCCTGGAGTGGGGCCTGCGCTGGTGTGAACTGCACGCGCCATCCAGCAACGACCAGTGCCTGCTGCATCGCGATTACCGCACGGGCAACTACATGGCCAGCGAGCAGGGCCTAGAAGCGGTGCTCGACTGGGAATTCAGCGGCTGGGGCGATCCTTGCGAGGACCTTGGCTGGTTCACCGCCCGCTGCTGGCGTTTCACCCGTCCGGATCTCGAGGCGGGCGGTATCGGCCTGCTGGAGGATTTCCTGCGCGGGTACCACGAGGTCTCGTCATTGCGCATCGAGCGCAGCCAACTGCATTACTGGCAGGTCATGGCAACCCTCCGCTGGGCAGTGATCGCCCTGCAGCAGGGGCAGCGCCACCTGTCCGGCGAAGAACCGTCCCTCGAACTGGCGCTGACCGCCCGCCTGTTGCCAGAACTGGAGCTCGACATCCTCAATCTGACCGGCGGAGAAGCGCCATGACCCAGCCGAACGCTCATGAACTTCTGGAGATCGCACGCCAGACCTTGCTCAAGCAACTGCTGCCTGCGCTGTCCACTGAATTGCGCTACTCGGCGCTGATGATCGCCAATGCCATGGCCATTGCGGACCGTGAAAGTCGCCTGCAAGCCCGCGTCTGCAGTCAGGAACAAGAACTGCTGGGGGGCCTGATCGAGGGGGCTGGGTCGTCGTTGCCCGACACCCGACGGCAACTCGCCCAAGAGATTCGCCAGGGCCGCCACGATGCAACGCATCAGCAGCTCGCCCTGGTCAAGGCGCTGCGCCAGGTGACTGTCGCCCGACTGGCGATCAGCAACCCCAAGGCCGTGCCCTGAGCGCCGCCCCGTACCTTTTCCCCGGACCGACTGAAGAAAGAAGGACAAACATGAATTTCACCCTGCCGGACGAGCTGCTTGCATTGCAGGCCAAAACCCGCGATTTCATCGCTGAACAGGTCATTCCGTTCGAGAACGACTGCCGTCAGGATGCCCACGGTCCTAGCGACGCCCTGCGCCAGGAGCTGCTGGCCCGCGCCCGGGCTGCCGGCCTGCTGACCCCCCACGCCAGCCGCGAAATGGGCGGGTTGGGCCTGAGTCATGTGGCCAAGGCTATAGTCTTCGAGGAAGCCGGATATTCCCCACTGGGCCCGGTTGCCCTGAACATCCACGCCCCGGACGAGGGCAACATCCACCTGATGGACGTGGTGGCCACCGAAGCACAGAAGGATCGCTGGCTGAGGCCACTGGTCCAGGGGCATGTGCGCTCCTGTTTCGCCATGACCGAACCGGCCCCGGGTTCGGGCTCCGATCCCTCGATGCTGCGCACCACTGCCACCCGCGATGGCGACGACTACCTGATCAATGGCCACAAATGGCTGATCACCGGGGCCCAGGGCGCCGGGTTCGTCATCATCATGGCGCGCATGGAGGACGGCACGGCAACCATGTTCCTGTCCGACATGCAGCGCGACGGGATCATCCACGAGCGGCAACTGGACTCCCTGGACAGTTGTTTCACCGGTGGCCACGGGCAGTTGCGCTTCGACAACCTGCGGCTGCCGGCGAGCGATGTGCTGGGGGAAATCGGCAAGGGCTTCCGCTATGCCCAGGTGCGCCTGGCGCCGGCACGCCTGACGCACTGCATGCGCTGGCTCGGGGCCGCGCGCCGCGCCCACGATATTGCCTGCGACTATGCGCGCACTCGCGACGCCTTCGGCAAGCCGTTGGGCGAGCACCAGGGCGTGGGTTTCATGCTGGCCGACAACCAGATGGACCTGCACCTGGTACGCCTGGCGGTGTGGCATTGCGCCTGGGTGCTCGATCAGGGGCAGCGGGCCAATGTGGATTCGAGCATGGCCAAGGTGATCAGCGCCGAGGCGCTATGGCGGGTGGTGGATCGTAGCGTGCAGGTGCTGGGCGGGCGTGGCGTGACCGGTGAGACCGTGGTGGAACGCATCTTCCGCGACATTCGCCCGTTCCGTATCTACGACGGCCCGAGCGAAGTGCACCGCATGAGCCTGGCGAAGAAAATCCTCGACCAGCGCCTGGGGGCCCACTGATGCAGCCGCTGCTTGCCCGAATGTTCGCCCTTGATGGGCGCCGAGCCCTGGTGACCGGGGCCTCCAGCGGCCTTGGCCGTCACTTTGCGATGACCCTGGCCGCCGCCGGCGCCGAAGTGCTGGTGACCGCCAGGCGCCCGCAGCCGCTGCAGACCCTGGTGGAGGAGATCGAGGTGGCCGGCGGCAGCGCCCGCGCCTTCGCCCTCGAGGTGACCAGCCGCGACGATGTCTGCCGGGTGCTGGACGCTGCCGGCCCGCTGGATGTGCTGGTGAACAACGCCGGGGTGAGTGATAGCCAGCCCTTGCTGGATTGCAACGATCAAGACTGGGACCGGGTGCTCGACACCAACCTCAAGGGCGCCTGGATCGTGGCCCAGGAAAGCGCCCGGCGGATGATCGCCGCGGGGCAGGGCGGCAGCCTGATCAATGTCACCTCGATCCTCGCCAGCCGGGTGGCGGGCGCCGTTGCGCCTTACCTTGCGGCCAAGGCCGGCCTGGCCCATTTGACTCGCGCCATGGCGCTGGAACTGGCGCGTCACGGCATCCGCGTGAACGCCCTGGCGCCGGGGTACGTGATCACCGATTTGAACCAGGCGTTCCTCGCCAGCGAGGCCGGGGACAGGCTGCGCTCGCGCATTCCCGGCCGGCGCTTCAGCCAGCCGCAAGACCTGGACGGTGCCTTGCTGCTGCTCGCCAGCGATGCCGGCCGTGGCATGAGCGGCGCCGAGATCGTGGTCGACGCTGGCCACCTGTGCAGCAGCCTGTGAGGCGCCCGGGCGCCAGGACAACAAGAACCCGCAACGGTCAGGAGGTGTGTATGTGTGTGCGATGCCTGGGCAATGTCTCGATGGAGTGGCGGTCATGATGACCTCGACCTTCGAGCACGAGCTTGCCCCCAACCAAGCCAACCATGTGCCACTGTCGCCGCTGTCGTTCCTCAAGCGCGCCGCGCAGGTGTACCCGCAGCGCGATGCCGTGGTCTACGGTGCGCGCCGTTACAGCTACCGCCAGTTGCACCAGCGCAGCCGCGCCCTGGCCAGTGCCCTGGAGCAGGTGGGGGTGCAGCCGGGAGAGCGGGTGGCGATCCTGGCGCCGAACATTCCCGAGATGCTCGAGGCGCACTATGGCGTGCCGGGCGCCGGGGCCGTGCTGGTGTGCATCAATATCCGCCTGGAGGCGCGCAGCATCGCCTTCATCCTGCGTCATTGCGCGGCCAAGGTGCTGATCTGCGATCGCGAGTTCGGCGCGGTGGTCCACCAGGTACTGGCCATGCTCGAGTCGCCGCCATTGCTGGTGGGGATCGACGATGATCAGGCCGAATCGGCCGACCTGGCCCACGACCTAGACTATGAAGCGTTCCTGGCCCAGGGCGACCCCGGTCGGCCGCTGAGTGCGCCGCAGAACGAGTGGCAATCGATCGCCATCAACTACACCTCTGGCACCACCGGCGATCCCAAGGGCGTGGTCCTGCATCACCGCGGGGCCTACCTCAATGCCTGTGCCGGGGCGCTGATCTTCCAGCTCGGCCCACGCAGCGTCTACCTATGGACCTTGCCGATGTTCCACTGCAATGGCTGGAGCCACACCTGGGCGGTGACCTTGTCCGGTGGCACGCATGTGTGTCTGCGCAAGGTGCAAGCCGAAGCTATCCACGGGGCCATCGCCGAGCATGCGGTGACCCACCTGAGCGCGGCACCGGTGGTGATGTCGATGCTGATCCACGCCGAGCATGGCGGCACTGCGCCCAAGGCGGCGAGCGTGTCGGTGATCACCGGTGGTGCCGCGCCACCCAGCGCGGTGATCGCCGCGATGGAGGCGCGGGGCTTCAGCATCACCCATGCCTACGGCATGACCGAAAGCTACGGCCCCAGCACCCTGTGCCTGTGGCAACCGGGTATCGACGAGCTGCCCCTGGAAGCCCGCGCTCGCTTCATGAGCCGCCAGGGCGTGGCCCACCCGATGCTCGAGGAGGCCAGCGTGCTGGACCTGGACACGGGCCGTGCGGTCCCGGCCGATGGCGCCACCCTGGGCGAGCTGGTGGTGCGCGGCAACACCGTGATGAAGGGCTACCTGCATAACCCGGAGGCCACGCGCAGCGCTCTGGCCGACGGCTGGCTGCACACCGGCGACCTGGCCGTGCTGCACCCGGACGGCTATGTGGAAATCAAGGACCGGGCCAAGGACATCATCATTTCCGGCGGCGAGAACATCAGCTCGCTGGAAATCGAGGAAGTGCTCTACCTGCACCCCGCGGTGGTCGAGGCCGCCGTGGTGGCACGCCCCGATGCGCGCTGGGGCGAAACCCCGCAGGCGTTCGTCACCCTGCGCGAAGACGCCCTGGCCAGCACCAGTGGCGATGACCTGATCCGCTGGTGCCGCGAGCATCTGGCGCACTTCAAGGCCCCCCGACATGTGTCGCTGATGGCGCTGCCCAAGACGGCCACCGGCAAGATCCAGAAATTCGTCCTGCGCGAGCAGGCCCGACAGGAGGCCACGACCGCTGACGCCGAACCCTGATGATGCGTCACCCCTGCACATTGAATAACAACAAGTACGTCGTCCGAAGTGGTTCATGTTCAAGCCGTTGCACAGAAGCAGCCGGATGCCTTTTGGTGAGCGGTGCAACGGCTGCCCGGTCTGCGTTGACGGGCCGCAGACATCACCCAGGACGTGCCCCCAGCGCTGCTATCGCTGGGGGCTTGGGCTAGCTGCATGGCCCACCGCTGTTGCTGCCGAGAACCTTTAAAAACGACAAAAACTGAGCCTTACCGGCAAGAGGTCTGTATGAAATTCCAATTCCTACTCCCCACCAAAGTCGTCATGGAACCTGGCCTGCGCGAGCGCACTGGCGAGCACCTGCGTGAACTCGGTCTGGAGCGCATCCTGATCGTCACGGATGCCGGGGTCAAAGCCGCAGGGTTGTTGACCAGCATCTATGCCAGCCTGGACCAGTCGGGCATCGCCTTCGAGGAGATCTCGGACGTCAAGGCCAACCCTCGCAGCGAAGACATCAATCACCAGGCCGAGGCCTACCGGGGAAAAGGCATCGATGGCCTGCTGGCCATCGGCGGAGGCAGCGCGATGGACGCCGCCAAGGCCTTGAGTGTGCTCCTGACCCACGAGGGCCGGATCGAAGACTACGAGGGCTCCTTCAAGCTCCAGCACTGGGTGCTGCCCATCGTGGCGATCCCTACCACCGCGGGCACCGGTAGCGAGGTGACGTGCTTCTCGGTGATCACCGATACCGCGCGCCACTTCAAGATGAACCTGCTGGACTATCGGATCGGCCCGGTACTGGCCCTGCTCGACTCGCACATCACCAACACGCTGCCGCCGTCGATCGCGGCTGCGACCGGTATGGACGCCCTGACTCACGCCATCGAGGCCTACACCTGCCGCGTGTCGAATCCGATCAGCGACGGCCTGGCCCTGCATGCCATCCGCCTGATCAGCCAGTACCTGCAGCCGGCCGTCCAGGAGCCGGACAACCTGCAAGCCCGCGAGCAGATGCTGGTGGCCAGCCTGATTGCCGGCATGGCATTCGGCAATGCCGACGTTGGCAGCGTGCACTGTATTTCCGAGGCCATAGGCGGCATGTACGACACGCCGCACGGCGTGGGCAATGCGATCTTCCTGCCCTTCGTATTCGGCCACAACCTGGATGCAGATGTTCTGCGCCATGCCCAGGTCGCCTACGCGCTCGGCATCGACCCCAACCTCTCGCCCGCCAATGCCGCCAAAGCGGCTGTCGACTACCTGTTCCAGATGAGCAAGACCCTGGGCATTCCTCGCTTTGCCGAGGTGAAAGGGGTGCGTGAAGAAGACTTCCTGACAATCGCCGACAAGTCGAAGAAGAATTTCTCGGATGCCAACAATGCCAAGGAAATGAGCGTGGAGACCTATCACGCAATCATCACTGCCGCTTACGACTTTGCCGGTTGAGGAGTGTCGATCATGAGCGAAGCACACTCCGGCGCCTCGTTGAAGCGCACCCTGGGCCCGTTTTCCGTTCTGCTCTTCGGATTGGCGTTCCTGGCGCCATTGATCGTCTTTGGCACCTATGGCGTGATTTCCCAAGCCAGCGGCAACACCACGGCCTTGTCCTATGCCATAGCCTCGATCGGCGTGATTGTCACTGCGTTGAGCTACGGGCGCCTGGTCAAGGTGTTCCCGGCAGCCGGCTCGGCCTACACCTACACCCGCAAGATGTTGAGTCCGAATCTCGGCTTCATGGTGGGCTGGGCGGCCTTGCTTGACTACTTTTTCATCCCGATGCTGATCTGGTTGCTGGGGGCCAGCTACCTGAGCATGGCCTTTGTCGATGTGCCGCAGTGGGTCTGGATCCTTGGGTTCATTGTCTTCAGCACGGTGCTGAATGTGCTGGGCATCCAGGTGGCGAACCGGTTCAACATTCTGTTGATGGTGATCCAGCTGGCGATCATTGCCGTATTCATCAGTCTTTGCTGGCACTACATCGTCGCCGCCAATGGCCCTGGCGGACTGCTGTCGGTCAAGCCGTTCTTCAATCAGGACGTACCCTTTACCACGACCATGGCCGGCGCCGCGATTGCCGCCTATTCCTTCCTGGGCTTCGACGCGCTGTCCACCTTGAGCGAGGAAACCAGGGACCCGAGCCGGACGATTCCGTGGGCCATCCTGCTGGTCGCCCTGATCGGCGGCGTGCTGTACGTCGGCTCCTCGTACTTCATGTACCTGGCACATCCCGCCATGGCGTTTGCGAACGTGGACGGCGCGGCGTTCGAGATCGCCCGGATGATCGGCGGGGATCTGTTCTTCGCGGTGGTATTGGCGGGCATCATCATCGCCCACTTCGCCGCAGGGCTGTCGTTCCAGGCCAGTGTGGGCCGACTGCTGTATGCCCTCGGTCGGGATAACCAGCTGCCACGCAAGTTCTTCGGCGTCTTGCACCCTCGCTACCGGACACCGGTGTTCAACATCCTGCTTTCCGGTGCTTTCGGCACCGTAGGTTTCGCGCTGACGATTGCCACCGCAACGTCCCTGGTGAACTTCGGGGCTTTCGTCGCCTTTACCGCGGTGAACCTGTGTGCCCTGCGGCTGACCTTCGATGCAGCAGTCAAGGACGGCGCCGGGCTTCTTCGCGGTGTGATCTTGCCGATCATCGGTGCGATCACCACAGGCTGGATGTTGGTCAGCCTGGATAAGGACGCGTTGATCATGGGGTGCATCTGGCTCGGCGTGGGCGTGGTTTACCTGGCGTGTCGCACCAGCTTTTTCCGCAGCCCCGTACCGGATGCCCTGGCCTAGAGAACGGGTGGATGGCGCAGTTGCAGCATTGCGGACTGCGCTGCCATCGAACCCACCATCAATCAACCCAAGGCCAGCCACTGGCCTTGCCGTTCAATAGTGAGAATGGATATGCAAACCAAACTTTTGATCAATGGCGCTCTGGTGGTCGGCGAAGGTGAAAGCCTGGCCGTGTACAACCCATCCCTGGGCCAGGTGCTGGTGCAAACCCGCGAGGCCAGTCGCGCCCAGGTCGATGCAGCGGTGCAAAGTGCCAGCGCCGCTTTTGCCGGCTGGTCGCAAACACCCCCCAAAGACCGTGCGGCCTTGCTGCTCAAGCTGGCCGACAGCATCGATGCCCACGCGCAGGAATTCGCGCGCTTGGAGTCGGACAACTGCGGCAAGCCGTTCAACGCGGTGCTGCAAGACGAACTTCCGGCCGTCTCCGACGTATTCCGCTTCTTCGCAGGTGCGGTTCGCTGCCTGCAGGGTTCGGCGGCAGGCGAGTACCTGCCGGGCCACACCTCGATGATCCGCCGCGATCCGGTGGGCGTGGTGGCCTCCATCGCACCGTGGAACTACCCGTTGATGATGGCGGCCTGGAAGCTCGGCCCGGCACTGGCTGCGGGGAATACCGTGGTGCTCAAGCCCTCGGAACAGACGCCACTGACCAGCCTGAAGCTGGGAGAACTGCTCGCCGAAATCTTCCCCGCTGGCGTCGTCAATATCCTTCACGGACGCGGTGCCTCGGTGGGCGAGCCGCTGACCCATCACCCGCAGGTGCGCATGGTGTCCCTGACCGGTTCGGTCAGCACCGGCAGCCGGATCATCGAAGGCACGGCCGACAGCGTCAAGCGCCTGCATATGGAGCTGGGCGGCAAGGCACCGGTGCTGATCTTCGATGATGCCGACATCGATGCCGCCGTCGAGGGCATCCGCGCCTTCGGTTTCTACAACGTCGGGCAGGACTGCACTGCGGCTTGTCGCATCTATGTACAGAAGGCGGTGTACCCGCAGTTCGTGCGCAAGCTCGGGGAAGCAGTCTCCAGCATCAAGACGGGGCTGCAGGACGACCCGGCAACCGAGATGGGCCCGCTGATCACTCAAGAACACCTGGAGCGTGTCGAGGGCTTTGTCAGGCGTGCCCTGGAGCTGCCGCATATCGAGGTGGTGACCGGCGGCCAGCGCGCAGCGGGTGCCGGGTTCTTCTTCGAGCCTACGGTGTTGGCCGGTGCGACCCAGGAAGATGAGGTGGTGCGTCGTGAAATATTCGGCCCGGTGGTGACGGTTTCCGAGTTCGAGGATGAAGCTCAGGCGTTGGCCTGGGCCAATGAGTCGGACTACGGCCTGGCGTCTTCGGTATGGACCGCGGATATCGGTCGGGCTCATCGGCTGGCCGCTCGCCTGCAGTACGGCTGCACCTGGGTCAACACCCACTTCATGCTGGTCAGCGAGATGCCCCATGGCGGTGTGAAGCTGTCCGGATACGGCAAGGACCTGTCCATGTACGGCCTAGAAGACTACACCCTGGTGCGGCATGTGATGTTCAAGCACTGACTGACCCAAGACATCGTGAACCCCCGGGCAAGCCGCCTGCCGGCTGCGCCCGGACAACTGCAAGAGGCTATGCATGAACAACATTGAGACCTTTGAAGAACTCGAGTCCAACGTCCGGATGTATTGCCGTGACTTGCCGCTGGTGTTCGATACGGCCCTGGGGAGCAAGGTCCACGCTGAGGATGGCCGCGAATACCTGGACTTCTTCGCCGGCGCCGGGGCCTTGAATTACGGCCACAACGACCCGCGGATGCGCGATGCCTTGATCGAATACCTGACGGCCAATGGGGTGACCCATGCCCTGGACCTGCACACCAGCATGAAGCGGCGCTTCCTGGAGTCGATCAAGCGCGACCTGTTCGTGCCACGAGGCTGGGACTACAAGGTCCAGTTCACCGGCCCAACCGGTGCGGATGCCGTTGAGGCCGCGCTGAAACTGGCGCGCAAGGCCACCGGGCGGACCAAGGTCGTCTCCTTCTATGGCGCTTACCACGGCATGACCGCCGGGGCCCTGGCGGTCACCGGAAATCGCACTCGGCGCGGCGCCGGTTTGTCCTCCGAGGTGATCTTCGTTCCCTACGAAGACAGCCCGTATGGCGAATTCGACAGCATCGGTTTCCTCGAGCGCCTGGCCAATGACCAGGGCAGCGGATCGGAACTGCCCGCGGCGGTGATCGTGGAATCGGTCCAGATCCAGGCGGGTGTATATGCGGCCTCGGACAGTTGGTTGCAACGACTGCGCCAGTGGACCACCGACCACGGGGTGATCCTGATCTGCGATGAGGTGCAGGCCGGGTGCGGGCGCACTGGAGATTTCTTCGGTTTCGAGCGCTCCGGCATCCAGCCGGACCTGGTGACCTGTGCCAAATCCATCGGCGGCTTCGGGCTGCCGATGGCCATAGTACTGATTCGCTCGGCACTGGATGTGTGGCAGCCGGGCGATCACATCGGCACCTTCCGCGGCAACCAGCTGGCGTTTCTGACCGCGCAGATCGCGCTCGGCTACTGGCACGATGAAACATTCCTCAAGTCACTTTCCGACAACGTCGCGCTCATGGCACGAGGGGTTGCCGATATCGCCGAGATTCCTGGCGTTGCCGGTGCGCGCTGCCGCGGCATGGTGGCCGGTATCGACTTCGGCCGTGGCAAGGTTGCGCTGACCAAGGATGCCCAGCAGCGTGCGCTTCGGGCCGGCCTCCTGGCGGACCGCTGCGGCCCGAACGGCGAAATCATCAAGCTGATGCCACCGATCAACACCCCCGCGGATCAGCTTGCAGAAGGCTTGAGGATTTTCGCCGAATCGGTCGCCGCTGCACTGGGCCAATAAGGGGGCGGGACCTCAGGGCAGCACGTGCCGATGCCCGTGCTGCGATGAGGGCTGTTCAATCGCCAATCGCTCGCAGGAGGAAAATGAGCCAATGAAAAATGTCACTGCAACGGTGCAGAACGATCTGTCTTCACTGATCCATCCCTATACCAACTTGGCACAACACCAAGAGACAGGGCCTTTTGTCATTGCCAAGGGGGATGGCATACGGGTCATCGATGACCAGGGCGACGCCTATATCGAAGCCATGTCGGGTCTCTGGAGCACGGCATTGGGGTTCAGCGAACAACGCCTGATCGATGCGGCCATGGAGCAGTTCAAACAGCTGCCGTACTATCACAATTTCAGCCACAAGACCCATGCTTCGGCCGCGGCGCTGGCGGCCAAGCTGGCCGAACTCGCCCCCGGTGACTTGAACCATGTGTTCTTCACCAACTCAGGTTCCGAAGCCAATGATTCGGTGGTGAAGGTGGTCTGGTACCTGAACAACGCACTGGGCAGGCCGGCCAAGAAGAAATTCATCTCTCGCCAGCAGGCCTACCACGGCACCACCGTCGCCTCCGCAAGCCTGACCGGCATTCCGTCGATTCATCGCGACTTCGATCTGCCGGCGATTCCCGTACACCATCTGACCTGCCCGAACTATTACCGCCTTGCCAGGCCAGGGGAAAGCGAAGAGGCGTTCTCGATGCGCCTGGCGGATGAACTGGAGCGCTACATCCTGGCTGAAGGGCCGGAAACCATAGCCGCATTCATTGGCGAGCCGGTTATTGCGGCAGGCGGCGTGCTGCCCCCTCCCAAGGGTTACTGGGCGGCGATCCAGGCGGTGTGCAAGCGCTACGACATCCTCGTGGTGATCGACGAGATCGTCACCGGCTTTGGCCGGCTGGGCAGGATGTTCGGCTCCGAACTGTATGGCATCCAGCCCGATATCATGGTGCTCTCCAAGCAGTTGACATCCTCCTATCAGCCGTTGGCGGCCTTGCTGGTGTCCGATGCCATCCACGACATTCTGCTGAGCCACAGCGGTCGGCTGGGCTCGTTCGTGCACGGCTTGACCACCAGCGGTCATCCGATCGCCACTGCCGTGGCGCTGGAAAACATCCGCATCATCGAAGAGCGCGATCTGGTCGGTCATGTCCAGCGCTTGGCTCCTGCGTTCCAGAGTCGGCTGCGAGCCTTCGCAGACCATCCCCTGGTGGGCGATGTGCGCGGAGTAGGGCTGGTGGGCGGGATCGAGCTGGTGGCGGACAAGGCGCAGAAACAACCGTTCAGCCAGCCGGGAATCCTGGGCAGCTACATCTTCAAGCAGGCCCACAAGCATGGGCTGATCATTCGCTCCATATACGACACCGTCGCTTTCTGCCCGCCGCTGATTACGACAGAGGACGATGTCGACGCCATCTTCAGCGCATTCGAGCGGACCTTGAGTGACGCAACGGACTGGGCGCGCTCACAGAACCTGCTTTGATCCAAGGTCTGTACAGCCACCCCGTTGGCTGCCCGGACAACTCCACTGATCAGATAAAACAACAACCATGAGGATCTGGCTGTGCACGAACAAAATGCAGCAAGCTTCGACTTTGAGGTTTCCGTGGTCGGACTGGGCGCCATGGGCACGATCATGGCGCAAGCTTTTCTCAAGCAAGGCAAACGCGTAGCGCTCTACAATCGATCACCCGGCAAGGTAACGGCATTGGTGGCCGCTGGTGCGCACCTCTACGACTCTGTCGAGGCCGCGCTCGACGCCAGCCCGGTGGCGGTCTTCGTGCTGCTGGACCACCAGGCAACACTTGAGGTGCTGGGGATGGCGGGGGTGACGCGTGCACTGGCCAAGCGCACGATCGTCGACTACACCACCAGCGCCGAAGAAGAGAGCCGGGAGCTTCAGGCACTCATCAGTCAGGCGGGCGGTCACTATCTCAAAGGGATGATCGTGGCCTACCCGCGCAATGTCGGTCATCGTGAAAGTCACTGCATCCATACCGGCGACCGTGAAGCCTTCGAACAGCATCGGGCGCTGCTTGAAGTCCTCGCCGGCCATGCAAGCTTCCTTCCCTGGGAAGAGGCCTTCGCCTTTGCAACCGTGCTTCACGCACATGCATTCGCCGCCATGGTCACGTTTTTCGAGGCCGTGGCGGCGAGCGCGCGATTTGGCCTGTGCAGCACGGCGACGCCCCGACGCCTGCTCGATACGTCGCGCTTTTTCATCGCCGACGCACTCGAGGAAGCAGTACGCCGGCTCGAAACAGGGGATTTTGCGGGCGATCAGGCCAGGTTCGACGTGCATGCGGGTGCCTTTGCCTACATAGCCCAATCCCTACAGGCACAAGGCGCTTGGACGCCGGTATTCGACGCTGTGTGCCAGGTAGCGCAACGCGGGGTATTGATGGGCTACGGTGATCAGGACATCGCGGCCGCCACCCAGGTGTTCGCAACGAGTGCTCCCTTGCAAGAGCAGAGCAGTAACTGACGCCTGTACCGCGGTCGATCTACCTGGGCTGCGTGACGCTGCCGCGCACGCGCTGGATGAGACAAGCGCTCCCTGGTGGGGCGCACTGACCAGCTCTGGCCGATACCTGGGGAGCGTCACCGCTGCTTTTGGGGGCTGTGAATCTGCATCGGGTTCACAGGAGCAGGGGGACATTCATCGCATTGCCTCATCAAGGCAATGCGATGTTCATGATCGACCCAGCGCCATCATCCATACAGCAGTGGGTCTACAGTGGAAGGTTCATGCGCCGGTGGCGGGTTCTTCATGAACAGTATCCGGGGGGGGGCTCTTGTGCTCGCCTGGTCCGGTTTTCCCACTGAAGCAGCAAGGAAATGCCACAGGGCAGGACCGTCAGGGTCACTATTGTCGCCACGGCCAATCCACCAATCACCGCATAAGCCATAGGGCCCCAGAATATCTGCGGGGCGATCGGGATCATGCCGAGGATAGCGGCGCAGGCGGTCAACAAAATCGGCCGGGCCCGGTGCATCGAGGCGTGCACTATAGCCTCGGAAGGGGATTGGCCGAGCCGCATGTTGATGTCGACCTCCTCGATCAGGATGATCGCGTTGCGCACGATCATGCCCACTAGGGCGATGACCCCCAGCTGCGCGACAAAGCCCATGGGCGTTGCCGTCGGCAACATGGCCAGAACCACACCGATGAGCCCGAATGGAGCCATTGCCAACGCCAGAAACATGCGCGAGAAACTGCGCAGTTGCACCATCAGCAGTACGCACATCACCAGTGCTGTGAGCGGCAGCACTGCGGCGAGAGATTTGCTGCCCTTGGCCGCTTCCTCGACCGCGCCGCCGACTTCAACCTTGTAGCCCTTGGGCAGCTCGGCAGAGAACCGTGCCACGGCGGGCGCCAGTGCCTGGACCACAGTGGCCGCCTCGAGCCCTTCGCGAATGTCACTCTGTACGGTGATCAGCGGCAGGCGCTGGCGGCGCCAGACGATGGGGTCTTCCACGCCGAAACTGAGCTTGGCGATCTGCGTCAAGGGAACGCTATGACCGTCGGCCGTGCGCAGCTGGAGATTGGCGAGGGTGGCCAAGTTAGTGCGCTCGCCGATTTGTGCGCGGATCACTACATCGATGAGCCGCTCCTGGTCGCGTACCGTGGTGACCGCCGAGCCGGAAAAGATCGTTGCCATGGCACTGGCGATGTCTTCCGAGGAAAGCCCCAGTGCACGCGCCTGAGTCTGGTCGACTTCGACCCGGACGCTGCGTTGTGGCTCACCGGACAGCAGATGCACCTCTCGGGTGTCGTGGTTGGTGGAGATCACATTGGCCAGGCGTGCGGCAATATCACGTACCTTGTCCTGGTCGGGGCCGGTGACCCGGTACTTAAGTGGCCAGCCCACCGGTGGGCCTAGTTCCAGTGGCGTCGCACGCGCGATAAGCCCGGAGAATTGGGTCTTGAATGCCGCAGCCAGCCTGGCCTGCAACGCATCACGCTCCTTGACCCCCTTGGCTACCACTACAGTTTGGGTGACGTTCTCGTTCTGCAGCAGCACCTCCATGGGCAGATAGAAGCGAATGGCACCGGAGCCGATGTAGGTGGAGAAGCGCTCGACATCCGGGTCATTCTTCAGCAACTCCTCGAGTTTTGAGGCCTGGCGTATGGTTGCATCCAGCGAGGCATTCTGCGGCAGCGTCAAGCTGACTAGCAGCTCGGGGCGGTCGGAGGGCGGGAAGAACTGCTGTTCGAGGTAGCTTGCCCCGCCGAGCGACGCCACGAAGGCCGCGCCGGCAAAGCCCAGGGTCAGCGCCCGATGCTTGAGGGCCCAGGCCAGCGCCCGCTCGTAGGCGTTCATCAGGCGTCCGCCGTCATGCCCGTGATGGGGCAGCGACTTGGGCAGGATCAGGGTTCCGAGCAAAGGAGAGAACAGTACCGCGACCACCCAGGAAGCCGACAGCGAGATCAGTACAACCATGAACATCGAGTAGCAGTATTCACCCGCGCTCGAGGCGGCGAACCCCACCGGGATGAACCCGGCGATCATCACCAGGGTACCTGTCAGCATCGGGAATGCGGTTGACTCATAGGCGAAGCTCGCGGCCCGTCTGAGGCTCCAGCCTTCTTCGAGTTTGCCGACCATGGCCTCGACGGTGATCATCGCGTCATCCACCAACAGGCCGAGGGCGATGATCAGCGCGCCAAGTGAGATGCGTTGCAGGCCGATGCCTGTCAACTCCATACCGATGAAGGTCATGGCCAGAACCAGAGGGATCGAGAGGCTGACCACCAAGCCCGCACGAACACCGAGTGAGACAAACGATACGGCCAGTACGATCGCCACCGCTTCGGCTAGGACCGTCAGAAAACCACTGACAGCCTGCTTCACGACTGTCGACTGGTCGGCGACCTGGATCATCTCGATACCGTGGGGCAGGGAGGCCTTGACCTCATCCATGCGGGTGCGAACCGCTTCGCCGAAATTGAGTAGGTTGCCGCCCGAGGCCATCGAGATGGCAAGGCCGAGGGCTTTCTCGCCATTGACCCGGAACAGCGGGGCTGGCGGGTCGGCAGGAATTCGCTGGACAGTGGCCAGCTCGGTGAGGGGCACGAAACGCTCGTTTGCCCGCAGCGTCACATTGCGCAGGCTCTCTTCGGAGGCGAAGCCGCCGCTGACGCGCAGTGCTATCTTGTCTTCGGCTAGTCGCACCGTGCCAGACGGTATAACCGCGTTCTGTGCTTTCAAGGCCCGTAGGACGGCTTCTTCATCAAGCCCGAAGGCTGCCAGCCGGCCAGGGGAGAACTCAATGACGATCTGCTCTTCCTGTACCCCTAGCAACTGAACCTTGCCGATTCCAGGAATCCGTAGCAGCTCCGCACGCACGCCTTCGAGGTAGTCACGCAGTTCACGGTCGGAGAAACCCTCGGCGGTGAAGCCGAAGATCTGCCCGTAGGTGTCGCCGAATTCGTCGTCGAAAAACGGGCCCTGCACGCCACTGGGCAGAGTGGTGCTCACATCAGCCATCTTCTTGCGAACCTGATACCAGGCATCAGGGACTATTCCTGCCGGAGCATCATCGCGCAGATTGACCATGATCACGGTCTCGCCCGGGCGCGTATAACTATCTAGCCTATCGAGGTAAGGCGTCTCTTCAAGTTTTTTCTCGAGACGATCAGTCAATAGTTTTGTTGTATCATCGATGGTTGCCCCAGGCCATCGTGCTGATACAACCATAGTCTTGATGGTGAAGGCCGGGTCTTCGTTGCGACTCAGTTTGGAATAGCTGATCGCCCCCCCCACTAGGGTCACCAGCATGAGAAAGAACATCAGTGGCATCTGGCCGATCGACCAGGCGGATAGGTTGAACCCGCGCTGATCTTCTGGAGGTGTTGTGTTCGGCTTCATTGGCTCACCTCGGCGGCATCGTAGACAACTTTCTGTCCTGTCCGGAGTTTGCTGACCCCAGCTGTTACCACGGCATCGCCTTCGGTCAATCCGGACTCTACCAGTGCCTGTGTCGCTGTAAAGCGTGTGACAACGACAGGTTTACGGATAAGCGTGTGATCGGAAGGCTGCACGATGAAGACTGCCGGCTTGCCATCCTCACTAGTCAAGGACGAGGCGGGGAGAATGAATAAGGCTTTGCCAGGCAATAGCAGACGGCCTGTCACGGTGGCGCCCAAGGTCATGGCGGGTGGGGTTTGCGGCAGCGCAATGCGCACCCGATAGGTACGGGTGGCGGCATCTGCAGTTGGGCTGACATCACGAATAGAGCCAATGACCTTGATCTTGGGGTCTGACACAAGGGCGACTTCGACTTTTACGTCAGAGACCACCGATGTGTAGAGGCGCTCAGAGACGTTGAAGACTGCGTCACGCTCCTGGGTCGAGGCGAGCTTGAACGCCAACTGACCGGCATCGACCACCTGGCCGTTATTGACCATCACCGCGCTGACGATGGCGGCGTCGGGTGCCCGCAACTCGGTGTAGCTCAACTTGTTGCGCGCAGTCAGCAGTCCAGTCTTCGCAACATTGAGCCGAGCATTGGCTGCCCGCCAGTTGGCCGCGGCCTCATCCACCCGGGCACGGGCCACGAACTGCTTATCGAATAGCATGCGCTGTCGCTCAAGTCCCGACCTGGCAAACTCTTCTGCCGCTTCTGCACTACGCACTTCTGCTTCGGCAATCCGTACCTCATTTTGCACATCGTTTGGATCGAGGACTGCTAAAACTTGGCCCTTGGCAACATTGGCTCCTACATCTACGCTACGAGTCGCAATGCGACCCGGGATACGAAAAGCGAGATCGGTCTCGATGTGCGCGCGAATCTCCCCTGTTTGCGCAACTTCTTCGCCAATAACAGCAGGCTCTGCGATGACTACTCGAACGGGGCGCGGTGCCTCTTCCGATCGCTTCTCCTCCTGGCAGCCAGTAAGGAATAGGCTGAAGCCGAAAATATAGCCGCATATCCGTAACGCCATAAGCACTTTCATTTTATCTTTCCCTCGATCAAATAGCACACGCAAGTCAATGTGTTCGCTTTTCAGTAGAAACACTTCTTATTACAGAGTTAAAATTCTTAGCGGCGAAGCAAGCAATAAAAATTCTAGGCAATGATCGAAGCATTGCGGAGAGTATTTATAAAATTGAAATGCTCCGACTGAGTTTCAAATAGCTCATTGCAAACCTAGTAGAAAAACTGAGGGATGAAACTACTCATCTGACAGTGCTTCCCAAACTTGGTGCGCTGGCATACTCATTTCCAGCCAAATCTGGGTCAGTAGCAGCGCCACGAAGCAGGCCAAGCCGACGCCCAGGTTCAGCTCGGCGATGTCGATCAGCTTGACGATGGACACCAGGATTCCGAACAGATAGACCTCGAGCATGCCCCATTCGCGCAGATGGTGATAACTGCGGTAGAGCAGCATGCCGGCGCGGCGCGCCACCTTGAACCTCACGCTCAGCAATACCAGCAACTGGCACAGGAGCTTGAGCAGCGGAATTGCCATGCTGCTGAGCAGCACCACCACGGCCACTCCCTGCATGCCGCTGTCGAACAGCCCGAGCACACCACTCCAGACTGTTTCGCTGCGGGTTTGGCCGAGCAGGGTGAGGTGCATGATCGGCAAGAAATTGGCCGGGATGTAGAGCAGCAAGGCAGTTAGCACCAATGCGAAGCAGCGGCGTTGCCATTGGTGGTGATGCACGGCCAGTTCAAAGCCGCAACGCGGGCAGCAGCTTTTTTCGCCGGCTTCCAGCTGCTCACGGCGCATCAAAAGATCGCATTCATGGCAAGCGACCAATGCCTCCAAGGGAAGGGCCGCCAGATTGTTGAGGTTGGTATTAGGCATTTAATAGGGCCTGAGGGAGCCTAGTCTAGGTTTCCATCCGAATATGAGAGCCTGCGCCGTAAAGGAACATCTGCGGCAGGATATGGGCGGTGTTAGCGCTGGCTGCGCGACCACGTTGCTCAGCATCGACCATGCCATACACCAGACTGATGAACATTTCGGTAAGAATCGACGCGGTGATATCAATACGTAGTACGCCTTGCTGCTGGCCACGGAGAAAGAAAGTATCCAAAGCATACAAGTAGGAATACCAAGGCGCGGCGTTAGGGCTTTCATCGAGGAAATCGGGCCGATATTGAACTACTAAAAATGCTAGCAGTTCGCGGTGTGCCAGGTGCTCGTTGATTAAGCGCTCAAGGGCAGAGAGAAATTCATCTTGCTGCAAACGAGCATTGTCGATGATCTTCGTAAGTACCTCCTTAGCACGGCTTTCTAGTTTTTTCAGAAGGTTGTCCCGAGTGCCACAGAAGCGATGCAGAGTGGCTCTGCTCACCCCAACTACCTGCGCCAGTTCGGACATGGAAGCTCTTGGGTGATGAACTATCGCGGTGGTTAGCAGGCGTAACAGGCGCTCCTCCTGTGGGGACAGGGAAGTTGCCCTTTCTTGAGTGAACTTTCCAGATGCTTGCATAGGGCCGATTGGTTTCCGGAAGGATGAAGGTTGGATCTTATTTTGATCATATTAACCCGGCAATCAAATACACCAAATCATGCTGCGTAGGCGATACGTGGATGCCGGAAATAAGAACGGATTCTTTGAGGGCGTAATTGCAATCGTCTCATGACCGAGCGAACACGCCTTTCCAGTTCGTCCTGATTACGCGCCGGCAAGCCCGTGCGAACCTGATGTTTCAAATCACAATTCAAATACTCGTCAGGGTTCAACTCCGGGGCGTAGGCCGGCAAGAAGAACAGTTCGATTTGCTCTTTGCGGTCGCCAACCCAGGCGCTCACCTTTTGCTGTGGTGTACGCGCAGGTTGTCGAGAATCAGGAACACCTTGCGGCCCTGAGCATCGCGAATCAGGCGACTCAGGAAGCGAATCAGCACTGGGGCTGTCAGCGTTTCCCGATACAGCATGAAGCGCAGTTTGCCCCGATTGGTCACGGTGGAAATCATGTTGGTGGAAAAACGACTGCCGCTGACCAGGCGCACCGGCGTTTCGCCAATAGGGGCGTAGCTGCGGCCAGCATGGCTGTCACTGCGCATACCGGTTTCGTCGCCCCACTGAATCTCACCATTCTCAGCCCTGGCCCGCTGTGCGATGCGTGGATATTCATTATCCAGCCAGTGCTGAACCACTTCAGGTTTCTGCTGATAAGCCCGATGCAGTGGGCGCTGCGGGGGTGTAGCCCCAACGCTTGAGGTATTCACCAACCGTTCGAACCGGCATGAGAAAACCACAGCGCTGGCGGATCAGTTCTCGCACCGCATCACGCGTCCAGAGCGCAAAGCCGAGCTTGAGTTGGTCGGGCATCTTATCGGTCATCAAGGTGCGAATCAGCACTTCCTGGCTGGAGCTCAAACTGCGGCGATCACCCTGGCGCACACCACGCTGGCCGCCGGCAATGGCAGCCTTTTCGCCTTTATGTTCTGCGACCTGCGCCCAGTGAGCAATAGTGCGGGGGTGAACACCAACCGCTTCGCCAATAGCCTTGTAGGTGTAACCCTGCTCACGCATGCGTAGGGCCGTGGAGCGCTTTTCACGTTGTTCTTGGGGGCTGAGTTTACGGGCATCTATTTTCATGGAGACAGATTATCTAATATGCCCTATTTATTTGCCAGGTTAATATGAATCAATGTTGACTCAAAGTGGATTGAAAAGTACCATCCCGGCCGTTTTCAATCAAGCCTTAGGTGAGTCATGGGCAATTTTCGTGCAGTAAGAACGGCAGGGGCATTGGCAGTAGCCATCGCATTGGCAGGGTGTGGTCCGGCGAGCGAGCAGAGCCCTGTTGTGGAAACGGCGCGTCCTGTGGAAGTGCTGGCGGTGGTAAGCGAGCCTTTAGCACTTGTTTCGGAATTGCCGGGGCGAGTTGAGCCAATGCGTGTAGCCGAGGTGCGGGCACGGGTGGCGGGGATCGTGCTGAATAAGCGCTTCGAGGAAGGCGCCGACGTCAAGGCCGGCGATCTGTTGTTCCAGATCGATCCCGCGCCGCTCAAGGCAGCGGTGTCCCGTGCCGAGGGCGACCTGGCCCGGGCCCAGGCCGGGATGAAGGAGGCCCAGGCACGGGCCAAACGCTATGAGACACTGGTGAAGATTGAAGCGGTCAGCCAGCAGGACTACGACAAAGCCAGTGCCGACTTGCACAGCGCCCAGGCAGCGACCCGCTCGGCCCAGGCCGACCTGGAAACCGCGCGCCTGAACCTGGGGTACACCTCGGTCATCGCGCCGATCTCTGGCCGAGTCGGACGTGCACTGGTAACCGAAGGCGCCCTGGTTGGCCAGGGCGAAGCGACCCTGATGGCGCGCATCCAGCAGTTGGACCCGATCTACGCAGATTTCACCCAGACCGCCGCCGATGCGTTGCGTCTACGTGAAGCCCTTAAGAATGGGACCTTGGCCACTGATTCGCAGCAGAGCCTGTCTGTAAGAATTGAAGGCACTTCGTATGAGCGTAGAGGGAAGCTGCTTTTCACAGATGTTGCGGTGGACCCTGGTACGGGCCAAGTGACTCTACGCGGTCAGTTTGATAACCGCGACGGTAATCTGCTGCCAGGTATGTATGTACGTGTCAGCACTCCACAGGGGACCGATAGCCAGGCTGTTTTAGTGCCGCAGCGGGCTGTGCAACGTAGTCCGGATGGCAGTGCCTTCGTGTTGTTGATGGGCGACGACGGCCGTGCTCAGTCACGTCAAGTGCAGACCGGTGTTATGCAGGGAGCACGTTGGCAGATTCGTGATGGCTTGAAAGCCGGTGACCGGGTGATCACAAGTGGCTTGGCTGGCCTGCAGCCTGGAGCCAAGGTCGAGCCCAAGAGTGTCACTGCCACCCCCAGAGCCGCAGAAGTAAGGGCGTAATTGCCGCGAGGATTTTTCGATGTCGAATTTTTTCATCAGGCGTCCTAACTTTGCTTGGGTGGTCGCGCTGTTTATCTCACTGTTCGGGTTGCTAGTTATCTCCAAGTTACCGGTGGCCCAATACCCTAAGGATGGTCTGAAGTAGCCATGTATTTCCCCGGCATACCACCTAGCGCAACTTTTAAACTCGCCAAATGATCAAAAACAATCAATTCGACGAGTATTTCTTACGTTTTCGCCACCCGGACCCCACTCCGGTGGCCATTTCCCGCATTACAGGCGCACCTCTCCTGCATTCGTCAGTAAATGTCGGCGCGCCATCCACAGGTTCGACAGAGCGAACAGTGTCACCAGTTGCGCCGTGTTTTTGGCCAAGCCGCGAAAGCGCACCTTGGTGTAACCGAACTGGCGCTTGATTACCCGGAACGGATGCTCGACCTTGGCGCGCACCTGAGCCTTGGCCTTTTCAATCTTGCGCTTGGCTTTGTACAGCACGCTGCGCTTATCGAGTTTTTGTAGGTGCTGCGGCGTGCCGCCACCTGCCAGATAACTTCGTCCTTCATGCTCGGGCCGCTTTTTCGACACCGGTGTAGCCTGCATCGGCGCAGACCACGTTTTCGTCGCCATGCAGCAATTTGTCCACCTGGGTGACATCCGCCACATTGGCCGCCGTGCCCACTACGCTGTGCACCAGACCCGATTCGTCATCGGCGCCGATGTGGGCCTTCATGCCAAAATAATACTGGTTTCCCTTCTTGGTCTGGTGCATTTCCGGGTCGCGCTTGCCGTCCTTGTCACGTGGTCTGCGCAAATTGCTACACCTTGGTCGAACTGGGCGCATTGATCAGCGTTGCATCGACGATGGTGCCCTGGCGCAGCGACAGGCCGCGGTCGCCCAGATAGCCATTGATGACAGGACGTGGATGCCGGCCGCCAGCTCGTGTTTCTCCAGCAAGCGGCGGAAGTTGAGAATGGTGGTTTCGTCGGGGATGCGCTCCAGGTTCAGCCCGGCAAACTGGCGCAGGATCGTGGTTTCGTACAGCGCTTCCTCCATCGCTGGATCGCTGTAGCCGAACCAGTTCTGCAGCAGATGCACACGCAGCATCGCCATCAACGGGTAGGCCGGACGGCCACCTTCACCTTTCGGATAATGTGGCTCGATCAAAGCAATCAAGCCCTTCCACGGCACCACCCGATCCATCTCGATCAGGAACAACTCCTTGCGGGTTTTTTTGCGCTTGCCAGCGTACTCGGCGTCGGCGAAGGTCATCTGCTTCATCGGGAAACTCGGTGGGTGGGGTCGCGGTATTTTGCCAAATCAGAAAGTCTTTTTCAGAGTTCCCTAACGTTGCACCACCGCAGATCACAGTTACAGCTACGTATCCGGGTGCTTCGGCAAAGGTACTGGTTGAGTCGGTGACCAGCATTCTTGAGGAGTCACTCAACGGCACTAAGGGTTTGCTCTATTTCGAATCGACCAACAACTCCAACGGTACCGCTGAGATCGTCGTTACATTTGAACCTGGTACCGATCCTGACCTGGCCCAGGTTGATGTGCAGAACCGCCTGAAGAAAGCCGAGGCGCGCATGCCCCAGGCCGTACTCACCCAGGGCTTGCAGGTCGAGCAGACCAGCGCCGGCTTCCTGTTGATCTACGCCCTGAATTACAAGGAAGGTGCCGAGCGCGGCGATACCATTGCTCTCGGTGATTACGCCGCGCGTAACATCAACAATGAACTGCGCCGCTTGCCCGGCGTTGGCAAGTTGCAGTTCTTCTCTTCTGAAGCGGCGATGCGGGTCTGGATCGATCCGCAGAAGCTGGTGGGCTATGGTCTGTCCATCGAAGACGTGAGCAGCGCCATCCGTGGACAGAACGTGCAGGTTCCGGCCGGCGCCTTCGGCAGCACACCGGGCAACAGTGCCCAGGAATTGACTGCAACCTTGGCGGTCAAGGGGGTTCTGGACAATCCGCAGGAGTTTGGTGAGATTGTCCTGCGGGCCAATCAGGACGGCTCCATGGTCAAGCTTGCCGACGTCGCACGTCTGGAGTTAGGCCAGGAAAATTACAACATTTCCTCACGTCTGGATGGTACTCCGGCAGTCGGTGGAGCGATTCAGTTATCGCCGGGCGCCAACGCCATCCAGACCGCGACGCTGGTCAAGGAGCGCCTGGCCGAACTGTCGCAGTTTTTCCCTAGTGATGTGCAGTACTCCGTACCCTACGACACCTCGCGTTTCGTCGACGTGGCCATCGAGAAGGTGATCCACACCCTGATCGAAGCCATGGTCCTGGTGTTCCTGGTGATGTTCCTGTTCCTGCAGAACGTGCGCTATACCCTGATTCCATCCATCGTAGTGCCCGTGTGCCTGCTCGGTACCCTGGCCGTGATGTACCTGCTGGGCTTCTCGGTGAACATGATGACCATGTTCGGCATGGTGCTGGCCATCGGCATCCTGGTGGACGACGCCATCGTGGTGGTGGAGAACGTCGAGCGGATCATGGCCGAGGAGGGCTGTCCCCGACCGACGCGACGATCAAGGCGATGAAACAGGTATCCGGCGCCATCGTCGGTATCACCCTGGTACTGTCCGCGGTGTTCATGCCGCTCGCCTTCATGAGCGGCTCGGTGGGCGTCATCTACCAGCAGTTCTCGGTATCCCTGGCGATCTCGATCCTGTTCTCCGGCTTCCTGGCCCTGACCTTCACCCCGGCGCTGTGCGCCACGCTGCTCAAGCCGGTCCCCGAAGGGCATCACGAAAAACGTGGTTTCTTCGGTGCCTTCAACCGTGGTTTTACCCGCGTGACCGAGCGCTACTCGGTGCTCAACGGTGCGTTGGTCAAACGTGCTGGGCGTTTTATGCTGATCTACGGCGGTATTGTCGCTCTGCTCGGCTACAGTTACCTTCGATTACCGGAAGCTTTTGTGCCCACTGAAGATCTGGGTTACATGTTGGTTGATGTGCAACTGCCACCCGGCGCCAGCCGTGCGCGCACAAACGCCACCGGTGAACAGCTGGAAACCTATCTCAAGTCCCGCGAGGCCGTCTCCTCGGCATTCGTGATTTCGGGCTTCAGCTTTTTCTGGTCAAGGTGATAATGCGGCGTTGGCTTTCCCGACATTTAGGGATTGGTCCGAACGCGATGCGCATCAATCGGCTATGGCTGAAGTAGCGGCACTGAACGAGCATTTCGCCATCTCCGACGACGGTACCGTCATGGCGGTCTCGCCACCACCGATCAATGGCTTGGGCAATTCCGGTGGTTTCGCCCTGCGCTTGATGGACCGTGGCGGCTTGGGGCGCGAGGCCCTGCTGCAAGCACGGGACACGCTGCTGAGCCAGGTCAACGGCAATCCGAAATTCCTCTACGGGATGATGGAAGGCCTGGCCGAGGCGCCGCAATTACGCCTGGTGATCGACCGCGAAAAAGCCCGGGCCCAAGGCGTCAACTTCGAGAGCATTAGCTCCACCCTGTCCTCGGCCTTCGGTTCCAACGTGGTCAATGACTTCACCAACGCTGGTCGCCAGCAACGGGTGGTGATCCAGGCCGAGCAGGGCGCGCGGATGACCCCGGAAAGCGTGCTCAAACTGTACGTGCCCAACAACAAAGGTAATCAGGTCCCCCTCAGTGCCTTCGTGACCAGCAAGTGGGAAGAGGGGCCGGTGCAACTGGTGCGCTACAACGGCTATCCGTCGATCCGTATCGTCGGTGACGCAGGCCCGGGCTACAGCACCGGCCAGGCCATGGCCGAGCTGGAGCAACTGGCATCGCAACTGCCCAAGGGCATCGGCTACGAGTGGACCGGCCTGTCCTACCAGGAGAAGGTCTCTGCCGGCCAGGCATCGGGCTTGTTCGCCCTGGCGATCCTGGTGGTGTTCCTGTTGCTGGTGGCCCTCTACGAGAGCTGGTCGATCCCGCTGTCGGTGATGCTGATCGTACCGATCGGCGCGGTGGGTGCGGTACTGGCGGTAATGGTCGTGGGCATGCCCAACGACGTGTACTTCAAGGTCGGCCTGATTACCATCATTGGCCTGTCGGCGAAGAACGCGATCCTCATCGTCGAGTTCGCCAAGGAACTGTGGGAGAAGGGGTATAGCCTGCGTGATGCCGCTATCGAGGCCGCTCGCCTGCGCTTTCGCCCGATCATCATGACGTCCATGGCCTTCATCCTCGGCGTGGTCCCCCTGGCCATCGCCACCGGCGCCGGTGCGGCCAGTCAGCGCGCCATCGGTACCGGGGTGATCGGCGGGATGCTCAGCGCCACCTTACTGGGGGTGATTTTCGTGCCGATCTGCTTCGTCTGGTTGCTGTCGGTGCTGCGTACCAAGCGGCCTGCCACCGAACAACCAGCCCTGGCCCAGGAGTGATCAGCATGCGTACCCCAGCTTTTACCGTATCGGCGCTGCTGATCGCCCTGGCCCTGGGTGGTTGCTCCATGGCTCCGACCTACGAGCGTCCGACGGCGCCCGTAGCCGACAGCTGGAGCGACTCGCCCGCCCAGCAGGGACGCCAGGCCAGCGAACTGGACTGGCAGGCGTTCATCGTCGATCCCGAGCTGCGCCGCCTGGTCGGCACCGCCCTGGACAATAACCGTTCGTTGCGCCAGACCTTGCTGGACATCGACCAAGCCCGGGCGCAGTACCGCATCCAGCGGGCGGACCGGATCCCCGGGTTGAACGCCGGGGCTTCGGGTAACCGCCAGCGCCTGCCGGCGGACCTGTCCAGCAAGGGGCAATCCAGCGTGGCCAGTACCTACCAGGTCGGCCTGTCGCTGCCTGAGTACGAAGTCGACCTGTTCGGACGGGTCAAGAGCCTCAGCGATGCCGCATTGCAGCAGTACCTGGCCACCGAGGAGGCCGGGCGCTCGGCACGCATTGCACTGATCGCCGAGGTCACCCAGGCCTACCTGGCCCATGACGGCGCCCAGCGCCGCCTGGCCCTGACCCAGCAGACACTGGTCAGCCGCGAATACTCCTTCGCCCTGATCAGCCGGCACCGTGCGGTAGGTAACGCCACCGCGCCGGACTACCAGGAAGCCCTGGGCCTGGTGGAACAGTCCCGGGCCGACGAGGAGGCCGCCCTGCGCCAGAAGCAACAGGCGTTCAATGCCCTGGTGCTGTTGCTGGGCACCGCCGATGCCGCCAAGTCGATTCCCGATAAGCCGTCGGAGCAGCCGCTACTGGTGCAAGACATCGCCGCGGGCTCACCGTCGTCGCTGATCGAGCGCCGTCCGGACATCCTCGCCGCCGAACATCGCCTGCAAGCGCGCAATGCCGATATCGGCGCTGCGCGGGCAGCGTTCTTCCCGCGGATCACCTTGACCGGCAGCTTCGGCACGTCCAGCGCGCAAATGTCCGGCCTGTTCGATGGCGGCTCGCGCTCCTGGAGCTTCATTCCGACCCTGTCGCTACCGATCTTCGATGGCGGGCGCAACCGCGCCGGGCTGAGCCTGGCCGAGGCGCGCAAGGACTCGGCGGTGGCAGCCTACGAGGGCACGATCCAGACCGCGTTCCGCGAAGTGGCGGACGCCCTGGCGGCCACCGATACCCTGCGCCGCGAGGAGCAGGCACGCCGGGCCCTGGCCAACACCAGCAACGAATCGCTGAAGCTGGCCAAGGCTCGTTATGAAGGCGGTATCGATAGCCATCTGCGTTACCTGGACGCCCAGCGCAACAACTTCGCCAACGAGACGGCGTTCATCGAAGTCAGCACTCAACGGCAGATCGCCCTGGTAGACCTGTTCCGCTCCCTGGGTGGTGGCTGGAAGGACAATCAGGACCAGCAACTGGCGCAACGCCAGGACCGGCTCTGAATAAGAGGTTGATGCTGCCGAGGTAAATTCAGCGAGCGTCACTTGAGGAAGGTAACGATGCGGGCAATTGATGCAGGTATTTGGGTCTGCGGTGAATGTCATCAACTCAACCCGGCCAGCCAGGAGCAATCAGCGCGCTGCAGCCGATGCAGTGCGGTATTACATGCGCGCCGTCCGAACAGTATCAGGCGCACTTGGGCCTTACTGATCACGGCGATGATTTTGTACATCCCCGCCAACCTGCTGCCGATCATGACCGTCAGCATTTTCGGCAAGGGCGCGCCGGCCACCATCATGAGCGGGGTGATCAGCCTGCTGCAGCTGGGGATGATCCCCATCGCCCTGGTGGTGTTCGTGGCCAGCATCGTGGTGCCGACCTTCAAGCTGGTGGGCATTGCGCTGCTGCTTTATTCGGTGCAGCGCCACCAACCGATGTCGGCACGCCAGCGGATCATCATGTACCGCTTCATCGAATGGGTAGGGCGCTGGTCGATGCTCGACATCTTCGTCATCGCCATCCTGGTGGCGTTGGTGAACTTCGGCAACCTGGCGCGCATCGAGGCCAACCTCGGCGCCGCCGCCTTCGCCAGCGTGGTGGTGCTGACCATGCTGGCCGCTGTGACTTTCGATCCTCGGCTGATATGGGACAACACTAACTTGGATAATGAAAATGAGTGACTTGCCTGCCCCGAAAAAACGCCAGACCAGTAACTGGTCGGCGATCTGGATCCTGCCATTGCTGGCCCTGGTGATCGGTGCCTGGTTGGCCTGGCGCGCCTACGACGAGGCTGGCCCGATCATCCAGGTGCGCTTCGAGAGTGGCGACGGCATCCAGGCCAAGAAGACTGAGGTGCTGTACAAGGGCATTTCGGTCGGCAAGGTGGTGGACCTGAGCGTCAGCGAGGACATCAAGGGGGTGGTCGCCTCCATCGAGTTGAGCAAGGACACCCAGAAGTACCTAAATGAAGATACCCATTTCTGGTTGGTCAAGCCACGGGTGTCTCTGGCGGGGGTGACGGGCCTGGAGACCCTGGTGTCCGGGGTCTACATCGCCGTGGACCCGGCCAAGGGTGACAAGGGTGACCAAGGGGTGAGGGCGTATACCGCCCTGACGGAGCCTCCATCGATGTCCGAGAAGGTGCCAGGCCTGCACATCACCCTCAAGGCCGACCGCCTGGGTTCCCTGGAGCAGGGCAGCCCGGTGTTCTACAAGCAGATCCTGGTGGGCCAGGTGAAAAGCTTCCAGCTCGGCGAGGACCAGCGCACCATCGAGATCAAGGTGCACATCGAGCCGGCCTATGCCGACCTGGTGCGCAAGAAAACGCGTTTTTGGAACGCTAGCGGCATCTCGATCTCCGGCGGTCTGTCTGGCTTCAAGGTGCGCAGCGAGTCGTTGCTGACCCTGGCCGCTGGCGGTATTGCTTTCGCCACTCCAGATAACTATAGCGAAAGCCCGCCCACCGACCCGACCAAGCCGTTCCGCCTGTACGAGGACTACGACGCGGCTCAGGTCGGCTTGCGGGTGAAGCTGAAGATGAAGGACCTGAGCGACATTCAGCCCGGGCAGACGCCGGTGATATACAACGGGGTGCAGGTCGGCCTGGTCAAGACCGTCGACATGAACCAGGACTTCAGTGGCGCCACCGCCGAGCTGGCGATGGATCCACGGGTCGAGCCCTGTTGCTGGAGGGCACCGAGTTCTGGACCGTGAAGCCGAATATCTCGCTGGCCGGGATCACCGGCCTAGATGCCCTGGTCAAGGGCAACTACATTGCCGTGCGCTTCGCCAAGAACAGGGCGCCCCGGCGCGAGTTCAGCGCACGCGCCAAGGCGCCGCCGATGGATCTGAATGTGCCGGGCCTGCACCTGGTGCTGACCAGCGACCGCCGGGGTTCGGTGGAGGTCGGCGCACCGGTGCTCTACCGGCAGATCCGCGTCGGTAGCGTGCAGAGCTACCAACTGTCGGCGGACAACCGGCAGGTGCTGATCGGCGTGCATGTCGAGCCCGAGTATGCGCGCCTGGTGAACAGCTCCACGCGCTTCTGGAACGCCAGCGGCGTGACCCTGAGCGGTGACTTCACCGGGCTCAAGGTCAAGAGCGAGTCGCTGCAGACCTTGATCAATGGCGGTATCTCCTTTGACACCCTGGACCCCAAGGCGTCGTCCTCGGGCAGGATCGCCGCTTCGCTCTCTATGACAGCGAAGAGGCGGCCATGGCCCGGGGCGTGGAGATCCAGCTGAGCGTCGAAGACGCCGAGGGCCTGCGCGAAGGGACGCCGATTCGTTTCAAGGGGCTGGTGATCGGCAAGGTCGAGGGCATCGACTTGCAGGCCGACCTGTCCGGTGTGCTGCTCAAGGCACGCCTGGGGGCCAACGGCGAGCAGTTCGCCCGCAGCGGCACGCGCTTCTGGGTCGTACGGCCGGCACTGGGGCTGTTGCGCACGGAAAATCTCGGCACCCTGGTCAGCGGACCCTACATCGAGGCCCTGGCCAGCAGTCGCCCGGGCGAGCGCCAGATGCGCTTCCAGACCCTGGCCGAGGCGCCGAACCTGCTCGGGAGCGGCAACGGCCTGCGGTTGACCCTGAGCGCTCCGGACAAGGGCTCGATCAAGCTCGGCAGCCCGGTGACCTATCGCAAGATGCCGGTGGGCAAGGTCATCGACCTGAACCTGGGCCAGCAGGCGGACCGGGTGCTGATCAGTATTCTCATCGAGCCGCGCTACATGCCGCTGGTGCGTACCGGTAGCCGCTTCTGGAATGCCAGCGGCGTCGGTATCGAGGCCGGTTTGTTCAAGGGCGTTTCGGTACGCACCGAGTCCCTGGAAGCCATGGTCGCCGGCGGTATTGCGTTCGCCACGCCAGACAACGGGCAAATGGGCGAACCGGCCAAGCCGGGCCAGACCTTCGCCTTGTTCGATGCGGTCGACGAACAGTGGCTGCAATGGGCGCCGAAGATTTCGCTCAAGGAGCCCGCACAGTGAGCTCGCATTATTTTCAACTCAATGTAAGAGGAATTACTCCATGTCTAGGCGCCTGTTGTGTGCTGCTCTTTTCGCCGCTGGCTTTGGCCTTGCCGCCCATGCCGAGGAACCACTACCCTCAGTGGAACAGGTGATGAGCGAGCACAAGGAGAAAATCAACAACCAGATCGAGACTATTAATTACAACCGCAAACGTGTGGTGGGAGCCAACATGGGACTCGATAGTCAGCAGGCCGAAACCTTCTGGCCAATCTATGCCCTCTATCGCAATGAAATGGATGGTTTAAATAGAGAGACGTTCCAGTTGTTGTTTGAGTATGGGCGAGCCTACGGCTCCGGAGTGGTCACCAATGAGGATGCCTCTAAGGATGGTCTGAAGTAGCCATGTATTTCCCCGGCATACCACCTAGCGCAACTTTTAAACTCGCCAAATGATCAAAAAACAATCAATTCGACGAGTATTTCTTACGTTTTCGCCACCCGGACCCCACTCCGGTGGCCATTTCCCGCATTACAGGCGCACCTCTCCTGCATTCGTCAGTAAATGTCGGCGCGCCATCCACAGGTTCGACAGAGCGAACAGTGTCACCAGTTGCGCCGTGTTTTTGGCCAAGCCGCGAAAGCGCACCTTGGTGTAACCGAACTGGCGCTTGATTACCCGGAACGGATGCTCGACCTTGGCGCGCACCTGAGCCTTGGCCTTTTCAATCTTGCGCTTGGCTTTGTACAGCACGCTGCGCCTTATCGAGTTTTGTAGGTGCTGCGGCGTGCCGCCACCTGCCAGATAACTTCACGTCCTTCATGCTCGGGCCGCTTTTTCGACACCGGTGTAGCCTGCATCGGCGCAGACCACGTTTTCGTCGCCATGCAGCAATTTGTCCACCTGGGTGACATCCGCCACATTGGCCGCCGTGCCCACTACGCTGTGCACCAGACCCGATTCGTCATCGGCGCCGATGTGGGCCTTCATGCCAAAATAATACTGGTTTCCCTTCTTGGTCTGGTGCATTTCCGGGTCGCGCTTGCCGTCCTTGTTCTTGGTCGAACTGGGCGCATTGATCAGCGTTGCATCGACGATGGTGCCCTGGCGCAGCGACAGGCCGCGGTCGCCCAGATAGCCATTGATGACAGCGAGGATGCCGGCCGCCAGCTCGTGTTTCTCCAGCAAGCGGCGGAAGTTGAGAATGGTGGTTTCGTCGGGGATGCGCTCCAGGTTCAGCCCGGCAAACTGGCGCAGGATCGTGGTTTCGTACAGCGCTTCCTCCATCGCTGGATCGCTGTAGCCGAACCAGTTCTGCAGCAGATGCACACGCAGCATCGCCATCAACGGGTAGGCCGGACGGCCACCTTCACCTTTCGGATAATGTGGCTCGATCAAAGCAATCAAGCCCTTCCACGGCACCACCCGATCCATCTCGATCAGGAACAACTCCTTGCGGGTTTGCTTGCGCTTGCCAGCGTACTCGGCGTCGGCGAAGGTCATCTGCTTCATCGGGAAACTCGGTGGGTGGGGTCGCGGTATTTTGCCAAATCAGAAAGTCTTTTTCAGAGTTTCCCTAAGATAATCAAGATGTACAAGGCACTGCAGATAAAACGGCAAATACTTTTGAACCGTTATATTGATGAGGTTTCTGAAAAAATGTCCTCGGTGCTTGCTATGCGTTTTCTACAAATTGAAGAGCAACTCGATGCCGTAGAGATGCTGGAGACCGGGCAGCGTATTCCTCTGGTTGGAGCCTCTCTGAATCGCTTGTAAGCCTATAGGTTAATTTTAGCTTGCGGCCTGCTTTCCTCTTGAAGCCAATCGTATTAATATTTTTCGCGAGGAGCCTTGTATGTTGTCTGCAAGCCAAACAGATGAGCGTCGATTAGCATTTGAGGCTCGCCGTCTGACGATAGAAACGCTTGTAAAAATCTATCTTGAGCAAGTTTCGGTTTCAAGAAGACTAGTTACAGTCTATCTTCGCTTGATGTTTACATTGTCACTTGGCACTTTGGCGGGGGTGGTAACTTTATATGGCGCCATACTTCGCTTTAGTAGTCCCGCCAATTTTGAAGTGATAACTCTGTTAGAGGTAATAAGTGCTGTCATGGCGCTTGGTGCACTTGTTACGTCGGCTTTACTTTCGGCGCGAGCGCTGCAGCAAAGTGCTTTTGATGTGGCGCCATTTTTGCGTGATCCATTTCCGACTGCCGGAACTGTAATTGACTCTATCTTTCAGTCAAAGGAACTCGACGAGCAGCAAATAGTTGGTCGGCTGTACTTTGCCATCGGGAAAATTGTCGAGCATCAACCTAGTTTGAGGGTTAATGCGAGGCTGACTACAATTTTTCTTGTTGTCGGCTTGTTTTTAACAGGAATATCACTCTTGATATGAAACTGCAGGCTAATTAGTTTCAGGCTATTGTTTTTTGTAGGGTTTGCTTATTGAAGATGTAATTTTAAGCTGGCAATCAAATTTTCTTGCATTAGATTGGCTAGAGATTTTTGGTTTAGGTGTCAAGATCTTAGCTTCGCTGATGAACTCGAAGTACCCATCCTAGCCCATCTTTGATGACACACTTGAGGACGAATATCTTTAAGCGCTCATCACTGTGGACTCAAATAGGCTTCAACTAGCCTGCTTTGTTAATCGTAGCTCGGGCTGGGGTTATGTTGCGCGGTTTCAGGAAAAACATCAGAAAATCTGTTCTGTGCTGACAGGATGGTGCGAGCGCTTTACGACTACGGTGGAGTCATGATTACGTGTTTCAATCGTCTTGTATGTGCTCCCCCGCCCAAGCCATTAGTGCAATAACCAATGGCAATAACGTATGTCCCCAATGGGTTTAACACATACTCCACGCTTAATGATTGCTCATCGTGCATATAGCGTTCACTCAAGCCACCGCGTCCATAGCTCGCAGAGTTTGACTCATCATCTTCTGCGATATGCCTTCCTGTCGTCGGATGTTGCTAAATCGTATCTCTGTTTCCTACAGAGAGGTCATCGTTAGCGCCGTACATTTCAGTCCGTCTCGAACAAGCACTGTACACGCTAGACATGTCCTCAAGAATGCATCTAGTGGTTGTTCGATTGTACCTTCCGAGAATACACCTTGCCAATTCCAGCATTCAGACGGCCAGTGACTAGATAAGTCATGCACCGTGGCGTATTTCATGGTTGCGCGCTGAACATGATGCGAGTGCTGCCTTCTACTTGTATCCAGCGAAACTGCTGCGATTGAAACCCTATTGGATCCCTGTTTGGGATCTTCCTGAAATTTGATAAAGACCTTCATTCTTGTGCCCTTGAGGGGGGAAAGAATGCCATATATGTAAATGGTTATTATTCACAATCTGTGATTTATTTTCACCTCTTTTGAGTCATTGTTGACTCATTGGAATCTTTATGGCTTCATGTGCTCATTGGGTTTGATCTGGATGGGGAGTTAGACGCCTATCCAATCAATGAAGTATTGCTGGTCAGAGGAAGGCTTTTGAGGCTGCTCATGGTTTCTATGAGCCAAGTATCCTGAGGTGAAATTATGTTTTCGAGTAAGGCTGTCAGTACTGTGAAAATCTTAATGTCCTCTGTTGTCGATTTGGCAAAGAAGAGAGAAGTCATCGAGCTAGTTGTCCGGCTTAGGGCATTACCAGGTTGTACTTCTTTTAGCTTTACTCGTAGTAAAGATGATTGTGGGGTTTGGGTGTTAAATAGCCATTGGATAAGCAATGAATCCATGAGGAGCTATTTTTTTGAGAAAGATTTAGCTGATTTGATTCAGATGTTTTCAAGCCACTGCAAAGAGATGCGATTCAATACGTTTTTTATTGAACAAGAGGTTGGGAGTGATGCTTGATGAGCAAGCTTTGCGGAAAGTTGACTTGAATTCGCTGGTTACATTCATGGTGGTGTATCGTGAAAAAAATGTTTCGCGTGCCGCAAAACAATTAGGTGTTACTCAGCCCGCAGTAAGTAATACGCTTCGCGAGTTACGGTGTAGGTTTGGGGATAAGCTTTTTATTCAGCGCTGCAGGTATATGGAGCCAACAGTTATGGCGTTGGAAATCGCTGCATTGCTTGGGCCAGCAATGTACCTTATTCAAACTTCTTTAGAGTTTATGATAAAATATGATTAGATTTATTTTGTGGTTAGGGTTTTGCTTTTCGGTGATCTTTTGGTGCTGGTACCTGGCAATAAGATTTAATGTTATTTGAGCTGAATTTTGCGGGGTTTTAGTGTTGGGTTTTCAGGTTTATATGTTTTTGGCAGCATGAGAAAAGTTTAAGTGATAGGTTTAGCGTAAAGTCAAAATTATGATTTTAAAGTGGTTTGTCGATTGTTAAAAAAGCCACCCGAAGGCGGCTTGTATTATGCAGCAATGAATTGTCTGGCTAGAGCCATTTCAACCGAGTCTCCATCTTGATTTAAAGAGTCCAATCCTGATTCCGGCACATCCCCTGACGTGCTTTGAGCTACTGCGATCTTCTTGGCCATAAGCTGCAGGCAGGTAATTTGCGAGCTGCCGGCATAGCCCAAAAAAATCACGCGCACTGGATGTTTCTGCCCGATGCGCCAGGACCGTCGTGCTGCTTGCTTCAGGTTGTAGACGTTGTATCCCGTTTGCAGAAACACAATGGTTGAAAAGTCAAGCAGGTCCAGCCCAGTCTTGACCAGCTCCGGGTTGGTGATCAGCACATCGATGACGGGTTCGGCATTGGCGAGCGAGAAGTGGCCTGCTCCCAAGGTGAGAAGCAGCAGCAGGGCGAGTCTCTGAACGAGTTGCATAGGACAGTTCCTTCTATTTGATTGACATGAGTGTGGATACAAAGCAGTCATTGATTCCCGTGATCCACAACACCTTGTGAAAATGCTCGAAGGAAAATATAGGGCTCAGTTAGATGATTTTTTATATGCTTAGATTGATTATTGAGGGGGTCTAAAGCTGGTGGCTTTTCTTATTTTTTTGAGTGTTACCTCTAACTATTATTTTTCCTTCGATAGGAACGTTAGTCGGTCCATTGCTGACAGAATCGATACTTCATCCACAGGGCCTTCCAGGAGAACGGAGTGAATCGCCCCGGATTTCGTAGACACCTCCATGCCTTAAAATGAGGCCAATCAGGAGGTGCCATGAGCAACCCGCGTTATCCCGAAGAATTCAAGATCGAAGCGGTCAAGCAAGTGACCGAGAAAGGCAAGCCTGTCGCCGATGTTGCCCAGCGTCTGGGGATGTCCGTTCACAGCCTTTACGCCTGGATCAAGCTCTACAGCAAGCCCCAAGAACAGCGTCAACAAGACGATGATCGGCAGGCTGAGCTGTGTAAGCTACGCGCTGAACTCAAACGCGTGACGGAAGAGCGAGACATCTTAAAGAAGGCCGCCGCGTACTTTGCCAAGGAGTACGGCTGAAGTACGTCTTTATCGACGGATTACCCGGTACGTTGCCTTTGCCAAACCCTCAAGGTGCATCCCAGCGGCTACTACGCCTGGCTGGCCGAGCCTCAGTCTGCCCGAGCCCAAGAAGACCAACGGCTACTTGGCTTGATCAAGCACGCTTGGCTGGAGAGTGGCGGTGTGTACGGCTATCGCAAAATTCACGATGACCTGCGTGAGCTGGGAGAAACCTGCGGGCGAAATCGGGTGGGGCGCTTGATGCAGGCAGAGGGGTTGCGTTCACAAACGGGCTATCGGCGGCGCCCAGGATTTTATGGCGGGAAGCCGACCGTAGCCTCGCCGAATAACCTTGCGCGGCAGTTCAAGGTGAGTGAGCCGAACAAGGTCTGGGTGACAGACATCACATACATTCGCACCTATGAAGGATGGCTGTACCTGGCGGTAGTGCTGGATCTGTTTTCCCGCCAAGTGATTGGTTGGTCAATGAAGCCCAGGATGTGCAGCGACCTAGCTATTGACGCATTGCTGATGGCCCTATGGCGCCGCAAGCCACAGCAGCAAGTGATGATACATTCAGACCAAGGCAGTCAATTTAGTAGTTCGGATTGGCAAAGCTTTCTGAAAGGCAACAATGTGATCAGCAGCATGAGCCGACGGGGAAACTGCCATGACAATGCCGTAGCCGAGAGTTTTTCCCAGCTTTTGAAGCGGGAACGGATTCGACGAAAGACCTACGCGACACGTGACGAAGCCCGGAGTGATATTTTCGATTACATCGAGATGTTTTATAACCCTAAACGCCGACACGGCAGTGCTATGCAGCTGTCGCCAGTAGAGTATGAGAAACGCCATTTTCTGAGCTTGGAGAGTGTCTAGAAAACCAGGGGCGATTCAGTCAGGTGTATCCATGCAAGCAAGTGCGCTATGATGGCTCATTATTGATACTTGACAGTACAGTAAATTAATATAACCAAGGGTAGTTCTATGTTGCGCAGACACTCAGTGATTGTGGCTGTTTCTTATATATTCAGTAGTGCGGCCTGCGCTGCTAACACACCCACAACAGTCAATAACGACCTCGTCAGCGTCTACGAGGAGGCGGTTGATAACAATGCAGATTTGGCGGTTGCTCGCGCCGACTACAGTGCTCGTCGCGAAGTCGTGCCTCAGGCCCGCGCCGGGCTGCTGCCCAACCTTTCGGCTGGTGCCGAGATGATGAATACCCGTACTAAGCTTGATGAGCCTTCGGTTACTTCTAATCGTAGTGGTAATTCTTGGAGCGCTACCTTAGCGCAGCCGATTTTTCGTGCTGATCGCTGGTTTCAGCTACAGGCCGCAGAGGCGGTCAATGAGCAGGCTGCACTTCAACTCTCAGCCACTGAACAAAGCTTGATTCGACAGACTGCTGAGACCTACTTCGCGGTGCTACGTGCACAAGATAATCTTGCTTCAACCAAGGCTGAAGAGTCGGCATTTAAACATCAATTGGAGCAATCCAATGAGCGTTTTGACGTTGGCCTCTCGGACAAGACAGATGTCTTGCAATCACAGGCCAGTTACGACACGGCCCGAGCCAACCGAATTGTTGCTGAGCGTCAGGTGCAAGATGCGTTTGAAGCCTTAGTTACTCTAACCAATCGCCAGTACACTGCAATTCAGGGTGTTGTTCATACTCTCCCGGTGCAGGTGCCGACACCCAACGATGCTAAGGCTTGGGTCGAAGCTGCAGGACGCCAGAACCTCAACTTGCTAGCTAGCAACCATGCTGTGACAGCCGCCGAAGAGACTGTGCGACAGCGAAAGGCTGGCCATGCACCAACCCTTGACGCAGTAGTTAAGTATCAGAAAGGTGATAATGACAGTCTTGGTTTTACTAACCCTTCGCAGACTGGAGTGCGTTATGGTGGAGATGTTGAGCAGACTAGTGTTGGCTTACAACTGAATATTCCGATCTACAGTGGTGGCCTCACCAGTTCGCAGGTTCGTGAGGCGTACTCGCGGCTGACCCAGAGCGAACAGCAGCGTGAGAGTCTGCGCCGTCAGGTAGTAGAGAGTACTCGTAATCTGCATCGTGCAGTGAATACTGATGTCGAGCAAATTCAGGCGCGCAAACAGTCAATAGTGTCTAATCAGAGTGCTTTGGAGGCAACCGAAGTTGGTTATCAGGTGGGTACTCGTAATATTGTTGACGTATTAGATGCTCAGCGCCAGTTGTACGCATCTGTACGTGATTATAATAATAGCCGCTACGACTACATATTGGACAACTTGCGTTTGAAACAAGCGGCAGGCACTTTGAGTCCGCAGGATCTACGTGACTTGGGGCGGTATCTGAAGGTTAATTATAATCCGGATAAGGACTTTCTGCCGCCGGACTTGGCAGTGGAGGCTAAGAAGAACTTTGGCAGTCGCCCATGAGCTGATTTGCAAAAGTTTATCGAAATACTGCACCCTTGAGTCTAACTAGTTCTGGATAGGAGCAGGTTTTGTCCGAAATGCAGCTTTGGGTCAGGTGTCGCCAATACCTACCCTTGCGCTTTCGGATAAAACTCCAGTGATCTAAGAGTGTACATCCCAATGATGCTCAGACATATTTTAGAGCGGCTGTAGGTGGGATATTCATCGCATTGCCTCATCAAGGCAATGCGATGCTCATTATCGCCCCACCTTTAACTATGCAGAAGTGTGCATAGCAGCGGAATCTTTATGTACCGATTGCTGGGCCTTTATGGGCCTGATCCGAGGAAGGCTCTTGTGGATGTCTTGGTCGGTTTTCCCACTGAAGCAGCAAGGAAATGCCACAGGGCAGGACCGTCAGGGTCACTATTGTCGCCACGGCCAATCCACCAATCACCGCATAAGCCATAGGGCCCCAGAATATCTGCGGGGCGATCGGGATCATGCCGAGGATAGCGGCGCAGGCGGTCAACAAAATCGGCCGGGCCCGGTGCATCGAGGCGTGCACTATAGCCTCGGAAGGGGATTGGCCGAGCCGCATGTTGATGTCGACCTCCTCGATCAGGATGATCGCGTTGCGCACGATCATGCCCACTAGGGCGATGACCCCCAGCTGCGCGACAAAGCCCACGGGCAATGAAGATACCCATTTCTGGTTGGTCAAGCCACGGGGGTCTCTGGCGGGCGTGACGGGCCTGGAGACCCTGGTCTCCGGGGTCTATATCGCGGTGGATCCGGCCAAGGGTGACAAGGGCGATCAAGGCGTGCGCTCCTATACAGCCCTGGCTGAACCGCCACCGATGTCCGAGAAGGTGCCCGGACTGCACATCACTCTCAAAGCCGACCGCCTGGGTTCCCTGGAGCAGGGTAGCCCGGTGTTCTACAAGCAGATCCTGGTGGGCCAGGTGAAAAGCTTCCAGCTCGGCGAGGACCAGCGCACCATCGAGATCAAGGTGCATATCGAGCCGGCCTACGCCGCCCTGGTGCGCAAGCACACGCGCTTCTGGAACGCCAGCGGCATCTCGATCTCCGGTGGCCTGTCGGGCTTCAAGGTGCGCAGCGAGTCGCTGCTGACCCTGGCCGCGGGCGGTATTTCCTTCGCCACGGCGGACAACCATCGCGACAGCCCACCCACCGATCCGACCAAGCCGTTTCGCCTGTATGAGGACTATGACGCGGCCCAGGTCGGCCTGCGGGTGAAGCTGAAGATGAAGGACCTGAGCGAAATCGAGCCCGGGCGCACCCCGGTCATGTACAACGGCGTGCAGGTCGGCCTGGTCAAGACCGTCGACATGAACCAGGACTTCAGTGGCGCCACCGCCGAGCTGGCGATGGACCCGCGGGTCGAGGCCCTGCTGCTGGAGGGCACCGAGTTCTGGACCGTAAAACCGAATATCTCGCTGGCCGGGATCACTGGCCTGGATGCCCTGGTCAAGGGCAACTACATCGCCGTGCGTTTTGCCAAGAGCGGGGCGCCGCGCCGGGAATTCAGCGCCCGCTCCAAGGCGCCGCCCATGGACATGAACGTACCGGGCCTGCACCTGGTGCTGACCAGTGACCGGCGCGGTTCGGTGGAGGTCGGGGCGCCGGTGCTCTACCGGCAGATCCGTGTCGGCAGCGTGCAGAGCTACCAGCTGTCGGCGGACAACCAGCAAGTGATGATCGGGGTGCATGTCGAGCCCGAGTACGCGCGCCTGGTAAACAGCTCCACGCGCTTCTGGAACGCCAGTGGCGTGACCCTGAGCGGCGACTTCACCGGGGTCAAGGTCAAGAGCGAGTCGCTGCAGACCTTGATCAATGGCGGCATCGCCTTCGACACTCTGGACCCCAAGGCGTCGTCCTCGGGCGAGGATCGCCGGTTCGCCCTCTACGACAGTGAGGAGGCCGCCATGGCCCGCGGTGTGGAGGTCCAGCTGGGTGTCGAGGATGCCGAAGGCCTGCGCGAAGGTACGCCGATTCGGTTCAAGGGGTTGGTGATCGGCAAGGTCGAAGGCATCGGCTTGAAGAATGACCTGTCCGGGGTGTTGCTCAAGGCGCGCCTGGGGGCCAACGGCGAGCAGTTCGCCCGCAGCGGCACGCGCTTCTGGGTCGTACGGCCGGCACTGGGGCTGTTGCGCACGGAAAATCTTGGCACCCTGGTCAGCGGTCCCTACATCGAGGCCTTGCCGGCGAGCCGTCCGGGAGACCGCCAGACGCGCTTCCAGATCCTGGAAGAAGCCCCGAACCTGCTCGGGCTCGGCAATGGCTTGCGATTGACCCTGAGTGCTGCGGACAAGGGCTCGATCAAGCTCGGCAGCCCGGTGACCTACCGCAAGATGCCGGTGGGCAAGGTCATCGACATGAGCCTGGGGCAACAGGCGGACCGAGTGCTGATCAGCATCCTTATCGAGCCGCGTTATGTGCCTCTGGTGCACACCGGAACGCGTTTCTGGAATGCCAGCGGCGTTGGTATCGAGGCCGGTTTGTTCAAGGGCGTTTCGGTGCGCACCGAGTCCCTGGAAGCCATGGTTGCTGGCGGTATCGCGTTCGCCACCCCGAACAACGGGCAAATGGGTGAACCGGCCAAGCCGGGCCAGACCTTCGCCTTGTTCGATGCGGTCGACGAACAGTGGCTGCAATGGGCGCCGAAGATTTCGCTCAAGGAGCCCGCACAGTGAGCTCGCATTATTTTCAACTCAATGTAAGAGGAATTACTCCATGTCTAGGCGCCTGTTGTGTGCTGCTCTTTTCGCCGCTGGCTTTGGCCTTGCCGCCCATGCCGAGGAACCACTACCCTCAGTGGAACAGGTGATGAGCGAGCACAAGGAGAAAATCAACAACCAGATCGAGACTATTAATTACAACCGCAAACGTGTGGTGGGAGCCAACATGGGACTCGATAGTCAGCAGGCCGAAACCTTCTGGCCAATCTATGCCCTCTATCGCAATGAAATGGATGGTTTAAATAGAGAGACGTTCCAGTTGTTGTTTGAGTATGGGCGAGCCTACGGCTCCGGAGTGGTCACCAATGAGGATGCCTCTAAGATAATCAAGATGTACAAGGCACTGCAGATAAAACGGCAAATACTTTTGAACCGTTATATTGATGAGGTTTCTGAAAAGATGTCGGCCGTGACCGCCATGCGTTTTCTGCAGATTGAAGAGCAACTGGACGCGGTGGAAATGCTGGAAACCGGAAAGCGCATTCCCCTGGTGGGGGCTGCTCTGAATCGGCTGTAAGTCGATAGGGCTGCGGGTCAAGGGTTCAGCCTGGCACGCGGCCTGCCTTCTCCTCGAAACACACCTTGCCCCTTGTGCCTCGATGCGCACCCGCAACAGGTTGCTGCAGCGGGGGCGAATGCCGATGACGCTCGCTGGGCGAGCGGCCAGTGGCGTCAATAGCCATTTCATTTCCCCACCGATGCAACTGTCGAGCAGTGCGGCCGCGGGTTGCTGCGTCGCGCCAGGCATTCATGCCTCAGGTCAATCGCGACAAGGTGCAAATCAACTCAAAACACTTTGGTCGTGGTGCATTTTGCACCTTGTTAGGCTGGTAGTGCCGGATTTAACATGGTCTAGTGATCAAATCACCTGATCAGGTCTCTATAACACAACAATAGGAGGCGACATGTCTTCTCGCGCAGTTCTTCCGACCGAGCCGCTGGATGTTCTCATTATGGGTGCTGGTGTATCGGGCATTGGTCTGGCCGCCTATTTGCGGCGCCACCAGCCTGGCAAGGTCTTTGCGATTCTTGAATCCCGTGAGCGAGCGGGAGGAACGTGGGACTTGTTTCGCTATCCTGGCATTCGTTCTGATTCGGACCTCTATACCTTTGGATTCGACTTCAAGCCCTGGACCAAGGACAAGTCTCTGGCCGACGCCAAGGACATCCTCGAATACCTCAGCGAGACCGTCGACGAGTACGCCCTGGAACCCTTTATCCAGTACCAGCAGAAGGTGATTTCGGCAGACTGGCACAGCGAGAAAGGCTTGTGGACCGTTCAAGTCGAAGACGGCAAGCTTGGCGAAATCCGCACTGTCCATTGCCGCTGGCTGTTCAGCGCCGGCGGCTACTATCGCTATGACCAGGGCTTCAGCCCGCGCTTTGAAGGTTCGGAGCAGTTCAAGGGGCAGATCATCCACCCGCAACACTGGCCGGAAGATCTGGACTACACAGGTAAACGGGTGGTGGTGATTGGCAGTGGCGCAACCGCGGTGACCCTGATTCCAGCCATGGCGGACAAGGTCGCCAGCATCACCATGCTGCAGCGCACGCCGTCCTACATCATCAATCAGCCTGCCAGTGATTCGATTGCCGCCTTCCTGCGCAAGGTACTGCCCGCGCAGGCCGCCTATTCATTGACGCGCTACAAGAATGCCAAGATCACCCTGGGCTTCTGGGCCTTCTGCCAGCGTTTCCCGAAACTTGCCCGCAAGTTGCTCATCTGGCTGACCCGCAAGGAATTGCCCAAGGGCTATCCGGTGGATGTGCATTTCAACCCGCCATACAACCCCTGGGATCAACGCCTGTGCTCGGTTCCCGAAGGGGATCTGTTCAAGGTGATCAGCTCGGGCAAAGCCAACGTGGTGACCGATCACGTGCAGCGATTTACCGAGACGGGTGTGCAGCTCAAATCCGGAAAGGAACTCAAGGCCGATATCATCATCACGGCCACCGGGCTCAACGTGCAGCTCTTCGGCGGCATTGCCCTGTACAAGGATGGCAAGCCGGTGACCCTCAGCCAGACCCTCGCCTACAAGGGCATGATGCTTTCCGGCGTGCCGAATTTCGCCTTTGCGTTGGGGTATACCAACTCTTCCTGGACCCTGAAAGTGTGCCTGCTGTGCGATCACTTCTGTCGCCTGCTGGGCCTCATGGACGAGCAGAACCATGGCGTCTGCGAACCACAGGCGCCCGAGGGCATTGAGACTCGCCCGCTCCTGGACTTCGGTGCAGGGTACGTGCAACGCGCCCTGGATGGCATGCCGCGCCAGGGGCCCTGCGAACCCTGGGTCATGTCGATGGACTACTTCCGCGACGTCAAGTTGTTGCGCCGCGGAACGGTGGCCGAAGACTGTCTCAAGTTCAGCGCGGCGCCCAGCGTCCGCCTGGAGAACAGCGTTGCGCTGCAGCCCGTGAGCAGCGGCCGATGAGCCAGGATCAGTACTGCACATTGGCGGGCAAGGGTGAGCTCTGTTACCGCAGTTATGGGTCTGAGGCAGACCCTGCGGTGATCTTCGTGGTGGGCCTGGGGTTGCAATTGACCTATTGGCCGCAATCGCTCATCGATGGCCTGGTGAACAAGGGCTTGCGGGTGATCACCCTGGACAATCGCGATTCGGGCAGGTCGTTCTTCACTGGTGTGGTGCCGCCCACGACCTTGCAGCAGTTCTTTCGCAAGCCCACCCCAGGCTACGACATAGGCGACATGGCTGATGATGTGCTCGGCCTGATGGATGGCCTGCGGCTGGAATCGGCGCATCTGGTCGGGATGTCCATGGGCGGCATGATTGCTCAGACGCTCGCCGCGCGTTACCCGCAGCGGGTCAGGACCCTGACCTCGATATTCTCCACCACTGGGTCGCTGCGCGTGGGGCAGCCGTCGTTCAAGGCGATTCTGCAGGTTCTGCGTCGGCCGCCCAGAAACCAGAATGAAAGTGTGCGCGACTATGTCGACATCATGCGTCTCATAGGCTCCAGGCTTGAATGGAACGAAGAAGGCTTGCGTTGTTATGCCGCCCAGGCATGGGAGCGGGGAGGGAGTGAGTTAAATCACCTAGGAACATCAAGGCAAGTTGGAGCCATTATCAATTCAGGGGATCGCACCAAGGAGTTGGTGCAAATTCAATGCAGTACCTTGGTCATTCATGGGGATAAAGATCTGATGGTTGCCCCCAGTGGTGGCTTTGCCACTGCGGCGGCTATTCCCAACTCAAAGTTTGTTCTGCTGCCTGGCATGGGGCATGACTTTCCGCAAGTACTGACTGCTACATTACTGTCTCTCTTGGCAGGGCATATGCTGTAAAAACCCTGTCTCTTTTAGGGGCGCACTATTGTGCGCCCCTCTTTTTACATACTTGAACCATGCAGCAGCTGGCTTGCCTGTTTTGCTGAAAACTATAGCGCAATACTGTTATTGCAGCGCCTTTTAATATTTTTATTCTCGCCTTGCAAGTCGCCAAATTCTATCGCGTGACCGTTCACGAAGAGCGCGATACTGCTGTCAAGCGGGTAGGGAACAGATAAGAAGCGCAACTTCCTTGTTGGAAAAAACTGTCAGGCATCTGTACTGGATTTCGCCGAGGAGGGGGCCGTTTCGGGAGTGCTTTCAATGCTGGTCACCAGCAGTTCCAGTGCATGGCAGGCCGTATCGGTTTCCGCGTTCAAACGCTCGATATTGCGGTGGGCGGACCAGGAGATCAGCAAGCCGTCGAGCAGATTGATGAGCAAGCGACTGACCTTTGTCAGTGCCGCCTTATCCAGTCGAGAGCCGATCACCCGTTCAATGGCCTGCTCCGTTGCAAGACCGGCATAAGAATAGATCCGGGTCGCCATGGCCGGGTTGTTGCGTAGCGTCCAGGCAAAGAGTTCGGACTGCGCGATGGCCAGGTCGGGGTGGGTGATGAACCAGTTGGCTACCTGGCGCAGTAGCTCTGCCACCGTCTTCTCGGCAGTGGCGCCTGGCGTTACATGGGCCACAGCCTGTTGCGGCGTGCTGATCAGGGATTCGTAGACCGCGTAGAACAGCTCGTCCTTGGTGTGAAAGGTGTAGTGCAATGAAGCCAGTGGAGATTTTGCCTCGGCAGCGATACGGCGAGTGGTTGCGTTAGCTACTCCGTACTGCGCAATTACCTTCACGGTAGCTTCGATAAAGTCTTGTCTACGCACTTCTGCGCCCATTCTAGCCATGGATCCAGTCTCCTTTTTTCGGTGTTGCCAACAGTAACCCGGTTCAATATCGGCGGTGATGGATGCTAACGCATGGATGCCCGGCAATCCATGAATGCATGTGCGTCGATGATTCCCCTGCCTGTGCATAACGAGTGTTTCGTAAATACCCGAACTGTCACGTTGCTCTGAAACGAAACCGAGGGCGAAGTGGGTAGGTTGGTATCGTTTGCATTCGCCTTCGGTGTGCAGGCTATTCGAACCCAGCGGTTTATGCCGCTCTATTAAGGTGGCATACGACTTGCTTTTAATCAAACGACATGATCAATTGATCATGTCGTTTGATCTGTACTCTTTCGAACAGGGTTCTGTATAGGGGCCGACTATTTAGAACAGCGAGTGAGTCAAGAAAGCTGATTAGCTCCTTGCTCGCCGAATTACCCATTGAGTGGTGTTTCTCAAGTCTATCGCCTGCCATAGCAATTTGCCTGATTTCAGAAAAGATGGCCCGCTGCACGGCGGGGAAGTTGACTCGATGAACCCCTGAATATCTGCCCCTGAACAGTCATAGATTTCCCATGTTCTCTTACCTGAAGTAGATAGGCAGGAAATGAAAATGGAAACACGACAACTCAAGACGCTAAGTAGTAGCGACTCGGTTGAGCTAGTAGTTGAAAACATCAAGCGTGATGGCGGCGTGATTATCTCGGACTTCGTCTCAGAGCAAACGCTGCTGTCCCTCAAAGCAGAACTCGACAGTTACCTGAATGTAACGCCTAGCGGTGTAGACCCATATTTTGCCGGCACCCAGACTCGACGCGTCGCGCGAATCATCGGCCGCAGCGATACGGCTATAGAGGTTGCACTGAGCCCGCTATTTCTCGAATCAGCCAGGAAAATCCTGCAGACCCCAACCCATGTCTGGGTGGGAAGCAACCGTGTCGAGATTGAGCCCGATATTCAACTCAGCATTACTCAGGCGATCCAGATCGGTCCAGGGCAAGGCTTACAACCCCTGCACCGCGATGATGCCACTTCGCTCTGGCGTCATCCGCAATACGGCCGCGAGGCACGCCTGCAACTGATGCTGGCGATTTCCGATTTCACCCAAGAGAACGGGGCAACCCGTGTCATCCCTGAAAGCCACAAGTGGGATGACGAACGAATGCCCACTCAAGAGGAAACCGTTGCGGCAGAAATGAAAGCCGGTTCTGCACTGCTGTGGCTGGGGTCGGTGTACCACGGCGGTGGTGCCAACACCACCGAGCGGCCTCGAACCGGCCTGACAATGGCCTATGACCTGGCGTTCCTGCGATTGGAAGAGAACCATTTTCTGTCCATACCCATTGAGCGAGTTCGCCAGCTTCCCAATGAAATGCAACGCCTGCTGGGCTGGAGTGCCAGCAGCACCTTGCTGGGATGGGTGGAAGTCGATGGTCAGATGCGGGACCCGCAAGAGCTTCTGCAGATGGAGTCTTTTTGCGAAGCCGGAAAAGGCTTCTAAGCAAAACGAACGGGCCTGGCGCACAGGCCCGGGGCAGCAAGAGTGGCCGGGGCTGTGACCAGGGCGCCGCCGGCCAGCATGAAACTTCGCGACAGGCTGATTTAGCGCTGTCATGTCCGACCTGATGTCCGAATACGCATAAAAATGACTTGTGTGCACCCGGGAGTGAAACAGATGAATGCTTCGAATAACGCGGCTCACTACAGCAGTTCCGAGCCATTGAAGTTTCGCAGTATTGGTGGATGGCTGGAGCGCCCTGCCGATCTGCAAGCGGAACTCAAAGGCCATGAACAGGCCGATGTCATAGTGGTGGGTGCCGGTTTTGCCGGGTTGTCGACAGCCCTTGAGCTCAACGCGCTCGGGGCCAAAGTCATAGTCCTGGAGCAGGAATTCGCCGGGTTCGGTGCCAGTGGGCGCAACGCCGGATACCTGCTGGGCAGCATGGGCATCGAGTTCGATCTTTTCGTCAAGCGCGTAGGCCTGGAGAAGGCCAGAAAATTCGTCAGTTTCTACGACGAGGCCGTCACTTATGTGGAAGGGCGCCTGATTGCACTGGGTATCCACTGCGATTACACCCCCTCGGGGGTCATCCGCGCCGCGGTTCACCCAAGCCAGGAAAAGCGCCTGCGGGAAAACATGGAGCTGGGGCACAAGCTGGGTTCGGTTACGCGTTTTGTCGACTCGGTGGAAATGCGTGCCCGTGGCATCCCCCCCGCATTTCTGTTCGGCAGCGCGCAACGGGGCGGCACCCTGAACCCCGGCAAGTACATAAATGGCTTGCGCCGTGCGGCACTCAGCGCCGGGGTGAAGCTCTACGAGCGCACGCCACTGCTTTCCTATAGCGAAGGCTCGGCGATCACCTGCAAGACGGCCCATGGAAGTGTGACGGCGCCGGTCATGGTTCTGGCAACCAACGCCTATACCCCGCAACTGGGGTTGTTGCGCAACAAGGTGGTGCCGATCCGGGTTTCGGCGATCGAGACCCAGCGGCTATCGGCAGAACAATTGGCGTCCCTGGGCTGGAAGGGGCGAGAAGGGCTCATCACCCCGCATTACACCATGGAGAGCCACCGTCTGACCGCTCACGACACCATGGTCTTGACCGTTAAACAGCTCGGCTATGTCTACGGTTCCAAGACGCCCAATGTGCCGGACAACCAAGCCTACGCCGCATTGGTGCGCGTTCTGCGCGAACGCTTTCCGTCGCTGCAGAACCTTGGCATCCAGCATTGCTGGAGCGGATACATCAGCGCTGCCTATGACGCGTTGCCGGTTGTTGGCACTACAGGGGTCAAACAGAACATCTTCTATTCGGCGGGCTGTTCGGGGCATGGTCTTGCCACTCAGTCGTTCATGGGGGCGACTCTTGCCGCACGAATTGCCGGCAACGACCCTTCGCGCCTGGCGGTATTGGAGCACCGAGTACCCTCGACGCTGCCCGAGCCCTTGCAGTGGTGTGCGATGAAAACGGCTTTTGCAGCGGCCAAGCTGTTTGATGAGCGGACCGACAACAAGGTGCGCAAAGAGCGCGCCTTCAATGGTTGAAGGCAAGGACGATTGCCTTAACCGCGGGATGTCGCCACACCCTTGATAGAGGTGCCGCAAGGCATCGGCGCTAGAACATTTTCAGAGGCAGTTATCGTGGAATTGAGAGATATTTTGGCACTGGTCTCATGCATTGTCCTGGTGCTTACCGGGTTGGGCTATGGAATAGGATTTATCAGGAAAAACAACTATCTGCTGGGCCTGGAGTTCCTGATCGTAGGCATCTCCGCGTCAAACTTCACCACCTACATCGCCACTGGCTGGCAGGTTAACTACAACATTGCGTTGTTTCTCGACGCCTTTTCCCGAGGGGTTGGCGTGCCGATCATCGCCACCCTTGGCCTGATGGCGGTCACCCACGGCTACAAGCCATCTCGCGCCAAGGACATCATCCTGTTTGTCGCCGGCTTTGCTGCCACAGCCGTCTACCACCTGTCCGATTTCACCAAGGCCTGGCTCCCTTACTTCTATGTGCTTATGTGGTGCGTCTACACCTTGTACCTTTGCTACTTCATCTGGCAGTTGCTGCGTGCAAGAGCCGTCTTTCACGCTCTGGCCAGCGTCCTGGGCGCGGTGGCGGGGCTGACCGTGGCACTCCGGTATGATTTCTTCCCGATTCCCGGGGATGATACAAAACTGATTTTCATGACCTTTGCCTTTCTCACCTGGTCGTACTTGATTGTGCAGTTGTATTACGCCTGTGACGCCTTGCACCGCTCGAAGAGTGCAGCTTCCCGGTCGCTGCTCAATGCCAGATAAGGTTGTGCCTGGTTTGGCAACAAGATTGCAAGAGCCCGATGTTCAATAGTTGTTCAGGCCTTCCGTACAGGTGCATGTTCTGAATGTACGCCAGGCCTGGGCGTACTCTTTTCCGCCCTACGGGGCGGCTTTGCCGGGGGGGGGGGGCGGTGCAGGGTAGGGGCGCTTGCCATTACCCCCTGAACGGACCGCTACGCAAGAGGCGTGGCTGCTTTTTCACGCCATGCCTTTTTTGCCACTGCGATGGGGTCATGCCAAACCAGCGAATGAATGCACGGTTGAAGGCACTGGGGTTCGAGTAGCCAAGCAGCCCCGACATCTGGGCCATGCTGATGGACGGGTCCAGCAGGTATTGGCCGGCCAGTTCCTGGCGAGTTTCATCGAGCAACCGCTGGAAAGTTGTGTCTTTCTGGGCGAGCCAATGCTGCAAGGTGCGCGGATGAACCGCCAGGCAGCTGGCTATTTTCTCTGTTGTTGCACGTCCGCAAGGTAACAGGTAACGCAGCAGTTGCTGGATGTAGGCGGATAACTCTTCTGCCGACAGTCGTTCGACCTTGCTTATGTGCCTGGTAATCAGACCATGCAGCGTTTCATTCTTGGAGCTCAGGGCCAATGCAAGGTCAGATGAGTCGAACTCCAGGGCGGTACAGGCTTCACCGAACCTGGGTTGCAGACCCAGCCCTTGCAGATAGACCGACTCATCCAGCAGCGGGGCATGGCGAAAGCGCACGGTCCTGGCTTGCCAATCGCTGCCGGCAAGGGTTCGCAGCAACTGCAACGCGACCCCACAGGCGGACTCCTCGACCTGCTGCACTCCGGGCAGGTCGCGCTCTTTCAATTTGTAGCTGAGGATCGCACGTTCACCTTCAATATCCAGTTCAATGTCCGCATCGTTGAAATACAGCGAGTAGCCCGTCCGCAACTCGGCCAGGGCTTCCCCCAGGGTCTTGGTGTTGCGTATCAGGTAGAACAGATCACCGAACACCCCGACACCTTGATAAAGCCCGAGTTGCAGGCCAAACAAAGGATTGCCGGACTGCGTCGCGCACAGGTTCAGCAAGTTGCAGAATCTGCGGTAGGGCAGGAGCATTTCCGGCTTGCGCAAGCACTCCTGCGGTAAGGCTGTCGGCGCTGATTGAAAACTGACCCACCCTGCCGATTGAAAATTGACCCAGGGCGGATTGCTGATTTTGGCATCAGCAATTGTGGATAAGCTTAGCAGTCGTGTCCCGGTGGAAGAGGCATTAAGCCCCCACCGCATGTGGGCATGCGGCAGGGTATTTTTGGTGCGGATCAAAACAGCTCATCGTCCTCGGCACCATCATTGTCTTTGCGCTTTCGTTCACGTGACATGATCTTCGTCTGGGCGACCAAGCTGCTGTGTTGCAGGCGGTAGGACTCGTTGCCCGTTTCGACGATGTGGCAGTGGTGTGTCAGCCGATCCAGCAACGCCGTTGTCATCTTGGCGTCACCAAACACGCTCGACCATTCCGAGAAGCTGAGGTTGGTGGTGATCACCACGCTGGTGTGCTCGTACAGCTTGGACAGCAGGTGAAATAACAGGGCACCACCGCTCTGGCTGAAGGGCAAATACCCCAGTTCATCGAGTATCACCAGGTCTGTTCGTAGCAGCCCTTGAGCGATGCGGCCCGTCTTGCCGTCGTACTTTTCGCGTTCCAGCAGATTGACCAGATCCACCGTGGAGTAGAAGCGCACGCGTTTGTGATGCGTCGTGATCCCGGACACAGCCAAGGCGGTGGCGAGGTGTGTTTTGCCTGTTCCAGGCCCGCCGATGAACACGACATTCTGCGCGGTATCGGTGAACTCCAGGTTGGACAGATCCCTGATCAGGCGGGCATCTGCGCTGGAAGCGCTGAAGTCGAAGCCGGCCAAATCACGATGCATGGGGAGTTTGGCCATGTTCATCTGGTGGTTCACTGAGCGCACCGCTCGATCCGCATGTTCTTGTTGGAGAAGATGCTCAAGTAGCCATTTCGAGGATGCCGTCGAAGCTTCTCCTTGCGAGGCTAGTTCTTCCCAGGCGCTGGCCATGCCATGCAGACGCAGTTCTTTGAGTTCCGCCATAAGATCACGCATTGCGAGTCTCCTCATCGGTGGTACGGAGCCGGTCGTAGCGTGCCGTATTGGCGACAGGCGCTATCTTGAGTTGAAGGCTGGTTTCGGCGGACGGAGGGGCTGCTGTCGATGTCAGTCGAGCCAGGACATTCAGGATGTGCTCAGCACTCAAGCTGCCTGATTCAAGTACCAACTCCACAGCCACCAATATGGCGTCGAGCCCGGCGATGGGAACAGCCGCCAGTACCTGCGTCATGACTCGATCACCATTGGCGTGACGCCTCAGACCGCGTTTTAGCAGCTGCAACGGCTTCGGCAGATCAGCAAACGGAGCGCCATTGCGCAGCGCTCCAGGCTTGCGCTCGATAAGCGGGATGTAATGCTGCCAGTCAAAACTGACCTGATCTCGATCAAACAGACGCTCGTGGCTGGCAATCGTCGTTTCATCGGCGATGACCACCACCCGGGAAGGATACAAACGGCTGCTGACCCACTGGCCGACCCGCTCACACGGCACCGAATAGCGATTTCGCGCCACGCTGATCAGGCAGGTGCTGGAGACCCGTACGGTGCGCTCGACGTAGCCATCAAAGGCAGTCGGCATCGGCATCAATTCAGCGCGTTCCAGCTCCAGGACGTCCGCCACGGTCAGCCCGTTGTACTGCGGGTGCAGCAGTTCGCCCCAGAGCGCACGGCAGCGTTGGCCGAGCCAGGCATTCAATTCCTCGAAGGTGTGGAACATGCAGTTTTGAGCATCGAGCCAGATGCGCCGTCGGCTGTCTTGGACGTTCTTTTCAACGATGCCTTTTTCCCAGCCGGAAGCGACGTTGCAGAAGTCCGGGTCGAACAGGTAGTGCGCACACATCACGGCAAACCGAGCATTGACCGTGCGGCCCTTACCCTTGTTGACCTTGTCGACAGCGGTCTTCATGTTGTCGTAGATGCCGCGACGCGGCACCCCACCTAACGCGCCAAACGAGCGGGTATGGGCATCGAACAACATCTCGTGGCCTTGGCTGGGATACGCAACCAACCAAAATGCGCGACTGGCGCACAGCTTCATATGGGAGACCTGGATGCGTCGGAACAGGCCGCCGATCAGCAGACCTTCTTCGCTCCAGTCGAATTGAAAGGCCTCCCCGAGTGCAAAGGTCAGCGGCACAAAGGCTCGTAAAGACTTGCCTTGCTCGCCGCGCCACGAGCGTATAAAGGCGGTGAGTTGGCTGTAGCCGCCGTCGTACCCCTCGGCCTTGATCTGTTCGAAGAGTGCTTTGGCACTCCTGCGGTTGTGCTTTGCCCGAAACGAATCGGCCTTGAGCGCCTGCTCCAGCGTCTCGTGAAATGGACTGAGTTTGTTGAAGGTTGCGCACCGTTGGTACGCCGGCTGGGTGGCTTCGGGTGCTCTGACCCATTTTCGAATGGTGTTTCTCGACAGTCCGGTACGCTTGGCTATCTGATGCAGCGAGAGCTTGTCGCGGAAGTACATCCGCCGGATTTTTCCCAACATTTCCATGCTGATCACCCTGTGTTCTCCTGCTCGAAAAGTGAGCAGAAGCAGTTGAACACCTGGGTCAGTTTTCAGTCGGCAGAACAGCCTTTACTGGGTCAGTTTTCGGTCAGCGGCAACAGCCTTCTGCCTCAAACGCAGCAGCAAGTTTAGTGTCTCCGACTAGGGCACAGTGCCTACCCTTCCTAGGCTTGATCTCGATCCCAGCCTCCAAAATCCATGAGTCGGGAATGTCTTTGCGCCGCGCCTCACGCTGCTCTCTTGGGTTGAATGGCGGCTTCACCTGGAAGTATCTGTTCCACGCCTTGGCGGCATGCTCCAGAGAGATATCAATCACCTCAATCTTGTTGGCTGCAATGAACTTCCCAAAGATATCCTTTGAGTTCCGCTCGACGTCCTCTTCACTCCATAGCTCCAGATGTGGATCTGGTAGCCCCTCCACCAGCATGCCTTGTATGCCCCGCCCCAGCTTATCGAGCTGCGCCTTCATGTCTTCGACAGTCTGCATGTGCTTTTTGAGCAAGGCAGTCCGCTCTTCTTCGAGCGCAATATATGGAATGTAAATCTTGAGTTTGCCCATCTGGGACGGCAGCAAGAGCCGTTGGAAGTCTGCATGCTTAAAATGTATCCGGCGCAGCATGCTCGTATCGATGACGAGGTGGAAAACTTCCATGTTAATGACGGCCTGGTAGAGGGTGGAAACCGTTGCTGACTGAGTCAGTAGCGTTGCATATGGGATGTACAGGGGCTTGCAAGCAGCTATTTTAGACTCACTGGGAATTCGCCCGCCCGGAGCGAATCAACCAAAGCAGCAACAGCATCGAGGGTTTTGAACCTTCGCGTACCGCCCAGCTGAATAGCCCCGGATTTTTAGAGACCGTCCTGCTTCAGAAAATAACATCGATCAAACTCTACCGGTAAAAGCTTCTCGGTGAAACCATGTCGCTGTGTGGGGTTGTAAAACATCTCGATGTAATCGAACACCTCGTCACGCGCCTCATCCCGATTACCGTAAATCCTACGCTTGATCCGCTCTCACTTGAGCAACTGGAGGAAGCTCCGCAAAAGTATTTGAATCGCTGCTGATTTTATAGGCACCTCAAAGGTCAGCTCCTGGCCGAAAGCGGTCAACCATACCCGGCTGTTCCGGTCGCAAATTTAGCAGCCTTCGTTGAAGTTGGAGGTTCTACAGAAGAGCAGGGACGACTCAAACAGTTCAACTACTGGACTGCGCAGCCCCATATGAACGTTCGGCTGTTTTGGAGAAGATCTTGGCCGTGATACGGGCAGAAGGCTAAGCAAATCGGCTGTGGCAGCGCAGCTGGCCATTTCAACCAGTTGATGCTTGGCTTGATGCTCAACGTCCTGACGGGGCAGGGCGGAGAGATCGATACAGCCCGAGTTACTTCGGCGGCGCAGGCAGGGCGCACAGGACCTCCTCGGCGTCCGCCGTTTACAGGTCGATAGCTGCATCAAAGATCACGTGTTGCAGGATGGCATTCTCCAAAACTCCTGAGCCGGCAACTGCGTAGCGGTTGCCAGTACTGACCTCATAGCACTATCGATACGTTCGCTCAGAGAGAATTCATCAAGACCGGGGAACAGCCCAAAGTGAAGGTTGTGAACGCTGCTTATGTACTTCAAGTAGCCACCTAGGGCCCGGCTTCTGACCTGACGCGACAAAAAGGGTGCTTGATTGGGCACTGACGTTGCGGTCACTGATTAATTTGCTGAGTAATGTGGGCCGAATGCAAGCTCCGATTGTATGAGCTCGCGCCAAGCCTTAGCGCCTGCACAGCGGTTGAAAAATAAAGCCCGCCTTAAAAGGCGGGCTATCAAATGTCTCCAAGGGGAGGCAGATTGCCAACAAGTCTCGGAGCAAGCACATTGATAATACACGATATCAAGCGCTGCGTCGGCGCATGATCAGGCTATCGACATGCGAGCAGCGGTTACCCGGCAGAATGTCAGCCGACGGATCGTCTAGTCAGAGGATCATAATTTTTCAGGTCGCGCTCATCGGAAAACAGAATTTCAAAAGGCTCCAGGTGCACGTCAGCATCGTCCCTGAGGGAATATCTCATCCCGCCTTCGACCTGATAGACAATGAAATGCGAGCCATCTCGTGGGTCAGTCACGATTCCCGCCATCATAAGCGGTTCCATGAGCCATGTAGGGTGGCCATTTACCTGAGGAGGTGTAACGAGGTGAACCTGTTCGACCCGCATACGGATTGACTGTGCGTCGATGAACTCCTTCAGCTCATGGGCGTGGTAGATCATCAGCATGCTGACATAGTCCTCCTGGCCAGACCTTCGGGTGACCTGAAGGTAGATCCAGGGAAGTAGTAGCTCTTGCTCGACGAAGCTCCAAACCCTCTGCTCAGCGTGCGTTTTTTTGTAGTCGGGCGTGTCAAAGGTGATCTCTGCCCTTGGGTAAGTCGTAAACATGGCCCGCCCTCGAAAATGAACACTATAGATTGTAGCCCTATAGGATTCGATAGCGCTTCATCGTTCCCTTTGTGGGAACGTAAATTTGGAACTCAGTATCGCGTTCGGCCTTGCGCTCAAAAAGGTCCGAAACAGTAGAAATCTCACACAAGAGGATTTCTCTACCGTGAGCAGCCGCACGTATCTCAGCTCGCTGGAACGAGGCCTGAAAAGCCCTACGCTGGAGAAAATCAATCAGCTAGCAGGCACGCTTGACGTGCACCCGCTCACCATCCTCGTAGCCACATACGTCGCGCGGGACGCCGACCTGGACGTTGAGGATCTTTTTCAGAAAATCAAACATGAATTAGCCGAGATGAGCTCTTTCCAGAACCTCTCTCCATGATGCGCTAGCGCCTGGGATGTGTGAGCCATGCTATCGCTTGGCATGGAGGTCTTTGAAGGTTCGGCGTGAGCAGAAAAGGGGCAGGGCAGGAGTACATCGTTGGCTACCGCCAGATCTTGTGTGCCGGAATACACTGTTGACGAGCCTTGCCTGTTCCCCGTTAGGTTCGGCCACACCAGCCGATTGAAGCCTGTGGAGCAAGAAAAGGACTATTGGTAGACCCCCAGTTCGACTCGTCCTAGGTAGTCTTCAATTGCTCTAAATCCAAGTGGGTTATCCACCAGGGTGAGAGGAGCTAGACCTGCCAAGTGCCTGCAGGGTTTCTGAAGCCATTCTTCGGCAAGCGGCAGACTGCCGAAAACCTTGGCAGCCTGCTCAAGAACCTTGGCGAATTGAAAGGCTATTGCGCTCTGTGAAGCGTTGAGTCTTAACGTGCCGTCATCAGTCTTTTGTGGCTTCGACTTGCCCAAAATTCGATCAATAACCTTTGACGACGCGTAGAGCTTGGAAATGGAGACCATGGCACGTACGTCTTGCAGCGCGAAACCATTTTTTACCAACAAGAAAATGTTGAGCTGGCTCAAATCCTCAGTTTTGATCTGAGTCAGGCAATCCGTTGGGTTCCGAAATTCGCGAGGTGAAATGGGCATCTTGGCACGAGGAAAAACCATAGGGTTCACTTGTCACGTTAGTGATGGAATGGGTGTAGGTCCATTGTAGTTGGATTAAAAGCGCAAGGATCGGATGCTGAAGGCTGGCTGCGTGGAGAGGGAATTTCGAAATTGAGCATTTTCGGGCGAGACTGTTCTAAACTTCCGCTAAAAAACTCCAATTGCTTGCGAGTCTCATAGGAAAAGTTCCGAAATTCCGAAGTCGCGAGGTAGGCCGCAGAAGCCAGGTTATCAAACATCTCCAAAGTGCCTTAGAAGGCTCATGAACATATCTGGCATAGTACATAATTTAACATAATATACATTATGCGAAAGACGAGCATGTTCGTGTGTGTTGCGTTACACAGGAAATTACCTAGGCTCAACTGCAATGCTTCCTACCATAAGGAGCAGCTTCAGCTGTTGCGCTTATGCCTGTTGTTCATTTGAAAGACATTTCCGTGCCCTCCGGACTCGTTGGTTGGTTGTTGACCGATGACCGTGGACGACCGCGCTATTGGTCGACAGTCTGGTCTGCACTGGACGGTGCGAGCTTGGCGCCGTCCACACTACGAAACCAATTGTCCGTGATCGAACAGCTGTACCAGTCGGCCAGACGGCTGTACCAGGCTGACTGCCTTGATTGCTTGATTGCGGAGCTCAAATTCGATGAGCTTGAAGCATGTCTTGAGACGTTTTTCATCACGGCCAGAAATCATGGTGCCCAGACTGCCGCCAACTACCATCCCAACTGGCGTGTGGCCTACGCTTTCGTCAAAAGTTGTGTTCAGCGCCTGGTGAAAAGTCATGCCGATCCTGACATGCTTTGGCTGCTGAGCATGCGCCTGGAGCGTCTGGAGAAGCTGTTTGACTCGCTGGGTATTGATCATGCTGACTATATATTCATCGACTCTTGGTCTATTGCCGCAATTCCCCTTCGGGCATTGCAAATTCTCGGCAAGGAGACAATGTTTGATGCTCTACCTGCGCACCCAGCCAAAAAAATGGTAGATTGTAAAAGCGTGGTTTGCGCACCAACACCAGCTCTCAAGTCAGCTAAAAACCCACTTCTTCTAGTTAGCGTTGTCAGTAGCGGTAGTCTTGTTGATAAATTTCAAGAAATATTCAATGAGGCCTACTCCTCAAAAACACTGTCGACAATTTCGGTGTACTCCTTCTCGGAGCAGACGTACAGCCTCTGCGTGGCTGACTACAACATCGTAAACTATAATTTTGAAGACTGTGAATTCTGTAAGGACGGCAGCAAAGCTATTGAAATTCATCCGAGCGCTTATTATGTAAAAGACCCAAAGGACTCGGGAATCAGCTTACCACCGAAAATAGCGCGCATGGGTTACGACTTCTTTAGAAAATACCATGCACATTTAGATGATATAGTAACCTTTCATAAAGGTGACACATCAAAAGGAAATAAGCACTACGCTTACTTCTTAGACTACAATCAAATCTCTAAAACCACATACTTTAAAGAAAGCCTTCAAGAAAGGCTTTCGCAAAAGCTCACTCTTCAGTCAGTCATCCTCACGCTAGTAGATGACCCCGCAATTAAGCTAGCAGCCGCTTCTATTGGAGTCCAGTGCAGATATACCCAAAAACCAGAAAGCATGCTTGAAGAAGCTACTTTGGAGGCCATTCACAAGGCAGACAAAGTAGTAATTTATGACTCGGTCACAATTAATGGCACTGCATTCACAAAATTCAATAATCTCTGTAGGCAAGACCCAAGGCTTAGCTCTGCAATTAAAGATATAACTTTCTTGGTTGGGCTTTTCAGGCCCACATCATCATGGAAAACTCATAATCAACTCCGAAATAGCCTGGCTTACAATGATCCTCACGTCCACAGGCAATTTGACTACATTGAATGCCTTGTTCTGCCAGATGTAGGGCCTAAAGAGTGCCCATGGTGTCTTGAACTAGCCGCTATCAAAGGCTCCCTTCGGCCGGCACTCAAGAACTCAGGGAATTTCTTTCGTCGCATATCAAAGCTTTCAAACTTGAGTGATGGGATTAAAGGCATTAATGCCATTTTTCATATTGATGCAACCGACGAAACAGTAAAGCTGGGAGCAGAGTCAGTGCTTGCACCTACAGACACAGAGATCTGCGGCGTAATTTTGGCTGTCGCCTCTGCGTTACAGCAGCTGAGGACAATTCAAGACGACAAAGCCCGATTAGCGCCTGGCTTCCCACACACTCAGGTATTGGCATCGACCAACTTCACAAGTTACTCAGAAGGACTAATCAGATCTGCGTTAATCAGAAACACTGCGGCCATCGAATTCGGAGTAGTAGAAAAAGAAAAAACACTTGAAGTATTGCTCAAGGATATGGGCGATCTTGATCAGGGCAATATGTTGTCGGAATACATCATAGCTGTTATCTGTGGAAAGCTACCATCATCATCAAAATTAAATTGCACAGTAACCGCGAAACTGCAAAGGCTTATCAGCGAAAGTCCAGAAGTCATGAGGCTGGCCGCAATTTAAAAGTACCAACGAGAGCATGCCTGAGAGATTTAAAAGTAGATGAATTATTCTCACGCCCCTGCTTTATATCTTAACTAGCTCTACCTGCAATCAGGCTGTGCCGAGGAAACTCGGCACAAATCCTTTTGATTTTTGCCGCTACCCCTTAGATATCATAAAATTTAAGCTGCCGCTTTAATTACTAACGTAACCGACACGCTAGCTTCTTTCAAACATCTTTGATTACCTGCATGCAATGCTCTGGTCGGTGTTACTGTAGTTGTGTCAGAGGCATTGATTTTCCAAGGGCCTCTCAAGACCCTCCAAACTTCCGTTAAATCGTCACACAACGATAGACATTTGCGTGCAGTGATCAATTTTTCCTCGCACGCTGTCTTTGTTGCGTCTTCGAATTAAATCTAACGCAACAGCAGCCACCCGTCTAAACCAGCAACACAAATTTTACGTAATGATAATAAATCCACAGGTAATTTGTATGTTTTGGCAGCGCAACAGATTCTGAACTCGCCTATTATCACCATATTTATATATCGGCTTGAGGGCCAATGGCGGCAGATTTTGAAGCCACACCTCGATCACTCTGCTGCAGCTCACGCCTGGACCTAGACGATGTGACCAGGACAAACGAAACCCGAGCCCCTTGTTTCTGGTGACCGCCAATCCGGAGCTCCACCAGCACTGGACGGAAATTTTTCAACTGCTTGGCCCGTACCGACACCGACCGTTGCTGAACACGTCGCGGCATCTCTCGACATTCGCAACCGTTGCCAAAGATCGAGCTGGAGAACAACTGGCTCAAGAAACTGCTGGCCAAAACCCACCGGCACATCGCACTACTGAAGGTGGGCTTTGGGTAACCGAGGCCGAGCATGAGGCGGCCTGGTAGCTTATCAGCTACAACGCTTTCTAAATTCCTGCACGCTGGCAACTGCTGAGTTCAACGTTATTTCTTTATATTTGTAGTACTTAATTTCTTGTGCCTGGGAGGCCCCGACATTGCCGAAATACTCTTCCCAGGCGTTACCCTCAACAAGTAAATCAGAGAGCATGGTTTTCAGGTCGTTTGCTGTCCAAACTTCCTTGTAGCCTTTTTTAGTACCAGGGGCCGGGCTGTTATGCTTGACATAGTTAACCATCATGTACTCATTTTCGTAGGCCATGAATACCGTATAGACAATCCCCTGGTTAGGAGCTGACTGCTTGTACCAAGGGATAACGACAAAGTGGTGAACCTTTGGTTTCATGACAGCAAAGTGCCAAACAGCTGTCTCCGAGTTCGCACCAAGAAATACGATCGCCTCTTTGATTGCCTTATCCATGGAATTGTTTTTTTCAATCACTTTCCCGTCATTGTCATTTTGCGGCTTCCCGTAAACCGCGCAGCCCATTTGAACCGGCACAGAAAAACAATCATTCAACCATTTGAGAACATCGTTATTGACTATAGCTTTAATTAGATCTTCCCCTGTCATATCCCTTGGCTCCTGCCTATATATCCTGCACGTATTCATAAATGATCAAGAACATGATCCTTGGTGAGGATAGCTTCGATCTGCCCTTTATCAAATTTATTTCAGCTCGCACCTTGCTGGTTGACAGCAGATGCTTGCAGGCTGCGTATATGGAATTTCAATGCCAACTTCCGAGCCAACTATAACCACTGCAGTACATTGTAAGAATCACCAAGTGAACTACCCTGCCCCTATAATTTGAATATTAAAAACAACTCAACTAAATATTCATTTAGTTGAGTTATATCAAAACCCTCAAATCTGCAGCCTCCTAACCCCTACCCTTTGAGATTCTGCGCCTGTCACTGCGCTGCTTTGCCTGCACACCTGCATGCCTTGAAAGGCACGTCCGATCCCAGTGACATCCGGGTGTGACCAACCATTTTGTCGCAAGGGTGATTACAAAACGCTATTAGCGGCATTCGGCATTGGTCGCGCGATCAGACCTAAGGCCTTGAAATAACGTGATCTGTAGCCCTGAGCAGACGGCCACAGGAGCATCACCAGAGTGGAGAAAACACCTGCTTGGCGCCTCCTCCCCCACCTCGACAGACGAAGAAGCGGACCTAGACTCTCACTCGGTTTAGCCCACTGAATCATGCCCCATACGCAAAGGACAGGCTGGCGGCGGCCCTGCTGTTGCCGGTGGCCACTTTGAACAGTCCCCCGGCCTTTACTAGCGCCTCGGTACAGGGCAACGCCCGGGTCGACCTGACCCTGCGTGCCTTCAGTGCCAATGATCGCAACTGGCATTGGGCACGATGGCATCGGACAACCGGCCAGCGCTGCTCAGCATTGAGCCCCTTGGGGTATCGGCCAGCAAGGTTCCACCGGAACAAGGAGGTACATGAGGCACAAACCTAGCGCGCACTGTTGATGAAGATGACCAGTTCAAATCAAACATATTGGAGTACACCTTATGAACGGACACACCAATCCCTCCTTTGACGAAGCCATGCCACTGGGGGCGTCTGATGCGCAATTCATCAATGACCTGCACGAGCTACTGGAGCGCCACGGCAACCTGGATCGCTTTGGACTCTGCCTGCTGCACGATCACTTTGCGGTCGCCGAGGACGAGATTCTCCTCGAGTGCAACGACCATGATGCCCGCACCCTGCATTTGGACGTGGTCAAGCGCGGCTCGCTGCCGGAAAGCAAATTCACCAGCTGGCGCATCGGTGGCCCCCGGGCCGAGGCCCTGACGGCTTGCGCCATGGACAAATGCAAGGTCGAGGCGATGACCGCCTGCGCCATGGACAAGTGCAAAGTCGAAGCCCTCACCGCCTGCGCTATGGACAAATGCAAGGTCGAAGCCCTGACCGCGTGCGCCATGGACAAATGCAAGGTCGAAGCCCTGACCGCCTGCGCCATGGATAAATGCAAGGTCGAGGCGATGACCGCCTGCGCCATGGACAAGTGCAAGTAGCCCAGGGTCCTGCCGATGGCCTGTGGCGGGCACGGGAGGCCGATCGACTGCCGTGCTCGTCCTGGCTCGCGCAGTTTTATAGGCGACGCCATGGCGCCTTGCTCGGGTCCGGCACCGCGGCGCTGGAACTGGCACTGCGCCAATTGGGTGCCACCACCACCTGGCGGGTCGCGGTTCCCGCGGCCACCTGCCATCAGGTGGTCGCCGCCGTTCTCAATGTCGGCGCAGTGCCAGTAATTATCGAGAACGCCGCCGAACTGTTGCTCAGCCGCGAGGCCCTGGCCCCCCACGTCAATGGCCTGGACGCGGTCATTGCGGTCCACCAATACGGCTTGCCCTGTGACATCCCGGCCTTGCGCCGATTACTGGGCGAGCAGCTACCAATCATCGAAGACAGTGCCGGGGCCTGGGACCTCGACCGCCCCGGCGCCTCGCGGGTGATCACCTCCCTTGGCCATGGCAAGGCGCTGGACATTGGCGGCGGTGGCGCGCTGTTCGGTGACACACCGGTGGATGGCGATATCGACGTCTGGTCGCCGGGCCAGCGAGCCCGCGCTTTTCCAGCGTCGAGCCCAGCCTTGTCGATTCATGCCTTGCCGGCGTTGATGCCCGCCATCGCACGGGCCCAAGCCCGCAGCCAGCGACTGCGGCAGCAAATGCCCGGGCTGCTGGCGCGCTTGCGCGATTACGGCCTGGAACCCTGGGCCGTGGAAGGATCACCGACGCTCAACGGGCAGTTCATCCCGATCCGCACCCGTGAGCTGCCGCTGTTCGAACGCCTGCGCTACAGCCCCCATGCTGACGCCCTGGGTGTCTGTGCCCCGGCCTCGGCCGCGCTGCGCGAGCTGCCCATGCTGCGCAACCGGGGCGAGGTGGCCCAGGGACCGCAAACCAGCCTGGAGCTTCACCGCAACTGGGTCCTGCTGGACCCCCTCACCGCCCTCGATCACCCCGGGCACCTTGATGCCTGGGCCGGAGACTCTCGATGAACAGTCCCGTCGCATTTGAACCATCCCACGACCTGGACCAGCCCTTCGCTGGCGGCCCCCGGGTGCGCCAGCTGGCCGACTACGCCGGCAGTGGCCAGGCGCTGGAGGCAGAACAGGTGCTCGGGGTGGCCAATGCGCGCGTAGTGTTCGCCAACTACCCGGCCATTCGCGCCGATTTTGACGCCCTCTGGGAGCCCGTTCCGGGCCTTTCCCAGCACGCCGCCATCGACCGCTGGCTGCTACACAACGCCGCTTATGTCTCCACTAGCCAAGCGTCGGCGCAAGGCATCAACACGCCAATCGCCCGCGATAATCGACAAGTCACGGCCTGGCGCCCGCCTCGCTATGGCCGGGCCGCGGTGCTGTGCGTGCCGGGCAGCGAACAGGTGCTGTTCGACATCAAGGGCATCGGCGTACCGCCGGACGAAGCCCCCGTGCTGCCTAACTCCAACGGTTTGTTGACGCTGGCCGAAGCGGTGCACGAGGTGCTGATGGAACACCTGGTGTTCGCCGCCATGAAGCATGCCGGTGGCGCAATCACACCGCTGCCGGCCTATGCCCTGATCGACCTGGGCTTCGACGCCTTGTGGCATGACGGGCGTCCGCCGGAGCCAGCGGTGCTGCTACTGCGCCGCCCCTGTACCCGCCCGCGGTGCCAATGGCAACGCTACTGGCAAGGCGCCGAACTGGCCGGGGCGCTGATGCAGGCCGAACTGCTGCTGCGGCGTTATGGCTTGACCGCCAGCAGCTGTGGCGCCGTGCGTTTCCTGGTTTGCCGGGAGGACGGCGAGTTGCAGGTACGACGCGATGACCAAGCGCTGCCGGTCAGTGACCAGGTGGCCCAAACGCTACAACGCCTGCTGGCGGATAACGGGGACAGGCCCCTGCTGATCGATGGCGTCAACGTGCAACTGGCCGGGCCGTCCAGCACCGCGCCATTGCAATTGCAGGTGATGGACTTCGGTCGCTATCGGTTTGCCGAACATTTCGCGCATCACTTGTATGCCTGGATCGATGCCGACTACCAGAACCTCAACGGCTTGTACCTGGCCCCGGACGACTCGCGCTACATCCAGCCCGACCCACGCGTGAGCCTGGCAAGGAGCGCCGAGGGGCCCTGCTTTGCCGAACTGCAACGCCAGGTCGCCAGCTTCCGCCAGGACGGCGACCCCCAGCGCCTGTGCCAGGCGTTGCGCGCCACCCTGGAAGAAGCCTGCCGCCCTTTGCGCAACCAGACGCCAGCCTGCCCCTGATGCAGCAGCGTCCGTCCCACGACGGTGCATCAGCCATGATGCCTGCTCAAAACGTCATCCCGTTGATTTCAATCGTGAACCTGACAGCCATTTGACCACTGTCATTGTCGAACCGGCTGTATCCTGCCGATACTCGGACCTGCCATTCACCGGCGTCTACACTCGATGGCAATGCGCTGTAGGGCGATCCCCTGGGCCATTGCTGATCATCATGGATACTTGAGAAGGACACTCAAATGGTACGTGCCGTCACTATTCTCACCGAGAATTTCTCCGACTGGGAACCCGCGCTCATCAACTCCACCGGTCGGGCCTACTATGGTTTCGACACTCGCTTCGCAGCCCCCGGCGGTAAGCAACTGACCTCATCCGGCGGAATGATCATCGTCCCGAACCTGGCCATCGAAGCGATCGACCTGGAAGAGGTGGACCTGCTGATCGTGACCGGAGGCCCTATTTGGAAAACCGACCAGGCACCTGAGATCGAGGCACTGGTACGCGCGGCCCATGCCAAGAAGATCGTGGTGGCGGGCATCTGCGATGGCACCCGGGTCCTGGCCCAGGCGGGAGTGCTGGATCACCTGCAACATACCTCCAACTCTGCCGAGAACCTGAAGCAGGTGCATTACCGCGGGGCGGACTATTACGAGGACGTACCCTATGCCGTTGCCGACCATGGGGTGGTCACTGCCCCTGGCAGCGCGCCTGTCAGCTTCATGGCGCAAATTCTTAACACCTTGGGCCTGAACGACCAGAAACTCGATGCCTACCTGGCCATGCACGCCGCGGAACACATTCACTGCTGAAGAGCTTCAGCGCCCGCCTCGGATTTCCCCCGCTTCTGGTGCTACGGCCTGTTATCTGGCTGTAACACTAGAAGCATTGATCCATTCCCCCGCTACTGCCCTTGATACTCGCTGCAGATTTTTTTCGGTGGCAAAACCGCGAGCTAGAGCGTCCTGATAATTTTTTTTTACAAATAGGAAAAAACTTACTTGCGCTTACGACATTACCTACTAAGGTTTTCCCTCGTGACATGTAGGGGTTTACCCTGGGCTCCATCAGGATGAGCTTGGAGCCGTGTCAAAGGATGCTTTATTTAGATCGCCTCAACGGCGACATTTTTCCTACCCGAGCTAAGGAATGGCTTAATGTATTTGTTTGCCGATATTGTTGTCCGGAACCTGCCAGCCCCCCTTGCAACCTTTGTCCTCAGCACCTGCGCCCATGAGCGGCTAACCGCAGTAAACGCCCCCCTCCCCCTCGGAACCCTGCCCGACATTCCGTCAGGCTCCCTCCTTTGCGCGCGCCTCAGAAACTGATCGGCCCGCTCGAGACCCATTAAAAACCGACGCATTTCTACGACATGAGCGATTCAGACTGTCGTAGATGAACTGTGCGTGCCCAATGACTTTCCTGCTGGTCGGGAGGAGCGTGGGCATCTGCAAATGCGCTCGCCATTGGATCGAAACCGCCGCCGGATAACCCCTGCGCGCCGAGAATCGAACATGTCAAAAGTAACAGCTACAGGCTCGTTCAATGAGCCGCTTGAACCATCAGGCATGGTACAAGCCCTGGCCGATGCCAGGTTCAGCGTCGAAGCCAAGGCCATGGTTGCCCAGGGCCTCTACACCGGACTTGCCCAGGAAGTTTCCACGGTCATCCCGCTCAAGGACGCCGTACTACCGAACCTGGAACCCTTGCGCCAACTGCTGAACGCCGGCTGGGGCGAAGAACTGGGCCGTTACCTCAAGGTGCTCGAGGTTTGCGGGAGCAGCGCTGATGAGGCCCTGCGCAAAGTCCAGATAGCTGTCAGATCCGGCACTGCGCTGTTTGCCGCCGGCCACCTCGCCACTGACAGCGGAACACAGTGTTTCCTGTCGATCCATCATGGCCTGGCCGACGAACACAGCCTGCAGATCCTGGCGCGCCTGCTGCAAGCCGAGGACAGCGATTCGGCCCTGGCACAGATGCGCCAGGGGCATGGATTCTACGAGGCCTATGTCCAGGCCCAGGCCCGGCCCGAACAGACTGCCCCTGGAGGTTCCCTCCCGACGGCGCCACCGATGACACCTGTGCGCCTGCTGCAAACCGGACGCCTGGCCTTCGACGCCCAAAGGCCGCGCATGAGCCTGCAACGCACCCTGGACGTTGCCGCCAGCAATGCCGACAAGCACCCCATGGCGACCCTGCTGGCCTATCTGCAACGGGCTGGAGTCATCGCCGAGGGCAACACCCTGTGTTCCTCCCGTGACTGGCGCCCAGCCCAGCAACAAGACGCCATCGGCATGATGACCGGCCTGGTCCCGCTCTCGCTCGCGCCTCTCCAAGCGCCGTTGTTCCCCGGGCAAACCAGCCTTGAGGCCCGTGCTCGCCGCTGCCCAGCCGCACGCCAGGCACTGGATTGCTGCCGCACCAGCGAGCTGTTCATCAATGGCGCGGCCAAGCGCGGCATCCCGGCCTCCCAGGTGATGAGTGCCACATTCCCGGTGGGCATCGAAATACGGCGCACGGGGCCTGCGCAGTGGTTCCTGGAGATCGAAGGGCCGTTCTGCGACGCCGCTGGCGCCACCAACCTGATCAATGAACTCGCTGATGTACTTATGGATAGGAGTGAATGGAATGACTGAAAACATCCAGTTCGATGAACAAATCCTCGCCGATGAAGTGGCTCGCGTCTCTGCCATTTTCGCCGAGGTGCTCAAGCTGCCCCATGTGGGCCAGGCAGACAATTTCTTCAACCTCGGCGGCGACTCCTTCGACGCGATCCGGGTGATGTCGCGCTTGTCTTGCAACCTGCCCATCGTGACGCTTTTCGAGCATCCGACGGCTACCGACCTGGCCCGGCGCATCCTCAGCGAAGCTACTCGACAAGCCGCGCGCCTGGTGTGTTTTGGCGATGCCCAGGCCGCAGCCGGAGCGACCGCCGTGGTTGCCGTGCCTTTCGGCGGCGGCGATGCCACGGCCTATCGCAACCTGTTCCAGGGCCAGCAGGAGGTACAGGTCTTCGGTGTGGATTTCGGTGACTTCGAAGTCGAGGATGCCTCGGACTTCCATGCCCTGCTCGATACCCTGGCCACTCAGATCGAAGGCATCGGTGCCAAGCGACTGGTGATCTATGGCCATTGCGCCGGGGCAGCCACTGCCGCGTGCCTGGCCTCCAGCATGGCTGACAGCCACAAGGGATTGTCACTGGTCGTGGCCGCCTCGCGCCCGGTGCTGGATGCAGACGCGGCGATACGCGCCGCCGAAGTCACGTCCGACCAGACCTGGACCGATTACCTGCGTTCGCTGGGCGCCTTTACCGGGCTGTTGGACACCCAGGTCGAGAGCATGCTGGCACGCGGACGCAGGGACCACCTGGTCGCCTGCGAAGCCTATCGCTACCTGGCGCAGTACCCGGCACGCGACGTACCGGCACTGGTGCTGCTGGGGGATCAAGACCCGGCCACCGCCGAACCCGAAACCGTGCTGGAACACTGGAGCCAGTTCATCGATGTCACCCAAGCCGCCACCCTGGCCGGTGGCGGGCATTACTTCGTACGCACCCACGCGCACGAAGTCGAGGAAACCGTGCTGGCGTTCGCAGCACACAACACCAATGGAAGGGATAGCAAGCAATGACAGTCAATCATCAACCACTTCTCACCCAAGCCGATCTGCTCAAGCGTGGCTTGGCCGACCTGCAGGAACATGACGCCGAACTGGCGCAGATCCTCGATGCCGAGGTCGCTCGCCAGCAGCGCACCCTGTCGCTGGTCGCCTCTTGCTGCGCAGTCAAGCCGCGCACCTTGGCAGCTTCGTCCTCCGTGCTGGTCAACGTCACCGCCGAAGGCGTGCCCGGACGCCGCTATCACGCAGGCTGCGAGAACGTGGACCTGGTCGAGTCCCTGGCGATCCAACGTGCCCGGCAGCTGTTCGGTGCGCAATATGCCGGCGTCCAGTCGCACTCGGCCTCCAGCGCCAACTATTCAGTCCTCGCCGCCCTCCTGGAGCCAGGCGACACGCTGCTGGGCATGGCCCTGGACAACGGCGGCCACCTGACCCATGGCAGCCCCGTGACCTTCTCGGGCACCTATTACAACGCCATCGGCTACGGCACCACCAAGGAAGGCCTGATCGACTACGACGAAGTCCGCAGGCTGGCCCTGGAGCATCGGCCACGCCTGATCATCTGCGGCGCCACGGCCTACTCCAGGGTTGTGGATTTCGATCGTTTCCGGCGGATCGCCGATGAAGCCGGTGCCATCCTGATGGCCGACATCTCGCACATCGCCGGCCTGGTGGCGACCGGACGCCACCCAAGCCCGATCGACGCCGCGCACGTCACCACCACCTGCACCCACAAGCAACTCGCCGGTCCCCGTGGCGGTCTGATCCTCTCGGGCCGCGACGCCAATGAAAAGGTCCCGGGCCGCGACGTGACCTTCGCCCGAGTGCTTGAGCTGGCAGTGTTCCCCAGGATGCAAGGCGCACCGGCGGTCAACATGATGGCCGCCAAGGCCGCAGCGCTGGGTTACGCCATGACCCCCGAGTTCGATGCCGAGATGCAACGCATCCGCGACGCGGCCGACGTGATGGCCAGCGAGTTCCAGGCCCGGGATTATGAAGTGGTGGGCGGACGCAGCGAAAACCACACCATCCTGATTCGCCTGCGCGCCAACATGACCGGCGCGATTGCCGAGGCCGCGCTGGAGCACTGCGGCATCGTCGTCAACAAGAACCGTATCCCCGGGGAGACACGTTCTTCCTTCGTCACCAGCGGCCTGCGCATCGGCACCGGGGCCCTGGCCCAACGTCATATCGACGCGCAGGGCTGCCGGCAGATCGTTGACCTGCTCTGCCGGATCCTCGACCAGGTGACCCCACAGGGCGATAACGAATTCACCCTGGACCCGGCGCTGCGCAAGCAGTTCTGTGCAGAAGCCGAGGCCCTGTGCGTGAAGTATCCGATCGCTGACTACCTGGCCAACTGACGCCGCGACCAGCACCCCGGCAAACATGGCACGGCGGTCCGAGGATCGCCGTGCTCGGAAAATGCGAACTCTAAGGAGAGAGAAACCATGACGGACAAAATCAAGTATGTCGCCATCAATGGCTCGGAGCGGGTGGATGGCAACAATGCCAGGGCACTGGAGTGGGCAGCCGAGTACCTGGAGAAGCAGGATGTGATCCTCGAGGTCTTTTCACTGGCCAGCGCCAAGATCGACCCCTGTGGGGCCTGCGGCGACTGCAACTTTCGCAACGAGCCTTGCGCGCAGAAGGATGACGCCGCCCGCGCCGTGCGACTCATGGAAGAGAGCGATGGCGTGATCTTTGCCTGCGCGGTCCATGGCTTTGGCGCAACCCCATTGATGTCGGCGTTCCTGGAACGGGTCGGAACCGGATTCCTGCGCCACGATCGCACCCTCACCAACAAGGTCGCCGGGGTCATGGTGACTGGCCGGCGCATGGGGCACGTGGAGGTCTACAACCAGATGCTCCAGTGCGCCCTGCTCAACCGCATGATCATGGTCGGCTACGGCTTCCCGGCGATGCTGGTGGGCGACAAGAAAGGCGAAGTCCTGGGCGACAAGGAAGGCATGGAAATGCTGCGCCGGATGCTCGATCGCATGGTCTCCATGACCCGCCTGCTGCGCGAGCACGAACGGCTCACAGGCCAGCCGGTACTGCAGGTCTCGGTGCCCGGGGAACGCCATCGCGAGGGCACGGACGGCAAATTCTTCGTTCCGGCCAAGTCAGACATGTACCAGGCCAAGGCCGCCCAGCACTGCAACTTCGATGTGGTTGGCGACTGAGCTGCGTAGCGCAACGGCACAATAGCTATCGAGAATCTTATGAGCATTAGAACGACCTGCGTTGGCCTCACCGACGCCCTCCTGCGGGACTGGATCGTAGCGGAACACTTCGAGCGCCTGGCGGATGCAACGGTGGCACAGATTGCCCAGGCCTATGTCGGAGTCTATTCGGCCCGACCGACCAGTTGGCTGGCAGTCATGGCGCGCAATCGCAACCTCGATCGCAAGGCGGTACTGGCCATGGAAAACGCCAGCGACCTGCTACGAATCCCCGGCATGCGACGCTCCAAGTTCCTGCTTCCCGGCGAACTGGCGGCCAAGGTCTTCGCCGCCACCCGCTTGCCCCTGGCCAACCACGAGTGGCGCCTGCGGGACGTCGGGCTCGGCCTGGACGATTACCGGCGACTGCTACCGGCACTGGTCGCGCTGGGCACCGGCGCCACCCTGAACCTGTCAGACATCGGCAAACAACTGGACCTGCCGGGGCCCCAGGCCCGTGCGGTGACATCGGTCGCCGCCTATGACGGCGCGCTGGTGCGTGTCCCGGCGACGAACCAATGGTCCAGCCGCTGGCTTTACTCCGCCGCTCCGGAAGGCTTGCTGCCCGGTGATGGCGTCCCCCTGGACCGCGACCAGCTGCAGCGCGATCTGGCCGCGCGCTACCTCGAGCACTACGGACCGGTCACCGTCGATGACCTGGCCTGGTGGCTCGGGGTTTCGAAGGAAACCGCACGCACGCTGCTTCAAGCCTGCGCAGCCTGCCAGATCGCCGACCAGATGTGGCACAGCCAGGCGGGACTGGCACGTCTTGAACAATTCATCCAAAGCACCACCTCCCCGGCAAGCGCGCAGATTCGCTTCCTGCCGGCCTGGGACCCCCTGGTAATGGGTTATGCCCCGGGTTCGAGGCAGCGCGCCTGCCTGGGGCTGGAACGGGTCGGCGGCTACGACTCGGCCGGGAACGGCCGGCCGGTGGTGCTCATCGGCGGCCGCGCGGTCGCCACCTGGAACACCGCGGCCAAGGGCAGCAAGCGCTCCCTTAGCGTCGATGCCTCGACACTCGCCGACCAGGAGCGCGAAGCCGTACTTGAAGCGGCCTCGCTACTGGCGCAACAGATCGGGGCTTTTCATGAAATCCAGAACACAACAACAGCGTGACAACAGGGAAGGCACGAACAAGATGAGGGACGACATGACATCACTACCCCCCGAAGCACCAGCGCTGCCAGGCAACGAGCGCAGCCTGTGGGACGCGTTCGCAAGCCCGGCGGCCGGACAACCGGCCAGCGACACCCGGGAGCAGGAAGACCTTGCCCTGCCCCCTGGCCTGGCGGCCAGCATGAACGACCTGACAACGGTCGCTGCGATCCTGGGCTCGCTGCTCAGCCCCGAAGGCCGAGTCGTCCTGGGAGTCCACGCAGACGGCAAGTCATTGCAGCTGGGCGTCGATGGCACCGCTCTGAACCTGGCAGAAGACGCCCGGGCCTATATCGCCCAGTTGCGCGCTGACGCCGAAGCGGCCCAGGGCGAGCCAGCCGTGCGCGCCGACATCGAGATCAGCGATGGCACCCACCTGCCACAGGCGCAATCCCCGGTCTGGCTACTGGTGCAGGAAGGTCGCTGCCAGCTATCGGTACGCAGCGATCGCATGACACCGGCCATGCGCCTGGAACTGCTTGAGCTGGTGCACTTCGCCTGCGCCCGGGTACTCGATCCCAAGGCCCTGCCGGCGGCTGCGCTGCAGCCTGCCTGCCCGGTTCCTGAGGAAACCGCCCCCCGTGAATTTCTCGTGGAGCGCATCTACCGCCATGTACAGAGCAAGCCGTCGGCGGTGGCGATCGTGGACGACAACAGCGGCCGTAGCCTGACCTACGCCGAGCTCTGGGACGCCTCCGAGGCGCTGGTCCAGCACATCCGCGAACGCGTCACTTCCCGCCGCTCGAGCCCGCGCCTGGCGCTGTTCCTGGAGCGCGGCTGGCAACACCTGGCCTCGATCATCGCTGTGCAGCGCATGGGGGGCACCTGCGTACTGATCGACCCGGCCCACCCCGATGAACGCATCCGCGCCTTTATCGAAGAATGCACTCCGCATGCGGTCCTGACCGCTGGCAGCACCAGCGAACGGGCCCGGGACCTGGTGACCTATCCGCAGTTGGATATCGACAAGGTGCAGGTACGCCCCAGCCACGTCGACTGGGAACATGGCAAGTGGGTCGAGACGACCAACGAAGCCTGCTTTATCGCCGGCACCTCCGGCAGCACCGGGCGGCCCAAGGCCGTGTGCCTGTCCTATCGCGGGATGGCCGCTACCCTGGATGCCATTATCGAACAGGCCGGGCTGGACGAGCACAGTCGCGGCTCCTGGCTGTCGTCGCCGGGCTACGGAATGGTCGAGGTCGATCCGTTGCCGGTCCTGTGCGCTGGCGGCACCGTCTGCATTCCGGGCCCGCAGGTGCTGCAGGACGTCAACCTGCTGGCACGCTGGCTGCTCGAAGGCGACATGAACCATACCCTGGCCATGACCTCCATCGCCGAAGCGCTGTGGGCCACGGGAATCCGCACCGGCCTGCGCACCATGCTGATCGCCGGTGAACGCTGCAAGCAATGGCCACCCACCGACCTGGGCTATCGGGTGATCAATGTCTATGGTTCGGCAGAGGCGGCGGTGGTTTCCATCGAAGACCTGAGTGCCCCGCGCCGCACCCTGCTGCCCTCGGTAGGACGGGCGATTCCCGGCGCCCAGATGTACGTGGTCGACCGCCATGGCCAGCAACTGGCGGCGCGTTGCGTGGGCGAGCTGATCATCACCGGCGAGACGCTGTCGGTGGGCTACGTGAACCCCGAGGACACGAAGAAAGCGTTTCGTGGCAACACCCTGGATACCACGTCCCCCCTGCAATACAGCACCGGCGATCGGGCACGGATGGCCGCCGATGGCACCGTGGAAATCTTCGGACGCACCGACTCGGTGGTCAAGATCCGCGGACATCGGGTCGACCTGACCGAACTGGAGATCACCGCGCTGCAAGTACCGGGCGTGGTGAAGGCCGCGGCCAACTGCTTGAGCAACGACCTGGGCGCGACCCTGGCCTTGTTCCTGGAGCTGGCGCCGGACGCCGTGGAGGTGGTCGCCCAGGTGCGCAAGCACCTGGCCACCCGCCTGCACCCGGCCGCGCAGCCTGGCCAGATCGTGACCGGCGCCCTGCCCCTGGGACGCAACGGCAAGGTCGACTACAGCGCACTGCAGGTCGGCCCCATCGAACGCGATGCGAACCAGACCCTGTTTGTCCCGGTGACCCAGGCAGACCACGCCGTACGTGATTGCTGGCTGGCCTGGACGCTGTGCGAAGAAGCGACCCTGGAGTCGAGCTTCTTCGACGCCGGCGGCGACTCCCTGCGCGCCTTGCGCATGGTCGGCGAGCTGGCCTGCAAGCACGGCATCCATGTACAGATGGGGGCATTCCTCGAGGAGCCGGTACTGGCGAACCTGGTCCGCCTGGCCAACGCCTCGCGTGATACCCAGTTGCCGAAGTTCGAGCACCTGCCGGCGCAGCAGCAACTGCTGCCATTCGAACTCAATGAAAGCCAGCAGGCCTTGTGGATCGGCCGCGGCTCGTTCTACGACTACGGCGGCGTCGGTTGCCAGGGCTACTTCGAGTGGGAAGTCGAAGCCCTGGATCGCGAGCGCTTCACCCGGGCCGTGGGCTTGCTGGTCGAGCGCCATCCGATGCTGCGCATGACCATCGACGCCAGCGGTCGCCAGAGTATCGGCGATGTCGACGGGACCCAGGCGGTGGAGTTCGTCGACCTGAGCGCCATGGAGGCAGACCAGATCGAACTCGAGATCGATCGGGTCCGTGAACGCATGGCCAACGAAGAAATCGGCACCACCCAGTGGCCGCTGTTCCAGTTCCGCATCAGCCGCATCAGCGCCGCCACCAGTCGCGTGCACCTGTGCATCGACATGCTGATCGCCGACGCCTGGTCGATTTTCCAGGTGATCATCCCTGACCTGATCGACCTCTACCTGGAAGACGAGCCGCAGTTGCCGGTGCTCCAGACCAGCTTCCACGACTACGTCGCTTATCGCCAACTGGTGCTCAAGAGCGCCCAGTACCAGGCCGATCGCGAATACTGGCTGGACAAGATCAACCATCTGCCGGCGGCACCGCGCCTGCCGCAGCTGGAGCCGGGAGAGTTCGAGGGCCAGTCGCGCTTCGAACGGCACGAAGGCACTCTCGCCGTCGCTGCCTGGGAACGACTCCAGGCCAAGGCCCAGGCCCGCAACATCTCGCCATCCGGGGTGGTTGCACTGGCCTTGTGCGAAGTGTTGCGCTGCTGGAGCGAAGAGGATCGGTTCACCCTGAACTTCCCGGTCTCCGACCGGATGCCGGTCAGCGCCGATATCGACCAGGTCGTCGGGGACTTCACCAATACCCTGCTGGTGCCCTACGAAACCGCCGCCGGCGATACCCTGGAGGCTCGCGGCCAGCAATTGCAAGGCGCCATCTGGCAGGCGCTGGACCACCGGCTGTTCAACGGCGTCGAAGTGCTGCGCGAGTTGGCCCGGGTCCGGCGCAGCGGCGGTGCGCCGCTGATGCCAATCGTCCTCACCAGCCTGCTCGGACACCCCGGGCGCCACGACGCGGCCCGTCTTGGCCAGGAAGTCTACGGCGTTTCGCAGACGCCCCAAGTCACCCTGGATGTGCAGCTGCGCGAGTCCGAAGGCACCTTGTACTTCAAATGGGACTACCTCACCGGGGTCATTCGCCCCGAGGTTGTGGAAGCGATGTTCGGTGCCTTCTGCACCCTGTTGCAGCAATTGGCGGACGACAGCGAGATCTGGCAACGCACCTGGCTCGACCTGCGCCCTGGTGCACAGATCGAAGTGCGCGACGCGGTGAACGCGACCCAGGCCCCTGTACCGCCCGTCCATCTGCGTGACCTGCTGCTGGCACGGGTTGCCGAGCGCGCCGAAGAAGTCGCCGTCATCGATACCCTGGGCAGCTACAGCTGGGGCGAGATCGGCCGGGCCGCGACCCGGATCGCCGCGATGATCCAGCAAGCCCATACGCCTGGCGAGCGCTTCGTCGGGATCGTGCTGCCCAAGGGCAGCGGGCACTACGCAGCCGTCTACGGCTGCTTGCTGGCCGGGGTCGGTTATGTACCGGTGGATATCGACCTGCCGTCCGAGCGTATCCGCTCGGTGTTGTCCCAGGCCGGGGTGACCACGGTCATCGCAGGCGCCGATACCCAGTTGCCCGAGCAGGTACAGCGACTGGTGCTGGCGGAGCAGGACCTGCGCGCCTGGGCCCAGCAGCACACTGACCTGACACTGGCGCCGCTGGCGGCGGACTACTCGCCGTACGTGATCTTCACCTCCGGCTCCACCGGCAACCCCAAGGGCGTCGAGATTCCCGAGGTGGCGGTGGTCAACCATGTGTACGACGTCGTCGAGCGCTTCGGCCTGGACGCCTCAGCCCGCCACCTGGCCACAGCCGCGCTGCATTTCGACATGTCGGTCTTCGATATCTTCGGCCCCCTGCTGCATGGCGGCTCGGTGGTGGTGCCCGCCCAGGCGGCAGGGCCCGACCCGGATGCCTGGCTACGCCTGCAGCGTCGCCACGGCGTGACGTTCTGGGCTTGCGTGCCGGCCATCATGGACCTGCTGTGCAGCGTTGCAGAGACCGCGCGCAGCTTCTCGGCGGTGGAGTCGCTGGCCAACATCGTCATGGCGGGCGACTGGATCCCCATGCCGTTGCTGCCACGGGCCAGGGCGCTGTATCCGCAGGCGCGGCTGTACTCCTGCGGCGGCCCTACCGAGACCACCAACTGGTCGGTGCTGCACGAGATCGACGAGCAGGAAGGCCAACTGGTGCGTTCGGTGATCTACGGCGCGCCAATGCGCAACTCGGCTTATCACATCATCGCCGGCGACTGGACCGATTGCCCGGACTGGGTTCCCGGGGAAATGCTGGTGGAAAGCGATATCTCCCTGGCCTGCGGCTACATCGGCCAACCGGAGCTGACCCGCAAGGCCTTTGTCCAGCATCCGCGCAGCGGGCGACGCATGTACCGCACCGGCGACCTGGGACGCTACCTGCCCAACGGTGAGATCGAGATCCTGGGGCGTATCGACAACCAGATCAAACTCAACGGCCTGCGTATCGAGCTGGGTGAAATCGAGAGCGTGGCCGAGTCCTGCCCCGGCGTCTCGCGAGCCTGCGCCGTAGCGCTGCCGGGCCCGGACGGGCATCCCAAGCAGATCGCCCTGGTGTATGTCGGCGAGCCGGACCTGGCCTCGGCAATCACCCAGGCCCTGACCCTGCGGCTGCCTGCCTACATGGTGCCGAAGTCTGTCCAGCCGCTGACCCAATTGCCCCTGTCGAAGAACGGCAAGGTGGATGTACTTGCCCTGCGTGAACTCCTGAGGAATGACATGAAAGACTCCAATAGCAAGACTCCGCAAACCATCCTGCGCACCGTGATCCGAGTCATCGCCAGTCATCTGGAGGAGCCGGTAATACTGCCCGAGGACAACTTCTTCGACCTGGGCGGCGATTCGCTGTCGGCGATGAAGATCAAGATCGAACTCGAGTCCCAGCTGTCCATCGCCGTGCCCCTGGAAAACCTCATGCTCACCGAGACCATCAGTGAGTTCGCCAGCAGCCTGAACGCGGGGAGCCAGCCATGATCAAGGACGCCCTGCACCAGCAATGGCTGGACGATGTGGACGCTTATCTGGAGGGGCGTACCACGCCACAGGAACTGGAGACCAAGGGGCAGTCGCGGGCCCGGGAAGTCTTGGACTATGTCCAGGAGCGCTCGGCATTCTATGCCGGGCACCTGCGCTCGCAAGCCGGCAGCCCCAGTGCCCTGCCGGCGCTGGATGGCGTTCCCTTCACCACCAAGGATGACTTGCGCTGCGTGGGCCGCTCGGTTTGCAGCCTGCCATTCGACCAGATCGCGGTGTACTACGAGACCACCGGGACCACCGGGCTGCCGACCCCCTGCCCTCGAGCCGCGATCGATGTCGAGACCAGTGGAGCCTATGTACAGAAGGCCGTCGCCGACCTGTACCAATCGACCTTCGGCACCACCAACGCCCTGACGGCGATCATGGGTCCGTCGGAGTTGTATGCATTCGGCGATACCTATGGCGAAGTCTGCCGCAACCTGGGGATTCCCTATGTGCGGCTGTGGCCGGAAAGCCCACGGGTCGGCCTGGCCAAGGCCGCCCAGTTGATCAGCGACCTGGGCGTACGCTCGCTGATTTGCTCGCCCGCCGTGGCCCTGGCCCTGGCCCGCCTCTATGTAAGCCAGGGCATCGATCCGCGCGAGACCGCAGTAGGCCAGATCATGGTGCTGGGCGAGCTGTGCACGCCACAGATGCTGAGCAATATCGCCCGGGTCTGGAACGCCCATTGCACCCATGGCCTGTACGGCTCCCAGGAAGCCCATGCGGTGGCCACCGGCTGCGCCAACGGCAACCTGCACTTCTCCGAAACCAACTACCTGGCGGAGATTCTCCCGGTCCCGGGCATGGAGGGCGATGTGGGCGAGTTGTGCCTGACGATGCTCGTGCCCGGGGCCAAGCCGCTGATCCGCTATCGCACCGGCGACCTGGCGCGGCTGCATTCGGCCGAGGAATGCGGGTGCGGCAATCGCTCCCGTTGCCTGCGGGTCTTTGGCCGGGTGGGTGATGTGATGACCCTGGGCGGTCGCCAGGTGGTGCCGGCACTGATCGAATCGGCGGTGCTGGGTGCCGCCGAGTGGGTCTCTGGCTACGAGGTCAAGATCCGCACCGCCAGCGATGGCAGTGACCATGTCGAGGTATCGATGGTGGCGGGTATCGGCGAGCGCTCGGTGGCCCAGGTACAGGAACAGATGGCCAGCCAGTTCGGCACCTCGGTCCAGTTGCAACTGGAACAGAGCCTGGACCCACGGACCGAGACCGGGGCCTACATCTCCTGGAAGCACGCCCGTATCCGCGACCAACGGGAGTCGGCCCTGTGAGTTCATTACAAGCCATCCCCCTGTGGAGCGTGGAGCATCACGAGGTCGCCGACGCAGCGCCGGTCGCCCGGGTGCGCCGCGGCTTGCTCGGGCTCTATCCCTGCCCGGCGCTGTTCGAGACCGGTGCGGGATTCCTGCCGGTCGACGGCAACCAGACCACCTTCATGATCGACCTTCTGCTGGAGTTCAAGCTGGTCAATGGTGCCTGGCACCTGTCGGCCAGCGAGCCCTTCGAATGGGCCCTGGCGGCCTGCGAGCAGGTACTCAACGATCCACAGTCGAGCCTGTGCGAACGCCTGCGGCGCGTGGCCCAGACCCTGGCGCTGCCTGAGGGTTTTCCACTGGTACTGGCCCTGGGCTACAGCGCCGCGCGCTTCGTCGAGAACCTGCCGGGAATGGCCATCGAGCAGGATGTGCCGGAAGTGCTGGTACGGGTCTACCGGCATGTGGTCCGCTACGAAGCCCCTCAAGGCCCGGCGCGGATCGATGTGCTCAACGCCGACGCGAATGCGGGTGCGGACCTTGAGGCCCTGTTCGAGGTGCTTCGCCAGCCGCCTGCGGCATCGGCGCCTGGCCTCGCCGTGGACAGCGCCGTGGTCGAGGATGTCACCGATCGCGAAGGGTTCTGCGCGGCCGTTTCCCGGGCCAAGGAGTACATCCGTTCTGGTGATATCTACCAGGTGCAGCTGTGTCGCCGGGCGGTCTCGAATGCGTCGATCGCCCCGGTGGATCTCTACGAACGCCTGGCATCGGTCAACCCGGCGCCCTACATGTACTACCTGGACCTTGCCGACCTGCATGTCGTGTCATCGAGCCCCGAGCTGATGATCCGCCTCCAGGACGGCGTGGCCCAGGTCCGCCCCATCGCCGGGACCATGAGTCGGGGGGACCTGCGTGGCAACGCGCTGGACAAGATTCCCAAGGAAGCCGCCGAGCACCTGATGCTCGTGGACCTGGCGCGCAACGACCTGGCTCGCTGCGCCGTCCCCGGGGGCGTGCAGGTGAGCTCGTTCATGCAGCAGGACACCTATGGGTCCCTGCTGCACCTGGTCTCGACCGTGGAAACCCGGGTGCGCGAGCACTGCGATGTCTGGGACCTGATCGTGGCCAACTTCCCGGCGGGCACCATGACCGGTGCCCCCAAGGTCCGGGCCATGGAGATCATCGCCGAACTGGAAGGCACCACTCGCGGGCTCTACACCGGTTGTGCCGGCTACATCACCGGGGCCAACAGCGCGGTGCTGGCGCTGACGATCCGTACGATCGTCGGTAATGCCGGGCACTACGTACTGCAGGCTGCCGCCGGCGTCGTCGCCGACTCCCGGGCCGAGGACGAATGGAACGAGGCGGGAGCGAAGATCCGTTCGTTTTCCCGAGCGATGGGGGCCTGCGCATGAAAGTGATGCTAATCGACGCCTTCGACAGCTTCGTCTATGTCATCGAGCAGTACTATTCGGCCGCCGGTGCGCAGACCAAGGTCGTTCGCGTCAACGACGACCCGCTTGCCCACTATCGGCAGTGGCAACCGCAGTTGCTGGTCCTGGGACCCGGCCCGGGTACTCCCGAGGACCATGGTTACCCGCAGATAATTCGTGCGATGGATGAACAGCAGGCTATTTTTGGTGTCTGCCTGGGGCACCAGGCACTGGGCGAACATTTTGGCTGGAAGCTCACTCGTGCGCCTACCACCGAACATGGCAAGTACGCCCAGGTCCACCACGACGCCAAGGGCATTTTCCAGGATGTGCCTTCGGCGCTCACCGTGGTGCGCTATCACTCGCTGGCGATCACCGAGCCGCCAACGCCCACCGCCCTGATGGCCACGGCCTATTCGGACGATGGCGTGAACATGGCGGCGCGGCACCGTACCCGGCCAATTGAAAGCGTGCAGTTTCACCCCGAGAGCATTGGTACCGACTACGGAATTCAAATGATCCGTAACTCGCTGGCCCTGGCCAGCGTCAACGCCATGAGCTGATCGCTCGAGGAAAAACCTGGGTGCCGGCCGGATGCCGGCCGACACCCATTACATCTAAGGATTGGATAGACATGACTCAAACACCCGAGAATGCAACGCTCAATGAAAAACGATGGCAGGCACTGGCTGTCATCTCGATCATCCAGCTGATCCTGCTGCTGGATGCCACCGTGGTGAACGTGGCACTGCCACGCATCAAGCACGAACTGGGGCTCACGGATGGGTCCCTGACCTGGGTAGTCAATGCCTACCTCATCACCGCCGGATCGCTCCTGCTGCTGGGCGGACGCATCGGCGACGCCTTTGGCGTACGTCGCACCTTCCAGGTCGGCGTGGTGATCTTCGGTGCATTTTCCTTGCTGGCGACCTTCGCCCAGGATGCCACGGTGCTGATCATCAGCCGTGCCGGACAAGGGGTGGGTGAAGCCCTGGCGTCGGCCACCGGCCTGGCCATGGTGTCGCTGCTGTTTCCTTCCGGCCCTGAACGCGGCAAGGCGTTTGGCATCTGGGCGGCATTGGGCGGCCTGGGCTCGATCATCGGCGTGCTGCTGTCCGGCGTACTGACTCACTACCTGTCCTGGCGCTGGGTCTTCGGGATCAACGTACCGGTCGTCCTGCTGCTGATCGTCGCCACCATGGTCATGATTCCCAAGTTCGCCCATCGCGTTTCCACTCCTCTGGACCTGGGCAACGCCTTGATCCTGGTGGTGGCCGTCGCCGCGACCGTCATGGCCGTGATGGGCTCCGGCGTCGAGCACCTGCCTGGACAACGGGTAGCACTCCTGGTGCTGGGCCTGCTGGGCATCGCCCTGGTACTGCGTCGTTGCAAGCGCTCGGAAAACGGCATCGTTCCTGCTCGCCTGATGACCCGCTCGCCGCGCCTGGCCGGCTACGCCATCGTGGCCATCCTGGCCGCGACCTCCGGTGCCTTGTTCTACCTGGGCGTGCTGTTGCTGCAGGAATACCTCGGCCTGAGTCCGATGCAGACTGGCCTGGCCTGGCTGCCGTTCTGCCTGGGCTTCTTCCCTGGGATCTTCCTTTGCCAGTTCGTCATGCAGCGTTGGAGCCCGCAGACCGCAGCGGTCGTGGGCCTGATGACCTCGGCAGTGGGTTTTGCCCTGTTTGCCTTTGGCGTGCCCCTGCACAGCTACTGGCTGGGCATGTTCCCCGCCATGCTGGTGACCTCCATTGGCTTTGGTTGTGTCGCACCGGTTGCACAGTCGCTGGCCACCAGTGACCTCAGTGAGGCAGACGCCGGTGCCGGCTCGGGCATCACCACCACCATCCAGCAGTTGTTCCAGGTGTTTGGCGTCAGCTCGCTGGCTGCCGTGGCCCTAGCTGTCTCCGATAACAGCGGTGCGCCGACCATTGCCGCCAACGGTTTCGTCAGCGCTTTCGCACTGTCGGCCCTGGCGATGTTCGGTGGTGCCTTGCTGATCTGGGCCGGGCGCAACGCCCTGGCTCTGGAGCCCGCCCCATCGAGCCCACAGGCATAGGTTATCGTCATGCATCAGAACTACCTGATCCCTCCCTTCAAGGGACCACTCGCGACGCTTGGCAGCGTCGCGGGACTGCGGGAAAAATGGACCGGGGCGATGCTTGACCAGACGGGGCGCGCCTATTGCGGCGCGCTGCGCCTGGACTTCAGCGCACAGTGTGACCAGGCACAGGTATTCGACGCCGTGGCCCAGACCCTGGCACGGCATCCGATCCTGGCGGCCCGATTCGAGATCGACGGCGAACAGCTGGTCGGCCATGCCCCCAGCGAGCCAGACTTGCGTCAAGCGTTGCGCGAGCAACTGGGCAAGGTGCAGGACGCCATCACCGATCAGGACTTCCTGGCCTATCGGGCCCGGCAGGCCTCTGAGCCGGGACTGCGCATCGCCTCGGCCGTGGACCACGACGGCCTGCACATCTGGATCGGCTTCTGGGTCTATACCTGCGACGGCGCATCGATCGATCTGCTGCTGGACGATATCGCCCGGCACTACCAGGGTCAGCCCCCGGTATCCGGCACCGCCTGGAACGACTATTGCCAGACCCAGCAACTGGCCGAACAGACGGTCAGCGCGGCGCAACAGCTGGAGGTCTACCCGCACACCGGCCCCTACGGGCTCGATGCACTGCGCACCAAAGGCAGTAGCGGCATGGGGCGCATGCAAAGCCTGAAGTTCACCAGCAACGTACCTCGCAGCAGGGTCCTGACCTACGCCAAGGCCCAGCGTGTGACGCCGTTCGTGCTGCTGCTGGCGATCTACCAGCGGGCCATCAGTGCCGTGAGTGGCGTGAGCACCGTGGTGACCGGCGTACCTTTCGCCAATCGCTCGGAAGCTGCAGCGCAGACGCTGGTGGGGCCGTTGTCCAACACGGTTCCAGTCAGCACCCGGCATGAGCCTGGCGAACCACTGGATGCGGTGATCAAGCGTGTACAGCGGGCGGTAATCAATGCCTCGGCGCGCCAGGGCATCGAACCGGCAGCGCTGTATCCCGAGGGCATGTCGACACGCACCGCCGGTTTCGAATTGCCGTTCGCGCAGTTGTTCAACGCCTGGAACTCGCGCAGCGCAGGTAGCCGTATCAGCCTGGGCGAGGAGCAGTGGATGAGCTTGCAACTGTTGCCGAACGACACCTGCCGCGTGGCCTTCGAGATCACCCTGGATGAGCACACCGAGGACATCTCGGGGCGAATCGACATGGACGCCGCCGCTTATGGCGACCAGGCCGGACGGGTTATCGAGCAGATTGTCCACGACCTGCAAGGTATCCCCCACGACTGACCGGCCGCACCGGTAGGCAGGCAACGAGCAGAGCGCGGATCGAGCAGTCCCGCGCCCTTCAGGGCCGCAGCGAGGCTTGCGGTCCAGTGCAGGGGTAACCTTGCATATGCTTTGCCAAAGCCAATGACGCGCCTCTGCGCTCATCTGGCTTGACCCTCAGGGCCAAAGATCCCGAATATTCGGGATCTTCCGCTCGAGCGTACCGATCATGAACCGCATACGCCCCTACCAAGCCAGTGACCTGGCGGCCTGCCTGGAGCTGTTCGACAGCAATACCCCGGCCTTCTTCGATCCGCTGGAGCGCGACGACTTCAAGCATTTCCTGGAGCACTCGCCAGACTGTTTCCTGGTCATCGAGCGCGACCGGCAGATCGTCGCCTGCGGTGGTTATGCCATGCGCCCGGAGGATGCCACGGCCAGCCTGTGCTGGGGCATGGTCGACCAGACGCTGCATGGCCAAGGCCTGGGGCAGCAGTTGACCCAAGCCCGGCTCCTGGCCATCCGCGAGTTGGGCCAGGCCAGGACCGTACGCATCAGCACCAGCCAGCACAGCCAGGGCTTCTACGCCAACCTGGGCTTCGTGCCGGGCAAGATCACCACCGACGGCCACGGCCCCGGCCTTGACTGCTGGGATATGCATTTGACGCTGGAATAGACGCCGGACCCAGCGGCCTCAATCCCTGACGATTCCAGGTGTCCTGGGTGGTTGCCGGGTACGGTCAGGATGGTCGCGCTCGATGAACTGGCGCAGGCCCTCCCGGGTTTCGGCCTGATGCACCGAACGGTTGAAGCACTGGGCCTCGATCTTCAAGCCCTCGGCCAGTGGCAGGCCGTAGCCACGAATGGCTGCTTCCTTGTCCGTACGCAGTGCCGGCTGCGGCAGTTGTGCCAGGGCATTGGCCAGCTCCAGGGCCCGGGCCAGCGAATGCCCCTTGGGCACGACTTCATTGACCAGGCCAATGCGATAGGCCTCCTGGGCATCGATCACCTTGCCGGTGAGAATCAGCTCCAGCGCCCGGCCCATGCCGACGATCCGGGGCAGGCGCTGGGTCCCGCCATCCCCCAGGCCGATGTTCCAGCGCCGACAGGTCACGCCGAACGAGGCATGCTCCTCGGCGATGCGCATGTCGGCAAAACAGGCCCACTCCAGGCCGCCGGCATAGGCCACGCCATTGACCGCGGCGATGACCGGTTTGTACAGATCGGTCCAGCGGCTGGGGCCGATAATGCCCGGGCGCTCGCCGCGATCATGGGCGGCAACCTCCTCGGGACTGTGGGGCACCAGTTGCGCCGCCGCCTTCAGGTCGCCACCTGCGCAAAAGGCCTTGTCGCCAGTTCCGGTGATGATCGCCACCAGCGCCTGCTCGTCATCGCGAAAGCGCGTCCAGGCTTGCAGCAGTTCCAGATGGGTGACAGGCCCGATGCAATTGCGCTGTTCGGGGCGGTTGAAGCGAATCACCACCACGGGTCCATGTTGCTCGTAGGCTATTTCACTGAATGTCATGGGCATGGGTTCCTTGGGTCCTGGGCCAGCATCGATTATAGGCAGCCTCAGGCATTGGCTCGGGCTGGCTGGCGCCGGGCCTCGTTCGCCGTTACGCTGCTGCCGCACCCGACCACCAAGGCTTGCCGCTCATGTCTTGCTCCGCCCAGTTCTGGCGCGATCCGCACCTGCCCTACGTCGAAAGCCGTCGGGCGTGTGACAGCCGTGCCAATTACAAGGCCCATAGCCACCCCACCCTTTCCATCGGCGCGGTCGACCATGGCACGAGCCTGTTCAGCGGCGCGGCGGAGGGGCCGACACTGATTCGCTCCGGCAGCCTGGTCTGGGTTCCAGCCGGTTGCGTGCATGCCTGCAACCCTCGCCCGGGCGAAGCCTGGAGTTACCAGATGCTGCACCTGGATGCCGACTGGGTAGAGGCCATTTGCCGGGAGCGCTCCCCTGGCCCCGGCGCACTTCGCGACCAGGTGCTGCTCAGCGATGATCCGGATCGCTACCAGCGCTTCTGCCAGCTCAATGCCCTGCTGTTTTCCAACGCCAGTTGGCAAGACAAGGACGTGGCGCTGATCGAGTTCGTCGGTGACTTCTCCAGCCCCGGGCAGCCGGCGATTGCCCTGGCTGCCGATCCTGCCCGGGCCAGTGCCGGCGTGCAGCGGGTGATCGCCCTGCTGCAACATCAGCCCCAGGCCGTGAACACCCTACAGAGCCTGGCGCACCTGGCCGGGATGAGCCGCTATCAGTTGATCCGGGCCTTTCGTGCCGCTACGGGGATGACGCCCCACGCCTACCAATTGAACCAGCGCGTCATCCAGGCCCGCGCTTGCCTGCAGGTTGGCGAGCCTGCCGCGGCATTGGCCCAGCGCCTGGGCTTCGCCGACCAGGCGCACTTTCAACGGGTGTTCAAGGCCCACGTCGGCGTCACCCCCGGGCGGTACCGTAATGCTTGATCCCAGCAGGGGCGAAGCTTGCTTGCGAGGGTCGTGAACGGTAGCGCCTGTTGATTGGATAAACCCATCGCGGGCAAGCCTGGCTCCTGCATTTCCTTGACGGGTCGGCATTGCCGGCGGTACCGGGCTTGATCGGCGCGCAATTTTCTTCAATACCCAAGTTCCTGGCGCACAGCAGACTTCCCGCCCTTTTGCTTGCTGGAGGTCTTGATCGTGATCGAACAGTTCCTGTTGGTGGCCGCTGCACATTTTCTGGCGCTACTGTCCCCCGGCCCCGATTTCTTCCTGGTGGCCCGCATGTCCATGGCCGGCGGTTGGCGCTCGGCCACCGGCGCCTGCCTGGGCATTGCCCTGGCCAATGGCGTCTTCATCGTCCTGGCGTTTGCCGGGGTCTCGGTGTTCAGCCCCGAAGGCCAGCTGTTCCTGGTGATCCAACTGGCCGGGTGCGTTTACCTGCTGTACATGGGCTGGTTGTTTATCCGCCATGCCGGTGCCAGCACCTTAGCCACTGTGGCTTGCGACCAGCGCTCGCAAACTGCCAGCTGGTCCCGCGGGCTGGGCATGGGGCTGGCTTCGGGCCTTCTCAACCCCAAGAACGCCCTGTTCTACGCGAGCCTGGCGTCCCTGGTCGGGGCCGGCCTGGGCAGCGGCTGGAAACTGCTCTATGGCCTGTGGATGTTCAGTGCGGTGCTAGCCTGGGATGTGCTGGTGGCCGTGGCCATCGGCAATGATCGGGTTCGCCAGCGGTTCGCCCGGGCCCTGCCGTGGTTGGAAAGAAGCACCGGAGTGACCCTGATCCTGCTGGCCCTGGCAGTGATCGGCGCGACCTGGTTGCGGCGCTAGGCAGGCCAGGAAGCGCGTCGGGAGGAAAGTTACAAATCAACAACAAACCAACAATCTGCTGTCATGCCCTTAACCGATATTGTCGGACAAGCCTCAGGCCATCGGACGGAACCCCGCGCCCCTACCCTCCTCTTTATTTCACCCAAGGAGTACTCGCCATGCCCCAACAGCCCCGCCTGGGATGCGGCGCAGCCATCGTTCGCGATGGCCAACTACTGCTGGTCAAGCGCCTGCGGGCCCCCGAGGCCGGTCACTGGGGCCTGCCTGGTGGCAAGGTCGATTGGCTGGAGCCGGTGGAGCAAGCCATGCGCCGGGAGATCCTCGAAGAGCTGGGCTTGACGCTGCAGGAGGTCAGCCTGCTCTGCGTGGTGGACCAGATCGACCCGCAATGCCAGGAGCATTGGGTCGCCCCGGTATACCTGACCTCGGCACCGGAGATGGCGCCGTGCAACCTGGAGCCGGAAAAACACAGCCAGATCGCCTGGTTCGAGCTGGACCGGCTACCGCAACCCCTGACCCAGGCCACCCGTACCGCCGTGCGCGCGCTGGTGCGCATGGCCGCGGTGGAAAGTTGAGCCTCGGTATCCGCTGGGCCTGCGTCTCACTGCTGGCCGTTGCCAGCCTGGCCAGCGCCACGCCGGAGCCCTCGGCACCGCTGCCGGCGCCGCAGTACCGGCAGTTGGCCCGCCCCGACGGCTCGCGAATCGACTACTACCTGCTACAACGCAATCCCCGCCTGCCGGCGCAATCGCTGCTGGTGATCCTCCAGGGCTCGGATTGCAACAGCGTGAGCCGCATCCCCAGCATCCGGAAGTTGCTCCTGGCCATGCCCGAGGCCGATGTACTGACGGTGGAGAAGTACGGCATCGATGCAACGCTGCCCTACGACCAGGACAGTGAGCGCGCGGACTGCCCGGCCCCCTACTTGCTCAACGACAGCCCCAGCCAGCGTGTGACAGACCTGCAGGCTGTCATCGAGCACCTGCGCCAGCGGCGGGCCTACCCGCGCATCGTCGCCCTGGGAGGCAGCGAAGGTGCGGTGATCGCCCACGCCCTGGCGGCTCGTTCGCCCGCCATCGATGCCACCGTGGCGTTCAATGGGGGTGGCCGCTGGTTCCTCGATGACCTGCTGCACAGTGTCGATCGCGCTGGTGGGGACCCGGCGCAGCAGCACCAGGCGCGCCAGGGGCTTCTGGCCTTCGTCGAGCAGATGCGCCGGCAATCGGCGGCCGACGTGCAAGCCAGTGGCCATGGCAGTCGCTGGTGGCAAGAAGTGCTGGAACTGGATCAACAAGCGCTGCTGCAGGCCAGCCGCGTGCCGGCGTTGATCATCCAGGCCTCGGCCGATGAGGCGGTATCGGTCAACGCAGTGACCGACCTGATCGAGCAACTGCGCCGCAACGGCCGGTCGAACCTGACATTTCGCGCCTATCCCGGCCTCGACCATCGACTGAGCGACCGCGACGGCCAGAGCCAGATGGCCGCCGTGGTGCAGGACATCGCCCTATGGCTCAGGCAGTTGCCGACGGTCGCGGATGAGCATGGCTGAGGCCGGCCACGGGCCAGTGAAGTGCGACCGATGGCCGCAGGCTTTGGTCTAATTAGCCCGCCGCGGCCCTCGTCCGTTTGTTACCATGCGCGGGTTTTTTGCCTGTCTGGCTGTTCAAAGGGCGTTATTTCATGAGTGTTTTATTGACTCGCCGCACGCTGCTCACCAGCGCCGGAGTACTCGGCCTGGGCCTGCTGGCCGGTTGCGACAACAGTCCCCGGCTGTCCTTCAAGTACGGCAAGGACCTGAGCAATCAGATCCTCGGCCGTACCTTCAAACTCACCGATTCACAGGGCGAAACCAAGTCGCTGTCCAGCTACCGCGGCCTGATGCCAATGATCTTCTTCGGCTTCACCCAATGCCCGGCGGTCTGCCCCACGACCCTGGCCCGGGCGGCACAGGCCAAGAAGCTGATGGGCCGCGACGGCGATCGCCTCAAGGTGGTGTTCATCACCCTGGACCCGGAACGCGACACCCCTGCCGTACTGGATGCCTACGTCAAGGCGTTCGATCCCAGCTTCGAAGCGCTGTACGGCACCCTGGAGGAAACCGCGGCCACGGCCAAGGAGTTCGGCGTGTTCTACGAGAAGATCCCCAGCGGCGATACCTATACCCTCTCGCACACCGCCACCAGTTTTGTCTACGACTCACGGGGCACCTTGCGCCTGGGCCTGTCCCAGTCCCTCAACGCCCAGGAGTGCGCAGAAGATCTGCTCACCGTCATGGAGGTCTGTTAATGACTCTGCAACCCCGCCCATCCCGTCTCAAATCCGCCCTGCTGCTGGCCTCCCTGCTGGGCCTGGCCAATGCCGCCAGCGCCGCGACCCAGGTCGACAACGCCTGGGTCCGCGCCACCGTCGCCGGCCAGCACGCCAGCGGCGCCTTCATGGACATCACCGCCAGCAGCGATAGCAAGCTGGTCCAGGTGCAGTCGCCCGTGGCCAAGAACGTGCAGATCCACCAGTCGAGCATGCACAACGATGTGATGAGCATGCAGCAAGTGGATGCCGTCACCCTGCCGGCCGGCCAGAAGGTCAGCCTGGATACCCACGGCTACCACGTGATGCTCATGGAGCTGACCGGCCAGATCAAGGCCGGCGACAAGGTGCCACTGACGCTGATCGTGGAAAACGCCAAGGGCGAGAAGGAAAGCATCAAGGTCGATGCCGAGGCCCGCGCCCTGAATGCGCCAGACCACGGTTCCATGGACCATGGTTCGATGGACCACAGCATGATGAAGCACTGAGGCCAGCCTCGGTCCCACACGCTGTACGGTCCTGAAAAAGCCGCTGCCCACACCGGGCAGCGGCTTTTTTCATTTAGGCCACCCGGTTCCGGCGTTGCCAGGAGCGAACCTGCCTGTACCGCACAAGCTGTGCTGTAGGCAGGCGTTGTGTTTCAGTCAAGGCCACGCGCCAGCCACACCGTGAACCCGCAGCAATCGGGATCTTCGCTGATATGCCGGACCACCTCGAAGCCATGGGTATCGAGCAGCGTGCAGTATTCGCCGGGATCAAGGCTGGCATGGTAGAGCGCCTCGCCCTCGAACTCACCAATGGCCTCGCCGGCTGCCGGGCCACTGGTGAACATCAGGGCGCAGCCTGGCCGGGCATGGCGCTCGAACACGGCGAACATGGCTCGCTGGTCATCGGGCGCCAGATGAAACAGGCTGTTCCAGGCCAGAATGCCGTCGAAGTCTTCGTTCAGGGCCAGCGTGCGCATGTCGGCGTGGATCCAGCGCTGGTTGGCATGGCGCTGTTGGCACAGCTCCAGCAGTGTCGTCGAACTGTCGACCCCGGTCAGCGCACAGCCGTTGTCGATCAGGTGGCTTGCCATGGGGTCCGCACCGCCGCACCCCAGGTCGAGTACCAGGTGGCCATCGCCCATGAGCTGGCGAAAGCGCTGCAACCACACCCGCTCGCCTTCGAAGCCCCGGGTATGGGTGCGACGCCCCCTATCCCAAGCCTGGGCGTGGCGCTGGTACAACTGGACGATATGGCGGGCAGAGTCATGCATGCATCGAACTTCCATGTGGGCAGTAAACACGACGCCGATTAAACCCTGGACAGGCAAGCATCACAATCCACGGTTTCGGCGGCGTCCGCCTGGCGCGCCAGCCCACGCAGTTTTGTGCCGATGCGAACAATCATCGTGGGCTACACGCTAGGGACCGCTGCTGGTTGGCGCTGGGCCTGGCGCACCGAGACGAACAACAACAGCGACAGGCCAGCGTACAGTCCGAACAGCCAACGGGCCGCTTGGGCCGCGCCATCGCTGCCAGCGCCCGAGCCCAGGCCCGCCAGGTTGACGATCATGCCAGCCAGGGCCGCCCCCAGGGCCGTAGCCACCAGTTGCACCGTGGTGATCGAGGCGCCGGCCAGTTCCTTCTGATCCTCAGGAGCGCGCTCCAGGACCTGGGACAACAGGTGGGGCCAGGCCAGGCCAATCCCCACCCCCACCGACACCATTGCCAGGCATATGGCTCCCAGGCTCACCAGGCTGGTGGCCGCTGGCATGGCCCAAAACGCCAGGAGCAGGCCTGCGACCACCAGGAACGGCCCGCAGGCCACCGCCCGGGCCGCCCCTTGGGGGCTGCGGCCAGAGCTGAAGAGCGCGCCCAGGGTCCAGCCTGCGGCCATCAGTGCGGCAATGTAGCCCGCCAGCAACGGCGTTTGCTGATGCAGGACCTGGAGAAACAACGGCACGAAGACTTCGCTGGTCATGCCCACCACCAGCAACGCCATGGACAGGTACAGCGCTGCAAGGGCACTGCCCGATGCCAGGCTGCCCCTTGGCAACAGCCGCTGCGCGCTGCGGTTTTCCAGGACGCCAACCCATGCCAGCAGGCCCAGGCCGACCCCCAGCCCCACGGCGTTGTACAGCACCGAGGTGCTGATGCTGCCAATGGAGATCGCCAGCACCGTGACCGTCAGCAGAACCAGCTGCAACCCGGGAATCGGACTGCGGGCCGCAGGCTCCTGGCGCTGGCCGGGTAGCAAGGCCATGGCCAGCAGCATGAACAGCAACGTGCAGGGAATCAGCACCCAGAACGCCGCACGCCAGGCACCATGCTCGGCAAAGACCCCGCCCACCGCCGGCCCGATCAGGGTGGCTGCGCCCCACATCGCCGAAATCAGCGCCATGGCCCGTGGCCACAGCGGCTCCTGGAACACCAGGCGGATCATCGCGTAGGGCAAGGCGAACAACAGCCCGCCGCCCAAGCCCTGGACGCTGCGCCCGGCGATCAGCCAGGCCATGTCCTGCGCCAGCCCGCACAGGCCGCACCCCAGCATGAAGACCAGGGCCGCCAGGGCGTAGGCAAGCTTGGGTCCCAACTTCGCCAGGACCCGGGTAGACAGGACCGAGCCGATGATCGAGGCCACCACGAACAATGTGGTGTTCCAGGCGTAGTAATCCAGGCCGCCGATGTCCTTGACCACCGAGGGCAGCAAAGTGGTGACCAGGTAGACGTTGATTGCGTGCAGCGCGACGCCGCCGGCCAGGGCCGCGGAGCGTAACCCGTTCCTGCCCGATAGCAAGGCCGACCAATCCGTTGTCGATGCCATGGTGTGTTCCTGTCTGGTTATTCGAGAAGGCGCCAATGTATTACACAAGTATTTGCTTTGATAATTAGTTTTTTCCATGCCCCTGTTGGCCCCAGGACGATCAGGACTTGGCGATTCGCCAGGCCAAGGCTTGCAGGCCTGTTATGCTTGCCCGGTCGCCAGCCACTGGCAGGCCACCGAATTTTCCTATCCGCCTATTGGTTAATGGCCCCGCATGTCTTCGATGTCCCCTCAAGCCGACAAGAAAAACCCCGGCGCCACCGCCGAGCGCATTCTGTATCTGCTCAAGACCCGTGGCCCGCTGAAAACCGCCGACCTGGCACCGTTGCTGGAGATCTCCCAGGAGGCGGCTCGCCAGCAATTGCAGAAGCTGGTGGACAGCGAACTCATCAGCGGGCAACTGATGCCGGCCCAGGGCGCAGGTCGGCCCTCGCAGAAGTGGGTCTTGACCGAACAGGCCCAGGCGCGTTTTCCCGATACCCACGCCAACCTGACCTTGCAATTGATCGACTCGATTCGCGCGGTGTATGGCGCCGACGGCGTGGAGCGCATCGTCAGCGATATGGAGCGCATCAACACCGCCGAATACCTTGGCGCCTGCAGTCCATTGCCGTCCCTGGAGGCACGGGTCCGGGCGCTGGCGCAGATCCGCGAGGTAGCCGGCTACATGGCCCATGTCGAACCCGATGGCGATGCTTGGCTGCTGATCGAAAGCCATTGCCCGATCTGCGTCGCGGCCCGGCAATGCCAGGGCTTTTGCCGCTCCGAATTGCAGGTGTTCCAGGCCGCCATCGGTGAACTGGGCCATGTGCAGCGGGTGGAGCACTTGATCACTGGCGATCGCCGCTGCGTATACCGCATCAGCGCCGTGGAGCCGCATTGATGGCGCCCCTGCTGTGGCGCCTGCTGAAACAGGCAGGCCTGGTGCTCGGGATCGCGGGAGTGACCCTGCTGGCCTGGCGAGCCTACGACAGTGCGGCTGGCCCGGCGCTGCAACCCTGGCACCTGCATGTGCCCCATGAGCTCGACGCCGAGCAACTCGACCGGGCAGACTGGGCCACCTGGCTCAAGGCCGAGGAGCGGGTGTTCGCCGAAGTTGAGCAACAGGTCAGCGCAACCCTCGATCCCGCCCAGGTGCCGGCCTTCAATCGCTATCGCCAGGACAGCAGGACCTACCCGCCAGCGTTCGCCACGAACTGGAACCACTCCTACATACTGCGCCCCAAAGGCCGGCCACAAGGTGTGGTGGTACTGGTGCATGGCCTTACAGACTCGCCCTACAGCCTGCGCCATGTCGCCCGTCGCTATGTCGAGCACGGCTACCTGGCCATCGGCCTGCGCTTGCCCGGTCACGGCACGGTACCCGCGGGCCTGACCGATGCGCGCTGGCAGGACTGGCTGGCCGCGACCCGCATGGCGCTACGCACCGCCCGCCAGGAAGTGCCGGCTCCGGCGCCCTTGCATATCGTTGGCTACTCCAACGGCGGCGCCCTGGCGGTCAAGTACGCCCTGGACGCCCTGGCCGATCCACGCCTGCCCCAGGCCCAGCGCCTGGTGCTGATCTCGCCAATGATCGGGGTGGCGGCGTCCGCGCGTTTTGCCGGGTTGGCCGCGTGGCCCGCAGTGTTCCCGGCCTTCAGCAAGGCGGCTTGGCTGAACCTGCGTCCAGAGTACAACCCGTTCAAGTACAACTCGTTCCCGGTCAACGGCGCACGCCAGTCCTGGTTGCTCACCGATGCCCTGCAAAGCCAGTTGCTGGCCCTGGCGGAGGATCCGCGATTGGCCAACCTGCCACCGATCCTGAGCTTCCAGTCGCTGACCGACGCCACCGTCAGCACTCGGGCGCTGGTCGATGGGTTGTACCAGCGGTTGCCAGCCAACGGCAGCGAGCTGGTGATTTTCGACCTCAACCGCGCCCGGGATTTCGAAGGCCTTCTGGACCCGGCGAGCGTCACCTCCCTGGCCGGTCTGCTGCCACCTCCGCCCCGCCGCTACACGACGCAGGTGCTGACCAACGATGGCAGCGCCAGCATGGCCATGGAGCTGCAGACCACCACCGCCGTCAGCGAGCACAGCACTCGCCAGCCCCTGGACCTGGCCTATCCGCCGGAAGTGTTTTCCCTGTCCCACGTGGCCCTGCCCTTCCCCCTGGATGACGCCCTGTACGGGACCCAGCCATCGACTGCCGAAGACTTCGGGGTACACCTGGGTACCGTGGCGGCCCGGGGCGAGCGTGGGGTACTGGTCGTTCCGATGGATGAGTTGATGCGCCTGACCGCCAATCCCTTCTTTCCCTACCTGATCCAGCGCATCGAGGCGGATATAGATCATGCAACAGTTTCAGCATTGATCCGGTGAATGACCTACTGCTAGCGTCCCGTCCCTTTCGCTCCCTTGATGCACGAGGGGGCACGACTGCCCCTCGGCAGGGAGTGAGCATGCTAATCAAGAATCGCCTCCAGGCCCTGCGCCTCGGTCTTCTTCGCCAGCGATACGGCGGCGCCTGCCTCGGTGGCGCGCTACTGCTGGCCGCCAGCCAGACCAGCCAGGGCGCCCCGCAACAGGACTATTGGTACCTGCAGACCAGCGCCTATACCCAGCACTGGAAGCATGACCCCGACCACAACAACCACCAGGACCTGGCCGGCCTGGAACGCAATTACGCCGATGGCCAGCTCTGGGGCCTGAGCACTTTTCGCAACTCCTTTTCCCAGCGCTCCTACTACGCCTATGCAGGCAAGGCCTGGGAAAACGCCAGCTGGCCGGTCTACGCCAAGCTCAGCGGCGGCCTGATCCAGGGCTACAAGGGAAAGTACAAGGACAAAATTCCACTCAACCACTTCGGCGTGGCCCCGGCCCTGATTCCGGCCATTGGCGCCCACTACGGCCCGCTCGGGACCGAGGTGGTGCTACTGGGCAGCGCCGCGATGATGGTCAACCTCGGCTACCGCTTCTGAAGCCATGCGGGGCGTATCGGTTCAGTACCCGGGCAGGTGCCTTGGCGATACTGATGGTGACCGGCCAGGCGCCAGAGCCTGGCCGGTCACCGCTCGACTGGACGCGCCGGGCAGTCTTATTTTTCGTCCTCGCAACCCAGCCCCTGGCGCTGGGGCTCTTCATCCACCAAGGTCTTGCCGGTGCGCCCCATGATCTGCCCTTGCAAGGCCCGCAGTTCACCACCATCGAGGCGCTTGCAGCTGTTGATTTCCCAGACATCGCCGGTATTCAGGCTCACCGAGAACAGGCCCCAGTACTCGGTGGCACCGGCCTTGGGATCGTTGTAGCCCAGGCTGAAATCGAAGTACCCCGGATGAGGGGGCTTGCCGCTCTCATCCTGCAGGTCGCCATCGACGAAGACTCCCGGCTTGCTCATCGGGTAGTCCTGGTGCTTGAGGGCCACCAGCAGCACCTGTTGGGCTTGTTCGCGGCTCAGCCCGGTGGAGGCGATCTGGGTCGGCTGCAACGCGGATTGGGCACAGGCACTGAGCCCCGCACAGGCCAGGGACAGGCCCAGCCCCCAGGAAACGGCCGTGACCCTCAGCATGCCAGCCGCCCCCTGACTGCAACGATGATGTCCGCCAGGTATTTGGCGAAGCCATTGCGCCCACCCGTGGCCGCGTCCCCGCTGTTGTAGCCGCTGCGTACCAGGGCCTGGGCAAACTCCATGGGCTCACGCTTGCCCCGTACCGAACCGCCATAACGCTGGGCGAAGGACTGTGCCGATTGCTGGAATGAGGCGAACTTGGCGACCTTGATCGCCGCATTGCCCTGGGGCGACTCGGCGCCGCTCTGCAGCGGCGCCGGGGCATGCATGGAAAAATAGTTATTGAGATCCCGGGCAATCCGCCCGGTACCGTATTGGCTTTCCTGGGCAGCCAGGCCGAGGATGTTCTCCACCGGCAGGTCCAGTTGATCAGCGATTGGCTGGCACACGGCCTTGTACTTGCTGACAAAGGTCACGGCACTGATGTTGTTGCACAGTCTGGCGCTCATCGGTCTTCCCTCATGATGTGTCAATTCCATTTCCAGCGATTTTCCGGCGCTGAGTATAAATCAGCGCCAGGGCCTTGCCTGCGCCTTTCTTAACCTGCTCCACCCAAGCTGTGGCACACATCACAGGCCATTCGGCATGAGCTCGGCCATGACAGGAATTACGCATAAATTTGACGATTTTTTCTTGTTTGCCGCTCTACATTGCGCCCAGCTTTCACCTGCAAATGATTCCCATTGGTCAACGTGAAACGGCGACTTCCCAAGCCAAGGTCCGGACCGATGCCTCCAAAAAAACCAGGAGCTGCCTTCACCATGGCCATTCGTACCCCCTCTCTCTTCAAGTCCGCCCTGCTCGCCGGTGCCGTGATGGCTGCCGGGCATGCCTGGGCGGCGGATGCCGACGGCATCCTGGTCTACAACGCCCAGCATGAGGGCCTGACCAAGGCCTGGGTCGAAGGTTTTACCCGCGACACCGGGATCAAGGTCACCCTGCGCAATGGCGATGACAGCGAGATGGGCAACCAGTTGGTGCAGGAAGGCAACGCTTCCCCGGCAGACGTGTTTCTGACAGAGAACTCCCCGGCCATGGCCCTGGTGGATAACGCCGGGCTGCTGGCCAAGGTCGCTCCGACCACCCTCGAGCAGGTCGGCGCCGCTTACCGGCCGAGCCATGGCAACTGGGTGGGGATCGCAGCCCGCTCCACCGTGTTCGTCTACAACCCGACCAAGCTCGACTCCGGCCAGTTGCCCAAGTCGCTGATGGACCTGGCAACACCGGCCTGGAAAGGCCGGTGGGCCGCCTCGCCCGCCGGGGCTGACTTCCAGGCCATCGTCAGTGCCGTCCTGGAGCTCAAGGGCGAAGCCGCCACCCTGGAATGGCTCAAGGGCATCAAGGCCAATGCCAGCCTGTATCGCGGCAATAGCGCGGTGCTCAAGGCCGTCAATGCCGGCCAGGTGGACAGTGGCGTGATCTATCACTACTACAGCTTCGTCGACCAGTCCAAGACCGGGGAAAACAGCAAGAACACCGCGCTGTACTACTTCAAGCACCAGGACCCGGGGGCTTTCGTCAGCCTTTCCGGAGGTGGCGTACTGGCCTCCAGCAAGCACCAGGAACAAGCCCAGGCCTTCCTCAAGTGGATTACCAGCAAGCAGGGCCAAGAGGTACTCAAGAGCGGTCGCTCATTCGAATATGCCGTGGGCCAGGACGCGCCATCCAATTCGCAACTGGTGCCCCTGGCCGAACTGGATGCCCCCAAGGTCGATGCCGCCAGGCTCAACAGCAAGAAAGCCGTGGACCTGATGGGCCAGGCCGGTCTCCTGTAAGCCATGGCCGACGACCTGTCGCTGTCCAACGCCGCCGATATCGGCAAGGCCTGGGGCACCACGCTGGCCGGCTATCGCCGTCGTGGCCTGGGCCCAGGGGCCGTGCCGTGGCTGTCGGCAACGGCCTTGCTGGTGTCGTTGCTGGCCTTGCTGCCCCTGGGGTTCGTCGTTGGCATCTCGATCCAGACCGGCTGGGCGACCATTGCCCAATTGCTGTTGCGCCCACGGGTCTTGGAGCTGCTGTACAACACCCTGTTGCTGCTGGCCCTGACGCTGCCCTTGTGCGTGCTGCTGGGCGTGGCCCTGGCCTGGCTCACAGAGCGCACCGACCTGCCGGGGCGCCGGGCCTGGTCCCTGCTGGCGGTGGCCCCCCTGGCCGTACCGGCGTTCGTTCACAGCTATGCCTGGGTCAGCCTGCTGCCGACCCTGCATGGATTGCCGGCCGCCGTGCTGGTGTCGGTGATTGCCTATTTCCCTTTCATTTACCTACCGGTCGCTGCCTCCTTGCGCCGGCTCGACCCGGCTATCGAAGACGTTGCCGAGTCCCTGGGGCTACGGCCCTGGCCACTGTTCCTGCGGGTAGTCCTGCCACAACTGCGCCTGGCCATCGGCGGCGGTGCGTTGCTGGTGGGCCTGCACTTGCTGGCCGAGTATGGCCTCTACGCGATGATTCGCTTCGATACCTTCACCACCGCCATCTATGACCAGTTCCAGTCCACCTATAACGGACCTGCGGCCAATATGCTGGCCGGGGTGCTGGTGCTGTGCTGCCTGCTGTTGCTGACGATCGAGTCTGCCAGTCGAGGCCACGCCCGCTACGCCCGGGTCGGCTCCGGAAGCCCCAGAGCACAACGTGCCGTGCGCTTGCAGGCGATTTCGCGCTACGCCGGCCTGGGACTGACGATGCTCACCAGCCTCCTGGCCCTGGGCGTTCCCCTGTGGACCCTGGGCAAGTGGTTGCTGGCCGGCGGGATGGCCGTCTGGCAAAGCGCGGACTTGCTGCCCAGCCTGCAACAGACCCTGGTCCTGGCCAGCCTCGGCGCATTGCTGACCACCCTGGTCGCCCTGCCACTGGCCTGGTTGTCGATCCGCGCCCCGGGCCCATTGCTGCGGCTGCTGGAAAGCTGCAACTACATCAGCAGCTCCCTGCCGGGCATCGTCGTTGCCCTGGCGCTGGTGACCATCACCGTAAAATTCGCCCGGCCGCTTTACCAGACCAGCCTTTGCGTACTCCTGGCCTACGCCCTGATGTTCCTGCCCCGGGCGCTGGTCAGCTTGCGGGCCGGCATCGCCCAGGCCCCGGTGGAGCTGGAAAACATCGCTCGCAGCCTGGGCCGTGGACCGCTGCAGGCCCTGTGGTGGATCACCTTGCGCCTGGCGGCACCGGGTGCGGCGGCCGGGGCGGCGCTGGTGTTCCTGGCCATCAGCAACGAGCTGACGGCCACCCTGCTGCTGGCACCCAACGGCACCCGGACCCTGGCGACCGGGTTCTGGACCATGACCAGCGAAATCGACTACGCCGCGGCAGCGCCCTATGCCTTGCTGATGATCGTGCTTTCACTGCCGTTGACCGGCCTTCTCTACCAACAGTCCAGGCGCAGCGCAGGCCGATGAATACCCTTGAACTCCATGCAGTGCACAAATCCTTCGGCCCAGTAGCGGCGCTGACCGATATCAACCTTTGCGTACCCTCTGGCAGTCGCACGGCAATCGTCGGCCCCTCGGGCTCCGGCAAGACCACTCTTTTGCGCATGATTGCCGGTTTCGAATTCCCCGACCGTGGGCACATTACCCTCGACGGCCAGGTCATGGTCGACGACCGGGGCGCAGTGCCTGCCCACCAGCGCCTGATTGGCTATGTCCCGCAGGATGGCGCGCTGTTCCCACACTTGAGCGTGGCGGCCAATGTCGGTTTCGGCCTGCCAGGGAGCCTGGACAGCAAGCGCCAGCGCATCGCTGAACTGCTGGAAATGGTCGCCCTGGAGGCCAACATGGCAACACGCTGGCCCCATGAGCTGTCCGGCGGCCAGCAACAACGAGTGGCCCTGGTTCGCGCCCTGGCCCAGCGCCCGCGGCTGATGCTGCTGGATGAGCCCTTCTCCGCCCTGGATACCGGCTTGCGGGCCTCGATGCGCAAGACCGTCGCCCGCCTGCTGGCCGCTGCCGGAGTGACCACGGTCCTGGTTACCCACGACCAGGCCGAGGCCTTGTCCTTTGCCGACCAACTGGTGGTCATGCGCCAGGGTCGGTTGATCCAGGCCGGCCCTCCCCTGGAGCTGTACCAGCACCCGCAGGATGCGCAGACGGCGTTGTTCCTGGGTGATGCCGTGCTGCTACCAGCGCACCTGGACAACGGCCTGGCCCACTGCGACCTCGGCGTGCTGCCTGTACGCGATTCGGCTGCCAGGGGCCAAGCCACGATCATGTTGCGCCCCGAGCAATTGCAACTGGCTCCAGAGGCCCCGGGAAGCGGGGTCGCATCCGGTTGCGTCGCCGTGGTCAAAGATTGCGACTTCGCCGGCAACACCTGCACCCTCAATGTCGCCCTGGCCACCGCTAGCGGTGGCGAGCAGCTGCTGCTGGTACGCAATCAGGGCCCCCACCTGCCGGCCCCGGGCACTCGGGTAAGGATCTGTACCCAGGGCCTGGCGCATGTCCTGGGTGCGACAACAGCAACTTGAGCCACGCCTTGGCGGCGCACGCGATTGGGCCTGATACTGGCGCGATACCCGCCCATGGCGGGCGCAGTGAGCTCCACTTTGAACAAGGATTGAACAATGACCGAGCCTGCCAGCGCAGCAGACGAGTACGTAATGATGCAGGCGGCCCACTGGTGCATCCGCCTGCGCGAGGACGACTGCAGCCTCGCGGAACGCCAGGCCTTCGAGGACTGGCTACTGAGCGACCCGAGCCACGCCTGTGAGTACTCCAGGATGCTGGAAGTCTGGGATCTGACCGGCCAGCTCGTCCCTGGCACGTCGGCAGCCTGAGGCCGGCGGATTACAGGTCGAAACGGTCGATGGCGCGACGACGTTCGTTGTCGTCGCGCAGGTCATAGCTGGCGGTGGTCTGGATATTGGTGTGGTGGGCCAGTTTCTGGGCGATCGACAGGTCATGCTCTTCGATCACCCGGGTAATGAACGAACGACGAAAATCATGGGGCATGATCCGCACGCCCACCTCGGCTCCTCGCTGCCGGGCGATGTAGTAGATGGCATGCTTGCTGATACGTTCACGGGTGATATGGCCGCCGCGGCGAATGCGATTGAACAGGAACGGATCATCGGCCTGCCCCTCGGGCAGGCATTCGCGGCGCAGGTCGAGCCAGGCTTGCAGCTTGTGGAAGGCCCAGGCCGGCGCGTACTTGATCAACTGCTTGTTGCCCTTGGCCAGCACCTCAAGGCTGCGCTGGTCGAAGTCCACCTGGGCCAGGTCAAGGTTCACCGATTCCGACTTGCGCATGCCCGAGCCATAGAGCACCGCGATGATCGCCGCGTCACGCACTCCCTGGGGTCGCGGATCCGCCGCGCACACGCCCATCAGGTCCTGGATCAGGGAACGTCGCAGGTTGCGGCCGCGCCCCAGGCGCGTGCCGGCGATGGGCTTTACCGAGCGCATCTTGAGCAGATGATCCTGGCTGATCAGGCTGGCCCGCCAGGCCTCGTTCATGACTCCGCGCAGGGCATTGACGTACAGCGAAGAGGTATTGGGGGCGTAGCCATCGCGACGCAAGGTCGCGACCAGGGCGGTGACATGCTCCGGCTGCAGCTGGTGCCAGGGGATGTCCTCCAGGTTCATGTCCTCATACCCCAGGCGGTCGGCCGCGTCCTGCAACACATAACGCAGGGTCGACTGGCTGGAGGGCGCCAATCGCGCCAGGTACAGGCTCAAGGGATTGGTCGCGCCGATGTTTTCGCTGGCTTGTTCGATGGGCGCAGTCATGGACATATGTAACAAACCGGTTGCACTTGATAGCGCCTTGGCCAGTTGCGAAAAATCCCTGGGTTGCACCCTTTTCTGCTCGCCTTAAACCCGCTAAAACTGGCGGTTACAGCCAATTGATGAACAAAATTAACAAAAAACTGAACCCTGCCTGTCTGGCTCGCAGAAAAACGGACTTTTACCTTATTTTTCATATTCGTTTCACATTTTTCCGCTTAATCTCAGCCACCGACGGCCAAGGGTCTTAGTGCAGTCCTTTCGCAGGTTGCAAAGATAACACCTTGATCCACATTTACTTTTCACAAACTTAGTCTTTACTCATTTGCTGCATGGAATGCCACGCTGGCTCAATCAACTGGATGCGCCTGATGACTGCTTGACCTCCCCGCGTTCCATGAACCGTTGTTCGCTCGCTACACCCCGTATTCTGTAACCCGAGGTAACCATGAACCAGGCTTTCCTTCCTTTCTCGCGCCCGAGTATTGGCGATGAAGAGGTTGCTGCTGTAGAGCAGGTTCTGCGTTCCGGCTGGATCACCACCGGCCCGAAAAACCAGGAACTCGAGCAGCTCTTCGCCGAACGTGTCGGCGCCCGCCATGCCGTGGCCTTGTCCTCGGCCACCGGCGCCATGCACATCACCCTGCTGGCCTTGGGCATCGGTCCGGGGGATGAGGTGATCACCCCCTCCCAGACCTGGGTCTCCACCGCCAACATGATCTGCCTGCTGGGTGCTACCCCGGTGTTCGTCGATGTCGATCCCGACACCCTGATGAGCGACGCAGCCACCATCGAAGCCGCCATCACGCCCAAGACCAAGGCCATTATCCCGGTGCACTATGCCGGTGCAGCCTTCGACCTCGATCCACTGTATGCCCTGGCCGACAAGCACGGCATCGCCGTGATCGAGGACGCCGCCCACGCGGCCGGCACGACCTACCGAGGTCGTGAGATCGGTGCCCGGGGTACGGCGATCTTCTCGTTCCATGCAATCAAGAACATGACATGCGCCGAAGGCGCGATGTTCGTCAGCGACGACGAAGCCCTGGCCAACCGTGTGCGCATGCTCAAGTTCCACGGGCTGGGCGTGGATGCCTATGACCGCCTGACCCATGGTCGCAAGCCCCAGGCCCAGGTGATCGAACCCGGCTTCAAGTACAACCTGGCGGACATGAATGCCGCCATCGCCCTGGTGCAACTGCAGCGCCTGGACCAGATCAACGCCCGCCGCGAAGTGTTGGCCAAGGCTTACCTGGAGCGTCTGGCCGGCCTGCCGGTGCAACCGCTGCACGTGCCGCAGTACCCGCAGCAGCACAGCTGGCACCTGTTCATCCTGCGCATCGACGCCGAGCGCTGCGGCCTGGATCGCGAAGCCTTCATGAAAGGCCTGCAGGAGCAGAACATCGGCACGGGTATCCACTTCATCGCCACCCACATGCATACCTATTACCGCCAGCGCTTCCCGGATGTGCACCTGCCACATACCGAATGGAACTCTGCGCGACTGTGCTCGATCCCACTGTTTCCGGACATGACACTCGACGATGTCGAGCGGGTTGCCGGCGCCATTGAAAACCTCCTGGACTGAAACCCTTGAAACCTTATCCCATTCAGTTCGTGTCGATCGTCATCCCGGTCTACAACGAAGAACAGAGCCTTCCCGAGCTGTTGCGACGTACCGAAGCGGCTTGCCGCCTGCTCAAGCACGACTTTGAAATCGTCCTGGTGGACGACGGCAGTCGCGACGAGTCGGCGAATATCCTGCAAGCCGCCGCGGAACGCGAAGGCAGCCCGGTGGTGGCGGTCATCCTCAATCGCAACTACGGCCAGCACGCGGCGATCATGGCCGGTTTCGAGCAGTGCCGCGGCGACGTGGTGATTACCCTCGATGCCGACCTGCAGAACCCGCCGGAGGAAATCCCGCGCCTGGTGGCCCAGGCCGAGCTCGGCTACGACGTGGTCGGCACCGTGCGCAACAACCGCCAGGACTCGGCCTTCCGCCGCTGGCCATCGAAGCTGATCAACATGGCGGTGCAACGCTCCACTGGCGTGGCCATGAGCGACTACGGCTGCATGCTGCGCGCCTACCGCCGGACCATCATCGACGCGATGCTGGCCTGTACCGAACGCAGCACCTTCATCCCGATCCTGGCCAACAGCTTCGCCCGGCACACCACCGAGGTCTTGGTGGAGCACGCCGAGCGCGAGCACGGCGACTCCAAGTACAGCCCGATGCGCCTGGTCAATCTGATGTTCGACCTGATCACCTGCATGACCACCACCCCCCTGCGCCTGCTGAGCATCATCGGTTTCAGCATGGCCGGTCTGGGTGCGTTGTTCGCCATGCTGCTGATCATCCTGCGCTTGATCTTCGGCGCCACCTGGGCCGGCGACGGTAACTTCGTGCTGTTCGCGGTGCTCTTCGTGTTCACCGGCGGCCAGTTCATCGGCATGGGTCTTCTGGGCGAATACCTGGGACGCATGTACAGCGACGTGCGGGCCCGCCCGCGCTTCTTCATCGAAAAAGTCTTGCGCAGTCAGCCGGCGGCACCCGCCCCGACCGTGACTGTCGACGGTTTAACTTCCACCCATACTGATCAGGTTTCCCCATGAGCAATAAAGCTGTTGTCTTCGCCTACCACGATATTGGCTGTGCTGGCATCGAAGCCCTGCTCAACGCAGGTTATGAGATCGCTGCGGTATTCACCCACGCCGATGATCCGAAGGAAAACACCTTCTACGGTTCCGTCGCACAACTGTGCGCACGCAAGGGTATTGCCGTACACGCCCCGGAAGACGCCAACCACCCGCTGTGGATCGAGCGCATTGCCAAGCTCAACCCTGACTACCTGTTCTCCTTCTACTACCGCAACCTGCTGAGCGAACAGCTGCTGGCCACCGCCAGCAAGGGCGCGTTCAACCTGCACGGTTCCCTGCTGCCGCACTACCGTGGCCGCGCACCTGCGAACTGGGTCCTGGTCAAGGGCGAAACCGAGACCGGCGTGACCCTGCACCGCATGGTCAAGCGCGCCGATGCCGGTGCGATCATCGCCCAGGAACGCGTAGCCATCGAGCGCAGCGACACGGCGCTGAGCCTGCACCACAAGCTGCGTGACGCCGCTGCCAGCCTGCTGCACGACACCCTGCCGGCACTGGCCCAGGGCAAGGTCAGCGAAACCGCCCAGGACGAATCCAAGGCCAGCTACTACGGTCGTCGTACCGCTGCGGACGGCAAGCTGGAGTGGAAGCGCCCAGCCGAGGAGCTGTTCAACCTGGTGCGTGCCGTGACCCAACCTTATCCAGGTGCCTTCTGCGCCGTCGGCGAACACAAGCTGATCGTCTGGAGCGCCGAAGTGGCCAAGGGCAACGAAGGCCAGGCCCCGGGCCGGGTCATCAGCGTCGATCCGCTGCGCATCGCCTGTGGCGAAGACTCCCTGGTCATCACCTCCGGCCAGCGCAACGCCAACGGCCTGTACCTGAGCGGCCCGCAACTGGCCAACGAGCTGGGCCTGGTGGACGGTTCGCTGCTGCGCGGCGCCGAGTCCGGCCGCAAGCCACGTCGTACCCGCGTACTGATCCTGGGCGTCAACGGCTTCATCGGTAACCACCTGTCCGAGCGCCTGCTGCGCGACGACAAGTACGAAGTCTATGGCCTGGACATCGGCTGCGACGCCATCGAGCGCCTGCGCAGCCACCCGAACTTCCACTTCGTCGAAGGCGACATCAGCATTCACTCCGAGTGGATCGAGTACCACATCAAGAAGTGCGACGTGGTCCTGCCGCTGGTGGCCATCGCCACCCCGATCGAATACACCCGTAACCCACTGCGCGTATTCGAGCTGGACTTCGAAGAGAACCTGAAGCTGGTTCGCTACTGCGTGAAGTACAACAAGCGGGTGATCTTCCCGTCGACGTCGGAAGTCTATGGCATGTGCCAGGACAAGAACTTCGACGAAGACAACTCCAACCTGATCGTCGGCCCGATCAACAAGCAGCGCTGGATCTACTCGGTCTCCAAGCAACTGCTGGACCGCGTGATCTGGGCCTACGGCGCCAAGGGCCTGAACTTCACCCTGTTCCGTCCATTCAACTGGATGGGCCCGCGCCTGGACCGCCTGGACTCGGCACGTATCGGCAGCTCCCGGGCCATCACCCAGCTGATCCTCAACCTGGTGGAAGGCACCCCGATCCGCCTGTTCGATGGTGGCGAGCAGAAACGCTGCTTCACCGACATCGCTGACGGCATCGAGGCCCTGGCCCGCATCGTCGACAACGAGAACGACTGCTGCAACGGCCAGATCGTCAACATCGGCAACCCGGACAACGAAGCCAGCATCCGCCAGTTGGGCGAAGAGCTGCTGCGCCAGTTCGAAGCCCACCCGCTGCGTGGCAACTTCCCACCGTTCGCCGGTTTCCGCGAAGTGGAAAGCAAGGCCTTCTACGGCGCGGGCTACCAGGACGTGGAGCACCGCAAGCCAAGCATCGAGAATGCCAAGCGCCTGCTGAACTGGGAACCGACCGTGGAAATGAGCGAAACCATCGGCAACACCCTGGACTTCTTCCTGCGCGAAGCCATGCTGGAAATCGCCGATCGCGCCAAAGAAGAAGCACGCTGATGCAGGCAGGTCTGCGCATTGATGTCGATACCTACCGCGGCACCCGGGAGGGGGTGCCACGGCTGCTCGAGTCGCTGGATGAAGCCGGGGTCAAAGCCACGTTCTTCTTCAGCGTCGGGCCGGACAACATGGGGCGCCACCTGTGGCGCCTGATCCGTCCGCAGTTCCTCTGGAAAATGCTGCGGTCCAATGCTGCCGGCCTGTATGGCTGGGACATTCTCCTGGCCGGCACCGCCTGGCCAGGCAAACCCATTGGCCGGGACCTGGGGCACTTGATGCGCCAGGCCCTGGCTGCCGGACACGAAGTCGGCCTGCACGCCTGGGATCACCACGGCTGGCAGGCCAACACCGGGCGCTGGAGCCAGGCACAGCTGATCGAACAGATCCGCCGTGGCGTCGACAGCCTCAACGATATTCTCGGGCAAGCGGTGAGCTGCTCGGCATCTGCCGGTTGGCGTGCCGATGAGCGGGTCATCGAAGCCAAGCAACAATTCGGTTTTCGCTACAACAGCGATTGCCGCGGCCAGAGCCTGTTCCAGCCACGTTTGGCGGACGGCGGCCTGGGCGCGCCACAGATTCCGGTAGACCTGCCGACCTTCGACGAAGTCGTCGGCCCGGTGGTCTCGAGTGCTGATTTCAACGCTTTCATCCTCGACCGGTTCAAGCCAGGCAAGCTCAATGTCTACACCATCCACGCCGAAGTAGAAGGGATTCTGATGGCCAATGACTTCCGCCAGCTGCTGGCCAGTGCCAAGCAGCGCGACATTCATTTCCAGCCCCTGGGAGACATGCTCCCGGCGGACATCTCCAGCTTGCCGGCAGGCCAGGTGGTACGCGGTGCTCTGGAAGGCCGCGAAGGCTGGCTGGGAGTGCAAGGAGCATGACCAGACGTTGGGCCCTGTCACTGCTGCTGATCGCTTTCGGCCTGTTCTACCTCCTGCCCATGGCTACCCACGGCCTGTGGATTCCCGATGAAACCCGCTACGCGCAGATCAGCCAGGAAATGCTCCATGGCGGTCAATGGGCGTCGCCACATTTCATGGGGATTCGCTATTTCGAAAAACCGGTGGCGGGTTACTGGATGATGGCCATTGGTCAGGCCGTTTTCGGTGACAACCTGTTCGGGGTACGCGTGGCGTCAGCCCTGAGCACCGGACTGAGCGTGGTCCTGGCCTACCTGTTGGCCATGCGCTTGTGGAACGATCCGCGCAAGGCCCTGGCCAGCGCCGTGCTGTACATGAGCTTCACCGTGATGGCGCTGGTGGCGGGCTACGCCAACCTCGACCCGCAATTCACCTTCTGGGTCAACCTGAGCCTGGTTGCGCTGTGGTTCACGTTCGACTGCAAGACCTCCCGCGGGCAGCTGCTGGCCTGGATAGTCCTGGGCCTGGCCTGCGGCATGGGCTTCATGACCAAGGGATTCCTGGCCTGGTTGCTGCCAGTGTTGGTGGCCCTGCCCTACGCCATCTGGCAAAAACGCCTGAAATCGCTGCTGGTATTGGGTGGCATCGGCGTACTCGTTGCCATCCTCATCAGCCTGCCCTGGGCCTTGGCGGTGCACGCCCAGGAACCGGACTACTGGCGCTTCTTCTTCTGGCACGAGCATATTCGCCGCTTCGCCGGTGAAGATGCCCAGCATGCCTCGCCATGGTGGTACTACCTGCCATTGCTGGTGGCCTTCAGTGTGCCTTGGGTCATGTTGTTGCCTGCAACCTTCAAACAGGCCTGGAGCCAGCGACGCCTGGGCAGTAGCGGCTTCCTGCTGCTGTGGCTGGTGCTGCCACTGGCCTTCTTCAGCCTGAGCAAGGGCAAGCTGCCCGCCTATATCCTGCCGTGCCTGCTACCGCTGGCGCTGCTGATGGGCAATACCCTGATGGATCGCCTGAGTGCCAAGCAGACACGCATCATCAGCCTCAACGGCTTGCTCAATCTGCTGGCAGGCCTGTTGGGTTTGCTGGCGCTGGTGTACTTCCAGCTGAAAAAACCGGTGTATGTGGACGAGCCGCAGCACTTGGTGCTGGTTTACGTCCTGCTGCTGGGCTGGATCCTCAGCAACCTGCTGCAAGCCATGCGTCCGCTGACCCTGTGGGCGGCTCCAGCCCTGGGTAGTTTCCTGCTGGCGGCCCTGGCCCCGGCCGCCCTGCCCAATTCGGTGGTCTACAACAAGATTCCCGACCAATTCATCATCGATCACGTTGGTGAACTGAACGAAGCCAAGCACCTGCTGAGCAACGACCTTGGCGCGGCCTCGGCCCTGGCCTGGCGCCTGCGCCGCAGCGATGTGACCTTGTACAACACCGAGGGCGAGTTGAAATACGGCCTGGCCTATGACGATTCGGCCCAGCGCAAGGTCAACCTGGACCAGGTCCAACCGTGGATAGCCGAGGCCCGCAAGCAAGGCTCTGTAGGCGTGGTCATGCGGGTCAAGAGCCGCGACGAGGAGCATGAAGTCCAACTGCTGCCACCGGATGCCAAGCGTTATGCCCAGGGCAACATCGTGATTTTTATCATTCCCCAGAGCCAGCCATGAGCCTGTTGCTTCTACTCCTGGCCTGCGGGCTGACCTGCCTGGGCCAGGTGGCACAGAAATTTGCCGTTGAAAGCTGGCGCGACCAGCCATCGACCGTGGTGGCCAAGCTGCGCTCGGGCTGGTTGTGGCTGGCCCTGTTCAGCCTCGGCCTGGGCCTGCTGGTGTGGCTGCTGGTGCTGCAGCGCATGGAGGTGGGCGTGGCCTACCCGATGCTCAGCCTGAATTTCGTGTTCATCACCCTGATCGCCCGTTTCGTGTTCCGTGAGCACATCGATCGCCGCCACTGGCTCGGTGTCGCCCTGGTGATCGGTGGCGTAGTGCTGCTGGGGCGTCACGCATGAGCCGGGCCAAGGGATTCATCTTCGCCCTGGGCAGCGTGGTGCTGGTCAGTGGCGCACAACTGGCCATGCGCTGGAGTATGACTCGCCTGCCCACGCCACAGCAGTGGCTGGACGCCCTGGGCAACGGCACAGTCGATCTGGCCGCCCTGGCCGTGGTCATCGCGGCGATCTGCGCCTATGCCCTGTCGATGCTCTGCTGGCTGCTGGCCCTGCGCGACCTGCCGCTGGGCCGGGCCTATTCGCTGTTGAGCATCAGCTATGCACTGGTCTACCTGCTAGCCGCCAGCCTGCCGCTGTTCAACGAACCTTTCACGCTTTCCAAAACCCTCGGGGTGGCCTTGGTCATCCTCGGGGTCATCACCATCAACTCTCGATCTGCACCCGCGACAAGTCCCAGGAATACCCCATGAAAATCAGTGTATTTGGAAGTGGTTATGTCGGCCTCGTACAGGCTGCCGTGTTGGCTGAAGTCGGCCACGATGTCATCTGCATGGACATCGATGAGCAAAAGGTCAAACAGCTGCAACAAGGACACGTGAGCATCTTCGAGCCCGGGCTTGCAAGCCTGGTGAAGGAAAACCTCGAAGCCAAGCGACTGCACTTCACCAACGACGAAAAACTCGCGGTACAGCATGGCCAGGTGCTGTTCATTGCCGTTGGCACGCCGTCGAGCGAAGACGGCTCGGCCGACCTGCGCTACGTGCTGTCGGTGGGCGATGCCGTCGCCCGTCACCGTGAGCAGCCGCTGATCCTGGTGGAGAAATCCACCGTGCCAGTCGGCACCGGCGACACCCTCAAGGCCCACATCGAGAAAGCCCTGGACGGCCGTCCACTGCAATTCGATATCGTCTCCAACCCGGAATTCCTCAAGGAAGGCTCGGCGGTTTCCGACTGCCGCCGCCCGGACCGGATCATCATCGGTTGCGCCCGCGAAGAAGTACGCGACGTGATGCGCGACCTCTACGCACCGTTCAACCGCAACCATGACCGCATCATGTTCATGGACCTGCGCAGCGCCGAGCTGACCAAGTACGCCGCCAACTGCATGCTGGCGACCAAGATCAGCTTCATCAACCAGATCGCCGAACTGGCCGAACACCTGGGCGCCGATATCGAATCGGTACGCTTGGGGATCGGCGCCGATACTCGTATCGGCTACCACTTCATCTACCCTGGCTGCGGCTATGGCGGTTCGTGCTTCCCCAAGGACATGCGCGCGCTGATCCACAGTGCCGAGCAAGCCCATTGCTCCAGCGACCTGCTGCAAGCAGTGGAAGCCATCAACGAACGGCAGAAGCACAAGCTGTTCGAGCGTATCAAGGCTTTCTACAAGGGCGACCTGAAAGGCAAGACCTTCGCCCTGTGGGGCCTGGCGTTCAAGCCCAACACCGACGACATGCGCGACGCCCCAAGCCGGGTGCTGCTCGATGCATTGTTCGCCGCCGGTGCCGAAGTCCGCGCCTTCGACCCGGAAGCCATGCAGGAAACCCAGCGCTTGTATCCGGATGAGTCTCGCCTGCTGCTGATGGGCACCCCGGAGTCGGTACTCAACGGTGCCGACGCCCTGATCATCTGCACCGAGTGGCAGCAGTTCAAGGCTCCGGACTTCGACCTGATCCAACAGCGCCTCAAGGCGCCTGTGATTTTCGACGGCCGTAACCTATATGACGCCGAACGCCTGGCGCGCAATGGCTTCACCTACTTCCCGATCGGTCGTGGCGAGTCGCGCAATCTGCCGATCCCTCATCAGCAGTGGTCCGCCGAGGCCTGAATGAACACGCACTCCAGCTCCCCTGCGAACACACTACTTTGGCAATCGTTGGGGCTGGGGCTGCTGACTTTGCTGCTGTTCTGCGTCGGCGCCGATCATCAATCGGCGATCGGCTTCGACTCCCGTTTCTTCCTGTTCGCCAAGGAAATGCTACGCCATGGGCCGGGGTTCTTCCCCACGACCTATGGCGAGCCCTATGCCGACTACACTAGCGCCTCGACGCTGCTGGTGTGGTTGTTCTCGCTGCCCAACGGGCAGGTCACCAGCCTCACCGCCTGGCTGCCCACGGCCATCGCCTCGGCGCTGATCGTCAGCCTGGTCTACCGGCTGCTGGCCTCCTACTCCCGTACCTGGGCCCTGCTGAGCGTCGCCCTGTTGCTGCTCAGCAACACCTTTATCAGTGAAACCCGCGCGGTCTCCCTGGACCAGATGCTGGCGGCAGTTTCACTCACCGTGTTCTACCTGGGCTATGCCCACGACCATTTCGCGGCGCCCCGGCGCCTGGGCTGGATCCTGCTGTTGCTGGTGCTGGGCTTTGCCATTCGCGGCCCCATCGGCCTGGTGATCCCCACCGGCATGCTGTGCAGCTACTACCTGCTGGGCGGCCAGTGGCGTCGCTTGTTCGGCTTTGGCTTCAGCGCCCTGGGGTTGCTGGTGGCGTGCATCGCCCTGCTGCTGTGGCTGGCCAAGCTCAGTGGCGGCCAGGGTTTCGTCGACGACGTGATCCGCATGCAGTTCATGGGGCGCATGGACGGCAGCGAAGGCTCCAGCGACGTCCTCTATTACTTCACCAGTTCCCTGGGCAACTACGCCCTGGCCTATCCGCTGGCGATCCTGGCCTGGGTCGCCGTGCTGCTATCGCGCCCGGCAGAGCCGGGGCCTGGCCTGAAGCTACTGCGCCTGTGTACCGCAGCGGCCCTGGTGGTGATGATCGGCCTGTCGATTCCCCAGGCGAAGAAGGCCCGCTACCTGTTGCCGATGCTGCCCATGGCGGCCATTGTCGCGGCCTATCCGTTCCAGGCTGGCAGCGCTCGAATCATGGCCTGGCTGCGTGGCCTGATCCAGGGCTTGTGGTTGCTGCTACCGGGCCTGCTGATGGTCGGCCTGGTGGTATTGCGGCGCAAGTTCCCCGAACAGCTCACCCACCTCACGCCGATGCTGGTGGTGCTTGGCCTGTTGCAACTGCTGTCCCTGGCCTTGCTGTTCAAGCGCCAATGGCGGGCCGTGGGCCTGGCCTACAGCGCGGTCCTGGCGATCTGGGCTTGCTATATCGGCGTTTACGAGCCTGTCGAGCACCGGCTCTACGACACCCGCACCTTCAGCCATGCAGCCCTGCAGTTGATCGAGGCGGACCCGGCCCCGGTGATCCTCCATCGCATGGGCAAGGATGCCAAGGCGATCAAGTTCATGGTCAACCTCGACCAGGACCTGCAACCACAATTCACCGATCAGCCCCAGGCCCTGGCCCAGATCAGCGGACCGGCGTGGATCATCCTCGATCAGAGCGACCTGGCCAGTCTTGAAGGTACGGCCCTGGCTCACCTGGAGCCCGTGCTCAGTGCTCGCTTCGACAAGAACGACTTCGTCCTGCTGCACCTGCCCAAGGCGGCGACCGCGCAACCCTGAAGTCGTTGCGCGGCGTACCGCTGCCTCCTTACACTCGCGTCCATGACGATCAATATCCGCCGGGCGCGAGTGTCCGATGCCAATGCCCTGCCCGCTATCGAAACCTGCGCCGCCAGACTGTTTCTCCGCGATCCGCAACTGGCCTGGCTGGCCGAGGCCCCGGTGCTGGACGCCGAAGGACACCGGCGCAATATCCAGCGCCTGCCGGTCTGGGTGGCTTGCCCGGCAGAGGACCAGCCTTGCGCCTTCCTGTGCGCCGAACCCCTTGGCCACGAACTGCACATCTGGGAAATCTCCGTAGCCAGTGATTACCAGGGCCAGGGGATCGGCAAGGCACTGTTGCAGGCGGCCATCGAGCACGCCCGGCAGCAGCGACTCAAGGCCCTGACCCTCACGACCTTCCGGCAGTTGCCATGGAACGAGCCTTTTTATCAGCGCCAGGGTTTTATCACCCTGGATGCCGGGCAATTGGGAACACGCCTGGAACAGGTGCTGCTCGATGAACAGCAACATGGATTGCCGGCGCTGCGCCGTTGCGCCATGCGCCTGCTGTTGTAGACGCCATCAGCACAAGGACCGTACGAGGCCATGGCTGCCTACTCACTGATCATTCGCCGGTTGCTCATTTGCTCGCTGACCATCGTCGTCAGCCGGGCCCTGACCGGTGCCCTGCTCACCCAGTTTCTCAGCCACAAGTTGGGCCTGGACCAGCAGGACGTAGGCCTGCTGCTGGGCATCGCGGTGTTCAGCGCCACCCTGCTCGCCCTGTACGGCGGCTACATCATCGATCGCCTGGACAAGCGCCGGCTGCTGATCCTGACCATGCTCTCCAGCGGCATCGGTTTCATATTGCTGACCTTCGCCCAGGATCTGTGGCTGACTACCGTGGTGCTGGTCCTGGTGGAAACGGCTTCGGCGCTGTTCCTGATCGGCTCCAAGGCGATCATCAGTGAATGCCTGCCCCAGGAGCAGCGAGCCCGAGTCTTTTCCCTGCGCTACACCTTGACCAACATCGGCTACGCCACCGCGCCGATGCTGGGAGTGGTGATCGCCGGCTATATGTTTCAGGCCCCGTTCCTGCTGGCCGGGGCCATTGCCCTTGGCAGCATGTGGCTGATGCGCGGCGTGGGCCGAGGTGCGGTCGACATCGGCAAGCCGCTGAGTTTCCTCACGACACTGGCGACCCTGAAAAACGATCGCACGCTGGTCATCTTCACCGCTGGCTGCTTGCTCAGCACCATCGTCCACGGGCGTTTCACGCTCTACCTGTCGCAGTACCTGATGGTCACCCAGGAACCTCGCCAGGCCTTGGACACCATGGCGGCGCTGCTGGCCTGTAACGCCCTGTGCGTAATCGCGCTGCAATACCAGATCGGTCGTTTTCTCAAGCGCGAGCAACTGCGCTACTGGATCGCCCTGGGCACGGCCCTGTTCATGGCCGGCCTGATCGGTTTCAGCGTTGCCGACAACCTGCTGCTCTGGTGCCTGGCAATGCTGGTGTTCACCCTGGGGGAGATGATCATCTACCCGGCAGAATTCCTGTTCGTCGACACCCTGGCCCCCGAGTCCCTGCGCGGCAGCTACTACGCCGCGCAGAACCTGGCGGCGGTGGGCGGTGCCCTGAGCCCGATCATCTGCGGCTACCTGCTGACCCACAGCATCCCGGCCAGCATGTTTTATGTGTTGGCCGGCCTGAGCGCCGCCGGTGGTTGCCTGTGTTATCGCAGTGCCCGCCGGACGGGGGTTTGAGTGCAAAAAATCTGCACTTAAGCTGCATTATTATGAATTTGCCAACCCATCGATTCCTCGGCAGACTGCGCCGGTTCCTCCCCCAAATGTTGGAACGTTCAAGGGCTTTCTGGTGATCCAGACAAGCCCTTCTTTTTGCCCGCCTGAAAATGGATCGCTTGTGTCGATGTTCACCCGCTGGAAACCCGCCGCCATCAATACCCGCCCCCTGGAATGGAGTCGCGCTGCCATCGGCGTGGCCCTGGGCCCCCTGTTCAGTGTCTGGCTCTGCGCCAAGGTCTTCGGCATGCCGGTGGCCTTGCACTTGATCGGTCCCCTGGGGGCATCGGCCGTGCTGCTGTTCGCGGTATCCTCCGGCGCCCTGGCCCAACCCTGGTCGATCCTGGGGGGCTACCTGTGCGCGGCGGTGATGGCCCTGTTGGCCGCCCACTTCCTGGGGCGCAGCCTGGGCAGCGCAGGCCTGGCTGCCGGCACGGCCCTGGTGCTGATGTGCTGGCTGCGCTGCCTGCACCCACCGGCCGGTGCCCTGGCCCTGACCCTGGTGTTGGCCGACCCGGCCAGTGTCGCCCTCGACTGGCGCGAGTTGGGCCCGGTAATGTTGGCCGCGGCCAGTCTGCTGGCCAGTGCCCTGGTCTACAACAACCTGACCCGTACCCGCTATCCCAAGGGGCCGGGCGAGCCGCCGGCGGTCCTCGCCCCCGCCGGGCCCAGCGACAGCCTGGCGATCACTGCCGTCGATCTCAAGCGGGCCCTGGAGGAAATGGAGGAGTTCTTCGATGTCACCCCCGAGGACCTGGAGCAACTGATCCACGCCAGCGAAGCACACGCCCGCCGCCGCAGTATTGGCCAGGTGCTGTCCTCGGCCCCACAGTCGCGCCCCTGAGCCTTTTCAGGCAGCCGCTTGCCGGCTGCCATGTTGCGCTCAGACCATCGGCGACCAGCGCTGGGACCAGTCGTTATCTCTCTGGATGACCTCGCGCAAGACATCGAAAGCCTGTTGCAGCGGCTCCGAATCCCGCTCCCGGGCATAGAGTAGATAGGTCGGGAAGCTGAACTCCGGGGCCTTTTCCACTCGTTCCAATACACCACTGTCCAGGTAGCTCTGCACCACCCGGGTACGGAAGTAGCCACTGCCACCGGCATCGAGGATGAACTGCAGCGCCAGCGGCCCCAGGTTGAAACCCACCGCGGCCTTGGCCTGCTCCGGCAAGGCGGCATCGTGCTGGCGCCGGAAGTCCTCGCCCCAATCGATATAGACATAGGGCTGTGGACGGCCAGCCAGGCGCACCTGGATCAGTTTTTCCTCAAGCATTTGCTCCACTTGCAGGCCCGGCGAGTACAGCGGTTGGAACACCAGCGCCGCATCCAGCACGCCCAGTTCCAACTGCCGTTGCAAGCTCGCGCCGTCGCCGATCTGGGTGCGCACCGCATGGTTGGGCAGCGCCTGGCGCAGGCGGCGCACCCAGTTGAGCATCAGCGGATTGCACAGGCTCAACTCACCACCGATGTGCAGCACATTGCGATAGCCAGCCAGCAATGGCAGGTCGCGCTGGGCCGCTTCCCAGGTCTGTACCAGCTGGTTGGCGTAGGCAATGAAGGCCTCGCCATCGGCCGTGGGCCTGGCACCGGCACGGTTGCGTACCAGCAGCTTGCAGTTGAGCTGGCCTTCCAGGTTCTGCACCCGGGCGCTGATGGCGGTTTGGGTCAGGTGCAGGCGTTCGGCGGCGGCAATCAGGCTGCCGCTGCGGACGATCTCCAGGAAGGTGCGGGCCAGATCGATATCCATAGTGCCTCTGTAGCGTCGAAGTCGAGCGCCATTGTAACGGCCCGTCTCTTTTGAACCAGTGGTGCAAATGACCGGTGCCTCGCCCATCGCCCATCGCCTGTACATGGCCATGGCTGACGGCAAACTAACAAATACGCCATTCTATTGTAATCCAACTAACAACTTAACTATTAACCCGGCAATCAAATACACCAAATCATGCTGCGTAGGCGATACGTGGATGCCGGAAATAAGAACGGATTCTTTGAGGGCGTAATTGCAATCGTCTCATGACCGAGCGAACACGCCTTTCCAGTTCGTCCTGATTACGCGCCGGCAAGCCCGTGCGAACCTGATGTTTCAAATCACAATTCAAATACTCGTCAGGGTTCAACTCCGGGGCGTAGGCCGGCAAGAAGAACAGTTCGATTTGCTCTTTGCGGTCGCCAACCCAGGCGCTCACCTTTTTGCTGTGGTGTACGCGCAGGTTGTCGAGAATCAGGAACACCTTGCGGCCCTGAGCATCGCGAATCAGGCGACTCAGGAAGCGAATCAGCACTGGGGCTGTCAGCGTTTCCCGATACAGCATGAAGCGCAGTTTGCCCCGATTGGTCACGGTGGAAATCATGTTGGTGGAAAAACGACTGCCGCTGACCAGGCGCACCGGCGTTTCGCCAATAGGGGCGTAGCTGCGGCCAGCATGGCTGTCACTGCGCATACCGGTTTCGTCGCCCCACTGAATCTCACCATTCTCAGCCCTGGCCCGCTGTGCGATGCGTGGATATTCATTATCCAGCCAGTGCTGAACCACTTCAGGTTTCTGCTGATAAGCCCGATGCAGTGGGCGCTGCGGGGTGTAGCCCCAACGCTTGAGGTATTCACCAACCGTTCGAACCGGCATGAGAAAACCACAGCGCTGGCGGATCAGTTCTCGCACCGCATCACGCGTCCAGAGCGCAAAGCCGAGCTTGAGTTGGTCGGGCATCTTATCGGTCATCAAGGTGCGAATCAGCACTTCCTGGCTGGAGCTCAAACTGCGGCGATCACCCTGGCGCACACCACGCTGGCCGCCGGCAATGGCAGCCTTTTCGCCTTTATGTTCTGCGACCTGCGCCCAGTGAGCAATAGTGCGGGGGTGAACACCAACCGCTTCGCCAATAGCCTTGTAGGTGTAACCCTGCTCACGCATGCGTAGGGCCGTGGAGCGCTTTTCACGTTGTTCTTGGGGGCTGAGTTTACGGGCATCTATTTTCATGGAGACAGATTATCTAATATGCCCTATTTATTTGCCAGGTTAATAAGCAAAGCCACGACGCAGCCAGCCCCGGGTAATTAATTACAACTTTGTCAGTTACTTGGTGAAATATTACACGCCACGCGACAAACGAAATTTTCACAAAACACCCACTGATTACCGACATTATTTTCCCAAGAATCAATCAGCCTTAAACGCTTGGGTTCATTCATGTCGCGACTATCGATAAGTTCATCAGGCCACCCATTAAAACAACTTTTCCGTTATCTACTGGTGGGAGGTGTTGCCACCCTGAGTCATTACATATTGTTCCTACTGTTGCTCGGCCCCTTGCCAGCCTTACTCGCCAGCCTACTCGGTGCCGCTCTCGGCACCTGGGTCGCCTACCTGGGCAACAAGCGTTGGACCTTCCCACCAGTCGGCACTACCAGGAACACCCAGGCCCTGCGCTTCTGCCTGGTGGCTGCCGGCTACAACCTCGGCAACGCCCTGCTGATGCTGTGCCTGCTGGCGCTCTACCCAGACTCTCCCTTGTCGATGCAAATGCTCAGCACGCTCTGCCTGACCTTGGGCAGCTATTGGATAAACCGAACCTGGACATTTAAAAATGAAGTTGCCTAGTTGCGTACCGATGGATAACCACTCGATTATCAGCATCATTGTCTGCTGTTATGACGAGGCCCACATACTGCCCGAGTTCCATCATCGCCTCATGCTGGTATTGAATGCGTTACCCGTGGCTTACGAAGTCGTGTATGTCAACGATGGCAGCCAGGATGGAAGTGACCAACTACTGGAACAATTCTGTCGTGCGCCCAAGGTGCGCTGCCTCAATTTGAGCCGTAACTTCGGCAAGGAGTCGGCGATGTCGGCAGGCATCGATCATGCAATGGGGGACGCGGTACTGTTTATCGATGCCGATCTGCAGGACCCGCCGGAGCTGATTCCCGCCATGGTCCGCCACTGGCTGGCCGGCTACGACATCGTCAACATGCAACGCAGCGACCGGCGCAGCGATACCGCCGGCAAGCGTTTGAGCGCACAGCTCTACTACAAGTTGATGAACCTGCTGGTGGACAAGTACCCGGTACCACCGGATGTCAGCGATTTCCGCCTGATCGGTACCGCTCCCCTGAATGCCCTGCGCAACATGCCGGAGCGGGCCACCCTGATGAAAGGCCTGGTCAATTGGCTGGGTTTCAGGACCATCGAAATTCCCTACCAACGGGCCCGGCGCAAGGCCGGTGAGTCGAAATGGAGCCCCATGGCCCTGGTGGACCTGGCCATGGAGGGTGTGCTGGCGTTCTCACGCAAGCCGCTGCGCTGGTTCAGCGTATTGAGCCTGGCAACGCTGCTGTTGACCGGTACTTACCTGATGCACCAATGGTTCGTCGACGCCTTCAGCGTGGATCACCTGATCCTCGGTGCCCTGGCCCTGGTCCTGGTGGGCGTTGCCATGGTGGGCGAATACATCGGCGCCGCACTGGTGGAGGTCAAGCGTCGCCCGCTGTACTTCCTGCGTAGCACCTTTGGCGGGTTTTCCCGCCAGTTGCAGGCGCCTCCTGCGCTTGAGTCCGACGAGCAAGAGCGGATCCGATGAACGCCCTTCCAACCCGCACCCTGTGGTGGTTGCTGCTGGGCATCCTCGGCCTGCGCCTGGCAAGCCTGGGGCTCTATCCGCTGATGGACACCTCCGAGGCACGCTACGGCGAGATGGCGCGCAAGATGCTCGAGCTGGGCGATTGGGTGACGCCGATGTTCGACTACGGTGTGCCCTTCTGGGGCAAGCCGCCGTTGGCGTTCTGGAGCCAGGCCCTGGCCATGCAGGTCCTGGGGATCAACGAATTCGCCGTGCGCCTGCCGGCCTGGCTGTTTCATGTAGCCAGTTGCCTGATCCTGATCCGCTTCGCCCGCGAGGAGTACGACGAGCGCAGTGGCCTGTTGGCGGCGATCCTGTTCTCCAGTTCAAGCCTGGGCCTGTTGGCGGCGGGCGTGGTGCTGACCGACCCGGCCCTGAGCTTTTCCCTCCTGCTGGCCTGCTACGGCTTCTGGCGCGGCTGCGTGCATGCCGACCGCGGCTGGGCCTTGGCGGGTTTCTTCGGCCTGGGCCTCGGGCTACTGGCCAAAGGTCCGCTGGTTCTGGTTCTGGTCGGTGCCCAGGCAGGCTTGTGGACGCTGTTCAATAGGCAGTGGCGGGCCCTCTATCGCCTGCCCTGGGCGAGCGGCGTGGGCCTGATGCTATTAGTTGCACTGCCCTGGTACCTCCTGGCCGAGTCGCGCAGCCCTGGCTTTCTCGACTACTTCCTGGTGGGCGAACACTGGAAGCGTTATGTGGTCAGCGACTGGGCTGGCGACCTGTACGGCAGCGCCCACGAACGGCCCTTCGCCAGCATCTGGCTGGAACTGTTGATGGCGCTGTTGCCCTGGAGCCTATTGCTGCCGCTGCTGTACCGGCTCTACCGGACACCTGCGGGGGTCGACCGCCGCCTGAGCTTCATCACCTTGTGGGCGCTGGTTACACCGCTGTTCTTTACCTTTTCGGGCAACATCCTCTGGACCTATGTACTGCCTGCCCTGCCCGCCTGGTGCCTGTTGTTGGCCCTGGCCCTGCAAGCACTGCCGCAACGCAGCAGCAGGAGCGCACCGTACCTGTTGCTGGTGCTGTCGTTGCTGCTGCCGCTGGGCCTGCTGTTCACCGTAAACAACGGCGCCGCCCTGCAACGACCGCAGAACCAGCAAGCCCTGGCCAGGGCCTGGAACGACCTGCAAGCGACCCAGCCCGGGCCGCTCTACTACTGGGGACGCCGCTCCTATTCCGCTGAGTTCTACAGCGCGGGGCAAGCACGCCGGGTCAAGGCCCTGGAACAATTGCCCACTGACCGGGCGTTCTACCTGGCGCGGCGGATGAAGGACCTTGACCAGGAGCGCGAGCAATTGCCGACCCTGGGCTGCGTGGAGCAACTGCGGGCCAGCCAGAGCCTGTTGTTCTGGTGCACCGGGCAATCCATCAGGCCGCCGAACGCTGCCGCAGCGGTACCGCCAGGCTGACCGCCCGCACCGAGGCCCCGGCTCCCAGGCCCAGCGCCCGGGCACTGGCGGCATCGACAATCAGCGTGCCAGCTGCGACCCGGGCTGGAGCCGCGGTGATCCGGCAGGTGGCGAACTGGCGGTTATGGATCAGGTATGGCTCGGCCTGCTCGCCAGGGGTGCCAATGCTCAGTTGCAGGACCTGGCTGTCGCGTACGGCGCGAATATCGCCGGTCGCACATTCGATCAGCGGGCCACCGTCGAAGATATCGATGTAGTCCTTGAAGCCGAATCCTTCGGCCTTGAGCATGCCCAGGGCCGGTTCGGTATTGGGGTGGACCCGGCCGATCACCGCGCGAGCGGCTTCGGGCAGCAGGCAGGTGGGCAATGGGAACTTGGGCATCAGTTCGGCAATGAAGGTCTTGTTACCCAGGCCGGTGAGATGATCGGCGGCGGCAAAGTCCATCTTGAAGAAATGCCGGCCCAAGCCTTCCCAGAAGGGCGAAACCCCGGCCTCGTCGGAGTAGCCACGCATCTCGGCGATCACCTTTTCGCCAAAGCATTGGCGGAACTCGGCCAGGAACAGGAACCGCGCCTTGGACAGCAGGCGGCCGTTGAGGCCGCTGCGATGATCGGCGTGCAGGAACAACGAACACAACTCCGAATGCCCGGTCATGTCGTTCCCCAGGAACAGGGTCGGTAGTTGCTGGTTGATGCCCAGGTTCCTGGAGGCCGCGACGAACAAGCCCAGCCGGTAGTTGTACCAGGGCTCGCGCAGGCCCACGGCCCCGGCCAGGGCGCAAATGCCCACGGCTTCGCCCTGCTCGCTCTGCAGCACGAACAGGTAGTCGGCATCGGCCCGCTCGGCTTCGCCGGCAAAGGTCTTCTGCGCCCACTCCAGGCGCTGGCGCAAGCGCGTGGCGTCGGCGGGCAAGGTGGTCAGGCCGGCACCGGCGCTATGGGCCAAATCCAGCAGGGCTGGCAAGTCGGCCAGGTTGGCAGGACGGACGATCATCGTGATTGCTCCCTCTGGGGTTGACGTTCAGGCAGGTAGATTTCCGCCAGCATGCAGCGGGCACTGCCGCCGCCGATGCGTTCAATGGTGTCGATGTTCACCGGCAGGGGCTGGACGTGGCGTTCGATCAACCGACGCTGCTGCAAGTCCAGCGAGCGCCAGGCCGTACGCGACATCACCAGCAATGGCTCACCGGCGCTGTTGTGCACTTCCAGCATATTGCCGGCGAAGGATTCCAGTTGGGCCCAGGTCAAGGGCAGCACCTGTTTGCCGCTGTCTTGCAGGCTGCGCTGCAAGCTCGCCCGTTGTTCCGGGTCATCCACCGCCAGCAGGCAGGCCACGGCCAATTGGCTGCCGACGCTCATCATCACGTTGGTGTGATAGATCGGTACGCCCTGGCGATCGCGGGCATGGAACCCACAGAGCTGGTAGTCCAGCAGCTCGGCCAACTGCTCCAGGGCACGGGCATGGGTGCGACTGGAGTAGCCGGCGTAGCAGATGCGCCGCTGGCGGTCCAGGACCATGCTGCCGGTGCCTTCGAGGAAGATGTCTTGCTGCTCCAGGGGGCTCAGGTCGAGGGTTCGTGTCACCTGGTATTGCTCATGCAAGTGGGCCAGTACGCCTTTGTAGCGCTCCAGGCGGCGGTTGCGTCCCTGCATCGGGTACAGCACCAGGGTGCCGTCCGGGTGGCTGCTCCAGCAGTTGTTGGGAAAGATCGAATCCGGGGTGTGAGGCACTGCGCTGTCTTCATGCACCAGTACCTTCACCCCCTGTTCGCGCAAGCAGGCGACATAACCATCGAACTCCAGCAGGGCCTTGGCCTGGACATCTTCGGCGGCCAGGGCGGGTCGCTGGAAACTGTTGTTGCTCGCCGTATCCTGGTTGAACGAGAAACACGAGGGACGGATCATCAAAACACTATGGGTGGTCTGCATGGGCACGCAATCAGTGAGAGTCGGGAGGTACCCATTGTGGTTTTGTACGCGGGCAAAACCCGGCTGATCCGAAGGCTTGCACAGTAGAAAATGGCTGAATGGACCCCAGACTCCAGCCGATTCCGCACAAGCCGGAGCGTCACTCCATGCCGGTCTTGACCATTGCCAGTTCCAGATGGCTGACCAGCTTGTCGATGTGCAGGTCCGGGTCGTCGAACCAGACCTCGGTCAGCACCCGGTAGTGCTCCATGTCACGGCAACGCATGCGCAGGCTGTAATCGAAAGCGCCGCTGATCAAGCGGCACTCCAGCACCTGGGGGCAGCCCCGGACCTTGGCCTCGAAGGCTTTTTGCGCCGCTCGCCCACTCTGGTTGGAGAGCGCTACCAACACCAGCAGCGACAATCCCGGAGTCAGTTTTTTCTCGTCGAGGATCGCCCCGTACCCGCGAATCACCCCCAATTGTTCCAGCTTGCGCACCCGCTCCAGGCACGGCCTGGGCGTGAGGTGCACGCGCTCGGAGAGTTTCTGATAGGTGATGCGCCCTTCATGGCGCAGCACTTCGATAATGGCCTGGTCGATACGATCAAGCACGATCGCCAGGTCGCGGATGTCCGCCATGGATGTTCTCCCTCACTTCAAACGGCCGGATAAAAACTGCTGCAAACGTTCACTCTGTGGCTGGTCGAGGATCGCGGCGCTGCCCTGCTCCTCTACCTTGCCTTGATGCAAGAACAACACCTGGCTCGACACCTGCCGGGCGAACCCCATTTCATGGGTCACCATGAGCATGGTCCGCCCCTCCTCGGCCAAGGCCTGGATCACCTTGAGCACCTCGCCGACCAGTTCCGGGTCCAGCGCCGAGGTCGGTTCGTCGAACAGCAGGATCTGCGGCTCCACTGCCAGCGCACGGGCGATGGCCACCCGTTGCTGCTGGCCCCCGGAGAGAAACGCCGGGTACTGCTCGGCCACTCGCTGGGCCAGGCCGACCTTGTCCAGATACGCCCGGGCGCTGGCCTCGGCCTCCTTGCGGCTGCTGCCCAGCACCCGGCAGGGTGCCAGCATGATGTTCTCCAGCACGCTCAGGTGGCTCCACAGGTTGAAGTGCTGGAACACCATGGCCAGGCGAGTACGCAGGCGTTGCAATTGCGCCGGGTCGGCCACCTGCATGCCGCCGGGGGCATCCCGGGTGACGATGGTCTCGCCATCCAGGGCAAAGGCACCGGCGTCGGCACGCTCCAGGAAGTTGATACAGCGCAGCATGGTGCTCTTGCCCGAGCCACTGGCGCCGATCATGCTCACCACATCACCAGCCCGAGCTTTCAACGAGACGCCCTTGAGCACCTCGTTGTCACCAAAACGCTTGTAGAGATTTTCAACGGTCAATTTGTACATCTAGGGCTCCTGGAGCATCAGCCGCAGGCGACGCTCTGGATCAAGGGATAGACGAATGGGCTCAGTGGGCCGGGCCGAGAAAACCCAGCCAGCGGCGTTCTGCCAGGCGGAAGGCGCCGACCAGGGCGAACGACAACCCCAGGTACAGCAGCCCGGCGATGCCGAATGCCTGGAAGGTCAAGAACGTCGCGGCATTGGCATCGCGCGCCACCTTGAGGATGTCCGGGATGGTGGCGGTGAACGCCACTGAGGTGGCATGCAGCATCAGGATCACTTCGTTGCTGTAGTACGGCAGCGCCCGGCGCAGGGCCGACGGCAGGATCAGCCGCCAGTACAGCCGCCAGCCGCTGAGCCCATAGGCGTGGGCGGCCTCGATCTCGCCATAGGGAATGCTGCGGATGGCCCCGGCGAAGATCTCCACCGTGTAGGCGCAGGTATTGAGGGTGAAGGCCAGCAAGGTGCAATTCATGGCATCGCGGAAAAAAGCTTCCAGCAATGGCTGCTCGCGGATCGCCGCCACGCCGTAGAGGCCGCTGTAGCAGATCAGTAGCTGGATATACAACGGCGTGCCGCGAAACACATAGGTGAACAGTTGCACCGGCCAGCGCAGCAACGCCCAGTGGCTGGTCCGCAGGATCGCCAGGGGCAGCGACAGGACGAAACCCATCGCCAGGCTCGCCACCAGTAGCCACAAGGTCATGGCCAGGCCGGTCAGGCTCTCGCCGTCGCTGAAAAGAAACGCACGCCAGTATTCCTGGATCAGTTCGATCATCGCGACAGCCCTCGCACACCCTGGTTATAGCGACGCTCCAACAGGCGCAGCAACTGGTTCGAGGCACTGGTGATCAGCAGGTACAAGGCCGCGGCCAGCAGCAGAAAATCCAGCAGGTTGAACGTGCTCTTGCCGGCCTCCTGGGCCACCTTGACCAGGTCCGCCAGGCCGATGATCGAGACCAGCGCAGTGGCCTTGAGCAGCACCAGCCAGTTATTGCCCAGGCTGGGCAAGGCAAAGCGCATCATCTGTGGGAAGACCACGAAGCGAAAGCGTTGCCAGCGACTCAGGCCAAAGGCCGCAGCCGCCTCCTGCTGGCCCCGGGGCACGCTGACCATCGCCCCGCGAAAGGTCTCGGTGAAATAGGCGCCGTAGATGAATCCCAGGGTGATGATCCCTGCCACGAACGGGTCGATCTCCATGTAGGGCCACTCCAGCCACTCGGTCAGGGCGGTGAGCCAGCCCTGCAGGCTGTAGAAGATCAACAACATCAGGACCAGGTCCGGCACCCCGCGAATCAACGTGGTGTAGCAGGTGGCCGGCAGGTTCAGCAGGCGCAGTGGAGACAACTTGGCCGCCGCGCCCGCAAGCCCGAGGAGCATGCTGACCAGCAATGCCAGCAGCGAGAGTTTCAGGGTCGTCCAGGTACCGTGCAGCAACAGCGGTCCGTAGCCTTGCAAGACCGTCGGGTCCAGGCCAATCAGAGACAGTAGGGTATTCACGCCAGTCACCTTGCGCTCGCCATGGCTCGGCCTGGAACCGACTGTTGCAGTCCCGGGCCGGACCTTGGATCAGTTGTTGTAGAGGTCGAGGTCGCCGAAATACTTGCGCTGGATCTGGGCGTAGATGCCCTTCTCGTGCAGCGCCTGGATCGCGCCATTGAGCATGGCCTTGAGCTCGTCCTGATCCTTGCGCAAGCCGATGGCGATCTGCGAAGGCACCAGCGGGTCGCTGATTCCCACGCTATTTTCGAAGTCCGCGCCCTGGGGCGAGGCGAGGAAACTCATCTGCGCCTGCAACTTGTCCTGGATCGAGGCGTCAAGGCGCCCGTAGACCAGGTCGGCGTACACCTGGTCCTGATTCTGGTAGGCACGCAGCTTGACCCCCGCCGGCCCGAGCCGGGCCTTGGCGTAGGTCTCCTGGACGGTGCCTTGCATGTAGCCCAGGGTCTTGCCCTTCAACGACTCGCCGGTGGGTTCCAGCCCCGAGCCCTTGCGCGTGACGATGGCCGTGGGGCCGGCATAGAGCCGGTCGCTGAAGTCGATCTGCTTGCGCCGCGCGTCGGTCACGGTCATCGACGACTCGATGGCGTCGAACTTGCCTGCCTTGAGCGCCGGGATCAGGCCATCGAAATCATTGCTGATCCATACGCACTTGAGCTTGAGTTCGGCGCAGATGGCATTGCCCAGATCGACACCGAAGCCCTGTACCCCGCCATCGGCGGTACTCGACTCGAAGGGTGGGTAGCTTGGGTTGACGCCAAAGCGCAGTTCCTTCCATTCCTTGGCGCTGGCGCCCAGGCAGGTGCACGCGAGCGCCAGTAACGGCGCGGCCAGCCATTTCTTATTCATCTTCAGAGTCCCGGATTATTTGGATTTATAGCGGCCCGGCGTAAAACCGGGCCCCACTTGTGACAGGGGCAGAGAGTGTGTGCGGGGTCGCCGCAATCGGGTTCTTGGCGTTATCGCCGAGGCCTGGCGCACCGCGCCGGGTTCGTCCTGGTCGCCACGAGCTACGCTGCAACCGAGCGCCAGAATGCCAATAGCGAATGCCACGCAGGTGTCGTAACGGGCACCTGAAACAGCCGGGATCGGCTGATAACCGTCATTTCACAGCCGATTCTGTCGCAGGCCTTCTAGCTCGGGGATCAGCGCGCTTGAGGGGCTGGTGCCGACGTTCACCCACCCATGCAAAAATGCACAGCCAACCTGCAGCTTTCACGGTTGAATTCGGCAAATTTGCACTGTTACGATCCGACGATGCTCGCGCGCGAGTTTCATATAAAGAACAATAAAAGCAGGGAGTTAGTGATGACTGCTCAGGTTCCATCCCAGACGGCACGGGACCTCGATACCCCTCAGGACGAGGTGCTGATCGAGGTACGCAATCATATCGGCCATCTGACCCTAAACCGCCCCGCCGGCCTCAACGCTATCACCCTGTCCATGGTGCGCACCTTGCAGCGCCAACTGGATGCCTGGGCCCTGGACCCGAAGATCCATGCCGTGGTCTTGCGCGGCGCGGGTGAAAAGGCCTTCTGCGCCGGTGGCGACATCCGCTCGTTGTACGACAGCTACAAGAATGCCGGCACCTTGCACGAAGCGTTTTTCGTCGAGGAATACGCCCTGGACCTGGCTATCCACCATTACCGCAAGCCGGTCCTGGCACTGATGGACGGCTTCGTCCTCGGTGGCGGCATGGGCCTGGTGCAAGGCGCCGACCTGCGGGTGGTCACCGAGCGCAGTCGCCTGGCGATGCCGGAAGTGGCCATCGGCTATTTCCCCGATGTCGGCGGCAGCTACTTCCTGTCGCGGGTTCCGGGTGAGCTGGGCACCTACCTCGGGGTCAGCGGCGTGCAGATCCGCGCGGCCGACGCGCTGTATTGCGGCCTGGCCGACTGGTACCTGGAAAGCGACAAGCTGGCACTGCTGGATCAGCGCCTGGACCGCTTGCAATGGGGCCAGTCACCGCTCAAGGACCTGCAGGGCCTGCTGGCCAGGCTCGGGGTCCAGGCCCTGGCCGATGCGCCATTGCAGGCGCTGCGCCCGGCCATCGATCACTTCTTCGCCCAGCCAGACGTGCCCGGCATCGTCGAGCAATTGCGCAGCGTGACCGTGGCCGACAGCCATGAGTGGGCCCAGGCTACCGCCGACCTGCTGGAAACCCGCTCGCCCCTGGCCATGGCCGTGACCCTGGAGATGCTGCGCCAGGGCCGCCAACTGAGCCTGGAGCAGTGCTTCGCCCTGGAGCTGCACCTGGACCGGCAGTGGTTCGAACGCGGCGACCTGATGGAAGGCGTACGCGCCCTGATCATCGACAAAGACAAGACCCCGCACTGGAACCCACCGACCCTGGCGGCCCTCGAGGCCGAACGGGTGGCGAGCTTCTTCAGCGGTTTTGACGGCAGCGGGAGCTGAACTCATGCACGATATCGAACTGACCGAAGAACAAGTGATGATCCGCGACATGGCCCGGGATTTCGCCCGTGGCGAGATCGCGCCCCATGCCCAGGCCTGGGAAAAGGCCGGCTGGATCGACGACGCCCTGGTCCGCAAGATGGGTGAGCTGGGCCTGTTGGGCATGGTGGTTCCCGAGCAATGGGGCGGCAGCTACCTGGACTACGTGGCCTACGCCCTGGCCGTGGAAGAGATCGCCGCTGGCGACGGTGCCACCGGCGCCCTGATGAGCATCCACAACTCGGTGGGTTGCGGGCCGATCCTCAACTACGGCAGCGAAGAGCAGAAACAGGCCTGGCTGCCACGCCTGGCCAGTGGCGAAGCCATCGGCTGCTTCTGCCTGACCGAGCCCCAGGCCGGCTCCGAGGCCCACAACCTCAAGACCCGCGCCGAACTGCGCGACGGCCAGTGGGTGATCAACGGCGCCAAGCAGTTCGTCAGCAATGGCAAGCGGGCGCAGTTGGCCATCGTCTTCGCCGTGACCGATCCGGAGTTGGGCAAGAAAGGCCTGTCGGCGTTCCTGGTGCCCACCGACACCCCGGGTTTCATCGTCGACCGCACCGAACACAAGATGGGCATCCGCGCCTCCGATACCTGCGCCGTGACCCTCAACCAATGCAGCGTGCCGGCCGCCAACCTGCTGGGCGAACGGGGCAAGGGCCTGGCCATCGCCCTGTCCAACCTCGAGGGCGGGCGCATCGGCATCGCCGCCCAGGCCCTGGGGATCGCGCGGGCCGCCTTCGAAGCGTCCCTGGCCTATGCCCGCGATCGGGTGCAGTTCGGCAAACCGATCATCGAGCACCAGAGCATCGCCAACCTGTTGGCGGACATGCACACCCGGATCAACGCCGCGCGCCTGTTGATCCTGCACGCCGCCCGCTTGCGCAGCGCCGGCCAGCCCTGCCTGTCCGAAGCCTCCCAGGCCAAGCTGTTCGCCTCGGAGATGGCCGAGAAGGTCTGCTCCTCGGCCATGCAGATCCACGGCGGTTATGGCTACCTTGAGGACTACCCGGTGGAGCGCTACTACCGTGACGCAAGGATCACCCAGATCTACGAGGGCTCCAGCGAGATCCAGCGCATGCTGATCGCCCGTGAGTTGAAGCACTACCTGGTTTGATCGAGTAAAAGCATCGCGGGCAGCCGCGTCCTACAGGAACGTCATTTTCATGTAGGAGCGGGGCTTGCCCGCAATAGCCTTCTTGAAGACACAAAAAAATCGCAGCCCAGGCTGCGATTTTTTTATAGCCGCAAACCGCCTCAGCGATCCTTGAACTGCGGCTCGCGCTTGGCGATAAAGGCCGCCATGCCTTCCTTTTGGTCCTGGGTAGCGAAAGCGGCATGGAACACCCGGCGCTCGAAGCGCACGCCTTCGGACAGGCTGACCTCGAAGGCGCGGTTCACGCTTTCCTTGATCATCATGCTCACCGGTACCGACTTGCCGGCAATCAGTGCGGCGACCTTCAGGGCTTCGTCCACCAACTCGTCGGCCGGCACGATACGCGCGACGATGCCGCAACGCTCGGCCTCCACCGCATCGATGAAACGCCCGGTCAGGCACATTTCCATGGCCTTGGCCTTGCCCACGGCGCGGGTCAGGCGCTGGGTGCCGCCCATGCCCGGCAGCACGCCGAGGTTGATTTCCGGCTGACCGAACTTGGCGTTGTCACCGGCCAGGATGAAGTCGCACATCAGCGCCAGTTCGCAACCGCCCCCCAAGGCAAAGCCATTGACCGCGGCGATGATCGGCTTGCGCCGGTTGGCCACTCGGTCGCTGTCGCTGAACAGGTCGTCGAGATAGATCTGCGGATAGCTCAGCTCAGCCATTTCCTTGATGTCGGCGCCGGCAGCGAAGGCTTTCTTCGAGCCGGTGATGACGATGCAGCCGATTTGCGGATCGGCTTCCAGGCGATCCAGGGCCTGGTTGATCTCGCCGACGATCTGCGCGTTGAGCGCGTTCAAGGCTTGGGGGCGGTTGAGGGTGATCAGGCCGACCCGGTCCTTGATATCCAACAGAATGGTTTCGTAGCTCATGAATCAGCTCCTGCTAAAAGTCAGAGATTGCGCGAAATGACCATGCGCTGAATGTCGCTGGTGCCTTCATAGATCTGGCAGATCCGTACGTCACGGTAGATCCGCTCCAGCGGGAAGTCGCTCAAGTAGCCATAGCCGCCCAGGGTTTGCAAGGCCGCAGAACAGACCTTCTCGGCCATCTCCGAGGCGAACAGCTTGGCCATCGAGGCCTCGACCAGGGCCGGCTTGCCACTGTCGCGCAGTGCTGCGGCGTATTGCACCATCTGCCGCGCCACGGCGATCTGGGTGGCCATGTCCGCCAGGCGGAAAGCCACGGCCTGGTGCTCGATGATCGGCTTGCCGAAAGTCTCGCGCTCACGGGCATAGTCGCGCGCCGCCTCGAATGCGGCCCGGGCCATGCCCACCGATTGCGAGGCAATGCCCACGCGGCCACCTTCGAGGTTGGCCAGGGCGATCTTGTAGCCCTCGCCCTCCTCGCCCAGGCGGTTGGCCACGGGCACCTTCACGTCCTCGAAGAGGATCTGGCAGGTATCGGAAGCATGCTGGCCGAGCTTGTCCTCGATCCGCGCGACCTTATAGCCCGGGGCGTCGGTAGGCACGATGAACGCGCTGATACCGCGCTTGCCCGCCGCCGGATCGGTGACCGCGAAAACGATCACCACCCCGGCGTTCTGCCCCGAGGTGATGAACTGCTTGCAGCCATTGAGCACATAGTGGTCGCCATCGCGGCGGGCCCGGGTCTTCAGGCTACTGGCATCGGAGCCGGCCTGGGGCTCGGTCAGGGCGAAGGCCCCGAGCATGCTGCCGCTGGCCAGGGGCTTGAGGAAACGTTCCTTTTGCTCATCGTTGCCAAACTTGAGGATCGGCACGCAACCCACCGAGTTGTGCACGCTCATGATGGTGGAACAGGCGCCATCACCGGCGGCGATTTCCTCCAGGGCCATGGCATAGGCCTGGTAACCGGTGTCGCAACCGCCCCACTGCTCGGGCACCAGCATGCCGAAGAAGCCCAGTTCGGCCATCTCGGCAATGGCTTCCTTGGGAAAGCGATGCTCGCGATCCCAGTCGGCGGCAAAAGGCTTTAGGCGCTCCTGGGCAAATTGCCGGGCCGCGTCGCTGATCTGCAGTTGTTCGTCATTGGGCAACATCGCGATTCCTCGTTACAGGCATTCAACAGCCATGGCCGTGGCTTCGCCACCACCGATGCAGATCGCAGCCACGCCACGCTTGAGGCCTTTCTGGCGCAGGGCCGACAGCAGGGTCACCAGGATCCGCGCCCCCGAGGCGCCGATCGGATGGCCCAGGGCGCAGGCGCCGCCATGGACGTTGACCTTGTCATGGGGGATTTCCAGCTTGTTCATGGTCACCAGGCTGACCACGGCGAAGGCCTCGTTGATCTCGAACAGGTCCACGTCATCCAGGGACCAGCCGGTTTTCTTCATCAGGCGCTCGATAGCACCGACCGGAGCCACGGGAAACAGGCTCGGCGTATCGGCGAAGGCCGCATGGCCATGAATCACGGCCAGTGGCTTGAGCCCGCGCTTGGTGGCTTCGGAACGGCGCATCAGGACCAGCGCCGCGGCACCGTCGGAAATCGAACTGGAGTTGGCGGCCGTCACAGTGCCGCCTTCACGGAAGGCCGGCTTGAGACCGGCGATCTTGTCCAGCTTGGCCTTGGGGGGTTGCTCGTCGTCGCTGATCAGCCGGGTTTCCTTGCCGATCGTCACTTGTACGGGAACGATCTCATCCTTGAACAGGCCATCCTTGATCGCCTGCTGGGCTCGGGTCAGCGAGGCCACGGCAAAGGCATCCTGGGCTTCACGGGTCAGGCCGTTGGTCTCGGCGCAGTCCTCGGCGAAAGTCCCCATCAAGCGCCCCTTGTCGTAGGCATCTTCCAGGCCGTCGAGGAACATGTGGTCCAGCACCTTGCCATGGCCCATGCGGTAGCCGGCACGGGCGCGATCCAGGAGATAGGGCGCGTTGGACATGCTTTCCATGCCACCGGCGACGACCACTTCGGCGCTGCCGGCCAGCAGCGTGTCATGGGCCAGGATGGCCGCCTCCATGCCCGAACCGCACATTTTGTTCAGGGTGGTGCAACGGGTGCCCTTGTCCAGGCCGGCTCCCAGGGCCGCCTGGCGTGCAGGCGCCTGGCCGAGGCCGGCCGGCAGCACGCAGCCGAACAGCACTTCTTGCACCGCATCGCTGGCAATCCCGGCGCGCTGCACTGCGGCACGAATGGCTTGCGCTCCCAGTTGCGGGGCGCTGAGCCCTTTCAACTCGCCCTGGAAACCACCCATCGGGGTGCGGGCGGCACTGACAATGACAATCGGATCTTGGTTAATGGACATGATGCTGACTCCTTACTTGGCGGCCATGCGCAAGGCGCCGTCGAGACGGATCACCTCACCATTGAGCATGCTGTTTTCAATGATATGCCGCACCAGCGCGGCGTACTCGACGGGTTTGCCCAGGCGTGGCGGGAACGGTACGCCGGCGGCCAGGGAGGCCCGGACCTCATCGCTCATGCCAGCCATCATCGGCGTCTCGAAGATGCCTGGGGCAATGGTCATCACGCGGATGCCGAAACGTGCCAGCTCGCGGGCCACCGGCAGGGTCAGGCTGGCCACCGCGCCCTTGGAGGCGGCATAGGCGGCCTGGCCGATCTGCCCGTCGAAGGCCGCGATGGAGGCGGTGTTGATGATGACCCCACGCTCGCCATCGGCGTCGGCCTGGCCTTCGGCGATGGCCGCGGCCGCCAGGCGCATGAGGTTGAAGCTGCCGATCAGGTTGACGTTGATCACCTGGGCGAAGGTGGCCAGGGCATGGGGACCGTTCTTGCCGAGAATCTTCTCGCCGCGCACGATGCCCGCGCAGTTGACCAGGCCATCGAGCCCGCCAAAGGCCTTCACCGCCGCCTGGACTGCCGCTTCGGCAGCCGCCTCCTGGCTGATATCGGCGACCACGCTCTGGCAACCCAACTGCTGCGCCTTGGCCGCCACGGCCTCGGCGTTGAGATCCACCAGCATTACCTTGGCGCCGGCGGCTACCAGCATTTCAGCGCTGGCGGCACCAAGGCCCGACGCACCGCCACTGACGAGAAAAACCTTGTTCTGAATCTGCATCGTTCAAACCCTGTTCACGCGTTGACTGTTGCCGCCGCGGCCTCTTGAGCCTTGGCGATTTCCTGGTTGCGCAAGATAAAGCGCTGCAATTTGCCACTGGGGGTCTTGGGCAAGTCGCTGACAAACTCGATTTCCCTCGGGTAGGAATGGGCCGCCAGGCGCTTGCGCACATGCTGGCGCAGCTCCTCGGCCAATTCCGGAGTGGCGCGGTACTGCTCGCTGAGCACCACGAAGGCCTTGACCAGCTCGGTACGCTCCGGATCGGGCTTGCCCACCACCGCCGCCTCGATCACCGCCGGGTGCTCCACCAGGGCACTTTCCACGTCGAACGGACCGACCCGGTAGCCGGAGGTGGTAATCACGTCGTCGCTGCGCCCGACGAAGCTGATGCTGCCGTCCTGGTTCAACTCCACGGTATCGCCGCTCAGGTAGTAATCACCAACGAAGGCCTTGGTCGGTGCCCCGGCGTAACCGGCGAACCAGCACATCGGCGATTGCCGACGGTCGATGGCCAGGATTCCCGGCTGGCCGACACCCAGCTCGCGATATTCCTCGTCGAGCACCACGATGCGATGGCCCGGCGAGGCGAAACCGGCGGTGCCAACATGCACCGGGTGCTCAAGGCCATGGTGGTTGCACAGCACCATGCCCAGTTCGGTCTGGCCGTAGTGATCGTGGATCACCACCTCCAACTGCTCGGCAAACCAGCGGATGACCTCGGGGTTGAGCGGCTCGCCGGCACTACTGACGATGCGCAGGCGGCCCTTGATCGAGCGGGCGAACTGATCGCCGCCGGCAATCAGCAAGCGGTAGGCGGTTGGCGACCCGGTGAGGTTGGTGATGCCGTATTTGTTGATCACCCGGCAAGTGCTTTCCAGGGTGAAGGGGCCATCGTAGAACGTGATCGGGTGACCCAGGCCCAACGGCCCGGTGACACCGAAGTAGATACCGTAGGCCCAGCCCGGATCGGCGACGTTCCAGAACGCGTCCTCGGGCCGCAGGTCCACGGCATCGCGGGTATAGCTCTGGAAGGCGACCATGGCCTTGAGCGGCACTTGCAGCGCCTTGGACGGGCCGGTAGTGCCCGAGGTGAACATCAGCAGGAAGGGATCTTCGCCACTGAGCAGCACAGGTTCGCAACGGGCCGGATACTGCTCCAGTTCGGCCCAGAAGCTGAAATCGCCCCGTACGATGCCCTGCCCCTTGGCACCCGCCACGGTGACTACCGTTGGGCACCCGGCAACCTCGGCGAGCTTGGGCCGGTTGATGGCGTCGGTGACCACCACCTTGGCAGCGGAACTGTTGACCCGGTGCTCGATGGCCTTGGGGCCGAAGGCCGTGAACAGGGGCTGGTACACCGCGCCAATGCGCCAGGTGGCCAGGACCGTGATCAATAACTCGACGTTGCGTGGCAAGAGGCCGGCGACCTTGTCGCCCTTGCCCACGCCCTGGGCCAGGAGGAAGTTGGCCAGGCGTCCGGCCTTGTCTTGCAGATCGGTGAAGGTGTAGCTGGCGCTGTTGCCGTCTCGCCCCTCCCAGAACAACGCGATGCGCCCAGGCAGCGCATGCCGGTCACAGCACTCGACACAGGCGTTGAGCGCCGACAGCGAGCCGGCCAGGGTGGCATCGACAGTGTGCTGGTAGTTGAAGTTTTCGGTGGCGGACAGGTAATCGCGCATTGCCAGAAGCCCTCGTTGTTTTTATTGGGGAACCTCATGAAAATCAGTGAAATACTGGCGCCAGAGCCTTGGCCGGACAATGGTCAAAGCTGTCAACCTGCGTGACCGGTTTGGCCAAGATCAGGCCGGGTCGTTGAGAATCAGGCTGCGATAGTGCCCGGGATTGGAGCCGGACCACTTGCGAAACGCCTTGTAGAACGAACTGGTATCGGCAAAGCCCAGGCGCTCGGCGATCTGCGCGAAGCTGATCTGCGGTTCCGCCAGCCAGACGATGGCCAGCTCCTTGCGCACGCTGTCCTTCAGCGCCTGGTAGCTCTGGCCCTCCTCGGCCAGGCGGCGGCGCAGGGTCGAGGCCGAAATGCACAGGCTCTGGGCCAGGCTTTCGCTTTCCGGCCACTGCTCTGCCGGTAGCTGGCGCAACTGCTGCTTGATCCGGCTGGCCAGGCTCTGCGGATCGCGGTACTTGACCAGGATGTTGGCCGGGGCCTGGGCCAGGAACCGCTTGAGCTCCTCCTTGCTGCGCTTGATGGGCAGGTCCAGGCAGTCGGCGGCGATGATCATCCGCGTGCGGGGTCGGTCAAAGCGCAGGTTGTCGGAGAACATCACCCGGTAGTCATCGCAGAACTCCGGCTGCGGGCAACGCAATTCGATGGCCAGGATCGGAATCCGCCGCCCTGCCAGCCAGCACGCCACGCCGTGAACGATCATCCAGTAGGTGAAATAGGTAAACGCCCGGCGCGGAGGCTGCTCGTCCTCGGCCAGGACGATTTCCGCCAGGCTTTGCTGGCGTACCAGTTGCGCGCCCAGGTGTTCGAGCATCAGTGAAAGAAACTCCAGCACCGAATCCAGGCCTTGAGCCAGGGTCGGCTGGGCCATGGCCGAACGACAGAGAAACGCCAGGCTGCCGGACTTGAGCTTGCGCGGGTCCATGCCGAAGAACTCATCGTCCAGGCGCCGTGCCAGCAAGCGCCAGAGTCGCGCATAGGCGTTGGCCGGAACCCTCCCCGCGCCTAACTGCACGTCGAGCGGATCGATGCCGACCTTGTGCAGCACTTCTTCGGTGGCCACGCCAGGCGCGCAGCTTTGCAACAAGGCTTCGCGCACCAGTTGCAGGGAGATGGTGTCTTTTTCCGACATCGTTACCAACGGTTTCCGGGACAAAGGAGGAGCTACGACGGCCATCTTAGGCAGTGACCGGGAAAAAGCCAGTGGACCTTGGGCTGATGTACCTGGCCATTGCATGGACGGCAATGGCGGGTCGAAAACATCGCGGCGATCGCCTGCCATCACCGATATCATGCATGACCCGGCGCCCCGAACCCGGCCCCTGCCAACCGCTGCGTGAGCGCCATCGACAGCATCTGGCCCCTTGAAGAGCGAATGACTATGTATCTGGTATGCGGTGAAGCGCTGTTCGATGTTTTTAGCGTGGACGAAGCCGGTGCTCCGGCCAATAAAGTGGCGTTCCAGGCGATTGCCGGTGGCTCGCCGTTCAATGTGGCGGTAGGCCTGCGCCGCCTGGGCATCGATGTGGCCCTGCTCGCCGGACTGTCCCGGGACTACCTGGGCCAGCGCTTGCGGCGGGTACTGGAGGAGGAAGGCGTGGACACCCGCCACCTGCGCGAATTCACGGCCCCTACCACCCTGGCCATGGTGGCGGTGGGCAGCGATGGCTCGCCACACTACAGCTTTCGTGGCGAAGGCTGTGCCGACCGACAATTGCTGACAGAACACCTGCCGGAACTGGACGACCTGGTACGCGGGCTGCACGTGGGCTCGTTTGCCCTGGTGGTGCAACCGATCGCCGATACCCTGCTGGCCCTGGTGCGTCGCGAACGGGGGCGGCGTCTGATCAGCCTCGACCCCAATGTGCGACTCGGCCCGCAGCCGGATATCCAATTGTGGCGCCAACGCATCGATGAACTGGCCGGGCACGCCGACCTGATCAAGGTCAGCGATGAGGACCTGGAGCAGCTGTATCCCGGGCAGGCGCCCGAGACACTGATCCAGGGCTGGTTGCAAGGCAGTGCCAAGCTGGTGTTCCTGACCCGCGGCAGCCAGGGCGCGACGGTGTTCAGCCAGCACCACGGCCACTGGTCGGTCGCGACACCCCAAGTGCAGGTAGCCGACACCGTGGGCGCCGGCGATACCTTTCAGGCGGCGCTGATCGCCTGGTTGACCGAGCAGGGGCTGGACTCGCCCCTGGGTCTTGCGCAGCTGGGGCGCGAACAGATCGACGCCCTGCTGCGCTTCGCCGTCAACGCCGCAGCGCTGACCTGCACCCGCACCGGGCCGGACCTGCCCTACCGGCATCAACTGGTGTAATGCGCCGTGTAGCCGCTGCCGCGGGCTGCTTGCGACCGCGCAAGCGGGTCAAGACAAGGCCCTGCGGGCCTTCGTGCAGCCTCGCCACAGGCTCGACAGCGGCTACAGGGCAGCGCTACGTCAGAAGATCGAGAAGTTGTAGCTGACGATCAGGCGGGTTTCGTCCATGTCGCGGGCGATCTTCTGGTAGTTGCTACGGTAGGTGGCGTTACGCAGGCGCAGGCTGACGTCCTTGAAGGCGCCGCTCTGCACCACGTACTTGAGTTCGCTGTCACGCTCCCATTCCCGACCTTCGCGCAGGCTGCCCGGGACCTTGATGTTGTCACCACTGACGTAGCGGGTCAGGAAGCTCAGGCCGTTGATGCCCACGGCCTTGAAGTCGTAGTCATAGCGCAGTTGCCAGGAACGCTCCTGGATCGCCGCGAAGTCGTTGACCTGTACATAGTTCACCAGGTACGGGTTGCTGCCATCCAGGTACGGCATCGAGTTCTCGCCGTACATGCGCTGCCAACCGGCGCTGAACACGTGCCCACCCAGGCCGTAGCTGAGCATGGTGCTCAGGGCCCGGTGGTCGATGCTACCGGCACGGGCACTGCCGCTGTCGTCGCTCTTGATCAGGCGCAGGTCACCCTTGAGCACGCCAGGCCCCAAGGGCTGGTTGGCCAGCAAGCCGATGAAGTGCTGGCGGTAGATGTCCTCCAGCTCGGCGTAATGGTATTGGCCACTAAGGCGGTCGCTGAACTTGTAGTCCACGCCATAGTTATCGAAATGATCCGCCGTGGTGTTGCAGGCATAGCGCTTGTTCTTGCAGTGCACGCGGATGTCCTGGGAGTCCGTGGAATCCCGGGCGGTGTAGCGATTCAGGCGCGCCGCCGTCAGGGTCAGGTCCTTGACCTCCTTGGAGGTCAGCACCGCACCGTTGAACATGGTGGGCAGCAGGCGGCCATCGTTGTATTAACCCGGCAATCAAATACACCAAATCATGCTGCGTAGGCGATACGTGGATGCCGGAAATAAGAACGGATTCTTTGAGGGCGTAATTGCAATCGTCTCATGACCGAGCGAACACGCCTTTCCAGTTCGTCCTGATTACGCGCCGGCAAGCCCGTGCGAACCTGATGTTTCAAATCACAATTCAAATACTCGTCAGGGTTCAACTCCGGGGCGTAGGCCGGCAAGAAGAACAGTTCGATTTGCTCTTTGCGGTCGCCAACCCAGGCGCTCACCTTTTTGCTGTGGTGTACGCGCAGGTTGTCGAGAATCAGGAACACCTTGCGGCCCTGAGCATCGCGAATCAGGCGACTCAGGAAGCGAATCAGCACTGGGGCTGTCAGCGTTTCCCGATACAGCATGAAGCGCAGTTTGCCCCGATTGGTCACGGTGGAAATCATGTTGGTGGAAAAACGACTGCCGCTGACCAGGCGCACCGGCGTTTCGCCAATAGGGGCGTAGCTGCGGCCAGCATGGCTGTCACTGCGCATACCGGTTTCGTCGCCCCACTGAATCTCACCATTCTCAGCCCTGGCCCGCTGTGCGATGCGTGGATATTCATTATCCAGCCAGTGCTGAACCACTTCAGGTTTCTGCTGATAAGCCCGATGCAGTGGGCGCTGCGGGGTGTAGCCCCAACGCTTGAGGTATTCACCAACCGTTCGAACCGGCATGAGAAAACCACAGCGCTGGCGGATCAGTTCTCGCACCGCATCACGCGTCCAGAGCGCAAAGCCGAGCTTGAGTTGGTCGGGCATCTTATCGGTCATCAAGGTGCGAATCAGCACTTCCTGGCTGGAGCTCAAACTGCGGCGATCACCCTGGCGCACACCACGCTGGCCGCCGGCAATGGCAGCCTTTTCGCCTTTATGTTCTGCGACCTGCGCCCAGTGAGCAATAGTGCGGGGGTGAACACCAACCGCTTCGCCAATAGCCTTGTAGGTGTAACCCTGCTCACGCATGCGTAGGGCCGTGGAGCGCTTTTCACGTTGTTCTTGGGGGCTGAGTTTACGGGCATCTATTTTCATGGAGACAGATTATCTAATATGCCCTATTTATTTGCCAGGTTAATACTTGAGCAGCGGCAGGTCCGGCAGTTGCGCACCGTATTTGAATACGGTCTGCGATACCCGCACCTTGGCGGTCAAGCCCAGCTTGGCGTACTGGTCGGCCGAGCCCCGCGGGTCATGCCCGCTGGATGGCAGCAGGCCGCTGTTGCTGCGGTCCGGGCTGGAGTCGAGCTTGAGCCCGAGCATGCCCAAGGCATCCAGGCCAAAACCTACGGTGCCTTCGGTATAGCCCGACTGCAGATTGAGAATGAAGCCCTGGGCGGATTCTTCACGCTTGGAGGCACCCTGGGCATTGCTGGTATGGCCGTCACGAAAGTCCCGATTGAAATAGACCGTGCGCGATTCGAGCTTGGCGCTGCTGTCCTCGATAAAGCCGGCGCCAGTGGCCAACGGTGTAAAACCCGCGCACAGGACAGCGGCTCCGAGGCCCAGGAGCGGGCACGGATTGAGTAAAGGAAAAGGGGGACGCATGAACAGGCTCCAGCAGAAAATCAGTGACGCGAGGCAGAAAAGACCCAGGAGAAATCCATCCGGCAAATTAAACATCACCGGTTGAATTGATTGAATCAATGAAGACCGGAAATGATGGCAGATCGCCCGCCTTTGCCCTACCCGACTTTAGTCTGACTCCAGCGCTCACGTTCGACACCTCCAGCCAGCATCGAGCTGATCAATTCCGAGACTTTTTCACTGCCCTGGAAAGCGCCTCAAAAAACTGTCTCATCGCTCAGAAACACTCTCTAGATCGTTCTTTTTTGTAGGCTGGTAGCAAAGAAGCATCAAACTTTTGTCGAAAATACCTACCGTTCGTCGGATTTTTAGCGAACCCAACAAACAAATACAAGTATTTGACGCTTTTCATTATGGCCATCATTAATAACTGTAACGCTATGTTTTAAAAGGGTTTTATTTGTATCTAAAAAATAAATAGAGAGGCTGTGTCATTTATGTAACGCCAAAAAACGTCAATTAAACGTCTTTACCTTGTGGTAGTGTCAAAAAAAGAGCGCAATGAAGGCCATGTGCCACATGCCTTTTTTCAGAAGGTGAGCCACGCCCTCACCCAACACTCATCATGGACGAGGTCGTTCCCTTGGAAGTCAGCGTTTTTGGTACTGGCTATGTTGGCCTGGTGCAAGCGGTTGCATTGGCCGATGTTGGGCATAACGTGGTGTGTGTCGATATCGACAGCCACAAGATCGCCCAACTGCAGCGCGCCATTCCACCGATTCACGAACCGGGCCTGGCGGCCCTGATCGAAGAGAATCAGAAGGCCGGCCGCCTGCATTTCACCACTCAGCCCAGCGATGCCGTAGGCCATGGCCAGGTGATCTTCATCGCCGTGGGTACCCCCTCCAATGAAGATGGCTCGGCGGACCTCGATCATGTCCTGGCCGTTGCACGAAACATCGCCTGCCTCATGTACAGCGACAAGACCCTGGTCATCAAGTCCACAGTGCCTGTGGGCACCGCGGACCTGGTGGTCGAGACCGTGGCCGAGCAACTGGCGGACCTGGGCAAGTCCGAGCTGCGGGTCCACGTGGTCTCCAACCCGGAGTTCCTCAAGGAAGGCTCGGCGGTCGCCGATTGCATGCGTCCGGACCGGATCATCATCGGTTGCGCCCATGAACTGCCTCGCCAGCAATTGAGCGAGCTCTACGCTCCGTTCAATCACAACCACGACCGACTGATGTTCATGGATAACCGCAGTGCCGAGCTGGTCAAGTACGCGGCCAATGCCATGCTCGCCACCCGCATCAGCTTCATGAACGAGATGGCCAACCTGGCCGAGCGGCTGGGAGTGGATATCAACGCGGTACGCAAAGGCATCGGCGCCGACCCACGTATCGGCTATCACTTCATCTACCCGGGCGCCGGTTTTGGCGGCTCGTGCTTCCCCAAGGATCTGCGGGCGCTGATCCACACCGCGCAAAGCCATGGCCTGGAACCGCAGATGCTCAAGACCGTGCGCGACGTCAACGAGCAGCAGCGTCATGTGCTGTTTCGCAAGCTCAAGGCGCACCTGGGGGACAACCTCCAGGGCAAGGTCATCGCCCTGTGGGGGCTGGCATTCAAGCCCAACACCGACGACATGCGCGAAGCCACCAGCCGCTACCTGATGGAAGCGCTGTGGGAAGCCGGGGCCAAGGTCCATGCCTATGACCCCGAGGCCATGACCGAGTGCCGGCGCCTGTATGGCTACCGCGATGACCTGCAACTGTGCGCGACCCGCGACGACACTTTGCAAGGCGCCGACGCGCTGGTGATCTGCACCGAGTGGAAGGCCTTTCGCGTGGTGGACTTCAAGCTGCTGCGCGAGAAGCTCAACGATCGCCTGATCGTCGATGGCCGCAATCTCTACAACCCGCAACAGGCAGCGGACGCTGGTCTGCACTACCTGAGCATCGGCCTGCCTTACCGCGTACCTGGGGCACTTTGCGCATGAATATCCTGATTACCGGGGCCGCCGGGTTCATCGGCGCCCATACCGCACTGCGTTTGCTCAAGGATGGGCATCAGGTCACCGGACTGGATAATTTCAACGATTACTACGACCCCCAGCTCAAGCACGATCGGGTGCGCTGGGTGGAACAGCAAGTGGGGCATTTCCCGCTGCAACGCCTGGACCTGGCCGACAGCGAGGGCCTGGATCGGCTGTTCGCCGAGGTCCGCCCACAGGTGGTGATCAACCTCGCCGCCCAGGCCGGGGTGCGTTATTCCCTGGAGAATCCCAAGGCCTACCTGGACAGCAATCTGGGCGGTTTTCTCAACCTGCTGGAGATGTGCCGGCGCTACCCCGTGCAGCACCTGGTCTATGCCTCCTCCAGTTCGGTGTATGGGGCCAACCAGCAAACCCCATATCGGGTCAGCGACAACGTCGATCACCCGCTCTCGCTGTACGCGGCCAGCAAGAAAGCCAACGAGCTGATGGCCCACAGCTACGCCCACCTGTTCGGCGTGCCGGCCACCGGCCTGCGCTTCTTCACCGTCTATGGCCCCTGGGGTCGACCGGACATGTCGCCGATTCTGTTCGCCGACGCGATCAGCCAGGGGCATCCGCTGAAACTGTTCAATTACGGCATGCACCAGCGCGACTTCACCTATATCGACGACATCGTCGAATCCCTGGTGCGCCTACTGGGCAAACCACCAGCCCGCGACCCGCTGTGGGACCGCGAGCAACCGGACCCCTCCACCAGCATGGCCCCCTGGCGCCTGTTCAACATCGGCGGCCAGCGCCCCGTGCACCTTAAGGACTATGTGGCCGCCCTGGAGAAACTCCTTGGCCGCCAGGCCCAGGTCGAGTACCTGCCACTGCAACCGGGAGATGTGCTCAACACCTGCGCCGATGTCAGCGCCCTGGAGAACCTCACCGGCTTCGGGCCCCAGGTTCCCCTGGAAGACGGGCTCAGGGATTTCGTGCAGTGGTACCTGCGCTACTACCAAGGCCGGACGTCCTGAGCGGCCTGCGTGCCCTGAGCGTTCCCCCAATTCTTTTGCAATGGAAATACTTCCGGTGGATATGGACAGACCCCTCTCATCGCCCGCAAGCGATGCGCCCACGCGCATCGATCGGCGCAACGACCCGTTCCGACGCAAGGTCCAGGCTGCCATCGACCTGCAACACCATGGCTGGATCACTGGCCGCGATGGCGGCCGGCCCTGGACCTTGTCACGCAGCAAGCGACTGACCTCGGCAGTACTGGCAGCGCTGCTGCTGGTGGCACTGTCGCCGGTGCTTTTGGTGGTTGCCCTGACAATCAAGCTCACCAGCCCAGGGCCGGTGTTCTTCGTCCAGTTGCGTACGGGTTTTCGTGGCCGACGCTTCGGCATGTACAAGTTCCGCACCATGGTGGTCAACGCCGAGGCCCTCAAGGATTCGGTGCGCCACCTGAACAAGCACGGCCCGGACTCGGTGGACTTCAAGATCGATCGCGATCCGCGGATCACCGGGATCGGCGGCTTCCTGCGTCGTACCAGCCTCGACGAACTACCGAACCTGATCAATGTGGTGCTTGGCCAGATGCGCATCGTCGGCCCACGCCCAACCTCGTTCCACGCCCAGACCTACAAGGAACACCACCTGGGTCGCCTGAGCATCTACCCGGGCATCACCGGCCTGTGGCAGGTCTCCGGGCGCAGCGACGTGGATTTCGACGGCCGGGTGACCCTCGACATGACCTACATCTTCCAGCAGAGCCCCTGGCTCGACCTGAAGATCCTGATCAAAACCCCTTTCAAGGTCCTCAATGGCCACGGAGCAAGTTGAAATGGCGGCAGCAACCTTTGCCAGTCTGAAAATCCAGCCCCCCAGTGAAAGCAACCTGGCAGTGACCGTGCTCGACCAGGAACTGCGCGTGATCCTGTTGACCGCGGCCAACCGCAACAGTGGCGTCACCAGCAGCAGCCTGAGCATGGCCAGTGAGCTGGCACGCACCAGCCGGGGCCGAGTACTGCTGGTGGATACCAGCCTGGGCGAGCAAAGCCTGACCCGGCGCCTGGGCCTGGACCAGCAACCGGGTTTTCTCGACCTGGCCCTGGCCAGTACCCCACCGCAGTTGAGTAGCTGCATTCATGACAGCCAGGAGCAGGACTTCGACTTCCTGCCCCTGGGTCGGCGCCAGCAGTACGCCGAACGCCTGACGCCCGAGCAGTTGCGCGACCTGCTGCAACTCCTGGCCGGGCAATACCGCTTCGTGATCATCGATGGCGACCCGGTGTACAGCAGTGGCGACATCCTCACCCTGAGTACCCAGGTCGATGGCGTGGTGCTGGTGGTGCGCAGCGAGGAAACCCGCTGGGAAGTGGCCCAGGCCGCGGCGCAACGGTTGATCCAGGCCGAAGCGAAGCTGATCGGCAGCGTGTTCAACGCCCGCAAGTACTACATGCCCAAGTGGGTTTACGACCGCCTCTGACCGGTACAAGGACCGTGTAACCATGAACAAGCCAAGACTCTCCCTGCTGAGCCTGTCACTGCTGCTGGCGGCCCTGGGTGGTTGCGCCGATCGCGAGCCACAGCACATGCCGGTACAGATCCTCAGCGCCCCGGCCGATCAGGCCCAGCTCACCGAAGTCATGCCCATCGAACAGGTGTTGCGTCCCCAGGACGTGCTGGACGTGATCTTCCATATCGGCACCACCAGCCAGACCCGCTACCTGGTGCAACCGGGCGACCAGGTCGATGTGACCTTCATCAGCGCGCCGGAGCTTGGGGGCAACAAGCTGGTACTGCCCGATGGCAGCATCGACATGCCCTATATCGGCAATATCCAGGTCGCCGGGCTCTCCGCCGAACAGGCGCGCCAGGCCCTGCAAGCGCAGTACGCCAAGGTGTTGAAGAAGCCCCAGATCACTTTCTCGATCTCCCACGCCATGGCCCAGCTGGACAACCTGCGTACGAGCCTGACCAACCCGGCCACTGGCTTGAGTCGCGAAATCGTGGTGGGCTCCGATGGCCGCGCCAGCTTCCCGCTGCTGGGCAGCCTGTCCTTGCAGGGCAAGAGCCTGAGCGAGCTGCAAACCCTGATCAACCAGCGCTACGCCAAGGAAGTCGGTGCGGTGAGCGTCGACGTACTGCTCAAGACCACCGCCGCCAACGAGGTCTTCGTCATGGGTGAAGTCGGCCAGCCGGGCGCTTACCCGGTACGCCGGCCGATTTCGGTGCTCGAGGCCCTGACCCTGGCCAAGGGCGCCGGCCCCACCGCGCGCCTGGACTCGGTGGTGATCCTGCGGCGCAAGGGCAGCGAGGTCGAGGCCCGGGTCTACGACGCCGACGCGGCGCTGGATGGCAAGGCCCTGCAGTTCGCCTACCTGCAGCCGGACGACATGCTCTACGTGCCCAAGACCCGCCTGGCCAAGGCCGGTGCACTGAGCAAGCAGTTGGCGGACGTGATCATGTTCCAGGGCGTCGGATTCAGCTTCGGCTATCGCGTCGACAACAAAGAATCGAACAACTCGAATAGCTCCAGCAAATAGTGAGTCCACTCTCGATGACCAAGATCGAAAACTACCTGCACGAGTTCCTTCTCGTGTTCTTCGTCAATCGGCGCCTGATCAAGCGGGTGTTCCTGGGCTTCGCCCTGCTCGCTCTGTTGCTGCCGCTGGTGCTCAAGCAGAGCTTCGAGATCACTGCCGAAGTCATCGTGCAGTCCAAGAAGCTGTCGCAGACCGACGCCAACACCGTGCTCGCCCCGGATGCCGACAAGTTCATCCCGCCTTCGCTGGCGGACATGGAGACCGAAAGCAATATCCTGCGCTCGCCGACCCTGATCCGCGACACCATCGACCAACTGCGTCGCGAGGGCCAGTTCAGTGGCAGCGAAGGCCTGTTGAGCAAGCTGGTGCTCAAGCCGATCCGCAGCATCCTGGTGGACCCGCTGCGCAACTATGTGATCAATCCGGCCCGCGGTTTCTTCGGCCTGGCAGTGGACCCGGTGCGCGATACCAGCCTGGACGCCTTCACCGACCAGGCGGTCAAGGACCTGAAGATCGGCACCCTGCCCGGCTCCAACGTGATCTCCATCGTCTATAGCAGCCCGTCCGCCGCCGAGGGCACGCGCTTTGTCGAGCGCCTGCTGGCCAACTACCTCAAGAGCCGCCAGGACTTGCAATCCAATGAACTGCCCGAGGCCTTCTACGAACAGAAGAAGGCCCAGTACCAGTCACGCCTCGACGATCTGGAGGGCAAGCGCCAGGCATTGCTGGAAGCGGCCCATGCCTCCGATCCCAAGGAGGAGATCACCTTCCGCCTCAATGCCATCAATACCGAGGAGCAGTCGCTCAACGGCTACCGTGACCAGGCCCTGGAAAGCCAGCGCCGCCTGGATTACCTGCAAAAAAGCCTGGACGCTGCACGCAAGGCCGGCCTGACCGACTACACCTTTCCCTTCGCCTTCGCCAACACCGTGGACAACGTTGCCTACGAAGACCGCGAGATCAAGCACCTGGGCGAGCAGTTGACCAACCTGGTGAGTCAGTACGGCACCACCGCCGATACCTACCGCGCCGACAGCGTGCCAATGCAGCAACAGCGCGAGCAGATCGTCCGGGCCCGGGCGCAGTTCCTCAAGGTCGTGGAGAACCGCGTCCGCGAACGCAGCAGCGAATTGCAGATCACCCAGTCGGTGATCGCCCAGAAAACCACGCGGATCAACGACTACAAGACCCGTGTGCGCGACCTGCAGGAAGTGCTGAGCAAGCTGCGCCAGCTGGACACCGAGATCGATGCCCTGCACAAGGCCTTCTTCACCTACACCCAGCGCTATGAAGAGAGCCGCGGCGAGCGCCTGATCAGCGGCGAGCTGTCCAATGCGCGAGTCCTGAGCCAGCCCTACGAACCCAGCGAAGCGGCTTTCCCCAAACCGATGCTGATCATCCCCCTGGGTCTTTTGACCGGGCTGCTCCTGGCCATCGCCCTGGGTTATGTCTATGAGTTCTTCGACCATCGCTTCAAGCATCCGGCCCAGGTCAGCGACCATCTCGGCCTGCCCGTGCTGATGGTGCTCAACGCGGTCGAAACCCCGCAGCTCAACCCCTACCCACGCTGGACCTGGCGCTGGGCCTGGCATTGGGCCAAACAGTGAACGACTTGAGCATGGCCGCGCAGCCTATCGTGCATCTGATCCACAGCGGTGGCTTCTATGGCGCCGAGCGCATGTTGCTGGATCACTGCCTGATCACCCCGGGCGAGCATCGGGTGGTGTTCATCGATGCTCCGCTGGCGTTGCTGCAGCGTTTTGCCGAGGCCGGCGTGCCCAGCCACAATTGCCGGAGCCTGAAGGAGCTGCTGGCCCATCTGCGCCAGCAGCCCGGGCTGCTCAATGCCCACAACTTCAAGGCCCAGGTGTTCGCCTGGGCCTGTGCCAGGCGCCTGCAACTGCCGCTGGTAATGACCCAGCACGGTTTCACCCCGCGCAGCCTGAAGCAGAAGCTCTATACCTGGACCAGCCTGCGCCTGTGTCGCAGCAGCCAGGTACGCCGGGTGGTGTGCGTCGCCCAGAGTATCGCCCGCCTGCATCTACAGGCAGGCGTCGCCGAAGCCAAGCTGCTGGTGATTCCCAACGGCCTGCCGGAACCGGCCCCGGCCATCGCCACGGGCAACCAGGCTCCGCCCCTGCATGACGCTCCGGTGCGGCGCGACGAGCAGGAACCCCTGGTGGGTTTCGTTGGGCGCCTGAGCGGGGAAAAAGGCCCGGATCTGTTTCTCGATGCCTTGATCGGCCTGTGCCAGCAACGCCCCTCCCTCAAGGCGGTGCTCCTGGGCGATGGCGAGCAGAACGCGATCCTGCGCCAGCGCATCGAGGCCGCCGGCTTGTCCCTGCGTATCCTGCTACCGGGCTACCAGAGCGATATGCAGCCCTGGCTCAAGCGCCTCAACGTGCTGGTGATCAGCTCGCGCACCGAAGGCACGCCGATGATCCTGCTCGAAGCCATGCAGGTCGGGACTCCGGTGGCGGCCTTTGCCGTCGGCGGCATTCCCGATGTCCTGCAGCATCGGCACAACGGCCTGCTGGCCACGCCCCTGGACAGCGAGGAACTGGCCCGCTGCATCGGCGAGTTGCTGGACGATCCACTCCAGGCCCGGAGCCTGGCCGAGGCGGCTCGTGTCACCCAGCGCCAGCACCATCACCTGCCCACCCTGGCCAAGCGCTGGGATGAGCTGTACCGCGTTGCCAGAGAGACTACCCCGGTATGATCGCCGCACCTTTTCTCGGTTTGCTCCTGGGCCTGGCCGGCCTGGCCTTGCTTGCCAGCCCGTGGCCATTCCTGGCACCACTGGTGGTGGTCGGGATGTTCGGCCTGGCCCTGCTCTATCGTCGTCCGGCCTGGGGCCTGCTGGGGATCTGCGCACTGGTGCCTTTCGAGGGGCTGTTCAAGGACAGTGCTTTTTCCGGGGCCAAGCTGCTGGGCGCCTCGCTGATCCTGATCATGCTGTTCAAGCTGTTGTTGCGGCAGATCCCCGAGACCCGCCTGGGCAGCAACCTGTGGCGCGCCCTGGGGCCGTTCCTGCTGTGCCTGCTCTTGAGCCTGATGTACAGCGAGAACCTGGCCGTCTCCCTGGACAGCCTGCGAGAGCTGGCCGTGGGCCTGGTGCTGTTCTTCGTGACCTTGCTGATTGCCCGTGAGATCAACCTGCTGATGCTCTGCCGCCTGTTGGCGGTCAGCGTGGCCATTACCTGCGTGATCGCGCTGGTTTCCGCCAAGTACCAGGTGGGCGGCCGGGCCATCGGCCTGCTGCAGGACGCCAACTACTTTGCCCTGCTGATCGCCATGGCCGTGCCACCGGCGATCCTGCTCGCCTTGCGTTCGCCCCACTGGCTGGAGCGCCTGTTCTGGGTGGCCATCAGCCTGACCCTGATGGCTGGGATGACCAAGACCGACTCGCGCTCCGGCCTGCTGGTGGTGCTGTTCACCATCGCCATCGGGGCCTGGCATTACCGCGACCGCCTCAAGCGCCTGCGGCCCAAGCACCTGGGCTTCGCCATGTTCGCCGTGGCGATCGTCGTGCCCCTGGGTATTGCCGCGCTGCCGGCCGACTATGTGGCGCGGATCAAGTCCCTGGGCATGCTCAAGTCCGGTTCGCACTCGGCGGACACCTCCCTGGGTCGTCGGACCTCCTACCTGGTGGTCGGTAGCCAGATGATCCGCGAGAACCCACTGCTGGGCTCAGGCCTGGGTACCTTCCCGATCCATTACGCGCAAACCGGCTTCGCCAGCAGTTTCTCGGAAAACCTCAACGAGCCGGACCTGTATCGCCGGGCCCACAACACCTATCTGGAACTGTTCAGCGAGCTGGGCATTCCCGGCGGCCTGAGCTTCGTGGCGCTGCTGCTCATGGGGCTGCGCAATTTCGAGCGCTCGCGCCAGGCGTTCCTCGCCCGGGGCGCCCGGGAGCAGGCCGACCTTGTCACGCACCTGGGGCTGAGCCTGTTGGCACTGGCGGTGTTCCTGCTGTTCCTCAGCGCACCGAACCACAAATACCTGTGGATCTTCCTGGCCTTGTCCAGCGTGCTGCGGCGTGAGGCCGAGCAAGCGCGATGAGGCACCGTTACTCGGGGCGCGAGCGCCGCAAGAAAGTCGTCCTGGCGTCGCGACGCCAAGGCGAGCATGTCATCAGCGAGATCCTGCCAAGGGAGGCTGCAATGCAACGGATCAGCGTGATCGTGCCCATGTACAACGAGGCGCGACACATCGAGCGAACCCTGGGCAGCGTGTTGCGCGCCGCCCGGGCGGCCGACATGGACTGCGAGCTGATCGTGGTCGACAACGGCTCCACCGACCAGGGACCACAACGGGCCAGGGAACTGGGTGCCCAGGTCCTGCCATGCCCCGGGCTGAGCATCGGGGCCTTGCGCAATCGCGGCGCCGCCGTCGCCACTGGCGACTGCCTGGCCTTTCTCGATGCCGACATCGAAGTCCCCGGCAACTGGCTGCAACTCTGGCAACGCAACCAGGCGCAGGCCGAGGTTTTCGCCCTGGATTGCGCCGCCCCTGCCAGCGCTCCCTGGTTCGCCCGGGCCTGGCAGCGACGCAGCCTGGCGGCCGGGGACAAGGCTCGCCTGTTGCAGTGGATGCCTACGCCCAACCTTTGCCTGAAGCGCGAATGGTTCGAGCGTGTCGGCGGTTTCGACGAACAACTGCGTACCGGCGAGGACAAGGACTTCGGCCTGCGCCTGAACGCCGCCGGAGCACGGCAGTTGAGCCTGGCCCAGCCCCAGGTGCTGCACTGGGGGTTCGAAGCCAGCTGGAGCGAATGGGCCGCCAAGGAACGCTGGCGCCAGGGCAGCCATGTGCAATTGCTCAAGAGCGCCGGGCCGAGCCTGCGCCTGCTGCGCTTCCCACTGCTGTGCCTGGCGTGTGCCTTGCTCAGCCTGATGGCCGTGCTGGCGCTGCTGTTGGGCCAGGGGGGCGGTGCCTTGCTGTACCTGGCCTTGGCCGCCCTCGCGCCCCTGCTCCTGGCTCTGCGCCAGGGGTGGCGCCAGCGCGACCCGCTGTTTGTCCTGCAACTCTGGCTGCTGCACTGGGTGCGCCTGTACCTGGGGGCCTCGGCCCTGATCCAGGGTCTGTTCAACCGTTCTGTCAGGAGGCCCGACCGTGGCTAAGATTCTTTTCTGGCTTTGCCTGCTGTTGCCCTTCTATGCCTGGGTGGGTTATCCGCTGCTGCTGGGCCTGCTCAGCCTGTTCGTGCGCCCACGCCCTGCGATGCAGGGCCAGCCGCTATCGGTCAGCGTGATCATCGCCGCTCATAACGAAGGACCGCATATCCAGCACAAGCTCCAGACCCTGCTGCAACAGGATTATCCGGCCACCGACCTGCAGATCATCCTGGCCAGCGATGGCTCCAGCGACGAGACCGTGGCCATTGCCCTGGGCCTGCGCGACTCACGGGTCCTGGTGCTGGATCTGCCGCGGGTGGGCAAGGCCGGGGCCCTCAACGCCGCGGTAGAGTTGGCACGCAATGACATCCTGGTGTTCACCGATGCCGACAACCAGTGGTCCACCGACACCCTGGGCAAGCTCCTGGAGCCCCTGGCCGATCCGCAGGTAGGCGCCTGCGGTGGGCATATGATCATCCCCCGGCCCGGGCACAACCTGAGCCTGGGAGATAGCTTGTACCGGCATTACGAAGCCTGGTTGCGCCAGGCCGAGAATCGTACCGGCTGCATGGTTTCAGCCGACGGCGCGTTGCTGGCCCTGCGCCGGGAACTGTTCCAGCGGATTCCGGCCGAGGTCAACGATGACTTTTTCATCAGCACCTGCGCCCCGGTGGCGGGCAAGCGCATCGTCTATGTGGAGCAAGCCCAGGTGCTGGACCAGGGCGTGGATGAAGCCGACAAACAATACCGCCGGCGCCTGCGGGTCACCGTGGGCGGCTTGCAGAGCCTGGCCCAACGCCGGGAGCTGATGAATCCATGGCGCCACGGCGCCTATGCCATTGCCCTGATCAGCCACAAGCTGATCCGGCGCCTGGCACCGGTGTTGTTGTTGCCACTGTTGCTGAGCAACCTGTTGCTGTGGGACGCCGGCCCCTTCTATAGCGCGTTGCTGGTTGCCCAACTGGCGGGTTATGGCGCGGGCCTCCTGGGCTTGCTGGACTCGCGCGGACGCCTGCCCAAGGTGTTTCGCCTGGCCGGATTCATCCTGGTGACCCTGGCGGGCATGAGCATGGGTCTCTGGCAGTTCCTCCGCGGGCAGCGCTATGCCCTGTGGAACCCACAGCAGAATCGCTGAGGTGAAGGTGAAACTGACGTTCAAGCGCCTGTTGGGCAGTGCCTACCTGCACAGTGTCGGGCGGCGGCGCCTGAGCGATTGCTCGGTGATACTGATGCTGCACCGAGTGCTCGCCGATTCCACCGCGGCGAGCCTGCCCCACCGTGCGCCATTATGTGTCGGCCAGGCGCAATTCGAGCATTTGCTGCGCTGGTTGCGCCGGCATTTCGACTGTGTGCCGCTGCAGCAACTGCTGGAGCTGCCCGGTGGCGACCGCCCCCGGATAGCCCTGACCTTCGACGATGGCTGGCGCGACAACGCAGAAGTGGCCCACCCGCTGCTGGAGCGCTACGAAGTGCCGGCAAGCATCTTCCTGTCCACCGATTTCATCGGTCGCAGCCAGGGCTTCTGGTGGGAGTCCATTGGCGAGACCCTGTGGCAGCAACCCAACGCCAGCGCAAGCCAGCCACTGCTGGACTACCTGCGGATGTTGCAACTGCCCCCGCCCGCAGCCTTGCTGCAAACGGCCGCCAGCGTGGCTCGCAGTCGTGCCCTGGGCGGCTACCTGCAACGCCTCAAGCAACTGGACCCGGTCACCCTGCAAGCCCTGGCCGACAGTTGTCCGGCCGGTGCCGCGCCCCATGCCATGGACTGGAGCCAGGTCAAGCAGCTGGAACGTTCCGGGCTGGTGTCTTTCGGCCCCCACGGGGCCAGCCATGGCATCCTCACGCGTCTCGATCCGCTCGCCCTGCGCAGTGACCTGAAACGCTCCCATGACGCGCTACGCAAGCATTGCCAGGCCCCGCTGGAGATCTACTGCTATCCCAATGGCGATCACAACCTGCAGGTGCGCAGCGCCGTCGCCGAGCTGGGCTATCGCTATGCCCTGGGCACCCAACCCGGCCTGATCGAGGCAGGTGACAACCCATGGCTGGCCCTGCCACGAATCGATGTCAGCCATGCCAGCGCCGCCCATCCGGGGCTCCTGGCCTGGCGCTTGCTGAAGGGGGCGCGGGCATGAGGCGTGGAGGCTACCTCTGGCACCTGGCCCTGAGCATGGGCACGCGCCTGGCGATGATCGGCCTGCGCCTGCTGCGCAACATACTCCTGGCGCGGCTACTGGGCCCGGCGGATCGCGGCCTGTTCGCCCTGCTCAGTACCCTGCCGGACCTGATCGCCGCGCTCACCAGCGGCGGTCTCAATACGGCAGTGGGGTATGACGCTGCGCGCCAGCGCCCCATGGCGCTGCTGCTGACCCAGGTCCTGGTCTACGGCTGCCTGCTGGCCAGCCTGCTGACCCTTGCCGCACTGGCCCTGATCAACACCCTGGGCAGCCAGTGGGAGCTGAGCCTGCAACTGGGGAGCCTGGCCTGGCTACTGCTGCTGGCGGTGCCGATCACGGTGCTCAAGAGCGGCCTGCTGACCCTGCACAACGCCGATGGCCGGGTCGAAGCCTTCAATGCCCTGCGGTTGCTGGAATCCCTGGTGCCCTTGGTGTTGTTCGTCGGCCTGTGGTGGATCTGGCGCGACCAGCCGTTGTCCGCGGCGCTGGTCAGTTGGTTGGGGGGCACCCTGCTGGTGGTCGTGGTGGGCTGGTGCTGGCTGGCGCGCTTTCACGACCTGCGCTTGCGCTGGCAGTCCGGCGAACAAGGCCGGCTCCTGCGCTATAGCGCCCAGAGCCATCCCGGTGTCCTGGCCCAGCAGTTGATGCTGCGCTCGGACTATCTGTTCATCGGCGCCTTGCTCGACCCCACGGCCCTTGGCTGGTATGCCATGGCCAGCGCCGCCGCCGAGCTGTTGCTGATCATTCCCGAGGCCGTGACCACGCCCCTGATGAAGCACCTGTTACAGCAAGGCAATGGCATCGAGCAGCTTACCGCCCTGGCCTTGCGCCTGACCGCCACGGTCATGCTCGGCGCTTGCCTTGCCATGGCGCTGATCGGCCAGTGGTTGATCGTGACCCTGTTCGGTGCGGCCTATGCCCCGGCCTACCAAGCGCTGTTGGCCCTGCTGCCCGGGCTGCTGGGCCTGTGCTACGCCAGCATCCTGCGCCTGGACCTGCTGGGCAAGCAGCGGCCTGGCACCCTGTCGTTGATGCTGGGGGCCGGCGCGCTGCTGAACCTGGCCCTGAACGCGCTGCTGATCCCGCGGCTGGGCATCGTCGGTGCGGGCCTGGCTTCGTCCATCGCCTACCTGGCGGTAAGCCTGGCAATGCTCGCACTGTACTGTCGGCTCAGCGGTATTGCCTGGTACCGCACCCTGTTTCTGCTACCGGCAGACATCGTCTACCTGCGCCACTTGTTGCGCCCCAAGGAAAAGGCCTGATGAAACCCCGTTCCCTGTTCGCCCTGATGCTATTCGTGGCGCCGTCGCTGTACGCGGCCCCCATGCAGTGGGGCGATATCCGCGATGGCAGCCTGTACCTGCAGGCCGCTGCCGCCGACACCCTGCATCTGCGCTGGAGCCCCGCGTGGCAAAGCGACGCCAACCACGAGCAGTTGTATTTACTGGCGCCTGACGGCCAGTTGCTGCAAGCGCTGGATATCCCCGCCAGCCAAGCCTATGGCCAGCAGGATATCCACCTGCCTGCGGCCCAGGGCGACTATCGCCTGCAAGTCCCGGGCTACAGCTTTCGCAATTTCAAGATCGGCCATGACAGCGCCACTCAAGCCCAGTTCGAGCCGGCCAAAGTGCATTTCAGCGCCGATGTCGCCGAAGGGGCCGAGCTGTATTTTCAGGTGGCCGCAGGGGAGCGAGCGGTGCTGGCTGGCAAGTATCACGGTGGTGTCAGCGTGTTGCAGGCCGTGCGCCTGAGCGATGGCTTGCAAGTGCGATTGAAGCTGGAGCGCCACGAACAGTACCCGCAATTCGACCAGGTCCCGTTGCCACCGGCCAGCCAGGATGAAGTCTGGCGCCTGTCAATGGGCGGCTCCGGCAAGGTCGGGTTCTGGCTCGATGGCACCGCCAACCTGTTCGCCCAGGACCTGCACCAATTGCATCCATTGCAGTGGACCCCGGGACAGGTGGAGCTGACGCTCAAGCCGCAGGCTCGGGGACCCAGCCCGCACTTGGGTATCGCCCTGCCCTACGCCCAGCCGCCGCAGTCGACCTTCGAACTGCTACGGGCCCTGGGCGCCCGATCGGCCAACTTCTACAGCTTCGTCGATGTGATCAAGAGCGAACCGCTGCGAGAAATCGGCTTTCGTCGCCTGTATCGCGAAATGTTCGCCATCGATCACGACATCACCCTCCTGGCAGGTACCGGGCGCCGTCCGGTACTGGAGGCCGATCGCCAGACCCTCGCAGGGCTCGATGCCTGGCTGGCCGACAGCGCGCAGTTGGGTAACCGAGGCACGCACTACCTGGCCTTTGCCGACGAACCCAACCTGAACTACCCAAGCTATGCCGCGTTCGCCGCCTATTTCGGGCAGATGCTGGAGCACACCCGGGCCAATCCCGATACCCGCGCAGCCGGGGTACGTATTGCCATGCCAGCCAGCTCCAGGCTATTGGACGGGCCATTCCGGGTCGGTGCCGGGCAACGCCGGGGCATCGACTGGGCGCAGCGGCTGCTGCAAGAACATGGCGAGGATATCGATGCCCTGGCCTGGCACGAATGGATGGTGCGCGATCTGCTGGCCACCCGGCGCTACCGCGACAGCGTGCGCGCCGCTGCGCAATTGGTGGGGCTGGACGAGCACGGCCGGCCACGCAAGGCGCTGCTGTTGAGCCAGACCAATATTTCCAGCGGCCCGGACCTCAGCCCCTACCAGCAAGACACCCACTATGCGGCGCTGTGGTGGATGTCGGTAGTGGTCAACGCTTCACAGGACGGCCTGCTGGACATGCTCAACTGGTTCCAGGCCGCCGACGAACCCGAGTATCCCAAGGGCATGCTGGCCCTGCGCGACGCCCAGCGCTTTGCCCTCAAGCCAGTGGCCAAGGCCCAGCAATTCATCCAGCAGCACTGGCTGGGCGAGGTCCAGGCGCTGGACAACCCGGCCTTCGAGGTGGACGCCCTGGCCCTGCGCGATGGCGCCCGTCACAGCTTGCTGGGAGTGGCCAAGACCCCACGGCCACACACCATCGAGCTGGCGGCGACGACCGATCTCTGCCAGTCCGGCCCTCGCCTGGAGTTGCTGGGGCCCGACGGCTACAGCCATGAGGCACCGGTGCAGTGCCATGCCGGCCGTGCAGTGTTCCAACTGCCCGGCGAGACCTTGTTTGCCTTGACCTGGAAAACCCTATGAATCGTTTGACCGGCCTGCTGGCCAAGATTCGCCGCAAGGGCCTGCGCGGCAGCCTGCGCCTGCTGCGCGAACGTTTCTTCTACTACCACTGGGAGCTGTTGACACTGGAGCGCCCCCTGGCGCTGCCTGTGCCCTGCCCCATCAGCCCCGAGCGCTGGCCCCAAGTGCGCATCACCCGGGAGCTGCTGCCGGCCTTCGACAAGTACTTCAAGGCGCAGCTACCGGCCATTCGCGGCCTGCTGGACAAGGGCAGTCGCGGCAGCGCCCACCTGGATCACGAAGGCAACGTGATGATGATGGTGTGGATCAGCGAGCGTGATTACTACGACGATCAGTTGTATCGCTGCTGGATGCGCATGCCACCTGGCTGCCTGTACCAGTTCGCCGGGGAATGCGCGTTGCCCTACCGTGGCTCGGGGGTGGTGATCCTGGCGCAGAAGATGCTCTGGGAGGAGTACCGCGAGCGCGGCTTCAAGGCCACCCGGGCACTGGTCAACGTGCGCAACGAGGCCGCGCTGAAGATGCACATGCGCCTGGGCTTCCAGGAGGTCGGCGAATCCTTGCATGTCTATTGCCTGTTGCGCTGCCTGCACTTGCATCGCCGCCGGCCCTATCACCAGACGCGCCTGCATCACCTCAGGCGCGGTCGCCTGGCCGAGCAGCAGGCCGCGGCCAGCCAGATCGACAAGGAGCGCACGTGACCCTGCGTTGGCAATGGTGCACCAGCCTGTGCACCGAAAACTTCCCCGCACAAGCCTATGAACGACTGTGCGAAGCCACCGAACAGGCCACCCCGTTCAATCGCCTGGGCTGGCTGCGCGGCGCCGAACAGGCCCTGACCGAGCACCAGGCGTTGCACATCCTGCTGGGCTGGCAGGACGCGAAGTTGCTGCTGTGCCTGCCATTGATCGCCGGGCGAGAGTCCCGTGGCGGCCTGCCATTGCGGGTCTTGCGGCACTTGGGGCACCCACTGAGCGATCGCCTGGCGCTGTTGGTGGCGCCCGCTGCAAGGTCGGCCATGGCCGAAGCCCTGGGCCAGATTCGCCGGCGTCTGCCCCACGATTTGCTGCAACTGCACGAGCTGGTCGATGCCGCCGGCGTGCTGGAGCCTTGGCGCCGGGCCAGCAGCTATGGCGAACAGTCGCTGGGATGCCGCGTACCGGAGCACCAGATTCTTCCCAGCGATCGCGATGAAGCCAGCGGGACCCTGCGCTATGAACTGCGCCGGGCAAAGAAACGCTGCGCCGAAATCGATGCGCGGGTCGTTCGCCTGTCCCCCAGCGCGCAAGACATCGACCAGGTCCTGCAGAGGCTTTGCGAAGTGGAACAGTCCAGCTGGAAAGGCACCGATGGCCTGGGGATCTTCTCTGGAGCGCGGCGCCAGCAATGGATGTTCAGCGCTTTGCACGCCCTGGCAGCCGAAGATCGGGTGCGAGTGGCGATGCTGGAACACCAGGGGCGCTGCATCAGCTATCGCCTGGGACTCCTGGAGCGCGGGCGCCTGTATGACTACAACATCGCCTTTCTCGCCGACTACGCCAACCTGGGCAGCGGCCGGCTGTTGCTGGACGAGTGGATTCGCTGGGGCCTGGAGGACGGCTGGCAGTGGGTCGACGCTTCCCGAGTGAGCCTCAGCCGCTCCAGCCACCAGTTGCATGAACGCCTCAGTGGCCTGGTGGAGCACCAGCGCTGGAGTTTCTACAGTTGGCGCCCGCGCGGCTTGCTCGCGGGGCTCGGCGAGCGCCTCTGGCAACGACTCAAGCCTCATTTCAAGGCCTGGCGCGAACGTCGCCTGGCCGCTACTGCCAAGAAGGTTCGTCCATGAAGCACTCCCGGCTGCTGCAGGTCATCGTCAATGCCGACGACTTCGGCCTCGACCCCGAATACAACCAACTGACCCTACGCGCGTTCCAGCGCGGGGTCATCAGCTCGGCCACCCTGATGGCCAACATGCCGGCCTTCGAAGACGCCTGCCGCCTGGCTAATCAGCACGCCCTGCTGGGGCGTATCGGCCTGCACTTCAACCTGACCTATGGTGCCCCCTTGAGCCAGGCAATCGCTGGCCAACCGCTATTCTGCGATGCCCAGGGCCAGTTCGATCTGCACCTGCGGCGCTCGGCCCTGCATTTGCCGGCCGCGGCCAGGACCGCCGTGTGGCAAGAGCTGCAAGCCCAGTGGGAGCGTTGCCTGGACCACGGGGTGAGGCCCAGCCATATCGATTCGCACCAGCATGTGCACAACATCTGGCCGATCGCGATGATCGTCGCGCGCTTCGCCGCCCAGCAGAGGGTGCCCGTACGGCTGGCGCGCAATGTCGGCGGCAACATCGGCCCGCTCAAGTGGCTGTTCAAAAGCTCGTTGAATCGTCGGATGCGTTGGCTATCGGGGGCCTCGGCCGACAGGGTCTGCACCCCCAGGGACCTGCTCGACGGCTTGCGCCCGCACGGCCTGATCGAGGTGGTCGCCCATCCGACCCAGTTGGACAACGGTGACTTCGGCGACGACTACCTGCCACCCCGGCAATCCCTGGACCACTTGCTCGACCAAGCGCTACCCGGCTACCAGCGCATCGCCTACAGCGATCTGTAGGGTCGGCCATAAGGCGCGCTACAGCCTTGAGCGGCTGCGAGACCGGGGCCTGCAACCACCTGGTCGATCGGTAACAGCGGCTTGCCTACCGGACTTGGGCACGAAACGCTGGGCGATGCTTCAATGATGGGCGCGCTTGAGCTCCCCGATATGACTGGCGTTGTGGGCCAGGTCATAGCGCAATTCGGCCACCAGTTCGTTGATTTCCCGGCAGCCGTTGAGCTGCGCGGCATCGATGCCGGTGACCAGCAGGTCGACGCGATCGGGCTCACGGTCACCGAAGACCTTCACCGTCATCGACAGGTCGGGGCTCAGGGTGCATTGGCATCGCTTGGGCAGGAAACTGCTTTCGATGATGTTGCGCAACTCCAGGGCAGATAGAAACATGGCGACTCTCTCCTTCTTCGAGGCGACCAATCGACAGGCCAAGCGCCTGCCAGTGGCGACGTCCGTGTTCGATGTCGTGGCCCGGCCTGCGGGATCTGCATACACGGGGCCAGGGTTCAGACTATGCGGCTTTGTCGAGTCTGTTAAATTCGATTTGGCTCTGAGCCGCAGTTTTTTTGACGCGAACCCGTCCGTTCCTCACTGGAGTACCGTCCTTGATTACCTGCCATGTCCGCTATGTGATCGACCCCTACCAACTGGCCGAGTTCGAGGCCTACGCCAAGGCCTGGATCGCCGTGGTGCAGCGCCTGGGCGGCACCCACCATGGCTACTTCCTGCCCAGTGAAGGGGCCAGCAACATCGCCCACTGCCTGTTCAGTTTCCCGTCCCTGGCCGACTACGAGGCCTATCGCCAGGCGGCCCTTGGCGATCCGCAAAGCGTGGCCCTGGTGGATTCGGTGGTAGAGAAGAAATTCATCCTCAGCTACGAACGCAGCTTCATGCGGCCACTGCTGTCCTGACCGTCCCTGCACTTCAGGCTTGCGCCACGGCAGTGCACAGCGCCGCCCGCTCGGCCACGTGGCGCAGGCTGTCGAAGTTGATATTGGCTCCCGAGTCGATGGCCACCAGGGTCTGGCCACGGGCACCGCTGTCGGCGACGTAGCGCTTGATGCCCGCTACCGCCAGGGCCCCGGAAGGTTCGGTGATCGAGCGGGTATCGTCGTAGATGTCCTTGATCGCGGCACACAGTTCGTCGTTGCTGACGCTGATGACCTGGTCCACATGCTGGCGGCAGATCTGGAAGCCGTACTCGCCGATCTGCGCCACCGCGACACCGTCGGCGAACGTGCCCACCGTCGGCAGGATCACCCGCTCCCCCGCCAGCAACGCCTGCTGCAGGCAATTGGAGTGTTCGGACTCGACACCGACGATACGGATCTGCGGCTGCAGGTATTTCACATAGGCCGCGATCCCGGCGATCAACCCGCCGCCGCCCACCGGCACGAAGATCGCATCCAGGGGGCCCTGGTGCTGGCGCAGGATCTCCATGGCCACCGTACCCTGCCCGGCGATCACATGGGGGTCGTCGAAAGGCGGCACGAAGGTACAACCGGTGCGCTCGGCCAGCGCCAGGGCGTGGGCCAGGGCGAACGGAAAGCTCGGCCCATGCAACAGGGCCTCACCGCCACGACTACGTACCCCCAGGACCTTGAGCTCCGGGGTGGTTTCAGGCATGACGATGGTGGCCTTGATCCCCAGCTCGCGGGCCGCCAGGGCCACGCCCTGGGCATGGTTGCCGGCAGATGCGGTGATCACCCCACGCTGTTTCTGCTCAGCGCTTAGTTGCGCCAGCCGGTTGTACGCACCGCGGATCTTGAAGGAGAAGGTCGGCTGCAGGTCCTCGCGCTTGAGCAGCACCTGGTTGCCCAGGCGCAGGGACAATGCCGGCGCCACTTGCAGCGGCGTGCAGATGGCCAGGTCGTAGACCGGTGCGGCCAGGATCATTTTCACATAGTGTTCCAGCAAGGCCATGTCGGTGCTGGGCGCGGGGGTACTGGCAAGACGGCTGGGGTGACTCATGATGGATCTCCTGGCTGTGTTCGAAGCCCGGGAGACAGAGAGAAAAAACCCGCCTCCAGGGCGGGTTGGGTGCAGTCGTCAGCAAGCCCGCCAATAAGGAATGGCGGTAATAATGCTTGGCTGGGAACGTACGGCAGAAAAAGTCATGGAGGAAAACTAGCGAATTAAATCCGCTCCCGCAAGCCCCGGATCGGCCTATTTTGCCTTGAGGCCTTATATATGGAACGTATATGATTCGTATATTAACCCCACTCAAAGAGGACCTCCCGCGACATGGGTATCGTCAAGATCTCCGATGAGTTGCATGAGCAGATCCGCGTGGCCAGTGCCACCATGGATCGTTCGATCAATGCCCAGGCCGAGTTCTGGATGAAGATTGGCCTGCTGGCCGAGCTCAATCCGCATCTGGCCTATAACGACCTGATCAACAAGCTGTTGTTGAACAAACCCGACCTGCTCAGGGGTCGTGCATGACCCAGAGCCTGATCAAGACCGCCGATCAACTGGCGTTGATGCGTGAATCCGGACGACTGCTGGCCCGAGTCTTCACCTTTCTCGATGAGCTGGTCGGCCCTGGCCTGTCGACCATGGAGCTGGACGCCGCGGTGGAGCACTTCATTCGCCATGAGCTCAAGGCTCGCCCGGCGAGCAAGGGCCAGTACAACTATCCCTACTGCATCAATACCTCGATCAACGAGGTGGTGTGCCACGGCATGCCCCACCCCGAGGCCGTGCTCAAGGATGGCGACATCGTCAATATCGACATCACCCTGGAAAAGAACGGCTATATCGCCGACTCCAGCAAGATGTACCTGATCGGCCATGTCGCCCCCAAGGCCCAGCACCTGGTGGACACCACGTTCCAGGCCATGTGGGATGCCATCCGGCTGGTGCGCCCCGGCGCCCGGCTCGGCGATATCGGGCACGCCATCCAGTCCCGTGCCCAGGCCAACGGCTACAGCGTGGTCCGCGAGTACTGCGGCCACGGCATCGGTCGGCAGATGCACGAAGAGCCCCAGGTCCTGCATTTCGGCCGCGCCGGCACCGGCCTGGAGCTGCGCGAAGGCATGACCTTCACCATCGAGCCGATGCTCAACCAGGGCAGCGCCCGGGTCCGTGGACTCAAGGACGGCTGGACCGTGGTCACTCGCGACAACGGCCTTTCCGCCCAATGGGAACACACCGTGGCCGTGACCCGCGACGGATTCGAGGTGCTGACCCTGCAACCGCAATGAGCCTCACGGCTCCTGTACGCGACGGCTGCCAAGCCGTCGCAGCCCTACGGTCATGGCAACGGCAGCCAGCAGCATCGCCAGCAGTAGCAGCGAATAGGCCAGCCACCAGGGCGTGCCCGCCGTCATCATGCTGAATTCGGACATGCCGCCGATGCTGGCGATCAGGTTCAGGGGCAGGAACACCACGTTGATCAGGGTCAGCTTGCGCAACAGCTGGTTGCTGCTGTTGTTCATCAGGTTGCCGCGGGCGTCCATCAAGCCGGCAAATACCGTGGAGTAGATCTCCGCCTGCTTGTAGCACTGGTTGTTCTCGATGATCAGATCGTCGATCAGGGCAATGGCCGAGCCCTGGAAATGCTCCATGTGTGCATGGTTGCGCAGCCGGGCCAGCAGCGTGCCGTTGCTGTGCAGGGCGTTGAGGTAATGGATCAGACTCTCGCTGAGATTGAACATCTGTAGCAGGTGGCGGTTTTCCAGGGTCTGGTTGAACTTGTGTTGCAGCTCCCGAGCCACCAGCTTGATCACCTTCAGGTGGCCCAGGTAGTGATGGATGTTGTGGAGCAGCAAGTCCAGCAGCACATCCAGGGGCGCATGCAGGTTGTGGCGGCTCCCGAGCCCGTCCAGGGACGTGTCGTCGGCGGCGATCACCAGCAACCGGTCCGCAGCGAACAGCAGGCCGCAGGACGACACTTCGAAGGACTGGCTAGCGCCTGCGGAGTAGTTTTGCGGACGCTTCCAGATCAGGAACAGGTAGTCGGGGTGGAACTCGATGCGCGAAACCTCATCCGGGTCCAGGGCCGAGGCCAGGGCATGTTCATCGAGCTTGAAGGCGCTGCGCAGCAGGTCGCGCTCGGCCAGGTCCGGATTGCTGAACAGCATCACCTCGGCATCCCACCCCGGTACCGCCTGCAAGCGGCCATGGGCCAATCGATAGCTGTGGATCATCGTCTCACCAGGCCTGGCCGCGACGCTTGAGCTCCAGGCGGCGGACGAACTCCTCCAGCACCAGGGAGTACAGGTCGTCCTGCAGATAAGCGTCCTCGATTCCGCAGTCGAGGTTGGGGTTGTCGTTCACCTCGATCACCACCACCTTGTCGCCGGACTGCTTGAGATCGACCCCATACAGCCCATCGCCGATCAGGTTGGCGGTTTTCACCGCCAGCTCCACCACGGCCCGCGGGGCCTCGTGGACCGCCAGGGTACGGCATTCACCGTTGATGTCCTGGCCCTTGGCCTTGTGGTTGTAGATCTGCCAATGCCCCTTGGACATGAAGTACTGGCAGGCAAAGATCGGCTTGCGATTGAGAATGCCGATGCGCCAGTCGTACTCGGTGTAGAAAAACTCCTGGGCCAGCAGCAGTACCGAGTGCTCGAACAGTTCGGCCGTCGCCTCAAGCAGCGCCTGCTGGTTCTCGACCTTGATCACGCCTCGGGAGAAACAGCCATCGGGAATCTTCAGCACCAGGGGAAAGCCCAAGCGCTCGCCAACCCGCTCGAAGTCCTGCGGTCGCTCCTTGTACAGGATCTCGGTGGCAGGCATGCCCAGCCGGTGGCGCTTGAGCAGGTCGCTGAGATAGACCTTGTTGGTGCAGCGCAGGATCGAGGTCGGGTCGTCCATCACCACCAGCCCTTCGCTCTCGGCCTTCTTGGCAAAACGATAGGTGTGGTTATCGATGCTGGTGGTCTCGCGAATCAGCAGGGCATCGTATTCGGCCAGGCGCGAGTAATCCTTCTTCTCGATCAGTTCCACATCGATCCCCAGGCCCTTGCCGACCCGGATGAAGTTTTCCAGCGCCCGGGCATTGGAAGGCGGTAGTGCTTCCTGTGGGTCATGCAGGATCGCCAGGTCATAACGGGCCAGACGCCGGGAACGCGGAACACGCCAGACCTTGCGACTGAAACTGTCCAGTGAGTTGGCGAATTGATCTTCCTGATCTTCTCGCAACTTATGTAGCGCCCCACTTTTGACCCCTTCGATATGCCAACTATCCGTTCTTTTGAACTCAACCAATAGAATCGGACATGGAAACAACTCGAATAACTGTCTGGCCAACTCTTGCAAGGGTTCTATATGGGTTCGACCAAAATAGAGGGTTAGCGTAAAGCCCTCGGTTTCACGGTAGAGATGATGGCTGAGGGCCTTTTCCAGGGTCTTGTCCAGATCGTCCAGCGCCAGCCCGTAGAGGGCCTTGCGGGTCAGCTCGCTGATTGTCCGTACCGAAGGAATCACCCGATGGCCGCGGGCCTCAGCCAGCAATGAGCAGTAATAGCCATGACCCAGGTACTTGTAGTTGCGGCACAAGTTGATGACCTGGACGCGCTTGCCCGGTTCACTTTCACAACTGTGTTCCAGATACTCCTGGGCGCTGAGAATATCTTCACTTGGAAAATAAGAAGCCCAGTCTTCCTTACGCTCGACAATGATAATGACCTGGCTGGAGGCTTTATCGACAGCCGACAAATAACTTGTCGAAGTGATTGCCGCCGGCAAACTTTGCCCGGATACTTCTGGCCAATGATTTTGTACCGCTGACATAAAGTTCGATCTCGCTGAAGAAACCTGACCCTTTCTATTAAGCACGAACTTTTTTTGAAGTCTCGTTTCATTACGCAACTTTTACGGCGGTTATATGGATCTTGTCTTTCGCACTGCAACCCCCGACGACCTGCCGGCACTGGTGGCTCTGGAACAGCAATGTTTCACCAGCGACCGCCTGACCCCGCGCAGCTTTCAATGGATGATCAGCCGCGCCCATGGGCAACTCTGGGTGGCCCAGCATCAAGATCGAGTACTCGGATATGCCCTGGTGTTGTTTCATCGCGGCACATCCCTGGCGCGCCTCTACTCCATCGCCATCGCTACCGACGCCCGTGGGCTGGGCCTGGGCAAACGCCTGTTGCAACGGATCGAAACCTGCGCCCTGGAGCATGACTGCGCCTACCTGCGCCTGGAGGTGCGCAGCGATAACCCGACAGCCATCGCCCTGTACGAGCGCCATGGCTATCGGCGCTTCGCCCGTATCCACGACTACTACGAAGACCATGCCGACGCGCTGCGCCTGGAAAAACGCATTCGCGAACACCGCGAGACCCGTAGCATTCGAGTGCCTTACTACCAGCAGACCACCGATTTCACCTGTGGTCCGGCCTGCTTGCTGATGGCCATGGCCGCGCTGCAACCATCACGCCCCTTGATGCGTACCGAGGAGTTGCAGATCTGGCGCGAGGCCACCACGGTATTCATGACTGCCGGACATGGCGGCTGCAGCCCCCAGGGACTGGCACTGGCGGCCTGGCGCCGGGGATTTGCCGTGCGCCTGCAGGTCAACAGTGCCGGGCCGTTGTTTCTCAACGGTGTGCGCGACGAGCATAAAAAAGACGTCATGCGCCTGGTCCACGATGAGTTCTGCAAAGAGCTGGACCGTAGCGATGTGCAGCAGGTGCTCGGCGGCCCGCTGGACCTGGCGCGGCTGCTGGATGCTGGCGGCCGCCCCCTGGTGCTGATCAGCAGCTATCGCCTGACCCGCTCCAAGGCCCCCCATTGGGTGATCGTGACCGACTGCGACGAGGATTTCGTCTACCTGCACGACCCGGATGTCGACCACAGCCAGCACCGCCAGCCCATGGATTGCCAGCATTTACCCGTGAGCCACGATGAGTTCGACAAGATGTGCAGCTTCGGCAGCAATAAGTTGCGGGCCGCCGTGGTGCTTTCGTCACGACGGCCCACGTAGGTGGTGCTACTGCAGGCCTATCTTGTAGAGCCCACCCTGATCCTCGTCGGTAACGACATAAAGATACCCATCGGGCCCCTGGCGCACATCGCGGATACGCGACTTGAATTCGCCCAGCAGGCGCTCCTCGTGCACCACCCGATCACCGTCGAACTGCAGCCGGATCAGTTCGCCACTGACCAGGGCACCGATAAAGGCGTTGTGCTGCCAGGGCTTGAAGCGCTCGTCATCATAAAAGGCCATGCCGCTGATGCCCGGGGACTTCTCCCAGACATGATGGGGCACCTGGGTGCCAGGAGCGTCCTGGCCCTTGGCCTCGGGAATCGGCTGGCCGGAATAGTCGATGCCATGGGTTGCCAGGGGCCAACCGTAGTTCCTGCCACGCTCGATGATGTTGACCTCGTCGCCTCCCTTGGGCCCGTGCTCGTTCGCCCATACCGTGCCGCTCCAGGGATTGAGCGCCGCGCCCTGGGGGTTGCGATGGCCATAGCTCCATATCTCCGGCCGCACCCCGGCCCGGCCGACGAAGGGATTGTCTTGCGGTACTCGGCCGTCGGCATACAGGCGCACGATCTTGCCCTGGAGCTTGCCCAGGTCCTGGGCGGTGATGCGGTCATTGTTTTCCCCCAGGGTGATGAACAGATAGCCGTCGCGGTCGAACACCAGCCGTGAACCGAAATGATTGCCCACCGACAGTTTCGGCTCCTGGCGGAAGATCACCTGGAAGTCCTTGAGCCCACGACCATCGGCCGCCAGCCGTCCGCGCCCCACGGCCGTACCGGCCGTATCGCCCTGGGCACTGCCTTCTGCGTAGGACAGATAGACCATGCGGTCCTGCTGGAAATCCGGCGACAGCGCCACATCCAGCAAGCCGCCCTGCCCCTTGGCCCACACCTCTGGCACGCCACTCAGGGGTGCCGACAGCTTGCCCTCGGGGCTGACCAGTCGCAGGTTGCCGGGGCGCTCGGTCACCAGAATACCCTGGCGTCCTGGCAGGAAGGCCAGGGCCCAGGGATGATTCAACCCCTGCACCACAGGGACCAGGCTCAAGGTGCCCTGCTCGCTGGGAAACTGCTGGGGATCCGCGGCCTGGACCGATACGGCGCTCAACAGGGTGCTGGCGCACAACGCGGCAAAAAGGGTTCTACGCATGCCTTGCTTCCTTCTATGGATCATTGAATTCCCTGGCAGCCTGCCGGCCGCCTGCTCGACAACGGATTGCCTCAACGCCGGTTGCCATTGGCGTCGTAACTGGGGCTCGGCAACCGGGGGTCGGGATTGGGTTGCGGGGCCCTGCCACGAGGATAGCCGTTGCCAATGCCGCCGTTCTCCAGACTAGGCGGCTGGCCATTGGGCACGGTGCCAGGACCACGCAGCGGAGGGTTGGCAGGCTGGGTACCCTGCATGCTGTTGGGGTTCGCCCGACGGATGGGATTGCTGTAAGGGTCGTTGTTGCCGCTACCCGGCAGGTTCTGAGCCAACTGCTGGGTTTCGGGAAACGGGCTGGAAACAAGGGCTTCGGGACTCGCGGCCCAGGTGCTGGCGGTAGCCCAACCAAGCAAACACAATGCGGTGAGCCCGCGAACCAGACTGTTCATGACAAGCCTCCATGGGAGCGACAAGGTATCGAATACGATTCCACGCTACGCCCAGGGTTCGGCTTTGTTAATCAAATTATCTTCAAGAACATGCAGCGCCCAGTATCCAGGACGCAGATGCGGGGGCGGATCGGCAGGCCCCTTCACCACCGCGCAATAACGGCTCGGTGAAAGGGCTGCTGGAGGCGGGATAAATCAGATATAGATGAACAGCAACAAGAGTGCGGCGAAGATCGCCCACTTTTCCAGGTAGTAGCGCGTGCGATTGCGCTTTTTCAGTTCCTTGCCCCGCAGGCGAATCTTGTACAGGCGGTTGAAGGCACGGTTCAGGCCACCAGTCTTGTCACCGGCATCATTGGGCGAGCCGGCCGCCGACATCACGGTGCGGCTGAACCATCCATTGAACGCTGCGGCCCAGCGATATTTCATCGGCCGCTCGACATCGCAGAACAGGATGATGCGATTCTGGTCGGTGGTGTTTTCCGCGTAGTGGATATAGGTCTCATCGAACATCACGGCTTCGCCGTCACGCCAGTGATAGCGCTCGCCATCGACGTCGATGTAGCAACCTTCGCTGTTAGGCGTGGACAAGCCCAGGTGATAACGGTAGGAACCAGCATAGGGGTCGCGGTGGCGTACCAGCTTGGAGCCCGGAGGCAACTCGGCGAACATCGCCGCCTTGATCGAACCGATGCTTTGCACCAGCTCGGTGGTGCGCGGGCACAGCTTCATGGCCGATGGATGGCTATCGCCGTACCACTTGAGGTAGAAGCGCTTCCAACCGGTCTTGAAAAACGAGTTGAAACCTACGTCGTTGTACTGCTCCGAACGCTTGATCTCGCCAGCCTGCAGCAGGTTCTGGCCCTCGGCACGAATCTCTTCCCAATGCTCCTGCAGCTTTTGCATTTCAGGAAAATCCGCCGGGTCCAGGTAAGGCCGGTTCGGGTGCTTGGAGAACAGGTAGAGGAAGCAGTTGATGGGGGCCAGGAAGGTGGAGTGGTCACTGAGCTGGCGGCCCAGTTTGTGGCGCACGCGCCCCCGCAGGTGTACGTATGCGATGGATAGGACGTATACAGCGGCAATGATGAGTTTCACGGAAATCGTCACATGTCAGAAGGGAACATGCTGCGCCTCCAAAAGCCCGGAAGGCCAGAGGCAAATGGCAGCGTCTGAATTGAAAAAGCGCGACGGGCAACACGCTTCGTTGCCCGTCCGGCTCTCGGCATCTGGCCGTCGGCTGGCATTTTAGCCACAGTTTGTAATCAATGGTTAACTCAAATTTGTGAAAAGCTGCTCTGTTCCAGCGCTTGGCCCCATCTACCACTCAAGGGATTGATATACCTCAATAAAGCTCGATGCGCTGTTGGCTGTGCCTGCCGATTGCAGCGGAGTATCCTGCGCCACTAACCGAACTGCCTGGTAAGGATCGCCTGGTCGATGACTGCTACCCTCCCCCCGATGCTGGTCCTGCTGCCTGGAATGGACGGCACCGGCACCCTGTTCCAACCCTTGCTTGACGCACTGGGCCCCAGCACCCCGGTGCAGGTCCTGGATTACCCGAGCGACCGGGCCCTTGATTATCCGGCCCTGGAAGAGCGCGTGTGGCAGCAGATCCCACGGGAGCGACCGTTCGTGCTGCTGGGTGAGTCCTTTTCCGGCCCGATAGCGGTGGGTATCGCCGCCAGGCGGCCCACAGGATTGATCGGGTTGGTCCTGTGCAGCAGCTTTGTCCGCAATCCCCGTCCAGCGTTGGCGCCCCTGGCGCCCTTGCTCAAGTTCATGCCCTTGCAATACCTGCCTTCCTGGCCGATGGATGCCCTGCTACTGGGCGGGTTTTCCACCCCAACGCTGCGCAACATGCTCATCACCGCCGTCGCCCGGGTGGCGCCGGCAGTGCTGCGTCTGCGCTTGCGGGAGGTGATCGGTGTCGACAGGTGCCAGGCCTTGGCTGCCTTGGAGGTACCGCTGCTGTATCTGCGCGCCCGGGAGGATCGACTGGTGCCTCCCCAGGCTTCGGCCTTGATCCAGCAGCTTCGCCAAGATGTGCATCTGATCGAGGTCGATGCCCCTCATTGCCTGCTCCAAGCCGAGCCCGTGAAGGCCGCGGCGCATCTGCAGCAGTTCATGCAGATGCTCCAGCAGACGGGGCACGACTGGCAATCATCCACGGGATAACCATCGCGGCCAGGGCGACCAGCGCTGCCACGGCATAGAAGGAGTGAATGAGTCCGATGGCGTGTGCCGCATACCCCACCAAGGCCGGCCCCAGCAGGACACCCAGATAGCCCAGCATGCTGGCTGCCGCGATAGCGTGGGACGCTGGCATGATTCGCTGCCGGCCTGCCAGCGAGAACAACACTGGGACGACATTGCCCGCTGCCAGTCCGGCAACGGCTATGCAGATGAATACCAGGACCAGGCTGCTGGCCCAGGCAGCCAGCCCCAGGGCCATGGCAGTCACCAGGAAGCCCCCCAGGAGCATCGTGCGCTCGCCGATGCGCTGGACCATCCGATCACCCACCAGGCGGACCAGGGTCATTGCGCAGGCAAAGAGCGAGTACCCGGCACCGGCCACGGCGATGTCCAGGTGTTTTTCCCGGGTGAGCAGCAGTGCACTCCAGTCGAGCATCGCGCCTTCGGCCAGGAAGATCACCATGGCCAGGAGCCCAACCACCAGTACCACGCCCTTGGGCATGACGAACAACGGCGCCCTCTCGCTACTCTCGATGTCCAGGAACCCTGGAGCCGCCATCAGCAAGCAACAGGCGACCACCAGTGCGGCAACGCTTGCAGCCAGCACCGGGCTTGCCCCGGCAGCGATCGCAGCCGTCACCGCAACAGCGCCTATCAGGCCACCGACGCTGTAGAAACCATGAAACAACGACATCAGCGGCGTATTGGCAATCTTTTGTACTTGGGTCCCATGGATGTTCGCCACCACGTCAATGGCACCTATGGATGCACCGAACAGCAGCAGACAGAGCCCCAGTACCGCGGGTGTCGAGACAATGGCCAGAAGCGGCAAGGTGGCTGTCAAGCCAATGCCTCCCACTACGATCAATAGGCGACACCCCAGGCGACTGGCCAGCGCTCCGGCAACGGGCATACCGATCAGGGCTCCAAGCCCCAGGCACAACAGCAGGGCTCCCAGGGTGGCCGAGTCCACGGCCAGGCGCGCCTGGGCAAAAGGCACCAGGGGGGCCCAGGATGAGAGTGCGAACCCCGCCATGAAAAACGACAGTTGAGTCGATCGCTTGGCACCCTTCAGGGATGGGGTGCTCGACGCATGACCCGGTAAAGGTGCGGGGAAATCTGTTTGAACGTGTGACACAACCACTCCTCGGGAATGCAAAATTCCACCTCTTTATTGAGATTGATTTACATTAACAGGAGTGAAATTCGTTATTTATCTGTACTATGCCAAATTATGTCGATAACCCGTCACGATAATCCCCCCAGGGACCCCGATCCAGACAATGCCTACGCCCCCGTCGTCGGCCGCCTGGAGCAATGGTTGCCCGAAGAAGCGGCACCTCACCGGCACAGGCGCCACCAACTGATGTGCGCCGCCAATGGTGTCATTCACGTCACCACGGATTTGGGGGAGTGGGTCCTCCCCGCCACCCGGGCGATCTGGGTCAGCTCCGGCACCGAACATGCAACCCAGGTCAAGCGGCCAACCCATACCCGTGTGCTGTACATCGACCCGGATGCCTACGACATGCCCAAGGAAGGCTACTGCCTAGTGGTTGCCATGACGCCACTGATGCGCGAAGTGATGACTGCTTGTGCCGGGTTCCCCTGGGACTATGCCGAAAACACGCCACAGTCTCGCTTGGCCCGGGTCTTGATCGACCAGGTGACCGCTCTGGACCACTCACCGGTGGACCTGCCCTTCCCCACGGACCCTCGTGCCACGCGCCTGGCGAAAATCCTGCGTAGCGATCCGGCAAACCGACTGCCGCTGGAGGTTCTGGCCAAGCAGGTGGGCGCCAGTCCACGGACCATTGAGCGGCTGTTCAGCCATGAGGCTGGCATGTCTTTCGGTAACTGGCGCCACCGCCAACGACTGCTGACGGCCATGGAGTACCTGGCCTATGGCGAAAGCGTGACGAATGTCGCGCTAAATGTGGGCTACGAATCGGCCTCCAGCTTTGTCGCGGCGTTCAAGGCTGTGTTCGGAAGCACACCGGCCCGCTACTTCAAATCCGCCACCTGAGCCTTGCCGGCGCAGTGTCATCCAGGCAACAAAAAGCCCGATGCTTGATCGGGCTTTTAACGTCTTGGAGAACCTGCTCTAGGTGGCAGCGGATGAACGCTCCACAAATGCGGCCTTCAACATCCCCAGGCACAACACGACAATTGCGCCCCCTGTGCCAAACGCCAGGCAACGCCATTGCCAATCAAGCTCATCATCGAATCCGCTGATCAGCGCAGCGACACCCAATCCCAGGAGGATCAAGAAGAGGAAGGCGGCGATAAGCCAGGTACCGAAGAACAGAATTCGCCACCGCCATTTACTTCGCTTGATGGGCAAACGAGCGTCAGTAACGGAGGGTTCATGCTGCATATCCATCGCAAGTTTTCGGCTCATCCCTAAGAAGAAACCCCGGCCGAGCAGCCGGGTTCAAGACATTCCTATACCCAACCCCCAATTGAGAGGGGTGGAGGATTGGGTAAGGAATGAAGGCCAGATGATGCCAAAGACCCGGACCGGGGACAACCTAAAAACCCACAGGGGCGTCTTTACCCCCCTCGTACCGCACAGGGCTGCCTAGCTTTTGCGGTACTCGCTCAAGCCAAGGCCGGTATGACGCTTGAAGTACTTACCCAAGTAGGAAGCGTCGGCAAAGTGCAGCTCATCAGCGATCTGCTGGACGGACTTTCGAGGTTGGCCAAGCTGTTTCTTGATCTCCAGCACCACCTGTCTATCGATCAGGGTCTTGGGGGCGTCATTGAAGTACTTCTTGGAAAGTTGCGACAGATAGAAGGGAGTGATGTGTAGCAGGCCTGCATAAAACGCCACTTCGCGGTGTTGCTTGCAGTGTGCCGAAATCAACTCCCAGAACTTCCAGCAGATTGCCTCTGGCCTGCTGTAGTCGTTTTTTGTCCCCGCCTCCAGATCCACTTCCGCGCAGAGCCACAAGAACAGGTTCTGCAAATGATTGATGAACATGACCCGCTTGTAGCTCGAACATTGGCCCTGGATCATCGCCAGCTGGCTCTCCCAGGCTTGCAGGAAAGCGCTGAGCCCTTGGTCTGGACGAAAGAACGGAAAACGATTCAAAAAAACGAACAAGCTGCTAGGCAATACAGCCGCCACCTCTGCCGCAGCGGATCGGTTGAGTCGATAGCCAGTACACGAAAAATCGTCCGACTTGCTGGTTATCAAGGCAATGGAGTCTTCAGCAAGTACCAGGAAATCCCCCTTCATCATCCTGTACGGCTGGAAATTGACCTCCAGTTCGGCACTTCCGTCTTGGCAAATCAGCACAACCACATAGGCCAACGCCAGTGGATGCCCTACTTCCCCGCTGAACTGGCTCTCACCGATAACATAGTCTTCGGTGCCGGGATCTCCCAGGGAATTCATTTGCATTCAACACTCCAGGCCAGCGAGCCATTCGGGCTACTAGTTTTCAAAACTACTTATTTTACCCAAGTCCATGCGTTGCCGGCGCTCGCTCTCATTTCCACAATTGTCTTCTTACTGTCTCCCTCCCAATACAGAAGAGAACCGATGCTGAACACTGAACGCCTTGTATTACGGGCCTGGAAAGCCAGCGACGCGCCCAGCCTCTACCAATACGCAAAGGACCCACGGGTTGGGCCCATTGCCGGTTGGCCGGTGCATACCAGCGTGGAGCAGAGTTTGGAAATTATCCAGACAGTCTTCTCGCACCCGGAGGTCTATGCCGTGACATCAAGGGAAAACGACATCGCAATCGGCCTGGTAGGGCTGTTGATCGGCAAGGACAGCAACTTCGAGATTGCCAATGATGAAGCCGAGGTCGCCTATTGGATCGGCGTTCCGTTCTGGGGCCTGGGTCTGATACCGGAAGCCGTCAAGGCCCTGATGCACCATGCCTTCGAGGACTTGGGCCTCAGTGCCCTATGGTGCGGCTACTTCGCGGAAAACGAACAGTCATTCAAGGCCCAGGCAAAATGTGGCTTCAAGCATCACCACACGCAGGAGAACAAATTCAATCAATTCATGAGTGACTATCGGACCGAGCATATAAGTCGTATCAGCAAGAAAGAGTGGCTGGCTTTGCTGGAACAACAAGCTTAGGTGGTAGGATCAGCGCCCTTCATTTCTGGGAGCGGCCTGCAGTGACACCGATCATCTGTGCCAACGAATTCGATATCTGTATCTCCATGCCCGATTTCGTTACCTGGAACGACGACCAGAGCGCCCCCAATACCGATTTGGTGGCGGCCTTGCAGGCCATGGGCATTGTGCTCGACATCACCGGGCTCCATGACGTCTATTTCAACGAGACATCCGTGGGCACCGGTGATGTACATGTCTACCCCTGCGGGAAGTACCAAAGCGTTCTGGTGATCGATATGTATCGAGAGCTGAGCGATCAGCTGGACATTGTCAGCCTGTCGCTGCAAGTGGAGCCAGCCATCCTCGATCGAGTCTTGCCGCACCTTAGGCGCTTCTTCGATGCTGCCGAATGCCAGGTCGCCTTTCGGCAATCCAGTCATTCGCAACAGTTGCGGACATTGCTTGATAGCGGCAGGTACCCTGCGCAGGTCGATGAGAGCGGTTATCGACAGAGGCTGATCAGTCACCCTCACCCATCGCTATAGCCAGCAGTAGTCGATCCTTAAGCCATAGGACCGCAATCTGCCCTGATGATGTATCGAGGAAAGTCAGGCCTTGGTCGACTGGGTGAACGCCCAGCCAAACGCAACAGCCGCGATGACAGGCCGTATCAGGTCAGAAGCAGGCGCCATGCCAGACACCACCGGCAGCGCCATGATGACGAGCACAACCAACGCGGCGAGCACGCCAAATGCTGAGATCCAGCGAAAGTACCGAGGAAACATCATGCGACTCCATTGTAGAAGCGCGGCATCGTAATTGCATTTTGCCACCTACTCAATATCCAAGCCTGTAGGGCCACATGCCGCAAGGAACTCCTTATGAGAGAACCGGGCTGCGGCACACCGCGGCGTGTTTTAGCAGCAACTTCTTAACTACGGGTCCTGTTTCGTTCACACTGCATAGCAAGACTCATGGATTGGCTGCCCGCCAGCCCCTAGCAATTGGAATGCAGCAATGAATAAGAGCATCCCTACCCTGCTTTTCTTTTCCGCTTTGTTGGCAGCCTGCGGCCCAAACAAACTCGTTTCCGACCTGCCTTCACCCAGCGGGAAGTATCATGTAGAGGTACGTCAGTGCCCTCAAAGCGGGTCCATTACATGGAGCGAGAAGATTCAGGTTTCCATACTCGAATCGGGTGTATCGGCAGCATGCCAATCGGCGGTGGAGGCATTGATGCAATTCGACGCAAACGAGTCGGCAAGCCAGCTACAACTCGAATGGGTCTCGGATACCGAACTTCGGGCATGGCTCCCAGGCTTCAACCCCGAGTACGGCCCATCGATTGCAATGTATAAGCCCAACAACCCGATCAAGGTGGTTTTCTCGCCGAAGCCATGAGAGTGCGAGTTGGATGAAGGCCTAAGGCTATGCGCCAACACACTAAGGCGAGCCCTCCATGGCATCTTCTGATTGACCTCCTCCATAAGTACAGAAGCACGCTTCAAGGCTGGGGTAGTTCAAGATAAACCAACAGACGGCCTGCCAGGCGATCGCAGGTAAAGAAGGCTTACCATGCCCAACCATGTAACCAACAAGATCAACGCCCCTGCCCATGTCCTCGCATCACTGATAAACGCAAACGGTGAGATTGACTTCAACAAGCTCATCAAGTCCAAAGGTGAACCAGTAAGCTCGATTTGGGGAACCAAATGGAACGCCTACCACCAGACCGTCGACACCGATGGCTGCCAACTCACTTTCGATACAGCCTGGTCAGCGCCCGAACCTGTTTTCAAGGCGCTCTCGGCGCTTCACCCATCTGAAGAAATCATTGTCCTGTTCGCTGACGAAGATATCGGCAACAACTGCGGGACGATCAAGCTAAAGGCAGGGTCGATAGTTGAGCGCGACGGTCCGAGCTACTGTGGGGAAAATAGCGAGTCCGAACAGCAGAAGTGGTCGGCATTTGCCATGGAAATCAAAGGCTGGACCGACGAGGAGTAAAAACCTGCTGCCAAGGGCGACCTGAGATCATCCCACCGGAGTAAAAAGAACCGGTTTAGATTCAGTTCTCAAGGGTTGGCATCCTCCTAAATTTGCGCCCCTCTGCCCTTCCCCTCTACATGATGAAAAAACATCAAAGCCCCGCTGTCACAATCAGGCAGTCAGCATCAATTTGAAGCCTTTCGATGAGGTCTAGGCAGACTTTCGGCTGCGTTGGTCAATGATCACGGCAAGCCCGGCAAGCAGGATGGCCAGTGTGTAGGCCACCAATCCCAGATTGAGTCCAATGATCATTCTCTCAGATCCATCGGTAAGGACCATCGAACCGCCGTAGCCATCCCGAAACCAGTAGGCCAACAAGAATCCGCCCGTTACGAATGTCGTGAGAAGGCTCGCGAGCTTCACGTTACCCGCCTCCCAAACCAGCCAGACACTGAATACTCCAAGTGCAGTATTGGTAAACAACTGCCAAGTCTCATGCAGCCTGGCATGTGGCTCCCACGCGGGGTTGAATACATGGGTATCGTTGATCTCAAGAATCGGTACGACCACGGCATAGAAGACAATTCCGACCGTTACCAACAGTTTTGCCAGCATCAGCCACCTCCTTGTTCTTGGTTTGAGTCCAGGCCATCGTCTAGTACTGTAACGTGGTGCCAAAAGGTGTTCCAGATACCAAAAGCCCAGTACTGTGGTGGTCTCTTTGACCTTCTAGGTCGGTCTGAGGCCAACAGCAGTGTGAGTTGCCCTGGATTTCACAGACACTCCCTTACCTGAAAATGTGGCCAAGCAGCCCGCGCTACACCGATGAGTTCAAGCAGTCGACCAAGTGGCCGACAATCAGTTTTCGTAGCGGACGTTGCAGTACCCATGGCGCATCGACTTACAGCCTTTATGCGTAAATCAAGCGATACAACAAGACCACTTGCCCTGAGCATACCAGGCTGATGAAATTCGCCGACTTCTCGCTTAATACCCTTGACCTTAAGCTTTCGAGCCTCACGCTCGTAGTGCTTTATTGCATTGGTAGCCACTCAGTGTTTGCCGATAACTCGCAGGCAGTAAACAACAAGCATGGGGTGGCCAACATCGCCGTCGGTGAGTCTTTGATCAAGACCAGGGCTAAATTAATCAGGCAAGGTTGGCAGCCGATACGGATGCATGCCGCTGATAGTCATGGATACAGTGGCGTGGAACGAGAACTGGCTGCGCACAAGTTTTTCGACGTCGATGCCTGCTCCTTCGATAGCTCGCGCTGCATCTTGTTCTACTCAAGGAAAGGCACTTGCCTGCGTATCGACACCATCGGCGAGCAACTCAATGAGATGACGGTTACGCGATGGACAGAGGAGTGTCCTGATACGCCTACGGCGCCAGGCGTTAATCCTGAGCAGAAACATATCGACGCGAGCAGGCCGAGACAGAGATGATCCCCCGGGTGAACTCCACTCCCTCAAGTACAGACAATAGCTGCGCAGTAAGACCAGGCTTCCCAATGTAGGCACGGCTATAGCCATCCTTGCTCTGACACTTGCCGGAGAGCTTCATGCGGTCAACCTCGACACCACGATACAAGTTAGCTTAAAGACGAAAAAGAAAAGGCACCCGAAGGTGCCCTCTTGCGCCGTTTACGGCAGGAATCGCGTGCCACAAGCGTGGCATAGCCAGGTGCGGCGCCACTCTTGCAACTTGTCGTACTGCGCGACGTTGAATTTCCAATGGCGAACGAATCCAATCACACCGACGGTGATCAATATCGAGCCCATGAAGAACCTCGTCCAATCCACACCCCAGAACGTATTCATAAGTTTGAGGCCGTCGTACAAGATGATGGCGCCAACCCCCGTGAGGATCACTGGGCCAAGCAAGCGTTTACCTGGAGGTGGACCGACGCTAGCGGCCAAGTAGGTCTGATGCCGACCTGTAGTTTCGACGGTCACGCCTGGCCCGAATCCGGATTGTGCGTGATGGGTTGCTTGTATGTGAGTAGTACCAGCAGCATGTATGACGGACAGTAGCTGTACGTTTTGGCCTTGGCATTGCGGACAGCAGATGGCGTTGTTGCTCACCACGTAATCATTCCTTTGAAGGGCGGGAAAGGCCCATTCTAAGATAATGTGCTCCTTCTATGTATCTGAAATCCAAGTTGATGCTCGCAGGCAGTAGGTATGTTCCAAATGCAATAAGCCCAACGTGGTGCTGGGCTCGTTACGAGTGGCCGATATGCATTTCGCTAGCGATATCCGTAAACCAAAACCGCTTGAGCTAGCCTGATGTCGCTGACCGTACGCGTTTTACTCTGAGTACGTAGCACCTCAAATGCAGCCTCCAAGCTCGCGCTTCGAATAACGCCATCACTTGCGACGAAGGCTGCCGCATCATTGCGAGCGGCAAGTATTTTTGGATCGCCTTTCTTGGCGCTGTTCTGGGTACTTGCTTGACTGTCTTCGGTGAGGGTAACGGGGAAAAGAGTCACAGCAAGACTCGATGAAACAACTGCACCAAAGGCCGACACTTTCACGCCGCCATCACCTGCGATTACAGGAGAGCTGCACGGAAGACCGAACATAAGTACAACAACCAGTTTGCGCAAAAAATCCACTCCATGGGTGAGAGTCATCCTTTAGAGGCTGAATCTATCGTCTTCCTGTCCGAGCATCCAGTGCGGATGAAATGCCAGTAGCAGCCGTAGCAGCGTTTCGCCTCCGACCATCTAGGAGTGCTTCGCGACCCTTCGCACCCATCGTATTTCGTCGCAATTTACGCTGACATACCTAGCTCCTCAGGGCTCATGGCCCACACCTCAGAGTGAAACCGCAGCGAAGGTATCGAGCCCGAAGCTTTGCGCTCATTGCCTCCGCGCGTCCCTGCCTTGATCCCCCAGGCTCCTGATCTACACTCCCCCGGACCGGCAGTAGGCTCGTATCGGTGTTTTCCCAAGCACCCGGGTTCACAGTAAATCGGAGTAGGGATGCTCGGAAAACCATTCAGGAAATGGATTCCGGAAACCATTCAATAGACGGGGCGAACTCCGAAAAGCCAGACGAGTAGGAATTTAAATATGGAGATTTAATTCATGACAGCTCAAGAGCATTCCGTTGGTGGATGGACCCCTTACCACCCGCTGACTACCGAGGAAAAAAAGGTATTCGAGGAAGCGATAGCTGGCGTCATTGGTGTGAAGTACGTCCCTAAAGAAGTTTCGAGCCAGGTCGTAAATGGCACAAACTATCGCTATCTGACAGTAGCAACCCTACCGGGCTCATCAGGATCCTGGAATGCCATCGTGGAAATCTATGCGCCCATTAAAGGCAAACCGTACATCACGCAAATTATCCGAATTTAAGTTGTTGTGAAGCCCTTCGGGTCCGCAGCAATTGCGAGACCCGAAGACTACCCGCAGCGCCCTCTTCCACCCCCTGTCCTTCTGATCGACGACGTCGCTGCGGCCTGAGCATCCGGCGCTACCAGCCAGTGAGCAAGGGTCAGTTCTGACCTGGTAGTTCGTACTCAAATTTGTATGAATGCTGCCCGTCGGTGATCGTAATGATCATGCTGCCAACCAGCCCGGAAAGCGCTTCAGTACCGGAATCTGGTACGACGTTGATGGACTGAACGGGGGCTCCACGACTCATGGTCGAACTATGTTGAAGCACGAAGCTGCCACGGCGGCCGTTCAATGTTCCATGCACGGTTTCCATGGCAACGTAGCCTGCAGAACCTTGAACGCTACTGCGAAACGACAGCATTTCGCCTTTGCTGATCGCGTCCAGATCGCCATGGAATTGCTTGTCTAGAGACATCCGGCCAAGCCCCGTCCCCTCGGCAGTGACACTCAAGGACTCCGGATTTAGCGATACTTCAAACGGCCCATTGGCTGTGTAATTCATGTCAAACCCTCTTTTGCCCGGCTCCATGCCGGCCATGCGTCATACCCCATCCCACGCCAAATATCCATCATGCCGCCATCCGCCCGGAGGACGGCGCATACCCAGGAGAAGACCATGGCATACCTTGCCCGCGTCAACCCGAAGTACTTCACCGCGATCCAGCAGTGCGCGGCCAAAGATATCCGCTACGACCTAAAGCAGACGCCAGGCCTGCACAAGCATTGGGTGCCGGTGCTGAATGAGCCGTGGATTAGGAGGAGGCCCCCATACAACTGTCGTCACACCTATGCGACAATATGCTCAATGTCCGGCCTTAACCCCGCATTTATCGCCCAACAGCTGGGTCACAGCATGCAAATGCTGCTGTCGACGTATGCCCGTTGGCTCAACTCAAGCTCCGACTGGAGCGAGCTGGAAAAGCTCAAGATTGGTATCAAATCGGTATCAGCTGAAAATCCGGCTTCGTAAGTTACTGATAGGTAAGCATTTTGATCTCCACCGCCAACATCACCATGCAGTTCGGCGCCAAGCCGCTGTTCGAGAACGTTTCGGTCAAATTCAACAACGGCAACCGCTATGGCCTGATTGGCGCCAACGGTTGCGGCAAGTCGACCTTCATGAAAATTCTCGGTGGTGACCTCGAACCCTCCAGCGGCCAGGTCATGCTCGAGCCGAACGTCCGCCTGGGTAAATTGCGCCAGGACCAGTTCGCCTACGAAGAATTCACGGTGATCGACACCGTGATCATGGGCCATGAGGAATTGTGGCGGGTCAAGGCCGAGCGCGACCGGATCTACTCGCTGCCGGAAATGACCGAAGAAGACGGCATGGCCGTGGCCGAGCTGGAAACAGAATTCGCCGAAATGGATGGCTATACCGCCGAGTCTCGTGCCGGTGAACTGCTGCTGGGCCTGGGCATTCCCCTGGAGCAGCATTTCGGCTCCATGACCGAAGTAGCCCCAGGCTGGAAGCTCCGGGTCCTGCTGGCCCAGGCGCTGTTCTCCAACCCGGAAGTGCTGCTGCTGGACGAGCCGACCAACCACTTGGACATCAACACCATTCGCTGGCTGGAAAACATTCTCACGGCGCGTAACAGCACCATGATCATCATTTCCCACGACCGGCACTTCCTTAATAGCGTCTGCACCCACATGGCCGACCTGGACTACGGTGAACTGCGCCTGTTCCCAGGCAACTATGACGAGTACATGACCGCCGCGACCCAATCTCGCGAGCAACTGCTGGCCGACAACGCCAAGAAAAAAGCCCAGATCGCCGAACTGCAGACCTTCGTCAGCCGCTTCTCGGCCAACGCCTCGAAAGCCAAGCAGGCAACCTCCCGTGCCAAGCAGATCGACAAAATCCAGCTGGCCGAAGTCAAGCCATCGAGCCGGGTCAGCCCCTTCATTCGCTTCGAGCAGACCAAGAAACTGCATCGCCAAGCCGTCACCCTGGAAAAGGTCTCCAAGGGTTTCGAGGGCAAGCAGCTGTTCAAGGATTTCAGTTTCACCATCGAAGCGGGCGAACGCGTTGCAATCATCGGCCCCAACGGCATTGGCAAGACCACCCTGCTGCGCACCCTGGTAGGCGAGTTGACTCCGGATGCCGGCGCAGTGAAATGGACCGAAAGCGCGGAAGTCGGCTACTACGCCCAGGACCACGCCCATGATTTCGAAGACGATGTCAGCCTGTTCGAGTGGATGGGCCAGTGGACCCAGGGCGAACAGATGATCCGTGGCACCCTCGGCCGCATGTTGTTCTCCAACGACGAGATCCAGAAGTCGGTCAAGGTGATTTCCGGTGGTGAGCAGGGTCGCATGCTGTTCGGCAAGCTGATCCTGCAAAAGCCCAACGTGCTGCTGATGGACGAACCGACCAACCACCTGGACATGGAATCCATCGAAGCGTTGAACCTGGCCCTGGAGAACTACCCAGGCACCCTGCTGTTCGTCAGCCACGACCGTGAGTTCGTATCGTCCCTGGCCACTCGTATCATCGAGCTGAGCCCCGACGGTGTGACTGACTTCAGCGGCACCTACGACGACTACCTGCGTAGCCAGGGCGTATTGTTCTAAGCCACCGCAAGCTGCAAGCGTCAAACTAAAGCCCCATCACTCGTGATGGGGCTTTTTGCATCGGCTCGATTCATCACCCCCTGGGATAAATAGTTAGCCAGCTTCCTTTTACCTTCGCGGCACGCGATGATGCGCTCCTCTAACCGCCACCCGCGAAGAGCCTCCATGCCCGAGCGTCAACCGCCCGCCCAAAGCTCCATGGCGATCACCCTGCAGATCGTTTCCATCGTCTTCTATACCTTTATCGCCTTCCTCTGCATTGGTTTGCCAATCGCCGTGCTGCCGGGATATGTCCACGAAGAACTGGGGTTCAGCGCGATAGTCGCCGGGGTGACCATAGGCTCGCAGTACTTGGCCACCTTGCTCAGCCGCCCCCTGGCCGGGCGTCTGTCGGACACCGTGGGCACCAAGCACGCAATCATCTACGGCCTGCTGGGCATTGTGCTGAGCGGCCTGCTGACCCTGGTATCGGTGCTGCTGCAAAACCTGCCCTGGCTGAGCCTGGCAGTGCTGCTGGCGGGACGCCTGCTACTGGGGGTCGCTCAAGGCTTGATCGGGGTTGGCACCATCAGTTGGTGCATGGGACAGGTAGGAACCGAGCACACTGCCCGATCGATCTCCTGGAATGGCATTGCCTCCTACGGCGCAATAGCCATAGGTGCACCCCTTGGGGTGGTGATGGTCCAGCAATATGGCTTCGCCAGCCTGGGTATCGCCCTGTCGGCCCTGGCGCTGGCGGCGCTACTGTTGATACGCAACAAGCCTTCGGTGCCCGTGGTACGGGGCGAACGCCTGCCTTTCTGGGCGGTTTTCGGGCGCATTGCACCGTTCGGTGTGAGCCTGAGCCTGGCCTCCATCGGCTATGGCACGCTGACCACATTCATCACCCTGTTCTACCTGAGCCTTGGCTGGAACGGCGCAGCCTATTGCCTCACGGTATTTGGCGTGTGCTTCATCTGTTCACGCTTGTTGTTCATTTCCAGCATCGGCCGTTTTGGCGGCTTTCGCTCGGCTATCGCTTGCATGTGTGTCGAGACCCTGGGGCTGAGCCTGCTCTGGCTGGCACCATCCCCCAGCTGGGCATTGGTGGGTGCGGGCCTTACCGGTTTCGGCCTGTCGTTGGTCTATCCGGCCTTGGGCGTGGAGGCCATCAAGCAAGTTCCCAATAGCAGTCGGGGTGCCGGCTTGAGTGCCTACGCCGTGTTCTTCGACCTGGCACTGGCCGTAGCCGGGCCGCTGATGGGCGCGATTGCGCTGAACCTGGGCTATTCGTGGATCTTCTTCTGCGCCGCATTGTTGTCACTCAGCGGCCTGGGACTGACCCTGCTGCTCAAGCGCCGCAGCGGCGCCTGAGTCACTGATCGGCGGTCTGCATCCCTGCCCTGTTCGGTCTCCCCAGGGTCTGGGCGAAGAACTTGCCCGCCTCAGCAATCAGGTTGCGATGAATGTCCTCGCGATCGACGCCATCAGCGTCGGTACACAAGGCCGGCATCGCGGCCAATTGTTCGGCACTGCACGGTGCCATGAAGATAAAGTGCCCGGCCCCGGCCAGTAACTTGAAATCTGGGGCCACCGGCAGCTTGCGCGCCAGGGCCGCGGCATTCTTGTCCAGGGCGACCAGTTGGTCACCGTCTCCGCTGTACAGCAGTACGGGCACATGCACTCCGGCCAGGGTCTGGCGACCGAACTTGAGACTCAACGGCGCCATGAGCATCAATGCATGCACGCGCGGATCGGCCACTGGCGCCAGATCGTCACGATCGACGATCAGCTCGCCATGGGTATTGCAGGCATCCCGATCATCGGGCCGCTCCAGGCAATAACGCCGCAGGCGATCCAGGTCGGGAGTCGCGCCAGAAAGAATCAGGGCCGTTTCGCCACCGGCGGAGTAACCGATGACACCGACCTGGTCGGCATTGACGAACGGTGACAGCATCGGGTCGCTCAACGTGGCAGTGATGGCTTCGGATATCTGGATCGGCCGTCCATAGAGGTTGCTCAGGGTTCCCAGCCGACTGTAGTCCTTGGAGTTGTCACCCGGATGAATCACCGCCACCACGACAAATCCCTTACGCGCCAGCGATGTAGCCAAGTCATGCAAGGCCAGGGGCGTGCCGGTATTGCCATGGGAGAGCATCAGCATCGGGAAGCGACCGATAGCGATCTTGGCATCGCGAGAGGCCGCAATCTGATAACCCTCCAATGGGCTGGAGTGCTCGATCCCGGTGGACGGATAGAAGGCGATAGCCCGCATCGGTTGCAAGTCCAACGGGTCTAGGAACGTCATTTCATGGAAACCGACGCTCCAGCGCGGACCATGCGCAGGAGCAGCCTGCACCGAAACCAGGCCACTGAGCAGGAAGATCAGTAACAACGCACATTGACCTTTCATGACACGCCCACCTTTGCCGCTGGATCGAGAGCGCCTCTTCCCTCTGCCATCCCTTGCTGCCAAGGCCCTGGAACGGATCTGGCGTCGCAATGGAGCTACACGGGAAACAAGCCTCGCTTCGTGTGCTGCATAACTCGGGCCAGAAAACGTGAAAAACGCCAATGAAAAAACTCCGTACCCGATCACTGAAAGCAGTGACCGGAATACAGAGTCTAGTAGTGCTGACGCAGGGGGGAAGCGTCTTTACACAAGCCTTACGCGGCAGCGAAGAGCTGTTTGTTGATCTGTACCTGGGCGTCAGTCATGGCCTTGTTGCGCATGTCGTCGCCATAGGCCAGGCCATGGGCACGGACGAACTCGATATCGGTGATGCCCATGAAGCCGAACATGACCCGCAGGTAGTCCTCATGCCCCACCCCGGTAGGTTGGCCGACATGCAGGCCACCGGCGGTGGACACCACGATCACCTTCTTGTCGCCACACAAGCCCTGAGGGCCGGCTTCGGTATAGCGGAAGGTCTGGCCGGCTACCGCAATGCGATCGAACCAGGCCTTGAGCTGGCTGGGAATGGTGAAGTTGTACATGGGGGCTGCCACCACCACCGCATCGGCGGCGAGGAATTCGCTCAGGGTCTGGGCGCTAAGCTGGGCTTCGTGCTCCAGGGCCGCATCACGCAATTCGGCAACGGTACCCGCAGCAACCAGGGTAGCAGCGGAGAAATGACTGATCGCATCAGTAGCCAAATCGCGGTAGGTCACCACTGCCTGTGGCTCGGCGGCCTTCCAGGCCTGAACCACGTCGCGGCTCAGCTGACGGGAGGCCGAGTTGTCACCAAGAATGCTGGAATCGATATGCAAGAGTTTCATCTGGGATCTCCAAGTGAGGACCGCCACTTGGCGATCGAATGTTGTAAATCCTACCCATGAAACCAATAGCTGATTAGATGGTATAAATGCGATAGTTAATCCCATCAGCAGAACAATAGGGCCGTATCTCATGCAAGACCTCAACGACCTCTACTATTTCGCCAAAGTGGTCGAGGCTGGCGGATTCACAGCGGCCGGCCGGCTGCTGGGGATACCCAAGTCGCGCCTGTCGCGGCGCATCGCCGAGTTGGAGGAACGACTTAATGCCCGGCTGCTGCAGCGCACCACCCGACAACTGAAGCTGACGGCCGTGGGCGAGCGATACTTGCGCCATTGCCAGGCCATGTTGTTGGAGGCGGCAATGGCCGATGAAGCCGTGGCCAGCATGGCCAGCGAGCCTCGCGGTCGGCTCCGGGTATCGAGCCCGGTCGGCCTGGCCCATGAGCTACTGACCCCCCTGGTGAGCAGCTTCCTGCAAAAGTATCCGCAAGTGCAGTTGGAGATGCTCCTGCTCAATCGTCGTGTCGACCTGATCAACGAAGGCGTCGATGTGGCGCTGCGGGTACGCGAGCAAGGTGATGAGGACCCGCTGCTGGTCACTCGGCGCCTGCGCCAGGCGCAGACCGCGATAGTCGCAAGCCCGGCATTCCTGCAACGCCATCCAGTGGAGCATCCGGATGACCTGCGCCACCTGCCGATCCTTGGCGCCCTGGAAGCGGACCGCCTGGTGCATCTGCGCCTACTGGACGAGCAAGGCAACGCCCATGAACTGGCCCTGGAAGCACGCCTTGGGATCGACGACTTCATTGTACGCAGGGCCTGCGCCCTCGCCGGCCTTGGATGCACAGTGCTGCCGATGCTCTATTGCGAAGAGGAACTGAGCAGCGGCCAACTGATCCAGTTGCTGCCACAATGGTCTCTGCCCGGTGGTTGGCTGCAAGCGGTATACCCCCATCGCCGTGGCGTGATGCCAGCCGTGCGGGCCTGGATCGATCACCTGCGCGAATCCTTCGAAGCCTGTGGAGACAGATTGCTGTGAAAGCCCCACTGATGGATCAAGAGCAAGTGGCACAGTTTTGCCTGGGACTGCCCGGTGCCCGGGAAGACTACAAATGGGGAGGTGTGCGGGTGTTCTCGATTGCCGGGACCAAGATGTTCGCCCTGCAGAACCTGCGGGGCGAATCCCTGGCCTTCAAGGTCGACCCTGAGCTGTTCCTCGGCCATGTCGACCGCCCCGGTGTTTCTCCTGCGCCCTACCTGGCTCGCGCCCACTGGGTCATATTGCGCGTGCCCTACCCCCTGGAAGCGGCTGAGTTGAAGCAACTGTTGCAGCGCTCGCATCAGTTGGTGGTGGCCAAGCTACCCAAACGGGCGCAGGTCGGATTGCAGATCTAGATCCAGCTCAACAGGCCGCTCTCAAGAAACAGTCGATCGATCCAGAACACCTGGTGCAAGGCCACGATCAACCAAAACACGGTCTGATAGGACAGCTTGCGGGTCTTGTGTCGCACTAGTTGTTGCGCCAGCAAGGCCCCGGGCCAGCCACCCGCCAGCTCCAGGGCATGCAGGACGTTCTCGGGCGTACGTTGCCCCTGGTCCCGGGCCCGACGTTTGTCGTGCCAGTAGACCAGGAACGTCAGCAGGCTGACCGCGCCGTAGGCCAGCAGAGGAATGGCCGAGACGCCCCGCCACCACAGGGACAGGGCGCCGAACAATGGCAAGGCGCACAACAGGACGAAGACCAGCAGCTTGCTCCTGGCATGCTGAACCCGCCCAGCATTGCCCGGACGCCCTTCTTGACGGCTGCCCTTCACGCCTTGGCCGCCGCCCAATCGACCCAACCGAACTGCCAGGTCGCCAGGATCAGCAGGCCAAAGGCGATGCGATACCAGGCGAATGCCGCATAACTGTGGCTGGCAATGAATTTCAGCAACCCCTTGACCGCAATCATCGCGAAGATGAACGCGGTGACAAAGCCGATGGCGAACACCGGCAAGTCGTCAGGTTGGAACAGATGGCGGTACTTGTAGCCGGAGTACACCGCCGCCCCGACCATGGTTGGCATGGCCAGGAAGAACGAGAACTCGGTCGCGGTCTTGCGCGACAGGCCGAAGAGCAAGCCACCGATGATGGTCGAGCCGGAGCGCGAGGTTCCTGGAATCATTGCCAGGCACTGGATGAACCCCACCTTGAGGGCGTCCTTCCAGGTGATTTCATCGACGCTCTCGGCATGGACCTGATGCTGGCGACGCTCGGCCCACAACATGATGATCCCGCCAATCACCAGCGCCGTGGCCACGGTGATCGGGTTGAACAGATAAGCGTGGATCAGGTCGGCGAAAATCACCCCCAGCACCACTGCCGGGAAAAACGCCACCATCAGGTTGACCGTAAAACGCCGGGCCTTGGGCTGGGTGGGCAGGCCCACTACCACATCGAAGATCTTGCGGCGGAATTCCCAGACAACTGCCAGGATCGCGCCCAACTGGATGATGATGTTGAAGGCCATTGCCCGTTCGCCACCAAAATCCAGCAAGTCGGCCACAATGATCTGGTGCCCGGTGCTACTGATGGGTAAAAACTCGGTGAGCCCTTCGACAATCCCGAGTATCAATGCTTGTACGGCGGTCCAAAGATCCATCAATCCCCCAATGAGGCCCTGCTCGTGGCATGCCTCTTTTTAAATATTCAAAGCCTTCACGGCGTCGATCACAGCCAAAACCGCAGGGCTGGCAAGATCAACACAAGCCCATGAAAAATCTGTGAAAAACTCAGAAAACTTCAGGTTTTGTGTAAAGGCGCCGAAATCCTAGCAGACAGGCGCAAAATGCGCCGCGATGTTATTGGACTTCCGTAGGGTTGGCGCTCGCAGGCAGGCATGCTTGGATGCTTACGAGCTTTTATGACAAGAACAAGAATCTGGAGTGACCGGATGATGAATAGCCTACGCAAGATGTCCATCAGCCAGCGCCTGTGGCTGATCCTGGTCGTGGCAGTGCTGACCCTGGTAACCCTGGGCGTGATGATGCTCAAGCAGATTCATGACGACCTGTACCAGGCCAAGGCGCAGAAAACCCAGCATGTGGTGCAGACCGCCGCTGGCGTACTGAACTACTACCAGGGCCTGGAAGCCTCCGGCAGCCTGAGCCGCGAACAGGCGCAGCAGCAGGCACTGCAGGCGGTCCGTGGCCTGCGCTACAACCAGAATGACTATTTCTGGATCAACGACCTGACGCCGGTGATGATCATGCACCCGGCCAACCCCAAGCTTGATGGACAGAACCTGGGCGCTATCAAGGACCCGGACGGTTTCCAGGTATTCAACGAAATGGTGGCGGTGGCCAAGGCCAAGGGTGCCGGCATGGTCGATTACCGCTGGCCCAAGCCCGGAGCCCAGGAGCCGGTGCAGAAGACCTCCTATATCCAACTGTTCCAGCCTTGGGGCTGGATCATCGGCTCCGGGGTGTACATCGATGACCTGCAGGAAGAGTTCTATGCCCAGGTATTGCGTGCGTCCTCGGTTGGCCTGGTGATCGCCCTGCTGATGGGCGCCCTGGTGGTACTGATCGTGCGCAGTATCGTCAGCCCGCTGCGTGAGGCCGTGCACGCCATGGCCAATATCGCCAGCGGTGAAAGCGACCTGACCCGTACCCTGGATACCCACGGCCAGGATGAAGTCACCGAGCTGGCCCGCCACTTCAACGGCTTCACCGCCAAATTGCGTGGCGTCGTGACCCAATTGCAGGCCAGCGCAGCCGCCCTGGAGCAATCCTCCAGCGAACTGGGCAGCAATGCCTCCGAGGCCCAGGAGCGCAGCCAACAGCAATCCTTACAAATGGAACAGGTGGCAGCCGCCATCAGCCAGGTCACCACCGGCGTCCAGGACGTGGCGCGCAATGCCGAACAGGCCGCCGACGAAGTGCGCGAGGCCGAGGTCCAGGCCCAGCAAGGCCAGGTCAATATCGACAGCAGCCTGCAACAGATCGACCAACTGTCAGGCACCATCGATCAGGCCGTGGAGGTGATCCGTACCCTGGCCACCGAAAGCACCCAGATCGGTACGGTGCTGGAGGTGATCCGCTCCATCGCCGAACAAACCAACCTCCTGGCCCTGAATGCCGCTATCGAGGCCGCCCGCGCCGGCGAGCAGGGCCGGGGTTTTGCCGTAGTCGCCGACGAGGTGCGCCTGCTGGCCCAGCGCACCCAGCAATCCACTGCGGAAATCCAGGGCATGATCGAGCGCCTGCAAAATCACTCCGAAGCGGCCGTCAAGGTCATCGGCGACAGCAGCCGGGCCTCGCAACTGACCATCGAGCAAGCCGGCCTGGCTGGGGCCAGCCTCAGCGCCATCGGCCAGGCGCTGCATACCCTCAACAACCTCAATGCCTCGATTGCCAGCGCTACCCTGCAGCAAGCCCATGTCGTGGAGGACATCAATCACAACGTCGGCCAGGCCGCCGGGCTGTCCCAGGGCACGGCCCTGGCGGCCCAGCACTCCAGTACTGCCAGCCGCCACCTCAAGGAGTTGTCCGAACAGCTCAATGGCCTGCTCCGGCAATTCCGCGTCTGATTTCGCGGTGCGTGCGAATCCGCCGGTGCTGGTTGCACAGGTGGATTCGGGCAAGGCCTGACGCACGGCCCCTACTCTGGGTACAATCCGCCCCCTTTCGCCATTTCCCCAAGGAACCGCCATGTCCGGGCTTGAACTGTTTGCCGCTGCGCTCGGCGTCATCGCCGTCTGGCTGACGGTCAAGCAAAACCCCTGGTGCTGGCCCATCGGCCTGGTCATGGTGCTGCTCTACAGCTGGATCTTCTACGAGGTCAAACTCTATTCCGACATGCTGCTGCAGGTGGTCTATGCCGCGCTGCAGCTCTATGGCTGGTGGCAATGGACCCGCGGCGGCGAGCAGCACCAGGGGCGTCCAGTCAGCCAGCTGCAATACCCGGCGCTGCTCCAGGGACTGGCTCTGGGCGCTCTTGGCAGTCTGCTGCTGGGGGCCGCCATGGCCCATTGGACCGATGCCGCCCAACCCTGGCTCGATGCCGCCCTGACGGCTTTCAGCCTGGTGGCGCAATGGTGGATGGCACAAAAGCGTGTGCAGTGCTGGCCATTGTGGGTCGCGGTAGATGTGATCTTCGTCGGCCTGTTCATCTATAAGGCGCTGTATCTCACTGCGGCCCTATATGCCTTGTTCACCCTGCTGGCCATCCAGGGCTGGCGCAGCTGGCGTGCCGATCCGGCCTTGCAACCATGAAGATCCTGGTCCTTACCGGCCCCGAGTCCAGCGGCAAGAGCTGGTTGGCGGCCGAGCTGCAAGCTCACTTCGGTGGCCTTCAGGTCGCTGAATACGTGCGTCATTTCATGGAACAGGAGCGCCGCGACACCTGCCTGGCCGATATTCCCGAAATCGCCCGAGGCCAACTGGCCTGGGAGGATCAGGCTCGGGCACAGCAACCTGAACTGCTGATTCTCGATACTCACCTGCTGAGCAATATGCTCTGGAGCCAGGTCCTGTTCCACGACTGCCCGCTGTGGCTGGAAGAACAGCTACTGGCCCGGCATTACGACCTGCACCTGCTGCTATCGCCCCAAGGCGTGCCCTGGAGCGGCGACGGCCTGCGCTGCCAGCCACAACTGGCCCAGCGCCAGGCGTTCTTCGACGCCACGCAGCAGTGGCTGGAACAACACCGGCAAACCTATCGGGTCATCGGCGGTGACTGGTCGGCTCGTCGCCAGCAAGCCTTCGAACTGGTCCGGCAGTACCTGCTGGATTGATCGCTGGCGGCCAATCAAGGCTGCCAGTGTCCATTCCTGAAACACTCCTGCGCAGACCCGCCCGCCATTTTCCTGGGCCAACACGGCTAATCGGCAAAACTGTTAAGCCTGCGATACAACAGCCCAGCAACCCGCATTCCAGAGCATTGCCAGGGTTATGGCCATTGGCCGCTGGCCAATGCTGTCTCATCCATGAAACAGCTTCTTTGCGTATTCGCCTTGAGAATTCGCAAGCCCTTGATTACTCGAAATAAATGAAAACCGGCACGGCTTCTGCTCTCTCCCTCTCAACGCTGACTAGGGCCAGCACTGAGAAGAAGGAATACCGCCGTGGGGACTCTACCTAGAAGTTTTACCCGCCTGATGCTGATCAGTTGTGCCGTCAGCGCAGTGTGCAGCCTTCCGGCTCTGGCGGCAGGCAATGGCGAGATCGTGCTTGAACGCCAGGTGCACCCGACTATGGCTGGTCGCCCGCTGAACCTCGACAACAACCCCACCACCGTCAATGCCAACCCTTCTGGCCTGGTCACCAGCATGGCCAATGATGAAATGACCGACAGCGAGTTCGCCGGTATCAGCAGCGGCTCCCTGGTCCGGGGAGCGGTGATGCCCAATGGCACCGGGGTTGCCGGTATGAACGTCATCACCAACTCCGATGGCCTGCCGGGCATGGCCGCAGGCCACGGCGGTGGCTCCGGAAGCACCATTTCCAACTCGATCAATCGCTCCATCAGTGCCGGCATGGCGCCCCTGAACAATATCGGAGGCCGTTGAGATGAAATGCTCATTGATCCTGCTGGCCCTGCTCGGCTGCACCTCGGCCATGGCCGATAGCGGTGCTCCGGTCCAGGACACTGCCACCCTGAGCAATTCCGGCGCCCGCTATACCGGCAACCTCAACATCAACCAGGCCGCCGGCGATCAGCAACAACAGACCAACGCCCGGGCGATCGCCATCGGCACCAATGCCAGTGCCAGCACCAGCGTGACCCAGAAAATCACTACGCCAGCCGACCGCTCGGTCAATGCCAGCAGCACCATCGGCGGCAACTCTTTCAGTAACGGCAGCGGCGCACTGGGCGTGAACCAGTCGTCCGGCGCCAACAACCAGATGGCCAATGCCCTGCGGATCAGCATCAGCGCCAATCCGCAAGGCATGGACGACAGCGCGCTTTCGCAGCAGAACGTTGCGCTGTCACCAAACTCAGGAGCACCTGATACCCATCAAGGCAGCCGCCAGGTCGCGACCAGCGACCAGGCCTTCACCGGCAGCCGGGGAGTCGTCCAGGTGAACCAGAGTGCCGGGGTGGGGAACCAGATGGCTAACACCCTGAGCATCCGGGTCGCAGACTGACCCTTCGTAGTGCGATTAGAAAGTACCAACACTTAACCAACTAATAAGCACCGGAGAAACACCATGAAACCAACAATGGCTCTCAAACCACTGGTTTTCGCACTGGCCGCCATCATGGCAATGGCTGCCCAGGCAGGTGGAAACAACAACCACGGTCACGGCGGCCACCATGGTAACCAAGGCCCGGATCTCAACACGCTGCTGCAAATCACCGCCGGGGCCGGTGCTGCAGTGACTGACGTCCAAGAAAGCGACACCAACGTGGTGAAAAACCAAGGCACCAACAACAACGCCAAGATCGAAAGCTCGTTGAACGGTTCCAACGGCAACATGGGCGCCAACGCCGCAGCCGGCGATGGCAACCAACAAGACAATGCCGCTGCCCTGGCCACCGCCGACGAAAACTTCATCTTCGGTAGCGCCATCGCCGTCTCCAGCGCCACCCAGGTGAACAACAACAACTACGTGAAAAACTCTTCAACCCAAAACAATGCCGTGCTCAACAACTCGGGCAACAACGGCTCCGGCAACATTGGCATGAACGTCACCTCCGGCGACTTCAACCAACAGAAAAACAACCTGGCAATCGCCGTATCCGGTGGTCGTGTAGCCACCGCAGCGGCTTCGGCCAACCAGTCCTCGACCAACCTGGTGGTGGATAACAAAGGCGTCCAGGCCTACAAAACCACCACCCTCAGTGGCGGCTTCGTAGCCTCCGGCACCTACAAAGGTACCGGCAGCGGCAAGATCGAAGGCGGCGACGATCATGGCCATGGCTATGGCGACAAAGGCCATGGCAACGACGATCAAAAACTCACCTTCAAGGAACAAGGCACTGTCGAACTGGCTGGCTACTGGACCCAGCAAGTGCTGACCAAAGACGGCTGGAAAAACCCAGTGGTCAACAACGCCAGCATGACCGGCTCGATGAATGGCTTCTCGGGCAACGGTGGGGCCAACGTCTCGGCCGGCGTGGGCAACCAACAAAGCAACTCGCTGTCCATCGCTGCCGGCTGCAAAGCCTGCATGTAGTCGCGATCGTAACGAAAGCCCCGGAAACGGGGCTTTTCCACAGTCTTACCAGGCGTAACGATCATGCGTACTGCAATCCTTATTCTGGCACTGAGCCTTTGTGGCCCGGTACACGCGGCGCAGATGGCCTTTGCCGGCCTGCCCGATGGCGGCTTGCTCTTCAAGAAGGTACAGAGCGTACGCGAACGCAAGTTCGCCGACCTCGTCGAGCAGAAGACCGATTTCAGCTGCGGTGCCGCCTCCCTGGCCACCATCCTGCGCCACGCCTACTGGCTGGATGTCAATGAAGAACAGGTGATCAAGGGCATGCTAACCACGTCGGATCAGAAACTGGTCCAGACCCAGGGGTTTTCCATGCTCGACATGAAGCGCTACGCCGAGAGCATCGGCATGCGTGCCCGCGGCTACCGGATCCCGGCCGACAAGCTTGAATCCGTGAGCATTCCGGTGATCGTGCTGATGGAAATCCGCGGCTACAAGCACTTCGTGGTGCTGCAACGGGCCCAAAAAGACTGGGTATACATCGGCGACCCGGTCCTGGGACACAAGCGCTATACCCATGAAGATTTCGTCAAGGGCTGGAATGGCATCGTCTTCGCCATCATCGGCCCCGGCTATGACAAGACCAACGCGTTGCTCGACCCACCTGCCCCGCTGACCGCGAAAAACAAGCTCGATACCTTCTACCCGGTCCGAGATGCGGAGCTGATGGATTTTGGTTTCATCCAGAGCGACTTCTTCTAGAAGCCCAGACAACTAGAAAGGGGCAGGATGCTCCGGGAGCAGCAGATGAAGACTTCATACTGGCTGGCCGCGGCCTGCCTGGCAGCAGCTCTTCCGGCCCATGCGGGTTTCAAGCCCATCGAAGTGCAGGACCAGGAACTCTCGCAATTGCGCGGCCGCTATGTCATGCCCGGGCGCATCATCAGTTTCGGCATCGTCATGAGCACGACCTGGCGCAACGCCAGTGGCGACCTGATCGGCGCCAGCAGCACCCTGCAGATCCAGCAGTCGACGATCAAACCCCAGTTCTATGTCACCACCATCAACCAGACCGGCAATGGCAGCACCCCTGCCCAGGGCACCGGCAATGTGATCGGCGGCTCTGGCCTGGGCACCGGCCAGGGCGTGACCCAGGTGGTCCGGGCTGCGGGCGACGGCAACAGCGCCTACAACAACGTCAGCATCAACGTCAGCGAGGCCAATCAGGCACCGACCCAGGGCATTAGCCCCGGCCAGGCACTGGTAAACGGCCAGACCATCACCAGTAGCAACGCTGCCGGTAGCGTCACGGTCTCGGCGCTCAATAGCGGCATCCAGATGGCCATCCAGGCCAATGCCAACCAGGGTAATACCCTGCAGCAAGTGGCCCAGGGCAATGTGTTGCAGAACACCCGTCTATTGGGCAACAGCAACTTGGTGAACAACCTCACCCAACTCAATGTTGTCCTACAAAACAACGGCCCTAGCACCGGCGCGCTGGACTGCAATCTGACTACGCTGAACGGACTACGCAATTTGAAATTCTGAACTACGCTGCTTTCGACCATTGGGGTTTACAAGGGACGGTTTATTTCATGTATCGATCGGTTTCACTGCGCGCGGTTGTATGTTTGAGCACCCTCTTTCCGATGGCGCTGCAAGCAGCGCCCGACTCGGATGTAGAGGCCCTGAAACGGGAACTTCTGGAGCTGAAGCAGCGTTATGACGTGCAACAGAAGGCACTGGCAGTCTTGGAGCAACGGGTCCGCCAGGTCGAGGACCAGCCTGCCGCCCCACAGCCCAAGCGCCTGGCCAAGTCGCCTTCGGACCTCAAGGGCAACCCCCAGGTTGCCGGTACCGGGGCCGCAGCGGCCTCCGGAGGTGCTGGCGGCGGTGCCAGCTATGGGCAGTCGCTCAAGGATGATTCGACTCCCGCCCAGAGCGTGACCAACCTGTATGACGAGGCCAGTGGCTTCTTTGGCGGCGGCAAGTTCAGCTTTGAAACCGGCATGACCTACGCCCGCTACGACACTCGCCAGCTGGTCCTCAATGGGTTTCTGGCACTGGACTCGATTCTCCTGGGTAACATCAACCTGGACAGGATCAAGTCGGATACCTGGACCATGGACCTGACCGCCCGTTACAACCTCAATAACCGTTGGCAGTTCGATATCAACGCACCGGTCGTCTACCGCGAGTCGGTTTACTCGGCAGGAGGTGCTAATGGTGGATCGGCGCAGTCTATCTCAGAGAAAACCGTCACTCGCGATCCTACGCTGGGAGATGTCAACTTCGGGGTTGCCTACAAATTCCTCGACGAATCCGACAGCCTTCCTGATGCCGTGGTCAGCCTGCGGGTAAAAGCCCCCACCGGCAAGGACCCGTTCGGCATCAAGTTTGTTCAAGCAAACCCAGGCAACAGCAACCTGTTCGTACCGGAAAGCCTGCCAACCGGTAACGGCGTCTGGTCCATCACCCCAGGTATCTCGCTGGTCAAGACCTTCGACCCGGCGGTGCTCTTCGGTAGCGTGTCCTACACCCACAGCCTGGAAGAGTCCTTTGGAGACCTCAGCTCTACCGTCGGCACCAAGACACCGGGCAAGGTGAAGATGGGAGACAGCTTCCAGGTCGGCGCCGGTGTAGCCTTCGCCCTGAACGAGAAAATGAGCATGGCGTTCTCGGTTTCCGACCAGATCCAGCGCAAGAGCAAGATCAAGTACAGCGGCCAGGACTGGCAAAGCGTGGAGTCCAGCGATGCCAACGCCGCCTACTTCAACGTCGGCATGACCATTGCAGCCACCGACCACCTGACCATCGTGCCCAACCTGGCCCTGGGCATGACACAGGACGCCCCGGACTTCACCTTCAGCCTGAAATTCCCCTACTACTTCTAAGCCGCCGCAAAAACCAAGGCCCGCAGCGATTCTCCAATCGCCGCGGGCCTTGGCCTTTCTCCCGCCCTAGCGGATCTGGTGCTTGTGCAGCAAACGGTAGAAGGTCGGGCGAGAAATACCCAGGACCCGGGCGGCGACGCTGAGGTTGTCGCTATGGCGGTTGAGCACGTCGCACAAGGCCTGATGCTCGGCACGATGCTTGTAGTCTTCCAGGGTGCCCATGGGCACATCTTGGGAAGGCAGGCTGTGCAGGCCCAGATCGCTGGGCTGGATCTGCCGTCCTTCGGCCAATACCAGGCCACGGCGCACCCGATTGGCCAGCTCACGGACATTGCCCGGCCAGTCGTGCTTGCCCATGGCTACCAGGGCATCCTCGCTGAAGCTGCGCGGCCGGCGCCCGGTTTCCTGACTGTAGAAATGCGCAAAATGGCTGGCCAGCATGCCCTGGTCGCCATGGCGCTCACGCAAGGGCGCCGTGACCACCTGCAGCACATTGAGCCGGTAGTACAAGTCTTCGCGAAAACGACCGCTGATGATGGCCGCTTCCAAGTCCACGTGGGTCGCCGCCAGTACCCGGACATCCACTGGGATCGGCTGGCTACCCCCTACCCGCTCGATGTGTTTTTCCTGGAGAAAACGCAACAGGTTGGCCTGTAGCTCCAGAGGCAAGTCACCTATTTCATCCAGGAACAGCGTGCCGCCATTGGCCGCCTCGATGCGCCCCACCTTGCGCTGGTGAGCACCGGTGAAGGCCCCCTTTTCATGACCGAACAACTCGGACTGGATCAGGTGCTCCGGAATCGCTCCGCAGTTGATGGCGACAAAGGGCTTGTCATGGCGCAGGGATTGGCGGTGCAGGGTGCGCGCCACCAACTCCTTGCCGGTACCGCTCTCCCCGCGGATCAACACGGGCGACTCGGTGGGTGCCAGCTTACCGAGCAGCTTGCGCAGGTCACGGATCGAACGGCTGTCACCCAGCAGCTCGTGTTCTGGCTGGTCCACATGGATCGAACCCTGGCCCCGCAAGCGCGCCATGCCAAAAGCGCGTCCCAGGGTGACCTGCACCCGCGACACATCGAATGGCAAGGTATGAAAGTCGAAAAACCACTCGCAGACGAAGTCACCGACCTTTTGCAGTCGCAGGACTTCCTGGCTCAGCACTGCTATCCACTCGGTGCCGCTGCGGCTGATCAGGTCCTTGACCGCTTCCGGGCGCTCCAGATGGAAAGGTTGCAGGCGCAACAGGCCAACATCGCACGAGCGCTCGCGCGCAGACTCCAGGTCACAGCTATCGACGTCCCAACCGATGGTACGCAACCCGGGTAACAACCGATGGCAGTCCTCGCAGGGGTCCACCACCAGCAAACGACGCTGCGCGCAAGCTTCGAGCATGACTGTTCCTCGGTGCCCAAAAAAGCGGAAAAGTTACTAGAAACAGCGGCTTGGAAAACCTGGCTGTAACATTAGCAAGAACTTGACACCGGAATGTATCAATTGCTTATAGCGCTGATTACCAAAGGAACTAAGGTGCGCATCGAGGGTCCATCCGAGCGACTGATTGTCGCAGTTGTTTTTTAAAAACCCCGCAACTAAAGGCTCTGACACAAGCCTCTTCGACGAAAGATGTAAAAACTTGTTTTTCGGTGTGACCCGATGCCTATCTCGGTGCATCAGTACAAATAACCAGCCGAACGGTAAGCCCAACCGACGGCACATCATTTGATTGGGCACATAGAGAGAAGACCCCATGAACGCCCCGCTCCGTATCAACGAAGCACTCTTGATCGCCGACCGCGCATTCCAGCCTTTCCAATGCGTGGCCTGGGCCCCACAGGACGGTAACGGCGAGCTGAGCCTGACCGTTGTCGACCGCACCAGCACCCGTATTGGCCGTGCCCAGATTCCCTGCAGCGCCTACTCCGATCCAGCCCAGCTGGAAACCCTGCTCAAGCAGGCTCGTGACGAGCTGAGCCTGGGCGGCTATACCCTGCAATCCTGGGTCATGCCTAAGTAAGCATTGCTGTTAGCGGATCCCCTCCAGGGGATCCGCTATTTGAAGAAAACAACTAAGCACGCTATCTATTTACACCTTTCATCACAACTTCTGCCATGCAGCATTAGTTGCTTTTCGCATTCCCGCAGCAGGCGGTAGTTTCATTCTCACAGTGACTATCCCGTGCCTGCACCTGTGCGAAGACCTTCCCAGTAAAGAACCGGTTTGTCTTTAGGCCGCCCCCTCGAAAAGCGCATGGCCGGCGTACAAAACCCGTTCACCGGGACCAGCCCTTACCCCTGCCCCATCAATGGATCACTGATGCTATGGGCGCCGGTTTCCAGACGCCCGGCCACGCGGCGCAGCCAGCCACCCTCACTGTGCAATGTCAGGTCATACCAACCGCCGCTGGACTCGCAGGCAAACACTTGGCGCACCTGCGCCCCGGCAGGCACCGACAATGTCCACGGCCCCTGCTGGGTATAGGGGCAACGGTCGATGGAGATCGATACCGCATGCTCTCCAGGGTTGCTCAGGGTCAGTTGCAACTGATTGTGGCTGGAAGTCACTAGCAGTTCGGGCTGGCGCAACTGCAACTGGCCGTGAAAGCTGCGGTGAAAGCCGTTCGGCCCCAATACCCAGAGCTGATAGCGCTCCACCACCGACCAACTGTCCTGCAGCGCCTTGCCGGCCTCCACGGTGTAACGCCGTGGAATATCGCTCAGGCGCAGGCAATCGTAGACATGGAACACCGCCCCTTGCTCGCCCGTGTTCTGCAGGCTCAGGGACAAACTCCGGGCCTTGGGGTCGAGCTGGCTGTCGACATGCAGCCGGTATGGCAGGGCTCGCGAAGGACGGGCCAGGCGTTTCTGTACCGGAGGCAACTGCTTGCTGGCCGATGGCACCGGCACGGGCAACAGCTTTTCCTGACGCTGGCGCAGGCTGTCGGCGGCCTGGCGCGTGGTGGTCTGCAGCGCTGGCAGTGGTTCATGGTTGGGGTCGACGAAGTTGAACGCCGAGGTCAGGTCGCCACATACCGCGCGACGCCAGGCACTGATGTTCGGCTCACGAACACCGAAGCGTTTTTCCAAAAATTGCAGGACCGAGGTGTGATCGAACACCTGCGAGTTGACCCAGCCGCCGCGACTCCAGGGCGAAAGCACCAGCATCGGTACCCGTGGCCCGGGCCCATACACGCCGCCATCGGGGCGTGGTTGCTGGGTCGAGCCCGGTGGCGCCGGGTGCTTGAACAACTCGTTGTCGAAACCTAGCGTCGATTTGCCGGCAAAGCTGCCGTCCTGGCGTTGGGAAGGTGCCGAAGGCGACGGTACGTGGTCGAAGAAGCCATCGTTTTCATCGTAGGTCAGCAACAGTACGGTCTTGCTCCAGACCTCGGGATTGCTGGTCAGGGCCTGCAGGATCTCCTGGGCGAACCAGCCACCCTGTACCGGGCTCGATGGCCCGGGATGCTCCGAGTAGGCCGCCGGGGCCACGATCCAGCTGACCTGGGGCAGCTTGCCCGCCTGCACGTCGTTGCGAAAGCCGGCGATGATCGCTTCCAGGTTGCTGCCACTGCTGGCTGGCAGGGTATTGCCGTTGCCCTTGTACAAGGGCGCCACGGCATTGAGCGCATCGCTATAAGGCACGTAGGCATTGAAGCCACTGGGGGGCTGGGCCGGATTGCCCACCTGTACGCTGGCTGCACGGTACTGGCGAAAGCCCGCCAGAGGGTTGTCGCCAAAGTTATCCGGCAGATGCTGGTAGACCTTCCAGCTGACCCCTTGCTCCTCCAACCGCTCGGGGTAGGTTTTCCAGCTGTAGCCAACGTTGGTTGGCCCCGGACCGTCCCATTCATTGACCACCGCAGCCACCTGGGCCGCGGACGCACCATTGCTGCCGGTCCAGAGAAACAGCCGATTGGGGTTGGTGCCCGCATGCACCGAACAGTGATAGGCGTCGCACAGGGTGAAGGTATTGGCCAGGGCGAACTGGAAAGGCAATTCCTGCTCGCGGTAGTAACCCATGGACGTGCTGGTCTTGTGCGTCGGCCAGGCATTCATGCGCCCATCACTCCAGGCCGCATGGGCGTCAGGCCAGGTATGCGGCGTGCCACTGACCCGCTGGGCATTGCCACGGGAACTGTCCAGGTGATACGGCATGACGATCCGGCCTTTGCCCTGCTGCTCCCAGACATCGCGCTGGCCGGACAACGGAATGGTGAAGCGATCACTGAAGCCGCGAACCCCGGGAAAGGTGCCGAAGTAATGATCGAAGGAGCGGTTTTCCTGCATCAGGATGACGACATGTTCGACGTCCTTGATTGTCCCCGTGCGGTTGTTCGCCGGTATGGCCAGGGCTTGGCGAATGGACAGCGGCAAGGATGAAAAGAACGAGCCGATGGCGGCCGCCTGCAAGAGCTTCCTGCGTGTAAGACTGGGCATGGGTCATTGAATCCTTATGGTTGCAGCGCGATATAGGACGCTGCATGCAAAGTATTCACAGCAAATAACAATGCAGTGACATTGGCATTGCAATAACTTGATGCCGTACCCATGAACTCGACACTGTCCCTGATTGCAACGGCGCTTCTAACCCATATCGATTAGATATTGGAAGAATATTCAATGAAAAAAACACCCGAGTTCAGTGTTCCCTGAGCCAAACATGATCCGGGCCATTTAACGCCTTGGTCTTGGATTTACCGGGAAACAGGATCGACCTGTTCCCGGCCAGCTCATCTATACAGCCCACACCTTCTATTGCAGCTCATCGGCCACTTCATTGCGTTGCACTCGAAGTGGGTTGAAGATCAAGCGAATGAACTGCGGGTCCTGCGCCAGCTTGTAGTCCTTGCCCACAAAATATTCCCTGGCCGCCGGATCATTCTTAGCCACGTACAACACCCAGGCGGTAGTGATACCCGCGAATTCGTTTTCCCTGACAACCCGCACCGGGCTGAAATGCGTAGCGTTATGGGCCGTGGCGCTCCATCCCGGCACCGTCCTGATCAGGCCGCCTTGCCACAACCTGGGCCATGCCCAGGCCGGTACCACCACATCTGCCGCACCGGTGAGCACCAGTGTCGGAGTCCTCACCGTCGAGCCAAGGCCGATCGGCCCGGGCTCGATCGGCAGGGAGCCGATGAAACTCAACTGCGGGTCGATGGCCCTCAAGGTCTCTGGCGCAAGGCTCGAAGACAGGATCGAAGCCCCTCCTCCCGCCGAATGCCCGGCCACGATGGTGCGTGACAGGTCGACCTTGCCAAACAGCGGCGAGGTCGGGTCCTGATTGAGCTTGCTCAACTCGACAGCCCCCAGGACATGCATGCTCGGCGCGGTATTGATGAAGTCGGAAGACACCACCACGATGAAACCGTAGCTCGCCCATAGCCGCAGCAGATTCGTATATTGTCCCTGGTTGGAAAGAATACCGCCGACGAAATTGATCACCGGCAACTTGTCCAGGGTCTTTATATTGGAAGGGTAATAAACACTGGTGGAAATCGGATTGGAGAAACCATAAGGAAAAGACTGATTGCATTGAACGCTGTTATCCAGCAGCAGGATCCTGGCCAATACCCCCAATAACCCACGACAGTCACCAAGTACTGCATTGGTGGAAACATTGTAGGGCCCTGCCGTCTTGGCAAACTGCTCGTTTGCCAATCCGAATGCCGGAACAAGCTGAGAGGCGCCGACCAAGCCTCCATGTCCAAGAATGATCGTGCCCAGACACAAAGACAGCAGATACCTTGATATCGATTTCATGATAAGTCCCTTTATGTTCTTGCCACTCCTGCAAGACCGAATACCGATGCCTGGCCATGCTTGCGTTAGTTTCGAATAGATCCACCTCAAAAGGTGGTAGTTGAACCGCAACAGCACTGAAACATCATGGCCTTGGTTGTTCCTCAACCATCCACGACCCTAGACAAGGCAAATTCAGCGGTCAATGACTGTTGGTCGACGCGACTCACCCTGCTCCGCCTCGTTGCTCCGGCCTTGATGACTGCCGAAAAGCGAGATTGTGGCAAAAGATTTCATCGTTTCTTGATTCTCAATCCTGCTTGCGGCAACTTGCGCCCTTCTCACTACAAGGAGCAGCCAATGTCCGGCTCAATGGCCCAGGCGTTCGCCCACAATTTTCTCGGCCACTCACCCCGCTGGTACAAGGCAAGCATTGTCGCGTTCCTGGTGCTCAATCCCCTGCTGTTCTTCTGCATCAGTCCCGCCGCTGCCGGCTGGTGCCTGGTGATCGAATTCATCTTCACCCTGGCCATGGCTCTCAAGTGCTACCCCTTGATGCCTGGCGGATTGTTGCTGGTGCAAGCGATGCTGTTGGGCATGGCCACGCCTGAAGCGTTGTACGAGGAACTGGTGCACAACTTCCCGGTGATCCTGCTGCTGATGTTCATGGTCGCCGGCATCTACTTCATGAAAGAGTTGCTGTTGTTCCTGTTCTCCCGGTTGCTGCTGGGGGTGCGTTCCAAGGCCTTGCTGGGTTTGCTGTTCTGTTTTCTCTCAGCCTTTCTCTCGGCGTTTCTCGACGCCCTGACAGTCACCGCAGTGATCATCAGCGCGGCGGTCGGCTTCTATTCCGTTTATCACCGGGTAGCATCAGGCAACGATCCACGCCAGGACAGCGCCTACGGCGACGACCAGCACTTGCCGGCGCTGCATCACGATGACCTGGAACAATTCCGTGCCTTCCTGCGCAGCCTGCTGATGCATGGTGCCGTGGGCACTGCCCTGGGGGGCGTCTGCACCCTGGTGGGCGAACCCCAGAACCTGCTGATCGGCCATGAAATGGGCTGGCACTTTGTCGATTTCTTCAGCAAGGTGGCGCCCGTCTCCCTGCCGGTACTGGCCGCCGGGCTGGTGACTTGTGTGCTGTTGGAGAAACTGCGCTGGTTCGGCTACGGCACCCTGCTGCCGGACAATGTCCGCCAGGTACTGGCCAACTACGCCGCCGAAGACGATGCCCAGCGTACGCCCCGTCAGCGCGCAGCCTTGCTGGTGCAGGGGCTGGCCGCACTGATCCTGATCATTGGCCTGGCCCTGCATGTGGCCGAGGTCGGACTGATCGGCCTGCTGGTGATCGTACTGATCACCGCCTTCACCGGGATCACCGACGAACACCGCCTGGGCAACGCCTTCAAGGACGCCATGCCCTTCACCGCACTGCTGGTGGTGTTCTTTGCGGTGGTCGCGGTAATCCACCAGCAGCAACTGTTCACGCCATTGATCCAGTGGGTCCTGGCGCTGCCCGCCGATAGCCAGCCTGGCATGCTGTTCATCGCCAATGGCCTGCTCTCGGCCATCAGCGACAACGTGTTCGTCGCCACTATCTATATCACCGAGGTCAAGCAAGCCTTCCTGAACGGGCAGATGAGCCGCGAACATTTCGAGACCCTGGCCATCGCCATCAATACCGGCACCAACCTGCCCAGCGTGGCTACTCCCAATGGCCAGGCGGCGTTCCTGTTCCTGCTGACCTCGGCAATCGCGCCGCTGGTGCGCCTGTCCTATGGACGGATGGTGTGGATGGCCCTGCCCTATACCCTGGTGATGGGCGTATTGGGCTGGTATGCCGTCAGCTACTGGCTCTAGGAAAGGCTCGGCAGGCGCTGGCACGAGGCGACCCAGGGGGTCGCGCCCGGGCCTGAAGACTCAACGCAGCAGAATGTAACGCTCGATCGCCTCGGCAGCGCCATCTTCCAGGTTGCTGCCGGTGATCACGTCAGCCTGGCGCTTGACCTGCTCTTCGGCCTGGCCCATGGCGATCGACAGCCCGGCACGTTGGAACATCGCCGGGTCATTACCGCCATCGCCCAGGGCTGCGGTGCGCTCAAGCGGCACCCCGAGGTATTGGGCCAGTGTCTCCAGGGCCTGGCCCTTGTCCGCCTGAACCGCGGTAACGTCCAGGAACCGTGGTTGAGAACGCGAGACCTGGGCCTGCCCTGCCGTCTGTTGTTGCAGGAGCGCCTCCAGCTCCACCAGCAAGCGCCAGTCACTGCTGGCTGCCACGACCTTGTCGATGCAGTGCAGGTAGTCCTCGAAACTGTCCACCACTTGCGGCGCATAACCCAGGGCCTGCTGCTCCAGGGGTAGCAACGGACCGTGCGGATCGCGCACCAGCCACTGGTTGTCAGCAAAGACCCAGGTCTCGACCTGCGCATAGGGGGCGAACAACAGCAAGGCCGTCACGGCTGCCGCCACCGGTACATGGTGGCGTGCCAGGTAGCGACCATCGGGATGGACAATGCTACCGCCATTGAAGCCGGCGCAAGGCAGCTCGACACCCAGGGTTTCAATCTGTTGCCTCATGGCTCGTGGCGGGCGACCGCTCGCCAGGCTGAAGCCGATGCCGGCCTCATGCAGGGCCTGCACCGCGGCGAGGGTCCGCGGGCTGAAGCTGTGATCCGGGCGCAACAAAGTGCCGTCCATATCGCTGAGCACCAGAGCGATGGGATAGTGGGCCGCACTGTTCATCCAAGAGGGCGCCAGACGCGTCCGTCCCGGGCCAGCAGTTGATCGCCAGCCGCTGGGCCGTCACTACCGGCCGGATACTGCTGCAGCGTTGCATCCTGCTTCCAGGCATCGAGGAAGGGTTGCACCGCACGCCAGCCGTTCTCGATATTGTCTGCCCGCTGGAACAGCGTCTGATCGCCGATCAGGCAGTCATAGATCAGCGTCTCGTAGCCGGTGGACGGCTGCATCTCGAAGAAATCCTTGTAGGCGAAGCCCGACTCGATGCTGGCCATGTCCAGGGTCGGCCCGGGTTTCTTCGCCAGCAGGTCGAACCACATGCCCTCATCGGGCTGAATCTGGATCCGCAGGTACGTCGGCATCAAGCGTTCGACCTCGGTATCGCGAAACTGCGCATAGGGCGCAGGCTTGAAGCAGATGACGATCTCGGTGTCGCGCACGCTCATGCGCTTGCCGGTACGCAGATAGAACGGCACTCCGACCCAGCGCCAGTTATCGATCATGACCTTCAGGGCAACGTAGGTCTCGGTATTGCTATCGGGAGCCACGTTGCTTTCATCGCGGTACCCGGCCAGCGCCTTGCCCGCCACCAGGCCGCTGCTGTACTGGCCGCGCACGGAATTGGCCCGGGCTTCCTCGGGCGACCAGGGACGAATGGCCCCGACGACCTTGGCCTTTTCGCCGCGCACCGCGTCGGCACCAAAAGCCGCTGGCGGCTCCATGGCCACCATCGCCAGTAACTGGAACAAGTGGTTGGGCACCATGTCCCGAAGGGCACCGGTGTGTTCATAAAAGCTGCCACGGGTTTCCACCCCGACGGTTTCCGCCGCCGTGATCTGCACGTGGTCGATGTAATGGTTGTTCCAGAACGCCTCGAACAGGCTATTGGAAAAACGACTGACCAGAATGTTCTGGACCGTTTCCTTGCCCAGGTAATGGTCAATACGATAGATCTGTTTCTCGCCCATGACCTTGAGCAGGCAGGCATTGAGCGCTTCGGCAGTGGGCAGGTCGGAGCCGAAGGGCTTCTCGATCACCACCCGGCGAAAGGCCTCGGGACTCTCCTTGAGCAGCCCCGCCGCTCCCAGGCGCTGCACCACTTCACTGAAGAACCGTGGCGCGGTCGCCAGGTAGAACACCGCATTGCCCGTACCGCTGGCGGCGATCCGGGCCGCCAGCTCGGCATAGGTGGCATCGTCCAGGAAATCGCCCTGGACGTAACTGATACCCCGGGTCAAGCGGGCCCAGGCATCCACGTCGATGGAGGCGCCTTGGCCCTGCTTGTTCAGCACTTCATCGCGAAGGAAGTTTTCCAGCAAGGTGGCGAACTCGGCGTCGCTCACCGCATTGTGGTCGACACCGACAATCCGCAGCCCGTCATCCAGCAAACCATCGCGACTGAGGTTGTACAGCGCTGGCATCAGCAAGCGCTTGACCAGGTCACCACGGGCACCGAACAGAAACAACGTGGTCGCCGGCGCCGGCAACGCCTTGGACTTCCTTCGCTCTGAGGTCATTTCTTCCCAGTCTCCACATGGCCGCCGAAGCCGAAGCGCATGGCCGACAACACCTTGTCACCATAGGTGCCCTGGCCACGGGAACGGTAGCGGGAGAACAACGAATTGGACAGGACCGGTACCGGCACCGCTTGCTCCATGGCCGCCTCGATGGTCCAGCGTCCTTCACCGCTATCGGCTACCGAACCGGAGAACCCATCGAGCTTTGGATCGCTGGCCAGGGCGTCGGCAGTCAAGTCCAGCAGCCAGGAGGACACCACGCTGCCACGACGCCAGACCTCGGCGATATCGGCGACATTGAGATCGAAGCGCTGGTCTTCCGGCAGCGTCTCCGAGGCCTTGGTCTTGAGGATGTCGAAGCCCTCGGCGAAGGCCTGCATCATGCCGTACTCGATACCGTTGTGGATCATCTTGACGAAATGCCCGGAACCGGCAGGACCGGCATGGATATAGCCACGCTCGGCGCGATCATCGGTAGCGACCCGGTCCTTGGTCCTAGGGATCGTACCCATGCCAGGCGCCAGGGCGGCAAACAGCGGGTCCAGGCGCAGGACTTCGTCGGCATCACCGCCGATCATCATGCAGTAGCCGCGCTCCAGGCCCCAGACACCGCCGGAAGTACCCACGTCGATGTACTTCAGGCCTTTGTGTGCCAGGTCGCGAGCACGACGGATGTCATCCTTGTAATAGGTGTTGCCGCCATCGATGATCACGTCGCCCGGCTCCAGCAACTGGCTCAGGGTGTCGATGGTTTCCTCGGTGGGTGCGCCAGCTGGCAGCATGACCCACACCGCGCGAGGCTGTTGCAGGCCGGCCACCAGCCCTGGCAGGTCAGCGACACCCTTGGCGCCCTCGGCGGCCAGGGTGTCGACGAAGTCGGTATTGCGGTCGAAGACCACGGTCTCGTGCCCATTGAGCATCAGGCGCCGTGCAATGTTGCCGCCCATGCGGCCCAGTCCAATAATCCCCAGTTGCATGTGCTGATGCTCCTACTGCAAAAATCCAGATCAAAAATGTATAGCCCAGTGAAGGGCCCAGGTGAAAACCTCAAGGTGCGCAACTATACAAGGCAAGAGACCTCAAGACAGCGCAATCTTCCGTCATCAGGCGAGTTTTTGCTTCCAGCTGCGGTCAATCCCGACCGTTCGTCCCGGATTGGCACGAGCTGCTTGAAGATTAGTCCCGCCACCAACGCTGAAGTTTCCAAATTCTCGGGTGAATAACGCCCCTGTTCACCGCGAAGGCACAAGGACCATGAAAAATAAAAAAGTTCACTTGAGCCAGAAAATAAATAGAATTGCCCCCGTCGGACAGCCTGCCGCCTGGATCCAGCAGGTGCTGCACCGACTGCCATGGCGCTTGGAGCAAGGATGCAGACAGCGGAGCATAGTTCAGAGACACCATTTGCGAGGTGAAGCGATGGGCACCGTAGTACCTGCACGACCTGCACAGACCCTGTACGTCACCATTCGACGCGACGAACTGCGTCAACTCCAGGCAGAACGTGAGCAACTGCAACAGGAGCTCGCACAATTGCGCCTGCAGTTACAGAATCAGCAGCGCACGCCTTCGCACTAACGCCCCGCAAACCATAACGACCGGTCCTGGCCCCAAGCCTAGGGAGCTAGCCGGTGCCGGGCCGTGCGCCACAAAAATCCAACGTTCTACCGACAAACTTTTCACACTTGGCTCTCGATACTCCCGGCCATTGTGGCCGTCTTGATACAAACGACGGCCTTCATTTGCAGCGCTGAACAGGCGCGCAATGATCATGGTTTTCTGGGGAGCGCTGAATGGCATTGTTCAAACGCGGTGGCGGTGACACGCCTGCGAAAGGTTTCGACTGGATGGGCCTGCTCTGGCTCTTCCTGTTCTTTTGGTACTTCTCCGGTATCACCCAACTGCTGATCCAGCTGACCGGCACCTCAGGCTTCACCGGCTTCCGCCAGGCCTTCATCATGAGTGCCGTCTGGCTGGCACCGCTGCTGCTGTTTCCTTCACGCACCAAGCTCATGGCCGCGATCATCGGCGTTGTACTCTGGGCGTGCTCCATGGCCAGCCTGGGCTACTTCTTCGTCTACCAGCAGGAGTTCTCGCAAAGCGTCATCTTCATCATGTTCGAGTCCAACCCCTCGGAAGCCGGTGAATACCTGACCCAGTACTTTGCCTGGTGGATGCTGCTGGCATTCCTGGCCCACACCGCTTTCGCCATCTTTCTCTGGACCCGCCTGCGCCCGGTCCATATGCCCCGGCTTCAAGCCTTGGCGGCAGCGGTGGCGATCCTGGTGGCCATTGTCGGCTACCCGCTGGTCAAGCAGATTTCCCGCACCGCCACCCTGGCCGAGGGCCTGGAAAAATTCGAGACCCGCATCGAGCCCGCGGTACCGTGGCAGATGGTGGTCGCCTATCGCCGCTATCGCGAACAACTGGACAACATGCAGGGCATGCTCGATAGCGTGAGCAAGATCCCGCCCCTGACCAACCTCAAGGACAGCATGGCCAATCAGCCGGCCACCCTGGTGCTGGTGATCGGCGAATCCACCAACCGCCAACGCATGAGCCTCTACGGCTATCCACGCCAGACCACCCCTGAACTGGACAAGCTCAAGGACCAGATGGCGGTTTTCAACAACGTCATCACCCCGCGCCCCTACACCATCGAGGCCCTGCAGCAGGTACTGACCTTCGCCAACGAAGAAAACCCCGACCTGTACCTCAAGACTCCCTCCCTGGTCAGCGTGATGAAACAGGCCGGCTACAAGACCTACTGGATCACCAACCAGCAGACCATGACCAAGCGCAACACCATGCTCACCACTTTCTCCGAGCAGGCGGACGAGCAGGTGTACCTGAACAACAATCGCAACCAGAACGCCCGCCAATACGATGGCGATGTACTGGAGCCGTTTTCCAAGGCCCTAGCCGATAGCGCACCACGCAAGTTCATCGTGGTCCATCTGCTGGGCACGCACATGAGTTACCAGTACCGCTACCCGCCCAGCTTCGACAAGTTCACCGATCGCCAGGGCGTACCGCCGACTCTGCACGACGACCAGGTTCCAACCTACAACAGCTACGACAATGCCGTGTTGTATAACGATTTCGTGGTGTCCAGCCTGATCAAGGACTACGCCAAGACCGACCCCAACGGTTTCCTGCTGTACCTCTCGGACCATGGTGAGGACGTGTTCGACTCAGCTGGACATGACACCCTTGGGCGCAACGAAGGCAAGCCCACCGCGCCGATGTACACCATTCCGTTCATGGCCTGGGCATCGCCCAAATGGCGGGAAACCCACGATTGGAGCTTCGCCTCCGACCTCAATCGCCCTTATATGAGCTCGCAACTGATTCATACCTGGGCCGATCTGGCCGGCCTGAGCTTCGATGAACTGGACCGTACCCGCAGCCTGGTCAGCGACAGCTTCAAGCCGCGCCCCTTGCTGATCGGCGATCCCTATACCCGTCAGAACAAGCCATTGATCGATTTCAGCCTGATGAAACCCAAGGCCCCCACCGACAGCGCGGTGGTCCAGCAATAAGCCACGAATAGAGGGCCGCAATGGCCCTCGATACCGGGCTGCGCTCACGCCTGCATAGCCACCGTAACGGACAGCAAGCGCCCTGGCGGAAACACCATGTCAATAATGTAATGATCGAATCAGGCTGACGTTAACCCTGACTTAATAGAATCGAGTTTAACTTCCCCCGTCACTTGTTATTCAGGGATGGGGCAAGTACCGAATACTCTTAAGCAGGAAATACAGCATGAAACTCTCGACTCTTGTACTCAGCGGCCTGATCCTGGTCGGCTCCAGCGCAGCCTTCGCTGAGGGCGGTTCCGAGCGCGTACAACAGTTCTATCAGAACTTCCGTGTCAATCAGCAGCAAATCCACGGTACCCAAACCGCAAATACTGCCAAGACCGAAAAGCAGCAATCTACCTCGCAATACTCAACATCGGACGCCAAACAAGAACAACAAAGAACCCAACAGCCCGATGCCTGACTCAGTACAAACCACTCTCTGCTCCGGACCGCCATCGGTTTGAGAAGCGGACTTCCAGGCGCCTGCATAGGCGCCTTTTCTTATCGCGTTAATTCTTTCACGGCAATTACCGCGACATTACAACCTTGTAACCTGGCGCACCTGTCGATTTAACTCACTTAACATCCAAGCCAACTGGATAGGACCTCTCCTCAAGACACGAAAGGAAACAATAAGCCCCAGGGTATTTCCTGAGCCTCTATTGCGCCTGAAAATCGAATATGAATGTTCTGACAGGACGCATGCCAGTCGTCGAGAACAGATCTAATCCATTGAATTATCTGGGTTACTTTATTGACCCTGTAGCTACTTCAGGCTTCATCATCGAGCCATCGGATAAAGCCCAAGCAGTTGAAGAGGATAAAGACCATGCGCATTCTAGTGATTGAAGACGAACCAAAAACAGCTGACTACTTACATCAGGGACTCACCGAAAGTGGCTATATCGTCGATCGTGCCAACAACGGAGTAGATGGACTACACCTGATCGAACAACAACCCTACGAGTTGGTGATACTTGATGTAAATCTGCCGGGCAAGGATGGCTGGCAAGTGCTGGCGAACATGCATCGTCAATACACCGCTAGAGTCATGATGCTAACGGCCCGAGGGCGCCTTGAAGACAAAGTCAGGGGCCTGGATATGGGGGCCGACGATTATCTGGTCAAACCATTTCAATTCCCGGAGTTACTGGCTCGCGTCCGAACCCTGATGCGTCGTAGTGAACCTGTGGCTCAACCAGAAGTATTGCAAGTTGCCGACTTGCAACTTGATCCCAGGCGTCACCGGGCTTATCGCGGTGATCGTCGTATCGACCTGACGACCAAGGAATTCACCCTGTTGCATGTTCTGATGCGACATTCGGGAGAAGTCCTGACTCGCACACAAATCATTTCCCTGGTCTGGGACATGAACTTCGACTGCGATACCAACGTGGTGGAAGTGTCCATCAGTCGCCTGCGGGCGAAGATCGACGATGCCAGTGAGCTCAAGCTGATCCATACCCTGCGCGGCGTTGGCTATGTACTGGAAATACGCCAATGAACACCCACCCGCCCTCGCCCACCAACAGCAGCTTGTCCATGCGCCTGGGGCTGACCGTCAGTCTGATGGGGGCAGCGCTGGTGTTGCTGCTGGCCACCTTGGCCTACCTGTCCTTGAACCATGAACTGGACAACCTGGCGCGCAAGAGCTTGCGCAGCAAGCTGGAACAGATCCAGCACAGCCTCCTCAGCGATCTCAAGAGCAGCGACCTGGCCGCCCGCCCCCACTCCCTGCTGGATCTGGTGATGGGGCACGACAACCTGCAACTCTCCGTGCTGGGCAGCGCCCCTCAGACAGAACCTTTGCTGGACGTCGGCGGCATCGGCCAACAGCCCCTGCCCGACACCTTGAAGAAAGCCACCGGCAGCGCTTATCTGGAATGGAACGATAGCCGTGGCAGGCAGCTACTCAGTGCATCGCAAGTCATGCCACTGCGCAGTGGCGAACAGGTACGGGTGATCCTGAGTCTCGATCGAAGCAATGACCAGGCCTTGCTCAGTGCCTACCTGCGCTCCACGGTGATTGCCTTGCCGCTACTCCTGCTGTTGATCGGTATCGGCGCCTGGTGGCTGGTGCAACGCGGCTTGCTGCCGCTGCAGCAGTTCACCCGTGTCGCGGCGAAGGTCACGACCCAGGACCTTACCCATCGCCTGAACCTGGAGCGCCTGCCACGGGAGCTGGCGGAGCTGGGCCAGGGCATCAATGTCATGCTGCAACGCCTGGACGGAGGGGTGCAGCGCCTGTCGCAGTTCTCCGACGATCTGGCCCACGAGCTGCGCTCGCCCATCAGCAATCTGATGGGCAAGGCCCAGGTGACCCTATCTCGCGAACGCCCGCCCCAGGAATACAAGGCCGTGCTGGAGGCCAGCATCGAGGAGCTGGAACGCGTGACCCGGATCGTCGCTGACATGCTGCTCCTGGCCCAGGTCAGCCAACCCGCTTCCCAGGCGCGCTTTGCCCGGGTGTCGCTACGGGTGGAAGCCCGCAAGGTCATGGACCTGTTCGCCCTGAGCGCCGAGGACAAGCACGTTCAGCTGCATTTGAGTGGCGATGCCTGGGTGCTGGGCGATCGGTTGATGATCCAGCGAGCGATTTCCAACTTGTTGTCCAACGCCATCCGTCATAGCCCGCCCGGAAGCCGTATCGAGCTGGGAGTCGAACCACGACTACAGACCGTCAACCTGACCGTGAGCAACCCGGGAGCGGGCATCGCCGCCTGCCACCTGCCTCATCTGTTCGAGCGCTTCTACCGGATCGACAGCAGCCGCACTCGCGCCGAAGGTGGTACAGGCCTGGGATTGGCGATCGTCCGCTCGATCATGAGCCTGCATGAGGGGCAAGCCGAGGTCAGCAGCGTAGAGGACGGCCAGACCGAGTTCCGCCTGGTGTTTCCCAAGCTCGACCCCGCGCACCACGACCTCTAGCCGCGATCGGCTAGAGCAGCCAGGCCCCTGCTGCAGCCCCCAGAAGCACCAGGAACCAAGGCGGAACCCGGATACTGCATAACACCAGGGCCAGCAACACCAGCAACAGTTCCACTGGACCGGTGACGCTCTGGCGCCACAACGGCTGGTAAAGGGCAGCAGCCAACAACCCAACCACTGCGGCATTGACTCCGGCCAGCGCCGCCTGGAGCCCCTCGCGGTGGCGTAGCGCTTGCCAGAATGGCAGCACGCCTATCACCAAGAGCAGCCCCGGCAAAAAGATCGCCACCAGGCAAACCAGGGCTGCGCTCCAGCCATCGATGGCGGCCCCGAGAAACGCCGCGACACTGAACAGCGGCCCCGGCAGTGCCTGGGCGCTGGCGTAACCGGCCAGGAACAGTGAGTTGCCAAGCCACCCAGGTTCAACGACCTGGGCCTGCAGCAGTGGCAGCACGACATGGCCGCCACCAAAGACCAGCGCACCAACGCGATAGAAGCCATCGAACAAGCTCAAGAGTCGATTCGGCCAAAGCGCTGCCAGGACCGGCAACAGTACCAGCAACCCCAACGCCAGGCCCAGGGCCATAGCTCCCAGGCGTCGACTGGAAGGCTTGGATGGGACCTCGAGCCCCACGACGAACAGCGGCTTGATCAGCCCCCTGCCAAACAGTGCTGCCAGTAACATCACCAGCAACTGAACCTGCAGTCCCGGCCAACGCAACACCAGCAGTGCTGCCAATACCGCAATGGCGATCCGCAATGGCCCGCGACACAAGCTGCGCGCCATGCTCCACAAGGCCTGGATCACCACCGCCACGGCCACTAGCTGCAGCCCCTGCAACATCCCCGCCGGTATCCCCGCGCCCACCCCCAACGCCAACAGGGTCATGAGCAATGCCGAAGGCAAGGTGAACCCGGCCCATGCGGCCACAGCGCCTGGCACCCCGGCCCTGGACAAGCCCAAGGCCATGCCCACCTGGCTACTGGCCGGCCCTGGAAGAAACTGGCACAGGGCAACCAGCTCGGCGTAGGCGGCCTCCCCCAGCCAACGACGACGCTGGACGAACTCCTGGCGGAAGTAACCCAGGTGCGCCACCGGTCCACCGAACGAGCTCAGCCCCAAGCGCAGGAAAACCAGGAAAACGCCCCAGGCGGTTTCCGTCTCTCTGGCTGGCGAAGGCGTGGTGCCTGGCATTACAAGGATTTGCTCCAGAACAGCATGCGGCCATAGGCAGGATCGAGCATCGCGCTGGCAAAACCGCAAGCCTTATAGGCCGCCTGGGCCCTGGCATTGCCTTCCAGTACCTCCAGGGTGATCTTGCAGCAGCCACGCTGGCGAGCGATGTCCTCGACCTTTTGCAGCATGCGCTTGCTCAGGCCCTGACCGCGGAAGGCATCGAGCACCACCACGTCATGGACATTCACCAGGGGCCGGCAGGCGAAGGTAGAAAAACCCTCGAAACAGTTCACCAACCCCACTGGTTGCCCACCCGCGAAAGCCAGCACACTGAATGCTTGCGGCCGCTTGGCCAGCTCCTCTGGCAGTTGCTGTAGCTGGTCCACTGCCAGGGAACAGCCTCCGCCCATGGGGCCTTCGGCATAGTGACTCAGTAACACGCCTATGGCTTCGGCATGCACCGGATTGCTGTAGCTGGCTTGCAACACCACGACATCGGCAACGTCCATGTTCATCCTCGATCGATGCATTGAAAGTGAGCACTGGCGGCTCAGGCAGCTCGGATTGTAGGCGGAGCATGTGAGCAAACGAAGATTTTCACCTGCCCCCTACGGAAAAATCCTAATCAATGGCCAGGATGAACCGTAGCCGGAACGGTTTCCCGGCGAGAAACCTCGGGTGAGCCAAAACGCTGCAATTGCATTTCCTGCAGTCGGCTCAAGGTCCGGCGAAACGCAAACTCCAGGTAGCCTTCGGTATACAGCTGTTCCATCGCGACGTGAGCCTCCAGATAGAGGGGCACCTTACGGTCGTAGCATTCATCCACCAGCGCGATGAAGCGTCGCACCGCATCGTCATGAATCGACAGCTGCGGCAATTCGCGGTCCCCTGCTACGACCCGTTCGGCGCCGTCCTCGGTGCCACGGGCAATGCGCCCCGGGCGCTGCTGGGCGCTCAGGCAAGGCACCTCACTGAGCATGATCGCGCTGTAGCGGTCGCACAGGGCCATGAAGTCCATGGCAGAAAACGGCTGCTCGCACAGATCGGCAAAACGGCACCAGATCACCGATTCGGCAGCCTTGATCACCACGACCTCACGATAGCCAAGCAGCACCGGCTCGCGGGAGACGGCCTGCCCGGCGCTCAAGCCCTGGAAGCACGGCTCCAGGGCACTGGCCTGGCCTGGCGCGCCAACCCAATAGCGTTGCGTAGCGGTTCCGGGATGCAGGCGATGATCCTGCTCGCCATCCACCGCCACCACCTGCATGTATCGGGTGATGGCCTCGATCGCCGGAATGAAACGCCCACGGTTGAAGCCGTCGGCATAAAGCTGCTCGGGAGGTTGGTTGGACGTGCAGACCATCACCACGCCCTGCTCGAACATCACCTGGAACAGGCGCCCAAGGATGATCGCATCACCGATGTCATTGACGAACAGCTCGTCAAAACACAGCACCCGCACCTCTTCGGCCAACTCTCGGGCCAAGGCCTGCAAAGGATCGGCGGTACCGGTCAACTGGAACGACCGTTGGTGCACCCACCCCATGAAGTGATGAAAGTGCTGGCGTCGCGCCGGTACCTTGAGGCCCTGGTAGAACTGATCCATCAACCAGGTCTTGCCCCGCCCTACCGCGCCCCATAGATAGACGCCCTGTGTCTCCTTGCGCTGGTGGTGCAAGTCCTCATGGCAACGCTGCAAGGCCTGCACCGCCCGGGCCTGGGCCGGATCGGCAACGAAGCCGTCATGCTCCAGGGCATGCTGGTAGGCACTCAAGGGAGAATCGAAGGGCATCGGGCAACGCTTCCTGGCAAAGAGCGACAGTATGCCATCACCCTCAGCGGGATATATCCAACCGTGCGATCAGCCCTTGCTCATCCAGGCGAAATACCTGGCGCAGCGACTGTGGGCTGCCGGGGAAGTCGCCGCAGATCCGACCGTCCAGCAGCACCTTGTCGGGGCGCTGCTGCACTGCGACGACTTCCAGCCGACAGCGCCTGTGGCGGTGGCTGTCATCCATCCAGCGCGCGATATCCTGCGGGCCGACCCGGTACTCACGCTCATCGAACACCTGGGCCTTGGGCGCGAAGATCGCCGCGGCCCGGGAGCTGTCGCCACTGTTGGTGGCGGCAATATAGGCAACGATCGCCGGGGCCAACAGGACCTTCGCCACAGGGTGCTCACTGTGCCCGGATTGATTGATGGCTGACATGAGAAGAGCTCCTGCTAGTGAATGGGAGCGGCATGTTAAGAGCCCGGCGCGTCATTTCTTGTCAGGAGTGAAGCGCTTGGCTTCCTCGCTTTGCATACGCTTGCGCCAGCCACGCAACCAATCGCTGCGACGCCCCGGATAGGTCTCGTCCAGCTCCAATGCCGCAGCCACGCGATCGGTACGAAAAGTCCGATAGTCGCCCCGCAACTCGCACCAGGTGACGATCACCCGAGCCTCGTTGAGAAACCCCAGGGCCAGGGGCCAGACCAGTCTCTGGCTGGGCACCTGGTTGACATCGGCATAGTCGATCAGCAGCTTGGCCTGGTGCCGGATCGCCTGGCGGAATACGTTCAGCGACACAAGATTATCGGGAAACCCATAACCTGCCGGCCCCGCCAGCAGCGTCGGGTTGCGCAACGCGTCCTGGGCCGCCGGGGCCAGCACGGCGGCGATCTTGGCCATGGCATCGGCGGCGGCCTTGCTCAACTCTTCATCACCACGCTGATCGACATAACGCAGGCCCAGGACCACCGCCTCGGTCTCGTCGGGATTGAGCATCAGCGGCGGCAGGAATAGTCCGCTACGCAAGACATAACCGATTCCAGCCTCACCATAGATCGGCGCGCCCATGGCCGTGAGTTCGGCGATGTCGCGATACAGCGTGCGCTCGGACACCTCCAGCTCCGCCGCCAGGGTCGCGGCAGTGACCGGACGGCTCTTGCCGCGCAACATCTGCAACAGGGTGAGTAATCGACTGGCTCGCGACACGCTGGATGGACTCCCTTGAAAAAACCGCCGCAGGATAGCAGAGCCTCCTGACAGAAACTGTCAGCAGGCACGCCCCTGCGACCGCAGCGTGGCCTCGCACACTCGGCAGCGGCTACAGCAGTTCCATCTAGCCGCTGCCGAAGGCTGCATATGCCCGCGCAGCGGGCACCGATGAAGCAGGCAGATCGAGTTGCGGCGATCGCGACGCCACCTCGGCAACGGCTACCGGCTCAGCGGTAAATCAATAGGCCATGGACCAGCTCAGGGTGTAGGTGCGACCACGCCCCTGGTAGTCATAGAGGTACTCGGGCCCGTAGGTCGGCGAGTAGAACAGCTTCGCGCGCTGGCCCCAGACCGTGCTGTACTGTTTGTTCAGCAGGTTCTGAATGCCACCACTGAAGGTGCCGAAGCCGGTGTCCTGGCTGCCCAGCAGGTCGAAGGTGGTGTAGCCGTCGATGGTGTGGTCGGCATCGTCCTTGAGGGTGAAGGCATGGTTGCCCTGCAGGCGCACGCTTTGGCTATCGCCCTTCCAACCGATGAAGGCCGTGGACTTGGACAGCGAGGCGTAGCGCGCATCGCGCTTGATCCAGCCGCCGTTCTTGCCCTCCTCCTCGGAACGCACCAGGTGCAGGGTGCCGCCCGCCTCCCAGCCGCTCTCGAAATGCCGGGTCAGGGCGCTTTCGAAACCGTAGTCGCGGCTCTTCTGGTCCTTGACGTCGATGGTCAGGGTCGCGTTGTCGGTGGTGATGACCTTATCCGACCAGATGTAGTACAGCGCTGCCTGGGCATCCCAGTCGCTATCGGAGAAGCGCCAGCCGGTTTCCACCTGGCGACTCTTGATCCCGGCCAGAGGGTTGTCGTCGACGCTCAGCCCCGGCTTGCCGTAGAACTTGGCCGGGTCCGGCAGATCGAAGCCCTCGCCGTAGTTGACCCAGACCTGGTGGCCGTTCTTGAAGTCATAGATGGTGCCCAGGTTGAACAGGTTGACCTGGTAATCATTGTTGCCCCCCGGCACGTTCTTGAACCGCCCGACATCCACGTCCATCTGCTGGCGCCGATAACCACCGGACACCGTCAGGTTGTCCGTGGCGTGCCAATCCAGCTGGGTATAGGCGGACAGGCCATCGACCCGGTAGCTGGGATAGCGCGCCGCCTTGCTCTGGGTCACCAGGTCCAGGCCACCACTCTCTGAAGACACACGCTGGTCGAACGTGCTCTGCTCGGCGTTGAAACGCTCGCGATCCAGGTCCACGCCATAGGTCAGCTTGACGGTCTCGAACTCCTTGGCGAACAGCGCCTTGAGGCTGCTGACCTCGAAGTTCTGCTGCGAGGCAGCGAAGTACACGCCCTTGGAACCGGTCGGCTTGCCGGTGTTGTAGTAGGGAAACGGATAGAAGTTGTCGTTTTCCTTGCGATACGAGGCCTGCAGGTAGAAATCCTGGCCCAGCACATCGGCGTGGTGGTAGTTGGCATTGAGCAACAGGCGCCGGGTGCGCGGTTCCAGGTCGGTGGAGTAGCCGCCACGCAACTTGGCGTCTTCCAGGTTCGAGGGGGCCTGGTTCTTGAGGTTGGGAAAGTAGATCCCGGTGCTGCCGTGGTTGCCCGAGTCGTAGTACTGGGCCAAGAGGTCCAGGCTCTGCTCCTCGTTGAAGTTCATGGCCAGGCTGCCCATCAGGTCGATGGTGCGGTTGTACTGCAGGTCGGTCTGGGTGTTGTCGATGAAGATCTGCTTGCCGGCACCATCGTAGAACGCCTGGTTCTGCTCACCGGCCACGGCCAGGCGGCCGCTGATGGCTTCGTTGCCGCCGCTCACCGACTGGGCGATACGGGTGGTCAAGTCGTCGCTGTTGTTGAAGCCGCTGCTGGCACCGATCTGGGTCTCGAAACGCGCCGGACCCGGCTCGCCTTTCTTGGTGACGATATTGATGATGCCGCCGGTGGCGCCACCGCCATAGATCGCGCTGGCCCCGGACAGCACTTCCACACGTTCGACGTTGAATGGCGAGATGCTGTCGAACTGGCGCGACAAGCCCCGGGAGCTGTTCTGGCTGACCCCGTCGATCATCACCAGCACGTTGCGCCCGCGCATGTTCTGGCCATAGTTGGTACGGCCTTCCGGCGCCAGGTCCAGGCCCGGCACCAGCTTGCCGATGGCTTCCTTGAGGCTCACGCCCGTCTCCAGCTGTTCGCGCAACTGGCTCTGCTCCACCACCCAGACGGTGCCGGGGATCTCGCTGATCGCGGTGCTGGTACGCGACGCCACGGTGACCTGGGTCGGCTTAAGATTGAGGCTGCTCGCCGCAGGCTCGGCACGACGCAGGATGACCGTGCGCCCATCGCTGAACGACCAGCCCATGCCACTGCCGGCCAGCAGGGCTTGCAGGGCCTGGGCGATGGTGACTTCACCGGCGAGGGCCGGTGCCTGCAAGCCCGCCACATCACTGGTGGTGTACAGCAAGCGCAGGTCGGCCTGGTCGGCGAAACGGGTCAGGGCCTGGTCCAGGGGCTGGGCCGGCAACTGCAACGACACGCGGCGTTCCTGGGCTGCACCGGCCTGGCTGGCCGGCAATGGCGGTTGCGCCTGGGCCAACAATGGGCCCAGGGCCCCGGCAAGCACGGCCTGGGCCAGTAATGTGCGGCGCACCAGGTGTTGACCGCGCCCGAGTATCGACAGCTTGAACATAGCTTTCACGTGTTCCTTCCCAGCCCGTTGAAATGACGTCAATGAGAATGATTGCCTTCTCAGTCTCACTACGACGATTGGCCGGAAAGGAACTTGCAGTCCCCACTGCAAAAAAATTCAGTGCAGCAGTGCCAGCCAGGGCAAGTAGGTGATCTGCAAGGGATAGCGTTGCTGCAAGGTGCGCAGCGAACCCTGGGGATCGTTGAGGTCGAACACGCCGCTGATGGCCAGGTCCGCCAATTGCCGGTCGGAAACCAGGATGCGCCCATGCTGGTAGCGCTCCAGTTCGCCGATCACCTCACCCAGGGGCCGGCCATTGAAAATCAACTTGCCGCGCTGCCAGGCGGTCAGGCTGCTGGCATCCACCTGCTGTTGGGCCAGCAGCGGCTGGCCGGCCTGGTACTGCAGGCGCTGGTCGGCCTGCAGCAGTACCGGGGCATGATCGCCGGTGAATTGCACCTGGCCCTCGCGCACCACCACCGTCAGCCGGTCGCCATCGCGGCGCACGCTGAACGCTCCGCCCGCACCCTGCAGGCGCTGGTCACGAACCTGAACCACAAACGGTCGCTGCCCATCGGCCTGTGGCTCGAACAGCGCCTCGCCCTGCTCCAGGATCACCCGCCGCTCATCCGCCGAATAAGCCAGCGACAAGGCGCTGGCGCTGTTGAGGATCACCCGCGAGCCATCGGCCAGGGTCAAGTGTTGTTGCTGGCCCACGCCGGTGTGGTAGTCCGAGGTCCAGGCCGGCCATTGCTGCCAGCCGATGGCGCTGCCCAGGGCCAGCAGCAGCGAAGCGGCCAGCGCCGGCCACCAGCGATGGGACCTGGCTGCCGGGCGAGCAGCCTGCGGGTGCTGCTGTGCAGCCTGGGTCTGGCCCAGGTCACCCCATAGCCGTTGCGCCTCATCCGCCGCCCGGGTGTGGGCCGGGCTGCGCTGGCGCCATTGCTGGAACGCCATGCGCTGGGCCGCGGTGGCCTGGCCGGAGTGCAGCAGCACCAGCCAGTCGATGGCGGCGTCGTCGAGGTTCTCGGAGTCTTCGGTCATGGGGGTGTCGGCAGCGCGCTGGAAGGAGTCATTCATGGTGCTGTTGCAGCCAGTCGCGGCAATGGCGTAGGGCCTGGCCGATGTATTTTGCCACCATGCTTTCGGAAACGCCCAGCCGCACAGCGATCTGGGCCTGGGTCAGGCCCTCCAGGCGATTGAGCAGCAGGGCCTGGCGCGCATTGTCGGACAGCTGTTGCAGAGCCTGGTCGAGCACCTCCAGGCGCTCCTTGGCCAGCAGTACCGCCTCTGGAGCCGGGGCCGGGTCCACGACCTCGACATGCTCCAGAGGATCGCCAAGAGTGGCCCCCTGACGCTGTTCGCGACGCAAGGTGTCGATGGCCAGGTTGCCGGCCACGCGAAAGATGAAGCGACGATCGTTCTGGACCTCCAGCGCCTGCTGCTCGACCTTGAGCAGTTTAAGGTAGGTGTCCTGGGCCACGTCCGCCGCCCGCTGGCGGTCGTTCATGCGCCGGGTGAGAAACTTCAGCAGGTCGTCGTAGTGCTCTTGAAAGCTGCGCAGCAGGCTGGGTATCGGCAGCATCGAGGGGCGGTCCGCAGATCGGGGACGCGGATTATTCCATAAAGGCAAATGAGAAACAGTATCTTTCGTATCGCAACAAAGTTGCGCTTTTATGCCCGGTTACCCTTCTGAGAGCCGCCCCTTTCTGGCATCCTGCGCCTCCATTTTTTCCGACCGGGTCCCTGGATGCCTGCTGATGGCAGCTCTTGGGCCCAAGTCCCGTCCACTTTCCGGCGCGTGCCCCCGTTGTATCCACGTGCCACTGGCAGGCCTTCCTTCATGAGCGCATCCGAACACTCCCCTCCCCGCTACAAGTCAGACCTGATCTATGGCCTCAACGATCGGCCACACTTCAGCGCGGCGATCTTCGCTGCCCTGCAGCACGTGCTGGCCAGCTTCGTCGGCATCATCAGCCCGACCCTGATCTTCGGCGGCGTGCTAGGCCTTGAGAGCGAATTGCCGTACCTGATCAGCATGGCGCTGTTCGTCTCTGGCCTGGGCACCTTCGTCCAGGCCCGGCGCCTGGGGCCCATCGGTTCGGGCCTGCTGTGCGTGCAAGGCACCAGCTTCTCGTTCATCAGCGTGCTGCTCAGCGCCGGTTTCATGGTCAAGGGCCGGGGTGGCGACACCAACGAGATCCTCTCGACCATCTTCGGCATCTGCTTCGTCGCCGCCTTCATCGAGATGTTCCTCAGCCAGTTCATCGGCAAGCTGCGCAAGCTGATCACCCCGGTGGTCACCGGCACCATCATCACCCTGATGGGCCTGTCGCTGATCAAGGTGGCAGTCACCGACATGGCCGGCGGCTATGGCGCCAGCGACCTGGGCGCCGCCAGCAACCTGGGCCTGGCGGCACTGGTGCTGCTGACTATCGTGGTGTTGAACCGCTTCAACAATCCGATGTTGCGCCTGGGCTCCATCGTCATCGGCCTGACCCTGGGCTTCCTGGTGGCCTGGATGCTGGGCCGGGTGGACATGGCAGCCATGCCCGAAGTGCCTCTGGTGAGTATTCCGGTGCCGTTCAAGTACGGTTTCTCCTTCGACCTGATTGCCTTCATCCCCCTGGCAGTGATCTTCCTGATCTCGCCACTGGAGGCCGCCGGCGACCTCACCGCCAACTCGATGATTTCCCAGCAGCCGGTCAAGGGCCCGCTGTACATCAAGCGCATCAAGTCCGGCCTGCTGGCCGATGGTTTCAACTCGGCGGTGGCGGCGGTGTTCAACAGCCTGCCGATGGTCACCTTCGCCCAGAATAACGGCGTGATCCAACTCACCGGCGTAGCCAGTCGCTACGTGGCCTACTTCATCGCCGGGCTGCTGGTGCTGCTGGGGCTGTTCCCGGTGATCGGGGCGGTGCTGCAATTGATGCCCAAGCCAGTGCTGGGCGGCGCGACCCTGATCATGTTCGGCACCGTGGCGGTGGCCGGGATCAAGATCCTCGCCGAGGCCGGCCTGCACCGGCGCAACGTGCTGATCGTGGCGATTTCCCTAGGCATGGGGCTGGGCGTGGCGGCGGTGCCCGAGGTGCTGCGCGAACTGCCCAAGGCCTTGCACAACATCTTCGAATCGCCGATCACTGTCGGTGCCTTCTGCGCGATCTTCCTCAATATCTTCCTGCCCGAAGAGTTCCTGGAGCTGGAAGAAGACGAATTCGACCCAGAAGCTGCGACCCTCAAGGTCATGCAGGACCCGGACCGGGACGCCAAGGCGAACTCCTGAGGCGCAACGGCGTCTATCCTGCGTGCGTCAAGCAAGGCCCCCTGGGGCCTTGTGGCAAGCTCGACAATAGCCGGAACGTCGAGCGCAAGCCCTGTAGCGACGCCGTGGTTATTCACTCCCATCGCCAGTAGGTAGCCCATGCACAAACTCATCGCCCTGTCCCTGATCCTGCTCAGCCTGGGCGCCTGTGCCCTGTTGCCCCAGCGTGATCCGCTGGCGATCAACGTGGTCGGCATCGAGCCGCTGCCGAGCCAGGAACTGGAGATGCGCTTCGCCATCAAGCTGCGCTTGCAGAACCCCAACGAAACCCCTATCGACTATAACGGCGTGGCCCTGGACCTGGAGGTCAACGGCCGGCCGCTGGCATCCGGGGTCAGCGACCAGCAAGGGCATATCGGCCGCTACGCCGAGGATATCCTGGTGATCCCGGTGAGCGTCTCGGCCTTCTCGGTATTGCGCCAGACCCTGGGCCTGAGCCAGACCCAGAGCCTGGACAACCTGCCCTACGTGCTGCGCGGCAAACTGGCCGGTGGGCTGTTCGGTACCCAGCGTTTCATCGAGCGCGGACAGATCAGCCTGGCGAGCCCCGCAGGCAGCTGGTAGGCCCCGTTAGAACACCGACCAGCCAATACGCTGGCTGAGCAACTCCAGGGCGGCCATGCCCACCAGCGAGTTGCCGGCCGTGTTGAGTTCCGGCGACCAGACGCACACCGTGAACTGCCCCGGCACCACCGCGACAATCCCGCCGCCCACCCCGCTCTTGCCCGGCAAGCCGACCCGATAGGCAAAGTTGCCGGCCTCGTCGTACAAGCCGCTGGTGGCCATGATCGAGTTGACCTGCTGGGTCTGCCGGCGACTCAGGATCTGCTCGCCGCTGTGCTTGCAGAAGCCATCGTTGGCCAGGAAACAGAAGGCCCGGGCCAGGTCGACGCAGTTCATGCGCAAGGCGCAATGGCTGAAGTAGCTGCGCAGTACCGCCTCGACATCGTTGTGGAAGTTGCCGAAGGATTGCATCAGGTAGGCCATGGCCGCGTTGCGCGCACGGTGCTGGTACTCCGACTCGGCCACCCGACCGTCCACCATCACGTGGGGGTTGCCGGACAAGCGTCGGACAAAATCACGCATGGACAAGGCCGGCGCCGCGAAGCGCGACTGGTTGATGTCGCAGATCACCAGGGCCCCGGCATTGATGAACGGATTGCGCGGCCGCCCCCGTTCGAACTCCAGTTGCACCAGGGAATTGAACGGCTGCCCGGAAGGCTCGTGCCCCAACCGCTCCCAGATCGCCTCGCCGGAATGACCGATGGCCTGTACCAGGCTGAAAACCTTGGAAATGCTCTGCACCGAAAATGCCGTGTCGGCGTCACCGGCGCTGAACACCTGGCCATCGTTGCCATAGACGGCGATGCCCAGCTGGTTGGACGGCACGTCCGCCAGGGCCGGAATGTAGCTGGCGACCCGGCCTTGGCCGATCAGGGGGCGGACTTCATCGAGAATCTGGTTCAACAGCGCTTGCATGGTCTGGCTCATCGTCACGGGCCCCGATACGGCTGCGGGGCCAAGGTCTGCTAGACGCACGTTGCGGCCTGCACAGCACAGTCCGTTGCGCGAATGAATGAAAATGCGATTGATAGTCGATCATTTTCAACAACCAAAACAATGAGGCCGCTGATACAGATCAGCATGAAATCAGCGCTACAGGCTAGAATTGCATGCTGTTGCGCGACCAATCCTGTCATATTCAACTTTAGTCGCAGCACAGCACATCGTTCCTTGCATCGTCGTTATTCGCTGTACCGTCGCGGCGATGCTTTTGCCCTGACGGCATTTGCTCACCGGAGTCATGCACCCTTGAGAACCTGGCATACGATCGTCGGCGTCCTGCTGATCACCACTTTCACCCTGCTAATGGAAATTCCCAGCCAGACCTGGCTGACGTCCGCCACCCTGAGCCTGGTATTGGGCAGCGCCGCCCTGGCCTACATGGCCCTGTCGTGCCTGCTGTCGAGCCGCTGGCGCTGGGTCGAACGGCTGTTCGGCGGCCTGGATCGGGTGTACGAGACCCACAAATGGCTGGGCATCTGGGCCCTGGCCTTCGCCAGCTATCACCTGGTGTTCAAGGCCAACCTGGACGAATGGAACAGCGTGCCGATCCTCGAGCTGTCCAAGTACTGGACGCGCATGGTGCGCCAGTTGAGCTACGTGGCCCTGGGGCTGATCGTCCTCCTGGCCCTGAACCGCAACATTCCCTACTGCCAATGGCGCTGGTGGCACAAGCTGTCCGGACCGCTGTTCCTGGTGGTGATCCTGCACTGGCTGAGCTTCAAGTCGCCCATCGCCCTGGACAACCCGTCAGGCATCTGGCTCGGCCTGCTGTGTGTGCTCGGCGTCCTGGGGGCGCTGTACAAGCTGCTGCTCTACCCATTCCTGGCCAAGGCTGGCGAATACCAGGTAACTGCCGTGCGCATCGAGCGCAACTCGTTGCATCTGGAGCTGATCCCCCAGGGCCGCGGCTTTCCTTTCAAGGCCGGACAGTTCGCCTTCCTGGCAATGCAGGAAAAGGGCTTGCGCGAACCCCACCCCTTCACCATTGCCAGCGCCCAGGCCCACGACGGGCGCATCGAGTTCGTGATCCGTGCCCTGGGCGACTACACCCAGCGGCTGCACAAGCAGGTCAAGGTCGGCATGCTGGCCGATATCTACGCCCCTTATGGTCGCTTCAAGCGCCCGCTACAGGCCGCCCGGGAAATCTGGATCGGTGGCGGTGTCGGCATCTCGCCGTTCATTGCCTGGCTGCAGGACCAGGCGGCCGGCCAGCTCGACCGGGCGACACTGGTGTATTGCTACAACCCGTCCCGGGCCTTCCCCAGCGTCGATGCCTTGCAGGGCATGGCCCAGGCCCGCGGTGTCGGTTTCGTCGCCAACAGCGGCGGCGTCGAACCCCTGGCCCAGACCCTCAAGCGCGCGGCGGCGGAAACCGATCCGGCACAGATCCAGGTCAGCTTCTGCGGGCCCAAGGGCCTGCTGGGGCGAGTCCGGGAACTGATGCACGAATGCCGGATTCCCGAGGCCAACCTGCACTACGAGTTCTTCGAGTTCCGCTGACCCGGCGTGCGGCGCGGCTCATGCAGCGCCACTCGCACCACCAGGGCCGACAGCAAGGTGATCACCACCAGCACCTGCAGTAACTGGCTGAAAGCCCCGGTATACAAGGCCAGCAAGCGTTCGCGGGCAACCTCCGGCAAGGCGGCCGCGCTGGCCGCCAGGTCGCCTCCGGCCAGTTGCCGAGCCGCCAGCAACGCGGTATCGCCCCGGACCTGCACCTGGTCCAGGGCGTGCTGCAACAGGCCGGCCAGCAAAGCCACCACCAGGGCCAGGGCAATACCCTCGCCCGCCACTCGCGTGGTGCTGAAGATGCCGCTGGCCATGCCCGCCCGCTCCTTGGGCACCACGCTCACCGACAACCCATCCATCAAGCCCCAGGGCAGCCCGGTGCCCAGACCGATCACCAGCAACGGCCAGGCCCGTTCCATGGGGGCCTGCCCTACGCTGCCGCAACTGAGCCAGAACAGCCCGCCAGCAGCCACCACCAGACCCAGGCTCGCCAGCTTGCCGGCGCTGAACCAACGGTTCAGCCAACCCGCGGCGAAGGGCACCACCAGCATCGGTGCAGACAAGGCGATCATCAGCAGCCCCGCCTCGATCTCGCTGTAGCCTTCCACGCCGATAAAGCGGATCGGCAGCAGGATCAGCAGCACCACGTAGCAGTAGCAAGTGGCGATAGGCAGCACCTGGACCCCGACGAAACGCGGGTAGCGAAACAGCGACAGATCGAGCATCGGTCGCACCGCCCGACGCTCCACGGCCACGAACACCCACAGTGCCAGACCCGACCCCGCCAGCAACGCCAGGACCAGCGGGCTGTCCCAACCGCTTTGCGGGGCTTGCAGGATGCCCCAGGTCAGCAGCACCAGGGCCAGGGTGAAGCTCAAGGTGCCGGGCCAATCCACGCCCCTGGCCTCGGGATCGCGAGACTCGACCATGCGCGGCACGCCAAAACCCAGGGACAGGACCCCGATCAAGGCGCCGGAAACGAAGATCCCGCGCCAGCCGGCATGCTCGATCAACACCCCGGCCAGGATCGGCCCGAAGGCCAGGCCGACCCCGAAGGTGGTGCCCAGCAAACTGAAGGCACGGGTCCGGCCCGGGCCATCGAACGCCTGGGCCAGGGCCGCCGAACCGCCGGCCAGGGCAGCCGCGCCGGCCACCCCCTGGACGCCGCGCAGCAGGTTGAGCCACAACAACGACGGAGCGAACACCAGGGCCAGGGAAGTCAGGGCAAACAACGCCACGCCAAGGCTGAACAGGCGTTTGCGGCCGAATTCGTCGGCCAGGGTGCCGGCAGCCATCAGCACGCTGCCAAAGCTGAGCATGAAGGCGTTGGTGGTCCAGCTCAGTTCCAGCGGGCTGCCACCCAGTTCACGGCCGATGGCCGGGGTCGCCACCGCCACCCCGACAAAGGTCAAGGGCAGCATCAAGGCTGCCAGGCACACCGCGGCAAGCACGCCTTGGGCTGCGCGTTCGCCACTGCGGGCCGGCGAGCCCAGGGTCAATTCAAGTTCAGGATTCACGGGCACCTCTACCTCCTGGCAACCAGGGTCAGCTAAAAAATTCATGGTAGGTGTGCCGCAATAGGCGAAAAACGGGGCAGTATTCCGGTCTTTACGGACAAAAAGGCTCTAATCGAGGTCGCCATGGATAACCTGAACGGCTTGCAAGTGTTTGTCTGCGTGGTGCAGAGCGGCAGCCTGGTAGCTGCCGGCGAACGCCTGGGACTCTCCGCCTCGGCGGTGGGCAAGGCCCTGGCCCGCCTGGAACAACGGCTCGGCGTGCGCCTGCTGAACCGCAGCACCCGGCGGATCAGCCTGACCGACGAAGGCACGCTGTTCTACGAACGTGGCCAACGCATCGTCGACGAGGTGCAGGAAGCCGAAGCCGAGCTCGCGCGGATCAGCGACAAACCCCGGGGGCGGTTGCGGGTCAGCCTGCCAGCCATCGGCTACCGCATGCTGCTGCCGATCCTCCCGGAGTTCTCCGCGCGCTACCCGGACATCGAACTGGACCTGGATTTCAACGACCGGATGGTCGACGTGATCGCCGAAGGCCTCGACGCAGTGATCCGCAGCGGCGAGCTGGCGGATTCGCAATTGCGCTCGCGCAGCCTCGGACCGTTCGGTTTCGTGCTGGTTGGCGCCCCGGGCTACTTCGCCCAACGCGGCATGCCGCAGGCCCCGCAGGACCTGGAGCAGCATGCCTGCCTGCGCTACAGGTTCCCCGCCGGCACCCAGATGCAGGTCTGGCGCCTGCGCTTGCCCGAAGGCGCACCGCCATTGGTGCTGGGCAAGGCCTTGACCAGCAACAACCTCGAAGCGCTGATCCACGCCGCGACCCAGGGCCTGGGCATCGCCTACGTGCCGGAGTTCGTGGTCGCCGGCGCCCTGGCCGACGGCAGCCTGGTCTCGGTACTGGACGACTACCAGGGCGAGCGCGGCAAGTTCTCGATCCTCTGGCCTGGTAGTCGACAGCTACTGCCAAAATTGCGAGTCTTCGTCGACTTCCTCAGCGAACACCTGGTGCTCGGCAAAACCCACAAGGAGCCATGATCATGACCGACCCCGTACCGCCGCTCACCACCCCGCGCTTGCTGCTGCGGCCCCTGGAACTGGCAGACGCCGGTGCCATCCAGAACCTGTTTCCACAGTGGGAAGTGGTGCGCTACCTCAATGCCAACGTGCCCTGGCCCTACCCGGTCGATGGCGCCTTGAGCTTTGTCCGTGACATGGCCTTGCCGGCCACGGCTCGGGGCGAGGAATGGCACTGGACCATTCGCCTGCGCGAGGAACCGGGGCAAATGATCGGCAGCATCAGCCTGATGCGCGAGCCCGATAACAACCGTGGTTTCTGGCTGGCTCCGCAATGGCAGGGCCACGGTTACATGAGCGAGGCCTGCCAGGCGGTGGATCACTATTGGTTCGAAGTGCTGGAGCAACCGCTGATGCGCGTGCCCAAGGCCGCGCCCAACCAGGGCTCACGGCGGATATCCGAGCGCGGCGGGATGCGCCTGGTGCACAGTGCGAATGGTGAATTCGTCAGCGGGCGGTTCCCCCAGCACATCTGGGAAATCACCCGCGAGGAATGGCGGCAACTGAACTCGCCGACGAGCGTTCTCAGGTAAAGCGCACCCCTGGACGGGGTCGCTGGTCCACGCTCAGCTCGAACACATCCGGGCGGGCATAGTGGCCGACCACGTCGTAGTCATAGCGGGCCTTGACCAGGTCATCGGTGTCTATTTGCGCGCTGATCAAGCCCGCACGACCGACCAACGGCCCGGCCAGGACATCGCCCATGGGCCCGACGATGACACTTCCTCCCGCGATCAACGGCCGTTGTGCAGGCCAGTTGGCCACCTCAAGGCCCAGCGCTTCGGGCGAGTCCTGCACCTGGCAGGCGCTGACCACGAAGCAACGCCCCTCGTGAGCCACATGTCGCATGCTCACTTGCCACATTTCGCGCTCATCCACCGTCGGTGCGCACCAGACCTCGATCCCCTGGGCATACATGGCCGTACGCAGCAACGGCATCATGTTTTCCCAGCAGATCACTGCACCGACCCTGCCGACCTGGGTATCCAGTACTGGCAAGGTGGAGCCATCGCCCTTGCCCCAGATCAGCCGCTCGGTACCGGTGGGCATCAGCTTGCGGTGCTTGCCCACCAAGCCTTGCTGGGGATCGAAGTACAGTGCGGTGCAGTACAGACTGCTGCCACTGCGCTCGATCACCCCCAGCACCAGGTTGGCTCCGGTGCGGGCCGATAGCCCGGCCAGGGCCTCGGTCTCCACGCCGGGTACGTCGATGGCGTTGGCGAAATAGCGGGCGAAGGCCTCACGCCCCTCTGGCAGGCGATAGCCCAGCTGGGTGCCGAAGCCTTCGCCTTTGGGGTAACCCCCAAGCAAGGCCTCGGGCATCACCACGAGCTGGGCACCGGCTTCGATGATGGCGCCTTCATAGGACAGGATCTGTTCCAGGGTTTCGCCCTTGCCCCCTGGCAGGGCTCCGATTTGCAGGGCGGCGACTATGGACTTGGGCATGGGGTGACTCCTTCGGCGATCAGGTATTGCGCATTCTCCAGCGGCCGCTGATCATCGATAAACCCCAAGCCAATGCTTAATGATATGAACCAGATGAATATCGCTAGTGTCGATCTCAACCTGCTCAAGGCCTTCGAGGCATTGCATGATGAATCCAGCGCCAGCCGTGCCGCGCTGCGCCTGGGCGTCACCCAATCGGCCATGAGCGCAGCATTGCGCCGGCTGCGGGAGTTGTATGGCGACCAGTTGTTCGTGCGCACCGGGCGCGGCCTGGCACCGACCCTCAAGGCCAATCAACTCAAGCCGGTGGTGAGCGATGCCTTGAACAAGTGTCGCCAGAGCCTGGCCATGGTCGCCCCGGACAGCGCCGACTATCGAGGGCGGTCGGTGACGGTTGGCCTGTCGGATGATTTCGAGATCGCCTATGGCCGGCGCCTGATCGAGGCCGTGGCGCGACGAGCGCCCAGGTTGCGGCTGATCTTTCGCCAGACCCACAGCCAGATCGTCGCCGAGGCATTGCTGCAGCGTAGTGTCGACCTGGCCATCAGTTCCGGGGGCTTCGCCCAGCGCATGCTCAGCCGCCAGGTCCTGGGAGAGGGTCATTACCTATGCCTGGCGGACCCGGCCAGCCTCGCCCCGGGGCAGGAGCGGATGGAGATCGAAGAGTTCGTCGCACGCGAACATTTGTTGGTGTCGTCACAGGGGTTCATCGGGATCACCGACGAGGGTTTGGCCGATCTGGGGCTCAGTCGCCAGGTGTGCGCCTCGACCACGCATTTTGCCGCCCTGCCGTTCCTGCTCAAGGGCAGCCAGGCGGTAGCCACCATTCCGGCCCATGCGGCCAGGAGCATTGCCCAGTTCACCGGTCTGCAGCTGCTGCCGTGCCCGCTGGCACTGCCGCGTTATCCGATCGAGCTGGGTTGGCGTACCAGCCCGCAGATCGACCCGTTGTTGCTGAAGGTACGCGAAGCGATCGTCGAGAGCTTCGCGCTTACTTGCTCGCCGCCATCAGGCGATTGACTTCACTGCGCACCATGTTGGAAAACTCCGGCGGCGACATGCCGTCGAGCTCCGCGCGGACCCACTCGGCCCACTTGCCCTTGCGCTTGCTACGTTCGCCGAACAAGCGCGCGGCCTCGCCCTTGGCCTTGCCCAGGTTGCTCTGCCATAACTCGAACAGGCGGGATTTCTCATCCTCGATGGCGGCGCGCTCGGCCAGGGTCTTGTTAGCCAGATTGAAGCTCATGGGAAATTCCTACTGCGTAAAATAGGCGACATCTTACACTGTAGGCGCTGCGGTTTTATCTCGGGCTGGCGGGTGGAGAGCAAAACAGCTGCAACTTTTGTCTCGGCACACGACTCCATTGCTTGCTATCCCATCGATCCGGCACCGCTGCTGGCTATGGGCGACACCGGAGCACAGGCGCGCCTCGACGGTGCGCATGTACACTGCATCAAGGCCACATCGACAAGGAACTACTTCATGGCTCGTAAATCTGCCGCGCAAGCGGAAAACGATCAAATCAAGGACCAGGCATTCAGCGAGCTGCAGGCGCTGATCGAAGAGTCCGAAAAGCTGCTCAAGGGCAGTGCCGCCCTGGTGGGCGAAGAAGGTGAAAGCCTGCGCCGCCAGGTCAGCCTCAAACTCAAGCAAGCCCTGGACTCGGTCAGCAGCGTCCGTGAACGCAGCAAGCCGGTGGTCGATGCCACCGAACAGTACATCGGTGGCCATCCATGGCAGACCGTGGCCATTTCCGCCGGCGTCGGCCTGGTGGTCGGCCTGCTACTGGGCCGTCGCTCCTAACGTGAGCCCATCATCAGGGCCAGGCGCCAAGTGCCTGGCCCTGGTTCGACTGACTTCAACCTTGCGCCAACGCCCTTAGCTGCTCCAACCGCTCACAGGCAATGGCGATCCCCCTCTCCTGCGAACGCGCACGCTGCCAATGCCGGCGCTCTCCCGGCAGGCGCTTGAGGCCTACTGCATGCATCTGTCGCACCAGCTCCTGGCTGCGTTCGGCAAAATCCTGCCCACCGCCCTTGCTCGGGTCGATGACGATCAGCAACTGGCCGGTCCAGGGCGTCTTGGCTCCCGGATGATTGGACCAGTCGAACTCGAATGAAAAATGGCCTCCGGTCAGTCCCGCACACAGCAACTCCACCATCATCGACAGCGCCGACCCCTTGTGGCCGCCAAAGGGCAGCAAGGCGCCACCCTCGAGGATCGCCCTGGGGTCCTGGGTCGGCTGTCCCAGGCTGTCCACCCCGATGCCAGGCGGCAAGCGCTCTCCCTTGCTTGCGGCAATCTGCACATCACCGTGGGCGATGGTGCTGGTGGCCAGGTCGAAGACAATGGGCTGGCCCTTGGCTTGGGGCGCGGCAAAGGCGATGGGATTGGTACCGAACAACGGACGGTCGGCGCCATGGGGCACCACGCAGGTCATGCTATTGACCACGCTCAGGGCCACCAGCCCTTCTTCGGCGAAAGGTTCGACGTCCGGCCAGAGTGCGGCGAAATGATGCGAGTTGCGGATAGCCAGCACCGCGATCCCGGCGGCGCGGGCCTTGCGGACCAACAGTTCGCGACCGACAGCCAAGGCCGGCTGGGCAAAGCCGTTGGCGGCATCGACCCGGACGAACGCCGGGGCCACGTCCTCCACCACCGGCAGGGCCCGACCATCGACCCAGCCACTGTCCAGGGTCGAGATATAACCGGGGATACGGAATATGCCGTGACTGTGGGAGCCGTCACGTTCGGCTACGGCACAGTTCTGCGCCAAACAGCGTGCCACTTCGGCACTGCAGCCATGGCGCTGGAGAATCGCCTGCAGCAACTGCACCAAAGCGGGCAAGGACAGGTATTCGCAGGGGGTTTCAACAAGCGGGGACGAGGCAGACATCTGAAGCTCCAGAATAGTTATTGGAGGGGGCTACAGCGCATGACTCGACGATTAAACAACGCCGTGGCCCGGGCCTGTCAACCACCAGTCCGGGCCACGGCCTACAACGGTTGTGGCAGCCTGTGCACGGCCCGATACGAGCCGTGTGCAGGCGGTAGGCCCCAGGCTAGGCAACGGCAGATCCTGCCTGTGGGCAAGTACGGTCAGTCCTTCTGATCACGCAGGATGTTCCCCGATGTCCCGTCAATCCGGAACTCATAGACACTACCGTCGGATTTACGCCCCTCACCCTCCCAGTAACCGTCGTTGTCCGCCTCGATCTTGTAGATGTCCACATAACCGGCCTTGGTCTTGGCGGTCTCGATGGCTTTCTCGATGGTGATCCAGCCCGCCTGCGGATGATCCGCCAGGGCGACAGAGCTACCCAACAGGGTGGTGCAGGCAAACAATGCGGCCAGTGTGTGCTTCATCATGTTCCATCTCCATTTGTCGATACTTTCTCTACACAACGTGTTTTTAGGGCGAGACGAATGAAAATAAGTTCACTTTGATGGCCAATAGCATGATGACTGTTCTACAACGCTTGCCCTGGAGGGTAGAATGCGCGAAATCAGGAAGAGTCAATGACCGAACAGATCCTTTCAGAAGCCGAATACGACGCCATCACTCAAGCTGCCGCCCAATGGTGCATGCGCCTGCATGAGCCTGACTGCAGCGATGCCGAGCGCCTCGCCTTCCAGCAATGGCATGATGCCGACCCCGTGCACGCCTTCGAATATGCCGCGATGTGCGAGATCTGGGAGGTGGCCGATCATCTGCCGGCCTCGGCGCTGACCCAGCCCCCCGCCCCGGCCAGGCCCGCACCTCGCCGCACCTGGCAACGCTATGGAGTAGCGGCGGCGATCACCTTGTGTGCATTGCCCCTGGCGGCCTACAGCGGGTGGGAACTGGGCTGGCTGCCCTCCTCCTACGAACGCTTCGAAGCCGGCGACAGCCTGCGCACGGTAGTCCTGGCCGACGGCAGCCAGGTGGAGCTGAACCTGGGCAGCGCCCTGGTCTACAGCAACTACAAGGATCAACGCCGGGTCACCCTGAAAAAAGGCGAGGCGTTCTTCAAGGTCAGCCACGACAGCGAGCATCCGTTCGTGGTCAAGGCTGCCAGTGGCCAGGTCAAGGTCACTGGCACCCAGTTCAACGTGTGGATGTATCAGGACCAGGTGCGAGTCACCCTGCTGCAAGGTTCGGTGCTGGTGTCCAGCAATACTGCCCAACCTGGCGAGGGCTTTCGCCTGGAACCGGGCATGCAGGCCAACTACAAGGCTGGCGACTATGCACCGCAGATCAACCAGACCTACAGCAACGACAGCTCCCTGGCCTGGCGCAATGGCAAGCTGGTGCTCGACAACCTGGCGCTCAGCGATGCCCTGCCACTGATCAATCGCTACCTGGACCTGCCGGCACAGGTAGCTGACAGCCATACCGGCCAGATTCGCGTCGGCGGTATCTACAACACCCGGGACATCAAGAGCCTGTTGAGCTCGCTGCCCAAGGTGCTGCCGGTGTACCTGACCCGCAACCGCGACGGCAACCCGGTCATCAACTCGCTGCCGCAGTTCCCGCCAAAAAGCTGAAGGCCGCCCCATGGCGGGAACGGCCTTCAGCGATCTCACTGGCTCATTGCCCGGATACTGGCAGCGCCTCCTTGCGCGGCTCTTCGATCGACTGCAATCGATAGCCCCGGTCCGCCTGGATCTGTGCCTCGCTGAAAGGCAGCTCGCTCCATTGGTTACGGGCAAAGGCCTGGGTCTGGTCGCGAAAATGGGCCGAACTCGGGTCGCTGGACAAGGAAAATGCCAATAATCCCAGGGCTCGCGGCCCCTGCCCATCGAAGCTGACCACGCTCAGGTAGCTGGTACCACTCACCACCTCACGCTTGCCAGCACTACCCGGCACGCTCTGCATGGCGTTGTAGATACCCAGGCTCTCGGGGCCACCGGGTACCGGAGTGGGCTGGCCACCCTGGCTGACCTGCTGGATATCGCCCCAACGAACATCATCGGCCAACCCGGCCTCCTTCACCTGTTGCAAGGAAGCCAGCATCGCCTCACGCATGGCCTGAGCGACGGGCGCACGGCTGATGGCCAAGCCTCTGGGGGTATGCAGCGGATCCTTGGGATCGAAGGCTACGCGCCAGACGTCCGGGCGCTGCAACAGCTCCTGCATGATCCCTTGGAAATACACGAAGCCCAGCCCGGCCTGCAAACCAGCACTGCGATCCCAGGACTTGAGGCTGGCGCACAACGGTCCGAGGCGCTCGGCATCCGCTCCCAGGTCCTGCTCGCAGAACTGCAGCAAGTCCGGCATGACCTGCCCGGCCAGATAGACCTGCTCGTCATTGACCATGTGCTGCAAGTCACTGACCTGGGCCGTATGCAGGCGACCCAGGCGCTCCAGGGCGAAGCGTGCGCGCATCTTCAGGGGCACGTCCTGCTGGCTGATCACCGGCGAGAAGCCCTCCAGCGGAGCAACGGGATTGACCATCCAGGCCGAGTCATTGGAATGCTGCAGATAGTCGTTACGGGCCAGTTGTGGCAGCTGGCTGGCGGCAAAGATACCCGGCTGGGCCGCTGCCGGGTCGATGTCCCAGGCACACGCACGCCGCGAACCATCAAGGACGATGACCTGGGTTCCGGCCCGCGGGTCGCTGCAAAGCGCCAGCTTGGCCTGGGTGACGTTGGGTACCACCGATTGGTTCATATACAAGGCTCGCCCCTGGTCATCCACGGCCAGTGTGTTGACCCAGGGAATGCCCTGCAAGCGATGTACGCTGTCCTGCAGGCCAGCAATGCTGGAGGCCTGATTCATGGCTTGCCACTGGGTCAGCACCCGAGTGTTGTCCAGGTTCGCGTCACGCAGGCTGTAAGCGTATTGCCGGTTCCAGTCCAGCTCACCAGGCCATTGCACCACGGGGCCGAACTCCGAGCTGTAGAGTGTGCGCGATTGGCTCTGCAACTGGCCATCCACCCCCTTGACCTGCACCGTCACGACCTGGCGCACCAGAGGCACCGAACGGCCATCCAGCAAATACCGGGTCGGGTCCTTGGGGTCGAGTTGCAGGCGGTACAGGGTGAAATGCTTGGAGGCGTCCACCGTATGCGTCCAGGCCAGGTGCTGGTTGAAGCCGATATTGATCAGCGGTAGTCCGGGCAAGGCCGCACCCATGACATCCAGCTGACCAGGAATGGTCAGGTGCATTTGGTAAAAGCGCATGGCGCCAACCCAGGGAAAGTGCGGGTTGGCCAACAGCAATCCGCGGCCATTGAACGAGCGCTCGCTGCCGATGGCCACCGCGTTGCTGCCTCGATCCAGGGCAAAGCGCTGCTGGCGCGCGGAGGCCAGCTGCCAGGCCTGTGCCGACAATCCGGTCTGCGCTACAACGCCTGGCGGCGCGGCCCCAGCCAGGGCCTCGGCGAACTGCCCGGCCCCGCCCTCCACTAACAAGCGCCGGGTCAACTTCACCAAGTCCGCCGTGGTCAATGCCCGCACCCACTCGCCCTGGCACTGTTCTGGCAGTCCCTGCTTGCGGCGCTCAGCCAATTGACGGTTATACCCTTCGACATAACCCTGCATGCGCTCGCGCATCGCCGGAGTCTGCGCCTGCCAGAATGCTTCGACGGCCTGGGGAGTATTGAGCCAGCTGAAGAACACATCGCTGCTGAGATTGTCTCGCTGCTCCAGAGTCTGCGCCTCAGGGCCGAAATACCGTGAACGCTGGGCATTCACCGTCAACACTTCATTGGCCAGCAGGCACAGGTTGTCCTGGGCATAGGCATAACCGATGCCGTATCCCAGGCCACGCTCATCGCTGGCACGGATGTGCGGCACGCCGAAGCTGGTGCGACGGATCTCGGCTCGCGTCTGTTCCGGCTGGGCCAGCGCCTGGACGCCGCAACTGAAGCCCAGAACCAGGGCTGCAAGGCAAAAATTCGGGAACTGCCTGGAAATGATCACACCGACTCCTGATACAGAAATACAGAACCAGGGCTGGGGTGCAGGAAGAATGGGCAGGGCCGCCAGCCTGGGCATCCGGCCGGGCACGGATAACCCGGCGCCTGCCTGCCATACAGACGAAGTCGATGGAAAAAAATTAACCGCACCGCGCCTTTATCAAGGCGGTCATGACATGTCAGCGACCTGATACTGACAATTTTTCTACATCCAGGGCCTCATGATTTGCCCTGCTCGTTCGTCTAGTTACTAGAGCACCCATCATTCTTTTCCTGATCAGGCTCTGATTAAGGAGTTTTTGCATGTACAACCCGCAACTGCCAATGGACGGCAATACCGTGACCAGAACGCCCTCCCTGAACGCCGGCGCTGGTGTCTTCGGCAAAAACGTCGAGCGCCACAGCAACGAACGAATCAAGCACATGCTCAAGAGCTTCGGCCTGCGAACCAGCCTGATTCGCCTGAAAGTCATCGATGCCCTGCTCACTGCGGCCCAGAGCGAACGCTCCCTGGGAGTACGCGGCATCCACAGCCAACTGCTGGAACTGGATATTCCATTGTCGTTTCTAAGCGTGCGGGAAGTATTGAAGCGACTCTGCAGCGAGGGCGTCATCACCCTCAACGCAGACAAGAGCTACAGCCTGCACCAGCAGGCGGCAGCGGTGTTGGACGGCCTTGCTTGAGGCCGCCCGGCACGGGCTCAAGGCTTGACCTTGCGCCGCATCACGCCATTGATCACCACCACGATAACGGCCACGGCGATGGCGATGTACTGGAAGGTCTTCTCGCTGATGACGCCGCTATTCTGTAGGTAGGAAAGGCCAAACATGATTCCCAGGACTGCCAGGGAAATCAGAATCGAATATTTCAAACGTTGTGACTGGGTCATTGCCGGAATCCTGAAGCTGAAATTGTATCCGCTGTGTATCAAGGCCAATGCCAAGCACATACCCGGATACGGGGATGTGCGGGGCAAATCGGGGTCACATGGTACAGGCGCGCTGGAGATTTTTCTTCCTCCCCGCCTTGTCATGTTCCCTGTGCCTTTGAGGATCGAGAAATGCTTCGTCGAATCACACTGCTGATTCCCCTGCTGGCCATACTGACCTTGTCGGGTTGCATCATCATGCCCCGCGATGGCTGGCATCACCGTTACTACGATGGTGGCCCCGGCTACTACCACCGCTAAGTCATCCGGCCAAGCCATCGGCCATCCCCGCCCACTTGACCAACGCCCGCCCTGCTGCGGGCGTTTTGCTGCCTGCGCCAGGCTCAAGGCCTGGCGGGGCAATGGCCCTGGCGGGCGAACAGCTCCACCAGCCAATCGACGAATGCCCGTACCCGGGTAGACAGCTGGCGCTGCGGCGGATAGAGCGCGGTCAAGGGCAAGGGCGGCGGCGCATAAGCCTGGAGCACCTCTTGCAAGGCCCCCGTCTGCAACGAGTGGGCAGCATGGTAGTACGGTGCCTGCACCAATCCATAGCCAGCCTCGCAAGCCGCCAGGTAACCGTCGGCACTGTTGACCGAGACCTGCCTGGGCAGCTCGACCTCCCGCAACAACCCATCCTGGACAAACTCCAGGCCATAGCGCTTGCCGGAGACGCTGGAAAAATACTCCACCATCCGGTGCCCTTGCAGATCCTCGAGAGACCGCGGAGTACCGTACTGCCGCAAGTAGCCAGGGCTGGCGCAGGTGACCTGGGGCATCTGCGCCAAGGGTCTTGCCACCAGGCGGTCATCCAGGACCGGGCCACCGCGCAAGGCGCAATCGACCCCCTCGCGAATCAGGTCCACTGGGCGATCGTTGAGGCCGATCTCCAACTCGATCAACGGATAGCGAGCGGAGAACTCCGGCAGCGCCGGCATCAGGATCAGGCGACCAACTCCGGCCGGCATATCGACCCGCAACGTACCCCGCGGATTACGACGATCCTGGGAAAACACGGCCTCGGTTTCCTCCAGGTCCGCAAGCAGGCGCACGCAACGCTGGTAATAGGCGACGCCATCCAGGGTCGGACTGACTTGGCGAGTGGTGCGGTGCAGCAACTGCACCCCCAGGTAGGCCTCCAGCTGCTTGATCAGGATGGTCACCGAAGCCCTGGGCAACTGCAGGCTGTCGGCGGCCCGGGCAAAACCACCGAGTTCGACGATCCGGGTGAAGACACGCATGGCGTTAAAACGGTCCATCACTCCTCCGATAATTATTTAGAAAATAATAATAGTGATAGTGATTTTTGCCTGTTTATCCGAATTTTGTCGAGCAGCACAATAGCGCCATCCCCCACCATCGGAGTATCCGACAATGCACACTCGACAATTGGGCCGTAACGGCCCGCAGGTTTCCGCCATAGGCCTGGGCTGCATGGGCATGAGCGACTTCTACACCACCGGCAGCGATCCCCGGGAGTCCATCGCCACCTTGCATCGAGCCATGGAGCTGGGCATCACCCTGCTGGACACCGCCGACATGTACGGTCCCCACAGCAACGAAGAGCTGATCGGCCAGGCGATTCGCGGCAAACGCGAGCACGTGTTCCTGGCCAGCAAGTTCGGCATTGTCCGCGACCCCAGCAAACCCTCTGCCCGCGAGGTCGATGGCCGCCCGGAATATGTGCGCGCCGCCATCGATGGCAGCCTGCGACGCCTGGGAGTCGATACCCTGGACCTGTATTACCAGCACCGCATCGATCCCGAGGTCCCCATCGAGGAAACCGTCGGTGCCATGGCCGAACTGGTGAAAGCCGGCAAGGTACGTTACCTGGGGCTGAGCGAAGCCTCGGCGAGCACCCTGGAACGAGCGCACAAGGTCCACCCCATCAGCGCCCTGCAAAGCGAGTACTCATTGTGGAGCCGCGACCCCGAGGAAAACGACTGCCTTGCCACCTGCCAGCGCCTGGGCATCGCTTTCGTTCCCTACAGCCCGCTGGGCCGGGGTTTTCTCACCGGCGCCCTGAAGAGCCCGGACGACTTCGCTGCCGATGATTACCGGCGTTTCAACCCGCGGTTCCAGGGAGAGAACTTCCAGAGCAACCTACGCCTGGTCGAACAGGTGCAGCAGTTGGCGATACAGAAGGAGGTCAGCGCTGGGCAACTGGCCCTGGCCTGGGTCCTGGCCCAGGGTGAATACCTGATACCCATCCCCGGCACCAAGCAGCGGCGCTATCTGGAGGAGAACGTAGCGGCCCTGGACGTGCGCCTGAGCGCCGACGACCTGGCGTCGCTGGGCCGCATCTTCAGCCCGCAAGCCACCGCCGGCACTCGCTACAGCGAAGAGGTGATGGCCCTGCTCAATCGCTGAAACGACAAGGCCGGGGTCGCTGGTAAAGCGCCCCGGCCTTTTTTATCCCGACTCAGGCCTTGGCGGAGGTGGAGCCGTCTTTGTTGGGCACCGTAGTGCCGTTGCCCTTGCCGTAGTTCTGCAAGCTCTGCAGGACGTAGATGGCCTTCTTGTACTCAGGGATCAGGTAGTTGGCGTACTTGTTGCCCTTGAGGTTGTTGTTCTGGATGTCGTCGAGCTTCATCGCGAAATACTCCAGGGCGTTGAACGACTCCTCAGGATTTTTCGGGATGCCAAAACGGTCGAACTTGTCACCGGCATTGATCAGGTTCAACGCCGTCACGTCCGAGATCAAACCGTTGTTCTTGAGGAAGGTACTCATGCTCCCCAAGGATTTGATAGTGACGTTGGTCGGATCGAAACCCTTGATTTGCTTGTGCAGCTTGAGCTGATCCATCTTGCGGACATCGAGCACCGTAGGGTTCTGCCCCACCTGGCCCAGGATCTGCCGGACCTTGGCGCTTTGCGGGACTTTCTTCACGTCGCCACCGCTCTGGTTCAATAGGCCGGCCTTGCTGCTCCAGCCCCCAACGTATCCGATTGCCATACTGATACTCCTGTAGTCCGGCTTTCCAATTCCCCTGCAGGCTATCTTCGGACTCTGCGAAAAGTCCTGGATAAGCTACTCAAACAGGGTAACTGCTGTATTGAAACATCTGAATGAACGCAAGTATCAACGCCGAAACAATCATCGCCAATGATTTATTTCCACAATTTACAATTTTCGTACATTTTCGACACGATCTCCCAAAGGCCCGTATTTAAAGGGTCTCAGCACTTCAAAAAACCTTCCCGGGATCGATTTTGGCTATCTGAAAGGTATCAAGCCTGAAAAATCCAGCACCTGCTCAGCATTCCGGCAGACTCTTTGCTAATAAATTCAAAATTTTTGGACAAACGTCCTAAAGAGCCCTGGATTCGTGCCGACAACTTATGAATGCCCCTAGCAAGGTGCAGCCCCCAAAGAATAAGAAACGCTCGGTAAGGACAGGTCCCATGCCCGCTTTGCGCACGATTCAAACCCGCTACACGCTGTTCCTGGTCCTGTTCATTGTCTTGATGCTGGTACTCACCGTGCTGGGCATCGGCCAGTTGGTAGCCCCCAAGCTGCGCCACACCGAAGAACAAGTCGCCCTCGATCGCATCGCCGAGGTGGCAGAACGCATCCAGGGTGAGTTGAACAAGGTCCAGGCCCAGCAACGCAGCATCACCCAGACCATCCCCCTGCTCGACAGCGACAGCATCGACCGCGTCTTGCCAGAGCTGGTGGACCAATATGGCGAGCAGAAGGTCTTCGGTGGCGGCATCTGGCCCTTGCCCGGCCAGCGCACTCCGGGGCGCGCCAAGCACAGCACCTTCTGGCACCGCGATGGCTCGGGCAAGCTCAAGGTCAATACCTTCTGGAACAGTGACGCCGCGCCCAACTATTACGACCAGGCCTGGTACAAGGGCGGCCTGCAGAGCCCGCCGGGCCAGTGTGCCTGGGCTGCGGCCTACAAGGATGACGCCAGTGCCGAACCGCGCACCAACTGCGCCATGGCGATCAGCCGCGACGGCGCCGCCTATGGCGTGGCGACCATCGATGTGACCCTGGGCTTTTTCAACGAGCTGGTCGCTCGCCAGGAACAGGCCCTGGGCGCCCAGATGCTGATCGTCGAGGCCGATGGCAAGATCATCAGCAACAGCTCGCGGATCAATAGCCCGATTGTCCTGAAGAACATCAGCGAACTGGCCCCCGCCTCGCCCTTCGCGGCCCAGGTGCAGCAAGCCCTGGGCAAGCACGATAGTGGCTTGCAACGCCTGGAGTTCGACAACGGCGGCGTGGCCAGCACCTTCTTCATGCGTCCCATCGAAGGCACTCCCTGGTTCCTTGCCAGCGCCCTGCCAACCCGCTTGATCACCGCCCAGCGCGACGATGTGCTGAGCACCCTGAGCCTGTTGCAATTACCCATGGTGCTGCTGCTGGTACTGCTGCAGATCTATGCCATCCGCCAACTGGTGCAACGAATGAAAGCCCTCAAGGCCAATATCGATGCCCTGGCCACTGGCGATGCCGACCTGACCCGGCGCATCACCATCCGTGCCGAGGATGAACTGGGAGCCATTGGTCACTCGATCAACCGCTTCATCAGCTACCTGCAAGACATGATCGGCGAAGTGACCCAGGCCACTGATGCCATGGCCGACAGCCTGCATCAGTTGCAGCGGACCTCGCAGCAGACCGGACAGATCCTGGCCCGACATGCCTCGGAAACCGACCAGACCGTCACTGCCATTACCCAGATGAGTTCCACCGCCGACAGTGTCGCGGCCAATGCCGCCGAGACCGCAGCCTTCACCCAGCGTGCCAATGAGCATGCCGAACATTCGCGACAGGTGGTGGGCCAAGCCTCGGGCAGCGTGATCGCCCTGGTCGACGAAGTGGCCAGCGCGACCCAGAAAGTCGAAGCCATGCAACAAGATGCCCAGCGCATTACCGAAATCCTTGGCGTGATTGGCGCCATTGCCGGCCAGACCAACCTGCTGGCCCTCAACGCGGCCATCGAAGCGGCACGCGCCGGGGAACAGGGTCGCGGCTTCGCCGTGGTAGCCGATGAAGTACGAGCCCTGGCCGCCCGTACCCAGGCCAGCACGTCAGAGATCAACGAAATGCTCAGCCGCCTGACCCAGGGCGTCAGCTCTTCGGTTGCCGCCATGGAGAACACCCAGGCCAGCTGCCAGTCGGCAGCCGACGCCACGGCCCGGGTCAACGCCGGCCTGGACGAGATGGCCGGTTCGGTGAGCCAGATCAACAGCCTGAGCACCCAGATCGCTACCGCCGCCGAGCAACAGAGCGCCGTTACCGAAGAGATCAACCGCAGCATGGTGAGCATCCGACATATGGTCGAGGAGCTGGTACGCAGCGGCCAGGCCAGTGAAGACAACACCCAGAGCCTGTTGCAGGCCAACTCGCGAGTCAGTGCCTTGATGGGACGCTTCAAAGTCCGCTGAACGGTCGAGCGCCCTCCCGATTCAGTGCGCGAGGGCAGCTATATTTGCAGCTCCGGTCACAAGGAGGTGCGTCATGGGCCAGCGCCAGCCCCACTTGACGGGTGAATACATCAGCCAGCAGCGGTACATCGCTGCCGGCATCGACACGGTCTACTACTACCTGTCCCAGCCGGATCGCTGGCATGAATGGAACCCCGGCTCCCTGCGAGCCGACACCGGCTTGTGCGGCTCATTGCCAGCCGGCCACCGATTCAGCGAAATCATCGACCTGCTGGGGCTGCAGGTCCAACTCAGCTATCGAGTGACCAGCGCCGTGCTGCCCCGGGAGTTCAGGGCCGTTTTCAGTTCCGCGCCACTGGATGGCAGCATCGACTACCAACTGCGCAAGCAGGGCGATGGCACGCTCCTCAAGCGCACCCTGCACTTCTCCACCGATCTCAACCTGGGTGGCCTGCGCTCGCGCATGGAGCGCCTGTCCAGCCAGGCCCTGGATAATCTCAAGCGTGTGCTCGAGGCCCCGCCGGGCTGATCAGTCCCCTGGGAACACCCCGTTGCTGTTCAGCGTCTTGTCCGGCAGTACCTGGGTGGCATCCCAATGCTCGACGATCCGGCCTTGCTCCAGGCGATAGATATCGATGATCGACCTGACCACCCCGGGCTCGCGACCGGTGTTCTTGACCTGCACTATCACGTGGTCGCCATCGACGAACACCTGGCGCACCTCGCTGCGCGACGTTGGATAGTGCTCGCGCAGAAACTCGATGAACTCCCGAAACCCCTCGATACCGTCCTTGACGCCGGGGTTGTGCTGAATGTAGTGATCGCCCAGGTAAGGTCGGGCGGCGGCGAAGTCCTTGTCGTTCAGGGCCAACTGGTAGAACGCCAGCACCTTGCGCCGGTTCTCCTGCTCCAGGGGGCTATGCTCCGCCAGGGCTGGAGCGCAAAAACACACCAACACCAGCAACATCAGGTATCGCCTCATGGGACCTCTCCAGTCTCGGGAAAACATCGGGCAGCCAGGAGCCATGACCCTGGGCATTTATAACCCCACAGTCCTTCACCGCTACAAGCCTTTCCTTGAATAGGATCGCGCTGACAAATCTGTAACCTGCCCCTCAGTTTGCTGACAGCCGTAGCTGATTAGTCTCTGCCTCAACCTGAAACCCAGGACAAACAGGACCTAATCGGCATGCATGGCAACCCCACTCGACGCAGCTTCATCAAAGGCCTGGCCGCCGCCGGAGTGCTGGCCGGCAGCGATCTCTGGCGCTCTCCAGTCTGGGCGCTGGGTACCGGTGGCCAACCCCTGGAGCTGAGCGGCCAGCAGTTCGATCTGTTCATCGGCGAATCGCCGGTCAACTTCACCGGCCAGCCGCGCACCGCCATGACCATCAACGGCAGCCTGCCCGGTCCGCTGCTGCGCTGGCGCGAAGGTGACACCGTCACCCTGCGCGTACGCAATCGCCTGGCACAGGACACCTCTATCCATTGGCACGGGATTCTCCTGCCAGCCAACATGGACGGTGTCCCTGGCTTGAGCTTCCAGGGCATCGCCCCCGGCGGGCTCTACGAGTACCGTTTCCAGGTCCGGCAGAACGGCACCTACTGGTACCACAGCCACTCCGGGTTGCAGGAGCAGGCCGGGGTCTACGGCCCCCTGGTGATCGACGCCCGCGAGCCCGAGCCATTCCAGTACGAGCGCGAGCACGTGGTGCTGCTCAGCGACTGGAGCGACATGGCACCGCAGCGCTTGATGCACATCCTGAAAAAACAGTCCGGCTACTTCAACTACCACAAGCGCACCGTGGGCGACTTCATCGAGGACGTCAGTCGCGATGGCTGGGCCGCGACCCTGGCGGACCGCAAGATGTGGGCCGAAATGAAGATGAGCCCCACGGACCTGGCCGACATCAGCGCGGCCACCTACAGCTACCTGCTCAACGGCCAGACCCCGGGCAGCAACTGGACCGGGCTGTTCAAGCCAGGAGAACGGCTGCGCCTGAGGCTGATCAACGGTTCGGCCATGACCTACTTCGATGTGCGCATCCCCGGATTGAAAATGACCGTGGTCGCCGCCGACGGCCAATACGTGCTGCCGGTCAGTGTCGACGAACTGCGCATAGCCGTCGCCGAGACCTACGACGTGCTGGTCGAACCAGGCGCTGAACCGGCCTACACCCTGTTCGCCCAATCCATGGACCGCACCGGCTACGCCCGTGGCACCCTGGCCGTGGGCCAGGGCCTGAGTGCCGCGATCCCGGCCCTGGACCCGCGCCCACTGATCAGCATGGCCGACATGGGCATGGACCACGCCAGCATGGCCGGCATGGACCATGGAACCCCATCCGCCATGGGCGATATGCAGGGCGAGCACCCGCCGATGGCCTCGATGGACCACAGTTCCATGCAGGGAATGCAGGGAATGGACCATGGGCAAATGACCGGCATGGGCCAGATGCAGTCCCACCCGGCCTCGGAAACCGGCAATCCGCTGGTGGACATGCAAACCATGAACCCGAAGCCAAAGCTCGACGATCCCGGGATCGGCTTGCGCGCCAACGGCCGCAGGGTACTGACCTACGCCGACCTGCGCAGTGCCTTCGAGGACCCCGACGGCCGCGAGCCTGGCCGCACTATCGAACTGCACCTGACCGGGCACATGGAAAAGTTCGCCTGGTCCTTCGACGGCATCAAGTTCAGTGACGCACAACCTTTACGCCTGCACTACGGCGAGCGGGTACGCATCACCCTGGTCAACGACACCATGATGACCCACCCGATCCACCTGCATGGAGTGTGGAGCGACCTGGAAGACGAACAGGGCCGGTTCCTGGTGCGCAAGCACACCATCGACATGCCACCGGGCACCCGGCGCAGCTATCGGGTCACCGCCGACGCCCTCGGGCGCTGGGCCTACCACTGCCACCTGCTGTACCACATGGAGATGGGCATGTTCCGGGAAGTGCGAATCGAGGAAGAGAGGGCTGCGACATGAAACTGACCGCATGCCGTCTATTGTCCGCAGCCCTGTTCGGCCTGGGCCTGGCCGGGTTTCAACCGGCCGGCGCGGCAACCACGGGCTTAGGGCAGGCCATGCCCGCCATGGACCATAGCCAGATGGGCACCCTGCACGATGGCATGCAGGCCATGGACAGCGCGCCACCCCCCACCACCAGCCGTACACCGATCCCGCTGCCCAGCGATGCCGACCGCCAGGCCGCTTTCCCCGACGTCGACGGTCATGGCGTGCACGACCGCGCCATCAACTCGTTCTGGCTGCTCAATCAACTGGAATACCAGGATGCCGAGCGCGGTAGCGCCCTGGCCTGGGAACTCAATGGCTGGATCGGCGGCGACATCGACCGCCTCTGGCTGCGCAGTGAGGGCGAACGCACCAACGGTGTCACCGAGAACGCCGAACTGGAGGCACTCTGGGGCCATGCCGTCGGCCCCTGGTGGGATCTGGTCACGGGCGTACGCCAGGACTTCAAACCCGGCTCGCCACAAACCTGGGCCGCCCTGGGCCTGCAGGGCATGGCCTTGTACAACTTCGAAAGCCAGGCCACCGCCTACCTGGGCGAAGGCGGCCAGGCGGCCCTGCGCCTCAAAGGCGATTACGACATTCTGCTGAGCAACCGGCTGATCCTGCAGCCCACCGCCGAGGTCAACCTGTACAGCCGCAACGACCCTCAACGGGGCATGGGTTCGGGCCTGGCAGACAGCGAAGTCGGCCTGCGCCTGCGCTACGAACTGCACCGCCAGTTCGCCCCCTACATCGGCGTGACCTGGAACCGCAGCTACGGCAAGAGCGCCGACTACGCCCGCGAAGAAGGCGACAAGCGCGGCGAAACGCGCCTGGTCTTGGGCGTGCGCCTGTGGTTCTGAAATCCAACAGCGCCACTCCTCACATCAACCATTGGCGGCTACGTCGCCGGGAGCCTTGCATGCCATCCCTGAAAACACTCAACACCAGCCTTGTCCTGGGCAGTGCCCTGCTGTTTGCCGCACTCGCCCAGGCCCACCCGAAACTGCTGTCTTCATTGCCGGCCGAAGGAGCACGGGGACCGGCGCCGGAACGCATCGAACTCAAATTCTCGGAAACCCTGACGCCGCAGTTCTCCGCCGCCAAGCTGGTGATGACCGCCATGCCGGGCATGGTCCATCCCCCGATGCCGATCAACGCCAGGATCAGTGCCGGTAGCGATCCCAAGACCCTGCTCGTCACCCCCTCCAGTCGCCTGTCTGCCGGTCGCTACAAAGTGGAGTGGCGTGCGGTATCCGCCGATACGCACCCGATTACCGGCGCCATGACCTTCACCGTCGACTAAACCATGGACCACGCCCTCACCATTGCTTTGCGCCTGGCGCTGTACCTCGACCTGATGCTGCTGGCAGGGCTGCCGCTGTTCCTGCTCCAGGCGCCTGGGCAACTGCGTGCGAACTGGAATCCGCGCCAGTTGAAACGCCTGCTGATGCCCTGTGCGCTACTGGGGTTGCTGCTGTCGCTGATCGCCCTGGTACGCCTGGCCCTGGAGCTCGACGGCCAGAACCAGCTCAGCCAATTGCAAGCGACCACCCTGTACATGCTATGGACCCAGACTGCCGTGGGCCAAAGCTGGATCCTGCGCATGGCAATGCTGCTCGGAGTTCTCCTGGCCTTGATCCTGATGACCCGGGCAGCCTACGGCGGCCTGTGGCTGCTGGCCGGTTGTTCCACCACGGCCCTGGCCACCCTGGCCTGGAACGGACACGGCGCCATGAGCGAGGGCCCGCTCCACTACCTGCACCTGGCCAGCGACATTCTCCATCTATGGGCTGCAGGGGCCTGGTTCGGTGCCCTGCTGGCCTTTGTCCTGCTGCTCAGGGGCAATTGCCTGGTGGTAGAAGACCAGCCGCACTTGCTAGCCAGTGCCCTGAGAGGTTTTGAGCGAGCCGGAGGCCTGATCGTGCTGGTCCTGCTACTGAGCGGCATGGCCAACCACCTGATGATCAGCGGCCCGGTATTCGCTCCGTTGGCAGATAGTTTCTATGGCCAGTTGTTGCTGCTCAAGTTGCTGCTCTTGGCTGCAATGCTGGGGTTGGCTGCGCTCAATCGTTTTCACCTGACGCCCCTGCTGGAGCGCTCGACCCAGGCTGGCGACCACGCTGCCGCCCTTGTTGCCCTACGCCGCAGCCTGGGCGTGGAAGCATCGATAGCCCTGGCGATTTTCGCCCTGGTGGCCTGGTTAGGCACCCTGAACCCCGAACCCTGAAGGCAACCGAGCCGTATAACCTTGAAACACAAGCCTCGCCCCTGGCATTGCAAAAACCGCAAAATGCACCGCGATCCGCCCAGGCCCGCCTGGGCGTTCCCTTTGTTCGACACGAGATACTGCATGAAACACTTCCTGCGTCTGGCGGCCCTGTCCGCACTGTTTTTCACCAGCTTGGCCCAGGCCGCAGCCCCTATCGATATCGACGTCCACCGGGACGCCAACTGCGGCTGCTGCAAGAAATGGATCGAACACCTGCAAGCCAACGGTTTCAGGGTCAAGGACCATGTCGAAGACAACATGAGCAGCGTCAAGCAGCGCCTGGGCGTCGTACCCCGCCTGGCGTCCTGCCATACCGCGGTGATCGACGGCAAGTTCGTCGAAGGCCATGTGCCGGCCGACCAGGTCCTGGCCCTGATCAAGCGCGACGACCTGCTGGGCATCGCAGCCCCGGGCATGCCCATGGGCTCCCCCGGCATGGAGATGGACGGCATGGGCGCCGATGCCTATCAGGTCATCGGCCTGACCAAAGAAGGCCGCGATGTGGTGGTCGCGGACTACCCGGCCCATTGATCGGCGTCTACTGCGGCCTGTTCCTGGCGGCCTTCGGCGCCGCCACCCTGCTGCCGCTGCAATCGGAAGCCTTGCTGGTGGGCCTGTTGCTCAATGGCCAGTGGGCGGTTTTCGGCCTGTGGCTGGTGGCGACCCTGGGTAATGTCCTGGGCTCGCTGGTCAACTGGTGGCTGGGGCGGCGCCTGGAACACTACAAGGATCGTCGCTGGTTCCCCATCGCCCCACGCCAGTTGCAACGCGCCCGGAAGCACTACCAGCGCTACGGCCACTGGTCGCTGCTGTTGAGCTGGCTACCGGTGGTCGGCGACCCGCTGACCCTGGTCGCCGGGGTCATGGGCGAGCCGCTCAAGCGCTTCCTGCTGATCGTCACCCTGGCCAAGGGCGCACGCTATGCGGTGCTGGCCTGGCTGACCCTGGGCTGGATCGGCTGACCGGCCCGCCTCGGACCTTCGCGCGGCCGCTGTGGTCGTTGAGACCATCCGGGGCCTGAAACACCTTCCTCATCGAACAGGATGTCGTCGGCACTGGCCACGTTCACCCCGGCCAGATACTGCCCTGGCAGGCTACCAGCGCCTCGTCAGTTCAACGCAGGCGATACCACCGCTCGGCGCGATGCCCATTACCGGCGCACAACCTACTGGAGCCTGCACCAAACCCTGGCACGGCGAGCCTCGGGCCGACCTTTCGTCGGCTGCGTTCAACCGGCCGGACTGGCGCGATGGCCAAACGCGAACCCTGCCCGGCACCGCCCAGGGTTCTGTCCTAGACTGGCTTTCGCACCGTGACCAGGCAGTCACGCCGCACGGAAAAAAGTCGAAACTTTTCGTTCAAACCCAGGGTCAGGGTAAAGGTAGGGCCGCTGCCACTGGTGCATTCCTTGCAACGGCCTCTGCGTCCTTTCTGCTTCGACACTCGGGCCATTCAGGCCGCGCAAGGTGCGCTCGCGCCCGGCCATGGAACGGGCGGGAACGGCGTTGAACACGCCAGAACAGATCAACAACACGGGAGAGACACATGATCAGTACCGTATTGGATACCCAGGGAGACCCCCTTCCACAGCAGGCCGGCGGGCGCAGCAATGCCCCGGGCCCGTACCCTGGGAGCAAGACGGTCCTGCCGCTGGCACGCCAGAACCCCAACCGCAAGCGCGTACTGTTCGTGACCTCGGAACTCACCGACCTGGTCAAGACCGGCGGCCTGGGGGATGTCTCCGCCGCCCTGCCCCGGGCCATGGCTCATTTGCACGATGTACGGGTCCTGATTCCCGGCTACCCCCAGGTGCTGCACAGCGAGAACCCGATTCATGTCATCGGTGAACTGGGCGGCCATGCAGCGCTACCCGCCTGCAAGATCGGCCGCATGGACATGCCCGACGGCCTGGTGATCTACGTGCTGATCTGCCCCGAACTCTACGAACGCGAAGGCACGCCCTACGGCGCCAATAATGGCCGCGACTGGCCGGACAACCATATCCGCTTCGCCCGCCTGGGCCTGGCCGCCGCCGATATCGCCGCCAACCTGGCACAGATCCACTGGTGTCCCGACCTGGTGCACGCCCACGACTGGCCTGCCGGCCTGGCCCCGGCCTACATGCACTGGCGTGGCCAGCGCACCCCGACCCTGTTCACTATCCACAACCTCGCTTACCAGGGCGTGGTCAGCCTGGCGTCCTGCCCGGAGCTGGGCATCCCCGAACATGCCCTGCAACAAGAGGGCATGGAGTTCTACGGCAAGTTGTCGTTCCTCAAGGCCGGTATGGCCTACGCCAGCCACATCACCACGGTGAGCGCCACCTATGCCAGGGAGATCACCACGCCGGCCTTCGGCTGCGGGCTCGATGGTTTCCTGGCCAGCAAGACCCAGCAGGGCCTGCTCAGCGGCATCCCCAATGGCATCGACGAGAGCTGGGATGCCGCCACCGATCCGCACCTGCATTGCCCATTCGGCATCGGCGACTGGGACGGCAAGGCCGCCAATGCAGCCCATGTCCGGCAATTGTTCGGCCTGGAGCCCAGCAACGGGCCGCTGTTCGCCGTGGTTTCGCGCCTGGTCTACCAAAAGGGCCTGGACCTCACCGAGGCGGTGGCCGAGTTCATCGTCGCCTCAGGCGGCCAGATCGCCATCATCGGGCGCGGCGAACCGGAAGAAGAGCAGTCCATGCGTGCCCTGGCCCAACGTTTTCCCGGACGCATCGCCGTCCATATCGGCTTCAACGAGACCGATGCCCGGCGCATGTTCGCCGGTAGCGACTTCCTGCTCATGCCCTCGCGCTACGAGCCTTGTGGCCTGAGCCAGATGTACGCACAACGCTTCGGCTCGCTGCCGGTGGCGCGCAATACCGGTGGCCTGGCTGACACCATCGACAACGGCGTCACCGGCTTTTTGTTCGACGAGTCCACCGTGACCAGCTACCAGCAGGCCCTTGCCCGGGCGTTCAAGGTCTTCGCGTACCCACGGCTGCTCAATGCCATGCGCTGCCGGGCCATGGCCGCGCCATTCAACTGGTGCCAGGCCGTGGAGCCCTACGCCGAACTCTATGAACAGCTGGTAGCCCAGGCCCTGGGGCACACCGCCAGGTAAGGGAGGCCACGCCGATGCCCTCAAGCACGCCACCGACCTGGCACCACGGCGCACTGCCGCTCGATGCAGAGCGCACTCGGTTCGCGCTGTGGGCACCGGATGCACGCTACGTCAGCGTGGAGCTGGAGAACGGCCAGTCCCTGCCGATGCTGCCCCAACCCGAAGGCTGGTTCGTGATCCAGGCGCGCTGCCCCGCCGGTAGCCGCTATCGCTTCAATATCGACGACCAGCTCCAAGTGGCGGACCCGGCGTCCAGGGCGCAGCACGGCGGTGTCCATGGTACCAGCCTGGTACTCGACCAGCAGGCCTACCGCTGGCAACACCCACATTGGTGCGGCCGCCCCTGGCATGAAGCCGTGATCTATGAACTGCACGTTGGCGTCATGGGCGGTTATGGCGCCGTGGCCCAGGCACTGCCCGCCCTGGTGGAACTGGGCGTGACCGCCATCGAGCTCATGCCCCTGGCCGAATTCCCCGGCACCCGCAACTGGGGCTACGACGGGGTCCTGCCCTATGCCCCCCAAGCCTCCTATGGCACCCCGGACGAGCTCAAGGCACTGATCGATACGGCCCACGGCCTGGGCTTGGTGGTGATCCTGGATGTGGTCTACAACCACTTCGGCCCGGACGGAAACTACCTGCAGCGTTATGCCCACGGGTTCTTTCGTGACGACCGGCATACCCCCTGGGGCGCAGCCATCGACTTCCGCCGCCGGCCGGTGCGCGACTTCTTCATCGACAATGCGTTGATGTGGCTGCTGGACTATCGCTTCGATGGCTTGCGCCTGGACGCTGTGCACGCCATCGACGATCCGGACTTTCTCCAGGAACTGGCGCACCGGATACGCGAGGCGACGCCCACCGGACGGCACATCTGGCTCACCCTGGAAAATGAGCGCAACCAGGCCAGCCTGTTGCGCCAGGGCTTCGATGGCCAATGGAACGATGACGCCCACAACGCCCTGCACGTGCTGCTGACCGGCGAGCAGGAAGCCTACTACGCGGACTTTGCCCAACAGCCCACCGAGCAACTGGCCCGTTGCCTGAGCCAGGGGTTCGCCTTCCAGGGACACACCGACCGCCATGGGCAGGCCCGTGGCGAACCCAGCGCCGACCTGCCACCCACAGCTTTCGTGCTGTTCCTGCAGAACCACGACCAGATCGGTAACCGCGCCTTTGGCGAACGCCTCAATCAATTGGCGCCCCCCCAGGCCCTGCACGCGGCCACGGTGTTGTTGCTGCTATCGCCCATGATCCCGTTGCTGTTCATGGGTGACGAGGCAGCGGCCCGGGAGCCGTTCCTGTTCTTCACCAGTCATCAGGGCGAGCTGGCCGAGGCGGTGCGCCAGGGCCGACGCAGTGAATTCGCAGCCTTCAGCGCCTTTGCCGACGCCGAGCAGCGCCAGCGCATTCCCGATCCCAATGCCCTGGAGACCTTCCAGGCCTCGTGCCCACGTCCCTGCCCGCAAGACGCTGCCAGTACCCGGGCGCTCTATCGTGAACTGCTGCAACTGCGGCATCGGGAGCTGGTCTGGCGCCTGCCCGGCACCCGCCCCCTGGGCACCGACGTGTTGGCCGAGGGAGCCCTCAGCGCCCGCTGGCGCCTGGGCGACGGTTGCTTGCTGCGCATCGATATCAACCTCAGCGCACACCCGGTCCAGGTGCCCCAGGCGCCCGGTGTCCAGCCCTGGTTCCAGTATCCACCCCAACCCAGCGGGCACTGGAGCCAAGGCAGCTTGCCGGCCTTCAGCGTGCAGGTGCAACTGGACTTGCAAAGCCCCTTCACTACCGCAAATGGAGAGCACCCATGAGCGATGCGCAACTGGAAATCCTCGCCAGCCGCGCCGGCCTGGCGGTGGACTGGATCGACGCCAATGGCCGCCCGCAAAGGGTCGAGCCACGGGTCCTGCGGGCGGTTCTGGCCGGTCTGGGGCATGCCGCCGACAACGACCAGGAGATCGCGCACAGCCTGGGTCAATTGCAGGCGCTCCAGGAGCACCGACACCTGCCTCCCCTGCTTACCGTGGATATCGGCCAGGGCCTCGACCTGGCCCGCTACTTTCCCCCGTTGACTCATTGCCAGGTCCAGCTGGAAGACGGCGCATCCCTGCAACTGCAATTGGATGAAGGCAGCGTGCTGCCCGGGAGCCTGCCCGTGGGCTATCACGCGGCGCACATAGAGGATGAGCACTTTATCCTCGCCGTAGCCCCCGAACGCTGCTACAGCGTGGCCGATGCGATGCACCAGGCCGTTCCCCGGGCCTGGGGGCTGAGCGTGCAGGCATACGCCTTGCGACGTAGCGGAGACGGCGGCCTGGGCGATACCCAGGCCCTGGAGGAGCTGGCCCGCCAGGCTGCGGAGCGCGGCGCCGATGCACTGGCCATCAGCCCACTACATGCCATGTTCAGCAACGACCCGCAGCGCTATAGCCCCTACTCGCCCTCCAGCCGCCTGTTTCTCAATAGCCTGTATGCCGCGCCGGCAGCGATCCTTGGCGAGCGAGCCTGGCGCATCGCCGTCGAGAGCTGCGACCTGGCGGAGCCATTGCAGGCACTGGAGAAGCTGCCCTTGATCGACTGGCCCGCAGCAGCCAAGGCCAAGCAACAGGCACTGCGCGCCCTGTACGAGGGGTTCTGCCAGGGCGAACACCCCTTGCACCAGGACTTCGCCAGCTATCGGCAGGCCGCAGGCGAAGCCTTGGAAAACCACTGCCGCTTCGAGGCTATCCAGGCCTTGCGAGTGGCCCGCGGGGAAGATCCGGACTGGCGCCACTGGCCATCGCACTGGCGTCATCCCGGGAGTCCGGCGCTGGCCCAATTGGCCAGGGAACAGGCCCACGACATCGGTTTTCATGCCTTCTGCCAGTGGTTGATCGCCCGCTGCCTGGAACGGGTCCAAAATGCCGCCCGCAGTAGTGGTATGGGCATCGGTCTGATCGCCGACCTGGCGGTAGGCGCCGATGGCGGCGGCAGCCAGGCCTGGAGCCGCCAGGACCAGTTACTGGCGCAACTGACCGTGGGCGCACCGCCGGATATCCTCAATCGCCAGGGCCAGAGTTGGGGGATCTCGGCCTTCTCTCCGGAGGGCCTGCAACGCAACGGCTTCCAAGCCTTTATCGAGATGCTGCGGGCCAACTTCGCCCATGCCGGCGGCCTGCGCATCGACCACGTGATGGGCTTGCAACGACTGTGGGTGATTCCCCTGGGCGCCGCCCCTTGCGATGGGGCCTACCTGCACTATCCGGTGGATGATCTGTTGCGCCTGCTGGCCCTGGAGTCCCACCGGCACCAGGCCATCGTGCTCGGCGAAGACCTGGGCACCGTCCCGGACGGCCTGCGGGAGAAACTCACGACCCGGGCCATGCTCGGCATGCGCGTGTTGCTGTTCGAGCAGGATCACGGCTGCCACTTCAAGCCCATCCTCGACTGGCCGGACAATGCTCTGGCCACCTCCAGCACCCATGACCTGCCAACGCTCAATGGCTGGTGGCGTGGCCGCGATATCGACTGGAACCAGCACCTGGGCCTGGTGGACGACAGCACTGCCCGGCAGTGGCGCGAGCACCGCCAGCGTGAACGCGACGGCTTGCGCCATGCCCTGGCCCGGGACCCACAGAACTTTCGCGAGCCCTTTGACGAGACCGACCAGGTGCTGGATGCCAGTGTGCGCTTTCTTGGGCACACGCGGGCGCCCCTGGTGCTACTGCCCCTTGAGGACGCACTGGGGATCGACGAGCAGGCCAACCTGCCCGGCACCGTCGAGGGCCATCCCAACTGGCGTCGGCGCTTGGCTGGCAGCGCCAGGCGCCTGCTGGACGACAGCGACGCGGCCCGGCGCCTGGAGCAACTGGCCCGGGCGCGGCAACAAGCCCATGAGCGTGACCGATGACCGGGGTCGTGCGAGCCAGCCTGCGCCTGCAGTTCCACCGGGGCTTCACCCTGGACGATGCCGTGCCGCTGGTGCCCTACTTCGCCAGCCTGGGCATCAGCCATATCTATGCCTCGCCGCTGTTGTGCGCCCGTGCCGGCTCCCTGCATGGCTACGATGTCGTGGACCCGACCCGGGTCAACCCGGAGCTGGGGGGCGAAGCCGCCCTGGAGCGCCTGGTGGCCGCCCTGCGCCAGCATGACATGGGCCTGATCCTGGATATCGTGTCCAACCACATGGCGGTGGGTGGCGACGACAATCCCTGGTGGCTGGACCTGTTGCGCTGGGGTCGCCTGAGCCCCTACGGCGAGTTCTTCGATATCCAGTGGCACTCACCCGACCCGCTGCTGGAAGGCCAGCTGCTCTTGCCGTTCCTGGGCAGCGACTACGGCCAGGCGCTGCAGGAAGGCAGCCTGCAACTTTGCCTGGAGGAGGATTGCCGTGGTTTCCATGTCCGTCACCACGAGCATCGTTTCCCCATCTGCCCCAGCGACTACGCCCCTTTGCTACGCCCCGACGAAACCCGGCACCCAGAGGCCGGGGCGGCCTTGAAACCCCTGGCCGACGACTTCGCTGCCCTGCGCTTCAACGGCGACGCCCACGCCCAGGCGCTGCTCCTGCAAGAGGCGCTGGCCCAGGCGCTGCAACAACCGCTGCTACGCCGGGCCGTGCAAGAGCGCCTGCACAACTACGATTCAAGGCACGCCCCTGGCTTCGAACGCCTGCACCAGTTGCTGGAGCAGCAGAGCTATCGCCTGGCCAGCTGGCGTACTGCCGCTGACGACATCAACTGGCGCCGCTTCTTCGACATCAACGAACTGGCCGGACTGCGCGTCGAACGTCCAAGGGTATTCGCGGCCACCCACGCCAAGATCTTCGAGCTGATCGAACGGCACCTGGTGGATGGCCTGCGAATCGACCATATCGATGGCCTGGCCGATCCCCGAGGCTACTGCCGCAAGTTGCGCCGCCGGGTCGATCGCCTGCATCCGGGGCAGCATTTGCCGATCTATGTGGAGAAGATCCTGGGTGACGGAGAGACCCTGCACCGCGATTGGGGGGTGGACGGCAGCACCGGCTATGAATTCATGAACCAGCTGTCGCTGTTGCAACATGCCAGCAGCGGCCAGGCGGTGCTGGGCGAGTTGTGGAGTCGGCACAGTGAGCGACCGGCACACTTTGCCGAGGAAGCGCGCCTGGCACGCCAGCAGGTGCTCAACGGCTCCCTGGCCGGAGACTTCGAGAGCGTGGCCCAGGCCCTGCTGCAAGTGGCACGCCTGGACCTGATGAGCCGCGACCTGACCCTGGGGGCGATCCGCCGGGCACTGCAAGAACTGATCGTGCATTTCCCGGTTTACCGCACCTACATCGGTGCCTGCGGCCGCGGTCCAGAGGACCAGCGGTTCTTCCAGCAAGCCATGGAGGGTGCCCGGGCCAGCCTGGGCGAAGCCGACTGGCCGGTGCTGGACTACCTGCAACGCTGGTTCGGAGGCCAGGGCTGGCGACAACAGCCCCTGGGCCAGGCTCGCAAGCTTCTGCGCCACGCCGGCAGGCGCTTCCAGCAACTGACCTCGCCCGCGGCGGCCAAGGCCGTGGAAGACACGGCCTTCTACCGCTCGGCGGTGTCCCTGGCGCGCAACGACGTGGGTTTCAACAGCGAGGTATTCAGTGCCCCTATGGCCGCCTTCCACCAGGCTTGCATCGAGCGCCTGGCAAGCTTTCCCGACAATCTGCTGGCCAGCGCCACCCATGACCACAAGCGCGGCGAAGACAGCCGTGCACGCCTGGCCGTGCTCAGCGAACGCGCCACCTGGTACGCCCGGCAGGTGGACCACTGGCGGGCCCTGGCCACTCCCTTGCGCCCATCCGCCCTGGCACCTTCGGCGGCGGACGAGTTGATTCTCTATCAGGTCCTGCTGGGCAGTTGGCCCCTGGACCTGCACACCGAAGACCGACCTGCCCTGCAGGCCTATGCCGGGCGTATCTGGCAGTGGCAGGAAAAAGCCCTGCGCGAGGCCAAGCTGCACAGCAGCTGGGCCAGCCCGAACCGGCCATATGAAGAGGCGGTACACGCTTTTATCGAGCACCTGCTGCTGTCCCCCCAGGGCTCGCTCCTGCGCCAGTCGATCGCCGCTGCCGCCAACGCCATTGCGCCCGCCGGCGCCCTCAACAGCCTGGTGCAGACCATGTTGCGCCTGACCGTGCCCGGCGTTGCCGACCTGTACCAGGGCAACGAATTCTGGGACTTGAGCCTGGTGGACCCGGACAACCGCCGCCCCGTGGACTACCCAACCCGGCAACGAGCGCTGGAGCACCCGGCACCGCTGGCCTGCCAGTTGGCCCAATGGCGCGAAGGGCCTATCAAGCAAGGTTTGATCGCCCGCACCCTGAGGCTACGGCGCCAGCACCCGGGGCTGTTCCAGCGCGGCAGCTACCGGCCACTGACCGTGCTCGGGCAACACGCCGGGCAGGTGCTGGCTTTTGCCCGTGAATACCGCCAGCAGCGGCTGCTGGTGGTGGTGCCGATACAGGTGGCCGAACTGCTGGGCGACAGTACGTGTCCCCAGGTCGCTCCCGAGCTCTGGGGCGATACCCGGGTGCAACTACCGTTCGCCGTCTCGAGGGGCAATCTGAATGGACTTTTTTCCAACGGGCCAGTCACAGCTCACGGTGAGCTGATGCTCAGCGAGGTGCTGCGAGACTTTACGCTCAACCTCTTGATCGAACATTGAAGCCACTCCAGGAGCATTGCGATGAGTACCGACGACAAACGCATTCGTGAGTTCGCCTATCAGATCTGGGAGTCGGAGGGTAAACCCGAAGGCCAGGAAAAACGCCACTGGGAAATGGCCCGCAAGCTGGCGGAGGCCGAGGCCCTGGCGCCAAGCAAGCCGGTCAAGGCCAGCCCGGCTACCGCCAAGCCCGGCAGCAAGGCAACAGCCAAACCCAAGGCCAAGGCGCCCACCGCCGTGGTGCCACCGGGCGAGAAGCCGGTGGCCGCGAAAAAGCCGCGCGCCCCGCGCAAGCCCCCGGCCCGTTGAGACCCGACCCGGCCTGACCGGAGCCCGTGACAGGCCCCTGCCACCCCCATTTGGGCGTGGGGCATGCACCCCGCTCGATCCGCCACTGTCACTGCAGGAGCCATCATGAGCACATCCAAGCACGGCACAACGTTCACACCCCAGGGCGAGCCATCACGCATCCGCGAAGGCCTGCCCTTCCCCCTGGGTGCCACCTGGGACGGCCTGGGTGTCAACTTCGCGCTGTTCTCGGCCAACGCCACCAAGGTCGAACTGTGTGTGTTCGACGCCGCCGGCGAGGTGGAGCTCGAACGTATCGAACTCCCGGAATACACTGACGAGATCTTCCATGGCTACCTGCCCGATGCCCATCCCGGCCTGGTCTACGGCTACCGCGTGCACGGGCCCTATGATCCGCCCAATGGCCATCGCTTCAATCCCAACAAACTGCTGATCGACCCCTACGCCAAGCAATTGGTGGGGACGCTGAAATGGTCCGAGGCATTGTTCGGCTATACCATCGGCCACCCCGAGGCCGACCTGAGCTTCGATGAGCGCGACAGCGCGCCCTTCGTCCCCAAGTGCAAGGTCATCGATCCGGCCCACACCTGGGGCGACGACCAGAGGGTCAGCGTGCCCTGGGACAAGACCATCCTCTACGAGACTCACCTGCGGGGGTTCACCATGGCGCATCCGGCGGTACCAGAAGCCCTGCGCGGTACCTGTGCCGGGCTGATGGTGGACGAGGTGCTGGCGCACATCCGCAAGCTGGGGGTGTCTTCGGTGGAACTGCTGCCGGTCCACGCCTTCGTCAATGACCAGCACCTGCTGCACAAGGGCATGACCAACTACTGGGGCTACAACAGCATCGCGTTCTTTGCCCCCGACCCGCGCTACCTGGCCAGCGGCAAGATCGCCGAGTTCAAGGAAATGGTTGCGCACCTGCATGAGGCGGGCCTGGAGGTGCTGCTGGACGTGGTCTACAACCATACCGCCGAGGGCAACGAGCAAGGCCCGACACTGTCCATGCGCGGTATCGACAATGCCTCCTACTACCGCCTGATGCCCGACGACAAACGCTTCTACATCAACGATTCCGGCACCGGCAACACCCTGGACCTGAGCCACCCCTGCGTCCTGCAAATGGTCACCGACTCGCTGCGCTACTGGGCCGGCGAGATGCACGTCGATGGTTTCCGCTTTGACCTGGCGACCATTCTCGGGCGTTATCACGATGGTTTCGACGAGCGCCACAGCTTCCTCGTGGCCTGCCGCCAGGACCCGCTGCTGCGCCAGGTGAAGATGATCGCCGAGCCCTGGGACTGCGGCCCCGGGGGCTACCAGGTAGGCCGCTTCCCGCCGGGCTGGATGGAGTGGAACGATCGCTTTCGCGATACCGTGCGCGCCTTCTGGAAAGGCGATGATGGCCAGTTGGCAGACTTCGCCGCGCGCATGACGGCTTCTGGCGAAATGTTCGACCAGCGGGGCCGGCGTCCCTATGCCTCGGTCAACTTCGTCACCGCCCATGACGGTTTCACCCTGCATGACCTGGTGTCCTACAACGACAAGCACAACGAAGCCAACGACGAGAACAACCAGGACGGCAGCAACAACAATCTGTCCTGGAACCACGGGACGGAGGGGCCCACCGACGACTCGCAGATCAATGCCCTGCGCCTGCGCCAGATGCGCAACTTCTTCGCCACCCTGTTGCTGGCCCAAGGAACTCCCATGATGGTGGCCGGCGACGAGTTCGCCCGTACCCAGCACGGCAACAACAATGCCTATTGCCAGGACAGCGAGATCGGCTGGGTCAACTGGAACCTGGACGAGGACGGCAAGTCGCTGCTCAAGTTCGTCAAGCGCCTGGTCAAGCTGCGCCTGAGCTACCCGATCCTGCGGCGCGGGCGCTTCCTGGTGGGCAGCTACAACGAAGATATCGGGGTCAAGGATGTCACCTGGCTGGCACCCGACGGCAGCGAAATGACCACCGAACGCTGGCAGGACCCGCACGGCCGCTGCCTGGGCATGCTGCTCGACGGGCGCGCCCAGGAAACCGGCATCCGCCGTGCGGGAGCCGACGCCACGGTGCTGCTAGTGGTCAATGCCCATCACGACATCGTCAACTTCCGCCTGCCACAGGTGCCGGCCGGGGAGTTCTGGACTTGCATGATCGACACCAACCAGCCAGCGGTGCATGGCCAGGAGCGCTTCGCCTTCGGTGACGAGTACTCGGTCACGGGTCGCTCGCTGCTGTTTTTCGAACTCAAGCAAGAGCCACAGGACTGATTAGGCCCCCCAGGCCCTGTGAGTGTGTAGCGCCATGTCATGGATTTGGGTGTCCGCCGAGGGTAAACGCCCGTCAGCCCGGAACGCCTTCCGGGGAATTGCGTCTACCCTTAAGTAGCAACGCAATCGATAAATCAAGCCAACGCCCTGTGTCAAAGGGCCGCGGCTGAGTATGATTGCGCAGCGACCACGCGACTCCAAAGGGATGGAGCCGCGGTACTTCACGTCGAGGCAAGCGCCATGGAATCGACGTGCGTGCAAACCCAGGGTGCGACAGGACAGTCGCTCATCATCTTTATCGGTGACCCGGAGACAAGGATGTATCAGGTTATGAAAGCCATACCCGCAATAGACAGTATCTGGCCCAGCCAGATCTGGAACAGTGCCCGCAGCCTGGCCGAAGTGCCAGCCATCAAGTTCGACATGCTGGTCCCCGCCGGTTCACGGGCGGTGATCGTTGCTCCGCACCCTGGCGATGAGGTGATCGCCACAGGCGGCCTGTTGCAAGTCCTGGCCCATCACGGGCACCCGATAGAACTGATCTCGGTCAGCGACGGTAGTGCCAGCCATCCAGGCTCGGAAGTCTGGCCAGAACGCCGTCTGAGTGTATTTCGCCCCCAGGAAAGCGCCGAAGCCCTGCGTCGCCTGGGCCTGCCCCTGCACAGCCTGAAGTGGATTCGCGGTGGCTTTGCCGACAGAGCCCTGAGCGAACGCGAACACCAGCTGGTGCCCTTCATCAGCCGTTACTTGCGTCCGGGCGATGTGGTGTTCAGCACCTGGCGAGCCGACGGCAACCTCGACCACGAGGCCGTTGGACGGGCCGCGGCCAAGGCCGCTGCCCAAATGGGCGCGTGCTTCCATGAGATCCCGGTGTGGGCCTGGCACTGGTCGCCACGCGAAGAGCACCAGATTCCCTGGCACCGTGCGCGCAAGCTACGCCTGGATACCTGGACCGTAGCCCGCAAGCGCCATGCCGCCCACGCCTATGCCAGCCAACTGCAGGGCGAACCCGAGATCGGCCTGGAGCCCTCGTTGTCGCCGGTCGTGCTGGAACGCCTGCGCCTACCCTACGAGATCATTCTCATGTAATGCCGCTGGGTGATCCAGGCAAGGGTTGCCGTATGTCTGGATTCTCCCGCAAATGCTGGCGCGCCCATCGCAGTAGTGCATGCTCCTTGCGGGGAATTTCCCGTAGAGGAGTTAGCCATGAGTGATCAACCTACCATCGTGCTGGTCCACGGGTTCTGGGGTGGAGCCGCCCACTGGAACCGGGTCATCGTCGAACTGCTGGAGCGCGGCTACCAGAAGATCCGCGCCGTTGAACTGCCCTTGACCTCCCTGGCCGAGGACGTCGAGCGTACGCGCAAGCTGGTGGCCCAGCAGACCGGGCCGGTGCTGCTGGTGGGGCATTCCTATGGCGGTGCAGTGATTACCCAGGCCGGGCATGCAAGCAATGTGGTGGGCCTGGTGTATATCGCCGCCTTCGCCCCTGACAACGGCGAAAGCCCCGGTGGCCTGACCCAGGAGTTTCCACCCGAGGCCGCGCCCAACCTCGAGCCCGATAGCGACGGTTACCTGTGGGTTCGCCCGGAGCGCTTCCAGCAGAGTTTCTGCCAGGACCTTCCCGCCCAGGAAGGACTGGTCATGGGCCTGACCCAGAAAGCCCCCCTGGCCAGCACCTTCGGCGATACCCTCGGCGCCCCGGCCTGGCGCGACAAACCTTCGTGGTATCAGGTTTCCAGCGCCGATCGCATGATTGCCCCGCACAATCAGGAGCGCATGGCTGCGCGCCTGAACGCGCGCAAGGTGATTCGCCTGGATGCCAGCCATGCCTCCCTGGCCTCCCAGCCCGGCGCCGTGGCCGGTTTGATTGCCGAAGCCGCCGCCAGCCTCTGACTTGCCAAGCCTTCAGCGCAATGGCAACGACTACAGGTGCAGTGGCTGCCATTGCCACAAGACTGGCGGGGCCTTCTGCATTCATCCGGACATCGGTAATGGCGGCCGCTGCGCACCCGTGCGCAGCCTGCGGCAGCGGCTACACGAGGCCTTGTAGGCGCTGCCGGGCTGGTGAGGCTGCGACAAGGCCCACAAGGCCTTCGGCATGCAGGGATCAGTGCCCGGGACGCAGGATCAGCACCGCCAGGGGCGGCAGATTGAGCACCAGGGACAGGGCCTGGCCATGGCTTTGCTGTTCTTCGCTGAAGACTTCGCCGGCATTGCCATAGTTGGAGCCCGCATACAGCTGCGAATCGCTGTTGAGCAGCTCGCTCCAGCGTCCTCCCAGCGGCACGCCCACCCGATAGCCCTCACGCGGCACCGGAGTGAAGTTGGCCACCACCAGCAAGGGTTCGCCACCACGGCTCCAGCGCAGCCAGGCATACACGCTGTTGACCGCATCGTCGCCGATCAGCCACTGGAAGCCCTGGGGCACGTGGTCCTGCTCGTGCAACGCCGGATACTCGCGGTACAGGCGGTTGAGGTCGCCCACCAACTGCTGCACGCCACGGTGCTCGGGATACTGCAGCAAATACCAGTCCAGTTGCTGGTCATGGTTCCACTCACGCCACTGGCCGAACTCGCAGCCCATGAACAACAGTTTCTTGCCCGGATGGGTCCACATGAAACTCAGGTACGCCCGCAAATTGGCGAACTTCTGCCAGCGATCGCCGGGCATCTTGTCGATCAGCGAATGCTTGCCGTGCACCACCTCATCGTGGGAAATCGGCAGGATGAAGCGCTCGGACCAGGCATACACCAGGCCGAAGCTCAGTTCGTTGTGATGGTGGGCCCGGTAGACCGGGTCCTGCTGGATGTAGTGCAAGGAATCGTGCATCCAGCCCATGTTCCACTTGTAGGCGAACCCCAGGCCACCATGGTCGGTACCCTGGCTGACCCCGGGCCAGGCGGTGGACTCCTCGGCGATCACCAGGGCCCCTGGCGCTTCGAGGGCGACCACATCGTTGAGATGGCGCAGAAAATCGATAGCCTCCAGGTTCTCCCGGCCGCCATGGCGATTTGGCACCCACTCCCCCGCCTTGCGCGAATAGTCGCGATAGAGCATCGAGGCCACGGCATCCACCCGCAGGCCGTCGACATGGAAATGCCTGAGCCAGTGCAAGGCCGACGCCAGCATGAAGCCATGCACCTCGGTGCGCCCCAGGTTGTAGATCAGCGTGTCCCAGTCTTGATGGAACCCCTCCAGCGGGTTGCCGTACTCATAGAGCGCCGTGCCGTCGAACTGTGCCAGTCCGTGGGCATCGGTGGGGAAATGCGCCGGCACCCAGTCAAGGATTACCCCGATGTCCGCCAGGTGGCAGGCATTGACGAACGCGGCAAACTCCCCGGGCGTGCCATAACGGGCACTGGGCGCGAATTGGGCCAGGGGTTGGTAGCCCCAGGAGCCACCGAACGGATGCTCCATGATCGGCATCAATTCGATATGGGTGAACCCCAGGTCCTTGATGTAGGGAATCAGCCGCTGCGCCAGCTCGGGCCAGCTGTAGTGACGGGCCACCTCGCCCACATCGTCGACCTCGCACTGCCAGGAGCCAGCGTGCAACTCATAGATCGCCAACGGCGCCTCGACCCCCTGGCGTTCGCCACGGGCCAGCATCCAGGCCTGGTCCTGCCAGTCGACTTCCAGGGGCGCGGCCACCTTGGAGGCGGTGTCTGGCGGCAACTGGGTGGCCAAGGCCATTGGATCGGCCTTGAGCGGCAAGATGCCATGGGGGCCGAGTATCTCGTACTTATAGGCCTCCCCCGCACGCAGGCGGGGAATGAACAGCTCCCAGACCCCAGAGGGATGACGCAGGCGCATGGGGTGACGGCGTCCATCCCAGCCATTGAAGTCGCCCACCACCGAGACCCTGCGGGCATTGGGGGCCCAGACCGCAAAACGCACGCCCTCGATGCCATCCACGATGGCCAGTTGCGCGCCGAGGCAAGCACCCAGGTCACGATGGTTGCCCTCGGCGAACAGATACAGATCCATCTCCCCGAGCAACGCCCCGAAACTATAAGGGTCCTCGCTGACCTGCTCGCCGCCCGCCCACTGGATTCGCAACAAATACGCCTGAGCCTGGCCAAAGTGCCCGACGAACAACCCCGGCACCTCGCCGCTCTCGAGTTCACCCAGCACCTGTCCCCCCTCCCTGGCCAGCACCTGCACGCTCAACGCGCCAGGCAGGTAGGCGCGGATGAACTGCCCGCCTTTGCCATCAGCGTGGGGCCCGAGAATGGCGAACGGATCATTGTGCTCGGCGCGCACCAGGGCCTCCACTGCCCCAACTGCTGGCAACCGTGCCGCGTGCCCCTGTCCCTGCTCTCTGTTCGAGAAACTCATGGCTGCTCTCCAGCATGCTCAATATCGGAAAAAGCCCGCAGCTCGCGCAGCAATCCGGCCAGCCCGCGCAGTGGCACATGCAGCCAGCCCGGACGGTTCTGCGCCTCATAGGCCAGCTCATAGGCGGCCTTTTCCAGACTGAACAACGCCAGGACCGCGTCAGCGGCCTGAGGGTCTTGCCAGTCATGGGCAAGACTAGCCGTCGCCAGCCGATAGGCGTCGATAAATGCCTGGCGCGCCTGGGCCAGGTACCGCCGCACCACCCGCTCCCGGATCGCCTGGGTTGGCGCTTGCGCATCCAGTGCCGGGGCCTCCAGGGCCATGGCCGCCGCGTAGTCGAAAGAACGCAGGATGCCGCTGACGTCCTTGTAGGGACTGTACTTGGCCCGCCGTTCCGCCAGCGGCCGCCCTGGCTCGCCCTCGAAGTCGATCAGGTAGGCATCGCCCTTGATCACCAGGACCTGGCCCAAGTGCAGGTCGCCATGCACGCGAATCCGCAAACTACCCTGCAAGTGCTCGGCCAGGTGCTGGATATGGGCCAGGATCTGCGGCTTGTACTGCTCCAGGCGCCGACTCAGCTCGCGATCGGCGCCCCCCAGCTCGCCCTGGTGCTCTTCGAGCAGCTGCAAGCCGCGTTCCACCTGCTCGGCGATCTGCCGTCCGCAAACCTGAGCCTGTGGCCTGGTATAGGTTTGCGCTCTGAAGTCCGGCGTCGCATTGGGGGCTGCCAGCAACCGGTGCATTTCCCCCAGCCGCTGGCCCAGCTGAGCGGCGAAGTCCTCGAGCTCGCCCAGTGCGTTGTAATGCTGCTCCTGTTCCGATATGGCACTGGCCAGCTCATCGCGGATGGCCCGGTCCAGGTTGCTCTGGGTCCACTCCCAGGCGTCGCCCTGATTGCTCAGGTAGCCCTGGGCGATCATCAACAGGTGGTCCTCGCCCTGCTCGTCACGCCGGACCACCGACCCCAGCAACGGCGACATATGGGCAAAACCGGCCTGGGTGAGAAAGGCGCCCATTTCCAGTTCCGGGTGGATACCGCCTGCCACCTTGCGCATCAGCTTGAGCACCAGGCTTTCGCCCACCACCACCGAACTGTTGGATTGCTCGGCCGACAGGTAACGCACGTCGACCTCGGCATCCAGCCCCAGTTGCTGCAGCTGCGGGCCGGCGTCGAAGCGGATCTGCCCGGCGTCGCTGTCCAGTCGGGCCTGGGCCTTGAGCCCCTGCAGCACGCTGCGCACGAAGCTCTCCAGAGCGAAGGCATCGGTGATCAGCCCCACCTGCCGCCCGCGCCGTACCCGGGACATGGCCAGTTGCTGGGGCAAGGCGCTGCTGATCTGGTCCTCGGCCAGCAGGCCGAACGGCAGTTGGTAACGCTGGCTGCGGCCCTGGCTGGTGACCTCGATCTCGCCCAGCAGCACCGGATGCTCCGGATCACCGAAACGCACCCCGTAGTCCAGGCGCACCTGCTCGATGGCACTGTCCTTGTCGGCGAACCAACGCCGATTGGGCAACCAATTGGGCAAGACCTCCTGCTCCAGGATGGTGCGCGACGGTTCATCGAGCAGCTCCTCGAGGCGTTTTTTCAACACCAGGGTGGTGAAGTCCGGCAGCCCCTGGGTCGGCTCGACGTGCCAACTGGGCATCTGGTTCTCACTGGCCAGGACGAACCAGTAGAAGCCGTAGGGCGCCAGCGTCAGCAGGAAGTTCAACTGGCCGATGGGCGGGAAGGCGCTGCCACCGAGCATTTCCACCGGCACCATGCCGGCGAAGCTCGACAGGTCCAGCTCCGCCGCCTGGGCACTGCGCGAGACGTTGGCCACGCACAGGATGATCTCCTGCTTGCCATCGGGCCCGGTGTATTCGCGGGTATAGGCCAGGATCCGGCGATTGTTCGGCGACAGCATCTTCAGCGTGCCCCGGCCGAAGGCCCTGGATTGCTTGCGCACCGCCAGCAGGCGCCGGGTCCAGTTGAGCAGCGAATGCGGGTCGCCGGACTGGGTCTCGACGTTCACCGACGGGTAACCGTAGAGCGGGTCCATGATCGGCGGCAGCACCAGGCTCGCCGGGTCCGCTCGGGAGAAACCGCCGTTACGGTCGATGGACCACTGCATCGGCGTGCGCACGCCATCGCGGTCGCCCAGGTAGATGTTGTCGCCCATGCCGATCTCGTCGCCGTAGTACAGGGTCGGGGTACCGGGCATCGACAGCAGCAGGCTGTTGAGCAACTCGATGCGCCGCCGATCGCGCTCCATCAGCGGTGCCAGGCGTCGGCGGATACCCAGGTTGATCCGCGCCCGACGGTCAGCGGCGTAGTAGTTCCACAAGTAGTCGCGCTCCTTGTCGGTGACCATCTCCAGGGTCAGCTCATCGTGGTTGCGCAGGAAGATCGCCCACTGGCAATTGGCCGGGATTTCCGGGGTCTGGCGCAGGATGTCGGTGATCGGGAAGCGGTCTTCCTGGGCCAGGGCCATGTACATGCGCGGCATCAACGGAAAGTGGAAGGCCATGTGGCATTCGTCGCCATCGGCGCCGTTGCCGCTGGCCTGGCCGAAGTACAGCTGGGTGTCCTCGGGCCACTGGTTGGCCTCGGCCAGGAGCATGCGGTCCGGATAATGGGCGTCGATCTCGGCGCGGATGCGCTTGAGCACATCGTGGGTCTCGGCCAGGTTCTCGTTGTGGGTGCCATCGCGCTCGATCAAGTAGGGAATGGCGTCCAGGCGCAGGCCGTCGATGCCCATGTCCAGCCAGTGGCGCATGACCGAGAGTACGGCCTTGAGTACCTGCGGGTTGTCGAAGTTCAGGTCCGGCTGGTGGGAATAGAAGCGGTGCCAGAAGTACTGGCCGGCCACCGGGTCCCAGGTCCAATTGGACTTCTCGGTGTCGAGGAAGATGATCCGCGTACCGGCGTACTTCTGATCATCGTCGGACCATACGTAGAAATTGCGCGCCGCCGAACCGGGCTTGGCCTTGCGGGCGCGCTGGAACCAGGGGTGCTGGTCGGAGGTGTGGTTGATCACCAGCTCGGCGATCACCCGCAGTTCGCGCTTGTGGGCCTCGGCGATGAAGCGCCGGACATCCGCCAGGGTGCCATAGTCGGGGCTGACCCCACGGTACTCGGCGATGTCGTAGCCGTCGTCGCGCCGTGGCGAGGGATAGAACGGCAGCAACCAGATGGTGTTGACCCCCAGTTCCTTGATGTAGTCCAGCTTGGCGATCAGCCCGGGAAAATCGCCGATGCCATCGTTGTTGGAGTCGAAATAGGACTTCACATGCACCTGGTAGATCACCGCGTCCTTGTACCAGAGCGGGTCGTCGATAAAGGTCGAGGGTCGGGTTCTCTTCGCCATTGCTCACTCCTGAATCTGTTGGCAGGTTCCTGCCCCGGCCACCGCCACCAGGCCCTCGGGCCGGCGGCGCGGCCGGGTCAGTCGGCGCTGATGCGCCAGATGCCGAACGGCTGGGCCGGTTCGAGGCGCATGAACTGGACCTTGCCGTACCAGGTCCAGCGATGGCCGTTCATCAAGTCCTCGCCCTGGGTGGCGGCATCGTCGGGCAGGCCCATTTCCCAGAGCGGCAGCTCGAAATGCGCCTCCTGGGGGTTGAAGGGATCGAGGCTGACCGCCACCAGCACGAAGTTGCCGCCATCGGCGCTGCGCTTGCCGAAGTACAGGATCCGGTCGTTCCAGGCGTTGTACAGCTTGAGCCCCAGGTGCGATTGCAACGCCGGGTTCTGGCGGCGGATACGGTTGAGCTGGGCGATCTCGGCGATGATGTTGCCCGGGGCATTGAAGTCCCGCGGGCGGATCTCGTACTTCTCCGAGTCCAGGTACTCCTCCTTGCCCGGCAACGGCGCCGACTCGCACAGTTCGAACCCCGAATACATGCCCCACAGGCCCGAGCCCATGGTGGCCAGCGCCGCCCGGATGAGAAAACCGGGGCGGCCCGAGTCATGCAGGAAACCGGGATTGATATCCGGGGTGTTGACGAAGAAGTTCGGCCGGAAGCATTCGCGCCAGGGCGACTGGTTGAGCTCGCTCAGGTAGCTGGCCAGTTCGCTCTTGGTGTTGCGCCAGGTGAAGTAGGTATAGCTCTGGGAGTAACCGATCTTGCCCAGGCGCGCCATCATCGCCGGGGTGGTGAAGGCCTCGGCCAGGAAGATCACCTGCGGATGCCGGCTGCGCACATCGCCGATCAACCACTGCCAAAATGGCAACGGCTTGGTATGCGGGTTATCGACCCGGAAGATGGTGACGCCCTCCTCGACCCAGCCGACCACGATATCCCGCAGTTCCAGCCACAGGCTGGGGATGGCATCGGCGGCGTAGAAATCGACATTGACGATGTCCTGGTACTTCTTCGGCGGGTTCTCGGCATATTTGATGCTGCCGTCCGGGCGCCAGTTGAACCAGCCCGGGTGCTGGGTCAGCCAGGGATGGTCCTGGGAGCACTGGATCGCGAAATCCAGGGCGATCTCCAGGCCATGGTCGGCGGCTGCGGCCACCAGCCGGCGAAAATCCTCGCGGCTGCCCAATTGAGGATGGATCGCCTCATGGCCGCCCTCCTCGCTGCCGATGGCATAGGGACTGCCGGGATCGTCCGGCGCGGCGACCAGGGCATTGTTGCGGCCCTTGCGGTGGCGCCGGCCGATGGGGTGGATAGGCGGGAAGTACAGCACGTCGAAGCCCATGTCATGGATCATCGGCAAGCGCCCATGCACATCGTCGAAGGTGCCATGGCGGGCAGGATCGTCGGTGATGGAACGGGGGAACAGCTCGTACCAGCTGGCGAACTGCGCACGCTCGCGCTCCACGTCCAGCGTGTACTCGGGACTCAGGCTGAGATAGGGACGCAGGTCGGCCTCGGCCATCAGCCGGGCACTATCGGCACTCAAGAACAGCGCCACCTGCTCGGCCGCGAGCAAGCCGCCCAGTTGCTGGTGCAGTACCAGCAGTTGTTCACGCAGCGCGCCTTCGCTGCGTTCGCCAGCCTGTTGCACCAGGGTCCGCCCTTCTTGCAGTTCCAGGCTGACCGGCTGGGCGGCCAGGTGCTTCTTTTCCAGCTCGTAGCAGAAGCTGGCGAACGAGTCGATCCAGGCCTCGATACAGAAACGGTAGCGGCCCACCTCCGGCACCGGGAAGTGGCCCAGCCAGCCGTCGTTGCCCTGGTCTTCCAGCGCCCGGCTGTGCCAAGCGTCCTGCCGTTCGTTGCGCCAGCGCACTCGCACCGCCAGCGTGTCGTGGCCATCGGTGAAGACTTTGCACCCCACCTCGATCTCCTGCCCAGCCACTGCCTTGACGGCGAACTGGCCGGCGTCGAGCACCGGGCGGGGATTCTCGATGGCGATGCGCGGCAGCAACAGGGCCTGGGGCAATGGCAAGTGGGCCTGGTATTGCTGTTCGGTCGGTTTTCCTGTCGTCATCGAACATCACCCTGTCCCGCGCCAACGGCGCTGTAGTGATAGGGCTGGTCGGCCCTGGTGAATGGCTGAATCAACATACTTAGGTTCCGAGCGGTGCTCGTCGTCGAAAGTTCAGCGCGATTGATCGCCAAGCGAACCGGAATCAAATGCACCTTTTCAGGGTCCACCGAGCACGCCCATGCGCCGACAGGCACGAAGGAGACCCGTGCAATGAGTATCCCGATTCCGCCAGAACCGCCTGATCCGAACATCGACCAGCCCCCCCTGCCGCCTGGTGAACCACCGGCGATTCCCGAGCAGGAGCCACCGGACACGCCCCCACCGCCCATGGGCGACCCGCCCATTCCAAGGCCACCGGTGGAAGCATCGAGGCCACTATCAGTGGCACGCCCACAAGCATAGATAGACAACCTGCGCGAAGCTGGCGAGGTTCACCCATCGAGCACCGCCCGTCAGCGGCGTCGAACCCTGGCCATGACTCGCCCGCCTAACTTGTACGTCCACCGCGAAGAGGTATCCGCCATGAGCCTGCGCATCGACCGACAGCACTGCTACTTCGACACCCAGACGCTCCACGAGCACTTGCCTGCCAGCGCCGTGACCATCATCACCGACGGGGCCAGGGCCATGTCCGCCGTCGAGATCAAGGGGCAACGGATCTACATCACCGAAGCAGAAGCCGACGCATTGACCGTAGCAGGCGCCGTCGACGGCCGACGCCATCTAAAGGCCACTAATGGTGATTCGGTAATTTGACTGATCTGGATCAGGGCCCGCCCTGCGGGCCTATGCCAGGCAGCGTCATCGCCAGGCCTGCGGAGCTTGCCGGGGTGCAGCAAGTTGTCGCAGGGGGCCGGAAAAGCGCATCTGATCCGCTTTTTTATCAAATAGCTGAGTCTGTTATGCAAACAGTTCCATGGTCATAGTTGCCCGGCCTGATGGAGGCTGATGAGCGAACGACCATGAGCGAAAGAATCCCCGTCCGATTAGTAGAGACCTTCGAACCTTCACGCCCCAAACAGATGAAGACGAAGAGCACCGACAAGCACGTCTATACCCGTAGTTTCAGCGGCCTGTTCCGCACCCTGCGCATGAGTGGCGCAGGTTTCCTGTTCCTGCTGTTCTTCGGCACCGTCTGGTTGAACTGGGGCGGCCGCCAGGCAGTCCTCTGGGACCTGGCCGACAGCAAGTTCCATATCTTCGGCGCCACCTTCTGGCCCCAGGACTTCATCCTGCTCTCGGCGCTGCTGATCATCTGCGCCTTCGGGCTGTTCTCCATCACGGTATTCGCCGGCCGGGTCTGGTGCGGCTATACCTGCCCGCAGAGCTCCTGGACCTGGCTGTTCATGTGGTGCGAAAAGGTCACCGAGGGTGACCGCAACCAGCGGATCAAGCTGCAGGCCGCGCCCTGGAGCGCCAACAAGCTGCTTCGCCGGGCCACCAAGCACACCCTGTGGCTGGGCATCAGCCTGCTCACCGGCCTGACCTTCGTCGGCTACTTCACCCCGATCCGCCCGCTGGCCCAAGAGCTGCTGACCTTGCAGATCGGCGGCCTGAGCCTGTTCTGGGTGCTGTTCTTCGCCGGCGCCACCTATATCAATGCCGGCTGGATGCGTGAGGCGGTGTGCATGCACATGTGCCCTTACGCGCGCTTCCAGAGCGTGATGTTCGACAAGGACACGCTGACCATTTCCTATAAGCCGGCCCGGGGTGAAAGCCGCGGTCCGCGCAAGCGCGACGTCAAGCCTGCCGATGTCGGCCTGGGCGACTGCATCGATTGCCAACTGTGCGTCCAGGTCTGCCCGACCGGCATCGATATCCGCGATGGCCTGCAAATGGAGTGCATCGGTTGTGCCGCCTGTATCGATGCCTGCGACTCGATCATGGACAAGATGGGCTATGCCCGCGGGCTGATCGCCTACACCTCCGAGCATGAACTGCAAGGGGGCAAGACCCACCTGCTGCGGCCGCGCCTGGTGGGCTACAGCGTGGTACTGCTGGTGATGATCGGCGCCCTGGTCCTGGCCCTGACGCAGCGGCCCATGGTATCGCTGGATGTCAGCAAGGACCGGGGCCTGTTCCGCGAGAACGCCCTCGGGCAGATCGAGAACATCTATAGCCTCAAGATCATCAACAAGACCCAGGAACGCCAGCAATACCGTATTGCCCTCGTGGACGGTACGGGCTTCGAGCTGCAGGGCAAGACCGAGCTGAGCCTGGCCCCGGGGGAAATCGTCGACTTGCCGGTCTCGGTGGCATTGATCCAGGACCGCGCGCAAAGCAGCTCCCAGGACATCAGCTTCAAGGTCAGCGACAGCGATGACCCGAGTGTCTATGCCGTGGCCGAAAGCCGTTTTGTCTCACCGATGAACCGTTGAGTCTTTAGAATGCCGTGGCGAGGGAGCGTGCTCCCGCCTGGGAGCCTGGCTCCCAGCGCCAGCCACGGCGCATCCCCTTAACTTCCTCGCTAGCGTAACAACCCTGACCCGATGACCAGACTGGATCTTGCACCGCAGATGAAACGCTACGAAAAATTCGCCGACGACATCGCCGAACTGATCCGCTCCGGAGTGCTGGGCCCCGGCCAGCGCGTACCCTCGGTGCGCTATGCCAGCCAGACCTATGGGGTCAGTCCATCGACGGTATTCCAGGCCTACTACCTGCTGGAGCGCCGCGGCCTGATCCGTGCCCGACCGCGCTCCGGCTACTTCGTCAATGCCCATGCACCGAGCCCGTTCTCCGAGCCGGTGATCAGCAGCGAGGTCAATGAATCCACCGAAGTCGATGTCAGTGAACTGGTGTTCTCGGTGCTCGACTCGATCAAGGACCCGAGCACCGTCCCCTTTGGCTCGGCGTTCCCCAGCCCGACCCTGTTTCCCCTGCAACGCCTGTCGCGCTCCCTGGCCAGCGCCAGTCGCGAGATGGACCCGCGAGTCGTGGTGACCGACATGTCGCCGGGCAACCCGCAGCTGCGCCGGCAGATCGCCCTGCGCTACATGGTGGCCGGGCTGATGCTGCCTATGGAGGAACTGCTGATCACCAATGGCGCCCTGGAAGCGCTGAACCTGTGCCTGCAAGCCGTGACAGAGCCGGGCGACCTGGTGGCCATCGAGGCTCCGGCGTTCTACGCCAGCCTGCAAGTGCTGGAGCGCCTCAAGCTCAAGGCCGTGGAGATCCCGGTCCACCCGCGCGACGGCATCGACCTGGGCGTGCTGGCCCAGACCCTGGAACGTCACCCGATCAAGGCCTGCTGGTGCATGACCAACTTCCAGAACCCCATGGGCGCGAGCATGCCCGAGGCCAAGAAACAGGAGCTGGTGGAACTGCTGCGCCAACATCAGGTGCCGCTGATCGAGGATGACGTCTACGCCGAGCTGTACTACGGCCAGCAGGCGCCAAAACCCGCCAAGGCCTTCGATACCGAGGGCCTGGTCATGCATTGCGGCTCTTTCGCCAAGAGCCTGGCCCCCGGATACCGGGTCGGCTGGGTCGCCGCCGGGCGCTATGCGCAGAAGATCGAGCGACTCAAGCTGATGACATCGCTGTGTGCCTCGATGCCAGCCCAGGCGGCCATTGCCGACTATTTGCAGCACGGTGGCTACGATCGTCACCTGCGCAAGCTGCGCTATGCCCTGGAAGAACAGCAGAGCGCCATGCTGGCGGCGATCGCCCGGCACTTCCCGGCCCAGACCCGGGTCAGCCAGCCTGCCGGTGGTTATTTCCTGTGGTTGGAGCTACCGCCGCAGATGGACTCCCTGAAGCTGTTCCAGATGGCCCTGGCCCAAGGCATCAGCATCGCCCCCGGGCCAATCTTTTCCCCGACCCAGCGCTTTCGCAACTGCATCCGCCTGAACTACGGCAGCCCCTGGAACGAAGCCGCGGAAAAAGCCATGGAGACCCTGGGGCGGATCATCCGCTCGTTCTGACCAGCACCGATCCGAACGCTGAAGGTCCTGCGGACCCTGGCGCGGCCTCGCAGGCTCGGCAGCAGCTACAGCGTCGCGTAGCCGCTGCCGCGGGCTGCGCAAGGGCGCGCAGCGACCGCAGGGAGGGAGTGGCAACACCCCTGGTTGGCCAAACGACTTGCCCCCAGGCCGGCACTGGTGCAGCATCCGCGCTCGAATTTTCCAGGGAAGGAGCACGGCATGGTCGAAGACCTGTATTACGACGACTATCCAGAGGCCAAGGCCGAACTGAGCCAGGCCATCAAGCGCGGTCGCCTGCCGCTGCTGACCCAGGAGCTCAATGCCTACGACACGGTCCAGGCGATCCTCGAACTGGATGCGGTAGACAATGACCAGGACGAAGCAGACGCCCTCTTCGACCTGGCCCTGGCCTTGATCGGCTGGATCCCCGGCCCCGGGCAGGAATTCAAGCTCATCCTGCGCCAGATCAACCGCGCCCCCTGGCGTCACGCCGAAAAACTCTTCGACCTGATCCGCCATACGCTGCTGAGCTGCCGGATCAAGACCAGCCCGGAACAACTGCTGGAAAAATCCCTGGACCCCACTCGCCTGACCGAGGAAATGCCAGAGATCGTCCGTGGCGTGCAGGCGTCCTCGACCTTCGCCGGCCTTGCCCCACGCCAGCAGCAACGGGTGCTGTACAACCTCGGCGAGGCCCGGGACCACAGCCAGATGCTCATGCAAGCGGTGCAGCAACGCATCGCGCCATGGCTGGCGGTGCAACGCAACAGTTCGGCCCTGGCCCACAGCCAGGGCCCGGCCCTGTTGCCCAAGCCGCAATCGGCAGGCAGTGCCAGTACCAGCAGCGCCCTGCCCGCGGCCCGCGAGGCCGCCAGCACTCCACAAGCCATCAACCAGGGCATGGAGCATCTCACCGGCGAGGGCCACTGGCTGGAGCTGAACCTGCACTACTCCAACCTCGAACCCGTGTCCGGTGCCGCCTACCGGGTGGTCTTCACCGACGGTTCGCAAATCCAGGGGCACCTCGACGAAGAAGGCTTCGCCCGCCTGGAAGGCATTCCTCCCGGCACCGCCAAGGTCTACTACGGCGAAGACCCACGCCCCTACGAACGCCTGCCGATCCGGGCACTGGCGGCCGACCGCCCAGCCCTGGAGGAGGAACTCGACATCCTGTGCCTGGAGCCTGCCGAGGTGGACCTGCCGACCCTGCTGCTGGAAACGTCCGAGCGCAAGCCGGCTTTCACCCTGATCCCCTATTGAACCGAGGCGAGCGCGATGAACCGCAGGCAAGTGTTTCTCAGCCACAAACAGTACTACCAGCTCAGTGAGCACCTGGAAGGCACCGAGGCCTTCTGGCAGGAGCACTCCATGGAGGCCGACTGCCCCCTTCAGGAAGCCTCCCTCAAGGCCCGGCAGGTGCAGCAAGCGCGCCTGCACCGGCTGATCCTCGGCTACACCGCTGGCGAGCCCATGCAAGCGCTGGCCCAGGCCCTGGACGCAGTGGTGGAAAGCTACGAGGACTACCAGCGCAAGCTGGCGCGCTATGAAGAACTGCCGGACATCGCGCCCCTGGCGATCGATCACTACCCTCATGACTTCGAAGAGTACGTACAGGTCATCAGCCTGTGCATCCTCCTGCAGCGCAGCGACCTGCTGCCACGGGTGGCGCTGTTGCAGGATCGAGCCGGCTACCATGGCGAGGACGTGCTGATCGAAGACCTGCTCAAGGGCTTCCTACCCGACCGGGTGGAGGTGGATGAGTGGTACCACGAGGTCTACACGCCCCTGGTGCGCGCGGTCTACCACGAGGAGCCTGCGCAAGAGCGCGAATTGCTGGTGGAGTACTGCAACCAGTGGTACCCGGCCTTCGTGCACGCTCCGTGGCACGACAGTCACAGTTTCGACGACGATGGCGGCTACTTCGGCTACTGGGCCTTCGAGGCCGCGGCCATCGTCTACCTCTACGGCCTGGACGATAGCGCGGTGCGGCACATGATCTATCCCCGGGACATGCTCGAGCACGCCCGCCGCTTCACCCCACCGAACATTCCCGGGCAGGCGGCACAAGCTTGATGCGTGCCGTTTTGCCCCCACTCATACAGGCGATGAAACAGCCATGAAGTCCTGGATCAAGACCCTGCTGGTCACCCTCCTCGCCGCAGCCCTGTGCCTGCTGTTCGCCCGCGTCGTACTGCCCCCGGTGCTGATGCTGATAATGCTGCCGAGCTGGGAAGGCGGCGGCTGGTACTGGGCCAACCTGCTACTGGCCGGTTTTCTGGCCGGACTGCTGGTAGCCCCCCTGTTGCCGGCCCAGCGCTTCTACCCGGTGCCCTTGCTGTTGCTGTTATCCGCCTTGCTGGTGTTGCACAACTGGAGCGAGAGCCGCTGCAACGACGCCCAGTTGCAGGCCATCGAACAACTGGCGGCACGTGAAGCGAGCCATGCCAAGCTGGAGCTCTCGAATGAGCAAATGGCGCCATCAGACCCGGCACCGGTGAACAAGGTCCCGGGAGTCCGGGCAGATGAACAGGGCTATGGATTTAGCTACAGCTGCATACGCCCTGGCGAAACCCTGAGTCGTCTGCTGCCGCTGTCGATGAGCTATGGCGCCGGCCTGCTGGGGCTACTGCTGGCCTTGCTGATCGTACCCCGCCGCCGCACCGTCGACGCGTTGCCCTGAGCCCTGGCATCCGCCGCTTGGTGCCAGGCTCAGGGGCTATTGGCCGACAAACCGGCTCATCAGTTCGGGATCAGCGACCGCCGCCCAGGTCGACGAAGGTACCGGTGGCGTAGGAAGCCTTGTCCGACAGCAGCCAGACGATGGCCTCGGCCACCTCGTCCGGGCGCCCGCCGCGGCCCATGGGGATGGCGCTCTCCAGCTTGCTGACGCGGTCGGCATCGCCGCTGAGCGCATGGAAATCGGTATAGATATAGCCCGGGCGTACCGCGTTGACCCGGATGCCCTCACCCGCTACTTCCTTGGCCAGGCCGATGGTGAAGGTGTCCAGCGCCCCCTTGGAGGCGGCGTAGTCCACATACTCGCCGGGCGAGCCCAGGCGCGCGGCGACCGAGGAGACGTTGACGATGCTGCCACCCTGCCCGCCATGGCGCGGCGACATGCGCAGCACCGCGTGCTTGGCACAGAGGATCGGCCCCATGACATTGGTCTTCATGATCTTCTGGATACGAAACTCGGACATGTCATCAAGACGAGACTTCTGGCCCACGGTCCCGGCGCTGTTGACCAAGGCCGTGACACGCCCCAGCTCGGCGTCGACCCGCTGGAACAGGCCGATGACTTCATCCTCGATACTGACATCGGCACGTACGGCGATCGCCTGGGCGCCCAAGGCTCGAAGCTGCTCCAGCACTTGCTGGGCAGACTGCTCGTCGGCCTGATAGTTGATACACACCTTGAAACCCTGCTGCGCAGCCAGCAACGCCGTGGCTGCGCCGATTCCCCGCCCGCCACCGGTGATGACGATGACTTTGTCCATACTGCCGACTCCCTCACTGATCATTTCAACGCGAGCCATTAAACACCGCGCAGCCAGTGATGGAAACCGCCAGAGCGCCGATCATCGAAGGCCCCTTGCATGCACCCAATGCGGTCGGCAGTGCAGTGGGTGTCAGCCCGGCAACCGGACGGCTCAGTTGACCCCGGGGACCGTTGGCTGCGGCGACGCCGAGTGCGGGTTTACAGGTTCGATGGCGGCTAGCGGAGCATGCGCCTCGACTTTGCCATTGGGGATGAGTACCCCTTGCAGGAAACGCTCGGGAGGCATCGGATGCCCCAGGTAATAACCCTGGAGCGAATCGCAGCCCAACTCGGTGAGGAACGTCTGCTGCACGCCGGTCTCCACGCCTTCGGCGACAATCCGCAACCCCAGGGCCTGGCCCAGGGCGACGATGGCCGAGACGATGGCGGCATCGTCGCTGTCATGCTCCAGGTCGCGGACAAAACCACGGTCGATCTTCAGCTCGTTGGCCGGCAGGCGCTTGAGGTACATCAGGCTCGAATAGCCGGTGCCGAAATCGTCGATGGACAGGTCCACCCCCATGTCCGCCAGCTGCTGCAAGACGATCATGCTGACATCGGCGTCGTGCATCGCCGTGGTCTCGGTGATCTCCAGGGTCAGGTTATTGGCCGGCAGGTCATAACGTTCCAGCGCTTCGGCGACGCTGGCGACCAGCCCCACATGACAGAACTGCATGGCCGAGAGGTTCACCGCAATACGCCAGCCGGTATGCCCCTGGGCATACCACTCGTGCATCTGCCGGCAGGCCTCGTTCAGGACCCAGTCGCCAATGGGAATGATCAGCCCGGTCTTTTCCGCCAGTTCGATGAACTTGTCCGGCATCAGCAAGCCATGTTGCGGATGCTCCCAGCGCAACAACGCCTCGGCGCCAACCGGCCGGCCATTGGCAGCATCGAACTTGGGCTGGTAATGCAGGCGGAACTGATGCTGTTCAACGGCGTTGCGCAAATCCTGCAATAACTGCAATTGGCGCCGGGCGTTGCTGTTCATCGAAGCGTCGAAAAAGCTGTAGCCGTTCTTGCCGGTGCCCTTGGCGTGGTACATCGCCGCATCGGCGTTCATCAACAGTTCCTGGGCGCTGTGACCGTTGCCCGGATACACCGCGATCCCGATGCTGGCGGAAATCTGCAGGTCGTGATCGGACACCCGGAAGGAACGGGAAACCAGCCCGACATGGCGCGCGGCAAGGCGCAAGGCATCGTCCGGTTCGGCCAGCTGTACCAGCAGAACGAACTCATCGCCGCCGATACGGGCCAGGGTGTCCTCAGTGCGCAAGTCCTCGCGCAGGCGCAAGGCAACTTCGCGCAGCAACTGATCGCCCATATGATGGCCAAAGGCATCGTTGACCGGTTTGAAACCGTCCAGGTCGATGAACATCAGCGCAAAGCAGCCACCATGGGCCGTCACCCGATGCATCGCCTGATCGATCCGGTCGGCCAGCAGGATGCGGTTGGGCAATCCGGTCAGGGTGTCGTGCAAGGCCAGCTGGGTCAGTTCCTTGTTGGCTTCGGTCAAGGACTGCGCCAGCACTGCGGTACGGGCTTCGAGCCGGGCATCGAGCACCGAAGTCAGCAAGGCGATGATCAGCACCGCCAGGGTGGTGATCAGCACCAGGTTGTCCAGGCCCTTGCCACTCAGGCCGTTGGTCAGGGCACCGCAGAAACTGCCATCGGTAAAACGCGCCGCGGCCATGCCGGTGTAGTGCATGCCAACGATCGCGAACCCCATGACCACGGCGGCCCCTGTGCGCACCAGGCGCACATAGGGCGTGTTCTGCCGCAGGCGGAAGGCAATCCACAGCGCCGCCAGGGAGGCGCCAAAGGCAATCAGCAAAGAGGCGCCGAACAGCCCCGGGTCATAGTCGATGCCCGGCTGCATGCGCATGGCCGCCATGCCGGTGTAATGCATGCCGCTGATGCCGGCCCCCATGATCAAGGCCCCGAATATCAGCTGCCAGAACGGCAGGCGCGGCTGGCTTACCAGCCATAGGGCGAACCCGCAGGACAGGAACGAGATCAGCAACGACAGCCCGGTGAGCCCGATGTCGTAGCCCAGCTCGATGGGCAATGAAAAGGCCAGCATGCCGATGAAGTGCATGGACCACACGCCGATGCCCATGGCCAGCGCCCCGCCGCCCATCCACAAGTAGGCGGCCCGCCCCTGGGTGGTGGCAATGCGTCCGGTGAGATCAAGAGCGGTATAGGAAGCGAGGATCGCCACGAAAATGGAGATCAGGACCAGTGCGGAGGAGTAACTACCGATGAGCATTAGGCGTCTCTTGGCCGTTGTGCCGACATCCTTGCGCGGCGGGCAAAATCGCAGATTGTACTGATTGCAGGAAATAACGCATCTACAAATGTCATCAAAAGGCCATTAGTCAGACAGAGGGTCCGCAAGCCCATACAGGCCTTGTGGACATGACTTTTGTGCATTTCAGGAGCGAACCGCAATCGATCACCAGACGCCCGTATATCGACTGCGACACGACATACTGTAGCTGTTGTTGCTGGATGTAACAGGGATAAATCACCACCCATCCAGCACAGGTGTCGCTTGGCGAGCCCTTCCATGCCGCGCTCGCCCTGTAGCGACCGACACCTGGCTACTTCTGCTCGCTGACTTGCAATTGCCCATCCCAGCCACCGCCGAGGGCAGCGATCAACTGCACGCTGGCGATCAACCGGCTCTGCAGCAGGCTCAGCACACTGCGCTCATTGCTCAAGGCCGTCGTCTGGCTGGTCACGACATCCAGGTAGCCGATCAGCCCCGCCTTGTACTGGTTCTCGGTCAGGCGCAGGGCCTCGCGAGCCGAGTCCAGGGCTTGCTGGCGTACCCCTGCTTCATCGTCCATGACCTTGAGCTGGGCCATGTAGTTCTCCACCTCGCGGAAACCGTCGAGCACGGTCTGCCGGTACTTGGCCACGGTCTGGTCATAGGCCGCCACGGTACGGTCCACTTCCGCCGAACGCTGGCCGCCATCGAACAAGGTCATCGCCAGTTTCGGCCCCACCGACCAGAAACGATTTGGCAGCGTGATCCAGTTGGCATAGGTGCTGCTGCTATAGCCACCGGCCATGCTCAGGGTCAGGTCCGGATAATAAGCAGCCTTGGCCACGCCGATGTTGGCATTGGCGGCAATCATCGCCCGCTCCGCCGAAGCGATGTCCGGACGCCGCTCCAACAACTGCGACGGCACGCCCAGGGGCACCTGGGGCAGCACCGGCACGCTCTTGGCTTCAGCCAGGTTGAACGCTGCCGGCGGCACGCCGATGAGCACGGCAATGGCGTTCTCGAACTGCGCCCGCTGCCAGATCAGGTCGATGAGGTCGGCCTGGGTGCTCTTGAGCTGGGTCTGGGCCTGGGCCACCGCATCCTTGCCAGCAACGCCGGCCTGGTACTGGTTCTGGGTCATGGTCAAGGAGCGCTGGTAGGCCACCACCGTGGCCTCCAGCAGGCGTTTCTGCTCATCGATCACCCGCAACTGCAGGTAGTTCTGCACCAGCTCGGACTGCTGGCTCAGGCGCATGGCCGCCAGGTCGGCAAAACTCGCCTCGGCACTGGCTTCGTTAGCCTCCAGGCCACGCCGCAGCTTGCCCCAGACATCCGCCTCCCAGCTCACCCCCAGCTGGGTGTTGTAGGTGTCGCGAATACCGCTGCTGGAGCTGCTCAAGGCCGAACTGCTGCTACCGGTGCCCTGGCTCGCGCGGGTCTTGCCGGCACTCAGGTCGACACTGGGAAAGAACGCTCCGCGAGAGCTGCGCACCAGGGCCTGGGCCTGGCGGAATTGCGCCTCCGACTGGGCAACGCTCTGGTTGGCATTGTTGAGCTTGTCCACCAGGTCGTTGAGCTGGGCGTCGCCGTAGAGCTGCCACCAGGCACCGCGGGCCAGGGCATCGCTGGGATTGGCTTGGCGCCAGCCCTCGGCCTGCTTGTATTGCGCAGGCTCGGCCACTTCGGGTCGCTGATAGTCGGGGCCGATGGCGCAGGCACTGAGCAACGCGGCGCACAGGCCCAGGCTCAGGACCCGCGAGCCCCGGGCCATGGCCAGGCGCTGGGTGGACAGCGGCGAAACGGGACGGGACGGATGTTCGGTCATAGCGGCGTTTCCAGAGCGGCATCGGTACGAACCCCGCGCCAGTGATTGAACTTGTGGCGCAGGCGGTCGAGGTAGAGGTAGACCACCGGGGTGGTGTAGAGCGTGAGGATCTGGCTGAAGACCAGGCCGCCGATGATGGTCAGTCCCAGCGGCTGGCGCATCTCCGAGCCTTCGGCTGCACCCAGCAACAACGGCAAGGCGCCGAGGATCGCTGCCAGGGTGGTCATCAGGATCGGCCGCAGGCGTTGCAGGCAGGCGCTGCGGATCGATTGCAACGGGTCGAGCCCGTGATGCCGCTCCAGCTGCAGCGCCAGGTCGATCATCAGGATCGCGTTCTTCTTCACCACCCCAATCAACAGGAACAGCCCCAACAGCGAAATCAGGCTGAATTCGCTGCCCAGCACATAGATCGAGAGCAAGGCACCGACCCCGGCCGAAGGCAAGGTGGAAAGGATGGTCAGCGGATGGATGTAGCTCTCATAGAGCACTCCGAGCACCAGGTACACCGCCAGCAGAGCGCCGAGGATCATGAACGGCTGGCTTTTCTGGGTGGCAGCGAAGGCGTCGGCGGTGCCGGCCATCTTGATGATCACATCCTCGGGCATGCCCAGCTTGGCGATCGCCCGCTCGATGGCCGCGGTGCCCTGCTCCACGGTGACACCTTCGGCCATGTCGAAGGAAATGCTTTCCGAGGCGAACTGCCCCTCGTGGCTGACTCGATCGTCTTCCAGGCTGTTCTCATAATGAGCGATGGTCGACAACGGAATCCGCGCCCCATCGGCGGTGATGACCTGTACCTGGTTCAGGGTGATCGGGTCCTGGGCGTACTTGGGATTGACCTCCATCACCACCTGGTACTGGTTGAGGCTGTCATAGATGGTGGAGATCTGCCGCTGGCTGTAGGCGTTGTTGAGCACCGCGGTGACCATGTCCATGTCCACCCCCAGCCGCTTGGCCTGGTCGCGATCCACCACCAGGGTCACCTGCTGGGCACCGTGGCCGTCCCGGGCATCGATGGCGGTCAGCTCGGGCAACGCCCGCAACGCCGCGACGACCTTCGGATACCACTCGCGCAGCTCACCCAGGTTGCCACTCTGCAGGATGTAGGAGTACTGCGAGGTGGTCTGCTCGCGGCCGCCACCGAACTGCAGGTCCTGGTCGGCCATCAGCATCAGCTGGGCGCCAGGCACCTTGGGCATTTCCTTGCGCAGGCGCTCGATGACCTTCTGCGCCGAGATATTGCGCTCCTTGATGGGTTTCAGGCGCACCAGCATGAAGGCATTGTTGGTGCCGTTGGAGCCGCCGATGAAGCCGGCCACGCTTTCCACCGCCTCATCCTTGAGCACGGCGCGGCGGAAGATCTCCATCTTCGGCTGCATCACGCTGAAGGACAGGCCGTCGTCGCCACGGACGAAACCGATCAACTGGCCGGTGTCCTGCTGGGGCATGAAGGTCTTGGGCACCACCACGTACAGGGCAACGTTGACACCGATGGTCACCAGCAGGCTGAGCAAGGTCAGGCGCCGGTGCCGCAGCACCCAGTCCAGGCTGCTGGCGTACTTGCCGACCATCCAGTCGTTGCTGCGCCGGCTCCAACGTTGCAGGGCATTCTCCTGGCCCGGCAGGTGAGGCTTGAGCCAACGAGCGCAGAGCATCGGAGTCAGGGTCAGGGACACCACCAGCGAAACCACGATGGCCGCCGCCAGGGTGATGGAGAACTCGCGGAACAGGCTTTCGATGATCCCGCCCATGAACAGGATCGACAGGAACACCGCCACCAGCGAGACGTTCATCGACAGCAGGGTGAAGCCCACTTCCTTGGCCCCCATGTAGGCGGCCTGCAGCGGTTTCACGCCCTCGTCGATATGCCGCGAGATGTTCTCCAGCACCACGATGGCATCGTCCACCACCAATCCCGTGGCCAGGATCAGCGCCATCAGCGACAGGTTGTTCAGGGAAAAACCGTACAGGTACATGACCGCGAAGGTGCCCACCAGCGACACCGGTACCGCCAGGGTCGGGATCACCGAGGCGCGAAAGTTGCCCAGGAACAGGAACACCACCAGGATCACCAGGGCCACGGCGATCAGCAGGGTCATCTCCGCCTCATGCAGGGTGGCCTTGATCACCGGGGAGCGATCCATGGCCAGGTTGAGCTTGACGCTGGCCGGCAGCACCGCCTGCAGCGCCGGCAGCTGGGCCTTGATCTCGTTCACCGTCTCGATGATGTTGGCCCCGGCCTGGCGGTTGATCACCAGCAGCACGGCCGCGTCGTCGTTGAAGAAACCGCTGTTGTAGCGATCCTCGACGCCATCGCTGACCTTGGCCACGTCCTTCAGTCGCAGGGCCGCGCCGTTGTTGTAGTGAATGATCAGCGGCTCGTAATCGCGAGCCTTCTCCAATTGGTCGTTGGCCTGGATCTGCCACAAGCGCTGGTCATCCTCCACCGAGCCCTTGGGGCGGCGCTGGTTGGCATTGGCGATGGCGTTGCGCACGTCGTCCAGGGCCACCCCGTACTGGTTGAGCAGCTGCGGCTCCAGTTCGATGCGCACCGCTGGCAGCGAGCTGCCCCCGACCTGCACCTCGCCCACGCCCTGCACCTGGGACAGGCTCTGGGACAGGATGGTGGAGGCCAGGTCGTAGAGCTGGCCCTTTTCCAGCACATCGGAGGTCAAGGACAGCACCATGATCGGCGCCTGGGACGGGTTGACCTTCTTGTAGGTGGGCATGCTGCGCATGCCGCTGGGCAACAGGTTGCGCGAGGCATTGATCGCCGCCTGCACTTCCCGCGCCGCGCCATTGATGTCGCGGTCCAGGTCGAATTGCAGGATCACCCGGGTCGAACCCTGGCTGGAGCGGCTGCTCATGGTGTTGACCCCGGCAATGGCGCCGAAGGAGCGCTCCAGGGGTGTGGCCACCGTGGAGGCCATGACCTCGGGGCTGGCCCCGGGCAGGCTGGCCTGGACCACGATCACCGGGAAATCCATCTGCGGCAGCGGCGCCACCGGCAACAGCCCGAAACTGACGCCGCCCAATAACATAATCGCCAGACTCAAGAGCATGGTCGCCACGGGACGCCTGATAAAAGGTCCGGACAGGTTCATGGGCGGCAGCTCCAAGCTTCAAGCTGCAAGCTACAAGAGAAAAGCAGGACGCCCAGCAGCGGCTCTGGCTTTTGCTCCGGCTTGCCGCTTGCAGCTTGCAACTTGCCGCTGACGCCCCTCACACCACTTCTCCTACGGCGGGCTTGGCAAACCGGCGGCCCAAGCGATCGAAGTACAAGTAGATAACGGGCGTGGTGAACAGGGTCAGGACCTGGCTCACCAGCAGGCCGCCGACCATCACCAGGCCCAGGGGCTGGCGCAGCTCGGCACCGGAACCGGTGGCCAGCATCAAGGGTACGGCACCGAACAATGCTGCCAGGGTGGTCATGAGAATCGGCCGGAAGCGCAGCAGCGCCGCCTGGTAGATGGCTTGCTGCGGCGCGACGCCCTGGTTGCGTTCGGCATCCAGGGCGAAGTCGATCATCATGATCGCGTTCTTCTTGACGATACCGATCAGCAGGATGATGCCGATGATGGCGATCATGCCCAGGTCGTTACCGCTGAGGATCAGTGCCAGCAAGGCCCCCACCGCTGCCGAGGGCAAGGTGGAGAGGATCGTGATCGGATGGATGTAGCTCTCGTAGAGCACCCCGAGCACGATGTACATGGTCACCACCGCCGCCAAGATCAGCAGCAAGGTGCTGGACAGCGAAGCCTGGAAGGCCTCGGCCGCGCCCTGGAAGCGAGTCTGCACCCCCACCGGCATGCCGATGTCCTGCTGCACCTGCTCGATCACCTGCACCGCTTCGCCCAGGGCCACCCCGGGTGCGAGGTTGAAGGACATCATCACCGCCGGGAACTGGCCGATGTGGGCAATCGCCAACTGCGCCTGGCGCTCCTCGACATGGGCCAGGCTCGACAGGCGCACTTGCCCGCCATCGGTGGTCTTGACGTGGATCTGCTCCAGGGCCTGGGGTCCGATGCGCTCCCCGGCCTGGGCCTGGAGTACCACCCGATACTGGCTGGCCTGGGTATAGATGGTGGAGATCTGCCGCTGGCCAAAGGCGTCGTACAGGGCGTCGGTGATGTTCGACACCGAGACCCCGATCCGCGACGCGGCATCACGATCGATCACCAGGTAGACCTGCAGCCCCTTGTCCTGCAGGTCGCTGGCCACGTCGGTGAGTTCCGGACGCTGGCCCAGGGCTTCGACCAGGCGAGTGCTCCACAAGCTCAGCAGGTCGGCATCAGGCGATGACAGGCTGAACTGGTACTGGGTCCGGCTGACCCGGTCCTCGATGGTCAGGTCCTGTACCGGCTGCATGAACAGGCGGATACCCAGCAGCTTGTCCACCTGCGGTTGCAACCGCGCAATGACCTGGGCGGCACTCAGGTCCCGTTGATTGTGGGGCTTGAGGTTGATCAGCAAGCGACCGCTGTTGAGGGTGGCGTTGTCACCGTCGACCCCGATATAGGACGACAGGCTCTGTACTGCCGGGTCCTGCAGGATGATCTTGGCCAGGTCCTGCTGACGCTGGCTCATGGCGGCAAAGGACACCGACTGCGGCGCCTCGGAAATTCCCTGGATGACACCGGTGTCCTGCACCGGGAAGAACCCCTTTGGCACCATCAGGTAGAGAAACACCGTCAGGGCCAGGGTACCGATGGCCACCAGCAGGGTCAGGAACTGGTGCCTGAGCACCCACTGCAACTGGCGCCCGTAGCCCTCGATCAACCAATCGATCCAGGCCCCACTTGCGCGATAGAAGCGCCCCTGCTCGTGTTCCTTGGGCTCGGGCTTGAGCAACCGGGCACACATCATCGGGGTCAGGGTCAGGGACACCACCAGGGAAATCAGGATCGCCACCGCCAGGGTGATGGCGAACTCACGGAACAGCCGCCCGACCACATCGGCCATGAACAGCAGCGGGATCAGTACCGCGATCAGCGACAGAGTCAGGGAAATCAGGGTGAAGCCAATCTGCTTGGCCCCCTTGAGCGCCGCCTGCAACGGGCTATCGCCCTCCTCGACGAAACGCGAAATGTTTTCCAGCATGACGATGGCATCGTCCACCACGAAGCCGGTGGCGATGGTCAGGGCCATCAGGGTCAGGTTGTTCACCGAAAAACCGGCCAGGTACATCACGCCAAAGGTCCCGACCAACGACAACGGCACGGCAATCGATGGGATCAGCGTCGCACTGGCCCGGCGCAGGAACAGGAACGTCACCATCACCACCAGGGCGATGGCGATGAGCAACTCGTGCTGTACGTCGTTGACCGAGGCGCGGATGGTCTGGGTACGGTCGGTGAGCACGGTGACATCCAGGCCCGCCGGCAGGTTGTCGGTGATGCTCGGCAACATCGCCTTGATCCGGTCCACCACCTCGATGACGTTGGCCCCGGGCTGGCGCTGGATGTTCAACAACACAGCCTGGTTCTCGTTGGCCCAGGCCGCCAGGCGTTCGTTCTCGGCACCGTCGACGATCTCGGCGACATCCTTCAGGCGCAGTGGCGCACCGTTCTTGTAGGCCAGGATCAGCTCGGCATAGTCCTTGGGCGAAGTCAGCTGGTCGTTGGCGTCGAGCATCGACACCCGGGTCGGGCCGTCGAAGTTGCCCTTGGGCTGGTTGACGTTGGACGCGGCAATCAGGGTGCGCACGTCCGACAGGTTCAGGCCGTTGGCCGCCAGGGCCTCCGGGTTGACCTTGATCCGCACGGCCTGGCGCTGGCCGCCGGCGATGCTGACCATGCCCACGCCGCTGATCTGGGCGATCTTCTGCGCCATGCGGGTGTCCACCAGGTCATTGAGCTTGGGCAACAGCATGGTCTTGGAGGTGATCGCCAGGGTCAGCACCGGGGTGTCCGCGGGGTTGACCTTGTTGTACACCGGCGGCGCCGGCAGGTCCTTGGGCAACAGGTTGGTGGCCGCATTGATCGCCGCCTGTACCTGCTGCTCGGCGACGTCCATGTTGATGTCGAGGCTGAAACGCAGGGTCAGTACCGAAGCGCCACCGGAACTGGTGGAGGCCATCTGGGTCAGGCCCGGCATCTGCCCGAACTGGCGCTCCAGCGGCGCGGTCACCGCGCTGGTCATCACATCCGGGCTGGCCCCCGGGTATAGGGTCATGACCCGGATGGTCGGGTAATCCACCTGGGGCAAGGCCGAGACCGGCAGCAAGCGATAGGCGATCAGGCCGGCCAGGACAATGGCCAGCATGCTCAGGGTGGTGGCTACCGGACGGAGGATGAACAGCCGCGAGAAATTCATGCGCCGGCCTTTTGTGCCTTGCCAGCAACTGGCGCTGCATCGGGCGCCGTGGCACTGGCCGAACCTGCGGGCTGGCCTTGCAGGTGCTCGGTGGGAGTGGTCGGCACGTCGATGGCGTCATTGACCACTTCCACCTCGCTACCGTCCTTGAGGCGGTCGGTGCCTTCCATCACCACCCGGTCGCCGGCCTTGAGGCCTTCGGTGATCACCGTCGAGTCACCGTTGCTGGCGCCCACCTTGAGTGTCCGGATCTTGACCTTGTTGTCCCCATCCATGGCATAGACGAAGGTGCCGTTGGTGCCGAACTGGATCGCCGCCGAAGGCGCCAGCACCACATTCTTCAAGGTATCGGCCAGCAGGCGCACGTTGACGAACTGATTGGGGAACAGGCCCTGGTCGCGGTTCTCGAAACGGGCCTTGAACTTGAGGGTGCCGGTGGTGGTGTCGATCTGGTTATCCAGGCTTTGCAATACGCCGCTGGCCTGCAGCTTGACGTCGCCCCGGTCCCAGGCTTCCACCGGCAGCTTGGCGCCGCCGTGGTAGCGATTGAGCACGGTTTCCAGGCTGTTTTCCGGCAGGGTGAACGCCACGCTGATCGGTTGGGTCTGGGTGATGATCACCAGCGCCGTGGTGTCATTGGCCGCCACCAGGTTGCCGACGTCCAGCTGACGCAAGCCCAGGCGGCCGGCGATAGGCGCACGGATCTGGGTGAATTCGAGGTTGAGCTTGGCATCGTTGACGGCCGCCTGGTTGGTCTTGACGGTCCCCTGGTACTGGCCCACCAGCGCCACGGCATTATCCAGGGTCTGCTTGGCGACGCTGTCCTGGGCGTACAGCCCCCGATAGCGTTCGAGGTCGATCTGGGCATTCTTCAACTGCGCCTGGTTCTGCAACAGCGTGCCTTCGGCCTGGAGCAATGCGTTCTGGTAAGGCCGCGGATCGATCTGGGCCAGCAGGTCGCCGGCCTTGACCATCTGCCCTTCCTCGAAGTTGACCTTCACCAGCTCCCCCGCCACCCGGCTGCGTACATTGATGGTGTTCAGAGCGGTCACTGTACCAAGGGCCTTGTAGTACAAGGCGAAGTCTCCCTGGGTCACCGGCAGCACCCGCACCGGGATCGGACCACTGGCGCCACCAAAACCGGGGCGCATGCTGCCACTGCGCCCGGTATGCCCGGTAGCGGCCTTCTGAGCCGCCGCCTCCTTGTGGGTGCTGCCGGCCGGCCAGAATTTCCAGCACAGGCCGGCGACCAGCAGCAGGACGAACAGGCCGAACAGCCAGCGACGGGAGTTGCGGGTAGCAGAGGATTGCATGGAGTGATCAACCATTGGGCGCGTGGAATCGGTCTATTCAAGAAGGCTGAAAGATAAGCACTAGAGCGGTTTTAGCAAAGCGCCTTTACCGGCAATTTACCTTTGCCTGACGTTTTAACGTTCAGTTCTAACTTACTGAAGCACAAATAAAAACGGCCTGGACAGGCCAGGCCGTGAATAATTGTAAAAGCGCTTACTTGAGCACGGCCAGAGCGGCGTCGTAGTTCGGCTCTTCAGCGATCTCCTTGACCAGCTCGCTGTGCAGCACTTTGTCGTTTTCATCCAGCACCACCACGGCGCGGGCAGTCAGCCCGGCCAACGGGCCATCGGCGATGGCCACGCCATAGTTCTCGATGAATTCACGACCACGCAGGGTCGACAGGTTCTGTACGTTTTCCAGGCCTTCGGCGCCGCAGAAGCGGGCCTGGGCGAACGGCAGGTCGGCGGAGATGCACAGCACCACGGTGTTGGCCAGGTCATTGGCCTGGGCATTGAACTTGCGCACCGATGTCGCGCAGGTCGGCGTATCGACACTTGGGAAGATGTTCAGCACCTTGCGCTTGCCGGCCAGGCTGGCCAGGGAGACATCGGCCAGGCCGGCGCCCACCAGGGAGAACGCTGGGGCCTTGGAGCCCACTTGTGGCAGTTGACCATTAACCTGGACCGGATTGCCTTTGAGGGTAACTTGAGCCATGAACGGAGTCCTTTTTCAGCAGAGGAAATAAAACAGCATCGAGAAATGATCGAGAGGCCGAAGTTAAGCATGAAACGCTTCAGGCACCTATGCCCGGCAGAACAAATTGTCCGACACGCCCTGCGCCTGCCAAAGAGACGCCAATCGTGCCGAATCGATGACCAGGAGCAGCCCCGACAGCATGGCGAACCGCAAGCTCCTCTCTCGCCCAAGAAAAAGAGCACCCGCCAGGCTAGGTAACCGGCTCTCGAAACGGGGCAAAGAGCTACAATCCAGCGCCATCAATAAGAACAATTTACATCATATAAGTCACGTAATTAATTGTTTTATATAGATTTTTATCTATCTATAAAACACATTAAATTAACCATACAAACTACATTGATATAATTACAAATCACTTTAAGATCAATCATCGCGCGATACGGTGCCACCCACCCTGCCGGCGGTTTTTTTCTCGTGGAATACGTCCACTCAGTAGTATCATCACGCCATTATCGATCCTTGCCGCGGTTTTCATGGAGTCGTACCGCCCAATGAGTTGCTGGACCCTGCTTGGCCTACCGGCCACCTCCGATACCCGCTCCATCAAGCGCCACTACGCCAAACTGCTGAAACAGACCCGCCCGGACGAAGACCCGGAGGGTTTCCAGCGCCTGCGCGACGCCTATGAGCAGGCCTTGGAGCAGGCCCACTGGATGACCGAGGCCGAAGGCGAGGACATCCCGCAACCGGCGCCCTGCCTCGACGACCTCCCAGTACTCCAGGCCCCGGCACCACTGTCTCCGGCACAACGGGTCGCACCGCTGCTGGAAGGCATTCGCATCGAGCAACTGGATCAACGCCATCGACAGGCCCTGGAGGCCGACTGCCTGCTGGAGTTCGAGCTGGGCTTGCTGCGCCATTGCGTGGAGCACCCCGAACAATCCAGCCAACTGCTGGCCTGGGCCCTGGGTACTTTCCACTGGCTCACCGCCTGGCAACGCCTGGAGCTGCCGGAGTACCTGACCGACACGCTGTTGCAACAATGCCGACAGGCCCTTGAGCAACCCTTGCGCGAGGCCTTGGAGCACCAGGATGCCGAGGCCTTCACCCACGTCTATGCGGCGCACGCGCAACAGGACTGGTTGCACAGCCTGGACCAGCGTCAATGGTTCAACCAATGCCTGGCGACGATGTTGCTGGAAAGCCCCTACTGGTCCAGCGAGGTCTTCCGGGCTGTCTGCGCCGGCCAGGGTTGGCAGGAGGGCAAGGACAACGCCTGCCCACCCCAGGCATGGCAGCGTCTGCTGGAGCGCGATGAGGCCCCAGTGTTCATTGCCCGCCAGCGGACCCTGGCCACACAACCGCCGGCATCCCCCGAGCAACGAGCCGCCTACCTGTTGCTGGCGCCCATCAGCCTCGGGCGCCGCCGGGCCTTCGCCCGACGCCTGAACGAAGAAGACTGGGCCAGCTGTCGCAAACTCAGCTCCCGCCTGCATGCCGACCATCCACCGCTCGCCGCCCAGATGCCGGGCAGTACGCCATTCTTCTGGCGCGACTGGGAGTTCGCGTTCAATTCCTGGCCGATGTACCTGGCGCTGTTCAGCGCCTGCCTGGCCGGAGCCTTGGCCCGCTATGCCCCGCAAAGCAACAGCCTGGGAGAGATCATCGGAGTCACGCTGTTCTGGAGTGCCTGCTTCGCCGCCTCCGCGGCGCTCCTGCATTGGCTCTGGCAACCCCTGGCCCATCGCCTGTGGGCCCGTGATCATCGTCTCGGCAGCCGCCTGCCGAGCTGGCTGAATCCCAACCAGCGCTTGCTGCCCCTGCGGGATCTGTTGCCGGTAGCCGTGCTCGGCCCGGTCCTGGGTTACGTCTGCGGCCCAATCAGTGCCTTGGTTTACCTGGCGGTCCTGCCGAGCATCGCCCTGGTGCGCAACATCGAGTTCAAGCACGGCATGCCCTGGCGTCAGCTCGCCCCCTGGCAACGACGCCTACTGGGCGGCCTGGGCTGCGTGCTGTTGGCCGCCGGCCTGCTGGCGATCAAGCTGCTGGGCGACTACGGCACGGTCACCGCCAACCAGGGCCTGCAACAATGGAGCGAACGCCTGTGCGCACGGATGCCAGCCAACGCCCCTGACTGCGCCGCGCCGGCCACCCGCGCCCAGTGGTATGGCCAGGAGGGCACGCCATGAACCCCAATTGGTTATTTCCGATCGGCCTGGGCCTGAGTTTGGCCCTGTTCGGGCTGGCCGGTTCCAGCAAGCAGTTGGGACAAATCGATCTCTGGCTCGATCACCGGGACAGCCCCTATACCGCCCAGGCCAACGCCCTGAATCCGATCATCGATTGCATGAACCAGGTGGATGTACCCTGGCGCGCAGTGCACCAAGCCTATCTGGCCGAGGGCAAGCCGCGCTCGGCGGCCCCTGGAGCCTATGACCTGCGCAGCCAGGGCGGGCCGGACATCGACCTGGCCTATCGCAGCTCCTGCAGCGGTGACATTGGCGCCAAGCTGCGCAGCCTCGACCCCGAAAGCCCCCTGCTGGCCGCCACCGAGCGCTACCAACAAGTGCTTGCGCGCTTCGTCGCCCTGACCGGGGACGCACACCTGCACCGCCTGGGCCTCGGCCGAAGGCTGGATGAAGCACAGCTCGATGAACGGGTACGGCAACTGGAGATCCAGGCCCCGGACTATCTGCAAGCCTCGAACGCTGTGCGCCAGTTGCTACAGCCGCAGGATATCGAACACCGCCCCCAGCAGTTGCAGCGCCTGGAGCAGCGCCTGGGCCGTAACGTCCACTGGGCTTTACTCAACTACATGATCCAGGCCCGAAGCACCATGGACCTGCTCGACCATGGCATTGGCCAGCGCACCCTGACCCCGGCGCAATTGACCCAAGCCACCCAGGAACTACGCCAGGCCTGGGATGCCCGGCAACAGTTCATCGGTGGGATCCAGGACAAGGACACCCGCGAGGCCCTGTACCTCTGGCAACTGATCGCCGCTCCCAGCCAGCATTACCTGCAGGCCCTGGACACCCTGCACCGGGACTGGCTGCAGCACGCCGAACCGCAGCGCCTGAGCGAGGACTTCCACGCCGTGGCCCAGGGCTACGACCAGATGCTCTATCACTACAACCAGCTGGCGCGTAGCCGTTATTGAAAGCGCTGCCCAAGCCAGGGCAGCACTGCCCGACTCATTTGTTCTTCAGTTGCACATAGGACTGGTGCAGGTCCGAGGCCCAGCTGTCGATGACGCTCTTCACATCGCTGGCCTGCATCACCTGGGTGTCGTTATCCAGGGACTTCCCGGTGCCCTTGCGCACCACTTCGGCGATCACCCGGTTGCTGCCACCATCGAGGAAGGCCGCCTCGGTGCCCAGGGTGGTCTCCTGGTCACGAATACCGCTGGCCGTGCTGACCGCAGCCGCGACCAGGGCGATGGGGATGATCTCGTAGGGCTTGAGCCCCTCGGTCTTGCTGCTCACCGCAGTAATCGCGGCCCGTACCACCACCACGCCAGGCCCTGGCCCTGTGGCCAGCGACATGGATTTGCCAAGCTCGCGCTTGAGCGCCTCATCGTAGTAGCGGGTGATACCGGACAAGGTGCTCTGGGGAATCTTCACCGTCGGCTGCGGTTGCGGGTAGAACTGGGTCGGCTCGATGTACACGCTGGTATAGCGGTCCAACTTGAGCTGGGGATCGATCCAGCGCATCACCTGTACCCCGGAGGGCGACTTGGCCTGCTTGAGCAGGCTGTAGTCGCTTAGAAACCCGGAGTAGTCCTCGGGCCGGGTCTCGTGGCTGGAGCAGCCCACCACTGCGAGGGAGGCAAGGCACAGGGTGCCAAGGGTCAGTGCAAGCTTCATGGATAACTCCTGTAGGTGAAGCAGCCATGGACTGGCTAGAGGAACTACAGGTATAGCCAAAAGCCTTGGCTTGCGCCGCCAACCTGTGGGGCGACACAGGAATTGGGCAAGGAACCTAGCGTCGGCGGAACAGCGGTCGCGGCTCGATCACCGAGCGCCCATACAGCACGCTCATGCCGGCCAGCCCCTTGAGGGCGTCCAGGGCGCATTTGTCCTCGCGCACGGCAAAACTGTCGAAACCGCACTGGCGCATATGGCTCAACTGGTCACGCAGCACATCGCCAATCGCCCGCAGTTCCCCACTCCAGCCCAGGCGAGTGCGCAACAGGTACGCCTGGCTGTAGCCCCGACCATCGCGAAAGCTGGGAAAGTCCACCGCCACCAGGGGAATCAGCCTGAACCAGGGCTTGAGGCTTTCCACCTCGTCGTCCGGGCCGATCCACACCGCGTCCCGGGCCGGGTGATGCTCGATGCGACGCATCAACCAGCGGCCCAGCGGCAGGATCAACGGGCCATCAGGCAATGGGTCCTCGAGCCCTCGTACCAGGTGCCAGGCGTCGTCCTCCACCAACTGGGCCTCGCCCTCGTGCAAACGCAGCAGGTTGTTCATGCCGGCACCTCCTCCTTGGGGTAGACCTTCTCCTTGAACGGCTCCAGGCCAATGCGCTGCAAGGTATCGATAAACGGCTCGTCGCTTTCGCGATAACGCACGAACGTGCCGATGATCCGCTCGATCACCTGGGGGATTTCCTCGGCGCTGAAGGACGGCCCGATCACCTTGCCCAGCGCACTGTCCTTGCCCTGGGCGCCACCCAGGGTGACCTGGAACCACTCCTGGCCATTCTTGTCGACCCCGAGGATGCCGATATTGCCGATGTGATGATGGCCGCAGGCGTTCATGCAACCGGAGATGTTCAGGCTGATGTCCCCCAGGTCGTGGACATAGTCCAGATTGTCGAAACGCTGCTGGATAGCCTGGGCGATGGGAATCGAGCGGGCATTGGCCAAGGCGCAGAAATCGCCCCCGGGGCAGGCGATGATGTCCGTCAGCAAGCCCGCATTGGCCGTGCCCAGCCCGTTGTCGCAAGCCAGTTGCCACAGCTCGTACAGCCGTGCCTTGGGCACATCCGGCAGGACGATGTTCTGCTCGTGGGCGATGCGGATTTCACCGAAGCCGAAGCGCTCGGACCAATCGGCCACCGCCTCCATCTGCAGCCCGGTGACATCTCCCGGCGGCGCCACGCCCGGCTTGGTCGAAAGCACCGCACTGGCGTAGCCCGGCATCTTGTGCGGCTGGACGTTATGCGTCACCCAGCGGGCAAAGGCCGGGGACTCGGCCAGGCGGCTGCCGTATTCCAGGTCGGTGTCCCCCAGGTGTTCATAGATAGGTGGCACGAAGGCACTGGCGACCCGCTGGAACTCGGCCTCGGTAAGCTGCGCCGGACCGTCCCTGAGGTGCTGCCACTCCTCCTCCACTTCCCGGGCGAAAGCCTCGATGCCCAGGGCCTTGACCAGGATCTTGATCCGCGCCTTGTACTTGTTGTCCCGCCGGCCATGGCGGTTGTAGACCCGCAGCACCGCCTCGACGTACGACAGCAGGTGTTGCCAGGGCAAGCCTTCGCGGATCTGCTGGCTGAGGATCGGCGTGCGCCCCAGGCCGCCGCCGACCATGACTCGCAGCAACATCTGGCCATCGGCGGCGCGATACAAGTAGAGGCCGATGTCATGCATCATGATCGCCGCACGATCCTCGTGCGCCGAACAGATAGCGATCTTGAACTTGCGCGGCAGGAACAGGAACTCCGGATTGATGGTCGACCACTGGCGCAGGATCTCCGCCAGCGGGCGCGGGTCCAGCAACTCGTCAGCCGCGACCCCGGCGAAGGCCTCGGTGGTGATATTGCGCACGCAGTTGCCCGAGGTCTGGATGGCGTGCATTTCCACCGCGGCCAGGCGCTCGAGGATGTCCGGCACCTGGGCCAGTTCAATCCAGTTGAACTGCAGGTTCTGGCGAGTGGTGAAATGGCCGTAGCCACGGTCATAGTCCCGGGCAATGCCGGCCAGGGTCCGCATCTGCCGGGCACTCAGGGTGCCGTAGGGGATCGCCACCCGCAGCATGTAGGCATGCTTTTGCATGTACAGGCCGTTCTGCAGGCGCAAGGGCAGGAACTCCTCCTCGCTCAACTGCCCCTCCATGAAGCGCTCGACCTGATCCCGGAACTGCGCCACCCGCTCAAAGACCAGGGCCCGGTCATAGTCGTCGTATTGGTACATGTGCCTACCTCGTCCTCATCGGTGCTGGTCGTGCTCTAAACGGCGCGTGGGGGTGAGGCGGCGACTATGCGCTTGCGGCGCAGATCGTTACAGAGGCAGGTAAAAACTAAAAAACCATATCAGCACCTGCCATGCCGCAGTTTCAATGAGCCAAATCTGATCCGTATTAATGCTGTTTTTCTGAGCCTGTTTTGTTTCTTCCTCGATTCCTACAGTGCACCCCGTGCCAGACCGGGTGGCCTGGCAAGACCTTGCAACCGTGGAAGCATTGACCATGAACTCAGCAACAATCGGACAGGCCTACAACTACAAGGTGGTTCGCCAATTCGTCGTCGCCACAGTGGTATGGGGGGTGATCGGCATGGCCATGGGGGTGTGGATCGCCTCGCAACTGGTATGGCCGGAAATGAACTTCGACCTGCCCTGGACCAGCTTCGGTCGCCTGCGGCCACTGCACACTAGCCTGGTGATCTTCGGTTTCGCCGGCAGCGCCCAGTTCGCCGCCAGCTACTACGCAGTACAACGTACCTGCCAGGTACGGCTGTTCTCCGACAGCCTGGCCGCCTTCACCTTCTGGGGCTGGCAGGCGGTAATCGTGATCATGCTGGTGACCCTGCCCCTGGGCTACACCACCACCAAGGAATACGCCGAGATCGAATTCGCCGGCGCCGTGTGGATGGCCGTGGTCTGGGTGGTGTACGGCATTGTGTTCTTCACCACTGTGGTGCAGCGCAAGAGCCAGCACATCTATGTCGGCAACTGGTTCTTCGGTGCGTTCATCCTGGTGATCGCCATGCTCCACGTGGTCAACCACCTGTCGATCCCGGTGGACTGGTTCAAGTCCTACCCGGTGTACTCCGGGGCCACCGATGCCATGGTCCAGTGGTGGTACGGCCACAACGCCGTGGGCTTCTTCCTGACCACGGGCTTTCTGGGGATGATGTACTACTTCGTGCCCAAGCAAGTGGGGCGCCCGGTGTACTCCTACCGCCTGTCCATCGTGCACTTCTGGGCGCTGATCACCCTGTACATCTGGGCCGGTCCGCACCACCTGCACTACACCGCGCTGCCGGACTGGGCCCAGTCCCTGGGCATGGCCATGTCGATCATCCTGCTGGCTCCGAGCTGGGGCGGCATGATCAACGGCATGATGACCCTCTCGGGCGCCTGGCATAAGCTGCGCACCGACCCGATCCTGCGGTTCCTGGTGCTATCCCTGGCGTTCTACGGCATGTCGACCTTCGAGGGCCCGATGATGGCGATCAAGACCGTGAACGCCCTCTCCCACTACACCGACTGGACCATCGGCCACGTGCACGCCGGGGCCTTGGGCTGGGTGGCGATGATCACCTTCGGCGCCATCTACCACATGGTGCCCAAGGTCTTCGGCCGCGAGCAGATGTACAGCGTGCCGCTGATCAACCTGCACTTCTGGCTGGCCACCATCGGCACCGTGCTCTACATCGCCTCGATGTGGGTCAACGGCATCACCCAGGGCCTGATGTGGCGTGCGGTCAACGAAGACGGCACCCTCACCTACTCCTTCGTCGAGGCCCTGCTGGCCAGCCACCCGGGCTTCGTGGTGCGGTTTGCCGGCGGCGTGTTCTTCCTCAGCGGCATGCTGCTGATGGCCTACAACACCTGGCGCACCGTGCGCGTGGCCGATAGCCGGCTGGCACTGAACGACGCCCAGATCGCCTGACCCACCCCCTGCACGCCGGCCCCAGGGGCCGGCGTTGCCAATCTCGGGAGCACCACACGATGGACATTCTGTTCAACCTGCTGGGGGTGGCGTTTCTCTACCTCTGCATCGAGTACTGCCTGCGCCACCAGAGCGCCAAGAGCCTGGATGACGCCAGCCTGATCCCCTTCGCCGATGACCCGGAGGTGGCCCGCCGAGTGGAGCTGGCCACCGGCAAGAAGGTCGACGCCGTAGCCCCGGAGGAAGCCAAGCCGGGCTGGATCAACCTGCAAATGTAGCCGCCGGCTTGCCGGCGCATGGGCCGCCAGGATGCGTACCGGGCAAGTGGCGCCCCTTGCCGGCGAGCCCGCGCTAGGAAATGCAAAAGCGCTGGCGATAGCTGCGGGGCGTCATGCCGAGGCTATGGCGCAAGGCGCTGCCCAGGTGCGACTGATGGGCAAAACCGCAATCCTGGGCAATCGCCGCCAAAGGCAGGTCGCCATGTGCCAGCAAGCGGCGGGCAGCCTGCAGCCGCACCTCGGTGATCCAGGCATGGGGCGTGATGCCCACCGCCCGGCGAAAATCCCGCAGCAGGCGCAGTTCGTTATGGCCATAGGTCACTGCCAGTTGCGCCAGGGACAGCGGTTGCGCGTACTGATCGGCAATCTGCTGCAACACCAGCTCCAGTCGCGGCATCGACGCGACAGCGCCAGCCTGCTCCTGGGACAGGCCGATAAAGGCCAGGGCACACTGCTCCAGGGCCAGCACATCGCGCACAGATGCCAGCAGCAGGCGGCGCATCTCCCTGCCCAGGGCCAGAGCCCGCGCATGCCCGGGGCATTGCACACGTCGCGCGCCGGCAATCAGGGGTGCCTCGCCCTGCCAGCGGGCCAGCAGGTATTCACCGCCGCTTAGCGACTCGGAAAACACCTCGACCCCCTTTGGGGTCAGGGCCAGGGTGCCGGGCCAGCTGTCAAAATCCTCACGGTGATCGGAGTCGATGGCATGCACTCCGCGCTGGCGCTCCAGGGTCACCCCCAACGTCTGCCACTGCACGGGGTCGCGGGCGCTGTAGGCCGCGGCCGGCAGCAGTTGCAGCACCAGGCGGGCATCCAGCAGGCGATGTTCGAGCACTCCGGGCATATGAAATTTCCTGATAGATCGCCACCCGTGGCAGCGCGAAACTGAAGCTCACACAACAGCACTACAGAGGAGTTGCCCATGCGCACCATCGGCCTGCTTGGCGGCATGAGCTGGGAATCCAGCGCCGAATACTATCGCCTGATCAATCAGCAGGTACGTGACCGGCTGGGGCCGCTGCGTTCGGCGCGGTTGCTAATGTACAGCCTCGACTTCGGCCCTGTCGAACAGGCCCAGCATGCCGGGCGCTGGGACGATGCGGCGGCGATCCTGGTGGATGGCGCCCGACGCTTGCAGGCCGGTGGCGCCGACTGCGTGCTGCTCTGTACCAACACCATGCACAAGGTGGCGCAACAGATCCAGGCCGCCATCGAGGTGCCCTTCCTGCATATCGCCGATGCCACCGCCCAGGCCGCGCTGGACGCCGGCACCCTGCGGGTGGGCCTGCTGGGCACCGCCTTCAGCATGGAGCAGGAGTTTCTCAAGAGCCGCCTGGCCGGCCATGGCCTGCAGGTGCTGGTGCCCGATGCGCCGCAGCGCCAACAGGTGCACCGGATCATCTACGAACAGTTGTGCGTGGGCATCATCAGCGAAGCGTCGCGCCGGGTGTATCAGCAGGTGATCGATTCGTTGCAGGCCCAGGGCGCCCAGGCGGTGATCCTGGGCTGCACCGAGATCGGCCTGTTGCTCAAGCCCGAGCACAGTCCCCTGCCCCTGCTCGACAGCACCGAGTTGCATGCCCGGGCAGCGGTGGCCTTCGCCCTGGGGGATTGACCCACAGCGCCGCCCCGAGTGTTTCGAAAGGCACAAGCGCGGCAGCGACGTCCCCATCGGGGCCGAGCGCTGCCACAGCCGACGGCAAGGATGAGTCAGGCCGGGCGCCGCAGGCGGGCCATGCTCAGCACATCGATAAACTGGCCGCCACGCACCGCGTAATCACGCAGGCGGCCTTCGCTCTCGAAGCCGAACTTCTGATACAGGCCGATGGCCGGCAGGTTGTCGGCATACACCGTGAGATCGACCCGGTGCACGTTCATCCAGTTGTCCGCCACCTCCAGCACCGCCGCCAGCAGTCGGCTGCCGATGCCCTGGCGCTGCCACTCCGGCGACACCCCCATGCCGATGCTCGCGCAATGGGCGCGGCGCACCCGGGCCATCTGCTCCAGGCTGCAGCTGCCGATCACCGTGCCCTGATGCAGGGCCACCAGGGACACCAGGCGCTCGTTGTCAGCCCGCTGGATCAGGCGCTGGCGCCACAGCTCGCGGGACTGATAAGGCATCTGCAGGGTCTGGGCCGCCACACTGGGCGTGCTGTACAGCACGGTCAGCCCGTCGACATGGGCTTCGGTGGCGCGCTCGATGATGATCCGGGGGTGGTCGTTGGCCATGGTGCAGTCGTCCTTGCTATACAAATGGCCACCGAGTGTAAAACTCCCGAAGCTATTCTGGCCAGACAGGTGAATGCCAGATTGCCTGTATGGCGACGTGGGATGTTCCGATACAGGCTTGCACTTAAGCTTCAGCGCAAAACCAACCACCTCCCGTGGCGACAGCCGCAACTGCGTACGACACCCCACCTTCCGGCAAGGTGCCGCCGATCAATGGGCAGCCTGCGAGCACGTCGAAACACTCCAACCATGAATGGCCCTTAGACAAACCACTCCTGGCGCTCGGTGAAGGTGTGCAGTATCAGGTCGACCAATTGCTGCACCTGTTCCTCATGCTCTACTTCGGCGTTCACCGCCAGCCAGGCGCGACGTTGCATGTGTTCGTTGAACAACCCGGGCAAGGCCGTGAGGCCACGGTCGAAACGGCTGATGTACTGCGGCAGCAGGCCGATGCAGGCGCTGCAACGGATCATTTCCAGCATCAGCTCATAGGAATGCACATGCACCACCCCGGCCAACCGCTGCTCCACCAGGCTGTTCCAGGGCCGAAAGGGTTCGATCTGGCGATCGTGCTGCCACTGCACCAGCATGTAGTCGGTCAGGTCATCGAGGCTGTCCGGGCGCGCAGCGACTCGGGAGTAGCGCTTGGCGATATGCGGCAAATAACCGATGCGCGCCAGGGGCTGGGGCTCGCGGATCGCGAAACTGGGGCCCGGCAGCGGGGAATCCTCGGCGGCCAGCCACAGCACCAGGTCGGCGCTCAGGGCACGCAGCGACAGATCGCTGTCAATGGAAATGATCTCCAGGCGTGCGCTGGCATTGCGCCGCAACAAGGCGATCAGGTCGCGCCCAAGAATGTCGTGCAGGATGGTTTCCGCAACAGCCAGGCGGATCAGGGGTTGCTCCACCACTGGCAAGCGTCGCTGGTGCGCCAGGGCGATCAATTGCGCCTGCAGTTGCAGGCCCTCGCGGCTCAGGCTCAGGGCGTTGCCCTGGTAGCAGAACAGCGAGCGCCGCAAGTGTTCCTCCAACAAGGCCAATTGCTTGCGCAATAGCGTGGCCTTGATGTTCAGGCTGCGGGCGGCCTGCATGAAGCAACCGCAACGGGCACTGACCAGAAAATACTGGGCGACCTCAGGATCGATCCCGGCGGCCAGGGCCAGCCAGGCTTCCCGGGGTTCCTGGGGAACGGTGTAGGGCGCGCCCCCCAGGAGTGGAGCAGGTTCGAGAAATGACATCGATGACTCCCTGTCTTGTTGACTGTTGCTTCCTTGGCTTGCGCCGGTATTGGCGGTCGTAGGCCCGCCGTCGAGAGGACATGGGGAGACGGCCGGCGCCGAGCCTCGCAAGATGGCCGGCGCCGCTTGTGCCGCTCCCACATGGGCCGTTTTCTACAGTTTTTCCTCCAGGACCTGGTTGAGCACTGCACCGTCGATGCTCAGGGTCGCCGTATTGAGCATGCCTTCCAGGTATGCCTTGGCGATCTGTTCCTGACGTTGGGCACGCAGGGCCTGGGTCAGCTGATCACGCAACTCATCCAGGCTGGCAGTGCGTGCCGGCTGCTGCTCGGTGAGCTTGAGCACATGAAAGCCCGCCGCGCTCTGCACCACCTCGGAAACCCCACCCACCTTGAGCCGGGCCACTGCGCCACGTACTTCCGGCACCAGTTGTTGCAAGGGTTGCAGGCCCGAGTCCCCACCGCGCTGGGCTGTGCCCGGGTCCTGGGAGTACTGCGCGGCCAGGGCCGCGAACTCGGCCGGGGCCGCCTGCGCCTTCTTGCTCAGTTCCTGGGCCAGGCGCCGCACTTGCTCCAGCGCCTGGGGCTCGTTGACCGCCAGGAAGATCTGGCTGACCCGGTACAACGGTGGGGTCTGCCAGGCCGACTTGCCGCTGTCATAGGCCTGTTGCAACTCGGCCGCACTGGGGTAGTCCGCCGGTACCTGGCTGACCGACTGCAAATAGTCGCGAAAGACGATCTGTTCGGTGGCTGCGCGCGTCTGCTGCTCCACGTCCGGACGTTGGCGCCAGCCTTGGGCATCGGCCTGCTCGAGTACCGCCTTTTCCGCCAGGCGCGAGCGAATCCAGGCCTCCAGGGCCGGGCGATTGGCTCGCAATTGCTGGCCGGACGCCTCGGGCAGGCTGGCGAACAGGGCCTTGAGCTCCGTTGCCGCGACCTGCTGGGAGCCCAGGCGCGCCACCGCCGGGCCACTGGCCTGGGACTGTTGCAGCAGCGCCGATGCCGGCTGCTGGGCCGCCACCGGGTCGCTGCCCGGCCGCAAGGCCAGCCCCAGCGCCAGGCCGAGCAAGGTCAGTGCCCCGGCACCGACCACCAGGGTCGGCTTCTTCACAGGGCCGCTACCTCTTCAGCACTGGCAGGTTGCGGCGCATCGCCCTGTTCGGCCTGGGCCTGCAGGCGAGCGGCCTGCTGGCTGTACTCGCGCAGGTAGACGATGAACTCCTGGAGCAGGCGATCCCACAGCTCCAGCTGGCTGCGCAGGTGAGTGTCACTGACCCCGGCCACCACCACATCCATCTCCATCACCAGGAATTCACCCTGCAGCGACAACCGGGCGAAGCGCCGCGAAGCATTCCACAACTCGGCCAGCCCGGCCGGCAGCTCGCCCTGGACCCGCAGGGCGCAGCTGTAGGTGAAGTCCACATAGTGTCCCGACTCCCCCGCCGGATTGCCGAAGCGCACGGCATAGCCGATGCCCTGGCTGGCACTGAGCAACTGCACGATGCCGTTCTGCTCGGTCTGGTTGACCCTGTAGCCGGCGCCTTGCAAAAGCTCGGTCAGGCTGTCGGTGGTTACGCTGGTAATCAAGGTTGCTTGAGTCATGTTCATATCTTCCTTGGTAATCAATGAGCGCTCGCCGCCCGGGGAGCGTCGAACTGAGTCTGGTACAGGTCATCACCGAAGCCCTGGGCCAATTCCTCGAACTTGACCCTAGCACTGCCAGCGAAAGGCTGACGGATCTTCACCACCTCAGCCACGTCGATCTTCTCGTAGGCGGTGAGGATTTCCTTGGCGATGCCATACATTTGCTGATTCTTGACCGCACATTGCTGCACTTGTGTGTCACGTTCGTTCAATTGCGCCTGGAGCTTGGCGCGCTCCGCTTCCTTGCCGCGGGCCAGCACCAGCAGTTCGTCGTAGGCTTTCTTGAATTTTCCCAGCTGCTCGCTGTTGGCCACAGCCTGGGCCTGGGCCTGGCTCTGCAGGTTCTGCTGCTGGCCCGCCAGTTGCTCGGCCACGCCGCGGACCTTGGCCAGTTCGGCGCTCAGTTGCTTGACCTGGGCCTGAGCCTCCTTGGCCGCATTCTCGGCGGCCAGCCGCGCGGCGGCCGCCTGGGCCTGCTCGCTCTGCAAGGCCTGCAGTTGCTGAGTGGTGCTGCGCAACTGGGTACGCAGGCGCTCCTCCATGCCCTCGGCCGTGGCGCTCGCGCTGGCCAACACGCCACAGGCCAGCAACAGGCCCAGGGCCCCTGCCCTTGTCCGGCTGTTCATAACCATCCTCCCTGCGCTTAGAAGCGCGTGTTGAGTTCTAGCTGCATGACGTCGACTTCATAACGCGGCCCATAGACTTGCGATGCACTCATGTAGCGGGCCGTGGCGTAGATGTTCTTGTCGATGCCGTAGTTGCCGCCCAGGAAGTAGCCCTTGGCGTTGGTGCCCCCCAGGTGGAACGAAGAGTCGTTGAAACCATCGGGCAAGGCATCGGGCTGGATGTACTTGTAGCCAGCCAGCAGGTTCCAGTCGCCGGCCTTCTTCATTTCCAGGGCGTTGCCCAGGGTGAACTGCAGCATCAGCGCATTGGCGCCGCTCTCGAACTCGCCATTGCGATTGATGTTGTTGACGATCTGGCCTTCGCTGCGCTTGAGCATTTCGGCCTTGTCGTAGGCCAGGTTGTGGATGTAGTTGCCCTGGGTGCGCAGGTGCAGGTCATCCGGCAGCTCGGTGTCCCAGGCCAGGTTCAGGTCCAGCACGTCGAACTTCGAGGCCAGGCCCACATATTGCGGCTGCGGGGTCAGGCCAGGAGTGGCCGGGTTGGGCGCGATATTGCGCAACAGGAATACGCTGTTGCCCTTCTGCATGAAGGCCACGCGCGAGCCGTCGGTATCGCAGCCCGGGGCGCCGGCCCATGGTTTGCAGGGGCTGGAGCGCTGGCCTTCGATATCGTCGAAGCGGTAGTAGGCCAGTGCGCCCTTGAGGCTGTTGCTGCGGTTGATCTTCCAGTTGGCGCCGATCTGCCCGCCGAACAGCCACTTGGTATCGCTTTCGTTCTTGTCGAAACCGTTGCTGGTGGCCGTGTCGTTGGTGTATTCCACCGGGAAGGCACCGACCGTGCCGAACAGCCCCCAGTCGCTGTTGAGCTTGTGGTTGAAGATCGCCGCCACACCGTCGAAGTTCAGGTCGTTGGAATACAGCATGTCGGTGGAATAGAACGGATTGGCGATCCGCCCGCCGGTCAGGGTCAGGTCCTGGGTGGCCTTCCAGGTCAGGTAGCCCTGGTCGAGCCAGATGTCCTTCTTGCCAAAGCCGCCGCCCAGGGTCTGGGTGGTGGACACCGGATTGTTGTCCGACCCCGTGCCAATACGGATGCCGGCGGTCCATTCCGGCGAGATCACCGCCTTCATCCCCAGGCGGGCCCGCAGGCGGAACAGGTTGTCACGATCTTCACGGGTGTTGAGCAGCGGCGGCAGCTTGCTGTTGGTGTCCTTGTTGACGTCGTAGGGGCCGCTGTCGTTGAGCTTGGCGTAGTCGACGATCTCGTTGCTGTTGTTGTCGGCGAAGAACCGCGACTCACTGCGCAGGCGAATGTCGCCATCGAAGGTGATGCGCGAGACCCAATCCGGGAACGTATTGGGCTGGGCCCAGTTCTCCTGCTTGGCGGTGGCCATGACCTCGGCCTTGACCTGGTCGCGGATCTGGTCGCGGACAATCGCCGGTACGTACTGCACCCGCACGTCTCCCGGCGCTGCCGCAGGTCCGCTGGCGGCCACCGCAGCCACTGTAGCGTTGGCCTGGCGGGCTTGCTGGGCCTCCTTTTCGGCCTGGGCAATCAGCCCGTCGGCCTGCTCCTGCTTCAGCACTCCCTGCTGCACCAACAGACGGATCAGGTTGATCGTGGCGTTCTCCGAGGGCGCGGTCGCGGCGGCCGTGGCCTGTCCGGCCAGGGTCAGGGCAACCATGCCGAGCGCCAGGGTCAATCGATTCATGGTGGAAATCATCTGCACACAACTCCTGTAGAAACTGCAAAAGAGGTTCGATCAATCCGGGCGCCGGCCCTTGAGGGACAGGCGCACAGGCAAGGTCAGGGAAGCCGGCATGCGTTCCTTCAAGCGCGGCGTGGCTCGCAGTGCCGCCAGTACCTGTTCGTCGGTCTGGGCATCGCCACTGGAATGGGCCAGCACGACCCGGGTGACCTGGCCGTCAGCGCCCAGCCACAGGTCCACCTGCAGCGCATAGGCCTTCTTGCGCAGCTCAGGGTCCTCGCGCAGCACTCGCTGGAAAGTCGCCGCCAGGTATTGCTTGTAGGTTCCGGTGCCCAGGCCGCCGCCACCGGAGCCGGCCATGCCGCCACCCTTGCCGGCGCCGATGTTGAACGCATCGTTGCCAGCCTGGGCATCACCGTCGATCTGCATCGGGTTGGCCAGGTCGTCCGCCGGCGATGGCGGCGCCTCTTCCTCCGGCTTGACCTCCTCGGGGGTCGGCGTGGGTTCGGGCTCCGGCACCTTTTCTTCCACCGGGTCTGGCTCCTTGGGCTTTTCCGGCGGCGGTGGAGGTGGCGGCGGTGGTGGCGGCAACGGGATGATGGTCGGCACCTTCGGCGCTTCCCGGCGCACCCCGGCCATGTCGTTGGCCCACTGCCACAGCAGCCAGGCGGCAGCGCCAGCCAGCAGGAGCCCGACTCCCCACTTGAGCACGCGCACGACTCTCGGCTTGCGCTGAACGGGCGGTAGCTGGATCGGTTGTTGTGCGGTCATGACTCAGCCCTGGGGTTTGCCGGTGACCAGGCCGACCTGGGACAACTCCAGGCGGCGCAGCAGGTCGAGGACTTCGATGACCTTCTGGTACTGCACCGTGGCGTCGCCGCGGACGATGATCGGGAAGTCGGGGTTCTGCGCCTTCTCGATGCGCAGGCGCTCTTCCAGCTCGCCCAGGGTCACCGGGTAGGCGTCGAGGAACACCTGGCCGCCATCGTTCACCGAAATGGCCTTGGTCTTGGCCTCCGACAGGGACACCGAGGCGCTGGCCTTGGGCAGATGGATCTGGATGCCCGAGACCTGGGCGGTGGCGGTGAGGATGAACATCACCAGCACCACCATCAGCACGTCCACCAGGGGCGTGATATTGATGCTGTCGACGGCGGCATCGTCTTCGTCGTCATGGGAGGCGTTCACGGAAGCCATGGCAGTTCTCCTCAGGCCGGGACCGATGCGTTGCTGTGGCTGACGCGCCAGTGGGCGTTCTCGTGCTGCTGGCTCTCGCCATGCAGTTCCGCCAGGCGAGTGATGAACTCATCGACGAACACCCGCATGTCGGCCCCCACTTCCTTGTTGCGGGTGATCAGGCGGTTGTAGCCGAACAACGCCGGGATCGCGACGAACAGGCCCATGGCGGTGGCCAGCAAGGCCGCAGCCATGCCCGGGGCGATGGCATTGATGTTGACGTCGCCGGCCATGGCGGTACCGAGGAACACCACCATGATCCCCAGCACCGTGCCCAACAGGCCGATGTAGGGGCCGCCGGCGATGGCGTTGGAGAGGGTCGAGAGCTTGGCGCTCAGTTGCTGGTTCTCGCGGGTGCGCACCCCGTCCATGGAACAGCGGATGGCCTCGATAGTGGCCGCCGACACCGACGAGGTATCGGCGCCCTGCTCGCGGCGGGTGCGGATCTCCTTGACCGCCACCAGGTACAGGCGCCACAGCGAGGATTGCTCCAGGCGCTCGGCCAGGGCCTGGTCATCGGCGAACATTTCCAGGCGCGTGCCGACCCTGGCGAACTGCTCGCGAAACAAGGCATTGGCGGCACTGACACGGCTGACCATGCGGTTCTTGCGCAGCATGATGACCCAGGACTGGATCATCATCGCCACCAGCACCAGGATGATCACCCAGGCATCCATCGGTACCGCCTTGAGCAGGAAGCCCAGGCTGCCGAAACCGAAACCGGACTGTTCTTCATCGACGCCGTAGGCCACCAGCTTCGACTCGGCCCCCTGGGAACTTGCATCCGCAAGAATCAGCGCTGCAGGTCGTACCACCTTGGACAGCCGCAACTCGTCCAGCGCCCCGGTGAACGGCAGGAAATGACTGGCCTCGGCGCCAGGGGCCGGCGGCAGGTCGGCACCGATGGCCAATACCGAGTTGAAGCTGGCGATGGCCTGGGCCAGGCTCGCGGTCTCGCGGCCATTGACGTACAGGGCGAGCTTGCTGCCCTCCCCGCTCAAGGCCAGGTGTTGCCATTGCCCCGGATTCAACGGTTGGGTGGACACCGCGCGCTGGCCATCCACTTCCACGAACGGCACGCCCTGGTTGACCCCGATCAGCAGGCTGGAGGCACCTTCGCGACGGGCCAGCAACAGCTGCTCGCCACTGGCCTGGTCCAGGCGTACCCAGGCACTGAAGGTGAACGCCCCACCGGCGTTGTGCTGCAGCGACGGGCTGGCCGGCAACAGCAGCGGCTGGCCGCTGAACTGCAAGGCACGGCCGATGACGCCCTCGATGGCCGCGCCAGTGGCGTTCTGCGCGGTGTTGCCGTAGGCGGTGGTGTCCTTGGCGGGCGTGCCATTGCTGCCATCGAAATGGTAGATGGCGGTGTAGCTGGGATCGAAAGTCAGCTGGCCATTGGCAGTACCCGGGGCCTTCTGGTTGCCGTAGTACATCCAGATATCCTGGCGCTGGCCACCTTCGACCCTGGGCACATCGACCCAGATCAGCGCCATGCCCATCAATGGGTCGAAGCTCTCGATCTGATGGTTGAACACGGTCTTGTCATCGGCGGCGACAAACCGCAGGTCGGACCCGTCTTCCTTGACCCCGTCGAACGTGAAGTTGCCGGTGTGCAAGCGCACCAGCAAGGCGGTGCGGCCCAAGGCCTCGTTGATGCCGGCGCCCTGGGGCGTGGTGTCCACGGTGATCTGCTTGCGGTAGTGCCAGTCGTCCTGCCACCAGGCATGGGCCGTGGCCGGGAGCACGAAGCCCAGGCAGATCAACAGGCTCAGGAATAAGCGTTGCATGGAAGAGGTTCTCCGTAAAAAGTCAGAACGTCGCCTGCACACTGAAGTGCACGCGCGGGTCGTGTTTCTGGGTGTTGGGCCCGTCTTTGAGCGGGTAGCCCCAGTCCAGGCTGCCGGACAGCCACTTGCTCAGGCTGGCGCGAGTGCCCAGGCCGACGCTCGCCAGGCTGTATTCGTCGTCCTGTTCCGGCAGGGGCTCATGCAGGCTCAGGCGGGCACCTTCGGCGAAGGCGTAGAAGCGCCATTCCTGCACGTAGCTGCCGAGGAATTTGGCCAGGGACGGCGTGCGCAGCTCCTGGGAAAACAGGTAGCCCTCGTCCCCTGTGCGTTCAGCGGCCAGGTAACCGCGTACCGACGTGGCACCGCCGGCGGAATACTGCTCGTTGGACACCAGCGGCCCCGAGGCCAGCTGGAAGGCGCTCTTGGATGCCGACTGCCAATCGTTGTCGAAGGTGTAGGTAAAGTTCAGGTCGCCCTTGAGCACCGAGAAACTGGCACTGGCTTCATCGCGTTTGAACTGGAACTCGTGGGCCTCGCTGCCATAGCCGAAAGAGCGCCGGGTACCGATCACCAGGTTCAACCCCAGGCCCAGCTGGGACTTTTCGCTGTAGCGGTAACCGTTGTAGCCGAAGGTCAGCGGGGCGTACTTGAGCGGGATCTCATCGCGGCTGTTGCCCAGGCGCACTTCTTCCTTGAAGTCCTTGAAGTCCACCCCCAGCGAAAACAAGTTGGCCCAGTTGCCCGAGGCCGGCAGGGTGTAGATCGCCGACAATCCATAGGAGTGGCCCTTGCCCAGCACATTGCTGCCGCCGATGGTGGCGATGTTGCTGTCGGACTGGTAGCCGGAGAACTGCAGGCTCCAGCGATCCGTCAACGGTGCGGTGTAGGAACCGGACCAGACCTTGGCGTTCTCGGTGTCCTGGGGGGCGGTGAAAAAGGTCAGGGACACGCTGTGGCCCAGTTGCCACAGGTTGTCGTAGCCGACGCTGGCCACCGAGCGCAGCTTTTCGGTGTCGGCGCTGTAGTCGTTGTTCAGGCCGAGGCTGGCGCGCCAGGGATTCTGGTCCTCCACTTGCAGGTCCACATCCATGGTTCCCGGGCGCTGGCCCTCGCGCACCAACGGCATGACCTGGCGCCCCGTTCCCCGATTGAGGCCGGCCAGCTGGCTCTGCACCGTGGCGAAGTCCGGGACCTGGCCTTCCTTGAGCGCCGGCACCTGGTCGCGGATCTCCACCGGCGAATAGTGCTTGGCGCCCACGACCCGCACACGACCGACCTTGGTCTCGCTGACCTGCAGGTAGACGATGCCGTCCTCGACCTTCTGCTCCGGTAGTTCGACGTATACCGACTGGTAGCCCCGGGCCTGATAGACCTTCTGCAAGGCATCGCGAGCGCCTTCGATATCGCTCAAGGCCTTTTGCGGGCCCAAGAACGGGTACACCGCCTCCTCGATCGCCCGGGCATCGAGCACCGTATTGCCGCGTACGAAGTACTCGTTGACGTCCACCAGCTTGGCTGGTGCCGTCTCGGCCACGGCGGCCTGCCCGGCCTCCTCGGCCTGCACCACCGGCGCCAGCGCCAATAGCGTCAACCAACCGCACAACGGCCACCAGCGCCCGCCACTGCCCGGTCGTCCTGATTTGCCCAGATGCTCCACACCGCCCCCTAGAAGTCTGAAAATTGGCGCGCGCACGCGCATTGCCGTCGCCGTTTGCACAGCGTTTGGCCGATTCAATTGCTGGTGATCGTGGTGTTGTCGTGGCGTGCCAGCCAGGTATGCAGCAGCGCGAAGTTCAGCGAAAACTCCGGCATCTGCAGCAGGGCGCCGCAGAACACTTCACCGATGATCTTGTGGATCAGTTGCACGGCCTGCGGGTTGTTCAGCAGCGTGGCGATGTCGCGGCTCAAGACACTGAAGCTCCAGACCTTCTGGTTCAGGCCCAGGCCGACGAACCAGCGGAACAGCAGGTTGTAGTTGAGCTGTTCGTAAAGCTGCTGTTCGCTTTGGACCGAGTACAAAAGCTGCAACAACAGGATGTGCATCACCGTACGCGGCGCGATGAACATACCGGCCTCGGCATGGAGGCTCAGGAACAGGTCGCCCTGCTGATCAAGCAACTCCTCGATCTGCGGGCGCAGCAACACCAGCGAATGCCCCGGCGGGATGTAGCTGGACACCTCCTTCAAGGCCCCCTGCCAATCATCCTGGGACACGATCCAGACCCACGGAGCGCCATAGCGATAGACCGAGACCGTCTTCTTGCGAGCCGCTTCGACAATCTTCGACAGCCGTTGGTCCAGCTCCTGCATGCCCACTTTCGAGTAGCGTTCCATAGTCCCCATAGCCTCACTCCCGGCATCCCGCCTCGGCTTAAAAAAGTGGCCTTGCGGCCCCCTCAAGCGCGTTACATACCCAAGACCCAAGTGGCTATGCGCTACCGAACTTTTGTCATAAAAGCTTCATTCACAACCTGAAAATCAAACTGCCATCACTGCAATTCAACCGCTGCCGCAGGTTGCGTTGGGTCGGATATATGGAGGGGCTACAACCACCGCACAGGCTCGTGTAGCCGCTGCCGCAGGCTGTGCAGGGGTGCGCAGCGCCCACCAGGCCGGGCGCCGCGTTGGGCCAGATACATAGGGAGCCACGGCCGCTGGGCGGCCGATCGCAGCCTCACAGGCTCGGCAGCGGCTACAGGGGATGTTGGGCGATCACGTCAATCCGGTGCCAATGCTTGGTCCCTCGCAGGCTGGGGCCGTCGTACTCGTGGACCTGGACGTGGATCAAGTCGAAATCGAGAAACAAGGCACGAACCTCTGGCTCGGAATGAAACGTTCTCGACGGATCACCCGCCCAGCCATCCCTGTCGCCAAAGAACTGGCCCACGAAGATCCCTCCGGGAAGCAGGGCAGCCCTGACCGTGGTCCAGAATTTTTCAAAGCTTTGCGGATGACAAAATGGCATCGACATGCCGGCATGGATCAATGAGGCCGCCGGCAATGCCACAAGGTCCTCGAACCTTTGCACGACAGCGACGCATTCGCGGCATGGGAAGCCTGCGCCGATGGCCCTGGCCCTTTCGATTGCACCAAGTTCCTGGTCAATCGCCAGGACATCCCACCCTGCCGCCATCAGGGCACGGGTTTCGTTACCAGCGCCGCACCCCAGGTCAATGGCTCTTGCCGAACCTGTCGAAGGGCTTGCAAGCGCCATCGCAGCCTGAAGCAGCGATGAGGCCGGACGCTCCTTGTGATGCTCGTAGTAGGTGCTCCACGGTGCTGGACCGCCTGGATTTCGCGACTGCATTCCTTGAACCGTTGCGGATGGTCATGGGTGGTGTAAGGCTTGGCGATACTGCCAGAGAGTGGATGACAGAATGTGAACAGTGGCATGGGCATAGGTAGCAATGTGAGAATGCGCACGCTTCGATACCCTGCGGCCGCCGGGTTCGGGGAGCCCCACAAGGATCAGGTCGACAAACGCTCACCCCATTGGAAAATCGGAATCACCCCATGAAATTCACCTTGGCCGGTCAAGTCATCGACCCGAAGAGCGTCGGCTATCGCAGCCTGGGCTTCGGCGAAGCGCTGGCCATCGCAGCAACCCCTTATGAGCTGCGCATCCGCCACAGTGAACTCCCGCCGGATTTCCTGGACCACGCCGACAGCTTTACCGCCCAATGCCAGAGCGATGACCTGGCCCAGGGCTTTATCGACATCCCGGAGCTGGAAGCGATCGACTACCCAGGTTTCAGGACACTTTTGACAAACCATCCCGACCTGGCCGCGCGCTTGATCCGGGACTACCTGTACTTTGATTTGTTCTATTCGCTGTTTCCGAATTCAGTCGGCCTCGACGTCGTGATCAACGACATCACCGACCTTTACCTGCAAGAGGACTCGATCATCGTCACGGGTAAAACATTCGCCGCTCGGTGAATACCAGGTCGCGCACAAGGCAATGTGCTGGTCCTTTCAGCGACAGCACTGGCAGCCGCCGATCCGCGGTTGATCGGGGTCACCGTCAACAAAGGTGACCGTGACCTCCTCTCCGACCTGCAAGGGTTTCACCTGGCCGCATTCGCTGGCGGCGCCAACGAGCCAACAGCTGCTCTTGTCATCAAAGCGACCTTCACGGTCCCAGGGAAACCGCACCTTGACCCGTCCAGGGCGCGGCTCACCGGGTGTCTCTTCATCTTCCAGGGCGATGACCACCGCGACCTGGCTGCTTGGAACCTGGGGTTTGTGATGAACCACGGGCGGACGATGGAACACCTCCCACGCCAGCGCTGTAAAACGGTTGCGATAGCCCTGGAGCACATCGTCGCCGGGCTCGACGCCATCGTCCCAGGCCTCGGGTTGCCGGCCTTCATGGAAGACCTGGGTGAGCAGCCATAGATCGTTGCCCTGGCCTGGGCAATCCGAGCATTCCACCACATGGCCACTGTGCAGGTAGACCTGTTTGCTCTGCCCCTCGACTTGGCGATGAACCATGTAGCGGCGCTCCAGGGTGCGCGCACCCGGAACCTGGATGTGTTCGCCAGCCACCCAGCCGTTCTCTTGTGCTAGAGCCGTGGCCTGCCCGATCCTGGGAAAAGCCGTCCGGTCGTCGGCAAATACCAGTACATGACCTTGAGCGCTGTGCTGGAAGTGAAAGTGAATCCCCTCCTCTTCGCACAAACGCTGGATAAAGTGCAGATCGGTTTCATCGTATTGGGTGCGGTAGTCACGCTGGGGATAGGTCGCCTTCAGCTCCAACCGATAGGCATCGCCCAGGATGCCGTGCTCCTCCAGTATCAGGGCGACGATTTTCGGCACCGAGAATCCTTGATAGACCCTGCGATTGATGCGGTGGCGCAAATAGGACAGGTGCGGAACGAGGACCGCTCGGTAGCGATCGCCACTGCGCTCGATGTGGTAGATCCGCCCATGAATTCCCCTACCCTGCGGGTCGAAACCCAGAAACGCCTCGGCGTCGACCAGGCTTTCCAGGTCCAGGCCAGGGTTTGCAAGCCACTCCATATTGAAGAAGTAAGGCTTGCTGATTGCCTCCTCACCACTAAATGCGAGCACTTGAACGTCGCGCTCGAGACCGTCGATTGTCAAACTGAAACATGTCTGATGGGCTGGTCTGGGCATCCACTGTTCTCGTATTGGATGAAGTGTTGAGTTGATGCTGTCGCGGACAGCAATGCAGGCATGGCTCTACTTGAAGAACCACGTCCAGGGCGAATCAATCTGATACTGCCTCGCCACCATTGCGACCAACAGGGCTTGAACAACAGTAAACAATTACAAGTAATTGACTGTTCAACGACATGCAGACACTTGCGAGGAGCGCCTTGCATTTCCCAGTAACTTCTTATCGAAACGACTTGCTGCTTTAACTCTTTGCAAGCTTTCGTAGAGGGTGAAAGCCTGCAAAGAACAATCATTGAGATGATCGGTCCGGATCAGATACTACTCTTCACCTTGGTCCAGACCCGCGTGCGAATTCGCTCCAGCTTCAAGGGTAATGGCTCAAGCGGAACCAATTCAGCAACGACTTTCCGGTCTGGATAAATCCATGGGTTGTCCCGCAACTTTTGTTCGACAAACTCCGTGGCATCCTTATTCGCATTAGGATAGAGCGTATGGTTTGAAGTCTTGGCAATAACTTCCGGGCGCAGCATGTAGTTGATGAACGCCAGCCCTTCCTTCGGATGGGGAGCGTCTTTTAGCAGCACCAGGTTTTCCGACCAGACCAGTGCCCCCTCGCGAGGAAGGCTGTAGGTAATCTTGCGGCCGGTGTTGGCCTTTTCATTAACGGCCTGTGCAGCAAGGGCACCGTTGGCCCATCCCACGACAACACAGATATTGCCATCAGCCAGGTCGGTGTCGATCTTGGACGAGTCGAAATAGAGGATGTAGGGACGGATCTTCAACAGCAGGGCTTGAGCCTTCTGGTAATCGTCCGGGTTTCTGCTGTTGCTGGGAAGTCCCAGGTAATGCAAGGCAATCGAGATGATCTCGCTTGGCGAGTCGAGCATCGCCACGCCACAGGATTGGAGCTTGCTGATGTTTTCTTCTTTAAATATCAGGTCCCAGCTATTCACCGGTGCATCATCGCCCAGCGCCGCCTTGACCTTATCGACGTCATAGCCAATGCCCGTGGTTCCCCACAAGTAAGGCACGGCATAACGGTTGCCTGGGTCGTTGACCGCGACCTGGGCCAGCAGATCTGGGTCGATATGCGCCAAGTTGCTCAGTTGACTGCGATCCAACGGCTGCAGGACGCCGGCCTGGATCAGGCTGGGCAACACGTTGGAGGTTGCCACGACCACGTCATATCCGGTACGCCCGGCCATGACCTTGCTCTGCATGATTTCAGCGCTGTCGAACGCATCCATGTGAATCCTGATGCCAGCGTCCCGCTCGAACTCCTTGGGAGTCTGTGGGGCGAGGAGCCCGAACCAGTTGTACAGGTACATCCCGGGTTCTGCAGCGGCCGCCGATGTGCTTATCCCCGCACACAGCAACGCAGCCGAAAAAATGGTTCGCAAACGAAGCTTTCTCATGCAACATCCTTGTTCAAGCCGATGTGCCCTCATGGCCATCGTTAACACCCGAACGTGAATATACCGGGGGTTAACGAATAGTAAATACCTACGAATACTTACCTCTAGCCCACGACTCCCTAACCCTAAAGGGGTAGAAAATGCCGCTCGACCTTCATAGCCTGGCCTGGCATCGATCGATTGGAAAACTGATCATGCAGTTGAATCGTCCAGAGTTCTGGAGCTCGCTTATTCGGACATTGAATGAATATGTACAAGTCGATAACTGGGTCGTATTGATTTTCAGCAGCAAACAAGTTCAGGTTGTCAGTCTCCCCGAAGTAGCAGATGCCGAAGAGGTGGACGCATTTACCCAGCGTTACGTCAAGGGGCTTTATCTGCTGGACCCTTTCTACATAGCCAATCGAGAGAACCCACAAAGTGGTTTCTTTCACTTGTTGGATATCGTTCCTGAGTATTTCCTCGAAACCGAGTACTACCACAAGTACTTTGCACAATACATTTCTGTAGATGAAGTGCAGTACAACGCGCAACTCGACGGGGACAGGACCTTATGCATCTCCATTGGTAGCAGCACTCACTTTTGCCAGGACCAGATCACCATGCTCGATATCATCAAGCCATGGGTGATCGCCTTGATGCATCAGCGCATGAGTTTCGAGATCGAGGAAGAGAAGCACCTCACCAGCGCGCCTTTATGGTCGCAAACCATTACCCAACTCGGCACGCAGATAACCACGCGGGAAAGCGACGTGCTCAGGCTATTGCTCAGTGGCTTCTCCAACAAGGAGATCGCCGGAAAACTCTGCCTGTCGGCCGAAACGATCAAGGTTCACCGCCGCAACATCTACGCAAAGTTGAACATCAAGTCCCAATCCGAACTGTTCGCTCGCTTCTTCATGCCCAAGAAAGATGCCTTTTCTTCAGTTTGAAACAAGACGTTCCGATCCCGCCCTGCTGATTCGAAGCTGGCCTGCTTGATCATCGCGAGCTGATTCCGGGAGGTGCGCGTAAGCGGCGCATCTTTTGGCCCCCACGGCATTTCGTATAAGATATTCGCATTCATCCTCACTCGGTAACCCTCGTGCCCCTGCCCTTTCACAAAGCCCCCAACCTTGGCGTCGTGCCCTCGACCTCGGAAATCATTGCCAAGCACCTGCGTGAAGCCATCATCTCCGGCCACCTGGCTGAAGGCGAACCGGTGCGCCAGGACGACATCGCCCAGGTGTTCAATGTCAGCAAGATTCCGGTGCGCGAGGCGCTCAAGCGCCTGGAGGCCGAGGGGCTGGTGGACTTTCATCGCAATCGCGGCGCCCTGGTGACCAAGATCTCCGAGCCAGAGCTGGCCCAGATGTTCGAAGTGAGGGTGCTACTGGAGGTCCAGGCGATCCGCCTGGCCGTTCCCAACATGACCGAAGAAACCTTTGCCCGGGCCGAAGCGATCTGCGCCGAGTTCGTCGGGGAGAACGACATCGGCCGTTGGGCCGAACTCAATTGGGAATTGCATGCCTGCCTGTACGAACCGGCCCAGCGTCCTTTCCTGGTCAACCTGATCCGCTCGATCCACGACAAGATCGAACGCTACCTGCGCATGCAGATGAGCCTTTCAGCCGGGAAGGATCGCGCCGACCACGAGCACAAGGACATCGTCGCCGCCTGCCGCAGCGGGAATGTCGAACTCGCGGCCAAGCTGATCGAAGAGCACATCAACGGCGTCTGCCAGAGCCTGTACGAACACCTGCCCCACTGACCGCTACTGGTTGCTCCGTTAGGTGGCATCCCCATGGCGGGTGCCACCTGTCGTAACACCCTCGCGCCCATGGCCTGCATCGAGGCCAACATCTGACACACGCAGAATCAAGGCTTGCAGCTCGATGGCGAGCGGCTGGCTGTTCTGGCGTCAATCTTGCTTTGAAATATATCGTATACGAAATACAGTATATGACGACTGTTTCAACAGCCAGGCCTGGCGCAGTGCCCAGGCAACCCCCTCTAACAAGATCTATCGGAGTGCGACATTGATGACCTCGACGACTTCTGCAACAGCCAGCGAACTGGAACGAACGGCGGGCAAGGCCCCCGCCGGGATCAAGCGAGTGGTGGCCGCAGCGATGGCCGGTGCCGTGGCCGAGTGGTACGAGTTCTTTCTATACGGCACCGCCTCGGCCCTGGTGTTCGGCCAATTGTTCTTCCGCCAGACCGGTAGCGCGGTGGATGGCATCATCGCGGCCTTCGCCCTGTATGCCGTAGGCTTCCTGGCCAGGCCGATCGGCGGGCTGGTCTTCGGTCATTACGGCGACAAGATCGGACGCAAGCATCTGCTACAGATCAGCCTGGTGGTGGTCGGTATCACCACGTTCCTGATGGGGTGCCTGCCCACCTTCGAACGCATCGGTTACGCCGCCCCCATCCTGCTGGTGCTGCTGCGGTTGATCCAGGGATTCGCCTTCGGGGGTGAATGGGGAGGCGCGGTACTGCTGGTGTCCGAGCACAGCCCGGACAACCGCCGCGGATTCTGGGCCAGTTGGCCGCAAGCCGGGGTCCCGGCCGGTAACCTGATTGCAACGGTGATCCTGCTGCTTCTGTCATCCAATCTCAGCGAAGCGCAGTTCCTTGACTGGGGCTGGCGCGTAGCGTTCTGGTTCTCCGCCGTCGTGGTCCTGGTCGGCTACTGGATCCGCACCCGGGTCGATGACGCCCCCATCTTCAAGGAAGCCCAGGCCCGCCAGCACAAGATCGAGAAAGAGCAGCTGGGCGTGGTCGAGGTCGTCACAAAATACTGGCGTGAAGTGCTGATCGGCATCGGCGCCCGGTTTGCCGAGAACATCCTCTATTACATCGTCGTCACGTTCTCGATCACCTACCTCAAGCTGGTCGTGCACAAAGACACTTCGCAAATCCTGCTGTTGATGTTCGGCGCCCACCTGTTGCACTTCTTCATGATTCCCTTCATGGGCTACCTGTCCGACATCATCGGGCGCAAACCGGTGTACCTGATCGGTGCGGTACTCACCGGCTTCTGGGGCTTCGTCGGGTTCCCCATGATGGATACCGGGAACGACTGGCTGATCATGGCCGCCATCACCCTGGGGCTGGCTATCGAATCCATGACCTATGCGCCCTACTCCGCCTTGATGTCGGAACTGTTCCCGACCCATGTGCGCTATACGGCCCTGTCCCTCTGCTACCAGGTGGCGCCCATTCTCGCCGGCTCCCTGGCACCGCTGATCGCCATTACCCTGCTCAAGGAATACAACAGCTCGACGCCGATCGCCTGGTACCTGGTGGCATCGGCCGTGATCTCGATCATTGCCGTGGCGGCCGCCAGGGAGACCCGTGGCATGTCGCTGCGCGAGGTGGACAAGGCGTCGGCGGCGCGGGTCTCCAGTCGCTGATACTCCCCTCGCCCTGACCCGGCTCACGGAAGAGCCCCTTGGCCTGCAAGCTTTGATGAGCCCTGCAATCCAGGCCGTTTACCCAGAACGCCGCCATTTGAAATGACAACCGAGGCTTTACTTCCCAAGGCATCGATTATATAACGTATACGATATTCGATTATGACCACTGGAACAGGTCCCCAGCCATTCATGGCCAGTGCCATAGATGTAGCTACAACCACCTAAAAACTATGAGGTAGCGTCATGAGCAACATTTTCACCGGCACCATTCCCGCACTGATGACCCCCTGCACCCCGGATCGCAAGCCCGACTTCGACGCCCTGGTCCGCAAGGGTCGCGAGCTGATCGAAGCGGGGATGAGCGCCGTGGTGTATTGCGGCTCGATGGGTGACTGGCCCCTGCTCACCGAAGCCGAGCGCCAGGAAGGCGTTGCCCGCCTGGTAGCGGCCGGTATCCCAACCATCGTCGGCACGGGCGCGGTCAACTCCCGGGAAGCCGTATCCCACGCCGCTCATGCGGCCAAGGTCGGCGCCCAGGGCCTGATGGTGATTCCGCGAGTCCTGTCCCGCGGTGCCTCGCTGGTCGCACAGAAGGCGCATTTCAAGGCCATCCTCGCAGCAGCCCCGAACCTGCCGTCGGTGATCTACAACAGCCCCTACTATGGCTTTGCCACTCGCGCGGACCTGTTCTTCGAACTGCGCAGCGAGCACCCGAACCTGATCGGCTTCAAGGAGTTCGGCGGCGCCGAAGCCAGCCGTTATGCCGCTGAGTTCATTACCTCCAAGGATGACGCGGTCACCTTGATGGTCGGTGTCGACACCGATGTGGTGAACGGTTTCGTCAACTGCAACGCCACCGGTTCCATCACCGGTATCGGCAACGCGCTGCCTCGCGAAGTGCTGCACCTGGTGGCCCTGAGCAAGCAGGCTGCCAAGGGCGACGCCAAGGCCCGGCGCCTGGCCGAAGAACTGGAGTCGGCCCTGCACGTACTGTCCTCGTTCGATGAGGGCTGCGACCTGGTGCTGTACTACAAGCACCTGATGGTGCTCAACGGCGACCTGGAATACACCCTGCACTTCAACGAAACCGATGCCCTGAGCGACTCCCAGCGCAACTATGCCGAGGCCCAGTACACGCTGTTCCGTACCTGGTACGCCAACTGGAGCAAAGAACACAACCTGGCCTGACACCCGGCAGATGTTCCCCTGAAGCGGTGCGCCCAGGCGCACCGCTTTCATTTCCCCCTCCTCTGCCACTGCATTCTTTAAAACCGGCAGGTGGACGTTCATTACCTCAGGAGGCCGATATGGGTCTGACAGGAAATATGCTGATTGGCGGCCAAGCCGTGCCAGGTACTCGTGATGCGATCAAGGCCATCAACCCAGCCACCGACCAGGTACTGGAGCCGGGTTATCCCGGTGGCTCGCGCGAGCATGTCGAGCAGGCTTGTGCGCTGGCCTGGTCGGCCTTCGATAGCTACCGCGAAACCTCGCTGCAGGAGCGCGCGGCGTTCCTGGAAAGCATCGCCGAACAGATCGAGGCGCTGGGCGACACCCTGGTGGATCGCGCGGTGGCGGAATCGGGCTTGCCTCGCCCACGCATCCAGGGCGAGGTGGGCCGTACCTGCTTCCAACTGCGCACCTTCGCTCGCACAGTACGCACCGGCGAGTGGCTCGACGTGCGGGTCGATGAAGCGCTTCCCGAGCGCCAGCCACTGCCCCGCCCGGACCTGCGCCAGCGGCATATCGCCCTGGGCCCGGTCGCCGTGTTCGGCGCCAGCAACTTTCCCCTGGCCTTCTCCGTGGCCGGCGGCGACACCGCTTCGGCGCTGGCTGCCGGCTGCCCGGTGATCGTCAAGGCGCACAGTGCCCACCCCGGTACCAGCGAATTGGTGGGCCAGGCGATCCAGCAAGCTGTGGCCAAGCACGGCCTGGCACCGGGAGTGTTTGCGCTGCTGTTCGGCTCCGGCGTGGAAATCGGCACGGGCCTGGTCAGCGATCCCAGGATCAAGGCCGTAGGTTTCACCGGTTCGCGCAGCGGCGGCATAGCCTTGACCCAAGTGGCCCAGGCACGTCGCGAGCCGATCCCGGTGTATGCCGAGATGAGTTCGATCAACCCGGTCTTCCTGTTCGAGCATGCCCTGCTCAACCGTGGCGCGGCGTTGGCCGAGGGCTTTATCGCCTCCCTCAATCAGGGTGCCGGTCAGTTCTGCACCAACCCGGGACTGGTCATCGCCATCAAGGGTCCAGCCCTGGACGCCTTCCTCGCAACCGCCCGGCAGGCTGTCGAACGCAGTCCCGCCCAGACCATGCTGACGCCCGGAATCTTCAAGGCCTACCGCCATGGCCTGCAAGAGCTGGCCAGCAACGCCGACGCGCGCTTGGTGGGCGCAGGCCTTGAGGGCACGGGGCCAAACCAGTGCCAGACGCACTTGTTCGTCACTTGCGCCAGGGATTTTCTTGAGCAACCGGCCCTGCAGGCAGAGATCTTCGGCTCGGCCTCGCTGCTGGTCGAGTGCGATGACATCGCCCAGGCCAGGCAAGTGGCCGAACACCTGGAGGGCCAGTTGACCGCGACCCTGCATCTGGACGAGGCCGATACCGAGACCGCCCGGGCCCTGCTGGCGACCCTGGAGCGCAAGGCCGGGCGCATCCTGGTCAATGGCTGGCCGACAGGCGTCGAAGTCTGTGACGCCATGGTCCACGGCGGGCCGTTTCCAGCCACCTCCGACGCCCGTTCCACGTCGGTCGGTACCGCGGCCATTGCCCGCTTCCTGCGACCGGTCTGCTATCAGAACTTCCCGGACACCTTGCTGCAACCGGCCATCCAGCAGGCCAATCCCCTGGGCCTTTCCCGCCTGGTCAACGGCCAGCGCGAAACCTGACGGCTCACTGCCAGAGGTGACGACAGAGGCCTGCGCTGCACCCACTCGGCGCAGTCCTCGTCTATCCAGCGTTCACCCATGATCCAAGGATACGTTTCATGTCTGACTTGATTAATCTGTCGCTCGACCAAGCCTTCCGACTGTCCAACGATGTACTGGCGAACAACGGCTTCTGCGCTGCCCACGCCCAGGCCATTGCCCGCACCATCACCCGCGGGCAGGCCGACGAATGCCACTCCCATGGGCTGTACCGGTTGTTGGTCTGCGTGAAGTCCATGCGCGAGGGCCAGGTCGACCCTCAGGCACTGCCGACTGTCACCGAACGTTCCGCGGCCATCGTGGCCGCGGATGCGCACCGGGCCTACTCGCTGCTGGCATTTCAAACTGCGCTGCCGCTGTTGGTGCAAAAAGCCCGGCAGGTGGGTGTGGCGGCCATGGTCATCAACAACTGTTTCCACTTCTCGGCCCTATGGCCGGAAATCGAGGCCGTGACCGAACACGGGCTAGCAGCCCTGGCCCTCACGCCCAGCCATAGCTGGGTCGCCCCCGCCGGGGGCAGCAAGCCGGTCTTCGGCACCAACCCTATCGCCTTCGGCTGGCCGCGCGTGGGCCACAATCCCTTTGTCTTCGACTTCGCCACCAGCGCCATTGCCCGCGGCGACATCGAGCTGCATCGCCGGGCCAACCGACCACTGCCCGAACATTGCGCTGTCGACGACCAGGGCCAGCCGGCCACCGACGCGCTGGCCGCCATGTCTGGCGCCATGCTGACCTTCGGCGGCCACAAGGGGTCGGCCCTGGCGGCCATGGTGGAATTGCTGGCAGGTGCCCTGATCAATGACATGACCAGCATGGAGTCGATGGCCTTCGACAACGGCGTCGGCGCTACTCCCCTTCATGGGGAACTGATCCTGGCCTTCGACCCGCAGTTGTTCGCCAATGGCAACGCCGAGGAAGGCGCCAGGCGCGCCGAGGAGATGTTCGCCGCGATTGTCGACCAGGGCGCCCGCCTGCCATCGCAACGTCGCTACGACGCCCGGCGGCGCAGTGAGGAACAAGGCGTGTTCATACCCAGGGCCCTGTACGAGGACATCCTCAAGCTGCTGGATAAATAAACCGCTGCACCTGATCCAGGGGCTGCGGCGATCCCGCGTCGCGGCCCCGGTCACCGGCCTTCGATCCCGTTATCACCGAGGCGATGGCCGGCAAGCGCCCTCACACCGGGCCAGGGCTCATTCGATTCAGTGCCCCAGTAGCTGGGCAATGCGCCGACGCAACTGGCCATGGTCCTCTTCGGAGTAGGCAACGGCCGTTTTCCAATCGTAGAACCAGACTGGCATCCGGCGAAGGTGTTCCGGCTCCGAGGCGTAACGCGGGAAAACATGACAGTGCAACTCAGGTTCTGAGTTGCCGAGGATTTCATAATTCATGCGCAGGGCCCCAGTGGCCTGCAAGGCGGCATCGCCAAGGCGAGCCATGTCCAGCAGGTAGGTAGTCCTGGCGGCTTCATCCAGATCGTTGAGACTCGGCACCACAGGGTCGGGCAACAACAGGCAATAACCCGGCAGAAACTGCACATCCCCCATGACAGCCCAACCGGAGGCCATGCGGCAGATCACCTTGTCGTTGGCGCCATTGCGAGCCAACTCAACACGTTGCGAAATCAACGGCATACAAAATCCTTGTGAATGCTTTGCAAAATTGCGCATGCAACGGTCATCGGCCTGCACCCATGCCATGCATTGCATGCACCGGCGAATGTATCGATCCGACGTCTGGATTGCCAAGCAGTAACGGCACAAGGCACATTGCCATCTCAAACGGCTATCCAGGGCTGTGTCGAGTCGGCACAATGCGCGCCCAGACAACACTCTTGAGCAAGGATCGCCCGTTGAATTTCCTGCAAAAACTGCTTTCCATCTTCAATAAACCCGCTCCTGCCAAATCCGTACCGCCCCTGGCCACGCCAGAGCCTGGCCCCGTCGACACCCCTGCCCACGACCAGCCAAGCAGTGCCGAGCAGGAGCTGATCGCATTGATGGACGCTGGCGCCGCCTGCCTCGAACGTCATTGGCAGACCATCGGTACCTGTGAGCAGGACGTGCTGGGCTTTGCCATCAGCCCAAGCTTCATGGGCGGCCCCCACTGGCCCTCCACCCGCCAGGCCTACCGCATCGTGCGTCGCCCCAACAGCATCATCCTGGCCACCGAGGGCCTGTCCGATCCATTCGACGACGGTGAAGGCCAGGGCAACGGCTTCGAAATGGAGCTGTTTATCGAGACACCGGATATTCCGGCCCATGCCCAGGGCCCGCAGGGGGATGTCTATCCCTTCGCCGACAGCTGGGCTTTCGAGTTGCTGCGTTGCGTGGCCAATACCGTGGCCGATGCCGGCGGCTATGTCTCGCGCCTGGAGCGTTATGGCGTGCTGTCCCTGGAGCTGCCCGGCGTCAGCCAGTCTCGTGCCATGTGCGAGCAGTTGCCCGAGCATTTCGTCAGCAACGACGACTGCGTCGGTGTATTGATTGGCGGTCCAACGGCCAGCTTCCCTACTTATCTGCCGGACATGCCGCTATCACCGGTGACCCTGGTGCCGGTGGTAGTGATCACCGCTTCGGAGCTGGAGTACCTACGCAACGGCGGCGGCCCGGCCCGCGAAGACCTGGTCGCGCGCTTGAACGCGTCCGGCCTGGGCCACGTCAGCCACCTGCAACGCGCCAGCGTGATCTGAAGCTGCCAGGAGCCATGTCCATGTCGGAATGCGACGACTACTTCGCTTTTCACCTGTTTGCCGCACGCTTTGCAAATGACACCGAAGCTGCGTTGTTCGCCTTCGAACAGTGGGAAGCCGAACCCGGCCCCGACGCCACGGATGCCCAGTACCATGCCTGGGAGGCACGCAATCCAAGCTGGCGACTGCGCCAGGAACTGGGGTGGTCTATCGACTCCGACTTTGTCGAGCTGATCCCCCAGCAAGGCCATCTAGAGTACCTGGAGTCCATGATCCGCAGCGCCGCCCAGAGGCAACGGCTGCACTGGCTCGTTCTCTTGCAGTACAGCCACTTCATCCTCGTTGCCCACGCTGGCATTGCACACTTCGGGCAATCGCTTGCGCTTCCATCCACCTTGTCCCTGGACTACCTGGGCGAATTCAACGGTCCCCATCCATGAACAGGATTGTCGTCCTGGCACTGCTCGGCGGACTGCTCAGCGGCTGCCAGAGCGCTACCAGCGTGCAGAACGATTCCATGGTCGGCCTGCGCTGCTGGCACTACCGCGACCAGGAGTCCATCTCCCGGGAAATGCTCGACTATATCCGCCGCCAGGGCGAAGCCGGCAACTCGATGTGCCAGACCCTGCTGGCCACCCTGTACGAACGCGGTCATGGAGTCGCGCAGGATACCGCCCGGGCCAAAGCCCTGTATCTCTCGCAGGCCCAGACAAACCCAAGGGCCTACCACCATCTCGGGCGCCTGGACGAACAAGAGGCCGACTACCTCCTGGCCAGGAATCACTACCAGCGTGCTGCGGCGGTGGGGAGCAGGGAAAGTACCCTGGCCCTGGCCAGGTTGATGGAAGAAGGCAAAGGCGGCCCGCAGGATCTTCCAGGCGCGCAGCAGATGTACTTCAGCGTTCTCAAGCAGAGCGGCGACGCTGCCTGGAAAGGCATCGACCGGCTGCGTGACCAGGGCCTGGAGCTCAATGCCGAGCAACAAGCGCGGTACAACCAGGTCTGGACCGCCTCAGCCAGGAGCCGGCTCAGCCTCAAGCTGCGACTGCTCCAGCACCGAACGCTCGGCAAGCTCAAGTTCGGACCTGATGTAAAGCCCGTGGTGGTCGAGGTGCAGTTCGTGCCCGGCTCCGCTGAGCCGCGGCTCAAGCTGCTGGAAAGCTCCGGCGACACGTCCCTGGACCAAACCATCCTCCAGAACCTGGGCAGCTATCGTTTTGTCGGCCAGCCGATCCCCCAGGCCGGCCAGGATGCCTGGCGGGTAAAGGCCCATATCGACCCACATGCCAGATGACCCGGCCTTTTGGCCCAAAGTGCGCACCTGCGATCGAGCGGAGATTCCGCTGACGGGCACTTGATGCTAAAAAGGCCCCCAAGCCCCAATGCCGATCAGTCAAGGCAAGGTAGGAGCGAGGCTTGCCCGCGATGGACTTCAGAGCGCTGGGTTTACCCAGTCAACAGGCGCTACCGTTCACGACCCTCGCGAGCAAGCTGCGCTCCTACAAAAGATCACCTCGCTTGACTGACAGGCATCAACCCAAGCCCCGACTCAACCCTTGCCGTGCCAAGCCGTACCACGAGAACCCGCATGATCGAAGTCACCGAAGTCTCCATTGCCCAACTGCGCGCCGCCCTCGAGTCCGGCCAGACCACTGCCGTGGAACTGGTCCAGGCCTACCTGGCGCGGATCGATGCATACGACGGCCCCGCCACTGCCACCGCCCTCAACGCCGTGGTGGTGCGCAACCCCGAGGCCCTGGAGGAAGCGCAAGCCTCTGATGCCCGCCGCGCCAAGGGCCAGCTCCTCGGGCCACTGGACGGCATCCCCTACACCGCCAAGGACAGCTACCTGGTCAAGGGCCTGACCGCCGCATCCGGCAGCCCGGCCTTCAAGAACCTGGTGGCCCAGCGCGACGCCTTCACCATCGAGCGCCTGCGCGCCGGCGGCGCCATCTGCCTGGGCAAGACCAACATGCCGCCCATGGCCAACGGCGGTATGCAGCGTGGGGTCTATGGCCGCGCAGAAAGCCCCTACAACGCCCAGTACCTGACCGCGCCCTTCGCCTCCGGCTCGTCCAACGGCGCCGGCACCGCCACCGCCGCCAGCTTCAGCGCCTTCGGCCTGGCCGAGGAAACCTGGTCCAGCGGTCGTGGCCCGGCCTCCAACAACGGCCTCTGCGCCTACACCCCCTCGCGCGGCGTGATCTCGGTGCGCGGCAACTGGCCGCTGACCCCGACCATGGACGTGGTAGTGCCTTACACCCGGACCATGGCCGACCTGCTGGAGGTACTGGACGTGGTAGTCGCCGAAGACCCGGATAAACGCGGTGACCTGTGGCGCCTGCAGCCCTGGGTGCCGATCCCGGCCGTGGCCGGCGTGCGCCCCGCTTCCTACCCGCAACTGGCGGCCGACGCCGGCGCCCTCAAGGGCAAGCGCTTCGGCGTGCCGCGCATGTACATCAATGCCGACGCCGAGGCCGGTACCAGTGCCAAGCCGGGCATCGGCGGCCCCACCGGCCAGCGCATCGCCACCCGCGACTCGGTGATCGAGCTCTGGCGCCAGGCGCGCCAGGCCCTGGAAGCCGCTGGCGCCGAGGTGCTGGAAGTGGACTTCCCACTGGTATCCAACTGCGAAGGCGATCGCCCCGGCGCGCCCACCGTGTTCAATCGCGGCATCGTCAGCCAGGAGTTCCTCCATGACGAGCTGTGGGAGCTCTCGGGCTGGGCCTTCGACGACTTCCTGCGGGCCAACGACGATCCCAAGCTCAACCGCCTGGCCGATGTCGACGGGCCACAGATCTTCCCCCATGACCCGGGCACCCTGCCCAACCGCGAGGATGACCTGGCGGCGGGCATGGACGAGTACGTCAACATGGCCAAGCGCGGCCTCAAGACCTGGGACCAGATCGCCACCCTGGCCGACGGCCTGCGCGGCCTGGAGCAGACCCGCAAGCTCGACCTGGAAGACTGGATGGACGCCCAAGGGCTGGACGCGGTGCTTTTCCCCACCGTCGCCGACGTCGGCCCGGCGGATGCCGACATCAACCCCGAGTCGGCGGACATCGCCTGGAGCAACGGCATCTGGGTGGCCAACGGCAACCTCGCCATCCGCCATCTGGGCGTGCCCACCGTCACCGTGCCCATGGGCGTGATGGCGGACATCGGCATGCCGGTGGGCCTGACCTTCGCCGGCCGGGCCTATGACGATGCGAACCTGCTGCGCCTGGCCTCGGCCTACGAGTCCACCGGCAGCAAGCGCCTGGTGCCGCCGCGCACGCCCAAGCTGGCCGTGCAGTAACGCAAAAAACGCAATCGGGGCCGCCATGGCCCCGATCCTCATTCCTGCCCGCTCAAGGCCTCACTGCTCATCCACAGGCTGCAGCGGCGAATGTTGCCAGTCGAACCGCGCGATCAACTGCCTGCACAGCTCATCCAGTTGCGGATGGTAGTAATGCATGTGGGGCACCGGAATCTGCGCTTCGCCATGGCCGAACCCCAGGCCGTACAGAGCGCTGGCATAACTTTCCAGCGGGCCGTAGGCGTAGATGAGGTTGTGCCGGTCCCAGACCACCGTGGCCTGGTCTTCGGGTGAGTGCACCCAGAAATCGAAGCGGCTGTCGCCACATAGCAATGGCTTGAACTCATCGATGAAATCCGCGACCTCGGCCAGGGACAACATCGGGCTCATGTAGCGGCCTACCGGCACGTCTTCGCGGCTGGTGTGCAGCACGAACAGCAACAGCAGCGGCTGGGTGAGGCAACGGGCCAGGCTGAGCAACACCTGCGGATCGGACCCCGGCACGCCGGCCACCACCCGCTCGCCGCCGTTGAAGGGCGCAATCTCGAAGACCGGCGGGTAGCTGTGCTCGACCCACTGGTCATCGATCATGTGTGCAAATCTGTGCATAACGGCCTGATCCTCCCGATCAACTCTCACACCTGGCCTGACGTCCATTCGTCAGGGCGGCGAATGTAAAGCACTCGGGGCAAGCTAGATAGCCTTATCGAACACCGCGTTGACCTGCAGCGGCTACTGCACCTCCAGCAGCCTGAACTGCAGCGGCGAAGCGGCCTGGCCTGGGCAATAGTCGGCCGTCAGGCTCAGCTCGCTGGACCGGCCTGCGGACCACAACCGGCACGTCACCCGCAGCGTGCCCGGCTGCTGGGTCGGGTAGCAGTCAAAATCCACTCGCCCGCTCCTGTCGGGCGCCAGCGCCATCTCCCAGGCGGGCAGCGCGAGACTGGCCAGGCAAGCCGCGCCAGCCTCCAGTTCCTCGAGCACTTCCTCATAAATCGCGGTGCTGATGCCATACTGCGCCAAAGCACTGGGTTCGCCGTCCTGGATCGCTCGCAGCAATCCGGCCAGCAAGTCGTAGATCCGTTGCAGATCCCCTGCGTGCATGGTGTTTCTCCTGAAATTGCGCGGCGGCCATGCTAATGGATGCGCGCCCCGGCACCAACAGTCCGGCCTCGTCAAACCTCGCTGGCGCCCTGTACCCTACTGCCGACCCTTTTTCCCTAGGACACCGATGAACAACCACCATGTTCCCCTGGCCAACGGTTGGACTGCCCGGTTCACCTACCGTGGCGAATTTCGCATGGGCGCCGAAGGCTGGAGCCTGCTCTTGGAAGGCCCCGGGCAACAGCGCATCGGCTACTTCGACAGCCAGATCGTGCTGGTCAATGACGAGGATGGCACCCAGGCCCGCTCCTGCATCAGCCTCTCCGAAGACGGCACCCAGGGTTACCTGGCCATGGGGCCGGACCACGGCTGGGTGCTGGACTTCGCCCGCTCCATGCTTGCCCCGCACCGGGTGAACATCTACCACCACCATCCTGGCTACGATGAAAGCGTCTCGGTCTGCGAACAACCGACCTTCAAGCGTGAGCGCCAGTACATCCGGGTGATCGGCAAGTTCATCTACCTGACCTTCCCCCTGACCCGGGACGAGGATTTCCCCAAGGTCTGGGAGGAGTACCTGGCGATACGCCGGCGGCAACTGGATGAGCTGTACTTTCGCAACTGACACGGCGCGCCGTCGCGACCGGCACAACCATCGGCCTTAGCGCAGGCTCCAGGACATCCCGACATACACCCCCATGCCCTCGCCCGGGGTCGAACGGGCGGCATCCTGGCCCTGGTCGTCGTAGCCCGGGGTGACGGTGGCGGCATAGCGCTGGCCGGTCAGGTTGCGCAGGTCGACCCAGGCCTGCCAGTCGTTCTTCGGCGCGTTGTAGCCCAGGGTCGCGCCGAACAGCGCATAGGGGTCGGCGTAGTAGCTGTTGGCGTAGTCCACCGCCACCTTGGACACCAGCTGGGTGTTGACGGCGGCAAAGAAGCCCTGCGGCCAGTCGTAGCGCAACTCGCCCTGGTAGTAGTGCATCGGCAGGCCCGGCAGGCGGTTGCCGCCAAAGCGTGGATCGTCGCTGAAGGTATAGGCCTGGCGCAGGCGCAGGCGCCCCACTCCGGGCCGCGACCACAGCTCGCTCTCGAGGCTGGCCTCCACCCCCTGGTGCACCGTGGGGCTGGCGTTGACTTCATAAGGTCTGGTGGCGTTGGCATCTGGCCATACCAACAACAGTTCATGGCGAACCTGGGCGTAGTACCAGGCCAGGCTCCACTGGCCCAGGGCGCTGTCGCCACGGCCACCCAACTCCAGGGTGGTGGCGGTCTGATTGCGCAATTTGATCGGGTCGCGCTGAGTACCCTGAGCCACACCACTCTGGAAGTAGGAGTTGGAGCTATAGATCAGCGACCAGGGATGCGGCGCCTCCACCGAACGGCTGAGGTTGCCGAACAGCTGCACATCGCGGTTCAACTGGTAGCGCAGGCCCAGGCGCGGGGCATAGTCCCAGTCGCCGAGGCTGGTCTTGCCGCCGCCCTCGGGGTAAGTCACCGCGCTCTCGCGGCGGGTGTAGATGGCCGCCAGGCCGGTGGTCAGCCACAGGTCGTCGGCGATCTCCAAGTCATTGCTGACATGCAGGACGCTGTCCGAACCCTGGTAGGTGAAATTGCGTAGCCGGGTGCCAGGAGCTTTATCGGGAGTCTTGTCGCTAGGAATACGCACGAACTCGCTGGCGCCGTCGTTGGGCAGGTGCTTGGTCACCCGCAGGCCCAGGGTGCTGCGGCTCTCCAGGCCCCAGAGGGTGTCGCGGCGCTTGTAGTCGAAGGTGCCGCTGACATCGCTATACGCCACCTTCAGGCGGTTGGTACCTTCGCGCAGGTCCATGGGGTAGTCGTGGTAGACCAGGCCGGCCTGCAGGCTCGAATCGTCATCGATGTACCAGGTGGTCTTGTTGCCGACGAAGGTACTGCCCGGCTGCTTGCGCCGGTCGTCCCGGGACACATAGGTCGGGTTGGCCGCCCTGGGGGAATGCTCGATGGAATGCTTGGTCACCCGCCCGGCCAGGTCGTTGTCGGTCTGCCGGTAGCGCAGGTAGAAACGGGTTTCCAGGTTCGGGTTCAAGCGATAGCCAAAGTTGGCCACGATTCCCCGGCTGTCGCTGGCGGTATGGCGCTGGTAGCCGTCGGCATTGGAATCGGTCAGCGAGACGTAGTAGTCGAAGTCCCCCAGCACTTGCCCGGAACTGACCTGGCGCTGCTGGTAGCCGTGGCTGCCGGTGACGTAGCGCACCTGCAACAGCGGCGCGTCGTAGCCGGTATGGCTGATGTAGTCGATGGCGCCGCCCAGGGCCAGGGCACCGCGGTCGAAACCGTTGGCCCCACGCAGCACCTCCACGCGATCGACCCACAGTGGCTCCAGCAACTCGTAGGGGGTACCGCCGGGGCCGGTCAGGGGCAGGCCGTCGAGCATGGTGTAGAGCCCCGAGGCGTGGGCCCCGGGGGCACGGTTGATGCCCGAGCCACGGATCGAGATCTTCACCCCTTCGTTGCCCGCCGATTGGGCATAGACCCCAGGCTGGTAGGCCAGCACGTCCTGGTTGCTGGCCACCCGGCCCTGCAATGGCCGGCTCATCTGTACCAGGTTGCTCCCGCCGGGAACCTGGGCCAGCCGCGCCCGGGCTTCTTCAGCCCCTTGCCCGGCGTCCTCCTGGCCTTGTCCCAGGACCTGCGCCGGAGCCAGTTCCAGGCCCCCGGGCTCGGCCATGGCCGGACAGGCAAGGGCCAGGCCCAACAAAGTGGTGGGCAGGGTTCTGGGCGAAAGCATCGGTACGACTCCGGCGTGGGCAATGGACAATGAAGGTTGCGACGCAGGAAGGAACGAAGAGAACACAGGCCGATTTGGCTTTTTTTGCCAGGACGCGGGCGCGACCTGGCGCGAGGGAGCATGGAGCGATGACAGGCGAGCCTCGACGCCCGCCTACCCGGACCGGATCAGTCCGGAACCGGCTGGCCCTGCATGAACGCCAGGTAGTAGCCGTTGCAGTCGCGGATGCCGAACTCGCGAGTGCCGTAGGGCATGTCCTGCAGGGGCCAGGCAATATCGGCCCGATCCTTGATCGAATCGAAATAGGCCTGCACATCCTCCAGGGCGAAATACAGGGTCCCGGTACAGCCCGGGGCGCTGCCCCACAGGTCCTGCCCGGTGAACGTCAGGCGACAGTCCTGCAACTGCACCAACAGCGTCGACTCCGCGCCATCACTGACGGCGAAGCCGAGTATCCGCTGGTAATGCTCACGGGTGCGGGACAGGTCATTGCAGCGCAGCAGGCAGGTCAGCGGCATCTCGGACTCCAGGGGGCGGCCGGCACGGCGATGGCTTCGCCATGCATCAGGGATCATGCAGCAGGGGAAAGACGCCACCTTAGCAGCAAACGCCCTCCCCCTGGAGCCAGCCCCGCTTGCCGCTGCCCGGGCCGATCTCAGGCCGGATAACCGGTGATCTCGCGAATGCTCTGGTACAGCGGCTTGAGCTGGCGATACATGCGCAAATACACCTGGCTGTAGAGCCGCTGGTACATCTGCCGAGCCTGGGGCTGGGGCTCGAACACCGCGCCGACCCGGGTCATGGCGCTGATGGCCGTGGAAAAATCCGGGTACAGCCCCAACCCCACCGCGCAGGCGATCACCGCGCCCAGTCCCGAGGCCTCATAGACATGCGGGCGCTCCACCGGCAGGCCGAAGATATCGGCGGTCAGTTGCATCGCCGCATCGCTCTGGGAACCGCCACCGGCCACCCGCAGGCGGGTGATCTTGAGCTTCGAGCGTTTCTCCATGCGCTCCATGCCCTGGCGCAAGGCGTAGGCCAGGCCCTCGAGGATCGCCCGGTAGATATGCGCCCGGGTGTGCACGTCACCGAAACCGATCATCGCACCCTTGGCCTCCATCCCCGGCTCACGGATACCCGGCGACCAGTAGGGTTGCAGGGTCAGGCCCATGGACCCCGGGGGCACTGCCTGGACCAGGGCGTCGAACAACTGCTCAGGCTCCAGCCCCTGCTGCGCCGCCTGCTGCACCTCGCGCAGGCCGAACTGCTGCTTGAACCAGCTGACCATCCAATAGCCACGGAAGATCATCACCTCGCAGTTGTAGTGGTCCGGCACCGCTGCCGGATACGGCGGAATCAGTGGCACCACCTCCAGGTAACGCGAGCGGGTGGTGGTGATGGTGGCCGTGGTGCCGTAGGAGACGCAGGCCGTGGTGGAATCCTGGACCCCGGAGCCCAGCACCTCGCAGGCCTTGTCGGCACCCGCGGCGATCAGCGGCAGGCCCTCGGGAATGCCGGTGTGGCGACTGGCCTCGGCAGTGATCCGACCCAGGGTTTCGCCGGGCTTGTGCAGGGTCGGCAGTTGCTCGCGGCGTACCGCCAGGGCCTGCCATTTCCAATCGCTGGGGGCGGCCCAGCGCAGGCGCTTGTAGTCGAACGGCAGGTAGGCCACGCAGCACCCCACCGAATCGACGAAATGGCCGGTCAGGCGATGGGTGAGAAACCCCGACAACAGCAGGAACTTGTCGGTGGCGGCCCAGATCTCCGGCTGCTTCTGCGCCACCCAGTTGGCTTCGGCCTGGGCGCGGAAGTAATCCACCGTGGCCTCGGCGCCAATCAACTTGAACAACCAGCTCCAGGGGCCCTTGAGCTTGCCTTCGAGCTCGGCCTGGCGCTGGTCCAGCCAGAGGATCGCCGGGCGCAGCGCCCGCCCCTGGGCATCGACGTTGATCAGGGTGCCGCGCTGGGTGGTCAGGGACACCCCGCGGATCTGCGAACGGTCGATGCCGGTCTGCTGCCAGAGGATCTGGCAGGCTTCGCCGAGCTTGGCCCAGTAGTAGTCCGGGTCCTGTTCGGCCCAGCCGGGCTGGGTCGAGTAGTAGGCCTCCAGTTCCACCTTGCCCTTGCCGATCAGGTTGCCCTGAAGGTCGAACAGCAGCGCGCGTACGCTCTGGGTTCCGTTATCGATAGCCAGCAGGTAGTCCCGCTTGTTGTTGTGATTATCCATGGGGCTCTCTTGGTTAGGCATCAGTGCTGGGCAAGCTGTGGTGGCGTTGCCACAAGGTCCGGTAGCGCTGTTCTTCGGCTTGCCAATGGGCGTCGCTCCAGCCCAGGCGCCCCTGGCACAGGTTGCGGATGGCTGGCAGGTAGCTGGCGCCGCCCTCGGCCAGCAGCAGGCCCAGGCGCGTGCGGCGCAGCAGCAGGTCGTCCAGGTGCAGGACCATTTCCGTCTCGGCGGCAAAGGCCAGCTCGGCCCACAGGGTGTCGCTGGCGCCGACGCACTCGTGACCCAACTGCTCCACCAGTTGGGCCAGCCGCGGCAGGTCGCGACCATGGCGCCCGGCCAGGCGCCGCTGCTGGGCGCCGCTGAGGCCGGGAATCTCCACGGTCGGGACCGGAGCGAACACCGGCGCGCCGTCGTCGCTAACACTGCGTCCGATCATCGCCCCACAAGCGGCCAGCACCTCGATGGCCTGGGGCCGGAAGGTGGTGAGCTTGCCGCCGGCCAGGGTCACGCATCCCGGCTCCTGCCACAGCACATGCTCGCGGGTTTCGTTGGAGGGCTTGTCCTCGGAGTCCGCACCACCAGCGGCCACCACCGGGCGCACCCCGGCCCAGGTCGAAAGCACGTCGCTGGCAACGATCCGTGCCTCGGGAAACTGCTGGGCGCAAGCCGCCAGCAAGTAATGCAGCTCCTGCTGGCTGATGCTGGCGCTCAGGTCCAGGTCTTCGCGATGGTCCAGGTCGGTGGTACCGACCACGGTAGCGCCTTCCCAGGGGAAGACGAACACTGGCCGGCGATCCTCGGCATGCATGAAACTGAAGGCATGGGCCACTGGCAGCCGCCAACCCGGCAGCAACAAGTGGCTGCCACGCAACGGTCGCAGTTGACGCCCCGCATCCGCCGGACGCAAACGCTCGGCCCAGGCCCCGGTGGCCACCGCCAGGCTCTCGCTGCGCAGCTGGCAGGGCGCGCCGCCTTCGCTGTCATCCACCTCGACCCCACACACCCGCCCGTTATCACGCAACAAGCGGGTCACGCGCAGGCCGTTGAACGCCTGGGCTCCATCGGCCCGGGCCTCGGCCAATACCCGCATCACCAGCCGCGCATCATCGGTCAAGGCGTCGAGAAAACAAGTGCCGCCCAAGAGGCCCGGCTCCTTGACCCCAGGCGCCAGGAACTGCAACTGCCCGGCATCGTGGAACCTGTGGTTGCGCCGTCCGGCTAGGGCGTCATACAGGCTCAGCAGGCTGCCGAACACCCGCGGCCCGGGAAACTGGCCCCGGTAATGGGGCATCAGGAAGCTCATGGGGTCCACCAGCCCGGGAGCCTCCTGCAACAAGCGCTGGCGCTCGCGCACCGAGTCCCGGGTCAGGCGCCACTGGCCCTTGGCGATGTAGCGCAAGCCGCCATGGACCATCTTCGAAGACCGGCTGGAGGTTCCCCAGGCGAAATCCCGCTGTTCCAGCAACAGGCAGCGCCAACCACGCCGGGCCGCCTCACGCAGGATCCCGGCGCCGCTGATACCGCCGCCGATCACGATCAAATCCCAGCTCTGCGCCGCCAGGCTCGGCAGCGCCTGTTGCCGCCATTGGCCGTTCCAGTCCTGGCTCATAGCCTTACTGCTCCAGCAGGGTGCCGGGGTTCAAGCGTCCGGCCGGGTCGAAATGGCGGCTCAGGGCCTGCAGGGTCTCGATGGCCAGCGCGCCCTTTTCCCGTGGCAGGTAGGGTGCATGATCCTTGCCCACCCCATGCTGGTGGCTGATGGTGCCCTGGTGCTCGACGATGGTCCGGCTGGCGGCATGCTTGAGCGCCTGCCAACGGGCCAGGGTCGCCGGATACTGGCGGTCAGGACGGAACACGTAGGTGGTGTAGATGCTCGAGCCTTCGCCATAGACATGGGACAGGTGGGTGAACACATGCACTTGCTCGCCTTCGGCGGCCAGGCCATCGCGCAGGCTGTTTTCGATGCGCTTTAAAAGCGCATCGACATTGCTCCAGTCCGTGGCTGTTTCCAGGGTGTCCACCAGATAGCCGGCATTCCACAGGCTTTCGCGCAGGTAGGGAAAACGAAAGCGGTTCTGCGCCCACTTCTTGCCCAGCAAGGTGCCGGTGAACACTCCGCCGAAGGCCTTCAAGTGCTGGCGCGCCTGGCGCAGGGACAAGGCGTTCTGCCGTCGGTTGCCGGTCACGCCGAAGGTCAACAGGCACTTGCCCTGGCCCGCACCACGCAGCGCCAGGTACTTTTCCAGCCAGACGATCTGCGTCGGGTGGCCGGCCAGGGCCAGTTGGGTCTCGGTCTCCACCGCGTTGGACAGACGCAGCATCGACAACGGCACCCGGGCCTGGGCCAAGGCCCGCACAGCCTGCAAGGCCTGGGGCCAGTCCGGCAGGAATACCCCATAGAAGCGCTCATGCTCCGGCAAGCGGCTGACCCGCACCCGAACCTCGGAAATGATCCCGAAGCGCCCTTCGCTGCCCAGTACCACTTCACGCAGGTCGGGCCCCGCGGCGGAGGCCGGGAACGTGGCGATGGGCATCGGTCCGGCGAAGGTCTCCAGGGTCCCGCCGGCAAACAATTGCTCGATGCGCCCGTAGCGCAACGATTGCTGGCCGCTGGAACGGCTGGCCACCCAGCCGCCGAGGGTCGATAGCTCCCAGGACTGCGGGAAATGTCCCAGGGTGTAGCCCCGGGCGCGCAGCTGGCTTTCCACCTGGGGGCCACTGGCGCCGGGGCCGAAGGTGGCCAGCAGGCTGTCTTCGTCCAGGTCCAGCAGGCGGCTCATGCGTGCCAGGGACACCGTCAGTGTCGGGCGCTCGGACCAAACGGGGTTGATATGACCGGCTACCGAGGTACCGCCCCCATAAGGAATCAGGCACCAGTCATGTTCTTCGGCCAATGCCAGCAACTGGCGGATCTGGGCGGCGGTTTCAGGAAACGCCACCGCATCCGGGTAAGCCCCCAACTCACCCTCGCGCAGCGCCAGCCAGTCCGGCAGGCTTTGTCCACGGGCGTGCAACAGGCGCTCCTGGGGATCGATGCTGTACAGCGGATGAGCCGCCAGCCGCGACGCGGGCACCCGGGCCAACGCCTGCTCCAGGGAGGCCTCCGGCAACCTGTAGCCCGGTCCCAGTCGCTCGGCGAGAAAACCCGCGCCCTCGGCCGGCAATTCGACCACCGTGGATGCATCCCCCCAGCCATTCCAGCGTCGCATGCGTGTGTTCCTCTGCTGTTCTTATAGGTCTTGCGTAAGGTTCCCTATACTAGTGCGCCGCCGGACACTGTCACGGTCGCATTGAGCCAGTTGGTGTAGCCGATTGAGTCACCCGCGCTGCCAAACCATTTCCTACCTGCCCAGGATCGAGTCGTCCATGCCCGCCCCGCTGAAAACCTGCTCCCCGTTGTTCTGGTCCCCGGACCTGGGCATCGACTATGGCGCTGCGACGCTGAGCCTGCGCGACCTGCTGCCACAAGTAGGCCAGGGCATCTCGGCGTTCTTCGAGCCGCAGGATCGGCTGCTGGTCGGTGAGACCCTGCAGTTGATCTGGCACCCACCCGTGAGCGACATCAACGGCTGGAGCGAACAACCTTCGGAACTCGTCCACAGCCACTTGTTGCAGGTCAGGGTCAGCGGGCCGCAGCAGCCACCCGCCCAGCCAATGCATGACCTGCATCGGGGCAGGCAGCGCTTTGCCTTGCAGGTCCTGGCCTGCACCCCACTGCTGGCGGCCCTCAAGGCCCAACCGCTGGACCAGCAGACCTGGAGCCTGCCCGGCATCGGCAGGCCGCAGGGCGCTTGCCTGAGTTGGGATGAAGCCCTCTGGTGCGGGCGCGCCGACGTCGGCGGATTGACTTGCCTGAGCGCCGCCAACGGCAGCGAAGGCATGATGGAAATGATCCTGGAGATCATCGGTGACCAGGTCAGCGGGTTGTTATCGGTGCACCTGGACCCTGGCGGGAATACTTACGAATGGGGTCGGCGAGTGCTCGCGGGTGCGGAGCTCATTGCCATTCGCCGGGCCCTGGAGCACGCCCGGCCGCTGCAGGACACCCAGGACGCCTACCTCGTCGGTTGAGTGTCAATCGGGGAAAAACTCCCGGGCAGGACTAAGCAGCTGTTTTCAAACCGATTTTTTTTGCGCTGGGGGCTTCCCAAACCGCCGGCGAGTTGTTAAATTTGCGCCCGTTCTTGCAGCGGTCCTCCCCGGACCGGCACTTCAAGCAAGTAACGTCGCAACAGCTACAGGGGCGTCGCCAAGCGGTAAGGCAGCAGGTTTTGATCCTGCCATGCGTTGGTTCGAATCCAGCCGCCCCTGCCATTTTTCTTCCTCGTTGTTCCTTCATCATTGTTCATTCCTCCAGGCTTCGCGCCAGGAACTCCAGCATCGCGTTGACCTTGGGCAATCCCTGCCGGCTCTTCATCCATAGCAGGTTGATCGTCTGCCCCCGGGTCGCCAAATGCGGCAAGACTTCCACCAGGCTGCCATCCTGCAGTTGGCGCTTGACCAGCCACGACGGCAGGTGGGCGATGCCATAGCCACCCAGCACCGCCATCAGCAAGCCCTCCCCCGCACCCACCACGCAACTGGCCGTAACCGACCGGCGCTCGATCTGCCCCGGCTCGTCGGTGGCGAAGCTCCAGGGGTGCACGCGCCCGTCCGCCCAGCCATAGGCGATGCACTGGTGCCGCTCCAGATCGGCGATGACCTGCGGCTCGCCGCGCTGCGCCAGGTAGCCCGGGGTGGCACAGAACAGGTACTGCTCGGTTCCCAGGTGCCGATGCCCCAGTTCCGCCGGCCACAGGTCGGGGCCACCCAAGCGCACGGCGATATCGACCCCGGCCTCGATGGGATTGGCCAGATGCTCGGAGAAGGTCACATGGGGCTGCAACTGCGGGTGCTCCCGGGCAAATTCGAGGATCGGCCCCAGGACCCGGGCCCGGCCGAATGCCCCCGGCAGGTCGATGCGCAGCTTGCCGCGCAGCTCATGCCGTTGCGCTTGCAACTCGAGCTCGGCCTCTTCCAGGTCGGCCAGCACGCCACTGCAAGTTCGGTAGAACGCCAGGCCGGCATCGGTCAGGGCCAGGCTGCGGGTGGTACGGCGGAACAATCGCGCCTGCAGCCGCGCCTCCAAACGGGCGATGGCCTTGCTGATGGCCGACGCCGTGAGGTTCAGACGCTCGCCGGCCGCCTTGAAGCTGCCACAGTCGGCCACGCAGACAAACACGTCGATACCCTTCAAGCGTTCGGAGGAAAACATGCGGCACCCTGTCTATTAATGAATCTAGTTCACATCAGTTGGTAAAAAGCATCATAAAACAGAACCAGATTCCCTAGTAAGCTGATCGCCATCCCATCGGTATCACTGCAAGAGGCACAGATGCTGCGCACCCTGAAACACTATCCGGCGGCCCTCAACCTGTTGTTGGCCGGCACCCTGGTGCTGACCCTGGCCCGGGCGGTGACCCTGCCCTACCTGGTGATCTACCTGGCAGGCAGCTTCCAGCTGGATGTCGCCGAAATCGGCGTGGTGCTGGGCAGCAGCCTGATCATCGGATCGGTGTTGAGCCTCTACGGCGGTTTCCTGGTGGACCGGATGGCCAACCATCGGTTGGTCCTGTGCTGCTGCGCGGTGTTCACCCTGGGCTTCGTCGGTAGCTTCGCCGCCCGCAGCCTCTGGTCGTTCTACCTGTGCCTGCTGGCGATCAACCTGGCCTACGCGGTGTTCGATATCGCCATCAAGGCCGGCCTGGCCCGCCTGCTCCCGGAAAACCAGCGCAGCACGGGGTTTTCCATCAAGTACACCCTGACCAACATCGGTTACGCGATCGGCCCGTTCCTTGGCGCCGGGCTGGCCAAGCTGGATATCAGCCTGCCCTTCGTGCTGTCCGCGACCTTGGGTGGGGGGTTCTTCTGCCTGTACCTCGCCCGGGGCGAGCGAACGCCAGTCATCACCGAACCCGCCCAGCCCCCGCTGTCCTTCCTGGCCCTGGGCAAGCAATTGCTGGCGGACTACCGCCTGGTCTGCTTCACCCTGGGCGGCCTGCTCAGCGCCGTGGTCTTCGGCCAGTTCTCGGCCTATCTGTCGCAATACCTGGTGGTCACCACATCGGCCGAGGTTGCCTACACCACCATCAGCACCCTGGTGGCGACCAACGCGCTGCTGGTGATCAGCCTGCAGTACGCCATTGGTCGGCGCATCCTGCGCCAACACCTGAACCTGTGGCTGGCCACGGGCCTGGGCCTGTTCCTGCTGGGCATCGGCGGCTTCGCCCTGGCCAGCAACCTGGCGCTGTGGGTGCTGGCCATGGCCGTGTTCACCCTGGGCGAGATCATCGTCTTCCCTGCCGAGTACATGTTCATAGACTGCATCGCCCCCGAGCACCTGCGCGGGCTGTACTACGGCGCACAAAACCTGTCCAACCTCGGTGGTGCCCTGGGGCCGATGCTCTGCGGCCTGGTCCTGGCCAGCCAAGCGCCCCAGGCAATTTTCTGGATGCTGGGCCTGTTCGTCGTCAGCGGCGGGCTGTTCTACTGCCTGGGCGCCGCCAACCTCGGCCAGGTGCATGCCCGGCCGGCGGACTGAAGGGTGGCGCTCAGGCAGGTGCCTGCCCCAGGTACCGGGCAATGCGCAACAACGCGCACTGGGCCGACTCGGACAAGACCAGGGGCGGCTCCTCGATCATGTACCGCAGATGCTCGAAAGCCAGGCCGGCCTCGTTATGTTCCAGGTAGTCAAGGACGATCTCCCGTCCGTGCTCCAGCCCCGCCTGGGCCAGCGCATGCTCCGGCGGCACCCGGTCGCCCAGCCGCTGGTAAGCCTGGGCCATGAGCAACGACGCCTCATCCAGCACCTGGATCAAGTCGGTTCGCCAGGGGTCTATCGGTACAAGCATGCTCATGCACTCCTCGTTTGCTGGAAATCGCTTGTCGGGTACCGTCCGCGGAATTTGCCAACCGGCCCCTGTCACGCCGCCAGGCCTTCACAACTCCTGCTGCACCCCGTTCCTCTGTGCATCTACCCAGCAAAGAGTGACGCCCCATGAAAAGTAGCCAATTGAGCCAGTTGATCCTCAACGACCACGCCCGCATCGAGTCGGCCATTGCCACCGGAGCCGCCTGGGAAATATGGTTCCAGGTGGAGTTCCTGATCCTGCTGTTGCGCCAGCCCCATATGAGTGCCGCCCGGGAAGTGCCCTACCCGCCACCGAACGAGAAACTGCGCCTGGATGTACTGGCGCGCCAGGGCGTCGATGAATACGCCATCGAGTTGAAGGTCGAGAGCGCCACCAACGCTGGCAAGAAACTGCTCGAGGAAATTGAGAAGGACATCCTGAAGCTGAAAAAGTACACCAAGCAAACCGTGGAGGCCCGTTGGGTGGTAGGCCTGGGCTACAGCGACGAGGGCAAGCGCGCGCTGGTTGAATATGCCAGGACCCATGACACCACCACGATCTACCAACATGCCGGAGCCATCGGCTGCATGATCGTCACGGTTCCCGAAGAAAGCCTGGGCAGTAGCCCAATGCTGATCGATTAAGGCATTTGCAGGAGCGAGGCTTGCCCGCGATGGACTTCAGGGCGCTGCGTTTATCCAGTCGATACGCACTACCGTTAACCTCCATCGCGAGCATGCTTCGCGTCTACAGGCCCTCGTCGAGGCTCGCCAGGGCCCGCCGGGTCACCTGCTCGATATAGGCCGGTTCGCCATAGATGCGCGCCAGCAGGATCGCCCCCTCGTAGTCCGCCACCAACTGCCTTCCCATGGCCAGCGCCTGCTCCGGCTCGTACCGGGTAGCGAACAGCTGGGCCAGGGCCTTGGCCCAGTCATCGAGAAAGGCCCGGATCGGCTGCATCAGCTCGCTCTTGCCGTAGGTCGCATCCACCGCGATCACCCCCATCAGGCAACCGATGGCCCCATCCTGGAACAGCTTCATGGACTTGCGTCCGATCTTTTCCAGGCGCTGGCCCGGGGTGAGCTGCTCGTCGCAAGCCACGGCGAACAAGCTCCCGGCGATGACCTGGTGGGTCTGCTCCAGCACGTCGCGCAGCAGCGATTCCTTGTTCGGGTAATGGTGATAGAACGAGGCCTTGGTCAGGCCACAGGCGGCGGCCAGGGTGTCCATGGTGGTGCCGTGATACCCCAGGCGCTTGAAGGTGCTGGCGCAGCGCTGGAGCAGTTCGTCACGGGAAATCTTCGGGGGGCGCATGGCTCATTCCTGGGCGGGATCACGGCCAGTGATTCTAGGGTATAAGCGGGCCCGCCTCAATTTGACGGTTACCGAATGTTTGTTTAGTTTCAGTAACCGAACGCTTGGTCAATAACTCGCCAGGCGCTCGCTCACTCAACCAACAACGTACTTCAGGAGAACGCCAAGATGAACCAAGCCACTGGTACAACGGGCCGGGTCACCCGGGAGCAACGGGGCCAGGTGTTGTTGATCGGCCTGGACCGGGCCGCCAAGCGCAACGCCTTCGACAGCGCCATGCTCGAGGACCTGTCCCGGGCCCTGGGCGAATACGAGCGCGACGAACAACTGCGCTGCGCGGTGCTGTTCGCCCACGGCGAGCACTTCACCGCCGGGCTGGACTTGATGGAGCTGACGCCGAAGCTGGCCAACGGCGGCATCGCCTACCCCGAAGACGGCATCGACCCCTGGGGCGTGGTCGGGCCCCGGCGCAACAAACCGGTGGTGACTGCGGTACAGGGCGCCTGCTGGACCGCCGGCATCGAGCTGCTGCTCAACGCCGATATCGCCATCGCCGCCAGCAATGCACGCTTCGCCCAGCTGGAAGTGCTGCGCGGCATCTCCCCGGCCGGCGGCGCCACACTGCGCTTTCCCCGGGTGGCCGGCTGGACCCGGGCCATGCGCTACATGCTCACCGGCGAGGAATTCGATGCGGCCACGGCCCTGGACATGGGCCTGCTGGTGGAAGTGGTGGCCCCCGAACAACTGCTGGCCCGGGCCATCGACTATGCCGAGCGCATCGCCAGGGCTGCGCCGCTGGCGGTCAGGGCGACCTTGCAGTCGGCCTTCCTCGCCCTGGAGCAGGGAGATGAAGCGGCCCTGGCCCAGCTCAATCCGCAGCTCATGCAGCAGGTTCGCAGCGAAGACGCTCGCGAGGGAGTGATGGCCATGCTACAAAAACGCCAGCCGGTATTCCTGGGTCGTTGAACCGCCCTGCCCGTCCCGAACCTCTGCCTCAAGGAGGCTTGTATTGAACATTGCAGTCCGTGCCGATCAGCCGTCCGTCAACAGCGAGCCGTTGACCCTGGTGGCCGCCGATGGCTATCGCCTGAGCGCCCTGCGCTACCCGGCCATCGGCACTGCCAGGGGCAATCTGCTCCTGGCCAGCGCCGCCGGCGTCCAGCAACGCTTCTACCGGCGCTTCGCCGAACATGCCGCGCGTCGCGGTTTCAACGTGCTGACCCTGGACTACCGGGGCATCGGCCAATCCCGCGCCGGGAGCCTGAAGGGGTTTGCCATGTCCTTCCTGGACTGGGCCTACCAGGACCTGGCCGCGGCGGTGGAACTGCTGCGCCACGAAACGCTGCCGCTGTACTGGGTCGGGCACTCCTTCGGCGGCCACGCCTTCGGCCTGCTACCCAACCACCAGGCCGTCAGCGCTTGCTACAGCCTGGGTAGCGGCGCCGGCTGGAGCGGCTGGATGCACTGGCGCGAGGCACTGAAAATGCGCCTGCTCTGGAAGCTCATCCTGCCACCGCTGGTGGCGTACAAGGGCTATATGGCCTGGAGCCTCCTGGGCATGGGCGAGGACCTGCCGCTGGGGGTCTACCGCGACCTCAAGCGCTGGTGCGAATACCCGCACTACTACTTCGACGACCCGCAGATGGCTCACCTGGCCGAGCGCTACGCCAGCGTACGCACGCCCTGTCTGTTCGCCACCTCGGTGGACGATCCCTGGGCCCCACCGCGCTCGCTGGATGCCTTCGCCAAGGGCTACTGCAACGCCCCCATGACCCGGCTCGACCTCAAGCCGCCAGCCGGCGCCCGCCCCTATGGCCACATGGGCTACTTCCGCGACGATGCCCAGCCCCTGTGGGACGACATTCTCGACTGGCTGCTGGACCATCCCGGCCAGCCCCCAGCCTGATCCGGACAAAAAAGTGCCGGTGTCAAGTCTTTCGCGCAAATCAAGAAGGACTTGAAACCGTATATGGGACAGTAGGTTAGCTCCTTTCGGGGCCGCTTAGAAGAAGAGCGGCGTTGTCGGCTAGGAGCGACATAGGAGCGTTGGGAGAGAAAGCCGCATCGCACTGTGTAGTGCTGGATTGCCGAGGAACGGCGGGCCTGTCGCATCATCATAGCCCAACAGGCTCGGCGGCATCCAGAATGAAGAACGCGCAGCCTGGGCTGCGCGTTCGATGGATGCCGTTGAATAGCATGCGGTGCAATCATGGCGGCTTCGGTGGTGTGCTGCGGGTCGCCGTGCCCTTCCTGAATCCTCGATCCCCCGCCATGAACGCTTCCAGCATATGCGGGATCAGCGTCGCCGCATCAACGGCCTCGCCATACGCCTGCGCGTGTAGCGCGGCGTAGCGGTCGAGGTCGGCTTTCAAGCTGGTCGGGCAAACGAAAGTCAGCTTGGTGCTCTCGGTCTTCGGCAGCGGGCCGAGCCGCAGCTTCTTGGTCGTGCTCATCGTGAAGTCCCCCGGTTGAAGAACAGCGGCTGGTACCGCCGCAGCACCAGATCCCGGTTGACGATGATGCGAACCGGCAGGCCCGGCCGTTGCGTTAAGGTCGGCTGGATGTTGAGGTTGCGCCGGGTCATCTCCTGGCCGACCTGATTGATGCTGTCCTGCGCGCTGTCGCGCCCAGCGATGATGACGCGATCACCATCCTGCCGGTTCTCCGGCGCGGCCAGCTCGGCACCGACGCCCAGCAGCGTGGTGAGTGCCGCACCGGCAAAGATGCGGCCCCAGTGGTAGTCCACATCGTCCTCCAGCCCGGCATAGCCGGCTGGGTCGGTGCCGGCCAGGTTGTCGAGCGTGAGCGAAGACGTGTCCGGCAGGATGATCCGGTTCCAGACGACTTGAACGCGGCTCTGCCCGTAGCTGACCTGGCTGTTGTATTTGCCCAGGATGCGCGAACCCTGCGGAATCAGCAGGAAGCGCCCGGAGGCTGTGTCATAGACCGGCTCCGTCACCGTGGCGATCACGTCGCCGGGCAAGTCCGACTTAATCCCCGTCACCAAGGCACCTGCGACCACCGTTCCGGCCATGACCTGATACGGCGAAGTTGGCAGGGTCAGATTGCCGGAATTACGGGTTTCAGTGGAGCCACCTTTCAAGAAAGCCTCTTTATGGTCTTGCCGGTTTTGCACCGCTGTCGGGTCAGCAGGCTGGGCCGCCGTGGAGACCGGCCCGGCCGCCAGCGGGTCAAACACCGCATTGGCGGCGAAGCCCGGCGCAGCGGCCACCTGTGTCTGCGCCACCGGCGCCGCATTCTGCCCTCCCGAGCGGAAGAACACGGACGAGGCCGCGGCCGCTTCGGCTTCTTTGCGCAGAGCATCGTTCGGGTCGTGGCCGGGGGCCGCGTAGGCGGCCGTCGCCGGCTGCTGCGACTTCACGATGGCCGGGCCAAGATCGCCCGGCAGCGGCGGCCCCAGTTCGGGAACGGCAGGCGGCAACGCCGGCGGCAGCTTGGAGTAGTCCGTCGGCAGCGCATCCAGTCCTTCAGACTTCGAGACACGATCGACGTTGTAAAGCTCGGTCTGCTCGCCCGCACCGCGCCGCTGAGGTTGCAGCGACCACATCACCGCGCCGAGCACGGCCACCGCCAGGACGCCGGCGAGGATGGCCAGCGTGCGCCGATTCAGGCGCGTGACCGGGCGCGGCTGGGCGCGAAGCGCGACCGCCTCGGGAGCGATCTTGCCCGCCGCCTGCGGCGCGGCAAGGTCGGGAGTGTCATCCTGGCTCATGGTCAGTTCCTCCGCGCAACGCCATCGGTGCGCTCGATCCGCACCACGTCGCCGCCGTCGCCGCCCAGCCGCAGTTCGGCCGCGCCGAACAGGCGATCCACGACGTAGTACGGCGCGCGGAAACGGTAGTTCACCAATTGCCCGTCGCCCTGCGCGCCGATGACAAACAGCGGCGGCAACTCGCCCTGGGCGATGCCCGCCGGAAACTGGATATAGACCTTCTCTCCATCATCGAAGGCGCGTAGCGGCTTCCACGGCGGGTTGCTGCCCGATACCGCGTAGCGGAAGCGGATCTTGTCCAGCGACAGGCCCGTATCGACAGGCGTTGTTGCCTGCGCTGCCTGCGCCTGGCGCTGCAACGCGAGCATTCGGTCTTTCGGATAGTCCCAGGACACCGACGCCATCCATGCCCTCTCGGTCGAGGTCAGCTCCAGCAGGTAGGTGCGCCGACTGGTGGTGATGACGAGATTGGTTTTCAGACCGGAGCGGATAGGCTTGACCAGCACATTGACGCGCAGATCGGCCCCGCCGCCGCTGGACGTGTCGCCCACGATCCAGCGCACGGTATCGCCGGCGGCGACCGTTACCAGTTCCTCGCCCGGTTGAAGCGAAACCACCGTCACGCGCCCCGGCGACGCATAGACCTGATAAAGCGCGCCATCGGTGAACGGCCACACCTGAATCGCGTTGACGTAGCCCTCACGGGTAGGCGCGATACGCGCTTCTGCATTGGCACGGGAAACGCGCACCTTTTCGTCGGCCGGCTCCGGCGCAACGGGGGCCTCATCGAGTTCCGGCAGCGGCTTCAACTGCGCCGGCAGCGCCAGCGGTTCAGGGACGGCGACGACTTCGACGGGCGTGGGCGGTTCGGGCAATGGCTGGGCCAGCACCGGCTCGTCGAGCAAGATGGACGGCGGCGGCTTGCCCTGCGAGGCGCAGCCCGCGAGGGCCAGAAGCGTCAAAGGAAAAACGTAAAGGCGGAAACGAAGTTTCATGGTTTGGCTCCTTCGGAAGAATCCAGTTCGCGGCTCCATGACAGGCCGTTGACGTAGATGCCCAATGGGTTCTTGCGCAGGCGCTGTTCAGTACGCGGGGTTTGCAGGACGGTCGAAAGCACGGCGTTCCAGCGTTCGGTGCCGGCGGGCGCACCGTTGACATAGCGCTGCTCTGTCCAACGCACGTTGAAAGACGTGTCGCTGGCGCGAACCACGCTGGTGATCTGCACCGTCACCGATTCCTTGCCGATGCGGGCGAATGGGTCATTGGTGCGGGCGTAGTCGTTGAGCACCGCCGCGCCCTTGTCGGTGGTGTAGTCGTAGGCATCGAGCCAGTTCTGCCGCACCACGATGGGGTCGATGGACAGCGAGCGAACCAGCGTCACGAAGCGCGCCAGGTGGTGCGCGATCTGCGCGTCGCCGGGCCGATACGGCGTAGCGGCCTTACCTACAGCGCGCACCTGCCCGGCCTGATCGACCTCGATGACATAGGGCGTCACGATGGACTGCGCCGAGCGCCACACCAGGCCGCCGGCCATCAACAGCGCGAGCACTAGGCAGCCGAAGGCCATCAGGCGCCAATTCTTCGCCTGCACGCGGGCGGAGCCGATACGGTCGTCCCACACCTGGGCGGCGGCTTGATACGGGGTGGCAGGCTGCGGCGTATCGGCGTAGCGCACCTGCGGTCGTTTGAATCGCATGGGTGTTCTCCTTGAAGGTTAGGTATCGGAATCCCGCAGGCTCGGGCCTTGCCCGGAGCCGCCGCCGTCGCCCCCGCGCAGCGTGTGGGCGGCAGTGGTCGCGGCATGGGTAGCCTGCTGGCGGCGGTGCATCCGCTTGGCCCAGGCCGGTTGCTCTTGCTTCTGCGAGCCTGCGGTGCCGTCTGCGGTCTGGCCGCGGCCAGCACCGTCGCTGCCGGCTTCTGTGCCGTTCCAGCCAGCGCGGAAGGAGTCGGCCACCTTCTGCCCAACAGCGGAAGCACCAGAGGTGACGCTGCGGCCTGCGGCTTGTGCGCCGGTCTTGGCGACATTGCCGAGGCCAGCCGCCGCGCCCTTGGCACCGCCGCCGGCCGCAGCGGAACCGGCCTGGAACGCCGATCGGGCACTGCCGGCCGCCGAAGTCGCGGCACGCGCGCCGGCACCGGCCAGCTTTGCGGCCGCCGGGGCCATTCGTGCACCTGCCATGACGGCGCCGCCCACGCCCGTTGCGGCGGCCCCGATCGCAACGCCGGTGCCGACAGCCCCGACCGCAGCACCAGCCATCGCGCCCGCACCAAGCTGCGGCGCACCGGACACCAGGCCGGTGGCGATACCGGGGCCGAAAATGCCCAGCGCCAGCAGCGCGAGCGAGGCCAGCATCACGACCAGCGCGTGGTCGATGGATGGCTCGTCCGGATGCACCTGGAACTCGGCGAACAGGCCGGAACCGATGCCGACGATGACGGCCAGCACCAAGACCTTGATGCCTGACGACACCACGTTGCCTAGCACCTTTTCCGCGAGGAACGAGGTCTTGTTCCAGAGTGCAAACGGGATCAAGACGAAGCCGGCGAGCGTAGTCAGTTTGAACTCGATCAGCGTGATGAAAAGCTGTACGGCCAGCACGAAGAAGCAGAGGATCACCACCAGCCAGGCGATGAACAGAACCACGATAGGGTCGATGTTCACGAACACCTCGGGGAACCCAGCCATGTCCCCGATCTGTTCCAGAATCGGCGCGGCTGCGTCGATGCCGGTCTTCGCCAGCCGGCCCGGCTGAAGAAAGTTCTCCATCGTGATGGCCGAGCCGGTAGCGGTGATTCCCAAGCCGGCGAACGAGCGGAACACGATGCTCGCCAGCCAGTTGAAGTTGCCGATGATGTAGGCGAACGCGCCGACATAGAGCACCTTGCGCAGCAGCTTGGCGATCACGTCGTCGCCCTGGCCGGTGGCGTGGCTCATGGCCCAATACAGGCCAGCGATCGTCATGTCGATGACGATGAGCGTGGCGGTGAGAAATGCCACTTCGCCCTGCAATAAGCCGAAGCCCGAGTCGATGTAGCGCGAGAACGTATCGAGGAAACGGTCGATGATGGTCACGTCGTTCATGGCGAATCCTCGGGCGGAGTGAGCGGAACGGCGCCCTCTGGCAATTCATCTGCGGGCGTATCGAAGCTCGGCGGAATCGGCGGGAGTTCAGCCAGCGAGTTGTATTCATCCGGCCCGGTATGGCCGGCGAAGAAGCGCCGCCGGAAGGCTTCGGCGGCGGCGCGGCAGGCATCCTCGCCCATGGCCTGCCGGTCGACCGCGCATTGCCCGCGCAACGCCTTGAGCCGCACCGGATCTGCGGCCAGGGCGTCGGCCAGGTTCTCGGCCGGCTGCTGGCCGCACGCGGTCAGCAGCACGGCCAGCAGGACGGAAGCGCATCGCATGGCCGCCTCCGGTCAGTTGTTGTAGAAGTTGACGGACTGCGGCGTGTACGGCGTGCCGGTGCCGAGGAAGCGCCGCCGCACTTCGCGGGCGCGCTCCATAGCCGCCGCTTGCCGCGCCAGTTCCAGCGAAGCGGCCCGGTCTTGCGTGATCTGGAGCTGCTGCGACTGGATCGACTGCTTGGCCTGCAAAGCCAGGAGCTGGTTCGTCGCCTGCATCGCTTGCAGCGCGCCGGTGGCCGACTGGCTCTGGCTCACGAGGTCGGCCAGCGCGCTTTCGTCTTGGGCGAGGTTCTGCGACACCTGCGCCTGCATCCGCATCGCGGTATGCAGGCCGTTCAGGGTGTTCTGCCAGCGTTCGCGGGCATCCTGTGCCATGCGGTCGCCGCTGATGGTGGCGGCGTACTGTTCCGGGTACAGGCGGGCGAACGTGGCATCCATGCTCTGCACGTCGTAGGCCAAGCCGCGCGCCTCGGCGATCAGGCGCTCGGTGGTGGCGAGCGTCGAGCGCAGGCGGTTGACGATGTTGAAGTCGAGATTTGCCAGGTTCCTGGCCTGGTTCATCAACATCTGCGCCTCGTTCTGGAGCTGGTTGATCTGGTTGTTGATCTGTTCCAGCGTGCGCACGGCGGTCAGCGTGTTCTGCACGAAGTTGGACGGGTCGAACACCGTCAGCGCGGATGCGGGCTGCACGGCCAACAGCGATACCGACAGCACAGCAGCGAGTGAGACAGAGAGCAAACGGGGCTTGGTCATCATGGCGAAACCTCCAGCGGTTGAGAAGCGAGAAAGGAAGCTGCCGCCGGAGCGGACGGCAGCAGGTCGGCGGCCCAGCCGAGGCCGCGATGGCGCAGCCACGCGCCGGCGAAGCCGGGAGCGCCGGCCTGCGTCAGCACGCGGTCAATGTCGCGTTGGTCTTGAGGGGTGGATGCGCTCGCGAATGCGAGCGCGACAGGCCCCAGGTCGAGGTCGAACAGGCGATTGCCGAGGCGCGACTGGTAGTAGTAATCGCGCTTGGGCTGGGCGGTCGCCACGATCTCAATCTGGCGGCTGCTCAAGCCGAAGCCTTCGTAGATCGTGCGAATCTGCGGCTCGGTGGCCTGCGGGTTAGGTAAGAAGATCCTGCTCGCGCAGCTTTCGATGATGGCTGGCGCGATGGTCGAGTCCTTGATGTCGGCCAGCGACTGCGTGGCGAAGATGACGCTGACGTTCTTTTTTCTGAGCGTCTTGAGCCATTGCCGGATGCGGGCCGCGAAGGACGGCTCATTGAGGAACAGCCACGCTTCATCGAGGATCAACAGCGTGGGCGCGCCGTCGAAACGTTCGTCGAAGCGGGCGAACAGGTAGCGCAGCACCGCTTGCACGGCGGCCGGGCTGTGCATCAGTTCTTCCATCTCGAAGCCCTGCACGTCGGCCATGCCCAGCCGGTCGTGGTCAGCGTCCAGCAGCTTGCCGTGTGCGCCGCCCAGCACATAGGGCGCGAGCGCTTGGCGCAGCGCGTTGGACTGCAATAACACCGACAAGCCGGTCATGGTGCGCTGCTCCGCCGGCGCACCGGCAAGGCTTCTCAGCGCCGACCAGATGGCAGCCTTCTCGTCCGGGCCGACCGTCACGCCTTCGTGCAGCAGCCGGCCCTCCACCCATTCGGCGGCCCAGGTGCGGTAGCCCTCGTGGGCAATTCGCGCGAGTGGCTGGAAGGCGATGCCGCCATCGGCGCCGAGGTCATAGTGCTCACCGCCAAGGCCGAAGATGGTGGCGCGCATCGAGCGGCCCATGTCGAAGGCGAAGATCCGCGAGCCGAAGTAGCGCCGGAACTGCATGGCCAAGATGGCGAGCAGCACCGACTTGCCCATGCCGGTCGGCCCGGCGACAAGGGTGTGCCCCACGTCGCCGATGTGCGTCACCAGCCGGAACGGCGTCGCGCCATCGGTGCGGGTGACGATCAGCGGCGGGCCATCGAGGTGTTCGTTCTTCTCCGGCCCAGCCCATACCGCTGACATCGGCATCATGTGCGCCAGGTTCAGCGTCGAAACGATGGGCTGACGCACGTTCGCGTATGCGTTGCCGGGGACGGACGACAGCCAGGCATCGACTGCGTTGAGGGTTTCGGGGATGGTCACGAAACCCCGGCCCTGGATGACGCGCTCCACCATGCGCAGCTTCTCGTCGGCCACGGCCGGGTCGGCGTCGAGCACCGTCACCGTGGCGGTGAGGTAGCCGAAGGCGACTTGATCGCTGCCCAGCTCCTGCAAGGCGGCATCGGCGTCGGCGGCCTTGTTGCTGGCATCGGTATCGACCAGCGGGCTTTCCTGCTGAAAGATCGTTTCGCGCAGCAGCGCGATGACGTTCTTGCGCTTGGCGAACCATTGGCGCCGCAAGCGCCCCAATTCCCGTTCCGCCTCGGCTTTGTCCAGGCACAGGAAGCGCGTACTCCAGCGATACGCAAAGCCCAGGCGGTTGAGGTCGTCCAAGATCCCCGGCCAGGTCGAGGTCGGGAAGCCTCGTACCGACACCACGCGCAGGTGCTGATCGCCCAGCATGGGCGCCAGGCCGCCGACCAGCGCGGCATCGGCAAGCAGTGCGTCGATATGGAACGGCACGTCGGGCACGCCGACGCGATAGCGCCGGGTGGAGACTGTGGCATGCAGGTAGGTCAGCGTCTGGCTATCGTCCAGCCAGGCAATCTCCGGCATCACACCATCGAGCAGGTCGAACACGCGATCGGTCTCTGCCACGAAGGAATCAAGCCGACCACGCCAGTCCACACCCTCAGTGGGCCGGTTCTCGTACAGCATCCCAGCCGCACGGGCGCGAGACTCTTGCGGCGGTAGGTGTTGCAACGTGAAGTGATAGACGCTCTCGAAATGGCCATCCGACTCCTCGAACGCCGCGCGTCGCTCCTCATCCACCAGCCAGGACAGTGGTTCGGGAAAGGAGGATTGCGGATAGCTCGATGCCCGCATCCGCTCGGCCTCGATATAGAAGGCCCAGCCAGACCCGGTACGGCGAAGCGCGTTGTTCTGCCGCGCCGACGTGGCAATCAGCTCGCCCTGTGTCGCACTGTCCAAGTCGGGGCCGCGAAACTGGAACGTGCGTTGAAACGAACCATCTTTGTTCAGCACAACGCCCGGCGCGACCAGCCCGGCCCAGGGCAGCCAGTCGGCAAGCAAGGCCGGGCGCTGACGATATTCGGCAAGGTTCAGCATGGCGTCCTCCCCTCACACGTCCAGAAGCGGGCGGTGTTTGATATGCCGCGCGAAGACCTGCATGAACTGCGGATCGACGCGCGCACCCCATACGGCCAGCGAGTGGCCGACGATCCAGAGCACCACGCCGGGAATCCACAGTTGCAGGCCCAGCCCGACGGCGGCGGCCAGCGTGCCGTTGGCAATTGCCACGGTGCGCGGCGCGCCGCCCAGCAGGATTGGCTCGGTCAGCGAGCGATGCAGCGGCACCTCGAAGCCTGGAAGGTCGCTGGCCGTACTCATACGACGGCCCCGCCGGAGAACGAGAAGAACGACAGGAAGAACGAGGAAGCGGCGAACGCGATGCTCAACCCGAACACGATCTGGATCAGCTTGCGAAAGCCGCCGCTGGTGTCTCCGAAGGCCAGCGCCAGTCCCGTGGCGATGATGATGATGACCGCGACGATGCGTGCCACCGGCCCCTGGATCGACTCCAGAATCGACTGCAAGGGCCCCTCCCACGGCATCGAGGAACCGGCGGCTTGCGCCGTTCCGGCCAGCAACAGCAGCAGCGCGGCCAGCAGCAGCCCCTGCCTCGCAGGGCGGGTGAGGCTGCGCAGCCGCGCCAGGCCGGACAGGCGAGGAAGCGGATTTACGGAAAAGCGGAAAGAATCAACGTGCGTCATGGCAGTTCTCCAAGTTGGTTGGGGGACGGGAATGTGCAGCGGCGTCGGCTGCGAGAGGAACCGGCGTCAGCTCGGGAAACGGCGTTTCCAGTGCGTCCGCCAGGCGATAGCCGGTGCCGTCGAAGCCGACGACACGGGCGATGGTTTCGACGTGGCGCTTGCGGCCGCGTCCGGCGATGTTGATGACGACGTTGACCGCCTCGGCGATCAGCGCCCGCGGCGGATTCACAGCGACTTCGAGAATCAACTGTTCGAGGCGCAGCAACGCGCCCAGCGCGGAGCCGGCATGGATGGTCGCAATGCCGCCGGGGTGGCCGGTGCCCCACACTTTGATGAGGTCGAGGGCTTCGCCGCCGCGCACCTCACCGACGATCACGCGGTCAGGCCGCAGACGCATCGTGGCTCGCACCAGCTCGGTCATGGTGACGACGCCGGCGCGGGTGCGCAGCGGCACATGGTCGCGGGCCGCGCATTGCAGCTCGATGGTGTCTTCGAGCACCAGCACGCGGTCGCCTGTGGCGGCGATCTCGGCCAGCAGCGCGTTCGCCAGCGTGGTCTTGCCGGTGCTGGTGCCGCCAGCGATCAGGATGTTCTGCCGCTCGCGCACGGCGCGGCGCAGGAACTCGGCCTGCCCGGCGGTCAGGATGCCGTCGGCCACGTAGCGATCCAGGCCGATGATGCTCACGGCCCGCTTGCGTAGCGCGAAGGCTGGCCCCGGGGCGGCCGGAGGCAGGATGCCCTCGAAACGCTCGCCGGTTTCCGGCAACTCGGCGGTCAAGAGCGGCTGGCCGCGATGCACCTCCGCGCCGACATGCGCGGCGACCAGGCGGATGATGCGTTCACCATCGGCCTCGGGCATCTCCACGCCCAGCGGCGAGCGACCCGACGACAGCCGATCCACCCACAGGGTGCGATCGGGGTTGAGCATGATTTCCACCACATCCGGGTCTTCGAGCGCAGCGGCGATCAGCGGCCCCATTGCAGTGCGCAGCATCTGGATGCGGCGATCCTGGGACGCTGCTGCGGATGAGCGAGGTTCGGGCTGGATCTGTGGAACGGCACTCATGACGCACGCTCCGCAGTTCGTTCATGGGCGGAGGCCATCGCTGCTGCGTCATCCATCTGCATCGGATCGGGGTGCAGTTCCTCCACCACGTCGCGCACCAGACTGCGGCCACGCAGAAGGTGGCGACCCAACTGTTCGACGAACTGCTCGAAGCGCACCTTGCCCTGGGCGCGTGCCGCATCCTGATGGGCTTCGGGCACCGGCGTGCTGACGGTCAGGAAGTAGCGGATGAACAGCGCGAGCGTTTCGATCTGGATGTTTTGGTCGCGCTCCAGGCGTTCGGTCTGCCGCGACAGTCGATCCAACCGCTTGGCAATGGCGGCCTCGCGCTGGTCGCCAGCATCGGGCGACAGCCAGGACGCCAAGGCCGCTGCGACGATGGACGACTTGGACACGCCTTTCTTGGCGGCCAGTTCGTCCAGGCGCTGGGCGTGCTCGGGCTGGATGAAAAGATTGAGGCGGTATTGGCTCATAGGTCGATTCCGTCGTTGGGGTCGAGGGAAGCCAGCCGGGCCGTGCGCTGCATGGCCGGGTCGAGCTGGCCGGGAAGCGGCAGCGCCAGGTCGTCGTCATCGAGCAGCGCCAAGTCGTTCGCATGTGCGTCCGGCTCAGGGTCGTAGGCGACGGTTTCGGAGAGTTCGGGCTGGCGGCGCGGGCCGCCGTCGTCGGTGCCGCCCAGGCCATCGGCGGATGCCGAGGCCGGCGCCGCAGGTACGGCCGGGATCGCCAAGCCACTCCAGTCGTCGGGGCGGGCTGGCGGCGCGTCGGTGTACCTCCCGGCTACGAGCGCGGGCGGTGGCAGGACGCGATTCTTGAAATTGGCGTCGGCGTAGTAGCGCAGCTTCTTCGCGCGGATCGGGGCAACGCTGGACACCATGACCACTGCGTCATCAGGTGGAAGCTGCATCACCTCGCCGGGCGTCAGCAGCGGACGTGCAGTTTCCTGACGCGACACCATCAGGTGCCCCAGCCACGGAGCGAGCCGGTGGCCGGCGTAGTTGCGCTGCGCGCGAAGCTCGGTGGCGGTGCCGAGGGTTTCTGAAATCCTTTTCGCCGTCCTTTCGTCGTTGGTGGCGAAAGTCACCCGGACATGGCAGTTGTCGAGGATGGAATGGTTCTGCCCATACGCCTTGTCGATCTGGTTCAGGCTTTGAGCGATGAGAAAGCTGCGGATGCCGTACCCGGCCATGAAGGCAAGCGCGGACTCGAAAAAATCGAGGCGGCCCAGCGCCGGAAACTCGTCCAGCATCAGCAGCAGCTTGTGCCGGCGCGCGATGCCATCGCTGCCGTCGAGCGATTCGGTCAGCCGCCGCCCGATCTGGTTCAAGATGAGCCGGATCAGCGGTTTGGTGCGGCTTATGTCGGAGGGCGGCACCACCAGATAGAGCGATACCGGGTGCTCGGCGGAAATCAGGTCGGCGATGCGCCAATCGCAGCGCGATGTGACTTCGGCCGCGGTCGGGTCGCGGTACAGGCCGAGAAACGACATGGCGGTGGAGAGCACGCCCGATCGCTCGTTGTCCGACTTGTTGAGCACTTCGCGGGCAGCGGATGCGACAACCGGGTGAGGCGCATCGCCCAGGTGCTTCGTCGTCATCATCCGGTGCAGCGTCAGCTCGAACGGACACGCCGGGTCGCTGAGGAAGTTGGCGACACCGCGCAGCGTCTTGTCCTCGCCTGCGTACAGTACATGCAGGATGGCGCCAACCAGCAGCGCGTGACTGGTCTTTTCCCAATGGTTCCGGCGTTCGAGTGCGCCATCGGGATCGACAAGAATGTCGGCCACGTTCTGCACGTCGCGCACTTCGTGCGCGCCGCGCCTCACTTCCAGCAGCGGGTTGTAGGCTGCCGACTGCGCATCCGTGGGGTTGAACAGGAGGCAGTGGCTAAACCGCGAACGCCAGCCTGCGGTGAGCGTCCAGTTCTCGCCTTTGATGTCGTGAACGACGACGGATGCGGGCCAACTCAACAAGGTGGGAACGACCAGGCCCACACCCTTGCCCGAGCGCGTTGGTGCGAAGGTCAGGACGTGTTCCGGGCCTTCATGGCGGAGGTACTGGCCGCGATGCAGCCCGAGGAAAACCCCGTCGGGCTGGATCAGCCCAGCTTTGCGTATGTCTTCCGCATCGGCCCAGCGTGCCGAACCGTAGGTGGTGACAAGGCGCGCTTGCCGCGAGCGCCACACCGACATGGCGATGGCGACCACCACGGCCACCAGACCACTTCCACCCGCGATGGCCCCGCCGATATCGAAGACGTGCGGCGCGTAGGCATCAAAGAAGAACCACCACTCGAACAGCCGCCAAGGGTGATAGACCGGGGTTCCAAAGAAGTCGAACCATGGCGAGCCAAGGCGTAGTTGATAGCCCAGGACGGCGGCTGTCCATTGCGTTGCACCCCACACGCCGGCGATCACGATGCCGAATACGGCGGCGATCTGCCCGAACAGTACGCCCTGAGCTTGCATTGACTGGCCTCCGATTTCCCTGCACTGATTCCTCGTTCAAAAGCGGCACAGGAACGTGCCGCATAGAGCGAGGATCGGTGCCGGGTGGGTGCCCGTCAAAGACCGTTTTGAGCACAACGGTCGAGGGAAAAGAAAGAATGAGCGGCGGGGCGAGTCGAAGACAAACGCCGCAAACTAAAGCACCCTATGGCGCATTTGGAGTTTCCAAGAGGTTGCCCAGAAAAAAATTCTCGCTGGGTCTCGCTCCCCTCATGAGCAGAATCTAGATATCATGGGAAAGAATTATTTATTGAAATCTGGATAAGAATGAAAGATATCAAGAGCATGGATCTCAACTTACTCAAGGCGCTGGACGTATTGTTGGACGAACGCAACGTGACACGGGCGGCAGCACGTCTTGGACTAACCCAACCGGCCTTGAGCGGCATGCTTGCGCGGCTGCGTGAAAGCTTCGGCGACCCGCTGTTCGCGCGTGCGCAGCGGGGCATCGTTCCGACGCAGCGGGCGCTAGACATAGGGATATCTGTCAAACAGGTGCTAGCGGAAATCGACGCGCTGCTCCAGCCACCTTCTTTCGACCCAGCCACCGCACAACTGACCTTCTCCATCGCCGCGACGGACTATGCGCTGCGTGCCATTGCTGTCCCATTTCTATCGGCACTCAAACAGCACGCACCGCGCGTTCGAGTCTCATTAGTGCCAGTCGAGAGCGGACTGCTACAGAACCAGCTTGAGCGCGGTCAGATCGATCTAGCCCTCCTGACGCCAGAGATCACTCCGCCAAATCTGCATGCCCGAGAGCTATTCAAGGAGCACTACGTGTGTGTCCTGCGGGAAGACCATCCAGCGGCTATGGGGCGCAAGCTGACAGTTAAGCAGTTCTGTGCTCTCGACCATGCGCTTGTTTCCTACGATGGTGGAGGTTTCCGCGGCGTCACCGACGATGCGCTAGAACAGTTGGGCAAACAACGAAGCGTCACACTGTCGGTCAAGAGCTTTCTGATCTTGCCAGACATCCTGCGTGCCAGTGACATGGTTGCGATCTTGCCGAGCCGCTTGGTCGCCGGTATGGACAAGCTGGCTATCTCCCTGCCGCCGGTGAAGATACCGGGGTTCACCAAGACGGCTGCTTGGCACGAACGCACCCATCACGATCCAGCACATCGCTGGATACGAGCACTGCTGTTCACTTCCTGTGCTAACAACAAGTAGGCAAGATGGCTCTCATCGTCATGCTCAGCACAACTCTGCCTCGCACTACAAATATGCAATCAGCCGGCTCAATTGGAGACGGACCCTTTCGTAGCACCGCTGCGAGATAGCCTTGTCGGCGGATGGCAGAACCTAGACGCTGATATCAAATTATATGATTTCAAAAATAAAAAATTAGTATTTCACTTATTTCACAGGGAGGATCATGATTGCTCTATGACCACTTGAATGACGCAGCCACCCCTGTTGCGTCATTGACATTTTGTGAAGGAGCTTCGATATGAGCAAGCAACAGAACGCCATCCTCTGGCCCGAAGGCTACACGCCGGGCTTTACTGAGAATTTCGCCTCTAATGAGATCATCGCCGCCGGCTTGAGCGCGGCCGACGTATGGCCGCTACTCGTCACACCATCGCTGTGGTCAAGCTACTACGCCAACTCGGCTAACGTGCGCTTTCATGGCGGCAAAGGCCCGGTACTGGCCGACGGCGATCGATTTTATTTCGAGACCTTCGGCTTCCCGGTAGAGGGGCAGTGCAACGAGTACGTGGCACCTGCGGATGGGCAACCCGGCCGCGTGGCCTGGCACGGCTGGTCCGGCGAGGAAGGCACAGATACGCGCCTGGATGTGCATCACGCCTGGCTGGTCGAGAACCTGGACGGCGGGCGCGTGCGCATCCTCACGCAGGAAACGCAGAAGGGCAAGCCGGCCGAGGAGCTGCACAACGCCAAACCCAACCCGATGATCAACGGCCATCAGGACTGGCTCGACAGCTTGGTCGAGACAGCGCGCAAAGCCAAGCAGGCGTAATGGTCGCTGGCCGCTTGATCCCAAGCGTCTGAACTGAGAAAACCATGATGGGAACTCCCCTCGAGATTCTGCTGGTTTTGACTTCGCAGGCAACGATGGGCGACGACCCGCGCCTGACCGGCGTGTGGTTCGAGGAACAGTCCACCCCGTACTACGCCTTGGTCGATGCAGGTGCCAATGTGGATATTGCGTCAATCGCCGGCGGCGAGATTCCGGTGGATCCTCATTCCATAGCGAGCGAAGGCATGAACCCGCCGAGCGTGGAATGCTTCCTCGATGACAAGGTGTCGATGGACAAGCTCGAAGGCTCGCTGAAGATCGACAGCATCGCCCCGGAAGGGGGTGCGGTGATGTTCCTGCCCGGCGGCCATGGCACCATGTGGGACTTACCCGGAGCGGGGCGCTCGTCAATCTGCTGTCGGGCGCTTGGGCTGACGGCAGGGTGGTCGCGGCGGTCTGCCACGGCCGAGCCGGACTGGTTAATGTCAAGGAAGCGAATGGCCAGCCGCTGGTTGCCGGCCGTCGCGTCAGCCCCTTTGCCAAACGCATGAGCCGCGAGACTGGGCTACCTGTGGCAGTGAGTTGGGGCATCGACCATCCGCGAATGGCCGAGCACGTGATCGCTGGCAGGTAGATGGGTTTGGTGATTCTTGGCCGCGCCATGCTAGCCAACCCACACTCTTTCTCCACCTTTGCAGGAGCTGAAGGTGGAGCACCCGGAATGGCTGCTCCACCGCCTTACGCGCACTGGCTCGAACTCTCCCGAGGCTGCGGCAAGCTCACCACATATAACGACTAGGAGGAGGTGACCGTGCGAGTTCCCAGAACCCGATCCAGTCTGTGTCGCAGGGTGTCCCAGTGACTACGCTATCAAAGGAGCTAGTACTCAACTCGATAACTTGAGCGTGATAACGCCCAGGATGATCAGCGCCACGCCAAGGTATCGCATCAGGGAGGTTGGGTCGCCATAGAAATGAATTCCGACTAAGAACGTTCCCGCCGCTCCGATACCCGTCCACACCGCATAAGCAGTCCCAATCGGTATCTGACGCTGAGCAAGCCATAGGAAGGCGCCGCTAATTGTCATGAAAGAGACGGCTACTGCGACCCCACTCCAACGCGATGTTGGCTCTTGCGCCATTTTCAGCCCGACCGGCCATCCGATTTCAAACAATCCAGCCAAAACAAGATAGATCCAGCCCATTGCAATTCTCCTTCAAGTTTTTCATATCCGGCATACATACTCCAGCGTGACCACCAGCTTAGAACTTCGGCGGCTCTTTAGGTGTGGTGTAGGGCACATCGCCATCTTCGTAAAAGCGCTTTCGGGTAGCCTCGGCAACCCGGTTACATAGTTGGTCGCCCAGCATAGGACGATCCAACTTGCATTGCTGGCGCAACTTTTTCAGCCGCTCAGGATTGAGCGCTAATTCATCGACCGTCGGAAGGTTGCCTTTATCTGGTTTCCCGGATGGGCTGCAGGCTGCCAGTGTCGAGGAAAGCAATATGAGAGCAATCTTCTTCATGGTTAAGTTTCCTTGGGAGATTGTGTGATGGTTTACCGCCGACTTTTGGCGTCTGGAGATTTGATCGAATGAACGCGTTCCATGAAGCGAGTCAGTATTTCTGACGGCTCGCTGGCCGGTCGTAGCAGATAGGTCGTGAGCATGGGCGAACCTCCAGTCAGCGGCCGTGCGACCACACCCTGTTCCCTGCTGGCAGTAATATGCGCACCTCCTGTGAGGCCTAGTGCAAGTCCCGCCGAAACCAGGACCATCATTAGATCGCTGGAAGTCACGCGTTCGGCAATTAGAGGCTCAATGTCCACGCGACGTAGCACCCGTTCAACTTGCCGAGCATGGCCCTCACACGCCACCGCGTCGCAGAGCACCAGCGGATACCGCAACAGCTCTTCCAGGGGAATCTGTTTGTGGGATAGCAAGGGGTGCCGTGCGGGCACAGCTACCATCAGAGGGTCACTCCACACCGGCACGGCGATGATGCCTTCGCCGACTTCATCCGATTGAGCGAAGCCGAGATCGTACAGTTCGCCACACAATCCCTTGATTTGCTGTGACAAAGGCACTTCGAAGAAGCGAACTTCCACTTCCGGCTCTTCCTGCCGGCAGAGCGCCAACAACGCAGGCAGGCGCGATGGCGTGATTCCATCAGACAATGCAATACGGAGCTGGCAATGAAAGCCATTGGCTGCGGCGTTCACACTGTCGCGCGCCTGCTGCAAAGCTGCGAAGACACGGGGTACGCTCTCAAAGAAGAGTCTGCCTGCACGAGTCAAGCGGGTGCTCCGAGTGGTTCTCGCAAATAGCGCTACGCCCAACTCCTCTTCAAGCTCTTTGATGGCGCGCGACAGCGGCGATGTCTCGATGTGGAGGCGCTCTGCGGCTCGGGCAAAGTGCAGTTCCTCTGCCACCGCTAGAAAGTAGCGCAGATGCCGAATTTCCATGTTCGCATTCCTCCTCACTTAGGCCTCACCACCTTCGCCTTGCGCCACGCTATCTAGCCTTCGCAAGCTGCTCCAGCAAGCTTCCCCGATCAAACAGGTGGGCCGGATAGTGCTTTTGCCAGCACACCCCATTGCACGGCTGTCTCGGCCCGCGTGCGGATCAGCGAAGCCTGCGCTGACATCACCCCCGCCTCAGCCTCGGCCACCACCGTGGCGTCCACTTGTCCCGCCTCAAACAGACGGCGGCTGCGATCGAGCTGACGCTCCGCGACTGCGACCCCCTCGGTCTGATGCTCCAGTGCGGCGTGCTGCGTATGCCAACCGAGGTATGCGTTCTCTACGTCCTGCAATGCACTCAACAAAGTGCGCTCGAACTCCGCGCGCGCAGCTCGGCTGCGCGCCTCTCCGGTCTCGATGCCGGCACGGATCGCGCCACCATCGAAGATCGGCAACGAAACCCCGGCCCCAAGTGAAAAAATGTTGCCGGTAATGCGCGTCCCCGCACTCTCAACGCGCTGCCGTCCGCCGCTCAGGTCCAACACCAGCTTAGGGAAGCGTTCGCCTTCGGCTGCGTTCCAGCGCGCGGTTTCGGCTGCGAACTTCGCTTCGGCGGCGCGCACGTCGGGCCGCTCACTCAGCAGGTCCGCAGGTATGCGTGTCGGTGTCCAATTGGGGGCGGCGAGTGAAGCAAGAGTCGGAGAAGCTGCAGACGCTCCGGGCGTTTGTCCCGCTAGGGAAACTCTGAAAAAGACTTTCTGATTTGGCAAAATACCGCGACCCCACCCACCGAGTTTCCCGATGAAGCAGATGACCTTCGCCGACGCCGAGTACGCTGGCAAGCGCAAGCAAACCCGCAAGGAGTTGTTCCTGATCGAGATGGATCGGGTGGTGCCGTGGAAGGGCTTGATTGCTTTGATCGAGCCACATTATCCGAAAGGTGAAGGTGGCCGTCCGGCCTACCCGTTGATGGCGATGCTGCGTGTGCATCTGCTGCAGAACTGGTTCGGCTACAGCGATCCAGCGATGGAGGAAGCGCTGTACGAAACCACGATCCTGCGCCAGTTTGCCGGGCTGAACCTGGAGCGCATCCCCGACGAAACCACCATTCTCAACTTCCGCCGCTTGCTGGAGAAACACGAGCTGGCGGCCGGCATCCTCGCTGTCATCAATGGCTATCTGGGCGACCGCGGCCTGTCGCTGCGCCAGGGCACCATCGTCGATGCAACGCTGATCAATGCGCCCAGTTCGACCAAGAACAAGGACGGCAAGCGCGACCCGGAAATGCACCAGACCAAGAAGGGAAACCAGTATTATTTTGGCATGAAGGCCCACATCGGCGCCGATGACGAATCGGGTCTGGTGCACAGCGTAGTGGGCACGGCGGCCAATGTGGCGGATGTCACCCAGGTGGACAAATTGCTGCATGGCGACGAAAACGTGGTCTGCGCCGATGCAGGCTACACCGGTGTCGAAAAGCGGCCCGAGCATGAAGGACGTGAAGTTATCTGGCAGGTGGCGGCACGCCGCAGCACCTACAAAAAACTCGATAAGCGCAGCGTGCTGTACAAAGCCAAGCGCAAGATTGAAAAGGCCAAGGCTCAGGTGCGCGCCAAGGTCGAGCATCCGTTCCGGGTAATCAAGCGCCAGTTCGGTTACACCAAGGTGCGCTTTCGCGGCTTGGCCAAAAACACGGCGCAACTGGTGACACTGTTCGCTCTGTCGAACCTGTGGATGGCGCGCCGACATTTACTGACGAATGCAGGAGAGGTGCGCCTGTAATGCGGGAAATGGCCACCGGAGTGGGGTCCGGGTGGCGAAAACGTAAGAAATACTCGTCGAATTGATTGTTTTTTGATCATTTGGCGAGTTTAAAAGTTGCGCTAGGTGGTATGCCGGGGAAATACATGGCTACTTCAGACCATCCCTAGTACATCAAGTGCATGCGTCGCCTCGCCGCGCGCACGCCGAAGTTGCTCTTGCTCCACACGCAGTGCGACGACGCCGGAGCGGGTTCGCTCGATGTCGAAGCCGGTAGCTTGTCCGGCCTCGAACTTCCGTTGTGTCAGCAAGACAAGTCGCTCGGCGGATGCCAGCCGCGCCGTGGCGAGCGCTTCGAGTTCACTGGCTTGGCGCTGCTGCACAGCCGCCGACACTGTTTCAAACGCGACCTGCCAACGCGTGGCAACCCACGCTTGTTCGGCTGCCACCGCATCCAGGCGCGCACCTTCTGCTGCCTGCGAAAGCCGCCCCGACAGGTCTGCCTCCCACGATGCAGACAACGTGGCGCGGCCATCATTGCCGATCGCAACGTTCTCTGAATAGTCGCGTCCTCGAGTTGCCTGCGTGCCCGCGGACAACGAGGGGAGCAGGGAGGCCCGTGCTCGCCGCGTGGCGGCCGAGGCCTCGTCGACGCGCGCGCGCGCAATCGACAGTTCGGTGTTGCGCTCCAGCGCCGCCCGGACTAGGACATTGAGCTGTGGATCGCCGTAGGCCGTCCACCAGTCGACGGGAAGAGTACGGCGGGATGATTTGTCCAGGATGCCTTCACCTCCCTCTTCATTTGAGAAATGGGCCGGTACATCCAGGCGAGGCGGATCGGCAGAGTGCGGAGCATGGCTGCAAGCCGCAAGAAGCATTAGCGGCGAAATCATGGCCATGAGGCGATAGCGTTCAAGAATTTGAGACATGGCAGGTCCTTGCATTCCGAAAAAGTCTTGACGGACTGTTTTACGCCTTCTACTATACCGTCTGGACTGTATATGACTCAAGCTTTTTTTGGAGCACGACCATGCCGCCTCGCGCGAAAACAAAGTTGCACCCCCCGTCCACCGCCCATAGCAGCACCGATGCGCAGCCCGTTCTCCAGCAAAGAGCCCAGCTAACTCGCGAGCGCATCCTGCAGGCCGCTCGCGAACTGGTGCTGGAGGAAGGCGCCAGTCGTCTGACGCTGGACGCCGTCGTCGTGCGGGCCGGGTTGAGCAAAGGGGCGTTTCTCTATCATTTCAAGACCAAACGCGATTTGTTCGTGACACTGATCGACGAGATGATCCGGGCGTTCGACGCGGTACAAGCCAATCACGAGCGCAGGTTTGCCGGAGACCCGGACCCCTGGCTGTCGAGCCAGGTGGAAGCGATACCCGACGACGAGATGCAGAAGATGGGCGCAGCGCTGCTCGCGGCAGCTGCGGAAGATCCAACACTTCTCGACCCACTGCGCGAGTGGTATCGCGTGCAGTACGAACGCGTGCGTCGATCCCCGCGTGGCACCGAGACCGCGGCACTCATCATGCTGGCATTGGATGGCGCCCTGTTCGCCGATCTCCTGGGTCTGCCGATACTCGCACCCGCAGAGCGGCGGCATTTCTTTCGGGCGCTCCAGGATCTCGCCTCGGGCCATCTCGAACTGATCCCTGCGAAAGGACACCCATGAGTCGCGTCCGTAGAGCTTTCATGACCGCGTGCGCACTGCGCTCCTTGACGGTTGCTTGCACACTATTCATTTCGACCCTGGTCTCAGGGTGCGGAAACTCGCAATCCACCGTATCCGAGCCTCCGCGTGCAGTGAAGCTCGCCGCCGCGCAGTCGGATCTTCCGCATAGCTCCCGCATCGAATTGACTGGCTCGGCGCGAGCAACCGAGCGCAGCATCCTAGGATTTGAAACAGGAGGACGGATCGCCAAGTTGAACGTCGACGTGGGTGAACGGTTCGCCCGCGGTCAAGTCATGGCAGAACTTGATGCGGAACCTGACCGGCTTCGCGTGACGCAAGCGCAAGCATCCCTGGCGGCCGCCGAAGCCGGCCTGATGGATCGACGTGTACAGACAGATCAACAGCGCCGGTTGCTCGAAAGCGAAGTCATCTCCCCTGCTGCGTTCGAGAGCGCCAAGGCGCAGCTAGCGGTCGCAGAGGGCCAAGCGCGCACTGCCAAGGCAGCGCTTGGCCTGGCCGAACGAGCACAACGTGGCACGATAATCGTCGCTCCTTTCGATGGTGTCGTGGCGGAAAAGCTGGCTTTGGCGTTCACCGACATTGCTGCTGGTGCGCCGGTATTTCAGGTCGACGGTGTGCGCAGTGGCACTGAGATCATCGCGAACGCGTCTACTACACAGGCACCTCACATAGATGTCGGCCAACGCGCAGAACTGTTCTGGAGCGGAGCCGAACAACCAATCCGAGCGGTGGTACGTCGTGTCGGTCTGCGCGCCGAAAATGGCTCGCTCCTACCCGTGGTGCTAGTGCCTGAAGATAACGCGCAAGCGCGCGCACTTCGGCCAGGTATTCCCGTACAGGTCGTGCTCGACGCACCTGCGGCGACCTCCAAGACCTCTCGGCCCGAGACTGTATCCGTCCCTTATGCCTCGCTGGTGCTCGGCACGAAGCCGGGTGAGGCTTCCGTCTTCGTCTACACCCCTGCAGATAAGAAGGTGCACCGTCGCGCGGTGCGCTTCACGCCGGCACAGGAAGGAGACAGCGCGCGCGTCCTCGCTGGACTTAAGCCCGGCGAGACGGTGGTTGCCGCCGGAGGCGGATGGCTCACCGATGGACAGCCAGTGACACCACTGGAAGCCACCACTCAATTGACCAAGCGCTAACGCGATCCACCAGGTTACTTCATCATGAAGATCACCGAGATGGCGCTGCGCGCCAGTCGACTTACCTACTTTGTAGCGCTTATCATTTTCGTCGCCGGCATCGCGACCTTCCTGAATTTTCCTTCTCAGGAGGAGCCGACTGTCACGGTCCGCGATGCGATGGTCACGGCGTTGAACCCGGGGCTGCCCGCCGAACGCGTTGAGCAACTCATTGCCCGGCCGATCGAGGAGCGCTTGCGCGAACTGGCAGAGGTCAAGCGCGTGACGAGCACCGTGCGCGCAGGCAGCGCCATGATCCAGGTCACGATCTGGGACCGCTACACCGACTTGGCACCGATCTGGCAGCGCGTCCGGGCCAAGGTCGCCGATTCGAAGGATGCCTTACCACAGGGCACGATGGGGCCTTTCGTCGACGAAGACTTCGGCCGCGTCGCGGTTGCCTCGATTGCGGTCACTGCACCAGGTTACTCCATGAGCGAGATGCGCGTCGCGCTCAAGCAGATGCGCGACCGCCTGTACACCGTGCCTGGTATTGAGCGCATCACTTTCTACGGCCTGCAGGAAGAGCGCGTCTATCTCGAGTTCGATCGGCCTAGGCTTGCGCGATTGGAGCTGACACCACAGGGGGTGATCGACCAACTCGTCAAACAGAACGTCGTCGCTTCGGGTGGACAAATTGTCGTCGGCGGCATCAATGCAACCTTGGCGGTCAGTGGCGAAGTGAGTGACGCTCCCTCCCTGCGAGCAATGCCGATCGCGCTGCCGCGACCGCAAAGTAGTACGGCGCCCATGCCGACGATCGCATTGGGTGAACTGGCGCAGGTGAGTGTGCGGCCAGCCGATCCGCCGGAGTCTGCCGCCATCTACAAAGGCCAGCCCGCGGTCGTCATGGCGGTTTCGATGGCCTCTGGTCAAAACGTGGAGCAGTTCGGAAAAGCGCTCAAAGCACGGGTTGCAGACCAGGAGAAGCTGCTGCCGGCGGGTTTCGATCTGTCATACGTCACTTTCCAGGCCGATGTCGTCAAGCACGAGATGGGCAAAATGAACCACGTCATGATGGAGACGATCATCGTCGTCCTCGGTGTCGTCGTGCTCTTCCTCGGTTGGCGAACCGGGATCATCGTGGGCATGATCGTGCCGTTGACGATCCTCAGTGCACTCATCGTCATGCGCGCGATGAACATCGAGCTTCAGAACGTCTCGATGGGCGCCATCATCATTGCGCTCGGCTTGTTGGTGGACAACGGCATTGTGATTGCCGAAGACATCGAACGCCGCCTAGCCGGTGGCGAAGATCGTAAGCATGCCTGCCTCGAGGCCGGCCGCACGCTCGCCATTCCGCTGCTCACGTCCTCGCTCGTGATCGTGATCGTGTTCTCGCCGTTCTTTTTTGGCCAGAACGCCACGAGCGAGTATCTGCACAATCTCGTGGTCGTGCTGGCACTGACGTTGTTCGCATCGTGGCTGCTGTGCCTGACTGTCACGCCCCTGTTGTGCTACCACTTCGCCAAACCCCACCACAAGCAGGAGCATGGCGACGCCTATGACACCCGCTTCTACCGTGGCTACCGGCGCGTACTGGAGTGGGTTCTCCACCATAAGGCGGTCTATGTAGCGTCGATGATCGCGGCGCTTGCCATTGCGCTGTATGGCTTCACCACCCTGCCTTACGATTTCATGCCCAAGTCCGACCGGCTTCAGTTCCAGATTCCGGTGCAGCTCGCCCCAGGTACGGATTCGCGCGAAACGCTCGCACGCGTGAAGCAGATCAGTAGTTGGCTGGGCGACACGAACATCAATCCAGAAGTCTCCGATCACATCGGCTACGTCGCCGATGGTGGACCTCGCTTCATCCTTAGCCTGAATCCACCGCTGCCGGCATCGAACATCGCGTACTTCGTTGTCACACTGAAGCCGAAGAGCGACATCGACGCTGTCCTCGCCCGAACCCGCAGCTACTTTGCGCACGCACATGGCGACGTGCGCGCCGAGCCCAAGCGCTTCTCGCTCGGTGCGACCGAATCAGGGACCGCCATCTATCGTGTCAGCGGTCCGGATGAGGAGGTATTGTTGGAGGCTGCGTCCAAAATCGAAGCAGCACTGCGCAAGCTGCCCGGAACCATCAACGTCAAGAACGATTGGGATACGCGCATTGGCCGCATCGACGTAAAGGTTGACCAGGACCGCGCGCGTCGGGCGGGCGTAACGACTGAAGACATCGCTGGCGGGCTGGATGTCCGCTACAGCGGCCGATCGATCTCGGTGATTCGCGACGGTGACACCTCCGTTCCGATCGTCCTGCGCAGCATCGTAAGCGAGCGTCGCAGCACGGCAGACGTAGGCGCGACGCTCATCTATCCCAGCAACGGCGGTCCGGCGGTGACGCTGGCCCAGGTCGCAGACGTATCGCTCGCGAGCGAGCCATCGGTCATCCAACGGCGTAATCTCATCCGCACGATCACCGTGCAAGGACAGAACACCTCCTACACCGCCCAGGAGATCGTCAACCGCCTGGTGCCTAGCGTCGCTGCCTTGGACCTGCCCGCGGGCTACTCGGTCGAACTTGGCGGCGAGATCGAGGAAGCTGCCGAATCGAACGCCGCGCTGTCGACCTACATGCCCCTCGCATTTCTGGCGATGCTGATGCTGTTCGTATGGCAGTTCAATTCCTTCCGCAAGCTCGGTGTGATCCTCGCGACGATCCCTTTCACGCTTATCGGCGTGGTATTGGCTCTGAAGCTAACCGGCACACCTTTCAGCTTCATGGCGACCTTCGGCGTACTGGCCTTGTTCGGGATCATTGTCAACAACGCCGTGCTGTTGCTGGAACGCATCGACCAGGGCTTAGCGGAAGGCCTGCCGCGCCATGAAGCCTTGGTTGGGGCCGCGATACAACGACTTCGTCCAATCGTGATGACCAAGGTCACCTGCATTTCGGGACTGGTGCCACTCATGCTCTTCTCCGGACCGTTATGGAAAGGGATGGCGATCGCGATGATCGGTGGGCTGGCGCTCGGAACGCTGGTGACGTTGGGCTTGATTCCGTTGCTTTACGAAGTCCTGTTTGGAATCAAGCGAATTGGGCCGTGGAGCCTGAGTGCCGCCACCGCGCATGGAGATCGCTCATGAGTCTCTTGCGGACCGCCTCGTGCTGCGCATTCTCAGAATTCGTATGTACCCACGCTTCATCCGTATGTCTCGCTAGGCTTATGCGATTCAGCATCCATCCGCTGATCTGGAAATCCTGGTCGATTGTCATTGCCGCAGGGGTTCTAGGAGCGGGCTATCCATTGGGCCTGCGGGCCATCACGGCGGGCGGTCCGACGCGCTGGGTCGGCCTCTGTGTGGCAGTGACGTGCATGGCGGCCAGCGGCGCACTTTTGTGGCTCGCGCTCAAGCGGATTCCGATCAGCGCGGCCTCTGCAGCCTGGGCAGGAATCGGGCTACTTGGAAACTTGGGTATCGGCGCCCTCTTGCTAGGCGATCTCGCATCAGTGACGCGCTGGTCTGGCACCGCCCTCATCGCAGCAGGCATTGCCTGTCTTAGTTTCGTTTGATCAAGGAGACCCATTATGAAGAGCAAAACTGCATTGATCCGCGGCGGCATTTTTTTTTGCGTAGCAGCCGCGCTCTCTGGATGCGCGACCAACAGCATGACGCGCTCCGGATTTCTCGGCGACTACGAGAAGTTATCGCCGACACGATACGAGAACGTACTGATGTACCGCGCAGCGGGATTCGAGCCCAAGCGTTATGCCGCTGTCGTGGTGGAAGATGCGCAGATCAAGACCGCCTCGGGTCGCATCGATGGGCTCGATGACGCGCAGCAGCGTGAAGTGCTAGACCATGTGACGAGCGAACTGAAACGCCAGGAAGGCAAAAGTCCCGCCACCCCAGGTGGCACGGGACAGGTTCGGGTGCGTGTAGCGGTCACCGAACTGCAGACACCGAATCGGGCAGTCAATGCAATGACGACCCTGCTGGTTGGACCCGTGACGACGGGCGGTGCCAGCCTAGAGTTCGAAGCAGTCGATGTAAGTACGGGACGACGCGTTGCTGCCGCCAGTTGCTTCGAGCGCGGCAACGTCATTAAAGAGTTCGCCGGTTCGTACACATTGCTGGGTCATGCCAAAGCGGCGATCACGAACTGCATCGAGCGCATCGACAGCGCTTGGCGGGACACGCAGCCATGAGCAACGCTTCACAGGCTTGGCTCCGGCAGGATGCCATGGTCGGCGGTGATCACAAATGGCTGGCGGGTGGCGACTGGACGATAGAGCACTACGCCAGTCTGGCAAAATCCGTGTCCGCCGCCCGCATCAGCCATGCCGAGGGGTACGCCACTCCCTTGCTCGACTGGACGCAAGTCCAGAGACTGGACACCGCCGGCGCGGCTCTGCTGGTGGAAATTCTCGGGCCAGACTCGATACTCGACCGGCCGGAGGCAGCTCCAAATCTGTCCCCGGATCGCCTCGCCCTAATGAAAGCGCTTGCCGCCGCTGCTACCGCTCAGCAGAAGACGGACAAAGCAGCGGTGAGCGGGAATCCTCTGCTCCGCGGTCTGGGACGCATAGGCCTGACCGTGGAACAGGGCTGTCGTGCGTGTCTTGGTCTGGCCGGGTTCGTGGGTCAGATCATCGAAACATGGAGCCGTACCGTTCGTCACCCGCGTCGCTGGCGCACGACCTCGGTGATCGCTCAAATCCAGCGGTCAGCGGTGGACGCCATTCCCATCGTGGCGCTACTGAGCTTCATGGTAGGAATGGTGGTGGCGTTCCTGGGCGCAACGGTGCTGGCCAACTTCGGTGCGAGCATCTTCTCGGTGCATCTGGTCGCCTTCTCGTTCATGCGCGAGTTCGGAGTGCTGCTCCCGGCCATATTGATTGCAGGCCGTACCGCAAGCGCGTATACCGCCCAAATCGGTTCGATGAAGGCAAATGAAGAGATCGATGCGCTTCGCTCCAACGCGCTCGACCCCATCGAGTTGCTGGTGCTGCCACGCGTGCTGGCGCTTCTTGTGTCCTTGCCACTGCTCACATTAGTAGGCATCTTGGCTGGCATTGTGGGCGGCGCCACTGTATGCGCACTGAGCTTGGAGATTCCTCCTGCACAGTTCCTTGCCATCGTGCAGGAAAAAATCGAGGTGCGCCATTTTCTTGTCGGAATGAGCAAGTCCCCGCTCTTCGCGGTGATGATCGCCGCTATCGGCTGCCATGAAGGGTTCAAGGTCGCCGGTAGCGCTGAGTCGGTAGGCGACCACACGACTTCTAGTGTTGTGCAATCAATCTTCATGGTGATCCTGATCGATGCCATCGCTGCACTGTTCTTCATGGAGATGGGCTGGTGAGCGCGGTGAAGGAAGACACCGACAACGGTGTGCGACACGCTATTGAAGTGCGCGGCCTAGACAACAGGTTTGGAACCCAGCAGGTCCATCAGGACCTGGACCTGGACGTGCGACGCGGGGAAATCCTTGGCGTGGTGGGAGGATCAGGCACCGGGAAATCCGTGCTCTTGCGTAGCATCGTCGGGCTGCAGAAGCCGCATTCGGGCGTGGTCCGTATCGGGGGGCGCGACCTACTGCGAGCCCAATGGCTTGCGCGCGCGCGTATGGAGCGAAGGTTCGGCATTCTGTTCCAGAAGGGCGCGTTGTATTCATCGCTGACCGTCTTGGAGAACGTCGCTCTTCCTTTGATCGAGCATGTCGGTCTGGCGCGGCCTCTTGCCGAGCGTTTGGCAAGAAGCAAGCTGGGCTTGGTGGGGTTGCCTGCCGGAGCGGGAGACAAGTATCCGGCCTCGTTGTCCGGAGGCATGGTGAAACGAGCAGCACTGGCGAGAGCCTTGGCGCTTGATGCGAACATCCTGTTTCTTGACGAACCCACCGCAGGACTGGATCCAATCGGGGCTGCATCTTTCGACCAATTGATTCTGACCCTGCGCAATGCACTGGGCCTCACGGTGTTTCTGGTAACCCACGACCTCGATACGCTGTACACCATATGCGACCGTGTCGCGGTCCTGGCGAACCAGAAGGTACTCATCAACGACGGCATCGAGGCAGTCGAGCGCTTCAAGCACCCGTGGATACAGGAATACTTTCACGGCCCCCGTGGCCGTGCGGCCGCACAGGCCACTGGTGCTTCCAGCCAAGAGACGCAGCCATGAAACCCCTCCGCATCTGCATCATTCTTCCGTCGCGCACGCATTGGGCTGGGCGCACGCAATATTTACACTCTGAAAACGAGGTGGTCTGATCATGGAGCCACGTGCCCATCATGTATTCATTGGTCTGTTCGTCGTGCTGCTCGGTGCGATTGGTATCGGCTTCGCGCTCTGGCTCAGCGACACACGTTCCGACCACGATTACCAGTATTACCGGATCATGTTCGATGAGCCAGTGACCGGGCTTACGCCCGGCAGCCAGGTTCAGTACAGCGGAATCACGATTGGCGAAGTCGTTGCACTTTCTCTTTCGCCGCGTGACCCAAGGCGGGCGATAGCGCGCGTGCGTATCAATGCCACCATCCCGGTCCGGCAGGATACCCGCGCTGAATTGGTCATCACGGGAATTACCGGCAACGCGGTGATCGAGTTGAGCGACGGCGGGCCAAACGTGCCATTGCTGGATCGGAAAGAGGACGAGGAACCGTTGATCCTCGCGCCACGTTCGGCGATGGCATCCCTGGTCTCCGGCGAGGGTAACAGCATGACGACACTCAACGGCATCTTGCTGCGCACGCAGGAGTTACTGTCGAAGGAGAATTTGGCTCTTGTGCACCGCAGTCTAGTGAATCTCGAACAGACTACGGGCGCGGTCGCTGACCAGAGGGCCGAGATCGCGACGTTAATCAGCAATCTGACCGAAGCAAGCAGAGAATCGACAGCTGCCGTGCGCCAAGCAAATAGCACTCTTCGCGATGCCAACCTGCTACTAAATAACGATGGTAAGCAAATCATGGTGAACACGCGTGATGCAACGGCATCCCTCGAACGCGCCGCTTTCAGGGTTGAGACGCTACTGCAAAACAATCAGGAATCGCTGAACCAAGGCATGGCCGCCACAGGCCCTGCCATGCACGAACTCCAGCAGGCGCTGGCCAATCTAAACACCGTGCTGCGCCGACTGGATCGCAATCCGGCGCAATACCTGCTCGGTGGAGAGAACATTGAGGAAACCAAGCCGTGAACACTTCCGCCAGGATGATTCCCGTCGCTGCCGCGACTATGACGCTAGTACTCGGCTTGTCCGCGTGCAGTGTGCTTCCCAAAACAGCTCCAATGGTCACCTACAAACTGCCCGACTATCACATCGCCCAGGCGGAGAGTACGCCACGCGCCGTTCCTGGACCTGGGGCGCTGCGCGTCTACGCCCCTGAGAGTAGTCGCGTCCTGGATTCGGAGCGGCTTTTCATTGCGCAGCCCGATGGTCGCTTGTCGGCTTGGCAAGGAGTGCGTTGGGCCGACCCCGCACCGGTGCTGCTACGCGACCGAATCGTCGAAGCCTTCATGCGCGATGGCCGGTCGACTTCGGTGATTACCGATAGCACGCCAATGAGCGCCGATATGGAGTTGCGCAGTACGCTACGGGCGTTCCAGCTCGAATACCGCGGCACTGAAGCGATCGCCGCGGTTCGGGTTCGGCTCGATGTGCAACTGGTCGATCCGGCCAAACGGACTGCTATTGCCAGTAGACGCTTCGAAGCAATCCAAGCTACAGGCAGCAAGCGAGAGGCAGATGTGGTGAGCGCGTTCGGTGTCGCGACAGACGTGTTGGCCGGGCAGATCGTTGAATGGGCAGTTCAGGTCGGGGCAGCGCGTTTGCGAGTTGCACCGGAATCGGCAAGCAACCATGCACCCACAGCGTCGGCGATAAGCACAGACTAGTCGCCTTAACGGAGCACAGAAGCTAGGGCCAGAACGCTGCTCGACACCTTAACTCGGTACGACAGCCTACGGCCCCTATCCAATCCCAGGACCTCGTTGCCGTCCAACCTCCCATGACACACCGCCGCCGCGTACAGTCGCGGCGATCTGCTGCCCCAGTCGTGGCTCGATTATCGGCCGCCAAGGCACCAGACTGAACCCCATGCCGTCATCGAGCAGCGCATAGCGACCGCTGGCGAGAATGACCGAGCGCCGGTAGATGCCGGCTACGCGCTGCCCGTCTGTGACGTGCCGATGCTCCAACCCACTATCGGCGGCAATGTGCTGGGCGGCCTGCGCCAGCTCCCGATTGCGCAGCGTTTCCAGCAGATTCCGGGAGAGAATCACCCGCTGCCCACGCCGCTGGGCCAGCCCCTGTTCTTCGAGGAAGTCGGCGCGCTGCTGCAAGGCTTGCTTGGCATCGCCACCAAAGCCCAGGTCGCCCAATCCCCGGCCGCCGCCGATCAGTTGCTGGTCGAGCCAGGTGGCGCCGATCACGCGGGCCTGCCGCTCGATCGGCAGGTGAGATTTCAGGTCCACGGCCACGCCGCCCAGTCGCTGCGCATCGTACTGGCGCCCACGCTCGGATAGGTCGTCCGGCACTTTCCATAGCCCTTCCGCCACGCGCTCCACGATGCCGGCCCGGCGCAGGGCTTCCAGCCGTCGGACGTGGGCCGCGACGACTTCCTGCGGGTCGCGGCCGGGCTTGGCTCGGCCTTGCTCGATCGCCAGGTGATGATCGGTACGGTACAGGCCATCGCTCGCCAGTGCGGCGATGTTCTTGTCCGCCGCCCGTACCTCGGCGGAACCACGCACCTCCACCACCGCGCCGGTGGGGTAGCTCGCCAGTTCGTCGCGGGCGTTCAAAGCGACGTAGTGGGCCTTGCCGTCCACGCCGTCGATGACCAGATAGCCGCGGTCGTGCAGCTCGTCGGCCAGCCCCTTGGCGGCCACGCGGCCGACGAGGGTACGGCCGTCGTCGGCCGGCTCGAATATCGCCAGCTCGCGCGGCTGGCCGCTCATGGCGCGCTGCATGGTGCGGATGATGTCGCCACGCTCGCCCAGGGCACGCAGGGTCTTCTCAGCGTCGGCATGGATGGCCCAGGTGCTGGGCTGCACCTCGTCGGCCAGGCCGAGCCGCTGCAAGCGTTGCAGCCGGCCGATCAGTAGCAGGCGCTGGCGTTGCAACGTCGGTTCGTTGAAGCGTTCGATCCGCACCCGGTCATCCTCGCCGACCTCGCGCTGCAACGTGCGGTCGAGGCTCGTCCACCGCTCTTGCTTCACCTCGCGCTGCCAGGTCTGCTGGATCTCCAGTTCGGTGCGCGGCCCCAGCCATTCCGTCGCCAGCTCGGCGGCGCGATGGCGGAAGCCGTGGGCGATGTAGTCGCCCGCGATGACGAGGTCTCTGCCGGTATCGTCGCGTCCGCGCACGATCAGGTGCGTGTGCGGGTTGTCGGTGTTCCAGTGATCGACCGCCACCCAATCCAGCCGCGTTCCCAGGTCGGCCTCCATGCGGTTCATCAGGTGCCGGGTGTAGGTGCGCAGGTCGTGCAGCTCGGCTCCGTCTTCCGGGGAAACAATGAAACGGAAATGGTGTCGGTCGTCCTGGCAGCGTTTCTTGAAGGCATCGAGGTCGGCATGGTCGGTCTGCGGCCCGTAGGCACGGCCCGGCTCGCCGTCCCGGCCGGCACCGTCGCGCTCGATGTAGCGCAGGTGCTTGGCGAGCGACTGCGGGCTGGCGTTGCGCTGGTTGACCAGCAGCGTCTTGACGGTCACGCGCCGTGACATGGGTGTCAGCTTTGCACCTGCGAAGCGCGCTGCCGTATGGCCGCGCCCAAGCCGTGAGCCGGGCCGCTGGCCCGCGTGCTGGCCGCTCCCGCCAGCGACAGGACGGCGCACCGCCGACTTGCCGCCGCTGGCTTTGCCAGCCCGCTTGAGCACCTTGGAAACGAAGCTCCGGCCCTGGCCTTTGCCTCGGTTCTTCGGCGCGCCAGGGCGCACCCGGAAATCGTCGTCGCGGCGGTCGGTCATGGCAGCGCCCCTGGCAAGCTCCGGCGTCTCCGGGCGTGCGAAGCACGCGGACATGCCTGCATTGGCGCGGGCCTCGCGCCCCACGCGGCACGGCGGCAAAGCCGCTCCGTGCCGCGCCACCCCCATGTGCAGACAGGCCTTCGACGCGGCCCGGTGCCGCGTCCTTTTGTCTTGCCTTCCGCCTTTGCCCCTCGCTCCCGCTCCGGGCATCGGCGGCCCGGCGGCGCTGCTGCACCAGCAGCCAGCCCGCCGGCGAACACGCCAATGGCCGCAGGCCAGGCGCGTTCGAGGCAAGACGCCTGCACGTTGGACGGCTGCGCCGAAGGCAGCGCGAAGTGCGGTGCGAATGCACCCGCACTGCACGTGCGATGACAAGGCGACGAACAGTAGAACGACATGCCCGATGGCACGATGAGAGGCGCGGCAAAGTGCAGCGAATCGGCGGCCATCATGGACGTGTCTCCAGCCAGATCGGATGCGCAACGCCGATCGCGGTGGATGCACTGACCGGCCCGAAATAGCGGCTGTCGAACGACGCTGGGTTGGTCACGCTCAAGAGGAACAGTTCGCCCGGTTCGAGACGGCGGCAAAGCTGCAAGGATGGCAGCGGTCGGCCCTGCCGGTCGGCAGGCAGGGCGGCGGCCACCGGCACGCCGTCGATGCGAACCTGGCCGGCGACGATGCAGACGTGTTGTGGCGCGACTGCGCCCACACGTTTGAGCAGCGGAACGCGGGTCGGTAGGTAACTGCGCTGCGCAGCCAGCATGGCGGCCCTGTCGGGCAGCGGCACCAGCACGATGCTGTCCACGGACAGCGGACGTGGCCGCGAGGCGGTGCGCGGGTCGAACGGTTCGATGCGATACCAACCGACCGCCACGCTGTCGGACGGGTTGTAGGCCATTCGCGGCAGGGGCTGCACGAACGCAGCCCAGGCCAGCGCAGCGAGGCCGACGGTGGCGAAGCCTGCCAGCACGAGGCGAGTGCGCAGGCGCGAGCGAGGATGCGGCACGGGGCCGGTCGTGGAAATCGTGGTCATGGCAATGCCCTCCCTGCCAGCCAGGCGGCGTGCCGTTCTGTGGTGTATGTGGGTAACGCCGAGCGCGCTGCGAGCCGGTTCGCGAGCGTGCGCCAGTACGCGGGCGATGTGTCTGCGGCTGCGATGCCCAGCGCCTCGATGTCGTCGATGCGTTCCAGCACGGCGCGAACGTTGGCATCGCCTTCGGCGTGCAACAGCAGACGCGCGCCCGGCTGCACGCCGGGGATGCGTTGCACGGCGTCCAGCGGCGTGGCGGTCTGCATCACCATGAGCTGCCAGCGGATCGTGCCGTAGTCGTTGGCCTGCCAACGGATGCGGCACAGAACCGCGTTCGGCAGGAACACGGCGCAGCGCCGCCAGCGGTCGAGCTGGAGCGTGCGCGCCGGTTCGCCGAAGCGCAGGTAGAGCTTGAAGCGGGGTTCGATGTAGGTCAGCGCCACGCGCGTCAGCGGCACGTTGCCGGCCTGGCCGGCGAGTGTCGAAGGCGCCGGCGGCGGTGCAGCCGTGGGCGCACTTGCTTTGGGGGTGTGGGCGGTCGAAGCGGATGCGTTCACGGCGTGCCCTCCGGGGGAAACTCCCGCTCCAGCAGGCTGCGCAGCAGTTCGGCTACGGTCACGCCTCGCGTGAAGGCCGACACCTTGATGCGCGCCCGCATGGCGGGCGTGATGTCAAGCGTCAGTCGAGCGGTGTAGAGGTCGCCTTTCTGCAAGGCATCTGCGTCGCCCTGGCGAATCCACGCTTCGGCGTGCGGATTCGCTGGGGGACGTACACCGATGCCGACGCGCTTGCTGCGTGGTGATGGCTTTCCAGTCATGTCGGCCACCGCAGCAGTTCGTCGGTGAGCGCGGCGATCTCGCGGGCAGCGGCGCTGTCGGGCGCGGTTTCGCGGGCGAGCCGGCCAGCGGCTACGCTGTCGGCAAAGACGATGCGCTGGTGGATCTCCGAGCGCAGCGCGGGCAGCGGCTGTTCGGCCAGCGATTGCCGTGCCTCCCTGCCGATGATGGTGGTGCTGACGCGCCGGTTGATGACGAAGGCCGCGCGTAGCGCTGGCCGGAACACCTGTGCTTCGCGGATCAGTGCGACCATCTCGGCAGAAGCCCATACGTCGTAGGGGCTGGGCTGCACGGGGATCAGCACGCGCTCGGCCGCCAGCAGCGCGGAGCGCGCGAGGGCGGCGATGCGCGGCGGGCCGTCGATGATGATGTGATCGGCCCGCCTGGCGAGTTCTGGCGCTTCCTGATGCAGCGTTTCGCGGGCAAGGCCCACGGCGCTGAACAGACGGGGCAGGCCCTGCTGGCTACGCCGCTGCGTCCAGTCGAGCGATGACCCCTGCGGGTCGGCATCCAGCAGGATGACATGCAGGCCGCGCATCGCCAGTTCGCCGGCGATGTGCGTGGCGAGCGTGGTCTTGCCGACGCCGCCTTTCTGGTTGAGAAACGCGAAGATCATGGCGCGGCCCTCCGAGCTGGAAAGCCGGCCTGGGCGTGCCATTTCGTGGTTGTCCACCGAAACGGCGCGCTTCTACTAAAAGTTATGTATTTCTTGTTAGGTAAGTTAGAGGGAACGCAAACCCGCGCCGTTGTTGGCTTTCCGGCGTTTTCGTACTCCTGATAGCACGAGGGTCGTACTCCTGATAGCACGATACCCGGTACTCCTGATAGCACGAGGCCGTCCACAGGTTCTCCCGCAGTTATCCCCGTGCCGCGTGCGGCACGGGCCGGAAGGTCAGCAGCTCGGTGTTGTCGTCCGGCATCCGCTCGATGCCGAGGACGTAGCCGGGCAACGACTGCCGCGCCACCAGGGCGCGCACGTCGTAGGCGAAGTCCGAGAAGCGGGCCGCGCTGCCGGATTTGCGGTACAGGTGTCGGAAGTCGAATTGCCAGCCGTGCTCCTGCCGCCCGCCATGCTTGCGCACCAGGCGGTACAGCCAGCGTTCGATACCGCCTTTCAAGCGGAAATAGGCCGGGTCGATGGTCAGCACCAGGGCGGCGTCGAGCACGCCGGCATAGAACCAGTCCGGCAAGATCAGCTCGATGCCCAGCGGGGTGCCGCTGGCGTCGGCGAGTTCCTTCCACTCGTTGATCCACGAGAAGCGATGCAAGCGCCTTCCCGTGGTTTCGCGGATGGACGTGGCCACCGTGGTCGATTGCAGCCGGTCGAGGGCGGCCTTCAGGCGCTGGTAGTCGTTGAGGGACGTGCCGCGCCCGATGAAGCGCAAAATCTCGTAAGGCGTGGCGCGTATCCAGCGCGACGGGCGCAGGCCCGCGTCGCGCGCCTCCACGATCTGCGAGGCGGCCCATATCAGCACGTCGGCATCCCATATCGTTGCGATGCCGTGCTCCTGCGTGCCTTCCACGCGAATGGTGACGTTCCCGCTGCGGAAGTCGATCGGCGCCGTGCGCCGCGACTTGGCAAGCGAGAAGAACGGAAAGGCCATCAAGTCCTGGGAATCGCGTGGCGCCATGTCGCCCGGCAGCGCTCGGAACAGATCGAGCTGTTCGCGCTGCGGCAAGGCTTGCCCTGGCGGGCTGGACATGGCGAAGGCCACCCACGCGCCGACGATCAGCGGCCATCACGGTAGTCGCCCGCGTGGCGCTCGGCGTATTCGGGATCGGACGTGGCCTCGTAGCTGCGCTGGTCGGCCCAGGCATCGAGGTCGGACACCGCGTACATGACGCGGCGGCCGAACTTGCGGAACTTGGGGCCGCCGCCGATCACCCGCTGCTTCTCCAGCGTGCGCGGCGACAGCCGCAGGTAGTCGGCGGCTTCGTCGTTTGTCAGGTAGCGTTGAGGCTGCGAGGTCGCAGTGACGGCAGCGGCGGCAGGCCGCGAGGGAGCAGGTCGCATGGGATGTACCTCCATCAAGCCCGGCCACACCACGCGGCCGGATAGAGGCACTCTCAAGAAAGCAAGGCTTCTTGCTAAGGGACGATTCGCACGGGTCGAGAAACGTCCCCCCTAATGCGACGGGAACATTGGAAGCTGCGCTAGTCGGCGGTAGCCGCCGTGCATCAGCTCATCGCCGCGGCGTACCAGCCGCCGCACGCGGGCACGCAATGCACTGTCTTTGTGCCAGTCGGCCGCGACGGCATCCGCGCCGAACAGACCTTCGGCCACTTCGCGCAAAGAGGCTCCCGCGAGGGTCGCGTCGAGCGCTTGCAAGGTATGCAGTTCCAGCAGCGCGGCGGGCGTGGGGCGAGAGCGGGCTGTTGCCACAGGCGCGGCCACGGTTGCGGCAGATAGCGCATCCAGCTTCGCAGCGAGCGTGCGGTAGCGCGCACAGGGCGTGGCGCAGGCGCGTGTGGCGTAGAGATAGGCCGAGCCATCTTCTAGGTCGGGTGCGAGTGCGAGCCGAACGCAGCAGCCTGGCCAATGCGATACAAGCACCAGGCGCTTGCCGTCGTGGGTCAGTTGCTTGCGCCCAGGAATGCGCCAGAACTCGAAGGTATGCGCATCGGGTGGTGGGTCGGCGTCGGGGTATAGCTGCACCACGCCGTCGTGATCGGGGAACCAAGCAGGATGTGCATCGCGCGCATCCAGGCCGGGATCTTCCAGCAGGCGCAGGCCCCAGGCCTGCGCCGCATCTGGCTTGCGACGCCGGCGTAGCCAGTCGCGCCGGTAGCTTGCATTCCTGCGCAAATACTCCCAAGCCAGCGCTGGGCCATCGAGGTGCAGCGTGTAGAGATACGCGGCCGTGGGATACCAGTGTTGGCTGCTGCGGTCAGTCATGGCGAAACCTCCCTGTTTCTGGGAACGTCGCCACAATTCCGCTGTGCGGGAGCTATCGAATCGCCATCAAGTGGTCATCAAACTCGGGTTACGCTTTAACTGCTGGTGTCAAGACAGATTCGCTCCAGTGCATTGCCGAAATCGTCTAAATGCGACGACTGCACCGCCCGGAAATGGGGTGCAGCATTGAACACCGTGCCGAATCTCGCGCCTGGCATCATGACTGTTTTGGTCAGGAGCGCACCACCCTGGTGCAAGCATGCGGATCAAGACTTGCCAGGTCTTGGCTAAGACCGAAATAGTCACAATGCGATACTTTTTGCCTGGTCGCGCTGGAATGCGTCAATCGGTGATCGAACCGTTTTCCTGAGCCAGTCGAACGTATTCCGACAGCGGCCGCGTCGGCTGGAAGTACCGATCTCGTATCACGGGCTGCTTGAGCGGCCCGACGATGGACGCCAGATCGGACAGCTTCACCGTCGCCAGGGCAGGCATCCCGATCCCGAGGTCGATCAGGCCGTAGGCCGTATCGCCATCGGTCGGATCGAGCGCGGCCAATAGCCAGGTCGCATGTGCGTCCGGTGTGAACAGGCGCACCACGGGCAGCGGGTCACATTCCTGGCCTGCGGCGCGGGTGAGGCCGTGGGCCAGTAGGTGCACCCGGTCTTCCTCGGTGACAAGCGTGGTCAAGGCCGCGCCCCTTCCACGAACACACGCAATCGCCGAGGCGCATCTGTGCCTGCGGACGGATGCACGTATGCGCAAGCGCACGAAGCCGCAAAAGCGGAGAGGCACGAAGGCGTATTGGTGGAAGTCAGGAAAGACACGGACGCGGTTCCCTGGGTCTGAGGAAATCCGCAGATGCGGATCTCCGTAAAAGCACGGAAAAGGAAAACATCACCACCAAATGAACACTATAGATTGTAGTCCTATAGGGCGCAATGGGCTGTCATCTTGGTTTTTTGGGGAAACCATAGGTGGCAGCGAAGAACTCATTGGCAGCGGCGATTCGGACGGTAAGGAAGGCGCGTGGTTTGAGCCAGGAAGCGTTCTCCAACGTGTCCAGTCGCACCTACATGAGCACGCTGGAGCGCGACCTGAAAAGCCCAACCATCCAGAAGCTGGCCGATCTGTGCGAGGTCATGGAAGTGCATCCGCTCACGCTGCTCACATTGGCTTATGCCGGTGACAGCACCCGCGAAGCTGATGAATTGCTGGCACAGGTGCGCCAGGAACTCAGGGCGATATTGGAAGAGCCCGACACGCCGTAGCGCGTTGGCGTGTGGTACTGAATTGCAGCAAGCGGAGCGCGCAGCGCCGCAGGCGCGAAGGCGTGAGGGATTGAAGCCGGATGGCCGTGACGGCTTGCCGGCACGGGGCGAAGCCCGAAAGCCCGGCGGCGCTTACAGCGCCGACACGCCACACACCGCTCGTTGACACGGATTGCGAGCCACAAGGCACGCATGCAGGCCCGCGGTGACGGGCGTATCCAGCACGCGGCAGCAGCAGAAATCCTGCGCGTGCGGTGCTGCGATCAGCAGCATCGCGCCCCGCCGCAGTGGGCGGGACGCGGTAAGCGGCTGTCAGGCCGCCTTCGGCTTGTTGCGCGACCAGATCAGGTCGTGCGTGCCGTCCTCGTTCTCGATCAGGCGGGCATAGACCGTCGCCGGGAACGAAGGGTCGTCGATGGATACGGACAGGTATTCCCGCCCGGCCTCGCTGGTCTTCTTCCACGCTGCGCCGACTTCGTGGCCAGCCGCTTGCAGGTGGAAGTCGGGGGCGTTCTCGGTGTCGCCCTTGTCGTTGGGAACCAGCTTGACCTTGACGTTGAGCGTCAGGGTGCGAAGCGTGCCGGTGAAGCCGTCTTTCTCTGCGGTGAAGGTGCCGATGTTGGGGAGAACACAGAAAACGGAAAAAATAGCACGCTAAGCCTACGTCATGTTACAGCGAAGGACTCATGACGACCCAATGCGGACTTTGGTCACGTGGTCGATTGAAGGGCAGCTTTTCAACAGCAACCGGCCGATTGCTGCGAACAGCCCAGACAGCCGCGTCTTTATCAAGAACCCATAACCAAAACTCGCTCGATGGCCTCGGCAAAAAGCATGGGGTCTTCGGCCCCTGCGAGCATGAGCTTTCGCCCGACGATGAAGGTAGGAACTGCGGTCACACCCCAGGCCCTGGACTCCCTTTCCTGTTCCTGCACAAGCTGATTGTCTTCATCAGAGTTCAAGTATTCGACGATGGCAGTCTCTCGGTAGCTACACTCTACGGCGATTTTGGCAAGGACAGCCTCATCACCAAGGTTCTCTCCGCGCTGAAACTGCCCTATTAATAGCCGCTCTACCAAAATCTGCGCATCGCCGCTTTGTTGTGCCCAGTGAATGAGTCGATGCGCCTGAAACGTATTGACTAGGACCTTGATGTCTTCAAACCGGTAATCCAGTCCATAGGCAGCGCCAGCATCACGCACATGTTGGAATGCCGCTTGAACCCGTTCGGGGCCACCAAACTTCTTCACCAGGTGAGGCAGGTAAGGCTCACCCTCTGGCGACACGCTGGGATTCAGGAAGAACGGGCGCCAACGCTTGATGCAACGAATATCAGGATGCCTGCGCCGGACAGCCTCAAGGGCCAAGTCCAGCCGGCGCAAACCTATGAAGCACCACGGGCAGACAACGTCGGAAACGATTTCAATGGTCAAAGGCTGCGACGGGTTCATGGGCAACGTCTCTCATCGATGAAATATCCGGGGGAGCCATTTTTCTGCGCCTGACTTTGCATATCGCCTACCAGCCTCTCGCCAAGTGCCAGTAGCACTTTAGCGCGCTCTAGGTCATCGATGAATCGCCGGGGAATACCGGACAGGCCAACCATCGCGCCACTGAGAGCGCCTGTCAGCATGGCGCGTGCCTGGTTCTGACCACCACCGTTTAGGGCGTGCAGCACGGCAGATTCGAAGTCGTCTTGGAAGCGGGCCGTCAGGTAGTAGGCAGCTGGAAACTGGTGATGGACCCCGCAAGGAAGGCCGTAGAGCAAACTTACTTTGGAGGCAGGCTCGATGCGAATTCCCGAGTCGTGTGCTGCCCGGGCAACGCCCGATGGCGTCACCAAGGCATCGTGAGAAGGAAAGAACGTCTCCATACATGGCTGACAGTCGGTGTGTATTTGTACCTCTAGCCTTCCCTGAGCGGCAGCGTGGAGTGGTTGCACTGCTGAATTGAAGCGAGCGATTCGTTTGTCGGCCTTGATACGGTCCATGAGTTTGTCGGATATGTCGGCATCAAATCGATGCCCTTCCACCAACATACCCAGTACCGCACCGTATGTGGTCGTTGTAGTCAGGACGTTACTGTTTGTTTGAGTTAGCGCTGTATTGGCAGTCACTGCCCATGCCAGTTTGGCCGGATTGAGCGCATAGCGCACCGCAATAGCGATAATACGTTCGGCAGCCTCCGTGTTATCGACATCACTACCGAAGCTCCCCCAAGCCAGCCCTTCTTGGACTCGGTTGCGCCAGGCATCCCGAATCGATTGGCTGGTGTAGCCACCAGGGCCATTCATCGGGGTGCCGTCCAGTTTAGGATAAAGCTCCGTATCCAGTCGTCGGCAAAAGTCTGCTTCGTCATAGCCGCCACACTCCACCGAAGAGCGTAGCGTCATCTCCAGCAAGATGCCCGACTGAGAAGGCTGTCCGGGCTCGACTCCCTCGTGATAACGCCCAGGTTTGGGGCGCGTATAGGAGTCAACCCATGGGCCGTAGTCGGCGACCATTTGGTCCAGGTCGTAATACCAGTGGGGGCCAATACCCAAGGCATCACCGATAAAAGCGCCCATCAGGGCACCCAGGGCACGGTCTCGGTAGTGGTCCGGGTTGGTCAATGGCATCACTTGCGCTTCCATACGGTTACCTCACTCAGGGTGTGTTGATGCTTGCGTCGCGTCTCGCGGATGACGAAGGGAACCGAGAGGGGGGCTTCGACCATGACGAACTTTCGGCCGAGGATTTCCTTGAGACCGTCCAGAGTGGTGCGGGATTCTCCATCCTTCTTGAACCCACCAATCCACTCGGAGCGTTTGGTGTATTCCTCCAGCCAGGTGTAGGGCGAGGCCAGTACCAGCAGGCCACCTGAGTTCAGGCGGTCAGCAACGGTATCGAGGAAGCGGCGCGGTGCGTAAAGTCGGTCGATGAGGTTGGCAGCCAGGATGAGGTCGAAGCCGCTGAAGATGTCCTTCAGGTTGCAGGCATCGCCTTGCCAGAACTCGACGCGTTGCGCAGTCTCCAGCAGACCCAGGCTGTCCAGGCGGCGTTCGTGGTAGCCGACCAGCTCGCCTTCCTCAGGCATGGTGTAGCGGATGGCGCCGGTTTCGGCCAATCGGATACCCACCTGGATGAAACGGGCGGAAAAGTCGATGCCGATGACCTTGTCGAAAGTCTTGGCCAACTCAAAACTTGCCCGGCCGGTCGCACAACCCAGGTCGAGGGCGCGCGCCTTGCCGCCGTTTCCGTGACGTCGATGGAAGTCGATGGCCAGTTGTGCCATGGCCTGCGGGAAATTCGGGACGCCAAGGGTCGTTTCACCGTAGTGGAATTCAGCGTACTGGGAAACCATGGCATCGGTCTCATAGGCCGACACGGGGTTCGTCACTGGTGTGTCTGTCACCACGTAACGGAAGCCGGCATGCTGGAAAAAGTGACGGCGGAAGGCATAGCGCGAGGCATGGCGGGATTCATTACCTGTGGCAATCCAGCTGCCGCCCTTGATGATGTTGTGCCGTTCATCAAAGGTCGGACTGGTGAAATCGTCATAGATGGGATGGACGTCGAAGCCGTCGAATGGATAAGTCGGCGTTTCGCACCATTGCCAGACATTACCCACCACATCCGCCAAATCACCGTGGATGAATCGATTGACCGGGCAACTCGAGGCCCAGTGGTCGAGATGCAGATTGGCAGCCGCTGGCGCATCATGAGGGACGTCAGACAGATGGACATGGTCATACATCCGATGCCATTCGTCCTCAGTCGGCAAGCGCACCGATTGGCCGGTTTCCCGCGCTTTCCAGCGGCAGAAGGCACGAGCCTCCAGGCAATTGGTTTCCACCGGCCAGTCCCAGGGCATCGGCACTTCTTCGGCCAGCAAGCGCAGCTTCCAGCCATCAGCCGACTGCACCCAGAACGTGGGAAACTCTGCCCGAGCATAACGGCGCCAACCCAAACCTTCTTCGTCCCACAGGCTGTCGTCGGTATAGCCACCGGCTGTCACGAACTCGAGAAATTCGCCGTTGCTGACCAGGTAGCGGGAGGCTTGAAAGGTTGGCACGTCAGCCTGATGGTGCCCGTATTCGTTGTCCCAACCGTAGATAGGGTCAGTAAGTGCTCGGCCAAGCACCACCCGTCCGCTGGGAATGTTCACCAGCGTGTTCCTGGGTGCTGTGCCACTGTCGCGGCAGGGTTGCCAGTCCGGATGGGGGGTGACGTACTTCAGGTCATGCTGACGCATCAGCACTGATGAGGTTTCCAGGTGGATACGGTCGTGCTCAATGCCCATCAGTACGACCCAGAATGTGTCATCCCAGCCGATGGGCAAGGAAAACGGCGTGTACCGAATCACGCCATCAATCACTTCACGGGCCTTGTTGCGGTAGGCGCGTACCTCTGCAACCGTGGGCCACTCGTAACGGGCGTCATCCAGGTCATCCCAGCTCATTTCATCCACGCCGATGGCAAACATGGACTCCAGCCTGGGGTCGATGCGTTTATCAATCAGGCCGGCGAGTAAGAATTTGTTGATGAAGAATGTGGCCGTATGGCCGAAGTAGAAAATCAGGGGATGTCGCAATGTGATGGGCTTCTTGTAATAAGCCTCATCGCAGGAGAGCACCTCGAATAGAGACTCGTAGCGGTCAAAGGTGGCATGGAAGTAATGCAGCAGCTCAGTACGCTTGGCTTCAACGTCGCTGCCAGCGAGAAAAGGGGTACGGGGAAACAGGGATTTCACAGCATTCAGCCTTCATAAATTTGGTGCTGATGGCAGTGTATTGAGCTACTTTACAATGGTAAAGTACGCACCTTGTGGTGCCTATAGGCTTTCAATCATGACCGAGCGCAAAACGAATCCGTGCTTTAAGCAATGTCCATCCAGGAAATTCATTGAGTTGATTGGCGACAAATGGGCGCTACTGGTAATGCATGCCCTTGCAAATGGTCCGCGGCGCAATGGCCAATTGATGCAGGAAATCGAAGGTATCTCGCAAAAGATGCTGACCCAGACCATTCGTCGGCTCGAGATGAATGGCCTGGTCGCTCGCCATGATTTCCAGACGATTCCACCTAAAGTCGAGTATTCGATGACTGAACTGGGATGTTCTTTCCGAACCGTATTGTCATCGCTCGATGACTGGTTGGACGAGCATGTGCCGGAACTCCTGACGCTTCCAGGTTGAGGGTATTTTTAGTGAAATATGACGGGGCTGGTCTGTCGTAGCTTTCCAAAGGACGGCAGGTAATTGCTCCAAAGCTGACGGCTAAACGGCTGGATTCGTGGGTTATTGATTGACCGCTCCTGGCCGATTGCTGTCTGATCAAAGTGTATTCATGTACGAAAACGATCGGTTTAGTACCCGTCTCGCAAAAGGTGTCCGTAAATTAGTCATTGGTTGTTTCGGACATGATCTACAATAAGTACTTCCATTTCGTACATATTGGTGGCTTCCGAACATGTCTCGCACATTCATCTATGCCCGAGTCAGTACAAGCGAACAACACGCCGACAACCAGATTCATGAAATTGAAGCAGCCGGTTTCTCGGTCAACGAGCGGCGCATTGTCACTGAAAGCATTAGCGGAAGCGTAGCGGCCTCCGAGCGGCCACAGTTCTCCCGTTTGCTTGATAGATTGGAGCCCGATGATGTGCTCATCGTGACAAAGCTCGATCGGCTGGGTCGTAACGCCATGGATGTGCGCGCAACGGTCGAGCGGCTTGCTGCCGATGGTGTCCGCGTTCATTGCTTGGCGCTCGGCGGTGTTGATCTGACGAGCCCCGCCGGAAAAATGACTATGGGCGTATTAACTGCGGTGGCGGAATTCGAACGCGATTTGTTGATCGAGCGAACGCATGCCGGCATGGCTCGCGCACGCGCCGAAGGCAAAGTAATGGGCCGCCCGCCGGCATTGACCAAGGAGCGGCAAGCCGAAGTCATGCAACAACTTGCGATGGGCGTATCGGTTGCACAATTGGCACGCGACTACGGCACAACCCGTCAGTCGATTATGCGGATTCGGGAAAAGTTGGGAAGCGCTGGTGGCCGTGCAGACGATTCCTGACATTCGAAGCACTAATTAGTTGAAGTCGTCAGCGATACAAATGCACCTCTTTGGCTTCAGTCGGGCGAGCTTGCATCAAACCCCGAGAACGGAAGGCTGAGCATGCCGCGTCGCTCAATACTTTCCGCGACGGAACGGACGGGTTTGCTGGCGCTGCCCGAAAGCCAAGATGACTTGATCCGTTACTACACCTTCAACGAAACCGACGTGGCGCTAATTCGGCAACGCCGGGGTGATGCAAACCGGCTCGGCTTTGCGGTGCAGCTCTGCCTATTACGTTATCCAGGTTATGCGCTGGCCAACGACTTGGCGGTATCGGAGCCGGTCATCCAATGGATTGCTCGCCAAGTCCGAGCTGAATCCAGCATTTGGCCAAAATACGGCGAGCGTGATGAAACACGGCGCGAACATCTCCAGGAGCTGCGCGCCTATCTCGGTCTATCACCGTTTGGCCTGTCTGACTTCCGCTTTCTGGTACGTGGCCTGACCGACCTGGCCATGCAGACCGACAAGGGCTTGGTGCTCGCCGCGCAAGCGTTGGAGACCCTACGGCAACGGCAAATCATCCTGCCGGCACTGACCGTCGTCGAGCGGGCCTGCGCAGAAGCAGTGACGCGTGCCAACCGGCGCATCTATCGGACATTGACCGAACCGCTGACGGCACAGCACCGGCGCCGGCTCGACGATCTGCTAAAGATCAAGCCAGAGAGCAACATCACCAAGTTGGTTTGGCTGCGCCAATCCCCTCTGAAGCCGAACTCCCGACACATGCTGGAGCACATCGAACGTCTGAAGGCATTCCAGGAACTGTCTCTGCCAGAGGGCATCGGCCGCCACATCCACCAGAATCGCCTGCTAAAGATGGCACGGGAAGGCGGGCAGATGACGCCGCAAGACCTTGCCAAGTTCGAGAGTGAGCGGCGTTATGCCACCCTGGTCGCACTGGCCTTGGAGGGCACAGCCACGGTGACCGATGAAGTGGTCGATCTGCACGACCGCATTCTGGTCAAGCTCTTCAGTACTGCCAAGAATAAACATCAGCAGCAGTTCCAGAAACAGGGCAAGGCGATCAACGACAAGGTGCGGCTGTACGCCAAGATCGGCCATGCCTTGTTGGAGGCCAAACAGTCCGGCACTGATCCGTACGCAGCCATCGAGACGGTAATCCCTTGGAACGATTTCACGCAGAGCGTCACCGATGCCGATCAGCTTGCCCAAGCCGAGTCGTTCGATCACCTGCACCTGATCAGTGAACAATTCAATACGCTGCGCCGCTACACGCCTGAATTCCTGGATGTGCTCAAGCTGCGCGCAGCACCAGCGGCGTGGGGCGTGCTGGACGCCATTGAAGTGGTGCGCGGCATGAATTCCGACAGCGCACGAAAGGTGCCGGCGGACGCGCCGACTGCCTTCATCAAACCTCGCTGGAAATCACTGGTCTTCACTGACGGGGAAATCGACCGCCGTTTCTATGAAATCTGCGCGCTATCGGAACTGAAAAACTCGCTCCGCTCCGGCGACATCTGGGTGCGAGGCTCCCGCCAGTTCCGCGACTTTGACGAATACCTGTTGCCGGTCGAGAAGTTCGTCACACTGAAGCAGGCGAAAACGTTGCCGATTGCAGTGAACCCGGACTGCGACCAATACCTGCATGAGCGGTTGCACCTGCTGGAAGAACAACTGGCTACAGTCAATCGTTTGGCGCTGGCCAACGAACTGCCGGACGCCATCATCACCGACTCCGGCCTGAAGATCACGCCGCTCGATGCCGTTGTTCCCGAAGTGGCGCAAACGCTGATCGACCAGACCGGCATGTACTTGCCACGCATCAAGATTACCGAGTTGCTGATGGACGTAGACGACTGGACGGGCTTCACCCGCCATTTCGTTCATCTGAAGGATGGAGAACCGGTCAAAGATCGGACGCTATTGCTATCAGCCATCCTGGCGGATGCCATTAACTTGGGGCTGACTAAAATGGCCGAGTCCTGCCCCGGTGCGACCTACTCCAAGCTGGCCTGGCTGCAAGCCTGGCATGTTCGTGACGAAACCTACTCAGCCGGGCTGGCCGATCTGGTGAATACCCAGTTCCGCCACACTTTTGCCGCAAACTGGGGTGACGGCACCACGTCATCCTCGGATGGGCAGCGCTTTCGGGCGGGCGGCAAAGGCGAGAGCACCGGCCATGTCAATCCGAAGTACGGCCACGAGCCGGGCAGATTGTTTTACACCCACATTTCGGACCAGTACGCACCGTTCAGCACAAAGGTGGTCAACGTCGGTGTGCGCGATTCTACCTATGTACTCGATGGCCTGCTGTACCACGAATCGGACTTGCGGATTGAGGAACACTACACCGACACGGCCGGCTTCACCGATCATGTCTTTGCATTGATGCACCTGCTGGGGTTCCGTTTTGCACCGCGCATTCGTGACCTGAAGGACACCAAGCTGTATGTACCAAAGACCGGACAGGACTACCCTGCACTGAACACGATGATTGGCGGCACGCTGAATATCAAGCACGTTCGCGCCCATTGGGATGAGATTTTACGGCTGGCGGCGTCGATCAAGCAGGGTACGGTGACCGCCTCATTGATGCTGCGAAAACTCGGCAGCTACCCACGCCAGAATGGCTTGGCGGTTGCGCTGCGCGAACTGGGGCGGATCGAGCGCACACTGTTTATCCTGGACTGGCTGCAAAATGTCGAGTTGCGCCGCCGTGTCCATGCTGGCTTGAACAAGGGCGAGGCGCGGAACGCGCTGGCCAGGGCCGTGTTCTTCAACCGGCTGGGCGAAATACGCGACCGCAGTTTCGAGCAGCAGCGCTATCGCGCCAGTGGCCTCAATCTGGTGACAGCCGCCATCGTTTTGTGGAACACCGTCTATCTCGACCGGGCAACACAGGCGCTGCGCGAAACCGGCAAACCCATCAATGACGGACTGCTGCAATATCTGTCGCCACTTGGCTGGGAGCACATCAATCTGACCGGTGATTACGTCTGGCGGCAAAACCGGAAGGTTGAGGACGGCCAGTTTCGGCCGCTACGCAGCAGCGGAAAACCTTAGCGTACGATTTTTTCCGAATTCTGCGGCGACCCCATTTAGAGCTGCCCTGGTAGCGCGTCCACGTCCAGCGCGCCACAGATCTGACCGTCGCCCTTACGGATGACAACATCAAGTCTTGCGTGAACCCTGCACGGGCAAACTTGTTGTGGTTGTGCGCGAATGCCTCCAGTCGCCGGGTGAACGTGGCGAGCGTGCCGCGTTCGCGCTCTTGGTTCGCAATGCTGTACGCGAAGTAACGCAGTTGTTCGAACAAAATGCAGTGCCGCGAGTGTGGGAGGTCGTCCAGCTGCGGGCCCGTCTTCCAGGGCGAGACTTCCAGCTCCACATAGTCAGCCAGCTCGCCCAGATCGTAGACGTTGCTATGCAGTTCTGAGGTCGACCACCACGGATGGCCTGGAGTCTTGGCGACAGGGCCGCTGTGGTAATCAGGATCCGCGTTCAAACGCAGCGCGAAGGCGGTGTAAACCGCCTTCATATACTGGATCGGCTTGTCGCGCGCGTTCTCGGTCGTACAGACCGGAGGGATTGCGTAGTAGAGGTGAGAGTGGCCGTTGTTTCTGTTTCGCACGATCAGATTGGGCGGTGGAAGGCCCGCATCGTCCCAGGCAAGGGAGTTGGCATGATCGAGGTCGAAGATCAGCCACGACACCATCCCACTGCGGTTGATCTGCATGTAGGGATAGCGGATTGCGTAATCGCGCGGACGTACCAGCGTAGCGGTCTTGTTGTCGCTGCAACGTGCGAGATACGGCGCCTCGATGACGACGCGGTTAAGTGCCGTACCGTCTTGGGAGAAACGCGCCGAAGGCGTGTATGCCCCTGCAGTGGGTACGTCTAGCATTCGTTCGTCCAGCTGGGCGAACGTACATTGCTTTTTTGAGGTGGAATCCATTTTCCCCGCCGTTCGGCGGCAAACCTCTTAGGCCTAGCATTTTGCAACTTGCAAGAAGCCGCGGTGCTAGCCATAATCAGCTCACCTTGTCTGTGAACAGGTTTCAGCCCCGTCGAAAGAGCAACCTGTTCTCGTTTGTCCAAAAAGCCCGGTTACCAGCCGGGCTTTCTGGTTTCTGTAATATGGTTTACGTCACCAGCGTCCTCACGTTCATTTCCTTAGCCCAGCCGGGCGGTCTAACTCCAGCCTAAATTGCGGGTGCTCTTCACCTGCATCCAGCTCGTTTAGATACCTATAGATCGCCTCACGAAGCATCGCAGACGTGGTAGTCCCACGAGCCCTCATAGCAGCGTCGAAACGTCGCTTTATCGACTCGTCCACTTTCGTGGCCATGATGGAAGATGGCGCGCTTGTGGTCATGGGCATCCAGGTTAAACGGTTAAACTCAGTGCAAGGCTATTGGTTTAACCGTTATACGTCAAGATCCTTACTCACCCTGGCTAAAAGGCTCAAATTCGCCAGAACATTAGCACCCAAAATTTTGCCGAGCAATAAAAAAAGGCCGCGTTTTCTCGGCCTTTATGAATCGTGGAGTAATCCTGACTAACGCTGCAGGCCTCTAAAATCAAGGGCTCTGTGAAGCTCTTCACAAACGGTAAGCAACGTCAGTAAGTTACGCAATCACATTAACTTATGTTTGTTACATAAGTTATTTAACTTAAATACGTTACTCGTCTTGCGTAATTTCGTCGATAGGCTCTGCCCTACTCGCACGCTCAAGCAGCTCAAGCAACTCAGCCCTATCAAGGTTCTGCAATGCCGCAATCCCTGCACGAATCACATCTGAACGTGTGGCTCTGAAATTCCTGGGGGTGAGCGAAATCTTGTCGATTTGGCGGTTCACATCTTTAGAGAGAGAAAAGGTCGTTCGTACGAACGTTGAAGAAGTCTTCTTACGGCGACGCTTTGGTTCGGGGTTAGTGCCCACTGGCGCATCAGCTATGAATGCCTGCGCCGCAGCTTCGACGTTCATTTCAGGCGTGTTCTCAGTCACCCTGGACGGTCGAGAAAGATTTTTTAGGCCCATTTTGTGCTCCCCCATAGCTCAGACGCTAGGGATTCAATTTCTTCTTTAGCCCGAGGATCAGACCCACTTTCCAATACGGAACACCCATCTTCATCAGCGTCGTCATAAACGTTTCGCGCAGTGGTGATCGCATTCAAAGGAATGATTTCGAAGGACAGGCAAGCTTCTTTTGCGTCCAGAATTCTTTGGACTTGGCTTGGCAACGCTGGGCATTGCGTAATAACGGCCCGTATGGTCAGGTCAGGATTAACCGCGATGGCCAGCCGTGCCAAGTTTTCAACCTTAGGAAGTGTCTTCAGGTCTCTCCGCTTAGGTCGAAATGGGATGAGCATATGAGTCGCTACGGTCATTGCCGATCGCAGTGCTTCTGAGTCAGCTCCACCTGCATCCACTACAATTTGTCTGTATCTACCGCGCAGGTCGAGCAGGGTTTGACGAATGTTTCCATGAGCTTGCACAACCGGTATCGGCGGTAGGTCTCCCTGGTCATTCCGCTCAGCAGCCCAATCAGCCGTAGTACCTTGAGGGTCTGCATCGAGCAGCAAGACATCACCACCCCGGGCTTTAATCCAGACTGCTAAGTTTTGAGCCAAGCAGGATTTCCCACTGCCCCCTTTTTCCCCGCCCAATAGCAAAATCATGCTGCTCCGCACCTCGAATAGGTAATTTAGAGTAACTTACATAAGTTACATCTATTACGCAACTTATATTCTTTACATAATCGCGCGGAAATCTGCTGATGTGAAAACAGGTGCACCGGGGTGCCTGCGGCTCCCAGAGCAGAAATGGGGTTCGCTAGGCATCCTGAGTGCCTTTGCCGAAGGGGTCGGTGAGCGGTCGATGAACATCGAGCTCTGAACGACTCTGCAGGGCCTCAGAGAGAATCTCCATCTGCACCATCAGGGTTTTGCCCGGCAGCTCCCTAACCGGGGGCTGCGAAGTAATCCCAGTCACGGGTACCAGCATCATGATGTAACCAGCCAATACCGCCACGGCCAGGTCTATGGCCGCCTGAATTAGACATTTTTTGTTCATTGGTTGCCCTACCTCCTATTCGAGGGCAACCGTATTTATAACGTCACGACCCTGGTCCCTACACAAGGGGTTTGCATGATTTTCCCACGGGAAAAGGGCACCCAGCACATACGCGCTGAGCCACGCGTAGCTGAGTGGCCCACGGTATCGCCGGTTGGGATTTGCCAAGTTCAGGTTTGCTAAAGCTAGGTTATATTAGCGGCGGGCAATCAGCCCATCACCGCCAAGCCACGCCAGTGGCAAGGCAAAACCCACAAGCTTTGGATTATATGCCATGAGCCTGCAAATGATTGATCGGAGAGTTTTTTATGAGCACAGCGGTAAAGCAGCACGAAAACGATGTAGTTAAACAAGTTGTAGATACGCTGAAAAAGTATCCAGAACTGGTACGGCAGATTCCTGAAGGTACGGTGTTGCACCGTATCCAAGGCTCTAAGCATGACGCCAATCCCATCAACTATAAGCCTGATTCAGATACGCGCTATGCAGATCCTGAACAGCAGGTTGGGGTGTACTACGTGGGTTTCAGCCAGGAAGTCGCGGTTGCTGAGTCTTTTCAGCCCGGCCAAGGGGTTGATGACCAACCTGTACGCTACTCGAAGCTGGCGCAGAGTTCTCTGCATCAGCTGAAAGCGGCCCGTATCCTGAATGTTGTGGACGTAGCCGGTCTCACAAACCGAGCTACACACCACAAGATTCGGGATATCGTTCAAGCAAAAGGGCAAGGTAAAGAAGGGTATGCGCTCACCCGGCAAATCAGCCAGGCGTGCATGCTGCAGGGTAAGGAAATTGATGGTCTCCTTTACCAATCTGCTGTCTACACGGTAACCGGCTCTATGGATGGATGTAATCTGGTTCTGTTCGCAGAACGCGATACCCAAGTTGAACCGATCGACTATAAGCCTGTGACAGAGGTCAAATTGTCGAACGGCGAAACGCCTGCAGAGTTTTTGGATAGTCTAGGGGTTGCCCTGGAGTGAAGTAAAACCGGGCCTCCCACCGGAGGCTCGGTTTACTGTCCTGGCTCAAACGCATTTATAAAGTCACGTTTGATAATTTCAACTGCGGCGTCGTTATCTAGAAGCTCATAACGCGGTACCACATTCTCGGGCTCGCCAGGACTTGAGTAATCCATTTTGCTGACCAGATGCTGAACCAAAAAATTCATGGCTTCTGTATCAACAGGATCAATATTTAGTTCACTTATCAGTTTTGCAATCACCGGTCTTGGCTTGTTATTTTTAAATTGGAACGAAGGGTAGTATTTACGGCGGTTGCTTGTGTTTGTATACGCCAACACGAAGCCAGCTTTAGCTCTTTGGCTCAGCGCCTGTTTAGTGATGCCAAGAATATTGTGGGCTTCTTGGGAAGAAAGCAATTCACAACGGCTATCAACTCGTTCGAACGCACGAGCCCGCATATTAGCTACTGCCGTTTGATTGCGTGCTTCGATACTTAGCTCCTTATCAGCGTCCACTTTGGATACTGTAGTAAAAGCTTTTTCATCAGGAAGAGTAACAGCCTTCAATACAATGGCTTCCGAAGCTAGCTCGAGTATTTTCTCAAAGCGTCTGCGCAGGTCGGCCTTGGCGGCTTCGATTTTGGCTGTGGACTGAGTTCTCTCGGGGGTTGCAACTGACATGGTTCCTCCTCACGGGCTAGCAATAACCCTGTGAGACCTAGGCTAGCGAAAGGTGACACGTATGTCAACTTGTCAACCTGTCCATTCGTCAAGAAAGCCGATTTCGTTTTCCGTATGAATGCTCAAAGAAAGCTAAAATATGGTGATAAAATAGGTTATCACCAATTTTAACCGCTAATCGGTTCTAGAATCAGCGGGCGCATTTGATGTTGAATTTGTGACTAGAGCCGAGACAGATGATCGCGAGGAATTCAATTATGAGACCGATATGCAGGAACTGACGAAAGCCCAGCCGAACGATCAGCGCAGGCTGACGGCGGTCGAATTTCAGGATTTGGCGCGGGTACCCGCTGCAGTCGAGTGGTTTGCCAACCTGGACAACCCTCGAACACGACGCGCCTACCAGAATGACCTGGAAGACTTCTGCGGTTTTGTCGGGTTGGCTTCGGCCGAGGAATTTCGCGTGGTGACCCGATCACATGTTCTGGCCTGGCGCGCCCAGCTCGAGCATCGCGGTCTGGCCGGAGCTACGATCCGGCGCAAGTTGGCGGCACTGGCCAGCCTGTTTGATCACCTCCTGGAGAGCAATGCAATCGCCGGCGGCAATCCCGTGCATGGGGTGAAACGACCGAAGATGGAAAGCAACGAAGGGAAGACGCCGGCATTGGGCGATCACCAGGCCAAAGCGCTGCTCGAAGCCCCGGATGAAACGACCCTTAAAGGGCTGCGCGACCGGGCGATATTGGCTGTGCTTCTTTATCACGGGCTGCGCCGCGAAGAAGCTGCGCTGCTGCAGGTGAGCGACATGCAGGATCGCCGCGGGATTCAGCATTTGAAAGTGCATGGCAAGGGCGGCAAAGTGCGCTACCTGCCGTTGCACCCCGTGGCGGCCGGACGCATTCACCAATACTTGGAAAGCTCAGGGCACCATTTGGCGGCCAGGAAGGTGCCGCTGTTCATCCCGCTACGAGGCAAGCTGACCGGTGCTGGCATCACGGCCAACGGCATCTACACCGTGGTAGCGGCCTACGCAAAGAAGGCAGGGATTGAGGTCGACGGCCTGGGCGTCCATGGACTCAGGGCAACCGCAGCCACCAATGCTCTGGAGCATGAAGCCGATATCGCCAAGGTCCAGGCATGGTTGGGTCATGCCAACATCAGCACGACCAAGATTTATGATCGGCGTGAAAACCGGCCTGAGGACTCACCGACGTACAAGGTGAAGTATTAATAGAGGGAATTCAGCCTGATCGACCTCTCACGCTCAAACCTCGATGAGGATATGGTGAGACCCACCCCATGAATGACGCCGGATCGTGCTCAACTGAAGTCCCGGCATAAATCGGTCACGGAGTTGACATGAAAACCCACGTCAAAAATGGACTGTTAGAAGGTTCCTGTCACTGTGGAAAAGTGCGCGTGTTCATCCCGCATCCACCAATTCATGCCATCAAATGTAATTGCTCTATTTGCCGGAGACTCGGGGCGCTTTGGGGGCGCTTTGGGCTCGCTATGAAGCTGGTGCAGTAAAGTTCGAGGGACACCCTCAAAACACCTCCTCTTACGTTTGGGGGCAAGAAACCCTGAGGACGATCCGATGTAGTAATTGTGGATGTGTCACCCACTGGGAAGCGATCCTGCCAGGGGCAGGCGCTGGTGTTGGTGTTGGTGTGAATATGAACAATTTCGACCAGCAATTGGTCGGGGCAACACCTGTGCGCCTTTTCGACGGTGCCGATAGCTGGGCATATCTTGACTAGCCCAGGCAAGGTGCATTGGCCGGACGCTTAACGTTTGGGTTCCTGATCTCTACCAGAGCATGCTTCGGCGTGACAGCTCTTTTACCGTCCTCCAATGCTTCAGCACCTACAAGTCAGGCAAAGAGCAATGCGAACAGCACACTATCGGGGCGCCTCATTGCCATTTAAATTCGTGCTCTTTGGATCGCGCTTGCGATGCATCATGTCGGATCGAGGCGCGATGAGCACCGGTTTGTCGTATACTCAACCTCCGCATTACCCCTTGAGCTACAGGAACACCAGCATGACTGTACTCCAAACGATTTACTGGCAGCCTACGCCGCCTTAGCGCTACGCCCCCTCGCAACACCTTGCATCCGCTAGCTTTGCTCGCGGGCGCGCACTGCTGTACGCCTGGTTTCCCACCTTAAGCACACAGCAAAATCCTCAGAACTTGAATTTGCATCCACCTGCCCGCCTTCCCTTTGGCGTGCGCGATGCTTTGCCCTGGATAATTTCTATGCTGCAAAAACTAAGACAAACATGGCTCTCCAACGTCCGTGGAGATGTGCTCGCGGGTATCGTCGTCGCCTTGGCGCTGATCCCTGAAGCCATCGCCTTTTCAATCATCGCAGGCCTTGATCCCAAGGTTGGCCTCTACGCTTCTTTTTGTATCTGTGCAGTCATCGCCTTTGTCGGCGGACGCCCTGGGATGATCTCGGCAGCCACTGGCGCGATGGCACTGCTCATGGTTACGCTGGTTAAGGATCATGGACTTCAATACCTGCTTGCAGCGACGTTGCTGTGTGGGGTGCTTCAGATCCTTGCTGGGTATCTCAAGCTAGGCTCACTAATGCGCTTTGTCTCGCGTTCCGTAGTGACCGGATTCGTGAACGCTCTGGCAATCCTGATCTTCATGGCGCAGCTGCCTGAACTCACCAATGTCACCTGGCACGTATATGCCATGACTGCAGCCGGCCTTGGGATCATCTACCTGTTCCCGTATGTACCGAAGATCGGCAAGCTGCTTCCATCTCCCCTGGTATGCATCCTTGCCCTGACCGTAATCGCCATTTATCTGGGACTGGACATCCGCACCGTGGGTGATATGGGACAGCTGCCTGACACTCTGCCCATCTTCCTGTGGCCCGACGTACCGCTGAATTTTGAAACCCTGCGCATCATCTTCCCGTACTCCGCCGCGCTCGCCGTCGTGGGTCTGCTCGAATCCATGATGACGGCGACAATCGTCGATGACCTGACCGATACCACGAGCAATAAAAACCGCGAGTGCAAGGGTCAGGGAATCGCGAATATCGCGTCTGGCTTGCTGGGTGGCATGGCAGGTTGCGCCATGATTGGTCAGTCGATCATAAACGTGAAGTCCGGCGGCCGTACCCGCCTCTCAACATTGTGTGCCGGTATCTTCCTACTGCTGATGGTGGTCTTCCTCGGCGAATGGCTAGCGAAGATACCCATGGCCGCACTGGTGGCAGTCATGATCATGGTGTCTATTGGCACCTTCAGTTGGGACTCACTGCGCAACCTGAAAGAGCATCCGCTGTCGACAAACCTAGTCATGATCGCCACCGTCGTGGTCGTCGTGGCCACGCACAATTTGGCGTATGGCGTGCTGGTGGGCGTGCTGCTGGCTTCCCTGTTCTTCGCAAACAAGGTTGGTCACTACCTCGACATCAAGAGCAGCCTGCAACAGGCGGAATTGCATCGAACCTACCGCGTCGTAGGCCAAGTGTTCTTCAGTTCTGCTGACAAGTTCACGGGTGTGTTTGACTTCAAGGAAGCAGTCAAGAAAGTCACCATCGACCTGACTCAAGCCCACTTCTGGGATATCACCGCGGTCGCTGCGCTGGACAAGGTCGTGATCAAGTTCCGTCGTGAAGGCGCTGACGTTGAAGTGTTGGGCCTCAACGAAGCCAGTGCGACCATCGTTGACCGCTTCGGGGTCCATGACAAACCCGGTGCCATCGACAAACTCATGAGCCACTAAGGAGATCGACAATGACCTACGTAATGGCCTGCATTGATAACTCACCCTCGACACTAGCAGTTTGTGACTACGCAGCATGGGCGTCGCTGCGACTCAGCGCTCCACTGACCCTGCTTCATGTGCTGGACGAAGATAGATATCCTGTTTCTGCTGATCTGAGCGGCAACATTGGTCTTGGTAGCCGAGAACATTTGTTGAAAGATCTGGCTGCACTGGATGCGCAGCGCGCAAAGCTGGCTCTTGAGCATGGGCAGCATATGCTTGAAACGGCTCGCGACCGCACGGTCCTTTCGGGTGCGGCTTTGCCTGATCTGAAACAGCGTCATGGTGATCTTGTCGATACTTTGACTGATCTCAACGAAGACATCCGCTTGTTAGTCATCGGAAGGGCCGGTGGGAGAAGCGCGCGGGATCCGCATGCGCTTGGAGGTCAAGTTGAGTCGGTTATCCGCGCGTTCCACCAGCCCATCTTGATTGCGAACAACGGCTTCAAGAAACCGGAAAAGATCATGCTCGCGTTCGACGGCAGTGCCACATCGCACAACACAGTAAAGGCCCTCGCCTCGAGCCCGATTTTTACGGGCCTTTCACTTCACGTAGTCATGGTCGGCAAAGACTCAGCAGACAATCAATCTAAATTGGCCAAGGCACGTAGCACGCTTGCCGCATCTGGATTGGAGGTTAATGCCGAGCTGATTGAAGGCGATGTCGAGACAGTTCTGCAGGCGTATCAAACCGAGCAAGACATCGATCTCCTTGTCATGGGCGCTTATGGGCACTCTCGCATCAGGAATCTTCTAGTAGGCAGCACCACCACCACGATGTTGCAGACTACAGCCCTACCGGTGCTGTTGCTCCGCTGAGCAGTTGTCGGTGGCCATCGCTCCCATCTTTGAGGGTTGCGGTGGCCAGTTTTGGTAAGGATTAACTGATCGACCTGTAGCGAGACCACATGCAACTCATCACTGAAATTGTTCACCCACAGCTCGTGTCCACCCAGGGCCGAGTATTTCGTCGTCATGCTGCGCGGGGCATCGTTTTGCGAGGTGACCAGATCCTGTTGCTGTTTACCGAACGCTACAACGACTTCAGTTTTCCCGGGGGCGGCCTAAATGCTGACGAGGAAATCGTCGCGGGTCTGAAGCGTGAGCTAGAAGAAGAAACGGGAGCTCGTGAAATACAGGTTCTACGGCACTACGGCTACATTGAGGAGTACAGGCCCCACCTGAAGCCTGGCTATGACCTGATGCACATGACCTCGCACTTTTATCTATGCGAGATAGGCCCTATCTTGGAGCCGGTAAGAATGGATAGTCACGAAATCGCTAATGGTATGCGCCCTGTCTGGATCAATCTGGCTGCCGCTATCAGCCACAACGAAGCCGTCATGCAACGACAAGAATCTTCGATGGGCCAATCTATTCAGCGCGAGACCTTCATGCTTAGGAAAATAGCCTCGGAAATGTCGCAGTGAGCTTGGGTTTCCACACCGTAGGAAGTCAGGGACCGCGACCCGCTTGGCACCTCTGACGCCGTCGATATCTACGACGCATCAATTATCGATCGCTACTTACCAGTGCAAGAAATACGTTATCACCACTTTTAGACAGGATGCTCTTATGGCCCCGAAACAACCTCGACGCACCCCACGCATCGCTACCGGGTTCGACCAAAGCTATCGCTGCAAAAATGAAGACTGCGAAAATCACGTCCTGGACGTGCTGGACGCCGAAACGCAATTGGATGAGCGCACTTGGACATGCGAAGAATGCGGTGAGCCGGTGCTGATCGAAATGACCGATGGCGGCGGACGGACGGTGTACGTGTACCGCTGTGAAGCTAAGGACGTGGTTAAGGGCAACATGCTCTACCTGGATCACGATATCAGCCACGCCTACCGCGTGCTGGAGTCGAAAAAAGGCGAAGGCAAAACCAATGGCAGTAAATGGCGATTGGCGTTAGAAAAATACACTGCCCTCTATTTTGCGCCTGATCAGTACGTCAACCGCATATAGCCATGAAAAACCTCATCGAACTGCCAGTCGATACGGCCAGTCGGCTTAAAGTCACCCATGAGCGCCGACTGACCGCCGCCGAATTCCAGCAACTCGCCAGCGTGCCGGCAGCGGTGGAATGGTTCGCCAATATCGATAACCCACGCACACGTCGCGCCTATCAAATTGACCTGGCCGACTTCTGCAGTTTCGTTGGCCTCAACGGCGCCGAGGAATTCCGTGTCGTCACCCGGGCGCACGTGCTGGCCTGGCGCGCCCAATTGGAAACCCGGGGCCTGGCCGGAGCCACCATCCGCCGCAAACTGGCGGCGTTGGCCAGCCTGTTCGATCATCTGCTGGAGCTCAACGCCGTCGCTGGCGGCAACCCGGTGCACGGTGTGAAGCGACCCAGGATCGAAACCAACGAAGGTAAGACTCCGGCTCTCGGTGATCACCAGGCCAAGGCGCTGCTCGATGCGCCGGATCCGAACACTCTAAAAGGCCAACGCGATCGGGCCATTCTCGCTGTGCTGCTGTATCACGGACTGCGTCGCGAGGAGGCCGCTCAGTTGATGATCAGCGATATTAAAGATCGCCGGGGCATTAAGCACCTGCAGATCCATGGCAAGGGGGGAAAGCTGCGGTATCTTCCATTGCACCCTATTGCCGCCGAGCGTATCTACGCATACCTGGAACGCTCGGGGCATTACCAGCAGAAGCCTAATGCACCGCTATTCGTGCCGCTGCGTGGTCGCCAGACCGGCGCAGGCATAACCGCCAACGGCATCTACGCAATGGTCGGAAGCTATGCCAAGGCGGCAGGAATCAATGTCGCTGGGTTGGGGGTGCATGGCCTGCGTGCCACGGCGGCGACCAATGCTCTGGAGCACGAAGCCGATATTGCTAAGGTTCAGGCCTGGCTTGGACATGCCAATATAAGCACGACCCGGATCTATGATCGCCGTCAGCTGCGACCGGAGGACTCACCAACCTTCAAAGTCCGCTACTGAGATCAAACCAGCATCAATCCAAGACAGATTTTCTGAAAATTTCAGGGAATGGTTAGCGAATCTCAGGCCCCTCTTCCCACACCCTACACCCTACAGCACGGTGAGCACATACAGCACGACAGAGCACTTGAGCACGTAGAGCACCGCAAAAATAAATAAATCTCTTATTTTTCATATATATATAAGCTTTTCGTGCGTGATATCACGCATCTCATGAGTACCTTCAATCATTTAGTCGTGCGTTTAACTAATCCCTATCGTATATTCAGGTACCTTTGAAAGCAGGGTATTGCGTCAAACTATGGTTTGCTCTTGTCTCGCGATACCTGCAAACTTGGCTCAACAGAAACGGATTAGGGGATAAGGCATGGCCAACGGCAAACAATCAGCGAAGCGCCGCTTGACGATGTCGGAACGCGCTCAACAATTGATGCTGGTGCACTTTCCAACCATTGCCGACGCTTGGAAATGGACACGCAAAACCAACGATGGGTTTTGCACTATCCCCCGTACCCTCCCAATTGCAATGCAGGTTGTCGACGCTCAATCAAAAGGACAGCCAGCCGGACATGTGCTTTTTTGCCTATGGGCCCGATCACCAGATCATCCGGTCATCACTATCGAAAACCCCAGCACTTTTGCGGCTGAAGCGGGCTTTATTGGTGAGCGCGCTGTGGACACATGGCGCCGACGGATGAGGAAACTTCGTGAGCTGCAGTTTATTGCTACCAAGCCAGGGGCTTCAGGTGAGTTTCATTACGTGATGCTCACAAACCCTAACGCTGCAGTTGAATGGATGCGTACTCACAATTTGATTCAGGATGGTCTCTACAGCCGTTTCATTGAGCGACTTCCCGAGATCGGGGCCTATGGAGATCTTGAGGCGATCCGCATTCATTGGGCTGCAGAACACGCTGCGGCTGAAGCAGCAAAACAGGCTTCAAGCAACTCAATACCTGCACCACCGCCACCGCCACCGCTACCACCACTGCAGGCAGTACCAGCAGTACCAGCAGTACCAGCAGCCAAACCTCAGAGGATCAAAAGGACGAAAGCAAAATGAATAGAAGAGTAAAGGGCATCGAGTGCCAATCCACCCACCTCGGTGCCCTCAAAAACAAAGCCCTGGACCAACTGAGGGTCGAGTCTTGACTGGTCAGGGCTGTGGTGGTGCAACGTTTAGCTGACAACCGATACGACCTAGAGGAGGCCGAAAATGCAATTACTGAGGAGAAGAGCCATGGGCATCGAGTGCCAATCCACCCACCTCGGTGCCCTCAAAAACAAAGCCCTGGACCAACTGAGGGTCGAGTCTTGACTGGTCAGGGCTGTGGTGGTGCAACGTTTAGCTGACAACCGATACGACCTAGAGGAGGCCGAAAATGCAGTTACTGAGGAGAAGAGCCACGGGCATCGAGTGCCAATCCACCCACTTCGATGCCCGCAAAAGTAAAGCCCTGGACCAGCTGAGGGTCGAGTCTTGACTGGTCAGGGCTGTGGTGGTGCAACGCTAGGGATGCTAGACATCGGCAAGAAGTCTAGCATCCCTCTATCTAAGCGAAAAGCAGCGGCAGGCAATCAGAGCCCGCTACGTTGCGCGCTTTTTTGGGATACGAAAACTTGATCGCGTCGGCCCGATGAAGGAATACCTGGCTTTTCCATAGGACCGGCCAAGCGAAATGTTTCGTCATTCCCCCTCCTTGAGTCTGAATTTACTTGTTTGGATCGAATTGCTGCCAAGACTCAGGCATGCCTGTGCCGAAGCCACAATTCAGGCAATCCAGCCCTTTCTCATCAACTGATCGATTGAAAGCAAATGTCTTGCCTTTAAGATCAGTCAAAAGCAGTTTTTCGCCTTTGCTTTTTGCCTCCCAGGTTTGTTCACTCAGGACTTTTTTCTGAAAAGGATCGACCTTCACTACTGTGGCCTTACTGCCTTGAATATCGATGGCTACCAGTGGTCCTATTACGCCTTGCATGGCTCGATAGCTACCCTCAAACGGATTGCCACAACCACTCAGGCCGACACACAGCCCGATGAGGCAACCAAATTTTTTCCACATCTAACTATTCTCCTGAAAAATTGACCTTAGCGGTCATCCTCTACGGTCTCACTGCGTGACAGAAGCCTTTAAAGGCTGATCGCTTGGATTCCTCAGCTGGACAATTAATTGCTCGAGCCCCAGTTCTGTCAGAAAGACCGCCAGCTTGTCTAGACTCTTAAAAGTCCGCTCACCGCCGCGCTGGCGGCGCAGTGACACACACTCAGACCCCAATTGAATACGCAGCGACCATCCGTCGCGGGTGTGCAAGACCGAGATGTCATGCGCTAGGCCGGCAGCAAGGTATCGCCGTAGATCTGCTTCGAAAATTAAGGACATAGACCACGCATCAGAAATGGAGCAGGGGGGCAGCCCGTAGGTCTGCCCCCCTATCACCAGCAGCAGAGTTTATTGGATTTTACCCTTCTACTACCCTGAAGCGCTGCGGCCATGATGATATCAGTGTGGTGTAAATTATCAATAAGCAATTATTGATACGTCATAAATTGATTACTGATAGAGCGCGCTGAAATGCTTCAGGAAGATCCGTCTCTCTTTCACCTACGAGGCTGACAGTTCCTAACCCCCCACAGCTCCCTCTCGAGCAATGGAGACGACCTTCCAGTCCCAACCATCCTTGAGAAAGAACTGCCTGGCTTCCCCCCGTAAAGTCGAGAGTGAGAGTCAGAAAAGTGGATGAATACTTGAAGGGGTAAGCGTTCAGGATTCCTTGGTGCATCGCATCGTACGAGTACATTTTCCCATGTCCTGATCTGTCGATCTTGAGCACTTTATAACCAGTACTCAATCCGCCGTCGCTGATGTAGTACCCACTCACTTCTGAAGAAATCAGTTCTGGGATTTTTTCCCAAGGGGTCAATACCAAGCCACAACAAGCGGCCACACAAAGTACCTTCCACCGTTGTTTCAAAGGGTGCTCCTTTTTCATCAATACCAAGTCCAGAGAAATGCGACCACGATCCCCCACAACACCCAGCAGAAACGCTTTCTAAGCGTGCACTGGTGGGTACGATGCGTTGCGTATATTGCTGATATGGTCGCGATGATCAGAAGTGCCAGATAAGCTCTGTGGGCAGTGCCATAGGACGCCTGAGGGAGCAATGCAACAGACATCGGAAGTAACGCGATCGCGGAGATCACCCACGCAACGACAATCCGGTGATAGGTCATTTTTCAAGCTCTCCCTACGTAAGGCACCGTCGCAACTGGCAGCTCATTGATCAAATGTTGAAGCTGTACCTCATGGATTTCCGCCATTCGGTCATCAAAGCCGTTTCGTCTATTTAGCTCTGCAGTCACCAGATACCAGGTCAAAGCGTCCAGTGATGGCGTCTCAAAAAGCCGAATCTCAATGGGGGTCGTTTCATCCCACTCATAAGCGCCTATTCCGCTCAGTTGGGGCGACAGAAAATACTGATCCCCACGCATGACCCATACCAATCCCGGCCAAGGGGCGAGGCCATCAAACAGGTACCTGAGGTCGACCGGGTTGTCCCAGTTTTCGCAGTACGTAGCCGTTAGGTAATAATCGAACGTAAGGCTCATTTGGGTGGACTCAAGCAGGGGCGAGTCTGCATCGAAGCATGAGAACTCGCGTGCCAGAACCACGTCCACAACGACGCTGCGTGTGCTTCGCACTACTGATTGTCCGGAGGGTTGAGCGGCGACCGACGCTTTTCGGCACGCTCGCCACGAGTGGTCCGGTTTTTCTGCTGACCTTCTGATCGATCGGCAGAGCTTGGCCGAGAAAGACGTTGACCGGCAGACTCGCGGCTTTGTCGTGAAGGCGGCGGCGTATCAGCCGTGCTAGGGGAGCCACCTGGTGACGACCCAGGCGAGCCCAAGGTTTTTTGTGCTTGTTGGATCTTTGCGCGGAGTAGCTCTTGCTTTAGACCGGCGCTCTTGATTGCCGACATCTTAGAGAGTCCGCCGACTACTGAGCCCGCGACAGATGCAGCGATACTTCCTAATTGGGTGAAGCTGGCAGCACTGTCTGTTTTTGGTAGCGATTGAACTCTCAAAAGCGCTGCAGCAGCCCATGTCGCGACCAGAATAACGAATCCGGCACCACCGGCTAAAACTCCGCGCATGCCATTAATCTCCATTGGCGTACCGGAGCTATTAATAGCAGTTGCAGCTTGTATAAAACTAATGCTGGCTAATTGGCTAGCAACTAAATAAAGAATACCTTCAGCAAAAAACAATGATAGATATGTAAATACAAGCAGCCGTATCCAATAGAGCAATATCTCAATACCAAAGACACATGCCAAAAGCGCTACCAGCGGGAATATGTGAATAAGAGCGGCTTGGCCCATTGCTGTTAAATAGACAAACCATGGAAGCTTTGCCGCTAGATCTAAAGTTGCAAGTGCACCGTTTGCTTCATTGAGTGCCCCAATCGCCTCAGATGCATTTTCGCGAACTTTTGAACCAAAAGACGAGCCATCAGAACCGGAATAAATAGATCCTAGGCTTTTATTGACAACATCTGACCAAGCTCTAACCCCTGCGACAACAGATGGCTCTGTATCAGGTGCTAAATTAGAAGGTCGAATTCGGTCTCCCACTGCCCTATATCCCTCTTCAGCACCTGCTTGCGCAGCCTGATAAGCCTCATAGCAGTTTTCCGGAACGAAATATCTGTTATTTACACCTGATGGCTCTGCTAACAACGCCGGATCAGAAAGCGAACCATCGGCAACTTCCCAAGGGTTCAGGTAGCCTGCCGGCTCGTCAACGCCGCCTGATAATCTAGACTTCCATCCTGGCTCATTAGGTAGCAAGTATCTTTTTCCAGCGGGCCACTTATCACTACTTAACTTTTCCAGCGCAGCTTTTCCTGCGGACCTCCGTTCGCCTGCCTTATAAGTATCAATTAAAGTTAGAGCTTGTCTAATTTGTGGAAACCACGAAAAAGTCAAACCTGACACTTTATCGGCAGTGGCACTACTAAGTATAGAAACTTGAGAATCCGGTACTCCGAGCGCACCACCACCACGAAGCCCTATAGCTTGCCAAGTAGTTTCTGGAACGCTACTGTCATCGTTAGGACTTGGCTCGCAATATACTTTGTAATCCTTCATGAGCTTAGCCAAATCACTTCCCATGAAAGGGCTAGTTTCCCGCTCGGTGAGATCGGCAATCATTAGCGCTGATTGTTCGTTATCTTTAGTTCGATACACCTGCACGAGCTTTTCATATGTAGGGAGAATTACTTTAAGGGTAAATGATTGTCCTTTTGTCATTTCCATGCTGGCACGACCAGGGAAGGTCACGGTTTCAGGCTGCAAAGCGATAAATACGAACAGCGATGTGATAAAAACCCCGAAAGGCATACTGGTGGGCCTGCCTCGCACCAGATTCCAGATAATCCAAGATAATGAAATGTAAGGCACAGCTCTGGCGAGCTGGCGAACTATTTCAGCAAGCTCAGCATTCTTTGCTCCCATCGATATTAACGATGAAATCATTGCGTCAAGACCGCTTTGAAATAACCACCCAAAATTACCAAACTCGCCCATGCGTCAGGCCTCGATACTTGAGAATATCTTTTTAGGTATGGTAATAAAAATCGCTACGGTTCCAATCACGAAAACAAGTGCTGCCCATATGGGGCCAGCGGCTGTATATACATAATTTTCCAGCACCGTGAATACCACAACCAAAATTACTAACGTCACTAGCCTGGATGGACTCATCTCAGTATTAAGCACCTTCACGATAACTCCTCACCTGTCCTTAAGGAGTTTCACTCTGAAGTAAAATTCGAAAACCTCAAAGTCAAAACAGGCCATCAAAATTCAGTCCCACTGCTAGCCAGCGATCAGTCAACAATCGTTCATGGAATGCGGTGTCATCAAAATCTCAGTTCGTTCAGCTTAGGCTGAACGTGCAGCGCTTTACGCGCTGCTGCGTGCGAAGCACGCGGCTCTGTCAGGGTGATTCGCTACGCTCAACACCATGTACAGAGCCGCGTCACGCGTTCAAAAGCGAAATCGATGTGACACTCAAGCTTCTGCGTTGACACCTCTACCCCCGGCCTTTCAAAATGAAATCGCACCCCGAGTTCACCATGAACTCAACCCGCTTGCTGACGTGCATTTCATGTAGGCAAGAGGTCTTAGGCTACAGCTATTTCTGTAGTCCTGGACCATGGGAGGCGCCGGGAATGAGCAGCTAATGCTGCCCATAACCGCGTAAACGACCAAACACTTGTTTGGTCGAAACCAATACAGGCGGGCCATCTGTTGCGGTTACTGCAAAGGCCTGATTGAGAGACCGCTTCGCCTTTCAATTAGAAACAAACCACTGTCTAACTCCTGACATAAAACTGAGTTGTAACCAGGGCGCGTAACCCAGGCGAGGTCTACTGACTTCGAAACTCAGTCGAGTTTGGCAGTGAGAAGCAAACAGTGAGAGTGCTTTCGAGCGCATCGTTGCAACGATAAATTATCGTTTGTCAACTGATAAGTCCGACTGAAAAACGGGGCTAGGCATTCATTGAATGTCGGAACCACCAAGCAGGAAGTTTCGAGCGCCCTTTTTGAGGTGCAGCTCAACGTCCAACATGCTTTAGTGGTTGCTGTAACTTACAACATAAGCACCAGCTATGAACGAAAAACTGTCTCCTTTCCGCGATGCTATTTTCTACCGTTATCGCCAACGCTATACACTAGAAATGATCAAGCTGTGGCTACGTGAAGTCCACAAGCTATCGGTCTGCATAAGCGCGATCGCTCGCTGTATAAATAAAAGTATGACAAATGTTTCTTGCTTTGATCGAGTTGAGCCTGACTGTGAATACAGTTATTACAGGTCAATGGCATCTGCACGACGACAAGCTAGAAATTACAAGCGCCATTTAAGTCGATCACTAGGGCTTATAGAGCATTATCGATATGAATATAATTACACCGCCCGTGAGATACATAAACTCCTAACAAACGCAGGAGTTACCACATCACTTAGCTCAATTCATAGGGCAATTAGGTTAATTAATGAAAGAAAAAAATCCGCCATTAGCGAAAAAGAAAGTACAGAGGACGTTTGCGAAACCGACATCTCAAGCAAAAGCGTTGAGCAAAGCCATGTACAACGCAAATCAAATATCAGGGTTGGGCACGTCCCACAGCTATGAAGCTAGTCTAAAACTTGCTGCTCAATGGTTAAAAAGCAATGGCCGAGGCTCACTTTATGAAATGTCGCCTAAAGCTGCAAAGCAGTACCTTAATGAACGTGCTAAAGAAGTTGGACAAAAAACTTTAGATCGTGATCGCCAGGCACTGCAGGCTGTACTTAGAGCCACAGGAAGATTCAATCCGAAAGGACGGATTTCTGTGATACAAGCCAAAAAACAGCAGGTACTCAAGAGTCGAAACTATACCGACCAGCAATGGCGACTTATAGCAGAGCACCAAACGCCGCGTAATGCATTGAGCACCGAGATAGTAGCTGTATCAGGATTAAGAGCTCACGAACTGCTGACGCTACGGCCAGCAGTCGAACAGCCTATGAGTCAGCGTCCGGCAGATCCAGCCAAGTTTAGGTCTGGAGTTCGCTATACGGTGGTCGGCAAGGGAGGACTTATTCGAGAAATAACCATGCCACATGAACTTGCTAAACGTCTTGAGACATATCGACGGGATGAAGCTGTTACCCGAATTGATGGCGGCCGCAAAAACTGAGTGCAACACCTGACCTTTCCGGTACGGTGCTGCCACTATGTCCTATCACGAACTCAGTATCCCCGAACGTGCGACCCTTCAACTCGGCCTTGCCCAAGGTTTCAGCCAGCGGCGAATTGCCCGGATGCTCGGCCGCTCCCCCTCGACCATCAGCCGGGAGCTGCGCCGCAACCGGGCCCCTGGCACCCGCTACCAGGCCTGTGCTGCCCAGCAGCAGATGCAGGTCCGCCGCCAGGTCTGCAGGCCTCAGTGCAAGCTGCTGCCGGGCAGTGAGCGCTTCGAGCTGGTCGTCCATATGCTGCGTGAGGGTTTGTCTCCCGAGCAGATTGCCGGCAAGCTGCGCAGCATGAACATACCCAGCCTCAGAGAGGCCTACGTCTGCCGCGAGACGATCTATAACGCGATCTACGCCCTGCCGGTCGGTGGCCTGCGCAAGGAGCTGATCATCTGCCTGCGCCAGGGCAAGACGAGTCGCAGGCCGCGCTCTGGCGGCGTCGATCGGCGCGGCCAGATCCCTGAAATGCTCAGCATCCACGTGCGCCCGCCGGAGGTCGAAGACCGGCTGATGCCAGGCCATTGGGAGGGCGACCTGATCAAGGGCAAGGCCAATGCCTCGGCGGTGGGCACCTTGGTGGAGCGTACCAGCGGCTACCTGATGCTGATCAAGATGGCCGACGCGACGGCGACCTCGGCGCTGGAGGGCTTCAGTGCGGCGCTCAATGGCATGCCGCTGGCGGTGCGCAAGAGCATGACCTACGACCAGGGCCGGGAGATGGCGCGGCACGCCGAGATCACCCAGCGGACCGGGGTGGCGATCTACTTCTGCGACCCGCACAGCCCCTGGCAACGCGGCAGCAATGAGAACATCAATGGACTGATCCGCCAGTACCTGCCCAAGGGCACGGACTTGTCGGTGCATAGTCAGGAAGCCCTGGACGCCATCGCTTTGCAACTGAATATGCGACCGCGCAAACGCTTCGACTTCAAATGCCCGATCGAGGTGATGGGCGAAGTGATGCAAGAAGCCGTGGTGATGCGGCATGATGCTCCCGCTTCAATTCAATAACCGTGTTGCACTCAGATCCTGCAACCGCCGATCGTAAAATTCATTACAAATCGTACTACGACATAGGCGGGGGGCAGGCGTGGTCCCAATCGTTCGCTCAGGCTAGCAAAGTAGCACTAGATTTCAGCAATGGTGGCCACGGGCTACGTCATACATACGCTCAAGAAAGGCATAGAGAGCTTCAGATTTTACTGGGTGATAACGATCGAGCGAAGCAAATTGTGTCTCAAGAAGTAGGTCATTTTCGGCCTGAGATAACGGAAACGTACCTGAGATGAAACATAATAAATTGCTGAGGGTATGACGGTATTTCTATCGTCCCCATAAGAACCTCAAACACACAACCGCTTATACCCTCAACAAAACAAGCACATTGCACCACTCCCCTGGACTATGAAGAATCATCACTTTCAGAACCTTCAACGGCAAGATCAAGGGCAGCCGCAAAGCGGGCTGTTATCTGATGTACACCATTTTTAACATCAGGAACCAAACGTGCCTGAGACGTGGCATGATTGACTTCGAGTCCTTGATCGCCGGCGACGGAGTTGGAGTTGGGTCGCATTTCAGTGACTTTTGTCGTGCTCAGGACGGCGATAGTCTGCGGCCGTGATACCTCATTCAAGACGTGACCATAGGTGGCCACCGTCTGCCTAGAGACGCCCGCAAGGCTGGCTATCGAGGCTTGAGTTAGCTTCTCTCCGCGCTCCTGGAGGCCTCTACATGCCGCACGGATTTTGGATTCGGTAGCCTTGTGTCGTAGACCATGGGTGCGCTTCGCAGCCAGGCTCTGCCTCTCGGCCAACGGCAACGACTTGTCCAGCGCCATAGCTCCTCGGCAACATTTAGGGGAGCCTACAGAATTCGGAAAAAATCGTACGCTAAGGTTTTCCGATCAGTCATAGGCTCGCCAGTTTGATGTGTTCCGTTCCTGGCCCAGCCAAAACCTATCGGTCTTCGCGGGTGTGCCACAGGCGCAGCAGGTAGATAGTGGAATCCACTATCTCGTAACGCATCTCGTATTGGCCGATCTGAATTCGGCGTACATCCCTTGGTTCGAACTCTTCTAGTCGTTCGCCAATGCGCGGATTGGTCAGCAGCGTGGTAGGTGCTGCTGTAAGTTCATCTACATAGCCTAGGGAGGCCCCTTGCAGGGGCAACGTATCGGCTATGTCCGGGTCAACAGCTACGAACAGAACCCGAAATGTCAGCTGAAACAAAACGAGGTGAACAAACTGTTCACCGACAAGGCCTCTGCCAAGGATACCCAGCGTCCGTAACCGGAGGCCATGCTTGGCTTCGTCCGTGAAGGTGATACGGTCGTGGTACACAGCATGGATCACTTGGCCCGCAACCTGGATGACCTGCGCCGCCTGGTGCAAAAAAATGACCAAGCGCGGCGTGCGTATCGAGTTTTAGAAGGAAGGGCTGGTATTGGGGGTTGGGGAGCAATGGAACTGAAAACCAACGTAAGCCGAATTAGAGTTCGTTTTACTCGTCAGCGACTGCGAATTAACGAACTTTGATTCGTGAGAAAGGTTTATTGCACTGATTTTCGGGTGTTGGTGACCTTTCCTCGCGATAGCGGAAACGGTTTCATAAAACGGTCGTTTTTCGAAACTATCCAGACGTTGCAAGGGTTTGCGGGGCAGCGACTGAGCTTAAGTGCACTTTCTGTTCCGTTGCTCCCCCAACCCCGTATTCACGGGAGGTGATTCGCCGATGGCCAACCTGATGCTGTCGGTCATGGGAGCCTTCGCCGAGTTCGAGCGAGCGCTCATTCGCGAGCGAATCGCCCAGGCCAAGCAACGCGGCGGTTACCGGGCTCGTAAAAAAGCCCTGTCCGACGAACAGACTGTCGCAGTCCGGCAACGGGCCGCTGTCGGTGAACCAAAGGCCCAGCTAGCCCGTGAGTTCGGTATAAGTAGGGAAACCCTTTACCAGTACCTACGCACGGATGACTGATACATGCCCCGTCGCTCGATACTCTCGGCTTCTGAGCGCGAGACTTTGCTTGCGCTGCCGGAAAGCCAGGACGATCTGATCCGCTATTACACCTTCAACGAGTCCGACCTGTCGCTGATCCGTCAGCGACGGGGTGATGCCAATCGTCTCGGCTTTGCCGTGCAACTCTGCCTGCTGCGCTACCCCGGTTACGCGCTGTCCAGCGACAGCGTGCTGCCAGATCCGGTCATTGAGTGGGTGGCACGACAGGTTCAGGCTGCGCCCGAAAGCTGGGCGAAGTACGGTGAGCGCGATGTCACCCGCCGTGAACATGCCCAGGAGTTGCGAACCTACCTGGGCTTGTTGCCGTTCGGGCTGTCAGACTTTCGCGCCCTGGTACGTGAGCTGACCAACCTTGCCCAGCAGACCGACAAAGGTTTGTTACTGGCTGGGCAGGCTCTGGAGAGTCTGCGTCAGCAACGGCGGATTTTGCCGACCCTGACGGTGATCGACCGGGCCTGCTCCGAAGCAGTGGCGCGAGCGAACCGGAGGATCTACCGTGCTTTGATCGAGCCGCTAAGCCAGCAGCATCGCAACAAACTCGACGAACTGCTGACCATCAAGACAGGCAGCAATAGTACCTGGTTGACCTGGCTACGGCAGTCACCGTTGAAACCGAATTCGCGGCACATGATGGAGCACATCGAGCGGCTGAAGATTTTTCAACTGGTGGCCCTGCCCGAAGGGCTCGACCGGCATATCCACCAGAACCGCTTGCTCAAGCTTGCCCGCGAAGGTGGGCAGATGACGCCGCAGGATCTTGGCAAGTTCGAGAACGAACGGCGCTACGCCACCTTGGTTGCCGTGGTGCTGGAAAGCACCGCGACAGTGACCGATGAACTGGTGGATCTACACGACCGCATCCTAGTCAAGCTGTTCAGCAGCGCCAAGAACAAGCATCAGCAGCAATTTCAGAAACAGGGCAAGGCGATCAACGACAAGGTTCGCTTGTACTCGAAGATAGGTCAGGCCTTGCTGGAGGCCAAAACTACCGGTGGCGATCCGTTCGCCGCCATCGAGGCGGTCATCCCCTGGGACGAATTCGCCCAGAGTGTGACCGACGCCGAGCTACTGGCCCGTCCCGAAACCTTCGACCATTTGCACCTGGTCAGCGAAAACTTCAATACTCTGCGCCGCTACACTCCAGCCTTTCTGGAGGTGCTTCAACTCCGGGCCGCACCGGCAGCTCAACGTGTGCTGGATGCCATCCAGCAGCTGCGCGAGATGAACGCAGACAACCTGCGCAAGGTGCCATCGGACGCACCAACTGCGTTCATCAAGCCGCGCTGGAAACCGCTGGTGATCACGCCGGAAGGCATTGACCGGCGTTTTTACGAAATCTGCGCCTTGTCTGAACTGAAAAACGCGCTGCGTTCCGGCGACATTTGGGTCAAGGGCTCACGGCAGTTTCGTGACTTTGAAGATTACCTGCTGCCGCCCGCGAAGTTTGCCGCGCTCAAGAAGGAACAGGCGCTGCCATTGGCGACCAATCCCAACAGCGACCAGTACCTAGAGGAGCGCTTGCAGCTGCTAGAGCAGCAACTGGCGACCGTCGCCAAGCTGGCCAAGGACAATGAACTCCCCGACGCGATCCTCACAGAGTCCGGACTGAAGATCACGCCGCTGGATGCGGCAGTACCGGTCACCGCCCAGGCGCTGATCGACAAGACCAGTCAGCTACTACCGCGCATCAAGATTACCGAGCTGCTGATGGACGTGGATGAGTGGACAGGATTCACCCGTCACTTTACCCACCTGAAGGATGGTGCTCAGGCCAAGGATCGAACGCTGTTACTGTCAGCAATCCTTGGTGACGCCATCAACATTGGGCTGACGAAAATGGCCGAGTCGAGTCCGGGTATGACCTACGCCAAGCTGTCTTGGCTGCAAGCCTGGCACATCCGTGACGAAACCTACTCGGCGGCTCTGGCTGAATTGGTCAACAATCAGTTCAACCACACCTTTGCGGCCAACTGGGGAGACGGCACCACCTCATCCTCCGATGGCCAGCGCTTCCGTGCAGGCGGTCGAGGCGAAAGCACCGGGCACGTCAACCCGAAATACGGCAACGAACCAGGGCGGCTGTTCTATACCCATATCTCCGATCAGTACGCGCCGTTCAGTACCCGAGTGGTGAATGTCGGAGTGCGGGATTCGACCTATGTGCTCGATGGTCTGCTGTATCACGAGTCGGATCTGCGGATCGAGGAGCACTACACCGACACGGCTGGCTTCACCGATCATGTCTTCGCCCTGATGCATCTGCTGGGCTTTCGTTTTGCCCCGCGCATCCGCGACCTGGGCGAAACCAAACTGTATGTCCCGCAGAGCGTACAGGACTACCCGACGCTGCGCCCAATGATCGGCGGCACGCTGAACATTAAGCACGTCCGCGCTCACTGGGACGAGATTCTGCGTCTGGCCGCGTCGATCAAACAGGGCACCGTCACTGCCTCGTTGATGCTGCGCAAGCTGGGCAGCTATCCACGTCAGAACGGCCTGGCCGTGGCCCTGCGGGAGCTGGGCCGGATCGAGCGCACGCTGTTTATCCTCGACTGGCTGCAAAGTGTCGAGTTGCGTCGTCGCGTGCACGCTGGATTGAACAAGGGCGAGGCGCGCAATGCCCTGGCCAGGGCGGTGTTCTTCAACCGCCTTGGTGAAATCAGGGATCGCAGCTTCGAACAGCAGCGCTATAGGGCCAGCGGACTGAACTTGGTGACCGCCGCTATCGTGCTGTGGAACACCGTCTACCTGGAGCGGGCAACCCAAGGGCTGACTGACGCCGGAAAGCCGGTGAATACCGATATGTATCAATATCTGTCGCCGCTGGGCTGGGAGCACATTAACCTGACCGGCGATTACGTCTGGCGGCAGAGCCGCAAGCTGGAGGAAGGGAAATTCAGGCCGTTACGACAGCTCGGAAAGCCTTAGCGTACGATTTTTTCCGAATTCTCTCGGCTCCCCATGTTAGCCATGATGTTTCTCCTTTCGGGTTGAACAAGGTCGCGCCAGTGCGTCCTTGTTGTGATCCGGCCGGCGGGGGATGGGCTGGTCGCACCGCGCAGCGGTCGCAACAACGTGGAGAACCTGGAAGCGAAAAGAATTTGTCCCGCGAGGAATGCGCGCAGCGCAGGGGAAATTGTTTTCGCTGCAAGGTTGCGGCCATGAAGCCCAAGGCGCAGCCGCGCCACCGCCAGGATTCACAACAAGACAAGGACGCACAGGCCGCCCGCTCCCGAATGGAGACGTGGCCAACTCGGCATCCCCGCGTGACGGCTGCACCGGCTTGCGCCCTGACGCGGGCCAGGTCAATGCCCCGACGACAAGGCCAGAGCGCCCCTGCCGCAGCTCACGGCCACATACTGAGGCGTGGTGTGGAAGCTCCATAGAAGCGAGGCTGGGCGGCGTGTCGGTGAACCGTCTTTCGTGACGTACAGACAACGAACCGCCAGCGTCGGGGACGGCACGCTTTCGTGCAACCTGCCGCAGCAAGCCGGGGCGTAGCCACACCAGCCCCGCCCATTGCGGCGGGGCTCGGTCGAATCGTTGGCGGCGCGATGCGCCGCCACACTTGCTGGCTTCGTGGATTTCGCGCACGAGCGCCCTTGTGCGTGGCCCCATCGCCGCCGACCGAAGGCGGCGATGGGGCTTTTTTTTAGCAGTGAAACCGGGCGCGGCCACCGCCGCGCCCGGAGTTTTCGACCACCGGCCCCAAGGCGGCACGGCTTGGGGCCGGTGCGGCTCGTTATTTCTTGGTTTCGATGATCCACCACACGGCGCGCGGCAAGGCGCGGCCCGTGAGGGGATGCAGATCGGTCAGGTCGGCGCGGGCCGTCCAGCCACGCGGCGGACGGTAGCCGCGCACGTCGCCGTCGCCGTGCCAGCGGCGGGCGCGCACCGTGCCGGAGGCATAGGTCGCAGCCATACGGGGGCGGTTTGCGGGTTGGTGGGTCATGGCAGGCATCCTCAATATGAAGCGCCCCGGCCGGAACCGGGGCGCTATCTACGGTGCGAAGTCACGCGGCCAAAGCCTCGGCCTGCGGCTGGACATCCGCCACGGCGGCCGCTTCTTCCTGTGCTTCGGCTTCGCCATCCGCCGGCGCGTCCTGCCCGGCCTGCTGCGGGCCTTCGGTGCGGAAGATGGCGGGCATCCAGCCGGTGCCAGCGGCGAGCCGTTCGGCTTCGCTGGCAATGTCGCCCTTCTTCAACTTCGCCAGTCGGGTGACGTGCGAGGGCGCGAACCCGCCAACGGCTTCCAGAATCGCGGCCTTCGGCACATGCCGGAAGTAACCCTCATTGGTGGGCTGCCACCACGCGGCCATATCCAGCCCCACGGCCTGCGCCAGTTCCGCGCCGGGCTGGTGCGGCGTGGCGCGAGGCGTCACCACGTCCACCGTGGAAGCTAAGCACACGGCCAGCAGCCGCACCAGTTCATCCTGTGATTTCGCCAGCAGCGCGGCGAACAGTTCGGCGCTGTCCTCCGGCAAGGTTTCGCCTGCCACCTGTTGCAGTTCGCGCAGCGCCACGGCGGCGGGTGATTCCGGCCAGTCCGGGGCCATGCCTTCCAGCCGGTCTTGCACCGTGAGGCGCACGCCCAGCGGCAGGTCGTGGCCGTAGTGGCTTTCCTGCAAGACGGTCTGCACCATGCCATGCACCACGGCGGCCAGCGCGGCTTGCGGATGCCGGGCCACTTCGATTTGCAGCGCGGCGGTACGGTGCGCGCTCAACCGCTGCGCCAGTCGGTCGGACATGGTGGCGGTCTTGGGCTGCTCGTCGTCCTCGCCTTCGTCCTCGTTTGCGGCTTCGCCTTCGCTGCCGAAACCCTGCCGCAGTCGTTCCAGCGTGCGCAGCGCCTTGGCTTCGGCTTCGCGCAGCAGCCCGCGATGAATCGCGGCCTGCCCGTCGCGGTCGATGGTGACGATGGCACCGGCTGCGGCCTTCACATTGGCCGCATAGTCCAGCAAGCCTTCTTCCAGCGCCTGCAACTGCTCGCCCAGGCGTTCGCCTTCTTCCTGCAAGGCATCGGCCTTTTCTTCGTCTTCGTCGTCCAGCGCGGCATCCACGGCTTCGGCCAGTTCGTGCAGCTTGGTTTGCAGCTTCTCGATGCGCTGCGCGTCGCGCTTGTTCGGACTGCGGCGTTCCCTTGGCGCACGCTGGAAGGCTTGCAGATCGGCATGGGTCATGCCCGGCGTGGCATCCACCCACGCCCAGCCCTCGGCCTGCACCTTGGCGGCGATACCTGCCAGCTTGTCCTGCGCCAGCCGTTCCAGCAGTGCGGCATCGGTCAGATACACGCCTTTGTCGCCCTCCGCGAACAGGTCGCGGCGGATGCCACCGCCTTCCTGCTCGTAGCCGTCCAGCCCGACAAAGCGCACCAGCGGATGCCGGTAGGCGTCGATTTCGCGTTCGGTCAGACGGTCGCGCAGGTTGTGCGGGCTGCGCTGCCATGTCGGCGCATCGTAGAACGCGGCTTCCTGCGCGGCGTGGTCGTCGGTGATGGCAAGGGCCATCAACTGGTCAAGGCTCACGGCCTCGGCGCGATAGTCGGCCAGCAGGCGCGGCGAGACGTTGGCGAGTTTCAAGCGGCGCTGCACCACCAGCGGCGTGACGGAAAAATCCGCTGCGATATCCTCGATGCTGCGGCCTTCGGCCACCAGCGCGGCGAACGCCTCGAACTGGTCGGCGGGGTGCATGGCTTCGCGCTGCACGTTCTCGGTCAGGCTGGCCGTGCGTGCGGTGCCATCGGCCACCTGCAGGCAAGGCACCTCCCATTCCTTGCTGATGCGGTGCTTCTTCGCCAGCAGCTTCAACGCTGCGAGGCGACGGCCACCGGCCACGACTTCGTAATGCTCGCCGTCGGCGGCGGCAATCACGATGAGGTTTTGCAGCAGGCCGACACGCTGGATGCTGGCGGCGAGTTCGGGAATGGACATGCGCGGGGTCTTGCGCACGTTGCGGCCAGTGGGGCGCGACACCAGCCGCGACAGCGGAACCAGAATCAGGTTCTTGGTCGGGTCAGCGGCTTCCAGCGGGATAGCGGCGGCGGTGTTGATGGCGCGGGCTTCGGTTTGGGTAACGGCGTTCATGGTGATAACTCCTATCGGTTCAGGAATGCAGCAGCGAAGAAAGCGACAAGGGCTGCTGCCTGCCCCTGCCGCGTGGGGATTCAGGCTTTCAACTGGCGCATGCCATCGGCCAGCAGCCAGAGGGCGCGATTCAGTCGGATGTTTTGGTCGATGCCCTGCACCGGGCGGGTTTGCTGTCGGCGCCCGTTGGCGCTGCGGCCACGCAGCCCGCCTTGGGTCAGGTTTTCTTGGGTGCGGTTGAACACGCTCCACAGGTCGGGGCGGCGGTCGTCGAAGCGGCGCGGCATCAGGATTTGCGATTCCGTGATGGGCGCGGGCTTGTCGGGGTCGTCGTACTTGAGGGCGAGCGCGGCGCGGGCGAACACTTCGGATTCGCCATCGTCCAAGGTGATGCCGCGCATGGCATCGCGCGATTCCTTCACCCGATCGAAACCGCTCAAGACTTCGTAAGCGCCCTCAATGACCAGACCGGCCACGTCGCCTTTATGGGGCACTCGCACATCGGCCACGGTGTTGCCGCAAACAAGGCCATTGCTGCACACGAACCGGAACATTCCGGCCAGCATCTGATAGCTGCTGGTGCCGTCGTGCGAGTTCAGCAGCACGATTTCGTTGGCCTCCGCGCCGTTGATCTGGCTGGCATGGCGCAAGCGAATCATGTGTTTGGTGTGCTCGCGCTTGCCTTCGTCGCGCACGCGGGTTTGCGTCACCATGAAAGGCTGGAAGCCTTCTTTGCGAAGCTCGGTCAGCACGGCGGCGGTGGGGATATAGGCGTACCGCTGCGAACGGCTCTCGTGCGGGGCATCCGCGAAGATGGACGGGGCCACGCGGTGAATCTGGTCGTCGGACAGCGGGTAATCGCTGCGCAGCGAGGGGGAGCGGAAAGCGAAACGGGATGCGAGTTGCATGGTCTTTCTCCTGACAAAAGAGGTTTGCTGTTCACACCGCACACCGGATTTCTAGATTCGGAGCCCAGCCTTTCGGCTGTTTGGTGCGGTCGGCACGAGGAACCCGGTTGGCCCTGTTGCCACCGTCTTTCCTGAGTTCATCGCCCGCGGCCAAAGGAGCGCGCGGACGGGGGCCGTCAAGGAGCCAAGCGCAGGGTGGGTGCGGCCCGCAGGCGCAGCCGAGGACACGGCCCTGCGCGCCTTGACGGCACACGGGCGCGGGCTACGGTCGCGGGTAAGGTGATGAAGTCAGGGGAGACGGCTGGACAAGGCAACGGCCATCCCTTTGTGCTGACCGCACGCAAGCGAAGCGCGCAGGCCCGAAGCTGGAAGCCGGGCCGTAGGCGTCAGCGATGCGGAAGGCTGGCGAAGCCAGTCCCGCCAGGGATGAGCGACTAGCGAACCTGGAGCAGCGCGATCCGCGAAGCGGAGACGCAAGAGGACTCTTCGTTTACCATTTGTTTCGCAAGCTAATGATGGGAAAGCAAGAACACGGAGATCTAGAGATGATTGTCTGCATCAACCGCCTCAAACAGTTCGGAATCTTCAGCGACTTCAATGGAACGAAGATCCAAAAGTTCGGCCGGTACAACCTGGTCTATGGTTGGAATGGAACAGGCAAGTCAACGTTATCGAATCTATTCTCTTGCTTTGAGCTTCGCTCGATGGTTCCCCGCTTCAGCACGGGCCAATTTTCAGTAGTTCTGGAGGATGGCTCAACGATCACGGAATCCACACTCCACTCATCCCAATTGAATATTCATGTTTTCAATCAACGCTTCGTGCATGAGAACATTGATTGGGACAAATCCGTAAAGAGCATCCTTCTTATTGCGAAAGAGAAGATTGATGACTTGCAGAAGCTGGAGAAGCTGAAGAGCGAGCTTCAGTCGAAAAAGAAGGCTCACGACGACAAGCAAAGCGATATCAAGAAGCAGCGTGAGGCATTAGAGAAGTTCCTGACCAATGCTGCCAAGAAAATGAAGCTTGGACTTCAGGCGATTGATACGAGCGACAGTTATTACTTGAATTACGACCGCCGCAAGCTCTCCAACTTCATACAGAATAACGGCGAGACAATTATCAAGGCGGAGTCGGTTCTTCCAGATGAGAGGGTTATCGACCTTACGAATGCCGCCAAGCCAGATCAGCTTCCAAGCATTGCTTTCGCCTCAACGGCCATTGAGCCGGACTACTTTAAGAAAGCGGCGGGCCGCATCAGAGATTTGATTGGGACTACGGCGGTCAATCAAGCAATCCAGCGGCTTACCGATAACCCGGACATCCGCGAATGGGTTCAAGCAGGCTTGGAAATCCATAAAAACCACGACTCGCAATCCTGCGAGTTCTGCGGCTCTCCGTTCGCCCAGCTTCGTGCCGAGGCGCTTGCTGCCCACTTCAGCAAGGAGTTCACGGAGTTTCAGAGCCGACTTCAGAATGCGGCGACATGGATTGAATCTCAAGGCGCTCCAGCTAATCAGTTTCCCGCATCGACCGAGTTTTATAAAGAACTATCGGCCGAGGCAGAAAAGCTTCAAAAGGACTACGCAACTGCTGCTGAAAAGATCGACCAGCAAATGGACGCCTGGCGGGAAGCCCTGAAGGCCAAGATCACAGACCCTGGGAAGACAGACATTCAGATCTCGGATGTGGTTGAAGACGATGTCACCAATTTCAATGACATCCTGAAGTCGATTGTTGCTCTCGTTGGAAAGCACAACAATAAGACTTCAAATTTCAAATCTGAGACCTCAAAAAGCAAGGTGGCACTGGAGCTTCACTTTGCTGCGGCTGAGGTGCAAGAGTTTGACTATGCTGGAAGTGAGAAGAAGTGCAATGACCTTGAGTCAGAAGCAAAGAACGACCATAAGGAAATTGAAAAAATTAGTCTAGAGGTCGGAGCCATAGAAGCGGCGCTCTCGAATGAAACGGTCGGGGCAAAGGAGTTCAATGACATCCTGCATCGCTTCATTGGCCGCTCTGAGCTTTGCCTGAACTTCAATCAGAAGAAGAAAGGCTATGAGATCATCAGAAACGGGGTTGGTGAGCACGATGGGAATTTGAGCGAAGGTGAGAAGACTGCGATTGCATTTGTCTATTTCATCACGAAGCTCAAAGAAAATGGAAATAACATCAAGGATACGATCGTCGTCGTTGACGATCCGGTCTCAAGCTTTGATTCTAATCACTTGTTTCACGCCTACTCGTTTTTGAGAACGCAATGCACTGAAGCCAAGCAACTTTTTGTGCTGACTCACAACTTCACTTACTTTAAGCTAGTGAGAGACTGGTTCACTGGCACCAATAGGAATCGAGTCAAAAAAGGCAACGCCGAGAATTGCTTCTTTTATCGCCTGGATGCGCCACCTGGCTCCCCTCGTCACTCCCTACTTGTGGATGCCGACGACTCACTCAAGAACTACGGTTCCGAGTACCACTATATCTTCAAGAAGCTTTACGAATATAGGGCGCACACGACACTCAATCGAGATGAGGCGTTCTTGACCGCCAACCTCGCCCGAAAGCTTGTTGAATCGTTTTTTACCTTCAAATATCCAAGGCGGCGAAGCGACATTAGTCAATTGATGGAGGCTGGCCTAAAAGATTGCACCATCACGACACCAGAGCTTAAAGAAAAAATCTACCGCTTTATCAATAAGTATTCACATAGCGACGTTATTGAGATAACAGAGGAATCCGCAGAAAACTTGGCAGGCGAAAGCCACAGCGTCATCGGGAACATCTTCCAGTGGCTGGAAGAGGTGGACAAGAAACATTACGACGAGATGATTCAGGTTGCGACGGCCTGAGCATCAGGCCGCGAGGGCCATAGCTATGCCACCAGGCGCAGCAAAAAGGGGCCGAAGCCCCTTGGGCTAGATCAGCCCATGCTCGGCGAACGATGCCGTTTCGTTGCCCGCAACGATGATGTGATCGAGCACGCGCACGTCCACCAGACCCAACGCTTCCTTGAGCCGCTGGGTCAGCGCCCGGTCAGCCGCGCTCGGCTCGGGGTTTCCGCTCGGATGGTTGTGCGAAACGACGACCGCCGCCGCATTGAGCCGCAGCGCCTCCTTGACCACTTCGCGCGGATACACCGACGCACCGTCAATAGTGCCGTGGAACATCTCCCTGTATTCGATCAGACGATGGCGCGTATCCATGAACAGCACTACGAACACCTCATGCTCGAAGCTGGCCAACTTTGTACGCAAGTATTCCTTGACCGCCGCCGGCGAAGTGAACTCTGCTCCGCGCTGCATTTTCCGGTCAATGACCTGGCGCGCAGCTTCCAGAATGTCGTCGGCCGATGCCGGTAGATAGCGCCCGTGCGCGTCGCGCACCAGCAGACAGGAATCGAACGAGGGAAAGGACAGTTGCGACATGATCGTGCTCCGGTTGCTCGGGCGGAATTGCCCGGAACCGGCGGCAGCACGGCGCAGCGCAAGCAGTCAGGGGTCGCAGACGGCCGCCAGGACGCAAGCGCGCATGGCGCGCGCCGCCCTTGACGGCGAGAACGCCGTGATACGGTGAAGGGAACAGCAAGACCGCCCACACCCGCCCACTGCACAGAGTCGATTTTTGGCAAGCGGAGCGCGCAGGCCCGGATCAACGAGCCGGGACGGAGGCGTCAGTGATGGAAGCCCGACAGGGGCGAGACTCGCGCAGCGAAGCTCGATGCGCAGCACGACAGCGCGACGGCGGCACGCCGGGACGCCCGACTGCTTGGGACAGGACTACTCGTTGTCCGTCTTGCGCTGCTCGATTTGCAACTGCGCCCGTTGCGTTGCCTGTTGCAGCCGCTCCACCAGCACGCCCCTCGGCGGCAAGGCGGTCAGATACTCGGCAACGTGGATGCCGGACTTGTCCAGCTCCAGCAATTCGATCTGCTCGCGCTTCTTGCCGGTGCAAAGGATGATCCCGAGCGGCGAGGCTTCCTCCGGCTCCCGTTCGTGCTTGTCTAGCCACCGAAGGTAAAGCTCCATCTGCCCTTTGTAGGCCGCCTTGAAGTCACCTACCTTCAACTCCACCGCAACCAGCCGCCGCAGCTTGCGGTTGTAGAACAGAAGGTCAAGGTGGAAATCCTCGTCGTCGATCGGAATGCGCTTCTGCCGGGCGACGAATGAGAAGCCCGCGCCCAGCTCCAGCAGGAAGGACTCCATTTCACGGATGATCGCCGCTTCCAAGTCGCCTTCCTGCCAAGTGTCCCGCAGGCCCAGGAAGTCGAGGATGTACGGGTCGCGCATGACCAGGGCCGGCGACATGCGCTGCGCATCGCGCAGGGTCGCCAACTCCTGCGCTATGGTTTCTTCCGGCTTTTGGGAAAGCGCCGTGCGCTCGTACAGCATCGAGTCGATACGCTCGCGCAGCGTCCGCACGCTCCAGCGTTGGGTGCTGGCCATCTGTGCGTAGTAGTCCCGCTGGAGCGGGTCTTTCAGCGGCATCAGGGCGATGAAGTGCGTCCAGCTCAATTCTCGTATCAGTGATACGAGAATTCGCTCGTCGGGGAAGGTGGCGGCGAACTGCACCATGCGGCGCAAGTTCTGCTCTGCAAAGCTGCTGCCGTACTCCTCCACCAACTGCGCAGCCAAGGTGGGCAGAACTTCCTTGCCGTAGGCGCCCCGGCGCCTGTCCAAGACCTGCGTGTGGATGCGTTGGCCGATGCGCCAGTAGAGCATCGTAAGCTCGCTATTCACCGTCGAGGCGGCGCGCTTGCGCGCCGCCTCGATCAGTGCCCGAATGTCGCCCAGCAGCGCCGCGGGCGCTGCGAGCGATGCTGCTGATGGCCGGCGCCCGTTCATGCCACCGCCTCCGCAAGCTGCCGCGCGCCCGTGATGGCTTGGCGGCGGCTGGCCACCAGCTCGGCCGCCTCGCGCACCGGCTTGTCCTCGGTGTGGACGTAGTGCATGAACATCGCCACGGTCTTGTGGCCCGTCAGCTTCATTCCCACTTTGGTCGGCACACCGGAATTGGCAATGTCGGTGGTCGAGCGATGACGGATGCCGTGCGTGCCTACGTGCGGCACGCTGGCGGCCTTGAGCGTCCGGCACCAGCCGCCATAGTGCTCGCCAAAGGTCAGGTGCTTGGCCGGGTCGTTCGGCGACGGCAGGACGTAAGGGCAGCCTTCCAGACGCGGCGCCGTCGAAAGCAGCCGATAGGCTTCCTCGCTCATGGGCTTGGAAATGCCGCCAACCTTGCTGTCGGGCCACACCACGCGCCGGTTCTCGAAGTCCAGCCAGCTCCATTCGAGCGGGCAGATTTCGGAGCGCCGCGCCGCAAACTCGAATTGCAGCCGGATCGCCAACGGGATGACGTAGTTCTCCAGCCCCTCCGCCTCCAGTTTCTCCAACTGGCGGAAGATCCGCACCATTTCCTCGTCCACGATGAGCCGGGTTTCCTTGCCCGGCGGGTACATCGGGACGTGGCGGCACGGATTCGTACCGTCCGGGCGGAAGCCCCAGACTTCGGCCAAGTTGAACATCTTGCGCAGCACGCCGAAGGTCTTGTTGGCCTCGGTCGGCTTGTAGGCCAGCTTTTCCATGAGCCCCGCAATGTCGGGCCGCTTCACGTCATGCACCTTCTTGCGGCCCAGCAGCGGGATGATGTTGCGGTCGATGACGCCCTGGTAGCCGTCCTGCGTGCTGACCTTGTTGCGCTTCTTGGAGTAGTCCTCCATGAACTTTTTGCACAACTCGGCCATCGTGGGCGCCTTGCGCGCCTCGGCCTTGGCACCGCCGGGATCACCACCCCGGCGAACCTCGGCCAGCCAGTCCTGCGCTTTGACCCGCGCCTGTTCGACGGTTAGCTCCCCGTAGAGTCCCAGCGAGGGCTTGCGGGGCTGGCCAGAGTTCGTGCGGTACTGGAGCATGAACACCCGGCGTCCCGTCGGGGTAATCTTGCAAAGGAAGCCGGGCACGACGGTATCCCGTAGTTCGATGTCCTTCGCCTGGGGTTGCGCCGACTCTACGGCGGTCTTGGTGAGCTTGATCTTTGCCATGATGACTCCTTGGAACGACCCGGATTCCAGGAGCCAGATAGGAGCGGCGCGAGGGAGAACCGGGTCAAGTTTCAGAAAGCACCGGCATATGATGGACGCGCGTAAGCTATTGATAAACCTGTTGTATCGGGCTACGTCGCAGTCCAGCGAACTACCGGGCTGGAGTCATCGTGAAACAAAAAAAGGGGCGATCGACGATCGCCCCAAGCGTGACTACCACAAGAAAACCTATAGCGTCAGTTGCTTGCGCTCCTCTTCGGTCAGGCGGGCTCGCGCCTGGTCGTTGAGCGGCCCGGCGCCCAGCACCTGCACCGGGCTGTCCGGGTTGTAGGCCGGGGCATGGCTGGCTTCCTCCCGCGCACGCTCCACCTGCTCGGAGCCAAAACCCAGCACCTCCACGGTCACGATGGACGCCCGGCCCTGCCTCGCGGCTGTCTGCTGGTTGCGCACCGCATCTTGCGCAGCCTGGGAAGCCGCCGAGCCTGCTGCACTGGCCGAGGTCATGGCACTGGTGTTGACCGTCGCGGTCACCGGGATCCCCGAGGATTTGCCCTGGGTCTGGATATTCGCGGCGTTGACCACTTGCAAGGCTGCGACGTTGACGCTACCCGAAACCCGGATCCCCGCTTCGCCGGCATCGACCGTACCCAAAGGAGCGATCAGGTCGATATCCCCCGACGGCACTTCGGGAATCGGTGCCAGGGTCGCGATCCCCGCGCCCGTACTGGGCACCGATGGCGCCAGGCTGACGTTGCCCCAGTTGTCGTAGACCCGCTTGGGCGGGGTGTAGACCACGGTGGTCTTGGAACCCCGGCCGGCGTTGATGTCGCCCTCGGCCGACCAGCCCATGATGGCCCCACCGAAGGTGGTCATGATCCGGCTCTGCCCCAGCAGGATGCTGCCCAGGGAGTACAGCTGGATGTCCCCGGCGCCTTGGGTGATGATCCCCGCCGAAGCCGGTGGCGCGTCGCCTTCGATACCAAAGGTCTGGCTGCCGCCCGGCGTCAGCATCTGGATCTTGCCACCAAAGTTGGTATGTACCCCGGAACCACCGAACAGGGTGATATCGCCCTTGTAGGTGATCGGGTTGCCGGCCACGTCGGTCTGCGGGAACAACGCGGCAATGGCCGCCCGGCCCCGGGCGTAGCTGCCCTGGCGTACCCCACCCTCTTGGTTGTACTCGCGGCCAGCGGCCTTGAGCTCGGCAAAATACACATCCCGGGCGAACACCCGCTGCTGTTCCGCCGGCAAGGCCGCGTAGTAGGCCCGGGCCTCGGCAGCACTGCCAACGAAACCGAAGCGTTCGGCCAGCCAGGCCAGCAACTCGCTCTCGTAGGTCTTGGCCACTCGTTTGCCAACCAGGGATTCGCCGCTACCGGCCAGGTTGGCCGGGTCGAGGTAGGCCTCGACGAAGCGTCGATAATCCGGCCCGCTGGCCCCAACCCCGGCCTGCATCACGATGCTCGCCCCCGGGCGGCTGTCACCCGGCACCACGGCGCCGAGGCTGGTGACGCTGACCTTGTCCTCCATCAGGATGTTGCGCCCCGCCGTCAGCTCCAGGGTACCGGGGCCGGCGACGTTGAAGTTGCTGTAGAGGACGTCGCGTCCGGCACTGACGATGGAGATATCGTTGGGGTTGTCGTGGATGAACAGGTTGCCAGTGAAGGTGTAATAGCCAAGCTCATTACCTCCTACTCGAGCACCGTCCTGGGAGGTTCCACTGCTGACGATATCGCGCCCGGCCATCATCCATACCGGACCGCCACCCTCATAACGAGTCTGGCCAAAACGCCGATCGCTATCGGTGAACACCAGGCTACGACCACTGCCGACCGCCAGCAGGTCGCCCTTGAGCGCATAAAAACGCGCCGGGCCGCTATTGCGTTGCCAGCCCCCCGTGGCCGAAGGAGAACCGAAAGTGAACAGTGGATAGCTGTCGCCGGCAAGGTTCGCATCCGCGGACAGGTTGCCCATCCCGGGGATCAGCACTCCGTTCCCATTCCTCGCCTCATAGGCCGGGTTGAAAGGTGTCGCCAGGGTGGTGGGCGCGGCGAAAGACTGGTTGATGGACAGGTTCCCGCCATAGATCGAATCTCCCGCCAACAACTGCAGCTGGCTGTTGTTCGAAGGCGCTAGCACCAGGGTCGAGCGGTTGTTGTTCACCGTACCGACCCCTTTCGCGCTGCCGTAGTACAGGCTGCCGCTGGCGGCCGTTACCCGCAGGATCGACGGATAAACGACGGCGAGGTCGGATTCCACCGCCGTCATCATCGGCGTGGCATTGCCGCCTGCGGAATACAGGTCGATGGCGGTGCGGTCGGTCCATAGGGAGAACCAGGTTTTCCCGGAACCCTGGATACCCTCCAGGGCATAACCGTTCATCAACGAGGTGCGTCCCGGATCGATCACGCTTTGCAGTACCAGGTCACCGCGGGTCGACAGATTGAAAGTGGCATCGCCCGGCACCAGGGTGATCCCCCCTGCCGCCAGGGCCGTAGTGGCTCGTACAGGATCGAAGGCCCGGGTTTCTCCCGCGCTGCGGTCTTCCGGACGGCTGCCATAGTGCAGGTCCAGGCTGCCCACCGAAGCCCCGAGCACCTGGGCATTGCCGCGCAGATTCAGCAGTACGCCGTCAGTCTGGCTTTGCTTGGTGAGGCTGCTGCCTGGGTTCAGGCCGCCACCCACCTCAAAGCGCAGGTCTCCGCCACCGGTCAATTGCAGTCCGCCATCGGCGGTGACCCTGCCGGTGCTGCCGACCGCCAGCACCAGCCCCTGGGTACGTGGGTTGGCCGATCGTTCCAGCACGCTGCCGGCCAGCGGTTTCAGCACGCCGGCATCGCCGGCCACCCGCACATCGAGGTTGCCGCCGCCCAGGGTGCCGAAACCGGTAAAGCCCACCAACTGGTCGGCGGTGGCGGTGGCGGTGTAGCTGCCGAAGTTGATCCACCAGGCCGTCGGCAAGGACTGCCCTCCCCCCTGGCGCCACAACCAGTTGCCGACCTGGGTCGAGTCATGACCGCTGTCCTGGGGATTGGGCCGGGCCTGGGACTCCGCGGCGGTATCCACGATATTGCCGGTCAGGTTGCCGCCGACCCGCAGGCTCAGGTTGCCACCCCCATCGGGATACCAGGCGCGGTACAGGCTTTCGCTACCGCCATCGACGAACTTCTCGAAGTAGCTGTTCACGTCGTTGAGCACCGTGGTGCCCCGCCCTGGAGCCTTGGCCTGGTTGTAAGGAGAACCTGGCGCAGTGGCCAGTGACGAAGTACCCGCGGTGTAAACCCCATACAGCGAGTCCATGCTCAGGTTGCCGGCACTGAGCAGTTCCAGATCGCCAGTCCCGGTGCGGATCACGCTGAAGCGGGTACTGCCCGGCATCGGGGCATACTCCTTGTTGCTCAAGGAGATGCAATAGGCCGGGGACGCAGCACAAAAGTCACTGATGCTGCCCAGGCCCAGGTCGTCGAGGACCTTCTGGTCGATCGGGTCGCCCTCCTTGACCACAACGCCCAGGTCCGCCAGGTCGTGTACGACCAGGGCGCTCCAGCCGTAGTTGACCCTGATTGCGCAGTAGACAGGGCTGGCACCGCAGAAGTCGTCGATCGAACCCATGCCCAGATCGTCGAGGAGCTTCTGGTCCACTGGATCGCCAAGCTTGACATCGATCCCCATGGCCGCGAGGTCGTTGACCGCGTCCTGGGTCCAGGTCTGTACGCCCTTGGCCGGCACCTCCTTGGCGAACATGCCGTAGTGACTGTCGGCCAGATGCAGGTCGCCCTGGCTCGGATTGGCTTGCAGGATGCGGCTGTCGGCCGCCTCGGTATCCCCCCCGGCCACCAGGCGCAGGGACCAGGACTGCGAGCCCTCGGCGAGCATCGGCGCAATGGCCCAGAGCTTGCCCTGGCGCCCCACCTCCTCCGTACGCAAGGCGATGGAGCTGACGCCGTCCGGCAGCTTGACGTTGGTGCCGGAAGGAATCAGCGCGCCTTTGGCCAACGGCTGGCTGCCATCGAGCAACACCTGGCCGCCAACGGCCGTTGGCAGGCCCACGCCCTTGGGCCAGGTCATGGCCTTGACCCGGGTGTTCTGGGCCAGCAGGCTGCCGGCCTCGAGTTGGGTCCCGGCGTCCAGGGTCTGGGCTTCGCCGAGCAGGGTCCCGGCGGCGAACAGCAAGTTGCCGGCGGCATCACGGATGGCCGCTGCCAGTACGGTGCCGGCCGGCAGGACCAGGCTCTGGTCGAGGATCGCGGTCACCGGCAAGCGGGTACCCGCCGCCAGGGTCAGGCCCTTGATCGGCAGGTCATAGTTGAGGGTCGCGCCGGTGGGGAAGCTGGTGCCATCGGCCAGGGTCACCCCGGTGCCCGGCACGATGATGTTGCCACCGGTGAAGTCCACGCCTGGCAACAGCACCCAGCCCTTGTCGTCCACGGTCTGCGGTGGCGGGGCGAAGCCGTCGTTGATGCTGCCGTAGATACTCAGCTCGCCACCGGCGCGCAACACCAGGGCTCCGACCTCGCCCGAGCCATACACCGAAGTCTTCTGGCTGTGGGGGTTGACGCTGGCATAGCGGTAGCCGGACAGGTCCAGGTCGCCCTGCACCACCAGGTCGCCGTCAGGGGTCTTGCTGATGATCTGGACCCCGGGGCGTAGGTGGAAGGCGTCGGCATAACCTGCGTTGTTCAGCCCGGCCAGCTTGTTCTGCATCAGGTCGCTGTTCTGCAGGGCCGCGTTGATGAAGGCGCTGCTCAGCTGGTGCTTCTGGTCCAGGTAATCCTGGGTGATTTCCTGATAGGGACGGCCGCTGGCGGCATCGTTCTTCTGCGGCGCATCGTCATAGCTGACCATGCCGTTGACCGCGATCGAGCGCGCGCCCTGGATATCCAGGCGGCCTCGGGCATCGATGGCAATATCGTCGCTGCTGCCGTCGGGCTTGAATATCCGTGGGGCATTGAGCTCCAGGGTGCCACGGCTGCGGCCGTCGTTTTGTCCCGCAGCGCCACCGACCGCCACCTCCGTGCCATGGCGCAGGTCGATGCGCGCGCCCTCGGCCAGGGTCAACTGGCCCTTGCCAGACCCCAGCACCACCGTGGCGCGGTTGGGCGCATCGATGATCTTGCCGTAGCTGTCCACCCGCAGCTTGCTGCCATGGGCATCGAGCACCGCGCCGGAGTCCAGGGCCAGGCCCTTGCCAGCCGCCAGGTTGATGCTGCCGACCCGCTCGCCACTGGCGTCCACCAGGCCGTTGACCCGCAGGCTGCCGTTATCCAGGGAGACGTTGATGCTGTTGGCCTTCAGGCCATTGCCGATGGTCAGGTCGCCCTGCTTGAGCTGGAAGCTGCGCGCGCCATACACCTGGCCCTGGTTCAGGCGCTGGTTGAGAGCAGCGAACTGCTCGTCCAGGGTACCGCTGCCACCCAGGCGCTGGGCCTGGATTTCCACCGCGCCGCCCAGGTACGGCACCCGGGTACCGCCGGCATCGTAAGAGCCGCTGCTGGCGCCAAGGATCTTGCCCGCCAGGTCCACCAGGCCGGCACCACTGTCCAGGGCCACCGCGCGCAATTTGCCGGCCTGGTTGTTCTGCGCCGACAGGTCGATGCTCGAACCCGCCGCCTGCAATACATTGCCAGTACGGCTCTGCAGCAGCACCTCACCGCCGGCTCCGTACTTGGTCAGATCGTTGAAGGCGATGGCACGCCCGGCCACATCGATCAGCCCAGTGTCGGTGAGCTGCACATCGCCACGGGCATCCAGGGTCACCTTGCCGCTGGGCAGGACCACGGCGCTGGCCAGGCGGATACTGTCACCGCTCAAGGACAACTCGGCGCCCTGGCCATTGGCCTGGCCACGAGGGCCGGCCATGGCCCCGATATCGATGGCGCCACCGGCCGTGATGCGATTCACCGAACCGGCTTCGCCGGTCATCAACGGCGTGCGGATAGTCAGGTTGCCACCGCTGTAGGCAAAACCCTTGAGCGGATCGTAGGCACCCTGGCTCTGGTACACCGCGAGGCTGCCCTTGTGGTTGGCAGTGATGCGCTGGCTGGCGTTGAGGTTGACGTTGGCGAACCCCAGGGCCAGGCGATCGAAAGTCTTGGTGGTGCTCGGCTGGGCGAAGGCACCGTAGCCGAACTCGATGCGCTCGGCGTTGATATCCAGGCGCCCACTGCCCGTCCCGGCGCCGCCGGCCACCACCGCCCCGGCCGGATTCACAGCCCCCTGCCAGATCAGGTTGGCGGTGTGGATAGTGGCCACGTCATTGGCACCACCGGCGCCGTAGATGGCCGGAGTCGAGAGCATGAGGTTGCTCAGCAACGATTTGCCGGTCACCGGATCGTAGGTATCCAGGCCCGCACTGCCGTAGAAGTTGAAGCTGTCCCGGGCCGAGAGTTGCAGGGTCTCCAGGGCCGGGGCGCCGAACTGGGTATCGCCGCGCAACAGGCGATCCAGCACTTGCTGGGTCAGGGTCATGCCGGCCGGCAGGCGATTACCCGCGGCTGCCGCAGCCAGGGCTTCGGGGCTGCCCACATTGATGCTGCTCAAGCCCAGATTCAGGTGCCGGGTGCCATAGCGTACCTGGTCGCCCAGCTCGAAGGTCTTGTCGGTCAAGGCAACGATGCTGCCCTCGGAGTACAGCGCGGTTTGTCCGGCGCAAAGGCTGGTGCTGCAGCTACCCACCCGGATACCGCCACTGGACTGCTGGGTCGCAGGCGCACTCACCACATTGAGCAAGCCATTGGACACCGCCAGCATGTTGCCCACCTGGTAAACGAAGCCATCCCGCGCGTCATAGCTGGCCTTGCCACGGCCGATGGTGTTGATCGAGGCGCCCTGCTCCACCAGGATCTTGCCGGTGTTGGCCACCAGGAACACCTCCGGCGCCGCCAGGGCCGCGCCCTGGCGCAGGATGATCGAGCCATTGCTGGTGCTGGTGCCCTCGGCCAGGGTGATAAGGTTACCGCTCTGGCCGTACTTGACCAGGGTCAGGCCGCCGAGCATCAGGCGGGCAGCACCCAGGGCATTGAGGCTGTCGGCATCCAGGGTGATCCCGGTAAACCCGTCAGTGGCCGACTGCCCGGCCTTCACCACTTCGATGCCGTCACCATCGCTCCTGCTCAATACCGAAACAGTACCGCCAAAGCCTCCCGCTGCGGCCTCGAAACGGCCAGTACCCTGGAAGGAAAACGCCTCGGTTCCGGCACCGGTTTCCAGCGCCAGCTTCAGGGTCTTGGCATCTACCGGCAATAGCGGCCGTGGCACGCCGAGCCTGGCCGCGTCGGCCATGGCGAACTGCGCGTAGCTGGTCTCGTTGTACTGCGAATAACGACGCAAGGTATCGGCCGAGGTCAGGATCAACTGGCTGGCGATACTGTTGCCGATCCCGGTGTTGGCGATGGACAAGCGCCCGGCGGTGGCCCAGGAACCATTGCGCATCTGCTGGGCTGAGCCCTCGCTGCCAAGTCCCGCCAGGCCGTTGATCTCCACACGGAAGGCCCCCGGCATCAGGGCGTAGGTGGACGGCATCAGGGTATAGGTACCCGCCGCCAGCCCCGGAACCCCGGCACCAATGGTCACCTGCTGGCCGATCATCGGGTCCACCGCGCCGCCTTCCGGTGCCACCGGCGCGTAGCCGGGTTGGGTGCCGGGGACAATGGCGTAGATCGGGTTGCTGGCCAGGCCCGGCAGGACCAGGCCGCCGTTGGTGCCGATCTGCACCAGTGGGTTGTAGCGAGCATCGGTGGAGCCGCCACGGCCGGAGATGAAGCCAGCGCCCAGCAACTCGCCACCGCCGGACAGGTCCAGGGTCGCCCCTTGCTGCACCTTCACCGACTTGCCGCCCAGGATCACGCCGACACTCAGCTCGCTGTTTTCATTGACCATCCCGCCCTGGCCCACGAAGTTCACGGTCTTGCCGTTGTACTTGTAGAGCTGGCCATCGACGGTACCGCCATAAGGCAGCACCAGGCCCTTGCCGCTGACCGAGGTCAGGCTGCCCGGTAGCAATTGGACTTTGCTGCTGCCCAGGTTGCCGATCTCGATCAGGCCCAGGGGCGCGCGCAGCACGCCGCCCTGCTTGATGGTCGCGGCGCCCAGTTGCAGGCGGCCGAAGGCCGAGTACGGCACGGCCAGGTCAGCGTTGCCATTACGCGCAATGGTCAAGGTCCGTACCGGGTCGAAATCGATACTGGCACCCGAAGGCTCGCCTCGATAACCGGCGATCACCCGAGCCCCGACCTCGGTGCCCGGGTACAACTGCGCGGCGCGCAGGGTCATATCGCCCTGGGTCAACAGCTGGGTGCTGATGCCCTTGGCGATCACATCGGCGCCGACACCGGCGAGGAAGCGCAGATCGCCCTGGCTGTCGAGTTGGACGTGATCGAAGCCACGGCGCTCGATGTTCACCAGGCTGCTGTCGGCTAGGCGCAAGTCGCCCTTGCTGCCAAACATCACGTTGCCACGCACATCGATCTGGTTGCCGCTGGCGTTAAACAGTGCCTGGCTAGAGCGTTGCGATGGTTTGCCGACGGCCACCACCGGGCGGACATACAGGTCCTTGGCCTCCAGGGGCGCGAGAATGCCCGCCAGCAACAGGTAAGGCGCCGACAGCTTGACCCGAGTCTTGGCCGCGGCATCTTCCGCCAGGCTCAGGGCGCCGCTGTACAGGCGCAGGCTCTGGGCCAGGTTCAGCGACACATCGCCATCGAAGCTCAACAGGCCGTTGCTCAGCAAGGCCAGGTTGTCGAAGCCGCCGGCCGCCACCTGATCCGCACCGAGGCGGCCATGGCCATACTCCAGAGCGCTGGCCGCAGACTCTGGCGATCCGGGCAGGACGTTGGCCTGGTGAGTCTGGCTGAGTACCAATTCGCGGGCCTTGAGCACCCGGTCGGTCACCGCGTTCTTGGTGTAGTACGGACTCTCCAGGGCCACGGACAAACTACCGCCTGCTGCGCCAGTACCACCCGCTCGGGCGACGAAGCTGCCGTCCAGGTAAAGGCCATTGTTGGAAGCAAAACTGATGCTGCCGCCCTGGCTGGCCACCTGCACCCGGCCTTGACCGGGAATGTCCAGGGCCGCCTGGGTGCCCGATGCATCCAGCCGTGCGCCATCGCGCACCACCACGAACAGGTCACTGGCCTTGGCGATACCTGTGGCCAGGTTGATCTCGCCGCCGATGGAAATCTTGCCGCCATTGCGCACCTGGCCGTAACTGCGCCCCTGGCTGTCCACCGCGCTTACCGCCCGGGCTGCGACATCGATGAGCGCCTGCTCGGCGACCCAGATCGAGCGCCCATGGCCTGCGGCATTGGCCGCCTCGGAACTGGCCACCGTGAGGCCACCCAGGCTAACGCTACCGCCCCAGGCATTGAGGATACCGCTCAGGGTCAACTGACCGACGCTGCGCAGGTTGATGGCCTGGCCGGGATCGACGCTGATCACCGCGCCCTTGCCGACCTCGAGCGCGGTGCTCGCCAGTTGCGCCCCGGTGGAATACTGGTTGCCGGCGGTCAGGGTCAATCCGGCGCCACGGCGCTGGGTCAGCACGCTCTTGGCCGGATCTTCCTGGTACAGGTCCGGCAGCCAACGCTCCAGCACACTGCCCGGGTCGCTCCCGGTGACGGCATTGGTGGCCTGGGAGCCAAAGCGATAGATCGGGACATTGACCTCGACCTTGGCGCCGTCGGCCACCTTCAGCCCTTCGTTACCCGTGATGTCATAGGCCGAGAAGCCTTTGTTGAAGAAGTCTTGCGCCAGTTGCACGGTGCCCGCCTCGGGCACGGTGCTGCCGGCACCGATCAGTACCTTGTGTGCCTGCAGCGCCAGGGTGCCGCCGCCGTTGACACCATAGCCGCGCAGCTCCCCGGACAAGTCCAGCTTGCCGTCCGCCGCCAGGGTCACGTCGCCGCCCTTGCCACCTGTGGTCTTGCCATCGAAGCCGATGGTCGCGCCGGAGCCGGCATCCACCAGGGAGGTGCTGGCCAGGTTGAGGTCGCCGCTGCTGCGCAGCGATACCTTGCCGCCGTTGATAAAGGGCACGCCAAGGTTGTTCGAGGGGTCCAGGACCAGGTTGTTCCAGCGCCCGGAGGCATCCAGCTTGATCCCGCTGGCCACATCGACCCGAGCCTGGGCATTGCCGGTAGGCGCCAAGATCACGTCACCGACCACGAAGTTGCGGTTGACATCCACCTGGTTCAGTACGTTACCAGCGTTGATGCTGCCGCCATGGGCCGTGAGGTTGGCGTTGATCTTGACCTGGGGACCGAACAGGGTGATGTCGCCGCCGTCGGCCACGGTCAACGCGCCGTTGACCTGGATCTGTTGCCGGGCGCCGACCTTGATCGCCCCCAGCTGCTGGGCATTGAGCTGGTCGCTGTCGAGCACCAAGCGCCCCTGGCGATCGGCGGGCAAGGCGCTGCCCAGGTCCAGGCCGTCGGCGATCTTCTGCTGGTTAGCCGCGATCAGCACCTGGTCCACGGTGGGGTTCAGGGCATAGCGCAGGGTGCCATTGGCCTTGTTGTAGATCGGCGTGTAGTTGCCGATGATCAGTTGCGCCCGCTGGGCCGCGGCCTTGTGGGACTGTTGGTAGCCATCGAGATTGACGTTGGGCGCCTGGGTCTGGCGGTCGCCCTTGTACACATCGCTGAGCAGCTGCCCCTCGAGCACCGCGTTGCCGGTGCCGATCACCAGCTTGCCGGCATCACGGCCCACCGTGTAGCCCGCCTCGTAGCGCTGCTGCTGGGCGATCAGCGGATTGTAGTAATAGTCGGTGCGGCCCCAGCGCGGGCTGCTGTCCACATAGCCCTTGTAGATCCCGGTGTAGAGCAGGTCTCCCGGGGCCCGGGACAATTCATACAGGCGCCCGTCCACGCCCTTAAGCCAGGTCTGCTGGATGTAGCCGTCCTGCACGTCCACCGTGCCACCGGACAGGTTCAGCTGAGCACCGGACTGAGTCACCACCTCCTTGCCGGTGAACGTCAGGGTGCCGCCCTGGGCCATCCACTCACCGACGTTATGCCGCTGGGTGCCCAGGTAGCCGCCCACTTCCAGCAGGCCACCGGCGGTGTACCAGCGATCGGTGGCGTAGCCATTGGTGCCGGCCGGCACGAACACCAGCTCTCGCAGGTCGACCCAGACATCGCTGTTGATCAGCTTGCCGCTATCGCGGTTGCCCGCCGAATCACGCTGCTCATTGCCCTGGACATTGATTTTGACGTTGTTGGACTCCATCGCCACCTTGACCCCGAGGGCGCCGGCGACATCGATCACCGCACCGTCGCGCACCAGGCTGCGCTGGCCGGCGCTGACCGCTACCTGGCCGCCGGTGGCCAGGGTGATGGAGCCCTTCTGGAAATCCACGGTGCCGCCGCTGACGATCTCCACCCGGGACTGGTCGGTACGGTCGGCAACGCCGCTGAGGTTGTTGAACTGGCCGGTGATCAGGTTGGTCGGGCTGCCGTCGAGGTTGCCCAGGCCACTGTTGCGCTGGCTGTCCAGGGCGGTATTGCCGCTGCTGTCCAGGAGAATCGCCGTGGTGCTGCCCTGCCCCAGGGTCACGCTACCCGTGCTGTCGCTGGCGGCATTGAGCAAGTGGATGGTGCCCCGGGTATCTACCGAGGTGCTGGCCAGGGCCACGCCGTTCTGCTGCACCTGGTGCCCGGTCAGGGTGATGTCGCCGGTGGAGGCCATGATCAACCCACTGTTGCTGACCTTGCCTGCGCTACTGCCGGGCTTGAGCGAGGTAGCCACTTCATTGCCACGGGTGGTGGAGCGCTGGTTGCCCTCGGTCCCCACCCCGCGGCGGATGTAGAAACTGTCGCCCGCGGCCAGGGCGGTCTGGCCCTTGGCGGTGACGATGGTCCCGGCGTTCTCCACCTCCGAGCCCAGCATCAGGACATAGCCACCGGCATCGGTGGAGGTCGCCGGGGCATGGGTCTGGATCAGCGCCCCACCCTGGACCTGGACCTTGCCTGCCGCATCGCTGAAGGTCGGCTGGGTACCGCTGGCATCCACATAGAGCCCACGCTTGCTGAACTGCTCGTCGCTGATGGTCGCCGCGGCCGCCACCAGGTTACGCACGTTGACCTGGCTGGTACCGCTGAAGATCACCCCGTTGCGGTTCATGATCATCACCGTGCCGGCACCCTTGATCTGCCCCTGGATCTCGCTGGGCCGACCATTGGGGTCATTGATCTTGTTCAGCAGCGCCCAATTGGACTGCTGCTGGAAATCCACCGTGGTATTGCGCCCGACGTTGAAGGTCTCCCAGTTGAGGATGGCCTTGTCGGCGGTTTGTTCGATGGTCACCGTGGTCTTGCCGCCGGACTGGCTCTGCACCGGGCCCTTGGCGTTGATCCAGCCCTGGGTCAGGCTGTTGTCGACCTTGAGCCCGCCCTGGCCAAGGCCGTCGGGAATGCGGCTGACCGTGCCGAGCGCGGCCTGGCGAGCGGCGGCCTGGGCCGCTTGTTGGGCGGCGATGGCCGCCACCGTGGAGTTGAGGTTGCCCAGGGAACGCTGCAACTGCTGGTTGACCTGGGCCTGCTGGGACAACGGTGGCGGCATGCCCGGCACCTGGGCACCGGGCCGCGCCGCAGTGGCCGCCTGGGAGGCGCCCTTGTCGGCGAACCAGCCGGAACTGAACGCCGGGGCTGCGTGGGCACTGCCGGCCATGAGCAACAGGGCGATGGCCTGGGCCAGGGGCTTGAGCCGCAGGATCGGCGCCTGGGAGTCCAGGCCAGGGGTATTAACCGGTGGTTTGCAGCGAACCATTACTACTCATCCTTTGTTATGACGCCCAGGGGTGCGCGACGCTGTACGGCCCAGGGCGCGCGTCACTGCTCTAGGGGATAGGCCGTTGTCGGGGGAAGCGACCGAACTGATGTCATGGAAAATTCATCTGTGCGGTGTAGGGCTCGATGACCAGCGACGAAAACGCCCGTCGCCGATCATCCAGATGCTCTGTGGCAGCCCCTAGAGTGGGCGACCGATGCCATTGCAGACGTTGGCGTTGCCGATGCTCAAAGGGCTGGTAGGCGTGAGGAAGGCGTCACGCACTGCGGTTTTCCAGGCGGCGGGTAGACGCGCCAATCGGTTATCACGAATAGCTGCATCGTTGCTTACCAAGGCGCCGTAATGACGATAAAAGAAACTGCGTATCTGTGAGGTCTGGGTGGCGTCGGCATAGCACTGGCTGAAGAGCATGTTAGTGAAGCCCAGGATCGGGTAGCCGCTGGCTGGGTACGGGCGCAGGCTCTTGTCGCCAGGGTTGGCGTCGATATTGGCCTGGGAAGTGAAGACCGGAACCCACAGGTTCTGATCTCTGCGCTCAGCCACCGCAGGTACCGGAACAGTAGCAATGGCATCGGAAATATTGGCCGGAGTTGGCGACACACCATTGACACGGGCGACCTTGGTCGCGTCGCTCAAGCCTTCCAGTGTCGCGGCGGCGTAGGTTGGCCCGATAAAGGTGATTCTGCCGTCTAATACATACAGTTCCTCCATTATCGCTTCGCTGCTATTGGCTGAGCGGGCTCCTGCCGGCAGGCCACCCGAATAACTGGACGCGAAATCCGTGGTCACGGCGAAGGTGCCGGTTTCAACGCACTTGGCATTCAGGAAACGGGTGAACAATTCGGTGCTACCGCTTGCGATATTGGGATAAATCACAGTGATCGGACCTGTGCGCCCCGACTCCTTGATTTGTCTCCAATCATTCACCCGACCTGAAAATATCCCGCATAGATCATTGGTGCTCAGATCCACCTCGGCACTGCCGGCCTTGTTGAATCGAATGGCAATCGTAGTGGCCGCCGACGGCACCTGGATAAGAGGCCCCCAGTCAGCATGGTGAGCCGAGAAATAGTCGCCTACCTCGGAATACTTGAGCTTGGACTCACTCGCTGCCCAATGCACATTCCGATCACTGGGCAGAGAGCTGAGCAGGCTGTAATCGTTACGCAGGAAAGCCGCTTTGTCCCGCCCGCGGTCCATGCCCAGATAAGGCGCAAAACCTGCCGTCAGGACACCCGGCGTCTGGTACAGCTTCGCAGGCAATGTCGAACCACCCCCATTGATATCCGCCTGTGCCTGCTGCATGCACAAGGCTGCGAACAACATCGATGCTATCCACCCTTGATGTTTTGGCATGACAAACCCTCTTGTATGACGAGCGTGAAGCAGGCCGGCCAGCGCGCACGCTGTCTGTCCGTGCGCCAGTTCGTCGGGGCCTGAATGAAAAAATCAGCAACGGTCGAAACCGTTGCTGATCCGGGTGTTGCAGTCAGCTGGGAACCAGCCTTACAGCGGACGACCGATGGCGTTGCAAACACTGGCCTGGCCAATGTTCAGGTCGCTGGTGGTGGTGAGGAAAGCCTCACGTACAGCGGTTTTCCAGGCATCTGGCAGCGGCACGAAGCGGTTGTTCTTGATCGCGGTGTCGTTGTTGGACAGAGCGCCGGCACCGTAGTGGCGAGCGAAGAAAGTCCGGACCTGGGAGGTCTGGGTAGCGTCGGCATAGCACTGGCTGAAGATCAGGTTAGTGAAGCCCAGGATCGGGTAGCCGCTGGTTGGGTACAGGCGCAGGCTCTTGTCGCCAGGGTTGGCGTCGATGTTGGCCTGGGAAGTGAAGACCGGAACCCACAGGTTCTGGTCGCCACGGCTGGCCACGGCAGGTACTGGAACAGCGCCGATAGCGGACGAAACGTTGGCAGGAGCTGGCGAAACGCCGGCAACCTTGGCCACCTTGGTAGCATCGTCCAGGCCAGCCAGGCTTGGCGCGGCGTAGTCAGGGCTCATGTAGGTGATGCGACCATCACCAGCGTTCAGCGCGTCCATCACGCCCTGGCTGGTCACAGCGGCCACGGCACCGGCTGGCAAGCCACCCGAGTAGCTGGAAGCGAAGTTGGTGGTCACGGTGAAGGTGCCGGTTTCAGCGCACTTGGCGTTCAGGAAGCGGGTGAACAGCTCGGTGGTGCCGCTGCTTTCGTTGCGGTAGACCACGGTGATCGGACCAGTACGGCCGGCACCAGCGATCTGGCTCCAGTTGTTGACACGGCCCGAGAACACGCCGCACAGGTCGTTGACGCTCAGGTCAACGGCAGCAGTGCCGGCCTTGTTGAATGGAACGGCAACCGAAGTGGCCACCGAAGGCACTTGGATCAGCTTGCCCCAGGCAGCCTGGTGGGCAGTGACGTAGTTGCCCAGCTCAGTGGTGCTGAGTTTGGAATCGCTACCGGCCCAGTGCACGTTCTTGCCGGTGGTGCCGGCCACGAACTTGGTGTAGTCGTTGTTCAGGAAGGCAGCCTTGCCGTTGCCGCTGCCTACGCCGATGTAGGGAGCGAAACCGGCGGTCAGAACGCCAGCGGTCTGGTACAGCGGTTGTGGCAGGGTAGCGCCACCGCCGTTGATGTCAGCCAGTGCAGCCTGTGCCGAGCACAGGGCGGCCAGGGTCAGGGATGCCGCGAGAACATTGCGCTTAAACATGAAGAATCTCCTTTCGTCGTGTTCGTACGTTGGGTGAATAGCTCTTGCATGACGCCATGGCACTCGGGCCAGAAGCCTTGATCCAGAGGGCTTGATGGGTGAGGCCATGGGGAGAGAAGTTCGCAGTTTCCGGTGACAGTTAAAGGAAAAATGCTCGGGAGAAGCCGGCTGTTTTTGCAAAAGATTCTCGGGTGTTCAGGGCCTTTTTTAAGGCCCTTTTACCCAAGGTGACAGCCAGGTTGCAGACGGTTTCTCCGGCACCAGCGCCAAGCCGTTGCCGGCCGGGCAGGCAAGCCTGGAACATGACAGAACGAGGAACCCGAGGATCCTTATCCTGGGAGTCGGGAGCGTTAGCACCCGGCTGAAAAAAGCTGGCGCCGTCAGCTCACCAGCTGGTTGATCTCGATGATCGGCAGCAGCACCGCCATGACGATCACCAGCACCACGCCGCCCATGACCACGATCATCAGCGGCTCCAGCAGCGCGGTCATGCCCATGGCCCGGCGCTCCAGATCGCTGGACAGGGACTGCGCCGCCCGCTCGAGCATCGGTGGCAAGGCGCCGGTCTTCTCACCGCTGGCGATCAGGTGGATCAACAGCGGCGGAAAGACTTTCTCCACCCGCAGCGCGGCCGCCAGGTTGGCGCCTTCGCGGACCTTGGCCGTGGCCTCGTTGACGCTGTGGCTCAGGCGGTCGTTGGACAGGGTCTGGCGCGCGGCCTCCAGGGCCCGCAACAGCGGCACCCCGGCCCCGCCGAGGATGGCCAGGGTCGAGGCGAAGCGCGCGGTGTTCAGGCCCAGGACAAAGCGCCCGACCAGTGGCAGGCGCAGGATCCGGCTATGCCAATTCAAGCGCGCCTGGGGGTTGCGCAGGTAGATCCGCCAGCCCCAGAACCCGGCCACCAGGGCCGCGAAACACAAGCCGCCCCAGGCGCGGATGAAGTCACTGGCGTTGAGCATCGCCAGGGTCAGCCCTGGCAGGTCCTGGCGCGCCTGGGAAAAGGCGCTGACTACCTGGGGCACGACATAGCTCAGGAGGAAGATCACGATGCCGATGGACACCAGGCCCACCACCCCGGGATAGATGAAGGCCGTGAGGATCTTGCCCCGCAGGCCGTTACGCTCCTCGATGTAGTCCGCCAGCCGCTCCATGACCTGGGCCAGGTCGCCGGATTCCTCGCCAGCGGCGATCAGCGCCCGGTAGATCTCCGGAAAATCCCGCGGCCTGGCCGCCAGCGCCTCGGCCAGGCGCATGCCGCTGCGCACATCGGCGCGCACCGCGCTCAGGGTCTGGGCGATATGCTTGCGCTCGGCCTGTTCCACCGTGGCGCTGAGCGCCGCCTCCAGCGGCAGGCTGGCGCCCAGCAGGCTGGCCAATTGGCGGGTCGCCCAGGCCAGGTCGTTGTCCGAGAGCCTGGGGCTGAACAGCCCCCCTGCCCCGCCTGCGCCCTGGTTGCCATCCAGCCGCACGTCCAGGGCCGTCAGGCCCCGGCTGCGCAACGTGGCGAAGGCCGCACCCTGGCTATCGGCCTCCAGGTGCCCGGATTCGATCTTGCCGTGGCTGTCGGCGGCTTCGTAGCGATAACGATTCATCAGGCGTCCCGTGTCACACGAAGGATTTCTTCCGGCGCGGTGGTGCCGCTGCGTACCCAGCGCTCACCGTCCTCGCGCATGCTGAACATCCCCGCCCGCCGCGCCGAGGCCCTCAGGGCCTGCTCACCCGCGCCCTGGTGGATCAGGCTGCGGATGTCATCGTCGATGCAGAACAGTTCGTGGATGCCGGTACGCCCGCTGTAGCCGATATGGTTGCAGGCCGGGCAACCCACCGGGTGCCAGGTACCAGGATTGGCGGGATCGGGCGCCTTGCATTGGTTGCACAGCCGGCGCACCAGGCGCTGGGCCAAGACCCCGAGCATCGACGACGCCAGGAGGAAGGGTTCGACCCCCATGTCGATCAGGCGGTTGACCGCCGACACCGCGTCGTTGGTGTGCAGGGTGGCCAGTACCAGGTGCCCGGTGAGGGACGCCTGGACCGCGATCTGTGCGGTTTCCAGGTCACGGATCTCGCCGATCATGATGATGTCCGGGTCCTGGCGCAGGATGGCGCGCAGGGCCAGGGCGAAGGTCATGTCGATCTTGGCGTTGACCTGGATCTGGCTGATACCCGGCAGGTCGTACTCCACCGGGTCCTCCACGGTGAGGATGTTGCTGGTGCTGGCGTCCAGCCGGGCCAGGGCCGCATAGAGGCTGGTGGTCTTGCCGCTGCCGGTGGGCCCGGTGACCAGGACGATGCCGTGGGGCTGGCGGATCAGGCCGTCGAGCCGGGCCAGCAGCGCCGGGTCCATGCCCAGGGTCTCCAGTTGCAGGCGCCCGGCCTGCTTGTCCAGCAAGCGCATCACCACCCGCTCGCCATGGCCGGTGGGCACCGTGGACACGCGGATATCGATGGGCCGCCCGGCGACCCGCAAGGCGATCCGACCGTCCTGGGGCAAGCGTTTCTCGGCGATGTCCAGCTGGGCCATGATCTTGATCCGCGACACCAGGGCCCCGTGCAGCGCCTTGCGTGGCGAGACCACGTCGCGCAGGGTGCCGTCGACCCGGTAGCGCACCACCGAATGGGTCTCGTAGGGCTCGATATGAATATCGCTGGCCTCGTCCCGCGCCGCCTGGGTGAGCAAGGCGTTGATCATGCGGATCACCGGCGCGCCATCCTGGGTGTCCAGCAGGTCGGTCACCTCCGGCATATCCTGCATCAGCCGGTCCAGGTCGACCTCGTTCTCCGCCGCGCCGACCACCGCCGCGGCGCTGCCGGTGTCGGCATAGGCCGTGGCCAGCAAGCCGTCGAGCTCATCGTCGCGGACCCGCTCCAGGCGCGCCGGACCGAATTGGCGCCGGGCCTCGCTGATGGACCAGCCAGGGGTCGAGGCGCACACCAGCAGCACCGCGCCCTCCTCATCGTGGCGCAGCAGGATGCGATGGGATTTGGCCCAGGCATAGGGGAGCTGGGAGGTCATCGCCAAACCTCCATCCGTCCAGGAATCCCCGCACGAAGCAGGCCATGACTCGGATCTGGCGCCCGGCTCATTGCACTGGCACCGCGCGGATGGTCGCCCGGATGCCCTGGGGCGCGTCCTGCAACGACACCGGTTGCGCGCCGGGAATGGCCTTGGCCGCCGGAGGCAATTGCGGCATCTGCATGTCCGGCATGGCCCAGCTGTGCTCGGGCTGCAGCTGGCCCTGGGCCCGGCGCATGAAGTCGTAGCGATTGAGGGTGATGCTGCGCCCCGCCCCGCTGTCGCGAATGATGTAGGGTCGCAGGAACACCATCAGGTTGGTCTTGTTGATGCTGCGCTTCTCGTTGCGAAACAGCGCTCCCAACCCCGGGATGCTCGACAGCCACGGCACGGCATCGTTGCTCTGGCTATAGCCATCCTGCAGCAGTCCGCCGAGCACCATGATCTGCCCGTCGTCGAGCAGGATGCTGGTGTCGATCGCGCGCTTCTGGGTGACCGTGCCGGCCGCCACCGAAGCCCGGGCATCGATGCTGCTGACCTCCTGGTAGATGTCCAGCTTGACCGTGCCGCCCTCGGAAATCTGCGGCCGCACATTGAGCTTGAGCCCCACCTCCTCGCGCTGCACCGTCTGGAACGGGTTGTTGCTGTTGCCACCGCCGCCGGTGACATAGCTGCCGGTGACGAAGGGGATGGTCTGGCCGACAAAAATGCTCGCGGCCTCGTTGTCCAGGGTCAGAAGGTTCGGCGTCGACAGCACGTTGGAGCCGCCCTTGCTCTTGAGCGCCCGGGCCAGGACCTTGAGGTCCAGGACCTTGCCGATCCCCGGGATGTCCACGGTGCCATTGACCACGCCGATGTTCAGGCCCTTGGGCAACACGTCGATGCTGGTCTTGCTGCCCGGGTTGCCCACCACGCCGCTGCCGCCGAGGTTGACCCCGCCAAAACCACCCTTGCCCCCCAGGTTGCCGGCCTGCCACTGCACGCCGAATTCGTTGGCATCGTCTTCATTGACCTCGACGATCAGGCTCTCGATCACCACCTGGGCCCGGCGCTGGTCCAGTTGGTCGATCACTTCCCGCAGGTTGCGATACAGCGGGTCCGGCGCGGAAATCAACAGGGTGTTGGTGGTGGCGTCGGCCTGGATGGTCACGCCACCGGCGCTGAAGGCGGTGTTCTGGTCGTTCTGCTGGCCATTGCTACCCAGGCCGCTGCTAGTGCTGCCGCCCTGGCCATAACCCTTGCTACTGCTACTGCTGTTACCCAGGCTGGAGCTGGTGCTGGCGCCGCTGGTGCTGCCCGCCTGGCTACTGCCTTGGCTGGCGCCGGTGCCGCCGCCCATGCCGCTGAGCATGGCCCGGGCGCCATCGTTGCTGGAGCTGTCGCTTTCCCCGGTGAGCAGGCCGCGCAGGGCCTGGGCCAGCTTGCCGGCCTGGGCATTGCGCAGGTACACCACGTGCAGGTTGCTGGGGTTGCTCTGGGCGTTGTCCAGCTTGTAGATCAGGTTGCGCGCAAGCTCGGTGCGCTCGGGGCTGCCGGCGCGGATGATGATGGAGTTGGAACGCGGATCGCCGATCACGCTGATCTTCTGGGTCTGGTCGCTGCCCTGGGTCTCCAGCAACTCGGAGACCATGGTGGCGATGTCCACGGCGATGCCGTTCTGCACCGCCACCACATCGGTGTCGATGGCGCTCGGGGTGTCGATGCCACTGATGATCTGCGCCACCCGCTGCAGGTTCTCGGCGTAATCGGTGACCACGATGGTGTTGTTGCCCGGATAGGCATTGATCGGGTTGTTGGGCGAAACGATCGGCCGCAGCACCGGGATCAGGTTCACCGCGTTTTCGTACTGCAGGCGGAAGGTGCGGGTCAGCATGCCGTTGCCCGCCGGCTTGTCGGCGCTGTAGATCGGTCCGCCCAGCAGCTTGGCATCGGCCTCGGGCACCACCTGGGCCACGCCGCCGACATCGACCACGCTGAAGCCTTGCATGCGCAGGGCCGCCAGCAACATGTCATAGGCCTGGTGCGCGGGCACCTGGCCTTCGCTGACCAGGGTCAGGTTGCCCTTGACCCTGGGGTCCACCAGGAATTGTTGGCCGGTGGAACGGGACAGGGCCCGCACCACGGCCTGGATATCGGCCTCGACGAAGTTCAACTGCACCGGCTGGTCGCCCAGGGGATTGCGCGGCACGCTGGTGCTACGCGAAGCCCCCGAGGCCCGGTTGCTGGTGACCGGATGCACGACCTTGGGACGCTGGGCCTGTTGCGCTTGCAAGCGCTGGCGGTCAGCCAGGACATCGCCACCACGCCGGGTATCGGCCAGGGGTTGGCCCAGTTCACTGTCCACCAACAAGGGCGGTGGCGTGGTGGATTGGGTATTGCTGCAAGCCCCCAGCGCCAGCAGCAGGAAAGGTGCAGCCTTGCGACACTGGCGCACGTAGATGGAACCTGACCACTTCATGAAGCTTCCTTAGCGCCCTGCGCCTGATCCATGCGAACGGTCCCGGACAGTGTGCCTGCCGAGTCATCGGCGGCGGCCTCGGCTGCGCGTTGCAGACGAGCCTCCACCACCTGCAGTGAAAGCTGCCGGGGAGCCCCTAGCAGCCAGCCGACCACAGCATCTGCCGGGGCCTGCTCAAAGGTCAGCCGCCAGCTCTCGGGGCCGGCTTCATCAGGTTGTTGCAACTGGTAGCGATCCTTCAGGCCGGCCTGGTCCAGGGTCTGGCGCAAGGACTGCTCAAGGCTCCCCCCGGCGCTATCGCCAGCGCCTGGCGCGACCTCATGCAGCAGTACCTCCAGGGCCTCGGCCTGGGAGCGCAGCTTGGGCGTCTCGGCCTGCCAGTATTCGATCTTGCGCAGCGGCGGCTGGATCAACAGCAACCACAACAACAAGGCCAGCAGCCCCGCAGCAGTGCCGGCCAGCAAGCGTTTCTCCCGCAGGGCCAGGCCATTCCAATGGCCCAGGGCCTGGGCCTGCAGGCGCGACCAGCGCGCCCGGTACGGTGCCAGCATGGCCTTACTCATCATCGTCTCTCCCGGCGCTCTCCTGCTCCCCGGTCGGCTGCCCGCCTGGGACCAGGCTCCAACCGTTGGCCTCACGCTGCACGCTATAGCCCGCCTGGGCCAAGGCGCCTTGCCAGGTGTCATCGGCGGTCATGGGGGTATCGGGCAGCAGTTCAAGTTGCAGACGCTCCTGGGCGAACGTCAGGCGCTGCACACTGCCGACCATGAATGGCATGGCGCTTGCGGCCTGTAGCAGCAGGTTGGCAAACCCCTGGTTCGGCTCGGCCGAGTTGCCACTCTGGCGTGCAGCCAGCTGCTGGCGCGCCTGCTGCAGGGGATTGAGGACCACCGGCAATTCGGGGAACACCTGCCGTACTCGCAGGTTCATCTGGGTCTTGAGCCGCTGCCCCTGCTCGGCTTCACGGGCGGCATACAGGTTGAGCCCCGCCACCCAGACCACCACCGCCAGGGCGCAGCAGCCCAGGGCCCGCCCCCAGCCCTTGGCGGCGACCCGGCCAGTGGCCGCTCCTGCGTGCAGGCTCCAGGCCGGGGCCGGGCCGCTCCAGCGTTGTTCGCTCGCCAGATGCTGGGCGATACCCGGTGGGGCTTCATGGCCGATCCAGCAAGGTTCGCCGGCCGTACTGCGCAGCTGCTCCAGGGCTTCCTGCCACTGCGGCTGCGCTGGCGGCTCCTGGCCACCCTCCGGCCGGGACTGGGGCAGCAAGGGCTGCACACTGCCCTGCCCGGCGCTGTACCGCAGGACCAACTGGCCATCCACCAGGCACAGGTTCACCTGCGCCGGAGCCGGTACGGCCAAGGCATAAGGGGCCGGATACAGCCCCTGGAGCTTGAGCCCGGCCCGCTCCAGTTCACAGCCCAAGGCCTGCAGGCGCTCCCGTGGCAGCCAGCCCAGCACCACTTGCCCGGCCGAGTCCCGCGGGCCGTGGGCCACATGCATCTGTTCGAGGGGCCCCAGGATCAATGCCTGGGCGGCACAGGTCACCGCGGCCTTGATCCTGGCCGCCGGCAGTTGCGGCAGTTCGATGCTGGTCAGCAGGCTGTCTTGCGGATGCAGGAAGCACTCCACTGGCAGCGGCCTGGCGCCCTTGCCCAAGGCCCCCAGTTGCCCGAGCGGGCAGCGACCGGTTTCCACCACCCGCGATGCACGATCCAGGCGAGCGAAGTCCACCTGGGGTTGCCAGGGCTGTTCGCTCGGGCCCAGTTCCGCCAGGGGCGGCAAGGCGATGCGCAGGCGATTCATGCCCCCACCCGCGACCAGATCACCTGGGGCATGCGGTCCTCGGGCCGGTGCAACAAAGCTTGCAGGCTCACCCGGCGTTGATCGCGGCGCGCCTGGCCCTGGAGCAGGAACCATTCACTGGTGATACCGACCCGGATCTGCTCCACCGCCACTTCCGGCATGCGCAAACGGTTGACGAAATCGCCACGGTTGATGAACCAGTGCCCGGCATCGCGCTCCGCCACCAAGGCCTTGGCCCGCGACAACGCCAGCCCCGGGACCACCGCGGCCAATACTTCGGCCGGGGCGGTATTGCCATTGACCCAGGTATTGCCCGGCAGCACGCTGACATAGCGGGAAAGACGCGCCAGCATGGCATCGCTCATGCCCTGCAGGCCCTGCAATTCCTCCACGCTGCGCAGCATCGGCTGTCGGGGCGGCAGGATCTGTTCGGCTGCGCCTGGCGACGTCAGGCGGCCGCTGTTGAAAGCACCACGAGTACCGCTGGTGGCCTGTGGATTGCCCAGGCGTTGCGGGTAGGACGCGATCACTCGCTGGCTGATGCGACGGCTCAGGGCCGTATCGATCCCCAGGGACTGGCACAAGAGCTCGAAGCTTTGCAGTTGCACGGCATCCACCTCGCCCTGGAACACCAGGTTGCGCAAGTTGAACTTGCCTTGCTGGTCCTGCAGGCGGCCTTGGAACGCCCCGTTGAAGCCCCCTAGCGCCTGGTCGCCGATGGGCTGCGCCCAGGCCTGGTCGAGACGGGTCAGGACGTCACGCTGGCGCGCATCCCAGAGCAACAGGCGGCTGTACTCCAGGCCACCCTGCAACACCCCGGTGCCGAGGACCCGCCCTTGCTCGGCTTCCACGGTGCGCATGAAGGAGGTCTGGCGGGTGAGCATGGCGCCCGCGATCACCGCCACCACGGCGGCGATCAGCAAGGCACTGATGATGGCCATGCCACGCTGCTTCGCCACACTGGGCGAACGGCTGTTCATGACCGGCCTTACAGCTGCCAGGAGCCGATGTCGGCATTCACGCCTTCGCCATCGGGCTGGCCATCGGCCCCGAGGGAGAACACATCGACCTCACCGTTGGCCCCCGGATTGAGGTAGTGGTAAGGACGGCCCCAGGGGTCGTTGGGCAGGCGCTCCAGGTATGAGCGCCAGTTGCTGTCCTTGGCATTGGCCGGGCGTTCCACCAGCACCTTCAGGCCCTGGTTCATGCTGGGATAGGTGCCATGGTCGAGGCGATACAGCTTCAGCGCCTGCATCAGTCCGGCGATGTCCTGCTTGGCCGCCGTGGCCCGGGCCTGGTCGGGACGATCCAGGACCTTGGGCACCACCATGGCGGCCAGGATCCCGAGGATCACCACCACCACCATGATCTCGATCAGGGTAAAACCACGCTGGGCACGCGGGCGTCGCCGGTGGGCCGGCTGGGTCACTGCCCCCTGTCGCGTCGCCATGGCGGCGGCGCCCGGAGCGTCCTGCTCCGGCCGCAGCGAGCCACCACAGGCCTCGGGGGGGGACGTTACATGCGCGATATCCATCTCGACATTCCTTGGCTTGAGTTCGATTCGTGGCGCAGTGTTGCAAGAAGATATGTCAGTGATATTGAAAAACCTCGGGAGTTTCGGTCGCCATTCGGTCAAGCCCGAGGACTAGTCTGCGAGGCTGTCCTCCGGTATCGAGCGGCCCATGCGAGCTGTGCCCAAACAAGCGGGATTCACCCTGATCGAGGTGCTGGTGGCATTGGCCATCATTGCCGTGGCCATGTCGGCCGCCGTACGTGTGGCGGGGCTGATGACCCAGGGCAACGGCCTGTTGCGGGACAAATCCGTGGCCTTGCTGGCGGCCCAGAGTCGCCTGGCGGAGTTGCGCCTGGAGGGTGGCTTGGCGACCGGGATGAAAAACCTCGAATGCGACCAGGGCCGGCTCAAGCTGCGTTGCGAGCAGGCCATTGTCGCCAGCACCACGCCTGGGTTGTTGCGGGTCAGTGTGCAGGTGCGCGATCGCAGCCGCGAGGCGCCGCCCCTGGCTCGCCTGGAGACCCTGATCAGCCGGCCAACGGTGCCGCGCCAGTGAGCCCTAGCGGGTCAACCTTGGCAGGCTCGGCGAGTCCGGCAGCTTGCTGACCTTGACTTGCGAACGCTGCCCACCGCGTTCGATCAGCACCCCGTCGGCCTCCACTGCCACCAATTGCACACCCTGGGTCAGCCGCTCGCCAGCCAGGAAGCTGCGCGGCGGCCCATCGTTCAGGCTGAGGATGGCCACCGCGCCACGGGCTCCGGCCATGACCCCGGACACCTTGATGTCCACTTGCACCGGCTGGTTGGCAAACCACTGCAAGGCAGGACTGTCGGAGCGCGCAGCCAGGGCCTGGGGCGCGGCGGTGGGCGTGCGGGATTCGGCCGGGGTCAGCAACAGCGACGACCAGGTGCCGACTCCGGCCAGGGCCACCAGCAGGGCAGCGTACTGCAATACCTGGGGAACAGAGAAACGCAGGGCGAATGGCATGGGCAGAACCTCCTGTTTGTCCATGCCAGCAGCCTACAGGTCAAATTTCACGGTTTTATTTCACTAGATCATCATCTGCCTCAGGCAGCCTGGAACCCTCGCCAAGGAGTGCAATGCGATGCGGGTTTATCAACAACAGGGCTTTACCCTGATCGAGCTGATGGTCGTGCTGGTGATCATCGGCATCGCCAGTGCGGCCGTGGGCTTGAGCATCAAGCCTGATCCGCTGCAATCCCTGCGCAAGGACGCCGAGCGCCTGGCGCAACTGCTGCAAGTGGCCCAGGCCGAGGCCCGTGCCGATGGCCGTAGCATCACCTGGCGCGCCAATGCCAAGGGCTTTGCCTTCAACCGCTACGACGAGACCGGCCAGGGCATCGATGACTTTCGCCAGGACAGCCAGTTGCGACCGCGGAACTGGGACACGCCCTCCATGCAGGTACGCATCGAGCCCAGGCCACGCCTGGTGCTCAATGCCGAATGGATCAACCCGCCGCTGCAGGTGGTGCTTTCCGATGGCCAGCACAGCCTGCAGGTCGAGCGCACGGCAGCGGGCCAATTAAGGGTGGTGGAGCGGCCATGAACAGTCGCCAGGAAGGTTTCACCCTGATCGAGGTGATGGTGGCGATCATGCTCATGGCGGTGGTCAGCCTGATTGCCTGGCGTGGCCTGGACAGCGTGACTCGCGCCGACGGCCACCTCAAGGCCGGTACCGAGCAGACCGAGGAACTGCTGCGCACCCTCAACCAACTGGAACGCGATGTAGCCTTGCGAGCCAGCACCGAACTGCGCGAGCCCAACCTCAGCGAGGGCGACACCGCCGAGCCCGAAGGCCCGCCGCCCTTGAGCGTGCGCAGCTCCGACAGCAAGGGGTTTGCCCTGGAGATCATCCGCAGCGCCGCCGCACCGGACATTGGCCTGCAACGGGTGCGTTGGTGGCTCAAGGGCGACACCTTGTATCGTGCGGTGGCCGAACCCCGGGATCGCTACCCGTTGCCGGCCCCCCGCAATGGCGTCGCGGTGCTGGGCCGGGTCAGCGACCTGCAGGTTCGCGTCTGGAACCCCGACAAGGGCTGGCGCCAACTGAGCGGCAATCGCCAGGACAACCCTGTGGGCCTGGAGATCCGCCTGGTGCGCCAGACGCCCCAGGGCGAGGAGCGCTACCGCCAGGTGCTGGGCCCGCTGGAATGAGGCCAGCTGCCAGGGATTGCAGCGGCTGCGACTCGAGCCGCCTGTAGTCGCTGCCGCAGGTTGCGCATGGCCGCGCAGCGGACACCGGGCATCTACGGGATGGATCAGGCAGTTTGGACATTACGGCGCCTGCGCAACCGGACGCCGGAGGAGCGTCAACTGAGCAGGACGACGCCACCGGGCAGTTCGGTGCACTTGGCGCCGTAGGCATCGCGAATCAGCAAGGCAACGCCGGCCAGTTGATTGAGGTTGAAGCGCGCCTGGACCTTGCGCTTGCCCAGCTCGGCGTTGAGCAACACCAACATGCCCGGACGATAGCGATTGATCTCGCTGATCACGGTATTGAGGGTCGCGTTGTCGAACACCAGCACCTGCTCGCGCCAGGCGATCACTGCACGGGGGTCCACCACCACAGGCTCGCCCACGCTGCGCACGTCATAGGTCAGCTGGCGGCCGCTGTCCAGGCGAATGCTACGCCCCGCGACCTCCACCTGCAGGCTGCCCTCGATGCAGGTCACACACACCTGCTGCTCGGTATTACGCAAATTGAAGCGTGCCTGGCGGGCACTCAACCAGCCCTCGCCGGCCTGTACCTTGAGCGGCTGGACACCCTGGCTGAAGACCTCCACTTCGCCTTCGAGCAACTCGATGCCCTGCTCCCCTGCCCCGAGATCGCGACGGCTGATGCGGGTCTGGGTATTGAGTTCCAGGCTCACGCCCTCGGCCAGGTCCACCCGCCGCTGCTCGCCAACCTCAGTGGAAAAATCCGCGGTGAGCCCGGCAAAACCGCCCGGTACCGTGAACCGGACCATGAACAACGCCGCCGATGCCGCCAGCGCCCCGCCCAGGAATGCCCGGCGGGCCAGGGTTCGAGGACGCGCCTGTTGCTCCAGGCGCTCGGCAGCCGGGAGCAGGCCATGCCACAAGGCCTTGGCTTGCTCGAAGGCAGCGGCGTGCTGCGGGCTTTGCCCACACCATTGGCGCAACGCCTTGGCGTCAGCCGCGGTGGCCCGCCCGGAGGTCAGCAGGAGCAGCCAGTCCCGGGCATCACTCAGCAGTTGCTGGTCCGCCGAGGACCGGGGAGTGGAAATGCTAAAAATGTTCAAGCGCGCAGATACTCACGGAATAGTCAGGGACTCTTTGTCTAGGACGGTTTTCCAGCCCCGGGACCGAACCGCTGAATGACTTTTCTTTCAAGACGCAGGGCGCAATGGCCCAGGGCGGCCTTGAGTTCCTTCTCCACCATCCGTGTGGAAATGCCGAAACGCTGGGATATTTCCAGGTGCGGCGCCTCTTCCAGGCGCGCGGCAATGAAGATTCGCCGGCGGCGCGCCGGCAATTCGTAGAGGGCCTTGAGCAGGGTCTGGATTTCTTTCTGGCCACCCACGACCCGCGACGGGTCCAGGGCCTCGTCGGCGACCTGCAGCAGCTCCTCCACTTCCTCTCCGGTGAGCAAGCGGGCATCGGACTGGCGCCGGTCGGCGGCAATGTTCAACGCCATGCGGTACAGGTAGGCATTGGGCTGGACCAGGTTCGGTGGCTCCTCCATACGGTCGACCCGCAGGTAGGTTTCATGCAGGACATCGTTGGCCAGGTCCTCCGAGCCCAGGCGCCTGCGCAAGCGCACCCGAAAGTCCTCGTAGGACGTCAGGAACAGCCTGACCATCGCACTGTGCCCGGTGTTCTTCATACCCCGGAAGCTCCTTCCCATTCCTTGCAATCCATGCGTTTCCCTGTCGTGTCCGGTATCAAGAGTAAGGTCAACGGCTGGCGCAACGAGCTGGGCGCCTGGCGCTCGATGCGGATTTGCGCCAGGCGCTGCACCAGTGCCTCATCTCGCTGCCAGTCGCCGGTGGAGCCCACCAGGCGGCTGTGTTCCACCCGGCCATCACTGCCAACCCACAGTTGCAGCAAGGCACGAAAGCCGCCCGGCCGGGTCAACTCCGAGCCACACAAACCACGCTCCACCGCGCGCTGCAACGCCGTGGCATAGCTGCTGTTGAGCCGTGCGGCCTGGCGCCCCCTGGCCCCCTGCTCCACCCGCGGCTGGGAAGCCGCCGGCACTTGCAAGGTAAACGCATCGGTACGGGCATAACGGGCCATCAATCCACTACCGGCCAGCAAACGCGCCAGGCCCTCGCGAGCGCTGTAGCGCCCCTTGACCCCCGCCGAACGCCGCCCCCAGGTCAGCTCTCGGTCCACCAGCACGGCCATTCCGGTGGAGCGACTGAACAGTTCCAGGGCCTGGGCCAGGTCCTGCGCCGGGATATCCAGCCCCAACAAGGCCTGGGAATCCACATGCGGCGGCCCTGGCGGCCTATCGCCGGCCCAGACGGCAAATCCCGGTAGCCACAGAGCGAACCCCAGCACACAGGTCGCCAAGCCCCCGTGCAATGAAGTCCATCGCCCGACCTGCGCTCTGTGTCGCTGCACTGCTGTCCAATCCTTGAAAAGCGTCATCCTGAGGCCAGTTTATGAATCTGGTGTTACGGCCACGGCAAAAAAATCATCACTTTTGCGGCTCGGGCTTTGCACTACACTCGGCCCCTATCGAGGCTCGTTTTCCCGGGCCAGCCAGGAGGCCAGGATGAAACGATTTAGCCGATTTGCCGTAGCTCTTGTGTTGTTCTCAGCCTTGCCCTGGACGGTGCAGGCAGAAGAAGCCAAAGAAGGTTGTGTCGAGGTCAGCGTCGGCGGCTACAAGGCCCCCGACTACAACTGCCTGAGCAAACAGATGGGCAATGACCCGGAGGCCGTCAAGGCCGCCAAAGCCAATCAGCAGGCGATGCAGAACCCGGTGGAGAAACGGCCACCGAACCAGAACGGCCTGGCGACTCCCGCCGCCACCGGCGTACGCATGGGTAATACCTTCGGCACCTCAGTCACGCCCCAGCAGCGTCCTTGAACGCGCCCGGGACCTCAGGCAGCCCACTGGCGGGCCACTTGTAGCAGTTCGCCACGCGCCCGCTCCAGGGCCTCGCCACGGGCTTGTGGATCGGCGAACTGCAGGGGCTGGGCATCGACGAATTGCGGATGCTGCACCCCAATGAAAGCGAAGGCGGCCCTCAGCGCCGGGGTCAGGGCGTCCATCCAGGCCATGGGATTACCCGGGCGCAGGTCAGCGCCGCGGCTGGTCAGGAACAACACCTTCTGCCGGCTCAGCTGACCGACGATGCCATCGGCGGTGTTCAAGTAGGTCAATTCGGTACGGGTGATGTTGTCGATGTAGGCCTTGAAACTCGAAGGCATCGACCAGTTGTACATGGGCATGGCGAACAGGCACGCATCGGCCTGTAGCAGGCGCTCGCAGAGCACGTCGGATGCCGCCAGGGTCTGGCGCATCTGCTCAGTACGCGCCTGGGGCGCGGTGTAGGTCGCGATAGCGAAGGCTTCGGTAACGGCCGCTGGCGCCTCCCGGGCCAAATCCAGATAGTCGATTTCCAGCTCCAGCCCCTGCGCCTGCAATTGCTCGATGAAATAACGCCCCAGGGCGCGGGAATTGGAACGCTCGCCCTTGGCGCTGGCGTCGACGTGCAGCAACTTCATGGTGGGTACCTGTCTTGCAAAAAAAGAAAAAGTTCGCGCCTACCTGCTGGGAAACTGCGGGCGATCTTGCGCCTTAGATGGACGATGGCAGGCGTGCCAACATCCAGGGCCAGGCATGATCGGCCACTTTGGGCCTATGCAATTCCTGGCGAGAGAGAGACTAAGGCCCCGAGTCCCAGGACCCTATAACCAATTCAACATATTCCCGGGAGACCACTTGCCGGACCTACCGCCCGTATACCCGCCTGTAACCGTCTATTGGCTAGGTTGCTGCACCTGCAAGTCCGACACAAGTTCAGCAAACAGACAGTTATATTGCTCTATGGTGTCCGTTTGATAGCCACTGTATATTCGCGCTTTCCTGGGGAATCATTGAGTAGATGAACAGACTGACAAGACAGGTCATGCAACGACCCTGCCTGAGTATTTTTGTGATAGCCCTCGCTCTGTTCATGGGTTTGCAATATAAGCTGGCGATACTTAATTACACTACTCGCTTCGTCGACTTTGCAGACTACATGCTCTATCACGGCATGACACTCTTCCCAATTTCCGACGATTTGAAGCCCTACCCCGACTATACGATTGCCAATACATTCCTGGCTTATCTGGCATCGTTGCCTTTCGGTCGCCTATCCATTCTTTCAATGGGTCTGCCCTATTGCATTTGCGCAGCCTTGATCCTGGTATTCACTTATAAACTGGGAGCCCTGCATGACAAGAAGTGGGGACTGTATGGTGTTCTCTTTGCCCTTTTTACCTGGGGTTTTCTCGATGCCGTCAACTCGCTGGCGCTCGATGTCTATCCGGCACTATTTACCGTTGTGTGTTTCTATCTGGCCTATTGTGCAGAGTTGAAGCGACAACCTTGGCGCCTGGCCCTGGTATTCCTTTGCCTGGTGCTTGGTTTCATGTTTCGCGGGCCTATCGGCTTGATCGGCCCGGCGATCGTGGTGGGGTCCTATTACCTGTTCAGCCGCCAGTGGCGTACGCTGGTCCTGTTTTCGCTGGTCACCGGCCTGCTGTTCATTGTCGGTGTAGCACTGCTGGCATGGGCTGCCTATATACAGGGTGGCGAGAACTTCATGCGTGAAGTATTGATGATGCAGGGGCTGGACCGTATCGCCAGCAATCACAGGCCACGCTACTACTTCTACTTTACTGGCGGATTGATTACCTATGGCATCACAGTGTTCTTCGCCCTGAATGTCATCGCCAGGAAGTACAAACAGTTTTTTACACAAGCCCGTTCACTCGATAGCAGCATGCTGCTCTATCTTACCGTCTGGTTCCTCGCACTGATCCTGTTCTTTACAATCCCCAATTCGAAGAAGGCTCGCTACATCATTGCAATAACTCCGGCCATTTCACTACTGGCGGCCTATATTTTTATCGACAAGAGCGACATGTTCAGCCGTGCCAGGAACTGGGTATTGGGTTTCTGCCTGAAACTTCCGGCCATTGGCGTGGGATTGGCACTGGCGGTAATGATCTATAACTGCTACGCGAGCGAGCCGTTAAAGCCAAACTATATTGGTGTGTTCACAAGTTTTGCCATCTTGACTATCGTCCGCTACTTCATGGACCGAAACTATTATGTCCACCCCCATCGCGAGCTGCTCGTCCTGGCCTTCGGGGTCGCGGCATTTCTTGCCTTGGATGCGTTCTTCTTCAACCCCATCACTTACTACCAGGAGTTGGCCATAGAACCGACGCCCAAGTTCCTGCCTTATTGGTTCTGGTAATGCCATCGGGGCCGTTCCGCCAGCGCTCATGGCCCCGGTCGGTAACTACACGAAGCCCTGTGGGACGGGTAACCTTGCGCCTATCTATCAGATTTGGGCAAGCCAATGGAACTTCATGTAGTGATCAACGGCCGCAAGGACCTGGCCGAGCAGCTCTACCAGCAGCTGCGCAGCGCCATGGAGTCCGGACGACTGGCCGCCGGTAGCCAGCTTCCTCCCAGCCGGTTGCTGGCTGAACAGTTGGGTATCTCGCGCAAGACGGTGTCCGACACCTACACCCTGCTGACCTACGAAGGCTACCTGGTTGGAAAGATCGGCCGCGGCACCTTCGTCAGCCCTCGCCCGATCAAGGCCGCACATAAGCAAGAGGCCCAGGACCTGGCCTGCGCCCAGAGCCTGGCCCGCTGGCAAGCCATACCCTCGCCACTGCGCCACCCAAGCCTGGAAGGCACGCTGCGCTATGAGTTCATTGGTGGCGCTACCACCCGCGCGCAGTTTCCCGCAGAACAGTGGCGACGCTGCACCCAGGATGCACTGCGCCGCCTGAGCCAGGCAGGCAGCTTCTACAGCCAACCCGAGGGCTTGCCGGTGCTGCGTCACGCCATCGCCGGGCATGTGGCGTTTTCCCGCGGCGTGGTGTGCACGGACCAGGACATTGTCGTATGCAATGGCGCCCAACAAGCCCTGGACCTGATTGCCCGGGTGATCCTGGAACCCGGCAGCCTGGTGGCCATGGAGGACCCGGGCTACACCCCGGCGCGCCTGCTGTTCCAGGCCCAGGGTGCCCAGGTGCTGGGAATCCCGGTAGATGACGAGGGCATAGAGGTGGCCAGGATCCCCGATGGCGTACGGTTGATCTATGTCACGCCTTCGCACCAGTTTCCCCTGGGCATGCCCATGAGCGAGGCTCGCCGCAAGGCTCTTTTGGAACGGGCACGGGAACTGGGGGCAATCGTCATCGAGGATGACTACGACAGCGAGTTCCGCTACGAGGGGCGTCCTGCCGACTCCCTGCAAAGCCTGGACAGCCTCGGGGTGGTGGCCTATGTCGGGACCTTCTCCAAGACCATCCTGCCGCAGCTGCGACTGGGCTACGCGGTACTGCCACCAGCGATCCTGGCAGCGGTGACCAAGGCCAAGCAATTGAGCGATTGCCACACCGCGACCCTGTCGCAATGGGCGCTGGCCAAGTTCATCGACGAGGGCTACCTGCAAAAGCACATCCGTCGTTGCCACACGGTGTACGCAGGGCGCCGCGAGCGCATCCTCCAGCGCCTGCAAGGCGACCTGGCGCCCTGGCTGGAGGCGGTGCCCTGCACGGCCGGGTTCCACCTGGCGGCCTTGTGCAAGGTGCCGGTGGACATCCCGTTGCTGCTGGACCTGGCGAAGAAGGTGGAAGTCGGCCTGTACTCCCTGCACGAGTTCTTCCACGACCACCCGGTACGTGCTGGCCTGTTCATCGGCTTCGGAGCCATCGAGACCCTGGACATCGACCCGGCCCTGGACAAGGTGCGCGATATCCTGAGGCAGATCACCTGAGGCGTGACGGCATTGGTCTGGCGCTCTTAGCCAGGATTGGCTATAGGGCGGCCAGGCCCCCGGGCTTAGCCTGAAGGCGTATTTCAATCCTTTGGAGAAGCCGAAAATGAAAGCCCTGAGTACCGCCCTGGCCACACTTGCGTTGATGACCTCCCTGGGGGCCGCGGCCCACGAGCCGGTGTACGGCCAGGAGAAACTGGCGATCCTGCAGGAGCAGCCACTGGCCCACCTGCCGGGCAAGAAAGCCCTGATGCTCACCGTCGACTACGCCCCGGGCCAAGCCACCGTGCCTCACCGCCATGCCGGGGCGGCCATGGCCTATGTCCTGGAGGGCGCCATCACCTCCCGGGTCAACGATGGTCCGAGCGTCACCTACCAGGCTGGACAATCCTGGTTTGAGCCTGCCGGCTCGCAGCATCCGGTCTCGGCCAACGCCAGCCAGACCCAGCCGGCCAAGCTACTGGTGTTCATGCTGATGGACGCCAAGGACGAAGTGCTGACGCCCCTGGAACACTAATCCTCTAGCCGCACACGCACCTGTAGCCGCTGCTGAGCCGGCGAAGCTGCGACAAGGCCCCCAGGGCCTGCAGCACTCGACCTGGCAACCCATCGCCCCCGCCGTACAGACGCGACACACCTCTGCGAAGCCTGCAGCAGCGGCCACACCCAGCATGTTGCAAGATTTGGTAACACTACCGGGCAAACACCCAGGTGAAACCGAATCGCCATGATGCTGTCTCATCGCTATCGGTAACGGTCGGGGTCGCCCGAACCGGCCTTCGGGCCCATCGGGTTGCGCAGTGCGCTACCCTCTTCAAGCGACCTCGTCCCCCCTGTTTACCGGCACGTGCATCCTGCCTGCGCAGCATGCCGCACCTACTCAATCAAGGCTGAAAGAGCGAACCATGAAACAGAACATTCTCCTCGTTGCCGTCTGCGCCGCCCTGCTCCAGGCCTGCACCTCGGCTAACACTTCCCATGAAGGATCGCCTTCCATGCCCGCCGCCACCTCGTCCACCGCTGCCCAGCCGGCGCTCCCGGCCTATTACTGGAACCTGGTATCGGCCACCGACGCCTCGGGCAAGCCCATCCCGGCCCTGGCCAAAGGCATCGAGCGCAAGCTGCGCCTGACCTTCGGCGACCAGAGCCTGAACATCAGCGGCGGCTGCAACGGCCAGTTCGGTGGCTACACCTACCAGAACGGCGTACTGAAGGTGCAACAGCTGGCTTCGACCCTGATGGCCTGCGACAAGAGCCTGATGGACCTGGACAGCGAGGTCGGCCGCCTGCTCAAGGGTGACCTGCGCACCAGCGTCACCGGTGATACCCCCGAGCCGATGCTGCAGCTGACCACCCAGGACGGTTCGGTGCTCAAGTTCCAGGGCGAAGAAACCCCGGAGACCCGCTACGGCAGCAAGGGTGAGATCAAGTTCCTGGAAGTGGCCGCCAAGACCGTCAAGTGCAGCCACCCATTGATCCCCAACTACCAATGCCTGCAAGTGCGCGAGCGCCGCTATGACGACGCCGGCCTGCAACTGCCGACCCAGGACACCTGGCACCCGATGTACGACTCGATCCAGGGCTACGAGCACCACAACGGCGTACGTACCGTACTGCGGGTCAAGCAGTACGAGTGGAAGAACCCGCCGGCCGACGCCTCGTCGCAGGTCTATGTGCTGGACCTGGTGGTCGAGCAGGACGCTTCGGGCAAGAGCAAATAAGCACTGCCCTCGCCCTGCCAGTGCCTGGCGATCCTTATCGCAGCAAGCAGGATCGGCTTGCCATCGTAGAGGACCCTCGCCCAACAACAAACCAAAGCGCAGCCAAAGGGCTGCGCTTTGGCCTCCAGGCAACTGCATGTCGCCAGGTCAGCTTCTGCTGGCGAGTCTTGGCGATGGAGCTGCCCTTCCTGAATCCCCGATCCCAGCCATAAACGCCTCCCGCATAGACAGGATCAGTGTCGCCGGATCCACGGCCTCGCCATTAGGTCTGCGCGTGATGCGTGTGAGCAGCACCACGCCCAGTGCTTCTTCCCGCTCCCTAATCGCGCGTGACAACGTGCGATTGTTCGATGTGCAGCCGTCCGGCGGGACGGGCGAAGTGTTGTTCTTCAGCGACGGCCAGCAAGCAACGCAAATGTCTGAACGCCATCGCGATCAGTCATGCCGTCTTACTCTTCCCAACAGCACGAGCACCAGGATCGCCGTCGCTGCCGCAGCCCCCGCCAGGACAAGAAGCTGAAAACGGAATGCGCCTTCATATGCCTGCAACAGCAGCGACCGTCCAGCCGCTGGCCAATGCGCCAGGGCATTGTGTAGGTCACTCATTGCCAACCGGTTGGATGCTTCGACCAAGTCTGCATTCGTCATTGGCCCTGATGCGCCATTCGGCACGCAAACCACCAGCCCAGAGAGAATGTTGGCGGACATCATGGCCCCCACGGCGGCAATGGCCATCCCGTCGCCGGCCAGGCGCACCGCATTGAAGATTCCCGCAGCCATGCCCGCCCGCTCCTTGGGAACAACGCTCACGGCCAAGCCATCCATCAACCCCCAGGGCAGGCCGATGCCAATGCCGATCACCAGCATCGCCAGCAAGCGCGCGCTTTGCGCACCGCCAGATAGCGTCAAGCCCAACCAGGCCAGCCCGGCTGCCGCAATGACCAGGCCAATGCCGGACAGCACGCCGACGTTGATCCAGCGCGCCAGCACGCCGGCAACGAAGGGCACCACCAGTAGCGGCGCGGACAGCGCGATCATCATCTGCCCGGCTGCCAGTGCGCTGTACCCTTCGACCCCAATGAATCGGGCTGGCAGCATGACCAGCAGCACGATGTACGCATAGGCCGGCGCAATCGCCAGCACCTGTACCCCGACGAACCGGGCATTGGCGAACAACGACAAGTCCAGCATGGGCTTGGCCTGCCGACGTTCGATAACGACAAAGGCGGCCAGCAACATGAGGGCGCCCGCCAGGCACGCCAGCACCCAGGCATGGTGCCAACCTCGCTCGGGCGCAAGAATGATGCCGTAGGTCAGCACGGCCAGCCCGGCGGTGAAGCTGATGGCGCCGGGCCAATCCAGTCCTGTGGCACCGGGGTCGCGTGTCTCGCGGGCAAATGGGGCAATGAGTGCCGATGCCAGCAAGGCGACCAGCGCCGGTAGAAAGAACACCCATTGCCACCCCAGGGTGTCGATCAGCAGTCCAGCCATGAACGGGCCGAATGCCGCTCCAGCGCCGAAAGTCGTACCGATCAGGCTGAATGCGCGCGTGCGGGCATGTCCATCGAACTCTTGTGTCAGTGCAGCCATCGCCCCCGCAAAGGCTGCCGCCGCGCCCAGGCCCTGAATGAGCCGCAGGATGTCGATCCAGAACACCGACGGCATGAAGGGAATGGCCGCTGTTATCACCGCGAACAACAGCATGCCGGACAGCCAGACCCGCTTGCGCCCATAGGTGTCGGCCAGGCTGCCGGCGGCCAGTGTCGCACTGCCGTAGGTCAGGATGTAGGCATTGATGATCCAGGTTAGCTCGACCGCGCTGCCGCCCAGTGCCTGGTTGATCGAGGGAACGACCACCGCGGGGCCGGCGATGCTCAATGGAATGACGGCGGCGGTCAGGCAACCGGTGACGATCAACGCAGCTTTGCCAAATTTCGCGTCCGACTCGAACGCAGTGCTGGTACTCATCGGGTATCCCTTGAAAATAGCGAGGCCATGCATGGCGCCCGCGGATTCACGGTGGTCGCGGCAATGCCGCGGCCACCTCGTTGAATAATTGATGATAGAAAGGAACCAGTGATGGAAAAATAGTGCAAACATCACGACAAACATGACAGATCAGTCAGCAATTGGAGGGATGAAATGGATAGCCACGGCGGCATGACGATCTTTGTGCAGGTAGCCGAATCGCGCAGCTTCGCGACAGCGGGACGGCAGTTGGGTATCTCCGCATCGGCGGTCAGCAAGGGCGTGGCCCGGCTGGAGCAGAAGCTGGGCGTGCGCCTGTTTCAACGCAGTACCCGCAGCGTGAGCCTCACAGCGGAAGGCGCGCTGTTCCTCGAACGCTGTCGGCGCATTCTTGCCGAGATCGCTGCGGCCGAGCATGAGTTGGCCAGCACGACGGCGACCCCGCAAGGCCGGCTGCGGGTAAGCCTGCCTCTGGTCAGCGGGTTGATGTGGCCGGTGTTGTCGGCTTTTGCCAGCCACTATCGGCAGATCGAACTCGACCTGGATTTCAGCGACCGCTTGGTGGATGTCGTGGACGAAGGGTTCGATGCGGTGGTGCGCACTGGAGAGTTGAGCGACTCCCGACTGATGAGCAAGCGCCTGGGTATCAGCCGCTTTGTCTGCGTGGGCGCACCAGGCTATTTCGAGCAGCACGACAGGCCCCAACAGCCCGAGGACATCGCCCGGCACGCTTGCTTGCTGCATCGCGTCCCAAGTACCGGCCTGCTGGAGAAATGGCGTTTGCGACGCGGCGACGAAGACGTCGACCTACGCCCAGCACCAAGCATGACGAGCAACCACCTGGAGACGCTGCGGCACATGGCTATCCAGGGCCACGGTATCGCCTATCTGCCGGACTTCGCGGTCAAGGCAGCCCTCGATCGTGGAGAACTGGTGACGGTGTTGGACGACTGGGCCGGTTCGTCCAGTACCTTCTGGGTATTGTGGCCCTCCAATCGGCAGCTGTTGCCCAGAGTGCGGGCGTTCGTTGATTTCATGGCTGAACATCTGTTCCCGGCGGGATCACTCAGATGATTGGAGGTCCGCGTTGCCACCCAATTTCCAGGACACGCCTGTGCCGTGTACCCCGGCGGCAAGCTGTTGGCCTAGGCGCTGCTCGATCACAGGCTTCCTTGGCAGCAGCGAAAATCCCATGCCGTCATCAAGCATGGCCCAGCGCCCGCTGGCGAGCATGATGCAGCGCCGGAGTGCTGGGCTTGTTGCGCTGCCTGGAGCGATCCTCCATGAACTTTTCGCACAGCTCCTGACCGTAGGCGCCTGAATGAAAAAAGCCCCGTATCTTGCGATACGGGGCTTTTGCGTTGCAGCGGGGGCGGTCGGTTACAGGCCCGACTGGCCGCTCATGGCCAGGTCCAGCAGTTCCCGGTTGGCCACTGCGTACATGGCGTAGTCGGTGCCGCTGGCGGCACGGATTTCCACCATCATCGCGCGCCAGCGCTCGACCATGCTCAGGTTCTGCTCAAGCCACAGGGCCACGCGGGCTTCCATGTCTTGTGGCGCATCGGCCATTTGCAGGACCGAGATGGTGATCGCCCGCTGCTGCCAGTCCACGTCGTCGCGGAAGGCTTCGCGTGCCTGGGCCTGCCAGTTGTTGGCCACCGGCAGATCGCTGATCTGCTGCAGGTACCACGGCAGGTCCAGGGCGCTACCTACGGCGAAGTAGGCCTTGGCCACATCGGCGGCGTTGTGCCCGGTGACGTCGGCAGCCTCGATGATCGGCAGCAGGGTGTACAGGTGGGTCGTACCGGCCACCATGCGTGCCAGCAGCTCCGGTACACCAGCCTCGACGTAGGCGGTGTAGCGCGACTGCCAGCCTTCGCGGGTCGGACCTTCCAGCAGCTCGTCGAGCTTCAGGCCCAGGGCTGCCAGGTGCGGACCGAAGTGCGCCACGTCACGGGCGGCATCCTGCTCGTTGCGACGGCTGCGCAGGAACCAGCGGGTAGCCCGGCGACCCAGGCGCATCAGCTCGTCCATCAGCTCCAGCTGCACCTGTGCCGAGACCTGGTGATCCAGGGCCTCGATCTGGCGGAACCAGTGCGGCAGGTGGAAGATGTCACGCACGATTACATAGGCGCCGGCCACGTTGGCCGGGCTCATGCCGGTGGACTCCTTCAAGCGCTGCACGAAGGTGATGCCCATGTGGTTGACCAGGTCGTTGGCGATCTGGGTGCTGACGATCTCGCGCTTCAGGCGGTGACGACGCATGGCTTCGGCGAACTTGCTGACCAGGGTCGGCGGGAACGCGGTTTCCATGTCGCGGGTCAGGTAGTCGTCGTCCGGCACCTGGGAGCCCAGCAGCTGCTCCTTGAGGTCGATTTTGCTGTAGGAGATCAGCACCGACAGCTCCGGACGGGTCAGGCCCTTGCCGGCGGCGACGCGCTCGTTGAGCTGCTCTTCGCTGGGCAGGAACTCGATGGCCCGGTCCAGCTTGCCACGGCCTTCCAGGTCGCCCATCAGGCGCTTGTACTCGGCGATCCGCTCGTAGGCACGACGCGCAGCCAGGGACAGGGCCTGGGTCTGCTTGTAGTTGTTGCCCAGGACCAGGCCCGCCACTTCGTCGGTCATGCTCGCCAGCAGCTGGTTGCGCTGCTTGTCGGTCATGTCGCCGGCCTGCACCACTTCGTTGAGCAGGATCTTGATGTTCACTTCGTGGTCGGAGCAGTCCACGCCACCGGCGTTGTCGATGAAGTCGGTGTTGGAGCCGCCGCCGTTGAGGCCGAACTCGACGCGACCCAGTTGGGTCATGCCCAGGTTGCCGCCCTCACCCACCACCTTGCAGCGCAGTTCGTTGCCGTTGACCCGCAGGGCGTCGTTGGCCTTGTCGCCGACATCGGCGTGGCTTTCGCTGCTGGCCTTGACATAGGTACCGATGCCACCGTTCCACAACAGGTCCACCGGCGCCTTGAGCAAGGCGTTGAGCAGCTCGGTCGGGGTCAGCTTGTCGGCCTGGATGTCGAAGCGTTCCTTCATCTGCGGCGAAATGGCGATGCTCTTCGCGCTACGGGAGAAGATGCCGCCACCCTCGGACATGATGCTGGCGTCGTAGTCGCTCCAGGCCGAGCGCGGCAGGTCGAACAGGCGCTTGCGCTCGACGAAGCTGGTGGCCGGATCCGGATTCGGGTCGACGAAGATATGCAGGTGGTTGAACGCCGCCACCAGTTGCAGCTTGTCGGACATCAGCAGGCCGTTGCCGAACACGTCGCCGGCCATGTCGCCCACGCCCACCACGCTGATCGGGTCTTCCTGGACGTTGATGCCGCGCTCGCGGAAGTGACGCTGCACGCCGACCCAGGCGCCACGGGCGGTGATGCCCATCTTCTTGTGGTCGTAGCCGGCCGAACCACCGGAGGCGAAGGCGTCGCCGAGCCAGAAGCCGTAGTCGATGGCGATGCTGTTGGCGATGTCGGAGAAGGTCGCGGTGCCCTTGTCGGCCGCCACCACCAGGTACGGATCATCGTCGTCGTGGCGAACCACGTTGGCCGGCGGCACCACGCCACCGTCCTTGAGGTTGTCGGTGATGTCCAGCAGGCCGGAGATGAAGATGCGGTAGCACGCTACGCCTTCAGCGGCGATCTCGTCACGGCTGCCGCCCAGTGGCAGGCGACGCGGCAGGAAGCCGCCCTTGGCGCCCACCGGCACGATCACCGAGTTCTTCACTTGCTGGGCTTTTACCAGGCCCAGGACTTCGGTACGGAAGTCTTCCTCGCGGTCCGACCAGCGCAGGCCGCCGCGGGCGACGTTGCCGAAGCGCAGGTGCACGCCCTCGACCCGTGGCGAGTAGACGAAGATCTCGAACTTCGGCACTGGCTTGGGCAGCTCGGGGATCAGCTTCGGATTGAACTTGAAGCTGAAGTACGACTTGTTCTGGCCGTTGGCATCGGGCTGGTAGAAGTTGGTGCGCAGGGTGGCCTTGATCAGGTCCAGGTAGCGCCGCAGGATGCGGTCCTCGTTGAGCACCTGGACGTCGTCCAGGGCGGTGAGGATCGCTTGCTCCAGGCGCTGCTGCTTGTCGTCCAAGTCTTCCTGGGTCAGCTTGCGGGCCAGGTAGAAGCGGGTCTTGAACAACCGGGTCAGTTCGCGGGCGATGTCGGTGTGGTTGTTCAGGGTGCTGGCGATATAGCCCAGGTCGAAGCCCAAGCGGATCTGCTTCAGGTAGCGGGCGTAGGCACGCAGCAGCGCCACGTCGCGCCATGGCAGGCCTGCGGTCAGCACCAGGCGGTTGAAGGCATCGTTCTCGGCGTCGCCGCTGACGATGTGGACGAAGGCGTCCTGCAGCGTGTCGTTGAGCTGCTGGATATCCAGGTCCAGGCCCTCGGCGGCGGTGAAGGCGAAATCGTGGATCCAGAACTCGCGGCCATTGTTGTGGCGCAGGCGATACGGGAACTCACCCAGGACCCGCAGGCCGAGGTTTTCCAGGATCGGCAGCACGTCGGACAGCGCCAGCGGGGTATCGGCGTGGTACAGCTTGCAGTGCAGCTCGCGCTGGCCGGTCACCTGGCCCAGGGGCTGGTAGAAGCTCATCACCAGCGGGTTGCTTTCGCTCAGGCTCAGCAGGTGCTGCATGTCCACCACCGCCGAGTGGGCGGCGAAACGCTCGCGGTAGCCGGCCGGGAAACCTTTCGGGAAGTCAGCCAGGACATTGGTGCCATGGGCCTCGCCGAAGCTCTCGACCACCAGGCTGGCGTAGTCGTCCTGCCAGCTGCGGCAGGCCTGCACCACTTCGCGCTCCAGCAGCAGCGGATCGATGTCGATGCGCTGTTTCGGGTCGACCCGCAGGATCAGTTGCACGCGGGCAAGGACCGACTCGGAGAAGAAGGTCCAGAACTCGCAGTCGGTGGCCTGCAGGCGTTCCATCAGGACCTGCTGAATCTTCTGCCGCACTTCGGTGGAATAGATGTCGCGCGGCACGTAGGCCAGGCAGTAGCAGAAACGGCCGTACGGGTCCTTGCGCAGGAATACCCGGATCTTGTTGCGTTCCTGGATCTGCACGATGGACATCACGGTGCTGAACAGCTCGTCCACCGGCGTCTGGAACAGATCGTCACGGGGCAGCACTTCCAGGACCTGGGCCAGTTCCTTGCCCAGGTGGGCCTTGGGCTGGAAGCCGGAACGCTGCTCGATGACCTCGACCTTGCGGCGGATGTACGGGATCACCCGCACGCTCTCGCCATACACCGAGGAGGTGTAGAGGCCCATGAAGCGGCATTCCTTGATCACCTTGCCGTCGGCATCGATCTGGCGGATCGACACGAAGTCCGGGTAGGCCGGGCGATGCACGCGGCTGGGCAGCGAAGCCTTGGCGAACGACAGCGGCGTCGGCTCGCGCAGGTAGTTCACGGCGTAGTCTTCGATGTGCAGGTCGTCGCCGGTGAGGCCGGCGCGCAGCAGCTTGGCCAGGCCCAGGAAGGAGTTCGGGTCATATTCGATATGCCCGCCGTCCTGGTCGGTGCCGACCACGAACTCCTCGTAGCCCAGGAAGGTAAAGTGGTTGTCCACCAGCCACTCCAGGAAGCTCTTGATCTCGGACTTCTCGTCGGCGGCGATGGCGAACTGGCTGTTGTCGATGCTCTGGATCAGTTCCTGGACCTTGGCCTTCATCGGCTCGAAGTCGGCCACGGCGACACGCACCTCGCCCAGCACCTGCTCCAGCTCCTTGCCCAGCACGCTCAGTTCGGCGGCGTTGGCGCAGCGGTCGATCTCCAGGTACATCAGCGACTCTTTCTGCACGCCTTCGCCCTGGGTGCCCTTGGGCAGGATCTCCAGGAGCTCGCCCTTGCTGCCGCGGCGCACGCTGAGCACGGCGGTCTGCAGGGTGTGGATGCTGTAGCCGCGACGGTTGAGCTCGGTGCGGACCGAGTCCACCAGGAAAGGCAGGTCATGGTGCAGGACTTCCACCGCGGTGTGGGTCGACTGCCAGCCATGACGTTCGTAATCGGGGTTGTAGACGCGCACTTGCGGTTGCGCGTGATCGAAGCGCTCAAGCAGGCGCCAGGCAGAGAGGGTGCAGCCCGCCAGGTCGGACATGCGACGCTGGGTGAGTTCGTCCAGGGAAATGATGCCGAAGAATTGTTCAGCGAACAGCGCCACTTGTGGCAGTGCCTGTTCACTGATGTGCTGCGCCAGTGCCGCTTGCAGTTGGTGCTGGAAGTCGGCCTTGCTGGCTGCGGTGAAGAACGCCATCTGTGGTACTCCGCTTGAGCTTGTTATTGATGGTAGCGTCGCGTGTGGCCCCTTGAGGGGCGCCGGGGCATCCTGCTCCTGAATCTCGGGCAGAGGTTGCAGGGTGCCAGGTGAATGAAGCTGGACGAGGCGTGCAGGTCACATTCACTTCTTCCCGGGATGGGCATCTGCCAAGGCGAACGGGGCCATGCCTTGGCCGGTGATCATCACAAAACAGACGCAACCCATTGCACTTGAGAACAAATTGTCCGCTGCGCAGCTTAACGAGTGCGATGCGACAGCTGCTTGCGATGCTGCGACATATTCGGTCAACGGCACGCAACCGGCTGCTCACGCCCAGAACAACACTAGCAGCCACTGGAGAAAAACCTTGGGTTTTCCCCGCTTTCACGGGACTTGCGTACCAAAAATGACCGAGGCACCGATTGCGTTCACAACCTGTCCACTGGCAGACAGATCAGCAGAAATTCCCCGGCGCTGGCAGAATTGCCTCTTTTGCCCTGCCCCAGGAATACCTCCATGCAGATGACCACCGCCCACCTGATCGCCAACCCCTGCGATGACGAAGAAGACAACATGGCCATGCTCTGCTGCCACAGCACCCAGGGCGAGATGTTCCTGATGAGCCGCTATCCGGACGAGGATGAGCTGGAAATCACCCTCGACGGCGAGCCCTCGACCCTGGACGGGGTCAAGGTGACCCTCAGCCCCACCACCCTGCTGATCGAGATCGCCGCGACCGACGCCGATGCCCTCAACGGCTCGGACCACCTGCAAATCCACCACGCCACCAGCGCCGCCGACCTGGCCGAAGTGGAGCTGACCCTCAAGAACATCCTCAAGGGCACCGGCACCTACATCAGCCAACTGTCCTGAGCCTGTGGCAGCAGGCGCCAGTTCCTAGGGTGCCGTGGGCATCGTGTAGCCACTACCGCAAGCTGCACATGCCCCCATAGCGGGCACCAGGCTCCGGTCGTGCCAGGCGCCTTGCGAAAAAGTCGGGATTTTTTCGAAATCACTCTTTCCCCGTTAGTCGGCGGGGCCTGCTATGGATTAAAGTATCGCCCCCGGCCCGGGCGTTATCACAACGTCCGGGCGCACCCTCTCCAGGAACACTCATCGATGGAACATCGTGAAGCGCTCTTAGCGCTGCGAACCTTTCTTTCAACGCAGATTCTCGGCCAGGAAAAACTCATCGAGCGCTTGCTCATCGCCCTGCTCGCCGACGGCCACATGCTGGTCGAGGGCGCTCCGGGCCTGGCCAAGACCAAGGCCATCAAGGAGTTGGCCGACGGCGTCGAAGCACAGTTCCATCGAATCCAGTTCACCCCCGACCTGCTGCCCGCCGACATCACCGGCACCGAGATCTATCGCCCGGAAACCGGCAGCTTCGTGTTCCAGCAAGGCCCGATCTTCCACAACCTGGTGCTGGCGGACGAGATCAACCGGGCCCCGGCCAAGGTCCAGTCGGCGCTGCTGGAGGCCATGGCCGAGCGCCAGGTCAGCGTCGGTCGCAGCACCTATGAACTGTCGCCGCTGTTCCTGGTGATGGCGACCCAGAACCCCATCGAGCAGGAGGGCACCTACCCGCTGCCCGAAGCCCAGCTCGACCGCTTCCTGATGCACGTCAAGATCGGTTTCCCGGATGCCGCCGTTGAGCGGCGCATCCTCCAGCAGGCCCGGGGCGAAGCGCTGAACGGCGAGACCATGCCGGAGCGACGGGTCAGCCAGCAGGCGATCTTCGCCGCCCGCAAGGAAATCCTCGGCCTGTACATGGCCGATGCGGTGGAGGAATACCTGGTGCAACTGGTCATGGCCACCCGCACCCCGGGCAAGTTCGACCCGGAACTGGCCGAGTGGATCGCCTACGGCGCCAGCCCCCGCGGCTCCATCGCCCTGGATCGCTGCGCGCGCGCCCATGCCTGGCTGGCCGGACGCGACTTCGTCAGCCCCGAGGACATCCAGGCGGTGCTGTTCGACGTGTTGCGCCATCGCATCATCCTGTCCTTCGAAGCAGAAGCGGCAGGCATCGACCAGGACCGTGTGGTACAGCGCATCCTCGACGTCGTTGCCGTCGCCTGACCTCCATGACCCACGCCAGCGCCGAACCCGGCATCCGCATCACCCTCGGTGAACTGATCGAGATGCGCCACCGCGTGCGCGAGGTGCAGCTGTTCTCCACGCCCAGCCAGCGCAGCCCGCTGGTGGGGCTGCACCATTCCAAGCTGCGCGGGCGTGGGGTGGACTTCGACCAGGTACGGGTCTACCAGGCCGGCGACGACGTGCGCACCATCGATTGGCGCGTCACCGCGCGGACCCAGGAACCCCATACCAAGTTGTTCCACGAAGAGCGCGAGCGGCCAATCTTCATCATGGTCGAGCAGAGCCGCCAGCTGTTCTTCGGCTCCGGGCTGATGTTCAAGTCGGTGCTCGCCGCCCAGGCCGCGAGCCTGATCGGCTGGGCCGCCCTGGGCCACAACGACCGGGTCGGTGGCCTGGTCTTTGGCGACGACGAGCACTACGAGATCAAGCCCCGGCGCAGCAAGCAGAGCCTGCTGCAATTGCTCAACCGCCTGGTGCGGGTCAACCAGTCGCTGCACGCCGAAGCCCAGCCCCAGCGCGACGCCCTCGGCACCGCCCTGCTGCGCGGCCGCGAAGTGCTGCGCCCTGGCAGCCTGGTGATCGTGATCTGCGACGAGCGCGCCCTGAGCGATGCCGCCGAGCAACAACTGAGCCTGCTGTCGCGTCATTGCGACCTGCTACTGATGCCGCTCTCCGATCCCCTGGACCACGCCCTGCCCGCCGCCGGCCTGATGCGCTTCGCCGAGCGCGGCGCACAGCTGGAACTCGATACCCTGAGCTATGAGCTGCGCCAGGCCTACCGTGCCCAGAGCGAAGCACGCATCGCCCGTTGGGAGCGCCTGGCGCAAAAACTGCGGGTATTGCTGATGCCCTTGAGTACCCAGAGCGAGATGGTCGAGCAACTGCGCGAGTACCTCAACCCGCAGCGTCCGGGAGCCGGCCGATGAGCAGCCTGGAGCAACTGCAACCCCTGCTGCCACCGCCGCCAGTCGGCCTGTGGCCACCAGCGCCAGGCTGGTGGTTGCTGGCCGTATTGCTACCGGCATTGGCTTTCGCGGCCTGGCATTGGCGGCACCTGTGGCCACGCAAGAAAGCACCGACCCGGGCCGAGCAACCCCTGGACCCGGTGCGCCTGGCCGCCCTGGCGGAACTGGCGCTGCTGCCCAAGCCCTATGACGGCGCCCCGGCCGGCGCCTGGCTGCAGGCGCTCAACGCGCTGCTCAAGCGCCTGTGCCGCAACCACTACCCCAATAGCCAGAGCCATACCCTCAACGGTCGCAAGTGGCTGGCGTTCCTCGACAACCGCTGCCCGGCCGCCGGGCTGACCCGCTGGATGGTCTTGGTCGAAGGCGCCTACAAGCCCGAGTGCAAGCTCGACGACAAAGCCATCGCCGGCCTGACCCAGGCGGTGGATACCTGGATTCGCAAGCATGTTTGAGTTCGCCTGGCCATGGGTCTTCGCCCTGCTGCCCCTGCCCTGGTTGTTGCGCCTGGTATTGCCAGTGGCCGATAGCGGCGAACCGGCGCTCAAGGTCAGCTTCCTCAGCGACCTGGAAAGCCTGTCGCGCAGGCGCGCCCGGGCGCACCTGCCCACCTGGCGCCAGCAGGCCCGCTTCATCCTGCTGTGGGTCCTGCTCCTGCTGGCGGCGGCACGCCCACAATGGCTGGGGGAACCGCTGCCGGTGGCCGCCAGCGGCCGCGACCTGCTGGTGGCGGTGGATGTTTCCGGCTCCATGGACTTCCCCGACATGCAGTGGCAAGACGAGGACGTCAGCCGCCTGAGCCTGGTCAAGCACCTCTTGGGAGACTTTCTCGAACATCGCGAAGGCGACCGGGTGGGCTTGATCCTGTTCGGCAGCAAGGCCTACCTGCAAGCGCCCCTGACCTTCGACCGGCATACAGTGCGGGTCTGGCTGGATGAGGCGAAGATCGGCATCGCCGGCAAGAACACCGCCATCGGCGACGCCATTGGCCTGGCCCTGAAACGCCTGCGCCTGCGCCCGGCCCAGAGCCGGGTGCTGATCCTGGTGACCGATGGCGCCAACAATGGCGGCGAGATCGCCCCCATCACCGCCGCGCGTTTGGCCGCCGAGGAAGGCGTGAAGATCTATCCGATCGGCATCGGTGCCGATCCCGAACAGAGCGCCACCCTGGGCGTACTGGGGATCAACCCCAGCCTGGACCTGGACGAACCGGCGCTCAAGGAGCTGGCCGAGGTCACCGGCGGGCGCTACTTCCGTGCCCGCGACGGCCAGGAGCTGGCGACGATCAAGGACACCCTCGACCAGTTGGAGCCGGTGGCCCAGCAACCGACCCAGGCCCGTCCGGCCCAGGCCCTGTATAGCTGGCCACTGGCGGCGGCGCTGCTGCTCAGCGTACTGCTGGTGGTGCGCGAGCGCTGGCCGCACAACCCCCTGCAACGATTCCTCACCCAGGAGCACTTTCTGCAACCCTTGCCCGACTGGCGACAACGCCTCAAGCGCCTGCGCCTGCGGAGGCGTCGATGATCAGCCTCTGGCCTCACTGGTTCCGACCCTGGTGGCTGCTGGTGCTACCGCTGCTGGCATTGCTGCTATGGAAGCTCTGGCACCGGCAGAAACGTGCCGGACGCTGGCAACTGATCCTGCCACCGGCCTTTCATGCCGCCCTGCTCAGCGGCGGCAGTGGTCGCGAAAGCAAGCTGCCATGGATCGCCCTGGGCCTGGCCTGGTTGCTGGCGGTGCTGGCCCTGATGGGCCCCAGCTGGCAGCGCGTGGAACAGACCAGCCAGAAGCCCGCCGATCCGCTGGTGGTGCTGCTGGAACTGACCCCGCAGATGCTGGCCGGCGATGTGCCGCCCAATCGCCTGGACCAGGCCCGGCACAAACTGCTGGACCTCTTGGCCCTGCGCAGCGATGCCCAGACCGCCATCGTGGTCTATGCCGGCAGCGCCCACACCCTGGTGCCGCTGTCCGACGACCTGGCGACCAGTCGCAACCTGCTGGACGCCCTCAAGCCGTCGATCATGCCCGAGGCCGGCCAGCGCGCCGACCTGGCCTTGCTCAAGGCGCTCAAGCTGCTGGACCAGGGTGCCCTGGGCCAGGGCCGGGTACTGCTGATGGCCTCCTCCCTCAGCGAACAGGAGCGCCAGGGCATCCGCCAGGCCCTGGACGGCGATGGCCCACAGTTGCTGATGCTGGGTATCGGCAGTCGCGACGGGGCCCCGGTGCCTCTGGATGATGGCAGTTACCTCAAGGATGACCTGGGGGCGATCCTGGTATCGCGCCTGGACAGCCCGAGCCTCAAGCAATTCATCGGCGAGGTCGACGGCCGTTATCGCCAGGCACGCCTGGATGACAGCGACCTGCGAGGCCTGGGCCTGCTAGGCAACCCCCAAGGCGTGCGCAACGACGGCCAGACCCTGCGCCTGGATACCTGGGCCGACCAGGGTTATTGGCTGCTGCTACCGTTGCTGCTCCTGGCCGCCTGCGCCGGTCGCCGAGGCTGGCTGTTCTGCCTGCCGCTGCTGTTGCTCGGCGCACCACAACCCAGCTACGCCTTCGACTTCAACGATCTCTGGCTGCGCCCCGACCAACAGGGCCAGCGCCTGTTGCAGCAACAGCGCCCAGCCGAAGCCGCGCGGCACTTCCAGGACCGGCAGTGGCAAGGCATGGCGTTGTACGAAGCCGGCAACTACACTGCCGCCGCCGAGCGCTTTGCCGAAGGCAACGATGCCCGCGCCCATTACAATCGCGCCAATGCCCTGGCCCGCAGCGGCGAGCTGGAGGCGGCTGTCGACGCCTACGAACAGGCGCTGGACCTGGAGCCCGACCTGCAACCGGCACAGCAGAACCTGGCCCTGGTGCAAAGCCTGCTGCAGCAACAGGCTGCCGAGCCGCCAGCGCCACAGACGGCCGACCCCGAGGCCGAGGACAGCGCCCGCTCCGAGGCCAATGGCGCGGCCACCACCCCGGTGCCCGGCAGCGAGACTCCAGTCGAGCCTCCTCCGGCAACGCCAGGTACAGGTGAAACCACGCAACCGGACCCGCAGGCCCCAGGGCACAGCGAGGTCCCCGGCAGCGAACTGGACGACGAACACACAACCACCCCGCTGCGCCCGGCGGTAGACAGCCTGGATGCTGAACACCAACAGGCACTGGAGCAGTGGCTGCGCAAGATCCCGGACGATCCGGGGGAACTGCTCAGGCGCAAGTTCTGGTACGAACAGCAAACCCATCAGGATCAGGGAAAAACTCGATGAGCCGCTGCACCGCCCTTCTGCTTGCCCTTGTGCTCTGGTGCTCACAGTCCCAAGCCGCCGGGCTGCTCGCCAGCCTGGACCGCAGCCAGGTGAACGCCGGGGAAACCGTCGAGCTGACCCTGGAGTCCAGTGATGTCACCCAGTTCGGCAAGCCGGACCTGACCCCTCTGCAGGCGCAGTTCGAAGTACGCGGCACGCGCCAGGTCAACCAGCTCAACAGCCTCGGGGACAGCCACGCCAGTACCCGCTGGATCATCACCCTGCTGCCGCTGCACACCGGCACCCTGGCCATCGAGCCACTGCAACTGGGCGAGATGCGCAGCCAGGCCCTGACCCTGCAGGTCAACGCCACCCCTGCGCAGGAGCAGCAAACGCACCTGGAGCCGGTGTTCATCGATGCCGAGCTGGACCAGCCCAAGGTCTATGTCCAGGCCCAGGCCCTGCTGACCCTGCACATCTACCATTCGGTGCCGTTGTTCGATGACAGTAACCTGAGCCCCTTGCAACTGAGCGATGCCCGGGTCGAACAGCTGGGAGAACCGCGCACCTACGAGAAGCTCATCAATGGCGTGCGCCACGGGGTGATCGAGATGCGCTATGCCATCTACCCCCAGCGCAGCGGCGTGCTCAAGATCCCATCGCTGACGTTCAGCGCCACCCTGGCGACTCCCGGCAACCCCCAGGACAACTCGCCCCAAGCCTCCAGGTCCGGCAAGCTGATCCATGTCAGCTCGGCGCCAATGGAGCTTGCGGTCATGGCCAAGCCGGCCACCTACCCTGCCGACGAGCCCTGGCTGCCGGCCCGCAGCCTGAGCCTGAGCGAGAGCTGGAGCCCCGAGCCTGAGCAGCCCCAGGTCGGCGACTCCCTGACCCGCAGCCTGACCCTGCGCGCCGAGGGCTTATCCAGCGCCCAGTTGCCGCCGCTACCGACCACCGAGGTCAGTGGCCTGCGCAGCTACCCGGATCAGCCGCAACTGAGCAACCAGCCGGTCGAGCAAGGTGTGCTGGGCATCCGCGAAGAGCGCCAGGCCCTGGTGCCGAGCCGGACCGGCAACATCGAGCTGCCGGCCATGGAAGTCACCTGGTGGAACACCCAGCAAGACCGCCTGGAACACGCCAGCCTGCCGGCACGAACCCTGCAGGTGGCAAGCAACCCGAACCTGATGGTGGACACTCCGGCCAGCACCCCACAGGCCAGCAACACCGCCGAAGGCCTGTGGCTCTGGCAACTCAGTACGCTGCTGCTGGCCTGTACCACCCTGCTGGGCTTCGGCCTGTGGTGGCGCGCCCGCTCGCAACCGGCGGTAGCACGGGTGGCCCAGAGCGGCCCTAGCCCGCGCTCGCTGCTGGACGACCTCAAGCGTGCCTGCCAGGCCAACGATCCCCAAGCCACGCGCCAGGCCCTGGATGCCTGGGCCCGCCAGCAACCCGAGACCCTGGCCGAAATGGCTGCGCGTTTTGTCCTGCTCTCCGACGCCCTGGACGGACTCAACGGCGCCCTCTACAGCGAAAGCGGCCAGTACTGGCAAGGCGAGGAGCTATGGCGAGCAGTCGGCACCCTCCCCGTAGCCGAGCGGACCCAGGCCCCGCAAGCCGACACCACGAGCCTGCCACCGCTCTACCCCAAGTAACCCGCCCCCAGGAGCCGGCCTGCCCGCGAAGGTGATCTCGCGGGCCTCTTCGCGGGCAGCGCCCCTCCTGCATTCAGCGATGGCGGCCGTGCACCAGAACGCAAAAAGCCCTGCACCCGGCGACAAGCCAGGGGCGCATGCCTGCGCGTAACTTAAGGCCGTGGGCGCAACAGCCGTCGCGCACCACCTCGAGAACAACAAGAACTCAGGTGAGCCATGAGCACAGTAGATCCGATCACCCTCGCCGTGGTGCGAGGGGCGCTGGAGACCGCCCAGCGTGAAATGACCCTGACCCTGGAGAAAACCGGCCGTTCCAGCGTCTTCAACCTGGCCCACGACTACTCCAATGCGTTGTTCGACCACCTCCCGGAAATGGTCCTCCAGGGCCAGGACATCCCGATCCACCTCGGCTCGCTGATCCCGGCCATGAAATGCGTGGCCGGGTTCTTCGGCGACGACATCCACGAAGGGGACGTGATCTACCACAACGACCCGGCCTACCAGGGCAGCCATATCCTCGACTGCTGCATGTACAAACCGGTGTTCTACCAGGGCGAACTGGTGTTCTGGACCGTGTGCAAGGGCCACCTCACCGACATCGGCGGCCCGGTGCCCGCCGGCTACAACCCGGATGCCAGGGAAATCTACGCCGAGGGCCTGCGGATTCCTCCGGTCAAGCTCTGGTCCCGGGGCCAGCGCCGCGAGGATGTGATCAACCTGCTGCTGACCAACATGCGCGCCCGGGTCTACCAGGAAGGCGACCTGAATGCCCAGTACGGCGCCTGCAGCGTCGGCGAGCGGCACCTGCTGCAACTCCTGGAGCGCTACGGCGTGGAGCAGGTGCGCGCCTGCATTGGCGAGCTCAAGGACATGGCCGACCGGCACATGCGCGCGCTGCTGCGCGAGGTGCCGGATGGCCTCTACCATGGCAGCGCGGTGCTGGAGGACTCGGGCCACGGCCTGGGCCAGCTGACCATCACCGCCCAGGTGCAGATCAGCGGCGATCAGGCCCGGGTGCGCATCGACAGCCCGCCCCAGGTGCCCTACTTCATCAACTCCTACGCCGGCAACTCGGTGTCCGGGGTGTACCTTGGGCTGATGATGTTCGCCCAGGTGCCGCCGCCCTATAACGAGGGTCTGTATCGCTGCATCAGCGTCGACCTGGGGGAGCCAGGAACCCTGTGCAACGCCAGCGAACCCGCGCCCCACGTCAACAGCACCACCACCCCCATGGAAACCCTCGCCGACGCGGTGCGCCAAGCCCTGGAACAGGCCGCGCCGGAACGGGTCACCGCGTCCTGGGGCCATGCCAGCGGAATCAACATCGCCGGCCACGACCCGCGCAACGACAACGCCGAATACGTGACCATGGTCCTGGCCTCGATCATCTCCGGGGCCGGGGCCAACCAGGCCATGGACGGCTGGCCGGCCTGCGGCCCGCTGTGCTGCTTCGGCGCGCTGATGTCCGGCGACATCGAACTGCTGGAATACGCCTACCCGATCCTCATCCACCGCTACAGCCTGATCACCGACAGCGGCGGCGCCGGGCAGTTTCGCGGCGGCTCGGGCACCTGCATCGAGATCGAACCCTTGCAGCACCCCATGACCGTGGTGGGTTTCGGCGAAGGCCGGCAACTGCCCACCGCCGGGGCCGCCGGGGCGCGCAACGGCTTGCTGGCGCCCAAGCTCGGACGCCTGACCCATCGCCGCGCCGACGGCCAGGAACAGGCCTACCAGCACAACGCCCAGTTGATCGCGCAACCGGGGGAGCGGGTGATCAACCTCAATCCCGGCGGTGGCGGCTATGGCGACCCCTTCCTGCGACCCCTGGAGCGAGTGGCCGAAGACCTGCGCAACGGCCTGATCTCCCTCGAAGGTGCGCGCCTGGACTACGGCGTGGTGTTCGACACCGAGCAGCGCCTGGACCACGACGCCACCCGCGCCCTGCGCGCCCGCCCCTGACCCCACGGAGCATCTCCCATGAGCAAGCAACACTATCGCCTGGGCATCGACGCCGGCGGCACCTTTACCGACTTCATCCTCGCCGACCAACTCGGCAATGTGCAGCTGTTCAAGGCCCCCTCGACCCCGCAGGACGGCACCCTGGCCATCCGCAACGGCCTGGCGCAAATGGCCGACGCCCTCGGGCGCAGCCCGGCACAGATCATCGGCGACTGCGACCTGTGCATCAACGGCACCACCGTGGCCCTCAACGCCCTGATCGAAAAGACCGGGGTCAAGGTCGGCCTACTGTGCACCGACGGCCACGAAGACAGCCTGGAGATCCGCCTGGGGCACAAGGAAGACGGCCACCGCTACGACGCCAGCTACCCCCAGGCGCACATGCTGGTGCCACGCCATCTGCGCCGGCCCATCGGCGGGCGCATGCGCAGCGACGGCCAGGAGCACGCCCCCCTGGACGAGGCGGCGATCCTGCGGGCCATCGAGTACTTTCGCGAGCAGGAGGTCCAGGCGGTGGCCATCTCCTTTGTCTGGTCGGTCCGCAACCCGGCCCACGAGCAGCGCGCCGCACAACTGGTACGCGCAGCCCTGCCCGGGGTCTTCGTCTGTACCGGCAATGAAGTGTTCCCGCAGATCCGCGAATACACCCGCACCTCCAGCACCGTGGTCAACGCCTACCTGAGCCCGGTGATGCAACGCTACGTGGAACGCATCGACAACCTGTTCGAAGAACTGGGGGCCCAGCAACCGACCCGCTACTTCCAGTCCAACGGCGGCCTGGCCCCCGGCGCGATCATGAGCACCCGGGCGGTCAATGCGATCAATTCCGGCCCGGCCTCGGCACCCCAGGCCGGGCTGTGCGTGGCCCGGCCGTTCGGCATCGACAACGTGATCACCGTGGACATGGGCGGCACCTCCTTCGACATCACCCTGAGCCAGGGCGGGCGCACCAACTTCAGCAAGGACAGCGACTTTTTGCGCTATCGCATCGGCGTGCCGATGATCCAGGTGGAGACCCTGGGTGCCGGCGGCGGCTCCATCGCCCACCTGGACCCCTTCGGCATGCTCCAGGTCGGCCCGCGCAGCGCCGGGGCCAACCCCGGGCCGGTGTGCTACGGCAAGGGCGGCAGCGAGCCGACGGTGACCGATGCCAACCTGGCGCTGGGCTACCTGGCAGACGGCGCCTTGCTCGGCGGCAGCATCCGCCTGTCACGCCAGGCGGCGCTGGAGGCCATCGGCAGCCGGATCGCCGAGCCCCTGGGCATCAGCCTCGAGCGCGCGGCACTGGGAATCATCACCCTGGTCAACCTGAACATGGTCAGCGGCATCCGCCGGGTCTCGGTGGAACGCGGCTACGACCCACGCCAGTTTGCCCTGATCGGCGCCGGCGGCGCGGCGGGCATGCACGTGATCCGCCTGGCCGAGGAAATCGGCAGCCAGGTGGTGCTGATTCCCAAGGTGGCCTCAGGGCTATGTGCCTTCGGACAGATCCTCTCGGACATCCGCTACGACCAGTTGACCACCCTGCCCATGCGCCTGGACGACCAGCACGTGGACCTGGCGCTACTCAACCGGACCCTGGCCCGGCTGCGCGAACAGGGCCTGGAGAACCTGCGCCAGGACGGCTTCAGCACCGGCAACCGGATCGACACCCAGTACCACCTGGAAATCCGCTACCTGGGGCAGATCCACGAATGCAGCGTTGAGCTGGCCAGCAGCGAGCTGGACCCGGCCGGCCTCGCGGCCCTGCGCGAGGCCTTCCACAGGCGGCACGAGGCGCTGTTCTCCTACAGCGAGCCGCAGAGCCCGATCGAACTGGTCAACCTTGAATGCTCGGTGATCGCCCGGCTGCAACACCCACCGATGCCAGAACTGCCGATCCCCGAGCGACAGGTGCCGGCAACGCCCCGAGAACAGCGCTCGATGCTGTTCGACGAGGCTGGCGGCTGGCAACCGACACCGGTCTACCAGGGCGAGCAGTTGCAGGCCGGACAGACCCTCAAGGGTCCCTGCGTGATCGAGGAAGCCACCACCAACATCGTGGTGCCGCCGGGCTGGCAGGCGACGCTCGCGCCCTCGGCCTGCTACCGACTGACGCCTGCCGATTGACCGACCCGCGCTTTTACCCAAATATCACCGGCACCGTGGCTGACCACCCGGTGCTGTCCTGACTAAAAACACAAAAAAGCAGGAGTGATGATGGTTCAGCAACTTTCCACCCGTTACTGGCCCGAACACCAATGCCAGCCCCGCTGGGCCGAAGCCATTGGCAACGCCTACTTTCCCCTGTCCCTTGAATTCAGCAGCGACGGCCCCTTCCAGGGCAACCTGCAGATCTGGGAAACCCCCAGCAGCGCCGTCGCCCTGTCGCGCCTGCGCTCCAGCCGCCTGGGCTATTCCCGAAGCAAGGCGCAGGTCAGCAACGACACCCAGGCCTGCTACCTGGTGACCATTCCCCGGCGCCACGAAGTGCTGTTCGAACAGGACGGCCGCGAACTGCACTGCCGCCCCGGCAGCTTCATCTTCGAACGGGGCGATGCGCCCTACCGCTTCGGCTACGCCAGCGACAACGACCTGTGGGTGTTCAAGCTGCCGGAACAGGCCCTGCACGGCCAGTTGCGCGGCGCCGAGCGCTACACCCGTTTCTGTTTCGATGCCCGGCGCGGCCTGGGGCGGATCTTCGCCGACCAGTTGGCCATGTGCGCCGCGCGCTTCGACGAATGCGCCCCGGCGGCGCGGCATATGCTGCTGGAACAGGCCCTGGCGACCCTGTTGCTGACCCTGCGCCAGGACGAACGGGTGCTCAGCAGCGAAAGCTCCAGCCTGGCTGCCCTGCACCTGCAACGCATCGAAAGCTACGTGGACCAGCACCTGGGCTCGGCAGAGCTCAACCCCAGGCAGATCGCCAGCGCCTGCGGCATTTCCCTGCGCTACCTGCACAAGCTGTTTGCCGACAGCCCCTTCAGCCTGGGCGAATGGATCCGCCAGCAGCGCCTTTACGCGGTGCACCGCCAACTGCGCGACGCCCATTGCCGCCTGTCGATCGGCGAGCTGGCCGCGCGCTGGGGGTTTGCCGACCAGGCCCAGTTCGCCCGGCACTTTCGCCAGCAGTTCGGGTGCACCGCCAGCGAAGCGCGCGCCGCCCAGAGCACCGCCGCACCCCGCCACTGAACGCCGCCCCACACACAGAGGCGCCGGGGAATTTGCCACGGCGCCGGGCATGAACACGCATTTGCCAGTAAACTCCCTGCCCTTTCGCCGCGATCATTTGCCGTGCGGCCAAGCCTTTTGCATGCGGAGCCTGCCTTGCGTCTGTTTCACACCTCCGACTGGCACCTGGGCCAGAACCTCCATGGCCAGGAGCGCGACTTCGAACACGCCTGCTTCCTCGAGTGGCTGCTGCGCCAGCTCAAGCACGAGCAGCCCGACGCGCTGCTGATCGCCGGCGATATCTTCGACACCGTCAACCCACCGGTCAAAGCCCAGGAACGGCTCTACGACTTCATCGTCAGCGCCCACGAGCAGCAACCGGGCCTGAGCATCGTGATGATCGCCGGCAACCACGATTCCGGTTCGCGTATCGAACTGCCTGCGCCATTGATGCGGCGCCTGCACGCCCATGCCCTGGGTCGGGTGCTGTGGCTCGATGACGGCCAACTGGATACCGAGCGCCTGCTGCTGCCCCTGCCCGATGCCAGCGGCAAGGTCGCGGCCTGGTGCCTGGCCTTGCCCTTCCTGCGACCGGCGGAAGTCACCGGCCGACACCTGGGCGAGGACTACCTCCAGGGCATCGCCCAGGTCCATGAGTGGTTGATTGCCGCCGCCGAGGAACGCCGCCAACCGGGCCAGGCCCTGATTGCCGTAAGCCACGCGCACATGGCCGGCGGCTCAGTCTCCGAGGACTCCGAACGCAGCCTGGTGATCGGCAACGCCGAGGCCCTGCCCGCCAGCCTGTTCGGCCCGCAGATCAGCTACGTGGCCCTGGGGCACCTGCACAAGCCACAGAAGGTCAACGGCGAGGAACGCATCCGCTACAGCGGCTCGCCGATCCCGCTGTCGTTCTCCGAGATCGACTACAAGCACCAGGTCCTGGACATCCGCCTGGACGGCGAGCGGTTGCTCAGCGTCGAGCCGCGGCTGATCCCGCGGGCGGTCAACCTGCAACGTGTCGGTCCCGCTCCCCTGGGCGAAGTCCTGAGCCAACTCGGCACGCTGCCGGACATCGACCTGCTGGCCGAAGAACAACGCCAGCCCTGGCTGGAAGTGCGGGTACGCCTGGACGAACCGCAACCGGACTTGCGCCAGCAACTGGAAAGCGCCCTGCAAGGCAAGGCCGTGCGCCTGGTGAGGATCGCGGCCGAATACGCCGGCCAGGGTGCGCACGACACCCAAGACAGTGGCGGCCAGCTGATCGAACTGGATCAACTGAGCCCCGAAGAACTGTTCCGCCGGGCCTGGCGCGACGCCTACGCCAATGAAGCGGATGAACAGACCCTCAAGGATTTCGCCCTGCTGTTGCAGGACGTCCAGCACGAAGGTGAGCAGCCATGAAGATCCTGGCCATCCGCCTGAAGAACCTGGCCTCCCTGGCCGGCCCGTTCGAGATCGACTTCACCGCCGAACCCCTGGCCAGCGCCGGCTTGTTCGCCATCACCGGCCCCACCGGTGCCGGCAAGAGCACCCTACTCGATGCCCTGTGCCTGGCGTTGTTCGGCGCCGTGCCACGGCTGAACAATATCGGCCGGGAAACCAAGGTCCCGGAAGTCGACAGCGAAATTCTCACCAGCGATCCCCGCACCTTGTTGCGCCGGGGCACCGGCAGCGGTTTTGCCGAGGTGGACTTCGTCGGCATCGACGGCCGCCGCTACCGCGCCCGCTGGGAAACCAACCGCGCCCGAGACAAGGCCAACGGCAAGCTGCAGGGCAGCCGCCAGAGCCTCACCGACCTGGACGATGCGCAACTGCTGAGCAACCAGAGCAAGGCCGAATACAAGCAGTTGATCGAAGCACGCCTGGGGCTCAACTTCGAACAGTTCACCCGCGCGGTGATGCTGGCCCAGAGCGAGTTCAGCGCCTTCCTCAAGGCCGACGACAAAGAGCGCAGCGAGCTGTTGGAAAAGCTCACCAATACGGCGATCTACAGCCAGTTGGGCAAGCGCGCCTTCAGCAAGGCCAAGGAAGCCGACGAAGCGCACAAGGCCCTCACCACCCAGGCCAGCGGCGTTGCCCCGCTGCCAGACGAAGAACGTGCCGAACTGGACCAGCAGCTGGGCGCCGCCCGTGACCAGCTCAAGGGCCGGCAACTGCAACTCAAGCAGCTGGAGGCCCAGCACGGCTGGCTCAAGGAATTGCGCCAGTGGCAGGAGGCCCGGCACAGCGCCGCCGAACAGTTGCAGGAAGCCGAGGCAGAGGCAAAGGTCCTGGCCCCCGAGCGCCTGCGCCTGGAGCGCCTGGAACAACTGGCGCCCCAACGCCATCAGTTCCTGCGCCAGGTCGAACTGAGCGCAACCCTCGAGCCCCTGCGGCAACAGATCGAGCAACAGCAGGCACGACACACGCAGTTGCAACAACAGCAGGCAACGCACCAGCAACAGGTCCAGGACAGTACCGCCAGCCTGGCCCAGGCCCAGGAACAGTCCAACGACAAGGCCCCATTGCTGCGCGAAGCCTTTGCCGAACAAGGCAACCTGCAACGCCTGGAGCAAGAGCTGGCCCAGGCCACCCAGGCCCAGGAGCGCGCCGAGCAGGCCAACACCCAGGGCCAGCAGGACATCCAGCACTTGCAGGAGCAGCAACGCCTGGTGGCCGAGCGCCTGGAACGGATCGCCGGGCAACTGCAGCACAGCGCCGCCCTTGCGCCTCTGAGCGAGGCCTGGGATGCCCATCGCGGGCGCCTGCAGCAACTGGTGCAGATCGGCAATCGCCTGAACCAGGGCCAGGCGGAACTGCCGGGCCTTGAGCAGCGTGCCGAAACCGCCGCTCGCCAGTTGAGCGAGCAACGCTCACAGCTGGAGCTGCTGTACCGCGAGGCCGGCGCCGAGCCCCAGGCCGTGGCGGAGCAGATCCAATTGCTGGGCACCCTGCTCCAGGACAACCGCAAGCAGCAACGTTCGTTCGAGGACCTGGCCCGGCTCTGGGCCCAGCAGCAAGAGCTGGAGCAGCGCACCCAGGCCCTGCAGGACAAGCAACAAACGGCGGCCATCGAGCGCGATGCGTTGACCAAGGCCGGTATCCAGGCCAAGGCCGACCTGGCGGTAGCCGAGCAGACCCTGAGCGTGACCCAGGCCCTGCTGGAGCGCCAGCGCCTGGCCCGCAGCGCCAGCGTGGAAGAGTTGCGCGCGCAATTGCAGGACGATCAGCCGTGCCCGGTGTGCGGCAGCGTCGAGCATCCGTATCACCAACCCGAGGCCCTGTTGCAAAGCCTTGGGCGCCATGACGAAAACGAAGAAGCCGCCGCCCGGAAAGTCGTGGATGGGCTCAAGGAGCAACTGGCCGAACTGCGCGCCCAGGTCCAGGGCCTGATCGCCCAGCAGAAAGACTTGCTACAGCAACAGGAACAACTGGCCACCCAACAAGAGGCCCTGGCTCCGAGCCTGCAAGCCCACCCCTTGGGCGCCCAGTTGCTGGACCAGGACCCGCCCCAGCGCGATGCCTGGTTGCAACGGCAGTTGGAGCAGTTGCAACAGAGCATCACCCAGGACGAGCAGCGCCAGGACGCCCTGCTGACCCTGCAAAAGGATGCCGCGCGCCTGCAAGGCCAGTTGCAGGCCGCCGTCGATGCCAGCCAGCAGGCCGCCCAGCAACTGGAGAAGCAGCGCGAGCAGCTGGACGCCGATCGCCAGCGCCTGGACGAAGAGCTTGGCGGCTTCAGCCAATGGCTGCCCAGCGAGCAGCTCGACGGCCTGCGCCGCGACCCGGCGGCGAGCTTCATGCAACTGGACCAGCAAGTGCTGCAACGCATCGAGCAACTGCGCGAACAGCAGGATGAAACCCAAGAACAACAGCAGCGCCAGCTGGCCCTGGACAAGGAGCAGGACCGCCAGCAGACCCGCCAGCAGCAACTGCACGACGCCCGGCAGCAGGCCGAGGCCCTGCACCAGCAGCAACAGGCGCGCCAGCAGCGGTTGGCCGAATTGCTGGGAGCCCACGACAGTGCCGAGCACTGGCAACAACAACTGGAACAAAGTGTCGAGCAGGCCCGCTCGGCCCAGGCCACGGCCCAGCAGCAGGCGCAGGAACTGCAGCAGCAACTGATCCAGCTGGCCGCCGAGCTCAAGGCCGGCCAAGAGCGCTGCCAGGCCCTGGAAGCCGAGCAACAGCAACTGGCCGCCAGCATCGAGCAGTGGCGCGCCCAGCACCCGCAACTCGACGATGCCGGTTTGCAAGCGCTGCTGGAACTGGACGACAGCCAGGTCCGCCAACTGCGCGAGCGCCTGCAGGCCAACGACAAGGCCATCGAACAGGCCCGGGTACTGCTCGAGGAACGCCAGCAGCGCCTGGAACAGCACCAGGCCCAGCACAACGGCAACCTGGAAGCCGAGGAACTGGCCCAGGCCCTGGAAACCACCCAGCAACAGGCATTGGCCGACGAACAGCAAGTGGCCGAACTGCGTGCCCGGCAGAGCGAAGACCAACGTCGCCAGGAGGCCAACCAGGCCCTGGCCCAGGGCATCGCCCAGGCATACGAGCAATGGCAGCGCTGGGCCCGGCTCAGCGCCCTGATCGGCTCGGCCGAAGGCGACAAGTTCCGCAAGATCGCCCAGGCCTACAACCTCGACCTGCTGGTGCACCACGCCAACGCGCAACTGCGCCAGTTGGTGCGGCGTTATCGCCTCAAGCGCGGCGGCAGCATGCTCGGCCTGCTGGTGCTGGACACCGAGATGGGCGACGAACTGCGTTCGGTGCATTCGCTGTCCGGTGGCGAGACCTTCCTGGTGTCCCTGGCGCTAGCCCTGGGGTTGGCGTCCATGGCCTCGAGTACCTTGAAGATCGAGTCGCTGTTCATCGACGAAGGCTTCGGCAGCCTCGACCCCGAGTCGCTGCAGCTGGCCATGGACGCCCTCGACGGTCTCCAGGCCCAGGGCCGCAAGGTGGCGGTGATTTCCCATGTACAGGAAATGCACGAGCGGATCCCGGTACAGATCCAGGTCAGCCGCCAGGGCAACGGCCTGAGCACCCTGGAGGTGAAATGAACGACGCCCAGGCCACCCTCTACTCGTTCCGCCGCTGCCCCTATGCCATGCGTGCCCGGCTGGCCCTGCTCTATGCCGGGGTGAGACCACGAATGGTCGAGGTCAGCCTCAAGGCCAAGCCACCCGAAATGCTGGCGCTGTCGCCCAAGGGCACGGTGCCGGTGCTCAGCGTCGGCGAGCGGGTGATCGATGAAAGCCTGCAGATCATGCTCTGGGCCCTGGAGCAGAATGACCCCGGGGACTGGCGCCTGCTGGGCGAGCCCCAGGCCCGGGTGCAGATGGCGGGGCTGATCGAGGAGAACGACCAGGTGTTCAAGGTCCACCTCAATCGCTACAAGTACGCCGAGCGTTACCCCGAGGCACCGATGGAGCATTACCGGGCCCAGGGCGAGCTGTTCCTGGCGCGCCTGGAGCGGCTACTGAGCCAGCAGCGCTATCTGCTGGGCGGCCATCCAAGCCTGGCGGACGCGGCCCTGCTGCCCTTCGTCCGCCAGTTCGCCCACGTGGATCGCGACTGGTTCGCCCAGGCGTCCTACCCGGCGCTGCAAGCCTGGTTGCAGGGCTGGCTGGAGTCCGAGCTGTTCAGCGCGATCATGGCCAAGCCCGCCTGACACCAAATTGCGCTTGCCTGGCCGAACGCCGAGGGTCCTGCGCGGCTGCCGCCAGGCGAAATCGGCAAAACTGCCGTGCTAAGGTTCAGCACCTGTCCTGCAACGGCGAGCCGCCATGTCCATCGTGATCCGTACCCATCCCCGCCTGACCTTCGGTGTCCTGGCCGGCTGCATCGCCGGCTTGCTGGTGCCGGCCCAGACCCTCACCGGCAAGATCCTCATCGGCTGGAACGTGGCGGTCTGGACCTACCTGGCGTTGATGTTCTGGCTCACGGTCCGGGCCCGGGCCGACCAGGTCAAGCGCATCGCCGAGGCCGAGGACGAAAACGCCGGGCTGGTTCTGCTGATCGTCTGCGTCGCCGCCATCGCCAGCCTGGTGGCCATCACCCTGGAACTGGTGGGCAGCAAGGACCTGGACACCACCCGACGCCTGCTGCACTACGGTTTCACCGGCCTGACGGTGATCGGCTCCTGGCTGCTGGTGGGGGTGATCTTCAGCGTCCACTACGCCCGCCTCTACTACACCTGGGACGGCCCGGAGCCGGCCCTGCGCTTCGCCGAGAACCTGAAGGACCCCGACTACTGGGACTTCCTGTACTTCTCCTTCACCATTGGCGTGGCCGTGCAGACCTCGGACGTCGGCGTGGCCACCCGCGAACTGCGCAGGATCGTCCTCGCCCAGTCGCTGATCGGCTTTTTGTTCAACACCGCGATCCTGGGCTTTTCCATCAATATCGCCGCCGGACTGTTCAGCTGAACTGCACGAAACTTCTAGACGCCCGTCCAGCCCGGTCGTTGAATGCCCAGGTGAAATCCACCGGCAGCCCAGCATGAGTACGCACAACTGGATCGACCTGGCCCAGGACGCCGACACCGGCATCGAGACCCTGCGCGCCCATTTCACTGGCCACGCCTACGACCCGCACTGGCACGACAGCTACCTGGTGGGGGTCACCGAGCAAGGTGTACAGCAGTTCAACTGCCGTCGCACCCGGCACCAGAGCACACCCGGCAAGGTGTTTCTGCTCGAACCCGGGGAAATCCACGACGGCGAGGCGCCCACCGCCGGTGGCTTCACCTACCGCATGCTGTACCTGGACCCGCAATGGCTGACGCGCGAACTGGGGGCGCTGTTCGCCGAAGCGCCGATCGATAGCCAACTGGGGTTCGACAGCACCCTGGCCTGCGATCCACGGCTGGCCCAGGCCACCAGCGCGGCATTTCACAGCCTGCACCACGGCGAATTGCGCATCGTGCGCCAGAGCGCCATGGATCGCCTGCTCGAGCAATTGACCGGGCACCTGCAGTGGCGCCAGCGCTATGGCCACGACCCGCGCCTGCCCCGGGTGGCGCAACGGGCTCGCGACTACCTGCACGCCCACCTCTACCAGGACCTGAGCCTGGAAGCCCTGAGCAGCGCCTGCGGCGTCGACCGTTTCCGCCTGAGCCGGGCCTTCAAGGCCGCCTTCGGCCTGCCGCCCCACGCCTATCCGGTGCAATTGCGCCTGAGCCACGCCCGACGCTTGCTGGCCGGCGGTGCGGCACCGGCCGAGGTGGCCAGCGCCCTGGGCTTTGCCGACCAGAGCCATCTCGGGCGCTGGTTCATGCGGGCTTACGGCCTGAGCCCGGCGCTGTACCGCAAGCGCTGCACAAAGCTTCCAGACGCCTGAGGCGCGGGCCGCGAAGATCAGCTCTTCGATCTTCACTGGAGCGCCCCATCATGTTGCCCGCCCTGCCCAGCCTGCTGCCCTTCGTCATGTTCGCCATCGTCGCCTCCATCACCCCGGGGCCGACCAATCTCCTGGTGCTGAGCAACAGTGCCCGTTATGGCCTGCGGGCCGCACTGCCGATCATTTTCGGCGCTGGCGGCGCCGCGGCTGGCATGGTCTGGCTGGTGGGCGGCGGGCTGGGGGACAAGCTGGCCCACCTGCCCGAGGTGCAACTGGCCATGCAAGTGGTCGGCCTGCTGTGGCTCAGCGGCCTGGCCTGGCAGATCTGGCGCGCCCCGACCCACACCGCACACACCGCCGCGCAACGACGCTTGGGGTTCCTCGGCGCGGCGGCCCTGCAACTGGTGAACCCCAAGACCTGGCTGATGGCGTTGGCGGTGGTCAGCGTGTTCGCCGGGCCTGCGGATGATCGCCAGGGTCGGGTGCTGTGCCTGTCGCTGGTGTTCCTGCTCGTCGCCCTGCCCTGCCTGGGCGCCTGGGCCCTGCTGGGGGCTGGCTCGGCCCGCTGGCTGGGCTCGCCCCGGGCGATGCAGCGGTTCAACCGGGGCATGGCGCTGCTGTTGCTGGCCGCCACCTGGCTGAGCCTGTGGGCCTGAGAGACCACCGGTCGCCACAGGCCCCAGGCCAATCACCCGGGGCCTGGGCCGGAATGCACCATTGGTCAGCCAGTAGCTGGATGTGCGTTGATTTACCCCCAAACCGCTCTTGACGGCGCAACCGATTCTGCGGTTTCCTGAAACCGGTTTCAGGCCAACCTCACAGATCCTGCGAACCGATAATTCCAAGAACAAGGTCATCGCCCGTGAATCAGTTTTCCGCCGCCCAGCGCAGCCGCGTCACCATGCTCGATGTCGCCCACCGTGCCGGAGTCTCCAAGGCCAGTGTGTCGCGCTTCATCGGCGAAGACCGCGCCCTGCTTTCCGACGCCATCGCCCTGCGCATCGAGCAAGCCATCAGCGAACTGGGCTATCGCCCGAACCAGATGGCCCGCGGCCTGAAGCGCGGGCGCACGCGCCTGATCGGCATGCTGGTGGCCGATATCCGCAACCCGTATTCGATTGCCGTGATGCACGGCGTGGAAACCGCCTGCCGCCTGCACGGCTACAGCCTGGTGGTGTGCAACACCGACCGCGACGACCAGCAGGAAGCCCGGCACCTGGCCAACCTGCGGGCCTACAACATCGAAGGCCTGATCGTGAATACCCTGGGCCACCACCTGGACCAATTGCAGCAATTGCAGGAGGAAATGCCCATGGTGCTGGTGGATCGCAAGCTGGCGCAGTTGCAGGCTGACCTGGTGGGCCTGGACAACCCGGCGGCAGTGCACCTGGCCATCGAGCACCTGGAACAACAGGGCTACCGCGACCTGCTGCTGGTCAGCGAACCCCATGACGGCACCAGCTCGCGCCTGGAGCGCAGCACCAGCTTCCACGCCGAGATCGTCCGGCACCCGGCCCTGCGTGGCCAGGTGCTGGTAACCGGCAGCGGGCTCAACGCCGGCCTGCAAACCTTCCTCGACAGCCCGGGCCCAGGCCCCAAGGCGCTGTTCTGCGCCAACGGCGTGGCTGCCCTGGCAGCCACCAATGCCCTGCGCCAGCTCGACCGGCCGCTGTTCGGCGAGCTGGGCCTGATCGCCCTGGACGACCTGGACTGGTACCCGCTGGTGGGCAACGGTATCACCGCCCTGGCCCAACCCACGGCGGCCATCGGCGCCAGCGCCTTCGAATGCCTGCTCAAGCGCCTGCGCGGCGATAGCGGCCCGGCCCGGGTGCTGGACTTTCCCGCACAACTGATCGTCCGCGGCTCGACCCGCCAGGCCCGAGAGTAAGGCTATGGAAGGCCGTGCGAGCCTGGGCGCATCGCGGGTAGCCGCTGCCGCAGGCTGCGCATGGACGCGCAGCAGCCACAAGGTGCGGCGAGCACAGGGATAGACAGCAATACGGCATTTATTCGAACAAAAATGAAACCGGTTTCAGAGGTAGGTAACATGAACAGATCACCCGTTTCCATCAGCCTGTCCAGCTACGGCGCGGACCTGGTGCGCCAGCATGGCCAGGGGTATTTCATCCCCTTGGTGGCCGCCGCCGGGGCGTCGTGCATCGAATGGCGCGAAGAACTGCTGACCGGCGAGCACCCCGCCGAGCTGGCCCGGAGCGCCCGTGAACACGGGCTGGACAGCGTGTATTCCTCGCCCCTGGAACTGTGGCAACCCGGGCGCTGCGAACCGGCCCCGGAACTGTCCGCCACTTTGCAGCGGGCCCGGGAGTTCGGCGCCCGGCAGCTCAAGGTGTCCCTTGGTCACTTCAACGAACACCACGACCTGCGCTGCCTGGCCAGCCTGCTGTTCCGCCAGCCGCTGCAGCTATTGGTAGAGAACGACCAGACCACCCATGGCGGGCGCATCGAGCCGTTCCAGCGTTTCTTCAGCGCCGTGGAAGCCCTCAACCTGCCGCTGCGCATGACCTTCGACATCGGTAACTGGCAGTGGCAGGAGCAATCGGCGGTCAACGCCGCGCGAGTGCTGGGCCGGCATGTCGGCTACGTGCACTGCAAGGCGGTACGCCAGCGGGTGGACGGCAAGTTGGTGGCGATACCGCCCGGCAGCCCGGAACTGCATCAGTGGGAACAACTGCTGCGGCACATGACCCAAGGTATTACCCGGGCCGTGGAATACCCGCTGCAAGGCAACGACCTGGTGCAGGTGACTGCCGGGCAGGTCGAGTTGTTGGCCCGCCTGGGCCAGTCGCGACTGGAGAACGCCAATGCCTGAGATCGATATCCTGTCTTTCGGCGAGACCATGGCCATGTTCGTCGCCGAACACAGCGGCGACCTGGCCCAGGTCGAGCACTTCCACAAACGTATCGCCGGAGCCGACAGCAACGTGGCCATCGGCCTGTCGCGCCTGGGCTTCAAGGTCGCCTGGCTGAGCCGGGTCGGCAACGACTCCCTGGGGCGCTTCGTGCTCGACACCCTCAAGGCCGAGGGCCTGGACTGCCGCTTCGTGCGTTGCGACCCGCTGCACCCCACCGGCTTCCAGCTCAAGTCCCGGGAAGACAACGGCGATGACCCCAAGGTGGAGTATTTCCGCCGTGGCTCAGCGGCCAGCCACTTGGGCATCAGTGACGTCGCGCCGCCGCTGCTGCAGGCCCGGCACCTGCATGCCACGGGCATTCCCGCAGCGTTGTCGGAGTCGGCCCGGGAACTCACCACATACCTGATGCGGACCCAGCGCACCACCGGGCGCAGCGTGTCCTTCGATCCCAACCTGCGCCCCGCACTATGGCCCAGCGAGAGCGTGATGATCCGTGAGATCAACCGCCTGGCGGCCCTGGCCCATTGGGTGCTGCCGGGGCTCGGCGAAGGCCGGCTGCTGACCGGCCACGAGGACCCGGCGGACATCGCCGCCTTCTACCTGGACCAGGGTGCCGAGGCGGTGGTGATCAAGCTCGGTGCCCATGGCGCCTACTACCGCACCCACCAGGATGCCGGCTTCGTCGAGGGCGTACCGGTGCCCCAGGTGGTGGACACCGTGGGTGCCGGCGACGCCTTCGCCGTCGGCCTGGTCAGCGCCCTGCTGGAAAGCTGCGGCATGGCCGAGGCCGTGCAGCGGGCCAACTGGACCGGCAGCCGCGCGGTACAGAGCCGGGGCGACATGGAGGGCCTGCCTTATCGCCATGAGTTGCCCACGGAGCCGCCGTGCCTCAAGGCGGCGCTGTAGCGGCTGGCCAAACGCCCCAAGAACCACCTGTTGCGACAAAAACAACAAGCTCAGGAGAACGCCCATGGATACGCTCAAACTCGCCGCCCGCCGCTGGTGGTACATCATGCCCATCGTCTTCATCACCTACAGCCTGGCCTACCTGGACCGCGCCAACTACGGTTTCGCCGCTGCCTCGGGCATGGCCGCCGACCTGAACATCACCCCGGGCCTGTCGTCGCTGTTGGGCGCCCTGTTTTTCCTCGGTTACTTCTTCTTCCAGGTGCCCGGAGCGATCTATGCGCAAAAGCGCAGCGTGAAGAAGCTGATCTTCGTCAGCCTGATCCTCTGGGGCGGCCTGGCCACGCTCACCGGCATTGTCGCCAACGCCTATACGCTGATCGCCATCCGCTTCATGCTCGGCGTGGTGGAAGCCGCGGTGATGCCAGCGATGCTGGTGTATTTGTGCCATTGGTTCACCCGGGCCGAACGCTCGCGGGCCAATACCTTCCTGATCCTCGGCAACCCGGTGACCATGCTGTGGATGTCGGTGGTCTCGGGTTATCTGGTGGAGCACTTCAGCTGGCGCTGGATGTTCATCATCGAAGGCCTGCCGGCAGTGCTCTGGGCCTTTATCTGGTGGCGCCTGGCCGATGACCGGCCGAGCCAGGCCAAATGGCTGGGCGAGCAGGAAAAACAAGACCTGGAAAACGCCCTGGCCGCCGAGCAGCAAGGCATCAAGGCGGTGAAAAACTACGCCGAGGCGTTCCGCTCGCCCAAGGTGATCCTCCTGGCCCTGCAGTTCTTCTGCTGGAGCATCGGCGTCTACGGATTCGTCCTCTGGTTGCCATCGATCCTCAAGCAAGGCGCGCAGATGGACATGGTCGAGGCCGGTTGGCTCTCGGCCCTGCCCTACCTGGCGGCGGTGATCGCCATGCTCGCGGTGTCCTGGGGCTCGGACCGGACCCAGAAGCGCAAGCGCTTCGTCTGGCCACCGCTGCTGGTGGCCGCCTTCGCCTTCTACGGCTCGTACCTGCTGGGGGCGGAGCACTTCTGGTGGTCCTACGCCCTGCTGGTGCTCGCCGGGGCCTGCATGTACGCGCCCTACGGGCCGTTCTTCGCCATCGTCCCGGAAATCCTGCCGGCCAACGTCGCCGGTGGCGCCATGGCGCTGATCAACAGCATGGGCGCCCTGGGCTCCTTCGGCGGCTCCTACCTGGTGGGCTACCTGAACAGCGCCACCGGTTCGCCGGCCGCCTCCTACCTGCTGATGAGCGGCGCGCTGCTGCTCTCGGTGCTGCTCACCCTGTTGCTCAAGCCCGGCGCCAGCACGCCGCAGGCCAAACCCCTGGCGCTGCGCCGGCGCCTGGCCCATTCCTGAATCGCCACAGAGACTTTCATGAAAAAACATCTGCTGCTGTACAAAAAACTCTCGCCGTCGCTGATGGCACGCCTGCAGGAACAGGTGGCGGTCACCCTGATCGAAAACCTCGACGATACCGGCCTGGAGCGCTTGCGCCAGGCCCTGCCCGAGGCCCATGGCCTACTGGGTGCAAGCCTGCGCCTGGATGCGGCATTGCTGGATCGGGCGCCACGGCTGGAGGCGGTGGCCAGCGTCTCGGTGGGGGTCGACAACTACGATATCGACTACCTGACCCGGCGCGGCATCCTCCTGAGCAACACCCCCGACGTGCTCACCGAGACCACCGCCGACACCGGCTTTGCGTTGATCCTGGCCAGTGCCCGGCGCGTGGTGGAGCTGGCCGGCATGGTTCGCGCCGGGCAGTGGAACCGTAATATCGGCCCGGCGCATTTTGGCAGCGACGTACACGGCAAGACCCTGGGCATCATCGGCATGGGCCGTATCGGCGAGGCCCTGGCCCAGCGTGGGCACTTCGGCTTCGGCATGCCGGTGATCTACCACAGCAACCACCCCAAGCCTGCGGTGGAGCAACGCTTCGGGGCCCGCTATCGCAGCCTCGAGCAACTGCTGCAAGAAGCCGACTTCATCTGCCTGACCCTGCCCCTGACCCCGCAAACCCAAGGCCTGATCGGCGCCCGGGAGTTCGCCCTGATGCGCCCCGAAAGCATCTTCATCAATATTTCCCGGGGCAAGGTAGTGGACGAGGCGGCGCTGATCCACGCGCTGCAGGAGCGGCGCATCCGTGGCGCAGGCCTGGACGTGTTCGAGCGCGAGCCGCTGGACCACCATTCGCCGCTGCTGCAACTGTCCAACGTGGTCGCCACCCCGCACATCGGCTCGGCCACCTTCGAAACCCGCGAGGCCATGGCCCGCTGCGCGGTGGACAACATCCTCGCGGCGCTCGCAGGCCAGCGTCCGCCGAACCTGGTCAACCCGGCGGCCTGGAACCGCCCATGACCCGGTGCCTGGTAGCCGCAGTCGAACCTGCCAAGTGGCGGCCGCTATGCGCCCGTGCGGCAGCGGCTACACCAGTGCGCCATCTTTAAGGCGAGGCTGTGACAAGGCCCTCAGGGCACATTGGCCACGTCACAGCAGCGAGGCGGTGAAACGGGTAATGCGCCGACAGGCCTCGGCCAGGCGTTCACAATCCACCACCAGCGCGATACGGATATGCCCGACCACACTGGGGCCAAAGGCATCGCCGGCCAGCACTGAAACACCCTGGCCCTCCAGCAGGCCTTCGGCATAGGCCTGGGCCCCCAGGCCCGTCTTGCGGATATCGACCATGACGAACATGCCGCCGTCGGGCCGCACCGGATGCAACCCGGGGCACTGCTCCAGCATGGCGCACACCAGGTCCCGGCGTCGGCGATACTCCTCACGCATGCTCACCAGTTCCGGCAAGTCGCTGGACAACGCCACCACCGCGGCATTCTGGATGAAATCCGGCAAGCCATAGAGCATGCACAGGGCCAGGTTACCCAGGTGCCCGGCCAGCACCGTGGGGGCTATGACCCAGCCGATCCGCCAGCCGCTCATGGCATGGGACTTGGACAGGCTGTTGATGGTCGCCGTGCGCTCGCCCATCCGTGGCAGGCTGGCCGGGCTCAGGTGCTGCCCCTCGTACAACAGGTCGCTGTAGACCTCATCGGAAATCAGCCACAGGTCGTGCTTAAGGCACAAGCGCGCCAGGGCCTGCCAATCATCCAGGGACAGGCTGGCACCCGAGGGATTGTTCGGGCTGTTGAGCAGCATCGCGCGGGTGTTCGGGCCGATCCGCGCCGCAACGTCCTGTGGGTCGACGCAAAAGCCCCGCTCGGCCCGCACCGGTACCGGCACCACCGTGGCCCCGCATGCACCAATCACCCCTTCGTAGGTGACGTACATGGGTTCGGCCACCAGCACTTCGTCCCCCGGCCCCAGCAGGCACTGGGCGACCGAGAACACCGCGCATTGCGCTCCTGGCAGCACCACCACATGTTCGGCATCGACCACCTGGCCGCTGCGTTGGTGATGGCAGCGGGCGATGCAGCTGCGCAGCGCCAGGTTGCCGCGTACCTCCGAGTAGTGCGTATCACCGGCCAACAGGCTGTCGATGGCCGCCTGGACCACCGGTCCCGGGGTATCGAAATCCGGGTCGCCAATGGTCAGCAGCAGTACGTCACGCCCTTGATCGCGCAGGACCAGGGCCCGGTAGTGGATATTCCAGGCCGCAGAGCCTTCGCCGGCGATCCGTTGGGTCAGGGCTGAGTAGCGCATGGCTTTCTCCTTGAAAGACGCCTCAGCCCAAACCCTAGGTGCTGTAACCGGACTCGTCGAGCGGCCCGGTGCAGGTCAAACCACGAAACGCGCGACCATGGCGTTGAGGTCCACCGCCAGGCGCGACAGCTCATGGCTGGCAGCGCTGGTCTGCTGGGCCCCGGCCGTCGACTGGGTGGCCAGGTCACGGATGTTCACCAGGTTGCGATCGACTTCCCGTGATACCTGGGCCTGCTCCTCCGAGGCGCTGGCGATCACCAGGTTGCGTTCGTTGATCTGATTGATGGACTCGGCAATCTGTTCCAAGGCCTCACCGGCGGCGCGGGCCAGCTCCAGGGTGCTCTGGCTGCGCTGGTTGCTCTGCTGCATGGACTCCACGGCCTGGCCCGTACCGTTCTGGATCCCGGCCACCATTTTCTCGATTTCCTGGGTCGACTGGGCCGTGCGATGGGCCAGGGCCCGTACCTCATCGGCCACCACGGCAAAACCACGCCCGGCCTCACCGGCCCGGGCGGCTTCGATTGCAGCGTTCAATGCCAGCAGGTTGGTCTGCTCGGCAATCGCGCGGATCACATCCAGCACCTTGCCGATGTCCCGCCCCTGGGTCGCCAGGCCCTCGATCATCACCGAAGTGCTCTGTACGTCATGGGCCATGGTCTGGATCGCATCGACGGTCTGCACCACCCGATCGCGACCGTCACGGGCGGCCTGGGTCGATTGTTGCGAAGCCTCGGAAGTGGACACCGCGTTGCGCGCCACCTCCTCCACCGCGGCCGTCATCTCATTGACCGCCGTGGCGGCCTGCTCGATCTCGGAGTTTTGCTGCTGCACTCCGCGGGAGGCTTCCTCGGTGACCGCACTGAGTTGTTCCGAGGCCGAAGCCAGCTGGGTCGCCGAACCGGCGATCTGCTCGATGGTGCGGCGCAGGCTGGCCTGCATTTCGGCCAATGCCCGCAGCAGCCGCGCCGGTTCGTCCCGGCCATCGATCTCGATGCTCTGGCGCAGGTTGCCACCGGCGATCACTTCGGCGACGTTCAAGGCCTTGTTCAACGGGGTGACGATGCTGCGGGTCAGCAGCAGCGCCAGGACAATGGTCAATGCCGCGGCGATCAGCGCCACCACGACGATCCCGGCGATCGCACTGCTGTAATGCTCGCCGGCGGCCTTGGAGGCGGCAGTGGCATCGGCAGCGTTGATGGCGATCAGCTGGTTCAGTTGCTCGCCCATCTGGTCGGTGCCGTCCTTGATCCGGGTGTTGATCAACTGGCGCATCTCATCGAGCTTGTCCTGGCGCGACAGCTCGAGCATCTCCTTCTGTGCCTGCAGGTAGTTCTCCAGGGTGGTGGAGAAGGTCTTGTACAACGCCGCCTCCTGGGGCCCTGCCGGCAGCGCAGCGTAGCTGGCCTGGGCCTGGCGCACCTTGTCCACCAGCACGCCGATGCGCGTCTGGGCCTCGGCCAGGCCTGCCGGCTCACGGTTGACCAGTACCCGGAACGAGAGGATCCGCAGGCGCAGGACGTTCTCCGTCAGGTTGCCGAGGAAACCGACGCTGGGTAGCTGGTTGCTCTCCATGTCGACCGACGCTTCGCGGATGATCGACATGCGATTGACCGCAAACACCCCCAGCACGACGACCAGCAGGGCGATAAAGGCAAAACCGAGGAAAGCTCGAGGGGCGATATTCAGGTTACGCAGGGTCATAGGGCGACTCTCGAAGGAGAACGGGGTGATGTGCATCCATGCCATTGGACCACCGGTGCATCAGGGGCTGTACCGGCGAGGAACACTGCGGCGCCAACGTCCGTGGGCCTATTGTGGATATCGGCCGGAGTTGCGCTTTCATCTGGCTGATTTGCAAAAAAAATCCTGAAAATGACCCATGATTCAGGACAACAACGACATAACGTGAAGTGAATCGATAAAGCACCGACGACCCGTCCAGGTGCAGGCCAAAAAACGCTGCTCAAGCGTTTTTGCCCCGGTTCGCGGCAGTTCCCGGCAACCCCATGGAAAGTGCAAGCCGTTCACCGAAAAAGCCATTTCGCCCCTACCCGCCGCTGCCCATCATGGTCCCGGTCAATAAAAACAACGCCGAGACTGGATATGAAACCCGAAGACTTTCGTGCCTCCCCCGATCGCCCGCTGACCGGTGCCGAATACCTGGCCAGCCTGCGTGACGACCGTGAAATCTATATCTATGGCGACCGGGTCAAGGACGTCACCACCCACCCGGCCTTTCGCAACTCGGCCGCGTCCATGGCCCGCCTGTACGATGCCCTGCACGACCCGGCCACCCACGAGCAACTGTGCTGGCCCACCGACACCGGCAATGCTGGCTACACCCACAAGTTCTTCCGCTCGGCCAGGAGCTCCGACGAGTTGCGCCAGCAGCGCGACGCCATCGCCGACTGGTCGCGCCTGACCTACGGCTGGATGGGCCGCAGCCCCGACTACAAGGCGGCCTTCGGCAGCGTGCTGGGGGCCAACGCCGAGTTCTACGGGCCCTTCGCCGACAACGCGCGGACCTGGTACAAGCGCATCCAGGAGGCCTGCCTCTACCTCAACCACGCCATCGTCAACCCGCCCATCGACCGCGACAAACCGGTGGACCAGGTCAAGGATGTGTTCATCTCGGTGGACGAGGAAGTCGAAGGCGGGATCATCGTCAGCGGCGCCAAGGTGGTGGCCACCAACTCGGCGCTGACCCACTACAACTTCGTCGGCCAGGGCTCGGCCCAGTTGCTGGGGGACAACACCGATTTCGCCCTGATGTTCATCGCGCCGATGAACACCCGGGGCATGAAGCTGATCTGCCGCCCCTCCTACGAACTCCAGGCCGGCATGAGCGGTTCGCCCTTCGACTACCCGCTGTCCAGCCGCTTCGACGAGAACGACGCGATCCTGATCATGGACAAGGTGTTCATCCCCTGGGAGAACGTGCTGATCTACCGCGACTTCGAGCGTTGCCGACAGTGGTTCCCCCAGGGCGGCTTCGGCCGGTTGTTCCCGATGCAGGGCTGTACCCGGCTGGCGGTCAAGCTGGACTTCATCAGTGGCCTGCTGGTCAAGGCCCTGCAATGCACCGGTGCCCTGGAGTTTCGCGGGGTCCAGGCCCAGGTCGGCGAGGTGGTGGCCTGGCGCAACCTGTTCTGGTCCCTGACCGACGCCATGCACGGCAATGCCAGCGAGTGGCAAAACGGCGTCTACCTGCCCAGCGCCCAGGCCCTGCAGGCCTACCGGGTGCTGGCGCCCCAGGCCTATACCGAGATCAAGAAGATCATCGAGCAGGTGGTGGCCAGCGGCCTGATCTACCTGCCCTCCGGTTCCCGGGACCTCAAGGACCCCGTGCTCAACCAGTACCTGGGCACCTATTGCCGCGGTTCGGGAGGCATGGGTCACGAGGAGCGGATCAAGATCCTCAAGCTGTTGTGGGATGCCATCGGCACCGAGTTCGGCGGCCGCCACGAGCTGTACGAGATCAACTACGCCGGCAGCCAGGACGAGATCCGCATGCAGTGCCTGCGCCACGCCCAGGCCAGCGGCTCGATGCAAGCCATGACCGCCCTGGTGGACAAGTGCCTGAGCGACTACGACCTCGATGGCTGGACCGTGCCGCACCTGAGCAACCCCGACGACATCAACATGCTCGACCGCATCCGCCAGTAGTCGTGTGCAGCGAGGGCCACGAGCCCTCGCCACCCAGGCCTTCGGAGAACCCTCATGTCCGTACTCGACCCCAAGCAACTCGCCTTTCGCAACGCCATGGCGCACATGACCGCAGCGGTCAACGTCATCACCAGCAATGGCCCGGCCGGCCGTTGCGGCATCACCGCCACGGCGGTGTGCTCGATCACCGACAGCCCACCGACGCTGATGGTCTGCGTCAACCGCAACAGCGCCCTGAACCCGGTGTTCAAGGGCAATGGCCGGCTGTGCGTGAACATCCTCAGCGGCGCCCATGAAGACCTGGCCCGGCACTTCGCCGGCATGACCGGCGTAGCCATGGACCAGCGCTTCGGCCTGCACCCCTGGCGCGACGGCCTGCAGGCCCTGCCGGTGCTGGAGGATGCCCTGGCCAGCCTGCAGGGACGGATCACCGAGGTCCAGGAAATCGGCACCCACTCGCTGATGCTGGTGGAGCTGGACGAGATCAGCGTGCAGGAGCGCGGTGATTCGCTGGTGTACTTCAGCCGCAGCTTCCACCGCCTACCCCGGCCCTGCCAGGCCGCCTGAACCCCGCCCTCTCGGCCCGGGCCCCGTGCCACCTCCTGCATTTGTAGGATGGCGGCCAGCGGTCCAGGCGCCGATACTCGACCCAGGCCCTGCCCACGCCTGCCCTGGCGTACCGGCCGTCGATCCTTCAGTGACGAAAACAATAACAACGTCGCCCCGAGGTACCGCGCCATGAGTCGATCCCAGCCTCCTTCGCCCGGCCGCTTGCAGGCCTTCAGCGAACTGGTCCTGGCCTTGCAGCAACTGGCCCATAACAAGGACATCGAACACCTGCACCAGCACGCCCTGGCCCGCATCGCCAGGTTGCTGCCCTTCGACAGCGCCTGGTGGGGCCGCTCGGCCCTGGTGGACGGCGTGCCGGACGAACACAGCTGCTACCTGTACCGCCTGCCCCCCAGCTACCTGCCGGACTGGCAATCGATCCGCCATGTCGATGTCACCGTGAGCCGGGTTCACCAGGTACCGGGCCGGTCGGTGATCGTCGACATGGCCGACCCGGACAACGGCGCCGGCCTGAACTGGCTGGGGCGCCTGTACAACATCGGCGAGCTGCTGTGCGTGGTGCACATCGATCCCCATACCCAGCTGAGCAGCCACCTGGCCCTGTACCGCCAACCCGGCGCAGCGCGTTTCACCACGGAGGATTGCGAGCTGCTGGACAACCTGATGCTGCACCTGGTGGCGGCGGTCTCGGCCAACCAGATCCGCACCCTGGTGGCCACCCGCGAGCAACTCACCCGGCCGCGCAACCTGGCCCTGGCGGTCTGCGACCAGCGCGGCGTGTTGCACTGCGCCGAGAGTGGTTTCGTCGAACTGCTGCTCAACGAATGGCCGCACTGGAGCGGCCCGCAGCTGCCGCAACCCTTGGAGCTGGGCAACTACGAAGGCAAGTGCCTGCAAGTGGAGTCCCAGGCGGTGGGCGACCTGTTCCTGCTGGCGGCCCGCAGCCGCACCTTGCTGCCCCAGCTCAGCCCCCGGGAAAACGAGGTCGCGCAGAGCTTCGGCGACGGCAAGACCTACAAGGAAGTGGCGCGCGACCTGGGCATGTCGCCCAACACCGTGCGACATCACATCCGCGCCATCTACAGCAAGCTCGGGGTCAAGGACAAGGCGCGCATCGCCCAACTGCTGCACGCCCCGCCCGACTGACCCTCGTCGCGCCTTCCCACGCTGATTCGCGCCGTCGCCTGTGACGGCCACGGGCAGCCTTTGCCCTGTTTCCAGTCCCTGCCGCCTGCCGGCAAGCCCTGCGCCGAACAACAACGCCAACAAGAGACGCATCGCCCATGACCAGGAACCTTATCCGTACCGCGCTTGCCGTGGCCAGCACCCTGGCCAGCCTGTCGCCCCAGGCCGCCGATCTCAACGCCCGGGACTTCTTCGCCGCCCCGGTGGGCACCAACCTGGGCGTGCTGTACCTGCCCGCCACCCGCGCCGACAGCTTCCATGGCCCGGCCGACACCACCGGCAAGGCCGACCTGCGGGTCAATGCCATGGCCTATCGCCAGGTATTCTTCAGCGACCTGTGCGGCACCCTGTGCACGCCGCAGTTCATCGTGCCCTTCGTCGACACCGATGCGCGCCTGCCGGGCGCCGCGGGCCGTAGTCGCCAGAGCGGTTTTGGCGATCCCCAGGTGGGCGGCACACTGTTCTTCATCAACCAGCCGCAAAGCCGCACCTACAGCGGCTTGCTGACCCTGATCACGCTGCCGGTGGGCGAGTACCACAGCCGCGAGCCCGGGGTCTCGCCAGGGGCCAACCGCTGGGGCGCGACCTTCGTCTACAACTACACCCAGGGCCTGGGCGAGAAGTGGGTCCTGGAGGCCAACCTCGAAGCCCAGTTCTACGCCACCAACGATGACTACCTGGGCAGCGACCTCAAGCAGGACCCGCTGTACCGCCTGCAAGCCTTCGCGTCCTACGACTTCACCCCCAGCACCTACGGCGTCCTACGACTTCACCCCCAGCACCTACGGCGCCCTGCGGCTGATCCAGGCCGATGGCGGCGAACTGCGCATCGACGACCGACGCATCGACGACACCCACCGGCGCTACACCCAGGTCGGATTCGAGCTGGGCCACTGGCTGGATTCGCGCAACCAACTGATGTTCAGCCTGTCGCGCAATGTCGCCACCGACAACGGTTTCGCCGGCACCGACGCCCTGTTGCGCCTGGTCCACGTGTTCTGACCCCCGTCCGAGGAAGCCCGTCCATGCATAGTCACACCCCTGCCCTGAGCGACACCGCGCCATCGGCCCGCCAACCCCTGGGGCTCCTGGCGGCGATCGTGCTGTTCGCCGCCATCACCCCCGCGGTGCTGCTGATGGCCCCGGCCATCGCCGCGCAACTGGCCAGCCAGTGGCAACTGAGCCCAACCCAGATCGGCGACCTGTTCAGCGCCGAGCTGGGAGCCATGAGCCTGGCCACCCTGCCTGCCATCTGGTGGCTCAAGCACCTGGACTGGCGCCGCGCAGCCTTGTGCAGCGCCGTGCTGTTCATCGCCGCCAACCTGCTGTCGATGCTGGTCCATGACTATTGGCTGTTGCTGGTGGCGCGTTTTTGCAGCGCCCTGGCCGGCGGCTCGCTGATGATCATCTGCCTGGTCAGCGCCGCTGCCAGCCCCAACCCCAGTCGCGCCTACGGCTTCTGGGTGATGGGCCAGCTGGTGCTGGGGGCCATTGGCCTGAGCCTGCTACCGCTGCTGTTCGAGCACTTCGGCCTCGGCGCCTGCTACCTGATCCTGGCGCTGCTGATGGTGCTCTGCCTGCCCCTGGCCCGGTGCTTTCCCGTCGGCGCCGAACAGTCACTGGACGCCGCCACGCCCGCCCCACCGATCTCCTGGTTCAAGGCCGGCCTGGGCATCCTCGGCATCCTCACCTTCTACATCAGCCTGAGCGGGGTCTGGACCTTCATCGGCGCCATTGGCAGCCAGGCGGGGCTCTCGGCCCAGGCCAGCGGCGACATCCTGGCCATCGCCACCCTGATGGGCATCGTCGGTGCCCTGTGCGCCACCTTGTTCGGCGACCGCCTGCCCGGCAGCGGCCTGCTGTGGCTGGGCTACGGCCTGATGGCCGGCTCGGTGCTGGTGCTGTACGGCCAACCGCAACTGGCGCGCTTCGCCCTGGCGGCCCTGGTGTTCAAGTTCACCTGGACCTTCATCCTGCCCCTGGTGTTGGCGCGCATGGCGCAGATGGATCGCAGCGGACGGTTGATGAACGCCTCCAACCTGGTGATCAGCGTCGGCCTGGCCATCGGCCCGGCCCTGGCCGGACGCCTGATCGAAAGCAGCGGCGGCTTCCACAGCCTGTTGCTGGCCGGCGCCGCCCTCACCCTGCTGTCCCTGGCCCTGGTCCTGGGCTGCCGCCCCACCCGCTCGTAACCGTTTTCTTGAACGATGGATGTCACCATGACCTGCAAAACCGCGTTTTTCTTCGATGAGCTGTGCCTGTGGCACAGCGCCAGCCCCCACAGCCTGACCCTGCCGGTAGGCGGTTGGGTGCAGCCACCGGCAGCCGCCGGACATGCCGAGTCGCCGGAAACCAAGCGCCGGCTGAAGAGCCTGATGGATGTCAGCGGGCTGACTCGGCAACTGCAACTGCGCAGCGCCGAACCGGCCAGCGACCAGGACCTGCTGCGGGTCCATGGCGCCGCCTACCTGCAGCGCTTCAAGGCCCTGAGCGATGCCGGCGGCGGTGACCTGGGCGACCAGGCGCCAGTAGGGCCCGGCAGCTATGAAATCGCCAAATTGTCTGCCGGGCTGGCCATCGCCGCGGTGGATGCGGTGCTCAGCGGCGAGGCTGACAACGCCTACGCCCTGTCCCGGCCACCGGGGCACCACTGCCTGGCCGACCAGGCCATGGGGTTCTGCTTCCTGGCCAACATCGCCATCGCCATCGAGGCGGCCAAGGCCCGCCACGGCCTGGGCAAAGTAGCGGTGATCGACTGGGACGTGCACCACGGCAACGGCACCCAGGCGATCTTCGAGGAGCGCGCCGACGTACTGACCCTGTCCCTGCACCAGGACGGCTGCTTCCCGGCCGGCTACGGCGGCGAGCAAGACCGTGGGCGCGGCCCGGGCCTGGGCTACAACATCAACGTTCCGCTGCTGCCCGGCGGCGGGCACGACGCCTACCTGCAAGCCATGCAGCGCATCGTGGTGCCGGCGCTGGAGCGCTTCGAGCCGCAACTGATCATCGTCGCCTGCGGCTACGACGCCAACGCTGTGGACCCGCTGGCGCGGATGCTGTTGCACAGCGACTCGTTCCGCGAGATGACCCAGTGCCTGCGCGACACCGCCGCGCGCCTGTGTGGCGGGCGCCTGGTGCTGGTGCATGAAGGCGGCTACTCCGAGGCCTATGTGCCGTTCTGTGGCCTGGCGACCCTGGAGGCACTGTCAGGCATCCGCACTGCGGTCACCGACCCGATGCTGGAGTTCGTGCGCCTGCAGCAGCCCAAGGAACCGGTGCTGGCCCTGCAACGCCAGCTGCTGGAGCGCCAGGCCCAGGCGCTGGAGGCCTTCGCGCCCTGAGCCCTGCGGCGCCCGGTCGCTCAAGGGCACCTCTAAAAACTACCTGCGTTGTCATCGCTGCGTTAAAACCGACTGGTGCGCCAGCCCGGTCAAAATGCTCATTGACCCCTTGTAAACTGCGCTTTTTCACCGGTTTTTGCCTTGCGCTGGCTGCCTCGCCTACGTTTTTATAGGCGCCCTCAAGCTGGCGTGGGGCCGTGGCGCCGCGCCTCACTGGGCGTGCGTTGGTAGCGGGCCTTGAAGGCCCGGGCGAAGTGCGCCTGGCTGGCAAAGCCATGGCGATAGGCGATCTCACTGATATCCAGCGCAGCCCCCTGGGGGCTGCACAGCAGTTGGTGAGCCTGTTGCAGGCGCTTCTCCAGGATGAAGCGGCTGGGCACCCACTCCTCCAGGGCGAACAACCGGGCCAGGTGGCGCGGCGACACGCCGACCTGCGCCGCCACCCGCTCGCAACTCAACTCCGGGTCCGCCAGGTGCTCCTGGATGTACTGCTTGGCCGCCAGCAGGTAGGAGGCGCTCAGGGCGTTGATCGGCCGTTGCCCCACTTGCCCGGCGATCAGGCTGGCCAGCAGTTCGAAGGCCTGCTCCTGGTAGTCCTCGGCCGCACCGCACAAGGGCTGCTGGAAAAAAACCCGGGTGCGCTCGGCCAGGGTACGCAACAACAGGCGCTGGCCACCGCCCTGCCCGCCGATCTTCAACGGCTGGTCGAAGCGCCGCAGGCAACGGCGGGCGAACTGCTCCTGGGGAATATCGAAGATGAACTGGCGCATGGCGGCGGAAAAACCGAACAGGTAGGGCTTGTCGGTGCGATACACCACCAGCTCGCCCGGCTGCAGCAACTGGCAGGTGCCACCCTGGTAGAAGAACGAACCGCTGTCGGTGACCAGGGAGACGAAGATCGATTCCTTGGGCGCGCCACGGATCATCGAACGGTCACGCTCCACGACATGTTCATTGCCGACGATCCGCGCCAGGCGCATGGCGCTCAAGTGCAGGTTGTCCTGGCGGGCGGCGAAACCGCTCTCGGCGTAGGAGTTGCATTTGAGCCCCACCAGGGTGCTGGCGTTGTAGTCCTCCCAGAATGCCAGGCGCAGGTCCCGGTCGATGGCCTGGGTGCTGGCGTGGCGGGTTTCGAGCAAGGCGCATGGAGACATTGTTGTTCTTCTCATGGCAGCGGGATGTTTCCCGGACGGCAAGGCTCCGTCCAGGTACCTGAAGCCACGGAACCCGTGGCCTGCGGCCATTCATTAATATCTGAATGATTTGCCCTGTCAACTTCCCCCGCCCACTGGCAGCAGCCAGGGCGCAACCGTCCGAAACCGACAACAAAGCGGTCCGATCCGGACAAACCACCCGCCCCCGGCCGGCCTAGAGTCGTGCCGTCAGCCCCGCTGGCATTGCACCGACGACTCCACGACAACAAGAGAGACCGACCATGCCTGAAGCCGCCACCCGAGAGTTCTGGAAAGACCTGCAGCCCATCGCCAACTGCTTCAAGCCCGACGCCAAGCCCGAGGTCTACCTGCCCGACGCCGCCAGCGACGACCTGAGCCTGTACGTGCCCTTCACCGAGACCGTGTCTTCGCGCCCGCTGTGGATCTCCCCCAGCGAGAACCGCTGGTGCGACATCCTGATGGCCCGCAGCGCCGGGCTGGTCAACCGTCACTACCACCCCCACGAGGTCTTCGCCTACACCCTGTCCGGCAAGTGGGGCTACCTGGAGCACGATTGGACCGCCACCGCCGGCGACTTCGTCTACGAGACCCCAGGCGAAGGCCACACCCTGGTGGCCTACGAACACGAGCAGCCGATGCGGGTGTTCTTCATCGTCAAGGGCCCGCTGATCTGGCTCGACGAACAGGGCGAGCCCGACGGCTACTTCGACGTGCACTCCTACATCGCCCTGTGCCGTGCGCACTACGAAAAGAACGGCCTGGGCGCGGCCCATATCGACACCCTGTTTCGCTGATCACGGCCTCAACCTGCGTGCGGAGAATCACCATGGCTTATAAAAACAACAAGGCCAGCTACGAGAACACCTTGCTGGGGGTGCTGTTCCTGACCTTCGGCTTCGTATTTTTCGACCGCCTGGCGCTGTCCTTCCTGTTCCCCTTCATGGCCGACGAGTTGCAACTGGGCAACCGCCACCTGGGCTTGCTGTCCTCGGTGCTGGCCCTGGCCTGGGCAGTATCCGGGGCGCTGGTAGGGGCCTGGTCGGACCGCCGGGGCCGGCGCAAGCCGCTCTTGATCGTCGCGGTGTTGCTGTTCTCGCTGTGTTCGGCGCTGTCGGGGCTGGTCACCGGCTTCCTCAGCCTGCTGCTGTTTCGCGCCATCATGGGCCTGGCCGAAGGGCCGATCCTGCCACTGTCGCAATCGCTGATGGTGGAAGCTTCCTCACCCCACCGCCGGGGCCTGAACATGGGCCTGCTGCAAGGCTCGGCCGCCGGTTTGCTGGGGGCGGTGATCGGCCCGCCGGTCCTGGTGGCCCTGGCCGAGGCCTACGGCTGGCGCCATGCGTTCATCATCTCGCTGGTGCCCGGCTTGCTGATCGCCCTGCTGATCTGGCGCTACGTCCAGCCGGATGCGCCCAGCCGCGCAGCGCCCATGCAGGGCCCGAGCGGCAACGGCGTCAGCCGGCTGGCGCTGCTCAAGAGCCGCAACATCCTGCTGTGCACCCTGATCAGCTGCTTCTTCCTGACCTGGTTCATCGTGTTGATCTCCTTCACCCCGACCTTTCTGGTCAAGGTCCGCGACTACAGCCCGGCCAGCATGGGCACGGTGATGAGCTGCCTGGGCGGTGCCTGGGTGCTCTGGGGGTTTGGCGTACCGGCGATTTCCGACCGCATCGGCCGGCGCCCGACCCTGGTGCTGTTCTCGCTGGTGGCGGCCTGCTGTCCCTTGGCCCTGCTCTTTGCGCCCACGCCGTGGCTGCTGGGCGTGCTGATGCTGCTGACCTACACCGGGCTGGGCTGCTTCACCCTGTTCATGGCCACCATTCCGGCGGAGACCGTGCCCCGGGAAGTCATGGCCACGGCCCTGGGGCTGATCATGGGCATCGGTGAGCTGGTGGGCGGTTTCGTCGCCCCGACCCTCGCCGGTTTCGCCGCCGACCGCTTCGGTTTGTCGATCGTCATGTGGATGTCCTGCGCCGGCGCGCTGCTGGCCGCGGCCCTGGCCCTGCTGCTCAAGGAGACCGCGCCGGCGGTGCTGGCCCGGCGCCAGGCCGCGAACCTCCACTCACCGACCCTGCAAGGAGACCGCCCATGAAAGCACTGCGTTGGCATGCTGCCCGCGACCTGCGCCTGAGCCAGGTACAACTGCGCCAGCCCGGCCTTGGCCAGGTGCTGCTGCAAGTCGCCTATTGCGGCATCTGCGGCAGCGACCTGCACGAATACGCCAATGGCCCGCATTCCATCCCCCAGCAGCAGGCGCATCCGCTGTCCGGTTGCCGGGCCCCCTTGACCCTGGGCCACGAGTTCTGCGGCCAGGTGCTGGCCCTGGGCCCCGGAGTCGATCCCGGGCTGCTCGGCCAGCGGGTGGCGGTGGAGCCGGAATACCGTTGCGGCCAATGCCAGTATTGCCAGGCGGGCCAGTACAACCTCTGTGAGTCCATGGGTTTCATCGGCCTGATGGGCGACGGCGGTTTTGCCGAACAGGCGCTGGTGCCGGCCTACATGCTGCACCGGCTGCCCGATAGCGTCAGTTTCCGCCAGGCGGCGTTGCTGGAACCGGCGGCCGTGGCCTGCCATGCCTTGAACCAGAGCAGCCTGCAACCCGGCGCCAGTTGCGCGGTGTTCGGCCTGGGGCCCATCGGCCTGCTACTGGTACTGCTGGCCCGGCTCCGGGGGGTGGAGCGCATCTATGCCGTAGACCTGGACCCCGGGCGCCGGCAATTGGCCCTGGAACTGGGCGCCACCCAGGCCCTGGATGGCGCGGCGCCCGACTTGCGCCAGCGCCTGCGGCAGTTGAGCGATGGCGGGCTGGACAGCGCCTTCGAGGCGGCCGGTAGCCAGCAGACCCTGGACCATGCCCTGCACAGCCTGCGCAAAGGCGGCGAAGCGGTGCTGGTGGGGCTGATGGGCCAGGTGCAATTCGATGCCTTCCACCTGGTCAACAACGAGCTGCGCCTGCTGGGCAGCGTCGGCTACCGCGACGTCTATCCGCAGTTGCTGGAGCTGCTGGCCAGCAAGGACCTGGACCTGTCGCGACTGTTCAGCCGCTGCCTGTCCCTGGAGCAGGCGGTAACGGAGGGTTTCGAGGTCCTGCTGCAGGACAAGCGCCAGATCAAGGTGCTGGTCAACCCCAGCCCGGCCCTGGCCGAAGCCTGATCGAGGCGCTGTTCATCACTCACCACAAAAACAACAAACGAGTACCCGACATGAATGCCACCCATGCACTCGGCCCGCTGCTGGCCGCCCTGCTGTTGCCCCTGCCCGGCCTTGCCGCTACCGCCAGCGAGCCGCGCAGCGGACCGCTGGCCGGCCTGGGCGACTACCTGGCCGGACAGGGCATCACCCCGCATATCCAGTTCCTCAGCCTGTCGATGAAAAACCTCGACACCGGCCCCCGGCCCCACAGTTTCGGCAACAGCGGCGACCTGTTCGTCGGGGCCGATATCGACCTTGCAACCTTCGCCGGCCTGGACGGGGCGGCCCTGCATGTCGAGCAGACGCTGTTCATCCTCGACCAGGGGACCGGCGTGCCCACCTCGCGCAACTGGCAAGGGGCCGCCGGCAGCTACTTCGGCGGCGCGCCGATCCACAACGACCTGACCAGCAACCAGTTGAGCCTGTTGACCTACCAGCAGACCTGGCTCGACGGCCAGGTCGACCTGAGCCTGGGGCGGACCAACGCCCGGCGCTACTTCTACATCTACAACTGCGAGAGCACGGTGACCTGCAACGACCCGATCATCGAGGCCTCCACCGGTATCCTGCCGCCACCCTACGGGGCCTGGGGCGGCTACTTGAAGTACCAGGTGACGCCGCAGTGGTACCTGCATGGCGGCGCCTTCGAATCCAACCCGGTGGACTACCTCAAGCATCGCCAGGGCCTGGACTTCAGTACCGACGATGCCAGCGGCACCAGCCTGCTGCTGGGCGTGGGCAGCCAGCGGCAGGACGGCTATGGCTTTCACTACGAGCTCAACGGCTACTACAACACCTCCAAGCAGGAAGATCCGCTGACCGGCGCCACCGCCTTCGGCAGCGCTGGTGCCTTCTTCAAGTTCCAGCAGACTGTGTGGCGCGCCGACGGCGGATCAGGCAGTGCGCCACAGGCCTTGCTGCTGTTCGGCTCGCTGTCGGCGGCGGCCGATGCCAAGCAACCTTTCAGCCACTTCGCCGAGGCCGGCCTGACCTATCTCGCGCCCTTCGACCGCCCGCAAGACAAGCTCAACTTCAAGGCCAGCTACCTGCGCCTGAACGATCACCAGCTGCGCTTCCAACAGCAGGCACGGATCGCCAACGACGGCGACCCGCGCCTGGGCCGGCGCAATGTCTATGCCCTGGAAGCCAACGCGAACATCGCCCTGACCCGGCAGCTGACCCTGGAGCCGAGCGTCCAGTACTTGATCAACCCGGACAATTTCTACAACCCCGAAGCCCGCGAGCTGAGCGGCAACGGCTTTGTCGTCGGCCTGCAAGTGAGCCTGGACGTCGGCTCGCTGCTGGGGTTGTGAAATGGATTTCCCCGACTGCCCACGAGGTTACCGCCATGCCTGAAACTCCACCCCACAGCTACGACTACATCGTGGTCGGCGCCGGCTCCGCCGGTTGCGTGCTGGCCAACCGACTGTCCGCCGACCCCAGCCTCAAGGTGTGCCTGATCGAAGCCGGCCCCAGCGACCGCAGCCTGCTGCCGGGCGCCTACATACGCACGCCGGCGGGCATCATCCGCCTGATCGCCAACCCGCGCTGGAACTGGATGCATGCCTTCAGCGCCCAGGCCACCAGCGGCGGGCGCCCGATCCCCTGCCCCCGGGGCCGGGTCTGGGGCGGGTCCAGCGCCATCAACGGCATGATCTACATCCGTGGCCATCGCCACGACTACGACCAGTGGGCCGCCGCCGGCAACCAGGGCTGGAGTCATGACGAGCTGCTGCCCTACTTCAAGCGCTCGGAACACTTCGAGCCAGGGGATGCGCCCTGGCATGGCCGCGGCGGCGAACTCAACGTCGCCGAGCAACGCAGCCCCAGTCCGGTGAACCGGGTGTTCTTCGAAGCCGCCACGGAATTGGGCTGGAGCTATAACCCGGACTTCAACGGACCGGAACAGGAGGGTTTCGGTCCTTTTCACGTTACCCAGGTCAACGGCGAACGCTGCAGCTCGGCCCGCGCATTCCTGCACCCGATTCTGCAGCGGCCGAACCTGACCGTGCTCAGTTCCACCCTGACCCACCGTGTAGTACTGGAGGGTAAACGCGCCAACGGCGTGGAAGTCAGCCAGGATGGCCAGGCACGCCAGCTATTGGCGCGGCGCGAGGTGATTCTCTGCGCCGGCGCGATCAACTCGCCGCAACTGTTGTTGCTCTCGGGGATCGGGCCTGCCGAGGAACTGCAGCGCCATGGCATCGCCCAGCGCCATGCCCTGCCCGGGGTCGGTCATAACCTGCAGGACCACCAGGACATCGTGTTGATGTACCGCTGCCGTCCCGAGCTGAGCTACGGCCTGTCGCCCCGGGGCTTGCTGCCCCTGGCCCGCTCGCCCTGGCAGTACCTGACCCGGCGCCGGGGGCCGTTGACGTCCAACACCGTGGAGTCCGGGGCCTTCTTGCGCCTGGACCCGGACTCGCCGGTGCCGGAGCTGGGCCTGATCGTCGCCCCGGCATTGAAGAACCAGCCCCAACGCCTGGTGCCGGTCGGCCATGGCATCAGCCTGCACGTGGCGGTAATGCACCCACAGAGCCGTGGCCGGGTGCGCCTCAACTCGGCCGACCCGCAGGCCAAGCCGCTGATCGAGGCCAACTTCCTCAGCCACCCGGAGGACATGCACAAGCTGGTGGAGGGCCTGCGCCTGGTGCGCCGGCTGGCGGCGACCCGGGCCTTCGCCCAACACCTGCAGGACGAGCTGGTGCCCGGCCCGCAGGTGCAGAGCCAGGAACAGGTCGAACAATGGATCCGCCACAACCTGGGCACGGTGTTCCACCCGGTGGGCAGCTGCAAGATGGGCCATGACGAGTGGGCGGTGGTGGACGACCAGTTGCGGGTCCATGGCCTGCAAGGGCTGCGGGTGGCGGATGCCTCGATCATGCCGCTGCTGATCACTGGCAACACCAACGCCGCGGCAATCATGATCGGGGAAAAAGCCGCGGACCTTTTGCTGGGAGCGGCGCAGGCGCTACCTTGCGCTCCTACCCAGCACGAGGCCTGTGCCTGATGCAGGGTTCAAGGGCGCTTGGGCGCCTCGGCGCTCCACAGCACCGGCCAGTTGTCGTAGCCCAGGCCGCTGCAGTTGGGCATGCGGCGGTAGTCGGTGAGCTGGAAAGCCTGGCCGTCGAAGTGCCAGCTGGCCATCTCACCGCAATCACCTATCCCGCGCCCCATCAGGAAGCTGCTGAGCTCGCCGGTCTCGGGGTAATAATTGATGCCGCCCACATGATCGACGCTGCCGGCTGGGAGCGCCTGCATCTGCAGGGTTTGAAGCCCATGGGGCGCGGTCCGCGAACGACTGCTGATATCGAACTGGCAGATGTAGGCGCCACAGTCGGAGAACTCGAACACCAGCGCCTGCTGCTCGGTCAGGGGATAGACCTCGATCCTCGGCGGCATGACGTAGTCATCGTCTTGCGCGGCCTTCGGCGCCGGCAATGCCGCCTGCACCGCCGCCAGCAGCCCGGCCCGTTCCTGAGCGCCAAGGGGCGTCACCCCCGGATAGGGACGCAATGCCCGGGGCGGCTGGACCCTGGGCACCGAGCTCGCTGGCTGCTCGCCGGGCACCGCCAGGGCACTGACCGTGTCCTGGCGGTGCTGGACCTGGTCCACCCGGTGCAGCAAGTGCGGCAGAGCCGTCAGGAGCACCTGGGCCGGTTCCTCGCCCGGCAGCTCCAGCACGTGGCCGGCCTGCAGCCGCGCCAGCCACTGACGGGCCAGGGCCTGATCGTCAACCCGGTAGTACTGCTGCTCGCGGGTGCTGTCGGGGGCTTCCGGCTCCAGGACCAGGGCTGCCAACAAGCCGGGCTCCAGCGGCTGGCCATCCAGGCGCAGCGTCTGCAGATCGAATGGCGCCCCCTGGTGTTCCAGTTGCAGTTGCACCCGCCCCTCGGGGCCGGCCTGGCTGCGGATGATCAGCGTCAGGTGGTTGACCTGCTCGGCAAACTCGATGTTCGGCACATAGAGCAGTTGGCAATCGCGGCGGTTGTCGCACGCGCTGATCCAGCCCTTCTGCTGCTGCCACAACGGCGTCAGCTCGGGCAGCTCCCGGGCCTGGCAGGCCATGGCGCCAAGCATCAGCAGGGACAACGCAACGGGACGCAGCATGACGACGCTCCTTGTCGGAAAAGGCGCGGATTCTGCCACGCTCGCCAGGTTTCGAATACCACTGGCAAGGCCTGCGGGCGGCGCCTGCCCACCCAGCCCGGCGGCTGTACTCAGTGACCCGGCACAGGCGACGTGACCAGCCCCTGGCGCGCCCGATACTCGCCCGGAGCGGCCTTGGCATAACGCTGGAAGAACCGGCTGAAATAGGCCGGATCCTTGAACCCCAGTTGGTAGCAGATTTCGTTGGCCGAATTGCCGGTGAACAACAACAGGCGCTTGGCTTCCTGCATCAGGCGTTCGTACACCAAGTGCTTGGACGGCAAGTCGGCGATGCGCCGGCAGACATCGTTGAGCCGCGCCTCGGTCACCCCGATCTGCCCGGCATAGCGCCCCAGGGGCCAGTGTTCCAGGTAGTGCGCCTCGATCAGTTCGTTGAAGCGATGGAAGATCTGCAGGTCTTCGTGGCGCGCCGGGCGGGCTTCCAGGGAGTTGGCCGAGAGCCGCAGCAGGCTGATCAGCAGCAACCGGGTCAAGGCTTGCAGCGCCGGCTCGCGCCCGGCCCCCTGCCCGTCGATCTCCTGCTGCAACTCATGGAACAGGCACTCCAGGCGCCGCACCTCGCCAGCGAACCCGGCACCGAGCCGGCCCAGGGCCACGCACGCCGGCGGCACCTGGGGAGCCGGGGCCAGAGCCGGGTCCGCGCCGATCAACTCCCATACCAGTTGTTGGCGCACCGTGAGTACATGGCCCTCGGCATCGGCCTCGGTAACGAAGGCGTGGGCGATGGTCGGCGGCGTGAGGAAGAACATCGGCCCGGACTCCAGGTATTGCCGGTCGTCCAGGTAGACCCGCACCGCGCCACTTTGCACGTAGTGCACCTGGAAGAATCGGTCATGGCGGTGCACCGGCATGTTGCGGCCGAAAAAACCGGCCAGGTTGCTCAGCTTGTCGTAGTGCACCTGGGCATCGGCGTAACGCTGGTCGTGGACCTGGCCGATGTTGATGTTGGGGATCGGTTGGCGTGGGTGCATGGTGCCCCTCTCTTGTTGTTTTCAGCACGCGGGCCTGGGCCATCCTGGGTGATTCGCCACTTGCCCGCCAGGGTGCGGCACAACAGGCAAGACAGCTGCTTGACGATCGTTAACATATTAAATATAACGTTAACACATTAACGAATTCACCCCGCGACCGGCAAGTGCCGCACGGGCCCCGAGACCCGCAACCAGGAGACGCTCGATGAGCCGAGCCTTGAACGACCACGCTGGCGGCACCCTGTTCGGCGTGGCGCTGAACTACCAGGGGTTGCTGCACGAGCACCTAGAGCGCTTCAGCCAGCCGCCCTACCAGAAGCCACCGGTGAAGCCGGTGCTGTTCATCAAGACCCCTAACACCCGCAACCAGCACGACGGTGCTGTCGAGCATCCGGCCGGCGAACGCCTGCAACCGGGCCCGGCCCTGGCCGTGGTAATCGGCAAGCGCGCCAGCCGGGTCAGCGAGGCCCAGGCTCTGGAGCACGTGGCCGGTTACACCATCGCCAACGAATTCAGCCTGCCGGAGGACAGCTACTACCGCCCGGCGGTCAAGGCCAAGTGCCGCGATGGCTTCTGCGCCCTGGGCCCGGTCCTGGTGCCGGTCGCCGAGGTCGCCGACCCGCAGGCGCTGACCATCAAGCTGCTGGTCAATGGCCAGGTGGTGCAGGAAAACACCACCGCCAACCAGGTCCGCAGCGTAGCCCGGCTGATCGCCGAGCTCAGCGAATTCATGACCCTGGACGTCGGCGATGTGCTGCTCACCGGTACCCCCGAAGGCCGGGTCGACGTGCAGCCCGGTGATCGGGTCGATATCGAGATCAGCGGCCTGGGCCGCCTCACCAACCACATCGTCGCGCCACAGGAGGCCCGCCCATGAAACACGCCCGCATCCTGTTCGAAGGAAAGGCTCACAAGGTCCAGGTCGACGACCAGCACAACGTGCGCCTGGCCGATGGCCGCGTGCTGGGTGAGCAACAGGTCACCTGGCTGCCGCCCGCCACCGGCAACATGTTCGCCCTGGGCCTGAACTATGCCGACCACGCCCGCGAACTGGCCTTCACCCCGCCCACCGAGCCCCTGGCGTTCATCAAGTCGCCGGGCACCTACACCGGCCACAACCAGCGGACCTGGCGCCCGGATGGCGTGGCCTACATGCACTACGAGTGCGAGCTGGTGGCGGTCATCGGCAAGCCGGCGAAGAACGTCAAGCGCGAGGATGCCCTCGACTACCTGGCCGGCTACACGGTGTGCAACGACTACGCCATCCGCGACTACCTGGAAAACTACTACCGCCCCAACCTGCGGGTGAAGAACCGCGATGCCACCACCCCGGTGGGCCCCTGGATCGTCGACGTCAGCGACGTACCCGACCCCGGCAACCTGAAGCTGCGCACCTGGATCAACGGCGAGCTGAAGCAGGAAGGCACCACTGCGGACATGATCTTCGACATTCCCTACCTGATCGAATACTTCTCCAGCTTCATGACCCTGCAACCGGGCGACATGATCGCCACCGGCACCCCCGAGGGCCTGGCCGACGTGGTGCCCGGCGATGAAGTGGTGGTGGAAGTGCAAGGCGTGGGGCGCCTGGTCAACCGAATCGTCAGCGAAGCCGAGTTCTTCGCCCATCCAGCACAAGGGGCAACAGCATGATCAAGCATTGGATCGACGGCCGCGAAGTCGCAAGCCGCGACACCTTCGTCAACTACAACCCGGCCACCGGCGAGGCCATCGGCGAAGTCGCCAGCGGTGGCGCCGAGGAAGTGGCCCGTGCAGTGGCCGCGGCCAAGGAAGCGTTCCCGAAATGGGCCAACACCCCGGCCAAGGAGCGCGCACGCCTGATGCGCCGCCTGGGAGAGCTGATCGACCAGAACGTGCCGCAACTGGCGGAGCTGGAGACCCTGGACACCGGCCTGCCGATCCACCAGACGCGCAACGTGCTGATTCCCCGGGCCTCGCACAACTTCGACTTCTTCGCCGAGGTCTGCACCCGCATGGATGGCCACAGCTACCCGGTGGACGACCAGATGCTCAACTACACCCTGTACCAGCCGGTGGGGGTCTGCGCCCTGGTGTCGCCGTGGAACGTGCCGTTCATGACCGCCACCTGGAAGACCGCGCCCTGCCTGGCCCTGGGCAACACTGCGGTGCTGAAGATGAGCGAACTGTCGCCGCTGACCGCCAATGAACTGGGACGCCTGGCAGTCGAGGCCGGAATCCCCAATGGCGTGCTCAACGTGATCCAGGGCTATGGCGCCACCGCCGGCGATGCCCTGGTGCGCCACCCGGATGTGCGCGCCATTTCCTTCACTGGCGGCACTGCCACCGGCAAGAAGATCATGCAGACCGCGGGCCTGAAGAAGTACTCCATGGAACTGGGGGGCAAATCGCCGGTGCTGATCTTCGAGGATGCCGACCTGGAACGGGCCCTGGACGCCGCGCTGTTCACCATCTTCTCGCTCAATGGCGAGCGCTGCACCGCCGGCAGCCGGATCTTCATCCAGCAAAGCGTGTACCCGCAGTTCGTCAAGGAGTTCGCGGCCCGGGCCAAGCGCCTGATCGTCGGTGACCCGACGGACCCCAAGACCCAGGTCGGCTCGATGATCACCCAGCAGCACTACGACAAGGTCACCGGCTACATCCGCATCGGCATCGAGGAAGGCGCGACCCTGCTGGCCGGTGGCCTGGAGCGGCCGGCCGGCCTGCCGGCGCACCTGTCGCGCGGGCAGTTCATCCAGCCCACGGTGTTTGCCGACGTGGACAACAAGATGCGCATCGCCCAGGAAGAGATCTTCGGCCCGGTGGTGTGCCTGATCCCGTTCAAGGACGAAGCCGAGGCCCTGGCCCTGGCCAACGACACCGAGTACGGCCTGGCGTCCTACATCTGGACCCAGGACATCGGCAAGGCCCACCGCCTGGCCCGGGGCATCGAGGCCGGCATGGTGTTCATCAACAGCCAGAACGTGCGCGACCTGCGCCAGCCATTCGGCGGCGTCAAAGGCTCGGGCACCGGGCGCGAAGGGGGTGAATACAGCTTCGAGGTGTTCGCCGAGATCAAGAACGTCTGCCTCTCCATGGGCAGCCACCACATCCCGCGCTGGGGCGTGTAAGGTTCAGGACCGTCCCGGATCCCCCCAACAATAAGATGTTTCAGGAGAAGCACCATGGGCGAAGTCGTCATGGCCGCCAAGGTCTGCCACGTTCCATCGATGTACCTGTCCGAGTTGCCGGGCAAGCACCACGGCTGCCGCGAGGCGGCCATCGCCGGGCACAAGGAAATCGCTCGCCGGGCCCGGGCCCTGGGCGCCGACACCGCGGTGGTGTTCGATGTGCACTGGCTGGTCAACAGCGGCTACCACATCAATTGCGGCGAGGTGTTCAACGGCACCTACACCAGCAACGAACTGCCGCACTTCATCAAGAACATGACCTACGACTACCCGGGCTGCCCGGCGCTGGGGGAGTTGATCGCCGCCGAGGCCAACGCCGCCGACGTGCGCACCCTGGCCCATAACATCCCCAGCCTGGAGCTGGAGTACGGGACCCTGGTGCCCATGCGCTACATGCACATGGACGTGCCCGCCGCCGAGCATTTCCAGGTGGTGTCCATCGCCGCCTGGTGCGCCTGGCACAAGCTGGCCGACAGCTTCACCTTCGGCGCCGCCGTGCGCCGGGCCATCGAGAAGAGCGACCGCAAGGTCCTGGTGCTGGCCTCCGGCTCCCTGTCCCACCGGTTTTCCGATGACCGCGAGGCCGAGGCCAACATCCACAACTGGACCCGGGAATTCGACAAACAGGTCGACCAGCGCGTGGTGGAGTTGTGGCAGCAGGGCCGCTTCCGCGAGTTCTGCGCGATGCTCCCCGACTACGCCGAGCACTGCTATGGCGAAGGCAAGATGCACGACACGGCGATGCTCCTCGGGCTGCTGGGCGGCCCCGAGTACAACCGCCCGGCCGAGATCGTCACGCCGCTGTTCGGCAGCTCCGGCACCGGCCAGATCAACGCCATTTTTCCGTTGTGAAGGCAGCGACAAGCTTCTAGCTACGAGCTGCAAGAAAACGCCAAGAGCAGCGGTGAGCCGCGAGCCCCAGCCACAGGAGATCCCTCTTGCAGCTTGCGGCTTGCCACTTGCCGCTGCCCACAAAGGAGGTTCCCGTGCCGCATTTCATCGCTGAATACACCGACAACATCGAAGCCCAGGCCGATCTGCCGGGGCTGTTCGAAAAGGTCCACGACTACCTGGGCGCCAGTGGCGTGTTCCCCCTGGGTGGCATCCGCAGCCGCGGGGTGCGCCTGGACACCTGGCGCATGGCCGACGGCAAGCATGACTACGCCTTCGTCCATATGCGCCTGCAAGTGGGGGCCGGGCGCGACCTTGAAACCCGGCGCCAGGTGGCCGAGGGCCTGTTCGAGATCATCAAGGCGCACTTCGCCCAATTGCAGGCCCAGCGCTTGCTGGCCCTGTCGTTCGAGATGAGCGAGCTGGAGGCCGAGCTCAACTTCAAGCACAACAACGTCCACGCCTTCCTCAAGTCGCTGTAGCCGCCGTAACCCACGGCTTGCGCAACCTACAAGAACAACAACGAGGCCACGCCCATGTCCCGCCCTGCCATTGCCCAGGCCCCGCTGGCCGAGGCCAACGATTGCTATCGCAAGATCACCTGGCGCCTGATGCCATTGCTGTTCGTCTGCTACATCTTCGCCCACCTGGACCGGATCAACATCGGCTTTGCCAAGTTGCAGATGACCCAGGACCTGGGCTTCAGCGACAGCGTCTACGGCCTGGGCGCCGGGTTGTTCTTCATCGCCTACGCGCTGTTCGGCGTGCCCAGCAACCTGGCCCTGGAGCGGGTCGGGCCACGGCGCTGGATCGCCCTGCTGATGCTGGTCTGGGGCCTGTTGTCCAGCGCGCTGATGCTGGTTCAGGACGCCTGGGGCTTCTATGTACTGCGCTTCTTGCTGGGGGTGGCCGAGGCCGGCTTCTTTCCCGGCATCCTGGTGCTGCTCAACCGCTGGTTCCCGGCCGACCGCCGTGGCCAGGCCACCGCGCTATTCGCCATCGCCGTGCCCATGGCCGGGGTCCTGGGCGGCCCGCTGTCGGGCTGGATCCTGGAGAACTTCCATGACCGGGGCGGCTTGCGCGGCTGGCAATGGATGTTTTTGATCGAGGGCCTGCCGGTGGTGCTGCTCGGGCTGCTGGTGCTCAAGGCATTGCCGGACAGCATCGACCAGGCCACATGGCTCAGCGCCGCGCAAAAGGCCTGGTTGCACACGGCCCAGCAGCAAGAGGAGCAGCGCAAATCCATCAACCGCTTCAGCGACATTCTCAAGGACCGCCACGCCTGGCTGCTGGTGGGCATCTATTTCGCGGTGATGCTGGCGGTCAACACCATCGCCTTCTGGATGCCGACCCTGATCCACCACTCCGGTGTGGCCGGGGACAGCGACGTCGGCCTGCTCAGCGCCCTGCCCTACCTGGCTGGCTGCCTGTTCATGCTGGCGGTCGGCCGCTCCTCGGACCACCTGCGCGAACGCCGCTGGCACCTGGCCGTGCCACTGCTGATGGCCTGCCTGGGTTTGGCGCTGACCGCCCTGGCGCCACAGAACCCCTGGCTGGTGATGTTCGGCCTGGTGGTGGCGGGCATGGGCGCCAGCGCCGCATTGCCGATGTTCTGGCAACTGCCACCGGCCTTTCTGGCCAGCAATACCCAGGCGGCGGGCATCGCCCTGATCAGTTCCTTCGGCAGCGTCGCGGCCTTCCTCGCGCCTTACCTGATCGGCGTGGTGCGTGACGCCACCCAAAGCGCCAGCCTGGCGCTGTATGCCCTGGCTCTGCTGATCGCCCTGGGCGCCTGGCTGGTGCTCTGGGTACCGGCCCCTATCGTCAATCCACAAGAGAAATGAACATGCTCAGCCCCTCCGACATCCAACAGGCCGCGGCGCGCCTCGACGCCGCCGAACGCAGCCGCGAACAGATCGGCCAGCTGTCCCTGGAATACCCGGACATCCGCATCGAGGATGCCTATGCGATCCAGCGCAGCTGGGTGGAACGCAAGATCCGCGACGGCCGCCGGCTGGTGGGCCACAAGATCGGCCTCACCTCCCGGGCAATGCAAGTGTCGTCGAACATCAGCGAGCCGGACTTCGGCGCCCTGCTGGACGACATGCTGTTCGAGGAAGGCAGTGACATTCCCTTCCAGCGCTTCATCGTGCCGCGGGTCGAGGTGGAGCTGGCGTTCATCCTCGGCAAGCCCCTCAAGGGCCCCGGCTGCACCCTGTTCGATGTACTGGAAGCCACCGACTGGGTGATCCCGGCGCTGGAGATCATCGACGCGCGCATCCAGCAGGTAGACCCGCAGACCCAGGCCACGCGCAAGGTCTTCGATACCATTTCCGACAACGCCGCCAACGCCGGGGTGGTGATGGGTGGCCGGGCCGTGCGCCCCGGCGACGTGGACCTGCGCAAGGTGCCGGCGGTGCTGTACCGCAACGGTGTGATCGAAGAGTCCGGGGTCTCGGCCGCGGTGCTCAACCACCCGGCCAAGGGCGTGGCCTGGCTGGCCAACAAGCTGGCAGCCTACGACGTCGGCCTGGAAGCCGGGCAGATCATCCTTGGCGGCTCGTTCACCCGTCCGGTGGCCGCACGCCCGGGGGATGTATTCCACGTCGACTACGACCAACTGGGCAGCATCGCCTGCCGTTTCGTCTGAGGAGAACGCCATGGACATGCCGCAGAACCTGTTCAAGCAACGCCTGCAAGGCAGCGAGCCACAGATCGGCCTGTGGCTGGGTCTGGCCAATGCCTACTGCGCCGAGCTGGCGGCCAATGCCGGTTTCGACTGGCTGCTGCTGGACGGCGAGCACGCCCCCAACGACCTGCGCAGCTTGCTGGGGCAATTGCAGGCCATCGCCCCCTACGGCGCCCACGGCATCGTCCGCCCGCCGATCGGCGATACCGCGCTGATCAAGCAGTTGCTGGATATCGGTGCCCAGACCCTGTTGGTGCCCATGCTCGAAAGCGCGGCCCAGGCGCGCCAGCTGGTCAGCGCCATGCGTTATCCGCCCCAGGGCATTCGCGGGGTCGGCAGCGCCCTGGCCCGGGCCTCACGCTGGAACAGCATCCCCGGCTACCTGGACCAGGCCGACGAACACATGTGCCTGCTGGTGCAGATCGAGAACCTGGAGGGCTTGCGCAACCTGGACGAGATCGTCCGGGTGGAGGGGGTCGACGGGGTCTTCATCGGCCCGGCCGACCTGTCGGCGGCCATGGGTCATCGCGGCAATCCCGGACATCCCCAGGTGGTCGCGGCGATCGAGGACGCCATCCTGCGGGTGCGCCAGGCCGGCAAGGCCGCGGGCATCCTCAGTGCCGACCAGGGCCTGGCCCGGCGCTGCATCGAGCTGGGGGCCAACTTCGTCGCGGTGGGGGTCGATACCACGGTGCTGATGAAGGGCTTGCAGAACCTGGCCGGGCAGTACAAGGCCCAGGACGCCCCCAGCAGCGAGGGTGGGGTCTACTGAGCGGGGCTTGCGCTAGCAGACCGTTGAAAATCTACCTGCGTTGCCATCGCTGCGTTGAAAACAGGCTGGTGCGCCAGCCCGGTCAAAATGCTCATTTACCACATGTAAATTGCGCTTTTTCGCCTGTTTTCGCCTTGCGCTGGCTGCCTCGCCTACATTTTTCAACGGCCTGTTAGACACTGGCCTGGCGGGTAGCGGCCAGGCGCCAGAGCCGGGCGATGTCCGCCGCCCGCTCGCGCAACAATCGCGGGGCCTCGGCGCAGGCCTGTTCCAGGCTCATGGGCCCGGAGGTCAGGGCGAAGGCCGCGTCCACGCCATGGGCATACATCTGCTGGTAGCCCTCGCCGAGGGTGCCGGCGATGACGATCACCGGCACCCCCTGCTGGCGAGCGATCCGTGCCACGCCGAAGGGCGTCTTGCCACGCAGGGTCTGGGCATCGAAGCGCCCTTCGCCAGTGATCACCAGGTCGGCGCCACGCACCGCCTGTTCCAGCCCTACCAGCTCGGCAACCACTTCCACCCCGGGGCGGAACCTCGCGCCGAGAAACGCCTTGGCGGCGAATCCCAGGCCACCGGCGGCGCCACTGCCGGGTTCGTCACGCACGTCCCTGGGCAGCACCTGGGCGCAGAGATCGGCAAAGTGCCCCAGTGCCTGGTCCAGGGCCTGGACCTGCTGCGCCGAGGCGCCCTTTTGCGGGCCGAAGATGGCCGAGGCCCCCTGCTCGCCACACAGTGGGTTGTTGACATCGGCGGCGATCTCGAAACGCACCTGGGCCAGGCGCGGGTCCATGGCGTCTAGCTCGATGCTGGCCAGGTCGGCCAGGGCCAGGCCACCCCGGGGCAGCACCTGGCCCCGACGGTCCAGCAGCTTGAGCCCCAGGGCTTGCAGGGCTCCAGCCCCGCCGTCGTTGGTGGCGCTGCCGCCGATGGCCAGGATGATGCGCCGGGCGCCGGCGTCCAGGGCCGCCTGGATCAATTCACCGGTACCGAAGGTGCTGCTGTGGCAGGCATCGCGCTGGCCTGGCGGCACCAGTTGCAGGCCACTGGCCTCGGCCATTTCGATGATCGCCGTGTGGCTCGATGCCAGCCAGCCCCAGCGAGCCTGCACTTCGCTACCCAGCGGGCCCTGGACCCGGGTGCTGCGCAGTTGCCCCTGGCATGCGGCGAGTACCGACTCCACCGTGCCCTCGCCACCATCGGCCATCGGGCACTGCAGTACCTGGGCTTCGGGCCAGGCCTCGGCCAGCCCCTGGGCGATGGCCTGGGCCACGCCTTCGGCACTCAGGCTGTCCTTGAACGAGTCGGGGGCGATGATGATCTTCATGGGGCTATCTCCGGTTCTTGTGGCGCCATGCTGCCATTTGCCGCAGCGGCTGACGCCAGTCCGCTGCACAAGGACGCAGGCACTTTATTGTTCATTGCTACAACCCGCGCAGTCGGGATGATAGGGCTGCGACCGGGGACGCAGCACCCGTAACACCGGCACCGCCGTTATTCAGGAGGGAATTGGGAGGCGGGTTGCTGGGGCAGCAGTTGCACGGCCAGGTACAGCGAGAGCATGCCGTCCAGGCGTAAAGGGTCGACGCCACTGAGTTCGGTGATGCGCTCCATGCGATAGCGCAGGCTGTTACGGTGGATGCCCAAGGCATCGGCACAGGCCTGGCTCTGGCCGTCGTGGTCGCACCAACTGCGCAGGGTCGCGATCAACTGGCCATTGCTGTCCTTGGCCAGGACCTTGCGCAAAGGGCTGAGCAGCTCGTCCAGGGCATCGTCGTTGCGATGGCGCCAGAGCATGACCGGCAAGCGGTAGCGATCCAGGGTCAACACCCGGGTATCCGGCAGGATGTCGCGACCGTAGGCCAGCAGGTCGCCCACCCGGCGATAGCAGCGACGCAGCCCGGGCAGGCCATCGGCCTGCCCGCCCACGGCCACCCGCACGATGCTCCAACCCTGGCTGGCGAGCTTTTCCAGCAACCGCGGGTTGTCCAGGCTCAGGGTCGCCGGTCGACACCAGAGCAGCGAGGTCTGCGCCGCGCTGACGCACCAGCTGTCCGGGTAACGCGACAGCAGCCAGGCACTGAGGGCTTCGACGTTCTGCCCCGGGGCGAGCTCGAACAGATAAGGCGTACGCGCCAGTTGTGGCTTGAGTCCCATTTGCCGGGCCTCATCCACCAGGCGCGGCGAGTCGCCCCCCTCGCCCAGCAGCAATGCCAGCAGATCGTCGCAACGTTGGCGCCGCCATTGCTGCTCGGCCTGCTGATGGCGCTGGCTCACCAGCATCTCGGCGGTCATGCGCACCAGCTCGGCATAGGTACGCAACAGCGCTGGATCGCCGGTGATGCCCAGCACGCCGATCAGGCGCTGGTCGTGCAGCAACGGCAGGTTGATCCCCGGCTGCACGCCCTTGAGCCGGCATGCGGTAGGTTCGTCGATCTCCACCACGCGGCCGTTGGCCAGCACCAGTTGTGCACCTTCGTGGCGGGTGTTGATACGTTCCGGCTCGCCGCTGCCGAGGATCAGGCCCTGGCTGTCCATGACATTGACGTTATAAGGCAGGATGGCCATCGTGCGGTCGACGATGTCCTGGGCCAGGTCATGATCGAGTTCGAACATAGGGGGATGATCCTTGAGGCTGATGCGACTAAGACGGGACTGCAAACCGTACGGCGTTGTTCGCTGGCACAGGCCCTGAAACCATTCGCTGTGCGCCGGCACAAAGACAGCGGCACCGGGGTGGCCGAGACTCTCAGGGCGGTCAACGTTACCCTTGCACCGTGAAAAATCATAATAAAGAGAGACACACCATGTCACACAGAGCCGCTGCCGCACTGGCCCAGGCTGACGACAAGAATGCCGTCTACAAGCGCATCACCCTGCGCCTGATCCCCTTCATCTTCATCTGCTACCTGTTCAACTACCTGGACCGGGTCAACGTTGGCTTCGCCAAGTTGCAGATGCTCGACGCCCTGAAGTTCAGTGAAACGGTCTACGGCCTGGGCGCCGGGATCTTCTTCATCGGCTACGTGCTGTGCGGCGTGCCCAGCAACCTGGCGCTGACCCGCTTCGGTCCGCGGCGCTGGATCGCCCTGATGATGATTGTCTGGGGCACGCTGTCCACCTGCCTGCTGTTCGTCACTACGCCGACCCAGTTCTACACCCTGCGCCTGTTCACCGGCGCTGCCGAAGCCGGCTTCTTCCCTGGCGTGGTGCTGTACCTGTCGCAGTGGTTCCCGACCTTCCGCCGTGGCCGGATCATGGCCCTGTTCATGTCGGCGATCCCGGTCTCGGGCCTTTTGGGCAGCCCGTTCTCCGGCTGGATCCTCAACCACTTCGCCGCAGGCCAGGGCGGCCTCGCCGGCTGGCAGTGGATGTTCCTGCTGCAAGGCATTCCGACGGTGGTGCTGGGTGCCCTGGCGTACTTCCTGCTCAGCGACGGCTTCGCCCACGCCAAGTGGCTGAGCCCGGCCGAGCGTGCGGTGCTGGAGGCCGACCAGGCCGTAGACGCCGCCAACCAGCCCAAGACTGCCAGCGACTCCCTGGCCCAGGTGTTCAAGAACCCGGCGATCTGGGCCTTCGGCCTGGTCTACTTCTGCATCCAGAGCGGGGTCTACGCCATCAACTTCTGGCTGCCGTCAATCATCAAGAACCTGGGTTTTGCCGATAACCTGGTGATCGGCTGGCTCAGCGCGATTCCCTACCTGCTGGCGGCCGTGTTCATGCTGCTGGTGGGACGTTCGGCGGACCTGAACAAGGAGCGCCGCTGGCACCTGGTGGTGCCGATGCTGATGGGCGCCGTGGGGCTGCTGATCGCGGTGAACTTCGCCGCCAACCCGGCCATCGCCATCCTCGGCCTGAGCATCGCCACCATGGGTGCCCTCACCGGCCTGCCGATGTTCTGGCCAGTGCCTACGGCGCTGCTCAGCGCCGGGGCGGCTGCCGGTGGCCTGGCATTGATCAACTCCATGGGCCAGATGGCCGGTTTCCTCAGCCCCTACATCGTCGGCTGGGTCAAGGACAGCACTGGTTCCACCGATGCCGCCTTGTACCTGCTGGCGGCCGTGATCGTCGCCGGCGCCCTGTTGGCCCTGCGCATGACCCGTACCTTGCATCGCTGAGCCCCGGCTGCGGCAAAAGCCCGTTCGAGCATCGGCTGGAACGGGCTTTTTTCGTGGTGGGGGTCAGTCCGGTGCGCCAGGGTGCAGGGCGTAATCATGACTGCTGGCCAACGCCCCCGATGCCGGGGCATCCAGTTCCAGCACCAGGCCCCCGGGCAGGCGCACGAAGATCTGCCAGAGACCATCTTCCGGCACCTGCGCCACCTGGTGCTCAAGACCGCTGGCTTGCACCCGCAGCAAGACCGCTGCGGCGGCCTCCTGGGTGCTGAAGGCGATATGGCTCAGCTGTGGCGTGGGGCAAGCGTTCTGCTCGATGACATGCACCAGCGCCTGATCATCCTGGTACAGCCAGCGCCCGGGGAACGGAAACGGCGGACGGCGGCCCGCATGCAGCCCCAGTAGTTCGGCAAAGGCCTCAGGCAGCGTCGAGCCACCATCGGTGTTGAAGGCCAGGTGGTCGAAGCGCCAGTTCACAACAGGCCTCCGCCGTCGACATCGATCAGGCTGCCGTTGATGAAGCCGTTCTCCATGGCCAGGATGAAAGCCGCCGCCACCTCCCCCGGCTCCCCGACCCGGCCGACCGGCAAGCTCGCGGCCGCCTTGGCGAACATCGCCGCGCGGGCATCGGCGGACATGCCAGCGTAGGCCTCGGTATCGGTGATCCCCGGGCTGATGACGTTCACCCGCCGTGGCGCCAGCTCCTTGGCCAGGTGCTTGCCCAGGGCATCGAGGGCGGCATTGAGGGTGGTCTTGAGTACCTGCCCGGGGACCATCTTGCGCGACAACATGCCCGAGGTCAGGCTGATGCTGCCCCGGGCCGCCAGGTACGGCAGTGCAGCCTGCACGGCCCGCCATACGCCCCAGAACTTGACCTCGAAAGCCCGCTGGGCATCGTGCAGGTCGGTGTCGGCCAAGGGGTTGGGAACGATGGCCGGGCCGGCGCTGATCACCAGGTGCTCGAAGCCGCCCACGGCCTGGAACAAGGCCTCCAGGCTGGCGCTGTCGGTGATGTCCACGCTCAGCGCCCGGGCCGACTCCGGCAGGCGTGCCTGCTGGCGCTGCAAGGCCTTAAGATCGCGCCCGGCCAGCACTACCCGGGCGCCACGGGCGGCGGCCTGGTGCGCCACGGCGGCGCCGATGCCACTGCCGGCCCCGATGACCACGACGGTCTGTTGGTGCAAGCCTGGATTGGAAAGAGTCATTGCGATCACCTGTTGTGAAGGAAAGGAATTACATCTTCACAGCTTGCCAATCGGAGAAAAATCCGCTTAAAACGCAAAGATCTTTAAAGGATTTTTATCAATGAGCTCGATCCTCGACCTGGAAACCTTCGTTCGCATCGCCGACGAAGGCAGTATTTCCGCAGCGGCGCGCAGCCTCGGCATCACCGCGGCGGCCGCCAGCATTGCCTTGAAGCGCTTGGAAACCCGCCTGGGCAGTCGCCTGCTGGCCCGTTCCACCCGCAGCCTGCGCCTGACCCCGGAGGGCCGCCGCTACCTGGACAGCGTGCGCCTGGCCCTGGCCACCCTGGAGGATGGCGAACAGGCGCTCAGGCAGCAGGGCCAGGGCCTATGCGGCGTGCTGCAGCTATCGGCCCCTTCGGATTTCGGGCGCAACGCGTTGCTGCCCTGGCTCGACGAGTTCAAGAACCAGCACCCGCAACTGCGCCTGCAACTGCAGCTCAACGACCGCCATGCCGACCTGTTCCGCGAGAGCGTGGATGTGGCCCTGCGCTTTGGCGTGCCCGGGGATTCCAGCCTGGTGGCCCTGCCGATCCTGGCCGTGCATCACCGGGTGGTCTGCGCCAGCCCGCAGTACCTGGCCCGCCATGGCACACCGCAAGTGCCCGAGGACCTGGCCGGGCACAGCGCCCTGCTCTACCTGCGCGATGGCCAGCGCTACGACCTCTGGCGCTTCAGCCGGGACGACCAGGTGCGAGAGATCCAGGTGGGCGGCGACTACGCGTGCGACGACGGCGAGGTGGCCCGTCGCTGGGCCCTCGCCGGCCATGGCCTGGTCTACAAGGCCCGACTGGATGTGGCCGAGGACCTTCGCGCCGGGCGCCTGGTGCCGCTGCTCACGGACTGGCAAGGGGAGCCACTGCCCTTCAACCTGCTGTGCCCGCATCGCTTGCAGGTGTCCGAGCGGGTGCGCCTGCTGCACGGGTTCCTGGTCCAGCGCTGTCGTGAACTGTGTCCATGACAGGCATTGCCCTGGTAGGTGGTTCTGGTATTTGATGCTCGGTCCCAACGGCCAAAACTCCGGCCACCTCTCTAGCACAAGGACTTCGCACCATGAGCTATCGCCTCCTCGGCCACTCCGGCCTCAAGGTTTCCAGCCTGACCCTGGGCACCATGATGTTCGGTGAGCAGACCAGCACCGAAGACTCGCTGCGCATCATCGACAAGGCCTGGGACCAAGGGATCAACTTCATCGATACCGCTGACGTCTATACCCAGGGCCGCTCCGAGGAAATCGTCGGTGAAGCCATCGCCAGGCATCGCCATGAGTGGGTCCTGGCCTCCAAGGTCGGCTTCGGCCCCACGGACGGCGTGCCCAACCGCAGCGGCCTGAGCCGCAAGCACATCTTCAATGCCATCGAAGCCAGCCTGACGCGACTGGGTACCGATTACCTGGATATCTACTACCTGCACCGCGAGGACCACGGCACGCCGCTGGAGGTGAGCATCGCGGCCATTGGCGACCTGCTGCGCCAGGGCAAGATCCGCCACTGGGGGCTGTCCAACTATCGGGGCTGGCGGATCGCCGACGCGGTACGCATTGCCGACCAGTTGGGTGTGGAGCGCCCGATCGTCAGCCAACCCTTGTACAACATCGTCAATCGCCAGGCCGAGGCCGAGCAGATCACAGCAGCCCGTGCCTATGGCCTGGGGGTGGTGCCCTACAGCCCGCTGGCCCGCGGCGTGCTCAGTGGCAAGTACGCACCCGATGCGGCCCCGGACAGCGGCAGCCGGGCCGGGCGCCAGGACAAGCGCATCCTGGAGACCGAATGGCGCGTGGAATCCCTGCGCATTGCCCAGCAGATCCAGCAATACGCCCAGGGCCGAGGGGTCGGGATCGTCGAGTTCGCCATTGCCTGGGTGCTGAACAACCAGGCCGTGAGCTCAGCCATCGTCGGCCCTCGCACCGAGGCCCAGTGGGATACCTATACCCAGGCCCTGGCCGTACAGATCAGTGCCGAGGACGAGGTCTTCATCGATTCCCTGGTCACTCCGGGGCACGCTTCGACCCCGGGGTTCAACGATGTCAGCCACTTCGTCCCGGGACGCTTCGCCCGCCTGGACTGAGCCGCGCCAGTGGCAGCGCAAGGGTCGCCACCGGCGGCTTCCGAGCGCTGCCTGTGGCACAAACGAAACAATATCCCTCGGGGATGTCGCAAACAGAGCAAAAATTTCGCGCCAAACCCTCTATATTGCCCTCGCTTATTTCCCCTACTCCGTGCGCGCTGCGCATCCGGGTCTTACGAGGACAGTGTGTCGAAAGGTATTGCGTTATCGGTCTTGGCGTCGGTGCTGTTTGCCGTCATGTATTTCTATACGTCGCTGCTGGCTCCCCTCACCGGGGTGGAGATCTTTGGTTGGCGAATGCTCCTCACCCTCCCCTGCATGACCGTGTTCATGCTGTTGACCGGTGAATGGCGACGGGTCGGCGAAGTGTTGCGCCGGGTACGCGACACTCCAGTCATGGCCCTGGCGCTGCTGTTGTCCTCGGCCCTGGTGGGTGTGCAGTTGTGGTTGTTCATGTGGGCACCGCTCAACGGCTACAGCCTGGATGTGTCCCAAGGCTACTTCCTGCTGCCGCTGACGATGATCCTCACCGGACGCATCGTCTACGGCGAACACCTGTCCTGGTTGCAGAAGGTCGCCGCGTTCCTGGCGTGCGTCGGCGTACTCAACGAGCTGTACCAGGTGGGCAGTTTCTCCTGGGCGACCCTGGTGGTGGCAGTGGGTTACCCACTGTATTTCGTCTTGCGCCGGCGCTTGCAAAGCGATCATTTGGGCGGCCTGTGGCTGGACATGGCGTTGTTGATACCGGTGGCGCTGTGGTTCGTGCAAAGCGGTGAACAAGGCTTCGCCGTGCTGGAGGCCTACCCCCGCCTGTACCTGTTGATTCCCTTGTTGGGCCTGATCAGCGCCTCGGCCCTGGTGTGCTACATCATCGCCAGCCGCCAGCTGGCCTTCAGCCTGTTCGGCCTGCTCAGCTACGTGGAGCCGGTGCTCCTGCTGTGCGTGGCGCTGCTGCTGGGAGAAAGCATCAAGGATGGGCAATGGCTGACGTACGTGCCGATCTGGCTGGCGGTAGTGGTGCTGATCATCGAGGGCGCACGCCATCTGCTGCGCCAGCGTCGCAGGTGATGCTCTTGAAGGTGGGTAAAAGAGCCTGGGGCAAGGCCCCGAGGGCCTGAGTGCAGCCGCCCCCTGACTGAAGCACGGCCACGGCCGTGCCAAGCTTCGTCAGGGTTTGATCTGCTTCAGTTCGTTGAGCAGGGCCAGCAGGGCCTGCATCTTGTCTTCGCCGAACTGCTGCTGGATCCTCTGGTAGTTGACCTCCATGTCGTCGCTCATCGACTCGAAGCAGGTGTGGCCCCTCTCGGTCAGGGTAATGAACAGGCGGCGCTGGTCTTCCGGGGATTTGCGCCGACTGACGTATTCGTCACGCTCCAGGCGGGTCAGCACTCCGGTCATGCTCGGCGGCAGGATGCAGGCCATCTTCGCCAACTGGTGACTCTCCAGTTCGCCGTTCTGGCGCAGGATGCGAATCACCCGCCATTGCTGCTCGGTCAGGTCGTGCTGGTTCAGGGAAGGACGGAAAAACGCCATGGCGGCCTCACGGGCCTGTAGCAGGGTCAGGGTCAGGGAAGGTCTGGGTGTTTTCATCGCGGCACAGGTCAGGGCTGGGAAACAAAGGCGAGAACATTAACACATTCACAATCGCCAACCGACAGGCAAAACAAAGCCCGGCCAGGAAAGACCTGGCCGGGCTCTGGATTCAGGCCTTGTGGGGATTACTCGGTAGCGAGCACACCACGACGTACCTGGTCGCGTTCGATCGATTCGAACAGCGCCTTGAAGTTGCCCTCGCCGAAGCCATCGTCGCCTTTACGCTGGATGAATTCGAAGAACACCGGGCCCATCAGGGTTTCCGAGAAGATCTGCAGCAGCAGGCGCTTGTCTTCTTTATCCGACGCACCGTCGAGCAGGATGCCGCGCGATTGCAGTTGATCAACCGGCTCGCCGTGGTTTGGCAGGCGACCTTCGAGCATTTCGTAGTAGGTATCAGGCGGTGCGGTCATGAAGCGCATGCCGATCTTCTTCAGGGCGTCCCAGGTCTTGACCAGGTCGTCGGTGAGGAACGCCACGTGCTGGATGCCTTCGCCGTTGAACTGCATCAGGAACTCTTCGATCTGGCCTGCGCCCTTGGACGATTCCTCGTTCAGCGGGATGCGGATCATGCCGTCCGGAGCGGTCATGGCCTTGGAAGTCAGGCCGGTGTACTCGCCCTTGATGTCGAAGTAGCGGATCTCGCGGAAGTTGAACAGCTTCTCGTAGAAACCGGCCCAGTAGGCCATGCGCCCGCGATACACGTTGTGGGTCAGGTGGTCGATGATCTTCAGGCCCGCACCTGGTGGGTTGCGGTCCACGCCTTCGAGGAACACGAAGTCGATGTCATAGATCGAGCTGCCTTCGCCGTAGCGATCGATCAGGTACAGCGGCGCGCCGCCGATGCCCTTGATCGCCGGCAGGTTCAGCTCCATCGGGCCGGTGGCGACGTGGATCGGCTGCGCCCCCAGTTCCAGGGCACGGGCGTAGGCCTGCTGGGCGTTCTTGACGCGGAACGCCATGCCGCATACCGACGGGCCGTGTTCTGCGGCGAAGTAGGAAGCGATGCTGTGGGGTTCGTTGTTGAGGATCAGGTTGATCGCGCCTTGGCGATACAGGTGCACGTCTTTTGAACGATGGGTCGCGACTTTGGTGAAACCCATGATCTCGAAGATCGGCTCGAGGGTATTGGGGGTGGGCGATGCGAATTCGATGAATTCAAAGCCCATCAGGCCCATCGGGTTTTCAAAGATATCTGCCATGGTTGGCGCCTCATCATATTTTTAGAATTAACGGAACGTTAGTTGCTATCAATGCTGAGGAAGGCAGGTGGTGCGCAGGAAATGCCCCGCACGCTGCGCGCGAGGAAGTCACCATAGATGAGTTGGAATCCGAGAATCTTCATATCGGTCCTGTCTTGCCGGCTGGCCAGGCTTCTGCTGCCAGAAGACTTTATTATTGTATGCGTAACCAGATTCTACACAGCGTAAAAGCCTTTGTCCGCACTCTTTATAAAATCGCCTTTCTTGCCCCGCTCGCAAGGGGTTTGTTGCACTGGTAGATGCCTCCCAGGATCAACGCTGCGCCGAACGCCATCACCAGGCTCAGTTGCTCCCCGAGCAGCACGGCACCGAGGATCACCGCTGTCAGTGGATTGAGGGCGATGAACACCCCAGAGCGGGTTGCTCCGATTCGCCGCAAACCGTCGTAGTACCAGATGTAGGCCAGCGCTGAACCCAATACGCCCAGGTACAGCAGGCTCAAGCCCTGGGCCAGGTCCAGGCCAAGCACTGCCTGCAGGTCGAACTCGCCGCGGGCCAGGGTCGCGGCGCACAACATCAAGGTGCCCATCACCACCGAGTAGGTCACCGTCTGCAAGGGCCCCAGGCTCTGGTTCAAGCCCTTGGAAAACAGCGAGTACACTCCCCAGCCCAAGACACAGCCAAGGATCAGCAGGTCGCCCCGCCAGCTCCCTGCCTGGCTGATCAAGGCCGAGGGATCACGGCTGCAGATCACCAGGGCCGCGCCCCCCAGGCACAGGGAGACCCCCAGCAGCTTGCGTCGACTCAAGCGCTCCTTGAACAACGCCCAGGACGCCAGGGCGATCACCGCCGGGTTCAGCGCGACGATCAACGAGGCCCGCGAGGCGTTGATCTGCTGCAGGCCCAGGAAGAAACACAGGTTGTAGAAGAAGATTCCGAAAAAGCCCAGCACCGCCAACTGGCCCAGTTGCCGAAGGCTCGGGCGGGCCAGCGGGATGCGTGCAATGGCCATGAAGCCAAGCAGGGCCAGGCTGGCCAGGAGAAACCGCAGGCTGGCGGCCAGCAACGGCGATAGCCCCGAGGCCAGGTAACGTCCCGCCACAAAGGTGCCGCCCCAAATCATGGTGACCGCCGCCAGCTTGCAGTACACCGTCAGGTCGCTATGCCTGGCCACCAGGGAATCATGAACGCTGCTTTCACTCATATTCATCGCACTCGGGAGAAGGGTTTGTATTGCCAGCGCATTCTTTGTCTAATATCCAATCATCGTAAAATGAGCTTTTACTCATGACCCTGACCCAGTTGGAAATCTTCTCCCGGGTAGCCGAACTCCAAGGGTTCACCAGCGCTGCAACGCGCCTGGGCATCAGCCAGTCGGCCGTGTCCCATGCCATTCGCGCCCTGGAACAGGAGCTGGGGGTCGAGCTGTTCCACCGGCACCAGGCCCAGGTCGAACTCACCGATATTGGCCAGCAATTGCTGACACGTGCCCGGGGCATGCTCGGCCTGGCAGCGACGTTGGAACAGGAGGCAGCCGATGCCCGGGGCATGAAGCGTGGCACCTTGCGCATCGGTTCGTTCGGCCCTAGCTCTTCCATCCGGCTGCTACCCCCGATCCTCGCGCAATTTCGCAGCCAGTACCCGGGCATCGAGGTGCACATCGACGAGGGGCCGGATCGACAGGTCCTGCAGTGGCTGGAGGAGCGGCGCATCGATCTGGGTTTCGTCGTGCAGCCCCAGGAACGCTTCGATACCTTTGCCCTGGCGGAGGACCAGTTGGTGGCACTGCTTCCAGCCGAGCACCCGCTGGCCCAGGAACCTCAGGTACGTCTGGAACAGTTGTGCAACGATCCATTCGTGCTGACCGAGGCGGGGTCCTCAGAGCTGGTTTCGCGATTGTTCATCGGTGCCGGGCTCAAACCCAATATCCGCTATCGCTGCTCACAATTGCTCAGCACCCTGGAAACCGTGGCACGAGGCGACGCTTTGAGCATCGTCGCCCAGTTGTCATTGCCCCAAGGGACAGATCCACGTTATACAAACCGGCCACTGGAACCGACAGTGCAACGCAGGATCGCCATCGCGGTGCTGGACCGACGCCAGTCCTCACCTGCAACGCTGGCCTTCATCGACCTTGCCCAACGTCTCTATGGCCAGGCAAAGCCGTCTATCCTGCGATGATTGCAATACCGGCTCCCAAGCGGCATCGCGTCGCGCCCCTCTCCTGCCACAGGTCCGACCCATGCCGCTGACCGCCAAAGGTCCACTTACACACGCCACCCGCAGTTTCTGGACCCTGATGGCGATACTCCTGCCAATCGTGCTCGGTGCCGTCATTCTCTATTTCCAGGCGCAACGTACGCTGCTGCGCTCCAGCCTGGAAACCGCCGAGGAGGCCATCGAGCAGTTCGACCAGATGCTGGACCACACCGACAGCGCCACCCGCGCGTTGCTGCCCCTGGCCGGGCAAGATTGCAACGCTGCGCAGCAACTGGCGCTGCGCGAACAAGTCACCCGTCTGCCGTGGGTGCGCTCTACCAACCTGGTATGGCGCAACAACAACTATTGCAGTTCCTACCTGGGCAACTACGCCGCGTCCCTCGACCCCGGGAACTATGTGGATGGCCGGCTACAACTGATGGACGGCAACCATCTCACTCCCGACACCCCGCTACTGGTCTATCGCTTGAGTGACGGGGAAGGTGCTGCGCTGGCGGCCATCAACGGTTATCACCCGACCAATACCCTGCGCATGCTCAACCGCTTCGCCCAATTGCATTTGCAAGTGGGCCAGCATTGGCTGTCCAGCGACGGTCAGGTGCGCGATGGCATTGCGCCCCGGGCCGCCGTGGCCAATCAATACCTGGAGTCGTCGCGCTACCCCTATAGTGTCGACGCCGGCTTTGCCGAAGGCAGTGTCTGGCACTACATGAGGAGCCAGTACCCGGCGCTGTTCAGCTTGCTGATCTTTCTCGGAACCGCCGCAGGCGCCCTCGCCCATTGGCTGCAAAAACGTGCCGTCTCCCCTAGCCATGAACTGCGCAGGGCGCTGGGGGCCCGGGAGTTCATCCCGTACTTCCAGCCGGTGGTGCGTAGCGATAGCCTGCAATGGGCGGGTATCGAAGTGTTGATGCGCTGGCAGCATCCCAGGGAGGGATTGGTGCGTCCGGACCTGTTCATTCCCTTCGCCGAGCACACAGGGCTGATCGTGCCCATGACGCGCTCGTTGCTGCAACAGACTCGGGAGGCCCTGGTGCCCTGCGCCGCCGACTTCATCGATGGTTTCCATATCAATATCAACATCACCGCCCGCCATTGCCAGGATTTGCAATTACTGGAGGATTGCCGGGAGTTTCTCGCCGCGTTCGCGCCGGGCAAGGTGATCCTGGTGCTGGAGCTGACCGAACGCGAGCTGATCGAGCCCACTCCCGTCACCCAGCAATTGTTCAGCGCGCTGCACGAACTGGGGGTGATGATTGCCATCGACGATTTCGGCACCGGGCACTCCAGCCTGGGCTATCTGCGCAAGTTCAATGTCGATTATTTGAAGATCGACCAGAGCTTCGTTGCCATGATCGGCGCCGACGCGCTGTCGCTGCATATACTGGACAGCATTATCGAACTCTCGATCAAACTCGATCTAGGTATAGTCGCCGAAGGAGTTGAAACTCCCGAACAGCGTGACTATCTGCTGGACAAAGGCGTGCATTTTCTCCAGGGCTACTTGTTTGGACGGCCAATGCCCAGCAAGGAGTTTGTTAGGAGCATCGCGCGCCATTAAATAGCCATACCTGAAAATAACGCTCGACACACAACTCAAGACCTGCACCGATTTGTATCAACTGGCAAATAGTCGATGAGCAAGAACAACATGATTTACTCTCGGCGCATTAACTACTACAATTTTTCATGCCTGTACAAAATTCACAGGTAGGCCACTTAATCGAACCTTAACCAGTTCATGGCTTATAGCTTTGTTTGTGGTTTGTATCAGCCAAAAATAGGGCGGTTGCAGGAGCTGAGTGCAACACGGTCATTGAATTGAAACTGGAGCATCATGCCGCATAGCCATGGCCTTCTGCATCACCTCGTCCATAACTTCGATTGGGCATTTGAAGTCGAAGCGCTTACGCGGTCGCATGTTCAGTTGCAGCGCAATGGCGTCCAGCTCCTCCTGGCTATGTACCGACAGGTCTGTGCCCTTGGGCAAGTACTGGCGAATCAGGCCGTTGATGTTTTCGTTGCTGCCGCGCTGCCAGGGGCTGTGCGGGTCGCAGAAGTAGATCGCCACGCCGGTTCTTTGGGTGATCTCGGCGTGTCGCGCCATCTCCCGGCCCTGGTCGTAAGTCATGCTCTTGCGCATCTCCAGCGGCATGCTATTGAGCGCGGCGCTGAAGCCTTCCAGCGCCGAAGTCGCCGTCGCGTCGTTCATCTTCACCAACATCAGGTACCCACTGGTGCGTTCCACCAGCGTACCGACGGACGAGGCGTTGGCCTTACCCTTGATGAGGTCGCCTTCCCAATGCCCCGGCATCAGCCTGTCTTCAATCTCCGGCGGGCGCACATGAATACTGACCATCTCGGGGATCTGGCCGCGCCGATCCACGCCACCAGAGCGCGGCCGGCGCGTCGTCTTGCCTTGGCGCAGACAGATGATCAGCTCCTTACGCAGCTCACCCACTGGCAGGGCATAGATCGCGTTGTAGATCGTCTCGCGACAGACGTAGGCATCTCTGAGGCTAGGTATGTTCATGTGGCGCAGCTTGCCGGCAATCTGTTCGGGAGACAAACGCTCACGCAGCATATGAACCACCAGTTCGAAGCGCTCGCTCCCCGGCAGCAGCTTTCGGCTCGGTCGACAGACTTGGCGGCGGGCCTTCATCTGCTCCTGGGCCGCGCGGGCCGAGTAGCTGCCACAGACATCTCGATTGCGGCGCAGCTCTCGACTGATGGTCGAAGGAGACCTATTGATCAGGCGAGCAATCCTGCGCAGGCTGAAGCCCTGGGCGTGGCCGATTTGGATGGTGGCGCGTTCTTCAACGCTGAGTTCGGTATATGACATAGGGGCAGCACCGTACCGGAAAGGTCAGGTGTTGCACTCAGTTTTTGCCGCCGCCTAGACTATTGGAGTGAAGATATTGTCCAGACTTGCTGAATTTCGTGCTGCTGAAAAAGCACTTCAAGAACAGCTCGCCCAGCTTGAGTCGCTGAAGAACGACGCCGGCCTCAAGAAGGAAATCGAGTTCGAGGAAAAACTCCAGGCCCTGATGAAGTCCTACGACAAGAACCTGCGTGACATCATCGCGATCCTCGATCCAAACCTGGGCAAGGCCGGCTTGCCGCAGGCCAATGCGCCTAAACAGCGCCGCGCCCGTGTGGTCAAGGTCTACCAGAACCCGCACACCGGTGAACTGATTGAAACCAAGGGTGGCAATCATCGCGGCCTGAAAGCCTGGAAAGAGCAGTACGGCGCCGCCACTGTGGACTCCTGGCTGCGCGCTTGAACAAAGCCGCACTCTGTCAAAGGCCCCGCATATGCGGGGCTTTTTACATTCATCAGAATATTCTTATTGCTATCTGCATCTAAGGAAATATCGGCTGCACATCACCCCGCCCTACTGCCTCGAGGCCGCGCTACAAGCGGCCTGCAATAAGGCCAGGCGGCGAGCAACTTCTTGCTTAGTACCTTTTCGATAACGAACCTGTAACACGCGAAAATCAAAGCCCTGACCTTGGAAACCCATTTAAAGTTTCAGGTTATTTCGTATCGCGAGTATTTCTTCCCGACTATCGGTATAAGCAGTCGCCTGGCCGGCGTATGAAAGTACATAGGCCTTATCTCCATCCAACGCCGCCACCAATGTTTGCGACAGTACATGCCGGCCGTTCTGGGTAATGGTGCAAGTGGTCTCCAATCCATCGAGGCGACTCAACTGCGCAGCGTGGATCTTGTTGCACACACTCTGATAACCACCTTGGGCAAAATCCTTTTGCACCGATTTGCGCATCTCCAACAACACCCCCTGAAGATTGACCACATGCCCACTAGCGACCTGAGTCATGGTCAACTCCATGACCATTTGCGGATTGCCTGCTGCGTCATTCTTCACCGCCCGCTGCCGGGAAACCTTGGTCGTCGGGTCCTCACCCTGGGAAGGTATCGGCTCCACGATCCAACCCTGGGGCCAGGCGATCTCTGGATCGGCTTGCACTCCAGTGGCCAGCATGACCAGGAACAGCGAAGCGATCCGGCATTTAAACGACTTGATCATGTGAACGCACACCAAGGGAACGAACCTGGAAGTCTGAGCCTGGCGCCAGGAATGGGCAATACATCAGGAGCTTTGGGTTTGGCGCCATCCCAGGCAGTTGCGTATCATTGCCCCATCCCAAGGATGTCCGAACCATTGCCTGGCAAGCAGTTGCCCGAGCCCGAGCAACTCCTTGCACTTTTTTCAGGAGGGCCCATGAGCCTCAACGAACTCAATACCTTTCCCGGCGTGACAGCCCAGCCCGATGCCGCTACTGCCCGCTTCGTCTTCAACCACACCATGCTGCGAGTCAAGGACATCACTCGCTCCTTGGATTTCTACACCCGTGTCCTGGGGTTTTCCCTGGTAGAAAAACGTGACTTCCCTGAGGCCGAATTCAGCCTGTATTTCCTTGCGCTGGTGGACAAGGCACAGATTCCGACAGAGGCCGCTGCGCGCACCGAGTGGATGAAGTCGATCCCCGGCATTCTCGAACTGACTCACAACCACGGTACCGAGAACGATCCTGAGTTCGCCTACCATAACGGCAACACCGACCCACGCGGTTTCGGCCACATCTGCATCTCGGTACCGGATGTCGTCGCTGCCTGTGAACGTTTCGAAGCACTGGGCTGCGACTTCCAGAAACGACTGACCGACGGTCGCATGAAGAGCCTGGCCTTCATCAAGGACCCGGATGGCTACTGGGTCGAGATCATCCAGCCTGCTGAGCTGTAAGCACCCCGCCCTTTCCAGGGACAATAAAAAACCCCATGAGCCTGGCTCATGGGGTTTTGTTTTACCTGGGCTGGCTATCAGGCCGGCGCAGAGGTCCGGATCAGGTGGTCGAAGGCACTCAGGGATGCCTTGGCCCCCTCGCCCACCGCAATCACGATCTGTTTGTACGGCACCGTGGTCACGTCACCTGCTGCGAAGACCCCCGGCAGCGAAGTCTCACCACGTGCGTCGACAATGATCTCGCCCCGCGGCGACAGCTCGACCGTCCCCTTGAGCCAATCAGTGTTAGGCAACAAGCCAATCTGTACGAAGATGCCTTCCAGGTCGACGGTATTGAACTCTCCCGTGTCGCGGTCCTTATAGACCAGGCCGGTGACCTTCTGGCCATCTCCCTTCACTTCGCTGGTCAAGGCACTGGTGATGACCTTGACGTTCGGCAAGCTGAACAGCTTGCGCTGCAACACCGCATCGGCGCGCAGCTTGCTATCGAACTCCAGCAGGGTGACGTGGCTGACAATACCGGCCAGGTCGATAGCCGCTTCGACACCGGAGTTGCCACCACCGATCACCGCCACGCGCTTGCCCTTGAACAACGGGCCATCGCAGTGCGGGCAGAAGCACACGCCCTTGGCCTTGTACTCCTGCTCGCCCGGCACACCCATTTCCCGCCAGCGGGCACCCGTGGCCAGGATCAGCGCCTTGGCCTTGAGGCTGGCCCCATTGGCGAACTGCACTTCATGCAACCCACCGACTTCGCTAGCAGGAACCAGGGCGCTGGCACGTTGCAGGTTCATGATGTCGACGTCGTACTGGCGGACATGCTCTTCCAGGGCCGCTGCCAGTTTCGGGCCTTCTGTTTCTTGTACCGAGATGAAGTTCTCGATCGCCATGGTATCCAGGACCTGGCCACCGAAACGCTCGGCAGCAACCCCCGTACGAATACCTTTGCGGGCAGCATAGATGGCAGCTGCAGCGCCAGCCGGGCCACCGCCGACCACCAGCACATCAAAGGCTTCTTTGGCGCTGAGTTTCTGCGCTTGTTTCTCCACCGCGCCGGTGTCGAGCTTGGCGAGGATTTCTTCCAGGCCCATGCGGCCCTGGCCGAAGTTCACACCATTGAGGTAGATGCTGGGCACCGCCATGACTTTGCGCTCGTCCACTTCAGCCTGGAACAAGGCGCCATCGATAGCGACATGGCGGATATTGGGGTTGAGTACCGCCATCAGGTTCAGCGCCTGGACCACATCCGGGCAGTTCTGGCACGACAGCGAGAAGTAAGTCTCAAAGTGGAATTCGCCCTTGAGCGAACGGACCTGCTCGATCACTTCCGCACTGGCCTTGGACGGATGACCACCTACTTGCAGCAGGGCCAGTACCAGGGAAGTGAACTCGTGCCCCATGGGGATACCAGCGAAACGCAGGCTGATATCACTCCCCGGGCGATTCAACGAGAACGATGGTTTGCGCACATCGGTACCGTTGTCGAGCAAGGTAATTTGATTGGAAAGACTGACGATGTCTTTGAGTAACGCGAGCATTTCCTGGGATTTCGCACCGTCGTCGAGGGAGGCAACGATCTCGATCGGCTGTGTGACCCGCTCCAGGTATGACTTCAACTGAGATTTAAGATTGGCGTCCAACATACGGGCGATTTCCTTTGATTCGGTAAAAAAACAACGCCCGGGCGAATCTCGCCCGGGCGTTATTTGAGGGCGGTGCGGCTTACTTAAGTGCGGATGACCGCCCCTGGATGACGCATGGACTTAGATCTTGCCGACCAGGTCCAGGGACGGAGCCAGAGTGGCCTCACCTTCTTTCCACTTGGCTGGGCAAACTTCGCCTGGGTGGGCAGCAACGTACTGGGCAGCCTTGATCTTGCGCAGCAGCTCGGAAGCATCGCGACCTACGCCGCCATCGTTGATTTCAACGATCTTGATCTGGCCTTCAGGGTTGATCACGAAGGTACCGCGGTCAGCCAGGCCGGCTTCTTCGATCAGCACGTCGAAGTTGCGCGAGATAGCCAGGGTCGGGTCGCCGATCATGGTGTACTTGATCTTGCCAATGGCTGGCGAGGTGTTGTGCCAGGCAGCGTGGGCAAAGTGGGTATCGGTGGAAACACTGTAGATTTCAACGCCCAGCTTCTGGAATTCGGCGTAGTTATCGGCCAGGTCTTCCAGCTCGGTCGGGCAGACGAAGGTGAAGTCAGCTGGGTAGAAGAATACGACAGACCACTTGCCTTTCAGGTCGGCATCCGATACTTCGACGAACTCACCGTTTTTGAATGCAGTGGCTTTGAACGGTTTAACTTGGCTGTTGATGATAGGCATCGTTGACTCTCCATCAGTGGTTGAAGACATTGGGTAAAAACTTGATGGGGAGAATCCTAGCCAATGAGTCGCCATCTGGCTCATTGGTAAACCTGATGCTATCGATTGGTTTTGGCTATCAGCCCGCTGTATTAATAGAAGAACCTCAAATCTACGAGCGCGCCCGCGGGTCCTGAAGGACTGCCATGCCCATGAAAGGCTCGGCATCGATGTAGCGCATGGCCGACTTCATGTCCTTCCAGCCGACATAGGTCATCAATGACTTGAGATCCCAGCCATTGCGATGGGCCCAAGTGGCGAAGCCTCGACGCAGGGAATGGCTGGTGTAGTGCTCGGCGGCTATGCCTGCGCGTTCCAGCGCCTGGCGCAACAAGGGAATCACGCTATTGGCATGCAGCCCCTGTTCGCCCAGGTTGCCCCAACGGTCGATAGCGCGGAACACCGGCCCACGCACCAACGCGGCGCCGTTGATCCACTCGATATAGGCCTGTACCGGACACAAACGCTGCAGGGCCGGGGTGTGATAGGTGCGCCCGAGGTTTTCACGATCGCTCTTGCTACGGGGCAGGTACAGGCTGATACCGGAGCCAGCATTGGCCTCTACGTGCTGGATCTGCAGGCGACATAACTCGTCACTGCGAAAGCCGCGCCAGAAACCCAGCAGGATCAACGCCCGATCACGCCGGGCGCGCAGTAGATCAGCCTGGCGCTGTTCGGCGATGGCGCTTGCAATTTCCTCGTCGAGCCAGGCGACCACCTGCTCCAGATGCCGCAGCTGCAAAGGTTCGGCCTGCTTCTCCTGGGCAGGGTGCACGGCACGAATACCCTTGAGCACCTGGCGTACCACTGGCGCCTTGGTGGGATCGGCAAAGCCCTGGCTGTTATGCCACTGAGCCAATGCTGACAGGCGTAATTTCAGGGTATTGAGCGATAGCTCACCGGCATAGGCCACCAGGTAACGTGCAACCCCCTCAGCCGTCGCCGGCAGAAACCCACCCCATTGGACCTCGAAGTGCTCGATGGCCGCCCGATAGCTGCGCCGGGTGTTGTCGCGGGTGGCGGCTTGCAGATAACGATCCAGCTCACTCATGGCTTCTAGGCTCTAACAGATACAAGGCTGTGGGGTGAAAGGCATCTTCACTCCTAATCACAAGGAATAATATTAAAATATTCCATGTTAGATTCCAGTTATCAAGCAAGCAAAACAAGCTGTACAATAATGCTAAATTACATACCACGTAACACAGTATTAAATCGTTGGAGGTAGCATGGCTCGTGGAGGCATCAATAAAGCGGTGGTGAAAAAAGCACGCCAGGCAATCCTTGCCCGCGGCGGTCACCCGAGCATCGATGCGGTACGTATAGAAATGGGTAATACCGGCTCGAAGACCACCATCCATCGCTACCTGAAAGAGCTGGATGATGGTGCTGGCCGTCGCGATATAGGCCCCGTACCCCTGGATGAAGAACTGGGAGAATTGGTAGGAAGGCTGGCCCAGCGCCTCCAGGAGCAGGCGCAAGAGCCTCTGGAACAAGCCCTCTCCCACTTCGAATCGCAGAAGCAGGCCCTTGAGCAGCAGCTGGATGAAATGCGCCAGCATCAGGAGCAACTGCAAGGACAACTGCAGGCCCAAGCCAATGCCCTGGCCAGTGAAAGCGCCGCGCTACAGGACGTCCGAGCCATGCTGCATGCGGAGCAGACCCGCAGCGCCGAGCTCAATCAGGCACTCAAGGACGCCGACCTGCGCCTTGCGGACAAAGAACAGCGAATCCACTCGCTGGAAGAGAAGCACCTGCATGCCCGTGATGCCCTGGAGCACTACCGTGCCGCCAGCAAGGAGCAGCGCGAACAGGAACTGCGTCGCCACGAAGGGCAAATGCAACAGGTACAGATGGAACTGCGCCAGGCCCAACAGAGCGCCCTGGTACGCCAGGATGAAATCACCCAGCTGCATCGCGATAATGAACGCCTGCTCAGCGAACAGCGAGCAACCGGCAAGGAACTCAAGCAAGCCCAGGAGATGGCGAACAAGAGCACAACCCGACAATCCCAACTCAGCGAGCAGTTGGCGCGACTGGACAGCGAAGGCGCCCTACTGCAGGAACGCCTGCGCGTGGCCTCGGAGGAAATCCTGGCTCTGAAGGAGAACCACGACAAACAGTCCCAGGCCAGCAAGGACATGGAGCTACGCGCCGCCAAGGCTGAAGCCAGCCTGGAGGCGCTGCGCCTGGCTGGCAGCAAGGCACAGCCAGGCGCTACAGCGGGCTCCTGATCAGCCCGCGACAGGGGTACGCATGGTTACGAACTCTTCGGCAGCCGTGGGGTGCACGCCAATGGTTTCGTCGAAGTCGCGCTTGGTCGCCCCAGCCTTCAGCGCGATCGCCAGGCCCTGGACAATTTCACCGGCATCCGGGCCGACCATGTGGCAGCCCAGCACCTTATCGGTCTGCGCATCGACCACCAGCTTCATGAGCGTACGCTCCTGGCATTCAGTGAGCGTCAGCTTCATCGGCCGGAAGCGGCTTTCGAAAATCTGCACCTCATGCCCCGCTTCACGGGCCTGCTCTTCGCTCATGCCAACGGTGCCGATATTCGGCAAGCTGAACACGGCAGTGGGAATCATCCGGTAATCCACCGGGCGATACTGCTCGGGCTTGAACAGGCGGCGTGCCACCGCCATGCCTTCGGCCAAGGCGACCGGAGTCAACTGGACGCGCCCGATGACGTCGCCAATGGCCAAGACTGATGGCTCGCTGGTCTGGTACAGGTCATCGACCTCGACAAAACCGCGCTTGTCGAGCTTGACCCCAGTGTTTTCCAAGCCCAGGTTGTCGAGCATCGGCCGACGCCCGGTGGCGTAGAACACACAGTCGGTCAGCAGCGTACGACCGTCCTTGAGGGTGACCTGGAGGCTGCCGTCGGCCTGCTTGTCGATACGCTCGATATCGGCATTGAACTGCAGTCCCAGGCCGCGCTTGGTCAGTTCTTCCTGCAAATGCTTGCGTACCGCACCATCAAAGCCCCGCAGGAACAGATCCCCGCGATACAGCAATTGGGTATCGGCTCCCAGGCCATGGAAGATCCCGGCGAACTCCACCGCAATATAACCACCACCTACGACCAGGATGCGCTTGGGCAGCTCCTTGAGGTAGAACGCCTCATTGGAACTGATGGCATGTTCGCGCCCTGCAATATCCGGGATCTGCGGCCAGCCACCGGTGGCGATCAGGATGTGCCTGGCGGTGTAGCGCTGGCCATTGACTTCCACCTGATGCGGGTCGATGAGCCTGGCGTGGCCCTCGTGCAGGGTCACACCGCTATTGACCAATAAATTACGGTAGATGCCATTGAGGCGGTTGATCTCACGATCCTTGTTGGCGATCAGGGTCGCCCAGTCGAAGTTCGCTTCGCCAAGATTCCAGCCAAAACCCGAGGCCTGCTCGAAGTCTTCAGCGAAGTGGGCACCGTACACCAAGAGTTTTTTCGGCACGCAGCCGACATTGACGCAGGTGCCTCCCAGATACCGGCTTTCAGCCACCGCAACCTTGGCTCCGAAGCCTGCGGCGAATCGCGCGCAACGTACACCACCGGAACCGGCACCTATTACATAAAGATCAAAATCGTAGGCCATTTCACTCTCCCAGGCAGGCTGACAAGCATAACCTCAGTTGGCGAGCGGGTCAGCGCAGAGGATGGACATAAGGGCGATAAATGAAAAAGCCACCCGAAGGTGGCTTTTCCAGACAGGTCCGCACAGCGGCTATCAGTAAGCCTTGCCGGTCTTGTAGAAGTTCTCGAAGCAGAAGTTGGTCGCATCGATGTAGCCTTCGGCACCACCGCAGTCGAAACGCTTGCCCTTGAACTTGTAGGCCATTACGCAGCCATTTTGCGCCTGCTTCATCAGCGCGTCGGTGATCTGGATCTCGCCACCCTTGCCCGGCTCGGTCTGCTCGATCAGATCGAAGATGTCCGGAGTCAGGATGTAGCGACCAATGATCGCCAGGTTCGAAGGTGCATCTTCAGGCTTCGGCTTCTCGACCATGCTGTGCACACGGTAGATATCGTCGCGAATCATCTCGCCGGCAATCACGCCGTACTTGTTGGTTTCCTGCGGATCGACTTCCTGGATGGCCACGATCGAGCAACGGAACTGCTTGTACAGCTTGACCATCTGGGTCAGTACGCCGTCACCTTCGAGGTTGACGCACAGGTCGTCGGCCAGCACCACAGCGAAAGGTTCGTCGCCGATCAGCGGACGGCCAGTGAGAATCGCATGACCCAGACCTTTCATTTCAGTCTGGCGAGTGTAGGAGAACGAGCACTCGTCCAACAGCTTGCGGATACCGACCAGGTATTTTTCCTTGTCGGTGCCCTTGATCTGGTTTTCCAGCTCGTAGCTGATGTCGAAGTGGTCTTCGAGCGCACGCTTGCCGCGGCCAGTCACGATGGAGATTTCATTCAATCCGGCATCCAGCGCTTCTTCTACGCCGTACTGGATCAGTGGCTTGTTCACCACCGGCAGCATCTCTTTGGGCATGGCCTTAGTCGCTGGCAGGAAGCGAGTACCGTAACCGGCTGCTGGGAACAAGCATTTCTTGATCATATGAGTCCTTAAAAAGGCTGTGCTTACAAGTTTCGGCGCAGTCTAATCAGGCGGCGAGCACCTTACAATGCCCCACACTGGCTATCCGCTGCCATCATAGAGAAATAAAGCGCCAGATAGTTCCACCGCGAGTTCCAGATAGCTTGCAAGAGAACCACTCTCAACACGATGAGGCCCGCTGGCCGGGGCCTTCAGCCAATCCTGAACAATCACGATCAGGCCTGTTCACCCCACTCCAGCCTACCCGTAGCCACCCCTCGGCACTCGACACAGTATGGCCGACAGGATCAAGGCCACCAGCGCAATGCATCGGCTCGTGCCGACCAGAAGCCCCAGGATGCGCTATACCGAAATGGCCATTAGCTATAGCATCGCCATCAGATCTCTGCTTGCTCCCGCCAGGTGTATCCATGAAAAAAATCCTCGCAATGACCACCGCCCTAGCCCTGAGCGGTTGCGCCAGCATCACCGACACCTACCTGGCCGATGGCGAGCAGGCGTTGAGCATCGACTGCTCTGGCGAGGCCGGCTCCTGGGCCAGCTGCTATGAGAAAGCCGAAGCCTCCTGCGCCGGCACGGGCTATCGGATCATCGGTACCCAAGGCACTCCAGCCCCCAGCGACAGCGAAAAGACGCTGGGTGCCGACGTCGGCAACTACAAGAGCCGTAGCGTAGTGGTGGTCTGCAAGTAAGAGGAAAAATTCGCTACATGTGGATTTCGGCGAACTTGATACCCAGGCCACGGATGGTCTCGATCAAGTCGTCCAGGCGAGTAAAGGACTCCACTTCGTCGCTGTCATCTACCAGGAAGTAGCTGCGCCCGGCACTCTTCTTGAAAAACACGATCCATTCTCCCGAGTTGGCCGGGTTCTGGATCACATGGGTGGCAGAGATCAAGCCCTCTGCATGCTTTTCCCTGACGTGTTCCCGCTTCATGCTCTCTCCCAAAAAAACGATGCCGCCCGGGCGCGGACCCGGGCGGCATCGGTGACGATAGAGCATAGTTTATCGGATGCCCTGGCCTATCAGCACCCCATCTACCGTCTGGCCATACAGATTCACTCCATCATTGGCGTGGAACTTGAGGCGGGTCTTCTCGATGGAGCCTTCCACCAGCCGCGGATCCTGGGGCCGCTCATGGCTATTGACGAAAGCGGCGACATCCCAAGCCTGCTCATCACTCAAGCTGCCCCCTTTACCCAAAGGCATGTTGTGCTTGATGAAAGACGCGGCGGTATTGATCCGGTGCATTCCCGCCCCCCAGTTGTAGGAGTCCTTGCCCCAAAGCGGCGGCATGACATAGTCCGCACCGGCTTTCTGGCCCTGCCCCTGGTCGCCATGACAGATCGAGCACTGCGCCTGATAGACCGCAGCCCCGCGCTTGAGGTCATACCCCTTGGCAGGCGGCGGCACATCAGGATAACCGCGACCGGGCAACTCGACGCCCAAGGGGGCCTTGCTCGCCAGCCAATAGGCATACACCGACAACGCAGTGATTTCCGGACTGTCCGCCGCAGGCGGCTTGCCGCCGTTCATGCTGAACTGGAAGCACCCCTGCAGACGCTCGGCGAAGGTATTGACCTTGTCGTTTTTCTTGCGATAAGCGGGATACATCGGGTAGGCGCCCCACAACGGCGCGGAGTTGGCCAGGCGCCCCTGGTCGAGGTGGCAATTGCTGCAATTGAGTCCATTGCCCACATACTGCGGTGCCAGACGCTTGGTATCGACAAACAGCGCATGCCCCTCTCGCACCAGCTTGCCATAGGCATTGTCAGGCAATTCGCTCTCGGCTGGCGGCTTGAAATACTCGGTGTGGGCAGTAGCGCTCGGCGCCGGAATCTGCGACTGATCTTCCATGGCGATATTGGCTGCCTGTACCTGGGCCGCCAGCAGGCTCATCAGTCCCCCTGCAATCAACAGCTTCATTGATGCGCCTCCTTCTGGCCCAGACTGGCGAAGTAATCCGCCACGGCCGTCACTTCTTCGGCACTCAGGGACTTGGCGATATGCCCCATCAGGTTGTTGGGATCATTGTGCCGCCCACCTTCGCGCCAAGCGTTCAGCTGCGCCACCAGGTAAGTGGCAGGCTGCCCGGCAAGAGGCGGAAAAGCCTGGCCGACACCTACACCACCAGGACCATGGCAACTGACACACTCCGGAACCTGTCGGTCCCAGGCTCCTCGCAGTGCCAGGCGCTCACCGACACCTTCGGCCAATTGGCCACGATTGCTCAGGGGAGTCTTCGGGGCGGGCATGGAAGCCAGGGTGCTGGTGATGGCGGTGATTTCGTCTTCAGTCAGGGCCTTGGCCAGCGGCTGCATGACCGGGCTAGTGCGGGCGCCACTGCGAAAATCATGCAGTTGCTTGCTCAGGTAGCTGGCCGGCAACCCGGCAAGGCGCGGAAACCCGGCAGGCGCCAGGCCCATTCCATCCGCACCATGACAAGCCATGCAAGCCGCCGCCCCTGGCTGGGAGCCTCCCTGGGTGAAGATTTTCTGTCCATCCACGGCATGGGCAGTTTGCACAAACAGTAGCATCAGGCCACTCAATAGCATTCGATCCAGTGGGATCATATGAACTCCATTATTCTAGTTATATGCTTAGACTTAGTAGATATAAGCGAGCAAATAGTAGGACAATCGATCCACACCGACAACGCAAAATTAGCCTTCGCCATTCGCGCTACATGAGCCCTCCGAGTTCTTCGGAGCAACAAAAAAGCCAGTCGAGACTCATGCCGCTAGCGATGAGAGTCTCGACTGGCTTTTTTGGGGACTGAACTTGGCGCAGGTCAGCCCGAGATGCATTTTTCCCCAGCAGTAAGCACATCCTGAGGACGCAACGGGTTGTTGGACATCTGTTCGTGCAACTTGATGCTGCTACCCGAGGACCGCTCATCAATGTAGAAAACCGCTGCAGGTGCCGAAGACAGGCTTTGCGGCACAATCACCCGATACCCACCCTTGTGGGGCTCCACCTGCAAGGCTCCACGGCTCTTGGAGAGTTTCTCGGCCAAGCACTTGGCGTACTCATCAGGCTTCTTGCCTGAAATGACGTTCAAGGTCGGCGGCGTCTGATTGATATCCGAAACGGTTGAGCAACCACCCATTGCCAACGCCAGAACCCATACCCACCGCTTCATAATATGAAATCTCCAATAAAATCCCTCCGACAGTAAAGCTGCTGTTTTTCTCCGGAGGCACGGCTTTTATCGCCGATAAAAATCCAAATAACTGTTTTAAATTGTCAAAGTCCGACAGCGGGGCCGAATCATAAACCCTTGGGCCTGATAAACTGCAGCATCGCCCACGCAAACGTTGTTTGCTTTGTAATAGCCCATCTGGAGGCGCCCATGAAATTCATCCACCAGCGCGAGCACCTGAACGAGGACGACATTGTCGTCATCGAGTGCTCCCAGGTCTGCAACATCCGCCTCATGAATGATGCCAACTTCCGCAGTTTCAAGAACGGCGGTCGCCATACGTACCACGGCGGTGCCTTCGACAAGTTCCCGGCAAAGATCACCGCGCCCAGCACCGGATTCTGGAACATCACCATCGATACCGTCAGTCGGCGAGCCATCAGCGTCACCCGTAAGCCGACCCTCACGCATTCGATCCGCATCATCCGCCGCTCCACCTCGAAACTGCGCTAGCCCTCAGCCTGCTCCTTGCGCCAACAGGTAATCCCGTGTCCAAGACCACCAAGTACGTCATCAAATACAAGCTCAACGGCGAGCGCCGCTTCGAATTCGCCCAACTCCAGAACGGTACCGCCGAAGAAGCCCATGCCGCGCTACTGGCCCTGCATGGCCAGAGTACCGATGTCATCAGCGATGTCAGTGTGAGCAAGGCCCTGTAAACGGATTCCAGCGCAAGCATCGGAGTGTTTGCCGAGCAGGTGAACCGCAGACTGGCTGGAGTCATTCGCATCCAGGACCGTCTCGCCATGCCTCTCTCCCCTCTCCATGAACGCCTGCAACGGTTTGACTGGGCCTGCATCGAACAGGCCCTCGACCAGGATGGCTGCGCCCGGCTCGAAGGCTTGCTCAACAAGGCTGAATGCCAGGCCATGAGCAGCCTCTATCAAGACACCGGCCGGTTCCGCTCGAAGGTCCTCATGGCCCGCCATGGCTTCGGGCTAGGCCAATACCAGTACTTTCGCTACCCACTGCCAGACCCCGTGGCCGAGTTGCGCCAGCGAATCTACCCTTACCTGGTGGACCTGGCCAACCGCTGGAACCAGACACTGGGCATCGATACACGCTACCCCAGGGAACACCTGGACTTTCTCCAGCGTTGCCACGCTGCCGGCCAGCAACGCCCCACGCCGTTGTTGTTGCAATACGGCGCCGGGGACTACAACTGCCTGCACCAGGACGTGTATGGCGAGCATGTATTTCCCCTGCAAGCGGTCTTCCTGCTATCGCAACCAGGAACAGACTTCAGCGGTGGTGAACTGGTGCTCACCGAGCAGCGCCCACGCATGCAATCGCGTCCGCAGGTCATTGGTCTGAAGCAAGGTGATGGCCTGCTCTTCGCCGTGCACCATCGACCAGTCAAAGGCTCTCGCGGCCATTATCGAGTGACCATGCGCCACGGCGTCAGCCGCGTGCTCAGTGGCCAGCGCCATACCCTCGGAGTGATTTTCCACGATGCATTGTGATGACCTGGGGCCCGCAAGCCTCGGACTCTTCAGCGAAGAGGACCTGCAACAGCCTGCGCACATCCAGGTACTTGGCCCGCAGTCTCGTGTATTGCGAGGCTTCGCCCTGCCCTGGGTCGAGCACCTGCTGCCACAGCTGGAACGGGTTCTGGAGCAGGCGCCCTTTCGCCACATGGTGACGCCAGGCGGCTTCAGCATGTCGGTCGGCCTAAGCAGTTGCGGACAGCTGGGCTGGACCACCGACCCCAGTGGCTATCGCTACAGCCCGGTGGACCCGCAGAGCTCACGCCCGTGGCCAGCGATGCCCGAGGTATTTCGACAGCTGGCCCAGGCGGCGGCGGATGCGGCCGGCTTCACCGGGTTTTCTCCCGATTCCTGCCTGATCAACTGCTACCGGCCCGGGGCGAAGATGTCCTTGCACCAGGACAAGAACGAACGCGACTACCGGGCCCCAATCGTGTCATTGTCCCTGGGCTTGCCAGCGATCTTTCTATTCGGCGGCCAGCAACGCAGTGACAAGAGCCAGCGAGTGCCATTGCTGCACGGCGACGTAGTGGTCTGGGGTGGAGTAGACCGCCTGCGCTTCCACGGCGTGATGCCGATCAAGGAAGGGACTCACGCCCTGCTGGGCCAACAGCGGATCAACCTGACGTTTCGCCAGGCCGGGGCCGGCCAGGAATTCGAACGCAAGACCCGGAGTGCCGGGCAGCGTCCGAATGACTAACCTGGCCGGCATCACCCATCGAGAATCGACCATGAACGCGACGTCACGTAAACATCGCATCGAACAGGATCCCCGCTGGCAGGCCGTGCTCAGGCGCGATGCCAACGCCGACGCCAGCTTCGTCTATGCCGTGCGCACCACCGGCGTGTATTGCCGCCCCAGCAGCCTGTCACGGTTGCCGAAGGCGGAGAACGTCGAGTTCTTCGACAGCGCCGAACAGGCCGAAGCCGCGGGCTACCGTCCCAGCAAGCGACTGGCCAGCGACCAGACCCAGGTCGCAGCACATCATGGGGCCGTGGTGGCCGCAGCCTGTCGCCAGATCGAAAGCGCCGAGTCGGTACCCAGCCTGGAACAACTGGCACAACAGGCCGGCATGAGCAGCTACCACTTCCATCGAGTGTTCAAGGCCGCCACGGGCCTGACACCAAGGGGCTATGCCAATGCACAGCGCTCGCGCAAGGTACGCTCGCACCTGCAGCGCGGCCACTCGGTGACCGATGCCCTGTACGACGCCGGGTTCAACTCCAACAGCCGTTTCTATGAGGCTGCGGACCAGCTCCTGGGCATGAAGCCCAGCGACTACCGCGCTGGCGGCCCCAACAACGACATTCGCTTTGCCGTGGGCCAATGCTCCCTCGGGGCGATTCTGGTGGCACAAAGCGAGCGCGGGGTCTGCGCCATCCTCATGGGAGACGACCCCAACCTGCTGGTGGAAGAGTTGCAGGACAAGTTCCCCAAGGCCAACTTGATCGGCGCCGATGACTCGTTCGAGCGATTGGTGGCCCAGGTGGTGGGATTCATCGAAGCGCCGGCCATTGGCCTGAACCTGCCCCTGGACCTGCGCGGCACGGCGTTCCAGGAGCGGGTATGGCAAGCCCTGAGGAGCATCCCCGCCGGCAGCACGGTCAGCTACACCGAGATTGCCCGACGCATAGGCGCCCCGCGATCCTGCCGGGCCGTGGCCCAGGCCTGCGCCGCCAATAGCCTGGCAGTGGCCATCCCCTGCCACCGGGTGGTGCGCAGTGATGGCAACCTGTCAGGCTATCGCTGGGGCGTGGAGCGCAAGCGTCAGTTGCTGGAGCGCGAAGGCTCGTCCGAGGCCTGAACACCGATGTAGATCGCCACCGAATCGGCGCTGGTATAGACCTCGAAATCGGTGGCATAGGCACGACGCACCTGGGGGTTGTCCTGGAAGTAGGCCCAGATGAATCCCCAGGCCTGGATCACGCACTCCGGCATGGCCCCCTTGGCACTGAACACCAGGTATTCACCGCCCTGGATCTGGACACCGGGATACTCGACGCAGGCCCCATCCAGCGCGACACCGGCGGTCACGTCGAAGTATCCCGTAGCATCGGACTCGTAGTTGGAATAAACCCCATAGACGAACGAGTCTTCCTGCCTTGGCGCAATCTTGTCGTACAGATTCTCGACGTAGAAACGCTGCCACATCGGGCCGATCAAGGCAGTGCCTGGCTGTTGCTCATGGGCATTGAGGGTACGTACCTGCAATCCAGCCACACTGAAGGGCTGCACTTGGCGCAGTTTTACATCCATGGTCGGCCTTCCTTTGATAATGCGATGAGTGAAAAATCGCCGCAGTCTAGCGCCTGTCTGGCGGCCTCGACAGCCCAGCCCCCCTCTTGCAGTCGCAGCCCGCACGGCTCACTTGCCTCCGAGAGGAAAATCCGACTGGCCTCAGCCTGCCGTCTCCTGCTAAAACCTGCGCAGCATCGTCTAAAACCGCCGCTGGAGAACCACGTCAAATGAGCCCATGGACTGATACCCGCCTCCTGGACCTGCTGGGAATCGACCTGCCGATCATTCAAGCACCGATGGCCGGTCCCGCCGGCTCCGCCATGGTCATTGGCGCCGCCCGTGCCGGAGCCCTGGGGTCGCTCCCCTGTGCCATGCTCAGCCCCGAGCAGATCCGCCAGGAGGTGCAGGTCATTCGTTCGACCAGCCATCACCCGCTGAATCTCAACTTTTTCTGCCATCAACCGCAGCCGGTCGATGCGGAGCGTGAAGAGCGCTGGAAAAACGCCCTGGAGCCCTACTATCGCGAACTGGGCGTCGATTTCGACGCGCCGACACCAGTCAGCGATCGCGCGCCCTTCGATGAAACCAGCTGCCGACTGGTGGAAGAGCTGCGTCCCGAGGTGGTGAGTTTCCACTTCGGGTTGCCGGAGCCCACGCTCTTGGCCAGGGTCAAGGCCACCGGCGCGAAGATCCTGTCTTCGGCCAGCACCGTGGACGAGGCGTTGTGGCTGGAGGCTCGCGGTTGCGATGCGATCATCGCCATGGGTTATGAAGCCGGCGGTCACCGGGCGATCTTCCTCAGCGACGACCTCAATACCCAGGTCGGCACCATGGCCCTGGTTCCGCAGGTTGCCGATGCGGTGAAGGTTCCAGTGATTGCCGCTGGCGGCATTGGCGATGCCCGGGGCATCGTCGCGGCGCTGGCCCTGGGAGCATCCGCGGTACAGATCGGCACGGCTTACCTGTTCACTCCAGAGGCCAAGGTCAGCGCCGCTCATCACCAGGCCCTGCGGACCGCCAAGGAAAGCCAGACGGCGCTGACCAACCTGTTCACCGGGCGTCCGGCCCGCGGCATCGTCAACCGCATCATGCGTGAAGTCGGCCCCATCAGCCCCCTGGCCCCGGCCTTTCCTCGCGCCGGCGGTGCGCTGCTGCCTCTGCGAGCCAAGGGCGAAGCGGACTTCGCCAACCTCTGGTCCGGGCAAGCGCTGCGCCTGGGCGTGGAACTGCCAGCCTACGAGCTGACCCTGCGCCTGGCCGAACAGGCCCTGGCCCAACTGCGCAGGCGTTGATGGAACCTGGCCGCGACCCAGGTCGCGGCACAGTTCCGTTCGTCGGCAAATCGCTATATATTTCGCTACACAGCGATTCCCCCGCGTTGGCACGCCCCCTTGCAACCACCCACCGCCCAACGCTTTCCTTGCCCAATGGAGCTGTTCGATGAACCTTCGCGTCCCAGGTTTTGCCCCGACTTGCCTCGCCACCCTGCTCGCCGTCTTCGCCCTCGGTTCGGCCCAGGCCGCTGAAGTCCAGGTTGCGGTCGCAGCCAATTTCACCGCACCGATCCAGGCCATCGCCACCGACTTCGAGAAAGACACCGGGCACAAGCTGGTAGCCGCCTATGGTGCCACTGGACAGTTCTATACCCAGATCAAGAATGGCGCGCCGTTCGAAGTGTTCCTTTCCGCCGACGACAGCACTCCGCAAAAACTCGAGAGCGAAGGCGACATCGTCAAGGGCTCCCGCTTCACCTACGCCGTCGGTACGCTGGCCCTGTGGTCGGCCAAGGACGGCTACGTCGACAGCAAGGGCCAGGTACTCAAGGACAATCAGTACCAACACCTGTCGATTGCCAACCCCAAGGCCGCACCCTATGGCCTGGCCGCTACCCAGGTCCTGGCCAAACTGGGCCTGACCGACAAGGTCAAGGGCAAGATCGTCGAAGGCCAGAACATCACCCAGGCCTACCAGTTCGTCTCCACCGGCAATGCCGAGCTGGGCTTCGTCGCCCTGTCGCAGATCTACAAGGATGGCAAGGTCACCGGCGGTTCGGCCTGGATCGTACCGGGCGACATGCATGACCCGATCAAGCAGGATGCAGTGATCCTCAACAAGGGCAAGGACAACCCGGCCGCCAAGGCCCTGGTTGACTACCTCAAGGGGCCGAAGGCGGCAGCGATCATCAAGTCCTATGGCTACCAACTGTAAATGAACCTATCGAGTGCCGATTTTTCCGCGATCTGGCTGACCCTGAAACTGGCGTCCCTGACCACCCTGATCCTGCTGGTCGTCGGCACTCCGATAGCCCTGTGGTTATCACGTACTCGCTCCTGGCTACGCGGACCTGTCGGTGCCGTGGTGGCCCTGCCCCTGGTCCTGCCGCCCACGGTGATCGGCTTCTATCTGCTGCTGGCCCTGGGTCCCAACGGTTTCTTCGGCCAATTCACTCAGTCCCTGGGCCTGGGTACCCTGACCTTCAGCTTTAGCGGCCTGGTGCTGGGCTCGGTGATCTACTCCATGCCCTTTGTCGTACAACCGCTGCAGAACGCTTTCTCGGCCATTGGCAGCCGCCCCCTGGAAGTGGCCGCGACCTTGCGTGCCAATCCGTGGGATACCTTTTTCAGCGTGATCCTGCCCCTGGCTCGGCCGGGCTTCATCACCGCCTCGATCCTGGGTTTTGCCCATACCGTCGGCGAGTTCGGCGTGGTGTTGATGATCGGCGGCAATATTCCAGAGAAGACCCGGGTGGTCTCGGTGCAGATCTACGACCACGTAGAGGCGATGGAGTACGCCCAGGCCCACTGGTTGGCCGGAGCCATGCTGGTGTTTTCGTTCCTGGTACTGCTGGCCTTGTATTCGAGCCGCAAGACCAAGGCCGGCTGGAGCTGACCCCATGAGCATCCAACTCACACTGCAACTGGACTATCGCCAATTTGCCCTGGATCTGGACCTGCAATTGCCTGGGCGAGGCGTGACCGCGCTCTTCGGCCACTCAGGTTCGGGCAAGACCACCTGCCTGCGCTGCATTGCTGGCCTGGAACGCGCTGGACGCGGACGCATCCAGGTCAACGATGAACTCTGGCAAGACAGCCAGCGCAAGCTATTCGTCCCGCCCCACAAGCGCTCCCTGGGCTATGTGTTCCAGGAAGCCAGCCTGTTCCCGCACCTGTCGGTGCAGGCCAACCTGGAATTCGGCCTACGGCGCATCCCCAAGCCACAGCGCCGTGTCGACATGATCCAGGCGACGGAACTCCTGGGTATCGGCCACTTGCTGCAACGCCATCCCCAGCACCTGTCGGGTGGCGAGCGCCAGCGCATCGGCATTGCCCGGGCCCTGCTCACCAGCCCCCGACTGTTGCTGATGGACGAACCCCTGGCCGCCCTGGATTCCAAGCGCAAGAACGAAATCCTGCCCTACCTGGAACGCCTGCACGACGAGCTGGACATCCCCGTCCTCTACGTCAGCCACTCCCAGGATGAAGTAGCGCGCCTGGCCGACCACATCGTCCTGCTCAGCGAGGGTCAGGCCCTGGCCAGCGGGCCCATTGGTGAAACCCTGGCCCGTCTCGATCTGCCGCTGGCCCAGGGGGACGATGCTGGTGTGGTGCTGCAAGGCCAGGTCAGTGCCTACGACTCGGTTTACCAGCTACTGAACCTGCAATTGCCCGGTAGCGACCTGCAGGTGCGCGTAGCTCACGAGCCGGTAGCGCCGGGCAAGACCGTACGCTTCAAGGTCCAGGCCCGGGATGTCAGCCTGAGCCTGCAGGCCAGCGAACACAGCAGCATCCTCAATCGCCTGCCGGTTACTGTCCGCGAAGAAATACCGGCCGACAACAACGCCCATGTCCTGGTGCGCCTGGATGCCATGGGTTCTGCCCTGCTGGCGCGCATCACCCGCTATTCCCGCGACCAACTTCAACTGCACCCAGGCCAGCAACTCTGGGCGCAGATCAAGGCAGTGGCGGTCCTGGCTTGACCCCCAGGGCGATGCTCATTGCAGCAAAGTGCTTGTCAGGAGAAATATTCCGGCGTTAGGCTACGCGCCTTCTTTCCCGTCCCAGGACGATTGCCGACGTGAACAACTAAGCCTTCCAGAAATGTACTCGCAACGAGCCTCGATAGCGCTCGTTGATCTGTTCTCACATTTTCCGGAGGTGCTGATGACTCACGTCACACGGCTGCCTGCGCTGGTTTCCCTGAACCAGCTGACTTATCAATTCGCCAATGGCGAGATCCTGTTCAACGCCCTGAACCTGACATTCGATCGCCAACCAACGGCCATCGTTGGGCGCAACGGCATGGGCAAGTCCCTGCTGTTGCGCCTGATCGCCGGTGAACTGCCCGCCTCGTCCGGCAGCATCAACTGCAACGCTCGCCTGGCCTATGTGCCCCAGGACCCATCGCCACAACCGCAGCAGAGCGTCGCCCAGGTCGCGGGGCTTGCCCAGGCCCTGGAAGCTCTTGAGCGCCTGGCAGGCGGCACCGCCAGTCTGAACGACCTGCAACAGGTCGATGAGCGCTGGGACCTGGCCGAACGCCTGCGCCAAGCCCTGGACGCCTCGGGGCTGCAGAGCGTCGAGCCGCATGACCTCGCCGCCACCCTGAGCGGCGGCCAGCTGGCCCGGGTCGTGCTGATCGGAGCCCTGCTCAGCGGCGCCGAGCTCCTGCTGCTCGACGAGCCCAGCAACCACCTGGACCGCGCTGGCAGGCACTGGCTGATGGAGCAGCTCCAACAATGGCGCGGCGGCCTGATCCTGGTCAGCCACGATCGCCAGCTGCTGATGCAGGTGCAGCGCATCGTTGAACTCACCCCCCAGGGGGTGCAGGCCTACGGTGGCAACTACGCACTGTTCCAGGCCCAGCGCGAAGCTCATCACCAAGCGGCCCAGACGGCCCTGGAGCATGCCCGCACCCAGCGCAGCCGTGAACACAAGCGCCTGCAACGCGAGCACGACACCATCCAGCGCCACGCTGCGGCATCGCGTAAATACGCCAAGTCCGCCAATGTCTCGGGATTCGAGCGGGCCAAGATGCTTGGCGCCGCGCGAGACATCATGGGCAAGGTGCGCCAGGCCCACCAGGGGCACAAAGGCGCTCTTGACGATCAGGTGCGCGAAGCCTTTGCCCGGGTCGGCCCGGAGCAACCGACCCTGCTCACCTTGCCCGCGACGACCCTGCAGGCTGGCCAGGCAGTGCTCAACCTGCAACGAGCCCAACTGCCATGGTTGGACAGCCAGGCACCCTCCTCATACCTGACCTGCAACGTCACCGGACCAGCCCGTATCGCCCTGGTGGGGCCCAACGGTTGCGGCAAGTCCACCTTACTGAAGATGCTTGCTGGCTTGTTGTCTCCTGTGAGCGGCGATTGCCGGGTAGCGGTGAGCAGCGCCTACCTGGACCAGCACCTGGCGCAACTGGACCCACAACGCTCACTGCTCGAACAACTGGGTACAGCCGACACCCCTCTTGAAGAGAGCGCCTTGCGCACCCGCCTGGCGCGTCTGCAACTGGATGCCCTGCGGGTACAGCAACCCTGCGCCCTGCTCAGCGGTGGAGAACGGTTGAAAGCCGCCCTGGCCCTGGCTCTGTGGAACGGCACCCCGGCCCGCCTGCTGTTGCTCGACGAACCCACCAACCACCTCGACCTGGAATCGGTGCAGGCGTTCGAACGGGCCCTGCGAGACTTTCCCGGCGCCCTGGTAGTGGCTTCCCACGATCAGGATTTTCTCCAGGCCCTGGTTGTCACCCATGTCCTGGAATGGTCCCCCCAGGGCTGGCACCTCAGGGAGCTGCACCCATGAACTGAAATCACGCCGCCAACACCCGCCAGGGACAAGCCTTCATGCTAGATTTGTCCCCTTCATCAATGGACAGGGAGCGCCAACCCATGCAGTTCGGCTACACCATCATCTATGTACCCGAGGTCGAAAAATCCTTGCAGTTCTTCGAGCAGGCCTTCGGCTTCAAACGCCGTTTCCTGCATGAATCCGGCACCTACGGCGAACTGGAAACCGGCAGCACGGCCCTGGCTTTTGCCGACCATCAACTGGCCGAGATGAACTTCAAGACGGGCCATGTTGCCGCCCATGCCTCACCACAACCTCTGGGCATGGAACTGGGCCTGGTCACCGACGACGTTCATGCGGCCCACGCCAGGGCCCTGCGCTATGGAGCCCAGGAGCTCGCCGCCCCCAACAGCAAGCCTTGGGGGCAGATCGTCTCCTACGTACGCTGCCCGGACGGAACCCTGGTGGAATTGTGCACCCCGGTCGGGGCCTGAAGCTGGAAGCTGGCGGGCAAGACTACTTGAGCTTGACCGCCGTCCCGGTGGCAAAGACCACCACCATGCCACCACGTCCGGATGGCATGCTGATCTCGAAGTCCAGCCCGACCACCGCATCGGCGTGGCATTGGCGGGCACGCTCCTTGATTTCGTCGGTGGCCTGGATGCGGGCCTCCTTCAAGGCTCGCTCCAGGGTCTGGGAGCGGCCACCGAAGAAGTCGCGCATACCGGCGAACATATCGCGCACCACATTGATGCCCTGGACAGATTCGGCACTGACGATGTCCAGGTAAGCGGCAATTTCGCGACCTTCGATGTGGGCGGTGGTGGTGACAATCATGTGTTTCTCCCTTGAGCGGACAACCCATCCCGATAGCCCGGGACGGCAACGCTGGCGATGGTAGCAGAGCGGCAGTGAGCGCCGCAGGGATGGCCACGAACGACAGCCCCGCTCGATGGCGGGGCTTGGTATCAGGGTTTCAGGGGACGCTCTTCATCCAGTTCCGACAGGCTCTTGCCATCGTCCGGATGCTTCCACGTCTGCGGTGGCGGTTCCTTGTGCTCGACCTCGCAGGGCTCCGTCTCATCGCTGCTTTCATGCTCATAAGGGCGCTGCCGTTGTATTGCCATGCCCACCTCTCTTCCTGAAGGGATTTTCGAGTCGCCCAATCAGGTTAGAACAGATCTGGCAACGATCCGCAGTCAGCCGACCAAACAACGCTGGCGTCCTGCTCGAAGATGAAACTTGTTTCACCCAGGCGCCCGCTTGAGCCTTGTATAGTCGCCCTGCTCATTCAAGCAACTACGTTGTTCGCCCGCTCTCCCGCGGGCTTTTTTTTGCCTCGGCAACACCGAGGCCCAGGGCCTCATTGGGGCTCGACTTCCTGGCAATCCTTGAGCAGGACCTGCTCCTTGGCGGTGTGGTCGGCCTCCAGGAACGACAGCACGGCCTCCTTGCCCTTGGTGTGCCAGCGGAAGCTGTTCTGTTCGTCGTCCGCCACATACAAGGCTCCAGAGGCCGAGCGGGCGATATGCATGGGGATCAATTGGTCCTTGTAATAAAGGGTGGCGAACGAGGTGCCATTGTCGATGTTCAGGTAGGCGGCATCGACACGAACCTTGCCTTCGCACTGATAGCGCGCAACCTGGCTCTGGTAGGACGGCTCCTGGACCTCCGGCTGAGGCTGCGCGGCCTGGCCCAGGATCGGCAGGGCCGCAGCCAGGACAGCGGCGCAGAGCGGTGCGAGACGGTTTTTCATGGTGTTTCCCCCAGACAGAATAAGACGCCTGATGGGACTGGCAGCTCCATTTTTAGTTCAGCCATGCCGATTCCCCGCCCTAGAACAGCTCGTCCAGTTGCTCGAAGTATTCGCGCTGCAGGGACTGGTCCGGCACCCCCAGCTCGCGCAGGTACTGATCGGCAATCTCCAGGCCGATCTGCTCGCGCAGGTCACGATGGACGAAGGCAATATCCAGCCAGCGATCGGCCAGGCCACCGCGCCCAAGGTCGATGAAGTGCAACTCATCGCGCCCATCGACGAAGACATTGCTGTCGCCCAGGTCGCCGTGGGAGAACAGCAGCTCTTCCCTGGGCCTGTTGTCCTGCAAGCGGGCCCGCAAGTCCTCGGCGCTGGCCAGGCCCGGCCATTGCCCGAGGTCATGCTCCACGGCGCACAGTCCATTGGCCAACAGGTAGTCCAGCTCCGCGAGGCGTACTGCGATCCCCGAGTCGAATGGACAACCCTGTGTTGGCACCGCCTGCACCCGCTGCAAGGCCATCTGGAACAGTTCCAATGCTACCCGCGGTTCACCGATCAACTCGGACAGCGGCACTCCCGGTACCTGGCGGGTGATCATGAACTCATGCTCCTGGTCCTGCGCCACCAGCACCAGCTCGGGTACCTTCAGGCGCCCGGCCAACCACTCCAGCACCCTGGCCTCGCGCAACACACTGTAGGTGGTGGGTGCGAAGATCGCGGGCGACGACTTGAGGAAAAACCCCTCGCCCCCACGGCGAAAGCCATGCACCTGGCACGGCGACTCGCCGATCGTATCAGGCAGCAGGGTCGCTTCACCGATGAAGCGGGCGATACTGGCAGGCAGCTTCATCGACCGGGCGCCCCTGCCGCTCCAGAGGGTGGCGTAGTGGCGACAGGTTCTGCCGGCTCGCTTCGGTCATACGGCATCAGTTCCAGATAGTCGGCGAGCCCGGCCTGGACCACAGGCTTGACCATGATATGTACACGGTGGCGCAACAGGCCCATCTCGATATCGTCGCGACGGCGAACCAGGACGTAACCACAACCGCTCCAAAACGCCCGGGCCCGCAGGTTGTCCTCCACGACCACCAACCGCAACCAGCGCGCACCTTGCTGGCCGGCCCAGTCTTGGAGTGCTCGATGCAGTTGCCGGGCGATACCGCTGCCCTGGCGGGCAGTCGCTACCATGAACAGGCCGATGTGCCAGACCCCCACGACCATCAGGTCGCTGACGATACTGCTGAACGCCACCAACTCATCCCGGGCATCGAAAAACCCGATCTTCCATTTACGAGTAAAACTCCAGCCCGCGGGCAAGCTGTCCTGGATCTCGTCCCGGGCCTCGTCCGGCTGTGGCGCAGAGCCATGCACAATGTGGAAATAATCCGGATTGGCAACAAAGAAACACTGCAACGCAGCCTCATCGGCCAGGGTGATTTCCCTGGCCCTCAGTGCCATCGAGGCAACCTGGGGCAACACTGTCGGCGACATGTTCTGACTCCGTTCCGAACGTTCTAGGCATGATTTGGAAGGAGCGATCCTAGCCCGCCGAAGACCTGGCAACCGGCATTATTTGTTGGAAAACTGTACCCGCGACCCTGGCGGCAGTGCTCATCCGTTTTGTTATCATCCGGCCGCCCTACACGACCAACTGTGTTTTTTTGCTGTGGATTTGCCCAATGCCCGATCCCTTGTCCTCCCCTGGTTATCTGCGCTTGTTGGCCCTGCAGCAGCGCATTCATCAATTCACCCAAGACCAGGCCGCCGAGCGCGGTGACCACCCCGATGACCTTGCCACCCCACTGTGGACCAGCGACTACAACTACCTGGCCCTGGCCCCGATGCGCGGCGGATTGCATGTGGAATACCACGGCGAACTGTGGGACGAACCTTTTGCCTGGACCCTGGAGTGCCTGGCCGAACAAGCCGTGGCCAGTACGCTCAGCTCGCTGCTGTTCTCCGGTCCCGATACCGGGGCCAACGGCACCCGTGAATGGGAGTTCACTGCGCTGCTGGACAGCGACGCGACCTTTAGCCAGCTCAGGTCACTGGTGATCCGCCCGACCGAACCTGAGCACCACAACATCTCGCTGGTGCAGAAAGCGGGCCGCATTATGGAGGAAGCCGGGGAAGTCGCCCGCTTCGTCGCCAAGACGCCCTACCTCAGTGAATTGACCCTGCCCAATGCCCCCGATGGCAACTTCTTCGAGGTCGATTTGCCGTACCTGGAACAGCTCCACATCGGCGCAGGCTCTGATACCCAGGGTTTTATCGACAACCTGGCCGCATCGAGCAACCTGCCACGGCTGTTCAACCTTGACTTCAGCGAGTCCACCGAACTGCAGCAAACCTGGCCGGAGCAACGCGAGCCTGGCACCGTCACGTCCTTTGCCAGCTATGAAAAGCTGTTTGCCAGCCCAGCCTTCGACTCAGTGCGAGCCTTGCGCCTGCGCAATACCTGCCTGAGCCTTGAGCAGCTGCAAACCTTGCAGCGGATGCGCCCGGGCTTGCAGTTCATGGTGATCCAGGCCACAGCGGGAGGTTATGTGAGCCATTTCGCCCAGCAGGTATTCCCCTGGCGCCACCTGGTGCAGCCGGAGTTGGGGCAACGCTGAAGTCGCTTCGAACCAAGGATGATCGTAGCTCTCTGATTTATCTTGGTTTTTCTACTGGTTACAGAGCCAGGAAAGCGGCCTTTTTGCCGAGTTCGACCTTGATTCGAGAGGAGTGGATGTATATATTCCACACCCTGTTTCAAACACTGGGTGACTGTCTCCCCAGTGCCGCGTTATCGCGCTACCGCCCGAATGGCGAAACTGGTAGACGCATGGGACTTAAAATCCCCCGCTCGTAAGGGCGTGCCGGTTCGATTCCGGCTTCGGGCACCATATAAATCAAGGGCTTGCGTGAGTTTTCCTCTCGCAGGCCCTTGTTGTTTCTGGTCCGCAAAAACGACCGTGGTCCGCAATTAGATATTTACATCCCTCCTCCGGCGTCCTGTCGATCGGCCACAAACTCCATCACTCATGCGACACCACCACGACTGCGCGTACAGCGCTCCATCAACTTCTTCAAGCCCACTGATGTTCAGCCCGAGCTGAGCCATACCGTTGATCTTTGCATCATGTAGTCTCGGGAAAACATCAGGACCCGGACCACTATTGAAGATCCAGGCCTGAATGCAGCAGCGCCCAAGCTCTTGGCTGTGAGACTCAAAAATATGAACGTCGCCTTTCACGGGCTGGATCTTTTCTAAGCCTTTCGGCAGGTATTGCTACGCCACGCTCCCTGCGGCGAACGATTAGAAAATTCATGGGGATCACATCAATTTGTATACACATACAGTATTTCATCGTTCAGCGCACAACGAAGAGAAGCCGACAGGCGGAGCTATGCTTTCCTTCTCAGCCTGAGGGTATCGCCATGTGCGGACGACTCTCGCAGTACCGCGGCATTCATGACTTCGTTGCAGACCTGAGCATGCCCGCATAACTATCATTGCCTACGGATTGAAGAGATCAAGGGACGACACATGGCTCTCCTATGAGGCTTTCGATAAGCTACCTAAGGATGGTCTGAAGTAGCCACGTATTTCTGGCTGACTTCGGTCACCGCCGGTTTGGAAGTTGGCGGGCCTATCCAAAACACTCAGATCACTCACTCATTCCCGTCTTTTTAGGCGCTGCGAACACCTCGCTGCGGCCATTCCCCACATTACAGGCGCACCTCTCCTGTAATGCCCAGTAAATGTCGGCGGGCCATCCACAGATTCGACAACGCAAACAGCGTCACCAGCTGTGCCGTGTTCTTGGCTAGGCCACGGAAACGCGTCTTCACATAACCGAACTGGCGCTTGATCACTCGGAACGGATACTCGACCTTCGCCCTTACCTGCGCCTTGGCTTTTTCGATTTTGCACTTGGCTTTGCACAGGACGCTGCACTTGCCAAGTTTCTGGTAGGTGCTGCGCCGGGCGGCAATCTGCCAGATGACTTGGCGACCTTCATGCTCGAGGCGTTTCTCCACTCCGGTATAACCGGCATCGGCACAGACCACGTTTTCGCCGCCGTGCAGCAGCTTATCGACCTGCGTGACATCTGCCACATTGGCCGCGGTGCCCTGGCGCAGCGACAGGCCGTGATCACCCAGGTAGCCATTGATCACGCCCAGAGTCCCTGCCGCCAGCTCGTGCTTTTCCAGTAGGCGACGGAAGTTGAGGATGGTGATTTCGTCGGGAATGCGCTCCAGGTTCAGCCCGGCAAACTGGCGCAGAATAGTAGTCTCGTACAGTGCCTCTTACATCGTTGGATCGCTGTAGCCGAACCAGTTTTGCATCAGATGGACACGTAGCATCGCCATCAGCGGATAGGCCTGACGACCACCATCATCCTTCGGGTAGTGCGGTTCGATCAGTGTAATCAGCCCCTTCCACGGCACCACCCGATCCATCTCGATCAGGAACAACTCTTTACGGGTCTGTTTGCGTTTTCCCGCGTACTCGGCATCGGCGAAAGTCATTTGCTTCATCGGAAAAACTCGGCGGGTGGCGTCTGGGTATTTTGCCAAAATCAAGGAGTCTTCTTGAGGGTTCTCTTAGCTTGTAGCCAGCCATTATTAAAGACTACGGTCGAGAATGGGCCTTCAATGCGTTGTTGTTAGCACAGTCAAGCGTTGCGTTTCAGAAAGAACTCTCTGTCGAACGCTTCGACAATTGGCATGGCAATGCGCAACTGATGGTGGCCATCGGTGCTGAGGGACACCAGATTCGCACGCTGGTCTTCAGGATTCGTACGCTTTTCGAGAAGCCCATCTCTTTCCAGACGAGATACGATTTGCGAAATATGCATCCGGTCCATACCGGTAAAGTCCGCGATGCCATGCTGAGTGACCAGTTCGCATTCTCGAGTTAGCCAGCCACATACCGCTAGGATGGCGAACTGCGGCTGGGTGAGCCCCAGGGGTTTCAGGCGGGCATTGAGTAGGCGTTGCCAGTCCAAGAAGTCGCGCCATAGCCGGAATCCTGGGCTGTCGCTCGGTCCCGAGTAAGTAGAGCCACTCCAGTTCACGTCGAAGGCTGGTTTGCTCGTACTCATGATGTGCTTACATGGGCTTCACTAAATTGTTTGAGGCCGCGCATTGTATTGGGCAGCGATGCCTGAATGGACTTCCCGACCAAGTACTGAAATAGAAAGCTCAAAGGTCCGGAGAATTCGACCCAATGAGTTGCCACAGTCCATCCACCGCTCTCCGCTAGGCGGTGCCCGAACAACATGCGGCATAACGGCAACCGACTCTGGACCGAGAACGACTTGCCTTCGGTCACTTCGACGATCTGTATATTGGCCTTAGGACCAGTCCTTGGCTTCAGCCAGCCCTTGGCTCCCAGCGTGAGACCGTCGGGCAGGCTTGCACTGGCCACTTCCGGGTCCCAATCGGCCCAGCATTCGGCGTCCTGATACAGCCGGAACACCTGCTCAGGCTTCGATCTAATTTCAATGGACTCTTCGAATTGCATAGACCGCATCCTGTGTTGGTTGTTGAAATATAATAGTAAATGCATTTACAAAATTAAACTACAGAACACTCTCATTTGAAGAAAATCTAGCCACTCGATACTCTTGAATTATTTTGGAGGGCGGGATGAGCCGCTATCGGCTGCGCGCTGATCGGTGGGAACGGATCAAGGATCTGTTGCCTGGAAAAGTCAGCGACCGAGGTGCCACGACCCGTGATAATCGACTGTTTGTAGAAGCTGTGCTGGGTGGCCCGAACCTGAGCCCTTGGCGTAATCTGCCCGATTTCTATGGCAATTGGCATCGCGTGTACGTTCACTATGACCGATGGTTACGCAAAGGCGTCTGGCTAAAACCGATGGCCTCGCTTTGTGGTGATACTGATCTGGTAGTGGGCTGTCTGGGCCGGCTCCTAGTGGCCATGAGACAGGACCGGATGGCGTAAGGATGGTGATCGATTGTGCTCGGCGAGCCTTTGACTGGAACGGTGGACGAGAGGTACCGCCATCGAAACTCTCTGGAAGCTCGAAAGGGGAAGTCCAGACATTTTGCCAAAATCAGGAAGTCTTTTTCAGAATTTCCCTAAATCAATGGATGGCAAAATGCCTGGAGTAAAAATGAAAGATGAATTCGACGTCACCACATCCTATGGGCTTAAGTCTGCCGCAGACTTTTTCCGCGAAGGCAGTGTGCTTGCCTGGTTCATAAATCCGCTAGCAACTGCACTCTTCGCAGGAGAGCAACTGCTTAAAGCAAACTCAGAGAGCACTTCAGTTGAAAACCAAGGGAAAGCGGCTGTTGAAATTATCAAGCAAGGAAAAGAAAGTGGCGCCAAAAAAATCAAAGTGACTATTGATCAACAGGCTGGCGCAAATCTCAATATTCCAATTGATGGTGTAAACATCTCTGCGATGATGGGGAGTAACGGAAAAATGACCCTCGAGGTGGAATACGCGTAACTAATTATTCGTCCTTACAAGCTCCAGCCACAGCTTCCAATTGCCGTTCATATCCGATCCGCTGCCGGCGCTCGGCCAGCAGCGTCCGCACCTTCACTTCCAGGCTGTCGGTCTTGCGCAGGCCCGCCGAGTCGCAGGGCGGTACAACAACATCCGGAGCGCGGCACGGCACCTGGCACCACATGCGGGCGGAAACCATAAAATTCTTTAAATATCAGCACATTATGTAGGCGATCACTGCAATCGACGCCTAACGATGTTCAACATGGTTTCACCATCCCCCGCAAAAGTCCCTGCCTTCCGGCGTCCTGCCGACCGAACACCTTTCCCCTCAAACACAAGACGTCTTCACAACTGATCAAGCCTGGAGGTTCAGTTCTGGCTTATCATCCCCCAGACAGGACTATCCTACCGTTCGTCTTATCTCTCCCCAGCTTCAACCCGCCAGCTTTGACAGTCAATTTTTCGGATCTATAGTTCGCTAAAGCCTGTTGAAAAACCCAGAATGTAGTTTAAATAAAATGGAGTAATACTGGCAAAGTTTGGGCGGTTACAAAAAACAACGAAGCTAGCTAGTCACCTCGTTGTGGATTTTCACCATAAGCCAAACGCCTATCAAAAGGAGTAAGAATATGTCTTTCGCAAAAAAATTCACCTTAAGCGAATTGTCATTATCCTTCGCTGCTATTTTGACCTCTCGCTCACACAACAACCTCCAAACAAGAACCAACGCAAGCAGACGCCTTCTGCAGTTTCAGGGATGGCCTTATTGACCATCAATCAAACGAAATACAATTAATTACCCCCAAAACAACTTTAACCACACTCTTAAATTTAAAATATTGCCATCAGAACCAGAGCCACACGCCTAAAAAATACAACTCTTCAGGTAGTGCAATAGGTTGTTATTTGCCCAAGGAAAAACGGTAGCTGCTGCTACGATAACAAATGAATTGCAGCGCTATCATTAAATATTATCTCCAGGAAGGAGAAACCTATCATGACTTCGTAACCATTAGTATTTCTTATGCATTGCACAATAGAAAACAACAGCAACTCACTCTAATGCAATTGGAGATTTTTATCATGGGCGCATCTGAAAAGTTCTATTTAACCATTGTTAATAACTCAAAAACTAAAACCCTCATTTACAAAGACATAAACTTCGATTGGGGAAGAGTAGAATCTAGCTCTTATCCTGCAGCTCAAGTCGCGCCAAAAACAACAGTTCAAGTCTTAGTCGCTCAAGGCAGGGATAATGCATCCTCTGGCACGGAGGGTTATATTAGTTATTCCATTTATGGCCAAGATGACAGATGGGTAAAAGCATCATGGAATGTACCTTGGGCAGCAGGAGTAGAGAATACGTGCGTCACTAGCTCAAGCGATGACCATAAGCCAGAGAGCCCAGATGGGAATATTGTTTGGCAACCAGAAACACCTACATCCGGTGGCGGCACAACCTTATCAGTGATAATGAAATTCGGCTATGAAATAGAAGAGTAATAATTATGATCAACTATCAATGGATTATAACACTCGACTATATACAGAGATCAACATTACAGGACTTCCAGGGATAGTTTGTCGTTCGGTGGCCAGCATGGATGTTGATGCACCTTAGGCTGGCCGCCCTTTTTTACTTTGTCGCGGACACTTCTTGTACATAGGATTGGTACGCCGCCAGAGCGATCAATCCCAGATCACCGGCATCGGTGGTTAGCTGCACGATGTTGAACTGGTCACAAGCTCCCGCTCATACCCGACCCGCTGCCGGCGCTCTACCAGCAGCGCCCTCACCTCCACATCCAGCGATACACCCGACGTCGTGCCGACCGAACACCAATCCCCTTCCCTATACACCTCGTCGCCTCGAATCGCGGACTTGCTACACATCATACACTGTGCATAAACACAGTATCAGTTACGTAGTCTGATCCGATGAAGAACCAATCCTCACCCCCTGCACACGCGAAAGCCGAGTGGATGGTGCAATGGCGGCGTAACTTGACTATTGAGGAAGTTGGCAATGCCAGAGCATTTTTGTGCTCGAATCTGGCGCCTGCTATTTACCATATGCGGCTTCGCGATACCTGCGATGCAAGCGAGACATCTCAGTTGCGCCGCGATTTAACGTATTCGGAAACGTGGGGAAACGGTGAGCCGGATGCCTTCCTTGCTTGATAAGCACTCCGAGGTATTTAAAGTGAGTCTATTAACTGGAGAGCGTTATGAACGAAATTTTCATTATCCAAAAGAGACCACTGCAGTCTGGACCAAGCGGCTTCTACTATCGGATAGTCAACACTCGGACTGGCGAGATGGAAATGTTAAATTTCCTGAATCTGTTTGCGGCAGAAAGTCACTGCAAACGCCTCAACGAATTAGCAGCTTATGAGAACTCCTTGAGTGCCAGTACGCCCCAGTGCCTGTGATGGATACAGCGACCTCAGCTGGTGTGAGATTATCTGTATTTTTCCTCACGTAGGCACTAATCGAATTTAAATAGCTCAACTCATCATCGACGGTGCTGCGACTTAGCAGGCTGCTGAGTATTCAATCCGGCGCAACTGGCCTGATCGGGATCATCCTCGCAACTGTCCTGATAGCTAAAATACTGGCAGCCGGACACCAATACGAATAACAAAACCACCAGCAAATACTTCATGAATTAGCTCTATACTTTCTTTAAATTATTGAATGCCTTGGTTGCCTGATCAGCGTATTTTTATAATCCCTAGATGAGTGGACCTCCCTAGCCTGCTGATGTTCATGATGGCCACTTTTAGTGAAGTCCTGTTCACTTGAATCCTTTAGCACTATTCAGTACAGCCTCACACTCGCGGCGATCATCTTTAGTAAGGCTTGCTGTAGAAAAAAACCTACGACTATAATTGCTCTCATATCATCGTTCACTGATTTTTTCAGAAAGAATAGTTCAACGTTGGAGCAACGCAAGCCAAAAATGCCCTACCACCTATGCAGCGCAATTTGCGCTATGAACTTTTCATGGCTACCGTATTAGAGCCCTTTCCTAATCAAGGGCCAGTGATTACACAGGGATAGACGAAACATGCGAGCACTTAAATCAATCTGCCTAGCCTCAATGACGGCCATTGGCTTGATGCCTCACGTCGGCTTCGTAAATGCCGAGGGGGATGTGGCTAAAGACGTAAGAGATGATGTTCGTGATGCAGATAAAGATGTTAAGCGCGATGATCATGAAGTAGATAAGGAGGCCAAACATCTCGAAAAAGAGCGTCACAAAGAAGAGCGGCATGTAGAGAAAGAGGCAAAAAAACATCTTTAAAGAATGGATAAAAATCCTATAAAAATAAGGATTTCCGATCTGCGCCCAGAGCGGCATGGTCGACATTCACGACCGCCGGCCAGTTGTCCTGGCCCCGGACCTGGCCCGGGAATGGCTAAATCCAGCAACGCCAAAGGAACGCGCCGAACAGATGGCTCTTCACCAGGGCGAACCGTCCGAGCTGTTCGAGTGGTTTAGGGTAAGTGCCGCCGTCGGCAACGTTAGGAATCACGGGGCGGAACTGATCGAGCCCTTGGAGATGCCTTCATAGGCCTGCCCGCACGTCACTCCCCTTCCCCGACTTTGATCAACCTCTGCTGCCAGGTCTCCCGCTTGCGCATCAGCGCACTTGAACAGCTCGGCAAGCACCAGGGGTGTGCGGGTTGCCACGGGCACGAAAGCCAGTGACGACCATCAAGACAATGGCCGGAACGACCACCGCACTGGCCACGAGCATCGCGCCTTCGACCCCGGCCACCTTCAACGCTTGTGCACCGATGATCACCCCCACTCCGATAGCGCTGTTCAATACCGCCGTATGGATGGCGGTCGCTGGCAAGGTATGGCTGCCAGCGATCCGTAACACCCAGGTTTGCAAGCCGGTAAACAAGGCAGAGATCGCCACGCCCCAAGCCACCAGCAGCACGACGACAGGTACGACGCCCAATAATGGGCCATGGATGCCCAGCACGGCCAGCACCAGGGTCATGGTGACCAAGGCCAGCAAGATCAAGGCTCGCAAGTGACGATCGATGAAGAGTGCGCTGAGCAGGTTGCCCAGAAAACCGGCAGCCCCGAAGGCGAACAACAGGACCGCGATCATGTATGACGTGATACCGGGTACCTGGCCGATAAAGGGCTCGACAAAGGTATAGGCGCCGAAATGGGCAGCGGCTGTCAGCCCGGTGATGAAGTAAGTGCTCAACAGATCCTTGCGGCGCAGGATTGCCCCAAAGCCAACACCCTTGGCCAGCGAGGGAATGGTCATGGAGGGCAGCACCAGCATCATGGCTGCGGCACTGACCGCGCACATCAGCGCCAGGCAGGCGAACGCCGTGCGCCACCCCGCATACTGGCCCACCAGATTGACCAATGGAACACCCATCACGGTAGCGATCGTGATGCCACCCAGAACGATCGAAGTCGCCAGTCCAACATGCTGCACCGGCACCAGGTGGGCGGCTGTTGCCGCCACGATTGCCCAGAACACCCCATGGGCCAGCGCCCCGGCGATACGAGCGGCAAGCAGCAACGAGAACTCAGGAGACAATGCCGCCAGGCCATTGGACAGCGCCAGGATCAGCATCAATGCAAGCAGCAGCGCCTTGCGCCCTATCCACCGATTCAGCCAATTGGACAACAGGCCACTGGCAGCACCGATCCAGGCGTACACAGTGACCGTCAAGCCGATGGTGGATGGCGCCCGCCCAAGATCGCCAGCGATCTGCGACAGCAAGCCAATGGGCGCGAACTCGGAGGTGACCATGGTGAACGAGGCGATGCACAGCACGCAAAGCGCACACCCTATCCGCAGAGCTGAGTGGTCCATGGGCGAATTCATCCTTGTTCATGATCGAATCAGCAAGCCCCGCCCGCACCTGGGCTGGATGCGGGTGGGCCCGACGAAAACCGGGACACATCATATCCGGTTCATCGAAACATGCCCGCTGCGATGGGCACCCATCATCTAGCGTCGCCCCGCACAGCGGCGAACTTCTGGAGGGAGAGCCCTCCTCAACGGGCACCCAGCAGCTGGAAGGACAACAACCCTGCTGCCGTCATCAGCAACGAACCGACCACATGCAACGAAATCGACCCCAGCGCCCAGAGTAACCTGCCCTCCTGTATCAGGGAGACCGTCTCGGCCGAAAAGGTCGAGAAGGTCGTCAGCCCTCCACAGAAGCCGGTAATGATCAGTAAGCGCCACTCGGGACTCAAAGAGGGAGAGGCCGCCAAAAAGGCGATGGCCAGGCCAATGATGTAGCCCCCAAGCATGTTCGCCAGCACAGTGCCAGGCGGGATGGCCGGGAACAGCACATTGAGCTTGAGCCCCAGGAACCAGCGCAACCAGGCTCCGATAGAGGCGCCAATGGCGATGACCAGCAGTGACTTCAGCATGATGGGCAGCCCCCAGGTGATTGCGATGGCCTAGGGCGCTGCAAGCGGGAGTGACAAGATAAGGGCAATAAAGGCGGTAGGGTCATGGTCCTGTCCTGGATTGAGGACAGGGAAGCAGGCACGCCTACGCACCCTGTCCAGGGTTTGCGTAGGCATCATCAGCACGAAGCGGTTCAAGGAGGAATGCCATCTCCGGGGCAAATCCTATAGCAAGGCCAACTCGGCCTTCAAGTTTGCATCACCCAGAAAGTGCAGCGCCAAGCCAGCCAGTGGCCCATCCAACCAGGCAGCACATTCCTTGCAGATTCACCTGGCACTCAGCAGAAGAGTTCGCCCAGCACCATGGCCTCGCCATCCATGAACCGGTAAAGAGCCACGGGTACCGGGCGAACGTCTCAACGCTATGCGCTCGCCATGAGATGTTCAACTGTCAGCAATAATTGACCTGGACCGCGGCTTGCCCTGGTTACTGGCCGGCACCGGCAAACGCCCTGCGCCCGGCGCGCAGCTCGGTACGTAGCTCGCCAATGAGATTGGAGACATCCCGCACGCTAGTGAGCTGGGCCTGGGACACACCGTTCAACAGCAGGTCCACTCGGCCTGAAGCCGCATCGTAGATCTTGATGCTCAACGACCCGTTGGCGTTAACGCTGCAAATGCAGGAAAGCGGGAGAAAGCCGGACTCCAGTATGTGACAAAGCTCGCGAGTAGAGAGCATGGCCTTCTGACCTGTGTGGAGGGTTCTGGGAATTTTTCCCATTCAGGTTAGAACAGTATTCCTACACATGTATCAAGAAACACACAGGAAAATGTGCGGTGCAGCACAGTTTCTGAACATCCTGTTTTGCCCAAGTGCCCTGTTCTTTTTCCCGGCAGCTGTGTAAGTTTCATTCCATGAACCTGCGCCCCAACCCCCATAGCACCCCGATTATTACCACCTTCATCGATAAGGTGGGCTAGCGGCTGGACCGCATCAACCCGCCTCGGAGGCGGGGCTCATGACCACTCTTCTGGGGCTACAAAAAAGGAGACGAAGCATGAACCACACCTCCACTGCCGTCTTGCACCTGTTGTGCGGCAAGATCGCTTCAGGTAAATCGACCCGCGCCAGACAACTGGCAGAAGCCCCAGGCATCGTGCTGATCAGCGAGGATCAGTGGCTGGCAACGTTGTATCCGCAGATGATCCATTCGCTCGCTGACTACGTATCATGCGCCCGGCGCCTGGGCAGCGCCCTGGAACCCCTGGTGGTAGCCATGTTGCGAGCGGGAACCAGCGTTGTACTGGATTTCCCGGCCAATACCCTGGCCCAGCGCGCCTGGCTGCGCTCCCTTGCCGACCGGGCGGGTGTCACCCATCAACTGCATGTACTGAACGTCGACGAGGAGACCTGCCGGCGCCGCTTGCGCGAGCGCAACAGCTTGGGCGAACACCCCTTTTCCACCAGCGATGAGCAATTCGAATTGATCTGCAGTCACTTCGTTCCACCGCAGGCCGAGGAACAGTTGAATCTGGTGGAAACCTGACAGGGCCAGCCCCACAACGATCCCGCTCCTGTCGTCATGGGGCTGGCGCTACGCATGTGGGGCCTGGCCAGGCCTCAATGGAGGTAGCCGAAGCGCTCGATGTACTGGTCTTCCAGACGACGGCACTTCTCAGCAAATGGTGATGGGCCAGTGGAAGAGCCCGGCATTGCCATGCTCAGTCGGCGGCAATGGAGGATCTCGTCCTGAGCCCGTTCCCGTTCCCGGTCTATCTCAGCGTTGTACCTGACGATGCAGGCTCCCAAGACCACAGCAATACCCACCAGGGACAGCACCAGCGTCCTAAATCCGTCCTCACGGTCATCCCTTCCGTCATCGTGTTGGATCATCAGCATCCCGCCGCCAATACACATACTCCCCCAAAGGAGGTTGCGTACTGTAGCAGTTCTGCCAACAACGACCGAAGCCGCCAAAGGTCGGGAGTGGCATTGCCCGCCCTCGTGCCGTCCCGATATCAGGACGGCGCCAGAGCCAGAAAAACATCAGAAAGGGGAGCTTGCCTGGTCAAATTTCAGGCAAAAAAAAGCCCAAGTAGCTGATGGACACTTGGGGCTAAAAATGCATAAACCGTGGTAGGTGAACGCAGGGCTATAGTAACGGACTGGTACATTCTGTAACAAGTTTTTTTCCGGAAAAAAGGTAAATAAAATCACTTTATTTGGAAAATATCCACAATTTTTTTAAGTCATTGGATTTCAAGGATTTATTTTCCAGCAATTGGCAATTACCTTTCGACGAACTGCCACAACGTTCGTCCGACAGCCCACCGTTTAAACGAAAGTGCGCTGAAAATTCACACAATCGCAACAGACAGGCATCCAGGGCACCCTTAAATTGCCGGCACCTGCCTGAACGGAATGTGCTGCATGAACGACTTCCTCGATACGCTGCCCCTGCTCCTGTGCCTCACCACCTTTGCCTGGTGCTGCTGGGGCTAGGCCACACCTTCGAGGCGCAAGCACCAACACCACCCAGGCATCCCTTTCCCACCCTACGATTCACACCGGCTCAGCAAGCCTGCAATTGCCGAACACTCCCCGACCGATAGCCCGAGCCCTTAGCAGATGCGCTTGCACCTGGCTCGATTCCGACTCGAATATCAGCGTCGAAGTCTCGACCCGTGCTCCGCAGTAATCGAAGACGCCGTGATCGATCTGGGTTTTCATGGCCTGGAGGTAACCATGCCGTTCGTAGGTACCGGCATCGGCTCCGGCAACCCCCACCATATGTACCCGCAGGTGCCGAAGCTTCTTCACCAACGGAGCGTCGGCTTGAAAATCAAAGGCCCAGCCATTGGCGAATACCCGGTCGATCCAGCCCTTGAGCAAGGCCGGCATGGCCCACCAATAGACGGGATAAACCAGCACCAGGACATCGGCGCGATCGATCCGGGCCTGCTCGGCAAGCACATCGGCGGGCGGTGCGGCCTGCCCTCGGTGTACCGCGATATCGGCGGCAGCGAAACACGGATCGAAGGCTTCGGCCCAGAGGTCGGCCAGTTCGAAGGAGTGCTCCGGACCAGAGTCCTCGATACCTGCGATGACTTCCCGTGCCAACTGCTGGCTCAGGGACAGGGGATCATGATGAGCAACCACGATGAGTGCGTGCATGGCAAAGGCTCCTGTTGCTGGATTGCGCGACTTGCTGGGGGTTTATATACTTTTAGTAAGTTACTAACGATAAGTTACTTTTGGTACATAAGCATGTCAAGCAACCAGGAAAGCACTCCCAATCCGCCTCCCCGACGGCGTCTGTCGCGGGAACAGCGGCTGCAACAATTGATGGCAGTGGCCTGGAGGATTGTCCGTGAACATGGCACCGAAGCCCTGACCCTGGGTTACCTGGCCGAGCAGGCGGGGGTTACCAAGCCTGTGGTCTATGACCATTTCGCCACTCGAGCGGTGCTGCTGATAGCGCTGTACCAGGACTTCGATCAGCGCCAGACCCTCCAGATGGACCAGGCCCTTGAGCGCAGCGAACCACTGCTGGCCCATCGCGCAAGGGTGATCGCCAGCTCCTATGTCGATTGCGTGCTACTCCAGGGACGGGAGATACCCGGGGTTATTGCGGCCCTGGCCAGCTCGCCGGAACTGGAAGCCGTCAAACTCCAGTATCAGCAAGTTTTCCTGGATAAATGCCGTAGCAACCTGCAGCCCTTTGCTGAGGGCGCCATCATCTCAGCCGCGGCATTGCGGGCGATGCTCGGCGCTGCCGAGGCGGTCTCCCATGCGGCAGCCCTGGGGGAAATCACTCCAGCGCAAGCTCAGGACGAGCTCTACGCCAACATCGTGGCCATGGTCGAGCGCGCTCGCGCAAACGAATCGATATCCCGTCGGGGTGCAATTGAATGAAACCCCCATTGCATCCCTAGAACAATCGGAACGCGTAGACTGCGCACATGACCGACAATGCCCGCCAGCCCGGGGCGCACAGACCGAGAGCCACCATGTCGCGACAATCGCCTGCATCCTCGACGCCCCTTGCCGACAGCGCCGAGCCACCACTCACCCCGGACACCCTGGTACTCGACCCACAAGCCAGCCGCGTGCTCTCGGTCTTCGACTTCGATGGCACCCTCACCCGCCACGACAGTTTCGTGCCGTTTCTGCGCTTCGCCTTCGGCCCGCGCCGCTTCCATCAGCGGATGCTCAAGCTGGCCCTGCCCAGCCTGGGGTTTCTCGCCCGCCGGGTGGCTCGCGATCAACTCAAGGCGCGACTGATCAACGTCTTCCTCAAGGGGATCGAAGCGGCATGGGTGCAACAGCAGGCCGAGGCATTCTGCCAACGCTCCTGGAACCAACTGATGCGCCCCGCCGGCCTGCTGGCGGTGACCGACGAACTGCGCTCCGGAGCCCAGGTGACTTTATGCTCGGCCTCGCCGGCCCTGGTTCTACAGCCATTCGCCAAGCGCCTGGGGATCGAGTTGATCGGCACCGAACTGGAGGTCATCGATGGCGTCCTGACCGGGCATATCGTTGGCAACAATTGTCGCTGCGAGAACAAGGTCCTGCGCCTTGAAAGCATCTATGGCCCCCTGGAGCAGTACCGTTTGCGCGCCTGGGGCGATACCCGGGGCGATCGCGAGTTGCTCGCCGCGGCCCAGGACGCTCACTGGCGGCACTTTCACCCAGCCTGGCGCCGTGGGCAGCTCGCTCGCTGAGGCTCACCAACAGCCCACTCTGGTCGTGCTCGACTAGCCCAGCCAGTGCCCCTGGGTCCCAGCAGCGGTTGTCGAAACGAGCCCGGCTCAGCGGTCCACCGCCTTCAATCGGGCTTGTGGGCCAGCCGCTGGCGCATGCTGGCACTGGCAACGGGGCCGGCCTTTATGGTGCAGGCCTCCAGCGGCACCACCCGACCCTCGACCCTCTCCACCATTGCCGGCTCTACCGGCCTGCCACTCTGGCTATCGATAAGCTGCACGCTCTGGCCTTCAGGCGCGAAATGGCGATTGCCCCATGCCACGAACGCCATGAGCACCACGCGAAAATCCTCTCCCTTGGCGGTAGGCACATACTCATGGCGCACAGGACGCTGGCAATAAGCTCGACGCTCCAGCAACCCCGCCTCCACCAGCGAGTTGAGACGCCGGGTCAGCATGTTCGGAGCGATCTCCAGGCTGCGGGAGAACTCATCGAAACGCCTCAAACCATGCAGCGCATCACGCATGATCAGGATGCTCCACCACTCCCCAACCCTCTCCAGGGACCTGGCGATCGGGCATTCTGCCTGCTCCAGGCTTCTTCGCTGCATGGCCGACTCCTGCGGTAACGTTCAAGTATTTGTGGAACCGGATGTTACTTTCATCATGATAGTATCGTCCACGCTTCATCTTCCCCGATCAGGTAAATCGAAGGAGCAAGTGCGGCATGAGCAAACGCATCGTAGTTACAGGCATGGGTGCAATCACTCCGCTGGGTTGCGGAGTCGAGCAGGTCTGGCAGCGCCTGCTGGCAGGTCGCTCGGGAATCCGCCAACTGCCAGAGCAATTCATTGCAGGCCTGTCCACCACCATCGGTGGCCAGGTGCCGGATTCGATCGAGGATCCTCAAGCCGGCTTCGATCCTGACCGACTCCTGGCCGCCAAGGAACAGCGCAAGATGGACCGCTTCATCCTGTTCGCTCTGGCCGCTGCCGAAGAAGCCCTGGCCCAGGCCAACTGGCGCCCGGATACCGCCGAGGCCCAGGAACGCACGGCTACCATCATCGCTTCGGGGGTCGGCGGCTTCCCTGCTATCGCCGAAGCGGTACGCACCAGCGATAGCAAGGGACCGCGACGTCTTTCGCCCTTCACCATCCCATCATTCCTGAGCAACCTGGCTGCCGGCCAGGTGTCGATCCGCCATGGGCTCAAAGGGCCGCTGGGCACCCCGGTCACGGCTTGCGCCGCCGGAGTCCAGGCCATCGGCGATGCCGCCCGGATGATCCGTGCAGGTGAAGTCGATGTCGCCCTGTGTGGTGGCGCAGAAGCCACGATCCATCAGGTCAGCCTGGCGGGCTTTGCTGCCGCACGTGCCCTGTCCAGCGACTACAACGACACGCCCCATCGCGCCTCGCGGCCATTCGACCAGAGTCGTGATGGTTTTGTCATGGGAGAAGGAGCGGGACTGCTGGTCATCGAGGAGCTGGAGCACGCATTGGCACGAGGCGCCCAGCCCATTGCAGAAGTGGTGGGATATGGCACCAGCAGCGACGCCTACCACATGACGGCAGGTCCGGAGGACGGCAACGGCGCCCGTCGCGCCATGGAACTGGCCTTGCGACAGGCCGGTATCGCCCCCTCTGCAGTGCAGCACCTCAACGCCCACGCCACCTCGACCCCGGTAGGCGACAAGGGCGAGTTGGCGGCCATCAGGGCGCTGTTCGGTAACGGCGCCAGCCCGGCCATCAGTGCCACGAAATCCGCCACGGGGCACTTGCTGGGCGCCGCAGGCGGGATCGAGGCGATCTTCACCATCCTCGCCCTGCGTGATCAAGTCGCTCCGGCAACACTTAACCTGGAGAACCCGGACGACGCAGCCGAAGGCCTGGACCTGGTCCGCGGCCAGGCCCGGAAGATGGCCATGCAGTATGCGCTGTCCAATGGCTTCGGCTTTGGCGGGGTCAATGCCAGCGTACTGTTCAAGCGTTGGGCGTAAGGCCGCAGGCCTGCGCGGTGCCTGGTACGAAGAGCGGCTTGTAGTCGCAATGGATCTGCAAGCTTTCGGTGTGGTTGCGGTGAATCTGGAAACCGCACTGCACCAAGGCTGCCTTGACGCCATCCAGCGCCATTGCATAACGCGCCTTCAGCAGTTGCTGGCGCTTGGGTGAGGTAAACACTCCCAGGGGCAAGAAGCGCAAGCGCTTGCCCTCAAGGACAATCGAAACATCGACATGCGTGCCATCCACATCGTGGCCATTGGCACCAAAGATATCGTCCACCTCATCCTGGCGTCCCGGGTAGCACCAGCAGAACAGGCGAATCCCCAGCCAGCGTGACAGCGTCCGGAAGCCGCCCAGCCTACTGCTGCGATTCTCATAGCCTCGTGTCACCAACAGTCGCGTGGTACCCGGCAAGCCTTGCTGGACCTTGAGCAACTGCTGGAAGACCTGCGAATCCAGCGCCACCTGCGACGATGGCCAACGCGGCGCGATCGTCAATCCCTGATGGTCGCCCCTGGTGAGAATAAGCATGAACATCGCCCTGATGATTTTTGTGCGGGCCATCCTACACAGACAGGACAAGTCGATGGACAAAATCTCCTCGCTCTTCAGCATCCCTACAGCCATCTTCCCCCGTGACAGGACACAGGCAGTTTAGTTATCCTGATAATGGCTCATAGCCATCAACCATAAGATAAGAACAGTGACCACAGGTGCTGTATGTACGATTTGAAGAATCTGGTCATTGTCGACAAGAGCCATGGCTTGACCGTCCTGCAGGTCACTGCGGACCTGGTCGCCGGTGCACTGGAAGAACTGCTGGCCAATTGCGTCGCCAGCGCCAGCATCACGCAGAAACTGGACTACTCGATCCTGAGCCTCTACCAGGACAAGCTGGAGGCCGCCATGGGCAACATGAACCTGCCAGCCCTGCCGATGGGTTCGGCTCCGGAGGGCCTGCGCTGACAGGAACCCTGAGCGGCCAACGGTGGCTCAGCGACGCGATTTCTGTTGACGCCCGGTGCTGGCAACGCCAACGGCACTCGCCTCGTTGTCCCGCCATTGCGCCAGCAGCCGCTGAGCATTCTCTTCGCAATCCATGCCATCGGGCTTGCCTTCGATCCCGGCGATCAGGGCCAGCAAGTGACTGCGGTTGTGCGCCAGGCGGTCCTGCAACGTCTCGATCTCCGTGACCTTGCGCCTCAGGCTCGCCAGCAGTCGATCATGGCGCTCCCCCCCTTTCACAGCTGACTCAAGTGTCAAGGTGCGCATCTCCTCCAGGCTGAAACCGGCCTGCTGCCCACAGGTGATGATTTCCAGGCGCTGCACCACATCCTCTGGGTAGTCCCTATAGCCGTTGCCCAGGCGCTGGGACTCGATCAAGCCACTGGCTTCATAAAAACGCAGGCGCGATGCGCTCAGGCCCGTACGTCGGGCCAGTTCACCAATCTTCATTTGAGTTGCAAATCTCCGGTTGACCTTAAGGATAACTTTAACCTTAGGCTTCTTCGCAATACAGCCCCGCCGCACATAAATCGACGCGCGGCGCCTCACCGGAGAACACCATGAACGCTTTCCAGCCCCTGCGTTTACCCAATGGCAGCACCCTGCCCAACCGCATCGCCAAGGCCGCGATGGAAGAGAACCTGGCAAACCTGGACCAGACCCCATCGGATCAACTGCTGCGCCTGTATCAGGCCTGGGCCGAAGGTGGAGCCGGTCTGTTGCTCAGCGGCAATGTGATGGTCGACCCCAGCGCCATGACCGGACCTGGCGGTGTAATGCTCGACGACAGCCAGCAACTGCAACGGTTTCGCCAATGGGCACGCATCGGACAGGCCCAGGGTGCGCAGTTCTGGATGCAGATCAATCATCCTGGGAGGCAAATGCAGGCGAGCCTCGGCCAGACCACCGTCGCCCCCTCTGCAGTGGCCCTGGACATGGGTGGGCTATCGAAGATGTTTCCCCTCCCAAAGGCACTGGAAGAAGCTCAGATCAATACACTGATCCAGCGTTTCGCCCGTACTGCGGCGCTGGCCGAAGAGGCCGGATTCAGCGGCGTGCAGATCCACGCAGCCCATGGCTACCTGTTGAGCCAGTTCCTCTCGCCCCTGAGCAATCAGCGCCAGGATCGCTGGGGCGGCAGCCTGGAGAATCGTGCACGGTTGCTGCTGGAGGTGGTCAAGGCCGTACGCGCGACGGTCTCTCCTGGGTTCAGCGTGGCCGTCAAGCTCAATTCGGCCGACTTCCAGAGGGGTGGTTTCGAACCCGCCGACGCACGCCAGGTGGTGCTGTGGCTCAATGAGCTGCCGGTGGACCTGGTGGAGTTGTCGGGCGGCAGCTATGAAGCCCCAGCCATGCAGGGTGATGCCCGCGATGGCCGGACCCTGGCTCGCGAAGCCTACTTCCTCGAATTCGCCCGAGAGATTGCAGCCATTGCACGCATGCCGGTCATGGTCACGGGCGGCATCCGCCGCTTGCCGGTAGTGGAACAGGTCCTGGACAGCGGCGTGGCCATGGCCGGCATCGCAACCGCCCTGGCGGTAGACCCTGCCCTGCCCCGCCGCTGGAAACAGGGCGATCGCAAGGCCAGTGCCGAACTGCCGCCGATCCGCTGGAAACGCAAGGCCCTGGCAGCGCTGGCCTACATGGCACTGGTGAAGCTGCAGATGCGGCACCTTGCCGAGGGTCGCCAGACCAAACCAGGCTCCTCGCCCCTGCGCGCCCTGTTGCTGGAGCAATGGGCAACCCTGCATCGGACCCGGCAATACCGTCGGATGATGCAAGGCCGTGCGGTTCTGGTGGAAAGAGCCAGTGCATGACACTGCCATCAAGGCTATTGTGCGGCCTCTATGGAGCTGGCCGGCGCGACGCTGTTTGCAGACCAGCTTGCAACCTGGCAGCTCCAGAGACGCCACTCAGCGGTACCGCTGAGCGTTGCGAACACGATCGCTGCAGTGCCGCGCGCTTGAAAGAAAGTGCCGGCTAGCCACATGGAGAAAGTCTTGAGCAATTACTTCGAGAGTCCTTTCAAGGGCATCACACTGGACAAGCAGGTCACCCATCCGAACATCCAGGTTGGCCGGTACAGCTATTACTCCGGGTACTACCACGGCCACAGCTTCGACGAATGTGCACGCTACCTGCCACCAGACGAAGGCGTGGACCGACTGATCGTCGGCAGTTTCTGCTCGATCGGCTCGGGTGCCGCGTTCATCATGGCCGGTAATCAAGGCCACCGGAACGAATGGGTCAGCACCTTTCCTTTCTATTGGATGCCAGAAGAACCAGCCTTTGCGGGAGCGCAGAATGGCTATGAATCCGCTGGCGATACGGTCATCGGCAACGATGTCTGGATCGGCTCCGAAGCCATCATCATGCCGGGCGTCAAGGTGGGTGACGGCGCGGTGATCGGCACTCGCGCCCTGGTGACCCGGGATGTCGAGCCCTACGCCATCATCGGCGGCAACCCGGCCAAGACCCTTCGCATGCGCTTCGATGAGTGCACCGTGCAAATGCTCCTGGAAATGAAATGGTGGGACTGGTCCACCGACCAGTTGAAGGACGTGATGCCACTGATGACCAGCGGCAATGTCCAAGCGCTATACCTGCATTGGCAAAACGTAGTGCGCCGCGCTTGATCCAGCCAGATCAAGAAAGCCCGTGGATCGTCGATCCACGGGCTTCAGCCAGGCATTCAAGAATCAGGCTCAGCCACCTGTACCGTAGCGTTGCTCCGATAGCGAAAAGAACTCCCTATCGATGACATCCCGCAGTTCCACCAGGCGTAACTGGCTGTATGCCGGCAGGATCCTTATGCCGAACTCCTCGATGTTCCTTATCACCCCCGCACCACGCCTGATGACCTGGTAGGCACAGTACTGAATGGAGTTCAGCGGTGAACAATTGATCCTGCCAGACTGCACCCTGAGTGCCAGCAAGTCAGGATCGAAGATCTCGCACTTGTCGAGCATCACCTGGTTCAAAAGACATTCGAAACGCTGCAGGACACTGCGCTTCTGATCTTCGCCATAACCATTCCACTCAATCACCTCATGATCGAATCGCTTGCAACCCCGGCACACCCGATCACCGTAGACCGTTGAGCAAAGCCCGATACAAGGCGTCTTGATTTTCTCCGGACTCATTAAGCACTCCTGGGATCGAACCTCGCTTATCGACCCTTTGTCTTCCAGGCCGATCAATCCCAGGACAAGGCGCCACCGGTTTGATATTCAATGACACGGGTCTCGAAGAAGTTCTTTTCCTTCTTCAAGTCCATTATCTCGCTCATCCACGGGAATGGATTCTCGACGTTTGGATACTCCTCCTTCAGCCCTATCTGGCACAGGCGGCGATTGGCGATGAATTTCAGGTAGTCCTCCATCATGGCCGCATTCATGCCCAGGACTCCGTGGGGCATCGTGTCTCGCGCATATTCGATTTCCAGCTGGGTACCCTGCAGGATCATTTGAGTCGCCTCCTCCATCAAGGCATGGTCCCAGAGGTGAGGGTTCTCGATCTTGATCTGGTTGATGACGTCTATGCCGAAGTTCAAGTGCATCGACTCATCGCGAAGGATGTACTGGAACTGCTCCGCGACGCCGTTCATCTTGTTTCTTCGCCCCATGGAGAGAATCTGGGTAAAGCCGCAATAAAAGAAAATGCCCTCCAGCACGCAGTAGTAGGCGATCAGGTTCCTGAGCAGTTCCTTGTCCGCAGAGACACTGCCTGTCTTGAACCTTGGATCGGATATGGCCCGGGTATAACGCAATCCCCACGCGGCTTTCTTGGCCACGGTAGGAACCTCGCGATACATGTTGAAGATCTCCCCCTCGTCCATGCCCAGGGACTCGATACAGTATTGATAGGCGTGCGTATGGATGGCCTCCTCGAAGGCCTGGCGCAAGATGTATTGTCGGCACTCGGGGTTGGTAATCAGGCGGTACACCGCCAGGGCCAGGTTGTTGGCTACCAGGGAGTCGGCAGTCGCAAAGAACCCAAGACTGCGCATGACGATACGACGCTCATCGTCACTCAACCCCTGCGGGTTCTTCCAAAGCATGATGTCTGCCGTCATGTTGACTTCTTGCGGCATCCAGTGATTTGCACACCCGTCCAGGTATTTTTGCCAGGCCCAGTCATATTTCAGTGGAACCAGCTGGTTCAGGTCCGCTCGACAATTGATCATGCGCTTTTCATCGACGGCAACCCGTCCCGAGGCCCCTTCCAACTCATCCAGGCGCTGGTTGAACTCCAGTGAGTTGAGAGCTTTCTTCGCTCGAATCACTGCTGGCGAATCACCAGGCACAATCATCCTGGCTTCCTGCGCGGCGGTATTTCCTGCCACGTCGAGACCGTCCTTTGGTGTCGTTTCATGCGGCCTGTCAGGTCCACCCGTTCCTGCAGCTTCATGATCGTTCACATCAAGCCCATCCCAACTCAACATTTCATCCATCCTTATTCTTGCCGTCTGGCGAGCAGCAGCTCGACCAGAAAGTCATGTTTTCGAGAATGCGTACCGCAAAGCCTTCCCACAAAAACACTACATATAGTTAAACTAAAACAATAAAACACAATATGTAGTGCATGCGACGAAAGCGGGGCACAAGATATAGAGGGCAGGATGGTGCGTCAACACAATATGTAGACTAAAAAAGAAACAAAAACACTACATGTAGTGTTTTCGGGTCAAAAAACGATGCGCATCGATGATAAAGCGACTCGACGCAAGGGAGACGGGCTTAAAGGCGTGGCGGGAGGGTTGCCGAAACAGCACCGGTGTCAAAGCCGGACCGGCGGTGCCTATGCTCTGTCCAGTGGTACCTGCAGTTCTACATGCAAGCCGTGGGCATGCCATCGGCGATCGACGATCCCACCAACAGTACTGGCAAGCTGATCGATCATCTGAGTGCCATAACCACACCTGTCCGGCGGTGCGATGATCCTGGGGCCGGCACTTTCCAGCCACTTGAGTGCCAGCCGTCCTTCGGCCGTCTTCCAACTGATGTGGACTTGCCCTTGAGCAACACTGAGCGAACCATGCTTCACCGAGTTGGTCGCCAACTCATGGAGGACCAGCGCCAGCAGATTGGCCAGCGCTTCTGGAATCACATGCCTGGCACCACTGAACCGGCATTGATTGCCAAAGGGCAGAAGCACTGCTTTGACCAAAGACCGCATCTGCACACTGCACAGATCGTCCGTTGCCAGCACCTTGTCGTAGACCCTGGACAATGCCTTCAGCTTGCCTTCGGCGATCATCGCCAACTGATCGGCTTTCCCAGAGGCGCGGGCCTCACGATCAGCCATCATCATGACCGCCGCCGACACGGTGAACAGATTCTTGATCCGATGCAGCATCTCTCCCGACAACAACTGCTCCCTGAGCAACAGTCGGTCCAGTTTGTGCTGTAGCAGCACCAGCTCGGAGACATCCCGCGACACGCACACGACCGAGAAGACCTGGCCTGAGGGACCGACAACCGGCGTCATCAGGTTGTCCCAATGAACAACCTGCCCCGAGGCTTCACTGTGACTGGCGAAACGAGCGGTGACACCGGTGAGGGCCAAGGCCAGGGCTTCACAGGCAGCGGCCTGGACCGAAGCAGGCAGCAAGGGTATCCAGGGCACGCCCCGAACCTGGGCGGGTGCAATCCCCAGGGCGACACGTCCTGCCTCGTTCATGGCCAGGAGAAGACCGTCCGGGCTCAGGACTTTTATGCAGTCGGAAGTGGCGTCGAGCATGGCCCGTTGCGCATTGAAAACAGCGGGCTGGTCATCCCCCTCAGGCCTGGTGGAAGCCCCGCCCTGGTTATCGTCCTTGTGCATGATTTCAACTACCTAAAGGCCGAGACAGCCAACGATAAGACAACCCAATGAGGACGACAATCATTCGCCTCCCCACAAGACCAGGCGTGTAAAAACATGCCGTTCTCATCGACGTCGGTTCTTCCATGCCCTTGGCTTCCGCGGGCCATGGACTGGCGGTTCCGTCACCTGGCGCGCATGATGGGCGACGGTGACCATCACCTGGGGTTTCCTGCAAGCGCTCGGTATAACTGGAGTGTTTCAATGTATGAAGTTCGCCCCGTATCGCTGCATGGAGTGCTAGCGACACTCGCCATTACCCGGGCACGGGGCATATCGGATGAAATCATCCTGAGAGGTGCAGGCCGTCTGCCCGATTCCCTGACCGACCCCGATGCGACCATCACCATGGAGCAGGAGTTGGTGGTATTCGACAACGCTCGCCGGGCCATTCCCGAACAGCATCTGGGCCTGCTCATTGGCAGCTCCATGCCGATCTCGACACTGGGTCTGCTCGGCTACACCCTGCTGGCAGCGCCTACCCTGGGCGAGGCCCTGAACTGCGGCTTGCAGTTCCCCATCCAGTTGGCCAGCCAGTTCGCCCCGCACCTACTGCACTACGGCAACGACCAGCATTTCGTAGGCCGCGATTGCCATGGTTTTTTCGAGGGCTACAGTTTCTCCACCGACGTCTTTCTCAGCGCGACCTTGCGCGTCATCCGCGACTGCCTGCAATCTCCCCAGGAGCCATTCAGCGCTCATTTCAAACGTCCGCCCCCCAGCGATCTGGCCCCCTATCGCCAACTGTTCGGCGGCGACATCCAGTTCTCCAGCCACTCGGATTCCCTCAAGCTCCCCAAGGCCCTACTGAACCAACGGTTGCCGCTAGCGGATCCGATCAGCCACCTGGCCATGCTGAAGCTGACCCAAGCACGAGAACGAGAGCTGGAGACCAGCGCCGGTAGCGCAATAGCCCATGAAGTGAGCACCTTGCTCAAATCGGACATCCAGCGCTACAGCGATCTGAAAGCCGTGGCCCAGGCCTTGAATATCTCCGAACGAACCCTGCGCCGACGGCTGGCCGAACGCACGGTAACCTTCAAGCGCCTGCAGAGCATGGCCCGCCACCAACTGGCCAATCGGCTGCTCAGCAGTACTCACCTGTCGCTGGACGCCATCAGCCAGCAATTGGGTTTTGCCGATCCGTCCTCCTTCGTCCATGCCTATCACAAATGGGCCGGTGTATCCCCCGGGCGTTTTCGCCGATCGCTACGAAGCTGAGCCCGCTCCCGCCAGCTTCTCGGTCAAAACGATGGCTTGGCCGGAAAAGACAAAAAGCTGGCCAGTTTCATCACCTCAAGCGCTGTCCAGCACCCGATACTGGAGCCCGCTTCATGGCCCGCCAATTCTAATAATACGGCCGCCCCGGCAAGCCAACGGCCACGCCGCGGCGCTCACAGGAGCACTTCGAATGCGAACCACCTCCACTGCAGATCCCTGCGCACAATCGGCAGTCACCGAATCACGACTGCCTCGCCGACTCTCGTTCTCCGATGTCCTGGTGTATGGGCTGCTGTACTTCTGCCCCCTGGCACCTACGGCGGTGTTCGGCATCGTCTACGACATGTCCGCGGGCATGGCCGCACTGGTTTATGCCGTGGCCGCACTGGCCATGACCTTCAGTGCGATCAGCTACAGCGAAATGGCCAGGAGCGTTAACGTGAGCGGTTCGGTGTACCGTTATGTCAGCCTGTGCACCAACGCTTTCACCGGCTTTGTCACCGGCTGGCTGATCCTGCTGGACTACTTCCTGCTGCCGGCATTGCTGTCCATTCTCACCGCCATCGGCATGGTCCTGCAGTTTCCACAGAGCTCGCGCTCATTCTGGATCCTGTTGTTCATCTGGCTGCCAGCACTGCTCAATATCATCGGCCTCAAACTGACCATCAGGGTCAACAAGGTTTTCCTGTTGGTGCAATTGGCCGTCCTGGCCGTGTTCTTCGTCTATTCGCTCTGGGGCATTGTCCAGCACAACCATCTGGTCTCGTTGCTGGCGCCGATCTGGGACAGCCAACACTTGCAACTGATGGCGATTCTCTCAGCGATACCGGTCGCCGCCCTGAGCTTCGTGGGCTTCGACGCCATCTCCGCGCTCAACGAGGAAGCCACCGGCGGTGGACATACCGTCTCCAGGGCCACGCTCATGCTCCTGCTCCTGGTTTCGCTGCTGTTCTTCGCCCAGGTATACCTGGCCAATGTCTTCGTGCCGAAGGGTACCCGATACAGCACGGACCAAGCCGAGACCGCGTTCTACACCCTGAGCGCGACGATCGTCGGCAGCTGGTTCCAACCCATCCTGGTGGTTGCGGCCGGGACCGTTGCAGGGGTGGCCAATACCATTGTGTCGCAGATGACGACGTCCCGATTGATCTTCAGCATGGCCCGCGACGGCAGGTTTCCTTCATGCCTGGCACGCCTGGATCGACGAGGCAACCCAATAGCGGCGCTGCTGTCTGTCGCCCTGGTTTCCACCGTCGTCGGCCTGTTGGCCGCCAACGAAGTGGAGTTGCTGGTGACCCTGGTCACCTTCGGCGCGCTGTTCGCCTACATCACCCTGCACATCAGCCTGTTCTATCGCTTTCGCAAGCATCCCGAGCGCCACTGGTTCAAGCACGTGATCTCGCCCCTGGCCGGTATCGTGATCCTGGTCGCGGCCCTGGCCAGCATGAACGAGCATGCCAAATGGCTCGGCAGTGCATGGTTGTGTATCGGCCTGGTGCTGGCATGGGTGCTCCAACGCAAAGGCCGGCTCGCCAGTATCGACCTATCGGCATGACTCTCTCCCGGGCGCCAGGGGTGCCCTCTTCCAATCGTCGTAATCACAAAGGCACATCATGCATTTCGACCAACAACATCGCATTGCGGCCCCCGGAGGGCAGATATGGACCGCCATCAGGCACGGCGAATCATCTGGCCTGCCCCTGGTCGTCGTGCATGGCGGTCCCGGCGCCAATCACTTGTACCTGTCGAACTTCAGCGAACACCTCAAGGAGCGTTCCCTGATCTACTACGACCAACTCGACAGCGGCTATTCAGCCCGTCCTAACGATGCTGCCCATTGGACACTGGAGCGCGCTTGCGATGAATTGGCCGCGGTCGTCGAATTCCACGGGCTCACCCGATTCCACCTGCTCGGCAGCTCCTGGGGCGGCTCGATTGCAGCGGCCTATGCCAGTTGCCAGGACCCTCGGCTGGCCAGCCTGGTCCTCGCCGGGCCGTTGATCAGCGCCGCCGACTGGAACGCCGACAACCGGGCCCATCTGCAAAAACTCCCCAGCCCGTGGCGCGAGGTCCTGTTGGCAGGCGACTCAGGGCATCCGCAATTCGAAGAGGCGCTGCAAATGTTCAACCGCAGGCACATGCTCAGACTCGACGAAGAGCCGCCGTTCATCAAGGAATCTGATCGCTTGTACAACAGCACGCTGTTTCGCCACATGTGGGGAATCGCGGACTTCTTTGGCGATGGCACCCTCTGCGAACTGGACCTGCGCGATGCCCTGCGACGGATCAAGTGCCCCACCCATTTTATCGTTGGCGAACACGACGAATGCAGCCCCGCCGCCATACGGCGCTATGTCCGCTACCTGGACAATGGTGGCGAGCATGTAGTGCCGGAGGCCTCCCACCTGGCCCATATCGAACAGCCGGAGCTGTTCTTTGGCTGGCTCGGTGAAACCCTCGCGCGCTACGACGCGCTGGCTTGAAGGTTGAGTCGAAAACAGGCGATTGCGGGTCGGTACAAGGCCGTCCCGCTGCCCGCGATAATCGGCACCACAGCGACATCCGAACTCAAGGCGAGGGGCGAAACAAGCACGGCATGCGGCGACCGAACGGCCCACTCAATCGACGAACATCCCACCACGCTAGCGCTGCAAAATCGTTATAGCCCTGCTTCCAGCAACCTGGTTGCTAGTACTGGACTTCATGCAGCGTCCTCATCTATGCCGCTGGTAACATCCACAAACAGGCAGCGATCCCGCTATATCGATATTTAATAGCGCCCGTTGCGTATGAAAATGTTTCATTGTAAGAATTGCCGGGTCATATGGATCGACGCTTCCGAGGGCCGAGTCGTACTCAGGCAGGCTCCCCTGACTTTCTGAACGCTTTAGGCCGGCACCTCTTATGGAAAACCCTGGTATCGAGTACACCGACAAGCAGCGCTGGTTCGCCCTGACCAAGATCAACACGCTTTCGGTGCTTTCGCAGGTCGTGCAGATCGGCACCATCACGCCCTTGCTGTCGCTGTCACTGGAACAACAAAACGTGGAGCCGGCCAAGATCGGGGTGATTGTCAGCGCCTCCTGGATCGCGATCCTGCTGCTATACAAAGTCGTTCCACGACTGCTGGGGCAGCTGGGACTGGTCAGGGCCAATATCCTCAGTGCAGCACTGACCATTACCGCGCTGATCGGCATGACCCTGACCAGCAATCTGGTGCTGATCTTTGCCTTGAACTTCATCCTGGGCATCGGCTTGATCCTGCGCTGGATCGCCTGCGATACCTGGATCGTCTCGGTCGCGTCCAGGAACGAACGTGGCCGAGCGATCGGCGTGCATGAAACCCTCATGGGCCTGGGTATCGCGGTGGGCCCGCTACTGCTGGTGGTGTTCGGAGTCGGCAGTGTCGTGCCTTACTACGCCTGCGCCACCATCGTGCTGATCTCCGGGGGCCTGGCCCTGACCTTGAAGGAGCACGACACGCAGCCGCAGACCCCGACGCAGAAACGCCATGCGAAGCTGTTCGGCGTGATTCCAGTGGCCCTGTGCGGAGCCTTCATTGCCGGATTTGCCGAAACCTCGTCGGTGTCGTTCCTGGCCGGCTACAGCCTCTGGGCGGGGTATGCCCTGACCGCCGCGACGCTGTTGATCTCGGTGTTCGGGGTGGGCGGCACGGTCCTGCAGCTGCCGATTGGCTGGGTGGCCGACCGCACCTCCTGCAAGGCCGGGCAACTGATCTGCTGCCTGGTGCTGCTGTTGGGCACGGTGGCCATTCCCTTCAGCCAACCCTTTCCATGGCTGGCCACATTCATCGTGTTCTTCTGGGGTGGAGCCATCGGGGGCATGAACACGTTGGCGGTGATCGAGGCGGGGCACCGAGTAGACGAACATCAGGTCTCCACGGCCATGACCGCCATCGCGATGTTCTATACCTTGGGCAGCGTGCTGGGGCCGATCATCACCGGGGCCACGGTGTCCTATATCAGTCCACATGGCCTGATGATTTCGGTGGGGGTAGCCGGGGCGCTGTTCGTTGCGCTACTGGCGCTGCGCCGGTCGGCGACAGTCCAGTGAAGCCCGCCCGGTTCTCTACCGGAGAACCAGGCGCTTACCTTGCTGGCGACAAGTTGCCGAACAGCTCCACAAGGCCATGGGGAGCTTGCTCATTGAAGAACACCTCGAGGTTGTTCCCGGTTTGCGTGGCCGCGTCAGAGCTGCGAGCGAACAGCTCCTGCTCATAGGCAAGCAATGCCGCTTCCAGATCATAACCCGACTCACAGATCGCCCTGGCGAGTTCCGCCCCGTCGTACATGGCCAGGTTCGCGCCTTCCCCGGCAAAGGGCGACATGAGGTGCGCCGCATCACCCAGCAACGTCACCCCTGGTACGCGCGCCCAACAGTGAGCGATGGGCAACTCGTGGATCGGGCGCAGGACTGGCGTGCTCTCGCAGTCGTCGATCAGTGCCGTGAGCGCCGGCGACCATCCTTCGAACTCCCGGGCAAGCCGCGGCAAGGCCGTTGCCGGCCGGGAAAGATCGAGGTCCTGGAACCAGTTCTCCGGCACTTTCAACGCCACATAGGCCTGGAGCGTTCCATCGCGATGGCGATGGGCAAAGATTCCCTTGCCCGGCATCGTGGCCATCAAGGTGCCCTGCCCGATCAACTGGGCACTGGCAGCATGACGAGCGTCGGCGTCGAAAAGAAACGTCTCTACAAATGAAATGCCGGTGTACTGCGGTCTTGTCGCGGTAAGTAACGGGCGTACCTTCGACCAGGCGCCATCGGCGCCAACCAGCAGGTCGGCCTGGCTCGAAGAACCATCGGCAAACACCAGTTGATGGCGCCCATTACCCATCGGTATCGCCTGGGTCAGCTTGTGGTTCCAGCGAACACAGCCTTCGGGGAGCGAGTCGAGCAGCATCTGGCGAAGCTCGCCCCGATCCACTTCCGGCCTGCTGCTTGCCCCGGTGGAGGGGCGGTCCAGGAGGACCTTGCCCGTGCTGTCGCAGATCCGTTTGGCGTCTTCGCCAGGGCGAACAAGGCGCAAGAACTCCTCGTGCAAACCGGCGGCCTTCAACGCCGGCTGTCCATTGTGCTGGTGAATATCCAGCAGCCCGCCCTGGGAGCGGGCCATGGCCGAAGACTCGGCCTCATACACCGTGGCAAGCACTCCATGCCGGTGCAGGACCCGGGCCAGGGTCAAGCCGCCAAGTCCCGCACCGATGATCGCAATCGCCCTGTCGGTCCCTCTTGTTGCCTTGTTCATCGACAGCCCCTCCTTCCGGGACTCTCAACGGCACCGGCGGTATCGCCGGTGCGTTGTGCCACGACTACTCGACTCTCTCGACATCCCAGCCGTCGAAGAAGGTCCCATAGGCCTCGGCCAATTCATTGAAGGCCATGCACCTGCGAAAAAGCTTGTCCGCGGGCAATGACTCGACCTTGCTGACGCATAGCGTCAGGTTGCCGTCGTCATTCTCATGAACGCTCTCGACGAGGTAGTCACTCTCGATGAGTTCGCTATAGACGCCCTTGAGATCATCCTCGTTCTTGCCGAAGAAAAAGAACCCCCACTTCAGCGGTTCCGACGTGTCCCAACCGTTGTTTTGCATATCTGTATAAGCAGCATCAATCGACGCCTGGCTGGTATTCATTCCATTCCTTAGATACTGATTCAATGGTCTTCCAGGCGGCTTTCGGCCGGCCGGAAATGTCACTTGGGGCGAGCCTGGCGATGGGCCGATTCAATCCCAGTAGACGGTATATACCTGGTAGCCGTCCTGTGGTTCTGGCGCACCGGCGTGCTTGCCATAAGGCCAGCCGACGATAATGCCATCGGACTCCAGGCCCTCGATCCACTGATCGGCGACAGCTTGCGGTGCCGATGAGTAGACATGGATGTTTTCTGCCGCTGGCCAGTCGTCGCACTCCAGCGCTTCGCACCAGTCCTGATGCAGGCCTACATAGACGCCTTGCACGTCAGGCCGTTGTTCTATGCACTTGAACCGGGCATGGATTTCCCGGATCGATGGGCGCCCAAAGCCCCATTGGTTGGGTGCGATGGACTGCTCCTGGTCGTTGCCCAGGAAGTACTCATCCAGGGTAACGATGGGGAAATGATCTTCATCCAGTGCGTCCAGCGCTTCGACTCTTTCCAGCAAGATCTTTCGATGACTCATGATTTACCTATCGGTCGAGGTCCTACTCGCAAACATCACCAGGAGCACGCAACGGCATCACCCACTGGGCAAGCGCCTGCCCTGGCGAACCCGCGCATTATGAAACCAATGGCCGGCCCGGCTCCAGCTTCAAAACCTGTTTCAGGCATCGGCCCGAGGCGCAATCAAGCCACTACCCTGCTGGAAACGGCACCCGCAGTTCGACTTGCAAGCCACGGCGATGCCAGTCGCGCTGGAGCGTCCCACCGACGCTACCGGCCAGTTGGTCGATCAGTCCCGAACCATAGCCATACCGGGCTGGCGGCTCGGCGATGACAGGCCCGCCGCTCTCCAGCCAACGGATCGCCAGCCAGCCATCGTTGACGGACCAGCGAAGCTCGACCTCGCCTTCAGCAACGCTGAGCGCACCATGCTTCACGGAGTTGGTGGCCAGTTCATGGAGCAGAAGCGCCAGCACGTTGGCCAATGGCCCGGGTACAAGATTCTTCGTGCCACTGAAGCGGCACTGGGCGCCAAAGGGGTGCAGCACCGACACCATGAACGCCTCCATTTCCACATGGGCCACATCGTCCGCCGCCAGTACCGTGGAGTAGGCCCTGGACAGCGCCCGGAGCTTGCCTGCCGCGATCTTGGCCAACTGCTCGGTTGTGCCGGACGCCCTCGCCTCCCTGTCGGCCATCAGGATCACCGCCGCCGCCACGGTGAAGAGGTTCTTGATGCGGTGCACCATTTCCCCCGACAGCAACTGCTCCCTGGCCAGCGACTGATCCAGCTCCTTTTGCAACAGGACCTGCTCGGTGACATCGCGTGAAACGCAGACGATGGTATGCACACGCCCTGCAGGGTCGATGGTCGGTGTCAGCAAATTGTCCCAGTAGATGACCTTCCCACAGGCATCGCTGTACCCGGCAAAGCGTGCGCTCAGCCCCGTCGCGGCCAAAGCCAGTGCGTCATAGGCCGCCGAATGAATTGAAGGGGGAAGCAGGGGCACCCAGGCCGAACCCTTGACCTTCGACGGTGCGATATCCAGTGCCACGCATCCGGATGCATTCATGGCCAAGAGGGTGCCATCTGGCGCCAGGACCTTGATGCAATCGGGAGTGGCATCCAACATCGCGCGCTGCAGGTCGAACACGGGCGGCTCGCCATCCCGGCGAACGCGAACTTCGTTATCGTCCTTTCTCATACATCCAACTACCCAAAGGCCGAAAACTTGCCAAAGACTAAAAGAAATCCAGTAGTAGCAATATAAAAGCCGCCCAACGGCAACCACTCCGCCTGCCCCAAAGTAAAACCATAGAAACGAAACTGCTCGACTCAGCCAACTCCCGGCAATAAAGCAACTCGCGCGCCGTACTATTACCGGGAGTCATTCGGCACAAACGGTGGTTCTATCCAAGCTACTGTCCAGGCCCGCCAAAGAGCCCATGCGGCCATGGAATACTCACCTGCCCGGACTCGCGCAGTGCTCGCCCTCAACGCCAGCCCAGCGGCACCACTCAATGATCGGAAAGTCCCCGGGGATTGCCACCCGCCCAGGAAAGATTGCCGCCTATCACCGGCCTGCACATTTTCCGCTTATTTACGCAGCGAATGATCGCTTAAGATCACCTGCCGAAATAAACCGATAGCCAAGTCGATAGGGGTTTTCACCATGGGTCATCTGCGCGTCGCTCTGCTGCTCTTCGTCCCCCTCACCTTGATCTGTGGGTGTACGACGCAACTGACGGAAGCCGGCAGGCAAGTGAGCCTGGTCACGGCCGCCTCTGCCCAGGCGTGCAAAGTGCTCAAGCCGTTCACGGTAAAAGGCTCCTCCAATGCAGACGCATTGAACATGGCCTTCAATAAATCAGCCGAACTAGGGGGAGATAGCGTGGCGGTCGTCGATGTTGCGGACGACTCCAGCATCCAGGCGGCGGCCTTGCAATGCCATCCGTAAGGGGGGCGGCCTATCAGTAGCGGTATGGCCTGGTAGACTTCCCTTCCACTTCATCAAGCAGCCAGCAGCCGATCAACCGGGTCGTGCCAAAGGCCTTGAGAGAGCTCAGCAAATGCCCAAGAACCAGCCCACAGGTGCACCCGCCGCAACCGCTGCGGACATCGAACGGTCCATCCTGGCCCTTAACAAAATGGCTGAACGCCTCTGGGGAGAAGGTCGGGAGCCCGAGGCACAGGCTCTCATCAATGCCCTGGATGCCCTGAACCGAGCCCTTGATCGCATCAGGATTGGAGAAAGCCGCAGGGCCGCCACTCTCCATTGACCGAGCGCCAATGAAGCTCATGCTCAGTGTCCCACTTGCCTGGCAAGCCTCGCCGAGCGGGCCGGCCTGTCGTGAAAAAACAGTGGCCGGCGTGCTGTGACAGCGGCAACAAAGATCAGTTGATCAGAACCAAACGTTCACGCTGGGCTGGCGTCAGGTCATCTATCAGCCCCACCTTCAGCGTGCCGCTGGAAGAGCCTGCCAGAGGAGCGCCCAAGTCGGCGGATGCCTGTTCCGGCAACTTGTACATGGCTCCAGTCAGCGGGTCCACGATCAGCATGCCGATCAACCCACCCACCAGGATGTTTCCCCAGTACCAACCACTGAGGCTGGAGTCCAGCGTGACAGTCTTGTCAGCGTACCCATCTTTCTTGAAATGCAGCGTGTAGGTCTGGCCTGAGAAATATCCCCGGGAAGATTCCAGGGTCACGGTGCCGGGGGTATTTCCAGAATGCACCACGACCCCGTTCTTATTGACGATTTCAAATGCAGCGCCCGGCGGTGTGCTTGAAACAGCGACTGGATAACTCGACTCACCGACGATACTGGCACACCCCTGGAGCCCCATCGCCACAGCACACGCCACTGCTCCTGCCATCTTCCGAAACGTCATCAATACAACTCCATTGCGCCATCATTGGCATGGCCGGAAATCGACCGCTGGCGATTGTACTCAAGCAATACCAAAATGCCACCACCCTATACCCGACAAGCCCCCTGTGCACGATCGCCCTCACAGGTCCCGCACCAGTGCCCGGAAATTGCCCACCGACCTGAACACTTTCATACTGTCGGGCCGAACCTCGAGAGCAGAATGGACACTATGAATGCGCAAGAATTTGTAGCGCTTTGGAAGGCAGAGAAGACCTTGGCGCTCGACAACCTGCGCCAAGGACCGGGACGGGCCGCCGAGCAATTCAAAGCCCTTGAACTGGACGCCGAGCAATCGCAGAAACTGTGGAAAGCGGTCGATACGGCCCTGACCGATGTGTTCTACACCTTGCTGCTGGGCCTTGATGGAGCTGCATCCATTGGTGGAGAACAGTGCGAGTATCAACTTCGGGATGAAGCTGGAGAGCTGATTTCAGATACGGGTGAAATCGAGGCCGAGGCCTACGCACAGTTTCATTGCCCATGAACCTTTATTGGCATGGAGCCTATACATAGAGCCTGGGCATAGCGCCCGCGCTTAAAGCGCTGCCCGCTCCAAGAACTTGCTTATTTCCAGAGAGTAGGCGCCAGGGTGGGAGAACCTGAACATGTGGCCCGTACGCGGCATGACCACCTCCTGCGAGCCCCTTATGCCTGCAAGGAGCACCTTCGCCGCCAACTCACCGATCAATTTGTCCTCCTCCGGGGTCAGGATCAGTGTGGGGACGTCGATTCTCGCCAGCAGCCCCGTATAGTCCGCCCGCTCAATCGAACGCATGCGGTTGACGTAGGCCCTGTGGGGCGTCTTCTCGACGAAGAAGGCACGGCTCTTGGCGACTGACCAGGGAATCTCCCCCTCATTGTCAAACGATGAAGCCAGCTGCGCGGCATGGATGCGCAAGGTCGCCTGGCGGTAGAAGGGCCCGGGAAAGAATGGCGCCAGTGCAGCCAGCGCCTTGAGCAAGGGCGAGGTGATCGGGCTCTTGGCAAAACCACCCGAAAGGACCAGGCCTGCAAGCCCTCTTGGCTGGCGTGTGGCAAATGCGAGCGAAGCCACCGCCCCATAGGAATCGCCAACCAGCACGTAACTCTGCAGGTCCCTCACCTGATCGGCCAAAAAATCGGCCAACGTTTCCAGGTCATGTACGTCATCGGGCAGGCGCAAAGTGCGCATGTTGCGCCCCTGCAGGTGGGTCAACGAGTTCAATTGCCACGGGGCTCCTGCGAAACAAGGGATCATGACCAAGGTTGGCGTCGCTTTCATGAGGAACTCCTGGCGGGTATGAAGAAGTGACGCCCGCACTCTAGGAGTACCTGGATCATCGATCCAATGGCATTTGCACAGCCTGTCGATGCACCAGATTCATCGTCCTGGGCCACTGTCAGTCACAGCCGGCTGATGACTCGTCGCGCAACAGCATCTTGGTAAGCCACTCAATGGCCGGTTCGGTGACCCGTCCCTGGGCTCGAATAACCCATACCTCCCAGGTTGGCAACGCCAGGGGCAGCTCGAACACAGCCAATTGCGCAGTCTCTTGCATGCGCAATGCGACCCGCTCGGCGACAACCGCGATCGATTGCGAAGCGCCGACCATGAACGGCACGGCCAGGAAGCTGGGACAGGCGACGCCCACCTTGCGGGTACGGCCAAGACTCTCCAGTGCGGCGTCCACTACGCCCCGGGTATCGCCGCGCGGCGAAACCAGGATATGGGGCAAGCGCACAAAGTCATCCAGGCCCATGTGCCACGTCTTGCCGCGCTGGACCAGCGCCGGGTGTCCCTTGCGGGCGATACCGATAAAACGTTCCTGATGGACACGCTGGCAATCGAAACGCTGGGGGATCTGGGCAAAAGAACCGGCCCCCAGCACGATATCGAGTTCGCCGGAATCGAGCATGCGCAACGCCGACTCGACATCAGCCGGCCTGAGCCCCAGCACCAGGTCCGGCGCGGCGGCCTGGATCTTGGCCAGCACAGGGGCAATGACGGTCAAGATCGCGTGATCGGTAGCCGCCACCCAGAGTTTCGCCTGGAGGCGGCCCGGGTCGAACGAGCCTCGCGGGCTGGCGATAAGCCTGACGGATTCGAGCACCTCGGCCACCCGCGGCATGACCTCCACGGCCAAGGGTGTCGGTGCTATTCCACGGGGATTGCGAATGAAAAGCTGATCAGCGAACGCGATCCGCAACCTCGACAAGGCGTGGCTCGTTGCGGACTGGGACAAATTCAATCGTGCCGCGGCGCGACCAACGTGCCTTTCGATCCAGAGCGCCTCAAGCACCACCAGGAGGTTGAGATCGAAACGCGTCAAGTCCAGGGGCGGCATGCTGTACTAGCCTCTTAGTCGATCATTTGAAATGCGCTACGTCGTATTCGAGCCACCACCCCTGGCGCCAACCACCTGGGTATGACTGACGATGAGCAAGGTGTCGGCGATCTTGTTCGCGCTCGGCCAGCACCGATACGCAAGCTGCTGCCAGGCACAAGAAGCCCAGTATAGAACCGGGCTGCCGACATCACTGCTCACGCGCCTCCTGGATGGTTGCCCCCGGATACTTCTGTGGAGTTCGACGTCTCTTGGGTCAGCCCCCTTCCACAGGACGGAGCGATCGAGCCGCACGCCAGTGTCGAGACGGCCTGCCCCTTCATCCCGCCATAGCAAGCAAGGAGTCGAAAACATGAGTTTGATTGAAAGCGCCCTGGATTTGCGCACATTCATCGAAACACTGCGTCAGCGCAACGATCTGGTGGATGTCGAGACGGTCGTCGACCCGACACTGGAGGCCGCAGCGATCATCCGCCGCGTGTATGAGGAACGCCTCCCTGCCCCACTGTTCCACAACCTCACCGGAGCGATGCCAGGCGCTCGCCTCTTGGGAGCGCCCGCAGGCCTGCTGCGCAACAGGCGGCTGGCCTACTCGCGTCTCGCCTTGCACTTCGGGCTGCCGGAAACGACGACCGCCCCGGAACTGGTGGAGAAAATTCGCTCTGCGGTCAAGGCTCGCCCGATCGATCCGGTTGTCGTAGACACCGGGCCGGTCAAGGAGAACAAATGGATCGGCGCGCAAGTCGACCTCAATCAGTTTCCCGTCCCTCTGCTGCATGAGGCCGATGGTGGCCGCTATTTCGCGACCTACGGTTTCCATGTCGTGCAATCGCCCGACGGGACCTGGGACAGCTGGGGCATCGGCCGCATGATGCTCAATGGCCGCAACTCGCTGGTGGGCCCGGCGATGCCGACCCAGCACATTGGCCAGGTGAGAAAGATGTGGACGGACCTGGGCAAGCCAACGCCCTGGGCGATGGTGCTCGGCGCCCCGCCGGCGGCCGTCGCGGTGGCGGGCATGCCACTGCCGACTGGCGTCAGCGAACCGGGCTACATCGGTGCCCTGCTAGGGCAAGGCCTGCCGGTGGTGAGGACCGAGACCAACGGCCTTTTGGTTCCCGCCAATGCCGAAATCGTCCTGGAAGGAGAAATCAGCCTCAGCGAACAGGCCATGGAAGGACCGATGGGCGAATATCACGGTTACCAGCATCATCAGGGCAATGTTCAGCCTGTCTTCCATGTCCATGCGGTGACCTTTCGCAACAACCCCATTCTGCCGATCTGCGTGGCGGGCCTGCCACCTGAGGAGAATCATACGATCTGGGGCACCATGATCTCGGCGCAACTGCTCGACACCTGCCAGGAGGCGGGCCTGCCGATCGACATGGCCTGGTGCTCGTACGAGGCCGCGACTTGCTGGGCAGTGCTGGCGGTCGACCCGGTGAAGCTGGCGAGCCTGAACACCACTGCCGAGGAGTTCGTGCACAGAGTTGCAGACGTCGTCTTCGGTTCACATGCCGGCTACCTGATTCCCAAGCTGATCCTGGTGGGCAATGACCTCGATATCACCCATATCGATGAGGTGGTTTGGGCCCTCGCCACCCGGCACCACCCAGGATCCGATCATTACTCGCTGCCAGAGGTTCGTGCATTTCCCATGGTGCCGTACTTGAACGCTGACGATAAACAGCGCGGCACGGGAGGCAAGGCAATTATCAACTGCCTCTTTCCCGAGCAGTTCCAGGGAAAAATCCGCGCGGCCACGGCTTCGTTCAAGCACTCCTACCCTGAACAGCTCGTGAACCAGGTGTTGGCGAAGTGGCAAGACTACGGTTTCAAGGAGCGCTGACAGGGCAACGCAGCAGGCCGTGCAAGAACCTGCTGGCAGCCGCGCAGCGGTGATCAATGTGGTTTCAAGTCGCCTCAGGCCCCCAAGTGCTTCTTGAAGAACGGCACCAGCCTTTCCAGCGCCTTCCCCGTCGCCTCGGGCTGGTCGTACAGCTCGTAGTGCGAAGTGTTGGGCAAGACCAGCAGTTCCTTGTCTTTCGAAGCTGCGCGGCCATACAGTTCCTGGCCGTCACGATAGGCCCCGAAGCCCCCGGGTTTGTCACCGATCACCAGCAGCAGCGGTTGGGTCAACAGCACCTCGGCCAGGTGGAAGGCGTCCCAATCCACCGCTGCCGCGCGACGGGAGAACAGGAAGCTGGTCGGCCCCTGCTCGGCCTGGCCCCGTGCAGTCTTGTAGTAATCGGTGGCTTCGAGGACATCGATGTCGTTGATTCCGGCTTGCTTGGCCGCCTCCACCGACGGCGGCAGCACATCGTCCACCCGCCCTTGGCCACCTCGGGCCTCGGCGGTGCGCTGCGCCGCGATGGCTTCCAGCGTAGCGATTGGATCGTAGCCCCCAAAACCCTCACGGCTCAGGCGCCCGAAATTGACCCCGGTGATGCTCGCCACGGCCTTGATCCGCCGTTCGGACTTGATCGCGCTGATGGCATAGCCGCCGCCACCGCAGATGCCCAGCACGCCGATCCGATCGGCATCGACATAGGGCAGCGTCACCAGGTAATCGACCACCTGGCGAAAGTCTTCCACGCGCTGTCCCGGGTCCTCGACCAAACGCGGTTCGCCACCGCTGGCGCCCTGGTAGCTGGCGTCGAACGCGATCACCACGAACCCCGCCTTGGCCAGGGCCGCGCCATACACATTGCCGGAGGTCTGCTCCTTGCAACTGCCGATGGGGTGCGCGCTGATGATGGCCGGGTATCGCTTGTTGCTGTCGAACTGGGGTGGGAAGTGCAGGTCCGCGGCGATGTGCCAGGCCATGCCTGGGTTGCGGAACTGGACGGTTTCAATCGTGTGGCTCATGACCGGATCCTTGAATTGATGATGACAATCGGGGTTATGCCTGCATCGGCATCTGCCGCGTGCCATGCAGGTTAGGCCTTGAGCAGCCTATTGATAATCCTTCAGAATCAGCATTCAGTCATAAGCAGATTTGATAAATGCAAGGACATCGACTTCGGGACCTGGAGGCTTTCCTCGCAGTAGCGGAAGAAGCCAGCTTCACCCGCGCAGCTGCGCGGCTGGGCATTTCGCAATCGGCCCTGAGCCAGGTCATCCGCGGGCTGGAGGAAAGCCTCGGCTTGCCACTGTTCGCCCGCACCACCCGCAGCGTCTCGGTAACACCGGCCGGCGAGCGCTTGCTGCTGCTCATCGGACCGGCGGTGGGCCAGATCCATGCGGGGCTGGAGAAAGTCACCGAGCTGCGGGACAAGCCCTCGGGCACCATCCGCATCAGTGCCGATGAATACGCCGTGCACAGCGTGCTGCAACCAGCGCTCAGGCACTTCCTGCCGCAATACCCGGACATCAACGTCGAACTCACCGTCGACTATGGCCTGACCGATATCATCAGTGGTCGCTACGATGCCGGTGTACGCCGGGGCGGGCTGGTGGCCAAGGACATGATTGCAGTGAACATCAGTGCACCACACCCGATGAGCGTGGTGGGCTCGCCCGCCTACCTGGCGCAGCGCCAAGCGCCGCAGCAGCCGCGAGACCTGACCGAACACGCCTGCATCAATCTACGCCTGCCCACCCATGGCGAGCACTTTGCCTGGGTGTTCGCCAAGGCGGGCCATGAGCAACGGGTCCGGGTCGAGGGCCAGTTCATCAGCAACAGCATCGCCTCGGCGCGCGAGGCGGCCTTGCACGGCCTCGGCCTGGCGTACCTGCCCCAGGCCTACGTCAGTGATGCTCTGGAGAGCGGGCAGCTCGTCGAAGTGCTGGCGCAATGGCGCAAGACATTCGAACCCTATTACCTGTACTACCCCAGCCGCCGTCACCCCTCGGCAGCCTTTACCCTGCTGCTCGAGGCATTGCGCCACAAACCACAGGCCGCCGCGTTATCTACCTGAGGTGCGCTGAATGGCTCCCGGCGGCTGACCATTGATGCGCTTGAGGCCCCCGCTGTGCCCCGCAGCTCGGCCACGGCCCATTCCCGACCTGGCTGGAGATGCAACGCCAGGTGCGGGCCACGCAAGGCGCCCGCGGGCATGCTGACCTGGGTCTTCCAGGGGCTCACACTGGCGCGCATGGCGCCACGCAAGATGCGCCCACACGGCACCGGAGTGGACGGGCTCCAGCGCCCGGGAATCGCCATCGGCCTGTGCGGCTGCATGCTTGTCCAAATCAGCCAAGTTGCCACGACATGGCGCGGCCACAGGCCGCTACTGCAAAGTTGAACGAACGGAAACTGATCAGGAGCGGGTTTGCCCATGCACCGCCCGCAGGAAATCGGCCGCCAGGTGGTGCGCCCATGAACGCGCCGTAAAGCCTGCGAGATAAGCACAGTGGCTGCCTCTGCGGGTAACGGCCAACAACGTCCTGGGCATGCGTGACAGGGCGTTCTGGTGATCGCGCACGTTGCCCAGGACGCAGACCGGATCATCCTCGGCATTGAGCACCAGCAGCGGGATGGTCACGGTCTCCATCACCAGCATCGGGTTGCAAGCCTCGAGAAAGGCTTGCTGGGTGGGATAACCCGCGCACTCGTACAGGTGCCGGTGAAATTCATCCAGGCTCTGCGCCCCCTCCAGGGCCGCCAGGCTGGGCAAGTGCGCCAGCGCCTGGCGATTGGGGGACACGAACTGGCGCACCAGTTTCCTGGCCATCAAACGGGTATAGGGCGCACGTGCACGGCCAAAGGCGACGCGGATGTCGTAGCCCGGGCAATAGGCAAAGGCACCCCGCAGCGGCGTATCGGCGCCCTGCTCGCCCAGGTAGCGAATCAGCAAGCCGGTGCCGGCGGAAATGCCGGCGGCGTAAAGCGCCGATTGCGGGTAGCGCTCGGCGATCAACTGCAGTTGTTCGCGCAGATCGGCGGTATCGCCCATGGTGTTGAAACGCGGGCTGGTCAGCGGCAACTGGCCGTGGCCGCGCCGCTCGCACAGCACCACGCGCCAGCCAGTGAGCCGCTGAAGATCACGGACGAAGCCACGCATGCTGTGTGGCGAGCCGGTGATGGTATGCAACACCACCAAGGTCGGGACCTGCTCCGGCAAATCGCTGCCAAGCCAATGCAGTGCGGTGGTGCCGCCATCGGCCATGCGCAAGGTATCGACATGGTCGTAGCTCAGGCGCGCAGCCAAGACCTTCTTCAACCCCAGCCCGAGCAGTTGCAGGTGGCCGTTGAACAACCAGGGCGTGGCCCAGAAGCGTCGGGTCAAGCGCGGTACCCGGGCAATCAGCGCCTGGTTCTGCGGGTTGGGCTGATAGATCAACTGTGGCCTGCGTGCGGCCGTGAACAGATAGTACGCACCCAGCACTACAGCCAGCACGGCACAGGCGCTGATCCAAATCGACATCCAGAGTCCCTCGATCAAAATGTGCAACACGGGTTCAGGTCGCTACGCTGGCCAAGACCCGGCCCCACGTCAATACCTGGCTTCAGCCCTGGGGCCGATTGCGCACCACCTCTTGCTCCAGTTGCTGGAGCAAGCGCTGCAGGCGAGGCTCGCGCGCAACATGCCAATCCGTGAACACATTGAAGACACCGCGCATGACCGAGATGGGCGCCCAGCGAAAAGGCGCGGTGATGCGCGGCTGGCGCTTGCGCAAGCCCCGCACCACGCCACGACCGATCACTTCCGGTCCCACCGGCTGGTTCAAGAACGGCGGAACCCCGATTTCGTTCATCTTGGTGGCGATGGCGTTGCCACCGAAGGCAACCTTGGCGATGGCCGTATTCACCCACCCCGGATAAAGCACGCTGGCAGTGGCGCCGGTACTGCCCAGCTCGGCGCGCAGCGACCGGGTCATCGACTCCACCGCGGCCTTGGACAAGGCGTAGGGCGCATTGGCCATGCCATTGAGGTAGGCGTAGGTCGACGAAGTGACCAGGATCTGCCCACGGTTGCGCACGACTTCCGGCAAGGCCGCACGCACCGTATGCCACACGCCGAACAGGTCCACTTCGACGATGCGCCGGAACTCGTCCTCATCGCAGGTGCGCAAGGTCGCCGGCGTGCCCTTCCAGGAAATGCCGGCATTGGCGAAGGCCACGTCCAGATGGCCAAAGCGTTCCACTGCCAGGTGCACCACCTGCCTGGACGCCGCGCTGTCGGTCACGTCCAGCTCCAGTGCCAGCACCCGTTGGGCATCGAACTCCTGGGCCAATTGGTCCACCGCCTCCTGCCGGGTATCGGTCAGCACCAGGTTGGCGCCGTGCACATACAGCTCCCGGGCGGTGGCGGAGCCGATGCCGCCGGCCGCACCGGTGATCAGGACAACTTTGCCGTGAAGGTCGTAGTTCATGCTGTCTGTCTCTTGTTGTTGGGTCGGGAAATGGCCGCACCGCCTTATTTACGCCGCCATCGAGCTCATGGCCCACGGGACAGCGCCGGCCGGCGATGCTCAGGGGGCCTTGCGGGTGTTCGTGAGTCGTACCGCCTCAGCCACCTTGCTTGGCTCGAAGCCGATCCGCTCGATCAAGCGCCGCAGCAGACCGCATGCTTTGGCCACCATGCCGTTGCTGCTCGGCACCGTGACCAGGTCGCGCCGACGCTCGATGCAGTCGACGAGAGAGGCAACCACCTGGTCCAACGCCACGAACTTCCAGATACCCCGGTGGTTGTTCCACACCAGGGCGCTGCACGGATGGTCGATGACCGCCTCCATCATCGGCGTCTGGAAGAACGTTGGATGGAAGCTCCCCACCCCGACGCCCTGGGGCTTGAGTTCCAGGCGAATGCTGTCGCACAGGGCCCAGACTCCGGCCTTGCTGGCGGTGTAGTGCGCGTTCAGGGGCGAATGCACGAACGCCGCCATCGAGGAGATGGCCAGCAGGTAACCCTGGCGCGCCTTGACATACGGCAGAGCGGCACGAAAGGTGCGCCAGACGCCACTGAGGTTGATATCGACAACCCGGTCAAAGGCGGCGGGCTCCATGGACTCCAGCGATTCGGGAGAGCCGATGCCAGCCCCGGCGATCACCACATCGATGCCGCCAAAATGCCCTGCCGCGTCCTTGAGCGCCGCCTCCAGGCTCTGCAGCGATCGCACGTCGGCCACCCACGCAGCAGCAACGCCGGGACCGCCCAGCTCGACTGCCAGGGCATTGAGGCTGTCGCGGTCCAGGTCCAACAGGACCAGCTTGGCCCCCTTCCCACGCAGCGCGACGGCAGCGGCCCTGCCAAGGCCGCCTGTGGCGCCGGTGATGGCGATGACGCGATCGCTGAGTACGTAGTGGGTCATGGTTGCTTTCCTAGCGAGTCTTGGATGCAGGGAGTGCACAGGCCGCGTTATCCGCGGGAGCGCCGCTCAGGCTCATTCTGCTTTTGCGCCACCGGGACCGTGCGCAGGAGGAAGTCGACCTGGTCGGCCACCACTTCCTCGAACGGCTTGCCGACGTAGATCGCGAAGTGGCCGTAGGGATAACGCTTGATCTCGTGATGCGGAGCGCGCCCGGCGTGTCGCAGGGTCGCCTTGGCCGGAGCCACGCTATCGGGGTCGCAAACGCTGAACAGCACGGGCACTTGAATCCCGGGAGTCCGGCGCCCGGGGTAGTAGCGGATGATGTCCAGGGCGAAGCGTGCGGCGATTTCGTTGCGATTGCTGGCACCGGGTGCGATCAGCCCGTGGTACCCGCCCCAGCTATCGGGCGAAGTCATGAACGCCGTTTCACCCGGCTGGCCGGCGAGCGCGGCCATGACCGGCTTGGCACCGAGCATCGCGCCGAGGCGGTCCAGCACCGCCAGCGCGGTGAGCTTGATAGACACCAGTGGCTGGGTGACGAGACTGGAGGCCAGGCCATCGGTGAAGGGGCACTGGGAAATCACCGCGGCCACCTGCGGATCCTCGGCGGCGATCGTCAGTACGTGCCCGCCGCCAAAGGAGGTGCCCCAGATCGCCACACGTTCCGGGTCCACCTGCGCAAGGCTTCGGGCATGGGCAAGCGCTGCATGCCAATCCTCCAGCTGGCGCTTGATGTCCAGCAATTGACGGGGTTCGCCATCGCTGTCGCCAAAGTGGCGGTAATCAAAGGCCAGGCAGGCGTACCCGGCCGCCACGAAACGTTGGGCAAAGGCCGGAATACGCATTCCCCGGGTGCCGCCCAGCCCGTGGGCCATCACCACCACAGGAAACGGCCCGGCACCTGCCGGCTGATAGAAGTCGGCTACACAGCGAGTGGCATTGGAGTAAAAGTGCAGCGTTGTCGAGACCGGGAATTCACTGATATCGCTCATGGTTCGCTTCCGTTGGAATAGCTGGCGTGATTGCATTGTTGGCAAGGTAAGCCGGCCCTGCTTGACGCTATCCGCCGGGCCGCTTATCAGTTCACGCCAACAACACAGTGGGCTGCAAAGCAGCAGACACGTGGGGTTTAGCCTGCCTCCTGGGGATTGGCCTGCTCTCTAACAGCCTTGGCGACGCGGTCAGTGTCGAAGCCAATGCGCTCGATAATCCGCCGTAGCAGTCCGGGGGCCTTGGCCACCAGGCTGTTGCTACCCGGCACGGTGACCGTGTCGCTCCGGCGCTCGATGCAATCGACCAGGGCCGCGACCACCTGCTCCAGCGCCACGAATTTCCAGAGCCCCTGGTGGTTGTTCCAGACCAGCGCACTGCAAGGCCCCTGGAGCGCGGCATCCATCATGGGCGTCATGAAGAACGTCGGGTGAAGAGAGCCGACCCCTACCCGAAACTGCGCCAACTCCAGGCGAATGCTGTCGCACATGGCCCAGACGCCAGCCTTGCTGGCGCAGTAATGGGCGTTCAGCGGCGAGTGGACGAAGGCGGCCATGGACGAGACGGCAAGTAGATAGCCCTGGCGCCTCTTCACATGGGGCAGCGCCGCGCGAAAGGTCCGCCACACGCCGTTGAGGTTGATATCGATGGTCCGTTCGAAAACCTCCGGGCTCATGGACTCCACGCTTTCCTGGGTGGCCACGCCGGCGGCCGCCACCACCACGTCGATCCCGCCGAAGTGCTGCGCAGCGGCCGCCAGGGCCGTCTCCAGGCTATCCAGCGAGCGCACGTTGGCGACCCAGCCCGCCACCTCATCGGGTTGACCCAAGGCAGCGGCCTGTTGATCCAGCCCCTCAAGGTCCAGGTCCAGCAAGGCCAGTTTGGCCCCCCTGCCCCGCAGCGCCTGGGCCGTCGCTCTGCCCAGCCCTCCAGTGGCGCCGGTTATGGCGATCACGCGGCCTTTGAGGTCGTAGTTGTTCATGGCAGCACCTTCAGCAAGTCTCAGGGAGGAGTGAGGCAAGGATTGGTTCGGGATCGAATGGCGCTGGTGGCAGCGCATAGGAGCATTCTTGACCACTCCCGAAAGAACGGCTTGACGCTACCCGTCGCACGGTTTGACACTTTGCGCCAAACAACAATTGAGAGCTCGCATGAGCCAGCCCCTGCACCGGCGCGTAGTTCCCGAAACCTATGTGCAACTGCTTTACGACTACCTGAAAGCCCACGGACACGATCCGGTTTCAGTGCTCGCAGAACCTTGGCCGCAGCCCGACCCGAACGGCGCTGGAGGCATCGACGTCGAGCATTGGGAACACTTGCTGGCGACGGCTGCGCAGCAGTTGGGCGATCCGCTGCTGGGCATCCACCTGGGCCGGACGATCAGCCCTCGACACTTTGGAGTGCTGGGCTCGGTGCTCCTGGCCTGCAATAACCTCGAGGCGGCCCTGATGCGCCTGGAACGCTACCTGCGCCTGGTGTTCGATGTCCTGCCGATGTACCGCCGTGAAGGACAGGGCTGGGTGGAAATCGTCTGGGACACCAGCGAGTACCAGCCCGGCCCCTTGGTCAATGAAACGGGGATCGTGGCGATGGTGCAGTTCTGCCGCGATCTGGTCGTTGGCGTGGTCGATCCGATCCAGATCGACTTCAACCACCTGGGCCCGACCGACCCTGGCCCTTATGAGGAGTTCTTTGCCTGCCCGGTACGTTTTGGCCAGGCGCAAGCGGTGATGCGCTTTGCCCCGGATGTGCTGGCGATGCCGCTGAAAAGCCCTGACCCGGCGCTGATCACTTTGCTGGAACAGCATGCGGATCGGCTCCTGGCGCAGCTGCCACAACAGGATGAGATGGTGGAGCAGGTACGCAGGAGTATCTCCAGGGAACTGCACGAGGGTGAGCCAAGCATCGAGCGAATCGGGGCCCGGCTCAGTCTCTCCCCACGCACTCTGCAGCGGCGCCTGCAAGAGACCGGTACCACCTTTCGTGGCGAGCTGAACCTGGTCCGCCATGAACTGGCCTTGTCGTACCTGCGCGACCCACGCCTGCAGATCGTGGATATCGCCATGCTCCTCGGGTATTCGGAGCACAGCGCCTTCACCCGGGCATTCAAGGAGTGGAGTGGGCAGACGCCGCTCGAAGCCAGGCAGAACCAAAGCCCCTAGCCAGAGCGCCGGCCCTTGGCTCAAGGCAGGCCAAGCCTTCGCGCCTTGGCCAGGGCCCTTCGCCTGACGACACAGGCCAGGTATGAAAGACAGGTCCGGGGTGGGTGAAATACCCAGCGACTCATGGACGTACCGAGACAGCGCTCACCGGCTATCGAGCACTTTCATCCTTGGCCCATGCACCAGCAGTCGGCACGCTGCCCATTGCGGGCAGCGTGCCGACAGGTCAATGCCGTGGCCATGGGAACGAGGCCAAGAGCGGCTTCAGCCCACGACTTGTTCCGTGGCGCCCTCGCTCCCCTGCTCCTGGGGACGCTCCTTGGGCTTGGACTGCTTGCGTCGCGCCTGCCCACGCTGGCGTGAAGCCTGCTGCCTGGCATGCAGTGCCTGCGAGGCGGTCACGATGCCTGCAGCCTGGCCATTCAGGTCGAGCCGCGGTGCATCCTGGGTCATGCTGGCCCAGTAACGGCTGCCCTTGCACCAGGTGGCGATACCCAGCTTGAGCTGCTCGCTGGTCAGCCCTAGCAGCTCCAGGTGCTGCTCGGCATCCTTGAAAATGCCTTCCTTGAGCGGAACCTTGGGCGCCGGATTGACCGGGAAGGCCAAGGGGAAGTGCTTCTGCAATCGCCAGATCGCCTCCACCGCCGGGTCTTGCTCGCGAGGCTTGGGTTGCGCAGGGGGCTTGCGCTTGCCCTGTTTGGCGCTATCAGTTTTTACCTGCTGTTGTTCAGCCCGCAGGCGGTCACGTAGCTCAGCTAGTTGCTCAAAACCCATCGTTCATTTCAGCTTCATGGTTGATTCGTGGCGCAAGGTTACCCCAAGCAGTCGTTTGGAGCAGCCTAATCAAGCAACGAAATCACAACAGCGCGGCGAGCGGTGGCTGGCCTTGAGGGTTCAGCCCTCATTCCCTGAGCTTCTGGGCAACCGCCCGCAGTGGCGAAAGCACCTGCCGTCTGGCCCCGGAAAGGAGCGACTCCTGTGTGAAAAGGGGTAATGCCGAAATACGCTCACCTGGCTGCTTGTAGCTGGGGAACAACCCCAGGGCATGGCCACGCCGGACACCGGCAGCCTCGGCCGCGCTCCAGAAGCCAGAAGCGACCAACTCGTCGATCTGTGCCCCACTGCGGGCACCCGAGGCGAAGGGTGTGTCGGTGCCGAACAGCAATCGATCGGGCTCGAACAACTCGCGCAACGTGGCCATGGCCGGACGCGATACCGATGTGGCGGTATCCAGGTAGAAGCGCCTCAAGTAGGTCAGCACGCCCTGGGGCGCGGTGTCCCCGTACTCGATCATGGTGTTCGCCAGCGATGCCCGCCAGGCGACATAGGGCAGGAAGCCCCCGGCATGCGCGAGAATCCAGCGGATCCTGTGGAAACGCTCCATGGTGCCCGACAGGATCAGGTTCAGCCCCGCTCGCGTAACGTCGCAAGGGTATTCGACCACGCTCAGTGGCGTGCCCAGGCCCAGAGCATCCTTGGCCGGTACATTGGGGTGGACGAAAACGATCGCACTGCGCTGGTTGAGCTCGTGCATCAGTTCCTCGAACAGCGGATCGCCGAGGAACTTCCCCTCGTTGCTGGCCATCAGCACCACGCCATCGGCCTGCAAGATATCCAGCGCGTGGATGGCTTCGGCGCAGGCCAGTTCGGTGTAGGGCAATGGCAGGTGCGCGAAGAACCCGATCCGCCCCTTGTGGCGCTCGGCCAGGGCCCGGGAGAACTCGTTGCTGCCGCGGGAAAAGGCTGCCAGTTCAGTTGCGGCCAGCTGGATGCCAGGCAGTACTTCAGAGGTGATGGCCGTCTGCACACCCTCCTCCTCCATGGACGCCATGAATGACTCGGGCGACCCATCGGGTAGCTCCAGCCCGGCCAGCGACCGGGTGTTGTGACGGGCAAGCAGGCCGCGCAAGGCCGGAGACCGGGTATGGCGGTGAATGTCGATGGTGCCCAAGCGTGCATCGCCAGTGGCGAGCGCCTCGCCAGCAGCAGCATCGAGGCGCCCCAGCGAATGGCTCTGTGATGTGCTGTTCATGTCTGCCGCGAACTCCCTGTCCCCACGAACGCGCCAGCACCCACGACCCCTGTAAAACCTTTCATGACCACCTCATGTACTTATAGGTAAACCCTGGAAATCAACGATCCCGCATGGACTCGGCGAGGGCAGACATCGGCCTGGTCATAGCCCGTCGCAGCCGCCCTGCCATGGACTCGTCCTTGAAGATGGGACTGGCCGTGACGACCTCATCGGGCCGGCGGTACTGGGGGAACAGCTCGAGCGCATGGCCCCGGGCAATGCCGTATCGGGTCGGTTCGGCAAATACGTCGCAGGTATCCAGGGTGCGGCACTGCAGGGCCGTGGCCGGGGCTGGGGCAAACGGAAAGTCGCTGCCGAACAGAATGTGCGAAGGGTCCACCAGCTCCTTCAAAGCCACCATGGAGTAGCGTGACGGCGACAGCGCGGTATCGAAGTAGAAGCGCTCGATGTAGTGCTGCACGCCTTGGGGCACATGGCGCTGCAGATCGCCGAGATCCACCGCGCTCAAGCGCCCGGCCACGAACGGCAGGAAGCCGCCGGCATGGGCCAGGACCCAGCGGGTATGGGGGTACTTCTCCTGGGTTCCGGTGAGGATCAGGTTGACGGCGGCGCGGGTGGTGTCACAGAGAAACTCGATGAGAAAACCCGGCATGTCCAGGGCGATGTCGATGCTGGTCGCATGCAGGTTGGGGTGCACAAAAACCACCGCCCGACGGCGATCCAGCTCGCTCATCAACTCATCGAACAGCGGGTCGCCCAGGAAGTGGCCGTCGGTACTGCCCAGCAGCACCACCCCATCGGCCTTGAGCACCTCCAGGGCGTAGATGGCTTCGCTGCAGGCGTGTGCCGTGAACGGCATGGGCAGCACCGCGAAGAAACCGAACCGGCCCGGGTAACGGGCCATCATCCCCGCGCAGAACTCATTGCAACGCCTGGCCAGGTCGACGGCCTGGGCCGGGCCATCACCGAAGTGCACGCCCGGAGCGGAGAGCGAGGCAATCGCCGTTTGAATGCCGTTGGCGTCCATCACGGCAATGGATTTCTCCGGCGTCCACTTGGGCAGCAGGGCCCCGGCGACCTTCTGGATGCCCTTGGCTTGCATGGTGGCGACAAAGTCAGGGGGAATGACATGGTGATGGACGTCTATGCGCCCTTGCTGGATAGCCATGAGGGTTACCTTGGCGAGCATGGAGTTAGAGTCGACCGGCGACCCACCACTAACACAACCGCTTAATAATGATCACTACTGTTCATTAAGGTCAAGAATGATTCACCAGGGAGAGGCACTTTATTCGCCTACCCCATTCTCTAAAAATAGATAACTACTTGAAAAACATCGAATAAATTTATTAATCCGGTTTTTTAAAGCACATCCCGGGAAAAAATAGGCGGCCTGTCAGTTGATTTAACGTGAACAGCAGTGTTCACTAGCGAGCATTCAACGTTGCGAAGGCCTGAATCCGTGAGCATCATTCAAAAGCGTATCCATGAAGCGGCCCTGCAGCTCTTCGCCCAGAAAGAACTGGCTGACATCAACGTCAGCGAACTGGCCCAGAAAGCCGGGCTGGCGCGCAACACGGTGTACAAGAATCTCGACTCCATCGAAACGCTGTTCGAAACGGTCGCCACCGAACTGGCCTCCGAGATGAACGAACGCGTTGGCAGGAGCGCAGCCCCCGGGCTGGACCCGGCGCAACGCCTCTCCAACGGCATTCGCTTCTACATCCGCCGGGCCCATGAGGAACGCCACTGGGGCAGCTTCCTGGTGCGCTACGCAGCCTCCCATGCCTCGCTGCAGGCCTTGTGGGATGGCCCACCCGTAAGGGACATCCTCGAAGGGCTTGCCTGCCAGCGCTACAGCTTCCGCCAGGACCAGCTCTTGTCGGTCATCGGCGTAGCCGCCGGTTCGGTGCTGCTAGCCATCAGCCTCGTCCTGCAAGGACACAAGACCTGGCGCGATGCCGGTGCCGATACCGCCGAGTTCGTACTGCGCGCCCTGGGCGTTCCGGCAGACGAAGCCCGGGCATTCGCCACCGCCCCACTCCCGGAGCTCCCCCCTCTGGACGACTGATCAACCGGGTTCTGCAACGCGCACCACGAGATGCGCAGGAGGCGCTTATTGCCTTAAAAAAAGTGAACGAACAGGTTAGGCCAATCGGCTCCGCCTGCTGATCAGCCGCCCGCCGGTACCGGGGGCAAATCCATCACGCCCACGAATACGGACTTCATCGAACCCTCGATGACCTGTACGGGTCGGCTCGTCCCGCAAAAAGAGCCTGCGTCGCACAACAAGAACAACAAGAGGTAGTGAAGATGCTCAAGCACCCCCTATGGCGGGCAATCCGGCTCGCCAGTGTCGTCAGCCTTGCAACCCTGGCTTGCGCCCAAGCCCGGGCCGTGAGCTTTGCCATCGGTGAAATCGATGGCCAGCTGGATTCCACCCTCTCCGTCGGCGCCAGCTGGGCGCTGCGCAACCCGGACCCCGATCTGCTGGGCAGCAGCATCACCGACGACGGCCGGCGCAACTTCAAGAAGGGCGAGACCTTCTCCAAGCTCTTCAAGGGCATCCACGACCTGCAGCTCAGCCATGGCGATACCGGCGTGTTCCTGCGCGGCAAGTACTGGTACGACTTCGAGCTCAAGGACGAGAGCCGCCCGTTCAAGGATATCGACGACCACGGGCGCAAGCCCGGCGCCCAGTCCAGCGGCGTGCAACTGCTCGATGCCTTCGTCTATCACAGCTACACCATCGGCGACCTGCCGGGCACCGTGCGCCTGGGCAAGCAGGTGGTGAACTGGGGCGAAAGCACCTTCATCCAGGGCGGCATCAACAGCATCAACCCGGTGGATTTCGCCGCGTTGCGCCGCCCTGGCTCCGAGATCAAGGAAGGCCTGATCCCGGTCAACATGTTCTACCTGTCGCAGAACCTCACGGACAACCTGAGCACCGAGCTGTTCTACCAGCTGGCCTGGGACCAGAGTGTGATCGACAACTGCGGCACGTTCTTCGCCGTCAACGATGCGCTGCCCGACGGTTGCACCGGCCTGACCGCCGGCCCCGCGCTGAATCAGAACGCCCTGGCCCAGGCTGCGTTGTCGCCTTTGGGCATCGACCTGACCAGTGAGGGCATCCGCGTGCCACGGGGGCACGACAACGATCCGCGCAACGATGGGCAATGGGGCGCGGCACTGCGCTGGTTCGCCCCGGAGCTGAACAGCGAGTTCGCCGCCTACTTCATGAACTACCACAGCCGCATGGCCTACATCAGCGGCGTCACCAGCCCGCATATGGCCGACCGGGGCTTCGCCGGCCCGATCTGCGCCAACCTCGGTATCGGCAATCCGGCCGTGTGCAATGCGCTCCTTGGCAGCCCCCTGGGCCAAGCGGCGGCCCAGGCCTACAGGCTGGGTACCTCGCAGTACCTCGCCGACTACCCGGAAGATATCCAGCTGTACGGCCTGAGCTTCAGCACCAGCTTGCCCACCGGTACCATTCTCTCCGGCGAGCTCAGCTACCGGCCGAACATGCCGATCCAGATCAACTCGGCCGACATCATCGCCGCCACCTTCGGCGATCCCAGCGCGTCACCAGTGCTGTCATCGGGTTACTTACCCCTTGCCAACAGCAGCTCGATCAAGGGATACCAGCGCAAGGAGCTGACCCAGGCCCAGGTCAGCGCCACGCACTTCTTCGACCAGGTCATGGGGGCCGACCGCCTGACCCTGATCGGCGAGGTCGGGGTGACCCACGTCAGCGGCATGGGGGGCAGCGGACTGCGCTATGGGCGCAATCCCACCTTCGGCATGGGCGAGCTGGCCGACAACAGCATCTGCACCCGCCAGATCAACACCAAGACCCCGCAGTACTGCACGAATGACGGCTACACCACCAGCACCTCCTGGGGCTATCGGGCACGGGCGATCTGGGAATACAGCAACGTGTTCGACGGTGTCGATCTCAAGCCCAGCCTGGCCTGGTCCCATGACGTCAAGGGCTACGGGCCGGAGCCTGGCTTCAACGAAGGCGCCAAGGCCATCAGCCTGGGCCTGGACGCCGTCTACCTCAATACCTACACCGCCAGCCTCACCTACACCGACTTCTTTGGTGGCGACTACAACGCGATGACCGATCGCGACTATGCCGCCCTGAGTTTCGCCGTATCGTTCTAAGTGGAGTTACCAAGATGAATAACAAAATACTCTCTGCCTGCTCACTCGCCCTTGCCTGCAGTTTCAGTACCCTCCCCGCCCTGGCGGCGGTCAGTCCCGAGCAGGCCCAACAGCTAGGCTCCAGCCTGACCCCCACTGGTGCGCAAATGCAGGGCAACGCCGATGGCAATATCCCCGCCTGGACCGGTGGCCTGCCCAAGAGCGCGGGAACCCTCAGCCGCGAAGGCTTCCTCAGCGATCCCTTCGCCAATGAACAGCCGCTGTTCACCATCACCGCGCAGAACATGGCCCAGTACCAGGACAAGCTGAGCCCGGGCCAGCAGGCGATGCTCAAGCGCTATGCCACCTACCGGATGCCGGTCTACCCCAGCCATCGCACGGCCAGCCTGCCCGATGCGGTCTACCGGGATGCCAAGGACAATGCGACCAAGACCAGGCTGGTCGAAGGCGGCAACGGCCTGTCCGAGTTCGCCACGTCCATTCCCTTCCCGATCCCGCAGGACGGCCTGCAAGTGCTGTGGAACCACATCACCCGCTACCGCGGCGGCAGCGCCAAGCGCACCCACGTGCAGGCCACCCCCTTGGCCAGCGGCACCTTCGTGCCGGTGTACTTCAAGCAACAGTTCACCTTTCGCGACCGGATCAAGGACTTCAATCCGGCCGATCCGGGCAACGTGCTGTTCTACTACAAGCAGTTGATCACCGCGCCAGCACGCCAGGCCGGGGATGTCGTGCTGGTGCACGAGACCCTGAACCAGGTGAAGGACCCCCGCATGGCCTGGATCTACAACGCCGGACAGCGGCGAGTGCGGCGCGCGCCGCAAATTTCCTACGACGGCCCCTATCCGGCTTCCGAGGGGCAGCGGGTATCCGACAACCTGGACATGTACAACGGCGCACCCGACCGCTACGACTGGAAGCTGGTGGGCAAACGCGAGATCTATATCCCCTACAACAGCTTCAAGCTGGACTCACCGACGCTCAAGTACAGCGACATCGTCCAGGCCGGGCACCTGAACCCGGCCCACACCCGCTATGAGTTGCACCGCGTCTGGCAGGTCGAGGGCACCCTCAAGCAGGGCGAGCGGCATATCTACGCCAAGCGGGTGTTCTTCATTGACGAGGACTCCTGGCAGATCGCCCTGGCCGATCACTACGACTCCCACGGCATGCTGTGGCGCACCGCCGAAGGCCACCTGACTCCGTTGTACGACGTGCAGGTGCCCTGGCTCGGCGTCGAGGTGCTGTACGACCTGATCAATGGCCGCTACATCGTCTCCGGCATGCGCAACGAGGAAAAGGAACCGATCGAATTCGGCTTCTCCTCGCTGTCCTCCGAGTACACCCCGGCGGCCCTGCGCAACGAAGGCATTCGTTGATTCCAGCCTTCTAGGCCCAAGGGGACGCCCCCAGATCCTCGCCGCATGACCAGGCGGCTTGCGCAGGACGCCATGCTCGCGTCCTGCGAAAGATCACCACAACCACCAAATGAACACTTGTGTTCATTTATGAGCAAATATAGATTTAACAGGACAAAACAATCAGGCCTTTCTGGAGAGCACATGAACGACATCGCAGCCATTCCAGGTCTTACATCCCGCCACGTCAGGGTTGGCCGGCGGCAAATCTTCCTCAGCGAGGTGGGCCAGGGCCATCCCCTGCTCATGCTGCACGGCGGCGGAGCGGGCGCCTCCGGAATGTCCAATTACTCGCGCAATATCGAAGCACTGGCCAAGCAGTTTCGCGTGCTGGTGGTAGACATGCCGGGCTACGGGCAATCGACCAAGGGCCTGGACCGCAGCGACTGCTTCGGCGACCTGGCCCAGAGCATGCTCGGCCTGCTCGACGCATTGCAGATCAAATCTGCGCACCTGGCCGGCAACTCCCTCGGCGGCTCCTGCGCCCTGCGCATGGCCCTGGAAGCACCAACCCGGGTCTCGGCCCTGGTGCTGATGGGCCCGGGCGGCATCAACACCACCCGTAGCCTGCCCACCAAGGGGCTGAACCACCTGCTCGACTACTACAACGGCGCGGGCCCGACGCTGGAGAAGATCACCCGCTTCATCCGCGAAGACCTCGTCTACGACAGCAGCCTGGTGACCGACGCCATGATCGCCGAGCGCTATCGCGCCAGCACCGACCCTGAAGTGGTCGCCGCGCCGCCCCTGCGCCGCCCTACAGGCCTGAAGGCCGCAGTGCGCATGGACCTGACCCGCGATCCGCGGCTCGACCGTTGTCAGGTCCCGACCCTGGTGCTGTGGGGCACGGAGGACAAGGTCAATCGTCCCAGTGGCGGCCAGACCTTGTGCAAGCGCATGCCCAACTGCGACCTGTACCTGTTCAGCAAGACCGGGCACTGGGTGCAGTGGGAACGCGCCAGCGAATTCAACGCCGTCACCGCCAGCTTCCTCGCCTGCCATACCCCGGCCTGAAGACAAGGAATACCTATGAAACAGGACATCTTCGGCGCCAGCAGCATGGGTTATGCGGTCATCGAGTCGAACCAGCTGGACCGCTGGCAGGCGCTGCTGCAAGGCGGCATCGGCCTGCACCTTGAACATGCGGACAGCCAGCTCCTGGCGTTTCGCATGGACCAGCACCAACGGCGCATCATCGTCCAGCGCGGCCCGGCGGAAGACTTCGCGGCCATCGGTTGGCAACTGAACGACCAGGACACCCTGCACATCGTGCTGCAGCGCCTGAGGGCCCGCGGTATCGCCATCCACGAAAGCACTGCGGCCCAGGCGGCAGAACGCGGTGTGGTGCGCTTCTGGCGAGTGCTTGGCCCCAAGCGCATGGCCATCGAGCTGTTCGTCGAGCCACTGACCACCCAGGAGCCCCTGAGCATGCTCAGCGAAGGCTTCATTACCGGTGAGTCCGGCATGGGCCACCTGGCGATCACCAGTCGTCGCGGCAAGGACATGCGCCGCTTCTGGCAGGAAATATTCGATGCCCGACAGAGCGATAGCGTTGTCGAGCACCTGGCAGGCGTAACGCTGGACATCGAGTTCTTTCGCGTCAACCCGCGCCATCACTCGATCGCCATCGCCCAGGTACGGGGCCTGGCGCTCGACCCGATCCGCACCAAGGCCCAGCACATGAACCTTCTGACCACCTCGGTCGCCGGCCTGACCGATGCCTTCCTGCGTTGCCGCAAGCTGGGCTTCGAGATGGCCCACGAAATCGGCGAGCACCCCAACGACCGCGAGCAGTCGTTCTACGTCCTCACGCCTTCGGGTTTCGAGCTGGAGCTGGGCTGGAACGCCCTGGAAGTCGACGAGGCCGATTGGCAGGTCACCACCTACAAGGGCATCAGCCTGTGGGGCCACAAGCCGCAGAAGCCAGGGACCTGGAACAAGCTGAAGACCAACCTGGGCAATTTCGGCCAAGGCCTGCGCTCCCTGCGCCACGCCGAGTATTCCCCACTGCAGGAACAGCCATGAACACTACTGAAATCTTCGACGTCGTCATCGCTGGCCTCGGTCCAACCGGCGCTACCCTGGCCCATTTGCTCGGCAAGCGCGGCCTCTCGGTGCTGGTCCTGGAGCGTGAGCCGGTGTTCTACGGCAATGCTCGCGCGGTCTACACCGACGATGAGTGCATGCGTGTGATGCAGGCCGCGGGGGTAGCCAAGGACCTGGCCAGCGATATGCAGATCGATACCCCAGCCCAATGGACCTTCCCCGATGGACGCGTGATCGGCCGCTATTGGCAGCTCAAGCGCAGCTTCGGTTGGCCGGTGATCAACTTCCTCTACCAGCCCTGGCTGGAAACCAAGCTCAGCGACCTGCTGGCCAATCACCCGACGGTAAGGGTCGAACGCGGTCGCGAACTGGTGGACTTCAAGCAGGACGGCGCGCTGGTCACCCTCACCCACCAGGCCACCCAGAACTGTCGCTTCGGCGATGGCGACGCCAGCCGTATCGAGCTGGACGTCGACCTGGCACCGGTCACCCTCAAGGCACGCTACCTGGTGGGCGCGGATGGCGGTCGCAGCACCGTGCGCGAACAACTGGGCATTGGCATGGACGGCAAGAACTTCCCCGAGCCCTGGCTGGTGGTCGACCTGGAAATGAAGGAAGGGGAAGATGCGCTGCGCCACATCCCCTACTTCAACTTCATCTGCGACCCCGACTCCCCGGTGGTCAGCTGTCCGCAGCCCGGGCGCTTCCATCGCTTCGAATTCATGCTGATGCCCGGCCAGACCAAGGAGTACATGGAGGACCCGGCCACCGTGCGCAAGCTGCTGAGCCGGTACGTGAACCCGGACCAGTTCGAGGTCAAGCGCAAGCTGGTCTACACCTTCAACGCCCTGGTCGCGCGCGAGTGGCGCAAGGGTCGCGTATTGCTGGCAGGCGATGCCGCGCATATGACCCCGCAGTTCATGGGCCAGGGCATGAGCTCCGGGGTGCGCGACGCCTACAACCTGGCGTGGAAGCTGGAGGCGGTGCTACGCGGCAAGGCTGCCGACAAGCTGCTCGACACCTACGGCAGCGAGCGCTACCACCACGCCAAGGCAATGATCGACATCTCGGTGCGGATGAAGGACTTCGTGTCCATGTCCAATCCATTCAAGACGGCGCTGCGCAACTTTGCAGTCCGGGCACTGAATGTCACGCCGGTACTGGGCAAGTGGCTGCGCGAGGGCGGCTTCAAGCCTACCCCGACCTACAAGCCCGGCTCCTACCTGGGGTTGCCCAGGGATGGTTGGCGCGGGGTCGCCGGGAAGCTGATGCCCCAGCCGCAGGTCCGCACCTTCAAGGGCAAGCGCGTGCCCCTCGACGAAATCCTGGGCGAAGGCTTCTCCCTGCTGGGCCTGGAGAACAATCCGCGCGTGGCGCTATCGGCCGAGTCCCAGCAGTTGCTGGCGGCGCTGGATACCCGCTACGTCACGCTCTACCCCTTTGGCGGGCGTCCCCAGGGCATGGACGTGCAGCGCTTCAGTCCGGCCGACTTGACCGAGGTCGAGGAGCCCGATGAGGAACTGGTGCGTTGGTTCAAGCGTGCCGGACACGGTCGTGACCTGGTGGCGGTGGTGCGCCCGGACAAGTTCGTCTTCGCCCTGGTACCCGCCACGCAACTGAACGCCGCACTGGCCGAACTCCGGCGCCAGCTGGGCTGGCAACCGAACCTGGTCAGCGCACAGCCCCCTGTTGCCACCCTGAGGAAAAGCGCATGAGCCACGACACCTTGAACAACCTCGACCAGGCGGCCGCGACATTGTCCCAGGCGCGACAACGGCGCGAGCCCTGCCAACCCATCTCGCAGAGCTTGGGCATCACCACCCTGGCCGAGGCCTACGCGGTGCAGGAAATCAACACCCGGCGCGCCCTGGGCCAGGGCCGGCGACTGGTCGGACGCAAGATCGGCTTGACCTCCACCGCGGTGCAACAGCAGTTGGGCGTCGATCAGCCGGACTTCGGCATGCTGTTCGCCGACATGGAGATCAGCGACGGCGCGGGCATCGACTGCCGCCAACTGATCCAGCCCAAGGCCGAAGGGGAAATCGCCTTCGTCCTCGGGCGCGACCTGCCCCATGCCGACACCACGCTGGCCGAGTTGATGAACGCTGTGGAGTACCTGCTGCCGGCCATCGAGATCGTCGATTCCGCCATCGTCGATTGGCGGATCACCCTGGCCGACACCGTGGCGGACAACGCCTCATCCGCCCTCTACGTACTGGGCAAGCAAGCCACCCGACTGTCGGCGCTGGACCTGCGCCTGGAAGGCATGTTGCTGGAGAAGAATCGCAGCCAGGCCGCCATTGGGGTCGGCGCCGCTTGCCTGGGCAATCCACTGGATGCCTGCCTGTGGTTGGCCCGCACCATGGCCGAGTCCGGCCGTCCATTGCTGGCCGGCGATGTGCTGCTCTCGGGTGCGCTAGGCCCCATGACCCCAGTCGTCCCGGGCGATCACCTGCATCTGCGCCTGACTCGCCTGGGCGAAGTCGGCTGCCATTTCTACTGAGCCGCACGCCTGGAGAATCAGAATGACTACCAAGAAACTCAAAGTCGCCATCGTCGGTTCCGGCAATATCGGCACCGACCTGATGATCAAGCTGATGCGTAATGCACAACACCTGGAAATGGCCGCCATGGTCGGCATCGACCCGGCCTCCGACGGCCTGGCCCGTGCCCAGCGGCTGGGGGTGGCCACGACCCATGGGGGCATCGAGGGGCTGAGCCGCCTGCCGGTGTTCAACGAGATCGACTTCGTTTTCGATGCCACCAGCGCCAGCGCCCATGTGCGCAATGCCGGTTTTCTGCGTGGGCTCAAGCCAGGCATCCGCCTGATCGACCTGACCCCTGCAGCCATCGGCCCGTACTGCGTGCCGGTGGTCAACCTGGAGCAGCACTTGCAGGCGACCAACGTCAACATGGTCACCTGCGGCGGCCAGGCCACCATCCCGATGGTCGCGGCGGTGTCGCGAGTCGCCAAGGTGCATTACGCCGAGATCATCGCCTCCATCGCCAGCAAATCCGCAGGCCCCGGTACCCGCGCCAATATCGACGAGTTCACCGAAACCACCAGCAAGGCCATCGAGGAGATCGGCGGCGCAGCCAAGGGCAAGGCGATCATCATCATGAACCCCGCCGAACCTCCGATGGTGATGCGCGATACGGTGTTCGTGCTGTCCGAGGTAGCCGACCAAACCCGCATCGAAGCCAGCATCGAGCAGATGGCCGCCGCCGTGCAGGCCTACGTGCCCGGCTACCGGCTCAAGCAGAGGGTGCAGTTCGACCTCATCGCGCCATCCGCCCCACTGAACATTCCCGGCCATGGCCAGTTCAGTGGGCTCAAGACCTCGGTGTTCCTCGAAGTCGAAGGCGCTGCCCATTATCTGCCGGCCTATGCCGGCAACCTCGACATCATGACCTCCGCCGCGCTGGCCACGGCCGAGCGCATGGCCCAATCGATGCTCAACGGCTGAGGAACGAGTACATGACTTTCGATCCAGGCAAGAAGCTCTACATCTCCGACGTCACCCTGCGCGACGGCAGCCATGCGATACGCCACCAGTACTCCCTGGACTCGGTGCGGGCCATTGCCCGGGCCCTGGACCGGGCCAGGGTGGACTCCATCGAAGTGGCCCATGGCGACGGCCTGCAGGGCTCGTCCTTCAACTATGGCTTCGGCCGCCACGGCGATCTCGAATACATCGAGGCCGTGGCCGGCGAGCTGCGCCACGCCAAGATCGCCACGCTGTTGCTGCCCGGCATCGGCACCGTCCACGACTTGAAGAACGCCTATGAGGCTGGTGCGCGGATCGTCCGCGTGGCCACCCACTGCACCGAGGCGGATGTGTCCAGGCAGCACCTCGAATATGCCCGGGAGCTGGGCATGGAGGCCGTGGGCTTTCTGATGATGAGCCATATGCAGACACCCGAAGGGTTGGCGCAACAGGCCAAGCTGATGGAGAGCTACGGCGCGCAATGCATCTACATGGCCGACTCCGGCGGCGCGATGAACATGAACGATATCCGCGAGCGCATGCGGGCATTCAAGGCGGTCCTGGACCCACGAACCCAGACCGGCATGCATGCCCACCACAACCTCAGCCTCGGGGTGGCCAACTCCATGGCCGCAGTGGAAGAAGGCTGCGATCGCATCGACGCCAGCCTCGCCGGCATGGGCGCGGGCGCGGGCAACGCGCCGTTGGAAGTCTTCATCGCCGCGGCCGAGCGCGCGGGCTGGAATCACGGCACCGATCTCTACACCCTGATGGACGCGGCCGACGACATCATCCGCCCCCTGCAGGATCGCCCGGTGCGGGTCGACCGCGAAACCCTCGGCCTTGGATATGCCGGCGTGTACTCAAGCTTCCTGCGCCATGCGGAAATGGCCGCTGGCAAATACGGCCTCAAGACCCTCGACATCCTGGTGGAGCTGGGCAAGCGGCGCATGGTCGGCGGCCAGGAAGACATGATCGTCGACGTCGCCCTGGATCTGCTCAAGCTCGAGGTGCTGCCCACCTGAGACAGGGATCGCCCGATACCCGCTGCTCAAGCGCTCGAGTGTCGGGCGCCCCTGGCTACCCAGCCAAGGGTCAGTCCAGGCGTTTGTGCAGGAACAGGCGCTGATGGCCAGGAGGGAAACCATCGAGCTGGCCAAACTGGCTAAAGCCATGTTGCGCGTAGAAAGCCGGCGCCTGGAAATCGAAGGTATCGAGCCAGATCCCGACACAGCCCTTCTCCCGGGCCAGGTCTTCGGCCATGTGCAGCAGGCGCGAGCCGGTGCCTTGTCCCCTGGTCTGCTCGGGGATCGCCAGCAACTCGATGTACAACCAGCGATAGAAGATCTCCGCCGACAGCCCACCGAGGATTTCGCCGGTCTGCTCGTCACGCACCAGCAGCGCGATCGCCTCGGTCTTCGGGTCGCCCGCCTTGGCGCGGTTGTGGGCGCGCAAGGGCTTGAGGATCGCAGCGCGCTCCGCCTCTCCCGGATCGACCATCATCTCTATACGAATCGCCATCGCTTGTCCTTTTGGATGCTCATATTGATTGGGACAGATACCGGCTAACGCTCGATCTCGGGTCGGACGCTGGCCTGCCTGCCATGGGCTCGGCGAGTCTAGCATCCCCCAACACCAGCACCTGAAGCCCTGCTTGACGCCAGGCAGCCTCGACCGCGACCGCCGAATCAGGCTACTGCCGGCCTTTCAATCAAGCTTGCCCGATAGCGTCCTTGGCGGCGCCTGTCGCTGAGGGGACGGCTCATCGCCGCATGATCCGCGGATCGCATGCAAAAGAATGCGCTTGCCCGAATCCCGGGCAATAAAAACCCCGTAGGCATCGATCCACGGGGTTCTTGAGAATGCGGCCAAGGCATCCGACAGAGCTCTCAGTCCAACCCAACGTCCGCAGGCAGATGGATAGAGAACGTGGTGCCATAAACCGGGCTCGACGTCACCGAGACCCTGCCCTCATGGGCCTCGACAATCTGCCGGACGATGAACAGGCCCAGCCCCACCGAACGCAGCGAATCTTGTTGCTCGCTGGCACGCACCATCGGCTCGAACAAGGTCGCAAGCAAGTCCTCGGCGATCGCCGACCCATGGTTGTGCACGGTGATGATCGCACCCTGCTCCGACAGATCGGTGGTCAACGTGATCGGGAAGCCCAGGTCGCCGTAGGCCACGCTGTTCGCCACCAGGTTACCGATCATCTGCTGCAGGCGGTCCTGGTCCAGGGTGAACGCCCCGCTGCCCCGCGAAAGGTGGCGTATATCGGCATTGCCGAAGGCCACCCGCAGTTCACTCAAGCTTTGTTCCACCGCTTGCACCACGTCGACCGGGTGGCGGCGGATGCTGATGCCCTGGCCAATCCTCACCGAGGCGAAGTCGAGCAGATCGACGATCATGCGCTGCGCACGCTCGGCGGACTGGCTGATGCTGCTCAACAAGCGATGCGCCTTGTCGGTACGCGCATCACGTTCGAGCAACTGCGTGGCCATCTTGATGGCCGTCATCGGGGTTTTCAGGTCATGGCTGGCGATAGCGACCATCCGCTCGGCGAATGCTGCGCGGCGCTGGCTGCTTTCATAGGCCGCCGCGAGTTCCGCCTTGGCCTGCTGCAGCGCGGTCTCGGCGCTGATCTTCTGGGCCAGGAGTTCTTCGGCACGCTGGCGCGCCGCAAGCACTTCGCGCTCGTAGCGGTCACGCTCGGTCGTGCCGAACAAGGCAAGCTGGTAGCGGACACCCTCGGCGGTTTCACGCCTCACACCATTGAGCAGCACCGAAATGACGTGTCCATCGCGGTGCACAAGCTCGAGTTTCACCTCGGCGACCGAGCCCTGCATCTTCATCAACGGGATCCAGTGGGTGCGCTGGAACAACCGGCCGCTGACCGTCAGCAACTGCTCAAAGGGACGCTCATCCAGGCTGGCCCGGTCATAGCCCAGCCAATTGCAGAGAGTCTGGTTACAGCGCAACAGGGTGCCATCTTCGGCGATGACCACCAGCCCGCAGGGAGCCTCCTCGAATAACGACGCGGTACAGAGCAGTAGCGAGTCATCCATGGCCAAATTCACATTGGGTGAAGAAGGTATCCATGACTGCGGAACAGGCGCTGGGGGCGCTCAACTGCGGATAATGGCCGATATTGTCGATCACGCTCAGCTGGCTATTGGGGAGCACGCGATGCAGGTACTCGCCCACGGCAACCGGCACAACCGGGTCGTCGCAACATTGCACGATGAGCGCCGGTGTCGGCAGGCCGGCAATATCCTGGCGGTGGTCGGACAGAAAGATGATCCGCGCGAACTGCCTGGCAATCTGCGCATCGGTGCGCCGAAAGCTGTTGATCAACTCTTCGCCAAGCGCCGGTTGCCCCGGGGCGCCCATCAGCACCGGGGCCATGGTGCTGGACCAGCCCAAGTAATTGTCGTCGAGGGTATCGAGCAATGAATGGATCTCATCTGGCGAAAAACCGCCGATGTAAGAAGCAGCATCGATGTAGCAAGGCGAGGCGCCGATCATCGCATGGGCGGCGATCCGTCCCGGAAGCTGGAGATCCGCCAAGGCGCCGATCATCGCCCCTGCCGAATGGCCAGCCAGGATCACCGGACCGTCGGCGTATTCATCGATCAGCTCATTGAGATCCGCGGCGTAGCCCCAGAGCGACGCATATTTATCCCGGTCATAGCTGCCCAGATCGGATTGGCCGGCCCCGACCAGGTCGTAGGTGATCACCCGAAAACGCTTGATGAAATGGGGCAGGAGGAATTTCCACATCGACTGGTCGCAGCCGAATCCATGGGAAAGGATCAAGGTTTCACTGCCGCCGCCAGCCATGTGGACGTTGTTGCGTTTTTGCAGGGTCATACCTATCCCATTGTTGTGCAGCAAAATGCTTGGCAGCGGCCATTGGTTGAGCTGCCAATTCAGAATAGTAGCAATTTGACGCAATCGACCTTGCATTTGACGCTGGTTTTTCGTGCCTGTAGCCATTTCGCTTCAGCAGTGCGTCATGGCCAGCCCGCCAACATACGCGAAACGGCCGCTCGGCGCTCGACTGGCTAAATGATCTGCATAACGTGCTGACCGTCCCGGAAGAAGCCAAGTGCTTGCCAAGCCGTGATGGGCCGACAGCTCATTGTTCCAGACCAGAAAGCACCCGCCCTCACCCCGTACAACATGTCCAAACGGCGGGGGCCAGATTCTGTCGATATCAGCTTAGGGTTTCGCGTCATCCGAGGTGCATGGCTTCAAGCGGTTAGTATCCGTACCACCGTCTTCGCCTCTATCGATGTCGCCGTTCGCATTGAGGTAAATATGCGTCGTCGGCCATTGGGGCGTGATATTGACGCAATGATTGCCGGTTCTTTTTCCCCACCAGTACAACTCCATGAAAAAGCCTTCATCTGGAAATATGTGGCCGAAATCCATTGAAGTCTCGCCGGGATACAGCCCCCCGCGCCCGCTCCTGTAGATTCGGTGTTGCGTATTCCAGACGATGCCAAGATTTTCTGTGGCTTGGGTTGAATAGTGAACCGTTACAGTAGGAGTTGCGACATACCAGAACGCAAACGGCGAGATCATCAACAGAGAAAGGACGGCCACATTTCGCCAGCGTCTAATGGCTTTCACATTTGTACTCACGTATGCCATCTGGCCATTTCGCTGGTACCACCACCAACACGTTACCCATCATCATTCTGGAAGCAGCGCAGCCACCGTTATTGGCTAGTCGCTACTACATCTGCCTGGCGTTTCGCGCAGAGATGGCAACAGTGGTCGGCGAATCAGCAAGTGGTACGAACTTTCGCGTCGCACCATCAAGCGCATCGATGCCTCCCGCTTCGATGTCGTAGACCCAGCCGTGCAAATTCATGCGTCCCTGCTCGAGCGCCAGTGCCACGGATGGATGCGTACGCAGGTTCGCCAGTTGCGCGATCACGTTCTCACGCACCAGGCCGTCGAGCTTCGCACGCGGCGTGTCGAATTCATGGGCCGCGTTGATCGCTTTTGCGGCGTCCGCATGGCGTAGCCAGTTGGCGACCGCCGGGAGATGGTCCAGGCACGTGCAGCGTGAAATCGCACCCATCGCTCCGCAGTCCGAGTGTCCGCAAATCACGATGTCCTGTACGCCAAGCACGGCGACTGCATATTCGACAGTGGCCGAAACGCCGCCCGGCTCGGGACCGTAGGACGGCACGATGTTGCCGGCGTTGCGAATAACGAATAGTTCGCCCGGCTCACGCTGCGTCAGGAGCTCAGGTACAACACGACTGTCCGAGCAGGTGACGAACAACGCCTTGGGGTTCTGTGTCGTCGCGAGCTGCTTGAAAAGCTCGATGCGTTGCGGATAAACCTCGCGCTGGAAGCGCAGAAAGCCGTCGATAATGTCACGCATGGAGTTCTCCAAACCCTAATACCAGATGTTGGCGCAAAGCACTCGATAGGCCATCGCGCCGCAGTGCTTGTCATTATTGCAGACGTCGCACGCTGGCTGTAGATGGACATCGAGACATAATCATCGCGGCAGATAGGGATAAAACAATGCCGAACAAGAGCATCGCACACGCAAAATGCTGCCGACCCAATACCCTCACATTGCCTGGACGGCCGCCTGAACAGAAACTTCTGCAGGAATGATCACACCGAACTTCACCGCATACAGGATCAAATCCTCGGCGCTCGCATAGCTTCAGGTTTCGGGATTACCCTGGCCCACTTCAAGGACTAACGTCATGTTCGGGGCTCCACATAGCCAAACCAGTAGAGCCGCGCACCTTGAGACCTATTCGCGACATGCGATACATCGCTTGCTCGAACAAATCATCCTCCACCGAATGCGTACACTCTTCGATAACGGCGAAAGCGTCCGGCGTACCAATCGCTCGCAATGCCCAGAGGCATTTTTTATAGAAGCTGCCGTAGTTATCGTAGTCGAGGTACTCAAGATCAGGCTTGAGCAATATGGCCTGGCGGAGAAAGGGAATGCTGTCGGGATTCGCGGCCTGTTGAAGGGACCAGATAATCTCCTCGTGGTCCATGTGATCTGTTTCAAGAAGGCGCTCGCACTCCTCACGTACTTCTACTGCATCCATGTTGTTTGTTACCCATCTAGCGGTCGATCAAATGTGCCGCATTTTGAGAAACATCCTGAGGATGGGCAAGCGAATAAAAACCCTACCCAACTGTAAAGCTCTGGTACGCCAGCATTTTCTACAGCCAATGAAAAAACCCCGTAGACGTTAATCTACGGGGTTTCAAAGGTGGAGGCCGAGGTCGGAGTCGAACTGAGGTAGGCGAATTTGAAATCCAGATAAAAATTCTATTTTTCAATCAGTTAACGATAGACCAGTTCCGCAGGTGTGAATCTTCAGGAAGGCTGGAACCCACGGTCTATGCGGAGCAGGACTTTGATGGCGGAACTGGTTTCTTAGGGGGGGCTAATGCGCAAAGAAGGTCAGTCATGAGCGGCGGCCTTCGGCCAGGATCGGTCACTGCATAAACTCGGCGCTCGCGAATCGGCAAACCGGAACACCTGCGGTGTCCACGCTCTTGAAAAAACTCAGTTGTCCAAGCACTTTAACAACAGGGCCAACACCCAGTCCTCTTGCAAGGCCAATGCCGCGCTGATGTCCTCGCATCTTCCATTCAGAGACAGCAGGTCGCCAGCCAGCACTTCTCCACTGGACATGCACATATCCAAAGTAATACTAAAAACCCCGTTACCTACCTGCTGGCTCTCAAAAACAAGCTCAACCTCTTTAGGGAAGATCGTCACGTAGACGAAGAGTATTTCATTCGCGTATGTGTAGTGGCCATGATTTCTTTTGAGCAAACCACTCTGGCATTTCGAAGCCTTTTCATAAACGTTATCTAGAAATCTTTGAAGGATAAACAAAAGCTCCGGCTTTTCAGTGCTCATTGGGTTCCCTTGCGAGCCATAGACTTCAACACGCCATTCTAACCAACATCGACGGTGTCCGAGCTGCGTGATGATGCGCACCGGCGGCAACCTGCGGTGTCATTAACATCGGTGATGAGTAGTTGTTCTTAGCTATTTGTTTGCCTGTCTAGGGACGGATGACCTCTGGTCATTACTCAACGCCGCCCATCGTCGGACAGGTCGCCCGCAACTGGCCAACAACAGCACTCAATTTCATTAGGGGTAAGCTCCGGAAATAAAAAAGCCCCGTTTGTGCGAGGCTCTTTAAAACATTTATCTTCATCCTGAAGAATCTGAAACCTCTCCTGGAGCTTTTTCAGGATTGCTCACAGATTGAACGTCAACCGCCTGCGACGTTTTTGGAGTCTGTAAGAGCTTCTTTTCTTCCGGTTGCTGGGCGCTCTCTTGGGAATTTTTGGAATCTACCCGGTATGAAACCAGTGCCATTAAAACCTTCATTGACTCCAGTCCTGCCATCCCACCGGCCAACTCAACAGGCTGCGCATTAACATCTGGCGACTCCCGTTGTTGCTGTAAGCGCTCCTTAGCCTCCAACTGCCGAACGCTCTCGCGGTAAGCCTTGTAATCAAGCGCATAAGGTGCCGACATCATACAAACCTGCGTAGCTGCCAGACCCGCAACCCCGCCCGCCAACAGATTGGCCCAAAAGACAGGAATACGGCCACGAAAACGAATGACTAGCATTGTGACCAGAGCCCCAACCCAGACAAATAGCAGAAATGGAATAGAAGCTATTACAAGTGACTCCCCCCAGACCTCCCAATTGAACAAGACCCACAACGTCTGTAACACCGATAAATCTCCAGAATCTAAACACCACAGAAACCCAGGGTCCTCTGGATTCCCTTTTCAACCGAGCAGAAAATCTCAGTAGACACTCATCTCATAGGATACATACAAAGTTTGATCTTGTTGAAATAGAAGGCCATTTCAAATGACTTTTGCTTTGATAAGGTCCACGCAAGGGATGAGTTTTTCAGCGCAGCCTCAGACGACTCCAGGTCAGGCTGCAAAGTACGCATGGCCAACTACAACGACTGCATCCTGGCCACAACCAACCGCAACGCTGGCGCCATTGTGCGGACGGCAGTTCAGTACGTCGCCATCCAGGCGCGCATGGAGACGCTGAAAGAGAACTCCAATGTTGTCCAGGCCGTGGAGTGGGTCAGCACGCTGAATTCGAAGACAACGCCTCAGCGCCGAACGCTCGACAAGCATCGGTTCAAGCTCACTGAAGGGCCGAGGCCGCCGATTACCGTTGACCCTTTTACAGATGAAGGTTCTTAAGCCTTTGGCATTCGAAAAGCGGGTATTCCACTGTAACTATTTGTTTTTTATGAATTTAAAAAATATTGAATAGCCTATCTCCACTTGAAACCATAGTGGCTTCATTTCAGGAGGGCTGCACCATGGCATTCAGGACGTTTCCTCTAAAAACTAATGCTCAACGAAGCTACATCCTGCTCACCGATGTTTTCGACTAGCTAGAGCCGGAGATCGTCGGTGGTAAAAATAGGAAGTTCCCTGCCAAGCAGCTGGCAACGGTTTTCTACGGCAGCCAAGATCCAATTGAGGATGAAGTGGCGGGGGACAAAAAAATCTTCCGAAAGCGCAGCGCCTTTGTCGTGACCAAGTTCTTGAACGATCACGCCTTGGTGGCTGGATCGACAATCAAGATGGAGCGCTTGGCTCCGTATACCTACCGGTTTATGCCAGGCTGAAAATTCCAAATATCTAGGCCGCTTTGGCGGTTTTCTTGCACCCCGGCAGGTGCTGCATTCTCGTGTCTGGAAGACAATGCCAAGTTGTTTCGTGATCGTTGACGGAGAGAGCGGATCTGCATATACAGTCCGTTCTTTCAATTTCTGTTTCGGTAAGTCATGAGCGAAGAACGAGATATTCCAGAGCCCGAGCACGACCATCTGCTCGATCATGAATTCCATGATGACGAGTCATGGGTTGAAGAAGATGCTCAGGGAATTGCTGACGAAGAAGACGATGACGTTGATTTTCTTGATCAGATTGATCAAGACGACTGACGTGGAAATTTTTAATACCTAAAAGGTCCGTCCACCCGCTCGGCCCTACTTGCTTTAAATCAAGCCCCGGCGTCCGCCGATATTTTATTCCCACGCCTTACACGAGCCTCGTCAACGACGGGGCTTTTCATATCTACAGGCAGGGCCTGTAAATCGTCTCTGGGAGACAACCAATACTGAAATTCCAACTGGACAGCCTGGATGGTGTCGACGAAGCCAACCGTCGCGGTGCTGGATACGGCTGGCAAGCTCTCCGCAACCACGCTGGAAGAGCTGAAGAATGAATTCACGAAAGACCCTGCGTTCGGTCCTCTGATCGCAGGCAGCAAGGCATCTGGCGGCGGGGCCGACGGTGCAGGAATAACGGTGGGGCCGCTCTGAAACGATCCAAAATGTCCTCTGTCGCCAAGCGTGAGTTCATCACTGCAAACGGCCAGGACGCCTACCTGAAATTGCCCAAATAAATGGAGTAACCCTACCAACCAGTAAAGTTTTAGTACGCCTGCGCTTTCCTGCAGACAATAAAAAACCCCGCAGACGTTAATCTACGGGGTTTTCAAGGGTGGAGGCCGAGGTCGGAATCGAACCGGCGTAGGCGGATTTGCAATCCAGATAAAATTTCATTGTTTTCAGTTGGTTAGTGATAGATCTGTTCCGCAAATGCCAACGCCTAGAAAGGCTGTAACCCGCGGCCCACGCAGGTCGTGATTTTGATTGCGGAACTGATTTTGTAGACCTATCCCACTATTCAGAATCCAACAACTGCTGCCCTCCACCGTCGCTAGGCTTGTGCGCTGATGGCTCAAAATCGGATAGGGATTCGAACCCGACCATAATCAACCGTAGTCCGCTCAAGGCCACGAAATTAGAGTATGTAGCACCTGAGTTAAGGCCTATATAGGCCTAAAGCGGTATCCGCTATGCCCTAAAAATGCCCTAAGATCATCTGCGCTTCTAGCCAACAACCTGTTCGGCATCTGCAAACCAGGGTAGCGAGGATAACGCGTCCGAGGTGTGCCAAGTGATCAGCCACTCGGTGTGGATCAAATCCGGCAGGCTGATCCCGTTTTGTGGGAACGCGTCACCCATGCGCCTTTCGCCACCATATTTCCACTCAAGCGGTCCGAAGCCGTCTGCCATACTTCGGCCAGAGAGGCTGTCATGGCCAACTCTGTATCATTCGTAATAAGTTCAGCGTCTCGCAGGGCCTGCGTGTAGCCGATTGCATTATGGTAGGCGCGAACACCAGAAGCCCAGTCGCTCGATTTATGTACTGAGTTCAACCGCAAAAGCCAGGCTGTTTGGACTCTGCGCTCGGCAAACCGGGCTGATCGCTAATCGTTAATACGCTGATGCCTGGCATGCCCCAATCCCCATAATTAAGCGCTGCTTATACGCTTACCAGCACGACCGGTACCAGTAGCCAAATGTAGGGGGCATGGTTACCGCGACCACTAAAAAGGCCCACATCCCCTAGACGAGCAGGCCAGTCCCACCTCGGCTGGCTTTCGCCTAATCAACCCTTGTTCGCAATAACCCTCTTTGCCAAGGTTGATCAACAGGGACATCTCTTCCAACGGAACTCAACTGCTCCGTTTGTGCGTGGTGGGTGTTTCACCAAACCTTGAAGTCCTTTCCAGGGTTTCTTCAAGCGCTCGAACTAGTACATTTGTGCTAGTTGACTCCCCCCCTCCTACGGGGATCATAGTCCCGAATAGTGCTGCCATTCTGAGATTCCAGTCAATCGGACATTCCGACTAGTCGCGCAGTATCACAAGGGACGTTTGGCTGGGTAGTTTAACGCTCGAAGTTGATGACAATCGATGAAATATGTTATTTACTTTTTGATTGTAACGAAGCTAATTTGCTTCTTAATTTAATCGCCAGACGCTACGAGCATGGCAGCATGTGCTGGCCAGCAAATATCACTGACTCGAGATACTCAGTTGAGAAATTCTATTTTTTAGCGTGCTTGTTTGGCTTGATTGATTTAATGTAAATGGATAACAAATTCATGTTCAAGGAGGCACGACACAGCATGCCAGAGTTTTTGAAGTTAAATAAATACGTCATACCAATTACTTTACTACTTGCTGCCTCCACTTCAGCGATAGCTGACAAAGCGAACCCCATTGGCGATTGGTGGCGTGTCTATAGCATAGGCACGGGCAAAAACAACATAGTGTTTGTCGCTGATCTCACGTCCATGACGCCACGGAGTCAAGCGGCGGATGGGCTTCAGTCAGTAGATGTAAACCAAGTCTTCGCTGACCCATCCAAGCCATTGGCGGATGTCTATTCAGTTGAAGTCCAGTGCTCCAAGCACAGAGCCCGCTTTCTTAAAGGAACATCAATAGAACGAACGAGCTACGCACGCCGGGATTTAAAAGTCTCCAATGAGTGGCATACGTTGGATGACGAGGCGCTTTTATATACATTTGCCTTTGTATGTAATCCCCAAGATCGAGTCTTCAACGGCATGTTGTCACTGGGTAAATTTGATCAGATGAAAATGCTCGGGATCATCACGGAGGTACAAGCACCGCCGAAGAGCCCAATGGAAGAGCTGGATGAAATGTTAAACAACAAAAACCCTGAAAAGTCCAGGTAAGGTAAACTCCATGATATATCAATGGATTAAAACGTTTTCTTTAATGCTAGCAGTGTCAGGAATAATGGTAAGCAGCGGCTGTTCCTTAATTGCTCAAAGTCGTTGGGAAGGTCGCGATGCCCAAGAGGCGCTGAATCTGTTTGGCAGGCCCGATACGATGAAAGCAACTCAAGATCCTGATGCAGGTACACTTGTCGTAATGACGTGGTACAAATCCTCTCAGTGGTCGACAACTGAGGCAGCCGGAACATCCATGACGCACGGCAGTAATGGTTTGACCCATACCGAGTATTACGAGAACGTCGCTCATAGCTCCGAATGCAAAATTGAAGCAACGGTGAACAAAGCAAAAAAAATAGTGCTTTTCAAAATTCAGAATGGAGAAGTATTTCATGGCAAGTGCCAAAATATTCCTTATGTTCCCGGTTATATCCCCCCAGGCTTTTAGCATCTTCTATAAGTGCTGAAGGGATAACTGATGAGGGGATTCGCGGCAGTTATTTTTTCGAAACAGTCCCTCAGACCGCCTAGTATTGCACCCTCGGATTTTTTCCTAATCCTAATAATGGTCTGAAGGGACGCTCCAAAGTTTTGCCCAGTTTTGAAACGAAAACACCAAGACCCGACAACTGCAACATTTTCAGTTTATTGACGTTGGGTCAACGACTCATGCCTCCCTTGCTTTGCTCCTTGGGCTGAAGTGGTCTGTCCCGGAGCTGGTGGACAGGTAGTTAAGAGTTACTGCTCGCATAGCGCCGCTCAAACTCCATCGGGCTGAGATAGCCCAGCGTCGAGTGGCGGCGACGGTGATTGTAAAAGCGGATGTAGTCGAACAGGTCGGTTTTCGCCTCGTGGTAGCTGGCATAGCGCGTCAGGTACACCCGCTCAGCCTTCAGCGAACGGAAGAAGCTCTCCATCGCGGCGTTGCCCCAGCAGTTCCCGGGACGTGAATGGCTGGGCACGATTCGATGTCGCCGAAGTAAGGCCTGGTAGTCGTACGCGCAGTATTGGCTGCCTCGATCCGAGTGCAGCAGCACTTCTTCTTTCGGCTGCCGGCGTGCAATGGCCATCTCCAGCGCGGCGTGTACCAAGGCCTGCTGCATGCGGTGGTGCATCGCCCAACCGACGACGGCTCGTGAATAGAGATCGAGCACGACTGCCAGATACAGCCAACCTTGGGCCGTCCGCACGTAGGTCATGTCCGAGACCCAGTTCCGATTGGCGCGATCCGAGGCGAACTGGCGATCCAGGTGGTTCGGGGCAATCGGCAGAGCATGACGACTGCTGGAAACCAGCCGCCAGCGCTTGCGCGAGCGAACGCGCAGACCGGCTTCGCGCATCAGTCGAGCAACCCGGTGTCGACCACACGCATGCCCCATGGCCGCTAACTCGGCCTTGATTCGGCGATGGCCATAGATCCCATTCACCTCGTGGTGAATGGTGCGGATCTCCTTGCTCAGACGCCGATTCGCCATCTCTCTCGCCGAAGGTGGCCGCTGCTGCCAGGCATAGAAGCCGCTGCGGGATACCCGCAGCAGCCGGCACATTGGGGCTACGGGATAGCGACCAGCCAACGCCTCGATGGCGCGGAACTTCACTTCGTGGGCTGCGAGAAGATGGCGAGCGCCTTTTTTAAAACATCGCGTTCCATGGTGACCTGAGCCAGTTGCTGGCGTAGACGACGCAACTCCGCGCTCTCACCACGCTGCTTGCCGTTGCCCGGAAAGGCATCGTCACCTTGCTGCTCGTACTGGCGCTTCCATTTGCCCAGCAGGCTTTCAGCGATGCCGAGCGTCTCGGCTACATGACGAAGCGGCGTGCCGGCAAGTACCTGGTCTACTGCCTCGCGTTTGAAGGATTCGGGAAAACGTCGTCTGGTCTGAGTCATGAACACTCCTTGCGGTGGACATTATCCACCTTAAGTCAGTGTCCACTCAGCCCGGGACAGACCAGTGTGCATCCTAAGAACCAGATCTGAACGTTGTCAGGGATATCCAGGATAGCTCACAGCAACAAAAACAAACCTCCCAACCAACACCCAGCGGCATCTCAAAGCAATGCCGAAAGCTTTTTCAATGTGCCGCTAGAAAAAGGCAGGTTGCGGAAGCGATCCAAAAATTTGAGGAAGTGATTGCCCAAATCCCAGGCAATAAAAAACCCCGTAGACGTTAATCTACGGGGTTTTCAAGGGTGGAGGCCGAGGTCGGAATCGAACCGGCGTAGGCGGATTTGCAATCCGCTGCATAACCATTTTGCTACTCGGCCCCAAATGTCCAATGCCTGAAAAACAACACTGAACACGTACAAACTGGAACGGCTTGAGGATCTTTTCAATCGCTCAACTCTTTATCTAACCTATTGATTTATAAAGAGTTTTTCCGTTTCCTCGCTGAGGAATGGTCGCAATTATGGACGTGTTTTCCAGTCCTGGCAACTCTTATTCGATATTTTTTCTAGCGAGGGGTTTCTAAGGCTTTTCGGGCTGGAAGCATCCGCTCCCTGCACCGTGGCCAGGGGCGGATGATCCCATACATCGCCGGGCATTGCTCGCCCTGCATCGCACCACCCCGTAAGATCTGCTGCTGGCTACCCTGAAGGAATTCCCATGAAGGCTCCCAACGACTACCGCCTGCCCTCCCTGGATGCGTTGCTGGCCTTCGAAAGTGCCGCCCGGCTGAAGAGCTTCGAGCAGGCGGCCGAGAGCCTGGCGTTGACGGGCAGCGCGCTGCGCAAGCGCATTGCCGGGCTTGAGCAACTGCTGGGATTGGGCCTGTTCGAGCGTCAGGGCGGTAGCTTGCGGCTTACTGCCGATGGCCAGTTGTACCTGGAACAGGTGGCACCGGTACTGCAACATTTGCTGGGCATCCCCCAGCACCGGCGCACCGTGCAGCGCAAGCAGCGGCTGATCCTGTGCAGCCCGCCAACCTTCGCCCGCCAGGTGCTGATCCCGCGCCTCAACGAACACAGCCGGGCCCATCCCCATATCGACCTGCAGATCCAGCTCGGCGCCCTTGTCCAACGCCACCAATGGCCAGTGCGACCTCGAAGTCCGTGGCGATAGCCTCGATGCGCCAGCGACCCGGCGCCTGCTGGACGAGCAACTGCTGCCGATGGCCGCCCCTGCCCTGCTCGCCCGCTTCCGCCCTCTGCAACTACCGGCGGACTTTGCCCGGCTGCCTCTGCTGCGCTCGCCCCTGGAACCCTGGCGCCCCTGGCTGCAGGCCGCCGGCCTGGATTTGCCGGAGCCCGACCAAGGGCCGACCCTGCTGGACCTGGGCATGCTGCTGGAGGCCGCCGCCAACGCCCAGGGCGTGGTACTGGCCCGACCGTCCCTGGCCCGCAGTTGGCTGGCCCAGGGCCGCCTGGTGATCCTCGGCCAGGTCAGCAGCCCGCCGTCCTACCACTACATCCTGGACATGCCCGCGCCCTCGCCCGCCGCCCAGGACCTGGCCCATTGGCTGCAGCGCATCTGCCGCGACGCCGTGGCCCAAGGCAGCGCCCACGTCCAGGGCTGAAACAGCCCTTACTGGCTCCGGGAAAAAAACGCCCGCGCGCCGGGAATAGTTTTCCGCAACGCTCCTGGCCCGGCGCACTAGTCTGCTGCGATCCATCACACAGGAGTGGCCCATGCCCATCATCACCTGCATCGAAGACTTGCGCCGACTGGCCCAACGCCGTGTTCCACGGATGTTCTACGACTATGTCGACGGCGGCTCCTGGAGCGAGAGCACCTACCACGCCAACCAGGCCGACTTCGCAGGCATCAAGCTGCGCCAACGGGTGGCGCGCAACATCGACAATCGCTCGTTGCAGGTACACAGGCTGGGCATCGACATGGCCATGCCCCTGGCCATCGCCCCCACTGGCCTGGCAGGCATGGTCCACGCCGATGGCGAGATTCTCGCGGCCCGGGCCGCAGCGGCAGCCGGCATCCGCTACACCCTGTCCACAGTCAGCATCTGCTCCCTAGAGGACGTGGCCGAGGCTACGGCCGCACCGTTCTGGTTCCAGTTGTACGTAATGCGCGACCGCGACTTCGTCGGCCGCCTGATCGACCGAGCCAAGGCCGCCGGTTGCGACGCCCTGGTGCTAACCCTCGACCTGCAGCTGAGCGGGCAACGGCACAAGGACCTGAAGAACGGCCTCAGCACCCCGCCCCGGCCGACATTGGCCAACTTGCTGAACCTACTGGGCAAGCCTCGCTGGGTCGCCGGCATGCTGGGCACCCGGCGTCGGCATTTCGGCAACATCATGGGCCACGTCACGGGCGTGCATGACATGCGCCAACTGGCGGAGTGGACCTACCAGCAGTTCGATCCTTGCCTGAGCTGGGACGACATCCAATGGATCAAGCAGCGCTGGGGCGGCACCCTGATTCTCAAGGGCATCCTCGACGTGGAGGACGCCCGCCTGGCAGTGGCCAGCGGCGCCGATGCGCTGATCGTCAGCAACCACGGCGGGCGCCAACTCGATGGCGCACCGTCGAGCATCAGCATGCTGCCAGCCATTGTCGACGCCGTTGGCGGCCAGGCCGAGGTCTGGATCGACAGCGGCATCCGCAGCGGCCAGGACGTGATCAAGGCCCTGGCCCTGGGCGCCCAGGGCGCGATGATCGGCCGGGCTCACCTGTATGGCCTCGGCGCCCTGGGCCAGGCCGGGGTCAGCCAGGCCTTGCAGGTCATCGCCAGGGAAATGGACCTGACCCTGGCGCTTTGTGGCCACACCCGGATCGAGCAAGTCGACCGGCAACTGCTGGTGCCCGGCAGCTACCCCCTGCCCTGAGCTTCAGTCAACGGGCCGCCCAGGCATTGAAGCGCTGCTCCAGGTCCTCGCCGTGATCGACCCAGAACCCGGCATCCACCGCCCGAGCGCCCTGCAAGTTGGCTTCATAGGTAGGCAACTGCCGCTGCACCGTCGGCGCCAACAATGGCAACGCCTGGCGGTGCACCGGCCCGTAGGGGATGTTCTGCGAGAATACCTTTTGCGCCTGGGGCTGGCTGGCGAACAGGATGAAGTCTTCGGCCAGGGCCTTGTTCGGCGAGCCCTTGACCACCGCCCAGTACTCCGGGTCGTACAGGCTCTGGGGCCAGAGGATGCTCAACTGCATGCCCTCCTTCTGGGCCATGGCGATCCGCCCGTTGTACGCGGCGCTCATTACCACGTCCCCGGCGACCAGCCACTGGGGCGGTTGGGCGCCGGCTTCCCACCATTGGATATACGGCTTGATCTGGTCGAGCTTGGCAAAAGCCCGGCTCACACCCTCCGGGGTAGCCAGCACCTGGTACAGCTGCGCGGGCGGCACGCCATCGGCCAGCAGGGCAATCTCCAGGGTGTACTTGGCGCTCTTGCGCAAGCCACGCTTGCCCGGAAAATCCTTGAGATTCCAGAAATCGGCCCAGGACTCGGGCGCCCTGGCCAGCTTCTGCGGAGAAAAGGCCATGACCATCGACCAGACATAAGTCGCTACGCCACACTCGGTCAGGGTGCCGGGCACGAACTGCGCCGGATCGCCGAACCGAGCCAGGTCCAGGGGCTCGAACAGCCCCTCGTCACAGCCACGCAGCAGCTCCGGGCTCTCCACCTCGACCACATCCCAACTGGTCTTGCCGACCTCGACCATGGCCTTGATCTTCGATAACTCGCCGTTGTACTCGCCCGCAATCACCCGGGCCGCCCCAGTCTGGTCGAACGGCTGGAAATAGGCCTGCTCCTGGGCCTGCTTGGTAGCGCCACCAAAGGAGATGACCGTGAGCTTCTGTGGCTCGGCCAAGGCGCTGGCACATAACAACAGCCACGACAATGCAACGCCGCAACGCAAGATACTGGACATAAGATCTACCTCAATGAAGCCGGCCCGCCCGCACGAACCGGCATCCCATGGGCCTGGCTACGACCGTATCCACGGGCGGCACCGCACCAGGCACGACGAACCTTGTTCAGCGCCCAGGCGCCCGCAACCCGGGCCGCAATGCCTGGTAGCCATGACTGAGATTTCTGTGATCCGGTTGTTCGGATGCGCCTGTGGCCTGTGGCGGATATCCCGGGCAGGCCATGTTCCGATGGCGAGTCATCGCTTGCTCCCTGTTGTTTTTGTAGGAAGAACAAATCGATCGGCAGTGCATCGCCAAGGCTCCCGGACGGGGCGTTAGCGCATGCAGGGGCTCATTGTCGACATAACCCGGAACCTGGCGAAACGAGGTTTTTATGAGGCACAGGCAAGGGAAAAGCTGCCTTGCAGGCGCTCCCCAAGGGCCATGCCCAATGCAGGACAAGCCAGCTAGAATCTCTGCACCTTTGCCTTGCAAGCCGACGAGACCCGCCCATGAGCTACGACTTCGACACCCTGCACCCACGCCACGGCACCGGCAGTACCAAGTGGAGCCGCTATCCCGAAGATGTACTGCCCATGTGGGTGGCCGACATGGACTTCGCCGCCGCACCGGAAATCATCGATGCCCTGCGCCAGCGCCTGGAGCACCCGCTGCTGGGCTACAGCGTGGCCCGGGACGAGCTGCGCGCGGCGGTCGTCGCCGACCTGTGGCACAAGTACGCCTGGCGCGTGCAACCCGACGAGCTGATCTTCCTGCCCGGGGTCGAGCCGGGCTTCAACATGGCCCTGCACGCCTTCGTCAAACCGCACCAGCAGGTGGTAGTGCAGACCCCCAACTACCGGCCCCTGCGCCTGGCCCCCGGCAACTGGCAACTGCGCAAGATCGAGGTGCCGTTCCAGGTCACCGCCGAAGGCACCTACACCACGCCCATGGCCGAACTGCGCCAGGCCCTGCAGGGCGCCGGCGCGCTACTGCTGAGCAACCCGCACAACCCCCTGGGCAAGGTCTTCCCCCGGGAGGAACTACAAGCGGTGGCCGAGGCATGCCTGGAACAGGGCGCGCTGATCGTGTCCGACGAGATCCACGCCGAGCTGTGCTTCGACGGTCGTCGGCACATCCCTACCGCCACCCTCGGCCCGGAGATCGCCCGGCGCACCATCACCCTGATGTCGGCCAGCAAGGCCTACAACGTCGCAGGGATGAAGACCTGCTTCGCCATCGTCCAGGACCCTGCCACCCGCCTGGCCTTCAATGAGGCCCGGGCCGGCATGGTGGACAGCGTCAGCCCCCTGGGCCTGGAAGCCACCCATGCAGCCCTGGTCCAGGGCGGCTCCTGGCAACGGGAGCTGATCGCCTACCTGCAGGCCAACCGCGACTACTTGCTCGAGGCGATACGCACCCGCCTGCCGGGCATCCGCATGCACGCACCGCAAGGCACCTACCTGGCCTGGCTCGATTGCAGCGGCCTGGGCCTGGAAGATCCCCATGCCTTCTTCCTCGAACAGGCCAAGGTCGGCCTCAGCGCGGGGCTGGAGTTCGGTGACGATTGCAAGCAGTTCGTGCGCCTGAACTTCGGCTGCCCACGGGCCCTGCTGGAAGAAGGCATCCGACGTATGGAGCGGAGTCTGGAGCAGCGCTGACCGAGGTGCCCCACAGCCAGTGACAGGCGCCTACCAGACAGCGATATGCGAGTCCGCCCGCGGCTCGGTGCCGCCACACAGCACCGCGCTTTGCGGGTCGCGCAGGATGATCTGGCCGCGACCAAAGCGGCTCAGGTCATGGGTGACCTGGATCTGATGCCCCTGTTGGCCCAGGGCCTTGAGCAACTCGTCAGAAGCGCTCCGTTCGATGCCGACCTGCTTCTGGCCCAGCCATTGCCAGCGCGGCGCGTCCAATGCCGCTTGAGGGTTCAGGCCGAAGTCCACCAGGTTCATCACCATCTGGACATGCCCTTGGGGTTGCATGTAGCCGCCCATCACGCCAAAAGGCCCCAGGGGCACGCCCCCCTGGCTGAGAAACCCCGGGATGATGGTATGGAAGGTCTTCTTGCCCGGGGCCAGGCAGTTGGCGTGGGCCGGATCGAGGCTGAACTCCTGGCCACGGTTCTGCAGGGCGATGCCGCTGTCAGGCAGCACCACGCCCGAACCGAACCCGTGGTAGTTGCTCTGGATGAACGAGACCATGTTGCCCTCGGCATCGGCCGTGGCCAGGTACACCGTGCCACTGGCCTGGGGTTCGCCCGCCGTCGGGAGCCGGGCCTGCTCGCCGATCAGTGCCCGGCGCCGCCGGCTATAGGCATCACTGAGCAGGTCGCCGACCGCCATCTGCATATGGGCCGGGTCGGTGATGTAGTGCAGGCCGTCGCTATAGGCCAGCTTCAGGGCCTCCAGTTGCAGGTGCCAGGTGCGCGGGCTGTCGCGCTGGTCGAACTGGAAACCTTCGAGCAGCTTCAAGGCCATCAACGCCACCAGCCCCTGGCCACTGGGAGGAATCTCCCAGACTTCATAGCCTCGGTAATCGATCTTGATCGGCTGCACCCATTGCGGCCGGTAATCCTGCAGGTCGCTGGCCCGTAGATAACCGCCCGTGGCCCGGGAATGGGCGTCCAGGCGCTGGGCCAACTCGCCGCGATACAGGCTTTCACAAGCGCTGGCCGCCAACGCTTGCAGGGTCTGGGCCAGGGCCGGGATGCGGAACACTTCACCGGCCCGCGGCGCACGCCCCTCGACCAGGAAGGTCGCGAACCAGGGCTCCAGCACCGGATCGCCCTGCGCGCTGAACAGCTCAAGGGCCCGCTGCCATTGCAGGGCGACCACCGGCGACAACGGGAAACCATCGCGGGCCAGTTCAATGGCCGGCTCCAGCAACCGGGCAAACGCCAACCGGCCAAAGCGCCGGGACAGTTCGGCCCAGGCCGCCGGGCAGCCGGGTACGGTCACTGGCGTCCAGCCATGGAGCGGCATCCGCGCATGCCCCGCGGCCTTCACCGCATCGATGTTCAGGGCTGCCGGAGCCTGGCCATTGGCGCTCAGGCCATGGAGCTGGCCCTGGGTCCAGACCAGGGCAAAGGCATCGCCGCCCAGGCCGCACCCCGTGGGCTCGACCACCGTCAGCACCGCAGCCGTGGCGATCGCCGCGTCGATGGCGTTGCCGCCCTGACGCAGGATCTGGATACCGGCCTCGGCGGCCAGTGGCTGGGACGTCGCGACCATGCCACGGCGAGCGAACACGCTCTGGCGTTGCGAGGCATAGGGGTAGTGATGAGCGGAGAACTTCAACATGGCCAGAGCCCTTCCAGAGCGGATTGCGGCACACCGTTGAAGCAGTATGGACGGCAACGTCGGAGTAGCGACCGACGTTGCCCTGGCTGGACCTCAAAGGCTCAGGCAGATTTTCCCCAGGTGGGCGCCGGAGGCTTCATGGGCAAAGGCCTTGGCGATCTCGGCCAAAGGGAAGGTGCTGTCGATCACCGGCTTGATGCCGGTGGCCTCCAGGCCACGGACCATCTCCACCTGCTGCTGGCGGCTACCGACGATCAAGCCTTGCAGGCGCTGCTGCTTGGCCATCAGGGCCGCCGTAGGTACCGGCCCGGCCCAACCGGTGAGCACGCCGATCAGGGCGATGTGCCCGCCGATCCGGCACGCAGTGATGGACTGGGCCAGGGTGCCCGGGCCGCCGACTTCCACCACATGATCGACGCCCCGCCCGCCGGTGAGCTTGAGTACCTCGGCGCCCCACTCCGGCTGGGTGCGGTAGTTGATGGTGTGGTCGGCCCCCAGCTCGCGCACCCGCGCCAGCTTGGCGTCCGAGGACGAAGTGGCGATCACGGTGGCGCCCATGGCCTTGGCCAGTTGCAAGGCAAAGATCGACACCCCGCCCGTGCCCAGCACCAGGACGGTTTCACCGGCCTTGAGGCCGCCGTCCACCACCAGTGCGCGCCAGGCGGTGAGCCCAGCGGTGGTCAGGGTCGCGGCTTCGGCATGGCTGTAGCCCTGGGGTGCATGGGTGAACCAGTGGCTGGGCTGGACCACCACCTGCCGGGCGTAACCATCGACGCCATCGCCAGGGGTGGTGCTGAAGTCGGCGATGGCCGGGCCGCCGTCATGCCAATGGGGAAAGAAGCAGGACACCACCGCGTCGCCGACCTTGAACTCGCTGACGCCTTCGCCCACGGCCTCCACCACGCCGGCGCCATCGGCCATGGGAATTCGTCCATCGGCGGTGGGCAGGCCGCCGGTCACCACCGCATAGTCGTGATAGTTCAGGGAACAGGCATGGATCCGCACACGGATCTGCCCGGCGCCGGGCTGGCCCGGGTCGGGCAGCTCGACGAGCTTCAGGTTGTCCAGGGATGCCGGCAGGCTGAGCTTGATGGCTTGCATGGGAGGTACTCCACAGATCGATAATCTTCCAGGGGGCTAACCCTACCACCGAACGCCTGGCTGTAGCCGCTGCCGCAGGCTGCGCACACTGCGTCACCGGGATGCAGGTTTTCAGCCGCTACGGGGTCGACACAGGATCGCCAGGCAAGGCCCTGCGGGCCTTTGCGCCGCTTCACAGGCTCAGTAGCGGCTACAAGGCTCCACTCCCGGCCGCACAAAACACTGCTCGGTTACGGTCGCGCCCCATTGCTCGCCCACCTGTTCCTGCACCAGCACAAAGCCCTGTTCCTCATACAGCGCGCGTGCCGCATCCAGCCCCTTGAAGGTCCACAAGCGGGTGGCAGCAAAGCCCCACTGGTCGCAGAACGCCAGCGCCTCGACCAGCAGACGCCGGCCCAGCCCCTGGCCGCGGGCGGCATCATCGAGAATGAAGCAACGCAGGATCGCTTCACCACCCTCGCCCTCCCCGTCAATGGCGATGGAACCGATAATCCGCTCCCCCTGCAGCGCCACCCAGACTTCATTGCGCGGATTGTGCAAACGCCCCATCAGCTCGGCCATGTCCGCCGCCACCAGGCTTTCGAAGGGCTGGCCGAAACCGGCCAGGGCGGCGTAGTAGCGGGCGTGCATCTCGGCGATACGACCAATCACCCCCGGCCGGTAGCCCCGGGCGATGGTGCCGCATGCGAGCTGCTCGGGCGCCTCGCCCAGACGCACCGCGCGCAACGCACGGGCATAGTCGGCGATGCCCGCAGAGGCACTGCGCTGCTGTTCCGCGCTCAAGTGCGCCAGGGCCGCGGCCACCTGGGTCTGGGCAAAATGGTCGATGCCCTCCAGGGTCTGGCGCCCGCGGGCGCTGAGTTGCAGTTTCTTCGAGCGGGCGTCCTGTTCATGGGCCAGTTCGCAGATCTCGCCCGCCTCCACCAACTTGCGCACCAGGCGGCTGACGCTGGATTTCTCCAGCCCCAGCAGCGTCACCAGATCACCGGCAGTCAAGGCATGGCCCTGGCCGATCTCCAGCAACGCATGCACCGCCGAGGGCGGGTAGTCGGTGGCGGCCAGGGTGGCCTGCATGAAGCCCAGCTCACGAACCATCTGCCGGGACGCCTGGCGCAACTGCGGGATAAGGGAAGCAGATTGGCTCGACATAAGGGTGACCTCACAAGCGAAGCATTTAGTTGTACCTTACAACCATTTAACCCACAACCCTGGCTCAGGCTGACGACAAGCCCTGGTGGACAGTAATAAAAATTCAAGCACCCAATAATGAGAAGCATTACCATAAGCACCCATTTTGCCCACCTCGACCTCGGAACCCTTATCGATGGTGCCCACCCCTTCGCTACAGCACGCCGTGGGCGAGCTCTACCTCCAGCATCACAACTGGGTGGTGCAACTGCTGCGACGCAAGCTCGGCAACCAGGACCAGGCCATGGACCTGGCGCAGGACACCTTTGTGCGCATCTTGCGCAGCGAGCAACTGCCGGTACTGCGCGAACCCCGGGCCTACCTGAACACCGTGGCCAGCCGCCTGTGCGGGCAGTATTTCCGCCGCCAGGCCCTGGAGCGCGCGTACCTGGAGACCCTCGCGCAGCTGGAACCGCAGCACCAGCCCTCGCCGGAAACCCGACTGCTGGTACTCGAGGCGCTGGACGCCGTGGGCCAGGTGCTGGACGGCCTGGGCAGCCGGGTGCGCGAGGTGTTTCTGCTGTCCCAGCTCGAAGGCCTGACCTACCCGCAGATTGCTGAACGCCTGCAGCTCTCGGTCAACGTGGTGCAAAAAGCCATGCTCAAGGCCTACCGCCATTGCTATGCGGCGGTGTACCCGGGATGAACGCCTTCCAGCCGGTGGACGATCAGGGCGCTGTGGAACAGCAGGTTCTGGACCAGGCCCTGGAGTGGCTGGTGCTGCTGCAATCGGGCATCAGCAGCCCCGAGCAGCAGGCCGCCTGCCTGGCCTGGCGCCGGGCCGACCCGCAGCACGAAATGGCCTGGCAGCGCCTGGCCGGCATCGGCCAGGACCTGCGCGACAGCACCCGCAGCCTGCCCGCGCCCCGCGCCCGGCAACTGTTGCAGGCTCGCAGCCACCCCGGGCGGCGTACCCTGCTCAAGGGCATCGTCGGCCTGGGCGTGGTGGCCGCCAGCAGTTGGAGCGTGCGCGAACGACTGCTGTTGCCGCAGCTGTTCAGCGACTATCACACCGCCACTGGCGAGCGCCGCCAGCTGCAACTGGGCGCTGGCGCCAGCCTGGAACTGGATACTCGCACCAGCCTCGACCAGCAGGCCAGCCCCCAGGGCTTGCAACTGCGGCTCAACGGCGGCCGCCTGTTGCTGACCCTGGGCAACGCTGCATCCGTGCAGGTCATCACCGCCGATGGACGCATCCAGCTCGCGCCGCGCTCTCAACTGATCCTCAGCGTTGGCTTGCCGGGCATCAACGGCACCCGGGTACAACTGCTGGCCGGCAGCAGCTCGGTGAGTACCGCCCATGCCCCTGCGCTAAGCCTGGGCCCGGGCCAGCAAGTGGATGTCGCCCAACAGCGGATCGGCGCCCTGGCCGTCGTGCCCACCACGGCCAATGCCTGGACCCAGGGCCTGCTGATTGCCGAGCGCCGCCCCTTGGGCGAGGTGATCGCCGAACTCGACCGCTATCGCCCCGGCCTGTTGCGCTGCGCCGCCGAAGTCGCCGGGTTGCGGGTTTCCGGCTCGTTCTCCCTGAACCAGCCGGACGCCAGCCTCGATTTGCTGGCCAAGACCCTGCCGATTCGCATCCGGCGGGTAATGGGCTACTGGGCCTCCGTGGACGCGGCCTGATTTTTCCTCAGTTTTTTTCAAGACGGCGGCAGTTTTTTCAATCTCGTGCATCAAGACCAGGGAAGAAGCTGGAAAACAGCTCTGCGCCAACCCTTTCCAACCCACGGATTTTCCTTATGCACATTCGCCTTACGCCCCTTGCCGCGGCCTTGCGCCCGATCGTCATCGGCCTTGTCATCGCCACCTGCAGCCCGCCCCTGCTGTCTGCGGATATCCCGTCTGTAGGCTATGACATCGCGCCAGGCAACCTGGACCAGGTGCTGGGCGCCTTTGGCCAACAGTCCGGGACCATGATCGCCGTCGACTCGAACCTGACCCAGAGCCTACGCAGCCCAGGCCTCAAGGGCCGTTTCGCCGTCAGCGAGGGGTTGCAACGGCTACTGGCCCCACTGGGTCTTGTGGCAGTGAAAGAAGGCGAAGGCTACCGGGTTCAAGTGGCCCCCGAAGTAGCCAGCGGCCCATTGCAGTTGGGAACGACCAACGTCGTTGCCAACCAGTTAGGGACCGTCACCGAAGGCACAGGCTCTTATACACCGGGCACCATCGCCACAGCCACGCGCCTGGTGCTGACGCCACGGGAAACACCACAGTCGATCTCGGTCGTCACTCGCCAGGTCATCGACGACTTCGGGCTCAACTCCATCGATGATGTCATGCGCCATACCCCGGGCATCACCGTGTCGACTTATGACAGTGAACGCACCAACTACTATGCCCGCGGTTTCTCTATCCAGAGCTTCCAGTACGACGGCATTCCCACCACACGCAGTAGCGCCTATTCGGCCGGCCATACCCTGACCGACATGGCGATCTATGACCGGGTCGAAGTGCTCAAGGGCGCCAGCGGCCTGCTCACCGGCGCGGGGGGCCCTGGCGGCACCATCAACCTGGTACGCAAGAAACCGACCAGCGAGTTCAAGGGGCATATCGACCTGGGTGCAGGCTCCTGGAACAACTATCGCTCGGAGATCGACCTCAGCGGCCCGCTCACCGAAACCGGCAACGTTCGCGGGCGGGCGGTAGCGGCGTATCAGGACAAGCAATCGTTCATGGACCACTATCAGCGCAAGACCAGCGTCTACTACGGCATCCTCGAAATGGACCTGACGCCCGACACCCTGCTGACACTGGGCGCCGACTACCAGGACAACGATCCGCGTGGCTCCAGCTGGTCCGGCAGCCAACCGCTCTACAATGCCTCGGGCAATGCCTTGAAGATGTCACGCTCATTCAACAACGGCGCCAAATGGAGTCGCTGGGAACAGTACACCCGCACGGTATTCGCGACCCTGGAGCACAGTTTCGCCAACGGCTGGGTCGCCAAGGGACAGTACAACCATCAACTCAACGGCTATTACGCGCCCCTGGGTTCGATCACTCCCGATGACCCCGTTATCGGCTCGATCTACGCCAACAAGTTCACCGGTGAAACCACCAGCGATAGTCTCGACGCCTATGTTTCCGGCCCTTTCAGCTTTGCCGGGCGTGACCACGAGATGGTGATCGGTACTTCGGCGTCTCGTTCGCACTGGAAAGGCAAGGACTACGGCGCACCGACCTACTTCGGCAACGCCTACGATTTCTTCTCCTGGAACGGCAAGAGCATCGAGCCGGACTGGGGATCGCCAACCTCGCTCAACGATGAAGTCACCCGCCAGACCGGGATCTACATGACCGGGCGCTTCAGCCTCATGGATGACCTGAAACTGTTGCTGGGAACTCGCATAGCCAACTACCAGGTCACTGGCACCTCCGATGCCAAGGACAGCGGCAAGGTGATTCCCTACGCTGGCCTGACCTATGATCTCGATGACCACTTCTCGCTGTATGCCAGCTACAGCGAGATCTTCCTGCCGCAGACGCAGTTCCGCGACCGTAACAAGAAGATGATCGAGCCTAACGAAGGCAAGAACTATGAAGTTGGCATCAAGGGCGAGTTCTTCGATGGCCGCCTGAACTCCAGCCTCGCCTATTTCGAACTGCATGAAGAAAATCGCGCGATAGAAGACCTGGACTTCAACAAAAGCCAGGCCAATATGCTTGCCTATAAGCCCGTGACCGCTAAGACCAAGGGTTATGAGGCCGAGATATCCGGGGAGCTGATGCCCAACTGGCAGGTACAAGCCGGTTACACCCACAAGATCATGCGCGATAAGGCTGGGCAGAAGGTGTCGACCTGGGAACCCGAGGACCAGCTCAACTTCTACACCACCTACAAGCTCAGCGGCCCACTGGACAAGCTGACCCTGGGCGGTGGAGCCCGCTGGCAAGGCGAAGGCTGGCAGGTGATCAACAACAAGCCCAAGAAGACCCAGGAAAAGCTAACCCAAGATCCTTACTGGCTGGTAGACCTGATGGCGCGCTATCAGATCACCGAGAATCTTTCCACCAGCCTCAACGTCTACAACGTGTTCGACAAGCGCTACTACACCAACATCGGATTCTTCGAGTCGGCTTACTATGGCGACCCACGCAACGTGATGGTCAGCACTCGCTGGAATTTCTGACCCAATCCGCCCGGCCCCCGCCGGGCGGTCACTGGAGACTCGACGAAATCTCTACGACCTTCCTGGCGACATCTGTTAAAACGCCCCTTCGATTGTTCTGTGGTGAAGCTTTCCATGCCCCCAACCCTGCCCCAGCGCCTGCGTCGCCGCTGGCTCCCCCTGCTGTGCATGGCCCTGCTGATCATTGGCCTGCCGACCAGTTGCGCGGTGCTGCAGTACAAGGAACGCCAGCTGGTGTTTCGCATCGAGCCCGGTACTGCCGGCTGGTTCCACGGCCTGCCGCAAGCAGTGCAGGAGTTGGAACTCAAGTCCAACCGCTTCAGGGCCGGACAGAACCTCCACGCCTGGTGGTGGCCGGCGCAACGCGCCGATGCGCCCGCGATCCTCTACCTGCACGGGGTACGCTGGAACCTCACCGGCCAGCTGTTTCGCATCGAGCAGTTGCACGCCCTGGGTTACTCGGTGCTGGCCATCGACTACCGGGGGTTTGGCCAGAGCCACGGCGAGCTGCCCTCCGAGGCCAGCGTCTATGAAGATGCCCGCGTGGCCTGGGAACGCCTCAAGGTATTGCAGCCCGAGGCGGGCAAGCGCCTGATCTACGGCCACTCCCTGGGCGGCGCGGTAGCCATCGACCTGGCCGCCGAACTGGGCCGCCAGGCTGCCAATGAACAGCGTCCGGTGGCCGCACGCGGCCTGATCGTCGAATCCACGTTCACCACCCTGGCCGACGCTGCCGTGGCAGTGACCAAGACCCGCCTGCCGGTGCGCTGGGTGATGTCGCAGAAGTTCGATTCCATCGACAAGATCAGCGAAATCGGCATGCCGTTGCTGGTGGTCCACGGCCTGAAGGACGACTACGTCCCCGCCCGCTTGAGCCAACAACTGTTCGCCGCGGCACTGCCGCCGAAAAAACTGCTGCTGGTACCCGGCGGCACCCATAACAACAGCATGAACCTGGCCGGCAAGGACTACGCCGTGGCGATCGGTGCATTGTTGAAACACCAACCCGCCACCGGCCTGGCCAGCCAACCTTCGGCCACCCGGCACGAAACCCTGTAGCCGCTGCCGAGGCTGCGACAAGGCCCGCGGGCCTTCAACTAACGATCTAGCAACACCGCCCTGGCGGGCGCTACGCACGCGGGCGCAGCCTGGGGCAGCGACTACACCCAGGGCTTCATTGCGCGGTGGCGCGGGCGATGCGCCAGCTCGACCAGCCATAGAGCATCAGCGCCAGGGCCGCCAGGGCGCCGCCGGCCACGCCGACATAGGCGAACCCCAGTTGCCCGCCGACCCAGCTGCCGAGCAAGGCGCCACCGCCGATACCGATGTTGTAGATCCCGGAGAACATCGCCATCGCCACGTCGGTGGCGTCCGGTGCCAGGGTCAGGACCTTGGACTGCAGCGAGAGGCCAAACCCCATGATCGCCATGCCCCAGACCACGCTCAGGGCCACCAGCGACCAGACATGCCCGTTGAGCGGCAGCAACAGGCCCAGGCACAACATCAACAAGGCCACCGCCACGAGCAGGAAACCCTGGGGGCTGTGGCGGTGCAGGCGGCTGAACAGCAGCGAACCGATGATCCCCGAGCCGCCGAACACCAGCAGCACCAGGGTCACCACGTCGCCGCCCAGGCCCGAGGCCACCTTGATGAAGGGCTCGACGTAGCTGTAGGCGGTGAATTGCGCCGTCACCACCATGGCCGTCAACACATAGGCCGCCACCAGCGCCGGGCGCTTGAACAGCAGCGGCAGGCTGCGCAGCGAACCGGAGTTCTGGCTGGGCAACAGCGGCAAGGTGCGGATCAGCCACAGCACCAGCAGCGCCGCCAGGCCGGCGATCACGCTGAAGGTGGTGCGCCAGCCCAGGGCCTCGCCCAGCAGGCGCCCCAGGGGAATGCCCAGGACCATGGCCAGGGAGGTGCCGGTGGCCAGCAGGCCGAGGGCCTGTACCTGTTTGCCCGCGGGGGCCAGGCGCACCGCCAGGGATGCGGTGATCGACCAGAACAACGCGTGGGCCAGGGCGATGCCGATGCGACTGAGCATCAACAGGCCGAAGCTGGTGGCCAGGCTGGACAATATGTGGCTGACGATGAACAAGCCGAACAGCAGCGTAAGCAAGCGCCGGCGCTCGACGTTGCGGGTCAGCAGCATCACCGGCAGCGAGGTCAGGGAAACCACCCAAGCGTAGATGGTCAGCATCAGCCCGACCTGTTCGCTGGCCAGGTCGAAGCTCGCGCCGATGGCGCTCAGCAGCCCGACCGGGACGAACTCGGTGGTGTTGAAGACAAAGGCGGCCAGGGCCAACGCGATGACCGACTGCCAGTTACCTTGGGGTGTCGCCTGGGGATTGCTCATGTCGGGGTCGTACTACTCGTTCGAAGGTGGAGCGGATCCTGGATCCGATGAAAAACCCGGCCCCTGCTCGGCTGGTAGCGCTGTCCGGCGCCCACGGCGAGCGCAGCCAGGGTAATGAATCGCAGGTTAGTCAGGGGTTACGTTGCACGCGGTATCGAGGACGCCCATGGCCAACGCCACCACCTTGCGCAGTTGCTCGGCGCTGGCGCCATCCCGGGCTTGCACCGACAGGCCATGCAGCACCGTAGAGTAATAATCGCCCAGGGAAGTTGCATCGCCATGACCTGCCAATTCCCCCGACTGCACCGCCGCCTGCAGCCGCTGGACGATGCTGGCGGTGCGCGCCCGCCGGTGCTCGGCCAGCCACTGGCGCACGCCGTCGTTGTCGCTGGAGCAGTTCACTGCCGAGGACACCACCATGCAACCCAGGGGTTGGCCTGGCCGGGTATAGAGTTGCACGGCCTCCTCGAGCAGGCGCGCGATGGCGGCATGGGCACTGGGCTCTTCGGCCAGGGCCCGATCGGCGAAACCGCCCTCGTGGCTCTCGTACAGCTCGATGGCTTCGCGAAACAGCGCCTCCTTGGAACCGAAGGCAGCGTAGATCCGTGCCGAGGCGATGCCCAGCGCGGCCACCAGGTCGGCCATGGAGGTGGTTTCGAAACCACGGGCCCAGAACAGTTCGAGCGCCTGGCGCAACGCCTGGTTGCGGTCGAATTCGCGGGGTCTTCCAGCCATGGGAGTCAGGTATCTCGTCAGGATGAGCGGCGATCGGTGTGGCCCGATCGGCGGCCGGCACGGGGCGCCGGGACGAAATGATATTAGATTTGCGCCGTCCCCGGGCCATTTTCCCTGCCCGGGGACGACGGTCGAGGCTCAGCCCGCCTGCTCTTCCAGGAACGGCAGCAAGTGGCCAAGGAAAGCCTCTGGCGCCTCCTCCATGATGAAGTGCCCGCAGTCCGGCACGATAGCGCCACGCAGATCGCTGGCCCGGCCCTGCAGGGTCAGCAGCGGAGCATCGTTGGTAGCGTGCTCGGCGCCGATGGCCAGCACCGGCATTGCCAGCAACCGTTCGGCGCGCTGCTGGTTCTGGCGCACGGTCTCGGGAATCGCCCGGTAGTAGGCGAAGCCCGCACGCAGTCCGCCCGGGGCGGCATAGGCCTGGATGTACTCCTCGGTGGCCACCGCGTCGCGGCGGTGGGACCACTTGTCGAAGATGTAGTTGAGGTAGACCCGCTCGCGGCCGGCGATCAGCGCTTCCGGCAAATCGTGCAACTGGTTGAACATGAAGTGCCAGAGAAAGATGTTCTGCCCCGGCTCGACGAAGATCGGCGGCGCCTCGGCCAGCCCCGGGATCACCGCCTCGGTCAGCGCCAGGCGCTCGACGGCCTCGGGCCGGTCGCTGGCCAGGGCGTAGGCGACCCACATGCCTACGTCATGGCCGACCACGCTATAGCGTTCGAACCCCAGCTGCTCCATCACTCGGTGCAGCACATCGGCCACGGCGCCGGTGTCGTAGCCGTGCTCCGGGCGATCGGATTGCCCGGTGCCCGGCGGGTCCACGGCGATGGCCTGGAAGCCCCTGGCGGCCAGGGCCTGGATCACCTCGCGCCAGGCGTACCAGGTCTGCGGCCAGCCGGGAATCAGCAGCACCGGCCGGCCGCTGCCGGCACTGACGCAATGGATCCGCTGGCCGTCGATGCGCACGTAGCGATGGACCAGGCCGTGGGCATCGACCTGGGTGTTGTCGGTAAAGGCATTCATCAATAGTGATCTCCGTGGGAAAGGTTCAGGCGATGCCGAGCATGGCGTTGATCTGTTGGCGGTCGATGCGGGCACCGGCGAAGTCGTCGAAGATCCGTTCGGTGACGCGGATCATGTGGCGGTTGATGAACTCCACGCCTTCCCGGGCGCCGTCCTCCTGGTCCTTGAGGCAGCACTCCCACTCCAGGGTCGCCCAGCCGCCGTAGTCGTATTGCGCCAGCTTGGAAAAGATCCCCTTGAAATCCACCTGGCCGTCGCCGAGCGAACGGAACCGCCCGGCCCGCTCGACCCAGGAGCTGTAGCCGCCATAGATGCCCTGGCGCCCGCTGGGATTGAACTCGGCATCCTTGACGTGAAACATGCGGATGCGCTCGTGGTAGATGTCCAGGTACGCCAGGTAGTCCAGTTGCTGCAGCACGAAATGGCTGGGATCGAAGAGGATGTGGCAGCGAGGGTGCCGATCCACCAAGTCGAAGAAACGCTCGAAACTGGTGCCGTCGTGCAGGTCTTCGCTGGGGTGAATCTCGTAGCACAGGTTGACCCCCTGCTCGTCGCAGGCATCGAGGATCGGCCGCCAGCGCCGCGCCAGTTCGGCGAACGCGGTCTCGATCAGGCCGTCGGGACGCTGGGGAAAGGGAAACAGGTAGGGCCAGGCCAGCGAGCCGGAGAAAGTGCCCATGTCAGCAAGCCCCAGGCGCCGGGAAGCCCGTGCCGCCAGCTGCATGCGGTCCATGGCCCAGTCGGTGCGCGCCTTGGGATTGCCGCGCAGGGCCTCGGGGGCGAAGTTGTCGCACATCGCGTCGTAGGCCGGGTGTACCGCCACCAGTTGGCCGAAGATATGGGTGGTCAGCTCGCTGATCACCAGGCCGTGCTCGGCCAGTTGGCCCTTGACTTCATCGCAGTAGTCCTGGCTGTGCGCCGCCGTGGCGACATCGAACAGCCGCTCATCCCAAGCCGGGACCTGCAACGCCTTGAAGCCCAGGTCGGCGGCCCAGCGGGCAATGCCCGGCAGGTCATTGAATGGCGCCGTATCGGCGCTGAACTGCGCCAGGTGCAGGCTGGGGCCCTTGAGGGTTTTCATCGAACGCTCCTATTATTTGTCGATCGACAAAGAATAGGAACAAGCCGCTGCCAACGTCAACTGTTCAATCGCCGGACAGGCCATGGCGCAGGCCTTCGCCGCCATTGGGAAAAACGCCAGAGCCCAGGTAAATCAATGTCTCCAGCCCCATCGACGGAGCCTGATCGACGGCTGAAAAAAAGCCCGCGAACAGGGTCGCGGGCCGCTTTGGCGCAATGGCCGAGGTCATTCGCCCGGGCGGCGGTAGACCTCGCGACCGGCGAAATAGGTGCTCAGCACCTGGGTGCCGGCCAACTGCTCATCGGGAACCTGGAACACATCGCGATCGAGCACGATCAGGTCGGCCTGCTTGCCCGGGACCAGGCTGCCGATCTGCTGTTCCAGGCCGATAGCGCGGGCGGCATTACGGGTGTAGGCGTAGAACATGGCCTGGCGATCGATGCCTTCATCCTTGTTCAACACCCCCTTGGGGCCCTTGCGACTGACCGCCTGGGCGATGGCCTTCCATGGCTCGGGCGTGCTCACCGGCCAATCGCTGGCACCAGCGATGGTGGCGCCGTTCTTGAACAACGAGCGCGCCGGGTACATGAACTGGAACTGCATGGCCGTGATGTAGGGCTTGAGCAGGTCGATGCTCAGTTCATCGGCGGAGGCCCAATACAGCTGCATCGAGGCGATCACGTCCAGCGGCTTGAAGCGCGCGAACTCCTTGGGATTGACCATTTGCAGGTGGGTGATCGAGTGCACCACGCCACTGTGGCGCTGGCGCCGGGCTTGCTCGATGCCGTTGAGCGACTCACGCACCGCGCGATCGCCGATGGCGTGCACATGCACCAGCCAGCCACGGGCGTCGGCGGCGCTGACCAACTCGCCGAAATGCGCCGGGTCGATCAGCAACTCACCGCCCTTCTGCGAGTTCTTGTAGGGCGTCAGCAAGGACGCGGTCTGGGCCGGAAACTCGGCAACGCCATCGGCGAAGATCTTGATTCCCGGCAAGCTCAGGTTGGGCACATCGAGAAACTGCCGGCGTACCTGGTCCAGTACCGCAAGATCCGCTGGCCGGCTCTTGGGATTGGCCACCATCAACGCGGCGACCCGCAGGTCCAGTTCGCCTTTCTCGGCCAGCGCCTTGTACACCGGCAAGACGCCCACGGTCTGGGCCGTGGGATGCATGGCGAACAGCGCATCACTGGGTACCGCGTTGGCCGCCGGGTCCATCAGCGCGGTGATGCCCAGGCTGTGGTTCAGGTCCCGGGCAGCACGCCCGGCGTCGAGCATCTGTTCGAAGCTCGGCGCCGGTACCTGGGAGGTCAGGGCCGAGAGCCCGGCATCGGCGACGAAGCCATTGGGCGTGCCATCGGGATGGTGACCGATGGTGGCCACCGCCTCGCCCGTCAGCGCCTTGACCCGCTGGGCATCGATGCCGGCACGCTTGAGCATGGCGCGGTTGGCCCAGCCGGTGTGGTAGTCCCAGCCGACGAACAGGATTGGAGTATCCGCCCACTCGCCTTGGTTGAAGCGTTGCTCCAGCGCATCCACCTGGCTCCAGTAAGTGGAAGGAAAACCGCTGACGCTCAGGGTATCGCCATGGCGCGCCTTGCCGTCGTCACGCCAACCGCGCAGGCGTCGCTCCAGTTCATCCACCGGCAACAGCTGGCTTTCCAGGTCCGCGGCCTTGAGTTTGAGGCCACCGAAGATCGCGTGGCTGTGGCTGTCGATGAAGCCGGGCATCAGCACCTTGCCCTGCAGATCGACCACCCGGGTGCCCGCCGTCTTGAGCGCCAGCACCTGGGCGTCGCTGCCGACCTTGACGATCCGCCCCTGCTCCACCGCCACCGCCTGCTGCAGGGGCTGGCCCTGCTCGGCGGTGAACACCTTGCCGTTGTGCAGCAGCAAATCCACCGCCGCCTGGCTTTCCATTGCGACAAAAGCCAGCGCCGAGGCCAGCGTGATCGTCAGTGCGTTTTTCATTGTTATTGGCGCCCTTGGTCAGAATGGGCAAGAGACTAGCCAAGCCGAGGGGGTTTTAAGAATACTGCTTCGGGCAACTCATTCTTTCCAAAGAGGCAAGACCCCATGGACCAGTTGGGCGCCATCAGCATGTTCGTCGCCACCGCCGACCAGGGCAGTTTCACTCGCGCCGCCGCCCACCTGGGCAAGACCACCTCGGCCCTGACCAAGGCCGTCACCCATTTGGAAACCCAGCTGGGTACCCGCTTGTTCGAACGCTCCACACGCCGCATCGCCCTCACCGAGGCCGGGCATCTCTACCTGGCCAGCGCCCGCCAGGTGCTGGCCCAACTGCAACAGGCCCGGGAGGATATCCATCAGTTGCAGCAGCAGATGTGCGGCATCCTGCGCCTGGTGGCGCCGCCCTCCTTCGCCCCAGCCTTTCTCAACGCCGTCTGTTATCGGTTCCTGGAGCAATACCCGCAGATGCGCCTGGACGTAGAGCTGACCGACGAATTCGTCGACCTGCTCAGGGGCGGCTACGACCTGGCGGTACGCGATGGCCCGGTGGACCTGCCGGACCTGGTCGCTCGGCCACTGACCGCCAACCGCATCCTGCTCTGTGCCAGCCCGCGTTACCTGCAACGCAAGCCACTGCCGGTCACCCCGCAGACGTTTGCCGAGCATGACTGGCTGATCTTCCGCCACCCCGCGCTTAATCCGCATTTCTGGCACTTCACCCTCGATGGCCGGCAACAGCGCATGGCCCAGCCAGTGCCACGGCTGGCCAGTGACAACTACGATTTCCTGTTCGGTGCGCTACTGGCGGGCCTGGGCCTGCAACTGTGCCCGCAATGGAGCGCCCTGCCTTACCTGCAACGGGGCGAGCTGGTGCAACTGCTGCCCGAGGCAGTACCCGATCCGGGGCAGTTCGGCCCGATGATCCATATCATCTACCCGACCCATCGGCGCCACACTCGCAAGCACCAGGCCTTCGTCGAATGCCTGAAACAGTACCTGGACGAACAGCATTTGCACTGAGCCCGGATCGCTCAACCGCCGGGTTGAAGCACCGGGATCAATCGCGCCGGCTTTACCGACTTGAAGGAAAAGCTCGAGTAGATTTCCTTCACCGCGGGCAGGGTCTGCAGCACTTCGCGGGCGAACTCGCCGAAGGACTCCAGGTCCTTGGCCAGCACTTCGAGGAGAAAGTCATAGCGCCCGGAGACGTTGTGGCAGGCGATGATCTCGGGAATCTCCAGCAACCGCTGCTCGAAGGCTCGGGCGGTCTCCCGGGAGTGGGATTCCATCATGACGCTGACGAAGGCGGTCACGCCGTAGCCCAGGGCCTTGGGCGAGAGGATCGCCTGGTAGCCGGTGATGACTCCGCTGTCCTCCAGCAACTTGACCCGGCGCCAGCACGGCGAAGTGGTCAGGGCGACCGTGTCGGCCAATTCAGCATTGGTCAGTCGGGCATTGTCTTGCAGGGCGACAAGCAGGGCTTTGTCGGTACGGTCCAGGCCAGCGGGCATATTTTGCCTCTATCTTTTGTTTTTATGATTATTTATTCCAATCTTCAGCTTTTTAAGGGGCCAGATTAGAAATTATTGCGCCGGATTTGAGCATAGCATTAGAGCAAATCCGGGAGTCTTCACCATGAACAATAAAAACAGTGATCTTGGTTTTTCCACCCGCGCCATCCACCACGGCTACAACCCGCAGGAGCATCAGGGCGCGCTGATTCCTCCGATCTACCTCACCTCCACGTTCACCTTCGCAACGGCCGAGTACGGTGCCGGCTGCTTCGCCGGACAAGAGCCCGGTTACTTCTACACCCGTATCGGCAACCCGACCCTGGCCTTGCTGGAATCGCGCATGGCCGACCTGGAGAATGGCGAGGCCGCGGTGGCCTTCGGCTCCGGCATGGGCGCCATCGCCGCCACCTTCTGGACGCTGCTGCGCCCGGGAGACGAGGTCATCGTCAACCGCACGTTGTACGGCTGCACCTTTGCCCTGTTGCACCACGGCCTGGAGGAGTTCGGGGTCAAGGTCCGCCATGTGGACATGACCGATCCGCAGAACCTGCGCGCCGCCATCTCCCCCGCCACGCGGATGGTCTACTTCGAATCCCCGGCCAACCCCAACATGCAACTGGTGGACATCACCGCAGTGGCGCGCATCGTCCGCCAGCACCCCAACATCACCCTGGCGGTGGACAACACCTACTGCACTCCCTACCTGCAGCGCCCCCTGGACCAGGGGGCCGACCTGGTCGTGCATTCGGCCACCAAATACCTGTGCGGCCATGGCGACATCACCGCCGGTATCGTCGTCACCCGCCAGGAGCTGGCGCAGAAGATCCGCTTGCAGGGCCTCAAGGACCTGACTGGGGCGGTGATGTCGCCCCAGGATGCCTTCCTCCTGATGCGCGGCCTCAAGACCCTGAGCCTGCGTATGGATCGCCATTGCAGCAATGCCCTGGCCGTGGCTCGCTACCTGCAAGCGCATCCGCTGGTGCAGTGGGTGGCCTACCCCGGCCTGCCCTCCTTTACCCAGTACGCCCTGGCCAAGCGGCAAATGAAGCTGCCCGGCGGCATGATCGCCTTCGAACTCAAGGGAGGCCTGCCCAGTGGCTGCGGCTTCATGAACGCCTTGCAGCTGTTCAGTCGGGCAGTGAGCCTGGGGGATGCCGAGTCCCTGGCCCAGCATCCGGCGAGCATGACCCATTCCACCTACACCCCCGAGGAACGCGCCGCACACGGCATCGCTGAAGGCCTGGTACGTCTTTCGGTGGGCCTCGAGGACATCGACGACCTGCTGGCCGACCTCGCCCAGGCCCTGGAAGCCTGCGCGCCCATAGCAGTGGCAGCACCCGCCCAGGAGAACGCCAGCCGGCTCGACAAGGTCCTGCCCTGAACGGGCCGGACCGCCCTATCTGCAACCCAAGCAGTACCCGCAACACCCTTTGAACCGTTACCCACAGGAGTGGAACCAACAATGAGTCGTATCAATAACAAAGCCACCCAACTGCTCAGCGCCATGATCCTCGCCGGCCTCGCCTGCCATTCCCTGGCCGCCGACACCATCCGGATCGGTATCGCCGGGGCCAAGACCGGCCCGGTCGCGCAATACGGCGACATGCAGTTCAGCGGCGCGCGCATGGCCATCGAGCAGATCAACGCCAAGGGCGGCGTCGAAGGCAAGAAGCTCGAAGCCGTTGAATACGACGACGCCTGCGACCCCAAGCAAGCGGTGGCCGTGGCCAACAAGGTGGTCAATGACGGCGTCAAGTACGTGGTCGGCCACCTGTGCTCCAGTTCCACCCAGCCAGCGTCGGACATCTATGAAGACGAAGGCATCGTGATGATCACCCCGGCCGCGACCAGCCCGGAGCTGACTTCCCGTGGCTACAAGATGGTGTTCCGCACCATCGGCCTGGACAATGCCCAGGGTCCGGCGGCAGCACGCTACATCGCCAAGCTCAAGCCCGCCAACGTCGCCGTGCTCCACGACAAGCAGCAGTACGGCGAAGGCATCGCCAGCTCGGTCAAGGACATCCTTGGCAAGGAAGGCATCAAGGTGGCGATGTTCGAAGGCATCAACGTTGGCGAGCGCGATTACTCCTCGATCCTGGCCAAGATCAAGCAGGCCAATGTCGACTTCGTGTACTTCGGCGGCTACCACCCGGAAATGGGCCTGTTGCTGCGCCAGGCCAAGGAAAAGGGCCTGACCGCGCGCTTCATGGGACCTGAAGGCGTGGGCAACGACTCCATCTCGCAAATCGCCAAGGATGCCTCCGAAGGCATGCTGGTGACCCTGCCCAAGTCCTTCGACCAGGACCCGGCCAACAAGGCCCTGGTGGAAGCCTTCCAGGCCAAGCAGGAAAACCCCAGCGGACCGTTCGTGCTGCCTTCCTACTCGGCAGTAGAGGTGATTGCCGGCGCCATCGCCGCGGCCAAGAGCGAAGACCCGGAGAAGGTCGCCCAGGCGATCCACGCCGGCACCTTCAAGACCCCGACCGGGGACCTGAGCTTCGATGAAAAAGGCGACCTCAAGGACTTCAAGTTCGTGGTCTACGAATGGCACTACGGCAAGCCGAAGACAGCAACGGCCGATAACGCCGGGCTCTGAAGTACCGTACCGGGCGCCGCCAATCTGGCGGCGCCCGGACGCTTTCAGGTGCAAGGCCTGAAAGCGTCCTGCAAGACGGCCCTTCTGGAGTCAAACTTTCGCCATGATTCCCGAGTGTTCTAGTTGGGAATAAGTTGAAACCCTGGTAACAAAAAGAACCGCACCAGTTAACACTTCCCTCTATCTCCAATCTAAAGCCTTAACCTCCCAATTATTTTGAAATGAGGTCAGGTTTTTTTGAAAAATCGTTAGCGTGCTTTGTTTTCTTCACAACTTTAAACCCTGAAACCCACCCTGCAAGCTCAACTAAAAGTCGCTCTAAAGCCCTGAAAAGCCCGTAATAAAAGGCCCCTGCCATTAATGAAAGCCCAGGCCATGGGGCGACAAGCTGCCGCTCGAATGCCTGCCCCTGTTGGGTAAAGGTCGCGCCATGGCGGTAACCAAGCACCCAATCAAGGCACTCTGCCATCCAACTAAAACGTTAAAGCTAAAAACCAGTCCTTCCAGCAAGCGTTACCGCCAAAGATGAAACTAATGTTACTGCACAAGTGAAAAATCCACCGCAACTAAAAAGTCAATAAAGGCGAATGCCAGTTCCACTTATTTCAGCAAAAAAATACTGTTTGCTAACTAAATTCCATTTTGTATATCGTGCGCAACATCAAATTGCCAGCTTTAGAAATCACTTCAGCCAGCATCTTTAAGGAGAAAAGAACATGGATCCCTTTCTCGGCGAAATCCGCCTGTTCCCCTGGGGTTGGGCACCTGAAGGCTGGCTCCCGTGCGAGGGGCAGATCCTGCCATTCAACAGCAACGTGGCGCTGGCCTCCCTGCTGGGCAAGACCTTTGGTGGCGATGGCACCACCACCTTCGGCCTGCCGGACCTGCGTGGCCGGGTAGCCCTGGGACAGAACCTCAAGCCCTCGACTGTTCCTCCGATCATGGATGTCCATGTGCTGGGCACTCAGGGCGGCACTGAAACAGTGGCCATGCCGCAAAGTTCGCTGCTCGCGCACACCCATGCCACCCATGTCTCGAATACCACCGGTAACGCAGGACCTGCCGGCAACATTCCCGCCATCAGCTCGAACACCGCGGGCGCGGTTGCAAAACCGACCTACACCCTGGCGGCGAACAATCCCATGCGCCTCAACAACGCCACGGTCGTTCCGACCGAGGGCTTGCCCATGCAGAACATGCAACCTTCCATCGTTGGCTGTTTCTGCATTGCCACGACCGGCACCTACCCTCCGCGCCCTTAACGGCTATCTACAGGCCCTCAAGCAAGGAAACTGATATGTCTGAAGCCTTCGTCGGAGAGATCCGCATATTCGCTGGTAACTATCCACCTCAAGGTTGGACAGTGTGTGACGGCAAGCTTCTCTCGATCAACGACTACCAAATCCTGTATTCGTTACTGGGCACCCTGTATGGCGGCAACGGCACCACCACCTTCGCCGTGCCGAACTACTCCGACCGACTCGTTGTAGGGATGGGAAGTGGTCCGGGCCTGACCCCAAGGGCACTGGTGACAACCATGGGAGTGACAGCAGTCACCATGCGCCCGGAGAACACGCCAAGCCATAGCCACTCTTTCAACGTGAGCACCGACAACGCCATCTCCTCAGAACCCTCCCCCGCGGCCACTTCCAAGAAGATGACCTTCGGCACGTTCCCGGGTGCGGGCATCATCACCGGCCTGTACAGCAAGGGAACCGGTACCTCACCTGCCCAAGCCCTGGACCCGGCCTTTCTCGACACCGCGCTGATCCCCCCCAGCATCAACGCGACCCCTCATGCAAACCTGATGGGCTCACTGAGCATCTGCTACATCATTTGCCTGGCCGGCCTGTATCCGACCCGCAACCAGTAACTTTTATCACTCAATCTGGAACGACCGATCATGGACGCGTTTACCGGTGAAATCAGACTGTTCCCCTACAACTTCGCACCGCGAAACTGGGCCTATTGCGATGGTTCGACCCTTACTGTCCAACAGAACCCAGGGCTCTTTTCGGTCATTGGCAACATGTATGGCGGCACTCCAGGGATAACCTTCCAACTGCCCGATCTCAGCGGACGCGTCGCCATGGGTGCCGGAGCCCTCAGCCAGTTCGCCCTGGGTATCAAGATGGGCGCCGACCGGATACAACTGCAGCCCAATAACATCTCGTCCCATACCCACTTGGTCCTGGCCAAGGACGGCAGCGAAACGGCAGCGGCCCTGGACACCCCCAACAACACCGCTTACCTGGCACAACCACGCAATGTGCGTTTGTACAGCACCGTCGTCCCGACGTCGGGCGACCAAACGCTGGACCCTGGCACAGTGGGACCGGCCGGCAACCCCACGATACCGCCGACAATGCGCAACACCATGCAGCCCTACCTGACGTTGTGCTATTGCATCTGCCTGGATGGCGAGTACCCGGTCAAACCCTGATGACGTACTCCACGCACCTCTCACCAACGGCAAGCCCCGCGGTCGTACTGCGCCAGCAGGACGACCACGATCGGGCGTTCCTGCATGGGCTGTACCTGTCGCGCCGCTGGGCCGAGGTCAGCGCGGTGCCCGGCTGGCATGACGACCAGCGCCGTGACTTCCTGGTGTCCCAGGCTGAGTTGCAACGCCAGCACTATGAAAAACACTACCCCGCGGCGGATTTCCTGATCATCGAGCAGGCGGGCCTCCCCATCGGGCGGCTGTGCGTGAATCGCCAGGCGAACGATGTGCGCATCGTCGATATCGCCCTGCTCCCGGCTTGGCACGGCCAGGGCATTGGCACGCAGTTACTGCAGAGCCTGCTCGCCGAGGCCGATGCCCTGGGGCGCTCCTGCAGCCTGAGCGTCGAACAAGGCAGCCCGGCCCGCAGACTCTATGAGCGCCTGGGCTTCCAGAGCGGCGCCGATAGCGGCCTCTATACCCAGATGCAGCGGCCCGTCCGGCCTGTTGCGCAAGAGGACCTCGACAACCCTTGAGTGTCGTGCAGGACCTGCCCATTGGGCCGGCTGTAGCCATGTTGTAACCGCTGGACCTTTATCAACATTCACGCTGGACACGACCCGCAAGCCGGTCGCAAGGCAGGAAGCCCCATGAAAACGCCACTTATCGCGCTAGGTACCTGGGTGAAACGCCCGCTGCTTTCACTCTTTATGCTGCTGGTCATGCTGTCCCTGGCGAACCAGGCAATGGCCGCGGCTCCCGTGATCACCAGCCCGGCCTCGGGCAGTACCTTGCCCAGCGTGGCGGTGGGCCAGTCCATGAGCATCCCCATCAGTTCCACTGGCGGAGCCCTGCCTCTGGACAGGTGGGTGGAATGCGATGCCAACGACCCGGACTACGATGGCGTGACCCCCTGCCTGCCCTCGGGCCTGATCCTCGATCCGTCACCGGGCAGCGCAACCACCACACTTCACGGCGCTCCAACCACCGCCGGCAGCTACACCTTCAGCATCACCCTCAATGACGGCCTGAATCAGGGCGGTGTCGCCACCTACACCCTGTTGGTCACGAGCGGGGCAACGCCGACCCTGACGTCGGTCTCCCCCAACACCGGGACCACCGCCGGTGCCACCGCCGTCACCCTGAGCGGCACCAACCTGACCGGGGCGACCGCGGTCAGCTTTGGCGGCACGGCCGCCACGGGTTTTAGCGTCAGCAATGCCAGCACCATTACCGCCACTACCCCGGCCCATGCCGCTGGCGCGGTGAATGTGATGGTTACCACCCCAAGCGGCACGGCGACCCTGACCAATGCCTATACCTATGCCGTGCCGGCCCCGACCGTTGGCCCGGTGAGCGCCACGGTGGCCGCCAACAGCAGCAGCAACCCGATCACCTTGAGCCTGAGTGGCGGCGCCGCCACCAGCGTGGCCGTCTCCACTGCCGCGACCCACGGGACCGCTACCGCCACCGGCACCAGCATCACCTACACCCCTGCCCCCGGCTATTCCGGCAGCGACACCTTCACCTACACCGCCACCAACGCGAGCGGCACCTCCAGCCCGGCCACCGTGAGCCTCACCGTCAGCGCGCCGACCCTGGCGATAACGCCGACCACTGTGCCCAACGGCACCCAGGGCACGGCCTACAGCACGACCCTGACCGCCTCCGGCGGCACTGCGCCCTACACCTACGCAATCACCAGCGGCAGCCTGCCGGCCGGGCTGAGTCTGAACACCAGCAACGGATCGATCAGCGGTACGCCGAGCGCCAGTGGCAACACCAACCTGACCGTCACCGCCACTGACGCCAACAGCGCCACCGGCTCCAGGGCCTACACCTTGACGATCGACGCTCAAGCACCGGTTTCCAACGCCGTCAGCGCCACGGTCGTGGCCAACAGCAGCAGCAACCCGATCACCCTGAATATCACCGGTGGCACCGCCACCAGCGTGGCCGTCGCCACCGCCGCAGCCCACGGGACCGCTACCGCCACCGGTACCGGCATCACCTACACCCCTGCCCCTGGTTACTCCGGCAACGACACCTTTGCCTATACCGCCACCAACACCAGTGGCACTTCCAGCCCGGCCACCGTGACCCTCACCGTCAGTGCACCGACCCTGAGCATCAACCCCGCAAGCCTGGGCGCGGGCACCAGTGGCACGGCCTACAGCGCCGTCCTCAGTAGTTCCGGAGGCAGCGCGCCCTACACCTACAGCATCACCAGCGGCAGCCTGCCCGCAGGCCTGAGCCTGAACGCCAGCACCGGGACAATCAGCGGTACGCCAACGGCCAGCGGCACCAGCAACCTGACCCTCACCAGCACCGATAGCAACGGCGCCACGGGCTCGCGGGCCTACTCGATCAGCATCAGCGCCGTGCCCATCAGCGTGCCGGCCTCCAGCCAGATCCTCTCGGCCGGAGAAGAAGCCATCGTCGACCTGACCCAGGGCGCCACGGGTGGCCCCTTCACCCAGGTCATCCTGGGTACGGTGAGTCCGGCCTCGGCCGGTAGGGCCATGATGCGCGGCCCCTTCTCGATGCGCTTCGTGCCCTCGGCGGCCTTTGCCGGTACCGCGATCATCAGCTTCAGGTTGCACAACGGCACGGGCTCCAGCGCTGCCAGCACGGTCAGTTTCATCGTCCAGCCGCGCCCGGACCCCACCAAGGATGGCGAAGTGATCGGCCTGCTCAATGCCCAGAGCCGAAGCGCAGAACGCTTTGCCAGTACCCAGATGGACAACTTCAACCATCGACTGGAACAACTGCATCAAATGCGTTGCGACCGCAATTCGTTCAATGCCAGCCTGCGCAAGGACGGTAGCGACCTGCCCCTGGGCGAGATGGCCAAGGCCATCGAGCAGCAACTGGGGAGTTCGGCAAACCAGACCGAGCAGCAAAAACGCGAAGCTGCGAGCGCTGCGCAAAATGGCGAGTGCCAACAGCAGGCCCTGGCGTTCTGGAGCGATGGTTTCGTCAACAACGGCTCGACCCATGCCCGCGGCGCCCGCGACAACAGCTTCACCACCATGGGCCTGAGCGCCGGTGCCGACTATCGCCTGTCGCCTACCGTCATCGCCGGTATCGGCATCGGCTACGGCACCGATCGCAGCGAGATTGGCGACCACAAGACCCGCAGCGATGCGGACGCCATTGGCATCGCCACCTATCTGAGCCTGAACCCCGCCTCGCAGTTCTACCTGGACGGTTTGCTGGGCTATAACCGCATCAGCTTCGACTCGCGTCGCTACATCACCGGCAGCGCCAACGACTACGCCCGTGGCTCGCGCGATGCCGACCAGTTGTTCGCGTCCCTCACCGCCAGCTACGAATACCGCCAGGGCCAGTTGTCGCTGACGCCCTATGGGCGTTTCAATGCCAGCACCACGCGCCTGGACGCCTTCAGCGAAAACGGCGGAGGCATCTACGGCCTGTCCTATGAGGAACAGCGCCAGCAGAACTTCACGTCCTACCTGGGCCTGCGTACCGGCTATGACCTGATGACCCGGGTCGGTGTGGTCACTCCCAAGGTAGGCCTGGCCTGGGGGCACAATTTCAGCACCCACAGCGACTACAAGATGCGCTACACCGACCAGGGCGACGAGGGCATCCTGTATCGCCTCAAGCCCGACGCCCAGGACAGCGATTTCGCCAGCCTGGACATGGGTATGGACTTCAACCTCGGGCGCGCCTGGCAACTGGGCTTCTCCTACAAGACCGCCCTGGGCTCCGATGAGCGCAACGACAGCTTCCGCCTGGGCCTGAACGGCAAGTTCTAGACCCAAAGCAGGCTAGCGGTAGTGGCCGGCACCGTGCAGCGGGAACCCCTTCCCCTGTACTGCAGAAAAAAACACCCCGCCGGAGCCAGGCTCCGGCGGGGTGTTTTTTCTCACCCGATAACGGATCGGGACAAGCGCCTATCGACCATCAGGCCGCTGGCAAGCTCCCGGCGTCGATCTCACCTGCAGTGCGCTCCAGCGCGCGACGGGTCTTGTCCACCAGCTCGTCGATATCCGTCCGAGTCGCCACCAGGGCCGGGGCCATGATCATCCGGCCCAGGGTCGAGCGAATGATCACCCCCTCCTCGAAACCCAGGGTGCGACAGCGCCAGGCGATGTCGTTCTCGTTGGCGAAGCGCTGGCGGCTGGCCTTGTCCTTGGCCAATTGCAAGGCGGCCACCAGACCGGTGCCCTGGATTTCGCCAATCAGCGGATGGTTGCCGAACACCTCCCGCAGGCACTGCTGCAAGTACGGGCCAGTATCGTCGCGGACCCGGTCCACCACGCCCTCGTCGCGCAAGGCCTTGAGGTTGGCGATGGCCACGGCTGCCGCCACCGGGTGCCCGGAATAGGTCAGGCCGTGGGCGAACACGCCACCCTCCTCCACCAGCACCTGGGCGATGCGCTTGCCCAGCACCAGGCCGCCCATGGGCACGTAGCCGCTGGTCAGGCCCTTGGCGATGGACAGGGTATCGGGCTCGAAGCCGAAGTGCTGGTGGGCGAACCACTGGCCGGTACGCCCGAACCCGCCGATCACCTCGTCGGCGCACAGCAGCACGTCGTACTGGCGGCAAATGCGCTGGATCTCTGGCCAGTAGCTTTGCGGCGGGAAGATCATGCCGCCAGCGCCCTGGAAGGGTTCGGCGATGAACCCGGCGACGTTCTCGGCCCCCAGTTCGAGGATCTTCTCCTCCAATTGCCGGGCGCAACGCAGGCCGAACTCGGCCGGGCTCAAGTTGCCCTCATGGGCGAACCAGTAGGGTTCGTCGATATGCGCGACATCCGGAATCAGCCCGCCCATTTCATGCATGAACTTCATGCCGCCCAGGGCCGTGGCTGCGAGCGTCGAGCCGTGATAGCCGTTCCAGCGGCCGATCATCACCTTCTTCTGCGGCTGGCCGAGGATCTGCCAGTAGCGGCGCACAGTGCGGATCAGCACCTCATTGGCCTCAGAACCGGAGTTGGTGTAGATGGCATGGCTGTAGTGCCCCGGCAACAGGCTGAACAGCAGTTCGGACAGCTCCACCACCGCCGGGTGGGTGGTGTGGAAGAACATGTTGTAGTACGGCAGTTGTTCGAGCTGGGCCGTGGCCGCGGCGGCCAGGTCCTTGCGGCCGTAGCCGAGGTTGGTGCACCACAGGCCGGACATGCCGTCCAGGTAGCGCTTGCCGTCGTTATCCCAGAGCTGCAAGCCTTCACCCCGGACGATCACTCGCGGACCTTCGGCATTCAGGGCCTTTTGGTCGAGGAACGCATGGATATGGTGCGCTGCGTCCAGATCCTGGTAGTCCCGGGTGCTGCGTTGCGGCTGGGGGGTATAAGCACTCATGGTCATTCTCCTGCGCTATGGGAAGGTTCATTGCAAGAACGTGGCGAAGCAGTGGAGGCGGCAGGCACCAAGGGCTCCGGGGTGAACAGCGGCTTGCGCATCACCCACTTGACCCAGAGCACGGCAATCAACGAGATCACCCCCAGAACCACACCGGCACTGCCGAAGATCCGCCCAGTCACCTCAGGTGACGGCGAGACGTGATAGATCGCAAACAGCATGCCGACGATGCCCACCACCTGAGGCCAGGGATAGAACGGCGAACGGAACGGCCGTGGTGCATCCGGGTAGCGTCGGCGCAAGGCAATCACATCGACATGCACGATGATGTAGGCCAACAGCCAGGCCACTGCAGCGGCCAGCAACAGCAGGCTGATGGAGTCCGGGTCCTGCCCCAGCACCAGGATCGGCAGGCCAGTGATGGCGGCGATGAACAGCACCGCCACCCAGGGCGTGCGGGTACGCCGGCTCAGGCGCTTGAACTGAGGGAAGGCCTGGCCGTTCTGGGCCATGCCGTAGAGCATGCGAGGCAGTGCCGCCAGGGACGAGTTGACGGTGCTGCAGGTGGCAGTGATCACCGCCCCCACCAGGAACAACTTGCCGGACTCGCCGAACACCGTGGTGGCGAACAGGAAATGCGGCAGCGGATCGCTCACCAGCTGGTCCCGGGGAATGCACAGCAAGGCGCCGAGGCAATACAGGGTGATGACCAGGAAGATCAGGCTCAGGCCGATGATCATCGAACGCGGGATATTGCGCTCCGCCCGCTTGGTCTCCTCCACCAGCGGGCAGACGAACTCGGCGCCGACGAAGCCCCAGATGGCCATCGCCGCCAGGGCCAGGGCGCCGATGCCCATGGGGTTCCAGCCCTGCTCCAGGGACAGTTGCACACTGGCCTGGGCGCTGCTGACCGCGCCTAGCCCCAGGGTCAGGAGAATCACCACCATCACCACCGCCAACACCGTCTGCAGCTTGGCGAAGACATCGATACCCAGCAGGTTGAGCGCGGTAAAGGTGCCCAGCACGCCATAGGCCACCAGCATCGGAGGCAACGCCCCCGGGTAGACCTTGCCGATGATCAGGTCCAGGAGCAGCAACTCGGCAGACAGCGCGAACATCGCCACCACCATGTAGCCGGAGAAGGTCGCGAGGATGGCCGGAAAGTGCCCGATGGCCACCTCGGTGTAACTGCTCAGGCTACCGGCCCGAGGTACCAGCAGGGCCAGTTCGGAAAACGACATCGCATAGGTCAGGGCCAGCAGGTAGGCCAGCAGCAAGGGGATGAAGAAGCCCAACCCGGCCATCCCGGCCCCTTGCAACATCAACACCATGACCCCCTGGGACACCACCAGGCCCACGGCCACCGAAACCAGCGAGCCCAGCCCGAGAACCCGGCGCAACCCGCCACCGACAGCAGGCGCTGCCGCTGTGTCCAAGACATTTGCACTCATGCCACACACTCCTTTCTTATTGTTGTGAACCTGCCACCGAAGACAGGCGAGGGGGTGCCGCTCGGCACCGCAAGGCACCCGCGTAGCTCAGCGCAACTGGATCCAGGTGGTCTTGAGCTGGGTGTATTTGTCGAAGGCATGCAGCGACAGGTCGCGCCCGAATCCCGACTGGCGCCCACCACCAAAAGGCACGGTGACATCCAGGGCATCCACGGTATTCACCGACACCGTGCCGGCGCGCAAACGCTGCGCCACGCGGTGGACACGGTTCAGGTCATCGCTCCATAACGAGGCGGCCAAGCCATAGACGCTGTCGTTGGCCAGGGCGATGGCCTGCTCTTCATCATCGAACGCCGTCACCGCCAGTACCGGGCCGAAGACCTCCTCCCGGGCGATGCTCATTGACGGGTCGACAGCGGTGAAGATGGTCGGCTCGATGTAGTTGTCGCTGCCATCGATAGACAAGCGCCGACCGCCACAGGCCAGCTGCGCGCCCTGCTCGCAGGCAGTCTCGATATGGCCCATGACACTGGCCGCCTGGCGTCGATCGACGATGGCACCGGCACGGCTGGCCGGGTCCAGCGGATGACCCGGCTGCCAGTCCCGGGCCTTGAGGCGCAGGCGCTCGACGAACTCGTCATGGATGCTGCGCTGCACCAGCAGCCGCGAATTGGCCGAGCACACCTGGCCCTGGTTGAAGAAGATGCCGAACGCGGCCTTTTCAGCAGCCAGATCCAGGTCCTGGCAGTCGGCGAACACCAGGTTCGGGCTCTTGCCGCCGCATTCCAGCCAGACCTGCTTGAGGTTCGATTGTGCCGAGTACTGCATGAAGCACTTGCCCACGGCGGTCGAACCGGTAAACACCAGGCAGTCCACATCGGGATGCAGGCCCAGGGCACGCCCGGCCTCGCTCCCAAGGCCCGGCACCACGTTGAGCACCCCTTCCGGCAAGCCGGCCTCCAGGGCCAGCTCGGCCAGGCGCAGGGCCGAGAACGGCGACTGCTCGGCGGGCTTGAGCACCACCGAGTTGCCCGCGGCCAGGGCCGGTGCCAGCTTCCAGGCAGCCATGTCGAGGGGGAAGTTCCATGGCACCACCGCGCCAATCACACCCAGGGCCTCACGGCGAATGGTGGCGTGGCTGCCGGTGCCGCCGGGGGCGACCTGATCATAGAGTTTGTCGATGCTCTCGGCGTACCAGGCAAAGACATTGGCAGCGCCCGGCACATCGATGTTCCAGGCGTCCATCACCGGCTTGCCCATATTCAGCGAGTCCAGCAAGGCCAACTCTTCACGATGGGCGAGCATCGACTCGGCCAGGCGCAGCAGTACCTGCTTGCGTTGCCCCGGCGCCATGCGTGCCCAGGGGCCATGCTCGAACGCCCGGCGCGCCGCGGTCACCGCCAGGTCTACCTCACTGGCGCCGCAGGCGCTGACCCGGGCCAGTACCTGGCCGGTGGCGGGGTTGATCGCATCGAAGGTGGCACCGGATGCCGCCGGCAAACGCCGACCGCCGATCAGCGCCTGGTCAATGAATGTCTGTTGGGCAGCCCGTTGCTGCCAGTAACGAAGATCGAACACGCTGCATGCCCTCGTCGGCCGTTGCCACGGCCTGGTTGTTATTGGAGTTCAAGGCGATGGTGCGTCACTGGGGAGCGGAGGAAAAATACTAAAAATATGCTCCAGTCCCATGAAAAAACTCTGTAGCCCGATGAGCCTCGACACCCCGTCGCAGAGCCCTCGCGGACGACCGCCAGGGTTTGAAGCAGCAGGCTGCGCGGGGCTGTGCCGGGGTCGGTAGACGAGGTCGATTCAGGCCGGTTGCGCCAGCCAGTCCGCCAGGCGCAGCAATAGCGCATCGCAGGCCGCGAGCTGCTCCAGGCTGATGAACTCATCCGGCTTGTGCCCCTGGTCCATGCTGCCCGGCCCGCAGACCACCGTGGGGATGCCGGCCTCATGGAACAGTCCGCCCTCGGTGCCGAAAGCCACGGTGCCGAATTCCCGGGAGCCACTGAGCAGCGCCAGCAGTTCGGCGGCCTCGCTGTCGGGCGCGGTGGCCAGCCCCGGATAGGCACTCAAGGGCTGCAGGTCGATGGCGGTATCGGCTTGCACCGCGCGCATCCCGGGCAGCAACTGCTGCTGGGCATAGTCTTGCAGCTCATCCACCACCTGCTGGGGGTCGAAGCCCGGCAGGGTGCGCACCTCGAAATCGAACTGGCAATCCTGCGGCACGATGTTCAGTGCCCGGCCGCCACGGATGATGCCGGTCTGCAGTGTGGTGAAGGGCGGATCGAACCGTCGGTCATGGTGCTGCGGCTGCGCCAGGCGGGTGCTGATCTCCCCGAGCTTGCCGATCAACCGCGCCGCGTACTCGATGGCATTGACCCCCTGGGGCGCATAGGCCGAATGGCAGGCGGCGCCCCGCACCTGGCAGCGCATGGCCAGCTTGCCCTTGTGCCCCAGCACCGGCCGCAGCTCGGTGGGCTCGCCGATCAGGCACAGCAACGGTCGGTGCGCTCGGGCCTGCAAACGGGCGAGCATCGGCCTTACGCCGAGGCAACCCACCTCCTCGTCATAGGAGAACGCCAAATGCACGGGCAACCGCAACGGCCGCCGGAGCAAGGTCGGCACCGCCGCCAGCACCGCGGCGATGAACCCCTTCATGTCTGCCGTGCCACGCCCGTACAGGCGCCCCTCGCGCTCGCTCAGCACGAAGGGCTCCACCGTCCAGGCCTGGCCATCCACCGGAACCACGTCGGTGTGGCCGGAGAGCACAATGCCGCCACGGTCGTCGGGACCGATACTGGCGAACAGGTTGGCCTTGGTGCGCTCGGGGTTGTAGATCAGCTCGCTGTCGACCCCGAGGCCCGCCAGGTAATCGCGGATAAAGGCGATCAGCTCCAGGTTGGAATCACGACTGACCATGGCGAACCCCACCAGCCGTGCCAGCAGTTCGCGGCTCGACGGATCATTCATTGCCCGGCACTCCATAGCTGGGGGCCGCCGTGGGGTCCAGGGCCCGGGCCAGGTAGTCCTGCATCTGCGGGCGATAGGCTTGCCACAGGTCATTGAGCTGGCCGATGGGGTCTTCCTCGGCCCAGTCCACCCGCAGGTCGACCACAGGCCAGGTCAAGTCGTCCACCACCATCAGCGCCGCCGAATGCACCGGCCCGGCCTCGCCGCCGGCGCGCATCGCGGCGTGCATGGCCGCCAGCAAGCGCTCGGCGAGCATCCCCGGGGTGCCCTCGAAAGCCCGGACCATGGCGTCGATGACCTCGGTCCCGGCCAGCAGGTTGCCGGCCGCCACGCACTGCTCGCCCGCCAGGGCGTTATGGGTGCCCAGGGCCTGCTGGCCGCTGAACAGTGCGGTGCGCCCCTGGTCGTCGATCACCGTGACCTGGCGGTACTGGCTCCAGCCATTGCGCCCCAGGGCCTGTTGCAACGCCTGCTGCGGTTCCAGCTTGTGGCTCTCCAGCAGATCGAGGATCTGCGGCCCGAGGGCCGGCAGGGTGACATTCTGGGTGGCCACCGCCCCGACCCCGGCCCGCACCCAGGGACAGCGCGCGCCCACGGCGATGCTCGAGGAACTGATGGCAATGCCCAGCTGGCCGGTTTCGGCGCAGCGCCCAACGATGGAAAAAGTCATGGCAACTCCTTGGCCCATAAGGACCTCTGGGGGGCACCCCTAAAAACTACCTGCGTTGCCATCGCTGCGTTAAAAACCGGCTCAAAATGCTCATTTACCCCTTGTAAACTGCGCTTTTTCGCCGGTTTTTGCCTTGCGCTGGCGGCCTCGCCTAGGTTTTTAGAGGTGCCCTGGGGCGGGCCGAGCGGCGCCGCCGAACTCCACAGCGCGGCACTCACTCGGGAATCACCGCGATCACGTCGATCTCCATCAGCCACTGGGGCTGGCCCAGGGCCGCCACCACCAGGCCGGTGGAGATCGGGAACACGCCCTTGAGCCACTTGCCCACCTCCTGGTAGACCGGCTCGCGATAGCGCGGATCGGTGAGGTAGGTGGTGGTCTTGACGATATGGGCCAGCTCGCTGCCGGCCTCCTCCAGCAACTGCTTGACGTTTTTCATCGCCTGCTCGGCCTGGGCCCGTGGATCGCCGAGCCCCACCAGGTTGCCGGCGAAATCGGTGCCCACCTGGCCCCGGACATACACCGTGTTGCCGGCGCGCACGGCCTGGCAGAGGTCGTTGTCCAGGGTCTGGTTGGGATAGGTGTCCTTGGTGTTGAACATGCGGATACGGGTATGGACGGGCATCAACGGGCTCCCACGGAACTGAAGGTATGGACGCTGGACCCGGCCGGCTCGCTGCCGTAGGCCTGGTACTTGCGCTGGGTGGCGATGTGATCGGCGATGTGCTTGGCGTCGTGCCAGACACCCCAGATGAACGACGAGCCGCGCCGCGACAGCCATGGCAGGCCGAGGAAGTAGATCCCCGGCTCGCGGGACACGCCGCGCTGGTGCAAGGGCTTGCCCTGCTCGCTGAAGGTGTCGACCTGCAACCAGGAAAAATCCACGGCGTAGCCGGTGGCCCAGATGATCGAGGTGATACCGGCGGCCTGCAGGTCCAGCTCGAGGATCGGCCGCGTCACGCACTCTGGGTCCGGCAGACGTCGCCGGGCCTCGGGTTCGACCGGCAGGTCGAGACCGTTGCGGGCGATGTAGGCGTCGGCGGCATCCAGCAGGGCCAGGTAGTTCTCGTCGCCACGGGCCAGGTTGTCCACCAGGTCGGCCTGGAAGCTCACCCGGTCGCCGTCGAAGGCCTTGGTCAGCCCCACCAGGGTGATGCCTTGGTGGGCCAGGGCACGGAAGTCGATGGTCTGGCCGCCACGGGCGCCACTGACAGCGATAGTCACGTGCTCGCGACCGGGCTTGGCGATCTCGGCGTCCCACTCCCCCAGGACCCCGAGCCACCAGCAGAAATCACGACCACGGTAGGCGCGCGGCGGCCGGTCGTGGGCGCCCACCGACAGGTACACCGGGCGGCCGGCACGTTGCAGCTCATCGGCGATCTGCACCCCGGACGATCCGGCGCCTACCACCAGCACCGCGCCTTCCGGCAGTTGCCGGGGATTGCGGTAGTCGGCGGAGTGGATCTGCAGGAGCCCAGTGTCGGCAGGAGCGATGGGCGGGATCACCGGGCGCTGGAACGGCCCGGTGGCCGCTACCACCCGATTGGCCTGGATCGGCCCCATGGACGTCTCGACCGTGAAGCCGGGGCGACCGATGTTGCGTTGTACCTGGCGTACTTCGACACCGGTACGGATCGGCGCGTTGACCTGGCGGGCATAGGCTTCGAAATAGTCGGCCACCTGGTCCTTGGCGGCGAAGGCGTCGGGGTGCAGGTCGAATTCCAGCCCCGGGAAACGGTCGTGCCAGGCCGGGCCGTTGGCCACCAGGGAGTCCCAGCGGCCACTGCGCCAAGCCTCGGCGATGCGCTTGCGCTCCAGCACCAGGTGCGGCACGCCCAGCTTGCCCAGGTGTTCGCTCATGGCGACTCCGGCCTGGCCTGCGCCTACCACCAGGGTATCCACGTGTATTTGTTCAACGCTCATGTCTGTGTCCTTCTGCGAGACGGTGGACGCCAGCGCAAGGCTGGACGCTCTGTTCAGAACCCGGGTGTAAGTCGGATGCGGCAGATGGTGCGGCAGACATCAGCGAAGGAAAATTACTAAATATGTGCTCGCTGGAGAGCAAAAAACGAGGCAGCTTGCGCGGGATCGCCCGGCGGCCGCTGCGCGCCCGTACGCAGCCGGCGCCAGCGCCTACAGGGCCTGCCTCGATGATCGGGTCCATGCCTGTGGTCGCTGCCGCGACAAGGCCCGCTGGGCCTTCGGACACCGCCCTGCCCGATGCAATCGGGGCCGTCCGGCGAAAATCCATTTCCGTGCTTTCGATCTGTGGACACTGAAGGCACAATGCGTACCTTTTTGGCTGGCCCTGCCGGAGATCGCCCAATGATCAAGACGCCTTATTACCTCATCGACAAACAGAAGCTGCTGGTCAACATGCAGAAGATCGCCTATGTGCGCGAGCAATCCGGCGCCAAGGCCCTGCTGGCCCTCAAGTGCTTCGCCACCTGGTCGGTGTTCGACCTGATGCAGCAGTACATGGACGGCACCACCTCCTCGTCGCTGTACGAGCTCAAGCTGGGCCGGCAGAAGTTCGACGGCGAGACCCATGCCTACAGCGTGGCCTGGGCCGACGATGAGATCGAGGAAATGCTCGATAACTGCGACAAGATCATCTTCAACTCCATCGGCCAGTTGCAGCGCTTCGCCGAACAGTCCGCCGGCAAGGTCCGCGGCCTGCGGGTCAACCCTCAGGTAAGCAGCTCCGACTACCTGCTGGCCGACCCGGCTCGTCCGTTCAGCCGCCTGGGCGAATGGGACCCGGCGAAGATCGAGCAAGTGATCGAGCAGATCAGCGGCTTCATGTTCCACAACAATTGCGAGAACGGCGACTTCGGCCTGTTCGACCAGATGCTGAACCACATCGAGGAACGCTTCGGCCACCTGCTGCACAAGGTCGAATGGGTCAGCCTCGGCGGCGGCATCCACTTCACCGGCGAAGACTATGCCCTGGATGCGTTCTGCGCCCGGCTCAAGGCCTTCTCCGAAAAATACGGCGTGCAGGTGTACCTGGAGCCCGGCGAAGCGGCGATCACCCAGAGCGCCTCGCTGGAAGTGACCGTGCTCGACACCCTGTACAACGGCAAGCAACTGGCGGTGGTGGACAGCTCCATCGAAGCGCACATGCTCGACCTGCTGATCTACCGCCTCAACGCCAAGATGGCCCCCAACGACGGCGAGCACACCTACATGGTCTGCGGCAAGTCGTGCCTGGCCGGCGACATCTTCGGCGAGTACCAATTCGAGCGTCCGCTGGCCATCGGCGATCGACTGTCGTTCGTTGACGCGGCGGGTTACACCATGGTCAAGAAAAACTGGTTCAACGGTCTGAAAATGCCGTCCATCGTCGTGAAACAACTCGACGGTAGTGTCGAAGTGGTTCGCGAGTTTGGTTTCGAAGACTATCTGTCCAGCCTTTCCTGAACGGGCAGGTAATTAAGGAGAAGTAAGTAAATTGAAGAAGAATGTTCTTATCATTGGTGCAGGAGGTGTCGCCAAGGTGGTGGCCCACAAGTGCGCGCAGCACAACGACGAACTCGGTCGTATTGCTATCGCGTCGCGCAACATCTCCAAATGCCAGGCCATCATCGAAAGCGTAAAGGCCAAGGGCAGCCTCAAGGTGCCCGCCGATATCCAGGCCTTCTCGCTTGACGCTCTGGATGTCGAGGCGACCAAGGCGCTGATCCGCGAGACCGGCTCGCAGATCGTCATCAACGTCGGTTCCGCCTTCCTCAACATGTCGGTGCTGCGTGCCTGCATCGATACCGGTGTGGCCTACCTGGACACCGCGATCCACGAAGAGCCGGGCAAGATCTGCGAGACCCCGCCGTGGTACGGCAACTACGAGTGGAAACACCTCGAGGAGTGTCAGCAGAAGAACGTCACCGCCATCCTCGGCGTGGGCTTCGATCCGGGCGTGGTCAACGCCTACGCCGCCCTGGCCAAGCAACAGCATTTCGACCGCATCGACTCGATCGACATTCTCGACGTCAATGCCGGTTCCCATGGCAAGTATTTCGCCACCAATTTCGACCCGGAAATCAATTTCCGCGAATTCACCGGACAGGTGTGGAGCTGGCAGGACAGCCAGTGGACCAGCAACACCATGTTCGAAGTCAAGCGTACCGACGACCTGCCAGTGGTGGGCTCGCAAAACCTGTACCTGACCGGCCACGATGAAGTGCACTCGCTGTCCAAGAACCTGCAAGTGCCCAACGTGCGCTTCTGGATGAGCTTCGGCGAACACTACATCAACGTGTTCACCGTGTTGAAGAACCTGGGCCTGCTCTCCGAGCAGCCGGTCAAGACCGCCGAAGGCCTGGAAGTAGTGCCGCTCAAAGTGGTCAAGGCCGTACTGCCCGACCCGGCTTCCCTGGCCCCGGGCTACACCGGCAAGACCTGCATCGGCGACCTGGTCAAGGGCACCAAGGACGGCCAGCCGCGCGAGGTGTTCATCTACAACGTGGCCGACCACGAGGAAGCCTACGCCGAGACCGACAGCCAGGGCATTTCCTACACCGCTGGCGTACCGCCAGTTGCCGCCGCCCTGCTGGTGGCCCGTGGCGAGTGGGATGTGCAGCGCATGGTCAACGTCGAGGAACTGGCCGCTGAGCCATTCCTCAAGGCGCTGGACGTGATGGGCCTGCCGACCCGCATCAAGGACGAGCACGGCGACCGTCCGTGGGACGCCGCCATCTAAGGTAGTCCCGAACGCAGGGGGCGCCCACCGCGGCGCCCCCTGCCCCGCCGGCGACACATCTTTCGTTTGTGCGCCGCTTTTGCATTTCCGTGCGACAGTTCCCCTTTCCGGGGCTCCCGCAGCCCTCCTGCGCAGTGTTAGCTTGGCAAGGTTTCTGTCTGGCCTATCAGACATTCCCTACCCACCTCCTGCAAAGGAATGCCCTGCGTAATGGACTTTTCCCTTAAGCACCTGGCCACGGCCACCCTGATGCTCGCCAGCCTGTCGGCGTTCGCCAACGTCGCCCAGGCCAACATCACGCCGCAACAGAGCGCGGCCATCCTCAAGAACTTCAACGACGCCTCGGTCAAGGACTTCCGCCAGTTCATCGGTGAGGTCGCCAAGAGCCAGCCGGGCAAGAGTGCCCACCTGGCCCCGGCCATCGATGGCTTCCTGGCCGGCAAGACGCTCTCGGCCGAGCAGCAGAACGAGATCCACCGCCTGCTGGGCCTCTATGCCCGAGTGAAATATGGCACGGCGGCCACCCAGACCCTGCGCGAACTGGTTGAGATCCCAACCTTCAATGTAGAGGGCGTGCCCCAATACAAGAACCCGGAATTCCTCAAGATCGCCGAGAAGATCAAGGGCCTGGCCCAGGACTTCGGCCTGGCGTTTCGCAATGTCGACAACCGCGTCTACGAGATCTCCCTGACCGGCAGCGGCGACGAAGTAGTGGGCATCCACGCCCACGCCGACGTGGTGCCGGTCACCCCGGAGAACTGGGTGCTGCAGGACGGTACCCGGCTCGACCCGTTCAAGGTCACGCTGATCGGCGACCGGATGTACGGGCGCGGCACCGAGGATGACAAGAACGGCATCGTGGTGGCGCTCTACGCCATGAAGATCGTCAAGGAAGAAAAACTGCCCCTGGCCCGCAACTTCAAGCTGCTGGTGGATACCACCGAAGAAACCAGCGGCGATGCCATCCCCTACTACTTCGAACACAACCCGGTGCCCAACTACAACCTGGCGCTCGATGGCGGCTACCCGGTGGTGATCGCCGAGAAAGGCTACGGCACCGTGATGGCGACCTTCCCCCAGCGTGCCGCCGAGGGTAAGGGCGCGCAGATCACCCACTTGACCGGCGGGCTGGCCACCAACCAGATCCCCTCCACCTCGGTGGCGACCCTGACCAGCGAGCAACCGGGCGAACTGGTTGCCAGCCTGCAGAAGGCCGGCGCCGATTACGTCAAGCGCCACGGTGGTGACTTCAAGATCGATGCCCGGGTGCAAGGCAAGGACGTGCTGCTGACCGTCACTGGCGTGTCCGCCCACTCCTCCGAACCCGAGTCCGGGGTCAACCCGGTGGCGCGGATGCTGGACTTCGTCCACGGCCTGGAGGGCAAGGTGGCGCTCAAGCACAACCAGTTCACTGACGCCGCGCACTACCTCGCCGACAACTGGGGCCTGGACTATGAAGGCAAGAAGCTGGGCGTGGGTTTCTCGGATGCCTTCATGGGCCCGCTGACCACCTCCCCGACCCTGGTCAGCGTGGATGACAAGGCACTGAAGGTCGCGGTGAACCTGCGCGTGCCCAAGGGCAAGGCGCCAGAGGCGCTGAAGGCGCAGATCAGCGACAAGCTGGAGGCCTGGAGCAAGCAGAACCAGGTGGCAGTGCAGTTCAATACCTCGGTCGCCGCGCCGATGTACCGCAACCCCGAGGGCGAATGGGTCAAGGCGCTGCTGGACGTGGCCAGCGAGAACCTGGGCATGGCCCACACGTTCGGCACCTCCGCCGGGGCAACCTCGGTACATGAACTGCCCAACGGCGTGCAATTCGGCCTGGCGCGTCCGGAGGTGAAATACACCGGCCACACCGACAACGAGTTCAAGACCGTGGAGCAGTTCCTGCTGGACCTGCAGATCGTCACCGAGATGGTCGGCCGGGTCGGACAGTTGCCCAAGCTCTAACCGTCCCCTTGGCACTGGCTCCTGCGGCCAGTGCACCTGCCTCAGCCGCCCGCAGCGTCCTGCGCCGGGCGGCTGACATCCCGCAACACCGCGATATAGCCCCGGTAAAGGTTCTCCACCGGCAGCAGCCCTCGGACCGCCAGCTGGCGATGGGCGCTGCGCAGGTGATAGAAGGGTATGCGCACGTAGAGATGGTGTTCGATGTGGTAGTGGATCCCGTGGGGGCCGAAGACGAAGGTCTGCCAGTTGGGCGCCACGATGCTGCGGGCGTTCTGGCTCTGGTCGGCGTTGGCGGGCAAGCCCGCATGCTCGAGGATCGCCCGCACGCGCCCCATCAGCGGCAACAAGGTAATGGCCGGCAGCAACCACAACCCCAGGTAGAGCCATGGGTGCCCGGACCAGGCCAGCAGTCCCAGCAGCAAGCCATTGCCCACCAGCATCGACAGGACTTCCCCGAACACTTGGCACGCCGACTTATCGACCTTGGGCAGGCAGTGGCGGTAGTCGCCGCGAGCCAACCTGAAGGCGCTGATGAAGTACCCCACCCCACACAGATCCGCCGCCAGGCGCAAGGCCAGGCGCCGCCGAGGCAGCGGATAGTCCCCGATGCCGAACACCGCCACCACCGGGTCATCGTGCAGCATGGGCTGGCGATGGTGCTTGAGGTGCCCGGCCCGATAGGTGCGCAGGGAAAGGAACAACGGACCGGCGGCCAGCCATTGGCCGACCAGGTCATTGGCCGGCTGACGACGCAACAGCACGCCATGGGCGCTCTCGTGCATGATCACCGCCAGCGCCAGCTGGCTGCGGGCGATGACCAGCGCCGCCAGCAGGTACGTCAGGGGGTGCGGCCAATAGGCGGCGCAGGCGAATGCCACACCGATCAGGCCCCAGTCGGCCAGCAACGCCAGCAGGCCGATCCAGGGCTTGAGGACGAACCACTCGGCAGCGGGGGTAAAGGCGCGCAATGCCAGGTTGGCCCCGGCACGCGATTCAAGCTGGGACACGGCGAATGCTCCCTTGTCGGTGAGTGGCCAAGGCGCAGGCCAGGGCCAGTAGCAGGCCGCCAGCGACGTCGACCAGGGTGTGCTGCTTGAGGGTCAGGGTCGACAGGCAGATCAACAGGCCGCTGCCGGCGACCAGCCATTTGCCACACCGGCCCCACAGTGCTCGGCAGGCCAGGCACGTCACGGTGACATGCAGGCTGGGAAAACCATTGCAGGCCAGGTCCAGTTGCCACATCCGGCTCAGTCGCTGCTGCAGGAAGCCGCTGCCGAGCACGCCGAGATCCGGCCGGGGCACCTGCTCGGGAAACAGCCAGAAGCACAACAGGCCCACGACGAAGGCGATGCCGGTAGCGTTGCGCAAGGCCTTGAAGCCCTGTTGGCTGGCGTAGGCCGCCGCCAACAGGACAAAGGGAAAGAACAGCACGTAAAGGAACCAGGACTGGGCCACGAAAGGAATCAGCTCATCCAGCGGCGTGACCCAGTGATAGCGCGGCGTGACCAGGCGCTGCAGGCCGGTGAACGCGCCCAGCCCCAGCAGCAAGCCGAACGCCGCCGCCAGGGCCTGCCGAGGATTGGCGGACCCGAGACGCGACCAGGAGCCGGTCATGGCTGTCGACTCGCCGCGGGCATGGGGGCATGGCGATTCAAGGCGGCGCCTCACAAGCCAAGCAGGTGGTTGGTCCAGGCATCGATCCGTGCCTGGGCCCGCTGGTTGCCCGACACCACGTCAGGCGCTGGGGCGACCGCGCTCAATTGCTGCGCCGCCGCGCTCACCTGGCGCCGAAAGTCGGCAATGTCGCCGCGCCAGGTCACTACCCGGTGCAGCAACTGCAACTGGCTGGCCCGGGCGGCATTGCTGGCCTGCTCCGGCTGGTCGCTTACCACCAGGATGATCGGCCGCTGGTAGACCCGGGCGATGGACAGCGCCGCCATGCCCGGTGCCGATACCAGCAGTTGCGCCCGGGCCGCGCGGCTGGCCCAGTGCGGGTCGACTCCAAGCCAGCCGTCGCGCCCGGCATACCCTTCGCCCACCAGGTGTCGATCCAGGCCGGCATCGCCCAGGCCGGCCTCCAGGGCATCGGCCAGCCCGGGTTCGCGAAAGTGCGGGTTGAGGTACACCGCCGCGCCCACCGTGAGCTCCTCCGGCAACGCCTCGGCCAGGGCCACCGGGCTCGGCAGGCGATACAGCGCTCGGGCCACGGTATCGTCGACCTCATAGGCAAAATCGTGCTCGATGCGCCCCCGCGCGGCATCGATCTGGCGTCCGACGATCCAGGCGAACAACCGCCCGAACTGCCGTGGCCACATGCCGTCGAAGTTGTTCAGCAACGCCACCTTCAGACTCGCGCCGTACACATGCACCACCTTGCGCCGCCAGCCCGGCAACATGCCCATGTACAGCAACGCCGGGTGGAAGGAGTCGTTGACCACCAGCTCCACGCCGCGCAAACGGCGCCGCAGCTGGAGGATATCGCGCAGCATCCGCCCGGGACGGAACAGGTACTGGGCGACATTGCGATTGGTGGCCCGGCGCAGCATGTTCTGCTGGCTGTCGAACTGCACCGCATAGTGCCGCGAAAGGACCTCGGCCTGGACCCCGAAACTGCACAGGAAGCGCTGGCCCTGCTCAGACGTGGTCAGCACCTCGACCTGGGCGCCGGTCGCGCGCAGGGCATGCACCAACAACTGCGCGCGCATCAGGTGGCCACGGGCATCGGCGGTGGCGAGATAGAGAATGCGTGGAGTCATCGAATGGCGCCGCGTCCACCGCCCAGTACCCAGCCGGCCAGGTACATCGCCAGGGCTCCGGTCACGCCAAAGCTCGCATCGACCCGGCGGATATCCTTGAGCAGGCGCGCCAGATGCACGGTTTCATGGGGGGCGACAATGCGTTGCAAGGTGCCCTGGCACAAGCGCACATGGGCCTTTTCATCGGCCAGGACCTGCGACAGCAACGGATACAGCCCATGCTCGGCGCCGATGACCGCGCAGTGGCGGCTCAGCACCCGTTGCGCCATCTGTTCGGCACACAGGCCGGTGGCATAGGCCGGCACCAGCAGGCCATGCTCGAAATGCCCCGCATAGCGGCGGGCCAGGCGCTGCCAGCGCAGGATCTTGCGCCGGCTGAGCCAATCCGGTTCCAGGCGTGCCGTACCTTCACCGCCACGTTCGCCCAGGGCTGCGGCGAACAGCGTCACGTGCCGTTGTTCGTCAGCCAGGTGCCGCTCGACCTGGCGCTCGAGCCAGGGTGGCGACTGCGGCAGCAACTCATCCAGCAGCGCACGTTCGGTGGCATCCTCCCCAGCCAGGTAGATGCGCAACAGCAGGCGCTCCCCACGCACGCTGCGATGCAGGCGCTGCAGGGCGACGCGCTTGATGCGGTCCACCAGGCGCGCCTGCACGGCTCCCAGCCCACGGGGCCGGGGCATGTCCAGGCAACTGAAGTCCGCTTGGCTTGCAAGCGCTTCGCCGACACTCATGGCATGGACTGCGCGGTGTCCACGCCTTGGGGCGCAGTGGTGGCCGCCTGGGCGCTGCGATGCCAGGCCAGGATCAAGCCGATGAAGCTGTCACGCATGAAGGCCGTACCGCTGGCAGTGGCCCCGGGGAAACTTTGCTCCTGGCCGTTGTAACGCAGGTAGCCCTTGCCATTGACCGCGCCCAGCTCCAGGCGGTCGTGCTTGCGCAAGCCACGCTGGCGCACGTCCTCGAGCAAGGGGCTGTCCTCCAGGCCGAAGACGAACAGCTGGCGCTGGACCACCCACAGCGGAATCTGGCCGCTCAAGGCTTGCAGGTCGAGATTCCAGGTGCCCTGCTCCAGCACCTGGTCCAGCGGCAGGCTGCCTGGTTGCCTCGAGCTGAAGCGGGCACGCATCAGCGACTTCGAGACCCGCCCGACCCCCAGGCCGATGGTGATGTCATCGGCCGTCGGATTTTCCCCGTCGCTGGGACGCACCACCACCAAATAGCTGGCGACCCGGGCGGCAATCGATGGCTGCGCCAGGACCTTGCGCGCCAGCTCGGGATTGAGCAGCACGTACTCGTCACGCCCCTGGTGGACGCTGATCTGGTAAGGGTCCAGGGCGATATCCCGGAAGGTGCCACGCACCGGCGCATGTACATAGGTGTCGGCCTTCCAGGTCTTGCCCGAGCGCCGCACCAGTACCTGCAAGCTCAAGGGCACGCGCTGGCCGTCACTGGCGATGCCGCTGCCATGCAGCAGCACGTCGCCGATCACGCCCTTGCCGGCATGCCGGGCCTCGACGCTGAACACTATGGTGCGCGCCTGCGGGTCAACGCTGGCCCGTGCGTCCGCCACGTCCAGGGCCAGGCGGTTGCAGTCCTGCGCGGCGCCGCCCTGCACCGTCGCACAGCCACTGCCGGAGACGAAGTGCAGCACGCTGCGGCCACTGATTTCGCTGGACGCGGCGCTGGCCGGGACGGCGCACGCCAACCATGCCAGGCACGCCAGGGAGGAGCCGAATGCGGCCAGGGGTTTCATGCTCATGGGAACTTCCTGTAGGGGCGCCAAGGGGGCGGCGCGGATCAATCCAGCTGGCGGTGATAGGACAGGGCTTGCCCCTGGCGCGCGCTGGCACGGCCGATGTTCAACCCCAGCCCGCGGACCAGCGCACCGGCGCTATCGAGGGACGAGATACCGAGTATCGCCAGGATCGCACCCAGGCGCCGCCGGCCATGCACGGCCGGCAGGTCCTGGTGGTTGAGCGCGCGCAGGCTGTAGCCCAGGCGCCCGAGCATCACGCACAAGGGGCCGATAGGTCCGCTGCGTCCAAGCCACTGCAACCAGCCCGGCATATAGGCACGCACCAGGTAGGGGGTCAGGTCGACACTGTCGCCACCGCGCAACCAGCGCAGCTTGAACACTTCGCCACGGCTGTCGGGCAACCGGTGCTCGGTATGGGCCGCCGGAACGTAGCGTACCGCCACTCCCGCCGCTTGCAGGCGCAGGCCCATGACCTGGCAGTGGGCACGGTAGACGCCGTCCAGCGGCTGGTAGCGATACTGCTCGAAGGTGGCACAACGAAAGGCCACGTTGTTCGCGTAGAAATTGCGGGTCGCCCGGGCACCGAGTGGGCTGGGGAAGTACATGAAGTCGATGGTGGTCAACGCGCTGCCGACCACGCTCGGGGCATAGCTGGTGCGCCCGGCGACGGCCAGGGGCGCATCCACCTCGGTGAAGGGCAAGAGCAACTGTTCCAGCCAGTGGCTGGCGGGAAGGCAGTCGGCATCGGCGAACACCACGTACTGGCAGCGCGCCTGGTCGACCGCCTCGAAACCGATATTCTTGGCCTCGTAATAACCGGTGCGGGGATCGATCTCGACGAACTCCAGCACTCGCCCGGCCAGTGCGCACAGCGCCTCCCGGGCCGCTTGCCCGAGGCCATCGTGGGTGATGACCCATTGGCCGAGCGATTGCGGGCAGAGGCTCTGGCGAGCCAGGCGGGCGACCAGGTGCTTGAGGCTGTCCAGGGCCTGCGCCGCGTCCTTGCCGCCGCGCAGGTTGTTGGTCTCCAGCACCAGCGCGGTCCCGCCGGCGATCGCTGCCAGGGTCCCGGCATCACAGGCGGGCTGTTGCGACATCCGGGTCGTCGATTGTTGGCTATCCATGGCGCGGTATCTCAGGAAAAGGCAGGGCTGCCGGGCTTCAGGGGCGCAATCACAGCATTATTCCGGGGATTATTCAAACGGCGGATTCGCCGGCCCGCCAGTGTTGGCGAAGGACCGCGCCAGGTGCTCCATCACCAGGCGCATGCGCGTGGTATGCCGCAGGTCCTGGTGGGTGACCATCCACACTTCATATGGCTTGCCGGCCGTGCGCCCGGGCCAGATCCGCTCCAGGCCGTCACGCCGGCCCATCTCGATGGGGATCTCGCTGATGCCCAGGCCCTGGGCGATGGAGCGCCGCAGCAACATGTTGGAGTTCACCGCCATCACCACCCGGGCCTGGTCGATGGGCTCGTCGAGCAAGGTCGGCTGCGCACGATCCCGCCAGTACGGCTCGTACATCACCAGGTCATGGCCCTTGAAGCCGGTGCCTGGCTCGGGCTGGCCATGGCGCTCCAGGTATTCGTGAGTCGCGAACAGGCCCATCGGCCACTCGGCCAGCTTGCGCAGGATCAGGTCGGGATTGTCCGGACGCAGGTTCCTGATGGCGATATCGGTTTCGCGTCGTGACAGGTTGACCACCTCGGAGGTGCTGTTGAGCACGATGCGGATATCCGGGTGCGCAAGGTGCAGCGCCTTGAGTGCCGGCATCACGAAATCACAGGCCAGGGAGTCGGTGGTGGAGATCCGTACTTCGCCGGCCAGTTCGTTATCCATCCCCCCGGTACGCCGGATCAGTTCCAGGGCCATCTGCTCCATCTTCCCGGCCATCGCGAACGCCATTTCGCCAACGCTGGTCAGCTGGTAGCCGGCCGGAGTGCGCAGGAACAGGGTCGACCCCAGGTCCGCCTCCATGGCCGCGATACGCCGCCCCACCGTGGCCTGGTCCACGTGCAGGACCCGCGCCGCACGGCGCAAGGTCAGCTCGCGCCCGAGGGCCAGCAGGACCCGTGCATCATCCCAGTTCATTCAAGATTTCCCCATGAAGAATCATTGCAACACAGCCTCGCAAAATCGCCGCACGCCGGCACCGGCCCGCTTGCGTAACCTTTGCCCACCCCAGCCCGAACGGCCGGCATCCACCTTACCAGGACCCATTTATGAGCCATTTCCATAGTGCGCCAGAGGCGCAGATGACCGTTATCGAGATCACCCGGCCGGGTGATCCCCAGGTATTGAAACCTGCCCGCCGGGCGGTGCCTACCCCTGGCCCACGGGAGATCCTGATCCGGGTCCACGCCGCCGGCGTCAACGGCCCCGACCTGCTGCAGCGCAAGGGCCTCTACGATCCTCCAGTCGGCGCCTCGGACATCCCGGGCCTGGAAATCGCCGGGGAAGTCGCGGCCCTGGGCAGCGAAGTGACGCGCTTCAGCGTGGGCGACCCGGTGATCGCCCTGGTCACTGGCGGCGGCTACGCCCAGTACACGGTCGCCGACGAACGCACCACCATGCACCTGCCCGGCGGCCTGTCGATGATCGAAGCCGCGGCGCTGCCCGAGACCTTCATGACCGTGTGGGTCAACCTGTTCCAGCGCGGCCAGTTCAAGACCGGCGAATCGCTGCTGGTGCATGGCGGCGCCTCCGGCATCGGCACTACGGCGACCATGCTGGCCAAGGCCCTGGGTGCGTCGAAGATCTTCACCACGGTCGCCAATGCACAACAACAGGCGGCCAGCCTGGCCCTGGGTGCCGACGTGGCCATCGACTACAACCGCGAGGACTTCGTCGAGCAAGTGATGCTCGGGACCGAGCAGCTTGGGGTCGACGTCATCGTCGACATCATTGCCGGGGACTATGTGGCGCGTAACTTCCAGGCCGCGGCGATGAACGCGCGGATCGTGCAGATCGGCGTGGTCAAGGGCCCGGCGACCCAGGTCGACCTGTTCCCGATGCTGGTCAAGCGCTTGACCCACATGGGCTCGACCCTGCGCTCGCGCAGCCCAGAGGACAAGGCCGGGATCATCGCCGAGCTGGAATCCAAGGTCTGGCCCCACGTCCAGAGCGGCGCGATCAAGCCATTGATCTTCAAGACCTTCGCCTTGACGGATGCCGACCAGGCCCACGCCCTGATGGAGTCCGGCCAGCACATCGGCAAGGTGGTGCTGACCGTCGCCCACTAACCCCGGAGCCCAGGCCGAGGTTGTCCATGACGACCTCGGCCGTGCCCTGCCCGGCCACCCGGCTACGGCTCCTGGCGGCCAGGCACGGCGTCCAATTCGCCGTTGCGCACCGCCACCTTGATGGCTTGTGCGGTGGTACTGGCGCCCAGGCGCCGACGCGCCGCCCGCAGGTGGTTTTCCACGGTGCGCCCGGACAACCCCAGCGTCACGGCGATATCGGCCTGGCGCTTGCCGGCGGCGGTCCAGGCCAGGACTTCACGCTCCCGATCCGACAACTGCCTGGACGGGTCGCTGACGGCCACCTCCAGCAACCGCCGTGCGGCACAGAACGCCGCACTGGCGACGCTGCCCAACATCAGCCGAACCCTGGGGCTGCTGTCGATCCGCTCACCGCCCAAGCTCATGGCGCCCTCCAGGCCCAAGGGACCGAACACCGGCACCTGCAGGCCATGCAGGCCGACGCCCTGGGGGCGGCGGACCACCTGGTAGCGGTCCCCGCGCTTGCTCCAGAAGAACGGCTCGCGTGCCTCCAGGATATGCCGGGTGACCGGGCAGCGGCGCACGTAGGTCGCGGCATCGACCATCTGGCCGTCGCCGAACCAGTCCCCCTCGACCCAATAGATGCGCTCGAGCACCTCGTCCCTGGCCGATGAGGCGGAAAACAGTACGAAACGGTCATAACCGAAAGGGCCCGCCAGGCCCCGCACCAGCGCCTGGATCGCAGGCAGCGCCGTGGCGCGCTCCAATTCCAGGACGCTGTGCAGGGCCGCTTCAGCGCTGGTCGCAGTCACCCGGCCGCTACCGCTTGCAGCAACGCGGTGGCCGCCAGCTTGCCCAGGGAGTTGCCCGCCAGCGGGCTGTCGCCGGTGAGCAGCTTGCGGTCCTGGTGCACGGCCCCGGAGATGTCCTGGTTGAGGATCTCGATCCCCAGGGCAGATAGCTGCTCGCCGAACTTCCAGGTCAGGTGGCCGGGCATGTAACCGATGGCCGGGGTCTGGGCGTCCAGGGCGTCGGGGAAGGCGCAGATGCGGTAACCGTTGAACAGGCAGGAGTCCCTGGTCTCGCCCAGCCCGGCAGCCAGCAATGCCGCGGGGCCGTGGCACAAGGAAATGACGAACTTGTCGTTGGCCATGGCCCATTGCAGGAGTTTTTTCACCTCGGCACTTTCGGGCAGGCCGATCAGCGCGCCATGGCCGCCGGGAATGAACACCCCAATGTAGTCGGAATCGGCGCCCAGGGCGTTGTCCAGGACCTCGGCCAGCTTCAAGGGTTGCTTGAACTGGTCGCGGTACTTGGCATACAGGCCTTTGACCTCGACATCTTCCGAGGGCATGGCCCAGAACTCGAACTTGACCGGGTTGCCCGACAAGGTGGCGATATCAAAACCGAAGCCGGCCTTGTCCAGGTGGTACATGGGCAGCAGGGTTTCCACCGGATGATTGCCGGTGGAGAACATCGTGCCGTTGTCGGTCAGCAGGTAACGCTCGTCCGCACCAATCACCAGCACCTTCCAGCGTCCACCGGTATAGGGCCGCTGGTAGTCGGCACCACTGAGGTCGGAGTGGGCGGAAGTGAATTGGCTTAGCGAATACGGCGAGGGGAAAAACGCATTGTCCTCGGCCGGATCCGGCGTCGGGCGTTTGTCGTCGGTGAGGGTATGGTTCATGGCTTGCTCCATTGTGCAGGGCGAATTCCACCATCATTGTAGGAAAGCACGCAGGCAGCAATGAGGGTTTTCCCTCAAGTCGAGCATCGTCAGAAGAGGTTGTCGCTATCAGGAGGCTGTTCGATTACGCCGTCACAGCATCGGCGCCGGAAACACGGGCCAGACGACTCCAGCACCTCAACTAGAGGCCATCAGCCTTGAACTCATCAGCAAAGAAGTCATACACCTCGACTACATCCTCGTTGTCGCTTTCCTTGCATTTGCTCACGAAAACAGCTTTCAGATCGAAGTAATCCAACTCCAGCAACAGCTCAGCGACCCTCATGTACACATAATAATCTTCGGCTTCGAGATACCCGCTCAAACTGGACGCGAGTTTTTCCTTGAGCAGACCATTCTTCCTGAACTTATGCAGCACACTTCTGGCGAGAGGCACATTACCTATATCACCTTCTATCGCTGCATCAATAATTCCCGGAAGCAAATCATCAAGCTCATTATCCGCAAACACATCATCCCGGATAAACCTGAGAGCGGTTCCCTGCTCCAAACGGTCCGCGAGGGCCAACGACAACTCACTGATAAAGCCCGCAGAATGCCTAAACTCATGGCATGCTGAAAACAGCTCCATCTCTGCTCCTGACAGGCGAAGCCATTCTTTTGAATACGTCCTTTCACTCGCCATTCTTCACTTCCACACCACTCCATTGAACATCACGAGATGAGCGCACCAAGCCAGGTGAACGCTAAGTGCATTCATGAGGCCATCTTCAAACCGAGACCATTGAATGATTGCACCCCTTTGCTTTACTTGAGGCTCTTGTTCAGGGGCCAAGGCCGGAACACCATTCTATTGGATACTTGAACTAGCTTGGTTGGCGATATGGCCACGCCAAGACCATCAACATCGCCAATGGCATATGCCTGGGCCTGCGGGAGTCCGGTGCGTGCTGGGTATGGATGAGTGGATGCATCATCATGCCGGGAAATCCCGCAGCCATGGCAGGTAGACGCTTTGCCGACAGGGATGATTTTTCGCCTGGCAGACCCACTGAGCGAGCGGCCTGGGAATGCCCCGCTGCGGCAGCGCGGGCCTGTATTTCGGGCATAAAAAAAGCCACTCGATTGAGTGGCTTTTTTTGAATTTGGAGCGGGAAACGAGACTCGTATCTGGCGTCTGACTCATTGAAATATAAGGGATTTATTTTCTTGCCGGAGCAGGAAAAGACTTAATTCTGGACTTGTTTTCACAGCGTATCAAGAGGCAATTGGAGCGGTTCCAAACCAAGCGATTGAGCTTCTTTCGTAGCCAGCCGGACAAGCGTTCATCAAACTGATGGCATCAATGGGCAAGATTATCAGTAGATGATGCTTGCCTATAGCAGCAGCTCAGTTCCCATTAGGGATACTGGGTCAGCGCGAATTGAAAGCGGAGGTGTAGCGCAAGCCGCGCCCGCCATTTCTCCACAACCAGACCCGCTAAGTCTTTGATGTTGCCGTCACTTGTATTAGCCATGGCGCGTACAGCAGAAAGCACGTTATCTGCCAAATCTTGCTTTGGACTCATTCCGACGACACGGACCAGATTGATTGTAGCTTGCTGTTGGGTTGACACGCTCTCGTCCCAGTCTTCCGGCCACTCGAAGCGGTGTTTATAAAAGTTCGCAGCTCCGTTGGCGATTGCAACGTAGCTAAGGCCTAACTTCGGATTGATCTCCGCCTCTAGCGACATCACGGCGTCCTTGCGTATGGACTGCCCGTTTAGCTCGTAGATCCGCTTTACAATCGAGACCGTCTCTGCGATTGCCGCCTGAATGAGTACAAACATGGCTCCAACGAGCACGCCAGCCTCGTCGTACATCAGCTCCGCCGGATAATCCCAAAACTTGCGCCCTGGATACCCCACCCCGCTGAGTCGCTCAGACCAAGCAACCGGTGTTTGTTCAGTTAGCTCCGCGTGCGTTCGAATTACGTTTGAAAGAGGAAACTGATCGAGTAGGTCTTCTAGTCCCTGCACCAATCTCAATGTGTGTGTGTCTGCGCGTCCAAAAACGTCCTCCTATGTGGCGCCCTTGATCCCAAGGGGTTAGCTATTAAAGCGCGAACTCACAAGGCAAACATCGAACAAGACTACGTTGATAGCTTTCGCGCAAAGCGGAACATCACGTCATCGAGCCAGCGGCTGTAGGCGCCGTAGAGGCGGGAATCATCAATTGGCGCGCCTCCAGGCCCTGCTCTGAACGGTGTGGCATCGACATGCTAGTGACCGAACCCGCCGGAGGCTCAGCAAACACTTTATAGGCCACGCCATACAGTCCGAGTTGGAGCCATCCACCTTTCCCCTCGCTTAGCAGCTCAAATGCTGCAAGTGCCGCCGCCCTAACATGAGATGGAGAAATGTAGTCCGAGGCGAAAGAATTGCCGGCCGATGATGGGTTGGTCAGGGAGATCGACAACCAACTCATTCCACTATCATGATGTCTCCACACAAGACCTTTGGTATCCAGCCCCGTCAGATCAGCGTTGTCAAAATCATCGTAGCCTGCCTTGAGCTCACCCAATCCTGCCTGGCAAAGCTTCAAGAAAAACGCCTCGTGCTGCATATGGACCGCGCGCAGACTACCTGCCAGCTTAGGCTGCGGCAGGAAAGCGAGCTCCAGGCGCGTTTCATCACTCCGGATACCCCACCGACTGTCGTTTGGTCGCTGCTGAAGCTCACGAACGAAGTCTTGCTCAGAAATGGCTTCACGGCTGACAGCCATCTGGCTGAGCGCACGGACAATGCCGTCCGTCAGCTCCTGCTCATTGGTAAAGGTCACCCGGAACAGGCCAATCAACGTAGTCGGATACTTCCCAGCGAAAATCTTGCTGCTTCCCCTCAACTGGCAGCTCTTGCAGAAATGCCAGAATTGGCTTACCGCCAGCTTTTGCTCGACGGAACTCCTGCTGGGTCACCGATTCCCCGCTGCTTGTTTGATATCCGAATTCTGCCCCGAGGATGAGCACCACGATATCCGCCTGATCGACCTCCGTCATACATGCCTCTTGGGAGGAATAAGGTCTTGCGCCAAAGTCCTCGCGCATCACTGGAGTATGGCCAAGCAGTGAAACTGCCTTTTTGGCTGCAGCACGATATTGCTCAAAATCGCGTACAACGGAGCTGACGAACACCTTCATAGAAATCCCCATTAAATGGCTGCGCGCCCCTGTCGTAGAAGCATAGGGATCATACCGTCTGGCTGACGTGTCGTGTCACTGCAGCCATCTCCTTTCCCTTGCCCTCTCAGCGAACGAAACCGCTATTGTGAAAAAAGGGGCTTTTGACCGGCGTCCACGACCGCGCCAATCAACCGCCATCCATTACACTAATCTCGGCAAAGGACACCGTTCCGCATCATGACTTCGGATACCTCCCGCGATCTCAAGGACAACGGCATGACTACCATTGCTAGCGATCCCACGACCCAGCTTGCATTCTCCATGTATGAGAACAAGGGTGTATATGCAGTGCTACTTGGATCTGGGGTTTCTCGTTCTGCGGGGATACCCACGGGCTGGGAAATCACGATGGAGCTGGTCAAGCGGGCAGGCATTGCCTCGGGCGCGGGCGAACAAGAGGACTGGCTTTCCTGGTACGTAGGTCAGACAGGGCAACAACCCAATTACTCATCACTGCTGGAGACTCTGGCCAGTACACAAACGGAGCGACGAGCGATTATTCAAGGTTTTCCTCGAGCCCAACGAGCAGGAACTGGAGGATGGCCTAAAGGTGCCTAAACGAGCGCATCACGCGATCGCCGCCATGGTTGGGCGAGCCAACCGGTGGAATTCTGCTTTGCGCACCTGGAATACAGGAGCAGTGGTTAGCTGGGTAATGAAGTGGGCAGCTCGATACTGCGGGGATGGAACCTGTAGCCACAACGCGGGCAGGTTGGATTCGGCAAGTGCGGGGTGCTGGAACAGCAGCGAACAACAACCACATTGTTCTCAGACAATCAGATCATGTGGATTGTGGCAGAGGCATGATGAAGCATCTGGCTCATGCCAGCCATTCGCATCGGCTGGCTTTTTTCGCGGGTAAGGCTGATCCCCTGACTGTTCAGAGGACCGGCGAAGATCATCAGCATGGCGAACAGACTTAGCCATGCTGATGATCAGGTGGCTGTTACGCATCATCCACGCACTTGAGGATTACACCTTACCTTCGACACAGGGGCTCACGGCTTTCCGATAGCCCAGTAGCGAATCCAGGATGATAAAGCCCAGGAGACTGACGCCCAGTACGGGCAGCGCAAAGCCAATCGACAACGCAGCCAGGATCAACGCCCATTGCGCGCCCGGAGTCAATGAGCGCCAGAGGTTCAAGAGCGTTGCCTGCTGATTGCGCGCCAAGGAAAGCGTTGGACGACGTCGCCACCACATTACATAACCCATGACAACCATGGCCGCCAGGCCACTGGCGAAGACCACCAGCACCAATTGGTTGGCCAGACCAAACAACACGCCCATGTGAGCATCAATGCCCCAGCGGGTGAGCTTGGCGGGCAACGAGTATTCTGAAAACCTCACGTGATCGACCACTTCCAGTGTTTGCGGGTCGATCGACACGGCATCCACTTGCGTCGGCCAACTGCGATCTATCTCGCTGACAACCCAAGCCTTGTCACTACTCGTAGATGGCCTGATTTCAACCTTGGCAGCATCGATATGCGCGCCACGCGCGCTGGCCAGAATACTGTCGAACAAAGCTGGGTCCAGCATGGATGCCTGTGCCATTGGTGCCATGTGCATATGATGCTCGGCGTGCTCGTCCACGGGCATCGGCATCGCCGCCGACTTGCCCAAGGAGGTGGCCACACTTGGGGTTGACCAGCCATAGTAGGCACGCAACACGCCGATGTTATCGCCGGCGTACTGTGACCACGTCAAACCGGTGGCCGAGAAGAACAGCAGCCCCAGCAGCAGCCATATGCCGGTAGTGGAATGCCAGCGGCGCACATTGCCGCGCCCACGGCTCTGCCGACGACGGCGAACTGCCCACAGCACCAGACCACCGAGTGCAGCCACCCACAACCATGAAGCCGCCAACTCGCTGTAGATCCTGCCGATATCCCCCAGCAAAAGACCTCGATGAAACTGATCGATCCAGGTGCGTAGCGGTAGCACACCACTAGTACCGTAAACCTTCATGTCCCCGCGAATTTCGCCACTCACCGGATCCACGAACAGCGCCCGATGCTCTGACGGGCCAAAGCCCGGATCGCTGAACATAACCCGAGTGGTATCCCCTTCCCGGGGGGCCGGGCGAACCGCTGCCACGCTTAGGCCTGGACCCGCCGATGCCTGTGCGCGTTGAATCTGAGCCTGCAAGCTCATAGCGGAGCCACGGCTGTCTGTGTGCAGGGCATGTGCGTAGAGCGAATCTTCGATCTGAGGGGTCAGTGCATAGACGACACCACTCAAGGTCGCGACCAGCATGAAGGGACCGACGAATACGCCGATGTAAAAATGGAGCCGCTTCAGAAAGGCGGCAAACGCCATGGACGGCTTTGGCTCCGGGCTTGAAGATGATGCAGACATAGGGACTCACCAACGTGTAAACGCGGCCGACCGGGATCACATCCCAGAAGACTATAAATTCAGTATTGGATGCTCTTGCGAGCGATACTCAAAGTTCCACGAAAGGCGTTAAGGGGCCTGTGGATTGAGTGCCGGGAGCGTGTGCCTTGATAACTTCCCGTGCCAGAGGCCAGGCAACACAAAACGGGGGCTGCGGGTCCGGATCAGCCAGCCCAGTGCAACGAAAAAAATCATTGCAAGCGTCAGTGTTCCGGCAAACGAACAGTCTCCCGACTGCGCCTTCATGCTTCCTGACGCGCCCATTTTTTTTGAAGATCCGTCCATGGGCATGTGCATCTCGTGATCACCTGCATGATGGCCTCGATGCATGTCCGACATCCCAAGGCCGTCGTGGGAACCTGAGGCCACAGCGTTACCGGTAAAAGCGGCCATCATCTGACCGTGACCGATACTGCACGCAAGACCATTGAACAAGATAACTGCGTACAGTATCCAGGCGATGGGCGAGCAGTGGGTTCGGAATAAATTCATGGCGAGTAATTTAGCATCCCTAGCTGTGTCAAAACACAGCTGTGTGATGACCCGTATGAGAGTGGCAGCAAACCAACCAAAGATCTTCCGGCCCCAGCGATTGCTCGAGCTGGAAGTCGGTACTGCGCCGTCTGGCGCCGTACTTTTTTCGAACACACCAGAAAGTCTTTTTCAGAGTTTCCTTAGCTTTTAACCGGGTCCCGGCGGTCAAAGCGGCTTGCGGCGAAAAGCCGGCTACTATAAAAAATCCCCTCTTGGAGCTCCCAGTTCCTCTATGCTTACTTCACGCATGCGGAATTTCTGCACCTTGCCGCTGACGGTCATCGGAAAATCGTCAACGAACTTGAAATGGCGCGGCGTCTTGAAGTGAGCGATCCGGCCTTTGCAGTACTCGCGCAACTCGTCGGCGCTTACCTGGTGCCCCTCATGCAACCTGAGCCAAGCTACAATCTCTTCTCCGTAGACTTTGTCCGGCACACCGATGACCTGCACGTCTGCCACCGAAGGATGAGTAAAGAAGAACTCTTCGATTTCGCGCGGATAAACATTCTCGCCGCCCCGAATGATCATGTCCTTATTGCGCCCGATGATCTTCAGGTAACCCTTCTCATCCATGATTGCCAAGTCGCCGGTGTGCATCCAGCGTGCGTTGTCGATGGCCTCCGCAGTTGCTTGCGGGTTGTTCCAGTAGCCGAGCATCACGCTGTAGCCTCGGGTACACAGTTCGCCGATCTGACCGCGAGGAACGATCCGGTTTTGCTCATCGACGACCTTGCTTTCCAAATGTGGCTGAGTGCGGCCGACACTGCTGACTCGGTGCTCAATATCGTCGTCCGGGCCGGTCTGTGCGGAGACCGGACTGGTTTCGGTCATTCCGTAAGCGATCTGTATCTCCTTGAGGTGCAGGTCGTCGATCACCCGCCTCATGACTTCGATCGGGCAGGTGGAGCCGGCCATGATGCCCGTTCGTAGATGGCTCAAGTCCAATGACTGCCGCTCCGGGTGGTCTAGCATCGCAATGAACATCGTCGGCACGCCATACATGCCGGTCGCTTTCTCCTGTGCAGCGGCCCGCAAGGTCTCCAGGGGATCGAAGGCTGCACTGGGGTAGATCATTGTCGTTCCGTGGGTGACACAACCCAGATTGCCCATGACCATGCCGAAGCAGTGATACAGCGGCACAGGTATCACTAACCTGTCGCGCTCGCTGAGCTTCAGGCTTTCACCGACCATAAAACCGTTATTCAAGATGTTGTAGTGACTGAGGGTGGCGCCTTTGGGAAATCCAGTGGTGCCCGAGGTGTACTGGATGTTGACGGGGTCGTCGAACTGCAGTTGCTCACCGCATTGCCGCAGTTGTTGCGGAGCCACTCTTTCCGCCAGGTCCAACAGGCCCTCCCATGACAACATACCGTCAGCCGGCGTGTCGCCAAGGCTGATCACGCCCCGCAACTCAGGCAACCTGCCGCTTTCAAGTGCGCCGATAGCGCAGCGGTGGAGTTCGGGCAGCAGATCGTGAAGCATCGCGTGATAGTTGGAAGTCTTGAACGACTCGGCACAAATCAGCCAACGACACCCCGATTGCTTGAGCGTGTACTCAAGCTCGGTCAGACGGTAGGCCGGGTTGATGTTCACCAACACCGCCCCCACCTTGGCGGATGCGAACTGGGTGATGCACCATTGCGCGCAGTTCGGCGACCAGATGCCTACCCGTTCACCGGCCTTGAGGCCCAGCGCGAGCAACCCTCGGGCGCAACCATCCACCTCCTCGGCCAACTGTGCCCAAGTGTAGCGCAGCCCTTGATGCCGTACGACCAAAGCTTCGCGATCGGTGAACCGTTCCACCGCTCGGTCGAACGCCGCGCCAATGGTCATCGCCAACAAGGGTGTGGTTTGCAGTCCACTGGTGTAACTGGGAACACTCATATCGACTCTCTCTGTACGATCCAGGTGTGGGCCGGGGGTTTACACCGCAGGGCCCTTGTTGAATGGCTGTCCCTCTTTGTTTTTAACGAGTAAATATTTGCGCCGTGGTAATCGCCATGTCCCCGCCGGGCAATTTGATGTTGCCGACCTGCTTCAAACTGTCGGCATCGAACACCGCTACGTCGTTGAAAGTACCTGCCAGGTAAATCTTGCTGCCGGCCTTGTTGAACGAAATGCAGTAGTAGGAATGATCCAGCGTGGCGGCCTGAAGCATTTTTTTCTGCTTGATGTCGTACTTGGCCAGCCGGTTGAGCACGCCGAACATCAGGTTCGGGTCCTTGGGCGAACGCATGCCACTGAAATAGATTTCCGTCAGGGGGCCGAAGTCGGTGGTTTCGGTCTTGCCGGTTTTCAGGTCAATGCTGAACAGCCCATAGAGGTACTCGGCGGTGGCCGGGTCCTGCTTCTTATCCTTGAATTTCGCAGCGGTGTAGAGCAGCGAAAAATCATGACGGTAGGTCTGCTGGTTCCACACATAGAGCACATCCGGTGCGCTGTAATTGGCACGTTTCCAATGACGACTGGGGATCAGCACGTCGAACTTGCCGGTGTTCACGTTGACCTTGTAAACATCCGCTCCCGCCACATACAACGTGCCATCGTCACCGCTTTGCATGATGGTCAGCTGCCGCGGCGCCGGAAAACTGCGCACGGGTTTGGCGTCCATACCGGCATCGGTGGCGTACACATCGAGCCGGGGTTGCTGCACTTCGTAACGATCGTTGAGCATCAACGTCGGGTTGGCGATGGCAAACAATTCCTTGCCGTCATGGCTCAGGGTAAAGGCAAACATCGACTTCGCTTTTTCCCCAGGTTTCTGGGTAATGCTGGCGTGGAAGACCTGTTTGCAGTTGTCGAGCTCAACGCCGTAGACATCCGCGTAATGGTTGTTCAGCACGTAGGCGGTCTTGCGATCCGGCGACAGCTGCACGGTGCCGGGCCCGAAGGCGCCCGGCATTTTGCAGGTCTTGAACAGGCTGTCGGTTGCCAGGTCGATCACGTGCAGGTTGTTCGGATAATTGGTGGTCACCATGTACTCGTGACCGCTTTGCAGCGCAGTGTTTTCATCGGCCAGAACATTGAGCGATAGAGCGCTCAGGACACCGAACGCGGCCAAGCCGCAGGCTTTGATGCATTGCATGCTGGAATCCTTCTTCATGACCGATCACTTGTCTTTTGGAAAGACAGTGCCAAGGTTGCGCCAGTTTTCGTTGGACGCCTGGGCATCCTTGTTCCAGTCCGGATAGGTGCTCATCATGTCCGGCACCTGGGCCGGCCACCAGCAGGGGTCGGAGCAGCCATACAGGTCCGCTTCCATCGGCTGGCACAGCGAAGACACACCGCCAAACGCATCGATTTCCCAACCCGGGTCGGTCGTCGAGGCGCAGCCGGCGACGGAACTCATCGCCACCACTTCTTCGATACGGTTTTCGGCCGCGGCCTGATCGAGTTTCTGGGCTTTGTTGTTGATTGCCTTGAGATGTTTCATATCAGTGAGCCTTGCGCGGAGTGATGTAGCTGCTGATAAACGCAGGGTTGTGAGCCATGATCCGGGTGTAGACCTCGATGCCGAAGTCGACCCAGTCACGCATCAGTTCGCAGTAGTGATAGGTCGGATGAGTCGGGTCGCCGTATCGGGCGTAGCTCTCGTGGTAGCAGCCGCCGGAGCAGAGATTGCGGATCTGGCAGTCTTCGCAACCGGTGTTGGTGCGGTCCAGGCGCTGGGACAGGAAGTCGTTCAACTCGACCTGTTTCACCCCGCTGTGGACGTTGCCGAACGTCGGCAGGCTCGAGCCGGTAAAGCGGTGACAGAGGTTCAATTCGCCCTTGTGGTCCACCGCCAGCATCTTCAGGCCCGCGCCGCAAGGCAGGGCCTTTTTGTGGCCTTCATGAATGTCGGTGATCAACTGGTGCAGGTTGGAAAAACCAATGTTGCGGTGTTCGAGCGCCGCCTCCAGATAACGCCGACCGAGCTTCTTCATGTTGGCGAAGACTTCGATCAGCTCGTCGCTGGACAGGTTGAAGCTGCTGATATCGCCAGACGTCACCGGAGCAAAACCCACTTCGGCAAAGCCCAGTTCGTTGAACAGGTGGTCCCAGATCGTTTCAACGTCGGTGACGCCCGTGGTCAGGGTTACCCGCGCACCAACCGGGCGGCTGTTGTAGCGCGACAGCAGCATCTCGGCCTTGCGCCGCACCACGTCATACGTGCCCTGCCCGCCCACGGTGATGCGGTTGCGGTCGTGCACGGTTTTCGGCCCGTCAATGCTCACGGAGAGGCCGAAGCGATGGGCGTTGAGGTAGTCCACGGTGTCTTCGGTGAGCAGCGTGGCGTTGGTGGTCATGACAAATTCGACGAACTTGCCCGCCTCGGCAAAACGCTTTTCGCAATAGTCGACCATGTACTCGATCAGCTTGCGATTGCTCAGCGGCTCGCCCCCGAAGAACACCACGGTGAAACGCTCTTCGTCCGGGGATTCGCGCAATAGCATTTCTACCGAAGCGACCGCTGTTTCGATGTCCATTTTCTTGCCGGCCGAGGGCTTGTCCAAGTCCTCTTTGTAGCAGTAGGTGCAGCTCAGATTGCAGCCCGTGTTGACGTTGAGCACCACGGTATTGATCGCGGTGCGCTCGACGCGTTTGGCAGCGATGTCAGGTGTCAGCGGCGAGCCGTCGCTGACCAACTCCAGGGAGATCAGCTCACGCAGGGTCTCGGTGATTTCTTCGCCGTTGAAGCGTTCGGCCAAGCGCTGGATCAGGTCGTCCGACGAACAACCGGGACCGCGCAAGGTATCGATGATGGTGCCGGTCAGCTCATCGCTGGCGAACAGCGAACTGCTGGGGATATGGAACAGCATGCGGTCGGCGTCGACATGCACTTCGTGCAGATTGCGCTCGACCAGATTCAAGATAGCGCCCATTGCAAACCTCCTGTGCAAGCCCTTACTCAGGGCTTGCGGTCATTCCGAAAAGTGTCTGGAACCGTTAAAAACAGCCAACTTATGGAATGGGTGGATTGTTCCAGCGTTGCACGGTGACGATCATGTGCCCTTCGCCGGTCAGGGATCTCCCCGCATCATCGACGGCGGCGATCACCTTGAGGTTGCCGGCATTGTTGGTGGACATTTTGCGTTGCGGGTTCGGCCCTGCATCGCCTGGGGTGAATACGCCGGTATCGGCCTGCATGGTGCCGGCAAACTTGACGTCTTCATCCTCTTTGGCGCGGTCGTCGAAAGCCTCGACCTTCCACTGCGCCGGGAATACGCCGATGCGATAGGGCTTGCCGTCAGCCCCTTTGCCCCACGCCTCGGCATCGAAACGGCCCTGGACTTTCGGCGTGGAACCACCGCCCTCGCCGATCCGCGCCACCGAAAATTCGGGGACGACTTTGACTTCAGCGATCTTGCTGTAGACCGACAGCGTCGGGCCTTTCAGCGTGCCGACCGTGACGTTGCGCAGGCCCGGTTGCGCATTGGCAGCCGCCTTGAGTTTGACCCGTAGGCGCTCGGGCGTTTGCTCCAGCACTTGGACCACTTCCACGCCTTTGCCAAAGTCAGGTTTGCCAGTGAGACCGCTGCCGACCAAGGTGACTTCGGTTTCGCTGCCCGCCTTCAGATAACCCGGCTGCACCGCCAGCAAACGATTGGAACCCTGTTTGGCTGCGACGAAGTCCAAACCCCGCTCGTCGTGCTCGGCCTCGAACATCCGGCCCTGCATGGCGTTGCCTTGGGCGGCGAATACCTGGCGCATGACCAAGCCGTCGATGGTCACGTTGCCGCGCCATTCGTAACCGCTGTAGAGAATCGCGCTACCGTCACCCTCAAACGGACTGCCATCGGCGTATTGGCCTTTGACGCTGACCTTGAACGTATCGCTGCCATCGGCTGTCACGCTCATGACGCCAGCCAGTTCGCCTTTACCCGGCAGGTGCCCGCTGAAGCTCCAATCGCCGACCAGCGCCTCGGCTTTCGGCGCGCTGCCCAGCCATGCTTTCCAGGCCGGGTTGTCCAGCGGATAACGCTTGGCGAGCAACGGCACCATTTCTTTGCGGGCCAGATCGAACCAATCGCGGTCACGGGACAGGGCCTGGTATTCGAGGGACGGCCACTGGCCGAGGTGGAAGTTCACCAGGCGCTCCCATTCCTGGGCAGGTCGACGCTGCAGGGCAACCCGCGCACCGGAGTGGCAACGGCCGCACATCTGGCTGGTCTGGTCGTCGAATTTCTCGACAGTATTGAGCCGTCGTTCCAGCGCATAACGCACACCGTCCGTCTCGCTCGGCGCCAGGCCCTGAGTGTCGGCCAGGTATTTGACCAGGATTCGACGATCGTCATCGCTGATCTGCAACCCGTGCATGACCTGCATCCGGGCAATGCTCATCAGCCAGCCTTCCGGCGTCTTGCGCTGGTGGCTGATACGGCTCAGGGCGTTATCGGCTTCGGGGGTGTGGCAGCCCTGACAGGTTTCCTTGAGGATGGTCTGGGCGTCGCGAGCTGCCAGGCTGTAAGGCGAATGCAGCGCCACACAGGCCGCCACGGCCAGCAGACTGACGCTCAGGCCTGATCGGAGTTTTCTCTTCATCAACGTCGAACCTCGCACGGTGCTTTCTTATTTTTGTGGCTTATCGTTTTTATGGTTTCTACCGTCGGCGACAACCCGCTGACGGAGGCAAGAGAAACGTCTGCGATGAGCAATACACGGAGCGTGCCAGCTTAACGACTATATTATTAATCAATTAGTTACGTGGTTATTTTGGCTTTCTAACGCGTCAGAACAAGACCGCCTGCGTCTAATATCGCGACAGCTGTTGCACTCTGAGACAGCATAGATGTCCTCGGCTGAAACACTTCTCGTCCAGCGATGACGTTTGCGTACAACGGGATCCGCTCGTCGTCTCATACGTTGTCGCGATTTGCGACAAAACCTGGGTGCCGACCGTCCCCTTTCATCGCTAGAACCCCCGCCAACAAAGGCCCATCCACCCGTTCCTGGTACTTGGCACAGCCATTGCCAACTTGGAGAAGTCCACGTTTCTCAGCACAACAAGAGGTCTCATCATGCCGCTGCCTTATCTGCTCCCCGCCACCTCGGCCTTCGTCCAACGCGCCCCACGCATGCTCATCGGCGGCGACTGGGTCGAGGCCGCCGACGGCCAGACCATGCCTCTGCACAATCCGGCCACCGGCGAAGTGCTGTGCTTGGTGCCAAGGTCCACCCCCGACGATGTCGACCGCGCAGTACTCGCCGCCCGTCAGGCTTTCGACGATTCCGCCTGGACGCGCACCCGCCCTAGGGAGCGGCAGAACCTGTTGTGGAAACTCGCCGATCTGATGCAGCGCGACGCCGAACTGCTGGCGCAACTCGAATGCCTGAACAACGGCAAGAGCGCGGCGGTGGCTCAAGTGATGGACGTGCAACTGTCCATCGACTTCCTGCGCTATATGGCCGGTTGGGCAACCAAGATCGAAGGCTCCAGTGTTGACGTGTCGCTGCCGCTGATGCCCAACGATCAATTCCACAGTTTCATTCGCCGCGAAGCGGTGGGCGTGGTCGGGGCCATCGTCGCCTGGAACTTTCCGCTGTTGCTGGCTTGCTGGAAACTCGGCCCTGCCCTGGCCACCGGTTGCACCGTGGTGCTCAAACCCGCCGACGAAACGCCGCTGACCGCGCTGAAGCTCGCCGAACTGGTGCTGGAAGCCGGTTACCCCGAAGGCGTGTTCAACGTGGTCACCGGCACCGGCATCACAGCGGGATCCGCCCTGACTCATAACCCGTTGGTGGACAAGCTGACCTTCACCGGCTCCACCGCCGTGGGCAAGCAGATCGGCAAGATCGCCATGGAATCCATGACCCGGGTCACCTTGGAGCTGGGTGGCAAATCGCCGACCATCGTCATGGCTGATGCCGACCTGAAGACCGCTGCCGCGGGTGCCGCCAGTGCGATCTTCTTCAACCAGGGCCAGGTCTGCTGCGCCGGGTCCCGGCTGTATGTGCAGCGCAAGCATTTCGACAATGTGGTGGCAGACATCGCCGACATCGCCATCGCGATGAAGCTCGGCAACGGCCTGGACCCTAGTGTCGAAATGGGACCGTTGATCTCCGCCCGTCAACAGGAACGGGTTTATGGCTACATCGAAAAAGGCCGGGAAAGTGGCGCGACCATCGCCTGTGGCGGTGAGCAATTCGGGCCGGGGTTCTTCGTCAAGCCTACGGTGATTGTCGACGTCGACCAGCGGCATGCATTGGTACAAGAGGAAATCTTTGGCCCAGTGTTGGTGGCGATTCCGTTCGACGACGAGGCCGATGCATTGCGTATGGCCAATGACAGCCCTTATGGCCTTGGGGCGAGTATCTGGTCGAATGATTTGGCTGCGGTGCACCGGATGATTCCGCGGATCAAGTCGGGTTCGGTGTGGGTCAACTGCCACAGTGCCCTGGACCCGGCGTTGCCGTTTGGCGGTTACAAAATGTCGGGGGTCGGGCGTGAGATGGGGTATGCGGCGATCGAGCATTACACCGAGTTGAAATCGGTGTTGATCAAGCTCTGACCCAGGGATGCATTCCCACGCTCCGCGTCGGAATGCATCCCTGACGCTCTGCGTCACATCCACAAACGGAACACGGAGCGTCCCTGGCGGCGTTCCCACGCGGAGCGTGGGAACGATCTGCACCTCGAATGTCAGGGCTTGAACCCTTGTCCCAGCAGCCAGCTGCGAACCACCTTCCCCTGCTCCGCCGTCAACCCAGCCAACACTTGTGCGACCGGCTCGGTGTGCAACCGTCGCACCAACGGTGCCAACTCGACCCCGTGCACGTGCCAGATCCCCAGCGGCTGATCCGCCGTGATCACCACCTCGGCCTCATCCACAAATCCATCGCGCAGTACCGGCGCCAGTTCAATCCTCAGCGTGGAGAATTCCACCGCGGCGTGGGCAACCTCAGCATCCGGCCACTGCCGCCGCGCCTGCCAGAACGGCTGGTTCGACCAACGCTGCTCATCGGCATAAAAGTCCCGGCCAATGCGCGCGAAGCGCAAAAACAACTGCTCTACCCGCTGCTGATGAAAACGCTGTGCCAGCAACCTCCGTTCAGGTTTGCGCAACAGCGTGTTGATCACCGTTGGCGCCTGCAACGCCGAAGACAATGACTGAAAGATGCCATTCCCCGACAGCGGATCCACCGCCATGGCGGCGTCGCCCACACGAATCCAATGGTCGCCACAGACCTGCGGACACAAAATCGCAGTGCTGCTTCGGGCATGCAGGTGCAGATCGGTTTGCGGTTCGCCCCCGAAAAACGCCTGGGTCAATGCCGACTGCTGGAACCGCTGGCGGCAGTAATCGAGCAACAGCGCCTTGCCCGGCAACTCGGCACTGGCCACATCCACTGTCCATTGCCAATAGCACTGGCCGTCGGCCCGACGCGCCATCCAGGCCCAGCCGTCCGCAAGGCTTTCCACAGCACTGGCGGTGGTACCCGGCGCACCTTGCCAGCGATTGAGCAAACTGACCGTCTCCGGCCCACGCAAGCCTTTGCCAAGGACCGGTGCCTGGCGTCCGCGGGCCTCCACCAGGAAATCCGCGAGCAGCGCATCACGCCCTTGCAGTTCGATTCGATGTCCCGAAGCGTGTAACTGCACCGTCAGCACTCGGCCCTCGATCAACTCAACGCCGGCCAAGCGCAAGTCCTCACGCAAGCCGCGATCGAAGCTCGGGCGATCCAGCAAAAATTCGATGTTCTGAGCATGCTGCTGACCGTTCCAGGACACCTGCCGCTGGGAAGGCTGCGCCGCATCCGTCAATGCTTGATGCAGGCCCGCACCGCGCAGTGCCTCCAGCACCCGCATGGACACCCCTTCGAGCGCCGCAAAGCGCCGCCACTCACTGACCAGCGTGACGGGGTATCCAAGCCGTCGCAACCCCAGGGCCACCGCCGCCCCCGCAGGCCCCGCGCCAAGAATCACAATCGGCTTCATGGGCCGACGCGCCGTTCAGGGCCGTGATAATGGGCGTTCTTTTGCAGCCACTCGACAATCTGTTCGTTGCTCGCCTCGGGATTTTCAACGAGAAAACCCACAATATGCCCGCTCAATGCCGCACAGCCGAGACTCGCGCCCGACTGCCCCGGGTAGGTACCGTAAACACACGCGGCAAAATCTGCCTGGGCGCTGTCGAGCCACGACCATTGCTGCGCGGTGCAACGAGCGTCGCCGGTGACCCGCAGCACCTGCGGATAATCCGCCGGGAACACCCCTAAACCCTGAGCCGGGCTTGACGCACACAATAGAATGCCCTGCGCCACCGCTGCTGCGCAGGCTTCACGCAACAAGCTTCGATCCTGCCGCAAACCGAGGCTCAGATTGATCAACCGCACGTCCTGCGCCACCAGCCAATCGATGGCGGTAGCGATCTGCAAGGCGCTGGTGACGCCACGCTGGTCGAACACCTGGGCGACGCAAAAAACCGCCGCCGGTGCACGCCGGCTGATGGCCTCGATCACCGCGCTACCATGGCCCAGCGGATCGTCGCGTAGATCGCTTTCGGCCAGGCCATCCTCCTGTAGCGAGAACCGCCGACCGGCAATCACCCGCACTCGTTGCGCTGCGCAATGACCACTGTCCACCACCCCAACCCGCAGCTCAGGCCTCATGCTGCACCGTTCCTGACGTGAGCACGCCATCCAGCAATTCAAAGCACAAATCGGCATCGGCCAGGGTCGAGGGGCGATGGCTGATTAGGATCCGCGTGCGCCCGGCGAACAACCGGTCGATGGCCGCGATCACTTCGCGCTCGGTGGCTTCGTCGACCGCCGAAGTCGCTTCGTCCAGCACCAGGATCAACGGATCCTGCAACAGCGCCCGGGCGATGGCGATGCGCTGTTTCTGTCCGCCGGATAACTGCTGGCCACGCTCGCCCAAAGGGCTGTCGAGGCCTTCGGGCAGTGATTCGATGAGGCTGTCGAGCTGCGCCAGCCGCGCCACTTCGTTAATCGCTTCGCGACTGGCGTCCGGCACCGCGTAGGCCAGGTTGTCGGCGAGGCTGCCGCGAAACAGCACGATGTCCTGACTGACCACGGCAATCCGCCGACGCAACTGGAACAGGTCCAGCTCGCGCAGATCGACCTCCCCCAGCAAGACCCGACCGGACTGCGGATCGTGATGCCGTTGCAGTAGATCGATCAGGGTCGATTTACCGACACCGGAGCCGCCGCTCAGGGCGACTTTCAAACCGTAAGGAATTCGCGCGTCAACGCCACGCAAGGTGGTCGGCCGACCGGGATGGCTGAAGTGCACGCTGTCGAAACGCAGTTCGCCAGAATCCGGCATCGGCTGCGGCGTAACCGGGGTAAGTACGGTCGGCTCTTGGCCGCGCAGTTCCATGACCCGCCCCAGGCTCACGGTCATCCGCTGAATCGCGACATAGAGCCCGAGCAAGCTCTGAACCGGGCCGACCGCCATGCCCAGGTAAGTCGAAAACGCGATCAGCGCGCCCAGTTGCCACGTCCCCTGCACCACCCAGTAACCGCCAATCAAAAACGCACAGGCCCGCGATAACGACGTCAGCGTGCCGGGCACCGCTTGAGTGAAAAACTCGGTGACTTGCAGGCGCAAGAGCTGACTCATATACCCTTGGCCCAACGTCTCCAGTCGCCGCGCCTCGCGCTGTTGCTGACCGGCGGACTGGATGAATTTCATCACCGGCAAGGTCTCGACCATGAACGAGGACATGTCCGCCGAACGCTCGCGCAACTGCCGCACATCGCGCTCGACCTTGCGCCGCATCCAGCGTAGCCAAAGCACGTCGAGTGGAATCAGCACCAAGGCCAGCAGCGAAAGCTGCCACGACAGGGTCATCAACATCGCCACGGCGACCACCAGGCCAATCACGCTCGACACCGCCGAGAACAGCGAGTCCACGGCAAAGCGCTGGATCTCCGCGACATCGCCGTCGAGACGCGACATCAAATCGCCGATTCGCCGTTGGCCGAAGAAACCCGGCGAGAGCATCTGCAAATGCCGATAAAGGTCATCGCGCAGGGCAAACAGAATCCGTCCGGATAATCGCGTGTGCAGGTAACGATTGATGCCCGACAGCGCCGTCCCCAACAACACGGCGACAATCATCAACCCGGCGATCAGCACCAGCATCGCAAAATTGCGCGCCAACAGGCCGTCGTCGATCAGCAGCTTGGTTAGCCAGGGTTGCACCAATACCAGCGACGAGGCGCAGACCGACAGCCCAAGCAGCCCGGCAATCGCCAACCGGTGCGGGCGCACGAAGCTGTAGAGCCAGCGCAACGCCGCTTGCAGGGTCGCGGGGTTCTGGCTGTCGACCAACCGAACGATCAAACGCAGCATCACGAACGCAACAGTTTGAGCTTGCGATACAGAGTCGCGCGGCTGATACCCAAGGCATCGGCGACCGCCGAGACGTTACCTTGGTGCGTGTCCAGGGACTGACGAATCAGCTCCAGTTCATGTTCACGAATACTGCCCCTCTGAGGGCGTTCGCCGGCGGTCAGTTCGTCGAGCATACTGTCGGGCAGATGGTCGAGGGTGAGCACGGTGTCCCCGGGTTCACGCATGGCCAACGCGGTGCGCAGAACCATTTCCAATTGGCGGATGTTGCCCGGCCAGTGATAGCCGCCTAGCAAGCGGATCAAATCGTCATGCAGGACGACTGTCGGCGCATCGAGTTTGGCCAGCAAACGATCGACCAGGCCATTGAAGTCGTCGCGCTCGCGCAGGGCCGGGAGCATTACGCTGATGCCGTTGACCCGGTAAAACAGATCCTCGCGAAAGTGTTTGTCTTCTACCAGACGCTTAAGGTCGCGGTGCGTGGCGCAGATCAGCGCGATGTCGATGTCTTGCTCCTCTCCAGCGCCCAGCGGCGCGACCTTGCGGTCCTGCAGTACCCTGAGTAAACGGGCCTGCAAGGCCAGCGGCATGTCGCCGATTTCATCGAGAAACAACGTGCCGCCATGGGCCTGTTGCAGGCGCCCGACCATGCCGCCCCGGCGCGAACCGGTAAAGGCGCCTTCGCGATAGCCAAACAGCTCCGACTCGATCAGGCCTTCGGGGATGGCCGCGCAGTTCACCGCGACGAAAGGTTTGTCGCAGCGGGTTCCAGCCATATGGAGCGCTCGGGCAATGACTTCCTTACCGGTGCCCGTTTCGCCCAGCAGCAACACTGGCAATTCATTGGCCAGGCCTTGGCGGGCCATGCGCAGCGCCCGGGCGTAACGGGCATTGTTGCCGGCCAGGGATTCGAGATCGGGTTGCGGTTTAGCGGTTTTAATTGGGGTGCGCGATGGAGCGCTGACGGTGATCGAGCGCTGCGGCGCGCGCAGGGTTTTGTAGAAAAATTCACCCTTGGCGGTTTGCAGACTGCCGATGCCGCCCTGATGCAGGCGCGATAACAGTTGCAGGCCATCGACACCCAGGAACTCTTCACAGCGTCGGCCAACCAGCGCCGAACGCTCGGCATGGAGCAACTGACAAGCCTGGGCGCTGACCGCGAGGATCTGCCCACCGAGACTCACCGCGAGCAAACCCTGCCAAGGGGATTCGAGGTATTGCCGACGGCTGTGGAAGGCGAGGACAATCTGGTCCGGGTAACAAGCGTTGAACACGCGACTTTCGATCTGGCTGACGGCCATGGTCAGCAACGCCGTGCTGTCGTGAACGCGGCCGAGCGGACCTTCGCGGGTCAGGTCAAGGACGCCGAGGATGTCACCCTGCGGGCAATAAATCGGCACCGAGGTGCAGGAAAAATCGGTCAGACGGTCTAGGTAATGTTCGCCGCAATCGATCATCGTTGGCCGCGCTTCCACCAGCGCGGTGCCCAGCGCGTTGGTGCCGCGCGCCGCTTCGCTCCAGCAAGCGCCCAGCGTGATGTCTTGCAGGTTGCTACCTTTGAAACGATCGGCGCGCCCTTCGGCTGCCAGGATGGTGGCCTCGGAATTGGCGAGGATGATGAGCCCTTCCTTGCCCTGGCGCTCGGCCAGATAATCGATGGCCGGCATCGCCGCATCGATCAAAAACCGATTGCTCTCCAGTAGCACTTCAAGGCTCGCGTTCGAGTCCAGCGCCAGTTCTTGCTTGGCATTGAAATGCACGCCATGGCTGAGACTACGCCGCCACGACGCATCGATTTCCGCCCGCAACACGCCATCGGGAACGGTACCTTCGAGGTGCATTTTTTCCCGGGCCAGCCGGGCTTCGCGATGAAGTTTGGGATGAGTTGTTTTTATCATCAAGCGCTCCGGATCGGTCCGCCCTGCGCCCTTTTGAGTTCAGCGCCTTATTCCCATCTTTACGTTAACGTCAGGGCCTTGGCAAGTGCCTTGCGATGGTTGCGCTCTATCCGTGGCACGTCGATCACTCAATTCAACCGATTCAGCCAGGTGCAAATATCAGCAAACTGAGACCAGGGCTCCACGCGCCTATGGCTACGAAAAACTCAGCGAGTTGAAAAAAGCCAGCCAGACTGCTCTGGGGTTAAAGCTCAAGTTGTGTTCTATCACGTAACAAGCGATAAAATTTTCGAGGTTCTCGCCGATTGAACGTGCTCGAACATGCAGCGCTGACACACTATCAGGCGATCGGCATGGGGGAGTGTCTTCACAGGCCGTTCCCCTGCCAAACCACCCGGCGTGCAGGTCCGCACCAGGGAGTTCGAGAGATTGAGGTCAGGAGAGACGCGGTAAACTCAGGCTATCGAATCAGGCGATACTCCACGCCCATCGCCCCTTCACAATTTGAAGGTGAAGGTAATACTAAGCACCTCTGCGCCACAAATGCTTCACAGGCGCCAAGACAAGTTGGCCCCGTCTTTTCTTGCGTCGAACTTTTCCACGCCAAGGTGGCTTCGATGGAAAACCACCTCGTTTCGAGTTAATCACGGACTGGAATTTACGCTACCACTAGCCAGCAGGGCTCGACCTATATTCTTAGCTGCTGTCAATGTAACGGACAACGCTCTGCGTTCGAGTTCCTCGGTTGTGCAGCGGACAGCAGGGGCTGCGATACTGATGGCGCCGACAGGATAACCATCTATATCCAGTACTGGGACGGCCAAAATCCTTAGGCCCTCGGCGAAAAGTGAATCGCTAATGATGTATCCATCCGTTCGAATTTTCTCCAGTACCTCGGAAAGCGGTCGAGAGAGTGCTTTGCTCTTAAAGGATGTGGATAAGGAAAGCGCCTCAATGCGCTCGACTTCGTGCTCAGGCAGGAACGCCAGGATCGATTGGCCAATTGCTGTTTGGCAAGCGGGGACGGTTGTGCCGATACGGATATCCACTCCCAGGCGAGTGATGCCCGCCCTGACACGCTCAAGATAGAGTACATCGGGCCCTTGAAGAACGGCAAAGCTCGCAGCTTCGCTTATTTCGCTGACGAGCCCTTTTAGAACCGGGCGAACCAGGCTGCGAAGGTCTGTATGCGCAATTGCGTGGAAGCCCAGATTGAGAATTTTGAGTGTGAGGGAAAAGCGCTTGCTTTCAGGGATGCGAGAGACATATCCGAGATCCACCAACGTATTGAGCATACGGTAGGTTGTGCCAGGGTCGAGGTCGGCCTTGGCTGCGATCTGGCTCAATGTAAGCTCGTCTTTTTCCGCAGTGAAGGCCTCCAAGACTCGAAATCCTTTGGCAAGTGACTGAACAGTGCTGCGCTGGCTTTTGTCTTCGTCAGCAGAGTTCGTCGGTTCGCTTTTTGTTGAGTTTCTGGGAGCCATGGGCGATATCCATCTGGGGTAGTTCTTGTTTTCGGAATGCGAAAAACCGTTAAAAAGAATAGCACCTGGCGATGCGTTGGCCTACTCGGTTATCCACCGCCCGGTTTCCGAGTTGCGAAATGATCACTTATTGCCTTCCCTCGTCTTCAGCTTTCCCGCCTCACTGGACGTACAGACTCACGGATCCAGCGAAGAAGCAACCGCAGATCCGCAATCTGAACGGCTAAAGCGAATTCGTCGAACTTTTGGATTTGCGGCTTCAAAAACTCATCTGTTTCCACCTCGCTTCAATGTGTCTGGTATAGCTTAAATCCAGAGAGTGTCAGGGTGGCGTGGATATTCAGCGCGTTCTTAAGTGCTCTACAACCCCCTTGTGATCGGCGCAATAGATGGCACTTTGCAATCGTGGCCGGCCTAAATCTGCAGAGCCTTTATAAAACCTAATGGAATTTCATGGGCAGCAAACATGACATAAAAGAATAAAAAAGCAGTTGGATCGTCAAAAAAAGTGTGGGCCCTGCAAACTGATGGTGGTAGTCTGAATACAAGAAAGAAAAAACTTTCGCATTCCGAAAAACAAAAAAGGCGCGACGAAAGATGAAACAGATCGCTAAGCAAGATGCCTACCCCGAACATTCCGTCGTCCATGACCAAGGCAGTTGCATAAATGCCCGTCTTCCCGCGATTGGCGCATACCGCCCGCGTGCCGTGCCCGGTTTGCATACCAGGTCAGCCTTTATTCGCACTCCGTTCAACAGCGCCCGCTCTGTATATGACGTGCGACGCTTCCATAATAGTGCCGACATACAATCAGCGCCGTCGACATCACGCTCGAACGACACTTTCAGTACCTCAGCTAGAAAGTCCTCTAAATTTTTTTCCTTCGCCGTGAACACGGTCGTGAAGTAGTCATTTCTGAAAAGCTGATCACCCGGCATTAGCCAGTAATGCTAAACAAGATTAGCTTGGGAATAAACTACACCACTGCACTGTGTTTACGACGGTAAGTTTTTTATCGCTCTGAAAAGCGCAAAAACAATAAAAGGAAGTGCTATGTTGATGCACCACGTTGAAACTGAGCCCTTGCCAGAAAAAGTTAGAAGTCAGGCGAATATTAGTGCCAGGTTAGAAAGGCTTCCCATCACCAGACAAGTATTTTGGGCCAGGAATATTATTGGTGCCGCGACCTTCTTCGACGGTTATACCGTCATTGCCATTGCCTATGCGATGCCGGTTCTGGCCAAAGAGTGGAGCCTGAGCGGCACCCAAATCGGCATGATTCTCTCTGCCGGTTATCTGGGGCAGCTGTTCGGCGCACTGATCTTTGGATGGCTGGCCGAGAGAATTGGGCGTATGAAGGTGCTGACATTTACCATCCTGTTGTTCGTATCGATGGACGTCGCCTGCCTGTTTGCGTCCAGCGCAGCGATGATGATTGCTTTCAGGTTCATACAGGGCATCGGTACGGGAGGAGAAGTCCCGGTCGCGAGCGCCTATATCAACGAATTGATCGGCTCCAAAAAACGAGGAAAATTCTTCCTTCTGTACGAAGTCATGTTTCTGCTTGGTCTGGTAGGGGCCGGGATAATTGGCTACTTCCTCGTTCCGATCTACGGCTGGAAAGCAATGTTCGCAGTGGGGTTGGTACCCGCGATGCTGCTGATTCCCCTTCGTTTCTTCCTATTCGAATCGCCGCGTTGGCTTGCTTCCAAGGGGCGCCTTGAAGAGGCTGACCGGATTGTCACTCGCCTGGAAAATAGCGCGGTCAAAGCAGGCAAGACACTGCAACCTCCAGTAGAAGTGCCGCAGATGCATGCGATAAATAACAGAGGGGGTTGGAAAGAGCTTTTCAAAGGCATCTACTTTAAGCGCTCACTCGTTATTTGGGCCATGTGGTTTGGCTCCTACATGGTCGCTAATGGACTTATTACCTGGCTGCCGACACTTTATCGTCAACACTTCCATTTGCCGCTCGAAACCAGCCTGGCTTATGGTTTCATGACATCAGCAGCGGGTGTAGTTGCTGCAGTAATTTGTGCACTATTGATTGATAAGGTCGGTCGTCGCCGCTGGTACATGGGTGCCTTGTTTCTCGCCGCAATACCTCTCGCGATACTGGCCACCACAGGCGCAACGGCACCAATAAAGATACTGGTACTGGCCGGATTGGGATATGCGCTGGTCCAGACAGTTACTTTTTCGCTGTATTTGTACTCGGCGGAACTTTATCCCACTCGGCTACGCGCGTTAGGTACGGGTGTAGGTAGCGCCTGGCTAAGATTGGGTTCGGCATTGGGTCCAATAATTGTAGGTTTTACCGTCTCCGGCGTGGGTGTTCAATATGTGTTCGGTATTTTTGCGGCGGTGTTATTGATGACAGCCGTTATCACTGCATTATTCGCTATTGAAACCAAAGGCCGAATTCTGGAAGAGCTATCGCCATAAATTTCAACTGCATAAATTTCAAACCGCAACAACTGAATTAGTTTCAAACTCAGAGCACATAAGTATGTGTTTTGCGCCCGCGCATGCGTTATTTGCGAAATTTAACCAAACCAGAGGTAATGAAATGAGCACTAAAAACACTATCGACCTTAAAGGCCTCGTTCCTGCTCCTGTCACGCCGTTCACTCGTGAAGGTGAAGTTGATTATGCGGCTATCCAGAAACTGGGTGCCTGGCTCGGCAGCTTTGAAGGCGTGAAGGGACTGGTTGTTCTGGGCCACGCGGGTGAAGGTACCTTCCTGACTCAGGACGAACAGGGTCGTGTGATCCAGGCTTTCAAGGAATCGGTAGGCGGCCGTCTGCCAATCATCGCTGGCATCACTGGCGAAGGGACTCAAGTAGCCGCTGAAGAGGCCAAGCGTGCCGTAGCTAATGGTGCAGCAGCAGGCCTGGTTTATCCATCCCATGGCTGGCTGCGTTTCGGCTATCAGAAAGGTGCTGCGCAGGACCGCTATAAGACGATCTACGAAGAAAGTGGCCTGCCACTGATCCTGTTCCAATACCCAGACGTGACCAAGGCGACCTATGACCTGGAAACTCAACTGGAAATTGCCAAGCAACCTGGCGTGTTCGCCATGAAAAACGGTGTTCGCAACATGCGTCGCTGGGACACCGAGATCCCGGTAGTCCGTCGTGAAGTTCCCGATCTGCAGATCCTGACCTGCCATGACGAATACCTGTTGCACACCATGTTCGACGTAGACGGCGCATTGGTCGGCTACGGCAGCCTGACCCCAGAGCCGCTGATTGAGCTGATCGCTGCTGGTAAGCGTCGCGACTACCCCGCTGCTCGCGCCATCCACGACAAACTGCTGCCAGTTACTCGCAACGTCTACCACCGCGGTTCCCACATGGAAGGCACAGTAGCCCTGAAACATGGTCTGGTTGCCCGTGGCATCTTGGACCATGCCACCGTGCGCTCGCCGCTACTGCCACTGGCGGAAGGCGCCGACAAGGAAATCGCAGACGCATTGCGCAGCGCTGGTCTGATCTGACCACGAGCCAAATTGATGCCGTACTCCAAAGGTGCGGCTTTGAGGTAAACCACATGCCAAAGGCCTGCACATCAGGCCCTTGGCATCACTCGATCCGGATACTTCTCCACCTACATTCGAGCCGTTTTACCGGAAGTGCGGCGTTGAGCCCGCTCAACTGGTGATGACAGGCCGACATTGCCCTTCAATAAAAACAACAGGGGACAGGTCTTGAACATTCAGAATAATCGCGCAACTCGTGTGTTTTTCATTCCCGCTTTGGTTTTACCTTTCAACGCACTGGCTCAGGGTTTTGTGGATGACACAACCGCTACTCTGAACTTCAGAAATTTCTTCTTTGATCGCAACTTCACAGCGCCTGGTGTTGCACAAAGCCAGGCTCGTGAGTGGACGCAAGGTTTTATCTTCGACCTCAAATCCGGCTTTACCCAAGGCACCGTGGGAGTTGGGGTTGACGTGCTGGGGAAATACGCAGTGAAGCTCGATGGAGGCGCAGGAAGGTATGGTGCGCTGCTGTTGCCAAAGGACGCCGACGGGGAGCCTGCGTGGAGTTTTGGGAGACTCGGCGTCGCGGTCAAAGCAAAGTTCTCGAATACGGAGTTGAAGGTAGGCGAGTGGATGCCCAATTTCCCGATTGTTACAGCGGATGATTTTCGCGCCTTGCCGCAGACTTTTCGCGGTGCCCAGATTGCTTCGCAAGAACTCAAAAACTGGTCCTTCTATGCAGGCGACCTGAAAAAAACCAGTCTGCGCAATGACTCCTCGATGGAAGACCTCACCTTTGGCTCGGCTCGATCAGACTCTTTCGAGTTTCTCGGCGCCGACTATCGCTCCCCCTCCAAAAATACAACGGTCAGGCTTTGGTCTGGTGAGCTGAAAGACATCTATGAACAGCACTACCTCGGGCTGAACCAGAAATGGCAACTGACTGAAGGGGTATCGGTGAACTCCAACCTTGGTTTTTTCTGGGGTAAAGACTCAGGAAGTGCGAAAGCCGGTCAGTTGGATAACCGTACTGTGTCAGCGCTATTTAGCCTCAACATGGCTGAACATGCGATCAGCCTAGGACTGCAAAATGTCTCGGGGGATACCGGTTGGATGCGTATTGGAGGAACCGGCGGTATCTATTTGGCCAACAACACCTTTAACCATGCGTTCGACAATCCCCGGGAACGGTCCTGGCAAGTTCGCTATGACCTCAATTTCGCCGGCTACGGAATTCCTGGTTTGAATTTCATGACACGCTACGTTCACGGTGACAACGTGGAACTAAAAAATGTTGAAGATGGTTCAGAGTGGGTACGAGAATCGGAGTTGGGCTACGTAGTCCAGAGCGGAAAGCTCAGATTTCTATCTGTTCGTTTGAGGAATTCAAGCATCAGGCGGAATTTCAACGCCAGTGATTACGATGAAAATCGGTTGATCGTCAGTTACCCGTTAGACGTTTTCTAATAGATAATTATCCAATTACGGATTAACACTAATAGTGTACGAATGATAGAACAGCAGGATCAAATATCGTCCAATTAGTCAAACTGGTCGCCGACGCTGCCACATGCCCGTAATCCAGGGGTGGGGGAACCAGTAAATGGAGCTTCCCCCAGTGTCGCCTTAAAGCTGAAAACGCGAAACGACAGTACGCATTTCACCCGCCAACAATGAAAGCTCTTCTGCCGTCAAAGCGTAATCTTCTATGCCCTCCATCAGCGAAAGGCTACCGTTGCGAATCTCGGTCACATTGCCGTTGATATCCTCAGAGACGGCGTGCTGCGTCGGTCGTCGCTAGTTGCAGCTCTTGGATAATCCGGCGGATCTCTTCAGTAGAGTTTTGTGTCCGCGAGGCGAGGGTTCGACCTCGTCCGCGACCACCGCGAAGCACCGACCCCGTTAAAAAAGTCCGCTCCATTCGCTGCGGGGACCCTGCGGATCCCACTACGATAGTGGGCCCACTGATAAGCGCCAACCAGTGCGAATTCATCCGTGGCCAGATCGACGACGCCGTCGCAAAAGGTGCACGTCTGCTAACGGGTGGCGAATACCAGGGTAACCTGTTCCAACCCGCCGTCGTGACCGACGTCACGCCCCCCATGGCCCAATCTTAACATCGCTTTCGAAAGCGATTTTAGACGCTATACGCGATGGTGAATTGCCGTATGGCTGCCTCGAGATTTCTGTTCCTTTAGGAAGCTATATAGAGCCCTATCAACTGACCATCCGCCATTCACGGATGAATTCGTCTGGCTTAAGCCTACTACTTTATAGTTGCCCGGACCGCACCCCAACGGGAAAGGCGACCTTATCAAGCACGTCCCCCCCGATGCCCAACGTAAGGAGACTGTCATCCAAGCAAAAAAAGCTGCCCTCCTCCTGCCGCCTGGCTTCCGGCGGGCGCGACCAATCTTGGTAGCTATCTCGCTGATGCTGATTGCGCACTCAGCATCTGCATTGCGCGTCAGACTGGTGTTGCGTGCCGACGCAGCGTGGCGGCCACCTGCCAGGGGGTAGCGCCAGCATACTCGAAGTCAAAGTTGCAATTGTGCTGCACGAAATTCAGTGCTTGGCCGCAATTGATCAGGTCGGACTGCGCAGTGGAAAGGTGCGGAAAAGCATGGAGCGAGTTGCGCCGACGACTTATGCTCTTCGCCGAGCAGCAGAAGCTCTCTGATCAAGCACGGCTGATATTCGATTGCATCCCGAAGATGATTCGCTCAACGCGCGTACCGGGTAAGCCGACCTATTTCCGACACACACAACTGCGTCACGACTGGCGTCAGCGTCAGCGTCAACATCAACGCCGACGCGCAGGCAATACGTAAACTTGCTGTTCGCCGTCAGATCGAACGGAGGCATATATCAGCGGTAGCAGTCTAACGGCGTAACATCGGAATGACCGCAGAAAATATAGATGCGCAACATGGTCTCGAGGTTGGAGCTTCCTGCCGACGAGGCCTTAAGGTACAACCCGTCGTTTAGGCCCGGCAGACCAGTCCGGGATAACATCTGTCGAAACCTCCGCGGCGAGTTTGCTTGCACCCACGGTGTTTTCCAGAAAGACTCCTACCTACCGTGCTGGTCGACGTACAGTTGAATCTTGATGCCGTTCATCAAGACGATGCTTACGCTGAAATGTAGCCATTTTTTGAAATTGCCCAGATTCAATCTAGTTCTTTCTTAATACCAACATCTTTTGCGATGGCCGAACTGCATGAGTCGCAACAATGGCGCTGGTCAACAATAAGTGGTCACGGTGAGTCATGTACTGGACCCCGACGCTGTGTCGTAATTGACGTACCGTTAAATTATCCAGGACTCCTGCCGATGGCCAATAATGAAAATAATGCCTCACACCTGTCCCAAACGCTTAGATGGACTGATGCGTTTGCCCTCTCCATGGCGGTATCGGGCTCCATATTCGCGTCTTTTGGATTCGCGCTAGGGGCGCTAGGTCCGATCGGAGCACTGCTTCTATGGGTAGGATCAGCAGCAATTGGTGCGTGTCAAAACTGGATTTTTCTTGAAGTCAGCGCCATGTTCCCAAACAAACCAGGCGGCGTTGCAATGATAGCCACTGAAGGTTGGAGGCGCCGTTGCGCTCTGGTGGGCCCGATCGCTTCTTTCGGTTACTGGTTGGGCTGGTCAGCAGTACTCGCAATTGTAGGCGTCAGCGCTGGTTCGCTGATTCAAGCACAATGGTTCCCAGAGCAGATCTGGAGCTACCAACTCGGATCAGTGAACATTGGACTTGCACAGTTTATCGGCGTAGGTCTGATAGTGCTTTTCTGGCAGTTCAACCGCTTGGGCGTACAGATGGCAGCGTCCGCCTCAAAATATATGGGCGCCCTGCTATTGGTTCCAATTTTAGTCCTAGCATTTGCTCCGCTCTACAGTGACGCTTGGAAGTTCGAACACTTTCAGAACGCTTGGAGTAATTTGCCTGTTGCAGATTGGAATACAGGTCGTACCGCACTGATGTGGCTTTTCCTCATTGCGTGGAGTGCCTACGGCACAGAAATGTGCGCTGCGTTTGGCCCTGAATACCGCAGCAAGAAAGACATGCGTCTGGCCCTAATAACATCTGGTGGTTATACAGTTGCTGTGTTCGCTGCAGTGGCTTTCAGCCTCGGAGGCTTGGCCGATCAGCAGGCAGCAATTGACAATCCGAATGGTTTCTTTATCGGAGCTTTCGATGCAATCTTGGGTAGCGAATACAGCAGCTTCTTCATTAGCACGCTGCTAGTCGGACTATTCATGGGACTGAATGCCTCCCTCGCGGACGGATCGCGTGCCCTATATGGCATGGCACTTGACGGTTTGACGATTCGCCAACTGGGTGTGCTTAACAAGCATCAAGTACCGGGCCGGTGTATGGCTGTCGCAGTTGTAATTAACATTGCAATGGTCTTTCTGCTCTCCTCTCCTCTCGCCATCTTGGTGACTGCTAATATCGGCTATGTGGTATCGATTTTCTTTGCCCTTACTGGGTTTCTGTGGCTCAGGAAAGATGCTGCTGACATTGAAAGACCCGTAAAACTTAGAGCTGGGTGGATTCCGATCGCATGGGTCTTTAGCTTACTGACCGGCCTGATAGTGCTTGTGGGGGCAGCCTCAACAGAACTCGTAGGATACGGTGGGACGAAAGAGCTTTTGATGGGCATAGGTATTCTACTTCTTTCCGTAGTGCTTTATGGTTTACGGAAACTGCAAGACCGCTTTCAACCCGGTGATCTAAAAACTCATCAAAGCGGTCACTGAAAATTATGGCATCCGACGGCCAGACCCACTGGCCTTCTCAATGCAAATTCTAGCGCCCGATTTTCGCGATACGGCCCTACTCATTGCTTATTTAAAACACTGAGTAAGCAACATTAGACTCCGCACATTGAGTTTTAGAGCCCCATCTATTCGAAACGAGGATGGGGCTCGTCAACGTGTACGAACCTTAGCTCTGACCGCCAGCAGTAACTGCCGGCACTATAAATACTGTCGAGTTTCATCGCGCTTTCCATTGGCCTGGTCGGCGCACTTTTCATTTACTTGATGCTAGGGCGCCGCCGCTACGTAAGCGTCCGGCCAATTCACCTACCGCATCAGTGGATGCCTGCCGATCGCTGCAAGGTGTATTCGCTGGCATAACATAAATAGAACGATCCTTTTCTCATGGCGCTTGGCTCTATCTGACTCAGTGGGGTGGTGACGCTTAAACGCTTAAATGCATAAAGAAACGTTTCAGTCGGCGCGTCACGATGAGAATGCCAAACCTTTTTATTTGTGTGTGGGTTTGGAGCACGAAGCACCAGATAATGCCAAAGAGACATTCTGGCGGAAAGAGCGATCATGAAGCGCAGCACTGCTGCCTGCTCGAGGTTAATTGACCGGGCAGTCGATGTTGGTACGCATACAAAAACTCGTTACAGATCTGGCTTATCAAAATTGGATCTCGGCCGATGAAGGTACATACACAATAAGAAGTCAGTGGCTCAGGCCAACTGATGGTCAACCCGCACATTGCTCCCAAGCGAGATAACCCAATGCTCGACACTCTCTCCATCCGCTTAAAGATCACCCTTCTCTCCGGATTGTGCCTCTTGGGCGTGATTGGCCTGATCGTCAGCCTGAATCTCTACCAAAGCAGTCAGAACAATCTGTTGATCAGTACGTCGAGCAGCAAGATGCTGACGGAAAGCGGGGACGACCTGCTGCAGGCCAAGGCCGCAGAGCAGGCGAGTAAGCTGCAAAGGGCCTTCGGCGATAGTCTGCTGATGCTCACCGTTCTTTCCGACCAAGCCTCCAACTTGCGCACTATGGCCGCCCAGCGCGGATTGGCTGCCGCCACGCTGCGTGAAGAACTGACCCAGAGCCTCAAGACCACCTTTGATCACAATCCGCAGATATTGGGGCTTTGGGTGATTTACGAGCCCAATGCGCTGGAAGGTAAAGACAGTGAGTTCATCAACGACGCCGCGCGTGCCTCCAATGAAAAAGGACGTTTTACCAGCGGCTGGAATCGGGGGGCCGGTCAGTCGATCAATATCGTGATTCCCGAAGACGATTTGCAAAAGACCGAGCTGAGTATCAGCGGCGTCCCATATAACAGTTGGTACACCTGTCCGCGAGACACGCGACACACCTGCCTGATGGCACCCTTTATCGATACCCAGGCAGGAATGGCACAACTGATGACCACCCTCTCCATGCCCTTGATTGCCGATGGCAAGGTCATCGGCGTCATTGGCGTGGACCTCGCACTCGGGGCTTTGCAAGCGGCAGCCAGTGATGCACAGCAGACGCTGTTCAACGGCTCGGGCCATATGCTGATTGTCTCCGACAGCGGTGTCCTCGCCGCTTACAGCAAGGATGCCGGTCAGATCGGCAAACACATCAGCATCCCTTTGAGAGATGAAAGCAAGGCAGTGCTCAGCGCATTGCAACTCAAAAAGCCGGTGGTGCTGAGTCAGGACGAATTGATCCGCGCGGTCTACCCCGTTGCGCCCATCCCTGGCGCCGCGGCGTGGGGGGTGGTGATTGACCTGCCCAGGGACGTACTGCTGGCCGACTCATTGGAACTTCAAACATTGCTTAACCAGGCGCAAACCCGGGACACCCTGAAGTCGCTGCTGGTCGCAACAGGCGCTGGACTGCTGGGCCTGCTGCTCATCTGGTTCACCGCCTCTGGCGTAACGCGCCCCATCAACAGGGTCGCTCAGATGCTCAAGGCAATTGCCAGCGGCGACGGCGACCTGACACAGCGGCTGAACTACAGCAAGAAAGACGAACTGGGCGAGTTGGTGAACTGGTTCAATCGTTTCCTCGACAAACTGCAACCTACCATCGCACAGATCAAACAGAGCATTACTGACGCTCGCGGCACTGCCGACCAGTCCTCGGAAATCTCGAGGCAGACCAGTGAAGGGATGCAGGTGCAATTTCGCGAGATCGATCAGTTGGCAACAGCCTCTAACGAAATGAGCGCGACGGCCCATGAAGTCGCGCACAGCGCCTCGAGCGCCGCCCAGGCTGCGCAAGGTGCCGACGAAGCGTCAAGAGAAGGCATTACCATCATCGAAAGAAGCACTCGCGACATCAACGCCTTGGCTAGCGAGGTCAGCAAGGCCGTCGCGGAAGTCGAAGCTTTGGCGGTCAACAGCGAGCAAATCGGCTCGGTACTCGAAGTCATCCGCAGCATTGCCGAACAAACCAACCTGTTGGCCCTCAATGCTGCGATTGAGGCGGCGCGGGCCGGGGAAAGCGGTCGTGGTTTTGCGGTGGTCGCCGATGAAGTGCGCAATCTTGCCAAAAGAACCCAGGACTCCGTCGAACAAATCCGACTGGTCATCGAGCGTATCCAGACTGGCACGCGTGGCGTGGTGGCAACCATGCATTCAAGCCAGACGCTGGCCCAGGAGAACGCCGAGCAGATCCAACAAGCAGTGCAGGCATTAGGCAAAATCAGCGATGCGGTGACAGTGATCAGCGATATGAACCTGCAGATTGCAAGTGCGGCGGAGGAACAAAGCTCTGTGGCCGAAGAGGTCAATCGCAATGTCTCAACCATTCGCGGCGTGACCGAAGCGCTGACTGAACAAGCGGCTGAGTCGGCGCAGGTCAGTAGTCAGCTCAATGCACGAGCCAATCAACAAATGAAGCTGATGGATCAGTTCCGCGTATGACGCAAACAGGCTTCGATTACGCGATACGTAAGCGTCTGGCGAAGTCACCTTGCCCTATCAATGGATGCAGTGCTGACCTATGCAAGAGTTTTCCCCGTAAGCTTACGGTGTGGGGATCGCTAAAGACCATATATCATGACAAACGACAGTACGGGTACGACAAAGTCACCTACCCGATCCCAGCCATACCTGCCAGAGCTATGCAAGCTGACTCCAGCAGACGCTTACTCACGAGCGGTCAGGTTCACATATCGTTAGACACGGCCGTGTAACATCGCAAGTTCGGCAGAACAGGGAGTTGATATGGAAAACCCAGACAAACGAATCGTTATTGTCGGTGCAGGAATCGTAGGCGCGTCTCTGGCTTACCACTTGGCAGGTAAAAACGCCAAAGTCACTTTGGTCGAGGCTGAAGATATAGCCTCCGGCGTGACTGGAAGCTCATTTGCATGGATCAACTCTTCACACCCCGAACCAGACCCCATTGCGCAACTGCGCGGTGCTGCAATCGGAGAATACCGCCGGCTCGAGGCGCAACTGCCTGATCTTAAGATTCGCTGGACGGGAGCCTTATCCTATAGCGCCAGGTCAAATGAAGTGCCGGCTTCAGGTCACCTGGCGTCGGCACATCTCGTGTCCAGATCGCAGATTCTAGACCTTGAGCCAAATCTCAAAAGTCCCCCTCAGTATGCCTTGTATGCGGCATCAGAAGGGGCGCTGGACGCAGTGGCAGCAACCTTTGCGTTGGTCGCAGGTGCCCAGGAAAATGGCGCGGAAATTCTCACCCACGCGCGCGTTCTCGGCTTTACAACCCAGGGCAAATAGGTGACGGGGGTTGAAACCTCGATGGGCATCATTAATGCCGATATCGTCGTACTGGCGGCGGGTACAGGCATCACGAAGCTGACAAATATGCTTGGAGTATCCCTTCCTATAGAGGCTTCACCCGCCATTTTCATCCGTTACAAGTCACAACCCAACCTCGTACACACCTTGATTTCAAGCCCTGAAATGGAAGTCAGGCAAAGTTCGGACGGTGCGTTGCTGGCGGCCGAGGATTACGTGGATGACTCATTGCAAAACCAGCCAGCAGCGGTAGCTCTACGAACGGCTAGAGCGATCCAGAACGAACTGCACGGGGTTGTTTCCATTGATCCGGAAATGGCCTGCATCGGCCTCAGACCAATGCCTGAGGATGGCATCCCCATCATCGGTTATCTGTCAAAAACCGGCGGCGTATACGTTTGCGCCATGCACCCTGGCGTTACCTTGGCGGCAGTAGTGGGCCGTCTTGTCAGCGAGGAAATTATCGACCACAGGGCCTCCTCTGCCCTTGCTCCCTGTCGGCCCGATCGATTCTTCCGAGAGTAGGAGGTCTAATCGTGGATCAGTGCTCTTATTATTCAAGTATCAGCCTAGTGCGGCAGCAACATGAGTCGAACAATATTGAATCTGCTCAAACTCAAGAGACCGATATGATCCGCCCAGCCAAGGCAAACGATGAACCCGAGATCAGAGAGTGTGCCGAACAGGCCTATGCTCGTTATGTTCCAGTGATCGGCCGAAAACCAGCTCCGATGCTCGCAGATTTCGTCGCTCAGATAGCGGCAGGGATAGTGTACGTGGCGACGGATGACCAAGGCATCTTTCAGGGGTTCATTGTGTTCTATGCCGAAGAGGAGCATATCTTGCTGGAAAGCGTGGCTGTCTTGCCCAGCGCAGCCGGACGCGGCGTAGGCAGGGCGCTGATCAGCTTTTGTGAAAGTGCTGCTCGGCAGCGTGGCATGAACAGCGTACATCTCTATACCAACGAGAAGATGACCGACAACCTCATGATTTACCCGAAGCTCGGGTATGTGCAGGTGGCCCAACGTACGGAAGACGGGTTCAAGCGCTTTTACTTTGAAAAATCCCTCACCTGATCCAGTGCGGCTTGACCTCAATTGGCGCTGCTTTACAGCGTCAATAAACATTCAAGATCGAGAGACGTTCGGCTTCGGCAACGGTTGGCTAAAGCCAAGCACGTCCCTCGCGTCCAAGCTAATAAAGTGATATGCACCCTATATAGAAGCGGGTGGTGAATACGCCTTGACGAAGCCCTAAACGCGTCTGTTTGCTTGTCGGTTAACATCGAGCTACGAAATCCATTAACACTTGCAGCGCGCTAGCTCTCAGACAAGCTTTCACGTGATAGCGCCCCAGAGCTAATGTAAGCATAAAGTCACGAAATAGTTGCAAGGACTCCAAAGGCGATGCTTGAAATTCTACAAGGTACCCCCCTCTGGGTTTTCGGTAAGCGTCCGCCCAACACACCTTGTGTGATTAAACGGGCGCCCACCTGTGCGGCAACAGCGCGGTAATCTCACTCGCACGCTGCGTCGGCAGGCGTGTAAGAACATCCTTCAAGTAAGCATACGGATCATGCCCGTTGAGCCGTGCCGACTGGATCAAACTCATGATCGCCGCCGCACGTTTACCGCTGCGTAACGAGCCCGCGAACAGCCAGTTCGAGCGCCCAAGAGCCCACGGCCGGATTTGATTCTCACACCAGTTATTATCGATGGGCACAGCACCGTCATCGAGATAGCGCGTCAGCGCTATCCAGCGTTTGAGGCTGTAATCCAGCGCCTTGGCGATGGCCGACCCCTCAGGCACAAGCTGTCTTTGGGCGATCATCCAGGTATGAAGTGCGTCGGCGATTGGCGCTGCTTTTTCCTGCCGTATTCGCTGCCGATCACCCGGCTCCAGCTCTCGGACTTCTCGCTCAACTTCGTACAAGGCCGCGATGTAGTGCAGCGCTTTTTCGGCGACCTGGCTCTTGGTGGTCGCGTGCAAGTCGAAGAACTTCCGGCGGACATGGGCCATGCAGCCGATCTCCGTAACGCCCAGTTCAAAGCCTGCCTTGTAGCCGGCAAAGTCATCGCAGACCAGCTTGCCGTTCCAACTGCCCAAGAAGGCTCGGGCATGTTCGCCAGCGCGGCTCGGGCTGAAGTCGTAAACGACCGCCGCCAGGTTGGAGAACTGACTGGTGGCATAGGCCCAGACGTAAGCGCGATGAGTTTTCTTCGCGCCAGGCGTCAGCATTTGTACCGGCGTTTCGTCAGCGTGGACGACGCCATGCGTCAGCACGGCTTCGCGCAACGCATCAACCAGCGGCTGTAATTGCACGCCGCAGTTGCCCACCCACTGCGCCAAGGTGGAACGGGCGATGGGCAGCCCGGCGCGGCCGAAGATTTTCTCTTGGCGATACAGCGGCAGATGGTCGGCGAACTTGGCCACCATGATGTGGGCCAGCAGGCCGGCGGTCGGGATGCCCTTGTCGATGACCTGCGCCGGAACCGGTGCCTGGATCAGGGTTTCGCACTGATCGCAGACCCACTTGCCACGGATGTGACGCTCCACGGTGAACACGCCCGGCGTGTAGTCGAGCTTCTCGCTGACATCCTCGCCGATGCGCTTGAGGGCGCAACCGCACAGGCAGTGGCTGTTGTCCGGTTCGTGATGGATCAGCGTGCGAGGAAACTGCGGTGGCAGCGGTGCGCGCTTGGGTTGCTGGCGCACTTTGGCTTCGACAGCTGCCGGTTGCAGCGCCTCAAGTTCGGCTTCGATAGCGGCGATATCCGTATCGATCAAGTCGTCGAGCAGGCTGGCTTGATTCGGGCTCAACTGCTCGCTGCGCTTGGCAAACTTGAAGCGTTTGAGCAGTGCGATCTCGTGGGCCAGTTTCTCGTTGACCGACTTGTGATGAGTGATTTGCTTGTCCATCGTCTCGACGCGCTGGATCAACTGCGCCGCCAAGGCGCGCAGTTCTTCAGGGTTTAATTGATCGAGATTCGGATGCGAAGTCATGCCACCGATTTTGCCAGAGAGGGCTAGTGGCGGCGATAGACGGATGGGCCAATTGCGCTGGCAAGCGCGCCATGGCAGACAAGTTAGAGCACCGTGATGGCTCCTCCGGAACCGACGCGTTGCCAAGGTAAACCGAGCACCAAGGCTTGAAGTTGCTCTGCATCCAACTCGACTTCAGAGCCGTGCCGCACGCCCGGCCAAAAAAAGCGCCCTTGATTCAAGCGCCGGGCTGCAAGCAAAATCCCCAAGCCATCATGCACCAGCACTTTCATGCGATTGGCACGACGGTTGGCAAACAGATAAGCACAGTGCGGCTTCGCCGCACCGAACACCGCCACGACCCGCGCCAGCGCAGTTTCAGTGCCGGCGCGCATGTCCATGGGCTCGGTGGCGAGCCAGATGGAGTCGATGCGGATCATCGCAGCAGGTCTCGCAGGAAAGCAGAACACCCCGCTGCATTTTCTGCCGGCCAACTCACCACAACTACGCCTTTTGAATTCGGCACTTCGATTCGGATCGTGGCAGGAAGGGCCTGATGCATCGGCACCGGCGGCGATGTCTTGACCGGGATGAAGGCGGTTTGAAGTGTCAGGTTTTTCTGCGCATGCACGCGTATCCATTTATGGACGAGGTTGGCGTTGAGATTGTGGGTCAACGCGACATTGGCGATCGAGGTGTCAGGCTGCGCGCATTCGGCGATGACCTGGGCCTTGAAGGACTTGGAATAGGAACGGCGTTCTTGTGGCATAGGCGTCCGCTTAAAAAGGCTAAAAATGGTGTCCACTTAAATTTAGGTGGACACCATCGCCTCAAGCGACGGTGTCAGGAAGGTGTGTTGCCCGGACGGTTACCGCGATACGGCCGCAAAAAGGATTTGTCGCAAGGCGTGCTCTGCGCACCGATTTGTTCAGAGCGGCATCCATTTACGTATGAAGTCGGCGTTGATGCCATGGCTCATGGCGACACTGGATACGGTTGCGCTAGGTTGCAGGCATTCCTGAACGACCTGGGCCTTAAACGGTTTGGGATAAGAGCTTCGTTGGCGCATGGAAATCCTGGCGATAAGGGCGATCGCGTCCGCTTAAAAATACGCGGACACGATCGTCCTTAATGCTGGGATTTTGAAGGTGTGTTCGCCGGGCGCTTACGCCGCTACGAAACGTCAATCAAATGGACGCCTGTTTCCAAACCAACTGGCAGTGGTGCCAGACTGCACAGGCAGTAGGCCACGTAATGGCAACGGGTATCAAGACGCTAGTTCAAGTCGAGGCCTTCCTCGAGTATGGACTTCTGCACGGCTTCACGACTCTTCACACGCTCGTACCAACCAGCAGATGGGTCGCGGCGCAGGGCATAGAAAATCTGCGCTAATAGCTGCGGTGTGATGCGATGCAGCAATGCCATGAACTGCATGCCCTTGTTTCTGCAGGCTGCTTTACCCACACTTTCAAGCCCCATCGAAGCGCAAAGCCACCGTGCCGTAACTCTGCGGGCCGCGGAACTACGCCATCCACTCAGCCGCCTGGCTCTCGGATATCGCCAAACCTGAGGTAGCCAGAAGTCTCACTGATATTAATTGCCGACTGGGGACTCACCGCCCTTATTGCAGTGTTAGAAATGGCGTCGCAATCCCCTGGGAAGGCCTCAATGACGTGAACGTTTATTTTCTTCGGAATCGCGAACAAAAGAAGGCGCGAGGCGAATCGGTTTTCTGAAACGTTTCCAGCAGATGCCTATGACTAAGAACGTGATTGGAAGGTTTTAGACATCCAATCAGCCCAGAAATCAGTGGAGAGATATCGATCAGTGCCCTAGGGGAGATGTCGTTTTTCATTCCGGGTGAGCATTTGACGTGGCAAAACGGGCAAGGCCACCGAACAATTAGGTACTTGGCTGGCGAAGGGCTCGGTGACGATGCCCTCCAAAAGAGACAGCACTACATTCGCAACTGAATTATCGTTCTGTCATTCGCCGGTATTCCCCAGGTGCGGGCGTCAATTTCGATAAAATAGGATATTGGGCGCTATACTAAATGCCTTTCGAAACGCATAACTGAAGTGGGAAGAGCCGGGAAAGCCAAACTCCAGGGCCACCTACGACACACCAAGTACCTGCGCTTTCTTAAGCCATTAAAATAAGTTTTTTCATCGTAAGACAACTCTCTTCTGTAAGCATCAATATAGAATTCTATTTAAACGCGAATAGTGAGCCGGTACGACGACGAATCGCATGCTTCCCATTACTCACAGCCCCCACCCAACAGTTACAGTATCGGTTAAGGTGGGAAGAACCATCTATAATGGTTTGTTCACTACCGTTCTTGATTGCCAGTGTACGGATAAGTCCGATGCAAATGGTTGGTGCCAGGGCGACGCCGGGAAGAGAACCAATAATCCTGGCAGGCAGAGACATGTGCGCGGCAGCCACAGCCAAGCGAATTAATTCTGCAAGGAATACCCTCATCCCTTTCCCTTATTTGCGACTAGGAAAACCCATGAGCGATATTCCACTGCTGCCTCAAGTTGAGGCCTTTCTCAACCGGAGTCATGCGCTGTTCATCGACGGCGACTACGTTCAGAGCAATTCGAGTCAGACGCTGGACGTGATCAATCCAGCCACCGGCCAAGTCATCGCCCGCGTCGCGGATGCTGACTCTGCGGATATCGATGCAGCCGTGGAGTCGGCTAATCGCGGCTTCAAGCAATGGTCTCAGACCACACCAGCGACTCGCGGCAATGTACTACTAAAATTGGCGGATCTGCTTGAGCAAAACCGCGAAGAGCTAGCGCAGATCGAAACCTGCCAGTCTGGCAAAATTATCCAGATATCCCGAGCTTTTGAAGTCGACCAAGCTGCGCACTTCCTTCGTTATTACGCTGGCTGGGCGACCAAGATCAGCGGCCAGACTATCACTCCGTCGCTGCCCTCCTTTGCTGGCGAACGCTACACCGCTTTCACTCTGCGCGAACCCGTCGGGGTGGTCGTAGGTATCGTGCCATGGAACTTCTCGACCATGATTGCCATCTGGAAACTTGCTTCGGCGCTGGTAACCGGCTGCAGCATCATAATCAAACCTAGCGAATTCACGCCGCTGACCATCCTGCGCATCGCCGAGTTGGCCATTGACGCAGGACTCCCTGCTGGCGCGCTGAACGTGTTGACGGGTGGTGGACTGGTAGGCAAAGGACTGATCGAACACCCAGGCACGGACAAGGTTTCATTTACCGGTTCTGTACCTACCGGTATCGCGGTTGGCCAAAGTGCCATGGGCGCCGGCTTAACACGTGCCACGCTTGAATTGGGCGGGAAAAATTCTGCGGGTTTTCTGCGCGATGTGAACCTGGACAAAGCTGTCAACGGCATTATTGAAGCAGGCTTTCTGCACTCCGGACAAATCTGTGCCGCCGCCGAACGCTTCTTCTTTCATCGGTCACAAATCGAACCGGTCATGGATAAACTGGCTCAACGCCTTAGCAAACTAAACATTGGCTCGCCATTGGATGAGCGGACTGAATTTGGTCCCGTCACCAACCGTCAGCATCAACGCAAACTTGGCGAGTTTTTCGCCAAGGCACGGGCCGAAAATAACACCATCATCTACGGCGGCAATCTGATTGACCGCCCAGGCTGCTATGTCGAACCGACAGTAATTCTCGCTAACACCGTTAACGACACGCTGCTCAACGAAGAGACATTCGGCCCTGTAGCAACCTTCTTCCCTTATGACACTGAAGAAGAATTACTCGCGCTGATGAACAACACCCCATACGGCTTGAGTGCCAGCCTCTGGACCAACGACCTGAGTAAAGCGCTGCGCATGGTCCCAGCCATCGAAGCCGGTACCGTATGGGTAAACATGCACACCATGCTCGATCCGGCGGTGCCTTTTGGCGGCAACAAATCCTCTGGCGTAGGCCGTGAGTTTGGCGGGGCATTTATTGACGATTACACCGAGTTGAAGTCGGTGATGATTCGTTACTGAAAACGATACGCGAACTTCGCGCGGCGTTTCTAAAACTCTGCTGAACAAGGAACAAACCGAACGCTATCCGCGCATCTGAAAAGGTGCGCGGGGACGTTGCAGTTAGTTGCCCATCCGAAGCGTGGACACATATGTACCCTTCAAGCTTTCAGGGTTTGATATTTTTAAGCTCGTTAAGCAAAGACAACAACTTCTCCATCTTCTCCGCACCAAACTGCTCCTGGATCCTTTGATAGTTGCGCTCCATACCTTCGCTCATCGAAACGAAGCATTGCTGGCCTTGCTCAGTCAGCGCCACGAAAACCCGCCGCTGATCCTGGGAAGACTTCTGCCGCCGCACCAGGCCATCGCGTTCCAGTCGAGTGAGCACCCCCGTCATGCTTGGCTTGAGAATGCAGGCTTGGAGCGCCAGCTGATGACTTTCAAGTTCGCCTTGCTGACGCAGTATTCGAATGACCCGCCACTGCTGTTCGGTCAGATCATGCTTGTTAAGCGCCGGACGAAAAAATGCCATCGCGGCTTCGCGGGCTTGCAATAGGGTCAGCGTCAGTGAAAGTCTCGGATTAGCCATAGTCAAAAATACATGAATGGACGAGTCGGCAGCTTAGTGTTGCCAGCAGGCCGGTGCAAGCCACAGGGCAATGGTCGAATGTTCCTGGTCAACCGTCTACGAACGGCTAATAAACAACCGCACCACCGCGCAGAGACCCTGTGAAAAGTGCAATCGGTTCACCGTAAAAGCCATTCTGCCGTGCCAGTTCGGCGGCCATGATGATCACCACAAGATCAACAAAACCACAGCTAGTAAACCTATGCACTGCTCAACGCAAACCCGGCTGCCGCTGGCGGTACTCCCCCGGAGTGACCTGAGCGTAACGCTGGAAAAACCGACTGAAATAAGCCGGATCCTTAAACCCGAGCTGATAGCATATTTCGTTGGCCGAACTGCCGGTGAACAGCAGCAAGCGTTTGGCCTCCTGCATCAGGCGTTCCATGATCAGGCGTTTGGACGGCAGGTCGGCGATCCGTCGACAAACATCGTTGAGTCGTGCCTCCGTAACCCCGATACCGTCGGCGTAACGCGACAGCGGCCAATGCTGCAGATAGTGAGCTTCAATCAGCTCATTGAAACGGTGGAAGATTTTCAGATCTTCATGCCTAGCAGGCCTCGCCTTCAACGAGTTGGAGCACAAGCGCAACAGGCTGATCATGATCAGTCGCGTCAGGCTGTCCAAGGCAGCGCTACGGCCCGGATGATCGCTCACCACCTCTACACTCAACTCCTCGAACAGATAATCAAGGCGACGCACCTCTCCCGCGTACTCCGGCCTCAGATGCGCCAACGCGACACACGCCGCCGGAAGTTGAGCGCCGGTGGGCACCAGGCTGGAATCTGCTTCGATCAACTGCCACACCAATTGCTGACGCACCGTCAGTACGTGCCCGTCACTATCGGCCTCTGTCACAAACGAGTGCGGGACGGTGGGCGGCGTGAGGAAGAACATCGGCCCCGACTCGACGTACTGCTGATCGTCCAGATATACCCGCACCGTTCCGCTCTTTACGTAGTGCACCTGGAAGAATCTGTCGTGGCGGTGTACGGGCATGTTCCGACCAAAAAAACCGGCCAGGTTACGGAGCTTGTCGTAATGGACTTCCGCATCGCTGTAGCGCTGGTCGTAGACCTGGCCAATGTTGATGTTGGGAATCGGTTGACGGTCGATCATAGCGGTTTACTCAGTTTTTTTGCCTCAGGACCTGCGGTCGCTTTCATCCTGCACCTAATTTTGGATGGCAACCACTACCGGGTATACCGCCGCGCTTGACGGTCATTAACATATTAACTATAACTGTTAACACATTAACAATCAAAGAGCCTGCCAGCTCTGTCAGGAGAAATGCAATGAGCCGTGCCTTGCATGACGTCGCGACCGGCACCCTTTTGGGTGTCGCGCTCAACTACCAGGGTCTGTTGAAGCAGCACCTCGCCGAATTCGAACAACCGCCCTATCAAAAGCCGCCGGTCAAACCTGTGCTCTTCATCAAGACGCCCAACACGCGCAATGAGCATGACGCCGAGGTTGTGCATCCAGGCAACGGCCTGCGTTTACAACCCGGTCCGGCACTGGGTGTGGTGATCGGTAAAGACATCAGCAGGGTCAGCGCGGCCGAGGCACTCGATTACGTGGCCGGTTACACCATCGTCAATGAATTCAGCCTGCCGGAAGACAGCTATTACCGCCCCGCCGTCAAAGCGAAATGCCGTGATGGATTCTGTGCTATCGGGCCTGAGCTGGTGCCGACCGCGCAGATCGCCGACCCGCACAGCCTCACCATCACGCTGTACGTCAATGGCGAGGTTCGTCAGCAAAACAGCACCGCCAACTTCGTTCGCGACGTTCCACGACTGATTGCCGAAATCAGCGAATTCATGACGCTGCATGCCGGCGATGTACTGATCACGGGCACCCCTGAAGGCCGCGTCGACGTGGCACCAGGCGACCGCGTAGAAGTTGAAATCAGCGGCTTGGGCCGCCTCGTCAATCACATCGCGGCCCAGTAACAGGAGCTCCCATGAAACACGCACGTGTTCGTTTTGAAGGCGAAATCCACGCCGTCACCGTTGAAGACAATAATCAGGTCCGTCTGGCCGATGGCCGCCTGCTTGCCGAGCAGCAAGTGGAGTGGCTGCCACCGGTGACCGGCAACATGTTCGCGCTGGGCTTGAATTATGCCGACCACGCCGCCGAGCTGGCTTTCAAGCCACCGACCGAGCCGCTGGCCTTCATTAAATCCCCAGGGACTTACACCGGCCACAATCAGGTGACCTGGCGCCCGGATAACGTCGCCTACATGCACTACGAGTGCGAATTGGTGGCCGTCATCGGCAAGCTGGCACGCAACGTCAAACGTGAAGATGCCCTGGACTACCTGGCCGGCTACACGGTTTGCAACGACTACGCGATCCGCGACTACCTGGAAAATTACTACCGGCCCAATCTGCGCGTGAAGAACCGCGACGCCACGACGCCCGTCGGCCCGTGGTTGGTCGACGTCGCCGATGTGCCCGACCCAAGCAACCTGAAACTGCGCACCTGGATCAACGGTGAGTTGCGTCAGGAAGGCAGCACCAAGGACATGATTTTCGACATCCCTTACCTGATCGAATACCTGTCCGGCTTCATGACCCTGCAACCCGGCGACATGATCGCCACGGGCACGCCGGAAGGACTGGCCGATGTCGTGCCGGGTGATGAGGTCATTGTGGAAGTGGAAGGCGTAGGCCGCCTGGTTAATCGAATTGTCAGCGAAGCGGAATTCTTCTCCGCCCGAAAAGAGGCTTGAGTAGCATGATCAAACATTGGATCAACGGCCGTGAGGTCGAAAGCAAAGACGTGTTCGTCAACTACAACCCGGCCACCGGCGAAGCCATCGGTGAAGTCGCCAGTGGCGGCGCTGAAGAAGTCGCGCAGGCGGTGGCGGCGGCCAAGGAAGCTTTTCCGAAGTGGGCCGGCACACCAGCCAAGGAACGTGCACGCCTGATGCGCAAGCTCGGCGAGCTGATCGAACAGAACGTCCCGCGCCTGGCTGAACTCGAAACCCTGGACACGGGCCTGCCGATTCACCAGACCAAAAACGTGTTGATTCCACGTGCATCACACAACTTCGATTTCTTCGCCGAAGTCTGCACGCGCATGGACGGTCACAGCTACCCGGTCGATGACCAAATGCTCAACTACACCCTGTACCAACCGGTAGGGGTTTGCGCATTGGTCTCGCCATGGAACGTGCCGTTCATGACCGCCACCTGGAAGACCGCGCCATGCCTGGCGCTGGGCAATACCGCCGTGCTGAAAATGTCCGAGCTGTCGCCACTGACCGCCAACGAACTGGGGCGCCTGGCCGTCGAAGCCGGCATCCCCAACGGCGTGTTGAACGTGATCCAGGGTTACGGCGCCACTGCCGGCGATGCGCTGGTACGCCATCCGGACGTGCGCGCGATTTCCTTCACCGGTGGCACCGCCACCGGCAAGAAGATCATGCAGACCGCCGGCCTTAAAAAATACTCCATGGAACTCGGCGGTAAGTCGCCGGTGCTGATCTTCGAAGACGCCGATCTGGAGCGCGCCCTCGACGCGGCGCTGTTCACCATCTTCTCGCTCAACGGCGAACGCTGCACCGCCGGCAGCCGGATCTTTATCCAGGAAAGCGTTTACCCGCAGTTCGTCGCTGAGTTTGCCGCACGCGCCAAACGCCTGATTGTTGGCGACCCACAAGACCCGAAGACCCAGGTCGGCTCGATGATCACCCAGGCCCACTACGACAAGGTCACCGGCTACATCAAGATCGGCCTCGAAGAAGGCGCCACCCTCCTCGCCGGAGGCCTGGAGCGCCCGGCCAACCTGGCGGCGCACTTAAGCAAAGGGCAGTTCATCCAACCGACGGTATTTGCCGACGTGAACAACAACATGCGCATCGCCCAGGAAGAAATTTTTGGCCCGGTGGTGTGCCTGATTCCGTTCAAGGACGAGGCCGAAGCCCTGCAACTGGCCAACGATACCGAATACGGCCTGGCGTCCTACATCTGGACCCAGGACATCGGCAAGGCGCATCGTCTGGCCTATGGCATCGAAGCCGGAATGGTGTTCATCAACAGCCAGAACGTGCGCGATCTGCGCCAGCCGTTCGGAGGAGTGAAAGGTTCCGGTACCGGCCGTGAAGGCGGCCAGTACAGCTTCGAGGTGTTTGCCGAAATCAAGAACGTGTGCATCTCGATGGGCAGTCATCACATCCCTCGATGGGGTCTCTGAGCAGTCGCTAGGGGCTGTTGAAGGCTGCGATGTATCGCGCATCGGTGCATCGCAGCCTTCGCTGTTCGCTAGTTGGAATCTACAACAACTTCAGGAGCATAATCATGGGCGAAGTCGTTCTGGCCGCAAAAATCTGCCATGTACCCTCAATGTATCTGTCGGAACTCCCCGGCAAGCACCACGGCTGCCGTGAAGCGGCGATTGCCGGTCACAAGGAAATCGGCCGGCGCGCCCGCGAACTCGGCGCCGACACCGCCGTGGTGTTCGATGTGCACTGGCTGGTCAACAGCGCCTATCACGTCAACAGCGGCGAGCACTTCAAGGGCATCTACACCAGCAACGAGCTGCCGCACTTCATCAAGAACATGGAGTACGAGTATCCGGGCTGCCCGGAGCTGGGCGAGCTGATCGCGCTTGAGGCCAACGCGGCCGACGTGCGCACACTGGCGCACAACATTCCGAGCCTGGAGCTGGAATACGGCACCCTGGTGCCGATGCGCTACATGCACATGGACGTGCCGGACGATCAAAAACTCAACGTGGTATCGATTGCCGCCTGGTGCGCCTGGCATCGCCTGCAAGACAGCTTCACCTTCGGCGCCGCCGTGCGCCGCGCCATTGAAAAGAGCGACCGCAAAGTCGTGGTGCTGGCCTCGGGGTCGCTGTCGCACCGCTTCTCGGACGATCGCAACGCCGAAGCCAATATCCATAACTGGACGCGCGAGTTCGACAAACAGGTCGACCTGCATGTGGTGGAACTGTGGCGCCAAGGCCGCTGGAAAGAGTTCTGCGCCATGCTTCCCGACTACGCCGAGCACTGCTTTGGCGAAGGCAAGATGCACGACACTGCCATGCTCCTGGGTTTGCTCGGTGGGCCGGACTACAACAAGCCCGCCGAGATCATCACCGAACCCTTCGGCAGCTCGGGCACCGGGCAGATCAACGCCATTTTCCCTGTTTGACAGTATGGCCGCACGGCATTCCCGCGCGGCCTGAAGGAGCCGTTCATGCCTCATTTCATTGCTGAATACACCGACAATATTGAACAGCAAGCCGACCTGCCTGGCCTGTTCAAAAAAATCCACCAGACACTGGGCGACAGCGGCGTGTTTCCCCTCGGAGGAATCCGCAGCCGAGGCGTGCGCCTGGATACCTGGCGCATGGCTGACGGCAAGCATGACTACGCCTTCGTGCACATGACCTTGAAGGTCGGCCATGGCCGCGACCTGGCCACCCGGCAGAAAGTCGCGGAGACGCTCTTCGACGTCATTACCCGGCATTTCGCCGACCTTCAGGCCCAGCGTCTGCTGGCCTTGTCGTTCGAAATGATCGAGCTGCACGAGCAACTCAACTTCAAGGAAAACAACGTTCACGCCTTTCTCAAGGCTCAGGCCACTTAAGGCCCCTGCCCGTTCGTTTCATCGGCCTCTCAGACAAAAAGTATAAAACCATGAGCACAGCCAATACCGCCGACGCCCTCACCGCCGTCGCCCGCGACAAAACTCACAGCACCGTCACCTGGCGGCTGATGCCGTTGCTGTTGATCTGCTACCTCTTCGCCCACCTCGACAGGATCAACATCGGCTTCGCCAAGATGCAGATGAGCGCCGATTTGAATTTCAGCGACACGGTCTATGGCTTCGGCGCCGGGCTGTTCTTCATTGCCTACGCGCTGTTCGGGGTGCCGAGCAATATGGCGCTGGATCGCGTCGGCCCGCGGCGCTGGATCGCCACGCTGATGGTGGTGTGGGGCGCGCTGTCGGCGAGCATGTTCCTGGTCGACAGCGCGACCGGTTTCTACGTCTTACGCTTTCTGCTGGGCGTCGCCGAGGCCGGTTTCTTCCCGGGCATTCTGGTGTTTCTGAATCGCTGGTACCCGGCCGGTCGCCGCGCACAGATCACCGCATTGTTTGCCATCGCGGTACCGATGGCGGGCGTGATTGGCGGCCCACTCTCCGGTGGCATCCTCGAAAGCTTGCATAATGTGGGTGGCCTGCGCGGTTGGCAGTGGATGTTCGTCATCGAGGGCGTGCCAGTAATCCTGCTAGGGCTGGTGGTGCTCAAGTGTCTGCCGGACAACTTCGAAACAATCAACTGGCTGACATCGCAGCAGAAGCAGCAGTTGCGCGAGCAGTTGAACCACGAAGAACAGCGCAAATCGATCACCTCGTTCTCCGCGATCCTCAAGAACCCGCAGATCTGGTTGCTGGTGGCGGTGTATTTCGCGGTGATGCTGGCGGTCAACACGCTGGCGTTCTGGATGCCGACCCTGATCCACGGTGCCGGTATCGGAAGTGACGGCAAGGTCGGCCTGCTCAGCGCCATCCCTTATCTGGCAGGTTGTTTTTTCATGATCGGCTGCGGGCGCTCGTCCGATCGGCTCCGTGAACGTCGCTGGCACCTTTGCGTACCGCTACTGATGGCGGCTGTCGGCATTGCGATTGCCGGGCTCATACCCACCAACCCGACCATGGTTTTGGGCGGTCTGATCCTCGCCGGCATGGGCGCCAGTGCGGCGCTGCCGATGTTCTGGCAACTGCCTCCCGCGTTTTTGTCCAACGGTACCCAGGCTGCCGGGATTGCCCTGATCAGCTCCTTCGGCAGCATCGCCTCGTTCTTCGCGCCCTATCTAATTGGCTGGATGCGCGACACCACCCACAGCGCCAGCCTTGCCCTTTATGTGCTCGCACTGCTGATCGCGCTCGGCGGTTTTCTGGTACTGCGCACCCACGCCTCCATCGTCAACCCTCAATAGAGATCATTGTCATGCTTGATCCACAACTCATTCAGCAAGCCGCAGCCCGCCTCGACCACGCCGAGCGTTCACGCGAGCAAGTGCGTCAGTTTTCCCTGGACCATCCAGAGATCACCATCGAGGACGCCTATGCCATTCAACGCGCCTGGGTGGAACAGAAAATCAAGGACGGCCGCAAGTTGGTCGGGCATAAAATCGGCTTGACCTCCCGGGCCATGCAAGTGTCATCGAACATCACCGAGCCGGATTTTGGCGCGCTGCTGGATGACATGTTTTTCGACGAAGGCACCGACATTCCGTTCGAACGTTTCATCGTGCCACGGGTTGAAGTCGAGCTCGCGTTCATTCTGGGCAAGCCTTTGAAAGGCCCGAACGTGACGATCTTTGACGTGCTGGACGCCACCGAATGGGTGATCCCGGCACTGGAAATCATCGATGCGCGCATCCAGCAGGTCGACCCGCACAGCAAAGCCACCCGCAAGGTGTTCGATACCATTTCCGACAACGCAGCCAACGCTGGCGTTGTAATGGGTGGGCGTGCCGTACGCCCGACGGAAATCGATCTGCGCAAGGTCCCCGCTGTGCTCTATCGCAATGGTGTGATCGAAGAATCCGGCGTCTCCGCAGCGGTGCTCAATCACCCGGCGAAGGGCGTAGCTTGGTTGGCCAACAAACTCGCGGCCTATGACGTCGGCCTGCTGCCAGGGCAAATCATTCTGGGCGGTTCTTTCACACGTCCTGTGGCGGCAAATCCTGGCGATACCTTCCATGTCGATTACGACATGCTCGGCTCCATCGCCTGTCGTTTCGTTTGATCGGAGGTCTTCCCCATGGATATGCCTGTTAACACCTTCAAGCTGCGTTTGAAAAGCGGTGAAGCACAGATCGGCCTATGGCTGGGTCTGGCCGATCCCTACTGCGCAGAACTGGCCGCCAACGCCGGCTTCGACTGGCTGCTGATCGACGGCGAACATGCACCCAATGATCTACGCGGGATGCTCGGTCAGCTCCAAGCCGTGGCGCCCTACCCGAGCCATCCGATCATTCGCCCGGTCATCGGCGACACGGCGCTGATCAAACAGGTACTGGATATCGGTGTGCAGACGTTGTTGGTGCCGATGGTGGAGAGCTCGGACCAGGCGCGAGAACTGGTGAAAGCCATCCACTACCCGCCCTACGGTGTTCGCGGTGTCGGCAGTGCGCTGGCACGTGCCTCGCGCTGGAACAGCATTCCCGGCTACCTCGACAAGGCCGATGAACAAATGTGCCTACTGGTGCAGATTGAGAACAGCGAAGGTCTGGCCAATCTGGATGCCATTGCAGCGGTCGACGGTGTGGACGGAGTCTTTATCGGGCCGGCGGATTTGAGTGCCTCAATGGGGCACCGCGGTAACCCGGGACACCCCGACGTGCAGGCGGCTATAGAGGATGCGATAGCACGCATTCAGAGAGCCGGCAAAGCGGCCGGCATTCTCAGCGCGGACCAAAAACTGGCCAGGCGCTACATCGAATTGGGCGCGGCATTCGTTGCCGTTGGCGTTGACACCACGGTCTTGATGCGCGGTCTTCAAACCCTCGTCGCGACCTTTAAAGATGCTCCGGCGCCCACCAGCTCCGGCGGCGTGTACTGATTTTTTCGAGAAGTCCGATGAAACTCAATGATCTGAAACTGCTGCGCGAACAGGCTTACATCAATGGCCAATGGATCGAAGCCGATGACGGCAATCGTTTCCAGGTAACCAACCCAGCGAATGGAGAGGTCATTGCCGAAGTCAGTTCCCTCGGCCAGGCCGAGACCGCTCGTGCCATTGCCGCGGCCCAGGCTGCACTGCCCGCCTGGCGCGGAAAGACCGCCAAGGAGCGCAGCACCATCCTGCGCAAATGGTTTGACTTGATCATGGTCAACCAGGAGGACCTCGCCCGCTTGCTCAGCCTGGAGCAAGGCAAACCATTGGCCGAGAGCCGTGGCGAAATTGCCTACGGTGCGAGTTTCATTGAGTGGTTCGCCGAGGAAGCCAAGCGCATCTACGGTGACGTGATCCCGCATGACAAGCAGGGCCGACGTTTGGTGGTGATCAAGCAAGCCATCGGTGTGGTGGCAGCCATCACGCCGTGGAATTTCCCGAATGCAATGATCACTCGCAAAGTTGGCCCGGCACTGGCCGCCGGTTGTACCGTGGTGGTGAAGCCCGCTTCAGAAACGCCGCTATCAGCACTGGCCTTGGCTGAACTGGGTGAACGTGCAGGTATTCCCGCCGGTGTACTCAACATCGTCACTGGCAACCGGGCCCGTGAAATCGGCGCCGAATTGACCGGCAATCCGAGTGTTCAAAAGGTTTCGTTCACCGGGTCTACCGGAATCGGAAAAATCTTAATGGCGCAATGTGCCGAGACCATCAAGAAAGTCAGCCTGGAACTGGGCGGCAATGCCCCCTTCATCGTGTTCGACGATGCCGACCTGGATGCTGCGGTAGAAGGTGCCATGGGTTCGAAGTTTCGCAACAGCGGGCAAACGTGCGTCTGCACCAATCGAATCTTGGTACAAAACAGTGTCTACGATGAATTCACACGACGCTTGGTGATCGCGGTAAACCAACTGAAAGTCGGCGCCGCTGACATGGATAACGCCCAGCAAGGGCCACTGATCAATGACAAAGCTGTAGCCAAGATCGAGGAACATATCAGCGATGCATTGGCCAACGGTGCCACTCTGCTAGCAGGCGGTACAACTCACGCACTGGGCGGCAACTTTTTCCAGCCGACGGTGCTCGGTGAAGTGACCTCTGAAATGTTGGTCGCCCGCGACGAAACATTCGGCCCATTGGCGCCGGTATTTCGCTTCGAGACCGAAGCCGAAGCAATTTCGATGGCCAACGACACCGAGTTCGGACTGGCGTCTTATCTCTATACACGCGACTTGGGGCGCGCGTGGCGCGTGAGCGAGGCGCTGGAGTACGGAATGGTCGGCGTCAACGAAGGATTGATCTCTACCGAAGTGGCGCCTTTCGGCGGGATTAAGCAGTCGGGCCTGGGACGCGAGGGGTCGAAGTACGGCATTGATGATTACATCGAGCAGAAATACATGTGCGTGGGCATTGGTACGGCCTGACAGCGTCGTTACGATGGGCCAGAGGCTCTGGCTCATCGTTTTCTGAGACACCCCTAAATGACCGGAATCAGTCGGTCAGCGCTTGAGCGTTTTCAAATCGTTGAGTAATGAAAGAAGTGTCTGCAGCTTCTCCTCTCCCAATTGCGCTTGAAGGCGTAGATAGTTTTCCTCCATGTTCTGGCTCATCGAGCTGAAGCACGCCTCACCTTTTTCCGCCAGTCGCACTAGAACCCGCCGCTGATCTTGCTCAACTTTGCGACGTACCACCATACCTGCCGCTTCCATACGTGCGAGTACACCGGTCATGCTCGGTTTAAGGATGCATGCGAGCTCGGCCAGGCGGTTGATCTCCAGTTCTCTATGTTGACTTAGAATTCTGATAACCCGCCATTGCTGCTCGGTCAATCCATGCTGATTCAGGGAGGGACGGAAAAACCCCATAGCCGCTTCGCGAGCTTGGAGCAGTGTCAGAGTCAGTGATTGGCGCGGCTGAAGCATAGGAAACCGTCGAGACCATGGTTAGTTAATTTATTAACTAAAATTCTATCATCGTCGTTCGTTTAATGCTCGCTTCATGATGTATTCGTTAACAACTGCTTCATCACCTGTCGCTGCACGCAAAAACGGCACCTTATGGTGCCGTCACTGCATTCCAATATGGCGCCGTTCAAGCCCCTTTAATAATTCCTTGTAGTACAACTTTGAAGTGATCGACCTGTTCGTCGCTGAACTGACCAAACACCTTTTCCTGCTGCTCCTTCGCGATCGACCACAACCCTTCCGTTTCGTCGACGCCTTTGACGGTGAGGCGCACGCGATCGCCGTCATCGTTGACTAGACCCTTGCGCTTTAGATTTGCGACCGCTTCGTCAATTTCACGCGCTGGCATCGCAACTTCTCGCTGCAAATCCGCAATGTTCAAACCTGCGTCATTCTCCAACACCATAAGCATTCGCGCTTCACTGGTGCGAAGGCCGGTGGACAATTGCCGTGGCTGATAACTGGCTTGGTAAATACGTAGAGCCTGAGTCATTAGGTAGTAAAGGTTGTGGCTAAGACGCCCCTGGAAGTGACTGCTCGGCGCCTGACCTTCTTCCCGTTTGGTCATGCGCGTATGCGGCAGCACCATCGAATAGGCGCCTTGGTGATACAGCAGCGGTGAACGTCCAAAATCATCAAATGCGACAACTTTACCGATCATGATCCAGTGATCACCTCCATCAACCTGCTGGAATTTTTCGCAATGAAAGCGTGCCGAGCAATCGGCGAACACCGGCGAACCGCCCTCGCCCGGGTCGTATTCGATACCGGCGAAGCGATCATCCTTAGGGCGGGCAAAGTTATTGGACAGGTCAATCTGATCGGCCGCCAGCACGTTCACTGCGAAGTGACTCGCCTCTTCAAATACTTCATGGCTGCTGGAGCGTTTGTCGATGCTCCAAAGAACCAAAGGAGGGTCCAGAGACACCGAATTGAAGCTGTTGGCGGTCACACCCACTTTGCGCCCGCTGGCTGTGGCGGCGGTGACAACGGTCACCCCGGTGGCAAAGTTACCCAGTGCGCGGCGAAAGGCACGGGTGTCGAAGGTGGTTTCGAGTTCTGCGGACATGTGAGTCTCCCGGGTCGCGCTGAACGGCAACCCTGATTGTTGTTATGTAAGTAGCGCGATGCTTTGTGAAGACCGATCAGACCATGGTCGGATCAGGTTCTAGGCCCATCAGCTCGCGGCCAAGGATTTGTGCGCAGACGTCGTAGTCGGTGTAGGCATGAGCGCCGGTCAAATGCGAATCACGGAACAAGCGCTGCAGCTCGTTGGTTTTAAACCAGGCACCACCGCCGGCCGCTTCCATCAGCCGATCGACAGCTTGGATACACATCTTGGTGGCATAGCCTTGGTTAGTGCGCCAGAACGCCAAGGTTTCAGAATTCGGATACACGTGCGCCTCGCTGTGCTCGGCGTGTTCCTGCCAGGTTTTTTCCAGGAACGCGCGCGCCGCAGCCACCTGATGAGTGGATTCCGCCAAGCGCATCAACGCCGGGGTGGCCGCGCCCACCGCCGCACCGGTGTATGCGCGAACGCGGTTTTTGGTCTTCTCGCGGAACACATCGAGCATGCGCTCAGCTACACCTAGGCTCACGGTGGCGAAACCACTGGCGAAATACGGACGGTACGGGGAGTAGAATATTTGGCTGTCCGGGTACAAGCCGAACCCGGCGGACTTGCCCTCCATCATGTCCTTGGCTTTCTGGATACGGTGCTCTGGGACGAAGACCTTGTCGATGATCAGCGTTTTGCTGCCACTGCCGCACATACCGATGGCGTACCAGTCATCGTGGATCTCATAGTCGCTGCGAGGCAGCACTGCAAAACAGTAATCCTGAGTACCTTCAGCGTTTTTGCGACGAAAGCCCACGATCGCCCATTCGGCGTGATCGCAGCCACTGCTCCAACCCATCTCACCACTGAACGTGACACCGCCTTCGACCTCTTCTGTACGACCAAAGGGAGCAATGCTGCTGCTGGCGGTTGCATCCGGATCATCGCCCCAGATCTCATCCTGCAGCTGGGCAGAGAACATCGCGAGTTGGTGGCTGTGGGTGCACAAAAGGCTCATGGCCCAAGCAGTACTTGCGCAAGAGCCCGCGAGCAAAGCAATGCAATCAGCGAACTGCGGCAAGGAGATTTCCATGCCACCAAATTTCTTCGGTTGAAAGGCGCGATGCATGCCGATAGTTTTCAACAGCGCGATATTTTCGGCCGGAACTTGGCGGTCCTCTTCCGCCTGGAAGGCGTTGGCAGCGATAGTCGGCAGAAGGGACTTGAGGTCTTCGAGCAAGGGATTAGGCTTTTTCATGGTTCGACTCTGCTTATTATTGGATGCGTTGCGGTCGTTCATGACAAACACAGGCGTGACGAACTGAGCAAGGTGAGCCCCTAGTCAACTTGGTATTGCAAGACAACCACTAAAAGAATACGAGTCCAGTATGAAAGCCAACGCCGATGAGAAAAATGCACCTTCCAGATGGAAGATTGCACTTTTCATAGTGTATGCCTCCAAAGCTTGCAGCGCTGAGTAACGCCTGTGAACATGCCGATCTCGAGAATGTCACGAAACGGCGCGGTGACGAACTTCACCTCACGCGAGTCATCCCAGTCTGGATAAAGAGGCAACAACCATGTCAGTGCAACTCACTGTGATCGACCAAACACCGATACATGGCGATCGCCCCCCAACCCATGCCCCGCACACTTCGCTGGAGCTAGCGAAAGCCTGTGACACATTGGGCTACCATCGATATTGGCTCGCTGAACATCACAGCAGCATTCAGTTTGCCGGTCCGGCGCCCGAAATTCTTCTGACTCACATCGCCAGCCATACAAAACACATGCGCATAGGCAGTGGCGGAGTAATGCTGACTCATTACAGCCCTTACAAAGTCGCAGAAGTCTTCCGTCTTCTGACATCGCTTTTTCCTGGACGCATTGACCTTGGAGTTGGGCGCGCGCCAGGAGGCAGTCAGTTGAGCAGTGCCGCCCTTGCATTCCCCGCGCATCTAAGTGACGTGGATCACTTTCCAGAGCAAGCAGCACAACTATGCGCTTACTTGAGAAACAGCTTTCCGGCCGCCCACCCTTTTTCGCAATTGCATTTTCCGCCCAATGACGGCGCGTGTCCTTCACTCTGGATGTTGGGATCCGGCGGAGGCAGCGCCGGCCTGGCCGGGCAGTTGGGAATGGGTTTGGCGTTGGCTCGGTTCATTGCCCCACAAACATGCACGCCGGCAATTTTTGATCATCACAATCAAGCGCTGGTCAACGCGGGGCATGATCAGAAGCCCCAGCGGCTACTGGCACTTGCGGTTGTCTGTGCTGAAACGGATGAACAAGCCCGATTCATCGCAGGCACGGCTGTTTATCGTAAACTGATGACTGGCCGCGGCCCGCGAGAACCGCTTTTAAGTCCAGAGGAAGTCGAGCGCCGCAGGCAGCGAATGACAGCAGCTTTGCGTGCTGAATTTGATGAGATGCTGGAGAGTATGATCGTCGGCTCGGCCTCATTTTGCCGTGCGGAAATCCTCCGACTCTGCAAATCATTTGGCACGCATGAAGCAGGAATTGTCACCGTGACCCATGGGTTTGAAGACAGGCTCGCCAGCTATGAACATCTCGCTCAAGCACTCCTTGCGAAATAGCGCTGTCGAGAACTGTGCGGGGCCTAAGCATGAACGAGTTGCTCTGTCAGCACCCCGCCCTTTCTAATTCTTCGCTGCCTTTAAAAACCTGCGCATCTGGCATCGCGAATAGTGATGGTTAAGAATCTGTCACGGGCTCGGAATAATTAATCTCCATGTTCCGTGATCGGTGGAGAAAGTGAGCACCTTTAAGCAACGGCCACCAACTTCAATTGTCTTTGTTAAGAACACCTGCCCCCCCTGCTCGGCGGCACAGGAATGCAACGGTGCGCCTGATTTCACGAGATTGTCACTAGCAGCCAAGCCATGGCATGGATATCCAAGACTTTATCGCGGCGTGTTCATAGCATCGAGTTTTCGAAAGCCTCCATCGTCTTAATCAGGAGACCCCCCATGAGTTATCAGATTGAAGAAGAACTCAAACTTCAGCGCTACGTGCCTGAAGAGCAATGGCCAACTCTAGCGGAAATGGCCGACGGTTTTGGCGAGCACAAATACCCGGCAACAGCTGCACTGGCGGGGAAAATCGTCAATTTGCAATTCGACAACGGTTGGGTGATTGAACATAATTTTGTTGATGCCACCACTTTGAAGTGGACCATTCTTGAAGGCGAAGGTACTGGTTTCACGTCGACCGACACGTATGAAGCGGTCGAAGTGCGCACCGGAATATTCTTCGTCGAATTCTTGAAACCGGCTTACCAAGAGTCGGCAACGCTCATTTGGAAACTTGAAACCGGCGATGTGCTCGCAGCCGTTTCATCTTTTTATGATCGAGAGGGCGAAAAGCGCACCCGTACTGATTTTGCGACGGCCGTAGTTCAGGGCCTACCTGGAGGCGCTCCGATTCTGCAGTCGTCCAGTTTAGTCGGCAAGCGCGTGCTGTACCGCTACAGCTCGGACGATTGGTACGAACATGTGTATTTCGGTCCCGAAACCATGGCTTGGCACTGTGTGAACGGCGCTGAAAAAGGTCTCGCGGATGTGGAAAAGTGTGCGTATTTCGACGTAGCTGAAGACCTCTACGTTTTGTTCTGGACCGAGACGATTATGCCAGTCGAGTCGGTGATCGCTGTGGACTTGAAACAAATGCGCTCGATCGGCCGTTTCTTTTGCTGGGATCCCAAGCCCGCCAAGCTGATTCACCTGACGTTCGGCTCCAAGGCGACGCCTCTTAATGCAACCCGGTATCCGACCGTTTTTGAAGAATGAAACAGAAGATCACGCGCATTATCCCGCCAGAGCCTTGAGGCGGAAAAACTCCTTCATTCTCTCGACCAAAGAGCGGATGAAGGGGGTGCAGTTTCAAGAATCAGGCCTTCTATCCCGAGTAGTTCGCCACTGTCAGTGAATATACCGGTTCCCTTCTCCAGTACCCACTTCACCTCCCCATTCTCGCAGCGGATTCTGTAGGTCAGAGCGTAAGGCTCTTTTCGCATGAGGGCACTCTGCACACCTTCCCAAATATAATCCGCGTATTCAGGGAGGATAAGCTGACCATAGGTTCCGTTTATGCCGTCGCGAATAGACTGTGCGCTATACCCCGTCAGTGCCTCGCATCCGTTACTTGCGAATTCCATCGTCCACTCACGGTTGATTCTCCCGCGATACACCAGGGCAGGGAGACTATGAAGCAGGTCTGTGGCACTTCGATAGTCGGCCTGCATCTGGATGGCCTGCTGGCGGCTCGCTGTTCGATCAATAAAGGTCAGATAGAGCTGCCCCTCATGACACTGGCAGCTGACCTCGCCCCAAAGCAGCTTGCTCGCTCGGTCAATGAAACGCAGCTCGAGGGTCTGCGGTGCACCAGGCATAAGCCGAGCGCTCACTAGCAAGTCCAGCCACCTCCCCTTGTCTTCGTGGTGAACCGCCGATTCAAAAAAATCGCCAACGGTGCAGTGCATTCGCCCATTCCAATGACGGTTGTGACGCACTATTCGACCGTCCTCTCCCACCACTATCACAGGAACAGGGAGGGCATCCAACCACTCTGGCTCGCGCATAGATTCAGTGAGAGACATTGGGTTTTCCACCTGACGCCGGAGGCGAGTTTTGGATCATCCAAGTTGCGAGCTCCAGACGGGAGCGCATTTTGAGTTTGCGCATCAGGCTTTTTACATAGACCTTCACCGTTGCTTCGCTGATCTGCATATCGCGCGCAATCAGTTTATTGCTCCGGCCATGGGCGATTAGCATCAACGTCTGCCTTTCGCGATTAGTGAGTGACGAGTTCAGTTGCTCGACAGCATTAGTATCAACAGTACCCGTCTCAAAATTATGTTCGGCGACCAAAGCCACCAGACTTTCGCTCAAGGTAGCGTTGCCGGTAGCGCAAGAGCGAACGTATTCAAGCAAAATCTCCGGGTCGGTATCCTTCAATATGAATCCCTCAGCCCCCAGCCGAAGTGCACACAGAAGTTCAGTTCGATTGAGTTCCGCAGTCAGTACGATTATCTGGGCGGTAACCTTCAACCTTTTGAGCTCTTCCAACACGTGCAATCCATTCATGCCGGGCATGTGCAGATCCAGCAGCACAAAATCCGGCTTGAGCCTGAGCACCAGCTCAATGCCTTGTTGCCCATCCCCTGCTTGTCCAATCACATCGAGGTCGCAGGTGTCGGCAAACATTTCGGCCAGCCCTCGACGCAGCAGCGGATGATCATCGATGAGTACAATTGATGTCTGGCTCAATGGCTAGCTTCTTCTGCGTGAGTGGTGATTGGAAAGAACAGACGGATGCGTGTCCCGCCTTCCTCCCTGATGGCGATTGCGAAGTCAGCGCCAATCGAGGCAGCGCGCTCTTCCATGATGGTGATGCCGTAGTGTCCGGAACCTTGCACGCTCGGCGGCAAACCCACGCCGTCATCCTCGACCTTGATGAGCACATAGCCGGGGGAGTTGGCTCGTAACTCAATGCTGACGGTCTTCGCGCGGGAATGGCGAATTGCATTAACAAGCGCCTCCCTAACAATGTGCATTAACTGTAGTTCCACCTCGGCACCCAAGAGGCCATCCGGAAGACGATTGTCCAGATTGAAGACTATGTCACTGCGCGGTGAAAGTTCGTGCACCAGTTCGCTGAGGGACTGTCGCAACGATTTTCCGCTAAGGCTTAATCGAGCATGGCTGATCAACTCTCTGACCCGGCGCTGAAGTCGGCTCAGCCCAGCCCTCAACTCTTCAGCGAGCGGCCTGGCCTTTTCAGGCTGGCGGATTTTGCGTACTAACAAGCCCATTTGCAGAGATAGGTAGGCAAGTTCCTGAGCAACTCCATCATGCAGGTCGCGAGCGATCATCGATGCCGGCGCCGACGTCGACGTTACCACGGCCGATGCTGAGGCAAACCCATGCGCGGTCCCTAACGCCTTGTCTATAAACTGCGCTATTTTGATCAGCCACGGTCGGACATTCGGCAAATTAGCGCCCTTGGCTGCCAGGCTCAAAACACCGTTTCCAGAAAGCGGGATACGCACTGCGGTGTCCTCGGACTCTAGCGACTGATCGACGAACTCGAGCTCAAGTTCAATTGGCGGGATCAAGCCTGAAATGGCATCCACGAATGTCTGTACCGCGTCCAACGGGTCGACGCGATTCATCAACGCGAACAGCAACTCGATCTGTAACCGATATTGCGCCTGCTGATCCAGAGGGCAATCGTTCGCCATGCAAGTAGTCAAGCGCCCTCCTAAAAATTATCACGCGATCAAAGTCATGGAAGAACAGAGCAATTTTCGTACCCCATCCGCGCCTCTACCTCTTTAGCGGTACTGCCAAGGAGTAGCTTGCAGGGCGATTCCTGGCAGGAAACTATATATCCCAACAGGAAATTACATCATGCGGAGTGATGACTGGTTGGCTCAGCATTTCAAGCAGCACCAATAGAAGGCGGCAAACGCCTCACACGGTCGATCACTGCACACTTTTAAGACTGCCCATGACGAAACCATAGCCGGACCTATTCCGGCAGAGAGTTGATCACGGAGAGCAGCTATGGCTGATTCAAATGTATGTCCTCATGCTCCATTCAAAAGCGTTCCGCTGTATTCCCCTGTGGTTTTTAACAGGTATGCCACACGACACGTATTCGTGAGTGATGGGACGGATAGCGATGTCCGCGACCGGATGATTATGGAAGTCGGCGCTGAAACCGATCTAATTTCGCTAAGCATCGGATCACCCTCCATTGCAGATAAGAACGAACTGCACCAAGCGCTGTTCAATGTGCTACGAGATGCCAGGATCGGAATCCATCTTTACCTGTTCGGCGATGAATCATTCATCTGGACGTTGCACGCGCTGGCGGTTGCCCAAGGGCTTTCAAATGAAGAAATAACCCTTGGCCATTCCGGAAGTAGAACCCATCAACTGATTTATTGCGTTCATTGCGCAGACCTCCAAACGCAGCCGGTACGACACACAGTGACCTGCCAAAACTGTGGAGTCGAACTCGAAGTGCGAGCGCACTTCTCACGCAGGTTAGGTGCTTATCTGGGTGTATGTCTGAACGCCGACGAGCCTTACGGGCGGGATGTTGCATGAACAATTTCATCAATGTCCGGGTCAAGGATGTGCGCGTCATCACGCCGGTCATCCGTGAATTCACTTTCGAACCCACAGAATCGAAACTACCGACTTACTCGGCGGGAAGTCACATCCAGGTGCACATTCCTCTGGAGGAAAGATCGCTTCGAAATGCTTACTCGCTCGTGGGCGATCCTGCCCAATGTGACACTTACCGCATCGCAGTTCGATTGCAGTCCCCCACTCGAGGTGGCTCAGCTTACATGCACAGCGAGGTGAAGGTGGGCGATATGCTTCGACTCACCAAGCCAGCCAACCTGTTTCCTATTCACTCACAAGGTAGACATCACGTCCTGATTGCTGGCGGCATCGGAATAACCCCGTTTCTATCCTACATCGAACATCTGCTAGCCCAGCACGCCTCCTTCGAGCTGCATTACGCCTACCGAAAAGGTCTTACGGATGCTTACCTGGATCATCTCCAAGGGCGCCTGGGTAACAAGCTGAATCTATATGAAAGCCTGGAACGCCCTCTCGATGTAGCGACCATCCTGCGCGACCGCCCACTGGGTTGTCACCTCTACACATGTGGTCCGGAGCGGCTTATCAACAGTGTTCAGGAACAGGCCAGCAACATCGGCTGGCCTTCTGGTCGGATCCATTGGGAGGCGTTCTCCAGCGCAGAAGCTGGCCAGCCCTTCAGTGTGAAGTTGGCCCGTGGGGGACAAATCCTGGAAGTGAAAGGTGACGAAAGTCTCCTCGAAGCGCTTGAAGCCCAAGGGTTTGAGATCCCCAACATGTGCCGCGGCGGCGTTTGCGGGCAATGCGTAACCCGTTTTCTAGACGGCGATGTTGATCATAGAGACAACTTCCTGACCTCCATCGAACGCAGCGGCAGCCTGATGCCCTGTGTCTCGCGCGGCTGTGGCAACTCACTCGTTATCGACCTCTGAACGGCAGTTGGAGCTTTACCATGACTTTGAAAATGAAACCCATCGAGACATTTCGAGGCGATTTCACTTACCGCAACAGTCCAGAGGCAATCGCTCGGTTTCCGTTCCCGTTTCCTGAAGACCAGTACATGTACTCAGTGAACATTGAGCCTGCCACGTCAAAGGATCCAGGCTCCGTTTACGAGCATTGGTTTGATATCGACGAGCACTACAGGTCTGAAATGTCCGAGCGTGCGCTCGTGCTGCAGAATGATCCGCGTCGCTATCTTGTGATGCCTCATATGCAAACCGCGGCGTGGGATGCCCTGCAGATGTACATGGAGCATTTGAGCAGTGACTATCCGCAATTGTTTACCCTCAACCAAACGGGTAATCGTTGGCATTGGCAAAACCATGTACTAGACATTGATCAGCATTTTACCTTCGGCGACGCGACGACTCTGCCCTATGAGCCACTCGAGTTCATTAGTCGCCAAGTGCAAGGCGATGTCGCCCTCTTGGACCAGCGTGACGGTGATCTGTTCATGGACGCAGGAATGATTACCTGCCCGGCCGACTGGTCGCTGGCATTCGACGCGGGCATGAGTTTCAAACAATGGCACACCCCGGTGCCGCTGGCCCACGATCTGGGTATTTTCGATCGAGCGCTCAAGTACCTGCTCAATATTCAAGTCGACAAGCCAGTACGGAGATTGAACTGGACACTGACTATCAACCCACGCATGGACACCTCACCCGAGACTTTCCACGAGTGGGGAAAGGATCGAAGCAGTGTCACGACTGAAAATGCTGGCGAGCTTGTGCATTTGCGCGTCGAACAGCAATTCATTGCAAGGCTGCCTCGTAGCAACGCAATGATGTTCGGGATCCGCACCTATCTGGCCAGTATGAACGAACTGACCACCAATCCGGCTTGGGCCACGCGACTGCATCGCGTTCTACGCGATCTGCCGCAGCCGATTGCCGAGTACAAGGGGATGAACAACTACCGCGAACCACTCGTTGAGTGGTTGAGCCAGTTCGACGTCCAAGTTTGACCCTTCCCACCACTCTCTGAAGGAAACGATCATGGCAAACTCTTGGCGCATTAGCGCTCTTCGTGAGCGCCATCTGGCGCTCGGTTCAAATCTTGAAGATTGGAACGGCATGGGCACTGCCTGGACCTATGCAACGGATCTGGCTGACCATCACGAGGCCATCCGCACCCGTGCGGGCCTGATGGATGTGTCAGGCCTCAAGAAAGTCCACTACGTGGGGCCGCATGCAGAAAGCCTGCTGAGTTACGCGACCACTCGCGACATCAGCAAAGTCTATCCGGGTAAATCCGTCTACGCCTGCATGCTCAACGATGAAGGCAAGTTTGCCGACGACTGCGTGATCTACCGCACTGGACCCAACTCGTTCATGGTGGTACATGGCGCGGGGAATGGTCACGAAGTCCTGGTTCGTCAGGCTCAAGGTCGTCAAGTCGCCGTACTGTTCGACGATGACCTCCACGACCTGTCCCTTCAAGGCCCGCTAGCCGTCGACTTCCTGGCTGAGCACGTGCCAGGTATCCGCGACTTGCCGTACTTTCATCACCTACAGACCAAGCTGTTCGATCGTCCGGTGATGATCTCGCGTACCGGCTATACGGGTGAGCGCGGTTATGAAATTTTCTGCAAGGCTGCCGATGCTCCGTTGATCTGGGACAGCATCCTTGAACAGGGCAAGGATCGAGGCATCATTCCCTGCGCATTTACCGCGTTGGACTGGCTGCGTACCGAAAGCTACTTGCTGTTTTTCCCCTACGACAACTCCGAAATGTATCCGTTTGCCGACCAGAAAGCGGGCGACACGCTGTGGGAATTGGGACTCGATTTCACGGTGTCGCCAGGCAAGCAGGATTTCCGCGGTGCGACGGAACACTATCGCTTGCAAAATCAGGAACGCTTCAAGATTTTTGGCGTATTACTCGACGCGGATGTTGCCGCTGAGCCTGGCGACACGTTATGGCAGGACGGGCAGTACGTCGGCGTGATCACTTGCCCCATGTACTCGCGTCTCACTAAACGCTCCTTGGCAATTGCACGAATGAATAAATCTGTAGCCGTGCATGGGTCACCGCTACGTGTGAAAGGCAGCCTCGAAGTCGGTGCCATCGCACACGACATGCCGTTCGATGATCCCGAAAAGAAAAAGCGTATCGCTAAAGGCTGATGACTCCGGGCGCTTCTCGCAGGCGCCCTGGATACCCTGTTAACCGTTCGTAAAGAAATCCAATCCATGACCCAATACATCTTGAAAATCAGCTGCCCAGCGCGTTCGGGCATCGTAGCCGCCGTTACCACTTACCTTGCTGAAAAACAGTGCTACATCAGCGAACTGTCTCAATTTGATGATGAGTTCACTGGCAACTTTTTCATGCGCGCCGTATTTCGCTTCAATGATGGCTGCGAACCTAACATTGAAGGTGTGCGCGCGGGCTTCGATGAAAATGCCACTCCGTTTAACATGACTTGGGAGCTTTTTTCTTCGGATCAGCCACCCAAGGTGCTGATCATGGTCAGCAAGTTTGATCATTGCCTCGTCGACTTGTTGTATCGCCATCATAAAGGTGAGCTGGATATGCAAATCACGGCCATCGTCTCCAATCATCTGGATCTGCGTCCAATGGCGGAACGCCAAGGTATCCGCTTCGTTTATTTGCCGGTCACCAAAGACACCAAGGCGCAACAAGAAGCCGAACTGATGAAGATCGTCGACGATACGGGTACTGAGCTAGTTGTGCTGGCTCGCTACATGCAGATTCTGTCGGACGATCTGTGCAGGAAACTGTCGGGGCGCGCGATCAATATCCATCACTCCTTCTTGCCAGGATTCAAGGGCGCCAAGCCTTATCACCAAGCTTATGATCGAGGCGTGAAATTGATTGGCGCAACCGCCCACTATGTTACCAGCGACCTGGACGAAGGCCCGATCATCGAGCAGGAAGTACAACGTGTCGACCACGGATACCATCCTGATGCACTTGTTGCAATTGGTCGCGATACCGAAACTATTGCCCTTTCCAAAGCCCTGAAATATCACTTGCAACACCGCGTATTCATCAACCGTGACAAGACTGTCATCTTCTCCTGACTCCACTCGGGAAAAGCGCCCCTGAATTGTTGGTACCAGACAACAATGCCTGATCAGGAGCGGCTTTGCGGGCTGAACTGTCGATGGTTCGGCCCGCTTTTTTATTGGATATCAAATATCCCCACCGGCGCTCAAGACCTGAGCGTTCCGCCAGAGCAGGCCAATTCAGTCTTTGAGTTCAAATTCTGCCCACAGGCTTGCATAGGACAAACCAGTCAGCGGATGCAGCTTTTCCGGGACTAGTTGGGACATTGGTTTGAGCACATAAGCACGCGTTATCAGTTCGTCACAAGGAAGCACTCGTCCATCAATGCATCCTTCCCGCTCACCGTAAATCAAAATGTCCACATCTAGCGTAACCACTGCAGGTGATTCCCTATTTCTTCCGTGTTTTAACTCAAGTTCCTTGAGCGCACGGCTGAGCTTCGGAAGCTGCAGGCACGTCGTGCCACGCACTACGAGGTTATGGAAGGCCGGAGCCTCTATACCAATCGCAGCACTTTCATAGACTGGAGAGCAACGGATGTCTCGCAAAATATGCTGTAGGTCGCAAATGGCTATACGCAGGTGACGTTGGCGCTGAGTATTACTCCCTACCCCTAAAAACACTTCCACCGCTGGCCGTGGGTCAGACATGTAAGCATCGCGACTGTTCGTGGATGCGAGCATCTGCATTCCCCAAATAAAAACTCCGCCCGAGAACAGAGTTCTGGGGCGGAGCGTGATTCGATTACTCAGTATTGTTTGCCTGGAATCCAGTTAGTGCCTGCCAGAGGCACCCGGGCCATGGCCGCAGATTCAACTGTTAGTGCGACCAAGTCTTCAGGGTCAAGATTGTGCAAATGTGACTTGCCGCAGGCGCGTGCCATGGTCTGGGCTTCCAGCACCAGCACCCGAAGGTAGTTAGCCAGACGTCGGCCGCCTTCCACCGGATCCAGACGCTTGGAGAGCTCTGGGTCTTGGGTGGTGATCCCCGCCGGATCGCGCCCATTCTGCCAGTCATCGTAGAAACCAGCCGCCGAGCCGATCTTCTTCAGCTCCTCGTCCAGTCGTGGGTGGTTGTCACCCAGAGCGATAAGGGCCGCCGTGCCAATAGCCACAGCGTCCGCGCCCAGCGCCATGGCCTTGGCCACATCAGCACCGTTGCGAATTCCACCGGATACAATCAGTTGCACCTTACGGTGCATACCCATCTCCTGCAGAGCCTGAACCGCCTGCGGGATGGCCGGCAGGATCGGAATCCCCACGTGTTCGATGAACACTTCTTGAGTCGCTGCGGTGCCACCTTGCATACCATCCAGAACGATCACGTCGGCGCCGGCCTTCACCGCCAGTTTGACGTCGTAATAGGGACGGCTAGCGCCGATTTTCACGTAAATCGGTTTTTCCCAATCGGTGATTTCACGGATCTCTGCAATCTTGATCGCCAAGTCATCCGGACCGGTCCAATCCGGATGACGACAAGCGCTGCGCTGGTCGACTCCGATCGGCAAAGTCCGCATGCCCGCGACCCGCTCGGTGACTTTCATACCCAACAACATACCGCCGCCACCCGGTTTGGCGCCCTGCCCCAAGACGATTTCAATGGCGTCAGCCTTACGCAGGTCGTCCGGGTTCATGCCGTAACGCGATGGCAGATACTGATAGACCAAATGCTGAGACTGTCCGCGTTCTTCCGGGGTCATGCCGCCATCACCAGTGGTCGTGCTGGTGCCGGCGATGGTCGCACCGCGGCCCAGGGCCTCCTTGGCATTGGCTGACAACGCCCCAAAACTCATGCCGGCAATGGTCACCGGAATTTTCAGGTGAATCGGCTTCTTGGCGAAACGGTTGCCGAGGATTACATCAGTGCCGCACTTCTCCCTATAACCTTCGAGCGGGTAACGCGAAACACTGGCGCCGAGCAACAGCAAGTCATCGAAATGCGGCAGTTTGCGTTTGGTACCGCCACCGCGAATGTCGTAGATGCCGGTCTCGGCGGCACGCTGGATTTCCTGAATGGTCAGGCGGTCGAAGGTGGCCGACTCGCGCAGCACCGGAGGGGTCTTGTCACTCATATCTATTCTCCTCGCGCGGATCAGTACGCGGATGCGTTATCGACTTTGAAGTTGTACAACTGACGAGCGGAGCCGTAGCGCTTGAAGTCAGTAGCCTTGTGCTCGAATCCGGCTTTGTTGAGCAGTTCTTGCAACTCTTGGAGGTGTTCGGCGCGCATCTCTTTTTCGATGCAATCCGAACCGAGGGACTCGACGGTACCTTTGACGTAGATGTGGGTTTCATACAAGGAATCGCCCAAAGCGTCGCCGGCGTCACCGCATACCACCAGACGACCGGCCTGCCCCATGAAGCAACTCATGTGGCCGATGCTACCGCCAACCACAATGTCGATGCCCTTCATGGAAATTCCGCACCGTGCGCCCGCGTCACCTTCAATTACCAGCAAACCGCCATGAGCCGTGGCACCGGCCGCCTGCGAAGCACTGCCTTTGACCCGGACGTAGCCGGACATCATGTTCTCGGCGCAACCAACGCCGACGTTGCCATGGACGGTGATGCTCGCCTTCTGGTTCATGCCGGCGCAGTAATAGCCGGCATGGCCCTGAATATCGATGGACACGGTTTCGTTCACGCCGACGGCAAGGTTGTGCTTGCCGTCGGAATGGGTCACGACCCATTCGTGCTCTTGTACATTGCCGACTTGATCGTGCAGCGCTTGATTGAAGTCACGCACGGTAGTGGTGGATAGATCGATAGTTTTCATTTGTGCGTTCCTTAAGCTGACTCGCGTTCCCAGATGTACATAGTCGCCGGTGCCGGCTCCCAGACCCTGGCGTTTTCGATTCCGGGCAGGCTCGACAGCGCCTGATATTCGGAAGCCATTGCGACATAGTCGTCGGTCTCCGCGAGAATCGCGGGCTTGCAGGCAATAGGGTCGCGGATTACCGCAAAACCGTTCCGGGTGCCGATGGCGAAGGTGAAAAACCCGTCCAGATCCTCCAGCGAGTGGTCCAACGCTTCTTTCAGCGAATCGCCCTGTTGCAGGCGCCAGGTCAAGTAACCGGCCGCCACTTCGGTGTCGTTGTCAGTCTCAAAATGGATGCCGGCGCGCTTGAGTTCCTGTCGCAGGCGGAAGTGATTCGACAGTGAGCCGTTGTGCACCAGGCACAGGTCGGCACCGGTGGAAAATGGGTGACTGCCTTCCATGGTCACCGCACTTTCGGTGGCCATGCGGGTGTGACCAATGATGTGGCTACCCTTCATGCCGGCTAAGCCGAAACGCTGGGAAATTTCCTGCGGCAGACCCATGCCCTTGAGAATTTCGATACTTTGGCCGGCACTCATAATGCGAACACTCGGCGCCAGATCAGCCAGGGCTAATCGAACGGATGCCTCTTCAATTTGAATTTTCAGTACCGCCGCACTGGCGTTCTGGAACCAGTCAAGTGAACAACCCAAACGCCCTTCCAGTTCGCCCATAAGGGTTTTCCAGTCGAACCCTTCAGTTGTCGCCTGCAGGGTAAGCTTGACCCAGCCGTCGGCAACTTCATCACCATAGATTGCGAAGCCGGCACTGTCTGGACCACGATCCGTCATGGCTTGCAACATGGGTTCAAACAGCTTTCCGAGTTGGGATTCCAGCGTCGGGTTCTTTAGATAAAGACCTACAATTCCACACATATCGAGTCTCCCTGGGAGGCAGTGAGCGCCCGGCCCGATGCCTGGACGCTCTAAACGAAGTTGATTAGAAGAATTCTGTGTATCGCTGGATTTCCCAGTCAGAGACATGGCGGCTGTACTCCACCCACTCCATACGCTTGAGCTTGATAAACTCGCCAACGATGTCTTTGCCCATCACTTCTGCAAACAAAGGATCGGCTTCAAGTGCATCGCATGCTTCTTTAAGCGACTGAGGCAATGTCTTGATGCCTCGGCCGGCGATTTCTTCAAGACTTAGGCTGTACAGGTTTTCATTGCAGATTTGATCTGGCTCAAGTTGACGGTCGATGCCGTCAAGACCAGCCGCGATGATTGCGGCGCTGACCAGGTAGGGATTGCAACCGGCGTCTGGCAGACGGAACTCCAACCGACCGTAGGGAACGCGAACCATGGCCGATCGGTTGTTGGCACCAAATGCGATAAAAGCAGGCGCCCATGTAGCACCTGAAAGAGAATTACCGACGACCAGACGTTTGTAGGAGTTAACCGTCGGCGCGGCAAAGGCACACAACGCTGGCCCATGGGCCAACAGCCCTGCGGCAAAGTGGTAAGCGAGTTTGGATAAACCCATGCCGTTCTTGTCACTGCCATCGAAGAACAGGTTTTTGCTTTCGGCACTGCTGATCGAGAGATGGAAGTGCATCCCGTTACCGGCACGTTTGGGATCTGGCTTGGGCATGAACGAGCAGATCATCCCCATATCGTTCGCAATCTCTCCGGCAGCCATGCGGAAGAACGTGAAGCGGTCTGCCGACTCCATGGCGTCGCTGTACGTATAGTTGATCTCGAATTGGCCGTTGGCGTCTTCGTGATCGATCTGATAGATCTCGAAGCCAACGGGCTGCAAGGCTTCAGTCAGGCGCTCCAGGAAAGCTCGTGAACGTGACAGCCCTTTGTAGTCGTAGCAGGGTTTGTCCAGGTTATCGCTGGGATCGACCAATTGAAGCTTTCCGCTTTCATCACGGCGCATCAGGTTGAACTCAGGCTCCAGTCCTGTGTTTAACGTCCAGCCCTTTTCTTGCAAACGACTCACCTGTTGCTGCAGAACATAACGACTATCAAAGGGGTGAGGTTTGCCATCCACGTGGCCGATACAAACCACTCGGCCGTAACCTGGCTGCCAAGGTACCGGAGTCAGGGTCGAGAGGTCGGCCTTAGCCATGAAGTCCGGACCATTGGGCTGCATACCCATCCCGCTGATAGCAAAACCGGCAAACCCTGCACCGGCTTCAGCTACAGTTTCCAATCCACAAATAGGCACCGACTTAGTCTTGGCGGCACCATGAATGTCCACGAACTGAGCCAGCACATACTTAATGCCGTGCTCTTCAATCAAACGTTGGGTTTCAAGTGGCAACATGGATCTGACTCCTGGTGAAGGCAACATCAGTGGCTGTGGTCTATGCAGCGAGGGCAGTTGCTGCCGATCGGCACATGTGTGATGAGCCTGATGTCGGAGCGTTGTACTGCATCGCTAAAATTCCCACAAGGAAATTTTATTTCCCAATAGGAATGCAAACCGGCTGCCAACTCTTGCCACCTACCCCAAAGGAGGTAAAAAAGAGGACGTCTGACTACGACATATGGGAAAATTTATTTCCCTGCACGAATAAATTGACGGATGCAGCGACTCCAAATTTGTATTGATGCGCACTTTTAGTGCGATCAAATGACCAACGCGAGCAAAGGGTGCAAGCATGAACGAAGCAGTCGAACACCAACCTCGGCTCAAGCTGGAGCAATACTTGGGACTGCAGATAAAGCGTCAACGCCAAGCTCAAGATCTAAAACTGTCAGATGTCGCCCGTATTGCTGGAATTAGCCAAGGGATGGTGAGCAAGATAGAGAATGCTCAGGTCTCAACGAGTCTGGATACGCTCAGTCGGCTCTGCGATGTTTTGGGCATGCCAATGTCCAAACTCTTCAGTCAGTATGACCAACAGGGCAGCAATGCATTGCTGGTAAAACGCGATGAAGGTCTTGAGGTGGTGCGTCGCGGAACCGAGAAAGGCCACACTTATCATTTGCTCAACCACACTCGTGGACCGAACAGGAGCTTTGAGGCCTATATGGTCACAATGGATGACGCAAGTGAGGAGTTTCCAACCTTTGCCCATTCCGGCACTGAGTTTCTGCATTTGCTGGAGGGGGAGCTGCATTACCGCCACGGTAATCAGGTCTATAGAATGGAAGCCGGTGACAGCTTGACCTTCGACGGCGAGATCCCACACGGCCCTGAGTTACTGGTGCAGGTGCCGATCCGACTATTGTCCATCGTGAACTACACAGCGACTGGTGAGTAAAACGCCCGTCCACCTACGTCCCCACCTTGCCAAGAGGCTCGTCTGAGACGAAACCTCTTTCCTGGCAGGAAATTAATTTTCACAAAACGCTAGACACTCCTCCCGTCGTTCACCTATAAAAGCACCACAGGAATATATTATTCCCCGTGAGAATTTTTCCACCCATAAATTTCCCGGTGATGACCTGCCCGTCACCTCCCGAGGATCCACCATGAACGATACAAATACCTACATTCTGAAGGTCAGTTGCCCGGCGACTTCAGGGATTGTGGCTGCCGTGACGTCTTATCTCGCAGACAGTCACTGCTACATAGGTGAAATGTCGCAGTTCGACGACGAGATCAATAACACCTTCTTTATGCGCGCGGTTTTCCGCTTCAACGTGGACCATCCAGGCGCAGACCTAGAACAGATCAGGGCAGGATTCACCGACGTTGCGAGCAAATTCAACATGTCTTGGGACCTGTTCGATAAGAGCAAACCGATGCGGGTGTTGTTAATGGTCAGCAAATTCGATCATTGCTTGAGCGACCTGCTTTATCGCCACAGTAAGGGCGAAATGGACATGAATATTACCGCAGTGGTTTCCAACCACCTCGATCTTCGTCCAATGGCCGAACGTGAAGGCATTCGTTTCATTTACTTGCCGGTTACCAAGGATACCAAGGCCAAACAAGAAGCGGAGCTGATGAAAATCGTCGACGAAACCCAGACAGACCTGGTGGTTCTCGCCCGCTATATGCAAATTCTGTCCAACGATTTGTGCAAACAATTATCGGGTCGGGCAATCAACATTCACCACTCGTTTTTGCCTGGTTTCAAAGGGGCCAAGCCATACCATCAGGCTTATGAACGCGGTGTAAAACTCATCGGGGCGACGGCTCATTATGTGACCAGCGATCTGGACGAAGGCCCGATTATTGAGCAAGAAATACAACGAGTCGATCATGCCTATTTACCTGATGATCTTGTTGCCATTGGCCGGGATACGGAGACCGTAGCACTGTCAAAGGCCGTGAAGTATCACCTGCAACACCGCGTTTTTCTCAATAACGACCGCACGGTGATCTTCCGATGAACGCGCATAAATTGATTGATGGCAAAGCGGCCGCCGGCCGCGTACTGGCACAGGTAAAAAAAGAAGTCGCAGACTTGGTCATCGACGGTATCAACCCCTGCCTGGCTGTAATTCTTGTAGGTGAAGACCCGGCAAGCCAAGTCTACGTGCGCAATAAAGTGCTTCGCGCCGAAGAGTCCGGAATTTTGTCGATCGAACACAAATTGCCTGCCGACACCAGTGAAGCCAAGGTCTTGAATTTGATTCATGCCCTTAACTCCGACCCTGCTGTACACGGAATTCTGCTCCAATTGCCTTTGCCCAAACACGTCGAAGAGACACGAGCGCTCCAGGCCATCGACCCACGCAAAGATGTCGATGGTTTTCACAGCGAAAACGTGGGTGGCCTGAGTCAAGGACGTGATGTCTTGACGCCATGCACTCCCACCGGCTGCATGTACCTACTGCATGAAACGTTGGGTGATTTGCGCGGCAAACACGCGGTCGTAGTGGGTCGCTCCAACATCGTAGGCAAACCCATGGCCGCCTTGCTGTTGCAAGCCGATTGCACGGTGACAGTGTTGCACTCGCGCAGTCGCAATCCCCAAGACATCGCACGCCAGGCCGATATTGTGATCGCGGCGGTAGGTCGTCCGCGGATGATCGACGCCAGTTGGCTAAAACCCGGCGCCGTCGTGATCGATGTTGGAATCAATCGTATTCAGGACGGTGATCGCAGTCGACTTGTCGGCGACGTAGACACCGATGATGTTCTGTCCTTGGTGTCGGCTGTAACGCCAGTTCCTGGCGGCGTAGGCCCCATGACCATCGCTTTCCTCATGAAAAACACCGTGATTGCTGCCCGGCAGCAATTCAAGGCTCAACAGCCTTCGGAGGCAGCATGCCTTTCAATCTCCTGAAATATGGGCTGAGCTCGGAATATCCGGTCGAAGTTGATCTTCCCGCCCCTAAAGAGCTCAAGTCCTCCTACGATGTGGTCATTATTGGCGGTGGGGGCCATGGGCTAGCGACGGCTTACTACTTATCCAAATACCACGGCATTACAAATATTGCGGTGTTGGAAAAGTCCTATCTGGGCGGTGGCAATACCGCCCGAAATACGGCAGTGATTCGCTCCAACTACCTCACCAGTGATGGCGTAAAGTTTTACGCGGAGTCAGTGAGGATGTTTGAAGGGCTGTCGAATGAATTCGACTTCAACATCATGTACTCACAACGTGGCCAGCTCACCTTGGCACATACCGATGCTACCGTGCGCTCATTTCGCCAACGGGCGGAAGTGAACAAACATCACGGTGGCCGCTCCGAACTCATCGACCGCCAACAGATTCGCGAACTCGTACCCTCGCTTAATCTGGACCCAGGCCACATTCCTGTATTGGCAGGTCTATGGCACTTGGATGGCGCCACCGCACGCCATGATGCCGTGGCCTGGGGCTACGCCAAACAAGCTGCAAAACGTGGCGTGGAAATCCATCAGCTCACTGAAGTACAAGATCTGGTCATTGAAAACGGCACCATCACGGCCGTCAAAACCAACCGCGGAACGATCAAATGCGGGTGCGTAGTGCAGGCTGTCGCGGGCATGAGTTCACAGCTCATGAAAAAAGCCGGCATACGCTCGCCCATTCAAACCTTCCCGCTGCAAGCGATGGTGACACAACCGTTCAAACCCTTCCTGGATCCGCTGGTGAGCTCATCGGCCTTGCACTGTTATGTGCAGCAGACTAGCCGAGGCGAAGTGGTGTTTGGTGGCGGCTCCGACCCCTACCCTCTCTTCAACACCCGCTCCACTCTGGACCTCAAAGAAAGCCTGCTGGCTCATGCCATCGAGATGTTCCCATTTCTGGCCAACGCCCAACTGATGCGCCAGTGGGCCGGGATCACCGACATGACTCCGGATTACAGTCCAATCATGGGACTGTCACCCGTAAAGAACTACTACCTGGATGCTGGCTGGGGAACCTGGGGCTTCAAGGCCACTCCGATCTGCGGCAAAACCATGGCCGAACTCGTAGCCAGTGGCGGCCAGGTCCCCGACTTGATCAAACCTTTTGGTCTGGAGCGCTTTTCGACCTTCCAGCAAGTTAACGAGATGGGCGCCACGGCAGCCAGCCATTAAGGAGAGCGGAACATGAAAGTGATGATATGCCCGCTCAACGGGCCGCGAAATATCAGCGAATTCACCTACGGCGGCGAGTTCAAAAACATGCCAAACCCGGCGACCTGTACCGACGCCGAGTGGGCCGACTACGTTTTCAACAGCGATGACGCCCTGGGTGTGGTTCGCGAATGGTGGATGCACACCCCATCGAGTTACTGGTTCCTCGCCGAACGTCACACCGGCAGCGACGAGATCCTGCGCACCTTTGATCCAATGGAACTGTTCACCGCTCGCATCGAATTTGCCACACCCACCAAGGAGTTAATAGGATGAGCCGCTTACCTGCTCCCATGGGCCTGCTGATCGATCGCGAGAAACCGCTCAATTTCAACTTCGACGGCGTGGCCTATCGAGGCTTCCAGGGCGACAGTATCGCCAGTGCGCTTATCGCTAACGGTCGCTTCCTGATTTCCCGCTCGTTCAAGTACCACCGCCCACGCGGAGTGCTGACTATGGCTGGCCAGGATGCGAATAGCCTGGTTCAACTTCCCCATGAGCCTAATGTGTTGGCAGATGCCTATGCATTAGAGGAAGGCCTCACCGTCACGGGACAAAACTTCAACGGCTCTTTGAACAATGACAAGGACGCCTATCTGGGCAAATTCTCAAAGTTCATGCCGGTGGGCTTTTACTATCGCTCCTTCTACAAGCCCAAGGGCATGTGGAAAGTGTGGGAGCCGATCATTCGCAAGAAGGCGGGGCTGGGCGTGCTGGATCTTGAGTTCCGGCCCGAGTATTACGACAAGGCTTATCTGTTCACAGATCTGGCAGTGATCGGTGCCGGGCCGGCCGGTCTGCAAGCCGCACTGACCGCCGCAAACGCGGGCGCCAAGGTTCTTTTGATAGAGCAGCAACCGCTATTAGGCGGTTCTCTCACCTATGCCCGTTTCGACATCGAAGGCGTACGTGCCAGCACCCTGCGTCAAGCGCTCGTCAGCGCAGTCGAAAGCCATGCCAATATCCGGATCCTCAAAGAAGCCACTTGCAACGCATGGTTCACCGACAACTACCTGCCTGTTATCCAAGGCAAGCGGATGTTCAAGGTACGTGCAACTCAATGCCTGATCGCCAGCGGTTCGTTCGATCAGCCGGTGATCTTTCGCAACAACGATTTACCAGGAATTATGCTCAGCAGTGCCGCCCTGCGACTGATGAAGCTCTACGCGGTCAAACCCGGCAAACGCGCTGTGGTTCTAACGGGCAATGACGATGGCTATCTCGCGGCGCTCGACCTTCATGACCAAGGGGTTAGCGTCGCTGCCGTCGTTGATATGCGTAACGGGCCAGACAACCGGGACTTGCTGAATGCCTTGACCCGGCGCTCAATCGCGCTGAAGGTCGCCACGACGGTCTACGAGGCGCTGCATGAAAAAGGCATGCGTCACATCAGCGGTGTCGAACTGCGCAAAATAACTGGTCAGGGGCAAGTCGCAACCGCCAGCGAGCAAATAGACTGCGACCTGCTGTGCATGTCGGCAGGCTATATGCCTGTGTACCAACTGCTCTGTCAGGCAGGAGGCAAGTTAAGCTATGACGATCAATTGGCTGAATTCACCCTCAGCGGGCAGCCAAAAAATCTGAGTTTCTGCGGCTCGGTGAACGGTCGCCACGCACTGGACAATGTACTCGCGGACGGCGCCAATTGTGCTGCCGATATCGTAACTTCGCTAGGGCTCGCGACGAGCGAAGACCGATCAGTCTTTCGCCCTGAAGCAAAAGTCAATTTCGCCTGGCCAATCTTCCCTCATCCAAAAGGCAAAGACTTCGTTGATTTTGATGAAGACCTGCAAGTGCGGGACATCGTTAACGCCACGAAGATCGGCTACCGCGATATACAACTGGTGAAGCGATACTCCACGGTCGGTATGGGGCCGTCTCAAGGCCGTCACTCCGCGCTGCCAACGGCTCGTCTGGTAGCGGCGTCGACGAACCGGAACATCAGCGAAACCGGCGTGACCACCGCACGGCCGCCCTTTGTCGCCGAGAAACTCGCTCACGTTGCAGGTCGTGCTTTTGATCCGTACCGTCAGACCCCGATGCATCGCCGCCACTTGGATGCAGGCGCCAAGATGATGCCCGCCGGGATCTGGCAACGGCCGGCGTACTACGGCAAAACAACCGAGCGGGATAAAGTCATGCAGGCCGAAGCGCTGCATGTACGAAACAAGGTCGGAATCATTGACGTATCGACATTAGGAGGCCTGGACATTCGTGGGCCGGATGCGGCGGAACTGCTGAATCGCATGTACACCTTTGCGTTTCTCAAGCAACCGATTGGACGGTCGCGTTATGCATTGATGACCAACGAACATGGCGTCGTGATTGACGATGGCGTATGCGCCCGGTTTGCTGAAAACCACTTCTACGTGACGGCGACCACCAGCGGTGTCGATCGCATTTATCAGCAAATGCTCAAGTGGAATGCGCAGTGGCGATTGGATGTCGACATCGCCAATGTCACCGCTGCGATCAGTGCTGTTAATGTCGCGGGACCCGATTCGCGCAAAGTGGTGAAAAAACTCTGTACCGATCTTGATATGTCGGCAGAGGGTTTCCCTTACCTAGGCGTCCGTACAGGAACGGTGGCGGGAATCAAGGCGCGCCTGCTACGTGTCGGTTTTGTGGGTGAACTGGGTTACGAAATCCACGTCCCCTCACGGCACGCCTTGGCGCTCTGGGATGCTCTGATGCAGGCCGGTGTTGAATACGATATCCGGCCATTCGGGGTCGAAACACAACGTCTGCTGCGCCTTGAAAAAGGTCATGTAATCATCAGTCAGGACACAGACGGCATGACTCATCCAGCAGAGATTGACATGGGCTGGGCAGTCAGTCGCACCAAACCTTTTTTCGTCGGCCGTCGTTCAGTGGACATCCTCGAAGCTCAGCCAATGAAACGCAAATTAGTCGGCTTTAATTTGCCTAAAAACAGCCCACAGCCGCTTGAGGGTCATCTGGTGCTCAATGGGCCTGACATCAGCGGTAGCGTGACGTCCTGCGAATACTCGCAAACGCTGGGAACCATCATCGGCCTGGCCTATGCGGACGCCTCACAAAGCGCGCCAGGGCAACAGATTCCCATACGCGTGGAGGGCGGCTTGGTGGTACACGCCACGGTAGTGAAGTTGCCGTTCTTTGACCCCGATAATAAACGTCAGGAGCTATAGCGATGAACAACTTACGAGCGGAAGATCTTATGGAGAAAAGCCCTCTGGCGGTTTTGCAGCACTGCGGTTTGGTCGATTTTTCTGACCTTGCGCGGGTAGGTTTTCGCGGTATGCAAAGTAGAGAATATCTTCAAAATCGTGGCTTTGAACTACCGGAGCGGCCAAATCAAGCGGTGGTCCAAACAGATGGCAGCTACGTGGCCAGACTTTCCGCGACGGAATATTTAATCCTGGGAAGTTTGCAGGACCGTGGACAACGCATCGCCGATGAGGAAGCGCGGTGGGAGTTGGATCATCAAGCCAACTATCTGCTGCCTCGTCATGACAGTCATGCGTGGCTGCAGCTTAGCGGCGCTCACATCGCCGAGATTATGGCCAAGCTGTGCGGCGTCGACCTGAGAACTCAGGCATTCACAGTGGGTGATGTGGTACAGACTTCAGCTGCACGTATCAATGTGATCATCATCAATGTCGGGCTGGATAACGTTCCCTGTTTCCAAATCCTCTGTGACCGTGCCTCGAAAGAATATTTTGCCGACGCGGTGCTTGACGCAATGGCAGAGTACGGCGGAAAAGCCCTTTCATTCAGTACGATAATGCACTAACACGATTAACGTTACGCTCTGCACGTTCGGCACCTTCGGCACCTTCGGGTGCCGATGTCATTTCGGAGACATCGATATGGGCATCTTGCTGGAATCAATGGATAAAGAAACCGCAGATTACATGGTACCCGCCCTTCAGCGCGGCTTGAGTATCCTGAGCATGTTCGACGCCAATGTCCGCTCCCTTTCAATTAATGACATTGCCAGGCAACTGGGGATTACCCCCTCGTCGTGCTACAGAATCCTGTTCACCTTGACCGAGATGGGCTACTTGAATAAATCGGGGGCCTACTACGAGTTGGGTGCCAGTGTTATCAGCGCAGGCTTCAGCTATCTGGCCAGCCGCGACCTAGTCGATGTAGCCATGCCCCACCTGAATCGGTTACGCGATCACACTTCGCTTTCTAGCCATCTGAGCATCAGGGAGCAGACGGAGAGTCTTTACATTTACCGGGCATTCGCCGTGCAGCGACTATCAGTGAACATCCCCATTGGAACTCGCATCGCTTGCCATTGCACAGCGATGGGGCGAGTGCTCCTCTCGGGCCTGAACGAAGCCGAGGTAGACTCGCTGTACCAGAACGTCCGCCTGGACGACTACCCTGCGCCCTCAGCACGCACGCTGACGGAGCTCCAAATCATGCTCGAAGGGGATCGTCATCGTGGCTGGGTGGTCCATCGATCTGACTACTCAACCTCGTTGGCGGCAGGGATCAAGGACCACACCGGTCACATCATCGCGGCAGCGAACCTCTCAGGTCCGGATGCAGTCATGGATACACCGGGGACTCAAGAGCACCTGTTGGAGAAATTGTTAAGCGCTACCCAAGCAATATCAACTGCCTTGGGCGCACCTCAAAAATGAAGGTCGATGGGTACTGTCATGACGAAGACCACCCGATGACGAACAACAAACGTCACGCTGGCCCCAAATACAAAACGCCCTCTGCGATTGCAGAGGGCGTTTTGTTCAGCTACGACATCGGGACAAAAACCGCGCCTAATTACCAGCCCCTTTCAACGTTGTTTCAGTTCGAATGCTTGTAACCCACTTCTCCATGGGACGACAAATCCAGGCCATCAATCTCTTGCTCTTCGTCGACTCTAAGGCCGCTACAGACAAGACTGGCGAGCTTATACGCGATCCAGCTGGTAATAGCGGAAAAGGCGATGCTGAATAACAGGACGCCACCATTGACCAGCATCTGATCGACCAAATTGCGCCCCCCTGTGAACCCTAGCCCGCCCAATGAGGTTAGGGCAAATATAGGCGTTAATACCCCCCCAATGATTCCACCGACCCCGTGTACGCCGAAAACATCAAATGCATCATCCAGTCCTAGGCGAGGCTTTAATTTCTCCACGGCCCACAGGCAAATCGGAGCGACGATAAAGCCCAGCATAATGGCACCCATCGGGCCGACAAAACCGCATGCTGGTGTGACGGCCACTAACCCTGCGATGGCCCCGGAAACTCCGCCTAGCATGCTCGGCTTGCCGCGATGCCGCCACTCTGCAAACAGCCAGCCTAGCGCTCCAGCGGCGCTGGCGAGCATGGTATTGACGATGACCAAGACCGCAAAACCGTTCGCCATCAGCGCGCAACCTCCGCAGAAACCCAACCAGCCAACCCATAGCATTGAGCCGCCCGTCATGGTCATAGTCATGTTGTGCGGTGCTAAAGCGGAAGTTCCAAAACCACGGCGTCGGCCGAGCAGGTAGGCACCCACGAGGGAGGCAATCCCTACATTGACGTGGACCACATTGCCGCCTGCGAAATCCTGAACGCCAAGATCGAAAACCCATCCTCCCCCCCATGCCATATGAGCCATGGGGATGTAATTGATGGTGAGCCAGATGGCCATGAAGACTAATACCGCTGAAAATTTCATTCGCTCTGCGCTTCCTCCGACGATAATCGCCGGCGTGATTGCGGCAAATAGCATCATAAAAAGAAAGTACAGCAGTTCAGGGATAGTGCCCTGCAGGGATTGCGGGCCAACGCCCGTCAGAAACAGCTTGTCGAATCCACCGATCCAGGCCTGCCATTCCCCACCGGAAGTAAACGTCAGGCTATAGCCATAGATTGCGAACAGCACGGACATCAATGACGCGACAGAAAAAACCTGCATCAAAACGGAGAGAACATTCTTGCTACGCGACAAACCGCCATAAAAAAGCGCCAAACCTGGCAAGGTCATCAGCAAAACGACTAATGAACATGTCACAACGAAAGCTGTGTCGCCGCTATTAAGCATCGGTGCATCCTCCGAAGCTCGTACTGCACCGGAGGACGAGGCAAACAAGATCAAGGTCAGCACTTTGGATCGTCGGAATGCAGAAATATCGAGCATAGATGGACTCCTTATATTGATTACTTTCGACGTCGACGACGTCTGACAAGTCGACTCAGCGAGATTGGCGGCACTTCCCATTGGGAAATATTTTTTCTCACCAAGAAAGCAATCAGCCTGCCATCTACATCTCCTCTACCTCCAAGGAGGTATCGTTAGCCCCTAAACTTGCTACTGAACGGCGGTAACGCAATGTTAACGTGCGGAAGCTCGCAGCAGCCCGTCTGACGAAATGAAACGAAATGGTGCATTTCTAGAACCAATATCCCTATTCCAGGCGTACCTGTTACACAAGGCAGATGAGAGGCCCGTTAGCATCAATCGTAATTCGCGAGATGGACTCTAAATCACAACCGCTGTGTTAGGACGTCAATGGTTGGCAGCATCGGCTCAATTAACATCGCAATTCTACCCAGGTAGACACAATCTCTGGTTGGTTTAGCTTTCCAGATCGTGATTCGTATACCGCTCAAGATCGATCAGCTGCATCAAGCTAATAAAAAAGATACAAGTGATCTCGATCCTTTTAAGTCGAATATGACTCTACAACGCACATACCGGTTTCTGAGCCGGCAATACCATCAAAACAGTCTCACTGAATCCGCAGTGAACGATAAGTAGGCCTGTGAACAATGCTCAAAACTGATATCAATCCATTTCCGATTAGTAACCCACACAATAGGGCGCCAACCATTCGTGAATGGCAAACGTTACGTTATGGCACTTGGGACACGGTAGTCGTCAGTAGGAGTACGCGTTGACCCTCCATTAGTCAGCTTGCGGGCAGTCAGAAGATCGCTCCCGCGATTTCCGGCGAGCACCGTGCACTGCCAAGCAGGCAGCCGCAGCACAAACTGTGAGGAACATTGCCATTATCCAAGGCTCATGGCTCGACAGCAGCCCTAATAAAACCCCAGCCAAGCCACCGACGGCATATTGCAAAACACCGAATAATGCAGAAGCCGCACCGTGACGCCCCTCGCCGTGCTCCATCGCCAGCGCAATCACGTTGCCCCAGACCAAACCTAGACTCCAAATTGCCCCACACAATGGAACAACGATTAAAAGGAATTTCTCCGACGTGAGGCATATAGCCAATAAGATTGCTGTCAATGCGAAGTGAACATGAAGCGTACGATGTAACACTGTTAAAGCAGAGTATTTGCGCAAAAGAAAAAAATTTATCATACCCGTGAGAAGCATCCCTAAACCGTTCAAAGCGAGAAACCAGCTGAATTCCTCGGGGCTGACGTGGAATGACTCAATAAAAACGAAAGGAGCGCTCCCTATATAGGAAAACAACCCGGCAGTAACGAACGCACTCGCCATTGTGAAGTTCATGTATTTTCGACAACGCAGCAAGCTGCAGTAGTCGCGAATGGTTTTGCTCATTACTCCCGTTGACCGGCCCTCAGGCACCAGTGTTTCGGGCACAAAAAAGAACACACAAACCAGACATATAAGTCCGAACACCAAAAGTACCCAAAACACACTTCTCCAGTCCCAATGCGTAAGCAACGCTGAACCTGCCAAGGGAGCAAAAATCGGGGCCACACTCATTATATGCATAAGTATTGCGTAGATCTGCGCCGCGGAGTCACTAGAGTATCGATCCGCAACGATAGCGCGAGGCACCACCAGCCCTGCCGCAGCGCCAACAGCTTGTAAAAATCGACCGATTAGCAAGACTTCGATAAAGGGTGCCGTAAGGATGAGCAATGTACCTGCGACAAAAAGTGCCATACCGAGCATCAACGGCCATCGCCTTCCATAACGATCAGCCATAGGACCGACGCATGCTTGGCCTATAGCGAGCCCTATCAGAAAAATGGTAAGACTCGCCTGAACACGCCCCGCAGTAGTTCCAAAGTGCATCTGGATCGAGGGCATAGCTGGCAGATACATATCAATCGCAATGGCGTCGATAGCAGTGAGCAATCCGAGGACTGCGATCAGGACTATGGAACGGATGCGGACTGTATCAAAGTACATAACGGTACACTCATTTCGTTGTTTGCACACGATTCTCTTGTGCAAGGGTGGGCCGAAAAAGCGACACTGATATATCGTGTGAAAATAGCAAGGGTAATCGCATTTGACCTACTGCTACTTCAAAGTAACAGCAAAAACCAGTTCGGCTTGGCAATGTCTAGCTTGAACTCGTGCATCCTCGATAATTACCCAAGTGTTTTCGTACAGAACGTGTAGCATCCGTCCGAAACAAGCACCGCGCGTCTTGCGGAATCGATGAAATTTAGTTGAGGGATTGCACGTGACGCTCGATTACGGTCAAACACAAACCTGACCCTTCGTTAATCAAGTTCATTTCGCTAAACGTGAAGGAACGCTGCTAAACCGACCGGTAGCGGCTTGCGATCAATATCCCGTTAGAATAATGAATGAGCAGCGTCAACTCCGACACGATTCCAGGTTGCTCTTAGAATGCGCATTGTCTGCCAAGAAACCGTTGAGGCAGTCGGCTACTTGTGTCCTGGCGGTACGGTCGAAAATAGTGCCTTGTCCCTGGAGCATCACTACCTTCGAAGTGCTTCTGGAGGACACTGGAAACTATGCACTACGCTATCGGAACGACTCATTCACAAACCTAAAAATGATTGATCGAATCCATGTGTTCCCAATTGCTTCACGAGCGGACTCATTTTATTGTGCGGAGTGTCAATGCACAAAAGCTGACAAGAATGAGAGAGGGCTATAAAAGCCCTCTCAAGTAACTCAGCCAGGAATGACTCCTTCCGAGTACATGTCCGCTGCGATTCTCCAACCTTGAGATTCAAGCTTCCAAACGAAGAGGCTCTTCATGTTGAAAGTTTCACCATCCTTTGGCTGAACGCTCCAAGTCACCCATGTGTAAGCGACAGTGGGCACCAGTGCACGCAGTCGATCGATACGTATACTGGCCGAACGAGTGTCAACTAACATGCCGGCAACGAGCTCGGCTAAAGCGGCGCTTCCTGAGTAGAGCTCAGGGGTGCCCGCTCCAGTGATTTCGGTGTCATTGGTGTAAAGTTCCTTCACGATTCCTGAAGCATCCTGTTCTTTCCAGAGCGCCTCAAGGACATCCAGACGCTCTCTGAGAGCAACGTTCAATTCATCCGACTGTTGCATTGTAAAAAACCTCTTCTTTTAAGATTAGAAATCAGGTATCAACGACGTCCGTTAAAATAACCGCCGAGTTGATGGGTGACCTTGCCGAAGGTACAAATCAATGAACGAAATTGTTCCTTTCCATAAATTTGGGTACGAGGAATTGAGCTCATGACGTCGTAATGCTTCGAACCACCCATGATCCCCTCAGCAAGCACCCGACTTACTACGTGGCTTGGCGTGACGCCAAAGCCTGAATAGCCCTGCACGTAGAATGCATTCGGTCGTCCAGGCAGCGTGCCGATTTGCGGAAAAAGGTTTGCCGAACACTCCATCGGCCCCCCCCATGCGAGATCGATTTTCACGTCTTTCAAGTAGGGAAAAATATTCAACATCAACTTCCGATTCCATTCCTTCAAGTTGTTAGGGATGTAATCGACGAGGTATGTCGCGGCACCGAAAAGCAGCCGATTTTCATTAGTGACCCGAAAGTAGTCGATCACCGGTCGGATATCACTGAATGCACCGCGAATCGGACTGATTTGCTCGATCAATGCATCGGAAAGAGGTTCGGTAACCAGTTGAAAGGCATATGTACTGATCATGGTCTTATGCAGCTCTGGCTCAAGACGATCAAGGAAAGCGCCGCAGGACCAAAGGATTTTCTTTGCTCGCACCGAGCCCTTAGCCGTACGGACCTTGATGGTATCACCGTAGGTCACTTCCAAAACCGGAGTATTTTCAAATACGCGGCCACCGTGACTAACAAGCGCCTCAGCCTCGCCCAGCAACAAGTTCAAAGAGTGAATATGACCATTGCCCATATGCATCAACGCGCAGCTGTAGGCGTCCGAACCAATGATTTTCCTGACATCGGCGCCCTCCAGATAAGCAATTTCGCAATCTGGACTTAGTTCTTTATATTCTTTTTCCCAAGCTTGCAGCAGTTTGCCTTGGCGCTTATTAAAACCAAGGTAACCATAGCCATGACGAAAATCCGCATCGATACCGTATTTATTTATACGGCTTTTGATAATTGCGGCACCTTGGTCGCTGATCTCGAAAATGGCACGAAGACCATCTTCGCCGACATCTTTACGGATTTTTTCCAGGTCATGACCTATCCCTGCCATGACATGTCCGCCATTTCGTCCCGACCCTCCGAACCCTAAGTATCGTGCTTCCAGGACAACGACGTTCTTGACGCCTCGCTCCGCCAGTTCAAGTGCAGTATTGACACCGGAGAACCCGCCACCGATCACAACTACATCAGCCTCGATGTCCTGTTCAAGGTCGGGAAATTTCAGATCGTACTTACGAGTAGCCGTATAGTAAGTAGTTGGCGTTTCTACAGAGAGCATGATATTTCCTCACAACAATACGTTGATCAAATCATCAATTAGGCGTCGGGACGGAATCAAGTCTTTGTTCTTATTCGTCGATGACACCAAATCGGTCTCTTGTTTCAATGCCTACAGGGAGGGTGCTATGCGATATAACGAAACGCAAACCACCCTCTGACCGGAGCCGACGGCACCAGGGCCGTACCCTATTCAAGGCCTGCGGCCGTCTGATCGAATCGGCAGCATCCAATAGAGCGCCCCATAGAAATTCAAGAGACACCCTTATTAAAACCCCGGTTTGACCAATGCGCCATGAGCTACAGAGTCAATTAGTTGACCGAGACTGCCATGTGGGGTGAGCCAGCATAGAAATCCACTACGGACGACGCAGCCTAGATAGTTAACATGTTACCAAACGAACCAGGCGCTCTCGCCATGTGGGAATTTTCGGCCACTTTTCTGGCCTTTCTTCGGCAGCATCAGGTTGAAGAAATCCGATTGACTCAATCCAATACGTAACTCATTGAAACTAAAGAAAAATAAATTAACTTCAATTAACAAATATTGGGCCTGTTTTTTGCTTAGATAGCTTATGTGCAACCCGATCCACGCAAAATCGCTTCCGAGCAGCGCACTGGGTCACTAGAAAAAGACGCGTAATACCGTCCAAGGTCTATTCAATTTGAGTGTTCGTGCTGGAAAGAGGTCGAAATGAACAACGTAATGCATACTGGCGAGCAGGGCTTTGAAGAGTGGAACCAATACCTGTCCACAAGCTGCGGAACCTTTCGAGCTGAACCACCATTAGAGCAGGGCTCGGCTACATTTGTAGGCAGCATCATCTCGTCCCCTAGCGTTAACGCACTTTGCCCTGGCTCAAGAATCATCAGTAACTGTCATCACATTCACCGACACCAGAGTGATATCCGCCGCGACGATCGGGATTTCTATTATCTGGTGATGCAAATGAATGGTTCTGGAGTAATGTGCCAGAATGATGGCCAGACGCTTCTGAAACAGAATGACCTCGTACTCCTGGACGTTAACAAACCGTGCGACTTCTATTTCACAGGTCTCTCGGACCAACTGTCACTGATCATTCCCCGTCGCTATATCGAGTCGCGATTCCGAAATCGCGAAATATTGCTCAATCACCGTATTGAGGCAAATTCCAGGCTGGGATCACTCATTGGAATGCTTGCTCAACAACTTTTCGACGTGGGAGAGGCAGAGACGGAGGAGTCGGAAGCGATGCTTGACGCCCTGCTAACCCTTATGAAGCCTAGCGTGAGGGAAAGCCCACCGCTCACACACATGTATCAGCAACAGACTCAGTCATTGATGCTTCAGAAAGCTAAAGTGTGCATCGAGAAAGAGTTAATTAATAACGCACTTTCTCCTTCAATGATTGCTGATCAGGTCGGGACGTCAGTTCGCAATCTTCATCGTTTATTCGCAAGCTGCGACACCACAATCGGTCGCTACATTCTGGAAAGAAGACTCGAACAGTGTGCAGACGATCTCAAGAACGAAGGTGCCCACGAAAAGGTTTCCAGTGTTGCTTACAATTGGGGTTTTAGTGACGTGAGCCATTTTTCCCGCTCCTTCAAGGCCAGATTCGGCATGTCACCGAGAGAGTTTCGCATGCGAAAAACCACCTACTCGTAACCTTTATCATCAGAAACTTTTGATCTGACGCTGCTCATTTTGAAATTGTGCAGCATGAGATCAAGACTGAAAGATACTAAAGAAGAGCGCTCTCAAGTGGTCGTACCGCCAGCTTGCCCCTTAAGTGCCCCACAATTTAATTTCATAAAGCAGTAACCAATTTAAAAAACCAAAAACGAAGTTTTTAGCTTTGTTCTGTCAATATAAAATCTTCAAAATTGCGATCAACTAAAAACTTAAGCGCTGACTAAAAAGCCTACATAAACTTTAAAGTGTGCTTTTTCAAAGTAAGCAGCGACTCAGTATAGCCTTCCCTAAAACAGGAAGCCGCCACTTGATGATCACCCAAAAACCAAGACGTCGCCTCGATAATCTCTGGGAGATCTCAAATACTGTTTCTTGAATATTTTGCTGAAATGCGCCGAGTCCGAAAACCCCCATCGGTATGCAATTTCCGTAATACTTTCATGGCGCAGACAAGGATTAGCTAAATCTCGGGCACATCGTTGCAGCCGCTCTCTCTGAATAAAACGACAAACACTGTCTCCAGTATTTTCAAAAGAGCGGTATAAATGTCTGATCGATATTCCTAACTTATTAGCCATCCATTCTGGGCTTAAATCGAGCCGATGCAAGTGATCGCATACCATTCGTTCAATTTGGCGCCGAAAATCATTGGTTTGAAAAATCTCCTCAAGGCCGTTACCATTTGGCCGCTCCACTAATGTAGGCTGGATCAACGCAACTAAAGCATCCTGCATTCCTACCCCATCATCACTTGTGAAATATCTATCGTGATCAAATATAATCTGATTGACGAGTGAACGGGCGGCGGCAAAAACTGAGTGCAACACCTGACCTTTCCGGTACGGTGCTGCCCCTATGTCATATACCGAACTCAGCGTTGAAGAACGCGCCACCATCCAAATCGGCCACGCCCAGGGCTTCAGCCTGCGCAGGATTGCTCGCCTGATCAATAGGTCTCCTTCGACCATCAGTCGAGAGCTGCGCCGCAATCGAGATGTCTGTGGCAGCTACTCGGCCCGCGCGGCCCAGGAGCAGATGAAGGCCCGCCGCCAAGTCTGTCGACCGAGCCGAAAGCTGCTGCCGGGGAGCGAGCGCTTCGAACTGGTGGTTCATATGCTGCGTGAGCGTTTGTCTCCCGAACAGATTGCCGGCAAGCTGCGCCACATGAACATACCTAGCCTCAGAGATGCCTACGTCTGTCGCGAGACGATCTACAACGCGATCTATGCCCTGCCAGTGGGTGAGCTGCGTAAGGAGCTGATCATCTGTCTGCGCCAAGGCAAGACGACGCGCCGGCCGCGCTCTGGTGGCGTGGATCGGCGCGGCCAGATCCCCGAGATGGTCAGTATTCATGTGCGCCCGCCGGAGATTGAAGACAGGCTGATGCCGGGGCATTGGGAAGGCGACCTCATCAAGGGTAAGGCCAACGCCTCGTCCGTCGGTACGCTGGTGGAACGCACCAGTGGGTACCTGATGTTGGTGAAGATGAACGACGCGACGGCGACTTCGGCGCTGGAAGGCTTCAGCGCCGCGCTCAATAGCATGCCGCTGGAGATGCGCAAGAGCATGACTTACGACCAGGGCCGGGAGATGGCGCGACACGCCGAGATCACCCAAAGAACCGGCGTGGCGATCTACTTCTGCGACCCGCACAGCCCCTGGCAGCGCGGCAGCAACGAAAACATCAACGGCCTGATTCGCCAGTACTTGCCCAAGGGCACAGACCTGTCGGTACATAGCCAGGAGGAGCTGGACGCCATTGCGCTGCAACTGAACATGCGACCGCGTAAGCGCTTCGACTTCAAATGCCCAATCGAAGTTATGGACGAGGTGATGCAGAAGGCCATGGCTATGCGGCATGATGCTCCAGTTTCAATTCAATGACCGTGTTGCACTCAGCTCCTGCAACCGCCACGTAATAACCGCCCACTAGGACAATTAGTTTGTAATTTACCGGACAGTGCCCCATGGATTTTGAGAGACCGTACTCGATCACGCGAAACAGAAATTGACACTTGCTCAATAAGACCTTGCGGCTCGACGCTACACTCACCTGCCTGATCCATTATCGCCATCTCGCCAGGTGCCAGCTCCACTGACTGCCCATCCAGATGTAGCTGGCAAAAACCTTTGCGTTGCACAACCAGGAAGCAATATTGATCATCGGCGTTGTCGACGCTTTGCCGAAATTTGGCAATTCTTCCAGCATTCGTGCGAAGCTCAGCAAAGCCAACGCCGCCAAGATCACGCTGGATCATCTCCCCTATAAACAAGGAGTGCTCACTTCGAGGGTAGGTAGTAAAGGAGCCGCATGCGCTTCGAATTGCTTTATCCCAGCGCACTGCTTCGGACTGCAGCCCATCTTGGCTCATGATTGGCTCTCTTAGCGGCTGTCATGCCGGCTTTTCTTGGATTTATAGCGATAGTTAACATGTTATTTAGTAGAAAATCAACTACCGCCCGCCCACCTATTTCCAAGCAAAAATCGTGACAACTCCATAAAAAAGCCGCGACCATTTCTGGATTGCGGCTTCGGGTCTGAGCTTTTTCAACGCAAATCGTCAGACCTCATGAAGGATTCTTGACAGGTTGCGATACAGCTCTGGACGTGCCAATTTGAACCACCATGCAGTGAGCAATCCGACCACTCCCACGGCTAGCATTCCCAATGGGATTGCCTCGTTAAAAACTGACTCCCCACCCGTTAAAAGAGGCATGTTAGTAACTATTACTATCAACCCGCACGCCAAAGCTATCGCGCTCGCTGCCGGAGCCAGCAGGCGCTGCCAAAGATTAGTGCCATGGCTCTCACGATGGAAAAAGCGAATAACCGCCATTGAGGTTAACAATTGTACCGAGACAATCCCGATTGTTGCAGGCGCACTTGAAATGGGTAGCACCTGGGTCATCGGATCTACATGAAGGGCACCAAACACGACAAGAACCACAACACAGAAGAGCGTCTGGCAAGCGCTCGCTACGTAAGGCGTCTGATGAGCTTGATGGGTGCGTGCAAACCGGTGCCATAGAATACCTTCGCGCCCCATTGCAAACAGATATCTTGACAAGGAATTATGAAAGCTCAGCAGTACCGCGAACAAACTGGTAATTAGCAGGATGTTCATTGCATCAGCCAAGCCTGGCCCTACCAACTTGGTCGCCAGCGCAAACCAGATCCCACCCGCATCCTGAGTCACGCCTGCAACTATCTGGTCAGGCCCCACAGCTACTACGAGAAGCCAGGAAGAGACAGCGAAAAATCCCATGATAATCAGCAAAGCCACATAGGTCGCTCTCGGCAACGTTCGAGCAGGATTTCGAGCTTCCTCAGCATAGATAGCCGTAGTTTCAAAACCCATGAACGCAGCTCCGACAAAAACCAGCGCAGCTCCAAACCCGGGCACGAACACATTACTTGGCTCGAATGACGCAACGCTATAACCGGATGGCCCTCCTCCGTGATAAACAACTGCTGCGTCGAAGACGACTATCACTGCCATCTCCGCGAGCATCAGGATTCCTAAAAACCTGCCATTAAACTCTACATTCCGAGTGCCAAAAAACTGTACCAGCACTGCGATCACGATAGACACCGCCCACCATGGTACTGGCAGCCCTAAATGAGTTAACGATTCGGCACTAAAGAAACCTATCAATGCATAACAAGCGACCTGCATTCCGGCATACGCCACTATGGCCAAAAATGCTGAGGCGGTCCCTAACGGTCGCCCTAGCCCCGTCGAAACGTAGGCATAAAATGCTCCGGCATTTCGAATGTGACGCCCCATCGCGACAAAACCGACCGCGAAAAGCAGGTAGGCCAGGCCCACCACCAGAAAGGTGCCAGGTATTCCTATACCGTTCCCCATCTGAATGGCAGTTGGAACGGCTCCAATCAGCCCCGTTAGCGGTCCGTTGGTAGCTAGTACAAAGAAAACGATACTCCACATACCGACTGCATTTTTTCGTAATGCACCAGCATTGACACTTGGCGACTCCATAATCGGCCCCTCATTAAAACATTGGAAGGAATGCTGCCAGGAGACATTGCGCTGCAGTCTTCGCTCCGTCTTGTCCATACTGGTACGAGACTTGTTTTTTTCTGCCAGATCGATAAGCCAGCAGTGCCTTTGGCACTCTTAGACGTATGCATGTCAGGGGTTTAATGATCCGTACAGCTGGCCACTTCAATCTCGGCTAACGTGCCATCCACCCAACTTCACACCGCCTCTTGCCACGAAGAACTTTCCGCGTTTCTGGCACTTGATTGAGGGCATAACTTTTATTGCTGTGAAATACTCCCATGGACAGCTCTGCGCCGGCATTTAGCGTCCATTTATTATCCTCGTGCAACGAATATGCAAGCGCGCATGGTGTAATAAAGCTATTAATAGCAATAGTCAATAAAACGCAGGACGAATTTTGCATGATTGATGCCTGTCATTATTTTTTTGAGATAAGAGTTACCTGAACCAGTTAAAATTGGCTTTTAAACCCAAAACCCCAATCCCGGATTTAAGTGAAAAAACGCGCCGACATCATGCTCAAACATAATGTGCGCGGCGCTGAAGTAAAATATGCGTGTGCCACCAAGCCAGAGGTCTAAACTTTCACATCTGCATCGTTCAGGTTTTGTAGGGATTTTTTTGAAGGTCGTTCGTACTTAACGCCCAGATGTGCACGTACATCTTCAAAATCTACCATCCAATTCTTCGGTGATGCGCCTTCGCCGAGATCGCGAGGTGACGCATATCCAAGCAGGCGCTGGACGGTCGGAGAATAGTTTTTTGCAATTTCCCATGGCACCCCAATGGTTGAAGCTTCTGGTGTCACGCAACCTGGGACCATGTGGTACCCAAAACGCCATTGGTCAGTAGTGATCAGCGTTGAAGCTTCAGCGCCGCCGCTCAATGGTTTTCCCGTATAGAGAAGTGCGGAACCTGCAGGCATGACGCGCTTGATCAACAGCATCTTTTTCGACCCGGCGTGGCGAGCTGCGCTGCTTCCAGGAACAACTGTGGCGCGCCTGGCCCGCGGTTAGCGCGAGCATGATACTGGCCATTGGGCGGGAGTCAGGACCGAGATTGGCGAGAATAGGAGCAAATCACTGCGATCGCGATCATATGGCGTGAGCCTTTGTCTCAAATGCCCAACGATCATCGCCGAGCAAGCTGCGCCATCGCCAGTCAAACTGTTGCTCGCCCAAGCATGCATTAATTCATGTTCTAGCACTTCAGAGATGCCACGTCGCGATCTGCCCAGCCAGTGGGTGAGCTGCGAGAGCTGGTCAGTGAATCGTTTAGTATTATGCCCGCCAAAACACTGGATCAAATCTGGATCAGCATGCGCCGTTTTGGCATTGAAGGAGGTGATGCCCATTCGCGTCTTGGGTAAGTTCAACGCTTACTCGTCCGTTCGGTACGCTGGTAAAAACGCAATATGGGTCCACCATCTTCCTGTATGGCCAAGATGAATTTCGGAAATAGAGTTTACGGCGCTGGAAATCTTTTTCTGCGCCATTTTGCGCTCATTTTAAATGCCGCTGGAGATGCGTTCAAATAGAGCATTTTGACTTCCCAAACCATTTGGGGTGGATTTGGCGCGATCACGCCGACATCTTGCAAAGAATCGGCGTGGCGTACTAGTCCTTTAGCGACCCGCCACAGCCCTGGCGGCGGTTACAACGAAAACATCAACGGCCTGATCGTCCTTTACTTGCAGCGGCCTGATGCAGGTACAGAGCCTTTCTTCAAGGTATTTACATTGGTGTCATTTTGCGTTGCATTGTTTATGAACGAATGCGATTTTTATGGCTTCAAATGCCCACGCGATATCGTCTATGGATAAGGTGAATGAATAAGGCGCTGGCTCGTCTCAGGCATGATGCGTTGTTTTCAATTCACAGACCGTGGCAAACTTTCATTTCCTATCAAAGCTTCTTGTCAATAAAAATAAAACAAAGCATTTGATGCAACCCAAAACGCCATTGGTCAGTAGTGATGTCCAGCACCGGCGCCATGAATGGTTTTTCCGCTAGAGAAGTGCGGAACCTGCAGGCATGACTGCTTGAACAGCATCTTTTTACTGACGGTCGAATCAAGTCTGCAAGTGTTTCTGACTTCCAGGAACAACGAGAGTCGCGCCTGTTTCTATTTTGAAGTCGGTTAGCGCGAGTCATCATACTGACCATTGTATTGGGAGGTCATAACCGAGATTGGCAGAATTGCAAATGGGCAGGGATACTGTATCGCGAATGGTAGTTGGCTGTTAGACCCTGGACCAACGATCATCGCTAGAGCGGTGTTGAGCCAATAATCGCCAGTCAAACTGTTGCTCGCCCAAGCATGCATTAATTCATGTTCTAGCACTTCAGAAAATGACGGAGAGCGACTGAGTAGTCGAGTGAATCGTTTAGTATTATGCCCCCAAAACACTGTCAAATCTGGATCAGCATACTTTGCACCGGGCATGATACCCATCGCGTCTTGGGTAAGTTCTTCGCTTACTCGGCGCGTTAAATCAGTTGAAATAAAATTCTCAACTATGCATCCACCATCTTCCTCTATCGCCACCAGAATTTCGGAAAGAGAGTTTACATTCCTATCAAATCTTTTAGCTGCGCCATTTTGTTTTCTCTTATTTTAAATATCGGTTTTTATGAATCGTTCAAATAGAATTTTTTGTTACACTGATCCCAAACATTTGGGGGTGGATTTCATCCTTGATCTTGCGATCCCTTAGACATCTTGCCAAGTATCCATGGGTACTAGTCCTTTAGAGGGAGACTGGCGCGCCTTCGAGACGGCGTTACAATTAGTAACAATACCGATCGTCCTTTACTTGCAGCGGCCTGATGCAAGAGGCCTTTCGGCTGGCATCAATTTTGCTTGGTATTTACATTGGTGTCATTTTGTTGCATTGTTTATTTGAAAGAGATTTTTTATGGCTACTGGGCACGCTGATATCGTCTCTGCTGATAATTGCTTCGGAATGAATACGAACACTGGCTCGTCTCAGCCTTTACTGCGTTGTTTTCAAGCGTTGACAGAACGTGAAATACAAACTTTGATTTGATATCAAAGGGGTTTAACAATAAAAATATTGCTAGAGCATTTGATGTTAGTGAAAGCACGATAAAGAGCCATGTCCAAAACCTGCTAAGAAAATTCAATGTCCGCTCTAGGCCGCTCAGTATTAGCAGTATGACCGCACTGAATGTAGGGGGAGGCGATCAGCGGTGCAAGTGTTTCTGGCTTTGCCTCGGGAAGTGATGACGTCTGGATTTCTATTTCAAACGCTAAATTTGTCATCAACCGCTCCGGATGTATTGTTAGGCATAACAAGGATTGGCAGTTGCTAATGGGCAGGGATACGTGCGGGAGTATGGCTGTCGATAATATTCATCATCGAGACAAGCTAGAATGGGAGGTTCTTTTAATTGCGATTGCTGGGCCCGCACCTACGCCGCACATTTCAAATATAACATTTATATCCAGTTCGGGTGCAGAATTATCACTAACCCTGAACTTCTTTGTACTTGATGATGAATTCTATTTTGTGGTTGAGAAGGTTAGCTCTGCTGTAGCTTATAGTAATAAGCTCGGCGGTTGCAGGAGCTGAGTGCAACACGGTCATTGAATTGAAACTGGAGCATCATGCCGCATAGCCATGGCCTTCTGCATCACCTCGTCCATAACTTCGATTGGGCATTTGAAGTCGAAGCGCTTACGCGGTCGCATGTTCAGTTGCAGCGCAATGGCGTCCAGCTCCTCCTGGCTATGTACCGACAGGTCTGTGCCCTTGGGCAAGTACTGGCGAATCAGGCCGTTGATGTTTTCGTTGCTGCCGCGCTGCCAGGGGCTGTGCGGGTCGCAGAAGTAGATCGCCACGCCGGTTCTTTGGGTGATCTCGGCGTGTCGCGCCATCTCCCGGCCCTGGTCGTAAGTCATGCTCTTGCGCATCTCCAGCGGCATGCTATTGAGCGCGGCGCTGAAGCCTTCCAGCGCCGAAGTCGCCGTCGCGTCGTTCATCTTCACCAACATCAGGTACCCACTGGTGCGTTCCACCAGCGTACCGACGGACGAGGCGTTGGCCTTACCCTTGATGAGGTCGCCTTCCCAATGCCCCGGCATCAGCCTGTCTTCAATCTCCGGCGGGCGCACATGAATACTGACCATCTCGGGGATCTGGCCGCGCCGATCCACGCCACCAGAGCGCGGCCGGCGCGTCGTCTTGCCTTGGCGCAGACAGATGATCAGCCTTACGCAGCTCACCCACTGGCAGGGCATAGATCGCGTTGTAGATCGTCTCGCGACAGACGTAGGCATCTCTGAGGCTAGGTATGTTCATGTGGCGCAGCTTGCCGGCAATCTGTTCGGGAGACAAACGCTCACGCAGCATATGAACCACCAGTTCGAAGCGCTCGCTCCCCGGCAGCAGCTTTCGGCTCGGTCGACAGACTTGGCGGCGGGCCTTCATCTGCTCCTGGGCCGCGCGGGCCGAGTAGCTGCCACAGACATCTCGATTGCGGCGCAGCTCTCGACTGATGGTCGAAGGAGACCTATTGATCAGGCGAGCAATCCTGCGCAGGCTGAAGCCCTGGGCGTGGCCGATTTGGATGGTGGCGCGTTCTTCAACGCTGAGTTCGGTATATGACATAGGGGCAGCACCGTACCGGAAAGGTCAGGTGTTGCACTCAGTTTTTGCCGCCGCCCTGCATAAAAATGGCACCGGTAGCCAGTGCCATGCGGCCAGTGGGCCAAGGAGCAATTCTACCAATTATAATCGGTCATCTAGATAGGGTAGGTCGTGGCCTCATTTTTGATGGTCAGCCACTGCCACTGAGTAAACTCCTCCCAATTCGCCGCCCCCCCAATACTGACTCCATTTCCTGACGCCCCTACCCCGCCAAATGGGTTTACTACATCGTCATTAATGGTCTGGTCATTGATGTGGAGGATGCCAGTTTTGAGTTTTTCACCCAGCTCCAGCGCCCGTCCGACATTTCTGGAAATGATGCCGGCGGAAAGCCCGTAATTCGTGTCATTTGCAAGACGAATTGCCTCGTCATCAGAATCGAACGGGACAACAACGGCCACAGGACCGAATATCTCCTCTTGGAAAGCAGGATTGTCTGGACCAACACCACTGAGCACAGTTGGCTGGAAAAATAGCTTTTCGTACGTGCCGCCTACCTCAATAGTTGCACCTGCATCTTTAGCCATCTGGACGATTCGATAGACATGATCGCGCTGCTGCTCATTGATTAGCGGCCCCAATGCAACCGAGTCCAAGGTCGGATTTCCCACGATTAATGATTTTGCCTTCGCAACCAGTCGCTCTAAGAACGCATCATAAATACGACGCTGTACCAGGATCCGGCCGGTCGCCATGCAAACTTGCCCTTGATGGAGGTAGACACCCCAGGCCGCATTTGCAACGGCAATATCCAGATCAGCATCTTCTAAAACGATCAGTGAATTTTTGCCTCCCAACTCCAGAGAAACCTTCTTAAGACAGCGACCAGCTGCTTCACCAACCTTACGACCCGCTGCTGTTGATCCCGTAAACTGGATCATAGCTACGTCGGGCGTGGCAACCAGCGCTGCCCCCGCATCTCCGCCACCTGGAAGTACGTGCAACACGCCTTTAGGCAACCCAGCCAATTCAAATAATCGGGCAATAATGAGACCACCACATACAGCAGTCCGTGGGTCAGGCTTGAGCACCACGCTATTGCCGACCGCCAGTGCCGGTGCCACTGCTCGCATTGCTAGATAGAGTGGAAAATTGAACGGAGAGATCACGCCCACCACGCCCAATGGGCGACGTCTGGCCAGACTCAAACGTCCAGTCTGAGAAGGCAGCACTTCGCCCTGGCTACGACTTGGCAGACTAGCGCTTTCATGAAGAGCCTTGATTGAAACGCGAGCCTCGAAAGCCGCCTTGATCTTAGTAGACCCACTTTCCCTGACAATCCAATCAACGATCTCTCCAAAGTGCAGCTCACCAAGCTCCGCTGCTTTACGCATGATCATCGCACGCTCCTCATAGGACGTTGCGTACCATGCGGGTTGAGCGATTCGTGCCGACTTAGCGGACTCCGCAACAGTGATAGGATCAGCCATGCTGATACTCCCCAGAACTGCACCCGTTGCCGGCTCTACTACTTCACAGACATCCACCGGGGGACGCACCCATGCACCGTTGAACAAACGCTCATTCCAGAGTTCCTCAGGCAGAAGCCTTGACATCTGATTCATGAATTTACCTTCGGTGTAATTACAGGGCTTCAGCCCCTACATTGTTCTCACATCCGAATAGCACAAGCCGTGCCACCGCTAAACCCCTGAGGTTTCTAAGAAAAAGTGTTCAATATCAGGACACGTATGAAAACTCACTGCTCCCTGCCAGAACACAAGACCCGCTGCGTCCACAGTTCTGCCTTACTGGCTGAAGTGCTTTGTGCAGTGACATCAGGTGGCCGACTATGCCTGCCAGCTCGGCTATACCGAGAAGAGCCTGACCCGCGCTGAGATGTCAGTCATGGGTGTAACGACCAAAACATTCATGGCAGTGCGAATCGTTCTCGAAGCCAGGTACCTGCTGGTACGCACGTGCGCATCGCAAACATCGCCGAGCCGCTGGATTTCTTGTGATCGGATGAATTTAAAGCACATCGAGGTCTGGAGGGCCCGACACCCTAATGAGACGCTCCAGGATGAGACGCACTGGCGAGTCATTCCGCGATGTACCGTACCGATGTACTGATCCAGAGCTATGGCAGGCACCTTCATTAAGGGGGCGGATAAAGGGGGCTCAAACTTGCCCTCCTTCGTTTCGCAGGAGGGTTCTTCCGAGTTGCAACACTCGCTTACGACGCAGGCGACGCCAACCCAGTACCGTGCCACTGATACAGATCAGCATGCCGCCAAGACTGAAAGCGATGATCAAAGCTTCGCGCAACAGCGGGCGTTCCAAGAGCGGATGCCAGTCCCAGCTATGCAACAGGTTGAATAGCCAGCGGCCGATGCGCTGTCGTTGGTCATGCCGCGCGACAATCTCGCCACTGGCGGGGTCGAGGTAGACCCAATTCTGCTCGGGGTCATCGAAACGCACCCTCAGCACCGGCAGTGGGCGGTTCTGAAACCCATACATGCTCTGCGCATCGCGAGCGAAGTAGTAGGAGTCGAAACGCTCCAACCAATCGCTATCCAGCGCTATGGCAGGTGCCATGACACGAGCGGCATCAAGCAACTGCTCGCGGGGGAACTGATGCAATAACGCCTCACCATGCAGCATGCGGCTATTGCCGGACGCATCTCGTGCCACCAGATAGGCACTGCCATGCAGACGACGCCACTCCAGCTCAACCACATCCAGCTCCACACGCAGCAACTGCAGTACGCGGGTGACAGGGAGCGAAATATCTGCAGCACGCAGAGAGCCGCCCTGGATCAGAGAGGCATCAAGGCGCGAACGACTGTCGGTAGTCCCCCAGGGCCGCATGGACATGAAACCACTGAAGATCCAAGCCACCAGCACGACGCCGAATAGCATGCCGCCGATATGGTGCCAACGAAGCCAGCCACCTGGGTACGGACTGCGAGAGCCATTGCGGTAGGGTCTGCGAAAGCGCCAACGCATCACGCCAACTACCATGCCCAGCACGGCCATGGCCGTGCCAAGCAGGGACAATCCGATCATCAACACACGCCACCCATTCTCGAAGCCAAAGCCTTCGCGTAGCGGATATAGCCAGTGCAGCCAGGCTCCAACCCAGTTCCAGCGCCTCTCCTGCAGGCTGGCATCACGTACTACCTCTCCAGTCCTGCTGGACAGGTAGAGCCAGGTACGCTCGGCATCGCCCAGCTCGACCAGGTGCAGAGGACGCTCGGCATCCAGCGCACGCGAATGCGTCCAGACATCCTCCTCGAACTGGCCGCGATAACGCAGGGGCACGTCACCGGCATATTGCCGGGCGCCAGTCAGCGCCCAGGCTTCGTCGGCCCGCTCCAGTGGTTCACCGCTGCGCGCATCGAGGGTCACGCGGCGCCCGTCGGCCAGCTCCAGAAGATAGAATGGCTGGCCGCCCAGGCTGCTCAGGCGCAGCCGTTGCAACGGCAGCTGCGCCCATTGCGCCGGCACCTCGGCGCAGCAGATCGCGGGCAGCGCCGGCAGATGCTCAAGGCGTTCGCTGCTGGTCAGCTTGGGGTAGCCGACATACAGCATCACCACCCCGGAGACGAACCACAGCGCCATCAGCAGGCACAGGCCGATACCCAGCCAGCGATGCCAGAGGTACAGCTGCCGCTTCAGCGCCATCAGTAACGCCACTGCACAGCCACTTCCAGGCTGCGTGGCTCACCCAGGTAGTACTGGGTGTTGCTCTGGTGGATGAAGCGGGCATAGGTCTCGTCCGTAAGGTTGCGCAACCGCGCACTCAGTTCGGTATGGGCATCCAGGTCGTGCTTGAGGAACAGCCCGTAGACCGTGTACGACTGCACCCACATAGTGTTGGCGGTATTGGCGTAGACCGAGGAGACATAACGCGCATCGGCCCCCACCTGCCAGTCCGGCGTGACATCATAGGTCAGCCAGAGGTTGGCCACGCGCTCGGGGATGTTCACCGGGTTCTTGCCCTTGCGCGATACCGCCACACCACCGACGTTTTCGTTGAACTCGTCGTATTCAGCACGTACCCAGGCGACGTTACCGGCGGCCAGCAACTGCGGGGTGATCTTGAACGAGGCGGCCAATTCAACACCGGTGGAGGTCTGCTGCCCGGCCTGTTCAGTGGTGTTCGGCACAGAGGAAGATGGCACCGAGATGTTCTTGCGCACGATGCGATAGGCCGCCGCTGTCGCCGAGCCGCGCCCATTGAGGAAGTCGTACTTGCTACCCACCTCGACCTGTCGCCCAGTGCTCAGGTCGAAATCGGCGACTTGGGCGACCGAGGCGCTGGTCAGCGTGCCACCTGGCGGCTCTGCCGAGGTGCTGTATTGGGTGTAGAGGCTGAGGGCATCGGTGAGGTCATAGACCAGGCCGGCCCGCCCGGTGAAGGCATCCCAGCGGCGATCCAGCTCGACACGGGTCGCGTGCTCGGTCACCTCGAAGTCGATATGGTCGTAACGCAGCGCGGTGATCAGCGCCAGGCGCTCGGTCAGACGGGTACGATTCTCGACGAAGGCCGAAGAAGTGTCGGTCCAGGTGCTGCGGCCCTTGGTGCGCGGGGCGTCCATGCCGGGGATGTCGAGAAACTCGTCCGGATCGAAACCGTTGGGGTCGACCGTATCGAAGTTCGCCGAGATCGAAAGCGGGTAGTTGGTCTGCTGGTTGCGGCTGTACTCCAGGCCGAAGGCCCAGTCGCTGTCCAGGCCAAACAGATCGCCAACACGGGTCAACTCGAAGCGGTTACCGTTGACCTCCTGATCATGCCGTTGACGGTAAGCAGCAGAGCGCGTTACCTCGGTGCTGTTGGCGTTGTAACGGTAACGCTCGAGGTTGCGGTAATCACGTTGGCCTTTGTAGTGGTAGAAGGTGTTGCGCAGTTGAGTGGCATCGTCCAAACGGTAGTCGGTGATCGAGCGCAACCAGCCGGTGCGTTGCTCGTAACGGCCATCCTCAACGTTGTAGTTGTTGAAGCGATTGCGCTTGTCGATATGCAGCTTGCCGCTCAACGGCTGCATCACCGGCGACCCCCAGTCCGGACTATCTTCCTGCTCTTCCAGATACTCGATGGCAAGAGTGTGGGATAACCGCTCATTGATGTCGCTAAGCAGAGAGAACGCCAGATTTCCAGCTTCGTTCTCCTGACGATCAATATAACCATTGGTATGGGTACGACTGAAGTCCAGGCGTGCGTAATGACGCGGCCCATCGCCTTGATTGAGCGCCTGATTAACGCCGATAGCGGTTTCCCAGGTGTCGTAGCGCGAGTAGCTCACGCGCCCTTCCAGGCTGTTCTTGTCCCTGCTCGCCAGCTTGGTGATGTAGTTCAGGCTACCGCCGACTGCACCGCTGCCGTTGAGGAAGGACGACGGCCCGCCCAACAGTTCGACCCGATCATAGATCCAGGCCCCGACAGGACGTGCTGAACCGCCATATTGCAGATTAATGCCGTTGAACAATTGGCCGATCTGCCCACCATTGAAACCACGATAGGCCACATAGCCCCCCCAACCAGGCGGTGCAGAAGCGTTCACACCTGGCAAAGCATTGGCGGCATCCTGGAAGTTACGTACTCCAAGACGCTCCATGGTCGCCCGGTCAGCCACACTGACCGAGGCCGGACTCTCTCGGGCACTCAGGTTGAGGCGCGAACCGCTCTCGATTGTTCTGTCCAAGTTGATGCCGGTAGCCTCTTCAGGCTCGGCGGCAACAGCGTAAACGATGCTGGCTGGCAGCGTCAGGGCGTCATCTTGCGCCCAAGCAAAGGAGGCGCTGCTGATAAGCAGCGCCAAGGTGGTCATACGAAACATGTGAGGCTTCCAGGCTTTTGTTCGATAAGCCCGCACGCAGCCGTGGCATCACAGCCATGCTAAACGGGCGATTTTATAGCGCAGGAAGCAGGAAGGGAGAGGCGCGAGGATTTGCTGGTGGCCAGCGATAACGGGCAAGTCGTGGGATGTGCAGTGTGAACAGCGGCTGCACGCGTTCTGCGGCAAGCAGCCCAAGAAGACCGAAGAACGCTGCGAGAATAATGGCGCTGAACAGACTGGCCAGGGCGCAGTTCGAGCCGGTGGCCGGGTTCGGCGCAACTACGCCGGAACCATCGAGATTGGCACCAGCACCAAAATTTCCGTCGAAAGAGCAGTACTGCCCATCAAGACCGCTGAGTTGCATACCGGTCATCTGACCGTGGCTGATCGCGCAGACAAACGCACTAAACAGGATGCTGAAGTAAAGCACCCATGCAGTCAGCGAACGTTCTTTGCGAGCAGTTTTCATGGGGCGGGACTTTACCACCAAGAGAATGTTGAATGCAGTAGGCCATGCATGTGAACTGATGCTGCGCGACAGTTCGCCACGTGAGAGTCTTCGACGCTCCCATAGATGTGGACACCTATCGTGCTCTTGGAGCGAGGGGCGCTCCAAGAGGCGTCGAACTGTTTCGCCTGTTCAGACAGCGATCTCAGCCAACCACTGTTGAAACGTGAGAGGCGTTAGCCCGAGTAGACGCTGTGAACTGGTTTCCTCAACGATGTTGTTAGCAGACGCCAAGGCTTGGGCCTGATAGCCAGCGACAACCCCAGCTGCGGCACCTGCGCCGAACAATGGGGCGATCATCGCGCCGAAGGCTTCGGGCTCCAGGCTGTTGAATGCAACCGGGAGATTTAGGTAACCCGCGAAACCTTTCGCAAGATCCATTCCGGTAATGGCGGGCGACTGGCCGACGCCGACCAAGCCGGTAACGCTAGTATCGATCAGCAGGCGCTCGACAACCTCGGCTACATCCAGGTGGGAACTCCAAGACACCGGATAATCGGCTCGTAGGGGATAACAAAGAATGCCCTGTGTTTTCACCGGTCCCAGCACAACGGGATTGAGCAGGTTCTCAAAGAAGAGACGCGGAGCTACCACAGCAAGCGACACACCGGTTTGCCGAACCTCGCGAATCAGTGTCGCGATCGCACTCTCAGTCGGGCTCTGCAGCGGCGAATCAGGCTCATCTACCACCCAGCCGCTGGTGGAAATCACCACGCGCTTCGGCTGTGCTAGGGCGATTGCCTGGGCGATGTTTTGGGCGTACTGCAGGCGATCTACCTCAGCGACCACCGGCAGATGGACGAAGACGCCCTCCGCTCCCCGGTAGGCCTCAATTAGCGAATCCACCGAGCCATTGTCGACCGCAATGGCAGGCACATTCTTTATGGCAGAGATATTGCGGACGGCTGCGACAGCATGTTTGCTCGAGCGGATAAGGCGCGCAAGGAGCGGTGCGCCCTGGGCACCTGTGGCACCGTGAATTACATAAGTCATGACAGCACCTCAAAAATAGTGTCAGGCCATCAGGCCCTGCATAGCGGCCGAATGACGGGTGACCCTGTGGTTATCTGCCGTCCTCATTGCTTGTCCTTTTAGATCGGCCTTGGCATGATCATTATTAGACGTAAGAAGCCAAAATAAACGGTATAAAGCAGACAATGATTAATACTATTAAGACATTTTTAACGAAAAAAACACATGTGAATCAGTTCGGGCAGTGTCGTCTCTATCTGGATGGGCGAAGGTGAGCATGGCTATTCAGCCTCTAGGCTATCAGCCACGAGCCTCCTACTCCCTCGACCTGGAAGTTTTCAACCTGACTGATTTACGCAATCGCTGCAGTAGGGCGAAGGTGCGTACGACCCACCGCTACGAATTTCACACCCTAGTGTGCGTCACGCAGGGCATATGCACCCAGATGGTCGACTTCCGCCCAGTTGCTTGTGCACCAGGGTCGCTGCTGGTTTTGCGACCTGGTCAGGCCCATAACTTCGGGCTTGAGGAGAATTGGGAAGGATGGATCCTGCTGTTCCGGCCGGAATTCGTGTTGCCGACATCAACCACGTCTCGCGATCTCAAGTTTGCGGTTGATCTGAAAAGGTTGCCGGAGCATTTCGTACTGGGCGACAACGACCTGCGGACAGTGACGGGGACAATCGAGCAGATTCATATGGATACCCAGCTAAACGCCACACTGAATGATGTGCATACACTGCTGCACCATCAGCTTTATGCGCTACTGACACGCTTGAGTATCCTGCAGGCTTGCCAACAATCGCAGGATACGGTGATTGCCCCAGCCCTACAGCGCTTCAAGCGCTTCCAAGAACTAGTGGAAGAGCGTTTTGCGCAGTCGCATCAGGTGGCTGACTATGCCAGCCAACTCGGCTACACAGAGAAGAGTCTGTCCCGCGCTGTAATGGCAGCGATGGGTGTAACATCTAAAGCCTTCATCGCATCGCGGGTTGCTCTGGAGGCCAAACGCCTACTGGTACATACAAACGTACCCGTCGCCAGCATCGCCTTGCACTTGGGTTTCGATGAGCCCACCAACTTCAGCAAGTTCTTCAGGCGCGAGGTGCATTGCACCCCTGCAGAGTTTCGCCGCCGAAAAACGACAGAAAATAGCCTGATTTAATCTGCGAAGCCTGCTGCTTGAGTTTAACGCGGAGCCTTGTGCGAAATGCCCGCGCGAATATTCAGAACTGCAGAGTTGCGCCGTCTTCAGGGATTTGCACGCGGTCGCTGATACCTTTTTCCTCTACGTACTGTGTTAGCGCCTCGCGGCTCAGAGCCATGTGATTGATCGCATCGAGATGAACCGCCACAACGCTGGCATTCGGTGCAGCTTGCGCGGCCCTGAGAACGTCTTCCTTACCCATGATAATGGCACCATCAAAGTCGCTAAGCTGGGCGTAGCCCGCATTCAGCACAATGACTTCGTCCTCATTACAGCGCGAGAGCGCTCATTCGGCATTGTCATTTCTATCACCATGAAAACCACGACTCCTATGGCAGCATACGCCTGGATTCATGACAGGTGGCCAATGCTAACGGGGTAGAACCCGATCTTTATACCGAGAGCAAAAGCAGCGACTTAGTCAAACCGGCAGTCCGTACTCAATAGAGAGCAACACCCGGTGTACAGTTCGGCCAGCGAACTCGGTTCTCAGCAGGAAAAAGGGTTGCACCTTTCCTAGCGCAATATTTGGCGACGTGAGCCACCGTGTCGACGCGACTTGATCTGACTCAACGACGTTCATCAGCACGTCGACAAGGTTCGTAAGTCGACAGAAGGCATCGCCCTCCGCTGGGGTCATGAGGGAAGCCGTTGGAGTGATGCCGATCCAGCCTGCCACGACGCAGGAATCAATACCTAGTTCCTCCGCCAAACGCGTGGTTCGCTCAACCGGGAGTCCACCCATGGTCGCCTGATGCCGGCTCTCATGGCTTTTGGACAAATGCATCCACGAAATTAGTGGAGGTTCAGTGCTATGTTATGTCGCTATAGCCCGCTTTACCTCCAACGAATGTTCTACATCGCCCATGGACACAAAAACTGAATTCTGGCGTGACCAAGCCATGCCCTATGTAGAGAGTCGGCGGGCATGCCATAGCCGTGCGTGTTACAAACCGCACAGTCATCCGACCTTCTCCATAGGGGCGGTAGACTTAGGCACAAGTAATTTTATTGGTGCGGTAGGCGGTGCGGTGCTCATCCAGCCGGGTACGCTGGTGTTCGTGCCATCGGCTTGTGTTCACTCATGCAATCCCTCGCCCGATACGGCATGGAGCTATCAGATGCTTCATCTGGATGCCGGATGGCTTGAGGCTCTCAAGCTTGAGTCGTGCGCCGAAAAACAGGAGTGCGTGGTACTGACCAGCGATATCTCCACCTACTTAAGATTTTGCCAGCTCAATACCCTCTTATTCTCTGCCGCGAGCGTGAATGAGAAAGAAACTGCTCTCATTGAATTCATAGGCGACTACGATAGCAGCCGTCAGGGAATGATGGCCGTACCCATGACGCCAGCCTTCGCGAGCCGCAGGCTTAAGACCGTCATGGATAGCTTGCAAGACGACCAGGCGGGTATGCAGTCGCTGGTTGAGCTGGCACGAATGGCCCACATGAGCCGCTATCAGTTGATTCGGGCGTTTCGCACGGCAACCGGTATGACGCCTCATGCCTACCAACTAAATATACGCATCAATCAGGCCCGCGATTGGCTGCGTCAAGGTGCAGAGCTAGCCGATATCGCCTATCGCTTGGGTTTTGCCGATCAAAGCCACTTTCAGCGAATTTTCAAAGCGCACGCTGGTGTGACGCCAGGGCTCTATAGGTCATAGCGCCGCGCAATTTTCTTCAATACAAGACCTTTGGCTGCTTGCAGACTTCCATGGATTACATCCTTGGAGGTTGGACAGTCATGCAGCAATTTTTGATTATTGTCGCTGCGCATTTCCTGGCGTTGATATCACCAGGCCCGGATTTTTTTCTCGTTGCCCGCACATCAATCGCCGCCGGTTGGAAGAGGGCAACAGGGGTGTGTCTGGGCATTGCGCTGGCAAACGGTGTGTTTATTGTTGCCGCTTTCGGCGGAGTGTCTGGGCAAATTTCATCGATGGTAGGGTTTCAACCAAAAAGGAAGAGACATCAGCTGAGCGCTCGCGAAGGCCACGAGTATGCGTTGCAACTCGGCGTCGCATCATCCGTAACCAAAGCACTTCAAGAGGCACTAACACGACCAACAAAAGAGACAGCTGCCACGATAGGACGACCATAAGGGTGACCGCACCCAGCAGTCCGATAATGCTCGAAACAGCCGTAAATAAAGCGTCTACAGAAAATCGCTGAATCTCGGCAACATCCCCATCCAAGCGCGACATAAGATCGCCAATCCTTCTCCTACCGTAAAACGCAGGCGATAGGCTCGGCGGCGGCAAAAACTGAGTGCAACACCTGACCTTTCCGGTACGGTGCTGCCCCTATGTCATATACCGAACTCAGCGTTGAAGAACGCGCCACCATCCAAATCGGCCACGCCCAGGGCTTCAGCCTGCGCAGGATTGCTCGCCTGATCAATAGGTCTCCTTCGACCATCAGTCGAGAGCTGCGCCGCAATCGAGATGTCTGTGGCAGCTACTCGGCCCGCGCGGCCCAGGAGCAGATGAAGGCCCGCCGCCAAGTCTGTCGACCGAGCCGAAAGCTGCTGCCGGGGAGCGAGCGCTTCGAACTGGTGGTTCATATGCTGCGTGAGCGTTTGTCTCCCGAACAGATTGCCGGCAAGCTGCGCCACATGAACATACCTAGCCTCAGAGATGCCTACGTCTGTCGCGAGACGATCTACAACGCGATCTATGCCCTGCCAGTGGGTGAGCTGCGTAAGGAGCTGATCATCTGTCTGCGCCAAGGCAAGACGACGCGCCGGCCGCGCTCTGGTGGCGTGGATCGGCGCGGCCAGATCCCCGAGATGGTCAGTATTCATGTGCGCCCGCCGGAGATTGAAGACAGGCTGATGCCGGGGCATTGGGAAGGCGACCTCATCAAGGGTAAGGCCAACGCCTCGTCCGTCGGTACGCTGGTGGAACGCACCAGTGGGTACCTGATGTTGGTGAAGATGAACGACGCGACGGCGACTTCGGCGCTGGAAGGCTTCAGCGCCGCGCTCAATAGCATGCCGCTGGAGATGCGCAAGAGCATGACTTACGACCAGGGCCGGGAGATGGCGCGACACGCCGAGATCACCCAAAGAACCGGCGTGGCGATCTACTTCTGCGACCCGCACAGCCCCTGGCAGCGCGGCAGCAACGAAAACATCAACGGCCTGATTCGCCAGTACTTGCCCAAGGGCACAGACCTGTCGGTACATAGCCAGGAGGAGCTGGACGCCATTGCGCTGCAACTGAACATGCGACCGCGTAAGCGCTTCGACTTCAAATGCCCAATCGAAGTTATGGACGAGGTGATGCAGAAGGCCATGGCTATGCGGCATGATGCTCCAGTTTCAATTCAATGACCGTGTTGCACTCAGCTCCTGCAACCGCCCTCTGTAAATGGCTATACAAAGAATCACGCAAATTGAAAAGAATTCGACCTGAAAGTCGAGTATGCAGGTAGCGACTTGCTCCACCCAGCAGTACGCCAAAGATACCGACTAAAACCATGGCAATAGCAACCTGCAACAGCCGGCTGAAGTCTCGCCCCAACACGCCTTCGTCAATGAGCATTTTGGTAAGCCATGGTTGTGCTAGCACTAGCACTGAAGACGTAATAGATAGGCAGAGCAACCCAACAATTGCCCAGAGGTGCGGTCGAACAAATGTAAACAGCCAACGGAGAGAGCGTTCAAGTTTTTCCCGATCACGGCTATCAATTAGCCGGACAACTAGCCGTAACAGCATTACATATACCTTTAGGCACAGCGAAACGCTGGGCTGGCCAGATCGACTGCTGTTGGATGAAATTATTTTTTAAAGTAAAGCTAGTATTCTCATTGGAGATGCCGAACTTACCTGAGAAAAATTGCACTGCTCATAGCATGCGTATTGGTAGTTTTGTAAGCTACTCATTTTTTAGCCTCCGGTAAATGGTGCCTCTTGCAATTCCCAACTGCCTAGCAGTCTCCTTTATGTTTCCTTGATTAGCATCGAGTACATCTTGAATCTTTTTTTTCTCGAAATATTTAAGAGACTTAGTCTCTAACTTACAACTAGCACCAGCAAGACCGGGGAAATGTTCTGGGAGAATAACGTTTCCAATTTCCGCCAGAGCCACTGCCAAACGAATACTTTGCTCTAATTGCCTTATATTTCCCGGCCACTCCTGCTGAACCAGCAAACTAAGTGATTCTGGGTGCAATGTGCCCCCTTGGTACTTTTCTATCAACACTTGGATTAGCCGTTCAATATCCTGGCGCTGACGCAAAATTGGCATTTGCACCTGAAGACCATTGAGGCGATAGAAAAGATCCTCTCTAAACTTCCGCTCAGATATAAGCTTGTTTACATCACAATGTGTTGCACTGACAATTCGAACGTTTATTGGGTGGCGTTCAGAACTACCCAAGCGGGTAATTACTCGCTCCTGAAGAACCCTGAGCAAGCGGGTTTGAAGAGCTAGGGGCATATCACCAATTTCATCCAACAATAAGGTTCCTCCGTTGGCCTCTTCAATACGTCCCTTGGCCCCCCCCTTTCTTGCACCAGTAAATGTTCCTTCGACATATCCGAATAGCTCTGCTTCAATCAGATTTTCTGGGATGGCCGAACAATTGATGGCAATGAATGGAGCCTCTGGGCTCAAGGCGTTGTGAAGCGCTTGAGCGAAGACCTCTTTACCCGTACCTGTTTCACCGAGCAGTAGTACAGGGATGCTAGCTGCGAATGCTTTAGCTGCCATTTTGAACTGCTGATTCAGGCCCTCATCTGAGCCCATCGAGCTCATTGCATTCGAGGAATAGGCTTGTTTCCTACGCTGGTCTTGAACAACCAACGACTGGGCATATACCGATGCCCCATCATTTAACAGCATCAAGCTTGGTGAGTTAAATATTACAGACGCCGAATTATTCTCGAAAAACTGCCCCCAGCTCAAATCCTCCCCTTCCTTTAGAACATGCTGAATGCCAAGAATATTTCTCGCAGTATTGTTTGCCGCCTGAACAATTCCATCACCATCTATGGCTATCAACCCTTGAAATGGCGTTCCAATCAGCCTTGGATCAAATTGTAGAGCAATAATCTGACAGCCTTCCAGCGTAGAATACAAACGACTTTCTACGGCCATGGCAGCGATTTTTAATTGCTCTAATACAGCAGGCGCATTACGAGTACCAATACCAGTAATATCTAGAGCACCAATCAACTCCCCACGCAAACCATACAATGGCACCGACACACAAAAAAACTGCTCGAATTCTTTTAAGTAATGCTGACCACCATAAATAACCATGGCCCTTTGGTCATGCAAGGTACAACTGGGAGCAGTGGTTCCTATATCGACCTCATGTACGCGCTTACCGACACTGAGTGGGTTCAGAGCATCAGGCATTGGAGCATGCTTGGCATATACGATTACGCCCTGCGCATTGACACAGAAGAGCGTCCAATCGCGCCCGCCAAATACGCCCCATAAACGGTCAATTTCGGGCTTGACGCAAACGGCAAGGTTCTGATCAAAGCCACTTAGTTCGTGATGGGAGGAATGACTTCTTAGACGCCGATCCCATGGAGACAAGCCGACATCTCTTGAGCGCTCCCATGAACTCGCGATTGATGGAGGTAGAAGCCCCAAAGGGAGTGAATCGCCGTCCAATAGACGTCGTCGAGCGTCATCAAGAGCTTGTTGATCCAATATATAGCCAATACTCATATTCAAGTCGCTCTTTATAATCATGCGTATTGAGGTGATATTTAGTTACTCTTCATCAGCTAAGCAGCTCCGTCAAATATATTTTTAGTCTTTAACTGGGCGGTTGCAGGAGCTGAGTGCAACACGGTCATTGAATTGAAACTGGAGCATCATGCCGCATAGCCATGGCCTTCTGCATCACCTCGTCCATAACTTCGATTGGGCATTTGAAGTCGAAGCGCTTACGCGGTCGCATGTTCAGTTGCAGCGCAATGGCGTCCAGCTCCTCCTGGCTATGTACCGACAGGTCTGTGCCCTTGGGCAAGTACTGGCGAATCAGGCCGTTGATGTTTTCGTTGCTGCCGCGCTGCCAGGGGCTGTGCGGGTCGCAGAAGTAGATCGCCACGCCGGTTCTTTGGGTGATCTCGGCGTGTCGCGCCATCTCCCGGCCCTGGTCGTAAGTCATGCTCTTGCGCATCTCCAGCGGCATGCTATTGAGCGCGGCGCTGAAGCCTTCCAGCGCCGAAGTCGCCGTCGCGTCGTTCATCTTCACCAACATCAGGTACCCACTGGTGCGTTCCACCAGCGTACCGACGGACGAGGCGTTGGCCTTACCCTTGATGAGGTCGCCTTCCCAATGCCCCGGCATCAGCCTGTCTTCAATCTCCGGCGGGCGCACATGAATACTGACCATCTCGGGGATCTGGCCGCGCCGATCCACGCCACCAGAGCGCGGCCGGCGCGTCGTCTTGCCTTGGCGCAGACAGATGATCAGCTCCTTACGCAGCTCACCCACTGGCAGGGCATAGATCGCGTTGTAGATCGTCTCGCGACAGACGTAGGCATCTCTGAGGCTAGGTATGTTCATGTGGCGCAGCTTGCCGGCAATCTGTTCGGGAGACAAACGCTCACGCAGCATATGAACCACCAGTTCGAAGCGCTCGCTCCCCGGCAGCAGCTTTCGGCTCGGTCGACAGACTTGGCGGCGGGCCTTCATCTGCTCCTGGGCCGCGCGGGCCGAGTAGCTGCCACAGACATCTCGATTGCGGCGCAGCTCTCGACTGATGGTCGAAGGAGACCTATTGATCAGGCGAGCAATCCTGCGCAGGCTGAAGCCCTGGGCGTGGCCGATTTGGATGGTGGCGCGTTCTTCAACGCTGAGTTCGGTATATGACATAGGGGCAGCACCGTACCGGAAAGGTCAGGTGTTGCACTCAGTTTTTGCCGCCGCCCTGGGTTAGCACTGGAACATTTGGAGATGGCGACGCTGCTGGATGGACAGACGGCAATGAACGTAGAACCAAAATCGAGGACGCATATGCTGGCTGGCGCTCCGGAAGTAAATTCCCTAGTCTCGGTGATAATGGAGTGGACATCTCATTTGGCCGCCAGAATATTGCCATTGGCGATGGGTTTCTAGTTGCTGGTGATTCGCTAAATCTTGGCAGGGGCATAGCAGATGGCACACTAAATCGTGGCGGCGCCTACTATCTAACTGGAAGAAAGAACTTTGATCAAACGGCTGTTTTACGTGTCGGTGGAGCCAGCGGCTTAAGAAGCGATTTGATGTGGCTTCAATCAGATAATCCTGCTCAAGCTAAAGCCCGCTTAGCTATAGCGACTTTGGAAAATATTACGGAAAAGGGGACGATCGGCCTTACGTACCTCAAAGTAACCAATACTGACAAGCGTTTTGATTTTTTGAATAGAGATGGTACAAAAACATATTCATTGCGCGGGCAAGGCAATATCGGATACCCCGATCTATTTCTTTCAGCAGAATATGCCGAGCAGATAAAAAATGACAGGTCAAATGAAAGCGCCTGGTACGTTGAAGCGGGCTGGAAATTTTCGGATTTGTATTTGTCTCCAACCATTAACTATCGATACAGTCGGTTCTCGGAAGGATATGATCCGTTATTTTACGGCAACGTAAGGGCACTTGGTACATGGTTTCAAGGTGAGGTGGCGTCAAACTACGCGGGCCCTTTTAACTCAAATACAAGGGTAAAAAGTATATCACTTTCGATCGCTCCCACATATAAACTGTCCATAGGTATGCTTTTGTTCAATTTTGATACAGTAGGCAAATCGGGGACTTTTTCAAATCTCGACGCTAAGGAGGTTGATATCTATGCTTTATGGAATATCAGTGAGCATGCATTCCTTATGCCATTGATCGGAATGTTTAACCCAGATGCAGATTTAGATCATGGCGGATCACAGCTCGGGAATTCGAAATCAAACTTTTACACCCAGCTGCTACTGACAACAAAATTTTAAATTTAAACATAAAAAACATAACCAGGTGATCAGTATGGGACTCAATTACGAATGCTATCCGGAATTTCACGAGCTACCATTAGCCGGCACTTGGCGACGTGGCCGTGCAAATGCACTATTGTCAGTTTTTGATCCATTTGATGGCAAACTTTTGGCATCGTTATCTCAGGCAACTTTTGAAGATCTAAATGATGCTTATTTAACGGCAGCTGCAGTTCAACTCGAATGGGCTAGAAAAAGTCCTGCTTTTCGCGCGGATGTGATGCTCCGAGCAGTTGAAATTTTCGACACCCGTCGTGAAGAAATTATAGATTGGATAATTCGCGAGTCTGGGAGCAGTCGCACCAAAGCTATGGTTGAATGGAATGCTGCCAGAGCAATAACGCTCGAATCTGCATCCTTCCCAACTCGTGTACATGGTCGCATCATGCCGTCCAACGTTCCAGGCAAGGAAAATCGAATCTATCGTGAGGCCTTAGGTGTTATTGGGGTTATTAGCCCCTGGAATTTTCCAGTACACCTCACTCAACGCTCGGTAGCGCCAGCACTTGCCCTAGGAAACTCAGTTGTTATAAAACCCGCAAGTGATACTCCAATCTGCGGGGGATTGTTGCTGGCAAGAATATTTGAAGAAGCAGGTTTGCCTGCAGGAGTATTAAGTGTCGTTGTGGGATCGGGCGCTGAAATAGGTGATGCATTTGTCGAGCACCCTGTTCCCAAATTTATTTCGTTTACAGGTTCTACTCCTATTGGCTTAAACATTGGACGCTTGGCCTGCGGCCAATATCTAAAACATGTTGCGCTTGAGCTGGGTGGCAATAGCCCGTTTGTAGTTTTAGCTGACGCTGATTTGGAATTAGCGGTAAACGCCGCAATCATGGGGAAATTCTTCCATCAAGGCCAGGTGTGTATGGCGATTAATAGGATTATCGTGGAGGCGCCCGTATACGAGTCCTTTATTGATTTATTTGCACAGCGCGTGAGGGGGCTTAAAGTCGGCAATCCAAACTATTCTGATACCGTGATCGGCCCAATCATTAATGCCCGCCAACGCGTCGCCCTCGAGAGAAAAATTGCGAAAGCAGAAGAGCAAGGTGCGCGGGTAATTGTATCCGGTCAGGTCGTAGGGCAGTTGATTCCTCCCCACGTGTTTGCAGATGTAACCGCAGATATGGACATTGCAAGAGAGGAAATATTTGGTCCACTTGTTGGCATTCAGCGCGCGGATGATCGTGAGCACGCATTGGTTCTTGCAAATCTAACTGAATTTGGCCTTTCTAGCTCTGTATTCACAGCCAACTTAGAGCTCGGCGTTGCGTTTGCCCGTCAGATAAACGCTGGCATGAGTCACGTAAACGATATCCCCATTAATGATGAACCACACGTTCCTTTTGGTGGTGAAAAAAACTCCGGACTCGGAAGGTTTAACGGAGAATGGGCGATAAACGAGTTCACCACTGATCATTGGGTCAGTGTTCAATCTAGTCATCGAAAATATCCTTTCTAACTGATTTGAGATGTACATGGCCGATTTTTTTCAAAAAAAGATCGTGTCCCTGAAAGTAATGTAACTGAACCAGCCGAAAGCGCCCTGTGGGCGAAAGAGGATGGTCATCGTGGTTCTTGGCTAATGTTGAGTTTACGAAGACCAAACACTCACCATAGAAACCACGATGACCAAGCCCACTATCGAATTGACCGAGTTGGTTGAGAAAGGTGCAGGCGCCGATCTGCTCAAGCAAATGATCCAGTTCGTTGCCCAGCGGATGATGGAGTTCGACGTTGAGAGCCTGTGCGGCGCAGGCTTCGATGTCAAAAGTCCAGACCATATAAACAGCCGCAACGGCTACCGCGACCGCCTCTGGCAGACTCGTGCTGGCGACGTTGACCTGAAGATCCCGAAATTGCGTCAAGGCAGTTACTTTCCAGGGTTTCTGGAGCCACGCAGAACTGCCGAAAAGGCGATGGCAGCGGTGATTCAGGAAGCCTACATGCAAGGCGTTTCCACACGCTCTGTAGACGAGTTGGTCAAGGCCATGGGCATGTCCCGCATCTCTAAAAGTCAAGTATCGCGGCTTGCTGGCGAGATTGACGAGCGTGTCCATGCCTTCCTTGATCGACCCCTTGAGGGCGACTGGCCTTATCTGTGGATTGACGCGACCTATGTCAAAGTCCGGGAGGCGGGGCGCATCGTCTCGGTCGCGGTCATAATCGCCGTAGCGGTAAACACCAATGGAGGCCGGGAAATCCTGGGTATGCGGGTTGGTCCATCCGAAGCTGAGCCGTTCTGGACGGACTTTCTGCGCAGTCTGATGCGACGCGGGCTACGCAGTGTGAAGCTGGTAATTTCTGACGCTCACGAAGGGCTTAAAGCTGCCGTTTCCAAGGTCTTCCACGCGACCTGGCAGCGCTGCCGCGTCCACTTCATGCGTAATGCCATGGCCCATGTGGGTAAGGGGTAGCGCACGATGGTAGCCTCGGCGATTTAATACATCTTGAGCTAAAGCAGGCTCAGCAAGGAGCAAGCTGAATGGATAGCGAGGCGATTGCCGGACTGCTTTTAATGTTTGCGCCAGCACATATCTTGGAAGGGCTTGAACTCAGCAGTGACAACGCTGTGGATTGGATGAAAGAGGTGGATCAGTGGGACGAATTTAGTCGTATCGAAACTGCTGCCTTGGCTCTTTACTACAGCGCGCGTAAAGGACCTCACCGAGCCAAGTATGACGGTACGGTGCCGGTGAGCTTGAATCTCATCCACTGCTTGGTGCAGATGGCGAGAGCAGAAGAGTTCGGCACGACTGAGGGTTTACTCGAGGAACTGGCCAGCGAGCGGAAGACCATCGCCTTGGATAAGAAACGGGCCACCGTTGCGAAGAATAGATCGAAAAAGTCAGTGCCCACATGGCATGAGGAAGCGCTTGAGCTCGCTGCGAAAAAACTCCCCGCGTCGGTAATCGCTATACGTCTTGAAAAATCGGCGTCTCAGGTGAGAAGGGTTCTGAGCAAAGCCAAAAAATAAATGCGCGTATTATCTTAACGTGCGCGTTTGCATGCGTAGCTTTCACTGCCATGACGTCCATTGAGCGCCAGCAAGGCGTAAGGGTTGAGCAGTGAAGCAGATCGAACGAGACCTCCCGGTTGTGCCCATGTCGCGCAGCGCCCGCCGTATCATGCGTCTTGCCGAAACTGAGCAGATGAGCGGTTTTCGGCGCAGTCATATCTATGCGCTGATGAAGGAGGGGGCGTTTCCACAGGCCAAGCGCATCGGACGGCGTGCGGTAGGTTGGGATTCCTTTGAGATAGAGCAGTGGGTTGCTGAGCGGCTTGGGGTTGTTGAGTGATGGGTATTATGTCTGCCAACTATTTGGGGGCTGGTGGCTACGTGTGGGACCAATCACTACCACCCTCTCTGTACGGGCAACGAATGCCAGACCTGCAAGCAGGTGCGGCCAACGCTCACAAAACCTAATGTTTCCACACGTTCAGATAGGGCTGATCTGTAAAGAGCAATAGCCAAACAGTGGTGGGACTATGGTCGATGTTGACTGCTACAACCGTGAACCGAGCCTAGGCGTGGCGTCGAGCCTTTGTTCTTTCGGGCTTCCATCCATTTCGCTTTCGGCTCGTGCTCCGCCAGCTTTAGTTCTGGTGCTGATTGCTTAGCGCTGAAACAGTCGCTTGAAGGGTATGAACGGGCAAGCTTTATCAAGGGCAGTGCATATGATGAGCGAAGCCTTCATCCGCAAATGCGTCAGTGCCTCAACCAGCGCGCAGACATACAGGACTCTGTCGATCAACTACTTACTGAGAGCGGGCGGGGCTGCTTAGAGGTAATTGAGGAAGATTGCCCCATCGTGCTCCGTGCGCACGAAGGAAAGTTCTTCGGGGTATCCATCAACACCCATCAGCTTGACCACACCGTATGCAGGCTCGTGCATGCAGACCAATGTGCACGTAACGACATCGGCAGCAACCACGGCCTCATGAAGGGTGTACCGTTCAATGCGGTAGGTATCACCGGCTTGGAGACTCAGCCGATCACTTTCAGTCACTGCTTCCCGCACGCTTGTTCTGCACAGGGTGTTTGCGGTTTTACGATCATAGCGATTCCCTTCGTAAACCACTTCGTAGACTGGGTGACCAGACTCGGAGCCATCGGCCACTGGATAACTCACGTACTGAATGTTCGTCAGTGCACCGACAAGAAGACGGCTGGTCACGTGCATATCGTGCAGGTGAATGCGAGCGGGCATTCCAGTTATACGGCGTTCTGTAGTGGTCAAAGGAAACCTGAGGGACGCCTACACTGACGAAATCATGAGTTCGCGCCGCAGTGACAGCCACAGCATGGACCATGTTACCTCCGCCAAAGAGATCCACACCGACCCCGGCCGCGTTCTAGGCGGTCAAGATGGCGCAACCCTAGCGAACGAGGATTCCAACCTTAAACCGACCTCGATCTCAACCAATTCGGCGATGGGCAAGAAGAGCGCCAAGGAATATCTCGATTGGCTGGAAGAAACTACGGTGGCCCGTACGGAGAAGCTCAAAAAACTACGTGACAAGCAGGCAATGGGTGAGCCGATGAGGAAGAAGGCCAAGCAAGAGCTGGCCAAGCTGGAAGAGCAGGAGAAGATTGCAGCCAATCCCGAGCGGCTGCTCAATGCCGACCGCTTGGCTCGGGTTGCATACGAGAAAGCCGTCAACGATGCCTGTTATCGCAGCGAAAAATTCCGCCAGGACTGCCTACACAGCAGCACAATGGCCGGTGGGCGCGCGGCTTTCCAAGCGGCGATGGGCGCCATCTTGGTCGAGCTGTTCGCCGGGATCCTTGATGAGTTGCAGGACTGGTATCGCAACGGCCGTGCCGCTGAGTCCACTGTAGGCACAGAACTCAAGCGGCGCCTCAAACGTGTCGCCTTGCACGTCGCTCGTGGGTGGAAAGATGTGCTGGCAGCGACGGCAGGGGGATTCGTCAGCGGCCTTCTGGCCAACTTGGTGACGGTATTGGTCAACGCCTTTCTGACCACCGCCAAGCGCACGGTACGTATGATCCGCGAAGGCGCTGGTTCATTGCTCAGCGCGTGCAAGACTCTACTAATTCGGCCCGCTGGCATGACGCTCGACGAAGGCCTTCATGAAGCGTCTAAGGTTCTAGTCGGCGGCGCTATCATCGTTGGCGGCATAGTGCTGGAGGAAGCCGTCAGCAAATATCTGACCGCCGTGCCCTTCATAGCCCCCCTAGCGGACCTGGCCACGGCGGTGATCGTAGGTGCGGTGAGCGGAATCACTTTCCACCTTAGCGGTCTACCTGGTGGACAAAGCCGACTTGCTCGGGGTCAATGTAGCGAGATGCTTGAACAGATGAATGCCGAACTGGACGGCTCCCTGCAACGCCAGCAAGGCTACCAAGCCGACCTGCAACTGCAGTGGCAGACGCTGGATACCTGACGAGGAGTCGTGCATGCCCATCGTCGAATGCACGCTAGCGGAGCTAGATGGCGCTGTCGTCCAGTTTAACTAATGTCGGATTTCTGCAAGCGGCAGGGTGCCAGGAAAGATCGTGGGATTTTTCATCAGAGCCAAGCTGTAAGGCTAGCGCTAGCGCATCTTCCTAGTACGAGACGACCACGGCCGGCTAATTGCCTTTGCCCAGTCCTACTCGGCGATCTGCTCGCTGACGATGAAGTATTTCTACTGGCTCTCCGGCCTGTTCTTGAGTGGCTTCTGAACGAACCGATCCTATTCAAACGCTTGGGAAAGCGTTGACTTCACGATCTTTCATTAGGGTAATGATTGAATGCATCTGTACATCGGACACCTGAGCACTGCTACCCAGAATTCTTTCAGTCCATTCTGCCCCTGAAAGCCGCTCACCGCGCCTTACCAAATACCCATACTGCGCCACCATCCCTTTAAGCACGTCAACCATATCCGGGTATGACGGCCCGCCATCAAATCGAACCTTCAGCCATCCCAGGCGTGAGCGGCTGATGCCGAACTGGCTTGTAGAGATTCGCCGCTTGGCTTCGGACTTCTGACTCGTTCTGTGCTGTATGCGCATTCCTTCTAATCCCTGGAGGACATAAGTCTGGGAGGTTGCCTAGAAAGCAAACCCTATGAAAACAAATGTTCTCACATGGAAAAGTTTTGCGCGAAAACTTTTCCTCAGTAACTTTGCTCTAAGGGAAAGCCATCCACAGAATCGCGTGATGAATATCGGCGCGGCTATACGCAAGGTTCGACTGGAGAAGGGGCTCACGCTTGAGGCAGTGGCTCTGGATGCGGGCACGTATGCGGGCAATTTGTCCAAGGTTGAGCGAGCGCAGCAACTGCCGTCTCTAGACCTGCTACACAAGCTCAGCGAAGCGCTGGGCACGAAAACGTCCGAGCTATATGCTGTTGCCGAATCAGGGTCAGATAACGGCAGCGGGGCGGCCTCAGAGCCCTCGCCAGAACAGGGCAACGAAGTGATTCTGGTGCGTCGTCACTTCCAGGCGCTTACGCCAAGGAACCGTAAGCTGGCAATCGAGTTCCTGAAGTTGCTGGGCCAGTCGCAAGACGAAATCTGAGTCACCTCGGGCCATTTAGCTTGGCGGTCATTTCTGGCAGTGGCGCGCGCAATGTGAATAGCTGAGCTTCTACTGGTCGCGACTGATTGGCCAAGAGAGGATGTAGATTCGCGCCAACGTATGGGCCAAAGTATGGGCTGGCGCTGGTGGTCAAGGTGGAAGCCCCTGGAATCAAAGGCTTCAGACGTTAAAAAGCCGGCTTGTGGTTAGCTTTTTATCGATATATGTATTTGAAAAACAATGTTTTATAGTTTTCATGAGATCTGCAGTTCCCCCATTTGTTCCCCCACTTTTTGAGATTTTTGCCTGATTTTTTTCCGGCAAAGACCGGCTTTTTTTGGCCTATTTCGTTGGTGTTTTCGACTGTTCGAATTGTTTTTTATCGAATTGGCGACGTCATCAAAATCGCAGCTTGCCTCAGGCCCCACCGAAAAAATGCTCAGCGGGAACGACTGCGTCTGGCCATCTACGAGGGTGAGATCATCATCAAATGATTTTGATAATTTTAGCTGGTAATTGCCTTCGGTCACAAAACCTACGCAAACATGGTCTGGGCATGATAGCTTTTGGCCATTGACTGAAAGGAAGTCGCGAATGATGGAGCAAGGAAGCGCTCAAAAAAACATTGCTAATGTTGCCAAAACACCAGGCACTTTCAACAAAAGGTGTCTTTATGCAATTTAGACTTAGCGCGGCGTTCCTTATTTTCATTGGGTCTTATACGCCGCTAGCGATAATTCTTGCGATCCAAAACATTCCCTTCGAATGGTGGTCGCGCCCACTTTGCAAGCTGTCCCAATTGCTGGCGCCGACCTGCGCCTTCATGCCATTCAAAAATCCGGTGCTTGCTATTTTGCTGGTCGGGTTAACAGTATCTTCGGCATTTTTAGCAAGCCAGCTTTTCAAACGTATCGCCTTCCCGCACCGCATAGAGGTTGTATCCGTTAAGGCGGTACCTAACGAAATTATCAATTACACATTTCCCTATGTGGTTTCATTCATGGGGATAAGCTATTCCGAACCGGAAAAGCTTTTAGGTTTCTTAGTGTTTCTGCTTTGGATGTTTGCCATTACCTACAAGTCCGGGCAAATAATCATGAATCCGCTTCTGTTGATTTTCGGTTGGAATCTGTATGAGGCCAATATTCAAATCAATGGTGTTTCGCGCACGGTAAAAATACTGAAAAAAGGGGCCTTCCCTCCTGGGGGCTACAAAGCTCAAACTATCCAAGATTTCTACATCTGCAAGGAGTAGCCATGCAATTGCACTTTGATAATTTTAGAAATTTTAACTATGCCGATGCCACGGTGCACTTGTGGATTTTCAAGAGAAGCACCACTGATCGGAAGTTTAACACCTCCTATGTTCAAACTGACGATGCCGTTAACACCCTGCTGAAGGATGTGGCGACCCACGAAGTCAATCGAACCACCGAGTTTGCTCCCTATTCTTACCTCGCTCAAACGAATGAAAATAGCTGCCTGGCCACCCCGGTACTCGCGACCAATTTTTCTTTATTAAAAGCGCAAGTAGATCGCCCAGAGCCTGAGTGTGCTGTGGAGTCCGTCGAGGAGTTGAAGGGCGCGCAAGGTTACGTGGTAAAATTTACTCATAGCGGTCAAACCATTTATGCCGTGAAACGCTCCACGGCATCTTGGAAAACGTCCTATCCCAACAAATTTATCAATATGGTCTTTAGTAACGGCGAGCTCTCCGCCGCTGAGAATAACAGCTTCTCTATGGAAACTCTGAAAAAGACTTTCTGATTTGGCAAAATACCGCGACCCCACCCACCGAGTTTCCCGATGAAGCAGATGACCTTCGCCGACGCCGAGTACGCTGGCAAGCGCAAGCAAACCCGCAAGGAGTTGTTCCTGATCGAGATGGATCGGGTGGTGCCGTGGAAGGGCTTGATTGCTTTGATCGAGCCACATTATCCGAAAGGTGAAGGTGGCCGTCCGGCCTACCCGTTGATGGCGATGCTGCGTGTGCATCTGCTGCAGAACTGGTTCGGCTACAGCGATCCAGCGATGGAGGAAGCGCTGTACGAAACCACGATCCTGCGCCAGTTTGCCGGGCTGAACCTGGAGCGCATCCCCGACGAAACCACCATTCTCAACTTCCGCCGCTTGCTGGAGAAACACGAGCTGGCGGCCGGCATCCTCGCTGTCATCAATGGCTATCTGGGCGACCGCGGCCTGTCGCTGCGCCAGGGCACCATCGTCGATGCAACGCTGATCAATGCGCCCAGTTCGACCAAGAACAAGGACGGCAAGCGCGACCCGGAAATGCACCAGACCAAGAAGGGAAACCAGTATTATTTTGGCATGAAGGCCCACATCGGCGCCGATGACGAATCGGGTCTGGTGCACAGCGTAGTGGGCACGGCGGCCAATGTGGCGGATGTCACCCAGGTGGACAAATTGCTGCATGGCGACGAAAACGTGGTCTGCGCCGATGCAGGCTACACCGGTGTCGAAAAGCGGCCCGAGCATGAAGGACGTGAAGTTATCTGGCAGGTGGCGGCACGCCGCAGCACCTACAAAAAACTCGATAAGCGCAGCGTGCTGTACAAAGCCAAGCGCAAGATTGAAAAGGCCAAGGCTCAGGTGCGCGCCAAGGTCGAGCATCCGTTCCGGGTAATCAAGCGCCAGTTCGGTTACACCAAGGTGCGCTTTCGCGGCTTGGCCAAAAACACGGCGCAACTGGTGACACTGTTCGCTCTGTCGAACCTGTGGATGGCGCGCCGACATTTACTGACGAATGCAGGAGAGGTGCGCCTGTAATGCGGGAAATGGCCACCGGAGTGGGGTCCGGGTGGCGAAAACGTAAGAAATACTCGTCGAATTGATTGTTTTTTGATCATTTGGCGAGTTTAAAAGTTGCGCTAGGTGGTATGCCGGGGAAATACATGGCTACTTCAGACCATCCCTATAGAAAAAAACTTTGACTTCTACTGCTCGGCTGACACGTTATTGATCAGCGCCAAACGTGCGTTTGAGTCATTAATGCAATACAAAGAGGCTTACACGCAAGCTTTTAAAGCTTTGCAAGTCAATGCCGACTTCTCTAACTTGTTTTCTGATCTTGCTCCCCTCGTTGAATACATTGGAACCAATTCTACGCAGCTACGACGCATGGCCACCATTGAGCAAAAGTCCTTATATTCAAACCCTGGATTTATGGGAAGTTTGCAAAATGTTAATGCGCTTAGGAATTGGGGAATGAACTTCGATCAGGCTAATGGCAAGATAGTCGTCTGCAGTGCAACTGCGCCAACGATTTTACAAGTGCTGTTGGATCATCGCTTGATGAGTGAGGTGACCAGCAATATTTATGACGTGCCTGACGCGATTCAAATTTGATCATTTTGACAAATCGAGCGAATTTGCCAGTTCGGGCTTCCATTGCAATCCAGCTTATAAAAAGCCCGCTTAACAATTTCCCGAGGTGCGTTTAGCGCCTACCAGCACTGGATGCCCGACTCAGTTCGACTTTTACAACCCTTCCACCTCAATCCCATGTTCAGCCAGCCATTCCTTGCGCTGTGCGTAATCGGGCATGGCGCGCTCGAGCCGTAGCCAGAACTCTGGGGTGTGGTGCGGCTCGTGCAGATGGACCATTTCATGGACCACGACATATTCCGCGATGCGCTTGGGCAGAAGGATGCTCTTCCAGTGGAAGTAGAGAACTTCACCTTTACCGCATGATCCCCAGCGATAACCAAGATCCTGCACCCGGACCCCTCCGGGGGAAACGTCCATACGTCCTTGGTACTCCTTTGCCCGCAAGGCGAGCCAGTTACGGGCATGCAAGCTGTACCAGCGAATAAAGTGGTCCCTCGCCTGTGGCAGCTGGCTTCGTAGCAGCAGAAAGCGTCCCCCCGTCAGTTTCAAGGGCACATCCTGCTCGTCGACCAGCTTAAGTCTGTAGCTGCGGCCGAGGTACAGGAAGCCTTCGCCCTCCACATATTCCTTGGTGGGCACGGCACGAAGCAGGCGTTCCTTCTCGGCCAGACGAGAGTAAATCCAAAAGCTCTTTTCCTGCACGAATCGGCTCAGCGACTCTTCGTCCGCCTCAGGAGGTGCCGAGAGCACCAGCGTGCCGTCACGTTCGACGGTGATCTGCAGCGTCTTGCGCCGCGCACTGCGCCGCAGTGTCAGACACAGATCGTTGACCGTCAGGCTGGTTGCCATGTTCACACCAGCATCAGCTTGTCGTGGCTGGCCCGAGCCTGATCCAACAGCCGATCGGCCAGTATCCCAGCGGTGTCGATTTCAACAAGAGGCGGTCGCAAAAGCATCAGGTGGTCGAACAATCGGCCGGTGAGGTCTTCCTGGGCTACCCGCTTACGGGGGCTCCAGATGTCCCGGTGGCTCTGCAGTTCATCAACAAGCAGATCGACCAACCCCACTGTCACATCCTTCAATCGTATCAGTTCAGCTGGCTGAGGGTCCGCCTCGGCACAGACGACCTCCAATACGGTGCGCAGAAACGGCGCGTAATGCTCGGGAAGATCCGCCGCATTTGTCTCGTCGTTGATCTGCCCAGAGCGCAGTTCGGAAATGATCTTCTGCAACTGGGCGACCAATACGTCCCACTGCTCACCGAGCGATTTGAGGATATCGTTCAGTCGCTCGGACAGTTTTCGAAACAGCACCGGATCCTCATCGGCATGCTTGCGGATGTGCGAGCGAATGGCATGCTCCATTTCCGAGGCTTTGGCGCGATCGTTGGAGCTGCGTGACATTTGCTTCTCGAAATCTGCATCGGTCAGCTGAATAGGCGGAATTTTTGGATCGACACCCAGAGATATAACGTGGTCGTCGATCAGTTTGCGCACCTTCGCACCGATGTCCTTGCCCAGCACCGGCAGGTCCTTGTAACGGTTGCGGGCGCGAGCATGAATATAGGCTAAACGCTTGGCGTCCTTGACGAAGGGCAGTCCCTCTGCCCGCGGCAAAACGGTATCGAGCGAAGCGAGGAAGGCCTTGAGTTTGACGGCGAACTCCGCCCGTACCTTCTCCTGATTGAGGGCGGCCAGGCAGGCTTCGGTATCGTCCAGCGACTCGATACCCTGGCGCCGCAGTACATCGACCACTCGCAGGTGGCGATCACGCAGGATCGGCACCTCGTCCTTGATGCTGACCAGCGCACCTTCAATATCCTCGTCAGCATAGGCTGCTAAGGCTTCTTTCAGGTGATTGGCCACGCCGTAGTAGTCCACGACGATGCCGCAGCGCTTGCCGTGGCCGGTACGGTTCACCCGGGCGATAGCCTGTAGAAGCTCGGCCTCCTTGATTGGTCGATCCAAGTACATGACGCCTTCGATGGGGGCGTCAAAGCCGGTTAGCAGCATCGACTTGACGATCAGAAAGGCCAGTGGATCGGCTTTACCCGGATGCTCATCACGCAACGGCTTCTTGAAGCGTTTGATCAGTTGTTCGTGCTTTGCGTCATCGGTCCACGTTTTCCATGACGGATCGTCGTTGTTGCTTCCGGAAATGATTGCGGCGAATTCCAAGCTGCGCAGCGTCTCGCGGTAACGCCAGGCCTGGATGCGCGCCTGTACTTTGGGTGGACGGACACACAGGGCTTCGTCGTCGAGCATCTTTTCGGCTTCTGGCAGTGACTCTGCCTCGCGCAGCAGTTCGTCCCGAGCGCCCTGTAAGGCGCTGAAATAACGAATGGCGGCCAGCCGACTGTAAGCCACTACCTGAGCTTTGTAGCCGTTGGGCAAGATATTGGTGACGTAGTGACGAAGGATGTCGCGCGCTTTATCGTCGATCAGCGCCGGGGCGTCGAAGATATGGCCCTTGGTGGCGTACTTTTTCTTGATCAGCTCCAGCTCTTCGCTACTGTGTTCGCGGAAGAGATCCTCAAACAACTCATCCAGGCTGGCACCATCCTTGACCGCGCCTTGGGCCGTACGGCCCTCGTACAGCACCGGCACCGTAGCGCCATCGGCTTCGGCTTCCTTGATAGTGTATTTGTCGATAAATGCACCGAAAATTTCATGGGTCCGCTTCTTGTCGCCCATGATGATCGGTGTGCCAGTGAAGCCGATGCGTGCGCAGTTGGGCATTCCCGCCATCAGGCTGGCCTGCAGGTCGCCGGCCTGGGTACGGTGAGCCTCATCCACAAGCACCAAAATGCTTTCGTCGCTGTTCAATACTTCGAAGGGTTTGCTGACTTGGTAGGAGGCGCGATTCTCGGCAGCCTTGAGCCCAGCGTCAGGCATTCCGGGTAGATCGTTTTCGCCCAGTGCCTCATCGTTTTCCAGTTCAGAGTTGCGGTACTTCTGGATGGTAGCGAAGACCAGGCCAGGCCCCTTACGACGAGCTAGAACCTTTACGCCCTCAGTGCTAGAGGCCACTTCTGGCTGCTCGCCGGTCAGCGTGGCGGTTGCCGACAACTGGCTCTGCAAGTCCTTACGGTCAGTCACCACGATGACTTTGAAGCGCCGTAGTTGGGAGTCGGTGCGCATTTTTCGCACCAGGAACACCATGGTCAGGCTCTTACCCGAACCCTGAGTATGCCAGACGATGCCGCCGCGCTGGTCGTACTCACCGTGCTCGTGGCGGGTCTGGCCGGTCTTCAGACGGGTAATGGCGCGGTTTACAGCACGGTATTGCTGATAGCGGCAGACAGTCTTGATGGTCTGCCCACCGACCTGCATAAACAACATGAAATGGCGCAACACATCCAGCAGGTGAGCAGGGGACAATAGGCCGACAATCAGCCGCTCCTGTTCGGACAAGGCGGATTTGCCCAGTGCGCTCGCCACTTCCTGCTCGCTGCCTTGGCCGTCCGGGCCGACGACTGTCTTCCACTGCGCGAAATGAGCGAAGCCGGCCCCGATGCAACCGACGCGCGCCTCGTCGAAGCTGCTGGCGATCAGTAACTGGACACTGGCAAACAATGCCTCGTTGCCTTCGTTGTCTTCAACTTCGAAGGCCGCTTTGCGTTGATTGCTGTAACGACGCAGTTGGTCGACGGCGTCTGTCAGTGGCTCGGGTATGGATGGGCTCTTGCACTCCACCACCACAAGCGGAATGCCGTTCACCAGCAACACCAGGTCGGGGACGATGAATTTTTTGCCACTGTTGTAGCCTGGCGGGCAGTCCACTCGATACTGGTTGATCACGGTGAAGTAGTTGTTGGTCGGCGTCTCCCAGTCGATGTACTGGATCGTCTGGCCACGACCGCTATCCCAGCCAGGAAGGCCATCCACCGTGATGCCCTTGAGCAGTAGCTCGGTGGCTTTCTGATTGGCTTCCATCAGCTTGGCGGTGCCCAGGCGAGTGATGGCTGAAACAGCCTCGCTGATGCGCTCATCATCCAGCCATGGTTCGCCGTCGCGCAGGTTGATGGTTCGCAGCCGTTCGCGCAGTTGGGCTTCCTGAATAACTTCGGCAAAGGTATTGCGACCCGTCACAGCCGGGATGTCGAGACTGCCCTCAATGTGTGTCCAGCCCAGTCCTTGCAGCTGTGCGACAAAGGGTTGCTCAACGTCGTACAGTTCCCAGCCCATCTCTCCACTCCATTTTCAATGGATGAAATCTATCTGATCTCATCCGATTCCATCAGATTTAGTTGGTGCCCATACGGGCAGATGTCAGCTTAACAGCTGCTCAATTATCGGCCAGCTCGTGCTCGATTTGTTCAATGCTGGGCAGGGTGGTTTGCAACTCAGCTGGGAGCGCCTCCATCAATTGATATTCCGCTACACCCATGGGTTTGGCACTGTCACGCAGGGCGTATTCCGCCACCACCTTATTCTTGCTCTTGCACAGCAACAGGCCAATGGTGGGGGCATCGTGTTCGCCTTTCATCTGTGCATCCACGGCCGTCAGGTAGAAGCCCAACTGACCCAGATGCTCGGGCTTGAACTTGTCGGCCTTCAGTTCTATCACCACATAGCAGCGCAGCTTGAGGTGATAGAACAGCAGATCGATGAAGAAGTCGTCGCCGCCCACTTCCAGCGGAACCTGCCGGCCAACAAAGGCAAACCCAGCACCTAGCTCCAGCAGAAAACGGGTGACATGCTGCATCAGGGCGTGTTCGATTTCGCGCTCGTTTGCCTCCCGGTTCACGCCGAGGAAGTCAAAAATATAGGGATCTTTCAGCACCTGTTGGGCCAGGTCCGAGCCCGGAGCCGGCAGTCTTGCCGAAAAATTGGTCTGCGCCTGACCTTCACGCTCCAGCAAGCAAGTTTCGATGTGCATACTCAGTACGCTGCGCGACCAGCCATATTCGACGGCCCGTTGGGCATAGGCCTGCCGTTGCTGCGGGTCTTTCAGCTTGGCGAGCAGCACCAGGTTATGGCCCCAAGGCAATTGTCCAACAGCCTGTTGGACAATTTCAGCGTCCGGCCAAGCCTCGGCGAAGGCGCGCATGTACATCAGATTAGCGCGGGAAAAACCCTTCATATCAGGGAAGTCCGTACGCAGGTCGTGAGCCAGCCGTTCGATCACTTTGGCGCCCCAGCCTTCGCGGCTTTGACGCTCAAGTATGTCGCTGCCGATCTGCCAGTAGAGCAGCACCAACTCGCGATTGACTGTCTGCACCGCACGCTGCTGGGCGTGGTGGATGCGGGTTTTCAGTTCGCTCAGCCAGTCGATGTAGCCGCTGGGTGGATCGATTAGCGAGATAGGGCGTGAGTTGCTCATAGAGTGGTTACTCTCAGCCTGGAGGGGACACGTACGCGACCAGATAGAAGATCGTTCATGAGGCCGCCTTTCAGCTCAATTAGCTTGCTTAGGCTCAAGGCTTCAGCACTGAGGCGCTGGTTTATTTCATCAACTTTAACGTTGCCTGTTCCTTGCTCGGTAATGGAGGGTAAGCAAATCAGTAGCTTGCAAATTTGTCGCTGGGATATGTTTTTCTGCCCGCTACTGCCATTGAGCATGCCAGCAATTTGCTGGCGAGTTTTCTCAAAAGACATCGCTCTCACCAGATGACTTGCTAGTAAGCGAGACTGGTCGGGTATGAGGCGAAGCGTCTTATCAGAAAGCATTAGTCGCGCTGGCGTTTGCTCTATCAGAACAGTCCTGGCCACAAAATCAGCAACCCCGTTTGCTCTAGCAAGAAGCACGTCTCCTACGTGCACCTCAAGCACTGGAATTGGTTTTAGATCGCTAGGTAGTTTCTTTGCTTCGGAGGGAATATATCGATTTGACGTAATTGCACTAAGTTTGAGTACACCCCATTCGCCCGCGCTAGGAACTTCTTCCGGGCAGCTTGGACTCCAACCAGCATCAATTCTTAATAATACCGTTCCTACCTCGACGACCTGCCACTCCTTCGGAATCCATCCCAAACGCGACTCCTTGTAAAGTTGAGGGGCTTCGCTCTGCGGCGGGCGTAGTTCACTATTTGCGCCGACTCCTCGGGTCAGGAGGTCGTGCAACAGACCTTGTTTAAGGGTCTTGAGCTTGTCGATGATTTTCTCGGCTTCGCGGATAGACGTGTCGAGGGTATCTAGGATTTTTGCGATGGAACGCTGCTCGCCCAAATTGGTAGGTATCTTGATGTTAGCATTTAGATATTCTTCGAACTTGAGGTTGATGATGCCAGTAGTTTGCTGCTGGAGCGTTAATATTATCGGTTGACGGTAAAGCCACATCAGCATTCGCCACAAGAACTTCGGCTCGATCACACTTTGATTAGGGCGAAGGGTTTTGAAAAAATTCGAACATACGGCTGGATCTTGGTGTTGCGCTGCATCGAAGAACGCTACTCGACCTACTGGCTTGTCAGGTCCACCGCCTGAGCCTTCAAGTAGGATGTCACCATCCTTTAACCTCCGAGAGTTCAGCTTGTTCAAAGAAAGGCGGCGTAGGGCTCCAGAGCCGATAAGGTGGCCGTCATCGTCAATATCTGTAGCGCGTAGTACGCGGGCATTACCTGGTAGTGGCTCAGTTCCCCACTCCCCGGCGAAGCTCTCCGCCAAACACTCTCGAATGGTCCGGTTGGCCCAAGAGACTTCTTCAGACATAGCCCAGCTCCCGCAGAAATCCGTGTAACGCCTGTGTGGCTGCATCGCGCTTGTGTTCGATCTCGGTCAGCGTCACCCGGTATTTGTCCCACCAGTTGCAGAAGGCGGCGACTATTTGTTTGCGACGGACAGCGATGTAGCGCTCAACGATAGCCTGCATGTCATTGTGCAGGATGGTCAGCAGCAGCTCGGCAGCGGTTTCTGGAGTCAGGCCATCAACGGCTTGATTCAGATGGCTGGTAAAGCTTTCCTTTTTGATCTTGAGCTGTTTTTTAACCTTAGTCAGTTCGGCCTTCCACGCTTTAACCTGGGCCTCGTCGGCGGTGTCTTCCTCATCGCCTTCGGTTTCTTCGCTTTCACCTTCAGACTGTTCGCCATCCTCGCTCTTGGCTGGTGCGGCTGCCTTGAGCTGGCTTTCCAGTTCAGCCTTTTTGGCATCTAGCTCGGCCAGTTCGTTCACGAAGTCGCTAAGTAGAAATTTAACTAGCTTGTGCTCCAGCGGACTGTCCTTGCTGGCTTTGTCTTCCAGGGCTGTGACAATACTGGTTCGCCAGGCATCGGCCACACCCTTGGCACCGCGCGCCATCAGGGTGAGGAAGTCATATTTACTCTGGTACCAGAAACCGGCAACGATGCCGCGTACCTGGAAGGGGTCGAGCAGGCCAATGCTTTCCAGTGACTGACTGAAACTCTGTAGCAACTCGCTACGCAGGCTGACTAGGCTATTGCTGTTGTCCATCTGTCCAGCCAGCGCGGTGATGCGCGGACTGTGCTCTTCCCACCAGCTTTCAAAGGCGTCGCGAATTTTGGTTTCTTTGGTCAGAAGGCCGACATTGCCCTCAATGGTTGGCTTGAGCGCTTGGCGGCTGCCCAATTCTGGGCGGAAATCGAAATAGCGCTCGTCACGGATGACGAACAAGTCCTGCGGGTCGAGGCCGTGGGCCTGGAACAGGCTGGCTTTGGCCGTCACTTCGGACTTTGGGATGCCTCCAAGCAGATGGGCGCGCACGTCATGAGGCTCGGGTGTAGGGGCATTGTCCACATAGCGGCGGATGTTCAGGTTATAGCTGTTATCGCGCAGGGTGGTGATGTCGACGATATCGGACAGGCCGTCGATCTGGCGGAACTCATCGAAGGCGGTGGCGATCTTCTCGATATGCTCTGGCAGCAAGAAGTTCTGCGCGCGACCCTCGAAGTATTCTCGGTCGGCATTGATAAATAGCACTTTGCCCTGGCGCTCGACGGGTTTGCCGCTGACGCGATTAGCCCCGTCCTGTTTCTGTTGGCGCAGGATCAGGATACAGGCAGGGATGCCGGTGCCGTAGAACAGGTTAGCCGGCAGGCCGATCACCGCTTCTAGCAGATCATCCTCGATCATGCCAGCGCGGATACCTTTCTCCTCCCCGCCACGGAACAACACTCCGTGGGGCAAAACTGTGGCTACCATACCTTCGTCGCGGCAGACGCCAAGCATGTGCTGAAGGAACATCAAATCGGCCTTCTTGGAACCCAGCGGCACCTGCCCATAATTGAATCGCTCAGGGTGCTGTGGATTCCAGGCCGGCTGGCCATTGGCATCTTTCTCTGTGTGGCCCCAGTTGATAGAGAAGGGCGGATTGGTGAGGATGCGGTCAAAGCGCAGCAGTTCGCCTCCTTCCAAATGGCGCGGATCGCTTAGGGTGTCTTCGTTCTCCAACCAGGCCGTACTAATACCGTGCAGCAACATGTTCATCTTGGCGATGGACCAGACGGTGCCGTTGAACTCCTGGCCGAACAGGTTGGCCTTGCGGCCATCTTCGCCATGCTCGTCGATATATTCCTTGGCGGCGATCAGCATGCCACCCGAACCGCAGCAGGGGTCGTAGATGTCGTGTGCCAGTGTAGGTTTGAGTAGACGCACCATCAAACGTACCACCGAACGCGGCGTGTAGAACTCGCCGCCTTTTTTGCCAGCAGAGTCGGCGAACTCGCCGATCAGGTATTCATAGGCGGCGCCGAGCAGGTCGGGAAACTCGAAGTCAGAATTGCGCAGGCGCACCTGGCCGAAGTGGCTGATTAACTGACGTAGCTTGAGGTCGGGGATCTTGCTCTGGCCAACCTTGCGGGTGAAGTCGATATGCTCCAGTACCCCATCAAGAGAGGTGTTGTTTTCCTCAATGCCCCCCAGCGCCTTATTGAGCAAATTGCCAACATTGATGTGTGCCTCGTTGAGCAGGTGCTTGAAGCGCGAGGAACGGGGCACCCAAAAACCGCCATCACGCTTGTACCAGCGGGGATTTTCGGCGGAGACAAAGGCTTCGGCTTGGCTCTTGCCCGCCTGGATTTCCTGAGCTACGACCTCCTCGTACCGCTCCTCGAACACGTCAGAGCAGCGTTTGAGGAACAACATTCCAAAGATGTATTCCTTAAATTCCGAGGCATCCATCTTGCCACGCAGAATGTCTGCTGCCTTGAACAGGTGACGTTCCAGTTGTTGAAGCGTTAGGGGCATTACGGCTTTCCTTTTCATCGCCTAGCGAGCGACGTATTTCTAAGGGATATCGATGATGAGCGAATTCTAACCTAGGATCCCTGAGCAAGCTGCCTGGTATCGCAGGGTGTCCGGCATAGTCCAACAAGGTCTGCCGATCTATTTGCCGCGCATCGTTAAACCCTGGCCCATCCTCTGACCGACACCACCGAACAAACGCCTGCCATCGATCACTGTGCGCTTTGACCGTGCCGTAATGTCCACCGCCAAACAGATCTTTCAGCGCTTGCGACCCGGCGTAGCTCAGTTGCCGACCATAGCCAAAATTCCGCCCGTCCCGTCTACCTACCAGTGCCATGATAAAACTCCTCTCGAAGCCAAACCTTTGAGACTTTCCCCACGTCATCCCGCCAAGAATGTTGAGTGTTATCAGGGATCAAGGCCCCTGCGACCTGTGAGGGTTGTCCACTAACGCGGGACTGGCGGCTCTTTACGACCGGGAGCTTGGGCATCTCATGATCTGGCCTCCTGAGCACTTCCGAGGAAGTGGGCGGGTGGAGGCTGCGCTGGCTGACGAGACCGGCACCGCGGGATCCTGAGTCGGGTGAAGGCAGTGATGTGATGACCGGGGCATGCCTGACTGTCAGTCAGGTGCAGTCCATTCCGTAGGCTGCGGCACCATCATCTGCATCGCTGTTGCTGGTGACTTCGGTGTTTGTCACGCCGATTGTCACGAGGGGAAATGCCGCAAAGCCTTGTATTGCATGGGCTGCAGCAGCGGTAGGAGCGCCCGTCTCTTTCCAGGAGAAAGAGACGGGCGCTGGTTGGCGCAATGAAATGGCCAAGCGGATGAGTTGCTGCAGCGCAGCTATGACGGGGATGAGTTGCCGCAGTGGGAACTCTGGTAAAAGTAGGCATCCATCACATTGCTGTGACCGTGCGAGCCGCCGGACGCTAATCGCACTTTGGGAGAACCACCACGGTGTGGCGTAGCCTTAAAGGTTCGGGCTACCTGGGTTGCTGTCAATGACAGCGCTTTGCCCGATCTTTTCTACGCCGGTGGATAATTTGGGTCAAGGCTCGATTTTTCGGGAATTCTGCGGCTGTTGATGAAATTATCCACCTGTGGAGATCTGTGGTTTTCCACAGATAGTTGCGTGGGCTTTAGATTTTTTAAGTGAGGTCCCTTTAAGCAGGGAGGCTACGCATCCCTGCTTAAAGGGACCCGGCTTTTAAAGTCGGTAACCAGAGACCTCGTGGTCCTACACCGATATTGGTTTCGCCGCAGTTGCGGGATTGTCGCCTTTGCGCCCCAAGGTCCGACGCATTCAGCGGTCGCCGCCTCATCATTCCCCCGATGTTTCGCGTTGGCTCTCATCCGTGTGTTCAGGTGTAGATGTAGCGTAGATGGCCCACGCGTGCATCAGCTCTCGTCGCTTATCAAAAAAGTCTGATCGAGAATATGCGCTTTCCGTTTCCCCGCGCTCGTCATGGGCCAGTGCGAGCTCGCAGATATCTCTTGTGAAAGGCGTGCTTTCACCTGCCCAGTCCCGGAAGGTTGAGCGGAAGCCGTGACGAGTGATGTGCTCATAACCCAGCGCATGTAGCAGATTGCGAATGCCATTAGCGTGCATCACGCCGCTTCGGCCGTGGCCGGGGAAAACGTAGGGACTTCTAATATTGATTTTCGGAAGGCCCTTCAGAAGTGAAAGTACCTCCGGGGCCAGGGGAATCGCGAACGCTTGTCGTGTTTTCATGCGCTCATCAGGCAGAGACCATCGACCCAACTCCAAGTCAAATTCATCCCAGCGTGCGAATCGGACCATATGCGAGCGAGCCCCGGTTAGGATCAGTAACTGAGCTGCGACAGAAACGTGGCTGGTATCCTTGCGTAAGGCTTCCATGAGCTTCGGCAGGTCCTGCCATTTCAATGCAGGATGATGTTGGCGTTTGCGAGCTTTCTTCTTCTCATGCCGGTTGAGCAGGTTTTCGAGATGGCCGCGCCAGCGTGCCGGATTCTCTCCGGTCCTGAGGCCACGGGCTCTGGCGGCATCCAGGATCTGTTCGATCTGCCCACGTACTTCGTCAGCCGTCCGCGTTTTAGTTGACCATATTGGCTGCAAGGCTTTGATCAGATGCTTGGTCTCGATCTGGGCAGCTGAAAGCTTCCCTACCGTAGGGAATGCATAGAGCTCGAGTTTCCTCAGCCAGCCCTTGCGCCATTTCTCCGACCAGCTCGAGCCGTGGGCATCTCGATAGTCCGTGGCCAATTTCTCGAAGGTAATCAGATGTGCCAGTTCTCGGCGCTCTGCCTCCCGCTGAGCGGCTTGTTCAGCTTGTCGTTTCGCTAGTGGATCAGTGCCGTGGAGGATCTGGACTTTATTTTCATAGGCGGCTGCGCGGGCTTTTTTCAGGTCGAGCTGAGGGTAACTTCCCAGACCCATCTCCCTACGTTTGCCGTTCAATTGAAAGCGGAGTACCCAGGTTTTTCGTCCTGAGGGTTTCACTAAAAGACGAAGCCCATCACCGTCTTCGTACGTCCCAGCCTCAACCAGATTTCTGACTTTATTGGCGGTCAGTTTGCCCATTTTTTCGCCCTCTGTTCCCCCACTTGTTCCCCCACTTGCGCGTGGAACATCTCGGATCAAAACGGAAGTCACAGGAATAAAAATAGGCTGAAACCCTTGATTTAGCAAGGCTATAGCGGTTTTTGGTAGATGAGTGTGGCTTTCAAAAAGACATTAAAAAGCCGGCTTGTGGCCGGCTTCTTTAGATGAACCTGGATCAGGCTAGAACTCAACCTCTTGCCCTACTTCACGCTTGTGCTGGTTTTCGTACATTTCGATGAGCATGCCCACAACCTGTTCACTGGCTTTCATGCTCTTGTTGGTGGCTCGAACGACTGTCAGGGCATCGAATCCCACCGCCCCTACGTAAACCACATCTTTAAGGGTCTTGCTGGGAGATTCATTCCACAGACAGCTCACTGCTGGCCGCCCTTGATGCGTCTCTTTAATGAACGCATGCAAGCGCCCCTCAACCTTGGCGAGATAGGTCTCCAGGCTCGCCTTGAGTGTCGTGTTTTCGTTCTGCGCGGTCATCGTGTTAGCCCTCGACTCTGAATTCGATACCTCCTTTATAACGCCCACGCCCGCCCACTACACACGAACCCTTTTCACACACGTCAGCACCACCTTGTCCACCTACCTCCCCGCGAGCGCATGTAACTGCACTGGGTTGAGTTGCGCGCATATCTCCATATCCCAAGAATCGTGAGGACTGAACGCCACTGGCGTCTACGGGGCAGAAGACCCCACCACGATTTACAGAAGGGGGGAGCGGCCAAAGCCGTTCCAATCGACGGATGCTGGTAGGAGGCACGCCGTGGAACACCGCACAACATGGTTGGCAGAGCTTACGGAGCAGGAGCTACGGGACATTAACCCGTGGTTGATCCTGACCTCTGAGAAGGCACGCGGCTTCCTAATAATGTCGGCTCGGGATGCACTCGGCAGATACCGGAAGTTCGGCCTTGCACAGATGAGCAATGATGAGCTGCTGCACGAAATTTACCCAATGCTGCACGATGCACTTCCCGGCATCCTTGCGAACTGCTCCACATCGGTTGAGCCGGAGAATCGTGATCGCTTCATCTATGGCAGCCTTCGACGCTTGATCCGCTGCCGCCTTGCTGAGCAGGTTTTCGGACAGGTAAGTCCTGGCGACCTCATTTATATAGAGGAAGTCTCCCGTACTCCCGATGATGCTGACGACTCCTACCTGCCATCGGCTCACTCGTTGATGCTTCCTTACATAGCGGACGTGAACAGCTACCTGGAGGCTCATGCCAATCACCAGCCCCAATTCCTCTCCGAATCTCAGTTCGTACCAGAGGAACATGTCCAGTTGGTCCACCTTCTGATCGAGCGCTTTCGCCACTACCTAACCAACCGGGAGGTGGACGTACTGCGCAACCTGCTTTTGAACTACCAGGATCGATCAATGGTGGCCCTGGAGGTTGGCACCACTCCGAAGATGGTTTCGCGCTACCGGCAAAGCATTCAGAAAAAGATGAAGGCCGTGCTCGGTCAGCTTGGATGGTCCAGCGCCGAGGTGCAGGCATTGCTCGGAAAGCAGCGCCCCAGTGAAAAAACAGCAGTCTGAGGTGTTGATGAACGACTTCTCCCCAGCGGAGTTCCTACGCCGCGAGGTCTTCCCCCGGCTAGATGCAGTGCAAGCGAACCTGCTCGATGGTTTTGATCCTAAACAACGCACTGGCAGTGGCTCCTACCCACTGACTTGCCCCGCCTGCAAAGCTAAAGAGGCCTTCTATTTCCCATTCAGTGGATTTATCAACTGCCCCCGGAAAAAGGAGTGCGGGAAATCGACCAGTATCTGGGACGCGATGCTTCTGAGCGGCTACGACCATGGGGAGATATTTTCCACCCTCTGTGAAGCAGCAAGGGTCGAGCCCCCTAAGCGGGATCAGGCAGGCGCTCAAGCTAAACGTGAAGGCGCTGCCGAAATCCGAATAGGCAAAGCGATCTGGCAGATCACCCAGAAGATGGCCAGTGAGAACTCAGCCGCACTCAAGTCATTTCAAGACGCAAGGGGCTACTCCCCTGAACACATGGCAGCCATGCGTCTTGGCTACTACACGACGCCTCAAGAAGTTCTATCGCGCCTCACTGCACTGGGGTTCACCAAAGACGACGCGGTAGCTTGTGGTTACGTCGAGACAGATGAATCGGGCGCCCTGCTACCTGGGCTATCCAGTAGGGTAATCGGCTATTGGCCTCACCCAGATGGTGAGGACCGGCTGTGGGGGCGTATCCCTGTCGGCACTGGTGATAAACAGGTCAAGAAGTACAAGTTCTCCGTCTCGCTAAAGAAGGAGATTCCATACCTATTCAGCCAGCGTAAGGCCGGTGTTCTTGTGTGCGTTGAAGGCACCATGGATGCCTGGGCGCTACAGCTTTCCGAAATCTGGGGCTGCGCAGTGGGCGGTGCTTCCATCAATGGATCACAAGCCCTCTATCTCCAGAACCGGGGCGTCGCCGAGGTTGCTCACATGGTTGATGGTGATCAGGCCGGCTGGAACGGCGCGATCACCTCAATTCGTAATTGTGAGTCACTGGGAATTGTCGTGAGCATCATCCCTCTCGGCGCAGGCATGGATGACGCGGATGCCCTGCTCCGCTCAGGCCAGTCTGGAATGCTTCACACGCTCGTCGGGAAGCGAATGAACGCAGGGCAATACCTCGCGTTAATGCTCCGCTCCCTCTACAACGTCGCGGCGCCGGATGTACAGGCAGTCAACCGCATACATGCGGTAGCCAATTGCCTAACACCGACCTCCCGAATCATGTTCGACAAGCACGCCGCTCTACTGGGCGTGCGGGTCGATCTGCGCCTAGAAGCGGGTCGGCTTTTTGGGCAATTGCTTCGAGCCGGAATGGGCTTGGACGAAGCCATTTCCAATGTCCGCCGCAGAACAGGCCACGTCATATCCATAGACAAGGAAGAACCGAATGCCTGAAAGCGCACCCGCTCAACGAGGCCCATTCCGCCAGATCGTTCACTTGATTCTCATTGTTCTACTGATCCTTTACGCCGCGAAGGTTTACCTCCGCGACCCGAACTACAGGCATGTGGAGGTTTGCTACATGCCTTACAAAGTCGCCCACCTTGTTTGGGTAGACGTATGGGGTGCCTTGGTCACTGATGACACGGCATCCCTACTAAAACACAGCCGCGACTTGACCCACTTCTTCAAGGTCTGCACCGATGAAGTGAGCACCTGGACGTTGCTGCGGAGCCACGGAACCAACCCATAAATAGCAAAGGATGACTCACATGGCTGAGAAGTCGAACCAACCGAATATCACCTTGCCGCAGCGCACCATCACTATCACTGGTGAGTACAGCGCACGCATGTGTCAGAACACTGTCCGCGTCTCTCGAATCGAGCAGCGCGCAATCCAGATCGCTATGGCGCCGCCCGCGATCCGCGATGCAGGTCGCCGCGCAATGGACCGATTCGCACAGGCAACCGCTCAGTTCGAATCCGAGCTGGCACAGATCGAGCGGGAGCTGGAGGCATCCAGCCGTGGTGGCAGCCGTCGCCGCAATGGCGGTCAGGCGCGTGGTAATGAGCAGCGCCAGGGCCAGAGCCGCGACAATTCTGCGGCAACTGGCTCCACCCCTGCTAAGGCGGGAGCAAAGCCAGCTGCTAAGCCTGCCGCACCAGCCAAAGACGCCTCGAATGGTGGCGCCTCGAAAGGTGAGCAGGCTAAGCCAACCAAACCCAGCGCTACGACCGCCAGCGTTCAGGGTGCAGCAGCTTCCAAACCGGAAAACTCCAAGCCCCAGAGCGCCGCTGAACCAGCCGCAACGAAGGAGGCCGTCATCGCTCCAGCTCAGAGTGCCGAACCTGCGCCAGCATCTGAAACCGTCACTGCTGCCGAAGCCGCCACTCCGGCCAATCTCCAAGCCCTCTAACACATCGGTGAGACTATGGGACTGCATAATCTAAAAGATGCTGGTGGCCTGATTCCAAACTGGGTCACGGCCTGCTTGCTGAACGCTGCGTTTCTGGCCATGTTCGTCGTAGCCCAGTATCGGTACGACTCCAAGCCAAGTGCAATTGTGGCGAGCGCCTGCACCTTGGCGATTTTGCTGTCTCTGGTCTTGGGCCTCGGCCTGCTGATCCGCGAGATTGTGCTTGCCAAAACGGGCGAGGTTGCGAGCGCAGTCAGTAAAGGCATGATGGCTGGGCTCAATCTGAGCTGGGCCATCACCTGCCTTTCCTTCATCGGCTACGTGGCCTGGAATCCCGTCAGCGCGTATGTGGCTTCGAACCTGACAATCGTAGCCAGTGGCGTGGTGGCTTTGGCAATCGTTGCCATCGGCTACTTCTTTGCAGCCCCAGCCGGGCGCTCCAGTGGTGAAGATGCAAGGGAAAGTCACGCTCTGGTCGCCGTTCCTGGCATAAAGCCTTCGGTGCCACAGCAACCCGCATTCCAAGTAACGATTGCCGACCTAACCCGACTCCTAACCCATCAGGCCGGTCGTGCAATCGGTTACGCGGGCTCGAATGTACTGTTCGATGACGCTTTCAGCCTGGAACTGGACGCCAACGAACGGATTGCCCGCGTGTACAGCAATACGAACCTCGTCAATACCGAGGAATTCCTCTACTGGCGCCTGCACATGCTGATGATGGGCTCTGCGGCTGAGAAGGTACTCACTGGTAAGTCGAGTCAGGCCGCCCTAGATGACCTAACGTCTTTCGACCACCTTGCAAGCAACTACCTCACCCTACGACCTGATCGAACCTTCAATGCGGCCCCCATAAACGTGCATGAAGCCCAGATCAAGGCGTCACGCATTGCAATGCTAAGGAAGAATGTCTTCGACCGCTGCTATGCAGCCTGCGTTGAGAATCGCAAGGTGCTGGCCGATCTGGTGAAAATGATGCGCACCCGCAGTGTGCTCACCTACGGAGATATTCGGCAGCACCTTGAGCGAGTGACCATGCCAGAAGGATTCCCGGTTGCACGGTTTGACGATGATGAGGTGCTACTGAAAGCGTTGCTGACTCACGACGACCACCCCGAAGTAACTCTAGAGGGCGCAGCAGTCGTCGCGAGCGATGCGGACGACCAGGAGCACGATGCTACTGTGGCAAACTTTCCGCACAAGCCTGCACAACACAACGACCGCCAGACCGCCGACGCGGCCAACGAAGAACCACAAGCAACCACCCTGACTGCTTGAATGGATTAGGGGCGAACCGTAACTCGGTTCCGCCCCGTATTCTTAGAATCATAGAGGGCCTGATCGGCTTTCTTGTACGCGGCACTCGCATCCTTTCCAAGCACTGTCATCCCACCGCTGAACGTACACCTAAATTCAGCTCCCCCCTCCCCTGTCATTGCTACCAGTGCGAATTTCTCTCTCAGCCGGTTGAGCACTATTTCGGCATTAGCTAAATCACAGGCAGGCATGAGCAGGGCGAATTCTTCACCGCCCATTCGGCCAACATAGTCAGTGCTTCGCACGCCATCCTCTAGGACCTTCGCCAGCTGGCAAATAACTTGGTCGCCAACAGGGTGGCCGTGGGTGTCATTCACTTTCTTGAAGTGGTCAATATCAAGGACTGCCAGAGAGCAAGTCTCTCCACGCTCCGACATGCGCCGCATAATGGAATCGAACTGCGAGCGGTTGAGTAGGTTTGTAAGCGGATCGCGACGCATACGATTTTGCAGTGCGACAGAGCGCCTGATCGTAGATTTGAGCACCTTGATGAAGGGCTCTTTGTGGAGTGGCTTTCTGATAAAACCGTCTGCACCCGCAGCAATAGCGATCAGCTGTTTTTCGCTGTTACCTTCGGCAGAGAGGAAGATGATCGGCATAGTTGCCTCTCTGTCCTGGCGGATTATCCGGGCCATCTGATCACCTTCGCACTCCGGCAAGTGAAGATCGCTGATAATCAGGTCGGGCTGGAATGCGTCAATAGCGTCAAGGACTTCTACCGCATTCGGTATGTGCAATACCTCAACCCCAACCTCCGCCATGTACTTCGTGGCAAGGTAGGCGTCAGTCTTACTGTCCTCAACCAGGAGCACACGGTAGCCCAGCATTGTCCGGTCCCTCATCCAATCTCGGATGAGGTCACGGACACGCTTGGGCTCGTCCTGCACGCTCGTTAGCCGAACGTTACCTAAACTGGAAAGCCGTCTGCGCTCATCAAAGGTGATGGCCCGATCAGTCATTACGATGATCAAGCGATCCTCGCCGCCATGTTCGAGCTGACCGCAAAGCGTGTTGAATGAGTCCGGCCAGTCTAGGACTTGATTTCCAACAAGCAGCACAGGCACCTCGCTGACGCTTATGTCCATGCTGTAGCTGCCGCCAGACAGGTCAGCTTCAACCATTTGGATACCAAGCCTTTCGAGGAAACTTGCAGTCGATGCGGCTGAGCATTTATCAGCATGCAAGTACATGACTACTGGCGCTGTATCGGTAGCGCGAGAATGTGGCTGGCCCATTACAAACATCCCATAGCGTGTGTCCTGCTATTGTCAGCTCATGCGAGGGCCATGTCGCTTGTGCGCCGCCATTTCTGCTTGCGTACACCGTGTTGTCTGAGAGCGTGCTGGTGTTGTTCAGGCAGGAGGCGGGGTTGAGTGAAGTTCCGGCCCCTCAGCTCTCAGATTCGGAAGCGAGCGTTGATGTGAGCCCGCACGGTGGGACTTGGCAGCTCGGCTCCCATGCTCGGGCGCGGGCGGCGCTGATTCCCGATATTTGGGAGTCAGGCGTGAGTAGGCAAGATCGGCTCTGAGGGCTCAGCCCCCGTGCCGTGGCTTGAGATTCGGCTTCCAAATCTACCTCCCGACGCCAATGTTCAGCACTTCGAGTAGTCAGATGGCACCGCCACTTCACAACTTGCGTATCGGCTACTGACACCACCCCCTGCCCGCAGGAGATACCAGCACCTCACTTCCAGAGACTGGCAGTCACCTCCCGCTCCCAATCGGTCGATCCCAGGATGCGTGGTTGCCCTCTCTCGCGTCCTATTCTCGGGCTTTGCGATTTCCACCCCTCGGCGCCAGCGTTGAGGTTTGAGGATTTTTCGCTTGGCGACTTGCAAGCGGCTGGGATTCGACTCACCAATTCCCAGGCTCTAGTCCGAGGATTAGTGCCAGCAGTTCAGTGACACTGCTCGACTGCATTCACTATGGCTCCAGTTCAATCGCACAGGAGCCACCATGACGACGAGCACCGATCAGGGCGTTATCGCCCCCATCCGCCCCTCCCCCGCACCTGATACCCCACAGTGGGGGGCCGCAGATGCCCTAGCTGCTGCCAAAGAGGGCTGGGGATTGTTCGAGACACCTGACAGCGAGAATGGGCCATGGCAAGCACAGGCTTTCGATGACCCAGCGGCTGCAACCGCTCAGTTTGGGGTCACTGTGCCGAAGCTTGCAGGTGACGACCTAGCGTGGAGACTGGTCTTCCATGGCAAGGCGGGCCACCACGCAGCTGCCAGGGCGTTCCTGGCTGCTCACAACCCTATGGAGTGGGCCTCTATCGAGAAGGTCGGGGTAGCACTAGGGGAATACCAGAGCACAGCAGCAGCTGACCCCAAGCCATGGTGGAGTGGTGCCCATGCCGAATCCTTAGCACAGCATCCGAAAGTTGAAAGGGCTGTCCCCCAGCCGCCACCCATGGTCGCAACGATCAGCAATGCAGCTTCGGCGCTTGCGCTCCCAAATGGGCGGGTGCTGCTCACGTCATGCTTGGGAATCGATCTGATGGACAGTGACCGTGAGGTGACATTCTGCACCCTCTCTGCGGACGGAAGTCTTTCCCGAGTAAAGGTGTGCGTTGGCGCTGAGTGGGAGATACATCTACTTGCCTTTGCGGCTCTCAAGCCAAGTATTGCCGTCATTGAGATTGAGGCGGATGAGGTGTTGTCCATGCACAGCCGGCTGAAAGAGAGTCTTGCGAGCGGTATGACCCCAACTGACGCTGTAGCGATGCTCTCCCGCTAGAGACACATCCAGCCTGGGCAGTTTTAAACGTACTGCCCAGAGCCTCGCCCCTCATTTCCCATCACGCAGCTTGAGCATTCGACTTAGCGATGACGCCCGAAAGAGTCTCGTTGAAGCGGACCTGAATCCACTGGAAGTGATCTTCCTCGGCGCCAGGAAAGGCTTCGCTCAACTTGTCAGCAAGCGTCCTATCGCCAGCGTCTATCGCCATGAAGCGCTGCATCCCCTGGTCATCACCGAGAAAGCCAAGCGCCAGCGCAGTACCTGTGAAATTACTGCTACCGAACCAGATAGCACGCCCATGGCTCGCGCTCTCATACAGGTCCTGGAGGATGGCACGAAACATCCCGGTGCCATACGCCTTCATCAATGCCTCTCCGAGGTCAGAGGCGATGAAGCCCAAAGGCATTTCTGGGGTTTTGGACAGCCCTTTTGCGAATTCCCAGCTGACCAGGAACTGCATATGACGCATAACCGTGCATTGCTTTGGGTGATCCTCTGCAAATCTGAGCACCGCGTATTGCCCTACCATGGCTTGCGTGAGGTCATCACTCATCATCGCGGCCAAGCCCGCCTTCCTGCGCATCAGGGTGTAGTGCGCGGCGATAGCGAGTTGCCGGACCAGCACGCCGATAGGGTCAAATGAGTGCTCCGGCACGACGACGATGTGGCTCATGGCCCCGTTGCTATAGACCGCCCCTAGCGAGGACGCTGGCAGCACATGCGACGCGGCTCGTATCACAAGCACATCTTCGAGACTGACACCGAACAGGTTCTGAACATAGCTGCGGGCGTGGTCAACGGCGTAATCCGTAACGGTATCGGCTACCGGCCTGTAGGTGTTGATGCACTGGCCAAGCGCGAGGCGATTTTCGTTTGATACGGACAGAGCGTTGATGTGCCCAGGAATCCTCTGATGGGATTTAAGGCTCTCGCATTCACCAACCTGCTCAGTTAAAACTTTCCCGCGTTCAGTCGTGAATCCTACGAGAGAGCCTTGGTTATCTAGCAGCCAGTGATGGCGGTCTAGCTCGTAGAGACTTAGGTCAGAGACGCAGGCCGATTCGTTCATACACCCTCGCTTGCCGTCATACCCTGCGTTGGGGTTCGGCGTATTTATCGGTTGTGCTATGGGCGCGTAAACCGTGCCCGCATACCTGAAAGTGCGGAGGCAAAGGGCACTGAATCCAGGGATGCTGCCTCAGAAAATGCGGGGCTACACCGGCCTCTTGCGCTGGAAGCCAACCGACACAAGCAGGACCTGCTCTGGCAGTCGAATCAAGCGGCCTACTCGTCCACGGCGGGCCTGCACCAGCACACCATTCCCCTACCCCTACAAGCGATCAATAGGCCTACACGTTCGTTTCTGTGGAGCACCCATCAGCGTGGCTTCGCACTCGATTCCAGTCCTTGCCTTTGGGGATTTTGCGATCAGGCAACCCGCCCACAAGTGACACCGCAAGTGCAGCCGTATGGTTGTCCCATTACAGACCCCAGAGGAAAGGCAACATGATTAACGGCCACAAGATAGCGATCCAACTGCTGCGAGAAGACGGCTATGCCGTTGTTGTTTTCTCCCCCGAGCGGCTTGGCCGAATGAGCCGAGAGGACATGGAATCCTTCTTGATGAAGATGGGCAACGAAGCCATTGATGAGCTACCAAATGAGGGAGACGATTCCTGACATTCAAGGGGTGCCTTCGGCTATCTTTCACCATCCCGGCCCAGCCTATGCAGGAGCGACAAGCTTTGACGAGCAGCAACGAGGACATGCACATGGTGCCGATGGCTTACCTGACTGACGAGCATGAAGCTGCGGCTAGGAAGGCTGAGCGGGATGCACTCGGGCTGCTGATGCTATCCGGGGACCCTGACGGCCTGCTTGATTTCTCGCCCAGCATGTTCACCGGAAAGGACCATCATGCTCTCTATCGAGCGCTTGAAGCCTTGGCAGCCAGCTATCTACCCATGGATGTTGTCACCGTTTCCGAGGCACTTGATCGGGCCGGTGAACTCCCGTTGGTTGGTGGCGTGGCGGGGATCGGTCATTACGCGGTAGATGCTCCCCGGCTGACAACCTACGCTTTGTCCCGAGTCATCCTAGGTTATGCCTTGGCCCGCTATGCGATGGTGCGTCAGGCAAACACCACGAAGGTGGCAGTACGGTTTCGGGAGGCCGTGGAGAACGGATGGGCGCACGGTAGAGCATGGCTAGCAACCAGGGATGAAACTCGGCGCCTTGGCCTCCCAGACGCCCGCCCGGTACGGGCAACTATTGGGTCTGCTATGTCTTCCGGCGTACTGGCGACCAGCAGTAGATACGAAGCTCCAGCGGTGCCGAATGGCATCCTGCGATCCCCGTCCCTGCCACATCGCAAGATGGGCACCGACGATCCGAGCATCCTCGTTTGTTGCTCACCGTAATGTTGATTCGCAAACAGTCATCGAAGCGGTACGCCGAGCAATCCTCTGCTGAAAGCTGCCGGCATGTGACGCCCTGTAGGGGGCGGCTGGCTCGCCCCCGATTCCATGCAACAGGAACAGCGTGTTGTTCAGGATCAGGAATTGAGCCAGTGTATGCGCCTGCGACCGACTCGGTGCCGAGAGCATGCCTCTCGATGACGCGGGATTGAGCATTCAGCGCCAGCTCACGCAGCACCATTGAGCATCGAGGCGAGCCGGGAATCCTCAAATCCTTATGCCGGCGTTCAGCACCATCATCACCAGCCCCCAGATTGCGCTTCGAGCATTTCACAAGCTTTGCGCTGACACAGCCGCATGACCCATATCGTTTCCCTAGTTCTTAATCACTGAGGAAGACGATCATGAAATCCAGCATTCCCGCCCTGCGATCACTCGGCATCACAGGTAGCGCGTGCCCTGTCACGAAAGTGCTCGCGCCCAATGTTTCCCGTAGCTTTGGCAGTTTCAACATCAGCTACTGCCGCCAACGCGCCGACTACGGCTGTGATACGACCGCGATTGTATTGGAGGGCCGTGTATTCCTCATTCTTAACGGGTATCACGCTGAACCGCTTATCAACGCGGCAACTGAAAACGGCATCCAGGGGTGCGTGGACTATTTCGTCGAGAACATCGCCCAGGCTAATGCACTTAGCGAGCACTTGATGGCGGCAGGGGTTGTCAGTGACCCATTCAACTTAATGGGGACTGCGCTGGAGGTTATGGGCCAGCACAACGTCGAAACCCTAGCGAAGGCTGCGGCTTGACCAAACAGGGCACAGGAACGGAAGGAGCGGTATATGGCATTCGATTGGGCCTCATTGTCCCCTGCCGATCTACGAGACGAAGCATCCATGTTCCGCCATGACAACGATGATGGCTCGGACTGCTACTTCGACGCTGAGGCTGCCGATTGGCAGCTCCAGGTCATCGACCCTAACACTGTTGACGCATTCAGCGATGTTGAAGGTGCGAAGGACTGGCTGCGGGATGAACTCAGCTCGCTTCGAGCCAGTGGTTTGGAGAATCGTGCTGCCGGGTACGAGCAGATGATCCAGGATGGTATCGAAGACCCGGTGATTATCGGTGCCAGCGAGCGCCGGCTCGCGCTTTGGGACGGCTGGCACCGCACGGCAATCGCCATGGTTCGGGGTGAGCAGCTACTGGCAATCGTGGGCACCAAGGTTGCGGCAAGCCCAGCTCCCAAGACAGGGGCCGAGGAAGTCCCCTTTCTATCGACAGCCAGCGGTGACACAGCCCGGCCTGCCTGATGATGGCCACTCCCAACCAGACATAGGACCTACCCCATGACCAACATCACTACAGCCCCGCAGTACAAAGCCGAACTGGCCGCACGCGTCGAGCAAGGGCACCGTGGCGATTGCGCGAAGCGCTTCACTGGTGCAGCTGAATGCACTTGCGGGCACGCTGATGCAGAGGCAGCCCTTCAAGGCGTTGGCGAAGCAAGCGGGACAACCTATTCACTGTTCGAGCTGGTGAGTGCGGCAAACACGGTCTACGTCGAAGCGATGGAGGCGGTAGAGAGGGGCTTCGGTCATTTCGTTACCACGGCATCCGACAAGGATCAGCTGCGCCTCAGCTGCTGCGACGACACCGACTATCACTTCGAAGACCAGCAGGTAGCGCTCCTGACCACAGGCGAGGTGCTGGCCATCGACTGCCCCACCGATCCCGATGATGAAGGCACCACCTACCGGCTTCTGCTGACCGTGGAGCGTCCCTTGAGTGCGCATGACCTCATGACCAAGGCCTGAACCATGCACTCACCAGCAGCCGACATGAACGGCGCTGGTGGGGCAAGCAGACACGCTGACCGAGGACCTGGGATCGGTATTGAGAATGTGACCAGTAATTGGCAATCCGGCGATGACACTGCGAAAGCGGATGGATCATGAACGCATCCCAAACCAACGCGGACGCACAACCATGACCAACAGCACTCCCATCGTCACCACGCTGCATGCCAGCTCCAACGGCTTCCACGATTACGATGTGATCGGGCATCCGTTACTTCGCCGGGTAGCTATCCCGCACGGCATCAAGGACGGCGAGCAGTTCAACGTCTACTACGGCGAAGCCAGCAAAGGCGGCGCCGCGTGGCGTGGCGGCATCGAGAAGTCCCTAGAGGCGTGGCTGAGCCTGCATGCCCTGACGAACACCCTCAAGCCCAAGAACGATGTTGCGCAGAAGCTCTTGGTCAAGCTCGCGTATGTAGGCCGTACCGTGGAGCCAGGGTGCTTTGGGGGGCACTTCTACTGTGTCGGAGTGCCGGTCAAAGACCTGCCGGACGCATGCTTGCTGGGCACCCAGCTGGGCGAAAGCTTCGGTGGTATGGGGTGGGATCAGATCGGCCCGCAACGCTACATCGTGTTCCGCGACGCACACGTCAGCCGCTGATAAAACCCAGACACAGGGGCCGAAAGGCCCCTTTTTCATGTCCGCCTTCGGCGTCCTGGTGGGGTTCAGGCAAAGCGGGTTGGTGAGCACGCAGCCGAGGCGGAAGCCCAGTGCGCCCGAACCATCAGGACTGTGCATTCTGCGGAGGCTGGCGTAACAAAACCGTGCATGCGCTGCGGAATCCCATCATCTGCCCTGGCGATTCGTGCTGGCGGGCGATGACACAGCACAGCAGGTGGGAGCATGGGCACATCGAATCGACACCGCCGACGCCTACTGAACGACACGGCGAATCACCGGGGAACACATCATGCCCAGCACCAGCACCAGCACCAGCACCGAGCCCAAGTACCACACCCTCTATGGCCTCAAGTACCGCATTGTGGCTGAGTATCCCGATTCCGAAGAAGGGACTCGGGACGCCAATCAGTACATGGAAGCCAATCCCGGCGTAGGTGTCCTGGCGGTCGAGGATGGGAAGATCATCCTGTCACATGAAGACGATCCAGGCGCAGCAACAGACGTTGATCTGGTCATCAATCGCATGAAGGCCAAAGCCAAGGCTGACCGTTGGGGGCGCGGTTCGGAATCGGTGGGTTTGACGCTCATCATCGTGGACGTGAGCCGTAGCGGCTCCTTTGCGTGGCAGATTGCCGGGCAGCGCGTGAAGCTGGCGCAGGTGCGAGCCCTGCTGGAGGAAGCGGCGGCGAAGGGCGAGCTTCCCACCGAGGGGCCGAGAAAGGGCTGACCGACAAGGGCGCCAGCGTCCGGGTTCCCAGTGTGGGTGCTGAGCATTTCGCATGCCCTGCGCCACTCCACGCTGACACAGCGAGACGGGCCGAATCGTTACCCCATCGACTACCAACACGGGGCATCCAACATGACCAGTCTCAATCTCCGCTTCTACCTCGCCGGCTACAGCGGCCTTCTGTTGCCTCGCGCTATGCGCCGCCTCCTGGCTCGCACCAACCTGCACCGTGCATGGCTGGCCGGCGACATGGGAGTGTTTACGGAAGAACGCCCAGAAGGCATGGTTGCGTGCGGTGTCTGCGACCGGGAGTGGATTCAATTCCGCAAGGGTGCGGGCCGGGCGCCAGCAAAGCTGCGCACCATTGCCATCCACCTCATTTCTCCGTTCGGGCGTTGAGCCGGACGGGATCACCCACGCAGCGAGAACAGACCAATGCAAGTCACGCACACACGCAAGAGCTTCCTTTACACCAGCTGGGACAGCGGCGACAAAACCACACTTACAATTGCCATTACCGCTGATGGGGTTTCGCTCCACCACATCGACCGAGGCTACTTGAATTCCCAATCGACCATGCTCAATCTGAGCGCGGACGAGGCAGCAGACGTTGCAGCTCGCATTGAGCGGGTGTTGCGAGGGGAGGCGCCGCAGAACCGCCTCGACGAGCCGGGAGCAAAGCTCGTTGTTACGCAAGCTACCGATGGCGATCCATACCGCGAGGGAGTCTCGCTGGCCCTGGATGACGGTGGCGCTTGGGACCAGCAATTCGACTTCCAGATGGAAAAAGGTAGCGCCAGCAGCCTCGCGGCCATTCTTCGAGCCGCCCAAGCTTAACCAGCACCTGCACACATGCTCCGGGGGTTCAGCCCATACCCCCGATGGGCGGCAGCGTGATCATGCAAGCCCGAGCCCGAACGATAAACTGGTCCTTCCATTCGGTACTGCTCATCACTGGCTCCTGCTTGGGTTCAGGTCGAGACAAGAACCACGCGGGACCAATGTTCAGCGAGGGCCGTGCATCAACGTGTGCAGCAATGGGCAATGGGCAGCGCAGCAGCTCAGCGCCGCGTATCGGCAAAGCAACGCCAGTCACCCCCTTGGTATAAACCCGGCGCCTGCATTGTGGGCAAGCAAACTCACGCTTAAACAGCGAGCCATCGATTGAGCTTACCTTCGTTGCCAGCAACGGATCGCCCAGCGCAATACCGTAGGTTTCGGCTGCCTTCCAGAAGACCTTCATGTACCGGCGAAAGTAGGCATCAGCCTCAGTAAGACTGAGTGTTCGTCCGCGCTTCTTTGCACTGGTGACGGAAACTGAGGCGTATATCGGTTTGAGGTCGCCCCGGATACGGTTGGGCAGCAGCACCACACCGATAGGGCGCAGCCAGTCCACCCCGCACTTGCACGCAACCTTGACGCCGATAGGGCGAGCTGGCGTCTGCGCGAACTGGCTCAAGTCATCGTAAAACGCCGAACCCGAACATACGGCTTGAGCAATATCGGCTGCGTGATCTACGTCCTTGGCGACGAACACAGGGTTGGATGCGGTCAGATCAGCCCCCAGGTGGCCCGTGGAAGCGTTCTTGCCAAAAAGCCATAGCGTGGGAACCCCAGACGCAAAACGTTGCGCTGTGCGCTCGTAGGTGGCTTGGGCGGACTGCCGCGTAAGCTGGACCTCGATTGCGAGCGCAGGCCCGAATGCAGAAGGTCCAACCAGCACATCAGCTCGCCAGTCATCCATGCCGGCCTCCAGCTCAACCGTGAAACCCAATTCCAGGAGACGAGCGTAGACGGCCAGCTTCTGGGCGGCGTGCTCGGGGCTTTCGTGCGAGACATAGCCCTCGGGAGCCTCACCTGGGAAGTGGGAGAAGAACCGGGTGATTCCCCCGCGCCAGCGAACGGTCTTGGCCACGGCGGGGAGCTTGGTGTCAGGCATCAACACCTCCCGCAGCTTCGAGCGCTTCACAACCTGCCGCCATTCCACATCAGGCAGGAACGCGCCAATGACTCGCTTGCCATCCACGATTGCTGTGCAGCCCATGCGCCTCTATCCCCCTCACTTCACAACGCGGGCATCGAGCATTTGCTTCGCCCCCTGACCGATCCCGATGACACAGCCAGTGCCCGGTGATGATTGATCCATAGCGAAGACCAGCCACCAACCAGAGGATAACGGCAATGGGGATCAAGGCGCAGAACGGCTACATGGCGTTCATGGCAAAACAGCTCGTAGCGGCGATCAGCAACTGCGGGAATCCGTTCATTGAGGAATACCTGGACAGCATGGATTGCAGCGTCGAGGCCGAGGTGTCGAACCTGCGCGCCCTCCAACAAAGCGTTGCCCGCAATCCTGGCGGCGATCAAAGCCGGGCATCTGACGTGCTGAACAAATGGCTCTACGGGTGGAAGGCTGCCGACAAGTGCCTTGCCTGCATGGGTCTCAAGCCCTCCGCTGCGTGGGCAGAGGGTTACTACAAGGCCGGTCGGGCGTAAGCGTTCCGACCTACCGTCAAATCACAATCGAGGATTCCACATGTTCAAGCTCATCGCCGAACTCATCGAGCGTCGCCGGCAGCGTCGCTACTGGCGGTACATGATCAAGCTCATGGATCAGTCTGGCCCGGTAGTCGTGCAGACGTACCCGGTTCAGCCGCCCCAGCAGAAGTAGCCGGCGCCAGCCGATGCGTGGTGATGAGCGCTGACTTCCAGCCTTGGGCGGTGAGCATTACCTGCTTTGCCGCCCACGCATCCGGTGACACTACCGGACGCATGGGAGGATTCACCACATCGAAAACACGCCCAGCTGCGAGTCGGTGGGGTTCAGGTTAGGAGACGATGATGCACGAAAGTTCAGATTGGCCAAGCACGCTTCGTCCAGAGCGGGTTCCAGCTCTACAACCACTCCGATGCAGTGGTGGATGCCGCAAGCAAGGCAGAGTGAGCCCAAGGCTTATTGGCTGAGAACAACGTCTGGCTCACGCCTGAGCGCGTGCTGGCAGCCGTGGCGACCAACTTGGTGGGGCTGGCAAATACAATGCTGGAGCACGCCGAGGAAATCCTCAAAGCCAACCTGTACGGCGCTGTGCTTGTCCGCCCGGAACGCCCTATCAAGACCTCAGCCGAGGCAGTAACAGCTGACCAAGTAGAGACAGTGCTATTCCAGCTCGTTGAGCGTGGATCGCTCGAAGCGCTGACACCGCTTGAGGTTGTCACGGTCGAGCGAGGCGCGAACGAGCCCGATCAGCTGCTTGAGCTTCGTGCCCGGTGCGCCTACTTGGCCGAGGTGCAGCACAAGATCAAAACCATGCCGATCTTGCGCCAGCTGCTGAAAGGCAGTGACTGGTGCCTGGACAGCACGTTGGTCTGACACGTCGAGCATGCCGTGAGCTTGACTGTGCTCTAGCGCACCTGGACGAGCCCCGGTGACGAGCAGGAGCTTGAGGGCTCGAAGCCCAACGGGACAGCGAGGTGCTGGCTTCCTGGACGTAAGGCACAAAAAAGCCGCCCGTAGGCGGCTTTGTCGTTGCAGGTGATCCGTTACAGGCTTACACCTGCCATCCGGCCAACTGGCTCCATGTCTCGACCCGAGGACACGGCAATCTTGAGCAGACGGCTCTGACGGTCGCTACGCTTGGAAAGCACCGCCCTCGCCTCTGCTTGGAAACGGGCAACCATTAGGGGCTTGGCTTCATGCTGTTGCTTCTTCATAGACACCTCATGTGCCTTGACATTCGGGTGGATAGTATTATTGGTCGATGGGCATGACAAGGCGATTCGTCGCATCAAACTCAAATCCTAGCTTGCGATACCAAGGCAAAGCCCCCGAAGACGGGTCGTGCATTTCGATTTCGACGCAACCCAGCAGAGACGCATAACTCTCAATGGCTAACAGCACCAGTGGCGCAACAAGGCCCTTGAGTGGGTGTGTCCTGTCGGGCTTTCCTTCCAGCAAGATCACCTTGATGCACAGGTTGCTACCCCGAGGGGTGGCGTAGGCCATACCGCACAGCTCTATGCCGAACCACAAGGAAATGTCGATCCCTTTGGTATCTGACGCCTTCCAAATCCGCACATCCTCCCAGGGAAACAACGTCGCTTCCTCACCCCACATGAGTGAAGCATCGACTGCATTGTTCGTGATCGGCTCAAACCGTATCTGAGAAACGTCAATTCCAGCAGTTTGTAGAGATTGATCCTCCATCACTGCGTTGGCTGCGTGCTTTAGCGCTTCGGAGCGATACACCTCGTATTTGAGGCTGTGGCCGCGACCTCTTTTCATACTTTCTTGGCTCTGTGGTAGTGCAGACAATGATAACGACCCGGCAACCAACCTCGCTAAAAATTCAGTTTCAACGGGCTAGTAGATGGCCTGGACGCCGGGTTTATGCTCATGCAGGTTTTCAGTTTCGCCCTGCGCCGGCTATCAGGCTTGCTACTTCTCAGGTCCAATCTTAGGTGCCGAGCATTGCGTGCAGTCCCTCTCGCGAAGCCGCTGACACGTCTGGGGGAATGGGATGCTTCACTGGTGCAAATGGCTACCGGAGAACCTGCATGAGCATCGACCGCGACACATTGGAGAAAGTGGGCGAATACCTGCGTGGCAGCTGCAAGCCCATCGGCGACGCCGTTTTCGCCTTTGATCTGGGCGATGACGTAGACGAGAGCCAGCTTGAGGCGGACCTGCTTGAAGTTGAAACCGAGCTTTGCGCCCACTGCGGCTGGTGGCATGAGGTCTGCGACCTGAAATTCAGCCAGGAACATGGCGGCGGGCTCTGCGAGCAGTGCTGTGATGAGCATGGCGTGGACTTCTACGACTAGGGGTAGCCAATCCTCAGTCCCCGGCTTTGGGGGTGAGAAGTTTCATGTGAGTCCAGTGACACGGCGCAAGCTGACCGATCATGGTCATGTCCGAAACTGACCACTTACAATCGCATGGAGGGCCGAACCGATGGCCAATCAGAACAGCACGCTTCCCTCAGCCACCCAGCACCAGGGCAGCCTGCACGACCGCTACGAAATCTACCGCGCCAACGCCGAGAGTTTGGGCTGGCCGGTGAAAACCTTCGAAGAATGGCTGGATAGCTGACCATGCAGATTGCAAAAGACTTCCTGATCCTCCGGGGCATCAAGGCTGATGGGCGGGTTTCCCTCGCCCTGGAGCGCAAGCCCCTCAAAGTGGCAACGCTGCTGGATGAGGAACAGTTCAACCGCAACGGCTACGGCCTGCTGCACAACCGCACGGTGTTCTTCGAAGACCAGATGCACGACTGGGCATGGGAGAACGGGCGCTTCCGCTACTTCTCCCGCGTCGCTGGCGAGGCAGACGTACTGATCGTCTACGAGCTGGATGATGTGTACTTCTGCACCCAGTGTGGCGCCAAGGCACCCGCCCAGGACACCCAATGCGCGAGCTGCGGGCACCAGCCAACACCCAACTGAGGAAGTCGGCATGAATGTCGAGGTCAGCAACGTGAGCACGCCCAATGCACAGGCCCAGCTCCTTTCTGATGACGAGATAGTCGCCGACCTTTTCCGGCTGGCGAGGACTGGCTGCTATCTCAAGGTTGAACCACTCATGGAGGAAGCACAGCAGATGTATCCGACTGAGCCCGTCGAGCGAATCAAGGCATGTATGAAGCGGCTGGCTGAGATTCTGTGGGACAACGACCATGGAGGGTATGCCTCCGAGTACAAGCGCCAGCGGACCACCAAACGCGGCAGCCAGTTTGCCACCGATACCAACTGATCAACCACAGCACCGGCTTGAAGCCGGTCAGCGAGTAACCCGAGGTAGCAACCATGGAAACGAGGATTTGGACAATAGGACGCTTCCCCGCAGGGGTCTGGAGTGGTGGCGGTAGCCGCAACGACCCGGACTACTCGCAGTGCGAGGTGTACCTGATACCAGCCGAGAGCCTGGATAAGGCGAAGAAGAAGGCCCAGGCCGTCCGAGCACGCCTTGTCAAGAAAGGCAGCACACTCCCAACACAAGCTGTTCCCTACGAGGCGAGCTGATCAAGGAGTCCTCGATTCCCTACGCAGGGTTCCAGCCTACGCTGCCTACCCAGACGTTCCCATCCTCGCGCCCGACGTTGGGCGCCGAGCATTTCGCTGAAAACCCGTGTTGCTGCCGTGACACACCCGGCACTGCGTGATGATGGCCACATCGAAATCGCACTACGGAGTGCCGCCCTATGAGCCGTGAAGCCTGCATCATCGAAGACCGTCTCCACTCTGCCGGTTACAAGACCGAGCGTATTGGTGGCGAAGTGAACGTCTATGACCCGGTGTACCAGTCCGTAGTCGGCTCCAATCAACTGGTGCTCACAAACTGGAAGCTCCAGGAGATTCGCTCGGTCAGCGCAGCTTGGGTCTTCATCGAGGAACGGCAATGACCTCGGCCCAGGCAGTTGAGTACCACGTCACCTACCTGATCGGCGAGCGTGTGCGCGAAGGCATCATGACCCAGCGGCAGCTGGATGAGTGCCGCGCCAGCTGCGAGATAATCGAAGCCCTTCCCATCGGCGCCTGACGGCGCCCGGTGGTGTTCAGGTAAAGCCATCAGTTTGAACGGAGAGCCGCTACATGGCCAAAACAGTGAGCATCCCGGTGGATCACTTCATCGGCAACGGGGAAACCCCCGTCCTGATCGTTGGGCGCCTTTGGAGTGCAGAGCAGGACACAGCGGCGCTGATCTTGGCCAACAACCTGACCGAAGCAGACGCCTTCTTTGCTGACGCACTGCATGCGAGCGCCGGCAATACCGAGGCAGATCGGCAAGAACTGATCGCGGATCACGGCTCCGACCACATCATCACCAGCCGCACGCTGCTGACCTAACCAAACCCCAATACTGGAAGTCACGCTATGAGCGAACAGGCATACATCGCAGTAACGAGTACGGGCTACGTCGAGGGGGCTTGCCTCGTCGATGCGGAAGACAGCCCGGTGTGGGTCGGGGAAATGGAAAACGCCGGCATGGCTATCCAGCAAGTACCCATGGCTGAGGCCAAGGCCTTGCTTTACACCCAAGTCCCCCAAGCCACCCTGGAAGCATAGGAAAGCAATCATGCCCCGCACTATCGAGAGCATCGTTGAAAACCACCGAGTAGCAGCTGAGCGCCGGGCTGCTGGCAAACCTGTTTGGGATCGCAAGGTAGATATCAAGGCGATTCTGCATGAGGATCAGTCGAACACGTCCAATGAGCATGCGGCACTGGTGGCCAACCGCATCGGTGCTCTGCTTCGTAGTCGTTTGCCCTCAGTGTTGCTGGAAGTTGGCAACGATGAGGTTGATTTCGATCTGATTGAGATTGTGGAAGGCATGGAAGCGCTCAGGCCTGATAGCTATGACGGCGAGGAAGATTTCACTCCGCTGGACGACCTCAATAACATGCTCGATCAACTCTACGACTGGGCTGACGCTAATCGCGTTTGGCTCGGCAACTGATCGAGGGAAATGGGCATGCAGCGAGACAACCGTATTCACCCGCGCAGCGTACTGACCTTCACCCTGCTGGTGGGCTTCCTGGGTTTCCAGGTAGGCAGCCTGTTACAGCCGGCTGAAACGCCCCGTACCGGCCAGTTAAACTGCCATGAAGCGAGCGAACTGCCTCGCCTTGCGTGCGTATCGTCTGTCACCCCGTCAGACGCTTCGCCCCTGCCGCCGCTTGGCTAACCAGCCCCCTTACCAGTGACCTGAATCAGACATGAAGCTCCTGACATTCAAAGATACCTGCGGTAAGCGGATTGACACGCCGGCCATGGCGCCGATCATCAAGTTCGTCGCCGAGAAGGTTGGTGCAGACCCCGCATTCATCCTGACCAAGAGCCAACTCGATCAGGCTATGGCACACCTCCAGAGCACTACACCTGATAGCGAGCGCTCCGCCCTGGTTGAAAGCCTTCAAGCGCTGCATGAGAAGGCGCTGAGTTCCTATGTCTCCAGCCTCAACCCCTTTGCTGCGCGAGCCGTAGAGGGAGTAATCGCAGACGTGAAGGCGGGCCGGAGGCCCCAGCCGGCACGGCTAGACCACATTGCCGAGCTGACAAGTCATTCCCACTGGAGCGCCTTCCAGGGCACCAAGACGCTGCCTGACACCTGCGGGCAGGAGCTTCATCCTTTGCTTGCTGCGACTGTGCGCGTGGTGAGCGAGGCACTGGCCATTCCCGAATCCAGTATTCGGACCCAAAGCCAGCTCAGTCATGCCATGGAGCTGCTGAGGCATACCTGCACCGACGAAGAATCGGCGGAAGCGCTAAAGCATCGGCTAAGGGATGCCCGTGTTGTGAGCCTGGAGGAAGTTAAGCCGCTGGTGGGTGGGCTCGGCCAAGAAGCGCTGAATGTTCTTACCGAGCTGGCGAAGGGCAACACGAAGCTGGACATTGAGCAGGTGCAGCGTTTGGTCATGGGTATCAGGCGAAGCATGTTGCAAGACCTGAAACGAGAGTACCCGGACCTGGAACAGCAGATCGCTGAATCCGGGGATGAAGAATCGAAGAAGCTGTTGGCCTATCTCCAGCGCAGCTGACCCGCTCACTTTTGCAATGCCCTCAGCCCCTGCAATGGGGGCTGAGCGTTACGTGCCCTCGCTGTACTGGTCGATACCGACCGGCCCAACGCCCAGCTGGTAACTGCACCGTCTTCGAATGAAATTTCCCGGTCAGACCACCTAATCTCAGCACCTCACCGCACAGGGTGTGGTTCAAGCACAGGGCTGTTTGCCGTGCTCGGGGCGGGCCTTCCCCAGCCCCAGACATAAGGCTCGACGACTTTCTCTAATCTCGATGCCGCCCTGATGACACAGCCCTCTCGGCCTGATCATAGCCACATCGCCAAAGCACATCCGCTACTGGCACCGACACAGAACCACCGAGGTAATCATCATGTTGAGCTGGGACGACGCCGACGACACTATCGAAACCGCAACTGCTGCCGACGCTGCGCCAGCGCCAGCTGGCAATGACACCGCCACTACGCCTGCCGAGCCGGAAGCCTCTGTCGCTGCCGCCCGCTTGGTGTCGAGCACAGATAGCGAGGCCGTTGCCCGTGCCAAGGAAGCGCTGAACGAGTTGGACATTCAGGAAGGCCTGGATGACCTGGAAGGCGCCGCAGCCCGCGTGCATGTCGGCGACAAGATGATGATCAACGCCCGTGCCGACCTGAACCAGCTGGTGCCGTTCAAGTACGACTGGGCATGGCAGAAGTACCTGGACGGCTGCGCGAACCACTGGATGCCCCAGGAAGTGAACATGACCGCCGACATTGCCCTGTGGAAAGACCCGAATGGGCTGTCCGAGGACGAGCGCCGCATCGTCATGCGCTCGCTGGGTTTCTTCTCCACTGCCGACTCGCTGGTGGCCAACAACTTGGTGCTGGCCGTGTACCGCCTGATCACCAACCCCGAGTGCCGTCAGTACATCCTGCGTCAGGCATTCGAGGAAGCCATCCACACCCACGCCTACCAATACTGCATCGAGTCGCTGGGCATGGATGAAGGCGAAATCTTCAACATGTATCGCGAAGTGCCGAGCGTGGCCAAGAAAGCCAGCTGGGGCCTCAAGTACACCCGCTCTATCTCTGACCCTCAGTTCCAAACTGGCACAGTGGAAACCGACCGTCAGTTCCTCAAGAACCTGATCGCCTACTACTGCGTGCTGGAAGGCATGTTCTTCTACTGCGGCTTCACCCAGATTCTGTCGATGGGTCGCCGCAACAAGATGACCGGCACCGCCGAGCAGTTCCAGTACATCCTGCGCGACGAGTCGATGCACCTGAACTTCGGTATCGACGTGATCAACACCATCAAGATGGAGAACCCGCACCTCTGGGATGCCCAGATGCAGGAAGAAGCCACCCAGATGATCCTGCAAGGCGCACAGCTCGAAATCGAGTACGCCCAGGACACCATGCCGCGAGGCGTGCTGGGTATGAACGCCGCCACGATGGCCGACTACCTCAAGTTCATCGCGAACCGCCGTCTGGTGCAGATCGGCCTAAAAGAGCAGTTCCCTGGCGTTGCCAACCCGTTCCCGTGGATGAGCGAAATCATGGACTTGAAGAAGGAGAAGAACTTCTTCGAAACCCGCGTCGTGGACTACCAAACTGGCGGCGCCCTGAGCTGGGACTGATCCCAGCTTTAACCACACAGTGACCTGATACCCCAAACGAGGAAATGACCATGCTGAGCTGGGACGAAGTAGAGAAAGACGAAACCGAGGAAGACTTCCTCGCTGCGAAGAACGAAGACGGTGAAGCCCCTGCGCCGGCTGCCTGCCCGCTTAATCCCGATGGGCTCACTACATGCGACGCCTGCCAGTAACGCCTGCTGAATGGCTGGACGCCCTGCCCAGCTAACCACCTGACCTGACGACAGCGAGACACCCCACATGACGCCCAACCACCTGCAACAAGCCATTGCCCGCGCCACCGCTGCCGGCGATGAAGTAATGGTCGGCCTTCTTCAACGCGCCAGCCAGGACTACTACCCCGGCGCTGCCGAAATCAACCAGCTCGTAGGCAATCTTTGGAACTCGGGATGGGGTGCCGCTGACAAGCAGATCGGCATCATCGAAAGCGAGTTTCACGAAACGGCAAACGATGGCATCGCCGCCCGCGACGTGTACGAGCTTCGCGATGGTGTGGGCGACCTGATCTTCACTACCCTCGGTCTGGCCCACCGCACCGGCCTGAACGCTGCCGCTGACTATGCGCAGGTGGTCGCCAGCCAGTACAGCAAGTTCGACCCGACCGAAGAAGACGCCCTGAAAACCAAGGCCAAGTACGACGCACTCGGCATGGAAACCCGCTACGAGCGGCGGCAGGTGCCCGGCACGGACGATTGGGTTTACGTCACCTTCTCGGCCAAGGACCAGATCGACGGCGAGGGCCGCAAGTGCGGCGCCGGTAAGTGGCTGAAATCGTATCGCTTCGCCGAACCCGTCTTCGATGAACTTCCTGCCGAGGTTAGTGCCAAGCTGAACGTTGCAACCGTCGATACCGCCAACCCCGCCTAACCTCGCGGCGCTGCTGATGCTCCCTCCGGTGCGCCCTGCGCCGGGGGATGAGCAACTGCCACCAGTGCGGCTGCGTGCCTCCCCCCTCATTCGTAGACTGGGTTCACCTTCGACCCAGGACTACTCATGGAACAGCTCTCGATCCGCCTCGCCAACATCATTCAGCGTGCTTTGGTGCGAGAGGGCGGCAAGTCTCGGACACAAACGGCCTCCCTCTCTCATGAGGACGTTCGACAGCTGCGAATCCACGGGATGTGGTACGAGGGCTTTGAGCCATGCGAAATCCCAGGCCGGGAAGACGCTGAGTTCTGGAGCGTGTTCTCTGTTCTAGACCGGGAAGCTGCCGAGAAGGCGGTTGCTCAGTTCCGAGTTCCCAAGGCGCCAGTTGAGTTCACCCTTACCCCCATCGAGCAGATCGATCAGGCCCGCCAGTGGGCTGAGTACCGCTGCCCTGCCTGCAATACAGCAAGCGTGGAGTGGCGCGATGGCGACAGCGTGCCAGTTCCGGTGCTGCCCGAAGGAATCGACTCCTACGGACTGATCGACACCGGCTTGATGGTCGGGCAGTGCAAGCACTGTAGCCAGCCGGTCTATATCTACGAATTCGGGTTCTCGACCGTCGATAACCCGCAAGACGACATGGCCTTCTGCGTGTGGAATCTGCTGTACGAGCCCGATTCGTTCCAGGTATTCCGAGCCGAGGCAGAAGGTCACGAACCTTGGATCGTCTCGCGTCTCGACTACCGCACGGGCGCCACAGCTGACGGCGATACCCTACTGCTGCCCAAAGGCCCCTTCGTGATCGACTTCCACCAGTTCGGCCCATTCAAGCTGGAGCACTCCAGCGAGCTTACTGGCCCGCACGGGGTCAGCAACTGCGGAGCGTCCGGCGCCAGCGACAAGTGGGAAGTAGGCAAGGCTCTGTTCCACAACCTTGCAGGCAGCGCCATGCGAGCGCTTAACGACCGCTGATAACTCAGACCCCTATGGCCTGACACTCATCCTTGAGCACCTTGCGTGCGAATTCAGGGGCAGCATTCTTTGCTCCCTGGATCGTCTGTATCCCTCGGCGCACCCGGCCCATGAAGATCAGCTCAAACTCAGGGTTCTAGAACGACCTGCGACAGAGCAGCATCGTGTGCCCTGCATATTGGCGACTGGACAGCACCGGGTTGTGATCGAGCCAACCATCGTCGGTCGGGGCCTCGCATAATTCCTCGGGCGCCATTTCCGGTTTTTGGACCTTAGATTTCCTGCGAGCTTCTTCAATGTCCGCCTCGGTAAGGCCGGCAGCACTCATCAGCAGCGCTGGCAGGTCTATCCCGTAGTAGCCAAGCAGGGATACCAGTGTGTCTTGAGGAAAGCCTTGTAGGCCTCGCTCGACGCGGGAAAGGCCACTGGTGTCGATCTTGAGGTCACGGGTCAAATCTTGAAGCGTTCGATTCTGCTGCAATCGAATCGCTTTGAGGATTTCCCCCATGATCTGGTGCGAAGGGCTTTTTGGCTTCATGCGCCGATTACTCAAGTGCGAAATTCGCAAAATGCTAGCACAGCATCACTCGCTCCAGACGCTGATTCTGGACGCGCTGAGAACGTTTCAGCTTCTGGTATGCCAGCAAAAATTGGATGGCGGATCGCTCGTCCCGAGACGCAAGGAAGTGGATTCGAACAGCCCCAACCACATGAGCCATTCTCAAGTCGGATAGGACTTGTCCATCTAACTGCACCGGGTTCAGTGGTATCAGCCAACGCCCTAACCCTACGATTGCTGGAGTCGGCCTCCGTCATTCCTGAAACCCCATGCTGCGACCTGAGCATTCTCATGCCGCCACAACCTCAGTCCGATGACACAGCCATTCTGCCGAGAAACTTCCAGCTCACTTTCGCGGTACAAGGCATCGCTGAGCATGACCCCAACCCCTTGGAACATCGCCTATCACTCGGGCATGAGTTCCCAATCCGACTTTCAGGCCTGCATCAAAGCTGGGGCACCAGCAGGCGTAGTCGCCGGCCTGTTGACTACACAGCAACTGTTCGGGGCGATTCCTCGGTTTATCCGGGAAGGCGGCAGCCTGTTCATCGACAGCGGCGCCTTCTCAGCTTTCCGCAAGGGCGAGCCGATGCAGTGGAAGCGTGTGTTTCAGGTGTATGACTTGGTGATCAGCACCACCGAAGGCTCTCCGAAAGTCAGCATCGTTGCACCTGACGTGGTAGCCAATCAGCCGGCGACGTTCGCGCTCTGGCAAGAGCACCGTGACCTGATTCGATCCTGGATCGATAGCGGTGTGCGAGTGATTGTGCCGCTTCAAACTGGGCCGATGCCTGCTGACCAGCTGCTGCGAGCCGCCATTGAGCTGCTGGGCACCGACCGATTCTGCGCCGGAATCCCAAGCAATGAAGCGGCAATGTCGCCGGCTGAGTGCAGCCTGCTGCGCCACCATGATTTCCACATTCTGGGCCGGGTGAAGCTCGACGACGAGGTAGCTGCCAAGGTCGCAGCGCTCAAAGCCAACTCCCCAGATGCCAACCTGACCGCCGACGCCAACTGGCTGCGCTCCCGGACAAGGAAAGCAGGCCAGCTGCGTGAGGCAATGCCAATCAAGATGTTCGAGAGCCGCCGCACGCAGGCCGTCAGCCACCTGCTGCGTGAAGAAGGGTATGCCCTCGGGGTAGAGGCATAACCCAGCACCAGCAATCGAGAATCAAGCCCAGCGACCGCGCCGGGTTTTACTACCAATCAGGAGTAGGGGCGCAGTGCTTGCGCTCACCTCACGCAGCCAATACACCAGCCCACTTTACGAGTACCCGTTTCATGAACACGCAACACGCGATTCAAACCAAGCCGTCTCAGCAACGCTTCTGGGTGCAGGACAAGACCCGGCTCTGCCGTATCACGATGTGCGCCGAATATGCAGATGAAGCTGTGCGTGATGGATTCCGAGAGGTCACGCTGGACGAGCAGGAAGCCTTTCGAGAAGCCACCCATGCAGCGATGGAAAACGGTTGGAAGCCCGGTTCGCGCAAGCCTTTCGAGAGCTTCCTGCCGGCGAACCTGGAACAGCCTCAAGCAGCTGAACACTAATGCGCCGGGGCTCCCAGCTTAGCTGCCCGGCGCCCCTGTCCCCCATGCAAGCATGCGCCCTCATTCCCGAGCATGGGAATGCGGGGCTAGTTCCCCGCGTGCGCCCTGAATATCTGCCCAAGCACGCCCGTGACACAGGCCCACCCCTTGGATGATGAGCACTTCAACCAAGAGGATTCAGCCATGCAGACAACCGCAATCGCCGCCGCCGAAATTGTGACCTCCCAGCTCCAAGCGAGCCGTGAATGCCTTGAGGCAATGCGGCCTCTCGACCTGCCGGTGATGGGCAAGGGGAATGTGGTTTGGGGACCAGCGCCGCACGACGAGAGCCAGATGATCGATTACCCGTCGAATTGGACTGGGCTGGCCGCTCGCTACGAAGATGGGAACACCTCCTACTGGTTCCTCGGCCAATGCCAGCAGACCCAGGAGCGCGAGTTCTACTGCCTCGGCAAAGCCGGCTCAGTTGCAGAGCTGATTGCGCGGGCAGAAGCCGCCGTCACCCGAGGCATCGATTACTGGTCGTCTGTGATGGCAGCCTGATCCGCAAGCACCCCCAAGCCCCACGTTGAGAGCTGACGATGTTTCTGTGCCGGCGCTGACACAGGTGCCGGCGCGGGAAGATAGCTCCATCGTTTCCAGACCGGAGCAATCCCCATGACCACCACCTACGAATTTGGCCAGCTGCTGCTGATCGACAAGGCCCCAACGCTGGCACAGCGCGAGAACGTCATCCGCAACAACCTCACCGACTGGCGTTTCGAGGCGGGCTACATGCGAGTTCACAAGGTGGCCGTCACGTCAGCGGGCGAGTTCTACGCTTGCGTCAGCTACCCGTTCCGGTCCAACACCATCCAAACCTACGTTGCCGGGACTATCCAGTGCCGGCGCAAAGAGGATGGCTACTGGCTCAACTTCGACTGCTTTCTGGCGACCGCGAGCGTTCCCTTCACCCTGACGGGCTGCCCGCGAGAAATCTTCGACGCCGGCAATGCCATGGGCATGATGACGAAGGTGAACGAGGACTGGTATCAGGCCTGCTTGCAGACACAACTGATCCGCGACAAAGAACAGGCATTGAAGAAGGGTGCCGTGTTCAAGCTGCAAGCTGGTGCGCCGTCCCGCGTTCTGGGAGGCGAGCGTGCGACCTTTGCCGTTGTCCTGAGCAAGTCCAAGGCCCTGTATATCAGCCCCGGCTCTCGCTCCACGATCCAGGGCGGGATCGACGACCTGATGGAACACTACGACCCGGTAGACGCGAGCACCATTCCCGAGTTCTTGGAGCAGAGCAGCTACACCGAAGTGGGCGAGCTGCTGTTCGACCTGAGCGGTACTGCGCCAGCGCTCAAAGGCCGTCTGGCCAAAGGGGTCAAGGCCAAGCTGTTGGCCAAGGTACGCAAGGAGCGCGACCGCGCACTGGTGGCTTCGTATGAGGCTGCAAACCTTGTGAATCCATTCACCACGGGCGCATGGCTGTCCTAACCGCAGACAGGCCAGAGGCGCCTAAAGTGCATCCTGTGGCCGCTCCTTGACCACGGGATGCAGATCGACCGCGCCTGATCCGCCCACTTTCAGGCAGACACTGGCGCCCTACACTCGGCGTCATGCCAGCCGGCCAAGAGCAGCATCCTCGAATCCGAATATTCGCTCTGAGCATTTGCATGCTCTGCGTTGCCCTGCCGATGACACAGCCATTCCGGGCTGATGATGACCCCATCGAAAACACAGCACCGGGACCAACACCATGGGCATGCAACAGACCTCTCTCCAGCTCGCCGACCTGACCACCGAGGTTCAAACCCAGGACGCGGTTTCGGGGCCGATTCAGGAGCTGACCTTCAGCGAGAAGGTAGCCATTGCCGTTCAGGCTGTGAAAGCCCAGGTGCTGGCCGGGCGTCACCTTTCCGTGGCCTGGAGCGGCGGGAAGGATAGTAGCGTTTTGCTATCACTCGTTCTGATGGCGTACCGCGAGCTGATTGACGAAGGCGTCAGTGTTCCAACCCTGCACGTCTGCCATTCCGACACCAAGATCGAGAACCCGGTTGTGAAGGCCTACAACAGCCTGATGATCAAGCAGATCGAGTCCTACTCCCAGGAAAGCGGCATCCCTATCCGCATCTGGATCGCCTCGCCGGGCCTGAGCAACGACTACCTCGTTTCCGTGATCGGTGGGCGCACCATCATGTCTGTCGGCTCCAACGCGAAGTGCTCCATGATGATGAAGGTGGAGCCACTGAATAAGCTCAAGCGCCAGCTGCGCAAAGCCATCGCCGCCGAGGCCGGCATGAAGCCGAAGGAGGTCGAAATCGTCTCGATTATCGGCACTCGCTTTGACGAATCCGCTGCACGCAACCGCGCTATGACCGAGCGCGGCGAGTCCGCCACCGACGCGGTAGACGCGATGGATGACGGCCAGCTGGTGCTCAGCCCGATTGCCCACTTTTCCACCATGGAGGTGTTCGAGTTCATCGGCTACGTCCGTTCGGAGAAGATCAAGACCTACGACCGCTGGGACAATCTGGTCGAGCTGTACCGCGACGCCAACAACGGGGACTGCATGGTCAATGCCTACATTGCGAACCGAGAGCAGGCCCGTACCCCTTGTTCAGCACGCACGGGCTGTTGGGGATGTTTGAGAATCAGTTCCGACACCTCGGCCAACAGCCTGCTGGCCCATGAAGACGGCAAGTACGAATGGCTGCGTCCGCTGGTCGAGCTGCGCGAGTTCATGAAGCGCATGCACTTCAATCCCAAGGCTCGGGCTTGGGTAGCGCGTGACGTGAGCGAGGACGGCTATATCCAGATCATCCCGAACGCCTACAGCCCCAGCTACACGAAAGCCCTGCTGCAAGCGATCCTGAGCATCCAGGCCCGCGAAGAAGACGAAGCTCGCAAGCTGGGCATTGCCCCGCGCTTCGAGCTGCTGACCCTCAAGCAGGTCATGGCCATCGAACTGAACTGGGGCCGCTACGGCTACCAGAAGCCATGGACTGCCATGCGCATCTGGAATGACGTGTACCGCCACGGCAAGCGCTACAAGCTGCCTGACGTTGAGTCGATCCCGGTCTACACCGAGAAGGACGTTAGCTTCCGCGCACGCATCCCGTTCGCTGATGGGCAGTACAACAGCCCCTACAGCGGCCTGCGCAACATTGACGCGGAAATGGCCAGCGCCGAAGACCTGATGGTTGCCCGCGACGGTCGCCTGTTGACCCGTTGCGAGACTGGCGACGAGTACGACATTGACGAAGAAGGCCTTGAGCTGTTCATGGAGTTCGAGCTTGACCGGGTGCTGACCGCTGAGCGCCTGAACGACGCCCCCAGCGCCGCTGTTCACTATCTGCTTGGCCTCGGCACTGTCCAGCTCTACAAGGGCAGCCAGAGTGACTGGGATCGCATGCTGCGTGTGTCGAACCAGCTGCACCGGCACAACCTGCTGGAGGTGCTGCACAACCCCCAGGCCATCATCGCCCGCGTGGCCGAGAAGCTGGCTGCCCACGGCCTGTCGCCGTCGCTGATCACCACCAACCAGCCGGTTCTGATCGACCTGACCCCTGACCAAGGCTCGCTGTTCGACGCTCAGGCCGCAGCATCGGAACCGGCAGCCGTGCCGCCGACTGACCCGGCGCTGGCGCTGAAAGAGCGTGAGGTTCAGGAAGAAGATCGGGACGGCACCAGCTACGAAGCCCAGTACAAGGCGGCGATGCGCCAGATGGAACAGCAGCTGGGCGACGAGTGCCCCATTCCGGCATTCAGCAAGATGCTCTCCGAGTGCTGCGTGATGCTCTCGAAGCTGCCCCTCACGCAGTATTCGTTCGATGCCTTCATGGCCCTATGGGTGGCAGAGAGCGGCTATGGGGCCGATGGGGACACCCCACCGGCCAGCGCCTACGAGCCAATCGTCAAGGTGGCTTACAGCGTGCTGCTGTCGGGCGGGCTCATACTGGCGCCGTGAGCAAAAGCGCCAGCACACCCAGCAAGCCAATCTGTGCAGATTGCCTCGGCGGGTGTAGCAATTCCGAGCATCCAGACCGTCGCGGCCACTCTCATTCCCGGCTCTAGGGTTTGACGAGTTTCATTCGACGGCAAGCTTCGACGATGACACAGCCCCACCCCGGAGATAGTAGGCACATCGAAACGCCGAGCACACAGCCCGGCCAGACCTACTGGAGCCGCACCATGGAACTGACCGTCAAATACAGCTACGTCGAGCAGATCACTCCGCCCCGCTGCCGCAAGCCCAGGCCGCAGCGCTTTGATGACGGGGTTGCTGTTCTGTCAATCCGCGAAGTCACCGCCGAGCAGGCGCCGGTTGCCATTATCGGGCGCGAGAAGAACTTCGAGACAGGCGAGTATCTGGAGCCCGTCAGCTATTGCCTGTTCGATGGCCGTCTCTGGACTGACAGCACCGTATCGGGTTGCACCCGGCGTTGCAGCGAGCGTTACCCGGCCATTGGCCCGGAGCTGAATCTGGTCAAGGACAGCGCCATGCTCTCGCATACAGGGCTGGGCATCTACGTTTGCGTCCACGATGGCAAGCAGGGAATCGCCCACTATCTCCAGGGCCTCGCCCGTGACTGGCTGATCATCGACGGTCAGCTCTACCGCCCTGCCGGCGAGCCAATGTACGTGGTGATGACCTTCGGATTGAGCGGCAATCACGGCGGCACCGCGCTCCTGACTGACGATCACCTGAATCCCAATATCCGACGCGAGGCTTACTTCTCGCTGCTGGAGCTGGATCAAGCCGTCACTCACACCCTGCTTGTGGCCGGCAAGCGTGGTGACACCGTTAAGGTGAGCACCGATCCTGGCTTCCAGTTCCAGGTTCTGATCCCGGCTGCAATCCAGTGGAAAAATCCTTCTGCCGGCGCCGATGACACAGGCCAAGCTGCCTGATGAAGAACCCATCCAAAACGCAGCCGGAGACGGACATGAGCATCACTTATCTTGAGCAACGCTACGCCAACACTCTCGCCGAAATGGCAGCACAGGGCCTCATCGAGGGCGACGAACTCCCGTCGCTCCAAGAGCTGATGCAGACCATCAAGGACACCGTGGACGACGAACAGCTCAGCTTCCCGGACTTCGAGCAGTTCTTCGCGTGGTGGGACGTGACTACCGCCTATGACCAGATGGACGAGGAAACCAGCGCCGAGCACCACAAGCCCGCGCTGGAGATTGCCTTCGCTGCGCTTTTGCGCGAAGGGTTCTTCGTCGTGGACTTCAAGAGCACCTACGAAGCAAGGGTGGCAGAGCTGATCCAGTCCGGCACCGTAGCTCAGGGAGAGCTGCCTGACTTCGACGCCATTACCGCAGAAATCAAGGTGGCGGTGCTCATCGATCAGGATCGATTCTGGAGCTTCGCTCAATTCTTCGATTTCTATGAGAAGGCCGTTGCCGTCGCTGCCGAGAACTTTAACTTGACGCTCGAACACCAGAAGCCGGCCCTAGAAGTCCTGTACTGGTCGCTTGTCTGCGAAGACGCTCTTTAACCGGCGCCAGCAGCAACCATCGAATCTTAATCTGGGGATCGCCGATCCCCAGCATTCCAGCTGATTACGGAGACACCCATGCGGCGCCACCTGCTTGCCGTCGAACTCGATAGCGACATGGACTTGACCACCCTCGCCTCGCGCCGTGTGCAGATCGAGGCGATTGCCAACAACCGCTACCGCGTCTCGCCGCAGCTCAGGCTGTACAAGTGCGAAGGAAGTTCTTTCGTTGGTCGCTACCTTCGGCGCCGCGCCCCGCAATTGGCTTGGTATGCAGGCAATGCAAGTCGGCCCACGGGTTACTTCACCCGCACAGACGTGTAGTTCACAAGCAGATCGACGAAGGTCACGATCAGCCGGAGTCACTACGCACCTCCCAGCGGGCACACAGTGCGCAATGCGACAAATGACGCTACACTTGCGTCAAATGTCGCAACAGGAGCAACCATAATGCTCACCGTCAAACGTCATGCTGCATCGAAGGACCGGAAGCCGACCGAGTACCTACTGGGCAGAGACATTAAAATGCTCAGCCCAGTCATGATTTACAAAATCACAAGCGAGGGTTTCGCATACCAGGACGTGCAGGAAATGGTATCCGTTTCCGTCCTCTTGTCTTCCCAGAAGGTCATGAGCCGTATCGTAGGGCGTTCCGTTCGTACCTTGCAGCGCCATGGAGGCAAGAAACAGGCAAATCTCGATGCGAAGCAGAGCGCCGTAGCCCTTCAATACGCCAAGGTCCTTGAGCATGCGATGAGCGTGTTTGGAACCCAGCAACTTGCCGAGGAATGGCTTAGCCGTCCCTGCAAACTCTTGGAGGGTAATATCCCGCTGGAAATGATCGACAACCCGGTTGGGTTTCAGGCCGTCGAGGACTACCTAACACGGATTGAGCACGGGGTGTACCAGTGAACCCACTTCCGTGGTCAGGGTCTTGGAATGCTTGGCGTTTGGACCGGGAAGTGTTCAAGGGCACATGGGATAGCGGCATCGGCGCTCAGATGGTCGGTGGCCGCTGGAACCCACCGGGCCGGCATGTCGTGTACGCATCCGCTGATCCCGCAACCGCGATCTTGGAAGTGGCAGTGCATGCCGGCTTCGACACTTTGGATACCGTGCCTCATGTCCTCACCTGCTTTGAAGTTCTCGACCCCACGCTGATCTATGTTGTTCAGCCGGAAGACGTTCCGAACCCCTTATGGCTATCGAGCGCTCCTGCCTCCCCCAACCAGCAAACCTTCGCCGATGCTTTGCTTGCTGAGCATCCGTTTGTGCTGATCCCGTCAGCAGTCTCAAAACACTCATGGAATCTGCTGGTCAGCTGCGACCTCGCTGCCGGAAAGTACCGACTGATCAGCCAAGAGCGCTTTGGCTTGGATACCCGGTTGGTGGCCAAGCCCTAGTCATCCAGAGGGGCAACCGCCCCTGCCCGGACTTGAACTTTCAATCCCTGGCTTGGGGCATGAGCAATTCATGCTGCTGGCATGTTTATTACCCTGACACAGCTCGGATGGTCCGATGATGCAGGCATCTGAAATGCCTGCGAGGCCTGCCCAAATGACCCTTATCCAAGTCACTCCCGAGCCCATGATTCGTGTATCTGCGCTGGGCTTCACGCTGGGGCGAAACCCCGATTCGATGCCGAATAACATCCGCCCCGACAAGAGCCTTTGGAATGCGCCCGATGGTCGCGAGCTGACCTACACCCAGGCCAAGGAGGAATCGTGGCGCATCAACGCGTATCTGGTCTATTACCTCGTTTCTGGCCGCTACGTGCTCGACCACATCCATGCCGCTGATGAATGCCGCCCGGCTGTATTCCAGACGAAGGAAGAAGCCTTGCTCTTTGTTCAGCAGGAGATTATCGGTCGCCGGTCAATAACTCGGCAGTTTTGCATCGAGGGTCCAGGTGCGGACTACCACATCCCCAACACGCCCCAAGGCCTCAAGGACATGAACTACAACCTCATGCCGGCGCTCAGGAGGACCGCCTGATCGTCGGGCGCCAGCATAGGGGTTGAGCAATTACTGGAATATCTGTGCGCCTGCGATGACACAGCACTACCCCCTAGATACTGGCCACATCCAAAACGAAGGGCACACAGCCCTACCAGACAAGGGGAATCGCCATGGGCTCCACCGTATCCACCAACAAACTGGCCGCAGCTTTCAAAACCAACAGCGGCAAGACCATGTACGTGCTGTTCGAGGAAACCTACGAGTCCAACTGCTACCCGCGCACTCCGCGCTGGGGCTGCCTGATGATGGGCGTGATGGGCGAGATTGCCAACATCATGCGCGGCATCTTCCGCTCAGCTGGATGCTGCGAGGGCGGCATGCTCAAGGGAGCTGGCGGGCGAAACATTACCCCCGAGGGGTACATCCAGGGCTGGCTCAAGGAGCTGGCCAACCCGGTATCGTTCAAGGATCGAACCTTCGAGCTGGCGGTTGGCGATAGTTTGTCCTCCACGGTTCCCCAGGGCGAGTTCAGCAAGATCAAGGAGCGCATGACAGCCAATGGCTTCGAGGCAGAAGCGACACAGCTGGAGAACGGCGAGAAGCTGACCGTCAGCCTGTACGAACACGGCGAGCTGCTGGCCAGCATCTATGACGGCAACGTGGGCGCGTGGCGGATCATCCAAGGCTTCCACGCCCCGGTCTATGGGCTGCGCAACCCTGAGCTTGGCTATGCCCCCGCGAAGGCCAAAACCTTCGAGCTTGAAACCCATGAGTGCATGCGCCTGTTCAAGCATCGCGAGGACGTGGCCGTCAAAGATCAGAACGGGGACTGGCGGAACCGTGGCTGGGCCTACAGCATCATTGGCAACTATGTGCGCGAGCTATGGCAGGCAGAACTGCGCGAGCCGGGCAGCTACCGCGCCCGCATCAAGAACCTGCGCAACGCCATCGAGACTGCCCCGCTTATGCCATCGGGAGCTGTTGTAGTGATCGACACCACTGTGAAGCTGGAGAGCTGGACTCAGGAAGGCGTCACCCGCGTCGTCAACGAAAACTCGCACACCATCGTCGGGCATGAAATCCATGTGGCCGTCCCGCAAGACGAACATCAGGCGTACCGCGTGTGCTGCCTGCATGAAGATTGCGCCAAGTTCGTCTGCATCCCCCTCGCAGCCGAAGAACCAGCACCAGCAGCACCAGCAGCACCGACCCTGCAACTGGACGTGCTGGCCAGCTGAACCCGCCTCCCAGGCAACCCAAATGCCCGCCATGAGCGGGCATTTTCTTGTCCGGCGCCAGCATCCCGCGAGCGCCCATTCTCCGCTTCCAGGACTGGGGAATGAGGAACTGCGCAGCGTTGACCCTCGCCGGCGATGACACAGGGTCGCGCCCCGATGATGGGCACAACCAAATCAGCGAGGCGCATGCCTCAGCGGTGGGTAGCGGCGCCCTGGCCGGCGACTTCTTCCACGTTCACTACCGCTGGTAGATTCATCCTCGGTTGCCAGCATTGGGGCTGAGCATTTGCGGCAATTCTTGCTTGCCGCCGATGACACAGCCCCTCCCCCTAGATACTGGCCACATCCGAAACGAGGGCGAACCGCCCTACCAGACAAGGGGAATCACCATGGGCTCTACTGTATCGACTGGCAAGCTGGTAGCAGCGTTCAAGACCAACAGCGGCAAGACCATGTACGTGCTGTTCGAGGAAACCTACGAGTCCAACTGCTACCCGCGCACTCCGCGCTGGGGCTGCCTGATGATGGGCGAAACTGCCAACATCATGAGTGGCATCTTCCACTCGGCTGGGAGCTGCGAGGGCGGCATGCTCAAGGGCGCTGGTGGTCGCGATATTAGCCCCGAGGGCTACATCCAGGGCTGGCTCAAGGAGCTGGCCAACCCGGTAATGCTCAACGATCAAACCTTCGAGCTGGCGGTAGGCGATAGCCTTTACTCCACGGTTCCCAAGTCCGAGTTCGACATGACCAAGGAGCGCCTGACCGTCAATGGCTTCGAGGCGGAAGCCATCCAGCTGGAGAACGGCGAGAAACTGACCGTCAGCCTGTACGAGCACGGCGAGCTGCTGGCCAGCATCTATGACGGCAACGTGGGCGCGTGGCGAATCATCGAGGGCTACAATGCCCCGATCTACGGCCTGCGCAATCCTGAGCTGGGGTATGCCCCTGCGAAGGCCAAAACCTTCGAGATTGAAACGCATGAGTGCATGCGTTTGTTCAAGCATCGCGAGGACGTGGCCGTCAAAGACCAGAACGGGGACTGGCGTAACCGTGGCTGGGCCTACAGCATCATCGGGAACTATGTGCGCGAGCTTTGGCAGGCAGAACTGCGCGAGCCGGGCAGCTACCGTGCCCGTATCAAGAACCTGCGCAACGCCATCGAGACTGCCCCGATCATGCCGACCGATGCAGTTGTTGTTATCGACACCACTGTGAAGCTGGAGAGCTGGACTCAGGAAGGCGTCACCCGCCTCGTCAACGAGAACCCACACACCATCGTTGGCCACGAAATCCACGTAGCAGTCCCGCAAGACCCTGACCAAGCGTACCGCGTGTGTTGCCTGCATGAGGATTGCACCAAGTTCGTCTGCATCCCCCTCGCAGCCGAAGAACCAGCTCCAGCAGCACCGACCCTGCAACTGGACTTGCTGGCCAGCTGATCCCCGCCCCGGCAACCCAAATGCCCGCCATGAGCGGGCATTTTCTTGTCCGGTGCCAGCATCCAGCGAGCGCCCATTCTCCGCCTCCGGGGGTGGGGAATGAGGAACTGCGCAGCGTTGACCCTAGCCGGCGATGACACAGGGTCGGCGCCCCGATGATGGGCACAACCAAATCAGCGAGGCGCATGCCTCACAGGAGCCCTACATGAGCGAGTTCATCGTCCGCGTGACCTGCTTTGAACTGAATTACCGTGGCCAAGTAGCCGGCCAGATTGCCGAGGCGTTCGTGCCAGTCGATGCTTGTACGTGAGAAACATCAGCACACCCTCTTTTAAGCTATATATAGCATAGCCCAAGAGGCGCTAAAAAGGCTTCATCGTTCCTTTTGCGAGACAGCAAATGGAACTCAATGAAGCGCTTGGTCTGGTGATCAAGAATCTGAGAAATTTGAAGGATCTACCCCAGGAAGGGCTGGGCCCCAGCCAGAGCTATATCAGTGCAATCGAGCGCGGCAAGTGGAAGCCATCGATTGAAAAGGTTGAGCAGATTGCCGAGGTTGTCGGCATTCATCCTTTGACGCTGCTGGTTCTGGCGTACCAACGGCAGACGCCTGGACTGAAGCCAGATGAACTGCTGAAAAAGATCCAGCGAGAAATCATGAGTCTTCAGAGCAGCCTGTCACCTGAGTAGGTATGTGCAGATGAAATCGATGCAGGTGGTAATCGAAGACTGGGATGGTGACGGAGCTATTCGCATTCCCGACGAGGTGCTCCAAGAGCTGGGGGTCGACGTCGGGGACAGCCTTTACCTCATTGAAGAGTATGTCGGTACCGCCCGCTGTCTTGTGCTCAGTAAATCGCCACAGATCCCTGATAGGGTTGATGAGCTGGTGAGCACCTGGGAAGCCTCCGCTCCAAAGCCCTCTTCAAAATAATCTGGTTTCGCAATCCCCCTGCAGCTATTCTGTGTGTGCAGCCCAAGAGCTTCCTCTCCCGGGCGCTGTACCGGTGATGAAACTTGGTTCGAGGCGGCCCCTGAGGCCGCCTTTATCATTTCTGCGGGATGAGAACCTAGTCTGTAATTGAGGAGCTGAAAACTGGCCCCATTGCGCCCAGTGGCAAGGTCTCCGACTGCTCTTCTATTCGCCCCGCCAGGAACACATCGTCCTGCGTAGGGAAGTGCCGCAAAAGGAACTTGGCATCTCGCCGTACCTTTTCAGGCAGGCGGCTATCTCGGGACAGTTCAACGAGAAAATCTCGCGTCCTTATCACAGCGCGAGAGCGCTCATTCGGCATTGTCATTTCCGTCTCCATGAATACCAGGACTCCCCTGGCAGCATACGCTTGGAGTCATGACAGGTGGCCGATGCTGACGCAACTGGGCGGCAAGCCAACGCCTAAGATCTCTTTACCGAGAGCAAAAGCAGCGAGTCAGTCAAACCGGTAGTCCGTGCTCAATAGAGAGCAACACCTGGTGTACAGCTCGGCCACCGAACTCGGTGCTCAACAGGGAAACGGGCTGCACGTTTCCTAGCGCAATATTTGGCGACGTGAGCCAGCGAGTCGCCGCGACTTGATCTGACTCCACGATGTTCATCAGCTCGTCGACAAGGTTCGCCAGCCGACAGAAGGCCTCGCCCTCCGCAGGAGTCATGAGGTAAACCGTTGGAGTGATACCGATCCAGCCTGCCACGACGCAAGAATCAATACCCAGCTCTTCCGCCAAACGCGTGGTTAGCTCAACCGGGAGTCCTGCCATGGTCGCCTGATGCAGGCCCTTATGGCTCTGGGGAAGCCCAAGTCGCTCAATAAGACTTTTCATCATGGCAACCTCTGGTTGTGATGTTGGCACCAGTCCCGGCACTGGTACTGATTAACTCACGGATCGTCCTAGCGCTGCAGCAGATGGAGGTTCCATTCATGCACTGAAACTGCTCGCAGACCGCAGGTCATTTGCGACGCTACCTTATTTGAACTGCTTAGCTTCACGCCCCTTGAATTCTGGCTTGATGACCTCATCTGCTCTTTAAAGAGCCAGTGCGTATTCGGGATTCAGGTGCCCAAGGAGGGCAAGTGAAAGAACAAGAAAAGTCTAAGCCTGCCAACGGGCGTTATGATACCGATATTGAGACGAAGCGCATCGTCTGGATCCAATCAGCGGGGCATTGCGAACTCTGCGGAACGGATCTCACGTACGACTATCGTGCTGGAAAGCCCATGAAATGGGGCGAGGTAGCACATATCTTGCCTGCCAGCCCGAAGGGGCCAAGGGGGCGAGATGACCATGATGAAGCTAAGGCCGAGTCGCTCACCAACGACACGGCTAACCTCATGCTGCTCTGCCCTGGCTGCCATGAAAAAATTGATCGCGATGCTGATGGTTACCCTGAAAGCGATCTGAGTGGCCTGCACCAGGCGTACTTGGAGCGAATTCGGCTGGCCGCAACCACTCCAGACGGCGGCAGAGCCATTCCAGTGATTGTGCAAAGTCAGCATTTCGCGACGATCAATGACATCCCTGTTCGTGATCTGTTGGGTGCAATGTCCGCAGAGGGGCTAACTGCATTCGATCATGCCATCAAGATCACTTTGCCTGCTCCGAGTCATCGTGGCAGAGATGCTCGCTACTGGCAGAGCATCCAGGACGGCGTTCAGCATGAGTTAGAGCAGCAGTTAAAGCGTCGTGGAGGAGCCTATGGTGATGCCCCTACGTTGGCCGTGGTCGGATTGGCAGACATTCCTGCGCTGATAATGCTGGGACAATCCTTAGGCGATCGATCCAAGCGCCTGCTCTTTTCGTTCCACCGCGAGCATCAGCTGCGTTGGCCTAACCAGTCAGCTGAGCCACCGGAGTTTTTGTTCACTCCCCCAGCGGATGGTGATGGACCACTTGCACTGGTGCTGTCGATCTCCGCCCAGGTCCCCCTTCGCGACGTCGAAGAGGCATTACCTGGCGCTCGTATCGCAGAGCTAAGCATCCCAGAACCGAGTTACGCGATGGTTCAGAATCGTCGCGTGATTCACGCTTTTCGCGATGCCCTACAGATGCACTTGAGCCGACTTGAGGCAATGACGGCGGAGACGATCCATGTGTTCGCGGCGATTCCTGCTGCGTTGGCGATTGAGTTCGGTGCCCTGCTTACCACGCAACACCAACACGCCTACCTGATTTTCGATCGAGATAAAGACAAGCAGAACAGGTTCACGCCAACACTACAGTTGGGCCACCAGGCCCAGGAGGTCCGTTGATGTCCATGAGCAATGAACAGACCAAGCGCGGGAGCTGGGAACACTTCCTGCTCCGTGCAGCGCGGGAGATCTCACTGTCGGAAACACAGTACGAGAAGATCAACGACCGATACTCCCAACTGGAGAAGATCCTCAACGCATCCGACAATCCGCTACTGGCGGAGGCCCATATTTTTGTTCAAGGCTCCATGCGCCTGAAGACGACGATCAAACCCGTTTCTGGTGCTCCCGAAGATCTGGACACCATCGATGCGGACGCCATCATTTGGCTTCCACATGCTCAGGGGGCGGGAGCTCAAGAAGTCCTAGATGCTATCGAGGAGCGATTCAGGGCTGGCAGTCGCGTCCAGGAAGAAATCAAGCCACTGCGTCGCGGCATCCGGATCATCTATGCCGATGAAAACCCCGGATTCCATATCGATGTCACTCCAGCGCGTGCCATTAATGGGAACTCTCAAGGCAATGGCGAAGGTAAGCTGGAAGTGCCAGACCGGGAGACTGGATGGAAGGCGAGCAGCCCCATCCCCTACTCCAATTGGCTGCAGGTCGCTTCAACCCAGACAATCTCCTTCGAGAAGCATCTGGCTGTCGCGAAAAGTCAGCGCGCCTTTGATGCCGCCACTCAGGACCCGCTACCTCAATATGAGGAGTACCTCGATCAAGACCCACTCCGGGCGACGATCAAGCTGCTGAAGCGACATCGGGATGAGTGGGCCATTCGGACAAAGAATGAGAACTGCCGGCCTATTTCGGCAGTCATCACAACACTTGCCACTCACGCCTACCTTGACGTAGTGAAAGAGTCTCAGTCGAAACCGCTACGGCCGTTGGACGCAATCCTCGAGATCGTCCGCAGAATGCCGGATCACGTCAGACACCGGGGGAACGAATGCTTGGTCTGCAATCCCGCGGACAGCGGTGAAAACTTCGCGGAGAAATGGAATAGACCGAGTGAGGGTTATCGCTACCGTCGGGCCTTCCAAGACTGGCACTCGAATGCCAGCGCATCCGTGTCGTTGGGGCTTGAAAGCTTTGAGTCCGCAGAAGCTTTTGCCACGGCTGTTAAGGAGAACTTTGGTATGGGTCCCTCGTTCATCTCGGCAGTGAACCGAGAAATCCCCTCCAACTGGACAATGCCTGGTCGCCCGGACGGAACCACCCGAAACGCTACGTCGATGGGCGCACTGTTTGGCGGTGTCAGTGGGACAGCAAACTCTCAGGAGGATGTGAAGCCGGTTGAGCGTCTTGGTTGATCAGACAAACACGCTTCTGCAGCGGGGCATAGTCGCGCTGCGAAGCGCTCTTGGTGAAGACGCCGCACTTGCACTGCTTCAGCCTGCACCCACGCGGGCTGACGAAGCTGTGAGCTACTACTTTCCTCTGCCAGTTGACTACACGGGGACGGAGCGGCGGCTGCGCATCAGTTTCCCGACGAATTTTCCCCGCGGAGGCTTAAGGCTCATTGTCGAGCCCTCACCGTGGCTTGTATGGCCCCACGCCATGGAAGTTTGGCTGTGTCTGCATGGATTTCAGGAGCGCCCAGTGATGGGCTCCCCTGAATATGTCGTATTGGATAGCTTGGCTCGCTTACGCAAGATCGTAAGCTTGTCCCAAATGGGGTCATGCGCGGCTACACGGGATGCCGAATTTCGGCGCGAAATCACATCCTATTGGTCGAGGCAGCAGGGGCTTTCTCTACAGAACCTTATTCTTCTGGATCGTCCGCAGGCGGCATCGAGGCTATTTGCCTTAAGTGATCCTCGCCAAACTTTGCCGTCTGGCCAAGAAACAGTCTGGTTAGCGACAGATGTGTCATCATTAAAAAGGCATTGCAAACGTACGATTGGCCGATCTCCGATCATGCGTGCGCCGGAGACTCCTGGCTTCTATGCAAAGCTTCAGAGTTATCCAGATCTGCGCATTCCTGCCCCTGAGTTACTGCTCGCATGGCTCGCTCCTCACCTTGATTCCGATGATTGCGCGCAGCTGTTGGCTTGGTTCAATGAGCGAGGCTCGCTAGCTAACCGCTGGATCGCTTTGGAGCTTCCTGGTGATGCCAGTGCCCCGATCTACTGCCTTAACGTTCGCGCTTACGGGCCACAGCTAGATCGAGGGTCGAAGTTTTACCTGCGATCAGCTCGGCGCCGGCCTGCAGTTGCGGTTAATCATCCCCCAGTTCTGATTCGAGCAACGACACTGGATGTGCTGGATCGGACAGAGATTTTATCCCGCGACCTCAGCGGTGTGGCACAGATCCTAGAAGGGGCTCGCGTCGTTTGTGTTGGGGTCGGGTCATTGGGCGGCACGGTTGCCCTACAGTTGGCACGCTCGGGCGTTGGACATCTGACACTCATTGACCCGGACTACCTAGTGTCAGCGAATCTGGGCCGGCATGTGCTCGGTGCTGATGATCTAGGCCTGGCCAAGGCCGAAGCCCTTCAAGAACGAATCCGTAAAGACCTACCCACCACGGAGGTTGTTGCATTCTCAACCTTCGCCGAAGTGGTGATGTACAGGAATCCCGAGGTATTCGAAAAAGCGGATCTGGTAATAGTTACCACTGCTGATTGGCCCTCTGAGGTTGCTCTCTGGAATTCCAAGGCGAATGGCACCTCTTGGGGGCTGCTCCAGGCCTGGAGTGAGCCTCATACTCAGGTAGGACATGTGCTCCTTGCGCCATCTGGTGCATTTGATGCTCTAGGTCTATTCACAGAGACGGGTGATTTTAGGCACAAGTTCACCGAGTGGCAGGAAGGTGGCGTCGTCGCCCTTCCCGCCTGCGGAGAAAGCTTCATCCCAGGAGGTTCTCTGGGAATGGCTAACGTTGCTTCGATGGTTTCTCAGGCCGCATTGCGCGCACTGAGTGGCGGCATAGAAACCCCGCTTTGGGTCAGCAGCATCAACAGCCCCCACGACGTGGCGACGCTGGGAGGAAAGTACGTCGGGCCTGAATTGCCTGTTGGAATGCGGCAGGCTCAACTGGAGCGGAGTTGGCCGGAGCCAATGGAGGAAGCTCAATGACGGCAATCGCCTGGCAATGGAGTTGGCCGTGGGTGGACACTCATCTGTTGGTATCGCAGGACGTTGCGGATCTGCTGGAGGGCTATCGGCAAAGGCGCTTTGATGTGGAACGCGGGGGGCAGCTGTTTGTCGATCCCTCAAGCGCTGCCGGATTGGTACTTGCCTTGGCGACGCCCCCCCATAGAGATGATCAGGCTGGAAGGACGTGGCTGGAATTGAATGCTCACCGCTGCCGAGACGAGATTGAACGAGCTAATGCGACAGGACTCCGCCTGGTGGGGTACTGGCATACCCACCCCCAAGGCATTCCTATGATCTCTCCCACCGATATCGGGAGTTTTTCCAGGTTTGCAGCGCGCTACACACAAGATCTGCCGCATCCGCTGGCAATCATCGTGGGCAACTCCAGCAGCCCTGAAGGCATAAAGGCTTGGTCGTTCAGGGCGGGCCGCTATGTTGAGGCTACATGGAGTGGCTGGCCTGGTTAGCGGCTGCGCCCTTCTGCCAGCATTAACCCAAATAACTCCGCTTGAAATCGTGCGTCATCTAATGCGTTATGGCTCGGTGAGCTTTGGGGCTTGAGCCGAGCGGTCATTTGGGAGGATTTGGTTTCCTTCCAGTGGCAGCCGGTAACCCCCATGTAATACGCCTTCATATCGATTGCGGTGAACCCAAAGGGGTTCGCCCCAGAATACTTGTGGAAATAGTAATTGATGAAGGACCAGTCAAATGGAGCGTTAAGCCCCACGAAAATGACTTTCTGATCTGCTGGGCATACCTGGGTCAGCCATTGATCCAGCTTGAGCATCGCTACCTGCGGAGCAAGTCCCTCGCGAGTCAGCCTGGTTAAATCAAGTCCCGTCACGGCCACAGCCTCCGGATCGTGCTCTATACCGTCTGGCTGAAGCTCGAGATAGATTGAGCGGCCCGGCTCTGTAACGAGGCAGGCTCCAATAGAAAGCAGGCTAAAAATGCCCGGCACTGGCCCGGAAGTTTCGACATCGACGGAAACATAAAGCTCATCGCTCATTATCTTGCCCCTTATATTTCAATCTCGTCGGACAGTATGCTGGGAGGCGAATAAGGCGAACACCCCCAACCCATGGAGAAGTAAGCGTCATGGACAACGCTCGTGATCGTGTTACACAGGAAATTGTGGAGGCCGAAGACCTCAAGCTGCTGGCGTCAGTCAACGCGGATGGGTACCTGTGCAGCGGGTGCAATACCCAAGTGTTCCCCCGCTCTTACCGGCCGGAGAATCTATACCGTGCCCACTTTTTCATTCTCGACCCTCACGGCCAGGATTGTGGGGTAGAGGGTGAAAAGAAGGTCATTGCTCGCGGCAAGCGTAGGAGTGTCCAACACGAGTTGGAGACCTCCCCTGGTTTGTCCCCAGCCCGCTTACAACTGATTGATGCTCGAACGATTGTCGACCCCGCCTTGCCTCGCGCGGAGCAACGAACGCAAAGCGTCAGTCAGCAGGACGCAACGGGCAACACAGCTCGCAGAGAGGGACGACGCGCAGCCAACAGTATTCGCCCGATCTGCCGTGCATTTTTGCGCTTCCCCTACGATAGGCATCTCTCGCTAGAAGTCCCCGGCGTCGCCCCGACGACCTATCAAACCGCCTTCAAAAAACTCCGTTCTAAAGGTTTTAAGCGGTTTGCCCAAGCGCGTGTGTTCTATGGCGAGTTGGCATGGTCACAGGCCATGGAGTCGCCCGAGCACCTGACCATCTCGCTCAATGCGGGGGAATGGGTAGATGGAGAGCTTTCGCCCTACCAAGTGCTCGTCCACTGGCGCGAGTGGTCAGCGGTAGCATGCGGGCGGCTCAGGAATGAGCTAGAAGTAGCCCGCAAGGAGGGCATGGACGCCAAAAAAGCTAAGCAAACATCGCGCAGCTATCTCTTCTTTGTTGGTGACCAAGACGATAAGAACCCTGCATTGTTCCATGTGCTAGATCATCGGCTTATCTGCACCCTACACGACGATCTGGTGTTTCCTCCGCGAAAGTAATCGCAGCAGGAATATCGTTTGCGGTGCGGCTACGGCAACCTCTCCGGGTCAGCCAATATCCTATCGGGGATGAGTTGTGGCGTACTCAGCTGTCCCGGGAACACCCCGACGCTCTCGACATAGCGCAAGGCCGACTGGCCATCGCTCCAGCCGACATATTGCATCAGCGCCTTGAGGTCCCAGCTATTGCGCGTGGCCCAGGTAGCAAAGCCGCGGCGCAACGAATGGCTGCTGTACACCCCTGGCAGCCCTGCCGCCTGCAGAGCGGCGCGCAGGAGCGGAACGACACTGTTCGGGTGCAGCCCCCGTCACCCAGATGCCCCCAGCGATCGATACTGCGGAACACCGCCCCCCTCGCGATACCGGCCACGCTGATGCAGCCGAGGTATCGGTCGTTTATCCGAGGCCCGCAATATTTAATCGCTGCAGCTCGCGGCGAGAACGCTATTGCGCCATGCAGCGTAAATAACAGTCCGCTGACCGAACGGGAGACGCAAATCCTACAGCGCATCAGCATGGGGGGGGAGCAACAAAGAGGTAGCACGCCAACTCGGTATCAGCCCGAGCACAGTGCGTACCCACGTCGAGAGTGGGTTCCGCAAACTGCAATGCACAACACTTGCTGCCGCGACACTGAAAGCGCTAACCCTGGGACTCATATAGACAGACCCAAGCCTGCTGGATTGATCCGCAAGACATCAGCTAACGTTTACAGCTATCACTCTACAAATGAAGGTCTCTCAAGTCCGCGTCAGCGACTGAAACCTAGCCCGATAAGCTCCTGGGGTGAATCCAACACGCTTACGAAACAGACGGTAAAACGTTCTGATATCGCTATAGCCAACATAGTGAATGATTTTTTCGATGCTCAGGTCACCAGACTCCAACAACACCCTTGCCGTACTGATGCGCAAGTTCTGCAAGTAGGTCAGAGGTGCCTGCTCTAAAACCTTCCTAAAACGACGTATCAAGGTGCGCTCGCTAATTGCCAGCAACTGAGCCAAGTCGGTCATACGCACCTGCTCCGTCAAGTGATCCTGAAGCCACATCTGTGCACGTTGAACCAAGGGGTCGTTGTGGGTCTTGTCGGTAGTAAATGATTGAAGCTCTAAGCACATACGTGCGCCCTCTCAATTCTTCATCAACTGAAACAGACATGAAGGTACTGGTCGAACATTCTTCGATTCGCCTTCAATAGAGGCACCATGCACTGTTATGGGGCTAATATAAGCGCCATGGCCGCAGTACCAAATGGCTGAATCGGTGCATGGCGTAGAGACTGAAATCCAAAACCATTTCGCTAGTCGAGGCACTCGACGCCCATCTCATCCCACACTTCTTCAGCCAGGTGGAAGGTGGCGTTAGCGGCTGGGATACCGCAATAGATGGCGCTCTGCATCAGCACTTCCTTGATCTCGTCGCGGGTCACGCCGTTGTTCTTTGCCGCCTTGAGGTGCAGGCGCAGTTCGCCTTCGCGGTTCATGCCGATCAGCATGGCGATGGTTATCAGGCTGCGGGTGTGCAGCGGCAAGCCGGGGCGGGTCCAGATATCGCCCCAGGCATGCCGGGTGATCATTTCCTGGAACTCTTGGTTGAACGGCGTCAGGTGCTGCAGGCTGCGATCGACATGGGCGTCACCGAGCACCGCGCGACGCACTTGCATGCCGGCTTCGTAGCGTTGTTTTTCGTCCATTGGGGTGAATTCCGAAAGTGGCGGCGCGCAAGCGCAGCAAAATGCTCAAACAGTAAGAAAGTCCAGCACGCGGCGAGTGAACAGCTCACTCGCTTCGACGTTGGACAGGTGTGCGGCATGGAACTCGACCAGCTCGGCATCGCGGATGCGTTCCTGCATATAACGGCCATGCTCAGGCGTCGTCACAACATCGGCAGTGCCGCAAACGATCAGGGTAGGTGCCACAATGCTGGCGACTTGCTCGCGGAAATCGGCATCGCGCACAGCCCCGCAGTTGGCGGCGTAGCCCTGTGGAGAAGTGGCGGCCAACATGCCTACCACGGGTTCAACCAGCGCTGGCTGGGCCGCAGCAAACTCAGCGGTAAACCAGCGTGCAATCGAGGCATCGCGCAGCGCCAGCATGGCCGCCTGGCCATCGCGCAGCACGGTTTCGATACGCGGATTCCATACTTCGGGGCTGCCGATTTTCGCTGCAGTGTTGCACAGCACTAGGCGCTGGATACGTGCCGGCGCGTTGATCGCCAGCCACTGACCGATAAGCCCGCCCATGGACAAGCCACAGAACGCGGCGCGCTCGATATGCAAGGCATCCAGCAGGTCCAGCACGTCGCGGCCATTCTGCTCGATGCTGTAACTGCCCTCGGTGACCAGCGAGCGGCCATGGCCACGGGTGTCGTAGCGCAACACGCGAAAATGTTCGGCGAAGGCCGCAACTTGCGAATCCCACATATGCAGGTCGGTGCCCAGCGAGTTGGACAAGACCAGCACAGGGGCAGCAGCTGGACCTGAGAGCAGCGGTCCTTCCAATAAATAGTTCAGTTCGCCATCGGCGAGTTGTACGGCAGGCATACAAAAAACTCCTAATTCGAAAAATTCTGGTGTTCGGCCACTGCCCGCTCGACCCAGCGGCGGGCCTGGCCCAAGTACAGGGCCGGGTCGAGTAGACGATCCAGCTCGGCGGCGGACAGTTGCGCACTGACTTCGGCGTTAGCACCGAGCACCTGACGCAGCTGTGCGCCTTCGCGCACCGCCTGCTGGCAGCACTGTTCGAGCAGGTGGTGAGCGGCATCACGGCCGATTCGCTGGGCCAGGGCGATGCTAACTGCCTCAGCCAGCACCAGGCCCTGAGTCAAATCGAGGTTGGTGCGCATGCGCGCGGCATCCACTTCCAGCCCCGGCACCAGCAGCAGCGCCTGCTGCAACGCGCCAGAGACTAAACAGCACAGCTCCGGCAAGGTCTCCCATTCGGCATGCCACAAACCCAGGCTGCGCTCATGCTCCTGTGGCATGGTGCTAAACATGGTCGCGACCAGACCGGGCGAACGGGTGGCAGCACCGATTAACACGGCTGCGCTGACCGGGTTGCGCTTGTGCGGCATGGTCGATGAACCGCCTTTGCCTGGCGCGGCCGGCTCAAACACTTCACCGGCCTCGGTCTGCATCAGCAGGCTGAGGTCACGGCCGAATTTGCCCAAGCTGCCGGCGATCAGGCCAAGCAAGCTGGCGAATTCAACCAAACGGTCGCGCTGGGTATGCCAGGGCTGCTCCGGCAGCTGCAGACCAAGTTCATTGGCCAGCGCTTCGCTCACCGGCCAGGCGTGCTCGCCCAGCGCGGCCAGGCTGCCGGAGGCACCCCCGAACTGCAGCACCAGCAGGCGCGGTTTAATCTCGGTCAGGCGCTGACGATGGCGGGTAATCGCGCCGAGCACGCCGGCCAGCTTCATCCCCAGGGTCACTGGGGTGGCGTGTTGCAGCCAGGTGCGTCCGGCCAGCGGGGTATCGGCGTGGCGCTCAGCCTGCTCAGCCAGAGCTGCACCGAGCTGCGTCAGATCCCGCTCCAGCAGGGTGATAGCCGCCCGCAGTTGCAGGATCAAACCGCTGTCCATGGTGTCCTGGCTGGTGGCACCGAGGTGCACATAGCGCTCGGCTTCGCTGCTCTGCGCCGCGACTTGTTTGCCCAGCGCCTTGACCAGCGGAATCGCCGAATTGCCGGCGGTGACGATGGCCTGGGCCAGCGCGGCAAAATCATAGCGCTCGGCCTGGCAGGCGCTGACGATGGGCTGCACCGCCGCTTGCGGAATCAGCCCACTGCTCGCCTCGGCGCGTGCCAGGGCTGCCTCGAAATCCAGCATGCCCTGCAGCCGACCGTGATCGGAAAAAATAGCGCGCATGGCCGGTGCACTAAAATAGGCGTCGAAGAGTTGGTTACTCAAGAGGTGTATTCCCAAAGGCACTTGATTACAGCCTAGGTTCGCAGCACTGGCGTGATGAATCCAGCGCTTGTCATGACGGCATGGGTATCGCTGCGCTCAACCCATCCTACGGGTGCGTAGGATGGGTTAGCCGCAGGCGTAAGCCATCGCGATAACAGCAATCGGTGACAGTCGGCTCAAACCCGTTGTATTGCCAACGCCAAACCCTGGCCAACACCGACGCACATGGTTGCCAGCCCCAAACGGCCGCCGGATTTCTCTAGCTGATGCAGGGCGGTCTGTATCAGGCGTGCGCCGCTGGCACCCAGCGGGTGGCCGAGGGCAATGGCACCGCCATTCGGGTTGACCTTGTCGCTGTCGTCGGCCAGGCCCAGTTCGCGGGTAACGGCCAGGCCCTGGGCGGCGAAGGCTTCGTTGAGTTCGATGACGTCGAAGTCATGGATGCTGATCTTCAAGCGATCGAGCAGCTTGCGCACTGCCGGTACCGGGCCGATGCCCATCACCCGTGGTGCCACGCCGGCGCTGGCCATACCCAGCACCTTGGCACGGGCAGTCAGCCCGTACTTCTGCACCGAGTAGGCGGAGGCAAGAATCAGTGCCACCGCACCATCGTTAACCCCCGAGGCATTGCCGGCGGTAACGGTCTTGCCCTCGCCATTGACCGGCTTGAGCTTGGCCAGCGCCTCGGCCGTGGTGTCCGGGCGCAGATGCTCGTCGGCCTCGATCACGCTGTCGCCCTTCTTGCCCTTGATCGTGACCGCAACGATTTCCTCGGCGAAGAAACCCTCGGCCTGGGCGCGCCCGGCACGCTGCTGGCTGCGCAGGGCGAAGGCGTCCTGGTCGGCGCGACTGACCTGGTAATCATCGGCGACGTTGTCGGCGGTTTGCGGCATGGCATCCACGCCGTACTGCGCCTTCATCAGCGAGTTGATAAAGCGCCAGCCGATGGTGGTGTCTTCGATTTTTTGGTTGCGACTCCAGGCACCGTCGGCCTTGCCCATCACATAAGGCGCACGCGACATCGACTCGACGCCGCCGGCGATAGCCAGCTCCATCTCGCCGCTGGCAATGGCGCGGAAGGCGCTGCCCACCGCATCCATGCCCGAGGCGCAGAGGCGATTGAGGGTCACACCGGGAACGCTGTCAGGCAGGCCGGCCAGCAATAGAGCCATGCGTGCTACATTGCGGTTGTCTTCGCCAGCCTGATTGGCGCAGCCCATAAACACTTCATCGATGGCTGCTGGGTCAAGCTGTGGGTTGCGTTCAAGCAATGCCTTGAGCGGGATGGCCGCCAGGTCGTCGGCACGCACTGCGGCCAAACCGCCGCCGAAGCGGCCGATCGGCGTGCGGATGGCGTCGCAGATGAAGACGTCGCGGCTCATTCCTCACCTCCGGCCTGGCCGTGGGCCGCTGCTGTGCGTGCTTCGAGGGCGCGCAGCGCCTCCAGCTCAAAGGCCTCGGGCACCGCAGTCTCGACCACTTGGGCGGCGAATCGGATCGGCCAGCCGGTGGCGGCGATGATCTGCTCGCGGCTCACACCAGGATGGATCGAGGTGACCACGAATTCCTTGCTGCCGGCTTCCGGCTCCATGATGCACAGGTCGGTGATGATCGCCACCGGGCCGGCACCAGGCAGGCCCAGCTGCTGACGATGCTCGCCGCCTTCGCCATGACCAACCGAGGTGATAAAGGCCAGCTTGTCGACGAAGGTGCGGTGGCCTTGCTTGAGGATGATAAACACCTTCTTCGCCGAGCCTGCGATCTCCGGCGCGCCGCCGGCACCCGGCAGGCGTACTTTCGGATTGTGGTAGTCGCCAATTACGGTGGTGTTGATATTGCCGAACTTATCGACCTGAGCCGCGCCGAGAAAGCCCACGTCGATGCGCCCGCCCTGCAGCCAGTAACGGAAGATCTCGCCGGTCGGCACCACGGTGTCAGCGGTCTCGGCCAGCTCGCCGTCACCGATGGACAGCGGCAGTACGGTCGGCTTGGCACCGATCGGGCCGGATTCGTAGATAAGGGTAACGTCCGGGGCATGAGTCAGGCGCGCCAGGTTGGCGGCCTTGGACGGCAGGCCGATGCCGACGAAGGTCACGTCGGTGTTGCCGAGGCGGCGCGAGGCGGCCACGGTCATCATTTCATTGGTGCTGTAGGCGCTCATTATTTGGCCTCCTGAAGCTTGGCCTGATAGGCGGCGAAATCGGCAGTGCCACGGATATAGGTATCGATCCAGGCGGTGAAGGTTTCACGATCGCGGGCGATCGGGTCCCAGGCCTGGTAGAAGCGGTTGTCACGCTCGGAGTAACCGTGGGCGTAGGACGGATGTGCGCCGCCCGGAACAAGGCACACAGCAGTCAACGCCCAGCCCGGCAGCACGCAGGCGTTCATCGGCGCGTTCAACTCGTCGACGATTTCTTCCACGGTGACGATGCAGCGCTTGGCGGCCAGGGCAGCTTCCTTCTGCACGCCGAGGATGCCCTGAATCAGCACATTGCCCTTGCGGTCTGCCTTCTGCGCGTGGATCACGGTGACGTCCGGGCGCACGCTGGGCACGGCAGCCAACTGCTCGCCGGTGAAGGGGCACTGGATGAATTTGATGTCCGGATTGACCTTGAGCAAATCCGAGCCCTGATAGCCGCGCAGCACTGCGAACGGCAGGCCTGAGGCACCGGCCACATAGGCGTTGGCCATGGCGGCGTGGCTGTGCTCGCTGATCTGCAGTGGCTGCGGCCAGCCCTTCTCCACCGCGTCACGCAGGCGATGCAGCGAACCTACACCGGGATTACCACCCCAGGAAAAGATCAGCTTCTTGGCGCAACCGGCACCGATCAGCAGGTCGTAGACCAGATCCGGGGTCATGCGGATCAGGGTCAGATCCTTGCGGCCCTGGCGGATGATCTCGTGAGACGCCGCAGTCGGGATCAGGTGGGTGAAGCCTTCGAGGGCGATGCTGTCGCCGTCGTGGACGAAGCGCTGGATGGCTTCGCGAAGAGTGAGGATTTCAGCCATGAGGATTCTCGTATGGTGTCGTGGCGTTACTACGCCGGTGAACAGACGTTAACGCCGGGCCTATATGCAAACAATCCGATAATCGACTACTTGTGCGATAATCGAACATATCTGTGTATTTTTCAGCCAGCTACCGCGACCGGGGCGCGCACAACGCCTGCAGGTGCAAGGTGCGTTCGCGCTGGCCGGCCAGTTGGGCGACGATGCGTAGCACGATCTCCTGGCGCGCCTGAGCCCCGGCGCGCATCTCGGCTATAGCCTGGAGGGCCGCACCGGTGGTGTGCAGGCCGTTGCGGGTGGCGTCGGCGGCGTGCTGCATACCCAGCCGCGCCTCATCGGCCGAACTCTGCAGGCTGCTGGCGATCTGGCGGATCTGCTCGCTGGAGTCGTTGGCGCGGGTGGCTAAGTGGCGCACCTCGTCGGCAACCACGGCAAAGCCACGGCCCTGCTCCCCTGCCCTGGCGGCCTCTATGGCGGCATTCAGCGCGAGTAGGTTGGTCTGCCGGGCGATGTCCTGGATGCCGCCGACTAACGAAGCAATGCGCGTGGACTGCGCGCCCAGTTCGTTGAACAGCTGCTCCACCTCGCCCATATAGCCGCTGAGCTGTTCGATGGCGGCCGCCGCGGCCTGGATACTGGTCGCGCATGCCTGCACCTTCTCGCCACCGGCGCGTGCCAGTTCAGTGGCGTACTGCATATCCGCCTCGCTGCGCTGGATGCTGTCGAGCAACTCGCGCAGCGGTTGACCCAGATTGGGCAGCCGCGGCGCAGCCGGCGGCAGCACGGCGCTGAGTGGTGCCGGCATGGGTACCGGCACCTCTATATAGACGGTCTGTGGGACGGGTAGCGGCGGCCGCCAAGCATAGGCGATAGCCGCCAGCAGCCCACATAACAGCGCGGCACCAAGTGCCCAGAAGACGAAAACACCAGACCACAGGCCACCCAGAACGCACAGCGCGGCCATGCTCTGTAACCAAGGTCCATGGGAATGTCGCAACATAGTGACTCCTTGGGCTAATAATCCGGCTCCGCAAGACCGGACAAGATTGAATACCGCCTGCGCCTTTGCGCAGACAGCAGATTCAGTGGTGGTGAAACGGCGCGCTGTGATTGGCCTGTGGCGTGGCGGTGCCAGGTGCCGCCGCGGCTCGCCAGCTCAGCAGCAAGTGCGCGGCAATGCCAAACAGCAGACCCCAGAAGGCAGCGGACAGGCCGAGGAAGCTCATGCCCGAGGCACTGACCAAAAAGGTGATCAACGCCGCCTCGCGATCATTCGGCTGCCCCATGGCATTGGCCAGTGCCGTGCCAATCGCACCGAACAAAGCCAGACCCGCGAGGGCGGCAATCAGCGCCTTGGGAAAGGCGGCGAACAGCGACACCAGGGTCGCGCCGAACAGGCCGAACAGTAGGTAGACCCCACCACCGACCACCGCCGAGACATAACGCTTGCTCGAGTCTTCATGGGCCTCGCGGCTGGTGCAGATAGCCGCGGTGATCGCCGCCAGATTCAACCCATGACAGGCAAACGGTGCCAACAGCAGACTGCCCAGGGCACTGACGCTGATGATCGGGCTGGCCGGAGTCAAGTAGCCGGCGGCGCGCAACACCGCCATGCCCGGCACGAACTGCCCGGTAAGAGCCACCAGCACCAGAGGTAAAGCAATATTGAGGATCGCCGCCAGGCTGAACTCGGGGCTGATCCACAGCGGTATGGCCAGTTCGAACACCAGCGCGTCCTGGCGCAGTTGGCCGCTGGCCAAGGCGATCAGAGTACCGACCAGCAGCACCGCCATCACCGCATAACGCGGGGCCAGGCGTTTGACCAGCAGGTAGGTGGCGAACATCGCCAACACCAGCGTCGGCTGCTCATCAATCGACAGAAACAGCTGGGCACCGAAGCTGAACAGGATTCCGGCGAGCATGGCTGCGGCGATAGCACCGGGCAGCCTGCCGATAAGGCGGTCGAAGGTGCCCGACAAGCCGACCAGCAGGATGATCACATTGGCGACAATATAAGCACCAACCGCCTCGTTCAGGCTGATCTGCGGTAAAAGCGACACCAGCAGCGCCGAGCCTGGTGCCGACCAGGCGATGACGATGGGCACCCGGTAACGCAGGCTCAGGCCGATACCAAGAACGGCGCTGCCAATGGAGATCGCCCACACCCAGGACGCGACCACGGCGTGGGACAGGCCAGCGCTTTCGGCGGCCTGAAAGATTATCACCAGCGGCCCTGCGTAGGAGATAAGCGTGGCGATAAAACCTGCGACCAGGGCAGACAGGCTGAAGTCTTTGCATAAGGCTGTCATCGGGCCTCGCAAGTTAGCGGTGGCGTCCCCCAAGGGATGCTCTCGTTGTATTAACCCTTGAGAGTGGCTCGAACCACTCTCAAGGGTGCGCCCTTAATGGTGCGCGCGGAGCACCCTACGCATTCTGCAATGCTCGCGGACGGGCGCTGCGTTGTTCGGCAGCGGGAGCCGGTGCTTGCTGCAGCTGGAAGTCGAACGCAAGCGTGGCAAAGCGGGTACCTTGCACGCCGCGGTCATTGGCGGCGGCCGCGTCCTCGACGAAGATGATCTCGCCAACCAGACCATCACGGGTGGCGTAGGCGAAGTCGTCCCACAGGTACTGCTCACCGGACAGATTGATCTGGGTGGTCAGGTGCCGATGGCCCGGTGCGGAGATAAAGAAGTGAATATGCGCCGGACGCTGACCGTGACGGCCGAGAAGGTTCAGGCATTCCTGGGTCGGGCCATCTGGCGAGCAGCCGTAGCCACTCGGCACAATGCTGCGCGCGCTGTAGCGGCCATTGCTATCAGTGACGATGCGCCGGCGCAGGTTGTAGGCGCTCTGGCTTTGGTCGAAGTAGGAATAATTGCCCTGGGTATTGGCATGCCACAGGTCGACCACCGCGCCAGCCACCGGCTGGCCCTGGGTGTCACGTACCACGCCTTCGAGGAACATCACAGTGGCCTTTTCCAGCTCAGTACCATCGTCCATCCGCGCCTCGCCCTCGCAGACCGGTGCGCCCGCCACGTACAGCGGGCCTTCGATTGTGCGCGGGGTGCCGCCGGTGAGGCCGACCTGAGCATCTTTGGCATCCTGCAGGATGTCGAGGAAGTGCTCCAGGCCCAGGCCAGGCACCAGCAGGCCGGCTTCGTTGCGCCCGCCCAGGCGATTGAGGTAATCCACCGCGTGCCAGAATTCGTCGTCGCTGATTTCCAGGTCTTCGATGAGCTTCGCCGCGTCATTGATCAGACGCAGGATGATCTGCTTGACCCGTGGGCTGCCCTGGTCGTTAGTGAGGCCGGCAGCCTCGTTGAACAGCTTCTGAATTTCGGCAGTGTGGCTAACTTTAACGGTCATGGTGGTGTCCTCGATTTTTTGTTCTAGGGCTTATCAACGATCGTCGTCACGGATCGATGAGGGATGCCGGCAGATGCCGTCAATTTCGATATCCATATAGGGGAACAGCGGCAGCTGCAGCAGCGTGTCGTGCAGCGCCTCGACGCTGGCCACGTCGAATACGCTGTAGTTGGCGTAGTGCCCGGCGATGCGCCACAGGTGGCGCCACTTGCCTACACGCATCAGGCCTTGGGCTAGTTCCTTCTCGTCGGCCTTGAGCTTGGCGGCCTGGGCTGGGGGCATGTCGGCCGGCAGTTTTACGGTCATCTTTACGTGGAACAACATGGCGGTTTCCTCTCAGGTCACTTGCGGGCGAAGAACGCCAGGCGCTCTTCGTCTAGGGTCAGGCCGAGGCCGGGGGTGCGCGGCACCTGCAGGGCGAAGTCGCAGTACAACGGCGGCTCGCTGACGATGTCCTCGGTCAGCAACAGCGGGCCAAACAACTCGGTGCCCCAGGTCAGTTGGCGCAGGGTGACGAAGGCATGGGCCGAAGCCAGGGTGCCAATCGCGCCTTCGAGCATGGTGCCGCCGTACAGGGCAATGCCCGCCGCCTCGGCAATCGCCGCGGTGCGCAGCACGGCACGTGGGCCACCGTTCTTGGCGATCTTCAGGGCGAAGATGCTCGCCGCCCCGTCAGCCGCCAGGCTGAAGGCGTCTTCCACGCTTTCAATCGACTCGTCGGCCATGATCGGTGCCGGACTGCGCTGATTGAGGCGCACCTGCCCTGCCCGGTTGATCCGCGCAATCGGCTGCTCGATCAGGTCGATACCGTTGTCGCCCAGTACCTGGCAGGCACGGATGGCCTGGGACTCGTCCCAGTACTGGTTGACGTCCACGCGCACGCTGGCGCTGTCACCCAGCGCCCGCTTGATCGCAATTACATGCTTGAGATCCTGCTCGACTAGGTTGGCACCGATCTTCAGTTTGAAGATGCGATGGCGGCGGATGGCGAGCATCTGCTGCGCCTCGTCGATATCGCGGGCGGTGTCGCCGCTGGCCAGGGTCCAGGCCACTTCCAGGCTATCGCGCACGCGGCCGCCAAGCAGCTCGCTGACCGCCAGGCCCAGTCGTTTGCCATGAGCGTCGAGCAGCGCGCTTTCCAAACCGGACTTGGCAAAGGTGTTGCCCTTGGCCGCCTTGTCCAGGCGCAGCATGGCGGCATTGATATTGCCCGCGTCCTGCCCGACCAGCAGCGGGCCGAGGTGGCTGTCGATGTTCTGCTTGATGCTCTCCGGGCTCTCGTTGCCATAGGCCAGGCCACCGATGGTGGTCGATTCGCCGATGCCTTCGAGGCCGTCGCTGCAGCGCACGCGGATCAGTACCAGGGTCTGCTGTTGCATCGTGTGCATCGCCAGCTTGTGCGGGCGGATGGTCGGCAGATCAACGATCATCGCCGACACGCTTTCGATCAGGACTTGGCTCATTTCACACTTCCAGTTAAACGGTTAAGGCTCAGGCCTTGGTGCCGATCAGCTCACCGACCGTGATCTGCCGGCGCTTGGCGCTGATGGCGAACACGCTCATGGCGATGGCAGCGACGGCACCGGGTACGGCGAAGGCGAGAAAATTCAGTTGCAGCGGCAGGTTGATACCCATCAGCGCGCCGCCCAGCAGCGGGCCAACGATGGCACCGTTGCGGCCAATGCCCGAGGCCCAGCCAAGACCGGTGGAACGGATCGACATGCCGTAGAACTGCGCGGCACCGGCGTACAGCAGAATCTGCGTACCGATGGTGGTCGCGCCGGCGATAAAGATCAGGCCATACAGCAGCGGCGTCGGGCTTTTGAAACCGAGCAAGCTGATCGATACGGCGGCGGCAACGAAGAAGGCCACCATCACCTTGCTCAGGTTGAAGCGGTCGCCCAGCCAGCCGCCGAGAATCGCTCCGGCCATACCGCCGAAGTTCAGCGCCAGGAGGAACGACAGGCTCGAGCCCAGGCTGTAGCCGGCGTTGGCCATCAGTTTCGGCAGCCAGGAACTCAGTGCGTAGACCATCAGCAGGCAGCAGAAGAACGCCAGCCACAAGCACAGAGTGCGCAGGGCGCGGCCATCACGGAACAGCTCAAATACCGCAACGCCCTTGCCCTTGGTGTCGCTCATCTGCAGTTGGTCGGCAGCATCGATCTGCAGACCCGGCTGGACTTTCTGAAGCACTGCGCGGGCTTGCTCTTGACGGCCCTGACGCAGCAGAAAGCCCACCGACTCCGGCAGTTTCCACAGAATCAGCGGCAACAGCAGCAGCGGGATGGCGGCGGCGAAGAACATCGACTCCCAGCCGAAACGCGGCAGCATATAGATGCCAACGCCGGCGGCGAGCATGCCACCCACCGAGTAGCCGCTGAACATGATGGCCACCAGGGTGCTGCGCAGACGCTTGGGCGCGTACTCGTTCATCAGCGCCACCGCATTAGGCATCAGGCCGCCACAGCCAAGACCGGCGATAAAACGGCAGATGCCGAATTCGGTCGGGTTGCCGGCGAAGCCGTTGACGATGGTGGCGCTGGAGAACAGCGCGAAGCAAATGGCGATGCCCTTCTTGCGGCCGATTTTGTCGGCCAGGGTGCCGAAAGCCAGGGCACCGAACATCATGCCGAACAGCGCGTAGCTACCCAGAGCGCCGGCCTGCAGCGGAGTCAGGCCCCACTCCTGCATGATCGACGGCAGCACTACACCGTAGATAAACAGGTCGTAGCCATCGAAAATCAACAGCAGCGCGCAGAGCGTCATAACCATCCAGTGAAAGCGGTCAAAGCGCGCGTTGTCGATAACCTGGTGTACGTCTAGTCGCATGGCATCGGTTCTCTCTGTTGTTTTTATTGTGAATTGCTCGGGTAATGCTTTTTGGGGGCCGCTTTAGCCGAGGTCACCGCCACCAACCGGCAGGGTCACACCGGTGATATAGGTCGCATCGTCAGACGCCAGGAAGAGAATCGCGCCAACCTGTTCGTCGATCGTGCCGTAGCGCTTCATCAGGCTGCTGTGCAAGGTCTGGTCGACGATTTGCTGGTACCAGCCCTTCTCCTGCTCGCTCTGCTCAGCCGCGTTGCGCGGAATGCGCCGTGGCGGTGCCTCGGTGCCGCCAGGAGCTGTGGCATTGACGCGGATGCCGCGCTCGGCGGTCTCAAAAGCCAGGCACGCAGTCAGCGCGTTGACCCCGCCCTTGGCCGCGCCGTAGGGCACGCGGTTGACGCCACGGGTGGCGATGGAGGAGACGTTGACGATGGCACCACTGCCCTTCTCCAACATCTGCGGCAGCGCGGCGTGGCAGCACCACAGGGTGGGGAACAACGAGCGACGCACTTCGGCCTCTATTTCATGCGCCTGGTAGTGCTCGAACGGCTTGGCCCAGATGGTGCCACCGACGTTGTTGACCAGAATATCCAGGCGACCGAAGTGCTCGGTAGCAGCGGCCATGACGCGCTGGCACTCGACGAACTGCTCGAGATCGGCGGTCAGGCAAAGCACCGGGCTGACGCCGGCCAACTCGTCAGCCAGTTCATGAACCAGCTCGGAACGGTCGACCAGTACTAGGAGTGCGCCCTCTTCAGCCATGCGCTCGGCCACCCGCCGACCGATGCCTTGAGCGGCACCAGTGACCACTGCGACCTTGTCTTGAAAGCGCTTGTTCATAATCCCGACCTCAATCAACGCTGGCCACGGCCTAGCTGAATAAAAAAGGCCCGCCTACTAGGTAAGCGAACCAAAGAAGCTTTTAGGCGCTGGCGGCGAACTTCTCGAAGTAGAAGTTCGCCGGTTCGATACCCTGTTCACTGATGTAGTGGCTAACAGCCTCGACCATAGGCGGAGGACCACACAGGTAAACGTCCACCTCGCCGTCGTTGAGGTGCTTGGGCTCAATGTGTTGAGTAACGTAGCCCTTGCGCGGGTAGCTGCTGTCCGGATTGGCAACGCAGGCGCTGAAGCTGAAATTGGGGATACGCGCAGCCAGGGCCTCAAGCTTGTCCATTTCCACTAGGTCGAAATCGTTGGTCACCCCATAGATCAGGTGCAGTGGATGCTCGCTGCCCTGCTCGGCGATCTTCTCGAGCATCGCGGTGAACGGTGCCAGGCCGGTGCCGCCGGCCAGTAGCAACAACGGACGCTTGATCTCACGCAGGTAGAAACTGCCTAGGGGACCCGCTAGGGTCATGCTGTCGCCTGCCTTGGCTAACCCGGTGAGAAAACTGCTCATCAGTCCGCCCGGCACGTTGCGGATCAGAAAGCTGACTTCCCCGTCCTTCTGCAGGGTGCTAAAGGAGTAGGCGCGGGTCTGTTCACTACCCGGCACCTTGAGATTGACGTACTGGCCCGGCAGAAACGCCAGCTTGCTCAGTGCTTCACCCTTGATCGACAGCGCGATGGTGCTATCGGAGAGCTGACGCACTGCACTGATTGCCGCCTCGAAGCTGGCCTGACGGGTCTTGCACACCTCGCTGGAGGCCGGCACGCGGACCACACAATCGCTCTGCGCGCGCATCTGGCAGGTCAGCACAAAACCTTGCTCGGCCTCTTCCTCGGTCAGGGCGTCCTCGACGTACTCCTGGCCCAACTCGTAACGGCCGGCCTCGGCAAAGCACTTGCAGGTGCCGCAGGCGCCGTCTCGGCAGTCCAGAGGGATATTGATGCCCTGGCGGTAAGCGGCGTCTGCCACGGTTTCGCTGGCGTCGGCATCAATGAAACGGGTGACCCCGTCTTCGAAATTCAGTGCGATCTTGTGGCTCATGGCACACCTCGCTGGGCAATGGTTACAGGCGATGTCGGCGCGACCGAGCTCTCACCACAAGCCAGCAGGCCTACGGTCTGAATGCGAGCCGGGCCGACTCTGAAGCAGTGATTAGATGTGGTAAACGTCGATGACCTGACGCACATAATCATTCTTCAGCACCACTTTCTTGGCCTTGATCTTCGGGCTATCGCCACGCACATCGAGGATGTAGAAGCTGCTGCCGAAGTAGCTGTCCACGGTCTTGTAGCGGAAGCTCAGGGTGTGCCAGTTGAAGCGCACTTTGCACAACCCATCTGCCTGTTCGAGGATCTCGATGTTGCTGATGTTGTGCGAGGTGCGGGTATCCGGGATGCTCGCACTGGAACGCTCGGTCTTAATACGGAACACCCGGTCTTCCAAGCCACCACGATTGCCGTACCAGATCAGCGAGATTTCGCTCTGCGGGTCGACGGTCAACTCGTCGTTGTCGTCCCAGGCCGGCATCCAAAAGTTGGCGTCCGCGGTGTACATCTCCAGCCACTGATCCCATTGCTTGTCATCAAGGTAGCGAGCTTCGCGGTAAAGAAAGTCACGCACTGCGTCATAGGAAATGCTCATCACGCGCCCTCCACATGAATCAGTTGGGCCTGTTCTTTCTCCAGCGCCTCGATCATGGTGCGCTGCCAGTACTGGTGCTGCAGTACAAACAGCCCCTCGTCTTCGGTACGCACGCCACTCAGCAGAGGCTTCAGTTCGATTTCTGCGGCGGCCTGATCGGCACCCTCGACCCAGTGCTCGGCACCTCGCGACATGTCGTTCCAGCCGCTACTGCCCTGATAGCCGAGTTGGCAAGAACGGAACTCTTCCAAATCGTCCGGAGTAGCCATGCCGCTGACGTTGAAGAAGTCCTCGTACTGACGGATGCGCCGGGTACGCGCCTCGGCACTCTCGCCCTTGGGCGCGATGCAGTAGATGGTGATTTCGGTCTTGTCCACGGAGATCGGACGGGCGATACGGATCTGCGAGCTGAATTGGTCCATTAGGTAAACGTTGGGATACAGGCACAGATTCCGCGAGTTTTCGATCATCCAATCGGCGCGAGCCTTACCAAAATCCGCGGCCAGTTCGTCGCGGCGCTCGTAAAGCGGGCGATCTTCCGGATTGGCCCAGCGAGTCCAGAGCAACAGGTGGCCTTTGTCGAAGGAGTAGAAACCGCCACCGGTCTTACCCCAACTGCCGGCACTCATGGTCTTGATCTCTTCGCCAGACTCGCGTTGCTTGCGCTGCTGCTGAGTGGCGGCGTAGTTCCAGTGCACCGAGCTGACGTGGTATCCATCGGCACCATTCTCGGCGGTAAGCTTCCAGTTGCCCTCGTAGATGTAGCTGCTAGAGCCGCGCAGTACTTCCAGACCATCTGCGGATTGATCGACGATCATGTCGATGATCTTCGCCGACTCGCCCAAGTGTTCAACCAACGGTGGCACGTCGGGGTTGAGGCTACCGAACAGGAAGCCGCGATAGGACTCAAAGCGCGCAACCTTGGTAAGGTCATGCGAGCCCTCACAGTTGAAGCTCGACGGATAACCGGCCTCGACCGGGTCCTTGACCTTGAGCAGCTTGCCGGAATTATTGAAGGTCCAGCCGTGGAACGGGCAGGTATAGGAGGACTTGTTCCCAGACTTGTGCCGACAAAGCATGGCACCGCGGTGGCTACAGGCGTTGATGAAGGCATTTAGCACCCCGTCCTTGTTGCGCGCGATGAAGATCGGCTGGCGCCCCATGGTGGTGGTGAGGTAGTCGTTGTTGTTGGGCAACTGACTCTCGTGGGCCAGGTACAACCAGTTGCCCTCGAAGATGTGCTTCATCTCCAGGTCGAACAACCGAGGATCGGTGAACATCTCACGCTTACAGCGGAAAATGCCCTTCTCTTTATCTTCTTGCAGCAGGCCGTTCAGGTAGTCGAGTCCCAGGTTCATCGCCATGGCTCCGTTGTTATTGTTTCAACGGTATGAAGGCTATGCCTCTGGACTGTCCGACAATATCCAGTTCGTGCAGGACCTTTGTCCGTTTTCTGCAAAAGCCAGCGCGGATCGACCAATGCCGTAAAAGCTAGCAAATACGCGGCCGCAGACGTTCAAGCAGAGTAAGCCCGGCCCAAGATGGGCGGGCTAGAGAGGGGAATTCAAGATTGGATGGTGGGCCCGAGCGGCGCGTTCGATAGCGGCGGACAAGCTTCGTGTTGTCCACCCTATCTCGGCAGAGGGTGCGTAATCAGGTCTCGCGGCGACGCAAGGTTTCGGAGGGTAATTCGCCAAAGGCGCTTTTGTAACTTTCGGAGAAGCGCCCCAGGTGAAGAAAGCCGTAATCCAGCGCCACTTCGGTGATATTGCGCACCCGCGAGGCCGGGTCACTCAAGCTGCAATGGATTTGCTCCAGCTTCTTCTGGCGTATAAAGCTCTTCGGCGTGGTGCCGGTGTGCCGCTCGAACAGTGCATAGAGTGAGCGCGGACTGCTGTGGGCCAGCTGTGCCAGTTGTTCGACGCTGATGTCCTGTTTGAGGTTGTCCTCGATAAACTGCAGGATGCGCTCGAAATTGGCAGCGCCCTGCTCCGGCACCAACCGACTGACATTGTTATCCAGCAGCGTCAGCATCTTGGTAGCGATGATGCGGGTGTACTGTTCCTGCACCTGTTGCACCGTCTGCGAACTCTCGGCCTCGCTGCAGACCAGCTGCAACAGGCCGGTAAAACCCTCCAGCTGCTGCAGGCTATGCCGCGGATTGAAGCGGATACCTTCGGCCGGACGCTGCCACTGACTGTCGCGGCAAGTCTTATCGAGCAGGATCGACGGCAGCTTGACGATAAACTTCTCGCAGTCGTCGGAATAGGTAAGGTCGACTGGATCGTCCGGGTTGATCAGCAGCAACTCGCCCGGGCTGAAATAGTGTTCCTCGCCATGACCGCGCCACAGACAATGACCGCGCAACAACACCTGCAAGTGGTAGATGGTTTCCAGCGCCGGCGAGATGACCCGAACGCTGCCGCCATAGCTGATACGGCACAGGTCCAGGCTGGCGAACTTGCGGTGATTGAGCGAGGCCTCAGGATGGCCGATGGTCGGCAGACGAATATCGTGGCAGCCGACGTGCTCGTTGACATAGCTGGACACCGCGTAGGGGTCGGCACGGTCGAACACGCAACTCGCAGCGCTGAGCAGGCAACTGTCCATCAACTAGGTACTCAATTTGTTGTTATGTCACTGCGTACGGTTTCGGCGCAGTTCTTTATCAGGCTATGACTGATTCTATGCGAGCCAGAGCGATCACCCGCTGCGGCTGGATAAACGGTCGCGGCAAAGTGTCAGGCAACACCTGCGGCAAACGGCCTGACAGTATGCGGGGGCGGACGCGCGACTCAATTCAACCTTTAGCCAAGTGTGCGATTAACGCACACTGCTTGTAGCTAAACGCCTCAGTGAAACAGCCGTGTGCTCAGTTCCTGGCTGGCTTCCAGCAGCACCGGCAGGTAGCGCGACTCCAGTTCCTGACGTGATACGCGGCTGACATGGGTGCCGACATTCAGCGCGGCTAGCACCTGGCCGGCGGAGTCCTTCAGCGGCACGGCAACCGAGCGCAGGCCGATCTCCAGTTCTTGGTCGATGATCACCCAGCCCTGCTGACGGATCTCGGCGATATTCGCGCGCAGGCCTGCGGCTGTGTGGATAGTACGGCTGGTTTTTACCTGCAGGTCGGCATGTTCCAGGTAATCGTCTAGAGCCAGGTCATCGAGACCGGCCAGCAGAATGCGCCCCATGGAGGTGCAATAGGCCGGCAGCCGACTGCCGACGCTGAGGTCGACCGAGATCAGCCGCTGCGGCGTGGCCGAACGGGCGATATAGAGAATCTCGTCGCCCTCCAGAGTGGCCATCGAACAGGCTTCGTGCAGCTGCTCGCTGATGCGGTCGAGAATTGGCTGAGCGGTGACCGCCAGCGGTGTCGACGACAGGTAGGCGTGGCCGAGGGTCAGTACCTTTGGCAGCAGCGAGTAGGTGCGCCCGTCGGTGGTGGCGTAGCCCAGCTTGATCAGCGTATGCAGGCAACGACGCACGGCGGCGCGTGGGATCTCAGTGCGGTGACTGATCTGCGCGATAGTGGGGTTTGGGGAGCAATGGAACCAAAAACCAACGTAAGCTCTGAATCCCACCGTAAAGGGGCTTTCCGATCTCCAGCTCACCCGCCAGGCATTACTCTCTGATCAGTGCCTCGATGATCGGGCAGATCGTTCCGCCGTCTCCCGCATCACATTGCTGCACCAGTTCGCCTAACAGTTGCTGCATGACGACCAAGTCGGCCATCTTCTGCTCGATCAACGCGAGCTTGCGTGCAGCCCGTGCTCGCGTTTCGGCACAGGCGCACGACTCATCCAGCGTCAGCAGTCCACCGACTTCCGAGAGCGTGAAACCCAGCGCCTGAGCCCGCTTGATGAAACGCAGTCGCTTCACCATGTCCACCGGATAGCGCCGATGGCCACCCAAGGGTTTGGCTGGTTCATCCAGCAGCCCGCGTCGCTGGTAGTAGCGGATCGTCTCGACGTTCACCCCGGCGGCGTCTGCCAGCTTGCCAATGGTCAGCTCTGTGGCCATCACTTTCTCCTTGATTCCGTACTTTGGTACGGAGTTTAGAATAGCACCTAGGCAATCAGGCTCAGGAGATGGGAATGGGGATGCAACTCACCGGGAAAGGCTCGCTGGTCGCGAGTTCGCTGACCGCCATCGGTGCGTCGGTGTGCTGTGTCGGGCCACTGGTGCTGTTGGCACTCGGTGTCGGCGGTACGTGGGTGGGCGCTCTGACCATGATGGAGCCACTACGCCCCCTCTTCATCGGGTTGACTCTACTGTTCCTGGGATTGGCATTCCGCAAGCTCTACCTGGTGCCACAGGTTTGTACGCCAGGTACACCCTGCGCCGATCCGCGCACGCTCGTGCGACAGCGACTCGTGTTCTGGATCGTCAGCGTGCTGCTGCTCGGCCTATTGGCCGTGCCGTGGCTCGCCCCGCTGTTCTACTGAAGGAGATTAACCATGCGCAAACTGCTGATCGCCGTGCTTTTCGCCTTGCCCTTCGTGGCGCTGGCGGCTCCCCCGAAAACCGTCACGCTCGACGTGCAGAACATGACGTGCGGACTCTGTCCGATCACGGTCAAGAAGTCGCTGGAGAAGGTGTCCGGCGTGAGTGACGTCCAGGTCAATTTCGACCAGAAGACGGCGACCGTCACCTACGATCCCGATAAGGCCCAGCCCGAGGCACTGACTGAGGCGACCGCGAACGCGGGATACCCCTCCACAGTGCAGAAGTGAGGTCACGATGAGCGCCATTGTCCTTGAGTCCGTGCTGACTTGCCCGCGCTGCGGCTTCGCCAAGCCGGAAACCATGCCCACGGACGCCTGCCAGTTCTATTACGAGTGCAGCAACTGCAAGGCGCTGCTGCGCCCCAACCCAGGGGATTGCTGCGTTTTCTGTTCGTTCGGCTCGGTGAAGTGCCCGCCGATCCAGCAGCAGCTTGGGTGTTGCTCATAGCGTTTAGGGGGATCACAGGTCGTCGTCTGGATTACGCAGTGGCCGCAGCTCGCCGCGCGCAACTTCTTCCGGTACCGCAAAGGAATACCGCCCGAGCATGTTGATGTGCTCGTAGATCAGCGGCGATAGCCGGGCCAAATCCTCTTCCAGCACTGGATAGCCGTGCTGCTTGAGCCGTTCCACGGCCGCCGTCATGTAGAGGGTGTTCCACAGCACGATGATGTTCACCACCAGGCCCAGAGCACCGAGCTGGTCTTCCTGGCCTTCGCGGTAGCGCTGGCGGAGCTCGCCGCGTTTGCCGTGGAACACGGCGCGGGCCAGGCTGTGCCGGCCTTCGCCTCGGTTCAACTGGGTCAGGGTGGCGCGGCGCTTGGACTCGTCGTCGATATAGGTCAACGTGTGCAGAGTCTTTTCGATCCGCCCGAATTCGGCCAGCGCCTGGGCCAGCCGGGTGGGTCTATCTCCCGTTTGCAGCGTGCGCATGATGCCAGTCGCCGGCACCCGGCCGAGTTTGAGCGAGCCGGCCAGGCGCAGCAGGTCGTCCCAGTGCTCGGCGATCAGGTCGAGTTTGACCGACTGGCGGGCCAGCCCGTTGAGCTTGCCGTAGTCCGCGTCCGGGCGCGTGCGCCAGAAGCGGGTACCGCCGACATCGGCCAGCCGCGGACTGAAGTGGTAGCCAAGTAGGCGGAAGAGCCCGAACACCACATCGCTGTAGGCCCCGGTGTCGGTCATGATTTGCGTCGGCTGCAACTCGGTCTGCTGTTCCAGCACGACCGCCAGCAACACCAGGCTGTCGCGCAGCGTGCCGGGCACGGTGATGGCGTTGAGGCCGGAGAATTGGTCGGAAATCAGGTTGTACCAGGTGACACCCCGGCCGGTGCCGAAATACTTCGGATTGGGGCCGGCATGCACGGTGCGCACCGGTACGACGAAGCGCATGCCATCGGCGGAGGCGACCTCGCCGCCACCCCAGACTTGGGCCAGTTCCAGTTGGCTTTGCGCTCCGACCAGGATGGCGTTAGCCGCTGACAGGGTGTCGTCGCGGATATAATTCTGGCTGACCCAGGACAGCCGGTCACGGCGCAGCGCCGGGTTGTCGGTGCGGATCAAGGGCTCCAGGCCGGTGTTGCAGGCCCCGCCCAACAGCACCGCGCAGAGGCTGGTGACCAGGTTGTCGGCGCGTGCATTGCGTTCGGAGACATGGGTGAAGGCCTCGGAAAAGCCAGTGCGGGCGGCGATTTCCAAGAGGATTTCCGGCAGATCGACACGCGGCATCAGGTCAGACACGGCCGCCCGCAGTTGCAGCAACGAGCAGGGCTCGTCCAGCTTGTCCAGCGCCCCGAGCGACAGTTCGGTCTTGCCCTCGGTGTTCTCGCTCAGTTGAATCGCCGGGTTGTCGGGCAGGCGCGCGGCTACTGCCAGCCAGGTTGCATCCAGCTCGACGGACAAGGCGTCCAGGGTGGTTTTGGCGTCGATGGTCAGGCCCAGTGACCGGCAGATGATCGGTCGCGCCGCCAGCCATTCGGCACCGTCGAGCAGGCCAAGGCGCGGGTCGGCATAGCGCCAACTGGGCGAGACGAAGACATCGCGGCGGCGCAGGGCCGTGCGCAGCGCATCGAGCGTGCAGAACACATAGGCACCCATGTCGAGGGAGCCATCTTCGCGGGTGATGTGCTTCTGCCAAGCCTTGGCCACGATCTCCTGCGGCGCGTCATCCTCTGGCTTCCGGCGCGGCAGGTTCAGTTGCAGCCACTCCAGACTAGCCGCCACGCCCTTGCCGGCCGGGCTGAAGCCGAAGCGGATGTGCTTGAGCAGGTCGGGCAGGAAGCGGCGCACGCTGCGGTAGCGCGCTTCCAATGCAAGAAAATAGACGTCATCTACCGGGCGGATCAGCGCGTTGACCTCTTCCAGGGCCTTTTCCAGGGTGGTCCTCGGCAGGTCGTTGAACAGCCGGGCGCGCACGTTGTCATCGCTGATCGAGCTGTCCAGCACGACCTTGCACGCGGCGGCGAGCGTCGCGGCCGACCGATCCAGGTCTTTCAGGCTGCGCATGCGGGCTTTCTTGTCGGCCTTCTCCGCGTTGCTGAACAGGTCGCGCAGCAAGGCCTCCAGGACTTCCAGTGCGTCGTCGTGCGCAGTCGCCTCCAGGCAGAGTGCGAAGGCCACCAGTGTCGCCATCCGCCGCGACGCCGGCAGCCGATTAATCGCGGTGACCTTGGCCGTGTTGGCGAAGCGGGCCAGGGCGGCGATACGGCTGGGAGGGATGTGCGCCGCCGCCGGCAAGGTGATGCCGATGCCGCGCACGTCATCGAGCCGGCGCAGTGCCCGAATCAACGCGGGGCCACTGACCATGACCGGGCCGGAGCGCAATTGATCCAGCCGGGAGCTGCGGTTGCCTTCGGCCACCGTCAGCAAGTCTTGCAGTTGCAATCGCTGTTCCTCAGTCACGCTGCGGCCCAGCGTAAACCAGAGGCGTTCTTCGACCCGACTGCGCAACTGGGCGATAAAGCGCTCTAGTTGAGACACACCAGGCAGGAGGACTTTCTGTGTGAACAGCCACGAGGTGGCTCGCTCAAACAGCACTCCCGGCCGGTCGGTGCCCGTCCAGCAGAGGGCATACAGCCAGCGGCTCAAGCGAAAGCCGATGCCCGGATCGGTGAAATGACGATAGCCAAAGCGGTTCTGAATATCGGTGGCATGTATCCAGCGGCGATGATCGCTATAGCGCTGGAGGCAGTCGGGGTCTGGAATCGCCAGTTGTCGGCAAAGCACCTGCAGGACTTCCACCGGCACGGCGGCGGGCTTGTCCGGCAGAACGCCAACGAAGCGGACGGTGGTCAGCAGAACGGCATAACCCAGACGGTTATGGTTACCCCGCAGCACCTGGATGGCTTCACGGTCTTCATCGCTCAGGTGGAAGTAACGTTCCAGCTCTTCACGGCTGGGCGAATCAACATAGCGGCCAAAACCGTCGCGTTGCTCTTGAGTCAGAAAACCGACCGGCATTGATCACAGCACCTCGACGCAGAACACGGCGGGCGTGACGATCCGCGTGCGTTCGATGTGCCCGCGTTGCAGCAGGCCGGCGCGGCGATCACCGGTTACCAGGTAGTCCGCATCGCCCGCCAAGGCCATGGCCAGCAAAAACGAGTCATCCGGATCATCGGCTTCGACCTCGATGGTCAGGCGCTCCAGTACCACAGCCCGTTGCAGGTTATTGATCATGGCGCCCACCTTGGCGGGCTGTAGGATGGCCTGAAGCTTGGGATAGCGGCTGGCTCGACGAATTTCATCGAGTTGCATCCGCGAGGTCACCACCTCGAAACGCGCCGCCCGCCAGGCACGGTAGATCGCATCGGGCGCGCCATGTGGCGAGATCAGGGCGCTGAACAGGATGTTGGTATCCAACACGACCCGCATCAGCGCTTACGTGCCCAGTCGAGCGCTTCGTCAACCGCGTTGGTCAATTCTGCCTCACTCAGATGGGCGTTAGCGGCCTTGGCCTGCTCAGCGCTCAGCTCCAGGATGTGTGCCCGTACCGCTTCTTCGATGAAGCGCGACAGGTCGCCCTTACGGCCGCCGCCCTGGCTGGCCAGAAACATCCGAAGCGACTGGTCGGTGTCGGCCGAGACGGCGACATTCCAGCGAATGGTATTCATAGCGTTCTCCGCTAATAGGTGTTTGTGTGTTTATACGCCAATCACAAAGGGCGATGCAATGGTTCGACAAAACGAAGGTTTTGCCGAACTCTATCGAGGAATGGCTCGGTTCGTTAAGCTCCCCGCGCTACGGTTCAAATAACTGGTACGCTTAATCAAAGTTCAACTATTACTAACGTAGTCGAGTAAACAGTACTTTTGATGAAGATCGGTTATGCGCGAGTGAGCACTCGGGATCAGAAAGCCGACCTACAAGTCGATGCCCTGAAACAGGCCGGGTGCGAACGCATCTACCAAGACATCGCCAGCGGCGCGAAAAGCGCCCGGCCGGAGTTGGACAAACTGCTGGCCAACGTGCGGCCGGGTGATGCCGTGGTGATCTGGAAGCTGGATCGCCTTGGGCGTTCCCTCAAGCACCTGGTCGAGTTGGTCGGCGAGCTGGCAGAGCGCAAGGTCGGCTTACAGAGCCTGAATGACCCCATCGACACCACCCACGCCCAAGGCCGCCTGGTGTTCAACCTGTTCGCCTCGCTGGCGGAGTTCGAGCGCGAGCTGATCCGCGAGCGGACTCAGGCGGGTCTGTCGGCCGCACGGGCGCGTGGCCGGATCGGTGGCCGTCCCAAGGGCCTGCCAGCCAAGGCTGAGGCCACCGCCATGGCGGCCGAAACCCTCTACCGCGAAGGTCGCCTGAGCGTCAGCGCGATCGGCGAGAAGCTGCACATCTCCAAGAGCACGCTGTACAGCTACCTGCGCCACCGTGGTGTCGAGATCGGCGCGTACCAGAAGAGCGCCAGGTCACGCGACCAGCAGCCTTCGGCCGCGTCGCCGGCAGAGCCGCCCGCCGCCGAGCGGGTGGCCACCGTCACCCTGCGCCTCGCGGTGGTGAATAACAGCAAGTTCGTGCGCGGCCGGAAGCGGGCCACGGAGAACATTGAGCGCTACTGCCTGGAGCCCTATGGCATGAAGCGGCTGGATGCCGGCCACTATGAGTTGACCATTCCGTATCGGAGCGACGATGAGCTGGACAAGAGCGTGCATGACCTGCTGACCGAGATCAGCCAGGAGGCCGACATGCGCAACTGTTTTGTCGAGATGGGCGCCTGGGAAGAAGACACCGAAAAGCGTTGGTAGGGCTTACGTTGGTTTTTGGTTCCATTGCTCCCCAAACCCCATAGTCAGGTGGCGCTTGCGCTCCTGAAACGCGTGGATCACCGCCAGGCCACGGGCCAGTGAGGTCATAAAGTTCGGGTCGCCGGTCAGCGCCTCGATGCGCTTTGCCGGTGAGGCGACGATAGGCGGAGCCAGGGTCGACAGCGGCAGGCGGGATTCTTCGCTCATTGTTATTGTCCTGTGCATAGCTCCGAGGGGGATGGTGGCGCGGAGCTTTGAGCGATTATCGAACCATGGTTCGATAATCGCAACCGACCACTATGGTCACGTGTTTATCGTGACACCACCCGACATGACCTCAGCCAAGGATTGACGATGTGTTGCCCAGCATTCAGGCCCCGATTGGCAAACCGCGCAGCTCGTGACTCAGCAATGCAGCGGCGCTGAAGGCAGCCACCGCTATCCTGGTGCCAAGCGCCTGAACGCCGCCCATCGTGATCTACAGCAGGCCTCGCCCGCACACACCACCGTGGCGGAAATCGCCATGCGTCACTCGTTCTGGCACCTGGGGCGATTTGCCGAAGGCTACCGCGAGTTGTTCTACGAACAGCCCAAGCGCACCCTGCAGCGGTGCCCCTGAGAGCAACTTGATATTCCGGGCTTATGAGCGCTGGTGTGCAGACATAAACGCAGAAAGCCACTGACCGAGATGGTCAATGGCTTTCTGTTGCGCGGCGTCAGCCCGATAGCCACGGGCCCTCAACACCGCCTCGAAATGCTGGCGGACGCGAACGTCCGCCCGACTCATGTTAGAAGTCAAAGAACACCGTCTCGCCGTCACCCTGAATGCGCATGTCAAAGCGATACGCGGGCTTGCCATCCACCTCGCAGGGGAAGGCCAGCAAGGTCTCGCGGCGCTGCGGCTGCTCGACCAGGTTAAGCACCGGGTCCTTCGCATTGGCCTCGGCCTCATCGGCGAAGTACAGGCGGGTCTGCAGGTGGATATTGATGCCACGAGCAAACAGCGAAACGTTGATATGCGGTGCCATCGGCACGCCGGCGGCGTTGTTGATAACGCCCGGTTTGATGGTGTGCAGGGTCCACTCGCCAGCATCGAAGGTGGTGGCGGTACGGCCGAAACCGTTGAAGGGTTTTTCCGGGTCGAAGACGCTGTCGTAGCAGCCTTGGTGGTCGGCCTGCCAGAACTCCAGAAAAGAGTCCTTCACCAAGTGACCGTTGCCATCGTAGACATGGCCGATCAACAGGATGTGTTTGCCTGGCGTCTCTGGCTTGGCCATCTGATTCCAGATTTCCTGCTCTCGACTTGGATTACCAGCGGCGGCCGAAGCCAGACCGATATGCACAAAGGGGCCGGCGGTTTGCGAGGGGGTTTCCGGCAGTAGTTGGATAGGCATGGAAACAGCTCCTTAGCGGTTTTCGAAGTGAGTCTGACGTTGCCCGCGCAGCACGATATCGAAGCGATAGGCCAGGCAATCCATGGGATTGGCCGCGCTCATATCGAGCCTGGCAATCAGGCTCTGCACCGCATCCGGGTTGGCAATCGACTTGACGATCGGGCACATCGCAATCAGCGGATCACCTTCGAAATACAGCTGGGTGATCAGCCGGGTAGAAATCGACGGACCGCTGATGGAAACGTGGATATGCGCCGGACGCCAATCATTCGGGCCGTTGCGCCAGGGGTACGGGCCAGGTTTGATGGTGCGGAAGCTGTAGTTGCCCTGGCTGTCGGTCAGCGCACGGCCGACACCACCGAAATTGGGGTCGAGCGGGGCCAGGTAACGGTCGTTCTTGTGGCGGTAGCGGCCACCGGCGTTGGCCTGCCACATTTCCACCAGGGTATGCGGGATCGGCTTGCCATACTGGTCCATGACCCGCCCAGTAACGATGATGCGCTCGCCCACCGGCAATCCGCCGTTGTTGAAATTGAGCAGCAGGTCGTTGTCGTACTGACCCAGCTGCAGGTGCGAGAAATCCGGGCCACTGGTTTCCGAGATCGACTGCGGGATGCTCACCAGCGCCTGGCGCGGCGAGCGGGCAATGGAGGTCTTGTAGTCGGGGGTGAATGCCTTGGGGTGCCAGTTTCGGTCGCGAATGACGAAGCGGCTGTGCTGGGCATCGGACATGCCGATCTCCTCTTATTGAAATGGATACAGACTTGGCACCCAGTCTCAAGCAGAGTCGTTCGGCGGAAAATTGAAAAGATCGCCTCTATCCATAATCTAATGGTTATGGATCAAGTAGGCCGTTGAGAAACGTAGGCGAGGTAGCCAGTGCAAGGCGCTACGTTAGTAACAGCCTTCGGCTCGTCAAAACAGACCAGGACACGGAGTTTACGAGCCGTAAATGAGCACTCCGAACATGTTTTTAACGCAGCAATGGCAACGCAGGTAGTTTTTCAACAGCATGCTAGCCCATCGCGGTAGACCGCCGCTGCTTCACGCAAGGCCTCGCAGCACCACTGCGCCGCCAGCGACAGCGCCGCCGTGGGGTTGCTGCAGATGCCCACCGAGCCACCGGGTTCGCGCAGGCCGATATCCAATTCCAGCAGTTCACCGCGGGCCAGGTCCTGGCGCACGGCATCCTGTGGGGCGATCCACACCGCATCGCTGCTCTGCACATAGCGCCGGCTGAGCGCCACCGAGAGGGTTTCCAGGCGCTGCTGCGGCATAACGATGCCACACTGCACATAGAGGCTGTCGGCATAGCGGCGAATCGTGGTGCCGGCCAGCGGCAGCACTACCGGGTAGCCGCCCAATTGGCTACGGTCACGCAGATCAGCCTCAAGCAGCGCGTGACCGGAGCGCACCACCAGCACCATCGACTCGCTGTACAGGTGCTCGAAACTCAGCCCCTCGATCTGCGGGCTGTCAGTCATGCGCCCGACCACCAGGTCCAGCGCACCGACCCGCAACTGGTCGAGCAGATGGGCACTGGGCCCGGTGACCACACTGACCACCAGCGCCGAGTGCTGTTCGTGCAACCTCCGCACCACATCAGGCAACAGCGAGCTTTCCACCGTCGACAGCACGCCAAGGCGCACCACACCAGCCTCATGCTCGCCACTGCGCAAGCTACGCACCCCCTCGCGCAAAGCCTGCACGCTGGGCCCGGCGTAGCGCAAAAAAGCCAACCCGGCCGGGGTCGGCGTAACGCCCTGCTTGCTACGGTCGAACAGGCTGGTGGCGAGGACCTCCTCCAACTCCTTGAGGGTCTTCGACACGGCCGGCTGGCTGATTGCCAACACCTCGGCGGCACGCGCCAAGCTGCCCTGGCGAGCCACTTCGAGAAAGCACAGCAGGTGGCGGAATTTGATGCGGTTGTCGATATTCATCGGGGCTCTTGCTCAGCGTTGCAGGCGGAAGGCTTTGGGCGTCAGGCCGCTGCCACGTTTGAAGAAGCGAGAAAAATACGCTGGCTCGGAAAAGCCCAGGCTGTCTGACACCTGATTGACAGTCATGGCGGTGTACACCAAGCAGCGCTTGGCTTCCAGAAACAGGCGCTGGTTGATCAGCTGCAACGCCGACTGCCCGGCCAAGCGTCGGCACAGGGCATTCAGGTGCGCGGCGCTGATACCCAGCTCAGAGGCGTAATGTTCGATGGGCCGGTGCTCGCGAAAGTGACTTTCCAGCAGGCGGGTAAAACGTTGCAGGTGTTCGCGGCCACGATCCGGGCTCTGCGCCTCGGCATGTTCAAGGGCCAGTGAGCGCCGACCGACCCACACCAGCAAGGCACTGACCAGCGACTGCAGCATCAGCTCGCGGCCCTGTTGTTGGGTGTTGTATTCCTCGACGATGGCGTCGAACAACCCGTCCATATAGCGCTTTTGCTCACCCGCTTGATAGCAGGCGGCACGCGCCAGCGGTGGGCTGTCGAGCACCGTGCCGAGCTGTTCCACCAACGGCAGGGCCAGGCTGAGTACATGGCCCTGGATGTCCTGAGAAAAGCGAAAACCATGCACGCTAAGCGCCGGCACCACCTGCAGCGAAGGCTGTTGCACACAGCTAACCACGCCCTCCACTTCCAGCTCGGCGCTACCGCCCTGCACGTACAGCAACTGCACCAGATCGCCATGCCGATGGGGTTTGATTTCCCAGTCGTGCAGGCGGCTGCGCTCGGGAATTGACTCGCAGTGGATCAGATCAGGTGTCGGCCAGGCGGCCGTTTCGCCGTACAGCTTGAACACCGGAACCGCCGTAGTGGAGGCTTTATGCATAACTCAGAAAAACTCGAAAAGTCCAGAAAGATAATCGAATAGTGCCTTCAAAGCCGAACTATATCCACCAAAAATGCAGGAGAAGAAAGTCAGGCAGGTGTCACAGCGTCTGTCGTCAGCCCTCAAGGACAATAACAATGAAGACCCAAGTCGCTATTATCGGTGCCGGCCCGTCCGGTCTGCTGCTCGGCCAGCTGCTGCTCAAGGCCGGCATCGACAACATCATCATCGAACGCCAGAGTCCCGACTACGTGCTCAGCCGCATCCGCGCTGGCGTGCTAGAACAGGGCATGGTCGACTTGCTGCGCGAGGCGGGTGTGAGTGAGCGCATGGATCAGGACGGTCTGGTGCATGACGGTTTCGAGCTGGCCTTCGATGGCCGCCGCGAACGCATTGACCTGCGCGAACTCACCGGGGGCAAGACCGTGATGATCTACGGCCAGACCGAAGTCACCCGCGACCTGATGGCCGCGCGCCAGGCCAGCGGCGGCATCACCTTGTACAACGTCACCGACGCCCAGTTGCACGAACTCAAGGGCGTACAGCCGCATGTCACCTTTACCCATAATGGCGAAGCCGTGCGCCTGGACTGCGAGCATATCGCCGGCTGCGATGGTTTCCACGGTGTATCGCGTCAGTCGATCCCGCAGGGCGTGCTTAAGGAATTCGAGCGGGTCTACCCGTTCGGCTGGCTCGGCGTGCTGGCCGACACGCCACCGGTCAACGAGGAGCTGATCTACGCCAACCACGAGCGCGGCTTCGCCCTGTGCAGCATGCGCTCACCGACCCGCACCCGTTATTACGTGCAGGTGGGCAGCGAGGAGAAGGTCGAGGACTGGTCCGATCAGCGTTTCTGGGACGAACTGAAAAGCCGCCTGCCGACTGAGACCGCCGCACGCCTGATCACTGGCCCATCCATCGAAAAGAGCATCGCGTCGCTACGTAGTTTTGTGGTCGAACCCATGCAGTACGGCCACCTGTTCCTGGTCGGCGACGCCGCGCACATCGTTCCGCCCACCGGTGCCAAGGGCCTCAACCTGGCCGCCAGCGATGTCAGCACGTTGTATCGCATACTGCTCAAGGTCTACCGCGAAGGCCGCAGTGACTTGCTGAAGAAGTACTCGGAGATTTGCCTGAGACGCATCTGGAAGGCCGAACGCTTCTCCTGGTGGATGACCTCGATGCTACACAAGTTCCCCAACACCGACGCCTTCAGCCAGCGCATGCAGCAGACCGAACTGGACTACTTCGTCGGTTCCGAGGCCGGGCGCAAGACCATTGCCGAGAATTACGTTGGCCTGCCTTACGAAGACATCGAGTCCGCGTAGGAGCGGTAGTCTTCTGACATAAAAGCAAAAAGCCCGAACCGTTACCGGTTTGGGCTTTCACCATCCTACAACGCACGGATATAAGCGCTATCGCTTACCTCGGTGTGATGCAGCGGCTGCAGGAAACTCCTTCAACCTGACAGCCGAGGTCATCCGATAAATTTCACCGCTTGGTTCTGCAGCCAGCGCAGCAGGACCTACATCATTGACTACATTGCGAATCCCACCCTCACCAAAGATCACCACCCTGCTCATCGACTTGAGGCGCACGCAGGGTGATTCAGGCGCTTCGATGGCACTTGAGGCATTTACGTTTTGCCAGGCAAGGAACAGAGAGTAAATCGCCAGACCTGTCGCCTCGTGCGATCTAACTTTGTCAGCAACAACATAGGATGCATAACCTTCTTAACTACCGTTCATCCATGCTGCTTGGGTGGGTGGGTGGGTGGGTGGGGCAAGGGTGCCCCATTACATCCAGTGTGCTATGCCCCTTTCAGCTGGACACCTCGCAGGCTCCAAGGAACCAAATCCAATGAAACCGATGACGAAGTCGCAAGAACGTCGCAGAGCAATCAAATCCCTGAAGAAATGATCTGTAGCCCCAGGATCAACCCGCGCCAGCTATCTGCCGGTGAATATCCATGCGGTCAAAGTGGGCACGCTTCTCGATGACTTTCCCTTCGGCAATAGTCAGCAACATCATGAGGGAGAAATGCAGTCGGGCGCCCTTCGGCTCATGCCCATCCAACACGCCAGTTTGCCGCCCGTCGAAGGCCATGTAGACCGCGACCTGATTCCCTTCGGCTAACAGGGTTTCAATCTTGAAAATGAATCCTTCGAAGGCATCGAAGTTTTTCTTTTCCGACTGGACGAAGCCTTCCGCCCCAAGAATGGGAGTGTCTACCTGGAGGTAGAACTTGAAGTCTTTGTGGCACATTCTGGCGACGGATTCGTAGTCTTCGCGCTGAATAGCTGCGTAGAACTGACGGACAATTTCCTTGTTTGCTTCAACTGACATGTTTTCTTTCTTGCTGTGAGCGTTTATGGGAAGGGGAATTCGACTCAGAGGCTGTAGGTCTCGCCGTCCTCAGGAACCAGCAGACGGTCGGTCATACCCTTCTCAATGGAGAAATCGCGAAGCTCTTTACGCGTCAGCACCGCGTGATTCACCGATTCCATATGGGTGGCGATAAGTGTCGCCTTCGGTGCGGCCCTGTATACCTCGTATACATCGTGCTTGCCCATGATGATCGAACCCAGGCCAGGGACCTGCGCGTCGCCTGCATTGAGAATCGCGACATCGGGTTCATGCTCCTTTAGGCCATCCTGGACGTACTGGTTCCAGACAGTATCGCCAACGAGGTATACGGTCCTTTCTTGGGGATGTTTGAACACCACCCCACAGACCTCACCAAGGATCTCCCCCATTGCCTCGACTGCAGCATCCGAACCGTGCTGCCCCAAAGTTTGAACCAACGTAATCCCATTGAACTCGGCACCTATTAGCAGGCGAACGTCAGTGAACCCCTGAGACTTGATCAACTCACGGTCCTGTTCGTGCTGGGCAAAGACCGGCAGATATTTTGGCAGCAAGGCCTTGGCAGCTTCGTCCCAATGATCGGGGTGAGTGTGGGTAACGATGACTGCATCAACATTCAGGATCTCGTCCATCGACACAGGCAGGGCAGCAGTGGGATTGAACAGATGACTGTTCGCAGTGCCCTCGAAACCCGGATAAGCACCCTTCTCTGCCAGCAACGGGTCGATCAGAAACCTCGTTCCGGCATACTCGATGATCAGCGTTGCGTTGCGTATCTGTTGAATTTTCATGGGTATCTCCTCGATTCCGGCTTTTATCTATTAAGGACCGATCGGTCCATTTTGGGTAAAAAAATCCTGAGCCTGCGGTCAGTCGAGATTGGAAAGTAAAAGACTCAGCGAGTCATCGAGATCAGCTTGTGCATACCCGATGCGGGCCATCACCTGAAGTCCAGGGAAGGCAAGGACCAAAAGGCGAGCCAACTCACGAGCATTTCTGGTACTGGTCAGTGAACCGTCTCCCTGCCCTCGCTCGATAACGCTGGTCAGCGCATCCTCGATGTGACGAAAGTCCTCCATGACCCGCGCGCGGATCTCAGGATCATGCGGTGCCATCTCGACACCCTGGTTGATGCTCATGCAGCCACGGGCAGGCTCGAGCGCCCCGAGGCTGACAAAAAGCATACGGAAGAACTCTTCAATCGCCTGGCGGGCATGTCCCTGCGCCAAAACGCGACTCATGTCCTTTTCCCGCTCATTGCGATAGGCATCAAAGGCAGTTACGAACAACTCACGCTTCCCACCGAACGTGCCATACAGGCTGCTCTTGCTCAGCCCTGTGGCATCGAGCAAATCGACCATCGACGTAGCCTCATAGCCCTTGCGCCAGAACACGACCATGGCCTTGTGCAGGGCCTCGGCGGTGTCGAACTCTTGCGGTCTGGCCATGATCAGTACGGGGCTCCGGAGCAACGGGGCAAGCTTAATCGATGCCTCGTGAGAACAAGCTAGCAGTTAAGGACTGAATGGTCCAATACTATTTTCCAGGTCCAGTCAGGCCCTATGATCTGCTCGCCAGTGCCGTCGTGGAAAGTGGTCAGAGTCCATGTTGCATTTGCAACTGACACTCCCGTAGTCTCTGGAGGTTGTTGGAAGTGGCCACTCCCGTAGGCAGCTTAAGCGACCAATGGGAGCACCACTGCTTTACATGTGCGTCGATTTATTCCCCAATTCTACGCCCGCAGTATTAGTATGGGGTGACCGCTAATTCGACGCGGCGCAGCAGTAAGTGCCAACAGCCAGCGGCAGCCACACTGCTGGGAGTTCGTACTAGCCGCAAGGAGGCGAGGATCTCTCTCACGATAGGGGTGCGATGGAGAGCATAGATATTGCGTGTAGTCTCTATTTCCACCTCCATGAGGGAGGCATAACCCATGGACACCAAACAACTTCTCCTCGCCACCAGGCTCGCCGAAACCCTTCACTTCGGCAAGACAGCCGAGATCGAGAATATTGCCCAATCGGGCTTGAGCGCTCAGATCGCTAAGCTCGAAACAGAAATCGGCTTCCGGCTGTTTGAACGTACCAGTCACCGCGTTTCTTTAACCGAAGCTGGCCAGGCCTTCATTGACCAAGCGCGTCTAGTACTGGGCAATATGAACAACACCATCCTCGAATGCCGGGCCATTGCTGAGAAGAGTCGTGCTGTGTTGAAACTGGGATTCTTCGGTGATGCCGCCGGTGAGCTCACTCACCTGATCTTTTCAATGTTCCGGCAGGTCAATCCGGACATCCGCATGATCTTCACCGAGCTGAACATGACCAACCAGGTCCAGGCGCTGATCAGCGGTAAGGTAGATGCAGCGCTCGTCCGTTTGCCCATCGGCGATGAACGACTTGAATTCGACGCAATGTTCGATGAGCCTCGCGTCGCTGCCGTCCCGGCCAGCCATTCTATGGCTGACGCTCCACTCCTCCACATTTCGGACTTGATGGAGCAACCCTTCGCCGTTGCTGGCGAAGGTGCCCCTGCTGAATGGGCGTCCTACTGGAGTTTGGGCCCGGAGCGGCAGGAACCAAGCCGAGTCGGCGCACTGGTTCAGTCCATCCCAGAAAGCCTGGCTGCGGTTGCCTATGGCGGCGCATTCGATACTTTCCCGCTAACCGCCACTCGACTATTTAGCCATCCTGGGGTGCGCTACGTACCGTTGGCTGATGCACCACGGAGCACTCTGGCACTAGCCACGTTGAAAGGAAATCGCAGCCCGGCAGTCCGGTCACTTCGACGTTGCGTGATAGAGACACTAGAACACTCACTTACATGCCTTCCCCAGGCACGTCGCTGTAGGGATGCTTCCTAGGCTCGGAGAGATCCTGGAGGATTGGGTGCCCGTGAGCACCTGATTGCCGAGCCACAGAATTCGACGACCAAACCTGTTGCATTCGAAATTTTAATATCGAGGGGGAACCGTCCTTGGCTGTCTCTCAAGTACCTTAGTCCTCGCTATAAATCAGCCTAATAATGTCCTTGGTGGTCTCGATGTACCCGTCGACATCTTCGTCAGTCATCGGAAGCGTCAAACCAACTTGCCCACGATGTACCGGGAAATAACCCCGGGTTGCCATTTCAAGTGCATAGATATTCATGCTGTCTTCATCGATTTTATTCCAATAATCTCGATGCGTAGTAATTGCCTGACCAAATTCTTTCGTAAATGCATAACCGAAGACAGAAAACAAACCAAAGACGATGAATGGATACTTGAACTCTTGCGCCCAAGAATTCAGCTCAGTTTTGATTTTTTTTGCCATAGTATTCAGTCGCACGTAGGCATCCGCATCCATGGCTTTCAGACACGCACTACCAGCAGCACACGCCAGTGGATGTCCGTGGTGAGTGCCAGAAAGCATCACCTGGTTGTCCTCCAGCACACGGAACACTTTTCGGCTTCCACCAACAGCGCCAATAGGCAGACCACCGCCAATCATTTTCCCAAGCACGGTCATATCCGGTTTTACCTGATAAACACTTTGTAAGCCACCGTATGCAGCGCGGAGAGTGATAGTCTCATCAACGATCAGTAGGATGCCAAGCTCTTCCGTAAGAGCCCTGATCTTTCGTACGAATTCCTTTTCAAGCTCGACGATACCACCAGCACAGGACTGTAATTCCATGATTAGGCAGGCAATCTCATCGGCGTTGTTACGCAGTATCTTCTCACACGCAGCAAAGTCGTTTTGGACCAGCACAACCACGTTATCCGTCTTATAAGACGGAATACCATCAGAGTCCGGCATGGCTTTTGGATTGAAGTCTGGACCAGGAAATGCACTTGGGTTGGGGTGAGCAGATACTGCAAGATCGTCGGTAAAGCCGTGATAACCACCTTCGAACTTGGCAATTTTCTTTTTCCCCGTGTAGCCCCTCGCAATTCGTATCGAACTCAAGCATGCCTCGCTGGCAGAGCAGAAGAACTTGACTTGATCGATAGAATTAACTCTTTCGCATATTTGTTTTGCCAAATCCAACTCATAGTCAGTCGGATTACCGAAAGAGAATCCGTTCGGAATTATCTTTTGAATTGCTTCCATGACCAAGGGATGATTGTGCCCCAACACATTAGTCGAGAAGTTGTTGTTTAGATCAAGCAACCTCTTCCCTTCGATTGTGTATATATACTGTGCATCGCCCTTATCAACAAAAATTGCATGCGGACCGTAGGCGAATGTACGCCTACTGAATCCTCCAGGGATATAATCCTTTCCTTTTTCTGTCTCTTTCTTAGAAAGATGAAATTCTTCGGAGAAATTTTCGATAGTTTGTTCGTAGTTAATTTTCATGGGAGCCTACTTCAATGTGGGAACATACATTTGCACTTCAGTTTGTGACCAGCTCTATACCTGAATATTGATGCACTCAGAACGGATAAGGCCGTGGCACTCGCTGGACAGAGACCCACTGCGTAGTGGTGAACTCCTCAATAGCCCAGTCGCCATTGAAGCGGCCTAGCCCCGAGTTCTTTTCGCCACCAAACGGGACATTGGGTTCATCCCCTACTGTGATGTCGTTGACATGCGCCATACCCGAGTGGATCCGCCGAGCAAACTGAACGCCACGCTCTAGATTCCCGGTAAAAACCGCCGCTGACAGACCGAAGCGAGTATCGTTCGCTAACACCAGGGCATGCTCGGCATCGCGTGCGCGCATCAACCCGGCAATCGGCCCAAAGATCTCCTCATAAGCGAGTTCCATATGCGGCTCGACCTCAATGAATACATGCGGTGCGAACACGAGCCCCTTGGAATCTCCGGCATACGCCAGCAAAGCTCCTTCGTTGCGGGCCTGCTCGACCTTCGTCAAGAGTCCGCTGAATTGTTTAGTGTTAATCACCGGGCCAATTGCAGTAGCCGGGTCCTTCGGATCGCCCAGCCGCAGATCACGGACCCGCTCGACGAAGCGAGTAGCGAAATCATCGTAGATCGCATCCTCGACAATGATGCGGTTGACCGCCATGCAGATTTGCCCCTGGTGCAGGAACTTTCCCACTACAGCCGCATGCACGGCCTGTTCTAGATCAGCATCGGCCAGTACTACGAATGGATTGTTCCCCCCAAGCTCCAAGGCTACGTGCTTGAGGTACTCGCCACTGCCCGCCTGCCGAGCGATGTTCTGGCCAATCGGAGTAGAACCGGTAAAAGAAATGAAGCTGGGGACTGGATGCTGGACGAATGCATCACCGATCTCGGCTCCCGCCCCCACCACAACACTGAGCACCCCAGCAGGAAGTCCTGCTTCCTCAAACACCCGAGCCAACAACAAACCACCGGTGATAGGCGTATCGCTCGCGGGCTTCACCACTACAGCATTACCTAGCGCCAAGGCGGGAGCAACTGAACGTTGAGTGAGATGCAGGGGAAAATTCCAGGGACTGATCACACCGACTACACCCAGCGGTCGCCGGTATACGCGGCTTTCCTTGTCAGCCACATTCGACTCGACGATTCGACCATGAACTCGACTTGGAAACGATGCGGCCTCAAGTGTAATGGACTTGGCTAAGGCCCACTCGATCTCCGCCTTGAGCACCGTGCTTCCAGACTCACGAATAATCCAGTCAACCAGTTCATCATGACGCTCGTCAAAGATCTGTGCGGCCCGAAGGAGTACCGCAGCACGCGCTGAGGGCCCCAGCGCAGCCCATGCAGGTTGGACTTCCGCCGCCTTGGTGTAGGCAACATGAAGATCCATCTGGTTCGCCAGCGGAATTTCGAGGAGAGACAGCTGTGTATATGGGTCGGTCACCGTCATCAAGCGGCCAGCGCTACCTTCACGCCAGACTCCGGCCAGCGGCTGAAGGTGTAGGTCACCATAAACTTGAGATTTTTCCATGATGTGGTACTCCATTGAATCAAAGCGACGACTTCACGCCTTGAATAAACGCGAGTCAGCGCAGAAATCGGTGAGCAGCAGAAAGGAAACACGGCCTGATACCAGACCACGACGCTCTGCCATGGGTTATCGGCGAAGAAGGCGACCTGCCCGTTAACAGACCCGCCGGACTGATACTTGCTTTTGGTCAGACGGATCCGTCAGGACGCAGGCGTGAAAGTACTTTGCAAACGGCCTCAACTGCCTGATCGGCTTCTTCACGCGAGATTGTCAGTGGCGGAGAAAGCACCAGATTCGTTGCACTGCTGATACGCACAATGACACCGGTTTCTTCGCGAATGACATCAGGAATGCGTATCGCTAGCTCCGGCAAAGACTGACGAGACTCCTTGTCGACCACCAACTCCAGAGCAATGCCAAGGCCGATCTGGCGAATCTCTCCGATGCAAGGGTGATCGCGGAGCGAAGATAGCTGCTCGGCGATGTAGCCACCCATTTCATTGGCGCGCTTGATCAGGCCTTCATCTTCGATAATGCGGAGATTCTCCAGAGCAATGGCACAGGCCACAGGATGGCCGCTGTAGGTATATCCGACTGGATAGCCATGCCCGTTACGGACGACGTCGGATACCTCGCGGGTCATCATCACTGCCCCGAGTGGGATATAGCCGCTGGAAATGCCTTTGGCAGTGACCATGATGTCTGGAACTACACCGAAGCGTTCTGCAGCGAACCAAGTGCCAGTACGACCAAAAGCAGTCACCACTTCGTCGAAAATCAGCAGGATGCCGTGCCTGCGCAATACATCGGCCATTCGTGTCCAGTAGTCCGACGGAGGAACAACCATTCCGCCAACACCCAGTATCGGCTCTGCAATCATGGCAGCGATGTTATTAGCACCAATTCTGGCTATAGTGGCTTCTAGCTCTGCGACGCAGAAGTCCGTTGTGTCCTGCCCCTCAAAGTACCAGCTACGATAGCTGTGAGGAGGCGTAAGGTGGGCGACATTCGGGATCCCCGGCCCAGTGCCCTCAGTCAGATCCGCAAAGCCGGTGGCTGTACCACCACCGCACGCTAGACCGTGATAAGCATTTTTTCGTGACAAGATCCAAGTGCGCTCCGGCTCACCACGTTTGTAGTGGTAGTAACGCGCCGTCTTAATCGCAGCGTCATCACCCTCCGAGCCGCCGCTGGTGAAGAAACTCATATCAAGATTGCCGGGTGCCAACTGGGCCAATTTCTCGGCCAGCTCGATGGCCCTGTCATTAGAAAAATCCCAGAAACAGGTAAAGTACTCCAACTGCTTGATTTGCCGTGCAGCTACCTCAGCGATCTCCTCGCGACCGTGCCCAATTTGGGCGAGCCACAGGCCACCCGTAGCATCAAGATACTGACGCCCATGGATGTCCCACAAAGAGCACCCCTTTCCACGAGTGAAGATAGTGCGGCTGGACGTGGTAATGGGCAAATGAGGATGTACGACATGCTGCCGATCAAGGCTGTAGAGATCGCCAATGGATTTCATTTCTTGTCTACCTCGCACTTACTTACAGGCACTGAGAATGTGTAGCGGAGCTCGCAGGTAATCGAATAGATTGGCGGCGACCGTTGATGATGCCAAGCAGTGCTGCGACCAGAACGAGCCAAGGCAAAAGTGTGGCAATACCTTCCTTGGCACCACTGAGCTCACCAAAATTCATGACAGCGAGCAGGACCACTACGAGCAGACCGCCGCCACCGAGAGCCGGTGCCACCAGCCCCTCCCAGAAACTGCATTTCTTGGTCTTGAGAGTGAATCCGAGTACAGCCATAGCACCTAGCGCTTGCAGCACCAGAACACCCAACGTTCCCAGCCCAACCATCCACATATAGAGATGCTGTATCGGGTCGGCCTTGGACAATATGAAGGCTCCTATGACCGCAACTGTGCAGGCAGTGAGTACAACGCTCGCAATATGCGGACTCGAATGTTTTGCATGAACCTGACTCAACCGGTTCGGAACAAAGCTGGAGCGCGCGAGCGCGAACAGGTAGCGGCACAAGGCATTATGGAATGACAACAGCACAGCAAACACGCTGGTGATCACGAGTACTTTCATGATCTCAGTAGACCACTCTCCGACATACTGGGTGTTCGCGTTGAACACGAAGTTGATCATGTCGGCTCCAGCCACAGCCTGAACATCACTATTTGCATAAGCCAAGCCCAGACACCAAGTGGTGAGGGTGTAGAACACCCCGATAATGGCTATAGCGATGTAGGTGGCGAGAGGAACCGCCCGCTTGGGATTCTTGGCCTCCTCCCCATATATGGTCGTCGATTCGAAACCAACAAAGCAGCAAAAGGCAAACATCAGAGCAACGCCCAAGCCGGGTCCAGATATCTCAGAAGGACGAAACCCGGCCCATGTGAAGCTGCTGGCATCAGTCTGCAGAATGACAGCAACATCGAACACTAGGAGTATCAGCACCTCAAGGACCATCAAGACACCGAGGATCTTGGCGGATACATTGACGTCCAAGTAACCGAACAAGCCAACTAGCGCGATGACGATTATCGCCACCCAACTCCATTCCAAATGGACGCCGGCAAATGAACTAAGGACGTCAGCGCCGAAAGCGGCAAATTGTCCATAGATTCCTGTGAGCATGCAGACATAAGCGAGCAATGCCACGCCTGCTGCTGCATGGCCCGCCATGCGCCCCAACCCATGATTGACGAGCTCGGCGAAACCACCGGCGCTCACTACGTGCCGGCTCATTGCTGCGAAACCAATTGCGAACAGCAAGAGCACTATCGAAGCGATCAGATATATGCCAGGAGCACCGGAACCTCCTACTGCAAACACTACTGGCCCAGCTCCCAGGGTGGCACCAAGCGGCGCTGCCGCAGCAATTACGAAGAAAACGATATCGGACACACCCAAAGATGCGGACTTTAGTTTTTGTTGCGATGCCCTCTGCTGCATAAAGGCCTCCTGTCACGGACCAAGGCAAAATTGCTGTTGTTATTGGAAGATCCATTCTTCGGCTCAGGACAAGAACCTGGCAATCAACAAAAACTGATCGTTCAATCGGGAGCGGTGATTGCAAGACTAAATAAACCAGATGTTCGGTAAAGAGAGGATGAAGCAGCAGGCCAGACAAGGCGTCGGATCGCGATAGCCCTGCAGGTCTAGACAAAGTTTTTTTGCAATGCGCCACAAACCGCGGCCAGCGGGATCAGAAATAACGACTAATCAATCGCATTCCTGAGATTGCCACCCACCACTCCCCCTGAAAAATCCGTCAACAGAACAGCGCCGAGATAAGCATTGGCAACGCACCGGGAAATATGAAAATGGGCTCAGTGCAGCAGCCTTAGTTGCCTGGAGCAAAGCTGTTCAACCTCTCCGATATCACTGTTCCATAGTTCGACACTCGCACACGCAACTCACGCAGATATATCCAAGAAAATCTTTTAAAAACAGACTGTTAACTATCAGATACAGCTATGGCATGAGGCTTGCGTAGGGGCTACCGGCGCTCAAGTTGCCAGACGACCTGCACCTTCGCTCAAGTTAGCCAACTCAGAGCGAGCTAAAAAAGACTATTAAAGGGGCAGTTCACAAGCCTAACCAAGCCCTTACGGGCGCTTAGTAAATGCCGGCTAAGACCGGCCATCCAAGCACTTCCAACACCACAACAATTAATAGGAACAGAACATGCCGCTGATGCCTCGCCCCAAGCAGTACATCCCACTGGCGCTAGCAATTGCTACCTGCCTTCCAGCCCACGCCTATGAGCTCTATAACCAGAACGGCAGCGTCCTTAACGCTGACCTCGAAGCTATATTCGCAGGGATAACAAAGAATACAGAGCAGTCGTGGCCATAGCCTTTGAGTAGCACCGGGCAATATTTACCCGACTGCCTAGACCAGCTCGCGGCTTGCCGAGTGCCCCCTGTATATAGGTCCTGGAGATTATTATCGTGACACACCAACCGATGCACTCAACGCTGCTCTATCGATCCGTTTCACTGGCGGTACTCGTAGGATTGTCGCCGCTCGCAGGCGCCCTTCAACTCTATGCAGATGGGCAGACCCAGATTGACGCCAAACTGCAGGCAGCCGCCGGAGCGTTCTACAGTAGAGAGAATTACGCTCAATCTGGCACGCGTGCTAAAGGATCTAGCAGCTGGCAAGAATCAGCGTTTCAATATGGATTAGATCTCAAACACTCCTCCAATAGTTTTGGAAATTCTTATGCGGCGCTGAACTGGGTGTCCACAAGGACTTACGGCGATGGAGATCCAGCTGGCTGGTCAAATGGCTCGGAGCGTACAACCAAGATTGAAGACGCATACATAGGTTGGCGGTCTGCCGAACTGTTTCCCCAGCTAGGAACTGACGGGATCGACTTCTCCGTCGGTCGTCAGAATATCGTCATCGGTGACGGCTTCCTCGTATCAGGAGACGCCTTAAATCTTGGCCGCGAGGTCGCCGACGGAAGGCAGAATCGAGGAGGAGCTTATTACCTGACCTCTCGCAAAGCTTTCGACCAGACGGTAGTGCTGCGCCTTGGAGGTAAGCAAGGCTGGCGGAGTGACTTGATGTGGCTGAAGTCAGATAATCCGGGCCAGGCTAAACCAGAGGTAGCTGTAGGTACTCTTGAACACGTGAATGAGAAGGGCACGATAGGCCTGACATATTTAAAAGTGCTTGATACCGATAAGGAACTGGCGGACCTTTTCTTCCCCGAGCGGAAGGGCATGAAGCAATACAGCGTCAGAGCGCAAGGCAACGCAGGTGTTCCTAATCTGTTTTTAGCAGGTGAATACGCCAGGGAACACAAGAGTAGCGGCGAAGAAAATGCCTGGTATATGGAAGCAGGCTGGACGTTTAGCGACCTGCCACTCAAACCAGTTGTGAACTATCGCTACAGCCGTTTCTCTGAAGGTTACGATCCATTGTTTTATGGCAACGGTCGAGCGTTGGGCACCTGGTACCAAGGTGAAGTCGCTTCCAACTACGCAGGTCCATTCAATAGCAATACGCAAGTTCATCATGTCGGCATCAAAGTAGCCGCGGCTCCTTCGGTAAACGTGGGCGCACTGCTTTATGATTTTTCAACACTCGACCGCAGTCGCAAAAACCTAGATGGGCGAGAGGCAGACCTGTACGCAGAATGGACGATAAATGAACACTTCACCCTATTGCCGCTAGTTGGCTTTTACAAACCCGAAAAAAGCGATGCCAGCGGCGGCACCCAATTGGGTAGCAGCGACACCAACCTCTATGCTCAGGTAATTTTGGCAGCATCGTTCTAAACAATTCGACTTAAGTGCATGGAGGCACTTATGTCGAAAGTAAGGCTAACTGGACAATTTATTGGCAGCTTAGGCTGCCCTTAAACTCTAAAGCGTGCAATAAAGTCAGTGCTTTTGCTGATGCAACATTGTCTGAATTTGGTGGGTGGCTTGACGGGTATTCTCAGCTAGCTTGCGTACTTCATCGGCAACTACGGAAAATCCCCGTCCCACATCGCCAGCTCGGGCAGCTTCTATCGCCGCGTTCAAGGCAAGCAAATTGGTCTGATCGGCAATTCCCTTAATTACACCAACCACTGCTGCGATCTGCTCGTACGTTGCCCGGTTCTGTTCGAGCATTTGCTTATGAGTTTCCTGCGCCGAGCGCTCGTCGGTAATGTCCCTAACAGCACCAATGACGCGACTCAATTTCCCCTGCTCATTCTGCACCGCACGCCCACGCTCTCGACACCAAATGTACTCGCGAGTCTTATGACGCATCCGGTATTCATACACGTATTCTCCGCTGCCATTAGGGCTCAAGATTTCACGCTCAAAAACGGCCTGGATCGATGACTGGTCGTCCGGGTGGGTGATACTGAGCTGTGTATCCCAACCATCGGGCAACTCTTGTGGGCCATACCCCATCAACACGCGGAACTGGTTGGAGAACCGCATGCGGCTGCCGGGGTCCTCGATCCGCCCATTCATCACGGTGACGTCCCAACACCCTTCAGTTAGGGTCGACTGCAGAAGCTCCCAAACTTTTGCCTCGCTTTCATGATGGCGAGTGCTCTCATTTAACTGCAGGATTAGCGAGTCCATCTCCTTGATGCGGTGATTTGCTTTTTCGAGTTCCTCACGTAAGCGTTCACCCTTCTGCTCGAACATCTCTAACTGATAAACCTGACGCGCCACAACCTCTTGAATCTCAAGCAACCCTTGTTCTGTTTTGCACTTTTCTATTTCGAGCTGCTCAAGACTTTGTACCAGCTCACAGTGGGGCTTTATCGATAGCGAATGACGTACTTCAGATACCTGCCCACGCAAGATTCGGTTCAATACTTCAGTTAGCTCACTCACCAGATTACTTTTGTTAAAGAACATGTGTGCACCGTTTGCCATTGAGCCCTTGATTGACGAATCTGACCCCAAGCTCGGATAAATTTCTTGTCCGCTTGCGCCAGTGAAATTGTTCGCTAACGCCAAAAAGACGCAGGTCGAAGCAATTCTTCTTTGGCACTCACCGCCTGGTTCATGGCCGAGAGAGCAAAGTTAAATCTTGACTTTTCCCATAGACTGGTAAAAACCTGATGCATTGATGCTGCACAGACGCTACGAAAGTATAATGCACAATTTGTCAGTCAACTGATTTTCGATATTCATCAGGCAGTTTTCGAGCATCAATTGCGAATGAAGGCTACCTAAGCCTTGACTCACGGAATAAATATCGGTCGAGATATGAAAGAGATTCGTACGGACAATGATGACTGTTATTTTCTCGTTCACCAATTGCAAGGTTCAGCGACTCTCAACATTGGGGAGTGTGCCGCACAACTTGAGCCTGGCGATATGATTGTACTGAAGGCGGCGAAGAAATCTGAATTTAATTTCCTAAGCTCGCCCTACCAAATATCCATTTGCTTACCGCGCCAGCTTGTCGAAAAAGCTTATTCCTCTCACCCCAAAATCGTGGGCAAAACAATTTCAGGAAGGTCCAACCTAGGCTCGGTTATCGGACCATTTGTGCAAGAACTCTTCACCTTGCTAAACAGTCCGCAAAATGAAGTGGAGGCAATGCACAAAGCGCTATTAGCGTTACTCAGACCTTTCGACGAATAATCAAAGGCACGCTAGGCGGACAACTATGATATTGGCGACCTCAGTAGGCTCTACCGACAGTAGTAGTCAGCACTTCAACCCCTACTTCCCCGATGAGCACCTAGAACTCCGTCGCTGCGTGATGGAGTTTAATCTATATGAGCGGTCAGCTGAGTCAGCGAACCGCTCTACAGCGACCCAGCAAGTTATGCTGTCGATGCTTTTACCGCGTACATCGGGCTTCGCATTGGCGCTCGCAGCCTGATGCTTGTCAGCCACAGACAATTAGCCGAGGCTGGCTTGTCACTATTATGGCGAGGACGAAAACGCATTCGAATATCAGGGCTGCCCGACCCGCATGACATTTTTTACTTGACTGACATTGCCTCCGCTATCAACCATCCGGCGCGCAATGGAGACCGACCTGATAGAAGCCGTATGAGCAGTTTTCTGAATATTTGCTACTCCTTTCTCGAATCCGCACCATGACACTCCGCTCCCTCTCCGTTGCCCAGAAAATCACGCTTCGCGCTAGTCTTCGTTCATTTATTGTCGTGGTCTTATTATTGGGCACCACCCTACTGCGGTTGCAAACAAGCCTGGATCTCGTGCGCGATTCAAGCAGCAGAATGCTTGACGAAGCGGCACGGCAAGCTCAGAGCTTCCAGGACGACTCCCGAGTTGCGCGCATGCAGTGATATTTTGATGCAGCAAATCTTTACGGCCTGGGATTTGCTCGCCAGGTACTTCACGCAGCGTGAGCTAGAGGAGCGAGGCGTTCCGGCCCACCTCCGGCGTGAAACACTGGTCTATCAGACACCATTTGCACTGCAACAGGATCCCGGATTACTGCAGCTATTTGTAGTATTCGAAACCGCGAACCGGATGGCGCGGATGCTCAATTTAGAGAAACAAGCAATCTTGGCAACGAGAGTGGGCGTTCGACAATCTATTGGGTTCAGCGCACGTCAAGTAAACTTGAACCTATAGTAGGCGATAAAAAACCTTAAAGGACACAACACTAGACGCATCGGGACTCCCATATAACAGCTGGTATAGCTATCCAATAGAAACCCGGAGAGACTGCATCAGTGAACCCTATTTAGATGCTCAGTCCAGCCACTATCAGCCTCCCGTTACTTTCTGAAGGAAAAGTCATCGATATTGCGGTCGCAGATATTAATCTTGATCAACTTCAGAAGCCCAGTCCGAAAGGTAGCCAAGCGCTATACGCGGGTCAGGAAAAAATGAGCATTGTATCTCCAAGGGGTACAGTATACCGGTGATAGTCAGGACGCCCTACGGATGAATTGGGAGTTTTGCCGAACGCCTTCAACACTATTCTCGACAAGCTTCAGCCGGTCATTCAAGAACTCAAGGATTGCGTTGGCACAAACCAATCGCTGGCCGACCGTTATGCAGTTATTGCACAGAAAACAAGTATGAGAATGCAGCAGCAGTTTCGTGAAATCGACTAGGTTGCCACTGCGTCCCAAGAAATGTCCGCCACGGCTAATGAAGTCGCGCAAAGTGCCGCGCAGGTATCCAGGGCAGCTCAACAGGCAGACACTGCTGCCCACGACGGACTCGTGGAAGTGGCACGCACTCGCGATAGTACTTTACCTAAGAGCTGGGCAATGCCAGTTTCAACTCTCAAAAATTGTCGGCCAATAGCGCTCAGATCGATTCGGTACTTAAAATCATCGAAGATATTGCTCAACATACAAACTTGCTGGCACTAAACGCCGCTATTGAAGCCGCTCGCGCGGGGAAGCAAGGTCGAGGCTTTGCATCAGTGGCTGACGAAGTGCGTCATCTTGCTCAACGAACCCAGATTGCAGTGGGCAACATTCAACAAGTAATATGTGAACTCCAGCATGACATCTCACGTATTGCCGAAGTAAACAAGGAAAGCCAACAGCAGACGCACGACAGCGTCGCTAATGTCGGTCAAATGGTGGAAACGCTACGCCTCGTAGGTGATGCCGTCACGACCACCACCCGTATGAACCTTCAAATTACCAGCGCGGCGGAAGAACAGAGCAGTGTTGCAGAAGAAATCATCCGCAGCGTGACACTCATTCGTGATACGACGGACTCACTGACTGAACAGGCTGCTGAGTCGGCCAGCGTGAACGACGCTCTCAACCAGCTAACAGCTCATCAGCAAGCCCTCATGCAAAGATTTCAAGCCTGAGTTCACTCCTCCGCAATCCAACTTAAAAAGCAGGCACTCCTCCATCTGAAGTAAATGAGTCTGCAGAGGTAAGCTGGCAGTTTCAGTCATGCGATTGGCACTCTGAAGCTTGTAGCAACGGCCAAATCTAGTATTTCATAGCTCCATCAATTACATTTGCACCACTGCCATATTATTTAGATCCTTAGAAGTAAAGCCGCACCTAACTCACTGGACAGTATAGTCGCCCCATTTCCCTTATATAGGTAATAGTGGAGTCGCTTCGGCAAACTAGATCATTTGAGCGTTTACTCATATACTCACACCTTCTTTACATCGAAAGGAAAGGCAGTTATTGAAAAAGCAAGACACAGCGCAAGGAAACTCAAAACTGTAAAATTATTCTCACAAAAAGCATCTAAAACTCAGGAAGCAGCAATGAAAGAATAACGAATTCCAAAGTACTTACACGTCAAAAAGTTTTATCTGAAACTGGAAATGAAATGGCCTCACCAAGTTGATCGACCGAAGAAACAGGGCGGCGGCAAAAACTGAGTGCAACACCTGACCTTTCCGGTACGGTGCTGCCCCTATGTCATATACCGAACTCAGCGTTGAAGAACGCGCCACCATCCAAATCGGCCACGCCCAGGGCTTCAGCCTGCGCAGGATTGCTCGCCTGATCAATAGGTCTCCTTCGACCATCAGTCGAGAGCTGCGCCGCAATCGAGATGTCTGTGGCAGCTACTCGGCCCGCGCGGCCCAGGAGCAGATGAAGGCCCGCCGCCAAGTCTGTCGACCGAGCCGAAAGCTGCTGCCGGGGAGCGAGCGCTTCGAACTGGTGGTTCATATGCTGCGTGAGCGTTTGTCTCCCGAACAGATTGCCGGCAAGCTGCGCCACATGAACATACCTAGCCTCAGAGATGCCTACGTCTGTCGCGAGACGATCTACAACGCGATCTATGCCCTGCCAGTGGGTGAGCTGCGTAAGGAGCTGATCATCTGTCTGCGCCAAGGCAAGACGACGCGCCGGCCGCGCTCTGGTGGCGTGGATCGGCGCGGCCAGATCCCCGAGATGGTCAGTATTCATGTGCGCCCGCCGGAGATTGAAGACAGGCTGATGCCGGGGCATTGGGAAGGCGACCTCATCAAGGGTAAGGCCAACGCCTCGTCCGTCGGTACGCTGGTGGAACGCACCAGTGGGTACCTGATGTTGGTGAAGATGAACGACGCGACGGCGACTTCGGCGCTGGAAGGCTTCAGCGCCGCGCTCAATAGCATGCCGCTGGAGATGCGCAAGAGCATGACTTACGACCAGGGCCGGGAGATGGCGCGACACGCCGAGATCACCCAAAGAACCGGCGTGGCGATCTACTTCTGCGACCCGCACAGCCCCTGGCAGCGCGGCAGCAACGAAAACATCAACGGCCTGATTCGCCAGTACTTGCCCAAGGGCACAGACCTGTCGGTACATAGCCAGGAGGAGCTGGACGCCATTGCGCTGCAACTGAACATGCGACCGCGTAAGCGCTTCGACTTCAAATGCCCAATCGAAGTTATGGACGAGGTGATGCAGAAGGCCATGGCTATGCGGCATGATGCTCCAGTTTCAATTCAATGACCGTGTTGCACTCAGCTCCTGCAACCGCCCAGCTAGCATGATTAGCTATTTACATTTATAGATAGTCGGTGCGAGGTCTATCCATTAGGAATGGAGGTCCGCCACGTTATGACTATTGATGTTTTCAATCCTCATAGCAAAAGCTTCTATCGCCCTATAGACGCGGCATTGCGCTGGTGCAACCTCACTCGCTACGAAGCCCAAATAGTCCAGGCGGACTGGTCTCGCCCCGAGAATCTTGCAGTCCTATTTCCCCAGTGGCCCAGTCTCCATATCGCTATCGAAAGGATTTTAGACGCCGTACGCAATGGAGAACTGCCTTATGGATGCATCGGGGTTTCGGTTCCTTTCGGAAGCTATGTAGAACCCTATCAGCTGACCATTCGCCACTCAGACTTACGCCGCTGGATGGAAATTCATTACCCCGACCACAAACCCAGTTTTTTATTCGAGTACGGTGAGGATGCTCCTGCAAAGGTCAGCCTCGGAACTTTCCTCTCGTTGAAAGCAGATCGAGATGAGTTATCGAGAGCGTTCAAAGCGCAACAGCAACGCATTCAAGAAATCTTGGGAGAGCTCCAGTCGATTGGACTTGAAAGAGATGATCTCAAAGCCTTGGCAAAAACGAATGGCCAACTCAGTGAGCGCAGCGAACTGACGTATCACAACATCATTGGGGCATTGGTCAGCCTTCTCTTGGACCATTCGCCCGCCGGAAAACCTCTTTCGGTATTCACGAATCAAGCAGCCATCGTTGACGCCATTGTCGCCCGTCACAAAAATGTGCCCGGCCTCAGCAAGCGCACGCTGGATGAAAAGTTTGCCGTGGCCAATCGTAGCCTCAAAAAAAATAGTTGATCCGGTCAATTGCATTGCAACAGGCCTGATTGCAATGCAATGACTCATCCGCTCTAGTGCGATTCAATCCATGTCACTTACCAACACGCGCCAACTGGCGCCAGGAGTGACTAGCATGTCCAACCAATCTGTCCCCCCAGTTGAAGCCACCCAACCCGAACGCCACATCATGCGCCGTGAGGAGGTCGAGCAAAAAACCGGCTTCAAACGTGCGCACATTTACAACCTGATGAAGGAAGGCAAGTTTCCGCGGGCGAAGCGTATCGGACTGCGCGCAGTTGGCTGGGACTCACTGGAAATCGAGCACTGGATTGCAGAACGCCTTTCGCGACAGGAGTGAGGATGATGCACGTGGTCTCGGTGGTCTCCACCAAGGGTGGGGTAGGCAAAACTACAGTAGCGGCAAACCTCGGCGGCTTGTTGGCCGATGCTGGCCTGCGTGTGCTGCTCTTGGATCTGGATAGCCAACCCACCCTCTCCAGTTATTATTCATTGAGCCATAAAGCGCAGGCAGGTGCGTACGAGCTCATTGCACTCAATCTAACAATACCTGAACGAATAATTTCTAGGACTGCAGTCGTCGGTCTCGACCTGATTTTCTCCAACGACGATCAAGGTCGACTGAGCACGTTGTTGCTGCATGCCCCTGACGGACGACTACGCCTGCACAATCTGGTCAACGAGTTATGTCTCAATTATGACCTGCTTTTGATCGATACTCAGGGAGCACGCAGTGTACTGCTGGAAATGGCAATCCTGGCCTCCGATCTCGCCCTCTCTCCCATCACGCCAGAAATGCTCGCTGCCCGCGAAATGCGCCGTGGCACCTTGAAGCTACTGAGTGAGCTCGAACCGTTTCGCCACCTAGGCATCGACCCGCCGCCCTTACGGCTCTTACTGAACCAAGTGAACGTCAATCGCGTGGACACCCGGATGATCATCCGAAGCCTGCGCGAGACTTTCGCAGAGGCTACCAATATCTCGGTGCTAGACACCGTAATCCCGGACCGGGTGGCCTATCTCAATGCCGCATCCCTCGGCTTACCGGTCCACCGAATAGATACACGCCCGTCGAGTAAGCGCCGACGCTCGCAGTCTGCGTTAGAAATCATGCAAGCGCTGGCCATCGAATTATTCCCGCAATGGCGCGAAGCGATCTCATCGGTAATGAGGTGTGCGGAGCCTCGATAAAACAAATCGCCCATTCAGCATTTCACCGATTTTTTTGTTTGATCGACCTTGAAGCCAACAGGGCTTGGTAAGGAGTTTTCTAATGTTGAATCAGTTTCCTATCGTTGTTCAGCCTTCCGTTCGAGCACGCGACGCGGCTTGCGAAGAATACTGCACCGTGGTTTTTCGTTTGCAAGGGGGGCGCTTGGCCATGGTGTGGTTCCTCGCAGAACTCTCCCAACATTTCGAAGGTTCAGGGACTGCCGAAATCGTGAAATTCGAGGTCGGTGACCATTTGCGTAGCTGGCGTTAACCGAGGCGGTTGAGATGAAGAAGCTCAGTCAGGGGGAAATCACCGACAAGCTGCGCCAGGACCACTTCACTCAAGGTCCTGGACTGGAGCGACTGTCCGATCCAGTCATCGACACTCCCATGCTGGTCACTCTTGAACAGTTACGCCCCTACGAGCACAACCCACGCTTCATCCGTAATCCGCTTTATGACGATATCAAGGCATCGATCCGTGAACGCGGGCTAGATCAACCGCCACCAATTACACGCCGCCCGGGTGAAACCTCTTTCATCATCCGCAACGGCGGTAATACGCGCTTAGCAATTCTCGGCGAGCTGTGGCAGGAAACTCGCGATGAGCGTTTCTTTCGGATTCACTGCCTGTTCCGACCTTGGAGCAATGAAACCAACGCCCTACTCGGCCATCTGGCGGAAAGCGACCTGCACGGCCAACTCACGTTTATCGAACGGGCTCTGGCGGTAGCCAAACTCAAAACCATGCTGGAGTCGGATGGCCCAGAGCTCTCACAACGGGAGCTGGCTCGGCGTCTTGCCGCTGGAGGCTATCCGGTTTCGCAGTCGCATATCAGCCGGATGCTGGACACCCTCGAACACTTATTACCCGCCATTCCACAAACTCTGTATGCCGGCTTGGGTAAGCCTCAGATAGAACGTCTGATCGGTCTACGTAGTCAGGCTGAGCGAACCTGGAACCGCTATCCAACCGCCACAGTCGCGTTTGCAGAGTTCTGGCTGGATACCATGGGCTACTTCGATGGCGATCCTGAATCCTTTGATCTTGAGCAGATCCAGGACGAATTGCTCGAACGCATGAGCCACTTGCTCGGACAGTCCTACCGTATGCTGGCCCTGGAGCTGAGCGATACCCAACGGGTCGTCTCCACGCCTGGGGCTGTCACCACCACGCCCTCAGAAAGCAGCCATCGGCCAAGCGTGCATGAAACTGCGGCAGAGTTGCCCTCCTCCGACACTAAACCCGAATCAACTGATGCCAAGAGCAAGATAGAGCCAATTTCAGAAGAACAGCTCAACGCACCCGAAACAAATACTTTACCTGCGGTCAGTCGCCTATCACGCGTTCAACAGATTCGTGAGCAAATCGATCGCGAGATCATTACCGAAGCGGAGTCTTCATTCGAAACCTGCACAATCGACGACCTCTGGACTATCGAACCAACGCTGGATACGCCCGAACAACTGCGTTTAAGCATTGCAGGACTGGCCCGGGAAATAGCGGCGTATGCCGGAGATGCCGAGAGCATCATTAATCAGAAGCTTGGCTTGGGCTTCTCTTTGGACATTGAGCGACTTGATCTTTCAGCACCCCGCTCGACCGGCATTCACCTAATGTTCCTGGCCCTGTTACGGGCTCAAGACGAGGTGAACTGGGAGGATCGCAAGCAAATCCCTACCGCACTGTTCGGGCAGTTGTTGCTGGGTGTCTATCAACTCCCTCTACCAGATAGACCAGTCACGGACGTGGGGCTGGAGCGACTGCCTGACAGTCTGTTAATTAAGCTGTTTCGCTTGATACGCCTGGCCCGGCGTCTAATTGACTTAACACTCATCTCTGAAGACAAAAACTCACCGGAGGAGCTGAGATGAACGTTTCCTTCAATATGCTCAATCAAGCCATGCTAACCCAGGTACTGCACGAACTACGCCTGGGCAACCTGCAACGCTGCAAGGCACTTGGACTGAGTGAGGATGACATCTTCGTGCTGCAATCCTTACCACCGACCACGCTATCGCGCCTGGCCCATGCCACTGTCCCTTGGCTTGAGGTCAAGATTGACTCGCCGGTGCTGCATCGTTTGATCGAACAAGCTGAACGCGATGAACAGAACGAACGGTTGATCAACCGAGCACTCAAGCTCGGCGCCAGCAGCACCATCATGTACCAATGCTTTGGTTTGGCGCATTCGGAAACAGCCATGCGTCGGCGTCTACTCAAGATAGAAAGTCGTAAAGGCCGCCCCCAGCATTTAAGCGAAGCGCAGGAGCATGCGTTGTGGCAACGTTGGTGCCAAATACGAACAGAGGACGGCACCGAGGATAAACTCGACGCCATGATGATGCTTGCCGAAGAACAGCAGATCAGCTTGACCATCGTTTGGCAGCAAATCGACCAGTACAGCAACAAAACATGAATGCTGTTCCTGCCAGTCGCTGGCAACGTGTCCTGCAGCAATGCACACAGCAGCTGCATGAGCGCTGGCCAGCACGCCCTACCACTGAACAGCCCTCCAACCAGGCTCTACAGGCAGGCTTTCTGTTTAGTGGCCAATCACACGAAGTCGTGCCACGTCGGCTGCTGTTGGATAATCGGCTGACGCCATTGGAGCGAAATGCCTGGCAGGTATTTCGACTCATGCTGCAAGGCCAGGGCGTGGTCACGCCGCGCTATGAGGATTTGCAGCCTTACCTCTCGAGCGTGCCCTACGGTGCGTCAGCCTCGCGTGAAACCATTGCTCGCGTGTTGACGATGCTCAGGCTCACTCGTTGGCTCAGCTTGGTTAGCCGCGGTCGCGATCAAATCAGCGGGCGGCTACAAGGTTCTTTGTATGTTCTGCACGATGAACCGTTAACCCCCGCCGAAGCCATGGAGCTCGATCAGGATTACCTAGAACTGGTCGGACATGCCCTCGGACATGCGACAAAGGCCGTGCGTATTGTCGCTCAGCACATTGTGGAGGAGGTCCGACAGGACACGAGTATCGATCAGGGTCGGTTACCGACGCGGCTGGACAGTTGGGGCGAACAGTGGGCGCAGCAAGGCTTGGATCAGCCACCCGGTGATGCATTCCACGATTCCGAACATGGGGAAGATTACCGCGTTCGGAATCGTGCAGGCCCTCGTTCGGATTCCGAATCAGGCTCGAACCCTAACGTTTCCAGCACCGTTCGGAATCCGAACGCTGCCTGTACTGTATTAAAAGAAAGTAAATGTACAGTACCGCGCGCGACCTCTACTGTGGATAACCTGCGCTGGCCCACTGCGCTGCACCTGAGTCCAAGCGAACGTCAGGCCGTCGCGGTAGCGCTGAACAAGCTCAACCCAGCGGATCAGCAGGCGGTGCTTAACGAAGCGGGGGCACGCTGTGCGGCCGGTGGTATACGCAAGCCGGCGGCCTATCTGATGGGCCTGATCCAGCGTGCGCTGAAAGGCGACTTTCGTCCTTGGGCAAGTCAGGCCGAACCATCGCCCATCGCAGAACCGCCCCCACCCGCTCCCTCGCGGCCGACTCGGAAAAAGGGCGAACCTGCCTCAGCCCTCGCCCAAGCGTGCCTGAATGAGCTGCGCCAACTGCGTGGAGGCAGTGGACGTCAGTAGATTTGATGCCAGTGGCATCAAATCCATAGAGTTCCAATCTACGAAAATATCGGACCGAACCATGGAGCGTTTAGGGAAACGCCGGGGCGTAGCTCCAATAAACGTAGACGTCAGGTGTTTACCCTCTCTCACCAAACCGAATAGACCGCGTTCAGCTTTTTGGCTGCCCTTGCCCCTCATCTGTCGCAACGTCCCGTCCAAGCCTATGCGAGGACAACATCATGGCCGATCACTATCAACTCAATCTGGGTTCATTGCGCAGCAGCATCACCTTAACCCTGCACACTCACCACGCCGCCCGCATATGGCAAGGTCGAACCGCACGCGAAGGCGTCCACTCGATCATGGGTATGGCGGGCTATATCAGCGTCACTAACCTGATCAAACAAGCCGCAGCGCAGGACGATCCTTATGCCGACTGGGCGATCGTGCAGCTCGAAGAAAAATTGATGCAGGCCAAGGCTGGGATGCTGGAACTGACCCAGCAGTTGGACCAGATCAGACAAGAGCTGCCGACACAGATCGACATGGGCGACAACCTCAACATCCATCCCGTCACCTTGCCGTTGTACATCGGCAGCCAGCTGGGCTTCCTCGCCGTCTACCTGCTGACTGACTACGACACCTTGGTGCGCCATACCCTGTTGGCCCATCACACCGCTTTGATCGGTCGCCGGGACATGGAGGCCTGGATCGACGACGGTGCCCATTTGCTGCGTAGCCTGTTCGGCCAGGCCCAGCGCTATCGGCATGCTGGCGTCACCCGTGATGACATGGCGGCGAACAACGCTCGTGCTCTGGCGGCCATGGAGAAGTTTGGTCTCCCTCCTATGGACATCCTTGAGGGGCATCGCCGTTCACAGTTCGCGCCACCCATCAGTCGTCGTGGTGCTGTGGCAGTGGATAGCGCTGACGCGTTGGCAGAGGAAGCAGTAGAGCCATCTGCGACAGTCGATGAGCCGGAGGACGAAGTATGAAGCCCCTAATCCCGACTCAACCAACGCCCCTCGAAACACTGACACCAGATGCCTATCGACAGCTCGAACACGCTGCCTCCCTAAAAGGCCTTTTAAAACCCTTTAAGGGTAAGGGGGAACTGGAATACCTGGCGCAGGTGGCGAGGGAAACCGAGGCGCAGCTATGTCGCCTGATGGAGGCTGTGGCGCAGCAGGTTGGACAGCCCCCTTACTCACTGTTGGATATCCGATTGGTGCTGCAGAACACCAGCGCGGGCAGCACCTTTTTACGATGGCGCACCCGCGACTTCGCCCGTATGGGCGTTGCGGTCTGGGAACGCCAAGTCTCCAACAAGGCCTTGCCCCAAGCCGTACGTGAGGAATTGCACCGTTTCGAATGCGAGCGTATCGCACTGAACTTGCAGATGAGCGTGGTGCATTCGCTCTACCGCCAGGCTTCAACCTGCGCGATCAAAATGGCCAGCGCCGAACGGCTGCTGCGCCAGTCCACACCAGCAGCGGAGATATCACGATGAGTACTTTTTTCGTCGGCGAAGGCAACATCGGCAGTGCGCCAGAGTTCCAGGAATTCCCGTCAGGCAATGACGAGCCACGGCGTCTGCTGCGCCTGAATGTGTACTTCGACAACCCCGTGCCACGCGATGGCAGCTACGAAGATCGAGGCGGCTATTGGGCGCCGGTCGAGCTCTGGCACCGCGAGGCTGAACACTGGAGCACGCTGTACCAGAAAGGCATGCGCGTGTTGGTAGAGGGCCGCACCGTGCGCGATGAGTGGGAGGACAGTGAAGACAATGCACGGGTCACCTTCAAGATCGAGGCACGTCGTGTCGGCATCCTGCCTCATCGCGTGCAGAACGTGATCATGCGGGAGCGCTCCAGTGAGTCAGCCTCGTCTGCGGCTCCCGTCGGGCAGGCTACAGACCAGGCCAGCTTGCCTGCGTCGAAGTCCAAAAAGCGCAGAGGGCAGCCACCATCGGCATGACGGACATGAGGCATAAAAAATGCGCGTGTGCGCGAAGTTCCTGGCCTGTCATTACTCGCTGCTCGTGAAGCACTGTCGTCCACATGACTGCAACCTAGCAGCCTCGCCCCCATTCAAGACTGCCCTCACCGACTAATATGAGAGACCTGCCATTCAGGTTTCTCATAGCTCGCCATTGCTGTTTCCAACAACGCTGCTCCGAACTCAACCCGGAGCAGTTCTATGCGTCTCTTTCTCTGCGAGAAACCCTCCCAGGGCCGTGACATAGCCAAGGTCCTCGGGGCCACACGGCGTGGCGATGGCTGCCTGATCGGCACCGAGACAACCGTCACCTGGTGTATCGGCCACCTGCTGGAGACGGCCCCACCTGAGGCCTATGGCGATCAGTACAAAACCTGGTCGTTGGATCATCTACCGATCATTCCCGCGCAGTGGAGGGTTGAGGTCAAACCCAAGACTGTCGCGCAGTTCAAAATCATCAAACACCTGCTCAGCGAAGCTAGCACCGTCATCATCGCCACCGACGCCGATCGGGAAGGTGAAATGATTGCCCGCGAGTTACTGGAGCTCTGCAACTATCGTGGCTCTGTTGAGCGCCTCTGGTTATCCGCACTCAACGAGGCGTCGATTCGTAAGGCATTGTCCTCGCTGAGGTCAAGCGATGAGACCCTCACGCTGTATCACTCAGCCCTGGCGCGCAGCCGTGCCGACTGGCTTATCGGCATGAACCTCAGTCGTTTGTTTACCCTCCTAGGACGGCGGGCGGGCTATGACGGCGTACTGTCGGTTGGACGCGTCCAAACGCCCACTTTGCGCTTGGTGGTTGATCGAGATCGCGCGATTGCCAGCTTCGTCTCAGTGCCGTACTGGGTGGTGGATGTGCACCTGTCTTCAATGGGGCAACCCTTCATCGCGTCGTGGATACCACCCAGCTCAGGACGTGACGAAGCCGGTCGCTGCCTGCAGCAGTCGCTTGCCAGTCAGACCGTCCAAGCGATTTCTAGCAGCAAGACCGCCACCGTAGGCTCGCTGCAGACTGAGCATTTGCGCGAAGCGCCACCCCTGCCCTTCGACCTGAGCACACTGCAAGAAGTCTGTTCACGCAAGTTGGGACTCGGCGCTCAGGAAACCCTGAACATCGCCCAAGCCTTATATGAAACCCACAAAGCCACCAGCTATCCGCGCAGCGATTGCCGCTATTTGCCAGAGAGCATGTTCAACGAGGTAGCCGCGGTATTCGATGCCCTGCTCAGAATGGATCCTGCGTTACGCCCAGCGCTCGCAAGCGTCGATCAATCATTGCGCTCACGAGCATGGAACGATGCCAAGATCACCGCGCACCACGCCATCATTCCCACCACCGAGCCGGCGAACCTTGGGCGGATGTCTGAACAAGAGCGCCAAGTCTACGAATTGATTCGTAGCCATTATCTCGCGCAATTTCTGCCGCATCACGAGTTTGATCGAACCGAGGTCGAACTGGAGTGCGGCGCCGAACGTTTGACTGCTGTTGGCAAACAGATTCTCGTCCAAGGCTGGAAAGGCTTGCTCTCCGACAACGCCGAAGACGATGAACCCAGTCAAAAGTCCCAGGTATTGCCCGTCCTACAACAGGGTACACAGTGCGCAGTGGACGACGTCGAACTCAAGTCCATGCGCACCACTGCGCCCAAACCGCTCACCGAGGGCGATCTGATTAAGGCGATGAAAAACGTCGCCAAACTGGTCAACGACCCGCGCCTGAAACAGAAACTTCGGGACACCACCGGTATCGGCACCGAAGCCACGCGAGCCGGCATTATCAAAGGTTTGATTGATCGCGGCTACTTGCTGAAGAGAAAACGTGCGTTAACGGCCTCCGCAGCGGCCCATACCCTGATCGAAGCGGTACCCGCTGCAGTCGCGGATCCGGGTATGACAGCGATCTGGGAGCAAGCTCTAGATGAAATCGAAGCGGGACGTCTGACCTTAGATGCATTCGTTGCCAAGCAGTCGCGATGGATTACGCAGCTGATCGCGAACTGCGGAGCGCTTACCTTGTCGTTACCGGTCGAAGCCGGGCCTGTCTGTCCCACTTGCAACGCATCAATGCTCAGGCGGAAGGGAAAATCAGGGCCGTTCTGGTCATGCTCCCACTACCCAGGCTGCAAAGGCACTGTGCCAATCAGTAAAGGTATACGTCGTCCATGAGGCACCATTTGGCGCTCACATGAACCTCGGGGGAGGTCGTCAGTGCATCATCAACGGCGCCTGATCCTTCTCCAAATCGTCTAACGGTCGTCCGATTTCACGGGCCAAGGCGATGCCTGTCGCTATCCATATCTGCCCCAGCTCGTTGAACGCTTTCAGGTGAGCAGGATCTTCGTTAAGCCAATGAACAAGGCTGTCGCGGTGTTCAGGGTTATCAGGGCAGTCATGGATCCTGATGAACAGCTCCAGTGTTCGATCCCAGATCAGGTCCATGTCGTTTCCGCGCGGCTCATCCATGCTCAACCTTGCCTCCATTTGGTCCTATCAGACCGCTCGGTCTCACTGGTCGCTACGGCTCTGATTCCTGGAGGAACACATGTCACGTCGCGACAAACAGCTATTTCAGTCAATATAACAACCCTTTAAGTCGATACTCAACCTTTAAGGATGTTCATGTCAATGGGTCTTTGCTCAACCATTCGGGTTGAATTGGAGAACTCATCACTTGGCACATAAACATCCGACCCAAGCCCAAATCGGGCGCATGATCGCGAAGCACCGCACTCAGCGTAATCTGACCCAGGAAGAGGTGGCTGAACGCCTGGGGATCGGCAGCGAAGCCATTTCGCGCCTTGAGCGGGGTGTGGTGGAGCTTTCCGTGGTCAAGCTGATGCAACTGGCGGACATCTTCGATTGCCGGATGGATGAACTGCTGACGGAGTCGAGCAGTCGCCCCAACGACCAGGGCCAGATGATCGCGGGCCTGCTGAGCGGCCTGCAAGAAAGCGACCGTGCCTTTATCCTGACGACCGTCGAACAGCTGGCCGCTCATCTCAGTAGCAAATAACCTCTTCGCCCACTGGCTTGACGTCGTCACACCCGCTCTGCTGTAGTGCCTCAGGATCATCGCTTACGGCGACCCAAGACCGATTCGCTCCGGGTAGCTCGGTCGGACTCCCTGAGTTCGGAGCCTTCTCTTCTGCGGAACTTCATTCCCGCTTTGTGCTCGACCGGATCAATGTGGCGGATGACCACTATTGCCTCTGCCAGGCAGCAGCGGTCATCCGCTACCGCGATCGCATTCAGTCCCGGAGCCCGCCGGGGAAATACTGGGCACCCTTTGTGCGCGGATGCGTGCCAGCATATTCCGACCCAGGCCACGATAAGGGTCGGTTGGCGAATCATGGCGCAGTTAAATCAAGTTTTGCGAGGAGCTTGTCGACTGCGTCAGACCGCCTAAGGTGGCTTTTCTATTCCTCGCCTGGCACCCCGCCAGGCCCACTCTTCATTTTCTTCAGTCCAATAATTTCCACTGAATTCCGGCTATAAAAAATCAGCTTGCGGCGTCTTGACGCTCTCCTGAGACAGGCTTATACAAGGGCGTGGTTCGCTGTCGTTGACAGCCCAGCCCAGGTAGCTAGAACCTTCAAGGCTACGCCACGCTTGTGGTGGTTTACCCAAGTGCGATAAGCATTCGGAGGCTCGCACGATTACCGCTTCAGCGGTGATGAATGCCCACTACCCTAGGTCCGCAAATCACTGCTGCGGATCCTCTCCTGCTACACCACTATTCTCCAGGCGCATCGATCTGATGGTCATCGGCTTGCCGGTGACGAGTCGTTCATCGTTCGCCTTCACCTAACCCACCCTGACGGGGACTCACTTCCCCGTCAGGGGCTGTGCGTCGCCGTTTTCCCTTGAAACAGGAGAACCACCATGGCCCACGCCAACCAATCCCAAGAAGCGACCACTTACTTCAACCTACACACCGTCGGTATCGGCTACCTCAACCGTGTTCGCGAAGTACAAGTCCGCCGCGGCCAGCCGTTCATGGCCTGCGATATCGCGGCTCTGCACGGTGCCACCGATGCGGTCGAGTACACCCGCTTCGACTGCAAAGTCGCTGGAGGCGAAGCTGAACGTTTGATTCGCCTCTATATGGACGCCGTCAAAGCCGAGAAAAAGGTCTTGCTGTCGTTCCGTATCGGCGACCTGTGGATTGACCCATTTCTCTATGAGAAAGGCGATAAACAAGGCCAACCGGGCGCCAGCCTGAAAGGTCGTCTGCTGTACATCGACTGGATCAAGGTCAACGGCACGTTCGAGTACAAAGCGCCTGCCAGGCAGGAAGCAACAGCACCTGCTGAGCAAACGCCAAACAGTGAGCCATCCCCAACGTCGGCTGATGTCGAAGCTGAGGATACCGACAACCCAACAGAGACCAGGATCAAACCTGAATCTGCACCCACTCCCCGCACAGCCCGCCGTGTTGCCACACGTACTGTTCAGTCCGCCTGAACACAATCCCCGATGTTTTACATCAAGGCGCTCAATCGAGCGCCTTTCTTCAATCCGCACAGGAGAACCCACATGGAATCCTTCTGGCTTTGCGACGATTGCCTGTTCGCTGCGGCTTACGAGGACTACAGCACGTTATCGCTCTACTACACGACGGATGAAATCGAGAAACGCATCGCCGGTCTCCATCGCGGGCTGGTTCGGCTAATGCCCATCAGTGCCGACTTCGACCCCGAAACAGGCAGTGGCATAAGAACCTTCTCCCCATTGCCCTGCGACGGTTGCGATTCACACCTGCACGGACAACGCCACCGATTCACTCGGTTGTAAACAGCGCGTCATCGCGCAATGCCCGTCATTCTATATCCACCTCGGGGACACCACTCCCCTCGGGTGTGTACCCCCGGATTGTTCCCTTCGGAGGTACCCCATGAGCACCCAACTCACCCTGATTGAAACCTTGGATGTCGAGGCTGATCGTATCGCCCAGGAAAACCAGCTAATCGACGAAGCGTTGCACATTCTGGATCGTCGGCTGTTCACCCGCGGCCCCAACCTGACGTCACCTGACGCCGTGGCCTCATATCTGAAACTTCATCTTGCGCAACAAGAGCATGAAGTTTTCGGTGTGATTTTTCTCGATGCCCGCCATCGCGTTCTAGCGTTCGAGATCCTCTTTCACGGCAGCATCGATGGCGCCAGTGTTTATCCCCGCCAGGTCGTCAAGCGCTCCCTAGCACATAACGCAGCAGCCGCCATTTTTGTTCATAACCATCCCTCCGGATGTACGGAACCCAGCCAGGCAGATCGCGTCTTGACCGCACGGTTGAAGGAGACCTTGGCGTTGATCGAGGTTCACGTACTGGATCACTTCATCGTGGGTGAAGGTCGCCCACTTTCTCTTGCCGAATACGGTTGGCTTTAACCCTTACAGGCGCCTTCGGGCGCCTTGTTCATTTTCATCCTAGAGAATACTCATGAACCCTTCACCCCCCCCAGCTCTGCTGGAAACCTCAAACCCATTTGCTCGTGGCTACGACAACTTGCATATCGAACGACTGCTACAGATCACGTACGCAAATGACTGCCCTCCGTGCTTTCGCCCCGTACACGACGCACAAGCGCATCTGCCCGATGATGCATTAGAACTGTTTCCTTGCGTGTTCAATGACGACGCCGCCTTGATCAGCGAAGGCCAATCCATACCGGATGAATTGGAAGAATGTTTCCAGTCCACCGGGCTGGTGCGGCAAGTAGTCTATGCCGTGACTGGCGAAATGCTTGATGAGCGACATCACGTCGGAGACCTGTACTCCCTGGAAGAAGCCCAAGCCATGGTCCATCGTTTGAGATTCGACACAGGACACTACAGTCGAGCCTGGGAGATCAGCACCGCACACCTCACTAACAAGGCCCTGCGCCACTTGGAAAACCGGGCTGGCAATGTCGACTCCAAGCCAACCGGACTGCTGTTTGAACCCTTTGCCCTGCCAGACTGCAATGGCGTCGGGTGTAAGCTGATCGGCACGCCCTGGACCGACGAGAACCTGATGAAGATCGAGGGCCGTCCTTACGCATCGCTGAGGCAGGAGCAGCTCGACGCTGGCACACCGGAAGCCCTGGTCAACCTGCTGTATCTGGCTGCACTGGCCGATGTGCGATTGTTGATCTTCGACCCCGACGCCGCCGTCTTGGATGGGCTCGCGATTTTTGAATAGCAACGCGTTCACCGTTAACACGACCCGCCTCGAATCAACTTACTCACTGAATCGCTCCTTCACCTCATGTCAGGTTCTGCACTGAATCTGACATGAGGTTTTGTCCATGGAGCGTTTTTTCACGCCTGTCTGCCTGCTGGGTTTATTGAGTGCCTGCACGGCGCAGATCCCCACCCCATTGCCGACTAGTCCAGAGAATGCCGACGGTTCCAATCGGGCCCAGCTTTCGAGGAGTACAGCCGAAGAGAGTCATCCGACAGAGCTCCGCTATGGCCGCTATACGCTGGTCAGCACCGAGCCCACCACGGAACAACGTAATCTTCTCGCTCAAATCGTTGACATGAGCATTCCGTCCAGCCTGAATCCTTCGGTACAGGAAGCGATGCACTACGTGCTGCAGCGCTCAGGTTATTCGCTCTGCCCTGCTGCCGAACCAGTAAAGATACTGTTTACCCGGCCTCTGCCTGCCGCCCATTACCGGCTCGGCCCGATTTCATTAAGCAACGCTCTACAAGTACTGGCTGGCCCCGCCTGGCAACTCACGATCGATGAGGTCAGCCGTTCGGTCTGCTTCGAACGGCAAAAAAATGATGCTGCCGTCGTGCGGCTCGCACCCAGCGCGGCCCATCAGCCGGAGGCACGCCCATGAAAGCCACGACGTTTCAAACCCTCATTGTCGGCTCACTTTGCCTGGCGGTCTCCGGGCTGAGTGGTGGTTTGTATAACCAGTATCAACGCTTGACCGAGCTGGAAGATGCGAACGCCCAACGCCTACAGACCTTGGATACCCTGCAACGTGATTCAAGCACCCTCTTGGATGCACAGGAGAAGCTGCAGTACGCACTGAAAGACCTGAAGCAGATGGTCGATTCCGGTGAGCAACAGGCCAATACCCTCGATCCGATGTTGGATCAATGGGCGCAGGAGATACAGGAACTGCGCGATGGTCTGGCAGCCCGTGCTACCGAAGCCGACATGATCGCGCTACGCGCACGACTTGAGCACGTCGAGCAGCAACTCCTGGACCTCAAAAGTCAGCCACCACTCCCACCACCGACGCCTTCCTCGGCCAAGCCGAAAAAAACCGCTCAGCCCAAGCCTGCCCCGCTCCTGCCTCCATTTTCAGTGTTGAGCGTCGAGTACCGCGGTGGCGAGCGCTTTCTGGCGGTCGCACCTCCTGACAGTCGCTCGCTCAATGATATCCAGTTGCTGCACAACGGCGAGCAGTTCGGCACATGGCAACTGAAGGTACTGGAGCCGAACGCGGCTATCTTCGCGGTGACCGCTCACCCAGACCAGACCGTGCACCTCCCTTGAGAAGCGATCATGAACAGAGCTCCGCTGAGCCCCATCGTCTGTTTCATTTCCTTGCTGAGCACGGGCGCTGCGCTGGGCAACCCCGTCACGACACCGTCACGGACCCAGGACACGCAGTCTGCTCCGCTGGAGCGTTCGCACTCTGAACAGGCGGCAAGTTGGGGTCTGACGGAGCAGGAGTGGACACGCTTCGAACAGATCCAAGCCGGCCCGCGTGGTTTCTGGAGCCCGAATCTCGATCCATTGACCGCACTCGGAGTCGAGGCCGAGAACGATCAAGAGCGCCAGCGCTATGCCGAATTACAAGTAGCGCTGGAAGCCAAACGCGCCGAGCGCGAGTTGGCTTACCAAAACGCCTACACCGCAGCTTGGGCCAAGCTGTTTCCTGGGCTGTTGCCGATTCAGGGTATGGCATCCCCGCCCACTGCTAGCTCACCGGTAGAGCCGCGCCGCGCTCTGTTTGTCGAAGACCATTGCCCTGCGTGCACCGCTGAAGCGCAGCGTCTGCAAAGCAGTGATACAGCGTTCGATATCTACCTGGTGGGCAGCCAAGGCGAGGACGAACATGTCCGTGGCTGGGCGCGGCAAGCAGGCATTGATGCGAGCAAGGTCCAACACCGGCAAATCACCCTGAACCATGATCGCGGGCGCTGGTTCAGCCTGGGGGCCCCGAGACCGTTACCCGTCACATTTCAGCAGGTGAACGGACAATGGCAACGTCTCGATTGATTGCTATTGCGCTCCTGCTGACGGTGCACGCCGTCCGGGCAGATGAATTTCCGCCTCCGGCTTATCAACTGGCAGCGCATGACACCAACGTCCCTTCCACGGTGCTGTTCGCTATTGCCCTGCAGGAGAGTGGCGCCCGCCTCCGTGGTCGACTGTTGCCCTGGCCTTGGACGCTGAATATTGCCGGTAGCCCTTACCGTTTCGCCAATCGTCAGACCGCCTGTCACGCCTTGCTTCAGGCGCTTGCTCGGTATGACGCCAAGCGGGTCGATGCCGGGCTTGGGCAAATCAACCTGGGTTATCACGGACAGCATTTTTCCAGTCCCTGCGAAGCCCTCGAACCCTACCGCAATCTGGCCGTAACTGCCGCGCTGCTGCAAGAGCATCACGCCGCCACCGGTGATTGGGTGTCGGCTGCTGGCCGATATCACCGCCCGGCAGGAGGAACGCCGGCTGCGCGTTACCGCGCCGGCTTTTCTCAACAACTCGAACGACTAAAGGTTTCCTTCAAACAGGGCACACCACCATGAAGCGAATTCCCAGTGCGTATTACTTCGCCGTGCTCTTGGCTGCGCTCGCCCAGCCGGCAATGTCATTTGCAGAACATCAGCCTGGCGGCTTCACCGGCCCCCAGTTTGAAGCTGTCAGGCCGCCAATAAACAACAAGACCCAGCCTGCTCGGGCCAGACATGCGGACCTATCTGCATTTGCCGATGAGACCTGGATACTGCCCGTGCGCAGCTCTCACTTGAGCCCAGGCCAAATCACAACCCGCACCTTGGACATGCCGGGCTTGCAGCCATTTTTCCTGGTCGGGGAGGATCCCCAATCGTTGGCTTGGCTGCATCAGCGTGCGACTGAACTGCAAGAAATGGGGGCGGCCGGCCTCGCCGTCGAAGTGACCGATACTGACGCCCTGGCCCGAATTCGAGCAGCCGCGCCGGGCATCACCATTCTGCCGGTCAACGGCAACGACATCGCCTCTCGCCTGAAAATTGAGCACTACCCTGTCTTAATCACAGCCACCTCACTGGAACAGTGAGTCTGGGTCATGGCCGAGCATGCGATGGAGACCAAACTCCGGCCGGCAGTCGAGCTGTATACCGTGGCGATCTGCGTCGCCGCGGCGGTGTTATGCGTGTATTCGCCCTGGGCCGTGGCCCTATCACCCGAGATCGGCCTGATTGCGGCGCTGGCCTATGCCCTGTTCGGTTTGATCCGCCTCCGACAAGCCTGGGAGGTGTTGCGCTATCGGCGCAATATCCGCCGGCTGCCTCGCTACGAGCTGACCAGCCGGCAGATTCCGGTGAGCCGCAAACGTCTGTTCATGGGCCGCGGCTTTCGCTGGACCCGCCTGCACACCCAGCGCTTGGTCGAAGCCCAGGATCCGGCCGTCGCTCACTACGTCGACCAACCGACCCGTTACCGCCTGGCACGTGGACTCGAACGTCGCCTAGAACACGCACCGTTTCCGCTCTCGACACTGGCCCGTATCACCGCCTGGGACAGCGCCTTTAATCCGTTGCGCCCTTTGCCTCCGGTCGGAGGCTCGCCACTGCTGCATGGGGTCGAGCCAGATGAAACAGAGGTCAGCCTGCCGCTGGGCGAACGGGTGGGTCACACGCTGGTGCTTGGTACTACCCGTGTCGGCAAAACCCGGCTCGCGGAGGTGTACATCACCCAGGACATTCATCGCATCGAACATGAGGTGGTCATCGTCTTCGATCCGAAGGGCGATGCCGACTTGCTCAAACGGATGTACGTCGAAGCCAAACGGGCCGGTCGAGAAAAGGAACTCTATGTCTTCCATCTGGGCTGGCCGGAGATATCCGCGCGTTACAACGCCGTGGGACGCTTCGGTCGTATCTCGGAAGTAGCATCGCGCATTGCCGGGCAGCTCAGCGGTGAAGGCAACTCCGCGGCCTTTCGCGAGTTTGCCTGGCGCTTCGTCAACATCATTGCCCGCGCTCTGATCGAACTGGGCCGACGTCCGGACTACCTGCAGATCCAACGCCATGTAGTCAACATCGACGCACTGTTCATCGAATACGCCCAGCAGTTTTTCGCCAAGACCGATCCGAAAGCCTGGGAAGTGATCGTCCAACTGGAAGGCAAGCTCACCGAGAAAAACATTCCCCGGCATATGGTGGGACGCGAAAAACGCGTGGTGGCCATCGAGCAGTACCTGGCGGTGAAGCGGGTATTTGATCCAGTAATGGACGGGCTGCGTTCGGCTGTACGCTACGACCGTACTTACTTCGACAAAATCGTTGCCTCGCTACTGCCGCTGCTGGAGAAACTCACCACCGGCAAGACCGCCCAGTTACTGGCCCCCAACTACACCGATTTAGATGACCCGCGGCCGATCTTCGACTGGATGCAGATCATCCGAAAACGCGGCATCGTTTATGTCGGCCTGGATGCACTGACCGATGCCGAGGTGGCTGCCGCCGTCGGCAACTCCATGTTCGCCGACTTGGTCTCGGTCGCGGGCCACATCTACAAACATGGCATTGACCACGGTTTGCCCGCATCGGGCAGCAGCGGTGACAAGCTGCCGATCAACCTGCATGCCGATGAGTTCAACGAGTTGATGGGCGACGAGTTCATCCCACTGATCAACAAGGGTGGCGGAGCTGGCATCCAGGTGACGGCCTATACCCAAACCCTCAGCGATATCGAAGCACGCATTGGTAACCGCGCCAAGGCCGGCCAAGTCATTGGTAACTTCAACACCCTGCAGATGCTCCGCGTGCGCGAAACCGCCACTGCAGAACTGCTCACCCAGCAATTGCCCAAGGTCAATGTGTTGACCAAAACCCTGGTGTCGGGTGCGACCGACACCTCCGATCCGGAGGCCAACACGGACTTCACTTCGTCCTCGCAGGATCGCGTCAGCACCACCAGCGTGCCGCTGATTGAGCCAGCGCATATCGTCAGTTTGCCCAAGGGGCAGATGTTCTCCTTCCAGACCGGTGGTCAGCTCTGGAAAGTCCGCATGCCGTTGCCGAAACCCTCCAACGACGACGCCATGCCCAAGGACCTGCAGGAGCTTACCCAACGGATGCGGGCCATTTATAACGAACAGGCGGGTCAATGGTGGAGCGCAAGCGGTGGCGGTCCAACCACAAACTTCGATCTGGATCAGGTGGGGTAACCCTGCCTCGCCACAGGTTTCGATTCACCAAACATGTATTCGGCGGGCGCCGTGGCGGCGTCCACTTGACGACGCGCGATGGAGTAAACGATGGCAACTTCCGTACAGAACACACCGCCACAACCGATCCAGCGCCCTGGATTAATCGTCTCGGCGATTGGTTTGATTTTACGCATCATCGGCTTGCTGATCGCCTCGTTGCTATTCTCGATATTCATCGAGTTCGCCGGGCTGCTACTGTTTTGGGGCGATCAGGGTTGGCGGCACAGCCAAGCCATGTTGACGAACGAACTGGCCTGGCTGAGCGAGCATTTCAAATCTTCACTCATCATCCAACAACCCGGACACACGATTGTCCAGTGGCTGGATTTTCTAAATCAGTGGCTGCTGGTCAAGACTGGCTTTACGGATTTTGCCCAGCAGGCGCGGGTGTCGAGCCAGGGCAACGGCTTCTGGAGTTGGACCAATCAGCTATACGTGAGCATTGAGAATTTCGTGCTGGCAGCGGTGTATGTCACCTTCACCTTCGTGGTGCGCCTGACCATTCTGGTTCTGGCCACACCCTTGTTTCTGTTGGCCATGTTCACTGGTTTTGTAGATGGTTTGATGCGCCGTGACCTGCGCAAATTTGGCGCGGGGCGAGAAAGCAGCTTTGTCTATCATCGCGCTAAGCGAGCGGTGATACCCCTGCTGATCGTGCCCTGGATCATTTACCTGTCCCTGCCCTTTTCGCTCAATCCGATGGCCGTTTTTTTGCCTTGCGCGGTGTTGCTCGGAGTAACGACAGCTATCACCGCAGCGACGTTCAAAAAATATATTTAAGTGCAACACAAGTGCTGTTTTTTTATTTCAGTCGATACGATGACACGCGTGCTTGATGGCCGCAGCCCTCCCAGCTAAGCGTACCGCACATCTTTCGAGGCCACGACCTGATTGACCCCGTAACCGGTTCGAGCATCGGATGTGCTGATCAAGCGCTCGACGGCCTTTGCCAGATCAGGATTTACCGTTGCACTCTGGCTATCCCTGAAGTAGCGCATCACCGCCCCCGCCACGACATCCGCTATCTGCAGGCCAATGCCTTCGTGCGACTGCGCAAACGTGAAAGTAGCCATCTCTTCGAAAATAAAGTCCGAGTGTGGAGTGTATGGAACCTGGCTTTGGTCCTTCTGGACTTCCACAGTCGCTTTCCCCAGATGCAGGATATCCTCGAGTTCCAACTGCTGATCGTGAACGATGTGGACACCTTGCAGATTTCGTCTGAAGTAGAGATTCAGGCGCGCGTAGATGTTGGCAAACGAGGTCAGATTGGGAAGCATCCAAACACGCTTGCTGCGCTTGTTGTGATCAGGTGGCGGAAGGAACTGGAGAAATGCGTCAGGATCCTGCTCCTTAAGTTCCAGATACTCGTTACGGGCATCTTCCACCATCATGACTACGCCTCGGGCAATATCTTTCTTCCCTGGGATGTCCAGAAGGCGCACGCCCAGATCCTGAAGCAATGAAAGAGACTGCAGCAGGTGCGCCTCAGAAGGCTCTAGGCAGGCTTGGACAAATGCGTCGAGCACCTGATCCGGAGCTTCAGCATTCAGAAAGTCCGCAACAGTATTCCTAAGGAAGGTCATGGGTGCGCCTTCGGGGAACCCCATGCAAGATGGTAGCAACTGAAAACTCGTGATATGCACGCAGATGAAATAGCGTTTATCCACGAGTTCGACAAACAGAGGCGCACCGATAGACTCCAGGTAGTCTATAACCTCCAAAACAAATTTGGGCTTGGCCATCAGAGACTTGGACTTAAGCTCACCAGGTGAAATCCTGTGCAATGCGCGCAGCTCTTCGATTCGAGTGACAACTGCCGACTCGTCACTCACCCCCACCGCAGCCAGTACGAAGTACGGTTGCCCTTTGAAGTCGAAGCCGTCACAGCTGTTGACTATGTCACCGCTATGACCACTCTCGTCGAGGTAGAACGTCATGCTCAAGGTTGGTCTCCCCAAATTGTAAAATGTCTCCAGGCCCTGCCACATCATGCGCGCGCCAGGATACGGCCCAGGGGACTATTGATTGCCGTGAAGGCGTCGATGACGCCATCTAGGACAAAGTCGAGCGCACGACCATAACCTTGATGCAATGTAGCCGTGTCGAAGTCTTGATCCTGCAACCTCTCGATCTTGCTCACGGCGTCATGGGCATCGGCAATGCGAAGATCGTAGGTGACGAACAGCATTGCAATGTCGCTGTTTTTCGCATTCCAGCCTTCTGGTTCATCCTTGCTTTTTAGTGCGTCCGATGCCTCGCAGTTTTCGTCGAACCTGGTCAGGATGTTCAGTAAGCACTGCAGAAGCTTTAGCTTCCCCAAAGTGGCGATCAACTTTCTCGGGACCCCCATAGCTTCCAGAAGCTGTTTGAGGAAACCGTCGGGCAGCTTCTGCCAAATTTCATGGATGGATTTGCATCGAGCGAGAAAGGCCTGCTGGGTCATGTCCAAGGGCGCGAACTGAGCGAGTTTTGCAACCTGCGGATAATGCAGCCAACCATCGGCTGCAACTTCTTCCCGTGAGAACCCGAGCAGTTCGACAGCCGGTTTTTCGATGCCCAGCGCGGTCCCAAGCCGAGAAAGGTTTTCTCCCAAGGACAGCATTTGCGTGAGGAACCGATCAACTTTGGAAACGATGTGTTCTTCAGTCAGGTCGCACTGTTTCACGATCGCAGGATCCAGGGCGTGGACATGAGCATGCAATGTTTCCCGCTCCGGGACGCCTTTGTACAGATCCCGTAGATCCACCTCGATTAGGTTTCGCCCGATTCGCCGACACCCAGTGAAAGACCACTGCCCAAGATAAGATGGACTGCAATACCAGCCACCATGCGCGTCTATAGGTGTGCTTCCGTACAAGCTGTTTTGTTCATAGCGTTCGAGAAATCTGTCGTCGAGATAGACCGTCGTATCATTTCTCATGATGTCATTGGCACTAGCGTGCGTAACCTTTCCAGCAACACCTGGCCAAGTCAGCCCATCAGCTGTCTGCTGAGGGCAGAGGTTGCAGGAAACTGCGACTACTGTCGCCCATACCTGGAGCAGTAAGCCGTTCTCTGTTTCCTGAAGATCGCCATCAAGCCAGCTCCCCGGCTCGCCAAGAGAATGAAAACGTTCCCCGTTCATCAGCTTGCGCAGTTGCGGGCTGTCTGCGAGCGTCGCCTGATAGAAGAAATGGCGAACGCCGCGTCCCCCCTCAACCACAGATACTTGCGCAGATACTCGTTTGACATGAACCAATTAACATCCCGGGACGGCTTGAAGTGGTATTGCAGCGAAACCTCACCTTCAGCGACTCCGAACTCTGGAAGGCTCAAATCGTCGTAAACCAAACGCTGATGCTCATTGCCAATGCATCGTGGCGTTAAACCCAACGCCATCCATACCTTCTCGGCCAAGGTGTATGTGAAGAACAAGCTGCTGCCCCAGGAGGCAACGACGTAGTCATACCCACTCACATTCGGTGTGAAGTCTTTCACGCTCCCTTTCTCACTTGGAATCGGAACCCCGTGCGCCACCACACTCTGACTATGTAGAACGGGTATCGCGTTACCGTCATCGGGAACGACAGCCATCAACATATGAACCGTCTCGCGGTTCGACTCTGAGCGTTCGGTTTCCGTGAAACTACTCACCTCGACTCTCTGCAACGGATCAGTCCCCACTGGCTCTAGCAGTGAGCGCAACCGCTGCGGTAGCAAGTCGGCCGGAATAGGAAATCTTCCCACGTAATCAAACATCGGTCCTTCTCCTTGAGTGTCGCAAACAGCCTATCAGTCCACTCCCCGAAAAAGCGACTGATCACACCTCAAGTTTCTTAATGAACAATTCGACCTCTGACTCGATTCTGTTCCCAGATCCATATGGGCCAGCATCATGCCAATTACCCCCTTTCGCTGCTTGTTACTGTTCTCGCTTGCTATCGTCGATGGCAGCAGTTATGCCGCATCTGCTCATGAGCAGGAACAGCTCAGCCTAGTCCAGCAGCAGCTAGACGCTATCGAACGCCTCGCAACGCGAGCTGAGGTAGCCAGCACAGCTGAACCCGACGATCGCTATCGCTTCGACTATCCCCGGCTGACTCAGGACATCCAGCGCATCCGCCATGGAGTAAAGGACTACCTGTCCCCTTCGCGCGCTCAGCCCCGCGACCCCATTGAATTTGTAGGTGATTACCGCCTTGACACTCCGTCCGCGAAGCCGTCGCCATGAGTATGACTGACGCCCAGATCGCTGCGTTTCAAAACGCCTCGGGCTTCGCACCGCAGAGCAGTTCGACGCTCTGGCTATCCCTGGTTCTTGTCCTGGCGTTGCTTTGGTGTGCCTGGGTGATGTGGACGGCTTACCGGGGATGGGCGGCCGGCAGTGTGCGCTTCGGCGCCTTCGGCGGCAGTGCCGCGCGCGTCTTGCTCGCCCTACTCGTCCTGATGTTCTTCACCCTGTCCTAACCCTGGAGATCGCCACCATGCTCAAGTGCTTAGTCCCCCTGAAAAACAACCTGCGAGATTGTGCGACCCAGCGCTTGATCGGTCTGCTGCTGGTGCTAGGACCAAGCCTGGCTTTTGCCGAGCTTCCCACCATGGAGGCTCCTTCACGCGGTGAGGGTTCGGGGCTGATCGAGACGATCAAAAACTACGCCTACGACGGCGGCATCCTGCTCTGTCTGCTGATCGCCCTACTCGCTTTTCTGGGTGTGGCCTGGCACTCCCTGACCGTCTATGCCGACGTGCAGAACCAGCGCAAGACCTGGAAGGACCTCGGCGCGGTGGTTGGTATCGGAGCGCTGTTGGTGGTGATCATCATCTGGTTCCTGACCAAGGCCGCCGCGATTCTGTGAGGTCTACGTGAACGACACTATCGAACGCCTTGCTGACGGCACCTTGGTCTTTCTGCCTGAGCGACTCAATCGCGATCCTGCCGTACTGCGCGGTTTGACCAATGATGAGATGTGGGTAGCGCTAGGTACCGGCGCAGTCATCGGCCTGCTGCTGGGCGTGCCTCTGGCGATCGCCACCGCCTCCATTGCCGTGGCGCCGACCAGTATGATCGCGGGCATGGCCGTGGTGATATTGGCCGGTGGCACGCTTTTGCGTCGAGCCAAACGGGCCCGTCCCGAGACCTGGTTGTACCGCAAACTCGAATGGGTACTGGCTAGCCGTTGGCGCTTGGGCCGCGGCAATCTGATTCTCCACTCCGGTCCCTGGACGGTCCGCCGTTCATGTCGGCTGCGTCCTGCCCTATCCCGGTGGCAGCCATGAGCCGCTTTCGGAACAAGGTGGATGCCCAACAGGCCCATATCTTCAGCCTGCGCCTGGCGGTAATGATCCTTGCGTTAGTTTGTGCCGGGCTCTGGTACGGCTGGCGCTCGGCACCGACCGATCTGACTGTGCATGTCCCCCCGGATCTGCGTTCGGGCAGCACGCGCAAGTGGTGGGATATCCCCTCAGAGAATGTCTATGCCTTCGCCCTGTACATCTTTGGCCAACTCAACCGCTGGCCCTCGGATGGCGAACAGGACTACCGCCGCGCTATCTATAGCTTGCAGTCCTACCTGACACCCTCCTGCAAGACCTTCCTCGACGGCGACTACGAATACCGCAAGGCCGCCGGCGAACTCCGCCAGCGGGTACGTGGCGTCTACGAAATTCTGGGCCGAGGCTACAGCGAAGATCCGGAACTCAGGGTCAAGCAACTCGACCGCGACAGCTGGCTGGTCACCCTTGACCTCAACGCTGATGAATATTACGCCGCGGAACCGGTGAAACGGGTGGTGGTGCGCTATCCACTACGCGTGGTGCGTTTCGACCTCGATCCCGAACGCAACAAGTGGGGACTGGCACTGGATTGTTATCAAGGCACGCCACAAAAAATCTCTCTGCCTGGAGGTGAGCCATGAATCGGATGTCTACCTTGGGGCTCACCATCGCACTGATGCTATGGGGAGTTGCAGCGCAGGCCGTCGAGATGATGCGCTGGGAACGCCTCCCTCTCGCGGTCCCGCTGGTGATCAATCAGGAACGGGTGGTCCTTATCGATGAGGATGTTCGAGTCGGCGTACCCTCAACTCTGACCGGCAAGCTGCGCGTGCAATCTACCGGCGGAACGCTGTACCTACGCGCGTCAGAAGTCATTGCACCTACCCGATTACAACTGCAATCGGTCGCGACGGGCGAGATCATCCTCTTGGACATTGCAGCCACGCCTGGCGAGCAACCGCTGGAACCCGTGCGTATTCTCAAGAATGCTCAGGGACAGCCTACCGAGGCTGAATCTAGCACCGTCCCTGTTCCAGAACGTACGCCAATCCCTGTTGCTTTGGCGCGCTACGCCGCGCAAAGCCTATACGGTCCGCTGCGCACCGTGGAGTCCCTGCCCGGCGTACGCCGCGTCCCGCTCAAGCTGCGCACCGAACTGCGGCCCCTGCTGCCGAGCGAAAACGTTTCCAGTACCTCTATCGCCGCCTGGCGGCTCGGTGACTATTGGGTGACGGCCGTGAAGTTGCGCAATCGAGGTACAGCGACGGTGCAACTAGATCCGCGTCAGCTTCATGCAAAGCTGTTCGCCGCGACCTTCCAGCATGCTTTCCTCGGGCCGGTCGGCAGTGCGGAAGACACCACGATTGCCTACCTCATCACGCGCGGTGCCGGCCTCGAACACGCCCTGATGCTTCCGCCCGTTGCGCTAGGTGCTGACGATGAAGACTAACGCCTTGCTCAAATGGCTGGTACCGGCTGCGCTGCTGGGCGTAGTGCTGATCATCATGAAAAGCTGGGTCGCGGGAGGCAGTACGCCTTCTCCAGAGCACCCAGTTGATCAGGGCGATATTCAATTATCTGCCGAGCAAGCCAAGTCGCTCGGCATTGCGGGCGATACCCCACGCGACACGGTCGCCACCTTGGTAGGCCAAGTGAAGGCCATGCGCAGCGACATGCTCGGTTTGAAGAAACACAATGATTCACTGCAAACGGAAAATAATCGCCTTCGCGAGCGGGAAAACAGTGTTGACTCGCGAATCCAGATGGCGCTTGGCAGTGTGACCCAACAGGTCGACGAAGGCCGCCGACAAGCCAACGAGGCCCGACTCAAAGCAGAACAAGACAGTCGTCAGGCTCGCGGTCTGCTGACGCAACTGCAGGAACAGTTGTCGGGGCTGACCGGCAAAGGCAAGGACACGCCGATCGGACTAGGGCTTGAACCGGGCGACGGTGCTCAGCTCGAAGGGCAGCATTCTGCCAATGATGCATTTCAATGGATTGAGCCCTCGGATGCTCTGCCCATCGACGCCCAGGGCAAAACCAAGACCGTGTCCGCGCTGAGTCTGCCTACTGCCTTCAACTCACTGGAGGGTTTGAAGGACAATGCCATCGACCGCAGCCAGAAGCAGTTACGCGAGGTCACCAAGGGTGAACGTGAACTGACACGCTCCGCTGATCGTACCGAAGGCGCGAAGCCGGTCTACACGATCCCCGAAAACGCCACGCTGATGGGCTCGATCGCCATGACCGCGCTGATCGGCCGAGTCCCGGTGGACGGCACCGTGAGTGACCCCTATCCCTTCAAGGTGCTGGTCGGTCCGGAGAACCTGACGGCCAACGGCATCGACCTGCCGGACGTTGCGGGGGCCGTGATGAGCGGTACGGCGTCCGGTGACTGGACCCTGTCTTGCGTTCGCGGACAGATCGAGTCGATCACCTTTGTATTTACCGATGGCACCATCCGCACGGTGCCTCAGCCAAAGGCAGTAGCCAGCCGCAACGCCTCCACCACTCAGAGCTCGAACACCGACAAGATCCGTGGCGGACTCGGTTACCTGTCCGATCCATATGGCATCCCGTGCATTGCCGGCGAACGCCGCTCAAACGCTCAACAGTACCTCGGCAGCCAGAGCTTGATCACTGCCGCCGGCGCCGGCGTCGCCGCCTTGCTCGGGGATGAGCAGAACAACAGCAGCGTGATCAGTTCGGGCGGCAGTACGCTCGGGGTTACCAGCAGCAGTGGCAATAGCGCGCTGAATTCAATTCTCAGTGGTGGGGTCAGCGACATCCGTGAGTGGATCAACAAACTCTATGGCGAGACCTTTGCTGCCGTGTACGTGCCACCGGCCGCCCAAGTCGCTCTTCACCTCGACCATGAGATCACCATCGACTACGAGCCCAAGGGCCGGAGCGTTCGCCATGAAAAAGACCACGTTTCTCTGCCTGACCTGGATTAGCGTGTTTTCCTTGGTCCTGACAGGGTGTTCCACTGACAAGGACACGCTGCTGCCCCATGGCGAGCAAACCACGCTGGACATCTGGAACGGCGCCGGGTCGCAAGGCACTCAGCAGCAACTGTTGGATGCTCGGCAGCAGTTACGCCGTCCGTTGGCTCAAGCAGATTTCTCCGTTGCTCTCCAAGAACCGTATACGCGCACAGCGGCGAACGAAATTCGCAATCTGTTCCCTCGCTTGCCCAATCCCGATCTGGTGCTGTACGTATATCCGCACCTGAGTGGTACCGAGCAGGCACCGATCCCAGGTTACTCGACAGTCTTTCCGTTCTACCAACGGGTGCAGTACGCATTGCCGGGTGAACGTCAGGAAGACTTGTAATGCGTACCGGCGACTCGGGCAAGCGTACCCCTGCGTGGAAATGCTGGCGCAACCCATTGCTCCCTCGCGCCACCTTGGCAGATGAAGCTGCACTCTATGCGCATAACCCCAGCTTCACCGATCATCTGCCATGGGTTGAATACCTCGATACCGAGCAGTGTTTCCTATTGGATGACAATCGCTCGGTGGGCGCAGTGTTCGAGTTACTGCCCATCGGCACCGAAGGGCGCGAACCCGATTGGCTGATGGCTGCCCGCGATGCCCTTGAGGATGCCTTGCAGGATAGTTTTGATGAGTTGGATCAAGCGCCTTGGGTGGTGCAGTTTTTTTGCGAGGACGACAATGACATCACGCCCTATCTGACTCGGTTCACCGATTATATTCAGAACAGCGCGCGAGGCACGGTGTTCACCGAAGCGTACAAGGATCTTACTCGCCGACATCTGAAGGCCATCGCCAAGCCCGGTGGTCTGTTTGAGGATAAGGTGGTGACACGCCTGCCGTGGCGCGGAAACAACCGCCGGGTGCGCCTGGTAGTCTACCGCTGGCTTGAGTCTGACCCTAATGAGACAGGACTCACACCGGTGCAATCCCTGCATCAGGCTTGCGAACGTATCGCTGCTTCGTTGCAGGCGTGCGGAGTGCAATCAACGCAAGTCGATGGCCGAAGCTTGTATGCCTGGTTGTTGCCCTGGTTCAATCCAGCCCCCAGGCTCACCGATGAAGCACCCGAGGAGTTCTACCGCCGTGTGGCCTATCCGGAGTCGGGCGATGGCGAGTCGCTGAAACTACCCTTCGATCACGATTTTGCCGAACGCCTGTTTTTCAATGAGCCGCATTCGGATGTACAGCGCGGACTCTGGTACTTCGACGGTCAGCCCCATCGGGTAATGGTAGTGGACAAATTGCGACGCCCCCCGTTGATTGGCCAACTCACTGGCGAAACCCGCAAGGGTGACGCGGTGAATGCTCTATTCGACCAATTGCCCGAAGGCACGGTGATGAGCCTGACCATGGTGGTCAAAGCCCAAGATGTACTTGAGGACCAATTGAACCGCCTGGAGCGAAAATCCATCGGTGAAAACCTGGCCTCGACCCAGACCCGTCAGGATGTCGAAGAGGCTCGCGCGATCATCTGCCGCCAGCACAAGTTGTACCGGGGCACCCTGGCGTTCTACGTGCGCGGTCAAGATGAACAGCAATTGCACCAGCGCTCGGTCAGCCTAGCCAACGCGCTGCTGGGTGCGGGGCTGCAACCGGTGTGCGAAGGCGATGAAGTCGCCGCCTGCAACAGTTACTTGCGTTGGCTACCGATGGCTTACAACCCGGCCCGCGACACTCGCAACTGGTACACGCGGCTGATGTTCGCCCAGCACCTGGCAAACCTGGTTCCGGTGTGGGGCCGCAGCACCGGCACCGGCCACCCGGGCATCACCCTGTTCAATCGTGGTGGCTCGCCGTTGAGTTTTGATCCGTTGTCACGCCTGGACCGAGCCATGAATGGTCATCTGCTGTTGTTCGGCCCCACTGGCGCCGGCAAGTCGGCCACTCTGGTCACCCTGCTGATGCAGGTCATGGCGGTGTACCGCCCTCGCCTGATTATCGTCGAGGCCGGCAACTCATTCGGCCTGCAGGGAGACTACTTCGCGACACAGGGCCTGTCGGTCAACAAGGTCCAATTGAAACCTGGCGCCTCGGTCAGTCTCGCCCCGTTCGCCGATGCTTGGCGCCTGGTCGAGCAGAAGGATCAGGTCGCAAGTCTGTCGATCGATGAGCTGGACGATGAGGTGGTAACCAGTCGCGAAGACCAGCGCGATGTTCTCGGCGAACTGGAAATCACCGCCCGCCTGATGATCACCGGCGGCGAGGCCAAGGAAGAGGCGCGCCTGAGTCGAGCCGATCGCAGCCTGATCCGCGAGTGCATTCTCGATGCGGCGCAGACCTGTGTTGCCGCCGGCCGCCAGGTACTGACCCGCGACGTGCGCGACGCGTTGCTGCGCATCGCCGCCGACCCGCACTTGCCAGAGAAACGTCGCGAGCGTGCCCAGGAAATGGGCGAGTCCATGGACCTGTTTTGCCAGGGTTTCGAGGGTGAACTGTTCGATCGTGAAGGCACGCCTTGGCCCGAGAGCGATGTGACCATTGTCGATCTGGCCACCTACGCTCGCGAAGGCTACGAGGCACAGATGTCCATCAGCTACATCAGCCTGATGAACACCGTGAATAACCTTGCCGAACGAGACCAGTACCTGGGCCGACCGATCATCATGGTCACCGACGAGGGCCATATCATCACCAAGAATCCGCTGCTGGCGCCCTTCGTGGTCAAGGGCACGAAGATGTGGCGCAAGCTCGGAGCCTGGTTCTGGCTGGCGACGCAAAACCTTGCCGACTTCCCCACCGCCGCGCAGACCATGCTCAACATGATCGAATGGTGGATTTGCTTGAACATGCCGCCTGCGGAAATCGAAGAAATCGCACGGTTCAAGAAACTCACGCCGGCACAGAAAGCCTTGCTGCTCTCCGCCAGTAAGGAGCCCGGAAAATACACTGAAGGAGTCGTGCTCTCGAAAAAGCTCGAAACGCTGTTTCGGGCCGTGCCGCCCAGTCTTTATCTCGCCCTGGCCATGACGGAGCCCGAGGAAAAAGCCGAACGCTGGACACTGATGCAGAGCACCGGCTGCTCGGAATTGGAGGCGGCTTACCGGGTAGCTGAACGGATCGATAGGATGCGAGGAATTAAGTGAAACGGAGCTGATCCTAGGTTTCGATCAACCCGGCAGCAAATCCTTGAACACCTTCTCCACGTAGGCTTGCATGAACCAGTCAGGGATCTCATCAGCCCTGAATTCAAGGTCAGTCCCGTCCGTTACTTCAGCGAGCAACACCAGATCAGCGCCGGAGTTATCAAAGATATAAGCCCGGTTCGAGGCTGCGATGGCTGCTGGCAATAGGTTCAGGCAACGACCGTAGCGCTGCACAATTTTTTCCGTGGGGACTGGGTGCCCACCTGCCGCGACACGGTTCTTGACCCTGTTGATATTGATGTCAGGATCTTCAGTGGCGACAAAGTAGAGGTAGGTTCGATATCCCGACGCTTTTGCCTTAAGCATAAAAGCGACTTTGTCCTCGCTAGACATCACCGTTTCGAAGGTGAAAGACAACTGGGCTTCAAGGAGCTTGTGCCGCATGAAATCAGAGAGCACGGAAGCAAAATAGGAGTTCATCGCGACGGACTGGAAATTCAGGCCATTATTGCTGAAGCCTATTTTGGATGTCTCTTCAACGAGCTGGGTCGACCGAATCAGTCGGTGCGCCTTGATAAAGCCGAGAACCTCGTCACCTTCGACTTCCAGTTGAAAATCGCTGAACTCCAGGCGTCCGCCCTCTTTGGCAGCCTTTTCGATTTCATCCGGGTTGATGTAGATCCCGATCAGGTGGGAAGGGACGGCACTTTTCATTGTGCTTTTACCGGAACCATTAGGGCCGGCAAACACCCTCAGCCGAGGGATGGTCATGAGCAGCGGTGCACCTTGATAATCCCGCCCAAGGTCACTTTATGCTTAGGCTTGGCCACTCGAATAACCTTGTGCTTACCGTCGGCAGTCGTCTCAACGAGCTTGCCGTCCATGACTTCCATCACGCTGCGTCCGGCCGCCAGCGCGTTGATATAGGCCGTATTGATCGCACCTTCAGCCATGGCTGGGATTTTACCCTCCAGTCGGCTCACCAGATCGTCACTCAACACTTGGTCGGCTTTCATACCGCGCTCCACGTTCTCAGAGCGTGCAGAATCTGCACTTATCAGAATCCTAGCTACGTAAATCTGTTTATCACAGACCAACGCCATTTCTGTCAGATCTCCATTCTAGAGGAATGGAGCCTGGAACCATACCTTCCAACAGATTTTCGTGCCGTAAGCCCATATCACCAGGACTGGGAGCCGTATGGTTACGATGACACGCTCTGAAGCCTTTGCTGAATTCTCAATAAAAAACCGGCTTCGAAGGCATCCTGGCAGTCTCCTGCAGGACAGGTCTTCCGTGCCTGCGCCAGTTCCCACCACAGCGGTACGTCACCGGGTGTATTAAGCCAGGCCTGGGCGCATTGCACGCCACGTTCGATCATAGGCGCAAATTCGCTGCCCCACGGTGTCAAAAGTCTCGGGCAACCATCCGCCGCCGGAATTGAAACGTAATTTTCGTCCATAGACACCTTAGCTTTCGATTTAATTATTAATGCTGGGTCTGTCCCAAGCAGCATAGAAACAAAACTGGCACTTCGCTTAAGCATCAAAAAATAGCCCAATCAGGCCAATGTAGACTATATCCCGTGGATTGAGAGTCCCTCAAGGCGCAGTTTGCGCGCATGACTCAAGACTACGAACAGCTCCGTCTGCAACTTGCGGAGAACATCCGCTCGATGCGACGTGTGAAGAACCTTACCCAGGAGCAATTGGCGCTCATGGCCGAGGTGGATCGTACCTATGTGAGTCAAATCGAACGAGGGGTAGGCAACCCGTCGTTGTTGGTCCTCTGCAAACTCGCCAACATTTTCGAAATCAAAACGGATCAGTTGCTCATCGAGTCTGACGAGCTTGCTCGTAAGCTGAGCGCTGGATGACCATCTGCTGATCTAGAAGGTCGCTGTAAACCGACAATCCTGCGTTCGGCTTTCTCAGTGACACCCTTCTTTCTATCATTGAACCTGTCCAGGCCATACACCCAGAGCCTGGATCATGTCTGCTGCCTGCCCGCACATTTTGCCCCGGAAGTTACATCCTTTGTTGCTGAGCATTCTGCTGGCATCCGGGCCAAGCGTAGCGTTGGATACCGGCAGCATTACCGCCTCCGTACTTTCTCCAGACTGCCTCGAGTACAAAGTCGTCGGCATCTGCTTCTGGTTACTCTGTACCCCCTTCGGCTGCACGGTTAAAACCTCGACCAAGGTTCGTCACTTCATTCCTGAGCTGGTGGTCTCGAGCTATGCCACCACTGGTGCCAATCCTTGGACCGAGATGGCCGCGCTCTCCTCTCCCACCAGCGGTGCGGAAGGTGGCGGAAACCTGATCACGCCAAACACGCAACGCGACAACCTGCCTCGTTTCAAAAACGTTGACGGTATCGGCCATCCCGGTGGTCGGGCCGCCACACAACTTGCCTCGCAATCCGGCTATGCCTGCGCCAGCGGTGCCACTGCGTTCATGCCCTACTACCTGAGCACTTTGGACTCACTGGCCTGGCGTCATGGCATCCCGGAAAGCCTTTATCCCGAGTCGCTCTTACCGGGAGTCCGTGAGATCGGTCGTCAGCTCGCGGGGAATATGTGGGGCAACGTCTATCCCCGGCAAGGATTTCTGGTACAACCCGACGACTTCAAAGCCGCTGCAGTGATGGCGCAGCGGGCGGGCGATGTCATTACCCGCAACTGGCAACCGCACGTGTATGTCCCACTCATACCCGTACCACGCGACGGTTATTGGCCGCCTGGCCCAATCGTTGAAAACGACGCTTCGACCCACAAATGGCAATTGCTCTCTCCCGTGGTTCAACCCACATGTGCCATCTTCCCCAGCGATCCGGTGCAGAGCGCGGATGGCGGCTACGCCTGGTCGCTCTGGCGTCCTTATAGCTGCTGCAAGCGTGAGGGACAGACCTTCTTGTTCAGCATCGACTTCGAAGGTGGTGCTTCATGAGTAGGCATATTGCAAAACCCTGGTTGGGCCCGATGGGTTTGTTGCTCTGCGGACTGCTCGCCTTGGCCACGCATGCCGACGCCGCCGAGGACGATTACCGTCTAGGCACTCAAGGTGAAGTGCTCGACGACAGGGTGATGTACACCATAGGTGGTGGCTCGGCAGCGGGCTCGCCGAGCTCACTCTATCGCCCCAACGGTCTCGGAGTCGGCGGATCCTGGCAGGCGAACATGATGTGCGGAAACATGAGCCTCACCAACACCTTGCAAAACCAGTTGAACGGCGTCACCGAAGGGTTCCAGCAGATCATGGGCAGCATTGTGCAGAACGCGACCCAAGCGGTGATGTCGCTGCCTGCGTTGATCATCCAGCGCGCCAACCCCGGGCTTTATGAGTTGTTGAGTAACGGGGTGATGCAAGGGCGCATCGACTTCGACCGTTCCAAACTGACCTGCCAGGCCATGGCCGAGAAGATGGCTGACAAGGTCGGCCAAGCCGGCTGGGGCGCATTGGCCAAGAACCAGGAGATGCAGGGCAACCTCGAACATACCGGCGGTGATGCGGTGGCCGCGGTGAAAAACACCGAGGCCCGTAACGGCAATAATGGGGTGTCATGGGTCGGCGGGCAGAAGGCTGGAGGTAGCGGACAAACACCCATCCGGGCAACCTCCGATGTGGTGCGCGCGGGCTACAACCTGCTACATAACCGGTCCGTGGATGACAGCGCCTCGATCAGTAGCAGTGATTGCCTGGGCGGCGCTATTTGCCAGGCATGGACCTCACCCCAAGAGGAATCCGAATGGGCTGTTCGAGTGTTGGGCGAGACCGAAGTCGCGACCTGCGACACCTGCGAGACTCTACGGGCTACCGCTGGCAGCGGACTGACGCCGCTAATACAGGAGGCCTACAGTGAACACCTCAAGACCCTGCAAGGATTACTGTCCGGTTCTCTTCCGCCTAGCCCTGACAATCTGAGCAAAGCCTCCAGCCCGATGCTGCCGGTGACCCGGGGGGTGATCGACGCCCTGCGCGACGATCCTGATCAGGAAATCCTGGCGCGGCGCCTGGCCAGTGAGACGGCTCTATCCAGCGTGCTCGACAAAGCGCTCCTGCTATTGCGCACGCTGCTGGCAGGCAGCCACGAACCTAACATCGCTTCCGCCGAACCGGCCCAAATGGCCTTGACGAAAAACATCGACACACTGGAGCGCGAGATACGCCTGCTACAAACCGAGTTGCAGGTCCGGCAGATGCTCACTGTTGCCGCTGACCGAAAACTGACCCAGTAAAGGCTGTTCTGCCGACTGAAAACTGACCCAGGTGTTCAACTGCTTCTGCTCACTTTTCGAGCAGGAGAACACAGGGTGATCAGCATGGAAATGTTGGGAAAAATCCGGCGGATGTACTTCCGCGACAAGCTCTCGCTGCATCAGATAGCCAAGCGTACCGGACTGTCGAGAAACACCATTCGAAAATGGGTCAGAGCACCCGAAGCCACCCAGCCGGCGTACCAACGGTGCGCAACCTTCAACAAACTCAGTCCATTTCACGAGACGCTGGAGCAGGCGCTCAAGGCCGATTCGTTTCGGGCAAAGCACAACCGCAGGAGTGCCAAAGCACTCTTCGAACAGATCAAGGCCGAGGGGTACGACGGCGGCTACAGCCAACTCACCGCCTTTATACGCTCGTGGCGCGGCGAGCAAGGCAAGTCTTTACGAGCCTTTGTGCCGCTGACCTTTGCACTCGGGGAGGCCTTTCAATTCGACTGGAGCGAAGAAGGTCTGCTGATCGGCGGCCTGTTCCGACGCATCCAGGTCTCCCATATGAAGCTGTGCGCCAGTCGCGCATTTTGGTTGGTTGCGTATCCCAGCCAAGGCCACGAGATGTTGTTCGATGCCCATACCCGCTCGTTTGGCGCGTTAGGTGGGGTGCCGCGTCGCGGCATCTACGACAACATGAAGACCGCTGTCGACAAGGTCAACAAGGGTAAGGGCCGCACGGTCAATGCTCGGTTTGCCGTGATGTGTGCGCACTACCTGTTCGACCCGGACTTCTGCAACGTCGCTTCCGGCTGGGAAAAAGGCATCGTTGAAAAGAACGTCCAAGACAGCCGACGGCGCATCTGGCTCGATGCTCAAAACTGCATGTTCCACACCTTCGAGGAATTGAATGCCTGGCTCGGCCAACGCTGCCGTGCGCTCTGGGGCGAACTGCTGCACCCGCAGTACAACGGGCTGACCGTGGCGGACGTCCTGGAGCTGGAACGCGCTGAATTGATGCCGATGCCGACTGCCTTTGATGGCTACGTCGAGCGCACCGTACGGGTCTCCAGCACCTGCCTGATCAGCGTGGCGCGAAATCGCTATTCGGTGCCGTGTGAGCGGGTCGGCCAGTGGGTCAGCAGCCGTTTGTATCCTTCCCGGGTGGTGGTCATCGCCGATGAAACGACGATTGCCAGCCACGAGCGTCTGTTTGATCGAGATCAGGTCAGTTTTGACTGGCAGCATTACATCCCGCTTATCGAGCGCAAGCCTGGAGCGCTGCGCAATGGCGCTCCGTTTGCTGATCTGCCGAAGCCGTTGCAGCTGCTAAAACGCGGTCTGAGGCGTCACGCCAATGGTGATCGAGTCATGACGCAGGTACTGGCGGCTGTTCCCATCGCCGGGCTCGACGCCATATTGGTGGCTGTGGAGTTGGTACTTGAATCAGGCAGCTTGAGTGCTGAGCACATCCTGAATGTCCTGGCTCGACTGACATCGACAGCAGCCCCTCCGTCCGCCGAAACCAGCCTTCAACTCAAGATAGCGCCTGTCGCCAATACGGCACGCTACGACCGGCTCCGTACCACCGATGAGGAGACTCGCAATGCGTGATCTTATGGCGGAACTCAAAGAACTGCGTCTGCATGGCATGGCCAGCGCCTGGGAAGAACTAGCCTCGCAAGGAGAAGCTTCGACGGCATCCTCGAAATGGCTACTTGAGCATCTTCTCCAACAAGAACATGCGGATCGAGCGGTGCGCTCAGTGAACCACCAGATGAACATGGCCAAACTCCCCATGCATCGTGATTTGGCCGGCTTCGACTTCAGCGCTTCCAGCGCAGATGCCCGCCTGATCAGGGATCTGTCCAACCTGGAGTTCACCGATACCGCGCAGAATGTCGTGTTCATCGGCGGGCCTGGAACAGGCAAAACACACCTCGCCACCGCCTTGGCTGTGTCCGGGATCACGACGCATCACAAACGCGTGCGCTTCTACTCCACGGTGGATCTGGTCAATCTGCTGGAACGCGAAAAGTACGACGGCAAGACGGGCCGCATCGCTCAAGGGCTGCTACGAACAGACCTGGTGATACTCGATGAACTGGGGTATTTGCCCTTCAGCCAGAGCGGTGGTGCCCTGTTATTTCACCTGCTGTCCAAGCTGTACGAGCACACCAGCGTGGTGATCACCACCAACCTCAGCTTCTCGGAATGGTCGAGCGTGTTTGGTGACGCCAAGATGACAACGGCGTTGCTGGATCGGCTGACACACCACTGCCACATCGTCGAAACGGGCAACGAGTCCTACCGCCTGCAACACAGCAGCTTGGTCGCCCAGACGAAGATCATGTCACGTGAACGAAAGCGCAAAGACAATGATGGTGCCGAGGACGATGAGCTGTTTTGATCCGCACCAAAAATACCCTGCCGCATGCCCACATGCGGTGGGGGCTTAATGCCTCTTCCACCGGGACACGACTGCTAAGCTTATCCACAATTGCTGATGCCAAAATCAGCAATCCGCCCTGGGTCAATTTTCAATCGGCAGGGTGGGTCAGTTTTCAATCAGCGCCGACAGTCTGGTTACCAAACTGAGCCTCAAACAGGACTAGCTCAGATCCAACGAGCTTCTCACGAGCTTTCCATCGAATCTTCCACATATAGAACCCGTGGCCTTCAAGCTCAAGCAACTGCTTCGACTCCAGGACACCCTTACCCTTCAGGGACGCCTTGTCGATGCGGATGATCTTGTGAATCCTGGCTTCTGGCTGCGGCCTGGCCAGTTCGGCTTCAGGGTCGCCATCCCCCACTTCGTCCCCCTCATCTTCTGACTCAACCTCAATCGAATCCTCGATCACCAGCGCATCGTCACTGAGATCCAGGTCATCATCTTCTTGGTCTTTAGGGTTGAACGTGGAGACGTCGACCACATCGACCACCTCCATGTCCTTGAGATTGCGGATCAAGCTGCGAAGAAAGTTCGTCCTGATGCCCGCATCAGGGACCGCCTCCAAGGAAATGGTTCGGGTCGCCACGTCCTGATCAGTGACGATCTCGATTTGGGAATACAACTGATCTGTGATGTCCTTGAACTTGTCGTTCATGGGGCCAGTGATCTTCCAGCCACTGCCCTGCTTCTCGAGGATCACCTCCGCCGTCTTCTCAACCACCTGACGGAACTCTGCCTGACTCAGATCGAGCTTCTGGTATTTGACGGTGAGCTTGAGCTGATCACCGTGGACGGCCACTTCAGCCTGCTCGTGCTGGTCATCCACCAGCCATTCCTTGACGGAGGTGAGAGCGTCGGTCAGTTGGTCTTTAGTAACCGCTGTCGTGACGACCACGTTGGTGGTTTTCTCACGACTGTCACGGCCACCCACCAAGAGCGACAGATTCCGATAATCGTAGTAGTCATGGAATAGGGCACTGAATCGATTGGCTAGGAATTTTTTGTCCGACTCGTTGGAGATCACGATCCCTCTGGAGAGGAAGACTTTTCTGAGCTCAGCGCTCGTCAGGCTTCGCTGCGTTAGCGCATCGTAGATCGCTTTGTCGGATGCAAAGTACAAACTACCCATTCTCATGTCAGTCTCGCTCCCATCCGATCGCTTCGGGCTTATAGTTCGGAATCGCGTGATTCACGATCTCCAGTTCGATCGCCTGCAGTTTCCGTTTGCGGTTTTCGTCTTCGCCCCACTCGGTCACATAGCTGTTGATGGCAGCATTGAAGTTGCTGAGGATGCTGCTGTGATGGTGGCGATTGGCAACTCTGATTCGGATTTTCAAGTCCTTGTTGGCGTTGAGGATCTGGAACCTGGATAGCGCGTCAAATAGGTACCTGAACTCGATCTCGGTGCTACCATCGCGGCGATAATAAATCAGATAGCCTTCGCTATACGTTTCAGTCACGTTTTTGGCTTTCTCGCAGTACGACATCACCTCTTTGTGGTGAATGATCATATATGGCGAAGCGATGAGCTCTGCGGTTGCCGCACGATCCCAGTACTCACCACTAGCCTTGTGCAAGACGAGGTCAGGGTAATAGAAGGTGTAATTTTCCTTCGGGAATGTCCCTTCTGCTCTGAGGGTGTTTACATCGAGCTGCAGCGTCTTCAGGTAATTGATTAATGAAGGTTCGACGATATGAACCTGCTGAGAATCTTTGATATGCAGATTCTCACCTTTGTAATCCTTGAAATGATCGTAGAAATTCTTGTCGTATTCGTCATCGTGGTTATAGACGAATAGCATCCCACGAATTTCATACTTCTCACGCTTGGCCAAATGGTAGCGAGTCTGCCATTCCAGCGAAGCACGGGCACAGTCGATGGTCTTGCCCAGGGACTTCAGGGCCTTCTTGATCGAGTCCAGCGTGATGGAGCCAACCGCATAGCTTTTCAAATCGGTATGAAGGTAGATGGCTTTGTTCAGATAAGGATCTGCGTACTTGAACACCACGTCAGTCGGGTGCGTGTGCTCAGACTTCTTCAAGGGCGCGTGTGTTTCCTTCTTCACACAGGCGAAGTTGAGGTTGGCAGGCCCCTCTTTCTTCCAGCGGAAGAAGTTGAAGATGTCGCTGGAAACGAGCTCCGCGAGCCTCGCAATTTTTTCGGTTTCGCCGCCTGACATGGTCGTTCCTGTCACGAAATGAATGCGCAGGAACGGTACCGGCAAGGAGATATTGGCCCTAGCCGTGGAGGTGCGTCCTGCTGCAAATATGGCCTCATGCCAGCACAAAGTACCGTAAAAAATCGTGCCCGGCCACCAGTTGATGGGTGATTACCCGCGCATCACGTGTTGCGGTGGAGAGGAGCCCCCGGAAGGGACTTCCAATCCAGTTAAAAACGGAAACCTGGCCCCAGTGAAATCAGGATTGCGGATTGAGGATCACATTCGCTCGGCAGGCTGAGCGAAAAAAAACCGGCACGAGGCCGGGTGGTTACCCGCCATCCCCAAAGACGCAGCCCCCAAATGAGAGGGATGGAGAGCTGACAAGAGAGGGTGGGAGCGAGATGTTGCCTAAGGGTGTCTTCCTGCGCAATAGAAGCCTCTTGCCGAACACCTCCGCCGCACCTCAGGCAACTCGTGAAGTCCACGCATTTAGGGCAGCCCGAGCTAGATGGACCCAAGCAAGCAGCTACATCTGTTATCACAGCACGAAGACAGCACCTCAGCTTGAACCCAGCGCACTGCAAACGATTTGTGCGGTCCCTTCGAAATTTTCCATATTGAGCATATCGATTGGCGCGCGACCTTTTAATCGCTCATGAGGCTTACAAAGAGCGCCATAAAGCCTCCATGCATCGACATCCGGAAACCGCGCTAATGCAGCAAGTACCAACTTGTGCCGCAGTGGATCAAGCTGCCAATCAGGAATGCGTTGACCGCGATTCCCAAGGCTCAGGGACAACAGGCGCCGAGCTTTGATATCGCGGTTGATCTGATCTCGGGATTTGCCTGCCAGTTTGGCGAAGACAAGCAGCGGCAAATTATTCGAAGCTTCATAGGTGGCTAGCATCTCGGCGCGCTGACGTTGTATCTCAGATACTTGGGGTTCGCGCAGCTGTTCAGTCTGCGTTGAAGCAGATAGGACAGGTGAATACTGATCCGCGTTAAGGACCGGTTCGTTGCTGATGGACTTTTTAGAGGCTGAGACCGTCGTCGCTGGGAAGCCACTGCTGCACAGAACGGCGTTTGCGTTCGCGTTTTCCAACGAAGGTAACGAAGCTGCGCCCTCTAGACGAATGGTAAGCGGAGAGCTTGCCGCTTTCAGCTGGCCCTGCCCCCACAGATCCAGACGATTCGCCCAATCCTGCATCATGGTCCGGCGCTGCTCCACGTATTCCGCGTGATTGTAGGCCGCACTCACCTTGTCCGGGTCGGCATGAGAAAGCTGAGCATCCACCCACACCTTCGGATATCCGATCTCGTTCAGCGCCGTCGAGATCGTCGCCCTCATCCCATGACCGGTGAGTTGATCGGCATACCCCATCCGACGCAACGCGCCATTCAGCGTGTTCTCACTGATACGCTTGCTCAGGTCGCTTCGATGCGCAAACAAGTAGCACTGTGCGGGGACAACCTGCTCCAACAAATGACGCACTATCTCCAGAGCCTGAACCGACAACGGCACGATGTAGGGCGGTATGTTTGCGACCTGCTTACCTGGCTTTCGCATGGCTAGCTGGAGTTGTTTCACCACCTCCGCCGGTATGACCCACAACCGCTTTTCCAGATCGAACTGGTCAGGTGTAGCCAACCGCAACTCGCCCGTGCGGACACCGGTCAGCAACAACAACCGAAGGCCAAGCCGAGTTTGGTTGGCACCGCCGTAGTTTCGAAGAGCAGCCATCAATCCCGGAAGCTCATCCATACGAAGAAATGGATTGTGCGTAACCGGAGGTTTGGGAAGTGCAACTACATCAAGGTCTGAAGCTGGGTTGTGTTCCAGCCCCTCGATCTTCACCAGCGCATAGCGGAACAATTGGTTGAACCAGGTCCGGCATTTTTCGGCCGTCGTTAAGGCCTTGCGCTGTTCGATCCTGCTCAGCAAATCCAATAGATCGTGACGATTGATATCGTAGATGGAGCGCCCGCCCAGCGTGGGCAGGACGTCCTTATTGAAGATTCTCAAGATCTGCGAGAGCGTGCTCTGGCGCCCTTCCTTCAGGCTTAGCCTGCGGAACTCTACCCACTGATTGAACACGGCCTCGAAGGTGTGCTCCTTCGCAGCATGAACAGCAAGTCGCTGTTGTTTACGATGCTCATAGGGATTGATGCCCTGGGCAACCAAGGCGCGCGCCTCGTCACGTCGAGTACGTGCATCTTTGAGGGAGATTTGCGGGTAACAACCCAAGGACATGCGCTTTTGCTTGCCCGCCCAGTAGTAGCGGAAGAGCCAGACTTTTCCGCCTCTGGCCGTCACGTTGAGTGTGAGACCATCACTGTCACCGAGGGTGTAGTCGTTACCAGTTATTCGGGCATGCCGAACTGTCATTTCTGAGAGTGCCATCGCGAGCTCCTGAACAGAGTCAGGGCCAGATGCTCATCTCGCTACACAATCTGCTCCAGCATTAAACCGATTCAGTGCTCGTCAGAATCCTGGACTCAATTCTGGACTTAAACGCACCGGATAGTGCTGGATTTCAGTGGTTCCCGCTGGAACGAAAAAAGGGCCTAAAGGCCCTGATTTCAATCACTTACAGAATTCAGTGGAACTCTGTAGCGCAATATTTGGAGCGGGAAACGAGACTCGAACTCGCGACCCCGACCTTGGCAAGGTCGTGCTCTACCAACTGAGCTATTCCCGCATCGTCTTGGTGTTGCGCATTCTATAGAAACCAGAATCTACGTCAACCCCTTGATTCAAAAAAACTTATTTTTTATCGCCGTCGATTTTCAAATGCGGCCATGCGGCACGAAGGTATTGCTGCATCGACCACAAGGTCAGGCCTGCCGCCACCATCAGCAGGATATAACCCAGCAATACCCAGAAGCTGAAGACCGAGGGATTGGCCAGCAGGATTACCAGCGCCAGCATCTGGGCCGCGGTTTTCCACTTGCCCATGTTGGACACCGCCACCTGCGCCCTGGCACCAAGTTCGGCCATCCACTCGCGCAGGGCCGAGACCACGATCTCGCGCCCGATGATCACCGCTGCCGGCAAGGTCAGCCACAGGTTCGCGTGCTCCTGCACCAGCAACACCAGGGCCACCGCCACCATCAGCTTGTCGGCCACGGGATCGAGGAACGCGCCGAACGGCGTGGTCTGCTGCAGGCGTCGAGCCAGATACCCGTCTAGCCAATCCGTAGCGGCTGCGAAGGCGAACACTGAACTGGCTGCCATGTAGCTCCAGCTATAAGGCATATAGAACAGCAGTATGAAGATCGGGATAAGCAGGACGCGTAGAACGGTGATCAGATTAGGGATATTCATCGGCACAACTGGCTACGAGGTGATTGGGCATTCTACTCGCTGTGCAGGTTTGCATAAATCAACTCTGCAAGCTTTTTACTGATTCCCGGGGCCTTGGCAATCTCATCGATGCTGGCACGGGACAGCTCCTGCAATCCACCAAAATGTTTAAGGAGATCACGCCGGCGTGTTGGTCCGACACCTGCGACCCCTTCCAGGGTCGAGGTGCGTCGGGCCTTGCCACGTCGGGCACGGTGACCGGTGATGGCGAATCGGTGAGCCTCATCGCGAATTTGCTGGATCAGGTGAAGCGCTGGCGAGTCGCCCTTGAGCGTGAACTCATGGGCCGCATCGTTCAGGTAAAGGGTCTCGAAACCGGCCTTGCGCGTCGCGCCCTTGGCCACACCGAGGAGAATCAAGTCAGGCACGGCCAATTCATTGAGTACATCGCGAGCCATGGACAATTGGCCCTTGCCACCGTCGACCAAGAGAATATCCGGCAATTTGCCCTCCCCATCCTTGAGCCTGCTGAAGCGTCGGGTCAGGGCCTGGTGCATCGCCGCATAGTCGTCACCCGCGGTGACGCCCTCGATGTTGTAACGACGGTAGTCGGACTTCAACGGACCTTCCGGGCCGAAGACCACACAGGAGGCGACAGTCGCCTCGCCGCTGGAGTGACTGATGTCGTAGCACTCCAGGCGCTGCGGCGGCTCGTCCAGGTTCAGCACCTCGGCCAATGCCTCGAAACGAGCGGCCACATGTTGCCGGTTGGCCAGGCGCGCCCCCAGGGCCTGCTCGGCATTGGTCACTGCCAGTTGTTGCCAGCGAGCACGCGTGCCACGGACCCTGTGACTGATGGTCAATTCGCGACCACGCAGCTCGTCAATGGCAGCGATCAGGATCGGGAAGTCTTCATGGGTCACATTGACGATCAGTTCGGATGGCAAGTCCCGCTCCGGACTGCTGACAAAGTACTGCCCCAGGAATGCCAGCATGACCTGCGCAACATCCTCCTCGATACCGACCTGCGGGAAGAAGTTCTTGCTGCCCAGCACTCGCCCGCCACGCACACTGATCAGGTGCACGCAAGCGCCGCCCGGGTTGACGAAAGCCGCCACCACATCGACATCACCGGTACCGCCTTCCATGCTCTGCTGGTCCTGGACCCGGCGCAGCAAAGCAATCTGGTCGCGCAATTCGGCGGCTTTTTCAAAATCCAGGGTGCTGGCGGCAGCTTCCATGGAGCTGGACAATTCGTCGCTCAATGCGTTGCTGCGCCCCTCGAGGAACATCACCGAATGGCGCACATCCTCGGCATAGACCTCAGGCTCCACCAAGCCCACGCAGGGCCCTTTGCAGCGCTTGATCTGGTATTGCAGGCACGGCCGGGTACGGTTCTTGTAGTAGCTGTCCTCGCACTGGCGAACCTGGAAGGTCTTCTGCAGCAGGCTGAGGCTCTCACGGATCGCACCGGCACTAGGATAAGGCCCAAAGTACTTGCCCTTGAGCTTCTTCGCCCCGCGATGAATGCTGAAACGCGGAAAGTCGCCATCCGAAAGAAATACATAGGGGTAGGACTTATCGTCGCGCAACAGGATGTTGTACGGCGGCCGCCACTCCTTGATCAGCGTCTGCTCCAGCAGCAGCGCCTCGGTCTCGTTGGCGGTGATGGTGGTTTCGATCTGGGCGATGCGCGCCACCAGGGCGGCGGTCTTCGGTGCCTGGCCGGTCTTGCGAAAGTAACTGGAGAGGCGGTTCTTCAGGTTCTTGGCTTTACCCACGTAGAGCAGGCGTGCATCGCTGTCGAACATGCGATACACACCGGGGCGGCCACTACAGGTAGAAAGAAAAGCACTGGGATCAAACAGGTCGGTCATTTCAGAGGCTGGCATCGACCATGCCATGACGAACGGCCAGCAGCGTCAGCTCCACATCGCTACTGATCGAGAGCTTCTCGAAAATCCGATAGCGATAGGTGTTCACGGTTTTCGGCGACAGGCATAGCTTGTCGGAAATGATCTGCACCTTCTGGCAGCCGACGATCATCAGCGCAATCTGGATTTCCCGCTCCGACAGGGCATCGAATGGCGAATCACTGGACGGTTGAAATGACTTGAACACCAACTGCTGGGCGATCTGCGGGCTGATATAGCGCTGACCGGCAAAGACCAGGCGAATGGCCTGGACCATTTCGTTGAGGCCCGCGCCCTTGGTCAAGTATCCCGCTGCGCCCGCTTGCAGCAGCCGAGTAGGAAATGGATCTTCCTCGCAGACGGTTACCGCCACGACCTTGATGTCCGGATGACTGCGCAACAACTTGCGCGTAGCTTCAAGACCGCCGATCCCGGGCATCTTCACGTCCATCAGCACTACATCGGGCTTCAATTCCCGCGCCTTGAGCAAGGATTCCTCTCCCGACTCTGCCTGCCCGACTACTTGCAGGCCATCGATGTCAGCCAGCATTCGTGTAATGCCCGTACGAACGAGATCATGGTCATCGACTACTAGCACCCTAATCAAGCAGACACCTCGCGATATGGTCGTTATAGGTTGCCCGACACCTTAGGGATGGTCTGAAGTAGCCATGTATTTCCCCGGCATACCACCTAGCGCAACTTTTAAACTCGCCAAATGATCAAAAAACAATCAATTCGACGAGTATTTCTTACGTTTTCGCCACCCGGACCCCACTCCGGTGGCCATTTCCCGCATTACAGGCGCACCTCTCCTGCATTCGTCAGTAAATGTCGGCGCGCCATCCACAGGTTCGACAGAGCGAACAGTGTCACCAGTTGCGCCGTGTTTTTGGCCAAGCCGCGAAAGCGCACCTTGGTGTAACCGAACTGGCGCTTGATTACCCGGAACGGATGCTCGACCTTGGCGCGCACCTGAGCCTTGGCCTTTTCAATCTTGCGCTTGGCTTTGTACAGCACGCTGCGCTTATCGAGTTTTTTGTAGGTGCTGCGGCGTGCCGCCACCTGCCAGATAACTTCACGTCCTTCATGCTCGGGCCGCTTTTCGACACCGGTGTAGCCTGCATCGGCGCAGACCACGTTTTCGTCGCCATGCAGCAATTTGTCCACCTGGGTGACATCCGCCACATTGGCCGCCGTGCCCACTACGCTGTGCACCAGACCCGATTCGTCATCGGCGCCGATGTGGGCCTTCATGCCAAAATAATACTGGTTTCCCTTCTTGGTCTGGTGCATTTCCGGGTCGCGCTTGCCGTCCTTGTTCTTGGTCGAACTGGGCGCATTGATCAGCGTTGCATCGACGATGGTGCCCTGGCGCAGCGACAGGCCGCGGTCGCCCAGATAGCCATTGATGACAGCGAGGATGCCGGCCGCCAGCTCGTGTTTCTCCAGCAAGCGGCGGAAGTTGAGAATGGTGGTTTCGTCGGGGATGCGCTCCAGGTTCAGCCCGGCAAACTGGCGCAGGATCGTGGTTTCGTACAGCGCTTCCTCCATCGCTGGATCGCTGTAGCCGAACCAGTTCTGCAGCAGATGCACACGCAGCATCGCCATCAACGGGTAGGCCGGACGGCCACCTTCACCTTTCGGATAATGTGGCTCGATCAAAGCAATCAAGCCCTTCCACGGCACCACCCGATCCATCTCGATCAGGAACAACTCCTTGCGGGTTTGCTTGCGCTTGCCAGCGTACTCGGCGTCGGCGAAGGTCATCTGCTTCATCGGGAAACTCGGTGGGTGGGGTCGCGGTATTTTGCCAAATCAGAAAGTCTTTTTCAGAGTTTCCTTAAGTTCGAAGATATCGAACATGCTTTCAATATCGACTTTCGTGGTTACTTCCATGAACTTTGGCCAGAACTTCAGGGAATGGCCGACGACGGCCTGATCGAACTCGATGCTGAAGCGATCAAGGTTCTGCCAGCAGGACGCTTGCTGGTGCGTTCCGTATGCATGGTTTTCGATGCCTACCTAGGCCAGCAGAATCGCCAGCGTTTTTCCCGGGTGATCTAGGACTTCATGAGCAGCGCGGACGCCTTCATCACCTGCTCGGGAGTCAGGCCCTCCTGCCTCATGGCCTTGACCAGGGAAGCGTTGGCGCTCAGCAGGCCGCCGTTGAGCATCGCCAGGTCCGATTGCAGGCTGCCGATCCGGACCTTGGCTTCCTCGGGGCTCAGGCGCTTGTCGACCATGACCGCCTGAAGCTCGGCAAGCTTCTCTGAAATCTGTTGTTGCAATTTCCTGATCATCTTGAGGATCTGTTTAACACTTTGCGGCAGGCCACTTTCATCGATATCACTGTCGCGCCCAGCAACACTGGAGGATTTCTTCAGTCCCGCACCAGACAGCGACACTTTGACGCCCTCCCTGCCTGCAGGTCCGACAACTAACGGAGAATCGCTTAGTTCATCGCCATCATTGGTTTTCGAGGACTCTGAAAAAAGCTGCAAGTTATTGTTGCCATTAGTAATACCGCCAACGGACGACATAACCCCAAATCTCCAAGTTGCTTTTGTTAACAGGCTATCGACCTATTAAAGGATTGCTTTACGACTGATCGTGAACACGGCACGGACTGGCCGGAACATCCCCCCGTGAGTTACCCTTACGGCTTATGTGTGCTTTCCCACAAGGATTCTAGAATGTCCGAGCCAGTTAAACTGCGCGCTCATAACCAGGCCCATTGCAAGGATTGCAGCCTGGCCCCTCTCTGCCTGCCACTTTCCCTGAATTTGGAAGACATGGACGCGCTGGACGAAATCGTCAAACGTGGCCGCCCATTGAAAAAAGGCGAATTCCTGTTCCGTCAGGGTGATGGCTTCGACTCGGTCTATGCCGTCCGCTCGGGCGCCCTGAAGACTTTCAGCCTCAGTGACAGCGGCGAAGAGCAGATCACCGGCTTCCACCTCCCCAGCGAACTGGTGGGGTTGTCCGGCATGGACACCGAGAGCCATCCGGTTTCGGCACAGGCCCTGGAAACTACCTCGGTCTGCGAAATCCCCTTCGAGCGCCTGGATGAGCTGGCATTGCAGCTGCCCCAGCTGCGTCGCCAGTTGATGCGGGTCATGAGCCGCGAAATCCGTGACGATCAACAGATGATGCTGCTGCTGTCGAAGAAGACCGCCGACGAGCGTATCGCCACGTTCCTGGTGAACCTGTCGGCCCGTTTCCGTGCCAGGGGCTTTTCCGCCAACCAGTTCCGCCTGAGCATGTCGCGCAACGAGATTGGCAACTACCTGGGCCTGGCGGTGGAAACCGTGTCCCGGGTATTCACCCGCTTCCAGCAGAACGAGTTGATTGCCGCCGAGGGCAAGGAAGTACACATCCTCGACCCAATCCAGCTCTGTGCCCTGGCCGGCGGCTCGGTGGACGCCTGATCCACGCGCGCAGCGACTGAGCCAAGCGGCTCGGTCGCGGGTATACTGGCGCGGCTTATTTCGCCCGCCAGGACACCTGCAGATGGCCTTCGACTCCTTCGACATCAAATCCCTGATCCGCCCCGTCATCGACTTCCCGAAGCCGGGCGTGATCTTCCGCGACATCACCCCCCTGTTCCAGTCTCCACGGGCCCTGCGCCTGGTGGCCGACAGTTTCGCCCAGCGTTATGTCGAGGAAGACTTCAGCCATATCGGCGCCATGGACGCCCGAGGGTTCCTGATCGGTTCGATCATCGCCTACCAGCTGAACAAGCCGCTGATCCTGTTTCGCAAGCAGGGCAAGCTGCCAGCGGATGTATTAGCCGAGGGCTACCAGACCGAATACGGCGAAGCGTTCCTCGAGGTCCATGCCGACAGCCTGTGCGAAGGCGACTCGGTACTGATGTTCGATGACCTGATCGCCACCGGTGGCACCCTGATCGCCGCCGCCAACCTGGTACGGCGCATGGGTGCGAAGATCCATGAAGCTGCAGCCATCATCGATCTGCCGGAACTGGGCGGATCGCAGAAACTGCAAGACATGGGCATCCCAACCTTCTGCCTGACCCAGTTTTCCCTGACCGAGCGCTGATTCGGCCTGCCGTCCCCTCTCCGGGACGGCGCCTCAGCTCATCAGCCGCGCCGCCCCTGCTGGCCATGGTGCAATCCGACACATTGGTAGAGCCCACGACAGGCCCGCTGGTGACTCCCAAACCCGGCTAGAGCCCCATCTGCTTGCTGATGATCTCGTTCATCACCTCGCGGGTGCCGCCGCCGATGGACAGGATGCGATTGTCGCGATAGAGGCGCTCAACCAGGCTCTCACGCATGTAGCCCATGCCTCCGAGGATCTGCACCGCGTCATAGGTGATGCGATCGGCGGTATCGGTCGCCAGGTTCTTGGCCATGGAGATTTCCTTGATCACGCTGTTGCCGGCAGCCATCTTGGCCGCCTGGCGATAAGTGAACTCCCGGGACACCTCCACGGCCGTGGCCATTTCCGCCAGCCGATGCTTGATCACCTGGAACTTGGCCACCGGCTTGCCGAACGCCTCGCGTTCGCGTGCCCATTTCAGGCTTTCCTCCAGGGCCAGTTGTGCGGTCATGTTGGCCATCAGCGCCAGGGCCAGGCGTTCGCTCTGGAAGTTGCCCATGATGCAGGCGAACCCCATGTTCTCCACACCGATCAGGTTACCCACCGGCACCCGGCAGTCCTCGAAGAACAGCTCGGCGGTATCGGACGCCCACCAACCCATTTTCTTCAACTGCCGGCCTACGGTGAAACCGGGCGTGCCCTTCTCGATCAGCAACAGGCTGATGCCGCCATAGCCCGGCTCGCCGGTACGCACAGCCACGGTGTAGAAGTCGGCGCGCACGCCACTGGTAATGAACGTCTTGCTGCCGCTGACCCGATAGTAATCACCATCACGCACTGCGCGGGTCTGCAGGTTGGCCACGTCGGAACCGCCGCCCGGCTCGGTCACCGCCAGGGCGCAAATCTTCTCTCCGGACAGCACCAGGGGCGCCACCCACTCGCGGACCTGGGGACGCGCCCACTTGACGATGGGCGGCAAGCCGATATCCAGTGACCCCAGGCCCGCCACCAGGCCTCCGGAGCCGCTACGCATCAACTCCTCGCTGGCAGCGACCTTGGCGAACAAGTCGCCTTCGTGGCTGCCTCCCAGGGCTTCCGGGTAGCCGATGCCAAGGATGCCGGCCGCGCCGGCCTTGAGATACAGCTCACGGGGAAAGCTCTCGGCTTCCTCCCATTGCTCGATCTCGGGGAGGATCTCGCGCTCGACGAAACGTCGTACGCTGTCGCGGATCAGTTGGTGGCTGGGATCGAAGTATTCCTGGCAGGCAGACATCGGCAAGCTCCTCTGAAGGGTCGGAGGAACTTACCAAGCGCTTGCTTGGTTTTCAAGAGAGCGCTAGCAACCGTCCGCCAGCGAGCCGGCAGACGGATCGGGTTACAGGGTGATGGGTTTGCGCCCGGCGAAGGAATGGGCCAGGGTGCCGCCGTCCACCAGCTCCAGCTCGCCCCCCAGGGGCACGCCGTGGGCGATACGCGAGGTGATCAGGCCTTTATCGATCAACAGCTGGGCGATGTAGTGGGCGGTGGCTTCGCCTTCCACCGTGGGGTTGGTCGCCAGGATCACTTCGCTAAAGGTGCCCTGCTCTTCGATTCGCGCCAACAACTGAGGGATGCCGATGGCTTCCGGCCCCAGGCCGTCGAGGGGCGAGAGATGCCCCTTGAGCACGAAATAGCGACCGCGATAGCCGGTCTGCTCCACCGCGTAGACGTCCATCGGCCCCTCGACCACGCACAGCAGGCTGTCGTCGCGGCGTGGGTCAGCACACTGCGGGCAGAGCTCGTCTTCGGTCAGGGTCCGGCACTGGCGGCAATGCCCCACGCCCTCCATGGCCTGACTCAGGGCCTGGGCCAGGCGCAGGCCACCGCTGCGATCACGCTCGAGCAGTTGCAGGGCCATGCGCTGGGCGGTTTTCTGCCCCACCCCGGGCAAGGTGCGCAGGGCATCGATCAGTTGGCGAATCAGGGGGCTGAAGCTCATGGGCAAGGGTCCGACAAAACGACGAGACGCGGTTTATACCCGCGCCTCGGGGTAGCGTCAAATGCTCCCGTCCGTGGCGACCTTGACCACCAGCTTGCCGAAGTTGCGCCCCTCCAGCAGTCCGATGAGGGCCTGTGGCGCCTGCTCCAGGCCTTCGACCACATCCTCCTTGAACTTGACCTTGCCCTCGCGCACCCAGGGCGCCATGGCCTTGATGAATTCCGGCTGGCGGTCACCGTAGTCGTCGAACACGATGAACCCCTGGATCCGCACCCGCTTGGTCAGCAGGCTGCGCTGCAACAACGGCAGGCGATCCGGCCCCGCCGGCAATTGCTGGGCGTTGTACTGGGCAATCAGGCCACACAAGGGAATGCGTGCCTTGGCATTGAGCAACGGCAGCACCGCATCGAACACCTTGCCGCCGACGTTCTCGAAATAGATATCCACGCCCTTGAAGCAGGCCTGGGCCAGCTCGTCGGCGAACTCCGGGCTCTTATGATCGATACAGGCGTCGAAGCCCAGCTCCTCCACCACGTAGCGGCATTTGTCGGCCCCACCGGCAACTCCCACCACCCGCAACCCCTTGAGCTTGGCCACCTGCCCCACCACCGAACCCACCGCCCCGGATGCCGCGGCCACCACCAGGGTCTCCCCGGCCTTGGGCTGGCCGATGTCCATCAACCCCATGTAGGCGGTCAGGCCGGGCATGCCCAGCACCCCCAGGGCCATGGACGGGCTGGGCAAGCCCGCCGGCACGGGCACCAGGTTGCGCCCATCGCTGATGCAGTGGCTCTGCCAACCGGTGGCGCCCACCACCAGGTCACCTTCCTGGAACTTGGGGTTCAGCGAACGCTCGACCCGGCTCACGGCACCACCGGTCATGACTTCGTCGATCTCCACCGGCGCCGCGTAGGATGGCGCATCGCTCATGCGTCCGCGCATATAGGGGTCCAGGGACAGGTACAGGGTCTTGAGCAGCACCTGGCCGTCCGCCAGCTCCGGCAGCGCCACCCGCTCCAGGCGAAAGTTCTCCGGAACCGGCGCGCCCTGGGGGCGCGACACCAGTACCACACGCTGATTGAGGGTCATTGTTTGCGGCATCACAGACACTCCGTTATCGATGAATGGACAAGACTGTATAGGGTGCAGACCGTGGCCAGGCACCAGTGTTCGATGTTTGTGCCGCTGGCCTCAGCTGCGCAGTGGCCGTTTCACCCCCTGCCGGGCCAATCGACGGGCAAAAAAATGCCAGGCTCCAGGCCTGGCATTGTTCGTTGCAATCCGATACGCCGCAGCGAATCAGAAAGGCAGCTTCATGCCCGGAGGCAGCTGCATGCCAGCGGTCATGCCGGACATCTTTTCCTGGCTGTTGGCTTCGATCTTGCGCACGGCGTCGTTCACCGCGGCGGCGAACAGGTCTTCCAGCACTTCGCGATCGTCGTCGCTGACGCCTTCCAGCAGGCTCGGGTCGATGCTCACGCGCTTGATGTCATGACGGCCGGTCATGACTACGCTGACCATGTCGCCACCGGCCTTGCCGGTGACTTCGGCGTTGGCCAGTTCTTCCTGCATCTTGGCCATCTTTTCCTGCATCTGCTGCGCCTGCTTCATCAGGCCGGCCATGCCACCTTTCATCATGGGAATTACCTCAAAGTATGGTGATGGAAACGGCGCCCGGCCCTTGGCCGGCGCCCTTTAAGTTAAATGCTCAACCCTGCGCGGCCGGGGCCTCGACAGGTTCAATGGTATCGTGGCGCACCACTGCGCCGAACTCCTGGACCATCCGCTGGATGAACGGATCGCCATGGATCGACTCCTCCGCCTCGCGCTGACGGTCGGCGCGACGCCGGGATGCGGCCTGGGCCGGGGTTTCCTGCTCGGGCTTGATCAGCTCGATGTTCAGGCTCAGCGTACGCCCGTGGTACTGGTTCAAGGCATCGTTGAGACGGCGCTGCTGGGTAGCGTTGAACAGCGCGCTATGGGCAGGGTCCAGGTGCAACAGCCACTGGTCGCCATCCACGGCGATCAAGGTGCAGTTGGCAGCAATACTGCCAGTCATGCCGGAAATAGGCAGCTTCGGAAACAGTTCCAGCCACTCCAGGGCCAGGCCGGTGGCCGGCATGGCGGCGGGCTCCGGCTCGGGTTCCGGGGTCGGCTCGGCGATGTGTTCACTGGCCAGCTCATCGAGGTAACTGTAGGCCGAGTCCATGTCCGGCTCGATGTAGTCCTCGTCCAGCGGCGGCTCGTCGTCCAGGTCGCTCCCCGGGGTCGCGGCATCCACCTCGGCCACGCTCGGCTCGGACATCGGCGCACTGGCCCATTCCGGGATGTCTGGCACCACGCTATCCGGCACCGGGGTCAGGACCGCTGGCAACGCGGGTGGTTCGGCGATGACATCCAGCATCGGCTCCACCGCCGGCTGTTGTTCCAGCGGCGGCTCCACCGGGTCGTTCCACGGCAAGTCGACCACTTCTTCGGCCTGTGCCGGTTCGGGCTCTGGCTCGGCTTCGATCAAGGCCGGGACCGGCTCGGGTGCTGGCGCAGGTATTGGTGTTGGCACAGCGGCCGGCTCGGCTACCGGCTCCGCAGCAGGAGCGGGAGCGACCGGGACACTGGCCACAGGCGCGGCAGCAGGCACAACCGCTGCTGGCGCCGCCACGGCTAGGGCGGAATCAACTGTGGCCTGGCTGATCCCCACCGGCTTTAGCGGCTGTCTCGGTGCATCCGCGCTGTCCGCTGGCCGGAAGGCCAGCATCCGCAACAGGACCATTTCGAAACCGCCACGCGGGTCCGGCGCCAGGGGCAGGTCGCGGCGGCCGATCAGGCCCATCTGGTAATAGAACTGTACGTCTTCGGCCGGCAGGGCCTGGGCCAGCGCCAGCACTCGCTCGCGATCGCCGTGGCCGTTGTCGACGCCATCGGGCAGCGCCTGGGCGATGGCCACCCGGTGCAGCACATTGAGGATCTCCGAGAGCACGCCGTTCCAGTCCGGCCCCTGCTCCGCGAGGTGGCGCACCGCCTCCAAGAGAGCCTTGGCATCGCCCTCGATCAGCGCGTGGAGCACATCATAGACCTGGCCATGATCGAGGGTACCCAACATGGCGCGCACATCCGCCGCCATGACCTTGCCCTCGCCAAAGGCGATGGCCTGGTCGGTGAGGCTCATGGCGTCGCGCATCGAACCGTCGGCAGCACGGCCCAGCAGCCACAGGGCGTCGTCCTCGAACGGCACGTTCTCCACGCCCAGGACATGGCTCAAGTGTTCGACCACCCGCTCCGGGGTCATGTTCTTCAAGGAGAACTGCAGGCAGCGGGACAGGATGGTCGCCGGCAGCTTCTGTGGGTCGGTGGTCGCCAGGATGAACTTGACGTAGGGCGGCGGCTCTTCGAGGGTCTTGAGCAAGGCGTTGAACGAATGGCTGGAAAGCATGTGCACTTCGTCGATCAGGTAGACCTTGAAGCGTCCACGACTCGGGGCATATTGCACGTTGTCCAGCAGTTCGCGAGTGTCCTCGACCTTGGTCCGGCTCGCGGCGTCGATCTCGATCAGGTCGACGAAACGGCCTTCGTCGATCTCGGTGCACACCGAACAGGTGCCGCACGGGGTGGAAGTGATGCCTGTTTCACAATTCAGGCATTTGGCAATGATCCGCGCGATGGTGGTCTTGCCCACCCCGCGGGTGCCGGTAAACAGATAGGCGTGGTGCAGCCGCTGGCTGTCCAAGGCATTGATCAGAGCCTTGAGCACATGGGTCTGGCCGACCATTTCGCGGAACGAGCGCGGACGCCATTTACGTGCAAGAACCTGATAACTCATCGAAAACCGTCGCAACTGGAAAGCGGAAGCCGGTAATGCTAGCGGAGCAAGGGCGAAATTGCATCCGGCGCGCTCGCCTAATCTGTCTAAGCTGCATTTTGCCAAGGATTGCTCGACAGCCGTTACCCTGGAGACCGTATGCGTTTGACCTGGGGCGCCCTGCTTCTACTCCTCAGCAGCAACCTGCAAGCCGCCGCGCCGACCCTGCGCTTCGCCATTGCCGACAGCTGGACGATGCCGGCCGTCGCCATCGATGGCGGCCAACCCAGCACTGGCATCCTCTACGACACCATGGGCCGCCTGGCCCAGCATCTGGGCGCGCAGGCCGAGTTCCACGTCCTGGCCAGGGCGCGGATGCAAAAAGCCATGGCCCAGGGCGAAGTCGACGTCCGCTGCTATGTCGCCCAGGCCTGGCTACCGACCCCGTCGACGGACGACCTGTGGAGCGTGCCGCTGTTCCAGCAACGCAACGTACTGGTCAGCGCCAGCGCGATTCCAGCGGCCGTCAGGCTCGAGGAGCTTTCCCGCCAACGCATCGGCACGGTCCTGAGCTATACCTACACACCGCTACAACCGCTGTTCGACGCCAATCTGCTGATTCGCGACGATGCTCGCAACGAAGAACAAGTGCTGCAAAAACTGGTGGTTGGCCGCTATCGCTACGCCATCGCCAGCCAGTGGACCCTGGAGTGGTTCAACAGGACCCAGGCAGATGGCAACCCTCTGTACAGCGTGGCGGTGGTCCAGGATCAAGCGGTGGGCTGCCACATACGCAGCGATCCAAGCGTACCCGCCCGGAAAATCCTGCATACGTTGCAGCACATGAAGTTATCCGGCGAAATCGACAGCATTGTCGAACGCTACGTCGCCCCGCCCTCCCGAGAACAGGCCTCGACGATTTCCCCCTGAGGTCCCTCGCGCCGCCAGGACCGAGGCGGGCAATAGCCGCGCACCCATTCCAGCACGGCAGCGGCGGGCATCGGCGCGGCGATGAAGTCGCCCAGTGCCACTTCACACCCCAAGGCCATCAGCCGCTCCCCGTGCGCCAGGCTCTCCAGCCCCTCGGCCACCACCTGGCGCCCGAATGCGCGGGCCAGCCCCACCATCGCCTGGACCAGGGCCTGGTCGTCCTGGTCGTGGAGCATGTCACGGACAAACACCCGGTCGATCTTGATGGTCTGGGTGCGCAGGTGCTTGAGGTAACTGAGGGACGAGTGCCCGGTACCGAAGTCTCCGAGGGAGAATTGCACGCCGAACCCCTGGCAGGCATCCAGGCAATCGCTGACCTTGCGGATATTGTCGATGGCCACCGACTCGACGATTTCAAGATCCAGCAAAGCGGGCGAAACATCCGGGTAACGGTCGAGCATGCCCTTGAGCCGCTCGACGAAGTCACTGCGCTGGAAATGCCGGGCCGCGACATTCAGGCTAACCGGCCAGTCATGTCCGGCGGCCTGCCAGCTCTGCAACTGGAGCATCACCCGGTCCATGACCCACTCGCCGATGTCGACGATCAGGTCGGTCTCCTCCACCTGCGGCAAGAACTCATGGGCCCCCAGCATCCCGCGCTGCGAGTGCTGCCAGCGCAATATGGCCTCGAACCCCACCACCGCACCGCTGCGCATGTTCACTTTGGGCTGGAAATACAAATGCAGCTGGCCGGCATCCAGGGCCAGGCGTACCTGCTCGACAGTCTGGTAGGTGACCATCACCTCGCGGTCGCGCAACACATCGAACAGATGGAAGCGATTGCGGCCACTTTGCTTGGCCACGTACATGGCCTGGTCGGCATGGCGCAGCAAGGTATCGGCGTCATGATTGTCCGTAGGGAACAAGGTAACGCCGATGCTGGCAAAGACGTTGATGTCCTTGCCCTGGATCGAATACGGCTCGGAAATGGTGGCCAGCACTCGCCGCAACGCAGAACGCAGTTCCAGCATGTCGCGCACATAGCGCAGGATCAGCACGAACTCATCGCCACCCAGGCGAGCCACCACGTCCTCGCCACGGATGATCGAACGCAAGCGCGCGGCCACCTCCACGAGCAACAGATCGCCACAGGCATGCCCGTAGCCGTCGTTGACAGCCTTGAAGCCATCCAGATCGAGCATGCAGACGGCCAGGGGAATGTCTTGCTGGCGGGAGAACTCCAGGGCCTGGTGCAACCGGTCGGAGAGAAAAGCGCGATTGGGCAACCCGGTGAGTACGTCATGCCCGACCCGCCACTGCAGGGAGTGCAGCAACTGGCGCTTTTCACTGACATCGAAACGAATCGACACATAGCGCACCACCCGTCCGGTACGCTGGTCCACCAGCGGCACCATGGTGCTGTCGACCCAATACAAGCTGCCGTTCTTGGTGCGATTGCAAATCTCACCCTTCCACACCTGCCCTGCCGTAATGGCCTGCCACAAGCCGGCGAAAAACTCGGGCGGGTGCAGCCCTGAGCTGAGCATGCGGTGGTCCGCACCGATCAGCTCCTCACGGCTATAACCCGAGACCTGGCAAAACAGATCGTTGACATAGGTGATGCGCCCACCAAGATCAGTCTCGGAAAAAATGGCGGCGGCATCGACGGCCCTGCGGTATTTCTCATCCATGAGTCGAACTCACTGTCGCTAGCGGTTGAACCGCTCGACCAGGGCATGCAGCCCGGAAGAGATGTTTTCCAACTCAGCACCACGAGAAACGCCGACGCGGGCGTTCTCGGCAGTGCGCTGCACCGTGGCAGCGACACTGTTGATCTGTTCCGAAACCGATTCGGCTACATGGGATTGCTCCTGGGACGCGGCCGCCATCTGCTGGCTCATATCGGTGATGCGCTCGACCGCCGCGCCGATGCCCTGCAACGCCTGCTGGGCCTGCAGGACCTGTTGCACGCCCTGCTCGGCCTCCTCTATGCCAAGGCTGGCGATCTGCACCGCCTCGTCGGCACCGGCCCGCAGGTTCTGGATGATGCCCTGGATCTGCTGGGTGGACTCACGGGTCTTGCCGGCCAGGGCCCGCACCTCATCGGCCACCACGGCAAAGCCGCGCCCCTGTTCGCCAGCCCGTGCCGCCTCGATGGCAGCATTCAGGGCCAGCAGGTTGGTCTGGTCGGCGATCGACTGGATCATGCTGGCCGCCACCATGATGTCCTGGGTCTGCCCGGCCAGGTCGCCCACCGCCTGGTTGATCTGGGTGACCGTGCGGGCCAGCAGTTGAATGGCATCACGAGAAGTCCCCGCCACCTGGCTGCCCTGCTGGGCCAGCAGGTTCGCGGTGCGAGCTTCGCTGGCCGTGTGCTGCACATGCTCGGCGACCTCGGTGATGGAGGCTGCCATCTGGGTCATCGCCGCGGCGGTCATGTCGGTTTCCGCACGCTGTTCCAGCAGGGCCGACTCGGTGCGACTGGACAAGTGGCTGGAGTCGGCCGCGGCCTCGGCCATTTGCCGGGCCAGGTCGCTGAGACGGGTCAAGGCGGTCTTCAACCGAGCCTCCTCACTGACCAGGATCATCTGCAATTGCGCTGCCGCCCCCAGGGACTCGCTGTACGCCAGGGCGCAGATCGGATCGGCAAAGGTATTGGGCGTGCTACTGACGATGTCCTTGAGCTGCAATCCCAGGCGACGCTGGGCCAACAGCCCGACGCAGAGGAAGCCCGACAGCGTCAGCCCCTGGGCCACCAAACTGGGCAACCAGTTGAAAGCGGCCAGGCAACCTGCGGCCACGGCCATCGGCAACAGCAGCGGACGCGCCCCGACCTCCAGGCGCCGCCATGCCGAGACCGGGGCTTTATCGGCCCGCAGTCGTGCATACAGGGTCTCGGCACGACTGACCTGTTCCCGGGTCGGCTTGACCCGGACCGACTCATAGCCCACCAGCCGCCCACCTTCCAGGATCGGCGTGACATAAGCGCTGACCCAGTAGAAGTTGCCGTTCTTGCAACGATTCTTCACCACACCCATCCAGCTCTGGCCGGCCTTGAGATAGCGCCACATCGACTCGAAGACCGCGGCCGGCATATCCGGATGGCGCACCAGGTTGTGAGTACTGCCAATCAACTCGGCTTGGCTGAAGCCGCTCATGGCGGCGAATTCGGCATTGCAGTACGTGATATGACTATTGATATCGGTGGCGGATATGAGCCGCTGCTGGTCGGGGAAGGTCTGCTCAATAGAGCTGACCGGCAAATTGAGACGCACGTTAGAACTCCATAGACAGCCTGCAATCAATAGTTGCCAGGAACCGGCGATAGACCGATTGGCGATTACCTTCCTGGCGGTACGACTCAATCGGATGATTCGCCCGGATTGCAGCCGTACAGCGGGTTTGCGCCGCAGTTGACCGTCTGTTCGACGAAGATCAACTAGGATCAGATAAGGCGTCAGATGGGGGCGGCGGACGGAGCGTTGGCGGGATTAACGAGACGTTCGAGCCTCTGCCAAGTCCTGGGTTTAGGTGAACAAGGGAAATGCAATGATTTCTTGTTTCATAAACCTGCCTTCTGAAACTAGATCACCAAATACCTGTCCGAAGCGCCGATTCTACGAAATACATCACATTTTGCAAATCAAGGTGATGGAACATGGTGTTGTCTAATGCCAAGATTTATCGTTAAGTTCTTGATTCTAAATGGGAATTGAGCGATGCAAATTTCAAGTTTGGGTGCAGCCATCAAGCGCTATCGAAAGGTAGCGGGGCTTACTCAGGCTGAACTAGGTGAAAAAACCGGTTTTGACCCAAAAACCATCAGCCGCTTCGAAACCGGCACCTACACCCCCAGCGTTGAAGCTCTATTTCTGTTGGCCGAAGTACTGGGAGTGAAGCTGAAAGCCTTCTTCGCCGATCTGGGTGATGAAGAGGAACAGCGGGCTTATTTGTTCGGTGTCATTCACAAAGCCACCCCGAAGGATCTGGGAAAGCTGATAGCAGCGGTAGACCAGGCCTTGTCCAAGCCTTGAGCCCCGCAGTCAATCAACCAAGAAAGACCCGTTTGTCACCCCCCGACAAGCGGGTCTTTTTTTCACTTCACGACTCCTGACAGGAACTGACGGACCCGGCGCATAAGCTGCCGCTCCAACCAGCCCCGACCCTAGGAGTCATGATGATCACCAACACCTATTTCCTGCTCTACGTGGAGAACCCCATGGCCAGCGCGGACTTCTACAGCCGCCTACTGGACAAGCAACCCGTACAGGCCTCTGCGGACTTCACCCTGTTCATTCTCGATTCGGGAATCAAACTCGGGCTCTGGTCCCGCCAGGTCGTCAAACCCGAAGCCCAGGCAAGCGTGGGCGGCGGGGAGCTGGGCTGGGCCGTGGACAGCCGCGAAGCGGTGGATGAACTGCACCAGCACTGGCGGGCACTGGGTATCACCATCGTCCAGCCCCCGACCGCCATGGGGTTCGGCTACACCTTGCTCGCCCTTGACCCCGACGGGCACCGCCTGCGAGTGCTGTACCTGACAGTAGGCTGAGCGGCTTGCTTCTCCAGGGGCGAGGCCGTGCGCCCCTGGACGGCCATCTCCGCTCGTCAGAAATAAATGGAAACATTGGATTGAGCCACGCGCTCCTCATCGTTATCCTTGCGCGCCTACTACTTGTCACAAAATGTAAGGGAATACGATGAAGTACCTGCGCCACCTCATGGCCATGGTCGTGCTCTGCACCACCCCACTGTTGACCAGCGCTGCCGACACGCCCGACACCAAGGACGCTGAAACCCAGACCGCCGAACAGTTTCTCGCCTCCCTCTCCCCGCGCCACGGCAAGGTCCCGCTGCCTGGCGACATCGCCAGCCTCGACCTGAGCAAAGAGTTCTACTACCTCACCCCCAAGGACACCGAGAAGCTGCTCACCGAAGGCTGGGGCAACCCGCCTGGCTTCACCACCCTGGGCATGATCGTCCCCAGTGACGTCAGCCCGCTGTCCGCCGAAGGCTGGGGCGTGATCATCAGCTACAAGAACGACGGACACATCTCCGACGAAGACGCAGCGAAGATCGACTACCAAGACCTGCTCAAAGAAATGCAGGCCGCGGACGAGGAAGACAACAAAGAGCGCAAGGAGCAAGGCTACGGCGCCATCCATCTGCTGGGCTGGGCCGAGCAGCCAAGCTATGACGCGCAATCGCACAAAATGTACTGGGCCCGCGAGCTCAAGGCCGAAGGCGCCGAGAACAACACCCTGAACTACAGCATTCGCGTGCTGGGTCGTGAGGGCGTGCTGGAGCTCAATGCGGTCGCCTCCATGCAAGACCTGCCCACCATCAAGCGCGAGATCCCCAAGGTCCTGGCCTTCACCAACTTCACCGACGGTAACCGCTACGCCGACTACAACCCGAGCACCGACAAGCTGGCTACCTATGGCCTGGCAGCCCTGGTAGCCGGTGGCATCGCCAGTAAGGCCGGCTTGTTCGCCAAGCTCGGGGTCCTGTTGCTGGCCGGCAAGAAGTTCATCGTCATCGGCGTGCTCGCCATCGCTGCCTTCATCGGTCGGCTGTTCAAGAAGAAAAGCTGATCCACCCGCAACGAGGCCCCGTCAAACCGGGGCCTCGTCGTTCATGACGCGCGCACTGGCGTTCTTGCCAAAGCGCCCCTCCAACTGCATTGCCATCACACTGCCCAGCACCACAGCCGCCCCCAGCACCACCCCGGAGCGCAGCGTCTCGCCCAAGACGATCGCGGCCAGCAACATCGCCACCGGTGGAATCAGGTACATGGCGATCGACGCCCGGCTAACCTCGACCCGCGCCAATACATAAGCCCAAGCCAAGTAGGCCAGCGCGCTGGGAAACAGCCCGAGCAACAGCACGGCCAGGTTCACCCGCCAGGATGCCTGGACAGCGGCCTGGGCCAGGCCAGGGGTGTACACCATCAACAGCAAGGTTCCGCCCCAGACCATGTAGCACGTGGTGGTCAAGAGCCCGTGGCGCCCGGAAAAACGCCGCTGCAGCACGAAATACAGCCCCCAGGAAAAAGCCGCCAGCAGCACCAGCAAGCCCTGCGGCTGGATCGATCCCAGGCCGCGATCACCCACCACCACCAGCAAGGCGCCCACCAGGCCCAGCACCACACAGCTCCAGCGCCAGGCGCTGACCGGCTCCTTGAGCCAGAAAAACGCGATCAGGGTGCTGAAGATCGGCGCCGATTGCGCCAGTACGCTAGACGCCCCGGCACTCAAGCCCTGCTGCCCGTAGTTGAGACTGACGTGATGCAGGGCGATGGCGAAGAACCCCAGCACCAGCAACCAGGGCATGTCGCGCCAGCGCGGCAGGGAAATTCCCGCCACCAGCGCAATGCCGACCATGAATACCGAAGCGATAAGAAAGCGCAGCAGCGCCAGGTGCCCGGGACTGTAGCCCTCAAGGCCGATATGGATGCCCACCGGCGAATAGGCCCAGCACAGAATCACCACGGCGGTGGCCAGCACCAACTTGAGCGAGGGCGAGATCTTCACGAGACAAACTTCCAGGCAAGGCAGGGAACTGCAGTGTCGCGCCCTCGAAAGCTCACCACAATTGATCAATACTAAGCCCATCATTCACTGGAAATGAACGATGGAACTGACTCAACTGAAGATGGTGCAAGCCGTGGCCCGCTTCGGCAGCATCGCTCGCGCAGCCGAGCAGTTGCACTGCGTGCCGTCCAATATCACCAACCGCCTCAAGCAATTGGAAAGCGAACTGGGAACTCCCCTATTCACCCGCGTCGGACGCGGCTTGAAGATCAGCCCGGCCGGGGAAATCTTCCTCGGCTACAGCGAGCGCATCCTCGCCCTGGTGGATGAAGCCCGGCGCGCGGTGGATAGCCAGGCCGAACCCAGCGGCCTGCTGCGCCTGGGCTCGATCGAGTCCTGCGCCGGCGGCCGCCTGCCACCGCTGCTGGCCGAGTATCACCGGCGCTACCCGCAAGTCAGCGTGGAGCTGATCACCGGCACCTGGTCGCAGCTCTTCGAAGAACTGCGCCACCAGCGCATCGACGGTGCCCTGGTGGCCATCGATACCCTGCCGGCGAAACTGCAACAAACCGTGCTCTACCACGAACCCCTGGTACTGATTTCCAGTGCCGGCAGCGCACCGATCCACAACGCCAGCGACCTGCAAGGCCAGCACCTGTTCATGTGGCCGGCCGGTTGCCCGTATCGCCGCGCCCTGGAGAACTGGCTCGGCAAGCACGGCCTGGACCTGCCGATCACCGGTTATGCCAGCTGGGGCACCATCATCGGCTGCGTCAGCGCCGGCGCCGGGGTATCGCTGATCCCCGAGGGCGTACTGGAGCGCTACGCACAATCCTCGACCCTGCGCGTGCAACGCTTCAGCGACCTGGCCCCAGTGGATAACCGGTTCGTCTGGCATCAGGACGTGCAGCAGCACCGTGCCCGGGACGCCTTCGCGCAGTTGCTGCGCGAGACACTCGGCGCATGAACGCACCCGGCCCCGTCATGCTTGCTGGTTATCCATCACCCCATCGATGAAGGGCGCCTTGCGGGCAAGGTACTCACCGATGCCGTCGCGATTACTGGCCTCCAGCTGCAGCTTCAGCTCCTGATACCGCTGGCGTAGCTCCACATCGGTACGCAACAGGTCGCGAAAGCCCAGCATCCGCTGGATCTGCCCATGCCCCACCAGGCACACGTGTACCTTGTGGGTCCGCACGCCTTGCACATCCCGCCGATAGAACTGATGCCCGACAGACAGGTCACTGCCCCGGACATAGCCCAGAGTCGCCATGAAAGCCTCGCGCAGCACCTCGTCCCGATGCCGCGCGACCACCAGCAGCACATCGATTTCCGGCTTGGCTGCAAGTCCCGGGACAGCAGTACTGCCCACGTGGTGAATGGCCAGCAGATCATCGGCAAAACCCGGCGCAATACGCTCGCGCTCGGCGGCGAACGCCAGGGGCCATTGCGGGTTGTAGAGGGATATCTTGCTGGTCAACGCCATGGTCACTCCTTGTGTAGAGGTTCGCCGGGCTCGGCTGGGACCCTGCCTGGAAGCCGCAAGGCCAGGTAAACAGGCACGACAAAACCTGCACAGCTTGCACTGCACAAGATTCAAGAATTGGGGTGTTGGGTATAACTCATCGAGGAACGACGAGGGCGTTATGGAGGCAACCCCACCAGCCACACCCCGGCACACAATGTTCCCGCTGTGGCTGCTCCCTTCCGGGCCTGACCAGGTTAACGGGTAATCGTTGCGGGGGGACCGATGGGGTCACCATAACGACGCTCACCTGACGGCGAGCCGCGCCATTGTACCTATCTGAGTTGAAGATACAACCGCTCATTGCAGAATTAAAAACTCGAAGAGCTTCAAGCACTTGGCGAGCAACAGAGAAGAACCCGGCTCGCCTCGTCGAGTGGCGGGGCTGACTGGCGAAAGCTCTCGCCAGCCAACCCTGCCCTTCAGGCGGAGGCAGAAATACCGTGCTCGCCGAGGAAGGCGACGAACGCTTCCTCGTCCAGCACCTTCAGGCCCAGCTCATTGGCCTTGGCCAGCTTGGAACCGGCGCCGGGACCGGCCACCACGCAGTGGGTCTTCGCCGAAACGGAACCTGCGACCTTGGCCCCCAGGCTCTCCAGCTTGTCCTTGGCCACGTCACGACTCATCAACTCCAGGGAGCCGGTCAGCACCCAGGTCTGGCCAGCCAGCGGCAGCCCTTCGACCACCTTCTTCTCGCTCTGCCAATGCATGCCGAAATCACGCAGCTGCTGCTCGATGGCCTGGGCCAACTGGGCATTATCGGGATTGTCGAAGAACTCGCGCACCGATTTGGCCTGCTTCTCCGGCAAGGCCTGGCGCATGTCCAGCCAGTCGGCGCCAATCACCCCCTGCAAGGAGCCGAACTTGTCCGCCAGCTTCTGCGCAGCGCCTGGGCCCACCGAAGGGATATCGAGCTTGCCGAGCATGCCACCTAGGGTCGTACTGGCGGCGAACTCGGCCGCCAGTTCACCCTGGTCCTGCAGCGCCAGCGCGCACTGATCCTCGGCCAGCAAGGCGCCGATCACTTCCTGGTTGTGACTGTCTTCGAAGAAACTGTGAATTTCATGGGCCACCTCCAAGCCGATGTCCGGCAGGTAGGTCAGCACCTGGGGCAAGGCCTGGCGAACCCGCTCCAGGGTACCCAGGGAGCGAGCCAGGACCTTGGCGGTCTCTTCGCCGACATCGGGAATACCCAGGGCGTAGACGAAGCGCGCCAGTGCCGGGCGCTTGCTGTCTTCGATAGCCTTGAGCAGTTTGTTGCTGGAAACCTCGGCGAAACCTTCCAGGTCGATGATCTGCTCGTACTTGAGCTTGTACAGGTCGGCCGGCGAGGCAATGAGCTTCTCGTCCACCAATTGCTCGATGGTCTTGTCCCCCAGGCCCTCGATATCCATGGCCCGCCGAGACACGAAGTGGATGATCGCCTGCTTGAGCTGGGCGCCACAGGCCAACCGCCCGACACAACGGTAAACCGCGCCCTCGCTGAGGGTTTCACGCCCCTTGCTGCGCTTGACCAACTGCGTGCGCTCGACATGGGAACCGCAGACCGGACAGCTCTCGGGAATCTGCACCGGACGGGCATCCTCCGGACGACGCTCGGTGACCACTTGCACCACCTGCGGAATCACGTCGCCGGCACGCCGGATGATTACCGTGTCACCGATCATCAGGCCCAGGCGCGCCACTTCGTCCATGTTGTGCAACGTCGCATTGGAAACAGTCACCCCGGCGACCTTGACCGGCTTCAAGCGTGCCACCGGCGTCACCGCGCCAGTGCGACCGACCTGGAACTCTACATCCAGCAGTTCGGTGAGCTCCTCCATGGCCGGGAACTTGTGGGCAATGGCCCAGCGCGGCTCTCGGGCCCGAAAGCCTAGTTCGCGCTGGGAGGCGATGCTGTTGACCTTGAACACCACACCATCGATTTCATAAGCCAGCGCGTTGCGCCGCTCACCAATCTCGCGGTAGTACTCCAGGCACTCGTCGATCCCCTTGGCCAGGCGCAACTCGCGGCTAATGGGCATGCCCCATTGCTTGAGCTGCTCGAGGTTGCCGATATGGGTGTCGGCGATGTCCGCCGTGACCTGGCCCAACCCGTAGCAGCAGAACTCCAGGGGCCGGCTAGCGGTGATCTTCGAATCCAGCTGGCGCAGGCTACCTGCCGCGGCATTGCGCGGGTTGGCGAAGGTCTTGCCACCCACCTCCAGTTGCGTTGCGTTCAAGCGTTCGAAACCAGCCTTGGACATGAACACTTCACCGCGCACCTCCAGGGTCGCCGGCCAACCACTGCCCTGCAGCTTCAGCGGAATGTTGCGCACGGTACGCACGTTGACGCTGATGTCTTCACCGGTCGTGCCGTCGCCTCGGGTGGCGCCACGCACCAGCACGCCGTCCTGATACAAGAGGCTGACCGCCAGGCCGTCGAGCTTGGGCTCACAGCTGTACTCCACCGCCGCGCCACCACCGAACAGGTCACCCGCCGGCAGGTCCAGGCCTTCATTGACCCGGCGATCGAACTCACGCATGTCGACTTCTTCGAAGGCGTTGCCCAGGCTGAGCATGGGGATCTCATGGCGAACCTGGGTGAAGGCCGAGAGCGCTGCACTGCCGACGCGCTGGGTCGGCGAATCACTGGTCACCAGCTCCGGATGCTCGGCCTCCAGGGCCTTGAGCTCACGAAACAGGCGGTCGTATTCCGCATCCGGGATGCTCGGCTCGTCGAGCACGTGATAGCGGTAGTTGTGCAGGTCCAGCTCGGCACGCAATTCAAGAATGCGGGTTTCGGCGGCGGTCATGGAGTTCTCTCATAAAGCAAAAGAGCAGCCTAGGCTGCTCGATCTGAAGATTGGGGTTGCAGCTGCGCTGGCCAGCCAGCTCCTACAGGATAGATCCGCAGTGACTGGCCAGCGCCCAGAGATTCAACGTTTCTGGGTCAAGGCGCGGCGCTCGAACTCGACGATGCGCTGGCGGTAGTGCTCGATGGTCTGGGCAGTCAGGACGCTGCGCTGATCGTCCTTGAGCTCGCCATTGAGCTCCTGGGACAGTTTGCGCGCGGCGGCCACCATGACATCGAACGCCTGCTTTGGATGACGCGGACCTGGCAAGCCGAGGAAGAAGCTCACAGCCGGGGTGCTGAAGTGATCGATATCATCCAGATCGAAAATCCCGGGCTTGACCGCGTTGGCCATGGAGAACAGCACCTCGCCATTGCCGGCCATGCTTTCGTGGCGGTGGAAGATATCCATCTCGCCAAAGCGCAGGCCACTTTCGAGAATGTTCTGCAGCAGCGCGGGGCCCTTGAAGCCCGCGGCATCGCGGCAGATCACGCTGATTACCAGCACTTCCTCGGCCTGTGGCTGGTCCTTGTCGCCATGGCTGGACGCCTTGCCTTCATCGGCCGGGAAATCGTCGTCACGGCTGCTGAAGCTCGGGCCGTTGTCCAGATCCAGATCCAGGTTCAGGTCGCCCTGCTGCGGCTCGCTGGCACGCTTGCCACGCTTGGGCGAGGCGCTCTCGCGCGGTTCGCGCGCCGGCATGCTCACCGAAGGCAGATCATGCTCATCCAGCTGCGGTTCCTTATGGGTATCCAGCACGCGGGATGGCCCCAACAATTCGGCATTGCCATCGTCATCCGGCAAATTGGAAAGATTGCGATCAAGGCGGAACTTCAATTTGCCCTTGCCGCCGCGCATGCGCCGCCAGCCATCAAAAAGAATACCGGCGATAACAATAACGCCGATGACGATCAGCCACTCGCGCAGACCGATTTCCATGTAATCCCGTGCCTCTATAAAAAATGCTGAAAAATAAGAGGTTTACAATCTGCAAACCGCTTTAAAACGTGGCGCCAACTCTATGTTCTGAATGGCGTTTTGCCCACGCATAGGAAAAATTGACATTAAACTAGCACGACCAAAGACAACTTTACACCGTCTGTCGCAATGCTCAGGGCCAATATCTTGCGCAATAAGGGAAAATCCCCAACTTGCCCCCGACAGCCACCTCAAACCTGCGGACTCAGGCGTCCACCATCGCCATCGCCTCCTCGACATCCACGGCCACCAGACGCGAACATCCCGGTTCGTGCATCGTCACCCCCATCAACTGGTCAGCCATTTCCATGGCGATCTTATTGTGGGTGATATAGATGAACTGCACTGTCTGCGACATCTCTTTGACCAGCTTTGCATAGCGTCCAACGTTAGCGTCATCCAGCGGAGCGTCAACTTCGTCGAGCATGCAGAAAGGCGCCGGGTTCAACTTGAAGATAGCGAATACCAGGGCCAGTGCGGTCAAAGCCTTTTCACCACCGGAGAGCAAATGAATGGTGCTGTTCTTCTTGCCAGGAGGACGCGCCATGATTGTCACCCCTGTATCGAGTAGATCTTCGCCAGTCAGTTCCAAATAAGCGCTGCCGCCACCGAAAACTTTTGGAAACAATGCCTGCAAACCACCATTGATCTGGTCGAAGGTGTCCTTGAAACGATTGCGGGTTTCCTTGTCGATCTTGCGGATGACGTTTTCCAGGGTCTCCAGAGCCTGCACCAGGTCGGCATCCTGGGCATCCAGGTAGCGCTTGCGCTCGGACTGCTGCTGGTACTCGTCAATGGCCGCCAGGTTGATGGCGCCCAGCCGCTGGATTCGCACAGCGATCCGCTCCAGCTCTTCCTCGGCGGCCTGCTCACTGGCCTCTCCCGTGAGCGTGGCCAGCACGCCCTCCAGATCATAGCCGTCGGCCAGCAATTGCTCCTGCAAGGTCTTGCGCCGCACGCTCAGGGCCTGCCACTCCATCCGCTGCTGCTCCAGCTGCCCACGGATCAATTGCGATTGCTGCTCGGCCTGGTTACGGCGCTTCTCGGCATCGCGCAACTCCCGATCGGCATCCTCCATGGCGATCTGCGCGCTCTTGAGCTCGACATCCACGCTCATGCGTTTTTCCAGCAACTCCTCGAGCTTGAGGCGCAACTCTTCCAGCGGGGCCTCCCCCTCCTCCAGGTTGAGGCTCAACTGCTCACGCTTCTCGGTCAGGCGCTCCGACTGCATCTCCAGGCGCTCCAGCGCCTGGCGGGTAGAGTCGTGCTGGGCCTTGAGCGAACCCATGCGCACGGCCAATTGATGGGCATGGTCCTTGTGCTGGCGAGCCTCCTGGCGTATCCGGTCAAGGCGTTCACGCAGGCTGTCGCGCTGGGCCAGCAGCAGTTCGCGCTGCTCGGTGTCCAGCGCCATGCTGTCCAGGGCCTCTTGCAACTGCAGGCGCGCCTCGCCAATCTGTTCGTGCTCCAGCTCGCGCTGCTCACCCAGCTCCAGCAGTTCTTCATCGAGGCGACTGCGGCGCAGGTTCAACTGCTCGGCCTTGGCCTTGCCAGCCGAGAGCAAAGCCTTCAACTCACCTTGCTGGCGAGCTTCATCCTGCAACAGGCGCCGCAGGTGCTCACGACCGTTTTCCTGCTGGCGCTGCTGGGCCCGCAGGTTAAGCAGTTGGCTTTCCAGGTCCTCGACACTGGCTTCGCGCTCATCGCGCTCAAGAAGCAGTTGCTGGATCTCCTGGCCTCGGGCCAACACGCCACTTTCCGCCTCGCTGGCCCGACGCACCCGCAGAAAATGCCGGCCGACCCAGTAACCATCGCGACTGATCAGGCTCTGCCCCGCAGCCAGCTGGCCACGCAGGGCCAGGGCCTGCTCCAGGCTGTCCACCGGCTTGACCTGGCCCAGCCAGGGCGCCAGGTCGACCTGGGACTGCACCTTGTCCAACAAGCTGCCTGGCATGGATGAAAGCTCGCCTGGCAGGCTCAACAGACGCAGGTCACCCTGCTCGAAACCCGCCAGGTCGATAGCGGAAAAATCCTCGACCAACACCGCGTGCAGATCGGCGCCCAGCACGGTTTCCACCGCCAGTTCCCAGCCCGCCTCCACCTGCATGCCATCGGCCAGGCGTGGCTGCTCGGCCAGTTGCTGCTCACGCAGCCATTGGGCGGTGCCGGTGCCTGGGTCCAACGCGGCCTGCTGCAAGGCCTCTAATGAGGCCAAGCGCCCGTTGAGTCGTTGCAATTCACCCTGGGCCTGCTGCTGGGCCTGGCTGGCCTGCTGCAGTTGCTGGCGCAGTTGTTCCAGGCGTTCGACCTGGGACTCTTCGCTAGCCTGCAAGTCCTCCAGGGTCGCCTCACTGGCGGCCAGTTGTTCGTTGAGTTCGAGCATCGCCGCATCTTCGGGATCGGCGGTCAGTTGCTCGCGCTCTTCGCCCAGGCGCCGCTGGCGTTCGGCCAGGCGCTCCAGGCTGGCTTCCAGTTGCTGGATGCGCGACTGCTGTACTTCCGCCTGGCGCCTTGGCTCGGCGGAGCTGAGGTTGAAGGCATCCCACTGCTCCTGCCAGCCATGCATGGTGGTCTCGGACTCTTCCAGGGTCGCCGCGGCTTCCTCGGCAGCCGCACTGCTGACCTCCTGCTCGGGCTCGAGCATCGCCAGTTCTTCGCCCAGGGTCGCCAGCAAGGTGCGGTCATGCCCCAGGTGCGACTCGGTCTCCAGGCGCGCGCGCTCGGCTTCTTTCAGATCGTCCTGCAACTGGCGCAGGCGCTGCTGGCCGTGCTGGATGCTCTGCTCGACCCGGGCTATATCGCCGCCGACCGAATAGAAGCGCCCCTGCACCTGGTTGAAACGCTCGGACAGCTCGTGGTGACCATCACGCAGGCGCTCGATGGCGGCATCGGCATTGCGCTGTTCGGCCACCAGTGCCTCGAAGCTGACCTCCTGGCTGCCGATCACCGACTCGCGCTGCCCCACCTGCTCGTTCAGCGCCTGCCAGCGCAGGGCCGACAGCTGCGCCTTGAGCTGGCGCTCCTCGGCCTTGTATTCCTGGTACTTCTCGGCAGCCTGGGCCTGGCGGTGCAAGCGCTCGAGCTGGCGCTCCAGCTCCTCGCGCAGGTCGGTCAGGCGGGCCAGGTTCTCATGGGTGCGGCGAATACGGTTTTCCGTCTCGCGCCGACGCTCCTTGTATTTGGAGATGCCGGCGGCTTCCTCGATGAAGTTGCGCAGGTCCTCGGGCTTGGCTTCGATCAACTTGGAGATCATGCCCTGCTCGATGATCGAGTAGCTGCGTGGCCCGAGGCCGGTGCCGAGGAAGATGTCGGTGATGTCGCGGCGACGGCACTTGGCGCCGTTCAGGTAGTAGCTGTTCTGGCTGTCGCGGGTCACCTTGCGTCGAATGGAGATCTCCGCATAGGCCGCGTACTCACCCACCAGGGTGCCATCGGAATTGTCGAATACCAGCTCGATGCTCGCCTGGCTCACCGGCTTGCGGCTGGTGGAGCCATTGAAGATGACGTCGGTCATCGACTCGCCACGCAGGTTCTTGGCAGAGCTTTCGCCCATGACCCAGCGCACGGCGTCGATGATGTTCGACTTGCCGCAGCCATTGGGCCCGACCACCGCCGCCATGTTACTGGGGAAGTTGACCGTGGTCGGATCGACGAAGGACTTGAACCCCGCCAGCTTGATGCACTTGAGTCGCACGTTTACGCATCCGCCAGGGCAGACACCACCAGGTCGCTGCTGCGCTGGCCGTAGGCCGTCAGCACCCGGCGGATCTGCGCCAGGTCACGGGCCAGTACCGCAGCCAGCAATTGCTCGAACAGTGCCAGGTACTCGCTCATGGACGCCTTGCGCTGGTCCAGCGCCAGGTAATAGGCGCGACTCATGGCCGGCTGCAGGTTCTCGACGGTCTCCTGCAGGTACGGATTGTTGGCGAAGGGATAGGCCGCACGCATCACGTTGAAGCTGTCTTCGACGAATGCACGGATGTCCTGGCCCTGGTAGGCGCTCTCCAGGCGTTGCTGGATCTGCAGGAAAGGCGCCATTTCGCTCTGCTGCTGCCACCCAGTGGCCACCGAGTTGCCCAGCAGGATGTACATCTCGCCCATCAGGGTGCAGAGGCTGCGGACCTTGTGCTCGGTGAGCTCGGTCACGTGGGCGCCACGGCGCGGCAGGATGGCGATCAGATGGCGGCGCTCCAGGATCAGCAAGGCCTCGCGGACCGAGCCGCGACTGACATTGAGGGCCAAGGTGACCTTCTGTTCCTGAATGCGCTCACCAGGCTTGAGATCCCCGCGAATGATACGTTCGGCGAGGTGGTGAGCAATTTGCTCGGCGAGGCTGTCCGGCGCCTTGAACGTCATGGTTTTCCTTCAAAATCTTTAATCGGCACAAGCGGCGAAGTGTAGCGCAATTGATACCCCGGCGCGGAGTGCCACGGCAGCGGAATTTGCCATGAAACCGGCAGATAAGCGGCTGTTGGTCGGTCACGGACACCCAGCCTCCAACCCTGCACCGGCGCGCCCCGGGATCTTGGTCATACTTGAATTGTTGGGCGATGAAATTTCCTGACCTTTAAGTCAGAAAATAATTGACCGAAAAGTCAGACATGACTAAATTCGGCTCACGTCGCTTAACAACAATAATGAGTCTGCGAGGCCTTCCGTGATCCAGTTTCTCCTCAACCAGGAGCTCCGTAGCGAGCATGCCCTGGACCCGAACCTGACCGTGCTCAATTACCTGCGCGAACACCTGGGCAAGCCCGGCACCAAGGAAGGCTGTGCCAGCGGTGACTGCGGTGCCTGTACCGTAGTGGTCGGCGAGTTGCAGGTGGACGCCCAGGGCGGTGAATCCATTCGTTATCGCAGCCTCAACTCGTGCCTGACCTTCGTCTCGTCCCTGCACGGCAAGCAGTTGATCAGCATCGAAGGCCTCAAGCATCAGGGCCGCTTGCACAGCGTGCAGCAGGCCATGGTCGACTGCCACGGCTCGCAGTGCGGCTTCTGCACCCCGGGTTTCGTCATGTCGTTGTTCGCCCTGCAGAAGAACAGCAGCCAGCCCGACAGCCACAAGGCCCACGAAGCCCTGGCCGGCAACCTCTGCCGCTGCACCGGCTACCGCCCCATCCTCGCGGCGGCGCAGCAGGCGTGCAGCAGCGGCCAATGCGATCAGTTCGACACGCGCCAGGCCGAGACCATCGCCCGCCTCAAGGCCATTGCCCCCAAGGACACCGGCGAGCTCAACAGCGGTGACAAGCGCTGCCTGGTGCCCCTGACCGTCGCCGACCTGGCCGACCTCTACGACGCCTATCCCCAGGCCCGCCTGCTGGCCGGCGGCACCGACCTGGCACTGGAGGTGACGCAGTTCCACCGCACCCTGCCCGTGATGATCTACGTCGGCAATATCGCCGAGCTCAAGCGTATCGAGTACTTCGACGACCGCCTGGAAATCGGTGCGGCCACTCCCCTCACCGATTGCTACGACGCCTTGCGCGGTGAGCACCCGGACTTCGGCGAACTGCTACAACGCTTCGCCTCGCTGCAGATCCGCAACCAGGGCACCCTGGGCGGCAATATCGGCAACGCCTCGCCCATTGGCGACTCGCCGCCGCTGCTGATAGCCCTGGGCGCACAGATCGTGCTGTGCAAGGGCCAGGTGCGCCGGACCCTGGCCCTGGAGGATTACTTCATCGACTACCGGGTCACCGCCCGCCAGGACAGCGAGTTCATCGAGAAGATCATCGTGCCCCGCGCCAGCGCCGAGCGCCAGTTCCGCGCCTACAAGGTGTCCAAGCGCCTGGACGACGATATCTCCGCGGTCTGTGCAGCCTTCAACCTGCGGATAGTCGACGGCGTGATCGAGGAGGCGTGCATCGCCTTCGGCGGCATGGCCGCCACTCCCAAGCGTGCCAGGCACTGCGAGGCGATCCTGACCGGCGCCAACTGGACCCAGGCGAGCATCGAGCAGGCCTGCGCGGCCCTGGCCCAGGACTTCACGCCGCTCTCGGATTTTCGCGCGAGCAAGGAGTACCGCCTGCTGAGCGCGCAGAACCTGCTGCGCAAGTACTTCATCGAACTGCACACACCGCACATCGAGACCCGGGTGACCGCTCATGTCTAACCAGCACAAGGTCGAAAAGACCCAGGACGAACTCACGGCCCTGTTTCGCCAGGACCTGACCACCGGCGTCGGTCGCAGCGTCAAGCACGACAGCGCCGAAAAACACGTCTCCGGCGAAGCGGTGTACATCGACGACCGCCTGGAATTCCCCAACCAGCTGCACGTCTATGCCCGGCTCTCGGACCGCGCCCACGCCCGGATCATCAGCATCGATACCGCGCCCTGCCATGCCTTCGAAGGGGTACGTATCGTCATCACCCACGAGGACATTCCCGGCCTCAAGGACATTGGCCCGCTGTTGCCCGGCGACCCGTTGCTGGCCATCGATACCGTGCAATACGTCGGCCAGCCGGTGCTGGCGGTGGCCGCCCGCGACCTGGATACCGCACGCCAGGCCGCCATGGCGGCGATCATCGAGTACGAGGACCTGGAGCCGGTGCTGGACGTGGTCGAGGCCCTGCGCAAGCGCCACTTCGTGCTGGACAGCCACACCCATCAGCGCGGCGACTCGGCCAGCGCCCTGGCCAGCGCCAGGCACCGCATCCAGGGCACCCTGCACATCGGCGGCCAGGAACACTTCTACCTGGAGACCCAGATCTCCTCGGTGATGCCCACCGAGGACGGCGGCATGATCGTCTACTGCTCGACCCAGAACCCCACCGAAGTGCAGAAGCTGGTGGCCGAGGTGCTGGATGTCTCGATGAACAAGATCGTGGTGGACATGCGCCGCATGGGTGGCGGCTTCGGCGGCAAGGAAACCCAGGCTGCCAGCCCTGCCTGCCTGTGCGCGGTGATCGCGCGCCTCACCGGCCAGCCGACCAAGATGCGCCTGCCCCGGGTCGAGGACATGCTGACGACCGGCAAGCGCCACCCCTTCTACATCGAATACGACGTGGGCTTCGACGATAGCGGCCGGCTGCACGGCATCCAGCTGGAGCTGGCGGGCAACTGCGGCTGCTCGCCGGACCTGTCGGCCTCCATCGTCGACCGGGCGATGTTCCACGCCGACAACTCGTACTACCTGGGCGACGCCACGGTCAACGGCCACCGCTGCAAGACCAACACGGCCTCCAACACCGCCTATCGCGGTTTCGGCGGCCCCCAGGGCATGGTCGCCATCGAGGAAGTCATGGATGCCATCGCCCGTCACCTGCACCTGGACCCGCTGGCCGTGCGCAAGGCCAACTACTACGGCAAGACCGAGCGCAACGTCACCCATTACTACCAGACCGTCGAGCACAACATGCTCGAGGAAATGACCGCCGAACTGGAAGCCAGCAGCCAGTATGCCGAGCGCCGCGAAGCCATCCGTCTGTACAACGCCAACAGCCCGGTACTGAAGAAAGGCCTGGCCCTGACCCCGGTGAAGTTCGGCATCTCCTTCACCGCCAGCTTCCTCAACCAGGCCGGCGCGCTGGTCCACGTCTACACCGACGGCAGCATCCACCTCAACCATGGCGGCACCGAGATGGGCCAGGGCCTGAACACCAAGGTGGCCCAGGTGGTGGCCGAGGTGTTCCAGGTCGATATCGGCCGGGTGCAGATCACCGCCACCAATACCGACAAGGTGCCCAATACCTCGCCGACCGCGGCCTCCAGCGGCGCCGACCTCAACGGCAAGGCGGCGCAGAACGCGGCGCAGACCATCAAGGACCGGCTGGTGGAGTTCGCCGCGCGCAAGTACCAGGTCAGCGAGGAAGATGTGGAATTCCACAACGGCCACGTGCGGGTTCGCGAGCTGATCCTGACCTTCGAGGAACTGATCCAGCAGGCGTATTTCGCCCAGGTGTCGCTGTCCAGCACCGGCTTCTACAAGACGCCGAAGATCTACTACGACCGCGCCCAGGCCCGTGGCCGGCCGTTCTACTACTTCGCCTTCGGCGCGGCCTGCGCCGAGGTGCTCGTCGATACCCTGACCGGCGAATACAAGATGCTGCGCACCGATATCCTGCATGACGTCGGCGCCTCGCTGAACCCGGCCATCGACATCGGCCAGGTGGAAGGCGGCTTCATCCAGGGCATGGGCTGGCTGACCACCGAGGAGTTGGTATGGAACGCCAAGGGCAAGCTGATGACCAACGGTCCGGCCAGCTACAAGATCCCGGCGGTGGCCGACATGCCGGCGGACCTGCGGGTCAAGCTGGTGGAAAACCGCAAGAACCCGGAAGACACGGTGTTCCACTCCAAGGCAGTGGGTGAGCCGCCGTTCATGCTCGGCATCGCCGCCTGGTGCGCCATCAAGGACGCGGTGGCCAGCCTCGGCGACTACCGGCACCAGCCACGGATCGACGCCCCGGCGACCCCGGAGCGGGTGCTCTGGGGTTGTGAACAGATGCGCCAGCTGCAGGTGGCGAAGGCCGTAGAGAGCGAATCCGAGCTGGCTCCGCTCTAGACCCAGGTGCGCCTGTCGCGGGCAGCCTGGCTCCTACCGTAGGAGCCAGGCTGCCCGCGATGAGGCCGGAACAGACAACAGCGATGTCGAGGTGAACATGTACAACTGGATCAGCGCCCTCGCCGACCTGCAGAACCAGGGTGAGCCCTGCGTGCTGGTGACCATCATCGAAGAGCTGGGCTCGACCCCGCGCAACGCCGGCTCGAAGATGGTGGTCAGCGCCAGCCGGGCCTTCGACACCATCGGCGGCGGCCACCTGGAATACAAGGCCATGCAGATCGCCCGGCAGATGCTCGCCAGCGGCCGGCAAACCACCCACCTGGAGCGCTTCAGCCTCGGCGCCAGCCTCGGCCAGTGCTGCGGTGGGGCCACGGTGCTGCTGTTCGAGCCCATGGGCCAGGTGCAGGCGCAAATTGCCGTATTCGGTGCCGGCCATGTCGGCCGCGCCCTGGTACCCTTGCTCGCCGCGCTGCCCTGCCGGGTACGCTGGATCGACTCGCGGGAGCAGGAATTTCCCGAACAGATTCCCCAGGGGGTACGCAAGATCGTCAGCGAGGAACCGGTGGACGAGATCGACGACCTGCCCCCAGGCAGCTATTGCATCGTCATGACCCATAATCACCAGTTGGACCTGGAGTTGACCGCCGCCCTGCTCAAGCGCAACGATTTCACCTATTTCGGCCTGATCGGCTCCAGGACCAAGCGGGTGAAGTTCGAACATCGCCTGCGCGATCGCGGCTTCGACGCCGCCACCGTGCAACGCATGCGTTGCCCCATGGGGCTGGGCGAGGTCAAGGGTAAGCTGCCCGTGGAAATCGCCATCTCCATCGCCGGTGAAATCATCGCCACCTACAACGCCCATTTCGGCCAGCCCAGCGTCACCGCCGAACCCATTGCCCAGCTGCTGCCGGCCTCGCGCCGCAGCCAGGCCTCGAACTGAAACAGCCACACACTTGAGAATGACCATGTCCCAGACTCGCAAAGCCTACCGTGCAGCCATCCTGCACAGCATCGCCGACCCGGCAGAGGTCGGAATCGAAGCCTCCTACGAGTACTTCGAGGACGGCCTGCTGGTGGTGGAGAACGGCCGGATCAGCGCCCTCGGCCATGCCAGCGAACTGCTCGCGAGCCTGCCCGCCGAGGTGCCGGTGAACCATTACCCGGACGCGCTGATCACCCCGGGCTTCATCGACACCCATATCCACCTGCCACAGACCGGCATGGTCGGTGCCTACGGCGAGCAACTGCTGGACTGGCTCAATACCTACACCTTCCCCTGCGAAAGCCAGTTCGCCGACCGGGCCCACGCCGACGAAGTGGCCGATGTGTTCATCAAGGAACTGCTGCGCAACGGCACCACCACCGCCCTGGTGTTCGGCAGCGTGCACCCGCAGTCGGTGGACGCCTTTTTCAGCGCCGCGCAGAAGCTCGACCTGCGGATGATCGCCGGCAAGGTGATGATGGACCGCAACGCCCCGGACTACCTGGTCGACACCGCCGAGTCCGGCTACCAGGACAGCAAGGCGTTGATCGAACGCTGGCATGGCAAGGGCCGCCTGCACTACGCAGTGACCCCGCGTTTCGCCCCCACCAGCACCCCGCAGCAGCTGACCCTGGCTGGCCAGTTGCTCAAGGAATATCCCGATCTCTACATGCAGACCCACATCAGCGAGAACCTGCAGGAGATCGAATGGGTCAAGGAGCTGTTCCCCGAGCGCAAGGGCTACCTGGACGTCTACGACCACTACCAGTTGCTGGGCGAACGCTCGGTGTTCGCCCATGGCGTGCACCTGTGCGACGACGAGTGCGCGCGCCTGGCGCAGACCGGCTCGGCGGTGGCCTTCTGCCCGACCTCGAACTTCTTCCTCGGCAGCGGCCTGTTCAACCTGCCGATGGCCGAGAAGCACAAGCTCAATGTCGGCCTGGGCACCGATATCGGCGCCGGCACCAGCTTCTCGCTGCTCAACACCCTCAATGAGGCCTACAAGGTCATGCAGTTGCAGGGCGCGCGCCTGAGTCCGTTCAAATCCCTGTACCTGGCCACCCTCGGCGGCGCCCGGGCCCTGCGCCTGGAAGAACGAATCGGTACCCTGCACCCCGGTACCGACGCCGACTTCCTGGTGCTGGACTACAAGGCCACGCCACTGCTGGAGTACCGCCTGCAACAGGCCAAGAGCATCGCCGAGACCCTGTTCGTGCTGATGACCCTGGGCGACGACCGCACCGTGCTGCAGACCTACGCCGCCGGCCAGCAAGTGCACCAGCGCTGATCGCCCCCAACGCCAAGCATCCCCCGCTCGACGCCGCTCGACCGGGGGATTTTTCATGGTGTCGCAACCTGCTGCGCACGCTCGCGACCAACCATCGGCAAAGCGCTCACGCGGATGGGCCCGCACTGCGTATCATCTGCCCCTTCGCCCGGGCCCTGCTGCTCTGCCCCGGGCCCCATGGAGCAACAAGGGGCATCGCCGCAGGCCGCCCCCGAACCGGAAGAAAACACATGAGAGAGCTAGCCGAACTCGGCATCTACTACCAGAACTGCGTCATCGAACGGCCCATCCCGAGCCTGGACGAGATCGCCGAATTCCAGGCCAGGCAGGGCGTCACCCTGCCCGCGGACTACCTGCAGTTCCTGCGCACGGTCAATGGCGGCGCGCCCACGCTGAACTTCTTCGAGAACGACGAGGCCGCCTTCGCCATCGAGGCCTTCCACTACCTGGCCCTGGAAAACGATCCGGACGACAGCTACAGCATCGCCGTGGCCTCCGAGTGGCCTTGCGAGGAACTGGGCAGGAAGGTGATCGCCATCGCCGGGGACGGCAGCGGCGACCAACTCATCATCGACCCGAGCCTGGGCCCCGAGGTGCGCCTGTGGCGACACGACGACGGTAGCGAGCCGGAGATTCTCGCCCCCAGCTTCGAGGCGTTGCTGGCCGGCCTCAAGCCCGATCCGGAAGAGGACGAGTAAAGCACCGGCCAGTGATCAGCGGTGTTGAGCGAGCCCCGGGGGCTTTGACTCCAGGGGCCACCGCTCCAGCTAGAAGGTCACTTCCAGGTTCAGGGTCGGTGCCGAAGTGCGAGTGCCACGGCCGCCATCCACGCCGAACTTGTTGTGCCAGTACTCGTAGCCGACCCCGAGGTAGAGGTTGGGCTTGACGTTCTTGCCCGGCAGCACGGCGAACATCAACGAGGTGCGCATCAGGGTTTCCGGAGCCGTGTCACGGTCGTTGTAGTCATGGCCCTTCTCCCCGATGTAGTTGACGAAGCCCTGGAACTTGGCCGCATGGCTGCCCACCTCGAATGGCCGCATCCAGGCCAGGTTGAGCAGGTAGGTATCGTCGAAGGTATGGTCCGGGTCCTTGGCCCCCGGGATGCCCGAATGGTTGTTTTCCTTGTAGTACAGCAGGCTCAGGTCGAACACACCGACGGTGTTGAACTTCAGGGTCGGGCCGAACACCAGGGCGCGTTTCTTCGCCGAACCCAGGTTGTTGTTGCGGCTGGCGTCGAAACCCAGGGTCAGGGCGTAGTCCTTGACCAGGCCTGTGCCCAGGGGCGTATCCAGCACCCGTGAGGCGAAGAGCTGGTGACGATAGACGCCATACACTTCGCTGCTGCCCTTGTTGGTGCCCTTGCGCGGGTCGTCGTTGTCGGAGAGCAGCACGTCCAGGTGCAGGTAGTTGCTGCCGTACTGGTAGCCGCTGGCGTGGGTGAAGCTGTAGATGCGCTTGCTGATGTAGTGCGGGTTGTTGGGATTGGTGAATTCCTTGCCATAGCGAAAGCCCACGCTATTGCTCATCCATTCCAGGGCGGTCGCTTGCCCCGCTCCGACCAAGGTCATCAGCAGGGTCGCGCCTTGTAGTGCCTTTTTCATTTTTATTATGTCCTGTGGCGGTGTGGCTCATGACAGCTTCGCTGGCTGCCGACCGACGCAGTATCGGCACAAGCGCCGCAGGAGCCAAAGCACAGAATATCGCCCGGCGTGCTGCCAAAACGGCAGCACCGGGCTAATGCCGGTCAGTTAAGCGAGGCGATCCCCTATAGGCGCGAAGCTTGCTCGCGAGGGTCGTCAACGGTGGCGCGTGTTGACTGGGTAAACGCAGCACTCTGAAGCCCATCGCGGATACGCCTCGCTCCTACAACTTCCTTAGCTGATCGACATTGAGCGCCGGCTGGCGGCAAGTGCGCTCGGCGCGCTGGCGCGCACCGATCTCTTCATCGAGCAAATGAGCCAGGACCTCCACCGCGCCAGGCAACTCGCGACCGCTGCGGGCATAAAGCCCCAGGTCACTGTAGATGCCGCCCTGGTCGCTCAAGGGGATGTGCAGCAACTCCCCCTTGGCCAGGTCCGCTTCGACCCCGATTCGGGTCTGAAAAGCCACGCCCATGCCGTGCCGGGCCATCTGTCGGGCCAGCTCCAGGGAATTGCTTTGCAATGGCGGCTTGTCCAACAGTCCCAGGCCTTTGTGCAAGGGCGCCAGCAAGTGATGGATCGAGAGCTGGCTCTTGGCCAGGATCAGGCCGTGTTCGGCGCAAGTGGCGAAATTCACGCTGCCGCGGTCGGCCAGGGGATGCTCGGGACTGACCAGCGCCCCCAGGCGAAAGTGACCGACGCTCAGTTGACGAATCTCCGGCGCCCTGGGCAAGGCGAACGCCAGGCCCAGGTCGGCGCGGTTATTGATCAGCGCCAGGGGGATCGCCTGTGAGCCCTGCACAGTGACACCGATCGTCACCTGAGGATGCAGGCTACGCATGCGCCTGAGCACCGCGGGCAACAACTCGACCGTAGCCCCCTCCACCGTGGCGATCTCCACATGCCCACTCTTCAGGCCGCGCAAGGCATCGAACTCCAGCCGCACTCGTTCCAGGTCTTGCAGCACAAGGCTGACATGGCGACTGAAGACTTCCCCGGCCAGGGTCAAGCGCAAGCCACCGGGCAAGCGCTCGAACAGCGATGCACCGATCTCGTCCTCGATCTTGAGGATCTGCCGATTCACGGCCGAAGACGCAACATTCAAGCGCCGGGCCGCCTCACGGATCGAGTGGCAGCGACGCACCATGTCGAAATAATGGATCGCGGAAGAATGAATACGCAGCGCTCTGCCGCTCATGCCCTGGACTCCTTGCGCGGGACGAAAGGCGACCTCGGGCCGGCAAAATGCCGGCCGCAGGCCTCAAGACAGCAACTGTATACAATTAACTTAATAAATTAAAACAATCTGTCGCCCGCGACTCTTCATCTTCGCCAAACGAAAATCCCCCGCCCCATGAGCCATGGAGCGGGGGATTCTTAACAGGGCAAGAGCGTTACAGCTTGGCGCTGGAGCGACCTGGCTTCTTGGTTTGCAGCAGGTGCGAAAACACCGCGTGCAAGTCGTCCGAGGCACTTTCCTCGTCGAGATTGAGCTTGCTGTCGATGTGATCCATGTGATGCATCATCAGGTTCACCGCCAACTCGGCATCCCGGGCCTCGATGGCATCGATCAGCTGGGTGTGCTCATCGTAGGAGCAATGGGAGCGGTTGCCACTTTCATACTGGGCGATGATCAGCGAAGTCTGGGACACCAGGCTGCGTTGGAAGCTGATCAGCGGGGCATTTTTCGCCGCCTCCGCCAGCTTCAGGTGGAACTCGCCGGAAAGGCGGATGCCGGCACCGCGATCGCCACGGGAAAAGCTGTCGCGCTCCTCGTTGACCATCTGCCGCAACTCCAGCAACTGCTCGGTGGTGGCGTGCTGCACGGCCAGCTCGGTGATGGCCCGCTCCACCAGGCGCCGGGCGAGGAACACCTGGCGCGCTTCCTCGACGCTCGGGCTGGCCACTACCGCCCCACGGTTGGGACGCAGCAACACCACGCCTTCGTGGGCCAGGCGCGACAAGGCGCGACGGATGATGGTACGGCTGACTCCGAAGATCTCCCCCAACGCCTCTTCGCTCAACTTGGTGCCGGGAGCCAGGCGCTGCTCGAGGATGGCCTCGAAGATGTGCGCGTAGACAATATCGTCCTGGGTACCGCTGCGACCGGCCTTGCCTGCTCGCGGTTGTTTCTTCAGGGGTTGCAACTGTTCGTTCATGGGCACTCGGGTCGGGAGGACTGCGGCGATGTCAGCGTGACTTTAATACGCCACGGTGGGTCGCTGGCAAGTATCGCGTTAAAACAAGCGCATATTGTACACAACCCTTGAGGATCATTAGTAGCGACTGTTTTCGCCTGCCACGACTGTACGGCTGTTTGCAGCCGCGGCTGTATGGCAATGTCCCGTCACTTTTGAGTTTAGGCTTGCCCCCCCGGACCTCAGTACCCGCCCATTGCACGCCCAGCGTGGATCGACAGGTCACAACCGTCCGTTGCGTCTTTCAAGAACAAGGAAACAGCAGCAATGCCCGATGCCACTCCCGCGCAATTGCGCCCCCTGGCCGACACTTCGCCTTCTGCCATCGTGGCTGGCTTCATCGCCATGATGACCGGCTACACCAGCTCCCTGGTCCTGATGTTCCAGGCCGGCCAGGCCGCTGGCCTGAGCAGCGGCCAGATTTCCTCGTGGATCTGGGCCCTGTCCATCGGCATGGCGGTGTGCAGCATCGGCCTGTCCCTGCGCTATCGCACCCCCATCACCATCGCCTGGTCGACTCCCGGCGCCGCACTGCTGATCACCAGCCTGGGAGGCGTGACCTACGGCGAAGCCATCGGCGCCTATATCACCTGTGCGGTGCTGGTCATCATTTGCGGGCTCACCGGCAGCTTCGAGCGCCTGGTGAAAAAGATCCCGGCTTCCCTCGCAGCCGCCCTGTTGGCGGGAATCCTGTTCAAGATCGGCAGCGAGATCTTCGTCGCCGCCCAACATCGCACGGGCCTGGTGCTGGGCATGTTCTTCACTTACCTGGTGGTCAAGCGCCTGTCGCCGCGCTATGCGGTGCTGGCAGCGCTGTTGATCGGTACCGCCCTCTCCGGCTTGATGGGGCTGCTGGACTTCAGTCATTTCCAGCTGGAAGTGGCCACCCCGGTCTGGACCACGCCGCACTTCTCCCTCGCTGCCACCATCAGCATCGGTATCCCGCTGTTCGTGGTCGCCATGACCTCGCAGAACATGCCTGGCGTCGCCGTGCTGCGCGCCGACGGCTACAACGTACCGGCCTCGCCACTGATCACCGCCACCGGCCTGGCCTCGTTGCTGCTGGCCCCCTTCGGTTCCCATGGCATCAACCTGGCAGCGATCAGCGCAGCGATCTGCACCGGCCCCCATGCCCATGAAGACCATGGCAAGCGCTACACCGCAGCGGTCTGGTGCGGGATCTTCTATGGCGTCGCGGGGACCTTCGGCGCGACCCTGGCCGCCTTGTTCGCGGCCTTGCCCAAGGAGCTGGTGCTGTCGATCGCCGCCCTGGCGCTGTTCGGCTCCATCATCAACGGCCTGAGCATCGCCATGAGCCAGAGCAAGGAGCGTGAAGCGGCGCTGATCACCTTCATGGTCACGGCATCGGGCTTGACCCTGTTCTCCGTGGGCTCGGCATTCTGGGGCATCGTTGCCGGCGTCCTGACCCTGATAATCCTGAACTGGCGCAATGCGTGAAGCCGGTGCCCGGCCTGCCGGGCAAAAGGCGCCCACGACAAGGCCCGGGACTGGCCCGAGGCAGAAACGGCAAGCATTAGGGAAAAATCGACAGGTTGCCCTGGGGCAACAACGCATGGACGGCCCGGACGGGCCGCCCATGCATGACATCACGCGGTCGGGTTGATCGCGTTGTCCGGGTACCAGACGTCCAGCAGCGGGCTGACTTCAACGTTGGTCAGCTCGGTGCGAGCCTTGAGCCAGGCCTCTACGGTGGCACGCTGCTCTTCGCTGACCGAACCACGCTTGCTCAGGCAAACCAGGCCGAAGTCGTCGCCGCCGACATAACCCAGGCCGTTGGCTTCCATCGCCTCTTTGAGAAATGCGTCGAGGAAAGCGTCGATGGCTTCATCGGACAGATCTTCTTTGAAATCCAGGTTCAGCTCAAAACCCAACTCCTGGAACTCATCTACGCAGAGTTTTTTGCGCAGGCGGCGGGAACGGTTAGTGGCCATGGAACAATCCTCATAAATAATAACGGGCGGCACTTTACCAGCTTAGCCGGGCGATTGCCTGACTCTATGGGAACGCCGGTCGGCCATTGGTAAAAAAAATCCCCTCCTGTCAGGCCGAGGTACGGCACAAGCCGCTACACCTTGGGGCATAATGCCGACTCTTTCATGACCACTGAGGGATTTTTGTCTACACCCCTCGCCTTTTCTCCCCTCGACTGCAGGGTTCCATTTCCCATGATCAAATCGTTGCGCCCCCTACTGCTGGCCAGTGCCCTCCTCCCTCTGGCGTTCCAGGCCTACGCCGCCCCCGTCAACACCACCCTGACCCCGAAGGTGCAACAAGCCCTCAAGGCCGCCAAGCTCCCGGACAACGCCTTGTCCCTGGTGATGCTGCCCCTGAACGGACCAGGCACCCCGACCATTTTCAACGCCGATGTCTCGGTCAACCCGGCCTCCACCATGAAGCTGGTGACCACCTACGCCGCCCTGGAAATGCTCGGCCCGACCCACCAGTGGAAAACCGAGTTCTATACCGACGGCACCCTCAGTGGCGGCATCCTCAATGGCAACCTGTACCTCAAGGGCGGCGGCGACCCCAAGCTGAACATGGAGAAGCTCTGGTTGCTGATGCGCGACCTGCGCGCCAACGGCGTGCAGCAAGTCACGGGCGACCTGGTGCTGGACCGCAACTATTTCGTACAACCGCAGTTGCCGGAATTCAATGACGATGGCAACGACGAGAACAAACCGTTCCTGGTCAAGCCCGACTCGCTGATGGTCAACCTCAAGGCCCTGCGCTTTGTCGCCCGCAACGATTCCGGGCGGGTATTGGTATCGGTGGAGCCGCCAATCGCCAAGATCCGCATCGACAACCAGGTCAAGGCCCTGGGCGGCAAGCAATGCACGGGGGACGTGCGCTACAACCCGGTGACCCAGGCCGACGGCAGCGTAATCGTCACGGTCGGCGGCCAACTGGGCGACGGCTGCAGTTCGCAGACCTACCTGTCGCTGCTGGACCACGCCACCTACACCGCCGGTGCGGTACGGGCGATCTGGAGCGAACTGGGCGGCAGCATCCAGGGCCAGGATCGCCTGGCTGTGGTGCCCAAGGATGCCAAGGTCCTGGCCCGGGCATTCTCCCCGGACCTGGCGGAAGTCATCCGCGACATCAACAAATACAGCAACAACACCATGGCCCAGCAATTGTTCCTGAGCCTGGGTGCCAAGTACCGCAACGAAGCCGATGGCGACGATGCCAAGGCCGCACAGCGGGTTATCCGCCAATGGCTGGCCAAGAAAGGCATTACCTCGCCGCACCTGGTGATGGAGAACGGCTCAGGCCTGTCCCGCGCCGAACGAGTCAGTGCCCGGGAGATGGCCGGCCTGCTGCAAGCGGCCTGGAAAAGCCCCTACGCCGCCGAGTTCATCAGCTCGATGCCGATCGCCGGCATGGACGGCACCATGCGCAAGCGCCTCAAGCGCACGGCGATGTCCGGTGAAGCCCATATCAAGACCGGCACCCTGAACACCGTCCGCGCCATCGCCGGCTACAGCCGCGACGACAATGGCAACACCTGGGCGGTGGTGGCGATCCTCAACGACCCACAACCGTTCGGCGCCTCCTCGGTGCTGGACCAGGTCCTGCTGGACCTGTACCGCCAGCCCAAGCTGGCCGCCAGCGCCTCGGCGCTGTAATCCCGCTGTCGACGGCGGCGCCAGGCGCGCCGTCGTCGCTGTTCAAGGCAGTTCTGGCTGGACCCGGTCGCGCCCAGCCTGCTTGGCGGCATAGACGCCGGAGTCAGCCCGCAGCAGCAAACCATCCGCCCCCTCGCCTTCATGCCAGCTGGCAATGCCGAAACTGGCTGTGACCGTCCCTACCGGATCGATCGGCAAGCCCCTCAGCCCCTGCCACAGCTCCTCGGCCAGGACCAGTGCCTGGCGGCCACTGGTGTCCGGGCACAGGAGCATGAACTCCTCGCCGCCAAGGCGGCAGAACACATCCGTGCGTCGCAGGCGCCGGCCGATGCGCTCGCAGACACTGCGCAGCACCTGGTCGCCCACGGCATGGCCATACTGGTCGTTGATGCGCTTGAAGTGATCGATATCCAGCATGATCACCGCCATCTCGCCACCGCTGCGCTCCAGCCGCTGCATCTCGTGCTGCAACTGCTCCTGGAAATACCGCCGGTTGTAAATACCGGTCAGGGAGTCGGTGACCGACAGCGCCCGCAATTCTTCCTCGACCCGCTTGAGATCGGAGATATCCGAGATGTAGCCGTGCCATAGCACGCCGCCACCTGGCAAGCTCTCCGGGCTCGCCGCGCCGCGCATCCAGCGCAGGCCACGCTCCGGCAGGCAGACCCGGTACTCCTCGCGCCAAGGGCTCAGGTTCTGCGCCGAGACCCGGATCGACTGCGTGATTCGCTCCACGTCCTCCGGATGAATACGTTCGAACACCGACGCCGCATCCTCCTGCAGTTGTTGTGGATCGATCTCGTAGATCTCACGAATACCGTCGCTGGCGTAGGTGAAGCTGGTGTGCCCATCGGCATCCATCTTGAACTGGTAGATGCCGCCAGGAACATGGGCGCTGAGTCTCTTGAGCAGGCGATCCCGGGCCGCCAGGGCCTCGTGCACGCGCTTGCGCTCGGTGATATCGATGCAAATCGCCAGGTGGCCGATCCACAACCCCTGATCATCGAGCACCGGGGTGGCCAGCATGTTCACCGACAAGTGACTGCCATCGCGGCGCACCAGGGTCCACTCCCTGGCCTCGTGCCCGGCCATCATGCCTTCCTCCACCAGCATCGCCTGGGACACCGGGATGGGCTTGCCATAGCGCTGGCTCAGGCTTTGCGCCCAGCTCTCCAGCTCCTGGGGCAGGTGCAGGCTTTCCAGGGTCAGGTGGCCCACTACTTCGGCGCTGCTGTAGCCGAGCATGTGCTCGGCGCCCGCGTTGAACGTGGTGATCACTCCACGCAGGTCGGTCGCGATGATCGCCACTTGGGTGGCGGCATTGAGCACGCTGCGCAGCTGGCTATGGGTGCCACGCAACTCCTGCTCGCGGCTGCGCAGTTGTGCCGTGCGGTGTTCGACCAGGGTCAGGGCCCGTTGCCGCTGGCTCACCAGCACATAGAGCAAGGCGCTGAGCAGCACGCTGAGCAGGCCACCTAGAATCACCAGGCTGCCCAGGGAAAAATGATTGGCATGCAGGAACGCCGCGCCGGGACGGATATCCACCTGGTAGTCACGGTCGGCCAGGCGCAGCAGCCGGCTAGCGGTCAGGTAGCTGTCGATCGGCGGGTTATTCGACTCATAGAGCACCTCGTGCCGGCCCTCGATGGACAGGTCGAGGATACGCACCGAGAGGTTGTCACTGGCCGGCACCGGCAGGCCGTCGGCCACCAGTTGCCGCAGGCTGATCACCGCCAGCACAAAACCATCGGGGCGCGACGACGTGCCTGCATTGTTCGCCGCGCGCCTGACTGGCGCTGCCAGCACCACACCCCTGGCATAGGCCGGATCGACCGCCACCAGGTGCACCGGCGGCGAGACGGCCATGCCGTCCCGTTCCCGCGCACGCTCCAGCGTCGCCCGACGCAGGGACTGGGCCAGCAGGTCGTAGCCCAGCGGCGAGCCCATTGGACTCTGGGTCTGGCTGTAGAGCACCGGTGCATAGTCATCCTGGTCGCCAGCGGGTTCCATCTCGCCGGCAGCATTCAATTGCAGAATGCTGAACCCCGCCACGCCCTGCTCCCGTACCGCCTGCTCGAACGCCGGGCGCTGGGCCCGACTGACCAGCGGCGCCCAGGCGTAGGCCTGGGTACGACGCAACAGTGGCTTGGCGTAACCATCGAAATCCTGGCGCGTGACCTGATCGGAATTGACGAAGAACCGCCGCAAGCCGTCCAGGCGCTGCTCCTGGTCCTGAAAGCGTTCTTCGATACGGCTATAGCGCTCGCTGGCCAGCAACTGGAAGCGCTGGCGCAGCTGTTGCTTGTTCAGGTTGTAGGTGGACCAGGCCAGCAGCCCGGTCAGGATGCAACCGGCCAGCAGCACCAAAAGGGCCACCAGCCAGGCGGATACTTCTTCACTGATGAAACCCAGGATTTTCGGGCGTACCACATGCAACGGCATAAGTAGAACTCATCACGCCAGCGAGTTTGGGTGTCATTCGAACGTGTTGTGAGTTATAGCCATTAGCCATTAATTTGACCAGTATCAAGCCACTCCAGGGCCTGAAAATTCAGGCCCTGGGGGACTTATCCTGTCATCAGCGAGTGGTGATCTTCCAGGCACGGTGGATCTTGCCGTTACGGGCAAAATCCGGGTCGATGGTGCTCGCCGTGATCTCCTCCACCTGGTAGCGCGCAGCCAGGTTTTCATCCAGCTGGAACTTGCGGAAGTTGTTGGAGAAATACAGCACGCCGCCAGGTGCCAGGCGAGCCATGGCCAAGTCGAGCAACTGCACCTGGTCGCGCTGTACGTCGAACACCCCTTCCATGCGCTTGGAGTTGGAGAAGGTCGGCGGGTCGATGAAGATCAGGTCGAACTCATCGCGGCAGGTGTCCAGCCAGGCCATCACATCGCCCTGCTCCAGGCGGTTCTTGTCGGAAAAACCATTGAGCGACAGGTTGCGCCGCGCCCAGTCCAGGTAGGTCTTCGACAGGTCGACGCTGGTGGTGCTGCGCGCTCCGCCCTTGGCGGCGTGCACACTGGCCGTGGCGGTGTAGCAGAACAGGTTGAGGAAGCGCTTGCCGGCCGCCTCCTTCTGGATGCGCATGCGCATCGGCCGGTGGTCGAGGAACAGCCCGGTATCCAGGTAGTCGGTAAGGTTCACCAGCAGCTTGACCCCGCCTTCGCGGACCTCGGTGAACTGCCCCTGGGCACCCTGGCGCTCGTACTGGCGAGTGCCGCTCTGGCGCTCGCGGCGCTTGATCAGCACCCGGCTCTTGTCGACGTTGAGTGCCTGGGGAATCGCTGCCAGGGCATCGAACAGGCGAGCCTGGGCCTTCTCCGGGTCCACCGACTTGGGCGCGGCGTACTCCTGCACGTGCACCCAGTCCTGATACAGGTCGATGGCCAGGGAATACTCGGGCATGTCGGCGTCGTAGACCCGATAGCATTCGATACCCTCACGCTTGGCCCACTTGCCCAACTGCTTGAGGTTCTTCTGCAGGCGGTTGGCGAACATCTGCCCGCCTTCGCTCAGGCGGGCCTGCTCGACTACCGGAGCCGGAGCCGGTTTGATCGGGTTGCCGTTCTTGTTGTACTGGCGCACTGGCGGCTCATCCGCCACGGCCTGGGCCTGCTCGCGCTCCAACTGGCGCTGCTCGGGGCTGCGACGCTCGCCCGTGACGAACTGGTCGGGCAGCACCTTGATCAGCAACAGCTTGCAAGGCAAGGCGCCGTTCCAGAACGAGTACTGCTTGTGGCTGCGGATGCCCATGCGCTTGCCCAGGTCCGGGGCGCCGGTGAACACCGCGGCCTCCCAGTTCAGGCAAGCCTGGCGCAGGCGCTCGCCCAGGTTCTGGTAGAGGTACAACAGGCTGGCCTCGTCACCCAGGCGCTCGCCATAGGGGGGGTTGCAGATCACCAGGCCTTTCTGGTTCTGGTCCGGACGCGGCTCGAAAGTCGCCACTTCGCCCTGGTAGATCTTGATCCAGTCGCTCAGGCCGGCACGCTCGACGTTGTTGCGGCCCGGCTGGATCAGGCGTGGGTCGGCCTCATAACCACGGATCCACAGCGGCGGCCGTGACAGTCCGGCCTGTGCCCGGGCCAGGGCTTCGTCATGCAGCTTGCGCCACAGCGCGGGCACATGCCCCTGCCAGGCGCTGAATCCCCATTGCTCGCGCTTGAGGTTGGGAGCGATGTCGGCGGCGATCATCGCGGCCTCCACCAGGAAGGTACCGACGCCACACATCGGGTCGGCCAGGGCCCCGCCCTCGGCGGCAATGCGCGGCCAACCGGAACGGATCAGGATCGCGGCGGCCAGGTTTTCCTTGAGCGGTGCGGCGCCTTGCTGCAGGCGGTAGCCACGCTGGTGCAGGCTGTGGCCGGACAGGTCCAGGGAGAGAATGGCTTCGCCACGATCCAGGCGCAGGTGGATACGCAAGTCCGGATTGAGCTTATCCACCGAAGGACGCTCACCGGTGGGCGTGCGCAATTTGTCGACGATGGCGTCCTTGACCTTCAGGGCGCCGAAATGGGTGTTGTCGATACCCGAGCCGTGGCCGCTGAACTCCACGGCAAGGGTACCGTCGGCCAGCATGTGGTCCTGCCAATCGACATCCAGCACGCCCTGGTAGAGGTCATCGGCGTTTTTCATCGGGAAGCGCTTGAGGACCAGCAAGACCCGGTTGGCCAGGCGCGACCACAAGCACAAGCGATAAGCTGTCTCCATGTCGCCCATGCCGCGCACGGCGGAGGTGTGTTCGCGCGCTTGTTCAAGGCCAAGCCCGGTGGCTTCCTCGATCAGCAGGCCTTCAAGGCCTTTGGGACAGGTGAGGAAGAGTTCGTAACGATCCGACATGGAAATACCAGGGCCTTAGGCAAATAAGTGAACGGACAACGCATCGCCCGCTCGGTTTTTAATCAAGCGCTTTTCTTCAAGAGCGCTCGCATGGCACGAGACTGTGCCGCCCCACCCCGGCTGGCATGATTTTTTGCAGGACAAAAAAACTTAGAGGCCGGGGCAGATAAAAAGTCAGGGCAATAAAATGACATAAGTCTACCCTTCGTCGAATAGTAGTTGAGTGCAACCGTTCGACATTCTTACTAAAGCATTAACCTCATCATCTAGTCCGAGGCTAGCCACAGCGGGCTTTGCTTGACAAACACGATACAAAAACCGTCCAGGCTTATGGCCTGGATAGCATTATCGTTACGTCCTTATGACAAAACGATCATTCACTTGCTGTGACCTATTGGTTAGAACTCAACACAGGTTGGCGCCGCAACGGCGTCAACATCAAGGCTCGTGACGCCGGCAGCGAGCACCAACGGCAGAACCGATCTGCCCGACCTCTATGAAGGTCGACGGGACATATACAGTCAACAAGTGAGGGAAACACCCTATGAGAAGACTAAAGCGTGATCCGTTGGAAAGAGCGTTTTTACGCGGATATCAGTATGGCGTTAATGGCAAGTCCCGTGAGCTTTGCCCATTTACTCTACCGTCGGTACGCCAAGCCTGGATCAATGGCTGGCGAGAAGGACGCGGCGACAACTGGGACGGTATGACAGGCACTGCGGGTATACACAGACTCAACGAACTTCGCGCTGTCGGCTGATCAGGGTACATTCCGACACCTGAAAAACTTGAATGCACAACGATTTAACCACGCACGCCCCATCCGGGCGGCGGGCTTCGGCCCAGGGGCTCCTTCGAGGAGCCCTTTTTATTGCCGCCTCACCCGCAACAACCCTCAGCCCATGGCCGCAATGGCATCCACCGACTCGCGGATCAGCGCCGGGCCCTTGTAGATGAAGCCCGAGTACAACTGCACAAGGCTTGCCCCTGCGGCGATCTTCTCCGCGGCGTGCTTGCCTTCGGTAATACCGCCCACGGCAATGATCGGCAGGCGACCGGCGAGCTCCGCAGCCAGGACCTTGACGGTGTGGGTGCTCTTCTCCCGCACTGGCGCACCGGACAAGCCGCCGGTTTCGGCGCCATGTTCCAGGCCCTCGACGCCTTCGCGCCCCAGGGTGGTGTTGGTGGCGATCACCGCGTCCATGCCCGTCTCCAGCAGGGCCCGGGCCACTTCCACGGTTTCTTCGTCGCTCATGTCCGGGGCGATCTTGATCGCCAACGGCACGCGCTTGCCATGGATTGCCGCCAGCTCCTGCTGGCGACGGCTCAGGGCTGCCAGCAGTTGCTTGAGCGACTCGCCAAACTGCAGGCTGCGCAGGCCAGGGGTATTGGGCGAACTGACGTTGACGGTGACGTAGCTGGCATGGGCATAGACCTTGTCCAGGCAGATCAGGTAGTCGTCCACCGCCCGCTCGACCGGGGTGTCGAAGTTCTTGCCGATGTTGATGCCCAGCACGCCCTTGTACTTGGCAGCCGCCACCCGCGCCAGCAGATTGTCCACCCCGAGGTTGTTGAACCCCATGCGGTTGATGATGGCTTGCGCCTCGGGCAGGCGGAAGATCCGTGGCTTCGGATTGCCGGGCTGTGGACGGGGCGTGACCGTGCCGATCTCGACGAAGCCGAAGCCCAATTGGGAGAAGCCGTCGATGGCCGCGCCATTCTTGTCCAGGCCGGCCGCCAGCCCCACGGGATTGGCGAACTCCAGCCCCATGACCTTGACCGGCAACTGCGCCGGGGCCTTGCACAATAGGCCGTTGAGGCCCAAACGCCCGCCCGCGCCGATCAGGTCCAGGGACAGATCGTGGGAGGTTTCCGGGGAGAGTTTGAACAGCAGCTGGCGGGCCAGGGTATACATGGGCGGGATGAACTCGGTTGGCGGCGAAATAGGTCGCCGATTATAGCCGCGCCCGGGGCTTGCACGCGAGGCACCAACGCAAATCCGCCTGTCGATGGCATATGCCTTGCACTCTCTTGTTCCAACCCGCCCGGGGCAACGCTTGCCCGGGCCCAAGGACAGTGCCAGCGCCCTCTCCCACCCCGTCCGGGCGAATGGCCAAGAGGCTTTTCACACAGGGTGCCCCCATGATCGAACGCCCACACTCGCCATTGGCCTGGGTCAACGGCAGCGATGCCCCGGAAAAGCCCGAGCTGGACCTGGGCTTCATGCCCCTGACCGACTGCGCCTCCCTGGTGGTTGCCGCCACCCAGGGCTTCGCCCAGCCCTACGGCCTGACCCTGAACCTCAAGCGCCAGGGCTCCTGGGCCGGCCTGCGGGACAAACTGGTCAGCGGCGAACTGGACGCCGCCCACAGCCTGTACGGACTGATCTATTCAGTGCACCTGGGCATAGGTGGCACCGGCCCTTGCGACATGGCAGTGCTCATGGGCCTGAATCACAACGGCCAGAGCATCAACCTGTCCCGGAACCTGCAAGCGCTCAAGGTGACCAGCCCTGAGGCACTGGAGCAGCATGTGCACCAAAGCCGGGCGCGCCTGACCTTCGCCCAGACCTTTCCCACCGGCACCCACGCCCTATGGTTGTATTACTGGCTCGCCAGCCAGGGCATCCATCCCTTGCTGGACGTGGACAGCGTGGTGGTGCCGCCGCCGCAAATGGTCGCCCACCTGCAGGCCGGGCGAATAGACGGTTTCTGCGTTGGCGAGCCCTGGAGTGCCAGCGCCGCGCAACAGGACCTGGGGTTCACCCTGGCCACCAGCCAGGCCATCTGGCCTGACCACCCGGAGAAGGTCCTGGGCTGTACCCGAGCCTTTGTCGAGCAGTACCCCAACACGGCCCGAGCCCTGGTGATGGCCGTTCTGGAGGCCAGCCGCTTCATCGAGCAAAGCCAGGAGAACCGTCGCAGCACCGCGCGCCTGCTCAGTGCCAGCGACTACCTCGATACCTCGCTGGCCCGCATCGAGCCGCGGCTACTGGGCGACTATGCCGATGGACTGGGCAATCGCTGGCAAGACGCCCATGCCCTGAGCTTTTACAACCAGGGCGCGGTGAACCCGCCCTACCTGTCCGACGGCATGTGGTTCATGACCCAGTTCCGCCGCTGGGGCCTGCTACGCGAAGACCCGGATTACCTGGCCGTGGCCCGCCGGGTGCAGCAACTGGAGCTGTATCGCCAGGCCGCCGCACAGCTTGGCCTGGCCAACAGGCCAGACATGCGCAGCAGCCAGCTGATCGATGGCAAGGTCTGGGATGGCACACAGCCGGCCGCCTACGCCCGCAGCTTCCGCCTGCATGCCCTGAGCGAAACCCCGGCCCTCGTGGCCCGACGCTGAGCGGAGCCTGTGACGATGCTACGTATCCTGTTGATCGACGACACCGCGAAAAAAGTCGGGCGACTCAAGACCGCGCTCAGTGAAGCCGGGTTCGAAGTCATCGATGAGTCAGGCCTGACCATCGACCTGCCCGGACGCGTCGAAACGGTGCGCCCGGACGTGATCCTGATCGATACCGAGTCGCCCGGGCGCGACGTCATGGAGCAAGTGGTGCTGGTCAGCCGCGACCGCCCCCGGCCCATCGTGATGTTCACCGACGAACATGACCCGGGGGTGATGCGCCAGGCGATCAAGTCCGGGGTCAGCGCCTACATCGTCGAAGGCATCCAGGTCCAGCGCCTGCAGCCGATCCTCGATGTGGCCATGGCCCGTTTCGAGAGCGACCAGGCCCTGCGCGCCCAGTTGCAGGCCCGGGACCAGCAACTGGCGGAGCGCAAGCGCATCGAGCTGGCCAAAGGGCTACTGATGAAGATGAAGGCCTGCGACGAGGAACAGGCCTATACCCTGATGCGCCGCCAGGCCATGAGCCGACAGCAGAAGCTGATCCAGGTGGCGGAGCAGATCATCGCCATGCAGGAACTGCTGGGCTGACCGGGGCCTGGCTGGCCCGGCTCTTGCTATCGGATCTGCATCGGTAACCAACGGCGGTTGCCCCACCCACGACAAAGACGTCGCGCACCCTGCTCGCCCACCGCGAGCCGGGTGCCGGCGTCTTTTCGTTCTGGCCCCACTGCACGGGGCTGGTGGTGCGGCCGGCGTGGCGCACCCCCTGAAGGCCCATGACCACTCCCACGATTGCTGTCAGCTGAGGTGCGCGATGAATTCAAGCTTCTGGAAATCCGGCCACGCCCCGACCCTGTTCGCGGCCTTTCTCTATTTCGACCTGAGTTTCATGGTCTGGTACCTGCTGGGGCCCCTGGCGGTGCAGATCGCCAGCGACCTGCAACTGACCACCCAACAGCGCGGCCTGATGGTGGCCACGCCGATCCTCGCCGGCGCGGTGCTGCGCTTCGCCATGGGCCTGCTGGCCGATCGCCTGTCACCCAAGACCGCCGGCCTGATCGGCCAGGTGATCGTCATCGGCGCGTTGTTCGGCGCCTGGACGCTGGGGGTCCACAGCTACCAACAGGCCCTGCTGCTGGGAGTGTTCCTGGGTATGGCCGGCGCATCGTTCGCGGTGGCCCTGCCCCTGGCCTCGCAGTGGTATCCGCCGCAGCACCAGGGCAAGGCCATGGGTATCGCCGGCGCGGGCAACTCCGGCACGGTGTTCGCCGCGCTGCTGGCCCCGGCGCTGGCCGCGGCCTATGGCTGGAGCAATGTGTTCGGCTTCGCCCTGATCCCGCTGCTGCTGACCCTGGTGCTGTTCGCCTGGCTCGCGCAAAACGCCCCCGAACGGCCCCGGGCCAAGTCCATGGCGGACTACCTCAAGGCCCTGGGCGACCGCGACAGCTGGTGGTTCATGTTCTTCTACAGCGTCACTTTCGGCGGCTTCATCGGCCTGGCCAGCGCCCTGCCCGGCTACTTCAACGACCAGTACGGGCTGAGCCCGGTGACGGCCGGCTACTACACCGCGGCCTGCGTCTTCGGCGGCAGCCTGATGCGCCCCCTGGGCGGGGCCCTGGCGGACCGCTTCGGCGGCATCCGCACCTTGCTGGCGATGTACAGCGTGGCGGCGGCCTGCATCGCCGCGGTGGGTTTCAACCTGCCCAGCTCCTACGCCGCCCTGGCGCTGTTCGTCTGCACCATGCTTGGCCTCGGAGCGGGCAATGGCGCGGTGTTCCAGCTGGTGCCGCAACGCTTCCGACGGGAAATCGGCGTGATGACCGGGCTGATCGGCATGGCCGGCGGCATCGGCGGTTTCGCCCTGGCGGCCGGCATGGGGGCGATCAAGCAAGGCACCGGCAGCTACCAGTTGGCGCTGTGGTTGTTCGCCAGCCTGGGCTTGCTGGCCTGGTTCGGCCTGCATGGGGTCAAGCGTCGCTGGCGCACCACCTGGGGCTCGGCTGCCGTGACCGCGGCCCGGGTCTGACACTGCATGGCCCTGCAACTGAGCCACGCCCAGGCCAGCGCCACCGGCCCCCGGGCCGAGAACCAGGATGCCCTGCGCCGAGTGACCCCGGAGCCGGTCCTGGCCGCGAGCAAGGGCCTGCTGTTCGCCATCGCCGACGGTGTCAGCCAGTGCGCCGATGGTGGCCTGGCAGCCCGTTCCAGCTTGCAGGCGCTGGCCCTGGACTACTATGCGACACCAGAAACCTGGGGCGTGGCCGAATCCCTGGAGCGCCTGCTGAACGCGCAGAATCGCTGGCTGCAGGCCAATGGTGGCGGCCAACCGCTGCTCACCACCCTCAGCGCCCTGGTGTTGCGCGGGCGGCGCTTCACCCTGGCCCACGTCGGCGACTGCCGGGTCTACCGCTGGCACCAGCAACGCTTGCAGCGCATCAGCGAGGATCATGTCTGGGAGCAGCCAGGCATGCAGCATGTGCTCAAGCGCGCCCTGGGGCTGGACCAGCACCTGGTACTGGACTTCCTCGACGGGGAACTGCGCCAGGGCGAAAGTTTCCTGCTGCTCAGCGACGGGGTCTGGGCCACCCTGGGCGACACCGCCATCGCAGCGATCCTGCGCGACCAGCCAGACCCGGAGAGCGCCACCCGGACCCTGGTCAGCGCCGCTCACCTGGCCGGCAGCCAGGACAACGCCAGTGCCCTGCTGGTACGGGTCGATGCCCTGGGTGAACAGAGCATCGGCGATGCCCTGCTGCACCTGCGGCAATGGCCCCTGCCGCCGCCATTGAAGCCCGGCCAGATGTTCGAGGGCTGGCAGGTCGAGGCGCTGCTGGGCCAGAGCCGGCAGTCGCTGCTGTATCGGGTGCGCGACGAGCAAGATCAGGCCTGGCTGCTAAAGACCCTGCCCGGCGCCCTGCACGATGACCTGCCGGCCTGCCAGGCACTGCTGGCCGAAGAATGGCTGCTGCGCCGGGTCGCCGGCCGGCACTTTCCCCAAGTACATGGCGGCAGCTCGCGCCAGCACCTGTACTACCTGATGCGCGAATACCCGGGACGGACCCTGGCGCAGTTGTTCCAACAGCACGGCCCCCTGCCCCTGGACCAGTGGCAGGCCCTGGCCGAACGCCTGCTGCGGGCGGTGGGCCTGCTGCATCGGCGGCAGATCGTGCACCGCGACCTCAAGCCAGAGAACCTGCTGCTGGGCGAGGATGGCGAACTGCGCATCCTGGATTTCGGCCTGGCCTACTGCCCCGGATTGACGGTGGACCCGCAACACCTGCTGCCCGGCACCCCGAGTTTCATCGCCCCGGAAGCCTTCGCTGGCGAACCTCCCGGCCCCGGGCAGGACCTGTACGCCGTCGGCGTGTGCCTGTACTTCCTGCTGACCGGGCACTATCCCCACGGCGAGGTCGAAGCCTTCCAGCGTCCGCGCTTCGGCCTGCCGACCAGCCCCGGACGCTACCGCCCGGACCTGCCGCAATGGCTGGAGGAGAGCCTGGAGCGCGGAGTCTGCGCCCAACCGCAGCAGCGCTACGAAACCGCCGAGCAGTGGTTGCTGGTGCTGGAACAGGGCGAACGCCGCAGCCTGCACAGCCGGCCCCGACCGCTGCTGGAGCGCGAGCCGCTGAAGGTCTGGCGCGGACTCGCCCTGGCCGCCCTGCTGCTCAACCTGGTGCTGCTGTGGCGGGTGCTGCGCGGCTAGGCCTTGGCTGCGCATGACCGGGCGATGAAGGCCCTGCGGGCCTTGTCGCAGCCTCACAGGCTCGGCAGCGGCCACGTGGGAGTAGGAATGGCCGGTATCGAAACGGGGCAGGATGCGTCAATTCGGTGCACAAACTGTCTCCGCCATGCGTGGAACATTGCCTGGGCACCACGCAAATACGCGGCCTCGGTAACTTGGCACAGGCGCTGCATTGCTCCTGGCAACAGACATAAAGCCCGGCCTTCAACGACGAAGGCAGGCTTCCCGAGAGAACGGGATCGGACAAAGGCGTCCTCGTCAGGCCACTGACGGGACGCCTTTTTTGTTTGCGCGCATTTTGTCGAGCCAGGCCCAAGCCCTGCCTGCGCTCCCGGAGGAGCCCATGAAAAAACTCAAGCTGGTGATGATCGGCAATGGCATGGCCGGGGTCCGCACCCTGGAGGAACTGCTCAAGCTGAGCGAGGAGCTGTACGACATCACCGTCTTCGGTGCCGAGCCCCACGCCAACTACAACCGTATCTTGCTGTCGCCGGTGCTGGCCGGCGAGCAGCAGTTCGAGGACATCATCCTCAACGACCTTGGCTGGTACCAGGAGCACGGCATCAAGCTGCTGCTCAACCGCAAGGTGGTGCAGATCGACCGTATCCGACGCCGGGTGATCGCCGACGACGGCACCGAGGCCGAATACGACCGCCTGCTGATCGCCACCGGCTCCACGCCCTTCATTCTGCCGATTCCCGGCAACGACCTGCAGGGCGTGATCGGCTACCGGGACATCGCCGACACCCAGGTGATGATCGACACCGCCAGGACCCACCGCCACGCCGTGGTGATCGGTGGCGGCCTGCTGGGCCTGGAGGCCGCCAACGGCCTGAAGCTGCGCGGCATGGAAGTGACCGTGGTGCACCTGGGGGAATGGCTGCTGGAGCGCCAGCTGGACCAGACCAGCGCCCAACTGCTGCAAGGCGCCCTGGAAGGCCGCGGATTGAAGTTCCGCCTGAGCGAGCAAACCCAGGCGCTGCTCGATGCCGGCAACGGCCGGGTCGGCTCGGTACGGTTCAAGAACGGCGACATCCTGCCCGCCGACCTCGTAGTCATGGCGGCCGGCATCCGGCCCAATACCGAACTGGCGGAACAGGCCGGCCTGCCCTGCAATCGCGGGATCCTGGTCAACGACACCCTGCAGACCTACGACCCACGCATCTATGCCATCGGCGAATGCGCCAGCCATCGCGGCATCGCCTATGGTCTGGTGGCGCCGCTGTTCGAGCAGGCCAAGGTCTGCGCCAATCACCTGGCCCAGCTGGGTTTCGCCCGCTACCAGGGCTCGGTCACATCGACCAAGCTCAAGGTCACCGGGATCGATTTGTTCTCCGCCGGCGACTTCATGGGCGGCGAAGGCACCGAGACCATCACCCTCGCCGACCCCATCGGCGGGGTGTACAAGAAGCTGGTGATCAAGGACGACGTGCTGGTGGGCGCCTGCCTGTATGGCGACACCGCCGACGGCGGCTGGTACTTCCGGCAGATCCGCGAGAACCACAACGTCGGCGAGATCCGCGACCACCTGATGTTCGGCGAGAACAGCGTGGGCGATGTCGGCCACCAGGGCCAGAACAGTGCGGCGAACATGCCCGACAGCGCCGAAGTCTGCGGCTGCAATGGCGTATGCAAGGGCACCATCGTCAAGGCCATCCAGGAGAACGGCCTGTTCAGCGTCGACGAGGTGAAAAAGCACACCAAGGCCGCCAGCTCCTGCGGCTCCTGCGCCGGGCTGGTGGAGCAGATCCTGATCAGCACCGTGGGCGGCGCGGCGGACGTCAAGCCCAAGAGCGAGAAGGCCATCTGCGGCTGCAGCGACCTCACCCATGGCCAGGTGCGCCAGGCGATCCGCGAGCACCACCTGATCACCCTGGGCAGCGCCATGCGCTTCATGGACTGGCGCACCCCGGACGGCTGCGCCACCTGCCGCCCGGCGCTGAACTACTACCTGATCTCCACCTGGCCGGGCGAAGCCAAGGACGACCCGCAGTCGCGCCTGATCAACGAGCGGGCCCACGCCAACATCCAGAAGGACGGCACCTACTCGGTGGTGCCGAGGATGTGGGGCGGCGTGACCAACCCGTCCGAGCTGCGGCGCATCGCCGACGTGGCGGACAAGTACCAGGTGCCCATGGTCAAGGTCACCGGCGGCCAGCGCATCGACCTGCTGGGCATCCGCAAGGAAGACTTGCCGGGAGTGTGGAAGGACCTGGACATGCCGTCCGGCCATGCCTACGGCAAGTCCATCCGTACCGTGAAGACCTGCGTCGGCAGCGAATTCTGCCGCTTCGGCACCCAGGACTCGACCCGGCTGGGCATCGACCTGGAGCACGACCTGTTCAACATGTGGGCGCCGCACAAGGTCAAGCTGGCCGTCTCCGGCTGCCCGCGCAACTGCTCGGAAGCCGGGATCAAGGACGTGGGCATCATCGGCGTCGACTCCGGCTGGGAGATGTATATCGGCGGCAACGGCGGGATCAAGACCGAGGTGGCGCAGTTCTTCGTCAAGCTCAAGACCGCCGATGAGGTGCGCGAATACAACGGCGCCTTCCTCCAGCTCTACCGCGAGGAAGCCTTCTACCTGGAGCGCACCGTGCACTACCTGGAGCGGGTCGGCCTGGAGCACGTGAAACGCGCCGTGCTGGAAGATCCGCAGCGGCGCCAGGCGCTGAACGAACGCCTGCAGTTTTCCCTGTCCTTCGAGCAGGACCCCTGGCAGCAACGCCTGGCCGAGCCGCAGCTGAAAAAAGAGTACGAGACCATCCCCCTCAAGCAACTGGAGGTGCCGGCATGAACTGGCTGGATATCTGCGCCCTGGAAGACATCAACATCCTGGGCTCGCGCATCATCAAGGGGCCCCGGGGCGATATCGCGATTTTCCGCACCAGCGACGACCAGGTGTTCGCCCTCGACGATCGCTGCCCGCACAAGGGCGGGCCACTGTCCCAGGGCCTGATCCACGGCAAGCGGGTGGCCTGTCCGCTGCACAACTGGCAGATCGACCTGCAATCGGGCCTGGCCCAGGCGCCGGATGTCGGTTGCGCCCACCAGCACGCGGCCCGGGTCGCCAGCGGCCGGGTGCAACTGGCCCTGCGGGATGCCGGGTGATGGAACGCCAGAGCACCGCCTCGACCTGTTGCTATTGCGGGGTCGGCTGCGGCGTGCTGATCGAGCACGATGGCCGGCAGATCCTCGGGGTCAGCGGCGACCCGGCGCACCCGGCGAACTTCGGCCGGCTGTGCAGCAAGGGCGCCAGCCTGCACCTGACCGGCGACCCGACAGCCCGCGCGCTGTACCCGCAGTTGCGCCTGGGCAAGACCCTGGCCCGCAGCCGCTGCGACTGGGACAGCGCCCTGGACCACGCCGCCGAAGTCTTTGCCCGGACCATCGCCGAGCACGGCCCGGACAGCGTGGCGTTCTACCTTTCCGGGCAATTGCTGACCGAGGACTACTACGCCTTCAACAAGCTGGCCCGGGCCCTGGTCGGCACCCACAACATCGACAGCAACTCGCGGCTGTGCATGTCTTCGGCGGTGGTGGGCTACAAGCGCAGCCTGGGTGCCGATGCGCCACCGTGCAACTACGAGGACCTGGAGCAGAGCGATTGCGTGATGATCGTCGGCAGCAACATGGCCTATGCCCACCCGGTGCTGTTTCGCCGCCTGGAACAAGCCAAGAGCCAGCGCCCGGCGATGAAGGTCATCGTCATCGACCCCAGGCGCACCGACACCTGCGACCTGGCCGACCTGCACCTGGCGATCCTGCCCGGCACCGATGTCGCGCTGTTCCACGGCATCCTGCATCTGCTGTTGTGGGAGGACTGGGTCGACCGGGACTTCATCCAGGCCCATACCGAAGGCCTGGCTGAACTCAAGGCCCTGGTGCGCGACTACACCCCGGCCCTGGTGGCGCAGCTGTGCGGCATCGGTATCGAGCAACTGCAACAGTGCGCCCAATGGATCGGCACCGCGCCGAGCTTCCTGTCGCTGTGGTGCATGGGCCTGAACCAGTCCAGCGCCGGCAGCGCCAAGAACAGCGCGCTGATCAACCTGCACCTGGCCACCGGGCAGATTGGCCGGCCCGGCGCCGGGCCCTTCTCCCTCACCGGCCAGCCCAATGCCATGGGTGGCCGGGAAACCGGCAGCCTGAGCAACCTGCTGCCAGGCCACCGGGAAGCCGCCAATCCCGGAGACCGCGCCGAGGTTGCCAGCTACTGGGGCGTGGAGCGCCTGCCGGAGACACCCGGGCTGAGCACCATCGAACTGTTCGAACAATTGCACAGCGGGCGAATCAAGGCGCTGTGGATCGCCTGCACTAACCCGGCCCAATCGCTGCCCGACCAGAATCGCGTACGCGCGGCTTTGCTCAAGTGTCCCTTCGTGGTCCTGCAAGAGGCCTTCGCCACCACGGAAACCGCAGCCTTCGCCGATCTCTTGCTGCCAGCGGCCAGCTGGGGCGAAAAGGAAGGCTCGGTGACCAACTCCGAGCGCCGGGTTTCCCATGTGCGCCAAGCGGTGCCGCCGCCTGGAGAAGCTCGTGCGGATTGGGCGATCACCCTGGATTTCGCCCAGCGCCTGGAGCGCCGCCTGCGCCCCGGGCTACCCAGCCTGTTCGCCTTCGAGAATGCCCACCAGCTGTTCGATGAATACAAGGGCCTGACCCGGGGGCGCGACCTGGATCTGTCCGGCCTTAGCTTCGAACTGCTCGACCGGCTTGGCCCGCAGCAGTGGCCATTTCCAGAAGGCGCCGACCACGGCACGCCACGTCTGTATGGCGACGGCGTATTCCCCACGCCCACGGGGCGCGCACGCTTTGTCGGCGACCCCTACGTGGCGGCCCGGGAACAACGCGAGGCGCGCTTTCCCCTGACCCTGATCACCGGCCGGCTGCGGGACCAATGGCACGGCATGAGCCGTACCGGCACCGCAGCGCAGGCGTTCGGCCATGTCGGCGAGGCGCTGCTGAGCCTGCATCCGGATGACCTGCGCCGCCAGCGCCTGCAAGACGGTGACCTGGTGAGCCTCAAGAGCCGACGCGGCAGCGTGATAGTGCCCGTGACCGGCGATGACAGCGTGCGCCCGGGCCAGGCTTTCTTGCCGATGCATTGGGGCGATCGCTTCCTCAAGGGTGGGGTCAATGCCGTCACCCAACCGGCCTTCGACCCGCTGTCCAAGCAACCGGAGCTCAAGCACAGCGGCGTGCGCCTGGAGCCGGTGCACTTGCCGTGGCAACTGTTCGCGCTGGTCGAAGGCGATGTCCAGGCCCGCTTCCAGGCCCTGCGCCCGCTGTGTGAGTCCCTGGCCTATGTCAGCCTCGCCCTGACCGGTCGCGAGCGCCCGGCCTTGGTGATTCGCGCCGCCCACCTGCAGGCACCGGAATCCCAGCTGCTTGCAGCCATCGACCAGCACCTGGGGCTGGATGCCGGCCCAGTGCTGGCCTATGACGACCCACGCCGGGCCATCGGCAAGCGGGTGCGCATCGAGCAAGAGCGGATCACGGCCATCCGCCTGGCCGGGGAAACCCTTGCCCGGCATTGGTTGCAGCAGCTCTGGCTCGAAGGCCGTGCCGACGAACAACTGCGCCGCTGGCTGCTGGCCCCCCTGAGTACTCCACCGCAAGCCAGCGGCCTGGGCGAGCCTGCAGACCGCACCTTGTGCAACTGCAAGAACGTCGGCTATCGCGCCGTGCAAGCCGGCATCGCCGCCGGCCTGGATCTGGGGCAACTGCGACAACAACTGGGTTGCGGCAGCCAATGTGGCTCCTGCGTACCGGAGATCAAGCGTCTCCTGGCCACTGCAGCGCAACCTTTGGCCATCCCTGTGTGAGAGGAATTCCCATGAGTGCAAAAGTCTGGCTGGTCGGCGCAGGCCCTGGCGATCCGGAGCTGCTGACGCTCAAGGCGGTACGCGCCTTGGGCGAGGCCGATGTGGTACTGATCGATGACCTGGTCAACAGTGCCGTATTGCAGCACTGTCCCGGAGCGCGAGTGATTGCGGTGGGCAAGCGTGGCGGCTGTCGCTCCACGCCCCAGGCCTTCATCCATCGCCTGATGCTGCGCTACGCCCGACAGGGGCGTTGCGTGGTTCGCCTCAAGGGTGGCGACCCATGCATCTTCGGACGCGGTGGCGAAGAGGCCCAGTGGCTCCGGGAGCACGGTATCGAGGTGGAACTGGTGAACGGCATCACCGCCGGCCTGGCCGGTGCCACCAGTTGCGATATCTCCCTGACCTTGCGCGGCGTGGCCCGCGGCGTGACGTTACTCACCGCCCATACCCAGGATGACAGCCCACTGGACTGGCAGGCACTGGCCCAGGGCGGAACGACCCTGGTGATCTATATGGGAGTGGCGAAACTGACAGAGATCGGCGAACAGTTGCGCGCCGCTGGCATGCCGGACCGGACACCGGTGGCGATGATCGAGAATGCCTCGTTGCCAGAGCAGCGGGAATGCCGCAGCGTACTGGGGAACATGCAACAGGATGCCCTGCAATTCGGGCTCAAGAGCCCGGCGATCCTGGTAATCGGCGCAGTAGCGGCAACTGCTGGCGCTAGCGCCGCCTGCCTGCTCCAGGCCTGAACCCCTGGGGTAAAAAATCCAGGCAAAGAAAAACCCGGCCTAGGCCGGGTTTTTCCAAGCTACAGGGCTAATTACTTAGCTTGAGCTTCTACCGAGGCTTCTACGCGACGGTTTACAGCGCGGCCAGCTTCAGTTGCGTTGTCGGCAACTGGGCGGGACTCACCGTAACCAACGGATTGAACGCGGTTAGCGCCAACGCCGTACTGGTTAACCAGAACTTGCTTAACGGCGTTTGCACGACGCTCGGACAGTTTCTGGTTGTAAGCGTCAGGACCGACGGAGTCAGTGTGACCTTCAACAACGGTGGTGGTTTGTGGGTACTGCTTCATGAAGTCAGCGAGGTTCTTGATGTCAGCGTAGCTGTTAGGCTTAACAACAGACTTGTCGAAGTCGAACTTCACGTCCAGCTCAACACGAACAACTTCAGCAACCGGAGCTTCTGGAGCTGGTTCTGGAGCAGGAGCCGGAGCTACTGGAGCTGGAGCAACCTTGCCACCGCTACCGCCGAAGTTCACACCCAGGCCGATGGTCGGAGCGTAGTCCCACTTGCCGTTATCCAGCTTGTAGTCAGCTTCAACGCCAGCACGGGCGAACAGGTTGTCGGTGAAGTAGTACTTAACGCCAGCACCTGCGGTCAGGAAGGTCGACTTGTCGCGGCCGCTGTGACCGTCGGCGATCACGTTGGTCATGCTCTTGTGAGCAACACCGCCGGAAACGTATGGACGCAGAGCGTCACCCACAGTACCAAAGTGGTACTGAGCGTTCAGGCCGAAGTTGTCGCCTTCGATTTTTTGCTTACCAGTGCCGTCGTTGGAACGGGTGTGGTTAGTCTTGTCGTAGGTCAGGTTCAACGACAGGTCGTCGGTCAGAAAGTAACCGATCGATGCGCCTGGGTTGTAACCATCTTCGACGTGCTTGACGCTGTCGTTGTACTTCTTCTGGTAGAAGAGTTCACCTTCGACCGCGCCTTGGCCTTGCGCCAGAACGCCGAACGAAGTCACGGCAACAATAGAACCAATGGCAATGCCCAAGGTGTTTTTCAGTTTCATCCGTTAAATCCCCATCTGGTGATTGTAAAGCAGTCCCACATACCGGGGGACAACTCGGCGGTAAGTCTATCAGAACTCACCTAGACGTAAGAGATATTTGCGCCGAACTAAGTTTCAGCAATGCCTGCAAATTTCTCACGCAATTTATCAAGAGCACGTTTGTAACGCATTTTTGTAGCACTCAACCCCATGTGCATGATGTCCGCGATCTCCTGAAATTCCAGCTCTGCGACAAAACGTAGCACCAGAATTTCCCGATCAATCGGGTTCACATGCACCAACCAGCGGTCAAGCCCGCCCTTTTCCTCAGGTTTCGGGGCCTTCTCTTCAGAGGCCTCCTCGAGGGGGTCAAGACTTAAAGCGTCCATCAACCGACGCTTGCGCCGCTCCTTGCGATACTGCGTGATGCACTCGTTATACGTGATGCTGTACAGCCACGTTTTGAACTTCGATTTACCCTCAAAGTTCTTAAGGCCATACAGCACCTTCAACATCACTTCCTGACAGACATCATCTGCGTCCCGATCGTTCCCCAGATAACGCGCACAAACATTAAATAGGGTTCGCTGATAGCGTCGCATCAACTCTTCATAGGCGCGTGTTACGTGGAACAGCTCCGTATGTGAACGCGCAACCAACTCCTCATCAGAGAGCTCACGGGGGTCATAGCGCGTGGATAGCGGTTGGGTTTTATTCAAAACGAGTCGTGCCGACAGTCAGGTCAATGTCCGCCACAGCCCGGTGATGGGCATTTTTGCGGCGACATACATTAGCAGGGTGCCGGGTTAGCGGCTACTTACATGCTGCTCCAGCAGGATCCGATTGGAGAGAGAGACTAGCTCACCCTCCTCGGTCAGCAATGTAGTTTTCACCGTGCCAATCTCTTCGATCTGCCCTTCGACCTCTCCAACTCGCACTTGTTGCCCAACCTGGTACAACTCACGCACATAGATTCCCGCAAGAATCTGTCCTGCAATTTCCCGACTTCCCAACCCCATCGCCAGCGCAACGGCCAGACCAACGGTAATCAAAACGATCACGATCACGTGGTTGAGCAGGTCTGTCTTGACCTCCAGCTGGCTGATCGCCACGGAAATACTGATGATGATCACCAGCCCCTGAGCGATCCGCCCCACGCCAGCGGCGTACTCCAAACCCACGCCTTCAGCCGCTCCGCGCACCAGCCCGTTGGCCAACTGCGCCAACAAGACTCCCACCAACAGCACCAGCGCAGCACCGAAAACCTTTGGCAAATACAACGCAAGCATGTCGAGCGTAGCCGAAACTCGCTCAAGGCCAAGGGATTCAGCAGCAGAAACCAGAAAAATCAGCAAGACGAACCAATAGACGATCTTGCCGATCAGGGTCGAAATAGGTACTTGCAGGCCCGCGCGAGACAGCAACTTGGTCAAGCCGGTACCGCCCATCAAGCGATCCAGGCCCAGCTTGGCCAGCAATTTGGACAACAGGGTATCGAGCAGCTTGGCCACCACGAAACCCAGCAACAACACTACCAACGCACCGAACAGGTTCGGAATGAAGTTCGCCACCTTGGTCCACAAGGCGGTCATCGCTGTGACGAGGCTCTGCGTCCAGAGATCAAGTTCCATATTCAATCAGCCTTATCAGCAGTGCGAGCAGTAGGTTTAAGACGGGAAACCGGCGCGACATGGGCCGATCCGTTATTCAAGGCGATCATCAGCGCCGGCAGCCAACGGCCCAGCAAGCTGAACAGATCCCCTGCCCCAACCTGGCGGTTGGCGGTTTTCAATACGCGGCCCAGGCAGGCATCGTCATCGCGGCTTGATGGCGAGGCTTTGAGCATGTCACGCAACGACTGTTCAAACGGATCGTGCATACGCACCTCTGGTGATGTCTGAAAAAGACGCGATCAGATTTATTCGGGTCACATGGCGCATCGTTATACCCAGCGCAAACGTCGGAATAACCACCATTGTCCCAGCGCTACCGCTACCAACAACAGGCAGGCGATGATGAAGCCATAGGGGCTTGCGGAAAATGGAATACCGCCGACGTTGATTCCCAGAAGGCCAGTAAGAAAGCTCATGGGAAGGAAGATCCCCGTGATGATTCCGAAGCGATACATGGTGCGATTCATGCGCACGCTCAGACGCCGGTCTTCGGCCTCCAGCACAAGCCCCACGCGCTCTCTGGCCAGTTCCAGCTCTTCCAGGTAGCGGGTCAGGCTGTTGTGCAACTCGTTCCAGTAGTCCCCATCATCGGCGGCGAACCAGAGCAACTTGATGCGGCTCAGTTGAGCGAAAATATCCCGCTGCGGAGCCAGGAAGCGCTTGAGCCCGGCAGCCCGCCGACGGATCTGCAAAATGCTGCCGTGCTCGGGGGTATACCGTTCGTCGGCATCCAGTTTTTCTTCTTCATCATCGACCACTTCAGAGAGGTCGCTGACCAGATTCTGCACTTTGTCCGTCAGGTACTCGGCCATGTAGAGCAGCAGTTCAGCGGCATTTTTCGGCCCCTTGCCTTCGGCCAGCTGCACCAATAGCTCATCGGTCGCGCGCAAGGGTCGCAAACGCAAGGAGATCACCCGCTGGGCACTGGCGAAGATCCGCACCGAGACCATGTCCTCAGGCTCGGCCCCGGGATTGAGGTTGATGCCCCGTAGAAACAGCAACAGCTCCGAATCAGGCAGGGCCAAGAGGCGTGGACGGGTATTTTCCTCCAGCAGCAGGTCACAGCTGAACTCGCTCAAGCCACTGGAGCGGCGCAGCCAGGTCTGGGTCTGCGGATGACTGCGATCCCAATGCAGCCACAGGCTTTCATGGGCCTGCAGCTGCAATTCGTCGAGCTCTGTCCGGGCAATCGAGCGCGCACCGCCTTCACCATCCAGCACCAGGGCATGCACTAGCCCCCATTGCGCGTTTTCTTCCTCGAACATCCTCATCCCTTGTCAGGCCATTGGCTCATTCAGGCATTTTCAGCGGGCTGGGCGAAACGATCACGCCGTTGTTATCGGCATAGACATACTCGCCCGGGCGGAAAGTGACTCCGGCAAAAGTCACCGCGACATTGAGGTCGCCAATGCCACGCTTGTCGGTTTTCATCGGATGGCTGGCCAGGGCCTGCACCCCCAGGTCAGTCTGGGCAATGGCATCTACATCACGGATGCAGCCATAGATCACCAGGCCTTCCCAGCCGTTCTTCGCAGCCTTTTCGGCCAGCATGTCGCCCAGCAGGGCACGCCGTAGCGAACCGCCCCCATCGACCACCAGTACCTTGCCATGCCCCTTGAGATCCACCTGCTCCTTGACCAGCGAGTTGTCCTCAAAGCACTTGATGGTGACGATTTCACCACCAAAGGAGTCGCGACCACCAAAGTTGCTGAACATGGGCTCGACGACTTGCACCAGGTCCGGGTAGGCATCGCACAGGTCGGGAGTAAGGTAATGATTCATCGAGAAGCTCCTGTAACAGTAAGAACACGATCGACGGTGTCACTGATTCCTGGGACAGCCTAGGAGATACGGGCCCAGACACTACATGTCCAGCCTGCATGCCTGACCTGCCCCATCGACGCGGCCAGTATTTTCTCAGTTCTGTCGACAGAACGGAAAGTCGAGCCCATCACCGAATGTGACCGAAATAGCGCAGCGCGTCATATCTTAGCCGCAAGCAACATGCAACGAAATGCCCTTGTCAGAGCCCTGGCTTCAAACCGTAGCCAGTTGCTCGGTGGCACAAGCCAGTAACGGCGACTGCTGGTCCTTGAGCCAGCGTGCGACCAATGGCCAGACTTCGGCCTGGGCCGGCTTGCTCACCAGCATCTCGACATGCCCGAAATTGCCACTGAAACCCTGCTCTCGCCCCAGGCACACAAACTGTTTGTGCGGGCTTGCCAATTGTTCGAACAACTTGCGGCACGCCCAGGTCGGGTCCTGGTGGTCTCCCGCCGCACTGACCGCCAGAGCCGGCACCGCAACCTCAGTGAGGCCGGCCCACCAATCCTTGTCGGCATCGCCAAAGCGACCAAACAATCCGTGCCAGCGCATGCTTTCCAGCGCCAGGCCAATAGGCTCGTCTTCTGGACCACGCTTGAGCCGTGAACCGGACAACTGGGCGAAACGCTTGATAAGTAGGCGTCCGCCCCACTCCACGAGAGGAATCTTCAAAGGCCAATAGATTCGGCTGACCTGGGTACCGAAAAACGCCGCGGAGGCCACGCCCGCCTCCCCCAGGTATTGTCCACCCAGCGCCGCCGCCAAAGTGGTGCCCCCCAGAGAGTGGCCGATCCAATGAGGGATCTGCCCGCTTTGCTCGCGAACGAAGGCGGCAATCGCCGGCAGATCGTAGCGCGCGTAGTCGGCCACGCGGTTCTGGCGGTACCCGGCATTACGCCGGGACAGGCCGTGGCCACGCATTTCCGGAATCCACACGTCAAAGCCGGCTCGTGCCAGATAGGCCCCCAAGCCAATACCCTTGGGTGAATACCAGAAGCGCCGGTTGGAAAAGCTGCCATGTAGCAGGATCACGGGCACGCCCCGGACTTGAGGCTCGTCGGCCATCCCCAAGCGGGTGACAGCCAACTCCACCGAAGGATCGGGGCTGTTGCCAGGTTTCAAGCGATAGACATCTTCGCTGAGATCGCCTCGACGTTCGGCACTGGTCAAGGCGACAGGAAATAGGTTGCTGCTGCTTTGCATATTCTTCTTGCACAAAAAAGGGCGGCATTCGGAAGAAGCGCGCCCTGTTTGAATCTACGAGGGTCGGCCGCCTCGCGACGGACCGACCCTGCACTCACCGATTACGCGGCGCCCTGGCCCTCGGCCAGGAAGAACCAGGTCTCCAGTACCGAGTCCGGGTTCAGCGAGACGCTCTCGATCCCCTGCTCCATCAACCACTTGGCCAGGTCAGGATGGTCGGAAGGCCCCTGCCCGCAGATACCGATGTACTTGCCAGCCTTGTTGCAAGCGGCAATGGCATTGGCCAGCAGCTTCTTGACCGCAGGATTACGCTCGTCGAACAGGTGGGCAATGATGCCGGAGTCACGGTCCAGGCCCAGGGTCAGCTGGGTCAGGTCGTTGGAGCCGATGGAGAAACCATCGAAGTACTCCAGGAACTCCTCGGCCAGGATCGCGTTGGATGGCAGCTCGCACATCATGATCACGCGCAGGCCGTTCTCGCCGCGCTTCAGACCATTTTCTGCAAGCAGATCGACCACCTGGCTAGCTTCGCCAAGGGTACGCACGAACGGCACCATGATCTCGACGTTGGTCAGGCCCATCTCGTTGCGCACGCGCTTGAGGGCACGGCACTCGAGTTCGAAGCAATCGCGGAAGGATTCGCTGATGTAGCGCGAAGCCCCGCGAAAGCCCAGCATCGGGTTTTCTTCTTCCGGCTCGTAGAGCTTGCCGCCGATCAGGTTGGCGTACTCGTTGGACTTGAAGTCCGACAGGCGCACGATGACCTTCTTCGGGGTGAATGCCGCTGCCAGGGTGCTGATGCCCTCGACCAGCTTGTCGACGTAGAAGTCCACCGGATCGTGGTAGCCGGCGACACGCTTGTCGACGCTGTCCTTGATCTCTTGTGGCAGGCCCGCGTAGTTCAGCAGCGCCTTGGGGTGCACGCCGATCATGCGGTTGATGATGAACTCCAGGCGGGCCAGGCCCACACCGGCGTTCGGCAGCTGGGCGAAATCGAAGGCGCGATCCGGGTTGCCGACGTTCATCATGATCTTGAACGGCAGGTCCGGCATGGCGTCCACGGAGTTCTGCTTGACGTCAAAGCCCAGCTCGCCCTCGAAGATGAAGCCGGTGTCGCCCTCGGCGCAGGACACGGTCACGCCCTGTCCATCCTTGAGCAGCTCGGTGGCGTTACCGCACCCGACGACTGCGGGAATGCCCAGTTCACGGGCGATGATCGCCGCGTGGCAGGTACGACCACCACGGTTGGTGACGATGGCGCTGGCGCGCTTCATCACCGGTTCCCAATCCGGGTCGGTCATGTCGGAGACCAACACGTCGCCGGCCTGGACCTTGTCCATCTCCGACACGTCCTTGATGATCCGAACCTTGCCGGCGCCGATGCGCTGGCCGATGGCACGGCCTTCCACCAGGACGGTGCCCTTTTCCTTGAGCAGGTAACGTTCCATCACGTTGGCCTGGGTGCGGCTCTTCACGGTTTCCGGACGGGCCTGCACGATGTACAGCTTGCCGTCGTCACCGTCCTTGGCCCACTCGATGTCCATCGGGCACTGGTAGTGCTTCTCGATGATCATCGCCTGCTTGGCCAGCTCGCTGACCTCGGCGTCGGTCAGGCAGAAACGTGCGCGATCGGCCTTGTCCACGTCCACGGTCTTCACCGAGCGCCCAGCCTTGGCTTCGTCGCCGTAGATCATCTTGATCGCCTTGCTGCCCAGGTTGCGACGCAAGATCGCAGGGCGGCCGGCGGCCAGGGTGTTCTTGTGGACGTAGAACTCGTCAGGGTTGACGGCGCCCTGAACCACGGTTTCGCCCAGGCCGTAGGCACCAGTGATGAACACCACGTCACGGAAACCCGATTCGGTATCGAGGGTGAACATCACCCCAGCGGTACCGGTTTCGGAGCGGACCATGCGCTGTACGCCAGCGGACAGGGCCACCAGCTTGTGGTCGAAGCCCTGGTGAACACGATAGGAAATGGCGCGGTCGTTGAACAACGAGGCGAACACTTCCTTGGCGGCACGGATCACGTTGTCCACGCCACGGATATTGAGGAAGGTTTCCTGCTGGCCGGCGAAGGAGGCATCCGGCAGGTCTTCGGCGGTAGCCGAGGAGCGCACGGCCACGGCCATGTCCGGGTTGCCGGCCGATAGCGCGGCAAAAGCCGTACGGATCTCGGTATTGAGGCGCTCGGGGAACTCGGCTTCCATGATCCACTGGCGGATCTGGGCACCGGTCTTGGCCAGGGCATTCACGTCATCGACATCCAGCGCGTCGAGCGCGGCATGGATCTGGTCGTTCAGACCGCTCAGTTCCAGGAAATCCCGATAGGCCTGGGCGGTCGTGGCGAAGCCACCCGGGACCGAGACGCCGGCACCCGCGAGGTTACTGATCATCTCGCCCAGGGATGCGTTCTTGCCCCCCACATGCTCAACATCGTGTTTGCCGAGCTTATCGAGGGAAACTACGTACTCTACCAAGGTGATCTCTCCACTAACTGTGTTGGAAAAGCTCAGAAGCCGGCTGCTCCAGGGAGCGTTTGCCCGCTATATGGCCTGGACTTGGAAAATAAGTGAGAATGCGGGCCATTCCCGGCCGACAAATCGCGCCTATCATATCCAAGAATCGTCACTAGCTTAAGGCCCAAGCCGCAAATGAAACGATCTGCTTTCTTCATCTCTGACGGTACCGGTATCACAGCGGAAACCCTCGGCCAGAGCCTTTTGGCGCAGTTCGAGAACATTACGTTCAGCAAATTCACGCGGCCGTACATCGACAGCATGGAAAAAGCGCGGGCCATGGTACAGCAAATCAATATAGCCGCCGAAAAAGACGGCTATCGACCGATCATTTTCGACACCATCGTCAACCAGGACATTCGTGAGATCCTCGCGACCTCCAACGGTTTCATGATCGACATTTTCTCCACCTTCCTCTCTCCCCTGGAGCAGGAGCTGAGCGAGCACTCGTCGTACTCCGTGGGCAAGTCCCACTCCATCGGCCATAACTCCAATTACATGGAGCGGATCGAGGCGGTGAACTTCGCCCTGGACAACGACGACGGCGCACGGACCCACTACTACGACAAGGCCGACCTGATCCTGGTAGGCGTGTCACGCTGCGGCAAGACCCCGACCTGCCTGTACATGGCTATGCAATTCGGCATCCGCGCGGCCAACTACCCGCTCACCGAAGAAGACATGGAGCGCCTGCAACTGCCCAACGCCCTGCGCGCCCACAAGCACAAGCTGTTCGGCCTGACCATCGACCCCGACCGCCTTACCGCGATCCGCAACGAGCGCAAGCCCAACAGCCGCTACTCCAGCTTCGCCCAGTGCGAATTCGAAGTGCGGGAAGTAGAAAACTTATTGCGCCGCGAGAACATCCCCCATATCAACTCCACGCATTTCTCTGTCGAGGAAATCTCGGCCAAGATCCTGGTGGAAAAAGGCGTTGAGCGCCGCTTCAAGTAAGCCTCGCTCCTACAATCTGACATTCCCTCCTGTTACCAGGGGCCTTTAAGGCCCTGCGATCCCGGACAGGCAACGCTCCAGGCGCTGCCTCCCCCGCCTCAGATCACCAACCAATCGACGAAGCGATGCACCGGCATGGCCGACAACCGTGCCGGGTCGCTGCACAGATCGAAGATCTGCGCCGAGCGCTGGGCGCTGAAGCGCGTGGCCAGGTTGGCCTTGAACTTGTCCTCCAGCAGCGGGATGCCCTCGGCCCGGCGGCGACGGTGACCGATGGGGTACTCCACCGCCACCTGCTCGGTGCAACTGCCATCGGCGAAGAACACCTGCACCGCGTTGGCGATCGAGCGCTTGTCGGCCTCCAGGTACTCCCGGGTATAGCGTGGGTCCTCGACGATCTGCATCTTGTCGCGCAACTGGTCGATGATCGGATGGGCCGCGTGGAAATCATCCTCGTAGTGCTCGGCCACCAGGGTGCCGAACGCCAGGGGCACGGCGGTCATGTACTGCAGGCAATGGTCGCGATCGGCGGCATTGGCCAACGGCCCGACCTTGGAAATGATGCGGATTGCCGATTCATGGGTGGTGATGACGATTCGCTCGATCTCCTGTAGCCGATCGCGCACCTGGGGATGCAGGGCCACCGCCGCCTCGCAGGCGGTTTGCGCGTGGAACTCGGCCGGAAAGCTGATCTTGAACAGGATGTTTTCCATCACATAGCTGGCGTACCCCTGGGGCAGGCTGAAGCGCCGCTGGCCCTCGGGCTTGAGCGCCAGGTCCTTGTTGGTATGGCTGAACAGCACATCGTAGAAGCCCCACTGCGGTGCGCTGAGCACCCCGGGAATGCCCATTTCGCCGCGCAGGGCCATATCCGCCAGGCGCACCCCGCGGCTCGAGGCATCCCCCGCCGCCCAGGACTTGCGCGACCCGGCATTGGGCGCGTGGCGATAGGTACGCAGCGCCTGGCCATCGACGAAGGCATGGGACAGCGCGGCCAACAGCTGCTCGCGATTGGCCCCCATCAAGCGGGCGCAAACGGCCGTGGAGGCCACCTTTACCAGCAGCACATGATCGAGCCCGACGCGGTTGAAGGAGTTGTCCAGGGCCAGCACTCCCTGGATCTCATGGGCCATGACCATCGCCTGCAGCACATCGCCCATGCTCAGCGGCGCCTCGCCGTTGGCGACGCGTTTCTGCGAAAGATGATCGGCCACGGCCAGGATGCCGCCGAGGTTGTCCGACGGGTGCCCCCACTCCGCCGCCAGCCAGGTGTCGTTGTAATCGAGCCAGCGCACGATGCAGCCGATATCCCAGGCGGCCTTCACCGGGTCCAGCCGATAGCTGGTACCCGGCACGCGGGCGCCATGGGGCACCACGGTGCCTTCGACGAGCGGCCCCAGGTGCTTGGTGCATTCAGGAAAACGCAATGCCAGCAGGCCGCAGCCCAGGGTATCCATCAGGCAATGGCGGGCGGTATCGAGGGCTAGGGGGGAGTCGACGCGATACTCCAGGACATAATCGGCGATGTCCTGCAAAACCGGGTCGTAATTGGGACGGTTGTTCAGATCAACGTTGGCGCTCATGGAGCGTGCACTCCAATGACGGGGTTATGGGTAGGTTGATTCCTCAGGCTGCAGGTTCAGGTCAATAACGGCATCGCAGGTCTGCGTCTGCTCAATGATTCGATAACGGCATCGGTGGCGAGGGAGCCGGCTCCCTCGCCACCGCCGGTCCTTAGAAGGTGTCGCCGGGCACTCTCACCCAGCCTTCCATCAGCACCCGCGCGCTGCGGCTCATGATCGCCTTGACCACGCTCCACTCACCGCCCTCGAGGGTGGCCTCGGCGCCTACGCGCAAGGTGCCCGAAGGATGGCCGAAACGCACGGCGCTACGCTCGCCGCCACCGGCCGCGAGGTTGACCAGGGTCCCGGGGATCGCCGCCGCCGTGCCGATGGCCACCGCCGCGGTGCCCATCATCGCGTGGTGCAGCTTGCCCATGGACATGGCGCGCACCAGCAGGTCGACATCCGCCGCCTTGACCGCCTTGCCGCTGGAGGCCTGGTAGTCCGCCGGTGCGGCGACGAAGGCCACCTTCGGCGTGTGCTGGCGCTGCGCGGCCTCGTCCAGGTGCTTGATCAGGCCCATGCGCAAGGCGCCGTGGGCACGAATGGTCTCGAACATCGCCAGGGCCTTGGGATCGCCGTTGATCACGCCCTGCAGTTCGGTGCCGCGATAACCGATGTCCGCCGCATTGACGAAGATGGTGGGGATCCCGGCATTGATCAGGGTCGCCTTGAGGGTGCCGATACCCGGCACTTCCAGGTCGTCCACCAGGTTGCCGGTGGGGAACATCGAACCACCGCCGCCCTCCTCCTCGGCCGCCGGGTCGAGGAACTCCAACTGCACTTCCGCCGCCGGGAAGGTCACGCCGTCCAGCTCGAAGTCGCCGGTCTCCTGGACCGCGCCGTCGGTGATCGGCACATGGGCGATGATGGTCTTGCCGATGTTGGCCTGCCAGATGCGCACCACCGCCACCCCGTTGTGGGGAATGCGCGCCGGGTCCACCAGGCCGCTGCTGATGGCGAAGGAGCCCACCGCCGCCGACAGGTTGCCGCAGTTGCCGCTCCAGTCGACGAAGGGCTTGTCGATGGCGACCTGGCCGAACAAGTAGTCGACGTCATGGTCGGGCTTGATGCTCTTGGACAGGATCACCGTCTTGCTGGTGCTGGAGGTGGCGCCGCCCATGCCGTCGATCTGCTTGTCGTAGGGATCGGGACTGCCGATCACCCGCAGCAGCAAGGCATCGCGGGCCGCGCCGGGCAGCTGCGCCGCCTCGGGCAAGTCCTGCAGGTTGAAGAACACCCCCTTGCTGGTGCCGCCACGCATGTAGGTGGCCGGAATCTTGATTTGCGCTACAAATGCCATGGATTTCAGGTCCTGATAAAGACCGGGGGCGGTGCCTTGCGGCCCGCCCCCGGTACGTCGCTTAACTGGCTGTGGCCGATTCCAGGAAGTCCTGGGCAAAACGCTGCAGCACACCGCCGGCCTCGTAGATCGACACCTCCTCGGCGGTGTCGAGGCGGCAGGTCACCGGCACCTCGAGCCGCTCGCCATTGTGGCGGTGGATCACCAGGGTCAACTGCGCCCGGGGAGTGCGTTGGCCGAGCACGTCGTAGGTCTCGGTGCCGTCGATGCCCAGGGTCTTGCGGTCGGTGCCCGGCAGGAACTGCAGCGGCAGCACGCCCATGCCCACCAGGTTGGTGCGATGGATACGCTCGAAGCCCTCGGCGACGATCGCCTCGACACCCGCCAGGCGCACGCCCTTGGCCGCCCAGTCGCGGGACGAACCCTGGCCGTAGTCGGCACCGGCGATGATGATCAGCGGCTGCTTGCGCTCCATGTAGGTCTCGATGGCTTCCCACATCCGCGTGACCTTGCCTTCGGGCTCGACACGGGCCAGGGAACCCTTCTTCACCTCGCCATCGACCACCGCCATCTCGTTCACCAACTGCGGGTTGGCGAAGGTCGCGCGCTGGGCGGTCAGGTGATCGCCACGGTGGGTGGCGTAGGAGTTGAAGTCCTCCTCCGGCAGGCCCATCTTCGCCAGGTACTCACCGGCCGCGGAGTCCGCCAGGATGGCGTTGGACGGCGACAGGTGGTCGGTGGTGATGTTGTCCGGCAGCACCGCCAGCGGACGCATGCCCTTGAGCGTGCGCTCCCCGGCCAGCGCGCCTTCCCAGTACGGCGGACGACGGATGTAGGTACTCATCGGGCGCCAGTCGTACAGCGGGCTCTCGGCTTCCTTGACGGTGCCCAGGTCGAACATCGGGATGTAGATCTGGCGGAACTGCTCGGGCTTCACCGAGGCGGCGACAATCGCGTCGATCTCCTCGTCGCTCGGCCACAGGTCCTTCAGGGTCACCGGGTTGCCGGCCTGGTCATGGCCCAGCACGTCCTGCTCGATGTCGAAGCGCACGGTGCCGGCGATCGCATAGGCCACCACCAGCGGCGGCGAGGCGAGGAACGCCTGCTTGGCGTAGGGGTGGATACGGCCGTCGAAGTTGCGGTTGCCCGACAGCACTGCGGTGGCATACAGGTCGCGGTCGATGATTTCCTGCTGGATGACCGGGTCCAGGGCGCCGGACATGCCGTTGCAGGTGGTGCAGGCGTAGGCGACGATGCCGAAGCCGAGCTTCTCCAGCTCCGGCAGCAGGCCGGCCTCTTCCAGGTACAGCTTGGCGACCTTCGAACCCGGCGCGAAGGACGTCTTGACCCAAGGCTGGCGCACCAGGCCCAGGGCGTTGGCCTTCTTCGCCACCAGACCTGCAGCCACCACGTTACGCGGGTTGGAGGTATTGGTGCAGCTGGTGATCGCCGCGATGATCACCGCGCCATCGGGCATCAGGCCCTCGGCTTGTTCGACCTTGCCGGCGGCCAGCTTGGTTTCGTCGGCGATACCCCGCTCGGCCAGGGCCGAGGTCGGCAAGCGCCGGTGCGGGTTGGACGGACCGGCCATGTTGCGCACCACGGTGGACAGATCGAATGTCAGCACCCGCTCGTATTCCGCAGTGACCAGGGCATCGGCCCACAGGCCGGTGGTCTTGGCATAGTTCTCCACCAGGGCCACCTGCTCCGGCTCGCGACCGGTGAGCTTGAGGTAGTCGATGGTCTGCTGGTCGATGTAGAACATCGACGCGGTGGCACCGTACTCCGGGCACATGTTGGAGATGGTCGCGCGGTCGCCAACGGACAGGCTGTCGGCCCCTTCGCCGAAGAACTCGACGTAGGCACCCACCACCTTTTCCTTGCGCAGGAACTCGGTCAGGGCCAGGACGATGTCGGTGGCGGTGATCCCGGGCTGGCGCTTGCCGGTGAGCTTGACGCCGACGATGTCGGGCAGGCGCATCATCGACGCGCGACCGAGCATCACGGTCTCCGCCTCCAGGCCACCGACGCCGATGGCGATCACGCCCAGCGCATCGACGTGGGGGGTATGGCTGTCGGTGCCGACGCAGGTGTCGGGGAAGGCCACGCCGCCGCGCGCCTGGATCACCGGGCTCATTTTCTCCAGGTTGATCTGGTGCATGATGCCGTTGCCGGCGGGGATCACATCGACGTTCTTGAACGCGGTCTTGGTCCACTCGATGAAGTGGAAGCGGTCCTCGTTGCGGCGCTCCTCGACGGCGCGGTTCTTCTCGAAGGCGTCCGGGTCGAAACCGCCGAATTCCACGGCCAGGGAGTGGTCGACGATCAGCTGGGTCGGCACCACCGGGTTGACCAGGGCCGGGTCGCCACCCTGGTCGGCGATCGCATCGCGCAGGCCGGCCAGGTCCACCAGCGCGGTCTGGCCGAGAATGTCGTGGCAGACCACGCGGGCCGGGTACCAGGGGAAGTCGAGGTCGCGCTTGCGCTCGATCAGTTGCTTCAGCGAGTCGGTGAGCTGCGCCGGGTCGCACCGGCGCACCAGTTGTTCGGCCAGCACCCGGGAGGTGTACGGCAGGCCGGCGTAGGCACCCGGGGCGATGGCATCCACCGCCTCGCGGGTGTCGAAGTAGTCCAGCGCCGTACCAGGCAGGTTCTTGCGGTATTGGCTGTTCATGATTACTTGCGGTCCTTCAGGGGCACGAACTTCAGGTCTTCCGGGCCAACGTAGTTGGCGCTCGGGCGGATGATCTTGCCGTCGATGCGTTGCTCGATGACGTGGGAAGACCAGCCGGAAGTACGGGCGATCACGAACAGCGGGGTGAACATGGCGGTGGGCACGCCCATCATGTGGTAGCTGACGGCACTGAACCAATCGAGGTTGGGGAACATCTTCTTGATTTCCCACATGGTCGATTCCAGGCGCTCGGCGATGTCGAACATCTTGCTGTTGCTCTGCTCGACGGACAGCTCGCGGGCCACTTCCTTGATCACCTTGTTGCGCGGGTCGGACACGGTGTAGACCGGATGGCCGAAGCCGATCACCACTTCCTTCTTCTCGACGCGGGCGCGGATGTCAGCTTCCGCTTCGTCCGGGTTGTCGTAGCGCTTCTGGATCTCGAAGGCCACCTCGTTGGCGCCACCGTGCTTGGGACCGCGCAATGCGCCGATGGCCCCGGCGATGCAGGAGAACATGTCGGAACCGGTACCGGCAATCACCCGTGAGGTGAAGGTGGAGGCGTTGAATTCGTGCTCGGCATAGAGGATCAGCGAGGTGTGCATGGCGCGCACCCACGACTCACGCGGCTTCTCGCCGTGCAGCAGGTGCAGGAAATGGCCGCCGATGGAATCGTCGTCGGTCTCCACGTCGATGCGCTTGCCGTTGTGGCTGAAGTGGTACCAGTAGAGCAACGCAGAACCGAGGCACGCCATCAGCTTGTCGGCGATGTCACGGGCGCCCGGATGGTTGTGGTCGTCCTTCTCCGGCGACAGGCAACCCAGCACGGAAACGGCGGTGCGCATCACGTCCATCGGGTGGGCGGACGGCGGCAGTTGCTCCAGCGCCACCTTGACCCCGGCCGGCAGGCCGCGCAGGGCCTTGAGCTTGGCCTTGTAGCCCGTCAGCTCGGCGACGTTCGGCAGCTTGCCATGGACCAGCAGGTGGGCAATTTCCTCGAATTCGCAGGAGGTGGCGAAGTCGAGGATGTCATAACCGCGGTAGTGCAGGTCGTTGCCGGTACGGCCGACGGTGCACAGGGCCGTGTTGCCGGCGGCGGTGCCGCTCAGGGCCACGGATTTCTTCGGCTTGAAGGCGGTGGTGGTTTCGCTGGGGCTCATCGCGTGAATCTCCTCATTTTTATCCGGTTGCTTGCGTCTTGTTATATCCGCAGGCCGCTCCCGGGGAGCGGCCCGGGTCCGGTCATTTCTTGGCAGCGAACAGGGCGTCGAGCTTCTGCTCGAAAGCGTGGTAGCCGATGCGGTCGTACAGTTCGGCACGAGTCTGCATCAGATCGATGACCTCTTTTTGATGGCCATCGCGGCGAATAGCGGTGTAGACCGCCTCGGCCGCCTTGTTGGCGGCACGGAAGGCCGACAGCGGGTAGAGCTGGATGGCGACGCCCACCGACGCCAGCTCATCGCGGGAGAACAGCGGGGTGGCGCCGAACTCGGTGATGTTGGCCAGCACGGGCACATCGAGGGCATCGACGAAGCGCTTGTAGGTCGGCAGGTCGTAGGCGGCCTCGGCGAAGATGCCGTCGGCGCCCGCCTCCACATAACGCTGGCAGCGCTCGATGGCGGCGTCCACGCCCTCGGCCTGGATGGCGTCGGTCCGAGCGATAAGGAAGAAATTCGGGTCGGTCTTGGCATCGGCGGCGGCGCGTACGCGATCGACCATCTCCTCGGTGGAAACGATTTCCTTGCCCGGACGGTGGCCGCAACGCTTGGCACCCACCTGATCCTCGATATGGGCGGCGGCGGCGCCGGCCTTGATCAGGTTCTTGACGGTGCGCTCGATGTTGAAGGCGCTGGGGCCGAAACCGGTGTCGATGTCCACCAGCAACGGCAGGTCGCAGACGTCGGTGATGCGGCGCACGTCGGTGAGCACGTCGTCCAGGGTGTTGATGCCCAGGTCCGGCAGGCCCAGGGAGCCGGCGGCGACACCGCCACCGGAGAGGTAGATGGCCTTGAAGCCGGCACGCTTGGCCAGCAGCGCGTGGTTGGCGTTGATGGCGCCGATGACCTGCAGCGGATGTTCCTCGGCAATGGCGTCGCGGAAGCGCTGGCCGGCGGTTTTCTGACTCATGACTCACCTCGTGTCTTGGACGGGTTGACGAGCGCTTCCTGGTAATGGCGCTCGATATTGCGCTTGGAGGCACCGATATGACGGCGCATCAGCAACTCGGCCAGTTCGCCGTCTCGGTCGGCGATGGCATCGAGAATTCGGTGGTGTTCGGCGAAAGCCTGGCGCGGCCGGTTCGGCACGCTGGAGAACTGCAGGCGGTACATGCGCACCAGTTGGTAGAGCTCGCCGCAAAGCATCTTGGTCAGGGTCTGGTTGGCAGCGCCCTGGATGATCCGGTAATGGAAGTCGAAATCCCCTTCCTGCTGGTAATAGCCAACACCAGCCTGGAACGCCGCATCGCGCTCATGGGTCTCCAGCACGCGGCGCAGTTCGTCGATCTCGGCCACGCTCATGCGTTCGGCCGCCAGGCGACAAGCCATGCCTTCCAGGGATTCGCGGATTTCGTAGAGTTCGATCAGCTCGGCATGGCTCAGGGAAACCACCCGGGCCCCGACATGGGGCACGCGCACCAGCAGGCGCTGGCCCTCCAGGCGGTGGATGGCCTCGCGCAGCGGACCACGGCTGATGCCGTAGGTGCGGGCCAACTCCGGCTCGGAGATCTTGCTGCCCGGGGCGATCTCGCCCTTGACGATGGCGGCCTGGATACGCCGGAAGACGTTTTCGGAAAGGGTCTCGGAGTCGTCTTGGGCCGGCGTCGAGGGTTCCAGTTGATCCAGCATATTGTCGACACCTTTAAAATCAATGAGGCGAAAATTAGCCAATAGCCCCATCGCAGTCAAAGGAAAAATAGAGATTGTCGACAATCGTCTAATAACTGATTGCATCAAAACGAGACAAAAGGCCCACCCCCGGCGCTGGCGCCATAAAACCAGCATGCTAGAATGCCGCCCGCATCGGCCTGTCATCTTTTTATGGCAAGCACACGAGGGAGCTTGCGCAGCAATGCCGGTCGCCTTGAACTGAAGAACCCATGACCACCAGGATCTATGACTCTCAAGGCCCTTCTCCCACTGCTCTGCCTATTCATCCTTCCTGGCACCGGCTTCGCCGCCGGCAAGACCGTCTACGGCTTGAATGAATACGCCCAACTTGCAGGCATCGACCTGGAGGTCGCCGCCAAGCTCGACACCGGGGCCAAGACCGCCTCCCTGAGTGCCCGCGACATCAAGCGCTTCAAGCGCGATGGCGAATCCTGGGTGCGTTTCTACCTGGCCATCGACACGGCTCATTCCCACCCCATCGAACGCCCCCTGGCACGGGTCAGCAAGATCAAGCGCCGCGCCGGCGACTATGATCCCGATGAGGGCAAGAACTACACCGCACGCCCGGTGATCGCCCTGCAGGTCTGCATGGGCAGCGCTTTACGCAGTATCGAAGTGAACTTGACCGACCGTAGCGCATTCCAATACCCGCTTTTGATCGGCTCCGAAGCCCTCAAGCGCTTCGATGCGCTGGTCGACCCCAGTCTTAAATACGCTGCTGGCAAACCTGCCTGCGCCACTGACGCTCATACCGCAGAGTAATTCCAATGCGCTCTCTTACCCTCCATCTGAAAGTCCTGATCGCCGTATTGGTGGTGCTGGGCATTTCGATCACGGCTTATCAGATCTTCGTGCTTGGCATTCCGGTGACCGAGGACGCCACTGACGATCTGTGGAACATCGATGCCAAGGTCGAGTTCGTCGCCAACGGCAAGGACCCGATCAAGATCCAGATGTTCGTGCCGCCCCTGAGCCGCGACTATGTGAGCCTCAACGAGAGTTTCATTTCCAACAACTATGGCGTGGCGGTGAACCGCGTCGATGGCAATCGCAAGGTCACCTGGTCGGCACGCCGGGCCAAGGGCAACCAGACCCTGTACTACCGCCTGGTCCTGACCAAGCGCTACAGCGCCGAGAAAGCCAAGGTCAAGGGCCCGACCTTCCGCGACAGCATGGCCATCGAAGGGCCGGAGAAGATTGCCGCCGACGCCCTGCTGGCGCCGATCCGCCAGCATTCGGCGGACGTCGAGACCTTCATCAGCGAAGCCATCAAGCGGGTCAACAACGCCAGCGACGACAATGCCAAGCTGCTGCTGGCCGGCGACTCCTCCAGCGCCAACAAGGCCAAGATTGTCGAGCTGCTGCTGTCCATCGCCCATGTGCCGGCCGAGAAGGTCCACACCATCCGCCTGGTGGCCGACCAGCCGCAGACTCCGGAGCTGTGGCTGCGCAGCTTCAACGGCACCGACTGGCTGTACTTCAACCCCGAGACCGGCGAGCAGGGCCTGCCCAGCGATCGCCTGCTGTGGTGGACCGGCGACGACAACCTGATCACCGTCGATGGCGGCAAGAAAGCCAACGTCACCTTCAGCATGAACAACAGCGAGATGAACGCCATCCGCCTGGCCAAGCTGACCGACGAGAACACCGACGCCAACTTCCTCGAATACTCGCTCTACGGCCTGCCGCTGCAAACCCAGCAGACCTTCATGATCATGGTGATGATCCCCATCGGCGTGCTGGTGATCCTGGTGCTGCGCAACCTGATCGGCCTGCAGACCCTGGGCACCTTCACCCCGGTGCTGATCGCCCTGGCCTTTCGCGAGACCCAGCTGGGCTTCGGCATCGCGCTGTTCACCGTGATCACTGCCCTGGGCCTGTCGCTGCGCTCCTACCTGGAACACCTGAAGCTGCAGATGCTGCCGCGCCTGTCGGTGGTGCTGACCTTCGTGGTGGTGCTGATCGCCGCCATCAGCCTGTTCAGCCACAAGCTGGGCCTGGAGCGCGGCTTGTCGGTGGCGCTGTTCCCGATGGTGATCCTGACCATGACCATCGAGCGCCTGTCCATCACCTGGGAAGAACGTGGCGGCGGCCATGCGATGAAAGTCGCGATCGGCACGCTGTTCGCCGCCTCCCTGGCGCACCTGATCATGAGCGTGCCGGAGCTGACGTACTTCGTCTTCACCTTCCCGGCGATGCTGCTGATCCTGGTGGGCTTCATGCTGGCCATGGGTCGCTACCGCGGCTACCGGCTGACGGAGCTGGTGCGTTTCAAAGCCTTCGTCAAGGCTGACTCCTGATGTTCGGCCTGTGGAAGACCTGGAAGGCCCTGGAAGCGCGCGGGATCATGGGCATCAACCGGCGTAACGCCGACTACGTGCTCAAGTACAACAAGCGCAGCCTGTACCCCATCGTCGATGACAAGATCATCACCAAGGAACGGGCGCTCAAGGCCGGCATCCACGTACCGGAACTGTACGGGGTGATCTCCACCGAGAAGGAAATCGACAAGCTCGACGAGATCATCGGTGGGCGCAACGACTTCGTCATCAAGCCAGCCCAGGGCGCCGGCGGCGATGGCATCCTGGTGATCGCCGACCGCTTCGAGGGCCGCTATCGCACGGTCTCCGGGAAGATCATCAGCCATGAGGAAATCGAGCATCAGATCTCCAGCATTCTCACCGGCCTGTACTCCCTGGGCGGCCACCGCGACCGCGCGCTGATCGAGTACCGGGTAACCCCGGACCAGATCTTCAAGAGCATCAGCTACGAAGGCGTGCCGGACATCCGCATCATCGTGCTCATGGGCTACCCGGTGATGGCCATGCTACGCCTGCCGACCCGCCAGTCCGGCGGCAAGGCCAACCTGCACCAGGGCGCCATCGGCGTCGGGGTCGACCTGGCCACCGGCCTGACCCTGCGCGGCACCTGGCTGAACAACATCATCACCAAGCACCCGGATACCACCAACGCGGTAGACGGCGTGCAGCTGCCCTACTGGGACGGTTTCATGAAGCTGGCGGCCGGTTGCTACGAGCTGTGCGGCCTGGGCTACATCGGCGTGGACATGGTGCTGGACCAGGACAAGGGGCCGTTGATTCTCGAGCTCAACGCCCGCCCGGGCCTGAACATCCAGATCGCCAACGACTGCGGCCTGACCCAGCGCACCCACGCCATCGAGGCCCACCTGGAACAGCTCAAGGCCCAGGGCATCGAGGAAAGCGTCGAGGAGCGGGTGCGTTTCGCCCAGCAGCTGTTCGGCCATATCCCCGCCGTGGAAGGCTGATCGCGGCTGCCTGAAGGTCCTGGCGCAGCCGGTGGCCATGGCCAATGCAAGCGGTACGTCGCAAACCACTCCATTGCCGACCTCCCCCCTAGGAGCAAATCCCCGGGGGGACTACAATCGCCAGCCGCGCCCCGATGGCTGATCTGCCCCGCATGTTGACCTGTTCCGTACACCCGCTCCCCTATCGTGACAATCCCGCCGACTACTTCGCGGCAATCGAACACGCCCCCGGCGCCGTGCTGCTCGATAGCGGCCGCCCCAGCGCCGAGCGCGGCCGCTACGACCTGCTCAGTGCCTGGCCCCTGGCGCAACTGACGGTGGCCGCCGAGGAAAGTGGCGGCGCATTCCTCCAACGCCTGCGGGACAACCTGGCGCAACTGGGCCCGGCACAGATTCCCGCCCCCTACGACCTGCCGTTCGCCGGCGGCCTGATCGGCTACCTGAGCTATGACTTCGGCCGGCACCTGGAGCGCATGCCCAGCCAGGCCCGGGACGACCTGCACCTGCCCGATGCACGCCTGGGCCTGTATGCCTGGGCGCTGGTCAACGATCACCAGGCGGGCACCAGCCAACTGGTGTTCCATCCCAGCCTGGCACCGAGCGAGCGCCAGCGCCTGCTCCAGCTATTCAGTCAGCCGCTGCCGGCACCCAGCACCTCGTTCCAGCTGACCAGCCCCATGCAGGCCGACCTTGGCGCCGATGACTATCGCCAGGCTTTCGAACGCATCCAGCACTACATCCGGTCCGGCGATTGCTACCAGGTGAATTTCGCCCAGCGCTTTCGCGGCCGGTACCAGGGCGATCCATGGGTGGCCTACCGTGCGCTGCGCGCGGCCTGCCCCACGCCGTTCTCCGGCTTCCAGCGCTTGCCCGACGGTGGCGCGGTGCTGAGCCTGTCACCGGAACGCTTCGTTCATGTCAGCCAGGGCCGGGTGGAAACCCGGCCGATCAAGGGTACCCGCCCCCGCGGCCGGGATGCCGCCGAGGACGCGGCCAGCGCCGCCGAACTGCTGGCCAGCCCCAAGGACCGGGCGGAAAACCTGATGATCGTCGACCTACTGCGCAATGACCTGGGGCGCACCTGCCGCATCGGCTCGGTGCGGGTGCCGGAGCTGTTCAGCCTGGAGAGCTACCCCAACGTCCACCACCTGGTGAGCAGCGTCACCGGCGAGCTGGCGGCAGACAAGGACGCCCTGGACCTGATCGCCGGCAGCTTCCCTGGCGGCTCGATCACCGGCGCGCCGAAGATCCGCTCGATGCAGATCATCGATGAGCTCGAACCCACGCGCCGGGCGCTGTATTGCGGCTCGCTGCTGTACCTGGACGTGCGCGGGGAAATGGACAGCTCCATCGCCATCCGCAGCCTGCTGGCCAAGGACGGGCAGATCAGTTGCTGGGGCGGCGGCGGAATCGTGGCCGACTCGGACTGGCAGGCTGAATACCAGGAGTCGATCACCAAGGTGCAAGTCCTGCTGGACACCCTGCAGCAGCTCTGACGACAGCTGCCCGCAGGAGCTGATGGTAGCGGCTACCCGATCTCGCGGCCGCCACGCGCCCGTACACAGCCTGCGGCAGCGGCTACGCGAAGCCTGATCCCCCGCGCGATTGCCGCCGCACGCGGCCTGGTCGTTACAGGCTCAGGCTACGGTTGGAGGCCTTGAGGAACTCCTGCTTGAGCTCGGCGAAGCTGTGCACCGCCGGGAACTGCGGGAACTCGCGGATCACGTTGTCCGGCGCGTGGAACAGGATGCCGGCATCCGCCTCGCCGAGCATGGTGGTGTCGTTGTAGGAGTCGCCGGCGGCGATCACCCGGTAGTACAGGCTCTTGAAGGCCAGCACCGACTGGCGCTTGGGGTCCTTCTGGCGCAACTGGTAGCCGGTGACGCGACCGCTGTCATCGGTGACCAGGCGGTGGCACAACAAGGTCGGGAAACCCAACTGGCGCATCAGCGGCTGGGAGAACTCATAGAAGGTGTCGGAGAGGATCACCACCTGGAAGCGCTCGCGCAGCCAGTTGACGAACTCCACCGCGCCGTCCAGCGGCTTGAGGGTGGCGATCACTTCCTGGATGTCCGAGAGCTTCAGGCCGTGCTCGTCGAGAATGCGCAGGCGCTGCTTCATCAGTACGTCGTAGTCGGGAATATCCCGGGTGGTGGCCTTGAGGGATTCAATCCCGGTTTTTTCAGCAAAGGCGATCCAGATTTCCGGGACCAGTACACCTTCCAGATCGAGACAGGCGATTTCCACAAGACACTCCCATTGGTTCTGATTATTGATATTGAGCGAGCAAAAGGACGGCCGAACTATAGGGTCTGTTGCCGTTTCGGCGCAAACCGCGTTGCCGCGTCAAATGGCGCCAGGCTAGGCGTAGGACGCAGGCAATGGTCGCTCCCTTGCCAAGTCCTGCAACGACGCATGGCGCCATTTGCCGCGCAACCCGAAGGGACGGGCCGGTTTTAGCGCGGCGCGTCGTTACTCGACGGCTCATTTGGAATGCCAAACCTCGCGTCTCGTGCCTAGCTCCGCGCTAAAACCGGCTCCGGCGCGGTCGCGGCGAAATGGCAACAGACCCTAGCGACTCGCCCCCATGGGCGCAACGCAGACGAACGCGCCAGGGCCGGGTGGATTTTGCTAAGATCGCCCCCCTATAGAGCGCACAGCGCCACCGACCTGTAGGAAACCGCCCTGATGACCCCATCGTTCGATGTCGCTGAACTCGCCGCGACCTATGCCAACAAATCCGCCCAGGACATTCTCAAGCTGGCTTTCTCCCAGTTCGGCGATGACCTGTGGATCTCCTTCAGCGGTGCCGAGGATGTGGTGCTGGTGGACATGGCCTGGAAGCTGAACAAGAACGTCAGGGTCTTCAGCCTCGACACCGGGCGCCTGCACCCGGAGACCTACCGCTTCATCGACCAGGTGCGCGAACACTACAAGATCGACATCGAGCTGATCTCGCCGGATCACAGCAAGCTCGAACCCTTCGTCAAGGAAAAGGGCCTGTTCAGTTTCTACAAGGATGGCCATGGCGAATGCTGCGGCATCCGCAAGATCGAACCCCTGCGGCGCAAGCTGTCCACCGTCAGTGCCTGGGCCACCGGCCAGCGCCGCGACCAGAGCCCGGGCACCCGCAGCCAGGTAGCGGTCCTGGAGATCGACAGCGCTTTCTCCACCCCGGAGCGCACGCTGTACAAGTTCAACCCGCTGGCGCAGATGAGCAGCGAGGAGATCTGGGGCTATATCCGCATGCTCGAACTGCCGTACAACAGCCTGCACGAACGCGGTTTCATCAGCATCGGCTGCGAGCCCTGCACCCGCCCGGTCCTGCCCAACCAGCACGAACGCGAAGGTCGCTGGTGGTGGGAAGAAGCCACCCAGAAGGAATGCGGCCTGCACGCCGGCAACCTCATCGGCAAAGCCTGAACCCGCCCGGCGCTCGTTCGAGCGCCGACAGAGCAAACGTGTACACATAAATGTCACCCAGAGTGCCATTTTTGTGTGCACTTCAAGCACCATCCGCCCTGAAAAGTTACACCGCGATCTCCTCGCGGATTCCACGGCTGGCACCTGAAAAATAAATACCTGTTCAAATGGTCAATTTTTATTCACACCATTTCAACGAGTTATGCCTTCTAAATAACGAAACGAAATCAGCAGTAAAAAGCATAGTGCTGGAACTGGCATAGAAGTGGCTTGAGTCGAAGCATGTTTTGTATACAAAAATAATCAAAACATACATACACTCACTGTCCGCACGCTTGCCCCGACTCAAGCTGCAGACGTCCCGAACCCAGTGATTCCCCACCTGCGACGAAGATTGTCCGGCCCAGGCTCGGCAGTGTCATCCAGGGATGGAATCAGGAGTACGCCGGCATGCACACCCGCCCTTCCAATGACATCGCACTGGACCCGCCCTCCTCCCTGCACTCCCACAACCTCCAGCAACCGGTGGTCGACACGTCTTGGGAACCCGTCACCCTCAGCCCACGCCTGCATAACAACGACTTGGCCCCCACCAAGATCGAAGGCCGGCGCTGGGGCGGCTACAGCATCTTCGCCCTGTGGACCAACGATGTGCACAACATCGCCAACTACTCCTTCGCCATCGGCCTGTATGCCCTGGGCCTGGGTGGCTGGCAGATCCTCTTGGCGCTGGCCATCGGCGCGGCTCTGGTCTATGGCTTCATGAACCTGTCCGGCTACATGGGACAGAAGACCGGCGTACCGTTCCCGGTCATCAGCCGGATCAGCTTCGGCATCCACGGCGCGCAGATTCCGGCATTGATCCGCGCCGTGATCGCCATCGCCTGGTTCGGTATCCAGACCTACCTGGCCTCGGTGGTGTTTCGCGTACTGCTCACCGCCATCCACCCGGGCTTCGCCGCCTACGACCATGACTCGATCCTCGGCCTGTCGACCCTGGGCTGGGCTTGCTTCGTGATCATCTGGCTGGTGCAGCTGGCGATCCTGGCCTACGGCATGGAGACCATCCGCCGCTACGAAGCCTTCGCCGGCCCGATCATCCTGTTGACCGTGGCCTGCCTCGCCGGATGGATGTACACCCAGGCCGACGGGCACATTGCCTGGTCGATCCGCGAGCCACTGAGCGGTGGTGAAATGTGGCGGCAGATCTTTGCCGGCGGCACGCTGTGGCTGGCGATCTACGGCACGATGGTGCTCAACTTCTGTGACTTCGCCCGCTCCGCGCCATGCCGCAAGACCATCACCGTGGGCAACTTCTGGGGCCTGCCGGTGAACATCCTGGTGTTCGCCAGCATCACGGTGCTGCTGTGCGGCGCACAACTGCAGATCAACGGCAAGATCATCGCCAGCCCCACCGACATCATCGCCTCGATCCCCAGCACCCCATTCCTGGTCCTGGGGTGCCTGGCGTTCCTGATCGTCACCGTGGCAGTGAACATCATGGCCAACTTCGTAGCCCCGGCCTTCGTTCTCAGCAACCTGGCTCCCAAGTACCTGAACTTCCGCCGCGCAGGACTGATCAGCGCCTCCATCGCGGTGCTGATCCTGCCGTGGAACCTGTACAACAGCCCATTGGTGATCGTGTACTTCCTGTCGGGCCTGGGGGCGTTGCTGGGGCCACTGTACGGCGTGATCATGGTGGACTACTGGATCCTGCGCAAAGGCCGGGTCAACGTGCCGCAGCTGTACAGCGAAGACCCTCAAGGACCGTACTTCTACAGCCACGGCGTCAACCTGCGAGCAGTGGCGGCATTCGTTCCCGCCGCGCTGATCGCCATTACCCTGGCCCTGGTGCCCGGGTTTGCCAGCGTCTCGCCATTCTCCTGGCTGATCGGCGCCGGCATCGCCGGCCTGCTGTACCTGATCATCGCCAGGCGCCAACCCTACTATGCGGACATCGACGGCGAATCGATCGCCGTGGACAACGCCAGCCATTGATCGATGTAAATGGCCCGGCATGCCGGGCCTGGACTCAGCCAACCACCAAGGAACCCCAATGCGAATTCTCGTGGTCAACGTCAACACCAGCGACAGCATCACCCAGGCCATTGCCCGCCAGGCCCAAGCCATAGCCGCCCCCGGCACCGAGATTGTCGGCCTCACCCCCTACTTCGGCGCCGAATCGGTAGAGGGCAACTTCGAAAGCTACCTGGCCGCCATCGCCGTGATGGACCGGGTTCTGGCCTACGACCAGCCCTACGACGCGGTCATCCAGGCCGGTTATGGCGAGCACGGCCGCGAAGGCTTGCAGGAGCTGCTGAATGTACCGGTGGTGGATATCACCGATGCCGCCGCCAGCACCGCCATGTTCCTCGGCCACGCCTACTCGGTGGTCACCACCCTGGACCGCACCGTGCCGCTGATCGAGGACCGCCTCAGGCTGTCGGGCCTGTACGAACGCTGCGCCTCGGTGCGAGCCAGTGGCCTGGCGGTGCTGGAGCTGGAGGAAGATCCGGCGCGGGCAGTGCAAGCCATCGTCCACCAGGCCGAGCTGGCCGTGGCCCAGGACAAGGCCGAAGTCATTTGCCTGGGCTGTGGCGGCATGGCCGGGCTCGACGAGCAGATCCGCCAGCGCACTGGAGTGCCGGTGGTGGATGGGGTGACCGCCGCCGTGACCATCGCCGAGTCCCTGGTACGCCAGGGGCTGTCGACCTCCAAGGTACGCACCTATGCCACGCCACGCCCCAAGCGCGTGATCGGCTGGCCGATGCGCCAGGGACGCTGAACCAGCCAACCGCTATACGGCGCTGAAGGCTTGGGCCAGGCCCTGCTCGGCAAACTGCTGGATCACGAAATCGACGAAGGCCCGGGTCTTGCCCGGCAACATCTTGTGCTCGGCGTAGTAGATCGAGGTGAAGCCATCGTCCACGTACCAGTCCGGCAGTACCCGTTGCAAGGCGCCGGAGCGCAGGTGGTTGACGGCGAACGGCATGCTCACCAGGGCTACCCCCAGCCCTTGGCCTGCGGCGATGCAAGCCGCCTCGGAGTCGCTCATGGTCATCGCGGCCTTGAGCTCCAAGGGCTGCATGGCCCCTGCTCGTCCCGTCAGCTGCCAGGTACGGATGCGCCCGGTCTGGGGCGAACGAATCAGGATGCCGCGGCAGTCGCGCAGGTCGGCGGGCTCCTCGATCGCCCCCCGGGAGCGCAGATAGGCGTCGCTGGCCACCAACACGCGATGGGCAGGCGACAAACGCCGAGCCACCACGCCTGGCGGTAATTCGAAACCACCACCGATGGCGGCATCGAACCCCTGGCCGATCAGGTCCACCTGGCGATTATCGAAATGCCAATCGGGGTGGATGTCCGGATAGCGCGCCAGGAACACCCCCAGCAGCGGCACGATATACAGGCAGCCGAACACCGTGCCCACGCTGACCTTGAGCGTGCCGGCAGGCCGCCCCTGGGCATTGGCCAGGCTACCCACTGCATTCTGGATCGTATGCAAGCTGTCGCTGACCTCAGCCAGGAACACCCGCCCGGCCTCGGTCAGGACCAAGCGTCGGGTACTGCGCTGGAACAGCCTGACGCCCACCCGCGCCTCCAGCTTGGCCACGCTCTTGCCCACCGCCGCCGGCGTCAGGCCCAGGCGCCGCGCCGCTTCGGCAAAACTGCCGACCTCGGCACTGCGAACGAAACACTCGATACTGCCGAAGGCTTCCATACTGCCTCACTCTAAACTTTTGGTTTACACAGAGTATAAGGATTACCCGCTACACAGGGCTGGATCAGCGGCCGATACTCGACCCCAGACACGAGGCAATCCGCCTTCGACTTCTGGAGATACACATGAGCACGTTCAACCTGAGTGGCAAAGTGGCCCTGATCCAGGGCGGTTCCCGCGGCATCGGCGCGGCCATCGTCGAGCGCCTGGCCGCCGAGGGCGCCAGCGTGGCCTTCACCTACATCAGTTCCGCAGGCAAGGCCGAAGCCCTGCAGGAGCGCATCATCGCCCGGGGTGGCAAGGCCCTGGCAATCCGCGCCGACAGTGCCGATGCCACAGCCATTCGTCGCGCCGTGGGCAGTACGGTCGAGGCTTTCGGGCGCCTGGATATCCTGGTCAACAATGCTGGCGTACTGGCCGTGGCGCCATTGGACGAGTTCTCGCTGGAAGACTTCGATCGGACCCTGGCGATCAATATCCGCAGCGTCTTCATCGCCACCCAGGAAGCGGCCCGGCACATGGGCGAAGGCGGTCGCATCATCAACATCGGCAGCACCAATGCCGATCGCATGCCCTTTGCCGGTGGCGGGCCCTACGCCATGAGCAAGGCTGCCCTGGTAGGCCTGACCAAAGGCCTGGCCCGGGACCTGGGCCCTCGGGGCATCACCATCAACAATGTGCAGCCAGGGCCAGTGGATACCGACATGAACCCGGCCGACAGCGACTTTGCCGCCAGCCTGATGGACTTCATGGCGGTGCGCCGCTATGGCCGTGCCGAAGAAGTGGCAGGCTTCGTGGCCTACCTGGCCAGTGCTGAAGCCGCCTATATCACTGGCGCCAGCCTGAGCATCGACGGTGGCTTCGGCGCCTGAACAGCCCGACACAAAAACGCCGGATCCCCTCGCGGTCGATCCGGCGTCATAACCCGAGTGCCACCTAGCCAGCCTTCAGCTTCAGCTCCACACCAGGTGCGGCAGCCCACAGGCCGCGGGCTGGAAACTCTTCAACGAGCGCAGGATCGCATCGGCGTGGGCGAACTTGCCATCCTCCATGGCCGGGTCGGGTATCGCAATGGCGCTCATGCCAGCGGCCTTGGCCGCCGTCACGCCAAAGGGCGAATCCTCGAATACCAGGCACTCTGCAGGTTCCACCCCCAGGCGCCGGGCGGCCGTGAGGAAGATATCCGGCGCGGGCTTGGCCGCCGTCACCTCTGGATCGTCGGCAGTGACGATGGTGTCGAACAGCGCGAACCAGTCGCCATGGCGGGTAGTTTTCTCAGCGAAGGACATCTGCGAAGAACTGGTACCCACGGCAATCGGAATGCGGTGCTCCTTGAGATGCTGCACCAGTTGCCGGGCACCGGGCATCGCCTGCGCCCGGGGGAAACGCTCGCGCATGAGCGGCTCGCGCATCACCAGGAATTCCTCGGCACTGATCGGCAAGTCCAGGGCCTGGACTATATAGCGCGCCAGATCGCCAGCCCCACGCCCGATGATGTTCTGCTTGATGCTCCAATCGTAGGTACGCCCATAACGCTCGGCGATCAGTTGGGTGATCTCGGTGTAGATGCCCTCGGTGTCCAGAAGCAGACCGTCCATGTCGAATATGACCGCCTTGATCGGTCCTAAATCGTTCAACTGTGCATTCATCGCATCTGATCCGTTAGCAAAAGTACATTCCAGGGAGCGGCTCAGGTACGACCCGTAGCACTGGGAAGCCTTTGGGTTAAAGGGTTCAGCAGCATAGCGGTGGCATTGTGTCAGGGGCAACCTGGGCTGGGACGACAAGACGACAGCCATCAGTCGCGCTTGTCGGATTGGCGATCTTGCGCGTCGGTCTCTTCTTGCAGGGGCACTCGCGCATCGTCGAGCAGGGAGCCGGGGTCTTCGTTGCCCGGATCATTGATTACCTGGGGATCGTCGTCCCCCGGCTGAGCACCCTCTGAAGTCTGCTGGGCCATGGTCGCCTCCTCGCCTTATGGGCCATGACCCCAAGTATGGCGAAGCCCGGCCAAGGCGCACAAAAAACCCGGCACAGGGCCGGGTTCTCAGGTTGATCGCAAGGATCAATGGCGTTTCTTGTGACCCATGCTGCTACCCAAGGCACCACCTGCCGCACCACCGATACCAGCACCCACGGTAGCGCCAGTCTTACCACCGAGCTGGTTGCCGATCAGCGAACCACCGGCCGAGCCCAGGCCACCGCCGATAGCCGCTTTGGCCCGGCTTCCCTTGCGCGCTCCGGCTGCGCTGCCAGCCGCTCCGGCGACACCTGCACCGATGGCGGCACCGGTGCTGCCACCGAGCTTCTGCCCCACCACATTGCCCAGCGCGCCACCCAGGCCGCCGCCAACGGCTGCACCGCCGTCACCGGCCATCGCCCCTTGAGCCAGGAGAAGTCCCATAACCAGGGCAGGTAGAGTTAAACGCATGAGTTGAACCTCGAAAAAGACTGTCGGACCGACACAAAAACCCAGGGCCGCGCCAGCCAGGATGGCTCGACGCGACAACCCCCAGTGAATTGCCGGGGAGTTGGACCGCTGATTTTAAAAGAGTTTAATGACCACGCAAAAAAAAGCCCGCTGGGGAACGGGCTAGGGTGTTGCGTTTTTAACGGATGGTTTGAGCCTACTCAGGCAGATGTGAAGAAATCGTGAAAAAAATCCCCAGCCGACCATACATTCTCCTACCCTCTGCTTATTGCGCCCGGGAGCCCGGGGTTGGGCCGGCCATCGGAAATGTAAAAAATTTCCCAGGGTATCTGAGCCAACACACTGAACGTGCTGGCTCAGGCCCAATAGAAAGCCCCGCCAAGGCGTAACGCTGTTCACTCAAAGCGAAGTGATCCCCTGTAGGAGCGAAGCTTGCTCGCAATGGTGGTTAACAGGAGTGCGCGTTTACGGGATACACGCAGCGCTCTGAAACTCATAGCGGGCAAGCCTCGCTCCTACAATTACCGCAAAGGCGAGGCTTTCGGTCGTCAGGAACGCTTTCGCTTAGGCTGTGCCCTGGGGAAGAACATCGTATTGCTGGCGACCGCTGCCGCGGTGGATTTCTTCCTGACAGCACTCAAGGAAACCTGAGCATCGGCTTCGAATGCCGCCTGTCCACAGCGCACCAAGTTGTTGATTGGGAACTCATCCCCGTTGTCTTCGATATAAGCAAGACTCCTCATCTCCCAGCTCCCTCCAACAACCGATCAGTACCGGCGACGCTCCCGGTGGCCTGGAAAATACTGATCGTCACGGCGCTTCAGACTAGACAGTCATTTACCGACCTGCCGACCAAAGCACCGCGGACGCCGACGAGCGGCCAGCCAGTGGAAGAAAAACTGATCCAGGGCAAATTTTCCGTCGGTGCTCAGCTGTCGTACGCCGCCAGGGCCCGGGCCAGGCGCATGTCGTCAGCCTCACTGGCAGGATGCAGTGTCCGATAGCAACGCAGTGCCTGCTCCAGCTGGGCGCCGCGAATCTGGCCCCCGGAACCGACGAAGGCCAGGGCATCGCCTTTGGCCGAATGAAAGATCTCGCCAGGATTGGATGTGGTGCCCAAGGTGCCGAACGTGGTCAGGCCGGTTACCCCGGTGACCATCATCGAGGCGCGGTCCACGGGGTTCCTCTCCTCTCCCGCCACCACCACGAACGGGGCGACGCACAACGCACAGATCAATAACGCCTGATTGCAACTCTTCATCAATGGATCGCCATCCTGGGCCAAGGCAAGCGCGCAACTTAGCATCCGGCGTGTCCAAACGCAGCCTCAAGCTGCGGGTGATTGCCAGCGAGATAGGTAGGCGATCATTGCCTGCTCCGCCTCGACGCAAATGGTTTCACTGATGCTGCCTTCGGCCAGGTAGCCGTACTTCATGCAGGCAAATGCGATTTCCACCGCCAGGGTAGTCACGTCCGGCTGCCGGGGCAGGCTGTCGAAGCCACCCCGGGCCAGCAGGTAGTCGCGCAGCAAGCTACCGATCATGGCGTCCTTGCGCTCGTGGGCCTGGCTGTCCAGCGGGGTGAAGTTACCGCGCAGGAGCAGCAGGCTGGCGGCCGGGTGAGCGTTGTAGTAACCGGCAACGCCGCGGATGACCCGACCGATGGCCTGCTTCCAGTCGCCCTCGGGGCCGGGCCGGGAGTTATCGATCAGCGCGGCGATACGCTCCATCTGCAGGCTCGCCAGGTGGGCGAGCAACGCGTATTTGTCCGGAAAGAACTGATAGATGCTCGCCCTCGGAACCCCGGAGCGCTTGGATATCTCGGGTATCGATGCAGCATCGGGACCCACCTCCTGCAGCAGTTGCTCGGCAGCCGCCAGCACCTTGGCCATGCGGGATTGCGAGCGCTCCTGTTGAGGCAGCCTTGCGCCCTTCTTGCCCTTGGGAGCCGACGAAGTGTCTTGCATGGGAGAAAAATCCGACATAAGTTATGTTTAAACGTGACAAATGTCACTTTTGACAAAGCGCCCTATCTTCCCTGTCCAGAGCGAGGTCCGCAATGAGCTACCAAGACCAGCATCAGTGGAAAGCCATCCAAGCCTTCCTGCCCAAGGCCTACCAGATCGACGCCAACAACGCCCCACTGGAGGAATACTGGTCGTGGCGTGGCCATGATGTGCATCTGGATCGCTTCGTCAATCCGACAGCACCGGCCAAGGTCATCCTGTTCCATGGCGTGGGTACCAACGGGCGGCAGATGTCAACGATAGCCGGCTTGCCTCTTGCACGCCTGGGGCTGGAAACGGTGGCGATCGACATGCCCGGCTACGGCGAGACCCAGGTCGCCCCAAAGGCCCAGGTACGCTATGACACCTGGGTGGAACTGGCCCACGCGCTCATTGAACACGAGCATCGCCGGGACTCGCGGCCGATCTTTCTCTATGGTCTGAGCGCCGGTGGCATGCTCACCTACCACGCAGCTGCCATGAACCAGAAGGTGGCGGGCATCATCGGCATGACCTTCCTCGATCAGCGCGTGCCCCTGGTCAGGGAACAGACCGCCCTAACCCCGCTGCTGGGCCGGTTGGGTGGGCCACTGATACACGCTCTGGCGAACACTCCGCTGGCCGGGCTGAAGATACCGATGTGGCTGGCCAGCAAGATGCATACCCTGGTCAATGACCGAGCCGCATTAAAAGCCTGCCTCAAGGACCGTACCTCGGCCGGCAACTGGGCCAGCTTGCGCTTTCTGAGCTCCTACCTGAACTACGTGCCAGTGATCGCCCCCCAAGACTTCAAGGCCTGTCCGGTCCTGCTGACCCAGCCGGCAGCGGACCGCTGGACCCCACTTAAGCTCAGCCAACCGTTCCTCGAGCGACTGGCACAGGTCGAGGTGCAGACCCGCCTGCTGGAGAACGCCGGGCACTATCCCTTGGAAGAGCCGGGGCTGACCCAGATGAACCAGGCCATTCTTCAATTCATCGAGGCGGTCCTGGCCAGTACCAGCGGGACGCCGCCCACCCCCGGTGCCCAGAACCACCCCGAGTCCCTGGGCCAACGCAGTTGAGCCCTCAGGTCCGGGCCAGGAAGCTGTCGGCGTCGCCGCCTTCGCATTTCCAGTCGGCGAACACCCCGACCAGATTGCAGGAATCACACCGGCAGCCAATGTAGTACCAGCGCACATCGTTGCTGTCGGCATAGAGCGCGACTGCCGAAGTGATCGCAAAATGTTCGTGATCACAGACACAGATATGGTTCTCGAAAGCCGCCTGCACTGCGTAGTCGGCGCTGTCGCCCAGCAGCTTGACGGCTGCGCACCGGGTGCAGGTGCTTCTGCCGGCGCCGACCTCCTCGTCGGTTTCCAGGGTGAACCGGTCGTTCCCGCAGGCGCATCGGGCAGCGTTGAACCTCACCGCTTCGTAGCTTGATTGGCTATAGCGGCGGATCTCCGGCTGGATATCCGCGTCTTCGCTGCCGTACCTGTAGCGGCCTTTCTTTGAAATCGTCATGGTGTCTCCACTGCCAGTGGTTATCCGCCGTGGATGATCTGTCGGGCCCGTCGGCGAACACCCGGGCGCCAGGCAATCCAGCTCTTCAGGCCTGTGCCGTCGCCGGGACGGGGACTTCGAACATACGGCGGATAGTGTCCTGGATACGCAAGATATCCGAGACCGCGTACAGCCCCACCGAAGGCGCCAGATGGCTGCTATCCGGAGGATGGGCGACACAGGCGGCAATCAGCGTCACCTGGCCGGCAGGATCGGGCTGGAACTTGATGCCACTCACGCCATACAGGCTCTTGCGCCGGATGCCATCGTTGTACAACTCTCCCCGGGCGGGCGTTTGCTGCAACTGTTCAAGCGTCGGCACCTGGTCGAACACCTGGGCATAGAACTCGATGATCGGGCTTTCGTTGATGCTGCCCAGGCGATGCACATAAGCGGCGTAGAACCTGCCCTCCAGGTGGATGGCCAAGACATCGCCAGCGCGGTAGAACGTTATGGAGTCAGGGAGCGCCGGCTTGCGCGCCAGGGCCACGGGAGGCGCTTGCAGGCCAGCGCTGAATTCCTGCGAGCGCTGATGAAACTTGTCCCCCAGGGCCACCGCTCGATTCAGCTCCTCGATCGCTTCCACGGCCCGGGCGGTAATACTCGGCTCGGCCAAGCCATATTTATGCAGCAGCGTGGCCAACGCGAGCCAGGCCTTGTGCCGGTAAAGCGGCGCCACCTGCGACTCATCCGCCAGCAACACGCAATTCCAGCGAGCCAGGAGGCTTGGCAACACCGCATCGTTCAGCGAGCCTTGGTGACCCTGCTGCTGTGCGACCATCGCCTTCCAGGCCAGCCGGGCAAGATCCTCGTCCAAGGCCTGGACCAGGTGCCTGGCGGCCAGTTTCTCCAGCAACTGCTGATGTTTCACAAGCTCATCTCCATTCGATGCATTGTCCAGTGCCATCCGGGGCGCTACAGCAGGCATATCCGCTGTGGCCGTTGTTTGTTTCAATGGCGGCCTGCAGCCAAGCACCTGCCCCGGGAAAATCGCGCAATGATAACGATCGACGCCTTCAAGGCATACGGCACCCGAACCGGTTCGCCTACGCAAATACCGCTGGACGAAATAACCCTGCTCGCCTCGCCCGCCACTCTCAAGGCGCTGGGGGATTTCCTGGTGCACGCGGCACAATGCATGGAGGAAGACGGCATGGAACACCTGCACCTGCAGGATGCCTGGGCCGACTTCGATCCTCGGCTCCACGTGGACCTGGTGCTGGTGAATAGCGAGCAGGCCAGCGAACACGCCCCGCAAACCACGACCGGCGACAGCGCCGGCACTCCCCACGGATGCCACCGATGAACGCCAGTCCCTCGCGTGCATCCCTATCGGCCTTACAGGAGTACGCCGCCCATTGCCTGGATGCCTACTGCCAGGCGCAAGGCATCGCGCACCCGTGCATCGACGAACTGCTGGAGCATCTGCGATCCATGGCCGGCTACCCGAACCTGGCCTTGTGGGAACAGGCCGGCGCCGGCCTGGCTCTGAACGGCCGGGGCGACGACATGCCGGCCTCGCTCTGTGCAATGCTCGATACGCAACAAGCCGAACAGTTGCAGGCGCTGGCCTGCAATGTCGTGGAAGTCGGCCTGGTAGATATGTACGGCCAGGACTCGACGCTACCCCGGCACTTCGTGGCGCAGGTGGAGGCGATGCTGGAAAGGGCAAGCGTGGAATTGCCCAGGGACAGGCACCCCGCCTGAGCGCATCAGTGCAACCGAGAACGATGAAGTTCTCGGCGGGAGGCTATTTCTGCAGGCCACAAAAAACCCCTGGAAGCTAAGAGCCTTCAGGGGTTTCTTGTATCGAATATGGCGGTGAAGGAGGGATTCGAACCCCTTCGCGTGAACCGACAGGCCGGTACAGGCCAGCAAATGCTAGGTATCGAGCCAAGGCGAGCAGCCTAAAACGGACAGTAGCGGCCTCGGTTTTGCCCTAAATTTGCCCTAAACATTCCCCTCCCCCTCACGCAATTCGTCGGCTGAAATCGCAGACTGCTTGTACATCAATTACTGTATATAAAACCAGTATCAGTTATGTAGTCTGATCCCATGAAAACCCCACCCCCTGCACACGCGAAAGCCGAGCGGATGGCACACTGGCGACGCTACCTTGACGACCATGACAGTCGCTTCAACTACCCAGAAGTGCATCGCTCAATGTGCCGCCTCATCTCGCAAGACATGCTCAACGAGCAGATCATCAGCGCCGCAGAAAAATTCGAACTCGACGAGATCGCAGATGCGGCGTACTGGCACGCCGTCGAAACGCTGATCGACTGTGAGCCGGACTTCATGCCGTCGGGTTTCTACGACCTGGTTGCGCGCGACGGCAGCCCTAGCATCGGCCGGCTTTCGGGCAGCATCTACTATCCTGCTGGCAGCAGCGATTATGCCGCGCAAGTCATTGGGGAACGGGGAAGCCGGCGCCTGGTTTTCCGCATGACCGGCGACGCATGGAAAATGGACGGCATGACTATCACAACGCCGGACGGGCGAGCGCATGATCTGGTGATCACCGGCCAACGAATCAACGGCATCGAATACACGAACATCGATGATCCGGACGTCTATCGGGCGCTTGCCGATAGCGCCACCCTGGCACTTGAGAATCACCACTTCGAAACGTACCGGCGCGCACGCCCGTTGCTTCTAGCCGCAGCATTCAAGAAGTGCCCCGAATGCCTGGACCAATTCGCTGCCCGCGAAGACTGCAAGGCCTGCGCCGGTCGGGGGTTCGTTGTCAGGGGTGGCCCAGGGTCTACAGTGTAAAAATCGCCTACGCTGGGTCGAGGTCTCAAGATGTGCGGACGACTTTCGCAGTATCGCGGCATTCACGATTTTGTGGCTGTCCTCAGCATGCCCGGCGCCTGGCAGAACAACGTCGGTGATCTGCCCCTAGGGCGCTACAACGCTGCACCAACGATGCAGCTCGCCCTCCTTCATGCTGCCGGCGACCAGCTACACGCCGACGCTGTCCGCTGGGGTTGGCGGCCGCACTGGGCGAAAGACCGCGCCGCGCCGATCAATGCCCGGGTCGAGAAAGTCGCGCATGGGCCCTTCTTCCGGCAGATCTGGCCGCATCGCGCTATCTGCCCGATAGACAACTGGTTCGAGTGGGTAGACGAAGGAGGCCCAAAGAAGCAGCCCTACCTGATCCGGCATCGCGACGGCTCCCCTATCCTTTGCACCTCAATCGGGCAACTTCCAGATCCGGACGAAGGGGCCGGAGAGCGCGACGGCTTTGTGATCATCACCGCCGACGCCCAGGGCGGCATGGTCGATATCCACGACCGACGGCCTGTAGTCCTAGCACCGGACCTGGCCAGGGAATGGCTCGATCCGGCAACGCCGAAGGAGCGTGCCGAACAGTTAGCATTGCACCAGGGCGAGCCCGCCGACGCCTTCGAGTGGTTCCGTGTCAGTACTGAGGTTGGAAAGGTGAGAAGCCAATCCCCCTCAATCATTACTCCCTTAACCTAGGCAGCACCTCCCATCATCGGATTTCAGTGGCATATAAATGCCACGTTTATTCTTCACTTCCCATCATCGGATTTCAGTGGCATATAAATGCCACGTTTATTCTTCACTTCCCATCATCGGATTTCAGTGGCATATAAATGCCACGTTTATTCTTCACTTCCCAGCATCGGATTTCAGTGGCATATAAATGCCACGTTTATTCTTCACTTCCCAGCATCGGATTTCAGTGGCATATAAATGCCATGCTTACTCTTCACTTCCCAGCTTCGGATTTCAGTGGCACATAAATGCCACGTTTATTCTTCACTTCCCAGCATCGGATTTCAGTGGCACATAAATGCCACGTTTATTCTTCACTTCCCAGCTTCGGATTTCAGTGGCACATAAATGCCACGTTTATTCTTCACTTCCCAGCATCGGATTTCAGTGGCATATAAATGCCACGTTTATTCTGCACTTCTCAGCATCGGATTTCAGTGGCATATAAATGCCACGTTTATTCTTCACTTCCCAGCATCGGATTTCAGTGGCACATAAATGCCACGTTTATTCTTCACTTCCCAGCTTCGGATTTCAGTGGCACATAAATGCCACGTTTATTCTTCACTTCCCAGCTTCGGATTTCAGTGGCACATAAATGCCACGTTTATTCTTCACTTCCCAGCTTCGGATTTCAGTGGCACATAAATGCCACGTTTATTCTTCACTTCCCAGCTTCGGATTTCAGTGGCACATAAATGCCACGTTTATTCTTCACTTCCCAGCTTCGGATTTCAGTGGCATATAAATGCCACATTTATTCTTCACTTCCCATAATCGGATTTAACAAAAACACAAACACAAAAAGTGTGCGAACAAAAAAATCCCTGCCAAGTATTGACCAACTAGCTACACCCAACATAGATTGTTAAGGCAGCACAAAAATAAACCTTCGGACACCGCAACACATGCGGTGCCTGACCAATATTAGAGGTAAAAAAAATGATGAAAACACTATTGCTAATCGCTTATATCGAAACCGTTCGCCTACTCCAACTAGCAATTAAACCATTCAAACATTAACCATTTCACCCCCCCCTTTTTGACTAGATCCGCATTTGTTTCTGCGGCTGTGTGGCCAGTAAAGATATTGGTGTATCTCTACTGGCCGCGCCTTTTCACTTCGTTGAAACAACTCCCTTCACGTAGTCCTGGCACGCGGCCAGGGCGATCAATCCTTGGTCACCGTCTCCCGCGATGGCGACAATTCGTTGAGCAGCCGCTGGGTCAAGTTCGGCTCTCGCCGCTCCATGATCCATGCCGCCGGCGCCGGCGGTGGCTGGCACCCCACAGCGACCAGCCGAGGCGGCGGTGTTGAGTAGGAATGACAGCCGCAACTCAGTAGTAGCAAGCTTGTCACGCAGGCGAACCTGGTTCGATTGAACATCGCGCAATTCCTTGTAGTGAGTTTTATCGCTTTCTTGCTGGCGATCCTCCAGAGCCCGGCGGGCGTCTTGCTGCTCGCCCTGCCAGTTGATCACCGCCGTAGCGGCCTGCTCACGGTCCGTGCTGTACGCCTCGGCCTGTTCTGCCAGGGCCTTGCCGTAGGCGTTGGCCTGCCAGGACCAGGCCAGCCAACCGCCCAGGGCGAACCCCAGCACCAGGGCCAGGGCTGGCAACAACCAGCCCGGGGCCTTCACGCCAGCACCTTAAGGGCACGCTCATACAGCGCCTGGCGATCTGCCAGGCCGTTGGTGCCGCCGTTAATGCGTTTGGTGATCGTGAGAAAGTCGCCCTTGTCGGCGAGGGTGTTCAGGCCGGCCTTCTGCCAGAACCAGCCCGCCGACAGCGCTGCATAGACCGGGTTTTCCAGTAGCTCAGGGGTATTGAGCAATCGCGAGTCGCCGAACAGCGCTTCGCTGCACGCTTCATAGTTGGTCCGGCCGGTGACCTGGATCAGCCCCCGCCCCCGGTACTTCTGGCCGTCGCCATCGGCCTGCGGCGTATTGCCCAGGCGAGCGGCCAGGGTGCCGGTGTCGTACTTGCTCAAGTACTGGTCGTTGCCTAGCTCGCGGACATAACGCAGCTGGCCGGACTCATGGCCGATCTGTGCGATGAACGCCGCGATTCGAAGTCGGGTAATGATCGCGTACTTGCTCATGGCCGCGTTGAGGGCAGGAACAAAAACGCCGGCTTTAGCGCCGGCGTTGGGAAGGATTTGCAGCAACTGCTGCTCGGTGATTGGCATATGTCGTGTCTCCAGTGGTGATGGGGTTTAAAGCTGCTCGACCCTGAGCGGCTTGGTGGCTTTCTTTTTCTTGCCCTTGGCTTTCGCTTTGCCCTTCTTGCCGCCGTTGCATTCGACGGTGGTACTCCAGCCCGATTGGGTAAACACCTGCTCGACCGAGTCGACCAGGTATTCACCATCCAGCCCAACCTTGAAGCCCTGGGCGTTGATCATGCGTTCTGCGAACAGGTCGGTACGCCCGGGCATCTCCAGGCGCACGCCGGCGGTGCTGCGGTTGAATGCAGCCAGCCGGGCCTTAGCGGCCTGCTCTGCGGCGGATTTGTTGGGGTAGATATGGCGGTCGGTATGCACCGGTGGCAGGCCATCTGGGGAGTCGTCGTTACCCAGGTCGACCACCCGCAACTTGCCGTTTTTCTTGTCCTGGTGCTTGGTCTGCACGGCCTTATGCGTACTGCGATCGCCAAAGCGGAACTGGTAGCGGCTCACGTCCCGGCGAGTGATGGTGACCATGCCGAGGGCTTTACCACTGGCGCTTTGGCCGGCCTGGCGGGGCAACACCAATAGCTTGCCGTCGGCCACCTTGGCCGTGCAGTCGTACTGTTTGGCCAGGCGGGTGATGAAGTTAAAGTCGGACTCGTTGAGCTGGTCGACCCGAGGCACCTTGGTTGTGACCGGGCACACGGGCGTCCAGCCGTTGCGGGCGGCAGTGTCGCGCACGATCTGTTGCAGCGGTACATCCTCCCAACTGCCACTGCGGGTGGTCTTGCCACTGCCTCGCATGTCGCTGGCCTTGCCGCGTATCTCGATGGTGTCCGGTGGGCCGCTGACCACCACTTCATCCACGGTATAGCGCCCCAGCCGCGCTAGCGCCTGACCGCTGTAGCCCATGAACACCTCGATACTGGCGCCCCGGCTGGGCAGCGCCACGGCCTGGGCGCGATCATCGATGCGCAATTCAAACTCGTCCGACTCCATGCCCGGCTTGTCCGAGGTGCGCAGGGTTATCAGCCGGTCATTGATCAGAGCCGTTATGTCGCTACCATCGGCGACAATTCGGAAAATGGGTGTCATGCAATAGACCTCCCCCAAGTGACGGGGCCGCCAGGACTGCATAGAATCCGGCAACCATTGCCCTACAGGAGTTGAAGTAATGAAAAGGATTTTTGGATTAACGCTCTGCCTGCTGGCCGCCTCGATGGCTCATGCCGAGCAGAAACTGCGAGTCATCGACCTGAACGACGGCCAGCCTGTCAGCGCCGAAGCCGCAGAGCGCGGAAGGCAGGCCATGGCGGCCCAGGAAGCCGCTAAAAAGATCAAGCCCGAAGAGGCCCTAGAATTCCTTAAACGTCTGGCCGAAAGAGTGGAATACGGCCATGACCTTGCGCGGTCGGGAACAATGAATGGCAAGCAATCTCGGGACCAGGCCATTGCGCTGAACAAGCTGCAAGATGAAAGCGACCGATTTGGAACAATGTTCGCCCCCTTCGCCAAATGCCACTCAGCCGCTATTGATGCTGCGATGTCCTGGCAGGGAATGATTTTCAAGAAAACCCAAGAGTTCATTGATTACCATAAGTCCTACTTGGCCAACGCCGCGCAGTGCGCCAAGGCGGCAAGCTAGTCCCAGAGCTGAACCATCGCATCGACTGCCGCCGGCAACTCCGGCAGCACGATCAGCACCCCAGCCCGGAATGGCTGGGGTTCATCGCTCAGCCCCTGGTTGGCATCCAGCACAGCCTCCACACTGCCGTTCAGATGGCCGTAGAACTGATAGCAAATCGTGTCGAGCAGATCCCCGCTAGACGTTCTGCAGGTCGTCGCCATAGCTCACGAACTCCAATGAAAAGCCTTGTTTGCGTGGCACGCCGCCGGCCAGTAAGTGGCTCTGTTCTTCCTCAAGGCTTGTCAGACACCAGGTGCCCAGGACCTCGCCATAACCGGTGGTAAGGCTCAAGGGCTGGAGCCGCCGGCCAATACTGCGCAGCTTCTGCAACTGGCCGAGGCCGGCCTTGAAACCCGGGAACACCGCGCCCTTGAGCGTGATCTTATCGTCCCCCTGCCCCACAGCCTGCTGGGCAATGCTGCGGGTCAGACGCTCCTGACCCGCCCAGCGAAACGCCGTCTGCCGGCGCAGTTCGTCGAAGGCCGCCGTGTCCAGGTTGAAGTAGTAGGGCTGTGCCCCTGGGCGCAGCGGGTGAATGATCAGCAGGTGCGGGAACGGCTTCACTGCGGCCGCTGCCGGCGTGCCGAGGCCGCCCAGGGCACCGCTGGGTAGGATGTTCCCCAGGGCCGGGCTGACTTGCCCGCCTATGCGGTTGATCGCAGCCCCCGCCCTGGCCGTCTGCTCCTGCAAGGACCCCAAGCGCTGCTGGATCTGCCCCGCCGCCGACACGGCCTGGCTGTAGCCGGCGGCGGCCTGACCCACGACCGATTGCGCAGCCGTGATACCGCGTAGGGTCCGTTGCAGCTTCGCGCCGATCTCCGGGCCCACGAACGGCACATTCTCCAGCTCGGACGCAGCTCCCGTAATATCGCCGATGGCTCCGTTCAACGGGGTCAACATGCCGTCTGCGCTAGTGCGCCCGGCCTCCCCGGCTGCAACAAGGGACTGGAGCCCCGATTGCAGCTGTTCCATATAAGCCATGGGGCCTCCTAAACATGTGGTTCATCCGACAGCTGCCGAGCAGCGGCCTGGCGGCTGTATTCATCGAACTGTAAACGCAGATGGGGGGTCAGCTCCCGGGCCAACTGCGCCGGGTCCTTAACATCACCCTGGACCGTGACCGATAGCGCCGGAGCAAAACTGAATTGCTGGTCGACCTTCGGCGGCAATGGTTTCGCCAACTCAGGCGGCTTGATCATCGCCGGCGTTGCGACTGGCGACGCTGTCCCCGCCATCGAGCGCACCACCTGCCCCATCATGGGTTTAGCTGCCTCGGGGGCCTTGAGCATCAGCGGGGCCGGGCTGGCCTTGAAGGACTTGGCGATATCGCCCAGGACGGGCGGGATGTTCTTGCCGGCATCGCGCATCATCAGCGGGCCTGCATAGGGCATTCGTTTAAGCGAGTCGTCAGAACCGAACAGCGCTTTCCCGGCTATTGCGCCCAGGGCATCACCGCCCCAGTAACCCAAAGCGCCACCTACCACGGCCCCCACAGCCCCGCCAATGGCCGTGCCGAGCCCCGGAACAATCGTGCCAATGGCAGCACCAAACGCCATGCCTGCCTTGGTGCCGATCATTGCACCGGCTAATCCACCGGCGGCGCCACCATAGCCTTCTGCCTTTTCGTCCTTGGTCTTTGCGTTCTGATAGGTGTCTGCAATCTTGATCCCCGCCCCCAGAGCCGCAAGCGCACCGCCACCTTTCACCCAGGGTGACATCCCTTTGACCAGCCCGCCGATACTTTTCACTGCCGACAAGCCCAAGCTGGTAGCACCCTTCAATGCTGCGCCACCCAACCGCGCCGTGCGGCCCAGAACGCCGGGCCGGATCGCAGAGCGCAACGCACGCCCGACCCGGCCGAGCCGACCACGTACACCGCCGCCCGCCTTGCCGCCCTTAGCCCCTTTTCCGCCCTTCTTGTCACGGCCTCCATCGAAGTCGTAATCACCGCCCCCCATGGCACCGGCATTGGTGACGAACACCCGTTGGATCACATTCGGGTTGCCCATCAGCGAACCCCGGGCAACGTTGAAAAGCCCCTTCCCCATCTTGAACATGCTGAATGCTGAACCCAGCGCGACCAACGCCGCACCTACGCCCACCACTCCGGCGACAACACCCGGCATCTTTTCCGTGAGCCCGGTCAACGACATGGCCACCGTTCGAACACCCTTGGCCACCGCATCCGTCGCCGGCCGCAGCGCATCACCCACCGCACGCATGCCGTCGTTAATTGCCTGGACGGTTTCGGTCCAAAGCTGGGCGGACGTCTCGCGCCGCTCGGCCAGGTTTTGATCAAGGATGCCCTTGCCGTTGAGCGAGTTCTTTTTCTGCTGCTCGTACAGCTCGCGGTTCTGCGAGTACGCCAGAAGGGCCATCTTGACTTGCATGTCAGCGAACAGGTTTCCGGTACGCAACGACTCCTCCAGCGCGATCAACTGCGCCTTGGCCGCCTCCGGATCGGCTTCCTTGCTGATTTTGGCCTGGGCTTCCTGCATCTTCGCGGCCTTCGCCGGGTCCGTGGCCTTGATGTATCGCATGGCCAGTTCAAAGGTCGATTCAAAGGTCGACTTTCCGCCCTGAATCCCCGTGTTCAACGACGCTTGGTAATCAATGCCAACGTCCTTGTAGGCCTTCACGACATCTTCCGCCCCCGATTTGGCCATCCAGTTCATCAGGTTGTTGGCCGCCTCGTCCGCACTGCCGGCAGTCTTCATCTGCACTTGCAGCATCGACCCCAACTGCACAACAGCATCCATGCCAAACAACTGGGTGTTACCCATGTTGGCCAGCAGTTTGGGGAACCAGCGCGCCATGTCGGACGCCTCGAAACTGCCCGACTGGCCCTGCACGGCGATAGCCTCCAGCGCCTTTTCCATGATTTTCGGATCGTTGATCTTGGCGTTCTGCTGCAACGCAAAAATCATTTTCGCCGTCTCTTCACCGCCCGAGCCCTGACCGACCGCGAACTTTGCAGCGAGCGGCGCATAGGACAGCGCCTTGTCCAGCTCCAGGCCAGCAGCCACCAATTGGTTCACAAGGTCCGCCACCTCGTTTCGACCCATTCCAGTCTGCTGGGAAGTCTCGATGATCGTCCGTGTCATCTGCTGCTCTTCGGGCTTGTTGGCAATGCCAGCCTTGATCGCGATATCCCGAATGATTGCCTGGTAGTCAGCACTGATCTTGGTAGGGATCGCTACAGCCGCAGTCCCGGCCACGGCCTGGCCAATGCTCGACTTGAACCCTTCCTTGCCCTGCTGGATCTGCTGGTGCCCCTTGAGCTGCAAATCTGCGCCCTTGGCCACCCGGCCGAGGGCCTGGTATTCCTGGCGCAGCTTGCCGACCTGAACGCCCTGCTTTTGCAGGCTGCTTAGGTTGCGCTCCAGCTTGCTAAGCAGGCCGGCCGCAGAGGCGGCGCCGCTGTCGTGGGCTCGCTTCCATTCATCGCGCAGGCGCATGGTTTCGCCGATGGTGCTTTTCAGCACCTTGGCCCTGCTGCCCTGCTCTTCCAGCTTCTTGATGCGGTTTTCAACGGTCTTGAATGCGGCGCCGACTGTTGCACTCACGGCGCCGCCGATCACCAGCCCCAACGCAATATTGCGTGCCATCTGATCCCCCTACACGCGTGAGGCTCAATCCGTGAGCCACCAGACCATGTCGGAAAAGCGCATGGTCATAATCTCCTCGGCGGAAAAATGCAGCTCGCTCGCGAGCCGCTTTGCCGCCATCTTCAACACCGCCGGGTCAAAGTTCGTCGTCTTGCACCAGGCGAAAATAGCCGGCCTGCAAGCGCTGGTAGTCCTTGAGGGTCATGCCCTCCAGGTCCTTACTGCCGACCTCGGCCAGGCTGGCAAACAGCGCCAGCTCGCGTTGTTCGTCATCACCGCCGGCGGCGGTGTTCGCTGCGCGCACGTCGCGCACGGTGGGGGCCCGCAGGGTGACCGTGTCGCACCGCACGCCGTTCAGCTCGACAGCCTTGGTCAGGGTCACTGCGACGCTATCGGGGGTCAGGGTCATCCAGGCCGGGGTTTTCTTTGCTTGAGTCATGAGGGTTTTCCTTACAGGCCCAGGGCCGAACGTTGGGCGGCGAGTTGGTCGACACCGTTAATCACGCGCTTCATGCCGAGGGCATCGATCTCGTAGATCAGGCGCCCGTCGACCTCCAGCTTGTAGTAGGTCAAGGCCACGTTGTGCTTGATCTCGGCCTTGTCGCCCGCCTTCCAGTCGCCCATGTCGACTTCCTTGAGCAGGCCGCGCAGGGTCACGATCACCGGGGTGGTCTTGCCCTTGAGGCCCTTGAAGGCCCCCCGGAACACGCCGTTGAACGCGGTCCCATCAGACAGACCGAACATGCGCAGCGACTCGCGGCGCACGCCGGTGGTGGTGAAGCCGGCTTCTTGCTTCTCCATGCCCATGTCCAGTTCCACCGGCAGATCCATGCCGCCGGCCCGGTGTTCCTCGGTCTTGAGGGTGAGCTTGGGCAGGGTCAGGCTCGGCACGTCGCCTTGAAAGCTGATGCCGTCGACAAACAAATTCATGTTCGCCAGGGTTTCGGGAATCATTGCCATTGCTGCGGCTCCTTAAGCGGCTTTATCGAGGACTTCGGTCAACCACTGGTTGGTAACCTCGACACGAAAATTCGGGTTCTCGGCGGGCGGTACGTCGGTGAAGCGGATATTCCAGTACACCTTGCCCTGTTCCAGTTGGCTGGCGGTGTTCAACTCCGGGTCGGCATAGACCTCGAAATTGATAATCGCCCCCTGGTTCTTGAGGTCGCGCATGAAGGCTTGCAGGCCCTCGGTGACGTCCTTCACATAGGTGGCCGTGATCGACCGATCCACCGCCCATTTGTGCCCGTAGAGAATCGCGTCCATGACGATGTCCATGGTTCGCACGCGGGTGACGAACGCCCATTTGGGATCACTGGACAGCGTGCGGTTACCCCACAGACGAAAGCCGGCGTCGCGAATAATGGTGGTGATGTTGGCGTTATTCAGCAGGTTGGCGCGGCAGGTCTCGTCGCCGTCCAGAAACTCGACAGGCCGGCCTGTGCCAGTGATTCCGACGAACTCCTTGTTCGATGGCGAGGCCCAGAAGCCGTACTCGCTATCAGTCCAGGCGAACAAGCCAGCGACCCAGGCCGAGGCCGGGGCGTCGACGGTGGCGCTGGCCTGGCCATCCCAATACTGAACACCTGGGTCAACCAGGTAGGCGCGCTTGGCGCCAAAGTTTTTGGCGTACTCCATGGCCGCCTCGTCGGTGGTGCTGGTCCCGTCGATGATGGCCAGACCGCGCAGCTTGTCCCCCAGGGCCACCAGGGCCGTGCCGACTGCCAGGGTCGCGCTGTGCTTAGGCGCCACCAGCAGGCGTGGCTGGGCGTTGAAACGGCTCTTGCCATCGAGCAGCGCCTGCAGACCAGTACGTTTGCCGCTGGCCAGGACCCCGCCAATGATCGCCGAGGTCTGTTGCGCCGCGTCCGCGACCTTGGCCACGCCACAGGCGACGATCACCGCCTTGGCCCGCTGGTAGATGGCCTGGCAGGCCTTAGTGATCGCCGCATCCGGGCCCCAGGCGGCAATCGCCTCGCGCTCGCTGGTGATCAACAACAGGTCATTGGCCTTGGCGCTAACGCCTGGACCCTCGGTGAAGGTATCCACCAAGCCGATGATCGAGGACGTGGGCAGCGCGATGGTGCGTGCGCCGGTGTCCACGTTGGTGACAGTGACGCCGTGGAAAAAGCTCATAGAGTCTCCAGAAATGACAAGGCCCCGCATGTGCGAGGCCGTGGGTGGAACAGGCGCCGAAGCGCGGGAATGAAAACGCCCCGACTGTGCGGGGCGTTTAGCGGGTTTGCTCGGCAAGCCAGGGCGGCGGGTTTGGGCGGTGATCGGTATCCGGAAAGGCCTTTGATTGCGGCCAGTCTCGCAAGGCCTGAATGTATGTCAGCAGCTCCTGGAACTGCTCAACACTCAGCGTAGGATTGGCGCTCACTTCCAACTGATCTCGATGCCGCTCACGCAACCACAACACGCCGGCAAACTCGCCATCCCGCCAGGCACGTTCGACGGTCTGCCGATCAGGGAGAGCATCTACGAGATAAGGTAAACCTTTTTCGTCATGCTCTCGTATCTTGCCAGGTGGCGGATTTCCAATAACTTTCAAATACAACTCCTCAGATATCTCAACGGCATCGGTTGGTATATCTGAATGTATCCCCTTTAAATACGTGGTCTGAGTTGTTTGGCTATAGAGTCGATTTTTACTGGCCATTTTAGTTACCTATTGCCGCCCACATCTGGATGCCTGCTGCAGATGCAGACGCTGAAACAAGACTGAATCCCGCAGTCGTTGGAACTGTTACACCAACAGCGGAGAGAGTGCTCGGAGTACCCGCAACAACTGCATCTACTGCAAGTGCGATAAATCCATTGTTTGGAAACGCGACTGGAAACGCCACATTGCCGAATTGCGATCCTGCAAGATCAGATCTCCCCCACTGAATGACCAGACCGCCGAGCCAGCTGGGCAGCGCGATATAGCCATTGATGGCGAGACTGGCTGAAAAGCCCCAACGCAATTTTTTTGAAGTTACAAACGCTGCGTCATCGACACCTGCATTTACATCAGCGATTGGAGCTATGCGGGCTGTGCCTCGTTTGCTCTCAGTTGCTTGCAATACGGAATCAGCATCGGCCTTTTTGGTTGGATCGTAATTTCCAGAAGTCCAAATTATGCCCGCGTCAGTCGTATCGACCGTTATTCGTACCCCTTGTAGGGAGTAACCGATTTTAATTTTGTTCGGTAGCTGATCAATGCCTCCGCCTTGCTGAACGGTGGTATAGCCAATTTTCGGCTCAAGGAAATACATCCCTAAGTCTGACTCGCGCAACATGTAAGGGAGTCTAACGTCATCGTTTTGAAACCCTACACTCAGAATTGATTCGCGAGACAATTTTGCTGAAAGCAGACTATTAGTCTGGGTAGCTGTATAAGCATCAGTAATGCCGTAGCCACCGAGAGTGGCTGCTTTGTTCGCCTTGCCTGCCAGAGCATTTGTCATGGTGGTGGCAAAATTCGGGTCATTGCCCAGCGCATCGGCCAGCTCTTTCAAGGTATCAAGTGCTGCAGGTGACGATGCCACCAGACTCGCTATCGCTTGTTGAATAGCCGTTGTGGTTTCAGGCTTAGTGAATGCATCAGTAATACCGTAGCCAGCGAGAGTGGCGGCCTTGTTCGCCTTGCCAGCCAGAGCATTTGTCATGGTGGTGGCAAAGTTCGGATCATTGCCGAGCGCATCTGCAAGCTCTTTCAATGTGTCGAGTGCGCCAGGTGCAGATGCAACAAGAGCAGCCACCGCTTGATTGACCGCCGCCGACGCTTCCGACTTGGTGAAGGCATCGGTGATGCCATAACCAGTCAGAGTCGTCGGGTTATCGCCGCTGACAACAAGGCCCCGTTTGTCGATGGTCACCTGTCGGTAAGTGCCTGGTGTCTTGTTCGCCGGCAGCGCAGCGGCCAGCGAATCATCGACATATTGCCGAGTGGCCAACACCACCGCCGGATCGATCTTGAGCACAATCTGGGCGGTGTTCGACACGATGAAGTTCATGCGGATGATCTGGGTCTTGCCGGTGCCCTGAGCCAGCAAGGGCTTGAAGCTCGGCGCGCAGTTGGCCACCGCCACTAAGTCGCCGGCAGCGTCATACAAGCCGATCTCGCGTATCCAGCGCCCCCCGACGTCCGACGGAATCACCTGTTCGGTGATAATGACATTCGGATTGGCGGGATCGGTACGCACTTGGTTGACCGCAGCCCGGCGCCACTCGTTGATCAGCTTGGTCTGGCTGCGATCTGGCATGGGGGCTGTGCCGTTGGCATCCCCAACCGCCATATCTTTGAAGGTCCAGGGAATGCCCAGGGCGGTGGCATTGGCCTGTTTCGCCTCCCCCACCGCCGTCAGAATAGCGAAAAACTGACTGTTGGAATCGATCATGGGTACACATCCAGAGTGTCTATTTCGTCAATGCAAACGACCTGACCATAACGGCCGGTCACCTCGATATCACGGGGCGCAGGCGGATACACGTCGATCACTTCGCCCTGGTCCACGTAGGCGCCGAAATGGATCACCCCCGAGGTTTCCAGGCTGATGGCCAAGCCAGTCATGTGGCGGCTAACCGGTTTGGCGTCATCGATCAGGCGCGTTAGCTCGGCATACATCGCTTCCGTGATACCGGTATCCAGAACCCCAACTTTCAGGGCGAAGGTGGCCGGCGGGCCTTGCGGCACCGCCTGCCACCACTCGATCACCTCGATTAGATAGCCCAGAGGCTCCACTACCCGCCGTAGCGCGCCGATGGTTCCCTTGCGGGCATGAATGAAAAACGACGCTTTGATAGCGCTGCGCTTGACCGTCTCCGACCAGGCCGGGTCCCAGCGATCCACTGACCAGGCCCAAGCCAATTGCGAGAGCAGATGCGCCGGGCAGGTGTCGGGGTTGTAGAGCGTGCGCAGGATCTGGGAAACCTCCCCTGGCCGAGCCCCTGCGGCCTCCATGGCCCGCTCCAACGGCGTGCTGTTGATCGGTAGTAGGCTGGTCATATCAGCCCCCCAGCGTGACGCTGTAGCCGGTGCAGTACGCAGCCTGGGCCCGAGTCGGAGTGATGTCGCGCCAGTTGGCCAGATCGACCCTGGAAACTCCGGCGACGTGCAACTGGGCATCGATGGCCGAACGGGCAACCTCAAGCCCCAGCCGCCGGCGCGGATTCACCCAGTCGGCTAAGCGGCGCTGGGCCTCGGCCAAGGCAGCATCGCTTTCAGGGCCTGGGCCCTTCATATGCAACACCGCATCGATGCGGTACGGCAGCACCTGCGCGCTCTGTACCGTAACCCGGTCCCCCAGCGGCCGAACGTTCTCGTCATTGAGGGCCGCCGCGACCGTCGCCAACAGCTCGGCCCCGACCTGGCCGTCACCATCGAGCCCCAACACTGTCACCGTGACACACGCCGGCGAGGGGCTTTCAGCCTCGGCATCGGCCACCAGTGCCGAGGCGTTGCGCGCATGCAGGATGTAGCTGTTGCGTGGGCCTGCCGTTGTTAGCCCTTCGTAGGCCAGTTGGACGCGCTCGCGCAAAGCATCATCGGTCTCCTTGACCTCCCCTACAGGCGGCACCGCCTGCGGATCGGCTGGACGGATCACTAGGCGAGGAAGCTTGACGTTTGCCGCCAGGTGATCCAGGTCCGAGCCCTTGGCATGAGCCAGCAGCAGCGCCTTGGCCGCGTCGTTGACCCGGGCGCGCATCTGCATGTCGCCGTAGGCCACCAGCTCCAACTGCTTGACGACCGAGTCACTCTCGACCGCGGCGGTCCAGTTCTCGCCCATGGCCAAGCGGAACAGCGCCAGCTTGCGCTGGTACAACTTCTCATAGTCCAGGGGCTCCAGCACCTGCGGCGCCGACAACGCCGACAAGTCCAGTATGCTCATGCCGTCACCTCCAACACTGCGCTATCCCCCAGGTACTGGCCCACCAGCTGAAAGCTGATCTGCCCACCTACCACTGCCACCACCTGCACCCGCTCCAGCTTCAAGCGCGGCTCCCAGCGCAACAGCGCCCGAGCCACCTCGGCCTGGACGGCGCTTTTCCAGCCGCCGGTGACGGGCAAGTCGACGTAGCGGCGCAGGTCACTGCCGTACTCCGGGCGCATCCGCCGGCTGCCCAGCGGCGTGGTCAGGATGTCCTCGATGGACTGCCGCACATGCTCAAGGCCCGACAGCGGCTGGCCCGTTCGGCGATCCATTCCGATCATCGCGTCACCCCTGCGGCAGTAAATCCGAATGCGAGCGCAGGTAGTCCAGCGCCACCTGGTCGCCTGCCTCGGCCATTACGTGGCCCTGCTTCACCGGCAGTTGACGGCCATCCGGCAGGATCAGCACGCGGGAGGTATAGAGGGTGTCGAGGAACACCGAAGCGCCGGGCGCTGCCGGCTCCCCGCCGGTTTGCTCGGCGGGTTTCTTGGTTGTGGTCATGTTTGCTCCAGGCGAAAAAAAGCCCGCTGCTGCGGGCCGCTGGTTATTGAAGTGCTGCTGTCGATCCACTGTCGGGCATCACGCCCGAATGGGTATGAGTCGAACCGACGTTGACCCCGTTGTGCTTTAGGCTCGCGCCGTTGATTTGTACGTCACCGTTCAAGGTGATTTGCCCGGTCAGGGTGATGGTGTTGGCCTTGCCGGTGATCGCGCTATCGGTGATCACCGCCGAGCTACCGCCAACCTGGATAGTCACCGTGCCGCTGGGTAGGTTGATGCTGTAGCTCTTGGCCTGCCAGTCGTAGACCAGCGAGCCGCCATCGTCGAAGCGCCAAACCTCGACGTGGTCGCGGTTGTCCGGCTGGGCCCCAGCATTACCGTACAACCCCGGTACAAAGGTCCCCTGAGCAGGCTCACCGCTGGGGCTGATCAAAGCGCCCTGCTCGCCCAAGCTCGGCGCCCGCCAGTGCCGGGCCTTACCAGCGGCCTGGCTGTGCCAACGCACCCAGGCGCTGGTCCAGCCGGCACCATCAGACACCCGCACCATGGCGGCGGCCAGATCGACCGCGACCACGCTACAGGGAATGATCAGGCCGGCGATCATGCGGTCATGCGCTGCTGAAACGTAGCTCATGCCATCTCCTCCGGGCCCAGGTAACCGCCCTGATGATCCGGGCCGATGTCAGGACTGAACCCAAACACCAGAGTTCCAGGTGGCTGGTTGGGCCATGGCCACTCCTCGAGGCCGAGGTATAAGCCCTGGGTCCATTCCACAGCCCAGATTGTGTAGCCGTCCAGCTCGGGCCGCGTCCAATCCTGGCCAGAGCGGACAAACTGCGCAGCCTCTACCGGCTGACCCCAGGTCTGCATGCGTAGCAAAACCGCAAGCTGCGAGGCAATGAACAGCGCCTGCCGTTGAGATTGAGGTTGCTCAGCTCCCACCATCACCCGCGCTTCAAAGCGGGCTTCCAGCGCCGTCTCACCGGTCAGCGGGTCGGTTCCAGGCTCCAGTTCGACCAGCTCAACAATCACGGCCGGAAGTGCTATGCGCCCAAGCTTGTCAGGCATCACGGCTACATCAAACAGGCCGGGAATAGCCTCGCGGATATGCTGTTCGATGGCCTGGTAGAGCTGGTCTAGATCGAGGGGTTCAGACACCTTTGCTACCTCTCAAGTATTTTTGCAGCTCAAAGTTCAGCTCCTGCTCCAGGATCTCCAGCAGCCGCTGATCTGCCCGTTTAACCCATTCATCGAAGATGGGCCGCACGTCATCCAGCGATACCTTGGCCTTGGCCAGGGGGAAGCGGTTGTCGTTCTCGTTGATGAAGCCCGAGCGCCGTCGCCCCTCGCGGGTTTCGGGATAGTCAGCTGGGTCATAGTGGCGGCTGCCGGTACGAATCCAGATATCCGCCTGACTTCCATAGACCTGCTTGTAAAACGCCCCCTGATAACGCCTGCCCGCCACCGACACACCCGACCGGTTCTGGCGGGCGCGGCCGATTCGGCTGGACTCAATCGGGTTGATACCGAACCAGAGCTTGCCCTGCCCGGCGCTGTTGATCGGATAGGCCCGCAGGCGCTGGCGAACAGCCCCCACCGCTATACGCTCCTTGCTACTAACTCCCCGGGAAATGTAGGTGCGCAGCCAGCGCAACGTCTTGTTGATCGCCCGGCGCTGGGCCACCGCCGCCGCTTTCGGGACCAGAGCGGCAAAGTCCTTGAACGCCTGTAGATCCGCAGGCGACGATTGCAAAGTGATAACGCCATTGCTGGCGGCTACCCGAGCATAGCTAACATTCATGGGTTGATCCTCAGAACAAGCGTCACCAGGCCATCCCCCGTCGGCTCCACCTGGATCAGGGTGTAAACCCCACCGCCATCAGGCTCCGGCAGGTCGATCCGCACCTGTTGCCGGATCTCTACGCCCTCGGCGTCTGCCACACGAATCACCACATGCGGCTCGCGCAGGGCCGTAGACATCTTGCCGAGCCTGGGTTGCAGCCAAGGCGCGGAGAACATCCCCCGCACCTCGCGCCCCTCGATGTAGGCGGTGTCCGCCAGCACTTCAAACACCACCTCGTCGACATCCGCCACCAAGTCGCGAATGCCCACGGTCACATCTCCAGCATGATCTGCGCGAGCGGCCGCGTGCACAGGTGCAGCGGGTTCGACTGAGCTTCGCCGGCCATGCCCTTGTTGAACGGCAGCGGCTCGATCTTGCTGTAGTACGGCAAGCCCTCGGTGTTGACCGTTTCCATGTAGTCGGCTGGAGCAAACACCGAGATGTACAGATCTGGCACACCTTCGGGGATCAGCAGCGCCTTGTCGTCATGAACAAACGAAACCCCAGCAACTTTGCCGCGATAGCGCTCCCAGACAATACCGCCGAATTCGAAGCTCTCACGGGCATCCCCCCGCAGTGCTGCCGCCTGCTGAGTGTTGACGAAGGTTTCTTTGACTTTCGCGTGGGCAATCAATTTGGGCCAGAAATTCTTGCCACAGAAAGCCCTTGCTCCAGTGCTGGTGATACTGCCCAAGGCATCCTCTTGCAGGTCCAGGGCCTCGCCGCATTTGACGCGGATTTCAGTGGCAGGGTCGTTGAGCCCCATCGACATCTTCTTACGACTCACCCCAAAGGTCTTGTAGATGTCCAGCAGCACCGTCTTGCCATCGGCATCGAGGATCTGACCGTTCAAGGCGCCCATACGTTGGAACTCGTGAGTAACATCCAACTGTCGACGGCACTTGGCCAGGCGCTTGTTAACCACATCCTGAACCGACTGCAGCTCGCTGCGGGTGCCGAAAGCACGAATGCCCTGGATCTCATCGGCCTTGATAGCGAAGCGCTGCGGCAAATGCACGGTGTTGAACGGGATCAGGTTGCGCTTGCTACCACCGACCACCAGACCCGAGGTGCCGCGCTCGCCCGCAGGGACCAAGGCGATGGTGTCGCCGTCCTTCTCGATCTGAACCGTCAGGGTGGTAATGCCCTCCTCCTGGAACAGACCCAGGCTGCTGATACGACCCGGCAGGTATTCCTGCTCGTTGATCGCCGCAGTCAGCGAGGAAACCGAAAACGCATCGTCGTTAAAAATCTCAATGTCAGCCATGAAGCAATCTCCAGAAAGCAAAAAACCCGCAAGGGCGGGTTCGATAAACGAGGGTGAAGGGTCTTAGCGGACGATCACGAAGTGACTGGCCAGGGCCTTTTCAGCCGCCATGTCGAGGCCAGTCAGACAAGCCTCACTAACCTCAGCAAGGCGCACCACGGCGCGACCGCGTCGCACCACATCCGACTCGCCCAGTGGGCCGTAGAGGATGGCCTGGGCGTTCTCGCTGCCGTCTTCGGCAGTTGGCTTGTAAGGCGCGAACTCACCGGTAGCAGTGACAAGGCCGAGGATCTGGCCGGGCTCCAGGGCCGGGCCGGCGGCGACGTTGATGGCTTCGCGGGAGATGTTGCCGGCGCCTTCGGACAGCAGGAATTCACCCGCATGCATCGGCTCACGTTGAACAGTCATGGTCTGGTTCCTTTTGCGGAGGGTTGTTGTGCAGCTTGGCGAGCAGCCCAGATTGAGGGCTGGTCGATTTTCTTGGCCTGTACCTTGGGCGGGGGGTCGTTTTCCAACGGCAGGCTGTTATTGATTTCAAAGCCCTTGCCGGTGCCCACCAGCTTGTCGAACAAGCGAGCGCGGACACCGGCCGCGTCCAAGCCAGTGGCCACGAACTCGGCGCTGAACTCCGGCAACCGAGCGGCTACGCACAGATCGTTGATGGTCTTGGCCCGGGCCAGGCCAGCCTGGACCACCGCCTCACTTTCCAACTGAGTGGACTTGAGCAACGGTTCTACCAGGTTGCTGATACCGGACTCAGCGCAACGCTGGGTGATCAGCAGAGCCAGCTGGGCAGCGTCCACCACCGGAGCCGGTTCGGGCGGTGTTGCCGGCTCACCCGGAACCGTTGGCGGTTGCTCGTCCAGCTGGGCCAGCAGCCCAGGGGGCGCGTTGCGAAAGCGCCGCAGCGCATCGCCATGGCCCAGGCAGGCGCTGACCTTGACCCCGTCGCCTACTTCGTCCGCCAGGCCCAGCGCCACAGCCTCGTTGGCGGTCAGCCAGGTTTCGGCATCGACGAGGCGCCGCAGCTCGGCATCGTCGATGTCCGGCGCCTTAGACTTGTAGGCCGCGATGATCGCCTCCAGGGTCTGATCCAGCACATCGGCGACCTTGCGGAAGTCGTCGGCATCGCCTGCAGCATAGGTCCACGGGTTGTGAATCATCACCATGGCGTTGGCGGCGATCACCACTCGATGCGCGCCGCACACTGCCACGCTGGCGGCGCTGGCGGCCAGGGCGTCAATCCGACCGGTACAGCGCTCGCCCAAACGCGAAAGCGCGTTGTGCATTGCCAGGCCATCGAACAGATCCCCACCAATGCTATTGAAGGCAACCACCACCGGCGACACTCCGTCATCCAGGGCCCGCAGATCCTGCACAAACTGATTCGCGGTCACGCCCCAGGCGCCGATCTCGCCATACACGAACACTTCGATGTTGCGTTGTTCGGCTTCGCCGCTGGCTCGCAGTGTGTACCAGGTCTGGTCCTTGACCGGCACCAGCGCGCCGGCAGCGTCGTAGACGCGGACCTGAGTTTTCTTGCTCATGGTTGCTCCTTGTCGTCGAGCAGCTCGACGCTTTCGAGGGTGTTGTAGTTGAGGCCCAGGCCGTTCGCCCGCTCAAGATCAGCGGCGTTTTCCGCGTCGACCGTTTCAGCGTCGTAGCCGGTACGCAGGCACATCTCGCTGCGCGAGGCGAAGCCGGCCTGCACTTCCATTCGTCGGGCTTGAACGTCCTGTACCGGTTGAAGGTACGGCCAGCCCTGGGGCACCCAGCGGGTACGCAGGTATTCACGGCGACGCTGGGCGTAGTCCGGCAATTGCACGGCACCGGCCAAGAACGCCATATCCAGCCAAGCCGCACGCACCGGGCGGCAGAGCTGGTGCACGTAAACGCCGAACTGCAACTGCTCCAGACGCCGGCGAAACTCGTTCAGCACCACCCGCATCACACGATCGTTGATGTCCTTCATATCGCCGGTAACGATCTCGTAGGGCACCCCCGCGCCGGCAGCAGCAGCCATGAGTTGCTGGCGCATGAAGTCCGGGTAGTTGTTACCCGCATCCGGCGGCGTGGAGAACTCGACCTCCTCCCCGGGCCCTAGCTCCTGCATGGTCCCCGGCTCCAGCGCCACCATCGGCGTGAACCCGTCTCGATCCAGAGTCAACGGCTGGCCGGTGACGGGATCGAGTGCCGGCGGACCACCTTCCGGCGTGGGACGGGTAATAAAGCCCGCGAACAGGTTGGCGACCTCCTGCCGGAACAGCACCGCATCATCGTAGTTATCGAGGCTGCGCAGGCGTTTCAGCACTGGCGACAGGCGCGGTACACCACGCAACTGGCCGGGCTCCAGCGGGTCGAAGATGTGCAGCACCTGGGCGGCCGGCACTCGCACTAGCTGGTTATAGCCTCCAGTCAATGCGGAGGATTCCCCCGGGTGCGAGCGATACATCCAGTACGCCACCCGCTTGCCTATGCCGTTGAACTCGATCCCGGCCCGAATGACGTTGCCGTCGCGGGTGGTTTCAAATTTGTCATGGGGCACAAACTCCGGCGCCAGCAGTTGCACCTGCAAGGGCACCGCCAGCCCATCCTCGGTTCGACGCGGCCGCAACCGCACGAAGCATTCACCCGAGGTTTCAACGGTCCGGGCGACCAGCGCCTGCTGGCCATAAAAGTCGGTTAGCTCGTCGGCATCCGACTCGTCCACCCAATCCTCCCACAAGACATGCAACAGCTTGCGCAGGTCGTTGTCGACGGTCTGGGCCCGAGGGGTAATGCCGGTGCCGATCAGGTTACTGACCCGCTTGTCCACCACGTTGAAGGCATAGGGGTCATTACGCACCGCTGCCCTGGAGCGCGAGCGCAAGTTGCGCAAGGCCGGGGTGTTGATACTGTTGAGGCTACTCTCCGGGGCGTCCCAGCCCGCCGACCGGCGCCCCTCCCCGGCGCCTTCGTAGCTGGCCTTGATGTTTGATGGCAGCAGGAAGCCTTGACGGCTCAACGTTGGGTAGTGGCGAGCCATTACAGTCCTTTGCCCCCGTGGTAAAGCCGAACCACGCGGGGGCGTGGGCCAGCACTTGCGGCAAGACTGCCTCGGATCTCCTCGCGAGCCCTGAGCAGCTCGTCCACCGTCCGGTATTCCACCGTGCGGTCGACATAGCGCACGGTTTTTTCACCGCGAGCGATAGCCGCCTCGATAGCGTCGAGGTGTTTCTGGGTAAAGGACATATCAGCGTCTCTTGAGATAGCCGCTGGTGGACATGCGGCGTTGAGGTTGCGGCGCTACGGGTTGGGCCCTGGCCACAGGTGGCAGAGCCGGACTCTCGATGGCCTGTGGTTCCGGTTCATCGGTCGCGGGTGCAGGCGACACCGCCTGCTGGCCGGCCTCTTCGTCGAACAACCCGCCCTGTGCCAGCGCCTGCCGGACCCGCTCCCAATCAGCGTCGAGGTAGCGATTGATGCCCAGGTAATGGGCCATCGCCAGGCAATACACCATCAGGTCGAGCGCTTCGTTTCGGTCAGCCTTGCCCTTCACCCACTCGATGCGCTTGTAGCCTTTGACGTAGCGGGCCACCTTGCTTTCGGCCACGCACTGGTCAAAGAACTCGTCGGGCAAGTCGTTGGCAAAGTGCAACGCACCCGGACCGTCTGGGAACGGGTAGCGGTTGTAGATCCAGTCCTTGGCGGTGTCGGTGCCGACAAACCACAGCTCGGCGCCGTTGCGCTCGGTCTGCCCGCGCCAGGTGACATCGACCATCGACGGGCGCTGGGCAATGACCGGACGCCCGGGCTTACTAGCCCCCTTGATGGCGAATATGTTGCGCCACCGGCGAAGGCGGCAGAACTGGTAAACCTCGTCCGTGTGGTGACCACCGGAGTCGACACCCGCAGCCAGGACCGCCAGCGCGACGCCGCAAGGATGCCGGTATCGCGCCTTGAGCTTCTCGTCCAGCACATCCCATGTCTTCTGGTTCGCCGGATCGCCCCAAATCACCTGGTGGTCGATAACCCAGCGCTCCAGGCCAACACCGAAGCCCATCACCATCAGCTCAAGGCGGTTGGCCTGCACGTCGACCGCAGCGGTCAGCATCAACACCCCGGCCGGCATCGAGCCGAGGCTGTAGCGCTCAAGCCGGGCCCGATCCCGTAGGACGTGGGCCTTGGTTTGCTCCTGGGCGCTGTCCCAGACCTTGGCCAGGCGGGTGTTGTAAAACACCTGCATCGGCTCCAGGTTGCCAGCGGCCTGGGCCTTCTTGGCCTTCTCGTACTGCCGGGCCAAGGTCCGCCAGTCGGTCCAGCCGGAAGGGGCGTACAAAGCGTTGAGGCAGAACCCCACCGTTTCCCCGTCGCCCTCGGCGTGCGCCCGCCACTTTCCGTTAGCCAGCATCCATCCTTTGTGGTGTTCCTCGATCAGGACATCACACTCAGGACCTGCACACTGGTAGTGCGCCACGCTGAAATCAGCGGAGTACAGCAGGCGCTCCCACTCCAGCACCTGGTGATGCCCGCAGGTTGGGCACGGCACGTAGTAATGCCGCTGGTCGCTGGACTCGAACAGGTCGCTGATCCGCGAGGCGCCCTTGATGGTCGGCGAGCTGGAAAAGTAGAACTTGGCGTTGCGGCCGAAGGTACTGCCCCGGGCTTCCGCCAGTTCGATGGGGTCGCCCTCCTCGCCCACATCAACCTCCCACCGGTCGACCTCGTCACCGTACACATACCGAGCCGATAGCTCGGCAAGGTTGGCGGCAGAACCGGCCGTGGTCACATACAGCGAGCCACCTTCGAACTCCTTGGTGTCCATGGTGTTGCGGGAGTCGCGGGAGCGGCTGGACGCCACCCGCTTGTTCAGCTCAGGCGTGGCCTTGATCGTCTTGCCGATCCGCGACGAAACCCGCTTGGCCAGGCCGAGGCTCGGCAGCAAGGTCAGGATGTTGGATGGGGCCATGTGGATCAGGCCGCCGATCCAGTTCAAGGCGATCTGGGTTTTCATCAACTGCGAGGCCACCATGGTCACCACCCGTTTGCAGGGGTGGGCCGGGGACAGGCAGCGCATGGGTTCTCGTGCGTACGGCGTACGGTCCGTGCGGTACTTGCCGGGCTCTGCGGCTCCCGTGTCACGCGGGATTCGCATGTATTCATCTGCCCATTCGTCAACCCATAGTGCAGGGTCTGGCTGTAGCCCTCGGCAATACGCATCGCGGTACACCTCTGCACCGTTTGCGTATTCGGGCATAGGTTCAGCTCTGTGTGATGGCTTGTTGTAGGTCGGCGTCGGTCATGCGTCCGGCGTCTTCAAGGGCCCGGCGAAACGCCCCAGTCAGGTGTCGCTCGATTTCCCAGGGATCGCTCAGTGCCGCGACCTCGGCAGCCAGTTGCGGCGACATGCTGAACAGCAAATCACGGACCATGCGCCCCGCGTTGTAGGCCGCAACCGTTACCGCTTCGCGATCAACGAGGTCACCCTGGACCTTGTAGAACTCAGCTTCGGCCAGCTTGGCCAGGTAATGCTCCCGGTGGGCTCGGGACTTCTGAAAATCCGGGCCTTTGCTGGGGAGTTGCGGCACAGCATCGGTTTCAGCAGTCGGCACCAGGCCGCTGCGCACATCGCGATCAATGCGCGCTTCTTCATGCCGGGCAGCCACCGCCGCCTTGCTGGGGTCTGCCGATTCAGCCAGCAGGGCCTCGGTTGCCTCCAGCTCGACCTTGCCGTCTGCGGTCAGCACCAGCCGATCTTGCTTGGCCAGTTTGGAAACGTAGGACTTGGCCCAACCGCGCCGGGCCGCAAAGTCCGACTTGCTGATAACGGTCATGTGTTTGACGTCCAGTTAACCCAATGAATACGGGGTGTTCACCAGTTCACCGCCAGTTCACTAAGCGGGTGAACCAGCCGCTAACAAAGATCCGCGGGTTTCCGACCCCGTGTCCGGGAAAGGCTCCCAGGGTCCCCGGCGGTTTTCGGCGCCCCAATCTGGTGCACCATCACTGCATCGCTCAAATCCGAGAGATCGCCTGTCACGAATAGCCAAAGAACCCACTTACGCAAACTCACGAAGCGCCTCTTGCAGGCGCTTGGCCTTCACAATGGCCTCCGCATTGCTTTCGCGTTCAGCCTCAACCGTCAGGGCAACTTCTTCGATACGCGCAGCCAACGCCTTCATGCGTTTGCTGAATTCATCGGCCACACACACCACCTCTCCTGACAGAACGGCCAAAGCGTCCAGCGCGCCCTCAGGCGTCTTGATCGATACAACAACCTGCTTTGCTGCCTGAGTCACAGTCTGTTCCTTCTTCGTTTTGGGGGTTGTTGGATCACGCTGGAATTTGCCACCCTCCGGTTCCCTGATAAGCCCAGCATCTTTGAGTTCACCGAGTGCGCGCCGGACGGCATACGCCGATGCTCCACTGGCATTGGCAGTGAGGACTGCGCGATGAATATCCCTAGCGATCCAGGATGTTTGAATGGGTACATAACCGAAGACTTTTTGAGCAATAGAGGATTGCCCTGCAAGCATCTGCTGCTGCCTGGATTCATTCATTTGAAGAAACCTGCTTAATCGGGGGCTGGGGGGCGCTACTCAGAGCGATTTGATTCGGCGGACACTTCAATGACGCCGATCCGCCGAGCCGCCCACCGTTCGTACAGGCCAATGGCAACATCCGCCCCGGCCATCGCAGTCAGGCAGCCGAAGGCGCCCGCCGTCCAGATCGAAACACCGGCGCCGATCAGCAGCATCAGCGCTGCCATGCCGCAGACGATGCACGCACCGGACCGAAGCGCTAGGCGCCGCAACAGCACCCACCCCCGGGCGCCATCCTTGTCGGCTCGCCACATCTCGCCGGACACACCGCCCACCAGGGCCAGGACAATTACCAACCAGATAGGCATCTCTGCCAGCGCTTGCTGCTCGTTAGTCATAGGGGGTCTCAAATGGGGGAGCGCGGCGAACGCCGGAAAAAGAAAACCCCGCCAGGGTGACGGGGTTTTCAGCGCCCCGACCAAGGTCAGGACAAGGTGCACAGCACGTGCTCAGGTGGAGCGCCTAGGCGCAGGTCGCATATCGTGGTGACTTTTTACCCCCCTCCGGAAAAACCGAAAAGGGGGTATTTTCGGTTGGTCAGAACGCGACACAAACACGACAACAACGCGACAACAATACGACCACAACACGACAAACCATCCCGACGAACGGTCAAAGCTGCCAGCGTGCCTCCCTCGACGCAATGTAGTCTCTTCCGGCACGACTGCTGCGCTTGGGGCCACCACGGGCCGTGACCGTTCGTACTGCAAGAATGACCTGCACTTGCTGATGCAGCCGGTGGACCCAATTCCGGTAAGTTCGATCTGCACTGGTGGGCAACTGCAAAAGGGCGAGCTGCGCCTGGACGGTCAACGGCTTGGCAGGCAGGTAGCGGTTATGCGCAAGCCGGACCAGCAGGGCTCCTTTCTCTGACTGGCGCTCAATCTGCGCGAGTGCGGCCGAAACCTCCGAAGCAATGTGATCAATCCCAGCACCGCCACCAGGCAAACGCGGCCCTGGCGTCCCACGCGGTGCGCACCCTCCCCACTCCATGATCGTTGCCATGGGGCTGCCTAAGCCGCCGCCATCACCCACGCGGCCGAGCTGGGCCGCCCAATGCAACATCAGCTCCTCGATCTCCTGAATCATTGCCCCACCCCCCTGGAAACCATACCCGACACAAAAAACACCCAACCCAACACAAACCCAACACAAATAAATCCCTTTAAATTCAATGATCTAATAGAACCTGTGTTGAGTGTGTTGGGTTTGTTGGGTTTTTCAGTCCTCGCATGGGAAATAAAATCTGCCTTCGAACCGGCTCCAAATAACGTCACGCATGCGCGCCCGCGTAGCCAAACCCAACACACCCGACACACAGCCCTAGAGCCCGTGAAATAGAAGGGTTTAACCTGTGTTGAATTGCCAAAACCAACCCGACACACACCCAACACACCCAACACACATTTGAGCGCAGTCATGGTGCAGGCCTCGGCACATGGTCCCAACTGTCCACGCTCCACCCGGCGACCCGAGCGCGGGCCCGCCACTCCTCGACCTGCTTGCCCAGGGCGGCCGCTTTCATTGAAGGGGGCGGGGAAGGTTCAAGATTGGGAGGAAAGAAGAACGCGCCGAACTTGCGGTTCATCCCCTCGGTCCAGGGGATCGCCCGCGTCTTATCGATCTCCGAACTGAGGAACAGCGAAAACTTGGTTTGGCTCATGGCGTGCTCCTTGTTGCGCTGGCACCACTCAAGAAACACCGCGTACACATCCGAAGACAGGCACGGTCCCCACAAACCAAAACCCAGCTCGCCATAGCGCCACAAGTGCAAGAACGTCTGCCAGGCGGCCCGACTCAAGGCCACCAGCCGCTCCCGGGCTTCGGTCGATGGCGGGCGTGTGCGCTGGTTGAAGTCGCCCAGGTCCACCGAGAGCAACCAGCCATACAGAGCCGCCACGCCACCCTCCTCCAGCTCCTTGCCTATCGCCTTCTGGCGCTCCACTGGCAACGTTTCCATGGGCCACATGACAAGCATCCGGCGGTCGCTGTCGCTGATCGGCCAGGGCAGGATCTCGTTACTCAGGAACACTGCGTTCATGTGGTTGGCTTCCTCCCAACCGTTGATGAACTTGGATTCCATCCGCACGGTCTTGCCGGTGATCAGGTGCTTGATCTTGCCCACTTGGTTGTAGCGCTGGTCACGGCTCACCACTTCTTCAAACACCGACCAGAGTTTGCGGCTCTGCCATGCGTTGAAGTTGCTCTCAAGCTGGGTCTGGCCCACGGTTGCCGCGTACTGGCCGTACAGCATGCCCAACGCATCGGCGAACAACAGGCTTTTGCCCGAGCCTTCCATGGTGCTGTGCATCAGCACTGCGGTATCCATCTTTGCGCCCAGGTGCTGGAGCGGATACGCCAGCCACCGTGTGAGCCACTTCACTGCGGCTTCGTCGTTGTTGCACAGAAACGAGATCAGCCAACGTAGGTTTTTGCAGGCGTCGTCGTTCCGGACAGGCTCCAGCGGCAGCCCGTCAAAGGTGTTGATATAGATCGATGGGTCTTTCGTCATGGTCGGGTCGAACACAATGTGTTCAACGTCCACCGTCCGCCGTTCGCTGCTGTTGAGCCACAGCGCGTAGGCATCACCGAGGGCCATCTTTACCGCACCTTCGGCAATGCGCCGCTTCTTCTCTCGGTCCCAGACGTCTTTAGTCCCATCGATGTACACGTAGCGGTCGGTCGGAGACATGCCGAAGGCGTCTGTCTTCTTGCCTGCCATGCGCCGCGCCTGCTCCAGGTCGCTGACATGGTCAGCGGAGATAAGGCGCTTGCTGGTGTTGTCCAGCCATTCCTTGGCAATGGGCTTACTGACTCGTGCCTCAAATGCCGACTTCTTCATAGACCGCGCTTGATCGCAGTCCCAGACCTGGGTGGTGCCCTCGATCAGTGCAAACCGACGCAATACCTGTTCAGCCGTAAGGACCTCCCCCGTGCCCCCCATAGGAGCTGGAGCGGCCTCGCTTTCTGCAACTGCACCGACCAGGCCCGGCCCGCTCATGTCCTCAGAAGGGGGCGGGGGAAGATCCCGAGGATCTGGACGCAATGAATGCTGCATACCCAACAGGCGCGCAGCCTCTCGCACCGCCCGGGACTGGTCGCCGTTGTGTTCCAGCAGGCAATAGACCTCGAAAGCATCGTTCTGGTGACCGTTGGCCAGCGGATCGGCGCCGTGGTGCGAGTACACCCGTTCATCTTTAACCGTGATGCCGGGCATACCGGTACTGCTTTGTGCATACAGCCACTTACTGCCGCGCTTGATGTAGCCATGGGCCCGCAGCAGTTCCTCGACGTCGTGACAGCGGTTGAACTCGTCGATCACCGACGGCTGGTCACCTTTGGGGGCAGGTCGCTTAATTGCTTTGCCGGGGTCCTTCTTGGGCTTCGGCGCCCAGGGGCAAGCCGCCTCGGCGTCACGCTTGAAGATGTCCCAGTTGTTCCAGATCGAAAGCAACTCACCCGGCAGCATTGGCAAACCATCGGCCGCATTGGGCGCAGTCCGCCAGAAATAAGGCTTGCCGGTGCCTGGATGGATCGAAGGAGGCAATACGTCCTGCACCAGGCCTGCGCGCAGCTCCAGCACAGTGAACCGCTGGTACTCTTGCGCCTCGGTCTTGGCAGCGGCCTCCCCTGCCAGGTCTCCAGCCGCCTTGGCCGCCCTGGCCTGGGCAGCCAATTGCTTGTAGATCGACCCGTCTGGGTCCTTCTCATTCGGCCATGACAGGGAATGGCGGGTTAGCTCCAGGTCATCCGGAACCCGGAACATCACGCGGAAGCGCGCCGGGTTACCGACCACGGTCGGGAACACCAGCGCCATGGCATCCAGGTCGATGCCGTGCAGCTCGTAAAGTACATGGCGAGTCCACTGGACATCATCGACATCGAGCGAGCAAACCCGGCTCGGGCCAAGCACCACGCCCAGGTTGTGCGCAGGGTTTTGTTGCCAGAACCCCGCCGCTGCCTCGGCGTCAGTGTAATAGCCGCCGGGCTTGTTCCAGCCCAGGTCCTTGGGGGCCTTCTCGCCTGGCTCCATAGAAACCAGGGCCAGGCCAAACTGTTGGATATAGCGTTGCGCCCACGCTGCTGTGGGCGCTTCGTTGACCGGTTGGTTCATCTGCGCCGCTCCCGCAACTCCTTGCAGGGGACACAGGTTTGGCACCCGGGAGCAGCCTGCCGGCGAAGAAGCGGGATCGGTTCGTCACAGTCTTCGCAGAATTCCGCGCTGGCGACACCAGTTGTCTGGCGCTGGCAGCGTTCCAGTGCCACTTGCAGGAAGTAGTCGGCCTGGTCGTTGGCAATATCGATCACATCAGCCATGGAGGTCTTCCTCCATCGCTGCGCGGGCTCCGGCCATGATGCCCAGGACAGCCCGAATCACGTCCGCGCCGTGCTTCTCCAGGTCCTCTACTTCGTGCGGCTCCCAAATATTGTCGGCGGCACCGCGATGCATGCTTGAGACGAACATGCCGGCTTCATGAAGTAGCCGGCTGACTGACTGCAAGGCTTGGTGCGTTGGCGCGGCAGGCTCAGGCTTGTACCAGACCATCCCTGCTGGGCGCATCAGCGCGTCCAGCAGCACCTCGCTTTGGGTCAGTCGGATAACCTCTTCAAGCTCGTCCGGGTCCAGCCAGCGATGCTCGAAATCATGCTTGAGCTTCTTTTGAAGGGTGTCGTAGTCCATGACCATATCCACCGCCAGCGCGGTGACGCCGCCCCGGTAGCTATGGCCAGCGCGATAAATCGCTTTCCTCAATGAAAGTACCGGCTCGACGGCCGTTGGTTTGGATACGCGACTCATAACCGTAAATACCTCTTTTACGGTCTAGCCAGACCATAGGGCGCGCCCTATCATCCAGCTCACGACCGATGTGCATGTGCTGTGTATCGTCGTAGCCGGGCTGGGGGATCTTGTGGTGAGAGGTCCCAGCCCGGCACCTTTATGCAGCCGCGGACAAATCCTTTCGGCGGCTTCCAATTGGGCGAATCTCAAATGCCATTACTTTGCCCCGGGTTACAAGGACGCGAATGTCCCGGGACGAATTGATCATCTGTGATACCGCGCTTTGCGAAACATCTAACAGCTGAGCCATCTCTGGTTGGGTTTTCCCCCTGGCAAACTCGGCAAGGGGAGTACCTATCTCAATTTCCATCCTTCGCTCCTCGAATGGGTGCCCGACCAAATATTAGTGTTACTTCTATTTAGAGGCAAGCAAGAAATAAGCGTTACTCTTTGAACGACATAAGCAGCCCTTATAGATTTGGCCGCATGACGAAAAAACCTACCTACATCGCCGAAGAATCCTCCCGCCTGAAGAAGATTTATCAGGAGAGAAAAAAGCAGGACCCGAGCCTTAGCCAAGACAAGGTCGCGGAGGATTGCGGCTGGTCAAGCCAAAGCGTTGTGAGCCAGTACATGACTGGCAGAATCCCTCTTAACATATCCGCATTGATAAGCCTGAGCCGCGCTTTGCGGTTCGCCCCCGAAAGCGTCAGCCCCCGATTGGCAGAAACTCTGGCGCAGGCAAGTAGCGCCCAGATTGATACCACGCCCACAAATGGCCACTGGCATCGAAACACAACGGATATGGGATCGGCGGGGAGGCTGTTGCCTGTGATCGGATATGAAGAAGCTGTAGCCTTTCTTGAGGCGGATGATGGAACCCAACGGATAGAAACAGAAGAATGGGTAGAAGCAGGTGGACCTGCTGGCCCTCGCGCATTCATCCTGCGCGTAGAAGGACGAAGCATGGAACCTGATTTCAAAGCAGGCGATAAGGTAGTAATCGACCCCGAGATGCCCTGGAAATCGGGAGATTTTGTGGTTGCCAAAAGAGTCACAGACAAAGCTGTTAGCCTCAAGCAAATCAGCCAAGAAGGTGGAGAACTCTATCTATATGCAACAAATCCTGACTGGCCGGAAAGGGTAGTGAAAGCCAGTGATGAATGGCTGGTCATCGGCCGTGCTAGGCGAAAAATCGTAGACCTGTGACCCATACAGCCTAAGAAACCCGCAACTGCGGGTTTTTTTGTGCCCAGAAGACATACATCCCACCAATTTATAAGTGTTACTGTTGACTTATTAAATCAGTAACACTAATTTTATCTCGTACCCCTCTCACCACGAGTACGAGATATGCAAACGACAACACAGCACAGCCCCACCCGCTGCCCGGTGTATCTCCACCCCGCAGCCTGCACCAGCCCTGCCGCCGTCGAGGCCATCCAGCGCCAAACCGGCCTGCTGGTGATCGCCACTACCCGTCGTATCGCCACCGCTAAACCGGTGGACCTCGGCCCGTTCGGGGGTGATGCAGCATGAATCCAATTCTGATCGGCCTCGCCGGCCTCGCTCGCTCCGGAAAATCCACCGTCGCGGATCACCTGGCGCAAGTCCACATGCTGGAGCAGTACGCCTTCGCAGATCCGCTGCGCACCGGCCTAATGGAGATTTTCAACCTCGACGTCGAGGACTTCGAAGGTGACCGCAAGGAGCAGGAACTGGCCTGGCTGGGGAAGTCGCCCCGCCACCTCATGCAGTCAATGGGCACCGAGTGGGCCCGGCAAATGGTCCATCCAGACGTCTGGCTCAAGATCGCAGAACAGAACCTGAACTACATGCAAAACGCCCTAACGAGCGTGATCGGGTTCGTGGTCAGCGATGTGCGCTTCGAGAACGAAGCGGACTTCATCCGCCGTCGTGGCGGCGTGGTGGTCCACATCTGGCGAACAGATGCCCCAGCAGTGAACCCACACATCAGCGAAGCCGGCGTTGAGCTAAAGCCCGGCGATCTGCTGTTGACCAACACAGAGTCGATCTCGCACCTCAAGGTCAAGGTCGACCAGTTGCTGGAATGCATCCGCAACCGCCCCCAGCGCACCGCAGCCTGAGGCCACCACCATGAACCGCACCCTCGACGAAACAGCGGCACTGCTAGGGCTCAAGCCTCGCGCCTTCCGCGCAAAGCTCCGCGAACTGCACGTTCTGGCCGCCGACGGGACCCTGGCCAGCCACCACCGCGACCAAGGCAACCTGTTCGCCGACCCGCGCTCGGTGCAGATCGGCAAGTCGGGCCAGGTACGGCATTACGCCGTTGTGATGGTTACCGAAGCCGGCGTGTCGTACCTCGCCAAAAAACTGGGCATCACCATCGCGAACAAGGAAGCCGCAGCATGAAGACTAACCACCTCCACGCCTTCACCCGCACCACTGACACCCTGGCCCTGGTTCCGATCTTCCTGGGCAGCTTGGCGCAAGGGCAACGAGCTGCTGGTGAACCAGCCTTGACCATCACCGATCTGGCAGAAGTGGCCCACCGCGTTAACAGCGTGATCACTCCCGGGCTAATGGCCTTTGTCACCCCGACAAACACCCCTGGCATGCCATGGGGCGCAGTGGTAGCAGATGCCCACGGCCATGTCTGCGCCACCGCCTGTAGCGCTGATGCCCAGGGGCTGGCCGATCTGATCCGCACCAAGCTGCGGCCCCTGGCGGGGTCCGGGGAGGCCAGCCCATGAGCGACACCTTCGACCGACTGCGAAAGGAATGGCCAACGGACCACCCGACACTTACCGCCGTGCGGGAGCGCTATTTCAAGCACCTATCCAGTGATCGCTACCTCCTTCGATCCATCAGCGCAGGACGTATCGCATTGAAGGTAACTCGACTGGGCGGGACGAACAAAGGCACTCCTACCGTTTACCTGAAAGACCTGGCCGCCTACCTCGATGCCCAGCCCAGCAAAGCGGCGGCCTAGCAACGGTAGCCCCTGCCGACCAGGGGCAAGCAACCAGTGAGACACAGCACATGACTAAAGCACGACCCTTTATCGACACCTTCCGCGACATCGAGGCCGGCGGCCTGCTCGATGAACTGAGCGACGCCCAATACCGCCTGATCGATGCAATTCGCCTTTCCGGCAAGGGCGGCAAGCTGGTCATCGAGTTGAACTACAAGCCGGACGGGCGCGGCCAGATGAACATCAAGGCCGATGTGAAGGTGAAAGAGCCGACCCTGTCCCGGGGCACTTCGCTGTTCTTCCTCACCCCGGAAGGCAACCTCACCCGGCGAGACCCTCGCCAGCAGGATCTGCCACTGCGCCCCGTCATTGACGAGGACAGCCCAGCCACCCTGCGCAACGTTTCGCAGTAACCACCTCTCACCACAAAGACTGGAGCACATCCAATGCAAGAAGCCATTCAACAGTTTGTCAGCCTCGCCCAGGCGCTGGGTAAACCCTTTGACCATCCGGGCCTGCATGCCCCGGTGGCCCTGGTGCCCAACGGCGTCAAGGTTCAAGACCTGGAGGATCTGTTGCCCGCGCCGAGCCGCATTCGCCAGCAAGTCACCATGCTGGATGCAGACAGTTTTATTGAGTACGTGAACCGGTTCGCCACACCGGCCACGTCGGTGTTCTGCAACGGCCCCGAGGGCCGCACCTTCACCGCTGTACTGGACTATCACCAGCCAGGAACCCCGGCCTGGTCCGATCATACCGCCAGCTATTGCTGCCCCATTACCGTTGAGTGGGGGCGCTGGAAAGCCGCCGACCGCAAGCGGATGGATCAAGCCGCATTTGCCGAGTTCATCGAGGACAACGTGAAGGACATCGTCCAGCAAGACGACTTCCCAGCCGCCCCGAGCGCTGCGGACATGCTGGAGATCAGCCGCACCCTGGAAGCCAAGAAGAACATTAGCTTTCGCCAAGGCACCCGCCTCGATAACGGCCAGGTTCAACTGACTTACAACGAGGAAATCGACGGCCGCGCCGGTGAAGCGGGCCAGCTCAACATCCCTGAGCAGTTCTTTATCGGCATCAAACCCTTCTTGGGCGGCGATGGCTTCTGCATCCCGGCCCGCTTCCGCTATCGCATCGTCGACGGGCGCCTGGCCATGTGGTTCGAACTGATCCGCCCGGAAAAGGTGCTTGAGGAGGCGTACAACGCCGTGCGCGCCAAGATCAAGGCCGCGATCAACGAAGTACCGCTGTACGAAGCGACCCGCTAACCACCCTTGCAACACCCCGCCGCCGTCCTCTCACCACGTTACACATCCGGCGGCGGGCTCTATCGAGGATCACAGCACATGCAAGCCCAATACATGATCATCTTCGCCGGCGCCCTACTCGGCGTCCTCGCCTTGGCCTACTTCATCCGCAGGGCCTTCCTGCGCACCCTGGCACGCGCCACGGCAGACTATCGGGACCGCAACCACGCCTTGAGCAGCGACCTGGCGCGAACTGCCGAGCGCTGCCAATCACTAGCGGCCCAGGCGACCGAACACCAGGCCCAACAACAGCAGCTCAAAGCCCAGCCCTTCACCGTGGACGATCAACAAACCCTGATCCGCATGGCCCAAGCGCTGGAGCTGGCCACGAAGACGTTCAAAGCACTCAAGGCCGAAGATGCCCACGCAAAAGCTGCCGCGCTCATTCCACAGGCCAGGGAACTGGCTTACCGAGTTTTCCACACCGCCACAGCGGGCGCTGCGCTGAATGCCGATTCGCTCGATACCCGCCTGATCGAATGGCTGAACACCCATGGCAGTTTCTGGGCCGAGCCGGAAAACAGCACCGTTACTTTCCCTCATGAAGCCGAGACCGAGGGCTATCCGCACCTGCGGGACGCCTTGCGCGAGGCTTACGAGCGGCACCAGCAGCGCCAAGCAGCGGACTGGCCCTGGGGGGACGTGGCATGACTTCCCTGAAAACGCCTCCTTTCGACTTCAAGACCCAGTATTCCCTGAACCTCAACGCTCAGGACGATGAAATAGTGGTCGACTTCTTCTGCGGTGGCGGCGGCGCAGGCACGGGACTCGAAATGGGCCTAGGCCGCAAGGTCGACGTGGCGAAGAACCATAGCCGCGCAGCGATCAGCATGCACACCGCCAACCACCCGCACGCCCAGCACTACACCACCGACGTGTTCGACGGCGACCCCGACGAAGAATGCCAGGGCCGTCGCGCTGGCTGGTTCCACATGAGCCCCGATTGCACCCACCACAGCCAGGCAGCCGGCGGCCAACCGCGCAAGCGCGAGATCCGCAACCTGTCCTGGATCGGTCTCAAGTGGGGCGGCAAGAAGAAGCCTCGCGTCATCAGCCTGGAGAACGTGAAGCAGATCCTGCAATGGGGCCCCTTGATCGCCAAGCGCGACAAGGCCACCGGACGAGTAATGAAACTCGATGGCACCGTGGCTGCCATGGGCGAGCGCGTGCCGGTGCACGAACAGTTCCTGGTGCCAGACCCTAAACGTCGCGGCGTCACCTGGCACCGGTTCGTCCAGTTGCTGGTGGGCATGGGCTACCAGGTGGAATGGCGCATCTTGAAGGCTTGCGACTACGGCGCACCCACCACCCGTGAACGCCTGTTCATGATCGCACGCTGCGACGGCCAGCCCATCGTGTGGCCAGAGCCAACCCATGCAAAGAACCCGGCCAAGGGCCAGAAGAAGTGGCGCACCGCCGCCGAATGCATTGACTGGACGATCCCGAGCAAAAGCATTTTCGGGAGGCCGACGCCGCTAGCAGATGCCACCCTGAAGCGAATCGCCAAGGGCATGAAGAAATTCGTCATTGATGCCGCTGACCCGTTCATCGTGCCTATTGCGAACTGGTCCGGCGACAGCGTGCAGTCAGCCCATGAACCGCTGCGGACCGTAACGTCCTGGCCCCGCGGCGGATCGTTCGCCATGGCCAGCCCGATCATCGCGCCAGCAACACATCAGGGCAGCGACCGGATAAACGACCCGTCCGCCCCGCTGCCGACTGTGACCTGCGCGAATCGAGGTGAACTGACGCTGATCAGCCCGGTGATGGTTGGGGCTGGCGGCCCAGTGTACTCAGGCAAGCCAGTGAGCGTGGATCAACCAGCCGGCACGCTGATGACCCAAAACCACCGGGCGCTCGCTTCGGCCTGCATCGTCCAGGCCGGACACGGCGAGGGCTCCGGCACAACCAAGCGCCGCTCCCACGGAGTGAACGACATTTGCGGCCCAGTTGGCACCATCACCGCCAGCGGTGGCGGTCAGTCCATCGGCACCGCCGTGATGATCCAGGCCAACGGTGGATTCAACACCACGCATGCCAAGGACATTCTTGATCCAATGACCACTGTGACCAACACCGGCAGCCAACAGCAACTGGTGACCGCAAACCTGGTGCACCTGCGCGGCAACTGTGATGCGCGGGATGCTGGTGATCCCCTGCACACGATCAGCGCCGGGGGCACTCACCACGGGCTGGTCACCGCCTTCATGGAGCGTCAGTTCGGCGCCAGCGTCGGAAAGGGAGTGGACGAACCGGCACCAACCATCACTGCCGGCGGTGGCGGTAAAAGCTCACTGGTCGAGCTGCAACTATCGCCAGAGATTGAAGCAGGCGCGTTGCGGGTCGCGGCATTCCTGATCAGCTACTACGGCGCCGAGAACACGAGCTCAACCGACGCGCCTGCGCCAACCATCACCACCAAGGATCGGCTGGGCCTGGTCACCGTCACGATCAAGGGCACGCCCTACGTGATCGTCGACATCTGCCTGCGGATGCTGCAACCGGCTGAGCTGTACAAGGCGCAAGGCTTCCCTGCCGATTACATCATCAGCCACGGCGCCGACGGCAAGCCCTTCACCAAAACCCAACAAGTTCACATGTGCGGTAACAGCGTCAGCCCACCGCCCATGGCAGCCATCGCCCGAGCAAATGACCCGTGGCGCCAAACCGAGCAACCCAAGGAGGCCGCATGAGCCAGAAACCTCTATGCGACTGCAACCAGGGTCGCTTGCCCTGCACCTGCAAAGCCGACCCGACAATACGAGGCTGGCTCTTAGTCACCCATCCAGATGGCCACGACTGGGTTGTGAGGACTGGAAGCAAAGAGCATGACCGCGCCAGCCGCGCCCAGCATCTGAGCATCGCCACCTTACTGCCTGAAAGTGTACTCGGGACCACCACACAGGCCGTACTTGACGTAATCACAGAACGTCAGCGGCAGATCCGGGATGAAGGGCGCACACCAGCGCAAGACGATCAGTATCGAGGCGGACAACTGGCCCGAGCCGCAGCGTGCTATGCGCTGGCCGGATCAGCAGCACCCGCAGATCAAACAGCAGCACTCCTGGTATCGCTTGCTTGGCCATGGGAGTCGAGCTGGTGGAAACCGACGACCTCCCGGCGAGACTTGATCAAGGCCGGCGCACTGATCTTGGCAGAAATCGAGCGTATCGACCGGACCACTCCAGGAGGCCAGCCATGAGCAAACTGTCATACCGCATGCAGGACACGTTGAGGGATCTGCACAAGCGTCCGGACGGCTATTACGGGAGCTGCACCAACTCAACGATGAATGCGCTGAAAAGGCGCGGCCTGGTCGATATCGAATGGTCAGAGGCACCCGGCAGCATCTACCGTCGCGAAAAGTGGGTGATCACACCGGAAGGCGCAGCCGCACTGGATAGCAAAACTACCGAGGGCGCGAGCCATGAGTAACGAACTGCGCGAACTGCTGATGCGGATAGTCGGCGACAGCTACCAGGACAGCCTGCGTGCAGTCGGTGAACTGCGCGCCCTTCTCGCCCAGCCTGCCGACACCGTTCTCGGCTTCAAGATCGTGGAAGACCCGAGCATGGCGCCGAACACGATGCGAGCGGTGCAGCCAGCCGCCCAGCACCAGGGCGAGCCGATCCTGATCCAGGCGGTAGCTGTAACTCGCCAGAACGATGAAGGAATGTACCTGGAATGGCTGCTTGAAGGCGGGATCTGCGAAATGGAATTCCCTGGCCAAGTGCTGTTCGCCATGCCTGAGGCCAATGATCTGTGCGATGAGGACGGCAGCGCAGAGGTCTACACCCGCCCAGCCGAGCAGCCCGTACTGGTTTCCGATCAATGGCCCAAGCTGAAAAAACCTGCACTGGTGGGCGCCGGACGCTTCAGCATCGGCTTGTCCGCTCGCCTGGTAGTCGAGGCTGCGCAGCGGCACTACGAATACGAAATCACGCCAGAGAAAGAAACGCTGCGTATTGCAACGGGCGAAAACTTTCTGGCTCTACTCGCACAGCTTGAGCAACTGCGGGGGTTGCGCCCAGCAGTCCCCCCTCGCCCGCCGGAAGGCAATGGATTGCCCCGTTACGGTCTGCGCTGGAACGGTCCCCAGCAGCCGCTCGCAACACTTATGGACGACGGCTACTGGACGCCATGGCACCTAGCTAACGAGCTGCGCAAGGATGCCGAGCGGTATCAGTGGCTACGCTCCCGCGACCTCGAAACCATCAGCCATGGCGGTGTATTCGCCGGCTTGACCCCGCAAAACATGGTTCTCAACGAGGAAACCCTCGACGAAGCCATTGACGCGGCCAAGGCCCAGGAGGTGCAGCCATGACCGTCTACGTCGACGACATGAACGCCACGTTCGGCCGCATGAAGATGTGCCACATGTTCGCTGACAGCACCGAGGAACTGTTAGCCATGGCCGACCAGATCGGCGTAAAGCCGAAGTGGCTCCAGAAGCCGGGCACCATCCGCGAGCACTTCGACATCTGCCTCAGCAAGCGCGCTCGGGCGGTTGAGATGGGTGCAGCGGAGATCAGCTACCCGGATGACGTTGCCGAGCTGATGCGCAAGCGCAAGGCCGCAGCACTGGCGGTGCAGCCATGATCCTTCTCACATTCCCCGCCCTGCTCTACCTCGCCTGGCATATCCATACAGGGCCAAAACAATGAACCAAGCCATTGCTTACGCGAAAGCCAGTCTGCACCGGGCGATCAACCAGGGCGACAAGGTAATGACCATATCGACGCTTGACCTCAAGGACGTCCTGGCCGAGCTGGAGAAGCTGCAAACCCGTCAGGACCCTGCACGCCCTAGCGCGCCACTGGTGGGCTGGGCGGACCCGGAGAAGATCGAACAGATGCGCCAAGGCCACCGCCGATATCTCACTGTCAGCCGCAAGCGCGGCGAAACATTCACCCAACAAGTCTGCGCCACGAAAACGCAGCCAGCCAGCAACCAGACCGAGGAGGCAGCATGAGCGCGGCAGAGAAGGTCGAAATCGAGATCGAGCATAACTTCATCACTCCCGGTACATGGTTTAGGCAGAAACTGCTGCCGACGGTATTCGGAATCAGTACCGAGGCCGCCAGAAAGTACCGATCCAGGGGCAAATGGCTGGAGGGGAAACACTACCGAACCGATCCAGCAAACGTACTGGTCTACAACAAGGAAGCCATCGAGAAGTGGATGGCCGGCCAACCATGAAATCCAAGCTGCCACCTGGAGTCGAGGCCCTGCCAAAGGGCCTCGATATCAACGGAAACCAACTGCGGATCGCCTTCATGTTCGAAGGCGAACGCCGCCGCGAACCGTTGCGCAACATCACCAAGATCAACAAAGCCTCAATTGCCTATGCGGACAACAAGCGCCGAACGATCCTGGCCGAGATCAAGGAAAATCGATTCGACTATGCCGCGCACTTTCCCGAATCAACCTGGCTGAAATCCAGGCAGGAAGGACAGAACAAACCAGACAATCGAACGGTGGCCGAGGGGATCAAACGCTGGCTGTCAGTGCAGGACGCACTGCGGGCCAACAGCACCAGCCGCAACTACGGCAGCAAATCCAAGCACGTAGAAGCCTGGAACGGCGCAGCCCGCATCGTTGACATCAGCAAAACCGACCTGGAGCTGTTCCAGGCCCACCTGCTGAAAAAAGGTCTCGCCCCGAAGACCGTAAATGACATCTTCACCATTGTGCGCGGTGTATGGGCCGATGCCTTCGGGGACGGCATCATCAAGGCAAACCCGCTCGATAGAATAAAGAACATCGAGCGCGACCACGACCAGGACACCGCCGACCCTTTCAGCCGCGAAGAACTGGAAAAGCTCAGCAGGGCCAGCGTCAAGCGCCAGTCGGATATCAACATGATCCTTTTCGACTGCTGGGCAGGACTATCTGTTTCAGAATTGATCGCCCTTGGCGTCGATGATATCGACTTAGAAAATGGTGTCGCCTGGGTCAGGCGCGCCCGAGTCGAATCGGTCTATAAGGTGCCGAAGGAACGCAGCCGTATACGGGCCGTGGAATTGATAGACCCGGCTATCGACTACCTTCGGCGACAACTGGAGGAAACCGCGCACCTGCCACCGGTCGCCATCACAGTCCTGCAGCGCGACAACATCACCACCAAACGTGAGAACGTTCGCTTTGTATTCCGTAATGGCATCAGTGGCGAACCCTGGCACGCATCGAGCCTCGGCCGATGGTTCACAGGCATTCTCAAGTCTGCCGGGATTCGGCACCGTGGCCCCAACCAGTGCCGCCATACATTCGCCAGCCAAGCGCTGTCGAGCTATGTGCCCATTGAATGGGTGGCCCGCCAGCTCGGGCACAGCGATACAACGATGGTGAAAAAACACTACGGCCGCTGGATACCTTCGGACACAAAGAGCATGGCGGGTATTGTTTCCAAAATGATGGGGTTTAGGACGGACTAAGGCGGCCACCAGCGGCCTAAGGGCCGCATTTTTTGCCCTAAAAATGCCCTAAGCTTTCTATCGGGCAACAAAAAACCCCTGAAAACTTCAACGTTTTCAGGGGTTTAGAGTACATCGAATATGGCGGTGAAGGAGGGATTCGAACCCTCGATACAGTTTCCTGTATACACACTTTCCAGGCGTGCTCCTTAAGCCACTCGGACACCTCACCGTTTCTCTTCAAACCGATTCAGTCTGTCGAGGCGCGCTAATGTAGTCGAAAGCTTTTCAGATGGCAAAGGTTTTTTTCAGAATTTTCATGCGCTTAAGCACTTTTCTGGTTTTCCGGGCCTACGCGCGCCCATGGCACAAGGCAAACCGGCCAATCTTCGGCCTGCTCCACGCTGCCGTGCGGCTATACATAGGCAGCCCAGCAGGTCGTGCGGCCTGCCGCCCGGAGCAAAGCCTGACTCACCAGTCAGTCACGGCGCTTTACCGGACCGATCATGCTGGGTAACTTCTGCTGCACTTCTAATACAAGGAATTGCGTCATGAGTGAGTTGATTTCCTACCATCTCGAAGACGGTATCGCGACCCTGACCTTGAGCAATGGCAAGGTCAATGCCATCTCCCCGGACGTGATTGCCGCCTTCAACGCCGCACTCGACCAGGCCACTGCCGATCGCGCGGTGGTGATCATTACTGGCCAGCCGGGGATTCTGTCCGGGGGCTACGACCTCAAGGTCATGACCGCCGGCCCCAAGGAGGCCGTGGCCCTGGTGACCCTGGGCTCGACCCTGGCCCGACGCCTGCTGTCCCACCCTTTCCCGGTGATCGTGGCCTGCCCGGGGCACGCGGTCGCCAAGGGAGCATTCCTGCTGCTGTCCGCCGACTACCGCATCGGTGTCGAGGGGCCCTTCAGCATCGGCCTCAACGAAGTGCAGATCGGCCTGACCATGCACCACGCAGGCATCGAGCTGGCCCGTGACCGCCTACGGCGCTCGGCCTTCCACCGCTCGGTGATCAACGGCGAGATGTTCGACCCGCACAGCGCCGTGGATGCCGGTTTTCTCGACAAGGTGGTCAGCCCCGAAGAACTGCAGGGCGCGGCCCTGGCAGCGGCACGCCAACTGAAGAAGATCAACATGCTGGCCCACAAGAACACCAAGTTGAAGGTGCGCAAGGCCCTGCTGGACAATCTGGACAACGCCATTATCGAGGACCAGGGACACCTGGGCTGAACCTCGGCATGACGAAACATGGCCCGGCCCTTGTGCCGGGCTTTTTATTGCTCCGCCCTCTGGTCCCTGCACGCCCCACCATCGGACACATCTGCTCAAGCATCGCCCCTCTTGTTGCCCGGCACAGCAATTGCCGAAAACAGTGCACACTCGTACACTGCGCCACCTTTTGTCCCCTGCGCGGTAGCCGTTTAGATGCTGTATCTGTTTCGTATGTCATTGATGGGCTTGCACTTTATAGTGGCTGGCAGCCTGGGCTTGCTGCTTGGGCTGTGTCGCCCCTTCAACCCTGACAACAGCCGCCTGTGTGCCCGCCTATATGCTTGGCCGGCCATGCGTATCCTGGGCCTGAAGGTCAGGGCCGAGGCCGGCCCGTTGATGGACAAGCCGCAAAGCTGTGTGATCATTGCCAACCATCAGTCCAACTACGACCTGTTCGTGTTCGGCAATGTGGTGCCGCCACGCACCGTGTGCATCGGCAAGAAAAGCCTGAAGTGGGTGCCGTTGTTCGGCCAGTTGTTCTGGCTGTCGGGCAACGTCCTGATCGACCGTGGCAATCCGCACAAGGCACGACGCTCGATCGTCACCACCACCCATACCTTGCAACACAAGGACACCTCGATCTGGGTGTTCCCGGAGGGCACGCGCAACAGCGGTCAGGAGTTGTTGCCGTTCAAGCGCGGTGCCTTCCAGATGGCGATTGCCGCCGGGGTCCCCATCGTTCCGGTATGCACCAGCAACTACATCAAGCACATGCGCCTGAATCGCTGGAACAGTGGTGAGGTCCTGATCCGTTCGCTACCGGCAATCCCCACTGCCGGCCTGACCCCCGACGACATACCGCGCCTGATGGCCCAATGTCGCGAGCAAATGCTCGACTGCATCACCAGCATGGACCGCCAGTTGCAACCAAACTGAGCCCCTTGTGCAAAAGCCCGCCCCGTGCGGGCTTTCATTTATCGGCGAACTCGCATCCCATGGGCGACTCTGATGCTGCAATGCAAGCTAAGCTGCTGATCTGTCACCGTGCCATTGATAAGAAGAAGTGAACCGGAACCATGGGTAGAGTTGTTGCTGCCGCCGTCTACAGCGGTGGAAAGAAAGTCACGGACATCAGCCTCGACGAAGGCGCAGCCTGGGCGGCGAAACCCGGCCATTTCGTCTGGATCGGCCTGGAGGAGCCCAACGCCCACGAGCTGGCCAACCTGCAACGCCAGTTCAATCTGCATGAACTGGCCATCGAGGATGCCCTGGAGAAGCACAGCCGGCCCAAGCTGGAAACCTTCGGCGACGCCCTGTTCATCGTCACTTACTCGCCGGTGCGCACCAACGGCAAGCTGGAGTTCATTGAGACCCACATCTTCGCCGGCAATGGCTACATCATCACTGCGCGCAACGGTCATTCGGCTTCCTATGGCCATGTGCGCCAGCGCTGCGAGGCCCGCCCACTGCTGCTCGAGCATGGCGAAGACTTCGTGCTCTACGCCCTGCTGGACTTCGTCACCGAGAACTACCAGCCCGTGAGCGAAGCCATCCACGCGGAAATCGACGAACTGGAGAGCAACGTGCTGTGCCAGGCGATGAACGAGCGGGACATTCTCAGCCTGCACAGCCTGCGCCGCGATGTGTTGCGCCTGCGCCGCCACGTCGCGCCAATGGTGGAAATCAGCGAGGACCTGCAAAAGCTCAGCTTTCCCTTCATCGACAAGAACATGCGGCCGTATTTTCGTGACGTGCAGATCCATGTCACGCGGCAGATGGAAGACCTTTCGACCCTGCGCGACATCGCCAGCCAGACCATCGAGATTGGCGTGCTGCTGGAGGCCTCGCGGCAAAGCATCGTGCAGCGCAAGTTCGCCGCCTGGGCGGCGATCCTGGCGTTTCCCACGGCGGTGGCAGGGATCTACGGGATGAACTTCCAGAACATGCCGGAGCTGAGCTGGCACTACGGCTACTTTGGCGTCCTGGGCTTCATCAGCGTGGGTTGCGTGGCCCTCTGGGCCAGCTTCAAGCGTTCAGGCTGGCTGTGAAACAACGCGGCCCCGCGCCAGGCGGGGCCGTGGGTCACTTCAGGCCGCTGCGGGTTTGTGGGCGACGAAGCGCATCATCCATTCGGCCACGGTAGTGCCGTGATGATCGTGCTCGAGACTGGCCACGCCCTTCTGGTAGACCTGTTCGCCGAGGAACTCATGGCGCAGGTCGAGCAACGCACGGGAATAGTCGTGGATGAACTCCGGATGCCCCTGGAAGCACAGCACCTGGTCGTTGATGTGATAGGCCGCGTATGGGCAGAAATCGCTGGAGGCAATCACCGTGGCGTTCTCCGGCAAGGCGGTGACCTGGTCCTGGTGGCTGATCAACAGCGTCAGTTCCTCCACCACCGGGCTCATCCAAGGCGCCTTGGCCGCAAGCTTGTAGTTGTGGATGCCCACGCCCCAGCCCTGGTTCGCCCGCTCGCTCTTGCCACCCAGCAATAGCGCCAGCAACTGATGGCCGAAGCAGATGCCCAGCAGCTTGTCGCCACGCTCGTAGCGCTCCAGCAGGTAAGTCTTGAGGGTCTGGATCCACGGATCGGTACCGAAGGAATCGGCCTTGCTGCCCGTCACCAGGTAGGCATCGAACTTCAGGTCGTCAGCGGGATACTGGCCCTGCACCACGTTGTAGACACTGAACTGCGCGGCGATGGGCTGTTGGGAAAACAGGCGCTGGAACATCTGCCCGTAGCCCTGGTACTGGTCGATCAGTTCGGGACGCAGGATATCGGTTTCAAGAATGCAGATGCGTAGCGACATAAAATATTCCTGACAAGGCGATGGCAATAACGAACACCCCAGAGCCTGCCTTGAAATACCACGGCAAGGCAAGCCCCGGGACCCGTCATTTCACGACCGCCAGGCTCAGAACACCTGGCCCTGGCGCGCCTTCTCCAGGAGCAGGTTCGGCGGGTTGAAACGCTCGCCGTACTGGCGCGCCAGGTACTGGGCACGGGCGACGAAATCCTGCACCCCGTACTGGTTGATGAACTGCAGCGCGCCGCCACTCCAGGCCGCGAAACCGATGCCGAAGATCGAGCCGACGTTGGCGTCGGCCGTGGACTGCAGCACGCCCTCTTCCACGCAACGCACGGTCTCGATGGCCTGGATGAACAACAAGCGGTCGCGCACATCCTGGGGCGAGATCTGCCCGTCGGCCTTGTAGAAGCGCGTGTGCAACTGCGGCCACAGGTGTTTCTGGCCACCGGCCGGGTAGTCGTAGAAACCGCCACCGGCGGCCTTGCCCGCACGCTTGTACTCGTTGAGCAGCAGGTCGATTACGGCGAATGCCGGGTGCTCGATGCCGGGCTTGCCCTCGGCCTGCAAGTCCTTGCTGGTCTGCAGGCGAATGTGGCTCATCAGGCTCAGGGACACTTCGTCGGAGATCGCCAGCGGCCCCACCGGCATCCCGGCCTTGCGGGCCTCGGTCTCGATCATCGGCGCGGCGATGCCTTCGCCGAGCATGGCGATGCCTTCGTTGGTGAAGGTGCCGAACACTCGGGAAGTGAAGAAGCCGCGGCTATCGTTGACCACGATCGGGGTCTTCTTGATCTGCAGGACGAAGTCGAAACCGCGGGCCAGGGTCTCGTCGCTGGTCTTGGCGCCCTTGATGATTTCCACCAGCGGCATCTTTTCCACCGGGCTGAAGAAATGCAGGCCAATGAACTTGTCCGGATTGGGCACCGCACTGGCCAGCCCGGTGATCGGCAGGGTCGAGGTGTTGGAAGCGATCACCGCCTCGGCGCCGACCACTTGCTGCGCCGCCCTGGACACCTTGGCCTTGAGCTCGCGATCCTCGTAGACCGCCTCGATGATCAGGTCGCAACCGGCCAGGTCGGCATCCTCGGCGGTGGTGAGGATGCGTGCCAGGGTCGCGTCGCGCTGTTCGGCGCTCAAGTGCCCGCGAGCCACCTTCTTCTCCAGCAGGGCCACGGAATGGGCCTTACCCTTCTGCGCCGCTTCAAGGCTGATGTCCTTGAGCACCACCTCGATGCCCGCTGCCGCGCTGACGTAGGCGATGCCCGCGCCCATCATCCCGGCACCCAGCACCCCGACCTTGCGGGTCACCTGGGGCGAGATACCCTGGGGGCGCGAACCACCGGCATTGATTTCATTGAGCTGGAACCAGAAGGTACCGATCATGTTCTTCGCCACCTGGCCGCTGGTCAGCTCGGTGAAGTAACGGGCCTCGATCAGTTGCGCGGTATCGAAATCCACCTGGGCACCTTCGACCGCCGCACAGAGGATCTTCTCTGGCGCGGGGAAGCAGCCCTGGGTCTTGGCCCGCAGCACCGAAGGGGCAATGGCCAGCATCTGTGCCACCTTCGGATTCGACGGGGTGCCACCGGGAATCTGGTGGCCCTTCACATCCCAGGGCTGCTTGGCCCCCGGGTTGCCGGCGATCCAGGCCCGGGCCTTGGCCAGCAGTTCGTCGCGATCGCTGGCCAGCTCATTCACCAGGCCCGCCTGCAGCGCCTGCTGCGCCCGGACTTTCTTGCCCTCGAGCAGGTACGGCAGGGCCTTCTCCAGACCCAGCATGCGCACCATGCGCACGACCCCGCCGCCGCCAGGCAGCAGGCCCAGGGTGACTTCCGGCAAGCCGATCTGCAGCGACTTGTCGTCCAGGGCCACGCGGTAATGGCAGGCCAGGCAGATCTCCCAGCCGCCACCCAGGGCCGCCCCATTGATCGCCGCGACCACCGGCTTGCCCAGGGTCTCCAGCGCCCGTAGCTGGGCCTTGAGGGCCAGCACCATGTCATAGAAAGCCCGGGCCTCGGGCTTGCCGACCTTGATCAGCTCATTGAGGTCACCACCGGCGAAGAACGTCTTTTTCGCCGAAGTGATGATCACCCCGGCCAGGCTGTCCTGCTCGGCTTGCAACCTGGCCAGGGTGGCGGCCATGGCGTCGCGGTAGACCGCGTTCATGGTGTTGGCGCTCTGGCCCGGCATGTCGATGGTCAGGACGACGATCTGGTCCTGGCCTTTTTCGTAACGGATGGCATCGGTCATGAAAGGATTCCTTGAAGTCGGGGCTCAGAGGCGTTCGATGATGGTGGCGATACCCATGCCACCGCCGACACACAGGGTGGCCAGGCCGTAGCGCTGGCGGCGGGCCTCCAGTTCGTCGAGCAAGGTGCCGAGAATCGCGCAGCCCGTGGCGCCCAACGGGTGCCCCATGGCGATGGAGCCGCCATTGACGTTGACCTTGGCCGGATCGACAGCCATGTCCTTGATGAACTTGAGCACTACCGAGGCAAAGGCCTCGTTGACCTCGAACAGGTCGATGTCCTCGACCCGCAACCCGGCCTTGGCCAGGGCCTTGCGAGTGGCCGGGGCCGGCCCGGTGAGCATGATGGTCGGATCGGTACTGGTGACGGCGGTGGCAACGATCCGCGCCCGGGGACGCAGGCCCAGTTCGCGCCCCTTGGCCTCGGAGCCGATGAGCATCAGCGCCGCACCATCGACGATCCCGGAACTGTTGCCAGGCGTGTGCACATGGTTGATCCGCTCCACATGGCTGTAGACCCGCAAGGCCGTGGCGTCGAAACCCATCTGCCCCATCATCTCGAAGCTCGGCTTGAGCTTGCCCAGGCCCTCCAGGGTCGAGTCGGCGCGGATGAACTCATCATGGTCCAGCAGGACAATGCCGTTCTGGTCCTGCACCGGCACCAGGGATTTGTCGAAGGCGCCGGCCGCCCGGGCCCGCGCGGCCTTCTGCTGGGAATGCAGGGCGAACTGGTCGACGTCCTGGCGGGAGAAGCCTTCCAGGGTCGCGATCAGGTCGGCACCAATGCCCTGGGGCGTGAAGTGGCTGTGCATATTGGTCTCGGGGTCCAGCACCCAGGCACCGCCATCGCTGCCCATGGGTACCCGCGACATGGACTCCACGCCGCCCACCACCACCAGTTCCTCGAAGCCGGAGCGCACCTTCATGGCCCCCAGGTTGACCGCCTCCAGGCCCGAGGCACAAAAACGGTTGATCTGTACCCCGGCCACGCTCACATCCCAATCCGCCGCTTGTACGACGGTCTTGGCGATATCGGCGCCCTGGTCGCCAATGGGGGTCACGCAGCCCAGGACGACGTCGTCCACCTGGCTGGTGTCCAGCTCACAGCGTTGCTCCAGGGCACGCAACAGGCCCGCCGCCAGGTTCACCGGTTTCACACTGTGCAGGGCGCCATCGGCCTTGCCTTTGCCACGGGGCGTGCGTAATGCATCGAATATCAGAGCTTGGGTCATGACGTCCTCGAACCGCTGTACAGGGAAAAATGTCGAGTTCCCACCTTAGGCGCGACAGCGTTGGATTCAATGACCGATGCGCTCAGCCGCCTTGACGCTCACGCTCAGACGAACGGTAGGTAGCTAATGGATCAACCGATGAAGGGTCGCGAGCTGTCTAGCCAAAGGGCGGCCACCGGGTCTTGGGCAGCAGCTATAGCGATTTGATTGAGATTGGCGATAACTCCATATGAATTGGATCTAAGCCAGGGGATTCAAGGCCCCTAAGGTAGAAACTGTAGGAAGTTTCGGACGGACTTTGCACCGGAACAGGTAAGAAAATGGAAACATCGCCGGCCCATAGTGAAGTAAAGGAACCGGCTTGCATTGATGCTCAGGAATAACAACAAAAGGCATTCAGCCATGTTCAAACAATCGAAAGTACGCCAGGCGGGACTCATTCTCTTCGCAACCACACTGCTGTTGATCTTGCCGAACCTCACCAAAGTGCTCGGCTGATTCGTGGCTGCTCGATCAACGGGTCATAAAATTATCCCCGGTTCCTACCGGGGCACGGACTTGTGTGCCAGTCTTCCTGTGGAACATCACGGGGAAGATTCATGCGCCATTGGATTGCATTTGCCGCGCTCTTGAGCGCCTTCAACGCCCACGCCGGGATCATCGACGTCAACCGCGCGGTGGATGAAATCAATGACGGCGCGCTGATCCTGGACCTGCGCAACGACAGCGACTTCGCCGCAGGCAACCTGCACAACTCCTTGCAGGTCAACCTCGAACTGGAGGACGGCACCGGCATCAGCGCCGAAGGCCTGGCCTACCAACTGCGCAAGGTGGTACTGGACCCCAACGCTACCGTGGTGATCTACAGCGATACCAACCAGCATGCCCTTGAGGCCGAAGACACGCTGATCAAGCACGGTTATTTCGGTATCGTGAACGGCGGCAACTACGATGAACTCCGGGACGCCCTGTTCGACCATGTGTCGCGACCAGACGACGTGCTGCCCGGCAACGAACCCACTGACGACGATCCCACGGCCATCAATTGAAAGCCCTGTTCCTCTGCACCACCCTGCTGCTGAGCATGCCCCTGCATGCTGCCCAACTCCTGATCGACCTGGGCTCCGGCAGCCGCACCTGGCAGACCGAAGAGCTGCTCCAGCACCCCGCAGCCCAGGACATCACCATCAAGGATGATGTCTCCTACAAGCGCGACATGACCTACCGGGCAGTTCCCCTGGCGAGCCTGCTCAAGGACCTGAAGGCCGAGGATCATCTACAGGCCGTGGCCCTGGATGGCTTTGCCGCCGAACTGAATGCCGCGCCCTTGCTCAACCGCCATGGAGCCCGGGCCTGGCTCGCCATCGAGGACCCGGCCAAGCCCTGGCCGGCCCTGGCGGCAGGCAAGCCTGGCGCCGGGCCTTTCTACCTGGTCTGGACCGACCCCGCTGCCGGGCACATCAGCCCCGAGCAGTGGCCGTTCCAGGTGGCACGCATCCAGCGCCTGGCACCGGTGGCCGAACGCTTCCCGGCCCTGCTGCCAGCCCCTGGACTGGCGGCCAACGACCCGGTCAACCAGGGGTTCGCACTGTTCCAGAAGAACTGCCTGGCCTGCCATCGCCTCAATGGCGCCGGCGATGCGCAGTTCGGCCCGGACCTGAATATTCCCTACAACCCCACCGAGTACTTCAACCCAGGTTTCCTCAAGCGCTATATCCGCGATCCCCAGGGCCTGAGGCGCTGGCCCCAGGCCAAAATGCCAGGGTTCAGTGCCAGCGTCCTGCCCGATGCAGAGCTGGAGTTATTGCTGGGCTACCTGAAGCACATGGCCGGACGCAAGCAAATCCCCTGAACTGCGCGCACTGGCGCAACAGTCGAGGCCGCCCTCTAAGCAGCCTGCAACGGCAAGGCCTTTGTCTATCGAGCGTATAGCCAGAGTCGATTTCTCTGTGCGCCCGCACGCACAGATAATTGCCCCCATCGAGCAAGTACTCCACCCAGCCTGATGGAGTCGCTGCCCTCTTTTTGATGACGCCGATGACGACCGGAGCCGGACCCTCCCGACCGGTTCCCTCTCCTGACCGGTCTTCCCTTTAGCCACCCTCCCGGGTGGCTTTTTTTATCGGCCCCATAAATGCAATCGGCCAACCCAAGGGGTTGGCCGATCATCAGGCTCGCTACGGACTAAACCAGTCGCCCGCGGATCTCGTGCTTCACCCCCCAGCCTTCAATGATGCCGCCCAGAGGCTCGACCACAGCTTCGAAATCCTGCTCGAAATCGCCGATGCCACCATAGGTGGCGTACATCACCTTGCTCAGTTCCAGGTACCAGGCACCGTCGTCACGCACGCTGACCTGGGCATTCAAGGATTCACCGCGAAAATGTCCTGCCGCCCTGCGTGCCCGCTCCTCATCCGGGAAAATGGCGTAGAACTCGATGGGATGGAATCGTGAAAAATCAAAGCCGCCTTCTTTCATGCGGCGCAGCACGCTGCTGCTGAGATCTTCTTGAAAGGCTGTGCTCATGAAACGTCCTCCTCGAACCTATGGATAGACTTTCCGTGCTTCCCGGCAGCACGCAACAGGCCTGCGTCACGACCCGAAAAGGGTCGACGGGAAACAAGCATGGAGCTGGCAAGATCAAGGCTTGGCGAAGAACTCGCTGATCTTGCTTGCAGATTAGCGCCAACCTCTGGAGGTCGCCAGAAATTGCTATCGGAGCTACTCCCGCTACTGATTAGATCGGCGTGATGCTAAGAATCTGAATACTGTTTTGTTCTTTCAGGCTCTTGAGGGTGGGGGTTTCGGTACGCCCCTCCAGGTCGTTGAGGTCCAGTTCGGCACTTATCGGCAGCAATTTTGCTCGAACCAATTGAGCGGCGCGCTCCAGTGTCGGTTGCTGCTCGCAATCGAAATACTCGACAGACTGGACACCGTGATCATCAACGAAAGCGACTTGCCACTTTTGCATCAATGCCTCCTCGATAGCCCCTGATTGGGCCTACAACATCTGGACCTTGAGCCTTTGAAAAACGTTCCGCCTGGGCCCTAGGCAGCCCATGAAAAAGGCCGCCCGGAGGCGGCCTTGTATCGTTGTGACTCTCAGCGATCAGGGCTTTTCAGCACGAGTCTTCAATGCCTTCAGGGTATTGAAAGGAGCATCGACCACGAACTTGTTGGCCAGCCAGGAAGGCACGCTGCCTCCAGGCTCGGTATGGACCTGATAGGTCACCTCGACCTGATCGGCGCCCTTGGGCACGAACTTCCAGTAACCCTCGACCTGGGCCACGCGCACGAAGCCTTTTTCTTCCGGAATATAGGTCGGCACACCTTCGAGCTTGCGGGTCAGGCTGCCGTCGGCACCCTCGCTGGTGGTGATGTGCAGGACCGAGTCACGCGCGGTGACCGGCCAAGGGGTATTGAACTGGGTGTAGGTCCAGCTTTGATCGCCCTCGTGCTTGAGCAGCTTCTGAGTCTTGCATTCGTGGATCCAGGAGCAGGCACCGGCCACGTCTTCCTGCAGCGCACGGAGCTTGGCGATGCTGGTCTTCATGGTGGTGACCCCACGATAGGCCTTGTATTTGGAACCGGCCACTTCACTCAAGGAGACCTTGATGCCGTCTTCATCCTTGGCCGTTTGCCAGTCTTCGGCCTGGGCCGTTGCCGACAACAGCACGGTTAACCCACAGAGCACAGCAATTCGATGCAGCGAACCCATTGTCTTATTCCTTATTGTTGAAGTTCCGTTCATTGAGGACACCCTAAGCCGCTGTCACTTGCTCCCACCAACCGATCAGGCGGATGGCTTCTTCACGGCTTTCGCCACAAACCTCAGGATCTGCCTGGAACGCCCCACACACCGCCGGCCGCTCAGGCAAGCCGAAAAGGTTGCACAGGTGTTCGACGGAAAGATGCAGGCAACGTTCCCCGGCCGGCTTGCCATTGGGCATGCCGGGCATTGGGGTACTGATGGAAGGGGCAATGCAGCAAGCGCCACAACCTTCACGGCAGTTCATGACGAAAAGCTCCTCGCGACAAGCAAAGTGTCGAATGACGCCTGGTAAGAGTAACCGCTAAAACAGCTGTTTAAAATTACTCAAAGAACGGATTTAACGCACAACCGTGCGTGACTGATCAGTCTCCGACAAAGTGTCGATCAGCCCAGTCACACAGCGGTTGAAGAATTTATTGCTTGAACTCGAAATCCAGGGCAGCGCCCTCGATGTCACGGCGCTCGTCCCTGCGCAACTGCAATTGCATTTCGTTGCTGAGCAAACGCCCGTTGAGTTGGAATGGACTGCTTTCCTTGGGTTTCTCACCAAACATCGGTGGCAACAACGGCGTGTGCTTGGGCAATGGAGTACTGCCAATGGGTTGCAGGTGCTTGACCATTTCCGGTGGCAGGCTCAGGTCGACCTTGGGGCTGACCAGTGGGGTCTTGATATCTTGATAGGCCCACTTGCCCTTGCTGGTAGCGGGTGATTGCTTGCCGCTTTTGGGCTTGCTCGCCGGCGCCTTGGGCGCTGGAGCCTTCCTGGTGCTGGCCGACTTGCTCGGATGCGCCTGGCCGGCCCGCGGCTTATCTGCAACCGGCGCGGCCTGGACGGGCAACACGGCAACCCCCAACAGACAGGCACATAACCAGATGGCAGGAAAAAAGGCTTTCATAAAAGGCAGGTAGATCGATAAAAGGTTCTCTATGCTCGCTTGTTGCAAGCCCCATGACAAGCATGGAGCCGGATTGTTCAGAACGCGCCAGTGGCCTCCTGGCACAACTGGCTGGCAAGCATTCCCAAAGTCATCAGCGCTCGCTCGGCTTCACGATTCCATGGCGTGCCGCAGTTAAGGCGCACACAGTGGTTGAACTGCTCGGTGTTACTGAAGATCAGCCCCGGAGCAATGCTGATGCCTTGTTGCAAGGCACGCACATGCAGTTCCTGGGTGTTGACCCGCCCCGGCAAGCTGACCCACAGGATGAAACCGCCAGTAGGCCGGGTAATCTGCGTTCCCTCGGGGAAATACTGCTGGACCGCCAACTGGAAAGCGCTGAGGTTCTTGCGGTACTCCTGGCGGATAAAACGCAGGTGCCGGTCATAACCACCGTTCTCCAGATAGGCCGCAACCGCCATCTGAGTGACGCTGCACGCCGAATGCGTGCTGAAGGTCTGCAAGCGCTGGATCTCCTGCTGGTACTTGCCGGCAATCATCCAGCCAATGCGCACTCCGGGCGACAACGTCTTGGAGAAACTGGAACAGTAGATCACCCGATCCAGGCGATCGTAGGCCTTGAGGGCCTTGGTACGTCCGACCTCGAACATCAGCTCGCCGTAGATATCGTCCTCGACCACCTGGATATCGAAATCCGACGCCAGGCGCAGAAGCTGCTTCTGGCGCTCTTCCGGCATGGTGCCGCCCAGCGGGTTGCTCAGGCGCGTCGTCAATACCAGTGCCTTGATCGACCATTGGTTGGCAGCCAGTTGCAAGGCTTCCAGGCTCATGCCGGTGGACGGGTCGCTGGGAATCTCGATGACCTTGAGCCCAAGCAGGTCAGCCAGTTGCAGCAAGCCGTAGTAGGTCGGCGACTCGGCAGCGATCAGGTCACCTGGGCGGGTCAGGACCCGTAGCGACATTTGCAGCGCGTCGACACAACCATGGGTGATGACCACTTCCGAAGGATCGACCACCACTCCCGCGTCACGCATGCGAATCGCTACCTGGCGCCGCAGGGGTTCGAAACCCGGGCTGAACATGTAGCTGAACGCCCGAGGACTATGAAACCGGGTGACCTTGGCCAGTTGCTGGTGCAACGCCCGCACCGGCAGGTAGTCGACACTGGGCACCGCGGCTCCCAAGGGGAAAACCCCTTCGCGACGCGACTCCACCAACACCTGCTGGATGATACTGCTACGGGTGACCAGCCCTGGCCGTTCGACCCGGGCAATGTCCGGCGTCGGTGCCGTCAGCGCTGGCGTCTGGTGCACGTAGTAACCCGACTGCGGCCGCGCCCGGATCAGCCCCTGGTCTTCGAGGTTAGCGTAGGCCTGGAGCACCGTGGCATGGCTGACATTGAGCTGCGAACTCATCTTGCGTACCGACGGTACGCGCTCCCCCGGCTGATAGACACCACGGCGAATATCCTCAGCCAATTGCTGAGCGATACGTTGATAGAGCAAGAGATTGGTCATGGCGCAGCACCCGATTTCACGGTGTTTTATTTTTGTGCGAATCAGTACCAGCACAGTTTGGAAGTGTACTGGGACAGTTCCTACAATAGTCGAGCACCCCAGTCAGTGAAAAGCATCACTGCAGTTTTTTTAGCAACTTGCGACCACCATAAAAAAACCCGATGCCTGTGGGGCATCGGGTTTTCAGCAACAACCAGGCGGCTTCAGCGAGCGGCGCCGAGCTGGCCCTTTTCATCGGAAAAGACTATTTCCACTCGCCGATTCTGGGCCCGACCACGCTCGGAGGCGTTGGCCTCCACCGGGTAGTCGTCACCATAACCCTCGACCTGGATGCGTTTTTCATCGACCCCCAGGTCCACCAGCACATCGGCCACAGCCTGGGCGCGATCACGAGACAGCTGCAGGTTGTTCTGGCGCTCGCCGGTGTTGTCGGTATATCCCTCGATGCGTACTACGCGCTTGGGGTTGAGCTGGAGGAACTGCGCCACCTTGAGCACGATGCGATTGGAGGAGTTGTTGAGCTCCGCTTCACCGGTATCGAACAACACGTCGCCCAGTGTCATCACCAGGCCACGGTCGGTATGGGTAGTGGCCATGCTGAGGATCTGCTCCTCCAGCCACTTCCCTTGCTGCTGCACGCTGCTCAGCTTGGCCTCGCGCAATGCCAGTTGCAGGCGCTGGCGCTCCAGCTCGAGCTTGGCTGCGCGCTCCTGGTTGAGCATCTGCTCGGTGTGTTCCCGGGCAATCTCACTGTAGCGGCGGCTGAGATAGGCGTAATGCTCAACGTCGCTGCCACTGCCCCAATAGCTTGAAAGACGATCGGCACGGGCCAGTGATTCACCGGCGCGGATCACATCCTTGGGCGCGCTGCGCAGGACATTGGAGTCCTCCTTGACCTTCTGGAAGTCGTTGTAGGCCTGTTGCAGGGCTTCCTCGCTCTGCTGGCCGGCACAGCCCACCAGGCTGGCGCAGACCCACAGCAGGGCACTGCCAAATACCGGTTTGGAAATCTTCATTGGGCATCCCCCAGTTGCTTGCGCAGGCGAGTGATGCGGGTGTTGAGTACGTTCACCTGCTCCTGGCTCTTCTGGGTCAGCACCTTGGCTTCGGCCAGGCGCGCATCCAGCTCGGCCTGCTCGGCTCGTACCCGGGCTTTCTTGTAGGACTCATCCTGCATATTGCCCTGGGCTCGGGAAAACTTTTCTTCGGCCAGTTTCAATTCCGGCACCTGCTCGGCCGTAGCACCCACAGCCTTGGCCTGCTCCAGGGCCCGGGCAGTCAGACGCATCTGCTCGTTGGGGGCCGGATCGGATGCACAACCGGCCATGGCCAGAAAGGCCAAGGCAGCAAAAAGAGGTCGAATAGTCACACAAGATTCCTACGGTTTGGGGCTGCTGACGGGTTGCTGCAACTGGGCTTTCCAGCGCTCCAGATTGCGCTGCAACAGGGCCTCCGTCAGACCGGACGCGGGCAATTCTGTCATCTTTTTTGCCAGCTGTCCGCGCAACCATGGGTCATTGCAAGCCGAGTTGTGGGACAACGCCAGGAACAGCCCTGACTTGTCGATAGGTTGGGGAAACGCGACCAGGTCCGCCGCCATTCCCAGGGACTGGGCCATGGTCATACCGGCATAACGCGGCGCCAGCACATAGTCCACTTCGCCCAGCAGCAGCTTCTGGAAGACCTGGGTCAGGTTTGGCAGGTGCTTGAGTTGCAGGTGCTCCTTGGCCAGCGCCACGAAGGGCTGCGTCAGGCGAGCCTTTTCCGACACAGCGCCAGTACGCCCATGCAAGTCCGCCAATTGGGTGTAGGCCAGGGTCGAGTCCTTGCGAGTCCAGACCAGGTAGTCGTTCAGCACCAGCGCCGGATGGATGTAGTCCAAGGACTCCAGTTCATTGATGGTCAGCGGTGCATCGGCCAGCATGTCCATGCGCCCACTACGCACCTCCTCCAGGGCTTCGGAGCGTTTGCCGGCATACAGCAACTCCACCTTGAGGCCCAACTCCCCTGCCACCTGTTGCAGCAGGTCGGCACTGGCCCCCATCAGGTGCTTGGGGTCCTGTGGATCGCGCCATAGGTAAGGTGGCGCATCGGGACTGCCGGTCACTACCAGCCGCTCGCACTTGCCCGCAGCCATCCCCTGCGACGAGCACAGCAACATGCCCAACAGTACTGGCCAGCCACTCACGCGGCGCAGATCCATGGCGATACCTCCCAACAAACGGCAGACAAAAAAAACCCGGCCAAAAGGCCGGGCTCTTTATAAGTGAAGCCGCTGGATTAGACCAGCTTCTCCAGCTCAGGTACCGCTTCGAACAGGTCAGCCACCAGGCCGTAGTCGGCCACCTGGAAGATGGGCGCCTCTTCGTCCTTGTTGATCGCGACGATCACCTTGGAGTCCTTCATGCCCGCCAGGTGCTGGATCGCGCCGGAGATACCGACGGCGATGTACAGCTGTGGCGCGACGATCTTGCCGGTCTGGCCGACCTGCATGTCGTTAGGCACGAAGCCTGCGTCCACGGCCGCGCGGGAAGCGCCGACCGCAGCGCCCAGCTTGTCGGCCAGGGCGTACAGGTGCTTGAAGTTGTCGCCGTTCTGCATGCCGCGGCCGCCGGAAACGACGATCTTGGCAGCGGTCAGCTCAGGACGATCGGACTTGGCCAGCTCTTCGCCGACGAAGCTCGACTTACCGGCATCGTGGACCGCACCAACGGTTTCCACCGCAGCCGAACCACCTTCGGCGGCAACGGCGTCGAAGCCGGTGGCGCGCACGGTGATGACCTTGACCGCAGCAGTGGACTGCACGGTAGCAATGGCGTTACCGGCATAGATCGGACGCTTGAAGGTGTCGGCGCTTTCTACCGAGATGATCTCGGAGATCTGGTCGACGTCCAGCTGGGCAGCAACCCGCGGCAGGATGTTCTTGCCGTTGGAAGTGGCGGCAGCCAGGATGTGGCTGTAGCCAGCGCCCAGCTCGGCAACCAGCGGTGCGACGTTTTCCGGCAGTTGGTGCGCATAGGCAGCGTTGTCGGCTACCAGCACCTTGGCCACGCCAGCGACTTTGGCAGCAGCCTCGGCCACGGCGCCAACGCCTTGACCGGCCACCAGCACGTGAATGTCGCCACCGATTTTGGCAGCAGCGGCCACGGTGTTCAGGGTGGCCTGGGCCAGCGCTTTGTTATCGTGTTCAGCGATTACCAAGATAGTCATGATCAGATTACCTTCGCTTCGTTTTTCAGTTTCTCGACCAGTTCAGCCACCGACTTGACCTTGATGCCTGCGCTGCGTGCAGCCGGCGCTTCGACTTTCAGGATCTTGTTGGTGGAGGCGGTGGAAACGCCCAAAGCATCAGGAGTCAACGTCTCGAGCGGCTTCTTCTTGGCTTTCATGATGTTCGGCAGCGACGCGTAGCGCGGCTCGTTCAAACGCAGGTCGGTGGTGACGATCGCTGGCAGGTTCAGCGCAACGGTCTGCAGGCCGCCGTCGATTTCACGGGTGACATTGACCTTGTCGCCAGCCACTTCGACCTTGGAGGCGAAGGTGCCTTGGGCGTAGCCGCTTAGGGCCGCCAGCATCTGGCCGGTCTGGTTGTTGTCGCTATCGATGGCCTGTTTGCCCAGGATCACCAGTTGAGGCTGTTCCTTGTCGACCACAGCCTTGAGCAGCTTGGCCACGGCCAGGGAGGTCAACTCTTCAGCGGACTCGACGAGGATCGCGCGATCGGCACCCAGTGCCAGGGCGGTACGCAGTTGCTCTTGAGCAGTAGCGGGACCGATGGAGACGACGACGATTTCAGTCGCCACGCCTTTCTCTTTCAGGCGTACGGCTTCTTCCACTGCGATTTCGCAGAAAGGGTTCATCGACATCTTGACGTTGGCGAGGTCGACGCCAGAGTTGTCCGCCTTGACGCGAACCTTGACGTTATAGTCGACCACTCGTTTGACAGCTACAAGAACCTTCATGGATTCCTCGTTACTCTCCGGTGAAAAGAAAGTCGCCTAGGCGAGAACCTGGCGGTTGATGCTCATCGGCACAAGGGCACCTCCAAAAACGCCGGCGCACATAAGGTAGACGTTGCTCACGAGGTGATGACCGTTCGTCAGTGGTGACCGACGAGTCATTCATTATCGCGGCGTGTAAACTGCGCACTTTCAAGCTGCGCGGCCCGTCACCTTCACTGCCTTTGCCCTGCCTTTAGAGGTGCTCTTGAGACCAACAGTCAGCCTACGGCGAGCGCAAAACCGACCGTATCTTGACCGGAACACCTTTTCCGGTCAATACGGCAAAATGGCCGTTCATACGCCGCGCTTCTTTGATTTACCTGGCCTGCGGCAATTTCAAACAAACGTTTGTATTGGACGCTAGGAGTGGTGTAGATATAATGCGCCGCCCAGAGAGAAAGGTCGGCCGTCCCTCCCCTCTCCCCCCATCGGCGATGGGAGAAAGCGGGACGCAATGCCAAACCTCCAATTAGAAAAAACCGTTGAGCCTTGAGTAGGAGATAGCCTAGTGGAACGCGAATACATGGAATTCGACGTAGTCATCGTCGGTGCCGGCCCCGCAGGCTTGTCCGCCGCTTGCCGCCTGAAGCAGAAGGCTGCAGAAGCAGGCAAGGAAATCAGCGTCTGCGTCGTTGAAAAAGGCTCCGAAGTCGGTGCCCACATCCTTTCCGGCGCCGTGTTCGAACCACGGGCCCTGAACGAACTCTTCCCTGACTGGAAGGAACTGGGCGCCCCGCTCAACACCCCGGTCACCCGCGACGACATCTATGTCCTGCGCAACGGCGAAGCCGCCACCAAGGTTCCCGACTTCTTTGTGCCCAAGACCATGCACAACGAAGGCAACTACATCATCTCCCTGGGCAACCTGTGCCGCTGGCTGGCCCAGCAGGCCGAGAACCTGGGCGTGGAGATCTACCCAGGCTTCGCCGCCCAGGAAGCCCTGATCGACGAAAACGGCGTGGTCCGCGGCATCCTCACCGGCGACATGGGCGTGGATCGCGAAGGCCATCCCAAGGACGGCATGTACACCCCGGGCATGGAACTGCGCGGCAAGTACACCCTGTTCGCCGAAGGCTGCCGTGGCCATATCGGCAAGCAGCTGATCAAGCGCTTCAACCTGGACAGCGACGCCGACGCCCAGCACTACGGCATCGGCCTCAAGGAAATCTGGGAAATCGACCCGGCCAAGCACCAACCGGGCCTGGTGGTACACACCGCCGGCTGGCCGCTGGACATCATGGGCACCGAGAACACCGGCGGCTCCTTCCTCTATCACCTGGAGAACAACCAGGTGGTGGTCGGCCTGATTGTCGACCTGTCCTACTCCAACACCTACCTGTCGCCGTTCGATGAATTCCAGCGCCTCAAGCACCACCCGGTACTCAAGCAGTACCTGGAAGGTGGCAAGCGCATCAGCTACGGCGCCCGCGCCATCTGCAAGGGCGGCCTGAACTCGCTGCCGAAGATGGTGTTCAAGGGCGGCGCGCTGATCGGCTGCGACCTGGGCACCCTGAACTTCGCCAAGATCAAGGGCAGCCACACCGCCATGAAGTCCGGCATGCTGGCCGCCGATGCCGTGGCCGATGCGCTGCTGGCCGGTTCCGAAGGCGCCGACGAGCTCAACAGCTACGTCAGCGCATTCAAGTCCAGCTGGCTGCATGACGAGCTGTTCGCCAGCCGTAACTTCGGCCCGGCGATCCACAAGTTCGGCGCCATCGTCGGTGGTGGCTTCAACTGGGTCGACCAGAACCTGTTCGGCGGCAAGCTGCCGTTCACCCTGCACGACACCAAGCCGGACTACGCCTGCCTCAAGCTGGCCAAGGACTGCGTGAAGATCGACTACCCGAAACCCGACGGCAAGCTGAGCTTCGACAAATTGAGCTCGGTGTTCATCTCCGGTACCAACCACGAAGAAGAGCAGCCTTGCCACCTGAAGCTCACCGACCCGAGTATCCCCCTGGGCCGCAACCTGCCGCTGTACGACGAGCCAGCCCAGCGCTACTGCCCGGCCGGCGTGTACGAAGTGGTCACCCAGGAAGACGGCGAGAAGCGCTTCCAGATCAACGCCCAGAACTGCGTGCACTGCAAGACCTGTGACATCAAGGACCCTGCGCAGAACATCACCTGGGTCACCCCGGAAGGCTCCGGCGGCCCGACCTACCCGAACATGTAAGTCGACGCCCTGCGAAAAGGCCCCCATATGGGGGCCTTTTTCATTCCAGCGCTCAAGCCGCGCGCTCATCCCCCGGGCTGCGCTCGAAGTAACGCTTGTACTCGCGGCTGAATTGCGAGGTGCTCTGGTAACCCACCCTGTGGGCCACCTGGGCCACGCCCAACCCCTCTCCCAGCAGCAATTGCTGGGCCTTGAGCAGCCGCAAGCGCTTGAGGTACTGCACCGGCGACAACAAGGTGCTGCGCTTGAAATGCTCATGGAAAGCCGAGGTACTCATATTGGCGCAGCGGGCCAGGGTCTCGACGTTCAACGGCTCGGTGTAGTGCTGGTGCAAATGGTTGAGCGAGGCGGCGACCCGGGCGAAATGCCCCTGCTGCTCCACCAGCGCCCGCAAGGCTTCGGCCTGGGGTCCGCGCAAGGCGGCGAACAGCAGCTCACGGACCCGCGCCGGCCCCATGACCTTGCACTCCAGGGGATCGTGCAGGCAGCGCAACAAGCGCTCCACACAACCGCGCATGCTGTCGTCGAGGACCACCGAGGTCATGGACTCCAGGGTCTGCGCCGCGGCTGCGGGTCCATCGCCGATGCCCATGGCCAGCACCAGTTCCCTGAGCACGGCGCGGTCGATACCGATGGAGATTCCCAGCAGCGGCGCGTTGGGCAAGGCGAAGGTTTCGCACTCGAACGGCACCGACAGCGCCTGGATCAGGTAATGCCCGGCACCGTACTCCAGGGTCCGAGTGCCCAGGTACGCAAGCTTGCTGCCCTGGACGATGATCATCAGGCTCGGCTCGTAGATCTGCGGCCCCCGGGCCACATCGCGGCTGGCCCGCAGCACCTGGATCCCGGGCAAGGCAGTAGCGGCGAAGCCCTCGCGACTGGCCAGGGGCTCGAGCAGCGCGACCAGGGGGGCATTGGCGTCCAGATGGCGGGTCAACAACATGTGGGCAAACTTCATGCAAGGGAAGGGATGCCAGCATCATCGCAGGTCCGTTGGCCAATGCCCCGTGAAAACCGTCGATGGCGGAGGATTAGGCATGACATGCCGAGGAATCGCCATGGTTGCCCGCAAGCCTCGCGCCGACAATGCGCCGCCTCACTTGTCAGCGCTTTGCGAGGTCCACCATGTACACCGCCATCGGTTATGCCGCCCAGTCGGCCACCACTCCCCTCGCCCCCATGAGCTTCCAGCGGCGCAGCCCGCGCCCGGACGACGTGGCCATCGAGATCCTCTACTGCGGCGTCTGCCACTCCGATATCCACCAGGCCCGCAACGAATGGGGCATCGCCGTGTACCCGCTGATGCCGGGCCATGAAATCATCGGCCGGGTCACCGCCGTCGGCTCCAGCGTCAGCCTGCACAAGGTCGGCGACCTGGTCGGCGTCGGCTGTATGGTGGACTCCTGCCGCCAGTGCGAGGCCTGCGCCGCCAACCTGGAACAATACTGCCTGCAGGGTCCGACACTGACCTACGCCTCGCCAGACCGGATCGATGGCAGCAACACCATGGGTGGCTATTCCGACAGCATCGTGGTCAGCGAGCATTTCGTGGTGCGCATCCCCGAGTCCCTGGACCCGGCCAGCGCCGCGCCGATCCTCTGCGCCGGCATCACCACCTACTCGCCGCTCAAGCACTACGGCGTCAAGGCCGGGGACAAGGTGGGGATTCTCGGCATGGGCGGCCTGGGCCACATGGGCATCAAGTTCGCCAAGGCCCTGGGGGCCGAAGTGACCTTGTTCACCCGCTCGGCGAGCAAGGCCGAGGAAGCCCGGCAACAAGGCGCGGATCACGTGATCGTGTCCACCGACCCGGCGCAGATGCAGGCCGCGGCCGGGCAGTTCGACTTCCTCCTGGACACCATCCCGGTGGCCCACGACCTCAATCCCTACCTCGACACCCTGCGCTTTGACGGCGTGCACATCCTGGTGGGCCTGATCGAACCGGTGGACCCGGCACTGCACGCCGGCAAGCTGGTAATGGGCCGCCGGGTGCTGGCCGGCTCGTTGATCGGCGGCATCGCCGAAACCCAGGAAGTGCTGGATTTCTGCGCCGAGCACGGCATCCGTTGCGACATCGAGATGCTGGATATCCGCCAGATCAACCAGGCCTACGAGCGCATGATCAAGGGCGACGTGAAATACCGCTTCGTGATCGACATGGCGACCCTCAAGGCCTGAGTCGACCTTGAGTGCGGCGCCAGCGACCCGGATCGCTGGCGCCCGCGCTTCAGCCGCGGGCGAAGGCCCGCAGCACCTCGCCATCCATGCGGTACTTGACCCATTCCTCCTGGGGCTGCGCACCCAGGGACTTGTAGAACTGGATCGCCGGTTCATTCCACTCCAGCACACTCCACTCGAAACGCCCGCAATCGTTGTCGCAGGCGATCTGCGCCAGATGCCGCAACAGTTGCTTGCCGGCCCCTCCGCCACGCTGCTCGGGGGTGATGTAGAGATCCTCCAGGTACAGACAGTTGCTGCCCAGCCAGGTGGAATAGCTGAAGAAGAACACCGCGAAACCGATCGGTACGCCGTCGCGCAGGCACATCAGGCCATGGGCCGTGGCGCCTTCGCTGAACAGGCTGCGCTCGATATCGGCGACGCTGGCGATCACCTCGTGACGGGCTCGCTCGTAGTCGGCGAGTTCGGTGATGAACGCAAGGATCTGCAGGGCATCGCTGGGCAGCGCAGGACGGATTTCGACGGTCATCGGCGGTTCTCATGGCGGAATCAGGTCGGCCATATTAGAACGACAGCCGAAAGACATGCACGGGCATTTATCCACCATCGGCTATCCCTGCGTGCCGGCCTTGCGCCGCATCGACACTTATCGTCACCAGCGCCAGCGGTTAGAGTGACGACCACACCGCCAACCGGAGCCTGCCCCATGACTTTCGCGCCCCTGGAACCCTTGGCTGCCAGCCTGCTGCCCCATGCCTTCGAACCCCACGACGACGGCGCCCACGACCTGTCCCACCTGTATCGGGTGTGGAGCAATGTCCGGCGCATCGCCGCAGAGGAAGGCGGCGACCTGCGCCTGCTGCTGGCCGCAACCCTGCTCCATGACTGCGTGAACGTGGAAAAAAGCTCGCCGCTGCGCTCCCAGGCTTCGCGGCTCTCGGCCCAGCGGGCACGGCAGATCCTGGCCGACTTGCACTGGAGCGCCAGCGATATCGAGGCCGTGGCCCATGCCATCGCCGCCCACAGTTTTTCCGCCGGGCTGACACCGACTACCCTGGAAGCGCGAATCCTCCAGGATGCCGATCGCCTCGACTCCCTGGGCGCGCTCGGCGTGGCTCGCACTTTCTATGTCTCGGGGCGCCTGGGCCGAGCCCTGTACGACCCGGCCGACCCACGGGCCAGACAACGCGAACTGGATGACTCGCGCTTCACCCTGGACCACTTCCAGAGCAAGCTGCTGCACTTGGCCGAAGGCTTCCAGACCACCACTGGCAGCAAACTGGCACAGGTCCGGCATGAACGCCTTGAACGCTTTCGGCGCGAGTTGCTGGAGGAAATCGGCCAGTAGCACCCACATTCACTCCGCTGCCGACTGATCCTGAGGCGGTGAGTAATGGAACAATCACTGGCTACAGACGTGTTAGAAAGCCCCGCACAACGACAAGCATAAAGAGGCGCTTTCATGTCCCCCTGCACGCCCCCGTCACCTCGGGTTTTCGACCCGTTGTTCGGGCTGTTCTGCCTGGGCAGCTACCTGCTGTCCCTGTCCTATGGCTCGACCTTCCTCCTCTCGCTGCTGATCAGCAGCCACGGCGGCAACGAGCATGACGCCGGCCGGGTGATTTCCGTGGCGATGCTCAGCACCTTCGTTGCGGTGATCGCCTCCGGGCACCTGGCGGACTGGCTCGGCGCAGCGCGCTCGGTGGCCTGCTTCGGCAGCCTGCTGGTCATCGCCTGCCTGGGCTTCGCCCTGACGCCGGGCGTCGGGCCCGCACTGTTGTGCTTCGGCTTGATCCTTGGCCTGGGTTGGGGAGTGTTTTACACCCTGGGACCGATCATCGTCGCCATGCTGGTCGCCCCCTCGCAGCGTCCACGCTACTTCGCCCTGTTGTCAGGCAGCATGATGAGCGGCATCGGCTCCGCTCCACTGCTCGGACGCCTGGCCAGTGCCCTGGGATATCCCCTGAGCAGCAGCTTTTTCCTTGCCGCCGCAGCCAGCCTGCTAGGTGTGCTGATCTTCTGGCGACTGGCTGGCCACCTGCAGCGGCGTACCGACCACCTGGGCACCGCAGCGGCACGAATCACCTGGACCGGCACCCTCCGGGTACTGACCTCCAGGGCCCTGTTCCCGATCCTGATGGTGGGCCTGGGAGGTTGCGTGTTCGGCGGCCTGTCGAGCTTCCAGACCAGCTATGGCCCCGCCCGAGGCGTGGACTACTCACTGTTCTTCATTGGTTTCATGAGCGCGGCCATCGCCAGCCGGATGCTGATTGCCGGCATCGTGGTCAAACGCGATCCGTACTGGGCCGCGTGCCTGTTGTCGGGATTGATGATGGTGTCGATCCTACTGTTCCTGTCGGTGGTGGACAGCAGCGCCAGCTACCTGCTGGCCGCCATGGCACTGGGCATCGGCTATGGCCTGACCTACTCGGTGATCAACGGCCAGGCAGCCAATGAAGCGCCACCGGGCCACACCTCGCAGGCATTGCTGCTGTTCAGCCTGTCCTACTTCATTGGCGTATTCGGCTTCCCGTGGCTGGCCGGACGGATCATCGTCGAAGCCGGAATCCAGGCATTGCTGCTAGGCGTGCTGGCGATCGCCACAGTGAACTGGCTGATCGCGCTTGGCCGCCTGGGCTGGAGCTACCGGCTTCGATCCCGGGCGGCCCAGGCCTGACACCGCTCGTCGATCACCCGGCACCAATCGCGGGCCAGGGCAGACCAATATCAGGTAGCGACTCTAACGAATGGAGGCGACATCATGATCAAGGTCCAACTCTCTGCCCTGGTCCTGGCCGGACTGCTGTCCAGCGCGGCCATGGCCGGCTCCACCGGCCCCACCAACCCCGTGGAAGGCCCCAAATCCCCGGCTACCCAAGGCTCACCGAAGATCAACATCAACCCGCCGACCATGGACGAAGGCTCGTTGCCACCGGCCACCGGCACCGATCCACGGATCCAGGGCAACGACAACGGCCGCCAGGGCGGTGCCGGCACCCTGGACTCAGGGACACCGGACAACGGCAAAAGCGGCACCGGCTCCAAGACCACCACCGGCGGCTCGGGCTCCGAAGGCAGCAATCAGTAACGGGCCATTCGCGCTGTCATCCAGCCAGTCCTGCTTGCCAGGATCCAAGAGGAAAGACGCCATGACTCGAGGAAGCAAAGCCAAGTACACCCTGGCCCAGCGGCGCAAGGCGGCGGCCATCGAGGCCAGCTATGAAGAACGCGGCCTGCCCCCGGAGGAGGCCGAAGCCAGGGCCTGGGCCACGGTCAACAAGCAGTCCGGCGGCGGCGAGCGGGCCGGGGGCTCCGGCAGGGACAAGAACCCGACGGACAAGGCCCGGGCCCGCAGCGACTCAGCCCGGCGCGCAGCCGCGAGCCGCCAGGGCCACCCACGTAACAGCAAGGCGTCGCTGGCCACCCAGACCAGGGACAGCCTGCTCCAGGAAGCACGGGTAAAGAACATTGCGGGACGCTCGCGCATGCGCAAGCAGGAATTGATCGAAGCCTTGTGCCAGGCTGGCTAAGCGGATCAGCAAGCCCGCAGCATGGCCTCAACTTCTGCAGTGCCCGGCGCCGTGGCCGGCCCCCGGCGGGTAACCGCCAGGGCTGCCGCGGCGTTGGCCCGGCGAGCGGCTGCCAGGGGCGCGTAGCCCGCCGCGAGGGCCGCGACAAAGACCCCAGCGTGGGCATCACCGGCCCCATTGCTGTCCAGCGCTTCGACCTGAAACCCGGGCACCAGGGCATGTCGCCCCTGCTGGCGGACCCAGCACCCCCGGGGACCATCACGCAGCACCAGCAAAGCCTCGGGTGCCAGGCGCATGGCCAAGTGCTCCAAGGCACTGTCGATATCCAGGCACCCGGTGAATTGCAGCGCCTCGGCGCGATTGCTGCTCCAGATACCCACCCGAGGCAGCAGGGCCGCTATCAGCGATGGTTCCACCGAGCCCAGTAGAGGTCCCGGATCGAACATCAGCGGCAGGTCGCTTGGCAGGGCCAGCAACCAGTCGAGCAAAGCCTGGGCCTTGCTCGCCTGCAGCAGGCTGTAGCCACTGACATAGACATAATCATCGGCCGCCACCCGGACCTGCGCCAGGTCCTCGGTGGACAGCTCGCCCTCGGCACCGATATGGGAAATGAAGGTGCGCTCGGCACTGGCATCGGTCAGGACCACACACAAGCCGGTATCGGCGCCAGGACTGCACGCCAGGCTCATCTGGATGCCTTCGCGCTGCATCGCCTCGCGCGCCAGGTCACCGAAGCGCCCCTGGCCATGGCGCCCCAGGTAGACCACCGGCAAGCCGTTACGCGCCGCCGCCGCCATGACATTGAAACCGCCACCGGCATCGAAGCGTGCCGACTCGGCCAACACCTCGCCCCCCGGCGCCGGCAGGCATTCCACCGGCATCGCCAGATCGACAATGACCTGGCCGCTATGAAGCAGCCTAGGCATTGGCATTCTCGGCAAAACCGGCACGCCGGTCCCGCGCCCCGCCCAGCAACCCATAACCACCACCGGCCACCAGGAACGTGACAACCCAGCCCAGGCCGTTCTGGCCTAGCCATGAATTGGCCAGAGGCCCGGTGAACCAGACATCCTCGGCGGTGGTACCAATGCTGGTGAAGCAAAAACCCAGGACGATCGCCAGCAACCAGGCGCCGAAGGCGCGCCATTCGATACCGCCCTGGTACCAGTAGGCACTGGTGGGGCTGACATCCAGCAAGTCGGCGGCGCTGTAGTGGTGACGGTGGACCAGGTCCATCACGAAGATCCCCACCCAGGCGGTGATGGGTACCGCCAGCAGGGAAATGAAGCTGATGAAGGGGCCATAGAAGCTGTCGGCGATCAGCATGAAGTAGATCGAGCCGATGAAGATCGCCACGATGTCCACCAGCACCGCATAGACACGCTTGACCTTCAGGCCCAGGGTCAATGCGGTGAGGCCGGCGGAATACACCGACAGGTTGTTCGACAGCAGCAGCCCGCCGAAGGCGGCGACCAGGTAAGGCACGGCCATCCAGGTCGGCAGCATGTCGCGGATGGCAATGATCGGATCGACTGCCGAGGCCAGGTGATCATTGCCCACCGACAGCAAGCCCCCCAACGTGATCAAAAGTACCAGCGGAATGCCGGCACCGAAGGCGGCCGAGGCCACCAGGCGGCCGGCGGTGACCGAGCGCCGCTGATAACGCGACATGTCCGCCCCGGAGCTGGCCCAGCCGATACCGGTACCCGCGGCCATGGTGCCGATGCCGATCAACACGGCGCTCATGGGTGCTGGAGCGGCATTGAACACGGCTGTCCAATCGATGGTGGCGCAGAGGAACCCGCCCACCAGCACGTTCAACGCGCCAAAACCATAGGTGGCCCACTTCTGGATCAGCAGCAAGGTGGCGTGCCCCAGGCCCGATACGCTCAGGGTCAGCAGCACGAAAATGGCGATGAACAACAGAGTCAGCAAAGGTGCATCCTTCGCCGACGCCGGGGTCTGGAACAGGATCGAACTCAGGGACAGCAGGACGAAGGCGGCCGTGGTGGTATTCACCGTTTCCCAGCCCACCCGGGACAGCATCGACACCAGGGTCGGGCCAATATTACCCCGCACCCCGAAGATCGCCCGTGACAGCGTGAGGCTGGGAGCCCGCCCCCGCCGACCGGCTACCGAGATCAGGCCGACCACGGCGAACGAGCCCACCGAGCCGAGGAACGCCACCAGCAGTACCTGCCAGATCGACAAGCCACGAAACGCTACCAGCGTCGCCCCCAGGGGCAAGCCGAGAATACTGATATTGGCTGCGAACCAGACCCAGAACAGTTGTAGCGGATGGCCGTCGCACTCCGCCTCGGGGACGGGTTCGATGCCACGGGTCTCCAGTTGCCCGGCACCCTGCCCGGCTGTCGATGAACTCATCGGTAACGCTCCTGTTGCCGTTGTTATGGTCTTAGGCAATTTCGGAAGTCGCTGAACATCCCGGCATTCCTGGCCGTATCCAGAGCCGCCAGCCGCAGCGGGCGAGCTCAGGGCTTTCCATAGCGGTCGGCGGCTGGCCGACGGTGCAACGGCCTTGGCGAATCAGCGCAAGGCCAGCAGTTGTTCTACCAGAGGCTGCAGATCCAGTTTATTGACCTGCCGCACCAAGGCGATCAGATCGCCAGGCCAGCCGTCCAGGCCCAGGCAAGCGCCGAGCATGGCGCCGAGGATCGCGGCAATCGTGTCGGTGTCGCCGCCCAGGCTGGCCGCCAGGCACAGCGCCTCGAAAGCCGCCAGCTGCCCCAGCGCCACTTGTCCGGCCAGGGCAAAACTCACCACCACCGACTCCTGGGAGGCCACCGAGGTACCAATCAGTTCATACAGCGTCCGGGTGAACCGGGCCTTGTCGCCATCGACCCGCAAGGTCGCGGCCCACTCCAGGCGGGCAGCGATGCTCGCGCCGGCCACCCAGTAACCGTGCGCCTCGGCCTGGCGGGCAAGCCGCATCCCCAGGGCAAGGGCCTCGACCAGCGGTGCCCCGTTGATTCCCGCAGACACCACCGCGGCCACTGCCGCTGCGCTGGCAATGCCCAGGCTGGTGTTATGGGTCACCTGGCAGGCCTGGGCCACGGCCTGGACAAAGGCCTGCGGCTCGGCAACATCGGTAGCGATCGCCACCGGGGTGATGCGCATGGCTGCACCATTGGTGGTGCCATAACGCCCCGACTCCTCCACCGAATACCCGGCGAGGATCATCTCAATGGCATGTTTGGTGGAAGGCCCCAGCAGATCCTGGGAACCCTTGGCTCGCATGGCGGCTTCCCATTCGACCAGGCCCTGCGCCAGCTCTTGCGGATCGATCCGGCCTCGCCCCTGCACCAGCAGGCGCCCGACCAGGATCGCCTGCTCGGTGTCATCGGTGATCGAGCCCTTGGGCATGTTGGCGGCGATCGGCTGGTCCGGGCCGGCGTCCTCCAGGGTATGGATGCTGCCGAAACGTTGGCGGATCTGCTCATGGCTCAGGGACTGGGTCGGCATCCCCAGGGCGTCGCCCAAGGCCAGTCCGTAGAAAGCTCCCAGCGCACGCTGGATGGGGCTCACGGCAAATCCCCGAATTGCAGGTGCATGCGAAAATGCTGCGGGTCCAGGAGGCTTTCGACCTGCTCCATGAAACGGCCCTGGCGGTCATAGGTGGTACGCAGGGCCTTGAGGAACACTTCACCGGTGGCCCGCCCCAGCAACTCGGCGTCCTCGGCACTCAACGGCTCGGCGCCGATCCATTGGTCACCGCGCTCGCCGATATAGCCATAGGCGGCCAGGGTGATGGTCAGGGAATCATCGATCAGGCCGACCCGAGGCAGGCCTTCCAGCTCGCCGGATGCAGGGATCAGCGAACGCTCAAGGGACAGTACCCGGCCATCGGTGCTGCGACGCCGGCGATCCAGGGCGATGAACCGGTCAGTGCCCAGGCGATGCTTGAGGTCCGGACGACAGATCGCCTCTAAGCGCAACACCTCGGTGTTGATCAGTGCGCCGCTGTCGGCCAGGGCCTGGGCCCAGCCATGGTTTTGGTCCAGTGCGACACCGTCGAAGGTGACGATGGAGCCCACCCCGCTCTGCGTGGCAATGTAATTACGTCGCTTGAGCTCAGCCAGGGCCTCGCGCAGGGTGCCACGGCTGACACCGAACTCCTCGGCCAGGCGATGCTCTCCCGGTAGCTGGAAGCCGTCCTCCATCAGGCCGCTTTCAATGCGCCGGATCAGCTCGTCGACCACCCTTTTTTTCTTATCGAATCGGACATGTTTGATCATGTCGGATTTGATACATGAAAGGCCGGATCAAGAGCAAGAAATATATTCTTACAACAGTCCGGGCGCGGCTCAAGGCTCCGGGCCAATGGGGAAAAATACCCCGCCGCTCCACACCCCAAGCCAGCTCCGGCCGTCCAGGACGCGAGCCTGCGCCAGCTCCACCAACTGGTAGAAAACATTGCGATGGATCAGCGCCTCGAGATTGTGTCGAATGTGGATATAAGGCGCCGGTTCCCCGGTTTGCGGGTCAACCTCTACCCGCAGCGGATGCTCGCTGCCGGCACACACCTGCTCATCGACATGAGTGAAAAAGCGCAGCTCCTGCTCCTCGCCTCGCCCCTCCACTTCCAGGGTCACCGCGACAAAGGGCGCGTCATCGACCTTGATCCCGACCTTCTCCACCGGGGTGACGAGGAAGTAGTCGTCACCATCGCGGCGGATGATGGTGGAGAACAACTTGACCATGGGCTTGCGACCGATGGGCGTACCCAGGTAGTACCAGGTCCCGTCGCGGGCGATACGCATGTCGATATCGCCGCAGAACTCGGGATTCCACGAATGGACCGGCGGTAAACCCTTTTCAGCCTTGGGAATCTGCGCCAGCAAATCGTTGGCCTTGCCTGGACCACTCATACCACTCTCCTCCTTGCTTCAGTCGCTCAACCCCAACAGGCCACGAGCGTATTGCTGCAGGGGTGGGCCGAGCAAGTCTTGCGGCTTGTTGTCATGGAACGTCAGTAAACCGCCGCGACTGCGCATGCGCGCGGAATCGATCAGGTACTGAGTGCTGGTTTCGATCAGCATGATCTGGATGGTACTGGTGTCGACCCCCAGGCGATCCACCGCTTCCTGGTCCAGCCATTCGTCAGAGTTGCCGATGCGGTCATCGGCCTTGGCGAACCGCGCATAGAGCAGGTAATGCGCGCCCTGGCTCCGAGCTTCGGCCATGGCTTCATTGAGGCCTTCCGGAGCCTTGGCCCGGCGGACCATCGGGAAATACTCGATAAAGCCGTTGAAGGCTTCCTCAGCCACTACGTTAGGTCGCGGATAAGCGCTGCCAGGCGGCACAAAGTGCCCTTGGGCGATGAAAATGAACGAATCGGGTTGAATGCGAAACGAACTGGTACGCCGGGTATCGCTATGATCGAGCATCCCCGCATCGCTCAGGTGGTAGCGCACCCCTTCGCCCATATCACTGACATTCATGCAGCCGCCAAGCGCCAAAAAGGCCAGCAGCAAAACCAGGCTACGCATCCTACCCTCCAAAATCCGGTGACGGAAAACCGGCGAATTGCCACGAGATGCAGCTTCCGCGCCAGCTCTACTATCGAAGGGGATGGCAGCTACCCAAGGGTCAACCACCAATGATTTTCATCACCGTGGCGCCACCGGAAAATGCCACGTCCTGCTTGTCGCCCAAGGCCTTGACCAACAACCGCTGTAGAGCTGGCAGGGCTTGATGACGCGGTTTGTCCAGCAAGTCGCCGACATAGTGGCGGTTGCTCGAGGACAGGCAGCCGTGCAGCCAGCCGGTGGACGACAGGCGCAAGCGCGAGCAGGTCCGGCAAAATGGCACGCTTTCGTTGGCGATCACGCCGAAGTGGCCCAGGCCGGGGATTTCATAGCGCACAGCAGTGGCGTCCAGCGGCGCCTCGGCTTGCAGGTATTCGTAACGCTGGCCGATCAGCTCCAGCAGTTGCCGCAAGCTGACAAACTGCTGCACAAAGGCATTGCCATCGCTGGCCAGGTGGCCCATGCGCATCAACTCGATGAAGCGCAGTTCGTAGCCCTGTTCCAGGCAGTAATCGAGCAGCGGCATGACCTGGTCCAGGTTCTGCCCCCGCAGCGGCACCATATTGACCTTGACCTTCAAGCCTGCCGCACGCGCCTGCGAGAGGCCATCAAGCACTGTGGCCAAGTCGCCACCACGGGCAATGCTGCGAAAAGCCGCGGCATCCAAGGTATCGAGGGAAACGTTGACGCGCCGGATGCCGGCATCGAGCAGCAGCGGCAATTTGCGCGCGAGCAGTTGGCCATTAGTGGTCAGGCTGATGTCCTCCAGGCCCATCTGCCCTACAGCCGCCATGAAGGATTCCAGCTTGGGACTGACCAGCGGCTCGCCGCCAGTGATGCGCAAGCGCTCGATACCGGCGGCCTCGATCAGATACGCCACGCCCCGCGCCATCGCCTCGGCCGACAACTCGTCCTGGGCAGCCACCAGCCGCTTGCCATTGGGCACGCAGTAGGTACAGGCGTAGTTGCACGCAGACGTCAGGCTGATCCGCAAGTTGCGAAAGCGCCTGCCTTGACGATCGACGATCATGGATGACTCCGGCGTAAGAAGGGAGAGGCGCACAAAACCTGACTCAAAAATCAGGTTTTAGCAAGTCCCAAGCCTGAGTATATTCCTCGGACACTGCGCCATACAGAGCACTGATGGCGCAATCCAACGCTTGAGCGCGTCAGTGGTTCGAGGTGTCGGGGTCGCGCTTGCGCTTGTTGCCCATGCGCACGCCGATGTCCATCAGGAACTGGAAGAAGCCTTCCTGGTCTTCCAGCACATTGCTCCAGAACGGCGAGTGGTACAGCGCCACGGCACCATGGACCAATGCCCAGGAGGCGCAGTAATGGAAGTACGGAGGCACGTCTTCCAGCTTGCCTTCGCTGATACGGCCCTTGATCAGCAGGGTCAGGCGCTCGAAGTTGGAAGCACGGATCTTGTGCAGTTCCTCGACCATCTCCGGAACCTGGTTGCCCTTGACCACCTTCTCTTCCAGGCGGTCGAACAACCGGTAGCGCTGTGGATCGCGCATGCGGAACTCGAAGTAGGCCCGGGACAGGGCCTCCTTGTCCTTGTCGACATCGGCAGAGTGCAGCAACTCGTTCAAATCCCGCTCATAGTCGAGCATCAGGCGCAGGTAGATTTCCGCCTTGGACTTGAAGTGCTTGTAGATGGTCCCTTTGCCGATACCCACGGCATCCGCAATCATCTCGACGGTGACGCTGTCTTCACCTTGATCGAGGAACAGCTTGAGCGCGGTATCGAGAATTTCTTGCTCACGGCGACGAAATTCACGGACCTTACGAGGTTCTTTCTGCATAAGAAAAGGTCTGTTCGGGGTCAAAATCGAAGCCGCGTATTATGCCTAACTTGCGCCAAAATGCACGGATCATCCGTCGTTGCCACGGTTTCCGACACAAAACTCGATCTGCTGGAAGCCCCCGGAGTGAGCCTGAAAAACCCGCTATCGCCCATGGATACTGGGGCCAAAGGCAGTTCCAGAAGCAAACATCGAGCGAGTCAAAGGCTCGAATCAGACTACAAGGTCCAGCCTTTCCTACAGCAAGAACCCATGACCACTCAAAGCCTAGTGCTCGACGAAAATAATGCAACGAGTCGCGATTCCAACATGCGGGCTACCAGACAAGCCCGATTCGACTGCATCAGTCGCAATGCAAAGCAGGGACAAGCACGGTTCTGCAGCCAGGGTGATGAGTGCTTGCTAAAAAACGGCCAGAACGGCCTGTTTCACCGAAAAAGAAGGCAGATCCGCCTATTTTCAACGAAGCAATGCGCAATCCTGCAACAGGCCCGGCAAGTGAGAACTCATGGGAAGCGCTCGTATTCCAAATTTGTTTAAAAAACGAGCAGGGGTAACTGGACTCAATACGATAGTGATCAATACTTGAAATGTCGGCGGGACATCTCCCCCAAGTGAAACGCCGATCTAGGTACCGAAGGACCGCGTGCCTTAGTTTTACTCCTAATGGTCTTAACCCGGATTCACCCCCCAGAACCCGGGTTTTTTTTGCCTGGAATTTGCCGCGCCGGCGCGCGCCTCAGATTGCGCTCTTGACCCTGGCCAAGGGAAACAGGCGCTTGAAGTTCGCCGTGGTCTGTTCGGCAAACGCCTCATAGGACTCACCGCGCAACATGGCCAGGAACTCCGCCACTTCACGCACGTACTGCGGCAAGTTGGGCTTGCCGCGATAAGGTATGGGTGCCAGGTACGGCGAATCGGTCTCCACCAGCAGGCGGTCGGCCGGCACTTGCCGCGCTACGTCGCGCAGGGCATCGGCATTGCGGAAAGTCACGATTCCCGACAGGGAAATGTAGAACCCAAGATCCAGGGCAGCCTTGGCCATGTCCCAATCCTCGGTGAAGCAATGCAGCACTCCAGCGTTGGGCAATGCCGCTTCGCGCAACAACGCCAGGGTGTCGGCACGGGCGCCCCGGGTATGCACGACCACTGGCTTGCCGGTCTGTTGGGCGGCCTGCAAGTGCAGGCGGAACGATGCTTGCTGCAACTGGGCAGCTTCGGGTTCGTAGTGATAGTCCAGGCCGGTCTCGCCAATGGCCACCACACGCGGATGGTTCAACTCGTCCAGCAGCCAGTCCAGGGCCGGCGCAGCCCCCGGCTGCACGTCCAAGGGATGCACCCCCACTGAACAATCGACATCGTCATAGCGGTCGGCCAGGGCCTTGACGTCCGCCGCATTGTCGGCACTCACGCCGATGCACAGGAAATGCCCCACGCCACGCTGGCGGGCCGCTGCCAGTGCGGCATCAAGGGAGCCATCATGGGCGGCAAGGTCGAGGCGATCGAGGTGGCAATGGGAATCTACAAGCATAGGGCTACAACTGCATCCGATGAATGAAAGGCCGGAGGTCGTTATCCGGCCGGGAACAGGTCTGATTCTAGGCGCCGCGCATCAGTTCCGGGTAGGCAGCGCCGCCCACTGGACCAGCAACGCCTCCAACAACAGGACACGATTGAGATTGGCCTTGTTCAGGACCTTCTGCCGTTGGACCAGGATCCAGTCCTGGATCTCCAGGACCCTGGCCTGGGGCGACTTCTGCGCCAGGTACTGCACCACCTTGCGCATATCAGCCAATCCCAGCCCGTCCTCGTCCTGGGTCAGTTGATAGCGCAAGGCCAGGTTCGACCAGTCACAGAACCAATCGAACAGCAGCAGCAAGGGAATGGCGTTCCAGGACTCGGCCAACTGGGTTGGCGACTGCTGTTGCTTGAGCAGCTTCTTCACCCCTTCCACTACCTGCGCACGCTGCTCACGAACGCCCTGGGCCTGCAATCCGGCGGCAGCCAGGGGCGAACCGGCAGCCAGGGTCAACAGCTCCACTCGCTCCTCTTCGCTGCATTCGGGCAAGGCTGTGGCCAGCCACTGCAGGCTCATAGCCTCGCTGGGCAACGGACAAGCCTGCTGCACGCAGCGGCTCTTGATGGTCGGCAACAACCGACTGGGCTGGTGGCTGACCAGCAACAGCACAGTGTCTCCGGAAGGCTCTTCAAGGCTCTTGAGCAATGCGTTGGAAGCATTGATGTTCATCGCCTCCACAGGCTCGATCAGCACCACCTTGCGACCACCCAACTGCGCGGTCTGGACCACGAAACTCACCAGCTCGCGCACCTGGTCGACCTTGATCGCCTTGTCCGCCTCTTCGGGCTCCAGGATGTAGTTGTCCGGATGGCTGCCCGCCTGCAGCAGCAGGCAGGACTTGCATTGCCCGCAGGCGTCCAGCCCTTGTGGCTTCTGGCACAGCAAGCGCGCCATCAGGCGCTCGGCCAGGGCTCGCTTGCCGATCCCCGCAGGGCCATGCAGGAGATAGGCATGGGCATGCTGGGTACGCCCGGCCAATTGCTGCCAGAGGCTCGCCTGCCAGGGAAAGACGTCAGCCACGGGCGCGCTCCAGCAAGCGAGGCACCAGGGCATCCAGGGATTGCTGGACCTGGGCCAGGGGCTGTGCCGCGTCGACCAGGAAGTAACGTTGCGGGGCGCCAGCAGCGCGCTCAAGGAACGCCTCGCGGACCTTCTGGAAAAAAGCCTGCCCTTCCAGCTCGAAGCGATCCAGGCGACCACGGGCACTGGCCCGCGCCAGGCCAACTTCTACCGGCAGATCGAAGACCAGGGTCAAATCCGGCCGCAGCTCGCCCTGGACGAAATCCTCCAGAGCCTCGATCCGCTCGAGGCTCAAGCCACGCCCCGCGCCCTGGTAGGCGTAGGTGGAGTCGGTGAACCGGTCACAGAGCACCACCGCACCACGGGCCAGTGCGGGACGGATCACCGTCGCCAGGTGCTGGGCACGGGCCGCGAATACCAGCAGCAGTTCCGTATCGCTGTTCATGACCTCGTCAGCCGGGGTCAGCAGCACGTCACGGATACGCTCGGCCAGGGGAGTACCACCGGGCTCGCGAGTCAGCACGACCTCGATGCCTGCGGCGCGCAAGCGCTCGGCAAGGTACTCACGATTGGTGCTTTTGCCCGCGCCTTCCGGGCCTTCCAGAGTAATAAACAAGCCTGTCACGGGCAGTCCTTGATCAAATTCATTGTGGGCTTTTCGGGGCGGGTTCGGGCTCGCCAGCTGCAGGAGCCGCCAGCGGGGTCGATGGCGCTTGCTCAGCCTCGCCCCCTGCGTCACCAGCCGCCGGGGTTCCGGCCTCCGAAGTTGCCGGGGCGCTCGCAGGTGCCGGACTGGAACGATAATCGGCACGCCGCTTGAGCTGAAACTCGCGCACAGCACTGTTGTGGGCGTCCAGGTCGTCGGAGAAGACATGGCTGCCATCTCCCCTCGCAACAAAGTACAGGCTCTTGCCCGCCACCGGATTAAGCGCGGCGTGAATCGCCTCGCGCCCCACCATGGCAATCGGCGTCGGTGGCAGACCGGCATTCACGTAGGTGTTGTAGGGCGTGGACTCTTTCAAGTGCGCCCGGGTCAGCTTGCCGGTGTAACGCTCGCCGAGACCATAGATCACCGTTGGATCGGTCTGCAGCAGCATGCCAATTTGCATTCGACGCACGAATACTCCAGCGATCTGCCCGCGCTCCTGGGGTACGCCGGTTTCCTTTTCCACCAGCGACGCCATGATCAGCGCCTGGTAGGGATCACTGTAGGGTGCATCGTCGGCCCGCTTGCTCCACTCCTTGGCCAGCACCTCGTCCAGACGGACGTAGGCTTTTTCCAGAAGCTCGGCATCGGTCATGCCACGAACAAAACGATAGGTGTCGGGAAAGAAGCGCCCCTCGGGAAACACCCCGGCATGCCCAAGCTTGTCCATCACCTGGCTGTCGCTGAGGCCTGCCAGGGTCTGCTGCAGTTTGTCGCTCTTGGCCAGGGCGTTGCGAACCTGGCGGAAGTTCCAGCCCTCCACCAGGGTCAGGCTGTACTGCACGACCTCGCCCCGTTGCCAGACCCCGATCAGCCCCTCGGCCGTCATCCCCGGAGTCATGCGGTACTCGCCACTGTGCAGAGGTTGGTTAGGCAGATTGAAACGCCAGTACAAGCGCAACCAGAAGGCATCCTCGATGACACCGTCGGCTTGCAAGCGATTGAAGGTACCGGTGGGAGTGGAGCCTGCAGGAACATCCAGCAACTGCTCCTGGCTCAGGTTCAGCGGTTGCTCAAGGGCCGAGTGCAACTTCCAGGCACTTGCACCCAACAGCAGCCCTGCCAGGACCAGTCCGGTTTCCAGCAGGAGCAATAATTTACGTCTCACGAATCAAGCATCCAGTAGTGCGCGGGTAATGCCCTGCAGTTTACGGGTGAGCGGTCCTGCCGACCAGCGCATCCCGGCGCAGCACAGTACCGGCCAGATGCCATAGACACTGTTGCAGACAAAGACTTCATCAGCCTGGTGCAACTGCTCGAGACTGATGTCGGTGATCGCTACGGGAATGCCTTGCAGCTGGGCCTGGGCGAGGATTTCGCCGCGCATCACCCCGGCCACGCCACAACGGCTCAGATCCGCCGTCAGTAGCTGCCCTCCAGCGACCAGGAACAGATTGCTGAACACGCCCTCGATCACGTGCCCGGCGCCATCGAGCATCAGGCCTTCGGCGTGGTCACTGTCGCGCCATTCGGCTCGGGCCAGGACCTGCTCCAGGCGATTGAGATGCTTGAGACCAGCCAGCAAGGGCTGCTCGGACAAGCGCGTGGTGCAAGGAAACAGCTGAACCCCTTGTGCGGCATGGGCCGCCGGGTAGGCCGGCAAGGCACCGCCCTGGAGGATCCGCCGCGCCGGCGCCGCAGGATCGGCCGCGTAGCCCCGCAGGCTATCGCCCCGGGTCAGGATCAGCTTGAGTACCCCTTCGCCCAGGGCTTGGGCATAGGCCAGCACTTCGCTGCGCACCAGCTCCGGATCCGTCACCAGGGCCAGGCGCCGGCAGCCTTCGGCCAGACGCTGCAAGTGCCGCTCGAGCAGCAGCGGCTTGCCGGATCTGACGGCGATGGTCTCGAACAGACCATCGCCGTAGGCCAGGCCACGGTCCTTGAGCGACAGAGCGTCAGCCGGACGACCGTCGACCCAGCTGTGCATCACTCGGAAAACCGACGGAATACCAGGGAGCCGTTGGTCCCACCAAAACCGAAGGAGTTGGACAGCACGACATCGATATCCATGCTGCGCGCAGTGTGCGGCACGAAATCCAGGTCGCAGCCTTCGTCCGGCTCATCCAGGTTGATGGTGGGCGGTGCGACCTGGCTATTGATCGCCAGCACGCTGAAGATCGCCTCGATCGCCCCGGCGGCACCCAACAGGTGGCCAGTCATGGACTTGGTGGAGCTGACCGCGAGCTTGTAGGCGTGGTCGCCGAACACACTCTTGATCGCTTCGGCTTCCGCCAGGTCACCAGCAGGCGTCGAAGTACCATGGGCATTGATGTACTGCACCTGATCGGCATTGATCTTCGCGTCGCGCAGGGCGTTGGCGATGCAGCGAGCTGCACCGGCGCCGTCTGCGGGCGGTGAAGTCATGTGATAGGCGTCGCCGCTCATGCCAAAGCCGATCAACTCGGCATAGATGGTGGCGCCGCGCGCCTTGGCATGCTCCAGCTCCTCCAGGACCAGGGCTCCGGAGCCGTCAGACAGCACGAAACCATCACGCCCCTTGTCCCATGGACGGCTGGCGCGGGTAGGCTCGTCGTTGCGAGTCGACAGTGCACGGGATGCCCCGAAGCCGCCCATGCCCAGGCCGCAAGCAGCCATCTCGGCGCCGCCGGCAATCATCACGTCGGCTTCGCCGTAAGCAATATTGCGCGCAGCCATGCCGATGCAGTGGGTGCCCGTGGTACACGCCGTGGAAATGGCGTAGTTCGGCCCCTGGAGCCCCAGGTGAATGGACAGGAAGCCGGAAATCATATTGATGATCGAACCGGGCACGAAGAACGGGGAAATCCGCCGCGGGCCGGAATCGTGCAAGGTGCGGCTGGTTTCCTCGATATTGGTCAGACCGCCAATACCCGAGCCCATGGCCACGCCAATGCGATCACGGTTGGCGTCGGTGACTTCCAGGCCCGCATTGCGTACCGCCTGGAATCCGGCCGCCAGGCCGTATTGAATGAACAGGTCGAGCTTGCGGGCCTCTTTGGCCGACAGGTACTCCTCGACATTGAAGCCCTTTACCGAGCCGCCAAAACGGGTGGAATAGGCAGAAAGGTCGGTGTGTTCGATCAGACCGATGCCACTTTGGCCAGCCAGAATGCCCTGCCAGCTGCTCGGTACATCAGTACCCAGTGGCGACAACATACCCATACCGGTGACTACGACGCGTCTACGCGACACAGCACTCTCCTTTTTCTAATGACGACGCTTTGCATCAGGCCTAAAGAAAAAACCGCACGCCGTGACGGCAGTGCGGTTTTTCCATGACAGCAAAAGACGACTACAAACGATTAAGCCTGGTGGCTGTTAACGTAGTCGATAGCTGCTTGAACGGTAGTGATCTTCTCAGCTTCTTCGTCAGGAATTTCGGTCTCGAATTCCTCTTCCAGAGCCATCACCAGCTCAACGGTGTCAAGGGAGTCGGCACCCAGGTCTTCAACGAAGGAAGCGGTGTTAACAACTTCTTCTTCTTTAACGCCCAGTTGCTCAGCAACGATTTTCTTGACGCGCTCTTCGATGGTGCTCATACCTTGTTTTCACTCCTAATGGACAAATTCAGGCAGCTGGCCAGTGGGTAAGTGTATAGAAAGGCTTTTCAGCTTTTCAACCGAAAGCTTTACCCTCAAACCCGTTGGCCATCTGCCTATAAATAGATTGCAGCTTTATAACGGATTTTAGACAGCTCGTATGACATTTTTTTGAAGCAATCCGTCACATTTGACTCACATGTACATCCCGCCGTTGACCGGGATTGTAGCCCCAGTAACGTATGCCGCACCGTCGGAGGCCAGGAAAGCGACCACTTGCGCGATCTCTTGGGCCTGGCCCAGACGACCCAGCGGAATCTGTGTCTGCAGGGCTTCACGCTGCGCTTCTGGCAGCTCACGGGTCATATCGGTATCGATAAAGCCGGGAGCGACCGCGTTCACGGTGATCGACCTTGAACCCACTTCTCGCGCCAGGGCGCGACTGAAACCTTCCAGGCCAGCCTTGGCGGCGGCGTAGTTTACTTGGCCTGCGTTACCCATGGCACCCACAACCGAACCAATATTGATGATTCGGCCCCAGCGGGCCTTGGTCATGCCGCGCAGTACACCCTTGGACAGGCGATACAGGCTATTGAGGTTGGTATCGACCACGTCGTACCACTCGTCGTCTTTCATCCGCATCATCAGGTTGTCGCGGGTAATACCGGCATTGTTCACCAGGATAGCCGGTGCACCGAACTGCTCGGTGATGCTGGCCAGCACCGCAGCCACGGATTCATCGCTGGTGACATTGAGTTCCAGGCCAGTGCCCTGGACACCATTTTCCTTGAGGGTCGCGGCGATACGCTCGGCACCCGAGGCAGAAGTGGCAGTGCCCACGACAACAGCGCCCATACGCCCCAGTTCAAGGGCGATAGCCTGGCCGATACCACGGCTGGCGCCGGTCACCAGTGCAACTTTACCTTGCAGACTCATGCAAGCTTCTCCTAGTTCAGGCCAACGCTGCGCGTGCGGCAGCGAAAGCATCTGGGGTATTCAGGTTAGAGGTCGCCACACCTTCGGCGCAGCGCTTGTTGAGACCGGCCAGGACCTTGCCCGGACCACATTCGACCAATTGGGTCGCGCCGCTGGCTGCCAGGGTCTGCACCGACTCGACCCAACGAACCGGCTTGTACAGCTGCTCCAGCAAGTCACGCTTGAGAGTGTCCAGGTCCACTGCCACTGCGGCACTGACGTTCTGTACCAGCGGAATCTGTGGAGCCTGCCAGTTGATCGCTGCGATCGATTCGGCAAAACGCTCAGCTGCCGGACGCATCAGTTCACAATGAGATGGCACGCTGACCGGCAACGGCATGGCACGCTTGGCGCCGCGCGCCTTGCAACCTTCGATGGCACGATCCACCGCCGCCTTGGCACCGGCGATTACAACCTGGCCCGGAGAGTTGTAGTTCACCGCGCTAACCACTTCACCCTGGGCAGCTTCGTTACAGGCCGCCACCACATCGGCATCATCCAGGCCAAGAATCGCGGCCATGCCGCCCTGGCCTGCCGGCACAGCTTCCTGCATCAATTGACCGCGACGCTCCACCAGCTTGACCGCTTCAGCCAAAGTCAGGCTACCAGCGGCGACCAGCGCGCTGTATTCGCCCAGGCTGTGACCGGCAACGAAAGCCGGCCGTGCACCACCCTCGGCCAGCCATACGCGCCAAAGGGCGATAGAGGCGGTGAGGATCGCCGGTTGAGTCTTGTCGGTTTGATTGAGCAGCTCTTCCGGACCCTGCTGGGTCAGCGCCCAAAGGTCGTAGCCCAGGGCATCGGAGGCTTCTTTGAAAGTATCGAGGACCAACGGGTACTGCGCGCCCAGCTCGGCCAACATGCCGAGGGACTGCGAGCCCTGCCCTGGAAAGACGAATGCGAGGGATGCAGACATGTAACAAGCCCCTAATGATCTTGTCGTCGAAGAATTGACGTCACACCGCGGTGGACGCAAGAAACTGACAGTTGGATGGCCAATTGAACTGAGCGGTCACATTTAAGCATTTCAAGAGCCAAACGCCTAAAGCAGCAAGTCTTCAAGACGCCCATGCAGGCGACGCGGCAGATCTTCCTGGATCTCGATCAGCGCTCGTTGAATCGCACTCTGGAACCCCTGGACCCCAGCCGAACCGTGGCTTTTCACCACAATGCCCTGCAGCCCGAGAAAGCTTGCGCCGTTGTGCCGGGCTGGCGCCAGATCGGCCTGCAATCGCCGCATCAACGGCAACGCCAGCGCCCCCACAGCCCTGGACAGCAGGCTGCGCCTGAACAAGGCCTCGATACGGGAGGAAATCATGGTGGCCAAGCCCTCACTGGACTTGAGCAGGATGTTGCCGACAAATCCGTCGCACACCACCACGTCGGCCTCACCACGATACAACCCATCACCCTCGACGAACCCTATGTAGTTCAAGCCACGGGCCTGCTGCAAAAGGCTCGCTGCAAGCTTGACCTGCTGATTACCCTTGATGTCCTCGGTGCCGATGTTCAGCAAGGCCACCCGGGGGCGAGCGATGCCCAGGGTTTGCGCCGCAACCGAGCCCATGATGGCGAATTGCAGCAGATGCTCGGCGCTGCAATCGACGTTAGCCCCCAGGTCGAGCAATTGGCAGTAGCCACGCTGAGTGGGAATGGCAGCCACCATCGCCGGGCGATCGATACCGGGCAGGGTCTTGAGTACGTAGCGCGACAGCGCCATGAGCGCCCCGGTATTACCGGCACTGACACAGGCCTGGACCTTTTCCTCGCGCAACAGCTCAAGCGCCACCCGCATCGAAGAATCGGGCTTGCCACGCAGGGCCTGGGAGGGTTTCTCGTCCATGGTGACCACCTCGCTCGCAGGGGTAATCGTCAGGCGCGAGCGATCCACAGCCGGCTGGCCAGATAACAGTTCTTCAAGGAGGGAGGGTTGACCCACAAGGGTCAGGTGCAACGAGGGGGTAGCAGAAAGGCAAGCAATACTGGCCTGAACAATGCTGCGGGGACCGAAGTCCCCGCCCATTGCGTCAATCGCGATGACTTGAGCGGACAAGGATTACTCGTCAGCGCCCTTGTCGATCACTTTACGACCACGGTATACGCCTTCTGGCGATACGTGGTGACGCAGGTGAACTTCACCAGTGGTTTTTTCTACGGACAGAGCGCTAGCCTCGAGAGCATCGTGGGAACGACGCATGTCACGGGCAGAGCGGGATTTTTTGTTCTGCTGAACAGCCATAATTGATTAACTCCTAAACGTTTGGGTCACGCTTTAACTGCGCCAATACACTGAACGGGTTGGACCGCGTTACCTCGTCCTCGCTCGGCTCGGGCTCGTCGAGCCCGTCCGGCTGCTGGCATTCTTCCGGATGATGAGCAGGCACGATTGGCAGGGCAAGCAAAAGCTCTTCCTCGATCAACGCCTGCAGATCCAAAGGATCCTCGCCCAGTTCCAGCACGTCATAACCTTTCGGCAACGACTGGGTATTTGCACCCTCTTTCACCACCGCGTAACTACATTCGCTGTGGATCGGCAGGGTGACCAGCTCAAGACAACGCTGGCAAACCATTTTGACTTCGACGTCGATAGAACTGTGGATAACCACAGACTTACGCTCGTCGCGCTCGAAAACGAATTTGGCCTGCACCGTACCGACGTTGTCGGAAAGCGGGTCGCAGAGTCTCTCCAAATCGGCCAGCAGCACCTCACCTTCAAGGGTAGTGCCACGATCAGCCAATTTGCGCGGGTCAACGTGAGATGGAATCGGGTCATTCAACATAGGCGCAGCATTATAGGGATGCCCCCAGCCATGTCAAAGGAAATTCAGCCCTGTCCGTCACTTGTCCGCCCGGCTAGAATCTCCGGCCTGCCCAGGAGATGTGCATGCTGCCTTTATTACTCGCCTCAAGCTCGACCTACCGCCGGGAACTACTGTCCCGCCTGCAACTCCCCTTCACCTGCGCGTCCCCGGACATCGACGAAAGCCATCGCCCAAACGAGAGTGCCACGGAGCTGGTCAAGCGCCTGGCCGAGGAAAAGGCCCGGGCACTTGCCAGCAGCCATCCGACGCACCTGATCATCGGCTCGGACCAGGTCGCCGTGCTGGGCGAGAGAATCATCGGCAAGCCCCATACTTTCGCCAAGGCCCGCCAGCAACTCCTGGATGCCAGCGGCAAGAGCGTGACCTTCCTGACCGGGCTCGCCCTACTGAACAGCCAGACCGGCCAATGCCAGGTGGACTGCATCCCCTTCAAAGTCAACATGCGTCAACTCAACAGCCAGCGCATCGAACGCTACCTGCACGCCGAACAGCCGTTTGACTGTGCCGGCAGCTTCAAGGCCGAAGGCCTCGGAGTGAGCCTCTTTCAAAGCACCGAAGGCTGCGACGCTACCAGCCTGATAGGCCTGCCATTGATCCGCCTGATAGACATGCTGCTGGCCGAAGGCGTGGAAATCCCCTGACCAGACAGCAAAAAGCCGGCATTCAAGCCGGCTTTCATTCAACACCCAAGATCAGCGCAAGACCGGCCCCTGAAAGCCCATCCACATCGCGATCCGCTCAGCCATGCTGGTACCGAGCCTCTTGGAGAAACGATCGAGCGGCGACTCCTGGACGGTGAAGTCCACCAGTTCTTTTTCGCCGATCACATCGCGCGCAACCGAACTGGTACTCCCCAAACCATCGATCAACCCCAACTGCAGAGCCTGCTCCCCCGACCACACCAAGCCAGAGAACAGCTCGGGATGCTCCTTGTCCTTGAGACGCTCACCCCGCCCCTGCTTGACGCTGGCAATGAACTGGCGATGAGTGGTGTCCAGCACCCCCTGCCAGAACCGGGTCTCTTCAGGCTTTTGCGGCTGGAACGGATCGAGGAACGACTTATGCTCGCCAGAGGTATAGGTTCGACGCTCGACCCCCAGCTTCTCCATGGTCCCGACAAAACCATAACCGGCCGCTGTCACTCCGATCGAGCCCACCAGACTGGCCTTATCGGCATAGATCTGATCAGCAGCACTGGCAATGTAGTAAGCGCCAGAAGCCCCCAGATCGGAAATGACCGCATAGACCTTGGTGTCCTTATGCAGCGCACGCAATCGACGGATTTCATCATAGACATAACCGGACTGGACCGGACTGCCGCCAGGGCTGTTGATCCGCAGGACGATCCCCTTGACCTTGGGGTCGTCAAACGCATTGCGCAGGCTACCGACAATATTGTCCGCACTGGCGGACTCCTTGTCCGCGATCACGCCAACCACATCGATCACCGCGGTATAGCTGCCGCCACGGGCAGCATTTTTTTCCATGCTCATCAGCGGCGTGAACAATGCCAACGCCAAGATCAGGTATACGAAGGTCAGCAACTTGAAAAAAATCCCCCAGCGTCGTGAGCGACGCTGCTCCTGGACACCAGCCAGCAAGGTTTTCTCCAACAGCTTCCAACTCTTGTCATCGGCACCTTCTGCACTGGAGCCGTTTGGTGCTTTCCATTCGTCGGTCATGCGTAACACCCCAACAACAAATTAACCGGCACCCTGGCCAAGCCAGGCGTGCAACTGAGGAAAATGATCGATGGACAGGCGCGGCTCGAGCGCCTGCAACGCCTCGATAGGCTGGGCACCATAGCTCACAGCAACCGAGTCCATACCGGCATTGCGCGCCATCAACAGGTCAAAGGACGAATCGCCGACCATCAAAGCCTGGCGCGGCCCCACACCACAATGAGCAAGGATTTCCTCCAGCATCAGCGGATGCGGCTTGCTGGCCGTCTCATCGGCAGCCCGGGTGATATCGAAGTACCCTTCCCAGCCATGGGCTTTCAGCACCCGATCCAGGCCGCGCCGCGCCTTGCCGGTCGCGACAGCCAGCCGATACCCCTCGACCCGCAAGGCCTCGAGCGACTGAACGACCCCGGCAAACAGCGGCGAAGGCTCTGCATCAAGCGCGATGTAGTGATCAGCGTAGTGCTGACGAAAGACCACCAACTGCCTGTCATCGATCTCGGGATACAGCGTCCGGATCGCCTCTGGCAAACCCAGCCCGATGATGCCCTTGACAGCCGAATCATCACACCGGGGAAAACCAGAACGATCAGCGGACACATGCATGGACTCGACAATCCGACCGATGGAGTCCGCCAGGGTGCCATCCCAATCGAAGATCAGCAGTTGGTAATCAGGGTGCACTCAGGCGCTCCACGGTCTTGGCCCACATTTCGTCTACCGGGGCCTGCAACTTCAATTCGCCACCGTCGGGTAGCGGTACCGTCAGCATGTAGGCATGCAGGAACAGTCGCTTGCCGCCCAGGTCACGGATTTCCCGAGTGAAGTCGTCGTCGCCGTACTTGCTGTCACCGGCGATGCAGTGCCCGGCATGCAGCGTATGCACACGAATCTGGTGAGTACGACCGGTTACCGGCTTGGCTTCGACCATGGTGGCAAAATCACCGAAACGGCGCAGGACCTTGAATACCGTCAAGGCCTCCTTGCCCTCCTCATTGACCTCCACCATGCGCTCCCCGGAACGCAGGTTGCTCTTGAGCAACGGTGCACGCACCTGCTTCAGGCTAGTAGCCCAATGCCCACGGACCAGCGCCATGTAGCGCTTGTCCACGCCATCGCCACGCAATGCAGCATGCAAGTGGCGCAACATGCTGCGCTTCTTAGCGATCATCAGCAGGCCGGAGGTATCACGATCGAGCCGATGCACCAGCTCAAGCTCCTTGGCATCCGGACGCAACTGACGAAAGGCTTCGATCACCCCGAAGTTCAGGCCACTACCGCCATGTACGGCAATGCCAGCGGGCTTGTTGATCACAATCAGCGCCTTGTCCTCGAAGACGATCGCCGCCTCAAGGCGTTGCAACAGCCCTTGGGCCAGGGGCACCGGCTCGTCGCGCTCAGGCACGCGCACCGGCGGCACGCGCACGATGTCCCCTTCCTGCAACTTGTACTCAGGCTTGATTCGCCCCTTGTTCACTCGCACTTCGCCTTTGCGCAAAATGCGGTAGATCAAGGTCTTAGGCACGCCTTTGAGTCGAGCGAGAAGAAAATTATCAATACGTTGGCCGGCATATTCCGGCGAGACCTCAAGCATTTGGACGCCTGGGGTCGAGGGGGCAGTAGTCGTCATGGGGCGGATAATAACAATTTTTATGGATTTGAAGCACTTAATGATTACTGCTATAGTCGCGAACGCCGCCAAAAGCGGCTGGACAGAGGAAGAGCGGCAAACAGCCGGCCCTGACCAACGCAATTCATAAGGACGCAAGGCCGTCCTACGCAGCTCTCGCTATATAACGGAAGAGTTGGACGCTGTAACAAGCGCAGGTGACATGAGGCCTGAAACCCTAGAAAGCAGAGTGCTAACTCGCTTTCTACGCAGCGATTAACGGCCAGTTCACAAAGTGCAGTCAGCAACTGAAACCTCCGAGCAAGAACTGCGGAAACAACGCCTTAGCCATAATGCGTGATCTCCCCTTCGGAGCTCACGGTAAATGCCAACCCGCTGCAGATTCTGCGCGCGGCAGCACCCGAATTATCAGGGATACGTGTAGGGTGGAGATGCACAACCGTCGGACTGTGTAGCATTAGGCTTTATCAAGACGCTTCATCCCGTCCACAGTTATCGGTTGATTCCTCCTCCTGACAGACTTTTGCTTAAGCGGTGCCTTAGTCACCACAGCAAGCAGGACGCGTGAGTCGCGACTTCGTCCCAGTCACTGACGGGACGGACCTCGCTAGACACTCGAGTGGTCACCCACTCCTGACGCACCTGACACCGACCGTGAGAAGTCGTGTGTGCCGAACGCCGTTTCCGGCAGCCCGGAAACCGACGGTACTACATGAAAAGAATGCTGATTAACGCAACTCAACCCGAAGAGTTGCGTGTTGCCCTGGTAGATGGCCAGCGCCTCTACGACCTGGACATCGAGTCCGGTGCTCGCGAGCAGAAAAAAGCCAACATCTATAAAGGCCGTATCACTCGCATCGAACCTAGCCTCGAGGCTGCCTTTGTCGACTTCGGCTCTGAGCGCCATGGCTTCCTGCCCCTCAAAGAAATCTCCCGCGAATACTTCAAGAAAGCCCCCGAAGGCCGCGTCAATATCAAGGACGTGCTGAGCGAAGGCCAGGAAGTCATCGTCCAGGTCGAGAAAGAAGAGCGTGGCAACAAGGGCGCTGCCCTCACCACCTTCATCAGCCTGGCCGGTCGCTACCTGGTCCTGATGCCGAACAACCCACGGGCAGGTGGCATCTCCCGCCGCATCGAAGGTGAAGAGCGCAACGAACTGCGCGAAGCGCTGAACGGCCTGGTGGCTCCTGCCGACATGGGCCTGATCGTCCGCACCGCCGGCCTGGGTCGCAGCAGCGAAGAAATGCAGTGGGACCTGGACTACCTGCTGCAACTCTGGACCGCTATCAAGGAAGCGTCCCAGGACCGTTCCGCACCATTCCTGATCTACCAGGAAAGCAACGTCATCATCCGCGCGATCCGCGACTACCTGCGCCAGGACATCGGCGAAGTGCTGATCGACAGCGTCGAAGCCCAGGACGAAGCCCTGACCTTCATCCGCCAGGTGATGCCGCAATACGCCAGCAAGATCAAGCTGTACGAAGACAGCGTACCGCTGTTCAATCGCTTCCAGATCGAAAGCCAGATCGAGACCGCCTTCCAGCGCGTGGTCGAACTGCCTTCCGGCGGCTCCATCGTCATCGACCCGACTGAAGCCCTGGTGTCCATCGACATCAACTCGGCTCGCGCCACCAAAGGCAGCGACATCGAAGAAACCGCCCTGCAGACCAACCTGGAAGCAGCGGAAGAAATCGCTCGCCAACTGCGCCTGCGTGACATCGGTGGCCTGATCGTCATCGACTTCATCGACATGACCCCAGCCAAGAACCAGCGTGCCGTGGAAGAAAAAGTCCGCGAATGCCTGGAAGCCGACCGTGCCCGCGTGCAGATCGGCCGCATTTCGCGCTTCGGCCTGCTGGAGATGTCCCGCCAGCGCCTGCGTCCATCCCTGGGCGAAAGCAGCGGCATCGTCTGCCCACGCTGCAGCGGCACCGGCATCATCCGTGACGTCGAGTCCCTGTCCCTGGCGATCCTGCGCCTGATCGAAGAAGAAGCCCTGAAGGACCGCACCGCCGAAGTCCGCGCTCAAGTGCCAATTCCGGTTGCCGCCTTCCTGCTCAATGAAAAACGCAACTCGATCACCAAGATCGAACTGCGTACCCGGGCCCGTATCGTCATCCTGCCGAACGACCATCTCGAGACGCCGCACTTCGAAGTTCAGCGCCTGCGCGATGACAACCCGGATGCCAACACCAACCAGTCCAGCTACGAGATCGCCGCTGCCGCTGCCGAGGCCGAGGAGGTTCAACCAGCCGCCGCGACCCGCACCCTGGTCCGCCAGGAAGCCGCAGTGAAGACGGCTCCGGCTCGCGCCAACGCCCCGGTTCCAACCGAAGCCGCGGCCCCGGCCGCCGCTCCAGCCCCAGTCGCCGAGCCAAGCCTGTTCAAAGGCCTGGTCAAGTCCCTGGTCAGCCTGTTCGCGACCAAGGAAGAGCCAGTAGCTCCAGCTGTAGTCGAGAAGCCGGTAACCGAGCGACCTGCCCGCAACGAAGAGCGTCGCAACGGTCGCCAGCAGAGCCGCAATCGCAACGGCCGTCGCGATGAAGAGCGCAAGCCTCGCGAAGAGCGTGCTCCACGTGAAGAACGCGCCCCACGCGAAGAACGCCAGCCACGTGAACTGCGCGAAGCCCGCGAGGAAGCGCCAACCACCGCTCGTGAAGAGCGCCAACCACGTGCTCCGCGTGAAGAACGCCAGCCGCGCGCCCCACGTGAAGAACGCAAGCCACGCGGCGAGCGTGAAGAGCGTGTGCGCGAACTGCGCGAGCCACTGGACGCTGCTCCAGCGGTAGCTGCCGTGGTTGCCGAAGAACGTCCGGCCCGCCAGCCTCGTGAAGAGCGCCAGCCACGCCAGCCACGCGAAGAACGCCAGCCACGCACTGAGCAGGCTCAAGCCGCGGCTGCCAGCGAAGAAGAAGTGCTGCCGAACGAAGAGCAACTGCAGGAAGAAGGCCAGGACAACGCCGATGGCGAGCGTCCACGCCGTCGTTCCCGCGGCCAGCGCCGTCGCAGCAATCGTCGCGAGCGCCAGCGTGATGCCAACGGCAACGTGATCGAAGGCTCGGAAGAAAATACCGAAGAGCCAAGCAGCGACGACCTGGCTGCCGGTCTTGCGGTCACCGCCGCCGTTGCCAGCACCACCATCAGTGCCAGCGCCGAAGCCGAGGCTCACCAGCAAGCCGAGCGTGCGACTGCTGCCGTGGAAGAAAAAGCCCCTGAAGCACCAGTGGTTGAAGCCACCACCCCGGTAGAAGCTCCAGCAGCCCCAGCGGTCGAAGTGGCTCCAGTAGTCGAAGAGCAGCCAAAGGTTGAAGTGGTCACCGAGCCTGCCGTGGTAGTCCAAGCCCAGCCAGTGGTCGCCGAACAGCCGGTAGCCGAACCGATCGCCCAGCCAGTGGTTGAAGAAAAGGCCATCGAGCCTGCCCAGGAAGCCCCGGCACCAGCTCCGGTGGCCGAACCGGTAGTCGTCGAACAGCCCGTGGTTGCCCAGCAGCCAGCTCAAGTCGAGGAGCCAGCTCCGGTTGCAGCCCCCGTAGCTGTCGAAGCACCAGCTCCAGTGGTTGAGGCTACCCCAGCCAGCGCCCTGACCAGCAACGGCCGCGCCCCGAACGACCCACGTGAAGTGCGTCGCCGCAAGCGTGAAGCCGAGCGCCTGCAGAAGGAAGCCGAACTGGCCGCCGCTACCGCTTCGACTGAAGCCGAAGTGACTGCCGAGCCTGCTCCGGTAGAAGCGCCAGCCGTGATCGAGACGGCACCACAAGCTGTCGAGGTCGTTGAGGCGACTCCGGTAGCCGAGCCTGCGATCGAGCAGCCTGCCCCAACAGACGAGGAAGCACCTCGCGCTGTCGAGCACGTTGCACATGCCGAGAAAGAGCAGCACGAGCCTAAACCCCTCGCCTGATTCCACCGGCCAATGAAAAAGCCCCGCCCGGGTAACCGGGCGGGGCTTTTTCATGCCTGCATCATTTAACCACCTCGATAGAACAGCGCCTCCGGCAAGTCCACATCCCAGGTCACCCCAGGATCCGTCACCGGCACCTCGACCACTTGGCCCGAAGCGAACAGAGGGCGAGCACCACGATCACCGGACAGTCCCCGCAACGCGTTGCCATAAGATCGACCAAACCCCACCGGATGACCAAGCTCGGCCCCTAGACGCGGAACACTGATGCTCTCCTCGGTCAATGCATCGATCAGCTGGCCAGCAGTATCGGGCAGGATAAAGGGCATATCCCCCAACCAGATCATCCAACCATTGGCATCGGCACAAGCAGCCACTGCCACAGCCAGGCTATGCCCCATCCCCATGGACTCCAGCAACAGCACCTGGCAACCGTAGGCATGCGCCAGTTCCACCACCTGCGGTCGATCCGGCGTGGTCACCAGCACTCGTCGCTCAACCTGCACCGGCACATTCACCAGCACCTGTTCCAATACGGGACGCATTACCCCGTCACGACCACGGCACGGCGCCAGCAACTTGTCCTTCTCAGCTCCGGCCATCTGACGAAAGCGCGTGCCCTGCCCCGCCGCCAGGATGATTGCACAGGGCCGCTCGTTCACTTCACCGTCTCCACCACCCGCGCCGGCAGCTTCTTCTGCAACAGCTCGACGCCATTCTTGAGCGCAACGATTTCCGCCAGCAGCGACAAGGCAATCTCTGCCGGTGTGTGGCTGCCGATGTGCAACCCGACAGGTCCGTGCAAGCGCTCGATGGACTGCGCCGACAGGCCCAGCAACGCCAGGTTGTCCCGGCGTTTCTGGCTGTTGGCCCGGGACCCCAGGGCGCCCACATAAAATGCCCGGGAGTCCAGTGCCGTCAGCAACGCCATGTCATCCAGGCGCGGATCATGGGTCAGGGCCACCACCGCCGTGCGCTCGTCGGGCTCGATGCTCAGCACGGCATCGTCAGGCATTCCTGCGACGAACCGCCCATCCTGTGCTTCCCAACCGTGTACAAACTCCTGGCGCGGATCGCAGATCAGTACTTCGAAATCCAGCAGGCGCGCCATCTGCGCCACATAGCGTGACAGTTGCCCGGCACCGATCAGCAACAAGCGCCAGCGCGGCCCATAGATTGCTCGCAGGATCACCCCATCAAACGCCAGTTCATCACTGCGACTCGCCGCTTTGAGCAGCACCTCTCCAGTGCGCAGGTCCAGCTCCCTGGCCACGATCTGGTGCGCCTGGCAACGTTCGAGCAGCTCGGCGACCCAGGCCGGATCCCCAACCCGCTCCTCGGTCAGGCGCAAGGTTCCCCCGCAGGGCAAGCCGAAACGCGCCGCCTCCTCCAGGGTCACGCCATAGGTCACCAGTTGCACCGGTGGCCCATCCGGCAGCAGGCGCCCATCTCCCAGGCGAGTGATCAGGTCGTCCTCGATGCAGCCACCGGACACCGAGCCGATCACCACGCCATCGTCGCGCAGGGCCAACATGGCCCCGGGCGGTCGCGGCGCACTGCCCCAAGTCTGGACCACGCTGTACAGCACTACCGCGTGCCCGGCACGCCGCCACTCCAGGACGCTACGCAGGACATTCAGGTCGACGCTGTCCATCAAGCGCTCGCCTGTTGCCAGCCCTGCAACTGGTAACGCACCGGCAGGCTACGGATACGCTTGCCAGTGGCGGCGAAGATCGCGTTGCACAACGCCGGGGCAATCGGTGGCACGCCGGGTTCCCCCACACCGCCCAGCGGCACCTCGCCAGGTGGCGTCACCAGATGCACCTGGACCTCCCGGGGCGCCAGGGACATGCGCGCCACTTCGTACATATGGAAATTGTCCTGCTGGACCTTGCCATCCTTGAAGCTGATTTCCCCCAGCACCGCATTGCCCAGCCCCATGACGCAGGCCCCTTCGAACTGCGAGCGGATGCGCTCAGGATTGATCTGCGGACCACAATCCACGGCAATGTCGGCCTTGTGCACAATCAAGGTGCCATCCGCCTTGACCTCCACCTCGATCACCGCCGCCACATAAGTCACGAAGCTGTAGTGCACCGCCAGCCCCAGGCCACGCCCCTTGGGCAACTCACGGCCCCAGCCAGCGGCTTTCGCCGCGGTTTCCAGTACCGTACGCAGGCGCCCGGTATCGATGGGGTAGCGCTCGGGGGACTCGCCGTAGTTCCACTCCTCGCTCAAGGTCCGCGGATCGATCTTCCGATCCGGCCCCAGCAACCGCAGCTGATACTTCAACGGATCCTCGCCGGCCTTGTGGGCCAGCTCATCAACAAAACTCTGGATCGCGAAACCGTGGGGAATGTTCGAGACCGAGCGATACCAGCCAACCCGGGTATGGGCCGCCGCCTCCGGGTTCTCCAGTCGCACATTGGGGATCGCATAGGCCATGTTGGTGAAACCCATGCCCAGTTCGAAGGCCGCCTCATGGTTCATGCCCGGGGCGAACAACGCGGTGATGCTCGGTGCCACGGTGCGATGCAGCCAACCCGCGGGCATGCCGTCCTTGTTCAGCCCGGCCTTGAGGTACTCGGCCGACACGGTATGGAAGTACGAGTGGTGGATGTCGTCCTCACGAGTCCATTGCACCCGTACCGCCTTGCCGGGAAAAGCCTTGGCCAGGACCGCCGCCTCGAGAATGAAGTCGGGCTTGGACTTGCGGCCGAAACCACCGCCCAGCAATGTCACGTTCACCGTGACCTGATCGAAACCGATGCCCAGGCGCTCGGCAATCCGCTCGCGCGTCACCTGTGGTGCCTGGCTCGGCGCCCAGGCTTCGCAGCGTCCCTCCTGGAAACGCGCCACGGCCACCATCGGCTCCATGGGTGCCTGGGCCAGGTGTGGCAAGTAATAGGTAGCCTCCAGGCTGCTGTCGGCGCCACCCAGGGCCCCATCGATATCGCCGGTGCTGCGCACCACCTTGCCCGGCTTCTGCGCGGCCGCTTCCAGCTCCTTGCGATACTCGATGGAGTTGTAGCTGGCGTTGGCCCCATCATCCCATTCGACCTTCAAGGCATCGCGCCCCTTGATCGCCGCCCAGGTATTGCTCGCCACCACCGCCACTCCGCCCAAAGGCTGGAACTCCGAAGGCAATGGGCGACTGTCGATGGGGATTACCTTGATCACCCCCGGTACTTTCAGTGCAGCGCTGTCGTCCACGGACTTGACCTTGCCGCCATACACTGGCGGCCGCGCCACCGTAGCGAAGAGCATGCCTTCGAAGTGCACATCGGCGCCGTACACCGCACGGCCATTGACGATGTCCTCGCCATCGATCGCCCGGGTCGCTTCCTTGCCGATGTACCGAAACTGCGACGCCGTCTTCAGGCGCAAGCTGTCCCGCGCCGGTACCGCCAGGGCCCCGGCAGCCACAGCCAGGTCGCCATAGCCCAGCTCCCGCCCGCTGGGCTGGTGGACCACCTTGTGCAGCTGCGCCCGGCATTCCGCCAGTGGCACTTGCCACTGCGCGGCAGCTGCCTGCTCCAGCATGGTCCGCGCGGCGGCGCCACAACGGCGCATGGGCTCGAACCAATGGCGCATGCTGCGCGAACCATCGGTGTCCTGATTGCCATAGCGCGCTTCGTCACCTGGCGCCTGCTTGACCTTGACCCGGGCCCAATCGGCCTCCAGCTCATCAGCCACCACCATGCTCAGACTGGTGCGCACGCCCTGGCCCATTTCCGAGCGATTGCAGATCACCGTCACCGTACCGTCGGCGTCGATGCTGACATAGACCTTGGGATCGTCGACCCAGCCATGGGGCATGCCTTCGGCACCGAACTTCTTGTCCTCGGCAAACGCATCCTGCCAACCCCAGCTAGCAGCCAGCACCAGGGCACCGGTGGCGCCCACGCCCTTGAGGAACCCCCGGCGACTGAGGTTGTTCAGTGTGAAATCACTAGGCAAGCGGTTCATGCCTTGGCCTCCTGCAAGTGAGTGGAGGCCTGGCGGATCGCGGTCTTGATCCGATTGTAGGTACCGCAGCGACAGATATTACCGAGCATCGCTTCTTCGATCTGTTCATCGCTGGGATTGGGATGGGTCTTGAGCAGCGCAGTCGCAGACATGATCTGGCCACCCTGGCAGTAACCGCACTGGGCCACCGCAGTATCGAGCCAGGCTTGCTGAACCACCTTACCTACCGGGTCATTGTGCAGGTTGTCGATGGTGCTGACATTCTTGCCCAGGACCGAGCCTACGGGGGTAATGCAACTGCGTGCCGGATCACCATCGATATGGATGGTACAGGCGCCGCACAGGCCCATGCCGCAGCCGAACTTGGTACCGCTATAGCCGATCACATCGCGAATGGCCCATAACAGGGGCATGTCCTCGGTGACGTCCAGGGGGTGATCTTGACCATTGAGCTTAAGGGTAATCATGGGCACGCCCGCATTCTGTAGGGTGATGGGGTCGAGCCATCTGTCGCGCGGCACCGCGATCGCGGGGCACGCAGATCGGCTCAGGCTAATCGGGCTCTCTTATGAAGACAGGGCTTCAACGGGCCTTTCAGGGATAACAAAAGCACATTCTTAGCCTGCTAAGTTAAGCCTTAATTAAAAAAAAAGCCTTGCCCGAACGTCAGCCGGGCAAGGCCTTTTGATCATGGCTGGCAATAGCGCCAGCCGCACTTAGTAGAGATTGGGCTCCATCTCCAGCTCGACCTGGAAGCGCTCGGCGATATCTCGTTGAATCCGCCGTGCCAGCTCCAACAGCTGCTGCCCCGTGGCGCTGCCATAGTTGACCAGCACCAGGGATTGCAGGCGATGAACTCCGGCGTCGGCTTCGCGAAAGCCCTTCCAGCCCGCTTGCTCGATCAACCAGCCGGCAGCCAGCTTCACCTGCCCGTCCGCCTGTGGATAACCCACCAACCCCGGGTGAGCCTGGCGGATCTGCTCCGCCAGCCCTGCCGGTACCACCGGATTCTTGAAGAAACTGCCCGCGTTCCCCAGCACCGCCGGATCAGGCAGCTTCTCGCTGCGGATGCTGCAGATCGCACGACTGACATCACGGGCATCGGGCTGCTCGACCCCCTGCTCGCTCAAGCGCTGGCGCACCGGACCGTACTCCAGATGCAAATGCCCGGCCCGACTCAGGGCAAAGCGCACCCGCAGGATCAACCAGCGACCGGCTTCACGCTTGAACAGGCTGTCGCGATAGGCGAACTGGCATTGCTCCAGGTCGAAGTCCCGCAGCTCCCCGGTCTGCCGGTCGAGCGCCGTGAGGCCGGCGAATACATCCTTGATCTCGACGCCGTAGGCACCGATGTTCTGCATTGGCGCGGCACCGACGGTACCAGGGATCAAGCTGAGGTTCTCCAACCCGGACAACCCCTGCTCCAGCGTCCACTGGACAAAGGGATGCCAGGTCTCCCCTGCCTCGGCCTCTACCACCACCCGCTGCCCGTCATCGCTGAGCAGGCGGATGCCACGGCTGGCCATGCGCAGCACCAGGGCCTGGATATCCTGGGTCAGCAGCAAATTGCTGCCACCGCCGATCACCAACAGTGGCACCTGGTGCTCACGGCTATAGGCCAGCGCCTCACGGACATCTGCATCGTCGTGGGCCTGGGCGAACAACTGGGCCTTGACCTCGACCCCGAAGCTATTGAACGGCTTGAGGGATACATCGGACTGGACATGCAGGCTCATAACCGTCCCTTCAATTCGATCACCAGGCGATCGCAGGCCGCCTCGATCAGGTCCAGCACTTCCTCGAAGCCCTTTTCCCCGTCGTAGTATGGGTCTGGCACCTCGTCGCGCACCGCCTCGTAGCGCCGCAGGAACAGGTCCAGCTCAGCCTTGCCCAAAGCAGGCTGCAAGGCCTTGAGATTGCGCAGGTTGCTGTGATCCATGGCGAGGATCAGGTCATAGCGCGAGAAGTCGGCGCTGCCGACCTGCTGCGCCCGTTGTGCCGACAGGTCATAGCCACGCTGCAGCGCCGCCCGTTGGCTACGGGTGTCCGGCGCCTTGCCGACATGCCAGTCGCTGGTACCGGCGGATGCGACCTGCACCTGCTCTGCAAGGCCGGCCTCGCGCAACTTGTGGCGCAACACGCCTTCGGCGGTGGGCGAACGGCAGATATTGCCCAGGCAGACGAAAAGGACCTGCATCAAGCCTCCAGCAAGCGCCGGACGCGCTCCAGGTCTTCTGCGGTATCCACGCCGGTGGGCGGTGCTTCGAGGGCATCGGCTACATGAATCCGCACGCCGTGCCACAGGGCCCGCAGCTGCTCCAGGGACTCGGTGTTCTCCAACCAGCAAGGCCCCCAGCTGACGAAGTCGTGAAGGAAGCCAGCCCGGTACGCGTAGATGCCGATATGGCGGCGATAAGGCACGCCGGCCGGCAGCTCTTCACGATTGCGGGCAAAGGCGTCCCGAGCCCAGGGCAAGGTCGAACGGCTGAAGGTCAAAGCCAGGCCATTGAGGTCGCTGACCACCTTGACCACATTGGGGTTGAACAGGGTCTGTGCATCCTCGATCGGCTCGGCCAAGGTGGCCATGCGCGCTTCGGGATGGGCAGCCAGGTTGGCGGCTACCTGGTCGATCACCGCCGGCGGGATCAGCGGCTCGTCGCCCTGGACGTTGACTACGATGGCGTCTGCCGCCAGGCCCAGTTGGCTGGCGACTTCCGCCAGGCGATCAGTACCGGAGTTGTGGTCTTCACGGGTCAGCAGCGCCTCGGCACCAAAGCCCCGGCAAGCGTCGACGATGCGCTGATCGTCAGTGGCCACGACCACACGCTCGGCGCGGCTCTTGCTGGCCTGCTCCCAGACCCACTGGATCATCGGCTTGCCGGCGATCAGTTGCAGCGGTTTGCCTGGCAGGCGGGTGGAAGCAAAACGTGCCGGGATAACGACGGTGAAGGCGCTGGTCATTTCTCCAGGCGCTCCTCGGCGGTCAGGGTGCGAGCTTCGCTTTCCAGCATGACCGGAATGCCATCGCGAATCGGGTAGGCCAGGCCGGCTCCCTTGCTGATCAGCTCGGTCTTGTCGGCGCTGAGTTTGAGAGGGCCTTTGCAGATCGGGCAGGCCAGGATGTCGAGCAGTTTGGTGTCCATGAGGGTTTCCCTGGATAAAAGCGGTTAAGGCAATAGGCGATCGGGCAGCAGGCGCATCAACTGGGTATCGAACCAGGCGACGAAAGCCGGCGATGGCACCGCGTCCACCGCCAGGTACCACCAGTCGGCAGCCGCGAAGCCGCGGCATTTGACCGCGTCTTTTTCAGTCATGACCAACGGCAATGGCGGGCTGAAAGCCAGGGCCTGCGCACTGAATTGGGCGTGGTCGGCAAATGCATGGGGAACAGGTCGCCAGTGTAGCGTTTCAAGGGTATTGAAGAAACGCTGGGGGTTGCCGATGCCCGCTACCGCATGCACGGCCTGCCCCGGGGCAAAATGCTCAACGCCGCGACGCTCGCCGCTTTGCAGGTTGACCAGTGCCGAGGGCTGGAGCTGAAAGGCGAAACCATCGTCGCGATCATCGCTGGCGCCGTTGTACAACAGTGCATCGACGCTGTGCAGGCGCTCCACCGGCTCACGCAGCGGCCCGGCCGGCAGGCAACGGCGATTGCCCAAACCACGGGCAGCGTCGATCAGCACCAGCTCCAGGTCCCGGGCCAGGCGGTAGTGTTGCAGGCCATCATCGGACAGAATCAGGTCCAGCGGTTCCGCGGCCAGCAAGGCCTGCACCGCGCGACTGCGATCAGGGTCGATCATCAATGGCACGCCACAGCGCTGGACGATCAACAACGGCTCGTCGCCAGCCACCTCGGCGCTGTCCTGGGCATCGACGCGCCATGGCAGGTGCGGCGGCTTGGCCCCATACCCACGGCTGACGACCCCAACCCGCAGGCCCAGGCGCTGGCAATGCTCCACCAGCCACAGGATCAAGGGCGTCTTGCCAGTGCCGCCGACGGTGATATTACCCACCACCACCAAGGGCACCGGCGGCTGGTAGATCTCGCCCTGGCCCGCCAGGAAGCGCTGGCGCTTGCCCACCACGACATGGCGATACAGCCATTCCAGGGGCTGCAACAGTTTCAACGCGGGATGGCCCTGGTACCAGGCGGCCAACAGACGATCGGAAAATGCCATCAGGGTGCCGTTGCCGCCTCGACGGTAGTCATGCGCAAGTGGCTGAAACCGAGCTTGCCAGCGGCGTCCATGGCGGTGATCACCGCCTGGTGCTGGGTCTTGCCGTCGGCACTGATGGACAGCGGCAGGTTGGTGTCGCCACCGGATTCCTTCTGCAATGCATCGATCAGGCTCGCCAGGTCACTCTTGGGCAGCACCTGGTTGTTCACCGAGAACACGCCATCGGCACTGATGGCGATATCCAGTTGCTTGACCTGCTGGTCCTCGGCGGGCGAACCGCTGACCGCCTCCGGCAAGTCGACACGCAGTTCGGTTTCCCGGGTGAAGGTGGTGGTCACGACGAAGAACAACAGCAGGATGAACACCACGTCGATCAGCGACGCGAGGTTGATATCCACGGTTTCCCGGGGTTTGCGACGGAACTTCACGCTTTGTCCTCGGCCAGGTCGACATCGCGGTCGCCCTGGATCACCTCGACCAGCTTGATCGCCTCCTGCTCCATGCCCACCACCAACTCATCGACCCGGCGTTGCAGGAAGCGATGGAAGAACACCGACGGAATACCCACCATCAGGCCGGCCGCCGTAGTGATCAGCGCCTTGGAAATCCCCCCCGCCAGTACATGGGCGTTGGTGGTCATGCCCGAGCCCATGAACGAACTGAAGATATCGATCATCCCCAGTACCGTACCCAGCAGGCCCAGCAAAGGCGCCATGGCGGCGATGGTGCCGAGGGCATTGAGGTAGCGCTCCAGCTCGTGGATGACCCGGGCAGCCGCCTCCTCGATGCATTCCTTCATGATCTCGCGGCCATGCTTGGAGTTGGCCAGGCCTGCGGCCAGGATCTCACCCAGTGGCGAGTCGGCGCGCAACTCCTTGAGCTTGTCCTTGTTCAGCTGCTTGTCCTTGATCCAGCGCCAGACCTGGCCCAGCAGATGGGGCGGTGTGACACGGCTGGCTCGCAGGGTCCACAAGCGCTCAGCAATGATGCCCACGGCAGCGATGGAACTCAGAATGATCGGCAACATCATCCAGCCGCCGGATTTGACCAATTCCCACACAGTGACAGCCCCCTCGAAAAAGTGCGCCACTCTAACATAGGGGCTGGACGCACCGAAGACCGTGATGTCGCATGTTCAGAGGCTTTAATAACCCACGGTTATTTAAGGCATTGCCGGTGGAGCACGCCAGAAACGCCGCTGCTCCCGCACGCTGTATGGCTTGCTGAAGGCCCCTAGTTGCAGCTTCAGTGCCCCCTGCTCGGCGCTGTCGTAGATGATCACGCCCTGGCGTCGATAACGCGCCACCACTTGCGGGTGGGGATGGCCATAGGCATTGCCACGCCCCCGGGAGATCAGCACCGCGCCAGGGGCCAGGCGCTGCAACAAGGCCCTGGACGACGAGGTCCGGCTACCGTGGTGAGGCGCTTGCAGCCAATGCACAGGCACCCCCAGCGGACTGTCTAGAAAGGCTCTTTCGGCCTGGACGTCGATATCGCCGGTGAGCAGCAGGCGCTCTCCATTCGCCTCGACCAACAGCACGCAGGATGCCTGGTTGCCATCACGGGCGTGGGCCCATTGCCATTGGCTGAAACGCACGCCATCCCATTGCCAGCTCACTCCGGACTCACAAGGTGCGGCTTGCAGGGCCACCGGCAACTCCCGGGACTCGCCACTGCGTACCAGGCGCACCGGCAACGCCCGCTGCACCGCCAGGGCACCTCCGGCGTGATCGTTATCGGCATGGCTGAGCAGCATCAGGTCCAGTTGCCGGATGGCCAGCCGATGCAAGGTCGGCACCACCACTCGCTCCCCCAGGTCGAAATCACCGCTGCGGGCGCCGGCGTCATACAGCATCGCGTGCTCCCTGGTACGCAGGATGAATGACAATCCCTGCCCCACATCCAGCTGCCAGACCTCGGCCTGGCCATAGGGCACCCGCTGCGGCGGTGGCCAGGCCACCAGCAACAACAAGGGCCAGCCGAAAATCCGCAACGGCGTACCAGCAGGCAACAGCAACAAGCCAGCACCCAGGCAGGACAAGACCCAGAGCCACCAGGGAAGCAGGGGTGCCATCCAAGCCGGGGACCATCGGGCCACCACCTCCAGCCAACGAAACAACCCGTCGAGCAACCCACCGGCCAGCCACAGCATTCCCTCTCCCAGATAGGGCACGGGCAACAGCAGGCACCCCAACAAGGCTGGCGGCAGTACTAGAAAACTGATCCAGGGAACGGCCAGCAGATTGGCCACTGGACCACTGAGGCTGATGGGCAGGCCCAGGGCCAGTAGCGATGGCAAGAGGCCGATGGCCACCAACCACTGGGCGCGGCTCCAGCTTTGCCACCAGCGCCATGTCCCCAGGCGCCCGGCGAAGGTGAAGACCAGGATCGCCACCGCGGCGAACGACAACCAGAACCCCGGTTGCAGGCTGGCCAGGGGTTCGAACAGCAAGACCGCATCAAGCGCCAGCAACAACGGCCACCAGGTCCCCAGGTGACGAAAGCGCAAGCGCCAGAGCAGGACCAGCGCCACCATCACACAAGAGCGCTGGACGGGCACGTCGAACCCGGCCAGCAGCCCATAACCCAGGGCCGCGAGGAATGCCAGGGCACAAGCCCAGGGCAGCCAGGGCCAACGCTCGGGCCACGCGCCATGACGTGCCAATCCCGCCACGGCCAGGTAAACCACCCCGGCCAACAGGCTGATGTGCTGCCCGGAGATCACCATCAAGTGCACGGTGCCAGTGTCCTGCAGCAGCTGCCAATCCTCACGCGCCAACCCGGAACCGTCCCCCATCACCAGAGCAGCCAGCCCTCCGGCACGCCCATGGGCCTCGACGGCCAATAACCGCTGGCGCAAGCCATCACGCCAGGCACCACGGGCCGCAGCCAGTAGCTGGCCGCCCTTGACCGTACCGGTGGCGCCAATCCGCCTGGCCAGCAACCAGGCTTCGTAGTCGAAACCCTGCAGATTGAGCAGGCCCGCCGGGCGCCGCAAGGTCACCGCCAGGCGCCAGCGCTCGCCACTTCTGACCTGCGGCCCATCACGCCAGCTCAGGCGCATTCGCCTTGGCAACCGATCACGCCGGGCCTGGGCATCCTGCACCTCGAAACGTACTACCCCTGTTCCGCTCTCCGGCAAACCGACGACCCTCCCCTCCAGCCAACGGGTCTGCCCATCCAGTCGCGAGGCCAGGCGGTCATCAAGCGCCCATTGCGCGCACGTGCACGCCCAAGCCAGGCCGAACAGGAAAAATGCCACCGGATGTGTACGAAACGGCAGCATCATCAATGCCAGTATCCCCATCGGCCACAACCACCAGGCGGGCGGCAAGGCTGGCAGGAAACCCAGTGCCAGAAGCCCCGCGGCCAACCCCAGCATCCCTGTGCGCATTCGCCACTCCATCCATGACAATCCCTACCCTGGGATTAGCCAAGAATGTCGGGAGGCGGCTTTATCATTTGTCACAATGTCTGAATTTGCCCTAGTTACAATCCGGTCATAATTGCCGCTTGACCCGACCGAGAAGCCTTATGCCCCGGCGCTTATTCCGACGCTACATGCCAGATCCCAGCAGCATCCGCGAACACAAGTCCTTACGCTTTCTCGGTACCCTGCTGCATGACGCCAACCTCTGGCACCTCAACCGGCACTCGGTGGCCCGGGCCATGGCCGTGGGCCTGTTCGCCGCCTTCATCCCGATCCCGATGCAGATGCTTCTCGCCGCAGTGCTGGCCATCTGGCTGCGGGGCAATATGCCCATCAGCGTCAGCCTGGTGTGGCTGACCAACCCGATCACCATGCCGCCGGTGTTCTTCTGCACCTATCAGCTAGGAGCCTGGCTGATGAACGTACCGCCACGCACCCTGCCCGACAGCCTTACCTGGGAGTGGATCAGCGGCCAGTTGTCCACCCTGTGGCAACCCTTCCTCCTGGGTTCGGTGGTGGCCGGCCTGGTACTGGGGGCCCAGGCCTATTGCCTGACCATGCTCTATTGGCGTTGGTGGGTCGCCCGCCAATGGCGACGGCGCAAGTTGCAGCGGCGCTAGAAACGACAACGGCCTCCCGAGGGAGGCCGTTTTCATTGCCGACAGTGCTGCTTACTGGCGCATGCCGCGCCCGCTGACCAGCAACCGGGCACAACCGATATAAAGCACCGCCGTGGCCACCAGCATGAACGTGATCGCGGTGCCGATACTGATATCCGATACCCCGAGGATGCCGTAGCGGAACGAGTTGACCATGTGCAACACCGGGTTGGCCAGGGACACGGTCTGCCAGAACGGCGGCAGCAGGTTGATCGAGTAGAACACCCCGCCCAGGTAGGTCAGTGGTGTCAGGACGAACGTCGGAATAATCGAGATATCGTCGAAGTTGCGTGCGAACACCGCGTTGATGAAGCCCAACAGCGAGAAGATCGTCGCCGTCAGCACCACCACCAGCACAGTGATGCCCAGGTGATGCACCTGCAGCTTGGTGAAGAACAGCGACAGCAGCGTCACGATCACTCCCACCGCCAGCCCACGCAGCACCCCACCCAGGGTGTAGCCGACCAGAATGGTGTGGGGCGACACCGGCGACACCATCAGTTCCTCGATGGAGCGCTGGAACTTGCTGCCGAAGAAGCTCGACACCACATTGCCGTAGGAGTTGGTGATCACCGACATCATGATCAGCCCCGGCACGATGTACTCCATGTAGGTGAAGCCACCCATGTCACCGATTTGCCGGCCAATGAGGTTACCGAAGATGACGAAGTACAGGACCATGGTGATGGCTGGCGGCAGCAGGGTCTGCGGCCAGATCCGGGTAAAGCGCTTGACCTCGCGGTAGACGATGGTATTGAGCGCCACCAGGTTGGCTTGGAACTCTGAACTCATACCGCCACCTTCGACAGATTCTTCTCCACCAGGGACACGAACAGTTCCTCAAGTCGGTTGGTCTTGTTACGCAGGCTCAGCACCTCGATGTTTTGCAGCGCCAATTGGCCGAACAGCGCGGTGATCCCTGCGGCTTTGTCTACCTGGACCTCCAGGGTATGGCTGTCCACCAGTCGGGCCGGATAACCGACCAACGAGGGTGCGACGGACAGGTCATGCTTGAGGTCGAGCAGGAAGGTCTCCACATGCAGTTGGCCGAGCAACTGGCGCATGCTGGTGTTCTCGACGATGGTGCCGTGGTCGATGATGCCGATGTTGCGGCACAACTGCTCGGCCTCTTCCAGGTAGTGAGTGGTGAGGATGATGGTGATGCCCTTCTGGTTGAGCTCGGTAAGGAAGCTCCACATCGAACGGCGCAGCTCGATATCCACCCCGGCAGTGGGTTCATCGAGGATCAACAGGCGCGGTTCATGGACCAGGGCCCGGGCGATCATCAACCGGCGCTTCATGCCACCGGACAAGGAGCGCGAAGGCATGTCGCGCTTGTCCCACAGGCCGAGCTGGGTCAGGTATTGCTCGGCCCGCTCCCTGGCGACCTTCGCCGGAATACCGTAATAGCCGGCCTGGGTCACGACGATGTCGAAGGTCTTTTCGAACTGGTTGAAGTTGAATTCCTGCGGCACCACGCCAATGCTGCGCTTGAGCGCCGCCGGCTGGCGATCCAGGTCATGGCCGAAGACATTCACCGTTCCGCTGGTCTTGTTCACCAGGGTCGAGAGAATGCCGATAGTGGTGGATTTACCGGCCCCGTTGGGACCGAGCAGGGCAAAGAAGTCACCCTCGGCGACATCCAGATCGATACCACTCAGGGCCTGGAAACCGTTGCCGTAGGTTTTGGTTAGCTGCCGGATGGACAGAGCGGAACTCATATCGGATTCATGCACCAAGAAGAGGGAGTTTTATAGTTAAGGGCGGCCCGGCCAGATTGCAACGACGCCGGACGCTCGCCATGTTGCGTGCCGACGCCCTGCAAGTACAGTCATGTCTATCAATAGTGGGTATTAAGTCAACGCGGTCATCACCGCCCGACGATAGGCCGGGCGCTGCTGCAGGCGCTGGTACCAGGCTTCCAGATGGGGCATCGATGGCCGCTCGATCGGCATCTCGAACCAGGCATAAATGAAACTGCCCAAGGGAATGTCGCCCATGCCGATCTGCTGGCCGGAGAGGTAGGGTTGCCCGGCCAGCGCCTGGTCGACCCGCCCCAGCAAGTCGGCACAGGTGTCCCTGGCCGCATTGATCTTCACCCAATCCTGTTGTTCCGACGGGGTGCGCAATACCCCCCAGAACAGGGGACGGAACACATCGGCGAAGGTCGAGGTGTTCCAATCCATCCACTTCTCGGCACTGGCCCGTGCCTGCACGTCGGCCGGATACCAGGGCGTGCCGGCGGCATGCCGAGCCAGCAAATAGCGCACGATGGTGTTGGATTCCCAGAGCACGAAGCCTTCGTCCTCGATCATCGGGATCCGCCCGTTGGGGTTCAGCGCCCGGTACTCGGGGGTGTCCACCACGCCGAAGGCGCCACCGGCATCCAGGGACTCATAGGCCAGCCCCAATTCCTCGGCGCACCACAGCGCTTTCCTGACATTCGATGAATTCTTGCGTCCCCAGATCTTCAGCATGACCATCCCTCGGTAATGAATGCCGGGGCAGTCTACGCCTGATCAGCCGCGACTCAAATCGCTGTGCATATCCCCAAGTCCTGTGAATTGCGGCTGGCCGATCAGATGCGGATAGCATTTTTTCAGGTGGTCGAAAAAGAAGTGCTCCGGGACATCGGCAAACTGCCCATGGTCCACCAGGTATTCCATCAACTGCTCGCCCTGGCGATTGAAGGGATGGAAGACGCTGTCCTGCACGCCGTCGAACTCCAGCGGCGCCACATCGAACAGCTCGCACAGGTCCTGGTTGAACGCCGGCGTGGCCTTGACCCAACGCCCGTCCAGGTACAGCTCGGTATAGCCGTGCATGGCGAACACGTCGCTGCGCAACAATTCCAGCAAGCGCGGGGTCGAGAGATGGTTGCGCACGTCCGCCAGGCCTATCCGGGCAGGAATCCCACAATGCCGTGCACAACCGGCCAGCAAGGTGGCCTTGGGCACGCAATAGCTCTCGCCCGTGGCCAGGGCGTGGCTGCCGCGCAGGCTCCCGGGGTCGAGGCTGAAGGTGTAGGGGTTGTAGCGCACGGCCTCGCGTACCGCGTAGTAGAGGCTCACCGCTTGCTCCCTGGGGTCGCCTCGGGTGCCGCGATGAGATTCGGCGAACTCCACTACCGCCGGGTGGTCACTATCGATGAAGCGGCTGGGACACAGGTACTCGTGCATGGGCTTAACCTCCAGGTGAACCCTGAGTCTATAGAGGCATCCAGCACAGAGATAACGACGTTTCGGCCAAAGATCATGGCCTGCTTCACCCAGCCGGACGAAACGGGCAGCCGACGTTCACCGGCCAGGGCCAGCCTGCCCCGCACCGCCCCGGGCACCCGCTTGGTCGCACGCCGACTAAGCTCTGAGGGTGCTTCGGCCCCCTGGCCTCATGGAGGATTGAATATGCTGTTGTTGTGGATACTGGTTCTGCTGGCTGGCGTCGCCTACCTGGCACATCGCCGCACCGCTCCGTTGCCCGCCCTGGGCGCAGTCGCTGTCTACCTGCTGGCCATGGGCATCTTCAGCCACGCTCCCGGCTGGTTGCTGCTGGTGTTCTGGGTCGTCCTGGCGGCAGTGGCCGCGCCCCTGTTGCTGCCGGACCTGCGGCGCAAGCATTTCAGCGCCCCGCTGTTCAACTGGTTCCAGAAAGTCTTGCCACCGATGTCACAAACCGAGCGCGACGCCATCGACGCCGGCACCGTGTGGTGGGATGGCGAGCTGTTCAGCGGGCGTCCTGACTGGAACACCCTGCTGGCCTATCCCAAGGCCCAGCTCACCGAGGAAGAACAAGCCTTCATCGACGGTCCCACCGAAGAACTCTGCGCCATGGTCAGCGACTGGCAGATCGGCCAGCAGATGGACCTGCCTGCCGAGGCCTGGGCGCATATCAAGGAACATGGTTTCTTCGCCCTGATCATTCCCAAGGAGTACGGCGGCAAGGGCTTCTCGGCCTATGCCCACTCCCAGGTGGCGATGAAGCTGGCGACCCGCAGCGGCGACCTGGCCTCCACGGTCATGGTTCCCAATTCCCTGGGCCCGGCCGAACTGCTGCTGCACTACGGCACCGACGAACAGCGCAACCACTACCTGCCGCGCCTGGCCCGGGGCGACGATATTCCCTGCTTCGCCCTGACGGGCCCCCTGGCCGGCTCCGACGCCGGGGCCATGCCGGACACCGGCATCATCTGCAAGGGCCAGTGGCAAGGCGAGGAAACCCTCGGCCTGCGCCTGAACTGGGAAAAGCGCTACATCACCCTGGGCCCGGTAGCGACCCTGCTGGGCCTGGCCTTCAAGGCCCATGACCCGGACCACCTGCTGGGCGAAGAGGAAGACCTGGGCATCAGCCTGGCCTTGATCCCCACCGACACCCCTGGGGTGGAAATCGGCCGCCGCCACCTGCCCCTGGGCGCCGCCTTCATGAATGGCCCCAACTCCGGCAAGGACGTATTCATCCCCCTGGACTTCCTTATCGGCGGCCAGGACATGCTCGGCAAGGGCTGGATGATGCTGATGAACTGCCTGTCGGTGGGACGCTCCATCTCGCTCCCGGCAGTGGGCACCGGCGCTGCCAAGTTCACCAGCCTGGTCACCGGCCAGTACGCCCAGGTACGTGAGCAGTTCAACGTGCCGCTGGCGGCCTTCGAAGGCATTCAGGAAGCCCTGGCGCGCATCGGCGGCAATGCCTGGCTGATGGACAGCGCGCGCATGCTCACCGCCAACGCCGTGGACCTGGGGGAAAAACCCTCGGTGCTGTCGGCGATCCTCAAGTACCACCTCACCGAGCGCGGCCGCGAATGCATCGGCCACGCCATGGACGTGCACGGCGGCAAGGGCATCATCATGGGGCCCAACAACTACCTGGGCCGCAACTGGCAGGGCGCGCCGATCTTCATCACCGTGGAAGGCGCCAACATCCTGTCGCGCAACCTGATGATCTTCGGCCAGGGGGCGATCCGCTGCCATCCCTTCGTGCTCAAGGAAATGGCCCTGGCCGGGCGCGAAGACCACGACCAGGCCCTGAAGGAGTTCGATGCCCTGCTGCTCAAGCACATCGGCTTCGCCGTGAGCAACGCCGCCAGCACCCTGGTGCTGAACCTGGGCCTGGGTCGCTTCGAAAAAGCCCCGGGGGACAGCCTCAGCCAGGGCTACTTCCGCGCCTTGAACCGCCAGGCCGCAGCCTTCGCCCTGCTCGCCGACCTGTCGATGATGCTCCTGGGTGGCGAACTCAAGCGCCGCGAGCGCCTGTCCGCACGCCTGGGCGATGTGCTCAGCCACCTGTACCTGGGCTCAGCGGCGCTCAAGCGCTACCACGACCTGGATTCGCCGGAGTACCTGCAACCGCTGCTGGCCTGGGCCATGGAAGAAAGCCTCGGCCACTCGGAACGGGCCCTGGACGAACTGCTGCGCAACTTCCCCAGCCGCACCTTCGGCTGCCTGCTGCGGGTCCTGGTGTTTCCCTTTGGCCGGCGCCATACCGGCCCCTCGGATCGACTGGACGCCGAAGTGGCAGCGATCATCGGCCGGGCCAAGGGCGACCCAGCCCTGGAAGCCGTGCTCGAAGGTTGCTACCGCCCGCAAGCGGCGGACGATCCGGTGGGTGCCCTGCAGCATGCCTGCGAACTGCTCAGCGCCGCCCATCCACAATACAAGCGCCTGCACGAGGCGTTGAAAAGCGGCCAGTTCAAGCCCGCGGCCGGCGAATCGGTCATCGACGCCGCGCTGGAGGCCGGTGTCCTGCAGGCAGCCGAGGCGCAAAGCCTGCACGCGGCCGAAGCAGCGCGGCGCAAAGTCATCGATGTGGATGATTTCGCCAAGGAAGAGTTGACCTTGAGCGAAGGCAAGACCCGCTAGGCGACCGCCCTTGGGCTGGTCGATTATGAAACCGGGCGTGGGGGCTATATACTCCCGCGCCCGTTTTGCTCTTGAGGACCCTGTCATGTCCAACACCGTCGCCGACCATCTCGTCCTGCTGGACCACCTGCGCAGCATCCTGGTGGCCGTGGGAGAAGCCGAACAGGTTCCCGAAGAAAGCCACGCGCTGTTCCTGGAGCGCTTCGATGAACTGCGCGCCTCGCTGCCGATCGATCCGATCGAAAGCCAGTACCTGGGCCAGGACCTGCTGTGCCAGATCATGCAACGCTACCCACAGATCGCCCACCTGGTGCCGCGCGACCTGCTGTGGTACTTCGCCGGCGACTGCCTGCACTACATGCCCGACGAGGAAATCGACCTGTACCAGGCCCTCGAGGAGCGCCGCTACGAGGCCGAGCAGAACGACGAGCCCTTCGACTGGAACCAGGAAAAACAGCTGCTGGCGCTCTCCGACCAGGACAGCAAGCACTGATCGATACGCCTGGTGTCACCAAGGCCCGCACGGTTACACCGGCGGGCCTTTTTCATGGGCGCTGTTTGGCGGCGACTAGGGCGCCCTGCCCGGCCGGCCCAAGGTCGGCTCCTTGGCCAGGCACTCCACCAGGTAATCGATGAACACCCGCAACTTGGGCGGCAGGTAGCGGGTCGGCGAGTGCAGCAGCCAGGCGCCGCCGTGGTAGGAGGCCAGAAAGGTCCACTCCGGCAGCACCTGCACGATCAAGCCCTGCTCCAGGGCATGGCGCGCAGTGAAGTACGGCAGGCTGCCGATCCCCAGGTGCTGCAGCACCGCATCCAGGCGTACGCCGGTGTGGTTGGCGGCGTAGCGCCCACGCACCGCCACGGTGACCGCCTTGCTGCCCTGGGTGAACTTCCAGCGCGCGTCGCTGGGCGTCTCGCCCAGGTAGATGCAACTGTGCTGGCGCAGGTCCTGGGGATGGCCCGGCGTGCCGTGCTCCGCCAGGTACTGCGGCGTGGCGCACAGCAGATGGTCGATGCGCAGCAACTGGCGGCCGATCAACCCAGGCGGCGGCCGGTCGGTGATGCGGATCGCCAGGTCGACATGATCGTCGATCAGGTCGACGTCCCGGTCTTCGTGCAGTAACTCCACATCCACCTTCGGGTAACGCCGCAGGAACTCGGGCATGTGCGGGTGCACCACGAAACGCCCCACCGCCTTGGGCACGCTGACCCGCACCACGCCCTCGGCCTCGTGGGTGAACTGGCCGCTGATCTCCATCACCGAACGCGCCGCGCTGACCATCTCGCAGCAGCGCTTGAACACTTCCTCGCCACCATCGCTCAAGCGCAGCTTGCGAGTGGTGCGTTGCAGCAAGCGGGTGGCCAGGGCCTTCTCCAGGCGCGAAACGCTGCGGCTCACCGCAGAAGGCGAAGAACCCAGCTGGCGCGCGGCCTCGGAGAAGCTACCGGTCTCCACCACGCGGACGAAAATGGCCATTTCGGCCAGCAAAGGCAGGGGTAGATTTATGCTCATGACGCAATAGTCCATTGAGTTTCGAACGGATTATCACGCAATCGAGGCCGCCACATAATAAAAACACTCACTTGCAAGGTCTCGAACATGACGCTGCGCCTGTATTTCCAAGACGATGAATTGAATATCCCGGTGCAAGTCCTGGGCTGCACCAGGGTGGACGACTCGTTTATCGCCACCCTCGACGCCACGCCTTTCCATCCCCAGGGCGGCGGCCAACCCAGCGACACCGGCTGGATTGGCGAGGCCCGGGTGCTACGGGTACTGCAGGACGGTGAACAGATCCTGCACCACCTGTCCCAGCCCCTGGAGCCCGGCTCTTTCATCGCCCGGGTGGACCCGGACCAACGCCTGTTCAACAGCCGTATGCACTCGGCCGGACACCTGATCGGCCACTTCGGCCAGAGCCTGGGTTGGATACCGGTCAAGGCCCACCACTGGCCAGGCGAAGGCCGGGTGTCGTTCAAACCGGGGCCGACACCTCAGGCCATCGATGCCGACTTGCTGCACAGCGCTATCGAACAATGGATAACCGCGGATTTGCAGCGCCGCATCGAGTTGCAGGACGGCATGCGCCAGGTCGGCTTCGGCCCGTTGCCGACCTTTGGCTGCGGAGGTACCCATGTACAACGACTGCGGGAACTGGGCCAGGTACGCATTGAATCGGTAACGGAAAAAAAGGGCGTGCTCTCGGTCAGCTACGACCTGGCCTGATCCCTCGCCCCTTCAACCTGCCTCACGGAGTTTCCATGCTGTCCACCTATCTCGGTGAATTCGCCGCCCTGGCAGTGGTTCACTTTCTCGCCGTGCTCGCTCCCGGGCCGGACTTTGCCGTCACCATCCGCCAGAGCGTGCGCTTTGGCCGCATGATCGGCACTTGTACCGCCCTGGGGATCGGCGCCGGCATCTCGGTCCATGTGCTCTATACGCTGTTGGGCGTCGGCGCCCTGATGCACACCACGCCCTGGTTGTTGAACGTCGCCAAGCTACTGGGTGCCGCCTATATCCTCTACCTGGGCATCAGCCTGCTGCGCAGCAAGGCCAAGTCCAGCGTACCGGGGGAAGCGGAGCCTGAGCCGGCTCGACAGACACTGCCGCGCGCCTTCATCACCGGTTTCCTGACCAACGCCACCAACCCCAAGGCGACCCTGTTTTTCCTGGCGATCTTCACCACCCTGGTCAGCGCCAGCACGCCGCTGAGCATCCAGGCCCTGTATGGCGCCTGGATGTGCCTGGTGAACGCGCTGTGGTTCGTCATCGTCGCGCTGTTTTTCTCCAGTTCCCGCGTCCGCCTGCTGTTCATGCGCCTGGGGCACTGGTTCGAACGCTGCATGGGGCTGGTCCTGCTGCTGTTCGCCGGACGCTTGCTGTTATCGCTCTGAGCCCACGGCCAGCCGGGTAACAGTGAGCTCTGGGTGGCAGACCGATTGCTCCAGGCGCTCATACAGCGCCTGGGCATCCAACTGCCTGGAGCCGATCACCACCAGGTGGCTACCCACGGCCTCTTGCTCATCCCAGGTCGCGCCAGGCTGGATATCCAGGCGCGCGCCCACCAGATGCAGGACAAAGCGTCGGTCGGGGTACCCCTGCAGATAAAGAAACCCCTTGGCTCGGTAGACATGGTCCGGAAACCCGCCAATCACCTTGCGCAGGGCCGCCAGGGACAGGGGCGCCGAGCTGTGCCAACTGAAACTGCTGAACAGTTGATCATGTCGCTGGGGCCTGGCCACGACATAACCCGGCTGGCGGGCATGGAACGCAAGCGGCGCGAAACGCTCCGGGCTGGTATCGAAGATGAAGGGCAAGGGGATATTGGCAAAGACCGCCTCATGGACCTTGGCCCGGGGAAACAGCCACTGCCGCTTCAGCTCCTGCAAGCTCTCGGGACTGACCAGATCGACCTTGTTGATCACCACGATATCGGCAGCGGCCAACTGTTCCTGGGCCAGGGGCCTGACCTCCTCAGGCAGGTCGCGATGACGCTCGGCATCGAGCAGCACCACCACGGTGTCGAGTACCAGCCGTTGGCGCAATTGCGGATACCTCAAGGTGTGCACCACCCGCCCAGGATCGGAAACACCACTGGTTTCTATCAGGATATGTTCGGGTCGCCCCTCTTGCATCTTGCACAACTTCTCAAGTTGCTCGATCAGATCACTTTCAACAGTGCAACAAATACAACCATTGGCCAGGCTGGTTATATTCTGCGAGGCACTGACAATCAAATTGGCGTCTATGTTTATTTCACCAAAGTCATTGACCATGACCGCAATCTTCAAACCATGGTCGCCATTAAGAATACGGTTCAACAACGTGGTTTTTCCCGAACCGAGAAACCCGGAAATAACACTGACACGAATGATCGGAAGTTTCGAAGACATTGCTCTCACCCACACTGGCAAGTTCAGGCATGACCGCACGAATGATTCGCGCACCGAATACTAATTAGATTTTTTCGTGGAACTGCGGCAGTTCCTTGCGCCAGCGTGCCTGCCATTGCGTACCGCCAAAACGATCATGTCGATCCCAGACCACTGCGCCCTCCAGGACAGTGAGATCGACTTGGGTATTGTGGATATTGCCCCTGGGCTCCAACTCGAACAGGTTGCGATCGAGCACGATCATGTCCGCGGACTTGCCGACCTCGATACTGCCGCAACGATGCTCCAGCTCCATGCACCAGGCTCCGTTGATGGTCATCACCCGGATGGCCTGCTCCAGGGAAATGGGGCTGCCGTAGTAGCAGGCATCGCTCTGGTCCCATGGGTTCTGCCGGGTGATCATGGTCTCGAAACCGATCCAGGGATTGATGTCCGATACAGGCCAATCCGTCCCCATCACCGCGACGCCTCCTGCATCGAGTACGCCCTTGAAGTTGAACAGCCGCTGGGAACGTTCCTCGCCATTGGCCTGGGCGCGGGCCATGGAGAAGGGATAGGGATACCAGGCCACTGGGGAAAAATCGGCGGTGACCTGTAATGCCTTGAATCGCGGCAGGTTCTGCTCGAGCAACACCGAGGAGTGCGCGCAATGGTGCCGCACGCCATCGGGTCCGTTGCGCCGCCGGGCCTCGGCCACGGCATCGAGGAACAGGTCCGACGCCGCATCGCCGGTACAGTGGGCGATCACCCGAATGCCTTGCCGGTCCAGGTCCACCACCAGGTCGGTGATATGTTCGGGGGTCAGGTTCAGGCTGCCTCGCCACTGCCCTGCGCCGCTATAGGGCGTGGCGAAGTAGGAAGACTGGGTTTCATGGGTGCCATCGAAGTGGAACTTCACCGCACCGGCATTCAAGCGAGCACTGCGGTAGAAGTGCCGCTCACCGGCCAGCAGCTCCCAACGACGCCTGACCGGGAAGATATCGTCCTGCCAGCTGATCGCCGCCTCCACCCGCAAGGTCAGGTCACCGGCGTCATCCAGGGTCTTGAGTGCGTTGAGGCGATGCTCGCAGACATGGACGTACTTGGTTCCGACCACCCCGCGCCCGGTCTGGTACTGGACGCCTTCACCGTAGGCACGGACCAGCGCATGCATCGGCGTGGGCGGCATGGCGGCATGAATCATGGCGTAACCGCCGTCCACGAGAACGCCACTGGGCTCACCGGTCACCGAGTCGCGAACAATGTAGCCGTTGCTCGGATCCTGGGTCTGCGCATCGATGCCCGCCAGCTCCAGTGCCTTGGAATTGACCATGATCGAACCCCAGGAACGATCGAGGATCGCCACCGGGCGATCGGCGATGATCTGGTCCAGCCAGTCGCGCCCGGGCTCGATCCCGGCCTTGCGGAACTCGAAGTGGACGAAGTACTGCCCGTAGATCCAGCCATCTCCCGGGTGTTGGTTGGCGTACTCCAGGATGCTGGCCTTGACGTCCTCCGGGGTGGGACTGTCCAGGCCGACACTCAAGTAGCCTGAGTAGCGCGGCGCCAGTGCCAAGTCGGGGTGGGTATGCATATCGTAGATGCCCGGCATGGCGAACGAGCCCTGCAGGTCCACCACTTGGGTCTGCTCGTCGATATAGGCCTGGATATCGACGCTGCGCCCTACCGCGACAAAGAGCCCATCCTTTATCGCCACCGCCTCGGCCCACGGTTGTTGTTCATCGACGGTATATATCTTGCCGTTGAGAAACACCATGTCGGACTTTGCATCGCTATATCCGGTATGACTCGACTTGAAGTTTTTATTCTTTTGACTGTTCATGTGAATACCTCCCCTGGGATATCTACAGAACAGGATCTATCAATCTCTCCAAGCCCTTCAATATCATATCCTCGCATTCCACTATCATTAGATTGCAGTCGGCAACTTTACTGGTGAGCCACTCCATCCCGACCCAAACGACACTCTTGCGCGGTAAAACCAAACCACTTCTTGAACGCCCGATAAAAATTCGCTGGGTAGTCATAACCCAGGGTGTAAGCAACTTCCTGTAGGGGAATACGCGTTTTTTCCAGATATTCCCTGGCCAGCCCCATTCGCACTTCAAGGACCACCATGCGGTAGTTGACCCCAGCCTTCGCCAGATGTCGGTAGAAGGTGATGGGAGTCATCCTGACGCGCTCGGCCATGACTTCCAGGCTAGGGAACTCGCGCTGGGGGTTCATCAACAGCATCCGTCGCACGTCGTCGATCAGGCCGCTCTTGTTGTTATCCAATTGGGCCATGACCAACAGGCACTGCTCATGGCACAAACGCGATGTGGAAGGGTTGGCCGCAGGAAAGGGCAACTCGTACCAGGCCTCGGGAAACGACAACCGCGTGCCAGGTCGGGAGAACTCGATCCGGCCGGGAAAGATCTCGCTATAGAGCGCCTTGTAGGCCGGTGCCGGGTAATCCAGCTCCAGGCGCAACTCCTGACTGTCACTGACCTCCGGCAGGCGCTGGCAGATCCAGTGCCAGGTGGAGGCCAGCCACTCTTCCTGCAACCCACGCGCATTGACGCCAGGGTGCAGGGGCGCGTGCAGCAACACTTCGACCCGGCCACCACAGACACGCCTGGTTCCATTGAGCGGATGCGGGAGCAAGGCGGTGCTGCCGAAGGTCAGGTCCCAGGATTTGCGCAGGTTTTCTGCGCTCAGGCAGGCATACCCCAGCAAGCCGATATCGGTGATGTCGTACAACGCCCCCAAGCGCAGGTAGAAACCGCGCTCGGCAACACTCTCGGGCACCTGCTCGAGCAGTTGGTAGTACTGCTGGAAACTCAGCGCCAGCTCGTCACCCGCAAGCACCGCCCGGGCATCGCTCCCCACTCGCGCCAATGCTGTCGGCAAGTCGAATGGCACCGACATGTCCCGCAAGCAGCGGCGCAGATGCCGCAGGAAATTAGCGGCAATACGATTGGTTTCCTGTGTGGCGATCAAATGCACCATGTTTTGCCCCGCCCGCTCCATTACCCGTCATGACAGCAGGCTAGCCGCAAACGCAGCTCAATGAGGCCAGTCGTAGGGTGCCTGCAAGCGCGGCGTGAGTTCGAGGCCCTGGACATGGTCTGCGATATCGCCCAGTGCCATCACCGACCTCCAGAAGATAGGCAGCCTCGCTACTCATCAGCGAACTGCCATAGCGAAAATCACGATCGACTAGGATCAGTAGAGCGAGGTAGGACATTTCGCTCTGTGGCGCGCGAAAGGCCTGAGGGCTTACTCCAGCGAGGATAGTCGCACCCTGTTGGGATACCGTTCGGTGCTATAGCTGGGAACGAAGACAATGCTGTCCAGGCCATCGAGAGGCGGGTCATCGACGCATACCTTTATTTTTATAGTTAAGGGCAAGGTGCTTTCGATGAAGAAACTAGGCTGCGGCGCCGCTCGGTTCAATATCATATTCGATCAATCAAATATCATTTTCCTGCAAGCTCCAGTACTGCCGGGAGCTGGCAGGACAAGGGAGCGGACGAGCTCGAAACGGTATCTGCCCAGACGGCTGCAGGACGGCGTGAAGCCAAGATCGCTTTATGACGCGCAAACAAAAACGCCGCTCGAATGAGCGGCGTTTTTGTGAATTTGGAGCGGGAAACGAGACTCGAACTCGCGACCCCGACCTTGGCAAGGTCGTGCTCTACCAACTGAGCTATTCCCGCAAATGGCGTCCCCTAGGGGACTCGAACCCCTGTTACCGCCGTGAAAGGGCGGTGTCCTAGGCCACTAGACGAAGGGGACACGCTACCCGGAACACATGGTGTGTGTTTCGGTGTCCAGATCCGCATCCGAAGACTTGGGCTCTGGTTTCACTCAGTCTCGCCCGAAAGCCAGACCGTTTAAAATTGGAGCGGGAAACGAGACTCGAACTCGCGACCCCGACCTTGGCAAGGTCGTGCTCTACCAACTGAGCTATTCCCGCAAATGGCGTCCCCTAGGGGACTCGAACCCCTGTTACCGCCGTGAAAGGGCGGTGTCCTAGGCCACTAGACGAAGGGGACACGCTACCCGGAACACATGGTGTGTGTTTCGGTGTCCAGATCCGCATCCGAAGACTTGGGCTCTGGTTTCACTCAGTCTCGCCCGAAAGCCAGACCGTTTAAAATTGGAGCGGGAAACGAGACTCGAACTCGCGACCCCGACCTTGGCAAGGTCGTGCTCTACCAACTGAGCTATTCCCGCATTGGCGTCCCCTAGGGGACTCGAACCCCTGTTACCGCCGTGAAAGGGCGGTGTCCTAGGCCACTAGACGAAGGGGACACGCTACAACATTCACTCCCTCCAGCGTTTCGCGTTTAGCTTTCCGCTGAAAGTGGCGCGCATTCTATGGATGCTTTGGGAGGTCGTCAACCCCCAGATATAACTTTATTTAAATCAATAACTTCGGACCCGTTTCAGGCCTGCCATGGGCTTTTCTGCTGCCCGCGCTTTGACGCCTATATTCTGTCACCCGACAAGACGCTATAGTCCTGCGCAGCCGGTGATATCAATTTGAACCCATGGCCCTCCCTGTTCGCCTGCTATCACTATAGAGACGGTCATCGCATCTATAGGGACAGGGCTCAAGCCATCTCCGGCTCGTCGAGCGGCGCTATGCGCCCAAATGCCAAGCCACTACACTCGCACGCGAAATCCTATAACGAGGTTTTAACGGTGACACCACTCATGATCACCCTGCTGGTAATAGCCGGGATCGCACTCTTGATCGCCATTGGCTACATGAACCATGTGGTGGAAAACAACAAGCTGGAAAAGGTCCGCACCAAGGTCGAGCTCAATGACCGTCTGCGCCGCTGTGGCGAACTCACCGAAACCTTCCCCGGCCAATTCATGTCGCCGGCCCTCAAGTTGCTGCTGACCCGCCTGGAACTCAATGTGGTGCAGCGCCTGCTCAACCTGGATAAAGCCAACACAGCACTCAAGGCCCGCCTTGCCGAGCTGAACACCCTGGTAGGCCAAGGGGAGTCGATCCCGGTCAACAACCCGCCATCACCGATCCTGACCGAAGCCAAGGCCAAGGACGTGCGCTTCCTGCTGGAGGCCATGCACGGCCAGGTCACCCGCGCCGCCCACGATGGTTTCCTGCCCCCCAACGAAGCCAAGCGCTGGATCAAGGAAATCCGCCATATCCTGGTGCTGCTGCACATCGAATTCTTCAACAACCTGGGACAGCACGCCTTGCAGCAGAACCAGCCGGGTCAAGCCCGCCTGGCCTTCGAGCGCGGAGTGCAATACCTGCGCAAGCAACCGGACCCCAAGGTCTACAGCGAACAGCTGGAGTACCTGGACAAGCTCCTGGCACGGGCCAATGCCATGGTGCTCTCGACCCTGGAGCCGGCGGAAGACGAGGTCAACGAGTTGACCCAGGGCCTGAAAGAAGTGGAAGCCGACGCCGACTGGAAAAAGAAAGCCATCTACGACTGAGATGGATGATCGTGCCCGGCGCGCCATGCCGGGCACTGGCTGGCTACAGCCATGCCCACCCCGCCGCTACAGGCGAAAATGCCCCACCATGGATTTCAACTCGCCCCCCAATTGCGCCAGCTCGATGCTCGACGCGGCGCTGCCCTGCATCGCCTGCGAGGACTGATCGGCACTGGCGCGAATGCTGGTGACACTGCGATTGATCTCCTCGGCCACAGAGCTTTGTTGCTCGGCGGCGGCAGCGATCTGCTGGTTCATCTGCTGGATCAGCGACACGGCCGCGGCGATGCTGCCCAAGGCGCTTTCGGTAAGCAACGCATCGCTCACCGCTAGCTTGACCAACTCACCGCTGCCCTGGATCTGCTGGACCGACGAGTCCGCGGCTGCGTGCAAGGCCACCACCAGACGGGCGATTTCTTCGGTGGACTGCTGGGTGCGCTTGGCCAACGCCCGCACCTCATCGGCCACGACCGCAAATCCCCTGCCCTGCTCACCCGCCCTCGCAGCCTCGATGGCCGCATTGAGCGCCAGCAGGTTGGTCTGCTCGGCCACGCTCTTGATCACATCCAGCACGCTGCCGATATTGGCGATCTCGGCATTCAGGCTCTGGATACCGCTGCTGGCGCGATTCGCTGAATCCGCCAGTTGCTCGATACGCTGCATGCTCTGGCGTACCACCTGCTGGCCAGTCTCGACCTTGTCATCCGCGGCCTGGGCCGCCAGCGCCGCCTCCTCGGCATTGCGCGCCACATCATGGACCGTGGCGGTCATCTGGTTCATGGCCGTGGCCACCTGTTCGGTTTCCTCCTTCTGGTTGCTGACTTCCAGGTTGGTCTGCTCGGTCACGGCAGACAGCGACTGCGCCGATCCGGCCAGGCTTTCAATCCCCGATTGCAGGCCGCTGACGATACTGCTCAAGCCGCTGCTCATTTGTTGCATCGCCTGCATCAATTGGCCGATCTCGTCACGCCGCCCGACCGCCACCGTCGCCGTCAGGTCCCCCGCGGCTATCTGTTGGGCCACCTGCATCACAGTGCGCAGGGGCCGGACGATCGACCGGGTAATGGCCAAGGCCGCCAACAACCCCACCAACAAGGCCAAGGCCGACGACCCAAGGATCAACAGGGCGTTTTTCTCCAGCTCGTCCTGCATCGACCGATCCTGGGCGGCATAGGCCTGGTCAACACGGGCCATCACCTGGGCGGCACGCTCGTGCAACTGCCTATAGACCTGCTTCTCCTGGACCAACAGGCCGGTGTACTCGTCGAGTTTTTCGCTGAAGTTGCCGATGTGCCCCGATACCTCATTCAGAACGGTCTGGTATCCCGCGTCCTTGACGCTGCCCTTGAGCTGTTCGACCAGGGCCAGGGACTGCACGGCCTGCTCGATCCGTCCCTGCTCGCCGGGTTCCTGGTCCCCACCCTTGCGGTTCTGGTCCAGGCGCACCCGTGCCTCGTTCATGGCCTGCAACATCAGGCGCGAGACCTGGCTGACCTGGCTGGCCTGCTCGATGAACCCGGCCCCCTCCTGGCCCTGGGAATCCTTGAAGGAATAAGTGCCGTCGTCCACCAGCCCGGCCTGCAGCACATCGAGGTTGTTGGCCACGCTGGACACCGACCAACTGGCCATTTCCAGCGCCAGGTCCTTGGCCTGGGTCAACTCGACGAACCCATCGAAGGCCTTGCGATAGTCGGCCAATGCCAACTCGACATCCGCCATGACCGCCTGGTTGGCCGAGGACTGGCCCTTGAGTCGCTGAGCCAATGCCCCCAGTGCCTCCAGGTTTTCGTGCAGGGTATCGACGACCTTGCTGTCGCCATGCAACGCATAGTCCTGCTCCAGCAAGCGAATCTTGAGGACCCCGCTATTGAGCTGCGACATCTGCTTGAGGCCATCGAAACGCTGGCTGATGGTTTGCAGGGACCAGACCCCGATACCGGCCACCAGTGCCGTCAGGAGCAACACCAGGGCAAAGCCCATGCCCAGTTTCTTGGCCATGCCCAGGTTGGCAAAGCGTCCGCTAGAGGTCGTCGTCATGCTGCGCAATCCCCTTCAAGTCCCCAATGGCGACAGGGCCATTTGTTTTTGCGAAGGGTCGCAACGGCGAACACCGGCACACAAGTCTCTGGCGTCGCAATAATGGCAAAAAGCTAGATAGAGGTCGTTTTCAGGACGCTGAAGGTCGATTCCATCGACGCCTGGCGGCATTTGCCGCCAGGAACCGGCCACTCATCAGATCGCCGTGGCCCCTCCATCGACAGCCAGTGCCTGGCCGGTGGTAAAGGCTGCGCCGTCACTGCACAGATAAAGCACGGCGCTGGCGATCTCCTCGACCTTGCCGATGCGTCCGACCGGGTGCATGGCCGCGGCGAAATCGGCCTTCTTCGGGTCTGCCTCGTAGGCACGGCGGAACATGTCGGTATCGATCACAGCCGGGCACACGGCATTGACCCGGATCTTCTTCTTGGCGTATTCGATGGCCGCCGACTTGGTCAGGCCGATCACCGCATGCTTGGACGCAGCATAGATACTCATCTTCGGCGCCGCGCCCAGCCCCGCTACCGAGGCGGTATTGACGATGGCGCCTCCACCCTGGGCCAGCAACAGCGGCAGCTGATGCTTCATGCACAGCCACACACCCTTGACGTTGACCCCCATGATGGCGTCGAACTCATCCAGCGAACCCTCGGCCAGGCGACCTTTCTCGATCTCGATCCCGGCGTTGTTGAAGGCATAGTCCAGGCGACCGTAGGCCTCGAGGGTGCGGGCCATGAGCTGCTGCACATCGGCCTCCAGAGTGACATTGCAGGGCACGAACAGCGCCTCGCCCCCCGCCTCGCGAATCAGCGCCACGGTGCCCTCGCCGCCGGTCACGTCCAGATCCGCCACGACCACCTTCAGGCCCTCGGCAGCGAACGCCAGGGCGGTGGCGCGGCCGATACCGTTGGCCGCGCCGGTCACCAGGGCTACCTGGCCGGAAAACGTCATGCTCATGCAAAGCTCCTCGATCCTGTACGGGCCCAATACCCGGACCCATCTAGCCATAGAGGGTAGACGCAGCGGCAGCACTATCAGGCATCCGTTTGCCACCCCATGCGTCCGGGTGATGAGGCCTCCTGCCACTTATCACGGCTCTGGATCGCAGCCCATTCGCTGGGCGGGTGAGCCTTGCAGCAGCCGGCCCAAGGGACTATCAACTAGGGTTTCATCCAGCTCTCGAGGGCCTGCCATGACCACCCTGACCAACCGCCAGTTCCTGCTCGCCAAGCGCCCCGTTGGCGCGGCCACCCGCGATACCTTCACCTACCAGCAAGTGGCCGTGGCCGAGCCCGGTGCCGGACAGATCCAGGTGAAGAACGAATACCTGTCCCTGGACCCGGCCATGCGCGGCTGGATGAACGAAGGCAAGTCCTATATCCCGCCGGTGGGTATCGGCGAGGTCATGCGCGCCCTGGGCGTAGGCCGGGTGAGCGCCTCCAGGCATCCGGACTTCGCCGTCGGCGACTACGTCAATGGAGCCCTGGGGGTACAGGACTATTTTGTCGGCGAGCCCCGCGGCTTCTACAAGGTGGACCCACGCCTGGCGCCCTTGCCGCGCTACCTGTCCGTGCTGGGAATGACCGGCATGACCGCCTACTTTGCCCTGTTGGATGTCGGCGCCCCCAAGGCTGGCGAAACCGTGGTGTTGTCCGGGGCCGCAGGCGCAGTGGGCAGCATTGCCGGGCAGATTGCCAAGCTCAAGGGCTGCCGGGTGGTCGGCATCGCCGGCGGCCAGGACAAGTGCCGCTTCCTCGTCGAGGAACTGGGCTTTGACGGTGCCATCGACTACAAGAGCGAAGACCTCCAGGCCGGTCTCAAGCGCGAGTGCCCCAAAGGGGTCGATGTGTATTTCGACAATGTCGGCGGCGATATCCTCGACACCGTGCTCACCCGCCTGAACTTCAAGGCCCGGGTGGTGATCTGTGGCGCCATCAGCCAGTACAACAACAAGGAAGCGGTCAAGGGACCGGCCAACTACCTGTCGTTGCTGGTCAATCGGGCGCGCATGGAAGGCTTCGTGGTGATGGACCATGCCGCGCAGTTCGCCGCCGCCGGGCAGGAAATGGCCGGCTGGATGGCCAAGGGGCAACTCAAGAGCAAGGAGGACATCGTCGAGGGCCTGGAGACGTTCCCGGAAACCCTGATGAAACTGTTCAGCGGCGAGAACTTCGGCAAGCTGGTGCTCAAAGTCTGAAAGCAGGCCAGCCCCGGAACCGGGGCTGGAGACAGGGAGCCGGAAGAACGGCTCCCGGGTATTACAGGGCCAGCTCGGCCACTACGTCGGCCAGGGCCTTGGCCGGATCCGCTGCCTGGCTGATGGGGCGACCGATCACCAGGTAGTCGGAACCGGCATCCAGGGCCTGGCGCGGCGTCAGGATACGCCGCTGATCGTCGTGGGCGCTGCCCGCCGGACGGATCCCCGGGGTCACCAGTTGCAGGGACGGATGGGCGCTCTTCAGGGCCTGGGCCTCGAGCGCCGAGCACACCAGGCCATCCATACCGGCCTTTTGCGCCAACGCGGCCAGGCGCAGTACCTGTTCCTGGGGTTCGATATCCAGGCCAATGCCAGCCAGGTCCTCACGCTCCATGCTGGTGAGCACGGTGACGCCAATCAGCAGGGGCTGCGGGCCGCTGCGCTGGTCCAGCACCTCACGGCAGGCGGCCATCATGCGCAGGCCACCGGAGCAGTGCACGTTGACCATCCAGACGCCCATTTCCGCAGCAGCCTTGACCGCCATGGCGGTGGTGTTGGGAATGTCATGGAATTTCAGGTCCAGGAACACTTCGAATCCCTTGTCCCGCAGGGTCCCGACAATCTCGGCCGCGCAGCTGGTGAACAGCTCCTTGCCGACCTTGACCCGGCACAGTTTGGGGTCCAATTGATCGGCCAGTTTCAGTGCGGCGTCACGGGTGGGGAAATCCAGGGCGACGATGATAGGTGTCTGGCAGGCGGACATGAAGAAGCTCTCAGGCAAGTCGAAATCGGCGCGGATTGTAGCGCAAGCCGCACCGATCCGGGACCCGATGCGCGCTAATTCCTCCTCAATGGCAATCCGAGGTTTCCACCAGCACGGCAAATTCCCCAGGCATCGGGTCTTTTGTATCGAGCCGGATACACGAACGACACGCCCGTAACACGCCATGACGCTACCCTTGCCAGCCGCAAGACCCTCGAACAGCGCTTCCAGCCCCCGGGCCGGACGCCTATGCTGAAGTCGCAAGCTTGCCACTCCCTGGTGGCCGGCAGCCTACCTGGCAGATGACCCTACCCATGCATAACACTCCAGCCCCTCTCAACGACGACTCCAAAGCCCCGGCCAATGGCGACGACAAGCGCTGGAACACCCGGGCGCTGATCGTCGACGACGACCTGCCGATCCGTGAGCTGCTGATCGGTTACCTGGCGCGCTTCAACATCCACGCCAGCGGCGTCACCGATGGGGCCGCGATGCGCCAGGCCCTGCAAACCGAACATTTCGACGTGGTGGTTCTCGACCTCATGCTGCCCGGCGAAGACGGCCTGTCCCTGTGCCGTTGGTTACGCACCGAATCGGAGATCCCGATCCTCATGCTCACCGCGCGGTGCGAGCCTACCGACCGCATCATTGGCCTGGAACTGGGCGCCGACGACTACATGGCCAAGCCCTTCGAGCCCCGGGAACTGGTGGCGCGAATCCAGACCATCCTGCGCCGGGTGCGCGACGATCGCAGCGAACAGCGGGCCAACGTGCGCTTCGACAACTGGCGCCTGAACAGTGTCCTGCGCCAACTGATTTCCGCCGACGGCCTGGTCGTACCACTGTCCAACGCCGAGTTCCGCCTGCTCTGGGTCTTCCTTGAACGCCCACGCCGGGTCCTGAGCCGCGAGCAGTTGCTGGATGCCGCCCGTGGGCGCTCCATCGAAGCCTTCGACCGCAGCATCGACCTGCTGGTGTCGCGCCTGCGGCAAAAGCTCGGCGATGACCCCAAATCACCGCAATTGATCAAGACCGTACGTGGCGAGGGCTACCTGTTCGACGCCCGGGACATCGGCTGATGCGTGGACGCGTCGATACGCTGTTCGGCCGGCTGTTCGGCGTCTTGCTGGTGGCGATTGTCCTCGCCCATCTACTGGCATTCTTCTGGTTCCACCATTACGGCCCCCCTCCACCGCCGCCCCCACCGCCCGGATCGGTGGCGCTCGACAATGGCCAGGCCCCGGCCCCGGTGCCACGCTTCCCCCGGCGACCGCGCCCCTGGTTCGGCGGCCCATTGGTGCCCCTGACCTTCCAGTTCATCTCGCTGATCATCGCAGCCTGGTACGGCGCCAAGTTGCTATCACGTCCCATCCAGCGCCTTAGCGCTGCCGCCGAGCGGCTCAGTGAAAACCTCGACAGCCCGCCGTTGGAAGAACTCGGTCCCCACGAGGCACGGCAAGCCGCCAGCACCTTCAACCAGATGCAAAAGCGCATACGCGAGCAGGTCCAGCAACGCGGGCGCATGCTCGGTGCGGTCTCCCACGACCTGCGCACGCCCCTGTCGCGCCTGAAACTGCGCCTGGAGCAGATCGAGGACAGCAAGCTGCAAGGACAGATGCGCCAGGACCTGGACGACATGATCAAGATGCTCGATGCCACCCTCAGCTATCTGCATGAACAGCGCACCAGCGAGATCTGGCAATTGATGGACGTCCAGGCGCTAGTGGAGTCGATGTGCGAGAACGCCCAGGACCAGGGCGCCGATGTCCAGGCCCAGGGCCATTGCGCGCCCTTGCTGGTACAGCCCATGGCCCTGCAATCGTGCCTGAACAACCTGCTGGACAACGCGTTGCGTTATGCCGGCCAGGCCACCTTGACCCTGGAGGACAGCCGCGATCAATTGCTGATCCGCGTCATCGACCATGGGCCGGGTATTTCTGCCGACAAGCGCGAGGCGGTGTTCGAGCCGTTCTTTCGCCTGGAAGGATCGCGCAACCGCAACTCAGGCGGGGTGGGCCTGGGCATGACCATCGCCCGCGAAGCGGCCGAGCGCATGGGCGGCCAGTTGCGCCTGGAGGAAACCCCTGGCGGCGGCCTGACCGCGGTATTGCGACTGTCGCGCCCCTGAGCGCCCTGCAGGCCTCAGCGCGGTTCCTGGGGCCGTGACTGGCTGGCGCTCCAATCCAGCAACAGGCTGTAGGCCACTGCCAGCAAGGTCGGGCCGATGAACAAGCCGATGAAGCCAAAGGTGAACAAGCCCCCGAACACTCCCAGCAGGACGATCACCAGCGGCAGGTTGCCACCGCGACTGATCAGGTAAGGCTTGAGCACGTTGTCGACGCCACTGATGATGAAGGTGCCCCAGATCCCCAGGAACACCGCCATGCCGTACTCGCCCTTCCAGGCCAGCCAGGCGGTGGCCGGAATCCAGACCAGGGGCGGCCCCATGGGAATCAGGCTGAGCAGGAAGGTCACGATCCCCAGCACCAGTGCTCCGGGCACCCCGGCGATGATGAAGCCGATCAAGGCCAGCAGGCCCTGGGCCGCCGCTGTGCCGATCACCCCGTTGACCACGCGCTGCACCGTACCGGCCACCAGGTCGATGTAGTAGCCCGCACGATCGCCGATCAGGCGTTCCAGCAAGCGATGCACGAACAACGCCAGGCGCGGGCCGTCGCGATAGAAGAAGAACACGAAGACCAGGCTCAGGGTCAGCTCCAGGATGCCCCCGCCCACCTGGGCGCTACGGGCCAGCAACCAGTTGCCCACCTGCCCCAGGTAAGGCTTGACCGCCACCATCAGTGCCGCGCCCTGTTCGTCGATGCTGTTCCACCAACCCACCAGGCGCTCGCCCACCAGCGGCAAGCTGCCCAGCCATGCCGGGGCCTCGGGCAAGCCATCCACCTGGACATCCTTGATGAACGCCGTGGCATCACGCACGTGATCCGCCAGGTTGAGGCCGAGCCAGACCAGTGGAGCCGCTACCAGCAGCATCCAGCCCAGGGTCAGCAAACCGGCGGCCAGGGATTCGCGGCCGTTGAGCCAGCGAGTCAGCAAACGCATCAACGGCCAGCTGGCAAAAGCCAGGACCGCCCCCCAGAACAGGGCCGACCAGAAAGGTGCCATCACCCAGAAGCTGGCACCGAACAGCACCAGGAGCAGGATCTGCACCAACAGGCGATCGTTATTGGGCATGAAATGTCTCGCGCAAGAGTAACCAGTGAAGAGTAGGCGAGCCCGCGAGTGCGGGCCGCCTGCAAGAGCTTAACGCAGCAGTTCGAAGTGCAGGCCGGATGCCTGGGTGTCGCCGGTTTCCATTCGCGTCGCGCGTACGCCCTGGCCGATCAGGGCCTGGCGCCAGGCTTCGGCCTGTCTACCGGAGAGACTGACCCGCAAAGTGGTATCCAGGTTCAACCCACGCGACAGCAAGTTGAGCCAGGCCGGTTGTGGCTCGGCAAGCCTGGCCAGGTCCAGCCTGCCGGTATCCTTGAGCTGGCGCAGCAAGGTCGCGGAGGTAGGTAGCAGCTCTCCCAGTGGGGTCCCTGCGTCGAACTGCTCCACATGCAGGTAGGCCCGGCGATTGCCCCGGGTAATGCTGTAGAGGGCCACCAGGGAGTTGTCCCTGGGCGCTGCCAGGCGCAACAACAGGTAGGCCTGTTGCTCGTCGATGCCGTACAGCTTGGCATTGCCGAATACCTCATTGGCCCACAGGCTACTCTCGCCGCAGTCCCGGGCCTGGCACCAGAACAGCAGCTCGGCCCCCTGCTTCTGCAAGGCTTCGCGAGCCAGGGTGAAGGCTTCGTTGGAGCTACGCTCGGCGGGCAACTGGTAGGTGACGGTAGTGAGCTTGCCGCGGGCATTGACCTGGCCATCGAAACGCAACTGGCCGCTGATTCTGCGAATCGCCCCCATGGGGTAGATCCGCTCCTGCTCCGCTTCGGGGCGGTAGTCGACGATTTGCGCATCGGTCAACCGTGGTACCAGGGGCAGATCCTGGCTGCCGGGCAGATCGGCGGCGACCGCCAGCAGGCTGACCAGCGATAGGCCCAGAACACTCAGAGAACGCATTGGGCCCCTCATCGGATCAGCATGGCCTGGGCGCCCTTGACGACGCTGGCGTCATCGCTGCGTTGCGGAACCTGCAAACCACGCTGGACCGCAGGCCGAGCCTCCATGGCCGCCATCCAGCGTTGCAGCGCCTCCAGCCCCTGGACCGGAACACCCGACCACTCATGGCTGCGTACCCAGGGGAAGGTGGCGATGTCGGCAATGCTGTAGTCGCCGGCCAGGTACTCGACCTGCTGCAGGCGGGTGTCGAGCACCTCATAGAGCCGCCGGGTCTCGTGCTGGTAACGGTCGATGGCGCCCTGGAGCTTCTCCGGGAAATAGCGGAAGAACACATTGGCCTGCCCCTGCATCGGACCGATGCCGCCCATCTGGAACATCAGCCATTGCATGACCACCGAGCGCCCCTTGGCATCGGCCGGCAGCAAGCGGCCGCTGCGCTCGGCCAGGTACACCAGGATCGCACCGGATTCGAATACCGGAAAATCGCCATTGTCGCGGTCGACGATGGCCGGAATACGCCCATTGGGATTGATCTTGAGGAACGCCGGCGCCTTCTGCTCCTTCTTGTCGAAGCTCAGGGCATGCACGGTATAGGGCAGGCCGAGCTCTTCAAGCAGGATGGAAACCTTATGGCCATTGGGGGTCGCAGCGGTGTACAGATCTATCATGGTTGTCTCCCATTTCAACCCGCCAAGCCTCGACAGTTGACCGGATCAAGTCAAGGAAGGGCGAAAAACCGATTGAAACAGTCTGCGACAAAGGTGGCACCGGCCTCATCGTTCAGGTGCAGGTGGTGCCCGCCCGGCAGCTGTTCCAGGTTGAAGGGTAGACGCTGGAGCAATTCCTGGTGCTTGGCCAGCATGCCATCGCCAGCCACCACCAGTTGCGTTGGGCAGGCGACCCGCTGCACGAAGGACATGGCCTGCTCTTGGGTCAGGCGCAGCGGCGAGGCCAATGTCAGGCGGCTGTCGCTGCGCCAGGTGTAGCCACCGGGCACCGGCATCAAGCCACGTTGGGCCAACAGCTCGGCGGCCTCTCGGCTGACGGCCACCACCCCTTTCATCCGCGCCTCGATGGCTCGCTCCAGGGTGCTGTAGACCGGCTTGCGCTTGCCCTGCAAATCCAGTTGCGCCTGCAGTGCCATGCCCAGGCGCTCGGCGGAGCCCTCGCCGGTAGCGGTAGGCGGGATGACGCCATCGATCAGGGCCAGGTGACTGACGCGGGCCGGCATGGCTGCCGCCAGCACCAGGGACACGATGGCCCCCAGGGAGTGGCCCATCAGGGCGAAACGCTGCCACCCCAGTTGCTCGGCCACCTGCAGCACGTCATACACATAGTCCCATAAGGCATAACCCGCTCCAGGCGGGCGATGCCCGGAGTGCCCATGGCCGGCCAGGTCCAGGGCGACGATACGCAGCCCTTCGAGCCTGGGCGCCAGGCGCGCGAAGCTGTTGGCATTGTCCAGCCAGCCATGCAGGGCGATGACCGGCAGGCCGTCCTCGGGGCCGAACAGATAGGCTGCCAGCTCGATATGCGGCAGGCTCAGGCGCACTTCTTCCACGGCCTGGTTCATGCCAGGCTCCGTTGCTGGTCGTGCTGCCAGCGATTGAACAGGTCCTTGAGCAAGGTCGCGGTGTCTTCAGGTCGCTCAAGGGGAAACATGTGGCCGCCGGGCATGGTCAGCGACACGCCCTGGGGCATGCGGCCCACGGCGCTGGTGTGATGGCGCATCACCACCCTGCTCTGCTGGCCGCGTACCACCGCCAGGGGCACCTTGAGCTGGCGGGCACTGCCCGGGCTGGTGTGCGGTACGCCGCGGTAGATACTGATCTCGGTGGCCGGGTCGAAACGCAGGCGCAGGCGATCGCCTACTTGCAGCAAGCCATGCTGCAAGTAGGCATCCAGGCAATCCGGGTCGAAGGCGCGAAACAGGGTCTTGCGCGAAAAGTAGCTGCGGGCCGACTCGATGTCGGTGAACTCCTCGCGGCGGCCCAGGGTACGGCCAGCCGGGGTCAGGCGGTCGATGAAGCCAAAGCGCTTGGCCGCGCGGATCACCCACTGGTCGGCGCGGGTCAGCACCGGCGAATCGAGCATCACCACCCCCCGGTACAACTCCGGGCACCGCAGGGCCGCGTGCAGGTGCAGCACGCCACCCAACGAGTGCCCCACGCCCCACACCGGCTGCGCCTGCTGTTGCAGGTGATGAATCAGCTCATCCACCAGGCTCTGCCAATTGTCATCCACCGGAAAGCGTGGATCGTGGGCATGCTGCTGCAAATGAGCCACCTCGAATTCCGGCGCCAGGGCGGCAAACAACTTGCCGTACGTGCCGGAGGGAAACCCATTGGCGTGAGCGAAAAACACCTGTTGCGACATACCGTCCTATCCATCCACCAAACGAATACCGATTGTCCGCAGGCCCTTGCACCAGGGCAATGACCGTAACGGACAGGAATACTGACACCCAGGCTCAGCCTATGGCGTGCGGCCTCACTGCGCTGGCGGAGTCTGTCCCAGGGGCACCACCGCCATGGTCAGGCGCGAGACACAGCTGGCCTTGCCTTCGTCGCTGCTCAGGCGGATGTCCCAGACATGGGTGGTGCGCCCGATGTGAATGGCCCTGGCCACCGCTGTGACCCGCCCGCTGCGCAGGCCGCGCAGGTGATTGGCGTTGATCTCCAGCCCCACGCAATAGAACTTGCTGGCATCGATGCACAGGTAGCTGGCCATCGAGCCGACCGTCTCGGCCAGTACCACCGAGGCGCCGCCATGCAATAAACCGTAGGGCTGGTGGGTACGGTGGTCGATGACCATGCTCGCGGTCAGCGATTGCTCGTCAAAGGACTCGAAGCGAATATCCAGCACTTCACCGATGGTGTTCTTCTGGATCGCATTCAATTGTTCGAGGTTTGGGGTGGTGCGCCACAGGCTCATCGCCATTTCCTTCTTGTTAGGTTGTCGTCGCTCAATCCTGCCACAGCACGACTTCTTCGCGCTCGCTCCAGGCCTGGAAACTACCCCCATAGGTGGACTCGATCACATTGCGCTTGATCTTCAGCGTCGGAGTCAGGAAACCGTTCTCCACCGCCCAGCTGTCCTTGACCACCACCAGGCGATGCAGGCGCTCATGCTTGTCCAGGCGACCATTGACCTGGGCCAGCAGGCCTTCCAGGCTGCTGTGCAGGTCTTCGCGAGTACTGCCTCCGGCAGCCCGCTGGCCAGCCGCCGACAATACGCACAACCCCAGGGGCGCGCTCAGGCCATCACCGACCACGCACACCTGCTCGATATGCGCGTGTTCGGCCAGGCGGATCTCGATGGGGGCCGGGGCCACATACTTGCCCTTGCTGGTCTTGAAGATCTCCTTGAGCCGGCCGGTCAGGCGCAGGTTGCCGGCAGCATCCTGCTCACCCTTGTCGCCCGTGCGCAGGAAGCCATCCTCCGTGACCGTTTCCGCGGTTTTCTGCGGGTCCTTGTAGTACCCCTGCATCACCGCGCCACTGCGCACCTGGACTTCCCCCGACTCATCGATGCGCACCTGGACCTCGGGACACGGGCGCCCGATCCAGCCGGGGGCATATTCCCCGGAACGGCCGATATGGGAATAACCACAGTTCTCGGTCATGCCATAGACCTCCAGCACGTCCAGGCCCAGGCGCTGGTACCAATGCAGCAGGGCCTGGGGCACCGGCGCCGCCCCGGACAGGGCAACCCGCAAGGCATCCAGCCCCAGGCCCGCCAGGACCTTGTGCCCGACCCGCTTGCCGATGAAAGGCAGACCCAGGAGAAAATCCAGGCGCCTGGCTGGCATCTTGCTGTAGACCCCCATCTGGAACTTGGTCCAGATTCGCGGTACCCCGAACATCGCCGTGGGCCGGGCACGTCGCAGGTCAACCAGGAAGGTATCGAGACTTTCAGCGAAGAACACCGTCTGTCCGGTGTAGATCGCCGCCATCTCGACGAACATGCGCTCGGCCACATGGCACAGCGGCAGGTAGGACAGCAGCCGGTCATCGGGGCCCAGGCCAAACAGGTCGGCCCCATGGCTGGCGGCAAACCCCAGGTTGGCGAAGCTGTGCATCACACCCTTGGGCATCCCGGTGGTGCCGGAGGTATAGATGATGGTGGCCAATTGCTCAGCCGCTGGGCAGGGACTCTCTGCCAGGGGCTGGCAGCGTTGCAGGTCGTCCCAGCAAAAATCGAAGCGCCCCTCGGGGGCCAGCGGCAGGCTGATCGTAGGTAATCCGGGCCTGACCCCCGCGGCCATTTCCGGCCAGGCATCGAGCTTGCCGATGAACACCAGGGCCGATTCGGAGTGCTCCAGCACCTGGGCCACCGACTCGGCGGTGAGGTTGGGGTACAACGGCACCGAGACATGTCCGGCCATCCAGATCGCCAGGTCGGCGATGATCCAGTGGGCGGAGTTCTTGCCGATGATCGCGATACGGCTGCCCGGAGGCAGTTGCCGTTCCCGAAGCCACTGGGCGGCGCTGCGGACCTGTCGCGCGACGTCAGCCCAGTTCAGCTCCTGCACCTTGCCACCCCCGCAGGGCTGGACCAGGAAACGTTGCTGGGGATGACGAACCTCGCGCTCGTAGAACACTTGCAGGGGCAAACGAAAAGCAGCAGACATGACTCGCTCCTCTGTTTTTGTTGTGTTCGGGAACAGCCTCTTACCAACCAAGCACTTGCTCGGTCGACTATTCCACGCACAAAGGAGTGCTGCAAGTTAAGAAATGTAGCGCACGCACCTGCAGGCAAACGGGTCCACGCCCCGCTTACCTGCAGGATTCAGGGATGCCTGACGCGGGTGAGGGTCATGGTCCCGGCCAGCGGCCAGTCGCCTTGCAGCTCGGCCAGGCTGGCGGTGTCCATGGCTTGCGGGTCACGCAAATGACCATGCTGCAACAGGCCGATCAGGCTGCCCACCAGGGGCTGGTGGCTGACCAGCAGCAGATTGTCGGCGCTGTCCAGTTGCTCCAGCGCCTTCAAGGGATTGGTGTCCGGCGTGAGCCACGGCACCGTAAGCACCTCTCCTTCGAACCCCAGGGCTTCGCGTACCAGGTGCGCCGTTTGCTGGGCCCGGGCGTATGGGCTGGCAAGAATCGCCGCAATGGGCTGGCCGATCAGCTGTGCCGCGCTGTCCAGCACTTGCTGACGGCCATGGGCCGTAAGGTTGCGCTGGGCGTCGGTGGCCGCATGGGATTCAGCCTGGCCATGACGCAGCACCCACAGCTTCACAGCTTGGGCTCCTCGTCACGTACCGGATGCGGTGCTGGCGGCACGCTGTGGGGCGCCTCGCCTTCCGGTGCCCGTGGTGCCGGCCAGTCGGCGAATGGCCAGGGTTTCTGCTCAGTATGGAAACTGCCGAAACGGCCGATCTGCGCCAGGAACTGGCTCAGGCTGTCGCCGAAATTCATCATGCCGGCATTGGGGGCGCCGTAGACCAACCGGTAGATCAGCTGCACCACCACCAACGCGCCCAGGAGGAACTGCGCCACCTGCCACACCAGGGCGAATACCAGCATCCACAACACCCGCAGGAGAATGGATTCGTACTTGGCCTCGGAATTCGTATCGTTCATGTCTCGCTCCTGTACTGCTCAGTTGAATCCGCTGGTGGAGATAAAGTCGACATCGGTTTTCGGTTCGCCGCGCATCAACAGCTCGATCACCTGGTTCAGCGTCCGGCCTTCGAACAGGATCGCATGCAGGCCGGCCACCAGCGGCATGTAGACGCCCAGCTCCTGGGCCTTGGCCTTGAGCACCTTGAGAGTATTGACGCCCTCCGCCACTTCGCCCAGGCGGGTCACTGCCTCGTCCAGGCTCAAGCCCTGGCCCAGGGCGAAACCCACCTGGTAGTTGCGGCTCTTGGGCGAGGAACAGGTGACGATCAAGTCGCCCACCCCGGCCAGGCCCAGGAACGTCATCGGATTGGCTCCCTGGCTCACGGCAAAACGGGTCATTTCCGCCAGGGCCCGGGTGATCAGCATGCTCTTGGTGTTTTCGCCCATGCCCAGGGCGACCGCCATGCCGGCGATGATTGCGTAGACGTTCTTCAAGGCACCGCCCAGCTCGACGCCGAAGCGATCAGCACTGGCATAGACCCGGAAGGTCCGCCCATGCAACACGGCCTGGACCTGCTGGCACAGCTGTTCGTCCTCGCTGGCGACCACCGTGGCGGTCAGGGCGTGCTCGGCCACTTCGCGCGCCAGATTGGGCCCCGACAGCACCCCGATCCGCGCCTGGGGGGCGATGTCTTCGAGGATCTCGCTCATCAGCTTGAAGGTCTGGGCCTCGATGCCCTTGGTCAGGCTGACCAGCATCTTGCCGCCCAACAGCTGCGCATGGGGGGCCAGCACGGCGCGCAAGGCGCTGGAGGGCAAGGCGACGAAGCACAGTTCGCTGTCGCTCAGGGTGGCCAGCAGGTCGGTGACCGGCTCCACCGCGGGATGGATCTTGATGCCTTTGAGATAACGCGGATTCTCGCGATTGAGCCGAATGGCCTCGGCCTGTTCGGGATCACGCATCCACTGGCGCACTGCCTGGCCGTTCTCGGCCAGCAGATTGGCCACGGCGGTACCGAAACTACCGCCTCCCAGGACCGCAATAGGGCGCTGTTGTGTCATATGCAATCCGTTTATCCATAGCAGTGGCGATGGCGGCATTATACGGAGCGGCCACTGCACCACCAGCCCCGGCAACCATTCCGACGATCTGTCGCAAACCCGCGCGGGCACTGGGCGCTTGCCGGGCACAGCGACTGGAAAACTCGAGCGTCTCGGTTAACATGCGCGCCATCTTTCAAGATTCAAGGCTGCGCCGTGTCCGCTGGTCCCCCCTCTATTCGCCTGCCACTGCTGCTGGGCCTGCTGCTTGGCCACCCGGCGCAGGCCGAAGATCTGTTCGTCGATGAGACCAGCCTGCCCCAGGTACTGACCGCCACTCGTCTGAAGCAGTCGCCAGCAGCGGTCCCCGGCAGCATGACGGTACTCGACAACGAACTGATCAGGGCCAGCGGTGCCCGGGAGATCAGTGAACTGCTGCGCCTGGTGCCGGGCATGATGGTCGGCGCCATCAGTGGCAACCAGGCCACGGTCAACTATCACGGCACCAACGCCAGCGAGGCCCGGCGCATGCAGGTGCTGATCGATGGCCGCTCGGTCTACCGACCGGGCCTGGCCACGGTGGACTGGAGCGATATCCCGGTGGCCATGGAGGATATCGAGCGCATCGAGGTATTTCGCGGCCCCAACACCGTCAGCTACGGCGCCAACGCCCTGATGGCGGTGGTCAACATCATCACCCGCTCGCCAGCCAACAGCCATGGCACCCGGTTCAAGGTGACCCGCGGCCAACGCGGCATCAGCGACTGGTACGCCAGCCAGGGCACGGGCTGGGACGGCGGCGACCTGCGCCTGTCGATGTCCGGGCAGGAGGATGACGGTTTCGACAGGCGCCTTGACGGATCGGACTACCGCGACAGCAAGCGCCTGAACCGCATCGGCCTGTCGGTGAACCAGATGCTCGATGAGCGACAGAGCCTCGACTGGCAGTTCAATGCCAAGGAAGGCAGCAACCAGCAGCCTTATACCTATCAGCCGGTGTTCGATAATTACACCGAGAAAGGCTACAACTCCGACGTGATCGCCAAGGACTATGCGACCTCCCTGCGCTGGAATCTCGACCTGGACCCACGGCACAGCCTCTATGTACAGGGCTCGGCCCAGCACTGGGATCGCCAGAAAACCTGGAGAGCCTGCGATGCGGCCATCTCCTTCAGCCCCGAACTGACACGCCTGTGGCAGCTCAACCCGAACTACACAGAGCGCCTGGCGCGGAACATGCCCGACACACGCAGCGGTGCACCCGCAGGAACTGCTGAAGAACTGGCCCTGGCGCATCAAGTGATCGATCAGTGGATTACCGGAGGCAGGGATGCCGTCTGCGGCCTTATCGACCAGAGCTCGCGGGAAACCCGTTACGACCTGGAGCTGCAGGACACCCTGAGCCTGGCCGACAACCTGCGGCTGGTCAGCGGCATGAACTATCGTTATGACCGTGCCGACTCGCAGACCTACTTCAACGGCACGCTCGACGACACCACCTGGCGCCTCTTCGGCCAGTTGGAGTGGCGGGCCAGCGAGCATTGGTTGATCCAGGGCGGGGCCATGTACGAAGACTCCCAGTTGACTGGCCACTCCCTGACACCCAGGATCGCGGCCAACTACCTGATCAACCCGCGCCATGGCCTGCGGGCGGTGTATTCCGAGGCCGTCCGGTCCCCGGACATGTTCGAGAACAACGTCAACTGGAGCTACCGGGTCACCGGCCTGGATCGCCCGGTCTACGGCCAGAACAGCGCCCAGTACTTCGTCAAGACCCGAGGCCCGGGCGATCTTGACCAGGAACGCATGCGCTCGCGGGAGCTGGGCTACAACGGCTACTTCGTCGATCAGGCGCTGAACCTCGACATCAAGCTGTTCTACGACGAGATCAGCCGGATGATCAGCGAGCCGCTGCGCAATAACCAGTACATCGCCAGCAACAGCAACTCGGCACGTTTCTCCGGGACCGAAAGCCAGTTGGACTGGCAACTGGACCGCAATGATCGCCTGCGCCTGACCTACGCCTACGTCCATGCCCAGGCCAGCAACCGCCTGGACCGGCGCCTGAGCGCCACCAACAGTGGTTCTGCCGGCTGGCTGCGCAACTGGGGCCAGGGTTGGTCCAGTTCGCTCTTCTACTATGGGAGCGACGCCCTCAACGGGTATCGCTTCCAACGGATCGATACCCGTATCGCCAAGCGGCTGGCCCTGGGCCGGGCCAACCTGGAACTGGCCGGCACCCTGCAGCAACGGCTCGACCACCAGCCCACCACCTTCGCCGACAACCGCTACGACTCGCGGCACGTAGCCTATGTCAGCGCCGAGCTGGAGTTCTAGCATGGTGCTGCTGCGCACGGGCCGGTACAGCGCGCGTCGCCTGGGTTGGGGCCTGGCCCTGCTGGGACTGCTGCTGTGCGTCCCATTGCGCGCCGCCGAGGTCTTGCTGACCGCCAGCGAGGATAGTGAAGGGGTGCGCACCTTTACCCAGGAGCTGGCCAGCCTGCGTCCCCAGGACCAGGTGCATTTCGTACCGTTGGCACAGCTACCGGCGCCAGGGCAATTGCCCGGGGGCATACGCCTGGTCCTGCTGGACCCGCAAAGCCTCGATTGGCGCCTGCAGGAGCCCCTGGGACCGGCGACCCTGGTCTTGCGCATCAGCCGCCTGCAAGCCGAGCAGCGCTTGCAGGGGGCCCCACGCGCCAGGCTCAGCCTGCTCTGGAGCGACCCGCCCCTGGCGCGCCAGTTGCGCTTGATCCGCAGTGTGCTACCCCAGGTCCGCCGCGTGGGAGTGCTGTATGGCCAGGACAGCCAGTTCCTGCTCGAGGAACTGCGCCTGGCAGCACGCAGCCTGGAGCTGGAGATCATCGCCGAATCCTGGGACAACATCGGCGACAGCCGGCCGCTGCAGGCAGTCCTGCGCAACAGCGAGGTTCTGCTGGGCCTGGACGACCCCAGCCTGTACAACCCCAAGACCGTGAAGAACCTGCTGCTCAGCAGCTACGCCCGACAACAAGCCCTGATCGGCCCGAACGCGGGCTTCGTCAGGGCCGGTAGCCTGGCCAGCACCTACAGCGACCAGCAAGACTGGTTGCAAACCCTGGACAAGCTACTGGACCAACCACCGGCACATTGGCCCCGCTCGCTGTACCCGGCGGCCTTCAAAGTATTGAGCAACCCTCAGGTGGCACGCTCCCTGGGCATCGAGGAAGTCGATGCCCAGGCCGTCGCACGCCAGTTGAGCGAAGGAGAGAAACGCCCATGACAGTGCGTCGCCGTTGGGACATCCAGACCCGCACGCAGCTCATCAGCCTGGGCCCTGCCCTGCTCCTGACCTTGTTGTTGATCAGTTTCTTCACTTTCGTGCGCATCCAGGACCTGCACCAGGAGCTGAACCATACCGGCCAGTTGATCGCCAACCAATTGGCCCCGGCCACCGAGTACGGAGTGATCTCGGGTAACAACGAAGGCCTGGAGGCCCTGTTGCAGGCGACCCTGGCCACGCCTCACGTGCACTTCCTGGAAGTCCAGGACAGCGCCAACAATATCCTGGTGTATGTCGAGCAAGCCTCGGCCAGCCACAAGCACGCACAACAGATCAAGGTGTTCCAGGCACCGATACGCCTGCAACGCATCCAGGTGCACAACGACTTCCTGCAGAACGATCCAGGCAGCCTGGCCAGCCAGGGCGACGGCTACCTGGGACGGGTGATCGTCGGCATGTCCAACGATGCCTTCAGCCAGCGCCAGCAGGAAATCCTGCTCAAGGCCGCCATCCTTGCCCTGTTCGCCCTGCTCTTCACCTACCTGCTGGCCCGACGCCTGGCCTCGGGCCTGGCCCAGCCGATCAGGGCCATGGGCAACGCGGTCAAGGCGATCCAGGAAGGCGACTTCAAGACACCACTGCCCATCGTCGACGACGGCGAACTGGGCAACCTGGCGCGCCACATCAATAACCTGGCGGCCGGCCTCGAGGTGGCCAGTCGCGAGCAGCAGCAGGCGATGTCCCAGCTGATCCAGACCCGGGAAGAAGCAGAGCAGGCGAACAAGGCCAAGTCCGACTTCCTGGCGATGATGAGCCATGAACTGCGCACTCCGATGAACGGTGTCCTGGGCATGCTGCAGTTGCTGGAGACCACTGAAATGACCCGCGAGCAGAGCGAGTATGCGGCGCTTGCCTCCGAGTCCACCGAGCATCTGCTGAAGGTAATCAACGACATCCTCGACTTCTCGCGTATCGAGCGTTCGGCCCTGGAGCTGGAGCACATTCCATTCAACCTGGCCGAACTGATCAGCAGTTCGGCCCAGGCCTTCCAGCACAGCGCGATGCAACGTGGCCTGGACCTGCGCCTGCGACTACCGCCAGGCATGGAGGCCCTGCAGGTCAAGGGCGATCCGACGCGGATCCGCCAGATCCTGGTCAACCTGATCGGCAACGCACTGAAGTTCACCGACCAGGGCAGCATCAGTATCGAACCGCAATGGCAGGCCCTGGACCACGAGCTCTTGTGGTTTACCTGCGCGGTGCGCGACAGCGGGATCGGGATCAGCCCGGCCAGCCTGGAGCTGATGTTCGATGCCTTCCAGCAGGCCGACAGCTCGATCTCCCGGCGCTATGGCGGTACCGGGCTGGGGCTGCCCATTGCCCGGACGCTGGCCGAGCGCATGGGCGGCACCTTGCGCGCTCAGAGCGAAGAAGGCCGGGGGTCGGTATTCACCCTAGAGATTCCGCTGGCGCTGTTCCAGCAGAGCCTGCCGATACTGGCCCCACGGGTGAACAGCGCAGCCCAGCAGGGAGAAGGCCGCAACGTCCTGTTGGTGGAGGACAATCCGGTGAACCAGACGGTGATCCAGGCCATGCTGCGCAGCCTGGGCTTCACCGTGACCATCGTCACCGACGGAGCCCAGGCGGTACGCAGCGCCGAAAGCCTGATTTTCGAGGCCGTCCTGATGGATTGCCGGCTGCCGCTGGTCGACGGCTACGAGGCCACCCGGCAGATCCGCCAACTGCCCGGCTGCGTCGATCTACCGATCATCGCCCTGACCGCCAACGCCTTGCAGGGCGACCGCGAAGCCTGCCTTGCAGCGGGCATGAACGACTATCTGGCCAAGCCATTCAAGCGTGCCGATCTGCAGCAAATTCTCCAACGTTGGGTGCAGTAACGGGTTATTTTCGAACTTCTGCGACTGGCGTGGCGGGCGAAAGTGCGGCAGTCTTAGGCACCCGACAGGGCCCTGAAAAGGCCCTTGAAAAAAATTTCAGTGCACAAGTGTACATTCATGCCCTTGGCGCTGTGACTTTCACTACAACGCAATAGTCTATGAGTAGGCTGCCGGCTCGAGGCATGAATGCTTCGATCGGCCGGGAAGATTTGCCCAACCCTGCCGCACGGGACTATTGAGGAGCTCGCATGACCAAACAAAACGCCTTTACTCGGGAAGATCTGCTGCGCTGCAGTCGCGGTGAGCTGTTCGGCCCAGGTAATGCGCAACTGCCCGCCGGTAACATGCTGATGATCGATCGCATTACCCATATCAGCAGCGAAGGCGGCAAGTATGGCAAAGGTGAATTGGTCGCCGAGCTGGATATCAATCCTGACCTGTGGTTCTTCGCCTGTCACTTCGAGGGCGATCCGGTCATGCCAGGCTGCCTGGGCCTGGATGCCATGTGGCAACTGGTCGGTTTCTTCCTGGGCTGGCAAGGCCTGCCGGGCCGTGGCCGGGCCCTGGGCTCGGGCGAAGTGAAATTCTTCGGCCAGGTGCTGCCGACCGCCAAGAAGGTCACCTATAACATTCATATCAAGCGCGTACTCAAGGGTAAGCTGAACCTGGCCATCGCCGATGGTTCGGTCAGCGTCGACGGCAAGGAAATCTACACTGCCGAAGGCCTGCGGGTCGGCGTGTTCACCTCCACTGACAATTTTTAAGGGTTATCCGCATGCGCCGCGTCGTTATCACTGGTCTGGGCATCGTTTCGTGCCTGGGCAATGACAAAGAGACCGTCTCCGCTAACCTGCGTGCAAGTCGCCCTGGCATCCGCTTCAACCCGGAATATGCCGAAATGGGTCTGCGTAGCCAGGTTTCCGGCTCCATTGACCTGAACCTCGAAGAACTGATCGATCGCAAGATCTATCGCTTCGTCGGCCATGCGGCGGCCTACGCCTACCTGGCCATGAAGGACGCCATCACCGACTCCGGCCTGACCGAAGAGCAGGTGTCCAATCCTCGCACCGGCCTGATCGCAGGCTCCGGCGGCGCCTCGACCCTGAACCAGATGGAAGCGCTGGATATCCTGCGCGAAAAAGGCGTCAAGCGCGTTGGCCCGTACCGCGTCACCCGGACCATGAGCAGCACCGTTTCCGCTTGCCTGGCCACCCCGTTCAAGATCAAGGGCCTGAACTACTCCATCGCCTCTGCCTGCGCCACCAGTGCTCACTGCATCGGTACCGCCATGGAGCAGATCCAGATGGGCAAGCAGGACATCGTCTTCGCCGGTGGTGGTGAAGAAGAGCACTGGACCCAGTCGTTCCTGTTCGACGCCATGGGCGCCCTGTCCACCCAGTACAACGAGACCCCGGACAAGGCCTCCCGCGCCTACGACGCCAAGCGTGACGGTTTCGTCATCGCCGGCGGTGGCGGCATGGTGGTGGTCGAGGAGCTGGAACACGCCCTGGCCCGTGGTGCCAAGATCTACGCGGAAATCGTCGGCTACGGCGCGACTTCCGACGGTTACGACATGGTCGCCCCAAGCGGCGAAGGCGCCATCCGCTGCATGCAGATGGCCATGTCCACCGTTGACACCCCGATCGACTACCTGAACACCCACGGCACCTCGACCCCGGTCGGCGACGTTGCCGAGATGAAGGGCGTGCGTGAAGTGTTTGGCGACAAGGCCCCGGCCATCAGCTCCACCAAGAGCCTGTCGGGTCACTCCCTGGGCGCTGCCGGTGTCCATGAAGCGATCTACTGCATGCTGATGATGGAAGGCAACTTCATGGCCGGCTCGGCCAACATCGACGAGCTGGACCCGGAAGTGGCCGACATGCCGATCCTGACCAAGACCCGCGAAGACGTTGCCTTCAACACCGTAATGAGCAACAGCTTCGGCTTCGGTGGCACCAACGCTACCCTGGTCCTCAAGCGCTGGCAGGGCAAGTAAGCCCAGCCGCTGCAATAAAAAGCCCCGACTGGTTAGGGGCTTTTTTATTGCCCGCGATTCACACCGAGAAACGCGCCACCATGGTGTTCAAGTCCACGGCCAGGCGCGACAACTCCTGGCTGGCGGCGCTGGTCTGGTTGGCTCCCGCCGAAGTCTGGTGGGCCAGGTCGCGGATGTTCATCAGGTTGCGGTCCACTTCCCGTGCCACTGCCGCCTGTTGCTCCGAGGCACTGGCAATGACGACATTGCGCTCGTTGATCTCGGTGAAGGCCGAGGCAATCTCCTCCAGGGCCTGGCCGGCGGCCTTGGCCACCTCGAGGGTCGAACGGGCACGGTTATTACTCTGCTGCATGGAGCTGACCGCCTGATCGGTGCCCTGCTGGATCCCGCCGATCATCTGTTCGATTTCCTGGGTCGACTGCTGGGTCCGATGGGCCAAGGCTCGCACTTCATCGGCTACCACCGCGAAACCGCGCCCGGCATCCCCGGCCCGGGCCGCCTCGATGGCCGCGTTCAAGGCCAGGAGGTTGGTCTGCTCGGCAATGGAGCGGATCACCTCCAGCACCTTGCTGATGCCATAGACCTTCTGCGCCAGGTCCTCCACCTGAGTGGCATTGGACGTCACATCCTGTGCCAGTGACTCGATGGAAAGCACCGTCTGCTGCACCTGCTCGCGACCATGCTGGGCGATCCGGTCGGACTCCCGGGAGGCCTGGGACGTGGCCACGGCATTGCTGGCTACTTCCTCCACTGCCGCGGTCATCTGGTTGACGGCCGTGGCCGCCTGCTCGATTTCCAGGCTCTGTTGATGCAAGCCCCGGGTCGCATCCTCGGTGACACAACTGAGTTCTTCCGATGCCGACGCCAACTGGCTGGAGGAGTCGGAAATCCGCTTGATGGTTTCCCGCAGGCTGCTCTGCATCGCCTTGAGTGCGTGCAGCAGGCGCGCCGGCTCATCCTTGCCAATCACCTTGATATCACCGGTCAAGTCGCCACCGGCGACGACCTCAGCCACGTTCAGCGACTGCGCCAGCGGCAGGACGATACTACGGGTCAATAACAGCGCCAGGCTGATGGTCACCAGCGCGGCCAGCACGATCATCACCACCACCCAGATCCGCGACTTGCTGAACACTGCCTGGGCCAGGTCGGTGGCCTGGGTGGCACTCTGCTTGTTCAGTTCGACCAGTTCATGCAGGGTTGCAGCCATTTCATCGGCCAACTGGTTCATCTCGCCATTGACCACCTTGACCGCATCCTCCACCTGATTCTGGCTGGAGAATGCCATGACCTGGGACTGACGCTGCAGGTACTGTTTCTCTATGGACTTGAAGCGGTCGAACAGGGCACGCTCCTGGGGCAGCACGATCAGGGACTCATAGCGCCCCTGGGCAACCCCCAGGCCACTCTTGATGTCGTTGATCTTGGTTTCGTTCTGGGCGATGGCCTGCGGATCGCGATTGATCAGCAAGCGCAGGGTCAGGGCGCGGATGCGCAAGAGATCCTGATTCATATCGCCGACGGACATGACACTGGGCAGCCAATTGCTCTCCACTTCATCGGACTGCTGGCGCATGTTGGCCATTTGCATCAGGGCGAATGCCCCGAGGATAAACACCATGAGCGCCAGCAAACCAAAACCCAGGCTTGCGCGAGGCGCAATATTGAGACTTCTGAGACTCATTCCTCTGGCTCCTTCCTAGAGCGCTGCAAGACCTTGCAGCAGGGTGCTCTTAGACGGTATCGGGCCGGAAGGATTTTGCGTAAGACGAAAAGGTGATATCAAAACGCCCAAGCACTTCGATACCTGGGCGTAAAACGATTCAGCGCACCGAAAACCGCTGTTCTGCGAGCAAACGGTCGCCCTGGAACACCATAAAGTGCCATTCGCCAGGAACGACTTCATGGCTTTGCGTGAACTCGTAGGCCATCACATCCTGGGGCGCGTTGGGCACCAGCTTCTGGGTGACCTCCAGTTTGTCATGGCGCACCCCATCGGGAGTACGGATGCCTGGAGTCAGGTATAGCAGGGTCAGGGGCTGCCCCTCGGCGGCTTTTCCCTGCAATTGGTAGCGCATGCCGAACTTGGTGCCCAACCTCGCCGGAACCACTGCAGTCTGCTGGATCTTCTCGTTGCTGCGACGCAGCACCCGCTCCCCCGATTGCAGCTCGGCCTTGGGGCCTTCGAACACGCCGTATTCCACGGGTCCTTCAATGCGGACTTCGGCACTGGCCAGGCCACTGAAAACCATCAGCGCTGCCAGAACGCTTGAACGAGTGAGATGCATACCGCGCTCCTTGATTGAGATGGCGCGAGCTTATGAAGAAGGCATGACAGGCTAATGACAATCCGCCCGAGGAGCCGCCTTAGCGAGAGTCCGGCAGGATCGCCAGGAAGTTGTCACGGGCCACCTTGCGCGCCACCTCCACCGGCAAGGCATCGAGAAAGCCATCAAAGCTTCGGAGCTCCTGCCCCAGCTTGTCGAAGCGACCGACCCCATCCGACCCCAGCATGAAGCGCTCGGGGAAGCGCTGCACCAGTTGTAGCCACTCCTGGCTCGGCATGCCCTGCTCATCCATCAGATACGGCGTGAGCAAGCTCCAGGACAGGTCGATGTAGAGATTGGGATAGGCCTGCAACAAACGCTCCAGGGTTGGCAGCAGGAACGCCAGGCGCTCCTGATGGCGATGGATCTCGGCGCTGGTACCAGCGTGGGCCCAGATGAAGCGCGTCTGCGGATGCTCGCTGAGCGGCTCTTCGATTTCTGCGAGATACAAGGGATTGCGCTCACGCTTGGAGGTGATGTTGGAGTGCAACATCACGGGCAGGTCACGCTCTTCGGCCAGGCGGTAGACCTTGGCCATCGCTTCGTTATTGGCCCGCGGCGTGTCGTCATCGATCAGTGCGGTGAGGTCATCGTGGCGGGTAAAGACCTCACCGATGCCCTGCCACAACCCCGGATCGAGATCGAGCATGCGCTGGATATGGGCCGCGGAATTCTTGTCGTTGGGATTGAACCCCGACAGGAACGGGTGCAGGCGCCGCCGTTGTTCGACCGGCAACTGCTTCACCGCCGCAGCCACCAGCACATCGGTGGCGCTGTACCAATAGGCACCGGCGTCGTCTCCTGCGTAGTAGCGTGGACGCTTGGGTTCGTCCTCGTGCCATTTCTTGGCTACCGGAATCCCCGAGATCATTGCCTGCTCGATACGGTTGTCGGCCATGGCCTTGAGCAGCGCTTGCATCCCTTGGGTTTCCTGGAAAAAGTCCACGTAGTGCAGGTGCGCATCGCTGTAGGCGTAGTCCCGTGCCTGGGCCGCCAGGGGCATCAGGGCCCAGGCCCACAATGTGCCAACGTAGAAAAGTCTCCAGTGCACTGAACGGTCTCCTGGGGTGTCGAGGCAGGGTAGACCGTGGCGCCAGTTCGCAGGTTCAGAAAAAGGGGAACGTGAGGCTTGTGCGATGCTCTATAACTTCAGCACCTTTAACACCCGATTCCATCAACCACTGCCTGAGGTTTGCCATGACTATCACCGTCAATACCGAGTCCAGCGAAGGTTACCGCCACAGCATCCAGGTGGACGACCACCACTTCTTCACCGACCTGCCCAAGTCCGCAGGTGGCGAAGGCACCGCTCCCGAACCCCACGACTACTTCGATGCCGCCCTGGGTGCCTGCAAGGCCCTGACCCTCAAGCTTTATGCGCAGAAGAAGAACATCCCGCTCACCGGCGTCACGGTGGAGATCAAGCATGACAACAGCGAGGAGCCCAAGGGCAAGTACGCGCTGCACGTGAAGCTGACCCTCAAGGGCGTGCTCACCGATGCCCAGCGCGAGGAACTGCACCGGGTGGCCGACCGCTGCCCGATCCACAAGCTGATGACCACCAGCGAGGTGACCATCGAGACCCACCTCTCCGAAGGCGCCTTCAGCCAGTAGCGCGCGGCACGGGCAAGCGGGTTATGCTCCGGGGCATAACCCGATCAGCCTGGAGCCCGCCATGAATTCCCCCCTCGTGATCCGTCCCCGTGCCGAGGACGTCGAAGGCCAGCCCATCCTGCGCCCCCTGCCCTCGGCACAATGCCGCAGCGTCGGGCCTTTCGTATTCTTCGACCACATGCTCGAGACCGCCTACCCGGCGGGCAAGGGCATGAACATCCGCCAGCATCCGCATATCGGCCTGTCCACCCTCACCTACCTGTTTGCCGGGCAGATCCAGCACAAGGACAGCCTGGGCTCGGACCAGATCGTCCAGGCCGGGGACGTCAGCTGGATGACCGCGGGCAGCGCCATTGCCCACGTCGAACGTACTCCACCGGCGCAACTGACCCAAGACCGGCGGATGCATGGATTGCAGGTCTGGCTGGCTTCCCCCAGGGAACATGAACAGGGACCCGGGCACTACAGCCATCATCCGGCTGGCACCTTGCCAGTGAGCGACAACCTCGGGGTGAGCATCCGCATGATCGCGGGTAATGGTTTCTGCCTGGAGTCGCCAGTGCCGGTGCTCTCACCGACCCTGTATGCCGAACTGCACCTGCAGACCGCCACCAGCCTGCTGATACCGACCGAGCATCAACAACGGGCACTGTATGTGCTGGACGGCGAGGCACAGCTGGACGGCGAGCCACTGCCCGTGCATTCGCTGGTGGTATTGCCGGAGGGGGAAAACGCCACGCTGTTCGCCGAGAGCGATTGCCACGCGGTGCTGATCGGTGGCGCCCCACTGGACGGGCCACGGCGCATCAACTGGAACTTCGTCGCCAGCGATCCAGCCCTGATCGACGAAGCTCGCCAGCGCTGGGCGGCCGGGGACTGGCCACAGGTGCCAGGAGAAAGCGAGCGCATCGAACTGCCGCCCGCCCGCCACTGAACCCATCCCTGCGCAAGCCTGCCCGCTTGCGCGGGGATCGGGAAATCAGCCCTGGAACACCTCGTCGAACAGGTGGTGCATGGTGGCGAAGGCGCGGCCCGCGACCTTGGCGTCATACATCATCTTGCCGGGCACATTGGCGTGGGTGTCGGTAAACGAATGCACCGCGCCGCCATAGCTGACCAATTGCCAGTCCACCCCGGCCGCGTCCATCTCCGCCTCGAAGGCCGGCAATTGCTCCTTGGCCACGAACGGATCGGCCGCCCCATGCAGCACCAGCACCGCGCCCTTGATATGACGCGCGTCGGCGGGCTCGGGAGTATCCAGGGTGCCGTGGAAAGACACTGCCGCCTTCACCGGCGCGCCGCTACGGGCCAGCTCCAGGGCACAGCAGCCACCGAAGCAGAAACCGAAGGTCGCCAGCTTCGAGGTGTCGACCGCCGCCTCCCCTTGGGCCTGCAAGGCCGCGAACGAGGCCTGCATGCGCTTGCGCAGCAGCACCCGGTCATCCTTCAGCGGGGTCATCGCCGCCCCCGCTTCGTTGAAATCACGAGGCCTCAACGCCTGGCCATACAGGTCGGCGACCAGCACCACATAACCCTTGGCAGCGACAGCCTCGGCGATCTTCTCCGCGCCGGCGGTAACCCCCATCCAGTTCGGCGCCATCAGTAAGCCCGGGCGGGGCCCCTTGTGGGCGGCATCGAAGGCCAGGCGGCCCTCATAGGGTTGTCCATCGATCTGATACACCACGGAACGCACGGTGATTTGACTCATGACTCAGCTCCTCCAGCAAAGGGACACCAGAATGAAAAAACCCGCCGTTAGGGCGGGTTTTTCTTGCTACTTGATTAAACCGACAGCTCGACCAGGAGCTTGTTCAACCGGCGGACATATGCCGCTGGGTCTTTCAAGCTATCACCGGCTGCCAGGGCAGCCTGGTCGAAGAGGATGTGCGACAGGTCGCCAAAACGCTCCTCGCTCTGCTCGCCGTCGAGCTTCTCGATCAACGGATGGCTTGGGTTGAATTCGAAGATCGGCTTGGAGTCCGGCACCTTCTGCCCGCTGGCTTCGAGGATCTGGCGCATCTGCAGGCCCAGGTCCTGTTCACCGATGGCCAGGATCGCCGGCGAATCGGTCAGGCGGTGGGAAACCCGCACTTCGCTGACATTCTCGCCCAGGGCGGTCTTGATCCGCTCCACCAGGCCTTCCTTGCTCTTGGCGACTTCCTCGGCGGCCTTCTTGTCCTCTTCGGAGTCCAGGTTGCCCAGGTCCAGGTCACCACGTGCCACGTCGACAAAGCTCTTGCCGTCGAACTCGTTGAGGTAGCTCATCAGCCACTCGTCGATCCGGTCGGTGAGCAGCAGCACTTCGATGCCTTTCTTGCGGAAGACTTCCAGGTGCGGGCTGTTCTTGACCTGGGCGTAGGATTCGCCGGTGAGGAAGTAGATCTTGTCCTGGCCTTCCTTGGCACGCGCCAGGTATTCGGCCAGGGAAACGTTCTGCTCGCCGTCTTCGCCCTGGGTGGAAGCAAAGCGCAGCAGGCCGGCGATCTTCTCCTTGTTGGCGAAGTCCTCGGCCGGGCCTTCCTTCATTACCTGGCCGAAGTTCTTCCAGAAGCCCTTGTATTGCTCCGGCTCGTTCTTGGCCAGCTTCTCCAGCATGTCCAGCACGCGCTTGGTCAGCGCCGACTTCATCGAATCGATGATCGGGTCTTTCTGCAGGATTTCGCGGGAGACGTTCAGCGACAGGTCGTTGGAGTCCACCACGCCCTTGATGAAGCGCAGGTACAGCGGCAGGAAGGATTCGGCCTGGTCCATGACGAACACGCGCTGCACGTAGAGCTTGAGGCCCTTGGGCGCTTCACGCTGGTACAGGTCGAACGGCGCGCGGGCCGGTACGTACAGCAGCGAGCTGTATTCCAGCTTGCCTTCGACCTTGTTGTGGCTCCAGCTCAGCGGGTTCTCGAAGTCATGGGCGATGTGCTTGTAGAACTCCTGGTATTCCTCGTCCTTGATCTCGGTACGCGGACGGGTCCACAGGGCGCTGGCGCGGTTGACGGTTTCCCACTCCAGCGCCGGCTTCTCCTCGCCTTCGGCAGCTGCCGCTTCTTTAGGCAGTTCGATCGGCAAGGCGATATGGTCGGAGTACTTCTTGATGATGTTGCGCAGGCGCCAGCCGTCGGCGAACTCGTCTTCGCCGGACTTCAGGTGCAGGACGATACGGGTGCCGCGCTCGGCCTTGTCGATGGTGGCGACTTCGAACTCGCCTTCGCCCTTGGACGACCAATGCACGCCTTCGCTGGCGGCCAGGCCGGCACGACGGCTGAACACCTCGACCTGGTCGGCGACGATGAACGCGGAATAGAAACCGACACCGAACTGACCGATCAGGTGCGAGTCCTTCTTCTGGTCGCCGGTGAGGTTCTTCATGAAGTCGGCGGTGCCGGACTTGGCGATGGTACCCAGGTGGGTGATCACATCTTCACGGCTCATGCCGATGCCGTTGTCTTCGAGGGTGACGGTTTTAGCGTCCTTGTCGAAGCTCACACGGATTTTCAGTTCGGCGCCACCTTCCAGCAACTCGGGCTTGGACAGGGCTTCGAAACGCAATTTATCGACCGCATCGGAGGCGTTCGAGATCAATTCGCGAAGGAAGATTTCCTTGTTGGAATACAGCGAATGGATCATGAGGTGCAGCAGTTGCTTCACCTCGGTCTGGAAGCCCAGGGTTTCCTTTTGAGTTTCCACACTCATGGTCATCAAACTCCAATCAGATGGCTGTGGCCGCGCCCGAAGGCGGACGGCGGCGGGATGACATGAAAGTGGGGATCACTCGGCAGATTTCAAGGGCCGGGACTCTCCTGAATCTTGAAATGTGCCCGGGCAGTGGCAATCGGCTCATCAGCGGTACTCTGCCAGGCGGTGATGGCGACGTTGGCCACCCGCCGGCCTTGGCGACACACCTGGCAACGGGCAAAGGTGTCGCGAAAACGCCCGGCACTCAGGTAATCCAGGGAGAAATCGATGATCTTCGGCACCTCGCACGCCCCCGTGAAGATCAACAGATGCAGGGATGCCGCCAGCTCCATGAAGCCGGCGATCACTCCTCCGTGCAGTGCTGGCAGCAATGGATTGCCGATGTTGTCCTTGTTGGCCGGCAGGCGAAACAGCAGCTCATCACCCTGTCGCGAGCACTCGATGCCGATCAGCCCTGCATAGGGAACCCTTTGCAGCAGCGGGGCGTACTCACCCTGTCGATGGGCCTGCTCCAGCAATGCCTTGAAATCCTCGCTCATGCCGAATCTCCTTTTGCCGTGCCGGAGGAAACCGGGGCACCCTTGAGCCCCTTGCCCAAACGCATGAAGGTGCCCACCACGTGGGCTACCGGGTGCGCCGGGTCGTCCTGATAGGCAAAACCACGGGTAAAGATCACATCCTTGGTGACCCGATAACACTGGGCAAAACCATGCACATCCCGGTGAGGAATGGCTGGGTGCATATAATCTATGCGCAAGTCCAGGGTCGGACACACCTCGAACTCCGGCAGCACGCAGAGCGTGGCCATACCGCAGGCAGAGTCCATCAATGACGTCAGGGCCCCGCCATGAATGACACCGCTTTGCGAGTCGCCGACGATTTTGGGGCTGTAGGGCAAGGTCAGGGTAATCCCTTCCTCAGAGGCGTCATGAACGGTTATACCCAACACTTGGCAGTGGCGTAGCGCCAAGAGGAATCGCGTTGCACGCTCAAAAATCAGATTTTGCGCCATCACAGATATCTCTTGTTATTGTCAGAAATGTGCATTTAACAAAGCACGAAAAAGTTCCGTGACATCAATCCTTAATATATCTGTGGGGCCCAAGGAACTTAAAGCACAAGGCCATGATCGAAAGGCCAGTAGATATCTTCACTCAGGAGAAACACCCCATGCGTAAGACTTTAGCTATTGCCCTGATGCTGACCGCTTCCCTCGGTCTGGCTGCCTGCGACAAGAAATCCGAGGACAAAGCTCAAGATGCCAACCAACATGCTGAGCAAGCCCAACAGAAAATGAACGAAGCTCAGGATAAGGTGAACGACGCAGCCAAGGAAAACGCCGAAGCTGCCAAAGATCAGGCTGAATCCAACAAGGCTGCAGCCGAAGAAGCCGCTAAGGATGCCGCACCTAAAACCAACTAAATCGGTTTTAGCGCAACACACAATAAAGCCCGCCAAGTGCGGGCTTTATTTTTTCCGGCGTAACTTCTATGCCAACAACCAACGAAAAGTTGGACTAAGCATCAATAACAAAGAACATAACAGGCCCACTCCCCAGGCCAGGCTCCGCTGCCACGCCAGGTCGGCCAGATAACACCCCAGGTAAAGCACACGGGCAATCACGAAGATGATTGCCAGGGTATCGATCAGCCAACCCTGGGTCTGCGTGGTATGTGCCATCAACACCCCCACGGCGAACAGGATGAAGGCTTCGAAACTGTTCTGGTGGGCCGCCAGGGCCCGGGCACCACGCCCGCTCAACCGGGCCTGCTGCAGGCGCGGCAGGTGGTTGTCGTAGCCACCCTGCTCCTTCATGGCCTTGGCCACTGGCATCCGCGCAATGAAGATCAACAACGCGCTGATAAACACGCACCAGAACGTAATGGTCATCCGTTGCTCTCCTTGTTCGCCTCGGGCAAGGGCGCCTCTGTAGGGGTATAGACCATGACGTCCAGGACGTCGGAATGAAATTCGCGACGATAGAGCACCAGCACTACCCCGGTACTCATCAACATGAACAACCAGGGACTGACGAACCAGGCCAGCATGCTCATGCCGAAGTAATACGAGCGCAGGCCGAAGTTGAACTGGTTGGCCGCCATGGAGATCACCCGCGCAGCACGGGCGGCAAAGGCCTTGCGCTCCTGTTCGGACACATGCCGCTCGCCGATCATCGGCGCCGAACCCACCAGCACCGCGGCGAAGTTGTACTGGCGCATGCACCAACTGAAGGTGAAGAAGGCATAGACGAACACCAGGGCCAGGCATAGCAACTTGATTTCCGACATGCCCTGGGAAGCCTGCTGGACCATGGGGATATCCGCCAACAGCGAGACCGCGCGCTCCGATGCACCCAGTACGGTGATGATGCCGGCCAGGATGATCAGGGTGCTGGAGGCGAAGAACGAAGCATTGCGTTCCAGGTTACCGATCACGCTGGCATCGGCAATACGGTTGTCCCGCAGCAGCATGCGGCGCATCCAGTCTTCGCGATACAGGTGCAGGACACTGGCCAGGCAAGGCGTGTCGCGGCCTTTCCAGGTGGCATAGCGGGTATAGCCGCCCCAGCAGACGATGAACCATAGAGCGGCCAATAGGTGGATCTGGTTGGCTTGGATGAACGACATGCAAATTCCTGTGGGCATTGGCGAAAGCTGGGAGCACTGTTTCGACGCCTCACCGGGGAAAAAGACACCGTGCAAGGCCCATAAAAAATGCCCCGTATCGATGGATACGGGGCATTTTTATCAGCGCTGGCCGACCGCTCGTGACGGCCGGCGAACACAGGTCAAATCAAGCCAGGGCTTCGCTGGGCTTGCCCAACAGGCGATCGCAGACCACGGCCAGCGCCAGGATGATCACCGAAGGCACCAGCCAGGCCAGGCCCTGCTCGCTCAACGGCAGGTGGGACAGTTGGCTAGGAACGAGATCGGCAAACGCGGTGCCCTTGATTGCATCGATCAGGCCGAAGATGAACGAGACCAGCATCACCGGGCCGACGATGCGGCGTTGATCCTGCCAGAAGTCCTTGCAGAAGCTCAGGGCCACCAGAACGATGCATGGCGGATAGATAGCGGTCAGCACCGGGATCGAGAACGCGATCAGCTTGGTCAGGCCCAGGTTCGACACCACCAGCGAGAAGCCCGCGAGGATCACTACCAGGGTCTTGTAGGACAGCGGCAGGACCCGGCTGAAGTACTCGGCACAGGCGCAAGTCAGGCCTACGGCGGTCACCAGACACGCCAGGGAGATCAGTACCGCGAGGAAACCACTGCCCAGGGAGCCGAAGGTGTGCTGCACATAGGCATGCAACACGGCCGCACCGTTGGTCGCACCAACAGCTACTTCGTGGCTACCGGAGCCCAGGCGGAACAGGCTGACGTAGACCAGTGCCAGGCCGACACCGGCCACCAGGCCGGCGATCACCGCGTAACGGGTGATCAACCGTGGTGATTCGACGCCACGGGAGCGGATCGCGTTGACGATGACGATACCGAACACCAGGGCACCCAGGGTGTCCATGGTCAGGTAGCCATTGATGAAGCCTTGGGAGAACGGCGCCGCCACGTATTCCGGAGTGGCCTGGCCGATATCACCGGCTGGCAAGGCGAATGCCGCGATCCCCAGGACCGCCAGGGCGATGATCTTCAGTGGCGCCAGGAAGCGGCCAACGGTGTCCAGCAGACGGCCCGGGTACAAGGAGATGAAAAACACCAACAGGAAGTAGACCGTGCTATAGAGCGCCAGCGCCAGGGGGCTTTCGCCGGTCAGCGGCGCCAGGCCCACTTCGAAGGATACGGTGGCCGTGCGTGGAGTGGCGAACAACGGGCCCACTGCCAGGTAGCTCACTGCAGCCAACAGGCCGCCGGCGACCTTGCCGATGGGGCTGCTCAGGGAGTCCATGGCGCCGCCGACCTTGGCCAGGGCGACCACGGTGATCACCGGCAGGCCGACTGCGGTGATCAGAAAACCCAACGCCGCCATCCAGACATGGGGTCCGGACTGCAAGCCGACGATAGGCGGGAAGATAATGTTGCCTGCTCCAACGAACAGGGCAAAAGTCATAAAGCCGAGCGCCAGAATGTCCTGGCCTTTCAACACTTTCATTAAGGAAATACCACACTACTGAATCGGAATTTAGAGAGGGATTTCCCTTATGGGTGAGGGAAATGCTGTCAGTCCGTATAAGACTGACCCGTTTAGCGTGCCGCGGCCTTGTGGGTCGCAGACACATCAAAGAGGCGGCTAGCGTAACGAATCTGTAAGACGAACGCATCGGCGTGGGGTAAATTTTCTGATATGCGACATCGCAATGTCGCTTTTTTGAAACTATATTTCCGCGGGTATTAATCCCCTTTCTCTCTTTGCCCCGTCCCAGACCCTTTTCAGGAACTCGGAACGCACAAAGGCCACCCGAAGGTGGCCTTTGTCAGCAGAGCTACAAGTTAAGCGCGAGGCTTACTTGACCGCCCAGCCAGTCAGCTCGGCCAGGGCCTTGCCGATGTCTGCCAGCGAACGCACGGTTTTCACGCCTGCGTCTTGCAGAGCAGCGAATTTCTCGTCTGCAGTGCCTTTGCCGCCGGAGATGATTGCACCTGCGTGGCCCATGCGCTTGCCCGGAGGAGCAGTCACACCAGCGATGTAGGAAACAACCGGCTTGGTCACGTGAGCCTTGATGTAGGCAGCCGCTTCTTCTTCAGCCGAACCGCCGATCTCACCGATCATCACGATCGCTTCGGTCTTCGGGTCTTCCTGGAACAGCTTCAGGATGTCGATGAAGTTGGAGCCTGGGATCGGGTCACCACCGATGCCGACGCAGGTGGACTGGCCGAAACCGGCGTCAGTGGTCTGCTTGACGGCTTCATAGGTCAGGGTGCCGGAACGGGAAACGATACCGACCTTGCCTGGCAAGTGAATGTGACCTGGCATGATGCCGATCTTGCATTCGCCCGGAGTGATCACGCCTGGGCAGTTAGGGCCGATCAGGGTCACGCCCAGCTCGTCGCACTTAACTTTAGCGTCCAGCATGTCCAGGGTAGGAATGCCTTCGGTGATGCAGACGATCAGCTTGATGCCGCCGAAGGCTGCTTCCAGGATCGAGTCCTTGCAGAAAGGAGCTGGAACGTAGATGACGCTGGCGGTGGCGCCAGTGGCGGCTACAGCATCTTTCACGGTGTTGAACACTGGCAGGCCCAGGTGCTCGGTACCGCCTTTGCCCGGAGTTACGCCACCCACCATCTGGGTGCCGTATTCGATGGCTTGCTGGGTGTGGAAGCTACCCTGCGAACCGGTGATACCTTGGCAGATAACCTTGGTGTCTTTATTGATCAGGACGCTCATTATTTGCCCTCCGCAGCTTTGACAACTTGTTGAGCAGCGTCGGTCAGGCTGGTAGCAGCGATGATGTTCAAGCCGCTTTCTGCCAGTACTTTAGCGCCCAGTTCAGCGTTGTTGCCTTCAAGGCGAACAACAACCGGGATTTTCACGCCGACTTCTTTCACGGCGCCGATGATGCCTTCGGCAATCATGTCGCAGCGAACGATGCCGCCGAAGATGTTGACCAGTACTGCTGCGACGTTGGCGTCGGACAGGATGATCTTGAAGGCTTCGGTCACGCGCTCTTTGGTAGCACCACCACCTACGTCGAGGAAGTTGGCTGGCTTACCGCCGTGCAGGTTGACGATGTCCATGGTACCCATGGCCAGACCAGCACCGTTGACCATGCAACCGATGTTGCCGTCCAGGGCCACGTAGTTCAGTTCGAACTTGGCAGCGTGGGCTTCGCGTGGATCGTCCTGGGACGGATCGTGGAAGGTCTTCAGCTTAGGCTGACGGTACATGGCGTTGGCGTCGATGTTGATCTTCGCGTCCAGGCAGTGCAGATCGCCGTCGGCCTTGATGACCAGTGGGTTCACTTCCAGCAGAGCCAGGTCGTGATCCTGGAACAGTTTGGCCAGACCTACGAAGATCTTGGCGAACTGGGCAACTTGCTTGCCTTCCAGACCCAGTTGGAATGCCAGCTCGCGACCCTGGAATGGCTGAGCGCCGACCAGTGGATCGATAGTGGCCTTGAGAATTTTTTCTGGAGTGTCGTGAGCGATTTTCTCGATGTCCACGCCACCTTCGGTGGAAGCCATGAACACGATGCGACGGCTCGAACGGTCAACGACAGCGCCCAGGTACAGCTCTTTAGCGATATCAGTGCACGATTCAACCAGGATTTTGGTGACAGGCTGGCCATTGGCGTCAGTCTGATAAGTCACCAGACGCTTGCCCAGCCACTGCTGTGCGAATGCCTTAGCGTCTTCTTTGCTGCGAACCAGCTTGACGCCGCCCGCTTTACCGCGACCACCGGCGTGAACCTGGGCTTTGACAACCCACTCGGAGCCGCCAATCTTGTCGCAAGCTTCTGCTGCTTCTTCCGGGGTGTCTACCGCGTAGCCTTTGGATACTGGCAGGCCGTATTCAGCGAACAGCTGCTTACCCTGATACTCGTGAAGATTCATGCTTTTTACCGTCTTCGTTAGGTACTGCGCATTCGGCGCTGCACTCCAGGAGTGCCGCACCACCTGTGACCGCTACTCTCAAACCAGCGCCACACCTGGGTTCCGGAGCCTGGGCCCCGGTCCAGTGTGTGGCGCTACCCTGAGAGGTCGAGTCCAGCGGATATTCCGCGGTGAGTCTTGCGCACAAGGCTCACGACGGGCCAACCGCCGTGGTTTCTTATTATTGCTTAGCGTTTCTTGCGGTTGGCAATGTGGATGGCGCCGCCATTCACAGCCAGGGCTGCTTCGTGCAGGGCTTCGGACAGGGTCGGATGGGAGAAAACCATCATGCCCAGGTCTTCGGCGCTGGTGCCGAATTCCATGCCGATCGCACCTTGTTGAACCAGTTCCGCAGCGCTTGGGCCAATCACGTGGACGCCCAATACGCGATCTGTCTTGGCATCGGCGATGACCTTGACGAAACCGCCGGTATCGTTGGCTGCCATGGCACGGCCGCTGGCAGCGAACGGGAAGGTGCCGACGTTAACTTCTACGCCTTCAGCTTTCAAGGCCTGCTCGGTTTTACCAACCCATGCAATTTCCGGGTGAGTATAGATAACCGAAGGGATCAGGTCATAGTTCATCTGAGCCTTGTGGCCCTTGATGCGCTCGACAACCATGATGCCCTCTTCCGAGGCCTTGTGAGCCAGCATCATGCCGCGAACCACGTCACCAATGGCGTAGACGCCTGGGACGGTGGTGGCGCAATGATCGTCAACGTGCACGAAGCCGCGCTCGTCCAGGGTCACGCCGCAGTCGGCAGCCAACAGATCGGTGGTCACAGGACGGCGACCAACGGCTACGATCAGCTTGTCGAAGGTGATGGTCTGCTCACCGCTGGCATCGGTGTAGGTCACTACGACTTCTTCACCGTTGACCTTGGAGCCGGTCACGCGAGCACCCAGCTTGATATCCAGGCCCTGCTTGGTCAGGGTTTTCAGCGCTTCCTTGGAAACAGCGGTGTCGGCTGCCATCAGGAAGGTATCCAGCGCTTCCAGCACGGTCACTTGTGCGCCCAGGCGCGACCATACCGAACCCAGCTCCAGGCCGATGACGCCCGCGCCGATCACACCCAGGCGCTTTGGCACTGCCTGGAATTCCAGGGCGCCAGTGGAGTCCACGATCACGTTCTGGTCAACCGGGGCTGGTGGGATGTCGATTGGACGCGAACCTGGAGCCAGGATCACGTTTTCGGCTTCGATCACTTCCACCGAACCGTCAGGCTTGGTGACTTCGACTTTCTTGCCAGCCAGCAGCTTGCCGTGGCCCTGGATCGAAGTGACGCCGTTGGCCTTGAACAGGGTGGCAACACCGCTGGTCAGGCCTTTGACGATGTTGGCCTTGCGACCGACCATGGCCGGTACGTCCATGCTCACGCCGGAGTGGCTGATGCCGTGGATGGCAAAGCCATCCTGCGCTTCGTGGAACTTCCAGGAACTGTCCAGCAGTGCCTTGGAAGGAATGCAACCGACGTTCAGGCAAGTACCGCCGAGGGCCAGCTTGCCCTCCTTGTCGGTGTACTTCTCGATGCAGGCAGTCGTCAGGCCAAGCTGTGCGGCCTTGATTGCAGCTACATAGCCGCCAGGGCCCGCGCCAATCACTACCACGTCGAATTTCTGAGTCATAAAAGGTTCCTTTTAGCGGCAAGCTAGAAGCCGCAAGCCGCAAGTTCCAAACGTCACGCCCGAAGGCACGAAGTTCGTCGCTTGCAGCCTGCAGCTGCTTTTTAGATGTCCAGGAGCAGACGCGCTGGATCTTCCAGCAGGTTCTTGATGGTCACCAGGAACGTCACGGCTTCTTTACCGTCGATCAGGCGGTGGTCATAGGACAGCGCCAGGTACATCATCGGACGGATGACAACTTGGCCGTTGACCGCCATAGGACGCTGCAGAATGTTGTGCATGCCCAGGATGGCCGCTTGTGGCGGGTTGACGATCGGGGTGGACATCATCGAACCGAAGGTACCACCGTTAGTGATGGTGAAAGTACCGCCAGTCATCTCTTCCATCGACAGCTTGCCATCACGAGCCTTCTTGCCGAAGGTGGCGATGCCGCTTTCGATTTCAGCCAGGCTCATCAGCTCGGCGTTACGCAGAACCGGAACCACCAGGCCGCGATCGCTGGAAACGGCAACGCCGATGTCCGCGTAGCCGTGGTAGACGATGTCGGAACCGTCGATCGAAGCGTTGACCGCTGGGAAGCGCTTCAGGGCTTCGGTGGCAGCCTTGACGAAGAACGACATGAAGCCCAGGCGCACGCCGTTGTGGGACTTCTCGAACAGATCCTTGTACTTCGAACGCAGGGCCATGACTTCGGTCATGTCGACTTCGTTGAAGGTAGTCAGCATCGCCATGTTCGACTGGGCTTCGACCAGACGCTCGGCAACCTTGGCCCGCAGGCGGGTCATCGGTACGCGCTTCTCGACGCGATCGCCAGCAGCGAATACCGGAGCAGCAGCGGCTGGAGCCGGAGCCTTGGCCGGCGCAGCGGCTGGAGCGGCCTTCTTGGCAGCAACAGCGGCCACTACGTCTTCCTTGGTCACACGACCGCCTTTGCCAGTACCGGCAACGGAAGCGATGTTGATGCCGTTTTCTTCAGCCAGCTTGCGCGCGGCTGGAGCAGCGATCGGGTCGTCTTCGCCTTCAGCGGCAGCTGGGGCAGCAGCGGCAGCCGGAGCGGCAGCAGCTGGAGCGGCGGCAGCGGCGCCGCCTTCAACGATGGAGCCCAGGACTTCGTCGGACAGAACGGTGTCGCCTTCGTTCTTGACGATAGCGCCCAGCACACCGTCGGCGGTGGCCAGCACTTCCAGAACGACCTTGTCGGTCTCGATGTCGACGATCAGCTCGTCACGCTTGACGGCGTCGCCCGGTTGCTTGTGCCAGGTGGCAACGGTGCCATCGGCAACCGATTCCGGGAAAGTGGGGGCTTTGATCTCGATAGCCATTGTCTGTGGTTCCTTAAATTCGGTTTCAGGTGCGCGAAGGCGTTAAACGGTAAACGCGTCTTGCAGCAGTTTTTCCTGCTGCTCGGCGTGCATCGATGCGTAACCACATGCTGGGGCAGCAGAAGCCTCACGGCCCGCGTACTCGAGTACGAGAGACTTGTTGAGGTTGCTGATGCTGCGACGCAGGTGGTGCTGGCTGCAGTACCAGGCGCCCTGGTTCATCGGCTCTTCCTGGCACCAGACCGCCGCTTTGGCGTTGGTGTAAGGAGCCAGGACTTCTTTCAAGTCGTCCTCAGGGAATGGGTACAGCTGCTCGATACGCACGATGGCGATATCTTCGCGGCCTTCGGCACGGCGTTTTTCCAGCAGGTCGTAGTAGACCTTGCCGCTGCACAGAACCACGCGCTCGACCTTTTTCGGGTCCAGTGCATCGACTTCCGGGATCACGGTCTGGAACGAACCTTCGGCCAGATCTTCCAGGGTCGAGATGGCAAGCTTGTGGCGCAGCAGCGACTTCGGCGTCAGTACTACCAGCGGCTTGCGCAGCGGGCGGATCACCTGACGGCGCAGCAAGTGGTAGATCTGTGCCGGGGTGGTCGGCATGCACACCTGAATGTTGTGCTCGGCGCACAGCTGCAGGTAACGCTCAAGACGCGCCGAGCTGTGCTCAGGGCCCTGGCCTTCGTAGCCGTGCGGCAGCAGCATGGTCAGGCCGCACAGGCGACCCCACTTGTGCTCGCCGCTGGTGATGAACTGGTCGATCACGACCTGTGCACCGTTGGCGAAGTCGCCGAACTGGGCTTCCCAGATCACCAGCGCATTGGGCGTGGTGGTCGAGTAACCGTATTCGAACGCCAGCACAGCCTCTTCCGACAGGAACGAGTCGTACAGGTCGAAGCGCGGCTGACCGTCGTACAGATGCTTCAGCGGAATGTAGGTGCCGGCATCTTTCTGGTTGTGCAGAACAGCGTGACGGTGCGAGAACGTACCGCGGCCGATGTCCTGGCCAGTCATGCGGATCGGGTGACCTTCGAACGCCAGGGTCGCGTACGCCATGGTTTCGGCGTAACCCCAGTTGATCGGCAGGCCGCCGGCTTGCATCTTCTGACGGTCTTCGTAGATCTTCGCGACCTGGCGCTGAACCACGAAGCCTTCCGGAATTTCCAGCAGCTTGGCGGACAGTTCCTGCAGGGTCTTCAGGTCGAAGCGAGTGTCGTGACGCGCAGTCCAGGCGTGGCCCAGATACGGACGCCAGTCCACGAACAGCTCTTTGTTCGGTTCCTTGACCAGCGACTTCACCACGTGCAGACCGTTGTCCAGCGCATTGCGGTATTCGTCGACCTTCGCCTGGACGCGCTCTGCATCGAGCACACCGCCCTGGGTCAGGCGATCAGCGTACAGCTCGCGAGTGGTGCGCTGCTTGGTGATCTGCTGGTACATCAGCGGCTGGGTGCCACTTGGCTCGTCCGCCTCGTTGTGGCCGCGACGGCGGTAGCAGACCAGGTCGATGACCACATCACGCTTGAACTGCATGCGATAGTCGATGGCCAGTTGGGTCACGAACAGGACCGCTTCCGGATCATCGCCATTCACATGGAGGATCGGCGCCTGGATCATCTTCGCAACGTCGGTGGCGTACTCGGTGGAACGCGAGTCCAGCGGGTTGCTGATGGTGAAGCCAACCTGGTTGTTGACCACGATGTGCACAGTACCGCCGGTCTTGAAACCGCGAGTCTGCGACATCTGGAAGGTTTCCATGACCACGCCCTGACCGGCGAACGCCGCGTCACCGTGGATGGAGATCGGCAGGACTTTCTCGCCGGTTGGGTCGTTACGACGGTCCTGGCGGGCGCGCACGGAACCCTCGACCACTGGAGAAACGATTTCCAGGTGGGACGGGTTGAATGCCATCGCCAGGTGAACTTCGCCACCGGAGGTCATCACGTTGGACGAGAAGCCCTGGTGATACTTCACGTCGCCGGAGCCCAGCTCAACCTTCTTCTTGCCTTCGAACTCGTCGAACAGTTCGCGCGGGTTCTTGCCGAAGGTGTTGACCAGCACGTTCAAGCGACCACGGTGGGCCATGCCGATCACGACTTCCTTGGTGCCATAGGAACCGGAGCGCTGGATCAGCTCGTCGAGCATCGGAATCAGGCTTTCGCCACCTTCCAGGCCGAAACGCTTGGTGCCTGGGTACTTGGTGCCCAGGTACTTCTCCAGGCCTTCTGCCGCGGTGACACGCTCGAGCAGATGGCTCTTGATGTCGGCAGAATAGGTTGGACGGCCGCGTACGCTTTCCAGACGTTGCTGGAACCAGTGGCGTTGCTCGGAATCGGTGATGTGCGTGAATTCAGCGCCGATGGTGCGGCAATATGTCTGCTGCAACGCTTCGTGAATTTCGCGTAGGCTCGCTTCCTCTTTGCCGATGAACAGGTCGCCGGCACGGAAGGTCGTATCAAGATCGGCATTGGTCAAGCCGTAATGATTGATCGACAGGTCTGCAGGTGCAGGACGCTGCCACAGTCCCAGCGGGTCCAGCTGGGATGCCTGGTGGCCACGCATCCGATAGGCCTGGATCAATCGCAGCACTTCAACTTGCTTCTTCTCGTGCTCACTGCTCACGCTACCGGCGGAAACCGGTTGGGCGCGGCGCTGGTTCTTTGCCAGCAAGACGAAATGATCGCGGATCGTCGAGTGCGAAACATCGATGGCAGTGTTGCCGTCGGCAGGCAACTTATCAAAGTAAGTGCGCCACTCTTCTGGCACAGCGTTAGGGTCGTGCAGGTAGAGCTCGTAGAGCTCTTCCACATAGGCAGCGTTACTACCGGATAGGTAGGCGCTGTTCCACATGCGCTGCATCACGCTTTCTTGCATGCTTGGTCACCCTCGGTTAGGGGAACACCACCGGCGACGACACCGAGCAAGCTTGCAGAAGTCCGAATGCAGCGACCAAAACAAGCCACTTAGGATCACGCTGATAGTCCGGGTACCAGCCCGGATGCCCCTGCTTGTCTCATTTCTTCAAAAATATAGAGCAGCCACTTTGTAAGCTACTGCTCAGGTTAGAGCCATGACGCGGGTTGAAGCCCGCGCCCTGGCTTTTACGGTACAGCGGTCCTACAGGTACAACAGCTGAATCACACGCCGCTTTGCAGAAGCATGTTACGAATGTGACCGATGGCCTTAGTCGGGTTCAGGCCTTTCGGACAAACGTTGACGCAGTTCATGATGCCCCGGCAGCGGAATACGCTGAACGGGTCATCCAGCGAAGCCAGACGCTCGGAAGTCTTGGTGTCGCGGCTGTCTGCCAGGAAGCGATAGGCTTGCAGCAGAGCGGCTGGACCCAGGAACTTGTCGGGGTTCCACCAGAAGGATGGGCAAGAGGTCGAGCAGCAAGCGCACAGGATGCACTCGTACAGACCATCGAGCTTCTCACGCTCTTCCGGCGACTGCAGACGCTCGATGGCCGGGGCCGGAGTATCGTTCTGCAGGAATGGCTTCACCTTCTCGTATTGCTTGTAGAAGATGCTCATATCGACGACCAGGTCACGGATAACCGGCAGACCTGGCAGAGGACGAATCACCAGCTTGTTCTTCTTGACCACGGCGGACAGCGGCGTGATGCACGCCAGGCCGTTCTTGCCGTTGATGTTCATGCCGTCGGAACCGCAAACGCCTTCACGGCAGGAGCGACGGTAGGAGAACCCCTCGTCCTGCTCTTTGATCAGGGCCAGCACGTCCAGCACCATCAAGTCCTTGCCACCGGTGTCGACCTGGAAAACCTGGGTTTTCGGAGCCGAGTCGGTGTCAGGGTTGTAACGATAAACTTCAACTTGCAACATATCGATCACCCTTTAGTAAGTCCGGACTTTTGGTTCGAAAGTCGGAACAGTCTTCGGCGAGAAGTTGACCGCACGCTTGGCAACGCGCTTCTCACCCGGGAAGTACAGGGTGTGGCACAGCCAGTTTTCGTCGTCACGGTCTTCAAAGTCTTCACGGGCGTGAGCGCCGCGGGACTCTTTGCGCACTTCGGCAGCGATGGCAGTGGCTTCGGCCACTTCCAGCAGGTTCTGCAGCTCAAGTGCTTCGATACGCGCAGTGTTGAAAGCTTGAGACTTGTCGTTGATCTTGACGTTGGCGATGCGCTCGCGCAGATCGGCCAATTGGGCAATACCCTTCTGCATGTATTCGCCGGTACGGAATACACCGAAGTAGTTCTGCATGCAGCTCTGCAGCTCGCGACGCAGGGTAGCGACGTCTTCGCCGGTGGTGCGCTCGTTGAGCTTGGCCAGGCGGTTCAGTGCAACGTCCACATCGGTATCGCTGGCATCGCGGTATTCGATACCGTCGGTCAGCGCTTTTTCCAGGTGCAGGCCAGCCGCACGACCGAATACCACCAGGTCGAGCAGCGAGTTGCCGCCCAGGCGGTTGGCACCGTGTACCGATACGCAAGCCACTTCACCCACTGCGAACAGGCCAGGGATGATGGTGTCTTCGCCAGCGGCGTTCTGAGTGATGGCCTGGCCATGGATGTTGGTGGCAACGCCGCCCATCATGTAGTGGCAGGTAGGAACGACCGGCACCGGAGCGACGACAGGGTCGACGTGGGCGAAGGTCTTGGACAGCTCGCAGATACCAGGCAGGCGGCTGTGCAGCACTTCCTCGCCCAGGTGATCCAGCTTGAGCATCACGTGGTCGCCATTAGGGCCACAGCCGTTGCCAGCGATGATTTCCTTGACCATGGAACGCGCCACTACGTCGCGGCCCGCCAGGTCTTTGGCGTTAGGAGCATAACGCTCCATGAAACGCTCGCCGTGCTTGTTGATCAGGTAACCACCTTCACCACGGCAACCTTCGGTTACCAGTACACCGGCGCCGGCGATGCCGGTCGGGTGGAACTGCCACATCTCGATGTCTTGCACCGGAACACCAGCACGCAGGGCCATGCCCACGCCGTCGCCGGTGTTGATCAGGGCGTTGGTGGTGGAGGCGTAGATACGGCCCGCACCGCCGGTGGCCAGAACGGTGGCCTTGGACTTGATGTACAGGGTCTCGCCGGTTTCGATGCAGATCGCGATCACACCAACGAATGCGCCGTCCTGGTTCTTCACCAGGTCAACTGCGTAGTACTCGTTGAGGAAAGTGGTACCGGCTTTCAGGTTGCCCTGATACAGGGTGTGCAGCAGTGCGTGACCGGTACGGTCGGAAGCAGCGCAGGTACGGGCAGCCTGGCCACCCTTGCCGTAGTCCTTGGACTGACCGCCGAAAGGACGCTGGTAGATACGACCGGTTTCGGTGCGGGAGAACGGCAGGCCCATGTGATCCAGCTCGAAGACCGCAGCCGGACCTTCCTGACACATGTACTCGATAGCGTCCTGGTCGCCGATGTAGTCGGAACCCTTGACGGTATCGTACATGTGCCAGCGCCAGTCATCGTTCGGATCCGCCGAGGCGATCGCGCAGGTGATGCCACCCTGGGCAGATACAGTGTGCGAACGAGTCGGGAAAACCTTGGTGATCACCGCGGTTTTATGGCCGCCCTGGGCCAGCTGCAGCGCAGCACGCATGCCAGCGCCGCCGCCGCCAATGATGATGGCGTCGAAAGAAATGGTTGGAATGTTAGCCATGAATCAGATACCCCAGAGAATCTGCACACCCCAGACGAAGTAAGCGAACATTGCGACGCCGCATACTGCCTGGAAAAGGAAACGTACTGCTGTCGCCGACTTGCCCAGCGCCATATGCGTCAGGTAGTCAGTCGAGATAGTCCACATGCCGACCCAGGCGTGAGCGCCCAGGGCCACCATGGCCAGCAGACTGAAGATACGCATCCAGTTGTTTGCGAACAGGCCATGCCACTGGGTGTAGTCAATGCCCGGATTCGCTACGAGGTATCCGATCAGGAAAATGAAATAAGCCGCGAGAACGACCGCAGACACACGCTGCGCCATCCAGTCATAAAGGCCTGAACGCGACAGGTTCGTAACGCTGGTTACCATATCCAAACTCCCGCCAGAACGATTACCACCACGGATACGGCGATAACGATTTTCGAGCCCAGCTTGCCGCCTTCCAGCGTCTCACCGATGCCCATGTCCATAATCAGATGGCGTACACCCGCCACCAGGTGGTACAGCAAGGCGGACAGGAGGCCCCATGCAACGAATTTGGCCAGCGGACTGGTCAAGCACGCCTTCACCTCGGCATAACCTTCCTCGGAGCCCAGGGACTTGCTCAATGCGTACAGCATGATGCCGATGCCCAGGAAGAGAATGATGCCGGAAACACGGTGGAGAAACGACGTAACGCCGGTAATGGGGAGTTTGATGGTCCTTAGGTCTAGGTTTACAGGTCGTTGGCTATTCACGGCTTTTTTCACACTGAAGAGCCCCTAACAATCAGGGCAAAGTTGTTGGGGAGTGCACTGGTCAGGTAACCACCACCCAGGGAGTGCGACCCCCATCAAAACGGGCCCAGAAGCCCATGGCGGTCGGTGGCCGAGTATAGACAGTTAGGCTACTAATGACAACGCAAACACCTTCCCCTAATAGCTGATTGCGTTACCTTCATAAAAGGCGTAAATGGCAGTGAATTTCGCTAAAAAATCCCTCCCAAAGCCTTCTGGGACAAGACTTTAGGCAAATTGACATTCGGATTTATCTCACTATAGTGGTGCGGGCCCTGCGTGGGGGGTCTGTCTGATGATTTCAAGCATAAATAGGAGGCCACATGGCTGACAAAAAAGCGCAGTTGATCATCGAGGGCGCAGCCCCCGTCGAGCTGCCCATTTTAACCGGCACCGTTGGTCCCGATGTAATCGATGTTCGGGGCCTGACGGCCACGGGCCGCTTCACTTTTGACCCGGGTTTCATGTCGACCGCCTCCTGCGAGTCGAAGATCACCTACATCGACGGCGACCAGGGTATCCTGCTGCATCGCGGCTACCCGATCGAACAACTGGCTGAAAAGTCGGACTACCTGGAAACCTGCTACCTGCTGCTCAACGGTGAACTGCCGAATGCCGAGCAGAAGGCCCAGTTCGTCAGCACTGTGAAGAACCACACCATGGTTCACGAGCAGTTGAAGAGCTTCTTCAACGGTTTCCGTCGTGATGCCCACCCGATGGCGGTCATGTGCGGCGTAGTCGGTGCACTCTCGGCGTTCTACCACGACTCCCTGGACATCAATAACCCGCAGCACCGCGAGATTTCCGCCGTGCGCCTGGTTGCCAAGATGCCGACCCTGGCAGCGATGGTCTACAAGTACTCCATGGGCCAGCCGATGATGTACCCGCGCAACGACCTGTCGTACGCGGAAAACTTCCTGCACATGATGTTCAACACCCCGTGCGAGATCAAACCGATCAGCCCGGTACTGGCCAAGGCAATGGACCGGATCTTCATCCTCCACGCCGACCACGAGCAGAACGCCTCCACCTCCACCGTACGCCTGGCAGGCTCTTCGGGCGCCAACCCGTTCGCCTGTATCGCTGCCGGCATCGCAGCACTCTGGGGCCCGGCTCACGGCGGCGCCAACGAAGCCGTGCTGACCATGCTCGATGAAATCGGCGATGTCTCGAACATCGACAAGTTCATCGCCAAGGCCAAGGACAAGAACGACCCGTTCAAGCTCATGGGCTTCGGTCACCGCGTGTACAAGAACCGCGACCCTCGCGCCACCGTGATGAAGCAGACCTGCGACGAAGTACTCAAGGAACTGGGCATCAACAACGATCCACAACTCCAACTGGCCATGCGCCTGGAAGAGATCGCCCTGACCGACCCGTACTTCATCGAACGCTCGCTGTACCCGAACGTCGACTTCTACTCGGGGATCATCCTCAAGGCCATCGGCATTCCAACCAGCATGTTCACCGTGATCTTCGCCCTGGCGCGTACCGTCGGCTGGATCTCGCACTGGAAAGAAATGCTCTCCAGCCCCTACAAGATCGGCCGTCCTCGCCAGCTGTACACCGGCTACGAGTCGCGCGACATCACCAAGCTGGAAGACCGCAAGTAAGACCGGCCTTGCACTACCGTTCTTAGCTCCATCGAATACGGCCTCTGTTCAGAGGCCGTATTTTTTTGCCCCTGCCCTGTCTTTGCATAAAGCCACTTCGCCGTCACGACCACCAAGCCCTGGCATCGAGCCATCCCCTCACACCACAACCCTGCGGTCATTTCCTGGGCAATGAAAAATGCCCCGGCCTTTCGACCAGGGCATTTCGCTATCACTTTGCCTCTATATAGAAGCCGAACGTCGGAGACCGCTTAGTGCGACACCGCACCACTGGCACCCAGGCCGGTTTGCGAACGCACGAACTGCGGGAAGAACAACGCCCTTTCGTTGGCCGCAGAGGCCGACTTGTCGGTGATGGAGAAGAACCAGATACCAACGAAGGCGATAAGCATCGAGAACAACGCCGGGTACTCATACGGATAGATCGGCTTCTCGTGATGCAGGATCTGCACCCAGATGGTCGGACCGAGGATCATCAGCGCCACTGCGCTTATCAGTCCCATCCAGCCACCGATCATGGCACCACGGGTGGTCAGCTTCTTCCAGTACATGGAAAGCAACAGCACCGGGAAGTTGCAACTGGCCGCGATGGAGAACGCCAGGCCCACCATGAAGGCGATGTTCTGGCTCTCGAACAGAATGCCCAGGCCGATGGCCAGCACACCCAGGGTCACCGTGGTGATCTTGGACACGCGGATCTCGTCTTTCTCGTTGGCCTTGCCCTTCTTGAGCACGCTGGCGTACAGGTCATGGGAGACCGCCGAAGCGCCTGCCAGGGTCAAGCCTGCAACCACCGCCAGGATAGTGGCAAAGGCCACCGCCGAGATGAAGCCCAGGAACACGCTGCCACCCACGGCATTGGCCAGGTGCACCGCCGCCATGTTGTTACCGCCCAGCAAGGCGCCAGCGGCATCCTTGAAGTCTGGATTGGTACTCACCAGCAGGATCGCGCCAAAACCGATGATGAAGGTCAGGATGTAGAAGTAACCGATGAAACCGGTGGCATAGAGCACGCTCTTGCGGGCTTCCTTGGCATCGCTCACGGTGAAGAAGCGCATCAGGATATGCGGCAGGCCCGCAGTACCGAACATCAGTGCCAGGCCCAGCGAGAACGCAGAGATCGGATCCTTCACCAGGCCGCCCGGGCTCATGATCGCCTCACCCTTGGGGTGGACCTTGATTGCTTCGGAGAACAGCGTGTTGAAATCGAAATTGACGTGTTTCATCACCATCAAGGCCATGAACGACGCGCCGGAGAGCAGCAGGACCGCCTTGATGATCTGCACCCAGGTGGTGGCCAGCATGCCGCCGAACAATACGTACAGGCACATCAGGATGCCCACCAGGATCACTGCGACGTGGTAGTCGAGGCCGAACAGCAGCTGGATCAGCTTGCCGGCACCCACCATCTGCGCAATCAGGTAGAACGCCACCACCACCAGCGAACCACAGGCAGACAAGGTGCGGATCTGGGTCTGCCCGAGGCGATAGGACGCCACGTCGGCAAAGGTGTACTTGCCCAGGTTGCGCAAGCGCTCGGCGATCAGGAACAGAATGATCGGCCAGCCCACCAAAAAGCCGATGGAGTAGATCAGCCCGTCATAGCCGGAGGTGAACACCAGGGCGGAAATTCCCAGGAAGGACGCCGCCGACATGTAGTCGCCCGCAATCGCCAGGCCATTCTGGAAACCGGTGATCTTGCCACCCGCCGCATAGTAGTCGGCGGCCGACTTGTTGCGCTTGGAAGCCCAGTAGGTGATGCACAAGGTGGCACCGACGAACACCACGAACATCACGATCGCCGATACATTGAGGGGTTGCTTGTGGACCTCGCCCGTCAGGGCGTCAGCGGCCCATAGGGCCGGAGCGAACGCGGCAAGGCCGAGTGCAGCGAATAGACGGCGGATCATTGCTGGGCCTCCTTCAGGATCGCCTTGTTCAGCTCGTCGAACTCACCGTTGGCGCGCCGCACATAGATGGCCGTCAAGATGAAGGCCGAGACAATCAAGCCAACGCCGATGGGGATGCCCCAGGTGATGGAAGAGGTAGGACTGAGCTTGGCCCCCAGGACCTGGGGCCCGTAGGCGATCAGCAGAATGAAAGCCGAGTAAAGCCCAAGCATGATCGCCGAAAGAATCCAGGCGAACCGCTCCCGCTTACTGACCAGCTCCTTGAAACGCGGGCTGTTTTGAATCGAGAGGTAAATGCTGTCGTTCATTGTTTTTATCCTCGCAGCACAGATTTTAGGTGGAACCTAATCCACTCTATGCGGCTATCCGGCAGGTTCTAGACGACCTTAGTATTAGAACGACATTAACCCCCGCGCCAATTCTCCCCCGCAAAAAAACAGGGCCATCCGCGACTTTGCCGCGAATGGCCCCGAGACCCTTGATATAGACGCTGCGCTGCTATTTAGCCGTCCACTCGGCCACTCGATCAGCGTGCTTGCCGACCCAATCCTTGGCCGCAACATCAGGCTTGGCGCCCTCCTGGATGGCCAGCATCACTTCGCCAATTTCGTCTTTCGAAGCCCACTGGAACTTCTTCAGGAACGCTGCCACCTCCGGCGCCTTCTTCGCCAGATCCTTGCTACCGATGCTGTTGACGGTTTCAGCGGCGCCATACACGCCTTTGGGGTCATCGAGAAAGCGCAGTTTCCACTTGGCGAACATCCAGTGCGGCACCCAGCCCGTCACCGCGATGGACTCCTGCTTCTCCTCGGCACGGCTCAGTTCGGCGATCATCGCCGCCCCGGAGCTGGCTTGCAGCTTGTAGTCCAGCCCGTAGTCCTTGATCGCCTGGTCGGTCTTGAGCATGACGCCGGAGCCGGCGTCGATACCCACGATCTTGCTCTTGAAGCTGGTATCGGTCTTGAGATCCTCGATGGATTTGGCCTTGACGTACTCCGGCACGATCAGCCCGATCTTGGCGTCCTTGAAGTTGGGGCCATAGTCCACCACCTTGTCCTTGTTCTTGGTCCAGTACTCGCCATGGGTCACCGGCAGCCAGGCCGACAGCATCGCATCGAGCTTGCCGGTGGCCACGCCCTGCCACATGATCCCGGTCGCCACCGCCTGCAGCTTGACGTCATAACCGAGCTTCTTGATCACCTCCGCGGCCACGTAGGTCGTCGCCACGCTATCGGACCAGCCATCGACATAGCCGATGCTCAGGGTCTTGCTGTCGGCGCTGGCCAAGCTGGAGCCAAGGGCAAGTACCATTGCGGCACCTACGCCTAAGGAAACTCTGAAAAAGACTTTCTGATTTGGCAAAATACCGCGACCCCACCCACCGAGTTTCCCGATGAAGCAGATGACCTTCGCCGACGCCGAGTACGCTGGCAAGCGCAAGCAAACCCGCAAGGAGTTGTTCCTGATCGAGATGGATCGGGTGGTGCCGTGGAAGGGCTTGATTGCTTTGATCGAGCCACATTATCCGAAAGGTGAAGGTGGCCGTCCGGCCTACCCGTTGATGGCGATGCTGCGTGTGCATCTGCTGCAGAACTGGTTCGGCTACAGCGATCCAGCGATGGAGGAAGCGCTGTACGAAACCACGATCCTGCGCCAGTTTGCCGGGCTGAACCTGGAGCGCATCCCCGACGAAACCACCATTCTCAACTTCCGCCGCTTGCTGGAGAAACACGAGCTGGCGGCCGGCATCCTCGCTGTCATCAATGGCTATCTGGGCGACCGCGGCCTGTCGCTGCGCCAGGGCACCATCGTCGATGCAACGCTGATCAATGCGCCCAGTTCGACCAAGAACAAGGACGGCAAGCGCGACCCGGAAATGCACCAGACCAAGAAGGGAAACCAGTATTATTTTGGCATGAAGGCCCACATCGGCGCCGATGACGAATCGGGTCTGGTGCACAGCGTAGTGGGCACGGCGGCCAATGTGGCGGATGTCACCCAGGTGGACAAATTGCTGCATGGCGACGAAAACGTGGTCTGCGCCGATGCAGGCTACACCGGTGTCGAAAAGCGGCCCGAGCATGAAGGACGTGAAGTTATCTGGCAGGTGGCGGCACGCCGCAGCACCTACAAAAAACTCGATAAGCGCAGCGTGCTGTACAAAGCCAAGCGCAAGATTGAAAAGGCCAAGGCTCAGGTGCGCGCCAAGGTCGAGCATCCGTTCCGGGTAATCAAGCGCCAGTTCGGTTACACCAAGGTGCGCTTTCGCGGCTTGGCCAAAAACACGGCGCAACTGGTGACACTGTTCGCTCTGTCGAACCTGTGGATGGCGCGCCGACATTTACTGACGAATGCAGGAGAGGTGCGCCTGTAATGCGGGAAATGGCCACCGGAGTGGGGTCCGGGTGGCGAAAACGTAAGAAATACTCGTCGAATTGATTGTTTTTTGATCATTTGGCGAGTTTAAAAGTTGCGCTAGGTGGTATGCCGGGGAAATACATGGCTACTTCAGACCATCCCTAAGAGTCGTCGCATCTTCATCGTTACTTCCCCGAAAAGTGCAGTGCCGGGCGGCTGCCGGGCACATCAACGTATGGTTATGGTGCTCGGCGCCTCCGTCACGCCTCACCGCGAACGCGTTCGATCATCAGCGGAGTACTGATGCCTGGATCATCAACCCGCCACCATCCGCGACCTGCTCTGGCTGCGACCTCAAGGCAACAAGCAGCGACATCAGAAAGCCAGTAGCCAGCATCCGCCTCTCAGGGCCAGCAGGTCCGCCCGAACTTTGCATGCCTGGATCATGCCGGCCACCAAGCTGCGGGCGAATGCAGGTAAGATGCCGGGCTTCGTTCCCCTGACGGCCTGACCATGCCCGCCACCCCTCGTTTTCCCGCCCTCGCCTATCTGCTTGCCTGCCTGCTGGGCCTGATCGCCCTCTGCAGCTACTGGTACGGCCTCGGCCAGCCGGTGCAATTGCCGGATGTCGCCAGCGCCAGCCACAAGTTGCAATGCGCCTCCTACACCCCGTTCGACAAGGACCAGTCGCCATTCGACCAGCCATTCAAGCTGCGGCCCGAACGCATGGATGCCGACCTGGCGCTGCTGGCCACCCGCTTCGAGTGCATCCGCACCTACTCCATGAGCGGCCTGGAAGCCTTGCCGGAACTGGCGCGCAAGCACGGCCTGAAGCTGATGATCGGCGCCTGGATCAACAGCAATCCGGTGGACAGCGAGAAAGAGGTCGATCTGTTGATCGCCTCGGCCAACGCCAATCCGGACGTGGTCAGCGCGGTGATCGTCGGCAATGAAGCGCTGCTGCGCAAGGAGGTCACCGGCCCACAGCTGGCGCGCCTGATCCTCAAGGTCAAGCACAACGTCAAGCAGCCGGTGACCTACGCCGACGTCTGGGAGTTCTGGCTCAAGCATCCCGAAATCGCCCCCGCCGTGGACTTCCTGACCATCCACCTGCTGCCCTACTGGGAAGACGATCCATCGAACATCGACGTAGCCCTCAATCATGTGGCCGAAGTACGCCAGGTGTTCGGCAACCGCTTCGCCCCCAAGGACGTACTGATCGGTGAAACCGGCTGGCCCAGCGAGGGCCGCCAGCGCGAAACCGCACTCCCCAGCCGGGTCAACGAGGCCAGGTTCATCCGCGGTTTCGTCGCCCTGGCAGAACAGAACGGCTGGCACTACAACCTGATCGAGGCCTTCGACCAACCCTGGAAGCGCGCCAGCGAAGGGGCAGTCGGCGGCTACTGGGGGCTGTTCGATGCCAATCGCCAGGACAAGGGCATCCTTGCCGGGCCAGTCTCCAACCTGCCTTTCTGGCCGCTGTGGCTGGGACTGGGAGCGGTGATCTTCGCCAGCACCCTGGTACTCGGCGGTCGAGTCCGCAGCGCCAAAGCCGCCCTACTGCTGCCATTGCTGGGGGCCCTGGCGGCCTGCAGCATCGGTACCTTCGCAGAACTGACGCGAGTCACCAGCCGTTTCGCCGGCGAATGGGCCTGGGCAGCCTTGCTACTGGGTCTGAACCTGCTGGTCCTGGCTCACTGCGCACTGGCCCTGAGCCCACGTGAAGGCTGGCGCCAACGGCTCTTCACGACCCTGGAGAAGCGCGCCGGCTGGTGGCTGGCGGCAGCCGGCTTCGCCGCGGCGGTGATGGCACTGGAACTGGTATTCGATCCGCGTTATCGCAGCTTCCCCAGTGCCGCCCTGCTGCTGCCGGCGCTGGCATTCGTGTGCCGGCCAGTACGAGTGCCACGTCGCGAGATAGCCCTGCTGACCTTCATCATCGGTGCGGCCATCGCACCCCAGCTGTACCAGGAAGGCCTGGCCAACCAGCAAGCCTGGGGATGGGCGCTGGTCAGCCTGCTAATGGTCGCCGCCCTGTGGCGCAGCCTGAGGGCCCGTATCGCCTGAAACCGACGGGCTAGCAGCGCCTGGCACGTACCAGGCGCAGGCTCGCGAGCACCAGGGCAAATACCGCCAGGGTGGTGTTGTACAGCACCAACGCCGGAATGGCGGCCAGCAACGCCAGCGTCGCCAGCCCCCAGCCAGCGCGTCCGGGCACGACGAACGCCAGGAGCGCCGCCCCCAGGGCACTCCAACCCAGCACCTTGAAGTGGATCATCCATCCCAGGCTGGAACGCAGGGAACACTCCCAGCGCCCGGCCTCGTCGATACAGACGCCCACCCAGCGAGCGTCCTCCATGAAGCCGTAACGCAGGCCATAGCTGGCGGCCAGCCACAACGGCAAGGCAACGAGCAGGGCAATCACGGGAAAGCGGCTAGACATGCAACACTCCGAACAATCAAAACGGCGCCCAGCATAATGCTCCGGCCACGCTTGGCAAGCACGACGCACAGATAGCTGTTCAGCTCGGGGTGGCAACGTGTATCGTCCGGCTACTATCACCCCGGCCAGATGCACCCAGGCGTTATTTGAACCAGCCATGGCACTTCGTCAGCAGCCCGGTGGTCATAGCCTGCGAACCTCATTCGGCACCTTCCTTCTAGGGATACAGTCATGCTTCGTTCCTTGCGCTTCGCCGCCCTGTTCGGCGGCCTTATCCTGAGTGCGTCCGCACTGGCGGTCGATGTCGACCCGGCCGGCTACGGCTATCCATTGACCAATCCCTTCGAAGCCACCATCGTCACCACGCCGCCGGACCTGCGCCCGGAGCTGCCTTCCGATGAAGACATCCGTCAGTCGGACTACAGCCTGACCCTGCGCCCGGAGCGTGAATTCACCCTCCCGGACAATTTCTGGGCGGTGAAGAAGCTCACCTACCGCATCGCCACCCAGGACCATGCAGCCCCGCTGATCTTCCTGATCGCCGGTACTGGCGCACGCTACGACAGCACACTCAACGAATACCTGAAGAAGCTCTACTACAAGGCCGGCTACCACGTGGTGCAGCTGTCCTCGCCCACCAGCTTCGACTTCATCAGCGCCGCCTCGCGCTTCGCCACCCCGGGCGTGACCGCCGAGGACGCCCAGGATCTCTACCGGGTCATGCAGGCTGTGCGGGCACAGAATGCCAAGCTGCCGATCACTGATTTCTACCTCACCGGCTACAGCCTCGGCGCCCTGGATGCCGCGTTCGTCAGCAAGCTCGACGAAACCCGGCGTACCTTCAACTTCAAGAAAGTCCTGCTGCTCAACCCTCCGGTCAACCTCTACACCTCGATCACCAACCTCGACAAACTGGTGCAGACCGAGGTCAAGGGCATCAACAACAGCACTACCTTCTACGAACTGATGCTGGCCAAGCTCACCCGCTACTTCCAGCAGAAGGGCTACATCGACCTGACCGATGCCCTGCTCTACGACCTGCAGCAATCCAAGCAGCACCTGAGCAACGAGCAGATGGCGATGCTGATCGGCACCTCCTTCCGCTTCTCGGCGGCTGACATCGCCTTCACCTCGGACCTGATCAACCGTCGCGGCCTGATTACCCCGCCCAAGTACCCGATCCGCGAGGGCACCAGCCTCACGCCCTTCCTCAAGCGTGCCCTGCAATGCGACTTCGACTGCTACCTGACCGAGCAAGTGATCCCGATGTGGCGCGCCCGCACCGATGGCGGCAGCCTGCTGCAACTGGTCGACCAGGTCAGCCTCTACGCCCTGCAGGATTACCTCAAGGCCAGCCCGAAGATCGCCGTGATGCATAACGCCGACGACGTGATCCTGGGCCCCGGCGACCTGGGCTTCCTGCGCCGGACCTTTGGCGAGCGCCTGACCGTCTACCCCCATGGTGGCCACTGCGGCAACCTCAACTACCGCGTCAACAGCGACGCCATGCTGGAGTTCTTCCGTGGCTAAACATCTCCTGCTTATCGCTGCGTTGCTCTGCACAGGCTATGCCCAGGCCGATAACAGCCTGGCCGGCACCACCACCGCCCCCGATCCCGACGGGTTCACCGAGCCACTGCAACAACTCAAGTTCAACCCGGGCCTGGACCAGCGTGAATTCGAACGCTCGACCCTCAGTGCACTGAACGTCTATGACCCGCTGGAGTCCTGGAACCGCCGGGTCTATCACTTCAACTACCGCTTCGACCAATGGGTGTTCCTGCCTGTTGTAGATGGCTACCGCTACGTGACGCCAAGGTTCCTGCGCACCGGGGTCAGCAACTTCTTCAACAACCTGGGCGACGTGCCCAACCTGCTCAACAGCCTGTTGCAGTTCAAGGGCCAGCGCTCGATGGAAACCACGGCCCGCCTGCTGCTCAACACCACCATCGGCATTGCCGGCCTGTGGGACCCGGCCACCAAGATGGGCCTGCCGCGCCAGAGCGAAGACTTCGGCCAGACCCTGGGTTTCTATGGCGTTCCTGGCGGGGCCTACCTGGTGCTGCCAATCCTCGGCCCGTCGAACCTGCGCGACACCGCCGGCCTGGCAGTGGACTACACCGCCGAATCGGCGATCAACTTCCTCAATGTCGCCGAAGTCAGCAAGAACCATCCGGAGCTCTGGCTGCTGCGCGGTGTCGACAAGCGCTACCAGACCAACTTCCGCTACGGCGAGCTGAACTCGCCGTTCGAGTACGAACAAGTGCGCTACGTCTATACCGAAGCCCGCAAGCTGCAGATCGCCGAGTAAGTGCCCGGCCGCCCTTCCATCGGAGGGCGGCCAGTTCCCGCCATTCAGCCATACCTTTCAACCGGCCCCGCCAGGCTCGAAACAACCATTGGCAGCTTCAGGCAATGTAGATACGATGCTAATCGTTAGCTAGCTATCTATGTGGCCACAACATGAAACTGCCGACTTTTCGTGTCGCCGATACCTGGCAAGCCCTCTTCGCTCCCACCCCCTCGGACCTGCTGTTCGCCACCCGGAACCTGATTGCCGGTGGACTGGCGCTCTACCTGGCCCTGCGCCTGGATTTTCAACAACCGCAATGGGCCCTGACCACCGTGTTCATCGTCAGCCAATCCAGCAGCGGCATGGTCCTGGCCAAGGGGGCTTATCGTCTCTTGGGCACGGTGATCGGAGCCCTGGCATCGATCCTGCTCATCGGTCTGCTGGGCCAGGCACCGCTGCTGTTCCTGCTGGCCATGGCCCTGTGGCTGGCCTTGTGTACCACCGGCGCCTCGCTGCTGCGCAACCATGCCGCCTACGGATTCGTGCTGGCCGGCTATACCGCGGCAATCATTGCCCTGCCCGCCACTGTGGCGCCCTTGCAGGTGTTCGACCAGGCGGTGGCACGTTGTTCGGAGATCGGCTTGGGGATCATTTGCGCCTGCGTGGCCAGCCTCGTGCTCTGGCCACGCCGGGTCGAGCAGGCCCTCGCCGCCCAGGGCCGGGCAGCCTGGCTGGCCGGGCGCCGCGCCACAGCGTCGGAACTGTTGGGGGATGACCAACGCCAGGGCCTGCTGCTCGCCCTGGGCAGCATCGTCACCGTGGATGCCCAGCGCGATCACGCCTGGTTCGAGGGCGCACAGGGGCGCCGCCGTTCCCAGGCATTGCGCGTTCTGAGTCGTGACCTGCTGGGCCTGCTGCGCGCCGCCAGGAGCGTGGCCCGACAGCGACAGTTGCTCGAACCGCAAGAGGCACAATCGGTGCAAGCGCTGATCCGCGAAACCAGCCAGGCCCTGGCAGCCGAGCATGAGTCGCCCTTGGCCGCCCTGGCCCAGCGCCTGGAACAAGGCTTGGCCGATCGCTCGCAATCGACCGAAGCCCGTCTCTGCCTGCTGCAACTGTCCCAGGTGCTGGACCTGGTGGCGCAAAGTGCTCGTAGCGTCAGTGCCCTGGAACAGGGCCTGGTTCCTCCCGGCGCCCCAGGAGCCTTGTCCTGGCACCGAGACCTTGAGCAAGGCTTGCTGGGCGGATTGCGCAGTGCCCTGGCCTTTCTCGCCGTGGCCGCTTTCTGGCTCCTTTGCGCCTGGCCTTCGGGCCTGGGGGCGGTCTCCATCTGCGGTGTGGTGCTAAGTCTGTTCGCCGGCCGCGAGAACCCTGCAGCAGCCTGCCTGAACTTCCTCAAGGGTATCGCCCTGTCGGTTCCTGTCGCAGGCTTCGTCGGCCTCGGCCTGCTCCCCGGCTGGGATGGCTTTCCCCTGCTGTACCTGGGCCTTGGCGTGCCGCTATTTTTCGCGTCGCTCTGCATGAGCCGGCCGAAACTGGCACCGATCGCGTCGGCCTTCTGCATTTTCTTCGTCAACAACGTCGGCCCCGGCAACCTGATGACCTATGACCTGGCCGCCTTCCTGAACAAGGCCATGGCCACCCTGATGGGCGTCGCTATTGCCGTGGTGGTGCTGCGCCTGGTCAGCCTGAGCCCGGGGGAGCATCACTACCGCCGGATGTTCAAAGCCTCCTTGTTCGACCTGGCACAGCTCACTTCAAGGCCGCTGGAGCAGGCCGAAAGCTGGTTCGGCGGACGCATGGCCGATCGCCTGATCCGCGTGTCCCGGTATTGGCAGATGCAACCCGAGAACCGCCGCGACCACTGGGACAATGGCCTCCAGGGGCTGGACCTGGGAGACGAGCTGCTACAGCTGCGCGGCTGCCTGGACACCACTCGCGGCGCCCTGGCCATCGAGCGTGATCGCTATCTGAATCACCTGGCGATGCTGCTCAGGAGCGGCGGCCCTACGACCCTGCGCCACGACCAACTGGATGGCCCGACGCGATCCTTGCTCCAGGCACTGGCAAGCGCCCCCAACCTCCCCGAAACCTCACGGGAGATGGCCCACGCTGCGCTCATGCAGTTGCAGGCCACCTGGCGCCGCTGGTGCCGCCAACAGGCACAAGCCCCACGCCCGGAGGCAGAGCAAGCCGCGGCCTGAGGCCAGGCTCAACCGCGCAGGCCACGCCAGAGCTTGCCCGCCAGCGTCACCGCCGCCAGCACCAGAGCCCCGGCAATGACCCCGACCACGGCATTGAGCAGGGTCGGCGTCAGCACCGCAACGGCGCCGAGCAGCGAGGCACTGCGCCCGGCCAGGTCTTCGATCAGGTGATGCAAGGCGGGAACCCCATGGGTCAGGATGCCGCCGCCGACCATGAACATCGCGGCAGTACCGATCACCGACAGGCTCTTCATCATCAATGGCGCCGCCCGCAGGATCGCCGCGCCAACTCGCCTGGCCAGGGCCCCAGGCTTGCCTGCCAGCCACAGCCCCAGGTCATCGAGCTTGACGATACCGGCCACCAGGCCATAGACCCCCACCGTCATCACCACCGCGATTCCCGAAAGCACCACTACCTGCTGGGCCAGCGAAGCGCCGGCCACGGTGCCCAGGGTGATGGCGATGATTTCTGCGGAGAGAATGAAGTCAGTGCGGATCGCTCCCTTGATCTTGTCCTGTTCGAAGGCCACCAGGTCCAGCGACGGATCGACCTGCGCCTGTTGGCTTTGCACAGGCTCGGCACCCGCATCGGCGGCGTGCAGGTACTTGTGCGCCAGTTTCTCGAAACCCTCGAAACACAGGTAGGCGCCACCGAGCATCAACAAGGGCGTCACCAGCCAGGGCGCCAGGGCACTGATGGCCAGCGCCGCCGGTACCAGGATCAGCTTGTTGCGAAACGAGCCCTTGGCAACGGCCCAGACCACCGGAATCTCGCGCTCGGCACGAACACCCGATACCTGCTGGGCGTTGAGGGCCAGGTCATCCCCCAGGACCCCGGCGGTCTTCTTCGCCGCCATCTTGCTCATCAAGGCCACGTCATCCAGCACCGCGGCGATATCGTCGATCAAGACCAGCAAACTGCTTCCTGCCATGGGCCAGGCTTCCCTTCGTCAAATGAGGCCGCAGCATAGCCTGTGGCATAGGCTACCGGCGAGATAGCGACCGGCTCCGCCATGCCCCCTATAAGCGTCGATCGCTCCAGGAGCGCATGCGCTCGCCCTTGCCCCAAAAGCCCCCTTCAACTCGGAAAAAAGCTGCCCAGTGGGCATTCTTGAGCCTCTCGCAACCCCGGTGCTACCATGCGCAACCGCCCGAACAGGCAAGGAATCCCCTGGTTTATGAGCACCATCCGCGAGCGCAATAAAGAACTGATTCTGCGAGCCGCCAGCGAAGAGTTTGCCGACAAGGGCTTCGCTGCGACCAAGACCAGCGACATCGCCGCCAAGGCCGGGTTGCCCAAGCCCAACGTCTACTACTACTTCAAGTCCAAGGAAAACCTCTATCGCGAGGTGCTCGAAAGCATCATCGAGCCCATTCTCCAGGCCTCCACTCCATTCAACGCCGACGGCGTGCCCAGCGAGGTGCTCAGCGGCTACATTCGCTCGAAGATCCGCATCTCCCGCGACCTGCCCTTCGCCTCCAAGGTGTTCGCCAGCGAGATCATGCATGGCGCGCCGCACCTGAGCCCGGACCAGGTGGAACAGCTCAACGCCCAGGCCAAGCACAACATCGAGTGCATCCAGACCTGGATCGACCGTGGCCAGATCGCGCCCCTGGATCCGCACCACCTGATGTTCAGCATCTGGGCCGCGACCCAGACCTACGCCGACTTCGACTGGCAGATCTCGGTGGTCACCGGCAAGGCCAAGCTGGCTGACGAAGATTACGAAGCCGCCGCCCAGACCATCATCCGCCTGGTACTCAAGGGCTGCGAGCCCGAATCCGCATAACCCGCCCTCCTGGCGCCGCCCGGTTCAAGGGCGCCATGGGGTTCCCGCAGGCTGCGTACGGCTCGGCACGAGCCCCCTGGTGGCTATCGGCAATTAACCTGAGGTACCGCGTCGCCCGGTTTGGCGGGCGACGCGCACCCGATCGCAGCCTCGCAGGTTCGACAGCGGCTACACGTACTGCGCGACCTAGGCGCTGACGCCTGCATCCGCGGCCAGGCCCTGGGCTTCGATGGCGCTGATGGCGCACTGCTCATCGATGTCCGAGGTATCGCCACTGATGCCGATGGCGCCGATCACCAAGCCCGCCTGATCACGAATCAATACCCCGCCCGGCGCCGGTACCACGCTGCCCTGCCCCAGGCTGTTGAGTGCGCCGATGAAGGCCGGGCGCTGCTGGGCATCCAGCGCCAGCAGGCGCGAACCCTTGCCCAGGGCGATCGCCCCCCAGGCCTTGCCGATGGCGATCTGCGGGCGCAGCAGGCTAGCGCCATCCTCCCTTTGCAAGGTCACCAGATGACCACCGGCATCGAGTACCGCGATGGCCAGTGGCGCGGCACTGATCTTGCGCCCCGCCTGGATGGCCTGGTTGGCCAGGTTGATTGCGACTTTCAAGGTTAAAGCGCTCATGGGTGCCGTCCTCATCTTGTTATTGGAAAGCCTGGTGGAGCTCATTTCAGGAGAAGCTCGATGCAACGAATAGAACACAATGAACTTTGTTTTTGTATACAATAATTGTTGAAATATAGCCCATGCGACAAAATGACACCGGTTTATCGGGGCTAAACACGCAGCCGTCTGCTTCCAAGAAAAGCCATTGACCTGCGCAGCCCGCCGTGAATACACTCTGCGCAAAGCCACTTGTATACAATTACAAAACGTAAGAGGCACAAAACCATGAGCAAAATGAGAGCAATCGAAGCCGCCGTTCTGGTGATGCGCCGTGAAGGGGTCGACACCGCCTTTGGCATCCCGGGCGCTGCCATCAACCCGCTGTACTCCGCACTGCAGAAAGTCGGCGGCATCGATCATGTGCTCGCTCGCCACGTCGAAGGCGCCTCGCACATGGCCGAGGGCTACACCCGCACCAAGGCCGGCAACATCGGCGTGTGCATCGGCACCTCGGGCCCCGCCGGCACCGACATGGTCACCGGCCTGTACAGTGCCTCGGCCGACTCCATCCCGATCCTCTGCATCACCGGCCAGGCTCCCCGTGCCCGCCTGCACAAGGAAGACTTCCAGGCCGTGGACATCACCAGCATCGTCAAGCCGGTGACCAAGTGGGCCACCACCGTGCTGGAGCCGGGCCAGGTGCCCTACGCCTTCCAGAAAGCCTTCTATGAAATGCGCTCCGGCCGCCCTGGCCCGGTACTGATCGACCTGCCGTTCGACGTGCAGATGGCGGAAATCGAATTCGATATCGACGCCTACCAGCCCCTGCCCCTGGCTAAGCCCTCGGCCACCCGGGTCCAGGCCGAGAAAGCCCTGGCCCTGCTGGCCCAGGCCGAACGGCCGTTGCTGGTGGCCGGCGGCGGGGTGATCAACGCCGATGCCAGCGAGCTGCTGGTGGAGTTCGCCGAGCTGACCGGCATCCCAGTGATCCCGACCCTGATGGGCTGGGGCAGCATTCCCGACGATCACCCGCAGATGGTGGGCATGGTCGGCCTGCAGACCTCCCATCGCTACGGCAACGCCACCCTGCTCAAGTCCGATGTCGTACTGGGCATCGGCAACCGCTGGGCCAACCGCCACACCGGCTCGGTGGATGTCTACACCGAAGGCCGCAAGTTCATCCACGTGGACATCGAGCCGACCCAGATCGGCCGGGTCTTCACTCCCGACCTGGGCATCGTCTCCGACGCCGGTAGCGCCCTTACCGTACTGCTGGAAGTGGCCCGCGAGTGGCAAGCGGCCGGCAAGCTCAAGGACCGCAGCGCCTGGTTGCACGACTGTCAGCAGCGCAAGGCCAGCCTGCAGCGCAAGACCCACTTCGACAACGTGCCGGTCAAGCCGCAGCGGGTCTACGAGGAAATGAACCAGGTGTTCGGCAAGGACACCTGCTACGTCAGCACCATCGGCCTGTCGCAGATCGCCGGCGCGCAGTTCCTGCACGTCTACAAGCCACGCCACTGGATCAACTGCGGCCAGGCCGGCCCGCTGGGCTGGACCATTCCTGCGGCCCTGGGGGTGGTCAAGGCTGACCCAAGCCGCAAGGTGGTGGCACTGTCCGGCGACTACGACTTCCAGTTCATGATCGAAGAGCTGGCGGTGGGTGCGCAGTTCAACCTGCCGTACATCCACGTGGTGGTGAACAACTCCTACCTGGGGTTGATCCGCCAGGCCCAGCGCGGCTTCGAGATGGACTACTGCGTGCAGTTGTCCTTCGACAACCTCAACGCTCCCGAGCTCAATGGCTACGGCGTGGATCACGTCGCGGTGGCCGAAGGCCTGGGCTGCAAGGCCCTGCGAGTGTTCGAGCCCAAGGATATCCAGCCGGCCCTGCGCCAGGCCCAGGAGCTGGTCGAAACCTTCAAGGTACCGGTGGTGGTGGAGATCATCCTGGAACGGGTGACCAACATCTCCATGGGTACCGAGATCAACGCGGTCAACGAGTTCGAGGACCTGGCACTGGTGGGCAACGACGCCCCCACTGCAATTTCCCTGCTCGACTGACCCACCCGCACAGTGTCTGTTGCCGCTGCCGAAGGCTGCGATCGCCCCAAACGGGCTCTGGTATCGCGCAAGGTTCCTCGAACCGTTGCGCAGCCCGTGCCAGCGGCGACAGGACTTGATAGATCCACAGGAGACCACCATGCCGCGTTTTGCCGCCAACCTGTCCATGCTGTTCACCGAACAGGACTTCCTCGCCCGTTTCAAGGCTGCCGCCGATGCCGGCTTCAGCGGGGTCGAGTACCTGTTTCCCTATGAGTTCAGCTCGGCCGAGATCAAGGCCCAGCTCGACGCCCACGGCCTGACCCAGGTGCTGTTCAACCTGCCGGCCGGCGACTGGGCCAAGGGCGAGCGTGGCATCGCCTGCCTGCCCGACCGGGTCGCGGAATTCCGCGCCGGGGTCGATCTGGCCATCGCCTATGCCCAGGTCCTGGGCAACACCCAGGTCAACTGCCTGGCCGGCATCCGCCCCCAGGGCGTGGATGAGGCCCTGGTGCAAAAGACCTTCGTCGACAACCTCAGGTACGCCGCCGACAAGCTCCAGGCCGTGGGCATCAAGCTGGTAATGGAAGCCATCAATACCCGCGACATTCCCGGCTTCTACCTCAACAACACCGCCCAGGCGCTGTCGATCCGCGAGCTGGTCGGCAGCGCCAACCTGTTCCTGCAGTACGACATCTATCACATGCAGGTCATGGAAGGAGACCTGGCCCGGACCCTGGCCAACCACCTGGAGCAGATCAACCACGTGCAACTGGCGGACAACCCCGGGCGCAACGAACCGGGCACCGGCGAGATCAACTACCGCTTCCTGTTCGAGCACCTGGAGCGCATCGGCTACCAGGGCTGGGTCGGCTGCGAGTACAAGCCGCTGACCACCACCGAAGCGGGCCTGGGCTGGCTCAAGAGCCACAACGCCATCTGATCGGCCACCGCGTCATCGTTCATCGCGGGCCAGCCGGATGCTGCTCGCCCCTACGGTAGGGGCCAGGCTGCCCGCAAGACGGATGCCTTGGCACCCGCAACCTTATAGAGCAATAAAAAGAGGATTTTCCCATGGCTAAAATCGGATTCATCGGCACCGGCATCATGGGCCACCCCATGGCCGCCAACCTGCAGAAGGCCGGCCACAACCTGCTGCTCTCGGAACACCACGGCAAGGCCCCGGCCGACCTGATCGCCGCCGGCGCCGTGGCCCTGGCCTCCCCCAAGGAAGTGGCCCAGGAAGCCGAGTTCGTGATCATCATGGTGCCCGACACCCCCCAGGTCGAAGACGTGCTGCTGCGCGCCGACGGCGTGGCTGCCGGGATCGGCAAGGGCAAGATCGTCATCGACATGAGTTCGATCTCGCCCACCGCGACCAAGGCCTTCGCCGCCAAGATCAACGAAAAAGGCGCGCAATACCTGGACGCCCCGGTGTCCGGCGGTGAAGTCGGGGCCAAGGCCGCGACCCTGAGCATCATGGTCGGCGGCGACAGCCAGGCCTTCGAACGCGCCCTGCCGCTGTTCCAGAGCATGGGCAAGAACATCACCCTGGTCGGCGGCAACGGCGACGGCCAGACCGCCAAGGTGGCCAACCAGATCATCGTTGCCCTGAACATCCAGGCCGTGGCCGAAGCGCTGCTGTTCGCCGCGAAGAACGGCGCCGACCCCGCCAAGGTGCGCGAAGCACTGATGGGCGGCTTCGCCTCCTCGCGCATCCTGGAAGTGCATGGCGAACGCATGATCAAGGGCACCTTCGACCCGGGCTTCCGTATCAACCTGCACCAGAAGGACCTCAACCTGGCCCTCAGCGGCGCCCGCGAGCTGGGCATCAACCTGCCCAACACCGCCAACGCCCAGCAGGTGTTCAGCACCTGCAACGCCATCGGTGGCGGCAACTGGGACCACTCGGCCCTGATCAAGGGCCTGGAGCACATGGCCAACTTCTCGATCCGCGACAAACACTAAGCAGCATTCGTAGCCACCGCCCCGGGCTGTGCGAAGGTCCGCAGGAAACGCATCACTGCGGGCCACGGACAGGCCCTGCCGACCCTGACACCGCCCTTGGCGGTGGCTACACCTGTTTCACGCCCCCATAACAAGAATCCGGGAGCCCGCCATGTCGGTCGATCCGCAACAATTGCTGCGTGAGCTGTTTGCCACAGCCATCGACGCCGCCCATCCGCAACATGTCCTCGAAGCCCACCTACCCAGCGACCGCAGCGGCCGGGTCATCGTCATCGGCGCCGGCAAGGCCGCCGCGGCTATGGCCCAGGTGGTCGAACGCAACTGGCAGGGCGAAGTCCGTGGGCTGGTGGTCACTCGCTATGGCCACGGCGCCCCTTGCCACAAGATCGAGGTGGTCGAAGCGGCCCACCCGGTGCCCGATGCCGCCGGCCTGGCCGTGGCTCGGCGGGTGCTGGAGATGGTCAGCGACCTGACGGAACAGGACCGGGTGATTTTCCTGCTGTCCGGCGGTGGCTCGGCGCTGCTGGCCCTGCCCGCCGCTGGCATCACCCTGGCCGACAAGCAAGCGCTCAACAAGGCCCTGCTCAAGTCCGGCGCCACCATCGGCGAGATGAATTGCGTGCGCAAGCACCTCTCGGCGATCAAGGGCGGGCGCCTGGCCAAGGCCTGCTGGCCAGCCACGGTCTACACCTATGCGATTTCCGATGTTCCCGGCGATTTGGCGACGGTCATCGCCTCCGGCCCCACCGTGGCCGACCCCAGCACTTCGGCCCAGGCCCTGGCGATCCTCCAGCGCTACGCCATCGAGGTACCGCCGGCAGTGCGCACCTGGCTGCAGAGCCCCGAGTCGGAAACCGTCAAACCCGGCGACCCGTGCCTGGCCCGCAGCCATTTCCAGCTGATCGCCCGGCCTCAACAATCCCTGGAGGCGGCGGCAGTCAAGGCGCGCCAGGCCGGTTTCAGCCCGTTGATCCTCGGCGACCTGGAGGGCGAGTCCCGCGAGGTGGCCAAGGTCCACGCCGGCATCGCCCGCCAGGTGGCCCTGCATGGCCAACCCCTGGCCGCGCCCTGCGTGATCCTGTCCGGCGGCGAGACCACGGTCACGGTACGCGGTACGGGCCGTGGCGGGCGCAATGCCGAGTTCCTGCTGAGCCTGACCGACAGCCTCAAGGGCCATCCCGGCATCTACGCCCTGGCTGGCGACACCGACGGCATCGACGGCTCCGAGGACAACGCCGGGGCCATCATGACCCCGGACAGCTTCGCCCGCGCCACGGCCCTGGGCCTGAACGCCAGCGACGAGCTGGACAACAACAATGGCTACGGCTATTTCGCGGCCCTGGACAGCCTGATCGTCACCGAGCCGACCCGTACCAATGTCAACGACTTCCGCGCCATCCTGATTCTCGAGACCACCAAACATGACGCCTGACAAGAAGGTCAAGATCCTCGCCACCCTGGGCCCGGCCACCGACGGCATCGAGGACATCCGTGAGCTGGTACAGGCCGGAGTGAACATCTTCCGGCTCAATTTCAGCCACGGCAGCCATGCCGATCATGCCCAGCGCTATGCCTGGATCCGCCAGATCGAAAGCGAGTTGAACCACCCACTGGGCATCCTCATGGACCTGCAAGGACCGAAGCTGCGAGTCGGCACCTTCGCCGACGGCAAGGTCCAGTTGGTGCGCGGCCAAGCCCTGCGCCTGGACCTGGACCCGGCACCCGGGAACACCCAGCGGGTCAACCTGCCGCACCCGGAGATCATCGCCGCCCTGGAGCCGGGCATGGACCTGCTGCTGGACGACGGCAAGCTGCGCTTGCGAGTCCTGGCCAGGCACGCCGACGCCATCGACACCACGGTGCTCAACGGTGGCGAGCTCTCGGACCGCAAGGGGGTCAACGTACCCCAGGCGGTGCTGGACCTGAGCCCGCTGACCGCCAAGGACCGCCGCGACCTGAGCTTCGGCCTGGAACTGGGGGTGGACTGGGTGGCGCTGTCCTTCGTGCAGCGCCCGGAAGATATCCGCGAAGCCCGGGAGCTGATCGGCAACAAGGCCTTCCTGATGGCCAAGATCGAAAAACCCTCGGCAGTGGCTCAACTGCGGGAAATCGCCGAACTGAGCGACGCAATCATGGTGGCCAGGGGCGACCTGGGAGTCGAGGTACCGGCCGAAGCCGTGCCGCAGATCCAGAAGGACATCATCGGTACCTGCCGCCAACTGGGCAGGCCGGTGGTGGTGGCCACGCAGATGCTGGAGTCCATGCGTTTCAGCCCGGCGCCCACCCGGGCTGAAGTGACCGATGTCGCCAATGCGGTGGCCGAAGGCGCTGATGCGGTGATGCTGTCGGCGGAAACCGCTTCAGGCGAGTACCCGCTGGAAGCCGTGCAGATGATGAGCAAGATCATCCGCCAGGTGGAAACCGGGCCGGACTACCAGGCCCAGTTGGACGTCAGCCGGCCCCAGGCCGAAGCCACGGTGTCCGATGCCATCAGCTGTGCGATCCGGCGTATCTGCAGCATCCTGCCGGTGGCGGTGCTGGTGAACTACAGCGAATCCGGCAGCTCCACCTTGCGCGCCGCCAGGGAACGACCGTCGGTGCCCATTCTCAACCTGACCCCCAACCTGCTGGCGGCCCGCCGCCTGAGCGTGGCCTGGGGTGTGCATTCGGTGGTCAACGATCGCCTGCGCCAAGTGGATGAAGTGTGTGCCACGGCCCTGGAAATCGCCCAGGCCCAAGGCCTGGCCAAGCGCGGGGATACCGTCGTGATCACCACGGGTGTGCCGTTTGGCCAACCTGGGACGACTAATTCCCTGCGTGTCGAAACCCTTCTCTGACCTGCCCCACTGCCGGCGCTGCGACCCCGGTCCATTCAGCGCTCTCCACAGAGAGAGCCTGGTGGGCCGGACGCAGCCAACAGCGGCCGCACTGACCGATGTCCATCATGCCGTCACAGTCGTTCAACGCTTTCTGCCCCGATTGGGCCACTGCCCTGCTCAATGGCTTCAGCCAGATCTTTCTCCAGCGCGACCCGCTGTGCGGCCTGCTGTGCCTGCTGGCGATCCTGGCCAGCGCTCCGGCGCTGCTCGGTGGCGCCCTGCTCGGCGCCCTGGCCGGACTACTGACGGCCCAGCAACGGGGCTACGCCAAGGCCGATCGGCAAGCCGGGCTGTTCAGCTACAACGGCGTATTGCTCGGGCTGCTGCTGAGCCTGTACCTGCCCTGGTCGATCTTGCTGCCACCTTTGATCATCGCCGCCGGCGGCCTGAGCGCGATCATCACCCAGCAGTGGCTCAAGCGCGCCCGGCAACCCGCCCGGCTGCCGGCCTACACCGCGCCCTTCGTCGGCCTCGGCTGGCTCCTGGCGGGCCTGTTCACACCGCTGGCCGCCCACCCGCAAACCGCAGGGCTGTCACCCACGGGGCTGCTGGGCGGCCTGTTCCAGGGCCTGGGCCAGGTGATGTTCCTCGGCGACTGGCTGGCGGGGCTGCTGGTCTTCGCCGGCCTGCTGCTGGCCAACCGTCGGGCGGCGATCTGGGCCCTGGGCGGCTCGGGGTTCGGCCTGGCCGTGGCGGTCATGCTGCAGGAGCCCGGCCAGGCGCTCTCGGGACTGGCCGGCTACAACTGCGCGCTGGTGGCCCTGGCCTTGGGCCAACTTGGCCTGCGCCCCTGGTGGCCGCTGCTGGGCATGGTCCTGGCGCTGTTGATCGCCCCCGGCATCGCCGCGATAGGCTTGCCGCCTCTGACCGGCCCCTTCGTCCTTGCCTGCTGGCTGGTGCTGGCCTGCAATCGGGTGTTGGGCCGCACGCCACGCAGCGAGGCGCCTTGCGCTAGCGCGACGAATCCACCTAGGCTTCGCTGATCTTCGATTCAGGCGATTTCCATGGGTAACAGCGACAACTGGCGGCAACGCCTCTACGTGATGATCTTCCAGACCGACACCGTGGCTGGAAGACGCTTCGATACCACCTTGCTGCTGATCATTCTCGCCAGCCTGGTGATCGTGATCCTCGACAGCATCGACCAGGTGCACCGCGACTACGCCAACGTCCTGGCGTACATCGAATGGGGCTTCACCCTGATCTTCGCCATCGAGTACGGGCTGCGCCTGTACTGTTCGCCCAAGCCGCTGCGCTATGCCTTCAGCTTCTACGGGCTGGTGGACCTGTTGGCGATCGTCCCCGGGATCCTCGCCCTGTACTACAGCGACGCCCAGTACCTGTTGATCATCCGCATCATCCGCATGCTGCGGATCTTCCGGGTGCTCAAGCTGGCGCCCTACCTCAAGCAGGCTCACTACCTGCTCGACGCCCTGCGCGGCAGCAAGCAGAAGATCCTGGTGTTCCTGCTCAGCGTCTGCACCCTGGTCACGGTGTTCGGCACCCTGATGTACGTGGTCGAAGGCCCGGAGCACGGCTTCACCAGCATTCCCAAGGGCATCTACTGGGCCATCGTCACCCTGACCACCGTGGGCTACGGCGATATCGTGCCCAAGACGGTGATCGGCCAGGTGATCTCGTCCATGGTGATGATCACCGGTTACTCGATCATCGCCGTGCCCACCGGGATCTTCACCGCCGAGCTGGCCAGCGCCATGCGCGGCGAGCAGCTCAAACACGACTGCCCGGTGTGCCGCAAGAACCACCATGAACCGGCCGCCGCCTTCTGTTCACGCTGCGGTAATGCCCTTTTTAAGAAAATGGAATAAGCAAAGTACTTTTCAATCTTTAAAGAGATATAGCGCCCCGGCTATAGTCGGCGGCAAATTGCCTTCACTCTCGAATAAAAGGAAATGTGCAGTGAAAAAACTCTTCAGCGCTTCGCTCCTGGCCGCCGGCCTGGCCCTGGCTGGCGCCGCCCAGGCCGCACCGACCCTGCTCAACGTTTCCTACGACGTGATGCGCGACTTCTACAAGGACTACAACGCCGCCTTCCAGAAGCACTGGAAGGCCGAGCACAACGAAAACATCACCCTGCAGATGTCCTTCGGCGGCTCCAGCAAGCAAGCGCGCTCGGTGATCGACGGCCTGCCGGCGGACGTCATCACCATGAACATGGCCACCGACATCAACGCCCTGGCGGACAACGGCAAGCTGGTCCCGGACAACTGGGTCACCCGCCTGCCGGACAACAGCGCCCCCTTCACCTCGGCCACGGTGTTCATCGTGCGCAAGGGCAACCCCAAGGCATTGAAGGACTGGCCGGACCTGCTCAAGGACGGCGTGCAGGTGATCGTGCCCAACCCCAAGACCTCGGGTAACGGTCGCTACACCTACCTCTCGGCCTGGGGCTACGTGCTCAAGAACGGCGGCGACGAGAACAAGGCCAAGGACTTCGTCGGCAAGCTGTTCAAGCAGGCGCCGGTGCTGGACACCGGTGGCCGCGCCGCCACCACGACCTTCATGACCAACCAGATCGGCGACGTGCTGGTGACCTTCGAGAACGAGGCGGAAATGATCGCCCGCGAATTCGGCCGCGACCAGTTCGAGGTGATCTACCCGAGCGTCTCCGCCGAAGCCGAGCCTCCGGTGTCGGTAGTGGACAAGGTGGTGGAGAAGAAAGGCACCCGCGCCGCCGCCGAGGAATACCTGAAGTACCTGTGGTCGCCGGAAGGCCAGGAGATCGCCGCCAACAACTACCTGCGCCCGCGGGATCCGAAGGTGCTGGCCAAGTTCACCGACCGCTTCCCGAAAGTCGACTTCCTTTCGGTGGAGAAGACCTTCGGCGACTGGCGCAGCGTGCAGAAGACCCACTTCAACGACGGCGGGATCTTCGACCAGATCTACACCAACGCCAAGTGACCCCTCGCGGGTGAATAGAAAAAGCGATCTGTGCGGTTAATGCCGATCAGTTAAGCGAGGTGATCCCGGTAGGAGCGAAGTTCGCTCGCGATGGTAGCGCGTGTTCACTGGATAAACGCAGCGCTCCGAGTCCATCGCGGGCAAGCCTCGCTCCTAGCATTTTCTTGACTGGCGGTCAGATGGCCCGCGCCGGATTGAACAGCGCCGTTTCGACGACCTGCTGACGCTCCTCCAGCACTGCCTCTGCCTCGACTTCGATCAGCCACTCGGGTAGCGACAGGCCGCTGACAATGATCCACGAAGACGCCGGTGGCTGGCTGGCAAAGCGTTCGAGCAAGACCTCGCTGATGTGCTCCTGCTGGTCCCGGGCCGCTTCGGCGATATAGATCCGCAGCATTACCACATCCGCCAACGCCCCACCGGCCTCGGCCAGCACCCGCTGGATATTGTCGAACGCCTGCTCGGTCTGCTCCCGCAGGCCCGGGCCCACGGTCCGCTCGTACTCGTCCACCCCCACCTGCCCGGACAGCAGCAAGCGCCGCCCGCCCCGCACCTCCACGGCCTGGCTGAAACCGTATTGCAACGAGTTGAACACCGTGGCCGGATTGAACGTTGACTTTTCCATAAGGGACTCCGCCGTTATTGAACGACCGCAAACCCTAAACCAGGGCTCGGCGGACCGCCAGCACAACCCCGGTATGGAAACATCCGGCAACGCAACACCGGACGACGAACCTACATCGGCGGTTTCACCCCGTCCTTGCCAGCGGAAATCGATTGCGCAGTCAGTTTGCCGTCGGCGCCCTGGGTGACGAACATCACCACCTTGACCCCGGACTTGAGCAAGCTGCGATCCCCCGGCAGCAGATTGACGATGGGCACATCGTCAGGCACCAGGATCTTCTGCTGGCCACCCTTGTAGTTGACGGTCAGGGTCCGGCCATTGCTCACCACCAGATCGCCAACGCTGCCGTTGGTCATGCTGCTGCCCTTGGCCAGGTCGAAAGGCCGGTGGCCGTCGCCGGTCCCGGCCATCTGCGGCGGAAACACATGCACCTCCAGGGCCTTGAGAGTGCCGTCGGCCATGGGCACCGCCGCCGAGCCGATGTAGCTGCCGGGCTTGATGTCCTCGATATTGGCCAGGGTCACGGCACGCACCTGGGTCTGCGGCGTCAGCTCGACACTGACATTCTCGCCGGTTGTGACATGCACCCGCAGTACATCGCCACTGATCCCGGCGATCTCCCCGCGTACACCGACCCGCATGCCGGGAGCATCCTGGGCCAGTGCACTACCCAGCATGGCTGCCAGGGCAATGCACTGGATACTGCGAAACAGGCCAAGCAAAGACCGATTCATAGGAGCGCCTTCCTCTGTTGAACGGATTGCACGGCGCCAGGCTGCCAGCACCAGGGCCGAAGAAAAACATTAGCCTGCTATCGGAAAAAATGTAAGCACATGCATCGTTGCTCTTGGAGCGGGACAGGGCGTAGCGGCGTATCTCCCGCACCTTGAGCTGGCAGCCGTAAGCCCAGGAGGCAAGGACGAACAGGCACTCAAATCCGCTCGCGAATCAGGACCTCGACGTTGCTCTCCTGGCCCCAGCGGCGCACGCGCTCGATCAGCCCGGCGTCGGTCTCCCCCACCAGGTACAGAAGATCGATGCTCTGGCTCGCAGTCCATTCGACGAATTCGCTGCTATCGAATTCAGCGAGGTTAGCCAGATGGAATTCATTTTCGTAGAACCCTGCCCCCACCGGCACCTGGGTGTCCTGTGGGCTGGCCGGGGCGATGAAATCGCACGCCAGGTGCACCACCCCCCACTGCGCGACTCGCCAGTTCCTCAAGGCTTCGTCCAGGCGGGCACGGGCTCCACGGGCAAACCCCTGGCCATCGAGGACCACGCGCCGATTGACGATCAGCCACAGCTTGCGCCGCCGCGGCGCCTTGAGCAGCACCTCGCCGGTGACCTTGGCAGCTCGCAGGGCCAGGGCAATCACCAATAGCAAGGGAGAACAGTAGCTGTAGGTTTTTTCAGCCTGGCTGGCCTGCGTCAGCTGATGCAGGCGGCGGACTTCCTCGCGCTGGCGCTTTTGCTCGGAGAAGTCGGTCCCGATACGTTCCAGCCACTGGCTGACCAGGGGTGAGGAATACTCGCCCTGCAGCGACTCCAGGGCCTGTTCCACCTGGACCACGCCGAGTGTCGACAAGCGCCCATCGGCCATGCGCGGCAGTGTGGCGAAGCGTTCGCACAGGCTGGCTACCTGGGCGGCGTCCTGGGGTTCAAGGCGCTGGGGCGCCGACTTGCACTGTTCGGGGGCCAGCAGGTCGTCGATGTCCGCCATCACCCGTCGCTGCAAGCCGGACTCGGCGCTCTGGGCCAGATGGAAGTCGGTCTGGAACCAGTCCACCCGCACCACCTGGGTCGCACTGACCAACGCCATGGACGCCAGGGCCAACCAAAGGTAATCCACCTTCTTCCAGCCCACCTCGCCCAGTGGGAACACCGAGATCAAGGTCCAGCAACACAGGTAATAGAAAAAGGCGAAGACCACCAGCAAGGACAACGGTTGTACCGACAGATAGATCAGCTCCGGCACTTCGGCCGGCCCCATGCCATATACCAGCAGCAGAACGCCGATCACCACCAGCCAGAAAAACATCGGCGCAAAATAGGGTTTGTTCAGGTCTTTCTTCATCGGACACTCGATAGCCACTACTCGGGAACACCCCGCTGTATCGGCCAGCGAGCCGGTGGCTTAAATGGGAGACCCGAGCCTGCGGCCCGGTGACGGAGGCGGTAGCCCGGCTTACTGGAACTGGCGCCCGAGCCCTGCCGGCACACCATGGATATCGGTGTCCTCCCACGGGCCGTCGGGGCTGATGGCGCGGCTCCAACCATTGTTCCAGCGGTAATAGGTGCGCTGGCGGTAGAAGGTGTTGCTCTGGTTATCCAGCACATAGACCCCCAGTCGCGCATCCCAGTGACTGTTGCCACCAGGCGGCGGTGCGAAGTGGGTGGAAGTGCGAGGCAAGGGCTTGGTCGCAGGCGCGGGGGCATGGGGCGTGCCCGGCGTGACCGGCCTGGTCGACGGTGCCGGGCTGGGGGCCGGGTGCGTACTCGGCCCCGCTGGCGGGATGGGCTCGGAACTGGTGGGAAGCGGCCGATGGACCGTACAAGCACTCAACCCCAGGACCAGTGACAACAGGGTGATGCGAGCGATGGCGGTCATGACGGCTTCTCTGCTTATTGATCCGGAGTGTCGATGGTCAGCTGCTGGGCGGCACGGGTGCTGCTGGCCAGGGGCTGGCTACGCCCGACCCATTCGCCGGTCATTGGCTGGCCGGCACGGGATACGCGCGCAACCAGTTGGACTTCAGGAAAGTTCGACAGTTTCAACTGCGGCATCATCGCATCGGCATCGCCCAGCTCGACGGTAGTCGGCAGGTCGGCGACCGTCAGGCGCTTGGCGGCCAGTGGCGCAGGCGGCCCCTGGGTGGCACGGGCGAAGATGAAGACGCTGTCGCCTGGCTGGACCTTGGCCTTGAGCTCGGCGGCCAGGTCGACCCGGACCTTGATCAGTGCCCCCTTGGCCTTGGCCGTCGGCTCGGTGGCGACCTTGCCCCCGGCAGCCACCAGTTTCTCGCTGGCCCGGTCGATCCCGCCTTGCAGAGCAGCACGGGACTTGTCGTCCGGCGGCAATTGCGCCTGCAGGCGCTTCCAGTAGTCGATGGCGTCCTGGAACCGCTCGGCCTCGAACGCAGCGATGCCCAGCAGGCCCAGGCTGGTGACTTCATTGGGGTCGGCCTTGAGCGCTTCGTCGGTGAGGGCCTGGACCTTGTCCGACCACTTCTTGTCGTCGGCGAAATACTGGGCCTGGGCCCACTGCCCCAGCAGCTCGGGCTGACGTCCGGCCAGGGCCACGGTGCGCTCGAAGATCTTCGCCGCGTCCGCCGGCCGGTCCTGGGCCATGTAGGTACGCCCGAGGAAGTACAGCCCTTCGGCGGAGTCCGGCTGGGCCGCCACCGCACGCTCCAGGCGCTGGGTCATTTCCTCCATGGTCTGCGGCGCCTGGGCGAACTCGCGAGTCAGCTCGACTTTGTCGCTGGCGCCGAAGTGCAGGTACAAGGCCACGCCCAGTACCGGCACCAGCAACGCAGCCAGCAAGGGTAGCGGCTTGCCCAGGCGCGAACCGCTGGCCTGGCCACTGCCTTCGGTGTCCGCCAGCAACTCGCGGGCGGCCTCGGCGCGACCGCTGTCCAGTTGCTCGGTAGTGAGCACGCCTTCTTGCTGCTGGCCCTGCAGCTCGGCCAGGCGCTCTTCATACAACGCCACGTTCAGGGCGGTCCGATCCTCTTCACGCTGGGCGCGACGTTCGCGCAATACCGGGATCAACAGGAAACTCAAGGCGATCAGGAGCAACAGGCCTGCCGCAAGCCAGAAATCAATCATGGGTGGTTTTTATCCAGCAGTTGGTCAAGGCGCTGCCGCTCCTCGGCGGAAAGCGTGTTCGGGCTGTCGCCGCGCTGGGCGCGGCGGCGCCGGACAATCACGGCGATGATCACCAGGCCGCCCAGCAGCAGGGCGGCGGGGCCGAACCAGAGCAAGGCGGTCTTGCCGGTCAGGGCCGGGTTGTAGCGTACGAAGTCGCCGTAGCGGTCGACCATGAAATCGACGATTTGCTGATTGTCCTTGCCCTCGCCGAGCATGCGGAAAATCTCTTTGCGCAAGTCCGCGGCGATGGGCGCGTTGGAGTCGGCGATATCCTGGTTCTGGCACTTGGGGCAGCGCAGTTCCTTGGTCAACTCATGGAAGCGTTCGCGCTCGCTGTCATTGGCGAACTGGTAGGTGTCGATGGCGGCATGGGCCACCCCCGCAATGCTCAAGCCCAACAGGGCGGCGAATAACCAGCGCTTCATGGCTTGGCCTCGTCCACCAGGGCCTGGTACTTGGCAGCCAGCTGTTCGCGCCATACCACCTCGTCGATCACCCCGACATACTTGTCGCGGATGATGCCCTTGGCATCGATGAAGAAGGTTTCCGGAGCGCCATACACACCAAGGTTCAGGCCCAGGGAGCCATCTTCGTCACGCACGTCCAGCAGGTAGGGATTGTGGAACTCGGCCAGCCACTTCAGGGCATCGGCGTTGACGTCCTTGTAGTTGATCCCGTAGATCACCACGCCGCGCTCGGCCAGCTTGTTCAGCACCGGATGCTCGACCCGGCAGGAAATGCACCAGGTGGCCCAGACATTGACCAGCGCCGGCTTGCCCAGCAGGTCGGCACGGGTCAGGGTCTTGTCGCCCTGCACCGAAGGCAGGGAGAACTCGGGGAACGGCTTGCCGATCATCGCCGATGGCAGCTCGGCCGGGTCCAGGTACAGGCCGCGGTAGAGAAACACCGCCACCACCAGGAACGCCGCCAGGGGCAACATCATCATCCAGCGCTTCATGCGGTGGCTCCCGTCATGCCCAGTGCCTCGCGCACTCGGCTTTTCACCTTGATTCGATAGCGCCGGTCCAGTGCCGCCAGCATCCCGCCCAGGCCGGTCAGCAGACCGCCCAGCCAGATCCAGCGCACGAATGGCTTGACGTGTACCCGCACGGCCCAGGCGCCATCACCCAGGGATTCGCCCAGGGCGACATAGAGGTCACGGGTGAAACCGGCATCGATCCCGGCCTCGGTCATCATCGAGCTCTGCACGGTGTACAGGCGTTTTTCCGGGTGCAGCACCGCCACTTCCTTGCCGTTGCGCACGACACGGACAGTGCCCTTGTCGGACGTGAAGTTAGGTCCTTCGAAGTGCTTGGCGCCCTCGAAGATGAAGTGGTAGCCGGCCAGTTCCATGGACTCGCCCGGCTCCAGGCGCAGGTCGCGCTCGGCGCTGTTCTGGCTCGACAGCACCACGCCCAGGGCGCAGACCGCGATACCCACGTGCGCCAGGTGCATGCCCCAGTAGCTGCGGGTCAGGCTCGGCAGGCCCTTGATCAGGCCCTTGTGGCGGGTCTTGTCGAAAATATCCCGCACGCTGGCCAGCAACACCCAGGCTGCCAGCATGAAGGTCGCCAGCACCGCCCAGTTGAAGTCGCCATAGGCGATGCCGGCCACCACGGCCAGGGCCACGCTGCCCAGCAGCACCGGACCGAGCATGCCCAGCAGCCACTTCACCGGGGTGTCTTTCCAGCGCACCAGCACGCCAACCGCCATCACCACCATCAGCAAGGCCATCAACGGAATGAACAGGGCGTTGAAGTACGGCGGGCCCACCGACAGCTTGGCGCCGCTCAGGGCATCCAGCACCAGTGGATACAGGGTGCCCAGCAGAATCATCGACGCCGCCACCACCAGCACCAGGTTATTGCCCAGCAGCAGGGTTTCCCGGGACCACAGGCTGAAGCCCACCTGGCTCTTGACCACCGGTGCGCGCAGGGCGAACAGGGTCAGGGAACCGCCCACCACGAACAACAGGAAGAACAGGATGAACACGCCGCGCTCAGGATCGGCGGCAAAGGCATGGACCGAGGTCAGGACCCCGGAACGGACCAGGAAGGTACCCAGCAGGCTCAGGGAGAACGCCGCGATCGCCAGCAGCACGGTCCAGCTCTTGAACACCCCGCGCTTCTCGGTGACGGCCAGGGAGTGAATCAGTGCGGTGCCCACCAGCCAGGGCATGAAGGAAGCGTTTTCTACCGGGTCCCAGAACCACCAGCCACCCCAGCCCAACTCGTAGTAGGCCCACCAGGAGCCCAGGGTGATGCCGATGCCCAGGAACGCCCAGGCGACGATGGTCCAGGGCCGCGACCAGCGGGCCCAGGCGGCATCCAGGCGGCCGCCGAGCAGCGCAGCGATAGCGAAGGCGAAGGCCACCGAGAAACCGACATAGCCCATGTAGAGCATCGGTGGGTGGACGATCAGGCCGATGTCTTGCAACAGCGGATTGAGGTCGCGCCCATCGGCCGGAACCTGGGGCAGGATCCGCGCGAAGGGGTTGGAGGTCACGATCAGGAACGACAGGAAACCGGTGCTGATCATGCCCATCACCGCCAGTACCCGGGCCAGCATCACTTGCGGCAACTGCCGCGAGAACACCGATACGGCGAAGGTCCAGCCGCCCAGGATCAGCGCCCAGAGCAACAGCGAGCCTTCGTGGGCGCCCCACACGGCGCTGAACTTGTAGTACCAGGGCAAGGCGCTGTTGGAGTTGTGGGCGACGTAGGCCACCGAGAAATCGTCATTCATGAAGGCGTAGGTCAGGCAGCCGAAGGCGAACACCAGGAAGGCGAACTGCCCCCAGGCCGCCGGCTGCGCCAGGCTCATCCACAGGCGGTCGCCACGCCAGGCGCCCAGCAACGGCACCACCGCCTGGACCAGGGCCAGGCACAGCGCCAGGATCATCGCCAGGTGGCCGAGCTCGGGAACGAACAATGCGGAACTCATGGCTTAACCCTCCTTGGCCGGGGTCGGAGCAGACTGGCCGCTGTCTTTCAGGGCCTTGGTGACTTCCGGCGGCATGTACTTCTCATCGTGCTTGGCCAGCACTTCATCGGCCACCACCACGCCATCGGCATTGATCTTGCCCAGGGCGACGATGCCCTGCCCTTCGCGGAACAGGTCCGGAAGAATGCCGCGGTAGGTGATGGTCACGGATTTGTTGAAGTCGGTGACCACGAACTTGACGTCCAGCGAGTCGGCGGAGCGCTGCAGGGAACCGGCCTCGACCATGCCGCCGGCACGGATGCGGGTGTCATGGGGGGCTTCGCCATTGGCGATCTGGGTCGGGGTGTAGAACAGGTTGATGTTTTCCTTCAGCGCACTGAGGGCCAGGCCGACGGCGATGCCCACACCTACCAGGATCGCCAGGATGATCAAAAGACGCTTTTTACGCAGCGGATTCACTTACCGTTCTCCCGGCGCAGACGACGCGCCTCTTGTTGCAGATAGCTCCTGCGGTCCAGGATCGGCGCCACCAGCTCACGCACCAGGACCACCAGGCAGATGCCATAGGCCGACCAGACGTACAGGCCGTGATGGCCCATGGCGAGAAAGTCGCTGAAGGATGCAAAGCTCATTGTGCGGCCTCCAGGCTGCGTTGGACTTCGGCCTTGACCCAGCTGGTCCGGGCTTCGCGCTTGAGCACCTCAAGACGCATGCGCAGCAACAGCACCACGGCGAAGAAGCAATAGAAACCCAGTACCGTCAGCAACAGCGGCAGCCACATTTCCACTGGCATGGCAGGTCTTTCGGTCAGGGTGAAGGTGGCGCCCTGGTGCAGGGTGTTCCACCACTCCACCGAGTACTTGATGATCGGGATGTTCACCACACCGACAATCGCCAGTACCGCACAGGCCTTGGCGGCGCTGTCGCGGTTGCTGATGGCGGCGTTCAGGGCCATGAGGCCGGCGTACAGGAACAGCAGGATGAGCATCGAGGTCAGCCGGGCATCCCAGACCCACCAGGAGCCCCAGGTCGGCTTGCCCCAGATGGCCCCGGTCACCAGCGCCAGGAACGTGATGGAATGGCCAATGGGCGCCGCGCATTGCAAGGCGACGTCGGCCAGTTTCATTTTCCATACCAGCCCGACCACGCCACATACGGCCAACATGACATAGCAGGACTGGGCCAGCATCGCCATCGGCACATGGATGTAGATGATGCGGAAGCTGTTGCCCTGCTGGTAATCCGGTGGTGCAAAGGCCAGGCCCCAGACCACGCCGATACCGATCAGCAACACGGCGGCAACGCTCAGCCAGGGCAGCAGCTTGCCGCTGATGCCGTAAAACCATTTCGGCGAGCCGAGCTTATGAAACCAGGTCCAGTTCATTCGTTGTTTCCATCACGGTTGCTCTTCGCTTTCACGAACAGCCAGGGTCTTTACTGGTTAAAAAACAACCAGACCTCATTATTCGCCGACGCTGATCTTCAGGCCAGCAGCTATTGCAAAGGGTGTCAGGGTTACTGCCAAGGCAGTCAGGCTACCAAGCCATAGCAGGAAACCCGTCGCCGGCAGCCCTTGCAATGCTGCCTGCAAGGCACCACTGCCCAGAATCAACACCGGGATATACAAAGGCAGGATCAGCAGCGCCAGCAACAGGCCGCCGCGCTTGAGTCCCACCGTCAATGCCGCGCCTACCGCTCCAAGCAGGCTGAGTACCGGCGTGCCCAGCAGCAACGAGAGCAATAGCACCGGCAGGCAAGCTACCGGCAGCCCCAGCATCACGGCCAGCAAAGGCGACAGCAATACTAGTGCCAGACCAGAAAAAACCCAGTGTGCCAGTACCTTGGCCAGGACCAGAAGTGCCAGGGGGTGCGACGAAAGGACCCACTGCTCCAGGGAACCATCTTCGAAATCACTGCGAAACAGCCCGTCCAGCGAGAGCAGGACGGACAATAGGGCCGCTACCCAGACCAGCCCAGGAGACAAGGTTTGCAACAATTGTGTCTCAGGTCCCACCGCCAGCGGAAACAATGCGACAACGATTGCGAAAAATACCAGGGGGTTGGCCAACTCCGCCGGGCGACGGCACAGCAGCCGTGCTTCCCGGGCGACCAACAAGGCAAAGACACTCATGCGGCCCACCGTCCAAGATCGATATCGCGATAACCCGATGGCGTCCGGGTCAGGCTGTGGTGGGTCGTCAGCAGCACGATGCCGCCTCGTTCGCAGTGGGCAGCCAGGTGCTCCTCGAGCTGGGCCACCCCTTGCTTGTCGAGGGCGGTGAAGGGCTCATCGAGAATCCACAGCGGTGGGCTGTCCAGGTACAAGCGCGCCAGGGCCACGCGACGCTGCTGGCCGGCGGACAAGGTATGGCAGGGCACGTCTTCGAAACCTTTCAGGCCAACGGCAGCCAGGGCCTGCCAGATCGCTTCGCGCCGAACCGGTTGATGCAGAGCGCAGAGCCAACGCAGGTTTTCCTCGGCAGTAAGCAGATCCTTGATGCCAGCGGCATGCCCGATCCACAACAGATTGCGCGCCAGTTCGGCACGCTGGGCATGCAGTGGCTGGCCATTGAGCAGTACCTGGCCACTGGTGGGTTGCATCAGTCCGGCAAGCAGGCGCAGCAGGCTGGTCTTGCCACTGCCATTGGGGCCGCTGATCTGCACCATGTCTCCAGCCGTCAGGCGCAACTCGAGGTGTTCAAACAGCATCCGCCAATCGCGCTCACAAGCGAGTGCAACGGCTTCGAGAAGAGGGCTGGTCAAGGGATAACGGGCCTTTACGGGTTCAAGTCGGCAGTGGAGCGGCCGTTAAAGGGATGCAGGATAAATGCATTGGCGGCCTGTTCTAGAGAGCTGCGTCAAACAATTGTATTGTTTTTACCACTCCTTCAAAGACGGGCGGCATTATACATGTGAGTCCCTACCTTATAGGGGGTTAATTTCCACAGGTTGTGTCCGAATGACAGGCGAAATGAACATCCTCCCGCTGCCACCGACGCCCGCTCCCGGCGCCTCGCGTCCCCAGGTGCCCAGTGGTGAACTGCTCAAGCTGACGCTGCCGCTGGAAGGGCTGATCGCCGCCGGCCAGAGCGCCAAGGCTGAAGTGCTGTCGCTCAAGCAGACCGACCAGACCTTCGAGCTGCTGCTCAAGCTGACCTTGGACAATGGCCGGCAAACCACCTTGCAGGCCACCAGCAGCCAACCCCTGCCCCAGGGCACCAGCCTGGCGGTGACCCAACCGTCGGCGGGTAACCTGGCCATCACGGTGCAGCAGGCCATCGCCTCCAGCGTTGCCGCCTTGACCCGACTGGACACCACGCAACTGCCACCCGGCACCCTGCTGCAGGGCAAGGTACTGACTTCCCAGGCGCTGCCCCAGGGGAGCAACCAACCCGCGGTGTACCGCTCCCTGGTGAGCCTGCTCAACACCGCCCAGAGCGGCAGCACCCTGAGCCTGGAAAGCCCGCAGCCACTGCGTATCGGCAGTTTGTTGAGCGCCCTGGTCAGCGACGCTCAGACCCTGAATTTCGTCCCCTTGAGCAACCGCCAGGATCAACTGGCCATTGCCGCCCAACTGGCGACCCAACAAGGCCGCCAGGGCTCCTTGGGGGCTCTGCTCAATGCCTTGCAAAATCTGCCGGCCGACAGCGACCAGGCAGACACGCAACTGCGCTCAGCAATCGAGCGCCTGCTGGGCAACCTGCCCGATGCGCAACAACTGAGTACCAGCCGTGGGGTGGCTCAAGCTCTGCTGGGCAGCGGTGCGTTTCTGGAAGCCCAACTGGCCACCGGCAATCCAGGCCAGGCATCGGACCTCAAGGCCGACCTGCTACGCCTGGTCGCACAGCTGACGCCAGCCCTGCCCTCCTCCACCAGCCTCAATGCCATCCTGGCCGCCAGCACACTGGCCCAGTCGCTACCGAACTTCGTGCGCGGTGCACTGGGAACCCTCGGCCAACTCGCCAGCAAGCCCACGCCCGGTGGCTTCCCGCTCCCCGAACGCTTGTTGCAGAGCCTGGAAGGTTCAGACAGCCTGGAACAACTGCTGCGCCTGGCTGCTGCAGCGATATCACGCCTGCAGAGCCATCAACTGGCCAGCCTGGAACAAAGCGGGCGCACCGACGACGGTCGACTGCTGACGACCTGGCAGCTGGAAATCCCCATGCGCAACCTGCAGGACATCGTGCCGTTGCAGGTCAAGCTGCAACGCGAGGAGCCGCCCGAGCCGGAACAACAGCCCCAGAACAAACGTGAGGAACGCGAGCCCAGGCAGGCGCTATGGCGAGTGGACCTGGCCTTCGACCTGGAGCCGCTGGGCCCCTTGCAAGTCCAGGCACAATTGATCCAGGGCCGCCTCTGCAGCCAGCTGTGGGCCGAGCGCCCCTACACCGCAAGCCTGATCGAAAGCCACCTGGGCAACCTGCGCGAGCGCTTGTTGGCCTCGGGCCTGAATGTCGGCGACCTGGATTGCCACCTCGGCATCCCCCCCCAAGGTCCACAAACCCGATTGGAACAACGCTGGGTCGACGAAACCGCATGAAGCACTCTGCCCCACCTCGCCAGGCCATCGCCCTGAAATATGACGGCCAACAGGCCCCGACGCTCACCGCCAAGGGCGATGACGAACTGGCCGAAGCCATCCTGAAGATTGCCCGGGACTATGAAGTACCGATCTATGAGAACGCCGAACTGGTGAGATTGCTGGCCCGGCTGGAGTTGGGCGACAGCATTCCGCCGGAGCTGTACCGGACCATCGCCGAGATCATCGCGTTCGCCTGGAACCTCAAGGGCAAGTTCCCGGCAGGCCACGATCCGCAACAGATAGAGTCGGAGAAGGACGTCACCGAACGCGGCGACGATTACTAGAAGAGCCGCTGCAAGCCATGAGCCGCAAGCTTGAAGCTTGCGGCTTGCGGCTGACGGTCAGCCTCTGTGCAGCTTGCTGACCAGCTCTGCCTCGGCCTGGGTCAGGCCGCAGGACTGGGTCAACTCGTCAACGCTGGCACCCATGCCGACCAGGCGGGCAGCCTGGGCGAAGGACAGACTTGAGGGGTCTCGCTGCTCCAGCTGGGCCAGCTTGTCCGGCAACGGCGCCACGACTGCGCGCAGCTCATGCAGGTCTTCGCCCATGCGCACCGTACCGTTCTGGTAATGGTCGACGCGCTTGGCCAGCTCCTTGATCCGCTGGTCGCGCAGGGCGTCGCCTTCTGCCTGCTGCGCAGCGATCTGGCGCTGGTTGCGGGCATAAGACAAGAACATGGCCAGTGTGGCGACCCAGAAGATCGCCAGGACAATAACCGCTACCTCGAGGATCAATCAGATACTCTCCAGTTCCGACCATTCCTCTTCGCTCATCATCTTGTCCAGTTCGACGAGGATCAGCAGCTCGCCGTTCTTGTTGCAGACGCCCTGGATGAACTTGGCCGACTCTTCATTGCCGACATTCGGTGCAGTCTCGACTTCCGACTGACGCAGGTAGACCACTTCGGCCACGCTGTCGACCATGATCCCGACCACTTGCTTGTCGGCTTCGATGATGACGATCCGAGTGTTGTCGTTGACCTCGGTGGGCACCAGGCCGAAACGCTGGCGAGTGTCGATCACGGTGACCACATTACCCCGCAGGTTGATGATCCCCAGGACATAGCTGGGCGCGCCCGGCACCGGAGCGATCTCGGTGTAGCGCAGGACTTCCTGGACCCGCATCACGTTGATGCCATAGGACTCGTTATCCAGCTTGAAGGTGACCCATTGCAGGATCGGATCTTCGGAACCCTGTGCAGACGACGACTTATTCATACCCTGACCCCTCAAAATACCGTTGGAAACGGCGTGTGTTCTGTATGGCCGCGCCCCACTGGCGCGGCCTGTGTTTGGTTCACTTCGGCTTGTGGGCCGCTTGACTGATTGCCAGCTGCTTGGCGCCACCGGTGGCGATCAGCTCCGCCAGTTCGGCCACGTCAAGCAGGGCGCACATGTGTTCGATCACCGTGCCGGCCAGCCAGGGGCGTTGGCCACGATGGCTGCGCCACTTGATTTCATTGGGGTCCAGGCGCAACGAGCGACTGACCTGATGCACGGCCAGTCCCCACTCGTAGCCCTGGACCGAGATCACGTACTGCAGGCCCTGGCGAAAATCATCGCGATACCGATCCGGCATGACCCAGCGCGCGGTATCCAGGACCTTGAGGTTGCCCGCCTGGCTCGGCAGGATGCCGAGGAACCATTCCGGCTGCCCGAACAACGGCGTCAACTCCTGACCGGCCAGGGAGTAGATCGAGCCCAGGCAGACCAGGGGCACTGCCAGGGTCAGGCCGGCGACATCGAACAGCAGGCACTCGAAAGGCTCGGCCGCCCAACTGGGACGATCACTACCGGCGGCTGGCGGCGGCGTGTTGCTCGGCGGCAGGTGAACTTCCACCAGCGGTGGCACCAGCGCCTGGAGCATCGGCACCACGGGGCTGGGCAAGGGCGCCGGTGCATCCATTACCGGGGCCGCCGGTACGACCTTGGCTTGCTCGGCAGGTGCTGCCTGGTGCTGGCTCCGTGCATCCCGGGCCTGCTCCTCCAACACCGCAGCCTGGAACTCGTCCAGGACTTCGCTGGAAACCTCCTCGACGAGTGGGGCGGCGGGCAACACGACCTGCGCTACCGGCTCCGGAACCTGCTCCTCTTCGGTAGCGTCCTGCAGCAACGCGTCCAGGTACGACTGCAACGCCAGCTGCGGCCGGTTCTTGATATCCAGGGGACGATTCATGAGGACACCCATGCAGACACCCCTGCATAACGATCTGTAGGGGTTATCGGCTGCACTGCCGGGCGACTTGAATGGCGCTTCACGTCAGGCCACCTGCGCCACGAGTTGCTGGGCTAGCAGGTGCTTGAGCAAGGCCTTGTAGGCCAGGACCCCGCGACTCTTGCCATCGAACTGCGAAGGAGTGACTCCAGCCCGGCTGGCATCGCGCAGGCGCGTGTCCACGGGGATATAGCCCTGCCAGATCTCCTCGGGGAACTTGTCGCGCAGGATCCGCAATGTGCCCAGGGAGGCCTGGGTCCGACGGTCGAACAGGGTCGGCACGATGGTGAACGGCAGCGGCTGCTTGCGCGAGCGATTGACCATCGCCAGGGTATTGACCATGCGCTCCAGGCCCTTGACCGCCAGGTGCTCGGTCTGCACCGGGATCACCAATTGCTGGCTGGCCGCCAGGGCGTTGACCATCAGCACCCCCAACAGCGGCGGGCTGTCGATCACGGCATAGTCGAAGTCCTGCCACAACTGGGCCAGGCTCTTGGCAATCACCAGGCCCAGGCCGCTCTGCCCCGGCGACTGGCGCTCCAGGGTCGCCAGGGCGGTGCTCGATGGCAGGAGCGAGATGCGTTCATGGCTGGTGCCCAGCAGCAACTGCCCAGGCAGATCCTCGGGCACATTGCCCTTGTGCAGGAACAGGTCGTAGCTGCTGTGCTCCAGGCTGTCAGGGTCATAACCGAAATAACTGGTCATGGAGCCGTGGGGGTCGAGGTCGACCACGACCACGCGCTTGCCCGCCTCCGCCAGCAAGCCGGCTAAAGCGATAGAACTGGTGGTTTTACCAACACCACCCTTTTGATTGGCAACAGCCCAGACTCTCATTCGGTTTGTTCCTCCCGCCCGGCCACAGCAGGGCGAGACATAGCGCAAAGTTATAAAGCAGGTGACGGAGAATTGACGGCGTTCCTCTGTACCGGCGTTTTCACCGCGGTTGGTGCAGTTTGTGTGCCAGCCCGCTTGAGTGCCGCATCCGGCGTCGCATTGGCGCTGCCTGTGCCGGTCAGGCTACGGCGCACATCCAGGTTTCGCGAGACCACCAGCACCACCCGGCGATTGCGTGCCCGGCCCTCGGCGGTGGCATTGTTGGCCACCGGCTGGAACTCGCCATACCCTACCGAAGCCATGCGTGCCGGGTTCACTCCCTGCATCGCCAGCATGCGCACGATACTTGCCGAACGTGCCGAAGACAGCTCCCAGTTAGTGGGGTACTGCATGGTCTGGATCGGCTGGTTGTCGGTAAAACCCTCGACATGGATCGGGTTGTCGAAGGGTTTGAGGATCTTCGCCACCTTGTCGATGATGCTGAACGCCTTGTCGCTGGGCATGGCATCGCCGCTGCCGAACAGCAGGCTGGAATTGAGCTCGATCTCCAGCCACAGCTCGTTGCCACGCACCGTCATCTGGTCGGAGCTGATCAAGTCGCCGAAGGCAGCGCTGATATCGTCGGCGATGCTCTTGAGCGGGTCGCTACCACCGGAAATACCGGCGTCGGTCTGCTCGCTGTCCTTGACCAGAGGCTTGGCCGGAGTCACGGTCTTGGGCCGCTCGTCACCAATGGGAATCGGCTTGAGGGCGCGATCGGAATCGGTGAAGACCCCGACCAGCGCTTCGGAAATGACCTTGTACTTGCCCTCGTTGATCGAGGAGATCGAGTACATGACCACGAAAAACGCGAACAACAGGGTGATGAAGTCGGCGTAGGAAACCAACCAGCGCTCGTGGTTGACGTGTTCTTCATGCTGACGACGACGGGCCATAATCAGTCCATGAAGCCTTGCAGCTTCAGCTCGATGGAGCGGGGATTCTCGCCTTCGGCGATGGACAGGATGCCCTCCAGGAGCATTTCCCGATACCGCGATTGGCGCAGGGCGATGGACTTCAGCTTCGCCGCGATCGGCAACAGCACCAGGTTGGCACTGGCCACGCCATAGATGGTGGCGACGAAGGCCACGGCGATACCACTGCCCAACTGCGATGGATCGGCCAGGTTGCCCATCACGTGGATCAGGCCCATGACCGCCCCGATGATACCGATGGTGGGGGCATAGCCGCCCATGCTCTCGAACACCTTGGCGGCCTCGATATCACGACTCTCCTGGGTGTAGAAGTCGACTTCCAGGATGCTGCGGATCGCTTCCGGCTCGGCGCCATCCACCAGCAACTGCAGGCCCTTGCGCGAATAGGTATCCGGTTCGGCATCCGCCACGCCTTCCAGGCCCAGCAAGCCCTCCTTGCGCGCCGTCAGGCTCCAGTTGACCACCCGGTCGATACCGCCAGCCAGGTCGACCCGCGGCGGAAACAGGATCCACGCCAGGATCTGCATGGCGCGCTTGAAGGCACTCAGCGGCGATTGCAACAAGGCCGCGCCGATGGTCCCGCCAAGCACGATCAAGGCTGCCGGACCATTGGCCAGGGCCGACAGATGACCACCTTCGAGGTAGTTGCCGCCCACGATGGCGACGAACGCCATGATGATGCCGATAAGGCTGAGCACATCCATTACAGGCAAGCCTCGACCAGGTGCCGGCCGATATCGTCCAGGCTGTACACCGCATCCGCCAGGTTGGCCTTGACGATGGCCATGGGCATGCCATAGATCACGCAACTGGCCTCATCCTGGGCCCAGACCGCGCTGCCGCCCTGCTTGAGCAACCGTGCGCCTTCGCGCCCGTCCGCCCCCATGCCGGTGAGCACCACCGCCAGAACTTTGTCGCTATAGGACTTGGCCGCCGAGCCGAAGGTAATGTCCACGCACGGCTTGTAGTTCAGGCGCTCGTCGCCGGGCAGGATCTTCACCGCACCGCGGCCGTCGACCATCATCTGCTTGCCGCCGGGGGCCAGCAGTGCCAGGCCTGGACGCAGGATGTCGCCATCCTCGGCTTCCTTGACGCTGATCTTGCAAAGCTTGTCCAGGCGCTCGGCGAAGGCCTTGGTGAAGGCCGCCGGCATGTGCTGGATCAACACGATCGGCGCCGGGAAGTTGGCCGGCAGCTGGGTCAGCACCCGCTGCAGCGCCACCGGGCCGCCAGTGGAAGTACCGATGGCCACCAGTTTGTAGGCCTTGCGCTTGGGCGCTGGCGCCGCCGGACTGGCAGCCGGTGCCGGAGCACGACTTGGAGCCGGGGCTGGTGCCGGGCGGCTGCTGCCGAAGCTGGACGCAGCCGGCGCCGCAGCGGCAGTCGGCTGCGGAGCTGGCGTGCTGTAGCTGCTGAAGCGACGATTACTGCGCGAGATGCTATGGACCTTCTCGCACAGCAGTTGCTTGACCTTCTCGGGGTTGCGCGAGATGTCCTCGAAATTCTTCGGCAGGAAGTCCACGGCCCCAGCGTCCAGCGCATCGAGGGTCACCCGCGCGCCTTCATGGGTCAGGGAAGAGAACATCAGGACCGGGGTCGGGCAGCGCTGCATGATGTGCCGCACTGCGGTGATGCCGTCCATCATCGGCATCTCGTAGTCCATGGTGATCACGTCCGGCTTGAGGGCCAGGGCCTGATCGATCGCCTCTTTACCATTGGTCGCGGTACCGACGACCTGGATGCTCGAATCCGCAGAAAGAATTTCCGAGACGCGGCGGCGGAAAAAACCCGAATCGTCCACCACCAGGACTTTGACTGCCATAAACACTCCGTTAGGTGGGGCGAGGCCAAGCGCCCCTCCCCTCCGAATCAAATACGCCGTGCGGCGTAACGCTTGAGCATGCTCGGGACATCGAGGATCAGTGCGATGCGACCATCACCCGTGATGGTGGCGCCGGACATGCCCGGGGTTCCCTGAAGCATTTTGCCCAAGGGCTTGATGACCACTTCTTCCTGGCCCACCAACTGATCAACGACGAAGCCGATCCGCTGGGTGCCCACCGAAAGGATCACTACGTGGCCTTCGCGCTGCTCTTCATGAGCGGCGGAACTGACCAGCCAGCGCTTGAGGTAGAACAAGGGCAAGGCCTTGTCCCGCACGATCACCACTTCCTGGCCGTCCACCACATTGGTGCGCGACAGATCGAGGTGGAAGATCTCGTTGACGTTGACCAACGGGAAGGCGAACGCCTGGTTGCCCAGCATCACCATCAGGGTCGGCATGATCGCCAGGGTCAACGGCACCTTGATCACGATCTTCGAACCCTGGCCCTTGGTCGAGTAGATGTTGATCGAGCCGTTGAGCTGGGAAATCTTGGTCTTGACCACGTCCATGCCCACACCGCGACCAGAGACATCGGAGATCTCGGTCTTGGTGGAGAAGCCCGGGGCGAAGATCAGGTTGTAGCACTCGGTATCGCTCAGGCGATCGGCGGCGTCCTTGTCCATCACCCCGCGCTTGACCGCGATGGCGCGCAGGACGTTGGGGTCCATGCCCTTGCCGTCGTCGGAGATCGACAACAGGATGTGGTCGCCCTCCTGTTCCGCTGCCAGCACCACCTTGCCCAGGCGGGACTTGCCCGACTCCTCGCGCTCTTCCGGCGACTCGATACCATGGTCCACCGCGTTGCGCACCAAGTGCACCAGCGGGTCGGCCAGGGCTTCCACCAGGTTCTTGTCGAGGTCGGTTTCTTCCCCCACCAGCTCCAGGTTGATCTCTTTCTTGAGCTGCCGGGCCAGGTCGCGAACCAGGCGTGGGAAGCGCCCGAAGACCTTCTTGATCGGCTGCATGCGGGTCTTCATCACCGCGGTCTGCAGGTCGGCGGTGACCACGTCGAGGTTCGACACCGCCTTGGACATGGCCTCGTCGCCACTGTTGAGACCCAGGCGCACCAGGCGGTTACGCACCAGCACCAGCTCGCCCACCATGTTCATGATTTCGTCCAGGCGCGCGGTATCCACGCGCACCGTGGTTTCTGCTTCACTGGCAGGCTTTTCCGCCGGGGCCGCAGCCGCTGCGCGGGCTGGGGCCGGGGCAGCGGCTGGCTTCGGCGCTTCGGCCTTGGCTTCGGCTTTCGGCGCGACTGGCTTGGCCACCGCAGCGGCGGCAGGGGCGGATGGCGCAGCCGGTGCGGAAGCCGCTGCCGGGGCCGCGGGCTTGGCTGTCCCCGGGGTGTCGGAGAACTTGCCTTTGCCATGCAGCTCGTCGAGCAGGGATTCGAATTCGTGATCGCTGATCAGGTCACTGCTCGCGGCGGCGGCACTGGCTGCCGGCGTAGCGGGAACGGCGGCCACGGCCGACTCCAGCGCGTCAACGGCAAAGTTGCCCTTGCCATGCAGCTGATCGAGCAAGGCTTCGAATTCATCATCGGTAATTTCATCGCTGCCGGCGGCTGCGCCGCTGTCGGCACTGGCCGCGGCAGGTGCGATGGCATCGGGGGCGAACTGGCCCTTGCCATGCAACTGGTCCAGCAGGGACTCGAACTCGGCATCGGTGATTTCATCACTGGCCGCTTCGCCCTCAACCGCTGGCGCAGCAGCAGGTGCAGCCTCGGCTTCGGCCTTGGCAGCGCTCAGCGAGTCGAGCAGGAGTTCGAATTCATTGTCGGTGATATCGCCCGACGGGCTTTCGGCCGCAGGCTCCGCTACCACTTCCACCACCTCTTCCACCACCGGTTCGGGGGCGGGTTCGGCACCAGCCGGCTCAGCCAGGCGGGCCAGGGCGGAAAGCAGTTCAGGTGTCGCAGGAGTGATCTCGGAACGCTCGCGGACCTGGCCGAACATGCTGTTCACCGTGTCCAGCGCTTCGAGCACCACATCCATCAGTTCCGAATCGACACGCCTCTCACCCTTGCGCAGGATGTCGAAGACGTTCTCGGCGATATGGCAGCACTCCACCAGCTCGTTGAGCTGGAGGAAGCCGGCGCCCCCTTTAACAGTGTGAAAACCGCGAAAAATTGCGTTGAGCAGATCCGCATCATCCGGCCGGCTTTCCAGCTCGACCAGTTGTTCGGACAGTTGCTCTAGAATCTCGCCGGCCTCAACCAGGAAATCCTGAAGGATCTCTTCATCGGCGCCGAAGCTCATTAATGGGTGCTCCTAGAATCCAAGGCTGGAAAGCAAATCGTCTACATCGTCCTGACCGGACATAACGTCTTCCCGTTTATCGGCATGAATCTGCGGACCTTCACCCTTAGCGAGATGTTTTTGCGGATCTTTTTCCGCCAGGATCGAGGCACGGTCATGTTCGATGCCGGCGAAACGATCGACCTGGCTGGCCATCAAGACGAGTTTGAGCAAATTGCTTTCGACTTCCGTGACCAACTGGGTCACGCGCTTGATCACCTGGCCGGTAAGGTCCTGGTAATCCTGCGCCAGAAGAATGTCGTTGAGGTGGCCCGAGACGGTACGGGTCTCCTGTTCGCTACGAGTCAGGAAACTGTCGACCCGACGCGCCAGCTCGCGAAACTCCTCGGCCCCGACCTCGCGCCGCATGAAGCGCCCCCAGTCCACGCTCAACGCCTGGGCTTCGCTGCTCAGGCCGTTGACCAGCGGGGTGCTGCTCTCCACCAGGTCCATGGTGCGGTTGGCCGCGGCTTCCGTCAGCCGGACCACGTAGGACAGGCGCTCGGTGGCATCCGTGATCTGTGAAACTTCCTCGGCTTGCGGCATGTGCGGATCGATCTGGAAATTGACGATCGCACTATGCAACTCGCGGGTGAGCTTGCCCACTTCCTGGTACAGGCCGCGGTCACGGGTCTGATTGAGCTCATGGATCAGTTGCACAGCTTCGCCGAACTTGCCCTTTTCCAGGCTTTCGACCAGCTCCAGCGCATGTTTTTTCAGGGTCGACTCAAAGTCGCCCAGTGAAGATTCGTTATGCTCCATAGCTCCCCCGTGGCGCAATGGCTACGCATCTCAACCGATGCGTTCGAAGATCTTCTCGATCTTCTCTTTCAGCGCCTGGGCCGTGAATGGTTTGACGACATAGCCGTTTACGCCGGCCTGGGCGGCTTCGATGATCTGCTCACGCTTGGCTTCGGCAGTGACCATCAGTACCGGCAGGTGCTTGAGTTTTTCATCGGCGCGCACATGACGCAGCAGGTCGATACCGGTCATACCCGGCATGTTCCAGTCCGTTACCAGAAAGTCGATGCTCCCGCTGTTGAGAACCGGGATGGCAGTGGTGCCATCGTCGGCCTCGACCGTGTTGGTGAAACCCAGATCACGCAACAGGTTTTTTATGATCCGCCGCATCGTTGAGAAGTCATCAACGATGAGGATTTTCATGTTCTTGTCCAATTCGACCTCCAAGCAGTCTTAAACGCATCCAGTACCTGGATACGCCATTCAATCAATCCGGCATAACACGCAACGACTGCATGGAGCACATACTGCAAAACCGGCCAGGCACAAGGCCCGACCGGTCTTGGGCGCAGTGTCCCCACACTGCCTGTCAGCGCGCTCGCCACTCCCCCAAACGCCCCCGCAAGCGGGCCGCGCACTGGCTGTGTAACTGGCTGACCCGCGATTCGCTGACCCCCAGGACCTCACCGATTTCCTTGAGGTTCAGCTCTTCGTCGTAGTACAGCGCCAACACCAGTCGCTCGCGCTCCGGCAAATTGGCAATCGCATCCGCCAACGCGGCCTGGAAGCGTTCATCCTCCAGGTCCCGTGACGGCTCGAGATGAGCACTGGCGCCATCCTCGTGCAGCCCTTCGTGTTCGCCGTCCTGCAACAGGTCGTCGAAACTGAACAGTCGGCTGCCCAGGGTGTCGTTCAAAATCCCGTAATAATCATCGAGGCTCAATTGAAGTTCGGCCGCAACCTCGTGATCTTTAGCGTCACGACCGGTTTTAGCTTCAATTGCGCGAATGGCATCACTGACCATCCGCGTATTACGGTGCACCGAACGCGGGGCCCAGTCGCCTTTACGAACCTCGTCGAGCATCGCACCGCGGATACGGATACCCGCGTAAGTCTCGAAACTCGCACCCTTGCTCGCGTCGTACTTGGTCGACACTTCGAGCAAACCGATCATCCCGGCCTGGATCAGGTCTTCCACCTGGACGCTGGCCGGCAACCGCGCCAACAGGTGATAGGCAATACGCTTGACCAGGGGCGCATAGCGCTCGATCAGTTCGTATTGGCTGTCACGCGCCGACTTCTTGTAGAGGTTGTAGCCACTGGCAGTCATAGCACCGGTCCCGCTGTTTGATGCACTAGCCGCTCGACAAAAAACTCCAGGTGCCCGCGAGGGTTCGCCGGCAATGGCCAGGTATCGACTTTTTGCGCGATGGCCTTGAACGCCAATGCACATTTCGAACGAGGAAAGGCTTCATAGACCGCACGCTGCTTTTGCACGGCCTTGCGCACGCTTTCGTCGTAGGGAACTGCGCCGACATATTGTAAGGCCACGTCCAGGAACCGATCAGTGACCTTGGTCAACTTTGCAAACAGGTTGCGCCCTTCCTGGGGGCTCTGGGCCATGTTGGCCAGGACCCGGAAACGGTTCATGCCGTAGTCGCGGTTGAGCAGCTTGATCAGGGCGTAGGCATCGGTGATCGAGGTCGGCTCGTCGCAGACCACCAGCAGCACTTCCTGGGCCGCGCGGACAAAACTGACTACCGAGTCACCAATACCCGCAGCAGTGTCGATCACCAGCACATCGAGGTTGTCGCCGATGTCGCTGAAGGCCTGGATCAGGCCGGCATGCTGGGCCGGGCTCAGGTGCACCATGCTCTGGGTGCCCGAGGCTGCCGGCACGATACGGATGCCGCCCGGGCCCTGGAGCAGCACATCGCGCAGCTCGCAGCGCCCTTCGATGACATCGGCCAGGGTACGTTTGGGGGTCAGTCCCAGCAGGACATCGACATTGGCCAATCCCAGGTCGGCATCCAGCAGCAACACCCGCCGGCCGAGCTCAGCCAGAGCCAGGGACAAGTTCACTGACACATTAGTCTTGCCGACGCCACCTTTGCCGCCGGTCACCGCAATCACCTGTACGGGATGCATGCTGCCCATGTTCTTTCTTTACCTTGTCTTACTTAGACGGGGCCACATAACTGGCTGCGTGTTCACCATTGGAACAGTGCCTGGCAGACCATCGATGTAGATACGCTGCAATCTATCCATGAGTACCTCAACCGACCCGCTTGGCCGGATTGTGGTACAGGTCAGCGAACATGTCGGCCATGGCCTCTTCGCTGGGTTCTTCCTGCATCTGCACGCTCACTGCGCGGCTCACCAACTGATGCCGGCGGGGCAGATGCAAGTCGTCAGGAATCCGCGGCCCATCGGTCAGATAGGCAACCGGCAGTTCGTGACTGATGGCCAGGCTCAATACCTCGCCAAGACTGGCCGTTTCATCCAGTTTAGTCAGGATGCAACCGGCCAGGCCGCAGCGCTTGTAGCTGTGGTAGGCGGCGGTCAGCACCTGCTTCTGGCTAGTGGTGGCCAGCACCAGGTAGTTCTTCGCCCGGATACCGCGACCGGCCAGGCTTTCCAGTTGCATGCGCAGCGCCGGATCGCTGGCCTGCAGGCCGGCGGTATCGATCAGCACCACGCGCTTGCGCAACAGTGGGTCCAGGGCCTGGGCCAGGGACTGGCCAGGGTCGACATGGGTCACCGAGACATTGAGGATCCGCCCCAAGGTCTTGAGTTGCTCCTGGGCGCCGATGCGATAGCTGTCCATGCTCACCAGCGCGATGTTCTGCGCACCGTACTTGAGCACATAGCGCGCCGCCAGCTTGGCCAGGGTCGTGGTCTTGCCCATGCCGGCCGGGCCGACCATGGCAATCACCCCGCCCTCTTCCAGAGGCTCGAGCTCCGGTGTCTGGATCATCCGCGCCAGGTGGGCCAGGAGCATGCGCCAGGCCTGGCGAGGCTCGTCGATATCGGTGATCAAGGCCAGCAGGTCGCGCGCCAGCGGGCCGGAAAGGCCAATGCGCTGCAGCCGGCGCCAGAGATTGGCCTGCTCCGGACGACTGCCCTGCAACTGGCTCCAGGCCAGGGAGCCCAGCTGGACTTCCAGCAGCTCGCGCAGGCCGTTGAGCTCGAAACGCATCGAATCCAGGGCACGATTGTCCACCGCCGGTGCAGCAGGGGCTGGCGCCGGGCGCGGGCGCTCGGTCAGGGTTGGTTCGATCAGGGGCTCGGCGGCGGTCAACGGCAGGCCGGCGAACAACTGACGGTTGGTCATCGAGGTACTGTCGCCCTCGCTGCGCAGGCTGAGTTCGGCCTGGGCCGTGACGATCCGCGACTGAGTCTTGCGCAGCTCGTCCTCGAGCTCCATGTTCGGAACCCGCGGCGACAGTGCCGACAACTTGTAATCCAGCGCCGCCGTCAGCTCGACACCACCGGCGATCCGGCGGTTGCCGATGATGGCAGCCTCAGCGCCCAGCTCATCACGAACCAGCTTCATGGCCTGACGCATATCGGCGGCGAAAAAACGCTTAACTTGCATAACCCACTACCTCAGCCGTTGGGCCCTACTGTCGCAACGATGGTCACTTGCTTGTTGTCAGGAATTTCCTGGTACGCCAGCACATGCAAACCCGGAACGGCCAAGCGACCGAACCGCGAGAGCATGGCGCGGACCGGACCTGCAACCAACAGGATCACCGGTTGACCTTGCATCTCTTGACGCTGCGCCGCTTCGATCAGCGAACGCTGCAGCTTTTCTGCCATGCTTGGCTCGAGCAGAACGCCTTCTTCCTGGCCTTGTCCTGCCTTCTGCAAACTGCTGAGCAAAATTTGTTCCAACCTTGGCTCCAAGGTGATCACAGGCAGCTCGGACTCAGTGCCTACAATGCTTTGGACAATGGCGCGCGAGAGTCCGACGCGGACCGCAGCCACCAAAGCGGCAGTATCTTGACTCTTAGCGGCATTGTTGGCGATCGCCTCGGCAATGCTGCGAATGTCCCGCACGGGCACCTGCTCGGCCAACAGCGCCTGCAGCACCTTGAGCAACTGCGACAACGACAGCACGCCCGGCACCAGCTCCTCGGCCAGCTTCGGCGAACTCTTGGCCAGCAGCTGCATCAGTTGCTGGACTTCCTCGTGGCCGATCAGCTCACTGGAATGCTTGTACAGAATCTGGTTCAAGTGGGTCGCGACCACGGTGCTGGCGTCCACCACGGTGTAGCCCAGGGATTGGGCCTGGGGCCGCTGGCTGATCTCGATCCATACCGCTTCCAGGCCGAAGGCCGGGTCCCGGGCGGCGATGCCATTGAGCGTGCCGTAGACCTGCCCCGGGTTGATCGCCAGTTCGCGATCCGGGTAGATCTCGGCCTCGGCCAGGATCACGCCCATCAGGGTCAGGCGATAGGCGCTGGGCGCCAGGTCCAGGTTATCGCGGATATGCACGGTGGGCATGAGGAATCCCAGGTCCTGGGACAGCTTCTTGCGCACGCCCTTGATCCGCGCGAGCAACTGCCCACCCTGGTTGCGGTCCACCAGGGGAATCAGGCGGTAGCCGACTTCCAGGCCGATCATGTCGATGGGAGTCACGTCATCCCAGCCCAGCTCCTTGGTTTCCATGGCGCGTGCCGGAGATGGCAGCAGCTCCTGCTGGCGCTGCACCTCTTCCTCGGCCCGGATCTTGGCCTGCTGCTGCTTTCTCCAGACCAGGTAGGCCGCACCACCGGCCACCAGCGCCAGGCTGAGGAAGGACACATGCGGCATGCCCGGCACCAACCCCATCACCGCCATCAGCGCGGCGGCGACGGCCAGCGCCTTGGGCGAGGCGAACATCTGGCGATTGATCTGCTTGCCCATTTCCTCGGAACCCGAGGCCCGGGTCACCATGATCGCCGCCGCGGTGGACAGCAGCAGCGAAGGCAGCTGCGCCACCAAACCGTCACCGATGGTCAGCAAGGCATAGACTCGACCCGCGTCGGCAAAGGTCATGTTGTGCTGGAACATGCCGACCGCCATACCGCCGATCAGGTTGATGAACAGGATCAGCAGGCCGGCGATGGCGTCACCGCGAACGAACTTGCTGGCACCGTCCATGGAACCGTAGAACTCGGCTTCCTGGGCGACTTCGGCGCGGCGCGCCTTGGCCTGGTTCTGGTCGATCAGGCCGGCGTTGAGGTCGGCGTCGATGGCCATCTGCTTGCCGGGCATGGCGTCCAGGGTGAAGCGCGCGCTCACCTCGGAGATCCGCCCCGCACCCTTGGTCACCACCACGAAGTTGATGATCATGAGGATCGCGAAAACCACGATACCCACGACATAGTTGCCGCCGATCACCACTTCGCCGAAAGCCTGGATCACCTTGCCCGCAGCGGCATGCCCCTCTTGGCCGTGGAGCATCACCACCCGGGTCGACGCCACGTTGAGCGCCAGGCGCAACAAGGTCGCCACCAGCAGGATGGTGGGGAAGACGGCGAAATCCAGTGGCCGCAAGGCGTAGACGCAGACCAGCAGGACCACGATCGACAGGGCGATGTTGAAGGTAAAGAACACGTCCAGCAGGAACGCCGGCACCGGCAGCATCATCATGGCCAGCATGACCAACAGCAGCACCGGCACACCCAGGTTGCCCCGACCAAGGTCGACCAGGTTACTGCGAGCCGTGTTGATTAACTGAGTGCGATCCACCGATTTACCCCGTTCCGTAAAGCAAACTTTTGACGCCTGAAGCGATACAGGGCGGCTACTGCAAGAAGCCTTCCAACTTTCACCTGGACAGCTCAATCAAGCATTTGCGCCCATTTCGTCACGCAAGGAGCTGCACCTGGAAGGACTTGGGGAAGGTTAATAGCAATTAGCCATTTTTCTGACGAGCAAGCCCGAACGGGCGAGGCTCGTGCTAGGCAGGTTTCGCCGGCCCCGAAGCCGGTCGATTGCCGGCGCTGTCGCGCTGCAAGTCGTCGGGGATCTGCGGGTCCTTGAGCGGGTCCGGGCGCTTGCCCTTGCCGGCGCGATGTTGGCGAATCTGATAGACGTAGGCCAGGACCTGGGCCACCGCCAGGTACAGGCCGGCCGGGATCTCCTCCTCAAGCTCGGTGGAGTAGTAGATCGAGCGAGCCAGCGCCGGGGACTGCAGCAACATGATCTCGTGAGCCGTGGCGATCTCACGGATCTGTTGCGCCAGGAAGTCCGTGCCCTTGGCCAGCAGCATCGGCGCCCCGCCCTTCTCGGCATCGTACTTGAGGGCCACGGCATAGTGGGTCGGGTTGGTGATCACCACGTCAGCCTCAGGGATGGCCGCCATCATCCGCCGCTGGGACATCTCGCGCTGCACCTGGCGAATCCGCTGCTTGACCTCCGGTCGCCCCTCCTGGTCCTTGTGCTCGTCGCGCACTTCCTGCTTGGTCATCATCAGCTTCTTGTGGGCCTGGTACAGCTGCACCGGCACATCCACCGCGGCAATCAGGATCAGCCCGCAAGCCATCCACAAGGTGCTCCAGCCCACCACCTGGACACTATGGATGATCGCCAGCTCAAGGGGCTCATGGGCGATCCGCAGCAGGTCGTCGATATCGGAGGACAACACCGACAGTGCCACGAATAGCACCAGGCTGAACTTGGCCAGGGCCTTGAGCAGCTCGATCAACGCCGTAAAGGAGAACATCCGCTTCAGCCCATTGGCCGGATTCATCCGGCTGAACTTGGGCGCCAGGCTCTTGCCGGCGAACAGCCAGCCTCCCAGGGAAATCGGCCCGATGATGGCCGCCAGCAGCAGCGTCAACAGCACCGGCTGCACCGCCAGGATGGCGATCTTGCCCGAGTGCAGCAGATACAAGCCCATGGCCCCGGGGCTGAGCAGCACATCGCGCGGCAGGGAAAAATTCAGGCGCATGATCTCCAGGAGGTTCTGCGCCAGGTTCGCACCGAAGACCAGCAGGCCTCCGGCCCCGGCCAACATGATGGCCAGGGTGTTGAGCTCCTTGGAGCGAGCGATCTCGCCCTTTTCCCGGGAGTCCTTCTTGCGTTTCTCCGTGGGGTCTTCTGTCTTGTCCTGACCGCTCTCGCTCTCAGCCATGGCTCAACGTGACCTCGCCAATTCGCGCAAGAACTGCAAGGCCTCGGCGGCCAGCGGTTGATACTGGTTGAGAATGTCGGCGAGGCTGATCCAGACGATACCCATCCCCAGCACCAGGGTCAGGGGGAAACCGATGGAGAAGATGTTCAACTGTGGCGCCGCCCGGGTCATCACGCCGAAGGCGATGTTCACCACCAGCAAGGCGGTGATCGCCGGCAACACCAACAGTAGCGCCGCCCCCAGCACCCAACCCAGCTTGCCGACCAGCTCCCAGTAATGATTGACCATCAGCCCGCCACCGACCGGCAGCGTGGTGAAACTTTCCACCAGCACCTCGAACACCACCAGGTGGCCGTTCATGGCCAGGAACAGCAAAGTCACCAGCATGGTGAAGAATTGCCCGATCACCGCCACCGAGACACCGTTGGTCGGGTCGACCATGGAAGCGAAGCCCATGCCCATCTGGATCGCGACGATCTGCCCGGCGATGACAAAGGCCTGGAAGAACAACTGCAAGGCAAACCCGAGCACGGCACCGATCAGTATCTGCTCAGCCACCAGCAGCAAGGCACTGGCGTCCAGCGCATGCACCTCGGGCATGGGCGGTAGCGCCGGGGTGATCACCACGGTGATCGCCAGGGCGAAGTACAAGCGCACCCGCCGCGGCACCAGGGTCGTGCCGAAGACCGGCATCACCATCAACAGCGAGGTGACCCGGAACAGCGGCAGCACAAAGCTCGCCACCCAGCTGCTGATCTGGGTATCGGTCAACGCCAGCAAGGACATGGGTTCAGCCGATCAACTGCGGAATACTGCCGTACAACTGACGGATGTATTCCATGAAGGTCTGCACCAGCCAGGGGCCGGCGACAATCAGGGTCACCAGCATCACCAGCAAGCGCGGCAGGAAGCTCAGGGTCTGCTCGTTGATCTGCGTGGCCGCCTGGAACATGGCCACGATCAGGCCCACCAGCAGGCTGGGCACCACCAGCACGGCAACCATCATGGTGGTCAGCCACAGGGCTTCGCGAAACAGGTCTACCGCGACTTCTGGAGTCATTGTCGATCACCCGCAAACAAGGTTCTAAACACCGCCGAAACTGCCGGCCAGCGTGCCGATGATCAGCGCCCAGCCGTCCACCAGGACAAACAGCATGATCTTGAACGGCAGGGAAATGATCAGCGGCGACAGCATCATCATGCCCATGGCCATCAGCACACTGGCGACCACCAGGTCGATGATCAGGAACGGGATGAAGATCATGAAACCGATCTGGAACGCCGTCTTGAGTTCCGAGGTGACGAAGGCCGGCACCAGGATGGTCAACGGCGCCTGGTCAGGACTGGCAATGTCGGTACGCTTGGACAGGCGCACGAACAGCTCCAGATCACTGCTGCGGGTCTGTGCCAGCATGAAGTCCTTGATCGGCACCTCGGCCTTGGCCACCGCATCCTGGGCGGTGATCTTTTCCGCCAGGTACGGCTGCAACGCGTCCTGGTTCACCCGGTCGAACACTGGAGCCATGATGAACAGGGTGAGGAACAGCGCCATGCCGGTGAGGATCTGGTTCGACGGCGTCTGCTGCAACCCCAGGGCCTGGCGCAGGATCGAGAAGACAATGATGATCCGGGTAAAGCTGGTCATCAGCATGACGAACGCCGGGATGAAACTCAGCGCAGTCATGATCAGCAGGATCTGCAGGCTGACCGAGTACTCCTGCTGGCCGCTGGCATTGGTGCCCAGGGTGATGGCCGGGATCGACAACGGATCGGCCGCCAGCGCCAGCGGCGCCGCCAGCATCAGGGCCAACGTCAAGATGATGCGCAACGGCATTACTTCCTATCCTTCTGATCCTTGCCCAACAGCTCCATCAGGCGCTGGGCGAACTCAGGCGTGGCCTGTTCGGCGCTGGGCACCTGCACCGGCTCTTTGAGTACATGTAACGGGGTGATCGTGCCCGGGGTCAGGCCCAGCAGGATCTGCTCGTTGCCGACCTGCACCAACACCAACCGGTCACGCGGGCCCAGGGCCCGGGAACCGATCAGCTCGATCACCTGCCCCTTGCCTGCCGGACCTGCCTGCTGCACTCGGCGCAACAGCCAGGCCAGGAGAAAGATCAGCCCGACCACCAGCAACAGGCCCAGCACCAACTGGGCCAGCTGCCCGCTAAGGCTGCCCACCGCCGGCACCGCGGCCGTCACCTGGGCAGTGGCCACAGGCTCTGCGGCCAGGGCACTCAAGGGCAAGCCGAGCAATACGCCAAGCAGCCTGTTCACTTAGCGCAGCTTCTTGATGCGTTCGCTTGGGCTGATCACGTCAGTCAGGCGGATACCGAACTTCTCGTTGACCACCACCACTTCGCCGTGGGCGATCAGGGTGCCGTTGACCAGCACATCCAGCGGCTCGCCCGCAAGGCGATCGAGCTCGATCACCGACCCCTGGTTGAGCTGCAACAGGTTACGGATGTTGATGTCGGTGCTGCCCACTTCCATGGAGATCGATACCGGGATGTCCAGGATCACGTCCAGGTTCGGCCCTTCCAGACTCACCGGCTCATGGTTCTTGGGCACACTGCCGAACTCCTCCATTTGCAGGCGCCCACCGCTGGCCGCGGCGCCGGCATCGGCCGCCAGCAAAGCGTCGATATCGGCCTGGCCGGCATCACCGGTTTCTTCCAGCGCAGCAGCCCACTCGTCGGCCAGCGCCTGATCGTCCTGGGAGTTAATTTCGTCAGCCATCTTGGGTCCTCGACGCGCAAAAATTCATTGAACAACAAACAGGTTGGAGCGCCGTTCAGCGGCGCTCGATCGGTTCGATCACTTGCAGCGCCAGGTTGCCCTTGTGGGAACCCAGCTTGACCTTGAACGACGGCACGCCGTTGGCCCGCATGATCATGTCTTCCGGTAGCTCCACCGGGATCACATCGCCAGGCTGCATGTGCAGGATGTCGCGCAGGCGCAGTTGCCGGCGGGCGACCGTGGCGCTCAGCGGCACCGCCACATCCAGTACGTCTTCGCGCAGGGCTTTGCTCCAGCGCTCGTCCTGGTCGTCCAGGTCGGACTGGAAACCGGCGTCGAGCATTTCCCGGATCGGCTCGATCATCGAGTACGGCATGGTCACGTGCAGGTCGCCGCCGCCACCATCGAGCTCGATATGGAAGGTCGACACCACCACCGCCTCGCTCGGGCCAACAATGTTGGCCATCGCCGGGTTCACTTCGGAGTTTATGTACTCGAAATTGACCGGCATGATCGCCTGCCAGGCTTCCTTGAGGTCGACGAAGGCCTGCTCCAGCACCATGCGCACCACGCGCAGCTCGGTGGGAGTGAACTCACGCCCCTCGATCTTCGCGTGACGGCCGTCACCGCCGAAGAAGTTGTCCACCAGCTTGAACACCAGCTTGGCGTCGAGGATGAACAGCGCGGTGCCGCGCAGCGGCTTGATCTTCACCAGGTTCAGACTGGTGGGAACGTACAGCGAGTGCACGTACTCGCCGAACTTCATCACCTGCACACCACCGACCGCCACATCGGCGGAACGACGCAACATGTTGAACATGCTGATCCGGGTGTAGCGGGCGAAGCGCTCGTTGATCATCTCCAGAGTCGGCATGCGTCCGCGGACGATGCGATCCTGGCTGGTCAGGTCGTAGCTTTTGACACTACCGGGTTCGGCAGCGTGTTCGGTCTGTACCAGACCGTCGTCGACGCCATGCAACAGCGCGTCGATCTCATCCTGGGACAGCAGGTCCTGCACGGCCATGTCGTGTTCCTACTGCAATACGAAGTTAGTAAAGAGCAACTGCTCGACCACTACCTTGCCCACCTCTTTCTGGGCCACTTCCTGGACGCTGGCGGTGGCTTTCTGGCGGAGCATTTCCTGACCGACCGGAGTCGCCAGGGTGTCGAAATTCTGCGCGGAAAACAGCATCACCAGGTTGTTGCGGATCACTGGCATATGCACTTTCAGGGCATCCAGGTCCGCTTGATTGCGCGCCAGCATGGTGATGCTCACCTGCATGTAGCGCTGCCGGCCGTTCTGCGTGTAGTTGGCAACGAAAGCCGGGGCCATGGGCTCATAGATCGCTGCGGGTTTGACGTTGGTGGCGGTCTCCGCAGCCGGTGCCGGCTTGCTCTGAGCACTGTGCATGAAATACCAGGTGGCGCCGACCGACAGGCCGATGGCCAACAACAACGCCAGGACAATCAAGAGGATAAGCTTGAGTTTGCTTTTCCCTGCGGTGGGTTTTTCTGCTGCTTCGCTCTTCGCCATGCCAATAATCCGTCACTATTCGGGGGTTCACAGTCGCACGGCAAGGCAAGAGCAAGTGTTATGCCAGATTTGTCAGAAATGCAGATCTGAGACCGTCAGCAGGACGCTGAAAGAAATGGCGAGCCGGGACGCCGGGGCAATGTCCGCCGGGAGCCTCCTTGCCACAGGAAGCTCCCGCTGGTCATCCGGTCAGGCGTAATAGTCCACGACACTCGTGCCGATCACGCTCTGCACCGGGGCAGAGACCTCAGCCAATGCAGGCTGCCCGTCATCGCCAGGCTCGCCATCCAGGCGCGAGCCACTGGCGCTGGAGCCGCTGGCGCGGTTCTGCTCTTGCTGCGCCTGCTCCTGGCCCTGCCAGCCACGGGACTGATCGGAAACATTGACGTCCACCTGCCCCAGGCCCTGCTGGCTGAACATATCGCGCATGCGATGCATCTGCCCTTCCAGGGCTTCACGCACACCCGCATGGGCACTCATGAACGTCACCTGGGTCTGCTGGTCGGGAATCATGTGCACGCGAATATCCAGGCGCCCAAGCTCGGCCGGTTGCAACTGGATATCCGCCGACTTGAGGTTGGCGCTGGACAGGTACATCACCCGGTTGACCACTTCATCGGTCCACCCGCTCTGGTGCATGGCCAATGGCTGGTTGACCGGCACCGCATTGGCTGTCTTGGGCGTTGCCGCCTGGGTCAGGGCCGCCAGGCGGTTGGCGAAGTCATCCACGCGAGTATCGCTGGACGCGCCCTTGAGATCCTTCAAGCCTTCGGTAATCAGACCGCTGAAGGCCTTCTCGCCCCCCTGCTCGGTACCGCCCTTGCCAGCCTGCTCGAGCAGGCCGGCCATGCCATTGGCGATATTCGGCGCCGATGCCAACTGAGCATCGGCGTTAGCGGTGCTAGAGGCATTCTTGGGTTGCGATTGACTGGACGCCGAGACATGGCCGCTTTGCTCCATGGCCAAACGCACGGCAGGCAGGGCATCCAGAGGGTCGGCCTCGGGATCGAACGCCTCTTTGGCAGGTTCGGCGGCCGGCGCCGGCACTACCGCTGCCGCAACCTGCGCTGGCACCAGGACAGGAGCCGCTTCGACCTGAGGCTGCGGCACAGGGACCGGGGCAGGCTCTGCCACCGGCGCTACAGGCTGGCCTTGCAGCAGGCTTGGATCCACCGCGGGCTCGCTGGACGGCGCCTCGGCCTGTGCTGTATCGACTGGCTTGCGGTCATCGCTGGCAGCACCATCTTTGCCGGTGCTGGCCGGTTTTTCGGCAGGCAAGGCCTTGCCGCTATCGGCAACCGCTGGCTGCGATGCGGCAGCCTGATCATTGCCAGCGTCCCTTTTCGGGGTGTTGTCGGGGCTCTTGTCGCGCACCGGTGACGGGCTGTTGTCAGCGACAGCCTGAGGCTTGCTCTGCACTTTGGCTTGAGATTGGCTGGCGTAGAGCTGCGCGAAGCTGGAAGCCTTGTCCCCAGGCTGGGCAACGCTTGCCAGAGGGCCAACAGCAGCCGCTTGCGCCTTGGATTGAGGGCTGGCCTGGGCGGTGGCCTGAAGAAGCGAATTAGGGGTAACAGCCATGGAACAGTCTCCGCTGCACTGAAATCATAGGTACAGTACGAGACTTCTCTGCAAAGGACGGGCCAACTCCTGCAAAGCACTGGCCGAGGATCGCCATTCAGCAATGAAAACGCTGCAGCTCCTGCTCACACAAGCGCCGGACAATAGCGAACTCGCCATCAATCTCACCCACCAACTGGCGCACCCCCTCATCAGCCGCCTGCGCGGCTCGCAGCTCCAATTGATGGCAGAGCTCGGCCAGGCGTGTAGCGCCCATGTTGCTACTGCTGCCCTTGAGGCTATGGGCAGCGGCGACCAGCTGGATGCTGTCCCGGGACTTATGCAGCACGCGTACACGCTCGGCCGAATCGCAGACAAAAGTATCCAGCAGGACGGGATATTCGTCCTCCATGACCTCCTGCAACGCGTTGAGTACCGTGTGATCCAGATGAATCTCAGCCACTTGTTCGCTCCTTGATCAAGAACCAGGAAATTATGCCAGAGCCTCCCAGGAAAACTCCACGCGGACACTGCGACCATCGTCAGCCCATTGTGCCTCGCGGCTCATCTGACGAATCAGGCTGACACCGCGCCCCGACAAGCGCCCGGTATCGTTGGGCCGAGCCATGATCGCCGCCACGTCGAATCCTTCGCCACTGTCCTCGACCCGTATCACCAGGCGCCCTCCCGCCTCCAAGGGCTCGACCTGCAGATGCACGCGGACAAAACCCTCGCGCAACTCCTCCAGGCGGCTGGCCCGCTCGCGATAGTAGCGAGTGAATCCCTGGGCATCACGCTTGAGTTGCGAGTCCAGCTTAAGCACTCCATGCTCCAGCGCATTGGAGTACAACTCGGCCAACACGCTGTACAACGCCCCGCTCTGGGAACGCAGGCCATGCACCTCCAATAGCAGTTGCAACAGATAAGGCAGCGGATTGAAGCGCTTGAGAGTGGCGGCACGAAACTCGAAGCTCACCGACCAATCCAGCGGGCAGGACAAGCCGCTGTCGGAGTAGACCAGGGCCGGGGGCACCAAGCGGGAGAACTCCGGCAGGCTGACCTCGACCATGCTCACATCGTCCCGGGCCTGGCCGCCAAAGTCTTCCAGTGCCTGCTGGATCTCCCCCAGCAGGCACTCCTCCTGGCGGTTGGCGGCAAACACTTGCTGCAGGCGCTGTGCACCGAACAACTCATCCTCGGCATTGCAGGTATCGATCACACCATCGGAGAGCAGGAACACCCGGCCCCCCGGGGCCATGGGAAAGACCTCGGTGCGGTCCTCGAACACCTCAACCCCCTGCACCCCAAGCGGCAGGTGCCGGGACACCAGGGGCGTTCGCGCGCCACTGGCATGGCTGTACAGATACCCTTCGGGCATGCCGCCGTTCCACACTTCCAGCGCCCGCCGCTGGGAACTCAGGCACAGCAGCGTGGCACAGCAGAACATGTCCACCGGCAGGATGCGCTTGAGCTTGGCATTCATCTCCCGCAGGGTTTCCGGCAACCCGTAGCCCTTGGCAGTCATGCCATAGAACACCTCGGCCAGGGGCATCGCCCCGACGGCAGCCGGCAGGCCATGGCCGGTGAAATCCCCCAGCAGCACGTGCATATCCCCCGCCGGGGTATACGCCGCCAGCAGCAGATCGCCGTTGAACAGTGCGTAGGGCGATTGCAGGTAACGGATGTTCGGTGCATTCAGGCAGCCGGAATGCGCCACCTTGTCGAACACCGCCTTGGCCACCCGCTGCTCGTTGAGCAGGTAGTCATGGTGACGAGTGATCTGGTCACGCTGCTGCAATACGGTTTCCTGCAGACGGCGCAAGCGGTCCATGGCATTGATCTTGGCCGCCAGGATTACCGGGTTATAGGGCTTTGCCAGAAAATCGTCGCCTCCGGCCTCCAGGCAACGAGCCAGCGCCTCGCCCTCGCTCAGGGAGGTCAGGAAGATAATGGGCACCAGGGTCTCACCCGCCAGCGCCTTGATCCGACGCGCCGCCTCGAATCCGTCCATGACCGGCATCATCGCATCCATCAATACGATCTGCGGGCGCTGGCCCTGGAACAACTCCAGGGCCTCCAGGCCATTGCTCGCGGCCAGTACCCGATGGCCCTGGCGACGAACGATGCTCGACAGCAACAGACGGTCCGCCGCGCCATCCTCGGCAATCAATACGCACAGGGACTCGGTCATCGACCGCACGCCAGTCAACTGATATCGAAAAGCTTGTCGAAATTGGAGATGGCGAGGATCTTGCGGACATCCGAGTTGCTATTGATCACCCGGACGTCGGCATTGTCGCCACCGGCGTGATCACGCAGCAGCAGCAACATGCCCAGGGCCGAGCTGTCGAGATAGGTGGCCTCCTTGAGATCCACCACGATGGATTCCGGCGTCTTGTTGAGTCGTTCGTAGGACTCGCGAAATTCCTGGTGACGCCCGAAGTCGAAACGCCCCTTGATCGAAATAGTGAGTTTCTGTCCATCCGGGGATATTTCTGTAACGACCGACATGAGACTGGTTCCTTGTCATTGGCGACGTCTAGAAGGTTTAGCACCCACTGGGCAGCCGAACAACCTGCCAGGAAAAAAACCGCCGCTCAATAAGGCGATTGGCGCGGCAGGCGCTGGGAAAGCTCATCCAGCAGTTTCTGCTCGCGCTTGTCTTCCAGCGCCCGCGCCTCGTCGATATAGCGCTGCACCAGCTTGCGCAACCCTTCCACCCGCGCGTAGGCCTGCTGCCAGGCCTCACGGGCGCGGTCGAGGTTGTTCTGGTGCCAGGCCAGGCTCTGGCGCTGCTGGGCTACAGCGGTGTCCAGCTGACTGAGGAAGTACTGGTAGTTGAGCAGCCAGTGGCCGGAAACCCCCAGCTTGCCGCGCTCGACCCATTGCTCCTGGTAGTCGTTGCGAAACCGCTCCAGGTCACCCAGCTTGCTTTCGGCGACCCGCATCTGGCCATTGAAGTATTCCAGGCGCTGGACCGCAGTGCGCTCGGCTTTCTCCGCCATGTCCACCACCGGCGCCAGGCGCGCCGCACGGCTATCGGCCATGACCGGTTACCCGCTCGCGATCTGGGAGAACAACATTTCCAGATGGGTCTGGCTATGGCCCAGGCTGACGTTGTCGTTCAGTCCCTGGCGCAGATAGGCCACCATCGCCGGATGCAGGGAGATCGCGGTATCGGTGTCGCGATCGCCACCGGCGACGTAGGCCCCGACGCTGATCAGATCGCGAGCCTGCTGGTAACGCGACCACAACTGCTTGAAGTACTGGGCGCGCGCCATGTTCTCGGCACTGATCACCGCCGGCATGACCCGGCTGATGGAGGCCTCGATATCGATTGCCGGGTAGTGCCCCTCCTCCGCCAGGCGCCGGGACAGCACGATGTGTCCGTCGAGCACGCCCCGGGCCGAGTCGGCGATCGGATCCTGCTGGTCGTCGCCTTCGGAAAGCACGGTATAGAACGCCGTGATCGAACCACCACCGGCCTCGGCATTGCCCGCGCGCTCCACCAGCTTGGGCAGCTTGGCGAATACCGACGGCGGATAGCCCTTGGTCGCCGGAGGCTCGCCGATCGCCAAGGCGATTTCCCGCTGGGCCTGGGCAAAACGAGTCAGCGAATCCATCAGCAACAGGACATTCTTGCCCTTGTCGCGAAAATACTCAGCGATCCGCGTGCAATACATCGCCGCGCGTAAACGCATCAGCGGTGCGTCGTCCGCCGGCGATGCCACCACCACCGAGCGCTTGAGCCCCTCTTCGCCGAGGATATGCTCGATGAACTCCTTGACCTCGCGTCCCCGCTCACCGATCAGCCCGACCACGATGATGTCGGCCTCGGTGAAGCGGGTCATCATGCCCAGCAGCACACTCTTGCCCACGCCCGTACCGGCGAACAGACCCAGGCGCTGGCCGCGACCGACTGTCAATAAACCGTTGATGCTGCGGATACCCACATCCAGCGGCTGGCTGATAGGGTCGCGATTGAGCGGGTTGATGGTCGGACCGTCCATCGGCACCCAGTCTTCGGCACGCATGCCGCCCTTGCCGTCCAGGGCCCGACCGGCACCGTCCAGCACTCGCCCGAGCATGCTCATGCCCATGGGCAGGCGCCCGGTATCGCCCAGCGGTACCACGCGAGCACCGGGAGCAATCCCGGCGACACTGCCCACCGGCATCAGGAACACCTTGCTCCCGGAGAAACCCATGACTTCGGCTTCGACCTGAACCGGGTGGTAACTGTCGTCGTTGATCACCAGACAGCGGGTGCCCATGGCGGCTCGCAGGCCTTCAGCCTCCAGGGTCAGGCCGACCATGCGCAGCAGGCGTCCCTCGAGGACCGGCTGGCTCGGCAACTTGACGGCCTCGGCGTAGCTGCCCAGGCGCTTGCCGAAGCTGGTCCGATCAAGGCGCATGGACAGGGTCCGTGTGCTCAGGCTGCTCGGCATCCTGTTCAGCACCTGGATCGGCAGCTGGTGCCTGCGGCAAGTCCGGCGTACGCGGCCCGAGCTCCAGGCTCAAGTCCGCCGCCGCAGGATGCAGCGATTGTTCGTGCAATTGATCGAAGAGCTGGTCCATGGCCTGGGTAATCCGGGTCTCGACGCTGGCATCGATACGACTGTGCTCGGTCTCGACCCGGCAGCCGCCCGGCAGCAGGGACTCGTCCTCGACGATGCGCCAGTCTTCTTCATGCCGGTCGCGCAGGCTCTTGACCTGTTCGAAGTCCTGCGGATTGACATACAGCCGCACATTGCCAACGCCCAGGGGCAGCAGCTTGAGGGCCTCGCGCATGACCTGTTCGATCTGGCTGGAGTCCATCGCCAGCTCACGCTGGATCACCTGGCGCGCTACATGCCTGACCAGGTCCACCAGGGTTTTCTCGATCTGGGTGTCTTGCTCGGCGATTGGCTCGAACAGATTGCCCATCAGCAATTCGAGCGCCTGCAACTTGGCATTCAAGGCCACGTCAGCTTCCTGGCGAACCTTGAGCGTGGTGCTGTGGAAGCCCTCGCGTTCACCGGTGGCAAAACCCTCGTTGTAGGCTTCCTGGCGAATGCTCTCGAGTTCCTCCAGGGTCAGTGGCTGGACTTCCTCCAGCGGCACCTCCTCGATTTCTTCCTCGATCTCCTCGGGCTCGGGTTCCGGCTCCGGCTCGGGTTCCGGGTCGAAGCTGGGCAGCGCCCAGACATCGAAACCCTCTACGTCCCGAGCACGGATCAGTCCGCTCTGGGCTTCATCACTGCTGGACGACATAAAGCGACCTTAGATCATTTCTTCGCCGCCCTTCCCACCGAGAACGATCTCTCCGGCTTCGGCCATACGGCGGGCAATGGTGAGGATTTCCTTCTGCGCAGTTTCCACGTCGCTGACGCGCACCGGACCCTTGGCTTCCAGGTCGTCGCGCAGCAACTCGGCGGCACGCTTGGACATGTTCTTGAAGATCTTTTCCTTGACGCCCTCGTCCGACCCCTTGAGGGCCAGCACCAGCACATCGGAAGACACCTCGCGCAACAGCGCCTGGATCCCGCGGTCGTCGACATCGGCCAGGTTGTTGAAGACGAACATCAAGTCCTCGATCTGGCCGGACAGGTCCTCGTCCACTTCGCGGATCGAGTCCATCAGCTGGCCTTCGATCGAGCTGTCGAGGAAGTTCATGATGTCGGCGGCGCGCTTGATACCGCCCAAGGTGGTACGCGAAGCGTTGGAGTTACCGGAGAACTGCTTCTCGAGGATCTGGTTCAGCTCTTTCAGCGCCGCAGGTTGCACGGTGTTGAGCGAAGAAACCCGCAGGATGATGTCCAGTCGCGCCTTGTGGTCGAAGTTGCCCAGCACCTCGCCAGCCTGGTCCGGATCCAGGTAGGCCACTACGATCGCCTGGATCTGCGGGTGCTCGTAGCGGATCACGTCGGCCACGGCCCGCGGCTCCATCCACTTCAGACTGTCCAGGCCACTGGTGTTGCCGCCCAGCAGGATGCGGTCGATCAAGCCGTTGGCCTTGTCCTCGCCCAGGGCCTGGGTGAGCATCTTGCGTACGTAATCGTCAGAGCCCACGCCGAGACTGGTCTGGTCGCCGACGATGTCGACGAACTCGCTCATCACCTGCTCGACCTGCTCACGGTGCACGTTACCCATCTGCGCCATGGCCACACCCACACGCTGGACCTCCTTGGGCCCCATGTGGCGCAACACTTGCGCGGCATCGGTAGACCCCAGGGACAGCAGCAGGATCGCGGCCTTGTCGACCCGGGTCAGTTTGGCGGTAGCGGCTCGGTTATCACTCATCTGCGTTAATCCACTCTTTCACGACCTGGGCCACTCGACCCGGGTCTTCTGCCACCAGACTCTTGATTGCATTCAACTGAGCGTCATAACCCTCGCTCGGGCTCGGCAGCAGGATGCTTTGCGGACCACCGAGGCTGACACGGTCGTTGGCCAACTCGCCATCCAGGCCGCCCATGCCGCCCAGCTCGACGTCGCTGCCCAGGCCAGCCAGTTGCTTGCCTTTGCCGCCGCCGGTGATGTTGTTGAGCACCGGACGCAGGACACCGAACACCAATACCAGGATGAACAGCACGCCCAGCACTTGCTTGACGATGTCCCAGAACCAGGGCTGCGAGTAGAACGGAATATCGGCGACCACTTCCCCACGATCGGCGGAGAACGGCACGTTGATCACACTGACGCTGTCACCACGGCTGGCATCGAAACCGACCGCGTCCTGAACCAGGCGGGTGAAGCGCGCCAATTCGTCGGCGCTCCACGGCGCACGGGTAGTTTCGCCATTGGCCGGGTTGACCTTGACCTGGTCGTCCACCACCACGGCGACCGAGAGGCGATTCAAGCGGCCCTGCTGTTGCTTGGTGTGACTGATGGAACGGTCGAGTTCGAAGTTCTTGGTGGATTGTTGACGCTTGTCCGACGGATAAGGCGCGAGCATCGGCTGGCCAGTGGCCGGGTCCATGATCTGCTGGCCGTTGGCATCCAGCAACGGCTGCCCTGGCTGCACCATACCGGCAGCAGCGGTGGCGCCACCGGTGGTCTGCGGGGCCGAGGCCGGCGACGGCGGCTGGTTGCTCAGGGCACCGGGAACGCCTTGCGGGCCATTGCTGCTGGAACGCTGCTCGTTGACCGACTGCTCGCTGCGCAAGGCCGGCTGGTCGGGGTTGAACTGTTCAGAGGTGGATTCCACCGCACTGAAGTCGACATCGGCCGAGACTTCAGCCTTGTAGCGATCGTTACCCAGCACCGGCTGCAGGATGTTATGCACCCGCTGGGTCAGCATGCTTTCCATGCGGCGGCTGTAGTCGAACTGCTTGCCGGCCATGGTCAGCGCGGAGTTTTCCGCCTGGTCGGAAAGCAGGTTGCCCTTCTGGTCCACGACGGTGACCTGGGACTTGCTTAACTCGGGAACGCTGGTCGCCACCAAATTGACGATAGCCATGACCTGGCCAGGCTCCAGGGAGCGGCCAGAGTACAGCTCGACCAACACCGAAGCGCTGGGCTTGCGTTCATCACGCACGAATACCGAGCTTTTCGGAATGGCCAGGTGCACCCGGGCACCCTTGACGTTGTTCAGGCTGGAAATAGTGCGGGCCAGTTCGCCTTCCAGACCACGGCGGTAGCGGGTAGCCTCCATGAACTGGCTGGTGCCCAGCCCCTGTTCTTTATCGAGGATCTCGAAGCCGACATTGCCATCACCCGGCGCTACGCCGGCGGCGGCCAGTTTCAGGCGGGCACGAGGCAAGTCATCGGCCTTGACCAGCAGGGCTCCGGAGTTGGGCTCGACGGTGTAGGGAATATCGGCAGAGGCCAGAGTATCCATGACCTGCTTGGCATCCATCCCCGCCAGGCTGCCATACAGCGGCCGGTAATCGGGCTGCTGGGACCACAACACCACGGCGAAGCCAATCGCCACGCTGGCGGCCAGGCCCACCAACAGGCCGACCTGACGCAGCATGGTCATCTGGGACAGGTTTTCCAGGAACGACAAACCGAACAGCGGCGGTTTCCCGTCTACCGGCGGTGTGGCCTTGGCCGGTACGTTATCGGCGACTGCTTCTGCCATGACTCAATCTCGTCCTTAAACCGGCATCTGCATGATGTCTTGATACGCTTGAACCAGCTTGTTACGCACCTGGGTCAAGGCTTGAAAAGACACACTGGCCTTTTGCGAGGAAATCATCACGTCCGTCAGATCGACGCCGCTCTTGCCAATCTCGAAGGCGTTGGCCAACTGATTGGAGGCTTGCTGGGTATCGTTGACCTTGTTCACGGCCTGGCCAAGCAGGTCGGCGAAACTGCTGCCGGCGACCTCTGCTACTGCGGCGGATTTTGGCTGCGACATAGCGTCCATCTGCATGGCCCGCATATCCAACATCAACCGATTAAATTCAATACCTTGGCTCATGGTCTACTCTCTCTGACGACCCGCATTTTTTTGACGCTCACTCCGCGGTTAGTGAGGTGTTAGCAACAAGGGTGCCAGCTCCATGACCCAACTCGACAAAAGCCCATCCTGGGCTTCGTAAACCTCTCATCAGGTAGCGAACAGATAGGCCTCGACGTCCATGCCGGCGTCACGCATCTGCGCCAATTTGTAACGCAGGGTGCGCGGACTGATGCCCAGGCGCTCCGCCGCCTCCTTACGCCGTCCGCGCTCTGAGCGCAGGGTATCGATGATCATCTGGAACTCCCGCCGCCGCAGATCGTCCCCCAGGCCACCCGACTCCTGGGGTGCCTCAGGCAGCTCCCCCACCACATCGCGGGCCGCCTGGCCAACGGGCGTGAGCGCCGGCAACGGCGCACAGGCAACGGGCCCGGCGAGACAGAAATCCTCAGGGCGAATCAGGCCGCCCTGCTGCAGGATCAGGGCCCGCTGCAATGCGTTGTCCAACTCACGCACATTACCCGGCCAGGGGTAGGTCAACAGACAAGCCTGGGCTTCGACCGAGAGCTTGGCGGCGGCATGCTTCATTTTATTGACGTGCTTGAGCAGCAATCTTTCGGCCAGCGGCAGAATATCGGCAGTGCGCTCGCGCAATGGACGCCAGGCCAGGGGGAAAACCGACAAGCGGTAATAAAGGTCCTCGCGGAAACGCCCGGCCGCCACCTCTCCCGCCAGGTCGCGGTTGGTCGTGGCCACTACGCGGATATCCAGGCTGATGGGCTTGCGCGCGCCGACCCGCTCCACTTCACGCTCCTGCAAGACCCGCAGCAGCTTGGCCTGCAGGCCGAGGGGCATTTCGGAGATCTCGTCGAGCAAGATCGTGCCACCATCGGCCTGCTCGAACTTGCCCGGCTGGGCTGCGATAGCGCCCGTAAAGGCCCCCTTCTCATGCCCGAACAGAGTGGCCTCGAGCATGTTGTCCGGAATCGCCGCACAGTTGATGGCGATAAAGGGCTGGCTCGCACGGTGCGAATGCTGGTGAATGTAGCGCGCCAGCACCTCCTTGCCAGTGCCCGACTCCCCGGAGATCAGCACCGTGGAATCACTGCGGGCCACTCGACTCGCCAGCTCCAGCAACTGCATGCTGGCCGGCTCGAAGGCGACCGGACCTTCATCGTCGCTCACTCCCAAGCAGCCCAGGGCATGACGCGCCACCAGATCGAGCAGGGCCCTGGGTTCGAAGGGCTTGACCAGATAATCGGCAGCCCCCTGGCGCATGGCATCCACGGCACGCTCGACTGCGCCGTGGGCCGTCATCAATAGCACCGGCAACTGCGGCTGGCGCGCGCGCAGCAGGCCCAGCAACTGATGGCCATCCATGCCGGGCATGTTGACGTCACTGAGCACCAGGCTGAAAGACTCGCTGGCCACTGCCGTCAATGCCTCTTCGGCGCTACCGACCGCCTTGTAGTCATGCCCCGCCAGCAGCAGGGTGTCGGCCAGTGCTTCACGCAGGGCGCGATCGTCTTCAACCAGTAGAACCTTGATTGCCATTACCTTCACTCCACTCCATGGGCACTGGAGAACAGAGGCAGGGTCACCAGTGCGCAAGTACCACGCCCGGGACGCGAGCGCAGTGACAATTCTCCCTGATGAGCCCGCGCCACCGCCTTGACCACTGTCAGGCCAAGCCCTGTTCCATTGGCCTTGGTGGTGAAAAACGGCTCCCCCAGGCGCTCCAGCACGGCAGCGTCGATACCACTGCCATTGTCACTGATACACAACCGCAAGGTGTCATCACGCCGATACAGGTGGACCTTCAAGCGTGCCGTTGCGGCACTGGCCTGGAGCGCATTCTCGATCAGATTGAGCAAGGCCCCCACCAGGGTGTCGCGATTGCACAACAGCTCGCCTTCGCGGCTATCGCACTGCCAGCGCACCGACGCCTCCTGGACATGAGGCGCGGCCGCTTCCTGCAACGACTGCAATAGGGCACTGGCCGTCAGGCGATCCGTCAACGGCAGCTCGCCACGGGCGAACACCAGCATGTCGCGCACCTGGTGCTCGAGCTCATGCAGGCGCTCCTTGAGCCGACCGGCAAAACGCTGCTGGGTGCTCACGGGCAGCTCCTGCTCGGTCAAATGGCTGGCATACAACAAGGCCGCCGACAGCGGCGTACGGATCTGGTGCGCCAGGGACGCCACCATTTTGCCCAGGGAGGACAGACGCTCATGGCGAGCCAGCTGATCTTGCAAATGGCGGGTTTCAGTCAGGTCGTTGAGCAGCACCAATTGCCCAGGTTCTGCATCCAGCGAGCGGGTCGAGATGGACAGCCGTCGACCGTCGCGCAGGGAAATCTCATGACCATCGTCTTCGCGCGGAGCGAAACTGCGGGTAATGACGTTGCGCCACAACTCCCCTTCCAGGGGCAAGCCCAGGAGATCACAGGCGGCCGGGTTGGCTTCGCTGACGATGCCATGGCCGTCGATCACGATCACGCCGCCCGGCAACAGGTCGAGGAGGTTCTGCAGGCGATTGGCCAGGCGTTCTTTTTCCGCCAGCTCCTGCATGCGTTGGGCACTGACCACCGCCAACTCGCCCTTGAGCTCGGTGACCCGGGCTTCAAGCATGCTGTAGGAGTCAGTAAGTTGGCTCGATACCTGGTTGAACAGGGCAAAGGCCTGCTCAAGACCCAGCCGGCTTGCCTGCTCTACGGACGACGATTGCCCCTGGGTATCGGGAGCAGGAGACATCTGGGCGGCTTGGGGCATGGGGCTCTCTCGCGTGGCTGACCGTCAGTTAAACGGAACGTTACGAGAGACTTAGCAATACCCGTGCCTAAAAAAAACCGCCCATATTTCAATGACTTGAAAAACAGGCGTCAATCATCCGCCTGTTCATCACCTTCACGACGGCTCATGCCGTACTTGCGCATTTTCTCCACTAGGGTGGTACGCCGGATACGCAACCGCTCGGCGGCACGCGCCACGATGCCATTGGCATCGTCCAGCGCCTGCTGGATCAACCCCTGCTCCAGACTACCGAGGTAGTCCTTCAGATCCAGGCCCTCCGGCGGCAGCATGGCGGTGGAAGCAAAGTCCGGGGCATGGCCGTTGATCGCCACCCGCTCTTCCAGGTCACTGCGCAGGCTGTCGACCATCTGCTCGTCTTCATCGTCGACGTAGCGGAATTTCTTCGGCAACTCGACCACGCCGATCACCCCATAGGGGTGCATGATCGCCATGCGCTCTACCAGGTTGGCCAGCTCGCGGACGTTGCCCGGCCAGCCATGACGGCACAAGGACATGATGGCGGCGGAATTGAAGCGAATCGAACCGCGCTTCTCGTGCTCCATTCGCGAAATCAGCTCGTTCATCAGCAGTGGAATGTCTTCCACCCGCTCACGCAGCGGGGCCATCTCGATAGGGAACACATTGAGGCGGTAGTACAGGTCCTCACGGAAACTGCCGACCTCGATCATGCTTTCCAGGTTCTTGTGGGTCGCAGCGATGATGCGCACATCCACGCCCTGGGTCTTGTTGCTACCCACGCGCTCGAAGGTCCGCTCCTGCAGCACACGCAAGAGCTTGACCTGCATCGGCAACGGCATGTCGCCAATTTCATCGAGGAACAGCGTTCCGCCATTGGCCAGCTCGAAACGCCCGGCACGGCTGGTAATCGCCCCGGTGAATGCGCCTTTTTCATGGCCAAACAGCTCGCTTTCCAGCAACTCGGCAGGAATCGCCCCGCAATTGACCGGCACGAAAGGCGCGTCGCGGCGCTTGGAGTGATAGTGCAAGTTGCGTGCAACCACTTCCTTGCCGGTACCCGACTCGCCAAGGATCAGCACGCTGGCGTCGGTATCCGCCACCTGCTGCATCATCTGCCGGACGTGTTGGATCGCTCGGCTGGTGCCGACCAGGCTACGAAACAGATTGGGTTCGCGATGACGCCCGCGCTCACGCGCCTGGTCGTACATCTCACGATAGACCTGAGCCCGATGCAGCGAGTCGAGCAGCTTGCTGTAGCTAGGCGGCATTTCCAGGGTGGACAGCACCCGACGACGCTGATCTTCGGGAAGATCAACAGAGGAATTTTCACCCATCAGCAGAACCGGAAGGAACTCATCCCAGGTCGAGAGTGTCTTTAACAAGCCCGGAACTGCGCCAGGAGCATTTACGGTCCCGATGAGGACGCAAATAACTTCACGACTGGACGACAAAGAGTCGACAGCCTGCTGCCAGTCATGGCTACCGCAGGGTAAATTTTCTTCGCCGAGAAAATTTAAAATCACCGCCAGGTCGCGGCGGCGGACGCTATCGTCATCGATCAGCAGAATTTTGGTTTCACGCCACATGCAATAGCAACTTCCCTAGTCAACTCAATGCCCAAAAAAAGAGGGGGGCAAGCTAGACGCACTTGAAGGCATTTTCTGCCCTCATAGACGCCTGAAATCTGAAAACAGCCACTAGTTAAGTCAAAAAAGCGTGCACAGTCAAATTTATGGCGCGCAGTGTTCGGTTCAACTCGACATTAACCGAACAAATGGTAAACCTTTGCTGCGCTCTGTGCTTGGTGGATCTGCGACATCTCGTCGAATATCGCTTGGCGCTCGCCAGTCGCCACTTCCAGCAGTTGCTGATAGACCCCCATCAACTCCTCCAGATTGCCCTTCAGGGCCGCCTCGTCGACCTCGGCTTCGCTAAGCACGTCCTCCATGCACGAACGGCAGGCCAAGTCCAACTCACCGATGGCTTGCCAATTGCGCTCGGCCAAGGCATCGACCAGGGCCACGCGAGTTTCTTCAATGCGTTGCAGGACTGCACTCATGGTGTTTCTCCTTAAAACTGGGGACCCTGGGCGGCGATCGCATCCCAGCCCTCTTTGACCGTACGCAGCAGGTTGGCGACCTCATCGAGAATCGCAGGATCGCTCTTGATGTTAGCCTCGACCAAACGCTTCATCATATAAATGTACAGACCGTCCAGCCCCCCCAGGGTGTCCATGGAGTTTTCCAGGTCCAGGCCTTCGCGCAAGCCACCGATGATACCGATAGCCTTGTTGATGAACACGCCCTTGTTGGCAACATCCTTGCGCTCTATTGCCCCCTTGGCCTGAGCGATACGATCCAGGCCACCTTCCATCAGCATCTGCACCAGGCGATGCGGGCTAGCCTCGGAGGTCTGCGCCTGCCCACCCACCTTTTGGTACTGGCGAAGGGCTAACATCGGATTCATGTGGTACCTCTTCAAAACTCAAGGGTTTGTATAAACAGCGTATCGACGCAACGTCAAAAAACTTTAGGCAAAACGCAAAAGCCCGGAGCGTTGGAAAACGCTGCCGGGCTTTTGGCGCAGGCTGTAATCAGCCTCTCTTCTGCGCGTTCATTGCCTCGAACATCGAAGTGATCCTGTTACCCGTGGCCCTCAACTTGCCAACCAAGGCATCCATATTGTTGTACTTCTTGGTCAGCACCGCGGTTAGTGTTTCCACACGACGATCCAAGGCAGCCTGCTGCCCTTCGAGTTTCTTCTTGGCCAAGTCAAGGTTCTTAGCACGAGCGGTCAAAACCCCCTCAGCGGTGTCAACACCCTCGGTAAATGGCTTAATCGCAGTAGCCATACGATCCAACAAACCCGAGCCAGGAACAGCACTATCGCCGGTGAACAGCTTCTGAACCTCCCCCCCCAGCTTCTTGTCGTTCATGGCCGCCGTGAACTTCTTGTCATCGAAATCCAGAGCACCGGTCTTCGGGTTGGTCGTGACCCCCAACTGCGCCAACACGGTCAGCCTGTCTCCCGATCCCACCTCCGAGAGCGGTGCGCGAATCGCCGCCAGGATCGAACGCGGTAGCGGATCACCGGTCAACTGGGCAGGCACTGAAGGCTTGCCAGCAACCCCTGGGGTCGGCTTAGTCAGGGTTGTGATTCCATTGACGACAGCATTATAGGCATCAACGAATTTCTGGATGGAGGTCTTGAGACCGTCAGTATTACTTTTCACTTCAACCGTGACTGAAGCCGTACTCTCAGTCATCGCTGCCACCAGATTTAACTTCAAACCAGAAATAGCTTGCGAGGTCGTATTACTCTTGCTCGTCAGCGGCATACCGTCGACAGTGAACATTGCATCCTTAGCCACACCGCCAATGGCGCCGGAGGCAGAAGCCGTCATAGGATCGGTGCCATCCCCCTTCGGCATCACCTTAGTACCATCAATCTCCAGCCCAGCAATACCGCTAGTGGAGATATCGGAACCAGCCCCGGTCTCATCCGAACCAATAACCAATCGCGAACCAAAAGAATCGGTAACGATGTTGGCACTGATCCCCGCCGAGGACAGCTTGGAATCGGCGTTGATCGAATCACGCACCGACTGCAAGGTCGCATTGGCACCTACCGTCAGCGAATAGCTCTTGCCATTCTGAGTGATATTCAAGGTACCGGGGGGAATCACACTGGACGCCCCTCCGGAAAAAGCGCCACTGGCCACTTTCGATGCCGTCGCCAGTTGCGAGACATGGATTTGATACTTCCCAGAAACTGCAGCATTGGTAGTCGTAGCATCCACGAATTTGGTATCACTGGAGGTCGCAACAAACCCCTTAAAAGCTGGATTGACGGCACTGCCCAGCCCGGTAGCCGAGAGGGTGCCTTGAAAGGTCGACAGCAACGACTTCAAAGCTCCGATACCCGAGATGCTCGCGCTGTTGATTCCAGTTGCCCGATCGATTTGGCTCTGCTTAGCTACTTTGTCAGCCTCTACCAATCTCTTGACGATGGCGCCGATATCGACACCGGAACCCAGACCGATACTCGGTAGAATTGGACTTGCCATGTGTATCTCCCTTCAGTGTGCCGCCAGTCTTTTGGCATCTAGGGTGCCCAAAAGAACAAGAACAATATTCATGCCAACTATCAAACTTTGGCACTGAACAGCAGGCTGCTGGCATCGTTCAAACTGTTTGCCAACCTCAGCACTTCTTCGTTGGGAATCTGGCGAACCACTTCCCCCGAGTCACTGGCAATCACTTTGACTACAACTTTTCCGGAGGGCTCGTCGATGGAGAACTCCAGGTTACGCTTGACCGACTGGACGAACCTCTCGATTTCCTGCACGGCCATCTTTACTTTTTCCCGCTCGAATTGAGCCTCCTTACTGCTTTCCTGTGTATGCACGATTGGATCAGCCACAGCAGGAACACGGTCTAGAGACCTTTCCACTGGGTGGTCAGCGACAGGCGCCGCGAGCTTGGCCACGGGATAAGACAAGTTCAGCTTCACACTCATATCCATGCCCACCACCTCTTAAAGTAAAAAGGCGAGAGAGCACGACCAGCGCACACCCTCGCCAAAGCTCAGTCAGCCATTACTGAAGCAGCTTCAGCACAGCGTTTGGCAGCTGGTTGGCCTGAGCCAGAATTGCAGTCGAAGCCTGTTGCAGAGTCTGTTGCTTGTTCAGTTGGGCCGTTTCAGCAGCGAAGTCGGAATCTTGTACGCGGCCCAGTGCAGCACTGGCGTTTTCATTGATGTTCTGCAGGTTGGAGATGGTGCTGGTCAGACGGTTCTGGGCAGCACCGAGGTCGGCGCGGCTGGAGTTAATTGTCTGTAGAGCAGCGTCGATTTTTTGCAGAGCATTTTTTGTGTTTCCTTCGATTGTAGCGGAGTCGCCAGTGATGGCAATTGTTCCGCTGTCAACACTTAGACTGGCAGCGTCGAACTTAGCGGTCAGGTCGAGGGAAATCTGGTTATCTGGACCGGTGTTGGAACCGACCTGAAAGGTCATAGTTCCAGCACTACCGTCAATCAAGTTCTTGCCGTTCAAGTTAGTCGATTTGGCGATACGAGTCAGCTCGGCCGACATCTGAGAGAACTCTTTGTTCAGAGCCACACGATCATTTGTGCCGTTAGAGTCGTTTCGAGCCTGAACAGCCAGTTCACGCATACGCTGCAGGATGTTGGTGGATTCTTGCATCGCACCTTCAGCGGTTTGGGCAATGGAGATGCCGTCACTAGCGTTCTTGATCGCCATATTCTGACCACGGATCTGCGAAGTCATACGGGTAGCGATCTGCAAGCCAGCAGCGTCGTCTTTTGCACTGTTGATCTTCAGGCCGGAAGACAGACGACTCATCGCAGTCGACAGAGCGTCGGAAGCGCGGTTCAGGTTTCTCTGAACCATCAGCGATGTAACGTTAGTGTTTACTGTTAAAGCCATGACGAATTCCTCGTGGGTTGGGTACTGTGGCTTCCGGCCCTGGCAACCGCCGGGTAATGGCCTAGAGAACCTTCGTAATAGTTATCGTCGCGGATGCAAGTTGCTTTAGGGCTTTTTCAAAAATATTTGCCATCACCCTGCCACCCCTTTAAATACAAGGGCTTAAACCCCTACCCAACGAAAAACTGACGCCAGAAAACCTTGCCCGACAAGGCACACATTCAATCGGCGCCCCCCTCCTGCAGCCAATCCACCAGCTCATATTCCAGATAGTCGGCGAGCCCCAGCCAGTCCTGCGCGCCCTGGCACGCCAGCATCGCCCCCCCCCAACAGCCGCGCCCAGTCCTGCTGAAACGCCCCCGGTGCGGTATCCACCCGCGCCTGCACCGACTCGAACAGGTCGATCATGCCCCGCCGCCTCGACATCGCACCCCAGGCGAAACAGCCTCGCAACCGCCCGAGCGCGGGCCAACAACGGCTCAAGCGGCTTCATTGGACATAGTCTCCATGAAAGGTGGTACCGGCGATCATCGCGCCACTACGGCTGGTATTGAAGAAAGCAACATCAGGCCGAGCCTCGATGTATCGCTCCAACTCGCAGAGGTAACTGCAAAAATTGAGCTGGGTCCTCACTCGCTGCCCGTGACCATCGAGCACCCAATGCCTGGCCACGCCCAGCTGTGACCCCAGATCTCCATCCTCCCAGCCGGCATGGGTACGGTTTAGCGCAAAAGCAAAATCCGCACTGAATAGCGTGATGCGCTTGCCGCCCATCCTCACTGCCAGGTCTACCGCCGGATGAATCACGCTGCCGCCAGAGTGCAGCTGCGCGCGAGGCAGGCGCTGGCGCAGCACCTGGAACACATCGCTGGCTGAGTAGCCGACGTAACGCGGCCCCTGCCAGCCTTCGAGCACCTGCGGATCGGCCAGGGGCATATAGACCAGGGTCGCCCCCTCACTGTCCTGGGGGCGGTAGATGCCGAGTGGAGATCCGCTGGTCGATGCTCACCACCAGATCCGGCCGGATGCCATTCCTGCGCAGCGGCATATAGGCCGTATCGACACACATCAACAGCGGCCTGTGCGCCTGGCCGACCAAGGCACGCAATGCACCAAAGTGCTGCTCCAGGCTCGGCCCGGTAGCGATGACGAAAACCTCTCGCCCCACACAGGTATCGAGCAGCTGGGCGACATCAGGATCGATCGCGACCCACGGTTCCACGGCCACAAGCCGCTCCTGGAGCTGCTCCACATCTTCACTGAACAGTCGGTTATTGAAGGCCAGGTGGGTCTCGCTGATCAGCCGGTCACGAATCTTCGCGCTGTGATCGTCCGCCAGCACCAGCTCGGCCGGCAGGGCGAAGAACGGCAACTGGATCTCGCGCAAGTCACCGGCGTACAGCAACTCCACCCGCGGGTCGGCCAGCCAGCCGTCCTGCTCCAGCAGCTGCAGCACCAACTTGAACACGGCACCGTTGAGAATATGCACATAAAGGCGCTCAAGGGATGGCCTGGCCAATAACTCCAACTGCAGGTCGCCAAGCCCCGTTCCATACAAATGCAGCACCGCCTCCTGGGGCAAGCTGGCCGCCTGTTGCCGAGCCTCCAGGGTACGGTCATGGCGACTGGTCAACTGGATGCCGGAAATGCTCAGGGTCGACCCCAGTCCTTGCACCAGGTCCGCCTGCAGGGCGGCGCCATCCTCAGCCTCGATCCGGGTCTGCAGCGCCGGCCAGCGCTCTCTCAGTACCCGGGCGTTATGTTCAAAGCAGTCGCTCATGCTGCCTCGCCTTTGAGTAATGCAAAAAAAGCGCTCAAGACCATGGCTTGAGCGCCCCATTCATTACCGTGAGCAGATCGTCACGCGCGGTAGATGATCGCCGCCCCCCAGGACAGGCCAACACCGAAGCCGCTCAGGGCCACGCGCTTCCAGTTGGAGTCGAACATATGCTTCTCCAACAGCAGCGGGATGCTCGAAGACACAGTATTGCCGGTTTCCACCATGTCCTTGATGAATTTCTCAGGATTGTCCTCGAAACGCCGGGCCACGGCGTCAACGATGGCGGCACTGCCCTGGTGGATGCAGAAGGCATCGATATCCTCAGGCTGCAAGCCTGACTCACCCAGCAGTTCGTGCAGGTGGGCCGGGACCTTGAGCAGGGCGAAGTTGAACACCTGGCGGCCATTCATGAAGAACACACCATCGGACACCTTCAAGTGTGCAGCTCCGGAGCCATCGGTGCCGAACTTGGCCTTGCCCAACTGCCAGGGCGCATCCTCACCCAACCAGGTGGCGGTCGCCGCATCACCGAACAACATGGTGGTGTTGCGATCCTCGGGATCGACGATCTTCGAATAAGGGTCGGCAGTCACCAGCAGGCCATTTTTCAGCCCGGCGGCCTCCATGAAGCCCTTGATGGCATAGATGCCGTAGACATACCCGGAGCAGCCCAGGGAAATATCGAAGGCCGCCACGCTGGTTGAAAGGCCCAGCTTGTCCTGAACGATCGCCGCGGTATGGGGCAAGCCCTCCTCGTCGCCGTTCTGGGTGACCACGATCAGCACGTCAATGGCTTCGCGCTTGAGTTCGGGGTTGTTGGCGAACAATGCATTGACTGCTTCGACGCACAGGTCGGAAGTTTCTTGGGCGGCCTCTTTGCGAGGCAGGAAGGCCGATCCGATCTTGCCCAGGATGAATTCTTCATCCTTGCCGAATTTTGCACCTTGTGCGTAGTTATCCAGGCCGGCTACAGGCACGTAGCTCGCAATGCTTTTTATGCCAATCATTACGGCTTCCCAATAATAAACAGCTCAATACCCCCGCTCAGTCACCTGGCAGGGGCTGCCGAAAAAACACGGATCATTCCGCGAGCATAGCGTTATCGGGAAGAACCAAGGGCTGTCACGCAAGGCTGGCGCCATCTTCCCGAGCCATACATTACAGTGAAGATGCACGTTATGACCTATAGGTCACGCCATTGGACCGAATCACCCGGATAAAGGCTTATTCGACGAGCGTCCAATCCAGCGCGGTGCCACGTTTCAGCGCCTGGCGCGCGCGCCGCCCGAGCAACGCCTCATAGTGCTTGGGCGCCAGCCCTGACCGAATCGCCCGTCAAACAGGTAGGTCGACACTTCGGCCGCTTCTCCCTGGCGATCGTAGCGCAGCATGCCCACAGGGCCGTCAAGCAGCTCGGCGATCAGCAACAGGCGTTCTGGATCGTCCAGCGCACCTGTCAGCTATTGCACATGCTCCTGCCAGCCCGCAAGTTCGGACTGCCTTGACCAACGCCTTACGGCTTCCGCGTTGCGCCCCTCGAACAACATGGCCGGCTACCAGCGCAACACCGCGCAGAACAGCGACGCGCTGCACGCCCAGGCCATCCACCAGCTCACGCCCGCGCCCGGACAGGCAGTGGCGCAATCCGGGACTCTCGACAAACAAGCCCACGGTCGGTACTTCATCCTCACAGTCGTGCATCAATTGGGTAATCTTCGGGAAATGCTCGCACAGTTGTTCTGCTACCTACCAGCGCTATACCGGGGCGGCAGGACTATTGCCGCTTTGCCGGCGCTTCGCGGAAATCCGTTGCCGCTTTTCTGGCATTTGCCGCTTTGTCACTACCGGGAAAGCCCCCGAAAAATGGGGGTTTATTGGCTTGGCACGTAGTTTGCTCAGTTCAGGGTAACGAAAAATCAGGTTTCCCAAAGGTTTCCCGACATGAGCATCAGCTTCGATAAAGCGCTCGGTATCCACGAACAGGCTCTTGGCTTTCGCGCCAGGCGCGCCGAGGTGCTGGCCAACAACATTGCCAACGCCGATACCCCTAACTACAAGGCTCGGGACCTGGACTTCTCAGCTGTGCTCGCCGATCAGGTCGACAAGACCAAGAACGGCAGCTTTGCCTTGAACCTGACCAATAACCGACACATCGAAGCCCAGGGGCTGAGCCAGGGCGACGAGTCGTTGCAATATCGCACGCCGATGCAGCCCTCGATCGACCAGAACACTGTGGATGCCCAGCTCGAGCAGTCGAACTATGCGCAGAACTCGGTGGACTTCCAGGCCAGCTTCACGCTGCTCAACAGCAAATTCAAAGGGCTGGTTGCAGCCCTGCGCGGAGAGTAATCCATGTCCCTTGCCAGTGTTTTCAATATTGCCGGTAGTGGCATGAGCGCCCAGACCACTCGTCTGAACACCGTTGCCAGTAACATCGCCAACGCCGAGAGCGTGTCGTCGAGCATCGACCAGACCTATCGCGCTCGTCACCCGGTGTTCGCCACCATGTTCCAGAACGCCCAGGGCGGTGGCAGTGGCTCGCTGTTCCAGAACCAGGATGCCGCCGGCCAAGGGGTACAGGTGCTGGGCGTGGTGGAGGACCAAAGCAATCTCGAGCCCCGTTACGAGCCCAATCATCCGGCTGCCGACGCCAAGGGGTATGTCTATTACCCCAACGTCAATGTGGTGGAAGAGATGGCCGACATGATTTCTGCCAGTCGCTCGTTCCAGACCAACGCTGAAATGATGAATACCGCCAAAACCATGATGCAGAAGGTCCTGACCCTCGGTCAGTGATAAGGGGCGAATTCGATGAGCGTTACTGATACCACTACCGCCCCATCCCTCAAGGATGTGTTGGCCAATTCGTCGAAGAAAACCGCGAATACCAGTGCCGATGGCATTGCCGCGGCGACCAACAGTGCCACTGGCAAGAAGGGCCTGGGCAAGGATGCGTTCCTCAAATTGCTGGTGACCCAGCTGAAAAACCAGAATCCGTTGAACCCACAGGAAAACAGTGCATTCGTTGCCCAATTGGCGCAGTTCTCGACCCTGGAGGGGATTACTACCCTCAATGAATCGGTGAACTCTATCGCAGGCAACTACAAGTCCTCCCAGGCCTTGCAGGCGTCTTCCCTGGTGGGGCGCTCGGTGATTGTCCAGAGCGGTACTACTCAGGTTGACACAACCAAGAGCATGACGGGGTCGGTGATGATCCCGGCCAGCGTCAACTCGGTGACCCTGACCATCACCGACAAGGACGGCAACACCGTCAAAACTATCGACATGGGCAGCCAGAAGGCTGGCAACGCCAGTTTTGTCTGGGATGGCACCAAGACCGACGGGACCAAGGCCGCGCCGGGCAACTACAGCTTCAAGGCCAGCACGACTATCGATGGCAAGGGTACTGCCTTGGTCACCTACCTGCCGGCCACGGTCAACAGCGTCACCATCAGCCAGACCGGTGGTGAGTTGATGCTGAACCTGGCAGGCATGAGCAACCCGATCGGGCTGTCCAAAATTCAAACTATTGGTATTTAGAGCCGGCTAGCGGCAAAAGGAGTGGAATATGTCTTTTAATATCGGCCTTAGTGGCCTCTACGCTGCCAGCAAACAACTGGATGTGACCGGCAACAACATCGCCAACGCGGCGACCACCGGCTTCAAATCGTCCCGGACAGAGTTCACCGACGTGTATTCGGCCACCAAGTTGGGCAGCGGTACCCAGGTGGTGGGCAACGGCGTACGTCTGGCCAACGTTTCCCAGCAGTTCAGAAACGGTGATATCAACAACACTGGTAACGTGCTGGACATGGGCATTCAGGGTCAGGGCTTCTTCGTGCTGAGCACCAACGGTTCGCTGTCCTATACCCGTGCCGGCACCTTCAAGACCGACAAGGAAGGCTACATCACCAACAGTGATGGCACTGCCCGCCTGCAGGGCTATGGCGTGGATGCCAACGGCAAGATCATCAATGGCGTGCTGACCGACCTGCGGATCGATACCTCGAACTTGCCGCCAAAGCCAACCGATGCGATCTCCTCGACCATCAACCTGAACTCCAGCGCCGATGTCATCGACACCACGGCCGCGACCTACAAGTTCAACCCTACCGATAACACTACCTATACCAAGCAGTTCAGTACCCCGATCTATGACACCCAGGGCAACAAGCACGTCATGGACCAGTACATGATCAAGACCGGTCCTAACCAGTGGCAGACCTATACCCTGGTCGACGGTGTCAATCCGAACGGGAGCGCCTACAACAACCCGATGCAGTCGCCGATCACCATCAACTTCGACTCCTCGGGCAAGCTGGCTTCCATCACGCCCCCGGCTTCACCTGGCGTAAGCCCATTCACTGTGAGTGGTAACAAACTTGTCATGTCGGCTACAGCCTGGACACCAGGTACTGTGACCAACGGCGTTTTCACCCCTAACGGCGCCAAGGCTGCTCCGGGCGGAGTCAGCATCGACATGACCAAGACCGGTTCGGTACTCGGTGACAGCAACCGCTCGGTGATCGTGCAGAATGGCTATTCCACTGGACAGATCACCAACCTGACGATCGATGGTAGCGGTGTCCTGCAGGCCAACTTCAGTAACGAGCAGACCAAGGCAATCGGCCAGATATCCCTGGCCAGCTTCACCAACGAGCAAGGCCTGCAGCCGGTAGGCGGCACCCAGTGGAAAGAAACCTACGCTTCGGGTACCCCGGGTTATGATGCACCGAGGACTGGCACCTTGGGTTCAATCCAATCCAACGCCCTGGAAGAATCCAACGTCAACCTGACCAACGAACTGGTGAACCTGATCAAGGCCCAGAGCAACTATCAGGCGAACGCCAAGACCATCTCCACCCAGGCCAGTATCATGCAGACCATCATTCAGATGGGTCGATGATTGTCTGACGCGCTGGACAAGAATCCCTCCTCTATTTTTTATACTTGGTCGTTATCATTTGAGGTCACCTCAGAATTCAGAAAAATCGTACGCAAAGAGGATGTAGACAAAATCAAGTAAACTCCTTGCATCTTGCCTACACAGCGTTGAGCCACGCCTAAAACTGGAGACCCACCCGTAATTGGGGCAGAGCATTATCCACTGCCGAGCAGGCTCGCCCGTGCCCGGCAGATAGGCGGTAAAACCATTGCTCTTCAAGCGCCGTGGTACACATGCCCAGGCGGGCGCAGATGGCCTGCTTGAGCTGGATGTCATCACGGTCGGCCTGGCGCGAGCGCTGGATCAGCCCGGCCAGTTCCTCATCCACCAGTTGCCCGCCGAGGATCAACTGCGGGCCCTGTTCCCAGGATTCCGGCGGGCAATCCTTGGCCGTGGGGGCCAGAGGAATGTGTGGGTTGATCTCCATGGGGTAGATACGGCACACCAACGGCCGACGTTCATAGATGCGGCATAGTTGGTCTTCGTCAAGATTCCGGCAGGGGCCGACGTTATAGGCCGCGAAGGTGATCGCTACATAGGCATCGGTGGTGCCGCTGGGCACACGACAGGAACGGCGCTGGGCATGTTCTCGCTGTTGCTCCGGCAAACTCAGGCCATTGCCCAGGAAGGCGATCACCTGGCCGCCATCGGCCGCCCAGGCGCGGGCTTCGGTGAGGTGGTCGTGGCAGCACTTGCCACAGCCTACGCAGGAAAACCGAGTGTTCATGGCACGAGCAACCAGAGTGGATACTGGCACTGAAGCAAGAAGGCACTACACCATGCTTTTCAATCAGGGTTGGTGCTTTCAGCAGCACGACACAGCGTCTTGTACAAAAACAATCGCAAGATCAAAAAAGCTAAGGCACGGCATCACCCGTTTTCGGTGCTCAAGCGCCAGTTCGATCATATGAAGACACGTTTCCGTGGCCTTACCAAGAACACCGCGCAGTTGATGACGTTGTTCGCCCTATCGAGCCTGTGGATGGCACGCCGACAGCTGCTGACTCATGCAGGAAAGGTGGGGCTGTATGTGGGAAATGGCCGCTACGAGATACGCGTAGCGGCTAAAAACAAAGGAAGAGCGGGTGATCTGATCGTTTTTGATCAGTTTGCCGCGTTCAAAATCGGCGGAGACTGAAATCGAGTAGAAATGCAGGGCTACTTCAGACCATCCCTAGTAGCTGCAACCAATCCACCCGGCTTTCGACCTCCAGGACGAACCCCTTGCCAGCCAGCTCCAGGTTTTCGTTGTAATTGACATCCTGGGCAAAGCGCGCCGCCCACTTGTCCTTCAGGGCCGCGGCAGCCTGCGGGTTGTCAGCCAGGGTGCCCGGGTGCAGGATCTGCGCCTGCGGCGTCAACACAGTGAGATAACCGGCATCGGCAGTCTTCAGGCACAGGTCGACATCGGCGAAAGCCTGGTCGAAGTGTTCTTCGTCCAGTCCACCGACAGCCTCGTAGAGGTCCTTGGCCAGCATCAGGCAAGCGCCGGACACCGCCGAGTAGTTCTTCTCCACCCACAAGCTGTTCATGTAGCCCGGTGCATCCTTGGCCTCGCCGGCAAAGGCCGCGCCCAGGTGGCCATTGAGCCCCAGGATCAGGCCAGCCTGGGTGGTCAGGCCCTGCTCATCGACCAAGCGGGCACCGACCACCCCGACCTCAGGACGCTGGGCCTGGTTGAGCAGGCTCTCCATCCAGTTGGCGTTGACCACCTCGGCATCCGAGGACAGCAGCACCAGGTACTCGCCCTTGGCCTCCCGGCAAGCGGCGTTGTACAGCGCCGAGTGGCTCAGGCGCCGCTCACTGCGCAGCACGCGGATGCGCTCGCCACGGCTCTCAAGGCTGGCCAGCCAGCTGTCGAGCTCGGCATTCTGGCTATGATTCTCCGCGATCAACACTTCGTAGCGCTGGTAGCGGGTACGTTGCAGCACGCTCACCAGGCAGCGCTGCAACTGGGCGAAGTTATCCTGGCTGGCCAGGATGATCGATACCAACGGCCGCTCGGCATGCTGGTAGTCGATCTGGTAGGTACCTGGCTGCGCCGAGCCGATCTGGGCCCGATAGCCCCGTGCGGCCAGGTTGCGAGTCAGTACCTGGCGCTCCTCGGCATGGGCTTCATCGCCCGGGGCCTGGCAAATCAGCAACGGCTCGGCCAGGTGCGCAAGGCCGCCCAAGCCACCGTCCTGGATCAGGCGCAGCAACACATCCAGCTCCAGCGCTTGCTTGAGCTCAGTGGAGAACCCGCCAATCGCCAACAGGGCCTGGCGTTGCAACAGCCAATGCCGCGCCATCAACGACGGCGCGCCCTGCAACTGGTCCAGGTTGATCCCTGGGCGCCACACCATGCTCAGGGTCGCATCGCTGCGGCGCTGGACCTCGTCCATGGCCACGGCACGAATGCCTTCGACGCCCGCCAGCTCGAGGCTGGCCCGCAGCAGGCCACTGGCGGTGAATTGATCGCCGGCCGCCGCCATCAGCACCCACTGGGCAGCGGACTGGGCCACCGCCTGGTTGATCCGCTCGACGTAGTTGCTGTGCGTCACCTTGACGAAATGCAGGGTGTCCCGGGCCGTGGTCGTGGCTGGCAGGTCGCCCGTGGTGAAGACCACCAGCTTGAACGCCTTGTAGTGGCTGGCGACCAGGCTATCGAGGGTGGCCTGCAACTTGACCATGCTGGCATCGAGATCGAGCAGCAGGATCTGTACCTGCGGCACGCCCCCCTGGCGGGCCTGGTGCGCGGCGATCGCGCTCAGCTGTGCAGGCTGTGGAGCTCGCGCCTCGAGCCAATTGAGCAAACGGCCCGACCCGGTGGCGTCGAGCAGCTCGCGCCCCTGCGGCCCCGGCACCGACTCCAGGCGCTCGGCCCAGGCTTGCAGCTTGCGCAGCTCTTGTGGCTCGTCGCTGTCCTGCATGGCCTCGACCAGGCGCTTGACCACCTGGCGGTTGAACAGGTTCAGCCCCAGGGCCTCCCACAACCGGCTGCGCAGGCTGCGCGGCGTATCGTTGGGCTGCACGCGCATCAGCTCTTCCTGGCGCAGCAATACGCCTTCAAGTTCCTTGAGCTGGACCCGACCGGCAGGCATCGCGTGCATGAGGAATTCGAACTGGGTCAGCAGATCGAACATCGGCTTGTTGTAGAACGGCATCTCGACAAACTGCTCCGGACCGAAGGAGCGTACCGGCTCATCTCCCACCTCGACCCAGGCCGAACGGAAGATCATCGTCCCCTTGAGCGAACGTCCGCTGGTCAAGCATTCGGCCATGGCCGCGAAGCTGTCCAGGGCAATCTGCTTGACCTGCTGCGGGTCACGGCCGCTGAAACCACTGGGCAACGAGGCCAGGAACTCCGCGAATGACTCCCGCTGCGCCACCGACTGCGCATCGTTGTACATCAACACCGTCAGCACGTTGGTGTTGTGTTCCGAAGCCCCATAGTTGGCTTCACGCACGGCAAAGGGAATTGGCAGCACCCGGGCCTTGGCGCAGGCCAGCAGGTAGAAGCTGTGGCCGATCTCCTGCCATTCGAAATTCGTCCCCGCCGGCAACTGGTTGTACCACTGCTGCAACAGGTCGGTGCGGGTCACGGCATAGAATGGCGGCAGGAAATGCCCAAGGAAATCCTTGACCCGCTGTTCCGGATCTTCGCTGGCATAGTCCTCGATTCCCCGGCGATCGCGACGGTAATAGGCGGTTTCCGAAGCCCTGGCCAGGTACATCATCCCGTAGCCATGGCACACCCCGTAGTCGGGATGGGCTTCAAGGAACTCCACCGATGCGGTCAAGGCATCGTGGATCAGGAAATCATCATCGGCGGCAAACACCATGTAGGGCGTGGTCACCAGGTTCACGCCATAGGTCAGCTTGTCCTGCAGCCCCTCGTAGGTGAACTGCGGCAGGTGCCGGTAATCGACCTGGGGATAGCGCTGGGCGATGGACTCGTCGGCTTGCGGCGAGGAGTCCAGCACCAGGATCGAACACGGATAAGTGCTGTAGTACTGCAAGGTACGTTGCAGGAACGCCTTGCGCTTGTGAGTCATCACCACCAGTGTGATTCGTTCGCTCAACGGCGCTGTATCAGTCTTCATTGTCTTGTCTTCAACCCACATATGCCTTTCCCCACCAACGGCCAAGCGCCTGGTTCCTGCCGCTATTGATATTCAACGAACCCGACGCAGATAGCCGTCCGGTGCCACGGTGATCAGCAGCTTGTTCTGCATCTGATAGTCGATCTCGAAATCACGGTTCTCCTCCAGATAGGCCCACACTGCGGTCTTCGGGTTGTCTCCCGGCCCCCAGGGACGATCCGGGAAGAAGTCTGCCGGCATGTCCTCGACAACCGTGTCCATGACCACGCAATAGCTATCCACCGACACCAGAGGCGCATACAGGCGCAGCTCTTCGAGCACATGCTCGTGGGTGTGGTTGGAGTCCAGGACCAGGATCACTTTCTTGCCGGCGGCAGCGGCCCGTACCAGCTCGGCGATGGCCGGATCGATGCTCGAACCCTCGATCATGCGAATACGCTTGCTCATCGGATGCTGCTCGATGGCCTCGCGGTTGTGGGGACGAATGTCCAGGTCGATCCCCAGCACTTCGCCATGGCCCTGCAACTCCAGCAGCGAGGCGTAGTAGATGATCGACCCGCCATGGGCGATGCCGCACTCGATTATCAGGTCCGGCTTGACCTGCCAGATGATCTCTTGCATCGCCATCATGTCCTGGGGCAACTGGATGATCGGCCGCCCCATCCAGGAGAAGTGATAGCTGTACTTGTGGGTCGCGGACTCATTGAAAAAGTCCCGGGCCAGGCCCTTGAGCTTTTCATCCTGGCCCTGGGCGCTGATCTGCGCCTGGCACTCTTGTTCGAAGGCTTGAATGACGTTGTTCTCGCTCATGTTCGGGTCTCACTGAAAACTATCGGAATGAAGCGCTGTCGACGGCGTGATAGACATAACGGCCATCGGTCATGCGCTTGATCTCTTCTAGGTAATTGGAATTCATCACGAACAGGTTGGCCCCTTCCGACAGCGCCTGCATGGCCTCTTGCGGCGATGACACGCGCATGCCGCTCAGCGGCATGTAGCGCCCTTGCTTGGCAGGGTTGATGTCCACCACCTGGTCCACCGCCACTCCGGCGCGTTGCAGGAACAGCGAATAGATCACGCCCTTGGAAGATGCCCCCCAGATACCGGCACCCGCCTGCGGAGCCGAACCGATGATGCGCTTGGCCTGCTCGATGCTGGCGGTGAAGTCCACCGGCATCTGCAAAGGCTGGACAGGCGCCTGCAACGGGTCCTTGAAGCTACCGAGGTCCGCGACCACATACAGGTACTGGCCACCGAACAGGTGCCCGGCCTCATGCACCGTGCCGAACATCCGCCGCAAGTCGTCGAGGCGGAAATAGTTCACGTGCTCGTAGAACACATCGAACCAGGCACGATGCTCCAGGATCCAGTCGAAGCAAGGCACCTCGATATAGATCTGCCCACCCTGGTTGGCCCTGGCGATTTCCTTGAGGAACGCCAGCGGGTCGGCAATGTGCTCCAGCACATGGCGCAGCACGATGGCCTCGGCGGACAACCCCAGGTCACGGGTGAACGGGGCCTTGATCACTTCTGGATTATCGCCCTCGTAGGCCGGGTCGATACCGGTGATGGCGTAATCCAGGCCGCGCAACAGCTCGAGGAAATACCCCTTGCCGCAACCGACCTCGATCAGCCTTTGTCCCTTGAAGTGCCGGGCGACAATGCCCTCGACATCCATCAGGTGCCGCTGGAACTGCGCCGAATGGGCCTGTTCGTTCTGGTAGTCGCTGTCGTAGCTGAGCTTGTCGGCATCGAAGGCCTGGTTATAGACCAACCCGCTTTGCAGGTCCTGCACCAGGACCATGTCCGCGCTGGCCGAAGCCTGGGCGCTGCGAGCATCGGCGAAGGTGCGGTTCTGCAACACCGGCAGGTCGGCGACCCGATACAACTCATGCGTCATGTGCAGCTCCCGTCAATTGTCGCAGGCGCTGGTTCAAGCCCCAGAACGCCATGGGTTCGTAGTCCGGATAGGGGTAGTGTCCAAGATTCAGGCGGATCGACGAGCCACGCTGGGCGATCTGCCGCTCCACCAGCGAACGCACCGATACCGGCTGGCCGCTGGAACAGTTGACGGCCCCGGAGAACGTCCGGACCTGCAACAGCGCGGCCAACTGCTCGGCAGCGTCCTCGATGGCCTGGTAATCCCGTAGCTGCTCGCCACCGGACATGTCGAAAGACTCGTCACCGGCATCGATGGCCCGATCCAGGGCCGCCAGCAGGCTCTTCGGATTCTGTCCCGGCCCATGGAGGTAGAACAGCCGGGCCCATTGCAAGCTGAAAGGCACGTGCTGCTGCAAGGCCTGGAGGAACAAGTTCAGGCTGTGCTTGGCCAGGCCATAGGGATTGCCTGGCCGAGCCTCGGCCTGCTCGTCCAGCGGCCCGCTCTGCATGCCGTACTCGAAACAGGTACCGGTGACCAGCACCTGGGAGACGCCAGCCTCGACCACCGCCTTGATGAAGCGGTAGTCGGCCATCAGGTTGTGCTCCAGGTGAAACAGCGCCTGGTAGTTCGGCAGGCCAGGCCAGGCCAGGTGCGCCAAGGCATCGACGCCATCCACCAGCGCCGCCATGTCGATATCCGCGGCATGCACATCCTGGGCACGAAACTCCACGGCCTCGAACCAGGGCATCCGGCGGGCCTTCTCCACATCCCGGGCCACCGCCCGCACCTGGCAGCCGCGGGCCAGCAAGGCCGCGACCAGGTGCCGGCCAACAAAGCCGGTGGCCCCGGTGACCAGCACATGTCGCGGACAACTCATCAGAGTCGGACTCCGCGAAAATGCGCATCCACCCATGGATGGCAGGCATCCTTGGACGACAAGTTCTTAACGGGTAACGGCCATGTGATCGCCAGCATCGGATCGCAAACAGACAATCCGGCTTCATGATCCGGAGCATAGTCTGCATCGGTAAAATACAACACCTCGCTGTCGTCGGTCAGTGCCTGGAAACCATGGGCGAATCCCGCTGGAACCAGCAAACTTTGCCCGTCATCGGCACGCAGCTCTTGCCCGTGCCACTGCAAGAATGTTGGCGAGTCGGGACGCAAATCCACTGCTACGTCCCAGACGGCGCCGCGAGTACAAGTGATCAGCTTAGACTCGGCATACCCGGCTTGCTGGTAATGCAGACCACGCACACTACCCTGCACCAGGGTCCGGGAATAGTTGATCTGACGAACATCAAACTGACGTCCCTGCTGGCTCAGGCTGGTTTGACAGAACAGCCTGGCAAAACGCCCACGTTCATCGCAAAACACCTTTTGTTGAATCAAATAAAGTCCTTCCAGCCCCACTGCCTGGAACTTGATGTCACTCATGCCAGCCCCTTTTGATAGAGATTAATTTGATCGAATGTCACTCTTCGCATGTCCGCACCGCCCTTCCAGGCCAGGTGCCAGTCCAGGGTCTGCGTCAGGCATTGCTCCAGGCTCCAGCGCGGCTTCCAGCCCAGCAGTTGGCGGGCGCGGCTGCTGTCCAGGCGCAACAGCCCGGCCTCATGCAGTCCACTCGGTTCGATTCGCAAGCCCGGCGCTGCCGGCCAATGCCGGGCCAGCAACTCCACGACATCGCCGACGCTGCACATGTCCTGCTCGCTAGGGCCGAAATTCCAGGCCCCGGCGAACTCCGGGCCTTGCTGGTACAACCCGGCGGCCAGTTGCAGGTAGCCGGCCAGGGGCTCCAGGGCGTGCTGCCAGGGACGCACGGCCTGGGGATAGCGCAAGGTCACCGGTTCACCGACGGACCAGGCCTTGAGCACATCGGGTATCAAGCGCTCCGGCGCGAAGTCACCGCCGCCCAGGACATTGCCGGCACGTGCCGTGGCCAGGGCCAGGCCGTGCTCGTCATGACGCCGGGCAGGAAAAAACGACGACGCATAGGACTGCGCCAGCAATTCGCAGCAGGCCTTGCTGCTGCTATAGGGATCATGCCCGCCCAGGGGCTCGTTCTCCCGGTAGGGCCACAGCCACTCCTGGTTGGCATAGACCTTGTCGGTAGTGACCAGCACGCAGGCTCGTACTCCGCCGACCTGGCGGATCGCCTCCAACAGGTTCAGGGTGCCCATGACGTTGCTCGAGTAAGTACCCAGCGGGTCGCGGTAGGCCTCGCGGACCAGCGGCTGGGCCGCCAGGTGCAGGACGATCTCCGGCTCCGTGCGGGCAATCAGCTCCAGCAGGCTGCCCAGGTCGCGCAGATCGCCGCGATGGGCGTCGATGCCTTCGGCCACCCGGGCCAGCTCGAACAGGCTCGGCTCGGTTCCAGGGTCCAGGGCGAAACCGCTGACCTGGGCGCCCAGGCTCTCCAGCCACAGGCTCAGCCAACTGCCCTTGAAGCCGGTGTGGCCGGTCAGCAGGACACGCTTGCCCCGCCAGAATTGCGCGCTCAGTCCCACTGCTTCCACGGGGCCTCCCCGCTTTGCCAGAGTTGTTCCAGGTGATTCTTGTCGCGCAGGGTATCCATCGGCTGCCAGAAGCCGCCGTGCTCGAAGGCTCGCAGTTGCTCGGCCCGGGCCAATTGCATCAGCGGCTCCGCTTCCCAGGTGGTGCTATCGCCCTGTATGTAAGGCAGCACCTTGGGCGACAGGACAAAGAACCCGCCATTGATCCAGCCACCATCGCCCCGAGGTTTCTCGGTGAAGCCCAGGACCTGGTCGCCATCGCGCTCCAGAGCGCCATAGCGGCCGGGCGGCTGCACCGCCGTCACCGTGGCCAGCTTGCCGTGGGCCTTGTGGAACGCCACCAGGGCGCCGATATCCAGGTCGGACACGCCATCGCCATAGGTGAAACAGAACGCTTCTTCGTCCTGCAGGTAACGCCCGGCCCGACGCAGGCGACCACCGGTCATGGTCTCCTCGCCCGTGTCGATCAGGGTCACGCTCCAGGGCTCGCTGTAGTTCTGGTGCACATCCATGCGGTTGTTGCGCATGTCGAAGGTCACGTCCGAGGTGTGCAGGAAGTAGTTGGCGAAGAAGTCCTTGATCGCGTAGCCCTTGTAGCCCAGGCAAATCACAAAGTCATGGATCCCATGGGCGGAATACAACTTCATGATGTGCCAAAGAATTGGCTTGCCGCCGATCTCGATCATGGGCTTGGGCTTGAGATGGGACTCCTCGCTGATACGCGTACCCAGGCCACCTGCCAGAATTACTGCCTTCATCGCTGTCCTCTTGCTCTTCGCGGGCTGAATCAGCCCTCTTGAGGCCTGGCAGAGCACCAGACGCAGATCCCATGCAGCCGGCACCGCAGCGCGGTGAAGGTTTTATGGCGATATGAGCAAGACTTGCAGGAACTGCGCCAAGTGTGCGGCCTGCCTTCGAAAACCACCCAGGCACACACTCCTGAGCCGAGGAGCGAGCCCCCGCGCCGGAAACGGCGGCCCGCACTGAGGATGCGCGGGCCGGCCCCATCAATCCGGCAGCCACCCCCACAACCAGTGCTGCAGGTTGTCGCTGCGCAGCATGAAATCGCGATGCACTGCCGCGCGCAGCTCATCGCCCATGCGATAGCTGGCCGCCGGGTCGGACAGGTGCATGCGAATGGCCTGCAACCACTCCTCGGTGCTGTTGCTCAGCACCTTGGTGCACGGCAGGAACCCGCGATAGGCCTCGGTATCGGTGCAGATTACCGGGTAGCCGCAGGCGCCGTACTCCAACAACCGCAGATTGCTCTTGCAGTCATTGAAGATATGGAACTCCAGCGGCGCCAGGGCCAGGTCCAGGTTCAAGCTGGCCAACTTGAAGGGGTAGCTCTGCAAGCTGATCACCGGATGGAACTCATGCACATAGGGCCGTAGTTCATCGGGGCACATGCCGAAGAACACCCACTCCACCTCGCCGGCCAATTCGCGCACCACATCGGCAATGATCTCCAGGTCACCGGTGTGGCTGGTGCCGCCCCCCCAGCCCACTCGAGGTTTGCTGGAAGTGCCTCGGCGGGAGGTCAAGGTCGCCCAGGGATCTGGCGCGAGCATGTTGGGCACGACCCGGATATCGCTGTGCATGCTGGACAGTGCATCGGCCAGGGGCTGGGTGGTCACCACCACGCGATCGCACATGGCAATACCTTCACGCAGCATCTGCTCGGTATTGGCCGGCTTGTTTCGGGTATGGCTGTTCTTCTTCGGCGCACTGACCACGTAGTCGTCGAGCTCGAAGATCCGCAGCGCACTGGAGTACTTTTTCATCCGCAGGATATCGCCGGCCGAACCTTCGCTATAGCGCCCCTGGAGCACGATGGTATCCGGGGAAAGCCGCTCGATCTCGACCATGGAGGGCGACTCGTAGGCCACCCGGGCAATCACCCGCCCCGCCTCTTCCAGCGCCGTCAGAGGGCCTGTCACCCGGTAATGCCCGACCGCGGAACTATTGACCGGCAAACCTAGAATCAAGGGCAAGGCCCGGCTGCAGAACGGATTCCAGTTGTTGCGCAAGGAGGGCTCCAGGCTGAAGCTGGAGAACCCCAGGCTCAGGGCCGGGTTGTAGGCAGGATCACGAGCGATCTTCGCCAGCCAGCGGCTGTGGAAGATCTCCTGGTCGGCCAATTGCACCTGTTGCGCTACAGACTTCTCGGCCCCCGAGACAGCCCCCAGCATCAAGGTGGCATGGGGAGTCCAGACCACCAGGTAACCATTGCGCTCGACTCGCAGACACAGGTCGGTGGCACCGAGAGCACCGCTGAAGCCCTCCTGATCCAAGCCGCCAAGGTTGTCGAACACCTCCTTGCGCACCATCAGGCAATCGGCGCTCACCGCGCTCCAGTTCTGCACCACCTGCAAGCGCTGCATATAGCCACGGGCACCGAGGGCCTCGCCGACGAAGGGCGAGCCCACCGGGCCTGCCAGGCCAAGCACCTGGCCGGCATGCAGGATGGAGCCATCGGCCGCCAGGATCCGCGCGCCCACGATCCCTACCTCTGGGCGCTGGGCCTGATTGAGCAGCTCATCCAGCCAGTCGCGGGTACAGATTTGCGCATCATGGCTGAGCAAGAGCAGGTACTCGCCACGCGCCTGGGCCGCGACTTCATTGACCAACGCCGCCTGATTGCCCCCGCCGTCACAAGCCAGCACCCGCAACAGCGACGCCCCCAGCTGGGCCATGGCCGCCAGCCAGCCGGCCATGGCCGGGTCGTGACTGCCGGCATCCACCAGCAGGATCTCGTAGTGGTTGTAGGCCGTCTGCTCGATCAGGCTTTCGACACAGCGCTGCAGTGCGGCCAGGGAGTCGCCGCAGGTGATGATGATCGATACCAGAGGCCGCTTGCCGTGCAGGTAGTCGATGCGATTGATCAGCGGCAGGTCATCGTGGCAAATCCGATGCTCCACACCGATCCGCTGCAGGTGGGCGCTCACCAACCCCTCACTGGCTTCGATCACCTGCGGCCACGACAACCATTGGGCAAAGGAAAACTCCGATTCCACCTGGATCTCGGCAATGTGCTCGATCGCCTGCGGACCGGCAGCCTCCACCAGCCGCCAGAGCAGGTCATGGGGGGCCAGCTCGCCCCGGGCCGGATCGAAACCGCCCTCGGCCAGAACACGCTCGCGGGAAAAGGCCAGGGTCCGCCCGACATAGGGATAGGAGCGCATGAGGTCAAGGTTGAAATCCGGCTTGAACACCGGCTCGACGGACTCACTTTCCACCAGGGCGCCTTCATCGCTGTAGGCACCGAGCATGGCCGGGATGCTGGCGATGCGCTCGGCCAGCACCAGCAGCGCCGAAGCGGACAAGCGATCGCCTGCCTGCAACAGATAGAACCAGTCACAGCCTTCCAGTTGCGGCAGCAACTCATTGAGCTGCTGCCACCCATCGCCGCGCAGCGGCTGCTGCAAAACCCGCTCGCGCGTCGAGCAGTCGGCATCGGACAGCACCAGGACCGCCTGGGGCGCATACAGCTGGGCATCCAGGCTGCTCAAGGTGCGCTCAAGCGCCACAGCGGAACCGTCGACATCGATGACCACCGGCACGATACGCGCCTGGCGCGACCAGCTATCGAGACGCTGAAGCAGATGGCGCTGCTCGGACGGCGACAGGCAGCGGCTGCCCAGCCACTCGCGATAGAACTCCTCATAGCTCTGGCTTGCCACGCCTACCCGGCCATTGACCACGGTATTGCGATTACCCAGCGCCCGGGCCACGCACAACTCCTGCCACCGACGCGGCTCCTCACCCGCCCGGACCAGATCCACATAGCGCACCCAACCAGCGGCCGGAGCCGACTCACCGGCTCGCGCGGCCAGCATCTGCTTCAACCAATCCCATTCGGAACCGGCCAGCTTGAGCACTTCTGGAGTCGCACTGAAGCGCCCGGGATAGAGCCGCTCACAACTGAGCACCGTATTGAGCGTCGCAAGGTTGCCGCGCCTGAGCAGGCAGATGAACAACGCCGTATCCAGCAAGGCCACGAACCCTGCGCCCTCCTGGATCAGCGCTGGCAGCCATTCCAGCACATCGGCGCGGCGCATCAGCGTCGAGCTGAAGTTACCCAGGTAGTTGCTCTGCCAGCCCTCGAGGATCCCCAGTATGTCGTCCCCCTTGAACACTGAATCGCAGAGGGAGAAGCAACTGTTGTCCAGCCGCGAAGGCAGGATGGAGTTACCGGCATCGCTGAACACGCGCAGCCCGCACACCAGACTGACCTCAGGATACTCGGCCAGAATCGGCGCCTGCAGGGCAACGCTGGGCGCGAACAGCCGGTCGTCATCGCACAGGACCTTGATCAGCTCGCCGTCGGCTTCCTGGACACCGCGCAGGATATTCTTCTGCAAGCCCAGGCGCTGCGGATTGCGCAGGTAGCGCAGCGGATGCGCGGGTTCGCAAACACCTTCGACAATGCGCTGGATCTCGTCACCGACACTGTCGTCGCAGACCACGATTTCCAGTGGCTGATAGGTCTGGGCCAAGGCGCTGTCCAGGGCCTGGGCAAAGAAGCGGGGATTGAAGGCGGGGATGACGATACTGACTAGAGGGGCTTGGTTCACGGCTGGGAACTCTCGAGCGGCGAGCCCGATCGACACGACCCGGGCTGCAAAACCGCTTACATAAAGACGGTTGGCGGCTCGACGGCCGTGGCGCTCGGAACCGAGCGCCACGGGCCCGGCTCAGATCTTGTTGAACAACCCGAGCTGGCTGATCTTGCTGAATGCCAGTTGCGAGGCTTGCAGCATGGTCTGCTGCAGGTTCAGGCGAGTTATGACCTCGGCCGGGTCGGAATCGCTGATGGCCGAGCGGGTCGTGACATTGGCCGCCGCCAGGTTTTCATTGATCTCGACCTGATTCGCCAGGGCCGAACCGCGACCACCGACGGAGCTGATAGCGATCGACAACTGGTCGGCACCGCTGGCCAGGTTGGCCATGCCGGAGGCGAGATCCGCCAGTTGCTTCTGGGTGGCTACGGGATTGCCAGCGGTAGGAGTGTTCAATGCCGTTTTGAGTTGGCTCACGGTATCCAGAATGTTCTGGGTTTCGTGGGTATTGACCGCGACCTTGAACTGGTCGTTGGCAGCTGGCGTGCCATTGAGGGTGAAGGTCACTCCAGCAGCGGTGGCCTGGTTACCCGCCAGGGTTCCCGAAGAAACGGGCTTGCTATCGGCGGTCAGCGGGGCGGCATACAGATCGAACTGAGTAGCGCTGGTGAACTTCAGGACGGCCGAACCACTAGGGAACGTGGAGTTGTAGGCCGCCTGGTCGGTCACACTGGTACCGGTCACCTGGGCAGTGCTCGGGTTACCCGGGCCACGTGCAACGTTGAAGCTGTCTGGCTTGGAACCCAACTGGAAAGAGTACTGCGGCAGCAACGCGCCGGCGTTGTCGCCGGGCTTGAGGTTGACGTTCAGGCTCAGGTCCACCCCCCGAAAGCTCACGGTCTGGTTCGACGTATTACCGATCACACCATTCTGGCTGGCCTCGGACGTCACATCCTTGCCATTGATATCGGTGATCTTCAGCTGGGTGGCGCTGACGAACGAAATCGAATAGGGCTCGCCCTTGCGGAAGTCGCTGTTGTACTTGCCGGCGTTGGACATCTGGCCATTGGACAGGAACACCGTGCCGTTGTCCGGAGACGGCGCACTCTGGGTAGTCACCTGAGTGCGGCTGGTATTCACCGCTTGCTGGAACACATCCCAACCAGTGCTGTTGGCAGCCATCAACATAGTGTCACCCACCGGCAACTTCCGACTACTCTGGTCGCCGTTGTAGCTATAGGTACCGTCGGAGTTGCGACTGTATGGAGGCACATCATCCTTGGAACCACCGAAGATGTACTTGCCGTTTTCGTCCTGGGTATTCATCAGGCTGAGCAACTGCTCTTCGATCTGCCCCAACTCCGACGCATTGGCCTGACGGTCGGCATCGGTGTAGCCGGAGTTGGCGGCACCAGCGGCCAGTTCCCGAGCCCGGGCCAGGACGTTATTGATGCTGGTCATCACCGACTCGGTCTGCCCCAGGGAAGCCTTGATCGAGTTGCTGTTGGTCTTGTACTGGTCGAGCAACGAAGCCTGCTGGCCAAGTTGCAGCAGACGCGAGGCACCGACCGGATCGTCAGCCGCGGTCTTGACCCGTACCAGGCTGCTGGCTTCTTCGCTGCTTTTGACCACCTTGGCGAAGTTCTTCTGGAGATTGGCAGCCGAAGACTCATAAAACTGAGACGTGGAAATACGCATGGCCTACGACTCCTTAAAGGCTGTTGATCAGCGTGTTGAAGATGGTTTGCGCGGTTTTGATGATTTGCGAGGACGCTGTGTAGTACTGCTGGTACTTGACCAGATTGCCGGCTTCGTCGTCCAAATTGACTCCCGACAGCGAGTCACGGGCACCCTTGGCGCTATCCAGGATGCTGCCATTGGCGGCGCTATCGAGCCGGGCCTGACTGGCCTTGGAGCCGACGTTCTCGATCAGCTTGCCGTAGGCGTCCACCAGGGTCATGCCCTTGCTGGCCGAACCGGTATCGACGGTCTGCTTGCTCTGCAGGCCGGCCAGGGCCAGGCCGTTGCGGTTGTCGGACGAGCCGGCACCGTTGAGCGAGATCGTCATGTTGTCGCCGGAGTTCGGCGCTCCCGCCACATCCATCTTCACGGCGAAAGTCTTCTGCACCCCGTTGCCATCGAGCACCGGATTCCCACTGGCATCGACCATCTTGATATCCAGGCTCAAGCTATTGGTCTGCCCCGGCACCATGGTACCGCTGCCGATCTTGTTGCCCTTGGAATCAAAGTAGTCATAACCCTGGCTGCCGTTGGCCGGCGCATTGAACACCACCTTGATCGGACCGGCGTTCTTGAGCGCGGTCTGCATTTCCAGCTTGGCAGCAGGATCATAGTTGTTGATCGGCACGGCCAGCGATGGCTGGCTGGCGATGGTCAACGAACTCTTGACTCCGGCCCCGATCTCGGCCTTGAGCGGCGCGGCAATGGCCAGGCGCTTGGCATCGGTCATCTCGGTCTGGATGGAGGCCGAGGCGTTGCGGGTCGGAGTGATCTTGAAGCTGTCGCCCGAGACTGCCGTACCCTTGAGATTCAACGAGAAACCGTCAATGACCGGTGCCGGGGTGGTGGTGGTGCTGAAGCTGCCCAGTTCGCTGCCATCGGAGCGCTTGACACTGTAGTCGGTCGCGCTGGTGAAGGTCACCGTGTAGTCATTGGTAGTCAGCTTGCCAGTGTCCTTGATGGTGACATCGAAGTTGCCGGACGCCGAGTTGTTGCCGGTATTGGCCATGCTGCGCTGGCCAATCAGCTTGAGGCTGTTGATGTCATTGAACAGGTTGCCGCCGAATTCGCCGTTCTTGTCGATGCCCTGGGCCATCTGGCTGTTCATCTGATCGGCGACGACCAGCGCCACGCGCCCCAGCTCGTTCAGCGCCGGGTCCAGCACTTCGCTGCGATAGCGCAGCAGGCCACCGATCTCGCCCCCGGTATCCTGCCCCTTAGGTGGCTTGGTGATATCGACGGTGGTACTGCCAAGGTTGATCTGCAGCGTCGAACGGGTCGGGTCGCTCTTGCCCGGCACCACTTCCAGGGAATTGGCGGAGTTGCCCAGGACCAGCGGCTGACCACTACCCAGGTAGAGGTCGAGACTGGAGCCGCGCTCGGACACATCCACCTTGATGAACTGCGACAACTGGCGCACGGCTTCATTACGCTGATCCAGCAGACCGTTGGGCATGCCACCACCGTTGCTGGACACCTCGGATATCTTCTGGTTCAACTGGGCCACGGTAGCCGCCAGGTTATTGACCTGGCTGGCCATGTTCGACAGGCTGCCATTGATGTTGCCATTCTGTGCATTGAGCTGGCTGGATACCGAGTTGAAACGATTGCTCAGGGCCTGGGTATCGCTGAGCAGTAATTGTCGGGAAGCCTCGTCGGTGGGCTTGGCGTTGAGGTTCTGCACCGATGCGAAGAACTTGGTCAAAGCGCTGGTCATGCCGGTATCGGCTTCGGAGAGCAGCTTGTCGATCGGCGTGATCTGATTCTGGTAGGCGGCCACGTCGCTGTTGCGCGAGGTCGCGCTGCGCAGCTGGGCATCCAGGTAGCTGTTGTACACCCGACGCACATCGGCCAGGGTGGCACCGGTGCCGATGAAGACGTTGCCGAACTGGTTGGAGGCCTTGGTGCCCTGCACGGTCTGCTGACGCGAATACCCAGCGGTGTCGGCGTTGGCAATGTTGTTACCCGTGGTCATCAACGACGATTGGCTGGTAGCCAGCCCCGACATCCCGATATTGAGCAAACTCATGATTCAGACCTTATAAATTCGTGGAAACGCCCGCCGCAGCGTAGTTCTGGTAACTCTTCATCTGCTTGGCTATCTGCGAAATCTTGCTTGCGTAGTCCGGGTCGGTTGCATACCCGGCTTTTTGCAACTCGCGAACAAACTGTTCTGGTTTATCGGCCACCTTCAGCACTTCTTGATAGCGATTATTGCTCTGCAACAAGGTCACCAGATCGTGGAAGCTGTCCTGGTAGGAATCATAGGAACGGAACGCCGCCGTCTCCTTGACCATCTGCCCGTTGCGGAACTCGCTGGTGATCGCCCGGGCCTGCCCGCCCTGCCAGCTACTACCGGCCTTGATGCCGAACAGGTTATGGCTGCTACGTCCATCCTGCTGGCGCATCACAGACTTGCCCCAGCCGGTTTCCAGGGCTGCCTGGGCGACCAGATAGCGCGGATCGATGCCAATTCGCTTGGCCGCCTGCTCCGCCATGGGCAGCATGGTGGCGACGAATTCGTCGGACGAGCCGAAGGCACGCTTGGCCGGGGCCAGCGGCGGCTGGGCCACGGCCCGACCATAGATGCGCATCTTGCCTTGAGCCGCGGCATAGCCCTGGTTGACTCGCCACTCGCCACGCAGCACCGCATCGGCAGCCGGCGTGGTTCGGGTCGGCGCGGCATTTTGCGCTCCCGCCTCCAGCGCACCGGTCGATGGCACGATCCCGGCCAGCAGGCGATCGGTGAGCTTGCTCGGCAGCGACAGGCGCCGCTGGTTGAGCAGGGCCATGTCGTTATGGGCAACACTGGTGCGCACCGGGTCCACAGCACGGGAGGCCCACATCGGCCGCTGGCCGTTGACCCGGCTGAGCGGGCCATCCTGGGCAGTGGTGCCCGCGGCAATCGGTGTCGGTGTAGCAACCGGTGGCGTCGGCGTGGCGCCTGGCAGGGCCGAGGTCAGCCCGGTGGGAGCTGCCGCCTGTTTGTTCTGCATCATCTGGCGCACCAGCACATTGGCCAGGCCGATACCGCCGCCCTCGCGGGACAGGGACACCGCCAACTGCTGGTCGTACATATCCTGGTATTGCTTGGTCGCCGGCGTATTGAGCGGATTGTCCTGGGCCAGCACGTCGGTGGCCTTGCGCATGGACTTGAGCATTTCGTTGAGAAACAGCGACTCGAACTCTTGCGCCACCTTGCGCACGTTGGCTTCGCTGTTCTTGTCGCCGACCTTCAGTTGCTGCAGGCGATTGAGGTCGGAGTACGCACCGGAGTCACCGCTGGCAGTCAGGCCGCTCTTACGAATATCCATGGCTGACACCTCAAATCACGATCAAGTCGGCTTGCAGGGCGCCGGCCTGCTTCAGGGCTTCGAGGATCGCCATCAGGTCGCCTGGCGCCGCCCCCACCTGGTTCACCGCCCGCACGATCTCGTCCAGGGTGGTACCCGGGCCAAACTTGAACATCGGCTTGGCCTCCTGCTGGGCATTGACTCGCGAGCGAGGAACCACGGCCGTCTGGCCATTGGACAAAGGACCGGGCTGGCTGACGATCGGGTCTTCGGTGATGGTGACCGTCAGGCTGCCGTGGGTCACCGCCGCCGGCGAGACCTTGACGTTCTGGCCGATGACGATGGTACCGGTACGCGAATTGATGATGACCTTGGCTACCGCCTGGCCCGGATCGATCTCCAGGTTCTCCAGGATCGACAGGTAGTCCACGCGCTGGCTTGGGTCCAGGGGCGCAGTGACGCGGATCGAACCGCCGTCGATGGCCTGGGCCACGCCCGGGCCGAGCATGTCGTTGATCTTGTCGACGATGCGCTTGGCCGTAGTGAAGTCCGAACGGTTGAGGTTCAGGGTCAGGCTATTGCCCTGGTTGAAGCCACTGGGCACCGCGCGCTCCACCGAGGCACCGCCAGGAATCCGACCGGCCGACGGCACGTTGACGGTGATCTTCGAACCGTCACGCCCCTCGGCGTCGAAACCACCCACCACCAGGTTGCCCTGGGCAATGGCATAGACGTTGCCGTCGATACCCTTCAACGGGGTCAGTAACAGGGTCCCGCCGCGCAGGCTCTTGGAGTTACCGATGGACGAAACCGTGACGTCCACCTGTTGCCCCGGCTTGGCGAACGCCGGCAAGTCGGCACTGATCGATACCGCGGCAACGTTCTTCAACTGCACGTTGCCCGATCCTGGCGGCACCTTGATCCCGAACTGCGACAGCATGTTGTTGAAGGTCTGCAGAGTGAACGGCGTCTGGGTGGTCTGGTCACCCGTGCCATTGAGCCCCACCACCAGGCCGTAGCCGATCAACTGGTTGGAACGCACGCCGGAAATACTGGCGATGTCCTTCAGCCGCTCGGCCTGTACGCCAAGGGAGGTGGACAGCAACAAGACGGCCGCCATCAGGTGCTTGAAATTCAACATAGTGCGCCTAGAAAGGGAACAGCGGGCTGAGGAAGAAACGGTCGAACCAGCCAGGCTGGTTGGCGTCGGCGAACGACCCGGTGCCCGAATAGGTGATGCGTGCATCCGCCACCCGAGTCGAGGACACGGTGTTGTCGGTGGCGATATCGTCCGCACGGATCAGGCCGGCGATACGCACCAGCTCATCACCGGTATTGAGGGTCATCCACTTCTCGCCACGCACGGCGAGGATACCGTTGGGCAATACGTCGGCCACGGTGACGGTGATCGAACCGGTCAGGCTGTTGCTTTGCGCCGCCTTGCTATCGCCCTTGGTGGAGCGATCTCCCTTGTAGCCGGCATTCAAGCTCAGGTCGCCATCGCCGAACGGGTTGTTGGTGTTGGGCACAGCACCGAACAACGACGTCAGGCCGATGCTGTTGCGGCTGTTCTTGCTCGACGCCGAGTTGGCGCCTTTGCTGGCCGCGGTCCGCTCGTTCAGGGTGATGGTGATGATGTCGCCGACCCGGAACGCCTTGCGATCGGTATACAGGCTCTGCTCGAAGCCGGCCTGGTAGATCGAGCCGTTGCTGGAGGCCGCGGGCAGCGGCGTGCGCGGCAACACTGGCGCGTAGTAAGGGTCATTGGGTTTGGGCGGAGGGGCGACACAGCCCGCGAGCACGGCTCCCCCAGTCAGCGCTAACACACAGATAAACCGATTCATGACCCTTCCTCACGATGTTGCTGGCGGCTCACTGGCGTGGCGGCCTCAAGACTTGATTACAGCTTCTGCGTTACGAACGACAGCATCTGGTCGGCGGTGGAGATCACCTTGGAGTTCATCTCGTAGGCCCGCTGGGTGGTGATCATGTTGACCATCTCTTCCACGGTGCTGACGTTCGAGCCTTCCAGGGTGTTCTGCAGGGTGGTGCCGAAGCCGTTCAGGCCTGGGGTGCCGACCTGTGGCGCACCACTGGATGCGGTTTCCAGGAACAGGTTGTTGCCCAGGGCCTGCAGGCCAGCGGGGTTGATGAAGTCGGCAGTCTGCAGGTTACCGATCACCTGGGACGCCGGGTTGCCGGCGACAGTGATGGAGACCGTGCCGTCCTGGCCCACGGTGAAGGTCTGCGCGTCATTGGGCACGACGATCGCCGGCTCCAGGGTAAAACCATTGGCGGTCACGACCTGGCCATTGGAGTTGAGATGGAACGTACCGTCGCGGGTATAGGACGTGGTGCCATCGGGCTGCAGGATCTGGAAGAAACCACGACCGTTGATGGCCAGGTCCAATGGCTGCTGGGTGGTTTGCAGGCTACCCGCGGTGAAGTTCTTCTGGGTGCCGACGATGCGCACACCGGTGCCGACCTGCAGGCCAGTAGGCAGCTCGCTGTCCTGGGTCGACTGGGCACCCGGCTGGCGCTTGATCTGGTACAGCAGGTCCTGGAATTCGGCACGATCACGCTTGAAGCCCGTGGTCGAAACGTTCGCCAGGTTGTTGGAAATAACACTCAGGTTGGTGTCCTGGGCGGACAGGCCGGTTTTGGCAACCCATAGAGCCGGAAGCATTCGATTCTCCTCACGCGCCTGTTTTACGGCGCTAGGTACTGGTAATTAGCTGATCTGCAAGACCCGAGCCATGGCCTGGTCGTCTTCTTTGGCGCTGTTCATCATCTTGACGTGCAATTCGAACTGGCGGGACAAGGCCAGGACCGCGGTCATTTCCTGCACCGCGTTGACATTGCTCGACTCAAGGAAACCTGAAACCAGTTGCACGTTGGCATCGGCCGGTGCCGGCTGGCCGTCCTTGGTCTTGATCGACCCATCCAGGCCCTTGGTCAGGTTCTTGATGTCCGGATTGACCAACTTGATGCGGTCGACCTCGGCCATGACCCGCGGGCCCTCGCCCATGGCACGGATACTGATGGTGCCGTCCTGGCCGACTTCGATCTGCTGTTGCGGCGGCACGGCAATCGGACCGCCATTGCCCATCACCGGCATGCCATTGCCGGCACGCAGCACACCCAGGGCATCGACATTCAAGCTGCCGGTGCGCACATAACTTTCGCTACCGTCAGGACTCTGCACGGCGATCCAGCCATTGCCGCTGACCGCCACATCCAGGTCGCGACCGGTTTGCACCATCGAGCCCGGGGAGAAATCCGTGGCCGGACGCTCACTCATGGCAAAGGCCCGCGCCGGAAAGCTGTCGCCAAACACCGGCATCGAGCGAGCCTGCTCCAGGTCACGCTGAAAACCGTTGGTGGAGATGTTCGCCAGATTGTTGGCATGAGCCTTTTGCGCCAGAGCATTCTGGCTGGCGCCGGTCATTGCCACATAAAGGTACTTGTCCACAGTGCTTCCTCTGTCTGCCGGACGTTTGCCGCCCACCGCTGTACTGCGAAGCCATAAGCAATAAGCGCACCAACTTTTCCAGGAGCGGGTGATCCCCAGGCTGGACAGGGCTTTGCCTGGCTAAAGGGCGGTAGCGACGGCTTTTCGGGAGACGGAAAAACGGCGCTCTTATGCCGCTAACGGCAAGTAACCGCCCCGTTACCCGGGCCACAAGGGCCCAGGTGACTACGAATTGTCGCTGGTGGGCTTGCCCACCTCATAGTCGCGCAGCTTGTTGGCAATGGTGGTGTGGGAGACCCCCAGGCGCTTGCCCAGTTGGCGACTGCTGGGAAACTCGGCATACAGGCTTTCGAGCACGGCCTTTTCGAAGCGCCCGACGATCTGCTCCAACCCACCCTCCAGGGAGAACTCGCCAAGGGGCTGGCGCGCACCGTAGTCCGGCAGGCGAATATGCTCGACCTTGACCGTGCCGCCATCGCACAGCGATACCGCCTGGAACAGTACATTCTCCAACTGCCGGACATTGCCCGGCCAGTGATAGTGACTGAGCCGCTCCATGGCCGCGGGAGCCAGCTGGGGCAAGGGACAGCCGATCTGCCGACTGGCCTGGTCGAGAAAGTGCTCCACCAGCGGCGCCAGGCCATCGAGGCACTCGCGCAGCGGCGGGATATGCAACGACAGCACGTTCAGGCGGTGGTACAGGTCCTGGCGGAACTCGCCACGGGCACAGAGTTCGGAAAGATCGAGCTGGGTGGCACAGATCACCCGCACATCCAGATACACCTCTTCGTCGCTGCCCACCCGACGGAAGCAACCATCCTGCAGGAAGCGCAACAACTTGACCTGCAAGCGCGGGCTCATCTCCCCCACGCCATCGAGGAACAGGGTGCCGCCTGCGGTCAGCTCCAGCAGCCCGAGCTTGCCCTCGGCCCTCGCCCCCTCGAATGCCCCCGGGCCATAACCGAACAACTCGGTCTCGGCCATGGACTCGGGCAACCCGGCGCAGTTGAGCGCCATCAGTGGCGATTGCCCACGGGGACTGGCCAGGTGACAGGCACGGGCCAACAGCTCCTTGCCAGTGCCGGTCTCGCCCTCGATCAGCAACGGCGCATCGAGGGGCGCCATGCGCCGCGCCTCTCGCACCACCGCCGCCATCACCTTGGAACTCTGGAAGATGCTGTCGAAGCCACGCAGCTCCTGCTTGCGCACGTTATAGATGCGCTCGCCAACCCGGTCCGCCCGATGCAGGGTCAGCACCGCGCCGGCCATGGCCTCGCTGTCGTCGTGCTCCGATTGCAGCGGTGCGATATCGGCCAGGAACACATCCCCCTTGACCTTCACCCGCAGGCCATTGATACGCGACTTGTTGGCCCGCACCAGCTCCGGCAGGTCGAAGTCCTCGGCATAGCGCGACAGTGGAATTCCCGGCACCTCATCGACCCGCACCCCCAGCAACTGGGCCGCAGCGCGGTTGGCGGCAACGATCGAACCGCCCATGTCGATGGACAGCACGGGGAACTCAAGGGCTCCGAGCAACGCATTGAGCTCCATGTGCCGACGCTCGCTGGGCATCAAGCCGACTCGCTTGACGCCAAATACCCCGGCAATGGATTCGAACTTCGGGCGCAGGGCCTGGAACTGCAGGTTGATCAGGTTCGGGCAATGCAGGTAGATGGCATTGCCGTGCTCGCCCCCGACTTCGCCCCGGGCCACGTTGATGCCGTACTCCACCAGCAGATTGAGAATGTCCCGCAGGATGCCGATGCGGTTCTGGCAGTGAACTTTGATGCGCATAGATAGAAGCCCGAAGCGAGTGATGAAAGGCATAAGCGCCGTCACTCGACGCTTTTGACCTTGAAACTGGAAAACTTTCTGCCGGGTGACGCAGATAGTCGTCAAGATTATGTGACACAAAGCGGCTTTTTCAACTCAAGCATCAGCCGCAGTGCCGGGACTTCACAGCATCCGTAACGAAAAATTTACGATTTACACGCCAAACCCTCGATGCAATCGCACCGCTGCCTGCTGCAAAACGCCGCACCCTGGCGTATCACTGGGGTCATTCATAACAAGAACGCATTCCTGGCAGGAGAGCAGCATGAAGCAGACGCAGTACGTGGCCCGCGAGCCCGACGCGCAAGGTTTTATCGACTATCCACCCGAAGAACACGCGGTGTGGAACACCCTGATCACTCGTCAACTGAAAGTGATCGAGGGGCGTGCGTGCCAGGAGTACGTGGAGGGTATCGAGAAGCTCGGTCTGCCCCACGACCGTATCCCGCAGCTGGGCGAAATCAACAAGGTCCTGGGCGAAACCACCGGCTGGCAAGTGGCCCGGGTTCCGGCGCTGATCCCCTTCCAGACCTTTTTCGAGCTGTTGGCCAGCAAGCGCTTCCCTGTAGCCACGTTCATCCGTACCCGCGAAGAACTGGACTACCTGCAAGAGCCGGACATTTTCCACGAGATCTTCGGCCACTGCCCACTGCTGACCAACCCCTGGTTCGCCGAATTCACCCACACCTACGGCAAGCTGGGCCTCAAGGCCACCAAGGAAGAACGGGTATACCTGGCCCGCCTGTACTGGATGACCATCGAGTTCGGCCTGGTGGAAACCCCAGCCGGCCGGCGCATCTATGGCGGCGGCATCCTGTCTTCGCCCAAGGAAACCGTCTACAGCCTCTGCGAAGAACCGGAGCACCAGGCCTTCGACCCGCTGGAAGCCATGCGCACGCCGTACCGCATCGACATCCTGCAGCCGATCTATTTCGTCCTGCCCGAGCTCAAGCGCCTGTTCGACCTGGCCCATGAAGACATCATGGCCCTGGTCCACCAAGGCATGCAGCTGGGCCTGCATGCGCCCAAGTTTCCGCCAAAACCCAAGGCGGCCTGAGCGGCCCGCACTCGCGAGCCGCTGCAAAAAATAGTAACGTCCACGGGTTGCGTGAAAACCTCACGAGCACGGGCAACATCGCCGCAAGCAAGGGGAAAAGCAGCAGGCCAGCCTGGAATTGCTTTTTCCGCTTGCCCTCAGGCAGGACAGCCCAACGCAGCTGTTTTCCCACAGCCCGCCCCAACAAGAATCGATTTCGGGAATACACCATGACCGCTCTGAACCAAGCCCATTGCGAAGCCTGCCGCGCCGATGCCCCTCAGGTCAGTGACGAAGAACTGCCGGTACTGATCAAGCAGATCCCTGACTGGAACATCGAAGTTCGCGACGGCGTGATGCAGTTGGAAAAAGTCTTCCTGTTCAAGAACTTCAAGTTCGCCCTGGCCTTCACCAATGCCATGGGCGAGATCTCCGAGGCCGAAGGCCACCACCCAGGCCTGCTGACCGAGTGGGGCAAGGTGACCGTGACCTGGTGGAGCCACTCCATCAAGGGCCTGCACCGCAACGACTTCATCATGGCCGCCCGCACCGACGAAGTGGCCAAGACCGCAGAAGGACGCAAGTAATGCACTTCGACGCCATCGGTCGTGTGCCTGGCGACCCGATCCTCGGCCTGATGGGGGCCTACGCCAGCGACCCCAACCCGCGCAAGTTCGACCTGGGCGTGGGGGTCTACAAGGACTCCCAGGGCCTGACGCCGATCCCGCAGGCGGTCAAGCAGGCTGAACAGCGCCTGGTAGATAGCCAGGACACCAAGATCTACATCGGCGGCCACGGCGACGCGGCCTTCGGCAAGGTGATCAACGAGCTGGTGCTGGGCAGCGGCTCGCCGCTGATCGACCAACAGCGCGCCGGCGCCACCCAGACCCCTGGCGGTACTGGCGCCCTGCGCCTGAGCGCCGACTTCATCGCCCACTGCCTGCCAGGCCGTGGCGTCTGGTTGAGCAATCCGACCTGGCCGATCCACGAGACCATCTTCGCCGCCGCCGGCGTCAAGGTCAGCCACTACCCTTATGTGGGCAGTGACAATCGCCTGGATGTCGAGGCCATGGTGGCCACCCTGAACCAGATTCCCGAAGGCGATGTGGTGCTGCTGCATGCCTGCTGCCACAACCCGACCGGTTTCGACCTCAGCCATGCCGACTGGCAGCGAGTGCTGGAAGTGGTGCGCAGTCGCAAGCTGCTGCCGCTGATCGACTTCGCCTACCAGGGCTTTGGCGATGGCCTGGAACAGGACGCCTGGGCCGTGCGGCTGTTCGCTGCCGAACTGCCGGAGGTGCTGATCACCAGCTCCTGCTCGAAGAACTTCGGCCTGTACCGCGACCGCACCGGCGCCCTGATCGTTTGCACCCAGGATGCCGAGAAGCTGCTGGACGTGCGCAGCCAACTGGCGCATATCGCCCGCAACCTGTGGTCCACGCCACCGGACCACGGCGCTGCCGTGGTGGCAACCATCCTCGGGACGCCAGAGTTGAAAACACTCTGGATCGACGAAGTGGAAGCCATGCGCCTGCGCATCGCACAGCTGCGCGCTGGCCTAGTGGAAGCCCTGCAGCCCCATGGCCTGGCCGAGCGCTTCGCCCATATCGGCGTACAACGCGGGATGTTCTCCTATACCGGCCTGAGCCCTGCCCAGGTCCAGGACCTGCGCGAGCATCACAGCGTATACATGGTCAGCTCGGGCCGGGCCAACGTGGCCGGTATCGATGCCAGCCGCCTCGATCAGCTGGCAGCGGCCATCGCCAGCGTCTGCAAGGCCTGACCCTCGGTCAACGCCCTGCCTGCCCGGCATCCTCCTCTCGGAGCCGATGCCGGGTTCTCCCCTCCTCTCTTCAAGGCCCCTTGCGGACCAACTGCCCCAGCGCCTGCAATTCGCCCGGTTCCAGGTCGGAAACCAGGATGAAACGCAGATGGTCATGGCGCCAGTCGACCAGGTTGTAGCCACGCAAGGTCTGCTGCTGCGGCTCGCTATCGCCCTGTGTCGTGGGCATGACGAACAGGTTGATCAAGTGCCGTGCGCGACCATAGGTCAGGGCCGCCACATTCTGCTGCTGCAGGTAATCCAGGCGTCCGCCCAGCAACGGATAGCCCTGGGCGCTGAAGTCGAAGACCGGTGGCGCGAAATCGAGCTTGCCAGTGAACCAGGGCTTGACCGTATGCCGGTCCGAGGACGCGACATCGTTCAGGTGATCGACCATCAGCGAACGCACATGGCTGGACACCGCTTCATCCAGCCACGGCTGCTCGCTGGAAGGCGTCGCCAGGTAGAGCGCCAGGGACAGGGCCAGCGCCAGGGTGGAAAAACCAGGGGCCAGCCAGCGCCACCCCCTGCTCCCCAGCAACTTCTGCAACAGGCCACCTGACGCCGCGGGCACCTCGATACTGGCCAGCAGGCTGCGCCGCAAGGCAGCCGGTGCCACGTGATACGGCGCATGGGCCCTGGTTTCGGTGATCAGCCTCTGTACCTCGGCACACTCGGCGGCACACTCGGCACAATGGCGCAGGTGCACGGCCACCTCGGCCATGGCGTTGGCCTCCAGCTCGGTATCCAGGTAGCCGTGCAGCCAGTCACGGCAGGTCTTGCAGTCGATTTCATGCATGGCCGGACTTCTGCAATTGCAACCGGAGCATGGCCCGGGCGCGGGCCAGCCGCGACATGACCGTCCCCAGGGGAATATCGACGATCCTGGCGATCTCCTTGTAGTGCATGTCTTCCAACTCCTTGAGCACGATCACCTCACGAAAGGCCGGCGCCAGGGCCTGGAGCGCGCGAGCCAGCTGATCGGCCTCCTGCCCGCGGATCACCTGCCACTCGGGCGTTTGCCCATCGAACAGCGCCGGATCGTCCCCCAGGCCGGACTCCTCGAACGTTACCGACGCGTGGCGGGTCGAGGCCCTGAGCCAGTTGTAGCTCTCGTTGCGGACAATGGTCAGGAACCACGCCTTGGCATTGCCGCCGTCGAAACGATGCAGGAACTTCACGGCCCGCAAGGCGCTTTCCTGCACCACATCCTGGGCCGCACTGTCATTGCCGGTCAGCCAGCGCGCGAGGTTATAGGCCGCGTCCAGGTGCGGCAGGAACAATTCCTCGAATCGCGTCATGGTGGCTCCATTTCCTTTGCACCCTATAACGGTACGAACCCGGGTTTTATTCCCGGGACAAAAAAATTCTCCAGGGGGGAATAAAGCACTGCGCCGCCGGGTTTTACCGATGTGAGACCAATCACTGTAGACCGCTACCGAGGGCGCTCCATGGACACTCATGACACATCCCACCGTCAATTTGCCGATACGCTGCAAAATCCCCAGCGACGCACCTTGCTCAAGTGCTCGGCCTGGGCCGGCGCCGGGGTTCTCTGGGCCCTGAGCGGGGGTATTCCAAAAGCCTTCGCCCTGGACCAGGCAGGCCAGCCGACAGACCCGGCGGCGCTGAACAGCAGCTTCCACTTCGTGCAGATCAGCGACTCGCACATCGGCTTCAACAAGGAGGCCAACCCCGACCCGACCCAGACCTTGCAGGTGGCCATCGACAAGGTGCTGGCCCTGCCCAAGCCGCCGTCGCTGATCCTGCACACCGGGGATATCACCCACCTGTCCCGCCCCGAAGAATTCGATACCGCCGCACAACTGCTCAAGGGGCTGCCTTCCACCGTGCATTACGTTCCCGGGGAACACGATACCCTCGACGAAGGCGGCGGGCAGCTTTACCTGCAACGCTACGGCAAGGGCACCAAGGGCAATGGCTGGTACAGCTTCGACCAGCAGGGCGTGCACTTCATTGCCTTGGTCAATGTGTTCAACCTGTTGCCTGGCCACGAAGCCACCCTGGGGGCCGAGCAACTTGCCTGGCTGGCGGACGACCTGCGCGCCGTGAGCAGCAGCACGCCCATCGTGGTCTTCACCCACATCCCCCTGTGGACCATCTATCAGCCCTGGGGCTGGGGCACCGAGGACGGCGACCAGGCCATCGCCCTGCTACGCCGCTATGGCTGCGTGACCGTCCTCAACGGGCATATCCACCAGGTCATCCAGAAGGTCGAGGGCAACATCACCTTCCATACCGCTCGCGGCACCGCCTACCCACAGCCCGCCCCGGGAGCGGCAGCCAATCCCGGGCCGATGACCGTGGCCGCCGACCAGCTGCGCAACTACCTGGGCATCACCGATGTCCGGGCCACACAGGGCGAGCATCCGCTGGCCCTGCTCGATTCGACCCTGGTCTGAGGAGCCCGGCCATGAGCAGACTCCTCTGCGTGTTGCTCCTGGGATGCCTCGCGGCACCGGCCTGGGCCCAGGAAACCAGGATCGATATCCGCGAGTTCATGTACAACCCCCATGACGTGCAGGTCACGGTCGGCACCCGGGTCACTTGGGTCAACGATGACCAGATCCCCCACACGGTGACCGAGACCCACAAGCTGTTCCGCTCCGCGGCGCTGGACACCAACGATAGTTTTTCCTACCAGTTCGACACGCCAGGCACCTACGAATACTTCTGCGTCCTGCACCCGCAGATGATCGGCAAGATCATCGTCGCCCCTACGCCACCCTGAGCCCAAGGCCTGGCCTGACGCTGCTTGTGGCGCCTGTCGGAGCGTCTTCACTTGGTCGGTTTCCTGACCCAGTGAGGACAACTTGAGGGAAATAAAAATCTTTCTGTCATTTGTACTGCTGTATCCTGCCTAGGCTTTTTAAAAGCGCGGACCTACCCAGCGATTTAAAAAACAGACTTTGCGAGGAGCAACGACATGCACGAGATCCCGAATCTCCCCTTCCCAAGCCTGCACGAAACTGAGCAGACAACCCCGCCACAAGCCAGTGCCGAAAAGCCTGCCGCCAAAGAAGCCGCTGACAGTCGCAAGACCGACAGCGAAGACTGAGAAGCTGTAGCCAGACAGTGTGGAAAGCGCTAATCAAGCGCTTTCCACACCGCCTGAACCCACCCGAGCCCTTCATGACCGACACCTTCAACGAAACCCAGGCCACTGTGCTGATCGACACCGCACAGCACATGATCGAAGTCTGGAATCGCCTTAGCCCGCAAAAACAAGCCGCCCTGCTGAGCCGTTTCGGCACTCAGGAAAATGCCCTCGCCGCCCTGGTCACGACCCAGCTGCTGGGCAACAAGGACGCCTGACACCTTCCTGCAAGCGACAGGCATCGGCACTGCACGTCGATTTCTCCCCCTTTTGCCACGCCTACACCGGTATCATGAGCAGCCTATCTATCTAGCTGCAGTAGCGGACCCCTTCCCATGCCAGATACCCAGCGCCCCTTGGCGGTCACGCTGCAAGTCGTTTCCATCGTCCTGTTCACCTTCATCGGCTACCTGAATATCGGCATCCCCCTGGCGGTGCTGCCAGGTTATGTCCACAGCGACCTGGGCTTCGGCGCGGTGGTCGCCGGCCTGGTGATCAGCGTGCAATACCTGGCCACCCTGCTCAGTCGCCCCTACGCCGGGCGCATCATCGACAATCAGGGCAGCAAGCGCGCGGTGATGTACGGCCTGGTGGGCTGCGGCCTGAGTGGTGTGTTCATGCTGGCGTCGGCCTGGCTGCAGCCGTTTCCGGTGCTGAGCCTGGCCAGCCTGCTGATCGGCCGCCTGGTATTGGGTAGCGCGGAAAGTCTGGTAGGCTCGGGCTCCATCGGCTGGGGCATCGGCCGGGTCGGCGCCCAGAACACCGCCAAGGTCATCTCCTGGAACGGCATCGCCAGCTATGGCGCCCTGGCCATCGGCGCTCCGCTGGGGGTGCTGCTGGTCAAGCAGCTGGGGCTGTGGAGCATGGGGGTGAGCATCATCCTGCTGGCTGTGCTCGGCCTGTTGCTGGCCTGGCCAAAACTGGCCGCGCCCATCGTCGCCGGCGAACGCCTGCCATTCATCCATGTACTGGGCAAGGTCTTCCCCCATGGCTGCGGCCTGGCCCTGGGCTCCATCGGCTTTGGCACCATCGCCACCTTCATCACCCTGTACTACGCCACCCGGGACTGGTCCAACGCGGTGTTGGCCCTGAGCCTGTTCGGCGCCAGCTTCATCGGTGCCCGGCTGTTGTTCGGCAACCTGATCAATCGCCTAGGGGGCTTTCGGGTGGCGATCGCCTGCCTGGCCGTGGAAACCCTGGGCCTGTTGCTGCTGTGGCTGGCCAGCGACGCGTACTGGGCCCTGGCCGGAGCAGCCCTGAGCGGCTTCGGTTTCTCCCTGGTGTTCCCGGCCCTGGGGGTGGAAGCGGTGAACCTGGTACCCGCCTCCAGCCGGGGCGCGGCGGTGGGTGCCTACTCGCTGTTCGTCGATCTGTCGCTGGGGATCACCGGCCCGCTGGCCGGGGCCATTGCCGCCGGTTTCGGCTTCGCCTCGATCTTTTTGTTTGCCGCCATGGCCTCCTGCAGCGGGCTGGCGCTGAGCCTGTACCTGTACCACCAGGCCCCCAAGCAGCGCAAAGAACGCGAGAGCGCCTAGAAGTCCACCTTGCCACGACCGGCCTTGATACTGCCTCGCTTGGCCTTGCCCTCCAGGCGACGCTTTTGCGAGCCCAGGGTGGGCTTGGTGGGTCGACGCTTCTTCTCTACCTTGATTGCGCCCTGGATCAATTCCACCAGGCGCTCCAGGGCATCGGCACGATTCTGCTCCTGGGTACGGTACTGCTGGGCCTTGAGGATGATCACACCCTCAGCGGTGATACGGCTGTCGCGCAGCGCCAGCAGGCGCTCCTTGTAGAAAGGCGGCAGCGATGAGGCAGGAATATCGAAGCGCAGATGCACGGCGCTGGACACTTTATTGACGTTCTGCCCACCGGCCCCCTGGGCGCGGATGGCAGTCAACTCGATCTCGGCATCCGGCAGATGCACGTTGTTGGAAATCACCAGCATGGAACAGCAATCCTTCTTGCAAGGCCTACAGGATACGCCCATTCCAGCCATACCGTGGCACTCCCCCGGAAACGAAAGACCCGGCCGAAGCCGGGTCTGTGGTTGCCAGATGACGCTTACTTCAGCGAGGAGCTGGCGGTCTGCAGCGGTTGTTGAGCGCTGCGCTTGACCTTGATGCTGTAGCAGACCCACATGAACACCACCCACACAGGGATCGCGTACACCGAGATCTGGATACCCGGGATCATCAGCATGATACCGAGGATGAACACCACGAATGCCAGGCAGACGTAGTTGCCGTAGGGGTACCACAGGGCCTTGAACGTCGAGGTCTGGCCAGTACGGTTCATGTGCTGGCGGAACTTGAAGTGCGAGTAGCTGATCATTGCCCAGTTGATCACCAGGGTGGCCACCACCAGGGACATCAACAGCTCCAGGGCGTGTTGCGGGATCAGGTAGTTGAGTACCACCGCGACGAAGGTCACCACCGCCGAGGCCAGGATCGACAACACCGGTACGCCACGCTTGTCGATCTTGGCCAGGGCACGCGGGGCATCGCCCTGCTCGGCCATGCCCAGGAGCATGCGGCTGTTGCAATAGGTGCCGCTGTTGTACACCGACAAGGCGGCCGTCAGGACCACGAAGTTGAGGATATGCGCCGCGGTGTTGCTACCGAGCATCGAGAACACCTGGACAAACGGGCTGCCGCTGTAGGCATCGCCGGAGGCGTTGAGGGTGCCCAGCAAGGTGTCCCACGGGGTCAGCGACAGCAGCACCACCAGGGCACCGATGTAGAAAATCAGGATACGGTAGATCACCTGGTTGATCGCCTTGGGGATCACGGTCTTCGGCTTGTCGGCCTCGGCGGCGGTGAAGCCGAGCATTTCCAGGCCGCCAAAGGAGAACATGATGATCGCCATGGCCATCACCAGACCGCTAACCCCATTAGGGAAGAAGCCACCGTGGGACCACAGGTTGCTCACCGATGCCTGCGGGCCACCGTGCCCACTGACCAGCAGGTAGCTGCCCAGGGCGATCATGCCGACGATTGCCACCACCTTGATGATGGCGAACCAGAACTCGGCCTCGCCGAAAACCTTGACGTTGGCCAGGTTGATGGCGTTGATCATGACGAAGAACACGGCTGCCGAAGCCCAGGTCGGGACGTCTGGCCACCAGTAGTGGATGTACTTGCCGACTGCCGTCAGCTCCGACATGCCCACCAGGATATAGAGGATCCAGCAGTTCCAGCCGGAGAGAAAGCCGGCAAAGCCGCCCCAGTACTTGTGGGCGAAGTGGCTGAAGGAACCGGCCACAGGCTCCTCGACGATCATTTCGCCCAACTGGCGCATGATCATGAAGGCGATGAAGCCACAAATGGCATAGCCGAGGATCATCGACGGGCCAGCGGACTTGAGTACACCTGCCGAACCCAGGAACAGGCCAGTGCCGATTGCGCCACCCAGGGCGATCAATTGGATATGGCGATTTTTCAGGCCGCGTTTCAGCTCGCCTGACTGCGAGTTTTGTCCACTCATGAAAACTTTCTCACGCAAGGTTTGATGATATTTGCAGACGTTGCCGCCCGGTGAAGGCTTAAGCGGCGCGGATCAAACCCCAGCGCAGGCACCAGAAGTTCAGCGTTTTTTTAACGGTCATGCGTCACCTGTTTGTTTTTATCTGTGACGAAATCGAACCCATCACGCTCGTGACGCGACGGAATGAACAAGGTGGATAACCTTGAGTTATTGGTTCTGTGCAGGTGTTTCCAAGGCTATACAAGCAGGCTGGAAACCGCTGTCCAGACGCAAAATGCGCGGATACGCAGTGGGGTCACAGTTAAAACGCCGGGCATTGTACACCCCTGCCCCCCTGCCGCCAGACATCGCTTATCAGCGTGCCGGTAACCGGGATCTTGCGTGGCCTGCTCGATGCTCGGCATCGGCGGCAAAAAATGGGACAGACCGAGTGGGGTCGTCGGTAAAGAAGCGATGGTCATCGCCCTTCGAAGGGTGTCGGTTAAAGTCGGTTGCGGCGTTCATTGCGCCTCCTTCTTGTTATGCACCTGTACGCAGGCATGTGCACATCTCACCGTCCTTGGCGCCCTGGAACAAGCGGGCCAGAGCCCTCTGAGCCCAGGCACGAGGTTGCCTTCGGAAGATTTTCCTTACAGCAAACCAGAACCCGTGGCTCCACCGGTAAAAGCCTCCTTTTTCGTAAGTATTTCTTTACGATGCGTAACGTATTTTTGCCACCACAGATCCATCCAGCGGCCGACTGCAAATTGACGCCGCCGGCCATTTTCCCCGGGGCAATCCCTAGCTTTTTGTTTTCCCGAGCTAAAATCAGCAGATGAAAATAGAAAATAAAGTCCATCAAAAAATAATCTAATTATTTTTTTGCACTTCAAAACACCCTGGTCTAGGTTTCCAGCCACTTGCCGGATCAGTCACCCGGCAAGCCCCGGGAACGAATGGGCAGCCTCGGTAACCATCCCGCTCATCGCTGTCGATCCGTTCCGTCAATGGACTGCCATGCGCAATGTCATTCAGGAGAAGCACCATGCAAGTACTGGAACAAGATCTGGAAACCGAACTGCAACTGGACGATTGGTTCGAAGCAGCAACCCATGATGCCGCCGTGGAAATGATGCAAGCCGATGCCGTGGTGCCATTCGGCACTGCCATGTGGCCGATGTAAGACGCTTGCACCGGGGCGGGCCCTGGCCTGCCCCGGTCACTTCTGTCCTACAGGGAGGTTTTATGGACCCAATTCGCGCCATCCGTCATTTCCTGTACTACCTCGAACGGCACCCGGCCCTGAACGGCCTGGGCCCGGCCAGGGTAGTGATCGGCCATACCGCCGAGTACCAGGCGATGATCGCAACCATCATCGAACAAGCCCGCCAGGCCACGCAGCTGAACATCAGCGCCTTGCGCCTGGACCTGGAACCGGCCGAGAACCTCGTCCGGGCCATCACTGAATGTGATCTCTACATCTTTTTCTACGATTCCTCGACCCTGCCCCAGCCACGTCCCGACGGGCCTGAATTCCTGCGCCCGCTACATGGACTGATGGCCGAGCACTGGAAGAAATCCCTGTTGTTCAAGGATTACGGCGAGTACTTCTACGACACCTTCAGCGTCGAGCCACAGCGTATCGCCGACCTCAATGCCACCCTGATCCGACGCCTGTCCCAGGCCAGCATCTTGAGCTTCAGCGACCCACAGGGCTCGTACTTCGAAGCCCCCTTGGACACGGTGAAAAAATGGACCGACATCAACGGTGTCGGCAACTACGACCTGGCGCCAGGGGAAATCGCCACCCACAGTGACCAGATCAATGGCCATGTGAAGTTTCTCGGCACCTTCCTCAGTACCATCCCGTTCGCCCGCAAGTACAGGGTGCTGGAAACGCCCCTGGAACTGTGGATCGAGAATTCGAGCATTCGCCAGGTCGCTACCCAGGTTCCCGGGCTGGCCAACGACTTCAACAAATACCTGGACGCCAACCCCTCGAACCGGCGGATCGAGGAACTGGGGATCGGCACCAACGAGGGCATAAAGTCGCTGTACGGACGCAACTCCGGCTTCGAGGAGCGCCATTGCGGCCTGCACCTGGGCCTGGGGGGCGGCGCCAAGGGCAGCCATCACCTGGATCTGATCTTCAGCAGCGGAGTGCTGGCAGCGGATAACAAGCCAGTGTTCGACGGGCAGTTCGCCTTCTAGGCACCGCTACGGCGACGCCAGGATCGCAGGTAAAAAAACGCCAACCCGAAGGTTGGCGTTGTTGTTTGCAGGCCAGAATCACTCAGGCTTGCGACGACCGGCAGGTGCACCACGGCGCTTGCCCGATGGGGCGTCCTTGTCCAGACCCGGGCTTGGGCGCTTGGACTTGGGGGCCGGACGCTTGGTGTCCGCCGGACGCTCGGCTACCGGGGTGCCACGGCCGGCCGCTGGACGTGGAGCCCGTGGGGCACGTTCACCATCCGGACGGGCCGCTGGCTTGCGGCCAGGGCGTTCACCTTCCAGTTGCGGCTCGCGCGGAGCACGCGGGGCAACCGGGGCGCCGTTGGCCGGACGCAGGGTCCGCACGCGCTCGCCCTTGGCCATGGGGCGCGAGGATTTGCGCTGCAGGCGCTCCAGCTTTTCCTTGGACTTGGCATTGAGCTGTGGCATCGCTACCGGCGTCAGGCCAACTTCGGCGCTGAGCACATCGACTTCGTACTGGCTCATTTCGCGCCAGCGGCCCATGGGCAGGTCGGAGTTGAGGAACACCGGCCCGAAACGCACGCGCTTCAAGCGGCTGACCACCAGCCCCTGGGACTCCCACAGGCGGCGCACTTCACGGTTGCGCCCTTCCATCACCACACAGTGATACCAATGGTTGAAGCCTTCTCCACCCGGTGCCTGCTGGATGTCGGTGAACTTGGCAGGGCCGTCTTCGAGCATGACGCCCGCTTTGAGGCGATCGATCATCTCGTCATCGACTTCACCGCGCACACGTACTGCGTACTCACGGTCCATCTCGTAGGAAGGGTGCATCAGGCGGTTGGCCAGCTCACCGTCGGTGGTGAACATCAGCAGGCCGGTGGTGTTGATGTCCAGGCGCCCGATATTGATCCAGCGGCCTTCGCGAGGACGCGGCAGCTTGTCGAACACGGTCGGACGGCCTTCCGGGTCGTCGCGAGTGCAGATCTCGCCGTCAGGCTTGTTGTACATGATGACGCGGCGTACCGATTCGGCAGCCTCTTCACGCTTGATGACCTTGCCATCGATGGAAATGGCATCGTGCAGGTCGACACGCAGGCCCAGGGTGGCCTCGGTGCCATTGACCTTGATCCGGCCCTGGCTGATCCAGGCTTCGACGTCGCGGCGCGAGCCCACGCCAATACGGGCGAGGACTTTCTGCAGTTTCTCGCCGGACGGACGAATGTCCTGGTCGTTCTGGTCTTTATCGCTCATCTGGGCACCTCCCGGTGTATCGCTTCAGGCTGAGCGGCCTGAAGACATGGAAAAACAGGTTTGTGGCGAAGGGATCGCCAAAAGGTCGCGAATCATACGCTCATGACGGCGGTTGCGCATCACAGACTAGTCGATAAGCCAGCATCGAGGCATTTTTTTGCTGGCCGGCCGCGGGGTCAGTCGTCCAGCAGGCGCCGCTCCTGCTCGATGGCCTCGGCCAGCGCCAGGGCTTCGGCCTCCTCCTCGCTCAATTGAGGCTCCAGCGCCGCCACTGCCGCCAGCAGCTTGGCCCGCGCCTCGGCAACGCCCAGCACATCGTCATCGACAGACGGGGGCTGCGCAGGGGCCTGCGCAAGCAACGGCTCCTCTGCCTCTTCAAGCACAGGCTCGGCCTGCAACGACAACTCGCTATCGGCCACGTCTGGCAGGTTCTCCAATAGCTCCGGGCTGCCGGATACCTCGACACCGTCGCGATGCAGGTCGTCGAAGTCGGTCTTGAGCCCCTCCTCCATGGAGTCCAGCTCCAGCAGCAGAGTGTGGAAGCTGGTCTCTTCCTTGGGTTCTTCCGGCTCGGCGCTGGCGTCTGCCAGTTGCTGCAGGTGTTCGGGCACGGGGGCGTCATCGAACTCCAGCACCGGCTCGGCTTCCATTTCCCGCAGCTCGGCCAACGGTGGCAGCTCGTCGAGGCTCTTGAGGTTGAAGTGATCGAGAAAGGCCTTGGTGGTGGCAAACATCGCCGGTTTTCCCGGCACGTCGCGATAACCCACCACGCGAATCCACTCGCGCTCGATCAGGGTCTTGACGATATTGCTGTTGACCGCCACGCCACGCACATCCTCGATCTCGCCCCGGGTGATCGGCTGGCGATAGGCAATCAGGGCCATGGTTTCCAACAAGGCGCGGGAGTAACGCTGGGGCCGCTCTTCCCACAGGCGACCGACCCAGGGAGAGAACTTCTCACGGATCTGCAAGCGATAGCCTGAAGCCACTTCCTTGAGTTCGAAGGCTCGTCCCTCGCAGGACTTGCCCAGCAGCACCAGGGCCTTCTTGAACACCGCCGGCTCCGGCCGTTCGGCATCCTCGAACAGCTCGAAAAGGCGCTCCAGGGACTGGGGCTTACCCGAGGCCAACAGGAAGGCTTCGAGCAGGGAGGCCAGCTCGCGGGGTTCGTTCAGATTCATCATTTAAGCTCGTTATTCGGCTCGCGCCCGTACATGGATAGGCGCGAAAGGCTCATTCTGCACCAGCTCGACCAGGGATTCCTTCACCAGCTCGAGGATTGCCATGAAGGTCACCACCACCCCAAGGCGGCCTTCCTCGGCGGTGAACAGTTCGACAAAGGGCACGAAGCCGCCGCCCTTGAGGCGCTCCAGCACATCGCTCATGCGCTCGCGGGTAGACAAAGCCTCGCGGCTGACCTGGTGGCTTTCGAACATATCCCCTCGACGCAGCACCTCGCCCATCGACATCAAGAGCTCTTCCAGGGCCACGTCCGGCACCAGCTTGCGCGCCCGGGCCTCGGGGGCGTCGAGCTTGGGCACCAGCACATCGCGGCCCACCCGGCTCAACTCGTCGATACCCTCGGCAGCCGCCTTGAAACGCTCGTACTCCTGCAGGCGGCGAATCAGCTCGGCCCGGGGATCATCCTCCTGCGCCTCGATCTCCTCGGAGCGAGGCAGGAGCATGCGCGACTTGATCTCGGCCAGCATCGCGGCCATCACCAGGTATTCGGCTGCCAGTTCCAGGCGCACCGACTGCATCAGCTCCACATACCCCATGTACTGGCGGGTGATCTCCGCGACCGGGATGTCGAGGATGTCGATGTTCTGTTTGCGAATCAGGTACAGCAACAAGTCCAGAGGCCCCTCGAAGGCTTCGAGGAAGACCTCCAGGGCATCGGGCGGAATGTACAGGTCCAGGGGCATTTCCATGACCGCCTGGCCGTAGACCATGGCGAATGGCAGCTCCTGCTGGGCGCCGGCCTGTTCGTCGACGGTTTCCACTGCGGACATCTAGGCCTCGGCCATGAAGGGTGCAGGATCGCCGCAACCAACGCGGATCACTTGCGGTTCGCCGTCGGCGAGGCTGATCACCGTGGAGGATTCGGTGCTGCCAAAACCGCCGTCGATGATCAGGTCGACCTGGTGCTCAAGCAACTGGCGCATCTCATATGGGTCGCTCAGTGCCTCGGTGTCGCCAGGCATGATCAGGCTGACGCTCATCAGCGGCTCTCCCAGCTCGGCCAGGAGCGCCAGGGCGATGGGATTGCTGGGCACCCGCAGGCCGATGGTGCGGCGCTTGGGGTGCAGCAACAGGCGCGGTACTTCACGGGTGGCATTGAGAATGAAGGTATAGGGCCCTGGCACATGGGCCTTGAGCAAGCGAAAAGTGCCGGTATCGATCTTGGCGAACAGCCCCAGTTGCGAGAGGTCGCTGCAGATCAGGGCGAAATTGTGCTTGTCGTCCAGCTGGCGCAGGCGCCGCACCCGCTCGATCGCCCCCTTGTCGCCCATCTGGCAGGCAACGGCGTAGGACGAGTCCGTGGGGTAAATCACCACGCCACCGCCGCGAATGATCTCCACGGCCTGCTTGATCAGGCGCGGCTGTGGGTTTTCCGGATGGATCTGGAAGAATTGACTCACTGTCTCTACCTGCTCAGGCGGCAATAATTGGCTCATGCTTGAACCGACACCAAAGTGGCGGCAGGTCTTCTGGGACCGGGCGGTACTCACCGATCTCGGACCAGCCCCCCGGGCCATGGAAGTCACTGCCAGCACTGACCAGCAGTCCGAATTCACGGGCAAGGATGGACAGGCTGCCCACTTGCTCCGCGGGTTGGTGACCATTGACGACCTCGATGGCATGGCCACCGGCTTGAATATAGTCGGCAATCAACCGGCGACGCTTGCTGCGGGTGAAATCGTAGTGCCAGGGATGCGCCAGGCTGACCCAGGCCCCGGCCTCGCGCAGGGTGCCGACGGTTTCCTCCAGGGTCGGCCAGTGCTGCTTGACGTCCCCCAGCTTGCCGGCCCCTAGCCATTTGCGAAACGCTTCGGCACGATCCTTGACGAATCCGGCGCGCACCAGATAGTCGGCAAAATGTGGCCGCGCCGGCGCATTGCCGCTGTCGCCCAGCTCCTGCTGGATCGCCCTGGCGCCTTCCAGAGCCCCGGGCATGCCCTTGAGGGCCAGCTTGCGGCTGATTTCCTCGGCCCGCAGCCAGCGCCCCTCATGCAACTTGCCAATGGCCGCCACCAATGCCGGAGCCTCGGTATCGAAGCCATAACCCAGCACATGGATGGTGGCGCCGCCCCAGGTACAGGACAGTTCCACGCCATTGACCAACTGCATGCCCAACGCCCGGGCGGCCTCGCGTGCCTCGGCCAGGCCCTCGACGGTGTCGTGGTCGGTCAGGGAGAGGATTCGCACGCCTTTCTCATACGCCCGGGCAACCACCGCCGCCGGCGCCAGGGCGCCGTCGGAAGCCGTACTGTGGCAGTGCAAATCAACGTTCACGGGACAATAAAACCTCAAGTCAGCTGGCGCTTTCGCTACCAAGGATGTTTGTTATTATGCCGACACATCCTGCTCCTGGCTGCCACTGTGAAACAATTCATCGACTTCATCCCGCTGTTCCTGTTCTTCATCGTCTACAAAATCGACCCTCGCGTCGTCGACCTCGCCGGTCAACAAGTCACCCTGGGCGGTATCTACAGCGCCACGGCGGTGCTGATCATCAGTTCCCTGGTGGTCTACGGCGCACTGTTCATTTCCCAGCGCAAGCTGGAAAAAAGCCAGTGGCTGACCCTGATCGCCTGCCTGGTCTTCGGTAGCCTGACCCTGGCCTTCCACAGCGAAACCTTCCTCAAGTGGAAGGCCCCCGTGGTCAACTGGCTGTTCGCCCTGGCGTTCATCGGCAGTCACTTCATCGGCGACAAACTGCTGATCAAGCGCATTATGGGCCACGCCCTGACCCTGCCGGATGCGGTATGGACTCGCCTGAACATCGCCTGGATCGCGTTCTTCCTGTTCTGCGGCGCCGCCAACCTGTTCGTCGCCTTCACCTTCCAGAGCATCTGGGTCGACTTCAAGGTCTTCGGTAGCCTGGGCATGACCGTGCTGTTCCTGGTGGGCCAGGGGATCTACCTGTCGCGCCACCTGCATGACGCTGATCCCACTACCCCGAAAACCGAGGACTGACATGCTTTACGCAATCATTGCCACCGACGTTGCCAACTCCCTGGAAAAACGCCTGGCCACCCGTCCGGCACACCTTGAGCGCCTGCAACAGCTCAAGGCCAAAGGCCGTGTGGTCCTGGCCGGCCCGCATCCCGCCGTGGACAGCGAGGACCCAGGCGCAGCGGGCTTCAGCGGCAGCCTGATCGTTGCCCAGTTCGACTCCCTCGCAGCAGCCCAGGCCTGGGCCGCGGCCGACCCGTTCGTGACCGCTGGCGTCTACGACAACGTCGTGGTCAAGCCTTTCAAGCAATCGATGCCGTAACGTCCCTGAAAGTGCGATGAACCTTCAGGGTTCATCGCGTTCTCAATCGCTCATTATTCTCGTTCGATGGCCGACAACCTGCCCAACACTCGTTTGGAATCAGGAGTTTCGATGCGCCAAGGTCCGCTGTGCCTGTTGTTGGTCATGTTGTCGATCGGGGCTCCGGCCCTTGCCGAGGAACCCCAGGACGGCGGATATTCCACGCCATTGTCCCTGAGCGCCGGTAGCCAGATCACCGAGTTGCAGCAACGCTTGAAAGAAAGCGAGCGCCTGCGCGAAGAACTGAGCAAGCAGCTGCAAAATGCCGATGCCGAAAGAGAAAGCCCGCAACTGACGCGCTTGCGCCAGGAGAACCAGCGCCTCAAGCTGCAACTCAAGGAGAGCCAGGCCAGCCCGGCACCGAACCTTCTGACCGACCAGCAGCAATGGTTCATCACCGGTGGCGGCGTCGCCCTCATCGCCCTGCTCTGCGGTATCTTTGCCAGTGGTGGACATCGCAAGCGTCGACAATGGCTAAATTGAGTGATTCATGAGCGACCTGTTACTGATTGATGACGACCAGGAACTATGTGAGCTCCTGGGCAGTTGGCTGGCCCAGGAAGGCTTTGTGGTCCGCGCCTGCCATGACGGCCTGAGCGCCCGCAAGGCGCTGGCCGAGGCAACTCCTGCGGCGGTGGTACTGGATGTGATGCTGCCCGACGGCAGCGGCCTGGAACTGCTCAAGCAACTGCGCAACGACCATCCGGACCTGCCGGTGCTGATGCTCTCGGCCCGTGGCGAACCGCTGGACCGCATCCTCGGCCTGGAGCTGGGCGCCGACGATTACCTGGCCAAGCCCTGCGACCCTCGGGAACTGACCGCACGCCTGCGTGCCGTGCTGCGCCGCAGCCATCCCGTGGCGGCATCCAGCCAGATGGAACTGGGCGACCTGTGCTTCAGCCCCGTGCGCGGCGTGGTCACCCTCGACGACCAGGACATCAGCCTCACGGTCTCCGAAAGCCGCCTGCTCGAGGCATTGCTCAAGCAACCGGGTGAGCCCCTGGACAAGCAAGAACTGGCGCAGATCGCCCTGGGCCGCAAGCTGACCCTGTATGACCGCAGCCTGGACATGCACGTCAGCAACCTGCGCAAGAAGATCGGCCCCTACCCGGATGGCCGTCCGAGGATCGTGGCCCTGCGCAGCCGCGGCTACTACTACAGCCTGTAGCACTTGCCCCTGGTGGAGCGCGCGCTGGCGTGAACAACCAGCCTTGCACATCCTGCGTGCAGGTTTTGTCAGGCTGTTGGTTCTGCGTCTTTACCCAAGCTTTACTCTCCACTGACTGCCGCTGACCTTGAGGTGCGTAACCTGAACTCATCCGGAACTGACCGGGAATGAGACAAGGAGACACACCATGCGCAAGACCCTGATCGCCCTGATGTTCGCCGCCGCCCTGCCGACCCTGGCCATGGCCGCGCCTGAAGGCAGCGCTGCGATGGGCCCGATGAACGGCCCCTGGCACAGCGAGCACATGCGCGGCAAAGGCCCCTGGAGCCAATTGGACCTGAGCCGCGAGCAGCGCCAGCAGATCGGCAAGCTGATGGGCGAGCAAATGCACGAACGCAAGGCGCTCGTGGAGAAGTACCTGGAGAAACTCTCCCCGGCCGACCAGAAGGCCATGAAGGACGAGTTGGCTGCCAAGCACCAGAAGACCCAGGCCGATATCCGTGCCCTGCTCAAGCCTGAACAGCAGAAACAGTTCGACGCCATCGTCAAGAAGCAGGAAGAACGGCGCGCCGAATGGGCCCAGTTCAAGGCCTGGCAAGCGCAACAACCGCAAAAGGCGCAATAATGCGCTAGCGTCCTACCCAGCCCAGTGGCCCCTGCCACTGGGCTTCTTGCATTCAAGGAGTTTGCGTGCGCTCATTGTTCTGGCGTGTCCTGGCCAGCTTCTGGCTGGCTATCGCCCTGGTGGCCGGGTTGTCGATCCTGCTGGGCCATATGCTTAACCAGGATGCCTGGATTCTCAGTCGTCATCCGGGCCTCAACACCCTCGCCGAGCAATGGACGCAAACCTATGAGGAGCAAGGCGAGGACGCCGCCCAGGAAATCCTCCAGCAACGCAAGCGCCAGTATCACATCGATGTCCAGGTACTCAACGAAAGTGGCGACCCGGTGGTGCGCGGCACCTTCCCGCGTCGCGCGGCCGCCTTCGAGGCACGCCAGAACAACGATGACCGGCGCCTGCCCTGGCGCCGCCTGACCGCGGAATACACCAGCCCGCGAACCGACGACACCTACCTGTTCATCTACCGCATTCCTCACCCGGAGCTGAACGCCTGGCACCGCGACAGCCTGACCTGGCCCCTTAGCGCCCTGGCCATCGCCCTGGTGGTACTGACCCTGTTCAGCCTGCTGGTGACGCTATCCATCACCCGTCCCTTGAGCCGCTTGCGCGGCGCGGTGCACGACCTGGGCCAGACCACCTACCAGCAGAACAGCCTGGCGCGCCTGGCCAACCGCCGCGACGAGTTTGGCGTGCTGGCCCGGGACTTCAACCGCATGGGTTCGCGCCTGCAAGGGCTGATCGGCAGCCAGCGCCAACTGCTGCACGACGTGTCCCATGAACTGCGCTCGCCCCTGGCACGCCTGCGTATCGCCCTGGCGCTGGCGGAACGGGCCGCCCCCCAGGAGCGGGAACAGCTCTGGCCGCGACTGACCCGCGAGTGCGACCGCCTGGAGGCCCTGATCAGTGAGATCCTGGTCCTGGCCCGAGTCGATGCCGACAACGCCAGTGCCGAGGAGGTGGACCTCAATGCCCTGCTCCTGGCCTTGCAGAAAGACGCCCAGCTGGCCTGCTCCGAGCAGGAGGTACAGATCGATGCCCAGCCCCAGTTGCAGATACGTGGCTGGCCCACCCTGCTCGAACGAGCCCTGGACAACCTGCTGCGCAATGCCCAGCGCTTCAATCCCGCCGGGCAACCGATCGAGGTCCAGGCCCAGCGCCTGGGCGAACGAATCCTGATCAGCGTGCGCGACCATGGTCCTGGTGCACCCGTGGAATACCTGGGCCAGCTGGGCGAGCCGTTCTTCCGCGCCCCGGGACAAAGCGCCGCCGGGCATGGCCTGGGGCTGGCCATCGCGCGCCGGGCGGTAGAACGCCATGGTGGCAGTCTGAACCTGGACAATCACCCCACGGGGGGCTTCATCGCTACCCTGGAACTCCCCCTCGTGCCTGGCGCACTGGCGCAGCCCTGAACCTGATGCGGGCAAGCCGTTGTCGCCGCTTCCGGCAACAACGGGCTTGCCCGCAAGGCCATCGAGAGGTGCTGGTCAGGCCTTGGCGGTCCAGGCGCTGACGAACTCGCTGGTATCGACTTTCGGAGCGACCCGGGGCTCGTTCAACGGGGTGCCCAGATACAGGAAAGCGATGATCTCTTCATCCTTGGCCAGGCCCAGGCCCTTGGCCACATGGGCCGAATAGGACAATTCGCCGGTGCGCCACACTGCACCGACCCCCTGGGCATAGGCCGCCAGGAGAATGCCATGGGCGGCGCAGCCAGCCGCCAGCAACTGCTCGGACCGAGGCACTTTGAAGTGCTCCTGCAGACGGGCAACCACCACGACCACCAGTGGCGCACGCAACGGCATGGCCCGGGCTTTGTCCAGCGCCGCCTGGGTCACTTCGCCCCCCTGCAACTGCACCGCCTCGACCAACAGCTCGCCCAAGCGATCGCGAGCTTCGCCCTCGACGGTCAGAAAACGCCAGGGCCGCAGTTGGCCATGATCGGGCGCACGCAGGGCAGCGGCGAACAAGGCTTCGCGCTGCTGCGCCGAAGGCGCGGGCTCCACCAGGCGCGGCACGGAAACACGGTTGAGCAAAGCGTCGAGAGCCTCCATCGGCCACCTCCTAGAAAAATGTCTGGCTATTCTAGCGGGATCTGCCGGCAGGGTGCCGGTTTACATGCCCTGCCCCGCAGGTAGAATGAGCGCCTTTCCCCTCCAGCCCGAGCCGAACACATGGCGTTGCCGACCCTCAGGATCATTGGTTTCATTATCGGCATCTTCCTCATCACCCTGGCCATCGCCATGGTCGTGCCGATGGCAACGCTGGTGATCTTCGAACGAACCGGCGATCTGCCGTCGTTCCTCTGGGCCAGCATGATCACCTTCATCGCCGGCCTGGCCCTGGTGATTCCCGGGCGCCCCGAGCATGTTCACCTGCGCCCCCGGGACATGTACCTGCTGACCGTGTCCAGTTGGGTGGTGGTGTGCATCTTCGCCGCCCTGCCGTTCCTGCTGACCCAGCACATCAGCTACACCGACTCGTTCTTCGAGAGCATGTCGGGCATCACTGCCACCGGCTCCACCGTGCTCAGCGGGCTGGACGACATGTCCCCGGGCATTCTGATCTGGCGCTCGCTGCTGCACTGGCTCGGTGGCATCGGCTTCATCGGCATGGCGGTGGCGATCCTGCCGCTGCTGCGCATCGGTGGCATGCGACTGTTCCAGACCGAGTCCTCGGATCGCTCGGAAAAGGTCATGCCGCGCTCGCACATGGTGGCCCGGTTGATCGTCGCCACCTATGTCGGCATCACCATCGTTGGCAGCCTGGCTTTCTGGTGGGCCGGGATGAGCGTATTCGACGCCATCAATCACGCCATGTCGGCCATTTCCACGGGTGGTTTCTCGACCTCCGACGAGTCCCTGGCGCACTGGAAGCAACCGGCGGTGCACTGGGTGGCCGTGCTGGTGATGATCCTCGGCAGCCTGCCCTTCACCCTGTACGTGGCCACTTTGCGTGGCAATCGCCGGGCGCTGATCAAGGACCAGCAAGTCCAGGGTTTGCTGGGCATGCTCCTGGTGACCTGGCTGGTCCTCGGCACCTGGTACTGGTGGACCACCAACCTGCATTGGCTCGATGCCCTGCGCCACGTGGCACTGAACGTGACCTCGGTGGTCACCACCACCGGCTTTGCCCTGGGTGACTACAGCCTGTGGGGCAACTTCTCGCTGATGCTGTTCTTCTACCTGGGCTTCGTCGGTGGCTGCTCGGGCTCCACCGCCGGCGGGATCAAGATCTTCCGCTTCCAGGTGGCCTACATCCTGCTCAAGGCCAACCTCAACCAGTTGATCCACCCACGGGCGGTGATCAAGCAGAAGTACAACGGTCATCGCCTGGACGAGGAAATCGTCCGTTCGATCCTGACCTTCTCGTTCTTCTTCGCCATTACCATCTGCATGATCGCCCTGGCCCTGTCGCTGCTGGGCCTGGACTGGATGACCGCCCTGACCGGTGCCGCCAGCACCGTATCCGGCGTGGGCCCGGGCCTTGGCGAAACCATCGGCCCGGCGGGCAATTTCTCCACCCTGCCGGATGCCGCCAAGTGGATCCTGTCCCTGGGCATGCTCCTGGGCCGGCTGGAGATCATCACGGTGTTCGTGTTGTGTATTCCGGCGTTCTGGCGTCATTGATCGAGACCGGCAGCTGCGCCAATCGCGCCCGGTACTCGCCGGGCGTGACATCGAACCAGCGGCGGAACGCCCGGAAGAAATTGCTCGGATCGGCGAACCCCAGCAGGTAGGCGATCTCCAGCAGGGTCATGTTCGGCTGCGCCAGGTACTGCTCGGCCAGCTCCCGGCGAGTGTCGTCAAGCAGCGCCTGGAAACTGGTGCCCTCCTCCTGCAAGCGACGTTGCAGGGTGCGCTGGGACAAGTGCAGCGTCTGCGCCACTCGCTCACGCTTGGGTTCCCCCTGGGGCAGCAGCCGGCATAGCACCTGCCGCGCCTTGTGGGTCACGCGGCTTTCAGAGAAGCGGGCCAGGTATTCACCGGCGAACCGATCGTGCAACAGGGCCATGGCCTCGTTGGCAGTAGGCAACGGTGCTTCCATGTCGGCCCGCTCGAAAATCAGCGCATCGAAGGGCGCGGCAAATACCAGCGGGGCATGGAACATGTCCTTGTAGGGCTGGACGTTCTCCGGCTGCTCGCCTTGCAACAGCACCTGGCGAGGTTGCAAGGCGCGCCCTGTCAGCCAGCCACACAGGGCCAGGGCACAGGCCAGGGAAGCCTCGCAGCTTTGCCGGGTCGGTGGCAGGTGGTCGCCATGGACGGTAAGGATCAGCGCATAGCCCTCAGGCAGGAGCCGGAAACTCAGATCGGCGCTTTCGGCGATTATCCGCTGATAACGCACCAGCCGCTCGAACCCCTCGGCCAGGGTCCGGCTCGACATCAAGGCATAACCAGCCACATGAAAAGACGCCGGGCGCACCACCTTGCCCATGTTCAGGCCGATCGCGGGGTTGCCGGACAGCTCTACCGCCCGCTGCCATAGCCGAGTCATCGAGTCCTGGGTAAAGCGTGCATCCGGGTCTTCCAGGGCCTCATAGTCGAGCCCCAACTGCTTGAACAAGACACGACAATCCAGGCCGTCCATTTCCAGGGCTTTGACTATTCCCAAGGCCCAGCTCGCAGAAGTCGTTCGTTCGCTCATGGCGGAGCTCTTATATGATGAGTAGCAGGTAAAAAAACGATTTCCCAAGGATACTAAAGTGGCGCCTATTGTCACTGGCCCGCGCCACCAGGAACTCTAGACTCCAATAGACTCCTCATGGAACGCCCGCCGGCATAACAACAAGCACAGAGACCGCAGCCATGGAAAACGTCCGCCAGTTCCACAGCTTCGCCGAGTTCTATCCCTATTATCTAAGCGAGCATAGCAACAGTACCTGCCGTCGCTTGCACTTCATTGGCACCAGCCTGGTGATCTTCCTGCTCGCCTTCAGCATTGGCAAAGGCGCCTGGCCGATGCTGCTGGCCCTGCCGATAGCCGGCTATGGCTTTGCCTGGGTCGGGCACTTCTTCTTCGAGAAAAACCGTCCCGCGACCTTCCAGCATCCGCTGTACAGCCTACTGGGCGACTTCGTCATGTACCGCGACATGATCCTCGGCAAGGTGCCGTTCTAACCGAACCGGGCAAGCGCCGAAGGGGGACTGCGGCGGTTCGCTGCCCTGAACTGGCGTTCAGGCCGGCTCTGCGAGCTTCGTCCGCTCGGCCTTGAGCTGGGCCTCACGGGCCTGGGCTTCGGCCAGGCGATAGAGTTCGATGGTACCGTCCCAGTGCTCGATCAAGGCGGTACAGGACTCTACCCAATCCCCGCAGTTGAGGTACTCCACCTCACCGACCTTGCGGATCTCGGCATGATGGATATGCCCGCAGACCACGCCATGCAACTCACGCTTGATGCACTCGTGGGCGATGGCTTCCTCGAAGTCGCTGATGAAGCTCACCGCGGTCTTCACCTTGTGCTTGAGGTAGGCCGACAGCGACCAGTAGCCGTAGCCATAGCGTGCCCGCCAATGATTGAGCCAGCGGTTCAGGGTCAGGGTGAATTCATAGGCCGAATCCCCCAGAAAGGCCAGCCAACGGTGATAGCGAGTGATGACGTCGAACTGGTCGCCGTGTATCACCAGCAGGTGACGCCCGTCTGCGGTGACATGCACCGCCTCGTCCACCAGCTGGATGTTGCCCAGGATCAGTTTGGAGTAACGCCGCAGGAATTCATCGTGGTTGCCGGTGACGTAGATCACCTCGGTACCGCGCTTGCTCATGGTCAGCAAACGCCGGATCACATTGGTATGGGCCTGGGGCCAATACATGCCGCCGCGCATTTTCCAACCATCGATGATGTCGCCCACCAGGTAGATACGATCCGCGTGATAGCTCTTGAGAAACCGTGCCAGATGCTCGGCCTGGCAATCCCGGGTGCCCAGGTGCACATCTGAAATCCATAGGGTCCGCACCCGCTGCTTGCGGCTGGGCTTGGCGAGTTCGGCATGGGACATGGACGCTCTCCGGGATTTTTTGCGAGCTTGCTCCCCAGCGATTAATAGCCCATGACAGATATACGGCAGTGCGATGACAAGGCGAAACAGCCGATGGCCGGTGTAGACTGCCGATCTGCCAAGGAGACCGCGATGGGATCTATCCTCACCCTGCGCCACTACAGCCACGATCTGATCGCCCACAGCCACGAGCATGCGCAGCTGGTGTTCGGCCTCTCGGGCCAGCTTGATTTCGAAGTCGAAGGCCACGGCAGCCTGGTGCAGCAACAGAGCTTCGTGGTGGTACCGGCAGGAGCCCGACACGTCTGTGGCAGCCCGGGAGGCAGCCGTTGCCTGGTGCTGGATATCCCTGGAGAACAATGGGTTGGGCAACACCTGGGGGAACATGCGCAAGCTAGCCGCCGCTTGCTGGATAACGCCCAACGCCGAGTCCTGGCGCCGAACCAGAGCCGGCTGGTCAACTGGCTGGCGGACTGCCCGGTGGACGATCCGCTGATCGCCCAGCAAGGCGCAGTGCTGCTGTTGGCCAGCCTCAACCAGGCTGGCGACGGCCTGCCAGGCCAGCGCCGCCTGCCCTACTCTGCCTTGAACGCGCATATCGACCGCCACGCCGCCTACCCGCTGCAGGTGGCGGACCTGGCCCGGATCGCCGGCCTGTCAGGTGCCCGCCTGCATGCACGCTTCATCGCCGAATGCGGACGCAGCCCCATGGACTATGTGCGTCAACGACGCCTGCAGATGGCCCTGGAACTCTTGCGCGGCTCAACGCTGCCCATTGGCGAAATCGCCAGCCGCGTGGGCTACAGCTCCCAGAGCGCCTTTGGTGCAGCGATACTGCGCGAGTTCGGCCACTCGCCACGCCAGCTCAGGCAGGGGGCCCACGCGAGTTCCACGACAAAATACGCCAGGATCACGACAGACGACGCCATCGGCTCCCCCGTAGACTGATCTCGTTGTCGTCCAGGGCCAATCCGGCCCGACCAGTGTTCAAGGAAAAAAATGACTCCTCGCACCGCCCTTGGCGCCCTGCATATCGGCGCACTGATGTTCGGCCTGACCGGAGTGCTCGGCAAACTCGCCGTGGCTTCGCCGGCAGTCATTGTCTTCGGTCGCGCGGCCTTTGCCGTACTCGCCCTGGCCTTCTTCGCCCGCCTGGCCAGCCAGACTCCCTGGCAAAAACTCAGCACTGGCGACTACCAGCGCCTGCTGCTCAGCGGCCTGCTGCTGGCCGGCCATTGGGTGAGCTTCTTCATTGCGGTCAAGGTCGCCGGGGTGGCCATCGCCACGCTGGGCTTTGCCAGCTTCCCGGCCTTCACCGTGATTCTCGAAGGCCTGATCTTCCGCGAGCGGATCCGTTTCAACGAAGTGCTGCTGGTGGCCCTGGTCAGCATCGGGCTGGTGCTGGTCACCCCGGACTTCGACCTGGCCAGCCAAGCGACCTCGGGCCTGCTCTGGGCAATGGGTTCGGGGCTGCTGTTCGCCCTGTTGTCACTGAACAATCGCGCCAGCTCCGGGCGGGTTCCTGCCGTGCAGGCGGCGTTGTGCCAGAACCTGGTGGTCGGCCTGTGCCTGCTGCCGGTGGCGGCGCCGGAGCTTGGCCAGGTCCGAGCCATGGACTGGCTGTGGATCAGCCTGCTGGGGATCTTCTGCACCGGCCTGGCCCATAGCCTGTTCGTGGCCAGCCTGGCAGTGATCAAGGCCCGCACGGCGGCCGTGGTATTCGCCCTGGAGCCGGTCTACGGGATTACCGTGGCCTGGTTGCTATTCAGCGAGACCCCGACCCTGCGCATGCTGCTCGGTGGCGCGCTGATCATTGTCGCCATCGTTGTTTCGAGTCGCTTGTCCGCCGGCTCAGGTGGCCAGGCGGCGCCGGCAGCATCGGGCTCTCACTGAGTACGATCGTTATGGCCCAGGTCGCGCTCGGGGTCGATGCAATCGCGCACCCGCTGCTTGAGCACCTTGGCTTCAGGAAAGCCGCCGTCGGCCTTGCGCTCCCAGATCTGCACCCCATCGCAGAGAATGCGGAAGGTCCCGCCGGTGGCGGGCTCCAGGGAAACCCTGCCCAGGTCGTCACTGAAGGTGCTCAACAATTCCTGGGCCAGCCAGGCTGCTCGAAGCAGCCACTGGCATTGGGTGCAATAGGTGATGACCACTTCGGGTTTACGTTCAGTCATGGTACGACGGGGTCCTGAGTTCGAGGGCGTCGCTATAATAGCCGGCTTTATCACCCGCCCCGAGATCCGTGATGCTGCGCCTGCTGTCCTGCCTGCTGCTCTGCCTGCTGCCGTTGTTCGCCCAGTCCGCGTCAATGCAACGCCCGAAAGTGGGCCTGGTGCTGTCTGGCGGGGCCGCCCGCGGCCTGGCCCATATCGGGGTGCTCAAGGCTCTGGAGGAGCAAGGCATCCGTGTCGATGCGATTGCCGGCACCAGCATGGGCGCGGTGATCGGCGGGCTCTACGCTTCCGGCTACAGGATCGACGAGCTGGAGAAACTGGCCCTGGAAATCGACTGGAAACAGGCCCTGTCCGACGCCCCGCCCCGGGAGGACGTGCCCTTCCGGCGCAAGCAGGACGACCGGGATTTCCTGGTCAAGCAAAAGCTCAGCTTCCGCGACGACGGCAGCCTGGGGCTGCCCCTGGGGGTGATCCAGGGCCAGAACCTGGCCCTGCTGCTGGAAAGCAAGCTCGCCCACGCCAGCGACACCCGCGACTTCGACAAGCTGCCGATTCCATTCCGGGCGGTGGCTACCGATATCTCCAGCGGAGAGAAGGTGGTGTTCCGCAAGGGCCACTTGCCCCAGGTGATCCGTGCCAGCATGTCGATTCCGGCCGTGTTCGCTCCAGTGGAGATCGATGGCCGGCTCCTGGTGGACGGTGGCATGACCGACAACATTCCCCTGGATGTCGCGCGGGACATGGGCGTGGACATCGCCATCGTGGTGGATATCGGCACACCGTTGCGCTCACGCAAGCAGTTGAACACCGTTATCGATGTGCTGAACCAATCCATCACGCTGATGACCCGGCGCAACTCGGAAGAACAGCTGGCGGCGTTGTATGACGACGATGTACTGGTCCAGCCAGCGTTGTCGGGGTTCGGCGTCACCGACTTCGGCCGCGCCCAGGAAATGATCGACGCCGGCTACCGGGCCGCCCGGGTCCTCGATACGCGCCTGGCCAGGCTGCGCCCGGCCAATCCCCAGGATGCGCAACTCAACGCGGCACGCCAGCCCAGCCAGCGCACGCCGATCATCAGCCAGATCAAGGTGGAGAATGACTCCAAGGTCGCTGATGACGTGATCCTCTACTACATCCGCCAGCACATCGGCGAGCCCCTGGACCTGGGGCGCCTGGAAACCGACATGGGCACCTTGTATGGCCTGGATTTCTTCGAGCAGGTGCAATACCGGGTGATCCACAAAGGCCAGGACAACACCCTGGTGATCAGCGCCCGAGGCAAACGCAGCGGTACCGACTACCTGCGGTTGGGGTTGAGCCTGTCCGATGACATGCGCGGCGACAGCGCCTTCAATATCGGCGCCAGTTATCGCATGAACGGCATCAACAGCCTGGGCGCTGAGTGGCTGACACGGGCACAGATCGGTGACAAGCAAGAGCTGTACAGCGAGTTCTACCAGCCACTGGACGCAGGATCGCGCTACTTCATCGCCCCCTTCGTCGGTGTCGAGTCGCAGAATGTCGAGGCGACCCTGGACAACGACCCGATCGCCGAATACCGGGTTGAACGCTACGGCCTGGGCCTCAACCTGGGTCGTCAGATCGGCAACAGTGGCGAGGTGCGTTTGGGTGTCGGCGAAGCCTGGGGCAATGCCGATGTACGCATCGGCGACCAGAACCTGCCCAAGAGGAGCTTCAACGAAGGCTACTACCAGTTGCAGTACTCCTTCGACTCCCTGGATAACGTCTATTTCCCGCATTCGGGTGAAGACATCCACCTGACCCTGCGCCAGTTCGAGCCTGGCCTGGGTTCGGACAAACACTACCGGCAATGGGAATTCAAGCTGGACAAGGCCCTGAGCAGCGGCCCCAACACCTTTATCCTCGGCGGTCGCTATGGCCGGACCCTGGACAATGCCGACGTGGTGACATCCAGCTTCCTGCTTGGCGGGGCACGGCAATTGTCGGGCTTTCGCCAGGACGCCCTGTCCGGGCAAAACATCAGCCTGGCCCGTGCCGTGTACTTCCGCCGCCTGACCCCGCGCTCCTACCTGCCACTGGACTTCCCGCTGTACCTGGGCGGCTCCCTGGAACGAGGCCGGGCCTGGAACAATGACAATGCCTTCGACAGCGGCTACATCAATGCAGCGAGTATTTTCCTCGGCTTCGACACCCCACTGGGCCCTTTGAATTTCAGCTATGGCATCAACGACGAAAACCAGAAGGCCCTGTCGCTGAACCTTGGCCAGTCTTTTTGACGGATAGGCACGAAGGCCCCAGAGGCACGGCGGGCCTTGGGCGGGATCGGGTAAGGGAGACGAGGTGCACCGGGGCCAGGAGACCCCGGGCAAGCCTCAGGATTTTTCCAGATTGGCCAGGATACGTCCGTGGACGCGCATGCAAACCCGCATGTCTTCTTCATCGACGCCAATGAACAGTTCGTGGCGCAAGGCTGTGGCGATGGTTTCGATCTGCTCGATCAAGGGCCGAGCCGAGGGACAAAGGACGATCTTCTTCGCCCGGCGATCCTCCACCACCGACTGGCGCTGGACCAGGCCCTGGGTTTCCAGGCTATCGAGCAGGCGAGCCAGGGTCGGCCCTTCCACACCGACGCTTTGTGCCAGCTCACGCTGGGTCGGCGCCTCTTCGAAACGGGCCAGGTGCAGCAACACCAACCAGCGAGCCTGGGACAAGCCCAGGCCAGCCAGGCGGCGGTCCAGTTCAGCACGCCAGCCGCGGGACATCTGCGCCAGCTGCATGCCAAAACGGTGTTCATCGGTCAACGGCATAAAACACTCATGATCAGGCTGAAAATAAAGGGAAAACTAATTATTAGTCAGCTAAGCATGACCCTTGCCAAGAGGCAAGGCCCGTAAGGCACTGAATCGTTACAACATTGACGCACCCCACCTAGATCTCGAACTCCGACTGCAGGGCGGCACGTACGCAATACAACACACCTTCAGGTACCCGGCCGGCGAACAACTCGCTCACTTCGCTCACCGGCGGCAATTCGCCCTCGCCATCGAGGAACGCATCCTGGATTTCCCCCAGCAGATCCTCAGGCAGGTCCAGTGCCTGCTCCAGAGACAGTTGCTGCTTGCCGATCGCCTCGGCCAGCAGGGTGTAGACGTTCTTCTCCGTGCACTGCAACTGGCCGGCAATCTGCATTGGAGTCATTCCGGCGCGGGCCAGGGTGATCAGCTCGTGGCGCAGATCGGCGACCACTTTCGGCGCCTGCGCAGCGCCGCCCAGCACTTCGAGGAACGCGGCGCCATAACGCTCCAGCTTGCGCGCACCGACGCCACTGACCCGAGCCATCTCGGCCATGGAGCCCGGCTGGCTGCGAAGCATCTCCAGCAAGGTCGAGTCGGGGAAGATGACATAAGGCGGGACGCCATGCTCTTCCGCCAGCTTGCGGCGCAACGCCCGCAACGACTCCCATTGCTCGCGCTCCTCTCCCCGTACCAGCTGGCTGGCCTGGCTGGTGCTGCTCTTGACCGCGCTTTGAGGCTTGAGATCCCGACGCAGCTCCAGCGTGACCTCCCCCTTGAGCAAGGGACGACAGCTGTCGCTCAAGCGCAGGCCGCCATACCCCTCAAGGTCGATATCCGCCAACCCGCGGGCGACCAGTTGACGGAACAGCGAGCGCCATTCGCCTTCGCTGCGAGCCTTGCCAACGCCGAACACCGACAAGTGCTGATGGCCGAAACTGCGGACCTTTTCCGTATCCTTGCCCAGCAACACATCCACCAGGTGACCGACACCATAGCGCTGGCCGGTACGGTAGATCGTCGATAGTGCCTGGCGCGCCGGCTCGGTGGCATCCCAGGTCTGCACTCCATCGACGCAGTTGTCGCAATGACCGCAAGGCTGCGGCATGTCCTCATCGAAATAGGCCAGCAGCGTCTGGCGCCGACAACGGGTCTCCTCGCAGAGCGCCAGCATCGCATCGAGCTTGTGCTGTTCGAGGCGCTTGTGACGCTCATCCCCTTCGGAGTTCTGCAACATCTGCTTGAGCATCAGCACGTCCTGCAGCCCATACGCCATCCAGGCATCTGCTGGCAGGCCGTCACGGCCGGCACGACCGGTTTCCTGGTAGTACGCCTCCAGGGACTTGGGCAGATCCATATGGGCGACAAAACGTACGTTGGGCTTGTCGATACCCATGCCGAAAGCGATGGTCGCCACCATGATCAGCCCCTCTTCATTGAGGAAGCGCTTCTGGTGATAGGCACGCAGCTCGCTGGGCAGCCCCGCGTGATAGGGCAAGGCGGTAAAACCCTGCTCACAGAGGAACGCCGCCACCTCATCGACCTTCTTGCGTGACAGGCAGTAGACGATCCCTGCATCGCTGCGGCGCTCGTTGAGGAACGCCTGCAATTGCTTGCGCGGCTGCTCCTTGGGGACGATGCGATAGAAAATGTTCGGGCGGTCGAAGCTGGAGAGGAAGCGCTCGGCATTCTCCAGGTGCAGGCGGTTGACGATCTCTTCTCGGGTGCGCTTGTCGGCGGTGGCCGTCAGGGCAATACGCGGAACATTCGGGAACATCTGCGCCAACTGCCCCAGCTGCAGGTACTCCGGGCGAAAGTCATGCCCCCACTGAGAAACGCAATGGGCCTCATCGATGGCGAACAGGGCAATCTCCAGGCTTTGCAGGAAAGCCAGCATCCGTGGCTGGACCAGGCGCTCTGGAGCCAGGTAGAGCATCTTCACTTCGCCACGGCGGATACGCACGGCCAGATCACGCTGTTGCTCGGGACTCAAGGTGGAGTTCAAGGCCGCCGCCGCGACTCCCAGCTCCTCCAGCGTGGCCACCTGGTCATCCATCAGCGCGATCAGCGGCGATACCACCACCGCCAGGCCATCACGCAACAGCGCCGGCACCTGGAAGCACAGGGACTTGCCGCCCCCGGTGGGCATCAGCACCAAGGCATCGCCACCACTGGCCACGCGCTCAATGATCGCACCCTGGCGACCACGGAAACTGTCGTAGCCAAAGATGTCCTTGAGGACGCGCTGAGCCTGTTCGAGCATGAAGAACTCCAAAAATTGCTGAAATCACCAGGGTCGCTGCCAGCGGTCGATCGCCCGGCCAGTCCACCTGGGCCCGACGACGCTGTTCGTCATCGGACCGGTACACCCCCTGCCCTGCAGGTTGACCGAAATGCCGACGGGGCTCATCGGCATTTGCGTTAGCGGACGTGTCTGGTCCCGTCGCCAGCCTGCCAGGCATCACAAAACGCGCGAGTATACCCGAGCCCTCCGCCACAGAGGGCGACTGCAATGGACCGCTGGTAACCTTTAGAACCGCTCGAATCTGCCACGTAGCTGGCCTGAGCGCTCAAGAAAGCCTAGAATTCAGCATCGTTTATTCCCCAAGGTAGCCGTCAATGTCCTTCGCTGAGCAACTAACCCGCCTGCAAGTCTTCCTCGACGCAGATGATCTGCACGACGAGGCGCTGGACTACGTGGCCGCTCATGGCTACCTGACCGCGCTGTCGATCTGTTCGGAAAGCGTTCCCGAGCGCGAGTGGATCGACACCCTGTTCGCCGAGGAACCGCACTATCGCGATGACGCCGAACGCGAGGCGATCGAGTCGACCCTATTGGCCCTCAAGGCACATATCGCACGCCAGCTGGCCTCCGACGAGGAGTTCGAGCTGCCCTGCGATCTCGACCTGGGCGACGACCCGGACGACTCCGACCTGCGCGGCTGGTGCATCGGCTTCATGGAAGGCGTATTCCTGCGTGAAGCGGCCTGGTTCGAAACCGCCGAGGAAGAAGTCAGCGAGATGCTCCTGCCGATCATGGTGGGCTCCGGCTTGTTCGACGAACAGCCCGAGTTCTCCGATATCGCCAGCGATGCCAACCTGATGGACGACATGATCGTGCAGATCCCCGAGGCCCTGACAGCGTTGTACCTGCTGTGCAACGCCCCTGATGAAAAGCCGGCACTGCTCAAGCCCCGTCACCATTGAGTCTTCGCCTATGGCCAAGCCCATAGGCCAACGCCCCCTGCTGCTGCGCTACGTTCTACTGACCATCGGTTGGTTGAGCGTGGCGCTGGGGGTACTCGGCATCTTCCTTCCGGTTTTACCCACCACCCCCTTCCTGTTGCTCGCGGCGGCCTGCTTTGCCCGTAGCTCCCCACGTTTCTATCGCTGGCTGGTTCAGCATCCACGCCTGGGCCCGTGGATCAGAGACTACCTGGACGGCAATGGCATCCCACTCAAGGGCAAGGCCTATGCGATCGGCCTGATGTGGTTGAGCATTGGCCTGTCCTGCTACCTGGTACCGTTGCCCTGGGCGCGAGGCTTCATGCTTGCCAGCGCAATCCTGGTGAGCCTCTATATCCTGCGCCAGAAAACCCTGCATCGCCCCTGAAATCCGGGCCTGGCATACCTCGCCTTAACTCAGGGCTTGAGGTGGTTGCGCTGATAGGTTTCGGCACCCATGGCCGCAATCTGCCCTTCGATCAGGGACTCGAATGGACGCAGCAGTGGCTCGAACGACGCGGGAGCCTCAAGGACCTCGAGGGCCTGGACTATGGCCTCCAGGGTCGACAAGGCACCGGGCCCCGGAGCCTTGCGCAAGCGATAGCGCGAAGGTGATGCGGCCTCCAGCGTGACCCTGGGCAAGGCTGCCAGCAGCGGATTGAGGTGCAGCAGCTTGCGCGCCTTGCGCCAGGTCCCATCGGGCACCACCAGCAACAACGGCTCATCCGTCATCCCATAGGGCTGCAGTGGCTGGGCATCGTCCGCCGGGAACAGCAAGTGCGCCCGATAACCGGGACGAGCGAGCAGTTCTGGCAGATCCTCGAACACCTCCCCTACTCTCAATTCGGCATTGTTCAGCCCCAGCGCCGCCAACCGCGCCGTATTCAAGGCATGGCCGACCTCGCTGGGGTGCTGCAGTACCAGAACCCGGGTACGACTGGGCAACTCGGGGATCAGCGGGCACAGGCAGTGACCACAGGGGCGCAGGCAACGCTCGCAGCGTGCTCGGGACATGGGAATTCCTTATGACTGGTTGAGCTGGGCTTTGAGCAGATCACGAAAGGTCTGGATCAACGGCTCACGGCCTCGACCACGGCGCATGATCATGGAAAACGGTGCCTGGTAGCCGAAGGTCGCCGGCAACAACACCCGCAGGTCGCCTTTGTCGGCCCAGGCCTGGGCGTAATGCTCCGGCAAGTAGCCGATATAGGCGCCGGAAAGCACCAGGATCAACTGCGCTTCCATACTTTCCACCGTCGCGGCGCTGTGCTTGAAACCATGCCGGGCCAGTTCGGCCTGGCTCCAGTAGCCACGCCCCACCATGCGCTGCTGGGTGATGACTTGCTCGGGAATGCGCCGTTCGCTGTACAACGGATGGCGGTTGCTGCAATACAGCCAATGCTGCTCGCGATACAGCGGCATGTACACCAGGGCGCTCATGCGCGTGGAAAAAGCACCGATGGCCAGGTCCAGGCGATTGTCCTGGACCCCTAATTGCAGTTCATGGGGGCTCATCACCGACAGGTGCAAATGCACCGCCGGATGTTCCTGGCTATAGGCACCAATAGCCTCGGCGAACGGCAGGGCCTTGTCGCTCACCGTGGAGTCGATCACCCCCAGGTTCAGGGTCCCGCGCAACTCGCCCTTGAGGGCCGCGGCGTACTGTTCGAAACCTTCCAGCTCGGCCAGCAGGCGCAGGGTCTCCTGATGAAACAATTCGCCCTTGCTGGTCAGGCTGAAGCCACCACGACCACGGTGGCACAGCACCAGCCCCAGAGACGCCTCCAACTGGCTCATGTAGGTACTGATGGCCGATGTCGAGAGGTTGAGTTCATGCTGGGCATTGGCGAACCCCTGGTGCCGCACCACGCTAACGAAGATGCGCAATAGTTTCAGATCAGGTAAAGCGTTAGCCATGACAAGCTCCAGCAACAGGTGACAAGCCACCGGTTCCGTGGCCGAGAAAAAGACTTCGACAAGCTGAAGGACAGCCCCGAGCCTCCTCATGCATATTTTCCAGCGAGCCGGGCACCCCGGATTGCGCCAGCCCTGGCAAGCCAGGGGAGGTGAGAACCCTGTGTACAGATGCCTCGTAGAGGCGGCACGAGTCTAGCGTGCCGCCTGGCATTAGTTTAGAAAATTCTGAACTAAGTATTTGCTCGTAGCGATTCTTTCCGCGCACTACATTTCGCAGAATCGGCCCACTTGGTCAGACAAGCAGGCGCCGCTGCGCCGTCGACCCCATAAATAAAACAACGATGAGGCCTATCCCGTGGACAAGAATCTCCACCAACCACTGGGCGGCAACGAAATGCCGCGTTTCGGCGGCATCGCCACCATGATGCGTCTTCCCCATGTTCCCAGCCCTGCCGGCCTGGACGCCGCATTCGTCGGCGTCCCTCTGGACATCGGCACCTCGCTACGCTCCGGCACCCGTTTCGGCCCGCGGGAAATCCGCGCTGAATCGGTGATGATCCGTCCCTACAACATGGCCACCGGCGCCGCACCTTTCGACTCGCTGAACGTGGCCGATATCGGCGATGTGGCCATCAACACCTTCAACCTGCTGGACGCCGTACGCATCATCGAAGAAGCCTACGACGACATTCTCGAGCACAACGTCATTCCCATGACCCTGGGCGGTGACCACACCATCACCCTGCCGATCCTGCGGGCCATCCACAAGAAACACGGCAAGGTCGGCCTGGTGCACATCGATGCCCACGCAGACGTCAACGACCACATGTTCGGCGAGAAGATCGCCCACGGCACGACCTTCCGCCGCGCGGTGGAAGAAGGCCTGCTGGACTGCGACCGCGTGGTGCAAATCGGCCTGAGGGCCCAGGGATACACCGCCGAGGACTTCAACTGGAGCCGCAAGCAGGGCTTTCGCGTGGTCCAGGCCGAAGAGTGCTGGCACAAATCCCTGGCGCCACTGATGGCCGAAGTCCGCGAGAAAGTCGGTGGTGGCCCGGTGTACCTGAGCTTCGACATCGACGGTATCGATCCGGCCTGGGCCCCTGGCACCGGCACCCCGGAAATCGGCGGTCTGACCACCATCCAGGCCATGGAGATCGTCCGTGGTTGCCAGGGCCTGGACCTGGTGGGCTGCGACCTGGTGGAGGTTTCGCCACCCTACGACACCACCGGCAACACCTCGCTGCTGGGCGCCAACCTGCTCTACGAAATGCTCTGCGTACTGCCGGGCGTAGCCCATCGCTGAGAACCAGCGGATGAACAAGCGGCAATACGCTCTCGACGCCGCAGCCGGATGGGCTGCGGCGCCAACGGTCGATGCCAGCTTGCGCCACTGCCGTACCCAGCCGGTGCTGCCCCGTGATGCCGGGCCGGCATCGCAGGATCGGCGGCGTGCCAAGGATGGTTTCGCGGTGCGCAAACGCACCGCGAGCAACGTCGTCGCCGGCCTAAAAGCCGATGCCGTCGTGTTTATTCATGACGTGGCCACGATGCCGCGCATGCAAGGGGAGCAACACTTTAGCCAGGAGCGCGGAACCTGCCGGTTTCGCCAACAACAAGAAGGCCTATGGCTGGCCTGCCACGAATTTTTGTCCGCGATGCCGGAAGGGCTGCCACCCCCTTAGCCAATGTGATCGGAGCAGATCATGAATAACAACAACAAAGAAACACGCCTTAGCAGCACTGAAACCAATCGGGCCGAAAGGATTCTCGGCCACGCACGCAACGCGGGATCCGGCGATCGCCTGCGCGCCATTTCTGGCGGCGCCCGTCGCGCGGTTCCCGAACGCATCGGCGGTTCATCCCGCCGCCTTTCGCCTCCCCTCGCCCCCTCCTCGCTCGGTGGCCCCGGAAGCACTCTGCCGGGATCCTTCCCGGAGCCAGAGCCCCACGGCCCCGAGGCTCCGCGTGCCCACAAGCGCGCCCGACGTTCCCGGCAAAGCACCCTGCGCCAAGCCGCCTGACCACGCCCGGTGGCAGGCCAGCCACTGCGGCACATGACCTGTTTGTTTCACATAAAAAAGATAATCGGAGACACGCCATCATGGCTCTAGATCTATTCGTCGTACTCATCTATGCCGTCGGCATGCTCGTGCTCGGCTACTACGGCATGCGCAAGGCCAAGACCCACGAGGACTACCTGGTGGCTGGGCGCAACCTGGGCCCGACCCTGTACATGGGTACCATGGCCGCCACTGTGCTGGGCGGCGCTTCCACCGTCGGCACCGTACGCCTGGGCTACGTCCATGGCATCTCCGGCTTCTGGCTGTGCGCCGCCCTCGGCGCCGGGATCATCGCCCTGAACCTGCTGTTGGCCAAGCCGCTGCTCAAGCTGCGGATCTTCACCGTGACCCAGGTCCTGGAAAAGCGCTACAACCCCATGGCCCGCCAGGCCAGCGCGGTGATCATGCTGGCCTACGCGCTGATGATCGGCGTGACCTCGATCCTCGCCATCGGCACCGTACTGCAAGTGCTGTTCAACCTGCCGTTCTGGCTCTCGGTCCTGTTGGGCGGCGGAGTGGTGGTGATCTACTCGGCGATTGGCGGCATGTGGTCGCTGACCCTGACCGACATCGTCCAGTTCGTGATCAAGACCGTTGGCCTGATGTTCCTGCTGCTGCCGATCTGCCTGTACCGCGTCGGCGGCTGGGATGAACTGGTGGCCAAGCTGCCGGCCTCGAGCTTCAGCTTCACCACCATCGGCTGGGACACCATCATCACCTACTTCATGATCTACTTCTTCGGCATCCTGATCGGCCAGGACATCTGGCAGCGGGTGTTCACCGCCAAGACCGAGAAGGTCGCCCAGTACGCCGGCACCCTGGCGGGTTTCTACTGCGTGCTCTACGGCCTGGCCTGCGCCCTGATCGGCATGGCCGCCCACGTGCTGCTGCCGGACCTGGACAACGCGAACAACGCCTTCGCCGCCATCGTCAAGGCCTCGTTGCCGGACGGCATCCGCGGCCTGGTGATCGCTGCCGCCCTGGCCGCCATGATGTCCACCGCCAGCGCCGGCCTGCTGGCCGCTTCCACCACCCTGACCGAGGACCTGCTGCCACGGCTGCGTGGCGGCAAGCAATCGAGCCTGGGGATCAACCGTCTGTTCACCCTGCTCACCGGTATCGTGGTGCTGGGTATCGCGCTGGTGGTCAACGACGTGATCAGCGCCCTGACCCTGGCCTACAACCTGCTGGTAGGCGGCATGCTGATCCCGCTGATCGGGGCGATCTTCTGGAAGCGCGCCACCACCGCCGGCGCCATCGCCAGCATGAGCCTGGGGTTCATCACCGCCCTGGTGTTCATGTTCAAGGACGGCCTGGATGCCAACACCCCGATCTACTACAGCCTGATGGCCGGCCTGGTGAGCTTCGTGGTGGTCAGCCTGGCTTCCCGGCGCCCGGCGTCCCTGGCCAGCGCGATCTGATCCTGAAAGCGACTGCCTGAAGTTTTCTTCGACGGATGTGGCGTCGGTGGCCACATCCGTTTTTTTTCACCAGCACAAAAGAGCCTAACGACAAGGCCTGTACCCCGCTCGCCAGGCCCCTGACAGGACGAGTGGTCATCTCACCGGGAAAAAACCTGTGCTGTACTCTGAATCAGCGACGACTGTTCCCGCAGGAGGGCAGTACATGGATCGCTGGCAGCATCTGTGCGCGCTATCGCATCACCCTTGGACGGGGTCATAACAATAAAAACCTCTTCCCTGCCCTGAGGTGTTTATGGACCGTTTCGATATCCAGCGAAGCATTCGCCACGCCATAGAAGTCCAGATGGCGCAAAAGTGGCCAATCCCTCCCAGCCAGGCCCAGATCGATACCTACTCCCTGGACCTGAAAGCCTTGTTGCACAGCCTGGAGTGCGAGTTCGACGTCCGGCTCGACCCCGAACACGACCTGTACTGGATCCACTCCATCAGCGAGCTGAGCCAGTTCATCCTGGAAAAAACCCGGCGCCGGCATCTGCAGCCCGTGCATCAGTGACGACCGCTCACCACACCGGAACCAGGCAGATGAACCGGGGCGAAGCCCGTCGGGCGGTCTTTGCATTGATCCGCAGTTGGCTGGGCGAACGCCTGTGCCTGGACGGCGACAGCAACTTGCAGGCCCTGGGGCTGGAACGTGGCGATATTGAAGAACTGCTCTGGCGCCTGGAGGACAGGTTCGAGTTATGCATCTCGACGGAGGAAGAGCAGCGGATACTGGCCAGCCTGTCAAACGTCCACGAGCTGGTGGAGTGGCTGCTGGAAAAGTCAGGGCAACAGGAGGAATGACCTGAAGCGCCGGGCCTTGGTCGACACACGGGAAACGCAGTCCAGGATCCCTGCCCTGCGCTCCCGCATCGAGGTCAACGACGGCGTTGCTGGCGGCGCCGTAGCTCTTCATCGGTAGGAATCGGCACCGGTTGCAGCGGTGGCTCGATCAGGCCCAGTGCGACACCAAGGTCGTGCAGCCAGCTTTGCAATTTGTCTTTCATAGTGCCCCCTCAAGGGTCGTGCCGAGCGGCGAAGTCTGTGCCGCCTTAATGCAGATAATAGCCCTAAGTTTTCCTGCGCGCCGCTCCGTGATGGCAATGAACTGTTACCGGATTATGGCCAATCGCCCACGGACTCACGCCATGGCCCTCGCCGGCTGCTCCATCGCCTCGAAAGAGCCTTGTTGCAACTCGATCCAGGCATTGAGATTGGCCCCAACCATGCCTCTGCGCCACATCAGCCACGTGGTGGAATGAGTGAACGGCTCGGCCAGGGGATGGACCGCTACGCGATCGCGTCCCGGCAGGCTGTCGAGCATGGAGCGAGCCATCAGGGCCACACCGGAACCGGCAATCACGCAGGCCAGCATGCTCTGGTAGGACTCGATCTCCATCGCCCGCCCCATGGCCGCATGGTAGTGGGAGAACCAGGACTCCAGGCGCATGCGATAGGAACATCCCTGGCGAAAGGTGAACACCGCTCGCCCCTCCACATCCAGGGCCGTGCGCACCGGCGGATGCTCGATCTCGGTGATCAGCACCAGGGTCTCATCGCACAAGACAACGCCGTCCAGCCCCGCCAGTTCCAGCGGTCCGTCCACCAACGCCGCATCCAGGCGCCCAGTCAACAGGCCCTCGAGCAATTCCCCGGTGGGTCCGGACTGCACCTGCAGGTTCACTGCCGGATAGGCCCGGTGATAACGCGCCAGCAACCCAGGCAAGTGGATCGCCGCGGTGCTGTACATGGTGCCCAGGACGAAGTCTCCGGCTGGCTGGCCGCCCTGTACCGCGGCCTGGGCCTCGTCACGCAAGGCGAACAGACGCGCTGTGTAGTCCAGCAGCACCTTGCCCGCTGGCGATAATTGCAGGCGTTGGCGTTCACGCAGAAACAATTCGACGCCCAACTGCTCCTCCAGTTGTTTGAGGCGGGTCGAGAGATTCGATGGCACCCGGTGCAAACGTTCCGCCGCACGGGTGATGGAGCCTTCCTCGGCCACTGCCTGGAAAATACGCAACTGGCTGAACTCCATGACCTTCTCCAAAACTGAACAAGTTGCTTAATATTATTCATTTTTAACGAAAGTCAATTCGCTCTAGCCTGGCGGTCACTGTTCCTGCCGCCGGAAAAACCGTCATGTCCCCCCTGATCCGCCTACTCGCCAGCTTCATTGCCTTGATGATCGCCATGGGCATTGGTCGCTTCGCCCTGACCCCACAGTTGCCGCACCTGATCAGCGAGGGCCAGGTCGACCTGACCGCTGGAGGGCTGGTCGCTGCCGCCAACTACCTGGGCTATCTCCTCGGCGCACTGGATGCGATGTTCGCCCGGCGCCCGCCCCAGGTACGCCTGCGCTTGCTGGGGGGACTCTGGTTGTGCGTGCTGCTGACACTGGCTTCGTTCTGGGCCTGGGGGTTCTGGCCGCATCTGTTGCTGCGTTTCGGGACCGGCGTGGCCAGTGCCTGGGTGCTGGTGATGATCACCGCCCTGAGCCAACCCCTGGCCCTGGCTGCCGGTCGACCCCGGCTGGGCGCCCTGGTGTTCGCCGGGCCGGGCCTGGGCATCATGCTCACCGGCCTGTTGGCCCTGGGGTCCAACCTACTGGGGCACGACTCAGCCGACCTGTGGCTGCTGTATGCCGCCGCAGGGCTGTTGATGCTACTGGCGGTCCTGCCGATCCTGCCGCCTCCCACCACGACGCCAGGCAGTACCCGACAGGATGCCGTGTCCAATGGCCAGGGGATTGGGCGCCTGGGGTTGGTCTATGGCCTGTATGGGGTGGGCTACATCATCCCGGCGACCTTCCTCTCGCAAATGGCCAGCGCACGGTTCCAGGGCCAGTGGCAGGCCGACCTGTTCTGGCCCGGCTTCGGCCTCGCCGCAGCACTGGGCGTGGCCCTGGTCAGCCTGCGCCGGCACACACCGGACGGCACTCGCCAATGGCTGATCGCAACCTTGTGGCTACAGGCGGCCGGTGTCTTCGCCTGCCTGTTGGGCAACGGCTGGGGATTGTTGCTGGGGGTAGTGCTGTGTGGCACGCCGTTCCTGTCCTGCATGCAACTGGTGATGCAGCGCTCCCGGGAACTGGCGCCCCAGGCAGCCCAACGCAATACCGGACTGCTCACCGCCTGCTTTGCCACAGGCCAGCTGAGCGGCCCCTTGCTGGCCGCCCTGAGCAGCCACTTCAGCGGCAGCTTGCAGCTGGCGTTGATGGTGGCCGGTGTTGGCCTACTGCTCAGTGGTGGCCTGCTATTGGCCCGGCAACCCCAGGCCCGCTCGTGTACGGCACTGACCTGAGCGCACGCTCAGGACTCCCTGATGCTCTCCCAGAGCCGGGCGATCTCCTCGGCGCTGGCGGCCTCGACCCGGGCCAGGTCCATCGGATAATCGACTCCCGGATTCTCACTGAAGCGAGTCGCGGTGAACTGACCATTGCTGGCCCGCAGAACATAGCCGGTATCGCGACAGGCAGCACTGGCCAGGTAGATCACCCCGGGGCTGACCCATTCCGGCTTGAGGTCGCTGGGGGCTTGCGTTATCCCCCACATCCGGGTCTTGGCCACCGGCGAGACTGCATTCACCAGGATCCCATGCTCCAGGCCCTCCATGCTCAGGGCATTCATGATGCCCAACTGCGCCATCTTGCCCGCTGCGTAGGCTGCCAGGCCGGTCTGGGCGTATTGCTGGTACATGGCCCGATCGGAGGTGGTCAGTACCACCCGTGGGGCCTCGGAGCGCTTGAGGTATTTCCAGGCATGCTTGCACAGCCAGATTGGGGCCTGGATGTTGACGTCCAGGGCTCGCTGGAGAAAGCCGGCCTCCGCGTCCTCGATCCCCTGGTACCCCACCCAGCCAGCGTTGTGAATGATGATGTCCAAGCCGCCGAAGGTCTCGACAGCCAGCTCCACCAACTGCCGGGCAACCTGTTCATCGGCCAGATCTCCAGCGTGGGCAATCACGTTCCGGCCCTGGGCTTTTAGCCCCTCGGCAGCCTGGAAAGCCACCTGCATCTCGCTACCGGCACCGGACCGGTCCGTCCCCAAGTCGCTGATCACGACCTGGGCGCCCTGCTCGGCGAGGCTACAGGCATACGCCAGGCCCAGCCCTCTCCCGGCCCCAGTGACAATCGCGGTTTTTCCCTTGAAATCCATGATTCTTCCTTTGATGGCGATCTTGCACCTGATGACCCTGTGCATGGGAGCGGCTACATCCCCATGGAAATACAGGCACATCGCTGCGCCTGTGGTTGCGCGATGGCGCTGGTGCCTGAGTCGATCACAAGCACCAACCTGCGCGGCAAATTGGTGCTGTCGTGCCCAACGGCTGGGCGCAGGCCGGCCTGATCATCGGGAATGCGCAGGCCAGGCCCGCAGAGAGTCTTAGCTGAGTTCGATACGATCGGCGTGGATGACGATCTGCCCTTGCTTGTAGAGCGCGCCGATGGCTTTCTTGAAGTTGCCCTTGCTGACACCGAACAAACGACTGATCAACGCCGGATCGCTCTTGTCGCTGACAGCCAGGGTACCGTTGCTTTCCCGCAGCTTGGCCAGGATCTTGGCATTCAGGCTGCTGCCGGCCTGCTCGCCTACCGGTTGCAGGCTCAGGCTGACCTTGCCGTCGGCCCGCACTTCCTTGATAAAGCCCTTTTCCTGCATGCCTGGCCGCAGGAACTTGAACACTTCGTTCTTGTGGATCAGGCCCCAGTGCTTGTTGTTGATGATGGCCTTGAAGCCCATGTCGGTGGACTCCACCACCAGCAAGTCGACTTCCTGGCCAGCCTGGTAGTTGGCCGGCGTCTTGTCCAGGTAGCGATCCAGCCGAGCGGTGGCGGTGATACGGCGGGTATGGCGATCCAGATAGACGTGCACCACGCAGTAATCGCCGGCATTCAACTGGCGCTTCTCTTCCGAATACGGCAGCAGCAGGTCCTTGGGCAGCCCCCAGTCCAGGAATACGCCGATACTGTTGACCTCGACGACCTTCAGACTGGCAAATTCGCCTACTTGAACTTTCGGTTTCTCGGTCGTTGCAATTAACTTGTCGGTACTGTCCAGATAGACAAAGACATTCAGCCAATCTTCATCTTCGCTGGGAATATCCTTCGGAATATAACGATTGGGCAGCAATATCTCGCCATCCGCACCGCCATCCAGATACAAACCGAAGTTAGTATGCTTAACCACTTGCAAGCTGTTGTAGCGCCCGACTAAAGCCATTTCCAATACCCTCATTGCGTGGGCGGCATTCTACCTGTTTTCCATGTCCAGGTTGACGCTCGGGAGACGGCCATGGAGAAAATCCGCGCCAAGCCCCGGAGATTCCTGACCAGGCATCGCCTGGCGCTCCACTCGTCAGGCCGATCCGGGCTTGGGCAACGACAACAGCGCCAGCCCGGGCTGGCGCCCAACGCCACAAGTCCTGATTTAAAACAGTGACTTATAAGGCCATTTGCAAGATAAATTCAGGAATAAGAAAGACCTGCGCTAGTGCGCCGGAGAATGCCCAACGGACAATTATCGAATAATTCTGTTAGGATGGCTGGCCAAATTAATTTTCCCGAAGGTTAAATGGCCGCCATGCGAGTAAAAGCATCCAACAGCAGTAAAGCAAAACCAGCTCCCGCCGTTGAAACCAGCGAATCCATCAACGAACAGATCGCAGCGTTCCTGAAATCCGGCGGCGAAATCCAGCAGATCGCCAAGGGCGTCAGCGGCCAGACTTTCAGCCCCTCCAAGCAGATCAGCCTCGGCAAGAAGTAACCCCTCGCGTATTGTCCTGGTCCCTCGGCGCTTACCCATGAAGCGCCAGGACTGGCACCTCTGCTACTCCCCCCTCCTTGGAAAACCGACGAACGGCCTCTATCCACAAGCGCAGGCCGGTATCCTTGCGCCCACGGAATAAACGTTTCAGCCCGCCTTCAGGTTGACACTCCACGCAGTTCAAGGAGTGCTGCATGCTCAAACCTTCAATTATGGCTTTGGCCCTGCTGCTGGCCTGCCCCTTGGCCCACGGCCAGATCTTTCAGCGCGAACTGGGCGACTTCGACCTCAAGCTCGGCACCAGCCCCAGCCGCAGCATGGCCCAAGGCCTGGTCAAGCCCGCCTCCAGCGGCTCCGTACACGGCGGTCTCGACCTGAGCCACGACAGCGGCTGGTACTTCGGCCAGTGGTCGCCGAGCATGGGCCTGAGCCCGGCAAGCCGCCTCGAGATGGATTCCTACCTGGGCTTCAAGCAACCGCTCGACCGGAGCCTGGGGTACGAATTGGGGGTGATCCACTACAACTACCCGCAACTGCGCACCCAGGACAGCAAGGAGTTCTACGGCGGCCTGACCCTGCTGGGCAGTCGGTTCGGCGCCGCCTTGAGCAATGACCCGGACCGGCGCAATAGCACGCTGTTCGCCGACCTGGGCGGCAATCCGCCGTTCGGCATCGGAGTCAGCGTCAAATACACCAACTACCGGCTCAACAACGCCGTGTCAGTGGCCAAGGGGGGTTATGTGGCGGGCTTCAACGACTGGTCGATCAAGTTCTCGCGGCCCTGGCTGGGAATCGACCTGAACCTGATCTACAGCGATTCCAGCCTCAACGGCAGCAATTGCTCGGCCTATTCGGGGCACAACAGCCAATGCGACGGCTTGTTGACCTTCAAGGCCGAGCGGGCGTTCTACTAGTCAGTACGAGCGCTGAACTGCTGGAGGCCTTCCGGGTTCAGATGCAAGAACCGCACTCCCAGGGACTCGGATATGTCGCGCTGGCGCTGCCTGCTCATCCCGCTGCTGATTCTCGGCCTGTCGCTCGCTGCCTGCAGCCGGGTCGGCCTGGCCTACCGCAACCTTGACGTCATCATCCCCTGGAGCCTCAACGACTACCTGGAGATGACCGGCGAGCAGAAAAGCTGGTTCGACCAACGCCTGCAGCAGCATCTGCACTGGCATTGCAGCACCCAGCTGCCAGGCTACCTGGACTGGCTCGACCGCCTGCAATTGATGGTCCAGGACAACCAGGTCAACGACCAGGCCCTGCAAGCACGCACGCAAGAGGCCAAGCAGGCCATTGCCGAAATCGCACGCCAGGTCGCACCGTCGGCCATAGAGCTACTGCAAGGCCTGGACGACCAGCAAGTGGCACAGTTGAACAAGTCACTGGCCAAGGATCTGCAGGAACGCCGCGAGCAGTACCTGGAACCGCCCCTGGCGCAACAGATCGAACAGCGCAGCCAACGCATGGACAAGCGCCTGAAGGCTTGGCTGGGCAGCCTGAGTCCGAGCCAGCAGCGACGTGTCGAACAGTGGTCCGTTTCGCTGGGGGAACAGAACCGGCAATGGATCGCCAACCGAGCCCACTGGCAGGCGCTATTTCGCGCCGCGGTACAACAGCGTCGCTCCAGCGACTTCCCACAACGCGTCGAGCAATTGCTGATCGAGCGTGAAAGCCTATGGACCGACGACTATCGCCAGGCCTACGCCCATACCGAGGAGGCTGCGCGCAGACTGCTGGTCGACCTGATGGCCGATAGCAGCCCGGAACAACGCCAGCGCCTGCTGAAGAAGCTCGACGGCGTGCGCAAGGACTTCAGCGCCTTGAAATGCTTACAGAACGCCAGGCAGAACTGATTCAGGCAATCTGCGCCTTGGAGGCCAACTCGTCGAAGGTGGCAGGGTCCAGCGCGTCGACCTGCTCATCCAGCACTTGGCGTGGATGATCATTGCCCGGAATACCGCTGTCGAGCAGGCACAGCAGGCTCGAACCCCGTGGGGTGAGCATGAAGTTCTCGCCGTTGCCACCCTCCTGCTCCGGCCTGCTCTGGATGAAGTGCCGGTCCAGCAGCAGCTTTTCGTACTCGCTAGCGGTGGTCTTCAGTTCATCCAGGTTGCCCGTGGATTGACCTTCGGCGGCCATCGCCGCGGCATGCTGTTCGGCATAGGGCCGCGGAGTGAAACTATGGCCGGCGCCGTTCTGCACCTCGTGCAGCAAACGCTCGATCAGATCCCAATTGTAAGTCGCCATGTTGATTCGCCCTCCAGGATGGAATGCCTTGCCTGAGTTGTGACCCGTAGGCACACCAGCCGTTCAAGCCATTCGCACCACTGGGCAGCTTGTCGATCCGACGGTATGGCAAACGACTAGCGTGTGTAGGACCCATTCCACAGTTCGAGGAGAGACGTCATGGATATCAGCGATCATCCCGTGGTCACCCGGGAACAATGGCTCGAAGCACGCAAGCAGCATCTACTCCACGAAAAAGCCTTCACCCGCCAACGCGACCTGCTCAGCGCCGAACGCCGGGCGCTGCCGTGGGTGCGGATCGACAAGCCTTATCGTTTCCAGGGACCGCAGGGCACATTGAGCCTGGCGGACCTGTTCGGTGGCCGCAGCCAGTTACTGGTCTATCACTTCATGTTCGGTGCAGGCTGGGCGGAAGGTTGCAAGGGGTGCTCGTTCCTGGCCGATCATTTCGATGGTGCCAACCAGCACCTGGCCCATCACGATATAGCGCTGGTGGCGGTGTCCCATGCGCCCTACGAACAGTTCCAGGCTTTTCGCCAACGCATGGGATGGCAGTTCGACTGGGTCTCCAGCGCCGGCGAAGATTTCAACCAGGACTTCGGCGTCAGCTTCAGCAACGAGCAACGGGGCACTGCCACCGCCAGCTACAACTACGCGCCCATCAACAGCAACGAGGAAGAACTGCCCGGCCTGAGCGTGTTCTATCGCAACGAGCAGGGCGAGATCTTCCATACCTACTCCACGTACACCCGGGGCCTGGATCTGCTGATAGGCACGTACAACTTCCTCGACCTGGCGCCCAAGGGCCGTAACGAGGGGCCCATCATGAACTGGGTCCGCCATCATGACCGCTATGACGACACCCCCAGCAACCCGAAGGCACAGGGTTGCTGTTGCACGGATTGAACGCCCACTCGATCGGCAGCGAGACTGCGCTGGCAGTCCCGCTGCTGCGCCGACTAAGCTGTAGGCATGAGCCCCGCCTATCACAGCCTCCACGAATACACCCTGCGCATGAACCGGGTGCTGGAGCATATCGACCAGCATCTGGACCAGCCCCTGGAGCTGGCGGACCTGGCGCAGGTGGCCCATTTCTCGCCCTACCATTTCCATCGCCTGTTCAGCGCCTGGGTCGGCGAACCCCTGGGCGTCTACCTGCGACGCCGCCGCCTGGCTTGTGGCGCCCACCTGCTGGCCAGCCGGCCCGAGGCCTCGGTCCTGGAGATCGCCCTGGAGGTCGGTTTCGGTTCCGGCGAAGCCTTCTCCCGGGCATTCAAGCAACACTTCTCGGTATCGCCCAGCACCTGGCGCGATACCGAACCCAAGCGCTGGCACCGCCGCCTTGAAGACATCCGCGAACGACGCCTGCGGCAATTGCGCAATCCTGATCAGACACACATCCCGGCCTTCGACGATCCTGACGCCTTCATTCACCTGAAGGAACTCACGATGAAGGTCACCATCAAGGAACTGCCACCCGTACGCGTCGCTTACCTGCGCTATATCGGCGCCTACGGGCCGGGGATCGGCCTGTTCTGGCAGCAGACCGTCATCCCCTGGATGGCCGAGAACGGGCTCATGGGCCGCGCACGCTACGGCATCGGCCATGACGACCCTTACGTCACCCCACCCGAAAAATGCCGCTACGATGCCTGCGTCGAAGTCCCCCTCGACTTCAAGGGCCGGGACTCTGCGGTCGTCACCACCCTACCCGGTGGCCTCTATGCGATCACTCACTACCAGGGCAAAGGCCCCGATATCGCCGATACCTGGAGCGAACTGTGCCGCGATTGGCTGCCCAAGAGTGGTATGCAGCCCGACGCACGGCCAGCCTTCGAGCTGTATCCGGTGGACGCCAGATACGATCAAACCGGCGAGCTGGAGTTCGATATCTGCTTTCCGGTGAAAACGCTGTAGGCCATCAAAGGCCGAGAAACAACACGGGGGAGCCCATGCTCCCCCGTTGTTTTTGCCGGATGCACGGCAAGCAGGCTTGCCTCAACGCGACGGAATGGCCGTGATATCGCGAACGATGAAGCGCGGCAGAACCCGGACGTAGAACGTCTCCACATCGGAGTTACCGCTGTTGGTAATCACCCCGAGCATGGTTTTCATATTGCGCAACTGGCCCATGGCACCGGCAGGCTGGAGGCCGTCGCGTTGTTGGGCGAAATGCAACACTTCGGCACCGGCACGCTTGACCTGGACCTTGTAGCCGAAGTCGATACTGGCCAGGATCGTATTGTCATCGACGATCTTGGACACCAGCCCACCTTGGGAATCACTGAGCCGCCGCTTGTACACCGCCTCCACATCCAGCAGGTAATCGGCACTGTCCTTGGTCGCGGCGTAGCGATTGGCATTGCCCAGTTGCTGGATCAGTTCCGTGCCCAATTGCTGGCGCAGTTTGTCCTCAGGCAAGAAACGCGGGCTCTCCCCGATCAATTGCAAATCAAAGTTATCGATCCAGTAGGTGGCGTCGGCAGGAATCTGTACGGGTTTGGACGAGATGTAGTAATCCGGCCGGGAGGCACACCCCACGAGCAGGACACAACTGAACAACAGGGACAGCAGGCGCATTAAGGATCTTCCTTGAAAGCGATTTCGTTGAGGTGCACTGGCTCGGATCAAGGAAACATGTCCAGGCGCTCGGCATTCGCCCCTGACCCGGAGCGGCGCGCGATACTAATTCGCCACTATCCAGGCGTCAATTGAACCTGGCCTCCAGAGCCGCCGTGAACAAGACCCGCCTCCAGCACGTGCGAGCCCCTGTAACGTCACACGCCCTCCCGAAGGCACCTGCCTGGGCTGATCCAACTGAACTTTGCCCATTCCAGGCGCCTCAACCGGATGTCCCCCTGCCTACAACATGAGGCACAGCCCATGAAAACCCTGAACCTGCTCACTCTCGCCGGCAGCCTGCTGCTGGCCCTGCCCGCCTGGGCCTGTACCCCGGACGAAGCCACCGCCAAGCGCGAGCAACTGGCCCGGGAAGTCAGCAAGATCACCGAGCAGAACCCGGCCAAGGCCAAGGAAATCAACGACGAGTTGCAGAAGATGAACCTGGGCAGCGCCAACAAGGACCTGCCCGACGATTGCCAGTTGATTGACCAACGCCTCAAGGAACTGGCCGACGCCGAGCAAAAAACCGACCACTGAGGCCCAGGAAACAAAAAACCCGGACCAGGTCCGGGCTTTCTAATGGCGATCAGGCCTGCACTTTACTCAGCGGCTGGTGCGGGCTTGCGGCGCTTGAGCGGCGCCAGGCCATCCTGGCTGACCAGGGCCGGGCTCTCACTCTTTGGCCGGTTGGCGCTCTTGCGCTTGGTTGGCGACTTGGCCAGGGCTTTTTTCTTGTCGCCCTTGGCATCGGTCTTTTTCTTCTTGGTCCCAGCAGCCTTGCCGGAGGCCTTGACCTTTTTCGGACCGCCGTAAGTACCCTTGACTTCCTTGATGGTGCGGCGCTCGAAGCTCTGTTTGAGGTAGCGCTCGATGCTCGACATCAGGTTCCAGTCGCCATGGCAGATCAGCGAGATGGCCAGGCCTTCGTTGCCAGCACGACCGGTGCGACCGATACGGTGCACGTACTCGTCGCCACTGCGAGGCATGTCGAAGTTGATCACCAGGTCCAGGCCCTCGACGTCCAGGCCGCGGGCGGCGACATCGGTGGCCACCAGGATCTTCACCCCGCCCTGCTTCAGGCGATCGATGGCCAGCTTGCGGTCCTTCTGGTCCTTGTCGCCGTGGAGGACGAACGCCTTGTAGTCCTGGGCCACCAGGCGGCCGTAGATGCGGTCGGCCATGACCCGGGTGTTGGTGAAGATAATGGCCTTCTGGTAGGTCTCGTTGGCCAGCAGCCAGTTGACGATCTGCTCTTTGTGCTGGTTGTGGTCGGCCGTGATGATCTGCTGGCGCGTGGTCTCGTTGAGCTGGCTGACGCTGTTGAGTTGCAGGTGCTCAGGGTTGTCGAGGACCTTGGCGACCATTTCCCGCAGGCCGGAACCACCGGTGGTGGCGGAGAACAGCATGGTCTGCTGGCGGCTCGGGCACTCATCCACCAAGCGTTGCACGTCTTCGGCAAAGCCCATGTCGAGCATGCGGTCGGCTTCGTCGAGCACCAGCACTTCCACTTCCTTGAGGTCCAGGTTGCCGGCATTGAGATGCTCCAGCAGGCGACCCGGGGTACCGATGAGGATATCCGGCACCTTGCGCAGCATGGCGGCCTGGACCTTGAAGTCTTCACCGCCGGTGATCAAGCCGGACTTGATGAAGGTGAACTGGGAGAAACGCTCGGCTTCCTTCAGGGTCTGCTGGGCCAGCTCCCGGGTTGGCAGCAGGATCAGGGTCTTGATGCTGACGCGGATTTTCGCCGGGCCGATCAGGCGATTGAGGATCGGCAGCATGAAGGCGGCGGTCTTGCCGCTACCGGTCTGCGCCGTCACCCGCAGGTCACGCCCTTGCAGCGCGAGCGGAATAGCCGCGGCCTGTACCGGAGTCGGCTCGACAAATTTAAGCTCGGCCACGGCTTTGAGCAGGCGTTCGTGCAGGGCGAATTGGGAAAACACGGGTGCTACCTCGAAGATGTGCAGAAAAACAGCTGCATAGGGTAACGGTTTCGGAGGCCCAGGCCGAGTTTCTTTGTGCAAACGGTGGCAAAGAGTTGGTTTTTTGTTAACCGATTTGTCCTCAACGGTAACTTTGCCGGGGTTCAATGCTCTAATCCCCTCTTTGTGCCACATAGAAGAATCGTTTTAGCCCATGGATTTCAAACAGCTCTGGCTCGATACCCAGGACCTCTGGGGAGCCCTCGACCAACACCCGCTCCTACACGCTGGCCTTGGCTTGACCCTGTTGCTGGTGGTCGCCCTGGTGCTCGGACGGGTAGCCCGCTATGTGGTCCTGCATGGTGTGCGACTGCTGGGCCGGCAACCCGCCCTGCACTGGCTCAACGACCTGCGCCAGAACAAGGTGTTCCACCGCCTGGCACAGATGACTCCCTCCCTGGTGATCCAGTTCGGCCTGCACCTGGTGCCGGAGTTGAGCAAGGCCAGCCTGCTGTTCCTGGGCAACCTGGCCATGGCCTTCACCATCCTGTTCCAGTTGCTGGCCCTGAGCGCCCTGCTCAATGCCCTGCTGGACATCTACGCCCGCACCGAACACGCCCGCACCCGCTCGATCAAGGGGTACGTGCAACTGGCGAAGATGGTGTTGTACGTATTCGGCGCCATCATCATCGTCGCCACCCTCATCGATCGCTCGCCGCTGTTGCTGCTCTCGGGCCTGGGTGCCATGTCGGCGGTGATCCTGTTGGTGTACAAGGACACCCTCTTGTCCTTCGTCGCCAGCGTGCAACTGACCAGCAACGACATGCTGCGGGTCGGCGACTGGATCGAAATGCCCCAGGTGGGCGCCGACGGCGACGTGGTGGACATCACCCTGCACACGGTCAAGGTGCAGAACTTCGACAAGACCATCGTTTCCATCCCCACCTGGCGGCTGATGTCCGAGTCGTTTCGCAACTGGCGCGGCATGCAGCAGTCCGGCGGCCGGCGGATCAAGCGCAGCCTGTTCATCGATGCCAGCGGCGTACGCTTCCTGCATGACGACGAAGAAGCACGGCTGAGCGGGGTACGCCTGCTCACCGACTACATCGGGCGCAAACAGGCCGAGCTCAAAAGCTGGAACGAGGCCCAGGGCAACGTTGCCGCCCTGTCGGCCAACCGCCGGCGCATGACCAACCTCGGCACCTTCCGCGCCTACGCCCTGGCCTACCTGAAGAGCCACCCCGAGATCCAGCCGAACATGACCTGCATGGTGCGCCAGATGCAGACCACGGCCCAGGGCATTCCCCTGGAGATCTACTGCTTCACCCGCACCACGGTGTGGGCCGACTACGAGCGAATCCAGGGGGATATCTTCGACTACCTGCTGGCGGTGATGCCGGAGTTCGGCCTGAGCCTGTACCAGCAACCCAGCGGCAACGACCTGCGGGCCGGCCTGCTACCGGCAGTGCTGGGCGCCAGCCATATCGGCCCAAGCGAGAAACAGGCGCTCTGACAAATGCCGATCAGTTAAGGAAACGGTAGGAGCGAGGCTTGCCCGCGATGGGTTTCAGAGCGCTGCGTTTACCCCATAAACACGCGCCACGACGAGCATCGCGAGCAATCGAGCGTCGGCCGGCTGCTCCTACGGGGAGCACCTTGCTTAACTGACCGGCATCAGGCGCTGTGCCCCACCGCAAAACGCCTGGGCCACCCCGGCTCCCGGCGTTTTCAGGCAGCCGTCGGCGCTGCCTGCAACAGCGGATCGGGCTGAGGACGGCAAGCCATGAGGATGAACAGCACGGACAGCAACGCGCACGCAGCCCCCAGGCCAATCGCCGCGTCGTAGCCCTGGTACAGGTCGAACAACCAGCCGGCGAAACTGCCGCCCAGCAATGCCGCCACCCCCACCGACAGGTACAGGGCACCGAGGATAGCCCCCAGGTTGGCCGTGCCGAACCAATCGGCCGCCACGGCCGGGTAGAGCGAAATGCAACCGCCGTTGGCCACGCCAAAGCACAGGGCGAACAACGCCAGCGCCATGAAGCCATCGGCCACCAGCCACAGTAGGTTCAACAGCACCAGGAGCAAGGTCAGGGCGACCAGCAGGCGCCGGCTGCCGATCCGGTCGCCCAGGCTGCCGAGGAACAGGCGGCCACCGACGTTGCCGGCGCCGATCAGGCCAATCAACAAGTTGGCTTCGGAAACACCCAGCCCCGCCTGCCGGGCATAGGGGCTGATGTGCACCAACGCCACGAACAATCCCACCGAACCGCACAGGATCGCCGCGAAGTACCACCAGAAACGCGCCATGCCCAAGGCTTCGGCCAGGTGCAGACCGGACGGGGCCACCTGGGGCCGCTCGGCCATGGCAGGCAGGCCGTCCGCGAACAGCCCGAGCTCCTGGGGGCCGCTGCGGATCAGCGCCGTGGCAGCCAGGCCAAGCAACAGGATCGCGCCGGCGAAGATCTGCAGGGTCGCCTCCCAGGAAAAATGCTCCATCAGCCAGCCGGCCAGCAATGGCCCGGCAAAGGTCCCGACCCCGGTTCCCGCCAGGGCAAGGCCCGAAGCCTGGCTGCGCCGGCTGACGAACCAACGCTGGACCACCGCCACCGCCGGCACATACACCAGGCCGACGCCCAGCCCCACCAGTACGCAGAAGCACAGCAGGAACCACCACAACGACCCGGACGCCAGGCTCGCGCAGAAAAACCCCAGGGCCAGGGACAGGATGCCGACCCCCACCACCCGCCGGGTGGAAGTGCGATCGGCCAGCACGCCGGCGACAACCCCCATGGCGTAATAGATCAACGCCGTCAGGGAAAACACCGAGGCCACGGAAAAGCTCCCCACTGCGAAATTGGCCTGGATCTGCGAGAAGAACGCACCGAAGGAATAGGCACCGCCAAAGATCAGCGCCAGCAGCACATGGGTGGCCAACACCACATACCAGCCGTGGAATACCTGGAACTTCATGGCACAACGCCCTCCCTTGCCAGGAACTGGCGTCAGCAAAGCCAGCTCATCTTGTAATGTCTTGTATATACATATGAATGCAATTTTATGGCCAGACGCGTCACCGAGCGCTCGGTTCTTCTCTTGACTCAACTAGCTGATTGTTTTCAAAGGTAAAAAACCAGAACCCCAAAAAAACCGCCGATAGGGCGGGTCCTGGACAGAGCATCGCTCCTGGGGATAGGGGTAACAGCTGCGTAGAACCGCTACCCCATCTCGCTGGCGCCTGTAACCTTCACGCCGTGGCCACCCTGCGCTGGCCATGGCGGCTGACCCACACCGCCAGCAGAATCACCAATCCGCCGAGGGCCAGGCGGCCCAGGTCTTCATGGCGGTTCCAGATCAGCAAATTGAGCAGCAGGCCCACCGGCACATGCAGGTTGTTCATCACCGCCAGGGTCGCGCCGGTGACCAGGCACGCGCCCTTGTTCCACCAGTACAACCCCAGCGCCGTGGCCACCAGCCCGAGGAACAGCAGCACCGCCCAGGTCACCGGGGCATCCGGCAGGAAGTGTGCCTTGCCGAACAGCAGGAACGCCGGCAGCACCACCAGCAACGCGCCCAGGTAGAAGTAGCCGAACCGCCGGTAGTGCGGCAGGTCGCTGGGATAGCGCGCCACCAGATGCTTGTACAGCACCTGCCCGGCGGCATAGGTGAAGTTGGCCAGTTGCAGCAGCAGGAAGCCCATGAAGAAGTCCGGGTTGATCCGGTCGTAGCGAATCACCGCGGCACCCGCCACCGCCACCAGGGCCGCGAGCAAGCCCCAGGGATTGAAGCGCCGGTTCAAGGCGTCTTCGATCAGGGTCACGTGCAACGGCGTGAGAATGGTGAACAACAACACTTCCGGCACCGTCAGCACCCGGAAGCTCAGGTACAGGCACACATAGGTGATGCCGAACTGCAGCGCACCGATCAGCAGCATGCCGCGCATGAAGGCCGGTTCCACCCGGCGCCAGCGAGTCAGCGGGATGAACACCAACCCTGCCAGCAGCACCCGCACCAGCACGGCAAAGTAGCTGTCGACATGCCCGGCCAGGTACTCGCCGATCAGATTGAAGGAAAACGCCTGGATCAGGGTGACAACCAGTAGATAGCCCATGCTCGCCTCATCGTTGGATGGCGGCGACGATAACGTTTTTGCCGGCGCGGGTGAAATCACCGGCAAAAAAAAGCCCGATCTCGCGAAGCGTTCGATCGGGCATTGGCACTGAAGGAGCACCCAGTGCAAAGGGAGGTTCTATGTGCGGACCTGCTTGAAGGGGCACACAGGAGCTACTTGAACATCCAGCGATTACCTGGGGATTAACGCCTCAGGCCACCTGGGCCAGCCGGGCGTTGGCCTGGTTCAGGCCCTTCTCGTGGAAATCGCCGCCCAGGTTCAGGCCCTCGGCATGGATGAACTGCACGTCGTGGATCCCAATGAAGGCCATGACCTGGCGCAAGTAGGGTTCCTGGTGATCGGTGCTGCTGCCGGCGTAGATCCCGCCCCGGGCAGTCAGGACATAGGCGCGCTTGCCAGTGAGCAAACCCTGGGGACCGGTCTGGGTGTACTTGAAGGTCACCCCGGCACGCAGCACATGGTCGAGCCAGGCCTTGAGCGTGCTGGGGATGGCGAAGTTGTACATCGGCGCGGCCATCACCAGTACGTCGGCGTCCAGCAGCTCTTGGGTCAACTCGTCGGAACGTTGCAGCGAGTCCTGCTCGGCCGCGCTGCGTTGCTCGGCGGGTTTCATCCAGCCGCCCAGCAGGTTGGCATCCAGGTGCGGCACCGGATTACGGGCCAGGTCGCGCACAGTGATCGAATCGGCCGGGTGGGCAGCCTGCCATTGCTGGATAAAGGTCTGGGTCAGTTGGCGAGAAACGGAATCTTGCTGGCGGGCACTGCTTTCAATGATCAGGACGCGGGACATGGCTGAAGCCTCCATCGGGGTATGCGTAAGTCGATGGGGCGCAGATTAAACAGAGAGATATCGATGAAAAAGCGCAAATAACTGCTATAACCAATCAATAAATTCGTTTATAAGCGAACCCAGTCCCGTCACGATCGACAGGACCGGTATCACGACGGTCATTTGGCCTGGCAGTTCAGGTCCAGGCGCAACTTGATGATGTTGCGGTTGAACTTGACGGTCACGCTGCGGCTCTTGCCGGCGGCGACTTCCACCTTGCGAGTACGCGGTGATTCGGGACCGTTGCGAAAAACCACCGAGCACACGGCATCGGTCTTGCCGTAGTTGTTCAACTGGATCGAGCCGATGTCGGCGTCGGTATCGTAGGTGGTGTAGTCGATGCTCAGGCCATTGAGTTGCTTGTCGACATCGATGGGATAAGCCCAGGCGCTCAAGGGCAGCAGGGCCAGCAACACACAACAGAATTTTCTCATTCGGCGGTCTCCGGTAAGGAACGCCAGCTTAGGACAAGAGGAGCACCTCATGAAAGCGCCCCGCGTGACCCTGGATCAATGGCGCACCCTGCAGGCCGTGGTCGATCACGGAGGCTTCGCCCAAGCCGCCGAGGCCCTGCACCGCTCGCAATCCTCGGTCAGCTATACCGTGGCACGCATGCAGGACCAGCTCGGTGTACCCCTGCTGCGGATCGATGGCCGCAAGGCCGTGCTCACCGAGGCCGGAGGCGTATTGCTGCGCCGCTCCCGGCAACTGGTGAAACAGGCCAGCCAGCTCGAAGACCTGGCCCACCACATGGAGCAAGGCTGGGAAGCCGAGGTGCGGCTGGTGGTGGATGCCGCCTACCCCAATGCACGACTGGTCCGCGCCCTCACCGCCTTCATGCCGCAGAGCCGCGGCTGCCGTGTGCGCCTGCGCGAGGAAGTACTGTCCGGAGTCGAGGAAGTGCTGCTCGAAGGCGTCGCCGACCTGGCCATCAGCGGCTTCAATATTCCAGGTTACCTGGGCACCGAGATGAGTTCGGTGGAGTTCGTCGCCGTGGCCCATCCGGAACACGCCCTGCACCGCCTGCAACGACAGTTGCACTTCCAGGACCTGGAAAGCCAACTGCAAGTGGTGATTCGCGATTCCGGCCGCCAACAACCGCGGGACGTGGGCTGGCTGGGTGCCGAGCAGCGCTGGACGGTCGGCAGCCTGGCCACCGCGGCGAAGTTCGTCAGCAGCGGCCTGGGTTTCGCCTGGCTACCACGGCACATGATCGAACGCGAGCTGCACGAGGGCCTGCTCAAGGTGCTGCCCCTGGACCAGGGCGGCAGCCGCCATCCGACGTTCTTTCTCTATTCCAACAAGGACAAACCCCTGGGCCCGGCGACGCAGATCCTCGTGGAACTGTTGCGCACCTTCGACACCGCGCCCCTGGATGCGCCCTTTGCCGCACCCGAGCAAGCCTGACGTCCCATTTACCAGAACAGGAGTTCTGCCATGGCGTATTTCGAACATGAAGGTTGCACCCTGCACTATGAGGAATACGGCCGGGGCGAGCCCCTGCTACTGGTCCACGGCCTGGGCTCCAGCGCCCAGGACTGGGAAAAACAGGTCCCGGAACTGGCGACCCGCTATCGCCTGATCATCCCGGACGTGCGCGGCCATGGTCGCTCCGACAAGCCTCGGGAGCGCTACAGCATCCCGGGCTTTGCCGCCGACCTCATAGCCCTGGTCGACCACCTGGGCCTGGGGCCGGTGCATTATGCCGGACTGTCCATGGGCGGCATGATCGGCTTCCAGTTGGCCGTGGACCAGCCACAGCTGTTCAAGAGCCTGTGCATCGTCAACAGCGCACCGCAGGTCAAGCTGCGCTCGGCCGACGACTACTGGCAGTGGTTCAAGCGCTGGAGCATGGCCCGCCTGCTGAGCATGGCGGCCATCGGCAAGGCCCTGGGCCAACGATTGTTTCCCAAGCCGGAGCAAGCCGAGTTACGGCAGCAGATGGCCGAACGCTGGGCAAAGAACGACAAACGTGCTTATCTCGCCAGCTTCGACGCCATCGTCGGCTGGGGAGTCCAGGAACGTCTGGGCCGTATCACCTGTCCAACCCTGGTCGTCAGCGCCGACCACGACTACACCCCGGTGGCGCTCAAGGAGGCTTACGTCAAACTGCTGCCGGATGCGCAGCTGGTGGTGATCGAGGACTCCCGACACGCCACACCGCTGGACCAACCGCAGCGCTTCAACCAGACCCTGCTGCACTTCATCAATACAGTCGACACCACCACCCAGGATCACTGACCCATGCTGAAAAAAATCGCCCTCGTCGCCGGCTCCGTGCTCTTTGCCGCCAACCTGATGGCCGCACAACCGGCCAAGGCACCCCACGTCATGCTGGACACCAGCTTCGGCAAGATCGAAATCGAACTGGATCCGGTCAAGGCGCCGGTTTCCAGCAAGAACTTCCTCGACTACGTCGACAGCGGCTTCTACACCAACACCATCTTCCACCGAGTGATCCCGGGGTTCATGGTCCAGGGTGGCGGCTTCACCGCCCAGATGGTGCAGAAGGACACCCGTGACCCGATCAAGAACGAAGCCTCCAACGGCCTGCACAACGTGCGCGGCACCCTGGCCATGGCCCGGACTTCCAACCCCAACTCGGCCACCAGCCAGTTCTTCATCAACGTTGCCGACAACGCCTTTCTCGACCCGGGTCGCGATGCCGGCTACGCGGTATTCGGCAAGGTGGTGAACGGCATGGAAGTGGTGGACCAGATCGTCAACTCCCAGACCACCACCAAGCAAGGCATGCAGAATGTCCCGGTCGACCCGGTACTGATCAAGTCGGCCAAGCGCCTCGACTGAATCTCGCAGCCTGTCCCGACGGCGGCGCCTATCCGGCGCCCCGTCCGCTTTAGCACAGGAGAGCCCGCACAACGGGCTGCAGAACCCATGCTCTATCGTCGTTTCGAACAACTGATCGATATCTTCCGCGACACCCCCGCGACCACCCCGCCCAACCGGGTCCTGCCCTTCTACTTCCATTACATCAAGCAAGTCTGGCCCAGCTTCGTCGCGCTGCTGGTGGTCGGGCTGTTTGTGGCGCTGATCGAGGTGTCGCTGTTCAGCTACCTGAGCACCATCATCGACCTGGCACAGGGCACGCCCAGCATCCAGGTATTCAGCGACCATGGCCTGGAACTGGCCTGGATGGCCGTCGTGGCCCTGTTGCTGCGCCCGTTGATGGTGTGCCTGCACAACCTGTTGATCCACCAGGCCATCAATCCCGGCATGACCAGCCTGATTCGCTGGCAAAACCACAGCTACGTGCTGCGCCAGAGCCTGAACTTCTTCCAGAACGACTTCGCCGGGCGCATCGCCCAGCGCATCATGCAGACCGGCTACTCACTGCAGGATTCCTCGGTGCAGGTGATCGACGCCCTGTGGCACGTGACCATCTACGCCGTCGGTGCCCTGGTGCTGTTCGCCGACGCCGATTGGCGCCTGATGATTCCGCTGCTGTTGTGGATCGTCGGTTTCATCGGCGCCATGCGCTACTTCGTGCCACGCATCCAGAAGCGCTCGGTGGATGCCTCCGATGCCCGCTCCAAGCTCATGGGACGGATCGTCGATGGCTACACCAACATCGCCACCCTGAAGCTGTTCGCCCACACCCATTTCGAACAGAGCTACGCCCGCGAAGCGATCGCCGAGCAGACCGAGAAAAGCCAGCTGGCCGGGCGCGTGGTGACCTCCATGGACGTCGCCATCACCAGCCTCAACGGCCTGCTGATCACCAGTACCACGGGCCTGGCCCTGTGGTTGTGGAGTCAGTCGCTGATCAGCGCCGGAGCCATCGCCCTGGCCACCGGCCTGGTCATTCGCATCGTCAACATGTCCGGCTGGATCATGTGGGTGATCAACGGCATCTTCGAGAATATCGGCATGGTCCAGGACGGCCTGCAGACCATCGCCCAGCCCCTGCAACTGACCGACCGCGAAGCGGCCCCCAGGCTTGAGGTGAACAAGGGCGGGGTGAGCTTCGAGCACGTCGAGTTCCACTATGGCAAGGCCAACCGGGTCATCAGCGACCTCAACCTGCAGATCCGCCCTGGAGAAAAGATCGGCCTGATCGGTCCGTCGGGAGCGGGCAAGTCGACCCTGGTCAACTTGCTGCTGCGCCTCTACGACCTGCAGGGCGGGCAGATCCTGATCGACGGCCAGGACATCGCCGGGGTGACCCAGGAAAGCCTGCGCGAACGCATCGGCATGATCACCCAGGACACCTCGCTGCTGCACCGCTCCATCCGCGACAACCTCTTGTATGGGCGGCCTGAGGCCAGCGACGAGGAACTCTGGGAAGCGGTGCGCAAGGCCCGCGCCGACGAGTTCATCCCACTGCTGTCCGATGCCCAGGGCCGTACTGGCTTCGATGCCCATGTGGGCGAGCGCGGGGTCAAGCTGTCCGGGGGCCAGCGCCAGCGCATCGCCATTGCCCGGGTACTGCTCAAGGACGCGCCGATCCTGATCATGGACGAGGCCACCTCGGCCCTGGACTCGGAAGTCGAGGCCGCGATCCAGGAAAGCCTGGAGACCCTGATGCAGGGCAAGACCGTGATCGCCATTGCCCACCGGCTCTCCACCATCGCCCGCATGGATCGCCTGGTGGTGCTGGAACAGGGCCGCATCGCCGAGACCGGCACCCATGCCGAGCTGCTGGCCCACGGCGGTTTGTATGCGCGGCTGTGGCAGCACCAGACCGGAGGTTTTGTCGGCATCGACTGAGACCTACAGGTGCTGCGTGTCGCCGCTGCCGCAGGCTGCGCACGGGCGCGTAGCGGCCGCAAGATCGGATAGCCGCCGCCATCGTTGGAAGGCCCTGCGGGCCTTGGCGCAGCTTCGCAGGCTCAGCAGCGGCTACAGGGTCTGCACAACCTCCTGAAAAGACGCCAGCCCCCAGCCCACGGGGCCTGGCGTTTTTCATGGGCCAGTGGAATTGCCACCAAAGCCTGCTGTACTGAGGCTAGGTTCCAGAGTGAAACCTGTTGTTGAACTGCGGGATGCATAACGGCGATATCGCGTTGATAGGTACACCTATCAAGGACTCTTCCCATGTCTTTGTTCAAGCGCTCCATGACTGAAATGCTCGGTACGTTCTGGCTGGTGCTGGGCGGTTGCGGCAGTGCCGTGCTCGCAGCGGCGTTTCCCAACGTCGGCATCGGACTGCTGGGGGTCGCCCTGGCCTTCGGCCTGACCGTCCTGACCATGGCCTTCGCCATTGGCCACATCTCCGGTTGCCACCTCAATCCTGCGGTGTCCGTGGGCCTGGTGGTGGGGGGACGCTTTCCGGCCCGGGAACTGCCCGCCTATGTGGTGGCCCAGGTGATCGGCGCCGTGATCGCCGCGGCGCTGCTGTACTTCATCGCCAGCGGCAAGCCCGGCTTCGAGTTGGCGTCGGGGCTGGCATCCAACGGTTATGGCGAACACTCGCCCGGTGGCTACTCGATGGCTGCGGGTTTCGTCTGCGAACTGGTGATGACCGGCATGTTCGTGGTGATCATCCTCGGCGCCACCGACAAGCGTGCCCCGGCAGGGCTGGCACCCATCGCCATCGGCCTGGCGCTGACGCTGATCCACCTGATCTCGATCCCGGTGACCAACACCTCGGTCAACCCCGCCCGCAGTACCGGCCCGGCCTTGATCGTCGGCGGCTGGGCCCTGCAGCAGCTGTGGATGTTCTGGCTGGCGCCGATCCTCGGTGCGGTGGTCGGCGGCGTGGTCTACCGCTGGCTGGGCAAGGAAGACAGCTGAGGCTCAGGCCTGGCGATAGGGCAAGGCGTCCCGGGACTCTTCGGCATAGGCCCGGACGCCCGCCCGCTCCTGCTGGAGAAAATCCTGCACCGCGGCCTTGAGCCCGGGATGGCGCAAGTAGTGCCAGGAACGCGTGAGCACCGGTTCGAAACCACGAATCAGCTTGTGCTCGCCCTGGGCCCCGGCATCGAAACGCTCCAGCCCATGGGCGATCGCATACTCCATGCCCTGGTAGAAGCACGTCTCGAAATGCAGGCGGTCGAACTCTGCCAGGCATCCCCAGTAGCGCCCATAGAAACTGCCGCCGCCCACCAGGCTGAAGGCCATGGCCACCGGCCGGCCACCCTGGCGAGCCAGGACCACGCGGATCGCCTCCGGCATGCGCTGGGCCAGCAGGCTGAAGAAGTCGCGGGTCAGGTAGGGTGACTGGCGGCGCACCGCATAAGTATTGGCGTAGCAGGCGTAGACGAAATCCCACTGGGCCTCGCTGAGCTCGGCCCCCTCCAGCCACTGGAAGTCCAGGCCCTGCCCCGCCACCTGCTCGCGCTCCTTGCGCATCTGCTTGCGTTTGCGCGAACTCAAGACATCGAGGAAATCCTGGAAGTCACGGTAGCCGCGGTTGTGCCAGTGGAACTGGCAGCCCAGGCGCGGCAACCAACCCGATTGCAGCTCCAGGGCCTGGTCGCTGAAATCGTCGGTGAAATTCACATGGGCACTGGATAGCCCTTCGATCTCCAGGTAGCCCGGCAGGCTCTTGAGCAGCTCGAAGGCATCGGCCTGGGTCGCCGCCAGTACCCGCGCACCGCTTACCGGGCTGAACGGCACCGCAGTCAACAGCTTGGGGTAGTAGTCGATCCCGGCTCGCTCACAGGCATCCGCCCAACCATGGTCGAACACGTACTCACCGTAGGAATGCCACTTGCGGTAGCTGGGCAGCGCCGCCAACAGCCGGCCGTCCTCCACGTGCAGCAGGTGCTCGGCCTGCCAGCCGGAGCGAGGGCCGAGGCTGCCACTGTCTTCCAGGGCACTGAGAAAGGCATGGCGCACGAAAGGTTGCCCGTCCTTGAGCAGCCCATCCCATTGCAAAGGATCGACGGCAGACAGGCTGTTCAAGGGTTGCAGCGGCATCAGGGTCCCCAGGCATCAAATCGAACGACCCGGCGAGTATCCCCCATCGCCGGGCTCGCCGAAACACTCAGGCATGCCCCAGGTGTTCGGCCAGGAAGTCGATGAACACCCGGGACTTGCGCGGCAAGTGCGGGCTATTGGGAAACAGCACATGCACCGGCTGCCGGGCCAGGCTGTACTCGGGCAACACACGCACCAGGCGCTCATCGGCCAGGTCGTCCAGGACCATCCATTCCGGCAATACCGCCACCCCCAGCCCGGCCAGGGCCATGGCACGGATGGCCGTCGCCGAGTTCGATTCGTGCCCAGGGGTCATCCGCACCTGCACCTCGCCACGACGCGGATGGCCGAAGGTCCAGGCCGGCGGCCCGGCAAGATTGCTGTTGCCTATCCAGGGGCAAGCCGCGAGATCCTCGGGCTGGGCCACCGCCAGGCTCGCCAGCAGCACCGGGCTGGCCACCAGGACAATGCCGTAGTCGGCCAACTGGCGCCCCTTGAATCCGGAGTCCGCCAGGTGGCCCAGGCGAATCACCAGATCGAGTTTTTCCGCCACCAGATCGTTCAGCGATGAATTGAAGTGATAACTCAAGCGCACCTCGGGATAGCGTGCAGTGAACAGAGGCAGCAATGGCAGGATGTAGGCCTGGGCATACTCGGCGGTGGAACTGATGCGCAACTTGCCCGATACGCGGTTGCGCCCATGCAGCACGTTATCGAAAGCCGTATCGATATTAGCGACAATCCCCTTGAACTCGTCGTAAAGATCCTGCCCGGTTTCGGTGAGGGCGATATGCCGTGTGGTACGGGTCAGCAAGGGGGTCGCCAAGACCTGCTCCAAAGTCTTCACATGCAGGCTGGCCATGGCCTTGCTGATACCAAGGTACTGCGCCGCACGGGTGTAGGAAGCAAAGTCCACCACCGCGAGGAAGGTCTGTACTCGATGCAACTGGCCGTGCAGGCTTTCATTCATTGTCAATAATCCAAAAACAATGAATCAAGTATAGGCGCCTCGACAGGCTCGGCCCAGCCTCCCTAAGCTGCCGGCCAAACAGGAGGCGACATGACCTATAGATACAAAGTGGCGGTGGTATTCCTCCTCGGCTTCTTCATCGATTGCATCAACATCTTCATGTCGGCGGTGGCCCTGCCCAGCATCGCCGAGCACCTGCAAGTCTCCAGTGCCAGCGTGGCCTGGGTGGCCAACGCCTACATCCTCGGCCTGACCCTGGTGATTCCCATCAGTACCTGGTTGGCAGGACGCTTCGGCCACCGGCAGATCATTGCCGCTTCGATGTTGTTGTTCAGCCTCGCCGGGCTGTTGTGCGGGCGAGCCGACGACTTTGCATCCCTGGTGTTCTGGCGCCTGGTCCAGGGCATGGCCGGCGGACTGCTGATTCCCCTCGGACAGGCCTTGACCTTCAACCTGTTCCAGGGCCCGCAACGAGCACGGATCTCGACCCTGGTAATGGCAGTGGCCCTGCTGGCTCCGGCCTTGTCGCCAACTCTGGGCGGGGCCATCGTCGACCACAGCTCCTGGCGCTGGGTGTTCTTCGCCAGCCTGCCGCTCTCGTTGCTGACGGCCGTGCTCGCCTGGTGCTGGATCGGTAACCAGGACCAACCGCCACCGGCGCGGCCCGACGTGCGTGGCCTGCTGTTGGTGAGCGCCGCCCTGGCCGGCCTGCTGCTGGGCATGTCGCTGTATGGCAGCGGCTATCCGGCCTACCAGGCCCTGGCCTGCCTTGCTGGCGGCCTGCTGTCTGCCGTGGGGTATGGCCTGCATTGCCGCCGCTGCCCGCAACCCATCGTCGACCTGCACCTGCTGCGCAATGTGCGCCTTGGGCTGTCGGTGGGTATCTACCACGCTATTCCCGGGATCTTCACCGGGGTCAACCTGCTGAGCCTGTTCTTCCTCCAGGACAACCTGCACCTGAGTGCCCAGCAGAGCGGCATGTTCATGTTGCTCTACGCCGCTGGCGCCCTGCTGGCGATGCTGGCCTGCGGGCGCTTCTACAACAGGCTCGGCGCCGCCCGGCTGTTCGCCATCGCCCTGGTGCTACACAGCGCCGGCATCGCCACCTTGTGCTGGGTCGACGCGAGCCGCGACCTGCCCTTGCTCATCGGTGCCTACCTGCTCATGGGCCTGGGTGGCGGCGCCGGCGCCAATACCGCACAGACCACCGCCCTGCTGGACTTCAGCGGCAGCGACACGCACCAGGCCAGCGTGATCTGGAACATCAACCGGCAGATGGCCTTCAGCCTTGGCGCGGCCTGGCTGCTGATGCTCTACAACCTGTTGCTCGGACACCTCCCGGCCACCAGCGCCTTTCACCTGAGCCTGCTGCTGGCCGCCCTGGCCGGGCTGCTCCTCCTGCCGTTTCTAGGCAAGCTCAACCCACAGAAGAAGGTCCTTCATGCACCAGTCGATCGTTAAACAGGCACTGCACAGCGTTCACCAGATCCACCAGTTGATCCATGACGTCTTCACTCACTCCCAGGGCGACGGCGCGGCGCAGGTCGAACAGGTCATGGCGCTGCTGGCCGAGGATTTCCAGATGGTCACCACCGCGGGTGCCATGGCCGATCGCGAGCAAGTGAAGCAACTGTTCCGCGGCGCCCTGGGCGCCCGCCAAGGCTTGCAGATCGAGGTCAGCGAGTTGCATTGCGTCTGGCAGGAAGGCCAATGTGCAGCGATCCGCTACAAGGAAACCCATCGCCTGGAGCACGTGCAGACATCGCGCCTGTCGCTGGCGCTGATCCGCGTCCAGGACGACTCGGCCCAGTGGTTGTACCTGCATGAGACAACCTGCCCTTGAGGCCATTGCCGTAGCTACGGGCAAAAAAAACCCCGCCGGGGCGGGGTCAAAACGAGAGGAGCTATAACGGATGAGAAAGAGCTCTACTGTGTTGCAACAGCCTTAGAACACGTACTGCACACGGGCTACGAGGGCATCGCCGCTGTCATCGCCAACGCTGTTGGTGATCTTGTCGGTGTTGACCTTGATGTAGTTGGCCGAGACCTTGATCGCTTCGTTGGCATACCAGTTGACACCGATGGTGTTCATGGTGGCCTTGGCATCGCCCACTTCACGGGTGGCGGTGGACGTCACGATGTTCTTGTCATCGACCTTGATGTTGTCGTAGCGGTAGAAGACTTCCCAGGCACCGTACTGCTTGTTCTCGGGCTTGATGGTGTCGAACTTGGCGCCATCGAGCTTGTACACGCGGGACTCGCCGGTCAGGGTGTAGGCCAGTTGGCCGTAGAAACCGGTGGCCTTGACGTCCTGGTAAGCGGCGCTGTCGGCCTTCATCTTGCGAGTCAGGTACTCGGCCTGGGCCGAGAACGGGCCTCTGGCGAAGGCGAATTCACCACCGAACACACGGTCGTTGTCGTAGGCACCCACCGCGGTCAGGTTCGAGCCGTTGAGGCCCGCGCCGCCGCCGAAGGTGGCACGGTTGCCGTTGCTGCCGGCATCGTTGCCGCCGTTGGTGGCGATGCCGCGAACACCCAGGCGTGGACGGATCCGCGAGTCGAAGGCGGTGTCGCTAAGGTCACGGCTAGCGAAATCCAGGCCGAAGTGCAGGACGTTGCCGGTTTCATGCATCGGGGCGAACACCGCACGGGCGTTGAACTGCTTGACGCTGTCGCCGTCGCTGTCGTTGATGTCCTTGGCGGACACGCTACCGGACAGGTAGGCCATGTCGGCCACCACCGAGCTCACCTGCAGGCCCATGCCGTTCTCGTGGGAGTTGACCCAGTCGGCCAGCTCGTAGGCGGCGTTACGCTCCATGGCGGTGATCCACTTGGAGCTGGTGGCTTTTTCCAGGCCGAAGTCCGCATCGAAACGACCGCCACGGATGGTCACCGGCTTGAAGCCCACATAGGAGATGGTCGCTTCGTCGAAGTAACCGTCATCGGAAGTGCCCGAGTTGTGGGAGAAGTCGTAGTTGATCTGGTATTTCCAATCCTTGTAGGCGGTGCCGCCCAATTCCAGATAGGCGCGGCGGAAGTAGGCGCCGTCACCGCTGTTCCCATTCTTGGTATAGAACCCGTCGAAACGGCCATAGTCGGCTTGCAGGCGACCGCCCAGCTTGAAGCTGAAGGCCGAGTCGGTGGTAGCAACCTCAAGGCCGCCCTTGGTTTTGACTACGATATCGGCGCCGTCGGTGGTGACGGTGCCAGCGAAAGCCTGGGCGGTCACTGCCAGGGCCAGGGCGCTGGCGGCAAAACCGGCGAAGTGCTTACGGATCATCGAAGAGTTCCCCTAATTGGTGGTCTGTAGCGTTGGAAAACACGCGGACTGGGCCGCTGGTGTCGGGGGGAATCTTGGGGTCCGAGGATTTCAGCCAGGTTGCTGGAAAATAAAGATTTGATTACAGAGGAACTTTTTTACTTCGAAAAGAAATAAGGCGAAAAGCCCGTTCTAGAGCGGTTTGCGGCTGTTTTCAGGGACAATGCCAAAGATGACGACAGTGTTATTTTTGTGCGGGCCGACGTGTAACGAGCACAACGGAAGCGGGAATCACGGACGTGATTCCCTGGCAGGAACAGGCAGAAAAACATCGCGGCGGATGCCTGGCGACATCCGCGGCTTCATGACGATCAGCGCTCGCGCTTACTCTCGGCGGCCAAGCGTTCGGCCAGCTCGTCGAGACCTTCCAGCGGTGGTTCCGGCAACACGCGCAAGGTGGCCTGCAGCAGGCGCATCTGGCGAATGAAACGCCGGCAATTGGGGCAGAACAACAAGTGATGGCGGACCATCAGGCGTTCGCGAAAGCTCAATTGGCCATCGAGATAATCGCTGGATCGCGCCACTTGTTCCTTACAGGTCAGCATTGGCCGGTCTCCTCAAAATGCTCCACCGTGGCGAAGACCTTCAGACGCGCCCGGTGCAGCAGCACCCGGACATTGGATAGCGTGATCCCCAGAAGATTACAGATCTCTTCCAGTTCCAGGCCCTGGCGCTCGCGCAGCATCAGCACACTGCTTTGCAGTTCGGAGAGGCTGAGCAGGGTGTGCTCCAGGCAATCGCGAAGTTCCGCTTCGGTCAGCAGGGCTTCGGGGGTGTCCTCGTGCCAGGCGAAGGGCGCCACCAGCCAGTGGCCATCGGCGGAAGAGAAACGCTCGTCGCCCACCGTGCCATGGGGCGCGGGCAGGTCGTCGAGCAGGACCTCCCGGCGATTCTGCTTGTAGCGGCCCTTGGCGGCGTTGGCGGTGATGGTCAACAGCCAGGTCTTGAGGCTGGAACGCCCCTGGAAGCCCGGCAGGTTGCGCACCACCGAAAGCCAGGCATCCTGCACCACCTCATCGGCATGCCGGTTGCCGACAATGGCGTAGGCCACCGCGCGCATGGCGCCCTGGTAGGTGGCGACCAGTTCCTTGTAGGCCTTCTGTTCGCCCGCGAGCAGGCGCTCGAGCAGTTGCGTGTCGTCAGCAGCGGCCATTCATGCCTCGTTCAATCATGCGGGTTTGCCCGGGTAAGACGCGCCGTAGAGCCGTCGCGCCACACCCGGCCCACGTGGATCAACGCTTGCGCAGAAGGACGCTGCCGATGGAGTAGCCCGCACCGAAGGAGCTGAGCACCGCCAGGGCCCCGCTGGCCAGGTCATCCTGGTGCTTGTGGAAGGCAATGACCGAGCCTGCCGAACTGGTGTTGGCGTAGGTATCGAGAATCACTGGCGCCTCCTCCAGCGTAGCCTCGCGGCCCAGGAGTTTCTTGACGATCAGGTGGTTCATGCTGAGGTTGGCCTGGTGCAGCCAGAAGCGCTTCACGTCGCTGACGTTGAGCTGGTTTTCTTCCAGGTGGGCGGCGATCAGCTCGGCCACCATCGGGCAGACATCACGGAACACCTTGCGACCTTCCTGGACGAACAGCTTGTCCCGGGCCCCGATGCCTTCCTCGGCTGCGCGGTTGAGGAAACCGAAGTTGTTGCGGATGTTATTGGAGAACTGGGTCAGCAGCTTGGTGCTGACGATCTCGAACTGATGCGCCGACGTGGCCAGCTCGGCCCGCTCGACGACGACCGCGGTGGCGGCATCGCCAAAGATGAAGTGACTGTCGCGGTCACGGAAGTTCAGGTGCCCGGTGCAGACCTCCGGGTTGACCATCAGGATCGCCCGGGCCTGGCCCAACTGGACGCTGTTGCAGGCCGCCTGGATACCGAAGGTGGCCGAGGAGCAGGCCACGTTCATGTCGAAACCGAAGCCCTCGATGCCCAAAGCAGCCTGGACTTCGATGGCAATGGCCGGATAGGCGCGCTGCAGGTTGGAACAGGCGACGATCACCCCGTCGATATCGGCGGCAGTCTTGCCGGCCCGTTGCAGGGCCTGCTCGGCGGCGGCCACGGCCATCTGGCAGAGCACCGACCACTCGTCGTTGGAGCGCTCCGGCAAGCGCGGGGCCATGCGCTGCGGATCGAGGATACCGTCCTTGTCCATGACGAAACGGCTCTTGATGCCCGAGGCTTTTTCGATGAACGCTGCGCTGGACTCAGTCAGGGCCTGCACTTCACCGCGTTCGATGGCGGCGGCATTGTCGCTGTTGAACTGGTGGACGTAGGCGTTGAAGGATTCCACCAGTTCTTCGTTGGAGATGCTGTTGGCCGGGGTAAACAGGCCGGTGCCGCTGATGACGACGTTATGCACGGTCGTTCCTCTAGTGTGTTGAGGCAGAAGGTATTGGCACCCTCGTGCCAAACCGTAAAGGGAGCGCCCCGCTGCTCAGCCTGTGCTGGAGCGCTTTCCTGGCATCGCTTTATTCCGCTTCGCCCGGGTCGCCTGTTTTTACGGGCAGCCCGGGCCGGTATTTATGACCGCGAAGTTTGCCATAACCTCTGGCGTTTCGCCGCAATTGCAAGATCGACGGAGCCCGGCTCCTGGGAGCCGGGCCGGCATGAATCAGGCCTCCACCTGGCTCCACTGCTTGTTCAGGCGTTTATCGGAGATCGGCGCCTTGGTCCCCAGTTGCTGGGCGAACAGCGACACCCGGTACTCCTCCAGCCACCAGCGATACAGCTCCAACTGCGGATCACGCTTGCCTTCCTGGCCGTGCTTCTGCGCCCGGGCCTGGTACTGGGCCCAGAGCCCGGCGAGCTCGGTGCTCCACACCCGATCCTTCTGCACCTGGCTGCCCAGCTTGTCGAAACGCAACTCCACCGCCTTGAGGTAGCGCGGCAGTTCCTTGAACCACAGGGCCGGGGTTTCACGAACGAAGCCCGGATACACCAGGTTGCCAAGCTGGGCCTTGATGTCGTTGAGGGCCACGGCCTGGGCCAGGTCGATCTTGCCCTTGAAGCGTTTCTGCAGGCCGTGCCAGAGCTTGAGGATCTCCAGCGTCAGGCGCGCCAGGCGCTCGGCATGCTCGGTCCAGGCACCACGCTTGCGCTCGGCCAGGGAGGCCAGGCCGGCGCCATCCCGAGGCAGGCTGGCCTCGCCGTCGAGAATGCAACTGTCGAGGCTGGCCAGGAGGATGTCCTCCACCAGGGCCTCGATCCGACCCAACTCGCGGTACAGCAGGCCCAGCTCGGTCAGCCCCGGCAACTTGCCACGCAGGAACTTGGCCGGTTCGGCCAACTGCTGCAACAGCAGGCGCTGCAAGGCCCGGCGATGCTGGAACTCGGCCTCGGCGGCGGTGGAGAAGCGCCCTTCCTTGACCGTCCCGGCTTCTTCCACCAGGGCCGGATAGACCGTCATCGACAGCCCGGCGATCTTCTGCTGGGTCTTCTGCGCCACCTCGGCGAACACCTTGGCTTGCACCGGCTGCTGGTTCTTGGCGGTCTGCGGTACTGCCAGGGCTGCCTGGCTGGCCTCGGCGAAGCGCGCCGTCAGTTCCGCCAGGTCACGGCCTTCGCCGAGGAACTTGCCCTGGGCATCGACGATTTCCAGGTTCATCCGCAAGTGGCTTTCCACCTGCTGCTCGGCTTCGCTCCAGGCCTCGTCGCTGACCCGCGCGCCGGTCATGCGCAGCAGCTCGCGCCCCAGGGCCTGGGGCAAGGAGCCTTCCGCAAACGCCATGCGTTGCAAGGCCGCCTTGACGAAGTCCGGCACCGGCACGAAGTTCTTGCGCAGGGCCTTGGGCAGGTTGCGCACCAGGGCGATGCACTTGGCCTCGATCAGGCCCGGCACCAGCCATTCCAGGCGCTCGGCGGGCAGCGCCGGCAGCAGCGGTGCCGGCACCCGCAAGGTCACGCCATCACGGGGATGGTTGGGCTCGAAGTGATAGCTCAGGGCCAACTCCAGATCACCGATATGCAGGGTGTCCGGATACTGCTTGGCCGTGACCTCGCTGGCCTCGCGGGCCAGCACGTCTTCCTCGCGCATGATCAACAGTTGCGGGTCTTTCTGGCTGTTGACCCGGTACCAGCTGTCGAAGGTGGCGGTCTGGTGGATCTGTTCCGGCAAGCGTGCGTCATAGAAAGCGAACAGGGTTTCCTCGTCCGCCAGGATGTCCCGGCGCCGAGCCTTGGCCTCCAGGGCATCGAGCTGCTCCAGCAATTGGGTATTGGCCGTCAGGCACTTGGCCTTGGACTGGATCTCGCCACGCACCAGGGCCTCGCGGATGAACAGCTCGCGGGATACCACCGGGTCCACCGGGCCGTAGTGCACTGGCCGGCGGCCGACCACGATCAGGCCGAACAGGGTGATCTGTTCGTAGGCCACCACTTGGCCGCGCTTCTTTTCCCAATGGGGTTCGAAGTGGTTCTTCTTCACCAGATGTCCGGCCAGGGGCTCGATCCAGTCCGGCTCGATCTTGGCCACCATGCGCGCATACAGCTTGGTGGTCTCCACTAATTCGGCGGTCATCAGCCACTGCGGGCGCTTCTTGCCCAACCCCGAGGATGGGTGGACCCAGAAGCGTCGCTGGCGAGCACCGAGGTAGTCGCCGTCCTCGGCCTTCTGGCCGATCTGGCTCAGCAGGCCCACCAACACTGCCTTGTGCAGTTTCGGGTAGTCCGCCGGCTCCTTGTTCTGGCTCAGTTGCAGGTCGCGACAGATCAGGCTCAGTTGGCGATGGGAGTCGCGCCACTCGCGCAGGCGCAGGTAGTTGAGAAAATTCTTGCGGCACCAGTTGCGCAGCGGGCTGGCCGTCAGGGCCTGGCGCTGCTCCTCGAATCCACGCCACAGGTTGACCAGCGCGGCGAAGTCCGAGTCGGCATCCTTCCATTGGGCATGGGCCTGGTCCGCGGCCTGCTGGCGCTCCGGCGGACGCTCGCGCGGGTCCTGGATCGACATCGCACTGGCGACGATCAGCACTTCCTGGAGGCTGCCCAGGCGAGCCGCTTCCAGCAACATGCGGCCCATGCGCGGGTCCACCGGCAAGCGCGCCAGCTGCCGGCCCAGGGGGGTCAGCTGGCTGTTGCGATCCACCGCCGAGAGCTCTTGCAGTAGGTTGAAGCCGTCGCTGATGGCCTTGCCGTCCGGCGGCTCGATGAAGGGGAACGCGGTGATTTCACCCAGGCGCAGGTGGAGCATCTGCAGGATCACCGCCGCCAGGTTGGTCCGCAGGATCTCCGGATCGGTGAACTCCGGCCGGCCGAGGAAATCCTCTTCGCTGTACAGGCGCACGCAAATGCCCGGCTCGACCCGACCGCAACGGCCCTTGCGCTGGTTGGCGCTGGCCTGGGAAACGGCCTCGATGGGCAGGCGCTGGACCTTGGCCCGGTAGCTGTAGCGGCTGATACGCGCGGTGCCGCTGTCGATCACGTAGCGAATACCCGGCACTGTCAGCGAGGTCTCGGCGACGTTGGTCGCCAACACCACCCGCCGCCCCGGATGGGACTGGAAGATGCGCTGCTGTTCGGCCGGCGACAGCCGCGCGTACAACGGCAGGATCTCGGTGTGCTTGAGCTGGGCCTTGCGCAGCATTTCCGCAGCATCGCGGATTTCCCGCTCGCCCGGCAGGAACACCAGTACGTCGCCGGGGCTGCGGCGTTCGCTGCGTTCATGGGCGGCGATTTCATCCAGGGTGGCGAGAATCGCCTGGTCCACCGTGAGGTCGTCCTCGACCCGGTTGCCCTCCTCGTCCTGCTCCAGGGTCAGGGGCCGGTACCAGGTTTCCACCGGGAAGGTGCGGCCGGAGACCTCGACGATGGGGGCATCGTCGAAGTGCTTGGAAAAGCGCTCCAGGTCGATGGTCGCCGAGGTGATGATCACCTTGAGGTCCGGGCGCCGAGGCAGCAGGGTCTTGAGGTAGCCCAGGAGGAAGTCGATGTTCAGGCTGCGCTCGTGGGCCTCGTCGACGATGATCGTGTCGTAGCGTTCCAGGAAGCGATCGTTCTGGGTTTCCGCCAGCAGGATGCCGTCGGTCATCAGCTTGACCAGGGTGCTGGAGTCACTCTGGTCCTCGAAACGCACCTGATAGCCCACCAACGCCCCCAATGGCGTAGCCAACTCTTCGGCAACCCGACTGGCCACGCTGCGGGCGGCAATCCGCCGGGGCTGGGTGTGGCCGATCAGGCCATGCTGGCCGCGGCCGATCTCCAGGCAGATCTTGGGCAACTGGGTGGTTTTGCCCGAACCGGTCTCGCCGGCGATGATCAGCACCTGGTGCTTGAGCAGCGCGTCTTTGATTTCATCGCGCTTGGCGGCGATGGGCAGGCTGTCGTCATAGCGGATAGTGGGCACGCTGTTGCGCCGCGCCGTCACCAGGTTGCAGGAAGCCTGCATCCGCTCCAGCCACTGGGCAAGCTTGGCCTCGTCGGGCTTCTTGCGCAGTTCGAGCAGCTGGCGACGCAACCGGTGGCGGTCGGCGAGCATGGCTTGATCGAGGTTTTTCAGCAGTTGGTCGATAGCGGGCGATTGGTCAGTCATAGGAAACGGCGACTAGCTTCAAGCGAAAAGCCGCAAGGTTAACGCAGCTTGGCGCTTTTAGCTTGCAGCTTATGACTGGCCCCCAGCACTGCCGCTATTCGTCTTCCCGGCCTTTGCGCCGATAAGGGAACACATCGATCACCTTACCGGCGCGAATGGCGTCCTGCAGGCTCTTCCAGTAGTCGGCGTTGTACAGCTCGCCGTGGAGCTGGTCGAACAGCTTGCGCTGGCCTGAGTCGGCGAACAGGAACGGCGGGAACTCCTCGGGGAAGACATCGTGGGGACCGATGGAGTACCAGGGCTCGGACGCCATCTCGTCCTCCGGGGTACGCGGTGCAGGAATGTGCCGAAAGTTAACCTCGGTGAGAAAGCTGATTTCATCGTAGTCGTAGAACACCACCCGGCCATGGCGGGTGACGCCGAAGTTCTTCAGCAGCATGTCACCGGGGAAGATGTTGGCCGCCGCCAGTTGCTTGATGGCCAGGCCGTAGTCTTCCAACGCCTCGCGCACCTGGGCCTCATTAGCGTGTTCCAGATACAGGTTCAGGGGCGTCATGCGGCGTTCGGTCCAGCAGTGGCGAATCAGCACCGTATCGCCCTCCACCACCACGGTGGACGGCGCCACCTCCAGCAGTTCCTCGAGACAGGCCGGATCGAACTTGGCCAGGGGGAAGCGGAAGTCGGCGAACTCCTGGGTATCGGCCATGCGCCCTACCCGGTCGACGCTCTTCACCAACCGGTACTTTTCGATCACCGTGGCCCGATCGACGTTCTTCGACGGCGAGAAGCGGTCCTTGATGATCTTGAACACGGTGTTGAAGCCCGGCAGGGTGAACACGCTCATCACCATGCCGCGCACGCCGGGGGCCATGATGAAGCGGTCGTCGGTATTGGCCAGGTGGTTGATCAGCGCCCGGTAGAACTCCGACTTGCCGTGCTTGTAGAACCCGATGGAGGTATACAACTCGGCGATGTGCTTGCCCGGCAGGATACGCTTGAGGAAGCCGATGAACTCCGCCGGTACCGACACATCCACCATGAAATAGGAGCGGGTGAAGGAGAAAATGATCGAGACATCGGCCTCGTCGGTGATCAGGGCGTCGATCTGGATGCCCCGGCCTTCGCGGTGCAACAACGGGATCACCAGCGGCCACTGCTCTTCGTGGGTAAAGATGCGCCCCACCAGGTAGGCGCCCTTGTTGCGATAGAGCACCGAGGAAAACAACTCCACCGTCAATTCCGGGTCCTTGCACACCCAGTCGGGCAGGTTCTCGCGCAACTGCGCCTCCAGGCGCAGCAGGTCCCCGGCCAGGTCGGCATAGTCCTCGCTGAAGCGGTAATCGTTGAAGATCCGCTCGAGCATCGTCGACAGCTCGCCCCGCGGAGTGTAGCTGCGGGTCTGGGCGGCACGGGCTCGACGCAGGCTGGGCCGGGTGGTGTGGATGAACATGCAGCCATCGCTGATCAGGTCATGGCTGAACAGCCCGCAGAAGATCGAGTTGTACCAGGTCTCGGACAGCTCATCGTCCAGGCGCAGGTCGATCAGGCTGATGTAGGCGCTTTTTACCAGGGGCCACTGGCCGACATCCATCAATGCCTCGTCGTTGAACCCGTGGTGCAGCCGGGCCACGGTTTCCCCGACCTTCTCCTCGTAGAGATTGATCCGCGCCGTCGAGGCTTTCTGCGCCTCCTGCCACTGCGCCTGCTCGAAACGATGCCGGGCGCCATCGGCGATCCGACGAAAGTGGTCGCGGTAGTCGTCGAAGCCACTCAGGATGATTCGAGCGATATCGATGGCGGGCCATGGCTGCGGCATAAGGAGACCTCTACGGGAATTTTCGTTGCCTGAGCTTAGCGACTGAAATGGCCCGAGGAGAAGCGTATTTTTGTGACCCGACGGTCGCCTCGCCCAGCATCGGCCGCCAGCGATCGGCCCCGGAAAATCCGCCACCACAATCGAACGCAACAATCGGAGTGCAGGCTGGGCCAGGCCCATGCACCAATAAGGTTTGCCATGCTTATCCAGGCTCGGCAAGATTCCCGCCCTGCCACCCAAGGAACCTTTCGTGAGACTTGTCGATCTGTTGCGCCTGTTGTCGCTAGCCGCCATCTGGGGCGCGAGCTTTCTGTTCATGCGCATCATCGCCCCGGTGCTGGGCAGCGTGCCCACGGCCTTCTTCCGGGTATCGATCGCCGCTGTCGGCTTGCTGGCCATGCTGGCGCTGATGCGGGTGAGCTGGAACTTCCACGGCAAGCTCAAGACGGTCCTGTTGCTGGGGGTGATCAACTCGGGGTTGCCCGCCACCCTGTATTCGGTGGCGGCCCTGGTGCTGCCTGCCGGCTACTCGGCGATCTTCAACGCCACCACACCACTGATGGGAGTGCTGATCGGCGGCCTGTTCTTCCATGAACGCCTGACCCCGAGCAAGCTCGCCGGCGTGTTCCTGGGACTGCTCGGCGTCGGCATCCTGAGCCGTGCCGGCCCAGTGGCCTTCGACCATGAACTGCTGCTCGGCGCTCTCTCCTGCCTGCTGGCCACCACCTGCTACGGCTTCGCCGGGTTCCTCGCCCGGCGTTGGCTGGACCAGGCCGGGGGCCTGGACAGTCGTCTCTCGGCCCTGGGCAGCATGCTGGGTGCCACGCTGTTCCTGTTGCCATTGTTCGCCTACAGCGCACTCAGCCAGCCACCGGCCAGTTGGGGCGGCTTGAGTGTCTGGTTGTCGTTGCTGGGCCTGGGGTTGGGCTGCACGGCCTTCGCCTATGTCTTGTACTTCCGCCTGCTGAGTTCCATCGGCCCGGTACGCTCCATGACCGTGACCTTCATGATCCCGCCGTTCGGCGTACTGTGGGGAGCCCTGCTGCTGGACGAGCCCCTGTCCATGGGCCATCTGTATGGCGGGGTACTGATCGCCGCGGCCCTGTGGCTGGTCCTCAGGCCGGCGGCGAAGGCCACGGCCTGAGCAGCAGATAGTTGCAGGAAAAACGGCCACCGGCCGGGCATTGCACCCGGCCGGTGTATTCCATCAGGCGCTCTTGCGGAACACGAACACCAGCCCGACGATGATCAGGCCCATGCCGAACAGGCTCAGCAGGGCCAGGCGATTACCGAAGATCAGGTAGTCCATCAGGGCGGTCACCGCCGGTACCAGGTAGAACAGGCTGGTGACATTCACCAGGTTGCCCTGGGCGATCAGGCGGTACAGCAACAAGGTCGCCAGCACCGACACCACCAGTCCCATCCACAACACCGGGATCACGAACCCGGCGCTGTACTCGAAATGCAGCGGCTGGAACGGCGCGAACAATCCGCACAACAGCAAACCGGCCAGGTATTGCACCGGCAAGGTTCCCAGCGGGTTATCGGTGATGCGTTTCTGCATGATCGAACCGGCAGTCATGCTCACCAGGGCCAGCAGGCCGCAGAGCATGCCGGAGATCGAGATGCCTGCCAGGCCGATGCCCTGGTACACCACCATGATCAGGCCGGCGAGCCCCAGGCCCAGGCCGAACAGGCGGCTCCAGGAGCGCTGGCGCTCCATCAACACCACGGTGAGGATCGGCTGCACCCCCATGATGGTAGCCATCACCCCGGGGGTGACCTTCAGGTCCAGGGCCAGGATATAGAAGATCTGGTAGGCACCCAGCAACACCAGGCCCGTGGCCACGGCGAACCCCATGGCCCGTCGCCCCTTGGGCCACCGCAGCTTGAGCAGGGGCACCAGCAGCATCAGGCCGGCCAGGGCAATGGCGAAGCGCACCAGCAAGAAGGCAAAGGGCGAGGCATGGGCCAACCCCCATTTGGAGAAGATCGCGCCACTGCTCCAGAGCAGGACGAACAGACTCGTGGAGGCCGCCGCAAAAGCGGACTTTTTCGAAATGAGCAACATGAAACCACCTGTAGTCAGGCAAGAAGCCAATTCAGCCGGAGCTGAAGTTCAGTAGTGTTTGTTTCAGGCGGGCGCAGGGAACAGCAGCGGTTACTGATCAGCCCGAGAAGCCAACGCCCGGCGGTGATACGACTGCGTACACCGGCGTGCTACTGACAGGTGGGGGGTTCTGACCGATCTGCACAGGCTGCTGATTCCCGCACGGCACGACGCCAGCGTTGACCGCTGAAACCACTACCGCGTTGATGAGGGATAAGGCCATGTGCCGAAGGTTCTCGAAGAAGGACAGAATGAGTCGCTTGACTCATCGAGCGCCGAATATAACCAGCGCTCGATATTCATTGCAAGATTTATCCGAACAGCCATTTCCACAGGATAACCAGCACCACCACCGCCAGGACCGGGCGCAGGATGCGGTACAGCTTCGGATTGCGGCGCTTCCACTGCTTGACCACACCACTGAAGCTGTCGCTGAAACGCTTGCTCCAGGCATAGGCCTGGTTGATGCCGCCAACCCGCTCGTCGTCGAGGTTCTGCGGTGCAGTGGCACGCCCCAGCTGGGCACTGACCCAACGGTTGATGCGGGTCATCAGGCCGCTGCTCAGCGGGCGCTCGATATCGCAGAACAGGATCACCCGGGTGGTCTCGGTTTCGTTCTTCACCCAGTGCACGTAGGTCTCGTCGAACATCACGTCCTCACCGTCGCGCCAGGCGTACTCCTCGCCGTCGACGAAGATCCGGCAGGCATCGGAGTTGGGCGTCGACAGGCCCAGGTGATAGCGCAGCGAACCGGCGAAGGGATCGCGGTGCGGGTTCAGGTGGCTGCCGCCGGGCAACAGCGCGAACATCGCGCCCTTGACGTTGGGGATGGCACTCACCAGCTCCACGGTCTTAGGGCACAGGGCAGCGGCCGAAGGCAGTGGCTTGTCGTACCACTTGAGGTAGAAGCGCTTCCAGCCCTTCTTGAAGAACGAGCCGAAACCGGCGTCGTTGTTCTTCTCGGCGGCGCGGATGTAGCCCTCGTCGAACAGGTGCATGGCCTCGTCACGGATGGTTTCCCAGTTGTCACGCAGCACATCCAGCTCAGGAAACTTGCTGCGATCCAGGTAAGGCTTGGAAGGCACGCCCGAGAACAGGTACATCAGGGTGTTGTAGGGAGCGAACAACGCCGAATGGTTGACGAACTGGCGCAGTACCGGCAGGCGCGCCTTACCGCGCAGATGCACGAAAAGGATGCTGCCGATGAACAGCGACAACACCGCGAACTTGGCGGCAAAGGAAAAGCTCATGCAACAACTCCTTGGAAATAGGCACCGGTGGGGGGAGCGACCACCCGACCTGGCAGCCGGTCATGATAAACACTCCTGAACCCCGGAAAAACCCGCACGACCGAACATTCAGCATTAACGGTCGTGCAACAAAGGCGTTAAGTAGCATAAGTCGCGTAGGGAACGGCTGATGTGGGTCAGCCAATGGCCCACCAGTTCGACCCGGAGGGCAATCGGCACAGGTTGCCTACTGCTGGTTCTCCTGCTCGGTGAACAGGTCGCTGAACAGCATGCTGGAAAGGTAGCGCTCGCCGGAGTCCGGCAGGATCACCACGATGGTCTTGCCTTGCATTTCCGGGGTTTCCGCCAGGCGTACCGCCACGGCCATCGCTGCCCCGCAGGAAATACCGCAGAGAATGCCCTCCTCCTGCATCAGGCGCAGGGCCATGGCCTTGGATTCCTCGTCGGTCACCAGCTCCACCCGGTCCACCATTTCCAGGTCCAGGTTCTTGGGCACGAAACCGGCGCCAATGCCCTGGATCTTGTGCGGGCTGGGCTTGATCTCTTGCCCGGCGAGCTTCTGGCTGATCACTGGCGAGGTGGCGGGCTCCACCGCCACCGCGAGGATCGGCTTGCCCTGGGTCTTCTTGATGTAGCGCGACACGCCGCTGATGGTGCCGCCAGTGCCGACGCCGGCCACCAGCACATCCACCGCGCCATCGGTGTCGTTCCAGATCTCCGGGCCGGTGGTCTTTTCGTGGATCGCCGGGTTGGCCGGGTTATCGAACTGCTGCGGCATAAAGTACTTGCCCGGGTCGCTGGCGACGATTTCCGCCGCCTTGTCGATCGCGCCCTTCATGCCCTTGGCCGGCTCAGTCAGCACCAGCTCTGCCCCCAGGGCCTTGAGCACCTTGCGTCGCTCGATGCTCATGGAGGCCGGCATGGTCAGCATCAGCTTGTAGCCACGGGCAGCCGCCACGAAGGCCAGGCCGATCCCGGTGTTGCCCGAGGTGGGTTCGACGATGGTCATGCCCGGCTTGAGCCGGCCCGTGCTTTCGGCGTCCCAGATCATGTTGGCGCCGATCCGGCATTTCACCGAGTAGCCCGGGTTACGCCCTTCGATCTTGGCCAGGATGGTCACCCCACGCGGGGCGATGCGGTTGATCTGCACCAAGGGCGTATTACCGATGGAATGGGCATTGTCAGCAAAAATTCGGCTCATGGCTGGGTCCTTATGCAGCAGTGAAGAAGTCCCCAAGGGTATGCCTGGCATCCTTGAGCGTCCAGTCGCGCCGAACGACCTGGAGCCTGGGCAGTCAATGCCTTTATAGGACTGGAGGCTGCCACCCATGAAACGTCGCTATCGTTGGCCCCTGTGGACCCTGGCGGGCCTGGTCGTACTGCTGATCGGCCTGCACATCGCCCTGCCCTACCTGGTACGTGACTACCTGAACGACAAGCTCGCGGACATGGGCGACTACCGTGGCCGGGTCAGCGATGTCGACCTGGCCCTGTGGCGCGGCGCCTACCGCATCAACGGCCTGGAGATCGTCAAGGTCAGCGGCAAGGTGCCGGTGCCTTTCGTCAAGGCGCCGTTGATCGACCTGGCAGTGAGCTGGCATGCGCTGTGGTACGACCATGCGGTGGTGGCGCGGGTGCAATTCGTCCAGCCCCAGGTGAACTTCGTCGATGGCGGCGACAGCCAGGCTTCGCAGACCGGTGCCGGCACCGACTGGCGGGCGCAACTGGGCAAGCTGTTGCCCATCACCCTGGATGAAGTGCGGATCGACGACGGCACCCTGCACTTTCGCAACTTCGGCTCCAATCCACCGGTGAACCTGGGCGCAACCCAGGTCAATGCCAGCTTCTACAACCTGACCAACGTGGTCGACACCCAGGGCAAACGCGACGCCCGCTTCGAGGGCAAGGCCCTGCTGCTGGGCCAGGCCCCCCTGGAAACCAGCGCCACCTTCGACCCCCTGAGCAACTTCGAGGACTTCGAGTTCCGCCTGCGGGCCCGGGATATCGAGCTCAGGCGTTTCAACGACTTCGCCTCGGCCTACGGCAAGTTCGATTTCAAGGCCGGGCACGGCGACCTGGTGATCGAGGCCCAGGCCGAGAAGGGCCAACTGCACGGCTACATCAAGCCGCTGCTGCGGGACGTGGAAGTCTTCGACTGGCAACAGGACGTCGAGAACCGCGACAAGAATGTGTTCCGCTCGGTCTGGGAAGCCCTGGTGGGCGCCGGGGAAACCCTGCTGAAGAACCAGCGCAAGAACCAGTTCGCCACCCGGGTCGAGCTCAGCGGCAACGTACACCAGCAAGATGCCAGCACATTTCAGGCGTTTTTGCAGATTTTGCGCAACGGTTTCATCCAGGCTTTCAATGCCCGCTACGAACAGCCCAAGCCGTCGACTGACTGAGTCACCCCGTGACGCTCCATTCAGAGACTGAATGGAGCGTCTGCGTTCACACTCGAGCAGGCGCCGCGTTATAGTCGCGCCATCACCCCCTATTCAACCGACCTGCCCCGGGCAGCTCGCCGTCACCGTTCGAGGAATTGCAGATGAAGTTCGAAGGCACCAGCGCATACGTCGCCACCGATGACCTGAAGCTGGCAGTCAACGCCGCCATCACCCTGGAGCGTCCGCTGCTGGTCAAGGGCGAACCCGGCACCGGCAAGACCATGCTCGCCGAGCAGTTGGCCGAGTCCTTCGGTACCAAGCTGATCACCTGGCACATCAAGTCCACCACCAAGGCCCACCAGGGGCTCTATGAATACGATGCGGTGAGCCGCCTGCGCGATTCGCAGCTGGGCGTGGACAAGGTCCACGACATCCGCAACTACCTGAAGAAGGGCAAGCTGTGGGAGGCCTTCGAATCCGAGGAGCGGGTGATCCTGCTGATCGACGAGATCGACAAGGCCGATATCGAGTTCCCCAACGACCTGCTGCAAGAGCTCGACAAGATGGAGTTCTATGTCTACGAGATCGACCAGACCATCAAGGCCAAGCAGCGGCCGATCATCATCATTACCTCCAACAACGAGAAGGAACTGCCGGACGCCTTCCTGCGCCGCTGCTTCTTCCACTACATCGCCTTCCCTGACCGCACGACCCTGCAGAAGATCGTCGACGTGCACTACCCGGACATCAAGAAGGACCTGGTCAGCGAGGCGCTGGATGTGTTCTTCGACGTGCGCAAGGTGCCGGGCCTGAAGAAGAAGCCCTCGACCTCGGAACTGGTGGACTGGCTCAAGCTGCTGATGGCCGACAACATCGGCGAGGCCGTGCTGCGCGAACGCGATCCAACCAAGGCCATCCCACCGCTGGCCGGCGCCCTGGTGAAGAACGAGCAGGATGTGCAACTCCTCGAACGCCTGGCTTTCATGAGCCGTCGCGGCGGTCGTTAAGAGGGCATCGGCATGCTGCTCAACCTGTTCAATGAAATGCGCGCCGCCAAGGTACCGGTGTCGGTGCGCGAGCTGCTGGACCTGATCAACGCCCTCAAGCAGCGCGTGACCTTCGCCGACATGGACGAGTTCTATTACCTGGCCCGGGCGGTCCTGGTGAAGGACGAGCGTCACTTCGACAAGTTCGACAGGGCCTTTGGCGCCTACTTCAACGGCCTGGAGAAGCTCGACGACCACCTGCAGGCGCTGATCCCCGAGGATTGGCTGCGCAAGGAGTTCGAGCGTTCGCTCAGCGATGAGGAACGGGCGCAGATCCAGTCCCTGGGCGGCCTGGACAAGCTGATCGAGGAGTTCAAGAAGCGCCTGGAAGAACAGAAGGAACGCCACGCCGGCGGCAACAAGTGGATCGGCACCGGCGGCACCAGCCCCTTCGGCTCCGGCGGCTTCAACCCCGAAGGCATCCGCGTCGGCGATGCCGGCAAGCGCCAGGGCAAGGCGGTCAAGGTCTGGGACCAGCGCGAGTACAAGAACCTCGACGACTCGGTGGAGCTGGGCACCCGCAACATCAAGGTGGCCCTGCGCCGGCTGCGCAAGTTCGCCCGCCAGGGTACGGCCGAGGAGCTGGATATCGACGGCACCATCGACCACACCGCCCGGGATGCCGGCCTGCTGAACATCCAGATGCGTCCGGAACGGCGCAACAGCGTCAAGCTGCTGTTGCTGTTCGACATCGGCGGCTCCATGGATGCCCACGTGAAGATCTGCGAGGAACTGTTCTCAGCCTGCAAGACCGAGTTCAAGCACCTGGAGTACTACTACTTCCACAACTTCATCTATGAATCGGTGTGGAAGAACAACCTGCGGCGCGGTTCGGAACGGACTTCGACCCAGGACCTGCTGCACAAGTACGGCGCCGACTACAAGGTGATCTTCGTCGGCGACGCCGCCATGGCCCCCTATGAAATCACTCAGGCCGGCGGCAGCGTCGAGCACTGGAACGAAGAAGCCGGTTATGTGTGGATGCAGCGCTTCATGGAGAAGTACAAGAAGCTCATCTGGATCAACCCCTATCCGAAGGACACTTGGGGCTATACCGCGTCCACCAACATCGTCCGCGAGCTGATCGAGGACCAGATGTATCCGCTGACCTTGCGCGGCCTGGAAGAAGGCATGCGCTTCCTGTCCAAGTAGGCGGCGCTCTTGCTGGGGCGGCACAGCCGCCCCAGCGGGCCTTTTCGCAGCCTCGCCACGGCTCGACAGCGGCTACACGGTATAACCCGTTTCGTGGAGCCGCTGCCGCACGGGCGCGTAGCGGCCGCCACAGCCATCAGCCACTACACAAAGCGGCGCAAGAACGCCAACTGCTGCCGATGCGCTGTCTCCTGCACCACCGGCGCCAGGCGCACCTGGCTACCCGGCAGGCACTGCGCCAGCCGCGCCAGGGACAAGGGCGTCAGCGCCCCCAGGCGTGGATAACCACCGATGGTCTGCCGGTCATTGAGCAGTACGATCGGCTGGCCATCCGGCGGTACCTGGACCGCACCCAGGGCGATGCCTTCGGAAATCATCGGCTGGCCCTGGTACTGCAATTTCGGCCCCAGCAATCGCGCGCCCATGCGATCGGCCCGGCTGTCCAGGACCCAGTCGCTGTTGAAGGCGTCGAACAGGCTCAAGCCACTGAACTGGCCCACCTGGGCCCCAAGAATCAACTCCAGCGGCGCAGCGGATTGCAAATCCGGCATCTGCACCGCCGCCAGGCTACGCAGCGCACCCGCCGTTCCCGAGTACCCCAGCACATCGCCCTCGCTCAAGGACCGGCCCAGTCCATCGAGACCGCCCAGGGCTTCACGCAGCACACTGGCACAACTGCCCAGCACCCTGGGCGCATCGAAACCACCCGGTGCCGCCAGATAGGCCCGGGCCCCGGAGACCGGCTGAGTGAGGCGCAGCCGCTGGCCTTTTTGCAGGATGAAGCTGCGCCCCGGCGCCAAGGGGCGTTCATCCACATAAGCCCCCAGGTCGGCTCCTGCCAGCGCCAGCAGGCAGTAGTCCTCGGCCAGCAGGGTAAAGCCGCCCAGGGTGACTTCCACCACAGGGGCATCCAGGGCATTGCCCAGCAGCCAGTTGGCCCAGGACATCGACACCCAGTCCAGCGCCCCGCCCTGGGTCACGCCCAAGTGGCGCACGCCAAAGCGTCCCGCGTCCTGCAACAGGCACAAGGGGGTGCTGGCCTCGATCGACAAACGGCTCATGCCGACACCTCCAGAGGCCGGTCGTCACCTCCCAGGCGGATGAACTCCGCATGCTCCACCGGCGCAAAGCGCACCCGGTCCCCCGGCTGCAACAGGCTATAGCCATCACGCTGGCGATCGAACAAACGACTCGGTGTCCGCCCGATCAGGTTCCAGCCACCGGGCGAGACCACCGGGTACGCGGCGGTCTGGCGCTCGGCAATACCAACGCTACCGGCTGCCACGCGCTTGCGTGGAGTATCGAGCCGGGGCGCTGCCAGCAACTCTTGCACCAGCCCCATGAACGCGAATCCGGGGGCAAACCCCAGGGCGAACACCTGGTACTCGCGCTGGCTATGGCATTCGATCACCTCGGCCACCGACAACCCACTACGCCGGGACAACAGCGCCAGCTCCGGCCCGACGCTGGGGTCATACCACACCGGCAGCACGTGCTCGCGCCCACCCCGGGCATCGAGCGGGGTCAACTCGGCCAGGGCCGTATCGATCAACGCTCGTGCCTCGGACGGGGCCAGGGCATGCAGGTCGTAATGCAGCATCAGCGTGGTGTAGGACGGCACCAGGTCGATCAACCAGGTGCCGAAAGCCTGGCGCAAACGCTCGGCAGCGGAGAGCATCCAGGGCATGTTGTCTTCAGCGATGCTCTCGAACAGACGCACCATCAGGCAATCGATGGCCACCACTTCAATCGTTGGTTTCATAGACCGCACTGCTGGTTCAAGGCTTCACGGATGCGCTGTACCGCTGCCACCGAGCTGGCGTTGTCGCCATGCACGCACAGGGTATTGGCCTGTAGCAGCAAGGCGCTGCCATCGCTGGCGACCAGGGGTTCGCCTCGGGCGATGGTCAGGGCTTGCCGGACGATGATCTCGGGGTCGTGGTGCACCGAACCGGGTACCTGGCGCGATACCAGGTGCCCGGCATTGTCATAGGCCCGGTCGGCGAAAGCCTCGAACCACAGGGTCACGCCATGTTCGTCCCCCAGGGCCTGGGCCGCACTGTTGTCGCGAGTGGCCATGAGCATCAGCGGCAGTTGCCGGTCGTAGGCCGCGACCGCCTGGATCACCGCCCGCAACTGGCTCGGCTTGGCCATCATGTCGTTGTACAGGGCGCCGTGGGGCTTGACGTAGCTGACCTGCGTCCCCTGGGCCCGGCAGATGCCATCGAGGGCACCGACCTGGTAGTGCAGCAGGTCCTGGATCTCTTGTGGGGAATAGCTCATGGAGCGGCGACCGAAGCCAGCCAGGTCCTGATAGGCAGGGTGGGCCCCGATACGCACGCCATTGGCCAGGGCCAGGCTCACGGTCTTGCGCATGATCCCCGGGTCGCCGGCATGGAAACCGCAAGCGATGTTGGCGCAATCGATAAAGGGCATGACCTCGGCATCCAGGCCCATGGTCCAGTTGCCAAAGCTTTCGCCAATGTCGCAGTTCAATAGCAGGCGGCTCATGGTCGGCACTCCTGTGTTGTTATAGGTTCGCGCTGCAAGGCAGCGATACCGCGCCTTGCAGGTTATCAGTTAGCGTGCCTCGAGTTCCTTGCCCCGGGTCTCCGGCAGGCTCAAGGCCGACAGCACCACCACGGCGTAGGAAACCGCGGCGAAGGTGCCGATGGCCACGCTCAACGCGACATGTTGGCTGAGCAGGCCGATCAGCAGTGGAAACAGCGCCGCCACTGCCCGGCCGCTGTTGTAGCAGAAGCCCTGCCCCGAACCCCGGATGCGCGTGGGGAACAGCTCGGTGAGGAAGGCCCCCATGCCACTGAAGATACCCGAGGCGAAGAAGCCCAGGGGAAAGCCCAGCCAGAGCATCACGGCGTTGCTGACCGGCATCTGCGTATAGAGCAGGATGATGGTGAAGGAGCCGGCGGCGAACAGTACGAAGTTCTTCTTGCGCCCCAGGATATCGGTCAGGTAGGCACTGATCACATACCCCACGTAGGAACCGACGATCACCATGGCCAGGTAGCCACCGGTGCTGAGCACGCTCAGGCCGCGCTCGGTCTTGAGGAAGGTCGGCAGCCAGAACGTGATCGCGTAGTAGCCGCCCTGGGCACCCGCGGCCAGGAGCGAGGCCCGCAGGGTGGTAGTGATGATCCCCGGGGCGAAGATCTCGTAGAAGCGCGGTGGATTGCTCGGCGCCTCCTTGGCCCGGGTTTCCCGATAGACCTCGGGGTCCTTGACCAGGCGCCGGACGAAAATCACGAAGATCGCCGGCAGGATGCCGAGGATGAACAGGCCGCGCCAGGCGTCTTCCGGCGGGAGCAGGGAAAACAACAGCGCATAGAGCAACGCCGTCAGCCCCCAGCCCAGTGCCCAGCCGGACTGCACCATGCCCACTGCCTTGCCACGGTTCTGGGCGCGGATCACTTCACCGATCAGCACCGCACCGGCGGTCCATTCGCCACCGAAGCCGACCCCCATCAGGGTCCGGGCCACCAGAAGCTGTTCATAGTTCTGGGCCAGGCCGCAGACAAAGGTGAAGAAGGCGAACCACAGCACCGTGAGTTGCAGCGTGCGCACCCGGCCAATGCGGTCGGAGAGAATCCCGGCGATCCAGCCGCCCAGGGCCGAGGCGAGCAAGGTGCTGGTATGGATCAGGCCGGCCTCGGCCGAGGTGATCCCCCAGAGGGCGATCAGTGTCGGGATCACGAAGCTGAGCATCTGGGTGTCCATGCCGTCCAGGCCATAGCCGATCTTGCAGCTCCAGAACGCCCGGCGCTCCTGCTGGTTGATGTCTGTATACCAGTCAAACGGGCCGGCGCGGCGCGGGGCCTTGGCGGCCAGTGTCTCGGGCGCACTCATGGCGATCTCCAGGGTTATTGGTGTTGTTCTGGGCCCCGACGACGCATATCGTGGGTCGGCGCATTCTTCGACTCGGGCCTGGCACCCGTCCAACTAATAAAAGCCGTCCCAAGGCATAAGAAAAGTTGATCCCATGAATCTCAAGTTCCTCGAAACCTTCATCTGGGTCGCTCGGCTGAAGAACTTCAGCCTGACTGCGGAAAAGCTCTTCACCACCCAGGCAGCCGTGTCCAGCCGCATCGCGGTGCTGGAGGGTGAGTTGGGGGTCAAGCTGTTCCTGCGCGACTCGCGGGGCGTGAGCCTGACTCCGGAAGGTGTGAAGGTGCTGGAGCATGCCGAACAGATGCTCGACACCCTACAGGCATTGAAGCAGTCGATAGAGGCGCCCTCGAGCAAGGTCGGGCGGCTGCGGATCGGGGTCATGGACACAGTGATCCACACCTGGCTCAGCCCCCTGGTGGCGCAGATGATGGACCACTATCCCCAGGTGGAAATCGAGCTGGTGGCCGATACCTCGCTCAATCTTTGCGAGCAACTGCAAAAGGGCTTTCTCGACCTGGCGCTGCAGACCGATCTGCTACGCCGGGAAAGCATCCGCAGCCTGGAGCTGGCCAGCTATCCGGTCAGCTGGATCGCCGCCAGCGATTCGATCTACAACCGCCATTACGACTCCCTGGCCGAACTGGCCCGGGAGCGAATCGTCACCTACTCGAAGAATTCCCTGCCCCATCAGCAGGTGATGAGCCTGATGCAAGCCAGCGGCGTGTTGGCTCCCAGGCTCAGTTGCGTCAACTCGGTCTCGGCCATCACCCGCCTGCTGCGCGACGGCTTCGGGATCGGCGCGCTGCCGCCAGTGTTGGTGCGCGAGGAACTGGCCCGGGGCGAGCTGACACAGTTGGACATCGATCAGCGCCCACCGAACCTGCAGGTGGTGGTGTCGTGGCGGGTGGGAGTGGAGTTGGTGGAGGACATCGTCGGGCTGTGCCAGCGCGTCGTGCAGCGCTATGCCCAGAAGGTCGGCCAGGAGCATCTGCTCCTGGCACCGTCCCTGTAGAGAGGGCTCAGAGCCCCTTGAGATCGCGCTCTTCGATGGGCCGGCTCTGGCGCAGGCGACGACCGCCGAGCACGACCCAGTCGATCAGCCGGTACAGGCATTCCAGGCCGAAGGACAGCAGCAAGGCGCCGCCCATGGCCCAGGACATCGCCTCCGGGGTCAACAGGATCTGGTAGCTGTAGCCATCCCAGGTTTCCTTGCGGATCGCCGGGTCGGCCGCCAGGGCGACTTGCAGCATGCGGATGTACCAGGGGCCTTGCATCGCCTGGTACTGCTTGTCCAGGGCGAGCTGGCGACTGAGCAGGCCGCTCAGGCTGTCGGCATCGCTGCGAAACACCGGATCGTCGCTGGCCCGGTAATGGGCCACCAGGGCGTTCAGGTCGCCCTTGAAGAACTGCTGCGCGGTGGCCTGGAACCCTTGCAGGCTGTTCTGCGATTCGATCATGTGGGCTTCGACCCGCTTGGCGTAGTCGCTGATGAAGCCCGGCACTTGCACACCGATCAACAGGCCGGCCGCGAACAACACCAGACGCAGGTAACTGAGCAACATAGGAGTGTCCTTATTCGGTCTGGCCATGGCTGATGCACTCTCCGCGCCGCCACAGGCTCCACTGTCCCGGCTGGTAGCGGGTCCAGGTTTCGTTTTCGGTCAAGGGTTCGGTGGCGATCACCGTGACCACGTCGTCCGGGGTGGTTTCTGCCTGGAAGTCGACGATCACATCGACATCCTTCAGGCGGGCCGGGCCGAACGGTGCGCGCCGGGTGATCTGCGCCAGCTTGGTGGAGCAGTAGCAGAACAGCCAGTCGCCATCGCTGAGCAAGGCGTTGAACACCCCCTTGCTGCGATACTCGCTGCAGGCCTGGATCAGGATCGGCAGCACTTGCTCGATCGCAACCGGCTCGGGAAATGCCTGGCGGACCCGATTGAGCAAGTCGCAGAACGCCGCCTCGCTGTCGGTATCCCCCACCGGGCGATAGAACTGAGTCTCGGGCTGGAAATCCGCCAACTGGCCGTTATGGGCAAAACACCAGTTGCGACCCCACAGCTCACGGACAAAAGGATGGGTATTGGCCAGGCAGACCTTGCCGACATTGGCCTGGCGGATATGGCCGATGACCACTTCGCTCTTGATCGGATAGCGCTGCACCAGATTGGCCACTTCCGACTCGCTGCTGGCCGCAGGGTCCTGGAACAGGCGCAGGCCCCGGCCTTCGTAGAAGGCAATGCCCCAACCATCACGATGGGGGCCGGTACGACCGCCACGCTGCATCAGCCCGGTGAAGCTGAAGACGATGTCGGTCGGTACATTGGCGCTCATGCCCAACAATTCACACATGCTCGGACTCTCGCTGCAGTGCCGGGGACAACGTTACAAACGCGGCTCGACCCGCGTGTTCAGGGGAGCACTGCCAGCAGGCGGGCGACCGTAACGGTCATTGCCGGCACTGCCAAAAGGCTGGTCATCTTCCGCTTCAGCCGCCTTGGCTGCGGCTTTCGCCGCTTCGCTGCGCTGGCGGCGCTCGCGCATCGAGCGCTCTATCGGCCAGCGGATCAGCACGAACAGCAGGTACACGCCGAAGGCGATCATGCCGTACATGAACAGATCGGAAACCGCGCGCCAGGCGTTGTTACCCACCTTGAAGGCCACGTCCAGGGCGGTGATGGCCACGGCCGGGGCGATTTTTTCCTTGACCGGGTCGATGATGGTCGGGCTGAACAGCAACACGGCGACCAGCACGCGCAGCGGCTCGCGCAACCAGCGCCACATCCAGCGGGTCAGGCGCATCCATACCAGCAGGCAGCCCAAGGCGGCGAAGGCATAGCAGCCCCAAGCGATCAGATAGTCGTTCTCGGTCATGGTGTCCGTGGCAAGGCAGGCAAAGAGGCGCTTATGATAACGACTTTTCCCGTGTCAGGCTGCCCCGCCGTCTGCCAAGCCCTCATTTGTCATCGTTCGAGAGCCCCCCATGCCCTTACCTGCCAATGACACCAGCGCCCCGATCGCCCACAAGGCCGCCGGCGCTGACCCCTACGCCTGGCTGCAGGAGCGCGACACCGACGCGGTGCTCGATTACCTGAAGGCGGAAAACAGCTACCAGGAACGCCAACTGGCCCAGCAGGCGCCCCTGCGCGAGGTCCTGTTCCAGGAAATCAAGGGACGAATCCTCGAGACCGACCTGTCGCTGCCCTCGCCCTGGGGCCCCTATCTGTATTACACCCGGACCACTGCCGGCGACGAGTACGCCCGGCATTACCGCTGCCCACGCCCGGCGGACGACAGCCTGACGGTGGACGAAAGCCGCGAACAACTGCTGCTGGACCCGAACGTCCTGGCCAATGGCGGTTTCTTCTCCCTGGGCGCCTTCAGCATCAGCCCCGACCATCAGCGGCTGGCCTATAGCCTCGACACCAGCGGCGAGGAGACCTACACCCTGTTCGTCAAGGAACTGGCCAACGACAAGGTCAGCGAACTGCCGTTCCAGCAGTGCGACGGCAGCATGACCTGGGCCAACGACAGCCAGACCCTGTTCTTCGGCGAACTGGACGAAACTCATCGTCCACACAAGCTGTTGCGCTATCGCCTGGACGGCACAGCGGCCGAAGAGGTGTTCCATGAACCGGACGGGCGCTTCTTCCTGCATTGCTACCGCGCCAGCTCCGAACGCCACCTGCTGTTGTCCCTGGGCAGCAAGACCACCAGCGAAAGCTGGGCCCTGGACGCCGAGCAGCCGCACCAGCCATTCACCTGCCTGGCGCCCCGGGTCGAGGGCCATGAGTACGATGTCGACCACGGCCAGCTCGAAGGCCGCTGGACCTGGTTCATCCGCAGTAATCGCGAGGGCATCAACTTCGCCCTCTACCAGGCCCAGGACACCGGTCGTGTTCCCGACCAGGACGACTGGCGCCTGCTGGTTGCGCATAACCCCGAGGTGATGCTCGACGGCGTGACCCTCAATGCCGGGGCCATGACCCTGAGCCTGCGCGAAGGCGGCCTGCCAATCATCGAGGTGCACCCGCAAGGCCTGCCCAGCTACCGCGTGCAATTGCCAGACGCCGCCTACAGCCTGCACGTACAAAACAGCCTGGAGTTCACCAGCGAGCGTATCCGCCTGCGCTACGAAGCCTTGAACCGCCCGGCCCAGGTACGCCAGTTGCAACTGGCCGACGGCCAGCAGCAGGTACTCAAGCAGACCCCGGTGCTGGGCGAGTTCGACCCTGATGCCTATGTCAGCCAGCGCCTGTGGGCCACCGCCACCGATGGCACCCGGGTGCCCATCAGCCTGGTGGTCAAGCGCGAGTACCTGGGTCGTCCTACGCCCCTGTACCTGTATGGCTACGGTGCCTATGGCGAGAGCCTCGACCCGTGGTTCTCCCATGCCCGCCTGAGCCTGCTCGATCGCGGCATGGCCTTCGCCATCGCCCATGTGCGAGGTGGTGGCGAGCTGGGCGAAGCCTGGTACCGAGCCGGCAAGCAGGAGCACAAGCAGAACACGTTCAGCGACTTCATCGCCTGCGCCGAGCACCTGGTGGCCCAGGGCCTGACCACCTCCCGCCAACTGGCCATCAGCGGTGGCAGCGCTGGCGGCCTGCTGATCGGCGCGGTGCTCAACCAGCGCCCCGAGCTGTTCCAGGTGGCCATCGCCGAAGTGCCGTTCGTCGATGTGCTCAACACCATGCTCGACCCGGAACTGCCATTGACCGTCACCGAGTACGACGAATGGGGCAACCCCGAGGAGCCGCAGGTGCATGCACGCATCAAGGCCTACGCCCCTTACGAGAACGTGCAGGCCCAGGCCTACCCGGCCACGCTGGTGATCGCCGGCTACAACGACAGCCGCGTGCAGTACTGGGAAGCCGCCAAGTGGGTGGCCAGGCTGCGGGCGACCAAGACCGACGACAACCTGCTGTTGCTCAAGACCGAACTGGGCGCCGGCCACGGCGGCATGAGCGGGCGCTATCAGGGATTACGTGACGTAGCCCTCGAATATGCCTTTGTCCTGAACATTCTGGGCCTGGGCTGAGGAACTCCCGGCGGCGCTCCTGTCTTAATCCGGGACCGCCGCCGATCCGGGCCTGCGCCCAAGCCACCGACACAAGAAAAAGACCGTGATCCCATGTCCGAACCCACCCTGCTGAACAATGAAATCCGTGACTGGCTGATGGACTGCGGCCTGTTCGACCAACTGTTGCCCGCCGACTTCAACGCGGCGGCCGGCTACTTCAGCATCAGCAGCATCGCCCAGGGCGAGGCGATCTTTCATGAGGGCGATGCCGGCAGCTTCATGTGCATCATCCACAGCGGCCAGGTAGCCGTGCAGAAACGCAGTCACGACGGCCAGCTCTTGAGCGTCGCGACCCTGCGCAGCGGCCGGGCCTTTGGCGAAATGGCGGTACTCGATGGCGAACGGCGCTCCGCCACCTGCGTGGCGGCCAGCGATTGCCAGTTGCTCAACCTGGGCAAGGACTCCCTGGAGAAAATGCTCAATGATGCGCCGAAGATCGCCGCCAAGATCATCCGCGCCCTGGCTGTCTCGCTGTCCAAGCGCCTGCGCATGGCCGACGGCCAGTTGCTCGCACAGCAGGTCTGACCCTGGCCAGGCCGCTCCCTAGCGACCCGACTTGCTGTCGTTCTGCTCAGGAGCTGGCTGGGTCTGATCCTTGGGCGGCTTGGGCATGTCGATTGGCGGCAACAGCGGCGCGCCGCCATTGCTGGCCTTCGGAGTGCTGGGGGGAGTCACTTGTGGGTAAGGGGTGGGCGTGGCGGTTCCCGGCGTGCCGAGTGTCGGCGTGGGAGTGACCACCGGAGCGCTTTGTGGCTCATCGGCCCAGGTCGGGCCCATTCCTGCGGCAAGGGTCGCCGCCAGTGTCAGCACCGTCGCAATAGTGCGTTTCATCAATGACTCCATGGCTATTGTCTGGCGTCAGGCTACTCCCAACCGCAGGGTTTTGCCTGCCCCAATACGATGTCCCGGCAAGGTTTCGTCATGCCGGGACTGACGAGGCCCCAAGGGCCTGGGCTAAACTTCACCCATTACCGTCATTAGTCTTTCTACAAAGGTGAACCCATGAGTTCGTCCACTCCTAGCTCCAACACCGCCAAGCTGGACCGCATCCTTGCCGACGCCCAGCGCGACCGGGAAATGGGCTACCGCGACAAGGCGCTGAAGATGTACCCCCACGTCTGCGGCCGCTGCGCCCGTGAGTTCTCCGGCAAGCGCCTGAGCGAGCTGACCGTGCACCACCGCGACCACAACCACGACAACAATCCCCAGGACGGCTCCAACTGGGAATTGCTGTGCTTGTACTGCCACGACAACGAACACTCGCGCTACACCGACCAGCAGTATTTCGGCGAGGGCTCCCTGAGCACGCCGAAAGTCGCCAAGGCCACCCACAACCCCTTCGCCGCCCTGGCCGGAATGATGAAGAAAGACGAATGAGAATGCGGATGTGGCCAGGGCTCTCCCTGGCCACAACGGCCCCCGGCCTTGGAACAATCGCCGTATAATCGCGCTTTTTTCTCCAAGGCTCCTCGCTCGTGGCAAACAAAAGGTACAGCTGCATCGGTTTGTATAACCCCAAGTCACCGGAGAACGTCGGTTCGGTGATGCGCGCCGCTGGCTGCTATGGCGTCGCCTCGGTGTTCTACACCGGCAAGCGCTATGAGCGTGCCCGCGACTTCGTCACCGACACCAAGAAAGTCCATCAGGACATTCCGCTGATCGGCATCGACGACCTGAAGAAGATCCTCCCTTTAGGCTGTATTCCCGTTGCCGTGGAGCTGGTCGAAGGCGCCCGCCCACTGCCCGAATACACCCACCCCGATCGCGCCCTGTACATTTTCGGCCCGGAAGACGGCTCCCTCGACAAGGAAATCCGCGACTGGTGCGAAGACGTGATCTACATCCCCACCAACGGCTGCATGAATTTGGCGGCCACGGTCAACGTGGTGCTCTACGACCGCCTGGCCAAGGGCAACAACACCCGCTCCGGTCCCAAGTTCTGAAGCATCACCGCTCGATGCCCGGGAACCGCCAGGGGCTCCTCGCAGTCAGCCCTATATCACTCACCGCCCCAGGAGACAGATCATGAGCGAGCGCAAACAGTTGCAGACGATAGAGTCGACCCCGTTCCAGAGCCCTTCGCAGCAGAACGTCCAGGGTTGGGAGCGCATCGGCTCGCTGGCCGGTGGCGTGGTGATGGTGGGCAAGGGCCTGCGCCGCGGCGGTGTGTTCGGCCTGGTACAGGTGGCGCTCGGCGGTGTGGCCCTGGCCCGAGGCATCACGGGCCACAGTTCGGCCAAGAGCCTGCTGGAAAAGAGCCGCCGGGACATGCACCACGTAAGGACGAAGATCGAACAGGCCTCGGCGGAGCTACGCAACCTGAAGGCCACTGCCGATGCCGCCGGACGTCGTCCAAAGACTACCGCCGAGGATACCAACCTCCCCGGCCCCCAGGACTGAGCCCCGGGTCAACGTAGCAACGGGCTGTCCAGGACCCTGGATGATTCCCCCAGCACGCTTTCGCTCAACTGGATGAACTCGGCGGTACTGACGCTTTCCAGGCGCATCGCCGCTTGCAGCACATCGTCCAGTGAGCGCTTGTTGCGGGTTTTCAGGCGTATCTCCCGATCCAGCTCCTGTAGCAACAGCACCGCCCTGGCCACCGTTGCGCTATCCACCTGCTCGCCGCGCAGGCTGCTGACCTTGTGGCCGTCCCGGGCCAGGCGCTTTTGCAGCACCTGATAGCGCTCATCGCTGATCCCTCCGGCCCGGCGCAACAACTCGATGGCGTAGTACTGGGCCAGCCCTTCGCTGATCCAGTCGCTGTGCTGGCTGTCGTTGATACGGGCCAGGGATTGCACCAACTCCCGCAACAGCGGGCTGCTGCCGTTCTCGCCGATCAACGGCAGGCGGCTGTGCAGGTACAACGAATCGCGACCGGCCAGGCTACCGCGCCACATGGGATCAGCGGCGCCGACGATCAGCAGCTTGCCCGGCTGGCGTGGAAACACCGCCTGCACCTGGGGCCAGACGAAAGTGAGCAACGTCAGGATATCCATGCGGCGCATACCCTGGCCCAGGGGCGAAACCACGCTGACCTCGGTGCTTCCCAGGCGCGTGCGGCGGCTGCCCAGGTTACCGGCGAGCATCCAGCCGAGGGGACGATCGAACAGGCGCGAGGGGTTATCGATGCGAAAGCGCTGCTTGCCGATCCGCGGCCATGCCGTCTCGACACTCTTCCAGCCGCTGGGCAGTTCGAAATCCAGGCGTGCCACCAGCTCGATGCCATCTTGTTGATCGAGCCGGGCCGGCGGCACCAGCGTCTCACCGCGCACCAAGGCCCAGTTGGCATTGCTGCGGCTGTCGTAGCTGCCCTTCTTCGGGCTATGGCTCAAGCGTACCCGGTAGCTCAGGCTGGCCTTGCCGCTGGCCGGGCGCCAGATACCGCGCTGCTCGCCGGTCTCGGCCGGCGCAGCCTGCCATTGGCCATCGGCCTTGAAGTCGCTGTAGTCACCACTCTGGCCCAGGTCAAAATCCAGGCTGCGCAGCGCCGACCCTTCAGCCAGGGTCAGGCGTACTTCGGCCTGGTCGCTCTGGGGCAGGAAACGCACGTGGTAATCCAGATCGACTTTCTGCGCGGCCCAGGCCGATGCATTCAACGCCAGCAGCGCCATGGCCAGCGCCAGCTTCGCCCTCCCCCTCATACACACTCCTTGCTTGAGAGCCCGCCCTGGGCTCGAGGTCAGCGCGGCGATGCCTCAGCCTGCGCGAAAAATCAGGTGATCCTCCCAGTCTTCTTCCGCCACGCTACCTTCGGCCAGCATGCGTCCGGACTGGGAAATGCGCTCATGGTGCACTGCATCGCGATCGCCGCACACCAGGTGGTGCCAGAGCGGCAGGTCCTTGCCTTCGCTCACCAGACGGTAACCGCAAGTGGGTGGCAGCCACTTGAATTCATCGGCCTTGCCCGGCGTGAGCTGGATGCAGTCGGGCACCGACTCGCGACGGTTGGCGTAGTCACTGCACTGGCAGGTCTTCAGGTCCAGCAGCTTGCAGGCGATACGGGTGTAATAGACGCTGTTGTCGTCCTCGTCCTCGAGCTTTTGCAGGCAACACAGGCCGCAGCCATCGCACAACGACTCCCATTCCTCCTGGTCGAGTTGTTCGAGGGTCTTGCGTATCCAGAATGGTTCGACTTTGGCGGCCATGGTTCGAGAATCAGTTTCCAAGGGTGAAAAGGCCGCCAGTCTAGTGCCGAAGGCCCGGCGGGCCAAGCACTGGCGACTACTGGTAACCCGGGGCTTGCCAGCTGCCAGGGGGCACAGTAGCTTTGCTCCCCGGACCACCCCCGCCCGGGTGCCATGAAATGCCAATCACATGGCACCCGGAGCATCCCGCAAGGTCAGGAAAACCCCTTCGCCCAGCTAACTGCGCCTGCCGGTTATTCCATCTTTCCCAAATGTTGTCTGGAGTCTTTGCATGAGCGCCAATCCTCGCGTTGCCGACTACACCATCCACCCGCAATTCACCCAGCGCTGGTCACCACGGGCCTTCACCGCAGAAGCCATCCCTGAGGAAACCCTGCTGAGCTTCTTCGAAGCCGCACGCTGGGCACCTTCGGCCTACAACTCGCAACCGTGGCGCTTTCTCTATGCCCGCCGCGACACGCCGAACTGGGAGCGCTTCCTGGGCCTGCTCAACGAATTCAACCGTGGCTGGGCGCAACACGCTTCGGCCCTGGTGATCGTGATGTCCAAGACCACCTTCACCGCCCCAGGCGCCAGCGAGGAAACCCCGGCCCTGTGGCACACCTTCGACACCGGTTCGGCCTGGGGCCACCTGGCACTGCAAGCCAGCCTCAGCGGTTGGCACACCCATGGCATGGCCGGCTTCGACCAGGAGCTGACCCGCAAGGAGCTGAAGATTCCCGAAGGCTATGCCCTGCACGCTGCCGTGGCAGTGGGCAAGCTGGGCGACAAGTCGACCCTGGCCGACTACCTGCAGGCCCGCGAAGTACCGAGCCCGCGTCGCCCACTGAGCGAAACCGTATCCGAAGGCGACTTCAATCTCTAAACAAGCCTCAAGCTGCAAACCTCAAGCTTGCAGCTTGCCGCTTCGGCGTCCTAGTAGCCCCGGGCGAAATCCACTTCGCCGCGCAGGGGCTGCTTGGACTGGTAGGCCCGCAGGTTCTCCACGAACAGCTGCACCATCAGTTCCGGCGAGGTCGGTGCCGAGCTGTGGCCCGTCAGCAGCAGGCCCCAGGCAGTCCAGAACGGATGGCGCTGTGGCAATGGTTCCTGGCGACAGACATCGATCACCGCGCCAGCCAGGTGGCCGTCCTTGAGGGCCTGCACCAGGTCCGCATCGACCACCGACACACCACGTCCGACATTGATGAACAAGCCCGTTGACTTGAATTGCTTGAACAGCGCCGCATCGTACAAGTCGTGGGTGCTGGGCGTGTTGGGCAACAGGTTGACCACGTAATCCACCTCGCCCACCAGCCGTCCCAGGTCCTTGAGGCCGGCGACCTCGATAAAGGGCGCCTGTTCACGGGCCTGGCTGGCGATGCCATAGAGCTTGACGCCGAACGGCACCAGGAATTGCGCCACGCTCTGGCCGATATCACCGGTACCGACGATCAAGACCTTGCGCCCTACCAGGCTCTGGCCCAGGCGGTTGTCCCACTTGCGTTCCACCTGGCTGACCAGGCGCGCCAACACTTCGCGCTCGTGGCCCAGGATGTAGGTCAGCACGTACTCGGCCATCACCTGGCCGAAGATCCCCACCGCCCGGGTCAGGCGATAGTGGCGAGGCAGGCCATCGGCCAGCAAGGGCGTGATGCCGGCCCATGTCGATTGCAACCACTGGGGCTTGTGCCCCTGGCGCAGCAGGGTCGCCAACAGGTCCGGCTGGCCGAGCCATACCGGGCAGTCCACTGCCAGGCGAGCCAATTCGGCGGAATCGCCACTGGTCAGAACATCCAGGTCCGCAGCCGCCTGACGCAACAGGCGGGCATAAATAGCGTGGTCGTGTTCGGCAATCAGAACGCGCATGGTTCAAACCTTAAAAAACGGTGCAGGCCACCGTCGATGGAGTGTCGCTCCATCGTTCAGGGTGGCCAGGTCAGTCAAGTGCACAGCAAGGGCGCCCGGGACCGAGCGCCTAACAGGAGTCAGACCGGATCATTGCGGCGTAGCAACTCTTCGGGCAGGTGCTCGATGTACTCGTCTTCGGCCGGTGGCATCTGCAGGTGATAACCCTGCTTGTCGAGATTCTCCAGCACTTTCTGGATATCTTCCCGAGCCAGCTTGCGCTCCGGGGTCAACACCAGGTCGAAGGCATGCTGCGGCTTGCCGAACGCCGCCAGCAGGGTTTCCGGCACGCGCTCCAGGGCTTCGCTCTTGAGCACGTAGAGGTACATCTCGTTCTTGCGCGGGCTTCGGTAGATGGAGCAGATATGTTTCAAGGCTGTTCTCCGGCAGTGGCCAGGCTGTCCAGCAGCGCCTGGCCCATCAATTCGCGGCGCCAGCCACGCAGCGAATCAGGCAATTGGTAAGGCCCATTGGGAAAGCCGCTCTTGAGCAGGCTTTCCAGGGTTTTCTTGCGCAGCATCAGTTCCGGCGCGATGTCCAGGCGCTCCGCTTCGGCCTGGCCCACCGCCTTCAGGCGCTTGAGCAGGGCCGACGCTTCGATCGGCAACGGCTCGGGCAGGGCCGGCGGCCACTGTTCCGGACCGAGCTTGGCGGTGCGCTTGATCAGGTCCAGGAGGAACTCGCCATCCTGGCGTACGGTTCGTGGGTGCATGTCTTCGATCTTGGCCAGCGCCGACAAGGTATCGGGCTGGGTCCTGGCCAGGGGCCAGAGCGCATGTTCACGAACGATTCGATTGCGCGGCAAGTCGCGGGCTCGCGCCTCACGCTCGCGCCAGGCACACAGCTCGCGCAGTACCGCCAGCTGGGCACGGGACAGTTTCCAGGCCAGCTTGGCATCGCGGTAAACCTCGTTGGGGTCCACTTCGCGACGCAGGTTGGCCACCAGCTCGGCACCATCCTCAAGCACCCAGCGGTACTTGTCGTCGGACAGCTTGGCACGCAACTGGCCGAACACCTGGGCCAGGTGCACGGCATCTTCGGCGGCATAGCTGACCTGGGTTTCCGAGAGCGGGCGTTGCAGCCAGTCGGAGCGGGTCTCGCCCTTGGGCAACTCGATGCCCAGGACTTCCTGCACCAGGCGCGAATAACCCATGGAGAACCCCAGGTTCAGGTAAGCCGCCGCCAGTTGCGTATCGAACAACGGCGCTGGCAGGCTCCCTGTCAGGCGCAGCAGGACTTCGAGATCCTCGCTGCAGGCGTGCACCACCTTGACCACTGCCGGGTTCTCCAGCAGCTCGGCCAAGGGTTGCCAGTTGTCGATGGTCAAAGGGTCAATCAGGTAGGCGCGCTGCCCATCACCCACCTGCAACAGGCCGGCGATGGGATAGAAAGTGTCGACCCGCATGAATTCGGTGTCGAGGGCGACGAAGGGCAGGTGCTGCCATTCGGCGCAAAACTGACCGAGGCTATCGTTGTCGCGAATCCAGTGTATATCGATGGCCACACGGCTCTCCCTTGAAGAATGGCGCGCAGTATATATCGCCCCGGCCATTTCCGAGCATTGGTCCGATAAGAGCCTGCGAGAAACCCCGGGACGAAAAACAAGAATAGTCCGGGAGCCTGGACTAGCCCTGTTTACTCAACACGTAGATCCGTGAAGGGGCGCATCCGGGAAACAGGTCATGGTGGCTGAGGACGTCGAATCCGGCTTCGGCGAACTCGGCCTCCAGCTGCACCTTGCTCACCAGGGGCAGAGCACCGGCAGCCGTGGTCGCACGCTGCCACGACTGGAAGAAGTACTCGACCCGGGTCGCGACGATCACCGAGTCACGACTGACCCGGTGGAACTCGCGCAACAGGGCCAGGCGGTCCTCGCCATGGGTGACATGGGCGAACAACTGCATGCAGATGATGCTGTCCACCGCGTTGGCCGACAGGCCGATATCGAACGCCGAGCTATGGAAGGTCTTGATCCGCTTCATCAGGCTGACCGGATGATGAGTCTGGGCGTGGCTCAGCATTTCCTCGGAAGGGTCCGCCGCCAGGATCACCCGGTTGCCATGCTCGGCCAGCACCGGCCAATAACGCCCAGCCCCACACGCCACATCCAGGATCAACCCAGGCTCGCCAGCCACGCTCAAGGCATGGCGCACCAGCCGCGTCGTACGCCAGAGCGCCAGGCGCGTGCCCACCCCGGCAGGCCGGGGCTCACGGCAGACGCGCGCATGCTCCTGGTCGTAGCGCCGAGCGAACTCCAGCTCTATGGACGGTGGGGGGTGGGACGACATGACTGGCAAACTCTTGTTGGAATCCAGGGGCCACAGGTTAACCAGCCATACGTGAAAAAAAGGTCGAAAGCCGGTCAAGCCGCCATTGGCCACGGCCGCGCGGCAATATCCAGGCCCTTGCCCGCCCCGACAAGGCTCCTGCACTATGCCCAGCCGCCATTCAAGGAACGACTCGATGCTCCCACGCCTTCTGCTCAGTACCCTGTTCGGCCTCGCGGCCCCCGCCCTTGCCCTTGCCCAGGAGTCGACCTCGCACCTGGACCAGGTGCTCGAACGCGGCCACCTGACGGTCTGCACCACCGGCGACTACAAGCCCTACAGCTACCTGCGCGATGACGGGCACTACGAGGGCATCGACATTGCAATGGCCGAATCCCTGGCCCAGAGCCTCGGAGTCAGGGTGAAGTGGGTCAACACCACCTGGAAGAGCCTGATGGCGGACTTCCAGAGCCAGCAATGCGATATCGCCGTGGGCGGGATCTCGGTGTCCCTGGAGCGTCAGAAAAAGGCCTTCTTCAGCCAGCCCCTGGGCGTCGATGGCAAGATTCCCCTGGTGCGCTGCCAGGACCTCAAGCTCTACCAGAGCGTGGAGCAGATCAACCAGCCTTCGGTACGCCTGATCGAACCGCCGGGAGGCACCAACGAAGTCTTCGCCCGCACCCGCTTGCCCAACGCCGACCTGACGCTGTTCGCCGACAACGTGAAGATCTTCGACCAGTTGCTCAGCCACAAGGCCGACGTGATGATCACCGATGCCTCGGAGGCGCGCTTCCAGCAACGACGCAAGCCGGGACTGTGCGCGGTCAACCCCGAGCATGCCCTGCAGTACAGCGAGAAGGCCTTCCTCCTGCCCCGGGACGATGTGGCCTGGAAGAGCTACGTCGACCAGTGGCTACACCTGAGCAAGGCCACCGGCGCCTACGACCAGGTGGTCAATCAGTGGTTGGCGGCGCCGTAATCCTGCTCCAGTAACTGCCGGAAAGCCTGGCAAGCCGCGCTGCGATAGGCGCCCCGGCGCCCCAGCAACACCACGCTGCGCGGCGCCAGGGGTGAGGCCAGGGCCAGTGCGCGCAAGCCCGGCTGCTCCCGGGCAATGGCACTGGGCAACAACGTCACCAGCTGCCCGCGACGCACGATCTCCACCAGCGCACTCACCGAATTGGCCTCGATGGCGATGCATGGCGCAATGCCCTGCTGGCGGCAATACAGGTCGATATGGCGGCGGGTGGCGAAGTCGCCACTGAGCAACGCCAGCGATTGACGCCCCAGCGCCTCGGCATCCAGCGGCTCTTGCTCCCGGGCCTGGTACTGCGGGCCGACCACCAGGCTCAGGGTCTCGCTGAACAGATCCTGGGGCTCGATCTCCGCCAGGTGCTCGCCGGCGAAGGCAATGCCCAGGTCCAGGCGATCTTCAGCCAGGGCCGCCTCCAGGCGATCCTGGGTCATTTCCTCGATGCTCAGGCGGATGCCCGGATAGCGCTGGTTGAACCGGCTGAGCAAGGGCCCGGCCAGGTAGGCGGTGAAGGTCGGGGTCAGGGCCAGGCGCAATGAGCCCCGGCTCAGGTCCTGCACGTCGTGCATCGCCCGCCGCGCGGCTTCCAGGTCCTGCAGGGCACGCCGGGCATAGGCGACATAGGCCTGGCCGGCATCGGTCAGGCGCACGCTGCGCCCGGACCGATCGAACAACGGCGCCCCCAGGGACTCCTCCAACTGCTTGATCTGCTGCGACAGGGTCGGCTGCGACACGTGCAGCGCCTCGGCGGCGCGGGTGAAGTTGCAGTGCTCGGCCACGGCCAGCAGGTAACGGATATGACGCAAGAGCATGGCAGTCCCAACTATAGGCATGACTTATGGAAAGCATAATAAACCGGTCTTGGACGCTATAGCTGCAACCGCCCATCCTTGCCCCATCAGCGACGCAAGGAGACTCCCATGCAGCACATCATCGACGGCTTCCTCAAGTTCCAGCGCGAAGCCTTCCCCCAGCGCAGCGAACTGTTCAAGCAACTGGCCAGCGCCCAGAGCCCCGGCACGCTGTTCGTCACGTGCTCCGACAGCCGGGTGGTGCCGGAACTGTTGACCCAGCAAGAGCCTGGCGACCTGTTCGTGATCCGCAACGCTGGCAACATCGTGCCCAGCTACGGCCCCGAGCCCGGCGGCGTATCGGCCACGGTGGAATACGCGGTGGCGGTACTGGGGGTGAGCGACATCGTCATCTGCGGCCACTCCGACTGCGGCGCCATGACCGCCCTTTCCACCTGCAAGTGCCTGGACCACCTGCCTGCCGTGGCCAACTGGCTGCGCCATGCCGAATCGGCCCGAGTGATCAACGCCGCGCGGCACCATGCCTCGCCCGCCGAACACCTGGACGCCCTGGTCCGGGACAACGTCATCGCCCAGTTGGCTAACCTGAAGACGCACCCCTCGGTGGCCCTGGCCCTGGAGCAGGGCCGGCTGAACCTGCATGGCTGGGTCTACGACATCGAGAGCGGCGCCATCGCCGCCCTCGACGGCCCTGCCCGGCGCTTCGTGTCCCTGGCCGAGCACCCGTATACCTGTGCCCTGGCCAGCCGCCCTTCGACCGCTGCCTGAGCAGCAACCTTCACTCACCCAAGAGGAATCCACCCATGCTGCAATCCCAATTCGCCCAAGCCCCACGCCTGGCCCTGGCCGACACCATCATCGACGCCAAGGCGCGCAAGAACCTGTCCTGGCAGGACCTCACCGACGGCACCGGGCTGAGCCTGGCCTTCGTCACCGCCGCCCTGCTGGGCCAGCACGCCCTGCCGGCCGCCGCAGCCGACCTGGTGTGCGACAAACTGGGCCTGGACCAGGACGCCAGCCGCCTGCTGCAAAGCATCCCCTCGCGCGGCAGCATTCCTGGCGGCATCCCCACCGACCCGACCGTGTACCGCTTCTATGAAATGCTTCAGGTCTACGGCTCGACCCTCAAGGCCCTGGTCCACGAGCAGTTCGGCGACGGCATCATCAGCGCCATCAACTTCAAGCTGGACATCAAGAAGGTCGAGGACCCCGAAGGCGGCTCCCGCGCGGTGATCACCCTGGATGGCAAGTACCTGCCGACCAAGCCGTTCTAAGAGCAGCGGCAAGCCTCAAGCCTCAAGCCTCAAGCCTCAAGCACATGCTTGCGGCTTGGAGCTTGCCGCTTGCCGCTTGCCGCTTGCCGCTTGCCGCTTAAGTCTTATTTAATTTTTAAATAGTGCGGCAAACTTTCTGATTTGCCCCCGGCACGCACGGCACCGCCTAATCAGCCCACTGCTTACTGAAGGTCTGGTTATGGAAAGCGTTCGTGCAACCTCCCGCCCCGCACTCTGGCTGATGGCCAGCGTAGTCCTGGTGGCCCTCAACCTGCGGCCGTCGATGGCCGCTGTCGGCCCGCTGCTCTCGGGCATTCGTGGCGATATTCCCCTGAGTTTCAGCCTGGCCTCGTTGCTGACCATGCTGCCGGTCATGGCCATGGGCCTGGCGATGTTCTTCGGCATGGGCATCAGCCAACGCCTGGGCGAGCACCGCACCGTGGTCCTGTCCCTGCTGATCATCGGCCTGGCCACGGTGTCGCGGTTGTTCATGGACTCGGCTGCAGAGCTGATCCTCAGCGCTGTCCTGGCCGGGATCGGCATCGCCCTGATCCAGGCGTTGATGCCGGCGCTGATCAAGTCACGCTTCGCTGACAATGTCTCGCTGTTCATGGGCCTGTATGTCACCTCGATCATGGGCGGCGCAGCCATCGCCGCTTCTTTCGCCCCCCTGGTGATGAACCAGAGCGGCAGCTGGCGCCTGGCCCTGGCGATCTGGGCGGCCCTGGCCTTGTTGGCCCTGGTGTTCTGGTATGCCCAGCGTCGCTCCCTGCCCAGCCTGCCGGCCGCCCGTGGTGGGCGCGAATCGTTCGCCAGCAACCGCCGGGCCTGGCTGCTGGCGGTGTTCTTCGGCCTGGGTACCGCCTCCTATACCTGCGTACTGGCCTGGCTTGCCCCTTATTACGTGGAGAACGGCTGGAGCGAACAGAATGCCGGCCTGCTACTGGGGTTTCTCACCGCCATGGAGGTGATCTCCGGCCTTATCACCCCAGCCATCGCCAACCGCAGCCAGGATCGCCGCCTGGTGCTGGTGGCCCTGCTGACACTGATCATCGCCGGCTTCTGCGGCCTGATCCTCAGCCCGCAACACCTGAGCCTGCTCTGGCCCTGCCTGCTGGGCCTGGGTATCGGCGGGCTGTTCCCGATGAGCCTGATCGTCTCCCTGGATCACCTGGGCGATCCGCGCCGCGCCGGTGGCCTGACAGCCTTCGTGCAGGGCATCGGCTACCTGATCGCCGGGCTGTCACCACTGCTGGCAGGCATGATCCGCGACCAGCTGGGCAGCTTCGAATGGGCCTGGTGGTCGCTGACCGCGGTGATGCTGCTGATGATCCTCATGGTGCTGCGCTTCGATCCCCGGCACTACGCCAGGCACATTCGTTGAGCCGCCTTGTACCCCGGCCCGGGAGGCCTGCATGAACCCTGTGAACTTCACCCAGGCCAACCTCGGCATGCTGCTCTGGGCGGCCTTGATCGCCGCCTCCTTCTTCGCTGCCGCCCAGGTCAGCCGCGCCATCGATCCCGTGCTGCTGACGGCCCTGCGCCTGCTGTTTTCAGCCTTGCTGTTCGTGCCCCTGCTGTGGTCCCGCGGCCTGTCCTCGATGACCCTGGCAGCGCTGGCGGCCCATGGCGCGCTCGGCCTGCTGCTGGCGCTGTACTTCGGCTCGTTGTTCGAGGCCCTGCGCCACACCTCGGCGGTCAATACCGGAACCCTGTACACCCTGGTGCCGTTGCTGACCCTATTGTTCGAAGGGTGGTTGTTGCCCGGCGACAGTCGCCGGCGCCGGTTGCTGCCAATGCTGACCGCCGCCGCAGGTGCGCTGCTGCTGATCCTCAAGGGCGGTGCGCCGGACCAACTGCCGTCGTGGTACGCCATGGGTGTCTATGGCCTGGGTTGCCTGGCCATGGCGGCCTATCCACCCCTGAGCCAGCGTTTCAAGGCGGGCAGCTTGCAGGGCCGCAGCCCGGCAGCGATGACGTTCTGGAACATGCTTTTCGGCTCCTTGTTCCTGTTCGTCGCCTGCCTGGCCAGCGGTGGTTGGCGCAGCGCCAGCCTGCTCACTGGCAACGACCTGCTGTGGCTGCTGTACCTGGCGATGTTCGCGACCCTGGCGACCTTCTGGCTGTTGCACCGGGCCATTGGCGTGATCGCCCCTTCGACGGTGATTTCCTATGTGTACCTGAGCACGTTGTTCCTGACTCTGTTCCATTGGCTGTGGCTCGGCCAGGCACCGCACCCGGGGGAACTGCTCGGCGTCCTGCTGGTTGCGCTGGGTATGCTGGGCCTGGTGCGCAGCAGCCGCCCCAAGGCGGTAACGGCCTGAAATCAGGCTGGGACACAGGGCGCTTTTTTGCGCGAAACTGTGCAGGTCGTGTTATCGGAAATTAATGTCCCGATGCTGTCCGCGAATCCCGGCTCCGGGCATTTAACTAGGACGATCGTTCCGCTAGCATCGATCCGGTTTGCGCGCCACCGGCGCCAGGTGCCCAGTGGGATGAAACGGATGCTCATCAGCAATGTGCTCAGAAAACTCGACATGCAAGACCTCATGGTCTTTATCGCGGTGTACGAGCAAAGCAGTGTCACCGGGGTTTCGGAAACCCTGTGCGTCAGCCAGTCCACCGTCAGCTATTGCCTGAAGAAACTGCGCAACAGCTTCCAGGACGAGTTGTTCGTCAACACCCGCACAGGCATGCGCCCGACCTACAAGGCCACCAGCATGTACAGCCATGTGCTGAAGATCCTGGAGAGCATCAATCTCTGCCACAGCGGGGTGGCGGCCTTCGATCCGACCCGCCAGGCAGTGACCTTCAACCTCTGCGCTCCGGAATACTTCGAGCTGCTGATCCTGCCGCGCCTGCTCAAGGGTTTCGACTACGCCGACCTGCCGGTGACAGTGAACGTACAGAAGCTGGAAACCGATATCCCGGCCGATGAGCTGCGCGATGGCAGCCTCGACCTGGTGATCTGCTTTGGCCCCAACTTCCATCGCAGCCATGCCGATCTCAAGTCACAGATGCTGCTGGAGGACGATCTGGTGTGCGTGTTCGACAAGCGCGCGACGCCGCCCGAGGAACCACGCTTCAGCCTGCAATCGTTCATCGAACGACGGCATGTGTTTCCCACGCCCTGGACCTCGGACAGCAACATGGTGGATGGCTGGTTGGCGCGCCAGGCCCAGAAGCGCCAGATCGTCGCCCGCTCCAATAGCTACAGCGCAGCCTTGAAGATGATCACCGGCACCGATTTCATTCTCACCCTGCCCCGACGCATCCAGGCCCTGCTGGCCAATGAGGCGGTGTTCAATCACTGCGAGGCGCCCAGCGGCCTGCCGGGATTTACCCTGGACATGCAGTGGAGCCAGGACACCGATCAGGACAGCGCGCAGACCTGGTTCCGTGAGCAGGTGGTCAAGGTCTGCGCCGAGCAAGGCCAGCTCTAGGCTCCCGGGATACCCGCCCCGAGAGCCTGGGCCTGGCGCCTGGCAGCGTCAGAGACCGATGGCGGCCTTGGTGTAGGAAGCGCGATCGATATCCAGGAGTTCCACGCACAGCTGGACCTGCAACTCGGCCGGCCAGGGGGCCAGATCCTGCAGTACGGCCAGCAGGCTTTCGGACAGTTGCTTCTTGATCTCCGGCGAACGGCCACTGAGCAGGGCCAGCTTGACGTGGACAAAGGCCCGCTCGCCAAGACCGGTACCGACCCGGAACGACTCCACTTTCACCGCTCGGCTCTTGATGTCGAACTCATCGGAAAACTGCCCGGACGCCACCAGCGCGTGATTGAGTCGCAGCAGCGCCTTGTCGGTGTCCAGCTGAGGCAGGTTGGCGGTGTATTCCATATGCAGGTGCGGCATGGTGGAGCTCCCAGTCAGTCAGGGGAAAAAGGCGCTACATACTACACAAGCCCCGGACCGGATGAATCCTCCATTGGCCGTATGGCTACACCGCGCCTCGCTCGCGCAGGACCAGGGTCTCCCAGGCTGCGACCACCAGCATCACCAGGCTGGTCAGGCTGCCCAGGGCCAAGGCGGAAAACACCTGGTTCCAGGCGAACGGCAACAGCAGCGCCAGGCTCCCAAGCCCCGCCAGATGCGATAACGGTGGCAGCGGCCGGTCGTTCATCACCCACTTGAACAAGGCACAGCCCAGCAGGAACAGCCAAGGCCCGGCGACGATCACCAGCACCCCCGCCTGGCTGGCATGATCCGGATGGACCAGCACCAGTTCGTCGGCCACCGCACTGACGATGATCCCGGCGATGATCAGCAAGTGGATGTAGGTGTAGGCGATCCGCGCCTGGCGTCCTGGATCGGCGGAATGCGCGATGCGGTGGTGGGCACGCTCGGCGCCGCTGTCGAAATACACCCACCACATGGCGATGCTGCCCAGCACGGCGACCACGAATCCCAGCAGTCCCTGGGCCGTGGTAGCCAGTTCGGCGAAGGTGGCACCGGTGACCAGCAACGACTCGCCCAGGGCGATGATCACGAACAACGCACAGCGTTCGGCCATGTGGTTGCCTTCGATATTCCAGTCATCCAGGGTCGAGCGGCCCAGCCCCGGCACCCAGAAATACACGGACGGCGACAACACTTCGATGCCCAGTGCCAGCACCCAGCAAACCAGGCGGCCAGGCCCTTGCAGCAGTCCACCAGCGATCCAGAACACGCCGGAGAACATCAACCACAGGAGAATCCGCTGGAAGTTGCGGGTCATGTTCAGCGGCTCGCCCCGTACCGCCCACAGCGAATAGGCGGTACGCCCCACTTGCATGAACACATAGGCGCCGGCGAACAGCAGGCCCCGCTCGCCAAACGCGTGGGGAATCGAGGACGACAACAGCAGCCCCGCGACCATCAGCACGAATAGCCCGAGGCGGATCGGCAGGGTTTCCGGGTCCAGCCAGTTGGTGATCCATGAGGTGAAGATCCATACCCACCACACCGCCACCATCAGCAGGGCAACCTGCAGCGCCCCGCCCAGGGACAGGTGCGCCAGCAAGGCATGGGACAACTGGGTCACGGCAAACACGAACACCAGGTCGAAGAACAGCTCGACCATGCCCACCTTGCCGCTGTCTTGGCTGCCGCGGCCACGCAACAGGGAACGGTTTGGACTCATGGACATTCTCCGCGGTTAGGACTTGCACAAGGGCTTCACTGAGCAAAGCAGGTGCCATCGACAATGCCAGGGCAGCGATCACCAGCGGGGCATTCAGGTGGCGAGCGGCAGCGGTGCTCGTTCGCTCATGAATGCCTCCAGCCGCGAGCGCAGCCAGCGCTCGGCAGGATCGGTGTCGACATGGCTGAGCCAGACCATCGACAGGTCCAGGGTCGGGGTCTTGAACGGGAACGGCTCGCAATGCAATTGCCCCGAGGCCGCCATGGCCATGGCCGCGTAGTCCGGCAGGCTGGCGATCAGCTTGGTACCGGCCAGCAGGGCCGGCAGGGAACTGTACTGCGGCACCGACAGCACCACCTGGCGCGTACGGCCGATTTCCGCCAGCCACTCATCGGCGAAGCCGGCGACATTGGCGGTGTGGGACACCAGCACATGGGGCCGCGAGCAGTACTCATCGAGGCTCATCGGCGTGTCGCTGGCATCGGCGCGCAACACGCTGGGTTGGATATGTCGCAGCAACTTGCGCTTGGCATTGGCCGGCAGGCCCCGGGTCTGGCTGATGCCGACCGTGATATCGCCAGAGGCCAGCAAGTCGGGAATCCGCCAGTAGTCCACATGCTGGACCACGACCACCACCTGCGGCGCTTCCTGGCGCAAGGCCCGCAGCAAGGGCGGCAGCAAGCCGAACTCGACATCGTCGGACAGGCCGATGCGAAAGGTCATGGTGCTGCTGGCGGGGTCGAAATCATGGGTCAGGCTCAAGGCCGAGGACAGGGCATCCAGGGCGGGCGACAGGTGCTGGATCAGCTGCTCGGCACGGGCGGTAGGCTCCATCCGGTGGCCGACACGAATGAACAGCGGATCGTTGAACATCGCCCGCAATCGGTTGAGCGCGGAACTGATGGTGGGCTGGCCGAGGAACAGTTTCTCCGCCACCCGGGTGACGTTGCGCTCCAGCATCAGCGCCTCGAACACCACCATCAGGTTGATGTCAGCCTTGCGCAGTTCATTGCGATTCATCGGCGATGCCCCATTCCCCAGATGCCGTGCAGTGTAGAAAGGCCCGGGGGTTGGCGTCCAGCCAAGGCATTGCGGTTGCCACTGCACTCAATCGGACATCACGCACCGGCCCCGAACCTGGCGGGCCAGTTCATATCGAGTGCTGCTTCGCCGACCTGGCCACTGCCCCATGACACGGCTGCCGATCTTCCTGCCCCTGGCGCAAACGCAGCGCCACCAATGCGGCCAGCAACAGCACCAGGGCGATCACCTTCAGACCGTTCATGGCATCGCCGGTGGTCATTTCGATCGCGCCCATGACCGACGGCCCGACAAACCCACCCAGCAGGCCGCAGCAGTTCACGAAGCCCAAGCCACCGGCAAGGGCGGCGCCTTTGAGTCGCGAGGCCGGGTACAGGAAGATGATCGACTGCACGACAAAGAACATCAGCGCCGCCACGCAGAACCCCAACAGACTCAATACCGGGCCAGACACCGCGGCCAGAAGCACTCCTGCGGCCATCACCAACAGGCCCATCACCAGCAGGTGTCGTGAGCGCCGAGGGTTGGTAGCCAGCCGGGGCAAGGTCAGCGCCCCCACGGCGGCCGCGATCCATGGCAGCGAGTTCAACAGGCCGACATGCATGATGCTCAGGCTGCCGTACTTGCCGATGATGCCGGGGAGAAAAAAGATCACGGTATAGATGGTGATCTGGTGGCAGAAGTACACAAAGATCGCCAGCAGGATCTGCGGGGTGAAGCACTGCCTGAACGAATGCCCGCCCTGCCCTGCGCCTTCATCGGCTTCCCTGGCCAGGCGCTGCTCGACGGCGCGGGCCTCTTCGGCGCTCAGCCAGCGGGCCTTGCCCGGACGATCCGGCAGGTGCCGCCAGACCACCCAGGCGAAGAACACCGCGGGCAAACCTTCGAGCAGGAACATCCATTGCCAGCCATGCCAGCCCAGCAAGCCATCCATCTTCATCAACGCCGCGCCCAACGGGCCACCGATGATATTGGCCAGGCACACGCCCAGCAGGAAGTAACCGGTGGCCCGGGCCCGCTGCTGGCGATCGAACCAGTAGGTCAGGTACAGCATCACCCCGGGGAACAGCCCGGCCTCGGCGATCCCCAGCAACAGGCGCAGCACGTAGAAGGAAGTCTCGCCCTGGACAAAGGCCATGGCAGCCGAGATCAAGCCCCAGGTGGCCATGATTCGGGCGATCCAGAAACGCGCGCCGACCCGGTGCATGATCAGGTTGCTCGGCACTTCGGACAGCGCGTAGGTGAGGAAGAACAATCCGGCGCCAAGGCCATAGGCCGCGGCGGAAATTCCCAGGTCGACATCCAGCTGGTGCTTGGCCAGGGCGATGTTGGTGCGATCGAGAAAGCTCAGGACATAGGCGGCGATCAACAATGGCATGAGCTTGCGGAACATCAAGCGGGTCAACTGCTGCTGGTCCCGGGGAGCGGCGGTGGTAGCGGTACTCATGGGCATATCCCTTTGTAATTGTTATGCGGGATGGCCTGCGCCCGACGTTACGCGGTGCAGGCACTCAAGCGTCGACTCAGAACGCGACCTGGTCACGCCCCTTGAGCCCGAGCAGGGTCCGCGCCTCATCCGCAGTCGCCACGCGGCCACCCAGGGCCTCGATGACCGTGCGGATACGGCGCACCTGGTCGGCATTGCTGGCGGCCAGCTTGCCCGGGCCATCCCAGAGCGAGTCCTCCAGGCCCACCCGGACATGGCTGCCCATGGCCAGGCCCATGGTCCCCAGGGGGATCTGGTTGCGTCCGGCGCCGAGAATCGACCAGTGATAGGCATCGCCGAACAGGCGGTCGGCGGTCCGGCGCATATGGGCCAGGTCCTCGGGGTGGCCACCGATACCGCCACGCAAGCCGAACACCGACTGGATGAACAACGGCGTCTTGAGCAGCCCGCGCTCAAGGAAATGTGCCGCGGTATAGAGATGGCCGATGTCGTAGCACTCGATTTCGAAGCGGGTGCGATTCGCGGCGCAGGCCCCGAGGATGTGGGCAATATCTCTAAAGGTATTGCGGAAGATCCGATCGTCGCTCTCCGCCAAGTAGGGCTGCTCCCAGTCGTGCTTGAACTCGCTATAGCGACTGAGCATTTCGTACAGGCCGAAGTTCATCGAGCCCATGTTCAACGAAGCCAGTTCCGGCTTGAACTCCAAAACCGGCTGTAGCCGCTCCTCGACCCCCATGGTCGGCGCACCGCCCGTGGTGAGATTGATCACCACATCACTGGCCGCCTTGATCTGTGGCAGAAACTGGCGAAATAGCCTGGGGTCCTGGCTCGGCCGGCCATCCTCCGGGTCACGGGCATGCAGATGGACGATGGCGGCTCCGGCCTCGGCCGCGGCGATGGCCTCGCTCGCGATCTGCCCGGCAGTGATCGGCAGATAAGGGGACATGGAGGGGGTATGGATCGCACCGGTAACGGCGCAGGTGATGATGACAGGGGTTTTTCCAGGCATGACGGTGCTCCGACTTTTATTCTTGAAGAAAAAAATCCCAGGGTGTCGCTGATGGAATCCGCCGCCGAGTCCTTCGGCGGGGCTGGCCGCCGAGGCGGTTAGAGGTACTCGACGTTGCCGTCGACGCTGATCGCCTGCCCAGTGACATTGCGGGCCGCCGGCGAACAGAGGAACAAGGCCATGGCCGCCACGTCCTCGGCGCTGACCATGCGCTTGAGCGAGATCTTGTCCAGGTACTCCTGGCGCATCTGCTCCATGGGTACGCCGGTCTGTTCAGCCCGGGCCTGGATCACCGCCTCCATGCGCGGCCCTTCGACGATCCCCGGCAATAGCGCATTGACGCGGATATCGCTGGCCCCGAGTTCGGCGGCCAGGGACTTCATCAACCCGACGATCGCCCACTTGGTCGCCGCATACGGGGTGCGCCAGGCATAACCCAGGCGTCCGGCCACCGAGGCGATATGCAACAGATGAGCGTTCTGCGAGGCCTTGAGCAAAGGCACGGCATGGTGGGCGAAACGGTATTGCGCGGTGAGGTTGATATCGATGGTGCGTTGCCAGTCGGCATCGCTGACCGCATCGATGCCCGCGGTGGGCCCGGCGATACCGGCGTTGTTGACCAGTACATCCAGCCCGCCGAAGCGCTGGACCTGCAGTTGGAACAATGCCTCGATCTGCTGCGGGTCACCGACATCAGCCCGGCTGGCCAAGGCCTGGGGGTGGCGGTCGCGAAACGCCGCCAGGGCCGCCTCGCTGACATCGCATACATGGACCTCGGCCCCAGCTTCGAGATAGGCGCGGGCAAGCACTTCGCCGATACCCGCTGCACCGCCGGAAATCATTACCCGCAGGCCCGGATAAGGCTGCAAACGTTGCAGGATGCTCATGCCCGGCCTCCTTTGACCACCGCCTTGGATGTCTTGGCCAGCAAACGGCCCAGGGAGTCGGCGGCCTGCATGATGTCGTCGGTGACCGCCGCCCGGGCAGCAGGTGCATCAGCAGCCGCCAGGGCCGCGACGATCCGGTCGTGGGCCTCCATGGAACGTTGCAGGTGAGCCTTGTCGGGGGCCACCAGGGCGAAGCAAGGCCCCATGTGCAGCCAGAAGTTCTCCACCGCAGCCATGGTCAGTTCGGCCCGAGCCACGGCGTAGATACGCCGGTGGAAGGCGAAGTTGGTCCATAGGTAGCGGGAAACATCCACTTCGTCGGCGGCCTTGCGCATCTGCCGACAGAGTTCGGCGATTTCCTGCATGTCGCCCTGCTGCAAATGCTGCACTGCCTTCTCCGCCAGCAGCCCTTCCAGCGCCACCCTTGCATCACGAATCTCCCGCAGACGCTCTACGGTCATCATTCGTACCCGCAGGCGAGAGGTCTCGGTAACTTCAAAGGCGTTTTCCGCACTCAGGCGCTGCAACGCCTCTCGTACTGGCATCGGGCTGGACCCCAAGGCTTCGGCCAGGCCGCGGATGGTCAGCTTCTGGCCGGGCTGGAAACGGCCGCTCATCAAGGCCTCGCGAATTTGCCGGTATACCTGCTCTTGCAAGGTATCGCGCGAAACCTGACGCAGCGTAGGAAGAGGGATTGGACCTTCGGACATGGGGCGCACCTGTATTGTGATTCTTGTGCCCGACAATATGTGATCACAAATCAAATATGTCAAATTCCGATTCAGCTACTGAAGAGACCGCTGCAAAAAGTCCGAAAACGAAAAAGCCCTCGCGATCGATGATCACGGGGACTTTTGTTTTGACCAACGGCGCAGAGGTGGGAACCCACCCCTTTTAGCTTCCCAGTAGACCGCTGAAGGCCAGAAAAACGGCGTTTTGGTCGTTCTCTCAAGATGCCTTGTGGCCGAGAGCGCCTCTAAATTCCCCCCTGATTTTTCCCTCAAGCAGGGCTTGAGTGAGTTATCTCAATTGGACTCCAGTTGCAGCCGGTATCGTGTAGCCCGACATTGTACATAACGCCATTGATGTTGAATTTCATGCTTGCAGAGGACAAGATCAAGCGCAAAACGCTACTCATAGGGCGTAAACGCCTCCTATCCATTATGATGGGCTTTTTAAGAGCGGCGATGTGAAGCGAATCACCGCGTAGGCCCTTAGGGTGCCTTCGAAAATCGCCGCTCCAACCGATCCAGAAGATAAAAATGCCCACGCTCGAAATGCGGCCACTCTCAGCCTCTTCAAGGTAGGGTAAAGCAGGCTGGGTCTCCAAGCCCTGCGTCAAAGAGGGGCTAATTTTTAGCTCAAAATGGCTAGGATTTTTTGTTTAACAGGACATTGCTTTAGGCAATCCATTTAAGAGTACAAAAATGCCCACCTTTCCCTGTTTTTTATCTGCCGTGTTTGTGGTGCGAAATCAGTCAGCAAGTATTGAAAATATCCTGTCTGATGCCGCGGCTGTCATTGCGAACATCGTTAGTGATTATGAGTTGATCGTGGTGGATAACGCCTCGGATGACGACAGCATTTTAGTGTTGAAGCAGTTAACCGCTGAAAACGGGCTGGCCAATTTACAAATTTATGCCCTGACCAAAGAGGTAGATGCGGATACTGCCTCCTGGGTTGGATTGGAGAATGCGCTGGGTGATTTTGTTGTCGTTGTCGATCCGCTGGTCGATGACATTAGCTTTATTCCAAAGATGCTCGATCAAGCAGTCAGCGGTGCTGATGTGGTGTTTGCTAATAATGCGCAAAAGCCCGCGCAGAGCCTTGCTTATCGTGGGGCCAACGCCGTTTTTCATGGCCTCTACAATCGCTTCAATGGTGTTCATCTGGCCAAGGAAGCACCGCAATACCGTATTCTAAGTAAGCGGGTGATCAATTTCATACTGCAGCACCCTCAGCCAGCGATGACCTATAGGCACCTTCCCGCAACGGGTGGATTCGCGCGTGCTTACCTGAACTACAGCTCCGCACCACTGACATCTCGGCCCAAGCGATTGGGTGAAAGCATCGACCGTGGCATGCGCTTGCTGGTCTCGACCACGCGTGCACCTATGCGCTTGGTTACCTCTCTCTCTCTGTTTGGCGCCATTGCCAACTTGGTGTACTGCGTTTATGTACTCGCGGTTGGTATCTTAGAAACCAACGTTGCACCGGGCTGGATCAGCCTTTCGCTGCAACAGTCGGGCATGTTTTTTCTGATCTCGCTCGTTCTGTTGGTCTTAGGCGAATACATTCTGAACATGGCCAGCCTGTCGAATGAGGGGCCGCTTTATCATGTAGGCCAAGAGTTCACGAGTGCCCGTATGACCCGGCTTGAAAAACTGAACATCGAAGAGGTGTTATCAGATTCAGCCGCGGCGAAAACCCCGACCGTTGAACGTGTTTCCTGATGTCGCGCCTCGATTCAAGCCGAACCAGTCAGGATGCCGTAGTAATTGGGGGTGGGTTCTACGGTGCCGCCATCGCCGTGTATCTGGCCAAGCAACGCGGGCTCAAGCGCATCCTGCTAAGGAAACTCTGAAAAAGACTTTCTGATTTGGCAAAATACCGCGACCCCACCCACCGAGTTTCCCGATGAAGCAGATGACCTTCGCCGACGCCGAGTACGCTGGCAAGCGCAAGCAAACCCGCAAGGAGTTGTTCCTGATCGAGATGGATCGGGTGGTGCCGTGGAAGGGCTTGATTGCTTTGATCGAGCCACATTATCCGAAAGGTGAAGGTGGCCGTCCGGCCTACCCGTTGATGGCGATGCTGCGTGTGCATCTGCTGCAGAACTGGTTCGGCTACAGCGATCCAGCGATGGAGGAAGCGCTGTACGAAACCACGATCCTGCGCCAGTTTGCCGGGCTGAACCTGGAGCGCATCCCCGACGAAACCACCATTCTCAACTTCCGCCGCTTGCTGGAGAAACACGAGCTGGCGGCCGGCATCCTCGCTGTCATCAATGGCTATCTGGGCGACCGCGGCCTGTCGCTGCGCCAGGGCACCATCGTCGATGCAACGCTGATCAATGCGCCCAGTTCGACCAAGAACAAGGACGGCAAGCGCGACCCGGAAATGCACCAGACCAAGAAGGGAAACCAGTATTATTTTGGCATGAAGGCCCACATCGGCGCCGATGACGAATCGGGTCTGGTGCACAGCGTAGTGGGCACGGCGGCCAATGTGGCGGATGTCACCCAGGTGGACAAATTGCTGCATGGCGACGAAAACGTGGTCTGCGCCGATGCAGGCTACACCGGTGTCGAAAAGCGGCCCGAGCATGAAGGACGTGAAGTTATCTGGCAGGTGGCGGCACGCCGCAGCACCTACAAAAAACTCGATAAGCGCAGCGTGCTGTACAAAGCCAAGCGCAAGATTGAAAAGGCCAAGGCTCAGGTGCGCGCCAAGGTCGAGCATCCGTTCCGGGTAATCAAGCGCCAGTTCGGTTACACCAAGGTGCGCTTTCGCGGCTTGGCCAAAAACACGGCGCAACTGGTGACACTGTTCGCTCTGTCGAACCTGTGGATGGCGCGCCGACATTTACTGACGAATGCAGGAGAGGTGCGCCTGTAATGCGGGAAATGGCCACCGGAGTGGGGTCCGGGTGGCGAAAACGTAAGAAATACTCGTCGAATTGATTGTTTTTTGATCATTTGGCGAGTTTAAAAGTTGCGCTAGGTGGTATGCCGGGGAAATACATGGCTACTTCAGACCATCCCTAATTGAACGCGAACCAGCACTGTTGATGCGAGCCTCTTACAACAATCAGGCGCGAGTACATAACGGCTACCACTACCCACGCAGTTTTACGACCGCTTATCGAAGTCGGGTAAACCTACCGAAATTTGTACGGGATTGGCCGCTCGCGGTGAAGCAAGACTTCACCAAGCTCTACGCTATCGCCCGGCGAAACTCGAAAGTCACGGCCAAACAGTTCGAGCGCTTTTGTAGGGAAATTGGTGCGGATATCCAGCCAGCAGATCCCGTATTGCGGGGCTTGTTCGAACCCCGCCTGATCGAAGATGTGTACCTGGTCAAAGAATATGCGTTCAACACCAGTCAACTCGCACAGTGGGCAGAGCGCGAACTGAAAGAAAGCGGTGTGCAAGTCCACTACGACACACGAGTGACCTCGATTTCAAAAGGGGTACAGGCGCCGTTGCAGGTCGTAGCCAAGAAGAAGGATGGAAGCCAGGAATCAATCCCCTGTCGCTATGTATTCAACTGCACTTATAGCGGCCTCAATCAGTTCAAAGGTGATTTCCCCGGTGTCAGTACCGGCCTCAAGCAAGAAATTACGGAAATGGCCCTGATGCAAATGCCCCCATCACTCAATGGTTTGGGTATTACGGTGATGGACGGCCCGTTTTTCTCGATGATGCCTTTTCCTGCGCGAGAGCTGCACACCTTGTCCCATGTTCGCTATACACCGCACCTGCACTGGAATGACCTTCCAGAGATTGATCCTTATGAAAAACTGCGATGTTACGAACGCGACACTCGCGTAGATCGGATGGTCAGAGACGTAGGGCGATATATTCCTGAAGTATTGAAGGCCAAACACATCGACTCGTTATTCGAAGTTAAAACCGTTCTAATGAAGAACGAGGGTGATGACGGAAGGCCAATTCTTTTTGAAAAACACGCAGAGTTACCAGGTTGTTATTCGGTTCTTGGCGGTAAAATTGACAATATTTATGACGTCCTGGAGATTCTGGATGAATCTGTTCAAATCAAAAATACAAATATTTAGAATTTTTTGTTTTTCTGTTTTTTTATTCTTGGGTGTGAGTGTTTTCCAGTGCAACATCATTGGATCATCGGATAGTTACTTCTTTTCAACATTCGATAGGTACTCTCAGGCATTGGTGACCGGCAATATTGTTGCTGATAGTGCCGGATTGGATAGGGGGGGGTGGAACCTTGGATCGATATCGATAAATGGGGAGACTGAATACTCGGATTATAACTGGGAGTCTTATAATAGGGCTGTTGCGGCTGGCAATTTAAAGTCAATAGAGTTCACTCATTATCCGTCGCAGTACGGCATTCAAGGTGCAGCTTTTTTATGGATTACGAATTTTTTTGGCGTTAAAAACATATTGGGGCTGAATTTTGTTGGCGCTCTACTATTCTCCATCACTGTAACCGCGCTGAGTTATTTATACACAAAAGTTTATGACCTTAAGTTTGGAGCTGTCTTTTTCCTAGTGATGATTGGGTCCCCTTGGATCGTTGCAATGGCACGGAACATTTATTGGGTTCCGTTTCTGTGGTTCTTGCCTGCAGTTTTTTCGGCCATGCTTTATCTAAGCAAGCAGTGGCGGCATAAAGCTTTTTTTCTTTTTTGCGTGGCTTTTTCTATTTTCTTAAAGAGCCTTGCAGGTTATGAATACCTTTCGAATATTGTCATCTTTACTTGCGCTATTTTTGTAACAGCTCCATTTTTCAGGGATGAAAAAGTCGATTACTCATACAATATAAAAATGGCGTTCCTTGTTGGAATTGCTTGTATTTTTGGTTTTCTTTGTGCCTTTCTTATTCACGCAGGAATGCGAGGAGACTCGATCCTGCAGGGCATCTCAAACATTATTGATCAAGATGTAAAAAGAAGGACTTATGGAAGTGCATCGAATTTTGGCGAGGTGTACAGTCAATCGCTTAACTCATCCATCATAACTGTGTTTGATATGTATTGGTCTGGATGGAAGACGGATATTATAGCTTGGCTACCTAAGTCTTTTTTAAACTATAGCGTTACTTTTGTTTTCCTGGGACTTTGTTATTTTGGCATAAAGAAAAAAACTTTTGATGTAAAAATTGCCGCTCTGATTTTGTTTTATTTCGCAGCATCAGTATCTTGGTTTTTTTTGGCTAAGGCTCATTCTTTTATCCATACTCAGCTCAACTATGTTTTGTGGTATTTTGGGTTTATTCAGGCTTTAGCTTATGCTGTGCTTTGCATTGCGCTGATGTTGCTCGCTGATACTTACAATTTGTTCAGGCATGGTGGACGGCTGGAAAGAATCAGTGCAGTGGCTTTTTTTGGTTTGTTGGTCTTACTTTATTCTGTTAAGGCTGCAGAATCTGATAGAGAGCTTGATAGGGTGTTGGATGCTAAGCTGGAATCTTCGGTTGACTCGTTTGATATCGGCTCTGGATTTAAAGTTTTTTTCTCACAAGGTCACGAACTGATTTATCTCAAGAAAGATTGTAATTCATTTGACTTGGGTCCAAGATTTTTTCTTCATGCCTATCCCGAATCGCCCGAGGGTAAGGTTGATATGGCTTCGGGGTTTGGGAACTTTGATTTTGAGTGGGCATCTAAAAGTCAACCAAAAAGAATATTCTCAAAGTATCGTAATTCATGCGTTGCTTTTGTTGATCTGCCTGCCTTTAGCTTAAAAAAAATAAATACCGGGCAATTTACAGTATCGGACATGAAAATTATTTGGCAAGGCAGCGCAGATTTATCTGAAAAAAGTTACTTAAGAACGCTGACTCCTCTTGATTTTACTGATATCAACTGGAACAAAGGTGTTTCCAGGAGCCGTGCAGGTTTTTTTGTTGAGAATAGCTTTATAAATAGGCAGTCATTGAAAGTTGGTGGTGTCGTTACATTTTCGGGGTCTGGTACGAAAACAATAAAATCTATTGAGTATTCCGAACCGTATATCAATATTTATTTTGAAGGACATGATCTCAACCCTGATCTAGATGGGTATCCCAATCGATTTAATATTGATTGATACTTCCTGTTCTGTTTTGTGAGGTTTATATGAGCAGCGCAATAATTGGTTTTTCTGGTTATGTAGGGAGTACACTGCTAAAGCAGAAGTACTTTGAATCAAAATACCGTTCAACAAATATTTTCGAGATAGAGAATCAATCATTTGATACGGTAGTGTGTGCCGGTGCTCCAGCGCAGAAATGGATCGCCAACCGGGAGCCAGAAGCCGACCGACAAAAAATAGAGGAGCTGATCGCACACCTCAAAACCATCCAGTGCAAAACCTTTATTTTGATCAGTACTGTTGATGTCTTTAAGAACCCTACGGGTGTTGACGAGGACACTATTGTCGATGAGTCGGGACTGCACGCCTATGGTTTGCATCGTCGCCTACTGGAAACATTCATCGAAAAGCACTTCCCGAATCACCTGATTGTTCGCCTACCGGGCCTGGTAGGTCCAGGTCTTCGCAAGAACGTCATCTTCGACTTTCTGAATGACAATAACCTTCAAGCAATTGATAGCCGAGGGGTATTCCAGTTCTACCCGATGGTTAACCTTTGGTATGACATTCAAACAGCACTCAATGCCGGCTTGAAGTTGGTTCACTTTACGGCAGAGCCCGTTAGTGTCGAGAACATTTCCCAACAGGGTTTTGGTAAATCCTTCACCCATACCTTGGCAAACCCCGCTGCGACCTATGATCTGCGGACCAAACATGCCGAAGTATTTGGTGCATCGGGCGCCTATCAATACAGCACCCGCGAAACAATTCTAGCGGTCAGGGCTTACGCGCAGTCCGAACCACTGACGATTAAAGCCAGCGCGGGGATTGGCGCATGAGGCTGGCGATTTCCAATATTGCGTGGGACACCGACGAAGATGAAACGGTCGCTATGCTGCTTCAGCGGTTTGCGATTGATGCAATAGATATTGCTCCTGGCAAGTATTTTCCAGAACCAGCCAAAGCTACGAATAGGGAGATTAATCAAGTCAAAGACTGGTGGGCGGAACGCGGGATCGAGATCACCGGCATGCAAGCCCTATTGTTTGGTACCACAGGGCTAAATGTCTTTGGCTCAGCTGAAAGCCAGGCTGCGCTGCTAACGCATTTGGCAGCGATATGCCGTATCGGCTCTATCCTGGGGGCGACCCGGGTGGTTTTTGGCTCACCGAAGAATCGAGATCGCAGCGGTTTGAGTGATCTAGAGGCTCTGGACATCGCGATTCCTTTTTTCCGACAGCTAGGAGATATCGCTCAGGCTTGCGGGGTGACTATCTGTCTTGAGCCTAACCCAACCTGTTACGGCGCCAACTTTATGACCAGCAGCGCAGAAACCGCCGATGTAGTGAAACGCGTTGCACATCCAGCCATCCGAATGCAACTGGACACTGGCGCGCTCACTATTAACGGTGAAAATCCTCTGGTGGTCCTAAGCGACTGTGCCCCGCTGATTGGGCATGTACATGCCAGCGAACCTGACCTGTTGCCTTTGGGCGATGGTGGTACTGAGCATGGACAAATGGCTGCCGCCCTGACGCAGTACCTTCCTACGAATGTGGTCTCCATCGAGATGGTAGCTACCAAGGGAGAATCGCATGTAGTGTCGATTGAACGAGCCCTTCAGGTGGCGATACAACATTACCGCGTGACTGGCGTTGAGGTGGCTACATGAGTATGAAGTGGCTGATCCTCATTCTCGGCATTCTCTCCAATGCTTCCGCCAGTGTTCTGGTGAAGATGGCCATGATGCCACCCCGTAAGTTCCCCTCTCTCAGCGAGCCTATGGTGGCGTTGAGTAATTGGCCATTTTGGGTGGGGCTTGGGCTATATGGCGCAGCTTTTCTGCTTTATGCCGCTGCCTTGGCACGCCTCCCATTGAATGTGGCACACCCGGTTCTGACTGCCGGAGCAGTGGCGACTGTAGCCCTGTTTTCAGTCGTGATTTTTCGTGAATCCTTCCACTGGACTACAGGGGCAGGGATCGTATTGGTAATTGCTGGCGTAGGGCTGATTACAGCTCGCGTGGCCTGATGGTAAACATGATGACTTCTTCTAATATTGCTCCTGCTGCCAGCCAAACATGGCAAGTTCCTTCCTATGACACTCGACTCTGGCTTGGCCGTCAGCACTCTTGGTGCGTGGTGATTCCCGTCATCAATGAGGGGGAACGCATCAAAAGCCTGCTGACCAGAATGGCGGCACTCAAGATCGAAAATATTGCCGACATAATCATTGTCGATGGCGGTACCACAGATGGCTCGCTGGAGTTGCAAGCATTACAACAAGTCGGCGTGCGAGGATTACTGCTCAAAACGGCTCCCGGAAAACTCAGCGCCCAGCTCCGTTGCGCTTATGCCTTTGCTCTCGATCAAGGCTATGAAGGCATTGTGACCATTGACGGTAATGACAAGGATGACCCTGAGGCTATACCGCGCTTTATCGACGCGATGAAACAGGGCGTCGATTTTGTGCAGGCCTCCCGCTTCGTAGCGGGCGGTGTCGCCGAGAACACCCCTAAATCGCGAGACTTCGCTATTCGCTTTATCCATGCACCGATGCTTAGCCTTTTCTCCGGGTTCAAGTGGACGGACACCACTCAAGGCTTTCGTGCTTACAGCCGGAAAATGCTGCTAGACCCGAAAGTGTCACCATTTCGTGATGAGTTCATAGCTTACGAACTGTTGGCGTATCTTTCATATCGCGCTCCTAAACTTGGGTATAACTGCTTGGAACTCCCCACTGTTCGGCGATACCCCAAAGGTGAAGTACCTACAAAAATTAGCGCTTTCAAAGGAAATTTTGCTGTACTTAAAACTCTGTTTTTTGCTTGTCTTGGTTTTTACTCGCCAAAAAACTAAGCCTGCTTATTATGAGAAACTTGAAATGAGCCCAGACCCTTTTTGTGCATCGCGCCATAAATGGCTGGCGATTACTTTGCTTGCACTAATACTTAGTGCATCATTTATTTTATTCACTCCCGACACTGTCATGAGTGACACAATGACAAGATGGGCAACAGCTTTCAGCATTACAGGCAAGCTTAATATCGCCTGACCCATGCAGCAATGGCTTCAACCCACAATGACCATGTTCATGCTGCCAATTGGACTGTTTGACTTGCCCACAAGCGTTTTCACTGCAGTTCAGATTGGCTATCTGATATTAGCCTGCTCGTTGTGGATCACAGCGTTGTCCAGTAGAAACTCTTTCTAGGTAGCATTAATATTTTTGTTACCTCTGACATTTGTCTATACATCCTTCGTCGTACCGGATGTATGGACATTTGCATCGATCATTATGGTTGTAGGTGCAATCTTTGCTATAGAGCAAGGCAGCAGATGGGCGCCAATTACTTTATTTTTTCTCCTGCATTATTTTGTTTGGCTTTCGCCAAAACTCCCTTGTACTCATCCCAATAGTATTGGCATTAATATTTACGGGAAAAACGATTCCACGCAAAATCAAATGCTTGCTTATAGCATTGATCATGTTTCAATCGGACTTATTTCTGCATCCCCAAGCTGGCTAGGCTTCAGCGAACGAACAAGCTCAGCAGCACCTGCATGGGAACTGATGGGATGCTACGTTTAGCTGAAGAATCGAAAATCGCGATTGAGCCGTCTCTAACTCTAGAAGGGATCACTGACACAAATATTGCTATAGAACGACATTCATTTTCTACTATTGAAACTCTACTCTGGGGAGAAAATGCAATCCTGCCCCCAGGAATCATATTAGTAAACTCTGATGAACTAAAGGCTCGATGGATGAGCATGATACTCCATCACCCCCTCGTATACGCCAATATGAAAATTAGAGTTTATGAGTGTATGATCGGTTTGTGCGAAGGCTATATTCAAACGCAAGTGTTTGCTGCCGAGCCCTGGCCTACCCTAAACAACCTTGTTTCGACTTACAGTCAAGCGACAGGGGTTGGTGGTACGATTTTGAACCTAAGCAACTGGATGGGTGATGCGTTAAAAGCAATCACAAAACCATTCTTCTGGCTGCCCATCACACTACTTGTACTTCTACTTAACTGGAAATCCTACGGACGTTATGATCGCTGGCTGATTGCGCTGACTGTTTCCTACATGGGATCATTCTTCATACTCAATCAAGCAGCATCATTCAGATATATATTCCCTGCATATGTCATCTTCACGGCTTATCAAGTTAGATTTATCGGATGGTTACTGAAAATCAAATTCCGTAAAACCACTACAGAAATATCATGCGAAAAAAATAATTTCCAGACAAACAGGACAAGCTAATAATTACTGCTCGATTAAAATTTCACACTGGGTGTCAACTCTTAAAAAACATAATTTCGAGCAGCCACTCTCAGCTCTCGAATAGGAAGTTGACACCATGACCAGCGGTCTGCCAGTAAGGCGGAGCCCATGAAGTGGAAAGTTTGAGCGAGATAGTAGTGCTCTGCACATTCAAGCAGGAGAGGTTTTCGATCAAGGTACCGAGCTGACCAAGAGGTTTTCCTCGCCACATAGCAGGCTAGCGCCTAAGCGATGGTCGCTAGCCCCTGCCGGCGAAGGTGCTGCCTGTAGTGGTCAACTAATCCCGGACACTGCGGGCGCCAGCCCACTGTTGAATTGATGTGGCCGTTGCCAGTTGTACCTCTGCATCAAGAACCGACCGATATCCTGCTGGGCCAGCGATGCGCTCATGTAGCCCACGCTCGGTATCCATTCTGTTTTCAGACGGTGAAACAACCGCTCCATTGGTGCGTTGTGGTAGCAGTTTCCACGCCGACTCATACTTTGTGTGAAGCGATAACGCCATAGCCGCTGGCGAAAGCTTCGGCTGCCGTACTGGCTTGCTTGGTCGCGGTGAAATAGCGCATTCTGGGGGCGGCCACGCTGTTCATACGCCACCTCCAAAGCCTTGATCACCCGGTCGGCATTGGGCCTCGGTGAAAATGCCCAACCCACTACGCGGCGGGCGAACAGATCGATCACAGCCGCCACATAGTGCCAGTGGCCTTGAGCCCAGATATAGGGGATGTCACCGCACCAGACCTTATTCAGCCTCTCTATAGTGAACTCCCGACCCAGTACATTCGGGATATCTGGCCGTTCCACTGTTGCCTTTTTATAGGCATGTGAGCCCGGCTGCTTGCTGACCAGTTTCATCTCGCTCATCAGCTTGCGTACCTTGAGGTGACTGATCACCACGCGGTTAAGACAAACAATCGCCGTCGACTTGCCTTCCCTGAATCGGCAGAGCGATAGGCAGCCATGTCGCTAGAGCGGTGATGACCAGGCCCTTGGTGGCAGTTTGAGTCCGCGCACCCGTAGTAGGCCATGGCGGGGATGATAGCGGGGGCTTGGGCGGAACATCACCCTCTCCCAATTCCCCAAATGAAAAAAGCCCCGAGGGCTATAAGCGCTCGGGGCTTTCAATATGGCGGAGAGATAGGGATTCGAACCCTAGGTACCCGCGAAGGTACAACGGATTTCGAATCCGTCCCATTCGGCCACTCTGGCATCTCTCCAACGGCGCGCATCATAACAGCACCTTTGCCGGAAGCGAAGCCCCTTTAGCAATTTTTTTCCGTGCTATCAGATGCTTGCGTCGATTACAGCGGTACGCCGAGGCGCTGGGCCACTTCTTCGTAGGCTTCGATCACGTCACCGAGGCCCTGGCGGAAGCGGTCCTTGTCCATCTTCTTCTTGGTGTCCTTGTCCCACAGGCGGCAACCGTCCGGGCTGAACTCGTCACCCAGGACGATGGAACCGTCGCTGAACACGCCAAACTCCAGCTTGAAGTCCACCAGCAGCAGCCCGGCGTCGTCGAACAGCTTGCTCAGGACTTCATTGACCTTGAGCGACAGCTCTTTCATGCGGGCCAGTTGCTCGGCAGTGCCCCAACCGAATGCCACTACGTGGGATTCGTTGATGAACGGGTCGCCCTTGGCGTCGTCCTTGAGGAACAGCTCGAAGGTGTAGGGGTTGAGCTTCATGCCCTCTTCCACACCCAGGCGCTTGACCAGGCTGCCGGCGGCGTAGTTACGCACGACGCATTCGACCGGGATCATGTCCAGCTTCTTCACCAGGCACTCGTTGTCGCCCAGCAGCTTGTCGAATTGGGTCGGCACGCCCGCGGCTTCGAGCTTCTGCATGATGAAGGCGTTGAACTTGTTGTTCACCATCCCCTTGCGATCCAACTGCTCGATGCGCTTGCCATCGAACGCCGAAGTGTCGTTGCGAAACAGCAGGATCAGGCGGTCGGCGTCATCGGTCTTGTAAACCGATTTGGCTTTGCCACGGTAGAGTTCTTCACGTTTTTCCATGATGGGCTCCGCTTGCTAAGTAGGTGGGCTAGGCGATGTAGCGCCAATCGAGCCCTGAATCTTGATCGGCCAGTTGCAGCCAATCCGGATCGCACCCGAGGGTGTCGACAAAACATTGCCGGGCCAGCTGCGGCAGGTTGTTCTTGCTGCTCAGATGGGCCAGGACCAGGTGTTGCAGGCCCTGCCATCCCAATTCGGCCACCAGGCTTGCGGCCTGATGGTTGTTCAAATGTCCCAGGTCACCGCCAACCCGCTGCTTGAGAAAGTACGGGTAGTGACCGCGCGCCAGCAGGTCGCGGCAGTGGTTGGCCTCGATCATCAAGGCGTCCAGGCCACGGTAGCCGCCCAGCACATCAATGCCATAGGAGCCAAGGTCCGTCAGCAGGCCAAAACGCCGCCGACCGTCGCTGAAGACAAACTGCGTAGGTTCCTGGGCATCATGGGCAACGGCAATCACCTCGATACCCAAGGCACCGATCTGCAGCCGCTCGCCACCACTGACAAAACCTGTCGCCTCAACCGGCTTGCGCATCCCGCGCAAGGTGCCCTGGCTGAGGTAGACCGGTAGATTGTAGCGCCGCGACAGCAAGCCCACGCCATGCACGTGATCGGCATGTTCGTGGGTCACCAGGATAGCGCTCAGCTGCGCGGGATCGACTCCCAGTCGCAGCAAGCGCCGCTCGGTTTCTCGCAGGGAAAAACCACAATCCACCAGAACACAGGTATCGGCGCTTGCGATCAGCGTGCCATTCCCTTGGCTACCACTGCCGAGAACGGCAAAACGCATCCAATCAGCCCAGGTTGTCCTGAATCACGCCCAGCACCTTGCGCGCCACATCAGCAGGGGCAACGGTGTTGATGTTCTTCTCGACAGTGACCTGTACGTTCTCGCCCACCTTGCTCAGGCGAACCTGATAGCGCTCGGCACGGGCCTCGATTTCTTCCTTGGCCGGCTTGCTGCCGAACAACTTGCCGAAGAAGCCTGGCTCGTCGTTCTTCTTCTCGGCTTTTTCGGCCAGGTTGATGTAGTACAGGCCCAGGCTGCGGTTGATGTCTTCAACTCGCCATTCGCCCTGCTCCAGGGCACGACCCACGCTGGACCAGGCACGATCGAGGTCAGCCCCCAGGTTCAGTACCGGGTTGCCGCTGCCGTCTTCGCTGAGGCTGACTCGGCTCGGGGTATCGAAATCACGGGCCGCCAGCAACGATACCGAACCGCCTTTCTCGGAGGTGCGGCTCATGCTTGCCAGCATGTCGTCCACCAGGGCGGCGTCCAGGCCAGTGTTGACCGAACGATTGGTGAACTCCACATCCGCGCTGCTTCCGGCAGGACGCTCGGCGCTGACCACATAGACTTCACTGGTGTTGCGCTGCACGCCCGGCTCAATACGCACTCGTACGCGGGTCTCGCTGTCAGCGGCGACGCCGGCACTGGCCAGGCGCTTGGCCACGGCAGCCGACAGTTCGTCGGAGCGCTGCCAACGGGTGGTGAATTCACCGGTCTGTGGGCGCTGCTGGTCCAGGCGGAAACCATTGTCCTGGAAGAACTGCACGGCCACAGGCCAGACTTCAGCCGGTGGGTGCTGGGCCATTACCCAACGGGAATCGCCGCTCTTCTGCAGGGTGTAGTCGCTGGAGTCGGCAATGGCCGACAACGGCAGCGGACGAGGCACTTCGTACTCGCCCTTGACGTTGTCATCGGCAACGTTGCGTGGAATCGGCAACAGCGGATCCAGGCGCTTGGAGGTCTGGACATCCGTTGGCAATTGCATCGGTGCTGTTTGTTGCGCTTGCAGGTAATCGCTACCCCGGTCACGGAAGTAGCCTTCCGGCCCCCAGATCCAACCGCAGCCACTGGTGCTGGAGATAATCAAGGCAAGTGCGGAAAGTCCGGCCATTCGCTTCATGCGTTGTACTTCCTCAATTAAACCAAGACGCCGGACTGGCGCATGGCCTGCCGCAGCGGTTCGTGACAGGCAGCACTGAGCCAGGTGAGCGGCAGACGGATACCGTCCGGCATCATGCCCATTTCGTGCAGGGCCCATTTCACGGGAATAGGGTTGGATTCGATGAAAAGTGTCTTGTTCAGCGGCATCAGGGTCTCGTGGATCGCCCGGGCCTTGTCGGCATCGCCAGCCATGGCTGCGGCGCACATTTGGCTCATGGCCCGTGGCGCGACGTTGGCGGTCACCGAGATATTGCCCTTGCCGCCCAGCAGGATCAGCTCCACGGCAGTGGCGTCATCGCCGGAGTACACCAGGAAATCGGCAGGCACGCCGGCCAGGATCGCCTTGGCCCGGTCCAGGTCGCCGGTGGCTTCCTTGATACCGATGATGTTCTTCACGCTGGAGAGGCGAATCACGGTCTCGGCCTGCATGTCGCAAGCGGTACGGCCCGGCACGTTGTAGAGGATCTGCGGAATGTCCACCGCCTCGGCGATCGTGCGAAAGTGCTGGTACAGGCCTTCCTGGGTCGGCTTGTTGTAGTACGGGGTCACCAGCAGGCAGGCATCGGCGCCGGCGATCTTCGCATTGGAGGTCAGTTCGATCGCTTCGCGCGTCGAGTTGGCGCCAGTACCGGCAATTACCGGGATGCGCCCAGCCACCTGGTCAACCACCCGGCGGATCACTTCGATGTGCTCGTCGACGTCCAGGGTAGCCGATTCACCTGTGGTGCCGACCGCCACGATGGCGTTGGTGCCCTCTTGCAGGTGAAAGTCCACCAGTTTGCTCAGGCTGTCCCAGTCGAGATTCCCCTGTGCATCCATGGGTGTGACCAGTGCCACCATACTGCCCGCAATCATGCAACCGCTCCTGCCGGAAAAAGAGAGCGGTAATGGTACTGGCGCCAAGTTCCTTGCACAAGCGAAGTCCCGCACCCTGAGCATTCCCCTGAGCGATGGTTTTCGCTACCCTTCAGCCTTTGATTGCTACTGAATAAGCACATAAGCCGGGTTATCGCCTGCCTGCTGGTTCTGCAAAGCCCCACTCTTGTGTTGCCTGCCCGTGTTCCGCGAGTTTCGGGACCCGCCGTCGGCTTGAGGTTCAAGGCCCATCCAGACCCGTCCACGGCCCTTGCCCGCTATTGGCTTGTTAACAGTGGTGACCGCTCATCGCTTTAGGAATGCTGCATGTCCACCCCCACAGTTCGCGAACAATTCCTTGTCATCAGTGCCCTCGGCGCCAACCCCATGGAGCTGACCAACGTCCTGTGCCGCGCCAGCCATGAAAACCGCTGCGCCGTGGTGACCTCGCGCCTGACCCGGCACGGCGAGTGCAGTGCGTTGGTACTGGAGGTTTCCGGTAGCTGGGACGCCCTGGCGCGCCTGGAAAGCAGCCTGCCGTTCCTGGCCAAGAAGCATGCCTTCACCGCCAATGTAGTGCGTAGTGCCGCCCTGGAGAATCGCCCCCAGGCCTTGCCTTATGTCGCCTACGTCAGCGCAGCCTATCGCCCCGACATCATCAACGAGCTGTGCCAGTTCTTCATAGACCACCAAATCGAACTGGAAAACCTCACCTGCGACACATACCAGGCGCCGCAAACCGGCGGCACCATGCTCAATGCCACCTTTACCGTGACCTTGCCCGCCGGGACCCAGATCAGCTGGCTGCGCGATCAGTTCCTGGACTTCGCCGACGCCATGAACCTCGATGCCCTGATCGAACCCTGGCGCCCACAGAACCCCATGTAAGGAAACCCTCATGGCCGTAGCTATCGACCAACCCGTCGCCGATTTCCAGGCCCCCGCTACCAGCGGCCAGACCGTCAGCCTGTCTGGCCTGAAGGGCAAGCAGGTGGTGATCTATTTCTATCCCAAGGACAGCACTCCGGGTTGCACCACCGAAGGCCAGGGCTTTCGCGACCAATACGCCGCCTTCCAGGCTGCCAATACCGAGGTTTTCGGTATTTCCCGCGATGGCCTCAAGTCCCACGAAAACTTCAAGTGCAAGCAGGAATTCCCCTTCGAGCTGATCAGTGACAAGGACGAAGCCGTCTGCCAGCTGTTCGATGTGATCAAGCTGAAGAAGCTCTATGGCAAGGAATACCTGGGTGTAGACCGCAGCACCTTCCTGATCGACAAGGACGGCGTGCTGCGCCAGGAATGGCGCGGCGTGAAGGTTCCTGGTCATGTCGATGCGGTACTGGCTGCCGCCCAAGCACTGCACAAGGCTTGAAAACAACGGGGCGGCATAAGCCGCCCCGCTTGCATCTACCGGCCCTGCACTAGAGCAGAGGCGCCACCACCGGGTCTTTTCGTGGCCAGGCATCCAGTACGGCCTTGAACAAGGTCGCCAGGGGAATCGCAAAGAATACCCCCCAGAATCCCCATAACCCGCCAAACAGCAGCACCGCACAGATGATCGCCACGGGATGCAGGTTCACCGCACCAGAGAACAACAGTGGCACCAGCACGTTGCCGTCCAGGGTCTGGATGATCCCGTAGACCGCCATCAGATAGATGAACTGATCACTCCAGCCCCACTGGAACAGTGCGATCAGCGCCACCGGCACCGTCACTATCACCGTGCCGACATACGGCACCACCACCGAAATCCCCACCAACAACGCCAACAGCGCCGCATAGTTCAAGCCAAGCATGACAAAGGCGACATAGGTCACGCCGCCACAGATGACAATCTCGATGACTTTGCCACGGATGTAATTGGCAATCTGCTGGTTCATTTCATGGGCTACCCGGGTAATCAGGGCCCGCTCTCGCGGCAAGTAGCCAATGACCCAGCGACTGATCATCGCCCGGTCCTTGAGGAAGAAGAACACCAGGATGGGCACCAGCACCAGGTAGATCATGATGTTCACCAGCAACGGGAGGCTAGACAGGGAGAACGTCAGCGCCCATTGCCCGAACTTGCCGATTTCACCGCGCGCCACCTCGATAGCCTGGAGCACCTGCTCATCGGATACCAGGTGCGGATAACGCTCAGGCAACAGCAACAACAGCGACTGCCACTTGGCGAGCATGCCCGGCAGTTCGTTGAACAACGTGATCAGCTGGTGCCAGAGCAACGGCACCACCACCAGGATGAACAACAGCAGCACCCCCATGAATAGCGCGAATACCAGCCCCACCGCCGCAGCCCCGGGCAGACGCAAGCGCTCCAGGCTCACCACCAGGCCTTGCATCAGGTAGGCCAGGACCATGCCGGCCAGCACCGGCGCAAGCATCCCGCCCAGGGTCAGTACGGCCGTGAAGGCCAGGAACAGCAGGACGGCCAGCACCACCGCCTCTTCATCCGAGAAGTAACGCTGTATCCAGTCGCGTAGCACTTTGAACATCAATGATCCTTAAAAGATGAAAGCGGTGAACGGCGCTCAGGCCTTTTTCAGCCAGTAGCGATAAACCCCGGCATCGTCCTCTTCGCGCAGCAGGGTATGACCGGCCAGCCGGGCGAAAGTGCGAAAGTCACGCTGGGAGCCAGCATCGGTGGCAATGACCTTGAGCACCGCACCACTGGCCAGGCGATTGAGCTCCATCTTGGCCTTGAGCAGCGGCAGCGGGCAGTTCAAGCCACTGGCATCCAGCTCGGCATCATGGGTGACAACATCCGTCATGGCGTTACTCCGGTGATCGATTCAAGGTGCCTAGAATACCCTGCGAGGCCAAGCTGCCGACAAATAAGACAGCCTGAGAAATCAACACGCAACTGGGGTATCACGCTGCTGGTGTAGACGCAGGATATTGCCGAAAAGCACCTTTTTTCGATCAGAGTTTTCAATGCTATTGTCTGGTCCCCAGGCAGGTGTCCAGCTACAGTAGACCCTTTGTCGATTAAGGCTTTGTGCATGAATTTTTTGCGCCCTACCCTGCTGACGCTCGCTTGCCTGCTCGCCTCACCGGGCTTCGCCGACGACCTGCCGTCACTCGGTGATGCCAGTTCAGCCATTGTCTCGCCACAACAGGAATACCAACTGGGCCGTGCCTGGCTGGCCCTGCTGCGCAGCCAGGTTTCGCAACTCAACGACCCGCAGCTCAAGGACTACGTCGAAAGCAGCGTCTACAAGCTGGTGGAGACCAGCCAGGTCAATGACCGCCGCTTGGAGTTCATCCTGATCAACAGCCCACAACTCAACGCCTTTGCCGCTCCAGGCGGGATTGTCGGGGTCAATGGCGGGCTGTTCCTCAATGCCCAGACCGAGGGCGAATACGTTTCGGTACTGGCCCACGAACTGGCGCACCTTTCCCAACGCCACTTCGCTCGCGGCGTCGAGGCCCAGCAACGGATGCAGATCCCCATGATGGCCGCGCTACTCGCCGGCATCGTGGTGGCCGCCGCCGGCGCTGGCGATGCAGGGATCGCGACCATTGCCGGCACCCAGGCAGCGGCGATCCAGGAACAACGGCGCTTCTCTCGGCAGAACGAGCAAGAGGCTGACCGGATCGGCATTCTCAACCTGGAGAAGGCCGGCTACGACCCTCGCTCGATGCCGACAATGTTCGAACGCCTGATGCGCCAATACCGCTTCGATGCCAAACCGCCAGAATTCCTCCTCACCCACCCGGTCACCGAATCACGGATTGCCGACACCCGCAACCGCGCCGAACAGGCCAGGCCCGGGGGAGTCGAGGACAGCTTGCGCTATCAACTGATCCGCGCACGAGTGCAACTCAATTACGAAGAGTCTCCGGGCCTGGCGGCCAAGCGTTTTCGGGCCCAGCTCGACGAAAACCCAAAGAACGATATCGCTCGCTACGGACTGGCCATCGCCCAGCTCAAAGGCAGCCAGTGGAACGAAGCCAGGGAGAATCTCAAGCCATTGCTGGCCAAGTCGCCCAACGACATCACTTACAACCTGGCCCAGATCGAACTGGACATGAACAACAATCGCCTGCCGGACGCGCAGTCGCGCGTCGAGCGGATGCTCGGCCTGTACCCGAACAACTATCCGCTGAACCAGATCCGGGTCGACCTGATGCTCAAGCAGAATCGCCCCAGCGATGCGGAAAAAGCCCTGGAGGGCCTGCTCAAGAGCCGGCCTAACGACCCAGACGTTTGGTACCTGGTCGCAGAAACCCGTGGCCTGTCGGGCAACATCATTGGCCTGCATCAGGCGCGGGCCGAGTACTTTGCTCTGGTGGGCGACTATCGCCAGGCCATTCAACAGCTGGATTTTGCCAAGCGCCGTGCCGGAAGCAATTTCCCTCTGTCCTCACGAATCGATGCTCGCCAGCGCGAGATGATGGACCAGGAACAGATGGTCAAGAACATGATGCGCTGACCCTGGCAACAACAAAAAAGCCCGCCTCTTGTGAGGCGGGCTTTTTATTGGGTTAACCCCGGGGCTGGTGAATTATTCCGCCAACTTGAAGGTAATGAAGCTGGCTCGGCCCTGGCGCAACACGCGCATGGACACCGAACGATTCTTCGGCAGCGCCTTGGCGATCTCGGTGAACTCCTTCGCCGAGGTGATCGCCTGGTTGTTCAGGTGCGTGATCACATCACCTGGCTGCAAGCCGATCATCGCGGCCGGGCCATCCTGGACTTCCTTGATGACCACGCCACTCTTGAGGTCGTAAGCCTTCTTCTGCTCTTCGCTGAGTTCGACCACGGCCACCCCAAGACGATTGCTGCTACGCTCGACACCGGATTTGGACGCCTGGCTCAGGTCCTTGTCTTCTTCCGGGATAGCGCCAACGGTCAGCTCGATGTTCTTGCGCTTACCATCGCGAATCACTTCCAGGTTGGCCTTGGCGCCCGCCTTGAGTGCCCCAACCAGATGCGGCAGGTCCGCCGACATGACAATCGGCTGGCCATTGAGACTGAGGATCACATCACCGACCTGCAGGCCGCCCTTGGCCGCAGGGCCATCGTCCTGGATCTGGGCGACCAGGGCACCAGCCGGTTTTTCCAGGCCGAAAGATTCAGCCAGGTCCTTGTTGACCTCCTGGATCACCACACCAAGCCAGCCACGGCTGACTTTGCCGCCTGCCTTGAGCTGGGAAGAAACATCCATGGCCACGTCGATCGGAATGGCGAAAGACACTCCCATGAAGCCGCCGGAACGGGTATAGATCTGCGAGTTGATCCCTACGACTTCACCCGCCAGGTTGAACAGTGGACCACCCGAGTTGCCTGGGTTGATTGGCACATCTGTCTGGATGAACGGGACATAGTTCTCGTTGGGCAAGCTGCGGCCAATGGCGCTGACGATGCCCTGGGTCACCGTGTGATCGAAACCGAATGGCGAGCCGATGGCCACGACCCACTGGCCAGCCTTCAGATCCTGGGACTTACCCAGCTTCAGCACTGGCAGGTTCTTGCCGTCGATTTTCAACAAGGCCACGTCGGAGCGTGGGTCGGTACCGATCAGCTTGGCTTTCAGTTCGCTGCGATCGGCCAGGCGCACGAGGATCTCGTCGGCGTCGGCGATCACATGGTTATTGGTCAGGATGTAGCCATCCGGAGAGATGATGAAGCCCGAACCCAGCGATTGGGCCTCACGCTGGCGATCCCCGCGAGGAGAGCGCTGCTGGGGCATGCCACGCTCGAAGAACTCGCGCAGCATGGGCGGCAGCCCTTCAAGGTCAGGCATCTGCGCCGAAACACGGCGATCAGGCAATTTCTGGGTAGTACTGATGTTCACCACCGCAGGCGACGCCTGCTCGACCAGTTGCGTGAAATCAGGCAACTCGGCGGCCTGGGCAGAAACAGCCTGCCCAAGCACCAGCACAGTGGCAAGAATGGTGAAGTACGACTTCAAGCGTGGTATCGACATACGGCTCCCGTTACGACGAGCGTGGTTAAGCGATATGGAACAAGCCGTGCCGTAGTAGCAGGGGCGGCACTTTTATTCCAGGAACGACGAATAAGGTCAGAACCGAGGGGGCTCTGACCTATAGAAAAACTCTGGGAATTTTGCAAATGAAATTGTTCACCGAACATTTCATCTTCTCAATTGTGAAGTAGCCATCCCTGCCCTCTTGCACAACCAGCGACGCTTCATTGCTTGGTGCTGGAGTCAGAACGCATCGACAAGGCGATACGCTCGGCAGTACCAATAGGAATTTCCCCGACCACAGTGACCATCATTTCGCCGTCGGGCGTGGTCAGGCGACGAGATACCGCAACGGTAGGCCCAAGCTGAGTCCGAGTATCGGTGACCGTCGCGCCATTGAGCGGTTCGAGAAACACCGAGAAACGCGCCAATCCATCGTCATACAGCAGGCTGTTGACCATGACCTTGGTTTCAGGGTCCTTGCGGGCGCTACTGCTGGTCAGTTCGAAACCTGGCGGAAGCCAATCGGAATGCCATGCCTGCGTAGCCTTGATCGCCGAGGCCTTGTCGCTGTCCAGCACTACGGCCTTGCAATTGCCGCTAGGACGTAGCTCGGCATCCCCAGGCACATCAGCCGTATCCAGCTGGGTGAACTGGAAACGCTCGAGCAACTGCCCCTTGTCGTTCAATAACAGCGACTTGAGCGGTAGCCCGGTTTCACGATCCAGATGCAGTTCAAAACCGTAACGGTGCTGATCCCTGGGTGCGAGCGAAACGATGACTGCCGGACGCCCAGCCACTCGCGACTTGCCGATAACGGCAAGATCGTACCAATTCTTGAGTTTCTGCGGGTCCAAAGAACGCGCCGCAGAATCGGGCGAGTCTCCCAAGCCTGCGACCAGCGCACCACTGACGCATTGAGTGCGACCATCGACGCGCACGACCTCTTGGGCGGAACCATCGAGCTGGATCAGCCGCTCAACAACCTTCCCATCCTGGACTCGATGCCAGATGTTATGGGTGGAGAAACTGCCATTGCGCTCGTAAACGAAGGTACCTTGAAAGCTTTGCTGTTGTTCCGCTTGCCCAAGACGCTGCAGCCAGTCCTGGGCTTCATCGGCATGGGCTGGAACCACGAACCAGCCACTGAGCAGAAGCGAGAGTAGAGGGATGGCGCGCATGATCCTCCTTAACGGTTTTCCAAGCTCGCCGCACGAGCATAAGGCAGTGCGCTTTCAGTGCCTTTGAGTGCAGCTTGCTGGGCATGCTGACGCAGATAGCTTGGCAGACGCTGGTCATGCCAACCTGGCTGCCCTTGCAATACGCCATTGGCCATGGGGCCTGTGGCTTCCGAGCTTTCATTGTAGCCGGCCAATACCGCTGGACCTTTGACCTGAGGCGTTACCAGAGGAGGTTGATTAGCCTGTTGGGCTAATTCGACACCCGCAATTTCGTCGTGGTTATACAAACGTACACCAGCCAGCACGGCCACGGTCACCGACGCAGCGACTGCCAGGCGACCCAGGCTGCGCCAAGGACCACGGGAAGTCTTGGTCGGTGTGGCTTCATCAGCCAAGGCTGCAGAAACGGCAGCGGCGATATCCAGACGCGGAAGCAGCAACTCCTTGTGCATGGCGGCCCGAGCGATCTGATAACGAGCCCAGGTCTCACGGGTCTCCACTTCGTCGACGGCATTCAATACCCGACGTAATTCCAATTCGTCCGCTTCGTTATCCATCACCGCGGACAGCGATTCCTGCAGGGCTTCACGACTCATGGCGGTTCCTCTCTTGGCTGTCGCCGCTGTCTCAGGTTTCCTGCAACAACGGCTGCAGGGCTTTGTCGATGGCTTCCCGGGCGCGGAAAATCCGGGAGCGCACGGTACCAACCGGACATTGCATGACGCTGGCAATGTCTTCATAACTCAGACCATCGAATTCACGTAAAGTTAACGCTGTACGCAAATCTTCCGGCAATTGCTGGATGGTTCGATGGACAGTGCCCTCGATCTCATCCCTTAGCAGTGCACGCTCCGGTGACTCAAGATCTTTCAGGCCATGATCGCCGTCATAGAACTCCGCATCCTCGGAACTTACATCGCTATCCGGCGGCCGGCGGCCGCGTGAAACCAGATAGTTTTTCGCCGTGTTGATGGCGATGCGGTACAGCCACGTGTAGAACGCGCTGTCACCTCGAAAATTACCTAGTGCACGGTATGCCTTGATAAAGGCTTCCTGTGCGACATCCTGGGCTTCATGGGTGTCGTGCACGAAACGCACGATCAACCCGAGAATTTTGTGCTGGTATTTCAGCACGAGCAGATCGAACGCTCGCTTGTCGCCACGCTGAACGCGCTCGACCAGCTGCTGATCCTCTTCCTGGGTTAGCATGAACACTCCTCGATAAGCTCGGAGGAGGCTTGCATCACTAATCGATCAGGCTTGCAAACATAGACTCGGGCTTTTCGCAAAAGTTCTCCCCCTCCAAGCAAGTTTCCTGCGGGCTCTGAAGCGGCACGCACGAAAAACGCAGCGCGGGCTAGGCCGGCTGCGCGAATAATCCTGTCATCGATTCCGACCGAGGGAAATACACTGCAAACCCTGGGTAAAACCGACGCTGTCCCTTCTTTCAGGCAACCTTCTATTGAGTTTGGGGCCTCGGCAAAAGTTCCCAATCTTTATAGCTGCGCTGGACGAAGATTGTGTAACGCTAAAGAGAAAAACAGCCCGGCGCCCTCGATCTACCCGGCTACGAACAACATCCAACACGCCGCAGTGATCGAGAACAACGCATTTGCTCAGCGAAGTCGCACAATGCCATGAAGGCGCGACTATTGTGCCGATCCCCCCCTCTATATACTAGTGGGCTGTGTGGCTGCTTCGACTCGCCGATTCAGGCGTCTTGCGCCAACCCCATATCGGGTCGCTTTGAGCGGAATCCATCAAATGAGCCAACAGTTTCAACACGATGTCCTGGTGATTGGCAGCGGCGCCGCCGGCTTGAGCCTGGCCCTGACCCTGCCCAGCCATATGCGTATCGCGGTACTGAGCAAGGGCAACCTGGCCAACGGCTCGACCTATCGTGCCCAGGGTGGTGTAGCCGCGGTGCTGGATGACACCGATACCATAGAATCCCATGTCGACGACACCCTCAACGCCGGCGCCGGCCTGTGCCATGAGGATGCGGTGCGTTTTACCGTGGAACACAGTCGAGAAGCCATCCAGTGGCTGATCGACCAAGGCGTGCCCTTTACCCGTGACGACGAGTCCGGCAACGATGACAACGGCTTCGAATTCCACCTGACCCGAGAAGGTGGCCATAGCCACCGGCGGATCATCCATGCCGCCGACGCCACTGGCGCAGCCATTTTCACCACCCTGCTGGCCCAGGCCCGGCAACACGCCAATATCGAACTGCTGGAACAGCGGGTCGCCATCGACCTGATCACCGAAAAACGCCTGGGCCTTGGGGGCGAGCGCTGCCTGGGCGCCTACGTACTCAATCGTGCTACCGGTGAAGTCGACACCTTTGGCGCACGCTTCGTGATCCTGGCCTCCGGTGGTGCAGCCAAGGTCTACCTCTATACCAGCAATCCCGACAGCGCCTGTGGGGATGGCATCGCCATGGCCTGGCGTGCCGGTTGCCGGGTGGCCAACCTGGAGTTCAACCAGTTCCACCCCACCTGCCTCTACCATCCGCAGGCCAAGAATTTCCTGGTGACCGAAGCCCTGCGTGGCGAGGGCGCCCACCTGAAACTGCCCAACGGCGAGCGCTTCATGCACCGCTTCGATGCCAGGGCGGAACTGGCGCCCCGGGATATCGTCGCCCGGGCCATCGACCATGAAATGAAGCGCCTGGGTATCGATTGTGTCTACCTGGACATCAGCCACCAGCCGGAAGCCTTCATCAAGAGCCATTTCCCGACGGTGTACGAGCGTTGCCTGGAGTTCTCCATCGACATCACCCGGCAACCGATCCCGGTAGTACCGGCCGCCCATTACACCTGTGGTGGGGTGATGGTCGACCAACACGGCCACACCGACGTCCCAGGCCTGTATGCCATCGGCGAAACCAGCTTCACCGGCCTGCACGGGGCCAACCGCATGGCCAGCAACTCACTGCTGGAATGCTTTGTCTATGCTCGCTCGGCCGCAGCCGACATCCTCCGGCAACTGCCGCATGTCTCGATTCCCATCGCCCTGCCCGCCTGGGACGCAAGCCAGGTCACCGACTCCGACGAGGACGTGATCATTGCGCACAACTGGGATGAACTACGGCGCTTCATGTGGGACTACGTTGGCATCGTGCGCACCAACAAACGCCTGCAACGCGCCCAGCATCGAGTCCGCCTGTTGCTGGATGAAATCGATGAGTTCTACAGCAACTACAAGGTCAGCCGTGACCTGATCGAGCTGCGCAACCTGGCCCAGGTCGCCGAACTGATGATTCTCTCGGCCATGGAGCGCAAGGAAAGCCGCGGCCTGCACTACACGCTGGACTATCCAGGCATGCTCGACGAAGCCAAAGACACCATTCTCTGCCCGACCTGATCCGGCCAACGGGGCTTGAGCATGATGCGCCAGTCCCTTTCCGTCTCTTCGCAACACCTTCTTTGGGGCCAGCCCTCCCCCTAGACCGATCCCCATCTGCTGCGGCCGAACTTGAGCCGCACACGCAGTCGCCGGTGCTCATCGGACGCCATCGAGTCCCATGGCACGCAAATGCAATGAACCCAAGGCCGCCCCGGCAACCGAAAACGCAGCACCACGATCAATGGCAATGCCAGGCTATCGGGACGCAGCTCCACAGCCTGCCAACCCCGTGCCGGGCTCCACAATTGCCAACCGCTGGTACCGTGGCGCAAGCACCTGAATGCCCGGGAGTGGGTCAGCAAGACTTGCCGGGGCAACACCCAGGCGCCGTGCAGCAGGCACGACAAAACCGCCAGTACCTTGGCAACTGAAGGGATATCAAGCAGGAAGATGGCGCCCAGGGCCATGGCCTGGGCCAGCAGGTACGCCGCCAGCAGCAGCCTTGAGGCCTGCCAGCGGCATTCGAACAACTTACTTGGGTTGGACACGGTCCAGGATCATGCGCACCATGCGCTGCAACTCAGGGTCCGAGGACTCGCTGCGCTCCATGAACCAGCCGAACATGTCCTGGTCCTCGCATTCGAGCAACTTGCGATAGCACTCGCGGTCGGTCTCGTTGAGGTTCGGGTACACCTCCCTGACGAACGGCACCAGCAATACATCCAGCTCGAGCATGCCGCGACGGCTGTGCCAGTAGAGGCGATTCAGTTCAACATCTTCAACCATGGAACGCTCCTCAAATAGGGCGCCAGTATACAGCCCGAGGAAAGCGATGACAGTCGGCTTTGGTCGTCCACCGCCTATCCTTTGTGAACTATCCATTTCAAGGGCACCCCCTTATCATGTGCCCCAGACTTTTTACCCTGCGATGACCCATGGCTGACTCCGCTTTTTTCTGCCCCCTGTCCCACGAAGGCGTACTCGCCGTCCGCGGCCCCGACGCCAGCAAATTCCTGCAGGGCCAATTGACCTGCAACCTCAACTATCTCAGTGCCGACCAATCCAGCCTGGGCGCGCGCTGCACCCAGAAGGGCCGAATGCAGTCGAGCTTCCGCATTCTCCTGGAAGGCGACGGTTGCCTGCTGGCCATGGCCTGCGAACTGATCGAGCCACAACTGGCGGACCTGAAGAAATACGCGGTGTTTTCCAAGGCCAAGCTCACCGATGAAAGCACCAGCTGGGCACGTTTCGGCCTTAACGCCGCCCAGCATGTGCTAGCCGGCCTGGGCCTGGAACTGCCCCAGGAAGCCGGCGCCGTGGTCCGGACGGACGACCTGATCGCCGTACGCGTCTCGACCGATCGCGCCGAGCTCTGGGCCCGGGCCGAACGCGCCGAGAGCCTGCACCAGCAACTGATCGCACAACTTCCCCAAGGCGACTTGAACCAGTGGCTGCTGGGCCAGATCCGTGCGGGCCTCGGCCAGGTCATGCCGCAGACCCGTGAGCTGTTCATCCCGCAGATGCTCAACCTGCAAGCCGTGGGCGGCGTCAGTTTCAAGAAGGGCTGCTATACCGGCCAGGAAATCGTCGCGCGCATGCAATACCTCGGCAAACTCAAGCGTCGCCTGTACCGCCTGGCACTTGCCGGCGACGAGCTTCCCGCTCCTGGCACGCCGCTGTTTTCCCCAACCCACGGCAGCTCCATCGGTGAAGTGGTGCTGTCCGCCCAGGCATCCGGCCAGGTGGAACTGCTGGCCGTGGTGCAGGCCGAAGCGGTAGAGGATGACAACCTGCACCTGGGGACGCTCGAAGGACCTGGCCTGCAATTGCTGGACCTGCCCTACCAGTTGGATCGTGATCGAGAAATCCAGCGCTGATTGCCTGCCCCTTTCCTGCAATACCCTAGAGAATTGAAATGACTGAGCTGGCGGAAAAGGTCCAACAGGATTTGGTCGAGGCCATCGACAACGATGACCTGGTCCTGCCAACCCTCCCGGAGGTGGCCATGCAAATTCGCCAGGCCGCCGAAGACCCGGAAATCAGCGTCAGCACCCTGAGCAAAGTGATAGGCCGCGATACCGCGCTGTCGGCGCGGCTGATCAAGGTGGTCAACAGCCCGTTGCTGCGAGCGACCCAGGAAGTCACCGACCTGCACACCGCCATCACCCGCCTGGGCGTCAACTACAGCAGCAACCTGGCCATCGGCCTGGTGATGGAGCAGATCTTCAACGCCCGTTCCGAGGTCGTGGAGCGCAAGATGCGCGATGTCTGGCGCCGGAGCCTGGAAGTGGCCGGGGTCAGCTATGCCCTGTGCCGCAGCTACACCCAACTCAAGCCGGACCAGGCGGCGCTCGGTGGCCTGGTGCACCAGATCGGCGTACTGCCGATCCTGACCTACGCCGAAGATCACTATGAGCTGCTGGCCGACTCGGTGAGCCTCAATCACGTGATCGAAGAGATCCACCCACTCCTGGGCAAGAAGCTGCTGCAAGTCTGGGAGTTTCCCGAACAACTGGTGCAGATCCCCGAGCACTACCTGGACTTCAATCGCCAATCCAGCGGGATCGACTACGTGGACCTGGTCCAGGTGGCGACCCTGTACTGCCACAAGGACAGCGACCACCCGCTCTCGCGCATCGATGCCTTCAGCGTACCGGCCTTCAAGAAACTCAAGATCGATCCGGACGACCAGGCCATGTGCAACGACCTGCAAGAATCCCGTTCGATGCTCTATTGAGAGCGTGCCTTGTCAGGACTCCCGGCCCGCGACAAAGCTCACCCGCACCTTCAATCCCGACGGCTGGCCGTCATGCAGGCTGATCTGCGCCAAATGCGCACGACAGATCTCGCCGACGATCGCCAGCCCCAACCCTGACCCTGCCACCTGCTGGTTACGTCGGTAGAAACGCTCGAAGACCCGGTCGCGCTCCTCCAGGGGAATCCCCGGCCCGTCGTCCTCCACCTCCAGCACCCCTGGTGGGGTAACCCGCAACACCACATTGCCGCCCGACGGGGTGTGGGCCAGTGCGTTGTCCACCAGATTGCTCAGCAACTCATTGAGCAGGGTTGGCTCGCCTTTGAGCCAGACCGGCTCGTCGGCTTCCAGGGCCAATGCCACGCCACGGGCATGGGCCAGGGGTGCCATGGCCATGCCCAGCTCCCGCGCCAGTTGACTGAGATCGAGCAATTGCGCACCGCCTTCGGCGATGGCCCTGGCACCGTTCTCCACCCGGGCCAGGGACAACAACTGGTTGGCCAGGTGGGTCAGGCGGTCGGTCCCCTGGGCCGTGCTCTCCAGGGTGGAGCGCCAGGCTTGTGGTTCATTGGAGCGCAGCCCCAACTCCAGGCGCGCCTTGAGCGCCGCCAGGGGCGTGCGCAGCTCATGGGAAGCATCGGCGATAAATTGCGCCTGGCGCTCGAACTGCCCGCGCAAGCGTTCGGTGAAATGGTTCAACGCCCGCACCAGAGGCCAGAGCTCGCGCTGCACCGAAACCAGCGGCAAGGGCCGCAAGTCGTCCGGCTGGCGCTCCTCCACCGCACTGCGCAAACGCTCCAGGGGCCGCAAGGCGGCGCTCACCGCAAACCACACCAGGAGCAAGGCGCCGATGGCCAGCATGCCCAGGCGCAGCAGGGTATCGGCCATCAGGCTGCGGGCCATGGCGACCCGAGCCTCATCGGTCTCGGCCACGCGGATTTCCGCCATGCCATTCATGTTCGGCTCGCTGACCGCCTTGAGCAGACTCACCACCCGCACGTTCTGCCCCAGATAGCTGGCGTCGTAGAACCGCGCCAGGGCCGGATAGTCATCGGTACGCGGAGTACCTGGTGGCGGCCCGGGCAGGTTCTCGTAGCCGGAAATCAGTTGCTGGTGAATGTCGTTGACCTGGTAGTAGATGCGCCCGGCGCTGTCATAGGCAAAGGTATCCAGGGCCACATAGGGCACATTGGCACTCAGGCTGCCATCGCGCTGGGACAGGCCGGCAGCGATGGTTCGCGCCGACGCCAGCAGGGTCCGGTCATAGGCAGTATCGGCCGCCTCGCGGCCATTCCAGTAGGCGCTCAGGCCGCTGGCCAGCATCAGCACCACCAGCAGCAGCGCCAGGTTCCACAGCAGGCGCCAGCGTAGGCTGCTGGGCTTATGCATCGCGGCTTTCCAGCAGATAACCCAGGCCACGGAAAGTGACGATGGCCACCGCGTGGCCATCGAGCTTCTTGCGCAGTCGATGGACATAGATCTCGATGGCATCGGGACTGGCCTCCTCGTCCAGGCCAAAAACCTGGGAGGCCAGTTGCTCCTTGCTCATCACCCTTCCTGGCCGGGCGATCAACGCCTCGAGCACCGCATGCTCGCGAGACGTCAGGGTCAACAGCTCATCACCCAGAGTGAAACGCCGGGTATCCAGGTCATAAGCCAGCCCTCCACAGCGTTGCTGGCGCTCCCCGCCCAGCACGCTGCGACGCAGCAGGGCCTTGACCCGGGCCTCCAGCTCGCTCAGTTCGAAGGGCTTGGCCAGGTAGTCATCGGCCCCAAGGTTGAGGCCGTGGACCCGATCCTTGACGTCGCTGCGAGCGGTAAGCATCAGCACCGGCAGGTTCTTGCCACGGGTACGCAAGCGCGCCAGCACCTCGAAACCGTCCATGCGCGGCAGGCCGACATCCAGTACCGCCATGGCGTACTCCTCGCTGCTCAGCGCCAGGTCGGCGGCCACCCCGTCGTGCAGCACGTCCACGGTCAGGCCCGTGCTCTTGAGCGCCTGGGCGACACTTTCAGCCAGTTGCAGATGGTCTTCGACCAGCAGGACCCGCATGGTTTTGCACCTCGTTCAGGGGGGAATCGACAGTACTTTTGCGCGCGGAGTGTACCGCCGCAACCGCTGCTGTGAAGCCTGGAAACCGCGAAAGCTGGCTGAAAGGTTAGCGAAAGGTTGGCCCTTTAGGGAAACTCTGAAAAAGACTTTCTGATTTGGCAAAATACCGCGACCCCACCCACCGAGTTTCCCGATGAAGCAGATGACCTTCGCCGACGCCGAGTACGCTGGCAAGCGCAAGCAAACCCGCAAGGAGTTGTTCCTGATCGAGATGGATCGGGTGGTGCCGTGGAAGGGCTTGATTGCTTTGATCGAGCCACATTATCCGAAAGGTGAAGGTGGCCGTCCGGCCTACCCGTTGATGGCGATGCTGCGTGTGCATCTGCTGCAGAACTGGTTCGGCTACAGCGATCCAGCGATGGAGGAAGCGCTGTACGAAACCACGATCCTGCGCCAGTTTGCCGGGCTGAACCTGGAGCGCATCCCCGACGAAACCACCATTCTCAACTTCCGCCGCTTGCTGGAGAAACACGAGCTGGCGGCCGGCATCCTCGCTGTCATCAATGGCTATCTGGGCGACCGCGGCCTGTCGCTGCGCCAGGGCACCATCGTCGATGCAACGCTGATCAATGCGCCCAGTTCGACCAAGAACAAGGACGGCAAGCGCGACCCGGAAATGCACCAGACCAAGAAGGGAAACCAGTATTATTTTGGCATGAAGGCCCACATCGGCGCCGATGACGAATCGGGTCTGGTGCACAGCGTAGTGGGCACGGCGGCCAATGTGGCGGATGTCACCCAGGTGGACAAATTGCTGCATGGCGACGAAAACGTGGTCTGCGCCGATGCAGGCTACACCGGTGTCGAAAAGCGGCCCGAGCATGAAGGACGTGAAGTTATCTGGCAGGTGGCGGCACGCCGCAGCACCTACAAAAAACTCGATAAGCGCAGCGTGCTGTACAAAGCCAAGCGCAAGATTGAAAAGGCCAAGGCTCAGGTGCGCGCCAAGGTCGAGCATCCGTTCCGGGTAATCAAGCGCCAGTTCGGTTACACCAAGGTGCGCTTTCGCGGCTTGGCCAAAAACACGGCGCAACTGGTGACACTGTTCGCTCTGTCGAACCTGTGGATGGCGCGCCGACATTTACTGACGAATGCAGGAGAGGTGCGCCTGTAATGCGGGAAATGGCCACCGGAGTGGGGTCCGGGTGGCGAAAACGTAAGAAATACTCGTCGAATTGATTGTTTTTTGATCATTTGGCGAGTTTAAAAGTTGCGCTAGGTGGTATGCCGGGGAAATACATGGCTACTTCAGACCATCCTTAGAGTCCTGTTACGGAAAGTTTCGGCAGCCTTGCCGAGTTCCGCCGACATGCAAAGCGCCTCGAAGCGTTTTCATCAGAATAAGAACAATATCGGAGTACCACCGGATGCCATCCACGCACTCCCAGGCCAGCGCGCCTGTGCGTTTCTCCCGCCTGACCCCGACCGCCCTCGCCAGCGCCGCCGCCCTTGCTGCTCCGCTGACCCAGGCCGCGTTCTTCGAAGACAGCAGCGCCACCTTCGAAACCCGCAATATGTACTTCAATCGCGACTTTCGCGACGGCACCAGCGCCCAGCAATCCAAGCGCGACGAGTGGGCCCAGGGCTTCATGCTCAACCTGCAGTCGGGCTACACCGAAGGCACCGTGGGATTTGGCGTCGATGCCCTGGGCATGCTGGGCGTCAAGCTCGACTCCAGCCCCGACCGTACCGGCACCGGCCTCTTGCCGACCCACGACGATGGGCGCGCGGCCAACCAGTACTCCAAGCTGGGCCTGACCGGCAAAATCAGGTTCTCCGCCACCGAACTGAAGGTCGGCAGCCTGATCCCCGAACTGCCGATCCTCAAGCCCAACGATGGGCGGATCTTGCCGCAGACCTTCCAGGGCGGCCTGCTGACCTCCAGGGAAATCAGCAACCTGACCTTCACCGGCGGCCGCCTGGACAAAGCCAAGGACCGCGACGACAGCAACTACGAGGATATCCGCCTCAACAACAAGAACAGCCGCTTCGCCGGCAACGTGGCCGGCAAGCACTTCAACTTCGGCGGCCTGGACTACAAGCTCAGCGACAAGATCACCGCCAGCTACCATTTCGCCCAGCTCGACGACGTCTACAACCAGCACTTTGTCGGCTTGGTGGCGTCGCGCCCCATGGGGCCCGGCACCTTCGCCAGCGACCTGCGCCTGGCCATCAGCAATGACCAGGGCCAGGCCCGCGGTGGAAAAATCGACAACCGCGCCCTCAACGGCCTGGTGAGCTACGCCCTCAAGGGACATAAACTCAGCGCCGGCTATCAGCACATGTCCGGCGACAGCGCCTTTCCCTATGTCGATGGCAGCGACCCATACCTGGTGAACTTCGTGCAGATCAACGATTTCGCCGGCGCCGAGGAACGTTCCTGGCAAGTCCGCTACGACTACGACTTCGCCAAGCTGGGGATTCCCGGCCTGAGCTTCATGACCCGCTACCTGAGCGGCGACAACATCGCCTTGAAGAACGGCGACACCGGCAAGGAATGGGAACGCAACACCGAGGTCAAGTACGTGGTGCAAAGCGGCACCTTCAAGGATGTTGCGGTGCGCCTGCGCAATGCCACCTACCGCTCCAACTATTCGGCTCGCGACGCGGACGAGGTACGCCTGCTGGTGAGCTACAGCGTGGCCCTGTGGTGATCCCACAGGCCGCGCCCACGGCCGGTGCTGGCAGGCCGGCCCCTGCGCCCAAGGATCGAGGACGACCCGGGCATACCGATAACAACTCCTGTGGAGACACTCATGGACTTTTCATTGCGTAAACTGGCCCTCGCCGTCGGCTGCCTGTTGTTCACCGGCCAGCTGCTGGCCGCATCCGCCGAACCCAAGCGCCCGGAATGCATCGCCCCGGCCTCCCCCGGCGGCGGCTTCGACCTGACCTGCAAGCTGGTGCAGAGCGCCCTGGTCAACGAGAAGATCCTCAGCAAACCGATGCGCGTCACCTACATGCCCGGCGGCGTCGGGGCCGTGGCCTATAACGCGGTCGTGGCCCAGCGCCCGGCCGATGCCGGGACCCTGGTGGCCTGGTCCAGCGGTTCGCTGCTGAACCTGGCCCAGGGCAAGTTCGGGCGCTTCGATGAAAACGCCGTGCACTGGCTGGCGGCCGTGGGCACCAGCTATGGCGCCATCGCGGTGAAGAACGATTCGCCCTACAAGACTCTCGATGACCTGGTCGCGGCCCTGAAGAAAGATCCGAGCAAGGTGGTGATCGGCTCCGGCGGCACCGTCGGCAGCCAGGACTGGATGCAAACCGCGCTGATCGCCAAGGCCGCGGGCATCAACCCGCGGGACCTGCGCTACGTGGCCCTGGAGGGCGGCGGGGAAATCGCCACGGCCCTGCTGGGCGGGCACATCCAGGTGGGCAGTACCGACATCTCCGACTCCATGCCGCACATCCTCGCCGGCGACATGCGCTTGCTGGCGGTGTTTTCCGAGCAGCGCCTGGACGAGCCGGAAATGAAGAACATCCCCACTGCCAAGGAACAGGGCTATGACATCGTTTGGCCGGTGGTGCGCGGCTTCTACCTGGGGCCGAAGGTCAGCGACGAGGAATACGCCTGGTGGAAAAACGCCTTCGACAAGCTCCTGGCCTCCGAGGAGTTCGCCAAGCTGCGTGACCAGCGCGAGCTGTTCCCCTTCGCCATGACCGGCCCGGAACTGGACACCTACGTGAAGAAACAGGTGGCCGACTACAAGGCCCTGGCCAAGGAATTCGGCCTGATCCAGTGACCGTTCCTTTCTGACAGCCTGCCCTCGGACCTGAGGGTGGGCGGGAGTTCGCCATGCTCATTCAACGTCTGTTTGCCGCGTTGCTATTGCTCGCCTGCGCGGGCCTGGCCCTGATGGCCTGGCCGTACCAGGCGGCCTTTTCCTACGAACCCGTGGGCCCAAGGGCCTTTCCGCTACTCATGCTCGGCCTGATGGGCCTGGCGCTGCTGTACCTGCTGGTGCGCCCGACACCGATCAAGCACAGCGACGACGAACCGCCCCTGGACCGTGAAACCCTGGTCAAGATCGCCCTCTGCGTAGCCCTGCTGCTGGTATTGGCCGGCACCTTCGAACCCCTGGGCTTCATTCTCGCCGGGATCCTCGTCGGCGTCCCCATGGCCCGCCTGTATGGCGGCCGCTGGTTGCCCAGCCTGGTGATCGTCAGCCTGCTCAGCATCGGCCTGTACTGGCTGTTCGATCGGGTCATGGACGTGCCCCTGCCCCTGGGCCTGCTCGACGTTCTGGAGAATTGATATGGATACCTTGAGCTATCTCGGCCAGGGCTTCGGCGTCGCGCTGAGCCCGTACAACCTGGTCACCGCCCTCACCGGCACCCTGATCGGCACCGTCGTCGGCCTGCTGCCGGGCCTGGGCCCGATCAACGGCGTGGCGCTGCTGATCCCCATCGCCTTCGCCCTGGGCCTGCCGCCGGAGTCGGCGCTGATCCTGCTGGCGGCGGTCTACCTGGGCTGCGAGTACGGCGGCCGGATCAGTTCGATCCTGCTGAACATCCCCGGCGAGGCCTCTACGGTGATGACCACCCTCGACGGTTATCCGATGGCTCGCAAGGGCCTGGCCGGGGTGGCCCTGTCGTTATCGGCCTGGAGTTCGTTCCTTGGCGCCTTCATCGCCACCTGCGGCATGGTGCTGTTCGCCCCGCTGCTGGCCAAGTGGGCCATCGCCTTCGGCCCTGCGGAATATTTCGTGCTGATGGTGTTCGCCATCGTCGCTCTCGGCGGCATGGCGGGCGACCGGCCACTGAAGACCTTCATTGCCGCGCTGATCGGGCTGTTCCTGTCGGCGGTAGGCATCGATGCCAACAGCGGCGTGTATCGCTTCACCGGTGACAGCATCCATCTGGCCGACGGCATTCAGTTCGTGGTCCTGGTACTGGGCCTGTTTTCCATCAGCGAAATCCTCCTGCTGCTGGAAAAGACCCACCGCGGCCAGGAAGCGGTCAAGGCCACCGGACGCATGCTGTTCAACTTCAAGGAAGCCGCCTCGGTGTTCACCGTCAACCTGCGCTGCGGCCTGCTGGGCTTCATCATGGGGGTATTGCCCGGTGCAGGCGCGACCCTGGCCAGCGCCGTGGCCTACATGACCGAGAAACGCATCGCCGGGGCCAGCGGCAAGTTCGGCGAAGGCGACAAGCGCGGCCTGGCGGCTCCGGAAACCGCGATCGGCGCCTCGGCCTGCGGCGCCCTGGTGCCGATGCTGACCCTGGGCGTGCCGGGCTCGGGCACCACGGCGGTGATGATCGGCGCCCTGTCGCTGTACAACATCACGCCGGGGCCGTTGCTGTTCCAGCAACAACCGGACATCGTCTGGGGCCTGATCGCCTCGTTGTTCATCGCCAACATCATGCTGGTGATCCTCAACATCCCGATGATCCGCATCTTCACCCGCATCCTCGCGGTGCCGAACTGGGCCCTGGTGCCGGCCATCGCGATCATCACCGCGATCGGCGTCTATGCCGTGCATGCCACCACTTTCGACCTGTTCCTGATGGTGGGCATCGGCATTTTCGGCTACATCCTGCGCAAGCTCGACTTCCCGCTCTCGCCGGTGCTGCTGGGCTTCATCCTCGGCGGCTTGATGGAACAGAACCTGCGTCGTGCACTGTCGATCTCCAACGGCGCCCTGGAAATCCTCTGGTCGAGCCCGATCACCGTCGGTGTCTGGGCACTGACCCTGTGCATGCTGCTCATGCCGCTGCTGCGCATCTGGCGCAAGCGTGCCAGCCAACGCCGCGCCTTAGCCGATGTCTGACGCCACCTTCAGGCAATGGTGGGGCACGCCCCTGGTGGGCCTGGCGGGTGGCTATCTGGCCAGCCAGGTCGGCTGGCCATTGCCCTGGATGGTCGGTTCGTTGCTGGCCGTCATCCTGGTGCGCTGCCTGACCCCATGGCAGTTGGGGGAAATTCCCGGCGGTCGCAAATGCGGACAATGGGTGGTGGGCATCGGCATCGGCCTGCACTTCACCCCGGCGGTGATGGAACAGGTCATGAGCCATTTCGGCCTGATCTTCTGCGGTGCGCTGGTTACCAGCCTGTCCAGCGTAGTGGCGGTCTGGTTGCTACGACGTACCGGCGAGGATCGGGCCACCGCCTTCTTCTCCAGCATGCCGGGTGGTTCGGGGGAAATGGTCAACCTCGGCGCACGCAATGGCGCGGTACTCAGCCGGGTAGCCGCCGGACAGAGCTTGCGGGTACTGGCGGTGGTGCTGTGCGTACCCGCCGCCTTCAAGTACCTGCTGGGCCAAGGCTCACCGGTATTGCAAGGGGCGGTCGTCGACTGGCACTGGCTGGCCCTGCTGTTTCCCGCCGGAGCGCTGCTGGCCTGGCTCTGGCAGCGCCTGCGCCAACCCAACCCCTGGTTGTTCGGCCCCTTGCTGCTCAGCGCCACGGCGAGCATCGCCTGGAACCTGCACATCGGCCTGCCGGACGGAGCCAGCCAGCTGGGCCAGTGGCTGATCGGCAGCGGCCTGGGTTGTCATTTCAATCGGCAGTTCTTTCGTCGGGCGCCCTCATTCATGGGGCGTACGCTGGTAGGCACCGCCCTGAGCATGTTGATCGCCGGCCTGGCGGCCTGGTGCTTGAGCCTGCTGACTCACCTGGATCTGCGTTCACTGACCCTGGGCATGATGCCCGGAGGCATTGCGGAAATGAGCCTGACGGCCGAGGTGCTGCAACTGTCGGTGCCATTGGTGACAGCGATGCAGGTGATGCGCCTGTTGTTCGTGCTGTTCCTTGCCGAGCCCCTGTTCCGCCACTGGAACAAGGACCTGTAGCCGCTGCCGCAGACTTGGGTCGGGCAGCGACCACAGGGCTGGCCTACAGCGGTGGCAGGCGCCACTCGATCGGGGCTTCGCCGTTCTGCTCGAGGAACTTGTTGGTACGGCTGAAATGCCCGCAACCGAGGAACCCACGGTAAGCGGACAGGGGCGATGGGTGCACGGAAGTCAGCACTAGGTGCTTGGTCGCGTCGATCAACTTCTGCTTGCTCTGGGCATGGGAGCCCCAGAGCAGGAAGACCAGGTGCGGCTGGTGGGCGCTGACCACCTCGATGATCCGATCGGTGAAGAATTGCCAGCCCTTGCCCGCATGGGAGGCGGCATTGGCGCGCTCCACGGTCATGGTGGTGTTGAGCATCAACACGCCCTGGTCGGCCCAGCTCTGCAGGTAACCGTGGTTGGGGATGTCGATGTTCAAGTCGCGCTTGAGCTCTTTGTAGATATTCACCAGCGAGGGTGGCGCGGGCACGCCCGGCTGCACCGAAAAGCACAACCCATGGGCCTGGCCCGGGCCGTGGTAGGGGTCCTGGCCGAGGATCACCACCTTGACCTTGTCCAGGGGTGTCGAATTCAGGGCGTTGAAGATCAGCGGACCCGGCGGATAGATCTGCTTGCCGGCGGCATATTCCTGGCGCAGGAACTCCCGCAGTTCGCTCATGTAGGGCTGCTCGAATTCGGCACGCAGTGCCTCCTTCCAGCTCGGTTCGAGTTTGATACGATCGTCAGCAGTCATGGCCATGCCCGTGAAAAACAATGGCCGCACCCTAGGAAAGCCGACTTCGCTTGTCAATTGATCTGACACAGGAGCAGTACTTTCCCTCACGGCGATCATACTGACCGCTCTTATTTTCCATCGAGGTCACGATGAACCTGCACGTCGAAGAACTCACCGGTACCGGCGGCGCCCGCATCGCCATCGCTACCCTGGACGCGGAAAAATCCCTCAACGCCCTGTCGCTGCCCATGATCCAGCAGTTGAGCGAACGCCTCGACGCCTGGGCCAAGGACCCCCGCGTGGTCTGCGTGATGTTGCGTGGCAACGGTGCCAAGGCCTTCTGTGCCGGTGGCGAGGTCCGCAGCCTGGCCCTGGCTTGCCTGGCACAACCCGGCCAGGTACCAGCCCTGGCCGGGCATTTCTTCGCCGCGGAGTATCGTCTCGACTACCGTCTGCACACCTATCCCAAGCCATTGATCTGCTGGGGCCATGGCTATGTGCTCGGAGGCGGCATGGGCCTGCTGCAAGGCGCCGGCATCCGCATCGTCACCCCCAGCAGCCGCCTGGCGATGCCGGAAATCAGCATTGGCCTGTATCCCGACGTGGGGGCCAGCTGGTTCCTTTCGCGCATGCCCGGCAAGCTGGGGCTGTTCCTGGGGCTCACCGGTGCCCACATGAACGGCCGCGATGCCCTGGACCTGGGCCTGGCCGACCGCTTCCTGCTGGATGAGCAGCAAGAGGCGTTGATCCAGGGGCTGCTGCAATTGAACTGGCAGGAACAGACCCCACGCCAGCTCAATAGCCTGCTCAAGGCCCTGCAACAAGAAGCCCTGGGGCAGATGCCCGAAGCACAATGGTTGCCGCGTCGGGCCGAAATCGACCAATGGCTGGACGTCAGCGACGTGGCCTGTGCCTGGCGCGCCATTGGCCAGTTGCACGACCATCAGGACACGCTCTACAGCCGTGCGGCCAAGACCCTCGCCGAAGGCTGTCCACTGACGGCACACCTGGTCTGGGAACAGATCCGCCGGGCCCGCTACCTGTCGCTGGCCGAGGTGTTCCAGATGGAGTACACCCTGAGCCTGAATTGCTGCCGGCACCCGGAGTTCGCCGAAGGGGTGCGTGCACGCCTGATCGACAAGGATCACCAGCCACGTTGGCACTGGGCAGATATCACCAGCGTGCCGGAAGCCGTGGTCAAGGCGCATTTCCACAAGGCCTGGGAGGGCCGTCATCCGTTGGCGGACCTCACAGGCTATTAACGGCCAACCCACTACCGGGGATGGGAAGTATCCAGCCCCGGCGTGCAACGGCCCTAGGATTGCGGGTCGTGCGAGCCTCAGTGGCCGCGCCCTCCCCGGCCGCGGTCATGACCGCCATGGCCTCCCCAGTCGTGGTTGCCCCCATTGTTATTGCCCCAGTTACCCTGATGATCATGCCCTCCCCAACCATGACCCGGGTATGGCCGGTACCCCGGTCGAGGCTGGTAGTAGCGTGGTGCCGGTTGGTAGTAACGGGGGGCTGGCTGGTAATAGCGGGGCGCGTAGTAGCTGCGCCCAGTGGAGTAGTAATAGGAAGAACCGCCACCGTAGTAATAGGCCGGCGCCGGCGAGCTGTAGACCCGGGAGCCGTAGTAACCGGAGTCTCCATCGTAATAGGGGACGCACGCGCAAAGACTCGAACCCAACAGGATAAGCAGCAGAAGTCGACGATACATGGCGGCCTCCTGGACCGCGAAGAAGCCAGACCAGCGACGCTGGCAGGCGGCAGCCAGCAATGGCTGACTGACAACATATCTGACCGCGAAAACCGCTTTCAGTGCGGTTCTCACCCCCACATTTATAGTGCCTGACGACCACCGGCGACCTGGGCACGAGAACCCGCCAGGCCACGGTACTTGCCACTGATCGTCAGCCGCTGCTTGACCGGTCCGCAATCCGCAGACACCCTGCACAACCTGTTACCCCGAGCCGCCCATGCGAAGCAGGCCGGACACCATCGAGCCTGCGCGCAAACACCCCTGCATACCATGAACAGACCCGACCTTTGCCCAGCCTGCGGCGCCCGCAATGACTGCACCCTGGCCGACCCGCGCAGCGCCGACCGTGCCTGCTGGTGCTACAGCGTGAGTATCGACCCTGCCGTCATCGAGGCCCTGCCGCAAGAGCTGCGCAACCAATCGTGCCTGTGTCCGCGCTGTGCGGGTGTCGAGGCGCAGTTGCGCACGGCCCAGGCACCACGCTCATGAGCCCGCGCTTCCTGCCTGCAAGGCCTGGGCACCATGCGTATTGATCGCTTCCTCAGTAACCTGCCGCACTTGAACCGCCAGCAAGCCCGCCTGTTGCTAGCGCAACAGCGCGTACGCATCGATGGTCGGCCAGTCACCGATGCCATGGCCGAGGTCCGTGAATTCAGCCGGGTGGAGCTGGACGGCGAGGTGGTGCAGGCCGGCAAGCCAGCGCGCTACTTCATGCTGCACAAGCCCATGGGCTGCGTCAGCGCCACCCGCGACCCCGAACACAAGACCGTGCTCGAGCTGCTCGACGAGCCCGACCTGCATGAACTGCATATCGCCGGACGCCTGGACTACAACACCACCGGGCTGTTGCTGATCACCAACGACGGCAGCTGGTCACGGCGACTGACCCAGCCACAAACCAAGCTGCCCAAGCGCTACTACGTGGAGACCGAACGGCAGATTGGCCCCGAGTATGTCCAGACCTTCGCCCAGGGCCTGTACTTCGCCTTCGAAGACCTCACTACCCTGCCGGCGCAGTTGCAGATCCTCGGCCCCCGCAGCGCCCGGCTGAGCATCGTCGAAGGGCGCTACCACCAGGTCAAGCGCATGTTCGGTCATTTCGACAACAAGGTCGTGCGCCTGCATCGCGAGAGCATGGGGCCTCTGATACTGGACCCGGCCCTGGCCCCTGGTGAATATCGGCCCCTTCACACCGCCGAGATAGAGCAGGTGTGACACCTTTCGCCCAGGGACGACCGCTGGGCGGAAGCTGTCGAACAATTTACCCAACGGCACTTGCGGGTTCCGGACCTCCCTGCTTGAATCAGTCCGTCGGCCGAATTATGACCGACCAGTCACACCCATAACCAGAAACCCTTTGCCGGCTTGAGCCCTGCCTGCTCTGCATTCGCGCCGGTAAATCGCCCGCCTATAACAATACCCGTCGACCTGCCTTACCGGATCGACATGGGCCCCGATTCCAGGCGTATGCCTACCTGTCACATTGCCCGTGCACACTCATCGTATGCGCGCATACCCGCTTGCCAGGAGTCTTATGACATGAGGCCAGAAATCGCTGTGCTGGATATACAAGGTCAGTATCGGGTTTACACGGAGTTCTATCGCGCGGAAGCTGCGGACAAGACCATCATCCTGGTCAACGGCTCGATGGCCACCACGGCGTCCTTTGCCCAAACCGTGAAGAACCTCCATCCGCAGTTCAACGTGGTGCTCTACGACCAGCCCTATGCAGGTCGCTCCAAGGCCCATAACCGGCATGAGCGCATGCTGACCAAGGAAATCGAGGGGCAGATCCTGCTGGAGCTCATCGAACACTTCGCCGCCGAGCATGTGCTGTCGTTTTCCTGGGGCGGGGCCGCGACCTTGCAGGCACTCGCCCAATGCCCGCGGCGCATCGAAAAGGCGGTGATCAGCTCATTCTCGCCGGTGATCAACGAACCGATGCGCGACTACCTGGAACGCGGCGTCGACTACCTCGGCAACCTTGACCGCCATCGCGTCGGCCATCTGGTCAACGACACCATCGGCAAGCACTTGCCATCGCTGTTCAAGCGCTTCAACTATCGCCATGTGAGCAGCCTGGCCGAGCATGAGTACGGGCAGATGCACTTTCACATCAGTCATGTGCTCAACAGCGATCGCCAGTGCTACATCAAGGCGGCGAAGAATATTCAGATACCCGTGCTGTTCATCAATGGCGAGTGGGACGAGTACACCTCGGCCAAGGACGCCCGGCTGTTCGCCAACCATGTGCGAAACTCGAGCTTCAGTACGATCAGCGCGACAGGGCATTTCCTGGACATGGAACACAAGGCCGCTTGCCAGGACAGTCGCCGGGCGCTGCTGAGCTTCCTCAAGCCCTTGCAATACGATGCTCGTCCGCGCCCCTCCTACGTTCAGGGCCAACATGCACGAGCCGTCTGAAATCCCGCTTCCACAGGTCGCCATCCGTCTTTGGACGAGCCCTCTGTCCGTGGCGCCTGGCGTCCCTGTGGCAAGTGTGGGAAAACAGATAAATGCGGGCCAGATAAAGAAAAACTTCAAATTCCCGGTTACATCTGGTACAAAGTCAGCCGTTCGAGCGGGTGTCGTATAATGGCATTACTCCAGCTTCCCAAGCTGATAACGAGGGTTCGATTCCCTTCACCCGCTCCACTTCCCTCCTCAACTCATGGATTTTCAATAAATCACATGAGCTAAAGCACAAAGTCACGCGAGTCCTCCTGTAAAGGGTTATCGATGTGACACGACGCAACAAACTCCAACACCACCCGAACAGAATCGATGTCCTGGGCATTACGCTCCCGCTACACCATCGCTCGCACTTTTGAAGCAACAAGACGTGCACGAATCAATTCACGATCGTCCAATCTTTCTATTGCCCTCACACACCGTGAGAAGGGAACGATAGGCTTCGATGTGGCTACAGCCGGTGCAGAGTCCGCTCCAGTGGCTAGCTCAATCACTGGCTAGGTGATTCTTCCAAAGGCTTGCGGCACCCGGATGAAACAACAACGGATGAAGCCACTTGTGAACAATGCTCAACGTTTTCTTGATTTCAGCAGCTACTGCGCATCCCCAGGATGGGCTGGTTATTTCCATTCAAAAAAAGGTATTAACCGAAGAGCCTGCGCCGCGGCAGCAAACTCCATCGTCCTTGACTACCTCCGACAGCACCCGCAGAAAGTTACCGTGTACAGCTCACTTGTAACCGCCTATACGCAAAGACAGTTGCGAGGGAAAGGGTACAAGGCACGCGAAGCCCAAGAGTTGTACGCCCGGGCTATCAATCGTGGGAGGTTTGTCCAGTTCGTCGATTACGACTATCACGACGCCCCTGCGGAACTCCCGATACGCGACATTGAGCTTTCGCCAGAAAACCTTGATGGCTTTCTGGCTGTGAGTCATGCGACTTTGGCGCAGAACACCTTGAGCGGTGGGTTCCACGGACATCTTTTTGTTGTTTTCGAGAAAAGTGGCTTAGTGATCTATCCTCATGACGACTGCGGTTATGGTGCGTTTGATAATGAACCAGCCGCAAGCCGAGCATTTTTTTCATTGGTCGATCCCGAGCGCTTCGAACTCACTCTCCAAACCGAGCAGAGGGCGAGCCAGCCCCCTCTTCCGTGAGCCGGTTCCTTCATGTGCAGCTCTCCTGCCAATCCCATGGCGCAAGCGCCTGCGCTACCGACTACAAGCTTGGCCACTCAAGCCTGATTCTTGCCAGGGTTTCAGGGAATACCTGCTACCCAGGCCGATCAGGGCTGGCCAGGAAGGCTGCATAGCTATCGGCGACGACTGAAGCCTGGCCTGTCTCATGGGACCAAAGCACCACCACGGGTTCGCCGGTTTCACCGAGCGTGGCGTAATCGAAGCAGTAGCAGTCCCCCGTTCCGAACTCCGCGAACGGCAGTAACCTGGAGCAGCCTTCCGGACGATCGCCAAAATTCTCTTGCCACCGCTGCCAGCCCCCCTGGAAATAGCGAACGATGGAGTCCCAGGTCTTGCGGGGATCGCGCCCATCGAAGACCGGGAGCACCACCAAGGCGCCCAGGGCCCTGCCATTGTTAGCCAAAAGCCAATCGGCGAAAGACTTCGGCAGGGGCAGCCCCAATTGCGTCTCGGCGGCATGGATCGCCTCCTGCGTCGTGCCTAGCACCCTCACTTTGCCCATGATGCCTCTCCCCATACGCAAAACCGGCCCAACGGCCGGTTCTTGAAGCGGTTCATTATCCCTTCCAGGCTATGGATGGGCCACATAACGTGCAAAGAACTCACTGAGGTCCACGCGCAAGGAACGCAACGCCAAGCCGCGGTCGATGCTGCCGAACACCTCCCCCATCTCTTCGACCACGGGCCCTGGGAGCACCCAGCGGCCATCGGTGAAATCATGGTGGCCTGCATTCCCCAGGACCTTGCGCACCCCCGGCCCTCGATGGACGGCCCAGACCTGGTCCATGCTGGCATCCTGCGGATCGTTACCAGCCGAATACAGCAGCAGGGGCTTGTTCCAGGGGCCGGCCAGGCTGCCCTGGATGGTACCGTCCAGGTTCGCTGCGGCCCGCAAGCGCTTGTCTACCCGAGCGGCTTGCAGGGCGGCCGACCCACCGAAGGAATGGCCCAGGGCACCGATGCGATTCAAGTCCAGATGGCCACCCAGCAAGTGCTTGGGGTCCTGGTTCTGCCGCTGCAGCCAGTCCAGTGTCGTGCGCAGGTCATCCACCACCACCGGCGCAGCGCTCGCCAAGCGGGTCTCGTCTTCTTCCAGGGCCGCAAGCATCGGGACCACCCGCCCTCCAGGCAACACGGTGACCCCGGAGATGTGGGGATGGTTGATGGCCACGACCACGTAGCCACGGCTGGCCAGGTCTTCGAGCAGGCCACTGTAGAACTCGGCCACCGCTCCCAACCCGGGAGAAAACAGCAAGACCGGATATTGACGCTGTTTCTGCATCCGGGCTCCTGCGCCGGAGTGGCTGAGCACCGCGAGCTCCTCAGGGGCAATCTTCATCGCCATCAGGGCCTGGGGTTCGGCATATTCGGCACGAGGCAGCTGGCGTGCGGGATTGGCAATCGGGTACCAGACTTTCAGCGCCAGCTCGCGCCGGGCATTTTCCGTCCTGGAGAATGGCTCGGGGCGTGCCGCGTCCCGCAATGCGAAACTGGCCTTGCCGACGCACCAGGCACCACCAGGCGCGGGGAGTTGCCGAACCTGCGCACTGACTGCCGGCAACTCGCAACGGCGCATGTATGGCTGTTCCAGCGCAGCGTGACTACAGCTGGCCATACCGAACAGCAGCGCACCACAGCAGGCCATGGCTCTGACAGGCTTCATCATGCAGCGATCCTTAGGGCATCAGGCTAAAAATGACAGCAGCCTAAAGAAGTGCCCTGGGCTCTTCATCACGAAGTGTGCGGATTTTGTATAGAAAGGTTAAACCCCCACCTGCCCTGGCCAGGGCCTCTCCGCCACGACCCAAGGCAGCGATCCGGCCAACACGGGCGACATCGCCTGGCGCTGGCCAGGCCACACAATGCTAGAAGCCTGCCTGCAGCGGAAAGCGCTGCGCTTCGCTACGGGCCAGGAACTTGTCCTGGGGCATGGGCCGGGCCAGGAAGTAACCCTGGGCCTCGTCACAGCCGAAGGACCGCAACATCTGCAGGCACTTGAAGCTCTCGATGCCCTCGGCCACGGTGCGGTAGCCCAGTTCGCGGGCCAGGGCGATCACCGAGCGGGTGATCTTCTGGTGCTGTGCGCTGCTCTCAAGGTCAGTGACCATGGATTTGTCGAGCTTCACCACATTGGCCGGAATCTGGTGCAGATAGGCGAAGTTGCTGTAGCCGGTACCAAAATCGTCGATGGCCACATCCATGCCCAGGGCGCGAATCTTGCTCAACTGCTCCAGCACTTTCGGGTTGGAGCGCAGCCAGGCGCCTTCGGTGATCTCCACTTCCAGGCGCCGGGGATTGATGCGGTGGCGCAGGCAGGCATCGCGCAACACATCGGCGATGTCCTGGTCCTCGAAATCCTGGGGTGACAGGTTGATCGACAGGCGTTGCACATCACTGGCACTCCATAGATGCAACTTGTGCAACACCGCATCGATCAGCCAGTGGGTCACCTGGTGGATCTGGGCGTTGCGCTCCATCACCGGAATGAACTCCGCAGGGGAAATCGGCCCCAGCCAGGGATGGTCCCAGCGGATCAGCGCCTCGGCACTGACCTGGGCGCCATCGGGCAGGGCGAAGCGCGGCTGGAACATCAGGTAGATCTGCCCGGTGTCCAGAGCCTCGCCGATGTCCGCGGCCAGGTTGAAGGCACGCCGGTAGGCCTGGTCGCGCACCAGGTCGTAGGGCGCCCAGGTACAGCGCTCCAGCGCAGCCAGCTCCAGGGCGAACATGGCCTTGCGCAACACGTCCGGCACGGCGTCATGATCCGTGGAAAACTCCACCATGCCCGCACACACTCCCGGCACCATCGGCAATTCCAGGCCCGGCGGCTGGCGGCGCAAGCGACGCACCAGGCCCTCCAGCAAACGCTCGACCCCAGGTGCGGCCGGCAGCAGGAAGCCGAAGCGCTTGGCGGAGACGTGATAGACCCGCACATGCCGACCCAGGTAGGCGAGCAACTGCTGGGCAAGAAAACGCACGATGATCTCGAACGGCGCCATGCCCAGGGCCAGGGTCAACTCATGGGCCACGGTCATGTCCACCGCATCCACCAGCACCAGCACCCGTCGCTCCCCGGGGTGTTCGTCCGCCAGATCGTGCAAGTCGCGCTGGAACTGCTCGCGGTTGGGCAGGCCACTGACCGGATCACGGCGGGTCTGGCGCTGGCGTTGCTCGATCTGCTCCATCACCAGGGAGGCCAGGTCACGCAGCTGTTGACGCTCGGCGGCATCGAGCCGCTGCGGCTGCTTGTCGATGACGCACAGGCTGCCGATGGCGTGCCCCGTGGAAGTGATCAATGGCGCCCCGGCATAAAAACCTATGCCCGGGCCCTCGGTCACCAGTGGATTGGCATGGAAACGCACGTCCTGGCGAGCATCCTGGACTTCGAACACCTCACCGGACTTGATCGTGTAGGCGCAGAACGACTGATCGATCGGCGTCTGCTCGACGGCAAACCCCACCCGCGACTTGAACCACTGTCGATCACGATCCACCAGGGTAATCAGCGCCGTGGGGACCTTGAAGAACTGCGCGGCCAGGCGGCAGATGCGATCGAAGCTTTCGCAGCGGGCCGTATCCAGCAGCTCGAGGGCATACAAGGCGGCCAGGCGCTGCTCCTCGGCCAATGCCTTATCCGGCATGCCGCGACTCGGACAGGATCAACACAATCATCAGAACACCTATTTCACCATCGAAGGGGAGCCCAACAGCAGCTATGAAATGTCCATACCGCCAAAGTAGTGGCACTACGACATCCTCTGACAGCATGCCGCAGTGACTGATACTTGCCAATTCCATCCGTCGGACGAACGGTAATCTGGAGAGAGTGTTCCCCACCGAGGTAATGGCCGGGCCAGAGCCTTCCGTTAACACAGGTAGCAGATATGCCGGGGGTTCATGCTCCGCAAAGCCGGAGCCCGGCAACAGGACCAAACTCATTGACCGGCCATTTGCGGGCACAAAAAAAGCGATCCCAAGATCGCTTTCTCTGTTATTGCGTACTGCTATTGCTGCATGGGAAGGTCGGGGCCATAGCCCCGACCTCACTGCCCCCTTGTCCACCCGGCTCCTGCCGAGTGCGTGAACGTTGTAACAGCCCGCTCCTGTCTATTGGCTGAACCTGTCCCGGGCAAACGTCACAATTCATGACAGCCATACCTCTTAACAGGTACTTGCCAAGCGCCTCCAATCCCGGAACCATGCGCGCCCCCGGTGCCGTTGGCGCCTTATCCATGGAAGGAGCCGCACGTGAAAAAACTCATCCTCCTGTTGGTTATCGGCCTGCTGGTCGAGCTCAATATCGGCTACTACACCGAATTGGAAGAAGCTGAAACCCACACCCGCTGGTTCCTCAAGCATTCGCCGAGCCTGCAACTGGAGTTCTTCAATATCCACGCCAACGACGGCGATTACCGGCGCGTGGAGAAGCTCACCGCCGAAGAACGGCAGATGATCATCGACTACTGCAAATATCGCCTTGGCATCGACACCCAGGTCACTACCCAGGCCGATGTGGAGCGGTGCGCCAAACTCTGACTCTCTGCCTTGCGCCCTGCCCAGCCAGCCATCATCTGCGGGCGAACCTGCGCCCTGATGTCGCTGGGAATGGTATGGTGGCCGGCTGCCCTGCATGCAGGGTCAATCGGAGGAGCAATACACCAAGCGCCTGGTCGCAAGGTTCGAGGAGGTCATTGAAGAGCTATGTGCAACGCCGAAGATATCTACACCGCAGGTTGGGTACTGGTGGTCATGTCCGCACTGGTGTCCCTGGCGATCCAGGTCTACCTGGGTTACTTCAGGCTCGACGACATGGTCGGGCATCTATCCCGCTGCCGGGCCATCGCCATTCGCCTGCCCCTGCTGGGCAAGGACCCACTTAGCCGCTTCTTCATGCTGCTGTGCATCGGCGCCATGTTCGCCATGCCCCACTTGTTCCTGCGTAACGGCGGCTTGAACGCGCGGGACTATCGAAACTTCCCCCTGGGCCTGAAGTGGTCGATCAATCTGTTCCAACTCTCGGCCTTGGTCGCCTGCATCGCGTTCCTGGTGCTGTGGTGGGTCGGCCGCCACCTCTGATCCCAAGCGTTCAACATCACGTGGCGCCAAGCAATGGCGCCACGCCTGCCAGTCTCAGGCACGCGACAATCCAGCGCTGGCCTGCTGCCGAAGAAAATCCTCGCGGGTCATCTCGAAGAAACGGCTGGGCAGGCCTTCGAAGTCAGCGTCGTGGGAAACCCGAAAGCCAATCTTGCGGGCCACTGCCAACGAGGCAAGGTTGTCCACATGTGCATCGGCCACCAGCCGCTCGACCTGCGGATCGGCGAACGCGTGCTCGACGATCCGTCGGGCCGCCTCGGAAGCGAAGCCCCGCCCCCAGGCTCGTTGCACCAGGCGCCAGCCCATCTCCAACTCGGGCCCTACGGCATCGAAGGGGATGAACGAGACCCAGCCCAGCAACTCGTCAGGCGCCTGCCTGGCGAAGATCGCCCAATAACCGCACCGCTCACCAAAGTCCTGGGAAATCCGCGCCTGCAGGAAATCCCGGTGCCACTGCCCGCCGTCCCACTCACCGGGTATGAAACGCGTAACTTGCGGGTCCTGGTCCATGCGAAGGCAGGCCTCGAAATGCTCGAAGGTGCGCGGTCGCAGCAACAGGTTGGCGGTTTCGAAGTGCAAGTCCATGGCAGGTCTCCTTGTTCGGACGGTATCGACGAAGGCGTAATCTGGGGCAAAAGAACATCGCCCGCAACAACCTCAGAATCCAGGATGCGCAGCCAACAACCCCAAGTTTGGCTGACGACCAGCCTATCGATCCGAATACATTTTTAGACATGATTGTTCGGATAGATCCGATTGAATGACACAAATTCGCATATGAGAATCACTTCCAAATAAACCGGAGGTCATATCTCAATGTCCAGCACTACCCGTCCACATTCTTGGAAGTTGTGGCCCACATCCCTTGGCTTGCTGGCCCTCAGTGAAGCCAGCCTGGGTGCTACCTCGGAACACCCCGAAGCGCCATCCGGCAGCGCTGCCGTCACCCTCGGCACCACCCAGGTCAAGGGGCAGCACCAGCCCGGTTACAAGCGTGAGGCCTCCGACTCGGTGAAATTCACAGCCCCGCTGAGAGAAACCCCGAAGTCGGTCACCATCATCACCGAATCCCTGATGCAGGAGCGTGCGGTGTCGACCCTGGCAGACGCCCTGCGCACCACTCCTGGCATCACCTTCGGCGCTGGCGAAGGTGGCACGCCATTGGGCGATCGCCCGTTCATTCGCGGTTTCGAAGCCAGCACCGACATCATGATCGATGGCATTCGCGATGTAGGGCGCATGACCCACGAAGCCTTCAATGTCGAACAGATCGAGATCGTCAAGGGACCAGGCTCAGCCTATTCCGGCCGCGGCTCCACGGGTGGCAGCATCAACCTGATCAGCAAGGCCCCGAAGCAGGAATCCTTCGCCTCCGGCAGCCTGACCCTGGGGACCGATCAACTTCGCCGTAGCACCCTCGACGTCAACCAGTACCTGCCCGAACAGAACATGGCCCTGCGCCTGAACGCGATGAAGCACGAAGCCGACACGCCCGGGCGCGACGATGTCGAAGTCACCCGCTGGGGCCTGGCCCCGAGCGTCTCCTTCGGCCTGAACACCGATACCCGCGGTACGCTGAGCTACTACCACATGCAGAGCGACGACATTCCCGACCAGGGGCATCCGGTGTCGGCCATCACTGGCAAGCCGGCCAAGGTCGACAGGGATAACTTCTACGGTTTTGCCAAGCGCGACTTCCGCAAGACCTCCTCCGACATCGCCACCCTGCAGCTGGAACATGACGTCAATGAACACCTGACCCTGCGCAATACCACCCGCCAGGGGCGCAGCATGCAGGACTACATCATGAGTCGGCCGACCTTCGGCTCCATCGACAATGAGCTGGCCGGCGTGGTGATGCGTGGCCCCGCACGTGGACGCAACGTGGTCAACACCTCGCTGATCAACCAGACCGACATCTTCGGTACCTTCGACACCGGTCCCATCGGCCACAGCTACAGCGCCGGCCTGGAGTTCTCCCGTGAACGGATCGATGTGAAGAACCGCTACGCCCCCCGTGGTTCCGATCCAGGTAGCCTGCACGCCCCCAACCCACGTGATGCCCATGCCCCGGTAGCACGAGGTAATGGCAGTCACGACGTCACCCGGCACAACAACCGCGCCCTGTATGTGATGGACACCCTGGCCCTGCACGAGCAGTGGGACCTGAACCTGGGAACGCGCTTCGACAACTACCACGTCCGGGACGCTGCCCAGAGCAACCGCAGCAATATCTGGACCTACCAGGCCGGCCTCGTTTTCAAGCCCCTGCCCTACGCCAGCCTCTATCTGTCCTACGGCACCTCGTTCAACCCATCTGGGGAAACAGCCGGGCAATCCGGCGGGGCCGACGGCGCGGCCGGCGGCCGCTTGAGCAACCTGGATCCGGAAAAGAGCCGCAGCATCGAACTGGGCACCAAGTGGGACCTGCTCGATGAACGCCTGGCCCTGACGGCCGCGGTGTTCAAGACCGAAAAGTCCAATGCGCGGACCTACGACCCGCTCAGCAATGAGGTGACCCTGGACGGCAATGTCGAGGTCAAGGGTTTTGAAGTGGGAGCCACTGGCCATCTCACGGACCAGTGGGAAGTGATGGCAGGCTACACCTACCTGGACGCCAAGACGGTCAAGTACGCCTCAGGCAAGAACACCAACTTCGACGGCAACCGCGCCAAGTTCATCGCTCCCAACAGCGGCTCGGTGTGGACCACCTACAGCTTCGCCGAACGCTGGAAGGCCGGTGCCGGCGCCAACTATGTAGACAAGCGCTACACCGACGATGCCAATACCCGGAGCCTGGATTCCTACTGGCGCTACGACGCCATGCTGGCCTACCGGGTGAACAAGAACCTCGACCTGCAGCTCAACCTGCTGAACCTCACCGACGAGACCTACTACGACGCCTCCCACGTCGGCATGTTCGCCATCGTCGCCCCTGGCCGTTCAGCCGAACTGGCAGCCAACGTGCGCTTCTGATACCCCGGATACCAGCCGGCCCCACGATCTTCGTGGGGCCGGCTGGTCAGCTATGGGTCCAGGGATTCCGACCAGCCGCCTTGAGCAGGCCCTCTGTGCTCAAGACCGCAAGCCGTCATCGATCGAAAGAGACGGCGCTCACTCTTCTTCGTCGCCATCCAGCGCCAGCTTGGCACTGGGAACGCCGGTATTGGCTCCCCAGTAGTAGATACACAGGGCCATCAGGGTGACGGTCAAGGTATCGAACGGATGCGCCAGGACGCCAATCCCGCCAAAGCTGCCCAGGTAGGAAATGACGATGGTCAGCGCGTAGAAAGCGATCAGCCACGACGACGAACGTACCTGCTCACCCAGGCTCAGGTGATCGGTGGGTACCAGGCGCTTGCACAGCAGGTAAATCACGAACATCAGGATCTGCAGCCCCAGCAGCCAGGACACGGTGCTCCAACCTGACCAATAGACGATCAGCGCAGCGATCACGAACGACAACGGCCCCAGCACGGCGAACGCTCTGACCCGAAACGGTCGCGCCAGATCAGGGGCGCTCTTGCGCAAGGCGGCGACGCTCACTGGCGCGACGGCATAGCTCAATACCAACGCGGCCGAGACCACATTGATCAGGGCTTCCCAGGACGGGAACGGCAATGTCCAGAATACCGACAGGCCGAAGGTCAGCCACAGCGCCGGACGTGGGATACCCGACTGCTCGTCGATACGGGTGAATATCTTGAAGAAGGTGCCGGTCCGGGCCCAGCCGTAGACCACTCGCGGCGTGGCGTTCATGTAGATATTGCCGCAACCGCTGGGGGAGATCACCGCGTCGGCCACCACCAGGTAGGCCAGCCAGCCCACTCCGAGGGTCAGGGCGATATCACGGTACGGCAGCGAGAACTCCTTGCTGATACCGCTCCAGCCATTGGCCAGCATTTCCGTGGGGATGCTGCCCAGGAATGCCAGTTGCAGCAAGCCGTAGATCAAGGTCGAGAGCAGCACCGAGAGGATCAGCGCAATGGGAATCGTACGCTGGGGGTTACGTACCTCGCTGGCCACGGAGATGATCGGGGTCAGCCCCAGGTAGGCAAAGATGATGCCGCCCGCCGAGACCGCCATCTCGATCCCCGACAGGCCGAATGGGGCGAAACCCTGGACATGGAAGTTGTCGGGCTTGAAGAAGGTGAACAGGACGCCGATCACCAGCAACGGCACCACGAACTTGAACAGGCTGATGAAGTTGTTGGATTTGGCGAAGGTCTTGACGCTGTAGTAGTTGAGCCAGAAGAACAGGCACAGCAACGCGAACTGTACCAACCAGCCTATGATCGTCGGGTCGCTGCTGCCTTCATGGGTCAAGCTGGGAAACCAGGCCGCTGCGTATTGCCGGGCCGCCACCACCTCGATCGCCACCAGGCTGGAAAAGGCGATCAAGGTGATAAACCCCATCAAGTACCCCAGCAGCGGGCCATGGGAGAACACCGGATAGCGCACCACGCCACCAGCGCGCGGCAAGGCTGCCCCCAGCTCGCAGTAGACGATGCCCAGCAACAGCACGGCAAAACCGCCCAGCAGCCAGGAAAAGATCCCTGCCGGTCCGGCAATCGCCGAGACATGGCTGGCGGCAAACAGCCAGCCGGAACCGAAGATCGCACCCAACCCGATGAAGGTCAGGTCCACCAGAGAGAGTTGTTTCTTGAATTTACCTTTGCCTGACATGGAGGCGCGCCTTTTTGAGGTTATTGGAATAGGCAGATCGAACGTTGCGCCGGCCGGATCATCCGGCAGCGGCAGTGCTGTACCCAGCTGTGCGTAGTGGCTTCACAAGCGCGGTAGCGCCTCAGGACAGTGAATCCGCCCGGCCGGGCGCGGCCTCCAGCTGGCAACGCAATACCTTGCGCAAAGCTGGCAGGTGATGGGGGCAACCGGTGTCGAACTGAGGGGGCTCGGAGGGCGATGCACCGCTCCGGCGGATGGCTGTACGGCTCATGGTCTTGTCCTTATATGGAGTCGTCCCAGCCGATCAAGGCCGGAAACAAAAACCAGAGTCGCCTTTTCTCCTCGTTGCAGCTTGAGGTTTTTCCTCCTCGAAATAGACGAAATCAGCACACTTTCAAGCCCCGCGCGGAGGAGCAAGCGTTCTCTATTTCGCTAGGCGCCAAGCAAATAGCTGCCTCATCCCGCGTACCTCACGAGAGGCGCCCAACCTTTCGACTATGCTGATTTCGTCATCAAAGCCAGCGAAAACCCACAAGCACCAAGCCCCTGTCTCGCTCACTCTGTAGCTCTTTTCCATCAGGTGCTGCCATGAAAAAAATATCCGTGATCGACTCCCATACCGGCGGCGAACCCACTCGCCTGGTCATCGATGGTTTCCCCGACCTGGGCCGGGGTTCCATGGCCGAGCGCCTGGATATCCTGCGCGATCGGCATGATCAATGGCGCCGCGCCTGCGTCCTCGAACCCCGCGGCAGCGACGTGCTGGTGGGAGCCCTGCTCTGCGAGCCGCAGGCGGCCGACGCCTGTGCCGGAGTGATCTTCTTCAACAACAGCGGCTACCTGGGCATGTGCGGCCACGGCACCATCGGCCTGGTCCGCTCGCTATACCACCTGGGGCGCATCGGCTGTGGCGTGCACCACATCGAAACACCGGTGGGCACGGTGCAGGCCACCCTGCACGAAGACCTGTCGGTGAGCGTGCGCAACGTCCCCGCCTATCGCTATCGTCGCCAGGTGGGCGTGCAGGTTCCCGGCCTGGGCCTGGTGCACGGTGATATCGCCTGGGGTGGCAACTGGTTCTTCCTCATCAGCGAGCACGGCCAACGCATCGCCCTGGACCACGTCGAAGCCCTGACCCAGTACACCTGGAACGTACGCCAGGCCCTCGAGGCCACCGGGATCACCGGCGCCGAAGGCGCAGTGATCGACCATATCGAGCTGTTCGCCGACGATCCCCAAGCCGACAGCCGCAACTTCGTACTCTGTCCCGGCAAGGCCTACGACCGCTCCCCCTGCGGTACCGGCACCAGCGCCAAGCTGGCCTGCCTGGCAGCCGACGGCAAGCTCGCTCCGGGCCAGACGTGGCGCCAGGCCAGCGTCATCGGCAGCCAGTTCAGCGCCTCCTATGAAACTACCGGTGAGCGCATCATCCCGACCTTGCGTGGCAGCGCGCATATCAGCGCCGAAGCCACCCTGCTACTGGACGACAGCGATCCGTTCGCCTGGGGCATCGGCTCGTGAGCCACGGAGCCGAAGCGGATGTGATCGTGGTCGGCGCCGGGATCATCGGCGCAGCCTGCGCCCATGAGCTGGCGCTGCGCGGATTGCGGGTACTGGTACTGGACGACGCCGTTGGCGGCGCCACCGGGGCGGGCATGGGCCACCTGGTGGTCATGGACGACAACCCCGCCGAACTGGCCTTGAGTCATTACTCCATAGAACTCTGGCGACAGTTCCAGAAGCGCCTGCCGACAGCCTGCGCCTATCGCAATTGCGGCACGTTGTGGCTGGCCGCCGATAGCGCGGAAATGGACCTGGCACGGGCCAAGCAGCGCACCCTGGCCGAGCACGGCGTGGCCACCCAGCTACTGGATGCAACGCATCTGGCGAAGCTGGAACCCATGCTGCGCAAGGGGCTGGGTGGTGCCTTGAAGATTCCTGGCGACGGCATTCTCTACGCACCCGCCACGGCCCAATGGCTGCTGGAAAGTCACCCTTCGATCAGCCGCCGGCGCGGCCATGTACGACATGTCGTCCAAGATCGGCTGGAACTCGATGACGGCCAGCTGTTGCACGCCCCAAGGATCCTGGTGGCCAACGGCTTCGGTGCTCGCCAACTGCTACCGACCCTGCCCCTGCGCCCGAAAAAAGGCCACCTGCTGATTACCGATCGCTATCCGCGCCAGGTTAATCATCAATTGGTGGAGCTGGGGTACGCCGCCAGCGCCCACGCCAGCAATGGCACCTCCGTGGCCTTCAACGTCCAGCCACGCCCAACCGGCCAGTTGCTGATCGGCTCGTCCCGCCAGTTCGACACCCTCGATCCACAGGTCGATCCCGAAGTGCTGGCACCGATGCTGCGCCGGGCCGTGGGCTACCTGCCGGAACTGGCGCAACTCAACGGTATTCGAAGCTGGACCGGTTTTCGCTCGGCGACCCCGGATGGCCTGCCGATCCTCGGCGAACATCCGCAACAGCCAGGTTTGTGGCTGGCAGTCGGACATGAAGGACTGGGGGTGACCACCGCCCCCGCCAGTGCACGGTTGCTGGCTGACCTGATGTGCGACCGGCCCCCAGCGATCGACCCTCGTCCCTACCTGCCCGGGCGCTTTACCTCCCTGACTGGAGTCACCCCATGATCATCTACCTGGACCAGCAGGCCGTGCTGGTACGCCCTGGCATCAGCGTTGCCGCTGCCTTGGCCGTCAGCGGCAACTCACGCACCCGGCTCTCTTGTACCGGAAGTCCCAGGGCAGCGTTCTGCGGCATGGGAATCTGCCAGGAATGCCGGATGACCATCGACGGGCGCCGCCAACTGGCCTGCCAGACACTGTGCCGCGACGGCATGCAGGTGGAGCGCAGCCAATGACGAACCCTCACCTGCAATGCCAGGTCCTGATCGTCGGCAGTGGCCCCGCGGGGCTGGCCGCCGCCCGGGCCGCCAGCCACAACGCCCGTTCGATCCTGATGATCGACGATAATCCGCGCCCTGGCGGGCAGATCTGGCGCAACGGCCCGAACCATCCGCCGACACCCGCCCAGGCCGAATACTTCCAGATCCTGCAACATCCATCGGTACGCTACCTCAGTGGCACCCGCATCATCTGTGCATTGGGGCCCGACAGCCTGCTCCTGGAGGACGCCGAGCAAGCCTGGCAGGTGCAGTACGAGCGGCTGATCCTGTGTTGCGGCGCCCAGGAGCTGCTGCTGCCTTTTCCCGGCTGGACCTTGCCAGGCGTCACCGGCGCCGGCGGCTTGCAAGCCCTGCTGAAGAACGGCCTGCCAATGGCCGGCCAGTCCGTGGTGATCGCCGGTAGCGGCCCCCTGCTGCTGGCCAGTGCCGCCACCGCACGCCAGGCCGGGGCTCGGGTGGAGCGAGTACTGGAGCAAGCCTCGGCAAGTGCCTTGCTCGGGTTCGCCAGCCAGCTGTGGCGCTGGCCAAACAAACTGGCCCAGGCCCTGCACCTGGGCACCACGGCCTATCGTTGCAACGCCCATGTGGTCGAGGCACTGGGCGAACGGCGCCTGGAAGCCGTCCGCATCCGCCAGGGCCGACGCATCCGGGAAATCTCCTGCGACTACCTGGCATGTGGCTTCGGGCTGGTACCCAACACGCGTCTTGCCAGCCACCTGGGCTGCCGCCTGGAACAAGGTGCCATTGCCGTGGACTCGGAGCAGCGCAGCAGCCTGCCCCTGGTCTACGCCGCGGGAGAATGCACGGGTATCGGCGGCAGTGAGCTGGCTCTGGTCGAAGGGGAAATCGCCGGCTACGCCGCTACCGGCCAGGCCGGTCGAGCCGCCGCATTGAACGCCCAGCGGCAGCACTGGCAGCGGTTTGCCGGTCAACTGCGGAAACACTTCGCCCTGCAGCCGCAGATACTGGAATTGGCCCAGCCTGATACGCTGCTGTGCCGCTGCGAAGACGTACCCTACGCCGCCGTGGCAGCAGCCCCCGACTGGCCTACCGCGAAGCTGCAAAGCCGCTGTGGCATGGGGGCTTGCCAGGGCCGGGTCTGTGCCAGTGCCGCCCAGCAGCTGTTCGGCTGGAGCATCCCGGCGCCACGGGCGCCACTGGTGCCGGCCCGGATTGCCAGCCTGCTGCTCGATGACGCGCAGCCAGCCTGCGATCCCTGAATGGGCGCACGGGGAAATACCCCAGCCAGTTCATGCCGCATCCGACCCGCCAAGCACCCAGGAGAGAGGCCGACGATGATCGATAGCGCACAACTGCACCATCTGCCCCGGGCCATGGCCGCCCAGCGCCCCCGGGACATCGACAGCCTGCTGGCCAACCTGGCGCTGGTCATGCCCCTGCTGGACGGCATTCCCAGCGCCGTGTTCTTCGTCAAGGACCTGCAGGCCCGCTACCTGATTGCCAACCTGACCCTGGCCCAACGCTGTGGCTTCAAGAACATCCGCCCGTTGCTGGGCAAGACCTCCGCCGAGGTCTTCCCCGAAATGCTCGGGCCCGTCTATACCGAGCAGGATCGGCGCGTGCTGCTCCAGGGCATCACCATCAAGGGCCAGCTGGAATTGCACCTGTATGGCAGCCGCGAACCAGGCTGGTGCCTGACCCACAAGCTGCCACTGCACGGAAGCAGTGGCGAGATCATCGGCATGGCCGGCATATCCCTTGACTTGCAAGCCGCTCGCGACACCCACCCGGCCTACGAACGCCTGGCAGCGGTGGATCGGCACATTCGCGAGCACTACAGCGAAGCCATCCGCCTGGAGGACCTGACCCGCATCGCCAACCTGTCCATCGCCCAGCTGGAGCGCTACTGCAAGCGCATCTTCCACCTGACGCCACGGCAGATGATTCACAAGGCCCGCCTGGAAAACGCCTCGCGCCTCCTGATCACCGAGGAACCGATCACCGAGGTGGCGCTGCAGTGCGGCTACACCGACCACAGCGCCTTCAGCCGACAGTTCAAGGCCCTGACCGGAGTCAGCCCGCGCCAGTTCCGACTCAATGCCGGTCGCTAGCGGCGCGAGTCACTCCTGGCAGAAGGTGCGGTAGTCGAACAGGCGCTTGAAGCCGACCTTGCGATAGATCGACAGGCCGTCCAGAGACGCCTCCAGGACGCAAGTCCCGGCCCCCTGGGCCTTGGCGAAAGCCAGCACATGGTGGATGAGCGCCGTGGCGTGACCGCGCCCCTGGCACTGTTGCAAGGTACCGATGTCGTCCAGGCGCGCCACTGCAGGCCCCAGGGAGAGGGTCAAGGCGCTCACCGGACGTTGATCGACATACAGGGTGAAATGGCGCAATGCCCTACCGGACTGCAACGCGGCCCGGTGCCGGGCCAGGTACTGTTCGATCCCCCCTGCGCCGGACTCGAATGCGCTCTCCACCGGCAGCCCCCAGTCTTCAAGGCAATCATCGGTGCAACGGATATCCAGCCGTTGCGCCGATACCTGTGGCGCTTCATAGGCCTCGAGGTCGAGGACCATGCAAGTGGTTCGGTCTGCCGGCAGTAGCTGTTGCTGGCGTAACGGTTCGCTGACATGAGCTACATGAGCCTCGGGTACCACGACGCAAAACGGCATGCCGGTCAGTTGCAGGAAGGCCACGCCTTCGGCCAGCTGGGCAGCGCTGTGCGGGCCCTGGTTCTTCATGATCAGCAAGTTCAGGCTGCTGGCCTCGACCCCGGTGCAATAGGCACTCAGGTCCGCTCCGAAGCGACGATAGAACTGGGAGATGGATACGAAGAAATAGTCCTCCGCACGGTGATACAGGTCGCAGACCGAATCCCCGGCCGTACTCGTCATGTGCTGTCTCCTTGAGCCTCGCGGCGCCCTGGCGGCGCCGGGTCCTGGTCACGTTAAGCCCGCAACCGCCAAGGCTCCAGCACAATCCTGTTTTATTCTGCGAAGGAATGTTCTCAGGTGTAACCATCAGGGCAACCACCCGCCCGGTACCGGCCCTGAAGCCCGCTGTTCGTCACCCCTCCAGGTGATCGGACAGGCGTCCGGCCTGTAGTGCCTTGGCCATCTGCAGGTGATTTTTCAGCTTGGGCAAGGTTTCCTCGGCAAAGGCCTTGAGCTCAGGCAGCTCGCTGGCCTGGGCCTGCTGGCGGATCTGCCGGATCGCCTGCTCGGTGCTCTTGATCTGGTTCGTCGCGTAGGCCCGGTCGACGTCCTCGCCTTCGGCGACGGCAGGAATCAGGCGCCTGGCCTGGTCCATCAATTGCTCGCGTGGAGCGATCGGCAAATCCAGTTGCTTGGCGATCCTGGCCAGATGCTGGTTGGCGGTGGTGCGGTCATTGATGACCTGGATGGTGTATTCCTTGACCGCCCTGGAAGAGGTTTGCTGGTGCGCCTGGCGACTGGCCTCGATGTCGGCCATGCCTTGGGCCGATGCGTCATCGATGAAGGCCACAGGGGATTGGGCCAGGGCACTGTTGGCACACAGGCCCAGGAGCAGCGCCAGGCCGGCGCTGCGCATCACAGTGGCAATGGCGTTCATGGGGAGTTCTCCTGTTGCAGATGAATCGGTCGTGAACGAAAACGTTCGTCTGCATAGGGAAAAGCCCAAGCCATAAAGGTTTAGCTTGCGCGACGAACGGCGCCCGGGACGGTGCTCGTTCGATCAGGCGTTGGAACGGCTCTTGTGGGCGCGCTTGACGGCATACATGGCCTCGTCGGCATGCTTGAACAGTTGCTTTTCCTCCAGGCCATGCTCGGGATACAGGCCAATGCCGATGCTCGGCAGGATGTGCAGCGAATGGCCGTCCAGGCGCAGCGGTTCACCCAGCGCACCGCGGATCTTGTCCGCCACCCGCTGGGCATCGTCGCTGTGCTGCACGCTCTCCAGCAGGATCACGAATTCATCGCCGCCAATCCGAGCCACGGTATCGGTCTCCCTGATACAGGCCTTGAGGCGGGTGGCCACGGCTTGCAACAGCATGTCGCCCACCGCATGCCCGCAGGTATCGTTGACCTCCTTGAACCTGTCCAGATCGACATACAACAAGGCCATGCGCCCGGCTTCACGCCGGGCACGGGCCAGCGCCGACCTGAGGCGTTCCCTCAGCAGCTCGCGGTTAGGCAGGTGAGTCAGCTGGTCATACTCGGCCATGTAGTGCAGCCGGGCATGCAACTGCTTGCGCTCGATGGCCGCGGCCAGCTGGGCGCTGACGTACTGCAGCAGTTCCTGGTCCTGCTCGCCGTAGCCCTGGGTACCCGGAGCACTCTTGACCATGAGCACGCCGATGGTGCCCTTCTGTGCGTTGAGCGGCACGCCAAGCCAGCACCGCGGCCCCTGGATCGCCGCAAATTCGTCCCAGATGCTTCGGGTCGGCGAGCACTCGGGCGCCAGCAGCAAGGGCTGGCCGCGGAGCAGCACCTCGTGGCAAAAGCGCCCGATCAATGTCCCCGGCAGTTCCGGGCTGCGCTCGCAATCATCCACATGGTAGGGAAAGCTCAAGCCGGCGCAACGCTCGTCATACAGCGCCAGGGAGCAGTTCAATGCCGGCAGCCACTCGCCGATGATCCGGTGCACGTGCTTGAACAACACCAGCAGGTCCTCGGTGGCGTGGGCAGCTTCGGAGATCGCATACAGTGCCGCCTGCTTGGATTCGGCTCGCTTGCGCTCGGTGATATCTCGGGCCACGGCGATGCGCAACTGGTCCACTTCCGACCACCGCGCGGACCAGAGGATATGCGCCACCCGCCCGTCCTTGCGCAGGTAGCGGTTCTCGAAATTGGGCTTGGGCACGCCACCCATGATTTCCCGGGCGGCTTGCAAGGTGCGCTCGCGATCGTCCGGATGCACCAGCTCGATCATCATTCGGCCGATCAGTTCATCGGCCGTATAACCGAACACACGCTCGCAAGCCGCACTGACGAATACGAAGCGACCCTCGGCATCCACCGCACATACGGCGTCCAGGAGCAGGTCGATGAAACTGGCCAGAGGCGCGGAGTTTTTGGTTGCCATCAGAGAAAGTTACTACCCATGGAAAATGCACTGAGTACCCATCCCTTGAGCCCGATCAGCCGATGCCTGGCACCGGCTGCGCTGCGTCGCAACCTGCGAACGGCCTTGCCTACGATTTGTTGCCGACCAGCCCGGGCACCGCATGCACCAGGGCATTGACCGCAAAGCCGATGAACATCACGCCACACACCCGGGTGATCGCCAGTTCGTGACGCTGATACCAGCCACGCACCTGGCGAGCCCCGACAATGCCGATGAGAATAGCGTATGCCGCAAGACCGCCAAGGAAACTCAAGGCAATCAGGCCGGGGAGCATCGACCAACTGAGCATCTCGGCCCGGCTGGAAAGCAGCGCAGTGAAGGTCGCCACCGCCACCGGATAAGCCTTGGGATTGGTCAGGCCGAAGAGGATGCCGTGCCAGAACGGATTACGAGCCGCCCCCTGGGGATCATCGGCGCTGCCACCCTTGCTGCGAATGGCTCGCAGACCGAGCCAGAACAGATACAGGCCACTGAGAAAGCCCAGGATATTGAAGGCTTCGCTGCCGATTTCCCGGGCACCGACAATGGCCACCAGGGCCGTGCTGCACCAGACCACATCACCGACCATATGCCCACAGAGAAACCCCGCCCCGGCTTGCCGTCCACGAGCCGCGCCAATGCCGAATACTGCCAGCACCCCGGGTCCGGGGGTGATCGCATAAATGAAACCCGAGGTGATAACGGCCAGCAACAGCGATGAGGTCATCGACAAGACTCCAAGTCAGTGCACCTCGCGAAGGGCGCCAGGTACAGGATGAATGTGCAGGATTCTGCACGATCCCGGGCCCCGACCACCAGCGGCTTTGTTCAACTGTCGAACACGGCACTGCTCTTCTGGTCGGCGGGATAGAAACGCATGCCGGCATAGGGCCGCTGGCGACAGGCCCGCAACCGCGAGGCCAGGTCGCCGACATGGGCTTCGAGCCGGTGCCCGTCCGGATCGAGAAAATAGAACGAAGCGCCCTCGCTGCGATTGTCGCGCCACTCCCTTACCCCGGCCTCACGCATACGCAGGACGAAGGAATCGAAATCGCCAGCCTCCAGGCTGAAGGCATAGTGGGTGTAGTCGGCCACCGCCGGCACCTGGCGTTGCGCATCCAGCGAAAGGCACAACCACAGCCCTGGCAGCGACAGGTAGGCGCCGCCATCCCAACTGGCCTCCAGGCGCAGTTGCAGCAGCGAATGATAGAAGGCCAGGCTGCGAGGCAAATCGGTGACCGCCAGGGTCAGGTGGTTGAGGCCAGTCAGCATGGATCAGGATCCTTTCAAGGCGTCGGGAATCGGATAACGCACACCGTCGTAGTGCAACGTCAGGGTACTGTCACGAGCAGGCAGGTCGCGGCTGTCGCAACCGTCGCGGCCCTTGAAGTGCTCAGTCTTGATTTCGCGGGTGCGCACGATCAGGTCGGCGTAGCCATGACGCTGGCCAGGGCCCATCTGCAAGGTCCGGTGCATTGTCCGGGAACGCCCCGAGCACTGGCCTTCCCAACCGAACTCACCGGAGCGCTCATCCACCACCAGCCCTTCCAGCAAGGGCAGGATTTCCTTGTCCTCACGCCGGTAGAGAGTCAGCACGGATTTCTCGTAGGGAGCGGCGCTGGAGTCGTGGCTGTAAAGAACCCGCAGGCCAAAGGCCTGCTCCGCCTGGTTCAAGCGATAACGCGCGGTATCGATCTGCAGGCCCTGCACGGCCACGGCATCGCAGAACAGTGCCGAATCCTTGTAGTTGCTGGCCACCGCCCAACCGGAGTCACCATCCACCAGGGCCACATCCAGGCTGTAGCGGCGAGTGTCGCCATCCCCAGGCCCGGGCATCGGGGTCGCCCGGGCACTGATGCTCATCCCAGGCTGCGCAGGCCAGGCCTTGCAAACATGCAACTGCCCAGGAACATCGACGCGGTCATCACAGTCGGCCCGGGCCGCCGTGACCACCAACAAACCCAATAACGCCAGCCCAGGGCCAACTCCACAGCGCTTCATCGACACGCCTTCAAATCCCGTTCAGTTCATTGGGCAACACATAGCGCTGGCCATCGTAATGCAGGGTGGTCAACACAGGCTTGCTGGTGACGGAACGGGACTGGCACTGCTCGCCCTGGCCTTCGCCGAGGGTGGTGACGCTCACCGAGCGCACGATCAGGTCGGCATAACCGTGGCTGCCGGTCTTGGCGATATCCAGGGTACGGGTGGTCTCGACCCGCTGTCCGGTGCATTGCCCATCCCACTCGCCGCTGTAGGAATAGGCCACGAACTTCTCCATCACCGGACGCAGCCTGGTGCCTTCGCGCACATAGAGACTGAGCAGCACCTGATCGAACGGATTGACCCGCGAAGAGCCGGAGAATGCCGCCCTGACGCCAAAGGCACGCACCTGCGGGGCCAGCTGGAAGCGTCCGGTGTCGAGCTTCAGGCTGTCCAGGTGGATGGCGTCGGAGACGAAGGCCGCCGGCTGGCGGTAGCTGGCCAGCACCTGCCCGCCCTGGCGATCCAGCACCGCCAGTTGCAGATCATAGGAGCCATCATCGGAGGCATCGGCCACCGCCGGATCCGGCGTCAGTTCGGCCAGTAGGCTGATGCTCTGGTCAGCGAAGGCCGGCCACTCCTTGCACAGGGAAAACCCCGGCACCTGGGCATTGCGTGGTGGCGGCAGGCACTGGGCAGCGACCGCGGCGCTGCCCAACAGCAACCCAATGCCACCCAGGACCTGGATCAGGGACGATGGACGGATCATTCACGGCTCCTTGTGATGAGGGCAGACAAGGGCCGCACTATCCTCCGTGGAACCGCCGCTTTCAATGCAATCAGTGAAGGAAATCACCCATCCTGGCATGGACCGATCACCACTCCAGGCCTGACGAACGGCGACCTCGCAACCACGACATGACGGAGTAGTATGTTGTATTACACATCACTACAACGAGAACGCTATGTCCATCATGTCCCTGCGCCTGCCCGACGAAATGGCTGAAACCCTTGCTCTGCTGGCGAAAGCGACAGGGCGTAGCAAGTCGTTCCTGGCGGTGGATGCGTTGCGTGAATACCTCGCCCGGGAAGCCTGGCAGATCGAGGAGATCCAAAAGGCGCTCGGGGAAGCTGATGCGGGGGATTTCGCCAGCGCGGAGGAAGTAGCGGCCATCACGGGTAAATGGACCGGCAATGCACATTGAGTGGCTGCGAACAGCCCTGAAAAACCTGGATGACGAGGCGCGTTACATTGCCCAGGACAATCCTGAAGCCGCCAGGGAGTTCGTGCAGACCCTGCTCACTGGCATCGGGCATTTGGCCCGTTTTCCGGCCAGCGGGCGCGAAGGTCGGCTACCCGGTACCCGAGAATGGGTCGTGCCTGGATGGCCTTATCTGATTCCCTATCGAGTGCGCGGTAGTCGGTTGCAGATACTGCGCATCTTCCACACTCGCCGCCAGCCTCCGCAGCGCTGGTAGACCCCTGCAACGGCAGGGGCCCAATTCGCTCGGCGCTGCCCTTTTAGAAGGCGTTGCGGAAAATCTCCTCGATCTGCCGTTGCTCCGCCGGACGCGGGTTGGTCAGGCCACAGGCATCCTTCAAGGCATTGGCGGCCAGTACCGGAATGTCCTGCAGCTTGGCGCCCAATTCACGCAGGCCAGCGGGGATCTCCACGTCACGAGCCAGGGTACGAATGGCGGTGATCGCGGCCTGGGCCCCCTCCTCCGGGCTGAAGCCACGTATGTCCGCGCCCAGGGCATGGGCCACATCGGTCAGGCGCTCGGCGCAGACACTGGCGTTGAAACTCTGTACATGGGGCAGCAGCACGGCATTGCATACACCGTGCGGCAAATCGTAGAAGCCGCCCAACTGGTGAGCCATGGCATGCACGAAGCCCAGGGAGGCGTTGTTGAACGCCATCCCGGCGAGGAACTGGGCATAGGCCATGTTTTCCCGCGCCACCAGGTCACCGCCGTCATGCACCGCCTGGCGCAGGTTGTGGCTGATCATGCTGATGGCCTTGAGCGCGCAGGCATCGGTGATCGGGTTGGCCGCCGTGGACACATAGGCTTCCACCGCGTGGGTCAGGGCATCCATGCCGGTGGCGGCGGTCAGCCCCTTGGGCATGGCAACCATCAGCGCCGGATCGTTGACCGACAACAGCGGTGTGACATTGCGATCGACGATGGCCATTTTCACGTGGCGCGATTCGTCGGTGATGATGCAGAAACGGGTCATCTCGCTGGCGGTGCCAGCAGTGGTGTTGATGGCGATCAGGGGCAACTGTGGCTTGGCCGAGCGATCGACCCCTTCGTAGTCGCTGATCTGTCCGCCGTTGGTGGCGCACAGGGCGATACCCTTGGCGCAGTCATGGGGCGAACCGCCCCCCAGGGAGACCACGCAATCGCACTGCGACTCGCGCAACAGCGCCAGCCCCTGCTCGACGTTGGCGATGCTCGGATTGGGCTTGGCGCCGTCGAAGATCACCGAGTCGATGTCCTGCATGGCCAGCTTCTCGGCGATCATTCCGGCCACGCCGGCATTGGCCAGCCCGGCATCGGTCACGATCAGCGCCTTGCCAAAACCATAGTTGCGGATGGCGCTCATGGCTTCGTCGAGGCAATCGATGCCCATGATGTTGACGGCTGGAATGAAGAAGGTGCTGCTCATCAGGAAATCTCCAGGCGGGGGGCCCTTTCAGGGTGTCGATTCAATGTCTGTCGAACAGAATCGACCGATCGGTCACTGGCGTTCTTGATCTGGCGCAAGGGTCGGTCGTGATAAAGTCTGCGCCCGCCTACCTTCTGCCTTGAGACCAATGACCGCGATGATGGATTTCCAGGAATTTGACGCCGAACTTGAAGACTGGAATGCCCTGCGCGCAAGCACCGGGTTTACCGGCCTGCTGATCGGCAACGGCGCCAGCCGGGCGGTATGGGAAGACTTCGCCTATGAGTCGTTGTTCGAAAATGCCCGCAGCGTTGAGGACAAACCCCTTGGCCAGTCCGAACTCAGCGTGTTCGATGCCCTGCAGACCCGCAGTTTCGAGCAAGTGCTGGGCGCGCTGAAGACCACCAGCCGGGTCAACAAGGCCCTGGCCGTCAGCTCGGCGGCACCGCGCAATCGCTACTACGCCATCAAGGAAGCGCTGATCAACACCGTGCACGCCATGCACATTCCCTGGCGCCTGGTGCAGCCACAAAGCCTGGCAGCGATCAACCACGAGCTGCGGCAATACCCCACGGTGTTCACCAGCAACTACGACCTGCTCAACTACTGGGCCGTGCAGCATGATCCCCAAGGGCTCAGCGACCTGTTCCAGGGCGCCGACCCGGCCTTCGAGCTGGGCTGCGCCGATGCCAGCGCAACCCGCATCCTGTACTTGCACGGTGGCCTGCACCTGGTACGCAACCTCGATGGCAGCGCACGCAAGCTGACCTCCACCGAAGGCACCCTGCTGGGCAGTTTCGCCATCAACAACACCCTCAAGACCCTGGACGACGTGCCATTGTTCGTCAGCGAGGGCCCCCTGGCGGACAAGCTCAAGACCATCCGCAGCAGCGACTACTTGTCGTTCTGCTACCAGCAGCTATTGGACCACCAGGGCGCCCTGTGCCTCTTCGGCCACAACCTCGGTCCCCAGGATGCCCACCTGGTCCAGGCGATCCGCCAGTGCGGCGCCGGCACCCTGGCCATCTCCATCTACCCACGCAGCCCGGCGTTCATCCAGCACCAGAAACGCCACTACGCCAAGCTGTTCGACGGCCTGGAACTGGACCTGCGATTCTTCGACTCCAGGACCCACGCCCTGGGCAAACCGGCGCTGGCAGTCCCGGTAGAGCGCTGAGCCAATCGACCACAAACGCCCCGTGTAGCCGCTGCCGCAGGCTGCGCACGGGCGCGTAGCGGCCGCACGATCATCCTGGCGCAAGGCCCTGCGAGCCCTGGCACAGCTTCGCCAGCCCAGTAGCGGCCGTGTAGCGCATCACTCCTCGGCGCTGTGCACCACCACCAGCAACTGCGCCTGCTCGTCCCCCAGGGAGCGGATGCGGTGGGGTTTTTGCGCGTTGAAATGCAGCGCATCGCCACGCTCGAGCACCACCCGTTCGTTCATGAAATCCACTTCCACCCGACCTTCATGGACGAACAGGAACTCCTCCCCCAGGTGCTCCTTGAAGGTCTTGTCGCTGAACTCCCGGGCCGGGTAGATGATGAACGGCAGCAGGTTGCGCTCGCTGACCTGATGGGCCAGCACCGCATAGCCCGGGGCCTGGTCGTTGGCCGCCAGTGACTGGCGTTCGTGACTGCGCACCAGGCTGTAGCTATCGAGACTGACGCTGTCCTCGGCGAACAATTCCTCGACCTTGACGTTCAAGGCCTTGGCCAGCTTCAGCGCCGCCGATATCGACGGCGTGTTCAGCCCCCGCTCGACCTTGGACAGGTAGCTCTTGGTCATGCCGGATTTCTCGGCCAGGGCCTCCAGGGTCACGCCAAGTTTTTTTCTCAATAATTTCAAACGGATAGACATGTAGAACGATTAATCCATCTAGGAAACAACGATTGGTGCTTGCCAATGACACAAAGTGTCATATAGCCTCTTTAGTGTCATTAGCGCTCACCCAACGACCTCGCAAGCAGCGGGTGAGCTGCAGACCCGACGTCCATCGCACCGATCAAAGGACCCCGAAAATGGCCAAGACATTAGCACTGCCCAAAGAGCAACTGGTCAAGCAAGCCCTGACCCAGATGCACAATACCCTGGCGGATAATACGTGGACCGACCGGCAAAAGCTGGCCCTGACCTGCCGCATTCTGTTCGAACACGGCCACGACTCCGGCCTGGCCGGGCAGATCACCGCCCGCGGCCCGCAACCAGGCACCTACTACACCCAGCAACTGGGCCTGGGCTTCGACGAAATCAGCGCCAGCAACCTGCTGCTGGTCAACGAGGACCTGGACGTCCTGGAAGGCCACGGCATGCCCAACCCGGCCAACCGTTTCCACAGCTGGGTGTATCGCGCCCGGCCGGATGTGAACTGCATCATCCACACCCACCCGACCCACGTCGCCGCGCTGTCGATGCTCGAAGTGCCGCTGCAGGTCTCGCACATGGACCTGTGCCCGCTGTACGAGGACTGTGCGTTTCTCGAAGCCTGGCCGGGTGTGCCGGTGGGCAACGAAGAAGGCGAAATCATCTCCGCGGCCCTGGGCGACAAGCGCGCGATCCTACTGTCGCACCACGGCCAATTGTCCACCGGCGCCAGCATCGAGGAAGCCTGCGTGATCGCCCAACTGATCGAACGCGCGGCGCGCCTGCAATTGCTGGCCATGGCTGCCGGCAGCATCAAGCCGATCCTCCCGGAGCTGGGCCGCGAAGCCCACGACTGGATCTCCAAGCCCAAGCGCCATGGCGCCGCCTTCAACTACTACGCCCGGCAAAACCTAAAACGACACGCCGACTGCCTGAACTGATCCGCCCCTTTCATGCCTTGCAGGAGTTCCACCATGTCCACCCCCAACATTCACGGCATCATCGGCTACACCGTCACCCCCTTCAGTGCCCACGGCGAAGGCCTGGACCTGGAAGCCCTCGGCCGCTCCATCGATCGCATGATCGACGCCGGCGTACACGCTATCGCCCCCTTGGGCAGCACTGGCGAAGGCGCCTACCTGAGCGACGCCGAATGGGAGCAGGTCAGTGAATTCAGCATCCGCCACGTGGCCCGCCGGGTGCCAACCATCGTCAGCGTTTCCGACCTGACCACCGCCAAGGCCATCCGCCGCGCGCGCTTTGCCGAAGCCCAGGGCGCTGATGTGGTGATGGTGTTGCCCGCCTCCTACTGGAAGCTCGGCGAGGCCGAGATCCTCGCCCACTACCAGGCTATCGGCGACAGCATCGGCGTGCCGATCATGCTCTACAACAACCCGGCCACCAGCGGCATCGACATGTCCGTGGAGTTGATCCTGAAGATCTTCCACAGCGTGGAAAACGTCACCCTGGTCAAGGAAAGCACCGGCGATATCCAGCGCATGCACAAGCTGCAACTGCTCGGCGAAGGACAGGTGCCGTTCTACAACGGCTGCAACCCCCTGGCGCTGGAAGCCTTCGCGGCCGGTGCCCGGGGCTGGTGCACCGCGGCGGCGAACCTGATCCCGCAGCTCAACCTCGACCTCTACCAGGCGATGCGCGACAACGACCTGGAGCGCGCGCGCACCCTGTTCTACCGGCAATTGCCATTGCTGGAGTTCATCCTCAAGGGCGGCCTGCCTGCCACGGTCAAGGCTGGCCTGGAGCTCACAGGCCTGGCCGCCGGCGAACCGCGCCGGCCGGTGTTCCCCCTGGCCCAGGCCGGACGCCAGCAATTGCAGGGGCTGTTGCACCAGCTGTCTTGAGCTGCCGCTGAAAGCACAAGGCCCGAGCGGTGCGAACCGCTCGGGCCTTGTGCCTGGTGCCTGGTGCCTGGTGCCTGGTGCCTGGTGCCTGGTGCCACGACGCTACTCGCGCCAGCTGGGGTCCTTGCGCATCTGCGCGATGAAGTCGTCGGCGATGCGCTGCAGATGCTCGTTGCGCCCGCCATCGGGGTTGAACAGCCCGCGCCAGGCCTGGGTGCGGTTGTCGATCATGTACTTGGCCAGTGGTCGGTCGCCACGGCTGACATGGAACATCATCTGGCTGTTCCAGCTCACCGGTGCCGGCACGATGAACAGCGTGCAGGCACTGAGCAGGGTCAGGGGCAGGTTGTGCTGGTCTTCGAGATCGCTCTGGGCCAGGACGATGACGTTGTAGCCTTCGGGGTCATGGCCCCTGAGCACGTCGGCAAAGGCCCCGCGCCGGGCCAGCGCCTCGCGCAGCGGCGCGGACGTCAGGTCACCCATGCCACTGACGTAGATCACCGGCAATTCGCGCGCCGGCTCCAACTGCACGGGAGGCAGGCTGTGTTGGGTCTGGCAGCCGCCCAGCGTCAACAACGCGAGCAGCACAATCAACGGACGAAGCATGATGTCGCAGTTCCCTTGGACAATGTTCGAAAGCCTCACCCTGGCTCGACAGGTCGTCGCGGCCGGATGACCCGCGCAGGATAAACCGCTTGGGGCTCATCGACAAAATTCCGCCGTCAGGAAACCGCATCCGCTGCCCTGGCCGCCCCATGGACGACCAGGTCCAGTGGCTGGCTAGGCCGCCGTCAGGTCCTTGATATTGTGGGTCGGGCCATTGTTCTTGACGCTGGCGATACCCTTCTCCCGGGCCGCCTCCGAGGAATACAACTCGCTATTGCCGATGACCTGGTGGTTAGCGGCCTTGAGGTTGAAATAGGGCTTGCCGTCCTTGGCGCTCTTGCGCTCATAGCGCTCGTCCAGCGGGCTGTTGGCCTGGACCGAGGCGATACCGTTTTGCGCTGCCGCGCGGGTGGTGTACAGCTCGCTGGTGAGAATCACCTCGGCATTGGCGGCCTTGAGCACGAAACGAAACTGGCCATTGCTGCTTTTCTTCAACTCATACCATCCGGACATGCTGTCGCTCCTTGGCTGATCGATAGGTGTCACGCCTACTGAGTAAAGCCCCTCACAACGATTCAGCCAGGCTCCCGTGCCTTGAAAAAGCGGTTCTCCACCCGCGCCAGTCCCAAGTGCTCGCGCAAGGTCCGCCCTGTATAGCGCCGGCGAAACAGGCCACGCCGCTGCAACTGCGGGGTGATCAGCCGGACGAAGTCGTCGATGGCCCCCGGCAGGTGGGTGAACAGCACATTGAAGCCATCGGCGGCGTACTCCTGGTACCAGGTGGCCAGTTCATCGACGATCTGTCCCGGGGTCCCCACCAGCACTTTATGCCCACTGGCGGACAGGCTGCGCAGCAACTGAGCCACGGTTGGCCGCTCCCGCCGGATCAGCTCCACCACCAGTTGCCGCCGGCTCTGGTGGCGTTCGGTGGAGCTGCCGTCGTCCGGCAACGGCACGGGTGCATGCAGCGCCAGGCGCGACAGGTCGATGCCCAGGTCCAGCAGGTAGGACAGGGCCTTGAGCTGCGCCTGGGGATCCTGCAACTCCTGCAACTGCTGGTACTTCTCCTCAGCCTCATTGAGGCTGCGGCCCACGGTGGGGGCGATCCCCGGGAAGATCTTCAACTGGCCGGCATGCCGCCCGTAATGGGGTAGCCGTTCCTTGAGCCCGGCATAAAAAACCTTGGCCTGGGCCAGGTCGGTCTGGGCGGTGAACACCAGTTCGGCGCAGCGTGCCGCCAGCTCGCGCCCCGGTCCCGAGGAACCGGCCTGGGCGATCACCGGCCAGCCCTGCACCGGCCTTGGCGCATTCAAAGGGCCCTGGACCTGGAAGTGCCGGCCGCGATGCTGCAACAGATGCATCCGCTGCGGATCCAGCCACACACCGCTGGCCTTGTCCCGGGGAAAGGCATCATCGGCCCAGCTGTCCCACAGGCCGCTGGCCACATCGAAGAACTCCTCGGCCCGCTCGTAGCGCAGGTCATGGTCGGGGGGCTGGGGCTGGTTGAAGTTCTCGCCGCCGATCAGCCCGGTCACCAGGTTCCAGCCAGCCCGACCGCCGCTCAGGTGATCCAGGGAGGCGAACTTGCGCGCCAGGTTGTACGGCTCGTTGTAGGAGGTGCTGGCGGTAGCGACCAGGCCGATATGCCGGGTCACCACCGCCAGGGCCGGCAGCAGGGTCAAGGGGTCCCAGCGCAGGCTGTAGGAGCTGTGGGCCAACACCCGCGGATCGAGCTCGCCCACCGCCACGTTGTCGTTGAGGAACAGGGCATCGAAACAGCCCCGCTCCAGGGTCTGCGCATAGTGGCGGTAACGCTCGAAATTCAACGACGCATCGGCGTCCGCCAGGGGATGACGCCAGCTGCCGCCATGGGCACCGGAGCCGGAAAGAAATGCCCCCAGCCCCATCTGCCCGCCGCGCTCAGCCACAGCTGGTTTCCTCTTGCGCCACCGGTGCCGGGGCGGCCGCGGCGCGCAGCAACAGGCTCACCGCGCTCCAGGCCAGCAGGCTGACCAATGCCAGGAAACCCATCACCACCTGGTAGCCATTGAGAAAGGCCGCCTGGGCATCGCCCGCCGGTGCAGCGGCAAACTGGTGGAACAAGCCGACGCCCAGGGCCAGCCCGATACCGCCGCCGACATTGTGCAAGGTCATCAACGAGCCCATGGCCACCGACCCCACCTCCTGGGGCACCGAGGAAATCCCCAGTACCGTCGATGGCCCGAGGATGCTCGCCCAGCCCAGGCCCATGACCACGAAGGCGCCCAGCAGGTAGGGCAACGACGTCTGGCGCTCGAACCCGGTCTGCAACAGCGCCGACAGGATGAACAGCGCCAGCCCGGCCTTGATCAGCAACCCCGGCCCCTTGCGGTCCACCAGGCGTCCCACCAGCGGCGATAGCAACGCCACGCCCAGGGTGGTGGGCAGCAGCAACAGGCCGCTGGCCTGCACCGAGGCACCAAGGATCTGCGCCAGGTACAGCGGCATGACGAAGAACGCCACGCAATAGAACACCGCCAGGCTGAAGCTCGCCACCACCGCCGCGACGAACCGCCGGTTGGCGAACAGCTTGAGGTCGATGATCGGTGCCGCGACCCGCCGCTCCACCGCCACGAACCCGCCCAGGGCCAGCAGCGCCAACAGCGCCAGGCCCAGGACCGGCGGCGATCCCCAGCCCCAGGCCGCGCCCTGGACGATCACCAGCACCAGGCTCGGCAGGCCGATCAGCAACAGCAAGGCGCCCCAGCCGTCGAGCCGGGCCCCGGCCTCTGGTCCTCGCGACTCCCTGACGCTGAAGCTGCAGATCCCCAGGCTCAGCAGCACGAACGGCACATTGATTAAAAAGATCCACTGCCAGCCGAAGCTGCTGGTGATCAACCCGCCCAATACCGGCCCGGCCGCCAGGCCCACGCCGTTGACCCCGAACAGCACACCGAAGGCCCGGCCCTGCTCGGCACTGTCGAAGGTGCTGGAGACGATGGCCCCCGAGGCGGTGTAGAGCACCGCGCAAGCCAGCCCCTGGATCACCCGGGCCGCGATCAGGGTATCGATCTGCCCGGCCAGGCCCGCCGCCAGCGAAGCCAGGCCGAACACGCTCAGACCAATGAACAGCACCCGCTTGCGACCGTGCAGGTCGGCCAGCCGCCCCACCAGCACCATGAAGCTGGACAACGCCAGGATGAAGCCGTTGATCACCCATTGCAGGCTGTCCACCGCCGCCCCGAGGTCGGCCTGCAAGGCCGGTAGCGCGGTGTTGACGATGGTGAAATCCACACAACCGAGAAAACTGGCGATGCTCACTCCGAGCAAGGCCCACCATTTGCGTTGCTGTTGCGCAAAAACGCCCATGGAAACTCCTTGAATTCACAAATCCCGTTGGCCGTGCCCCAAGGCGACGGCCATTGGCAGAAAAAAACACGGACTCAGATGGCGATGGCGCCGCGGGTCCAGTTCGGGTGGATGGCGCCGGGCAAGGTGAACGGGATCGGGATCCCGCGCTTCTTGAACTTCAGCGGCAACCAGCGCACCCGGTCCGGGCTGTGGGGCTCGATCAGCAGGTCGCGGCTGGTGGCCATGGCCGTGGTCATCTGCTGCGGATAGAGCACGTAGTGGTAACCCTCGTCGGCCCATAGCGGCAGGATGATCGGGATCTCCTCGAGGATGTATTCCCGGCACTGGGCCGCTGCCCGCTCCAGGTCAGCGTGTTCGTCACGCAATCGCAGGCGCTCGATGAACACGCCGATGGTGCTGTCGATGGCCTCGCGCAATTCCACCTGCTGCTGGTAGACCTGGTTGAGCCGCTGGCGTAGTTCGGCATAACGATCGCTGGCCAGCTCCTGGTTCCAGCGGGTGATGTGGTAAGGCACCCGCAAGCCATCGAGGATCACCTGATTGCGCGCCAGCCAGGCATCGCCATCGCGGATCGCCGCCGACAGCGCCTCCCCCGGCGACTGGCCATGCTTGTTGTGGCGCTGCAGGGTGTCGGCCACCACCACCTTGACGTGGCTGAAGCCGGACTGGTTGATCAGGTGGATGGTCGAGCGCAGCTTCTGGTCCTCGTGGTACTCCTGGCCGACGCTGACCGCCAGCACCACCCGCTTGCCCTCGAATTGATGCTCTTCGCCGCCCTTGTTGAAGTAGGCCTTGAGGTTGATTTCCTGCACCTTGCTCATGAATTCAGCTCCAGTAGGCCAAAGGTTGTTGTTCGCCGTAGTAACCGATGAAGACCCCGAGGGTGACCCGGGTGCTGGTGGCCGAGGGGCGCACCGCGTGGATCAGCCGCGGGTTGAGCAGGATCAGGTCGCCGGGCTCGGGCTTGACCACGAAGTCCGGCGGCGGCAGCAGGTGGCGTTCGATGCCGTAGGCCCGTTCGCCGCGCAGGCGCTCGTACTCCTCCTCGTCCGGCTCGATGCCCCAGATCTCCAGCTCGCCACCGTCCTCGGGAATCTCCAGGTAGATGTTGGTGGACAGCTGGGTCAGCAACGGCGGGCTGTGGCCCTCTGGCGCATTGCGCTCGAGCTTGTCGGTATGGGGCGTGAGATCGACCCCCGAGCCCTGGAAACGGGCGATACCGACAAAGCACTTCTGCCCGTCCACTTGCAAAAGGTGCGCACCCTGGGGCCAGACCTCGTCCATTAGCAGGCGCAGCTCATCGATGGGCGAGGCCAGCGGGCGGAACAGGTTGCGGATCTTGCGGATGTTGGGCAGCGCCAGGGCGTGGTACTCGGCCCGGCTCTGCTCATCCTGGATCTCGATATAGGCCTTGCCGATGCGCACGAACTCCTGCTGCTGGCTGAAGGCGCTGCGCAGGTCCTGCTGGTACAGGTGCTCGCGTGCCACCTGCAAGGTATCCGGCGGACAGAAACCTTTGAGCTGAACGCCGTAAGAGCGTTTTTCCACCACATCGATAATGTGCCGCGCTTCAAGTTTGTCGGCAGTAGTGACTGTGAACATGCAAGCTCCCTTATTCCCTGGAAGTAGCGATGAAGTGCATCTGGATGGAACGTAATAATTTGTTGCAAGGCCACCTTAGGCAGTCGCCCAAGGCTTGTGAAATACCCTTTATCTCTAATATCCAAACTTAAAAATGTATCGAAAATCAGGCAAATACCGGCCATCACAGGCCGTTTGAACAGGCTGCGGAACAAGTATTAAATTCACTGATAGCTAACTTGAAAGACTCACATACTTAATTGGTTAGTTACTCTTTCCTCCTGAGCTTTATTAATCAAACCGCCATCTTTCATTCAACTTCGTTGAACTGCCGATCGATATGGGCCGAGGCCTCGAAAGACTTCTGGATGATGCCCTCCTCCCGATACAGGTCGGCGGTGCGTTGCAGGTCTTCCACCACCGGCGGCCCCACGGCGATACGCCGGGGTTCGGCATAACGGTTGGAACGCAGGTGCACCTCCACCGGCAACCCGCTGTAGCTAGCCTGGATCCGCGAGAACGCCTCCTGATGCTGGTTGGCCCAGGCATAGGCACGCCCCAGGCGACGCAGGAAATCGGCGATCTGCACAGGTTTTTCGGCAATCGCCTGGTCGTTGGCCACCAGCAGCATATGCCCGGCGAATAACCCCGCGCCGCTGACCAGCACCCGGGTGCCGCCCTCCAGCTGCACCATGCTGGTGTAGGGGTCCCAGGTCGCCCAGGCGTCGACCTGGCCGTTGCTCAAGAGGCTGCGGGACTCGGCAGGCTGGAGAAAGATGAACTGCGCATCGCTGCCATGCAGGCCCACCGAGCGCAGCGCCGCCAGCGCCAGGAAATGGCCGATGGACCCCCGGGTGGTGGTGATGCGCCGCCCCTTGAGGCTGGTAGCGTCCTGCAAGGGCGAGTCGTCCCTGACCACGATCGCCACCGCCGTGGGGGTGACCTTGAGCTTGATCACCCCCACCGTCTTGAGCGGCGCCCCAGCCGCGGCGGCGAACACGAACGGCGCATCTCCCAGGCTGCCGATGTCCACCGCCCCGGCGGCCAGGGCCTCGGCGGTGGGCGCGGCGGCAGCGAACGAGGCGAATTCGATGGGATACGGCACCTGTTCCAGCTCTCCAGCCGCTTGCAGCAGGATCTTCAGCGACTGCTTCTGGCTGGAGACCCGCAGCGTCGGTTCGGCCAGGGCCTGGGCGCCAAGCAACAGCAAGCCGCCGCACAGCGCGACCACCTGGCCCAAGCGCTGGCGCCAGGACTTGCCGGTAGGTTCGGCCATCACTCAGAACGCCAGGCTGACGCGGCTGTAGTAGTAGCCGCCACCCAGGCCGTAGGGCGAGAACATCCCGTACTCGTAGGTGCCGGCCCAGGCCTTGAGGCCGATCTTGTCCGGGTAGACATCGAACAGGTTGTTGGCCCCCACCGCCACCGTGAGGTTCTGGGTCACGTCGTAGGCCACGTCCAGGTCGGTGATCCACTTGGCGCTGTAGGTCCGGTCGTTGGCCGGGATGTTCGAGCCTTCGGTGTATTCGCCAAAACGGGTCAGCTGCAGGTTGGTGGTCCAGTCGCCGACCTTGTAGTTGGTGGACAGGATCCACTTGTCCTTGGGCGTGGACTGGGTCAGGTCGATCTGTTGCTGGCGGTCGAACAGCACATAACCGGCCCCCAGCCGCGACAGCGCCGCCGGGGTGTCGGCCAGGTCGCGAATGGTGGTCTTGTTGTGGTTGTAGGCGATGCTCCACTTGGCCGTGCCGTACTCGCCGAACGACTGGCTGTAGTCGGCCACCACATCCACGCCCTTGGTCCGGGTGTCCGCGGCGTTGGTGTAGTACTGCCCGGCGAGGTTGGGCGACAGGCCGTTCTCCACCAGGATCTGCGACACCGCCGGGCCCTTGAGGATGCCGGTCTGGAGGATGCGCTTGTCGATGTCGATCAGGTAGAAGTCGGCGGTCAAGCGCAGGCGCTCGGTGGGCTCGGCGGTAAAGCCCAGGCTGTAGTTGCGCGAGGTTTCCGGTTCCAGGTCCTTGGCGCCCAGGGCGATGGCCTCGGGCGAGTTGGGACGCATCTGCTTGGTGCGCACCGAAGTAGTGGTGCCGGCCGCGCCGAACTGGGTCACGGTGCTGGTGGTGGAGAACACGCTCTGGGCCAGGGACGGTGCGCGAAAGCCGTTGCTCACCGCTGCTCGCACCGCGTAGCCGGGCAGGAACTCGTAACGGGTGGTGAGCTTGCCGCTGGTGGTATCACCCACTCCGAGGTTGTACTTCTCGTAGCGCGCCGCCGCCCCCACGTACCAGTTGGGGGTGATGTTCAGGCCCAGGTCGATATAGGCCGCCTCGCTATGCCGCTTGAGGCTGTAGGCATCCTCGGGGGTGGTGCCATTGACCGAGAACAGCCCCGGGTCGGGCACCACGCCGGCGAAAGGTCCGGTGGCAGGAATGTAGCCGCCCTGGTTATAGGAGTTGGCCTCGCCCTCCTCCAGCGCGTACTTCTCCCAGCGGTATTCCACACCGAAGGATGTTTCCAGCGGGCTGCTCCAGCCGATGTCCAGGGCCCGGGAGAAATCCAGGTTGTTGGTCCACTGGTCGAACACCAGGTTGCCCAGGTGGAAGTCGTGCTGGCTGTAGGGGCCGTTGGAAATGTTCAGGTTGTTGGCTGTGTCCAGCACCCCACGGTCCTTGCCATAGGTGCTGGACAGGTCCCAGTCCCAGCCGCCCAACAGACCCTTGGCGCCGCCGGCGACCTGGAAGTCGGTCTCGCGGATTTCCCGGCGGGCCTGGCCACCGTTGGGGTACGGGGCGTTGGGCACCCCGGCCAGGCTGGTGATGTCGGTGGGCTTGCGGTGCCCCAGGTCCTTGTTGCTGTTGCGGTAGCTCAAGGTGGAGAACGAATACAGCTTGAGGTCGTCCTCCAGGGGCAATTCGGCGTTGTAGGCCAGGCTGGTGGTGCGATCGCGCCCCAGGCCGTACTCGGTGCCCCAGCCCTGGCGATGGCTTTCCCTGGGATCGGGCGAACCGTCGGGCTGGTTGAAATACAGCTGGCCGCTGGCAGCGCTGGAACGCTCGTAGGGTTCCTGGAGCTTGGCGTCCCAGGACAGGTTGATGAACCCGCCGTTGTCCCCTAGCTTGTTGCCCCAGTTGAAGGCCTCGTGGCCGGTGGTGCCGTCGCCGTCGTAGTACTGGCCCAGGCTGGTGTCGGAGGTCAGGCCCTCGGCATTGCGCTTGAGGATGATGTTGATTACCCCGGCGATGGCGTCGGAACCGTACTGGGCCGCCGCGCCATCGCGCAGCACCTCGATACGTTCGATAGCGGCGGTAGGGATCAGGTCCAGGTCCACCGGTACCGAGGCATTGCCGACCCGGGCACCGTTGTTGATCAACGCCGAGTTGTGCCGGCGCTTGCCGTTGATCAGCACCAGCACCTGGTCGCCTCCCAGGCCGCGCATGCTCACCCCACGCACCAGGAACGCGGTGCCGCCACCATTGATGGTGGGCACGTTGAACGACGGCAGTAGCCGTCCGAGCATCTCTTTCAGGCCGTTCTGGCCAATGCTGCGCAGTTGTTCGCTGTCGATCACGTCGATCGGCGCCGGACTGTCGGTGACCGTGCGTTGCTGGCTGCCACGCACCCCGGTGACCACCACGGTGCCCAGGGTCTCGTCGGCGGCCAGCACCTGTTGCGCCGGGGCCAGGCCCAGCAGGCCGAGGCCCAGGGGGGCAGCGCCCAAGGCGATTTTATGCAAGGAAATACCCATGACTTCAGATCCTTTCGAAGAATGCTCAGCGCGCTCGGGCGGCAACGGTTTCGACTTCGATCAAGGCGCCGGGCAGGACCAGCCCCGCCACTTGCACCGTGGTCCGGGCTGGCTTGAACGGCTGCTCCTGGGTCCCGAAGAACTCGCGAAAGGCGGTTTGCAGGCCATCGAAGTCCAGCTTGCCGCCCAGCGCCGGATCGCCCACCAGGTAGATGCGCAGCTGCACCACATCGCCCAAGCCCAAGCCCTGGCTGGCGAGGATCGCCTGCACCTTGCCCAGCACCACCCGCGCCTGGGCCTGGGTATTGCCCACCGCATGGATCTGCTCCTTGGCGGCCTTGGGGTCCACCGGGTCCGGTAGCAGGCCGGACAGGTAGGTCACCTCGCTATTGGCCGGCAGGGTCACGGCCTGCAGGATCGGCGAATTGGGATAGGTGGACGGTATGCGCTGGATTCCTGCGGCCCAGCTATTGGCGGCAGCGAACAGCAGCCCCAGCCCTACGACGGTATTTTTCAAAGACATGCAAAGACGCTCCCAAGGTTGTGGTTGCCAGCCTCGGAGGTCCGCTACCCGGCATGGGTTACCGCTGTTTTTATGAATGTTCGGCCGGTTCAGGCCGTTTGCTGTAGCGATGCGCCTTGCGCCCGCTGGAACAGTTGCCGCACCACCCGGCGGGCGGCGCCGGCGGCGGCCTCCTGCCAGATACCCACGCCGCTGTGGGCCAGGCCGTCGCTGGTCAGGTAGACCCGGCCCTGGGGCTGGTTGAGCAGGCTGTAGTCCGGCTCGACCACTTCATGGCTGATCCAGGGTCCGAAGTTGTAGGGAATCCGGCTCCAGGCGATCACCAGCGGATTGCGCAGTTCATGGCTGTGGCCCGGGTGCAGCAGCTCCACTGCCTGGCGGGAGATCTCGATCTGCTGGGCCAGGCTCTTCTCGCCGAATTTGCGCGCGGTCTCGCCATTGTTGTAGGCCGCCACCAGCACCCCTTCGGGCTGGTTGAAGCCGCCGCTGGGATACCACAGCCCCGAGGCCTCCTGGTTGATGAAGGACAGCCCGCCGTAGATCTGGTACTGGCTCTCCCAGAAGCGCCGCGACTGCCAGGCCACCTTGTTGGCGTAGCCGAACTGCACGGCGGCGATGGCCTGGCGTACCGGTGCGCTGAAGTTGTTCTCGACCCGGGCCAGCAGCGGCAAGGGCAAGGAGCTGATCACATAGTCGGCCACCAGGCGCTGGCTGCGGCCGGTACGCCGGTCCAGGTAGGTCACCTCGACGCTGTCCTGGCGGTTGCTGATCGAACGCACCTCGCTGTGCAGCCGCGTTTGCCCCTTCAAGTGCCGGGCAAAGGCCTGGGGGATGCGGTCCATGCCGCCCACCGGCTGGAACATGGTGGGCGAGAACTCCGGGTATTCGTCGATCATCAGCGCCGTGGTCAGCGCCGGGTTGAGCAGGGTCTGCAAGGGCAGCGGATCGTTCTTCTGCGCCAACTGGTCGCCGGCCCCGGGCCAGACCTTGTAGCCGGAACGGGCCGAGCCCAGGTACTCGAGCTTGTCCGACAGGTCGCCCCAGGTCTTGAGGAAACTCAGCAGGTTGTCGCGATCCGCCGCGCTCAGTTCCTGGTCCAGGGCATGGCGGTTGACCGCCTTGGCCAGCAGTGCGGAAAAATGCCCGCGACTGTCATTGACCGCCTGGCGGATCTGCAGCGCCGGCTGGTTCAAATCAGGGCGGACCAGGGCATTGCGGCTGGTGTTGACCAGCACCTCCAGCTCCACCCCCAGCTCGCGGCAATAGCCGAGCATCAATTGATGGTGGCTGGGCAGGCGCCCGGCGCCGGCATTGAGGTAGAAACCCTGATCGAAGCGTGCTACTTGCGCGCTGCCATCGCTGTACTCCACCCGATCGCCGCCGCGCACCGTCCAATTGCGCCCGCCGACCCGGTCGCGGGCCTCGAGCAAGGTCACCTTGAACCCGGCCTTGTGCAGTTCATAGGCACTGACCAGACCGCCGATCCCGGCACCGATCACCACCACCCTGGCGCCCTTGCCCACCGGTGTGGCCGGCAACGAGGCGTAGTTTTCCTCGACCGCCTCGGCATTGCCCGCCATGCCGAACAACCCCATGACCGCGCTTGCCGCCTGGACGCCGCCAACCGCGGCGATACGGGCAATCAATTGTCTTCTGGTCAGTGGCATGCCAGCGCTCCCTGCTGCGGATGGATAGTACGTTCGGTTATAGCCCGGCAACTTGTGCAGTCACTTGGGTCTATGTAAAGCCATCCTAGGGGCGCTTATTTAATAAGAGAAATACATTTTAAGCATATGCAAATATTACTTTGTTTCATATTCAAGCGATTATGAACTGCGTCACACGCATAAATATTCACCCCTGCATAGCCTCAGTGCACTGCGTGGAAAAGACTAGCCTGGCTCCACTCGTCTACGTCTATAACATAATTATTGAACAGTAACATTTACAATGATACCGTTCAAAAAAATAGTTACCAAGGATGAGTCATGACTCAAGATTTCCAGCCAATCGAAGCAGATCTGCTGCTGTTGGCCGCCTATATCGAAACCGTGCTAGGCGACCGGCCAACATTCGCTACCTGGTCCCAGGCCGCCAAACTCCCCCATTACCTGACCAGTACCTATTCCTGCCCGGAGATGAAGCTGCTGGGGCAGGCTTGTATCGTGCTCATGCAAAACCAGCAGGTGTCCATCAGCCTTCCCGATATCAAGAAACACCTGCAGGCTCTGCGCAAGCTGACCGATGCACCACTGCTGCTGGTGGCGCCCGCACTGGCTTCCTATGAACGCAAGCGGCTAATCGAAGCAGGCGTGCAGTTCATCGTGCCAGGCAACCAGCTGTTCATTCCCGAGCTGGGCCTGGATCTGCGGGAATACTTCCGGGCCCGTCAGGAAAAGATCGAACACCTGAGCCCGGCGACCCAAGCCATGCTGATTCACCTGCTGATGAACAACTGCACATCCTCCCTGCAGCTCTCCCAGGCGACCCTGGGCCAACCGTTCAAATACTCCAAGATGACCATCTCGCGGGCAGTGAAAGAGCTCAAGAGTCTGGATCTGGTCACGCTGGGCGCAGATCGCCAGCAACACATCGAGATTCATACTCCTGCCCGCCAGCTCTGGCGCAACGCCAGGAAACACATGCGTTCCCCGACCAGGAGAACCCTGTGGCTGAATACGGTCCCGCAGCTCGATGGGCAACCTTTGCTGCTCGCGGGCGAGTCGGCCCTGGCAGGCCAGACACTGTTGGTCGCCCCCCGGTTGCCGATCTATGCCTGCTCGAGTGAAACCTTGGCCAGTCTCCAGGGCATCGACGCGACGATCATCGAAGTCGCTCGGGACGAAGCAGTCTGCGCGCTGGAAATCTGGACCTACGAACCCACGATCTATGCGTGGGCCAAGCCCTGGGTCGATCCTTTCTCGCTGCTCCTGAGCCTGCAGGAGAGCAAGGATGAACGGATCCAGATCGCCCTGGGCCAACTGGAGGAAGACATGCAATGGTGAGGGGGCTGGAGCGCTTTCGAGAGTTCTTTGCCGACTACAGCGATCGCTATGTGCTGATCGGCGGGGTAGCCGCCTACCTGAGCATGGAGGAAGCCGGCCAGGCATTCAGGGCCACCAGGGATCTGGACATCGTGCTGATCGTCGAGGCCCTGGACAGCTCCTTCGCCGCCAGCTTCTGGGACTTTGTGCGGCATGGTGGTTATCGGATCAGGCAACGTAACGACAGGCCGGTCTTCTATCGATTCACCACACCGCAAGACGACAGCTTTCCAGCGCAGCTCGAACTTTTCTCACGCAGCCCCAGTGGAATCGACCTCGCCGAGGGGGCAACCTTGAGCCCGCTTCCCGTCGAAGAAGCCGTATCGAGCCTGTCCGCCATCCTGCTCGACGACCGTTACTACGACTTCCTGCTGGGCGGCATACAGCAAACCGACTTCATCAGCCACATCGGGGCCGATCGCCTGATCCCACTCAAGGCTCATGCCTGGCTGAACCTGACCCAGCAACAGAGCAACGGTGAAAGTGTCGATAGCAGGAATATTCGCAAGCATCGCAATGACATTCTCAGCCTTTCGGTGCTGCTGGCCCCCCGATCGATAGTGTTGCCCCAAGCCATCGCCGAGGAATTGAGCCGGTGCCTGGCGCTGCTGGCCGAACAGTCGATTGAGCCGGCAACCCTTGGCCTGAACGAAGAACTGCCCGCCGTGCTCCAGCGAATCAGACAAGCCTTTCACCTGGCCTGACCTGGGCTCAGTTATCCGCAACTGCCTTGGCCTGGGCCGCTGCCAGCACCCGCAGCAAATTACCGCCCCAGATCTTCTCCAGGTCGGCTTCGTTGTAGCCCGCCGCCAGCAGGCGTTCGCTGATGCGTGGCAGTTGCGTCACATCCTCCAGCCCCTCGACCCCGCCACCGCCATCCCAGTCGGCGCCGATGCCCACATGCTCAGGCCCCACCACGTCGAGGATATGCAGCAGGTGTTTCATGTAGTCGTCGAGGGTCGCCCTGGGTTGCGGGTAACGGGCTTCCACCTGGCGGATGCGCTCGGCCAGGTCCGCCACTTGTTCGGGGCTGAGGCTGGCGGCCAGGCGAAACTCACGGTACAGCGGCCCCAGGGCCTTGGCACGCTCGGGGTTGGGGACGGCGTCGATCAGGTCGCTGGGAAAACTGTTGACCTGCACCACCCCGCCCTTGGCCGCCAGCTGGCGCAAGCGCTGGTCATCCAGGTTGCGTGGATGGTGGGTAATGGCCCTGCTGCTGGAATGGGAGGCGATGATCGGCGCCGTGGACAGGGCCAGCACCTGGTCGAACACCTGGTCCGAGGCATGGGACACATCCAGCAGGATGCCCAGGCGATTGGCCGCGCTCACCAGCTCGCGCCCGGCCGGGCTCAGGCCCCGCCATTGCGGCAAGGCGGTGGCCGAATCGGCGAAATCGTTGTTGGCCGAATGCACCAGCCCCAGCATGCGCAGGCCCAGGCGATGGTAGGTGAGCAGCCGTTGGGGATCGGCCGCCAGGGGCTCGGCGTTCTCCATGCTGATGAACACCACGCGCTGGCCACGGCCGACGATGGCCGGCACATCCTCGGCGCGCAGGGCCAGGGCGAAGTCCTGGGGATGGGCGGCCACCAGGTCGCGGATTCGGGTCAACACCGCCAGGCCGTGTTCGCTGGCCTGGGTCCGGCCTTCGGCGTCGAGCGGCCCCTGGGGCGTGAAGATCGCCCAGAAGCCGCCATCCAGGCCACCCTCGCGCATCCGTGGCAGATCGACCTGGGACAGGTCGTCCTGGTAACGATGGCGCTGGCGGATGTCCCAGCCCGGCCGGGCCAGTTGCATCGGGGTGTCGAGGTGGCTGTCGAGTACGGTCAGGCGTTGGTGCAGGGCCGCGGCGGGCTCCTGGGCCAGTGCCCACGGGCTGGCCAGGGCCAGGGTCAGCAAGGATCGGCGCAGCATGGGGCCTCCAGGGCCGGATGGAAAAACACGCCAGGTCCTCAGCCCCAATGGAAGCTGCGATCCCAGAGGCCGGAAACATCCAGCGGCTGGGGCAACATCCCGGCCTCGTAGAACAGATCGGCCACGTCCTGCTGGGACTTCACCGCCGCATCGTCCACCGGTTGCAGCAAGCGCGGGCCGCTCTGGGCGCGGTATTGGGCCAGGAACACTTCCCGGGGCATACCGAGGATCTGCGCGCTGCGGGTCGCCCACTCCTCGGGGTGGCTGGCGATCCACTGCCAGGAGCGGTACTCGCGCAGGATGTAGTCGGTGATCGCCGCATGCTTGCGCGGGTCGGCGATGCTCTGCTGGTTGGCGGCGATCACGTAGTTGCCCGACAGGTAGCCTTGCCCGGTCTTGAGCACCCGGGCCCCGGCACGCAGCTCGGCCAGTTGGATGAAGTAGCCGAAGCTGACCCAGGCATCCAGGGCGCCGTTCTGGAACGCGGCGAAACCATCCTGCGGGGTCAGGGCCATGGGCACGATGTCGGCAAAACCCAGCCCCTGCTCCTTCAGCGCCTTGAGTAAAAAGTAATGGGAACTGGTGGAGCGGATGTAGCCGACGCGCTTGCCCTTGAGCTCGGCCACCGACTGCACCGTGGAGCCCTTGGGCACGATGAAGGCCTGGTTGTTGACGTCGCCGGTGAGCACCGCGATCAGCTTCACCGGGGCCTGGTTCTTGATGCCGAAGATCGGTGGGATCTCGCTCATCGGTGAGATGTCCAGGGTGCCGCTGACCAGGGCCTCGAAGCTCAGGTTGCCGCCGGTGAACTCGGCGTACTTGACCTGGTAAGGGGGTGGTTCGATGCCCGCCTGGGTAAAGAAGCTCGGGGCCGCGCCCTTGTAGGTCGCGACGTTCAGAGTGACCCCGGACCAATCGGTGGTGGCTCCCAGCCCCAGGCGCGGCAAGGCGCCGGCCAGGCCGGCGAGGGCCGAGAGTTGCAGGAAACGACGACGCTGCATGCTGGCTGTCCTCAATCGAGAAAATCTGCTTCTTCGCGCAGGATGCGCTCGCGGTAGGGCTGGAAACTGAACCAGGCGCCAAACTCGGTGCCCACCTGGCGCGCCGTGTGGCGGGCCACATCATGGGGAATGGGCCGTGGCGTACCGGCAGCCTCGGCCAGCAGCTGGGCCTGGGCGGCGTTGTCCATGGCGATGAAGCGCCAGGCCGCCGCCTCGACGGTCTCGCCCACCGTGAGCAGGCCATGGTTCTGCAGGATCAGCGCCTTGTGCCCGTGCAAGGCGGCGGCGATCCGCGCCCCTTCGCTGGCCTCCAGCACCACCCCGGAGAAGTTGTCGAACAGCGCGTGCCGCTCATAGAAGGCGCAGGCATCCTGGGTCAGCGGGTCCAGCAGGCGACCCAGGCTCGACCAGGCCTTGCCGTGCAACGAATGGGCATGGGCGGCGGCCACCACCTCAGGATGGGCCTGGTGCAGCGCCGCATGGATGGCGAACGCCGCGAGGTTCAACGCGCCCTCGCCTTCGACGATGGCGCCGTCGGGGTCCACCAGCAACAGGTCGGAGACCCGTACATGGCCGAAATACACCCCCACCGGGTTGACCCAGAAATGCTCCGGGTGCTCCGGGTCGCGCACCGTGATATGCCCGGCCCCCCCCATGTCGAAACCCAGACGGGCGAAGACCCGGAACGCCGCCGCCAGGCTCTGCTTGCGTTGCAATCGCTCGAGCTCGACGCTGGCTTGGCGCGGCGGGTGCTCCCAGCGAAAAACCGTATGCCCATCGCGGGGCAAGTCATACACCGCGGGACGAAAATGTGCGGTCATATCCACTCTCCTTGAAGTGCTCATCAATACCCTGCTCCCGCCTGACCTTCTGCGGTCTCAAGATCCCCGCGTCTGCTACGCAGCCTTTGGCAGCGGCGACACAAACCGCCATGGGCCTTGCCTGGCGATTACCGCAAGACCTAGGCACCGCACGCTAGTAGCCACGCTGGATCTGCACCGGATTTTCCAGCGGCAAACCATCGCCCCAATGCCGGAGGTTGCGCTCCAGCAGCCGGGCGATATTCAGGTAGACCCCGGGCGAGTTGGCCGAGGTGTGTGGCGACAGGTGAATCCGTGGATGGCGGTAGAACGGATGCCCCTCGGGCAACGGCTCGGGATCAGCCACATCCAGGCTGGCCAGGCCGATGCGCCCGCTGTCCAGGGCCTTGAGCAGCGCCGGCTGATCGATCAGCGCGCCCCGGGCGATATTGATCAGGTGCAGCCCCGGCTTGGCCATGGCCAGCACATCGGCGTCGACCACCTGGCGGGTCTGCTCGGTCAGCGGCACCGCCAGCAACAGGTGGTCGGCGCGGGAAAACAGTTGCCCCAGGTCGCTCACCGACTCCACCCCGGGCACCTGCAAAGGCTGCGGCGAACGCCGCAGGGCCAGCACCCGCATGCCCAGCGCCAGGGCCTTGGGCGCCAGTTCCCGGGCAATGCTGCCAAAACCGAACAAGCCCAGGGTGCTGCCGGCCACCGCCGCCAGCGGTCGTTGCTGCCAATGTTCGGCGCGCTCGACCCACACCTGGGGCAATCCCTTGGCGGCGGCGAAGATCGCCGCCAGGACGAACTCGGCGATGCTGGACGCAGTGCAGCCCCGGGCACTGGCCACCGGCAGGTGCTCGAACAGCCAGCGGGGAAAGTAATCCAGGCCGGAACTGGCCAGTTGCACGAAACCCAGGCCGAAGGGCCAGCCGGTCGGTGGCTGCGCCGCGTCGCGAAAATCGGCATGGGGCGCGGCCAGCAGCACCTGGATATCCGTGGGCAAGCCGGCGGGAATACCCCGGGGCAGGTCCAGCACCTCGATCCCGGGCAGCCACTGGCGCAATTGCCGGTTGAAGGCTGCGTCGAGCTGGCTGGCGATGCGCGTCACGCCTGGGCTCCACGGCTGGGCAAGGCGAACGCGGCACGCCCCACCGCGCCGAGGATGGCGTCGTTCTGCGGCGTATGGATGCGGCTGCACAGCACATCGCGATAGTGGCGCTCGATGGGATTGCCCCGGGCCAGCCCCGGGTTGCCGATGGCCTCGATCCCCAGTTCCACCGCACTGATGGCGTTGCTGGTGACCAGGTACTTGACCTGGGTGGCCTCGCTGGCGGCGATCCGCCCTTCGGCGGCGGCGTCGAGCAGTACCCGGTTGTTCAGCAACAAGGCATCGATACGCCCGATCAGTTCCTGGAAACGCGGCAGGCTCGACAGCGGCGCGCCGAGGTTGGCCGGGGCCCGTTGAGCGAGCCAGCCCAGCAACCAGTCGCGGGCGGCACGGGCCACCCCGTCGTAGATCGCCGACAGCAAGACCGCCAGCCAGAGCACGCCCTTGCTGTCCAGCTCCGAAGGTCGCGGGACGTTGGCCAGCTGGATGTCCACCGCCCGCTCCAGGGGCACGAACACCTCATCGAAGATTACATCGTGGCTGCCGGTGGCACGCATGCCCAGATGGTCCCAGGTTTCCTCGATGCGGATGCCCGGGCTGTCACGGTGCACCAGCCAGGTGCCCACGCGGGGCTCGGGCTCGTCGCTGCGGGCCCACACCGCCAGCCAGGTCAGCCCGGGAATGCCGGTGGAGTAGATCTTGCGACCGCTGAGCGACCAACCGCCCTCGACCCGCCGCGCCAGGGTGGCCGGCAGGCCGCCACGAGCGGGAGTGCCCAGGTCCGGCTCGACCCGCAACGCATTGATCAGGGCTCCGTCCTGCACCGCTTCGCGGGCCACTTGCTGGCGCAGGTGCAGGGGCCAGGCGGTGTTCTGCTGCAGGCGCGTGTGCTGCAAATACTGCATCACCAACACCAGGGCGGTGGAAGGTTCGCCCTGGGCCACGGCGCCGATCACCCGCCGCGCCTGGGCCAGGGTCGCCTCGCTGCCGCCCAGGGCCCGGGGTACGGTCAAGGCCAGCAAGCCATGCTGGTGCAGGCGTTGCAGGTTGGCATGGGGAAACTCGCTGTGGCGATCATAGTGGGCCGCCGTGGCGGCAAACTCCTCGCTCAACTGCTGCAGCAGGTCGGCGAACGCTACGGAGTCCAGCTCAAGGGGCGCCGCAGTGGCGATGGATGGTTCGGTGCAAAGGCTCATCGGCTGGCAATCCTGCTCAGTGGTGGGGCAACAAGGGGGGCCGGCTCGGCCTCGGTTTCGACGCCCAGTAATTGCAGCAACCGCCCACGCAGTTGCTGGAACCCGGGAAGGCCGGCCTGGCGCGGGCGCGGCAGGCGGATCGGCAGTTGTTCGGCAATACGCCCGTTGACCAGCACCAGCACGCGATCGGCCAGCAGCAGGGCTTCATCGACATCGTGGGTCACCAGCAGCACCGCCGGGGCATGGGCCTGCCACAGGCGGATGATCAACCGATGCATGCGGATCCGCGTCAGCGCGTCGAGGGCGGCAAAGGGTTCGTCCAGCAACAACAGCTGCGGCTCACGCACCAGGGCCCGGGCGAGGGCCACGCGCTGGGCCTCGCCACCGGACAAGGTGCCGGGCCAGGCCTGCAACCGATGGGCCAGGTCCACTTCCTCCAGCGCCGCCTGGGCCCGCTGCCGCACCTGCTCGCCCCGCACGCCGAGGGCGACGTTGCGCCAAACGCGCTTCCAGGGCATCAAGCGTGGCTCCTGGAACACCGCAGCCATGGCCGTCGGTACCTGCAAGCGCCCGGCGTCGATGGGTTCCAGGCCGGCCAGGGCGCGCAACAAAGTGGTCTTGCCCGAACCGCTGCGGCCCAGCAGGGCGACGAACTCTCCCGGGGCGATATCCAGGTCCAGTTCGTCGAGTACCGCCTGCCCGGCGAAGCGCCGGGTGATGCCACGGCCTTCGACAGCGGTCAGCGAATGGCCCGCTGCGGTCGGGCCCGATAGCGAAGATGACAGGTGCATGGCTCAACTCCTGATGAAAGTCGGCCGCCAGGCCAGGGCGAAACGTTCAAGGCCCCGTACCAGGGCATCGATGCCCAGGCCGAGCACGCTGTAGACCAGCAGGCAGATCACGATCACGTCGGTGCGCATGAAGTCCCGGGCGTCGTTGACCAGGTAGCCGATGCCGGCGCTGGCGTTGATCTGCTCCACCACCACCAGGCCCAGCCAGCTGATGCCGAAGGCGTAGCGCAAGCCGACGAAGAACGCCGGCAGGGCCCCGGGCAGGATCACGTGGACGATCAGTTCCCAGCGCTTGAGGCCTATCAGGGTCGCGGCCTCCACCAGCTTGGGATCGAGGCTGCGGATGCCGGAGAACAGCGTGAGGTAGATAGGAAAGGTGGTACCCAGGGCGATCAGGGCGATCTTGGGCGTCTCGCCGACCCCGAACCAGAGGATGAACAGCGGCACGATGGCCAGGAACGGCAGGGTACGCAGCATCTGCATCGGTGAGTCGATGGCCAGCTCGCCACCGCGCGACAGGCCGGCCAACAGGGCGAGCAGCGTACCGAGGCTGACGCCGATGGCCAGGCCAGCGAAAGCGCGCTTGAGGGACACCCACAGATGCCCGCCCAGTTCACCGCTGCCCAGCATCTGCCACAGGGTGGCACCGATGGTGCTGGGGGCGGCGATGACCCGCGCCGGCAACAACCCGGTGCGCGCGGCCAATTCCCACAGCAAGAGCAGCAGCAAGGGGCTGGCCAGGCGTAGCAGCAGTTGCACCAGGGCCCGATATCCAGGGCTTGCGGTCCAATGGCCGGAGACTTTGAGCGGGGCTTGCGCAGGCATTTCAATATCCCTATTTCAGCGCGTTCGAATCCCATGCTAACTACATAAAAAACGTCCGTGAAATTCGTTTTGGCTCTAAATTAATATACATATATTGCATTAACTGACAATTGAGATATGCAATTCACTTGCAAATCAGCGAGCTATCCGCCCCGTTCAGGACGGTGACTGGCCGACACGGGCGGCCACCATTTCGCCGAACATGCTCACAGGCTCCTGGAGGTTGCCGAGGAAGCGCGGATGGATCAGCCACAGGTCGATCACCGGCTTGAAATCACTGACCGGCACGATCTCCAGCTTGTCCCGGTGGCTGCTGTTTTCCAGCAACGGCAGCGGCACCAGGCCATACCCCAGGCCATTGGCGATCAACCCCAGTTGCAGCTCGGTACCGAAGGTCTCCAGGTTGATCTGCAGCGACAGGCCCTGTGCACTCAGGGCCCGTTGCAGGCCAGCACGAAAACCGCAGCCATCGGGATTGAGCACCCAGCCGCGCTGGTAACAATCGGCAAGCTTGCAGGAACGCTTGCGCGCTTCGCCCCGGGCCGCCACGACCACCAGGTTCATGCTGCCCAGGGAGCGCCCCACCACCGCCTCGGGAAACACCTTGCCGGCAGGAAACAGCGCGGCCACCACATCCAGCTCGCCGTTCTCGACCTTGCCCAGCAGGTGGCTGCCCCAACCGGTGGCCACCGAGGTCTGCAACTGCGGGTAGAGGGTCTTCAACTGGCTCAAGGCATCGAGCAGCACCACATCGCCAATGGTCTGTGGCACGCCGATGCGCAGGGCGCCGCTGGGCGCGCCGTCACTGGCCACCAGCTCGTTCAGCGCATCGATGCTGCGTAGCACCTCCAGGCACTGGCCATACACCCTGAGGCCCATGCTGGTGGGCTTGAGCGGCTTGGTATTGCGGTCCAGCAGCTCGACCCCGAGCGCCTCCTCGAAGTTCTGCACCCGGCGGGTGATGGCCGGCTGGGTCAGTTGCAGGGCGTCGGCCGCCTGGCTGATGGTCTGGCAGCGGATCACCGCCACGAACGCGTTCAGATCATCTATCTTCATTCTTTTTTCGCATAATAAATGACTGGAAAAATGTTCGATAAGAATAATACCTTTTAGCTCGACCGTGTAGTTCGTGTCGTTCGTCCTGTGTCCACGGAGGGAACCCATGCCCCACAACGCCTCGACCGTCTCCATCGCCTCACCCAACCTGGCCCGCCTGCGCGGCTTCATCGGCGACCTGGCCGAACTGCTCGACAGTCATCCCGACGAAGTCCGGGTCCTGGACCAGGGCGCGGCCTTGCTGCAACGCCTGGTAAGCCAGGACGACTGGCTGCCCGACGCCTTCGCCCAGGCCGACCCGCAGCGCTACCAGCAATTCCTGCTGCACACCGACTCGCGCCAGCGCTTCTCCATCGTCAGCTTCGTCTGGGGCCCGGGCCAATGCACGCCGATTCATGACCACCGCACCTGGGGCCTGATCGGCATGCTGCGCGGCGCCGAGGACTCCCAGGGCTTCGAGCGCCTGGCCGACGGCCGCCTGCAACCTGCCGGCTCACCGGTGCGCCTGGTGCCGGGCCAGGTGGAAGCGGTGTCGCCGCGTATTGGCGATATCCACCAGGTGACCAACGCCCATGCCGACCGGGTGTCCATCAGCATCCATGTCTACGGCGCCAACATCGGCGCGGTGCGGCGTGGGGTGCATGACCTGGACGGTCACGAGAAGCTCTTCATCTCCGGCTATTCCAATACCTTGCTGCCCAACCTCTGGGACCTGTCGAAGGAGCCCCTGCAATGACCGATTTCCCGACCCGCCGCCCGGCACAGATCCGCCAGGCCTTGCTCGAACGCCAGGAACTGGCCCTGGTGGACGTGCGTGAAGAAGCGCCCTTCGCCGAGGCCCATCCGCTGTTCGCCACCAACATCGCGCTGTCGAAACTGGAGCTGGAGGTGTATGCGCGCATCCCCAGGCGCGATACCGCCATCACTCTCTACGACCAAGGCGAAGGCCTGGCCGAACGCGCCGCAACCCGCCTGCGGCAACTGGGCTACAGCGATGTCGCCCTGCTCGCAGGCGGCCTCGACGGTTGGCACAACGCCGGGGGCGAGTTGTTCAAGGACGTCAACGTGCCGAGCAAGGCCTTTGGCGAACTGGTGGAGACCGAGCGCCACACGCCATCGCTGGCTGCCGAGGAGTTGCAGGCCCTGCTCGATCAGCAAGCCGACCTGGTGGTGCTCGATGCCCGGCGCTTCGACGAGTACCAGACCATGAGCATCCCTGGCAGTACCAGCGTGCCCGGGGCCGAGCTGGTGCTGCGGGTCCGTGAACTGGCGCCCGATCCGCAAACCCGGGTGGTGGTCAATTGTGCCGGGCGCACCCGCAGCATCATCGGCACCCAATCGCTGGTGAACGCCGGTATTCCCAACCCGGTGGCGGCCCTGCGCAACGGCACCATCGGCTGGACCCTCGCCGGCCAGGCCCTGGAACACGGCCAGCAGCGGCGCGTCACCACACACGTCGGCGCCCACCGCGCACAAGCCCAGGCCGCGGCCCGGGCGGTGGCCGACCGGGCCGACGTGGCGCGCATCGACCTGGCCCAGTGGCGCCGCTGGCAGGCCGAACCCCAGCGCACCAGCTATCTGTTCGATGTGCGCAGCCCGGAAGAATTCGCCGCCGGCCACCTGCCCGGCGCCCGCTCCACCCCAGGCGGCCAGCTGGTGCAGGAGACCGACCATTTCGCCAGCGTGCGCGGCGCGCGCCTGGTGCTGGTGGACGACGATGGCGTGCGGGCCAACATGAGCGCTTCATGGCTGGCGCAGATGGGCTGGCAAGTAGCCGTGCTCGACGGCTTGCGGGGCAGCGACTTCAGCGTGCGCGGGCCGTGGCAGGCACCGTTGCCGGACAGCCCGGTAGTCGAGGAAATCAGCCCGCGGACCCTGGCCGACTGGCTGCGCGAGCCCGGCACCCTGGTGCTGGATGTCACTGCCAGCGCCAATCATGTGCAACGCCATATCCCTGGCGCCTGGTGGGTACTGCCCAGCCAGTTGGCCCAGGCCCTGGAGCGCCTGCCGCCACCCGAGCGCTTCGTCCTGACCTGTGGCAGCAGCCTGCTGGCGCGCTTCGTCGTACCGCACTTGCAGGCCCTGACCCAACGCCCGGTGTTCGTTCTCAGCGGCGGCACAAGCGCCTGGATCGAAGCCGGATTGCCCCTGGAAGAAGGCCAGCAGCGCCTGGCCTCACCACGCATCGATCGCTACCGGCGCCCTTATGAAGGTACCGATAATCCCCGGGAAGCCATGCAGGCCTACCTGGACTGGGAATTCGGCCTGGTGGCGCAGCTGGGACGCGATGGCACCCATGGATTCTTCGTGATCTGAAGGCAGCCAACGGCTTGTCGGCGCGGGTCGACAAGCCATTGCGGGGGGCTGATGGGCACCTGGAAAGTGCCATCAAATGGCCAAGTGACAAATGGCAATAATTCTCGATATCATTCGCGACCTCCTGCCCACCGCGTCGTCAAGAAGGATATCCATGTCTCGCTCCAAGCCCGACTCTGCTTCGGTGGACTCAGTTCGCGGGTTCTATGCGGACATCCTGCATTTCCTGCGTAAACGGACGGACAACGCCAACGACGCGGCGGACATGACCCAGGACGTATTCACCCAATGGCTCGATTACCGTGACCGGGCCCAGGTGGAGCAGCCCCGGGCCTTCCTGTTCCAGATGGCCCGCAACCTGTTGCGCGATCACTGGCGACGCCAGCAGGTGCGCAGCAAGGTGCACCAGGACGCCCATCCCGAAGAAAGCTTCGACAGCGAACCGCTGGCCGACGAACAGCACGAGCCGCTGCCTGCGGCCCAGCGCCTGCAACGCCTGGAACAATTGAAAGAAGTCCTTGCCCAACTCTCGCCGCGCCGCCGCGAAGCCCTTATGCTGCACCGCTTCGAAGGGTTGAGCCAGGCACAGATTGCCAAGCGCATGGGAATTTCCGTCAGCATGGTGGAAAAACACATCGCCTTTGCCCTGCTGCATTGCAAGCAGCATCTACAACGAGAAAACGGCAAGGAGCTGCCTGAATGACCCGCTTTCCCGGCAACCATGACGACCCCGGTACCGCACAAATCGATAGCGAGGCCGCCGGTTGGTTCGCCCGTAACCGCAACTCCCCGGACCGCGCTACCCGCAAGGCCTTCGAAGCCTGGATGGCGCACCCGGCCCATGCCCGGGCCTATGTCGAATTCGAAGAGTTGTGGGTCGACCTGGCGCAATTGCAGCAACTGAGCAAGCCGATTGCACTGCCCCAGCGCAGGAATCCGGTCTGGCGTCCGGCCCTGGCGGTGGCCGCTGCCGTGCTGTGCACGGTGCTGGCAGTCAACCTCGGCACGTCCAGGACACCCTACGTCCAGCAGGTCGCGGCCCAGGAACAGGGGGCACGAGCCTTCAAGCTCCCCGATGGCAGCACCTTGTACGTCAACGCCAATACCCAGGTGCAAATCGACTTCAGCGCACAACAGCGCGATATCTACTTGCAACACGGCCAGTTGTACCTGGAGGTCGCCGCCGACAAGGAGCGACCGCTGTGGGTGCACAGTGGCGCGGCCAAGGTACGGGTCGTTGGCACGGCCTTCGATGTGCGCCGTGGCCAACGCCAGCTGGTGGTCAGCGTCGCCCACGGGCAAGTAGCCTTCAGCCCGGACGGGCGCCCCGCCGAACTGGCCTTGCTCGGTGCCCGGCAACAGGCCATCTACGACCTGCAAAAAGGCACCTTGCGCCAGCAGTCCCTGGATCAAGACGACGTGGCGGACTGGCGTAGCGGGCGCCTGGCCTTTCGCAACCGCGACCTGGCCAGCCTGGTGGACGAGTTGAACCTGTACCGGCGCCAGCCAGTGCAACTGGCCGATGGCCCCCTGGGTGCCTACAAGGTCTCGGGCAACCTGGACGTCAACGATCCGGACGCCCTGATCAAGGCCCTGCCCGCGCTGATCCCGGTCAAAACCGTGGCCCAGGCCAATGGCCAGTTGAAGATCGAAGCCCGCTGAAATTCACACATGAGAATATTTTTCATTTGCACATGAGGTTTTTTTTCACTGCCGCGTCTTCCTCCCGTCTGCGATTTGTCCGCAGCGCTTTTCTGGCCTTTAAGCCGCTCTGGGGGAAGTCATGTTTCGCGCGCTCTTGCCTGTACCGTTAGTCCGTACCCGTCCGACCCTGCTGGCCGCCTGCCTGGCGTTGAGCCTGCAGGCCCACGCCGGATCACTCCATTTCCAGTTGCCGGCGCAGCCCCTGGCCGCATCCCTGAGCCAGATCGCTCAGCAAGCGAAAATCCAGCTGCTGTTCGACGAGCAACTGCTGCGCAATGCCAAGGCGCCAGCCCTGCAAGGTGACTTCAGCCCGGAAGAGGCGATCCGCCAGTTGCTGCGCAACGGCCAGTTCAGCCTGGTCAAGGTCGACAACACCTATATCGTGCGTCCCGCCGAAACCAGCCAGAGCAGCGGCTCGGCCTTGCAACTAGGGGCCATGAGCGTGATCGGCAACGGTTCGGTGGTGGACTCCTCCAGCGTTGGCCGCTCGACCCTGAACCAGGCAGAGATCGATCGCCACCAGGCCAACAACGTGGTCAGCCTGATCGATACCCTGCCCGGCGTGAGCCTGGGCGGCTCGCTGAAACCGGGTGGCCAGACCATCAATATCTGGGGCCTGGGAGACGCCGAGGATGTGCCGATCACCGTCGACGGCGCCACCAAGAGCGGCTTCGAGCGCTACCAGCAAGGGGTGATCTTCATCGAGCCGGAGCTGATCCGCCGGGTCGAGGTGGAAAAGGGCCCGCACTCGCCCAAGACCGGCAACGGCGGCTTCGGCGGCACCGTGCACACCGAGACCAAGGACGCCCCGGACCTGTTGCAGGACGGGCGCAATGTCGGCGCCATGGTCAAGTACGGCTACAGCAGCAACGACCATCAGCAGGCCTATACCTCGGCGGTCTATGGCCGCACCGACGATCATCGCTTCGATGCCCTGGCCTACTGGACCAAGCGCGATGGCGACGACATGAAGCTGGCCAGCTCGATCCCCGATCCGCGCAACCAGTACCTGGTCAACCCCAAGCGCCAGCCCAATACCGCCCAGGACCTGGACGGCCAGCTGTTCAAGCTCAACATGCAACTGACCGACGAGCAGCGCCTGGGCTTCACCTACAGCAGCTCCGACAGCGATATCTGGGCGCCCTTCTCGGCCAAGAACTACCCGGAGCCGCCAAGCAAGGCCAACATCGACAAGTACGGCTATGACGGCGCCACCAAGCGCTACCTGGCCCAGCGCAACACCATCGACACCACCTGGCTGGCCAAGTACGAGTACCAGCCGGTGGACAACCCCTGGGTCGACCTCAAGGTCCAGTATTCCAACTCCAAGACCGATCAGACCGACGAACGCGGCCCGACCGCCTTCTATCAACCGGTCACCGGCGGGCGCAAGATCACCGTGGGCTACGAGGACAAGATCCTCGAAGTGACCAACATCAGCCGCTTCAGCACCGGTCCTCTGGACCACGCCTTGACTCTCGGCACGCAGATCCGCAAGCACACCCGCGAGGTGGACATGTGGATGCCGGGCAAGACCTATGAAGTGCCCAAGTACAACTACGGCCACTACCAGCCGGGGTTCATGCCTCATGGCAAGGTCGACAACAACGCCTTCTACATCCAGGACGCCATCACCCTGGGCGACTTCACCCTGACCCCGTCTCTGCGCTACGACCATGTGCGCAACCGTGGCGAGGAGAACGATGCGCCGCTGTACAACAGCAGCAACCCCAAGGACGGTCATGACTATGGCGACAAGACCTACACCGGCTGGTCGCCACGGCTCTCGGCGTACTGGAACGTCAACCCGAACCTGGCGCTGTTCGCCGACTACAGCAAGACCTGGCGCGCGCCGGTGATCGACGAGCAGTACGAAGTCCAGGCCCCGGGTAGCACTCGCTCCTCCACCAGCCGCAACCTGGATCCGGAGCGCATCACCGCGCTGCGGGCGGGGACCATCCACAACTTCTCCAAGCTGCTGACCGACAACGACAGCGCACAGATTCGCACCACGGTGTTCCAGAACAAGATCAGCGACGAGATTCTCAAGGCCACCGGCATCGGCTGCGCCGAGCAGCTGAGCACCGGCAAGAGCATCGCCCAGGTGTGCAAGGAGTCGCCGATGTCGGTGTATCGCAATATCGGCGACCTGACCATCAAGGGCTTCGAAGTCGAAAGCTACTACGACTCCACCTACCTATTCGGCGCGCTGTCCTATTCGTGGATCACCGGCAAGCACCAGGGCGCCTACACCAACCCCTGGGGGCCGAACGTCTGGGCCCGGGACATTCCGCCGCGCAAATGGGTGGCAACCCTGGGCCTGAAGATTCCCCAGTGGGACGCCCAGGTGGGCTGGCAGGGACAATGGGTGCGCCAGACCGACCGCCTGCCCAGCGACAAGTACCCCAGCGGTCCGGCCAGCGACTTGGGCGACTCCTACTGGAACCAGTACGGCAACGACCGCTACAACGTGCACGGGCTGTTCGCCAACTGGAAACCCCAGCAGGCCTACCTCAAGGGCACCGAAGTCAACTTCACCCTGGACAACATGTTCAACCGCGACTACCGCCCGCCGCTCAGTGGCGACAACGCCTACAGCCTGGGGCGCAACGCCAAGATCAGCGTGACGCGGTTCTTCTGAAGGCCTTCGCCTGGCACAGCACGCTGCGCCAGGCGAAGCACCACCGATGTATTGCAAACCTTTAGCTTCGCCCTCCCACTGGCCCTCCCTGGGCTAGGATCGACCTCCCCCCCTGAAAACCGTTGGAATGCCTTTGGGCGCTTTCAGCCAACGCCCCATTGATCTCGTACGAATATTATCGTACAAACAGGCAAGCATCATGGACAGAGGCTTCAGGAAGGTCAGGCGGGACCTGATCAATGCACTACAGAGCGGTAACTATCTACATGCCGCACGCGCCTCGATCGAGGTCAAGAACCTGCTGGCCACCGGCGAGGTTTCGGCCGGCCAACTGATCGAGGTCATCGTCGCCTGCAAGGGCACCGACCACCAGTGCAGTGCCCACCACAGCGCCCCGGACCTTGCCGTCCATGTGCTGAGGAAGGCGGGCTGGTACATCAAGTTCTACTTTATCGAGCCAGATGCGTGGTTCATCAGCGTTCACCGATGAGGACAACCCATGAAACTCTATCTGCAGGGCGACCGGGGCAAGGCACTTTGTGAGCATTGCCAGCAGGTCGTGGGCATTACCTACACCCGGCGCGACGTGCCCTTCAGCGACGGCAACGGTCAGGCCCGGGAGATCCTGGTGGGGGTCTGTGATCAGTGCGCTACCACGGTAGCCATTCCCCCCCAGTCGACCCCGGCGATCAAGGAAGCGCGCCGCCAGCAACTGACCTCCATCGAGGCGCGGCTGCCTGCGGTCTACCTCGACGTGCTGGACGCCGCGATGCACTCGGTGGCCGAGGACGCCGGGGTGCAGATGCGCAAGCTGTTCTTCAGCTACTACTTCAGCGCCCCCCTTGTACCTGCCCTGGAACAAGTGCACGACGGCTTCGCCCAGTACCTGGCCCAACAGGCCGAGGTCCGCCAGATACCTGCCGTGAATGCAATGAAACGCCTGTCGCTTAAGGTGAACCACTATGTGGCCGAGGATCTCGCGCGCCTGCTGCAGGCGACGCGGATGACCCAGACCGAACTGCTCAAATCACTGATCGCGCAGATTCGCCTGGATGTGCTCGAAGGCGGCAACCCGGCGGTGATCGCCGACCTGCGCCAGCTGGTGCGCCTGGGGCTGTGACCTTCAGCCTTGAGCAGAGGCCCTGTAGCCACTACAGGGCTTGCGAGGCTGCACAAAGGTCCGCAGGACCTTGCTTGGCAATCTACAGCGCAGACCTTGCCCCCCTTCGGGGCGTGCGCAGCTTCGTAGGCTCAGCAGCGGCTACGGGTCATCGGTTGAGGCGAACCAGGTTGAGATCGGGAGCGCTGCTACGCCGCTGGCTCAGGTAGCGGGTGCAGCTGACCCGCAGGAAGGAGGCGAAATTCACCACCTCGCCGCGGTAGTCCATGACCTCTTCATAGAGCTTGGCGATCAGCTGGTTGGTGGTCATGCCGTCCACCTCGGCGATCTCGCTGAGGATGTCCCAGAACTGGTTTTCCAGGCGCAGGGTGGTGACCACGCCACGAATACGCAGCGAGCGCGAACGCGATTCGTAGAGGATCGGGTCAGCCTTGACGTACAGTTCGCACATGGCGTGGCACTCGCTTACAGGGCGATCCGGGTGCCCAGCAGGCCGAGGAAACCGGCCAGCCAGCTGGGGTGGGCCGGCCAGGCCGGGGCGGTCGCCAGGTTGCCCTGGACATGGCCTTGCGTCACGGGGATATCGATATAGGTGCCCCCCGCCAGCCGCACTTCCGGGGCGCAGGCCGGGTAGGCGCTGCATTCACGGCCTTCGAGGATGCCTGCCGCGGCCAGCAGTTGCGCGCCATGGCACACCGCAGCAATCGGCTTGCCGGCCCGGTCGAATTCCTTGACCAGTTGCAGGACCTTTTCATTCAGTCGCAGGTACTCCGGGGCACGGCCACCGGGGATCAGCAGCCCGTCGTAGTCGCTGGACTGCACCTTGGCGAAATCGAAGTTCAGGGCGAACAGGTGCCCAGGCTTCTCGCTGTAGGTCTGGTCGCCCTCGAAGTCGTGGATCGCCGTGCGCACGGTCTGCCCGGCGCTCTTGTCCGGGCAGACGGCATGCACTGTATGCCCGACCATCTGCAGTGCCTGGAACGGCACCATCACTTCGTAGTCTTCGACGTAGTCGCCAACCAGCATGAGGATCTTTTTCGCGGCCATGGAGTGGACTCCCTTCAAGGAAACACGTGGACAGAAGAAGTACTCAAGGTAGTCGCAATCGGCCGGGCCGGGTAATAGCCAGGTACTACAGCTGCAAGCCACAAGCGGCAAGCTGCAAGCTTCTCGCTTGCAGCCATCCACTGGCCGCTTACAGCTGCTTGTCTGCCTTGAGCAGGGTCTCCAGGCAGTGTTCGCTGATGCGGTAGAAAGCCTTGAGTTCGTCGATCCGCGCCAACAACTGGGTCGGGTCCTGGGGCTCGGCACGCTTGACCGCGAGGATCATCTTGTTCTTGTTGGTGTGCTCCAGGGAGATGAACTCGAAGACCTTGGTTTCGTAACCACAGGCTTCGAGGAACAGCGCCCGCAGGCTGTCGGTGACCATCTCCGCCTGCTGCCCCAGGTGCAGGCCGTATTGCAGCATGGGCTTGAGCAACGCCGGGCTCTGGATCTGCTGGCGGATCTGCTTGTGGCAGCACGGCGAGCACATGATGATCGCCGCCCCGGAGCGGATGCCGGTGTGGATCGCGTAGTCGGTGGCGATGTCGCAGGCATGCAGGGCGATCATCACTTCCAGTTCGCTGGGGGCCACGCTGCGTACGTCACCGCACTTGAACACCAGGCCCGGATGCTCCAGGCGCTGCGCGGCGGCGTTGCACAGGGTCACCATGTCCTCGCGCAGCTCGACCCCGGTGACTTCGCCCTGGGCCTTGAGGGTATTGCGCAGGTAGTCGTGGATGGCGAAGGTCAGGTAGCCCTTGCCGGAACCGAAGTCCGCCACCCGCACCGGCTGCGCAAGGTCGATCGGCGAGCTGCCCAGGGCATGGCTGAACACCTCGATGAACTTGTTGATCTGCTTCCACTTGCGCGACATCGCCGGAATCAGCTCGTGCTGCTTGTTGGTCACGCCCAGGTCGGCGAGGAACGGCCGGTCCAGGTCGAGGAAGCGGTTCTTCTCGCGGTTGTGCTCGGCGGACGGCACATCGCGCTGGGTTTGCGGCTTGCCCTTGAACAGCGAGCTCTTGCCCTTCTTGCTGTATTCCAGCTGGACCTCATCGGTCAGGGTCAGCAAATGGGCGTTCTTGAACGAAGCCGGCAGCAGCTCGGCGATGGCGGCAATGCCTTCGTCCAGGGAGAAGTTCTTGGTGATATCGCGGGTCTTGTAGCGATAGACGAAGGACAGGCACGGCTGCTCCTTGACCGTCAGCTGCTTGATGATCAGCCGTTGCAGGTCCGCCTCGGCGCCCACGTGCTTGGCCAGTACCAGCTTGATGAAGGCGTTTTGCGCCAGGCTGGTCTCCAGCAATTGCAGGAACTGGGCATGGTGGTCCGGCGTGGGCCGGACGGAAGGTGCGGTGACGGACATGGGGCTGGAGCCTCGGGCGGTGCGGGGAGCGAATCGGGAAATGGCGGGTATTTTAGGGGGGATGAGCCGTCGGGGCACGGAGTTATTGACCCGACGGCGCAGATTCTTCAGCAACCGAGCCCTCAGGGCTCAGTTGAGCACCACCAGGCGGTTGGGCAGCTCGTTGCGCGATTGGGTCAGCGGCACGTGCTCCTTGAGCAGCTCGCCACTGGACGCGATGCAGTCGAGAAAGCCCTGCAAGGTCTGGCCCTGCTTCACCTGCTGGGTAAAGGCCTGGACAATAGCGTGCCAATTCTTGTTGTCCAGGCGCCTGGAGATGCCTTCGTCCACCAGGATCTCCACATAGCGCTCGGCTTCGCTGACGAAGATCAGCACCCCGGTACCGCCCACGGTGTGGTGCAGGTTCTGTTCGAGGAACTGGCGCCGGGCCAGGTTCGAGGCACGCCAGTGGCGCACCGAACGCGGAATCAGCCGGGTGGTAATCCGCGGCAGGCGGAACACCAGGCACAGCACGATAAAGGTCGCCCACTGCGCCAGCAGCAACAGATGCATGTTCAGCCAGCCGGTGGCGTAGTGCACCAGTCCCGGTACCACCAGCGCCAGCAGGCTGGCCCAGAGCAGCGGGATGTAGGCGTAATCGTCGGCGCGGGCGGCCAGCACCGTCACCAGTTCGGCGTCGGTCTGCTGTTCCACCCGGGCGATGGCTTCGGCCACCTGCCGTTGTTCGAATTCACTGAGTAATGCCATGTCGTTAGATTTCCGCTTTTTATTGTCAGTTACCAGCCGCCGGAGGAGCCACCACCGCCAAAGCTGCCGCCACCGCCACTGAAGCCGCCGCCACCGCCGGACCCGCCACCAAAACCGCCGAAGCCACCGCCTCCGCCGCCACCGCGCCCGCTGGTAGTGGAGATCAAACCGAGCGCCTGCGCGACCATGACCACCAGGATGAACAGCAGCACCAGGAAGATGAACAGCAACGGGTGACGCTGGACAAAATCGTCCTGAGCGCTGCTCTCACCCGTGCCGTAAGCGGTGGCAGGCTCATCCAGCGGCGTGCCGCCCAGCACCAGGAGCATCGCCGAAACCCCGTCGCTGATGCCCTTGCTGAACTGTCCGTTCTTGAACGCCGGGGTGATGACCTGGTTGATGATCACCGAGGCCTGGGCATCGGTCAGGCGATCTTCCAGGCCATAGCCCACTTCGATGCGCAGCTTGCGCTCATCCCGGGCAACGATCAGCAGCGCGCCGTTGTTCTTGTCCTTCTGGCCAATGCCCCAGTGGCGCCCCAGCTGGTAGCCATAATCCTCGATGGTGGCGCCCTGCAGGTTCGCCAGGGTCACCACCACCAATTGTTCACTGGTGGCCTGCTCATGGGCCGCAAGTTCCTGGGTCAACTGGGCGCGCGTGGCCGGCTCGAGCATCTGCGCATCGTCCACCACCCGCCCGCTCAGGGCTGGGAACTTCAGCTCGGCCTGGGCCGAAATTGCCAAGACCCAGAGCAACAGCACCAGGCCGATTTTATAGAGTCGCATCAGCACCTCGTCCTCAATGACTTTTCACTTGCACTACCAACTGCCGGATGCCCCGCCACCGCCAAAACTGCCACCGCCGCCCCTGAAACTATCCGAATCGGAACTTGAGCCGGAACTCGAACTGCCGGAGTCGAACCAGTCGAATGAACTGCTCGATCCCGAATCACGCTCGGCCCTGGGTTCACGTGTGGGCGGATCATCGCTGGCACGGCCTGGTTCAGCCTCGCTGTTGCGCCACGAAGCCAGTATCGCGCCCAGGGGCAAGACGGCGAACACCAGGAAGAACAACACCTTGAACCACCACATCCATTCGATCTGCTGGTACCAGCTCTGCACCACCCAGCGGTGCGCCAGCATCCGCGTGCTGTTGGGCTCCAGCAGACGCACGATGGAGGTGGTGCCGGTAATGATCCCGGAGGAGTACAGCTCATCCTTGAAATACGGAATGATCGAGTCGTTGATAATGAGGTGCGCCCAGATATCGTCGATCCGCCCTTCCAGGCCGTAGCCCACTTCGATCCGCACCTTGCGATCATCCTTGGCCACCAGCAGCAGGACTCCGTTGTTCTTGTCCTTTTGGCCGATACCCCAGTGCCGCCCCAGTTGCAGGCCGAACTCCTCGATGCTGTAGCCGCCCAGGCTCGGCACAGTGACCACCACCACCTGGTCGGTGGTGCTCTGCTCGAGCCGTTCGAGCATCTGCGCCAGGTAGACCTGCGCCGAAGGCGTGAGCATCTGCGCGGTGTCCACCACCCTGCCCGTCAGCTTGGGAAACAGGCTTTCAAGCGGCACCGCTGTCGCAGTGGCCGGTGCGGGCTCGACCTGGACAGTGGATTGCGCCGAACGCAACTGCACCCCATCCGTGGGCGTTGGCCCTGGTTGCTGCGCCAGTACGGCGCCACTCACCAGCCATAGCCACAGCAGCGCGCCTCGCAGCACGCGCTGCCCGTGGTTCATCAGAACTTCACTTGCGGGGCCTTGTCAGCATCGGGGCTGGTGGCCTCGAACGACTCACGCACCGGCAGGTCGCTGTACATCAAGCTGTGCCAGAGACGACCGGGGAAAGTACGGATCTCGGTGTTGTACTTCTGCACTGCCAGGATGAAATCGCGACGGGCCACGGCGATGCGGTTCTCGGTACCTTCAAGCTGGGACTGCAGGGCCAGGAAGTTCTGGTTGGCCTTGAGGTCCGGGTAGCGCTCGGACACCACCATCAAGCGACTCAGGGCACCGCTGAGCTGATCCTGGGCTTGCTGGAACTGCTTGAGCTTTTCCGGGTTGTCCAGGGTCTTGGCGTCCACCTGGATCGAGGTCGCCTTGGCCCGCGCCTCGACCACCGCAGTCAGCGTCTCTTCCTCATGCTTGGCGTAGCCCTTGACGGTCTCCACCAGGTTGGGGATCAGGTCGGCACGGCGCTGGTACTGGTTCTGTACCTGGCCCCAATCGGCCTTGACCTGCTCGTCCAGGGTCGGGATGTTGTTGATGCCACAGCCGCTGAGCAGGCTGGTGAGCAGCAACAGGGCGGCGACGGGCCAGCTCGAGCGCAGGCTTTGGGTGATGTTCATGGGTGAGGCTCCTTGCACAACCTGGTTGAAGAGAATCTTTTGCCCGTGTTTTCAGGCCTGGCAGGGCAAAATCTGCCAACGCTACTGGAATGCATCGGGCTGATGGGCTAAAAGATGCCCAGCGCGAAAAAGAGTTCAGAAATAAGGCTGTGTGAAAACGTCGCGAGTCAAGGCAAGACAAGCCTGTTTTTAACGCCATATTGCCCAAGGTAGTCGTTTTCACACGACCTGAAGTGTGCGGGAATTATCTGAACAACAATAGCTGCCCCCTAAATTTTGGCTGTTCGGCGCGTCACTCATGCGTCGGGCTTGAGCCCTTGAGAACAAATTCATGAAGAAGCTGTGTTTGCTGGGTCTGCTGGTCAGCCTGGCCAGTCACCCTGTATTGGCCGAGTCTGCCCCGGTCCCCTTGGAGAACAAGGAAGCCTTTATCACCGATCTGCTCAAGCGGATGACCCTGCAGGAAAAGATCGGCCAACTGCGCCTGATCAGCATCGGCCCGGAAATGCCCCGGGAGCTGATCCGCAAGGAGATCGCCGCCGGTAACATCGGTGCCACGTTCAACTCCATCTCGCGCCCGGAAAACCGGCCGATGCAGGACGCGGCCATGCGCAGCCGCCTGAAGATCCCGATGTTCTTCGCCTACGACGTGATCCACGGCCACCGGACCATCTTCCCCATCAGCCTGGCCCTGGCCTCCAGCTGGGACATGGACGCCATCGGCCGCTCCGGGCGCATCGCCGCCCAGGAAGCCAGCGCCGACAGCCTGGACATCACCTTCGCACCGATGGTCGACATCTCCCGCGATGCACGCTGGGGCCGGACGTCCGAAGGCTTCGGCGAAGACACCTACCTGGTCTCGCGAATCGCCAAGGTGATGGTCAACGCCTACCAGGGCAAGAGCCCGGCGGCCCCCGACAGCATCATGGCCAGCGTCAAGCACTTCGCCCTGTACGGTGCGGTGGAAGGCGGTCGCGACTACAACATCGTCGACATGAGTCCGGTGAAGATGTACCAGGACTACCTGCCGCCCTACCGCGCGGCGATCGACGCCGGTGCCGGCGGGGTGATGGTGGCCCTGAACTCGATCAATGGCGTGCCCGCCACCTCCAACACCTGGCTGATGAACGACCTGTTGCGCAAGGAGTGGGGTTTCAAGGGCCTGGCTGTCAGCGACCACGGCGCGATCATCGAACTGATCCGCCACGGTGTCGCCAAGGACGGTCGCGAGGCCGCCAAGCTGGCGATCAAGGCCGGCATCGACATGAGCATGAACGACTCGTTGTATGGCAAGGAATTGCCAGGGCTGCTCAAGTCCGGCGAGATCGAACAGAAGGACATCGACAACGCCGTGCGTGAGGTGTTGGGGGCCAAGTACGACATGGGCCTGTTCAAGGATCCGTACCTGCGCATCGGCAAGGCCGAGGACGATCCGGCCGACACCAACGCCGAAAGCCGCCTGCATCGCAGCGACGCCCGGGATATCGCCCGGCGCAGCCTGGTGCTGCTGAAGAACCAGAACGACACCCTGCCGCTGAAAAAGACCGCGAAGATCGCCGTGGTCGGCCCATTGGCCAAGGCACCGATCGACATGATGGGCAGCTGGGCCGCCGCCGGCGTGCCGGCACAGTCGGTAACCCTCTACGACGGCATGCGCAATGTGCTGGGCGACCAGGCCCGGCTGGTCTACGCCCGGGGCTCGAACATCACCGACGACAAGAAGGTGGTGGACTACCTGAACTTCCTCAACTTCGACGCCCCGGAAGTGGTGGACGACCCACGTCCAGCGCAACAGATGATCGACGAGGCCGTGAAGGCGGCCCAGGCTTCTGACGTGATCGTCGCGGCCGTGGGCGAGTCGCGGGGCATGTCCCATGAATCCTCGAGCCGCACCGAGCTGAACATCCCGGCCAACCAGCGAGCGCTGATCAAGGCCCTCAAGGCCACCGGCAAACCGTTAGTGCTGGTGCTGATGAATGGCCGGCCACTGACCCTGCTGGAGGAAAACCAGCAGGCCGACGCGATCCTGGAAACCTGGTTCAGCGGCACCGAGGGCGGCAACGCCATCGCCGACGTCCTGTTCGGCGACTACAACCCGTCGGGCAAACTGCCGATCACCTTCCCGCGCTCCGTGGGCCAGATCCCGACCTACTACAACCACCTGACCATCGGCCGGCCGTTCACCCCAGGCAAGCCGGGCAACTACACCTCGCAGTACTTCGATGACATCACCGGCCCGCTGTTCCCGTTCGGCTATGGCTTGAGCTACACCCGCTTCAGCCTGTCGGACATGGCCCTGTCCTCCACCACCCTGCACAAGGGCGGCAAACTGGAGGCCAGCGTGACCTTGAAGAATACTGGCAAGCGCGACGGCGAGACCGTGGTGCAGTTGTATATCCAGGATGTGGCCGGGTCGATCATTCGTCCGATCAAGGAGCTGAAGAACTTCCAGAAGGTCATGCTCAAGGCCGGCGAAGAGAAGGTCATCCGCTTCAACATCAGCGAAGACGACCTGAAGTTCTACAACGCCCAGCTCAAGTACGCCGCCGAACCTGGCGACTTCAACGTACAGATCGGCCTGGATTCCCAGGACGTCCAGCAACAGAGCTTCGAACTGCTCTGATCCCCCTCACCGGCTGGCGCATGACCTGCGCCGGCCGCCTCCTTCTGCAATCCCCTGTAATCCCCGCAATATCTGTAGCCGTATCAGCCGTGACGGTCAGCCGCGACGATCCAGCAGGTTGACCACCAGGCGATCGACCCAGCCCCAGATCCGCTGCTTGATCCGGCGCCACAGGGGCCGGTTGCGCCACACCGCCAGACTGACCTCCTCGCTCTGGACAAAGTCCTTCTCGAAGCTCGCCACCACGGCGGCGGTCAGCACCGGGTCCACGGCCTCCAGGTTGGCCTCCAGGTTGAAGCGCAGGTTCCAGTGGTCGAAGTTGCAGGACCCGACGCTCACCCAATTGTCCACCAGCACCATCTTCAGGTGCAGGAACTGCGGCTGGTACTCGAAGATCCGCACCCCGGCCTTGAGCAGTCGCGGGTAATAGCGGTGCCCGGCGTAGCGCACCGCCGGATGGTCGGTACGCGGCCCGGTCAACAGCAAGCGCACATCCAATCCTCGGGCTGCGGCCTTGCGCAGCGAACGGCGCACCGACCAGGTCGGCAGGAAATAAGGCGTGGCCAGCCAGATGCGCCGCTGGCCGCTGTGCAAGGCGCGAATCAGCGAATGCAGGATGTCCCGGTGTTGGCGGGCGTCGGCATAGGCGAGCCGCCCCAGGCCCTCACCGGTATCGGGCAGGCGCGGCAGGCGTTGCAGGCCGAAATCGGCATGGGGTTTCCAGGCACCACGGTGCAGGTTGGCGTCCCACTGGCGATCGAACAACAACTGCCAGTCGCGCACTATCGGGCCGCTGACCTGCACCATCACTTCATGCCACTCGCAGCTATTGCTCTCGGGCAGCCAGAACTCGTCGGTGACACCGGTTCCCCCCACCACCGCCAAGGATTGGTCCACCAGCAACAGCTTGCGATGATCGCGGTACAGATTGAGCAGCCCCTGGCGCCAGCGCAGGCGATTATAGAAACGCAGCTCGACCCCGGCTTCGGTCAGGGTACGGCGCAAAGCCTGGGGAAATGCCAGGCTGCCGTAGTCGTCGAACAGGCAGCGCACGCGTACCCCTCGCTCGGCAGCCAGGACCATGGCCTCGACCATGGCCTGCGCGCAGGAACCGGCCTCCACCAGGTACAGCTCCAGCTCCACCTGTTGCTGGGCCCGGGCAATGGCCACCAGCATGCGTGGGAAGAACTCGGGACCATCGACCAGCAATTCGAAGCGGTTGCCTTCGCGCCAAGGAAACACCGCTGCGCGCATGTCAGCGGGCCGTGAAGATCAGCACCGCACCCACCGGCACCGAGAGACTGATACCCGACAGGCCCGCGACCTTGCGCAGGCTGTCCACGCCAGGCGCCAGGCCGAAGTCTTCGGCATTGAGTACCAGGGGCTCCAGGGTCACCACCTGGAAGCGCCGGTCATCCAGGCGGGTGGCCAGGAGTTCGGCGTCATAGGTGTGCTCCCGGCCATGCAGGCTCACGGTGACCGGCAACAGCAGCTCGATCTGCGCTCCGGGGGCCAGGTCATTGATGGGGCGCAGGTTGATCTGGGCACTGATCAGGGCCTCGGGAAACTGCTGGATCTGGAACAGCTCCTGGCGCATGCGTTCGTCGCGCAACGGAATGCCGCTGCTGACCGACTCCAGCTCCACCTGTAACTGGGCCAGGCCCTTGCCATCGACCTTGCCATGCAGCACCAGAAAGCGCTGGACCTCGGAAACGCTGGCGTTCTTGGTGGTCACGAAGGAAATACGCGAGGACTCGTTGTCCAGGTACCAGTTGGCCTGGACCGGCAGGGCCAGTACTGCCAACAGACTGAGAAGAAGGCGGATCGGCGTACGCATGCAAGCTCCCGTAAACAGAAGGCGCCACCTTAACCGGCTGCCAGGAAGCTGGCAAACCTCCCGGCGACCGGTTACCGGCCCGGTGCTCCCTGAGTGATCGGGCCCTGCGCTAGAAGCGATAGGTGTAGTTGAAGAAGAAGCGCTCCGAGTGATGACTGACGATGCCCGCCGGTCCCCTGGAGATGCTCCGGCGCAGGACACCGTCAGGCTCGCCTCGGGTGCGAAAACGGGTGTGCAGCCAGGCCAGTTCCAAGCCCTTGAGAAGCCCATCGAACGAATAGCGCAACAGGCTCTGGAACTCGCTGCGGGAGAAGTCCTCGTACCCTCGGGCGGCATTGGAAAACACATAGTGTGCATCGAGCTTGAGCCGGGGCAGGCCGAACGCGGTGAAGTCCAGGCCAGAAGCGACCTTGAGCAGCGCCTCATCCTCCAACCCGAAGTAATAGAAGCGCTTGGCGCTGCTATTCCAGGTGCCATGGTCCTGGGCGAAGAACATACGATCGAAATCATCGCCCCGCACCTTGTTCCAGCTCAGTCCCAGATAGTAGTGGCTGAAGCGGTAATTGATGGCCAGGTCCAGATGCCGGGCATCATGGGACGACTGCGCCTCGTACAACCCACGCACTCCTGAGTACTCGAACAAGCGACCGGCATCCTGCTGGCGTCCCCAGATTGCCTGGAGGTCCAGGTCGTGCCCGGGAGCCAGGGCGAAACTGCGGGACAACTTCACCGTGGAACTGCGCAGGTAGTCCCGGGCCACGCCATGCTCCACACGCAGCTTGCTGCCATCGGGAAAGACATAACCCAGGGCATAGATCCGCAGGTCATCGATCTTTTGCCCTCGATAATTGCGCAGGTCCTGGCTCCAGCCCGACTCGTTGCGCGGGCTGAAGCCCTCGATACGGCTCAGGTTGAGGCTCAAGCCCCCTCGCTCATACCCCAGGTCCTGGCCCAGGCTCGCTGCCGGCAGGATTCGGGTAAAGCGGTCGTCGGTGTACAGCTCGAGCTGGCGGCTCTTTTTCCCCACTCCGCCACTCAGGGTCCAGCCTTCTTCGACCCAGCGCCCACGCACATACAACGCCAGGGGCTTGGCGATACCGTGGGGATTCTGCACGCTGCGGTCGGCCCGCAAGTTGCTGATGCTGTCGGCCTTGCTTCCCACATGCAGGGCATCGGCCAGGCCATAGCTGTAATCCAGCCCCAGCACATCGCGGTACCAGCCGGAGCTGAAGTTGAACTGCGCGGCCTGTACCCATTCATCCCGGGTCGGACCGACACCGCCGTTGGCATTTTCTTTCCAGTAGGACTGGCCGTAGCGCAAGGACATGCGACTGTCCTGGATAAAGTCCTCAGCCCCCGCCCCGCCCCCCAACAGACAGCACAACACACCCGCTAGACAACGCTGCTGCGCACGCATGGAATCACCTGTTCTTATTCTTGGAATGGGTGTCATGGCCATCGCCAAGGTGGCCTGGCAGCTATTGTCGGGGCCGCCAGGCAAAGGGCAACGATCATTGATTCCGCAGGGTGGAACCCATGGGCAGCGGATGAGATCAGGCGAGGTGTTTCTGCAATTGCATGACGGTTTCGGCCAACAACGCCAGGTGCCGGTGGCGCACCTGCTCCACAAAGGACAGATCCTGCGGCCAATGCAGCGCGATACTGCCCACCACCCGACCCTCGACCTGCAGCGGCAGGGCCACCGCGCGAATCAGGAACGGCAGGCGCATCGGGTACTCCCAATAACCCTCGGTACGCTGGCCGAACCCTAGCTGTTGGAACTGCAGGCCGGAGTGTTGCCAGGTGTCGAGTGACACGGCCTCACGCACGGCCAGGCGCTCGACTTCCTCCCAAGGCAAGGCCCCTAGGCGAGCCTTGCCCATGGCCGAATGAAACAGGCTGGAATGTTGGCCGACCACCCGACTGCTACTGCTGGGATAGCGCTTGCGCAACACCTCGGGCACCACGCTTTCCAGCACCTCCAGATGCTCGCCATCGAAACTCGACAGGTCGCTCACCAGGCCGGTGCGGGCACTGAGTTGCAGCAGCCAGGGCCCGGCCTGCTCCGCCAGCTGGCGCTTGGAGCGCTGCCGGCTGTCACCGAACAGGCTGCGGGCACTCAGGCAGTAGCGCCGGTCGCTCAGCCCACGGTAGATCCAGCCTTGTTCCTGCAAGGTCAGTAGCAGGCGCGACACCGTGGCCTTGGGCAGGCCGGTCAGGTAGTGCAACTCCTCCAGGCCCAGGGCCTGGTGCTGGCCCAGCAGCTCGACGATGGCCAGGGCCCGCTCCACGGAACGCACACTGCCGCTTTCTACCTTGCTGGCCATGGCCCGGACTCCTGGCTTGAGGGTGGGTGAAAAATTTCCCAGCAAGATACGGGCCCCGGCTTTGATCCCGAGGTCCTTGCCCGATTACCGGATGTTGCCGGGAGGCCGCCGCCGGACCCATTGCGTCAACTGTTCATGGGCATGGGCCAGCTGCAGCACCGCGAGGTCGGCCTGGGGCGGGCCGATGATCTGCATCCCCATGGGTAACCCGGCCAGGTTGAAGCCCACGGGAATGCTGATGCAAGGCAAGCCCGCCAGGGTCGGGCCGATCACGACCTCCATCCAGCGATGATAAGTGTCCATTTCCTGCCCATTCACCTGGCGTGGCCAGGCCTGTCGTGCATCGAAAGGGAACACTTGGGCGGTGGGCAGCAGCAGGAAATCGTAACGCTCGAACAAGTGCAGCAAAGCCCGATACCAATCACTGCGACTCTGGCACGCCCGGTACACATCGGCGGCGCCGAGGCTGGCCCCGCCCTCCACCTCCCAGCGGGCCTCGGGCTTGAGCCAGCGACGCTTGTCCGGGTCGTTGTACAGCAGGCCGAGGGAACCCTGGATCAACCAGTGGCGATGCACCAGCCAGCAATCCCAGAGTTGCGCCAGGGAGAACTCCGGCTGACAGCGCTCCACTTCACAGCCCAGGCTGACGAAGTCCCCCAGGGCCTTCTCACACAGATCCAGCACCCCATGCTCCATGGGCAGGTAACCGTTGTAGTCCCCCAGCCATCCCAGGCGCAGCCCGCGAACATCGCGCTGCAGGGGCGCCGCGAGCAGCGACGGGTCCTCCTTCAACGACAGGGGCGAGCGAGGATCGTAGCCAGACTGGGTCGCCAGCAACCGTGCCACATCGGCCACGGTGCGGCCCATCGGCCCTTCCGTGGCCAGTTGCTGGACGAACAGCTCGGGGGCCGGACCGTGGGGCACACGGCCCAGGGACGGCCGCATGCCGAATACATTGTTGAACGCTGCCGGATTGCGCAGCGAACCCATCATGTCGCTGCCGTCGGCCACCGGCAGCATGCGCAAGGCCAGGGCAACGGCCGCCCCACCGCTGCTGCCGCCAGCACTCAGGCTGCTGTCGTAGGCATTACCGGTGGTCCCGAACAGCTGGTTGTAGGTGTGCGAGCCGAGGCCGAACTCAGGAACGTTGCTCTTGCCGACGATGATCGCACCCTGGGCTCGCACCCGTGCCACGCTGATCGCGTCGACCTGCGGCACCTGATCGGCGAACAGCGGCGACCCCATGCTGGTGGTCATGCCAGCGGTCGCTGCCAGGTCCTTGATCGCCTGGGGCATGCCATGCATCCAGCCCTGCGATTGTCCCTGGAGCAGTTGCCGATCACGCTCGTCGGCCTGGTCCAGCAGGATCTCGGGCTCACAGAGCGATACCAGTGCGTTGACCTCAGGGTTGAGACGTTCGATCTGTGCCAGATAGGCCTGCATCACTTCCCGACAGGACAGCTCACGGCCATGGATCGCCCGGGACAATGCCAGGGCGTCGAGCTCGACGATCGAATCGTTCGTCGAGGGTTCATGGGGCTTGCTCAAGACTCACCTCCCAGGGGCAGGGCATTGGGTTTGACGGTCCTGAGCGGGTCATGCAGGCAGTAGATGGCTAGCAGGCTCAGGACCGAAGTCAACAACACATAGAAGGCAGGCGCTACCGGCGTGGCCAGGGTCTTGCTGAGCCAGGTCACGACCAACGGTGCGAAACCACCGAACAGCATCACGGTGACGTTATACGCCACCGACACTCCGGTGGAACGCACCTCGATGGGAAATTGCTCGGCCAGGGCCGTGGGTGCAGGCCCGAAAGAACCGCCAATGGCAGCGCACAACAGCAGTTGCATCACCAGCAGGCGCTCGATGGACGGGGCAGCAGCGACCCAGGCGTACAGGGGGTAGACCAGCACGAAGAATGCCAGGGTGAAGACCATCAGCACCGGCCGCCGGCCATAACGATCCGACAGGGCTCCCGTCAGGGGGATGACCAGGGTCATCAGTGCCACGGCGAGCATCTGAACCAGCAGCACCTGGTCCAGGGGCAGGCCGAGATTGTTATGGGCGAAGGTCGGCATGTTCACCAGCAGGACATAGAACGATACGGTGCCGCCGCACCCCAGGCCCATTGCGACCAGGATTCCCCGACGCTGGGTGCGGATCACCTCCAGCAACCCAGGTCCGTTGCCGCGCACGTGCTTGCGCGCCTCGACAAAGGCATCGGGCTCTTCCATGTACTTGCGAATCCACAGCCCTACCGGGCCGATCAGCAGGCCCACTACGAACGGCAGGCGCCATCCCCACTGCTCCAAGGTCTGTGACGAGAAAAAATGCGTCACCGCCGCAGCCATCGCCGCGCCACTGAACACCGCCAGGCACTGCCCGACCAACTGCCAGGAACCATATAAGCCTTTGCGGTGGGGCGGCGCACTCTCCACCAGGTAGGCCGTGGCGCTGGCATACTCGCCACCGGTGGCGAACCCCTGGAGCATGCGCGCGACCACGATCAGCAACGGCGCCCCAACGCCGATAGCCGCGTAACCGGGGGTGAACACTATGATCGCGATGGCCAGGGTCATCAGTTGCATGATCAGCAGCATCGCCGCCTTGCGCCCCTTGCGATCGGAATAGATCCCCAGCAGCACACCGCCTACCGGACGCATGAAGAAACCCACGCCGAAGGTGGCCAGGGCCATCAGCAGCGAGGTGTACTCATCGCCACCCGGGAAGAACTGCCGGGCGATGAAACTGGCGAGAAAGCCATAGATGATGAAGTCGTACCATTCCAGGGCATTGCCGACGACGGCAGCAATCACTTGCCGGGTCTTGGAGGCAGTGGGTATCGAAACGCTCATGGCGGCTCCTTGGCTACTTTTGAGCCTTCTTGCGGGCTCGGGAAAGTGCCGGGCGCACGCAGGCGCGCCCGGGTAATCGGGAACAGGAAGAGGGTGGGGTCAGAAAGGCTTGAGCCAGCTTTCCGCCAGGGCGCACCAATAAGCCGCACCGGTGAGCAGGATGTCGTCGTTGAAGTCATAGCTGGGGTTATGCACCATCGGCTGCCCCACGCCATTGCCGATGAACAGGTAGCTGCCCGGGCAGCGCTGTAGCATCCAGCCGAAGTCTTCGCTGCCCATCAGTTTTGGCGTGTTGCCATCCACCGCGGCCTCGCCCAGCAGTTCCACCGCCACTTGCCGGGCGAACTCGGTTTGCTCCGGGCTGTTGACCAGCACCGGGTATGCCGGGCGGTGCAGGATGCTGGCGCTGCAGCCGAAGCTTTCGGCCTGGGTCTGGATGATTGCCTTGACCCGCTCCAGCATCTGCTCGCGCACGGGGGCATTGAGGGCGCGCAGGCTCAAGCGCAACAACGCCTGCTGGGGGATCACGTTGGCGGCCTCGCCGGCCTGCAACGCACCGACGGTGACCACCGCCGCCTGCTGGGCATCGATATTGCGCGCCACCACCGTCTGCAGGGCCATGACCATGCTGGCCGCCGCCACCAACGGGTCTACCGCCAGGTGTGGCATCGAACCGTGGCCGCCGACGCCCTCGACCACCACTTCAAGCAGGTCCTGGGAGGCCATCATCGGCCCCTGGCGAAACCCCAGGTGCCCAGCCGGCAAGCCAGGCATATTGTGCAACCCGAACAAGGCATCACAGGGGAAGCGCTCCAACAGGCCATCGGCAAGCATAGCCTCGGCACCGCCCTGCCCTTCTTCCGCCGGCTGGAAGATCAGGTTCAGGGTGCCATCGAACTGCCGAGTGGCTGCCAGGTAACGGGCAGCCCCCAGCAGGATCGTGGTATGGCCGTCATGGCCGCAGGCGTGCATGCAGCCACGATGACGGCTGCTATAGGGTACGTCGCTGTCCTCGACGATCGGCAGCGCGTCCATGTCCGCCCGCAAGCCCAGGGTTCGCGAGCTTTGGCCATTGCGCAGGACACCCACCACTCCGGTGCAGCCAACGCCCCGATGCACCTCGAATCCCCAATCCTCCAGGAGGCGGGCCACCAGTGCGGCGGTACGATTTTCCTGGAAGCCCAGTTCAGGGTAGGCATGGATGTCCTGGCGGATGTCCCGCAGGTCGCCGGCGATGTCGTCGAGCCAGGCAAGGATGTGCTGATGTCGGGTCATGGCGTCTGTCCTCTGGGCCGGGTGGGTTCCCGTTCTTGTTGTACGGGGCGCGGCACGGGATCTCAGGGCGTGCGCGACGCTCTGCGCTAGATAACCGCGGGCCGATGCACAGGACAATCGAATCTGGTTCCGCTGGATGGAACCGAAGGATGGCTCAGGGGTCGAGGCGACAGCCTTCCCGTGGCCCCAGCCAGGACGCGCCATGGGTGCGCCCCAGGGCACTGGCGGTGACGCGTCGGGCCTGGGAGTCATCGTTGAAGTCGCTGATGGGCAGGTACTGGCGGACGTAGGCGCGACAATAGTCGGCCGGGTTCCCCATCACGTAGCGGCAGGAGCAGTACTCCTTGGCGGTATAGGCGCCGAGGATATCCGGGAAGGCTTGCAGGGCCACTCGCTGCTGCCAGGCCCACGCCGCCAGCGCCAGCAACCCGAGCAGCAGCAGGCACAGCCACGGATGACGCAGGACCAGGCTGGGCCGGCTCATGGCTGCTGCGAACCGGGAAAGGCTGCCAGCACCCGCTTGAGCAACTCGTTGTGCTGGTAGCTGCCGTCGCGATCGTCGCCATAGCGCACGATCACCAGGCGCTGCTGCGGCAATACATACAGGGCTTGCCCCCAATGCCCCAGGGCCGCGTAGGTCTCGGCGGGAGCATCGGGCCAGGGTCGCGAAGCGCCGTCCAACGCACGGTTGAGCCACCAGTGCCCACCGGCCACCGCTACATCCTGGCCCGCTCGGTAGCCGGAGAAAGGAGTGCGACAGAACTCGACCCAGGCCTTGGGCAACAGTTGCCGGTCGCGCCAGCGGCCCTCGCGCTGCATCAACAGGCCAATGCGGGCCAGGTCAGGCGCGCTCATGTAGAGGTAGGACGAGGCCACGAAGGTTCCGGCGCCATCGCGCTCCCACACCGCCTGGCTAATGCCCAGGGGTTCGAACAGGGCGTGCCACGGATAGTCGGCATATTGCTGCGCTCCCACCATCGCACGCAGGCTGGCGGCCAGCAGGTTGCTGTCGCCGCTGGAATAGCGAAAGACCTGGCCAGGGGCAGACGCCGCCGCTTGCTGCGCGGCGAAGGCCGCCATATCGCCATGGCCACGGGTGTAGAGCATGGCCACCACCGACGAGTTGAGCGGCGCATATTCGTAGTCTTCCTGCCAGGCCAGCCCCGAGCCCCAGTGCAGCAGGTCGGCCAGGGTGATGTCCGGGTGGGACTTGAGCGCCGGGTAGAAACCCGCTGCCCGGTCCTGCAGGGTAAAGCGCCCCTCGCCATAGGCGACCCCCATGACCACCGCCAGTACGCTCTTGCTGGCGGACCAGATCAGGTGCGGGGTTTGCGGCCCGGTCGGGCCGGCATAGCGCTCGTAGAGCAGGCGGCCATCGTGCACCACCAGCAGGGCATCGGTACGCACGCCCTGGCGCGACTCATCGTCGCGAGGCGTAAAGGCATAGTCCTCCAGTGCCTGGAGCGCCGGCCCCGAGGCTTGTGCGGCCCGACTCCACTGCTCTGCCGGCCACTCCTCGGCCCAGGCCGGTAGACCGAGCCAGGCAAGCAGCACCAGCAAGAAGGAGCCTTTGGACATGGAGGGCACTCAAGAAAACCAATGACCGAGCCTAGCCCAGGCCGATGACAGTTTCACTGCATTGGCGCGCTCAGCGCCCCGCCGGCTCGTGCAAGGCCGCCAGGGCCTTGGCCAGGCGTTTGGCTCGGGCGCCGGAAGCCAGGTCGAGCAGGGCCTGGTCGCGGGTCCACTGCTCGCGCCAGAACTCGGGGCCCTGGGCGAACGCCATGGCGATCTCCGGCTTCAACGCTTCGAACTGCACGAACAGCCCGCCCAACAGGACATGCCCACTGGCCAGGGCCGGGTTCTGCCGGCTGGCTTCGGCACAACCGGCCAGCAACCCCAACAATTGCAACAACAGGGGCTGCGGCCAGCCGCTGTCCTGGCCGACCCCGTAGAGCCAGGCGCCCATGGCACTCAGTACATAGATATCTTCCAGGGTGCGGAAGGGTTTGACATAGGCATCCCAGCCATCACCGGCCAGCAGCTCGCAGGCGGCGTTGTCCAGCAGCAGGCAACCGTGGCTGATCTCCGGCATCAAGGCGATAGCCGGCAGGGTCTGGACCTTCACGCCCGGCTCCCCCGGGTAGACCACGGTCAGGCGCAGCCCTGGCTGCTCGCCAGGGGCCTCGCTGCGTGCCGCCACCAGCAGCCAGTCGGCGGCATCCCCGGCGGTGACGAAATCCTTGCGTCCGTGCAGGCGCAAGTCCTGCAACCGCGTCTGCATGTCCGCCGGGCGCAGGCTGCGACGCTCGGTCGCGCACAAGGCCCCCAGGCTGGGCGGCGCGCTGGGCCACAACATGCGCAATGCCGCCTGGTATCCCACCAGGAACGCCAACCCCGGCGTCGCCATCAAGCGCCCGCCAAGCACCGCCAGTTCGAAAGGCGTGACCGCGCCAAGATGGGCCAGCAAAGCGCCGTAACCCTCCGCCAGATCGGGGTTGGCGGGCATTCGTTCACGAGTCTCGAGCAGGGCTTGCCAGGGCATTTCGAAGATCCTCAGGGGCTGTCACATAAGCATCACCAAAGTTTCATGGCGATGACACCGCGGCTACATAGCCTGACTTTGCACAACAAAGTCGATTGGCTGCAACCCAAGGCGGGTCGGTAGCCCGCACGGAGATTCACGATGACTCAGATCGCCCGCATCAGCGACACCGGCACTGAACGCCGCCTGCAAGCCGAGCGCCTGATCGGCGCCCAAGCCCTGCTGGAAGCCCAGGCCCTGCGTTTCAACGTCTTCAGTGATGAGTTCAACGCCAAGCTCAAGGGCGCTGAACTGGGCCTGGACATGGATGACTACGACGTTCACTGCAGCCATATCGGTGTGCGCGATCTGAACACCGGGCGCCTGGTGGCCACCACCCGCCTGCTGGACCACCAGGCCGCCAGCAGCCTGGGGCGTTTCTATAGTGAGGAAGAGTTCAGCCTGCACGGCCTGGTGCAGTTGCAGGGGCCGATCCTGGAAATCGGCCGCACTTGCGTCGACCCGGCCTACCGTAATGGCGGCACCATCGCGGTGCTCTGGGGCGAACTGGCCGAAGTCCTCAACGAAGGTGGCTACAGCTACCTGATGGGCTGCGCCAGCATCCCCATGCAAGACGGTGGCGTGCAGGCCCATGCCATCATGCAGCGCCTGCGCGAACGCTACCTGAGCAACGAGCACCTACGCGCCGAACCCAAACACCCACTGCCGAGCCTGGACATTCCTTCCAACGTCATCGCCGAGATGCCGCCACTGCTCAAGGCCTATATGCGCCTGGGCGCGAAGATCTGCGGCGAGCCCTGCTGGGACCAGGACTTCCAGGTGGCGGACGTCTTCATCCTGCTCAAGCGCGACGAACTGTGCCCACGCTATGCCCGGCACTTCAAGGCGGCTGTCTGATGCGCCGGCTCCGGGTCTACGGGCGCATCGCCCGGGTGCTGCTGGTGGTGGCGCTGGGCCTGAGCATGGCCAGCGTCTTCGGGGTACTGGAACGCCTGAGGGTGAGCCACTCCATGGTCCGGCGCCAACGCTGGTCGCGCTTCTTCATGGCTCGCCTGAGCAACGCCCTGCCTTTCCAGGTCAGGGTACATGGTGACTTGCCAAGCCAGCCGATGCTCTGGGTCAGCAACCATGTGTCCTGGACCGATATTCCGCTGCTGGGCATGCTCGCGCCGTTGTCGTTCCTGTCCAAGGCTGAAGTGCGTACCTGGCCCGTGGCCGGATGGTTGGCCGCCAAGGCCGGCAGCCTGTTCATCCGCCGCGGCGCCGGGGATAGCCAATTGATCCGCAAGCAAATGACCCGGCACCTGCAGGAGCAGCATCCCCTGCTGCTGTTTCCCGAAGGCACCACGACCGACGGCCGGGGCCTGCGTACCTTCCATGGTCGCTTGCTGGCCAGTGCCATCGAGGCCGAGGTGTGCCTGCAACCGGTGGCGATCCGTTACCTGCGCGATGGCCAGATCGATAACCTGGCACCCTTCGTGGGCGACGATGACCTGCTGTCCCACCTGCTGCGCCTGTTCGCCAACGACCAGGGCCAGGTGGAAATCCACCTGCTCAAGCCGATTCCCTGCCTGGGCCAGGAACGCGCGGCGCTGGCCTTCCAGGCCCAGCAGGCGGTGCACAAAGCCCTGTTCGATGATGTATTGCAGCCAGCCGAACCGCGCCGCAATGGCGAACTGGTCGCCGCCTGAAAGGGCTTCAGCGCCCCGGCGACGGGGCGGTGTACTGCGCGGCGAAGGCCTGCAACTGCGGGTAGAACTCGCGAAAATCCTCGCTCAAGGGCTGGTATAGCCGCTCCAGCTCGCCCATCGCCGCGGTCAGTTCCTCAGGCCGCGACAGACGCCGGGCAATGCCCCTCAGAACCTGCTCCAGCACCTGAAAATCCCGATAGGACCCCAGCCAGTCATCGGCCGCCATGTAGGGCGCGATCTGTGCCAGGCGCCCTGGTAGCTGCGGCTCGGCGGCCAATACCTGGTACACATTGGCAGTGAACGACTGCAGCGGGTGATCGGCGTACTGGACCCAGTCCCGGGCCAGGCAGTGATCGAAGAACACGTCGATGACGATGCCGGCGTAACGCCGCCGGGTCAGGGAAAAACGTCCCAACGCCGCCGTCACCAGCGCATGGCTGTCGGTGTAGGTGTCGATACGCCGATGCAGCTGGATCGCCGCCTCGACCTCCGGGGTGAACTCCCCTTGCAGGCGGCCTTTGACGAAGTCGCCGTAGAGGCTGCCAAGTAATTGACCCGGGCGCTGGCCGCCGAGGTGCAGATGTGCGAGATAATTCATTTGCGCAGCTTAGCACCGCGCCCACCATATCGTTATAACCCGATATACCGATAAATGCTTAAGTAAGATCAAAATCATATTGGTATATCGCGAAATAACGATTTAAATTTCGCCTCATCGCGATACAACGTTTCATGGAAAAGCGAGCAACGCCATGTCCATCGACCTCGACGAAATAATAAAAGCCCTGGCGCACCCGGTTCGCAGGGAAATCCTGCACTGGCTGAAAGACCCGACAGTCGAATTCCCCGACCAGGCCCACAGCAACGAGCACGGTGTCTGCGCCGGGCAGATCGATCAACGCTGCGGCCTGTCGCAGTCGACCGTATCGGCCCACCTGGCCACCTTGCAGCGCGCCGGCCTGGTCACCAGCCGCAAAGTCGGCCAATGGCATTTTTTTAAACGCAACGAGGACACCATCCAGCAGTTCCTCACGCAAATGAGCCAACAGCTCTGATCTGACAAGGACCCGATAATGCCCCTTTCGCTTCTCATCCTGGCCTTGAGTGCCTTCGCCATCGGCACCACCGAGTTCGTCATCATGGGCTTGCTGCCCGATGTGGCGGCGGACCTCGGGGTGTCGATTCCCGGCGCAGGCTGGCTGGTGACCGGCTACGCCCTGGGCGTGGCCATCGGCGCGCCATTCATGGCCCTGGCCACCGCCCGGCTGCCACGCAAGGCCGCCCTGGTGACCCTGATGGGGATCTTCATTATCGGTAACCTGCTGTGTGCACTGGCCAGTGATTACAACGTGCTGATGTTCGCACGGGTGATTACGGCGCTGTGCCACGGAGCCTTCTTCGGTATCGGTTCAGTGGTGGCCGCCGGCCTGGTGCCGGCCAACAAGCGCGCCTCGGCCGTGGCCCTGATGTTCACCGGCCTGACGCTGGCCAACGTGCTCGGCGTCCCCCTGGGAACTGCGCTGGGCCAGGAAGCCGGCTGGCGCTCGACCTTCTGGGCGGTGACTGTGATCGGCGTGGTAGCGTTGATTGGCCTGCTGCGGTTCCTGCCAGCCAAGCGCGACGAGGAGAAACTCGACATGCGTGCGGAACTGGCGGCCCTCAAGGGTGCCGGGATCTGGCTGTCCCTGGGCATGACCGCACTGTTCGCAGCCTCGATGTTCACCCTGTTCACCTACGTGGCCCCGCTGCTGGGCGAAGTCACTGGCGTATCGCCCAAGGGCGTGACCTGGACCCTGCTGCTGATCGGCCTGGGCCTGACCCTGGGCAACATCATCGGCGGCAAGATGGCCGACAAGCGCCTGGGCGCCACCCTGGTGGGCGTGTTCGCGGCCATGGCCGTGGTCTCCACCGTGCTGACCTGGACCAGCGTCGCGCTGATCCCCACGGAGATCACCCTGTTCCTCTGGGCCACCGCCTCCTTCGCCGCGGTCCCGGCCCTGCAGGTCAACGTAGTGACCTTCGGCAAGGCCGCGCCCAACCTGGTTTCGACCCTGAACATCGGCGCCTTCAACATCGGCAACGCCCTGGGTGCCTGGGTCGGCGGCAGCGTCATCGCCCACGGTTTCGGACTCACCAACGTGCCGCTGGCAGCCGCAGCGCTAGCGATCCTGGCCCTGCTGGTGACGCTGATCACTTTCCGCCAGGGCGGCAATGCCGAACTGGCCCCTGCGACTCACTGAAACGTTCCTTTCCTTTAAAGAAGGCTGCATTCCATGACCACTCTCTTTGATCCGCTCAAACTCGGCGACATCGAACTGCCCAACCGCATCATCATGGCGCCGCTGACCCGCTGCCGTGCCGATGCCGGCCGGGTGCCCAATGCCCTAATGGCCGAGTACTACGTACAGCGGGCCTCGGCCGGGCTGATTCTCAGTGAAGCCACGTCGGTGACGCCGATCGGCGTCGGCTATCCCGATACCCCTGGCATCTGGTCCAACGACCAGGTCCGCGGCTGGGCCAACGTGACCAAGGCAGTGCACGGCGCCGGCGGCAAGATCTTCATGCAACTGTGGCATGTGGGACGGATTTCCCATCCGATCTACCTGGACGGCGAGGCGCCAGTGGCACCCAGCGCCATCCAGCCCAAGGGACATGTCAGCCTGGTGCGGCCACTGGCCGACTTCCCAACGCCACGGGCCCTGGAAACCGCCGAGATCGCCGATGTGATCGAGGCCTACCGCGTCGGTGCGGAGAACGCCAAGGCCGCCGGCTTCGACGGTGTGGAAGTCCACGCCGCCAACGGCTACCTGCTGGACCAGTTCCTGCAAAGCACGACCAACCAGCGTACCGACCAGTACGGTGGCTCCCTGGAGAACCGTGCCCGCCTGCTGCTGGAAGTCACCGATGCCATGATCGAGATCTGGGGCGCCGGCCGCGTCGGCGTGCACCTGTCGCCACGTGCCGACCTGCATGACATGGGCGATGCCGACCTGGCACAAACCTTCCTTTATGTCGCCCGTGAACTGGGCAAGCGTGGCATCGCCTTCATCTGTGCTCGCGAGAAGGAAGGTTCTGACAGCCTCGGGCCACAGCTCAAGGAAGCCTTCGGCGGCCTGTACATCGCCAATGAACGCTTCACCAAGGACAGCGCCAATGCCTGGCTGGCCGAAGGCAAGGCCGATGCCGTGGCCTTCGGCGTGCCCTTCATCGCCAACCCGGACCTGCCTGCCCGCCTGAAAGCCGATGCTCCATTGAACGAGCCGCATCCGGAAACCTTCTACGCCAAGGGCCCGGTCGGCTACATCGACTACCCGGTGCTGTAAGGCCCCGTGAGAAAGAAGCCCCGACTCGCCAGAGCCGGGGCTTTTTATTGCCTGTTGATCATTCGATCCCGGTGCCGCATATGGCAGCGACTCGGGTTCAGCGCTTGCGTTGGGTCCAGGCCACTGCCAGGCCGCTGAGGCAGATCACCGTGATCCCCACGAGCCCATAGTTGTCCGGGGTATGGCCAAAGATCAGGTAGCCGTACATCCCGGCAAACAGGATCTGCCCGTAACTGAAGGGAGCCAGCATGGCGGGCGCAGCATGGCGGAACGCCTGGGTCAGCAGCAGGTGGCCGAGCATGCCGCAAGTGCCCAGGCCAATCATGAACAGGCCATGGAGCAACGTCGGCGTACTCCAGAAGAACGGCAGCAGTGCGCTCATGATCAGGCTGTTGAGGATTCCAGTGAGGAAGTTACTGGTGGTCGGGCTGTCGATGCCACTGAGCTTGCGGGTCAGCAATTGATAGAAACCGAAGCACAGAGCCGATCCCAGGGGTAGCAGGATCGCCGGGGTGAACAAGGCGCCACCGGGACGCACCACGATCAGCACCCCGACAAACCCGGCCAGTACGGCCAGCCATTGACCACGGCCGACCCGTTCGCCCAGCAACGGTACGGACAGGGCTGTAACCAGCAAGGGAGCGAGAAAGTTGACGGCGGTAGCCTCGGCCAGGGGGATGTAGCGCAGGCCATTGGTGAACAGCATGCTGGTTCCGATCAGGCACAAGGCCCGGAGAAACTGCAAGCCGGGACGCTTGGTCCGCACCACCGCGGAAAAACCGCTACGCGGCACGAACACCACCAGCATCAGCAAGGTATGCACCACATAGCGAGCCCATACCACCATGACGATGGGGTAAAAGGCCGAGAGGTACTTGGACAGGGTGTCGTGGCTGGCAAAAAGCAAGACGGCCAGGCAAATCAGGACAATCCCCTTCAGGGGCTGCTCTGTGTCGTTGAACGGTGAAGGACTCACACTCATTCACACACCCGCAACAAATTACCTACAAAATACGTAGCTCGCTATCTATCAAGATATGCCTGGCACGGTATATAAAAGCACCCCGCCGCGACCTGGCGAGAGCAAGAGTGAACTCCCTTGTCATAAATCTTGACACAACCAGATTCAATTACGCATTTTGTCTTAATGACGAAGGTTCGGACTCAGGCGCAACATGTCGAGTCCAATGTCAATCCAGCGCTCCGCTTCGGTATGCAGGGCAAAACTGTCCGGGGCCAACAGCCACTGGTAGAGAATGCCATCGATAAAGGCCCGCATGCTGATAGCCGCCCGCCTTGTATCGAGGTTTTCCGGCAACTGGCCGCGATTGACTGCGTTGCTCAGCACCAGTTCGATATGCAGGTTGCACTCCAGGCTGGCCGCACGGCGCTGACGACGCAGGTCGCACATTTCATCGGTGAACTCACACTTATGAAACAGAATTTCATTGATGCGTCGGGTTTTCGGGTCCAGGGCTATTTGATGAAACAGATGAATGAGCAGCTTGCGCATCCAACCCAATGGATCCAACTCTTCTACATTTTCACCGGCGGCCGCCATTTCGCTCAAGGGTTCGCGCATGCTGTCGAACATGGCCTGCACCAGGTCGGCCTTGTTACTGAAGTGCCAATAGATCGCCCCGCGCGTCACGCCTGCCAGCGTCGCAATATCGGCCAGGGTAGTACGCGCCACGCCACGTTCGTAAAAGGCCTTTTCGGCCGCTTCGAGTATCTGGGCACGGGTTTCTTGAGCTTCCTCTTTGGTACGACGGACCATGGCAGTAAAACCTCGATCAGGTCCCTCCAGCGATACGCGAGGGCCTTCTGAATAAATATGGAACGACATCTCGGGTGCCGTTTACCCAGCCTACAATTCAACACCAGCGGGAGCTTTTGTAACCGGATGGGTACTCCGCTAAGGTATTTACAAACAACCATGTACGTAAGTATATTCATTAGCAAGCTACTAATCCACTCAGCCAATTCTTTTTATCCTTCCACTTTTCTTGTGCGCATCTTGCGTGCCTGACCCGAGGATCTTCATGCAATTCAAGCCAGCTGTTACCGCCCTGGTCACTGCCGTCGCCCTGGCATCGCTGCTCAGCGGATGTAAAAAGGAAGAGGCGGCCCCTGCCCCTCAAGCCCCTCAGGTCGGCGTCGTCACCTTGCAACCACAAGCCTTTACCTTGACCTCCGAACTCCCGGGGCGGACCACTGCGTTCCGTATTGCTGAAGTTCGTCCACAGGTAAACGGGATCATTCTCAAGCGCCTGTTCAAGGAAGGCGGTGATGTGAAAGAAGGCCAGCAGCTTTATCAGATCGATCCATCGATCTATGAAGCCACGCTGAAAAGTGCCGAAGCGAACCTGCAGTCGACCAAGTCGATTTCCGATCGCTACAAGCAACTGGTCAGTGAACAGGCCGTGAGCCGCCAGGAATACGACACTGCCGTGGCCAACCGCCTGCAGTCCGAGGCCTCGCTGCAAAACGCCCAGATCAACCTGCGCTATACCAAAGTGCTGTCGCCACTGACCGGCCGCATTGGCCGCTCCTCGGTGACCGAGGGCGCCCTGGTGAGCAACGGCCAGGCTACTGCCATGGCAGTGATCCAGCAGTTGGATCCGATCTACGTCGATGTCACCCAGTCCTCGGTTGAGTTGCTGGAGCTGCGGCGCGAGCTGGAAAGCGGTCGCCTGCAGAAAGTTGGCGACAACGCTGCCAAGGTCAAGCTGACCCTGGAAGACGGCAGCCAGTACAAGCTCGACGGCAAGCTGGAGTTCTCCGAAGTCTCGGTGGACGAGACCACCGGCTCGGTGACCCTGCGTGCAGTGTTCCCGAACCCGGAACACACCCTGCTGCCTGGCATGTTCGTACATGCCCAGTTGCAAGCCGGGGTGAACAGCGCGGCGATCCTGGCGCCACAGCAAGGCGTGACCCGTGACCTCAAGGGTGCCCCTACCGCGCTGGTAGTGGGTGCCGACAACAAGGTCGAGCTGCGCCAGCTCAAGGCCAGCCGCACCGTCGGCAGCCAGTGGCTGGTTGAAGACGGCCTGAAGGCCGGCGACCGCCTGATCACCGAAGGCCTGCAGTTCGTCAAGCCGGGCATCGAAGTCAAGGCCAGCGAAGCCACCAACGTACCTGCGAAGAACCCGGCCCCTGCACAGGCAACTGACAAGACTGCAGGCGGCAAAGGGGAGTAAACCATGTCGAAATTCTTTATCGACCGTCCGATCTTCGCCTGGGTAATCGCCCTGGTGATCATGTTGGTCGGGGCTCTAGCGATCCTCAAACTACCGATCAACCAATACCCGAGCATCGCACCACCATCGATCGCGATCTCCGTGACCTACCCAGGTGCTTCTGCACAAACCGTGCAGGACACCGTGGTCCAGGTGATCGAGCAACAGCTCAACGGTATCGACAACCTGCGTTATGTGTCCTCGGAAAGTAACTCTGACGGCAGCATGACCATCACTGCCACCTTCGAGCAGGGCACCAACTCGGACACCGCGCAGGTCCAGGTACAGAACAAGCTGAACCTGGCCACCCCGCTGCTGCCCCAGGAAGTGCAGCAACAAGGTATCCGCGTTACCAAGGCCGTGAAGAACTTCCTGCTGGTGATCGGCGTGGTATCCGAGGACGGCAGCATGTCCAAGGACGACCTGTCGAACTACATCGTGTCGAACATGCAAGACCCGATTTCCCGGACTCCGGGCGTCGGTGACTTCCAGGTGTTCGGTGCCCAGTACGCCATGCGTATCTGGCTCGACCCGGCCAAGTTGAACAACTTCAACATGACCCCGGTGGATGTGAAGACCGCGGTTGCCGCACAGAACGTGCAAGTGTCCTCCGGCCAGCTCGGCGGCCTGCCTGCCATGCCTGGCCAGCAACTGAACGCCACCATCATCGGCAAGACCCGCCTGCAGACTGCCGAGCAGTTCAAGGCGATCCTGCTGAAGGTCAACAAGGATGGTTCGCAGGTACGCCTGGGTGACGTTGCGGATGTGGCCCTGGGTGGCGAGAACTACGCCATCAGCGCCCAGTTCAACGGTAATCCGGCTTCCGGCCTGGCGGTGAAGCTGGCCAACGGTGCCAACGCCCTGGATACCGCAAAAGCACTGCGCAAGACCATCAGCGATCTGGAACCCTTCTTCCCGCAAGGCATGAAGGTGGTATTCCCGTACGACACCACCCCGGTGGTGACCGAATCGATCAAGAGCGTGGTCGAGACGCTGGTGGAGGCCATCGTCCTGGTGTTCCTGGTGATGTTCCTGTTCCTGCAGAACTTCCGCGCCACGGTGATCACCACCATGACGGTTCCGGTAGTACTGCTGGGTACCTTCGGCATCCTCGCGGCAGCCGGATTCAGCATCAACACCCTGACCATGTTCGGCATGGTACTGGCCATCGGCTTGCTGGTGGACGACGCCATCGTCGTGGTGGAGAACGTCGAGCGGGTGATGCAGGAGGAAGGCCTGTCGCCCAAGGAAGCGACCAAGAAGTCCATGGGCCAGATCCAGGGCGCCCTGGTGGGTATCGCCCTGGTGCTGTCGGCTGTATTGCTGCCGATGGCGTTCTTCAGCGGCTCCACCGGCGTGATCTACAAGCAGTTCTCGATCACCGTGGTTTCGGCCATGGCCCTGTCGGTACTGGTAGCCCTGATCTTCACCCCGGCCCTGTGCGCCACCATGCTCAAGGCCATCCCTGAAGGCCATGGCGAGAAGCGCGGCTTCTTCGGCTGGTTCAACCGTACCTTCGACTACAGCGTAAAACGCTACGAGCGCGGCGTCGCCAGCATCCTGCGGCACAAGGCGCCGTACCTGCTGGCCTACCTGCTGATCGTGGTGGGCATGATGTGGCTGTTCACCCGTATCCCGACCGCGTTCCTGCCGGAAGAAGACCAGGGCGTACTGTTCGCCCAGGTACAGACGCCAGCCGGCTCCAGTGCCGAGCGGACCCAGGTGGTGGTCGACGAAATGCGTTCCTACCTGCTGGACAAGGAAAAGGACACCGTTGCCTCGGTGTTCACCGTGAACGGCTTCAACTTCGCCGGCCGCGGCCAGAGCTCCGGCATGGCCTTCATCATGCTCAAGCCATGGGGCGAGCGCTCTGCGCAAAACAGCGTGTTCAACCTGGCCCAGCGCGCGCAGATGCACTTCTTCAGTTTCCGCGACGCGATGGTGTTTGCCTTCGCCCCGCCTGCGGTACTGGAGTTGGGTAACGCCACCGGTTTCGACGTGTTCCTCCAGGACCGCGCCGGTATCGGCCACGAGAAACTGATGGCTGCACGCAACCAGTTCCTCGGCATGGCAGCCCAGAGCAAAGTGCTGTCCCAGGTCCGTCCGAACGGCCTGAACGACGAGCCGCAATACCAGCTGACCATCGACGACGAGCGCGCCAGCGCCCTGGGCGTGACCCTCAGCGATATCAACAACACCCTGTCGATCGCCCTGGGTAGTAGCTACGTCAACGACTTCATCGACCGCGGTCGGGTGAAGAAGGTGTACATCCAGGGCCAACCCGGTGCGCGCATGAGCCCCGAGGACCTGAAGAAGTGGTACGTGCGCAACAGCGCCGGGACCATGGTGCCGTTCTCGTCCTTCGCCAAGGGTGAGTGGATCTACGGTTCGCCGAAGCTGGCCCGTTACAACGGTGTGGAGGCCATGGAGATCCTCGGGGCCCCGGCTCCTGGCTACACCACCGGTGAAGCCATGGCCGAGGTCGAGGCCATTGCCGCCAAGCTGCCGCCAGGTGTCGGTATCTCCTGGACCGGCCTGTCCTACGAGGAACGCCTCTCGGGTTCCCAGGCGCCAGCGCTGTACGCCTTGTCCCTGTTGATGGTGTTCCTGTGCCTGGCGGCCCTGTATGAAAGCTGGTCGATTCCGATCGCGGTCATGCTCGTGGTACCACTGGGGATCATCGGTGCGCTGATGGCCACCAGCCTGCGCGGCCTATCCAACGACGTGTACTTCCAGGTAGGTCTGTTGGTGACCATCGGCCTTGCGGCGAAGAACGCCATCCTGATCGTCGAGTTCGCCAAAGAACTGCACGAGCAGGGACGCTCTCTGATCGATGCCGCGGTCGAAGCCTGCCGCATGCGTCTGCGACCGATCATCATGACCTCCCTGGCCTTCGTCCTCGGGGTCGTGCCCCTGGCCACCTCCAGTGGTGCAGGTGCCGGTAGCCAGCATGCCATCGGTACCGGTGTAATTGGCGGTATGCTTACCGCGACGATCCTGGCGATCTTCTGGGTCCCGCTGTTCTTCGTCGTCGTGTCGTCCATGGGCCGCAGGAAAGCGGACCAATCAGAAACCACTGAAAATTCTAATGAGGCTGGCCAATGAGCAAGTCGCTACTCTCCCTGGCAATCACCGCCATCGCGCTAAGTGGTTGCTCGCTGATACCGGATTATCAGCGCCCGGACGCGCCGGTGGCGGCGCAATTCCCCCAAGGCCCGGCCTACTCGCCAAAGGAGGCCGCCAACGTGGCGGCCGCCGAACAGGGCTGGCGGCAGTTCTTCCATGACCCGGCGCTGCAGCAGCTGATCCAGGTTTCCCTGGAAAACAACCGCGACCTGAAGGTCGCGGCGCTGAACATCGATGCCTATGCGGCGCAGTACCAGATCCAGCGGGCGGACCTGTTCCCCGCGGTTTCCGCCAACGTCAGCGGCCAGCGCCAACGCACGCCGGCCCGGGTAAACGGGACAGGAGAGGACCGGATCACCGGCCAGCACTCGGCTACCGTGGGCATCAGTGCCTACGAGCTGGACCTGTTCGGTCGCGTGCGCAGCCTGAGCGAGCAAGCGCTGCAGAACTACTTCTCCACTGAAGAAGCGCGGCGCAGCACCCAGATCAGCCTGGTGGCCAGCGTTGCCAACGCCTACATCACCTGGCAGGCCGACAAGGAACTGCTGAAGCTGACCCAGGAAACCCTGGCGACCTACGAAGAAAGCTACCGCCTGACTTCCCGCAGCAACGAGGTCGGCGTCGCTTCCGCCCTGGACCTGAGCCAGTCGCGTACCTCAGTGGAAAACGCCCGGGTGCAACTGGCCCGCTACACCCGCCAGGTGGCCCAGGATGAAAACAGCCTGACCCTGCTGTTGGGCACTGCGATCCCGGCCAACCTGTCAGCCTCGCAACCGCTGTCGGCCGACCTGCTGAGCGAACTGCCAGCGGGCCTGCCGTCGGAATTGCTACAACGCCGTCCGGACATCCTCGAGGCCGAGTACAAGCTCAAGGCAGCCAACGCCAATATCGGCGCGGCCCGCGCGGCATTCTTCCCGCGCATCAGCCTGACGGCCAACGCCGGCAGCCTGAGCCCGGATCTCTCCGGCCTGTTCAAGGGCGGCTCGGGTACCTGGTTGTTCCAGCCGCAGATCAACCTGCCGATCTTCAACGCCGGCAGCCTGCGCGCCAGCCTGGACTACTCCAAGATCCAGAAGGACATCAGCGTCGCGCAGTACGAGAAGTCCATCCAGACCGCCTTCCAGGAAGTCTCCGATGGCCTGGCCGCACGCCAGACCTACAACCAGCAGTTGCAGGCCCAGCGTGATTTCGTCAGCGCCAACCAGGACTACTACCGTCTGGCCGAGCGCCGCTACCGCATCGGGGTCGACAGCAACCTGACCTTCCTCGACGCCCAGCGCTCGCTGTTCAGTGCTCAACAAGCGCTGATCACCGATCGCCTGGCGCAGCTGACCAGCGAGGTCAACCTGTACAAGGCCCTAGGTGGCGGTTGGAGCGAGCAGACCGCGAAGAACGAGCAAACGGCGGAAAAGAAAGCCCCCGCGCTGCACCTGTTCTAAAGCCTGACCTGGCTGCATGAAAAACCCACCTGACGGTGGGTTTTTCGTTTGTACCTGAACGCCACGCCCCCTCGCCTAAGGCGCCTGGCGAGACTCCACTCCCAACTCGTCCCACACTGACTCGGCCAGGTGAAAGGTGGCGTTGGCCGCAGGAATCCCGCAGTAGATCGCGCTTTGCATGATCACCTCCTTGATTTCTCCTCGGCTCACACCATTGTTGGCAGCCGCCCGCAGGTGCAGCTTGAGCTCCTCGTTGCGATTCATGCCGATCAGCATGGCGATGGTCACCAGGCTGCGGGTATGTCGTGGTAAGCCCGGACGGGTCCAGATGTCGCCCCAGGCATGGCGGGTAATCATGTCCTGGAACTCCGAATTGAACTCGCTCAGGGCCGCCAGGCTGCGCTCGACATGGGCATCGCCCAAGACCGCACGCCGTACTTCCAGACCTTCGGCATAACGCTGTTTCTCATCCATGCAAGGCTCCTTCGATCGATCTCAAGCCAGCAGGAAATCCACGACCCGAGCGCTGAACGCATCGGCAGCCTGGACATTGGAAAGGTGCGCGGCACGAAACTCGGCGTACTCGGCACCCGCTACCTGCTGCTGGATAAAGCGCCCTCCGGCAGGTGGAGTCACCGCATCCTCGCTGCCGGCGATCACCAGGGTCGGCACCTTGATCGCCGCCAGTTGTTCGCGCAAGTCGGCATCACGCACCGCCGCACAGTTGGCCGCATAGCCCTCGGGCGAGGTGGCGGCCAGCATATCGGTGATCAGCTTGGCCTGGTCCGGATGGGCCTCGGCGTAATCGGCAGTGAACCAGCGAGCGATGGAGGCATCCCGCAGGGCTACCATCGCAGCCTGGCCGTCACGCAAGACCGTCTCGATCCGCGGGTTCCACACCGTAGGATCAGCGATCTTCGCGGCGGTGTTGCACACCACCAGCTTGTCCAGGCGTTCACCGGCGTTGATCCCCAGCCACTGGCCGATCAGCCCACCCATGGATAGGCCACAAAAATGAGCTCGCGGGATATCCAGGGCATCGAGCAAGGCCAGGACATCGCGCCCCAGTTGCTCGATGCTGTAGGGCCCATCGGTGACCAGGGACCGGCCATGACCCCGCGTATCCATGCGCAGCACCCGCCAGTGCTGGCTGAAGATCGGCATCTGCTTGTCCCACATGTGCAGGTTGGTACCCAGGGAATTGGACAACACCAGCACCGGCGCCTGCGCCGGGCCTTCCAGTTGATAGTGCAGTTCGCCCCCGGCGAGTTTCACGAATCCCACGGCTTTCTCCTTCAGGCCTTAAAGGCAAAATGTTCAGCCACGGCGCACTCGATCCAGGCTTGCGCCTGGCCCAGGTAATGCGCCGGGTCCAAGAGGCGATCCAGTTCCGCCGCCGACAGTTCGGCGGCGACCTTTTCATCGTCGCCCAATACCGCACGCAGATGGCGCTGTTCGGCCACCGCACGCCTGCAACACTGCTCCAGCAGATGATGGGCGGCCTCCCGCCCCAGCCGTTGGGCCAGGGCGATACTCACTGCCTCGGCCAATACCAATCCCTGGGTCAGCTCCAGATTGCGAGCCATGCGTTGTCCATCCACCTCCAGGCCTTCCACCAACAACAGGCCCTGGCGCAAGGCGCCAGAAACCAGGCAGCAGATCTCTGGAAGGGTTTCCCATTCCGCATGCCATAACCCCAGGCTGCGCTCATGCTCCTGGGGCATGACACTGAACAGGGTCGCCAGTAACCCGGGAATCCGGGTCGCTGCGCTGATCAGCACGGCCGAGCCCACCGGATTGCGCTTATGGGGCATGGTGGATGAACCGCCCTTGCCCGCCGCCGCAGGCTCGAATACTTCCGCAGTTTCGGTCTGCATCAACAGGCTGACGTCCCGCCCCAACTTGCCCAGGCTACCGGCCAGCAAGCCCAGCACCGAGGCGAACTCCACCAGGCGGTCGCGCTGGGTGTGCCAGGGCTGTTCCGGCAGGCGCAGTTGCAACTCCTCGGCCAGGGCCCGGGCCACCGGCAGTGCCTGCTCGCCCAAGGCCGCCAGGGTGCCGGAGGCGCCGCCAAACTGCAGCACCAGAAGGCGCGGCTTGAGTTGTTGCAGGCGCTCGCGACTGCGCGTCAGCGCCCCCAGCCAACCAGCGATCTTCATCCCCAGGGTCACCGGAGTGGCCTGTTGCAACCAGGTCCGGCCTGCCAGAGGGGTCAGGGCATGGCGCTGGGCCTGGGTAGCGAGCACATCGCCCAGGCGCTGCAGGTCCTGCTCCAGCAAGAACAAGGCACTGCGTAATTGCAGGACCAGCCCGCTGTCCATCGCGTCCTGGCTGGTGGCCCCGAGATGCACATAACGCTCGGCCTCGATACTGTGCTGCGCCACCTGCTGGCCCAGGGCCTTGACCAGGGGAATGGCCGGATTGCCGGCCGTGGCGATGGCCTCGCCCAGGGCCTCAAGATCATAAAGGCCGGCTTGGCAGGCAGCCTCGATAGGCCCTAGCGCACTGGCCGGAACCAGCCCAGCCCGCACTCCGGCTCGGGCCAGCCCGGCTTCGAAGTCGAGCATGCCCTGGACCCGCCCCTGGTCGCAGAACACGCCGCGCATTTCCCGGGCAATGAAATAAGCATCGAACAGTTGGTTGCTCGCAGCTGGGGTCATAAACAGTCCTTTGGCAACCTGCTCCCTGTAGCGGTGCAGGTCGGCCAGTCAAAGATCGTGGTGCAGGTACGCGGCTTGCTTGGGCAATCGCAGACTGAACAGGAAGGCGATCGCCATCATCGCCGTAACGTACCAGTAGAAGGTGTTCTCCATGCCCATGTTCTTGAAATTCAGGGCCACCCATTCCGCCGAGCCGCCGAAAATCGCATTGGCCACCGCGTAAGCCAGCCCTACCCCCAGCGCCCGCACCTGTGGCGGAAACATCTCGGCCTTCACCAGACCGCTGATTGAGGTGTAGAAACTGACGATGGCCAGGGCCAGGGTGATCAGAACGAAAGCCAGGAACGGGCTGCTGACGGTCTTCAGGCTCAACAGCAACGGCACCGTGAACAACGTGCCCAAAGCACCGAACCAGAGCATGGAGTTACGCCGGCCGATCCGATCCGCCAGCATGCCGAACAACGGCTGCATGCACATGTACAGGAACAGCGCGCCAGTCATTACATAGCTGGCCGTCTTGGCCGGCATGCCGGCGGTATTCACCAGGTACTTCTGCATGTAGGTGGTAAAGGTATAGAAAATCAGCGAACCGCCGGCGGTGTATCCCAAAACGGTAATGAACGCCGCCGAATGATGCTTGAACAAGGCGGCAACGCTGCCGGCTTCCTTGTCCTCGCGGGTTTCCCTGCTGCTGGTTTCCTTCAGCGAACGCCGCAACAGCAGCGAGATCAACGCGGCAATGGCGCCGATCACGAACGGAATGCGCCAACCCCAGGCCTTGAGTTCAGCCTCGTCGAGAAATTGCTGGATGATCACCAGGACCAGCACCGCCAGCAATTGCCCACCGATCAGGGTCACGTACTGGAAAGAGGCGAAGAAGCCACGCTGGCCCTTGAGCGCCACTTCACTCATGTAGGTCGCAGTGGTGCCGTACTCGCCCCCCACCGACAACCCCTGGAACAGGCGTGCCATCAACAGCAGGAACGGCGCCCAGGCACCGATGCTGGCGTAGGTGGGCAAAAAGGCGATGACCAGGGAACCGGCGCACATCATCAAGACCGAGATCATCATCGAGTTCTTGCGCCCATGGCGATCGGCGACCCGGCCGAACAACCAGCCACCTATCGGACGCATCAGGAACCCGGCAGCGAATACCCCGGCGGTATTGAGCAACTGCACCGTAGGGTCGTCGGAAGGGAAGAAAGCCGGGGCAAAGTAAATGGCGCAGAAGGCGTAGACATAGAAGTCGAACCATTCCACCAGGTTGCCGGACGAAGCGCCGACGATGGCAAAGATCCTTTTGCTGCGCTCCTCTGCGGTGTAGTGACTTGTCGTTGTAGTCATGTCTTTTCACTCATGGGGGACAGTGTGAGTCTAGACACACTTGGCAACATTCCCGTTCCACGCAATCAGTGAACAGCGGCCAGCAGCCGCTGCGGCGGCCACTGGCGCACCGCATCAAACCCGCTCGATGGCCAGCGCCAGGCCTTGGCCCACCCCCACGCACATGGTGGCCAGGCCTCGCTTGCCGCCGGTCTTCTCCAGCTGATGCAGGGCCGTCAGTACCAGTCGCGCGCCGCTCATGCCCAAGGGATGCCCCAGGGCGATGGCGCCGCCATTGGGATTGACCTGCGGCGCATCGTCGGCCAGCCCCAACTCACGCAACACCGCCAGGCCCTGGCTGGCGAACGCCTCGTTGAGCTCGATCACGTCGAAGGCATCGACTGCCAGGCCCAGGCGCTCGGTGAGCTTGCGTACCGCCGGTACCGGACCGATACCCATGACCCGCGGCGCGACTCCTGCACTGGCCATGCCCAGTACCCTGGCCCTGGGTGTCAGGCCATGCTTGTGCACCGCCTCGGCAGAGGCCAGGATCAGCGCCGCAGCGCCGTCGTTGACTCCAGAAGCATTGCCGGCGGTGACGGTCTTGCCTGGCCCGTTGATCGGCTTGAGCTGCCCCAACGCCTCCAGGCTGGTATCCGCGCGGGGATGCTCATCCTGTGCCAACAGCGTCTCGCCCTTCTTGTGGACGATCCGCACCGCAACGATTTCCTCGGCGAAGAAGCCAGCGGCCTGAGCGGCAGCGGCGCGTTGCTGGCTGCGCAAGGCGAAGGCGTCCTGGTCTGCCCGGGAAACCCGATAGTCGTCTGCCACGTTGTCGGCGGTCTGTGGCATGGCATCCACGCCGTACTGGGCCTTGAGCAGCGGATTGATGAAACGCCAACCGATGGTGGTGTCCTCCAGCTGCATGCTGCGGGAAAAGGCACTGTCGGCCTTGCCCATGACAAAGGGCGCGCGCGACATGGACTCGACACCGCCGGCGATGGCCAGCTCCATCTCACCGCAGGCAATGGCGCGAAACGCCGTGCCGATGGCGTCCATGCCCGAGGCACAAAGGCGGTTCAGGGTCACCCCCGGTACGCTGTCGGGCAGGCCGGCGAGCAACAGGGCCATGCGCGCCACGTTGCGATTGTCCTCGCCAGCCTGGTTGGCACAACCGAGGAACACTTCATCCAGTGCACTCCAGTCCACTTGTGGATTGCGCTCCATGAGCGCCTTGATGGGCAGCGCCGCCAGGTCATCGGCCCGTACAGTCGACAAACCACCGCCAAAGCGACCGATGGGGGTGCGAATGGCATCGCAGATGAATACGTCGCGCATCAGGCTTCTCCTGGGGCTTGGCCATGGGCCTGGGCGGTGCGCGCCTCCAGCTCACGCAAGGCCGTCAGCTCGCGAGCGGTGGGAGCGGCGGTCTCGGCGACTTCATCGGCGAAACGAATGGCCCAGCCGGTGGCGGCCGTTACCTGCTCGCGAGTGACCCCAGGGTGCAGGGAGGTGACGATGAACTCGTTGCTATCGGCCTCGGGCTCCATGATGCACAGGTCGGTGATGATCCCCACCGGCCCGGCTCCCGGCAGCCCCAGGCGCTTGCGTGAATCACCGCCCTCGCCGTGGCCGACCGAAGTCACGAAGTCCAGTTTGTCGACGAAGGAACGAGCGGACTGCTTGAGGATGATCAGCACGCTTTTTGCTGAGCCTGCGATCTCCGGAGCACCACCGGCCCCGGGCAGGCGAACCTTGGGTTGGTGGTAGTCACCGACCACCGTGGTGTTGATGTTGCCGAAACGGTCGACCTGGGCTGCACCGAGAAATCCTACGTCGATCCGCCCACCCTGCAGCCAGTAGCGGAAAATCTCACCGGTGGGTACCACGGTATCGGCGGTCTCCGCCAGCTCGCCATCGCCAATGGACAGCGGCAGGACACTGGGCTTGGCACCGATGGGGCCAGACTCATAGATCAGCACCACATCGGGCGAGGAAGTCAGGCGCGCCAGGTTGGCGGCCTTGGATGGCAGGCCGATACCGACGAAACACACCGAGCCGTTCTGCAACCGCCGGGCCGCAGCGACAGTCATCATCTCACTCGTGGAGTAGGTCATTGCTTGGCCTCCGGGGCTGCGGCCAGCTTGGCCTGGAATTCACTGAAGTCGGCGGTGCCGCGGATGTAGTGGTCGATCCATGCGGTAAACGTCTCGCGATCCCGGGCAATCGGGTCCCAGGCCTGGTAGAAACGGTTGTCACGCTCGGAGTAACCATGGGCGTAGGACGGATGAGCACCGCCCGGCACATGGCAGACCGCACTCAAGGCCCAGGTCGGCAGTACACAGGCGTTCATCGGCGCGGCCAGGTCATCGACGATTTCCTCGACGGTGACAATGCAGCGCTTGGCCGCCAGGGCTGCTTCCTTCTGTACCCCGAGGATGCCCCACAGCAACACATTGCCCTTGCGGTCGGCCTTCTGGGCATGAATCACCGTGACATCGGGACGAACCGAAGGTACTGCCGCCAGCACCTCGCCAGTAAAGGGGCACGTCACGCTCTTGATCAGCGGATTGACCTTGGGCAGGTCGGAGCCGGCATAGGCGCGAAGCACCGCGAACGGCAAGCCCGAGGCACCGGCGACATAGGCGTTGGCCAGGTCGGCATGGCTGTGCTCTTCGATCTCCAATGGCCGCGGCCAGTGTTTCTCCACGGCATCGCGCAGGCGGTGCAGCGACCCCACTCCAGGATTACCCCCCCAGGAGAACACCAGCTTGCGAGCACAGCCGGCACCGATCAACTGGTCGTAGATCAGGTCCGGGGTCATCCGCACCAGGGTCAGGTCCTGCTTGCCCTGGCGAATGATTTCATGGCCTGCGGCCGTAGGGATCAGGTGGGTGAAGCCTTCAAGCGCGACGGTATCGCCGTCGTGGATGAACTGCTTCACGGCCTCGCGTAGCGAGAGGATTGCAGCCATGGATGGATCTCCCGGTTGGTGTCCAGCGACTGGAAAAAAGACGCCGTGGCGCCTGGCAGTGGCTGAAGGTTAAGCCGGGCAAAAACGTCGAACAATCCGATAATCGACTAAGTGTTCGATTATCGAACATATTCTTGCAAAGCTATCGATTGCTCTTTCAGCGCGGGAATTCCGGGTCTTGGACAGGTCTGTCGGCTCTGACAGGCGCTTGCCCTCGCAATGACCCTCCCCGGCGGCCAGGCGCGACCTGCAATCGCCAACGGTGGATTTCAGGTGGCATCAGCCCGGCTGACCAGGCCCTTGATCACGACCGCGGCAGTGGCCAGGACTGCTGGAACCACCAGGGCCGTCAGGACTTGCTCGAAGCTCCACCCCAGGCCCAACAGGGTCGCGCCCATCCAGGCTCCGAGGATGGCGCCGAAACGACCGATGCCCAGCATCCACGAGACTCCGGTGGCCCGGCCCTGGGTGGGATAGAAGCGTGCGGCCAGGGATGGCATCGCCGACTGCGCGCCGTTGACGCACATCCCGGCGATCAGCACCAGGGTGGCGAGCAATGTGATATTGCCCAGGCTCTGGCCGACGGCATAAGCAAAGACCCCGGCCAGCAGGTAGCAGGCACCGATGACCCGGTGCGGATCACAGCGATCCATCGCCCACCCCACCAGCACCGCACTGAGCACGCCCCCCAACTGAAACAGGGCGCCGATGAAGGCTGACTGCTCCATGCTCGCCCCGCTGTCGCGCATCAAGGTGGGCAACCAGCTGGTGAGCAGGTAGACAATCACCAGCCCCATGAAATAAGTCAGCCACAGCAGCAAGGTGCCGATGCCGCTGGTCGCGCCAAAGATCACGGCCAAGACATTGCGCGCCTTGACCGCTTGCAGTTCCGGCACACTGAAACTGCCGGCCTGATGGACCATGGACGGAGCGATCGGTGCCAGGGCCTTGCGCACCTTGTCGGGAGCATGATGGCGAACCACCAGGTAACGCGCCGACTCCGGCAACCACACCATCAGCACCAGGGCCAGGAAGATCGGCAAGATGCCACCCACCAGCAGCAAGCTGTGCCAACCGAAGGCGGGGATCAATGTGGCAGAAATGAATCCGCCAGCGGCCATGCCCAGGTTGAAACCGCAAAACATGCCGGTCACCAACAACGACTTGTGGCGTTCGGGGGTGTACTCGGCAAGCAACGTCGTGGCGTTGGGCATTCCCGCCCCCAGCCCCAACCCGGTCAGAAAACGCAGCACCAGCAACTGGTCGACGCTAGTGCTATAGGCCGAGGCGAGGCTAAAGACGCCAAATAGCAGCACCGCGCCTACCAGCACCATCTTGCGCCCAAAACGGTCAGCCAGCGGACCGGAGCCCAGGGCTCCGAATACCATGCCGATCAATGCGGCGCTCATCACTGGGCCAAGGCTGGCGCGCTCGATCCCCCATTCCAGGGACAGCGCCGGGGCGATAAAGCCCATCGCCGCGGTGTCCAGGCCATCGAGGAAGACAATCAGGAAACACAACAGCACCACGCGCCACTGATACAGCGACAAGGGCTGGTTATTGATAAAGGACTGCACATCCAGGCAGTTTCCTACAACGGATTGCGGCTGGTTCATTGTTATTATTTCCAGGCTGGAACACAGGTCACCCATCTCGCTGCAGCGACATTAAAGAGCCAGGGGAAACAGCGTCAATTCACCAACGGCATATTCGTGCGTTTATCGAACGACTTAAGCGAACAACTGGGCACTGAGCTCACGACTAGCGCTGAGTAGGCCAGGCAGGAAACGTTGCTCCAGTTCGCCATGGCTGACCCGAGCAGCATGGGTGCTGACATTCAGCGCCGCCAGCACCTGCCCCGAAGCGTCGTACACCGGCACCGCGATAGAACGCAGCCCTTGCTCCAGTTCCTGATCGACAATGCACCAACCCTGCTGGCGAACCTGGTGCAAACACTCGAGCAGGGCCTCTGGGGTATGCAGGGTACGACTGGTCTTGGCTTGCAGATCGGCACGCTCGAGGTACTCACGCAACGATGAGTCATCCAGCGCAGCCAGCAGGATCCGACCCATGGAGGTGCAATAGGCTGGCAACCGCCCGCCCACCGAAAGGTCGACGGAAATCAGCCGCTGGGTGGTGGCCGAACGAGCGATATAAAGGATGTCATCCCCCTCCAGGGTGGCCATGTTGCAAGCTTCGTGCAGTTGCTCGCTCATGCGATCGAGGTAAGGCTGCGCGGACACGGCCAGGGGCGTGGACGACAGATACGCGTGGCCCAGGGTCAGGACCTTGGGCAACAACGAGTAGGTACGCCCGTCGGTAGTGGCATAGCCAAGCTTGATCAGGGTGTGCAGGCAACGCCGCACCGCTGCCCGGGGAATCTCCGTACGGTGGCTGATCTGGGCAATCGTCAGGTGCCGCTTGCGCTCCTGGAACGCCTGTATCACCGCCAGGCCCCGGGCCAGGGAGGTCATGAAGTCCGGATCACCGGCAAATGCCTGAATTCTCTTCGCCGCGGACGCTACGATCGGCGGCGCCGCCGAGGTGAAGGAGTTGCGCATCTGGTCGTTCATGGCGGGCTCTGTGCGGCGAAATTCTGCCGTATTACAAACTGCATTGGAGATGCAGTACAAGTTCTTGCCAGCGACCCAGGGCGATTATCGAACTATGGGGCGCTCATCGTAGCCTATGGATTCGGGCACGGTATCCCTGCTTCATGGGCCCGCATCGCTGCCAGTGGAAGCTCTATGCGCTGCAATGCCATTTTTGTAACCCGTAACCGGTAGATTCACTTCATTTGGACTTGTACAAACCGACACTAGGCGCTCCTTTTTTGAGCAACCATTACACTTCTATGTAACAAAACTCTCATAATAAAGTTGGCTATTTTAAGCTTCTCAGTCATAGAGTTATTCTTTAGCAAAGCTATACTAGTCGAGTGTGGAGTGCAGAATCAGTTCTGCGATATCTCGCTCAGGTGACCTCAAGCTTTAGTTGGTCGCCGAATGCAAGCGCTTGACCCTAAAATAGATTCGGTTCATTCGCCTGCAACAAACAACACTGTTGCTACGACAGTTGTCTTCATCCGGTGGCGTAGCCGCATACAACAAGAAGGTACGAGCGAAAGAGCCAGGAGCAAGGAGCTCTAGTGGGCGATGCCCAAGTTCTTTACAGCCGTACCCAGCCATGCGTTACACCGGGATGGACCTTTACTCAATTAGGTAACACTGTGACGAAAGACGAACTGCGCGCGGAACTTGAGCGCCAGGAACAACGTTACAAGGAAGTTTACGGTGGCGAAGTCACCCTTTATGCCGCCCAACCAGAGCCTGAACGTAAACCTTGGCGCAAACGTGCAAGCATCGCCGACCAAGCCTTCAGCCAAGAACTGCAAAAGATGGAAAAAGAGCTCAAGACCGAACAACCGTGACGTTATCGGCCTGACACGCCTGGGGCTTGCTCCTGGTCCGATCGATGATCTCGACGGCCAGGCCAGTCATCGACGCTCAACACCCCGAGCCGCTCTCTGTCTAGCTCCATCCTGGCGAGAGACAGCACCCGACAAGCCCTTTCCCTGAAATTTCATACAAACGTTTTAACCTCGAGAAAACCTGGCTCCGACTTGCGTTCAACCCGCCCTCCCCCAGTGAAATCAGTGGGTTGCGGCCTCTGGTGTGGATCGGAAAAAACTCTGCCCTGGGTCAGCTTTTTCGTTGAAGAATGTTACCGGTGAGCACCTTGTGCATTGATTAGCAGGGTTTTCTGGCATAATCGCGCCCCCTTATGACCGGGTCAGAAAACCTTCATGATCGATTTATTCAGCGGACTGGATGCTTGGGTGCTTGTGAGCCTCTTGCTCGCCCTGGCTTTTGTCCTCGCCTACGAGTTCATCAACGGCTTTCATGACACCGCAAATGCGGTTGCCACTGTTATCTACACCAAAGCCATGCCGCCGCACCTGGCCGTATTCTTTTCCGGTGTATTCAATTTCCTCGGCGTACTCCTTGGCGGTGTCGGCGTGGCCTATGCCATCGTCCATCTGCTGCCGGTCGAGTTGCTGATCAACGTCAACACCGGCCACGGCCTGGCCATGGTCTTCTCCTTGCTGGCCGCGGCCATCGCCTGGAACCTGGGCACCTGGTACTTCGGCATCCCGGCTTCCAGCTCTCATACCTTGATCGGCTCGATCCTCGGTGTCGGCCTGGCCAATGCCCTGCTCAACGACATCCCCCTGGGCGACGGCGTGAACTGGCAGAAGGCGATCGATATCGGTGCATCCCTGGTGTTCTCGCCCATGGCCGGCTTCATTATTGCAGCGCTGGTATTGATCGGCCTGAAGTGGTGGCGCCCGATCTCGAAGATGCACAAGACCCCGGAGCAACGGCGCAAGGTCGACGACAAGAAGCACCCACCGTTCTGGAACCGCCTGGTACTGGTGATCTCGGCCATGGCCGTAAGCTTCGTCCACGGCTCCAATGATGGCCAGAAAGGCATCGGCCTGATCATGCTGGTGCTGATCGGCATCGTGCCCGCGCAATTCGTGCTGGACCTCAACAGCACCACCTACCAGATCGAGCGTACCCGCGACGCCACCCTGCACCTGAGCCAGTTCTACCAGCGCAACCATGAATCCCTGGGCGAGTTCCTGGCCCTGGGCAAGAGCGTGAAGGACGACCTTCCCGGCAAGTTCCGCTGCAACCCACAGCAGACCGAACCGACCATCAGCGCCCTGCTGAGCAGCCTCAAAGGCGTTTCCGACTACCACTCGCTGTCCCCGGAAGACCGTATCGAAGTGCGTCGCTACCTGCTGTGCCTGGACGACACGGCGAAAAAGGTCGGCAAGCTGCCTGGCCTGGCCGCCCGTGAAAAGGCCGACCTGGACAAGCTGCGCAAGGACCTGACCGCCACCACCGAATACGCACCATTCTGGGTGATCCTGGCCGTGGCCCTGGCCCTGGGCCTGGGCACCATGATCGGCTGGAAACGCGTGGTGCAGACCATCGGCGAGAAGATCGGCAAGCAAGGCATGACCTATGCACAGGGCATGTCGGCGCAGATCACCGCAGCCGGCCTGATCGGCCTGGCCAACGTGTTCAGCCTGCCCGTCTCCACCACCCACGTGCTCTCCTCCGGCGTGGCCGGGACCATGGTCGCCAACAAGAGCGGCCTGCAGAGCGGCACGGTGAAGACCATCCTGATGGCCTGGGTCCTGACCCTGCCCGCCACCGTAGCCCTGTCGGCCGGCCTGTTCTGGGCCGCTTCCAAGGTCCTGGGCAGCTGACGAGCGAGTCCCGGCCAGAAAAAAGGTGCGCCCCAGGGCGCACCTTTTTTATGCCTGGCATTCAATGCCGGACCACTTTTTCGCGGGCAAAAAAAAGGGCAACCGAAGTTGCCCAAAATGCCTTGCGTGCTCGTTGCTCTGGAGAGACTTAAGGTTTTTTACGCTTGTTTGCGTCTTTCCAGATGAAGAATCCAAAACCTGCGAAGAACAAAACCATGAGGCCGACTGTCAGCACTCCGGCGAACACCACATTGTCGAAAAACATGACCAGCCTCCTGCTCGTGCCTCGTTGCGATGGAGCTAAGTTAACCAAAGAGGCGCAGGGGAAAATTGACCGGCGTCAATGACGCCAAAGACGGGGAACGAGGAAGGGGGAATAACTGACCTATATCAACGGAAAACGCCCTGATCAGCGCTTTTTCGGTTTGTTTTTTGGCTTTTTCTTGGTCTTGCCCAAGGGCATCGCCTGTTCGAAAGCCTGGCGTACTTCATTCAGGCGCTTCTCATTGAGGTCATGTACGCGCTTGGCGCGTTCGGCATTCAGATCGATCAGCTTGGGTTCTTGATTCATGGCTTGCCTGGTATCACAGAAGTTCAATGGCGAATGGGATCAATAATGCGGTTTGACGCGGCCCCTGACCAGCCATCAGACCCGCAACCGGGCTATAAAATCGCTGCCGCCGGGATTTTTTATCCGCACAATGGCCCATTCGGAACCGCCCCAGGAAACGCTTTGTGGACATGCCCAAGCACCTGCCGCCACTGTTGGCGCTACGCGCCTTCGAAGCCGTGGCCCGCCACCTGAGCTTTATCAAGGCCGCCCGCGAACTGTGCGTGAGCCAAAGCGCAGTCAGCCATCAAGTCCACAAGCTTGAGGACTACCTGGGCCAATCGCTGTTCGTCCGCCGCACTCGGGCCATCGACCTGACTGCCGTGGGAGCCGCCTATTACCAACAGATCCGTCCAGCCCTGGAGCAAATCGCCCTGGCAACCCAGGAGCTGCTCGCCCCCAGCACCCGGCAGGTCCTGCGCGTGGGCCTGCTGGCCTCCTTTGCCACCTTGTGGCTGGCACCGCGACTGACGGACTTCAGCCGACGCCATCCAGAGATCCAGCTGGAACTGCAGCCGGCCATCGAACTGGCGAACGTCGCCGGCGCCGAAGTCGACCTGGCCATTCGCTACGGCAAGGGCCCCTGGCCGAAGGTCCATGCCACACGTTTTCTCGCCGAGCAGTTGTCTCCCGTCTGCAGCCCTGAACTCAAGGCCACCACCCTGGCTCAGGCACCGCTGTTGATGTCCCGCTCCCACCAGCCCTTTGAATGGGACGACTGGAGCGCCAGGTACGGCGTCAACCTCGCCCCGCACCCGCAGGTGATGCTGCACGACTACAACATCGTGGTGGAAGCTGCGGTAGCCGGCCAGGGCATCGCCATGGGGCGCCGCCAACTGATCCAGCGCCACCTGGCCCAGGGCAGCCTGGTAGATGCGTTCGACCTGCCCGCCCTGGAAAGCCAGATCGGCTACTGGCTGGTCAGCGCCGAAGATCGGCTGAATCCGGCGGCGCAGTGTTTCGCCCAATGGTTATCGGGACAGGCACCCATGAGAAATATAGATACGTCGGATTAGATCTATCCGTTTGTCGATCCTGGAGCGAAGGCCGAAGCTGCCAGCCTTCCACTCGAGGACCGACCATGCACGACTCACTCAAGCAGCGCATACGACAACTGGGCCTGGAACTGCCTGAACCCAGCCAGCCCGCCGCCAACTACCTCAACCAGGTGCGCAGCCAGAACCTGCTGTTCATTTCCGGGCAGATTCCCCTGCAACAGGGCCGCCCGGTCCTGCTCGGGCGGCTTGGCGAAAGCCTCTCGCCGGAACAGGGCGCCGAGGCTGCCGAGCTGGCCGCACTGGGCTTGCTGGCCCAACTGGGGGCGGCCCTGGACGATGACTTGGCACAACTGCAACGCATCGACCGGCTGGGCGTCTTCATTGCCGCCAGCGGCGACTTCCAGGACCACAGCACCGTGGCCAATGGCGCCTCCAACCTGCTGGTCAACGCCCTCGGGGAGAAAGGGCGGCATGCCCGTACCGCCGTTGGAGTGGCCAGCTTGCCGGCCGGTGTTGCCGTAGAAGTGGACGCGATCTTCGAGCTCAGGCCATGAACAATCTGGACCCGGGGCACCTCGCTCGTTTGCGCCAGGCGACCCCTGGCTGCGCCCGGGTCTGCCACTTCAACCACGCCGGAGCGTCGCTACCCAGCCAGGGCACCCTGGATGCCATGCTTGGGCAACTGCAACACGAGGCCCATGCAGGGCCGATGGAGGCCGCAACGGCTACAGACTGGTCGGAACAAGCCCGCCAGGCCGCAGCCCGCCTGCTCAATACTTCAACTACCGCCATCGCCTTGACCAGCAGTGGCTCGGCTGCCTGGGGCATGGCCTTCAGCGCCCTGCCCCGCTGGCAACCCGGCGATCGAATCCTCGTGGGACGACATGAATGGGGCGGCAACCTGGCCTGCATGGCCAGTGCCGTGGCGGCCGGCGCCCAACTGGAGGTGATTCCCTGCGACAGCCATGGCGCGGTATCGGTGTCGGCATTGGAGTCCATGCTCGATGCCCGGGTCCGGCTGATCGCCCTCACCTGGCTTCCGGCCAATGGCGGCCTGATCAATCCGGCGGCTGCCATTGGCCAGGTGGCGCGCCGCTGGCGCATTCCCTACTTCATCGATGCCGGGCAGGCCCTGGGGCAGATACCCTGCGATGTCCAGGCCCTGGGCTGCGACGTGCTCAAGGGCGCTGGACGCAAGTACCTGCGCGGCCCACGGGGCACTGCACTGCTCTATATCAGGCCTGGCTTCCTCGAACGCTTGCAACCCCAGCCCCGGGATGTGCTGTCGGCCCCCTGGAATGGGCAAGGCTTCAGCCTGCGTGGCGATGCCAGGCGCTTTGAAACCAGCGAGATGTCACAAGTACTGCTGGCCGGACTGGCCAATGCCCTGCAGGAACTCAACGCGATCGGCATCGCGGCCATCCACCAGCGCATCCGAGACCTCAGCGACCGGCTGCGCCCGGCCCTGGACCGCATCCCCGGCCTGCAACGCCAGGACCTGGGCACACCTGGGCAGCAATCGGGGTTGATCGCCTTCACGCTGGCAGGTTGGGACAGTTTTGCCCTCAAGGCACAGCTGGCGCGCCAGGGCATCAATATCGGAGCCAACGGCGTGGCCTACACCCCGCTGGACATGCAGGCCCGCGGCCTGACCAGCATTGCGCGGATCGCCCTGAGCCACTTGACCGGCGAGGAAGAAATCGAGCGCCTGCTGCAAGCGCTTCGGGAACGGGCCGCTTGCGGCCCCGGGAGTCAGACCTCGACGTCGACCCACAACCCCTGACGCGGGGCATCTTCGATCAATGGCACCACCGGCACCGTGTTGTCAGCATTCAACTCGTCGCCGGGCACCGCCAGATGCTGCTCCGGGTCCTCGTGCTCTTCACGCTGGCGACGTTGCCGCTCCTGCTGGCGTTGCTGCTCCTCGCGCAAAAGCAGGGCCGACTGCTCGGCATCGCGCTTTTGCAGGTCGATCGTGCTTTCGTTGGAGCTCTCCTGCACCGGCACCACAGGCGGGATATCCGGTCGCTGGCGGATCGGATCCTGCTGGGAGGTGACGGGCACGGCGCTCAAGGGGAGCATCGGTGGCAACATGTTATTGGTCTCCTGTCGGCAGGCTGTCGGCCGCGGCATGGGCGACTTGAGCCATCGGTCGCAAAAGTGTGACCCAGTCGTCAGCCAATAGTGCCCTGCGCCCCGACGAATACGCCGCTTACGCTACTTTTTCTCCAAGGGTTTTAATCAGAGTTCTTTGGACTGCAAGCTACGTTCCGTTAAGATAGTCGGCTTTTTCAAAGCGGGAGTCAGGCAGCATGGCGCAGCAGTATCAACCGGGGCAACGCTGGATCAGTGACAGCGAAGCCGAGCTAGGTCTAGGCACCGTTCTGGCACAGGACGGCCGCTTGCTGACCGTGCTCTATCCGGCCACTGGCGACACTCGCCAGTATGCGCTACGGAATGCGCCCCTCACTCGCGTGAGGTTCTCGCCGGGTGACAGCATCACCCACTTCGAAGGCTGGAAAATGACCGTCCAGGAAGTCGAGGACGTCGACGGCCTGCTGGTCTACCACGGCCTCAATGGGCAGAACGAACCGGTCACCCTGCCGGAAACCCAGCTGTCGAACTTCATCCAGTTCCGCCTGGCCAGCGATCGCCTGTTCGCCGGGCAGATCGACCCGCTGGCCTGGTTCTCGCTGCGCTACCACACCCTGGAACACACCAGCCGCCAGCTGCAATCGCCACTCTGGGGCCTGGGCGGCGTGCGTGCCCAACCCATCGCCCACCAATTGCATATCGCCCGTGAAGTCGCCGACCGTATCGCGCCACGGGTCCTGCTGGCGGACGAAGTGGGCCTGGGCAAGACCATCGAGGCCGGCCTGGTGATCCATCGCCAGCTGCTGTCGGGCCGTGCCAGCCGGGTGCTGATCCTGGTTCCGGAGAACCTGCAGCACCAGTGGCTGGTGGAAATGCGCCGGCGCTTCAACCTGCAGGTCGCACTGTTCGACGAAGAACGCTTCATCGAAAGCGATGCCAGCAACCCGTTCGAAGACACCCAGTTGGCCCTGGTGGCGCTGGAATGGCTGGTGGACGACGAAAAGGCCCAGGACGCGCTGTTCGCCGCCGGCTGGGACCTGATGGTGGTGGACGAAGCCCACCATCTGGTCTGGCACGAAGAACAAGCCAGCCCGGAATACGCCCTGGTCGAGCAACTGGCCGAGACCATCCCTGGGGTGCTGCTGCTGACTGCGACCCCGGAACAACTGGGCCAGGATAGCCACTTCGCCCGCCTGCGCCTGCTGGACCCGAACCGTTTCCACGATCTGGCGGCTTTCCGCGCCGAGAGCGAGAACTACCGGCCGGTGGCCGAGGCCGTGCAAGAACTGCTGGACCAGGGTCGCCTGTCTCCCGAAGCGCACAAGACCATCCAGGGCTTCCTCGGCAACGAAGGTGAAGCCCTGCTGGCCGCCGTCAATGATGGCGACAGCGAAGCCAGCGCACGCCTGGTACGTGAACTGCTGGACCGCCACGGCACCGGCCGCGTGCTGTTCCGTAATACCCGCGCCGCGGTCCAGGGCTTCCCAGAGCGCAAGCTGCACGCCTATCCGCTGCCGTGCCCGGACGAATACCTGGAACTGCCCCTGGGCGAACACGCCGAGCTGTACCCGGAAGTCAGCTTCCAGGCCCAGCCCGATGCCGGCGACGACGAACAGCGCTGGTGGAAGTTCGACCCTCGGGTCGAGTGGCTGATCGACCAACTGAAGATGCTCAAGCGCACCAAGGTCCTGGTGATCTGCGCCCACGCCGAGACCGCCATGGACCTGGAAGACGCGCTGCGCGTACGTTCCGGCATCCCGGCCACGGTCTTCCACGAAGGCATGAACATCCTCGAGCGCGACCGCGCCGCCGCCTACTTCGCCGACGAAGAGTTCGGCGCCCAGGTGCTGATCTGTTCGGAAATCGGCAGTGAAGGCCGCAACTTCCAGTTCGCCCATCACCTGGTGATGTTCGACCTGCCCTCGCACCCGGACCTGCTGGAACAGCGGATCGGCCGCCTGGACCGGATCGGCCAGAAGCACGTGATCGAGCTGCATGTGCCGTACCTGGAGACCAGCCCGCAAGAGCGCCTGTTCCAGTGGTACCACGAGGCGCTTAACGCCTTCCTCAATACCTGCCCGACCGGCAACGCCCTGCAGCACCAGTTCGGCCCACGCCTGCTGCCATTGCTGGAAAACGCCGACGACGGCCAGTGGCAAGCCCTGATCGACGAAGCCCGTGGTGAACGCGAGAGCCTGGAGTCGGAGCTGCACGCAGGTCGCGACCGCCTGCTGGAGTTGAACTCCGGTGGTGCCGGCGAAGGCGAGTCCCTGGTGGAAGCGATCCTCGAGCAGGATGACCAGTTCGCCCTGCCGATCTACATGGAGACCCTGTTCGACGCCTTCGGCATCGACAGCGAGGACCATTCGGAAAACGCCCTGATCCTCAAGCCCAGCGAGAAGATGCTCGACGCCAGCTTCCCCCTGGGCGATGACGAAGGCGTGACCATCACCTACGACCGCGGCCAGGCCCTGTCCCGCGAGGACATGCAGTTCATCACCTGGGAACACCCGATGGTGCAGGGCGGCATGGACCTGGTGCTGTCCGGGTCCATGGGCAACACCGCCGTGGCGCTGATCAAGAACAAGGCGCTCAAGCCCGGTACCGTGCTGCTGGAATTGCTCTACGTCAGCGAAGTAGTGGCTCCACGCTCGCTGCAACTGGGCCGCTACCTGCCGCCGGCCGCCCTGCGCTGCCTGCTGGATGCCAATGGTAACGACCTGTCGCCACGGGTGGCCTTCGAAACCCTGAACGACCAATTGGAAAGCGTGCCCAAGGCCAGCGCCAACAAGTTCATCCAGGCCCAGCGCGACCAGCTGGCGCCGAAGATCAACGCCGGCGAGGCCAAGGTCGCCCCCCGTCACGCCGAGCGCGTGGCCGAGGCCCAGCGTCGCCTGGCTGCCGATACCGATGAAGAACTGGCGCGCCTGACCGCATTGCAGGCGGTCAACCCTACCGTCCGCGACAGTGAACTGGTCGCTTTGCGCAAGCAGCGCGAGCAAGGCCTGGCCATGCTCGAAAAAGCCGCCCTGCGCCTGGAAGCGATCCGGGTCCTGGTGGCCGGCTGACCACCGGTTGCGCCGCCATGAAAAAGGCCCGCTCATGCGGGCCTTTTTTATCGTCGTCCGTAGGAGCGATCAGGCGGTCGCTGGCGCTCCAACCGGTTCGCCCGGCGCCAGCCCCTCGCGCATGCGCTGGGCATCACGCACGAAGCTGCGTGAAGCCATGAGCAGGAACACCAAGGTCAACAGCAGCGCCACCGGGATCAGGTACATGGCGTCGTGCAGGCCGATGGCCTTGAACGCTTCGGTCATCTGCCCCGCCTCGGCGGCATACATCGCCGAATGGGCGAAGTGATCGGACAGCGCCCCCACCACCACCGGCCCCAGGCCGCCCCCCAGCAGGTACAGACCGGCGAAGAACAGCGCCATGGCGGTGGCCCGCAAACGGGGCTCCACCACATCCTGGATCGCGGTGTAGACGCAGGTATAGAAGTTGTAGGCAAACAACCAACCGATACTGAACACCGCCACGAACACGCCAATCTCGATCCTTCCCGCATGCAGGGCCCAGGCCGTGCACAGGGTAGAAATCAGCAGGCTGGCGGCGGCGAACAACAACCGGCCGTTGGCGACGCGCTGGTGAATCTTGTCGGCCACCCATCCCCCCAGGGTCAGGCCGACCAGGCCGGTTACCCCGACGATCAGCCCCGTGGCCACCGCCGCCTCCTGCAAGGGCATCAGGAAGTAGCGCTGCAGCATCGGCACCAGGAACGAGTTGCAGGCATAGGTAGCGAAGTTGAAGGTCAGGCCCGCCAAGGTCAGCCAGAGAAAGGTCGGGATCGCCAGTACCCGGCGGATCGGCCGTTCGATTCGCTCCTGGGACACCTTGGTCGCTTCCGCTGCCCCGCGCTTGGGTTCCTTAATGAAGAACATGAACACCGCCAGCAACAGGCCCGGTACCGCGGCGATGAAGAACGGCGCGCGCCAGCTATCGAATGCCTTGACCATGGCGCCGATGGTGAAGAAGGCCAGCAACAGGCCCAGGGGCAGGCCAAGCATGAAGATGCCCATGGCCCGGGCCCGACGGTGGGCCGGGAACAAATCGCCGATCAGCGAGTTGGCCGCCGGAGCGTAGCTGGCCTCACCGATGCCGACGCCCATGCGCACCAGCAGGAAGCTCCAGAAGCTGCCGACCATGCCATTGACCGCAGTCAGCCCACTCCAGACCGCCAGCCCCCAACCCATCAGTTTGCTGCGCGAGCCGGTATCGGCCATCCGCCCCAGGGGCAGGCCGGCGATGGCGTAGACGATGGTGAAGGCGGTGCCGATGATCCCCAGCTGGAAATCGCTCAAGTGCCATTCCATGCGGATCGGTTCGATGATGATCGCGGGGATGGTGCGATCGAAGAAATTGAACAGGTTGGCCAGGAACAACAGGAACAGGATGCGCCAGGCATTTGCCGCTTGAGTCGAGTTATCCATGGGTCGACCTCTTTTATTGTTATTGGACCAGGCACGAGCCTGGACACTGCAATCTAGTCAGCCGCGCCGCGCCTGTCTGTGATCATTCGCCAGCCTGATACCCGGGCATCCCGCCAGGCTCTCGCAGAGGCGCCTGCGCCAGTCTCTCGAACGTCGCCACAGCCCCCGCATCCCGGGGCTTTGCTAGTCTTTTCAAGGGCTTGGCAGAGGTCAAAAAAATACCTTGCGCCCCCCCTTCCCAAGGCCGATGCGAAGCCTAGAATAGCCGCCTTGCCTGCCCCCTCATCCACACCTTCCTCCGTTGAATACGCCTATGTCCGAAGCCAGTCCGTGTCTGAATTGCGGTGCCTGCTGTTCATACTTTCGTGTGTCTTTTTTCTGGGGCGAATGCGCCTCCTCGGGCGGAACGGTCCCCGACGAACTGGTCCAGAGCATCAGCCCCAGCCGGGTGGCGATGCTGGGCACCGACTGCAAGTCGCCACGCTGCATCGCCCTTGAAGGGGAGGTCGGCAAAGGCGTGAGCTGCTCGATCTACGCCCAGCGCGCCAGTCCGTGCCGGGAATTCGAGGCCTCCTGGGTCGACGGCCAGCACAACGGCGATTGCGATGCAGCCCGCGCCGCCTTCGGCCTCGCCCCACTGGAACCGGCAAACGACGAGCCCTGGTACGAGGAGAGCGCTTAGCACTATTGGCGATAGGTTCAATAAGCAAATCATTAGAACCAAAGTGCCACCGCCCATTGCAGCCACCGGGTGCCTTCTATACTCCAAGCACTTATTGGCGCACGAGTCCGCCAATGCCAGATGACTCAATAATGGGCACGCTATGGATTGGCTGGGTTTGCATTTCATTACCGAGCTTCCGGACAGCGGGCAGGTGGTTCTCCATTGCAGCCACAATCCGGTGCTGGTACTCCTGGCTTACCTGGTGGCCTGCGCTGCCAGCTTCGCCACGCTCGACATGGCCGAGCGCGTCAGCCATGTCGAACACGCCACCAGCCAACGCCTGTGGCGCTGGGTCGGCGCCTGCTGCCTGGCTGGCGGTATCTGGGCCATGCACTTCATCGCCATGCTGGCATTCGAGGCCCCCTTCGAGATCAGCTACGACCTGCCCCTGACCCTGTTGTCACTGTTCATCGCCCTGGTCGCGGCCTGGATGGCGATGGATACCCTGAGCCACGCCCAGTTGCCGCTATGGCGCTATGCGCTGGCCTCGTTGTGGATCGGCCTGGGCATCAGCGCCATGCACTACGTGGGCATGGCGGCCATTCGCTCGGTCGCCAGCCAGTACTACGAACCTTCGCTCATGGTGTTGTCGCTGCTGGTGGCTATCGCCTGCAGCCTCGCCGCCCTGCTGCTTTCACGCTACTTGCGTGACGGCAGTGGAATGTTCCATCAATTGCTCAAGTACGCCAGCAGCCTGGTACTGGGTGGCGCCATCGTACTCATGCACTTCACCGGCATGTGGTCCATGACCCTCGTCCTGCCAGCCGGCAACCCGCCCGGCCCGATAGTGCCCAACGGCCACCTGCAACTGGGGCTGACCCTGTGCGTGATCATTCTGCTGATCATTGGCAGCGGTATCAGCGCAGCCCTTGCGGACAAGAAGCTGCAGCACAAGGAACGCGACCTGCGCCGGGTCAATACCCTGCTCTCGCAACTGGACCAGGCCCGGGTGTCGCTGCAACACGTGGCCCACTACGACGCCCTGACCAACCTGATCAACCGACGCGGATTCAACCAGCTGTTCGCTGAAAAACTCATGGAAAAGTCCACCTTCGGCGGCATGCTGGCGGTGATGTTCCTCGATATCGACCACTTCAAGCGTATCAACGACAGTCTCGGCCACGATGCTGGGGACGAACTGCTCAAGGTGATTGCCGGGCATATCAAGAACTCCACCCGCAATCACGAGGACGTGGTAGCGCGCCTGGGGGGCGATGAGTTCTGCATCCTCATCAACCTGTATGACCGCGAAGAGGCACGGAACATGGCCCATCGCATCATGCAAAAGATGAAGGAGCCGATCGAGCTGGGCGGCCGGCGCATGGTGATGACCACCAGCATCGGCATCAGTATCTTTCCCGACGACGGCAAGACGTGCGAGGAACTGCTGAAGAACGCCGACCTGGCCCTTTACCAATCCAAGGATGCAGGTCGCAACAACCTGCACTTCTTCAGTTCCAGCCTCAAGACCAGGGCCACCCTGGAGCTGCAACTGGAGGAGGAACTGCGTAACGCCCTGCGTGACAACCAGGGGCTGCAGCTGTACTACCAGCCGATCTACGATCTCAAGGGCGCCAGGGTCACCAAGCTCGAAGCCCTGGTGCGCTGGCAACATCCGCAGCACGGCCTGCTGAGCCCGGATCGCTTCATCAGCATCGCCGAGGCCAACGGCATGATCGCCGAGCTGGATAACTGGGTGCTGCGCAAGGCCTGCCAGGATCTGGCCTACCTCTCGCACCACGGCCGTGGCGAGTTGAAGATCGCAGTCAATTGCTCGGCCCTGAACCTGACTCGCGAGGAACTGGCAGGAGAAATCGAAAGCGCCCTGCACAATGCCCAGGTAGCGCCGCAACGCCTGGAGCTGGAGGTCACGGAGAACGCCTTGATGGGCAACATCTCCAGCACCCTGGCATTGCTCAAGCAGATTCGCGGCCTGGGCGTGTCGTTGTCGATCGACGACTTCGGCACCGGCTATTCATCCCTGGCCTACCTCAAGCGCCTGCCACTCAATACCTTGAAGATCGACCGCTCGTTCATCCAGGACATTCCCAAGTCGACCCAGGACATGGAAATCGTCCAGGCGATCATCGTCATGGCCCATACCCTGCATTTGCAGGTGGTCACCGAAGGGGTCGAGACCCTGGAGCAGCAACAATTCCTCGAGCACTACGGCTGCGACTACCTGCAGGGCTACCTGCTCAGTCGCCCGGTCACGCTGCAGGAATTGCATGCCGTGCTGGAGGAGCTCGACCAGCGCCATGCCGGTGGTGTCAACCCGCTGACGGGTCTCGGAATAGCCGAACCAGAGTCGCTGGATCTTTTTCCAGATAGCCTTGCCCACCATGCAAGCGCATCAACTGCGCAGCTAACCCGCTGATCGGCGTCGCGGCGCCCTGCTCCCGGGACAGCTTCACGGCGCTGTCCAGGTCCTTGAGCAGGGTGCGCACATGCCACTTCACGGGCTCGAAACGGCTTTCGGCCATTTGCGGCGCCAGGATCTGCAAAGGCCTGGAGTCGGCGAACCCTCCTGCCAGGGCCTCGGCCAGCAAGCGTGCGTCGACCCCGGATCGCTCGGCCAAGGCCACGACCTCAGCAATCACCAGGGCGTTGCAGGCAACGATCATCTGGTTGCAGGCCTTGGTCACCTGACCCGCCCCCACGGCCCCCATGTGTGTCACCCGCTGCCCCATGGCCAGCAGCACCGGACGCACTCGCTCGACGTCTGCCGACTCGCCACCGACCATGATCGCCAGGCTCCCGGCCTCCGCCCCCTGGGTCCCGCCGGACACCGGAGCGTCGACCCAACCCATGCCGGTATCGCGGGCCAGCGTGGCGGCCATTTCCCGGGTAGCGGCCGGCTCCAGGCTCGACAGGTCCAGCAACAGTTGGCCAGGCCTGGCGCCCTCGGCGATGCCGGCGGCGCCAAAGACCACCTCGCGTACCACCTCGGTATTGGCCAGGCACAACAGCACCAGGTCGGCCTGCTCGCAGAGCTGCGACGGCGCGGCAACTTGTCGCGCCCCGGCGGCCACCAGCGGTGCGCACTTTCGCGGATCGCGGTTCCACACCGTCAGCGAATAGCCCGCAGCCAGCAGGCGCCGGCACATTGGCAGGCCCATCAGGCCAATTCCGGCAAAACCGAGCGAAGGTAACGCTGACATCATATTGCCCTCATTGGATTAAAGATCATTGAATACTGGCCGATCCATGATGATTCAGGAAAGGATTCCCCCGAGCGTCTTTCAGAAAACCTTTGGCGCCTTGGGCAAAATTCGCGCTCCACCCAGCGACGAGGTCCCATTCCGTGATGGTTCGACGACACCTTGTCCCCGAGCCAACCTGACCAGGCATATGGCGCACAATGACTTCTAAGAATAATCCTGCCAACGCAGTTTCCGAGATGACGCTGACCTCTCCCCTTCCAAGCCACTCAGATACGAAGCCATTGTCCAGTTCACGCCCTCAGTCGCCCCAGCAATACCTGTACTTCACCGAAACCAATACCGACCGCATCCTCGACAACCTCGACGGCCTGCGCGACACCGTTTTCCCGCGCCCGGCGCACCTGGAGGACGAGCAGGAAAACCGCCGCGACCAGGAGTTCCCTTCGGTCTGCCTGATCGGCCTGGGCCGCTGCGGCTCCAATATCGCCCTGGACGTCGCGGAGCTGGTGTACAACGCCCGCAAGTTCTACCTCAACGAATTCAACAATGAGGACAAGGCCTACGAGGGCAGCTACAGCCCCGGCCAGTGGATCCGCCAGAACCTGCGCCTGGGACAGAACAAGGCCAGCAAGCCGGTGTTCCTGGTCGAACCGCTGGTGATGCTCGGCGACCTGGACAAGGACATCGCCGGCCGTATCCGTTTTTCCCGCAAGGGTGAAAAGAGCGGCTTCATCCGCGACTACAGCAAGATGAAGATCATGGACCTCTCCGAGGTCCATGCTGGCGGTGCCGGTAACGCACCGATCCTCGGCCAGTACCTGGCCAAGATCATCCTCAACAAGGACACCCAGCGTTTCTCCAGCCCCGACTGGAAGATGATCCACTCGTACCTGATCGATTCCTGCGGGATCAAGGCCAACCAGTCGCGCCTGTATTTCTCGATCTTCAGCGCCGGTGGCGGTACGGGTTCGGGCATGGCCTCGGAGTTCGGCCTGGCCCAGCAGTACTCGTACATGAACAAGACCTTCGACACCAAGCCGATGGACGAGCACGACAGCAAGAGCGGGCACTCCTTCGTCTTCGAGCCGATCTTCACCAGCGGCATCTGCGTGCTGCCGAACATCTCCGACCATCGCAGCGAGATGTCCGAGGCCCTGCACATCAACGCCGGCCGCCTGTTGTGCAAGTACCTGTCCGAGGAGTGGGACTTCTCCTACAACTTTGATAACGAAGACAGCAGCGAAGCCAGCGTGATGGGGCGGATCCGCCCATGGAACGCGATGATGCTGATCTCCAACGACATCATGCGCTACGCCGAAGAAAGCGATGACGGCAACATCCAGAACATCGACGTCAACGCCATGGAGAAGCACGCCAACCAGTACATCTCCCAGCAGATCTTCAACATCCTCACCGCCCAGGCGGTGACCACCGACTACGACCAGAACTACTTCCGGCGTGCCGGTATCGATATCGGCGAGACCATCCGCCTGGATGCCAACGACCTGTTCATGAGCCTAGCCGGCCCGGTGGCGATCGCCTATGCCGAGTCCGTGGTGCCCGAGCAACCGGTGCCCACCGGCGACAAGTTCAAGGTGTTCGAGAAAGAGCCGCAGCGCCTGAACATCGACGACCTGTTCTTCCGCTCCATCGACCTGCCGCACTTCAACAAGCAGACCCAGGCCATCGAGGGCATCAGCCTGCTGCCCATAGAGTCCAAGCGCTATCGCGCGGCACTGGAGCAATACAAGGCCTCGGGCTTCGACGCCGCGGCGCTGCACGACCTGCACTTCTTCAAGAACTGCTCGTCGGTGGTGTCCATCGTCTCGCTGCCCAAGGACTACAAGCTGTCCTACATGGACCTGAACCGGCTCAAGACCCACCTCAACAGCCTGTTCCCCAACACCACGCTCAAGCGCTACGCGTTGGTGATCGGCGCCTCGGCCAACTTGTCGCTGACCACCCTGATCGCCAAGAGCCCCTGCCTGTCGGATGACTTCCTGACCCTGATCGTGGCCTTCATCAAGCGCTGCTTCGCACGCAATCCGTACCGCTTCGACGACACCCTGGACAATTCCGTCCTGGATTTCATCACCAGCGACCACTTCGAAGAAGACCGTATCGACGACTTGCTCAACGAGTTCGAGAACCCGGCGAAGATCCTGGATACCAACTGGTATGCGATCAAGCCGATGTACGAGAAGAAGTACCGCGAACTGATCAACGACAAGGACAAGTTCGTCTCGATCAATGACATCCGCCTATCCCGGGATTGCGTGAAGAAGGCCATCAAGTACCTGCGGGAAATCTACCGTCATCGCATCGGCAAGACCCGGGTCATCTCCCTGAATAGCCACACCGGCAAGACCGCCTATTGAGGCCTCGCCAGCCCGCCGGCTCCACTACGAACCGAGGCAGCAGCCTCGGTGACGCACGAGCCGGCGAGCCAGCGAATGAATCGCTCAAGGCCGGCTGGCATGTTCAGGTTGCACAACAATTGAGCAGCCCGTCGGCTGGGCTTGAAACTGTTCCCATTCCGTGAACGTCACCCTGGCCGAATAACGGGTGGGGCGTTTCTCTACGGCAAGATGCCATCACTGGATTCACGGTTACTCGGCTACACACTTTTGTCCGACAAAAGCACGCACCAGATCGGCGCACAGCCTCAGCTCGACGCTCGTTCCTGGGTCAGGATCCAGGGCGATACCACCACCGCCCACAGCGTCGGATCACGCTCCAATAGATCGGATGCCCGCGTCGCAGACAGCTTTTCAACCTTCCCTTCGGCCAACCAGGCCGCCACTTTTTCCGCCTGATTCTCGGCCACCGCCTGGGCGGCTTCGATCAGATCCAGGTCGGCATCGACCCACAATAGGGCACCCTTGGCGAAGAACGGTTCCAGTTCCTTCCAACTGATCGATGCGGTCTCACCAAGCAGCTTGGCATAGAGGGTGCTAGGTTCTTGAGTCATGGGACTGTCCAGAAAAGAAATCGGCGCAATCATAACGTCGGTGCCCTGGCAGAAAAACCCAGAAGCAAAAGCGTCAAAGATCGAGAAGCTCAGAAGCGCCAGGGATTGACGCCGATTCGTTGCGAAAGCCACGCCGCAAATCTGTCTTTTTCTTTCAAGCAAGCGACATTCCGCGTTTTTGCCCCCAGCAGCCAGCTTTTCAAGCGAACGACCGGCGCACTACACTGTACCGGTACAGTTGCCAGGGACATTTCCGAGGGATATCGCGATATCTGACTCGGTTCTGCGACTCAAGGCCGCCGGAACTATAAAAATTACAACAGTAAGAGTGGAGCACTATGAATAAGGCTACTAAGCAGATTTCCAAACTGTTTGCCGCTATGGTCCTGGCAGGTGTTGCCGGCCATTCGTTCGCAGCTGACACCATCAAGATCGGTATCGCCGGCCCCAAAACCGGCCCTGTAGCACAGTACGGAGACATGCAGTTCAGTGGTGCCAAGATGGCCATTGAACAGATCAACGCCAAGGGCGGCGTCAACGGCAAGAAACTCGAAGCCGTCGAATACGACGACGCCTGCGATCCAAAGCAAGCCGTCGCAGTCGCCAACAAGGTAGTCAACGACGGCGTCAAGTTTGTCGTCGGCCACCTCTGCTCCAGCTCCACTCAACCAGCCTCCGACATCTATGAAGATGAAGGCGTGGTCATGATCACCCCCGCCGCCACCAGCCCGGACATCACCTCCCGTGGCTACAAGATGGTGTTCCGCACCATCGGCCTGGACAGCGCCCAGGGCCCGGCCGCCGGCAACTACATCGCCGACCACGTGAAGCCCAAGATCGTCGCCGTGCTCCACGACAAGCAGCAGTACGGTGAAGGCATCGCCACCGCCGTGAAGCAGACCCTGGAGAAAAAAGGCACCAAGGTCGCGGTGTTCGAAGGCATCAATGCCGGCGACAAGGACTTCTCCTCCCTGATTGCCAAGCTCAAGCAAGCCAACGTCGATTTCGTCTACTACGGCGGCTACCACCCAGAGCTGGGCCTGATCCTGCGCCAAGCCCAGGAAAAAGGCCTGAACGCCAAGTTCATGGGTCCGGAGGGCGTGGGCAACGACTCCATCTCGCAGATCGCCAAGGAGTCCTCCGAGGGCTTGCTGGTCACCCTGCCGAAATCCTTCGACCAGGACCCGGCCAACGTCGCCCTGGCTGACGCCTTCAAGGCCAAGAAAGAAGACCCGAGCGGTCCTTTCGTATTCCCTTCCTACTCCGCAGTTGAAGTCATCGCCGGCGCCATCACCAACGCCAAGAGCGAAGACGCGGCCAAGGTGGCTGAAGCCATCCACGCCGGTACCTTCAAGACCCCGACTGGCGACCTGAGCTTCGACTCCAAGGGCGACCTGAAGGACTTCAAGTTCGTGGTCTACGAGTGGCACTTCGGTAAGCCCAAGACCCAAGTCTCGCCCCAGTAAGGCTGCGCCTGGCTGACTGCCGATAGAGCCCACGGCTTGCCGTGGGCTTTGTTTTACGAATCTATGGGCCGTGCTCCCGTGATCCGGAAGCCTGTCCACCTGAAAATCTCAAAACCGTCATCAGCGGTTCGCTGGCAAAGTCCAGCCCGAAGTGGGTGCAGACCCACGGGGCCTGGGCGGGAAAATGACTCCACCAGTGAAATGCGTATCAGGTTTTTAGGAGCGTTGTAATGCCTGACATCTATCACTTCTTCCAACAGCTGGTTAACGGCCTGACCGTTGGCAGCACGTATGCCCTGATCGCCATCGGCTATACGATGGTCTACGGCATCATTGGAATGATCAACTTCGCCCACGGCGAGGTCTACATGATCGGTTCCTATGTGGCGTTCATCGCCATCGCGGGGCTGGCCATGATGGGACTCGACAGCGTCCCACTCCTGATGACCGCAGCCTTCATCGCGAGCATCGTCGTCACCAGTGCCTATGGCTACAGTATCGAACGGATCGCCTACCGCCCCTTGCGTGGCAGTAACCGCCTGATCCCGCTGATCTCCGCCATCGGTATGTCGATCTTCCTGCAGAACACCGTTCTGCTGGCACAGGACTCCAAGGACAAGTCCATTCCCAACCTGATCCCGGGCAGCTTTTCCATCGGGCCGGGTGGCGCACAAGAAGTGCTGATCTCCTACATGCAGATCGTGGTGTTCGTGGTGACCCTCATCGCCATGCTCGGCCTGACCCTGTTCATCTCCCGCTCTCGCCTGGGCCGCGCCTGCCGTGCCTGCGCCGAGGACATCCGGATGGCCAACCTGCTGGGGATCAATACCAACAACATCATCGCCCTGACCTTCGTGATCGGTGCTGCGCTGGCGGCCATCGCCGCCGTGCTGCTGAGCATGCAGTATGGCGTGATCAACCCCAACGCCGGCTTCCTGGTGGGCCTGAAGGCCTTCACGGCGGCGGTCTTGGGCGGCATCGGCAGTATCCCGGGCGCGATGCTCGGCGGGCTGGTGCTGGGGGTGGCCGAAGCCTTTGGTGCCGATGTGTTCGGCGACCAGTACAAGGATGTCGTGGCGTTCGGCCTGTTGGTTCTGGTGCTGTTGTTCCGGCCGACCGGCATTCTGGGCCGTCCGGAGGTTGAGAAAGTATGACTAGGAATATTAAGCAAGCGCTCTTCAGCGCACTCTTGGTATGGGCCGTGGCGTATCCGATCCTGGGCCTGAAACTGAGCATCGTCGGCATCAACCTGGAGGTCCACGGCACCAGCCCGGCCATCCTCACCACCATTGCGGTGTGTTCGGTGCTGATGTTCCTGCGGGTGCTGTTCCATACCCAGGTCAGCGCCATGTGGAAGTCCTCGCCGAAAATGCCGCTGATCCCGGCCAAGGCCAGCAACTTCCTGACCCTGCCGAGCACCCAGCGCTGGCTCATCCTGGCCCTGATCGTCGGCGCCCTGGTCTGGCCGTTCTTCGGCTCCCGGGGAGCGGTGGACATTGCCACGCTGATCCTGATCTACGTGATGCTCGGCCTGGGCCTGAACATCGTCGTAGGCCTGGCCGGCCTGCTGGACCTGGGCTATGTGGGGTTCTATGCCGTTGGCGCCTACAGCTACGCGCTGCTGTCGCACTACTTCGGCCTGAGCTTCTGGATCTGCCTGCCGATCGCTGGCCTGATGGCGGCCACCTTCGGCTTCCTGCTGGGCTTCCCGGTGCTGCGCCTGCGCGGTGACTACCTGGCGATCGTGACCCTGGGCTTCGGTGAAATCATCCGCCTGCTGCTGCGCAACATGACCGACCTCACCGGTGGCCCCAACGGCATCAGCAACATCGAGAAGCCGACCTTCTTCGGCCTGACCTTCGAGCGCAAGGCTGCAGAAGGCCTGCAGACCTTCCATGAGTTCTTCGGCCTGGAATACAACTCGATCAACAAGGTGATCTTCCTGTACCTGGTGGCACTGCTGCTGGCCTTGTTGGCGCTGTTCGTGATCAACCGCCTGCTGCGCATGCCGATCGGGCGTGCCTGGGAAGCCCTGCGTGAAGACGAGATCGCCTGCCGTGCCCTGGGCCTGAACCCCACCGTGATCAAGCTCTCGGCGTTCACCCTGGGTGCCTGCTTCGCCGGTTTCGCCGGCAGCTTCTTCGCTGCTCGCCAGGGCCTGGTGACCCCGGAGTCCTTCACCTTCATCGAGTCGGCGATCATCCTCGCCATCGTGGTGCTCGGTGGCATGGGCTCGCAACTGGGGGTGATCCTCGCGGCGATCGTGATGATCCTCCTGCCTGAACTGATGCGTGAATTCAGCGAATACCGGATGTTGATGTTCGGCGCCATGATGGTGCTGATGATGATCTGGCGTCCCCAAGGTCTGCTGCCCATGCAACGCCCTCACATGGAGCTGCGAAAATGAGCCGCGAGATCCTCAAAGTAACCGGCCTGTCCATGCGTTTTGGCGGCCTGCTGGCGGTTAACGGCGTGGCCCTGACCGTCAAGGAAAAACAAGTGGTGGCGCTGATCGGCCCGAACGGCGCCGGCAAGACCACCGTGTTCAACTGCCTCACCGGCTTCTACCAGCCCAGCGCCGGCAGCATCCTGCTGGACGGCGAGCCGATCCAGGGCTTGCCCGGCCACAAGATCGCCCGCAAGGGCGTGGTACGGACCTTCCAGAACGTGCGGTTGTTCAAGGACATGACCGCGGTCGAGAACCTCTTGATCGCCCAGCATCGCCACTTGAACACCAACTTCCTGTCCGGCCTGTTCAAGACCCCGGCGTTTCGCAAGAGCGAGCGCGAGGCCATGGAATACGCCGGCTACTGGCTGGACAAGGTCAACCTGCGCGAGTTCGCCAACCGCCCTGCCGGGACCCTGGCCTATGGTCAGCAACGGCGCCTGGAAATCGCCCGTTGCATGATGACTCGCCCGCGAATCCTCATGCTCGACGAGCCGGCCGCCGGCCTCAACCCCAAGGAGACCGAGGACCTCAAGGCCCTGATCAGCATGCTGCGCGAGGAGCACAACGTCACCGTGCTGCTGATCGAGCACGACATGAAGCTGGTCATGAGCATTTCCGACCATATCGTCGTGATCAACCAGGGCACGCCACTGGCCGACGGTACGCCGGAGCAGATCCGCGACAATCCCGAAGTGATCAAAGCCTACCTGGGGGAAGCGTAAATGCTGCAGTTCGAGAACGTTTCCACCTACTACGGCAAGATCCAGGCGTTGCACAGCGTCAACGTCGAGATCCGCCAGGGCGAGATCGTCACCCTGATCGGAGCCAACGGCGCCGGCAAGTCCACCCTGCTGATGACGCTCTGTGGTTCGCCCCAGGCCCACAGCGGCAGCATCCGCTACCTGGGCGAGGAACTGGTAGGGCAAAGCTCGGCGCACATCATGCGCAAGAGCATTGCCGTGGTGCCCGAAGGACGCCGGGTATTCGCCCGCCTGACGGTAGAGGAAAACCTGGCCATGGGCGGTTTCTTCACCGACAAGGGCGACTTCCAGGAGCAGATGGACAAGGTCCTGCACCTGTTCCCACGGCTCAAGGAGCGCTTCACCCAGCGTGGCGGCACCATGTCCGGCGGCGAGCAGCAAATGCTCGCCATCGGCCGGGCGCTGATGAGCAAGCCCAAGCTGTTGCTCCTGGACGAACCGTCCCTGGGCCTGGCGCCGATCATCATCCAGCAGATCTTCGACATCATCGAACAACTGCGCCGTGACGGCGTGACGGTGTTCCTGGTGGAGCAGAACGCCAACCAGGCGCTGAAGATCGCCGATCGCGCCTATGTCCTGGAAAACGGCCGGGTGGTGATGCAAGGCACCGGCGAAGCCTTGCTGACCGACCCCAAGGTACGCGACGCCTATCTCGGCGGCTAAGCGCCAGCGGAACCAGAAACGGCCCTTCGGGGCCGTTTTTTTTCGGGGCCAATAAAAAATCGCCAGGGGCTGTAACGAATCGCCAGGTGCCATCTCTAGTAGGACAAGCGAGCACAAATGCTTCCTTGTCCAAACCCAAACCTGGAGAAACAACATGAGCCATCCTCGTACCCTGTCCGCCACTGCCCTGGTCCTGGCGCTGGGCTCTGCCCTGAGCATCGCCGCCCTGCCGGTCACGGCCCATGCCGAGGGCGACATGGAGAAGTGCTTCGGCGTCGCCATGAAGGGCAAGAACGATTGTGCGGCAGGTGCTGGAACCACCTGCGCGGGCACCTCGAAGACCGACCATCAGGCCAACGCCTGGAAACTGGTGCCCAAGGGCACCTGCGAGAAAACCGCCAGCAGCACCTCCCCCACCGGCTTCGGCCAACTCGCGGCCTTCAAGGCCAAGTCCTGATGCCGCGGCCTGAGTGTCGATCATGAACATGCCCCTGAACCCGCACCGCCACGACGACACTCGGGCCTTGGCGCCAAGCCTGCCGCCTCGTGCTGGCCTGGGGCTCAAGACCGAGCACTTCAAGCACGTGCTCGGCCAACGGCCCGACATCGGTTTCTTCGAGGTCCATGCCGAGAACTACATGGTGGACGGCGGCCCCTTCCATCACTACCTGGGCCTGATTCGCGAGCACTACCCGCTGTCGCTGCATGGTGTCGGCCTGTCCATCGGTGGCGAAGGCCCGCTGGACAACCAGCACCTGGCGCGCCTGGCGGCCTTGATCGAGCGCTACCAGCCCCAGTCCTTTTCGGAGCACCTGGCCTGGTCCAGCCATGGCCCGGTGTTTCTCAACGACTTGTTGCCCCTGGCCTATGACCAACCGACCCTGCAACGGGTCTGCGAACACATCGACCAGGTACAGCAACGCCTGGGTCGCCAGCTGTTGCTGGAGAACCCGGCCACCTACCTGCAGTTCCAGCGCTCGACCCTGGATGAGCCGGACTTCATCAGCGAGGTGGTCCGCCGCAGCGGTTGCGGCCTCTTGCTGGACATCAACAACCTGCATGTCTGCTGCGTCAATCACCAGCGTGAGCCGCTGGCCTACCTACAGGCGCTGCCATTGCATGCCGTAGGGGAAATCCACCTGGCAGGCTTTGCCGAGGACCGCGATGGGCTGGGAGATCGCCTGTTGATCGACGACCACGGCGCCCCGGTGGACGATGCCGTCTGGGCCCTGTACCAGCAAGTCCTGGAACGTATCGGCCCCATGGCCACGCTGATCGAAAGGGACAATCGCATTCCGCCCTTCGCCACCCTCCAGGCCGAAGCCGGCAAGGCCGAGGCGTTGCTGCGCCAGCTCAAGGAGCGCACATGAGCAGCCAGGCTGATTTCACCAGGGCCCTGCTGGACACCGGGCAGGCCTGCCCGCCGGGCCTGTACAGCAGCAACGGCGCCGATCCGGCCAGTCGCTTCGCGGTCTATCGCAACAATGTGCAGGGCTCGCTGATCAACGCCCTGGCAGACAGCTACCCGGTGGTGGAGCAACTGGTGGGCCAAGCGTTTTTCAGGGCCATGGCCCGAACCTATATCGAGCGCCAGCCTCCCAGCACCCCACGGCTCAACGATTACGGCGAGGGGTTTGCCGAATTCATCGATGACTTCACTCCGGCCGCCTCCTTGCCCTACCTGGGCGATATCACCCGCCTGGAACGCTTGCGGGTCGAGAGTTATCACGCCGCCGATGCCCGGCCATTGGCAGCGACGCAACTGCAAGAAGCCATGAGCCGACCGGAGCAGCTTGGCCGGTTGCACCTGCACCTGCATCCATCGCTGCGCAGTCTGCAATCGAACTACGCCGTGGCCAGCCTGTGGGCCGCGCACCAGGATGGCCGGCAATGGCCATCGTTCTACCTGCATCGGGAACAACACATCCTGGTGCTACGCAACGCCCTGGAGGTCGAGGTACTGGCCGTGGATGCCGGCTGCCTGGCCTTCACCGACAGCCTGCGCACCCGGCAACCGCTGGCGGTCGCCGCCGCCCAGGCCCTGGACGCCCAAGCCGACTTCGACCTGGGCCGTTGCCTGGGCCTGCTGCTTGGCCACGGCGCACTCATTGACTTGTAACCGCAGAAGAAGACCGATCATGAATACCCGGACCCACTCCCCTATCGCCAGCCTGCTGATGCGGGCCTGCCAGAAACTGGAACTCATCCCCTACAGCCTGGTGGCCTTCATCGCGCGCTTCAGTATTGCCGCGGTGTTCTGGAAATCCGGGCAGACCAAGGTCGAAGGACTGGCTATCGACCTGGTTTCCGGGACGTTCGAGTTCGGTTGGCCGCACCTGGCGGACTCGACCATTCCCTTGTTCCAGAGCGAGTACCACTTGCCGATACTGGCTCCGGAACTGGCGGCGCACCTGGCGGCCTTTGCCGAGCATTTTTTCCCGGTGTTGATTCTGTTCGGCCTGGCCACGCGCTTTTCTGCCCTGGCGTTGCTGGGCATGACCCTGGTGATCCAGCTGTTCGTCTACCCGGACGCCTACCCGACCCATGGCACCTGGATCGCCATCCTGCTGTTGCTGATGGCTCGCGGGCCTGGGGTGCTGTCTGTCGACCACCTGCTGCGTCGCCGACTCGGACATTGAAGCGACTCTGCATCCTGTAGCCGGATCGATTGAATAATGAGCTTGGCCGGGCTGGCACTGGAAGCTCCTGCGGACCTTGGCGCAGCCTCGCAGGCTCGGCAGCGGCCACAACAGCCAACTCGCTTCGTGTGGCCATGGCCGGCGGATCGGCTCGAGGCGGCTACAAGCGGTCCAGGGCTTCGCCGCTGCGGCGGAACCAGTCCATCAGGTAATCGGCCAGGACCTGGGTGCGCCTGGGTAATCCCCCCTGGTAGGGATGCACCAGGTACATGGGCATACTGCGGGTCTGGTAGTCCCGCAGCAGCCAGCGCAGGCCACCATCGGCCAGCTCGCCATGCAGTACATAGGATGGCAGCCGGGCGATACCGGCCCCCACCAGGGCGGCCTTTTTCAGCAGGTTGTAGTGATTGCTGGCGAACGGCCCGTTGACCCGCACCCGCAACAGCTCGTGACGCTGGTGGTAGAGCCATTCCTCACGCCCGCTGTAGTGGCTGTTGAGCAGGCAGCGATGGTTGGCCAGTTCCATGGGCGTGCGGGGCTCACCGTATTGCTCCAGGTATGCCGGACTGGCGCAGGTCACTTCATGCCAGGCCAGCAGTGGCCGGGCCACCAGGCGCTGGTCATTGTCCACCGCGGAGCGCACCGCCAGGTCGAAGCCCTCCCGGGCCAGGTCGCGGTAGGCATTGCTCAGGTCCAGTTCGATCTGCACCTGGGGATACTGCCGGGAGAACTCCAGCAACAGGCCGTCGAAAAAGGTTTCCCCCAGGGACACCGGCACCGTCAGGCGCACCGGGCCTGCGACATCGTCCTTGAGCCGGGCCAGGGCCTGGTGGGCGCGCTCCACCTGGGCCACCAGCGCCTGGGCCTGGGGCAGCAGCGCGGCACCGGCGGCGGTCAGGTCCAGGCGGCGGGTGGTGCGTTGCAGCAGCACCACTGCGAACCGCGCCTCCAGGGCGCTGATGCGCTTGGACAACTGGCCCTTGCTGCACCCCAGGCGCTGGGCCGCCAAGGTGAAACTGCCTGCCTCCACCAATACGGCAAAAGCCGCGAGGTCATCCATCTCGCTCATGGATTGTTTCCACCAGAAAACCAAAGGTTGCCTATTAGCGCGTTAATTCATGAAAAAAACCACTCTAGACTGCAACCTCATCTCCCTTCTCACGAGGAACAGCCCATGAAGATTCTCCTGATCGGTGCCAACGGCACTGTTGGCTCGGCGGTGGACCGGGAACTGGCACAGCGCCACGAAATCGTCCGTATCGGCCGCAGCAGCGGCGACTTCCAGGTGGATATCAGCGACAGCCAGTCGATCCGCGCCCTGTTCGAGAAGACCGGCCGCTTCGATGCCCTGGTGTGCGCCGCCGGCAACGTCACCTTCGCGCCCCTGGGGGAGATGACCGCTGAGCATTTCCAACTGGGCCTGCAAGACAAACTGATGGGCCAGGTCAACCTGCTGTTGATCGGCCGCGAATACGCCAACGATGCAGGCTCCTTCACGTTCACCAGCGGCGTGCTGAGCCATGACCCGATCCGCAGCGGGGCCTCGGCCGCCCTGGTCAACGGAGCCATCGACAGCTTTGTCCGCGCGGCGGCCATCGACCTGCCGCGGGGCCTGCGCGTCAACTCCGTGAGCCCCACCGTGCTGCTGGAGGCCATGGACAGCTACGCCCCGTACTTCCGCGGCTTCAAGCCCGTAGCGGGCGCCGACGTGGGCCTGGCCTATGCCAAGAGCGTGGAAGGCTTGCAGACCGGCCAGACCTATCACGTCGGTTGAGCGCTGAATCCGGGGTTGTGGTGAGCGGTCGGGCTGCGTAACGTGTCGGCTTCCGCCTGGAGGCCCCATGATGCGCACCGCCCGTTCCCTGCTTTGTTTTGCCTTGTTGCCGCTGTTTGCCGGCTGCCAGGTGCTGCCCCTGTTCAATGATCAGCCTAGCGCCCCTTCCATGGCCGGCCTGACCCGGATGCAGGGCGAACTCAGCGCCGCCGACGGCCAGTTGCTGTTCAAGCCTTGCAGTGAAGATCGCCGCTACGTCATCACCGATGGTGGGGGCACCAGCGTGCTGCAAGAGGCCGCGACCCTGGCTGAAAAGCAGGGCAAGCTGTTCGCCGACCTGCGAGGCAAGTTCTCTGCCAGTGGTAGCGGCGATGGCCAACTGGACCTGCGCCAGTTGTATCGGGTCGAGCGTTCCAGTGCCTGCGGCGATCCCAACTTCCAGCGCCTGATCCTGCGGGCCAGTGGCAAGAACCCGGTGTGGAACGTCGATGTCAGCACCCGGGGCATGATGATCGAACGAGTCGGCCAACCGACCCTGGCCCTGCCCTATCTGGAAGAACAGCTGGGCGACGGCCGCTTCAACCTCACCAGCGAAGCCAACCACCAACGCGTGGAACTGTGGGTTGCACCACAACGCTGCGTCGATAGCGTCACCGGCAGCGTCCAGCACCTGAGCGCGGAGCTGCGGGTGGATGGCCAGGTCCAGCGCGGTTGCGGTTATTTCGGGGCCTCGCGCAACGACTGATTCGACGAGCAACCGTTTTAGCCTCACGGCAAGGGTGGATTGCGGCTTATAATCGCCGGTTTGTGCAAAGCAAGCCGGCGCACTGTTGCGCACCGCCTACCCGGACCCTGTCATGTTACGAATCACCGAACTCAAGTTGCCGCTCGACCACCCCGATGAAGACCTGCGCGCCGCCATCGTGCAGCGCCTGGGCATCGCCAGCGACGACCTGCTGGACTTCACCTTGTTCAAGCGCAGCTACGACGCGCGCAAGAAGTCCTCGGAACTGTTGCTCATCTACACCATCGACCTCACCGTACGCGACGAGGCGGCCCTGCTGCAGAAGTTCGCTGACGACCGTAACGTCAACCCGGCGCCGGATGTCAGCTACAAGGTCGTGGGCCAGGCCCCGGCCGACCTCCAGGAACGGCCGATCGTAGTGGGCTTCGGGCCCTGCGGGATCTTCGCCGGCCTGCTGCTGGCGCAAATGGGCTTCAAGCCGATCATCCTCGAGCGCGGCAAGGAAGTGCGCCAGCGCACCAAGGACACCTGGGGCCTGTGGCGCAAGAGCGTGCTCAACCCCGAGTCCAACGTGCAGTTCGGCGAGGGCGGTGCCGGAACCTTCTCCGACGGCAAGCTGTACAGCCAGATCAAGGACCCCCAGCACCACGGTCGCAAGGTCCTGGTTGAGTTCGTCCGGGCCGGCGCGCCGCAAGAGATCCTCTACATCAACAAGCCGCACATCGGCACCTTCCGCCTGACCAGCATGGTGGAGAAGATGCGCGAAGAGATCATCGCCCTGGGCGGTGAAGTGCGCTTCGAGCAGAAAGTCACCGACCTGCTGGTGGACGGCGAGCAACTGACCGGCGTGGTCCTGGAAAGCGGCGAGCAGTTGCATTCGCGCCATGTGGTCCTGGCCCTGGGCCACAGCGCCCGCGACACCTTCCGCATGCTCCACGCCAAGGGCGTGTTCATGGAGGCCAAGCCGTTCTCGGTCGGCTTCCGCATCGAGCACCCGCAATCACTGATCGACAGCGCCCGCCTGGGCAAGTACGCCGGGCACCCGAAACTCGGCGCCGCCGACTACAAGCTGGTGCACCACGCCAAGAACGGCCGCTCGGTGTACAGCTTCTGCATGTGCCCGGGAGGCACCGTGGTGGCGGCTACCAGCGAGCCGAACCGCGTGGTCACCAACGGCATGAGCCAATACTCGCGTAACGAGCGCAACGCCAACTCCGGCATCGTGGTGGGCATCACCCCGGAAGTGGACTATCCGGGCGGCCCGCTGGCGGGTATCGAGCTCCAGGAACGCCTGGAGTCCCACGCCTTCGTCCTCGGCGGCAGCAATTACCAGGCCCCGGCGCAGCTGGTGGGTGACTTCATCGCCGGCAAGCCCAGCACCGCCATCGGCAGCGTCGAGCCGTCCTACAAGCCTGGGGTAAACCTGGGTGACCTGGCGCTGGCCCTGCCGGACTTCGCCATCGAAGCCATCCGCGAAGCCCTGCCGGCCTTCGAGCGGCAGATCAAGGGTTACTCCCTGCATGACGCGGTGCTGACCGGGATCGAGACCCGTACCTCGTCACCACTGCGCATCACTCGCGATGCCTCGATGCAGAGCCTGAACCTCAAGGGCCTGTACCCGGCCGGTGAAGGCGCCGGTTATGCCGGGGGCATCCTGTCCGCCGGCGTCGATGGCATCCGTATCGCCGAAGCCGTGGCCCGCAACATCCTCGGTATCCAAGGCTGAGGCCGGAATGAGGGAGCTGCCGGTGCAGCTCCCTCATCATTCAGATACCAGCGCGCAATACGCTGGCAGGCAAGGCAGCCCCCTGCTCTACGCTCGCGGCCACTGCCTCGATCAAGGCCGTCAATTCATAGCCCTGCTCCGCCAGCCACTGCTCATCGTAGTAGGTGGTCGCATAACGCTCGCCACCATCACAGAGAATCGCCACGATCGACCCCGCCTCGCCGGCAGATGCCATCTGCTGCGCGGCCATCAGGGCACCGATCAGGTTGGTGCCGCTGGAACCACCGACCCGCCGCCCGAGGCGCTGGGCCAGGTAGTGCATGGCCGCCAGGGACAGGGCGTCCGGGACCTTGACCATGGCATCGATGACCTGGGGCAGGAACGAGGCTTCGACCCGGGGCCGGCCAATGCCTTCGATCCGCGAACCGCAATCCAGGCGCAAGCTGGCATCTCCGCTGTTGTAGTAGTCGAAGAACACCGAGCGCTCGGCATCGGCGCACAGCACCCGGGTCTGGTGCTGGCGGTAACGCACATAGCGTCCCAGGGTTGCAGTGGTGCCGCCAGTACCCGGGCTGGAAATCAACCAGGCAGGCTCCGGGTAACGCTCGAAGCGCAATTGCTGGAAGATCGACTCGGCGATGTTGTTGTTCGCCCGCCAGTCGGTAGCGCGTTCGGCGTAGGTGAACTGGTCCATGAAGTGCCCGCCGCTTTCACGGGCCAAGCGCTCGGACTCGGTGTAGATCTGCGTGGGGTCTTGCACCAGATGGCTCTTGCCGCCATAGAAGGCGATCTGGGCGATCTTTTCCTGGGAGGTGGTGGCCGGCATCACCGCGATAAAGGGCAAGCCCAGCAGTCGCGCGAAGTAGGCCTCGGAAATCGCCGTGGAGCCGCTGGAGGCTTCGATCACCGGCGCCCCGGGCTTGAGCCAGCCATTGCACAAGGCATAGAGGAACAGCGAACGGGCCAGGCGGTGCTTGAGGCTACCGGTGGGATGGCTGGATTCGTCCTTGAAGTACAGCTCGATGCCCGGACGCCCAGGCAACGCCAACGGGATCAGGTGAGTATCGGCGCTGCGCTGGAAATCGGCTTCGATGATGCGGATGGCCTCACGGGCCCACTGGCGATTGTCGCTCATGTTCTATTCTCTGCGGATCGAACGCCATACCGGCGCAAGAAGATGAAATGCACCCTGCATAGGTGATCCAGGCCCGGGACGACAAGGCACTTCCCGTTGTCGGGAAAGGCCCTGCAAGCCACGGGGATGGACATGTTAGGAAATATCTTCCAGCCCTGACAGGTACAGCTGTGAAGCAATTGGAAACACAACTGCCAGCGGACTTTTTCAGCAGGCCGCTTGCTTCCTGCTTATAACAAAAAAGAATATAACTTTTGTTTTAACAACCAAGTGTACGGGTTAGGGTGTGCCACCTTTGTCTGGTTTTAAATGGAGAGCGACCTTGCCTCTGCGTAGTACTTTCACCCGTTTCTTTGCCATGGAAGCCGCCAGCGGGCTGCTGTTGATCGCTGCTGCCGTCCTGGCCTTGATCATCAACAACTCGCCGTTGTCCTGGCTGTACAACGGTCTCCTGGAAACCCCGGTGGTTGCCCAGGTGGGCGCCTTGAAGATCGCCAAGCCGTTGCTGCTGTGGATCAACGATGGCCTGATGGCGCTGTTCTTCCTGCTGATCGGCCTGGAGGTCAAGCGGGAAGTCCTCGATGGCCAGTTGTCCAAGCCTTCGCAGATAGTCCTGCCTGGCGCTGCGGCCATTGGCGGCATGCTGGTGCCGGCATTGATCTACTGGTACCTGAACCGCGACAACCCGCCAGCCCTCAGCGGCTGGGCGATTCCTACCGCCACCGATATCGCCTTCGCCCTCGGGGTACTGGCGCTGCTGGGCAAGCGGGTACCGACCTCGTTGAAGCTGTTCTTGATGACCCTGGCGATCATCGATGACCTGGGGGCGATCGTGATCATTGCGATCTTCTATTCAGGCGCCCTGTCGACCCTGTCGCTGATGCTGGCGGCAGCTTGCATCGCCGCCCTGGTCGCGATGAACCGAATGGGCGTGGTGAAGCTCGGGCCCTACATGATCATCGGCCTGATCCTCTGGGTCTGCGTACTCAAGAGCGGTGTCCATGCCACCCTGGCAGGCGTGACCCTGGCCTTCTGCATTCCCCTGCGCACTCGTAACGCCGAGCCGTCGCCACTGCTGGCCCTTGAGCATGCGCTGCACCCTTGGGTGTCGTTCGGCATCTTGCCGTTGTTCGCCTTTGCCAACGCCGGGCTGTCGCTCAGCGGCGTGACGCTGGAGAGCTTCACCCACTTCGTACCGATGGGCATCGCCGTCGGCCTGCTGCTGGGCAAGACGGTCGGTGTATTCGGCCTGACCTGGCTGGCGGTCAAGACCGGTCTTGCCGCACTGCCTGCCGGCGCCAATTGGGGACAGGTGTTCGGTGTGGCGATTCTCTGCGGAATCGGCTTCACCATGAGCCTGTTCGTCGGTTCCCTGGCCTTTGTACCTGGCGCCAGCGAATACGCGGGCATGGATCGCATGGGTATTCTCACCGGCTCACTGCTGGCCGCGCTGATCGGTTATGCCGTGACGGCTGCCGCCAGCCGCAAGAGCAATCCAGTAGCCTCTTGATATCCCAAGGAGCCCTGGCTTAAAAAACAAAACCCCGGTCAGTCGCCTGGCCGGGGTTTTGTTTGGCTGATGGAAAATCAGCGAGTTACACGACTGGTGCCGTTGACGGTCATGATGCGAACGCGGTCGCCAACACGGAACACTTCGTTTTCCTGAACTTGTTGTACATAGGCGCGCATGCTGCCGTCGTCTTCACGCACGGTGATCTCCACGCCCTGGGTACGGGTCAGCCCTTCTTCGGTAGCCGAGCCGAGCAGGCCGCCAGCCACAGCACCGATGACTGCAGTGACGATACTGCCACGGCCACCGCCGATGGCGCTGCCACCCACACCGCCGATCACTGCGCCAGCAGCGCCGCCGATTGGGGTCTTGGTGCCTTCGATCTTCACTGGACGCAGGGATTCGATGGTGCCCAGACGCACGTTTTGCACACGACGCGCTTCATCACGGGAATAGGAATCACCGGTCAGGTTGGAGGCGCAACCGCCGAGCAACATGGCCATCGTGGTAAAGGACGCAACCAGCAAAACAGACTTACGCATAGGATCAACTCCAAGGGACAATAAATCATTAGACTCCGCAGCTTGACACCTGTCACGGCGCGGCCCGGATAAAATTGCTTTCATTCAGCCCAAGTACAGGCTGAATGAGCACCTGGCACCCTCGCTACGGTAGCCCCAGCCTCCAGCATAACGCTATCGAACAAAGGATTTTCCATGGATTACTTCATCATCTTCGTGGTCACGGTCGCCGGCCTGTATTTCCACTGGTGGCTGTACGTACGCATCAAGCGCTGGACAGACCGGGACCTGGCGCTGTCCATGGCAGGCAGCGACGAACAGAAGAAGCAGTACATGTTGCAGCGACTGGCAGAAGCCCAGCGCCAGAAAGTAAAACGCCGGGACCTGCCGCAATGGCTGGAGGCCGCTGCGGCCGGTTATCCCGGCGAGTGATCGGCAAGGTTCAGGGAGCCAGGCGTTCGCGGACCCACTCCCCGGCCTGCAGGCGGTAGTTCAAGCGGTCATGCAGGCGACTGGCACGCCCCTGCCAGAACTCGATGCGTTCCGGCACCAGTCGATAGCCTCCCCAGTGCTCGGGGCAATCGGGCTGGCTATCGCTGAAGCGGGCCTCGGTGGCCTTGAGCAGCTCCTGCAATTCGGCACGATCGGCAATCACCCGGCTCTGCGGTGATGCCCAGGCTCCCAGGCGACTTCCCAGGGGACGCACCTGGTAATAGGCATCCGATTCCTGCGCACTGACCTTCGCTACCCGCCCCTCGATCCGTACCTGGCGCTCCAGGGTCGGCCAGAAGAAGGTCATGGCGGCAAAGGGCCGTGCAGCCAGTTGCTGTCCCTTCGCGCTGTCGTAGTTGGTGAAGAAGGTAAAACCCTGTTCGTCCAATCCCTTGAGCAGCAGGACCCGGCAGTGGGGACGGCCGTCGGCATCGACGGTCGCCAGGGTCATCGCATTGGCCTCCACCGGTGGCTGCTCGGTTTTCACCGCATCGGCAAACCACTGGTGGAACAACGCGAGGGGCTCGACCGGGGCCTGGGCCTCGGACAAGCCGTCACGGGTATAGTCGCGGCGCATATCAGCCAGAGACTGAGTCATGCTGCTTCCTTATCCTGCAAATCAGTTCTTGGCCTGGGCGGTGGCCGTAGGGTTCTTGGCAGCCGCGACGGTTTTCTTGGCCGGAGCCTTCTTGGCCGCTGGCTTCTTGGCCGGGGCCTTCTTGGCGGCAGCGGCTTTCTTGCTGGCCGGGGCTGGGACCGGAGGCTTGGCGTCCTGCACGGCAACCATTTCAGTCTCGGACGGCGTCGGCTGGTTGTACTTGCTCAGCAGGCCAAGCATGGTGCTGCGCTGGGTCAGCATGATTTCCACGCGACGGTTCAGCGAGCGACCTTGCGGGCTGTCGTTGGCGGCACGCGGCATCACCGCGCCCATGCCACGCAGCATCAGGCGGTCTTGCTTCAAGCCGCTGAGGCTGAAGATAGCGGCCACGGACTGGGCACGATCACGGCTCAACTTCTGGTTGGCCAGGGTCGGGCCGGTGGCGTCGGCATGGCCGAGGATCAGCACGGCAGTCTTAGAGTCGCCTTCCACCGCCTTGGCCACGCGAGTGAACGGGCCGAGGGTGACGGGCAGCAGCATGGCCGGACGATCCGGGTTGAAAGAAGCATCGACCAGCGCGGTAACCACCAGCACGTTCTCGCGACGCTCCACTTGCAGCTTGCTGTCCTTCACCGCTTCACGCAGGCGAGGCTCGTAGTCGTCCAGCCAGGCCTGGGTGATTTTCGGGTCAGGCATCGGAATGTCCGCCACGTTGACCTTGCTCAGGGGCTTGGGCTGGCTCTTGCCAAATGGCCACCACCAGTTGCTCTCGGAGTCGACGGCCTTGGCCACCGCTGGAGCTGGCTCGGCCTTCTTGGCATCGGCTACCGGCTTGTCGGCCTCATCCTTGGAGGAAGAGAACGGCCACCACCAGTTGCTGCTCTCGGCCTTGGCGACCGGAGCGGCTGGAGCTGGGGTTGGGGCTGGGGTCGCGGCGACAGGAGCCGGGGCAGGCTCGGCAGCGGCGGTTGCAGCAGGCTTGCCAGCGGAAGGCTTGGCGGCAGGAGCGGCCTGCTTGGCCGACGCGGTGGCCTTGCCAGCAGCAGCCGGAGCGGCTGGCTTGCTCGCCGGGGCAGCCGGAGCGGCTTCGGCGGTAGCGGGTTTGTCGTTGGCAGGGGCAGCCGAAACTTCCTTGCTGCTGGCCTTATCGGTACCGAACGACCACCAATGGCCGCCGTCCGCTTCATTTTGTGGGGTTTGTGCACAACCGGTTACGGTCAAGCAGATGGCCAAGGCTAGAGACTTGTTCGACGACATGGGATATCCACAAAATGAGATAAAAAATTCGGTCTAAATAACCGTTATAAACAGACGCTTGGAAATTATAAAAGCCACAGGGTTCCATCCTGCAGCTTTCCACGCATGTTTAAGCAAAAAAAGTTCTTAACAGCAACCTTTTTACAGACAATCCGACAAAATCCGCACCAGTTTCTGTGCACGAGGATCCATCAACACGTAGGGTCCCAGGGTATTTGTGACAAATCCGAACGCTACATCGCGCTCCGGATCGGCAAAACCTACCGAACCACCCGCCCCCGGATGCCCGAAGGCCCGCCCACCCAGACCGAAAGTGGCATTGGCCACATCGGGCTGGTCCAGCATGCAGCCCAGGCCGAAGCGCGTCTGGGTCAACAGGGTCTTGTCCATGCCCAGGCTGTGCTCGCGGGTCAGCTCATCGAGCATCTCGGCCTCCAGCAAACTGCCATCGAGCAAGCCACTGTAGAACCCGGCAAGGCTGCGGGCATTGCCGTGGCCGTTGGCCGCTGGCTGCTGCATGCGCCGCCACTCCGGCTTATTGGTGCTGGTCAGGATAGACGGAGGATTGGTAAAGGCCCGGGTAGTCATCGCCTCAGGCTCACGCATGGTCACTTGCAACAAGCGCTGGGCCGCAGCGTCGCCGACATTGCCCTTGCCCCGTGCGATATGCGCCACCCGGTGGAACTCCTCGTCGGCCAAGCCGATATGAAAGTCCAGTCCCAGGGGCTTGGCCACGCGGGCCACGATGGATTCGCCCGGGCCGCGGCCATCGGCCCGCCGGATCAGCTCGCCCACCAGCCAGCCATAGGTAATGGCGGCATAACCGTGCCCCTCCCCCGGCGTCCACCAGGGTTGCTCGGCCGCCAGGGCGTCGACCATTGTTTGCCACTCGTACAGCGCCTGGGGCGGCAACATCTCGCGCAGGGCCGGCAAGCCGGCCTGGTGGCACAGCAACTGGCGCAAGGTGATGGCCGCCTTGCCCGCCGCGGCGAATTCCGGCCAGTAGTCGGCCACCGGCGCGTCCAGCTTGAGCTTGCCCTCGGCCACCAGTTGCAACGCGGTCACGGCGGTAAAGGTCTTGGTGCAGGAAAACAGGTTGGCGATGGTATCGCTGTGCCAGGCCTCGGCGCCGTCCTTGTCGGCCGTGCCGGCCCAAAGGTCGACCACGGTTTCCCCGCCGACCTGGATGCACAGCGCGGCGCCACGCTCCTGGGGATCTTCGAACAGCGCCGCGAAAGCCTCGCGTACCGCCTCGAACTTGAGCTCGTAATGACCTTGAATCTGCACCCCTGAATCCCCCTGCGACAATGCTCGGCAACGTGGCGCGCATTGTTTCAGCCTCGAGGGGATTTGGGAACAACCGGGCCCACCCGGCGGGGCCCGAAAGTCGTCAGTGGCCGTTGCCGGAATGGCCACCAGCGTGCGCTTCACCCGTGGCGCTCGGTGCGTTCCGGTTTTGCGCCGCAGGCCCGCTGGCGGCCGCCTGCTCGGCCTGGGCCCGCGCGAGCTGCGCGGCCTTGCCCAGTTGCTCCAACGCCAGCAGGTTGCCCTTGCGCACGGTCTCGACAAAGCCCTGGAACGGCACATCGGTAATACCCACCAGGCCGAAATGACCGTTCTCACCGTCCAGCAGGCGTCCGGTCACCGGCTGGTCCAGGTATTGGAACCAGTGCACTCCGACGATGGATGGCTCGCTCAGCGCCTGCTTGAGGAAGTTGGCATAGGCCGGTCCCCGCTCCTCCTCCCGGGCCAGTTCGGTGACTGCGCCCCAGAACGGGCCGCGATCCCGGGAGCCAAAGTTGAACTCGGTGACCAGCACCGGCTTGTCGAGACTGCGCAGGTAGGCGAAGTCCTGCCCGTCCTGGGGCTTGAGGGTGTACATATTGAAGCTCAGCACGTCGCAATACTGGGCGCAGGACGCCACCGCCTCAGGTGTGCTGACGGCAAACCGCCCTCCCAGCAGCAGGTGGTTGGGGGCGTGCCACTTCAACGAATCGGCGATGGTCTTGAAGTAGGTGTCGGCGAAGACTCGCTGGAAATGCCGGTAGTCAGCCTCGATCTCGGGATGCTCGGGGCTTGGCAGCGGCGCCTCGAAGCCCGGGTCTTCCAGCAACTCCCAGGCCGGCAGATCGATCCCCCAAGCCTTGGACAGCCCCTGCTGGTTGCGATACTTGTCGCGCAGTTGCTTGAGGAAAGCGCGCTTGGCCGGGACATCGGTGGTCAGGCGCAAAGTGCCGTAGGCCAGGGCGAAGCGAGATTTCGCGTCATTTCCCGGACCTGCCCAGGCCAGCTCGTTGTCGGCGAAGTAACCGATCAACCACGGATCGTCACGATGATCCCGGGCGGCGATGGCCACGGCGCGCTCGGTGGCCATGGCAAAGCGCGGATCGAAGGGATCGGGCATGCCGCCCCACCAATCGCTGCCGGTACTGATGCTGGCGTAGTCGCCGACGATCGACAGCGGCAGGGTGTAGGGCACCCGGGCGGCCAGGCCCAGGGCCGGCGCGCTCCAGTTGCCGATGGTGTTGAAACCCCAGGCTTGCAGGCGGTCCAGGGTGTGGCCGAGCCAGCGCTTCTGGTCGAACCCCGGTGCCGCGCAGGGGGCCGCCTGGTCGGGCGCCGACACGGCCGCGCCAGCAGCGGCGCAAGGTGCGCCATAAGTACGCTGCAGGTTGGCCCGGTAGAAGTCGTACCAGCGCCCGCTGTTGTAGCCCCGGCCCCGGTCGGCACCGTTGCCGCCACGGTTGTCGCCGTCACCGTAGTAGGCCGCCAGCGGCTCGCCGTCCTTGGGCAGGTCGCTGAACATCCATTCGCGCCCGGCGACATAGGTACGATTGTTGTCCGCAGCCAGGGTGTTGACCCCCAGGGAATAGAACGGATGCCCCTCGGGAGTCACCAGGAACCAGCGACCATCACGCTTCTGGGTGCGAAAGAAGCCGCTGGCCTTGAAGGCCGGCCCCTGGCTCAAGCCGCCAAAGCGATCCAGGGGGGCCTTTTCGCGCTCGGCGAGCCAGCCCTTGAGCTGTTGCTGCTCCTTGCTGGCTGCAGCCTTGAGCTGCTCGTCGCTGGCGACCTTCTCCGGCCAGCGGTCCCGGGTCGACTGGCCATAGCCATCCACCAGGGAGCCATACACGGCACGAACCACACCCTCGCTGTCCTGCACACCAAAACGCTCGAGGAGGATGCTTTGCGAAGCCTTGGGGTTGTCCAGAGAGAGGGTCACCGATACCACCTGGCTGCGGTCCAGCTGCCCTTCGCTGCTGGCCAGCAGGATGCGCTGGCCGTCCACGGTCATGGGCATCGGCGGCGCAGCCTTCATGCCCTGCTCCAGGGCACTGCTGGCCACCAAGGGCACCAGCAGCGTCTGCGCCGGGCCGGCGGGTAAATCGACTCGGCTGACCAGGGTCTGGCCATCGTTGCTCTGGATGGTCACGTAGAGGGTCAGGGCCCAATTCATCGCACTCTGGATACGCAGGCTCATCAGCCCCGATTGCGACCAGTCCCAGGCACCCTCCTGGGGGCTCAGGCGCAAGCTGGGACGCAGCGTCGGATTGAACGTCACCCGCCGCAGCACTTCACCCTCGGCTGTCTGTTCGGCGTTGTACTGCGGCAGGTTGGCATCCTGGGTCGCTACCTGCACCACCGAGGCCGGGCGGACAAAGTTGAACAACGTTTGTTGTCCGGCAGGGGCCGCCAACACAGGCGCGGCAAACAACAGGGCAAGTACGACGGGCAACGAGCGGCGAATCATATGGGCCGGTTTCTCCTTGTAGGGCCGCTGGGCGGCCGGTGCTCAAGCATTGACGTGAAATAGACAGCGGGGCGCGCAAAGGTGCGGCCCTGCCCGGTAAACCAGGGAAAATACCCTGGACGATGTGGATACCCAAGCCGTCGCCGGGCGGCGTGCTCGCCTGCCCGGCGCAATGCGGTCTGGGCCAGCCTAGGATATTTCCCGGCGAAAAGGCGGCAGGGCGTTGAGGATCGCCTTGCCATAGCGCTGGGTGACCAGGCGCCGATCCAGCAGGGTGATGGTGCCGCGGTCCTGCTCGGTACGCAGCAGCCGGCCACAGGCCTGGACCAGCTTGAGAGAGGCATCCGGCACCGAGATTTCCATGAACGGATTGCCGCCCCGGGCCTCGATCCACTCCGCCAGCGCGGCCTCCACCGGATCGTCCGGAACCGAGAACGGGATCTTGGCGATCACCACGTGCTCGCAATAGGCGCCAGGCAAGTCCACCCCTTCGGCGAAGCTGGCCAGGCCGAACAGCACACTGGAATCGCCACCATCGACCCGGGCCTTGTGCTTGTTGAGGGTCTCCTGCTTGGACAGGTTGCCCTGGATGAACACCTGCTTGCGCCAGTCGCGATCCAGGCCGTCGAACACGTCCTGCATCTGCTTGCGCGAGGAGAACAGCACCAGGCTGCCCCGGGAGCCTTCCACCAGTTCCGGCAGGTCGCGAATGATCGCAGCGGTATGGGCCGCGGCATCCCGTGGGTCGGCCCGCAGGTCGGGAACCCGCAGCACGCCAGCGTCGGCATGGTGGAACGGGCTGGGCACCACGGCGGTGACCGCTTTCTTCGGCAAGCCGGCACGCATGCGGAAGCGGTCGAAGGTGCCCAGGGCGGTCAGGGTCGCCGAGGTCACAAGGGCGCCGTAGGCCACGTTCCACAAGTTGCGGCGCAGCATTTCCGCGGCCAGGATCGGGCTGGCGTTGACCTCGATATCGAACAGCGAGCCACTCTCGGCCAGGGTCAACCAACGGGCCATGGGCGGGTTGTCCTCCGGGTCCTCGACGGTGAAGGCCGTCCACAGTTCCCAGTTGCCCGAGGCTCGGGCCAGCAGGCTGCCGAACAGCGGGTACCACTCCTCGGCCTGGTTGCTGGCGATGCCGATGTTGACCTCGCCATCCATGCCTTCCTTGAGCAGGTCGGTCAGGCGGGTGAACAGGTCGGTCAGTCGCGAGAAGCCTTTCTTCAGCTCGATGCCCATCTCGCGCATGTGATCGGGAATCAGCCCGCCGACAAAACGATGGCGCGGCCGCTCGCGGCCTTCCATGTCTTCACCGGTCTTGAAATCGGCGATCTGCTCGCAGGCGGTGAACATGAACTGCTGCTGGGTCTTGATCTCCCGCGCCAGCTCCGGCACCTGCTCGATCAGCCGCCCCAGGTCACCCGGCAGCGGGTGCTGGGCCAGGAGCTTGGTGAGGTTTTTGGCGGTCTGTTCCAGCCAATCGGCGGTGGAGCGCAGCCGAGTGTAGTGGGCGAAGTGGCCGATGGCCTTGTCCGGCAGGTGATGGCCTTCGTCGAACACATAGAGGGTGTCGCGCGGGTCGGGTAGTACGGCGCCGCCGCCCAGGGCCAGGTCGGCCAGGACCATGTCGTGGTTGGTGACGATCACGTCGACCTTGCCCATGCCTTCCCGGGCCTTGTAGAAGGCGCACTGGCCGAAGTTGGGGCAATGGCGATTGGTGCACTGGCTGTGGTCGGTGGTCAGGCGCGCCCAGTCGGCGTCTTCCAGGGCGTTGGGCCAGCTGTCGCGGTCGCCGTCCCACTTATTGCCGGCCAGTTTCTCGATCATGCTGGTGAACAGCTTCTGGCTGGCCTCGTCCACCTCGATCTTGAAGCCTTCTTCCTCGAACAGCTGGGCGGTGGCGGTCTGCGCGTGGCCTTCCTGCAGCAGCATGTCGAGCTTGGACAAGCACATGTAGCGCCCGCGCCCCTTGGCCAGGGCGAAGCTGAAGTTCAAGCCGCTGTTGCGCATCAGGTCGGGCAGGTCCTTGTAGACGATCTGCTCCTGCAGGGCGACGGTGGCGGTGGCGATCACCAGGCGCTTGCCGGCGGCCTTGGCCGTGGGGATCGCCGCCAGGCTGTAGGCCACGGTCTTGCCGGTACCGGTGCCAGCCTCTACCGCGACCACCGCCGGATCGCCGCTGCGCCGGCCCTCGTCGTCGGTATCGACGTCACCCAGGACCTTGGCCACCTCGGCGATCATCAGGCGCTGGCCATAGCGCGGCTTGAGGCTCTTGGCTTCGAGAAAACGCGAGTAGGCGCCCTGGATCGTGGTTTTGAGTTCGTTGCTGATCATGGTTCTTCAGGCGCACAAAACGCTGGATAAATTTTCAGTGGTTCGAATCGGCCGCTATCATACCCCGCTAATTCATCCTGCGCAGAACGGAGTACCCGAATGACCGCTTTCGCCCTCGCCTACAGCTTGCACGTCCTGGCCGCCCTGGTCTGGGTTGGCGGCATGTTTTTCGCCTGGATGGTCCTGCGCCCTGCAGCCGTGGCGGCCCTGGAGGGCCCACAGCGGCTTCAATTGTGGGCCCAGGTATTCCCGCGTTTTTTCGCCTGGGTCTGGGTAGCGGTGGTGATCCTGCCGATCAGTGGCATCGGCCTGCTGCATTTGCGCTTCAACGGTTTTGAAACCGCTCCGCGCTATGTGCAGATCATGATGGGGATCTATCTGGTGATGACTGCCCTGTTCATCCGCATCCAGTCGCTGCAACTGCCGGAGCTGCGCCAGGCAGTGGCGAGCCAGGACTGGCCGGCCGGGGCCGCGGTGCTGGGGCGAATCCGCCGCCTGGTAGGCATCAACTTGATCATCGGCCTGCTGCTGGTGGCCCTGGCGGCAGCCCGACCGACCTTCTGAAACGAAATCGCCCGCGAAAGCGGGCGATCTATATAGGCGACTGACGGAACGGCTACAGGCGCTGCACCGTCAGAGACCCTGCCGCGCCCACCGCCCCGGGCTCGCCTTGGGCGCCGGGACGCCCGCTCTTGCCGCCATCGGTGCGATAGACCAGGCAGCCCTTGGACTTGCCACCGGCCCCCGGCTTGCCACCGACACCGGCCAGGCCACCGGCGCCACCATCGACCAGGACCTTGATCTGCTCACTCGGGAAATCCCGCGGCAGCTCCAGGCGAACCTGGCCACCCGCCGCGCCTGGGTGCCCGTTGCCGCCATTGTCGCCATCGGCACCACGCCCGGCCTCGCCCCAGGTGCAGCCAGGCTCCTGGCCATTGGCACCATCGAGACCGACATACCCTGGTGCCCCGGCACCGCCCCGGGCATCCACCGACAACTCCTGGGCGTCCAGCGACTCGATGCGCAAATTCAGGTTGCGACCGGGCTTGGCCGTCTTCTCATAGGTACCCGGCGCTCCTCGGGAGGTGATCTGGCTGCCAGCGTCCAACTGCGCATGTCGGACCAGCAACTGCAGGCTCTGCTGCGTGGGCACGATGGCAATCCGCGCTTCGCGTCCCAAGTGCATCTGCTCGACCTTGAGCTCGGTTACATTGGCCGGCACCAGCAAAGTGGCATGGTCGGCGACGTCCAGCCGCTGCAACTGCAAGGTGCTGGCGGTATTGGGCAACCGCATGAACGAGTTGGTGTCGACCTTGACGTCCTGGGCCATGGCCAGGGGGCTACACAATAGGGCGAGCAGGCAGAGCTTACGCATGGTCGGCCTCGACAACGACAGGGGTTGGAAGGGTTTGCAGGTGGAAGACGCCTACCAGCAGGATCTGCAAGCGATCACGCCAGGGATGCGCCCGCCCCGTGAGGCTGCCATTGAACAGCGCCAGCTCCAGCAGGTGGGTCAGCAACAAGAGACAACCGGCCAGATTGACCAGCAGGTGCAGCGGGTTGATCAATGGCTTGGCCAGGTTGATCAACACCACCAGCCAAAACACCAGCGTTAGAAACTTCCCCAGCCCCCATAAAACCTTCATATGCTCCCCTTGTGAATTATTCTTTGCGCGCACAGTAACGACTTCTTACCGGGATAAGCCAGAGGGCGATGCAAATTCTCCCCCGACGACAGTTTAGCTGCCGGATCGACGAGGATCGCGCCCCTGATCTTCTGGTCACCCTCTTCTGAAATGCCCCCGGGACCCCGCGCGCTCCATGGGACGCGCGGGGCGATATGCCTCAACGATTGATCTGGATTTCGGTGCGCCGGTTCATCGCCCGTCCTTCAGCTGTCTTGTTATCCGCCACCGGCTTGCTGGCACCGGCACCGGTGACCGAAACGAAGCTGGAGCGGGAAACGCCGTTCTCGATCAGGTACTCCACCACCGAGTGAGCGCGTTTATCAGACAGTTTCTGGTTATAGGCTGCCTTGCCGACGCTGTCGGTATGGCCAGTCACGCGCAGCTGCGCCGAAGCGGACTCCTGCTTCAGGCGAGTCACGATGGTGTTGAGCTTGGCCTTGTCGGCATCGGTCAGCTTGGCCGAGTCGAAATGGAAGTGCACATCGCGAATGACGATGGTTTCTTCCTTGACCACCACGACCTCTTCCACCACGGGTGGAGGCAATGGGCAGCCGTTGGCATCGACCTGCACGCCTTTGGGCGTATGCGGGCACTTGTCGCGACTGTCCGGCACGCCATCGCCGTCCTCGTCGCCATCGCCATGCACCCAGCAGTAGGCGCCTGCCAGGCCGCCGACAAACAGTGCGCCACCGCCCGCCCATGCCGAGCTTTCGGTGGCGCCCAGCGCCGCGCCCGTGACGCCACCCACCGCGGCGCAGATCGGCCAGTCGGTTTTCTGCAGGCCTGCACAACCAGTCAACACACCGGTCAACAGAACCAGGGGTACTGCCGTACGAATGATGCTCATCTGATTTCTCCTCAGGGATCGGCTCGAGGCCGATTCACGGAGTAAAGACCTGGCTATTGATCTGCGCCAGCAAAGGGCCAGCCCCGGTTTTGTCCCGTAAATACGGGGGGATCGTGGATTAACTGGCGAACCGCTCTAGGCCCGAGGATGCCGGCACGCTAGTCTTGGGCGCTCTGACCGAGGACCGATGATGAGCGCCAGCATTTCTTCCCGAACACCACAACAGGCACTGGCCGCCCTGCTGGAGCGCTATGCACCCAAACAGCTGCTGCTGATCGGGGCCAGCGACTTCCCGGCCCTGGCTGCCTTCAAGCAAGCCCACCCTGCATGCGACGTCTTCCAGGCCGCCCCCGGCCCCTTGCCGGCAGACCTGGCGGCACGACGCTTCGACCTCGCCCTGGCGGTGGATTGCCTGGAGCACCTGCCCAAGCGCGACGGCTTGAACCTGTTGGGCGGCATTCGCAATCTCAATGCCAGCCGTATCGCCGTGCTGGCCGACCTGGCCGCGTGCAACTGGCAGGAAACCGATTTCTTCTCCCTGGCCCTGCAAGCCAGCGAACGCTTCCAGCGGGAACAGCAGGTGCTGACGCTGTTTACCTACGATCTGCTTGAATACAAGCAAGTGCCCGACTGGCTCAACTCACGCTTCTGGGCAAACCCGGAAAATTTTGGAAAGTACTGGTGGTAACACAATGAGTGCCTCGATTTGTCCCTGCGGCAGCGGCAACCTGCTGGATGCCTGCTGCGGCCACTACCACGCGGGCCATCCGGCGCCCTGCGCCGAAGCCCTGATGCGCTCGCGCTACAGCGCCTATGTATTGGGGCAGGTGGATTACCTGCTGGCCACGACCCTGCCGGTGCAGCAGCCGGGTCTGGATCGCCAGTCCATCAGCGACTGGAGCGCGCAAAGCACCTGGCTGGGGCTGCACGTGGAAAGTTCGGAGGTCTTCGGCGGCCAGCCCGAACACGCCTTCGTGACCTTCACCGCCCGCTGGCACGATAGCCAGGGCGAGCACAGCCATCGCGAACGCTCGTCCTTCGTCCAGAACCAGGGACGCTGGTATTTCATCGACCCCACGGTGCCCCTCAAGGCTGGGCGCAACGACGCGTGCCCCTGTGGCAGTGGACAGAAATACAAGAAGTGCTGCGCCAGCTACTTCATCCGCTGAAGATCGATCCAGGCCCAGGATGGGCAGCAGCCACTACAAAGGGAGTCTTGCAATGTTTGGTGAGCTACGCCTGCTACGCGCCATCTGCCTGCCAGTGATCCTGGGCCTGTCCGGTTGCGCGTCCTGGTTCACCGACGAGCAGCCCGCCCCCGAGGTGCATCTGGTGAAGGTCGAGGTGGTCAAGGCCAACCTGCTGGAACAGCGCTTCACCTTGCACCTGCGGGTAGACAACCCCAACGACGACGACCTGACCGTGCGCCGCCTGACCTATCGGGTCTACCTGGAGCGCTTCCTGCTCAGCGACGGTGAGCATGAGCAATGGTTCACCGTCAGCCCCCACAGCAGCCGCTACTTCAAGGTGCCGGTACGCACCAACCTGTGGCCGCAGATTCGTGACCTGGTGAAACTCCTGCACAAGCCCGACCATCCCATTCCCTACCGCCTGGAAGGAGAACTGGAGGTGGGATTATTCATCGGCAAAGACGTGCACCTGAAGCGCAATGGCGTGATAATTCCCGGCGATTTTATCCCGGAGTGACCCGCAATGACCCAGCAACCCCATGTCCATGGCCCTGACTGCAACCACGATCACGACCATCATGATCACGACCATGGCCATGTTCACGGCCCGCACTGCAACCACGGCCACCAGGAGCCTGTGCGCAACGCGTTGAAAGACGTCGGTCGCAACGATCCTTGCCCATGCGGCAGCAGCAAGAAGTTCAAGAAGTGCCACGGCGCCTGATCAAGCCGTGAACCGACGCCTGCCGGCACTGGCTTGCCGGCAAGCGCTCCTCCTATCAGGCAGTTCCTGCAAGGAGCTGTTCCAGATTCACCACCGTGGCGTACTCGCCATGCAGATTGGCCAGCGACATGTCATGTACCTCCTGGGCCGAGCGTCGCCGTCCGGCAAAATCGGGCTTGTCGAAGGTGTAGCAGGCATCGGCCACCACCCACACAGCAAACCCCAGGTTGCCAGCCGTCCGCGCCGTTGCCTCTACTGAGTTATTGGTGGCCACGCCGACAATCACCAATTGCCCGATCCCCTTCTGGCGCAACTGCGCTTCCAGCGAGCTGGCGCAAAATGCGTCCGGCACCTGCTTCTGGAGCAGCCCTTCGGCCCCCTGCGGGCGAAAGCGTGGCTGGAACTCCACTCCGGCTTGCCCGGGCCAGAACACCGACTCCGTGGAGCGCGACAGATGCTGTACATGAATCACCGGCCAGCCTCGGTCACGCCAGTGGGCCAGCAACTGCAACATGCGCTCCTCGGCCTGAGGGTTGTTGCGCGGGCCAAGCCGCGGGTGCAGGATGCCTTGTTGCTGGTCGATGATGATCAGTGCCGTATCAGCGTTGAGGGACATGGAGTCGATTCTCCCGGGACGATCAGCGGATTGTACCCACTTCAGCATGGCCTCCCTTGCCCAGCGAGCCATCGAGTAACCAGCCCCCGAATTTGCTGTCGTTGACCCCGGATACTTCCCACCTGGAGCACTGCATGATCGACCTGTACTACTGGACCACCCCCAACGGTCACAAGATTTCCCTGTTCCTGGAAGAAGCCGGACTGCCCTACACCCTGTACCCGGTCAACATTGGCCGGGGCGAACAGTTCAAGCCTGACTTCCTCAGGATCGCCCCCAACAACCGCATACCGGCCATCGTCGATCACCAACCCCTCGACGGGGGCGCGCCTCTGTCGCTGTTCGAGTCCGGCGCCATCCTGCTGTACCTGGCGGAAAAAACCGGCCAGTTCCTGCCCAAGGACCTGCGCGGCCGCCAGGAAACCCTGCAGTGGTTGTTCTGGCAAATGGGGGGCCTGGGACCGATGGCCGGGCAGAACCATCACTTCAGCCATGCCGCACCGGAACAGATTCCCTACGCAATCAAGCGCTACATCGATGAAACGGCGCGGCTGTACGGGGTGCTGGAGCGGCGCCTGGCAGACCGGCCGTTCGTCGCCGGCCAGCAGTACAGCATTGCCGACATGGCGATTTATCCATGGGTCGCGTCCCACAAGAAACAGAGCCAGCGACTCGAGGACTTCCCCCGCCTGCACCGCTGGTTCGACAGCATCCAGGCGCGTCCGGCCACCGAGCGTGCCTATGCCCTGGTGGAGCGGGTCAACCCGGCCTGATCAAGGCGTCCGCCCACCGTCCGCCGGCCTGCTGGCGAAGGTCATGTGCGCAGCGCCCGACAAATACCTGTCGCCCCGCTTGCGCGGCACTCGCCTGCTCACTAACGTAGCGCCTTTATCGACGCTACCCCCCGCAGGAGCTTTGCCATGGCCTCGCCAGCCTTCTTACATTTTCTTCCCCGGTTCGGCGTCGCCGCAGCAGTGGCCGGCGCCCTGAGCCTGACCGGATGCCAGTCCTGGAATGCCCAGGACAGCCTGCCTCCGGCCTCTGGCGTGCAACCCCTCAAGGGCCTGGCACAGAACGTTTCCGTGCGACGCAACGCCGTCGGCGTTCCCCTGATCGAAAGCAACAGCTTCCACGATGCCCTGTTCACCCTGGGCTACGTGCATGCCAGCGATCGCATCGGCCAGATGGTGACCCTGCGCCTGCTGGCCCAGGGCCGCTTGGCCGAGATGTCCGGTGCCGAGGCCCTGGACGTCGATCGCCTGATGCGCGCGGTCAACCTGAAGAAAAGCGCCGACGAGCTTTACAAGGCCTCGTCGCCACGGATCAAGCGCTTCTTCGAAGTCTATGCCCGGGGCGTCAACGCCTACCTGTTCCGCTATCGCGACAAGCTGCCACCGGACCTGGCGGCCCATGGCTATACCCCCGAATACTGGAAGGCCGAGGATTCGGCGCTGATCTTCTGCCTGTTGAATTTCGGCCAGTCCGCCAACCTGCTCGAAGAGATCAATACCCTGGTACTGGCGCAAAAAGTCGGCACCGACAAGCTGCCATGGCTGACCCCCAGCTACCCCGATGAGCCTCTGCCCTTGGCCGAGGCCGACAAGCTCAAGGGCTTGAACCTGGCCATTCCCGGGCTGGGCGACGTCAGCCAGGCGGCCAACCGGCTGGCCCAGCTCAACAGCCTGGGCCTCAGCGGCGGCAGCAGCCTGGCCATCGCTCCCCAGCGCAGCCGCAGTGGCCGCAGCCTGCTGGCCAGCGACAGCCAGATCGCCGCCTGGCACTACGTCCAGATCCGGGCGCCGAAGTACCAGGCCGCCGGCGCCTCGATCGCCGGCCTGCCAGCCATTCTCCAGGGCTTCAATGGCAAGGTGGCCTGGAGCCTGAGTTCGGTGGTGGGCGACAACCAGGACCTGTTCCTGGAAAAACTCAAGCGCCAGGGCAACTCGCTGTACTACCAGAACAACGGCAAATGGCAGCCGGTGACCGTGCGCAATGAGACCTACTTCGTCAAAGGCCAGCGGCCGATTCGCGAGGCGGTGTACGAAACCCGCCACGGCCCGCTGCTCAACAGTGTCCAGGGGTATGCACTGGCCAACGGCCTGGGCCTGGCGCTGCAGACCCCCGAACTCAAGGACGACCGCACCCTGGACGCCTTCTTCGACCTGTCCCGGGCCCAGAATGCCGAGAAGGCCTCGGACGCCAGCCGGGAAATCCGGGCCATTGCCCTGAACCTGGTGTTCGCCGATGCCAGCAACATCGGCTGGCAAGTCACCGGCCGCTTCCCCAATCGCCGTGAAGGCGAAGGCCTGCTGCCCTCCCCGGGCTGGGACGGCCGCTACGATTGGGATGGTTATGCCGACCCGATGCTCCACCCCTATGACCAGGACCCGCCCCAGGGCTGGATCGCCATTGCCAACCAGCGAGTGATCCCCCATGGCTACGGCATGCAGCTGTCCAATTCCTGGTACGCCCCGGAACGCGCCGAGCGCATGGCGGCACTGGCCTCCAGCGGCAAGCAGGACAGTCGCAGCCTGATCGCCCTGCAATACGACCAGACCAGCCTGTTCGCCGCAAAGCTGAAGACCATGTTCGAAGCCCCCGGCATGGCCCAGCCATTGAAGAAAGCCATCGAGGCCCTGCCCGACGCCGAGCGGGCCAAGGCTCGCGAGGCCTACAGCCGGTTGATGGCGTTCGACGGCAAGATCAGCGCGGGCTCGGCGGACGCAGCGCTCTATGAGTTGTTCCTGCAGGAAAGCGCCCGGCAGATCTTCCTCGACAAACTGGGCCCGGAATCCGCAGCGCCCTGGCAGGCCTTCATCGCCAATGGCGAGCAGTCCTACGCCGCCCAGGCCGATCATCTGCTGGGCCGGGAAGACAGCCCATTCTGGGACGATTCGCGCACCCCGCAGAAGGAGGATAAACCGGCGATCCTGGCCCGCAGCCTGGCCGCCAGCATCACCAAGGGCGAGCAGTTGCTGAGCAGCGATCGCAAGTCCTGGCAGTGGGGCAAGCTGCACAGCTATCGCTGGACCGACGACAACGGCAAAGCCATCCGTGGCCCGCTGCAGGCCGGGGGCGACCACAATACCCTCAACGCGGCGCCGTACCACTGGGGACAGGATTTCACCATCACGGCGACTCCGGCCCTGCGTTTCATCGTCGACTTCGGCCTCAGCGAACCCTTGATGGGCCTCAATAGCAGTGGCCAGTCCGGCAACCCGGTCAGCCCGAACTATGCCAACGGTATCGATGGCTGGCTCAAGGCCCAGTACCTGAGCCTCCCGATGCAACCGCAAAACTTCGACCGTAGCTACGGCAAGACCCGCCTGACCCTGGTTCCTGGCAAGTAACACCGCAGGCCAGACTCTCCCGCCTGCGCCCTGCGCAGGCGGTTGTGCCTCGATAACCAGCCGCACCAACCCAGGGCAACATCCGCCCCTGGCACCGCATCGCGCGCCCGTGGAGCACGCTCTGCCTGCACCCCGCACCGTCCTGGCCCCTCCCCAAAACCGCCCTCTTTCAACGCACGCCGCTGCTTGTCCGCCGCTCAGCCCGAGCTTTTAAAACACCTGTTCGGGACTCTGGTTCGGAAATTGCTACTTTCATTAAGTCTCATACGCTGCAGTAACAGCACCCATGCGCCACAAGCGCTCATATCGGCTCTTAGGGATTGAATAATGAAAAAAGCATTGCTGACCCTTTCTGCACTGGCTCTGTGCATGGCCGCCGGCTCGGCCCTGGCCAAGGAGTACAAGGAACTGCGCTTCGGCGTCGATCCCTCGTACGCCCCTTTTGAGTCCAAAGCCGCGGACGGCAGCCTGGTGGGCTTCGACATCGACCTGGGCAACGCCATCTGCGCCGAGCTGAAGGTCAAGTGCAAATGGGTCGAAAGCGACTTCGACGGCATGATCCCGGGCCTCAAGGCCAACAAGTTCGATGGTGTGATCTCGTCCATGACCGTGACTGCGGCCCGGGAAAAAGTGATCGATTTCTCCAACGAGCTGTTCTCGGGCCCCACCGCCTTCGTGTTCAAGAAAGGCTCGGGGCTGAGCGAAGACACCGCCTCGCTCAAGGGCAAGACCATCGGTTACGAGCAGGGCACCATCCAGGAAGCCTACGCCAAGGCCGTGCTGGACAAGGCCGGGATCAAGACCCAGGCCTACCAGAACCAGGACCAGGTCTATGCCGACCTGACTTCCGGGCGCCTGGATGCCTCGATCCAGGACATGCTGCAAGCCGAGCTGGGCTTCCTCAAATCGCCCCAGGGCGCCGACTATGAGATCAGCAAACCCGTGGACGACCCCCTGCTGCCGGCCAAGACTGCAGTGGGTATCTCGAAAGGTAACAAAGAGCTGAAAGCGCTCTTGGATAAAGGTATCAAAGCGTTACACGATGATGGCACCTACGCCACCATCCAGAAAAAACACTTCGGTGACCTGAACCTCTACAGCGGTAAATAACCTGCCGGCGCCCATCCTCGATGGGCGCCTTTTTTATCGTCACAGGTCACTGATCGATGCTCGAACAACTCCTAACGAACCTGGGGCTTTCCGCGTTCAGCCTGAAGGGTTTCGGCCCCTTGCTGCTGGAAGGTACCTGGATGACCGTCAAATTGTCGGTCCTGTCGCTGCTGGTCAGCGTGCTGCTGGGCCTGATCGGTGCCAGCGCCAAACTCTCCAGCCTTGCCTTGCTACGCATACCTGCCCAGCTCTACACCACCTTGATCCGCGGCGTGCCCGACCTGGTGCTGATGCTGCTGATCTTCTACAGCCTGCAGACCTGGTTGACCTCCTTCACCGACTTCATGGAGTGGGAATACATCGAGATCAATCCGTTCAGCGCCGGGGTGATCACCCTGGGCTTCATTTATGGTGCCTATTTCACCGAGACCTTCCGTGGCGCGATTCTCGCCGTGCCCCGAGGCCAGGTGGAAGCGGCCACCGCCTACGGCCTCAAGCGCGGCCAACGCTTTCGCTTCGTGGTCTTCCCGCAGATGATGCGCTTTGCCCTGCCTGGTATCGGCAACAACTGGATGGTGATGCTCAAGGCTACGGCCCTGGTGTCGATCATCGGCCTGGCCGACCTGGTCAAGGCCGCCCAGGATGCCGGCAAGAGTACCTACCAGCTGTTCTACTTCCTGATCCTGGCGGCGCTGATCTACCTGCTGATCACCAGCGCTTCCAATTTCGTCCTGCGTCGGCTTGAACGGCGCTATGCCGCAGGCGCTCGGGAGGCCGTGCGATGATCGAACTCCTGCAGGAATACTGGCGCCCGTTCCTCTATAGCGACGGTTACCACATCACCGGCCTGGCCATGACCATGTGGCTGCTCACGGCCTCGATCGCCATCGGTTTCCTGGTGTCGATCCCGCTGTCGATCGCCCGGGTCTCGCCCCGGCGCCTGGTGCGCTGGCCGGTGCAGTTCTACACCTACCTGTTCCGCGGCACGCCGCTCTATATCCAGTTGCTGATCTGCTACACCGGCATCTACAGCATCGCCGCCGTCCGCGCCCAGCCCGTACTGGATGCGTTCTTTCGCGATGCGATGAACTGCACCATCCTCGCCTTCGCCCTGAACACCTGCGCCTATACCACGGAGATCTTCGCCGGGGCGATCCGCAGCATGGCCCATGGCGAGGTCGAGGCCGCCAAGGCCTACGGCTTGAGCGGGTGGAAGCTGTATGCCCATGTGATCATGCCCTCGGCCCTGCGTCGCTCGCTGCCCTACTACAGCAATGAAGTGATCCTGATGCTGCACTCCACCACGGTGGCCTTCACCGCGACCATTCCCGACGTGCTGAAAATCGCTCGCGACGCCAACTCGGCGACCTTCCTGACCTTTCAGTCGTTCGGCATCGCCGCCCTCATCTATCTGTGCGTGACCTTCACCCTGGTGGGCCTGTTCCGCCTGGCCGAACGTCGCTGGCTGGCCTTTCTCGGCCCGGCTCACTAGGACTTGCAGCAGGAAACCCAAGCAATGCGTCATGAAATCCACGACCTGCTCGCCCCATTGCCGGGCACCGCGCGGCAGGTCCACAGCTTTCACTTCGGCCCCGCCCAGGCCCCGGGCAAGATCTACATCCAGGCCTCCCTGCATGCCGACGAAATGCCCGGCATGCTGGTGGCCTGGCATCTCAAGCAACGCCTGGGACAACTCGAGGCCAGTGGCCGCCTGCGCCATCAGATCGTCCTGGTACCGGTGGCCAATCCCATCGGCCTGGAACAGGTACTGATGGACGTTCCCCTGGGACGCTATGAACAGGAGAGCGGACAGAACTTCAATCGCTGGTTCAGCGACCTGAGCGAGCAGGTGGGTGACGCCGTCGCCGGGCTGCTCAACGACGACCCGCGGCACAACCTCGAGCTGATCCGCCGACACTTGGCCGATGCCCTGTCGCGCCAGCACACCGAGACACAATTGCAATCCCTGCGCCTGGTCCTGCAGCGGCTGGCCTGCGATGCCGAGATGGTGCTGGACCTGCATTGCGACTTCGAAGCGGTTGAGCACCTCTACACCACTCCCGAAGCCTGGACACACGTGGAACCCCTGGCCCGCTATATCGGCTCCCAGGCCAGCCTGCTGGCCACCGACTCAGGGGGCCAGTCATTCGACGAATGCTTCACCCTGTTCTGGTGGCGGCTGCAACAACGCTTTGGCGAGCGCTTCGCCATTGCTCCTGGAAGCTTTGCGGTCACACTCGAGTTGCGTGGCCAGGGCGATGTCGATCACCCCACCGCCAGCCAGGACTGCCAGGCCCTGCTGGACTACCTGACCCACTACGGCGCCATTGACGGCCAGGCGCCGGAGCTGCCCGACCTGCCATTCCCGGCCACGCCCCTGGCCGGGGTCGAGCCGGTGGTGACGCCAGTGGGCGGCCTGCTGGTCTTCACGGCCTTGCCAGGGCAGTACCTGGAAGCCGGACAGCAATTGGCCGAAATCATCGACCCGATCAATGATCGGGTCACTCCCATACATTGCACCAATGCCGGGCTCATGTACGCCCGCTCCCTGCGCCGCATGGCCACGGCCGGCATGGCGATCGCCCATGTCGCAGGCCATGCGGCCTATCGCAGCGGCTATCTACTTTCGCCTTGAGGATGCACGCCCCATGTACAAATTGACCGTTGAAGGCCTGCATAAATGCTATGGCGATAATGAAGTGCTCAAGGGGGTTTCCCTCAAGGCCAAGACTGGCGACGTGATCAGCCTGATCGGTGCCAGCGGCTCGGGCAAGAGCACCTTCCTGCGTTGCATCAACTTCCTGGAGACCCCGAACGATGGCGCCATGAGCCTGGACGGCCAGCAGATCCGCATGGTCAAGGACCACCATGGTATGCATGTGGCCGATCCCGCTGAGCTACAGCGAATACGCACCCGGTTGGCCATGGTGTTCCAGCATTTCAATCTGTGGAGCCACATGACCGTGCTGGAGAACATCACGATGGCCCCGCGCCGGGTGCTGGGGGTCAGCACCCAGGAGGCCGAGGAACGGGCCCGACGCTACCTGGACAAGGTCGGCCTACCGGCCCGGGTCGCCACCCAGTACCCGGCCTTTCTCTCCGGCGGCCAGCAACAGCGGGTAGCCATTGCCCGGGCCCTGGCCATGGAACCGGAGGTCATGTTGTTCGATGAGCCCACATCGGCCCTGGACCCGGAACTGGTGGGAGAAGTGCTCAAGGTGATCCAGGGCCTCGCGGAAGAGGGCCGGACGATGATCATGGTGACCCACGAAATGAGTTTTGCCCGCAAGGTCTCCAGCCAGGTGCTGTTCCTGCACAAGGGCCTGGTGGAGGAAGAAGGAGCCCCCGAAGACGTACTGGGCAATCCCAGGAGCGAGCGACTCCAGCAGTTTCTCAGCGGCAACCTGAAGTAGCAGCCAAGGTTTGCCCGTATTCACAACTTGGACACGGGCAAGGACACAAGGAAGAGTCAGGCCACGGGGACCGGTGGCGGCTCGTCCGGCAATGTCGGTTCGCCCGGTTCGTGGGGTTCGGGAGGCTGGGGGGAATCAGGATCTGGCTGGCCAGGAATACCGCCGGCCATGCTGACAGGAGGGTGCGCCAGGAGGGTCCAGGCCAGTACCCCAACCTGATTGGGTTCCAACCTCGCCAAAGTGGCACTTATTAGAGGATCTATCTTCATGGGGCACTCCTGGGCTGTACCCGGTACGCCTTGCGCGTACCGGCAGACACTCCAATAGAGTGTCTGCCTGCCCAGGAATTCCCGCTGTTCGTCAGACGAACGGATTCAGGTGCGCGGCAGGGTCACGCCACGTTGCCCCTGGTACTTGCCGCCACGATCCTTATAGGACACTTCGCACTCTTCATCCGACTCCAGGAAGAGCATCTGCGCCACACCTTCGTTGGCGTAGATTTTCGCCGGCAAGGTCGTGGTGTTGGAAAACTCCAGGGTCACGTGGCCTTCCCACTCCGGCTCCAGCGGGGTCACGTTGACGATGATGCCGCAACGGGCATAGGTGCTCTTGCCCAGGCAAATGGTCAGTACGTTGCGCGGAATACGGAAGTACTCGACGGTACGGGCCAGGGCGAAAGAGTTCGGCGGGATGATGCAGACATCGCTCTTCACATCGACGAAGCTGCCGGCGTCGAAGTTCTTCGGGTCGACGGTGGCCGAATTGATGTTGGTGAATACCTTGAATTCATCGGCGCAGCGTACGTCGTAGCCGTAGCTGGAAACGCCGAAGGAAATGACCCGGCTGTCGTGCTCGCCACGCACTTGGCGCTCGACGAACGGTTCGATCATGCCGTGCTCTTGCGCCATGCGGCGAATCCACTTGTCCGATTTGATGCTCATGGCGGATGTCCTGAAATAACGAGGTGAAAAATTCTGAACGGCATCTTACCGGGGCGCGAGGCAGGGTTCAAAGTCCAGGGGGCTTTTCTTGCTCCATCCCACGATTTTCAAGGGCTGGAAGGCAGTCACCCAGCCATCGATCACGAAAACTGAGAAACCTTCGCACTGACCATTGGCACGTTCAGGAAAAAGGGTTAAGGTGGCGCCACTGTGCTGCTTGTGTCACTGAGAATCTCTACACGATGTTGAATTTCGATCCAACCATCTCCAAGAATTTTTCCTGCTCTTTGCACTCAGTCTCGGCCCAGGCTTTTCCTGAGTCGCAGTTAACTTTGTCCAAGGAGATACACCATGTCTAATCGCCAAACCGGTACCGTTAAGTGGTTCAACGATGAAAAAGGCTTCGGCTTCATCACCCCACAATCCGGTGACGACCTGTTCGTACACTTCAAAGCCATCCAGGCTGACGGTTTCAAAACCCTGAAAGAAGGCCAGCAGGTTTCTTTCATCGCTACCCGCGGTCAGAAAGGCATGCAAGCTGAAGAAGTACAAGTTATCTAACTTGCACTGATCCAGTAAAAAGCCCCGCTCTCATCAGCGGGGCTTTTTTGTACCTGCAGGTTTCCCCTCCCCCGCAGGCCAGCAGATCCGAACTTACCAAGCCACGCCGAAACCTACGGTGTAGCGGGTCTTGTCCAGGTCGCTGCTTTGCGTACCACGAATCAGGTCCTTTTCGGCCTTGAGGTTCAGCGAAGCCCAGTCAGTGACCTTGTAACGCAACCCCAATTCGGCATCGAGGGCATAGTCGGCCACCCCGGAAAGCGGCTTGCTGACCTCGCCACCAGTGAAGAACTCGACCCGTTTGCCAATCAGGTAACGGTTATAGTCCCACTTCATGGCCAGGGAATAGAAGTTGTCCTTGCCGCCACTGGCATAGGCGTAGTCCGTCCGGTTGAGCAACGACCCCAGGGAGAAGGCGCCCAGTTCATCGTCCCAGAACTGGTAGCCGGGACCGGTACCCACCACCCGCTGTTGCTTGAGCTCCTCGACCTTGTCGCGCTTGTAGGTCAAGCGCCCCTGCCAGAACCACTGCTGGGTAATGAAACGGTCCAGGGCGTACTCGGCGCTCCAGTTATCAGTGGTCACCACCTTGTTCTGGAATTCGCGGTTGTACTCGCCTTCGGCGTTATGCCTCCAGGCACCGTGGCGCGCCGAGGTCTTGAAGTCGATGTCATAACGATCGGTATCCTTTTCCGCCCGCTTGTAGTCCAGGGCAAGGTCGACATTGCCCTTCCACACGATGTCTTCCACCAGCGGCTTGGGCTTCATGATTTGCTGGATACTCGCCAGTTCCACGGTCCTGGGCGCTTCGCCATTGGCCAGGGTGACCTTGCCCTCTGCCGCCGGCTGCAAAGACTTGGCCTTCTCTCCGGAGTAGGCGTCCTGCTTGACCAGCAGTTCCTGGTCGCTCTCCAGGGTCTTGACCTGCTTCCAGTCAATCGAGATGGCGCCGCCATAATCAGTCTGGATCAGTAGCTTGCCACCATCGAAAACCTTGATCTTGCCACTGAGGCGGTCGCCATTTTTCAACCACACGGTATCGGCCCAAACCGGCATGGAGGCGCCGAGTACCGCGAAACACAGCAAAGTTCTAGACAACATAAGTAAATACAGGACTCGATCTTGCAAAAAAGCGGCATTATTCCCACCGAATAATGCCTTAATCACGACTGACCAGGGTATTGAGAGTGAGTTCAATCCTCATTTGCCTTTCATCAGCACAATCGAGCAGGGCCTCTTCCTTTTATCTGGAACCGCGAATGTGACCGAGCCCACCGAAGCGCCACAAACCCCGGCACAAATCCGACGCACGGCGCTGTACCTGACCCTTGCCCAGGTTCCCCAGGGCAAGGTGGTCAGCTATGGCCAACTGGCAGAAATGGCGGGCCTGGGACGGGCGGCCCGCTGGGTAGGCCGTACCCTCAGCCAACTACCCGAAGACACCAGCCTGCCCTGGCACCGGGTGCTGGGTGCCGGCGGCCGCATCAGCCTGCCGGCCGGTAGCCCATCAGGCGACGAACAGCGCGCGCGACTGCGCGACGAGGGAGTCCCTGTACGCAACAATCGCGTGGATATTCAACGTCATGGCTGGCGCCCGGTAGAGCACAGCGGTTAGAGTGCGCGCTTTGTTTCCGTAATTCTTGAGGCAGACTCCAGCCCATGCCCCGTAAAACCTGGCGCGCCGCACTTGCCGCCTATGCCAGCCCCTCGACGCTCGTGCTGTTGCTGCTTGGTTTCGCTGCCGGCATGCCCTACATGCTGGTGTTCTCGACGCTTTCAGTGTGGTTGCGCGAGGCCGGTGTGGCCCGCGAGACCATCGGTTATGCCAGCCTGATCGGCCTGGCCTATGCCTTCAAATGGGTCTGGTCGCCCCTGCTCGACCAATGGCGCCTGCCGTTGCTGGGCCAACTGGGGCGACGACGTTCCTGGCTGGTGCTGGCACAAGCGCTGGTGATTCTCGGCCTGATCGGCATGGGTTTCTGCGATCCGCAGAAGCATCTTTCCTGGTTGATCGCCATCGCCGTGGTCGTAGCCTTCGCTTCGGCCACCCAGGACATCGCCATCGACGCTTACCGCCTGGAGATCGCCGACGATAGCCGCCAGGCGGCCCTGGCAGCCAGCTACATGTCCGGTTATCGGGTAGCGGTGCTGCTGGCTACCGCTGGCGCGTTGTTCTTTGCCGAGGGCTTCGGCTCCACCGGCTTCAGCTACAAACATTCGGCCTGGACCGGCACCTATGTGCTGTTCGGGGTCCTGATGATCCCGGCCCTGGTCACCACCTTGCTGATGCGTGAACCGGCGGTGCCGTTGCGCACCCAGCTATCGGCCGGGCGCTACAGCTTCGCCCACCAGTTGATCTCGGTATTCGTATTGATCGTGCTGCTGGTTTCCGTGCCCGCCACCTTCACCCAGTTGTACAACACCGACTTCGCCAGCGTGATCTTCCACGGCGTCAGCCTGCTGGACCTGCTGCTGGAAGACCGGGCCTTCCTGCGCGCCATTCTCTACATAACCCTCACTGCACTGTGCTTGTCGGCCATGGGCCGTCGAGGCCTGGCACCGGTGCTGACGCCCGTCAACGACTTCATCCTGCGCTACCGCTGGCAAGCCTTCCTGTTGCTGGGGCTGATCGCCACCTACCGCATGTCGGACACCGTCATGGGGGTCATGGCCAACGTGTTCTATATCGACCAGGGATTCACCAAGGACCAGATCGCTGGGGTCAGCAAGATCTTCGGCCTGATCATGACCCTGATCGGTGCCGGCATGGGCGGCCTGCTGATCGTGCGCTTCGGCATCCTGCCGATCCTGTTCATCGGTGGCGCCGCGTCCGCCGCGACCAACCTGCTGTTTCTCATGCTCGCCGACATGGGGCCGAACCTGAAGATGCTGATCGTCACCATTTCCCTGGACAACTTCAGTTCAGGCATGGCCACTTCAGCATTCGTCGCCTACCTGTCGAGCCTGACCAACCTCAAGTTCTCGGCGACCCAATATGCGTTGCTCAGCTCCATCATGCTGTTGCTGCCACGCCTGATCGGCGGCTATTCGGGAGTCATGGTGGAGAAGTTCGGCTATCACGATTTCTTCTTCATCACTGCGATGCTCGGAGTACCGACACTGATCCTGATCGCCGTGCACTGGTTCCAGGAAAGCCGTCGCGACGGTCCCAAGCCTGAAGCCGAAACCACCACCAACGGCAATGCCGTCGGCGAAGAATCCTAGAAAATCCCGGGGGTTGCGGGCTTTTCGCTCCCCTTACCCCCCCTCCAAGCACAGTTCTGTACGCCAACGGAACTCGCCCGTACAATGCTCCGTCACTTCCAGTCTTAAGCAACCGACAACGGCCTACCATGCGCACCAGTCAATATTTGCTCGCCACACAAAAAGAAACGCCTTCCGACGCGGTCGTGATCAGCCACCAGCTGATGCTGCGCGCCGGCATGATCCGCAAACTGGCTTCCGGCCTGTACACCTGGCTGCCGATGGGCCTGCGGGTAATGCGCAAGGTCGAAGCCATCGTTCGCGAAGAAATGAACGCCGCGGGTGCGCTTGAAGTGTTGATGCCGGGCATCCAGCCCGCGGAGCTGTGGCAGGAGTCCGGCCGCTGGGAACAGTACGGTCCTGAGCTGCTGCGCCTGAAAGACCGCCATAACCGCGACTTCTGCGCCGGCCCGACCCACGAAGAAGTGATCACCGACCTGGTCCGTAACGAGCTGAGCAGCTACAAGCAGTTGCCGCTGAACCTGTACCAGATCCAAACCAAGTTCCGTGACGAGATTCGTCCACGCTTCGGCCTGATGCGCGGTCGTGAATTCATCATGAAGGACGCCTACTCCTTCCACGCCGACCAAGCGTCGTTGCAGGTCACCTACGACCGCATGCACCAGGCCTACTGCAATATCTTCACCCGCCTGGGCCTGAAGTTCCGTCCAGTGGAAGCGGACAACGGTTCGATCGGCGGCGCCGGCTCCCACGAGTTCCACGTACTGGCCGAATCCGGCGAAGACGACATCATCTTCAGCAATGGCTCCGACTACGCGGCGAACATCGAGAAAGCCGAGGCCCTGCCTCGTGAAACCTCGCGCCCTGCACCAACCGAAGCCATGCGCCTGGTAGACACTCCTGACGCCAAGACCATCGCGCAACTGGTGGAAGGCTATAACCTGCCGATCGAGAAGACCGTCAAGACCCTGGTGGTGCATGCCGAAGAGCCAGGCAAGCTGATCGCCCTGATCATCCGTGGCGACCACGAACTCAACGAAATCAAGGCCGCCAAGCAATCTGGCGTTGCCGATCCGCTGGTCATGGCTTCCGAGGCCGAGCTGCGCGCCGCCATCGGCGCTGGCGCCGGTTCCCTGGGCCCGGTGAACCTGCCATTGCCGATCATCATCGACCGCTCCGTGGAGCTGATGAGCGACTTCGGTGTGGGCGCCAATATCGACGACAAACACTACTTCGGCGTGAACTGGGAACGCGACCTGCCGGTCCCAGCCGTGGCCGACCTGCGTAACGTGGTAGCCGGCGATCCAAGCCCGGACGGCAAGGGCGTGCTGGAAATCAAGCGCGGCATCGAAGTCGGGCACATCTTCCAGCTGGGCAACAAGTACAGCCAGGCGATGAAGTGCGAAGTGCTGGGCGAGAACGGCAAGCCGGTCACCCTGGAAATGGGCTGCTACGGTATTGGCGTCTCCCGCGTGGTCGCTGCCGCCATCGAACAGAACTACGACGAGAAAGGCATCATCTGGAGCGATACCCTGGCGCCATTCCAGATCGCCCTGGTTCCTCTGCGCTATGAAACCGATCTGGTTCGCGAAGCGACCGACAAGCTTTATGAGCAGCTCACCGCCGCCGGCTTCGAGGTCCTGCTGGACGATCGCGACAAGAAGACCAGCCCGGGTATCAAGTTCGCCGATATGGAACTGATCGGTATTCCACACCGGATCGTGGTCAGCGACCGCGGCCTGGCCGATGGCAACCTGGAGTACAAGAGCCGTACCGAGGCCGAGGCACAAGCGCTGCCTGCAGCCGACGTATTGTCCTTCCTCCAAGCCCGTATCCGTCGCTGAAACCAGATAGAGACGTCATGCTCAAGCGAAACACCTTAAGCCTCGGTGGCGCCGCCTTGTGCGGCGCCCTGCTGGTCAGCGGCTGCGCCAACCAAATGTCGCAACGCAGCGAACACGAGGAGCGGATCGAGCGCAAACTGCTCGACCACAGCCTGCAAATCGATGTCGGTGAGCCTAAGGTGCTTGAGCTGCCGCAACGCCGGGTACGCATCCACGAGCAAAAGACTTTCGAAGTGACCGAGTTCGAAGTCACGCGCCGCTACGACCGCTATACGCCCTACCAGCCCTGGCGCAAGGTCTACGAGATCCCGCTGGGCGCAGTAGCCCTGGTGGCCGGTGCTGGCGCCAACGTGGTCAATGTATTCGCCCTGGGCAACCTGCCGGACAGCGTCACCAAGGACTGGCTCAGCTACGGCGTATCCGGGCTCAACCCGTTCATGAACATGCCATCCCATGGTCGTGCCCAGCAGAACCTGGCGGCGATCGACGAAGTCCAGCGTGACAAACGCGTGGAATATTCGAGCCTGCCCTGGAGCGAACGCCCGGTACAGGTCAAGGTCGGCAAGCAAAGTTATGAGTTGAGCACCGATCGCAATGGCATCTTGCGCCTGAACCTGTTGGACGATCCTTTTTCCGAACAGGACCTGAAGCAAATCGGCAAGCTGCAGATCAGCGTCGAGGATGCACAGGATGAAGTGCATTCGGACTCATCCCTGAGCATCAGCAATGGCTTGCGCAGCAAATTGCTGGAGGCCCACGCCCTGATCTACGACGACCTTGAAGACGACGAAGTGAGCGAATGGGTACACCGGGTCAAGCGCCTGTCGCAGCTGGGCCTGGAAGAAGAAGCGAGCGAACTGGAGCAGAGCCTGATCGAGCTGACTCGCAACGATCCTGAGCTGCAAAAAGAGTTTCTCAAGTCACTGACCAAGAATGCAGGCCGCCTGGTAGCCGACCCCGGCAGCAACTGACCCTCCCCCCCCGTGCCATGGACCCGCCATGGCACCCAACGCCCGCTACTGACCCTGGAACAACTCCAGCTGTTCATGGCCACCGCGCAAGTCATGCAGACGCACACCAATCCCCAGCAAGCGCACGGGCTTGCCACCACGCTTGAAGGCCTGGCTGAGCAACTGCCGATAACTGTCCAGGTCACGCCCGGCCCCGGCCTGCTCCAGGGTGGTCTGGGTAAAGTCATGGAACTTCACCTTGACGAACGGCTTGCCTGGCCGATAGCTGCTATCGATGCGCTCTATCCGCCCGGCCAGGGTTGCCATCAGCTCGGGCAATTTCTCCAGGCAGCTCTCTAGATCCGGCAGGTCAACATCGTAGGTATTTTCCACGCTGATGGATTGCCTGCGGCTGTCATTGTGTACCGGTCGCTCATCGATACCCCGGGCCAAGCCCCAAAGCCGTTCGCCAAAACTGCCGAATTCGCGCACCAGCGCCAGCTTGCCCCAGTCCCGCAGTTGCAAGCAGTTGGCAATGCCCAGCCGCCCCAGCTTGTCCGCAGTCACCTTGCCCACGCCGTGCAATTTTCCCACCGGCAGCTCGGAGACGAAATCCTCCACTTGATCCGGGGTAATCACAAACAGTCCGTTGGGCTTTTTCCAGTCGCTGGCGATCTTGGCCAGAAACTTGTTCGGCGCGACACCGGCCGACACCGTGATATGCAACTGGTTGGAGACCCGGCGACGAATGTCCTGGGCAATGCGCGTGGCGCTACCGGAAAAACTCAAGCTGTCGGAGACATCCAGGTAGGCTTCGTCCAGCGATAACGGCTCGATCAAGTCGGTGTAGTCGCGAAAGATCCCATGGATCTCTTTCGATGCCTCACGATAGGCATCCATTCTCGGCTTGACGATGACCAGGTCCGGGCACAAGGCCAGCGCATGCCGCGATGACATGGCCGATCGCACACCGTACGCCCGCGCCTCATAATTGCAGGTAGCGATCACTCCCCGCCTCTCTGCTGAGCCGCCCACTGCCAAAGGCTTGCGGGCCAGCTGCGGGTCATCGCGCATTTCGATGGCCGCATAGAAGCAATCACAATCGATGTGGATGATTTTGCGTTGCATCATATGAAGGCAGGGATCATGAAAAGACGGGGGCTTGAGTGGAAACAGGAACAAGTATCTACCCACACCTGTATATAGCACCAGTACCTTGCATCATCGCCAGGCAACACAGGCGAACCAGATGAAATTTATTCGCTCAATGGCCTCACAGCCTCCAATAGAGCTGAAAGCCCCGCCCCACCTGGCCCCAAGCCATTTGAAAAGCCCTTGATCGAGTGCTAAGCATTTGAACAGGAAGCCTTTTTTAAAATTTAATGATTGACACACTTAAAATCCTCTGTAGAATTCCGCCACATCAGACGCGGGATGGAGCAGCCTGGTAGCTCGTCGGGCTCATAACCCGAAGGTCGTCGGTTCAAATCCGGCTCCCGCAACCAGATATAGAAAAAGGCCACTTCTTTGAGTGGCCTTTTTTTTGCGTGTTCGTTTTCCAAAAACTCACTGACCCAAGCGATAAACTCTTTGCCTGGCCTTCAGTTAGAGAGCGAACCGGGGCATTCGACACTTATTTGACCCTTTTGGGCATTAACGGTTGACACTCGACGGTTCGCCTGTAGAATGCCGCCCCACAGACGCGGGATGGAGCAGTCTGGTAGCTCGTCGGGCTCATAACCCGAAGGTCGTCGGTTCAAATCCGGCTCCCGCAACCATATATCAAAAAAGGCTGCTCGAAAGAGTGGCCTTTTTTGTGTGTGTGAAAAAATCCTTTCGCAACAATGACCTGCAAAAGTATTACGAACCTTCAGCGATACTTCGACTCTTCAGTATGCGAGCTATGCTCTGTCTCGAGTACCTGCCTTGTTGCTGGTCGCACAAGGTCGCCGGGCCACGGTGAGACGCGTTAATATTTGAAATTATTTTTTCTACAGGGATTGGTAACTTGGCTGGATACCCCCATCCTGTCGCGCACAATCCACGAGGTGATTGATGCGCGCCAACACGTCTGACTCACAAGACACCGATACCGTACAACCCATTGCAGCCACTCGTTTGCGCTGGCTGGACCTGTTGAGCAAATATCGCCAACCACTGGGGCTGGTGGTGACACTCCTGCTGTTCGCCATTGCCTTGATCGCCTGCCGCCACCTGCTCAGCGAACTGGACTTCTACGCACTCCACGATTCAATCCTGGAAGTACCCAAGCCAACCCTGCTCGGTGCATTGGGCGCAACCATCGCAGGCTTCATCATCCTGCTGGGCTACGAGTGGTCCGCCAGCCGGTACGCCGGTGTCAGCCTGAGTGGACGCACCCTGGCCCTGGGTGGTTTCACGGCCTTCGCCATTGGCAACGCCATCGGCTTGTCGCTGCTCTCCGGCGGGTCGGTACGCTACCGCCTTTATGCGCGCCATGGCCTGGGGGCCTCCGACGTCGCCCACATGACCCTGTTCGCCAGCCTTTCCCTGGGCTGTGCCTTGCCGCCCCTCGCGGCCCTAGCAACCCTGAGCAACCTGCCGGCGGCCTCCGTGGCCCTGCACCTGCCTGAAAGCCTGTTGGCGGGCATTGCACTGGCGGTCCTGCTACTCGGCGCCGTCCTGGCCATCGGTATCTATCGGCGGCGCCTGCCCGAACAGCCCCTGCGCGACAACCTGCTGGTGCGAGTCGGACGCCGTACCCTGCGCCTGCCCGGGCCACGCCTGACCTTCCTGCAGTTGATCATCACCGCCCTGGACGTAGCCGCAGCCGCCACCGTGCTCTACCTGCTGCTGCCTGAAGCCCCACCGTTCGGCGCCTTCCTGCTGGTCTACCTGCTGGCCCTGGCTGCCGGGGTGCTCAGCCATGTTCCTGGCGGTGTCGGGGTATTCGAAGCGATCCTGCTGGCGGCGTTCGCCGATAAGCTCGGTGCCGCTCCCCTGGCCGCCGCGCTGCTGCTGTATCGCTTGATCTACGTAGTGCTGCCCATGCTCGTGGCCTGCGTGCTGTTGCTGATCAATGAGGCCCAGCGCCTGTTCCAGACCCGGCAATCGCTACGGGTGGCCTCCGGCCTTGCTGCGCCTATCCTTGCTGTGCTGGTGTTCCTCTCCGGCGTCGTCTTGCTGTTCTCCGGCGCCACTCCGGAAATCGACACACGCCTGCAACATGTTGGCTTCCTGATTCCCCACCGCCTGGTGGATGCTTCGCACTTCGGCGCCAGCCTGATCGGCGTACTCTGCCTGCTACTGGCCCAGGGCCTGCGCCGGCGCCTGTCGGCCGCCTGGATGCTCACCACCATCCTGTTGCTGGTGGGTGCCCTGCTCTCGCTGCTCAAGGGTTTTGACTGGGAGGAAGCCTGCCTGATGACGCTGACCGCCAGTCTGCTGGCGGTCTTCCGTCGCTCGTTCTATCGCCCTAGCCGCCTGACCGAACTGCCCTTCTCACCGCTGTACCTGGTGGCCAGCTTCTGCGTGCTGGGGGCCTCCATCTGGCTGCTATTGTTCGCCTACCAGGATGTCCCCTACAGCCACCAGCTGTGGTGGCAATTCACCCTGGATGCCGATGCGCCCCGTGGCCTGCGCTCATTGCTGGGAGCCGCGGTGCTGTTGCTGGTGGTATCCCTGACCTGGCTGCTGCGCACCGCGCGCCCCGTGATCCACCTGCCCACGAGCGAGGAGTTGGACAAGGCGGCGAAGGTCCTCATGGCCTCGTCCCAACCCGATGGCGGCCTGGCACTGACCGGCGACAAGGCGCTGCTGTTCCATCCCAACGACGATGCCTTCCTGATGTATGCCCGTCGTGGCCGCAGCCTGGTAGCGCTGTACGATCCGATCGGTCCGACCCAGCAACGCGCCGAGATGATCTGGCAGTTCCGCGACCTGTGCGATGTGCATCACGCGCGCCCGGTGTTCTACCAGGTGCGGGCGGAAAACCTGCCTTACTACATGGACATCGGCCTGACGGCGATCAAGCTCGGCGAAGAAGCCCGGGTCGATCTCAAGCGCTTCGACCTCGAGGCCAAGGGCAAGGAGATGAAGGACCTGCGCTACACCTGGAACCGTGGAACCCGCGACGGCCTGTCGCTGGAGATCCACGACGCCGGGCAAGCGCCGATGGACGAGTTGAAGGTCATCTCCGATGCCTGGCTGACCGGCAAGAACGTCCGGGAGAAAGGCTTCTCCCTGGGCCGCTTCAGCGACGAATACCTCAAGTATTTCCGTATCGCGATCATTCGTTTTGAAGGACGCCCGGTGGCCTTTGCCAACCTGCTCGAGACCTACAACCATGACCTGGCCAGTCTCGACCTGATGCGCGCGCACCCGGATGCTCCAAAGCTGACCATGGAGTTCATGATGGTCGGCCTGATCCAACATTATAAAAATCATGGATATGCCCGCTTCAGCCTGGGGATGGTGCCCCTTTCCGGCCTGCAACCGCGCCGTGGAGCACCGCTGACCCAACGCCTGGGCTCGATGGTGTTCCGCCGCGGTGAGCAGCTCTACAACTTCCAGGGCCTGCGCCGCTTCAAAGACAAGTTCCAGCCTGACTGGGAACCCCGTTACATGGCCGTGCCAGCAGGGCTGGACCCGCTGGTCGCACTGGCCGACACCGCCGCCCTGATCGCGGGCGGCCTGACTGGATTGGTGAAACGCTGATGATTCAACGTTCTTTGCGGTATCTGCTGGCCACCCTGGTGGTCCTGGCTGTGATTGCGGGTGGCGGCTATTGGTGGTGGAACCGCCCGGCACCGGAACCAGCCCTGGAGCAACTGACCCAGGCCGACGGCTCGACCCTGACTCGCGTAACCCCCGGCACCACTACCAAGGCCCGCGTCATCGTGGCGGTACTGCCGGACTCGACCCTGAGCGACAAGCAACTGCTGGCCCTGAGCCGTAGTGGCGCGGCGCAAATCGTCCAGGTAGTCCTGCCCAAGGATGACTGCAAGCTGCAGGAGCAAGCGCTGCAAAACGCCCTGCCGCAACTCAACGGCCCCGCTACCCTGGTCAGCGGTATCGGCCCGGGCGCGGCCCTGGCCTGGCGCTGGATCGCCTCCCAAAGCGACGACAAGGCCCAGGCGGTATCGGTGGGCTTCACCATCAACCCGGCACCCGGCTGCACCGACCCACTGCCCAAGACCCTGGCCCACGGCCACTGGCTGGTCGCCTGGAACGACAACCCGGACGACGAGAGCGCCGGCTTCGTGCGCGACACCCCCAACGCCACCACCAGCATCAGCGACTACGATATCCACCTGCCACAAGTACTGAACAACGAACTGCGCAAGCTGCTGGTAGGTTCGGACAATGGCGGGCTGAACATCCCGGTGGTGGAAGTCCCGGCCGGCCAGGCCAAGGACACCGTGACCCTGTTCCTCTCCGGGGACGGCGGCTGGCGCGACCTGGACCGCGACGTAGCCGGGGAAATGGCCAAGATCGGGTATCCGGTGGTGGGTATCGATACCCTGCGCTACTACTGGCAGCACAAGACTCCGGAACAAAGCGCCACCGACCTCACCGAGCTGATGCAGCACTACCGGCAGAAGTGGGGCACCAAGCGCTTCGTCCTGACCGGCTACTCCTTCGGCGCCGACGTACTGCCAGCTATCTACAATCGCCTGCCGGAAGCCGAGCAGCAACGAGTGGACGCCATTATCCTGCTGGCCTTCGCCCGCACCGGCAGCTTCGAGATCGAAGTAGAGGGCTGGCTGGGCAACGCCGGCAAAGAAGCCGCCACCGGGCCGGAAATGGCCAAGCTGCCAGCAGCCAAGGTGGTGTGCATCTACGGCGTTGAAGAAGTCAACGAGAGTGGCTGCACCGACAAGACCGCGGTTGGCGAAGCGATGAAGCTGCCAGGCGGCCACCACTTCGACGAGAACTACCCAGCCCTGGCCAAGCGCCTGGTGGAGATCATCGAGAAGCGCCAGGGCAAGGAAAACGCCAGCAACTAAGTGGCACCCGGGTCACCGGACACGGTGACACCCGCAAAATAGAAGCCCTCCCAGCGAGGGCTTTTTTTCGTCTGGTACAACATCGCCCGCCCTATAGGCAGGCACAAAAAGGCCCCCGCCAGGTGGTAGTGCTTGATCCCGTTTAGGAGCAGCCGGTCGACGCTCGATTGCTCGCGATGGTCGTAGCGCGTGTCTACTGGGTAAACGCAGCGCTCTGAAGTCCATCGCGGGCAAGCCTCGCTCCTACACTGAGCCAGGCGGGGGCTTTTTGTTTGGGCGGCCTCAGATCTCGACCTGGGTTCCCAGCTCGATCACCCGGTTCACCGGCAGCTTGAAGAAGCGCAGGTTGCCGTTGGCGTTCTTCAACATGAAGGCGAACAGCACTTCGCGCCAGCGGGCCATGCCCACCAGCTTGGAGGCGATCACCGTCTCGCGGCTGAGGAAATAGGTGGTGCGCATCGGGCTGAAGTCCAGCTCGTCCAGGTGGCACAGCTTCAGGGCCTCGGGCACATCCGGCTCGTCGGTGAAACCAAAGTGCAGGATCACCCGGAAGAAGCCTTCGCCGTAGGAGTCCACCTCGAACCGGCGTTGGGTCGGCACCCGCGGAATATCCTCGTAGACCACTGTCAGCAACACCACTTGCTCATGCAGCACCTGGTTGTGCAACAGGTTATGCAGCAAGGCATGGGGCACGGCATCCGGACGAGCAGTGAGGAACACCGCGGTGCCCTGTACCCGATGCGGTGGCTGCACGCGGATGCTGCCGATGAAGATCGGCAATGGCAGCCCCCCTTCGTCCAGGCGATCCACCAACAGCTCCTTGCCGCGTTTCCAGGTGGTCATCAGGACGAACAGCACGATCCCCGCCAGCACCGGGAAGGCACCGCCCTGGACGATCTTCGGTACGTTGGCGGCGAAGAACAGCCCATCCACCAGCAGGAAGCCCAGCAGGATCGGCATGATCAGTACCGGCGACCACTTCCACAGCAACAGCATCACCGCCGACACCAGGATGCTGGTGATCAGCATGGTGCCGGTCACCGCCACGCCATAGGCCGAGGCCAGGGCGCCGGAGGACTCGAAGCCCAGCACCAGCAGGATCACCCCGACCATCAGCGACCAGTTCACCGCACCGATGTAGATCTGTCCTTGCTCGGCGCTGGAAGTGTGCTGGATGTACATCCGCGGGATGTACCCCAGCTGGATGGCCTGGCGGGTCAGGGAGAAGGCCCCGGATATCACCGCCTGGGAGGCGATCACCGTGGCCAGGGTCGCCAGCCCCACCAGCGGGATCAGGGCCCAGCCCGGTGCCAGCAGGTAGAACGGGTTGCGTGCCGCCTCGGGGTTTTCCAGCAGCAACGCGCCCTGGCCGAAGTAGTTCAGTACCAGCGCCGGCAGCACCAGGGCGAACCAGGCCCGGGCAATGGGCTTGCGCCCGAAGTGGCCCATGTCGGCATACAGCGCCTCAGCACCGGTCAGGGCCAGTACCACGGCCCCCAGGATCGCCACGCCCATGCCCGGATGGGAGATGAAGAAGCGCACGGCCCATACCGGGTTCAACGCCTGCAGCACTTCCGGATGCTGGGCGATACCGTGGATACCCAAGCCCCCAAGGACCAGGAACCAGGCCACCATCACCGGACCGAACAGCTTGCCGATGCGGTCGGTACCGTGCTTCTGGATCAGGAACAGTGCCACCAAGACCACCAACGCCAACGGCACGACCCAATGCTCCAGGCCACTGAACGCCAGCTCCAGCCCCTCGACCGCCGAGAGCACCGAGATCGCCGGGGTAATCATGCTGTCGCCATAAAACAACGAGGCGCCGATCAGGCCAAGGATCACCAGCACCGAACGCAGTCGCGGATACGACGCCGATGCCCGACGGGCCAATGCCGTCAGGGCCATGATCCCGCCCTCGCCCTGGTTGTCGGCGCGCAGGATGAACAGCACGTACTTGATCGAAACGACCCAGACCAGCGACCAGAAGATCAGCGCCAGGATGCCGAATACGCCATCGTGGTTGACCTGGACACCATAACTGCCGGAAAAGACTTCTTTGAGGGTATAGAGCGGGCTGGTACCGATGTCGCCATAAACCACCCCTACCGCGGCGACCAGCATGCTCAACGGCCGTGCGGCCGAATGCTCGGCGCCCGCCGCCTGACTACTTGCCTGACCCATCCAATACTCCTGATTCCAGACCCGGCTTTTTAGAATGAAACGCTATGCTTTGGTATTGCAGCATGTGCGGCTTTACTTGTTGTTACAGACGTTTGATTGACTGCAAGAATTCTCATGCATGCAACGGCGCGAAGCATAGCGCAGCACTCGTCGTATTTCCCCGCATAAAGCTGGTCAAGTGCGCTGCTCATCGCTAGAATTGCGCACTTTTTGATCAGAGGCGCCCAAAGCGCCCGTTCACCGCCAGCGCATCCATCCAGATCGCCGAGCGGCCAGACACCTATACCGAGGTTAGACATGTCCACCCCTACTGCGCCAGCCAACCCCAAGGTCGGCTTCGTTTCCCTGGGTTGCCCCAAGGCTCTGGTCGACTCCGAGCGCATCCTCACTCAACTGCGCATGGAAGGTTATGACGTGGTGTCCACCTACCAGGACGCCGACGTCGTGGTGGTCAACACTTGCGGCTTCATCGACTCGGCCAAGGCCGAATCCCTGGAAGTGATCGGCGAAGCGATCAAGGAAAACGGCAAGGTCATCGTGACCGGCTGCATGGGCGTGGAAGAAGGCAATATCCGTGATGTGCACCCCAGCGTGCTGGCTGTAACCGGACCACAGCAGTACGAGCAGGTCGTCAGCGCCGTGCATGAAGTGGTACCGCCCAAGCAGGACCACAACCCGCTGATCGACCTGGTGCCGCCACAAGGTATCAAGCTGACCCCACGGCACTACGCCTACCTGAAGATTTCCGAAGGCTGCAACCACAGCTGCAGCTTCTGCATCATCCCGTCGATGCGCGGCAAGCTGGTCAGCCGCCCGGTGGGCGACGTGCTTGACGAGGCCCAGCGCCTGGTCAAGTCCGGGGTCAAGGAACTGCTGGTGATTTCCCAGGACACCAGCGCCTATGGCGTCGACGTCAAGTACCGCACCGGTTTCTGGAACGGCGCACCGGTCAAGACCCGCATGACCGAACTCTGCGAAGCCCTGAGCACCCTGGGCGTCTGGGTCCGCCTGCACTATGTCTACCCGTATCCGCACGTCGACGAGCTGATCCCGCTGATGGCCGCCGGCAAGATCCTGCCGTACCTGGACATCCCGTTCCAGCACGCCAGCCCGAAAGTGCTCAAGGCCATGAAGCGCCCGGCCTTCGAAGACAAGACCCTGGCCCGGATCAAGAACTGGCGCGAGATCTGCCCCGAGCTGATCATCCGCTCCACCTTCATCGTCGGTTTCCCCGGCGAAACCGAGGAAGACTTCCAGTACCTGCTGGACTGGCTGACCGAGGCCCAGCTGGACCGCGTCGGCTGCTTCCAGTACTCGCCGGTAGAAGGCGCCCCGGCCAACGACCTGGACCTGGAAGTGGTGCCGGACGACGTCAAGCAGGATCGTTGGGAGCGCTTCATGGCGCACCAGCAGGAAATCAGCTCGGCGCGCCTGCAACAGCGCGTCGGCAAGGAAATCGAAGTACTGATCGACGAAGTCGACGAGCAAGGCGCCGTAGGCCGCTGCTTCTTCGATGCCCCGGAGATCGACGGCAACGTGTTCATCGACAATGCCAGCCACCTGAAGCCGGGCGACAAGGTCCGCTGCCGGGTGACCGACGCCGACGAGTACGATCTCTGGGCCCAGATCCTGTAAGGCGTAAAAAAACCGCCAAGCCCCGCTCTCGCGACGAGATGCGGGGCTTTTTTAGGTCTATCGTTTGCTCTGGACTACGCGTCAATCCTTAACCCAGGAGCAGGCGGCATGCGCCAACATTCGGTCATCCAGACTCCGAAATTCAGTGACTACGCAGAACTGACCCAGGTCTGGGAAGCCTCCGTACGCGCCACCCACGACTTTCTTCCCGACAGCTACATCGAGCAACTGCGAAAGCTGGTGCTGACCCGCTACCTGGATGCCGTGATGCTGATCTGCACCCGCGACCAGCGGCAACGCATCACCGGTTTCGCCGGCGTCGCGGCAGGCAAGGTCGAGATGCTGTTCATCCATCCCGCCCACCGCGGCCTGGGCCTGGGGCGACAGTTGCTGAACTATGCCGTGGAGCACCTGAATGCCCGGCAACTGGACGTCAATGAGCAGAACCCTCAGGCCCTGGGCTTCTACTTCAAGCAGGGCTTCGAGATCGTCGGGCGTTCGGCGCAGGACGGCATGGGCCAGCCCTATCCCCTGCTGCACATGCGCCTGAAACCTGCGCAGTTGCAGGTCGGACGCGGCTAATGGCCACAGCCCGCAAATGGACTCGCGATTAACCGACGCCAGGCAGGTACAATAGTCGCCCTCTTTTGCAATGGTTTGCATCATGACTGACCCGATTCGCCTTTCCAAACGCCTTATCGAACTGGTTGGCTGCTCCCGCCGGGAGGCCGAACTGTTCATCGAAGGTGGCTGGGTCACCGTGGATGGTGAAGTCATCGATGAGCCACAGTTCAAGGTCGGAACACAAAAGGTAGCGCTAGACCCCGAAGCCAAAGCCACGGCACCGGAACCGGTCACCATCCTGCTCAACGTACCGGCTGGCCAGGATCTGGACAGCGCCCGGCTCTCGATCAATGCCGCCAGCCTGTCGGATGAACACCGCTTCGGCAAGCGTCCGCTGCGTGGGCACTTCGTGCGCCTGAGCGCCAGTGAGGACCTGCAGGCGGACGCCAGTGGCCTGCTGGTGTTCACCCAGGATTGGCGAGTGCTGCGCAAGCTCACCGCCGATGCCGCCAGGATCGAGCAGGAGTATGTGGTGGAGGTGTCCGGGCAAATGATCGAGCATGGCCTCAATCGCCTGAGCCACGGCCTGAGCTACAAGGGTCGCGAGCTGCCTGCTGTGAAAGCCAGCTGGCAGAGTGAAAACCGCCTGCGATTCGCCCTGAAGAACCCTCAGCCCGGGATGATCGCCCTGCTCTGCCAGGCCGTCGGCCTCAAGGTCGTGGCCATGCGCCGTATTCGTGTCGGTGGCGTGTCCATTGGCAAGGTGCCATTGGGCCAGTGGCGCTACCTGTCGACCAAAGAGAAATTCTGAACGCCTTCCCTGCCCCGTGCCCTTGCGCGGGCGCTCCATGCGCATAGACCAGGACCCCAACATGATTCATAACGATGTACTGCGCAGCGTGCGCTACATGCTCGATATCAGCGACAAGAAAGTCGTCGAGATCATCAAGCTCACCGGCTTCGACGTCAGCCTGGAACAGATCGTCAGCTACCTGAAGAAAGACGAGGAAGAAGGTTTCGTGCATTGCCCTGACGAGGTCATGGCGTATTTCCTCGATGGCCTGGTGATCTTCAAGCGGGGCAAGGACGAAAGCCGCCCGCCGCTGCCTGTCGAACTGCCAGTGACCAACAACATCATCCTGAAGAAACTGCGCGTCGCCTTCGAACTCAAGGAAGATGACCTGCACGCTGTGCTCAAGGCTGCCAACTTCCCGGTATCCAAGCCCGAGCTGAGCGCACTGTTTCGCAAGTTCGGCCACAACAACTACCGTCCTTGCGGCGACCAGTTGCTGCGCAACTTCCTCAAGGGCCTGACCCTGCGCGTACGCGGCTGAGCTTCCCGGACCATGGCCTACAGCGTCTCCCCCATTGGCTTCGTGCGCTCCTGCTTCAAGGAGAAGTTCGCCATTCCACGCCAACCGCAACTGGCCCCGGCGGCCCGCGGCGTACTGGAACTGGTGGCGCCCTTCGATCAAGGTGAGGCGGTGCAGGGCCTGGAGCAGGTCAGCCACGTCTGGCTGCTATTCCTGTTCCACCAGGCCCTGGAAGACAAACCCCGGCTCAAGGTGCGCCCACCGCGCCTCGGGGGCAACAAGTCCATGGGCGTCTTCGCCACAAGAGCCACCCACAGGCCCAATGGCATCGGCCAGTCGGTGGTCAAGCTGGACAAGGTCGAAGCGGGACGCCTTTGGATTTCCGGCATCGACCTGCTCGATGGCACGCCCATCCTGGACATCAAGCCCTACGTGCCCTATGCCGACATCGTCAGCGGGGCCCACAACGAGATCGCCAGCGCCGCGCCGCAGCTCATTCCAGTGCAATGGCAAGACCAGGCATTGGAGCAGGCGAAGATGCACGCCCTGCGACTTCAGGAACCGTTGGTGGAGCTGATCGAGCAATGCCTGGCCCAGGACCCTCGCCCGGCCTACCAGACACCTGGCCCCGAGCGAGAATACGGCGCCCAGTTCTGGGACCTGGACGTACGTTGGCATTACCCCGAGCCGGGGCTAATCCGGGTGCTGGAAGCCGTGCCCGCCAACTGAAACCCGAAAACAAAAAAGCCCGCGTTGCCTGGAAAGGCAACGCGGGCTTTTTATCTGATACGGGTGCTTACTTCTCGACGAAAGCGCGCTCGATCAGGTAGTCGCCTGGCTCACGCATGCGTGGCGAGACGGTCAGGCCGAAGCTGTTGAGTACTTCGCTGGTTTCATCCAGCATGCTCGGGCTGCCACACAGCATGGCGCGGTCGTCCTGAGGGTTGATCGGCGGCAGGCCGATATCCCGGAACAGCTTGCCGCTGCGCATCAGGTCGGTCAGGCGGCCTTCGTTCTCGAACGGTTCGCGAGTCACGGTGGGGTAGTAGATCAGCTTCTCGCGCAGGGCCTCGCCGAAGAACTCGTTCTGCGGCAGGTGCTCGGTGATGAACTCGCGGTAGGCGACTTCATTGACGTAGCGTACGCCGTGGCACAGGATCACTTTTTCGAAACGCTCGTAGGTTTCCGGATCCTGGATTACGCTCATGAACGGTGCCAGGCCGGTACCGGTGCTGAGCAGGTAGAGGTGCTTGCCTGGCTTCAGGTCATCCAGTACCAGGGTACCGGTTGGCTTCTTGCTGATGATGATCTCGTCGCCTTCCTTCAGGTGCTGCAGCTGGGAAGTCAGCGGACCGTCAGGAACCTTGATGCTGAAGAATTCGAGATGCTCTTCCCAGTTCGGGCTGGCAATGGAGTAGGCACGCATAAGCGGACGGCCGTTGGGCTGTTGCAGGCCGATCATCACGAACTGACCGTTCTCGAAGCGCAGGCCCGGATCGCGGGTGCACTTGAAGCTGAACAGAGTGTCGTTCCAGTGATGAACACTGAGGACACGCTCGTGGTTCATGTTGCTCATGTACGGGGACTCCTAGAAATTGCCTGCGCTGACCATGAGCGCAATTGCACAGCATTCTAATGGCGGCGACAATATCTGTTAACTGGATTATTAAGATAAGGGTTATCGGTTATATCGATATGCGATTCACTATCCGTCAACTCCAAGTCTTCGTCGCCGTCGCCCAGCAAGAGAGCGTTTCCCGGGCTGCCGGGCTATTGGCCCTGTCGCAATCGGCGGCGAGTACCTCGATCACCGAACTCGAGCGCCAGTCCAGTTGCCAATTGTTCGACCGGGCGGGCAAGCGCCTGAGTCTCAATGCCTTGGGCAAGCAATTGCTGCCCCAGGCCGTGGCGCTGCTGGACCAGGCCAAGGAAATCGAAGACCTGCTCAATGGCAAGTCCGGCTTCGGCTCGCTGTCGGTGGGCGCGACCCTGACCATCGGCAACTACCTGGCAACCCTGCTGATCGGCAGCTTCATGCAGGTGCACCCGGAGAGCCAGGTCAAGCTCCATGTGCAGAACACTGCGCATATCGTGCAACAGGTTGCCCACTACGAAATTGATCTGGGTCTAATCGAAGGCGACTGCAATCACCCGGACATCGAAGTGCAAAGCTGGGTCGAGGACGAGCTGGTGGTGTTCTGCGCACCGCAACACCCCTTGGCCAAACGCGGCCACGCCACCATGGAGGAGCTGACTCGCGAAGCCTGGATCCTTCGCGAACAGGGTTCGGGAACACGCCTGACCTTCGACCAGGCCATGCGTCACCACCGTAGTGCGCTGAATATTCGCCTGGAGCTCGAACACACCGAGGCCATCAAGCGCGCCGTGGAATCAGGATTGGGGATTGGCTGTATTTCCCGGCTGGCGCTGCGCGATGCGTTTCGTCGCGGCAGCCTGGTACCGGTGGAGACACCGGGCCTGGACCTGGCCCGGCAGTTCTACTTCATCTGGCACAAGCAGAAATACCAGACCTCGGCCATGCGTGAGTTCCTGGAGCTGTGCCGTTCGTTCACGGCAGGCGTGCGACGCAGCGACGAGATCGTCCTGCCAAGCATTCCCTAGATCAGGATGACCGCCCAGACGATCGTGATCATGCTCAGGGCGACGAACTGCGCGGCGCTGCCCATATCCTTGGCGTTCTTCGACAAGGGGTGACGATCCAGGGAAATCCGGTCGATGGCCGCTTCTACCGCCGAGTTGAGCAGTTCCACGATCAGCGCCAGCAGGCACACGGCGATCAACAACGCCCGCTCGACCCGACTGACGTTGAGCAGGAAGCTCAGGGGGACGAGGATCACATTGAGCAGTACCAGCTGCCGAAAGGCCGCCTCGCCTGTGAAAGCCGCGCGCAAGCCATCGAAGGAATAACCTGCGGCATTGAGGATACGTTTAAGACCGGTTTGACCTTTGAAAGGCGACATAAGCAGAGCAACTGAAAAGAAGGAGTGAGGAAACTAGTTCAACAAAAGTCAAAAAAGCGTGAACGAACCGCCGATCAATGACCGGAAATTGACTCAAGTTGTTGCAGGAGCAAAGCAGCCTGGGTACGGGTACGAACCCCCAGCTTGCGAAAGATCGCGGTCACATGGGCCTTGATCGTCGCCTCCGACACACTCAACTCATAAGCGATCTGCTTGTTCAGCAAACCTTCGCACACCATGGTCAGAACCCGGAACTGCTGGGGTGTCAGGCTCGCCAGACCTTCGCTAGCGGCCTTGGCCTCTTCCGAGACGCTGACTTCTTCGAAGGCTTGCGGCGGCCACCAGACATCACCATCCAGCACGTTGCGCACGGCTTGCTGGATAACCTCCAGGGAGCTGGATTTGGGAATGAAGCCACTGGCACCGAACTCGCGGGAACGGACCATGACGGATGCTTCTTCCTGGGCCGAGACCATCACAACCGGAATCTGCGGGTACTGGCCTCGCAGTAGCACCAACCCGGAAAAGCCATAGGCGCCGGGCATGTTCAGGTCCAGAAGGACCAGGTCCCAATCGGCTTTTTCGGTAAGGCGGGTTTCCAGTTCGGCGATGCTCGCCACCTCTACCAGTCGCACATCAGGCCCCAGGCCCAAGGTAACGGCCTGGTGCAGCGCACTGCGAAAAAGCGGGTGGTCATCGGCAATCAGGATTTCGTATGTGGCCATTTTTCAGATGATCCTGTTTTCATGGCTGGGCCGATACATTCAGCCCAGGCCAAAACAATCAGGGTACTCGCCAGAATGCGGTACCCAAAGAGCAAGAACGCCGCGAAAAGCCTGAGTAAAAAGGCGGTTCAAACAGCGCTGGCGCCCTAACCGGCGCCAAGCATGCCCAGCGAAGCCGGGGTGGTCAAGTTTCAAGCTTTGCGGCATCTTGGCCCGCTAACTAATAAGAGAGCTCCCATGCGCAACCAAGCCTTGCGTGCCGATGTCCTGATGCTGATTACCGCAGTGATCTGGGGTTCGGCTTTTGTCGCACAAACCTCCGGCATGAATCACATCGGTCCCTTCCTTTATTCCGGCTTGCGTTTTGCCTTGGGCTCACTGTGCCTTTTACCGCTGGTGCTACGTAGGCCTGCAACCGATCGCCCAGCCGAACCCTTTCTTACCCCGGGCCTATTAAGGGGGGGCATGCTCATGGGGCTGGCCCTGGCCCTGGGAATCAACCTGCAACAAGTCGGGCTGATGTTCACCAGCGTCACCAATGCCGGATTCATTACCGGTCTCTACGTCATTGTAGTGCCGCTACTGGGCCTGTTGCTTGGCCACAGGACGGCACTGGGTACCTGGCTTGGGGCGGTGCTGGCGGTGGTGGGCATGTTCCTCCTGAGTGTCGGCGAGGGTTTCCATGTCGCCTCCGGAGACTGGTTGCAGCTGATCGGGGCTTTCGTCTGGGGTGGGCACGTGATCCTGGTAAGCCTGTTCGCCAGCCGGCATGACCCGATCCGCCTAGCCTTCCTGCAATTTGCCACCTGCTCGGCAGCGAGCCTGATCCTTGCCCTGTGCCTTGAGCCGATCCATTGGCCGGCCATCGTCGGTGCCGGTCCGGCCATTCTCTATGGTGGCGTCGTTGCCGTTGGCATCGGCTACACCCTGCAAGTCATCGCCCAGAAGCACGCCATCGCCTCCCACGCGGCCATCATCCTGTCCCTGGAAGCGGTATTCGCCGCCATCGCCGGAGCCTGGTTGCTGGATGAGTCCCTGCAAATGCGCGGCTACATGGGTTGCGCCTTGATGCTCAGCGGAATGCTGGTTGCCCAGCTATGGCCACAAAAACCATCCCAGGCAGGCAGCTCTACACAAAAGGCTTGAGTCGAGTGTGAACCTCATCATCCGGGTCGATCGCTTTCTGGAACTTCGCTGACAGGTAATGGGTGCTGAATACATCAAGGTAGGCATCCAGGACCTGGCTGACCTGCTCATCCCCCGCCAACTCCAGGCACAAGGCTGCAACTTCCGCGGTGCAGAAATGATCATCACGCTTGGAACGCCGTAGCTTGTAGCGCGAGAGTTTTTCGGACGAAAGGCTCAAGACCGGCAAGTGTTCCAGGTAAGGACTCTTGCGGAACATCTTCCGCGCCTCGCTCCAGGTCGCGTCCAGCAGGATGAATAACGGACGCTTGCCCTCTTCCCGGCTGACCTCGCTGACGACTCGCTCAGGGGCCACGAACTCTCCCGGGAACACGATGTAGGGCTGCCATTGCGGATCGGCGAGCAGGGCTAGCAACTGCGGATCGACCTCAGTACGTGACCAGTGAAAGGCCGAGGTATCGGTGACCACATCGGCAATCAGCCAACCGGTATTACTCGGTTTGAGCGGTTCGACATCGTGCATGATCAGGCACATGGCCGAATCGCTCCTGACGTTTGGCCGCCAGGCACACAGGCAATGAGTGGGAATCACCCGGCAACGAGGGCAACGCTCAGCCCGGGAACCCCTGGCTAAAAAGGGCTTGACCACACGAGCCATGCGCTGGTCGCGCAAACGGGAAACCGCATGGCTCATTGCTGGCCGCACCAAAGGAGGGAGAGATTCGACACGAAAATGACTCGAGAAAAGAAAAGTCCGAGAAGTTTATCAGAGCCGTCCATGCAAACCTGTACCGCCTTCCCGACTCTCCCCCTATAATCCGTCGCCACTGAACGCACAGTCGAGTGACTGGTCGAAGCATCAGTCACTGCACCAGGAGAGTTTCATGTTGCGCTTTACCATTCCTACCGTCGCCCTTCTGCTGGCCCTGCCCCTGGGCGTCCAGGCCGCATCCCTGCAAGAGTTCGAACTGAGCAAGATGCTGGAGAAGGTCGCAGAAGAGAGCAACATCGGCACTCCTCGGGAAATCAACGAGAATATCCTCGATCAAGGCTATACCGTTGATGGCAAGGAGCTGATCAACCACCTCAGCGTCCAGGCCGGGCATGCTGCCGAAATGCGCGCCAACCCCAAGGCGGTTTACCTGCAACTGGGCGCCAGCGTCTGCCGCAACCCCAACTATCGCAAGCTGATGGCCAAGGGCGCGGTCATGCGTTACGAGTTCACCGAGAACCGAACCAACCGTCCAGTCGCTTCGGCGCGTTTCCAAGAGTCGGACTGCCCTTCGCAGAGCGCACCCAAGAAGAAATAATCATGTACGGGTTGCGCGCCGCTGTTGATCATCGGCGCGCAACTCCGCTACCAAGGCCTGCAGGTATATCGAGGGCCGCTCCTCTCCCGCCAATCGGCGCCGGCACTCCTCTTCCAGGCTCAATCGATGGGCCAGCGCAGCTTCTTGCAACAGCAGGTAAAGCTGTGGATCGATTTCCAGCACCACAGTGGTCATCCATCGCCTCCATGCCCTTGGCCTGTACCGACAAGAGCGACCTGGACCGCCTCCCGGATACCGCTTCCGAGCCAAGCGCTACAGCTCAGTAAATCAGAGCCTCAGAGGGTTGCCGCCCGTTCTGATAAGCGGCGTTCATCCCTTGAAAACCCAGCAAGAAACGGTTGCCAGCCAAGACTTTATGGGCACATGATCAAGTCATGTTCGAAGGTTCCCATCAACTGCCCAACGGCGGCCCAGGAGTCCGCCACCTGAGTCTTGAGTGCACGTTTTTCTCACATAAAGGAAAGCAGAACCTCTGAGGATGAGCCGGGCACACCCAACGACCCACCGGTGATCGGCTCGAAACACTGCTCGGGCGTTGGACCAGGCAGGCAGCGACACAGGCAGTGTCGTGGCGCGCTCGAACATGTCGAGCGTGCGCAAGGTTCTGTGCAGAAGGAGAAGCTGAATGCCCTACCAAACGAATGACCTCTTGGCCCGTCATTTTCAAAGCAACGGCGTCGACCTCACAGGCCAGGTCGAAGAACAACTCAAGCGGGTTGCTCCCAACAGCCCGAATCTCCCCCTCTACCGCGATATGGTCCTTACTGTCCTGCGCATGGCGGAAGAGGATCTCAATCGCTGGAATGCCAAGATCGTCCTGCAGGCGCTGCGCGAACTGGAACATGCCTTTCGGGTGCTGGAACAGTTCAAAGGGCGGCGCAAGGTGACCGTCTTCGGCTCGGCACGCACCCCCAGCGAACACCCGCTGTATGCCATGGCCAAGGAATTGGGGGCCGCCTTGGCTCGTTCCGACCTGATGGTCATTACCGGAGCCGGTGGCGGCATCATGGCGGCAGCCCACGCTGGCGCCGGATTGGAACATAGCCTGGGCTTCAACATCACCCTACCATTCGAGCAGCACGCCAACCCGACCGTAGGTGGGACGGAAAACCTGCTGTCATTCCACTTTTTCTTTACCCGCAAACTGTTCTTCGTCAAGGAAGCCGATGCGCTGGTCCTCTGTCCTGGGGGCTTTGGCACCCTCGATGAAGCCCTGGAAGTGCTGACCCTGATCCAGACCGGCAAGAGCCCGTTGGTACCGGTGGTGCTGCTGGATACCCCTGGCGGGCAATTCTGGCAAGGCGCGCTGAACTTCATCCGCGACCAGCTGGAAGCCAATCGCTATATCCTGCCCAGCGACATGAAGTTGATGCGCCTGGTACACAGCACCGAAGAAGCGGTGCAGGAAATCCAGCAGTTCTATGCCAATTTCCACTCCAGCCGCTGGCTCAAGCAGCAATTCGTCATCCGCATGAACCACCCCCTCAATGAGCAAGCATTGGCTGTCATGCAGGACGAATTCGCCGATCTGTGCCTGAGTGGCCAGTTCCAGCAGCAGGTCTACAACCCTGAGGAACAGGATGAGGCACAGTTCAGTCACCTGACGCGCCTGTCATTCGCCTTCAATGCTCGGGACAATGGTCGTCTGCGGGAGTTGATCGACTTCATCAACCTGCCGGAAAACGGGCCCAGGCATCAGCCCCGACCAACTCAACGGGAAAGGGAAACCAGCAAGGTCAACTGATCGGCGACCGCCCACTGCACCCTGCAGTGGGCACTGCCTCAATCATCCAGGCTGCGACGACTCAGCAAGCGGTTGATCATGTCCATGGAATACCCGCGATAAACCAGGAAACGTCCTTGCTTGGCACGCTCCCGAGCATCTGCTGGCAACTGTCCGGAAAACTTGCGCTGCCAGACATCCCGCAATTGCTCTTGCCAGTCGACTCCGCACTCGCGCAAGGCCTGCTCGATATCAACACGCTGTAAACCACGCTGGCCAAGTTCCTCACGGATCCGCATCGGTCCATAACCGGAACGGGCTCGATAAGAGATGAAACTTTCAAGATAACGGGATTCAGACAACAAGCCTTCTTCCGTCAAGCGGTCAAGGGCAGTGTCGATCATTTCAGGAGAGGCGCCGCGCTGACGCAGTTTACGCGTCAGCTCGACTCGACCATGCTCGCGTCGCGCGAGCAGGTCCATTGCAGCTCGCCGCACAGCGACGAGGGTATCGAGTACGGCGATCATGGGGTCAATCAGAAGTCAGCGTCGGCCATGTCGTCTTCGGTCTCTTTGACCGGGTTGGACTTGAGGTCCGGCGAACCGCTCAACAGCTTGTCGCGGATCTGCTTCTCGAGGGCATTGCCGATCTCAGGGTTGTCCTGCAGGAACTTGGCAGAGTTGGCCTTACCCTGGCCAATCTTGTTGCCCTGGTAGCTGTACCAGGCGCCGGATTTCTCCAGGAAACCATGCAGCACGCCCAGGTCGATGATCTCGCCGTTAAGGTAGATACCCTTGCCGTAGAGGATCTGGAACTCAGCCTGACGGAACGGTGGAGCCACCTTGTTCTTGACGATCTTGACCCGGGTCTCGCTACCCACCACCTCGTCGCCTTCCTTCACGGCACCGGTACGGCGGATGTCGAGACGAACAGAAGCGTAGAACTTCAGGGCGTTACCACCGGTGGTGGTTTCCGGGCTACCGAACATCACGCCGATCTTCATACGGATCTGGTTGATGAAGATAACCAGGCAGTTGGCGTTCTTGATATTGCCGGTGATCTTGCGCAGCGCCTGGGACATCAGGCGAGCCTGCAGGCCCACGTGCATGTCACCCATTTCGCCTTCGATCTCGGCCTTGGGCACCAGGGCCGCCACGGAGTCGACGATGATCACGTCAACCGCGTTGGAACGCACCAGCATGTCGGTGATTTCCAGGGCTTGCTCGCCAGTGTCAGGCTGGGAAACCAGCAGGTCGTCGACATTGACGCCCAGCTTGCCAGCGTATTCTGGATCGAGGGCGTGTTCGGCGTCGACGAACGCACAAGTGGCGCCGGCTTTCTGCGCCTGTGCAATGACCGACAAGGTCAGGGTAGTCTTACCGGACGACTCAGGACCGTAGATTTCAACGATACGGCCTTTCGGCAGACCGCCAATGCCCAGAGCGATGTCCAGACCCAGAGAGCCAGTGGAAATGGCCGGGATCGCCTGACGGTCGTGATCGCCCATACGCATTACGGCACCCTTGCCGAATTGACGTTCGATCTGACCCAGGGCCGCAGCCAAGGCTTTCTTCTTGTTGTCGTCCATTAAAGTCCTCACGTAATCAATAAGGCCTGACGGCCAACACCTGTATAAGTAGCCAGTATTATTCCACAGCGTTCGAGGATCGCCTACCCCTGATTTGCGATTTCTGCCGCCGCATGTTGCAGCAGCCCCTCTAGGGCGGCCTTCACCGTTTGTCGGCGGACCTCGTCCCGGTTCCCCGGAAAGTGCCGGCACTCGGTAATCAGCCTATCCCCCACGCCCCAGGCCAGCCACACCGTGCCCACGGGCTTGTGCGGTGAACCGCCATCCGGCCCGGCAACGCCACTGACCGCCACGGCAAAACGCGCACGACTACGAACCTGGGCACCACGGGCCATGGCCTCCACCACCTCGCGACTGACCGCCCCCACCGACTCGAAAAGCCCGCTGGACACCCCCAGTTGCTCGGTCTTCTGGCGATTGGAATAGGTCACGTAGCCTGCCTCGAACCAGGCCGAGCTTCCTGGAATCCGGGTGATCGCCTCGGCGATCCCGCCCCCGGTACAAGACTCTGCCGTGCTGACGTGGGCATTGAGAACCTGCAGGCGACGGCCAAGTTCCGCGGCAAGCTGAGTGATTTCTTTCACATTGATCTCCTGATGAGGCGGGCATGTGCCTAACCTACACCAGGCCCCATGGCTTGCAAGTGACAAGCCGTCCCAGGGCCCTCAACCCTCGTGAGGCCCAGGTCCTGGGGCAGATCAACCCAGGAAGTCCCAGGTCAGGGCAATGCCAGCGGGTCGTGGGGTACTGGCAGGCACCGAAGTCCCCAGCCACAGCCCTTTACCCGCAGGAACGAACAACGGATAGGGCAGCACGACTTCCGAATGCGACCCAGCGGCGCTATTGCCATTGCCCGAGAAAATGATGGGCACGGTCCTGTCGCCGGGGATCGTCGGCGCCACCTGGCCACAGTAGAGGTCGACGGCGCCGTTGGATGGCGCGATGTACCCCGTGCGAAGGGTGACGCCATGGGTGTTCTTGGCCGGGTCCACGATGGTGGTGATACCGGCAGGAATCGGATAGATCGATACGAAGTGGTTACCCACTGGAACTGCTTCCATTTTTTCACCTTGAAGTCGATTGTCCTGCGCAGGATTGCGCAGGGTCTGTCGCTCAAAGGCGATAAGGCGGAGCTCCAGGCTCTCTCGTTTACCACTGTGCCGGGTGTCCCGTGCCCAGTGCACGCCACAGCTTGCGCAGGGCTCTGATCCGTAGCGTTCGATGGCAACCACACAGGACTGCCACACTCACGGAACGCTGCCTGCCACGGCAACCTACACCGCGTTCAACGCCACCTTCAGCGCCGCCAGGGTGTTGGTGACCTGGTAGTTGTTGGTGTCCGATCCCTGGTAGATCACGGGGTAGTTACCCTGGTCGATCACTTTGGAAACGCTGCCCACGGAAACCAGCGCTGCCTGACCGTTCACGGCGGTCACCGAAATGTATTTCTCAGCCATGTTTGTTTCTCCTTGTGATTGAAATGCTCCCCGGACACCCTTGCCCGGGAAGTTTTTTGCACCCGACCAGCCACGCGGTAAATCACCGCCCCAGCGGTCGTTAATGGCACAAAACAGAGAGCTACCGCCCGGCCAATCGGCCTTGGGGCAATAGCCTTGGCCGCCTGTCGCGGCAAGATCGTGCGGCATCCAACAGCTTCAGTAGCCAAGCCGTTATCCGCACATAGAGGACGGTCCCGCCCCAGGCGTCAGCCCAGCAAATCCCACGACAGCCCCAGGCCACCGGTGGGGGCCGCGCCAGCCTGGAAGCTGCCGCTGCTGGCCCAGATACCGTGCCCTGCCGGAATCAGCAGCGGATAGGGCAGGAACACCTGGGACTGCTCGCCGGCACGCCCCGGGTTGTTGCTGCAAAAGACGATACGAGTGTCGATATCGCCCGGGCTAGAAGGTGCCTTGGGCGAGGCATAGAGGTTCACATAGCCGTTGCCGGCAGCGGCGTTGGCGTAGCGAATGCACAGGCCGTCGGTGTTCTCCGAAGGGGCGACCAATTGCACCACGCTCCCGTTGGGGTACAGCGCACGAAAGTGTTTACCGATTTTTGCAGCTTCCACAGTTTCACCTATTGAGTTCAATGATCTGGCGCGCTGGATTGCGCAGCCATGTCGCTCGATGGCGATCGCCCGAGGTTCAAGCCCTTCACATGATTCAAGGTGCCGCAACGCGAGCACTTGATCTGGAGCTCCGTAAACTCGCCCACCCGGGCGAGCAGTCGTTTGCAACTACCGCATCTGCATTCTTTGAGCATTTCTCAACTCCTTTGATTTCAACCGTCCTGGCCCGCAACGCCCAGGCCACGCGCCACCCCGCCCCTAGTCACCCAGGCAGCTGGCGTTGACCAGGCAGCGATAGCTCTGCTCGTGGCTGCCGCTGGCCGTCACCTTGTCGATCGACCAGCGCCCCTGCATGAACCCCGGCCAGCTTGAGTCCAGCAGCAGCAAGCCTTCGGCCGCCAGGGCGGGATTGCCCGGGCAGTCGATGTTGACCTTGCGCGCCGCCCGCTCCAGCTTGCGTATCTCGCCTTCCGCCGCTGCCCGCGCCTCGGCCTCGCTCTGATACCGCTGGCGCAAGGTCTTGAACGGCTTGATCCCCAGGCTCACCCGCTGCTCCTGACCCGCCGCAGCGTCCCACCAGGCCGTGATGCAACCGCTGTACTTCATCCGTGCTTCCTCATCGAGTGAGGCGGTGATGAAGGCCCGGTCCCCCGGTCGGTTGTCACGGGTCACGCTCAGCGTCACATCTTCCAGCGGCTTGCCCGAGAGGGACTTGACCTGGCCGCTGCGGGCCAGCACATAGAGCCCGTTGATCGGCTTGGTGACCGCGTCGTAGCGCCGAGCCAGGCGCGTCAGGAAGCCCATGTCGGTCTCGTTGGACTGGTCGATGTGCTCGATGGCCTTGCCTTCGAGCTCCGGGGCCACCCGAGGCGAAAAACCATGGCGGCTGACCAGTTGGCGAAACAGTGCGCCCAGGGTCGTTGGCCCATGGCTGGCACTGCGACGCTGGCGGAAACCACTCTCATCGGCCGCGCCAAAGGGCGCGGCGGTGGCCACCAGCTTCAAGCGCATGGGGAACAGCAACGGGGTGCGCTGGTTCACCACGAACAAGCCCTTGTCCACCAACCCGGTTTCCCGATAGCCGACCCGCAAGCCGATCTTCCCGCCCAGGCTCGGCAGGCCCTCCAGGCCCTCGATGTCCAGAGTCAGCTTGAGCTGGTCGGACTCGATGCCCGCGGCATCCACATGCTGCCAATCCAGCAAGCGCTGCATGATCAGCTCCGAGTTGGCGCCGTAGATCTCCACCACGGGTGTAAATCCAAGTGTCATGTGGCCTCCTCAATCCCAGGCCGAAACCGGCGCCAGCGCCCGCGGCCGCGCTTCCACTTCCGGCAGCAGCACCCAGACTCCGGCCGGCAACACAGGCCCCAACTCCGCGAGACCGGGATTGAGGCGCCAGAACGCCTCCTCGACCTCGTCGTCGCTGCGGGCCAATTCGCGGTACAACAACAGGTTCGCCGAATCGCCGGCGATGCTTCGAGCCCTACGCATTGACGAACTCCTCCAGATCCAGCACCCAATCGATCAGCATCGCCGTACCGTCGTCGATGACCGAGCTCTGGGTTTCGGTGACGCTCTTGATCACCCAACGCCCCCAATTGCGCCCCACACCGTCGATCAACGGCAGCGGCACGCGGCGGGCCTGCAAGGCGCGCAACTCGTCGAGGCGCGCCATGGCCACGCCGTACATGGCCTTGCCGGTGATTTTCAAGGTTTCCAGGCCCTGCCCGCCCTGGTTGGTGCGCGGTTTGCTCACCAGGATGTTCAGGGGCTTCCAGCCCCCGTCGGTGGTGCGCACCAGGGAGTCATAGGCAAAGCTGCGGGACAGGCCGAAGATGAAATCTCCCAATGCCATCTGCTGTTTCATCACGCCACTCCATCGGTCAACGCCGCGCCACGCCGCACGGCCAGTGAATCGCCCATCAGCGGCAGCCACTGCGCCTGCAGTTGCTGAACCACCCGGTCAGCCAGTTGCTGGGCACTGGCCTGGTCCTGGCCGTGGATATGCACCACCGGGGCAAAGTTGATCTGCCGGTTCTCCGCCTGGGCTGCCGCCAGGTTCTGGCTGACCGCCGCCGGCGCGGCCAGGCGGTCCGCCTGGCGCCCAAGCTTGTCACCGAGCCAGGTACCGGCTTCGCCGCCGGCCAGACCGCCCAGGGCGCCACCCAAAAGGCCACCGATGGCAGTACCGACACCCGGGAAGATCAGCGTGCCGATCGCCGCTCCGGTGCTGGCCCCGGCATACGTGCCCGCCAAGCCACCGCCGACCGAACCCACGGCGGCCCCGACCTTGCCGGAGTCACCCTCGCGCCAGCCCTGTACCAGCTCGACTCCAGCCTCGATCAGGCTCAAGGGGCGGAATAGCTTGCCCATCAGCTTGCCCCCGGCCCCTCCTGGAAGTCGCGGCGCCCCGCCGGAAAAACGCCGGCCCATCGTGGAACCCACCCGCTCAGCGGCCAGGCGCGCCATGGCTGTCGCTCGGGTGGCCAACCCGGCCATCGCGGTTCCCAACCGCGATGACAGCTGGCCGGCGCTGGCCCCAACCCTGGCAGAAGCCTGCCGGGTCATCGTGGCCAACCGGGTCCCGAGGCCAGACACCGCCGCGCCCAGCCCCCTGCCCGCCGCTTGCACGGCGGCCGCGCTCCTGCCAGCCAGGTTCGACACCATGCCCGCCATGCGCGAGAACACCGGGCCCAGCCGTGAGCGAATACCACCGCCACCCGCCCCTCCCGCCGGAGGTTGGGGCCCGCGAGGCTTCTTGCCCAACGAGAACAGGTCACTGACATCGGTGTAGAGGCCCTTGAGCTTCACCAGCGCCGAAACCGCAGCCACCGAGACCGCCAGGGCAGCGGCCACATGAGGGAACATCTGCGCCAGCTCACCGAACTTCTGCAGCACCGCCCCAGCGCCGGTCAACGAACTGCCATAGTCGGCCAGCACCGCCGAACCCACGGAGCTCTTGAAGCCATCGACCTGGGCATCGAGGCGGTTCCACTGGGCCTGAGGCGTTTGCGCGGCCTCCTGGGCAGCCTTGGCCACCGCCCCCTGGCCATCCCGCAGCGAGCTGGCGTACTGCGGCTTGTCCGCCACCAGGGCAAAGGCCTGGGCCAGCCCGTCCAGGCGTGGCAACAGCGCCTGCAACGCACCATTGTCGGCGAACAGCTGCGCGGCGATGGCGCCCTGGCGTTCGGCCGGTTGCGCCTGCAACGCCGCGAGCACCGCCTGGATCGTCTGCGGCGCCTGGGTTTGCATATCGCGAGCCACGGCTCGTGGATCGAGCTTGAGCTCACGCCAGGCCGCAAGCTGCTCCGGCGAGGCCTTGTCACCCTGGACCAGGGCCTGACTGAACTGGGCCAATGCCACTCCGGCACTGGCCTGGTCGGCCCCCGACTTGAGCAAGGCGGCCAGCAGCGCGGCCGCTTGTTCCGGGCTCATGCCCGCGGCCATGGCGTTACCACCATAACGGCCGAGGATCGAACCGATGTCCGCCGCCGAGACCTTGAGCCCGCTGCCCAAGTGCTGGGTGGCATCGGCCAGGTCCAGGCGTTGGCCGCGGTCGAGCTGCATCGCACTGCGCCAGCCCAACAGCAAGTCCCCCGCCTGCTTGACCTTCAACTCCAGGCCGGAGCCGACCAGCGCCGCATCCCGGGCAAAGTCCAGCACCTGCTGCGGCTGGTACTGGGCCGAAGCGCCCGAACCCTCGACGCCGACCCCGGCCTTGGCCGCCGCCAGCCCGACCCGCACCAGGTCGGTGGCCGTGGCACCGGTGGGCGCCACCAAGGGTTCGTTGGCCAGCTTGATGTGCTGCTCCACCATCTGCCGCTGCTGCTCGGCGGTCAGCGGCAGCACCCGCTTGAGCTCCACCATCGCGGTATCCAGGCCGATGGCCGGCTTGAGATGGCTCAGGGGCTTGTTGTCCAGCACCGAGGCCTTGGCTGGCTGCGTCGCAGCAGGTGCGGCCAGGACCTGGCGGTCATTGAGGGTCATCAGCAACGAACGCTGGGAGACCAGCACGCCCCTTAGGGATTCGACCACCGCCAGCAGTCGTTCCTGCCCGCGAACCAGCTGCCTGAGCCCGCCGCCAAGGGCGCCATCGCGCTCCGGCAAAGGGGCCGACCACTGCAACGTCGCTGCAACATCGGCGGACAACCCGCCAGCCTGCTGCACCGCGGCGAACCTCAGGGAAAAGTTACCTTGTGCCATCGCACGCTACTCCTTGTTCAGGCCCAGGCGGGTCATCGCTATGTCGTAGCGACGCATTGCCTTGCCGGCGTCCCACTCCAGGATCTCGGCCTCGGTCACCGAGTAGATCAGCGGCACCACATCGAGGATCACTTCGATGTCGCGCTGCGAAAGAAGTCCGCCGGTTTGTTTAAAAAATCGTCGATGCGCACCTGCAACTGGGTCCAGTCCGGCACGGTCAGCATGGCCAGGTCCGGGATCATCAGACCGGTGCAATGGGCGGTGATGAACTCGGCCCGTTCCTTGGGCGTCGCGAGTTTCTTCATCACCCTGGTCGCGCGCAGCGCTGGCATCTCCAGGGTCAGCGACGTCCGGCCCTGGCCGGCCAGGTCCAGCGGCAACAGCAGCGGTACCTGGTCCGGGTCGGCCTGCTCGTCCTGCTCCAAGAAGTAGGAAGTCGGACGGGTCGACATATCGTGTACGTACTGGGCAATGCTCACGTAGTCCGGACGTTTGAGCTGGTCCAGCTCCTTGTCGGACAGCCCCGTGGCGAGCTTGGCCAGGGCGAAGAACTGATCGTCTTCATCATCCCCGGCACGGGCCAGGGCGTCTTTTTGCGCAGCGTAGAACAAAGGCTTGAGCGTGATCCGCTCAAGGGTGCTGCCATCGTCGCCGGTAATCGGCGCCAGCAGCACATGGACCGGAGGTGTCCAGGACATGAGATCAATTCCTTGGAAAAACAAAAACGCCGCCGGCGGCAGAACACGTCAGGCACCGGAGGCATGGAAGGGCAATGCCGATCAGTTGGGGAACTTGCAGGAGCGAGGCTTGCCCGCGATGGACGCCAGAGCGCTGGGTTTATCCACTGGCTTTAACGCCCCTCGCGAGCAATCGAGCGTCGACTGGCTGCTCCTACAGGGGATCACCGCGCTTGACTGACTGGCATTGGCAGAAGGGTCGCGCCTTTTAGGGCAGCAACACCGCACGCCGCGCTGCGCCGAGGATGTCGACCCCGTTGAGCATGAACTTCTGGGTGCGCACATCGACGTCGATCACCGGCACGCCGTTTTCCAGGCGGTTGTAGGTACGGCAGCTCAATTCCAGGGTGGTCTTGGGCTGCTCGCCCATCTTCAGCGGAGCCTCTTCCAGCGACTTCAACTTGCCGCCCACGGTGTGGTAGATGAAGTAGGTGTTGCCGTCCTGGTCCTGCCCGGCTTCCCGGACGTTGAGCAGGATGTCGTCACCCACGCTGACGCCCAGGGCCAGCATGATTTCCGGACCTGCGCCCTGCAGCACCAGCTTGGCCCCCAGGACCTTGCCGCCCTTGGCCATTTCCTCGCCGATGAAACGCCCACCACGCATTTCCTGCATCTCGAACTCGATCTTCGGTGGCGTGAACTCCTCCACCGTCGCCGACAGCGGCAGGCCTTGCAGGGTGGCCGCGATGGCCTGTCTGACTCGGTTGGTAAACATTAGAGAACGTCCTCCAGGAACTGCTCGATGATTTCATCGCGGGCATTGAGTTGATAAATCATGTGCTCGTTCGGCGCGTAGCGGCCGTAGTCGATGACCACGTACCAGGTACCGTTCTTGTACTTCTCGACGCTGTTGAGCTCGGGGTGCAGGTAGACCTTGCCGCCCGGGATGGTCTCGTCGGCCACCAGGGTCTGCAGCCAGTCGTTGATGCGCTTGACCTCCTGGTCCATGAACGACTTGGTCAGGTTCTTGGCCATGGCCTTCTGCCCGGCCTTGACCAGCTTGCGGCTGATGGCGTCCTCCAGGCCGACGTAGCTGATGAACTTGCCGGTGATGGAGCGGTTGCCCAGCAGCGAGAAGCCGCCCAGCACGGTGCGTGCGTAGTAGCTGATGCCGTAGCGGTTGAGCAGGTCGCCCTCGGTGGAGGTGTCGAGGATGTTGTATTCCACGCTGCGCGAAACATCTTCGGCGAAGGTCACCTGGTTACCCGGGCTCTCCCACTGCTTGACCTTGGCCAGGGCCGCGATGGCCAGGCTCGACGGGGCCAGGAACACATTGGCCTTGGCCGCCTTGGAGTACACCGCCGGCAGGTTGTGCACCACCAGGCAACGGTCGAAGCCCAGGTCGGCGCCGCCCAGTTCCTTGCTGTACGCCACCTGGTCGGCCACCGAGGCATCCTTGCCATCGAGGACCACCCGCGCCTTGATGCGCTTGCCGAACGCGGCGAACTCACCGGCCACCGCCTTGCTGCCGGTGAAGCCCGGGGCGCCGATGATGGTCAGGTCCTCGGGCACGCTGCTCAGGGCCGCCAGGCCCAGCTTGCGCCCGGTCACCGCCTCGTCGCCGCCGATCACGTTGTTCAGGGTGTCGGCCGGGGTCGCGCCCTCGTCGACGATCACCACGTAGACCGGCACCTTGACCACCTTGAGGATCTGCAGCACCGCCTGGAACAGCGTGCCGGCCTCGGCGCCGGTGGGGTCCAGCAACGCCTGGGTGCTGAAGTTGCTGATGCGGATCGGCGTGTTCTTGGCCAGCGAGGCATGGGCGTTGGGCGCGGTGCCCACCAGGCCGATGACGTTGTCGCCCAGGCCACCCATGGCCTCGGGGGATTCGCTGGCATTGACGGTAATGCCGTTGTGCTCGAAGTTCAAAACCTCAGCCATGGTCAGTCAGCCTTCTTGGTCGCGGCCTTGGCGGCCTTGGTGGATGGGGTCTGCGCCGCAAGGACGCTGGTCAGCTCCAGGCGCCCGGCACTGCGCAGCGCGCTGGCCTGGACATCGAGCAGGTCGAGTTCTTCGCCGACGCTCGACCAGTGCCCACCACCGGTGGGGAATGGCACGAGCACGGTGTATTTCTGGCGGATAGCCATATGCATGTTTCTCCAGAGACAAAAACGCAAAAACCCCGGGACGGGGCTTTGTTCAGGCGTAAAAAAACCGCTTGCGCGGCGGAAGAGTTACTTGAGGAATTCCGGCTTGGCCGGCCAGGCGACCGCATCCGGATCGCTGCCCTGCTCGGGAATATCCCGCAGCCCCTGGCGGTAGGCGGCGAACGCCGGACGATTGGCTTCGCCCATGGGGTAGTCGGGCATGGCGGCATAGTCACTGGCGGCCAGGTCTTCATCGCGCGCCTTGCGAATCATTTCCCACTTGATGATCGGATGCAGCTCGGCAGGTACAAAGGTAGGTTTCATGGTGTTGTTCCTTAGCTAATGGCCAGCATGGTGCCCCAGTCACCTGGATTGGTGACCGCGCCGGTGCAAGCACCGGCCAGCATGATTTCAATCAGTCCGTTGGACGAAGTTCGCATTGGATGCAAGTGGAAATAGGCTCCAAACAACGCCGAAGGAGACATCACGGTCGAGCACCAGCGCCATTTGCCCTTCTCGGCACCGTGACTCCAGGCGCCAGCGATCGACCCTTCAATCACTCGCACGAAAGCACCCAGGGTCAGCGAGGTGTTCAGCGGTACCGCAGCGGCACCGTTCGCCAATGCCTGGTCGCTGGCGTAGGGAAAGGCCAACCAGGGGCTGGAGTCGATCTGGGTCCATTTCATTTGCCAGACGTTGATCGCCCCGCGCCAATAGTCCGATGCCCGGATATCGAAATTCGGATACTGCTCCCGGACATCCGCCTGCACCTTCAGCATGAAGTCGACATCCGCAACCGGGCGCCCCGTTGCCTGGGACACCGAAGAAATGGCACGCAGTTGAGTCGTGGTGACCTGGGCATGAATGCCCCAGTTGTCGATCAGTGTCCCGGCCGAGTTGGGTAAAAGGGTGAAGTTCTTGGTAACGGCCAGGCGTGGCAGGCGACCCTGGAGATCCGCAAGTTGCGAGTCATATTGCTGGCGAGCCTTGGCAATGGCCTGGTCGATCTCGCCGACCTTGCCCGTGACGGTATTGGTCAAGTTGTTCGCCGCGTTTACCACCGCGGCCAGTTGCTGTTCTGTACTCAAAGTCCTAACTCCTTAGATTGCGTTGCGACTGTTCACAACGACGTTGCCCATTCAGCACCAGTGACTGAACCACTTCACTGGCACCTGCAAGCCTGATTCGAGGCCCGTCAGACGGTCCTTTTTTCCAGGGCTCGCAGGCGAAACAGCACGTCGAGGCCCCGGTTCATATGGTCGATGCTGGCCGCCGAGAGCGTGGCCAGCTCATCTGCCAGCAAGATGTTGAGATTCTCGCTCCCGACCACCACGGTCACGCTCTGGGCCGGCAACGGCGAGATATCCAGGGTGAATTTCTGCAGCACCCGGGCAGCGGCGGCCTTGTACGTCAGCAGCTTGCCGGCCACCGAATACACCGCCAGCAACGTACCGCTGGCCAGGTAGAAACCGAACTCGCCAATCTCGTATTCGTCCGCGCCATCGAACAGCGCCGCCATCCGTAGCTGGTTCGAACCCAGGTCCTCGTAATCCACGATTGCCACCCGTTGCCGCTCATCGCGAAGGCTGGTTTGCGAACCGCTCGGATCGTAGCGACCGGTACCGGCGCCGATGTGGGTGATCTGCCCTTTCAAGCCTTGGTTCTTGGCCGCCAGCACTTCCTCCAGACCGGCGGAAGTGAAGCGAACCAAGCGCGTAATGTCTTCTGTCATAGCTGCGCCCTGAGGTCGTAGTCGTTGATGGTGTAGTGCTGGGCAACCCCAGCATTGTTGAGTCGGGCATCGAGCCCGAATTCAGGCAGCACGCCGGCCAGGCACAGCTCGCCATCGCTCAATGGCGTAGCGGCCCCAGCGCCCAGGCCCAAAGCCCCATGCAGGCGGATCTGCGGCAATGCGCCCGGGTGGCTGTCGTCGCCGATGCTCAGGCCCGGCTCGGCCGCCGCAGCCACGCCCAGGCCGGCAGCGGTCTGGTGAACCACGGTGATGGTGCCCTCGTCGCGCTCGCTCCTGGCGGCGTTGATGCGCCGTATCAAGCGGTTGTGATCGCCACTGGACCAGTCCCGCACGATGACGGCCTGCACATCGAAGGTGTAGGGGTGTGCCTGGGGCCGTTGTTCGTACCAGGCAGCGATATTGGGCTTAAAGCCCAGGGACTCGACCGCATGACTCAAGGCCTTGTGGGTCCCGGCCTGGCGCTGGATCTGCCAGGACAACGCCACGGTCAGGCGCTTTTCGGCTTCACCGGCTCCGGCATCCCACTCGTTGACCCCACGGTCTGCGGCCAGGTAAGGCAGGAACTGCGCCGGGGTACGGGCCGGGTCCATCAACTGGGGAAACGGCGGTGCCACACGCTCCAGCAACCGGGCAAACCCCAGGTCGAGAGCCTTTTCCAGTGCCGAGCTGTTGCTCGGTAGCAAGCTCGAAGGTGCATTGTCTTCGTTCATAGAATCCGCACCTCCACTTCAACCCCCAGGCAATAAGGCGCCTGGAATGCACTGGTGACTATGGGCTGCAAAGGTTCGAGGATCTCCAGTTGCACCGCGCCAGCCTTGTGCAAGGTGAAATCGATCCAGCTCGGGTCGACCCGCCCCTCCAGGCGGTGACAGCTGTCGGCGTAGGCCTGGAGCTGTTGCTGTGTTGCGACCTTGGTCAATCCGGAATCGGGTCCCGGATTGATCTTGGCCACCACGCGAATCCGGTAGGGCAAGATTTGCGCTGCCTGGACGGTGACCCGATCCGTTTCCGGCTTCACATCCGGGCGGGCGAAGTGCCTGCGCACGCCATCAAGCAACTCTGCCGATGGCGTGCCATCCCCGGAGCGCGACAGCACCGTCACCATCACCTCCCCCGGTGCCGTGCGCCGGGCGTTGCCATCCTTGACCTGGGCGGCGAAGCCATCCGGGTCGAAGGTGTAGGTGACCGTCACCACCCCGGCGGCGCCGGAGTCGACCTTGACCACCGGCCGCTCCCCCAGGGTGAAGATCTCCCGTCGATACTGCATGCGCGAACCAGCCGCTGGCGCGTGGGGCGCCAGGTAGTAGCGCAGCCGCGCATCGTCGTCGCTTTCGTATACCGGCGGCACCGGCGGAAAGGCCTGGTCGTCGCCCGGCACCAGCAGCTGGCGCTCCAGGCCCATGTCGGCCAGGCGCGCGTCCAGGTTGCTGCCAGTGGCCCACCACGCCAGCATCTGGCGGATCCGCGCGTTGTACTTGCGCTCGTGGGTCTGCAAGCGCACGCAGAAGGCCTCCAGGGCCATGGTCAGCAGTTCGCTTTCGTTGTCCAGGCTGGTGCGCAACTTGGTCGCCTGCTCCGGGGAACGGGCAGCCACATAGTCAAGGACGAAGGCCTTGAACTCGGCCAGCAACGGCTCGAACTCATCGACCTTGACGATCTCCGGTTCTTCGAGCTGGTTCTGCCCGGGAATCAGCATGCTCATGTCACCACCTCGAAGGATTGCCGGCGGTTGTTCCAGGTCCCGGCGAAGCGCAGCAGCAAGCCCGCGCCCTGGCGGCTGGCGACGATAACCTCGGGCTCGAAGTCGGCGATGCCGTTAGCCTTGTTGTAGAACGCCTCGGCGGCGTGGCTCTGGGCCAGGACCAACAGGTCGTCGCCAAGATTGCGCCCCAGCAACTGGGGAATCAGCGAACCGTACAGTGGCCGCTTCTGCCGGGTGCCCAAAGGGGTGGTCAGCGCCCGGGTGGCACGCTGGACAAATTGCAGCCAGTCATCGACCGCTGCCCCGGTGTGTCTATCAACGCCGATCATGGCGAACTCCTTATGCGGTACTGATGACTCGGCCCTGGTGCTCCACCAGCGGGCCGCGCAAGTGCACACCCTCGGCATCCAGCCGCAGGCCGCTGGCGCCCAGGCTCAGGTCCACGGCATCGGCAGTCATCACCAGGCGGGCATTGCCCAGGCTCAACTCCAGCGCCTCACGGCTGCCGCTGAATGCCGCCGGGCCGTTGCTCCAGTTCAGGGTGTGGCTGGTGTCGTCGTAGCTGCTCTGGCTGCCGTCGCGGTATTGCCGACGGGTCAGGCCGGCGACCGTGGCGGCCGGGGGAAAGCGCTGGCTGTTGAGGCCGAACAAAGCCACCGACTGGCCCCCGCCCTCCCCCGCGCCATGGTTGAGCAACAGGCATTGCTCGCCCACCGAAGGAATGCGCGACTCGCTCTGCTCCCCGGCGCTGGGGTTGAAGAAACGGATGGCCGGGGTCAGCAGGTCGCCATGGCTGACCCGGCAGGTATTGCTGGCGGCGTCCACCGAATGGCAAATGCCGATCCGGCAGAAACTCTCGGCACGCCGATGCAGGTCGTCCAGCTCGGTTTCCATCTCGGCCAGGCGCTCGATGATCGGGGCCAGTTGCACCCTAAGGAAGGCATCGAACATGGTTCAGTCCTCCAGGGCTCGGTATCGGCTCGGATCGTCGATGCTGGAGACTTCCCAGGTACGAGCGAACAACGGCTTGCCCACAGGGTCATCCAGCAGCGCCGGCCCCAGGTAGATGGCCTGGTCGAAACTCAAGCTCCAGGCGTCATGGGTCGGCTGCGGATCGGTCACCGGCAAAGGCTGCGCGACGATGTTGCCCGCTGCGCCACACTGCTCGGCCGACCAGCCCCAGCGGTTATCCGCCAACACCGTCAGCAGCCGGCTGGCCAGGTCCCAGGCGGCCTGGGTCGAACCCGCATGGCGCGGCACACACAGCTGCAGGACGATGCGCAGCAACTGCACCTGGCGCCCCAGGGAGGAACGCGGGGCCTGCTGGTTACGCTCGATATCCAGCAAAAACCACGGCTGCCCGGAGGTGTTGCCGAAGTCCTGGCGCGTGCCCACCTGCAGGCCTGGTTCGGCCTGGCGCAAGCCTCGCTCGATGGCCTGCAGCAGTTCGGAAGGTTTACGAATATCCGGTACGGACATGAAAGTCTCCTGTTCCCCTCAGGGATGCCGGGCCACCGCTGGGGCGCCCTGCAGCAGGGCCTGGGACTCGCGCACCCACTGCTGCAACGCCTTCAGTTGCTCGGCATTGGCGTGGCACTGGTTGTAGTTGTCGACGACGCTGGCGGCGACGGTAGAGAGTGCAAGGCCCGAGGCGGCGCCATCAGTGCCGCGGGGGCCTCCGGCCACGGGCAGGTTGTGGGCGCCGGCGTCGTGCACCCGGACAAAACCGGCAGGCACCACGCAAGCACTATCAGCGGCTTGGGAAACATAGATAGGGACCTCCTTGGTAATCGTGGCGCCCGCCTGGTAGACCTTGACGATGCGGTCGACGTACTCGACCACCACCTTCTCCTTGACCGTACCCAGGGCCTGGCCCTGTTCGAAGGACTGGCGCAGGCGCGCCTCGTCCAGGACGTGGTTGCGGCTACGCTCGCTGCCGACCCCGGTGATATAGCCCAGGGCATAGAGCAGCCCGGCCATGACCGCCACGGCCAGCCAACTGCGAATGTTCATGCTGATTCTCCTTGGCGCACGCCGGCGGCCTCAGGCGGCCGGCAGGCCCAGTACCGAGCGCGCCCGGCCCCAGAGCTGGCGGCGATCTTCCAGGCCGTTCAGGCCGCCATTGATGCGCCGGGTGATGGCGTTGAACTCATCACGATCGGCCAGGGCATTGAGCCCCGCCCGCTCCCAGAACCAGGCTGCCGATTCGGCGGCCCATTGCGCCTGCTCCAGCAGCTCGGGCAACTCCAGCAGGCGCTCGTCGCCGAACAGGCCGAGGCTGCACTGGCGATAGTTGCTGCGCCCGGTGACCTGGATCAGCCCACGCCCGCGATAGCGCTGGCCGTCGCCATCGGCCTCGGGGGTATTGCCCAGCCGCGCGGCCAGGGTGCCGGTGTCGTACTTGCTCAGGTACTGGTCGTTGCCCAGCTCGCGCACGTACTGCAACTGCCCCGATTCATGGCCGATCTGCGCCAGGAACGCCGCCTGGCGCTTGGGCGTATCGATCTGCCGGCGAGCCATGGCAGCGTTGAGCGGGGATACGAAAACGCCCGCTTGGCGGCGGGCGTTCGGCATGATCTTGAGCAACTGCTCTTCAGTGATCGACATAGAGGATTCCTTTCATTTGTTCTTCCCACGAAACAGCGCGAACAGTGGGTTGGATGGCGCCTTCAATACGGAAGGCGCCAGTACCGGCCACTCGATCTCGGACGGATATCCGGGCTGCTGTTCGATACGATTCAAGGCGATGCAATAGCGCTTCCAATCGAGCAAGGCGTTTTTCTCCTCGGTAGAGGCCTCTCCAAGGTCGACGGCGTACTGCAGGGGGGCCAGGCGGATAGCTGCCTCACGCAAACGGTTGTCTCGCTCCAACAGCAGCTGTTCCAGAGTCGCGGACTCCCGGGCCTCCCGGTCAAGCTGCCAGCGATCATCGTGCCAAACGTGATAGGGATCGGGACGGGGCTGGGTGGTCAGTCCCTCGGGCAGATCACCCAGGCGCTCCCAGGTACTTGCCGCGCCACCATGGATCTGGAATACCTGGCCGCGATGATCAGGCAACAGTTGGGGAGCACCATCGACCCAGGCCCAGGCAAATCCCTTTTCGGGCGGACTCAACTCGCTGGGCAATTCCACGGCATTGGCCGGCAACTGCACACCCAGCCCGGGAACCACAGGAAATACCACCGGCCCGATCAACGCTCCGGCAGGGCTCACAAGATATTCAGGCATGAGAACCTCAGATAAGTTTGATACGGCCGGGATAGGCGATGTTTCGCGGACGCACCATGCCCCAGTAGATACTGGAGATCACCTGCGTCGCACCCGCAGCGTTGTAATAGATCATTCCATTGAACGAGGTCGGATCGACCCCCACGTTAGCCAGTTCGCCAATACCGTGCACCGCCGGGGACTGGCCGTTGTCGCCGGTGATATTGGTCCCGGTTTGCCAGCTGCCCGCCCCACGCCCGACATCGACCCCACGATCCTCGTCAAGTACCCGCAGGAATTCGCCCTGGGCCTCGGGCAGGCGAAAAGTCGATACACCATCACCGTAGCTCCAGCCCCCCGCACGATCGTTGTCGGGGCGCAACATGCCCGATTGCTTCGCGTGATCCCACAACCAGGGCCAGTCGGCGCGGTTCAGCAACTTGCCGTTCAAGGCGCCATATCCACCCGGGCTGAACTGGGTCGTGGTCTCGAAGAACATTCGCCCAAGGGCAGCGTTGTCATAGCGCCCGACCGGCCACCAGCCTCCCGCCCCATCACTGCGCAGATGCCAAAAATCACCAGCGCCCATCAACACCAGGAAACCGTACCCTGCGGCACGCAGATGGGTGTGGAACTTGATGGTGTCAGCCCCCGTGCATTGCACCAGTACCCGGTTGCCACCGTTATCGAGCCTCCGCACGATCACGTCGCGCACACCCAGTACCGAGTCCGCCGCAGGTAGCGTCAGCGTAATCGGTTCCTGTGCGCCGTTGACCATCACCAGACCCAGGTCCTGCGCGGCCAGGCTTCTGGAATGGTTGATCTGGAGTACGCGCGAAAGCATGGGACTGGCGTTGGCCAACATGACCTGCAACGCCTTGAGCAGCTGAGCGGTATCCGCTTCATCCGGTACAAGCCCGGCGCGGCCAATCACCGTCAACAGCTCCTGGGTAATGCTGTTGCCCCAGGCGGCGGGGATCAGCGACCCGGGAGTTCCGGCCACAGGATTCTCATCGACGAACTTGCCGTTGAGCAGGCCTATGCCAGGAACGCTTTTGGGATAATCCACTGTTCTACTCCTGCATGTTTTTTCCAATGAACAAGGCCTGGGCATGCCGCCCCATCGGCCTCACGACGCCTGCTGGCCCGCATCAGGACGAAGCTTCCGGTGCCGGTTGCGCGGGCTTTCTGGCCCGGGTGCGCTTCACCGCGGGAGCCGCTGCCGGTGCCGGCATCACTTGTACGGGGCGCTTGTCGCTAGCGGGGAATTCGTCCTGGGCCGGCCATTGGCGCAACAGCCGCCGATAATCCTGCAGGCCCTGGAATTGAGCCGCCGACAAGCTGGTGGCGCCACCGGCGTCCAGCTCATCGCGATGGCGCGCCACCACGCCGTCGGTCTCCTGCAATTGGCCGTCGCGCCAGGCGCGCTCGATCAGCGCCAAGGTCTCGGCCGAAGGCCCGGGGCGTTCCACCAGGATCGGCCGGCCCAACTCGTCGGCGGCGATGGCCTGGCCCTGGGCCTGTCCCTCGAACAGCTTCTGGTACTCCAGGTCGGTGATCTTCACCGCCTGCTCCAGCAGCGCCGGTTCATGCTCGTCGGAGCACAGGAACCCCAAGGTCTGCGCTAGAAAATACTTGCTCATTCAATACCCCCAAACCAGGATGCGGCCGCCAATGGGATTGGGCACCGGTACGTTGTTGCCGATGATGTCCCGGGACTTGGCCACCACCACCGCCTTGTTGCTGCTGGGCAGGTCGAAGGCCCAGACCGTGGTCCGGCCCGTGGCACCCCAGCCCAGGGGATTGAGTTCGTTGGCAATGCCGCCCAGTACCGCGTTGGGAAACTGGATAGGCAACGAGACGATCATGTTGCCATTGCTGTCGGAACCACCGGCGATCCACTGCACGATCAAGCCACTGGGCAATTTCTGATAACCCGTGGTGTTCAATGAACAGGCAAAACCCGGCATGTAGCGCATCGGTACGCTGCCCAGCAGCGCCGTCCACTCGCCATTGAGATGCTTGACCAGCACCACCGAATCGCCCACGCCGAATTCGAAGCTACTCAGGTAGCCGTTGCCGACGGCGATCTTGTCGCCACCATTGACCACCACGGTCATGGCCCCGGTGCCGGTGTTCATCAGGTACAGGGCGCTGCCATTGGCGATGGCCGGTCCGGCCGCGGGCAAGGTGATGCTGTAGCCGCCATAACCGAAGCGCACGCAACGACCAATATCGGCGGCGGTCAGGGTGGTGGCCGCGTTGTAGACCGCCACATCGCGCAGCGAGCCCAGGGCGCGTTGCACGAACTCGGTGGTGGCCGCCGACTTGCCGTTGTCGAACTGCGGTTTGGTCTGGAACAGCGCACCGCTGCGCAGCGCGGTGATCAGCTGGTTGTTGCTGCCTTCCAGCGGAGCGATGCCCGCGGCCGACAGCACATTGAGGATTTCATCGGTGATCGCGTTGCCCCAGCTGGCCGGGATCAGCGACCCCGGTGTGCCGGCAACCGGGTTTTCATCGATGAACCGGCCATTGACCAGCCCGGAGCTGGGCACGCTTTTTGGATAGTCCACAGGTGATGTCCTGATAAGGACGCCCACCGCTACGTCCCGGGTGCGACGCGGCTCGGCCAGCGGCCAGACAACGTCGGCACCCGGGTGGCGGGCAGGCGTCTTGAGATGATTGAAAACGGCTCGAAGGATTCGCGCCGGTCATTGGCCAGGCAGGTTGCCTGGCAACCATTGGGGGGCCTGCGGGCGCGCCGCAACGGCCGGAAACCCCTGGCAACCGGGCCATTCGCGCAGGGCCTGGCGGTACTCCAGCAACTCCAGGTACTGCTGCGCGCTAAGGCTGGTGCCACGGCCCAGGTCCTGTTCATCGCGGTGCCGGGCCGCCAGCCACTGGCTGGCTTCCAGGCTGTCGCTGCGCCATTGGCGCTCCCGGGCTTCCGCCCCCTGGGCCACCACCTCGGCCACATGGGCCCGGGCCACGGCCTCCAGCTTGTCGCCTGGCGGTGTCGCCAGCGGCGCAGCCACCGGCTCACTTGCCTCAGCCACCGAAGCCGGCACAGGGCTGGCCTGCAACTCCATGCCCACCCGCACTTCGCGCCCCGGGGGCGCAGGGTGGATTGACGCGAGGAACTGCGGGGCGAACAAATCAGCGATGGCGTAGTCGCCGGTCTCGATCAACTCGACCACCACGCCCTCTTCCACACGGACATAACGGGCCATCACGCGTACTCCCAGATTTCACAAAAGGCACCGCCACCGGCGCCGCTCAAGCAGGCAGCGCTGGCGTTGTATGAACAACTACCGCCACCGCCCGAACCCCGCACCCCGGCGAGGCCCGTGGTGTTCAGGCCAGTGGCGCCAGCACCGCCGTCGAACGGACTGGCTGCGCCGCAGCCCGCCAACGTGCCCCAGTTCGGATTGCTCATGGCATAACCGCCCTGTATGCCACGGGCACTGGAAAGGTTGCCGCCCGTCACCACGCCGCCGCCTACGCCCCCCTGGACGAATCCAGGGGCAGTCGAAACAAAGGTGATCACCTGGCCACCCGTACCTCCAGAGGCGCTCATGTAACTGCCAAAAGAGGCGCTACCGCCGCTGGCGCCCACCGCCGTTCGCGCCTCGCCACCGGCACCCAGGGTAATAGGCACCCCCGAGAGCATCTGTGGGGTCACGTCGAACAAGCCCTCGGCATAGGCGCCGGCACCACCGCCACCGCCCACGGAGAAACTACCTGCGGGCACCGGCTGGCAGCCGCCGCCGGAACCACCAGCACCCACCAGGCGTACGCGAATGCGCTTGGCCCTGGGGTCGGGTCGGTACAGGGTGATGCCCACGGTTTCGAACTGCTTCACCGCCAACAGGCGTCCGCTGGCATCGCTAATGCCGTAGCCGCCCAGGGTGGTGGGGGTGTTCTTCAAGCGCTTGAAGTCGAGCAACTCGCCAATGGCCTGGGTCAGCTGGTCAGTCTTGCGTTCATCCGGCACCAGGCCAGCCGCCTTGATGACGTTGAGGATTTCCTGGGTGACGCCATTGCCCCAGTCGGCGGGAATCAGCGATCCCGGCGAGCCGGTCAACGGGTTTTCATCGACGAAGCGGCCATTGACCAGGCCCGCACTGGGTACGCTTTTCGGGTAATCCATGGTTCATGTCCTGTCAGTGGGGCAACTTCGCCAGCCACTTGGGCGGCTCGGGTCGCGCTTGGGTTTGCGACTCGCCGGCCGAGGCCGGCCAGTCCCGCAGGGCCTGGCGGTAAGCCAGCAGCTTGGCGAACTGCTTGCGCCCCAGGGTCGCCGGGGCATCGGCGTCGAGTTCATCGCGGTGGCGGGCCACCAGCCAATCGGTCCCGGCCAGGGCCGTGCGGCGCCAGTCGCGTTCGGCTTGCAAAAGCGGCTGCTGTGGTTCGGCGCCAAGGCTGTCCGGAGCCGGGCTGAACAGCTCATCCTGGTAGCGCCAGCCGACGGTCACCGCAAGGCCTGGCGGCAGCTCGACGCCACCGTCGATATCGCCGCTCACCAGGGCCGTCACGACGCCCTGTTCGATAAAGGCTTTCATTCCTAGGCCTCCCATCTGACACGGGCGTTGATCAACCCGACGATGCTTGTGACGTTCTGCGCCCAGGACAGGATCAGCACGCGCCCCATGTAGCGATCGCTGAAACCTCCTTCGGGCATGGCCGATGTCGCTGTCTTGTAGTTATGACCAGTGTCCTCGGCCACGATGGTGTAGTCGGTCTTGACGTAGTCGTCGTAGTCCATCATTCCCGCAACGTAGGCCCGAGGTTTCCTGGCCCAGTTCAGGGGCAGCGAGTAACTGCCGCTTGCTCCGGACCAGACCCCCACGGCTTCCAGCCGCGCCTTGTTGGCCAGCAAGGTCAGCTTGGGCAAGGTCCCGGCACCGGCGGTGACCACCTTGGCCAGGAGCATGTCGATGCAGGTGGAATCGAAACCGCCTCCGGAGGCGCCGGCGGCGCCCTTGAGCGCAGAGGGAACGGCATCGTTGTCGGTGCCCTTTTGCAGGTAGCAACCCAACGCCCCACCCATGACCTGCATGCGCAAGAAATAGGTGCTGTTGATATCCAGGTCTGGGGAAATCCAGGGCACGCTGTACAGCGCCCGCGGACGGGCGGTGATGCCCACCAGGGCTTCTTCGCCCAGGCTGACCAGCACCCCGCCGGGCACCATGACCGTGCCGCCCGCCGCAGCCGTACCCGGTGTCACCGCGATACGCCCGTCGGCCGTGGCCACGGTGGGAAAGGCCAACGCGGCCAGGGGCTGGGCATCCTGGGCCAGTACGCCCTTCAAGGCCCTGAGCAGCTGGTCTGATTCGCTTTCGGCTGGCGTGATGCCCGCCGCACGAATCACATTGAGCAACTCCTCGGTCACGCCATTGCCCCAGGCGGCGGTGATCAACGAGCCGGGCGTCCCGGTCAGCGGGTTTTCGTCGGCGAACCGGCCGTTGACCAGTCCCGCGCTGGGCACACTTCTGGGAAAGTCCATCACCTGCCCTCTAGTCGTAATTGATATGCACCCGGGTATGAGCCGGGGCGCTGCGGTGGATCAGGCACTCCAGGGCCGATCCGGGGTTCATGCCGAAGCGTTCGCCCCAGTAGCTGGCGCCGTAGCGCCGCCCGAGCAGCAGTCGGCCGCCGGTGTTGAGCGTCCACATGAACTGCGCCTGCCAGGTGCCGAAGTGCGCCGAACCGAAGCGGGCGCGGCCCATGCGCGGAGCCTCCAGTTCGGTAATGGTGGCGTTGGGGTAACCCTGGCTGCGGGCGATTTCCACGTAGTAGCTCAACGCCTGGCTACCCACCGCCAGCAAGCGCCGGCGCACCGCCAGGCGGCGGTCGTCGAACAGCGGCATGGCCCCCAGGCAGGGGTCGGGCAGCTCCATCACCCGCTCCCAGTCCGGCACCAGTTCGCTGACCCCGGCCGGGTCCATCTCGTTGAGCAGGTCGGCGGCCCGGGCATCCAGGCGCGCCAGTTCCTGGGCGATGCCTTCGAGCACCTGCTCCAGTTCCGGTACGTGCTCCGGGTCCCAGGCCGGGCCGCTGGGCAGCAAGCTGCGCAGTTGTTCCTGGTACTGGGCCGCGCTTCTCATTCCAGCCATACGCAACCTCCGAAGGTCAGCAGCTGGTTGTTGGCGGCCGGTACGTCGGCGCTGGGCGCCATCAGCTTGTGGTCGTTCTCGCCGGTGGCACTGCTGATGGCTTCGGCGATATGGGTCAGCAGCAAGGTTTCGCCGAGACCGGCTTCACGGTGGTGCAGATCGCGCAACTGCGCTTCCACCGCGGCGCGCACGGCGCTGGTGTCCGGGCTCAGGCGCAGGCGATAGGTCACCGGCTGCTGCACCGGGGCCAGTACGTGGACCTCGGCGGTCACCGGCCGCAGCGGCTCGATATGCGCTTGCACCTCGGCCAGTTGCGCAGCATCCGGCACCGGGTGCGGATCATCGTCACGCATCACGAACAGGCCCACGGTGCCCGGCCCGAGGTAGCTGCCGCGGCACCAGGCGCGGGTCACGCCGGGGCACTCCAGGGCCCAGGTCTCGTAGTCCTGGGCCGAGCCGCCGTGAGGAATGACCCGGTACGAACGGATCACCCGCGAACGCAGCGACTCCAGGCTTTCGCGCGCAACGCCGCCCACCAGCCCTGGCGCCAGCACCGTGAAGCTGCCGCTGATGCCCTGGATCGGCTGCACCGGGATCAGGCTGAGGCCGGCCTCGGCATTGCCCAGGGAACCGGCATCCAGGGCAGCGATGCTGGTGCTGTTCAGGCCGCTGCTGGTGGTCCGCGCGGCGGTCACCTTGTAGCTGCGGCCATCGCTGGACTGCAGCAGCGTATCGACATCCAGCACCGCCCCGGCCGACGCCATGAAGCTGACGTTGCCGCTGGCCGCCTGGGCGGCCTTGCGTGGCTGGTTCAGGCGCAGTGCGGCGATCCGTTCCAGGGTCGACTCATCGGCCTTGTCCGGCAGGATCTGCTCGGCGATCCAATCCAGGTAGCCATACAGGCCAAAGGCGGCGCCGCTGAGGGTTCGGGCCAGGACTTGGGCATCGGACTGGCGCAGCGAATCGCTGGCCAGGTCGCTTTGGGTGCGCTTGATCAGCACCGGCAGCGAAGGCGTTTCAAACGGCATAGGTCACCTGCCAACTGTGTTCGGGGTTGATGTCCAGGCGCTCGCCACCGGCCAGTACCAGCACGATGCGCAGGTTCAGGCGTTGGGCGTCGAGGCGTTCGCTGCTGATGTCGACGGCGCTGCAATGGCCATCGTCGATCAGCCATTGCAGGGCTTCGCGGGCGTAGAACTCGGCATCGAGCTGGGTCTGGCGGGTCAGCTTGACCCGGCGCAGCAACCACAGCCGCGAGCCGATGCGGTCGTCGGCCACCGTGGGAAAACTGTCGCCCCACCAGCCGAAGCGCTCGTCATCGTCGAGCACATCATCGTCGGCGGCGCGGCGCCAGGTGTAGAGGCTGATCAGCACCGCGCGGGTCAGCGCGGTCTTGAGGTCGTGGCTGAGGAACATCATGGGCCTCCCACCGGTGCGCCGGTCTGGCCGGGGCCCGGCTGCACGCCGGCATGCGGGTGGCGCATCTGGCTGATGCCGCCGGCCACCTGGTCGCCCTGGGAGACGATCTTGCCGGTCTGGGTCAGGGTCGGCGTATCGATGTTCACCGCCGTGGCCGCCCGGATGTTCAGGGTGTCGGTCTGGATATCGATCACCCGGCCACGCTTGAAGTGCACCTTGTCGCCTTCGTCGGTGTAGATCGCCACCTCACCAGGCGCCAGGGCCTGGAGGCGGTAGCGGCGGTCAGCGACCACCAGCACCACGGCGTGGGAGCGGTCGCCACCGAGGAAGGTGGCGATGCCTTCGGCCCCGGCCAGCGGATTGCTGGTGAAACCGTAGGGCTCGAAATGCTCCATGTCGTCATTCACCTCGCCGGCGGTCAGGCGCATCTGGAGCGATTGCAGTTTGTTGGCCGAGTTGGCGAGCACGACGGTGCCGCGCGCCAACAGGCGTGTCAGTAGGCTCATGGTGGATTCCTTGGCTGGCCCGGGCCCGACGCATCGGGCAGGCAATGGCAGGCCCCGGTGGCCTGTACGCCGCCGGGGGCGGCTCAGGTTTTCGCGGGGACGGGGTTGGCGTCGAAGGTGTGCGGCGGCGCCACTTGCAAGGTGGTGATCGAGCCCTGTTCGGAGAGCGAATAGGTGACCTTGGAGATCAGCATGTCCTGGTCGAAACCCAGGACCTTGTCGATCACCCGCACCAGGGTGTTGTGCCGCCACAAATCACCGTTGCCCTGGCGCCAGCCCTGGACCCGATAGCTGGTGGTCAGCGCCTTGCCCATGCGGGTGGCGCTCTCCCAGTCGGCCCGCTGCTGGGCCAGTTCGGGGGTCAGCTGCGCGCTTTCGCTGATCACCGTGACCCGCTTGCGCGCCATGCTCGGGTCCCGGGCCTGGCCCGAGACCTCGGCGACCGCAGCGCCGCTTTTCTGGTCGCTGCCCTTGTGCTGGCCGATGACCCGGTACTCGGAGAACACCTGGCTGAAATCCATCGGCGCATTGGCCGACAGGATGTTCTTGCCCAGCTCCAGGGCATCGCTGGCCCGCCCGCTACTGCCGGGCTTGGCCAGCAGCACGCGGCCCTCGGCATCGTCGGTGGAGAACACCCGGTACAGGGTCAGCAACCGGTCGATGGACTGGAACACCGTCTCCCCGGGCACGATGCTGTGCTTGCCGAGCTTGGCGGTCTGCGGGATCTCGCTGACCACGCCCACGCCATAGGCGCCCGCCAGGGCCTGGACGATGCTCAACAGGCTCTGCTCCTGCCACTGGCTCGGGCGGTTGATGGCTGCGCAGTCGGCCAGGTCCTGGGTCAACGAACTGCCTTCGATGCTCAGGCTGACCTGGTGCACGTCATAGCTGACCGGCGCCTTGTACACGTAGCCGGTGAGCACCAGGTCGCTGCCGATACGCACCTGGCAACGCGAGCCGGGCTTGATCGGCTTGACCTCCAGTTGCCCCGGCCACTGCCAGGTGATGTTGAGGCTGAAGCTGCGGAATTGGCGCTCCAGGTCCGCGCTGATCTCGACGCTTTTCCAGCCGCCGTAGTCCAGGCCGTCAACGGTCAGGGTGACGGCATCTTGTGCTGGGTTCATGGCCTACACCTCGGCGATTTTCAGATCGGCCGGCGGCAGGAAGCCAGGATGCACTGCCTTGTTGCGCTGGCTCACCTCCCCCACCCGGGTGGCATCGCCAAACCGCTGGTAGGCCACCACCAGGGCCGGCAGGCTCTGCTTGGGCGACAGGGTCAGCAGCCGCACTCCGGTGGACGACACCGCCGTGAGATGGCCGAACAACTGCTGGCGCAGGCTGTTGAGCGCCTGGTAATGCAGGGCATCGGCCTTGAGCGCGGCCTGCCAGATCACCTCATTGAGGGCATCACGCAGGCTCAGCACATCCTCGGCCACCGGCACATCCAGGCGGCGTACCGGCTGGACCGCCTGCTGGGCCACCGAAGGCGTGGAGTTGAGCTTGACCACCGGCGCCGCCGCCGGCATCTGCGCGACCTGGTAGCCGAGCTTCACCAGCAGCATGTCCTGCACCAGGTTGGCCATGGCCTGGGCCGCGGCCACCGTGTCCTTGCCGGTGGTGAGCTTGGGCGTGTCGATCTTCTTCGCCGCCTCGACCTGTTGCGAAGCATTGGCCAGCACCCCGCGATAACCCTCGCGGGCGAAGTCCTTGAGCTCGCGGATGTCCTTGAGCAAGCCCTTGAACTCGGCGCTGACCTCCCGGGGCAACTCCTTGAGCGCCAGCACCAGCTGGCGCAGGTCCTTGTAGGTGTCGATCAGTTCCTTGAACTCATGCTCGATCACCGCGTAGACGTCCTTGAGGCAATCGCGCAGTTCCTTGACGGCGATCCGTGCGGCCTTGATCAGGCTGATGGCCTCCTCGAAGCGCCGTACCGCCGAACCCAGCAGGCTGTCGGCGGCCACCAGCAATTGCTCGCGGGAGTTGACCACCGCCGTGGGGAACAGCAACGGCTGGTCGGGGTGGAACTTGAGGGCGAACGTCACCAGGCCGCCGTCCTGGCGGGTATGGGTCATTTCGCACTCGCCGACCTTGACCTGCATCCGTCCCAGCCAAGGGTGGACCAGTTCCCCGGCCCCCTGCTCCAGGGCCTGGAGCAGCTGGTCGCGCTGCTCCAGGCAGTTCTCGCCCACGATGAAGGCCGTCAGGTCGTGGACCTTGGCCTGCTGGCCGAGCCCTTCGTAGAAGGGCTGGTCGCGCTGGGGGTACTCATGCAACTGGCCCTTCTGGCCCACCGGGGTCTTGGCCTGGTCGACCCAGAAACCGACGCCGCGAAACGACGCCGGCAATAACCGATCACGCCAGCTCATTGGAACCTCCTAGGGAAAGTGAGCGATAGCCGATGCGCGGAGTCACCGCCAGGCCCGGCTGGTTGGTCTGCGGCTGGCTGGTGCGCATGCCCGCCGGGGCGTTTTCGAAGCGCACCGTCAGGCCGCCTTCGAGTTGCGTGCGGTTGTTGGCCGCACTCTGTTGCACCAACGCACCAGAGCCCTGGTTCAGGTTGCGCGCCGCCGGCGAAGCCTCGGCACCGAAGAATGCCGGGGCCAACTGGCCCTTGCCTTCTGCGTTGGTCCGCTGCTGGGCCTCGGTCAGGCCTTCGACCTTGCCGGTGATCTTGGCGATGAAGCCGCCAAAGCTGCCGCCGAGCATTTCCCGGATGCCGCCCAGGGTGCCCTTGAGCTTGTCCCAGAACGCCGAGAACCAGTCGGCGATCGGCTGCCAGTTGGCCGTGACCATGTCCATGGGCGACCAGTTGAACAGCTCCTGGAGGAACCCCTGGACCGGCGCTGTGATCGCCAGCAGCGAGTCCCACAAGCCACTGAAGAATCCGGCTACGGGCTCCCAGGCCCCATTGATCAGCGGCATCGGCGACCAATCGAACAGCGCCCTAAAGAACTCGCCCACCGGCGCGCTCAGCGCCAGCAACTGGTCCCAGGTGGCCGAAAAGAAGTCCATCAGCGGCTGCCAGTTATTGATCACCAGGCCCAGGGGCGACCAGTCGAACAGGGTCTTGAAGAACCCCAACACCGGTTCCGCCTGGGCCCGCAGGCCATCCCAGCAGCGCCCGAAAAAGCCCAGCAGCGGCTGCCAGTTATTGATCACCAGGCCCAGGGGCGACCAGTCGAACAAGGTCTTGAAGAAGCCCAGCACCGGTTCCGACAGCGCCCGCAAGCCATCCCAGCAACGCCCGAAAAAGCCCAGCAGCGGCTGCCAGTTATTGATCACCAGGCCCAGGGGCGACCAGTCGAACAGGGTCTTGAAGAAGCTCATCACCGGCACCGACAGTGCCCGCAACAGCTCCCACAGCGCCGAGAACAACCCGGTCAATGGCTGCCAGTTATCGATCACCAGCCCCAGCGGGCTCCAGGAAAACAAGGTCTTGAAGAAGTCCAACAGCGGCAACGCCAGGGCCTGGATGCCCTGCCACAAGCCACTGAAGAACTCGCTGAGCGGCGCCCAGGCCTGGGTCGCCTCGCCGACCACCGAGCTCCAGAGCCCGGAGAAGAACCCCGTGAGCGCGCCCCAGGCACCGGCCAGGGCCTGCAACGGGCTCCAGCCGAACAGACTCTTGAAGGTGGCGAAGGCCACTTGCGCCGCCTGCTGCAGGCTGTTCCAGATCCCGCTGAAGAACTCGGATATCGGCTCCCAGTAGGCCACGATCAAACCGGCGGCCACGGCGATCGCCGCCGCCACGATGCCCACCGGCGAGGCCAAGAGGCCGACCACCGCCGCCAGGCCCATGGCCCCGGTGGTAACCACGGTGAAAGCCACGGCCGCTGCGGCCAAGCCTTCCACCAGGGCCGGGTTGTCGGCGACGAAGGCACCGACACTGCTGATCAGCGGGGTCAGCCCGGTGATCAAGTTGTTGACCGCCGGCAGCAGTGCCTGGCCCATCTTCAGCGACACCCCTTGCAAGGCGTCGTCGAACTGCTTGAGGTGGGCCGAGGTTTCACCCAGGGGCACTTGCGGTGCCTTGAGCTGGGTGAGTTGCTGGCTGCTGGCTTGCAGGTCGTCCTCGGCCTTGATCGCCTGCTTGATGCCATGGATGAACGGCTCCAGCAAACCGCCACCCTTGATGAAGCCGCCCAGGTCGAGGGAGCCGAGGCCACTGTCCTCGATGCTCTTCTTGAAGGCGCCGATCCTGGCGCGGATCCCCGACATCTGGGCTTCGAGTTTCTGTGCGCCGAGCACCACCACGGACATGTGCACCGTGGTCTGGATGTTCGTCAGGCTCATGCTTTGTTGAATATTCGCCATCACTGCACCTGCTGCATCGCATTGATCCGTTGCGCGTGCTCCAGTGACTCGCGGAGCACATCCAATGGCCTGGCCATCATCTGTTCGGGGTCAACCTTCCAGAACCAGGCCAGGTCATAGGCGGCCGCGATCAGGTCGCCGATGGCTGCGACGCCGCACTCATGAAAAAACTCGCGACGGCCCAGCTCAGGCCGTTGAGGTCGGCCAGGTCCAACTGGTTCACCGAGGACGGTGGGATACCGGCGCAGACCGCGATGTACTTGGCCGCGACATCCATGTCCAGGCTCACTTCCTCGCTCTTGTCGATCCGATACGGCAGCGCCTTGATGTTGCGCACCTCCTGCACCGTCGGGCGGCGCAGGGTCAGTTCGTCGAGCGTTTCGCCGTGGGCTTCGATGGCCACTTGCAGCTTCACGACTTGAGTCATTGCCAGGTCCCCTTCACGCCGTTGAACACCAGCGCGATGCTGGCGTCGTCGCCCTTGGATACCGGCTCGTCCACCAGGTAGGCGCCGGCCAGGACGAAGACCTTGCCGTTGTTGAATTCGCAGGTGACGGTCATGTCGGTACCGGCCACCAGCTGCTTGAGCGGAAAGTCCGGGGTGTGCAGCGCCGTGACCTTGAACGTCGGGGTGACCTCGACTTCCTTGTAGAAACCCGGCACGACGGTTTCACGCTTGGTGGACATCAGCGGCGCCTCGCAGCCGCCGTTGATCGTCAGTTGAGCACCGTCGACCTTGACGTAGCAGGTGCCCGCAATCACTTGACCCATGGTGTTTCTCCCTTCAATAAAAAGCCCACGCAAGGTGGGCTGGATTCACAGTCGAACGTGCGTTCAGGCGACGTTGTCGTACTGCAGGCGGAACTGGTTGAGCAGCGCGAACACTCGCAGGCCGTTGATGTAGTCCGGCGGGAACAGCACGTTGATGCGGTTCGGGTCCCGGGCATCGCGTTCCACCACCAGGTGCTCAGCGAACAGCTCGGCGTTTTCCACATGGCCTTCCAGCTCCAGCTTGGCGTACTGGGCGATCAGCTCGCCGCGAATGGTGCTCGGGGTGACGATCGGCTGGCCGGCGCCGAAGCGGGTGCCGTCGGCGGCCAGCTTGTGGCGCCCGTACTTGCTGGTGATCACGCTTTGCAGGCGGCGCACGATGTAGGCCGACTGGTGCAAGGTCTCGCTGTCCAGGTAGGAGTTGTCCGCCTGGCCGAAAGCGTTCTTCTGGTAGGTGGTGATCGAACGCTGGATGCGCACGTAGCCGCCTTCGTAGTAGGCGGTGGCGATGCCGTAGTTGAGCAGCGACTGGCGCTCGGTCAGGGTGAAGCGCTCGCTGGCCGCGGCCGGGTCCAGGCCTGGCAGGCTGCCGCTCTGGGTCGGACGGCTGGCATCGGCGGAGATGAACACCGCGGTGCGCGCGGCCAGTGCCGCAGCCTGGACCCAGGCCGGTTGCGGAACGCCCGGTTCCAGGGCCTGGATGGTCATGTGCTGGTCGTTACGCGCCTGCCCGGCGGCGACCAGGGTGCCCACGGTGCCGCGCTTGGCGGTGTAGACATGGCCGAACAGCTGCTTGGCCCAGGACCAGCGACCCACGCTGTCATCCATGACCGCTTGCCAGGTGTTGAGGCTGGCGACGTCGGTCCAGGGCATGCAGATGAACTCGAACGGCTCATCGCCCAGGGCAGCGACCGCGGCGACCTGGTCAGGCACGCCGGCACCACCGGCCATCTTGCCGATGACGATGGCCAGGCCTTCCGGGGTGCTCTCGCCGTTGCTCTTGCCCAGGCGATTGAGCTGCAGGCTGATGTCGTTGCCGCTGTCGCCGGTCCACTTGGCGTTCAGGGTCACCACGCCTTCGGCGGCGCTGGCACTCAGCGGCAGGTCGGCCGAGGTGTTGATCTTCTGCACCAGGGCGGTGGCCGCCTGGGCTGCGGTGGCGCCCTTGACGATGGCGGCCTGGACCCGCACGCCGCCCACATAGAGGTTGAGCACGCCGCTCTCGGTGGCGCTGCCGGTCAGGGTCAAAGTGCCCTTGGCCACGCTGCCTTCACTGTTGTGCAGCGGCAGGCACCAGATCTCGCCGACCGGGTCGGTCTTGCGGAAGGTCTCGTACATGGAGGCCAGCATCGAACCCTGGCCGCCGATGCTCTTGGCCAGGGCCACGCTGGACACCAGCACCAGCTTGCCCACGTCGCTGGCGGGCACATTGTCGTTGACCTGGGCGACGATCAGGCGGCGCATGGCCGACGAGGCGCTATTGGCCGCCGAGTTGTCCATCTCGGCATAGAACAGCGGAACACGAATGTCCGCGGGGATATTGCTGAATCCGATCGCCATTATTGGGCTCCCTTCGGTTGTGCCGCTTGCACGGCGTTGATGGTGATATCGCCATCGGCCAGACGGCGACGCCACCAGGCGTTGTCCGTGACTTCACGGCCGGTGACCGGCAGCAGGTCGCCCGCTTCCGGATCGGGTACGGCACGGCCAGCGGCCGGCAGCACGGTGATGCGTTTGCTCATTGCTTCAGCTCTCCTGAGAAAGTCAGCTCCAGGCGCCCATCGGGACCCGGGCTTTTCAAATTGGGGTCCGCCGGATCGATGGCATCGACCCGCACCGTGACCCCGGTAAAGGACGGCAAGCCGTCGAGTTCACGTTCATGCCAGGTTTCCGCCGGCTGCCCGGAACGATTGCGCCCCAACTGGAACTCGGCGAAAAAGCGCAGGCGATAGAGCAACCGCTCATTGCCCACCGGCACCAGCTCACCGCCCTCGTACTGGATCGGGCTGTACTCGGCCCCGGGCTTGAAACCCACCAGCGCGCGCCAGACCTCGGCCCGCAGGTCATGGAGCTGGTCCAGGGCCTGTTGCGGGTGAGTGGCATCGAGGAGCAAGGCGACTTCGAAGCGGTCGCGGATGATCTGGCGGAAGGTGTTTTGTGCGGTGGAGGGGGTGGCGAGGTCCGCCACAGGCAGAATGTAAGCAACTACGAGGGAGGATATGGCAGCTGCTGCAGGTACCGGACCTGCTATCACATGTTCGGCAATACTCGGACATTGATTACGCAGCTGTTTGGCAACAGCGGTAATATTCATCAGGTTTCCTAATAACTATTAAAGCCCCATAAGTCATTTATGTTCCAAAGGGATATTACTGCGCTATGTGGAGAGCCAAGCCCCGTAAAAACGGACGTCTACAAAGCTCTTTACATAATCCCACGACACCCAATACATTAGAGCCGAAACAACACCAATCTAAAAAAGCAGGGAGCCACCCTCGACACAAAGTCTTTTCAACTGGTATTCATCAGACCTGATGATTTCAATAAAGCATATAAAATTTAAACATTTAGAATCGGCATTGAAGGCAAGTCAAAGAATACGGCCCCTGGGATTCCGTATGGAAACATCCCTGCCGGAGCATCCATAAACGACTCTAGAAAAAGTAAAGGCCTGCCTGCAGATTCCCACCCAAAACCCACTTCAGTCACCACAGAAACCGGACCAAAGTTACTATTGGTGAGCCCAAAAAAAGCGAACGCCAGCAAGCCTAATGCAACATACTGACCATTCTTAACCGGCGACGTCCCATAGTGAAATAGATCGTCACGACCGTTAACAAACGGGCTTCCACCAGCTTTAACCCAGCCAGATGTTTCTCCGGATATTTCTCCTGAAAACGTGAGCATTCTCCGACCAGCATCAAATACATTTATCCTTTTCATTGAAGACAGAAAGTGTCCATCGTTCTCCTGGAGGCAAGTCGGTGGCATATACTTGCCAATCCAACTTGATTGCTGCGCCTCTTACCCTGACTGAAATTCCCGTCCAAGCTCCAGGCGCACCTAAAACGGTAATACCCCCAATCAGTCCTGCCCCTGACCATTGAGCAACACAAATGATAGGTAGATTAGCCGAGTTGATAGAAGCCTTGAATGAAACTTGAGTAACGCCAACTCCACAGTCCGTCACTCCTGAAGAACCTAGAGAATAATTAAGAAAGTTAGAGTCTACGAGAGTATCTCCATCAGGATTTTTTATAATCATCCCATAGTTCATTTTTTTACCACCAAAACTATTTCGCTAGGGCACATGTAGGCTGGTCGATAATACCAGGCGTAACTCCAGACTATTTTCCCATCCATGAGATATACCGAGACACCAACCTGTGAAGGATCTCCTTTAGGTATGGAGTATACGTACGCATTATGTGGCCCATAACCGGGGACGCTTTTTTCTCCAGCCTCAATTTTTCCGACTGAAAAACGCTCTACCACACGCAAAGACTGACCAGTCATCGTGTTAACGAGCTTCTGATCAGAGTCATATATCGCAAACCCGAAACTCATGCCGTCAAGTCTCCTATATGCACTCGAAGCTTATTATTAGAGTCGATAACCTTGATTGAGCGATTAGTTATACTTAGATGACCACCGCCAGATATAGACCCATTAAATTCAAGGTTCCCCGCCTTATCTAAACGCCAGCCTCGACTACCTGCCTCATAATCATCAGACTCGATATACTCACCAATATGAGCAGTGGTTATCGAGCCCTTAGCAATATATGCAGAGTCTATATAGGTACTACCATTCTGAATAACAAACGGGGATATCGCCTTGGCAGTATTAGGATCGACAACCGCAAACCGATTAGCCGCAACCAATACCTGACTGGTAATAACGCCCTTATCGTTCTCGACCCCAACACCAATCCCCGCCAGATAGGGTTTGTTATCCACCGTCAGTTGCGTCTTGATCGAGTACATCGCCGCCAGCTCGCGCTTCATGGTCTCGACTTCGACCTGGGCGCCGCCGCCGGACTCGATCTTCTGCAGCAGGTGCTGGCTCAGTTGCGTCTCGCTGATCTTGTCGCTGAGGTATTCGAGGATCGGCCCGGCATCCGAGGATGACTGTCCGGTGATCGGCCCATGGAAGGCACCCTGGTTGCCGATCCTGTCCACCAGGCGCGCCCAGAAGAAGAACCGTACGCCAGCGGCCAGGCCCATGATGGTCAGGTCGGTCTGCGGGTAGGCGTAGTCGCCGAACTTGGTGGCGGTCGCCACGTCGCTGCTCTGGCTGTACCAGATCTCGGTCCGTTGCAGGTCGGCGGTGCTCAGCCCGGCCGGGATGCTCCACTTGAGCTTGATGCCGAACACGATCGACTCGGCGTTGAAGGAAGCCACCATTGGCGGCGGTGTGGTCTTGCCACTGAGCACGGTCTCGACCGAGGTGGCGAACACCGAGCCGATGTCCAGGGCGTTGATCGCCCGGACCTTGGCCACGTAGCGCCCGGCATAGATACCGCTGACTTCGAAGGCGTTGCCCCCGGTACGTCCGGCGAACACCCAGTCCCCGTCGTTCTTGCGCCAGTGCACCTCGTAGGCGATGGCGTTGTCCGGGCGTTCCCAATCGATGGTCATGACCCCGACCGCGCTGCCCTGGTCGACGAAATGCTCGTTGCGCACCCGCACGTTCTTCGGCGGGTTCTGCACGCTCGGCGGGATCACCGTCACCGGTGGCTGGTCGATGCGCGCGCCGTTGTCGATCGCCGCGAACTTGGCGGCGACATGCTTGACCGCGCTGATGCTGTACTTGATCGCCGAGCCGGAAAAATCCTCGGCCACCGACAACACGCGAAACTGCTGGACCGCCAGGGTCGGCGAGTCGATGGCCCACATCGAGTGCACCGGTGGCAGCTCCTCGAGTTTTTTCTCCAGCACCACCCGCTGCACTTCAGCGGGAAAGCCAGTGGTGTCGAGGGTAATCGCGCCGCTGTCCCAGGTGATGCCGGTGCTGTCCCAGGTCAGTGGATAACCCACGGACTTGATCACCCGGGAGATTGCCTTGCCGGTGGGCATGATCAGGGTCAGGGTATCGCCGGGGTAGGCCTTGACGTCGGCATCCAGCACCAGGGCGTCCAGGGTCGCCGAGCGCAGGCGCCCGCCGATCCGCCGGCCGGCCCGGTCGTTGTCCGCCACGCGGATCACCTGCCCCGGACGCACCAGGGTGCCGTCCAAGCCCACGGAAAAACTCACGCTTTCGGTTTCCAGGCGGTTGGTCAGCAGCGCCCATTTGCCGATGCGCTGGGCCTGGGCCTGGGAGGTGCAGCCGGTGGCGGTGATCTCGGTCTGCTGCACGCCATAACGGGCGATGCCTTCCGGATCGTCGACGTACTGCACCTTCTGCCGGTAGAAGTCCGCCGGGTCGTTCCAGCTCACCAGGGCCACGCTGTAGCGGGTCTTTTTCGCCGAGCCGCCGTAGACGAATTTGCCGTCGATCACGTTGGCGTTGCTGTAGGTGTACACCGGGTCTTCCGGCATGTCGGCCACCGCCATCACCGAGCCTGCGCCCCAATAGGCCATGCCGCGGAAGGTGGTGGCCAGGTCCTGCAGCACTTTCAGCGCATCGGCACGCACCGAGAGATAGAGGTTGCAGGTAAAGCGCGGCTCGGTGCCGCCCTTGCCATCGGACACCGGTTGGTCGCAGTACTGGCCGATGCGGTACAGCTCCCACTTGTCCACCTGGCCGGCGTTGAGCAGGTGCCCGAGGCCATAACGTTGGTGCAGCAGCAGGTCGTAGTAGATCCAGGCCGGGTTGTCGGTCCAGGCCGACTTGAAGGTGCCGTCCCACACGCCGCTGTAGGTCCGGGAGGCCGGATCGTAGTTGCTCGGCACGCGGATGATCCGCCCTTGCAATTCGAAGGAGCGGTTGGGAATCGACTGGAACTGCGAGGCATCGAACTGCAGGCCGATGATCGCCGAACCCGGGTAGCGCAACTTGGCGTCGATCACATCGGTGATGGACTCCACGCTGGTGGTATCGGCGATCGCCCCGCTGCTGGAGTTCGCCGTCAGCCGCCGCACCCGCACGCTCCAGCCGGCCTTGGCCGCTGGCAGATCGACCCGGTGGGAGCGCTCGTACTTGCTGGAGCTCTTGCCGCTGAAGGCCGATTGCAGCACTTCGACGAACGCCCCGCCGTCGGTGGACAGCTCGATGACGTAACGCACCGTGTAGCCGTTGGTGTCGCCGTTGCTGGTGTTGGTCTGGGCCAGGCGCGAGACCGCCAGGCGGATGCGCACCGCCGACAGTTGCAGGTTGGTGATGGCGCGGGTCCAGGGTTGGTCGCTGCGCAGTTCCACCGCCACCTGGGACTCGTTCTCCACCGCCGGAAAGCCCGGGATGTAGGTCTGGTCCTGGCTGCCGTTGCGAGTCTCGAGGCTGACCCCGGAGAAGTTCAGGCTGCCGTCGGCGTTGGCCAGGGGCGTCTCGTTGAGAAACACCGAGCGCTTGCCGTTCTTCAGGCCCACGATCTCGCCTTCACTGACGAGATCGAGGATCCGGGCATAGGCCGTGCTGTGCAGGCTGTCCGGGGCTTCCACGGAGGGACGGGGCGGCTTGGCGCCGCCGCCCTTGCTACCGGCGAGAATGGGGTCGGTCATGGCTTTCCTTCAGGCGAAATGAGGCCCGCGGCATCGCAGGCAGGTGGAAGACGGGAATGCTTAGAGTTGGTCCTGGGCGTAGATGCCGGAGCTGATCACGGTGCTGCCGATGGTCAACTGGCCATAGAGCAGGCCCACCGGATTGCCCTGGGCCGTGGTGTTGATTGGCCCGTTGAAGCTGTAGCTGGGGCGGTTTTCCGGGCGCTCCTGGGCGCCCAGGCCCTTGGGCATGGGCGCGAGCATCTGCGTCACGCCGCCCATCACCAAGGTCGCCCCGGTCATCATCATGGCAGTGACTGCCGGGCCGGTGAGAAAGCCGAAGGGGTTGTAGTAGGCCACGGCCATCAACACCGCGCCGAGGATGGTCTGCAGGCCCCCAGCGCGCTTGGAGCCGCCGAGCACCGGGGCGATGCGGATCACCTGCTTGCCCAGGGGCTGGTGGATATCGGTCTCGGACAGGTTGCGCCGGCCGTTGAACACGGCAAAGCGCAGGCCCTTGTCGGCGCTTTGCACCATGTAGCGCTCAAAACCCGGGAACTGCCGGAAGTAACCCATCACGTCCTTGAAGCCTGCGCTGATGGCCACCCGGTGTTCACGCCCGAACTGCCGTGCCAGGGAGCCGGACAGCAGCACGGTTTGCATCTTTTGTGGTTCTACGGCCAAGCCCATGGGGTTCTCCTGGCGATAAAAAACCCGCTGCGGCGGGTTGGGATGGACAACGCAGACCGCTGTTTCAGAGCTGGTCCTGGGCGTAGATGCCGGCGCTGATCACCGAGCTGCCGACGATCAACTGGCCATAGAGCAGGCCCACCGGGTTGCCCTGGGCCGTGGTGTTGACCGGGCCATTGAAGCTGTAGTTGGCACGATTGTCGGGACGGTCCATGGCCCCCAGGCCCTTGAGCTGCGGCGACATCATCTGCATCACCCCGCCCATGGCCAGGGAAATACCCATGCTGGCGGCGAAGGTCCAGCCGCTGGAAGCGCCGGTGCCGATCAGGCCTGAGGCGGTACTGCCAGTGGCGGCTATGCCACCGGTGAAATAGGAGGCTGCCACCACCAGGGCGACGCCGATGATGGTCTGCAACCCGCCCGAGCGCTTGCTGCCGATGAGCAGCGGGGCAATGCGGATATCGCTGTTGCCGCAGGGAGCATGCAGGCGATCCTGGCCCAGGTTGTCGCGCCCGAGGAACAGCGAATAGGTCACCCCGCGATCCTTGGACTCCATCAGGAAGGCCTCGAATCCCGGCACCAGCACGCACAAGGCGCGGATCGCCTCCGCAGCACTGCCCACCGCCAACCGATGCACCCGGCCGAAGCGGGCTCCCAGCGAGCCGTACAAACGCACGACCCGAACTTTTTGCTGATTCATCACATGACTCCCAGGAAGAAAGATCCCCGGTTGGCAGCCGGGAAAGGCAGCGGCCTCAAGCCGACGCCATGAGCTGGCGATGGCGCCAGATGCTGACCGTGACCTCGTCCCAGTAGCCGCCATAGGTGTCGCGCTTGCTGTCGCGGCCATAGAGGTGGTGCAGGATGGAGCCCGGCGCCGGGTAGTGCGCAGGCTCACTCTTGAGCACGCCGTCGGCCAGGTAGATGGCCGCGTGGTTGGGTACTGGCGAGCGGATCTGCATCAACACCACGTCGCCCTGGCGCAGGTCCCCTACCCGCTCGAAACCGGCCTCGGGCAAGTGCTCCAGGTAGAGGTTGCCGCCCTTGTCCCACCAGCCGTCCTCGCGCTGGTAGTTGCCCAGTTCTATACCCAGCTCGCGCCGGTAATAGTCGAGGATGATGCTCAGGCAGTCGTGCACGCCATGGGCGAAGGCCCGGCCAACCAAGGGTGCCTGATAGCCGCTGGGTGCCAGTTGGGCCCATTGGCCAATGCGCGGCTGGCCGGCGTCGTCCGCCAGCACCTGGACGATGTGCCAGGGCAACCCGGAGGCCTCGCAGGCCACCCGGTCCGCCTCGCTGGGCGTGGCCGGGTAATCCGGGTGGCTGTGGATCACCGCCAGCACCTCGCCACGCTCCTCGGCTGCCGCGTAGTCCGCGGGAGCCAGGCGAAAGTGCTCGCTGGGGGTGGCGGCGGTATTGCGACACGGCACATAGACCCGCCGCCGGCCCTCGCGAATCAGCAACCCGCAGCACTCGCGGGGGTATTCGGCCAGGGCGTGGCGCTCGATGGCCGCAAGGTTCGCCTTGTTCATGTTCAGCTCCGTAGCAGGCCCGCCGCAGGAAACGAACCGTAGGGCAGCGGGTTGTTCTCGCCGAAACGCAGCTTGCAGCTGCTCAGGCGCCCGCCGCATTTATCCTTGGCGGCATCGGTGACGATCACGTCGTTGACGTCCGCCACCGGGCCGCCGTTGTAGCCACAGTAAGGGCCGCGATAACCGCCGCAGCTGAGCCACCAGCAGACGTTGGCGACGATCTGCCGCCGTGGCAGCTGCACGCCGTTGAAGTCCAGGGCGCTGGACAGCTCGAACTGCACCACCTCGTTGTCTTCGGCGACCTTGCGCTCGACGTACCAGATGTCCGGCGGCAGCTCTTCCTCGGGGTCGGCCTCGGGCTGGCCGTCCAGGTACTTGCCCAGGGTCCGGTGACGAATCAGCCGGGCCCCTACCAGGTCTTCGAAATACAGCACCAGGGCGGTGATGAAACCATCGACGTTGCCCACCGACAGGGTCGGGGTCGGCTGCGAGCCCTTGCCGGTCATTTCGAAGCCCTCGGCCTGGATCGGCCAGGGGGAATACTCGAGCCCCTGCCAGAAGATCGACGACTGCTGGGGGTAACCGTGAAAACGGTAGAGTTCGGCGCCGAGGCTGGTGGCGTCGAGCTCGAAAAGCTCCACCCACGCGCCAGGCTCCAGGGTCTGGATATCGGCCGTAATTGGCATCGTGTTTCCTCAAGGCAAAAAGAAACCCGCGCGATGGCGGGTGGGGTGGGCTCTGGCTGCGCCTAGATCAGGCTGCGGGCCTCTGCGCGTTTCTCTGCGATATCTGCCGGGAGTTCTTTGCCGGTCTCAAGTTTTCGCACCACCAGCCAGTCGGTCTGGCGCAGGTATTCCCGGGCCTCGTTGGCTTTCCGGTCCTGCTCAGTGAAGGTTTTCTTGCTCTGCGAGAAGTCCATGGTCGTCCTCAACGGTTGGAGTTACGGGGGGCTGTGCGGGGTGATCGGTGGGGATATCCACCGGGCCGTCGGCGGTGACGGTCACAGGCTCAGGGAAGCGGATGGCGTCGGTGGCCGTGGCTTCGTCGTAGGGCATGAGCAGCGTGATCGACAGGACGCCATCAGCGGACATTGCAGCCTTGTCGGCGAACAACTTCGAGCCGATGGCCTCGGGTTCCAACTCATACCCTGGCTCAAGCGGCGAGAAGTCGAACAGCTCGCCGTTGACGGTGATGGCATACCCCTTGACTGAAACTGATTCGAGTGTCGGTAGCCTGTCCGTATACACGGGAGAAAACTTGATAATGACCATTACCGCCACCTCCCGATGGCAATATATTGAGGGTATGCCTCAAGACCGTTGTATGCGGAAAACATCGCTCCTCTACATTCTGTAGCAGTAGAGTACGAGCTTGAGCCCCAGGCGGACCCGTTTGGACTATTTACAGCCCCTACTGAGATAAGCGGGGCGACAACAAAAGCAGCCGGGAATGTGAAAACAAACGTCGGTGAAACCCATACGTTCCCAGCACCTATGGTGGTAGCTGACCGCGTAGGCGCGATATTCCAACAAATCATCGTTCCATCAGAGAACTTTATCGCACTGCCGTTTGCATTCGTGATGAACTCCTCGTTGACCTGCATCCACGACTGGATTGCGCCATTGACACAGCCCCTATAAAACATCTTGTTGTTAGCCGTGCTAAGAATCAGCTGCGTCCAGTTTCCGGTGCTCTTGTCATAGAACGACGTCCTTAGCGTTCCGTACACGCCAGGGTTCGGGCCGTTTAGCGTCCCTGGATACACCAACAAATCACCGTTGGCGGCTACTGCGTTGGCGTCCGTACAGGTCACAAGGTTGGTTGCGCCAACGCCAAAGTCTCCGGCAGCTAGCAGGCTGCGCCACGGGCTCCAGGCATTTGAGCTTTTCCCTCGCGAGTACATTTTTCCAGACGCCCAGTCTACGAACTGCTGGGATGCCGCCGTGGCGTTGCTACCAGCCTGGGTAATGAGCACGCCGGTCAAACTTGCACCTAGGATGGTGAACTGCCCCACCGCGTACCCACCGGTTAGATATGTATCGGGGTTCTGATTCACCCCTACGAATGGAGCATCATCCTTGGAGCCAACACCGTAATCCCCCTTGGCGATTCCGGCGACCCATTGGGCCTGCCAATTCCCGTTATCTTTGATTCTGCTATAGGACTTCCCGCTCAAGAAATTCACAGCGATTTGCATGGCAAATCCCGCGTCGTTCAATTGCAGATGAATGACGTAATGGTTTACCTGTGAAGGGAGAACCCCGGCGCCAGCCGGCCTGCAAAACGTGAAGGTATTCGCGGAAAGGCCGTTTAATTGACCCTCAGGTATATCCCGGATTTTTTCCGTCAACCCGTACTGCTGGAGGATTGTCTTTACTGTGGGCGAAAAGTCGCTGATCGTGCTGGCCGGTTGTGCGCCAGTATGGTTCGCACGAGCCAGCAGCTCGGCATCCGGCCGGTTTTTGGTCGCCCCCGTTTCGATCGAGTTGAGCTGGGCGCTGGCCTGCGCCGCTCGCTGATCCAGCTCGGCAAAGTTCTCATTGATGATCTGGGCACCGGTGCGCAGGTTGTCGCCGGTGCCATCGTTGGGCTGGGCGCCCGTCTTGATGGTTCTGAGGGTCATGGATGAACAGCCTGTTAAAGATGGGTACTGAGGAGCTTGCCGTCAGGAGCAGCCGAGCAGAAGGCCAGTCCGAAGATGGTCACCAAGACTGTGCACAAGGCAAAAAGAAACCCGCACGCTGGCGGGTGGGATGGATGCTGGCTGCGCCTAGATCAGGCTGCGGGCCTCTGCGCGCTTCTCTGCGACATCTGCCGGGACTTCTTTTCCGGTCTCAAGTTTTCGCACCACCAGCCAGTCGGTCTGGCGCAGGTACTCCCGGGCCTCGTTGGCTTTCTGGTCCAGCCCAGTGAGGGTTTTCTTGCTCAGCGAGAAGTCCAGGTCGTCCTCGACGGTTGGAGTTACGGGGCGGGCTGGTGGGGATATCAACTGCCATGCAAGCCAATTGACAAAAACCCGCTCGATGAGCCGGTTCTGTTATCAAGTCAGTGTCACTCGGCGCCACGGCCAGATACTGCCGTTGGTGCAGCCCCTTACCCACATTTCGTGCGCAGCGGTAGTCAGGGCGGTCTGCGTCCAGTTCGTAGCGTCGTACATTGCAATCGTCAACGTCCCGTAGGTGCCGGCGGACGGAGTATTGAGCGAGTTCGGGTCGTAACGATACGTTCCGCCACCTACCACGGCGTTCAGATCGTGCATGCGTATCGAGCCGCTCCCTGCATGCTCCTGGGTCCAAGCAAACCAGACACCATTGATTTTTTTCCTCGTCCAGACTGGGCTGTCAACGCTCAGGAGTGATGCCCGCTGCATGCAGTAATCACCAACCGCCCCGGCTTCAAGCCCGAAAACTTCGACGTACCAGTCTCCGGGTAGCGGTATGTTTTTTACGGAGCCGTCAGCCCACAATACCTGTCGTCCAGTGATGGCGTTTAGGTCGGTCAAGCTACCCTGCGCGTTACGAGGCAGGTAGGTGCCTTCCATATTTACTCGCTTCCACTGACCGGTAGTTCCTCCAAGGCGCTGTCGGACCCACATGATGCCCGTGCTGACGTTGATAGCGGTCTGAATGAATGAGCTGTCATCGTGTTGGTGGTGGGTAAGCGTCCCGAAGAACCCTGGGCCGCCAGGTGTGCCGTCGGTGATCCGGAAAATTCCATTTGCCGGGACCGCATCCGCGCTTCCGATGGTTACTGCGCTCCTTCCGCCAATACCATAATCGCCCTCTTTCAGTATCTCGAACCAGCGACTAAACATGCCTCCCGTACCAGAGAATGTGCGGAAGAACTTCTGCTCACCCTCGGCGTGCCCACGTGTCGTTGTGTACGTTTGGCACCCTGAATCCTTGGAGTGGACGCTAACCTCAAGCGTGCCGTAAGTCGTGGTCCTTGGCGCGTGAAGTGCGCCAGGGTTGCAGCGGTAGACGCCCTGGGTTCTTGCCGTGTCGCAGTCCGAAACAATAGGGATGCCATCCGCAATTCCCAGACCACTATCGCCAGCTAACAAGCCTTTCTTCCATTCATTCCACACATTGCTTTGCATGGTACGGGTATAAATGCGGCCGTCCGCCCAGTCGACGAACTGCTGAGAGCAGACGGTCTCGTTACTGCCCGCCTGAGAGATAAGGGCGCCAGTACGCAGGCCATGGGGAGCGATGTCGAACTGTCCCACCACATAACCGCCGGTTAGATACCTGTCAGGATTTAGGTTTACGCCAAGGAATGGAGCGTTGCTTTTTGCGCCAACGCCACAATCGCCCTCGTAAAGAACCCGAGTCCACGCTGACCATCCCTGGGCAGAGGACCAATGGCGAACCCAAGACGGCTTTGCGGCGGGCGCGTGCCACTCCTGCATGATTGTATCCAGAGGCGCCCCCGATACTTGTTCAAGGGAAGTTACGTCAAGAAACCCATTGACCCGCGGAACACCTTCGAGCACAGGAGCACCAGGCAAAGATGTACTTCCAGGGCCAATGATGGCGTATTGACCGGGAGTCTTGATGTCGTCGATAGAGCCGGTAGATACGATCACGCGCTTGACCGCAGCCCTTGAGAAGTCGCTGATCGTGGATGCTAGCTGGGTTCCAGTGTGGTTCGCGCGATCGAGCAGCTCGGCATCCGGCCGGTTTTTGGTCGCCCCCGTTTCGATCGAGTTGAGCTGGGCACTGGCCTGCGCCGCTCGCTGATCCAGCTCGGCAAAGTTCTCATTGATGATCTGGGCACCGCTGCGCAGGTTGTCGCCGGTGCCATCGTTGGGCTGGGCGCCCGCCTTGATGGTTTTGAGGGTCATGGATGGAAGGCCTGTTCGAAGGTGGCGCTGAGGGTGTACATCCCTGCGCCCAACGGCGAGGGCTGGTAGGTCTTGCAGCGGTACAGTCCCTGTTCTCCCAGGGGTGGGGTCCAGTAGAACGGCGTGGCGCCACGATGGGCGTCGATGAAGGCGATGATCGGCTTGATCCGGCTTTCATCGCCGACGAAGGTCAGCGGCCAGGACTGGGTCTTGTTGTTGATGCCGTCCTGGACCACCTGCTGGTAGCCGTCGCCGAAGCGGGCCGACTTGAGGCGGAATTCGACGGTGCCCACGGGTTCCACCTTGGGCACCCAGGCGAAGGTTTCGATGGTCATGCTTTTCTCCGGGCGTGAGCCGTCGCGGCCGCTGGGTATCAGCGGCCGTTGATGACGGACCAGATCTGGCCGCCCGGCTTCAGGTCACGGGCGATCTGTTCGGCAGCGCCTTGTCGGGCGGCGCTGGCATAGGCGTTGGCGAGGTTCTGCTGGTTGGCGCCGGCTCCCTGGGCAGCGCCCTGGCCTTCGCCGACGTTGATGGTCTGCTGGATCACCACCTGCTGGTTGCTGGTGCTGCCGGCCGGTGCGCCCCCCAGCGCCACCACGCCCAGGGAACCATCGGCGCCCCGGCTCAGGGGCATGATCGCCTCGGGCCCGGCTTCGCCGAACAAGGCCATGGGCGCCAGGGTCGGAGCGCTGGCCACGGTGTTGCTGAAGACCCCGCCCTTGGCATTAGCGAATACCGGCATCGGCATTTTCGAAGTGTCAATCTGTGAGTTGAAGACAGTGGTGGCATCCCCCACCTTGAACTGCTGGGCAGCAGGAGTCGCAGCAGCAGAACCCGGCCACAGGCTCATCAGGGCCGAGCCGGCCATGCTGAACAACGAGCTCAACGCCCGCGATGCGGCCGTCTTGGCCGCCAGCATCGCCATGTCCTTGAGTACCGAACTGGCGAAGTCGGAAAAGGAAAACTTGCCGGTGGTGGCGAACTGCACGATACCCGCGCCCATCTTGTCGAAGGCGTTGGCGAACACGGCCTTCGACTGGGCTGCGGTGTTGTCGGAGGCGTTCATGTAGTCGTCGAAGGCTTCCGAGGCGCCGTTCTTCCAGTCCTGCATCGCCTCCGTCATCTGCTGGTAGTTGCTCTGGATCTGCAGTGCGGTTTCGCTGTGCTTGGTCTTGAGCTCTTCGAGCCTGGTGGCGTATTCGTCACCCTGCTCACCGCCTTTTCCGTAGGCATCGCCGGAGGGGAACTTGATCCCGGCCTGGTCGGCATAGGTGGCCGGCGCCTGGGTCGCTCCCTTTGGAAACTGGGCATCCAGGGCCTTGCGGGCCTGGGCATACTTCAGGTCGTTGTCGCTCAGGAGCTTGGCCCGTTCCTTCTGCCGCGCGCCCATGCCCACCTGGGCCGCTGCCAGCGCGCCGTCGCTGCGCAATTTGTCGAATTCGTCGGAATACGTCGCGAGTTTTTTCCCCGATTTTTCCAGGGTCTGCGCGTAGTCGGTTTCAGCGCTTTTGTTCTGCTTGAGCAACGCCGCCAGGCTGCCCTGTTTCTTGATGTACTGGTCGACCGCGGTGGTGGCCGGGTCATAGGCCTTGCGCATGTCGTCGAAGGCACTGGCGCTGGCGTCCAGCGCCGAGGCGGACGACAGGGTCATGGACTCGGCGATTTTCTTGCCGGCCTCGTCGATGCGCCGCTGCATGTTGCGCATGGCCTGGTCGGTGATGCGCTGGGCCTTGTCCAGGGCCCGCTCCAGGCCGCTCAGGTCCAGCCCTTGGGAAGCTGTTGCCATGGGGTTCTCCGGGTCATGAAAACCCGTCGAAACGGGTTCGGGAAAAGTGGCCTGGGATCAGCGCCACTCGTTCATCGCGCGTTCGAGCGACAGGCCCAAACGTTGTTCATGGGGCATGAAGTCCAACAACTCCGCCACGCCCCCGCCCAGCCGGTGGGTCTGCAGCGCCACCAGGGCGCTGCCCGCCTCCAGCCGCCTACCGGTATGCAAGGAGCCATATCGGTCGATATAGCGTCCCCATGCCAGGGCTTCGTGGTAGGTCATGCGTTCCTTGGCTTCGGCAATCGTCCGGCCGCCGACTCCGTTCAGCACCAACTCGTGCCAGAACTCATCGGCGGCCGTCAGTTTTTTGCCGCACCGCCGGTGCCGTTGACCTCATTGACCGCATTGAGGATCAAAAACCCCAGGGTCGGCTCCAGGCCGTAGGCATCCTCGTAGCTCAGGGCCTCGCCACCATCGGTGCCCAGTGCCACCGAAGCGGCGATGTAGCGGGCGTTGCGGCTCTGCTCGTTGTCGCTGTCGGCGAACAGCCGCTCGATGACCCCGAAGGACTGCCGGCGGATGTGCAAGGTGAAGGTGTCGGTCACCTCCTTGCCAGTCTTGCTGTCCAGGTGAGTCCAGCTCACCTGCTTCTTCACGGGCAGGACATCGACGATGCCGCCCTTGGCTTTGAGTTGCTTGAGGTTCATGGCGATGCTCAGGCCTTCTTGATCCAGGTGGAGCCACCGGTGCGCTGGATGGTCACGGTGGTGGTGACCACGGCGTTGAGGGCGAAGTTGAACGGGAAGTCCGAAACGTAGCCGTCGAAGGCGAACCAGGTGCGGGTGGTGGGCAGCTCGAAGTTATCGCCCTTGGTGTTGACGGTCGGCGCGACGCCCTTGCCGTCGGACCAGCCCACGACCCACTTGATGCTGGTCTCGCCATTGGCTTCGGACAGCTGGTGCAGGCGCACATGGCTGGCATTGGCCGGGTCGGCGTTGAGCCCCAGGCTGGCGGTGCCAGGGGTACGCAGGCCTTTCTTGTAGCTGCGCTCCTGGGCGTCGAGGGTGGTGTCCTCGATCTGCTCGGCAGGCGCGCCGCCGGGCTCGAAGGAAGTGACGTGCTCGACTTCCAGCACGGTGTAGGGGCCGCTGCCGGTCACAGGCGGGACCAGGGCGAAGATTTGCGTACCTTGGGTAAGAATCGACATCGGGTGTTCTCCAGAAAACAATGAAAAACCCGCGGTTGGCGGGTCGAGGGTGTGTTGCTCGGGTGCGGACCAAAGGCGCCGGGGCCAGGGCTCAAGGAGTTGGCGAGCCGTCCAGGTAGGGTGGCGCGTTGGGGTCCGGCTCTCGGCTCTTGATCAGGTCCACCAGGGCCTGGTTGCTCTGCGCCAGCAGGCGGATCGCGCCGTTCAAGGCGAACTGGCCATCGGCCTGGGCCTGGAGGGCGGCGATCAGGCGATTGATGGCCGCCAGTTCTTCGTCATTCATGGCTGGGTGCTCCGTATCCATCGAAGGTTATTGGGCGAGCGCGGGACTGCGTCATTCGCGTCCGCTGGGCAGCAACGCCGGGGCCTTGGCCAGGCCGGCCTGCAGTGCGCTCCAGAAACTTGCGTCTTCGTAGCCCATGGCCCAGACGCTGGTGCCGCCCAGGCCCAGGCGCCCGACCAGGGCGGCCTTGCTGCGAATGCTCTGGGCGTCGTCATACCAGAGCACCGGCTGCGCTCGCTCCGCACTCCACTCGACGCCGTCGGCGAAGCTGTTGACCGAACCCCAGGTGGCGTAAGGAGTGGCCGAGGGGGCGTCCAGGTGGGTGACGGCGTTGTGCTCGGCGATGATTTCCTCATAGGCCGACCAGTGCACCCGATTGCCGATGCTGTAGTCCTGGCCGTAGGCCGCCAGCCCGGACAGCAGCTTGCCGGCCGGTACTCGCGTTACCGCGTAGGCCAGCAGCGCTTGCTGCCAGTCAAGGCCCGAGCCCGGGCCCGGCCAGACTTCGCCGTGGAAGCCGCCGCTGCTCCAGCCCGGGCCCACCTGGTCGTAGGTCATCAGCTGGAAGTAATCCACCGCTGCTGCCAGGGCCCTGTAGTCGTAGCCTTGCAGGTATTCGGGCTGCTGGTCGTCGACCTTGGGCGGCACGCTGATGATCAGCTTGCGCCCTTGCGCATGCAGGGCCTGGCCCAGGGCTTTGACATAGGCGGAAAACGCCTTGGCGTTGCGCGGTTCCACCTGTTCGAAGTCCAGGTTGATACCGGCGAACCCGTTATCCCGGGCCAGCGTCACCAACTGCTTGATGGTGCTGGCACTCAAGGCCTTGCTGTTGACGATGGAGTGGGAAATGGCCGGGTCGAAGGCCGCGATGTCCTGGTTGTAGTCCGATACCGTCGGGTACAGCGGCAAGGACTTGGACTTGGCGAACGCGATGATCTGCCGGGTGGTGTCGTTCATGCCCTCCTGGTGCAACTGGCCGGTGACCGTCAGGCCGTAGGTGCTGCCCAGGCCCACGGCCGAGAGGTTGCGATAAAAAGCCTTGAGGTTGCTGTAGGAGGTCTCGACCTGGCCGTCGGTGTAGGCCAGGACAAAGGGCGCGGCCTGGGCCGCACTGGCCAGTGCCAGGGCGCAGCCGCCAAGCAGGCCACGCAAGAACCGCCGGATGCCTCGCGTCGAGGCCGGCTGGATGAAGTTGGAATTCATGAAATCTCCTGCGGGTGAACCGCATCGGGAAAAAAACCGGACGTCCGCAAAGGGGCCGTCCAAAGGCTCGCAGCGGACGCCGCCGACCTAGAGTTGCAGCACCTTCAGCGGCTTGGCCTTGGGTTTCGGCTTGCCCTTGGCCCGGGCCTTGCCCTGCTTGCCGCCATTACACTCCACCGTGGTGCTCCAGCCCGACGGGCTGAAGACCTGCTCCACCGAATCCACCAGGTACTCGCCATCCAGCCCGGCCTTGAAACCCTGGGCGTCGATCAGGCGTTCGGCGAACAGGTCGATGCGCCCGGGCAGATCCAGGCGCAGGGCCGCGGTGCTGCGGTTGAACGCCGCCAGGCGCGCCTTGGCGGCCTGCTCTGCCGCGGATTTGTTCGGGTAGATATGCCGGTCGGTGTGCACCGCGGGCACCCCGGCCGGGGCACTGTCGTTACCCAGTTCGATCACCTGCAGCTTGCCGCTCTTCTTGTCCTGGTGACGGGTCTGCACCGCCTTGTGGCTGCTGGTGTCGCCCAGGCGAAACTGATAGCGGCTCACCTCGTGGCGGTGGATGGTGACCTTGCCCAGGGCCTTGCCGCTGGCGCTCTGTCCCGCCTGGCGCGGCAGCACCAGCAACTTGCCTTCGGCGACCTTGGCGGTGCAGTCGTATTGCCGGGCCAGACGGGTGATGAAGTTGAAATCGGACTCGTTAAGCTGGTCGACCCGCAGGACCTTGATCGCCACCGGGCACACCGGGGTCCAGCCGTTACGGGCCGCCAGGTCGCGGACCACCTGTTGCAGCGGTACGTCTTCCCAACTGCCGCTGCGGGTGGTCTTGCCACTGCCGCGCATGTCGCTGGCCTTGCCGCGGATCTCCAGGGTGTCCGGTGGCCCGGAGACCACCACCTCATCCACGGTGTAGCGCCCGAGGCGGGTCAGCCCCTGGCCGGCATACCCCATGAACACCTCGATGCTGGCGCCACGGCTGGGCAGCGCCACTGCACGATCGCGGTCGTCGATGCGCAGCTCGAATTCGTCCGACTCCATGCCGGGTTTGTCCGAGGTGCGCAGGGACAGCAACCGCTCGTTGATCTGGCTGGTAATGTCCCGGCCATCGGCAACGATACGAAACTCTGGGGTCATAAAACGCCTCGCACTGGGTGCCGATCAGTAAAGGAATTTGCAGAAGCGAGACCAGGGCTCAGTCCCATAGCTGGACCAGCGCCTGCTCCGGCGCCGGCAGGTCCGGCAAGAGGATCAGCACCCCGGCACGCAATGGCTGGGGCTCGTCGGCCAGACCCTGGTTGGCATCCAACACTGCCTCGACGGTGCCGTTCAAATGCCCGTAATAGTGCTGGCACAAGGTGTCGAGCAGATCGCCGTCAGAGGTTCTGCAAGTCGTCGCCATAGCTTACGAACTCCAGTGAGAAGGCCTGTTTGCGTGGAATGCCGCCGGCCAGCAAATGGCCCTGGTCTTCGTCGATGCTGGTCAGGCACCAGGTGCCCAGGACCTCGCCGTAGCCGGTGGTCAGGCTCAAGGGGCGCAATTGCCGGCCGATGCTGCGCAAGGCCTGCAACTGCCCCAGTCCGCCCTTGAACCCGGGGAAGATCGCACCCTTGAGGCTGATGCGTTCGTCGCCCAGGCCCACCGCCTGCTGGGCACTGCTGCGCCCCAGGCGCTCCTGGCCAGTCCAGCGAAAGCTGGTCTGGCGCCGCAGTTCATCGAAGGCCGCCGTGTCCAGGTTGAAGTAATAGGGTTGGGAAGCAGCCCCCAGGGGCTGGAGGATCAGCAGGTGCGGGAACGGCTTGACCGCTTCGGCGGTGGGCGTTTCCTTGGCAGCGAACAGGCTGCTGGGAAAGATCGTGCCCAGGGCCGGGCTGATCTGCCCGCCAATACGGTTGATCGCCGCCCCGACCTTGGCCGTCTGCTCTTGCAAGGCGCCGAGGCGCTGTTGCACCTGCCCGGCTACCGTGACGGCCTGGTTGTACTGGGCCGCCACCTCGCCGACCCGGCTTTGCGCGGCGTCGATACCGCGCAGGATGCGGCGCAGCCGGGTGCCGACTTGCGGCCCGACCACGGGCAGGTTCTCCAGCTCCAGGGCGGCGCCGGTGATATCGCCGATGGCCCCGTTCATGGGGCCCAGCATCTCGTCCGCGCTGCGCCGCCCCGCCTCCGCTGCCGCCACCAGGGATTGCAACCCCGATTGCAGCTGTTCCATATAGGCCATGGCGTCTCCTTAAACGTGAGGTGCATCGGACAGCTGGCGAGCCGAGGCCTGGCGGCTGTACTCGTCGAACTGCCAACGCAGGTAGGGCTCCAGTTCCCGGGCCAGTTGCGCCGGGTCCTTGACATCACCCTGGACCGTGACCGATATCGCCGGCGCAAAGCTGAACTGCTGCTCGATCGCCGGCGCCAAGGGGGCCTTGAAGGGTTCGGCCAGGGTGCTCGACGTGCCGGGCGCCGACGGCATGGAACGCACCACCTGGCCCATCAGCGGCGGGGTCTGCCCGCTCTTGAAGGAGTTGGCGATATCGTCCATGACCGGCGGAATGTTCTTGCCGGCGTCACGCATCATCAGCGGGCCGGCGGCGGGCATCGACTTGAGCGAGTCATCGCCGCCGAACAGTTTCTTGCCCAGGTAACCACCTGCTTCGGTTCCAGCCCAGGCCGACAGGATTCCCACCCCAGCCCCAACGATGCCGCCAACGACCGTCCCGAGTACCGGTACCGCGGAGCCAACCATGGCACCGGTCATGGCGGAGGCGGCAACACCGGCCACAGCACCTGCCGCTGCACCCAGCACGCCACCGGCCAGGCCTCCGGCAGCCTTGCCATAACCTTCGGCTTTCTCGTCCCGGGTCTTGGCATTCTGGTAGGTGTCTGCTGCCTGATAGACAGCGCCGGCCACGGACAGGACGCTGCCGCCCTTGATCAGCGGCTTGATCACATTACCGCTGTTTTTAACCGCCGAGATTCCTGCTTCCAAGACCAGGGCGCCCTTGCTCGCCTTGCCTGCCCTGCCCGCATTACCTGAACCAAGGAGGTCCTTCAACTTCTGGACGGCCTTGGTGGCCAAGCCACCCTTGGGTTTTGCGCCCCGCCCCCCCCTGCGTCCCTTGCCACCTTTCTTGTCACGGCTGGTGTCGATGTCGTAGTCACCGCCACCCAGTGCCCCCGGGTTGGTGACCAGCACCTTCTGGATGAAGTCCGGGTTGCCCATCATCGAGCCCCGGGCCACGTTGAACAGGCCCTTGCCGAGGGTGTAGGCCGCTTGCAACTTCTTCAGCGCCAGCAGGCTGCCGGCCAGGACGGTCACCCCCAGTACCGCCGGAGCGGCCTGGTGGGTCAGCTCGGTCATGCCGTTCGCCAGCCAGGTGAGGCTCTGGCCCAAGCGGTCCGTGGCCGGGGTCAGGGCCTGGCCGAACGCCTGTTGCAGGTTGTCGACCGCGCCATCGGCTTCCTTCCAGATCTGCGCCGACGTCCCCCGGCGCTCGGCCTGGTTCTTGTCCAGCACACCGGAGGCCGTCAGCGAGTCCTGCTTGAGCTTCTGGTACCCATCCTGGCCCTGGGCGTAAGCCTGCAACGCCGCATTGACCTGCATGTTGGCGAACAGGTTGTCGCCGCGCAGCGACTGCGCCAGGGCGGCCAGCATCGCCTGGGCCTTCTGCGGATCGGTTTGCTGGCTGATCTGCGCCTGGGCCGCGGTCATCTGCGCGGCCTTGGCCGGGTCGGTGACCTGGATGTACTTCATGGCCAGGGCGAAGCTCGCCTCCAGGGTCGACATGCCTTTTTCCAGGCCGGTCTGCAGCGATCCCTCATAGTCGATGCCAGCCTTGGCATAAGCCGCGGCAGTGGCCGGTGAGCGAATCTCGCCCATCCAGTTCTTCAGGTTGCCGGCGGCCTCATCGGCGCCGTTGGCCGTCGACATCTGCAATTGCAGCATCGACCCCACCTGGCTCACCGCATCCATGCCGGTGAGTTTCATGTCCTTGGCGCCTTTGAGCAGGTCGGGCAGCAAGCGGGCCATGTCGGCCGCCTCGAAGTTGCCCGCCTGGCCTTGCAAGGCCATGGCCTCCAGGGCCCGCTCCAGGGTCTTGGGATCGGTGATCCCGGCCTGCGTCTCCAGGGCCCGGATCAGAGTCGCGGTGTCGCCGACGTCGGCCCCCTGGCCAACCACGAACTTGGCCGCCAGCCCGGCATACTGCTGGGCCTTGTCCAACGACGTGCCATTGGCGGTCATCCCGGCGATGAGGCTGGCGACCTCGCCGCGACCCAGCCCGGAGTCCCGGGAAACCTGGAGGACATTGCGTGCCAGCTGCGCCTCCTGCGGGGTATTGGCGATATTGCCCTTGATGGCGATGTCGCGGATCGTCGCCTGGTAGTCGGCGTTGATCTTGACCGGCACCGCCAGCACCCCAACGGCTTTCTTCGCCAGCTCGTAGCTGGACTTGAGGTCCGTCTTGCCCTGCTCGATCTGCCGCTGGCCCGTGGCCCTGAGCTCAAGGCTCCGGGCCGCACGGCCCAGGGCCTGGTACTCCTGGTTCAGCTTGCGTACCTGGATGCCCTGCTTGCGTAATCCGTCCAGGCTGCTGTCCAGCTTGGCCTGCAAGTCACCAACCGAGAGCGCGCCTTGTTTGCGGGCCTGGTTCAGCTCCCGGCGCAGGCGCTGGGTTTCACCGATGGCCGTCGCCAGCCCCCGGGCCTTGCTGGCCTGCTCGTCGAGCGCCTTGATCCGGTCTTCCACCGTCTTGGTGGCAGCAGCCCAGGTCGCGTCCAGGGCGCCGCCGATCTTTATCACTGTCGATACCAGCGTGTTGTTCGCCATTTGCCGCCCCCGTGGTGACAGGCTCAATCCGTGAGCCACCAGACCATGTCGCAATAGCGCATGGTCATGATTTCCTCAGCGCAAAAATGCAGCTCGCGAGCGAGCCGCTTCGCCGCCACCTTCATCACTGCCGGGTCAAAGCTCGTCGTCTTGCACCAGGCGAAAATAACCGGCCTGCAGGCGTTGGTAGTCCTTGAGGGTCAGGCCCTCCAGGTCCTTGCTGCCGACCTCGGCCAGGCTGGCGAACAGCATCAGCTCGCGCTGTTCGTCATCGCCGGCCGCCACGCTGTTGGCAGCGCGGATATCACGCACGGTGGGGGCGCGCAGAGTGAGCTTGTCGCACTGCACGCCGTTCATCGACACCGCCTTGCTGAGGCTGATCACCACGTTCTCGGGGCTCAACACCATCCAGGACGGCGTGCCATTGATTGCTTCAGACATCGAGGAAGTTCCTTACAGGCCCAGGGCCGAACGTTGGGCGGCGAGCTGGTCGACACCGTTGATCACGCGTTTCATGCCCAGGGCATCGATCTCGTAGATCAGGCGCCCGTCGACTTCCAGCTTGTAGTAGCTCACTGCGACGTTGTGCTTGATCTCGGCCTTGTCACCGGACTTCCAATCGCCCATGTCGACTTCCTTGAGCAGGCCGCGCAGGGTCACGATCACCGGGGTGGTCTTGCCCTTGAGGCCCTTGAAGGCGCCACGGAACACGCCGTTGAAGGCGCTGCTGTCGGTCAGGCCAAACAGCTTGAGGGATTCGCGGCGTACACCGGTGGTGGTGAAGCCGGCCTCTTGCTTCTCCATGCCCATGTCCAGCTCGATGGGCAGGTCCATGCCGCCGACCCGGTGTTCCTCGGTCTTGAGGGTGAGCTTGGGCAGGGTCAGGCTCGGCACGTCGCCTTGAAAGCTGATGCCATCGACGAACAGGTTCATGTTCGCCAGGGTTTCGGGAATCATTGCCATTGCTGCAGCTCCTTAAGCGGTTTTATCGAGGACTTCGGTCAGCCACTGGTTGGTGACTTCGACGCGGAAATTCGGGTTCTCGGCAGGCGGTACATCGGTGAAGCGGATGTTCCAGTACACCTTGCCCTGCTCCAGCTGGCTGGCGGTGTTCAACTCAGGGTCGGCATAGACCTCGAAGTTGATGATCGCGCCCTGGTTCTTCAAATCGCGCATGAAGGCCTGCAGGCCCTCGGTGACGTCCTTGACGTAGGTGGCGGTGATGGAGCGGTCCACTGCCCACTTGTGGCCGTAGAGGATGGCGTCCATGACAATGTCCATGGTCCGCACTCGGGTGACGAAGGCCCATTTGGGGTCGCTGGACAGCGTGCGGTTGCCCCACAGGCGGAAGCCGGCATCACGAATGATGGTGGTGATGTTGGCGTTGTTCAGCAGGTTGGCCCGGCAGCTCTCGTCGCCATCCAGGAATTCGATGGCCCGGGAGGTACCGGTGACCCCGACGAACTCCTTGTTCGAAGGCGAGGCCCAGAAGCCGTACTCGTTGTCGGTCCAGGCGAACAGGCCGGCGACCCAGGCCGAGGCCGGGGCATCGACGGTGGCGCTGGCGGCGGTGTCCCAATACTGGATGCCCGGATCGACCATAAACGCGCGCTTGGCGCCGAAGTTCTTGGCGTAGGCCATGGCCGCTTCATCGGTGCTGTTGGGGCCGTCGATGATGGCCAGGCCGCGCAGCTTGTCAGCCAGGCCCACCAGGGCCGTACCGACCGCCTGGGTGGCACTGTGCTTGGGCGCCACCAGCAGGCGTGGCTGGGCGTTGAAACGGCTCTTGCCGTCCAGCAGCGCTTGCAGGCCGGTGCGCTTGCCGTTGGCCAGGACGCCGCCGATGATCGCCGAAGCCTGCTGCTCGGCATCCTCGACCTTGGTCACGCCACAGGCGACGATCACCGCCTTGGCCCGCTGGTAGATGGCCTGGCAGGCCTTGGTGATCGCGGCATTCGGGCCCCAGGCCGCAATGGCTTCGCGCTCGCTGGTGATCAGCAGCAGGTCATTGGCCTTGGCGCTGACGCCCGGGCCCTCGGTGAAGGTATCCACCAAGCCGATGATCGAGGACGTGGGCAGCGCGATGGTGCGTGCGCCGGTGTCCACGTTGGTGACGGTGACGCCGTGGAAAAAACCACTCATGGATAAACTCCAGATATAAAAAAACCCCAAGAAGGGGTCGGGGGGTCATATCAGTTGTAGAAAATTCGAAGGGTTAAGAATCAGGTTGACGAAGCATCCTCAGCCCACGGAAAACGCGCTTGGATTTCGTTGAAACGGGCAATGCCTGTGCTCCTTACCGCCTCCCAGCCTGCCTCTCCCATAACCTGCATCCGGTTGGCTTCGGCGAAGTAGCGGTCAGATCCCACAATAGGCTCGGCATAAGCTGCAAGCCGCAGGCGCTCTATGTCGGCTCGAGTCAGGGGAATAGAGGAGAACAATTGCTTAGTGATCTTCCCATCAGCATCAATCGACCAGATGCCGTCGTTCTCTCGAATGAGCCTCTGCCATAGCGCGTCGTCGACTTCGACAGCATCCTTTGGGATCTGGTGCATGCCTTTGATCAGACGCAAGTGAAGCGTCCCATCGGGATGAAACGTTGCGTAATTCATGGTTTTTCCTCAAGTACCTACCGCGATGTAGCTCAGGCCTGCGGAACCAGTGACACCGTTGTTATAGGTCGTAAACCGATCGGAGTACACCGCCCCCGACGCGCCGCCGCTGCCGTCGCTCAGGCGCACGTTATAGTCGCCCGATGCGTTGTTGTTGTAGGCCCCCACAACTACAGCGCCGACATCAGTTGGAAATGGGATGGGGAAGAAGGTGGTGTTGATGGCTGAGCCCTTGAGGGTAATCCCCACGTTCCATTGAACGATCCAGCCCTTGAGCCAAGTCGGGAACACAATGTAGCCGACGCGGCCGATCAAGATCCTGAACCCCCATCGCAGTTTTTTCGGCGTCACGATTGTCGTGTCATCGTCGCCGGCTTCGACCATGTTCCGAGACGCAATCCGCGCAAGCCCTAAGACACTCTCTGTGGCCTGAATGACCTTCGCGGCAATCGCTTGAAAGACGCGCAGAGCGTTCATCGGTTTATTTGTGTCTTCGCCTGTTTCGGCTTCTACCTGGCTGGCAAATGGAACCCCGTACCCTGCCAGTGTGTTGGGGGTCCCTGTTAAGGCCGAATACTTGAGCCCGGTCAGGCCCGAGCCGACCCCGCTGATCGCACCGGTAATATCTACGCCGCCGGAGGTGACGCGAATCCCATTACCGGCCGCCCAGGGCACCGAGCCGATACCCATGAAAATCGAAGTGATGGTGTTGTAGCTCCCGGTAAAACCGAGCCCGCCCTTTTCACCGCCATTGCTCCCAGCGATGAGACCGCTCGCCCAGGACGGTGACGCCACAGGCTGAACATAGATCGCCTTGGCATCAGCCAGGTTGATGGAATCCGACAAGGTTCCGCCCAGGAGGCCCATCTCTTGGAATGTCGAAGGGTTATCGCCGCCAACGACGATGCCCCGCTTGTTGATATTTACCCGTGTGTACCTGCCCTCTTGCCGGGTTTCTGGCAGTACGTTGAGAAACCACGTATCCACATACTCACGTGTTGCCAGAACTACCGACGGGTCAATTTTCAGTTCAATGTTCGATGTGCTGCTGACGATCAGGTTGATTCGAATAACTTGCGTGCGTCCCGAGCCCTGGGTTAGCAGAGGCTTGAATGTCGGTGCACAGTTGGCGATGGCGACTAGGTCGCCGGCGGCGTCGTAGAGGCCGATTTCCCGAATCCACCAACCGCCGATATTTTCCGGGATGATTTGCTCGGCGATGATGACGTTGGCATTTTTCGGATCAACCTTGACCTGGTTCAGCGGCGCACGTCGGCGCTCATTGATCAGTTTGGTTTGCGTACGGTTTGGCATTGGATCGGAGCCATTAGCATCCCCGACGCCCATTTGAGTGAACGTCCAGGGAATACCCAGCGCATCAGCGTTTGCCTGTTTGGCCTCGCCCACAGCGGTGAGAATTGCAAAGAACTGGCTGTTTTGGTCAGTCATGAGTAGATGTCCATCGTATCGATATGATGTTCGCGGCCACCAGCGGCAAGGTAGCCGCTGACGTCAATGTCACGCTGAGTCGGTGGATAAACACTGAGTTCGTCGCCTTCATAAACGCTGACGCCGACAAACACTTTGCCTGTGCTTTCCAGGCTGATCGCCAACCCCGTCATGTGCCGACTGACCGGTTTGGCGTCATCAATGAGCCAGGTCAGCTCCTGGTACATCTCCTCAGTGATACCGGTTTCCAGCACACCGACCTTCAAGGCAAAGGTGCCCGGCACACCCTTTGGCGTCGTCTGCCACCATTCCAGCACCTCGACCAGGTAACCGAGCGGCTCCACCACCCGGCGCAACGCGCCGATGGTGCCCTTGTGGGCATGCACGTAAAACGCCGAGCGGATGGCCGAGCGCTTGACGGCTTCCGACCATTTGTTATCCCAGCGATCCACCGACCAGGCCCAGGCCAGTTGCGATAGCAGGTGCGCCGGACAGGTGTCGGGGTTGTACAGCGTGCGCAGGATGCTGGCCGTGTCCCGGGTACTGGCGGCCTCCAGACCACGCTCCAATGGCGTGCTATTGATAGGTAGTAAGCTCGGCATATCAGGTCCCCAGCTTGATGCTGTAGCCCGTGCAATACGCCGCCTGGGCCGGGGTTGGGGCCATGTCCTGCCAACCCAGCAACTCCACCCGGGCCACGCCGGCGACATGTAACTGGGCATCTATAGCCGAGCGAGCGACTTCAACCCCTAATCGCTTGCGTGGGTTCATCCAGGCTTTGAACCTACGCTCTGCCTCCACCAGCGCGGCATCGCTTTCCGGGCCCGGGCCCTTCATATGCAATACCGCATCCACCCGGTAGGGCAGCACCTGGGCGCTCTGTACCGTGACCCGATCGCCCAGGGGCCGCACGTCCTCGTCATTGAGGGCGGTAGCCACCGTCGCCAGTAGTTCGGCGGCGACACTGCCATCGCCCTCCAGCCCCAGTACGGTGACGGTGACGCAGGCCGGAGAAGGGCTTTCTGCCGAAGCATCGGCCACCAGGGCCGAAGCGTTGCGGGCATGCAGGATGTAGCTGTTGCGCGGCCCGGCGGTGGTCAGGCCTTCGTAGGCCAGCTGGATGCGTTCGCGCAGGGCGTCGTCGGTCTCCTTGACCTCCGGCGTGGGCGGCAGCGCCTGCGGGTCGGCCGCGCGGATGACCAGGCGCTTGAGCTTCACGTTGGCCGCAAGCTGGTCGAGGTCGCTGCCTTGGGCGTGGGCCAGCAGCAGGGCCTTGGCCGCATCGTTGACCCGGGCTCGCAATTGCAGGTCGCGGTAGGCCGCCAGTTCCAGCAGCTTGACCACCGGGTCGCTCTCCAGGGCGGCGCTCCAGTTGCCGCCCATGTGCTGGCGGAAGGTCGCCAGCTTGTCTTGGTACAGCGCTTCGAAATCCAGGGCTTCCAGCACCTGTGGCGCCGGTAGCGCCGATAAATCCAGGGTGCTCATGCCGTCACCTCCAAAATCGCACTATTGCCCAGGTACTGGCCCGTCAGTTGAAAGGTGATCTGGCCCGCCACCACCGAAACCACCTGCACGTGCTCCAGCTTCAGCCGCGGCTCCCAGCGCAACAGCGCCCGGGCGACTTCGGCCTGTACCGCGCTTTTCCAACCACCGGTCACTGGCAGGTCGACGAAGCGCCGCAGGTTGCTGCCGTATTCCGGGCGCATGCGCCGGCTGCCCAGGGGCGTGCTCAGGATGTCCTCGATGGACTGGCGCACATGGGCGATGCCCGACAACGACTGGCCGGTGCGGCGATCCATTCCGATCATCGCGTCACTCCTGCGCTTGCAGATCCGGGTGCTGGCCCAGGTAATCCCGAGCGAGGTTGTCACTGGCCTCGACCGCGACCTGGCCATTGGCGACGTTCAGCATCCGCCCATCGGGCAGGACCAGGACGCGGGAGGTGTAGACCGTGTCGCGGAACACGACCGGGCCGGTGTTCTTTTTCTTGCTGCTCATGGTTGCTCCAGGCATAAAAAAGCCCGCGGTGGCGGGCGGGTGGTCATTGCGGCGTGGCAGTCGAGCCACCGCCGGGCATCACGCCCGGATGGGTATGGGTGGAACCGACGTTCACCCCGTTGTGCTGCAAGCTGGCGCCGTTGATCTGCACATCACCGTTCAAGGTGATGTGCCCGGTCAGGCTGATGGTGTCGGCCTTGGCCGTGATCGCGCTATCGCTGATCACCGCCGAGCTGCCGGCCACCTGGATGGTCACGGTGCCGCTGGGCAGGCTGATGCTGTAGCTCTTGGCCTGCCAGTCGTAGACCAGCGAGCCGCCATCGTCGAAGCGCCAGACCTCGACGTGGTCGCGGTTGTCCGGCTGGGTCCCGGCGTTGCCATACAGCCCCGGGACGAAGGTGCCCTGGGCCGGCTCGCCGCTGGGGCTGATCAAGGCCCCCTGCTCGCCCAGGCTCGGCGCCCGCCAGTGTCGGGCCTTGCCAGCGGCCTGGCTGTGCCAGCGCACCCAGGCGCTGGTCCAGCCGGCGCCGTCGGAGACCCGCACCATGGCGGCGGCCAGGTCGACCCCGACCACGCTGCAAGGAATGATCAGGCCGGCGAGCATGCGATCGTGAGTCGCGGCGACAAAGCTCATGCCAGCTGCTCCGGAGAGAAGTAGCCGTCTTCCTTGCCGGGTCCGGTGTCAGGGCTGAAACCGAGCAGTAGCGATCCCGGCCCCTGGTTGTCCCAGGGCCACTGTTCCTGGCCGAGGTACACCAACTGCTGCCATTGCACGGTCCAGGCCTTCTTGCGCCACGACTCGCTGGTGGCGTCGGCAGGCTTGGCCCGCACGCTGGTGGTGCCCTCGACGAAATCGAGGTTCCAATGCTGGCAATGCAATAGGTCGGCCATTTGCGCCGCCAGTTCGACAGCTTGCAACGCGGCCCCTGGCAGGTTGGCGTCCACCAGCATGCTGGCCTCGAACGTGGTCTTCACGCAGCTACGGCCATCGCCCGGATCAGCCCCCGGGTCCATGGCGGTGATGGCAAAGACGATTGCCGGCCTGGCCAGGCCATCGGGTGTCTCGGGAAACGCCTCCACCGCTCGGACAGCGGGCATCGCCGCCTTGATCGTGGCGGCGATAGCGTCGTGCAATATCGTCAGTTCGCTCATTGTCCAGTCCTGGAATCGGGCCGACGGCGACACCGGCGAAGACCTGGCCCGCAGGCCGGCGCGCTGGTACCACTGTCGATCAAGACGCATGAAAAGCGCCGGCCGGCGCTCGACCGGCCAAGCACAGGCAAGGTGCACCCGCCCGGGCTTGCCGGCAGGTGCAAATGGGGTTGATGAAAAACCGTTCAGGATCGATCGGAGTTCGAGTCACGCTCGGGCACCTCGCACACACCGATGCGCTTGGCCGCCCAGCGCTCGTAGAGGCCGATGGCGACGTCGGCGCCGGCCATGGCGGTCAGGCAACCGAAGGCGCAGGCGGTCCAGATCGAGACGCCGGCGGCATACAGCAGCATGATCGCCGAGACACCGCAGATCACACAGGCTCCAGAACGCAGCACCAGGCGTCGCAGCAGTGCCCAGCCTCGGGCGCCCTCCTTGTCGGCACGCCACATTTCACCGGACACGCCACCCAGCAGCGCCAGGACGATGACCATCCAGATCGGCATATCCAGCAACGCTTGTTGCTCGTTTGTCATTCAGGTCTCCCGTGTGGATTGGGGCCAAAGAAGCGGCCGGTTGATGAAAAACTCGAAACGATGATTCAAGGGGTCCCTGTCTATTGGCGGCCCACGTTAGGCAGGCATTCCAAAAAGCCCGGTCGCCCGGGCTTTTCAGTAATGCAATCCTTGGTCTTTCGGCGCTACTGGCGCGGTACGGACCCATTTAAATTGTTCCTCCGACCGCGACCCCTGTCCGCCGGATAACTGCTTCTGGTGCTTTACGCTGCACACCCGGGTCAGTTGCCAACCCTCTGAACCGTCGAGGCCGGTTCATCGCTGCCTTTTGCTTGTGCCACTAAAGAGCGTTGTTGCAGCCGTTTTCGAACGGCTTGAGACGAATATTATGCATTCATGCATATGCAGTCAATGCGTAAATGCATTTATTTATGCGAATTTCTTGCTCCCATGCATGGAGGCCGCATAGACACTGGGGGTGAAGGGGTTTTTCAGGACAAAAAAAAGCCCGCTCAGGAGCGGGCTTGGCTTGCAGGTGACGGGTTAGCGGGCGTACATGCCCCACCAGAAGACGTGACCGAGGATGCTGATCTGCTCTTCCTGGATATCCTGGAAGCTGTAGTCCTCGTCAGGGTGCTCATCGCGGTTGAAGCTGCGCAGGCGAATACCGGTGGGCAGGCGGTACAACTGCTTCACCCGCAACTGGCCATTGTGATTGATGGCATACAGGTCGCCATCGACGATATCGCCAATGGCACATTTACCGGCATTGACCCCGACCGTGGCGCCATCACGCAGCACCGGCAACATGCTGTTGCCGCGTACCGTCACGCACTTGGCCTGGTCGAACTGCACGCCGTTGTGCCGCAGGCTGCGCTTGCCGAAGCGCAGGCTGGCGCGCTCGCTTTCCTCGATAACGAATCTTCCTGATCCAGCAGCCAATTCAACCTCGCGCAGAAAGGGAACCGACACCTCGTCGTCATCGACGGGGGTGTCATCGTCCCACAGGCTTATGTCCTTGAGTTCCGAATGAATCTCGTCGCGCACCGCACTGCGGACCGGCGCAATAGCCGCACGTCCACGCAGTTGATCGGTACTCACCTGGAAGTACTCGGCGATCCGGGAGATGTGTTTATCCGAGGGATCGACGATCTTCCCGCTGAGAATCCGCGAGAGGGTGGATTGAGGAACGCCGGTGCGACGGTGAAGCTCCGTGGGGGAGATCCCATCGCGATCCAGCAGTTCTCTTAAGACGGTAGAAACGTTGCGTATTTGCATAAAGCGCATATTGCGCGAACTTTCAAGGGAAGACAAATGCTGATTTGCATATTTAATGCATTTGCCCGACAAGCGTAGCTTCCCCTGGCGCCTGCGAGGCCGCGGGAACCCGTGGTAACCTTGCCGCCATCAGCAAAAAGCCGGGCTCCTGGGGCCCCTTTGCGTCAGCCATTCAACGAATCCGCCTATATACCAATGAGTAAAAATACCTCCGACTTGTCTTCCCACACGCCAATGATGCAACAGTACTGGCGTCTCAAGAATCAACACCCTGATCAGCTGATGTTCTATCGCATGGGCGACTTCTACGAGATCTTCTACGAAGACGCGAAGAAGGCCGCCAAGCTGCTGGACATCACCCTGACCGCACGGGGACAGTCGGCAGGCCAGGCCATTCCCATGTGCGGCATCCCCTACCATGCCGCCGAGGGCTACCTGGCCAAGCTGGTCAAGCTTGGCGAGTCGGTGGTGATCTGCGAACAGGTGGGCGACCCGGCCACCAGCAAGGGCCCGGTGGAGCGCCAGGTCGTGCGTATCATCACGCCGGGGACCGTAAGTGACGAGGCGTTGCTGGACGAGCGCCGGGACAACCTGATCGCTGCGGTACTGGGTGACGAGCGCCTGTTCGGCCTGGCCGTGCTGGATATCACCAGCGGCAACTTCAGCGTCCTGGAAATCAAGGGCTGGGAGAACCTGCTGGCCGAGCTGGAGCGCATCAATCCGGTGGAGTTGCTGATCCCGGACGACTGGCCACAGGGCCTGCCAGCGGAAAAGCGCCGTGGCACAAGGCGGCGTGCTCCCTGGGACTTCGAGCGCGACTCGGCGCACAAGAGCCTTTGCCAGCAATTCTCCACTCAGGACCTCAAAGGTTTCGGCTGCGAGACCCTGACCCTGGCCATCGGCGCCGCCGGTTGCCTGCTCAGCTATGCCAAGGAAACCCAACGCACCGCCCTGCCCCACTTGCGCAGCCTGCGCCATGAACGCCTGGACGATACGGTGGTGCTGGACGGCGCCAGCCGACGCAACCTGGAACTGGATACCAACCTGGCGGGCGGGCGCGACAATACCCTGCAATCGGTGGTCGATCGCTGCCAGACCGCCATGGGCAGCCGTTTGCTGACTCGCTGGCTGAACCGACCGCTGCGTGACCTGAAGGTCCTGGAGGCGCGCCAGTCCTCTATCACCTGCCTGCTCGATGGCTATCGCTTCGAACGCCTGCAGCCGCAGTTGAAGGAAATCGGTGATATCGAGCGGATCCTCGCGCGGATCGGCTTGCGCAACGCTAGGCCACGGGACCTGGCCCGCCTTCGGGACGCTCTCGCCGCGCTACCGGAACTGCAAGTAGCCATGGCCGAGCTGGAAGCGCCCCACCTCAAGCAGTTGGCCATCACCACCGCTACCTATCCGGAACTGGCGGCTCTGCTGGAGAAAGCCATCATCGACAACCCGCCAGCGGTGATCCGCGACGGCGGCGTGCTCAAGACCGGCTACGACAGCGAACTCGACGAGCTGCAATCGCTGAGCGAGAACGCTGGCCAGTTCCTGATCGACCTGGAAGCTCGGGAAAAGGCCCGGACCGGACTGTCCAACCTCAAGGTCGGCTACAACCGCATCCACGGTTACTTCATCGAATTGCCGAGCAAGCAGGCCGAACAGGCCCCTGCGGACTACATCCGGCGCCAGACCCTCAAGGGTGCCGAGCGCTTCATCACGCCTGAACTCAAGGCTTTCGAAGACAAGGCACTGTCGGCCAAGAGCCGTGCCCTGGCGCGCGAGAAGATGCTCTACGACGCGCTGCTGGAAACCCTGATCAGCCATTTGCCTCCCTTGCAGGACACCGCAGGGGCCCTGGCTGAGCTGGATGTGCTGAGCAACCTGGCCGAACGGGCGCTGAACCTGGATCTCAACTGCCCGCGTTTCGTCAGCGAGCCTTGCATGCGCATCAGCCAGGGCCGTCATCCGGTGGTGGAACAGGTGCTGACCACGCCGTTCGTGGCCAACGACCTGAGCCTGGACGACAGCACCCGGATGCTGGTGATCACGGGGCCGAACATGGGCGGTAAATCCACCTACATGCGACAAACCGCGCTGATCGTGCTGCTGGCCCATATCGGTAGTTTCGTGCCGGCGGCAAGTTGCGAGTTGTCCCTGGTGGACCGGATCTTCACCCGGATCGGCTCCAGCGACGACCTGGCCGGCGGGCGCTCGACCTTCATGGTGGAAATGAGCGAAACCGCCAACATCCTGCATAACGCCACCGAGCGCAGCCTGGTGCTGATGGACGAAGTCGGTCGTGGTACCAGTACTTTCGACGGTCTTTCCCTGGCCTGGGCTGCGGCAGAACGTCTCGCCCACCTGCGGGCCTATACGCTGTTCGCCACCCATTATTTCGAGCTGACGGTACTGCCGGAAAACGAACCGTTGGTGGCCAACGTGCACCTCAATGCCACCGAGCACAACGAACGAATCGTCTTCCTGCACCATGTGCTACCCGGACCTGCCAGCCAGAGCTATGGCCTGGCCGTAGCCCAGCTGGCTGGGGTTCCGAGCGCTGTGATCACGCGCGCACGAGAGCATTTGAGCCGCCTGGAAACTACGAGCCTGCCCCATGAGGCCCCCAAGCAGACTCCTGGAAAAGCCTCGGTTCCGCAGCAAAGCGATCTATTCGCTAGCCTGCCGCACCCGGTATTGGAAGACCTGACCAAACTGGATCTGGATGGCATGACACCCCGCCAGGCACTGGAAATGCTCTATACATTGAAGACACGCATCTAACGCGAACGCCTTCAAGCTGTTAGAATCTCGCGCGGTTTGGGATGCTGTGGACTATTAGCCTGGTCCACAGACTATCGCTCCCAAACCTGGCGACCCCAATCCTGTAGGGGCTCCGCTGCCGCCGCCTGAGGAGAAAATTAGAAATGACCTTCGTCGTCACCGACAACTGCATCAAGTGCAAGTACACCGACTGCGTAGAAGTCTGTCCGGTGGACTGCTTTTACGAAGGCCCGAACTTCCTGGTAATTCACCCGGATGAGTGCATTGACTGCGCGCTGTGCGAGCCTGAATGCCCTGCTGTAGCCATCTTCTCCGAGGATGAAGTCCCGGAAGAGATGCAAGAATTCATTCAGTTGAACGTCGAGCTGGCAGAGATCTGGCCGAACATCACTGAAAAGAAAGATTCGTTGCCCGATGCCGAAGAGTGGGATGGCGTCAAAGGCAAGATCAAGGATCTCGAACGCTAATTGCTGCCGCGTTCCTGAAAAGGCCCCTTGCGGGCCTTTTTGCATTTCTGGGACCTGGAATTCTGCGAGCCACTTTTCTACAGGCGAAAAAAGGGGCGGTATGACCCGCCCACATTTTTTCCCTAGTCCCTGTGTTCCTTGTCATCGTCCTGATGAATCGCTTCTTGCGATGTCCTGACCATCGTCCTTGATGGCTGTGTCTATCCGTCGACACAGGGCTGATATTAGAGATTTCCCAGATAACGGCAATCGCACTATCAGCGGGAAACTTTGTCCAACCAGTTCAATACAAAACAAAAAATCCTTTTAAATCAACAAGATAAAAAATACCTCAAGCTTATCTAGACAACTCAGAAGTCGCAAAAAACCAATAGATTACGAAAAAGTAATCTTTGGCTTACATAGCGATTAAGAACACTTCCGTTTCTCACCCCTAGCGTCTGGCAACGCGCTTTCATACCGCCCATGAAAAAGCCCCGAACCAGTCGTAATGCCAGTCGGGGCTTCTTGTCGGCCGGTTCAGAGGCTACTGAAACAGCGACTCACTGGACAAACCGTTCTTCTCGAGAATTTCACGCAAGCGCTTGAGGCCTTCCACCTGGATCTGCCGTACCCTCTCACGGGTCAGACCAATCTCCAGGCCAACATCTTCAAGAGTGCTGCTCTCATGGCCGCGTAAGCCAAAACGGCGCACCACGACCTCGCGTTGCTTCTCGGTCAGCTCGGAGAGCCATTGATCGATACTTTGCGAAAGGTCGTCGTCCTGCAACAGTTCACAAGGATCCGTCGGGCGCTCGTCGGTCAACGTATCCAGCAAGGTCTTGTCCGAATCCGGCCCCAGCGAGACATCCACCGAAGACACTCGCTCATTCAAGCCAAGCATACGTTTGACTTCTGCCACCGGCTTCTCGAGCAGGTTGGCAATTTCTTCAGGAGAGGGTTCGTGATCGAGTTTTTGCGTCAACTCACGAGCGGCGCGCAAGTAGACGTTGAGTTCTTTGACCACATGGATCGGCAACCGGATGGTCCGGGTCTGATTCATGATCGCCCGTTCGATAGTCTGACGAATCCACCAGGTGGCATAGGTCGAGAAGCGAAAGCCGCGTTCCGGGTCAAACTTCTCCACCGCCCGTATCAGGCCCAGGTTGCCCTCTTCGATCAGGTCCAGCAGCGACAACCCGCGATTGACATAGCGCCTGGCGATTTTAACCACCAGTCGCAAGTTACTTTCAATCATGCGTTTTCGCCCGGCGGGATCGCCACTCTGCGACAGACGCGCAAAGTGCACTTCCTCTTCGGGAGAGAGCAATGGAGAAAAGCCGATTTCATTGAGATACAACTGTGTCGCATCGAGCGCACGAGTGTAGTCAATATATTTGTGTTGCTTTACTGCAGCGGAGCTTTTGGATTTGGTGCGAACGGAAGGTGGAGTTGCCCCCTCATTATTCGACATCGAATCCATATCGATTCCGCTCTCCATCAGGAGAACTTCATCGTCGATGTCAAACTCCGGCACTTCTTTACTGAGAGCCATTGTTATAGTCCTTTGGTGAGTTCGACCTCAGGCTCAAGCGGCGCCTTTATCCTTGGCATCGCTGGAACCTGTTCCCTCTACGTGACGGAACAGGCTGGTAACGGATCAACGACGTGGCAGGAATTGCAGCGGATCTACAGGTTTACCTTGTCGGCGAATCTCAAAGTGCAGTTTCACCCGGTCTGTACCAGTTGATCCCATCTCGGCAATTGTCTGTCCGACTTTGACCTGCTGCCCCTCCCGAACCAGTAGCTTACGATTGTGACCATAAGCGCTGACGTAGGTTTCGTTGTGTTTGATGATGACTAATTCGCCGTAGCCCCTTAAGCCACTCCCGGCGTAAACCACCGTCCCATCAGACGCAGCTAAAACAGGCTGTCCCAAATCCCCGGCGATATCAATGCCTTTATTCAAACTACCGTTTGAAGAAAATTTTCCAATGAGAACGCCACTCGAAGGCCAGCCCCAACCTGTCGGCGCAGGGCCTGCGGGCACCGCTGGAACGGGCGCCGGAGCTGGTGCGGGCTTGCCAGCGGGGCTGGAATTGGCACCTGTTGCAGGAGGTGTAGTCGTTGTCGCCGGACGACGAATGACCGTCGTCTTGCTGGAAGAGGAAGCACTGGTTTGGGTGCTGGTCACCACGGTCGCCGGTGCTGTACCAGTACGCCCATCAAAGCGAATGGTTTGCCCCGGATGAATGGTGTAGGGCTCGGCAATATTGTTACGGGCCGCCAACGCCTTGTAGTCCCAGCCGTAGCGAAAAGCGATGGAAAACAGCGTATCGCCGCGACGCACCACATACTGGCCAGTCGTTACAGTCGGACGCTGCGGCGCCGCATTACTGTTGCGATCAACCACACCCATGCTGCTGGACTTGGTGCTGGAGCAACCGACCAACAAGGAACTCAAGACAAGGCCAATCATCAGTCGCTGAAAGCTTGTTGTACCCATACGCTGCGCAATGACTGTGAGACTCACCCGCCGCTCCCTTTCTGGTGTTTGACGATATAGATTGCCTGGCTCAGGCACGAAATGACGCAAGTATAACCGGGTGCCAGCGCTTTACCGCCGGCACAGCGTACGACACAACCAGTGTTTGTTACGGGTCGTAGCCCCACTCATTGACGATCAATACGCCAGTAAGACACAGCCAATCGGAGAGAATTCACCCCGCCCCGAGAAATGCTCAGGCCAGAGGGCCATTGAGCAGGGGCACAAAACGCACTGCTCCCAGGACATGCCGGGCAAAACCGTGTTCTTCACGAATGATCAGCATCAACTGCTGTACCTCGCCAGCGCCGACCGGAATCACCATCCGCCCGCCGGGAGCGAGCTGATCGAGCAGAGCCTGGGGAATATCGGTAGCCACGGCAGTCACGATGATACCGTTATAGGGCGCCAGTGCCGGCCATCCCTCCCAACCATCACCCCAGCGAAACACCACATTGCGCAGGTTAAGCTCCTGCAGGCGCTCCTTGGCCCGATCCTGCAGAACCTTGATCCGCTCAACCGAAAATACCCGTTCCACCAACTGCGACAGTACTGCCGTCTGGTAGCCCGATCCGGTACCGATCTCCATCACCTTGTCCAACGGGCCGGCCTCCAACAGCAGCTCGCTCATGCGTGCCACCATATAGGGCTGGGAGATGGTCTGGTTATGGCCAATAGGTAGCGCCGTGTCTTCATAGGCACGATGGGCCAGGGCCTCATCGACGAACAGATGTCGCGGTGTACGCCGTATAACCTCCAGCACCTGGGGATTGGACAGCCCTTCATCATAAAGCCGCTGGATCAAGCGCTCACGGGTGCGCTGGGAGGTCATACCGATCCCCCGCCGTAACAGATCGTCTTGCTCGCGGGCCATCAGCGCAGCCCCTCCAACCAGCCATCCAGGCTCCTGAATGCATCATTGAAGGTGCGATCCAGCTGCAATGGCGTGACGGACACGTACCCCTGCATCACGGCATGAAAGTCGGTACCAGGACCGCCATCCTCGGCGTCGCCAGCAGCGGCGATCCAATAGCCGGCCTTGCCGCGGGGGTCCACCACCTTCAGGGGGGCGGCGGCACGGGCTCGATGCCCCAGGCGAGTCAGTTGGATGCCACGAATATGATCGAGAGGCAGGTTGGGAATGTTCACGTTCAACACCGTCCGTGGTGGCAAGTCCAGCAAACCTTGTGCTTGAACCAGCTTGCGCGCGAAATAAGCGGCGGTGGCAAGATTTTCCACCTGCCGCGATACCAGCGAAAAGGCAATGGCCGGGCGTTGCAGGAAGCGCCCTTCCAAGGCCGCAGCAACGGTTCCCGAGTACAGCACATCGTCCCCGAGGTTGGCCCCCAGGTTGATACCCGATACCACCATGTCCGGCTCATGCTCCAACAGGCCATTAAGCCCCAGGTGAACGCAATCGGTGGGCGTGCCGTTGATGCTGATATAGCCATTGCCAAGAGTATGCGGGTGCAACGGGCGGTCGAGCGTGAGCGAGCTGCTGGCGCCGCTTTTGTCTTGGTCCGGTGCGATAACCACACATTCGGCGTGATCAGCCAGCGCAGCATGCAGCGCGGCGATACCGGGTGCAGTTACCCCATCATCGTTAGAAATCAGAATACGCATGGGCTGTCCGTCTGCCCTGCCGGCACCAGATCGACGAGCTCGCGCACCAAGGCGGTGGCGAAACATCCGGCCGGAAGGACGAATTCCAGTTGCAGAATATCAGGCACGGGATAATGCCACGTCAAACCGCCAATGGGCAGCCGCAGGATGCGTCGTTCGTGCGCCATACCAGCTTTTATCAACCATTTGCACAACGCTTGCTCGCGATCGGCAACGCCCTGCTCCACTGCCTGGATTGCGCCCCCGGCAGGGGAGTCGCCCTCGCCCCACAACGGCCCGGTGGGATGCAGGTCGAGGATATCCAGCCGCGGGTCCGAACACTCGGGTTGTCCGGCCATGAAAAAGCTGCGGCTGTCGGTGAATGCCAACAAGTCCCCCACTTGCGCTCGCCGCCAACTGCCGTCGGCCACTCGCGTTGCCAATACCTGATTGAATACGTAGCTGCGGGCCGTCGAAAGCAATCGTGAACGAACGTTGCGTTGCTCTGGCAAGGCCTCGCGTGCCGCCCAATCACGAGCATCGACCAGGTTACCGCCTTCATGACCGAAACGCTGGGCACCGAAGTAGTTGGGAATCCCCTGCTCGGCGATCAGTTTCAGGCGCTCATCGATGGCCGCGTGATCGGCCTTGAGCTCCGTCAGACGCAAGGTAAAGCCGTTAGCCGCATGGGCTCCGCGCTGCAGCTTGCGCCTGTGGCGCATGGCCTTGAGAATCTTCAGGGTGTGGTTTTCAGCGGCGGCAAGATCCGGATCGGCCTTGCCGGGCAATTGCACACTGAACCACTGACGGGTCAAAGCCTGTCGATCCTTGAGCCCGGCATAGCTGACCGTGCGCAATGGCACCCCGGCCGCCTTGGCGATCCGGCGTGCCGCTTCCTCGGTGTTCAAGCCGCGCTTTTCCACCCACAACCACAGGTGCTCGCCATCGCCGCTAAGTGGGATATCGAGGACTTCATCAACCTGGAAATCCTCGGCCGTAGCCTTGAGCACAGCGCTTCCCAGGGCCTCGCCATAGGCCAGTGGGCCCAACAGTTGCAGTTCGTTCATGTGCGTTGCAACAAGGCCACGGAATGTACCGCGATCCCTTCCTCTCGACCGGTGAAGCCAAGCTTCTCGGTGGTCGTCGCCTTGACGTTCACTTGATCGAGCTCGACCTGCAGGTCGGCGGCAATCAAGGCCCGCATGCTTTCTATATGGGGCGCCATCTTCGGAGCCTGGGCAACGATAGTGTTGTCGACATTGCCGACCTTCCAGCCCTTGGCATGGATCAGGGCGACAACATGCCGCAGCAAGACACGGCTGTCGGCCCCCTTGAACTGAGGGTCGGTGTCAGGAAAGTGCTTGCCGATATCGCCCAGCGCGGCGGCGCCCAACAAGGCGTCGCTGAGTGCGTGCAGCAACACATCGCCATCAGAATGGGCCAATAGCCCGGAATGATGGGCGATACGCACACCCCCCAAGGTGATGAACTCGCCCTCAGCGAAACGGTGCACATCGTAGCCGTGGCCAATACGCATAAAAAACGCCCCGAAAAAGTCAGGGCGTGATTCTACCTGCTTTGGCGAGCATTAGGCGTTAAGAGCGCGTGCATGGTGCCGTAGGTGGTCGTCGATGAAACTGGCGATGAAGAAGTAACTGTGGTCGTAGCCCGGCTGCAATCGCAGTGTCAGCGCATGCCCCGCATTCTTCGCCGCCTGTTGCAGGGCCTCGGGCTTGAGCTGGCTCGTCAAGAAATCATCCCGATCGCCTTGATCGACCAGCAGTGGCAGTTTCTCGCTGGCCTCAGAGATCAAGACACTGGCATCCCACTCGCGCCAGCGCGAGCGCTCCTCGCCCAGGTAACGGGAAAATGCCTTCTGTCCCCAGGGGCAATCCATGGGATTGCTGATGGGGGCAAACGCCGACACCGATTGGTAACGACCTGGATTACGCAACGCACACACCAAGGCTCCGTGCCCGCCCATGGAGTGTCCGCTGATACCTCGCTTGTTCGAGGCGGGAAAATGAGCTTCCACCAGCTCCGGCAGCTCATTGACCACGTAGTCGTGCATCCGATAGTGCTGGGCCCATGGCGCCTGGGTCGCGTTGAGATAGAACCCGGCGCCAAGGCCAAAGTCCCAGGCTCCGTCCGGATCGCCAGGCACCCCGGCACCGCGAGGGCTGGTATCCGGAGCGATGATGATCAGCCCCAACTCTGCCGCCATGCGCTGGGCACCGGCCTTTTGCATGAAGTTCTCGTCGGTGCAGGTCAACCCGGACAACCAATACAGCACCGGTAGCTTGCCACCTTGCTCGGCCTGGGGAGGCAGGTAGACAGCGAACACCATGTCACAGCCCAGCACCTGGGAATGATGCTTGTAGCGTTTATGCCAGCCGCCGAAGCTTTTCTGGCAGGAAAGATTTTCCAGACTCATGGCAGACCTCCAGCCACAAGCCGCAAGCGTCAAGCTGCAAGCAGGTAGCGAACCCTATTGCAGCCCATGGCTTGCAGCTTGACGCCGCTCTTAGAAGTGGATGACCGTACGGATGCTCTTGCCTTCGTGCATCAGGTCGAAAGCCTTGTTGATATCCTCCAGGCCCATGGTATGGGTGATGAAGGTATCCAGCGGGATCTCGCCCTTCTCGGACATTTCCACATAGCTGGGCAGCTCGGAGCGGCCACGTACGCCACCGAATGCCGAGCCGCGCCAGACCCGACCGGTCACCAGTTGGAAGGGACGGGTGGCGATTTCCTGGCCGGCACCGGCCACGCCGATGATCACCGACTCGCCCCAGCCCTTGTGGCAACACTCCAGCGCTGCCCGCATCAGTTGCACGTTGCCGATGCACTCGAAGGAAAAATCCACACCGCCATCGGTGAGATCGACGATCACTTCCTGGATCGGGCGATCGTAGTCTTTGGGGTTGATGCAGTCGGTAGCGCCCAGCTGGCGGGCGATCTCGAACTTGGCCGGGTTGATATCGATGGCGATGATGCGCGATGCCTTGGCCTTCACGGCGCCAATCACCGCCGACAGGCCGATACCACCCAGGCCGAAGATCGCCACGGTGTCACCCGGCTTGACCTTGGCGGTATTGAGCACCGCGCCAATACCCGTGGTCACGCCGCAGCCCAGCAGGCAGACCTTCTCCAGCGGCGCTTCTTTCTGGATCTTGGCCACGGAGATTTCCGGCAGCACGGTGTACTCGGAGAAGGTCGAGGTGCCCATGTAGTGGAAGATCGGCTGGCCTTTGTAGGAGAACCGGGTAGTGCCGTCCGGCATCAGCCCCTTGCCCTGGGTCGCGCGGATCGCCTGGCAGAGGTTGGTCTTGCCCGAGAGGCAGAATTTGCACTTGCCGCATTCCGGGGTGTACAGCGGAATAACGTGGTCCCCCACGGCCACCGAGGTCACGCCCTCGCCCACCGCTTCCACTACTGCGCCACCTTCATGGCCGAGAATCGACGGGAAGATCCCTTCCGGGTCGGCACCCGACAAGGTGTAGGCGTCGGTATGGCAGACCCCGGAAGCCACGACCCGCAACAGCACCTCACCGGCCTTGGGCATGGCGACATCGACTTCAACGATCTCAAGGGGTTTCTTGGCCTCGAAGGCAACGGCAGCGCGCGACTTGATCATCCTGGGTCCTCCAGTGAATAAAAACGAGACAGGGAGTGTAAAACAGCGCCCTGTGAGGGAATAATCCGGACAAAAGCAAAACATTATTGCCATACAGGGATAATCGACATGAGCGAAAGCCGCTGGGAAGGCATCGATGAGTTCGTCGCCGTTGCCGAGTGCTGTCAGTTCACCGCAGCAGCGGAGCGCCTTGGAGTCTCCCCCTCCCATATCAGCCGACAGATCGTTCGCCTGGAAGAGCGCCTGCAGACGCGTCTCTTGTACCGCAGCACCCGGCGGGTGACGCTGACCGAGGCCGGTCAGACGTTCTTGCAGCATTGCCAGCGCCTGCAGGATGGACGCGAAGAAGCGCTACGTGCGGTAGGTGACCTGGGCAGCGAACCCAAGGGCATGTTGCGCATGACTTGTGCGGTAGCCTACGGCGAGCGCTTCATCGTGCCGCTGGTGACCAGCTTCATGGGCCTCTACCCACAATTGCGGGTAGACATCGAGCTGAGTAACCGCACCCTGGACCTGGTGCATGAAGGGCTGGACCTGGCGATTCGCCTCGGGCGGCTGCAGGACTCGCGACTGGTGGCCGCAAGGCTGGCGCCACGGCGCATGTACTTGTGTGCTTCGCCGTCCTACCTGGAGCGTTACGGACGCCCCCATAGCCTTTCAGAGTTGAGCCGCCACAATTGCCTGATCGGTAGCTCGGATATCTGGCAACTGGAACTGGACGGTCGGGAGTTCGCGCAGCGGGTGCAAGGCAACTGGCGCTGCAACAGTGGGCAAGCGGTGCTGGATGCTGCTCTGCAGGGGGTCGGACTATGCCAGTTGCCGGATTACTACGTGCTGGAACATCTGCAGAGTGGCGCGTTGATTTCCCTGCTCGAAGCCCATCAGCCGCCCAATACCGCAGTGTGGGCGCTCTACCCGCAACAACGGCACCTGTCGCCCAAGGTGCGCAAGCTGGTGGACTATCTCAAGGAGGGCCTGGCCCGGCGTCCGGAATACCAGGAGCGGTAGACGCAACAGGCTGGCTACAGGGGGGATCAGCGGCGGTTGGCCCAACGCTGGCGCAACCACTCCAGGTCTTCGGGACGTGTGACCTTGAGGTTGTCGGAGCGTCCTTCGATCAGGCGCGGTGCCTGCCCGGCCCACTCCATCGCCGACGCTTCGTCAGTGATCGCGACGTCAGCCACCAGGCTATCGGCCAGGGCTCGATGCAAGGCGCCGAGACGGAACATCTGCGGGGTATAGGCTTGCCAGATCAAGCTGCGATCCACGGTTTCCAGGACCCGGCCATGCTTGTCGATGCGCTTGAGAGTGTCCCGGGCCGGCACTGCGAGCAGGCCGCCCACAAGATCGTCAGCCAGCTCAAGCAGTAGCTTGTCCAGGTCTGAGCGGGCTAGGTTCGGTCGTGCCGCATCATGCACCAGCACCCAGTCATCATCGGCTGCCCCCTGGGCATGCAGGTGAAGCAGGGCATTGAGCACTGAGCCAGATCGCTCCGCGCCACCATCGACCCGCTGGATCCGCGCGTCCTGGGCACAAGCCAGGGTCGGCCAGTAGGGATCGTCCGGTGCCACACTGACGACCAGCCCCTTGAGACCGGGGTGGTCGAGAAAGCAGCCGAGGCTGTGTTCGAGAATAGTGCGCCCGCCCAATTGCAGATACTGCTTGGGGCGGTCCGCAGCCATACGGGCACCCACGCCCGCGGCAGGAATCACGGCCCAGAAGGCCGGCGACAACTCGCTCATTGGGCCAACTGGTAGAGGGTCTCGCCCTCCTTGACCATGCCCAGTTCATGACGAGCCCGCTCTTCGACGGTCTCCATGCCCTTCTTCAATTCCATGACTTCCGCATCGAGTACGCGATTACGCTCCAGCAGGCGCTCGTTTTCAGCGTGCTGGTCGGCAATCTGCTGGGTCAGTTCTGCTACCTGGGCCAAGCTGCCATTCCCCACCCACAGGCGGTACTGCAAGCCAGCCAGCAGCAAGAGCAAGACCAGGAACAACCAATTGGGACTGCGCATCGAATATCGGGTATCCAGTGAAAAAAGACAGCCATGCCTACAACTTCGGTCCTACTGATAGCACGAAGCCTGGAAGAACCAGGCTTGTGCTCTTAAGGCATCAGATTAGTGGCAAAAAACTCGCTGTAGCGATTTTCTCGACACAATCCGGTGTCTTTTTACCATCTACTGCTTAGCCGCGAAACTCGCTACGACCGTTGTACTTGGCCTTGCCGTTCAACTGCTCTTCGATACGCAGCAGTTGGTTGTACTTGGATACGCGATCGGAGCGGCACAGCGAACCGGTCTTGATCTGGCCAGCTGCAGTACCCACGGCCAGGTCGGCGATGGTGGAGTCTTCGGTTTCGCCGGAACGGTGGGAGATCACGGCAGTGTAACCAGCGGCCTTGGCCATCTGGATAGCTTCCAGGGTTTCGGTCAGGCTGCCGATCTGGTTGAACTTGATCAGGATGGAGTTGGCGATCTTCTTGTCGATGCCTTCCTTCAGGATCTTGGTGTTGGTCACGAACAGGTCGTCGCCCACCAGTTGCACCTTGTCGCCGATCTTGTCGGTCAGGATCTTCCAGCCAGCCCAGTCGGACTCGTCCAGGCCATCTTCGATGGAGATGATCGGATAGCGCTGGGTCAGGCCCTTGAGGTATTCGGCGAAACCTTCGTTGGTGAACACTTGGCCTTCGCCAGCCAGGTTGTACTTGCCGTCTTCATAGAACTCGCTGGCAGCGCAGTCCAGGGCCAGGGTCACGTCGGTGCCCAGGGTGTAGCCGGCGTTGGCCACGGCTTCGGAGATCACCTTCAGGGCGTCTTCGTTGGAAGCCAGGTTCGGAGCGAAACCGCCTTCGTCACCTACAGCGGTGTTCAGGCCACGAGCCTTCAGCACAGCCTTGAGGTGGTGGAAAATCTCGGTGCCCATGCGCAGACCTTCCGAGAAGGACTTGGCGCCAACCGGCTGCACCATGAACTCCTGGATGTCGACGTTGTTATCGGCGTGCTCGCCACCGTTGATGATGTTCATCATCGGTACCGGCATCGAGTAGACACCAGGGGTACCGTTGAGGTTGGCGATGTGGGCGTACAGCGGCAGGTCCTGGTCCTGGGCGGCGGCCTTGGCGGCAGCCAGGGATACGGCGAGGATCGCGTTGGCGCCCAGGTTGGCCTTGTTCTCGGTACCGTCCAGCTGGATCATCGCCTGGTCCAGCGCCTTCTGGTCGATCGGGTCTTTACCCAGCAACAGGTCGCGGATCGGACCGTTGATGTTGGCTACCGCCTTGAGCACACCCTTGCCCAGGTAGCGGCTCTTGTCGCCATCACGCAGTTCCAGTGCTTCACGGGAACCGGTGGAAGCACCAGACGGAGCGCAAGCGCTGCCGATGATGCCGTTGTCGAGAAGCACGTCCGCTTCGACAGTGGGGTTGCCACGGGAGTCGAGAACTTCACGACCTTTGATGTCGACGATTTTTGCCATTGTTGTAAACACTCCAAAGTTGACGAAAACGACGCAGCTGTAGGAAATCTTCTACCGTCGGCAAGGTAGGGAAAGCAGGCAGTCTTGCAGACGATAAGGCTCAGGCCCGGGGGCCTGAGCAATAATCGTGCGGTACTTTACCGGAGAAACCGGTCTTACGCGGTTTCTACCGTCGGAAAACTCTTGACCAGCTCGTCCAGGGCCTTGAGCTGGGCCAGGAACGGCTCGAGCTTGTCCAACCGCAGGGCGCAAGGGCCATCGCACTTGGCGTTGTCCGGATCCGGATGGGCCTCGAGGAACAGGCCGGCCAGGGACTGGCTCATGCCGGCCTTGGCCAGGTCGGTGACCTGGGCCCGGCGACCGCCGGCCGAATCGGCACGACCACCCGGCATCTGCAGGGCGTGGGTCACATCGAAGAACACCGGGTACTCGAACTGCTTCATGATGCCGAAGCCGAGCATGTCCACGACCAGGTTGTTGTAGCCGAAGCTGGAACCGCGCTCGCAGAGGATCAACTGATCGTTACCCGCTTCCTCGCACTTGGCCAGGATGTGTTTCATTTCCTGGGGTGCAAGGAACTGGGCCTTCTTGATGTTGATCACTGCGCCGGTCTTGGCCATCGCCACGACCAGGTCGGTCTGACGCGACAGGAAGGCCGGCAACTGGATGATGTCGCATACCTTGGCTACCGGCTCGCACTGGTAAGGCTCATGCACATCGGTGATCACTGGCACGTTGAAGGTCTTCTTGATCTCCTCGAAGATCTTCAGCCCTTCTTCCATGCCCGGACCACGGTACGAGGTCACCGACGAACGGTTGGCCTTGTCGAAGCTGGCCTTGAACACGTAGGGGATACCGAGCTTCTCGGTCACCCGTACATATTCCTCGCAAACCTGCATGGCCATGTCGCGGCTTTCCAGCACGTTCATGCCGCCGAACAGCACCATGGGCTTGTCGTTGGCGATCTCGATGCTGCCTACGCGGATGATCTTCTGCGCCATCAGGTTCACGCCTTCTTCTGGTGTTGAGCCAGGGCCGCCTTGACGAAACCGCTGAACAGCGGGTGACCGTCACGCGGGGTGGAAGTGAACTCCGGGTGGAACTGACAGGCGACGAACCATGGATGATCCTTCGACTCGACCACTTCGACCAGCGCGCCGTCTTCGGAACGGCCCGAAACCACTAGGCCGGCTTCGACCAGTTGCGGCAACAGGACGTTGTTGACTTCGTAGCGGTGACGGTGACGCTCGGTAATCACATCCTTGCCGTAGCAATCGTGGACCTTGGAGCCGGAAGCCAGTTGGCAATCCTGCGCGCCCAGGCGCATGGTGCCGCCCAGGTCGGAGGCTTCGGTGCGGGTCTCGACCGCGCCGGTGGCGTCGGACCATTCGGTGATCAGGCCCACGACCGGATGGCCGCTGGCACGATCGAACTCGGTGGAGTTGGCGTCTTTCCAGCCCATCACGTTACGGGCGAACTCGATGACCGCCACCTGCATGCCGAGGCAGATACCCAGGTACGGAACCTTGTTCTCACGGGCGTATTGCACCGCGGTGATCTTGCCTTCCACGCCACGCAGGCCGAAACCGCCTGGAACCAGGATGGCGTCAGCGCCTTCCAGCAGGCCGGTGCCCTGGTTCTCGATGTCCTCGGAGTCGATGTAGCGCAGGTTGACCTTGGTACGGTTGGTGATGCCGGCGTGGCTCATCGCTTCGATCAGCGACTTGTACGCGTCCAGCAGCTCCATGTACTTGCCGACCATGGCGATGGTGACTTCTTTCTCGGGGTTCAGCTTGGCGTCCACGACCTTGTCCCACTCGGACAGGTCGGCGCTGTTGCACTGTAGGCCGAAGCGCTCGACGACGAAGTCGTCCAGGCCCTGGGCGTGCAGTACGCCAGGAATCTTGTAGATGGTGTCGACGTCTTCCAGGGAGATCACCGCACGCTCTTCAACGTTGGTGAACAGCGCGATCTTGCGACGCGACGAAGCATCGACCGGGTGGTCGGAACGGCAGATCAGCACGTCAGGCTGCAGGCCGATAGAGCGCAGTTCCTTGACCGAGTGCTGGGTTGGCTTGGTCTTGGTCTCGCCAGCGGTGGCGATGTACGGAACCAGGGTCAGGTGCATCAGCATCGCACGCTTGGAACCGACTTCGACCCGCAGTTGGCGAATGGCTTCGAGGAACGGTTGCGACTCGATGTCGCCCACAGTGCCGCCGATCTCTACCAGGGCCACGTCGGCATCGCCGGCGCCCTTGATGATGCGGCGCTTGATTTCGTCGGTGATGTGCGGGATCACCTGGATGGTGGCGCCCAGGTAGTCACCGCGGCGCTCTTTGCGCAGCACGTGCTCGTAGACACGGCCGGTGGTGAAGTTGTTGTTCTGGGTCATGGTCGTGCGGATGAACCGCTCGTAGTGGCCCAGGTCCAGGTCGGTCTCGGCGCCGTCATGGGTGACGAACACTTCACCGTGCTGGAACGGGCTCATGGTGCCCGGGTCGACGTTGATGTACGGGTCCAGCTTGAGCATGGTGACCTTAAGTCCCCGCGCCTCCAGGATGGCCGCCAATGAAGCCGAGGCAATGCCTTTCCCCAATGAAGAAACAACACCGCCCGTGACGAATATGTAGCGCGTCATGAAAAACCCTAGAAGTCTGCGTTAAAGCGGTCAGTGCCGCCGGGGAAAGCGAAGGAAGGCCGAAGCCCCCGATCACCTGCATTAATCACAGTGCATCTTTCAAAAAAACCGCCGCGTTGTGACAGACCGGATGCAAAAACACCGGTACGTTGCTCGCTACACATTTTTTGGAATCGCCCAGCAAAGACTGCTTGGTAATCGGCAACTCCTGCAATTCAGGCGAATCCACAGAAGTTGTATCAAGAAGGGAGCGTAGTCTACCGGAAAGCCCCTTTCAGCTCAAACCTTGATCGCTGGTCGGTGGTCGCCAATGCAATTGCCAGCCTGCCTGGGTATTCACGCCAGCCATCGGCAGGTTCGCCACCGCCAGCAGTTGATCGCCCGCATACAGCAGCGGCAATCTGCCACGGACGAATCCCGGCACCCTGGCTTCGTTCAACAGCCGCTTGAGATCACGATGGCCACGCCCGGCCAGTTGCATGACTTCGCCCCCTTGGCGATAGCGAATGCACAATGCCCCCTCGGGCCTAGGTCCGATCAGCGAGACCTGGCCATTCCCGGGCAACAGCAATGGGCAAGATGGGTCGTTCCATTCAACCTCCTCCCCGACCGGTCGCAGCCAGGGACCGCGAAGCCACCAGACATTTCCCGCAGCACGATGCAATTCGCCATCCGCCAAGCGCCAGATCGGTCGCCCCTCCTCCCGGGCATCGCGCACACTCTCCCAGCCTCGCCAATGATCGGTATCCGGCAAGCGCGTGAACCCGCTCAACCAGTGGCTCAAGGCATTGCGCTGGCGCGCTGGTGACAACTGTCGCAGTGGCTCCAGGGCCAAGGCAGGGAGGCCGAGCCAGGAAAACTCAGGACATTGGGCCGCGCTTGCCAGGTCCATCCGGGCCAACTCGTCGAGCAAGCCCTGGGCCTCGCCAAAGTGCTCGGCGCTACGGCTCATGCTCGCCGCAGCCTGGGGCCAGTGCGCGTGCAGCATGGGCAAGACTTGATGCCTCAGGTAGTTACGCGAGTACCGCTGGTCGGCATTGGAAGGGTCCTCGACCCACTCCAGACCGTGCTCGGCAGCATAGCGCTCAAGCTCGGCACGCGGCACGTCGAGCAAGGGCCGAAGCAGATGCCCGGCCCCCAGCGCACGACTCCGCGGCATCGCTGCCAGCCCGCGGGCTCCGGCGCCTCGCAACAGACGAAACAGCAGGGTCTCGGCCTGGTCGTCCCGATGCTGTGCCATCAGCAGCAGGTCACGGGGAGCCAGGACCTCCTCGAAAGCCGAGTAGCGCGCCTCACGTGCCGCCCGCTCAAGACTGGCACCGCCCCGCACCTGCACCCGCACGACTTGCAAAGGAATACCCAGGGCCTCACAAATTGCCTGGCAATGCGGCGGCCAGGCATCGGCCACCCCTTGCAGGCCATGGTGGACATGCACGGCCGAGAGGGGCGGAAGGGAATGTTCGGATGCCAGGCCGGCAAGCACATGCAGCAAAACGGTGGAGTCGAGCCCACCCGAGAACGCAATGCGCCAGGCAGCGGCTTCACGCCAGGGCGCCAGGTTTCGCAGCACAGTGTTGGAAAGAGAAGTCATCACGCTATCAGGACCTGCATGAGCGATCGGGCAACCTTGCGCTGGTCCCACAAATAACATGGCGCCGTGATCGAGTCGATCAACGGCGCCAGGTTTCCAGCATGCCTACTCCTGCAATGCAGGGTAGCGGTCGATCAGAGACCGTAGCTCATCAAGCGGTCATAACGACGAGCCAGCAAGGTGTCGTTATCCATTTCCTTGAGCATGGCCAGCTGCGAGCTGAGCTCGGCACGGATCAGCGCGGAAGTCGCCGCCGGATCGCGATGAGCGCCACCCAGTGGCTCTGCAATCACCTTGTCGACAATGCCCAAGCCCTTGAGACGCTCTGCGGTGATACCCATGGCCTCGGCGGCATCAGGAGCCTTTTCTGCGGTTTTCCACAGGATGGAGGCGCAGCCTTCAGGCGAAATCACCGCATAGGTGGAGTACTGCAGCATGTTCAGTTGGTCACACACACCGATGGCCAAGGCACCGCCGGAACCACCTTCACCGATCACGGTGGCGATGATCGGGGTCTTCAGGCGCGCCATGACCCGCAGGTTCCAGGCGATGGCTTCGCTCTGGTTACGCTCTTCGGCGTCGATGCCTGGATAGGCACCCGGGGTGTCGATAAAAGTCAGGATCGGCATCTTGAAGCGTTCGGCCATTTCCATCAGGCGGCAGGCCTTGCGGTAGCCTTCCGGACGCGGCATGCCGAAGTTGCGGCGAACCTTCTCGCGTACTTCACGGCCCTTCTGGTGGCCGATGATCATCACCGGCTGCTCGTCCAGGCGGGCAACGCCACCGACGATCGCGGCGTCGTCGGAGAAGTGGCGATCGCCATGCAGCTCGTCGAACTCGGTGAAGATGTGCTGGATGTAGTCCAGGGTGTAGGGACGACGCGGGTGACGCGCCAGACGAGCGATCTGCCAGCTGGTGAGCTTGCCGAAGATGTCCTCGGTCAGGGTCTTGCTCTTGTCCTGCAGGCGGGAGATCTCATCGCCGATATTCAGCGAATTGTCATTACCGACCAAGCGCAACTCTTCGATCTTGGCTTGCAGGTCGGCGATCGGCTGTTCGAAATCAAGAAAATTCGGGTTCATAGGCGTCCGTCTGGGGTCGACATCCAGTGAAGCTGGGGCCGGCCGGTTATCTGTTCGCGCCCTACCTTAAGGGACAGGCGCGATGAGGTCGATATTAAAAATTCAAGTAACGACGAGGCGCACTGATGGCACCTCACCGTCATCGGTATTGCAGGAAGACGTTGTCTTTCCCGAACTGGTCACGCAAGGCCTGAATCAAGCTGTCCGCCGGATCGATGCGCCAGGCCTCGCCGAACTGCAGCAGGGTCTTGGCATCGTCGCGACTGTACTCCATGGAAATCGGGCACGCGCCGCGATGGCGCTTGAGCAGATCGCCCAGCCAGCGTAGCTGATCGCCCTTCAGGGCATCGCTGTGGACTTTCAGGCGCAGGCTTTCGGCCAGGTTGGTCCGTGCATCCTCCATGCTCATCACCCGCTTGACCCGCAGGCGCAGGCCACCGGAGAAGTCATCGTTACTGACCTCGCCCTCGACGACCACCATGGCGTCGGTCTGCAGCAAGGCCTGGGCGGCCATGAAGGAGTCGGCAAACAACGAGGCTTCGATCCGCCCGGAACGGTCGTCGAGGGTGATGAAACCCATCTTGTCGCCCTTCTTGTTCTTCATCACCCGCAGGGCAATGATCATCCCGGCCACGGTCTGGGTGTCGCGCGCCGGCTTCAGGTCGATGATGCGCTGGCGGGCGAAACGGCGGATCTCGCCCTCGTACTCGTCGATCGGGTGGCCGGTCAAATACAGGCCCAGGGTGTCCTTCTCGCCCCGCAGGCGTTCCTTGAGGGTCAGTTCGCGAGCCTTGCGGTGGTTGCCATAGACGTCGGCATCCTCCTCGACGAACAACCCGCCGAACAGGTCGGCATGGCCGCTATCGGCGGTCCGGGCAGTCTGTTCGGCCGCCTTGATCGCCTCCTCGAGGGCCGACAGCAATACCGCGCGGTTGCGGTCGATATTGGCCTGGTAGGCCTTGAGCTCGTCATGGAAGTAAGGCCCCAGGCGGTCCAGGGCGCCACTGCGGATCAGCGCATCCAGGGTGCGCTTGTTGATGCGCTTGAGGTCGACCCGGTCGCAGAAGTCGAACAGGTCCTTGAACGGACCGCCTTCGGCCCGGGCCTCGACAATCGCTTCCACCGGGCCTTCGCCCACGCCCTTGATCGCCCCCAGGCCATAGACGATACGACCATCGTCGTTGACCGTGAACTTGAAGTCGGAGCTGTTCACATCCGGCGCATCGAGGCGCAGCTTCATGCTGCGCACTTCCTCGATCAGCACGACCACCTTGTCGGTGTTGTGCATATCGGCCGACAGTACCGCGGCCATGAACGGCGCGGGGTAGTGGGTCTTGAGCCAGGCGGTCTGGTAGGAAACCAGGCCATAGGCCGCCGAGTGGGATTTGTTGAAGCCATAACCGGCGAATTTTTCCACCAGGTCGAAAATGTTACCGGCCAGGTCCGCTTCGATGTTGTTGGCTACACAACCCTCGATGAAACCACCGCGCTGCTTGGCCATCTCCTCGGGCTTCTTCTTACCCATGGCTCGACGCAGCATGTCCGCACCACCCAGGGTGTAGCCGGCCATGACCTGAGCGATCTGCATCACCTGTTCCTGGTACAGGATGATGCCGTAGGTGGGCGCCAATACGGGCTTGAGGCCTTCGTACTGATAGTCCGAATGCGGATACGCCAGTTCGGCACGGCCGTGCTTGCGGTTGATGAAGTCGTCCACCATGCCCGATTGCAGAGGGCCCGGACGGAACAGCGCCACCAGTGCGATAAGGTCTTCCAGGCAGTCGGGCTTGAGCTTCTTGATCAGCTCCTTCATGCCGCGGGATTCGAGCTGGAACACGGCCGTGGTCTCGGCCTTCTGCAGCAGCTCGTAGGTTTTCTTGTCATCCAGCGGGATGAAGTCGATGTTGACGTCGGGCAGGTTGCTCTTGGCCTGCTCGCGGTTGATGGTCTCCATCGCCCATTTGATGATGGTCAGGGTCCGCAGGCCGAGGAAGTCGAACTTCACCAGGCCCGCCGCCTCGACGTCGTCCTTGTCGAACTGGGTCACCAGGCCGCCGCCCTCTTCGTCACAGGCGATCGGCGAGAAGTCGGTGAGCTTGGTCGGCGCGATTACCACGCCGCCGGCATGCTTGCCGGTACCGCGGGTAACCCCTTCGAGCCTCAAGGCCATGTCCCAGATCTCGCGGCCGTCCTCATCGGTCTTGAGGAAGTCGCGCAGCATCTCCTCCTGCTCGTAGGCCTTCTCCAGGGTCATGCCGACCTCGAAGGGGATCATCTTCGACAGTCGATCGGCCAGTCCGTAGGATTTGCCCTGGACCCGCGCCACGTCGCGCACCACCGCCTTGGCGGCCATGGTGCCGAAGGTGATGATCTGGCTTACTGCGTTACGCCCATAGGCCTCGGCCACGTAGTCGATCACCCGGTCGCGGCCGTCCATGCAGAAGTCGACGTCGAAGTCGGGCATGGAAATACGTTCGGGGTTGAGGAAACGCTCGAACAGCAGATCATAGGCCAGCGGGTCGAGGTCGGTGATCTTCAGCACATAGGCCACCAGGGAACCGGCACCCGACCCCCGGCCCGGACCGACGGGGACGTCGTTGTTCTTGGCCCACTTGATGAAGTCCATAACGATCAGGAAGTAACCTGGGAAGCCCATCTGGATGATGATATCCAGCTCGAACTTCAGGCGATCCAGGTAGAGCTGGCGCTTCTCTTCATAGTTGGGCGTAGTGTCCTTGGGCCAGAGCACCGCCAGGCGCTCTTCCAGGCCTTCGTGAGACACGTGGCGCAGGTAATCGTCGATGCCCATGCCGTTGGGCGTCGGGAAGTCAGGGAGGAAGTACTTGCCCAGCTGCACCGTGATATTGCAGCGCTTGGCAATCTCCACGGTGTTTTCCAGCGCCTCTGGCAGGTCGCTGAACAGCTCGGCCATTTCCTCGGCGCTCTTGAGGTATTGCTGGTCGCTGTAATTCTTCGAGCGGCGCGGATCATCCAGGGCACGGCCTTCACCGATGCATACCCGGGTCTCGTGGGCCTCGAAGTCATCCTGCTTGATGAAACGCACATCGTTGGTCGCCACCAGGGGCGCGCCGATCTTGTCGGCCAGAGCCACCGCACCGTGCAGTTGCTCTTCGTCATTGGGCCGGCTGGTGCGCTGCACTTCCAGGTAGAAGCGATCCGGGAAAACAGCCATCCACTCCAGGGCCAGGGCCTCGGCGACCTGCAGGTCACCATCCACCAGGGCCATGCCGATCTCGCCCTCCTTGGCTGCCGACAGCATGATCAGGCCTTCGGCCGCTTGTGCCACCCACTCGCGCTCGATGATGGTCAGGCCATTGCGCTGGCCCTCGGTAAAGCCACGGGAAATCAGTTCGGTGAGGTTGCGATAGCCCTCGGCGTTCATCGCCAGCAGGCTGATACGGCTGAGGGGGCCGTCCTGATCCTTGCTCGACAGCCACAGGTCGGCACCACAGATCGGCTTGATCCCAGCCCCCATGCTGGTTTTGTAGAACTTGACCAGGGAGCACATGTTGCTCTGGTCAGTGACGGCTACCGCTGGCATGCCCATGCCAGCCAGGGCCTTGACCAACGGCTTGATCCGCACAAGGCCGTCGACCAGGGAAAATTCAGTGTGCAGGCGCAGGTGAACGAATGAAGCCGGCATAGTGATCCTGTAAATAGCGCGAAAACAACAAGGCCCGGACATCGGGCGGTTTAAAGACTCGAACTCGGCGCTACCGCGCAGGCCAACCCGCGTAAACGCTCATCGACCGAGGCCAGGTGCGCTTTATCGCCAGTGTTTTTCTTGCCGTCGTTCTTGGAGCTTTAAAGCAGCCGGATTGTACCGGGCCTTAATTAAAACATCAGCCTCAGGGCTGAACCTGGCCCAGCGCTTCTCGCGCCTCATAGGCCAGACGTACGGGAGCGAAGGAACGCCGGTGAATCGGTGTTGGCCCCAGGCGCGCCAAGGCTTCCAGATGCACAGGCGTCGGGTAACCCTTGTGGCCGCCGATGCCATACCCTGGGTAGATCAGCTCGAAAGCCGCCATCTCCCGATCGCGGCTGACCTTGGCCAGAATCGACGCCGCGGCGATCGCTGGAACCTTGCTATCGCCCTTGACCACCGCCTCGGCCGGCATCGCCAGCCTTGGGCAACGATTGCCATCGATCATGGCCAGCTTGGGAGTCACGCTCAACCCCTCGACCGCCCGCTGCATGGCCAGCATCGTGGCGTGGAGGATGTTCAGCTCATCGATTTCCTCGACTTCCGCCCGCGCAATGCACCAGCTCAGAGCTTTTTCGCAAATCTCGTCGAACAACTGCTCACGACGGGCCTCGGTGAGCTTCTTGGAATCGTTGAGACCGAGAATCGGCCGCTTCGGATCGAGAATCACCGCCGCCGTAACCACCGCCCCACACAGCGGGCCACGCCCGACTTCATCGACACCGGCGACCAGGTCTTCGGCATCGGCGACCAGGGTGAAATCCAGCCCCATCTGCATCTTGGAGTTGCTCATTGGGCTTTACCTATCAGTCCGAGTACCGCTTGTGCGGCCTGGTTGGATGCATCTCGCCGCAAGGTGCGGTGAATCTGGTCGAAACCGCTGGTCTGCTCCTGGCCCCCATCGATCAATGGCAACAGCGTCGCAGCCAGGGCGTCGGCCGTCGCATCGTCTTGCAGCAATTCAGGCACCAGCAAGCGCTGGGCCAGAAGGTTCGGCAAGGAAATATAGGGGCTCTTGACCATGCGCTTGAGAATCCAGAACGTCAGCGGCGCCAGACGATAGGCCACCACCATCGGTCGCTTGTAGAGCAGGGCTTCGAGCGTCGCGGTACCAGAGGCGATCAGCACGGCATCACAAGCTGCCAAGGCCTTGTGCGACTGCCCATCGAGCAGGGTCAATGGCAGGTCGCGCCCCGCCAGCATCTCTTCCAACTGCGCACGACGCTGGGCGTTGGCACATGGCAAGATGAAGTGCACGCCAGGGCGCAAGGCCAGCAGGCGCTGGGCGGCATCCAGGAACAGGCTGCCCAGGCGCCCGACTTCGCCGCCCCGACTGCCAGGCATCAGAGCCACCAAGGGGCCCTCGGGCAATTCCAGTTCAGCACGAGCCCCGGCACGATCCGCATCCAGAGGAATGGCATCGGCCAGCGAGTGGCCAACGAATTTCACCGGCACGCCTTTCTCTTCGTAGAACTTGGCCTCGAAAGGAAACAAGGTCAGCATCAGATCGCAACCCTCGCGGATCTTCAGCACCCGTTTCTGCCGCCAGGCCCACACCGACGGGCTCACATAGTGCACCGTCTTGATCCCGGCCTGACGCAGCTTGAGCTCGATGTTCAGGGTGAAGTCCGGTGCGTCGATACCGATGAACACATCCGGCTTTTCTGCAATCAGTGTCTGGACCAGCTTCTTGCGCCGCGCCAGCAGTTCACGCAGGCGCCCAAGAACTTCCACCAGCCCCATGACCGCCAGGCGCTCCATGGGGAAATAGGAAACAAGCCCCTCGGCCTCCATCAACGGACCACCGACACCGATGAACTCCACCGCCGGATGCTGGGCCTTGAGGGCGCGCATGAGACCGGCGCCGAGAATGTCGCCGGAAGCTTCGCCAGCTACCAGCGCAATACGCAGAGTGCTCATGATTAGCGGGTGATGCCGCGGGTCGAAGACTGGATCGAGTCACGAAACAGTGCGACCTCAGGATACTGCTCGGCCGACTCGGCCAATTCGGCCAGGGCCTGGTCCACCGTCAGCCCCTGGCGATAGACCACCTTGTAGGCGCGACGCAGGGCGTGGATCGAATCATCGCTGAAACCACGACGGCGCATGCCTTCGAAGTTCATGCTGCGGGCTTCGGCCGGGTTGCCGAACACGGTGACGAACGCCGGGACGTCCTTGCCGATGGCGGTACCCATGCCGGAAAAGCTGTGGGCACCGATGTGGCAGTACTGATGCACCAGGGTGAAACCGGAAAGAATCGCCCAGTCATCCACATGCACGTGGCCGGCCAATGCGGTGTTGTTGACCAGGATGCAATGGTTGCCGATCACACTGTCGTGGCCGATGTGGGCATAGGCCATGATCAGGTTGTGGTCGCCCAGGGTGGTCTCGCAACGGTCCTGGATGGTGCCACGGTGAATGGTTACGCCTTCGCGGATCACATTGTGATCGCCAATCACCAGGCGAGTTTCCTCACCCTTGTACTTAAGGTCGGGCGTATCCTCGCCTACCGATGAAAACTGGTAGATGCGATTGTGCTTGCCGATCCGGGTTGGCCCCTTGAGAACCACATGGGGCCCGATCACTGTACCCTCGCCGATTTCCACACCAGCGCCGACGATCGACCATGGGCCAACCTCAACGTCGTCGGCCAGGATGGCCGTCGGATCGATGATTGCGCGAGGGTCAATCAAACTCATAGTTTGCGTTCCGCACAAATGATCTCGGCGGAACAAACGGGCTTGCCATCAACCGATGCCTGGCACTCGAACTTCCAGATCTGGCGCTTGCAGCTAATGAACTTGGCTTCGAGGATCAGTTGATCGCCCGGCAGTACCGGCTGGCGGAAGCGCAGCTTATCGGAGCCTACGAAGTAGTAGAGGGTGCCATCAGCCGGCTTCACGTCGAGCATCTTGAAACCAAGAATGCCCGCAGCCTGGGCCATCGCCTCGATGATCAGCACGCCCGGCATGATCGGGTGCGCAGGGAAGTGGCCATTGAAGAATGGCTCGTTGATGCTGACATTCTTGTAGGCACGAATGCTCTTGCCCTCGACATCCAGGTCCACCACCCGATCCACCAACAGGAAAGGGTAACGGTGAGGCAAGTATTCGCGAATCTCGTTGATGTCCATCATTTCGGGGGGAAGCCTGTAGTAAAGATTGGGAGCACGCGGTTAACGCACGCTCCTCTAGCAAATCAAGGAGGCAGTCTAGCGGCTGTGCACACTTGATGTGGAAATGGTATCAGCCATCTGATGAAGCATTGCCGTCGGGGGTCACGTCCCCAACACGCTTTTCCAACTGGCGCAAACGCCGCGCAAGATCGTCGAGCTGACGGATGCGTGCCGCGCTTTTGCGCCACTCGGCAGCCGGTTGCATGGCTGTACCGGAAGAGTAGGCACCCGGCTCGGTAATCGAGTGGGTCACCATGGTCATCCCGGTGAGGAACACGTTGTCACAGATTTCAATATGCCCAACCAGGCCGACGCCGCCAGCAAGCATACAGTGCTTGCCAATCTTGGTACTGCCGGAGATGCCTACGCACGCAGCCATCGCAGTGTGATCACCGACCTGGACGTTGTGAGCGATCTGGATCTGGTTGTCGAGCTTCACACCGTTGCCGATGATGGTATCGGCCAGGGCACCACGGTCGATGGCCGTGTTGACGCCGATTTCCACATCATCGCCGATGGTCACGCCGCCGACCTGGGCAATCTTGTGCCAGATGCCCTTGGAGTTGGCAAAGCCGAAGCCTTCACCACCCAGTACGGCCCCGGATTGGATGACCACGCGCTTGCCGATGCGCACATCGTGATACAAGGTCACGCGCGGCGCCAACCAGCCACCTTCGCCGATCACGCTACGAGCACCAATCACGCAATGAGCGCCGATGGTTACGTCGGCCGCAATCTGAGCGCCGCTCTCGATCACTACGAACGCACCAACGCTGGCTGTCGGGTCCACCACGGCATCAGCCGCGACTACCGCCGAGGGATGAATGCCGGCTGGCGCCTTGGGCTTGGGATCGAACAGGTGGGAAACACGGGCATAAGACAGGTAAGGGTCCGCCACCACCAGTGCATCACCGGAATAGGACTGCGCTTCGGCTTCCTTCAACAACACAGCACCGGCCTGACTATCGGCCAGATACTTGCGGTATTGGGGATTTGCCAAAAAGCTCAATTGAGCTGGGCCGGCTTCCTGCAAGGTAGCCAGCCCAGTGATTTCCTTTTCCCCGTTGCCATGCAATGTGGCACCGAGGAACTCGGCCAACTGGCCGAGTTTCATGGTTACAGTCATGTCTTACTTCAGCTGATTCATGCGCTCGATAACTTGGCGAGTGATGTCGTACTGAGGCTTGACATCAATCACTGCGCCACGCTCGAAGACCAGGTCGAAACCGCCCTTCTTGATGACTTCTTCAACAGCGCTGTCCAGCTTTGGCTTGAGCTGCTTGAGCATCTCGCGGTCAGCCACGGCCTTGGCTTCGTTCAGTTCCTTGGATTGGAACTGGAAGTCGCGGGCCTTCTGCTTGAATTCGAGCTCCAGGCGCTCACGCTCGCCTTGCTGCATCTTGTCGCCACCGGCCACCAGACGATCCTGGATGCCCTTGGCACTGCTTTCCAGGGTCTTGAGCTTGTTCAGCTGAGGACCGAACTTCTTCTCGGCATCCACGGCGTACTTCTTCGCTGCGTCCGATTCCAACAGGGCCATCTGATAGTTCAGGACGGCGATTTTCATTTCGGCAAATGCCGGGCTCGCGACCAGAACGGAGGCCAGGAGAACCAATTGAGTCAACTTACGCACGATGCACTCCTACAAAATCCATTGTCGTTATCTTGGGTCAGGCGCTTAGAAGGTCTGGCCGAGAGAGAATTGGAACACCTGAGTTTCAGCGTCGTCCGGTTTCTTGATTGGCATCGCCAGGGCAAAACTCAATGGCCCCAGAGCGGTTACCCAAGTCACACCGACACCCACCGAGCTGGCCAGGTTGGTGAAGCTGATATCGTCGCACTTACGTTTCAGGTTCGACGAAGGGATGGTGTTGGACGTGCTCTCGCAACGAGAGTCGAAGACGTTACCCACATCCCAGAACAACGAGGTACGCAGGGAACGCTGATCCTTGACGAACGGCAGCGGGAACAACAACTCGGCGCCGCCCTGAATCAACACGTTACCACCGAACGGCAACGGATTCTGATCCGAATCATTGATTGTCCCGGCGTTACCAGTCACACCCACACCACGGCTAGGCGTACTGCGCGGACCCAGGGTGCTGTCCTTGAAACCACGAACCGAGTTGAAACCACCGGCATAGTAGTTCTCGTAGAACGGCAAGCCCTTGGTATCGCCAAAGCCATCGCCATAACCCAGCTCGGTATGGAAGCGCATGGTGTAGTTGTCGCTCAACGGAGTGAACAACTGGCCACGGTAATCGAGCTTGAAGAACGACAGGTCACTACCCGGCGTCGTGGTTTCCAGCACCAGGCTTTGCGAGTGACCGCGAGTCGCCAGTACGCCTTTGTTCAGGGTCGACTCGGACCAGCCGGCAGACGCCTTGAAGTTCAGGTAGCTCTTGCCCTGCTTGTTCACGAAGTCGAAGATTTCGTCGACGGTGTAACGACCCGTCTTGATCTTGTCTTGCTGCGCGCTAAGACCGAAGGTCAGGCGCGAAGTCTCGCTGATTGGGTAGCCCACATTGACGCCGGCACCCAGGCTGTCCACCGCATAGCTGGCTATGTCGGAATTAAGTTCCTTGTAGTCGGTGGTGCGATAGAAAGCGTTGTAGCCCAGGCTCACGCCATCGGCAGTCCAGTAGGGGTCGACATAACCGAAGTTGTAGCGGCTCTGGTACTCACTGCGGGTCAGACCGATGCTGACCTTGTTACCGGTACCCAGGAAGTTGTTCTGGGTGATGGAACCACCGAGGATCAGACCTGCGCTCTGGGCGAAACCGACACTGGCGGTGATCGAACCGGAGGCCTGTTCTTCCACGGCATAGTTGACGTCGACCTGATCGTCGACACCCGGAACAGCCGGAGTCTCGACGTTGACTTCCTTGAAGAAACCCAGGCGCTCAAGACGGGTCTTGGACTGATCGATCAGGTAGGTCGATGCCCAGCCACCTTCCATCTGACGCATTTCGCGACGCAGCACTTCGTCCTCGGACTTGGTGTTGCCGCGGAAGTTGATGCGATTCACATAGGCACGCTTGCCTGGATCCACCACGAAGGTGATATCGACGGTGTGATCGTCATCGTGAGGCTGCGGCACGCCGTTGACGTTGGCGAAGGTGTAGCCATCGTTACCCAGGCGACGGGTAATCAACTCGGAAGTGGTGGTCATCAGCTTGCGCGAGAACACCTGCCCTTTCTCTACCAGCAACAGCGCCTTGACCTGGTCCTCAGGCACTTTCAGGTCACCGCTGAGCTTGACGTCACGAACGCTGTATTTCTCGCCTTCGTTGATATTGACGGTGATGTAGACGTGTTTTTTATCCGGGGTGATGGACACCTGGGTCGAAGCGATATCCATGTTGATATAGCCACGGTCCAGGTAGTAGGAACGCAGGCGCTCCAAGTCACCGGAAAGCTTTTCACGGGCGTACTTGTCATCGTTCTTGAAGAACGACAACCAGTTGGTGGTCTTGAGTTCAAAGAGGCCGATCAGGTCTTCGTCGGGAAAAACGGTGTTGCCCACCACGTTGATGTGCTGGATGGCCGCGACGGTGCCTTCATTGATCTTGACCTTCAGGCCGACACGGTTGCGTGGCTGCGGAACCACCTCGGTTTCAACGGTAGCCGAGTAACGTCCCTGGGCGACATATTGACGCTGCAGCTCGTTACGCACCCCTTCGAGGGTCGCACGCTGGAAGATCTCGCCTTCGGCCAGGCCAGACTGTTTCAAGCCTTTCATCAGGTCTTCGGTAGAGATCGCCTTGTTGCCTTCGATCTCGATACTGGCGACCGATGGTCGCTCCACTACCGTGATGACCAGGACATTGCCCTCACGCCCCAGTTGGATGTCTTGAAAGAAACCGGTCTTGAACAGCGCACGAGTGGATTCCACCAGGCGACGGTCGTCCGCCTGTTCGCCGACGTTCAACGGCAAGGCACCAAAGACGCTACCCGCGGAAACGCGCTGAAGGCCGTTGACGCGAATATCGGAGATAGTGAAGGACTCGGCGTGAACTTCGGCGATCATCAATACGGAGAGAACCGCAGTTAGCAGCAGACGTTTCATGAAGTCCTTTCTTATTCCAACTGGCAATAAACAAACTGCCGCAAAATGCGGCAGATTCGCAATTCAGCGAAGCATTACAGACGACCCAGATCGTTGACCAGAGCAAGCAGCATGACTCCGACCACCAAGCTGATACCGATCTGTACCCCCCAACCTTGCACCCGATCCGACAAGGGACGACCACGCGCCCACTCGATCAGATAAAACAGCAAATGCCCCCCATCCAACACCGGGATGGGCAACAAATTCAGAACGCCCAGGCTAATACTCAGATAAGCAAGGAAATTCAAGAAATCAGCAATGCCCGACTGGGCAGAAGCGCCCGCCACTTTAGCAATGGTTATCGGTCCACTCAAGTTTTTTACCGAGAGCTCGCCGAACAACATTTTCTTCAGAGATTCGAGGGTCAGGACACTCATGGTCCAAGTACGCCGGGCACCTTCGCCGATCGCCTCGATCGGCCCATAACTGACCTCGCGAAGCATCTGTGGCGGCCAATCCACGGCCTTCACACCAGCGCCCAAGTATCCATTTGGCGCCTTGCTTTCGCCGCGACTGGACAGGGTTACAGGGATGTCGAGTTGAGCGCCATCGCGCTCGACATGCAGCACGACTTTGGCATCCGGGCGCACGCGCACCCAATCGACGACCTGCTGCCAGTCATCCAGGGGCTTGCCATCAAGCGCCAGCAGGCGATCGCCTGTTTTCAGACCAGCGGCCTGGGCCGGCCCTTTCGGGTCCAGCTCCGCCAGGATCGGCGGCAAGGCAGGACGCCAAGGACGAATCCCCAGGGAACGAATCGGATCCGGCTCATCGGCTCCCTTGAGCCATTTGTCCAGAACCAGTTGGCGCGGCGAATCCGCGGTAGCCCCTTGCTCCCGGACCACCAACTGCAAGGTTCCACTCTCGCCAAGACGCCGTACCAGCTGCAGGTTCACCGCCGCCCAACCGGAAGTCGGCTCACCGTCGATGGAGACGATTTCCTGACCTGAGCTCAAACCAGCCTTATCGGCGAGACTACCGACCTCGACCTCGCCAATGACCGGCTTGACCTGCTGGCTGCCCAGCATCGCCAGGGCCCAGAAGAAAACCAGCGCCAGGAGGAAGTTGGCAATGGGGCCGGCAGCGACGATAGCGATACGCTGACGAACGGACTTGCGATTGAAGGCTTGGTCGAGCTCACCGACGGGCACTTCACCCTCACGTTCGTCCAGCATCTTCACGTAGCCACCCAGGGGGATGGCGGCGATAACGAACTCGGTACCCTGACGATCGCTCCAGCGAACCAGAGGCATGCCGAAGCCCACGGAGAAACGCAGCACCTTGACGCCACAACGCCGGGCGACCCAGAAGTGACCGAATTCATGGAAGGTGACCAGCACGCCCAGGGCTACCAGGGTGCCGATAATCATATAGAGAGCGCTCATCTACTTTCTCCGCAATCCTATTCGCCGTCACTCGTGCGGGTCGCGAATCCTATCGCCCGTTACGTTGCAGCCATTGTTCAGCCAGGACCCGAGCCTTGGCGTCCGCCGCGAATACTGCGTCCAGCTCATTGACTGCGACCGCAGCCTCGCGGCTCAAAACCTCGTCGATGATACTCGCGATTTCCAGATAACGAATACGCTGATCGAGAAACGCCGAGACAGCCACCTCATTGGCGGCATTCAACATTGCCGGCGCACTGCCCCCGGCCTCGGCCGCCTGGCGCGCCAGGCGCAGACAAGGGAAGCGCTGCTCGTCAGGCACTTGGAAATCCAGGCGCGCAATGGCGAACAGATCCAACGGTGCCACCCCAGAGTCAATACGTTCCGGCCAGGCCAGGGCATTGGCGATCGGGGTGCGCATATCAGGATTCCCCAACTGAGCCAGCACCGACCCATCGACATAATCCACCAGCGAGTGGATCACACTTTGCGGGTGCACGACCACTTCGACCTGTGCAGGACGAGCATCGAACAGCCAGCAAGCCTCGATCAGCTCCAGGCCCTTGTTCATCATGCTTGCCGAATCCACCGAGATCTTGCGCCCCATGGACCAGTTCGGATGGGCACAAGCCTGCTCCGGCGAAACGTGCTCAAGCTCGGCCAGTGGAGTCTGGCGAAATGGGCCACCCGACGCGGTCAGGAGAATCCGCCGCACGCCAACCTGACTCAAACCACGGGAAAAGTCTGCTGGCATGCATTGAAAGATCGCGTTGTGTTCACTGTCGATCGGCAGCAGCACCGAACCGCTGCGCTTTACCGCCTGCATGAACAACGCGCCAGACATCACCAGCGCTTCTTTATTGGCCAGAAGGATCTTCTTGCCCGCGTGCACGGCCGCCAGAGTCGGGCGCAAGCCTGCAGCACCGACAATCGCAGCCATCACGGCATCGACTTCGGGGGCAGCTGCGACATCACAAAGCCCCTGCTCGCCTACCAACACACCCGTTGGCAAACCGGCCGCCCGCAACCCCTCCTCCAGGAGCCTGGCTGCCGCCGCATCAGGCACCACCGCGTAACGGGGTTCATGACGTACACATAGCGCCAACAACTCGGCCAGACGGCTGAAACCTGTTAGAGCGAACACCCGATAACGGTCAGGATGACGAGCGATGACATCCAGCGTACTCAGGCCAATGGAGCCGGTGGCCCCCAGCACGGTAATCTGTTGCACGGCATTCACGGCGCAGCCATCCACAGCAGCACAGCAAATACCGGGATAGCGGCCGTCAGGCTGTCAATCCGATCCAGGACACCGCCATGACCCGGCAGCAGGTTGCTGCTGTCCTTGATACCAGCCTGGCGCTTGAACATGCTCTCGGTCAGGTCGCCGACCACCGAGATGAAGACCACCACAGCCGCCCCCAGCAACCCCATGAAGAGCTGCGCAAAACTCCAACCACGCACCAAGCCGACCACTGCGGTGATCACCAGGCACAAGGCCAGGCCTCCATACACACCTTCCCAGCTTTTGCCTGGGCTGACTTGCGGGGCCAGCTTGCGCCTGCCAAAGGCCTTGCCCGAAAAATAGGCACCGATATCCGCCCCCCAGACCAGTACCATGACCGCCATGATCAACCAGTTACCCATAGGAAGCTGCTTGATGAAGACCAACCCCTGCCAGGCCGGCAACAGGATCAACAGGCCGATCAGCAGCTTGGGGGCTGCGCCAGACCACTGCTCGCGAGTGCGCGGATAGGTCAGCACCAGGAACGTCGCTACTCCCCACCACAGCACCGCCGCTCCCAAAACCCAAGGTGCAACGCCCGGAACCAGGTGCATCAGGAACAGCAAGGCCGCCACCACCAGCGCATAGAGCACTCGAGCCGGCTGCGCGTCAAAACCTGCCAGGCGCGCCCATTCCCAGCCTCCCAGAGCCACGACCAAGCCAATGAACAAGGCAAAGCTGGACCCTTCGAGCAGGAAAAAACCGCACAAGGCGATTGGCAGCAAAACCAGCGCAGTAATGATTCGTTGTTTAAGCATTAACTCCGGGCTCCAGCCTCGACCTGCTCGCTCGTCTTACCGAAGCGCCGCTGGCGAGATGCGTAATCGGCCAGCGCATCGCGCATGGCATCGTGTTTGAAGTCCGGCCAGAACAGGTCGGAGAAGTACAACTCGGCATAAGCCAGCTGCCACAACAGGAAGTTGCTGATGCGACGCTCGCCGCCGGTACGGATACACAAGTCCGGCAGCGGCAGGTCGCCAGTGGCCAGACAGGTCTGCAGCAGTCCCGGGGTAATGTCTTCCGGGCGCAAATGACCGGCCTGGACCTCACGTGCCAGGCGCTGGGCAGCCTGGGCGATATCCCACTGTCCACCGTAATTGGCGGCGATCTGCAGGATAAAACGATCACTGCCAGCCGTAATGGCTTCAGCTTCACGCATCGCAGCCTGCAATTCAGGGTGAAAGCGCGAACGGTCGCCAATGATCCGCAGGCTGATGTTGTTGTCGTTGAGGCGCTTGGCCTCACGACGCAACGCCTTGAAGAACAGGTCCATCAAGGCGCTGACTTCATCAGCTGGGCGCTGCCAGTTTTCACTGGAAAAGGCAAACAGGGTCAAAACCTCGACCTTGGCCTCGGCACACACTTCGATGACTGCACGTACCGCATCAACACCCGCCTTGTGCCCGGCAACGCCCGGCATGAAGCGTTTCTTTGCCCAGCGGTTGTTTCCATCCATGATGATCGCGACGTGGCGCGGCACCGAAGACGGCACAGGCTGTTTGGTCTTTTCCATGAAAACGTCCTGATCCTTATACGGCCATCAGGTCTTTTTCTTTTTCCTCGGTCGCCTTGGCGATCTGGCCCTCGAACTCCTTGATCAGCTTGTCGATTTCGGCACCTGCGCGGCGCTCCTCGTCCTCACTGATAGCCTTGTCCTTGGACAGTTTCTTCAGCTCGCCCAAGGCATCGCGGCGAATGTTGCGCACTGCAACCCGGGCATCCTCAGCGGCGGCACGCGCCTGCTTGGTGAAGCCCTTGCGGGTCTCCTCGGTCAGCGGCGCCATCTTGATCAGCAGCAGCTCACCCAGGTTGGTCGGGTTGAGGTTCAGGCCGGCACTGCCAATGGCCTTGTCGATCGCCCCCAGCATGTTGCGCTCGAATGGCACGACCTGCAGGGTCTGGGAATCTTTTACAGTAACGTTGGCGACGCCGCTCAACGGAGTGTCGGCACCATAGTAAGGCACCATCACGCTGCCCAGGATGCTTGGATGCGCCTTGCCAGTACGGATCTGGCCAAATGCATGGGCCAGGGACTCCAAGGACTTCTTCATGCGCTCCTGAGCGTCTTTCTTGATTTCGTTGATCATTGTTCGCCTTCCTCGATCAGGGTTCCTTCAGCGCCACCATGCACGATGTTCAGCAGGGCGCCGGGCTTGTTCATGTTAAATACGCGCAATGGCATCTTATGGTCGCGGCACAGACAGATAGCCGTCAGGTCCATCACGCCCAGCTTGCGATCCAGCACTTCATCGTAAGTCAGATGATCGAACTTCTCGGCATGCGGGTCTTTGAACGGATCTGCGGTGTAAACACCATCGACCTTGGTGGCCTTGAGCACGACATCGGCGTCGATCTCAATGGCCCGCAGGCAGGCTGCAGAGTCGGTGGTAAAGAACGGGTTACCAGTACCAGCCGCGAAAATTACCACCTCTTTGGAGTTCAGGTGGCGCATCGCCTTGCGACGGTCATAGTGATCGGTCACGCCAACCATGGAAATAGCCGACATCACGATGGCCGAGATATTCGCACGTTCCAGCGCATCGCGCATGGCCAGGCCGTTCATCACGGTGGCCAGCATTCCCATATGGTCACCGGTGACCCGATCCATACCGGCAGCACTCAAGGCGGCACCACGGAACAGGTTGCCACCACCAATCACCAGGCCGACCTGGACGCCGATGCCAACCAGTTGACCGACCTCCAACGCCATGCGATCCAGCACCTTGGGGTCGATCCCGAACTCTTCCGAGCCCATCAGGGCCTCGCCGCTAAGCTTGAGTAGAATGCGTTTATAGCGAGCTTGATAACCACTGCCCTGCTGAGCCATTGCGAATCTCTCCTGCGGCGTATTTAAAAAATTCTTTGCGGACTGTTTTCAGTCAGCTTTCACTCTAGCTTGACGCTGTCACAGCGCCATCAGAACACGACTTTGCGGGCCGGTTCCGGGAGCGGGAAACTAAATTGCCCCGCCCATTTGAAAAGAGGCTGCGCGCGTGAGCGGGCAGCCTCTTTCGGGCGACAGTTGTAAAACCGTCTTACTGTTGCTTGGCAGCAGCCAGCTGTGCAGCAACTTCTTCGGCGAAGTTGTCTTCTTTCTTCTCGATGCCTTCGCCTACGGCGAAGCGAGTGAAGGAAACGATTTCAGCGCCGCCTTTCTTGGCCAGAGCACCAACGGTGACTTCTGGATCCTTGACGAAAGCTTGCTCAACCAGGCTGGCCTCGGCCAGGAACTTGCTGATACGACCAGCGATCATTTTTTCAACGATGTCGGCTGGCTTGCCTTTCATCTTGTCTTCGTTCAACTGCAGGAAGACGCCTTTTTCGCGCTCGATGGCTTCGGCGGAAACTTGCGATGGCAGCAGGAACTCAGGGTTGCTGGCAGCTACGTGCATGGCGATGTCTTTGGCCAGTTCTACGGAACCGCCTTTCAGGACAACAGCAACACCGATCTTGTTACCGTGCAGGTAAGTACCGACCACGTCACCTTCAACGCGAGCCAGACGACGGATGTTGACGTTTTCGCCAGTCTTGCCAACCAGGATCAGGCGATCAGCTTCTTGAGCTTCGATCAGCGGAGCTGCATCGGTCAGCTTGTCAGCGAAGGCTTTTTCAACGCTGGCAGCGACGAATGCCTTGAAGTCATCCTGCAGAGCCAGGAAGTCGGTCTGCGAGTTAACTTCCAGCAGAACGGCGGCTTTACCGTCGTCCTTGATGGCGATAGCGCCTTCAGCAGCAACGTTGCCTGCTTTCTTGGCAGCCTTGATCGCGCCGGAAGCACGCATGTCATCAATGGCTTTCTCGATGTCGCCGCCAGCCTTGGTCAAGGCTTTCTTGCAGTCCATCATGCCTTCGCCGGTACGCTCGCGCAGTTCTTTAACCAGCGCTGCAGTAATCTCTGCCATTTTCAAAATCCTCTTGGATAGGTTTTCAACCATTCCACCCGATCGAACGGGCGCTCAATTCTTGGGCACTACCCCGAATCACTTCATAGCAGCCGCGCATTACAGATACTGTCGGGGCGCTACGACGAAATGATTTTCGAGTTGGCAAAAAGGGGGCCAAGCCCCCTTTTTGCGTACTGAGTAAACGCTAAGCGTCAGTTACTCAGGCTTCAGCCGCCGGTGCTGCAGCTTCTTCGAACACTTCGGTGCCGCCAGCAACGTTGTTGCGACCACGGATCACGGCATCAGCCATCGAACCCATGTACAGCTGGATGGCGCGAATGGCGTCATCGTTACCTGGAATGATGTAGTCAACGCCTTCTGGGCTGCTGTTGGTATCGACAACGCCGATGACCGGGATACCCAGCTTGTTGGCTTCGGTGATCGCGATGCGCTCGTGATCAACGTCGATTACGAACAGCGCGTCAGGCAGACCGCCCATGTCCTTGATACCACCCAGGGAACGATCCAGCTTTTCCAGATCGCGAGAGCGCATCAGCGCCTCTTTCTTGGTCAGCTTGGCGAAAGTACCGTCTTCAGCCTGGACTTCGAGGTCACGCAGACGCTTGATCGAGGCACGGATGGTCTTGTAGTTGGTCAGCATGCCGCCCAACCAGCGGTGATCGACGTACGGCGAACCGCAACGTGCTGCTTCTTCAGCAACGATCTTGCCAGCGGAACGCTTGGTGCCGACGAACAGAATCTTGTTCTTGCCCTGGGCCAGACGCTCTACGAAGGTCAGAGCCTCGTTGAACATTGGCAGGGTTTTTTCCAGGTTGATGATGTGAATCTTGTTGCGCGCGCCGAAAATGTACTTGCCCATTTTCGGATTCCAGTAACGGGTTTGGTGACCGAAGTGCACACCGGCCTTCAGCATATCGCGCATGTTGACTTGGGACATGATAGTTCCTTAATAAGTCGGGTTAGGCCTCCACGTATCCCAATGACCAACCAACAGCTTAGGCTGAGGGCACCCAGGTCATCGTGTCGACACGTGTGTGGGTTTGTGCTTTTCGAGGTCATCCCCGGAAAGCGGCGCATTTTATACCACAGCAAGGGCGAAAACGGAACCCGGATTCGCACCCACCGATCAGCCTGTTCTTTTGCACGGCCATTGGGTTCGCCTCAAATGCAACACTGTATAGAAGCAAGCGCCGGCAGAACCTCAGATTTAGGCCGTGCCTCTGTTAGAATCTCATCTTTGCGGCTTCTGAAACCTCGCTGTCCAGCCTCGGGCCGAGCCTTGGGCAGGCGAGTTTTCTAGCCATTCCGTGTTTACCGCGCCCTGAGCGTCAAGAGAGCCTGTATGACCGTCACCCTCAAAACTCCCGAGGACATCGCTAAAATGCGTGTCGCCGGCAAACTGGCCGCCGAAGTGCTGGAAATGATTGCCGAGCATGTCAAACCCGGCGTCACCACCGAAGAACTGGACCGCATCTGCCACGACTACATCGTCAACGTGCAGGGTGCGATCCCGGCCCCCCTGAACTACAAGGGCTTCCCGAAGTCCATCTGCACCTCGATCAACCACGTGGTGTGCCACGGTATTCCCAACGAGAAGCCGCTGAAGGACGGTGACACCCTGAACATCGATGTCACCGTCATCAAGGACGGCTACCACGGTGACACCAGCCGCATGTTCCACGTCGGCACCGTACCCGTCTGGGCCGAACGCCTGTCGCAGATCACCCAGGAATGCATGTACAAGGCCATCGAGCTGGTCAAGCCGGGCTGCCGCCTGGGCGATATCGGCGAAGTGATCCAGAAGCACGCGGAAAAGAACGGCTTCTCCGTAGTTCGCGAATTCTGCGGCCACGGCATCGGCAAGGTATTCCACGAAGAACCACAGATCCTGCACTACGGTCGCGCGGGCACCGGCATGGAACTCAAGGCTGGCATGACCTTCACCATCGAACCCATGATCAACCAGGGCAAGGCCGACACCAAGGTCCTGGGCGACGGCTGGACCGCCATCACCAAGGACCGCAAGCTGTCGGCGCAGTGGGAACACACGCTGCTGGTGACCGAGACCGGCTACGAGATCTTTACCTTGCGCAGCGACGACACCATTGCCCGAGTGTCCGCCTGACCCAACACGCCGCGTCCCGACCTTATAGATAGAAAGGAAAGCCAATCGATGCCGCAGGTGGATCCCGAACTCTTCGACCGCGGCCAGTTCCAGGCGGAACTGGCCCTGAAGGCCAGCCCCATCGCGGCCTTCAAGAAAGCCATCCGCCAGGCACGGGAAGTGCTCGACAACCGCTTTCGCAGCGGTCGGGAAATCCGCCGGCTCATCGAAGATCGCGCCTGGTTCATCGACAACATCCTGCAAAAGGCCTGGGATCAGTTCAAATGGAGCGAAGAGGCCGACATTGCCCTGGTGGCTGTCGGAGGCTACGGTCGCGGCGAGCTGCACCCCTATTCGGACATCGACCTGCTGATCCTCCTGGACCAGGCCGATCATGAAATCTTTCGCGACTCCATCGAACGCTTCCTCACCCTGCTCTGGGACATTGGCCTGGAAGTCGGGCAAAGCGTGCGTTCGGTGGACGAGTGCGCCGAACAGGCCCGCTCGGACCTGACGGTCATCACCAACCTGATGGAAAGCCGCACCATCGCCGGCCCCGAGCGCCTGCGCCAACGCATGCTGGACGTCACCAGCACCGAACACATGTGGCCAAGCAAGGATTTCTTCCTCGCCAAGCGCGCGGAACAGAAGGCTCGCCACCACAAGTACAACGACACCGAATACAACCTGGAACCCAACGTCAAGGGCTCGCCCGGCGGCCTGCGCGATATCCAGACCATTCTCTGGGTCGCCAGGCGCCAGTACGGCACCCTGAACCTGCGAGCCCTGGCGGGAGAAGGATTCCTGCTGGAAAACGAGAATGCGCTGCTGGCCGCCTCCCAGGAATTCCTGTGGCGCGTACGCTACGCCCTGCACATGCTCGCCGGACGCGCCGAGGACCGCCTGCTGCTCGATCACCAGCGCTCTATCGCTTCCCTCCTGGGGTTCGAAGGCGACGACGCGAAGCAGAGCATCGAAAGCTTCATGCAACAGTACTACCGCGTGGTGATGAGCATCGCCCAACTGAGCGACCTGATCATCCAGCACTTCGAAGAAGTGATCCTCGCCCCGGAGGATGCCGCGCCAGTACAACCGATCAACGCGCGCTTCCAACTGCACGATGGCTATATCGAGGCGATCAACGACAACGTGTTCAAGCGCACGCCATTCGCCATGCTGGAGATCTTCGTGCTGATGGCCCAGCACCCGGAAATCAAGGGTGTGCGCGCCGACACCATCCGCCTGCTACGTGAGCACCGGCACCTGATCGATGACGACTTCCGCCACGATATCCGCAACACCAGCTTGTTCATCGAACTGTTCAAATGCGAGATCGGCATCCATCGCAACCTGCGCCGGATGAACCGCTACGGCATTCTCGGACGCTACCTGCCCGAGTTCGGCTTCATCGTCGGGCAGATGCAACACGACCTGTTCCACATCTATACCGTGGACGCCCACACGCTGAACCTGATCAAGCACCTGCGCAAGCTGCAGTACACGCCCATTTCCGAGAAATTCCCGCTGGCCAGCAAGCTCATGGGCAAGCTGCCCAAGCCGGAGCTGATCTACCTGGCTGGCCTCTATCACGACATCGGCAAGGGCCGTCACGGCGATCACTCGGAAATCGGTGCCGTGGATGCCGAGGCCTTCTGCATCCGCCACCAACTGCCACTGTGGGACACCCGGCTGATCGTGTGGCTGGTACAGAACCACCTGGTGATGTCCACCACGGCCCAGCGCAAGGACCTGTCCGATCCGCAGGTGATCCACGACTTTGCCCAGATCGTGGTGGACCAGACTCGCCTGGACTACCTCTACGTCATGACCGTGGCCGACATCTACGCCACCAACCCGACCCTGTGGAACTCCTGGCGCGCCAGTCTGCTGCGCCAGCTCTACACCGAGACCAAGCGCGCCCTGCGTCGCGGCCTGGAAAACCCGGTGGATCGCGAGGAACAGATCCGCCAGACCCAGAGCGCAGCCCTGGACATCCTGGTACGCAATGGCACCGACCCGGACGAAGTGGAACAACTCTGGTCGCAACTGGGGGACGACTATTTCCTGCGCCATACCGCCGGCGACGTCGCCTGGCACAGTGACGCCATCCTCCAGCAACCGGCCGACGGCGGCCCGCTGGTGCTGATCAAGGAAATCACCCAACGCGAGTTCGAAGGCGGTACCCAGATCTTCATCTACGCGCCCGACCAGCACGACTTCTTCGCGGTGACCGTGGCCGCCATGGACCAGCTCAACCTGAACATCCATGACGCCCGGATCATCACCTCCAGCAGCCAGTTCACCCTCGACACCTATATCGTCCTGGACAACGACGGCGAATCCATCGGCAATAACCCAGAGCGGGTCGAGCAGATCCGCAAGGGCCTGACCGATGCCCTGCGCAACCCCGACGACTACCCGACCATCATCAAGCGCCGGGTGCCGCGCCAACTCAAGCACTTCGCCTTTGCTCCCGAGGTGACCATCCACAACGACGCCCAGCGTCCGGTGACGGTGCTCGAGCTCAGCGCTCCCGATCGCCCAGGCCTGCTGGCGCGCATTGGCAAGATCTTCCTGGAATTCGACCTGTCGTTGCAAAACGCCAAGATCGCCACCCTGGGCGAGCGCGTGGAAGACGTGTTCTTCATTACCGACGCGCACAACCAGCCCCTTTCCGACCCCCAGCTGTGCAGTCGCCTGCAGGATGCGATCGTCAGCCAGTTGAGCGTCAGCCATGAACCGACTATCGAAATGACCCGCCTGAGCATCTGACAGGTCATGAACCGACGCTTTGATTGAGACCCCGCATCGATGAACAACGCTCTGAACCAGTTGCAACCTTATCCGTTCGAAAAGCTCCGCGCCTTGCTCGGCGGCGTCACTCCCAACCCTGGCAAGCGGCCCATCGCCCTATCCATTGGTGAACCCAAGCACCGTTCGCCGAGCTTCGTCGCCGAGGCCCTGGCCAACAACCTCGACCAGATGGCGGTGTACCCCACCACCCTGGGCATCCCCGCCCTGCGCGAAGCCATCGGCGCCTGGTGCGAGCGGCGCTTCGGCGTGCCGGAGGGCTGGATCGACCCGGCGCGTAACGTGCTGCCGGTGAACGGTACCCGCGAGGCGCTCTTCGCCTTCACCCAGACCGTGGTCAACCGTGGCGAGGACGCCCTGGTGGTCAGCCCCAACCCGTTCTACCAGATCTACGAGGGCGCGGCCTTCCTGGCCGGGGCCAAGCCGCACTACCTGCCCTGCCTGGACGAGAACGGCTTCAACCCGGACTTCGACGCGGTACCGGCCGAGATCTGGCAACGCTGCCAGATCCTGTTTCTGTGCTCGCCGGGCAACCCCACCGGCGCGTTGATTCCGCTGGCGACCTTGAAGAAGCTGATCGCCCTGGCCGATGAGCATGACTTTGTGATCGCCGCCGACGAATGCTATAGCGAACTGTATTTCGACGAGCAATCGCCGCCGCCCGGCCTGCTCAGCGCCTGCGCCGAGCTGGGCCGCAAGGACTTCAAGCGCTGCGTGGTGTTCCACAGCCTGTCCAAGCGCTCCAACCTGCCAGGCCTGCGCTCGGGCTTCGTCGCCGGCGATGCCGAGATCCTCAAGGGCTTCTTGCTGTACCGCACCTACCACGGCTGCGCCATGCCGGTGCAGACCCAACTGGCCAGCGTCGCCGCCTGGAACGACGAAGTCCACGTGCGGGCCAACCGTGCGCTGTACCGCGAGAAATTCGATGCGGTATTGGCAATCCTTACACCAGTGATGGACGTGCAGCGCCCGGACGGCAGTTTCTACCTGTGGCCGAACGTGGCCGGTGATGACGCAGCGTTCTGCCGCGACCTGTTCGAACAGGAACACGTGACCGTGGTCCCGGGCTCCTATCTTTCCCGCGATGTGGACGGCACCAACCCCGGCGCCGGCCGCGTGCGCATGGCCCTGGTGGCACCACTGGCCGAATGCGTCGAGGCTGCCGAGCGGATTCGCGATTTCGTGTTACGCCGCAAGTGATATGAGATACACCCTGTTGTAGAAGGCCTCGCCCGAGAAGCGCCTGGTGCGCCCCTGACTGCCCGCCAGAGCGCCTTCTCCGATAGCCCCTCTTTCCAAAAGGCTGCTGGCGTTCTCACGGACCTGTTCGTGAGCCCCTTCCCCCAGCACCATCTGAACATTGCTCCTGAGCCTGCCCCCACATCCAGCCACCGGACACCGGCCTGCAATCTCGGCCATCAATAGCGACCTCTAGCCAGTACACCTTGAAGGCGAGCATCACGGTCTGATTGATATCGACACTTTTTCGTAGCTTCCATTACCGATACCGGGTGCCAGCCCCCATTCTTTTTATTATCTCTCTGTGTAAAATACGCCAGGTATTTAACGCGAAATCATCACATCAAAAACGCTAATTTTTCCCATCAAGGAGAGAGGGAGTGATAACAACTATTCCCCTATGGAAGATGCTCATAGAAACAAAGGGAAAGGTCTATGGCTTGGCCATTGCTGCAACCTCTCCTGTTTTATGTGCTGGTGGCGCCCTGATGTTTCTTGAAGGCTTGCAGATCGATAAAGCCAGAACTGCGACACTTGGCCTTATCACTGCAATTTTTTTGGCCTGGGTGCAGTTATTACGTTTATCCCAGGACGCAAATATATTCCAAGCAAGTCATTTTCAGGCTATCGATCAAAACAAGCCAAAATTCAGAAACTTGTAAAATATAGTCTCTGGGCAATAATCTTACTTGCAGCCGGACTTATATTTATCACTCCTTCCAGCTACATAGTAATTAGCCTGAGCACCATTGGCGCATTAATTACCCTCTACCATTACTCAAAATCTATAAAGCTCCATGAAGATATAGACTTCTCGGCCAATCAATACCTCGCATCTTCTCTGCAAGTCGTCCCTGGAGAAAAAGTACTGGCGAGCTACCAGAATTTTCATGACGATGACATCCGAAGAGGTAGTAACGCTTTTATCATCACAGCAACCAAGCTGATCATCGCCTTCTTCGACGGCGAGCGCTGGGAAAAACATTCGCGCGAGCTTAATCAGATTACTCACATAGGCATCGTTGGCAACGAATCCCAGACCTACTTCGTCAAGTTAATCTTCGATGACGGCACCGATGCATTGCTGCACATCAGTCTCTATGAAAAGCTTACTTCAGCCCCAGCCCTGATTATAAAACGCCTGCTTGAAGTGATAGATTCCAGCTTACTTGGCGATCATAGCGCAGCAAAAGCCTCTCAGAGACGCCGGGTGATTGTGCCTCAAGGTGCAATACAGCCCCCAATACCCTCGGTCGAGCCCGAAACAGCGGTGCCCCCCCGAAATATAGAAATTTCGGCCGCCACTCTGAACGACATAAAAAACGCCGAAGAAATCAGACCAGGTAGAAAACTGGAGCTATGACATGTCACACTGCACAAAATTCGAGTTCACCTACACTGACGAAGAAACAATAGTAAAAGCATTTACAAAACTCGGCCTCACACCAACAACCGAGTTGATTGGCGAATACAATATTCTCAGCAAACTAACAATTCGGCTTTTGGGCTACATGGGAAGTAGCCAATTTCGCGCTATCAGCGCACCCACAGACGGTGGCTACAACTACTTCGCATGCAAAATGGAAAACAATGTTTACAAATTAATCATTGAACATGCCTCTCTCTTTAAAAAAGATGAATCCACAACAAAAAATCTTGCTTCTCGCTTTCAACGAGCCTATATCAGCGCTGCGATCGAAAACACCATGCAGCGCATAGAAGCCTCCGGAATTCCAACGCGACTAAAAGAATCAGAAGACAACTTTGATATCGAGTTCGGTTCAAACTACGAATACCGAATCCGCGTAACTCTCTCCGGCAATGAAATCAAAGAAGAGGTATTTGGCGTAAAAGGCGATATATGTACGAAGCTTACCGAAGAGCTTGAGTCGTTGCTGGCCAGTCCTACGGCCGAACTGTTGACCGAATGGAAACCAGAATACACGGTGGTACATGAGGAACAGACACTGCAAATACTGAGCGCGAGACTCTAAATGTACCTCCATTTGCATCATACCGAGCTGAGTCGTGCCAACGGCCCCGGACTGCGAATGGTCGTGTGGGTACAAGGATGCGGGTTGAACTGCAAGGGCTGTTTCAATCAAAACACCCATGACTCAAAGACAGGCACATCTATTCTTGTAAGTGATCTGGCCAATCAGATAAACGCCTTGGATTCAATCGATGGAGTGACCCTCTCCGGCGGGGAACCACTCGATCAGGCCCAGGCCATAGAGGCTCTCATCAGCTCCGTCCATCGAGGAAAAAATTGGGTGCTTTACACAGGTTACGCCCCCAAGGAAATCTTTCGAGACGCGGCCATGACACGCGTGGTCAAGGCCGTGGATCTGACACTCGCCGGACGCTATAACAGCAATGCCATACATCCTTATCAAAGCAAGCAACTCATCAAAACCACCGACCGAATAGATATTGATTTTTTTAGAACAACAAGAACCGTTGAGTTCGTTGTTTCGGGTCTCAGCATGACCAAGACCGGTCTCCCTATACAGCAGAAATAGCACAAGGCAGTGAAGAGATGCCCAACATGAACCGCACCCAGCAAATCACCAACTATCTAAAAGCACGCTATGCGATTCTGGTCATTGAATCCTCTGAAGAAGAGCGTGTTGTGGCAGAACTTGGCGAGATCGCCAAGTCGCTCAATCATCGTTTATTTCTCTGGAACTCGACACTAGGCATCCAGACAAACGGTGCCGTTGCTGGAGACAAGACCTTTGACCTGAAGCTGGCATTGGACTTCTGTGAAGAAAGGGCGAAAGAAGAAAACAGCAAGAACATCTTCGTCTTCCTCGATGCTCACAATTACCTTACAACCAGCTCCAACCCCATTTATCGCCGCCGCCTGAAAGACTTGGCAATTAATATCCGCTCGCAGGGTTATAGAAGCAACTGCATCATCGTTTCACCTAACTTTGAAGTTGCCAACGACCTGCAAAAGGAAATAACCCGGCGGTTGCAGGAGCTGAGTGCAACACGGTCATTGAATTGAAACTGGAGCATCATGCCGCATAGCCATGGCCTTCTGCATCACCTCGTCCATAACTTCGATTGGGCATTTGAAGTCGAAGCGCTTACGCGGTCGCATGTTCAGTTGCAGCGCAATGGCGTCCAGCTCCTCCTGGCTATGTACCGACAGGTCTGTGCCCTTGGGCAAGTACTGGCGAATCAGGCCGTTGATGTTTTCGTTGCTGCCGCGCTGCCAGGGGCTGTGCGGGTCGCAGAAGTAGATCGCCACGCCGGTTCTTTGGGTGATCTCGGCGTGTCGCGCCATCTCCCGGCCCTGGTCGTAAGTCATGCTCTTGCGCATCTCCAGCGGCATGCTATTGAGCGCGGCGCTGAAGCCTTCCAGCGCCGAAGTCGCCGTCGCGTCGTTCATCTTCACCAACATCAGGTACCCACTGGTGCGTTCCACCAGCGTACCGACGGACGAGGCGTTGGCCTTACCCTTGATGAGGTCGCCTTCCCAATGCCCCGGCATCAGCCTGTCTTCAATCTCCGGCGGGCGCACATGAATACTGACCATCTCGGGGATCTGGCCGCGCCGATCCACGCCACCAGAGCGCGGCCGGCGCGTCGTCTTGCCTTGGCGCAGACAGATGATCAGCTCCTTACGCAGCTCACCCACTGGCAGGGCATAGATCGCGTTGTAGATCGTCTCGCGACAGACGTAGGCATCTCTGAGGCTAGGTATGTTCATGTGGCGCAGCTTGCCGGCAATCTGTTCGGGAGACAAACGCTCACGCAGCATATGAACCACCAGTTCGAAGCGCTCGCTCCCCGGCAGCAGCTTTCGGCTCGGTCGACAGACTTGGCGGCGGGCCTTCATCTGCTCCTGGGCCGCGCGGGCCGAGTAGCTGCCACAGACATCTCGATTGCGGCGCAGCTCTCGACTGATGGTCGAAGGAGACCTATTGATCAGGCGAGCAATCCTGCGCAGGCTGAAGCCCTGGGCGTGGCCGATTTGGATGGTGGCGCGTTCTTCAACGCTGAGTTCGGTATATGACATAGGGGCAGCACCGTACCGGAAAGGTCAGGTGTTGCACTCAGTTTTTGCCGCCGCCCCCTCATTGATTTTCCACTCCCCTCCAGGGATGAAGTAAAAGTCCAGATTGAGAGTTTCGTGGACACTTGGAAAAGCAATGACAACGTCAAGATCGAGCTGTCCCTGGAGAACAGGGAAAAACTCATTGACGCGGCATTGGGGCTGACAAGCCTGGAGATTGATAACTCCTTGTCGCGATCTCTCGTCGCCAACCTGACGTTGGATCAAAATACAGTCAAGGACCTACTTGCGGAAAAGAAACAGATCATCCGCAAGACCGGCATCCTGGAATACATAGACTCCCAGCTCAACCTCGACGATGTTGGCGGGCTGGCTACATTAAAAAAGTGGTTGCATCTACGTGGCCAATGTTTTGGCCAGGCCGCCAAAGAGTTCGGCGTAGGAACCCCCAAGGGCTTGCTGCTTACCGGTGTTCCCGGCTGTGGCAAATCCTTGACTGCAAAATGCGTATCTTCATCATGGAACATGCCGTTGTTGCGCCTGGATATGGGCAAGATATTCCAAGGCATCGTGGGCTCGTCAGAATCGAACATTCGCTCTGCCCTTCAAACCGCCGAGGCCGTTTCACCTTGCATCCTATGGATCGATGAAATTGAAAAAGGCCTTTCTGGCTCTTCCAGCGGCTCTTCTGATGGCGGCACCGCCACTCGGGTGTTTGGCACGCTGCTGACTTGGATGCAAGAGAAAACCGCACCGGTTTTCGTGTTCGCCACGGCCAACAACCTTGCCAATCTCCCACCTGAGCTGCTGAGGAAAGGTCGCTTTGACGAAATATTCTTCGTCGACTTCCCCTCGGCGGTGGAAAGGAAAAAGATTCTTGAAATACACCTGAAGAAGCTAAAGCGCGACCCTGGCAGGTTTGACCTGGATCGCCTGGCAAACCTGGCGGGAGAGGCGAACTTCGGAAACAACGTTGTGCTTTCCGGTGCCGAGTTGGAAGCCTGGGTAGCTGACTCCCTGATCGAAGCCTTCTCAAGACGCGTCAGTCATTCCAGTACCTCGGAGGATTTGGCGATGAGCGACTTCGAAGCAACGATTTCACGCATGGTCCCCATGAGTAAAGTGCGCAAGGATGAGTTTGCAAAGCTGCGGGAATGGGCAAACCAGAATGCGATCAGCGCCTCAGGGGCACCCCTCGGTGAAGAGGGTGCTGAAACACAGATGGGGGGACGCCGGATAGATTTCTGACGGCCTTTAGTGCCTGCCGCCCACTTTCATGGAAAGGGCGGCAGGCAAACACTATCGACACCAAGCCAACATCACCACCCAGCCCATGCTCGGCATCAAATGCAAGTCACTTCACCTGCCCCAGGTTCGCCTCGCTCAAATCCAGTTCCGCCAGCACTTCACGCAACACATCGTCGCCGATCTGATGCTGGCGGCTCAGTCGATACAGCTCCAGCCGTTGCGCCCGCAGGGCCTTGAGCCGCAGGCGCCGCTCCAGCAAGTCCATCTGCTGGGCCAGGGCCTGGGCCTCGGCAGAATCGTTGTAGACCTCCAGCTGGTGCCGATACTCGGCCATCAACCGGCCCTTGAGCTCGCTGCTCAGGGCGGCCTGGGCGGCATCCGGAGCCTCGCCGGACTCGGCGACCTCCTCGGCTTCGAGCGCATGGATCGCCGCCTCGGCAGTCTTGCGCCAGGCATCGCGCACTTCACCCCGACGCTTGTCGTCAGGGCTCTTGACGATGCCACGCAGCAACAGCGGCAAGGCGATGCAGGCCGCTACCAGGGACAGCAGGATCACCCCGGCGGCAATGAAGATCAGCAGGTCACGTTCGGGAAAGGCTTCACCCGCGCCCAAAAATAGAGGCACCGACATCACGCCGGCCAGCGTCACCGCCCCGCGCACCCCGCCCACGGTCAGCAGCCAGCAGGAGCGCGCGGTGGGCACCAGGGTCAGCTCGCCCTTGCCGCGCCAGCGCCGCAGCAGGCCCGACAGGCGCCAGATGCTCTGCACCCAGATGAAACGCAGCACCAGCAACACCAGGAAGATTGCCACCACATCCAGGCAGCGATAGGCCAGGGTCGGCCAGAGTGAAGTCTCGTGGCTGACCACCGCCTTGATGATGTCCGGCAGTTGCAGGCCCAGCAGCAGGAAGATCAGGCCGTTGAAAGCGAACTCCAGCAACGACCAGACACTGCGATTGAGCAGGCGGGTGCTGGTCTGGCGCGGCAGCAGGTCGAGCCAGCTCTGCATCATCCCCGCCGCCACCGCCGAAAGGATGCCCGAGGCCCCCAGGCGCTCGGCCAGCACATAGGCGGCGAACGGCAGCAGCAACATGAACACCACGTGAGTTGCCGGATCGTCCCAGCCACGGGCGATCATCCAGGCCCGCAGGCGTCCCACCAGCCAGCTCAGAGCCACGCCCACTGCCAGGCCACCCACCGCCACCAGGACGAAAGTCAGGCTGGCATTGGCCAGGGAAAATACCCCGGTGACCGCCGCCACCAGGGCGAACTTGAAGGTCACCAGGCCCGAGGCGTCATTCATCAACGCCTCGCCCTGGAGCATGTGCATCAACGGCGTCGGCAGGCGATTCTGGGAAATCGCCGAGACCGCCACGGCGTCGGTAGGCGACAACACCGCCGCCAGGGCGAAGGCCACCGGCAAGGGGATGGTCGGCAGCAGCCAGTGGATGAAATAACCGGCACCGACCACGGTAAACAACACCAGCCCCACGGCCAGGGTCAGGATCGGGCCACGCAAGCGCCAGAACTCGCGCTTGGGCATGCGCCAGCCACACCCCAGTTTAGGATGGCTGAATCGTACTCCATTCTGTGCTGCCATTATGGACACATCAGGAGGAGCCACAATGTCCGTCGAACCCATCCAGCTCAACATCCTTAAGCTACGGCGACTAGCGCTAAGCACAGCGATGACGCGTGATGCTGACGGGCACCCGCTTCCCAGGACAGCTGGAGAGCCTTTTCCCTTCGTGAGCTGGCTAGGAGAAGAGCTACCGGAGTACACCCATTACCCTGCCCTCCTGATGAGCGATGGCGCTCCTTGGCATCACGGAAATTTGTATCTCCTCAGCAAAATCGAAGCGAGCCATCACAACGGCACGGTGGACGCCCAGACGCTGATGACCATCGCTCGCGAACTTCGCCTATTCATGGCCGAAATGAACGACGCAGGGCTAAATTACCTTGAGTTCCCGACTCGCAAACTCAGAAGACCGACTTACTATTACGCCGCCTTACTGAACAGGAAAGTTGACGCGGGAGAGATGGGGGAGTCCACCAAAGAAAAGAAATTAGGATGCGTTTTTGGATTCTACACTTGGCTTCGTAGACAGCACGACTTCTCACCAGAAAACTCGCTCTGGGACGAAACCACAAAGATAGTTAGCTATCTGGATGACAAAGGTTTTGAGCATCAAAAAGTCATAACAAAAAACAGCCTTAGAGGCTCCAAGTCGACAATTGCAAAATCCTCCGAGGACGGAACTATTAACGATGGTGGAGTTCTGCGACCACACACCCGAAAGGAACAGCTGAACCTCATTAACTGCCTTCTTCAGACAGGCAATACCGAACTACAGTTGATGTGCCTAATTAGCCTCATTAGTGGTGGACGAATTCAGACCGTTTTGACGCTGAGAACCCACCATATTCGTCGAGACGCAAAGGAAAACGGCACTAGGAAATTTGCACTGCCAGTAGGGCGAGGGACTGGTATTGACACAAAGAAAAGCAAGAGACATGTACTCTACATTCCTGAGTGGTTACATTATCGACTAGCTGTATACATCGATTCGCCTAGATACCTAATGCGAAAAAACAAGGCGTCGGCTAGCGTCCAAGAGAACGACTATATTTTTATCACCAATGACGGCATCCCATATTATTCAGCGAAAGATGATGCCGCGACGGCTGATTATACGAACATACCCAAAGGTGATGCGCTTAGACAAACCATACGCCGAGAGCTTCAGCCCCTTCTCGATCAGTGCCCCACTCCCTTTAAATTTCGCTTCCACGATCTGAGAGCTACCTTTGGAATGAACTACGCAGAGGATCTCTGGGCGAGAATCAATAAGGACGAATTGAGCTTTATTAGCGCCTTAAATAATCTTAAGGACAGAATGGGGCACTCAAAAATTGAGACAACTCTCCTCTACCTGAATTACCGAATTATTTCTGCAGATTTGAACGCCGGCTACGAGGCCATTGAAACCACGCTGATGGAATCATTCTAGATGGCCAAGCAAACTTATTACAAAAAACTAATTGAATTTAGCCCAGCCCATCATGGGCTAGCGGACATTGAGGATTTAATCAATACCCTTAACCTCACAAAATCATACCTAGTATTTGAAGATGTCAAGCTGCCCACCTACCTTTTCGCTTTTGAGGCTGCGGACAATCAAAGGCCTTCGAGCCCCTCTAGATTCAACGCAGTAAGAAGACTACTGGTTTCAATTTCCATATCGTTTCTGACAGGCGCCCACAGGCCTAAGTCATTAACCGGTATCGTCTCCAATCTCTGCAACTTAGTAAGATGGGCTGACAACAATAATCTTCCTGACCTAATGTCAAACGCAACTTCCTACAAAAATGCGGTTGACAGCCGGGTGAGCCACCTGCGCAAAGAACTGCTGAATGGGAAATTAGGTGAGCATACGGTGGCCACTGAAACAACTCACTGCATGATGGGAGGCTCCTGGATATTTGATTTGCCCATGTCATATTTTCAGGAGGGCGTCAAACGCATCAAGCGATCCAGAAAGAACCTTGACTCAATCACCGAGCCACCCTCTTATCATGACATAAGGGAATCCTACGCTCTAAACATAAAGCTGTTTGATCAGCTCACCGACTTTCTCATAAATAAAAGATCATTTCCGCATCAGATTACGTTACCCAGGGAAAAAGTCTGGGTTTTACCCAACAAATCTTGGGGCGCCACGGAGTGCATGCTCGCGAATCTGCCCGAATGGGGAAAGAGCAAATTCTGGAATTACAAGACGGGCCAAATCTATTCGTTAGAGGAGGCTACCCAATGGGCATTCACCTCTTCGGAACGACCAATAGATCGGTGCATTGGGAAGTTAGAGAAAGAGAGCCTCAAGCTCAAAGAAGCCAATAGTGACTTTTCCTGCTGGCAACGGGTGACCCTGGCTCAATGGGCGCATGATGCCTACCTAACAGTGTTTACGGCAAACACCTCGGCCAACGAAGAATCCATTATATCATTTACTTGGGACGACTCCCTACTACTCAAGGATTGCATTTACAAGAAAACCCCTAAGCTACGCACCATTAAGTATCGGGCTCATGGCAAAGAGGTTTCCTTTGAAATCAGAGCCAAGACTCTCAGCTCATTCGAAAAATTTCTGGAGCTACGAAAGTTTTTGCTCCACGGAAGAGAGCACAAATATCTTTTTCTTTCTCTGTATCGGAACAACGAAGTCCGGCGCCTTCCCGTTAATGCTTTACGCCGGCACTACCGGCGCATCCAGGCCCAGCTTTATCCAGATTTTGTAGGCATTGATTACCGCGAGTGGCGAGCGATTAACGGAAGTACCGCCTTCGATGCTGTTGGCGCCGAAACCGCTTCGACCATACTTCAAAATTCGCCAAGGAGCGTCATCAGAAGCTATTCGAAGGGAACCATTGAAAACTGGGAGAAGGATTTTTCGGAATACTTCAACGCCTTCTCGAAAGAATTCAGAAAGTTCAAAAAGAAAGCCATCCCAATTGGCCATTGTAACGCTGAAAACGACCCGAAGTCGTTAATACCGACAGTATCTCTTCAACCGGACTGCTTACATTTCGAAGGGTGTCTGAACTGTGATAAGTTTTCGCTGCATGCAGACGCCGAGGACATCCGTAAAATTATCAGCATGCAATATGTGATTCTTGCTTCCGAACCAGCAGCCAAGTCAAAAGAAAGCTTCGATTACGCTTTCTCCGGGCTGTTACGCAAAGTCGACTGGATACTCACAGAAATATCTTCGATCGACGAAGCCCGGAATAAACTTGTCCAAGATATCCGGCATGACGTTTTTCAGCACGAGGCGATTACGGAATACTGGCAGTTCAAACTCGATATGCTTGTCCAGATGGAGGTCATACAGTGAGCAGGGCAAATACCAAACGCAAGACCGAACTGACTGGGGCGTCGCTGGTATATGCGTCTGCCGAGGGGTTTGATTTTTTCAACCCTGACCCTGACTTCGTAATGACTTATGACAGAGAGGGTCAGCCGCTATCCAGATTCGTTAATAACTACTGGAGCTACGCGGCTTACTCCCCTACTGCTAACGGCCCCAATAATTGCTGGTTTCAAAGGCCAGAATCACCAAAATCTCTAGAGTGGGATGCCCTGACCCACCAGCAGAAGACAATATTGGCCGCAATCCAGTTATCGAAATTCTCGCCATGGCACGAGCACCTGTCCACCGCCTACATGCATACAGCAAATGGTGTTTTGAACCGTTTGAAGAAGCGTTGCTTCGAATCAGGTCTCAACTTGTACGAGGTACTGTCCGACGCAAGCGTGCTTACCAAGATCACTAAAGGATTATATGCCGGCGATCTCGCAACACTCCGAGGCATTCTGACTAGGATCAGTGGGGCCACCATAGAGAATTTCGGCCATTATTTTAATGCCGGCGGTTGCAGGAGCTGAGTGCAACACGGTCATTGAATTGAAACTGGAGCATCATGCCGCATAGCCATGGCCTTCTGCATCACCTCGTCCATAACTTCGATTGGGCATTTGAAGTCGAAGCGCTTACGCGGTCGCATGTTCAGTTGCAGCGCAATGGCGTCCAGCTCCTCCTGGCTATGTACCGACAGGTCTGTGCCCTTGGGCAAGTACTGGCGAATCAGGCCGTTGATGTTTTCGTTGCTGCCGCGCTGCCAGGGGCTGTGCGGGTCGCAGAAGTAGATCGCCACGCCGGTTCTTTGGGTGATCTCGGCGTGTCGCGCCATCTCCCGGCCCTGGTCGTAAGTCATGCTCTTGCGCATCTCCAGCGGCATGCTATTGAGCGCGGCGCTGAAGCCTTCCAGCGCCGAAGTCGCCGTCGCGTCGTTCATCTTCACCAACATCAGGTACCCACTGGTGCGTTCCACCAGCGTACCGACGGACGAGGCGTTGGCCTTACCCTTGATGAGGTCGCCTTCCCAATGCCCCGGCATCAGCCTGTCTTCAATCTCCGGCGGGCGCACATGAATACTGACCATCTCGGGGATCTGGCCGCGCCGATCCACGCCACCAGAGCGCGGCCGGCGCGTCGTCTTGCCTTGGCGCAGACAGATGATCAGCTCCTTACGCAGCTCACCCACTGGCAGGGCATAGATCGCGTTGTAGATCGTCTCGCGACAGACGTAGGCATCTCTGAGGCTAGGTATGTTCATGTGGCGCAGCTTGCCGGCAATCTGTTCGGGAGACAAACGCTCACGCAGCATATGAACCACCAGTTCGAAGCGCTCGCTCCCCGGCAGCAGCTTTCGGCTCGGTCGACAGACTTGGCGGCGGGCCTTCATCTGCTCCTGGGCCGCGCGGGCCGAGTAGCTGCCACAGACATCTCGATTGCGGCGCAGCTCTCGACTGATGGTCGAAGGAGACCTATTGATCAGGCGAGCAATCCTGCGCAGGCTGAAGCCCTGGGCGTGGCCGATTTGGATGGTGGCGCGTTCTTCAACGCTGAGTTCGGTATATGACATAGGGGCAGCACCGTACCGGAAAGGTCAGGTGTTGCACTCAGTTTTTGCCGCCGCCGCCGGACAAGTCATCCCGTATCTGAAATCTCCGAAGCAAGAAGGTTTTCAACACCCCGTCATTCCATCACGAATACTTTTCGAAAAGCTGACCTCCATTCAAGAGGTAATTGACGACTACCTTCGAAACGAAGAAGCGATTGTTCGCGTCAACAACATCTCACTTCTTTGTCATTCCTACCTCACCGGCTATGAGTGGCATTACGATGTGCCGGACACAATGGTGAAATCTGCAACTAACTTTCAGCGAGTCGCCATTGAACTTGGGTTAATTGAACTGACAGAAAAATACAATATTAATTCTGCCGCCAGCCTGAGCGGTTTCCTCGGCCTGGTACAGTACTGCGCGTCACTCCAGGTAATGGCGTATTCCGGTATGCGCCGAGGCGAAGCCCAGAGCTTGAAGTATAATTGCTTGAGGGTTAAGAAGCGTCCCTATGGAAGAATCCGGCACCTAATCGGGATCAGTACGAAGTTAACACGACATCGCTTCTTAACCTCTTGGATCACCTGCAAACACGTGGTTCCGGCGATTAAGGCCGGTCAGTCTATTTGCCGGCTCGCAGCACGAGCGCTTTATATCGAAGACTCAGATCTCGATGACCTACCCCTGTTTATTAGCAGGAGTTATCTGAATTTCAGTACACTCAATTCGCGATCTGAGCAATCGATTGTCGGGGACTACAAAGTCTCCAAGCTCAACTCAATCGACCACGATTCAGATCTACCGCCAATCATCATTCAGCAAGCCGATCTGGACGAATTGAAAGAGGTTGCACCATTCCAAGACTGGGACATTGGTGGAAACTTTGCAGTCGGGCAACCCTGGCCATTTACGTTGCACCAGCTACGGCGCTCCCTAGCAGTTTACGCTGCTAAAAGTGGCTTGGTACGGCACTCCTCACTCAGAAGGCAGCTCAAGCACCTCTCAGTAGAAATGTCTCTTTATTATGCTCGCGGCTCGTCCAGGGTGCGTAGCGTTTTTAACCCGTCGCCTGACCATATCATGCACGACTTTTCAAAAGACAACCTGGCGGAGCTGGACTCTATCATGTACATCAGGGATGTTCTTATGCGTCATGATGAGGTCAAAGGAGGACACGCTAAGGTGTTACACGCAGAAGGTTATGGGGCGCCGATCCTGATCACGCTCTCGGACAAAGAAAAGACTCTATCTGAATTCAAAAATGGTAGGAAAGCGTGGCGCCCGACTTTTACAGGCGGGTGTACGAGTATCAATGGTTGTGAAATGGTAGCACACCCTACCCTAACACGATGCGTGTCGGGCAATGGATGCCCCGACGCTGCGATACTTCCTGATAAGATAAAATCTGTTATGACTCAGCAACAGAAACTCATTTCTGTTCTGGACGTAACCTCTTTAGAGTATCGCTCAGAGATCGCACAACTTAACGACTTAGAGCGAATCTACGCAGAGGTCACCCAGTGATCGAGAACACTAGAAAGCATGGCCATTACTACCAAGCAATAAGCCGAATGCTTAGCAACACCACTATAGTTGTGCCTAAAGGTACTTTGATAAACAATGACTCCGTTGCCGTCGAGGCAGGACGTAAGCCTGGTGCAATAAAAAGCGGCAGAGAGTCCAACACCCTGTTGATCCAAGCCATTGATGAGGCCCGTGCAATCCAGGCGAGCACCTTAAAAAAAACTAAGCCTGCAGTGAAAAAGGACTACAAATCTGAAGCAGAACATCAACGCGCATTACTAGAAGCTTCAATTGGCCGTGAGATAATGCTCCACAACAAGCTCCACGAGCTTGAGGCTGAGTTGCATGCGTAATTGCATCCACTTGACCACCTAATTGCATTCGACTTGGGCAGTCAATTGCAATGCTCCTGATCACCAAATTGCGTTGACGCCGCCCCTGGCGGTTGCAGGAGTTGAGTGCAGCCGCGAGGCGTAGTCCCAACTTGTAGTGGTGCATCATCCCCGAGTCGCCAATAGGAGGATGCCCATGGGAAGTATTCTTCACGGTTGTTCCCGCACGACCCCGCGTGTCCGAGCCGAGTTCCATGGCGTCGATAGAGAGTACCCGAGTCCTTGCCACCCACTACTGACTGAATCCAAAGACGGTGGACAAGTGGAGGAGGCGGATCACAACGGCCGACACTCCGATGGGAACCAATCAGCGAATCAACATTGATGCCGCTGCAGCCACCATGATTGTCGCCGCGCCGCGGAATAACTGCTGTTGAGCACGTTGACCCGACAGCAAGTGCCGGATACGCATGGCAGCGAAAATGAACAACGCTCCGACACTCAGCAACACCAGAATGGTCAGCGGTACCAGCACCAGTGCCCAGGTCTGTAACGAGACCGTCTCCAAATTAATCGCCAGCGGCAGAAGTGCCAGATAAAAAGCGATGGTCTTCGGGTTGCCTAGGGTAATGGTCAGTCCGGATATTGCCGCCGACAGTAGTTCCTTCCTCTTCGCGGGCTTGCCCACTTCTATAGCTTGGTGGTTGGCGAACCAGAACTGCCAAGCCAGATAGCAGAGATACAGTGCTGCTCCCCAGCGAACCAGTTGAAACAGCGCGTTGAAGTGTTCAGCGATCATTGCTAGACCAAAGACTGCGAACGACAGATAGGTCAAGTCACCTAGGATCAATCCAAGCAGCAGGCAAAAGCCCGATAATGTGCCACCGCTAACGCTCCGCGCTACCAGCGCTGCCATACCGGGGCCGGGAATTGCGGCGGCAATACCCAGCGCCACTGAATAGGTAAGTACTTGTGTCAAATCGAGCATGTCACGCTCCTCAAGTAATTTATTGGTGTATGGAGACTCACGACTCCGCACGCAAGACTACCCACGACTTCAACGGGAGGCGGTGGCCCATCGCCTGACGACTTCAAACGTATCGCCGGTAGAGTGCAACTCCGTAGGGCCCATGACGCCGACAATATGTTGCTGACCGTGGGCACGAAACAACTCGCCGTAACGAAGTATCAGTGGCGTGTTATTGAATATCGAATCCTGTTCGTTACGCGGGCAGGGTGTCGCCGCACCAGTAGTACCCGTGGTTTCGTAGTAGACCCAGGATTTCTGCAGTGGCGCGGCGGCTATGTCATGACCCGCTTCGCGCAAATCGTTCTTTGTAGTGAATGGCAGCTTGCGGAATACATCCCAGTCGAGCGAATCTATGGCGCTGGAGGATAGAGAAAGCAGTTTATCTCGATAAAAGGGAGAGCCTGCCTTTACATACCTGAGTGTGTGCTTGAGGCGTTCGAGTTGGATGCCATTCAGCTCTTCTGCTGCAATATCACCACGCTCAAACAAGACATGTTGCTGATAAACGGTGCGAGCCAACTCCAGAAGCTCAGGTTTGAATAAAGCGTACACGACAACCTCCTTGTCATTTGAGCAGCGGAAGATTCCCTGTCAACTTGCTAATTTTTTTCTGCGGTCCGATTAGCCCAATGGCAACTAGTTCGATGCCCGAGCTGTCGGTGCCAGAGATACGGGCCTCATACTCCTGATAAGTTTTGCAGGATTGCGCCAAGGCACTGAATGGCATGGTGTGGATTTCCTCATCCGTCAGCGCCCTCTCTTGGAGAGACTGCAAATGCTCGTTGCTGGTGAGCAGAATCGGCAACGGCGCGTAGATGACGCCTGGGTAATTCACATTGTCACGGCTTTGCATATCCGGCCCGACCAAGCCACTCACCGAACGCCCTAGACTGACGCCGATGACGCTGGCCGCATTGGCGGCATGTCCGACCCCCAATGCGCTGTCGACTACGATTACACACTTGTGAATAGTTGCATCGAAATTCATTGAATTCTCCACGCTCATTAAAAAGTCTTTAACTATTCAAACTGCGTCAGACTTGAGTCGGCCCAGTCATTGATAAGTCCGAAAAATTTAGTAGTGTCACTTTCAATGTCAAGATCGACCACTTGCCAGCTGGCAATTTTCTGCCACTTCGATACACCTTGCTGGTGATTGGGGTGAATCAGAAATGCAGACAGCGCATCCTGATTATCAAATAAACCCATCACCGCAAAGTCCACAGCTCTATTGCGCGGGCTGATATTTCTTCCGCAAGCCCAGCCCAGTATTTCTCTGATATGAAGTGGATGCTGGCGTGTCGACGCCTCAGCATCGATCACTTCATCGTCACACCATTGAAAGGGCTCGTGAAACTTGAAGAAGACAAGATGCAGGATCATTTTTCATCCTTGAATTGACCATGGAAATGGCGACCAATCTAGTTGCCTGGTATAGGCTCAGAATATTGAGTCGCAAAATAATGGCGCCGAGATTAATGCAACTTTTTATGTTCAGAAGTTGGAAAAATGCTACGCCCTTTGATTGGGAAAAAAATTTCTATTTCAATTGCCTGCAAAATCGAAAAGGGTAGAATCTTCCCATTTCTCATGGACGGGTGGAATTTATGACCGAGCAAGCGCTAAATCTGACGGATGTCAGAATCCTTACTGCCCTGCAGCAGGACGGCAGGATCACCAACCAGACCCTGGCCGACCACATTGGTATGTCTGCTTCGCCCTGCTGGCGTAGGGTCAGGCAGTTGGAGGAACATCGCTTCATCCAGGGTTACAGGGCGGTGCTTGACCGGCGCAAGATCGGGCTGGGAGTCATGGTGTTCATACGGATTAACATCGATCGCCACAGTGAAGCCGAGGCAAGGAAATTCGAGCAGGAGGTCATGCAGCTGGAGGATGTTGTGGCGTGCTACAGCATCGGCGGCGACGCCGACTTCCTCCTGCAGGTAGTGGCGCGTGATCTCGATTCGTTTGCTGACTTCGCCATGACCGTTATTCGGCAGTTACCGGGCATCAAGGAAATGCAGAGTATGTTCGTGCTCAAAGAGATCAAACCCTTCTTATCGTTCCCGGTCAAACGCCCCCACACGGGTTAATGTTGACTAGGTAGTGATGAACGCCTGTGCGTTTTAGCTTCGACGACGGAACGGCTCGACTCGCTCGCAATGTAGTCCCATACGCGTAGCCGTCCAAGCTGCGTACTGCCCTTGGACTCATGGCACTATCAATAGCACGCAAGCAGGTCACCCAGGCGAGGTTGATGGGACAGCAGTTGTCTCCCGCCGCGGAATCAAGAGTTCAGGCGGCGGGAAGGGCTCTGGCTGGACGGAGTTAATGCTGCTCCACCCCCATTGTCGCCAGCGCTCATCTTGTTCGAGCCGATGCATTATTTCCGCCGGCACATCGGTTCCCACGGGCATGTACTGGGGCGCCAGGGCATGCACCACATCGAAGCCCGTCATGCCAGCCAGTAACCGGCGCATGATGTGCACCCGCTGCAGCCAGGTCAGGCTGCGACGCCTGCCGTCGGTGGTTTGGTACACAATCAGATTGAGCGCTGCCGAGCATTCAAGCATGTCCTTTCCGCTCATGCAGAACCGCCGATGGGATGGCGAACCCAGCGGCAAAATGCGTTGTGCAAATAGCTTGAGCAGCGGCTCTGCCAGCTCCCTGTTTTGCCACTCGATACCCATGATTAACAGCACTGTATAAATGCTGTTTGCCAGGCGCTCTGCACTCTTATGGCCGCCCTGCGCGATGGCTTCTCGCAGCAGCCAGGTCAATGCCGCCAGAGCATCCAGGCTGGCAATGCGCTCCAGCTTTCTCATCAGCACGACGGTGACTCTGGCCCGCTGCCAGTAAACCTCGATACCACCGACGGGCTCGAACAGCACCGCCTGCACATCCGGCTTCAAGCGCTGCAGAAACGCCTCGCTTAGCGTGGTGCGGGATGGCTGATGTTTCAGGATGGCCCAAAGGGGATGCTGCAGCTCCTGCAATGAGCCTGGTACTTGGGCATCAATACGGGCTGCCAGCTTGGCCTGCGGGGTATGCCGGCCAGCCGCATAGCGCTGCCATTTGCAGCGGTTACTGGTGATCCCGTCCTGCTTGCGAAATGACTCCGGCTCGAAGTGCTGCTCGAGCTTATAGGCCGTAGCCAACCCGGTGCGGTGCCGCAGTCCTTCATACCAATACCGCACGCGCAAAACGTCAGCTTGATCGCGCTTGGCGGGCGGAGCTGCTCGGCGGTTTTTGTTTCGCATGCTCGCGCGAAAACTCACGAGCAGCGCATTGATGCGTTGAAATTCAGTCACTTAGCTTCATCCGGCGCGCACAAATACAGTAAAAGTTGGTTGAAAGGTTACGGCTCGTGCCGCCCCAGCGATTTCTCTACCATGATCCGTAACTACGCGAAACGGCGAGCGTCATGAACGAACAGAACCCTATCCAGCGTCTGGCTAATGAATTGGAGCATGGCTTGACGGCGCGCTATGGGGTGATGCTGGGCAGCAATGCCCTGTGGCGGGAATTGGGTTTTCGCTCGCCGGCCGCATTTCGCGTGGCGCTGTCGAGAGGGATGATCGATGTGCCGTTTTTTATACTGCCCAATCGACGTGGCAGGTTCGCGCTGGCGAAAGACATTGCCGCCTGGATTGCCTGTCAGCGCCACGCTGTGCAGAGCAACGAACCTGATGGTGCGTGCGATCAACCAATGCCATCGAGCGACGTCTGAGCACGTGCCCGACCACTGGATAACCTGAACAGCGAGGAGAAACACCATGAGCCCTGACTGATTCGTAGCGTTACAGGCCATGGAAATGCAAAAGGCCTGGGGATTGCGCCCCCAGGCCTTTCGAGAAACGTCAGGTTGAACCCCAGACGTTCTCATTCTGTGTTTCCCGGTGTCGGGCGTCAACCCGGCTGCCTGCCCATTCATCCATGAATTTGCATTGATCGTGACGGGCGAGGCGTAACCGCGCCTGTCGCGGGGAGAACCTATGAGATTGACCATTGATCAACTCCGGCAGGCCGTGCGCCATGCCTGCAACCCCTCGCTATCGCATCGGGCGGTGGCTCGTCTGGTGGGGATTTCACCCAATACCGTTCGCGGCCTGAGAGATCGGCTGAGCCAGCGGGGTGAGGATTGGGAACAGCTGCGCGACTTAGAAGATTCTGCCTTGCAGGCCCGTTTCAGCGCTGGCACAGAGGGCGGTAGTCGCCGAGCCACACCCAATTGGGCGAATATTCATGAACAACTGCAGCAACGGGACGTTACGCTGGATCTGCTCTGGCAAGAGTTCCGAGTGGGCGAGCCGGATAGCGTGTCCTATGCGCAGTTCACTCGCCTCTACCGGGCCTGGCGCAACCAGCAGAAAATCAGCATGCGGCAAATCCATAAACCCGGCGACAAGCTGTTTGTGGATTTCTGCGGACGCACCATGCCCATCGTCAATCAAGACACCGGGGAGGTCTCCAAAGCGCAAGTTTTCGTCGGCACCCTGGGGGCCTCGGGCTACCTGTTCGCCACGGCCGTGGCCAGCCAAACCGTAGCCGACTGGCTGCACTGCCATCGTCTTGCTCTGGAGCATCTCGCTGGTGTGCCGCGCTATGTAGTGCCGGATAACCTGAAGGCGGCGGTACTCCGAAGTGGCAAAGAGCACATTCAGCTGAACCCTGCCTACCAGGAGTTCGCCGAGCATTATGGATTCAGCATTCATCCCGCTCGGCCCCGGCGCCCGCAGGACAAGTCCTTGGCTGAGATTGGCGTGCAGATCGTGCAACGCTGGGTGTTGGCGCGCCTGCGCAACCACACCTTCTTTTCGCTGGAAGAGCTGAATGAGCGCCTCGACTATTGGATGGCGCGTCTGAATGAGCGCACGACCAGAACCTACCCGAAAAACCGACTGGTTCGCTTTCAGGAGCTGGATGCCCCGGAACTCCAGAGCCTCCCGGCAGAGCCTTATGCCTATAGCCAGTGGCGCTACCAAATCCGGGTGGCCAGCGATTACCACCTGGAGCACAGCGGTCACCACTACTCGGTACCGTTTCAATACATCCACCTGCTGGTGGATATCCGGGTCAACAGTGATCGCTTGATGGTGTTTCATCAGCGGCGCCAGATTGCCAGTCATACCCTGGCTCAAGGAGTTGGCGTTACCACGGTGCCGGAGCACCTGCCGCCCCAGCACCGTCATCAGCGGGACACCCAGCCAGAAGCCTTGCTGGCTTGGGCCGAGTCCATCGGTCCAGCCACGTATGACTATGCACGGCGCAACCTGGAAGAGCGCCCGGACTTTGCCAATGGCTTGAAGGCTGTGATTGCCTTGCAGCGTGATACCCGCAAGGAACAACTGCATGACCGCCTAGAGTCCGCCTGCGCTTACGCGCTGGAGCTGAACTGCCTGGGCTACGGCCGCCTGAGGTCAATCCTGCGCAGCGGCGCAGATCGCACCCGACCAGCAGCAGCGGATAGTCCCGTGATTGAGCACGCCAACCTGCGCGGTGCGGCCTATTACATTACCCAACCTGGAGAAACTGCATGACTGCCGCCAATACCACTCAACGGCTGGTCGAATTGGGATTGCGTGGCATGGCCATGGCCTACGAGCGTCAGCGTGATCAGCCGGCCATCCAGACCCAAGCCTTCGATGTGCGGCTCGGCGATCTGCTGGATTTCGAAGCCGCGGAGCGCGACACCCGTAAGATTGGGCGCTACCTCAAGGCGGCCAAGTTGCGCTTCAGCCAGGCAGCCCTTGAGGATGTTGAATATAGAAGTGATCGTGGGCTGGATCACAGCCAGGTCATGGCGTTGGCGGAAGGCGAGTGGATTCGGCGTAAGCAGAATCTGATCCTTACGGGAGCCACCGGTACTGGCAAGAGCTGGCTCGCCTGCGCCTTCGGCAACCAGGCCTGTCGCCAAGGCTTTACTACCTACTACTGCACCTCCACACGGCTATTTGAAGACATCGCCCGTTCGCATGCCGATGGCTCTCTGCCCAAGTTGCGACGACAGCTGATCAAGACTCAATTGCTGATCATCGATGACCTGGGCATTGGCGGAATCGAGAAGCACCTCGGGCCTGCATTGCTGGAAATTATCGATCAGCAATCAATGAACGGTGCACTGCTGTTGACCAGCCAGTTCCCGACGGAGAAATGGTACGACCTGTTTGGTGACCCAACCATCGCTGATGCCATTCTGGATCGCATCGTTCATCGCGCGCACATGCTGCCACTGAGTGGCGAGTCGATGCGTAAGCGCAAAGGGAAGAAACTCTGACGTCATCCGCCACTTGCAACCCTAAGGCCGGTCACCAGTGACCGGCTTTTTCATTTGAGCGAGGGCTGGCCTTGGTCTGTGTGCAAATCGTGCAATCGCTGTTCAGACTGAATGCAACTGCTGTTCAGTGGCGTTGCAATTGGGTGTTCAGTGCGAATGCAACTCGATGTGCAGGTCACTGCGTTTTCGCAGTTGCAGCTATACAAATCGTCCAAAATTGTCCGACTACCTACTCGCAATGATAAAGGCGGTAAGTCGTGATATGCCTGAGTGACATCTGGAGGCTGTCCAGTGTCACTCTGACCTTGCGAGGTATCCGATAATCATCAACCCTGCCCTAGATTCGCCTCACTCATGTCCAGCTCGCCCAGTACCTTGCGCACCACGTCATCCCCGACCAGGTGCTTACGATGGAGGCTATAGAGCTCCAAGCGCTGCGCCCGCAACGCCGTCAACCTCAGGCGGCGCTCAAGCTGATCCATTTGTTGAGCCAAGGCGCGCGCCTCTGCAGTGTCGTTGTAGCTCTCCAGCTCTTCCCGGTATTCAGCCATCAAGCGCCCTTTCAGCTCTGCAGCCATGGCAGCCTGAGCGGCATCTGAGGCTGCGCCTGGCACAGCTACGTCTTCTGCCTCCAATGCGTGGATGGCAGCTTCAGCAGTGAGCTTCCAAGTTTCCTGCACTTCCTGCTCCAGGGCCTCATCCGGGCCTCTGTCTACCCCACGGAGCAACCAAGGCAGCGCAATGCAGGCCGAGACCAGCGACATCAGGATCACGCCAGCAGCGATGAAAATCAGCAGATCGCGCTCGGGGAATGACGCGCCAGGAGAAATGAGCAGCGGTACCGACATAACGCCCGCCAGGGTTACGGCCCCACGCACACCACCCAAAGTCAGTAGCCAGCAAGAACGCGCTGTTGGTAACAACGCCAGTTCGGGCTTCCCGCTCCAGCGACGGATCTTACCGACACCCCGCCAGGTGCTTTGCACCCAAACGAAGCGCAGTAATACCAGCACCGCAAATATCGCGATTACGTCCAAGCAGCGATATGCAAGCGTGGGCCAGAGCGATGATTCGTGGCTGACCACGGCCTTGATGATGTCGGGCAATTGCAAGCCCAACAGTAAAAATATGAGCCCGTTAAAAGCAAATTCGAGAAGTGACCAAACGCTACGGTTGAGCAACCGGGTGCTGGTCTGTCTTGGCAATAGATCGAGCCAGCTCTGCATCATGCCGGCAGCCACTGCCGAGAGGATGCCCGAAACACCCAAGCGCTCGGCCAGCACATAGGCGGCGAATGGCAGCAGAAGCATGAACACCACATGGGTAGCCGGGTCATCCCATCCACGGGCAATCATCCACATACGCAGGCGCCCAAGCAGCCAGCTGAGTGCGACGCCCACCGCCAGGCCGCCAAGCGCGACAAGGAAGAACGTCAGGCTTGCATCGGTAAGGGAGAACACCCCGGTAATGGCTGCGGCCAAGGCAAACTTGAAGGTCACCAGGCCCGATGCATCATTGAGCAGCGCTTCGCCCTGCAGCATATGCATCAAGGGCGTGGGCAGCCTGCCTTGAGTAATAGCCGAAACGGCCACCGCATCTGTGGGCGAGAGCACAGCCGCCAGGGCGAACGCCACTGGCAAGGGGATAGTTGGAAGGATCCAGTGAATGAAGTAGCCAGCCCCGATTACGGTGAACAACACCAATCCCACGGCGAGGGTCAGAACAGGCCCGCGCAACCGCCAGAGCTCGCGCTTCGGCATTCGCCAGCCATCGACGAAAAGCAGCGGAGGTAGGAATAAAAAAAGGAAAAGTTCTGGGTTGAGGACGACATGTAGGCCCAGATTAGGCCAAGCCAGCAGAGCACCTGCCCCGATCTGCACCAGTGGCAACGGAATGGGGAGCAGCCGACCAGCTAGCTTTGAGACGCTCACGAGCGTCAGCAGGATTAGGACGGTATAGGCTGACTGCATACGGCATTTTCCTCTGAATCCAGTACAACTCGGCGAGATCGAATAGGTCGGATCGCCATTTGAAACAATATGTTAAGACGGATGCCCCGGCTTGGCCGCTGCACCATGGTCGCAGCTGCATTCGGGATCTGTAACCGTTTATTGCAGAAGCCGCTCTGAGCTGGTGATGTGTGCCTTGGTCTCAAGCGAATCCAGATACGAAAGCGTAGGCCTAACTGCGCCGCCAGCACGTAAGCGAGGAAGAAAGTGACGCGGCTGAGGCTACCCCTGAGCAGCGACCTTCGGCTTGGGTCACCAACGGCTCTATCATAGGGCTGACAGCCACCTATGCGCCTTGAGTTTCCAGATCGTTCCAAGGACACTCAGACGTTTTAGATGGATCTATTGATGAAGATCGCTAGACATCCCTGGACGGGCAAGCCCGTCACGATTTCTCAGTACCGCGCTGAGTTTGGCCCGCCCTTTGTCGGCACCGTCAAAGCCAATCGCCCGCCCGCTACCTGTCCTGGCTGCCGGCAAAACCTACTGATCCGGGGCGAGATCGTGGCCCAGGATCACTCCACCTTCAGCCATTTCCCGGCTACCCCCGGCCAGCCAAAGCCCTTCTGCCCCATCAAGGCTAGTACCAGTCACAAGTACACAGTGCTCTGCCCAGTGGACGAAGACCCGGCGCGCACGAAAGCGCTACGGGATAGCTTCTTCAAGAACTGGCGTATCCACTGGCTGCAATTCAGAAATCACGTGGGGTTTGTGGATATTAAGGACTTCATCAATGCCCTTAAGGTGGCCGATAAGGAACACGTGTGGCGCTACCGCGCACTCCAAGAGCACGAGGTCATCATCGTCTTGATGCTGATCAGCGACTTCAAACCGGTAGCAGGCAAAGGCAAAAAACCTTTGCGCGCGAACTGGGTGCGCTTCTGGTTCGAGTCGCGAGCCCAGACATTCTCTGAGTTCTGGAATCTGTCTAACGACCAGAAAGTCATCATTCGCGTGGAGTACGAAGTGCCGGAGGGTCGTCGAGCACTGAAGCCCGATTACGCCTGCGCCTTTGAGGAAATCGACGTTAGCACCAACTACCTTTTGGATCGGCAAGAGGGTGATGATGCGGTTCATGCCTTTGTCGAGAGCATGGTGCTAAAGGCTTTCAGATTGTAATGGGCTACCAAGCACTTCCAGCCGCGAGCTGCTTGCGAACGGCTCCGTAAATAGAGCCTCCAGCTCGCAAGCACAGGCCGATTCAAGATTTCGTCTGCTTCCTGCCCTTGGTGACTGACCAAGCATCAGCAAGCCCTGAGCCGCCTCTCATGGCTTCTGTGCAAACCGGCAGTGCGCGTCGAAGTCCTGCAGTGGATAGATATGAAAGCTGGCGACCGAATTCTCGTAACTCACCAGCTCCAAGAGCCCGTTCCTGATCATGATGTCAACCGGGGGTAAAGAAACCGCCTGGCCAAATACGTTGATGCCTTTCTGCTCCGTGGCGTCGAATTCTTTGAAGCGATATCGCTGGTTTTGGAACTGGCTGGCCTCGTCTTCACCCATTCTCGTCGCGCTTCGAATAGGGAATTTGATGCTCTCCAGCGGCTTGTAGAACCCATCAATGGCATCAACACTGTCTTTCAGCTCAACGTAGTCTTCATCTGTGAGACCAGAGGTCAGGTCAACATTGATCGATATACCCAGAAACTCCGTGAGGCGTCTCGCCCACTGTAAATAGGTCATCAAAGTCGTCAGTCGCTTGAAGCCTTCAGGCCGCAAATTGATCGACATGACGTAAAGTCGCTCACCATCGAGCTCAACTATGAGGGAGACCTTCCATCCGTTGAGCGCAGCTTCAGCAAATTGCGCGATTTTCGAGAACCAGGGCAGTTGGTTGACCGGGCGCGACTGCCAGCATTCAACGCTGATGTTGAAGTTCACATTGGAAACCGCGCCCCCATCGTCGACCTCGGCAACGAGCTTGAGCATCCCTGCCATGGATTTTCCCCTGAGGCGGAACGACTTGGTGCCCCACACGATTTCTCCAGGCATATCGTCCAACACCAGCGGTTCTAGGGTGTCCGGATCCGTCAGAATGATCTTCTGAATCACACGGGTAGGAGGGCGAAAAAACTGCATCTTTCCCCCCGCGCCTTTGGTCATGTCCACGATCGCGTCGAACAGTGGCGATCCCTGGATGGCGACGTTGGTCATGTCCAGCTCTAGGCTTTGGCCATGCTCAAACAGCGCGTTGAAACCAGTAGCAGCCACTGGGGCATCCTTTCCCCCTACCGTCATGGCAAGCTGCACGTTTTCCTTCGCACTCACTTGGAAGACGGTACCGTGTTGAGGATCGTACTTGGTGATGACATCGAAGCGAGGATCAGTCTGTGACAGGACTTGTGCAGTCGCTGTATGGGCATTCTGAATCGCAGTGGGCAAGAAGCTTTTTGGAAATCCAGTCAGGGTCATGGCCAAGAGATCGGGTGCGTCTTGAGCTGAGGGCTGGCGTTTGCCGAGCTCGGCCTTAGCAGTGGCTTCGGCTTGTTTCTTCCAGCCTTGGAGCAACTCGACCGTGTAGGTGTTGACGTCCCGGTCGATTTCATCGGCATGAATCGCGCAGAGCCAAATGCCATTTGAAAAGGCCTTCCTCTCGTTACTGGTCATGCCAGCGTCGAAGCGGGCACCGCCAGGCGAGGCGGCACATATGTGCGCCGCTTTACCGACATTGGTCACCCCCTCCTCATCCTGTGGGGCTGACGTGGCGACTCTGCAGCTCGGGTTCGAGCACCGATGTGCGACCCTGTCCCGAAGTCTTTTTATGGTGCTCTGTTTGAAGTCATCGCGTGACATACTTGCCACCTCTGAATCCGATAGTTCGACAGAGTGTACTGCGCTCTGAAGCTCACAGGCCTTGCCTGGCTCGACCACGGCAGTGGCAATCATCGGGTGTCGTTAGAATTCCCACACGGGCTGGCAATGCTCTCATTAATAACATTGCCAGGTGTCTGTTATCCGTTTTAGGGAGAGATCTTATCGTGGCAAGGTTCAAAAAACAGCTAATGCAGTGCGCTATATATTTTAGGAGGTAGGTATTATAGAGTCCAGGTTTCGCTTTACGAGATACAAGCAGAATGTCAGATATATGACTGAGATCGCACAAAGCCACACACAGAGGATCGTGATCACTACACCTCCTACTAATCCAATACTGACCTGTGCCACAGCTGCAACTAATGAAGCTAATATTGAATTGAATAGGCAGTCATTCAATCGCTTTAAACCTTTGTAGCGTGGGCCGACCCTAGGGTCTAATGCAAACTGCTTTTTCCAGGTGTCTTCGTAGTTGCTGGTATCATAAACATTGATCTTCATTGTCATGACAATAAAGGTCTTAAGGGATAGCAAGAATGCACCTACGGCTAAGAAACCGGCAAAGAAGTCACTCCGTAGCTTGTCGTCATAGACTTTTGCAAGTTTTGTCATGCCCTCAAGGTCTAGGGATGGTCTGAAGTAGCCATGTATTTCCCCGGCATACCACCTAGCGCAACTTTTAAACTCGCCAAATGATCAAAAAACAATCAATTCGACGAGTATTTCTTACGTTTTCGCCACCCGGACCCCACTCCGGTGGCCATTTCCCGCATTACAGGCGCACCTCTCCTGCATTCGTCAGTAAATGTCGGCGCGCCATCCACAGGTTCGACAGAGCGAACAGTGTCACCAGTTGCGCCGTGTTTTTGGCCAAGCCGCGAAAGCGCACCTTGGTGTAACCGAACTGGCGCTTGATTACCCGGAACGGATGCTCGACCTTGGCGCGCACCTGAGCCTTGGCCTTTTCAATCTTGCGCTTGGCTTTGTACAGCACGCTGCGCTTATCGAGTTTTTTGTAGGTGCTGCGGCGTGCCGCCACCTGCCAGATAACTTCACGTCCTTCATGCTCGGGCCGCTTTTCGACACCGGTGTAGCCTGCATCGGCGCAGACCACGTTTTCGTCGCCATGCAGCAATTTGTCCACCTGGGTGACATCCGCCACATTGGCCGCCGTGCCCACTACGCTGTGCACCAGACCCGATTCGTCATCGGCGCCGATGTGGGCCTTCATGCCAAAATAATACTGGTTTCCCTTCTTGGTCTGGTGCATTTCCGGGTCGCGCTTGCCGTCCTTGTTCTTGGTCGAACTGGGCGCATTGATCAGCGTTGCATCGACGATGGTGCCCTGGCGCAGCGACAGGCCGCGGTCGCCCAGATAGCCATTGATGACAGCGAGGATGCCGGCCGCCAGCTCGTGTTTCTCCAGCAAGCGGCGGAAGTTGAGAATGGTGGTTTCGTCGGGGATGCGCTCCAGGTTCAGCCCGGCAAACTGGCGCAGGATCGTGGTTTCGTACAGCGCTTCCTCCATCGCTGGATCGCTGTAGCCGAACCAGTTCTGCAGCAGATGCACACGCAGCATCGCCATCAACGGGTAGGCCGGACGGCCACCTTCACCTTTCGGATAATGTGGCTCGATCAAAGCAATCAAGCCCTTCCACGGCACCACCCGATCCATCTCGTGTTGCCGCTGACCGAAAACTGACCCAGTAAAGGCTGTTCTGCCGACTGAAAACTGACCCAGGTGTTCAACTGCTTCTGCTCACTTTTCGAGCAGGAGAACACAGGGTGATCAGCATGGAAATGTTGGGAAAAATCCGGCGGATGTACTTCCGCGACAAGCTCTCGCTGCATCAGATAGCCAAGCGTACCGGACTGTCGAGAAACACCATTCGAAAATGGGTCAGAGCACCCGAAGCCACCCAGCCGGCGTACCAACGGTGCGCAACCTTCAACAAACTCAGTCCATTTCACGAGACGCTGGAGCAGGCGCTCAAGGCCGATTCGTTTCGGGCAAAGCACAACCGCAGGAGTGCCAAAGCACTCTTCGAACAGATCAAGGCCGAGGGGTACGACGGCGGCTACAGCCAACTCACCGCCTTTATACGCTCGTGGCGCGGCGAGCAAGGCAAGTCTTTACGAGCCTTTGTGCCGCTGACCTTTGCACTCGGGGAGGCCTTTCAATTCGACTGGAGCGAAGAAGGTCTGCTGATCGGCGGCCTGTTCCGACGCATCCAGGTCTCCCATATGAAGCTGTGCGCCAGTCGCGCATTTTGGTTGGTTGCGTATCCCAGCCAAGGCCACGAGATGTTGTTCGATGCCCATACCCGCTCGTTTGGCGCGTTAGGTGGGGTGCCGCGTCGCGGCATCTACGACAACATGAAGACCGCTGTCGACAAGGTCAACAAGGGTAAGGGCCGCACGGTCAATGCTCGGTTTGCCGTGATGTGTGCGCACTACCTGTTCGACCCGGACTTCTGCAACGTCGCTTCCGGCTGGGAAAAAGGCATCGTTGAAAAGAACGTCCAAGACAGCCGACGGCGCATCTGGCTCGATGCTCAAAACTGCATGTTCCACACCTTCGAGGAATTGAATGCCTGGCTCGGCCAACGCTGCCGTGCGCTCTGGGGCGAACTGCTGCACCCGCAGTACAACGGGCTGACCGTGGCGGACGTCCTGGAGCTGGAACGCGCTGAATTGATGCCGATGCCGACTGCCTTTGATGGCTACGTCGAGCGCACCGTACGGGTCTCCAGCACCTGCCTGATCAGCGTGGCGCGAAATCGCTATTCGGTGCCGTGTGAGCGGGTCGGCCAGTGGGTCAGCAGCCGTTTGTATCCTTCCCGGGTGGTGGTCATCGCCGATGAAACGACGATTGCCAGCCACGAGCGTCTGTTTGATCGAGATCAGGTCAGTTTTGACTGGCAGCATTACATCCCGCTTATCGAGCGCAAGCCTGGAGCGCTGCGCAATGGCGCTCCGTTTGCTGATCTGCCGAAGCCGTTGCAGCTGCTAAAACGCGGTCTGAGGCGTCACGCCAATGGTGATCGAGTCATGACGCAGGTACTGGCGGCTGTTCCCATCGCCGGGCTCGACGCCATATTGGTGGCTGTGGAGTTGGTACTTGAATCAGGCAGCTTGAGTGCTGAGCACATCCTGAATGTCCTGGCTCGACTGACATCGACAGCAGCCCCTCCGTCCGCCGAAACCAGCCTTCAACTCAAGATAGCGCCTGTCGCCAATACGGCACGCTACGACCGGCTCCGTACCACCGATGAGGAGACTCGCAATGCGTGATCTTATGGCGGAACTCAAAGAACTGCGTCTGCATGGCATGGCCAGCGCCTGGGAAGAACTAGCCTCGCAAGGAGAAGCTTCGACGGCATCCTCGAAATGGCTACTTGAGCATCTTCTCCAACAAGAACATGCGGATCGAGCGGTGCGCTCAGTGAACCACCAGATGAACATGGCCAAACTCCCCATGCATCGTGATTTGGCCGGCTTCGACTTCAGCGCTTCCAGCGCAGATGCCCGCCTGATCAGGGATCTGTCCAACCTGGAGTTCACCGATACCGCGCAGAATGTCGTGTTCATCGGCGGGCCTGGAACAGGCAAAACACACCTCGCCACCGCCTTGGCTGTGTCCGGGATCACGACGCATCACAAACGCGTGCGCTTCTACTCCACGGTGGATCTGGTCAATCTGCTGGAACGCGAAAAGTACGACGGCAAGACGGGCCGCATCGCTCAAGGGCTGCTACGAACAGACCTGGTGATACTCGATGAACTGGGGTATTTGCCCTTCAGCCAGAGCGGTGGTGCCCTGTTATTTCACCTGCTGTCCAAGCTGTACGAGCACACCAGCGTGGTGATCACCACCAACCTCAGCTTCTCGGAATGGTCGAGCGTGTTTGGTGACGCCAAGATGACAACGGCGTTGCTGGATCGGCTGACACACCACTGCCACATCGTCGAAACGGGCAACGAGTCCTACCGCCTGCAACACAGCAGCTTGGTCGCCCAGACGAAGATCATGTCACGTGAACGAAAGCGCAAAGACAATGATGGTGCCGAGGACGATGAGCTGTTTTGATCCGCACCAAAAATACCCTGCCGCATGCCCACATGCGGTGGGGGCTTAATGCCTCTTCCACCGGGACACGACTGCTAAGCTTATCCACAATTGCTGATGCCAAAATCAGCAATCCGCCCTGGGTCAATTTTCAATCGGCAGGGTGGGTCAGTTTTCAATCAGCGCCGACACATCTCGATCAGGAACAACTCCTTGCGGGTTTGCTTGCGCTTGCCAGCGTACTCGGCGTCGGCGAAGGTCATCTGCTTCATCGGGAAACTCGGTGGGTGGGGTCGCGGTATTTTGCCAAATCAGAAAGTCTTTTTCAGAGTTTCCCTAGGCATGTGAGCACGGATTTGTAACAGGCGACCAGTCCTGGTATAGAAGCTGCGATAACGCATACTGCAATCATTACCAAGGTGCTGATCAAGAAGACCCAGCCATCGCTCTTTCCAAAGGTACTCATCAGACGTTGGCTCGCAGGAGGTGAGTGTAGTCGGCATGGTCAAATAGATCTACGAGAGATTTCAGGTAGTCATTGTTGGCGAAGTCGTTTGGGTTGATGTCGTCTATCAAAGCTACCACGGTTTCGTACTCTTGCTCCCACAATACCTCAGGCATATCCATGATCTTGATATGGCGGGTTACACCTTCATCATCTTCGACAATAACTTTGCCTCGGTTAATGCCGAATTGCCTGACGGCGGCAGAGATCTCACGCGCCAAACTGTCTACGATATTTGGATTTGTGAAAACAAGCGTCTCTTTCTTCTTTTTTATTCGGTTGCTCAGAGGGGTTGCCTCTAATACCTCAGGAGTCAGGACTGTATAGGTGTACTCCATGCCTTTGATTTTCGCATACTCCTCCAATTGAGCTTTGAGCGTTTCAGGTCTGACTACTACTCCAACCTTGAGGTAGCTTTTATGCGCACGCTGGATTTTGCCAGCTTGACTAGCACTCAACTGCTTGCCGAGCCTTGCTTCTTCGGCAGCGACGGCTGCGGCGATTCTCCGTTCTTTCTCTGTTCGAACTTGTACCTTCAGCAGTCGCTCTAGCACCGATAGTGGAGCGGACTGGTGATAGTGTTGATAAACCCCAATTCCATTTTCTATATTCAATGCAAAGAAGTTGAAGTCCATGATCTGGTTATGCTCATCAAGGTTGTTCACCTTAATTACAGCCCCAGCTGCACCGCCGACATCCAGAGTGCAGAAGCTCTTTTGGTCTTTAACCGTAATTATCACGCCAACGCAGAAGCCTGGAAATGCGGCTGTGTCAAAGTAGAATGTACGATTTTCTTCAAAGACGATCCCAGTTACCCCAGCTGCAATATCCGCAACTGCCTGATGGTCAAATATCGCCGAGTTGAGATCTATGTCGAACGCTGAAACCTTAACCAACATGATTGCTAATCCTTGCAGCAAATTGACCAGAATTTTCGAGGCCTTGGCATAAGTGTCACGCCGCCCCAGCAGCGCCAAGTCGTTCGAAAAACTCCCTGGCCATGAACAGCAATGGAATGTAGCCAGCTTAGTGGCTTTCTGCTACCCCCTTGTGGCGCCGCATGTCTGATCCTGCCAGGACAGCTACCGCTGCCTTGCTCCCTATCAGGTCACTTGCATAACACTGTCCAAAGCTGATCCAACTTGGTCGTGAGGCTTTAGCTCATCAACTCCCGGCGCATGCCCCAGGACGGATCGACCGGTACGCTAACCAGGCGCAGGGTGCCGCGCCCCCACTGTCCAAGACCCCCATGGCCATAAAGCGGGTGAAGTCCCAGTGCGCGGCGTCGTTCAGCGCTTCGCTGACTCCAGCAGATCGAGGTTTTCCTCACCAGGAATACCAATCAAGTACTCGACACCTTCATTCTCCAAGCATTGCACTACAACGTCTGCCTTTGACGCGGAGATGGAGAAGTGGAATTCTCTTGCCGCGTTCGGCAGTGTGCCATCCAAGTCAAAGGAAGCAGGAATGAAGGGTCTAGAGGTGCTCGCGGAAGAGGTTCGGAACATCGCACGGGCGGATGTATTAAAGCTTATGGCGGACGAGGGCAAAGCCGCCAAAGCGTTCGAAGACTTCGCTGCCGCTCCGGACGAAAGCATTGATTTCGTGGCCCGGATGAGTGGTGTGCCTGAACATCAGTTCCCTGTGTACCGAGCGATGGTCAGACGCGAGGAGAACGAATATTCCTCCAAAATCGCAGAGCTCAGCGGGATTCTTCAGACCGGCGACGTCATCCTGGTAACCGGCAAAAAATTTAAATCCAAAGCCTTGGTGGCAGCCCAGACCCCGTTCTACTCGAAAGCCAGGGCAAGCCACGCTGCAATGGTGCACGCGAATGTGGTCTGCATCGATGCCAACATGGGTATCGGCGTCAAGCACCACACCATTGCAGAGGTACTGAGTAATGTTGAGGACAACTGGCGGATCATTCGTTTCAACACGGTGACTGACGAACATCGTGAGCGCATGCTTTTGCGAAGCGCTTACTACCTCCAGCAGCCCTACAGCATTAGGCCTATCAACGGGGCCGGCGCCAAATTTTCCTACTGCTCAGAACTGGTCAACAAGATCTACCGAGACAGTGGGGTACGATCCATCAAGGTTTCCAAAGGCGTCATGGTGAACCCGTGTCACTTTGATCGTCTAGCTGACAAGGGCGAGGTGTGTCAGGACATAACCGAAAGCGTGCGCCCCTTTGCTCCTTTCTTCCGGGAGTACAAGGAAATGATCGCCATGCAGGCTCATGCGATGGTTGCCGGCCTGAAGCTGAATCGCTATCGCGACAAGCAGCGAAAAGAGCTCCTTGCCGAGGCTCAGGCCCAAGCGAAGGCGGGTAATCTGCCGCATGAAACGCTGGTCAAATTAGCCCAGGGGATTCAAAACCTGGAATCAAAGATGAACTTCCGGTTCTGGGACTCCATACCGCGTTGATGGCAGCCAATACAGCCAATCAAAGCCTGAAAACAGGCAGAAAAAAACCGCCATCAGGGGCGGTTTTTGATGTCTAGCTCGGGGTCTCCAGCTCTCCACGACGGGGTTTAGGGTGCCGTTAAAGAGGTCTTTTACTCAGAGAGGAAATGGTGCTGGACAAATACCAGATGAGGCTACCTATCAAGCATTCGCTGCGTCAAGAAGTGACGCTCACTGACGCCACGATTGAACGGTCTCAGCACCGTGCTCAGCTTTCCATTCCTTCAGAACAGCATGGTTGCCGCCCTTGGTCTGTACGACTTCACCATTGTGCGGGTTCTTATAGACCTTGACTTCACGAGACTTGCGGGTGGACTTCTCATGAACCTGAGGAGCCTGACGTCGAGTGCCAGCTTGCGGGTCGAGAATGCTAATCACATCGCGGAGGCTGTATCCGTATTCGCCAAGCAACGCGTGGAGTTTGTCTTCAAACTGCATTTCAGCCTGGATAGAACCATCATTTTTCATTGCTTCGAGCTCGGCGAGTTGCTGGGCAAGCTGCTGCTCTAGACGGCGGAATTCTGCAAGGCGAGACATTGTTAGCTTCCTACGTTGTTGGTGGGGCAAGAATACAGTCAGTCAACGCCTAACTGCTATCCCGGACTGAAGATAGCTCTCGATCTAAAACAGGCTGTTCACCTCAACGAACACCGATCCGGTCTCTGCGGCAGCTCGAACCTTGCGGTCAATAACGTCGGCGAACGGAATCTGTTTGTCGAACGCGTCGCGGATATCTTTGCCAGAAATACATACCAGGCTTTTCCCACGACCGAAGGCTTCTAGTCCAACATCCGTGAAGCCGTAGTAGCTGATGAACACTCCGCGTGTCCATGCAGCCTTTTCGTTGATCTTGCCCTGAAGGACATGAAGCTCACCAGCTCCAATGGGGTTAGTTACCCACTTCGCTTCGACGAGGTAGATGTCACCGCGACACAGGAAGCTCCCGTCGATCTGTTCCCCGGTATTCCGGAATGGGGCACGTGGTTGGAGATTGGAGGCCTGAAACAGCTGCTGCAGGAACGTTTCAAACGCATAACCACGTGCCTGAGCCGCGAGCTTATGGATATCTAGCAGAGCCTGCTTGAGCTTGGCCGCCTCATCAATGCTGACTTTGCGCACTGCGGCAAATGGGTCTCCTGCAACGCCGCTACTGGAGGTTCCCGATTCCAAATCTTGGATCAGGGTCAGAAAACGCCCTTCCGCACTTGCGACTGGGTCATCTCGACCTTCGTGCAACAAGCGCGCTTGTCGATGGGCCCACACGGCCTTCAAGGCTCGTACACACGTCTGGGTATCTGCAAGGTTTAGGAAGCTGCGAAAACGCTTGGCCTTGGACGTACCATCGGCGGTGAAGAGTTGATCATCAATATCGATCTCCAACTCCCCGAGGAAGAACCGGCTGAAGGTAGCGTTTGAAAAATCCAAAACGTACCCCCCTTCCATCTCGAAGATGAGATCCAGGAGCTTCATATCAAACGGTTTTATCTTGGGCATGCCACGCGTCCTTGATCAAGCACAGCGAATCGAGCATAGGACATCGCTGTGAAAGACCCAACGGGCTACCGATACGATGATCCTGACCGAAATCCTCGACATGAAAACCTATCATAGCCGGAGGCTCGGTTCGTTAAGCACCAAAACCATGCTCCAGGCGAGACAGTAACTCCAATACATCCTCAACGGTCGCATCTACCGGCCTTTTGTCGGCTAAAGCGCTTGCCTGGGTCATCAGCCAATGCATTGCAAGCGCCTCGCTACCGAACACTCGAATTGCGGCCTCTAGAAGGACAGGATCAATTTTTTTTCCATTTGTACACCTTGACGGAGCAGCGCCTGGCTCGCAGGGTTCCATGTATGCCGGCTGCCAGAAAACCGCGAGAGGACTGGGAGCCCCAAATGCGCCATTTGCGGATCGACTGGTCAGCGAGCCTGAGCTGACCAACTTTGGCAAGAGATGCGTGCCCGAGTAGCTATCGGGCACATCAGTCCTCGACGGGCTTATGTCCCGTGGCACTTTTTAAACTTCCGCCCTGACCCACACGGACACTGCTCGTTGCGACCTACTGCCCCCACCTGGGAACGGAACGCCACACGCCTGCTTTCACTGATGATGCTGCCAATCAGTAGAGTTTGGCCATGCAGCTCCTGCTTCTGCCAATCTTCCACACCTTCCAGGTAGGGGTCTAGCCGCCTGATTTCAGAGATTGCACCTTGGTGATCACCACACCGAGCCAGTATCACCGCATACTGACTTCTGACCTGAACCAGCCTTCCGATAAGACCTGCCCCAGTAACGACCGGCAGGACATGCTGTTCCATGACTTCCTTTGCACCCACGAAGTCTTTGATCCCCACAAACTCATCGGCCAGGTCTTGCCCGACCCGCACAATCGACTCGTACCCCTCCACCATTCCATAAAATTTCATGGCATGGATACGTTGCAAGGGCGCTTTCAATCCCTGGCCTTCGCGAGCTTTGGCGTACACTTCCAGGGCGTCCGCAAGGTGCTTGATGTGTTCATGGACATTTGGTGGTCGCTTGATGACCTCCCACAGGACATCCGAATTTTTGCCCATCACAGCTTTAGGCGTCAGCCCCAAGATCTCGAAGTATTCATTGACCACTTTCTCGCACATCGCTTCAGCGGCTTTGTGGCGCTTCAATTTCCACAGTGCGACTGCGTGGTTGTAATCGAATACTCGGCGGTAGTCGGGGTCAGGGATTTTCGGGGTGGCGTACGCTACCGCCTGTTCAACCTCGTCCGCACGGCCCTGGTCGGACGCCAGCAGCACTTTTCGCATCGCCCATGCGATCTGCTCGCGGGCCTCGAATCCGTGAGTATCAAGAAGCTGCTGCATCATCGAGAGAGGTTCAGCCGCCTCGTCAAAGCGCCCTTCTCGCATGTAGGAAAACACAAGGGCATCAAGCGCCCAGAACGCCTCGTGTGGGTTGAGTTCGTCCGTATCAAGTGCCCGCTTCAAGCTGGAGGTGATGTCGACCGATATCCCCATCTCGTAAAACAGTTCCTCGCCTGCGAGGCCGATCAGGGTCATCACATCGTGGAGCCTGATGAAAACACGCGTGAGTAGCGAAAACCGCGAAACATCACGACTCTTTTCCAGGCTTCGGATCAGCAGCTCCTTCAGCGCTACCAATGCCTCAGTAATCACGGGCTCGCCCATGAGCTCCAGGTGACGTAGGCCTAACGTACGGACAGCGTCATGGACTTTGAGTGTCTTGGCGCCAAACACCTCAACTGTCCCTGTCGCCTGGATTTTTTTGATGGCCGCTGCTGCGCCGCCTTGGGACAGCTTGAGCGTAGCCGATAGCAAACGGACGACTTCCTCATGCGTGAGCCCTGTATCTGCAAGGCTGACAATGGCTAACGTGTTCTGGGTAACCTCATCGAAACCATCGTAAACGCGAGCCAGGATGACCTCCTGGGCCGTTTCCACTACGTTCGATTGCTGGCCGAGATCGACACAAAGCGCTTCGATGTCGCCGCCATATTCCGACATGGCAACCGCAACGGCGCTGTCAACGTATAGCGGAAACCCACCGGAATATGTTCGGAGCTCCTCAAATGCCTGAGCACTGCCGAACGCGCCGGCGTCACTAGCCACCCGCGCCACGGTATCCAGATCCCACCCGAGAAGCGTCTCACGCCGCAACGTCATGACCGCTTCAAGTTCACGGACGTTTTCATGAGGCTGGCACAGAAGAGTGAAACGGATGTGGCGCGTCGCGTTCAGCAAATCTCGCAGGTGGGCGACTGGAACGCGGTGTGCGTTGTCGATCACAACCACCAAGGGCGCCTGAGCCTGCTCCAAAAATCGGTCGAATGCCCGAATGGCTTCGTAACCGCTAGCACCAGGCAACAGAATCTTCCGAATACCTTCGGGGTCTTTTTGGGAGTACTTGGAGGCAAGCTCGCGCACGATCGAGCTCGCAATCGCGGGCCCTGGGAGGTCACCAACGTCGTAGTAGGCACATGGTTCAGGGCTATGCAGAGCCGCGTAGGATGCCCAAGTCGTCTTCCCAGCACCGGACAAACCGCAAATGATCCGTACCCGCTCCGCCGATACGAGTGCAGGTTCGTTCTGTTGAGGCCTATAGGAGGCAGGCGGCGTAGGAAAATCTTGCAGCTGCACGATCAGTTGCTCGAACAAGCCCGGCAAGTCCGAAGTGCGGAATACGTGCTTGGCGTTTCCGTTGCCGCCTGCGGACGCCAGCATCACCAACCCCGCCATTTTCCAAGTCAGCGCGGAAGGTGAGAGAAGAGAGAACTGCAGCTTTTCAGCCAGGTCTACGCACCACTGGGCCGCCTCCTCCAATTTCACCCACGCAGGCGGAAGGTATTCGGGGGGCGGGGCCTTCGATCCGGGATAGATATAGGTCAGATCCGAGGGCGTCTTTTCCTCGTCTACCTGCTCTTGAAGCGCTCTGCCGAGAGGCTGGTTCGCAACGATCACGAACTTTGCGCTCCCAGAGCGACCCTCCGGCCCATGCGACTTCCGAATCTGCTCGAAGCGCTCCAATGCACCTGCAACGTCGCCAGGCATCAGCGGCTGAGAACGAGTTTTGACCTGGACATAGACTCGTCCGGCATCGGTACTGAGCTCGATGTCTTCATCAAGCTCGACTAGCACCTCTTTGACGCCCGCAGCCTGCGCCAAGAGCAAGCAGCCCACACCATATAGGTGCTGATACAGGAAACCTCTGTGCAGAGACTCGATGCGCTTGAGCTGGGCAGGATCGAGCACGTCCACAGTATTGAGTTGGTCGTCAGATTGCATAGGGGCTTCCACTTCGCTCTTACAGAAGGCTTTTGTGCTCAGGCAGAACCGAGCACTGGTGACGGTGCAACATTCTGTGGTGATCGGTGTAAAAGATCGAGCAGAAGCGCTAGCGACCGTGACTCGGCATCCCAACACTAGGCCCGATGGCGTCCAGGTTTTTCAGGCGAACGTAGCCACTCTCTTTGCTAACACTTCCAGGCCTCAACCGTGTTGAATCCGAAGGCGCTCAAGGCATCTGGGAATGCCTGCTAGGGCTCCGGCCCCGAGGCGTTCAGGGTCGAGGGCGACAAATCAATTTTTGCTGCCGTAAAACGGGTTCGACCAGTTTCTGACCTCCTCGCACACCTTTTCGTAATGAGCACCATGGATAGGGTTTTGAAGCGGTTGATCCCACGTTACGAAATCACCGTCCGACATAGCCGACAGGATTTCAAAGCTCTGCTTCATTGCCTCTGAAACGAGGACGTGAGCCAGGCTAGGTTCGAGTCCATTTATTCCATGCTCCAACGCTGTGCTCTGAATCGCGCGAAGCCTGAAGGCATGGCCAGGGTAGAAGTTCTCCTGGTGCGACTCATCCATGGGGATGGCTACGCTAAAGCCCCAGAATGTTGCCGATACTGAAATGAGCGCGAAAGTGAAGCACGCGTAGGTAATCGCAATGTGTCTCTGAGGATGATAGTGCGTCTCGTCGGCAAATTGCCTCTGCTTCAGCTCATCCATCAGGAACTGCATCGCATAGGTATCGGCGATGACCTCTCTCGCGTGCCGCTCCAGCCGCTCTCGATCGGCTGCCGACTCAGCTTCCAGTGGTGCACCTCGCTCCATCCGGCGAACCGCGTGGAGGTTATGAAAATGACCGACTTCATGCAGAACGATGAAGCAGAAGATAGCGAACGTAAATGTTTCGAAGGTTGCCCGGTATTCAGGATCGTGTAACCACCAATAGTCCGGGCTCTCCCAGTCGAAGACGCCATCTTTAAGCCAGACCTTGACGTCGTTACGCCACGGCAAAGGCGCAGCCTGGTAGGTTGAAGGTATGGGCCGGGCATGCACGGTCACTAAGGACGCCAGCTTGAATATCAAATCAAGCATACCCTTCCATACCATCACTACCTTGAGCTCTGAATCCGCGCCGGCTTGGCGCCTGACCCCATCGACAAAGTAGAGACTCACTTTATCGCCGGGCAGTGAAGCGCACATCTTCCTGCCCTGGCGCAGAAGCGAGCAATACATCTGTCCGTCTGGGTCTTCGGCATAAATCTGCAGAAACCCCTCGCCTGGCTTGAAGTGCTTATCAGCTATCCGACGTTCAATATCTTCCATGTCGTCCCTGGCGTATTCATGAGTGACAGCGCCCAACGGAAAGCGCCGACTGCCTGTATGCCACAACCCACAGACATCATGCTACCCGCCAAACACAACGATTAGGTTATCAGCCGACTACCAGCGATCACCGCCCGTCAAAAATTACGCAAACTGCTTTTTCTTGACCGCAAAAATCGTCAGACGGTTGAGGTCTTCAATCTCAAGCCTGTAGCTTTTCTTGGTCTCAGAAAGCACCAGACGCCCCAGACCGAACACTCGGAAATAGTCAGCGTCATCTTCGGCGAGGATGTCGTTAAAGAAGCCTCGGAACCGGTAAGCATCCATTTCCTGCTTGGTGACCTTCAGGTAAACGCCCTTTCCATCGACACGATCGATGAACCAAAACATGAACCCACTACCCTTGCGGGGCTCCAGTCGAGCCCCGCCATGGATAACCCGACTGGGTGAATCGGGTGCCGCTTTCGATATGCTTGGAAAGTAGGAGATAAGCGGCATCTCCCCCTCACCCGTAACCTTCAGTTGCAGGCCAAAGAACTCGGTGCTCGGAAGATCCTTGTGCGCGTTGCGATAGTACTCGACGAGCCGCTCGAAACTGCTAGTGCGGTTTCTGGTTGAGAAGGAATTGCCTTTCGCAACACCACTGCTGCCTTTCCCACGACCATCGGCTGACTTTGATCCAGCATTCCCTGACACCCCATCTCCATCCTTCGGTTTGACGGCGGTGGGATCGAACTCATCAATGAAATCATGGAGCTTACGTTTGGCCTCTCGATCCTTATGCGCAGCCTCTCCTCCCGGGTCTTGATCGCTTACAGCGGGCTCCTCATCCTGCCAGTGGCAACCAAGCGCATGACCCACACCGGGGTCGCGAAAATGCGCTGCCCGATAGGTATCCTGTGGCAAGCTTGCATAGTTCACTGCCGTGATCGTGGGCCGCTTGCTCAACGCCATGCAATCAGCGTAGGAACACTGAAACGTGAAACGAGCTCTGGGCTCAGGCTGCGAGAAGTAGGCCCTGCGTGCATCTGTAATGGAAACGACTTCCCCAAGCTCTAGGCAGTAAGCTTCCGAGACTTGAATCTTTGCTGGCATTCCCTGACGTCCTATCTTGATGGCGAAGCCCTAACTTGCCCAAGGTAATTTCGCCTTAGAGCCAGGCCTCACAGGAGGTAGGTTTATAATGGGGATTGAATCGGTCTGTAAACCGGCCAAAGGCCCAAAATAGACAGGCTCGGACAGCTCTATCTTGTGGGGAAAGGAGCAATGATCTTTACAGGATCACTCTGTCGATGGATCGCGTTGCTGTGCCTTACGCCATGCTTCAAAGGCTGATGCAGTTTCGATACGTCATCAACCGATCAATCAGGCGCTTGACTTCCAACGCTTGTACCGCTCCCTGGTCTAGGTCTGACGCTCCAGTGTGGCTAGGGCCTGTACTTGGTCATAGGACAGCCCCTAAGATCTAAAGCCATCACAAATCCAGGGAGTGCCGATCTTGCCGAGCGTATTTTTCTCATACTGCCATGCCGATGAAGCGCTTCGTGATCAGCTGGAAAAGCAGCTCTCGATGCTCAAACGCCAGGGCGTGATCGACACGTGGCATGACCGCCGGATTGGTGCAGGTCAGGAAATTGATGCGGCCATCGACAACCACATCAACAGTGACGAAATCATCCTTCTCCTAGTGAGCCCGGACTTCATCGCCTCAGATTATTGCTACAACATCGAGATGGCTCGTGCCATGGAGCGCCACGCGGCTAAGGACGCGATCGTCATCCCTGTGATTCTGCGCGCGTGTGATTGGCACCATGCTCCCTTCGGCAAGCTGCTTGCCACGCCTGAGGATGGTAAACCGGTCACCCTTTGGCCCGACCGGGATGTAGCTTTCCTGCAGGTGGCGCAGGCGGTACGCAAGGCTGCAGAACGATGCCGCCAGGCTGTGCCCAGTCCTGCATCGCAAATCGAGCGCGTGGCGTCAGTCATTACACAGCCGTCCAGCCAGTCAACTCCTGCCGGCCCTCGGTCGAGTAACCTACGAGTTGCTAAGAGCTTTACCCAGCGGGACAAAGATCAGTTCTTGCTCGACAGCTTCGAGTACATCGCTCGCTACTTCGAGAACTCGCTTCATGAGCTTCAAGCCCGCAATCCTGGCTATGAAGGGGTGTACCGTCGAATCGATGCCAATCGCTTTTCCGCAGTGATCTATAAGGATGGACAGGACGTTGCCAGGGGGACGGTATTTACAGGGGGTCAGCTGGGTGCCGGGATTTACTACAGCCAAGGCGATTCGTTTGCTGGCAACAGCTACAACGAGTCCCTCTCGGTGAACGCTGATGATCAAGCCCTGTACTTGAAAACCCTGGGCATGTCCCACTATGCCGGTCACGACCAGAAGCTGTCTCAAGAAGGTGCTGCGGAAGCGCTGTGGAGCATCGTCATCACGCCATTGCAACGCGGGAGATGACCTCTCTTGGCCAACCTCAGGGTCATAGCGATGGAGTAGTGGCGGACAACGTCCGAGTGGCTTACCGCCCTCTATCGATCCCTGGCATCATTTGCGGCGCTTTGAAGCAATAAGAGCATCGAAGGCCTCCTGGCTCGAAAGCCCCTCACGCATTCTTGTGATCAAGAATTCTGCATCCAACCCCGCAGGGTCAAAATGCGATCGGGCATGCCGGACGATCGCCAACCAGAGCTCGAAAGGGACTGCTGTGTTATCGCCATGCCGGTACCGATAACTTGGGCGCTGCAGCAACGCAGGCGCTCGCATAACCAGGTCGTCACTCAACCGCTGAAATATTTGAAAGGGTGTGTCGCTCATCCCAATGATGGAGGGGTGAGTAAAGCGCCTGATCGATTGAATGGCTGACTCAGGATCGACAGTATGCAGCTCCGATAGGCGTCGCACGTCGGCCTCAAACGCCTCAGGGCCTACTGTCGCTGCCAGGCGCTCGATAATCTCCAGCTCAGGTAGGTTGTGGCGCTCCAACGCGACCATGCGCTTCTCCATAATTGCCCCCACCTAGTTGATACGACGCCCAGCACGCCGACTGTCTGAGTAATCACACCACACATTGCCAGGCGCTCATTTGCACCTGGCACGTGAATCTTAACCGTAGCCGGAGCGTCTGGCGGCGTTCGATCCGAAGGCCCGATGAAGGGGGAACGATAGTCCAACGTGATCCAGCCAAAATGGTGCTCACTTCATTAGGCCATCAGATACGGCAACAAGTCGACTCACTCGACACTGTCAAATTGATATCGTTAGTATGGCACCTCCGACTAGGTCATCAAGGACGCGTCATGCCCAAGTCAAAAAGCCACCAGCGAGCAAATCCGGGCTTTGAATCCACAATCTGGATTGATCACACGTACATTATCGAGAGTGCCTCTGCATTTGGGGATGTAGCCATTGCCTTGTCTCAACAATTGAACCCCTATGATGATCCAAGGCTAAATGTACTTTTCACTAACGGCGCATTAGCACTAGAGCTTTACTTCAAATCGCAGCTAGTCGAAAGGGTCTTCGATCCTGCCTTTATACAAATGACGGATGACGATGAAATAGTCACTACAATAGAGCAGTACCTGAATGACTCGCCAGGTGTAGTAACAATTCTTCACAGCCGCCTTGAGGTTAAAAAAGAATTCAGATCCCATGAGCTGGTAAAGCTCTATCAATACCTAAATCAAGACACTCAGAATAGAATTCTCAACGCAGTTTCTGATGAAACAGCCAAAATACAGACACAAGATGAGATGCTGGAATTCCTTGAGGCAATCAATAATTTCTTCAAAGAAAAACGTTATCACTTTGAAAGCTTTCTCACAGGCATTGAAAGTGACAAAAAATATATTTACACATTGATACCAGTTCTAAAAGGCGTGAAATCAGCGCTTGCCAATATTTGAGTTCGGCGGCAGCCATGCAGTTACCCGATAGATTCTAAAAACTAAAGAACATAGGTTTGCACATGACAAAATTGAAGTGCTACGCTGATTTAGTAAATAATATTTTCGGCCCAGAAACAACAACCTTCAACACCGAAGCTACAACATGGAACAATATTGTTGGAGCAGTAGCTAGCACTACAGATTTTGAGGTGTTTAGGAGGAATTTCGCGGCACGCCTTCACAGACTCAAAAGCGCCATTGACACTAACCAGAACATTTCCGCCCCTATCATTAATGCGGTGAATGGCGTCGCGAAACTAGGTGGATGGGAAGGTTACTATGCAGAACTGGCGGCACTGGATTACTTCCTGAGTGACGCAGAGACGGGGCCTGGAGAAATTAGTCTAGATGTTACCTATGCAGCATCTGACGCAATCGCCTCCGATTTCGGAATGAAAAACATCAACTACGACTTGTGTATCCCTTCAATGGGTGTCGTTTCCGACTTCAAAATCCTTTCAGACAAGAGCGGTGGAATTCTGGATGGAATTTTTGAAGAATTCCGATCTATTAAAGGCATAAATAAGCTCACAATCCTACCTGAATATCCAGAGGATGAGGATTACGACATTTTCCAAAAAGAACGTACCAACCTGTTAAAGGAGCTGGTTGAGGAAATCGACTTAACCTTAAGACCCTCGCACTTCCGTAGCAAGGTTATCGATGGCCTATCCTACCGATTTGGATGGGAAGCTGGTGTAATATTCGCGGAAAGTAGTTACGACTCGAAAACCCACGCTGCAAATCACCAGCGCTTACTCGTAACACATGCAAAAAAATTCTCGCGCAAAGAACCTACATTAATTATTTTTGTCGTATTTCCATGGGCCAGTGAAAAAATCATGCTCTTTAGCACAACGGGCATACCTCAAGAGTTTATTCACAATCTTGGCTCAATATTTTTCGACACAACCACTACGGCTCAAACCAAAGCCAAAACCATGAATAAAAAAATTAAATCCGACATTACACTTGCAGACATATCTCGCCATCTTTCCGGAATCATCTTGATTGAGGACAATATAATTTTGTCCACCGTAGACAACGCGATGCTGAAAGCAAGCTATATACTCAACACTAACGCCGTACATAAACTTCATGATAGTAAGTTTGAAACTTATTTGAAGCGGAGGGGAGCAAGCAATCTTGAAATCCTGCCAGCAAGATAAATTCCCTTATTAAGAGGCGCTTCCTTGTAGGTGCTTCAGCGGTGGGCAAATCAGTCATAATGGTCTCGACGCTATGATATCGACCTGCGGTTTAAGGGAAGTATCATGAACCTGCTCGATGAGCTTGACGAACGCATGGAGACCGTCGGCGAAATTGCCAACCACCTAGAGGCCCAGATGGGACGCTATGAGCGGGGTAGATCCCCGCTCTTCACGCGGCTCAGCATTCGCCTTGAGCCCCCCCCTGAGGAACTCGCCAAGGCGTCGCGGGATACTGCCCAACCCCCTCTGATCTGCGCATGGATTATGCAGCCTAGATTCACAGCTTCAAGCATGGGTAACCTATGACCAGCATCCCTCTCCAATCACAAGGGATACATTTGTACTCTCCATGGAATTGCTCATGAACGACATCTGGCTGCGAGAACAAGAAAGAAGGAAGGCCCTCCGGCAACTGGCTGATCTGATGCCTGGCGACCGGGGCGCTCAGGCAGTCTTGAAGAGGCTGGAAGAGCTTGAGCGGCTCGATCATGACGCTCCATTGAGCGAATGCCATCTCGATCCGGATCAACTGGTAGAGCTGCCTAGAGAAGCTCATCCGGTGGGCTGCTGGATCGTGCGCGAACGCGACATCCCAGAACCATGGAAATCCCGCTTTGTCATTGCGCTCGGCCTCGCAGGCAGGGTCGAGGAGGGATATTACCTACAGGATTGGATTGATTTTCTCGACGCGTGGCAACGCGATCTCGCACATGTAGCGCAGCACCGTGCGGCATTTGATGATGAGTAATCAATCCAAAAGGTCAGCGGCCTGTAAAGGCCGCACCCATACCTCACGCAAAACCACCTGCTGTTAATTTAGCGAACTACGATTCCATGCTGCGCGAAATCGCTTAAGAGTGTTTTGCGACTCAACATGGCGGGTAGCTTGAAGATGTTCCTGTATCCATACCACAGGCCCATAGGGAGCAGCACTAACCCTATGCCAAACGTGGCCGTAGCGGCAATAATAGCGGCTGGAACTGAAGCAAGCGAAAATACTACACCTTTTAACACTGTTGATCTTGCAATCAAACGGACGTCATCCAGGTCGTATTCGACTTTCCCATTTTTGTTTTCAAAAGCCAAAATAACGATAGTCTTTTTCGAAAGCCTCTTAAAATACCAGGTTCGTGGAGTTTCAGTTGCCATGGCACCATGATTTTTTAGGTACTTTGGAACTACCACTTGTTTAAAATAGAAAGTATTGCCTTGCTCATCTTCAAGTCTTACGCGATTATAAAGTGCATCAAGATCGCTAATTGCCTGCACGTCATAATTTTTGATAATCACCGTTATCTTTTCGAGGTCAGCCATTTTTCGTCCTTAAGGCATTAGTTTTAGGCAGGCGCGACTTTTTTGTACAAACCATCATGAGCAGCCAGGTGGCGTGCTCACGGGGCACTGGCTGAGACTGGGGCGACCGGCCACTGGAATCGCCTCCCATTGCCACGAGGACTACCTGGGCAAAAGACTGTCACGAGCTCTGCTCGCTGGAGATCACGTAATGATCTCCTCCGGCGGTACGCACCAGCTTGAAGCCCTCCCTCTCTTCAACACACCACACGGGGGGCGTGGCAACTGTCATTCCGTCCTCCGACTTCCTCGATTGGTCGTTGTATACGAGCGCCACGTATCTCTCCCCCACTCTGGCAGCGCTGAACAAGTACGCGTCAATGTGTACCGACCAGTCGACGCCCTGGGCCCGAACGACCTCACAGGGCAAACCTTGACAGGCGCTCTGCCGTTCTTCGCCCCTCTGAAGGCTTTCCGGCCACTCACGATTTGACATCAGCTTCATTCCCGACAATTCAAAACCACTGCGGATGTAACCTAGCCGCACCGCCTTCTTCGATCGATAGGTCGACGGGGCGCGATGCGATTTAGCGAATAATTGAGGGGGCTCTCGTGCAGCTCCAGCCGGAGCCACGCCCCGTATGACTATCTTCAAAGCCAGGACTGCGCGGCTTGAGCCCGTCACGTCTTGGGACGTCATCGGCTAGCGCTCTAGGAAACGCAAGCGATCCCGCCAACACCACAAAGTACAGTTTTATACATTATGTGATGTGTAACTGTACACGCTAACGTGGCTATATCCTCGCTTTTTGGGGACATCGCCTTGTTGAAGCAAGCGCTTGCGGCAGTCGTTCGGACAATCCGAGAGAATCTGGGCTTCACGCAGGAGAGCTTGGCTCACGCGGCATCGCGGACATACCTGAGCAGGATTGAGAACGCCGAGACCAATCCGACCATCGAGAAATTCGCAGAGCTGGCCGAGGCGCTCGGATTGAACCCTGTGGCACTGATGGCGCTCGTTCTCTCGACCCGCGACAACATCTCCACCGCCGACGTACTCGCCAAGGCTACCGAAGATTTGAAAGCCCTTGAGGCTAAGATCAGCACTGATGACATCAGGGCGCACCTGGCGGGTATGACCATTCAGAAGCGGCCTGCCGCGCGGCCTGCCGACATCCTAAAGCTGCGAAAAGTACTTGAGTGCAGAGGCGCTGGTTTGAGTAAGGCCGAGACCGCGAGGCAGCTAAATCTCACCCGCTCTACTGTCGGTTACCTGTGGGATAGGACGGTGCCTGCGGAAGACTGAACAGGGTTCAATCCCAAGCAATTCCACAATTTTGGCGATGTAGAAGCATCTCTTGATAATAGAATGGCTGGCGATGAGGCCCAACTAACTCGGCCTCTGAGGCTCATGCAGGCACACGGAGCAATTTATCCAGGGCCCGACGTGATTAGCTACTAATGAGATCGCCCTGCGGGCTCCCCTCCTTCGATAGCCCGAGGGGATGGGGACGAACTTGCTCGCCTGGCGAGACTAAGCACGTTTAGCATGCTATTCACAAAGGATAAGTGAAGCAGACACGGATGAATCCAAGAGTAGCAATCTGATATCATGCATATCGATGACAGCAGCTTTCATCAGAGCTGCTTAACGCTGCCTAGATACGGCACGACTCGCTAAGGAAGAGCACTGAGGCATGCAAAACCTTTCATCGAACCCCACCTCGGCACCTGGACAGTACTACGGATTTTCTATCCAGCCGACTCGACTCTGCTTCCACCTCCTCCAGGCGCCTTCCGGATCCGTCGTTTCATTGGAAGTATTGGACGACACTGATGTGGTTCAGCCGGACAATCAAGTCTTGGTTGAGCAGGCAAAGAGCGGGCTCGCCACCAATCCCATTTCAGACTGGTCGACCGATCTATGGAAGACATTCTCAAACTGGATCGATGCCATTGAGAGAGGTCACATCGATCTGAGTCGTACCCGTTTCCGCCTACATATTGTTCAGCAAAAATCAGGGGAGCTAGCGGAACTTTTGCACTTCTCTCACACAAAAGAAATTGCGCTTGAAACCGTAAAGACAATCAAGAAAAGGTTCAACAAAGAAAAGCCAGAAGGCTGCAAGCAATATGTGAAAAAGTTTCTCAGTTATGACCCTGAAAAACTCAGCCAACTGGTCATACAGTTTTCCTGTGAGTGTGGAGACAGCGACCCCGTCAAGCCAATCAAAGATTTTCTTTCCAACACCGTGGCCGAGCCAGCCTTAGACGATGTATGCCGGTCAGTGATTGGTTGGATCAAGATTCGGTCTGACGAACTAATTGGAGCACGCAAGCTTGCAATTATTCACAAGGATGAATTCGCAGATTGGCTATCAACGCATTGCTCTAAGTTATCATTCGATTACCTCCTAACGTACTCCGTACCAGCACCCGACCCACTTGAGGTAGCGGCCAATATGCTGAACCATCCGATAATGATGCGTCAGCTTGAACTGATTGGGCGCGGCGAACGGGACAAGACCAAGGCAATGGCCAACTTCATGCGTTCAAAAACAGGCAAGACTCGCTGGGGTGAGATTGGTTTTGTAGTCGAATCACAGTTTGAAGATTTTATAGATAACCTTGAAAATTTGTGGAAGGAAAATTTCCTGGACATTACAGGTAGTTCTGCAAATCTCACCCAGAAACAACAGGGTGAATTCGTATACTTACGATGCTACAACCTGACCCCTCAAATAAACGGAAAGGCGACCCCAGAATATATGTCCAGGGGAACTTTCCAGTATTTGGCAAACGAACGAATAATTGGCTGGCATCCATCCTACATGTCGCTTCTGCCCAAATAATAGGCCCAGACCAACCATAAAAATTCAAAAGATGATTAATCCATGGAAGAGATTATTAGACCCAAGCCGGTTCTCCGCGAAATCTATCTAATGCAGAATCCGGCGCTAGGAGCAGCACTTATATGGAGATTCACTGAAGGCTACGCCCCAAAAGGGCAAGGTCAACTGCCAACCATGCTACTATTGTTCATCGTACTACCCATTCTATTTCACGAGCAGCTTCGAAATGCAGCCATAACAACCAACCCCTCATCTGGGCTGCGCGTATTTGCTGGAAAGTTTAAATCGGAACAAGAAATCTTATTTGGCATTCAGGGGCGAATGCTCAAACTACGGGATGTTAGCCTGGCATCAATATCGATCGCCATACAAAGCAATTTGATATCCCTGAATACATCTGATGCGCATGTTGAGAGTCTACGACCTAAAGCTCCCGCAGACCTGCAAAAAAAGACAGCAGACATGATGAAGGCCGCACAAAAGCTGGGCCACTGGTGCAAGACGTTGACTTTACAGGAAGTCCAAGCAATTTTAAGGATTAAGCTCTGATGAAACTACAGATCCGGAAACTAATTCTCTGGCCTAAAAACGGCGGCAAATACAGAGAGCTGGAGTTCAAGCCAGGTAACGTAAACGTCATCAGTGGCTCATCCAAGGCTGGCAAATCAGCCGTAATCCCTATTATTGATTACTGCCTATGCTCCGAGCTTTGCGCAATCCCAGTTGGTACGATACGCAAGACCTGCAAATGGTTTGGGATATTGGTAGAGACTGACGAAGGGCAAAAGCTCATAGCTCGGATTGAACCTGGCAACCAGCGCTCTACCGACGATATGTTTATTATCGAGGGGCAGGTAATTGAGATACCCGAGATAATCGAACACAAAAATACCAACCGAAACAATGTCAAGGAGATACTGAACAGACTGTCAGGCCTGCCTAACATTGGGTTTGGTGATGACATGTCCGAATTTGGTTTCAAAAACCGCCCAAGCTTCCGAGATTTAATGGCATTTACTTTTCAGCCACAAAATATCGTAGCAAACCCCGATGTGCTTTTTTATAAAGCAGATAGCTACGGGAATCGAGAAAAGCTTAAAAGTATATTCCCATTCATCCTCGGCGCTATTGAATCGAAAACGCTACAGATCGTCTGGGAGCTGAAGGAGCTGAGAAAGCAACTTAAGATCCTTCAAAGCGAACTCACAGCAATTGACGCTGTGTCGAAACAGTGGAAAGCCGAGGCCAACGTGTGGTTCTACCGCTCCCGCGAATACGGCCTGACTGCGGAGGATACCCAGCCACACAGTGAGTGGTTGCACTTGCTGGAACAGCTTAGAGGAATAGCTTATAAATCTTCGCGTGACGCAGTTGTCACTCCCATGGCTATCGAATCATCAACAGAGGTGTTGATTGCGCTGCGTAATCGCGAAACATTGATTGCGGAGAACATCCTCATAGCTAAGTTAAAACTTGATGACCTCAAGGAAATCAAGGACGAGGCGACAAACTACTCATCATCTCTGGTGAAGATGGAAGAGCGTCTTTCTCTTTCGAAGTGGCTCAGAGAGCTAGCCGAAAATAACCACAGCGTAAATCCCTTGGCCTTTCCAACAGTCGACCCATCGTCACAGCTCTCCGAGTTGTGCAACGCACTGGAAGACATCGAGCGGGTAGCCCGATCAGCGCCTAAAGTATCGGCTTCAGTGGAAGGAGAGATCGTACGGATTCGCAACCTTATCCGGCAGGACAGCGAAACACTGGCCGCCATCCGCACCGAGATCAAGGGCATTGAGGCAAAGGATGAGCTCAGCGCCAAACATGCACTGCGGATGACCGAGATTGACCGCTTCCTCGGTAGCATGCAGCAGTCCATCAAGACCTACACCGAAGCCCGCTCAGATTCGGAGCTCACAGAGCGTGTAGAGGCTCTAGAAGCCCGGATCAAGGCATTGGAGCCACAGGTCTCTGACGCGGCGGTTAAGCTGAAGACCACGAACAGCCTGCAGGAAATTAGCGATATCTGCGCGCTGATCACTCCCCATCTCGATGCCGAGTGGGCAGAGGCAAAAATTACCCTGTCGATTCCAGATCTGGCGATCAAGGTGAAGCACGATGGTCGAGAGGATTTCCTTTGGGAAATCGGCAGTGGAGCCAACTGGCTGGCTTACCACATCGCAACGCTGCTAGCGCTCCAACTCTATTTCCTGAAAAAACCAGATCACTCAGTTCCTCACCTGCTTATCTTCGACCAGCCGAGCCAAGTCTACTTCCCTGTGAAAAGCGCTGTGAGGAAGGGCAATGATGAAGGGGCAGAAGAGGTTGAACCCATTCTGGATGACGAAGACCGTGACGCCGTTCGGAAGGTCTTCAGCGTCCTGGCAAGAGGCGTGAAGCGCGCTAAGGGTCACTTGCAGATCATCGTACTCGACCACGCCGGCAGCGAAGTCTGGGGAGGCATTGAAGGCGTGAGCCTGGCCGAAGAATGGCGAGATGGAGAAAAGCTCGTTCCACCACGTTTCGAAGATTGACTGGGGTTTAGGGCATGCTCCTTTTCTGGAGCATGCTCGCCTATGCGTGCAAATCTAGGGAAACTCTGAAAAAGACTTTCTGATTTGGCAAAATACCGCGACCCCACCCACCGAGTTTCCCGATGAAGCAGATGACCTTCGCCGACGCCGAGTACGCTGGCAAGCGCAAGCAAACCCGCAAGGAGTTGTTCCTGATCGAGATGGATCGGGTGGTGCCGTGGAAGGGCTTGATTGCTTTGATCGAGCCACATTATCCGAAAGGTGAAGGTGGCCGTCCGGCCTACCCGTTGATGGCGATGCTGCGTGTGCATCTGCTGCAGAACTGGTTCGGCTACAGCGATCCAGCGATGGAGGAAGCGCTGTACGAAACCACGATCCTGCGCCAGTTTGCCGGGCTGAACCTGGAGCGCATCCCCGACGAAACCACCATTCTCAACTTCCGCCGCTTGCTGGAGAAACACGAGCTGGCGGCCGGCATCCTCGCTGTCATCAATGGCTATCTGGGCGACCGCGGCCTGTCGCTGCGCCAGGGCACCATCGTCGATGCAACGCTGATCAATGCGCCCAGTTCGACCAAGAACAAGGACGGCAAGCGCGACCCGGAAATGCACCAGACCAAGAAGGGAAACCAGTATTATTTTGGCATGAAGGCCCACATCGGCGCCGATGACGAATCGGGTCTGGTGCACAGCGTAGTGGGCACGGCGGCCAATGTGGCGGATGTCACCCAGGTGGACAAATTGCTGCATGGCGACGAAAACGTGGTCTGCGCCGATGCAGGCTACACCGGTGTCGAAAAGCGGCCCGAGCATGAAGGACGTGAAGTTATCTGGCAGGTGGCGGCACGCCGCAGCACCTACAAAAAACTCGATAAGCGCAGCGTGCTGTACAAAGCCAAGCGCAAGATTGAAAAGGCCAAGGCTCAGGTGCGCGCCAAGGTCGAGCATCCGTTCCGGGTAATCAAGCGCCAGTTCGGTTACACCAAGGTGCGCTTTCGCGGCTTGGCCAAAAACACGGCGCAACTGGTGACACTGTTCGCTCTGTCGAACCTGTGGATGGCGCGCCGACATTTACTGACGAATGCAGGAGAGGTGCGCCTGTAATGCGGGAAATGGCCACCGGAGTGGGGTCCGGGTGGCGAAAACGTAAGAAATACTCGTCGAATTGATTGTTTTTTGATCATTTGGCGAGTTTAAAAGTTGCGCTAGGTGGTATGCCGGGGAAATACATGGCTACTTCAGACCATCCCTAGATGAACAGTGAGGTCGAAAACCCCAGAATGAACCTTGCCTGCCCTTGCTCCATGCTCTGCAGTCCCTCGGCGTCCATTTTAATTTGAAAAAAAATGGACACTACTCAAAATCCTAACCTATTGATTTATATAGATTAAATGGTGTCCATTTTGTCACCCCAAATGGGGTGTAAGCGTCGGAAAACAGCAGCGGCGGCAAGAACAGGAACAAGAACAGCTCCGGGTCCAGGGCCACGTGCAGGCCCAGGGTCGGCCAGGCCAGCAGGGCCCCGGCACTGATCTGCACCAGGGGCAGTGGCAGTGGAATCACCCGCCCGACAAGACGCGAGAGGCTCACCAGCATCAGCATGATGAGGACGGTATAGGCGGTTTGCATAAAGCGGGGTTCCTGGTTCGGACTTTCAGAACAGACACACAAACGCGGCAACAATTCGCCGCAGAAGTGCCATATTAGCCCCTTAAGCTGCACTCACACCGCTGCACGAAAGTCGCAACGCCCAGGTCCGCGCAACACAATGCGACAAAGCCCCGCCGCCGCCGACGCCTAAGCGCCGCCGTCGTGGCATAATCCCGGACCTTTGATTACCAGCACTCCAGAGGGGGCAATTCCTTGACCGCTTCAAGCAAAACGTTGCACCTTTTCGGCATCAAGGCCTGCGACACCATGAAGAAGGCGCGCACCTGGCTCGATGAACACGCTGTCAGCTATGACTTCCACGACTACAAGACCTCCGGCATCGATCGCGAGCACCTGAACCAGTGGTGCGCCGAGCACGGCTGGGAAGTGGTGCTGAACCGCGCGGGTACTACCTTTCGCAAGCTCGATGACGCCAGCAAGGCCGACCTCGACCAGGCCAAGGCCGTCGAACTGATGCTCGCGCAACCGTCGATGATCAAGCGTCCGGTGCTCGACCTCGGAAACAGAACCCTGATTGGCTTCAAGCCAGACCTTTACGCAGCGGCGCTCAAGTAAGCCTGCTCAATCAATTTCGCAAGAGGTAACTGCATGTCCACTACCCTGTTCAGCCTGGCATTTGGTGTCGGCACCCAGAACCGCCAAGGCGCTTGGCTGGAAGTGTTTTACGCAGCACCGCTGCTCAAGCCAGCCGCTGAAATCGTCGCCGCCGTAGCGCCGATCCTCGGCTACAGCGAAGGCAACCAGGCCATCACCTTCAGCACCACCCAGGCCGCGCAGATGGCCGACGCCCTCAAGGGTATCGACGCCGCCCAGGCCGCCCTGCTGACTCGCCTGGCCGAAAGCCACAAGCCCCTGGTCGCCACCCTGCTGGCCGAAGACGCCCAGCTGACCAGCACCCCCGAGGCCTACCTCAAGCTGCACCTGCTGTCCCATCGCCTGGTCAAGCCCCATGGCCTGAGCCTGGCCGGCGTGTTCCCGCTGCTGCCGAACGTCGCCTGGACCAGCCAGGGCGCCATCGATCTGGCCGAACTGGCCGAGCGCCAACTCGAAGCACGCCTGCGCGGCGAACTGCTGGAAGTGTTCTCGGTGGACAAGTTCCCGAAAATGACCGACTACGTCGTGCCAAGCGGCGTGCGTATCGCTGACAGCGCACGGATCCGCCTGGGAGCCTACATCGGCGAAGGCACCACAGTGATGCACGAAGGCTTCGTCAACTTCAACGCTGGCACCGAAGGCCCGGGCATGATCGAAGGCCGCGTATCGGCTGGCGTGTTCGTCGGCAAGGGGTCGGACCTGGGCGGCGGCTGCTCCACCATGGGCACCCTGTCGGGTGGCGGCAACATCGTGATCAAGGTCGGCGAAGGCTGCCTGATCGGCGCCAACGCCGGCATCGGCATCCCGCTGGGCGATCGCAACACCGTGGAATCGGGCCTGTACGTGACCGCCGGGACCAAGGTGGCGCTGCTGGACGAGAACAACCAGCTGGTCAAGGTCCTCAAGGCCCGGGAACTGGCCGGCCAGCCTGACCTGCTGTTCCGTCGCAACTCGGAAACCGGCGCGGTGGAGTGCAAGACCCACAAGTCGGCCATCGAGCTGAACGAAGCGCTGCACGCTCACAACTAAGCGAGCCCAGCACTCGGTTCCACCGGAACCCGCCGGGCGCTTATCATCAGCGCCCGGCCTGTTCGAACGAGTTTCGCCATCATGCTTTTACCCTCCCCCTGGCGCGCCGATTTCCCGGCCATCGCCGCCCTGCAACGCCAGGACCAGACCTACCTGGACAACGCCGCCACCACTCAGAAGCCCCAGGCCCTGCTGGACGCCCTGGCGCACTACTACGCCAATGGCGCGGCCAACGTGCATCGTGCCCAGCACCTGCCCGGCGCCCATGCCACCCAGGCCTTCGAAGACAGCCGCAGCAAGGTTGGGCAATGGCTGAATGTCGGTGACAGCGGGCAAGTGGTCTTCACCCACGGCGCGACTTCCGCGCTGAACCTCTTGGCCTATGGCCTGGAGCATCAATTCGAGGCTGGCGATGAGATCGTCGTCAGCGCCCTGGAACACCACGCCAACCTGCTGCCCTGGCAGCAACTGGCCCAACGCCGCGGGCTGAGCCTGGTGATCCTGCCTCTGGACGCCGATGGCCTGGTGGATATCGACGCCGCGAGCCGCCTGATCGGCCCGCGTACCCGATTGCTGGCGGTCAGCCAACTGTCCAACGTACTGGGAGCCTGGCAACCCTTGACCCCGCTGCTGGCCATGGCCAGGGCCCAGGGTGCGCTGACCGTGGTCGATGGCGCCCAGGGCGTGGTCCATGGCCGGCACGATGTGCAGGCCATGGGTTGCGACTTCTATGTGTTCTCCAGCCACAAGCTGTACGGCCCGGAAGGCGTCGGCGTGCTCTTCGGTCGTCATTCGGCGCTCAAGGGCCTGCGCCATTGGCAATTCGGTGGCGAGATGGTCCAGGACGCCGACTACCAGCACGCCAGGTTCCGCCCGGCGCCCCTGGGCTTCGAGGCAGGAACCCCAGCGATCGCCGGGGTCATCGGCCTCGGCGCCACCCTCGACTACCTCGGCGGCCTGGACCAGCAAGCCGTGGCCGAACATGAAGCAAAACTGCATGCCTACCTGCTGCACGGGCTGCAGGCGCGCAACGGCATCCGGCTGCTGGGCACGCCGCAGCTGGCGCTGATCAGCTTCGTGGTCGACGGCGTGCACAGCGCCGACCTGGCACACCTGCTGACCGAGCAGGGTATCGCCGTGCGGGCCGGCCATCACTGCGCCATGCCCTTGCTCAAGAGCCTTGGCTTGCATGGAGCGATCCGCGTGTCCCTGGCGCTGTACAACGATTCAGAAGACCTGGAGCGCTTCTTCGAAGCCCTGGACCAGGCCCTGGAGCTGCTGCGATGAGCCTGCCGGAAGAGGCCAGCACGGCGCTGCGGGTCTTCCAGGAAGCCGCGGGCTGGGAACAGCGGGCGCGCCTGTTGATGCAATGGGGCGAACGCCTGCCGGCCCTGGACGACAGCGCCAAGGTCGAAGCCAATCGGGTGCACGGTTGTGAAAGCCAGGTCTGGCTGGTGGCGACCCTGGATCAAGGCCGCTGGCAATTCGCCGCGGCCACCGATGCCCGGCTGATCCGTGGCCTGGTGGCGCTGTTGCTGGCGCGGGTCAACGGTTTGTCGGCGCAAGAGCTGCGCGAGGTGGACCTGGCGGACTGGTTCAACCAGCTGGGGCTGTCGCGCCAGCTCTCGCCATCGCGCGCCAACGGCCTGAATGCCGTGTTGCAACGGATGGGCGAACTGGCCAGCGTGTAACTCACCGCCGAGCCCGCGAGGCTGCGACAAGGCCCGAAGGACCCTCAGCGGATTCAAGACCCAGCGGCCGCTGCGCGCCCGTACACAGCCTGCGGCAGCTGTTACACGGGCCAGTCCGTGATGCCTATGGCCGCAAGGCTACACCGCCTTGTTGCGCTCGGACGGACGGCGCACGCCCGCTACCAGCTTGTCCACCGCCTTGGTCGCCGCGACCATGCCGAACGTCGCGGTCACCATCATCACCGCACCAAAACCACCGGCACAATCGAGCTTGACCCCATCCCCGACGAAGCTCTTCTGCAGGCAGATGCTGCCGTCCGGCTTGGGATAGCGCAGTTGCTCAGTGGAAAATACGCAAGGCACGCTGTAGTGCCGAGTCACGGTTCGCGAAAAACCATAATCGCGCCGCAACGTAGAGCGCACCTTGGAAGCCAGCGGATCGTTGAAAGTGCGGTTCAGGTCGCAGACCTGGATCAGGGTCGGGTCGATCTGCCCGCCGGCCCCACCCGTGGTGATGATCTGGATCTTGCGCCGCTTGCACCAGGCGATCAGCGCCGCCTTGGCGTTCACGCTGTCGATGCAGTCGATCACGCAATCGATATCTGGGGTGATGTACTCGGCCATGGTGTCACGGGTGACGAAATCCGAAACCGCATGCACCGTGCAATCCGGATTGATGCCTCGCAGGCGCTCGGCCATGACCTCGACCTTGGGCCGGCCCACGGTGCTGTCCAGGGCATGCAGTTGGCGGTTGCTGTTACTGACGCAGACATCGTCGAGGTCGAATAACGAGATTTCCCCTACCCCGCAACGGGCAATGGCTTCCGCCGCCCAGGAACCGACGCCGCCGACACCAACGATCGCCACATGGGCCGCCCGCAGCCGCTCCAGGCCCTCGATGCCATACAAACGAGCGACACCAGCAAACCGTGGATCTTCTGTACTCATGACCATCACCCAAAAAAACCGGCGCGCATTATAGGGCTTCGCCGCGACAAGTTTTAAGTCGCAAGCTACAAGTAAAGAACTTAAACCCAATTACGGTGCCCAAGGTCTCGCTGTCCCCTGTGCGCTGTACGCTCAGTTGAGGGCCAGTGTAGGATGCGCGCCGTTTTGGCGCCTGCCGCCCCTTCCCTCGTTCCACACTTCTTGGAACCCGAAATAGCTATGTCATCGCGTAAATTTGGACTCAACCTGGTGATAGTGCTGGCCATCGCCGCGCTGTTCACTGGTTTCTGGGCGTTGATCAACCGCCCAGTCTCGGCCCCCGACTGGCCGGAACAGATCTCCGGTTTCTCCTACTCGCCCTTCCAGCTGGGTCAGTTCCCACAAAAGGACCAGTACCCGTCCGACGATGAAATGCGTCGCGACCTGGAGATCATGAGCAAACTGACCGACAACATTCGTACCTACTCGGTGGACGGCAGCCTGGAGGACATTCCCCGGCTGGCGGAAGAGTTCGGTTTGCGGGTAACCCTGGGGATCTGGATCAGCCCGGACCTGGAGCGCAACGAACGCGAGATCATGCGTGCCATCGAGCTGGCCAATACCTCACGCAGTGTCGTGCGGGTGGTGGTGGGTAACGAGGCGATCTTCCGCAAGGAAATCACCGCCGACCAACTGTCCGTGGTCCTGGACCGGGTCCGCGCCGCGGTGAAGGTGCCCGTCACCACCTCCGAGCAGTGGCACGTCTGGGAAGAACATCCGGAACTGGCCCAGCACGTCGACCTGATCGCCGCGCACATCCTGCCTTACTGGGAGTTCATTCCAGTGAACAAGGCCGAGCAGTTCGTGCTCGACCGGGCTCGCGACCTGAAGAAAATGTTCCCGAAAAAACCGCTGCTGCTGTCCGAAGTGGGCTGGCCGAGCAACGGCCGGATGCGTGGAGGGGCTGACGCCAGCCCGGCGGACCAGGCGATCTACCTGCGGACCCTGGTCAACCAGCTCAACCGCCAGGGCTACAACTACTTCGTCATCGAAGCCTTCGACCAACCGTGGAAGGCCAGCGACGAAGGTTCGGTAGGCGCCTACTGGGGCGTGTTCAACGCCTCCCGCCAACAGAAATTCAACTTCGAGGGCCCGGTCGTTGCCATCCCGCAATGGCGGGTACTGGCCATCGGCTCGGTGGTCCTGGCGATGCTGTCCCTGGCAATCCTGCTGATCGACGGCTCGGCCCTGCGCCAGCGTGGCCGGACGTTCCTGACCTTCATCGCCTTCCTCTGCGGTTCGGTGCTGGTCTGGATCGGCTATGACTACAGCCAGCAATACAGCACCTGGTTCAGCCTGACCGTGGGCTTCCTCCTGGCCCTGGGCGCCCTGGGGGTGTTCATCGTCCTGCTCACCGAGGCTCACGAACTGGCCGAGGCCGTGTGGGTGCGCAAGCGCCGGCGCGAGTTCCTGCCGGTGGAAGGCGATTCCGGCTACCGGCCGAAAGTCTCGATCCACGTGCCCTGCTACAACGAGCCACCAGAGATGGTGAAGCAGACCCTGGATGCCCTGGCCAACCTCGATTACCCGGACTACGAAGTCCTGATCATCGACAACAACACCAAGGACCCGGCCGTCTGGGAACCGGTCCAGGCCTATTGCCAGACCCTGGGCCCGCGCTTTCGCTTCTTCCATGTCTCGCCCCTGGCCGGTTTCAAGGGCGGCGCGCTGAACTACCTGATCCCGCATACCGCCAAGGACGCCGAGGTGATCGCGGTCATCGACTCCGACTACTGCGTGGAGCGCAACTGGCTCAAGCACATGGTGCCGCACTTCGCCGATCCGAAGATCGCCATCGTGCAGTCGCCCCAGGATTACCGCGACCAGAACGAAAGCACCTTCAAGAAGCTCTGCTACGCCGAATACAAGGGCTTCTTCCATATCGGCATGGTCACCCGCAACGACCGGGACGCCATCATCCAGCACGGCACCATGACCATGACCCGGCGCTCGGTGCTCGAAGAGCTGGGCTGGGCCGACTGGTGCATCTGCGAGGACGCCGAGCTGGGCCTGCGGGTGTTCGAGAAGGGCCTGTCGGCCGCCTACCACCACGAAAGCTACGGCAAGGGCCTGATGCCCGACACCTTCATCGACTTCAAGAAGCAGCGTTTCCGCTGGGCCTATGGCGCGATCCAGATCATCAAGCGCCACACCGCCAGCCTGCTGCGCGGCAAGGACACCGAACTGACCCGTGGCCAGCGCTACCACTTCCTGGCGGGCTGGCTGCCGTGGGTGGCCGATGGCATGAACATCTTCTTCACCATCGGCGCACTGTTGTGGTCGGCGGCGATGATCATCGTGCCCAAGCAGGTGGACCCGCCGCTGCTGATCTTCGCCATCCCGCCCCTGGCGCTGTTCGTGTTCAAGGTCGGCAAGATCATCTTCCTCTACCGCCGTGCGGTAGGCGTGAACCTCAAGGATGCCTTCTGCGCGGCCCTGGCCGGCCTGGCCCTGTCCCATACCATCGCCAAGGCAGTGCTGTACGGTTTCTTCACCAGCAGCATCCCGTTCTTCCGCACGCCGAAGAACGCCAACAGCCATGGTTTCTGGGTGGCGATTTCCGAGGCTCGGGAAGAGCTGTTCATCATGCTGCTGCTGTGGGGCGCGGCGTTGGGGATCTTCCTGGTCCAGGGCCTGCCGAGCAACGACATGCGCTTCTGGGTGACCATGCTCCTGGTGCAGTCGCTGCCCTACGTGGCGGCACTGGTCATGGCCTTCCTGTCGTCGCTGCCCAAGCCGGCGCCGGAGCCTGAACCGGCCCCTGCGGCCTGAATCGACGCAAAGCACTAAACGGCGGCCTGAGGCCGCCGTTTTGCTTTAAGATATCCGCCATTTTGCGCGCCTTGCCCCCATTACAGTAGGAGCCAGGCTTACCCGCGATGAAACCTTTGCGGCGCCTTGGGCAAACCGCTTCGCGACCATCGCGGGCCAGCCTCGCTCCTACCTATAACGTCTCCGGAGTTTCCCATGACGGCCCATGCCGAGCTTTCGCCGACCCTGCAACTTGCCTGTGACCTGATCCGTCGCCCTTCGGTGACCCCGGTCGATGCCGACTGCCAGAAACTGATGATGCAGCGCCTGGGTGATGCCGGTTTCCAGCTGGAACCGATGCGCATCGAGGACGTGGACAACTTCTGGGCCACCCATGGCAAGCACGAGGGCCCGGTGCTGTGCTTCGCCGGCCACACCGACGTGGTGCCCACCGGCCCGGTCCAGGCCTGGCAGAACGATCCGTTCGAGGCCCTGATCGACGAACACGGCATGCTCTGCGGCCGTGGCGCGGCGGACATGAAAGGCAGCCTGGCGGCGATGCTGGTGGCCGCCGAGCGCTTCGTCGGCGATTACCCGGACCACAAGGGTTCGGTGGCGTTCCTGATCACCAGCGATGAAGAGGGCCCGGCGCACCATGGCACCAAGGCCGTGGTCGAACGCCTGGCGGCACGCAAGGAGCGCCTGGACTGGTGCATCGTCGGCGAGCCGTCGAGCACCAGCCTGGTGGGCGATGTTGTCAAGAACGGCCGTCGCGGCTCCCTGGGCGCCAAGCTCACGGTCCGCGGGGTCCAGGGCCACGTGGCCTATCCGCACCTGGCCAAGAACCCGATCCACCTGGCCGCCGCGGCCCTGGCGGAACTGGCGGCCGAGCACTGGGACGACGGCAACGCCTTCTTCCCGCCCACCAGCTTCCAGATCTCCAACCTCAACTCCGGCACCGGCGCCACCAACGTGATCCCCGGTGAACTGGTGGCCCTGTTCAACTTCCGCTTCTCCACCGAGTCCACCGTCGAAGGCCTGCAGCAGCGGGTCGCGGCGATCCTCGACAAGCACGGGCTGGATTGGCATGTGGAGTGGGCGCTGTCCGGCCTGCCGTTCCTCACCGAGCCCGGCGCCCTGCTGGACGCGGTATCGGCCAGTATCAAGCAGGTCACCGGCCGCCAGACCAAGGCCTCCACCAGCGGCGGTACATCCGATGGCCGCTTCATCGCCACCCTGGGCACCCAGGTCGTGGAGCTGGGGCCGGTCAACGCCACCATTCACCAGGTCAACGAGCGGATCCTGGCCAGCGACCTCGACGTGCTGACCGAGATCTACTACCAGACCCTGGTCCGGTTGCTCGCCTGATGCTTGCCTGTCCTCTTTGCAGCGCACCGCTGAACACCCAAGATAACGGCGTGGTGTGCCCGGCCGGGCATCGCTTCGACCGTGCCCGCCAGGGCTACCTGAACCTGCTGCCGGTGCAGCACAAGAACAGCCGCGACCCGGGCGACAACCAGGCCATGGTCGAGGCCCGCCGCGACTTCCTCAACGCCGGGCACTACGCTCCGGTGGCCGCGCGCCTGGCCGAGCTGGCTGCCGAACGGGCACCACAGCGCTGGGTCGACATCGGCTGTGGCGAGGGTTACTACACCGCGCAGCTGGCCCAGGCCCTGCCCGACGCCGATGGCTACGCCCTGGATATCTCCCGGGAGGCGGTCAAGCGCGCCTGTCGCCGGGCGCCGCAACTGACGTGGATGGTCGCCAGCATGGCGCGCATTCCCCTGGCCGACGCCAGCTGTCAGTTCCTGGCCAGCGTCTTCAGTCCCCTGGACTGGCAGGAAGCCAAGCGCCTCTTGAGCCCTGGTGGCGGCCTGATGAAGGTCGGGCCAACCAGCGGCCACCTGATGGAACTGCGCGAACGCCTGTACGACGAAGTCCGTGAATACACTGACGACAAGCACCTGGCCCTGGTGCCACAGGGCATGGCCTTGGCCCATAGCGAGGTTCTGGAGTTCAAGCTAAGCCTGGAACGGCCGGAAGATCGCGCCAACCTGCTGGCGATGACGCCCCATGGCTGGCGCGCCAGTGCCGAACGCCGGGCCGCGGTGATCGAACAGCCGCAGCCTTTCGAGGTCAGCGTATCGATGCGCTACGATTACTTCGTGTTGCAATAACCCTATTTGAACCCAAGGCCTCGGGCATGGACCCGGGGTCGAATGAATCCGCGAATGGATTTTCAGACCGGCAATGAGGACATCCATGCGCCAGCCCGATATCGAGATTTACCTGAAAGACGCCGACGTCGACTACAAGGCCATCGCCGCCTGGCTCGGCACCGTGCTTGGCCCCTGCAGCGCCTGGGTCCAGAAAGGCCAGACCTACAAATGCACCGCTGGCGAGGTTCCGGTGACGTGGTTGCCCAAGGCCGTGGGCAAATGGAACAGCCTGTACCTGGAAAGCGACCAGACACCCTGGGATGACGACATCGCTTGCGCTCGCGCCGCCTTTGCCGCACTCAACGTCGAAGTGCGCTGTGCGCCGGGCAGTTGGGTCGAGGAAGAAGGTGAGGAGTCCGCCGATCGCTGGATTCGCATCAGCGCCGATGGAGAGGAAGAGATTACCTGGCGCACCGCCTGATTGCGCTTAGGCCTGATTCCAATTTCGGTAGGAGCGAGGCTTGCCCGCGATAGCGTTTATCGCGAGCACGCCTCGCTCCTACAGGGCATAGCCCTTACAGGCCGACGACGTCTTCGGCTTGCAGACCTTTCTGACCTTCCACCACAGCGTATTCCACCTGCTGGCCTTCAGTCAGCGAGCGGTGGCCTTCACCGCGAATCGCTCGGTAGTGGACGAACACGTCCGCGCCACCTTCACGTTGGATAAAGCCGTAGCCCTTGGCGTCGTTGAACCACTTCACGCTGCCAGTCTCACGAGTAGTCATGAATCCATCCCTCAATTTTTTATTATTGGATTGGCGCTATGCCGCCAAACCTGGAGAACTTTCCCTTGGAGTGCTTCTCTATGAGTGCAAGCGTCAAGACCGCGGGAGAGTTGGCCGAGTATATGACAGGCGCAAAAACTCTCAACTCAATCTTGTTTAGCGGCGTTTTTGCCGATTTTCGACGAATCCGGCACACTACTCTCCCCGAGCGCTTGCTCGGTTTTCTATTCACTCACGCAGAAACCGTATGACCCGCTCCCCGATCCGCCGTCTCGTGTTTGGCACCCTGCGCCGCCTGCTGTACCTCTGGGTGCGCTCGGAAACCATCAATCAGTCGTCCTTCACCCTTGACCTGGATCGCAGCCGGCCGGTGTTCTACGTCCTGCAAAACCCATCCCTGAGCGACCTTGCGGTGGTGGATACCGAATGCACCAAGGCCGGGTTGCCCCGCCCAGTGCTGCCCGTGTCGGTGGGCACTCTGCTGGAGCCTGCGGCCTTCTTCTACCTGACCCCGGAGCCGGACTGGCTCGGCCGCCAGGACAAGCGCGGAGCCCCGCCCACCCTGACCCGCCTGGTCAGTGCCCTGACCCAGAATGCCGCCGAAGACGCTCAGATCATTCCGGTCAGCGTGTTCTGGGGCCAGTCCCCGGACAGCGAATCGAGCCCCTGGAAACTGCTGTTCGCCGACAGCTGGGCCGTCACCGGGCGCCTGCGTCGCCTGCTGAGCATCATGATCCTGGGGCGCAAGACCCGGGTGCAGTTCTCGGCACCAATCAATCTGCGGGAGCTGATCGAGCACAACAAGGGTCACGAGCGCACCGTACGCATGGCCCAGCGCATCCTGCGGGTACACTTTCGCAACCTCAAGGCCGCGGTCATCGGCCCGGATATTTCCCACCGGCGCAACCTGGTCAAGGGCCTGCTCAACCAGCCCCTGGTGAAGCAGGCGATCCAGGATGAGGCCGAACGCGAAAAGATTTCCCCGGAAAAGGCCAAGGCCCAGGCCCTGCGCTATGGCAACGAGATCGCCTCGGACTACACCTACACCGCGATCCGCTTCCTGGAAGTGGTGTTGAGCTGGTTCTGGAACAAGATCTACGACGGGATCAAGGTCAACCACCTCGAAGGCGTGCAGAAGATCGCCCAGGGCCACGAAGTGATCTACGTGCCCTGCCATCGCAGCCATATCGATTACCTGTTGCTGTCCTACCTGTTGTTCCGCAATGGCCTGACACCTCCCCACATCGCCGCCGGCATCAACCTCAACATGCCGGTGATCGGTGGTTTGTTGCGGCGCGGCGGTGCGTTCTTCATGCGCCGCACGTTCAAGGGCAACCCGCTCTATACCTCGGTGTTCAACGAGTACCTGCACACCCTGTTCACCAAGGGTTTCCCGGTGGAGTACTTCGTCGAGGGCGGCCGCTCGCGTACCGGGCGCATGCTGCAACCCAAGACCGGGATGCTGGCCATCACCCTGCGCAGTTTCCTGCGTTCCTCGCGCATGCCCATCGTCTTCGTGCCGGTGTACATCGGCTACGAGCGCGTGCTGGAAGGACGGACCTACCTGGGCGAACTGCGCGGTGCCAGCAAGAAGAAGGAGTCGATCTTCGACATCTTCAAGGTCATTGGCGCGCTCAAGCAGCGTTTCGGCCAAGTGGCGGTGAACTTCGGCGAACCGATCAAGCTGGCAGAGTTCCTCGACCAGGAACAACCGGGCTGGCGCGCGCAGGAACTGGGCCCGCAATACCGCCCGGCCTGGCTCAACGAAACCACCAATCGCCTGGGCGAACGGGTAGCGCAGCACCTTAACGAAGCCGCCGCGATCAACCCGGTGAACCTGGTGGCCCTGGCTCTGCTCTCCACCAGCCGCCTGGCCCTGGACGACCGTGCCATGGCCCGGGTCCTGGACCTGTACCTGGCCCTGCTGCGGCGCGTGCCCTACTCGCCCCACACCACACTGCCCGAAGGTGATGGCCGGGCGCTGATCCAGCATGTGAAAGACATGCAGTTGCTGGCCGAGCAGAGCGACGCCCTGGGCAAGATCCTCTATCTGGACGAGCAGAACGCCGTCCTGATGACCTACTACCGCAACAACGTGCTGCACATCTTCGCCCTGCCGGCCTTGCTGGCGAGTTTCTTCCAGAGCTCCTCGCGCATGAGCCGCGAGCAGATCCTGCGCTACACCCGGGCCCTGTATCCCTACCTGCAGGCCGAGCTGTTCATCCGCTGGCCCCTGGAGGAACTGGACGCGGTGGTGGACCAGTGGCTGGAAGCCTTCGTCGAACAAGGCCTGCTGCGCTTCGAGAAAGAGATGTACCAGCGCCCGGCGCCCAGCTCGCGACACTTCGTCCTGCTGACCCTGTTGTCCAAGAGCATCGCCCAGACCCTACAGCGCTTCTACATGGCCATTTCGCTGTTGCTCAACAGCGGCCAGAACAGCATCAGCGCCGAAGAACTCGAAGACCTGTGTACCGTCATGGCCCAGCGCCTGTCGATCCTGCATGGGTTGAACGCTCCGGAGTTCTTCGACAAGAGCCTGTTCCGCCATTTCATCCAAACCCTGCTGGACCAGGATGTGCTGCGGCGCGACGACGCCGGCAAGCTGAGCTACCACGACTTGCTGGGAGAACTGGCCGAAGGGGCCGCCAAGCGCGTATTGCCCGCGGAGATTCGCCTGTCGATCCGCCAGGTCGCCCTGCACCGCAGCGAAGATGCTGCCGAGCAGGACGCAGCCGAGGCCCAGCCTGACTAGATACTGATCCGCGCCGCCTGATCGGCGGCGCCTTCAAGAGGGAGAACCGCAATGAAAAGACTCATCCTGCTGGCCACTGCCGCACTGCTGGGAGCCTGTCAGTCCACATCGCCAGCGGCCAAGGCCAGCCTCGACGGTGAGGTGTTCTACCTGCAACGGATCGCCCTGCCGCCTGCCGCCACGCTCAGCGTGACCCTGCAGGACGTCTCCCTGGCCGATGCGCCAGCACGGGTACTGGCCGAGCAACGAGGGCCGGTCAAGGGCCAGGTACCACTGCCCTTCCATCTCGACTACGATCCGGCCCAGGTCAAGCCTGGCCATACCTATTCGATCAGCGCGCGCATCGAGGTCGATGGCCAGTTGATCTTCATCACCACCGAACACAACGGGGTCAAACTCGATGGCAGCGATGCGCAGCCATTGAAACTCCGTGTCGACGCTGTCCGTTAATCCTCACCGCACAAGGAAGCCGCCATGCTCCGTACCTCGCTCCGTTTCACCAGCCTGTGCGCTGGCCTGATGATCTCCGCCAGTGCCCTGGCCCTGTCCCTGAGCGACCTGTCCCAGGGTGACGCCAACGGCGGCCTCAAGGATGCCCTGACCCAGGGCGCGCAGATCGCCGTCAAGCAGCTGGGCACCCCCGGCGGCTTCAGCAACAACCCCGATGTACGCATCGAGTTGCCGGGCAACCTCGGCAAAGTGGCAAAAAAGATGAAGCAGTTCGGCATGGGCGAACAGGTCGAGCAGTTGGAAACCAGTATGAACAAGGCCGCTGAAGCCGCGGTGCCGCAGGCCCAGGCCCTGTTGGTGGATGCAGTGAAGAAAATGACCGTGGCCGATGCCAAGGGCATCCTCGCCGGCGGCAAGGATTCCGCCACCCAGTACCTGGACAAGAGCAGCCGCGAGCAGATCCGCGCCAAGTTCCTGCCCATCGTCAAGCAGGCCACCGACCAGGTCGGCCTGGCCAAGCAGTACAACTCCTTCGCGGGCCAGGCTGCAACCCTGGGCGTGCTGGACGCCAAGAACGCCAATATCGAAGGTTATGTCACCGAGCAGGCGCTCAATGGCCTGTTCGAGATGATCGGCAAGCAGGAAGAAACCATTCGCCAGAACCCGGCCGCCGCAGCCACCAGCCTGGCCAAGAAAGTCTTCGGCAGCCTGTAACCCCCGCGTCACCCACAGGAGCCGGACTGCCGGCTCCTGTTACTCGCTCTCACGTCTTCTTGACCCTGAACCATGCCGCATACAGTGCCGGCAGGAACAGCAAGGTCAGCACCGTAGCAACGATCAGCCCTCCCATGATGGCCACCGCCATCGGCCCGAAGAACACGCTGCGCGACAGCGGGATCATCGCCAGCACCGCCGCCAGGGCAGTCAGCACGATAGGCCGGAAACGCCGTACCGTCGCCTCGATGATCGCATCCCAGGGCTTCTGCCCGGCCTTGATGTCCTGTTCGATCTGATCCACCAGGATCACCGAGTTGCGCATGATCATCCCCGACAAGGCGATGGTGCCCAGCATCGCCACGAAGCCGAAGGGCTGGCGGAACACCAATAGGAACAGCGTCACGCCAATCAGGCCCAACGGCGCGGTGAGGAACACCATGGCCGTGCGCGAGAAACTGCGCAGCTGGACCATCAGCAAGGTCAGCACCACCACGATGAACAGCGGTACGCCGGCTTTCACCGAGTTCTGGCCGCGAGTCGAATCCTCCACGGTTCCGCCGACCTCCAGCAGGTAGCCATCCGGCAGTTCGGCACGGACCGGTTCCAGGGTCGGCAGGATCTGCTGGACCAGGGTCGCCGGTTGCTCCTTGCCATAGATATCGGCCCGCACGGTCACGGTGGGCAGCCGATTACGGTGCCAGATCACCCCTTCTTCAAAGCCATATTCCAGGGTCGCTACCTGGGACAGCGACACGCTCTGGCCATTGTCGGTGGGTATCGCCAGGCTCGGCAGCAACGACAGCTCGGTACGCTCCTCGCGGGTTCCACGCAGGAGAATCTCGATCAGCTCGTTATCCTCGCGATACTGGCTGACGGTCGAGCCGATCAACGAGCTCTGGAGGAACTTGGACAAGTTGGCGGTGCTCACGCCAAGGGCCCGGGCCCGGTCCTGATCGACGTTCAGGTAGACCACCTTGCTCGGCTCTTCCCAGTCCAGGTGAACGTTGACCACATGGGGATTGTCCCGCACCTTCGTCGCCACCTTGCGGGCCAGGGCTCGGACTTCCTCGATGTGCTCGCCGGTCACCCGGAACTGCACCGGATAGCCGACCGGTGGACCGTTCTCCAGGCGCGTGACCCGTGAACGCAAGGCCGGGAACTGTTCGTTGAGGGTGTCGATCAACCAGCTGCGCAGGCTCTCGCGGTCTTCGATGCTCTTGGCCAGGACCACGAACTGGGCAAAGCTGGTGGCCGGCAACTGCTGGTCCAGCGGCAGGTAGAAGCGCGGTGAACCAGTACCGACGTAAGCCACGTAGTTATCGATGCCCGAATGCTCCTTGAGCATCGCCTCCAGGCGCTTGACCTCATCGGCGGTGTTGCTCAGCGAAGCCCCTTCCGCGAGCTTCAGGTCGACCATCAATTCAAGGCGGCCCGAGGCCGGGAAGAACTGCTGCGGGACGAAGCGGAACAACAGCACCGAGCCGACGAATGCCAGGATGGTCAGGACGATCACCGTCTTGCGCCGCTCCACGCACCAGCCCACCACCCGACGTACGCGCTGGTAGAACGGCGTACCGTGGGGATTGGACTCGGCGCCATGCTTGGCCGCATGGAGCTTGGCCAAGTCCGGCAGCAGCTTCTCGCCCAGGTAGGGCACGAACACCACCGCGGCGATCCACGAGGTCACCAGGGCGATGGTCACCACCTGGAAGATCGAACGGGTGTACTCGCCCGTGCCCGACTGGGCCGTGGCGATCGGCAAGAAGCCCGCCGCGGTGATCAGGGTGCCGGTCAGCATCGGGAACGCGGTGCTGGTCCAGGCATAGCTGGCGGCCTTGATCCGGTCGAACCCCTGCTCCATCTTGATCGCCATCATCTCCACCGCGATGATCGCGTCGTCCACCAGCAGCCCCAGGGCCAGGACCAGGGCACCGAGGGAAATCTTGTGCAGGCCGATGCCCAGGTAATACATGGTGGCGAAAGTCATCGCCAGTACCAGGGGAATGGCCAGGGCCACCACCATCCCGGTGCGGATGCCCAGGGAGAAGAAACTCACCAGCAGTACGATGATCAGCGCCTCGGCCAGTACCCGGACGAACTCGCCGACCCCAGTCTTCACCGCCGCCGGCTGGTCGGAGACCTTGCGCAGCTCCATGCCCGCCGGCAGGGTTTTCTGCAGCCGCGCGAACTCGCCCTCCAGGGCCTTGCCCAGAACCAGGATGTCACCGCCTTCCTTCATGGCCACGGCCAGGCCGATAGCGTCCTCCCCCATGAAACGCATGCGCGGCGCGGGCGGGTCGTTGAAACCTCGGCGAACGTCGGCGACATCGCCGATGCGGAAAGTCCGCCCGGCGACCCGGATCGGGAAATTGCGAATCTGTTCCACCGTCTGGAAGTTGCCGGAAACCCGCAGTTGCACCCGCTCGCTGGGCGTCTCGAAGAACCCGGCGGTGGATACCGCGTTCTGCTCTTCCAGGGCTTGCTGCACCGCTGCCAGGGGCAGGCCCAGGGTCGCCAGCTTGACGTTGGACAACTCGATCCAGATCTTCTCGTCCTGCAGGCCGAGCAGTTCCACCTTGCCCACGTCCTTGACCCGTTGCAGCTGGATCTGGATGCGGTCGGCGTAGTCCTTGAGTACGGCGTAGTCAAAGCCCTTGCCTGTCAGGGCGTAGATATTGCCGAAGGTGGTGCCGAACTCATCGTTGAAGAACGGGCCCTGGATCCCGGGTGGCAAGGTGTAGCGAATATCGCTGATCTTCTTGCGCACCTGATACCAGAGCTCGGGGATCTGGTTGGAATGCATCGAGTCGCGGGCGATGAACGTCACCTGGGACTCCCCGGGCCGAGAGAACGACACGATGCGGTCGTACTCGCCGGTCTCCATGAGTTTTTTCTCGATGCGCTCGGTGACCTGGCGCGAGACTTCCTGGGCCGTGGCCCCCGGCCAACTGGTACGAATCACCATGGCCTTGAAGGTGAAGGGCGGGTCTTCGCTCTGGCCCAGCTTGGTATAGGACAGTGCCCCGACAATGGCCAGCAGCAACATCAGGAACAGCACGATCTGGCGATTGCGCAACGCCCAGGCGGAAAGGTTGAAACCCATCGGGGATTACTCCTTCGCCGCCAGGTTGACCACACGGTTGGAGCGATCCACTGGGCGCACTTGCAGGCCCTCGTGAAGCACATGCACGCCCGCCGCCACTACCCAGTCGGAGGGGCTCAGGCCTTCGAGCACCGGCACGGTCTTCTCGTTGAAGGCGCCGACCCGTACCGGGGTCTTGTGCAGGGTGTTATTGGCGTCGATCCGCCAGACGTAGGTGGCGCCGCCCTCGGCGGTCAAGGCCGACAGCGGTACCGACAGCGACACTTGCTCGCCGCTCTGGACGAATACCCGGGCACTCTGGCCCAGTTCCGCCGGGACCTTGCCCGTGTTGAAAGCAATGCGCGCGGCGAAGGTTCGCGAGCGTGGGTCGGCAGCCGGGGACAACTCACGGATCTGTCCGTCGAAGCGCTGCCCTGGCTGGGTCCACAGCTCCACCGATACCGGCTGGCCGATCTTGAACCGACCGAAGTTCTGTTCAGGGAAGCTGATCAGCACCTCCCTCTCGCCATCGGTGGCCAGGGTGAAGACCGTCTGCCCCGCCGCCACTACCTGCCCCACCTCCACGGCACGCTTGGCGACCACGCCATCCTGAGGTGCGCGCAGCACGGCGTAACCGGCCTGGTTGTTGGCTACGTCGAATTCGGCCTTGATCTGCTTGAGCCGCGCTTCGCCGGAGCGGTAGAGATTCTCGGCATTATCGTATTGGGAACGGCTGACCATCTGCCGGTCCAGCAGGGCCTTGTAGCGATCGCGCTCGGCACGCACCAGGTCGAGGTTGGCGCTGGCAGCGGTGACTTGGGCCCGGGTCGCCTCCAGTTGCAGGCGTACATCCTGCGGGTCGAGTTCGGCCAGGGGCTGATTGGCCTTGACCCGCTCACCCTCCTCTACCAGCCGTCGGCTGACCTTGCCGCCGATACGGAATGCCAGGTCCGGCTCATAGCGGGCCCGCACCTCGCCGGGATAGCTGTCCAATGCCCTTGCCGAAGGCTCCGGCTGGACCACCATGGCTGGCCGGATGCCAATTTGGACGGGCTCTTCGTGCCCACAAGCAGACAGAAAAAAAGCCAGGCTGACTGGCAGGGCATAGCGGAACATGGCGGCGACCTTTCGCTAATGGTGCTTGGAATATTTATACTGGCCAGTATGTTATTAATAGCAAACTCACCAGTCCAGTATTAACAGCGAAAAATGTCCGACAATAATGCCGCACACGTTGGGCCAGGCAGGCCCAAGGATCTGGCAAAACGCCAAGCCATTCTCGACGCAGCGAAGAAGCTGTTCTTGAGCAACGGCTACGCCAGTACCAGCATGGATGCGGTCGCCGCCGAGGCCGGCGTTTCAAAGCTCACGGTGTACAGCCACTTCAATGACAAGGAGACGCTGTTCTCCGCCGCCGTCGTGGCCAAGTGCGAGGAACAGCTGCCTACGCTGATCTTCGAGCTGCCACCCGACACCTCCGTGGAAAACCTGCTCTTGAGCATCGGGCGGGGCTTTCATCAACTGGTCAACAGCGACGAGTCGGTCAACCTGCACCGCCTGATCATGGCGCTGGGCAGCCAGGACCCCAAGCTCTCGCAGATGTTCATCCAGGCAGGACCCGAGCGGGTGTTGCAAGGCATGGAGCGGCTGCTGGGCAAGATCGACCAGTTGGGCACCCTGCGCATCGACAAGCCACGCAATGCGGCCGAGCACTTTTTCTGCATGCTCAAGGGCGGGGCGAATTTTCGCGTGCTCTTCGGCTGTGGCCAGCCACTGACCGGGGCTGCCGCGGAGGCGCACGTCAGGGAAGTGGTGGAGCTGTTCATGCGTGCCTATCGTCCAGGGCCGGACTGATCCCCGGCCCGGCGATGAGGCTCAGGCCTTGAGAGCCTTCTTCGGGTAGATATCGTAGCGGCTGGACTTGCCTTCCAGGCCATGACTGGGCTTGGGCCCGTCGATGCACGGCGCCTTGCGTGGACGCTTGACCACGACCCGATGGCTGGCCAGCGCCAGAGCCGCCTCCAGCAACGCCGGAGCGTCGTTGTCATCCCCTACCAGTGGACGAAACAGGCGCATTTCCTTTTTCACCAGGGCGCTTTTCTCCCGGTGGGGGAACATCGGATCGAGGTAGATCACCTGGGGCGGCTCCCCCTCCCAGTTGCGCATCAACTCGATGGAGTTGCCCTTGAGCAAGTGCATTCGTGCAACGATCGGCGCTACTTCGGCGTCCTGTGCGGCACGGGCCAGGCCATCCTCGAGCAACGCGCCAATCAAGGGTTGGCGCTCGATCAGGCTCATCTCGCACCCTAGGGTTGCCAGGACGAAACCATCCTTGCCCAGGCCCGCCGTGGCATCCAGCACCCGTGGGCGTATGCCCTGGGCCACGCCCACCGCCTTGGCGATCATCTGCCCGCTTCCGCCACCGTACAAGCGTCGGTGAGCGGCTCCACCTTCGACGAAGTCCACCCGTACCGGTCCTGGCGCTTCGGGCCCCAGTTGCTGCAGTTGCAACCCCTGCTGGCCCACCTGCAAGGCGAACTCGGCGTCCTCGATCTGCAACGGCAGGCCCAGGCGCTCGGCCCACTGCCGGGCCTCGGACTCGAACCCGGCATCCAGGGCCTCGACGTTGATGCGGCAGGCCGCAGGTTGCTCACTCATCTGAAAACACACTCAAAAAATTAATGATCGGCAAAAACTGCCGATAACAGGACTATCGGCCATTTTGCCAGAGCTCAAGCGTCGACCGAGAGCAATGTCAGACATTCAACGCACATCGATAGGCTACATCTCGCCCCACGGCGATTATGGCCTGCGCAATTCCCAGGCACTGAGCGGCGTCAGCCATCTGTGGCAGGACTTCTTTGCCCAGGCGTTGGCCGAGCAACGGGGAGAGGGCGCGAGCGTTGAAGCAGCACCTGTGGTGGCTGTCGATGGGCCGGTAGAGCCTACTGGGGGCACCCAACTGTTGGCCCAGATCGTCAATCAACGTGGCTGCGATGTGCAGGACACCGAAATACGTCCGCCCGAGCCACTGTTCCTGCCGATCGCCGAATTCGAAATGGAATTGCTGGACAAGCCAGCCCCGCCCTTCCCGCCTGAAGAAATCATTGCCCAGCAACGCCAGCAGGATTTCGAGAGTGGCTGGGTCCGTCCGATCGTGCTCAACGCCGGCCAGCCCGTACCCGCTCCAGGCCCGGCACCGGAACCGCGACCGCTGCACCTGCCGATCGCCGAGTTCGAGATGGACCTGCTGGACAAGCCGGCCGAACCCTACCCAGCGCACGAGCTCATCGAGCAACAGCGGCAGATGGACTTCGACATGGGCTGGGCCCGCCCATTGATCCTGCAGAACCTGCGGATCGCCGCCTGACCCACCCCCTCATCGACAACGCCAGAGTGGCCCCAGGTCCAGATGAAAGTGGTTGCGATGGGCGCTGTTGAATTCAGGCCCCAGCACCACATTGAAGGCGTCGCAGGCGCCGTCCCTGGCCAGCCGCAGAAACCGCCCCTCAGCACTGTCCTTCGGCCAATCCTTGAGCACGCTGATACTGCGCCCGTCACTCAGGCGAAAACCGGCGATATCCAGGGCATTGGCGCTGGCATGCTCGCTGCGCCAGCCAATCTTGCGGTGATACATGTTGCGGCAGGCAAAACTGCCCAGGTGATCGACACGCACCACCCTCTGGCCAAACACCTGCTGCGCCGCCGGCTGCAAGCCATGACGCTGATACAGGGCAAAGGCCACCGCCAGTGGGCAACTGGCTAGAAAGCTGCTGCTCAGGGCGATATCGCCGCCCTGCACCCGCACCGTATTGCTCAAGGGGCAGTCTACGTCGGCACGACTGTCCGGTTGCCGACTGGTGCGCAAGCCCGAGGTCGCGAGGGCCTGGTCGCACAGCTGTGGGTCATCCTGCAGTCGTGACAGCTTGAAGCGGGTCAACAGATTGGGCTTGGCCCGCACATCCAGCGGCGCCCAGGGATTCCAGGCATCGGCCAGCGGCAGCCAGCCCAACCGAACGCCAATCAACAACAGGGCGCCCAGCAACACCAGGGCGCCCACAACCTTCCTTGCCCTCACGCCAATTCCTTTTTACGACTGCTTGAACAATTGATTGATCTGCCCGAAGGGAATCGCCCGCTCGGCGAAATCGAAGCGACCCTGGTCACGGATCTCCTGCGCCGCCTGGTAGAACGCGCCATAGGCCGCCCGGGCCAAGGCCGAACCGACACTGATGCGCTTGACGCCCAGTTCCGCCAATTGCGCCACACTCAGGTCCAGGCCGCCGGACATCAGCACGTTCACCGGTTTGGGCGCCACCGCCCGCACCACTTGGCTGATCTCCTGCGCACTGCGCAGCGCCGGGGCATAGAGCACGTCGGCGCCAGCCTCGGCATAGGCCTGCAGGCGGCGGATGGTGTCCGCCAGGTCATTGCAGCCGTGCAACTGGTTCTCCGCCCGGGCGGTCAGGGTGAAGGTGAACGGCAGGCTGCGCACCGCCGCGACGCAGGCCTCGATGCGCTCCACTGCCAGCTGGAAATCGTAGATGGGCTCTTCGGCACGGCCGGTGGCGTCCTCGATCGAACCACCCACCGCGCCACTAGCCGCCGCTTGCAGCAGGGCCTGGGCGCACTCCCCTGGGTTGTCGGCAAAACCGTTCTCCAGGTCCACGGCCACCGGCAACTCACTGGCACCGACGATGCCGCGCACATTGGCCAGGGTATCGGCCAGGCTCAAGGCGCCTTCGGCATCCGGACGCGCGAGGGAAAACGCATAACCGGCACTGGTGGTGGCTAGGGCCTCGAAGCCCAGGCCAGCCAGCAACCTGGCGGAACCGGCATCCCACGGATTGGGAATGACGAAAGCCCCGGCACGCTCATGCAGGGCCTTGAAAGCGTTGGCACGAAGGGTTTGTGCGCAGTCCATTACTCGCTCCTCGAAGGCTGTGAAAGCACCTCAGAGCAAGCCAAGCTGCTCCGCGGCGGGTTCCCTGTATAACTCAGGCAAGGCGGGTAAACCAGGCAAACGTTGCATCAGGCGCGCATGAAAACGCCGGGCCAGTTCGGCGGCCATGCGGTTGTCGGAGGTGTGCAGGAAAACATACGGCGTACGCCCCTCTTCGATCCAGCCGGCGACCTTATCGAGCCAGGGCACCAGGAACGGATCGTTGGCTTCAAGCTCGGGATGGCCGATGAAGCGCACCTGGGGAAACTGGGTGAACGCCGCAGGGCGCGGCGGCACCTTGGGCTTCTTGGACTGGGCATGCAGCACTGCGGGCGCCGTGGAAGTGCAGCTGAACAAGGCTCGTGGATCGAGGCAGATGCGCTCCACACCGCGTTCGCGCAGCAAGCGGTTGAGCATGCGCTCGGCATCGCCCTTGGCGAAGAACTCCGGATGACGGACCTCCACCGCCAACGGTCGTTGCAGGCCATCGATGAACTCCATCAGTTCGCCCAGGCGCTGTGGCGCGAAGGTGGCCGGCAGTTGCAGCCACAAGGGCGACACCCGCTCACCCAGGGGGCTGAGCAACTGGATGAAACTCTCGGCGGCCGGCAATTGCTCACGCAGGTCGCCACCATGGCTGATATCACCCGGGAACTTGGCGGTGAAGCGAAAATGCCCCGGCATGATCTGCGCCCAACGTTCCACCGTGGCGGGCGCGGGCCGGGCATAGAAGGTGGTATTACCCTCGACGGCATTGAACACCTGGCAGTACAGGCCGAGGAAATCATTGGGCCGGGCATCTTCCGGGTACAGGTACTCGCGCCAGGCGTTTTCGCTCCAGGAAGGGCAACCGAGAAAATAAGGCAGCATCAGATGTGCAGGTCGAGGCCCACGACTTCCATGTCCCACTCGACGAAACCGGCGGTAGTCAGGTAGCTGGCCAGGGCATTGGCCACGCTTCTTTTCATTGCGCGCTGGAAGATCATGTCCTGGGGACGGGCGGGAAGATTGCTGGTACGGGAGGCTGACTGGGAGCGCCCTTGGGCGGCGGGTTCGGGTTGGACATCGGCGGCATCGATATCGTCCAGGGACTCGTCTACCTGCACCCGGCCTTTGCGAGGCTTGCGCTTGATGGGGTAGGAGTTGGATGAGATGCCGTCTATGCGCATACTGAAAAGCCCGGGGTCGATGATGGCAATTTAGCGGCACCGCTTCGACTTAGCAAATGCCTGAGTGTTAACTAGAACACAGAAAAGCCAAAAGGTTTGAATCCGGGCAGGATCCGCGTCAAAAACCGGACGATTGGCGCTGGCCGCGCAGGTCAGCCAGCCCATCGTCCCATGCCTGTTGGGATATTCAGCGGGCCTTGGGAGTGGCTACCTTGTCCCGCAGGTAGACCGGCTGTGCTTCATCGGCAAGGATCGCCTCGCCCCGCTCCCAAGCGAACCGGGCCAGGGTGAGCAGGTCCTGGGCATGGGGCAACATGCTCGCGTCCTGGCCTATGGGGTCGACGCCGATCCGCTCGGCATAACCCCAGCCGGTGCCAGCACCGAACCAGTCGCCGCCACTGCCTTCAGGCAGGGCGGCCATCTCGGGAGGCAGCACCGCTTCGTTACCTACCAGGCGCATTTCACCGGCGACTTCCCGGTAGCAGCCCCAATAGACTTCGTCCATGCGGGCGTCGATGGCTGCCGCGACCTGGGTCGCCCCATGCTCGCGCAAGGCACGCTGGGCCAGTACCGCCAGGTTGGACACCGGCAACACCGGGCGATCCAGGGCAAAGGCCAGCCCCTGTACCACGCCAATAGCGATCCGCACGCCGGTGAAGGCTCCCGGGCCACGGCCAAAAGCAATGGCATCCACCGCCTGCAATGTGGTGCCTGCGTTGGCCAGCAGCTCCTTGATCATCGGCAACAGCTTCTGCGCATGAAGGCGCGGGATCACCTCGTAATGGCTCGTGACCTTGCCGTCATGCAGCAAAGCAACGGAGCAAGCTTCAGTCGCGGTGTCCAGGGCCAGCAAGGTGCTCATCGGGGGTTCCATAGCATTGAAAAAAAGTGACGCATTATAAACAGCAACGGCCCGCAAGCGGGCCGTTGAACGATCAAACGATCAGGTCATTCAGCTCAGGGCTTCGAGCACCTTGGCGGTGATCACTTCCACCGAACCCACGCCAGGGATATGGCTGTACTTCGGCTTGCCCTGGGCGGCGGCCAGTTGCTGGTAGAACTCCACCAGCGGCTTGGTCTGGGAGTGGTAGACCGACAGGCGATGACGCACGGTTTCCTCGGTGTCGTCCTTGCGCTGCACCAGGTCTTCACCGGTGATGTCGTCCTTGCCGGCGATCTTCGGCGGGTTGTAGACGGTGTGGTACACACGGCCCGACGCCTCGTGCACACGGCGACCGGCGATACGCTGGACGATCTCTTCGTCGTCGACGGCGATTTCCACCACGTGGTCCAGTTCGATACCGGCCTTCACCAGGGCTTCGGCCTGGGGAATGGTGCGCGGGAAGCCATCGAACAGGAAACCCTTGGCGCAGTCAGGCTGGCTGATGCGTTCCTTGACCAGGTTGATGATCAGGTCATCGGAAACCAGGCCGCCGCTGTCCATCACGCTCTTGGCCTTCAGGCCCAGCTCGGTGCCCGCCTTGACCGCAGCACGCAGCATGTCGCCGGTGGAGATCTGTGGAATGCCGAACTTCTCGGTGATGAACTTTGCCTGAGTACCTTTACCGGCCCCGGGAGCTCCCAGCAGAATTACGCGCATCGATGTGCTCCTCAATTTTTTATTTAGAAACGCTCGGATTCGCCTCGTCGGGCCAATCTCAAAAATCGGGTTAAAGCCGCCCAAACGGCCAAAGGCTGATCAAGATACACAGCCGACACAGCCCACACAAGCAGTCGAAAGTCGGAAGAACCCGGCGTTTTCGTGCCCGCTTGGCCAGGTAGGACAAGTCGCAACCCCATAACAAAGTGTCGCCAGATGAATCTGAGCGACACCTTGGATTTACCCCGACAAGGGCCTTGCCTATATAGCCCGACAGCCCCCTGCTCCCTCAGCCGGTATTGCGCAGGCCAGCGGCGATACCGGCCACGGAGACCAGCAACGCCTGTTCTACGGGGCTTCCTTGGGGCGCCTCCTCCTTGCGCGAGCGCGCCAGCAGTTCGGCCTGCAACAAATGCAGGGGATCGAGGTAGGTATTGCGCAGGCGGATGAATTCCAGGGTCTCGGGACTGTGGGCCAGCAACTGCGACTGCCCGGTCAGGCCCAGGACCACCGCGCACGCCTGCGACAATAGGTCGCGTAAATGCACCCCCAACGGCAGCAGCTCCGGCTCCACCAGACGCTCGTCATAGGATTGCGCAATATCCGCATCGGCCTTGGCCAGGACCATCTCCAGCATGTCGATACGAGTACGGAAGAACGGCCACTGCTCACGCATCTGCGCCAGCAACTCGCCTTCGCCGCGGGCCAGCGCCTTGCTCAGGGCTGCCTCCCAGCCCAGCCAGGCCGGCAGCATCAGGCGGGTCTGGGTCCAGCCGAAGATCCACGGAATCGCCCGCAGGCTTTCGATGCCTCCGGCCCGGCGCTTGGCTGGCCGACTGCCCAAGGGCAGCCGGCCCAGCTCCTGCTCCGGCGTGGACTGGCGGAAGTACTCGACGAACTGCGGGTTGTCCCGTACCACGGCGCGATAGGCATGCACCCCATCGCTGGCCAGTTCGTCCATCATCTGGCGCCATGCCGGCTCCGGCGGGGGCGGAGGCAGCAAGGTGGCCTCCAGCACCGCTGCCAGGTAGAGATTGAGGTTCTGCTCGGCGATATCCGGCAGGCCGAACTTGAAGCGGATCATCTCGCCCTGTTCGGTGGTACGGAAACGCCCCGCGACCGACCCGGGCGGCTGCGACAGGATCGCCGCATGCGCCGGGCCGCCACCACGTCCCACGGTGCCACCACGGCCGTGGAACAGCAGCAGCTCCACTTGTTGCTCGCGGCAGATATCCACCAGCCGCTCCTGGGCCCGGTACTGGGCCCAGGCAGCGGCGGTGGTGCCAGCATCCTTGGCCGAGTCGGAGTAACCGATCATCACCTCCTGCGGGCCCTGCAAGCGCGAGCGGTAACCTGGCAGGTGCAGCAGCTTCTCCATGACCGGCCCGGCATGATCCAGGTCCGCCAGGGTCTCGAACAAAGGCACCACGCGCATCGGTCGCAGTACTCCGGACTCCTTGAGCAGCAATTGCACCGCCAGCACATCGGAGGCCGCACCGGCCATGGAGATCACGTAGGACCCCAGGGACGCCGCCGGGGCAATGGCAATCTCGCGGCAGGTCGCAAGTACCTCGGCAGTGTCCGCCGAGGGCTTGAAATACCCGGGCAACAACGGGCGCCGATTACCCAACTCGCGCATCAAAAAGGTGATGCGATCCTCCTCGCTCCAGTCCTCGTAGCGCCCCAGGCCCAGGTAGTCGGTGATCTCGGTCATGGCCGCGCTATGCCGGCTGGAATCCTGGCGCACATCCAGGCGTACCAGGAACAGGCCGAAGGTCACGGCCCGACGCAGGCAATCGAGCAGCGGGCCATCGGCGATCACCCCCATGCCGCACTCATGCAGCGACTGATAACACAGCTGCAACGGCTCCAGCAGGTCACGGTTGTGCTGCAGCACCTCGGCACCCGCCGGCACCGGTGCGCTGAGTGCCGCATGGGCCCAATTGCGTGTGGCCCGCAGGCGCTCGCGCAGTTGCTTGAGCAATGCCCGATAAGGCTCGGCGCTATCCCCCGCCCTGGCCAACAGCGCGGCACTGGCCTGCTGCATGGACAACTCGGCAGCCAGGTGATCGATATCCCGCAGGTACAAGTCGGCCGCCATCCAGCGTGCCAGCAACAAGACTTCGCGAGTCACTGCCGCCGTGACATTGGGGTTGCCATCGCGGTCTCCCCCCATCCACGACGCGAAGCGGATCGGCGCCGCCTCCAGTGGCAGGCGCAGCCCGGTCGCGTTGAACAACGCCTTGTCGGCCTTGCGCATGTAGTTGGGAATCGCCTGCCACAGGGAATGCTCGATCACCGCGAAGCCCCACTTGGCCTCATCCACGGGCGTCGGCCGGGTCCGCCTAATCTCCTCGGTATGCCAGGCTTCGGCGATCAGGCGTTGCAGGCGCTCCTGGATCTGCCCTCGTTCGGCGCTGCTGAGGTCACGGTGGTCCTGGGCCGCCAGTTGCGCCGCAATGGCATCGTACTTCTGGATCAGCGTCCGACGCGCCACTTCGGTGGGATGCGCCGTCAGCACCAGTTCGATTTCCAAGCGCCCCAGTTGCCGGGCCAAGGATTCGGCCGAATGCCCCTCGGCCCGCAGGCGGCTCAACAGCTCCGGCAGCACCCGGGCCTCGAACGGTGCAGGCTGGGACTCATCGCGACGATGGATCAACTGGTACTGCTCGGCGATGTTCGCCAGGTTGAGGAACTGGTTGAACGCCCGGGCCACGGGCAGCAGTTCATCGTCGCGCAACGGATCGAGGCTGGCGCTCAACTCGGCGCCCGTCGAGCCACGCCGGTCGGCCTTGGCCGCCTTGCGGATCTGCTCGATCTTGTCGAGGAAGCCCTCCCCGTACTGATCCCGGATGGTATTGCCCAACAGTTCCCCCAAGAGGTGAACGTCTTCGCGCAAGCGCGCATCAATATCGGTCATCGAGGTGTTCTCCAGCAGACAAGAAGGCAGCACGGAAGGCTCAAGAGTGCCGCTAGCACGCGCCCCTTAGCAAGCATGGGACGAGCCGGCGCCAAGCTTCGGCAACGGAGCTAGTCTCAAGAATAGGCCGTACAAGGGCCATGCACCGGCACCCACCGGGCCACTCAACTCATCCTGCCACGAGCGGGGGTTTCTTGAGGTCACCATGAAAATCCGTGAACTTGCGCAACATTGGGAAGAAAACGCCAAGGGCCGCCTGAGCCGGACCGGCTACCGGATCCACCTGGACATGGAGGCCGCCGCGCGCCTGGCGGCCCTTGCCGAGATGTACCCCAAGCGCCAGCCCGAGGAGCTGCTGGGAGAACTGATCGGTGCCGCCCTGGAAGAGCTCGAAGCCAGCTTCCCCTATGTCCAGGGCCAGCATGTGGTCGCCACCGACGAGGAAGGCGACCCGCTGTACGAGGACATCGGTCCGACCCCGCGCTTCCTCGCCCTGTCTCGCCAGCACCTGCACCTGATGTCGAGCCAGGCCGATAAACCGAAGCACTGACTGGCCATGCTTTTCACTTCTTGAAAGCCTGATTCCCGGCACTCAAAGGTGCCGGGGATACCCCTGCGCTCGGCAAAAGTTCCCGGTTTTTGGGGTTGTCCTAGCAGTCAGATTTTTTTTGGGCCAGTCGCCATCTTTCTCTGAACTATTCAAAAAAGCCTCAGGTCACACCCATTAGCCATCACTGGAACGGCCGTTTCAAATTTTGCCATCAGCGCTTGTAGTCACTCAGCGTCACGGCGCAGGACCAGGGTGGATTTTGATGTTTCCCAGGAGTTACCCAATGGAGTTGAAGACCATGAAGATCAGCACTGCCAAATCCTCGTTCACCTCTCTGCGCGGGCTGAAACTGGCCGCGCTGGCCCTCGGTAGCAGCATGGTACTGGCCGGTTGTGCCGGGAATCCGCCCTCCGAGCAGTACGCGGTTACCCAATCGGCGGTCAATAGCGCAGTGAGCGCGGGCGGCACCGAATTTGCCGCTGTAGAAATGAAATCGGCGCAGGACAAGCTCAAGCAAGCCGAGATTGCCATGCATGACAAGAAGTACGACGACGCTCGCCGCCTGGCAGAACAAGCCGAGTGGGACGCCCGGGTCGCCGAGCGCAAGGCCCAGGCCGCCAAGGCCGAGCAAGCGCTGAAGGACTCGCAGAAAGGCGTTCAGGAACTGCGTCAGGAAGGTATGCGCAGCGTGCAGTAAGCCGCCGCCGACTCCCACGTACTCGTAATCGATTGAAAGGACGAACATTATGCGCAAACAACTGATGATCCCTGCCCTGTTGGCCATGAGCGTAGCCCTGGCGGCCTGCTCCACCCCGCCGAACGCCAACCTGGAAAATGCCCGCACCAACTTCTCGGCCCTGCAGGCCAACCCACAGGCCAGCAAGCTTGCCGCCCTGGAAACCAAGGACGCCTCCGACTGGATGGACAAGGCCGACAAGGCTTATCTGGACAAGGAAAACGAGAAGAAGGTCGACCAGCTGGCCTACCTGACCAACCAGCGGGTTGAGGTTGCCAAGGAAACCATCGCCCTGCGCACCGCCGAGATCAAGCTCAAGGACGCCGGTGACCAACGCGCCCGCGCCATCCTCGACGCCCGCGATGCACAGATCAAGCAGCTGCAGGCCAGCCTCAACGCCAAACAGACCGACCGCGGTACCCTGGTGACGTTCGGTGACGTGCTGTTCGCCCTCAACAAATCCGACCTCAAGCCCAGCGGCCTGGCCAACATCACCAAACTGGCGCAGTTCCTCCAGCAGAACCCGGATCGCAAGGTGATCGTCGAAGGCTATACCGACAGCACCGGTCGCGACTCCTACAACCAGTCGCTGTCCGAGCGCCGTGCCGGTTCCGTGCAGATGGCCCTGATCCGCATGGGTGTCGATCCTGCGCGCATCGTCTCCCAGGGCTATGGCAAGGAATACCCGGTAGCCGATAACGGCAGCGTATCCGGCCGGGCCATGAACCGTCGCGTGGAAGTGACCATTTCCAACGACAACCAGCCTGTGGCGCCGCGCTCTTCGGTGCGCTGATCCTGCCTTTGCCTATATAGAGGCAGAGAAAACAAAACGCCGCGGACCTTGAGGTCCGCGGCGTTTTTCATTCCCGCAAGCCAGGATCATTGCTCCAGCTGCGGCGTCTCCTGGCCCATGCAGCGCACAGCCTGCTTCTTGTTGTTGACCAGAACTCCAGTCAGGCCTTTTTGCTGGGTATCGAACAACACCAGCACGCCATCCATGCACTGCGCCACTTCGGCAGCGGGCTGCAGGGAGATCTTGTAATCCTCGCCGGGCACGGTCTTGAGCATGGTGAAGTCGTTGAGCAACAACGCATCCTCCGGCTTGGCGAAATGCAGGTAGCCGTAGTACCACAGGCAGGCCACGGTGCCGAGGATGCTGCAGATACCGGTGATGATCATGGGGATGGCGTTGCGTTCTTCACTCATTGCGGACTCTCTGGAGGTTCAACTGCTGAATTCGGTGTCGCCGGGTAATTGGGGATCTCCCCCAGGCGGCGCAACCCGTCGAAATGCTGCGGATCATCGAGGTAGCGCAGCATGACGCTGCGCCAGGTCGGATCGGCAAAGGTTTGCACATGGTCGCCACGGGTCAGTTGCAGGACCCGTGGCGGCGGCGCAGCTTGATACAGACGGATGCCATTGGAAAGAGGCACCAGCGGATCATCGAGGCTGTGGTAGATCAGCTTGGGCACGCCTGTCAGGCGCGGCATGGAGTAGATGGCGCTGTCGGCGTCCGGCACCAGCCAGGACAACGGCACCTGCAAGGGCCAGGTCAACCAGGAGGTGCTCAGGGCGTAGCGCCCGACATCCCGATAGCTGGCCGGTACGCCATCGAGGACAAGCGCCTTGAGCTGGCCCTGGCGCTCTGGATGCTCCACCAGATAGTGAATGGCCAACGCACCGCCCAGGCTTTGACCCAGCACCACCAGCGGCTTGCCCTGGACCTCTGGGGCCTGGTCCAGCCACTTGAAGGCCGCGTCGACGTCCTGGTAGATCGCCGGGAGGGATGGCTCCCCCTCGGACACCCCATAGCCGCGATAGTCCAGCAACAGGACCTGATAACCCTGCTCCGGCAACCACCAGCTGCCACCCAGGTGCCAAGCCAGGTTGCCACCGTTGCCATGCAGGTGCAGCACCGTACCCTTGACCGCTACTCCGGCCTTGGCAGGCAGCCACCAGGCACGCAGCTTGAGGCCGTCGGCGGTGGTCAGGGTCACGTCGCGGTACTCGAGCTTGGCTCGCTGGGGAGTGAATGGCAGGCCAGGCTCCGGGTAGAACAGCAGCGAACTGCACCCCTGCAGGCCCAACAACAGGGCAAGAACCGCACAGCACTTGAGTAATCTGCTCATCGGGCATTTCTTGTCGCGAGCGGCGAGCGAACGCGACACGAACGCCATCGTGCAAGTCGCGGAACATCCTGCGAGGCCTTGCGGCAGCGACAGGTATCTGTGAGTACATCCATGTTCGGCCCCATGCAGGTCTACAGGATATTGGAGTAGTCCGCCTCGATCCGATCCAGGCTCAAGTGGTTGAGGAAGTTGGAGAAACACATCCACGCCGACAGCGCATTCATGTCGCGAAACTGCTCGGGCAGGTACTTGGGAGGCACCACCAGCCCTTCATCGACCAGCTGCCGCAGGGTGCGCATGTCCTCGAGGGTGGTCTTGCCGCAGAACAGCAACGGCACCTGCTCCAGCTTGCCTTTGCGTACAGCCAGCTGAATGTAGTTGTAAACCATGATGAAGCCCTTGAGATAGGACAAGTCCTTGGTAAAAGGCAACCCATTGGGCACCGAACCACGGAACACCCGGCTGGCGTTGCCGTAGCTCTCGGCCATCTCGAAACCCTGTTCGCGGAAGAACTCGAACACCTGCAGGAAATCCGCCCCCTCCTCCACCATATGGATCGCCCGAGTACGGTTGGTCAGCTTGCGCAGGCGGCTCGGGTAGGAGGCGAAGGTAATGATCTCCATGAGGATCGCCAGGCCTTCCTGGGTCACCGTCGACGAGGGCGGGCCCTTGGCCAGGAAGGTGCAGATCGGCTGGTTGAGGCCGTTCAGGGTGGTGCCTACATGCACCAGGCCTTCATGGACTTCCAGGGCGCGCACATCACGATCGTTGAACATCGCATCGCTGCGGATCTTGATGTAGTCGGCCCCTGCCGCCGCATCGGCGACGATACCGTCGGACTCGAAGACCCGGATGGTTTCCTCGGCTTCGCCGAACACCTTGTTCAACCGGCCTTGCAGCAAGCCGACGGCATCCTTGGCGCTCAAGGTCTTGGGTTCGTCCTTGAGATCGCCGCGCCCGTCGATGTTGTTCAGGTAGTCGGACATCATCAGGCCCAGGTCCGCCAGGGTCGGGTCGCCAGCATGGAAGGCGTCGGAGGCGGCACCATACAACTCCTGGGAAATCAGGCCGAAATCACCCGTACCCCGCGCCTCCAGCATGCGCACCACCATGCGGTATTCCTTGCACATGCGGCGCATGATCTGCCCCACCGGGCTGAACTGGCCCAGTTGACGCGTGATGTCGCGCTCGATGTTCTGGAACTCCAGCTTCACCGCACCGGAGTCGAAGGACAACGGGCGCCCCTCGTAATAGGCGCGGTCCACCGCCGGCATTTCCTTGCCCTTGGCCTTGAGAAATCCCTTGCGAATGCTTTCGTCCCATTTCACCGCATCCAGGACGCGAATCGGTGTCTGTGCCAGCACTATGCGATCGGACAAAGTGCGTATCGTCTGCTGGTAATCGTCCACCCGAAATTCCCTCTGTTGAATCGCTCGAACCTGTGACTGGGCGGCCCGCTGAACGCGTACCGCTGCGACAAAGACCTTACCGGTCCTGAATTGACCTGGAGCCTGGTTGATCCGTTCCCGGTCGGGACTGCTACCTCACACGGAAGCCAGCACCAGGTGCATGTAGCGGGTCAGGATACCGAGCATTTCCTCGTCGGCCAGTGGCTCGGCGTCGTTGAGCAGGCCCTGATATTCCATTCGGCCGATTATAGACGTCAACACCTTGGCGTCTTGCTGTGGCTCCCGCGACCCCAGGACCTGGAAGAACTGGCAAGTGCCCTGCAGCAGGATCTGCTGGTGCGAGCGCACCAGCTGCGCCAGGCGCGGGTTGAGCAACGCCTCCTGGCGAAATGCCTGCTCGGCCATCAAGTGCTCGCGGCGAGTGCTGAGCTGGCGCTGCACGTAGTCGGCGGTCATGCGCGCGATATCGTCGGCCAGTTGCGAACGGCAAGCCAGGCTGCCGTCGCCATAGGCCACCATTTCCCGTAGCAACCCTTCGTTACTGGTCCACAGCTTGGCCATGAACGCCGCGCTGCGCTCGACATACTGGGCGAAGGTATCGGTGAGCAGGTCATCGATATCCTTGAAGTAGTAGGTCGTGGCCGACAGCGGCACACCGGCTTCGGCGGCTACCGCGCGATGGCGCACGGCCCGCACGCCGTCGCGCACGACAATGCGCATGGCGGCATCGAGGATCTCCTGTCGGCGTTGTTCACTGCCCTGGCGGCTGGCCTTGCGGCCTTGGTACTGAACACTTTCAGCCACCGCAGTGGCGATGCCAGCTGCACCTTCTTGAGCAATTGCACGGTTCACGACAGGTATTCCTCTTATCAATTACACAGAATCAAAAGCGGTACGTCAGTTCCAACCAGACAATAAAAAGCCGCCTGGTAAAGGCGGCTTCTTATTCACGACATCTTAGGCTTGCGGCCGCATGTGCGGGAACAAGATCACGTCGCGAATCGACGGCGAGTTGGTCAGCAGCATCACCAGGCGGTCGATGCCGATGCCTTCACCGGCGGTTGGCGGCATGCCGTATTCCAGGGCACGGACGAAGTCGGCGTCGTAGTGCATGGCCTCGTCGTCACCGGCGTCCTTCTCGGCCACCTGGGCCAGGAAGCGCTCGGCCTGGTCTTCGGCATCGTTGAGCTCGGAGTAGGCGTTGGCGATCTCGCGGCCACCGATGAACAGCTCGAAGCGGTCGGTCACGGCCGGGTTGTCGTCGTTGCGACGAGCCAGCGGAGACACTTCAAACGGGTACTCGGTGATGAAGTGCGGCTGCTCCAGCTTGTGCTCCACCAGCTCTTCGAAAATCATCACCTGCAGCTTGCCCAGGCCTTCGTGGCCCAGCACCTTGGCACCAGCCTTCTTGGCGATCTCGCGGGCGCGGTCGACATCTTGCAGGTCGGCGGCGGTCAGCTCCGGGTTGTACTTGAGGATCGAGTCGAACACCGAGAGGCGCACGAACGGTTCGCCGAAGTGGAACACCTTGTCGCCGTACGGCACGTCGGTGGTGCCCAGGACCAGTTGCGCCAGCTCGCGGAACAGTTCCTCGGTGAGGTCCATGTTGTCGTTGTAGTCGGCGTAGGCCTGGTAGAACTCGAGCATGGTGAATTCAGGGTTGTGACGAGTCGAGACGCCTTCGTTACGGAAGTTGCGGTTGATCTCGAACACTTTCTCGAAGCCACCAACCACCAGGCGCTTGAGGTACAGCTCCGGCGCGATACGCAGGAACATGGCCATGTCCAGGGCGTTGTGGTGGGTTTCGAACGGCTTGGCCGCTGCGCCGCCAGGAATGGTCTGCAGCATTGGCGTCTCGACTTCGAGGAAGTCGCGCTTGGCCAGGAAGCTGCGGATATGGGAGATCACCTGGGAGCGCACACGGAAGGTGTGGCGGGTTTCCTCGTTGACCATCAGGTCGACGTAGCGCTGGCGGTAGCGCTGCTCGGTGTCGGTCAGGCCGTGGTGCTTGTCCGGCAGCGGGCGCAGCGACTTGGTCAGCAGGCGCACGTTGGTCATCTCGACGTACAGGTCGCCCTTGCCGGAGCGGGCCAGGGTGCCTTCGGCGCTGATGATGTCGCCCAGGTCCCAGGTCTTCACCGCGGCCAGGGTTTCTTCCGCCAGGGTCTTGCGGTTGACGTAGACCTGGATGCGGCCAGTCATGTCCTGGATCACCATGAACGAGCCACGGTTGAGCATGATGCGACCTGCCACCTTGACCGGGATCGCCGCTGCTTCCAGCTCTTCCTTGGTCTTGTCCGCGTACTGTTTCTGCAGGTCGTTGCAGTAGCTGTCGCGACGGAAGTCGTTGGGGAAGGCATTGCCCTTGGCACGCTCTGCGGCAAGTTTTTCCTTGCGCAGGGCGATCAGGGCGTTTTCTTCCTGTTGCAGGTCTTGCGCTTCGGTCTTGAGGTCGCTCATGTCGTCATTCTTTCCATCAGGTGTTCATTGCCCCTGTCGGGCAGGGCGCGCAATACCGGCAACGGCCGGTATCGCGGCGGTGGTGTGCGGTTTACAGCCCCTGCTTGAGGCTCGCTTCCAGGTATTGGTCGAGGTCGCCGTCCAGGACCTTCTGGCAGTCGCTGCGCTCGACGCCGGTACGCAAGTCCTTGATGCGCGAGTCATCCAGTACGTAGGAACGGATCTGGTGGCCCCAGCCGATGTCCGACTTGGTGTCTTCCAAGGCCTGCGAGGCGGCGTTGCGTTTCTGCATTTCCTGCTCGTACAACTTGGCCCGCAGCATCTTCATGGCGGTGTCCTTGTTGGCGTGCTGGGAACGTTCGTTCTGGCAGCTGACCACGGTGTTGGTCGGCACGTGGGTGATCCGCACCGCCGAGTCGGTGGTGTTCACGTGCTGGCCGCCGGCGCCGGAGGAACGATAGGTATCGATGCGCAGGTCGGACGGGTTGATCTCGATCTCGACCTTGTCGTCGATCTCGGGCGAAACGAATACCGCCGAGAACGAGGTGTGGCGACGGGCGCCGGAGTCGAACGGGCTCTTGCGCACCAGGCGGTGTACGCCGATCTCGGTACGCAGCCAGCCAAAGGCGTACTCGCCCTTGATGTGCACGGTAGCGCCCTTGATGCCGGCGACGTCACCCTCGGACAGTTCCATGATGGTGGCGTCGAAGCCGCGCTTGTCGGCCCAGCGCAGGTACATGCGCAGCAGGATGTTGGCCCAGTCCTGGGCCTCGGTGCCACCAGAGCCGGCCTGGATGTCCAGGTAGGCGTTGTTCATGTCCATCTCGCCACTGAACATGCGACGGAACTCAAGCTGGGCCAGGGCTTCTTCCAGCCCCTGCAGCTCGGTCTCGACGTCGCTCACGGCGCCTTCGTCATTCTCCTCGACGGCCATGTCGAGCAAGTCCTTGCAGTCCGCCAGGCCGCCGGACAGCTTGTCCAGGGTCTCGACGACCTGCGCCAACATGGAGCGCTCGCGCCCTAGTGCCTGGGCGTATTCGGGCTTGTTCCAGACGTTGGGGTCTTCCAGTTCGCGGTTGACTTCGATCAGGCGGTCATGCTTTTGATCGTAGTCAAAGATACCCCCGAATGGACTGGGAACGCTCGGTCAGGTCCTTGATGGTATTCAGGATCGGGTTGATTTCCATGGATGGCAGCACTCGTTGGCGAACTTTTGAAAGCCGACGATTATAACGGAATCACTGAATGGCGGCAGCCCGCTTGGCGGCTTTAACAGTGAATAGCCACGCCAACACGCATGCCGGGCCCTCTATAATCCGGGCTCACGCTTCATCCCCATGCCCCACTGCCAGCAGAAAGCGCAAGCGAGCCTCCATGGAAAGAACCCTCACTGATGCAGAAATCCGCGACATCCTCGCCCGGGAAAGGCGCAACCTGAGGGGCTCGCAGGCGATGGTGTACTTCATCCTCGGCCTGTTCGCCGCCATAGCGCTGTTGGGCGTCGGCCTGTTCATCCACACGCTGCTGGCCTGGGCCCTGGCCGTACCTTTGGCGGTGTTTCTCTGGTGGTGGATCTATTACCGTACCCGCGCCATGGAAAACACCGTGGGCACGCACACCCTATGGTTGCAGGCGCAGTTCAGCGCCACTTGGGTCAACGCCCACCGCAATGGCCACTGGCGCTATGTCTTCGGTGACTACCCCATCGCCGCCAGCAACCTGATCGACAATCTGTTCAGCGCTGGAAAACTCAACATCCATGCCCAGTACAGAGTCGAAGCCGTGCTGCTGACTTGCCCACAAACCTCGAGCCACTGCTACCACCTGTTCCCCGATACCTTTATCGAAATATCCGGGGACCAACAGCCTGCCAGCGAAGACGGCTACTCGATCCCTACCTGATTGCGCCCATTGTTCTTGGCCAGGTACAGGCCCTTGTCCGCGGCCGAAATCAACTGCCGGCAATGGCTATTGGGCTGCGGAGTCATGGTCGACAGGCCGATGCTGATGGTCAGGCTGGCCCCTTCCACTGGTGCGATATGGGGGATTTTCAGGGCCTCGACGGTCTGGCGCAGCTTTTCGGCCACCAGGCGCGCGCCACCCGGTGAGGTGTTGGGCAGCACCAGGACGAACTCTTCGCCACCGTAGCGCGCCGGCAGGTCGGATGGCCGGCTGCTGGCCTCACGGATTGCCGCGGCCACCTTGCGCAAGGCCTCGTCGCCCTCCAGATGGCCGAAAGTGTCGTTGTAGGTCTTGAAGTAGTCGACGTCGATCATCAGCAGCGACAACTGGCTCTGCTCACGCATGGCCCGGCGCCATTCCAGCTCCAGGTATTCGTCGAAGTGCCTGCGGTTGGACAAGCCGGTCAGGCCGTCGGAGTTCATCAGCCGTTGCAGCACCAGGTTGGTATCGAGCAACTGTTGCTGGCTGACCCGCAACGCCCGGTAGGCGGCGTCCCGCTGCAACAGGGTCATGTAGGAGCGCGAGTGATAGCGGATACGCGCCACCAACTCGATGTTGTCCGGGAGCTTGACCAGGTAGTCGTTGGCCCCGGCGGCAAAGGCCGCACTCTTGATCAGCGGGTCTTCCTTGGTGGACAGGACGATGATCGGAATGTTCTGGGTGGCCGGGTGGTTGCGGTACTCGCGCACCAGGGTCAGGCCATCGAGGCCCGGCATCACCAGGTCCTGGAGGATCACCGTGGGCTTGATGCGGATCGCCTGGGCAATGGCCTGGTGCGGATCGGCGCAAAAGTGGAAGTCGATGTTTTCCTCATTCGCCAACCCACGCCGAACCGCCTCGCCGATCATGGCCTGGTCGTCCACCAGCAACACCATGGCAGCGTTTTCATCGGTCTTGAATTCGTCGAGCTGTAAATCATTCATGGGTTGTCACCTGAAGTGCTACCTGGCCAGGACAGCTGCGTTTATCAGTCATTTGGCAAATATCTCCAGCAAACGTGGAGCGATCTTGTCCAGTGGGCGAATCTCTGCGGCGGCGCCGATGGCAGCGGCTGCCTTGGGCATGCCATACACCGCGCTACTGTTCTGGTCCTGGGCGATGGTCAGATAACCCTGATCGCGCATCAGCTTCAAGCCCTGGGCGCCATCGCGCCCCATGCCGGTCAGTAGCACACCCACCGCATCGCCACTCCAGTAACTGGCGACACTTTCAAAAAATACATCGATGGACGGACGGTAGATCTCGTTCACCGGCTCGGCGGTATAGGCCAGCGTTCCGTTCTTCAACAAGCGGATATGGTGGTTGGTTCCCGCCAGCAGCACCGTGCCGCTTTGCGGTGGCTCGCCCTCGCGCGCCAGGCGTACCTGCAGGCCCGATGCGCTGCTGAGCCATTCAGCCATGCCCGCGGCAAACACCTGATCGACATGCTGGACCAGCACGATGGCTGCCGGAAAGTCCTTTGGCAAGCCCTTGAGCAATACTTCGAGTGCCGCCGGCCCGCCTGCGGAGGAGCCAATGGCCACCAGGCTCTGGCGTGGCATGCCGCTGCGCAGCGGCAGCGGCACAGAACGCACGCGGCTGCCACGCTGGCCGATCAGCCAACCGATATTGAGGATCTTGCGCAACAGCGGGGCCGCCGCCTCCTGGGCATTGCCCGCGCCCACGGCGGGGGTGTCCACCACGTCCAGGGCTCCATGGCCCATGGCCTCGAACACACGGTGGACATTCTGCTGCCGATCGACGGTGACGATCACGATGGCGCACGGCGACTCGGCCATGATTCGCCGCGTGGCCTCAACGCCGTCCATCACCGGCATGATCAGGTCCATGAGAATCAGGTCCGGGGTCAGTTCGGCGCAATACTTCACCGCCTCGGCACCGTTGGTGGCGACCCAGACCACCTCGTGGCTGGGATCGAAAGCCAGCGCCCGGCGCAAGGCCTCCACGGCCATGGGCATATCGTTGACTATCGCTATCTTCATGCCCGCGCTCCTCCAATCAGTTCCACCACCGCATCCAGCAGGGCGTCGTCATGGAAACTGGCTTTGGCTAGATAATAGTCGGCACCGGCATCCAGACCGCGGCGCCGGTCTTCCTCACGATCCTTGTAGGACACCACCATCACCGGCAGCGACTGCAGGCGATTGTCGCGGCGCAAGAGTGTGACCAATTCGATTCCATCCATTCGCGGCATGTCGATATCGGTGATCAGCAGGTCGAAGCTTTCCGAACGCAAGGCGTTCCAGCCGTCCATGCCGTCCACGGCCACGGCCACGTCGTAGCCGCGATTGATCAGCAACTTGCGCTGCAGTTCGCGCACCGTCAGGGAGTCGTCGACCACCAGGATCCGCTTGCGCGCAGCCTGTGCATGTTGCTGATGATGCCGGGCGATGCGTTCCAGGCGACCGGTGTTGAGCAGTTTGTCCACCGACCGCAGCATGTCCTCGACATCGACGATCAAGGCCACGCGTCCATCGTCGAGCAAAGCGCCGGCAGAAATATCCTGGATCTTGCCCAGGCGGTCGTCGAGCGGCAGCACCACCAGGGTCCGCTCACCGATAAAGCGCTCCACGGCGACGCCATACACGGCATCGCGCTCGCGGATCACCACGACTTTCAAGGTCGAGGCGTCATTCTGGCTCGCCGGTCGCTGCAACAGCTGGCTGGCCGCGACCAAGCCCACATGCTGGCCCTCATGCCAGAAGTGCTGGCGCCCCTCCACCTGGACGATTGCCTCCGGCTCCAGGTCGCACATGCGCTCGATATGAGCCAGGGGGAAGGCATAGGCTTCCTCGCCGACCTCCACCACCAGGCTGCGCACCACCGACAAGGTCAGCGGCACTTCCAGGTGGAAACAACTGCCCTGGCCGGTGGTCTGCTCCAGCACCACAGCCCCACGCAGCTGGCGCACCATGTGCTGCACGGCATCCAGGCCAACGCCGCGACCGGAAACTTCAGTCACCTTGTCGCGCAGGCTGAAACCTGGCAGGAACAGGAACGTCAGCAATTCTTCTTCACTAAGTTGTGCCGCTGTCGGGGCCGGGGAGAGCTGGCGCTCGACAATGCTCAGGCGCAAGCGCTCCAGGTCCACCCCGTGCCCATCGTCACTGAGTTCCAGCACCAGCAAGCCGGCCTGATGGGAGGCCTTCAGGCGAATCACCCCTTCGGCGGGCTTGCCCGCCAGCAGCCGCTGCTCGGGCAGTTCGATGCCATGGTCGACAGCGTTGCGCAACAGGTGGGTGAGCGGTGCCTCGAGCTTCTCCAGCACATCGCGGTCGACCTGGGTCTTTTCCCCCTCGATCTCCAGGCGTACCTGCTTGCCCAGGCTGCGCCCCAGGTCACGCACCATGCGGACCTGGCCACCGAGCACATCGGCAAAGGGCCTCATGCGGCAAGCCAGGGCCGTGTCGTAGAGCACCTGGGCGCGCTGGCTCGCCTGCCAGCCGAACTCATCGAGCTCGGCGGTTTTTTCCGCCAGCAATTGCTGGGACTCCGCCAGCAGTCGCCGCGCATCCTCCAAGGCCTCCTGGGCTTCGAGGCTCAGGGCATGCTCCTTGAGGTGCAGATTGAGGTTTTCCAAGGCCGCCAGGCTATTGCTCTGGATTCGCTTGAGCCGCTGCATGGTGGCCAGGTAAGGCTTGAGCCGCTGGGTCTCCACCAGTGACTTGCTGGACAGATCCAACAGTCCGTTGAGACGCTCGGCAGTGACCCGCAGTACGCGCTCGCCACCGTCGGTGATACGCCTGTTGGGACGTGCAGCGGCCACCACGGCGTCCAGCGAAGGTTCTGGCTCGACCTCCACCAGGGATTCGGGCATGGGCTCCAAGGGCGCGTCCAGCGATAACGCCAGTGGTGCATCCGGCAGGTCCGGCGGCGACCCGGGCGCCACCGGCAATACTCCGCCGGCTGTCGCCCCCGGGTCCAGCAGGCGCTCCATCAGCGCCACATAGACCTGGATATCCGCCGCTACGAGTTCTGCGCCACCGGGCGTGCCAATGCGCGTCAGCAGGTCGGTTCCCTGGAGCAAAGCGTCGATATGCTCAGGCTGCAGGTACAGGCGCCCTTCCTGGGCGCTGACCAGGCAGTCCTCCATGACATGGGCGACGCTCACGCCAGCATCGACCCCGACGATCCGCGCCGCCCCCTTGAGGGAGTGGGCGGCACGCATGCAAGCCTCCAGCTGGTCGGCCTGGGTCGGATTGCGCTCCAGCGCCAGCAGCCCGGCACTGAGCACCTGGGTCTGGGCCTCGGCTTCCAGGCTGAACAGTTCCAGCAACGAGGCATCACGCATTTGATCGGGGGTCATGAGAGGCTCCGGGTCACGGCCGAGAGCAGCTGCTCTTCATCCAGCCAGCGCAAGCTGCGTCCCTGCCATTGCAGCACGCCACGGGTGTACTTGGCAGTGGCTTGTTCACCGGAAGTCGAGGCGCCGTTGAGAATCCGCTCGTCGATAGCATGGATGCCATGCACCTCATCCACCGGCACCACTACGGGGCCGCCCTCGGCGCCGATGATCAGCATCCGCGGCATCACCCGCCCCGAGGGGGCGGTGCCCGGTGTGCTATCGAGCCCCAGCAACTCGGTCAACGACAGGCAGGCCACCAGCGCCCCACGGACATTGGCCACCCCCAGCAATGCCCGTGATCGCTGATGCGGCAGGGAGTGAATCGCCTGCTGCGGCGCCACTTCCAGCAGGCAACGGGTCGCCAATGCCAGCCACTCCTCACCCAGACGGAACATCAGCAGCGAACGGGTGACCACATCACTGTCGGCCTCCTGGACCACCGAGTGCTCGCGATCCTCCTGGCGCAACGAATAACGATCGAGCAGGCGCGTAGCCGCAGCGGAATAAACAGAACAATTGCGGCAATGGACATGTTCGGCCAACAAGGGGCAGGACTTGTCGCCAAGGATGCCGATGCGATTCCAGCAGTCATCGATGGCCTGTGCATCTTCACGGGTCACGTCCAATGAATATGAATGGCTCATCGTTTCAACTCACTGTCGGCAGTGCGCGAGCTACGGGCGGCACGCTCCTGCAATCGTTGGGCGCCGGCGAAGTCGCCCTGGGACGCCAGCAATGCCGCCAGGTGCGCCAGGGCTTCGGGATGCTGCGGCTCCAGGTACAAGGCCTTGCGATAGAAGCCCTGGGCCTCGATGGCGTTACCCGCCACATCGCTGAGCAAACCCAACCAATAGAACACCTGGGCTACCGGCTCATGTTGCTGCAAATAGCGCTCGCAAGCGGCCCGGGCCTCACCACTCTTGCCCTCATTGGCCAGCGCCGTGATGCTTGCCAGCAGGCCCGCGCCATCGCTGGCCGGGACCACGCTGTTGGTGGGCGCCGGGGCCGCCACGCGACTGGCAAAGGGACGCTGGCGTGGCGCCGGGGGAGCCACACTGCGTGGCGGCATCGGTAGGGGCAAGGGCTGCGGCAGCGGGGCCAAGGGCTGTGCCGGGGCAGGTTCGCTGTGGCGGCTGAAGGCAAAGGATTGGGGAATGCCGATCGAGCGCATGCCCAAGCGCCCCAGCAAGCTGCCCTCGGCCGGGCCGATGAACAGCACACCCTCTTCATGGGTCAGGCGCTTGAGCACTTCGAACACCTGGCGTTGGGTGGGCTGGTCGAAATAGATCAGCAGGTTGCGGCAGAAGACAAAGTCGAAGGCCGGCTCGGAGGCCAGCAACCCCGGCTCCATCACATTGCCGACCTGTAGCCGCACCTGCTCACGGACCCGCTCGTTCAAGCGATAGCGATCACCCTCGGCCACGAAGTGACGCTCTCGAAAATCCGTGTCCTGGCCACGAAAGGAATTCTTGCCATAGACCGCATTCCGGGCCCGCTCCACCGATAGCGGGCTGACATCCAGGCCGTCGATCTTGAACTGATGGGGCGCCAGGCCGCCATCCAGCAGGGCCATGGCGATCGAATAAGGCTCTTCGCCGGTGGAACACGGCAGGCTCAGCAAGCGCAGGGCACGCATGCCCTTGATCTGGGCCAGGCGGGCCGAGGCCAGCTTGACCAACGTGGCGAAGGACTCCGGATAACGGAAAAACCAGGTCTCCGGGACGATCACCGCCTCGATCAGCGCCTGCTGCTCCTCCTGCGAGCCTTGCAACCGATGCCAGTACTCATCGTTGCCATGGATATACAACGCATTGCAGCGCTGGCGCACCGCACGCTCGATGATCGCCGGCCCCACGGAGGCGACATCCAGGCCGATTCGCTCCTTGAGGAAATCGAAAAACCGTTGTTCGCCGCTCATCGAGGCTCCTCGAGCGCAGCCAGGTCAAGCGGCGGGCTGGGAAACAACAACTCGCGCACTTCGGGCCGCAGCAGGTCATCGACCCGTACCCACTGCAACAGCCCCTGGGCATCCTCGCGCACCGGCCCCAGGTACGGGGCCTGGGCGTTGTCCAGGCCATAGGGCTGGAACTGCTGCGGATCGCAGCGCAGGGTGTCGTTGGCCTGCTCCAGCAACAACCCCAGGACCCGCACGGGCTGCTCGGCCTCGCCACGATAGTGCACCAGCACCAGGCGCGTGCTGGTACGCAATTGCGCCGGCCGGCCAAAGGTCAGTTGGCACAGGTCGATCACTGGCACCACCGTGCCACGGTAGGCGAAGACTCCCGAAACCCAGCTCGGGGCCTGGGCAATGGGCTTGAGTTGCAGGCGCGGCAGCACCTCGACCACATCCACGGCCCGCAGCGCATACCGCTCCTCGCCGATGCGGAAAACCAGGAACAGCACGGTCTTCACCGAGGCTGCGCCATTGCGCTTGTGCGCGAGCTCATCCATCAGACTTTGAAACGCGATACGCCGCTACGCAGCCCCACGGCCACCTGGCTCAGTTCGTCGATGGCGAAACTGGCCTGGCGCAGGGACTCGACGGTCTGGCTACTGGCATCGCCCAATTGCACCAGCGCGTGATTGATCTGCTCGGCGCCGGTGGCCTGGGCCTGCATGCCTTCGTTGACCATCAACACCCGCGGCGCCAGGGCCTGGACCTGGTGGATGATCTGCGACAACTGCTCACCCACCTGCTGTACCTCGGCCATGCCGCGGCGCACTTCTTCGGAAAACTTGTCCATGCCCATGACCCCGGCCGATACCGCCGACTGGATCTCGCGAACCATCTGCTCGATATCGTAGGTCGCCACCGCCGTCTGGTCCGCCAGGCGGCGCACCTCCGTGGCTACCACGGCAAAACCGCGGCCGTATTCACCGGCCTTCTCGGCCTCGATGGCAGCATTGAGCGACAGCAGGTTGGTCTGGTCGGCGACTTTGACGATGGTCACCACCACCTGATTGATGTTGCCGGCCTTCTCGTTGAGGATCGCCAGCTTGGCATTCACCAAGTCTGCCGCGCCCATGACCGAATGCATGGTGTCTTCCATTCGCGCCAGGCCCTGCTGGCCGGATCCTGCCAACACCGAGGCCTGGTCGGCGGCGCTGGACACTTCGGTCATGGTCCGTACCAGATCCCGCGAAGTCGCGGCGATTTCCCGCGATGTGGCACCAATTTCCGTGGTCGTGGCGGCGGTCTCGGTGGCCGTGGCCTGCTGTTGCTTGGACGTGGCGGCAATCTCGGTCACCGACGTGGTGACCTGTACCGAGGAGCGCTGGGCCTGGGACACCAGGGCCGTGAGCTCGGTCATCATGTCGTTGAAGCCGGTCTCGACCGCACCGAACTCGTCCTTGCGCTCCAGGTTGAGGCGACCGCTAAGATCGCCGGTACGCATGACCTCCAGGATCTCCACGATCCGATTCATCGGCGCCATGATCGCCCGCATCAGCAGCAGGCCACAAAGTCCGGCCGCCAGTACCGCCAGCAACAGGGACACGCCCATGCTGACTTTGGCTGCCGCCACGGCATCGTCGATGGCGGCAGTAGCAGAGTCGGCTACTGCCTTGTTCTCGCTGATGATGTCGTTGAGCTTCAGGCGGCCCTTGGTCCAGGCCGGCGTCAGTTGCTCGTTGAACAGGCGGATCGCCTCGGCTTCCTGCTTGCGCTGGTGCAGGTCGAGCACCGCCGCCTGGATGCGATTGAAGTCCTGGTGATCCTTTTCGAAGGCATCGAACTCGTTCTGGTCTTCGCGGCTGTTGATGGTCTGCTTGTAGTTGCCCATCTGGGTGACCAGATGCTGCTCGAAGGACTTGAAGTCAGCCACGTCCTCGGCGCTGATGTCCTGATTCTGCTTGAGCCCGATGATCTCCTGGGTCTGGATGTAGCTGTCGACCCAGGCACTGCGGATCATCGAACTGAAATAGACACCGGGCACCGCATCGTTGCGCATGCGCTCCTCGCCGGCCTCGATCTTCAGCAGCCGTGAGTACGAGACGACGACCATCAGCAGCATGATGGCGATAATCACCGCAAAGCTCGCCAAAATGCGTTGGCGCAACGTCCAGTTCTTCACAGTCAGCCCTCGAACCCATTCAAAAATGGAGGGAGTATAGCTGAGGACGATGCAGGTTTTACGGGTGGCTTAACGACTCAGGCAGGACTTTTAGTGGTTTTGTGCAACCGCTCTGGCCAGGGGCCTGTAGAGGACTTCACCGGTCGCACAAAGGCATTTCGGCAATTGCACAGGACAGAATCGCCAAGAGGCTCGACACGTCTCTCAGGGCTGGACCTGGCGTACCTGGTTCTCCAGTTCCGCCTTGAGCCCTGCCGGCAGCTGCAGTTGGCGCGCCAACTCCTCCAGGTAGGCCTTCTCCATGAAGTGCTGCTCATCCACCAGCATCACGCTGGCCAGGTACATCTCGGCGGCCATCTCCGGGGTGCTGGCGGCCCGGGCCACATCGGCAGGGTCCAGGGGCTTGTTCAACTCACCGTGCAGCCACTGCTGCAGCTGTGGATCGTCATCGAGCTTGCGGAACTCGCCCTCGATCAACTCACGCTCGCGCTCATCCACATGGCCATCGGCCTTGGCGGCCGCCACCAGCGCCTTGAGGATCGCCTGGCTGTGTTGCTCCACTTGCTGCGGGGCCAACCGGTCGAGGGTCTGGGGCTCGGTACCCGGCGCACTGCCCTGCTGCGCCTGCCAATTGCCATAAGCCTTGTAGGCCAGCACCCCGAGCGCGGCCAAACCACCATAGGTCAGGGCCTTGCCACCGAACTTGCGCACCTTCTTGTTGCCCAGCAACAAGCCCATGGCTCCGGCAGCCAGGGCACCACCACCGGCGCCAGCGAGCAACCCGCCCAGGCCCCCGGTCTTGGCCCCGAGCAAGCTGCCCAGACCGACCGAATCGGCCGTCGGCCTGGCCTGTGGCGAATTACCAGCCTTGTTCTGCAGGAGCTCTTGGCCGGACTTGAGTAGTTGGTCGAGCAATCCACGGGTATTCATCTGCCACCTCCGCAAAAACCAGTGTCACCTCGACACCTGAGGCCTCAAGACTAGAGAGAAGTGCCCAGCTCCAGGGGGCGATAATGCTTCTGAATGTTGCTTTGGCTCTTCAATGCCTGGACAAGCTCGACCCAGGCTTGAACCTCGATTTTGCCGAAACATCCTAAGGGCGCGTGGACTGGCCCCGTGGAGGGCAAAAGCCAAGCTTGGCCGTCGGTTGCTTGCTTCATCCGCCCCCAGTCACCACCATCGCGTCGATCTCAAAACGGACTATCCCATACAAACCAAATGGCTGGTCAACGGCCAGCTGGTAGCTGGCGAAGACCCGGCCCAACCGGTGTACGACCCGACGCAAGGCAGCGTGCGGGTACATATCAACGAAACCATCGAGCCCCAGGTGGGCGCCACGGTGCGTGCTGCTGACGGAGCCTTCGACAGCTGCTCGCCGGCCAGTCGCGCAAAGGCAGGACGACTGGATAAGCATCCGCAGTTGCGGCACTATCCGCGGCCAGAAAAGCACCGGTTTCACTGACCACAATTGCCCTCCGGCAGCAAGGATGCGCCCATGCCCCACCCCACCTTAGCCATGGCCAACAGGTGCCGCCCATGAGCCAGAACGCTGCTGGCCACTACCATGTGGTGCGGATTACCACCGGCCTGGTGGCCCATTCGTTGCCGGTACTGTTGTTCTACCTGGCGCATATCTGGGGCATTCCACTGTATCGCCAGCTGTTCGGCGCCACGGCTCGAAGCTTCGGCCTGGGCATGATGGTGGACCTGCTGTTCTACCTGCTGATCGTCGGCGGCTGGCTGCTGGCGATGATTTCCAACCTCAAGCTCAAGCTGGTCCTGATTGGCGCCTTGGTGGCGTTCAGCGCCTGGGCGATGTTTCCCGAGCACCCGATACGCGGCTATGCCTATTGCCTGCTGATGGGAGTGCCTTCGCTGCTGGCGATCTGGCTGGCCCAACGCGGGTGTCGCTGGTTCGTCCCGGATACGCCATGACCTTCTTTCTGCCTTCACTCCCAACGAGTTCGCCGATGCCCGTTTCTCGCCACCTGCTGCGCCAGTTGTTCGTTTGCCTGTTGTTCGGCACCAGCGCACAGGTCGTCCAGGCTGCCGCCCCCACCTGCCCGTCCAGCGACCTGCCGACCTTTGTCCAGGCCTTCGCCACGGACCCTGAACTGCAACTGGCGTTCAGTGACTCCCCCCTGGTCGAACAGCGCCTGGTCTATGACGACTTTGGCCGCGTCGCCACCACGCGACACAAGCTCACTGGCGACAACCGCCACCTGCTGGCCCTGCTCGACCCCAAGGCCCAGGCCCGGTCGGGGCTGCAGACCTTCTGGGAGGACCATACCCTGGTGGTGCACGACCCCCAGGGCGACGTGGTCCAGGCCTTCGTCTTCGAGCGGAGCGCCTGCTGGCAACTTACCCGTATCGAGCAATGGTCGATGGACGGCCTGCTCGATCAACAAGCCCCCGCCGATGAAACCGCCCTGCAGCGTCAGTCGCGCAAGGCCGACCTGTTCCTGGCATATGGCGGACGCGAGCAGTATCCGTTGACGGTGTACTTCTTCGAGCTGGGTCAGCGCATCCTGGTGGATGCCGCTAGACATGGGTCGGCCAAGGCCGCCGTGCAAGCCGTGAGCCTGGGTTATTCGGGCATGGCGCCGGAACTCAAGCCTGGTGAGGCCGAGGAGCTGCTGCTGCCCTATGCCCAAGCGGATGCCGATGCGGCAGTGATGTTGTCCATGTACTACTGCGATCCGAAAGGCGATGGCTCGTTCGAGAGCTGTGTGAACCCGGGCAAGGCCGAGGCCGCCGTCCTCCAGGCCCTGCGCAAGCTGGACTCGGGCATGCTCTACGACATCCTGGCGGACGCGCTGTCCAGCGGGCGCTGGGGCACCACGGACAAGGCTCGGGCCCTGGCCTGCTACAAAGAGGCGATCCAGCGTGACCACCTGTCGGCGCTCGGGACACTGACCAGGCTGACTGCCGAGGGCCTGCCGGCCCAAGAGGCGCAATGCCTGGAGGCTTCGCCGAAAGCATCAGGTTGAAGCCAAAGACGAAACCCAGCCTAAGAGCGAGGCTTGCCCGCGATGCTCATTGACGGTAGCGCGAGCGCCCTGAAATCCATCGCGAGCACGCTTCGCGCCCACAGGGGATCACCTCGCTCAACTGAAGGGCATTAGCCCCCTGGCCAACATTTCTTGACTCTTTTTAACAAGAATTGCATTGCCCCGCCCCAGCCCATTGCAGTTAATTGAGCAGCCGCTCAATTAACTCAAGAGGCCCACCTGCATGCGTCCCGCCAACCATGTGCAACGCGAAGCACGGTACAACGCACTGCTGGACGCTGGCGCCCGCTGCATCGCCGAACATGGCTACATGGCTACCCGAACCGCGGACATCTGCCTGATCGCGCAGATGAGTGCCGGCAACCTGTTTCATTACTTCCCCAGCAAGCAGGCGCTGCTGCTGGCACTGATCGCTCGCGAAGGCCAGCAGATCCAGCAGGAGATGGAACACCTGCTGCAGGAGCAACAGCCTCTGGAGGCCCTGATGGGCTTTCTCCTGCACCTCTGCCAGCTCGCCGAGGACCCGCACTACACCGGCCTGGCATTGGAGATCGCCGCCCTCAGCCACCGTGATCCACAGGTTTGCAAACTGGCACGTCACAACGATCTGCTTTTGCGTGAAGGACTCGCCGCCCTCGTGCGCCAGGCCAACGACCTGGGGCTGGTCCGCCCAGGGCTGTGTGCCGAGCAAATCGCCAACTGGCTTGCCGTCATGATCGATGGCCTGTTCGCCCGGGTTGCCGTCGATCCGCAATTCGCTCCCCAGACCCAGGGCCCTGTCCTGCAAGAACTGGCTCTGCACCTGCTACAAGGAAACCGAACATGACCCCCGCGCGTATTTCCGGCACGCAACCGGCACGCCTGCAACATGTGGACGCCCTACGAGGCTTCGCCCTACTGGGCATCCTGGCGGTGAACATCTGGTCCTTCGCCGACCCCTACTACGCTTCACCAACCAGCAACCCGGCGTACTCCAGCGCCCTCGATCACCTAGTGCGCTGGCTGGTGTCGGTCCTCTTCGAGGCCAAGTTCTACCTGCTGTTCTCCTTCCTGTTCGGCTACAGCTTCACCTTGCAGATGAGCTCCGCCGAACGCTCGGGGGCGTCCTTCGTGCCGCGCATGTGGCGCCGGCAACTGGCCCTGCTGGTCATCGGCCTGGTGCACGGCGCGCTGCTGTTCTATGGCGAGATCCTCTCGCTGTATGCCTTGCTCGGGTTGATCCTGCTGGCACTGCGTGGGCTATCGGCCAAGTCGGCGGCGGTGCTGGCGCTGCTGCTGGTCATCGCCAGCACGCTGATGTTCCTGCTGTTGGGGGGCGAACTGCTGGAGATCGGCCTCTACACCGGCACGGCCGACGGCGAATCGGTGCTCAAGGACATGGCCTTGGGCGGCAGTGCGCTGGAGACCCTGGCCTACAACGCTTCGCACCTGCTGGAAACCGCCTCGGCCCTGTGGCTGCTGCAAGGGCCCAGCACCCTGGCGATGTTCCTGCTGGGCTACGTGGCCGGACGCAAGGAGCTGCTGGTGGCGCCCTATCGCTTCGAGCCCAGGCTGCCATGGCTGCTGGCGTTCACCCTGCCCCTCGGCCTGGGCGGCGCCCTGCTCTACGGCTACTGGGCCGCCTATGCCCCGGGGGGTGGCCTGGAATTGATCGGCTATGGCCTCAGCCAGTTGACCGCGCCCTTGCTCTCGGCCAGCTACGCCATGCTACTGCTCAAGGCCTTCGACTCATCCCTGGGCCAGCGCCTGTGCCGGCGCCTGGCGCCCCTGGGACGCATGTCCCTGAGCAACTACCTGCTGCAATCAGTGATCCTCTGCCTGCTGTTCACCGGTTACGGGCTGGGGCTGGTCAACCATTTACCACCGTTGGCCTTACCGCTGGTGGTGATCGCCATCTACCTGGTGCAGATGCAACTCAGTGCCCTGTGGCTGCGCCATCACCAGTACGGCCCTTGCGAATGGCTGCTGCGCGCGGTGACCATCGGCGCCTGGCCGAACTGGAGCAAACCCCGCCAGGCCTAGGCCAGGCGCAGGTACAGATGAATGTCCTCGGGCTCCAGGCGCAACAGCTCCGGGTCGGGGACGTCCAGCAACTGGCAACCCAGGCCCTGGTAGAAATCCACCGTATGCCGCGACGGCGTGGCTGACACATACAAACCCTGGCCGCCCATGGCCAGGGCCTGCTCCCGGGCCAAGGCGAACAACTGCCGACCGAGGCCATGACCACGCCAGTCCTGGCTCACATGCAGGAACTTCAGTTGGCGCAGGTCCAGCCCGGCGTTGGCGATCGGCAGGCAATCCACCACCGCCGCCGCCACCAGCCGCGTGTCGTCGAAGGCCCCATGCAGCCACCCGCCACGCTGGTAACACTGCTGCAAGATCACCTCGTCATGCTCGGCTTCTCCGACCGGCCAACCGGTCACCACTTCATGCTGGGCATAACGCACCAGCCCTCCATCCTGCAGGCGGTAGAACGCTTCGATGATCTCGGCACGGTCGATGGTCTTGAGCAAGGCGATTTCGTCTTCGACAAGTGGTCGCAGGCGCAGCATGGGGCAATTTCCTAGGGCTGGTTAAGTCGTTACCTATGGACACAAGCTAATCATTTTTCTGCCCTGGGCGAACCGATTATTCTACGCAGCATCTGTTTAAGGTCAGACGGGTCCGGCCAACGGCATGGCCGGACCTCATCCACGCGATCCCCCGAGCGGCCAAGAACGGCTGCGGATCTTTCCCTGTACAAGGCTTAACCATGCATCGTAGGAATCTCCTCAAAGCGTCCATGGCCCTGGCGGCCTATACCGGCCTTTCGGCCAGCGGCCTGCTGGCCGCCCGAGCCTGGGCCGGTACCGGTGCCGCCGATGGCGAGGCACAGGCATTCGACTTCGAGCGCCTCAAGGCCCAGGCCAGGCAACTGGCCGCCAAGCAGTACGTGGACACCAAGCAGGTGCTGCCGCCGACCTTGGCGCAGATGACCCCGCAGGACTTCAATGCCATCCAGTACGACGCCAAACACTCGCTGTGGAATGACCTGAACGGCCAGCTGGACGTGCAGTTCTTCCATGTGGGCATGGGCTTTCGCCAGCCGGTGCGCATGCACAGCGTCGACCCCAAGACCCGCCTGTCGCGGGAGGTGCACTTCCGTCCGCCGCTGTTCAACTACCAGAACACCCGCGTAGACACCTCGCAGCTCAAGGGCGACCTGGGTTTCGCCGGATTCAAGCTGTTCAAGGCGCCGGAGCTGGATAGACACGACGTGGTGTCGTTCCTCGGCGCCAGCTACTTCCGCGCGGTGGACGCCACCGGCCAGTACGGCCTCTCGGCCCGGGGCCTGGCCATCGATACCTACGCCAAGCATCGCGAGGAATTCCCCGACTTCACCCAGTTCTGGTTCGAGACCCCGGACAAGGACAGCACCCGCTTCGTGGTCTATGCCCTGCTGGACTCGCCGAGCGCCACCGGTGCTTACCGCTTCGACATCGACTGCCAGGCCGAGCGCGTGGTGATGGAGGTCGATGCCCACGTCAATGCGCGTACGGCCATCGAGCAACTGGGCATCGCGCCGATGACCAGCATGTTCAGCTGCGGCACCCACGAGCGGCGCATGTGCGACACCATCCACCCGCAGATCCACGACTCTGACCGCCTGGCCATGTGGCGCGGCAACGGCGAATGGATCTGCCGGCCGTTGAACAACCCGGCGACCCTGCAATTCAACGCCTTCGCCGACAAAGATCCGAAAGGCTTCGGCCTGGTGCAGACCGACCATGACTTTGCCAGCTACCAGGACACCGTGGACTGGTACAGCCGTCGCCCGAGCCTGTGGGTCGAGCCCACCACCGCCTGGGGCGAGGGCAGCGTCGACCTGCTGGAGATCCCCACCACTGGCGAGACCATGGACAACATCGTGGCCTTCTGGACACCGAAGAAGCCGGTGGCCGCCGGCGACTCGCTGAACTACGGCTACAAGCTCTACTGGAGCGCCCTACCGCCGGTGGGCACGCCCCTGGCGCGGGTCCACGCCACCCGTTCGGGCATGGGCGGCTTCGTCGAGGGCTGGGCCCCGGGCGAACACTATCCGCCCGTCTGGGCGCGGCGCTTCGCCGTGGACTTCACCGGCGGCGGCCTCGATCGCCTGCCGGCGGGCACCGGCATCGAACCGGTGGTCACCGCCTCCAACGGCCAGGTCAAGGACTTCAGCGTACTGGTGCTGGACGAGATCAAGGGCTACCGCATCCTCTTCGACTGGTACCCCACCAACGACAGCGTGGACCCGGTGGAACTGCGGCTGTTCATCCGCACCAACGATCGCACCCTGAGCGAAACCTGGTTGTACCAGTACTTCCCTCCGGCCCCGGAGAAACGCAAGTACCCTTGATGCCCTACCGGTGAGGTGCCCCTACCATTTCCTTGACTGGCCGGTTTTTCTTGCCTGCATACGGTCAGTCCCGCAGGTCCGATTCGTGGATCGGCTGGTCCCTGTGGGTCGCCCGCTGGTACTGCGCCGGCCAGGTGGCGTTGCGCCCGCCCAGGTCGTCGTCCGCATGCAGCGGCCAGTAAGGATCGCGCAACAGCTCCCGGGCCAGCAGGATGATGTCCGCCTGGCAGGTACGCAGGATGTGCTCGGCCTGGGCCGGCTCGGTGATCATGCCCACGGTGCCGGTGGCGATTCCCGACTCCTTGCGCACGCGCTCGGCGAAGCGCGTCTGGTAGCCGGGGCCGGTGGGGATCTCGGCATTGGCCGCCGTACCACCGGACGACACGTCGATCAGGTCCACCCCCAGGTCCTTGAGGCGCCTGGCCAGCTCCACGGTTTCGTCGGGATTCCAGCCGTCTTCCACCCAGTCGGTGGCCGAGACCCGCACGAACAGCGGCAGCTCCTGCGGCCAGACCTGGCGCACCGCCTCGGTCACCTCCAATACCAGGCGGATACGGTTCTCGAACGAACCGCCGTAGCGGTCCTGGCGCTGATTGCTCAGAGGCGAGAGGAACTGGTGCAGCAGATAGCCGTGGGCGGCGTGCACCTCCACCACCTTGAAGCCGGCCTCCAGGGCCCGCTTGGCAGCGGCGACGAAGGCCTGGATGACGTCGGCGATCTGGTGCTCGTCCAGTGGCGTCGGTGGCGTGTGCTGCGGGTCGAAGGCGATCCGCGACGGCCCTACCGGCACCCAGCCCCCGTCCTCGGGCTTGACGCTGCCGGACTTGCCGAGCCAGGGCCGGTGGGTGCTGGCCTTGCGCCCGGCATGGGCCAGCTGGATGCCGGCGACTGCGCCCTGGGCACTGATGAAACGGGTGATGCGGCGCAAGGGTTCGATCTGGTCGTCGTTCCACAGCCCCAGGTCCTGGGCGGTGATCCGGCCGTCGGCGGTGACCGCCGTGGCCTCGGTGAAGATCAGCCCGGCTCCGCCCACGGCACGGCTGCCCAGGTGCACCAGGTGCCAGTCATTGGCCAGTCCGTCCACCGACGAGTACTGGCACATGGGCGACACGGCAATGCGATTGATCAAGGTCAGTTGACGCAGGGTATAGGGTTCAAGCAGCAGACTCATGGGGCACCTCTCGGTCAGTGGTCAGGCTCCAGGGATCTGTTTGAACGGTCGACGAGTGACTGCGAAGTTGAAGCGCCCGCCCCCGCGGGAAGAGAAAAGGACAAAACGTCACAAGGCCAATCAGACAGTCCTAACAGACTAGTCGACAACATTGGCCGAAGCAGGGTTCCTGATCACTCGCCAAGCGAAAATCCCAGGCAGCGCTCCATGCCGCCGCTGCCGCAGGCTATGCATGACCGTGCAGCAGGCTTCTGCGGCCGCTGCGCGACCGGTCGCAACCTCGCAGGCTCGGCAGCGGCTACAGGGTGCGTCAGCGGGGCTCGATGTGGGCGATCATCAGTTGCACGGTTTCCTGGCCACGGAACTCGTTGAGGTCGAGTTTGTAGGCCAGCTCCACCCAGCGGATAGTCGGGTTGGGCCAGACTTCGCGATCGATGCCGAAGGCGATGCCGTCCAGCTTCAGCGAACCGCATTCGCTGCGCAGCACCACCTTCAGGTGGCGTTCGCCGACGATGCGCTGCTCCACCAGCTCGAACACCCCATGGAACATCGGCTCGGGAAAGTGCTGGCCCCAGGGGCCGGCATGGCGCAGGGCGCGGGCCAGTTCCAGGTGGAATTCCTCCACGGCCAGGGTGCCGTCCGACAGCAGGCGCCCGGTGAGGTCTTCCTCGTTGAGCTGACGCCGCACCTCCTCATCGAAAGCCTCGGCGAAGGCCGGGAAGTTCTGCTCCGGCAGCGACAGGCCGGCGGCCATGGCATGGCCACCGAACTTGCTAATCAGTTGTGGATGGCGGGCGGCCACCGCGTCCAGGGCGTCACGGATATGGAAGCCCGGCACCGAACGCGCCGAGCCCTTGAGCATGCCGTCGCCAGCGTCGGCAAAAGCGATGGTTGGCCGGTGGTAACGCTCCTTCAGGCGCGAGGCGAGGATTCCGATCACCCCCTGGTGCCAATCGGCATCGAACAGGCACAGGCCGAACGGCATCGATTCCACCGGCAGCTCCTTGAGCTGGGCCAGGGCTTCGCGCTGCATGCCCTGCTCGATGGACTTGCGGTCCTGGTTCAGCTCATCGAGCTGGGCGGCCATGGCCCTCGCCGCCGACGCATCGTCGCTGAGCAAGCACTCGATGCCCAGGCTCATGTCGTCCAAGCGCCCGGCGGCGTTCAGCCGAGGCCCGAGGATGAACCCCAGGTCGGTGGAGGTGATGCGCGAATGGTCGCGCTTGGCCACTTCCAGGATCGCCTTGAGCCCCGGCCGGGCGCGACCGGCGCGAATCCGCTCCAGGCCCTGGTGCACCAGGATGCGGTTGTTGGCATCCAGCGGCACCACGTCCGCCACGCTGCCCAGGGCCACCAGGTCCAGCAGCTCGCCGATATTCGGCTGCGGCCGGCTCTCGTAGCGGCCCAGGCTACGCAGCCGCGCACGCAGGGCCATCAGCACATAGAAGATCACCCCGACCCCGGCCAGGGCCTTGCTGGGAAACTCGCAGCCCGGCTGGTTGGGGTTGACGATGGCGTCCGCCGCTGGCAGCTCCGGGCCCGGCAAGTGGTGGTCGGTGACCAATACCTGCAAGCCCGCGGCCTTGGCTGCGGCCACGCCATCGACACTGGAGATGCCGTTGTCCACGGTGATCAGCAACTGCGGCTGGCGCTGCAGGGCCACCGCGACGATTTCCGGGGTCAGGCCGTAGCCGTACTCGAAGCGGTTGGGCACCAGGTAGTCGACATGGGCCGCGCCCAGCAGGCGCAGGCCCAGCAAGCCCACGGTACTGGCGGTAGCGCCGTCGGCGTCGAAGTCGCCGACGATGAGGATGCGCTGGCGCAGGTCCAGGGCGGTCACCAGCAGGTCCACCGCGGCGTCGATGCCCTTGAGCTGCTGGAACGGGATCAGCCGCGCCAGGCTCTTGTCCAGCTCATCCACCGTCTGCACGCCTCGGGCGGCGTAGAGACGGGTCAGCAACGGCGGCAGGTCGCCGAGAAAGGGCAGGACGGCGGGTAACTCACGGGGTTCGATACGCATGGGCTAACAGCAACTTCTCTTGGGGGACGGTGGGTCGTTCAGGAGCGGCGCGGGCAATCAGCCGCGCTCGCCCAGCAGCCATTCCAGCTGCACTTCATGCTGGCCGCGATCGTCGGTGACGAAGAGAGTGCCTTCGCTGATCATCACATCCCACTTGATCACCCGTGGCATGTCCTTGGCCAGGGTCTCCAGCACCTCCTGGGGCACGCCGGCGATATTGAGATTCTTCAGGTTCTTCACCGCGTCCACCACCCGGGTCTGCCAGACCCGCAGGCTGCCGTAGGCCAGGAGGCTGGTGCGCTCGGTACGGCGCGAGCACCAGGTCAGGCGCTCGGCGTCCGGCTGGCCGACTTCGATCCAGTGCAGCACGCGGTCATCCAGGCTCTTTTCCCACAGGGCCGGCTCGTCCACTTCCGACAGGCCGCGCCCGAACGACAGCTGCTCGTTGTACCAGAAGGCATAGGCCAGCAGGCGCACGGTCATGCGCTCTTCGGTTTCCGAAGGGTGGCGGGCGATGGTCTGCTTGACGCTTTCGTAGACCCCGCGGTCGAGGTCGGTCAGGTTCAGTTCGAATTTGTAGGTGGTGGACGGCTGGGCCATGTGCGGGCTTCTTGAGTATGCGAAAAGGCGGCAAGTCTAACCCGAAACCCGCCGCCCTGCCCGACCGCTGGCCCGCTGCCTGGCTCCAGGGCAACGCTCTCCCAGGTGCATGGCCTGGGTAAAGTCGGTTGCCAGGCCCGCCCCACGGCTTTATAACCCCCCGCGAGTCGGCAGGCGCGCTCCGCGCCAGAGCCGTAGCCCAGTAGAAAAGGAAGTCCATGACCCTCTTTGTCACCCTGCTTGTCATCGTGCTGATGTTCATCGCACTGATCTTGTACACCCGCCAGAAACTCGCAAAGTACAACCAAGGCCTGCCAGAGACTGGCGAGATCAGCGCCCAGATCGGCCAGACCCTGCTGCTGAGCAAGGCCGAACCGCTGCTGGCGCTGAAACTGGCAGAACGCCTGCCTGGCGAGGCCCAGCTACTGGCCTTGCAACTGGTGACCAGCGAACTCTATCTGGCAGGACAAAAGGCCCAGGCCCGGAAGGTGTACGAGCAACTGCCGCCTTACGCCCAGGAATACGCCCTCAATACCCTGGTCGAAACACTGCTCGACACTGGCCAGACCCAGGCGTGCCTGGAACTGTTGGATGCCTGGGAGCTGTCCCTGCCCAGCTGGCCGCTGCTGCAAGCCCAGATACTCCAGGCCCGTGGCGAACACGACCAGGCCCTGGTACTGCTCCAGGAACTGAGCGATCCACGACAGCCTGCCGCTCACGAACGCCAGAGCGTCGGCAACCTGCTGGTGCTCGCTCGCTTGCTGCATCAGGCCGGCCAGCAGGATGCCGCACAGGCCAGCCTCGAACAGGCCTGGACGGCGTTCGCGGAGTCCGATGAAAATTATCGCCAGAGCGTACTGCGCAGCCTGTTCGATGCGTGTGCGGCCCAAGGCCGGTTCGACTCGATCCTCACCCGGGCCGCAGCATTGCCCGCAGAAGAGCAGGCCCAGGCAATCGCCGCGCTGATCGGTGCCGGCCAACTGGACTCGGCCCTCGGCCTGTTGGCGGCACTGGGCAACGACCTCTACTACACCACGTACAGCGAACTGATGGACCTGGCCCTGGCACGGCCGTCGATCGACGATGCCGTGCGCCTGCTGGATAGCGCCCCGGACCTGCATCGTCATGGCCTGCTGCTGATCCTGTTGAACCACCTGGCCGCCCAAGGCCGGATGGCCGAAGCCGAAACCATGCTCCAGACCCTGGAGACAGAGCCGAGCCAGCATCCGGGGCTCATGCTCACTCTCTGCGAGCAGCACCATGCTGCACAACCGCAATGGAGCGAATCCTTGCTGGCCAAGGCCCTGCAACAGATCGATGGCTACCGGGACGACCACGACTTCTGGAGCGGCATGCGCATGCAGGCCCTGCAGACGCAGTTGCAGATCCAAAGCCGCCTGCCGGCCCATCGCCGGGACAGCTGGTTGGTGCGTAGCGGCCTGGAGGAAATGCACAAGCTGCGCCAGCAGCAAGAAGGCGAGCAGCAACTGCTCTGCCTTCGCGAACAGACCAGCCTGCTGCACGCCCTGGGCCAGACCGCACAGGCCAGGACGTTGCTGGAGCAGGCCCTGGAGCTGCTGGACAGCGACAGCCTGCCGGAGCTGGACGAGATGGATAAGACCTTCTACCTGGAGGATATCGCCAGCGCCTACCTGGACATCGACGAGGTGCAGCAGGCCCAAGCCCTGCAAGACCGCCTGAACGCCCTGGAGGCCGGTAGCCGGACCCTGGAAGAAGACCTGCTGCTCAACCACATCGAGCACCAGCGTTTTGCCGAAGCCATCGAGGCCCTGAACCTGAGCACCTTGCTCAGCGACAAGAAGCCCCTGTCACGCCTGTATCAAGCCCTGGAGGAGCTGCACCAGCGCTCCCCGGAGCGGGCCAGCGAACTCCAGCAACAGCTGATGGAGCGGTTTTCCAGCGAGTTGGCCTGGCGCCCCTCCCAGACGAGCTGACCGACAAGCTCCCGCTGCGCGCCTTCAACGAGGCGCGTAGCGCTCCCAGAGCTCGTTGAACTCCTTGAGGTAGCTGGCCACCAGTTGCGGGTGGTCGATCACCAGCAGGTTTTCCTCATTGCCGGTGGTGGCGCTGCGGGTCCAGTTGAAGCTGCCATTGAGCAAGGTGCGGCCATCGAACAGGGCGAACTTGTGGTGCATGTGGAACGGCGTGTCGTCGATCCGCACCGGCACTCCGGCCTCCCGTAGCGCAGCGATATCGCTGCCGACATCGAACTGCTTTTCACTGTCGCTGATCACCCGCACCGCCACGCCGCGCTGGTGGCAGGCGCGAATCTCGTCGCTCAGTTGGTCATCGGAAATGGTGAACACGCAGATATCCACCGAGGCGCGGGCCTGGCGGCACAGCTCGCGGATCTTGCGCCGGCAATCCTCGCCGGGGCTGAAGTGGGCGCTGGCCATGTCACGCACCGGCGCGACGTTGACATCCAGGGTCTTGACCACCTGCTCCAGCCATTTCAGGGCCGGCAGCACGTTGGCGCTGTCCGCCAGACTCAGCTCGCGCACCAGGTCAAAGGCGCGGTTGCGCAAGTAGCGCACCTGGTCGGCGCTGAGCTCGCTGCCCAGTTGGCGCAGCTCGTCGCGCTCCTCGTTGCTCAGTTTCAAGTCCAGCAGGCTGTCGCGCAGTTGCCGGTCCAGATGGGCGAAATCCATGTGGTTTTCCTTGGGCCGCCACCAGCGAACCGGTGGCTGGGCAGGCTAGGGTTGAGGGTCCTTGAGCGTCGGTACTTCACCATTGCTGAGCATGCGGCTCAGCTCATCGAGGCGCTGGGCGATATCGCCGATGCGCTGATGGCTGTGCAGGTCGACATCGATCTTCTTATGCATCACCTGAACCAGCGGCAGGAAGCTGCTCTGCAACTGCTCGGAGAGGCTCTCCAGCACCTCGCGCACCCTGTGCTGCTCCGTGGGCCGGGCCAGGCCACGAACCCCATCCACCAGGTCGTTGAGCTGGGCCACCACGCGGGTGCCGACATCGCTGTCGCTGCCGCCCATGGAGCGGTTGCGCACGAAGTCGCGCTTGATCTGCGTCCAGCGCTCGCCCTGCTCGGGGGTCTGGTTGCCACGCAGCTCGGCGAGCTTGAGCAGGTTCTCCTCGGCGCCGGTGGTCAGCAGCTGGGATTCGCCCTGGTAGTGGTCGGCGATCAGTTGCAGGAGTTCGGCATCGTTCATCACCGCCGAGATCTTCTCCGCCATCTTGTTCATGTTGCGGTAGCTGCCCTGCAGCTTGAACGGCGGCTCGGTGCGGTACTGGTCGGCCTGGGCGGCGCTGGCGATGTACTGCTGGTTGACCCGCAGCACCACGTCGCGCACCTGCATCAGGCGTTGCAGGGTGGTGGTGATCTCGTTGATCTCGGCACCGCTGTAGCTGTGGCTCAGCTCGTTACTGGAGAAGGCCTTGCCCTCGGCCTTGGCGACGAAACGGTAGACGTCGGCCATATCGCGGGTGGCCAGCGGCGCCAGTACCGGGTTGGAGGTCAGGCCGTTCTCGATGTAACTCAGGGAGAAGGCTTCCTGCATACCGCCCAGGGTGTCGCCGAGGTTATAGATGTCGGCCCGGTTAGCCAGCATGTCGGGGATCTTGAACACCTCGCCGGACTCGGTGTATGGGTTGCCCGACATCACCACGCAGAACTTCTTGCCGCGCATGTCGTAGGTCTTGGTCCCGCCCTTCCATACGCCTTCGATGCGCCGGGTGCCATCGCACAGCGAGATGAATTTCTGCAGGAACTCGGGATGGGTGTGCTGGATGTCGTCGACATAGAGCATCACGTTGTTGCCCATCTCCAGGGCCAGGTTGAGCTTCTCCAGCTCCTGGCGCGAAGTGGCGTCCGGCGCCTGGGCCGGGTCCAGGGACCGCACCTGGTGGCCCAGGGCCGGGCCGTTGATCTTCATGAAGATCAGGCCCAGGCGGTGGGCCACGTATTCCATCAGGGTGGTCTTGCCGTAGCCCGGTGGCGAAATCAGCATCAACAGGCCCATCAGGTCGGTGCGCTTGTTCTCGCCCACGGTGCCCATCTGCTTGGCCAGGTTGTCACCGATGAAGCCCAGGTAGACGTCGTTGATCAGCTTGTTGCGCACGAACGAGCTCAGTGGCCGTGGCTTGAACTCGCTCAAGCGCAGGGCCGAACGCTCACGAACGACGATGCCCTGGCGCAGGTTCTGGTAACGCTGCAGGCCTGGCAGGAAGGTTTCGCGATGAGCGCGCAGGCGGGCAAAGAAACCATCCACCGTCAGCGCCAGGCTGCGCTCCTCGATGCGCGGGTGCTCGCCCATCAGGTTGTCCACGGTGAAACGCAGGTCGACCTCGGTGAGCCGTCGGGCGCAGCCTTCGCCCAGCAGCGACAGCGCCACGGCCTCGAGCACGTAGCCGGCCAGTGGGGCGAACTCGCCCTCGGCGCACAAGGCCGCCAGCCAGTTGCCGGTCAACGCCCACTGCGCTGCGGGGCGCTCGGCCAGGCGCGCCAGGGCCTGCTGGTAGTCGTCCCACATCCGCGCGCCTTGCAGGCGCAGGGCCAGGGCCTCCTGCAATTGCCGGGCGTACTTGCTGAAGGTGAACTCCACGCGGTCCGCTGCCAGCTCCTGTACCAGGTATTCGGCGGCCTCGGGCAACAGCTCGGTGGACACGGCGAAGCCCTGAATCCGGTGCCAGTCTTCGAGGGCCACGAGGATTTCCGCCTGCAATTGCAGCAACCCCTCGCGCCGACCGAACAGCTGCTGGATGTGCCGGCTGGTACGGGCACGTTCCACCCATTGCCGGGGTTGCGGCTCGGCCTGCTGGCGGTCCCAGAAGAGCGCGGCAAAGGCCCGGGCCGCCGGGCCATAGGCCAACAGTCCGGCACTGTCGCGCAGGGGCAGCAATTGCAGGAGGATCGCCGCCGCGTCGTGGTCGTGGATGCCCTTCTCGTAGCCTTCCTTGTAGCGTGGCGCCGCGAAGTCGCGGATCACCCGGGCCAGTTCCTCAGGGTGGGCCAGCAGTGGCTTGAGGTTTTCCAGGCTCAGGCCTTCCTGGCCACGGTCCGCTGCGTCCAGCACCTGTCCGGCCAGGTACTCGGCGCGATACAGCTGTGGCGATTCCGACTCCAGGGCCACCTGCCAGAAGTCGCGCAGGGCTTCCAGCTCGGGGTCTTGCAGGGGCTCGAGGAAATCGGTGCCGGTCAGGTGCAGGTAGAGCTCGTCGCCCCGGGGCATCAGGGTCAGGTCCAGCTCCTGGGTGTTGACGCTGAAACGATGGCGCGGCCCCAGCTTGATGACATTGCCGCCTTCCTCGAACAGCTCGGTCTTGTCCCGCAGGGCGCGCACGGCCTGGTCCCGGGCGCCCTTGAGGCGCGCCTCGACGTCATCGGCCTTGACGCTGTCCTTGAGCTCGCGCAGGCGCTCGGCCAACTCCCGCAGCTTGAGGATCAGCGGGTCGGCGGCGAAGAACGCGTTGAGCTCCTCGGCCTGGGTGAAGCGGGCGGTGCGCCGGCCCAGGCTATCGAGAATCCGCCGCGCTGCGTCCAGCAGGCCCTGGGCCTTGCGCTGGCGCTCATCGAGCAGCGACTGCTTGTGGGCCTCGAAGGTTTCCAGCAACTCCTCGCGCTTGCCGAGGATGTCGCCGAGGAACTGCTCATGGTCGCCGAAGCGGCTTTCCAGCTCCTCCAGTTGCACCAGCAACCGTGACAGTTGCTCGTCGCAACGCTCGGGGTCCTGGGCCTGGGCCAGGGCGTTGGTGATGCCCTGGCTGAAGAGTTTGAACTGGGCACCGAACTGCGCCACGGTCTCGGTCGAGCCCAGGCCCTTGCGCCGCTGTTCGGCGCGGGCCTTGGCCTGGTTCAGCCGGGCGTAGATCTGCGAGATGGACTCGATGATCCGGGTGCGCTGGGTGGCATCGTCGATCTGCAGCGAAGCCATCAGGCTGGAGAGCATGTCCAGGTCGCCGGCCATGGCTTGCAGGGCACCCAGGGGCTCGCCGAGCTGGGCCACGGTCTCGGCCTTCTGGGCCTGGGCATCGAGGTTTTCCAGCTGGCTGACCAAGGGCAGCAGGGCCTGCTCGCTGGCCAGGAAGGTCGCGGTGCCAGCGGCGGTACGCTCCTGGGCCTTGAGCAGCTCGGCCTCCATGGCGTCGATGCGGACCACGTCGATATAGCGATAGTCGCGGATGGTCAGCAGCAGGCCGCGCTGGGCGGTGATGCCGTTCAGGGCATCGACGAAACTCTGTACCTGGTCCCAGCTGTCCACCAGCAAGCCATCGAGCAGGGCTTTCTGCTTGGCCTCGGCGGCCACCATGGCCTGCTCCGACTGGAGCCGGATGCTCTCGACCTTCTCGTATTCGTCCAGCACCAGTTCCGAGGTGGCGGCCACTTCGCGCAGCAGCGGCGCCAGGCCATCGAGCTCGGCGCTGCCCAGCCAGTGGTACACGTCGAACAGGCGCCGGGTGTTCTGGCACAGCAGCGAGTAGCGCTGGACCGAGACCGCCGGGGTGTCGATCTCGCGGCACAGGTCATAGAGATCGGAAACACTGCGCACCAGCTCGGCATTGCCGATGCGCCCCAGGAAGCCGCTGCGGGCCGGTTGCCGCGCGGCGTATTCTTCGGTGAAGAACGGGGTCTGCCAGACCTGCATCGGGTGGACCCGGGTCGGCTCGTCGCCCTCGGCGGCGAAGATCACCATGCGCCCGTCTTCCAGGCGCGCATAACCATGACCGAACAGCGGGTTCTGCAGCTGGCGGTTGATCATGTTGTAGGTCAGCAGTACCGAGCGCCCCTGCTCGGGGTGGTAGAAGATGTACTGCACATCTTCACCATTGGGCGAACGGACCGAGCGCTTGAAGCGCATGCCTTCCATGGACTGCTCGAAGGTCTTGTACTCGCCGCTTTGCAGGTAGTAGCCACCGGGGAAGATGATCCCGTGGTCCTCCGGCAGCTGGACGCAGGCCAGGCCCATGGCGTCGATGCGCTCCACCTGGCGGGTCAGGCTGTTGAACACCAGGTAGCGCCAGTGCTCCTCGCGATACGGCAGCACCTTGAGCAGGATCAGGCTGCCCAGGCGGGCGAACTCGATCTGCGAGTCGTCCAGGGACTGGGTCTTGTCCAGTACCTCTTCACGGTAGATGCCCAGGCCCGACTCGGTATTGTTCTCGACCTTGATGGTCAGGTCGCCGCCGATGGTCTCGACGAACACCGTGTCGAGGATGTTCAGGTGCGGGAAACGGCCCTCGACCACCATCTCGCGGGTGGCCTTCTTCCATTCGAAATCGAAGGGTGCCGGCAGGGCGATGTCCCGTTCACCACGGTTGTCGATGTAGCGCACGTCCCGGCCATCCGCCGAGATCGACCAGCGGAACACCCGCACATCGGTGACTCGCTCGCCGATCTGGAAACTGGCCAGGAGCTTGCCATCGCGAATCGCCAGCTGCAGCAGGCGGGTGTTCTTGTAATAGGTGTACAGCTCGTTGAAATCGTTGAGGAAGCCCTGGGCCCCCAGGAAACTGCCTTCCAGGGGCACGGACTCGGCTTCGTAGCCCTCGCCCTCCTCCACCAGCCGGTACAGGGAAAACACGTCGGCGACGCTGGTTTCCTTCTTCAGGCCCATGAACACGTTGTAGCCAAACAACAGGCAGTCGCCGACCTGGACGATGTCCCGGGCGATGCAGTTGTTCTCGGTGCGGATGCGCGCCCGCCCGACCACTTCCATGCGGCTGTTGCCGAACTCGTCCAGACGCTTCTGGTTGAGGCTGTCCGTGGTGGTGCGCAGGCGTTGGCCCTGGTCCTGCAGGCGCTTTTGCAGCACCTCATAGGCGCCGCCTTCGGCGACAGCCTTGTCCAATACGTCCTGCGGGGGAGTTGCGACTTGAGCGTCCGACATCGTGGCCTTCCTGGATCTACGGCGGTGTGCAAAAAAAGCGGGAGCCTGGAACCCGGCTCCCGGTACCCGGACTCAACCCCTGGAGCCCACCCGGTAGCCGCTGCCCAAGACAGCGGCTACCGGTGCATCAGCAGGTGAGTTCAGGTATTTCAGGCTTCGGCAGAGGGTGCCTCGACCTTGCGCGCGGCGGCGGCAGCCAGCTCGGCGGCTACGGCCGGTGCGGTCTTGCCGTTGAGCAGGCGTGCCAGGACGTCCTGGACCACCGGGCTCTTGCCCACCACGCCCTCGATGGCCTTGCCCACCGACAGCGACTTGGCGAAGGAGTTGAAGAAGTCGCCCTCGCCTCCGACGATCTCGATCTTGGCCTTGCTGAGGGCGGCGGACAGCACTTCGGCCTGCTCCTTGGCGATGTCCTTGTTGGCGGCGATGGCGGCCATCGCTTCCTCGAAGTTCTTCTCCAGTTGCATGCGGAACTCTTCGTGCTGGCGAGCGCTGTCGCTGAGGGCATCCAGGGCACCGAACTTCTTGCCCAGGCCTTCGGCCTCGGCGTTCAGGCGCTGCAGCAGCACTTCGGCTTCGGCCGAACCCAGGTCCTTGGTGGCCTTGGCCTTGGCCGCGCCCAGCTGTTCCTCACCGCGTGCCTGGGCACCGAGTTTCTCTTCCAGGACCTTGGCGTCGGCCAGGCCGTCTTTTTCCTTGGCAGCAGCCTGGGCTTCCAGCACCCGAGCGTCGGCCAAGCCTTTTTCCTGGTCGCCACGGGCCTCGGCGATCAACTGCTCGGCACGTACCCGGGCCAGGGCCAGGCCTTCTTTCTCCTGGGCTGCAGCGGAGACTTCCAGCACCCGCGCATCGGCCAGGCCAGGCGCTGCGCGCTCGGCTTCCAGGCCTTCGGCCAGGCGCTTCTTGGCCTCGGCCTGCTTGGCCGCGGCTTCCAGCTCGGCCTGGGCCAGGTTGTTGATTTCCACGGCCTTGTGCTTGGAACGGGTTTCGTCAGCTTCGGCCTGCTTGACCTGGCGCACCAGGTCCTGCTCGGCTTCGGCCTGGGCCTGGATCACCACCACCTGCTTGGCGCGCTCGGCTTCGGACACATCGCGCACTTCCTTGATCCGCTCTTCTTCCTGGGCCACGGTCTTCTCGACCGCCACGCGCTCGCGGATCACCGTGGCGATGTTCTTGCGCTGTTCTTCCAGGGCCTTTTCCTTCTCGATGCGCTGCAACTCCACTTCGCGCTCGCGGGCCACCACTTCCAGGTCCTTGGCGCGGGTGACTTTCTCCACCTCGATGACCACGGCACGCTGGCGGTTCTGCTGGGCCACTTCGACTTCGCGCTGGTGGTTCTCGGTGCGCACGTCGATTTCCTGCTGGGACTGGATCCGCGCCTGCTCGGCCTTCAGCCGCTCTTCTTCCTTGACCTTGGCGGTCTCGGCTTCCTCGCGGGCACGAATGGTCTCGATCTCGCGCTTCTGCCGGGCCTCGGCATCGGCCTGCTGGCGTTCCAGGGCCAGGGATGCCTCGCGGGTCTCGACGTTCTTCTTCTGGATCGCCAGCTCCTGGTTGCGCTCCAGCTCGTTGGTGATGACGTTCTGGGTCGCGGTCAGCTCGGTGATCTTGCGGATACCCTCGGCGTCGAGGATGTTGCTCGGGTCCAGGGAATGCTTGGCGGTTTGCTCCAGGTAGTCGATGGCCACGTCTTCGAGCACATAACCGTTAAGGTCGTTGCCAATGATCTCGATGATCCGATCGCGGAAGTCCTGGCGGTTCTCGAACAGCTGGACGAAGTCGAACTGCTTGCCCACGGTCTTCAGGGCTTCGGAGAACTTGGCGTTGAACAGCTCATTGACCGCCGCACGATCGGAGGCACGGTCGACGCCGATGGCCTTGGCCACCTTGAGCACGTCTTCCTGGGTTTCGTTGACCCGCAGGTAGAAGGCCACGGTGATGTCGGCACGCATGTTGTCGCGGCAGATCAGCCCGTCCTTGGCCCGACGATCGACCTCCAGGGTGATCAGCGAGATACGCATGAATTCCTTGAGGTGGATCACCGGATACACCAGGGCACCGGTGAAATGCACCTTGGGCGTGGAAGACATGTCGTTGACGATCAGGGCTGTGCCCTGGGGGACCTTGATGTAGAAGGCCTTGAACAGGGCCAGCAGGCCGAAGACCACCAGGACGACAAGGCCGAGCCCGAGCAGGATGGGCAGCAGCGACGGTAAGTTCATGCAATCAATCTCCTTTGATTCTGAGGGAGTCCGGGCTCAGAGGCCGCGAAACTCGTCCTCGGTAATGACCCGATAGGCGTGTTGCGCCTCCAGATACTCCAGCAACACGACTCGGTCGCCGCGTTTGAATGCCCGCGCCTCATCGGCACGCACCCGCAGGATCAGCCCCGCGCCACCATCCTCGAGCACGGCTTCGCCATGCTCCAGGGTGACTCGGCCACTGCGCACTACGGCAGTCTGCCCCAGCACCGACTTGCTGCTGGTGGCTTCCATCTTGTGAAACAGCGGGCGCAACGGAGCACAGATCGCCGCACTGACGGGCGCCGCCAGGAACAGTGCGAGCACCGCCAGCAGCAGGCCCAGGGGATAGCGCAGCCAACCCAGGGGCAACTGGCTGAAAATGTAGAGTTCGGTGAAATACGTCAGGAACCAGCTGAAGAACATCAGCAGGGTCAGCACCAGGGTGACCGGTACGCCGTTGAGCTTGAACTTGATCAGCAGCCCGGCCAGGCCTTCGGTGGTGTGGGCGCCGTCGAGCAGCGAGTCGGCCTCGAAATCCAGGAGGTCCACCTCGAGCAACCCCATGGCGACCACGGCCCAGTAGATCACTGCCAGGCAGAGCATGAAGCTGAACAGCACCGTGGGGAACGACAAGACTGTCCGCAGGAAGATTTCCATTGCTTTCCTATCCCTGAAAAAGCCGGGCAAGGCCCATCGGCCCCGCCCCTGACACACAACGATGAATCAGGACTTGCTACGGTCCTTCAAACGCGCCAGCACGTTGTCGGCACTGGTGCTGCCGGCGACGATTCCGGCTTCGCGCAGCTTGGCATCCAGGGCATCGTCCGGGTTGCCAGTGCTGGCCAGTTCGGCCGCGGCTTCCATTTTCGCCGCGCGCTCGGCCTGCTTCTGCTTGATCCGCTCCAGCGACTCCACCGCGGTGTGCAGCTTGCTCTGCGAGCCGCCATAGCGCTGGGCTACGGCCTGCTGGGCCTTCTGCACGCTTTCGGTAGCCTTTACGGTATCGACCTGTTGTTTCAAATGCTTAATGTTGCCTTCGGCCTGGGTCACGGCCTTGCGCAACTGGGCGACGCTGGCGGCGAAACCGTCGGCCTGCTCGCGCTCCACCACCAGGTCGTTTTCCAGGTTGGCGATCTTCTGCGCCACTTCCTGGGCCAGGCTTTCATTGCCTGCTTCCAGGGCCTTGAGCGCATAGCTCTCGTATTCGGCGACCTTGGACGCGGTGGCGTCGGCGCGCTCGGCGGCGAGTTTCTGCCGGGCCATGATCTCGGCCAGGGCCTCCTTGGACTTGCGCAGTTCCTGGTCGGCGTCGCGGATTTCCTGATCGAGAATCCGCAGTGCCTGGCTGTCCACCAGGGCTTCGCCCGCCTCGTTGGCGCCACCGCGCAGGGCAGTGAGCAGCTTGCTCCATACGTTCATGTGCATTCCTCCAGGTCAGGCCTGAGCCTTCAGGTAGCCTTCATAGGCCTCGGTGGCCCTGATCACGTTGCCGGCCAGGGTTTCGATCTCGTAGAGCACATTGGAGAGGATCGAGGTGGCGCTCAGGGCGCCGAACATCATGTAGAAACGCTCGCCTCCAGGGCCTGTCTCCAGGCCAATGCTCGACAACGGGAAGAGTTGGCGACTGAGCAGCACTTCCTCGTTGAACGCGGCTACGTCGGTGACTTCGCTCTGCGGCCAGAGCAGTGCTTCCACCAGGATCTGCTCGCCGGACACGGCGACGAACAACGGCAGGTCGCCGTACTCGCGCATGGTCACGTGCAAGCTCGGCTCGGCGCCTTCGAGCAACTCGACGCTGGCTTCACCGCCAGTGAACAACTCGGTGGCCGCCAGGGCCTGGCACAGCGATCGGGCATTCCAGATCTGCGGCATGCTCATTTCTCCATCCTTTTCCACAGAAACCAGCCCCTCGCAGGGCTGGCGCAGTTGGCGTTCAACCGCCAGCAACGCCTTGGCGTTCTCCGGCAGTATCCAGACTTCCTTTTTCACCAGGCCCTGGTCACGCAGGCGCTGGCGGAATAAACGTTGGTAATGGGCTGAGGATTTGTTTTCCATGGCGCACAGACTAAAACATCACATGTAATATTCGCAATTCATCACATGTAATTTATATGAAGGGTATTTGTAACAAAATCATTCAGAATGAAACATCACCCCACGCCCTCAAAAACCCTGACAGGCACAGATCGTCCAGGCGTGACATTTCATTCAAGCGCGTCATTAGACCCGCTCGCCCAGCGGATGAGAAGCACAATCATTGGCACACCCGTGCCGAAAAAATACCTCCAGGCAGCAGCCTGACCGCTGCCTTAATGCCGACCAATGGTCTAGGCTAGGCGGATTTTCCAGCCCAGCGGACGCCTCATGAACAGTCTCAGCAAGCCCCTCGCCGGATTGAAAGTGATCGAACTCGGCACCTTGATCGCCGGCCCTTTCGCCTCGCGCATCTGTGCCGAGTTCGGCGCCGAGGTGATCAAGGTGGAGTCCCCGGACGGCGGCGATCCGCTGCGTAAATGGCGCAAGCTCTATGAAGGCACTTCGCTGTGGTGGTTCGTGCAGGCGCGCAACAAGAAGTCCTTGACCCTCAACCTCAAGCACCCCGACGGCCAGGCGATCCTCAAGCAACTGCTGGGCGAGGCGGACATCCTGATCGAGAACTTCCGCCCCGGTGTGCTGGAGAAGCTCGGCCTGGGCTGGGACGTGCTGCACGCCCTGAACCCCAAGCTGGTGATGGTGCGCCTGTCAGGCTTCGGCCAGACCGGGCCGATGAAGGACCAGCCCGGCTTCGGTGCCGTAGGCGAGTCCATGGGCGGGCTGCGCTATATCACCGGCTTCGAGGATCGTCCGCCAGTGCGCACCGGGATTTCCATCGGCGACTCCATCGCCGCCCTGTGGGGCGTGATCGGCGCCCTGATGGCCCTGCGTCATCGCGAAGTCAACGGCGGCCTCGGGCAGGTGGTGGACGTGGCGCTGTACGAAGCGATCTTCGCCATGATGGAAAGCATGGTTCCGGAGTTCGATGTGTTCGGTTTCATCCGCGAGCGTACCGGCAACATCATGCCCGGCATCACCCCCTCCTCCATCCACACCAGCGCCGACGGCCGCCATGTACAGATCGGTGCCAATGGCGACGCGATCTTCAAGCGCTTCATGTTGATCATCGGCCGCGAGGACCTGGCCAACGACCCGACCCTGGCCAGCAATGACGGGCGCGACAACCGTCGCGACGAACTCTACGGCGTGATCGATCGCTGGGTGGCCTCCCTGCCCCTGGAGCAGGTGCTGGAGCGCCTGAACCAGGCCGAAGTACCAGCCAGCCGCATTTTCAGCGCCGAAGATATGTTCCACGACCCGCAGTTCCTGGCCCGGGAAATGTTCCTCCAGGCCAAGTTGCCGGACGGCAAGCCCTTCAAGATGCCGGGGATCGTGCCCAAGCTCTCGCAAACCCCGGGCAGCACCGAGTGGGTCGGGCCGCAACTGGGCGAACATTCAAGCGAAGTTCTGACGGGCCTGGGCTACAGCGCCGAACAGATCCGCGACTTGCGCAGCAGCGGAGCGATCTGAACTGGACCGCCAGCGCACCAGAAGCGGCCGCTGGCGGGCGATGCCATTGGCGCTACTGCTGCTCTGGCTGCCCAGCCCTCCGGGCCACGCAGAGATGCTGACCTGGCTGCTGCGAGACCTGCCACCGCTGAGCATTTTCGAAGGCGAGCAAAAAGGCCAGGGCGTGGTCGACCTGCTCATGCCACGGCTGATGGCCGAACTGCCGGAGTACCAGCACGAACTGGTAAGGGTCAACCGTGCACGGGGCCTGCAGATGCTCCGTGAACCCAGTTTCACGTGCGACCCATCGCTGCTCTGGAGCAAGGAGCGGGCGCAATGGGTGACCTACTCCATCACCAGCGTTCGAGTCCTGAGCAACGGCCTGGCGGTCCGCCGCGCCGATCGCGCGTCACTGGCGCAGTTCATCCAGGACGGCAAGGTCGACCTGCCGGCCCTGCTCGCCAGTGGCAAGAGCCCGCTTGGAGTGGTCGCCGAACGCAGCTACGGCCAGCAACTCGACAAGCTGCTGCAACAGGTCCCCGAAAGCAGTATTCGCGCCCACTACGGCAACGATGCCCTGGGCAGCCTGCTGCAGATGCAGCGCCTGGGACGCCTGCAATGGCTACTGGGCTATTGGCCGGAAATCCGCTACCAGGCCACGCAGCAAGGCATCGACCCGCAGGACCTGCTTTTCTATCCGATCCAGGGAACCGACAAGTACCAGGAGTTGCACATCGGCTGCTCCAATACCCCCCAGGGCCAACAAGCCATCACTCGGATCGACCAGGCCCTGCTCAAGCTGCGCGAAGACTTCCTGGTGGAGCGGTATGCCGCCTGGCTGGAGCCGGGACTTCGCGATGAGTACCGCGCCGACGCCCGGGCGTTTTTCCAGAGCCACGAGGGCCGCTGATTAAACGCCGGGCAAAAGAAACCCCGAGAAGTGGGGAAGCGACTCGGGGTTAAACGTGGTCTATACGACCCGTACCAACAGGTTGGCAAGCATCGGAGCAAAATGCCTGTTCCTGATGGCAATGACTCTGACTAACGGGATTGACGGAAGGTTCCGTGAAAATCCGTTCATGTGCGATGTTCGAATGCCTTGCCTTCGGCGGCATGGCGCAATGCAGCGATCACGCAGGGCTCCAGCCGGCCTTCGGCAATCAGTACATCCCGATGCAGGCCGTCTACGACATCGGTCAGCAAACGCTTGTCGGTCAGCTGGGCCTGGTTGACTTCCCGCTCCACCACCAGGGTTCCCGAGGTATCGCTCAAGCTCACCAGGCACTCGCCATGGGCTCCGCAGGGGGTCAGGGCTACCTGGTACGGACTCAGTGCCTCGCTCAACAAAAGACTGATACTTTCCATCTAGATCACCACTCAATAGCTCGAATTAAGGTTCGAAAACAAAAATGTCGGTAGCTTTCTGACATTCAAGTGACCGTTGCTCAGAGAGGAAAGTTCGTCACACCTACAGCTACCGATCTGAGTCAATCGAGCATGCACGGGTAATATGACAGGCAGAAAACGGCCGCCCACGCTGCCTTTGCATTGGAGCCCAGCCTTGAAAGCAACGCCGAACAACAAATTGCGCATCATCCTCGCCGACGACCACCCGATCTTCCTGATCGGCCTGCGCGCCGTGCTGGAACAGGACGACAGCCTGGTCATCGTCGGTGAAGCCAGCTCACCATCCGCTCTTTTTCAGTTGGTGCAGGACACGCCATGCGATGTGCTGGTGACCGATTTCATGATGCCCGAGGAGCAGCAGAACGATGGCCTGCGCCTGCTCGAGCAGCTACGCCGGCATCATCCCGGAATGCCCATCGTAGTGGTGACCATGCTCAACCACGCCGGGCTGTTCCGCTCGATCCTCGACCTTGGTGTCATGGGCCTGCTGAGCAAGGCCAGCCTGGCCCAGGAGCTGCCCAGCGCCATTGCCCATGCACGCCAGCACAAGCCCTACGTAGCCCAGGCCATCCAGCGGGCCCTGAGCCTGGCCGGTGAAGTGGGGCCCGACCGCCTGGCCTCCAAGGAACAGCTATCGCCCAGGGAACTGGAGGTGATCCGCTTGCTCGCCGCCGGCCATGCGGTGGGCGAGATCGCCGCCCAGCTCAACCGCAGCAAACAAACCGTCAGCGCTCAGAAGGTCAGTGCCATGCGCAAGCTGGGCCTTTCCAGCGAGGCGGCTTTGTATATCTACGTCCAGGAACACGGGCTGGCCTAGGCACACATCCCGGCGGCCCGCACCGCCGATTGCGCGGACTCGCGCCCCAGGGTTTGCGCCAGCCATTGGCGCATGTCCGCGGCGCTCATCGGCGGCGCCATGAAGCACCCTTGCAGATGGGCCGCGCCCATGGTCTTGGCCACCTGGTACTCGGCTTCGGTCTCGATCCCCGCCACCACCACGCCCAAGGCGATGCGCCGGGCCATGCCCACTGCACTACCGACCAGCGCTTGTTTGCGCTCATCCATGGCCATGCCGGCGACGAATGCCGGAGGGATCTTCAGCTCGGTGAAAGGCAACTCCAAAAGGCGTTGCAAACTGGTACCGCCAACGCCGAAATCACCGATGGACAACTTGCAGCCGATCATCCGCAGGCGCAGCAAGGCCTCCACATGAGCGGTATCGGTCTGCAGGCGGGTGGTATCGACGATCTCCAGGGTCAACAGCCGCGCAGGAATCTCGAAGCGCCGCAGCAAGACCTCCAATTGACGCGGGAACAGCGGTCGCTCGAGGATGCCCACCGGAATGTTCACCGCCACCGGCAGCGCATGGCCCATCACCAGCCTCACTCCCGCCGCCAGCTCCAGCGCCTGCTCCAGCATGTGCCAGGTGAACACTTCCTGCAGGCCGGCGAACTCGATCAACGACAGGAACTCGGCCGGCATCAACAGCCCGCGCTCCGGATGCTCCCAGCGCGCCAGCGCTTCGACGCCATGCAACCCGCCACACCGCTGGATGACTGGCTGAAAGTGCGCCACCCCGTGGCCCAGGATCGCCGCTACGCCTTCTTCTGGGGAGACATCCTCTGGGGCGAACAGATCCAGGGCCAGCAAGTCCCGGAGCAAGGCCTGGTTGAGTGCCGGCCCCTGGCGAGAGAACTGCTGATAGGTCGTGAGCAGCTCGCCGATCACCGCCACCGACGCTGGCTTGGGCAGGCAGGCGAGGATTTTCAGCCCCAGTTCCCGGGCCATGCCCGCGGCGCCTTCGAGCACATCCGGTTCGGCGTCGCTGAGGATGATCAGGGCCTCGGCCTGCCGCTCCCGGGCCAGTTCGCGGATCAACTCCAGGCCATCGGCCTCTTCCAGGTAGAGATCGCAGATGGCGATATCCACCGGCCCCTTGCTCACCAGCGAACGCCGTGCGGACTCCAGGTTCTCGGCGGCCAGCACGTTGTACACGCCATTGGCGTTGAGCATCTGGTGCAGGGCCATCAGCTGGAACGAGTTGTCTTCGAGAATCAGCACTTTAAGCGAATGCATGGGGCAACCTCCGGTACGACACAAGCGGGAACAGTCCACTAAGGGGTCGACACGGTAACCAGGCAAACCTTAATCACACATAGGACAAGTCCTAAACGTCCAAGGCTGCCTGGATATCACCATGCAAATTATCGATGGCCTCCCGTAACGCCGGCCACCGCTCCTCGATCCCTTCCCCGGCCTTGATCCGCGCCTCCGCCTCGATGCAGGCCTTGGCCAGTGGCAAGGCATCGATCAGGCAACAGACGCCCTTGAGCCGGTGCAAGGTGGCGCCCAGGCGCCCTGGATGGCGATCTTGCATGGCCACCTCCAGGGCCTGGCGCTCCTGGGCCAGGTTGCGCTGCAACTCCTGCAGCATGCGCTGCAGTATCTGCTCGTCGGCCTGGGTCATCGCTCGCAGGGTCTGGATATCGAAGGAGGGCGGCGGCAGGAACCGCGCCAGCGTCTGCGCCAGCTGATCCAGGGTCACCGGCTTGACCAGCAGCAGGTCCATGCCCGCCCGCTCGCAACGCTCATGCTCATCCTCGAAGGCATTGGCCGTGCAACCGATCACCGGACAAGCGTCGCGCCCCTGCTGCGCCTCGAACCGCCGGATCGCCTCGACCAGGGCATAACCGCTCATGCCCGGCATCTGGCAGTCGGTCATCACCAAGTCGAACCCGCCGTCCTGCCAGAGCTCCAGCGCTTCCCGGGCGTTGTCGCAGGCTACCACCCGATGTCCGAGGAACATCAGCTGCTGGCTGAGGACCATGCGGTTGGCGCTCAGGTCATCCACCACCAGCACTTCGATGCTGCGACTAGGCGGGCGCTCGGCCGCCGTGGCCGAGGCTGTGGAGTCCTCGTCCAGCTGTTCCAGCGCCAGTTCGATGGTCACTACTGTCCCGGCACCCGGGGCGCTGTGCAGCTCGATGCGCCCACCCATCAGCTCGACCAACTGGCGGCAGATACTCAGCCCCAGGCCGGTGCCGCCATGGGCCTGGGAAGTCGTGGTATCGGCCTGGACGAAGGGCGTGAACAGCTTCTCCTGCTGCTCGGGACTGATCCCCGGCCCGGTATCCGCGACGCTGATACGCAGGCTGGCAAGAGCACAGTCCACCTCCAGGCGCTCGACCTGGATGCGCACCTGGCCTTCGCTGGTGAACTTCAGGGCATTGCTCAACAGGTTGTGCAAGACCTGGCGCAGGCGCAGCGGATCGAACAGGTAGCGACCCCTGGCCTGTTCGTCGAACACCAGTTGCAACTGCACACCGCGGCTGCGCGCAGTGGCGTCGAACAGCTGGCGAATGCTCTCGAAGAACGGCTTGAGGGCCGTGGCTTGTGGCGCCAGTTGCATGTAGCCGGCCTCGATCTTGGCCAGGTCGAGGCTGTCGCCCATCAGGCTGATCAGCTCCTGGGCGGACTGGTACGCCACCCGCAGGGCTTCGGAGAACGGCGCGCCGCGCACCCTGGCCTGTTCCTTCTCCAGCTCCAGCAGGCCGATGATCGCAGTCATCGGCGTGCGGATTTCATGGCTCATGGTGGAGAGAAAGGCGCTCTTGGCCGCATTGGCCTGGTCGGCGGCCTGGCGCGCCTGGACCAGCTGGTTCTCCAGGCGCTTGCGCTCGGTGATATCGATCCAACCGCCCAAAAGCCCCTGTAACTGCCCTTCGGCGCTGTAGAACGGCACCGTCCATTGGTAGGCGTGGATCGGCCCGTGGCGGGTTTCCACTTGCCGGTCGGCGAACACCGACTGCTCGGAGGCCAGCAGCTGCATGAGTTCGTCATGCAGCTGGCGGGCGGTGTCTGCCGGCAGTAGGTCCAGGTCGATCAACCGGCGCCCCTGGATCCGCTCCAGGCGAGTGCCCAGTTGCTGTTCGTAGCTCTTGTTGCAAGTGATCAGGCGCCCTTGCAGGTCGCGGACGAAAACCGGGTTGGGCATGCCATCGAGCAACGCGCGCTTGAAGGCCAGCTGGTCGTTCAAGCGCTGCTCGGCCTCCAGCCGCTGCTGGATCTGGCGCTTGAGCCGGCTGCTCCAGGCCAGCGACAGCAGACCGAACAGCAGCGCTGTACAGATGGCCCAGTAGACCCAATCCGGCACCCGTTGCCAGACGGGCATCGGCACCGGGGTCGAGCCCAGCCACTTCAGGCGCGTGGCACTGAGCTCGGCCACTGGCAGGGCCTCCAGGGCCTTGTTCAGGATGCTCAGCAATTCAGGCTGGTCCTTGCGCACGGCGAACTCGTCGGCGGACCAGGTCCCCTCGACGCTGCGCCCTGCCCGCAACCCTTCATAGGCCAGGTCCAGCGCTTGTACCTGGATCTCGTTCTGGATGGTGGCCAGGGCTTCGCCGCTCTTGACCAGGGCCCGGGCCTCCTCGTAGTTGGCCACGCTGCGCAGGCGGATATCGGGATAGTTGCGCCGGATATAGCTTTCCAGGGTATGCCGGGCCGGCAGCGCCAACACCTCGCCCGCCATCTGCTTGAGGCTGCCCAGGCGACGATCCTCGGGACGAACGACGAACACCCAGGAGGCGCCACCGAAGGCGTGGGAGAAGTTCAGGAACAGCCGCCGGTCCTCGCTGTCGGTCAGGGTGGTGTTCATCTGCGCCTGACCGCTTTCCAGCAACTCCAGGGTCTGGGCGGTGGACGCGCTCTGCTTGTGGACGAAATGCAGCCCGGTCATGCGCGCGATCCGGTTGAGCAGGTCGATGTTCAGGCCGACCCAGCGTCCTTCCTTGTCCTTGAACACATGGGGCGGATAGGACTGGGACGCCACCAGGACATGGGGATGCTGGAGAATCCAGGCTTGCTCCTCGGCGCTCAGCTCGATGCGCTCGCCGGAGTTGGTGCCCAGGCCCGTGGTCCAGCGCGCCTGGATTTCCCGGCGCAGCGATTCGTCGATGCTCTGCAGCGCCTCTTCCAGCAATTGCGCCAGGCGTGGGTTGTCATCACGGGTAGCGAAGGCGAAGCCAGTGGGCGGCAAGCGGCTTTGTTCATGGATCTGCACCGCCAGGTAGGGTCGCAGGGCCTTGTAGGCGCGGACGATGATCTCGTTGCCGATAAAGACATCGGTATCGCCCTGGTTCAGGGCTTCCAGGCCGCTGTAGAGGTTGGGCGAGAGCATGATCTGGCTGTCCGGGTAGGCCGCATGGACCTGCGCGGCATTGGCATAGCCATCGAGCAGCACCAAGCGCTTGCCGGCCAGGTCGTCATCGGGCTCCAGCTCGTCACGGCGCACGACCACCACGGCCTTGTCCGGCATGTAGTCACTGGTGAAACGCAGCCCCGGCACACCGCGCTCATAACCGTTGGCGCTGGTGAGGATATCGATGGTGCCGTTGCGCAGGGCCTCGACCGCCTGTTCCCGCTCGGAAAACCCCAGCACCTCCATGCTCACCCCCAGTCGTTCGCCCACCAGCCCCAGGTAATCGGCGCTGATGCCCTGGTAACGGTTGCGGTCGCGGGTGATATCGATGGGCTGGTAGTCGTCGATGGCGATGCCTACCCGCAGGGTCGGGTGCGCCGCCAGCCATTGGCGCTCGGCAGGCTTCAGGTCCAGCGGCTCGAGGTCGATGAAAGCCGGCACCAGCTTGAAGGGCAGGCTCTTCGCTGCGCTGGCCGGCAAGGCGTGGAGCATGGCCCAGGCCAGCAGGCCGACGAGCAGCCAGGACAGCGCAAAGCGACTGCGAGAGGTTCGATGGGGCATCATCCGGGCTCCCTGCCTGTGCTGGGCAACAGGTGCGCAAAAAAACAAAGCCCGTCAGGAGACGGGCTTCGTGATCGGCAAGACCGGTAGATCAGAGTGGCTTGCCGCGATTGCCGTGCTGGCTGACAAAAGCCTGCACTGCTTTGAGGTCGTTGGCCAGGACCGTGCAACGCTCTTCACGCTGGAACAGGTCAGCCAGGTGCGCTGGCAGCTCCAGGGCCTTGCCGACGCCGGCCTTCTCTACCGCATCCGGGAACTTGACCGGATGCGCCGTACCGAGGGTGACCATCGGTGTATCGAGGCTGCGACGGCACTCGCGGGCCGCCCGCACGCCAATGGCGGTGTGCGGGTCCAGCACCTCGCCAGTCTGGGCGAAGACTTCGGCGATGGTCTGGCAGGTTTGCTCGTCATTCACCGCCAGGGAGTCGAACAGCTTGCGCGCTTCGGTCCAGCGGTCCTGGTCGACGCTGAAGCCGCCGCCCTGCTTGAAGTTATCCATCAAGCCAGCGATAGCTGCGCCATTGCGACCGTGCAGGTCGAACAGCAGGCGCTCGAAGTTCGACGAAACCATGATGTCCATGGACGGCGACAGGGTTGCGTGCAGGGTTTCCTTGACGTACTGGTTGCCGCTCATGAAGCGGTGCAGGATGTCGTTGCGGTTGGTCGCCACGATCAGTTGGCTGATCGGCAGGCCCATGTTGCGCGCCAGGTAACCGGCGAAGATATCGCCGAAGTTGCCGGTGGGCACCGAGAACGCCACGGAACGCGCCGGGCCACCCAGCTGCAGGGCCGCATGGAAGTAGTAGACGATCTGGGCCATGATCCGCGCCCAGTTGATGGAGTTGACCGCCACCAGGCGAGTGCCCTTGAGGAAGCCCTGGTCGGCGAAGCTGGCCTTGACCATCTCCTGGCAGTCGTCGAAGTTGCCTTCGATGGCGATGTTGTGGATGTTCTCGCCCAGGATGGTGGTCATCTGCCGACGCTGCACTTCCGAAACCCGGTTGTGCGGGTGCAGGATGAAGATGTCGACGTTATCGCAACGCTTGCAGCCTTCGATGGCCGCCGAGCCGGTATCGCCGGAAGTGGCGCCGATGATCACCACGCGCTCGCCGCGCTTCTCCAGGACGTGATCCAGCAGGCGACCCAGCAGTTGCAGGGCGAAGTCCTTGAACGCCAGGGTCGGGCCGTGGAACAGCTCCATCACCCATTCGTTGCCATTGAGCTGGCGCAGCGGTGCCACCGAGCCATGGGCGAAGACGCCGTAGGTTTCCTCGAGGATCTTCTTGAAGTCGGCATCGGCGATGCTGCCGCTGACGAATGGGCGCATGACCCGGAACGCCAGCTCGTGATACGGCAAGCCAGCCCAGGAGGCGATTTCTTCCTGGGTGAAACGCGGCAGGTTCTCCGGCACATAGAGACCGCCATCGCTGGCCAGACCGGCCAGCAGTACATCTTCGAAATTCAGGGCCGGTGCCTGGCCGCGGGTGCTGATGTAACGCATAAGAGCAAACCTTCGGTTTGAGCTGCAAGCTGCAAGCTACAAGCGACAAGTCAAAGCAGATCCGCTTCTGACTGGCCACTGGCTACTTGCAGCTTGCCGCTGCATTAATTGAGATGTTCGACGCGGATACGCACCACTGGGCCGACGACGCCCTGCAGGGCCTCCAGCGCGGTGATCGCATCGCTGATGTGGCGCTCCAGGACCCGGTGGGTCAGCAGGATCATCGGCACCAGGCCATCCTGCTCTTCCACTTCCTTCTGCATGATCGACTCGATGTTGATGCCGCGTACGGAAAGAATACTCGCCACCTGGGCCAGCACGCCCGGATGATCCTTGGCCTGGATACGCAGGTAATAGGCGCTCTCGCTGGCCTCGATCGGCAGGATCGGATGGTCGGACAGCGAATCAGGCTGGAAGGCCAGGTGCGGCACGCGGTTCTCCGAATCGCTGGTCATGGCGCGGACCACGTCCACCAGGTCGGCCACCACCGAGGAAGCGGTGGGCTCCATGCCGGCGCCCGCACCATAGAACAGGGTCGAACCGGCGGCATCGCCATTGACCATGACCGCGTTCATCACGCCGTTGACGTTGGCGATCAGGCGATCGGCAGGGATCAGGGTCGGATGCACCCGCAACTCGATGCCGGATTCGGTACGACGAGCCACGCCCAGGTGCTTGATGCGATAACCCAGGGCCTCGGCGTAGTTCACATCGGCCGTGGTCAGCTTGGTGATGCCTTCGGTGTAGGCCTTGTCGAACTGCAACGGGATACCAAAGGCAATGGAGGCCAGGATCGTCAGCTTGTGGGCAGCGTCGATACCTTCCACGTCGAAGGTCGGGTCGGCCTCGGCATAACCCAGGGCCTGGGCCTCGGCCAGCACGTCTTCGAAGGTCCGGCCCTTTTCGCGCATCTCCGAAAGGATGAAGTTGCCGGTGCCGTTGATGATTCCCGCCAGCCAGTTGATGCGGTTGGCCGAGAGGCCTTCGCGGATCGCCTTGATCACCGGGATGCCACCGGCCACCGCGGCTTCGAAGGCGACGATCACGCCCTTCTCCTGGGCCTTGGCGAAGATTTCGTTACCGTGCACGGCGATCAGCGCCTTGTTCGCGGTGACCACATGCTTGCCGTTCTCGATGGCCTTGAGCACCAGCTCGCGAGCCACGGTGTAGCCACCCACCAGCTCGATGACGATATCGATCTCAGGGTTGGTGGCCACGGCGAAGACATCGTTGGTAATCGCAATACCGGTCGTCTGGAACTGAGGCTTTGGCGTACGGGTAGCAATCTGCGCTACTTCGATTCCACGCCCGGCACGACGGGCAATCTCCTCGGCGTTGCGCTGAAGTACGTTTAGGGTACCGCCACCGACAGTACCCAGCCCACAGATGCCTACTTTGACCGGATTCACTCTGAACTCCCCATAAAACGGCCGACTCTAGGCCGGCCGTGGAAATCAGCCGCAAACAGCGCGGCTCTCTATTAATGACCCGCCGGCTGCAACCGACGGGCCATGATCGTCAAAGGCTAGCGTGACGATGCAGGATTATTTCGCACCCAGTGCCAGTTTGGCGATCTGCGGTGCAGGCTGATAGCCCGGAATTACCTGACCGTCGGCCAGGACGATGGCTGGCGTGCCATTGACACCGATCGACTGGCCCAGGGCGAATTGCTTGGAAACCGGGTTGGCGCACTTGGCGGCCTTGATTTCCTTGCCATCGACCATCTTGTCCATGGCGGCTTTCTTGTCCGCCGAACACCATACTGCCTGCAGCTGCTCGTCGCCCGGCGAGCCCAGGCCCTGACGCGGGAATGCGACATAGCGCACCTCGACGCCCAGCTTGTTCAACGCCGGGATCTCGGCGTGCAGCTTGTGGCAGTACGGGCAGGTGGTGTCGGTGAATACGGTGATATGGGTCTTGGTCTCGCCAACGGCCGGATAGACCACAGTTTCAGCGACTGGAATGCCATTGATCAACTTGGAAATACCCAGGCGCTCGGTTTTTTCCGTGAGGTTGACCGGCTTGCCGTCCTTGAGCTGGAACAGATAGCCCTGGACCACGAACTGGCCGTCGGCGCTGGCGTACAGTACCCGGCTGCCCTTGAGCTTGACTTCATACAGCCCGGAAAGAGGACTGGCGGTGATGCTCTCCACCGGGACCTCGAGCTGCAGGGTCTCGAGGCTCTTGCGAATGGCTTTCTCGGCACTGTCATCGGCCATGGCGAAAGTGCTGAGCAACGCCAGGGAAGCGGCGGCAAAAATCTGGGTCAAGCGCATGGGAACTCCTGAAGGCGGGCAAATGGGCAATGGGAGCGGTCGCTGCAGCAACGACTCGCCAGCGCCCGTTTGGCGAACCGGCAAAGCCTACCACATCTGTTTGCCTGCACCGACTACGGGCGATGCAAAGCAAGCAAGCCCCGATCAGCCCCGTGGATGGTGCTTGGCGTGCAAGTCCTGCAAGCGTGCACGGGCCACATGGGTATAGATCTGGGTCGTGGACAGGTCACTATGGCCCAGTAGCATCTGCACCACCCGCAGGTCTGCACCATGATTGAGCAGATGGGTGGCAAAGGCATGACGCAATGTGTGCGGCGACAGGGTCTTGCCGATGCCGGCGACCTTGGCCTGGTGCTTGATCCGGTGCCAGAAGGTCTGCCGGGTCATCTGCTCGCCCCGCAGGCTGGGAAACAGCACGTCGCTGGGACGCCCACCCAGCAGCTCGGAACGAGCCCCACGCAGATAACGCTCCACCCAGGTAATGGCTTCCTCGCCCATGGGCACCAGGCGCTCCTTGCTGCCCTTGCCCATGACCCGCAGCACGCCCTGGCGCAGATTGACCTGTTCCAGGGTCAGGCTGACCAGCTCGGTAACCCGCAGGCCACAGGCGTAGAGCACTTCCAGCATGGCCCGATCGCGCTGGCCGATGGCTTCGCCCAGGTCGGGCGCTGCCAGCAAGGCCTCGACATCCGCTTCCGACAGCGACTTGGGCAGCGGGCGCCCCAGCTGCGGCATATCCACCTGCAGGGTCGGGTCGACGTCGATCAGTTTCTCGCGCAGCAGGTAGCGATAGAAACCGCGTACCCCAGAGAGGAAGCGGGCGGTGGAGCGCGGCTTGTAGGCCTGCTCGACGCGCCAGGCCAGGTGATCGAGGATCAGTTCGCGACCGGCGCGCGGCAACTCCACCCCCTGCTCCTGCAACCAGCCGTTGAACAGCGCCAGATCACTGCGATAGGCATCCCGGGTGTTTTCAGCAAGGCCCTTCTCCAGCCACAAGGCGTCGAGAAAACGGTCGATAAGGGGATGGTCGATGGCAGGCATAAAGACTCGAAAAGCACAGCTTGGAAGGCTGCGCAAAAAAATAGTGAACTGCGTGGAGGGTCGCTAGTCTTTCATAGCCAGCCATTTCAAGGAACAGGGTGCATCAATGAACGAACAACAGATTCTGCTGGCCTTTGGCGGCATTGGTGCTGCCGCACTGGGCTGCCAATGGCTGGCCTGGCGACTGAAGTTGCCAGCCATCCTGTTCCTGTTGCTCAGCGGCATTCTTGCCGGACCTGTGCTGGGCTGGCTCGATCCCCAGGAGATGTTCGGCCCGCTGCTGATGCCCCTGGTTTCCCTGGCGGTGGCACTGATCCTGTTCGAGGGCAGCCTGACCCTGCACCTCTCCGAGTGGCGCGAGATCGGTAGCGTAGTGCACCGCCTGGTCACTCTCGGCGCACTGTCTACCTGGGCGGTCATTACCCTGGCCACCCACTGGCTACTGGGTTTCGACTGGATGCTGGCGCTGCTGTTCGGCACCCTGACCCTGGTTACCGGGCCGACGGTGATCGTCCCCATGCTGCGGGTCGTACGTCCCAAGGCCTCCGTGGCCAATATCCTGCGCTGGGAAGGCATCGTCATCGACCCCATCGGCGCCCTGCTGGCGGTGGTGGTCTATAGCTTCATCATCGCCAGTGCCGAGGGCGCAGGCCTGAGCCACAGCTTGATGACCTTCGGCGGGGTGATCCTGTGCGGCAGCCTGTTCGGTATCGCTGGCGGCTGGGTCCTGGGCCAGATCATGCGCCGCCAGTGGCTGCCCGAGTACCTGCACAACCTGGCGACCCTGGCGGGTGTGCTGGGGATTTTCATCGCCTCCAACCGGGTCATGCATGAATCGGGACTGCTGGCGGTAACCTTGATGGGCATGTGGCTGGCCAACATGAAGGGCGTGGACGTCCGGCATATCCTGCACTTCAAGGAAAACCTCAGCGTGCTGCTGATTTCCGGACTGTTCATCCTGCTGGCGGCCCGCCTGGACCTCAAGGCACTGATCGCCCTCGGCCCGCTGGTGCTGATCCTGTTGCTGGTGATCCAGTTCATCGCCCGACCATTGAACGTGATGCTCTCCACCGCCGGCTCGAACCTGAACTGGCGCGAACGAGCCCTGCTGGCCTGGATCGCCCCAAGGGGCATTGTCGCGGCCGCGGTCTCGGCGATCTTCGCCATTCGCCTGGATGAGGCCGGGCATCAAGGCGCCCTGCTGCTGGTGCCCCTGACCTTCGCCGTGATCATTGGCACCGTGGTTCTGCAAAGCGCAACCGCACGCCCCCTGGCACGCCTGCTGAAAGTGGCCGAACCAGCGCCCAGTGGCTTCCTGATCGTCGGAGCCAATGGCCCGGCACGAATCATCGCCAAGGCCCTGCAACAACTGGGCAGCCGGGTACTGCTGACGGATTCCAGCTGGGAAAATATCCGCGCGGCACGCATGGAGGGGCTGCCCACCTACTTCGGCAACCCGGCCTCGCAACACGCCGATGCCCATCTGGACCTGGTAGGGCTTGGGCATCTACTGGCGCTATCGCCATCAGGGGAGCTGAACACCCTGGCCGCCATGCGTTTTCGCCATGATTTCGGCCATCAACGCCTGCATGCCCTGGCCAATAGCCAGGAAAGCCGGCGCTCCGACAAGCACCGCGCCAGTCATGAACATCGCGGCCAATTGCTGGGGAGCGAAGCCCTGACCTACACCAAGCTGGCCAGCTTGCTGGGCCAGGGCGCGGAGCTCTATAGCACCCACCTGACGGAAGCCTTCGGCTGGGAGGACTACCAAGCGCTGCATGGCGACCGCGCCACCTTGCTGTTTGCCCGCGATACCGGGGGCTGGGTCCATGTACTGACACCCGAAAGCAGCCTCAAGCCAGCACCAGGCTGGACCTTGCTCGCGCTGATCCAGCCGGACAACCAGTAACGATCTACGCCGCGAAGCCCGGCAGCACTGGAACCGGGCGTTTGTCATCGTCGATGGCAACAAAGCTGAACAGGCCATGGATGGCCTTCTCGCGACCATCGCAACTCATGCTCTCGACGAACACCTCGACCTCGACCTTGAGGCTGGTATTGCCCACCTTCACCACCCGCCCAACCAACTCGACGATGGAGCCCGCAGCGATCGGATGATTGAAGTCGATGCGGTCGGTGGACACCGTTACCAGCGGTAGCCGGCAAAAACGCGTGGCGGCGATAAACGAAACCTCATCCATCCAGGCCAGGGCAGTGCCGCCGAACAGGGTGTTGTGATGGTTGGTGGTGGAGGGGAATACCGCCTTGGTCACGCGGGTGACCGACAGCTCGGTACGGCGCTGGATTTCTTGCTCGCGAGGGGACATGGATCTACTGCCTGAAACACTGGGGAGAAATAAATGACGGGCAACAAAAAAGCAGCCCGTAGGCTGCTTTTTTCTGCATCGGAAGCTGGACTCAGGCCAGTTTTTCCTTGATGCGAGCTGCTTTACCCGACAGGTCGCGCAGGTAGTACAGCTTGGCTTTACGCACGTCACCGCGACGCTTGACAGCCATGCTGTCGATCTGCGGGCTGTAGGTCTGGAAAGTACGCTCTACGCCAACGCCGTTGGAGATTTTACGTACGGTGAACGCGCTGTTCACACCGCGGTTGCGCTTGGCGATAACTACGCCTTCGAACGCCTGCAGACGGGAACGATCACCTTCCTTCACTTTCACCTGAACGACAATGGTGTCGCCCGGGGCAAAGGCTGGGATCTCTTTGGTCATCTGCTCTGCTTCGAGTGCAAGGATGATTTTGTTGGTCATGCTGTGCTCCTAAGGTAAATCGTCGGATCTACCATCGATACGTTGTTAACTATCGTCCCGCTCGCGGAGATATTCCTCGAGCAGCTTCTTCTCTTCTCCAGAAAGCGAGCGTCTTTCCAGAAGATCAGCGCGTCGTTCGTAGGTCCTACCAAGGGACTGCTGCAAACGCCAACGCCGGATATGTGCATGATTGCCACTTAGCAACACGTCGGGAACACGCTGATCCGCATACACCTCAGGTCGGGTGTAGTGCGGGCAATCCAGCAGACCATCCGTGAAGGAGTCTTCCTCCGCGGAGTCCACATGCCCTAAAGCTCCGGGCAGCAGCCGTGTAACCGCATCGATCAGGACCATTGCCGGAAGCTCGCCCCCAGACAGTACATAGTCACCAATCGACCACTCTTCATCGACATGGGCTTCTATAAAGCGTTCGTCGATGCCTTCATAACGACCAGCAATCAGGATCAATGCATCCTCATTCGCCAACTCGCGTACCGCCGACTGATTCAGTTGACGGCCTTGGGGCGACAGGTAAATCACCTTCGCACCCTCCCCGGCTGCGCTCCTGGCCTGAACCAGTGCATCCTCCAGGGGCTTGATCTTCATCACCATGCCCGGTCCACCGCCAAATGGGCGATCGTCCACAGTGTGATGTCGATCCGTGGTGTAGTCTCGCGGATTCCAACAGGTGAGCTGCAACAGCCCTTGTTTCACCGCGCGGCTGGTTATGCCGTATTCGCTGATGGCGGAAAACATCTCGGGAAACAGACTGATCACTTCTACGCGCAAGTTAGCCACGCTTAGAAATCCGCGTCCCAATCCACCTTCATCTCGCCCGCGGCCAAGTCGACAGCCAACACGCATTGCTCGGTATAGGGCAACAGGCGTTCGCGATCATCCAGGCTGCCAGCGCAAGGCTTGACCACCATTACATCGTTCGAGCCGGTCTCCAGCAGGTGATCGATCTGCCCGAGCAATTGCCCGAGGGTGTCGATGACCTTGAGACCTTGCAGCTGGTACCAGTAGTACTCGCCGTCGGTCAGTTCGGGGAATTGGTTGCGCGGCACGCAGATCTCGTAACCGGCCAGAAGACGTGCTTCTTCGCGATCATCAAGACCCTTGAGCTTTGCGACCAGGAACTTATCGTTCCCTCGTCCGCTGACCAGCTCAACCTGCTTCACACTGCCTTCGCGCTTGAGCGTCCAGGCCTTGTACTGCAACAGGTTTTTAATCGGATCAGTAAAGGAAAAGACCTTCACTTCGCCGCGAACGCCATGAACAGAATAAATTTTGCCGACAACGATCAAATCATCAGCAGGGGCTGGCGTCGCGTTCATAGGTTCAGGCTGCAGCCTTAGCCGATTCCTTCAGCAGCTGAGCAACACGCTCAGATGGCTGTGCACCAACGCTCAGCCAGTAGGCTACGCGCTCTTGGTTCACGGACAGGCGAACTTCTTGACCACGAGCGATCGGGTTGAAGAAGCCAACTTGTTCTTTGTGCGAACCGTCGCGTGGGTTACGGCTGTCGGTCACAGTCAGGTGGTAAAACGGGCGCTTTTTGGAGCCGCCAAGGGCAAGACGGATTGTTAGCATGTGAACATCGTTCCTGTAGTCGGTGCTGCAAATCTAAATGCACAGCGGGCATGGGTGCCCGAAAGGCCGCATATTCTAAGGAATATCCGGACTTTTGCAAATGACTTTTTCCGGCGCCCGTCGGCTGCCATCCAGATTCGCCATGGAGCTGCCGCAAGCGGCAGCAGGAAGGACAGGCTTCTATCGGAGGCCTGCCCGCTTCCACGTCCCCGTGGAAAAGAGCGCCGGCATGATGGCCGGCGCGGATTCTCAGATCTTCGGCATACCGCCGCCGGGCAACATACCGCCCATGCCGCGCATCATCTTGGCCATCCCGCCCTTGGCGGAGAACTTCTTCATCATCTTCTGCATCTGCTTGTGCTGCTTGATCAAGCGGCCGATGTCCTGCACCTGGGTACCGGAGCCCATGGCGATCCGGCGCTTGCGCGAACCGCTGATCATCTCGGGATCGCGACGCTCGGCCGGAGTCATGGAATTGATGATGGCTTCCATCTGCTTGAACTGCTTTTCCGCAGCGTTCTGGGCGTTACCCATCTGGGACAGGTTGACCCCACCGATATTCGGCAGTTTGTCCATCAGGCCACCCAGACCGCCCATGTTCTTCATCTGTTGCAGCTGGTCGCGGAAGTCCTCGAGGTCGAAGCCCTTGCCCTTCTTCAGCTTCTTGGCCAGCTTGTCGGCCTTTTCCTTATCGAGGGTCTGCTCGGCCTGCTCGATCAGGCTGAGCACGTCGCCCATGCCCAGGATCCGCGAGGCGACACGCTCAGGGTGGAAAGGATCCAGGGCCTCGGTCTTCTCGCCCATGCCGATGAACTTGATCGGCTTGCCAGTAATGGCCCGCACCGACAGTGCGGCACCGCCCCGGGCATCACCGTCGACCTTGGTCAGGATCACGCCGGTCAGCGGCAGCGCATCGCCAAAGGCCTTGGCGGTATTGGCCGCGTCCTGGCCGGTCATCGCGTCGACCACGAACAGGGTTTCCACCGGCTTGATGGCCGCGTGCAGCGCCTGGATCTCGTCCATCATCTCGCTGTCGACGTGCAGGCGACCGGCGGTATCGACGATCACCACGTCGATGAACTTGAGCTTGGCTTCCTTTATAGCTGCTTCAGCGATAGCGACCGGCTTCTGACTCAGGTCCGACGGGAAGAAGGTCACGCCGATATCGTTGGCCAGGGTTTCCAGCTGCTTGATCGCCGCAGGACGGTAGATGTCCGCGGACACCACCATCACGCTCTTTTTCTTGCGCTCTTTAAGGAAGCGCGCCAGCTTGCCGGCAGTCGTGGTCTTACCCGCACCCTGCAGACCGGCCATCAGCACCACCGCTGGAGGCACCGCGCTGAGGTTCAGGTCTTCGTTGGCTGCGCCCATCAGGCTTTCCAGCTCGGCCTGGACGATCTTCACGAAGGCCTGGCCCGGGGTCAGGCTGCGCGACACTTCAGTGCCGACCGCACGCTCCTTCACCGAGTTGACGAAATCCTTGACCACCGGCAGGGCGACGTCGGCCTCGAGCAACGCCATGCGCACTTCGCGCAGGGTGTCTTTGATGTTGTCCTCGGTCAGCTTGGCCTTGCCGGTGACATGGCGCAGCGTCTGCGAGAGACGTTCGGTTAGGTTTTCAAACATGCTCGATCCTTTCAGGCCCAGGGTAGACCGGGGTAATGGCGGCCCAGAGCGTGATAAACAGGTGCTCGATGAGCCCGCGGCGTGGGCAGGTCGCGGATTATAGCGAAGACTGTGCGTGGCGCACACCTCGCCGTCTGCTCGCGTGGTCTTTCAGGGCTCTGGGTTCTATGCCAAACTCAACGACTTTCGGGCTTGCCTAACAGGATTTATGCTCCCCTTGTCACCCAGCTTGCTACCCACCCTCGCCGCCGCCATCCTTTATGCCGCTGCGACCCTCTATCAAGGCTCCCGCCTGGCCACAGGCGCCAAGGCGAACAAGCGCCTGCTGGTTACGCTTGGCGTCCTGGCCCTGGTGGCCCATGGCGTCAGCCTGCTGACCCACTTGCTGACCCCGGTCGGCCTGGGCCTGGACTTCTTCAGCGCCGCCAGCCTGATCGCCGCGGCCGTCATTGCCCTGACCTTGCTGGCCTGCTGGCGGATTCCCGTGGAGAACCTGCTGGTACTGCTGTTCCCCCTGGGCGCCCTGACAGCCCTGCTGGCGCAGTTCGTACCGACCGGCACAGTGCCGGTGATCGACGAAGAACCGGGCATCCTGGCCCATATCCTGCTCTCGATTCTGGCCTACGGCATGTTCACCATCGCGGTGTTCCAGGCCTTGCTCCTGCTGGTCCAGGACCATCAACTGAAGAACAAGCACCCTTCCGGGCTGATCAAGAATTTCCCTCCCCTGCAGACCATGGAGAGCCTGCTGTTCGGTTTCCTCTGGGCCGGGTGGACCCTGCTGTCGCTATCACTGATATCCGGCTGGCTGTTCGTCGAAAACCTGTTCGCCCAACACCTGGTCCACAAGACCTTGCTTGCCTGCCTGGCCTGGGTGGTGTTCAGCGTATTGCTCTGGGGTCGCACCCGCCTGGGCTGGCGCGGGCACAAGGCGATCCGCTGGACCCTGGCGGGCTTCTGCCTGCTGATGCTGGCGTACTTCGGCAGCAAGCTGGTCCGCGAATACATCCTGCATATCTGACCACCGGCCATGACCGACTCCCTGCCCACCGGCCCGATGCTCGCGGTAATCGCCCTGCTGATCGTCTGGTCGGGACTGTTCACCGCCATCGATGCCGCCCAGCTGCACCTGCTGGCCCTGCGCAGCAGCTCGCGCTCGGGTGACAAAGCAGCAGCCCGACTGGCCTTCCCCAAGGAAAGCCTGATCCTGTGCAACACCCTGTGCCGGGTGCTGGCGGTCATCATCAGTACCTTGCTGGCCCTGTTTTACTGGACAGAGAACGGCCCGTGGCTAGCCTGCCTGGCCAGCACCTGCGGCCTGCTGGTATTGGCCGAGTACCTGCCGCGAGCCGTGGCCGTGCGCTATCCGGAGGGCACCCTGAGCTTCGGCAACGGCCTGCTCGCCATCCCCATGAAGTTCGTCTACCCCCTGGCCTGGCTGCTCGACGCCATTGGCCAACTGCTGCTGCGTCCCTTCGCCAGCAAGGCCAGTGTGGTCAAGCACAGCGATGACGACCCCACCCTGCTGGACGACGAGCCGGCTCCCCAGGAACAGCACGCACTGCCCGGCATCCACGCCCTGGACAACATCACCGTCAACGACATCCTGGTGCCCCGCAGCGAAGTCGACGGCATCAACCTGGACGAGCCGATCGAGCAGATCATCACCCAGCTGCGCCTGAACCGGCGTACCCGCCTGCCGGTGTTCCACAGCGATATCAACCAGGTCGAGGCGGTGCTCAATACCCGCCAGATCCGCCACTTGCTGCCCGACGCCAGCCTGACCAAGGAAGCGCTGCTGGCGGCCTGCCACGAACCCTATTTCGTTCCCGAAAGCACCCCGCTGCAATTGCAGCTGCTCAACTTCCACAAGCAGCAGCGACGCCTGGGCATGGTGGTGGACGAATACGGCGAAGTGCAGGGCATCGTGACCCTGGAAGACATCCTGGAAGAGATCGTCGGCGAATTCGAAAGCGAGCACAGCCTCGACAACCCGCACATCCACCCCCAGGCCGATGGCCGCTATGTGGTGGAGGGCGCCGCCTCGATCCGTGAGCTGAACAAGAGCCTGGGCTGGCACCTGCCCAGCGATGGCCCCAAGACCCTCAACGGCCTGGTCACCGAAGCCCTGGAAACCATTCCCGACAGCGCCGTGTGCCTGAAGATCGGCCGCTACCGCCTGGAAATCCTCGAGACCGAGGAAAACCGTATCAGCCGGGTACTGATCTGGCACACCAGCAGCGTTCCCTCCATTCGCTGAACACTGCACCAAGCGCCACCGAGCCCGCCTTCAGGGCAGGCCTGTCCAGCCGGAAACACCCGCGACAAGTCCTTGTTGGATCGTTAGCAGCCTTTCTATAATCGTAACGCTTACCCAAGCCCCGCAGCCCCGCGTGCTACCCGCACCCTGCGAGATCCTGCACATACCCGCATACCGTTCGACGTCGCTCCCATCCCGAGCACGCCCGCACCAAACCCACATCCCTGGGTGCTCGACCATAATAATTCGCTCCACTGGAGCAATGACTGTCAGGGATATCCGCATGACGACCAGCACGACCTACAGCACCGGCGCGACCGACCATCCCGGCAACTCCGCCAGCCGGGTGGCCACGGCCAGCTTCATCGGCACCGCCATCGAGTTCTACGACTTCTATGTCTACGCCACCGCCGCCGCGCTGGTGATTGGCCCGGTGTTCTTTCCCCAGAGCTCCGGTACCGCCCAGATGCTCTCGGCATTCCTCACCTTCGGTATCGCCTTCCTGGCCCGCCCCCTGGGCTCGGCACTGTTCGGCCACTTCGGCGACCGGATCGGCCGCAAGTCGACCCTGGTGGCCTCGCTGCTGCTGATGGGCATCTGCACCACCCTGATCGGCGTGCTGCCGGGCTACGACAGCATCGGCGCCTGGGCCCCGATCCTGCTGTGCCTGCTGCGCTTCGGCCAGGGCCTGGGCTTGGGTGGCGAATGGGGCGGCGCGGCGCTGCTGGCTACCGAAAACGCCCCACCTGGCAAGCGCGCCTGGTTCGGCATGTTCCCGCAACTGGGGCCGTCCATTGGTTTCCTGGCCGCCAACGGGTTGTTCCTGGGCCTGGCCATGGGCCTGGACGACCAGCAGTTCCGGGCCTGGGGCTGGCGCATTCCGTTCCTGCTCAGCGCGGCGCTGGTGATGGTCGGGCTCTATGTGCGCCTCAAGCTGCATGAAACCCCGGTCTTCGCCAACGCCGTGGCCCGCCAGGAACGGGTGAAGCTGCCACTGATCGAGCTCTTCAGCCAATACTGGCTGCCGGTGCTGCTGGGCGCCGCCGCCATGGTGGTGTGCTACGCGCTGTTCTATATCTCCACAGTGTTTTCCCTGAGCTACGGCGTATCGACCCTGGGCTACAGCCGAGAAACTTTCCTCGGCCTGCTGTGCTTCGCCGTACTGTTCATGGCTGCCGCTACGCCCCTGGCGGCCTGGGCCAGCGATCGCTTCGGGCGCAAGCCCGTGCTGGTCGTCGGCGGCATCCTGGCGATCCTCTCGGGCTTCGCCATGGAACCGCTGCTGACCCAGGGCTCCACCGCCGGGGTGGCGCTGTTCCTGTGCATCGAGCTGTTCCTGATGGGGGTGACCTTCGCGCCGATGGGCGCCCTGCTGCCGGAACTGTTCCCCACCCATGTGCGCTACACCGGCGCTTCGGCGGCTTACAACCTGGGAGGAATCGTCGGCGCCTCGGCCGCTCCGTTCTTCGCCCAGAAACTGGTGGCGATGGGCGGCTTGAGCTGGGTCGGGGGATATGTCTCGGGGGCGGCGATCCTGAGCCTGATCGCGGTGTTGTGCCTGAAGGAAACCCGTAACAACGACCTGAATCAGGTCGGCTGACGGAGCATCATCGCGGGCAAGTCGGATCACCGCTCGCTCCTGCAGGTCGGCGCAACCTGGCAGGAGCGAGGCTTGCCCGCGGATGTTTTTACAGTTCTACAACGACTGCCTGGGAGGCGCGGGTTGCCTTGGCGCGGGCAGCTTCGATGGACTCATCACGAGCCAGGGCCACGCCCATGCGCCGCTGACCGTTGACTTCCGGCTTGCCGAACAGGCGCAGCGCGGTATCCGGCTCGCTCAGGGCAACGCCCAGGTTGGCGAATGCGGTTTGGGTGGACTTGCCCTCCACCAGGATCACCGCCGAGGCCGAGGGGCCGAACTGACGAATCAGCGGGATCGGCAGGCCGAGGATGGCCCGTGCGTGCAGGGCGAACTGCGACAGGTCCTGGGAGATCAGGGTCACCAGGCCAGTGTCATGGGGCCGTGGCGACACTTCGCTGAACCACACCTGGTCGCCCTTGATGAACAGCTCCACACCGAACAACCCGCGCCCACCCAGGGCCTCGGTCACGGCCTTGGCAACCCGCTCGGACTCGGCCAGGGCCTTCGGGCTCATGGCCTGGGGCTGCCAGGACTCCTGGTAATCGCCCTTCTCCTGGCGATGGCCCACGGGCGCGCAGAACGTGGTGCCGCCCACATGACGTACGGTCAGCAGGGTGATTTCGTAGTCGAAGTCGATGAAGCCCTCGATGATCACCCGGCCCTTGCCGGCCCGACCGCCTTCCTGGGCATAGTCCCAGGCCTTCTGCACATCATCGGCGCTGCGCAGCAGGCTCTGGCCCTTGCCCGAGGAGCTCATTACCGGCTTGACCACGCACGGGAAACCCAGGTCCTGCACGGCCTTGCTGTAGTCCTCGAAGGTATCGGCGAAGTGGTATGGCGAGGTCGGCAGGTCCAGCTCTTCAGCGGCCAGGCGCCGGATGCCTTCGCGGTTCATGGTCAGCTGGGTGGCCCGGGCGGTCGGAATCACGGTGAAGCCTTCGGCTTCCAGCTCCACCAGGGTCGCCGTGGCGATGGCTTCGATTTCCGGCACGATGAAGTGCGGCTTTTCCGCCTCGATCACGGCACGCAGGGCTGCGCCGTCGAGCATGTTGATCACGTGGCTGCGATGGGCCACCTGCATCGCCGGGGCATTGGCGTAGCGGTCCACGGCAATCACTTCGACGCCCAGGCGCTGCAGCTCGATCACCACCTCCTTGCCCAACTCACCACAGCCACAAAGCAAGACGCGGGTCGCGGTTGGCGACAATGGAGTTCCGATACGAGTCATCTGAAGGTCCTCAAGGAAGCGGATCATCGAAGGCCGAGCGCCAGGCTGGCAACCCGGGAAAGCGCGGCATTTTACATGAACCGTGGCCTTTGGCTCAGCCGGCGCACGCCGCTTTGCGCAAACGCCAGGCCATGGCCAGCCACACCACCGTGACCCCGGCGAACTTCGAGGCCAGGGCAGTGAGGATCACCCCTGGGGTCAGGGCATCGATCAAACCGAAGAAAATGAAGGTATCCAGGGGGATGCTCAGCGCCGAGCTGATCCACAGCCGATCGTGTAGGGGACGCTTGGTGATGCTGAACACCAGCCAGTCGATGCATTCGGAGACCGCGAATGCCGTGGCGCTGGCCAGGGCGATGGCGGGGTCGGAAGTCACATAGGACAACACCAGGGCCGCCAGCATGGCGATGATGGCGCCGTGGCCGAAGCGGGTCTGCACCATGTCGCGCAGGACGAACACCAGTCCACCCCAGGCCGACCAAATGATGTCCAGGTGCGGGGCGGTGGAAAAGGCGTAGTTGATCAGCACGACACTGCTGATATAGGCGATCAGATAGAGCATGGGGGCCAAGAAGTCGCTGTCAGGAAGGTGTACAGGTTACTTCAGGCTCGGGGATTGGGCCAAGAAAGTCCTCGACTCCCGACAAGGCTTGCGCAACCGATCAGTTGCCTGCCTCGGCCCCCGCCAGCCACAACAACCCGCTGTCCTTGGCCCGCTCATGGCAGCGGGCCAATACGCTACACCGCTCGGTATTGTCCATGCGGCCCCAACGGGTAATCTCGTCCACTGTGCGCTGGCAACCGATGCAGATGTCCTGCTCGTCCAGGGCGCAAATATTCACGCAGGGCGAGGCGACGGGTTTCTCCGCAAGGCTCATGATTCCTGCTCGACCAGGTCCCGAGCATAGCGCTGGGCATTGTGTACGTAATGGGCGGCGCTGGCCTCGAGCATGCGCTTCTGCGGCTCGGTGAGTTCGCGCACCACCTTGCCCGGCGACCCCATGACCAGCGATCCATCGGGAATCTCCTTGCCCTCGCCGATCAGCGAGTTGGCGCCGATGATGCAGTTCTTGCCGATCTTCGCGCCGTTGAGGACCACTGCGTTGATACCGATCAGGCTGTAGTCGCCCACGGTGCAGCCATGCAGCATGGCGTTGTGGCCGATGGTCACTCCGGTGCCGATGGTCAGCGGGAACCCCATGTCGGTGTGCATCACGGTGCCGTCCTGGACGTTGCTGTGCTTGCCGATCAGGATCAGCTCGTTATCGCCACGCAGCACGGCGTTGAACCACACGTTGGCCCCCTCCTCCAGCTTGACCTTGCCCACCAGCGTTGCGTTCGGGGCGACCCAGCTCTGTGGATGGGTTTCTACTCGGGCATCGCCCAGGCGATATTTCATCTTGTTGTCCTCATGGCTCAGGCAGCCGTGGGTGAGTGCCATACGTGCGATGGCTTCAGAGGGTGACGGAGTTCTTCGGTGGGTGACGCAGGCTGATCCCGGCGTCATACAACAGGTTGACCAGCTCGACGATCATGATCGCGGTCAGCCCCCAGATCTTGAAGTCGCCGAAACGATAGCTGGGAACGTACCAGCTGCGTCCCTGGTAGTCGATGCGATGGGTATGCTCCCGAGGGTCCTGGCGAAAGAATTCCAGGGGGACATTGAAGACCGCAGCGATCTCGGCGTCGTTGGCGCGGTACTCGACGAAATCGGGGATCACTCCGACATACGGCGTAACCTTGAGCCCATGCTTGGAGATCAGCGGGCTCAGGGGGCCGATGATCTCCACCAGGCCTGGGGGCAATCCGATCTCTTCCTCCGCCTCACGCAGGGCGGTGAACACCAGGTCCGGGTCCTCCGGATCGCGTCGCCCGCCGGGAAACGCCACCTCTCCGCCATGGGTCGAAAGCCCGCTGGCGCGCAGGGTCAGCACCAGCTCCGGCTCATCGCTGCGGGTGATGGGCACCAGCACGGCAGCCTCGGGAAAACGTCGATCGGTCTCCAATGTACGCGGCGTGTAATGACTTACCCGATGAAGTAGCTCGTCCAGCATGAGGCATCTCGATCTGTTGGCTACCGAGCATCATGCACCAATCCCGGCAACGGCCCAACCCCCGTTCCTGGGGCATGTCGCGGAACGACAACTTGCCGACGACAGGCCTCGCGCGCCAAGATAGCCGCAGCCTTTTCCGGACAGCCTCGATGAAATTTTGCAGCCAGTGCGGCAACCCGGTGACCCAGCGCATTCCCGAAGGCGACTCGCGCCTGCGCTTTGTCTGCGATCACTGCCAGACCATCCATTACCAGAACCCCAATATCGTCGCCGGCTGCCTGGCCACCTGGGAAGGCAAGGTCTTGCTGTGCCGCCGGGCCATCGAGCCGCGACTTGGCTACTGGACCCTGCCGGCCGGCTTCATGGAGAACGGCGAGACCGTGGAGCAGGGAGCCGTGCGTGAAACCTACGAGGAAGCCTGCGCCCGTGTGCGCGACTTGAGCTTCTATACCCTGATCGACGTCCCGCATATCAGCCAGGTGCATGTGTTCTTTCGCGCAGAGCTGGCCGACCTGGATTTTGCCGCCGGCCCCGAGAGCCTTGAAGTGCGCTTGTTCGATGAAACCGACATCCCTTGGTCCGAGCTGGCTTTTCGCACTGTCAGCCGTACCTTAGAATGCTTCTTCGCTGACCGGCAGGCCGGCACCTTCCAAGTGCGCACCGAATCCATCCCGCCGCTGGCCCAGCCTGCCATCAGTTAAACAATAATCGTGCACGGGACCCCGTGCGCGCCTGGGGATATCGTGTCAATGCGCTGGTTGCTTGCCCTGCTGTGCTGTTCCTTTGTCGCTGTTTCCCAGGCCTCCACGGTGGAAACCCTCGACGGCAAGGTCATCGAGAAAGTCCTGGTACTCAAGTCCGCCCATCAACTGCAGTTGATCAATGACGGCAAACCGCTGAAGACCTATCGCATCTCCCTGGGCAAGAAACCCAAGGGGCCCAAGCTCATGGAAGGCGACAAGCGCACGCCCGAAGGCCTGTACTGGCTCGACTGGCGCAAGACCAGCGACCGTTATTACCTGGCCATGCACATCTCCTACCCGAACATCAGCGACGCCGCCCGCTCCCGGCGCGAGGGCGTGCCTCCCGGCGGCATGATCATGATCCACGGCACCCCGGACACCGAAGAATTCCCCGAGCAGTACTTCCATACCCTGGACTGGACCGACGGCTGCATCGCCATGCGTAACGTCGACATGCGCGAGATCTGGGGCCTGGTCAAGGACGGCACCATGATCGAGATTCGCCCTTAACCCGCCTCCTGCAAAAAATATTTTCCCCCGCACGTAAAAACCGCACGCCCATACCACTTCGCGACCCGCCCCGGGTCGCCCCCTGGCTTTTGGCCCTTGCTGCCAGACCTGCCTAATACCACTTCGATCCTTTATGCTCGCCAGCACCTCGACAGTGCCCGCCACAGTGCGCTCACAGCGGACCAGTGGCGTTGACATGGTATTTAAGTGGTATTAGTTTTTCGGCACTACCGAGCGACAACAACCTATAACCGCATCGGAAACCTGATCATGAACCAGCTGCTGAACCTGCGCCCGGACGACACCCAACCCACCCCGCTGTACCTGCAACTGGCCCGCAACCTGGAAGCGGCGATTCATGCTGGCCAGTGGAAAGCCGAGCAGGCCCTTCCCTCCGAGCGCAACCTCAGCGAACTGCTGGGCATTTCCCGAGTGACTGCGCGCAAGGCCCTGGAAGTGCTCTTCGAGCAGGGGCTGATCCGACGCAACCAGGGTTCGGGGACCTTTATCACCCCACGCCTGGAACAACCGCTGTCGCGGCTTTCCGGCTTCAGTGAAATGCTGCGCCTCAAGGGCTTCGTGCCCGGCTCCCAATGGCTGGAACGCACCATCACGCCCCCCACCCACGAAGAACTGATTCGCCTCGGCCTGTCGCCCAACGACAAGGTGGCGCGCCTCAAGCGCCTGCGCAAAGCCGACGACGTGGTGATGGCGATCGAGATGAGCACCCTGCCGGCCAGCATCATTGCCCGCCCGGAAGCGGTGGGCGACTCCCTGTACGAATACCTCGATGGCATCAAGCGCCCCGTGGTACGGGCGCTGCAGCACATCCAGGCGATCAATGCCTCGGACGAGTTCGCCAGCCTGGTGGGCATCGCCCCCGGCACCGCCATGCTGCTGATGACCCGGGTCGGCTACCTGGAGGACAACACCCCGATCGAGGTCACCGATACCTACTGCCGCAACGACTACTACGACTTCGTCGCCGAACTGCGACGCTGAACCAGTCTCCAGGAATCCGAGAAACGCCCATGTCCGAAGCCAACATACTCACGCCCCAAGGCTGGATCCGCGGCCACCTGATCCACCATGAAGGCAAGGTGACTGCCATCGATGGCAGCCCCTGCGATCCGGCGGACAACGACCTGCCCTACCTGCTGCCCGGTTTTATCGACCTGCATGTGCACGGCGGTGGCGGCAAGGACATCATGCAGGGCAGCGAAGCCTTCGAGACCATCGCCCGCACCCATGTGCGCTTCGGCACCACTTCGTTGCTGGCCACCACCATGACCGCGCCCAGTGCGGAAATCCGCGATGTGCTGGAACAGCTCGGCCGGTATGCCCGGCAGCGGCCGGCTGGGTCCGCCCGAGTCCTGGGCGTGCATCTGGAAGGTCCCTACATCAACCCCGGCAAGCTGGGCGCCCAGCCGAACTTCGCCCATACCGCGCTGTTGAGCGAAATCGAGCAGTACCTGGAACTGGCACCGATCCGGGTGATCACCATCGCGCCGGAAGTAGCGGGCCACAACGATCTGATCCGGGCCCTGAGCGCACGCGGGATACGCATGCAGATCGGCCACACCCTGGGCAGCTATGAAGAAGGCGTGGCCGCCATGGCCGCCGGCGCCACCAGCTTCACCCACCTGTACAACGCCATGAGCCCGCTGCATCACCGCGAGCCGGGGATCGTCGGTGCGGCCCTGGCCCATGCCCAGTACGCCGAGCTGATCCCCGACCTCTTGCATGTACATCCCGGGGCAATGCGCGTGGCCCTGCGCTCGATCCCATGCCTGTACTGCGTCACCGATTCCACCGCCGCCGCGGGCATGCCCGACGGCGAGTACAAGCTGGGCAGCCACACCGTGACCAAGTGCCTGGGTGGCGTGCGCCTGCCGGATGGCACCCTGGCCGGTAGCACCCTGACCATGGACCAGGCGCTACGCAACCTGGTGAAGATCGGCCTGCCCCTGGCGGACGCCTCGCAGCGCCTGTCGCAATTTCCCGCCGACTACCTCGGCCTCCCCGAACGCGGCCGCCTGCAACCTGGCAGTTGGGCCGACAGCGTGCGCCTGGACCGCGCACTCAAACTGACCGCCGTCATGGTCGAAGGAGAAGAGCTTGACTTCCAAGATGCTTGAAGAGGCGCTGTCCTCGCACACCGCCGTGAGCAACCAGCTACAGCACCTGGAGCCGTCGCTGGTGGAGGTGGCCGGTCGCCTGCGACGCCAACCGCCGCAAGTGGCGATGACCGTGGCCCGGGGCAGCTCCGACCATGCCGCCAGTTATTTCGCCTACCTGACCATGCAGCACGCGGGCATCCCGGTGGCGTCACTGCCGATGTCGGTGGTCACCATGCAGCAAGCGCCACTGCGGGTCAGCGGCCAGGCGGTCTTCGCCTTCTCCCAGTCGGGCCAAAGCCCGGACCTGGTGAACAGCGTGCGCCTGCTGCGCAAGCGCGGCGCCCTCACCGTCGGCCTGGTCAATGCGCCGAACAGCCCACTGGAAGCGGCCAGCGAATTCGCCCTGCCGCTGTATGCCGGCACCGAACAGAGTGTCGCCGCCACCAAGAGCTTCATCGCCACCCTCAGCGCCAGCGCGCGCCTGATCGGCCACTGGAATGAGGACGCACACCTGCTGGAAGCCGGGCTGGCCCTGCCCGAAGGCCTGGAGCAGGCTGCCACCCAGGACTGGAGCCCGGCCATCGCGGCCCTGCGCGACTGCCAGCGGCTGATGGTGATCGGCCGCGGAGCAGGCTTTGCCATCGCCCAGGAGGCCGCGCTCAAGCTCAAGGAAACCTCGGCGATCCAGGCCGAAGCCTTCAGCAGCGCCGAAGTCCGCCATGGCCCGATGGCCCTGATCGAGCACGACTACCCGCTGTTGGTGTTCGCCCCACGCGGGGCGGAACAGGGCGGCCTGCTAAGCCTGGCCGCCGACATGCGCCAGCGCGGCGCCAAGGTACTGCTGGCCGCACCGGACGATATCCAGGAACGGGACCTGCCGCTGTGCCTGGCGAACCACCCGGCGCTGGACCCGATCCTGGCGATCCAGAGTTTCTATGTCATGGCCGCTGGCCTGGCCGAGGCCCGCCGCATGGACCCCGACCAGCCACGGCACCTGAGCAAAGTGACCCGCACTCACTAAGCCCCCCTTGATCGATGAGTACTGCGCCATGCACAACAACAATAATGACCTGACGCTCAGTGCCCCACTCAGTGGGCCCGTACTGCCACTGCGTAGCGTTCCCGACCCGGTGTTCGCCAGCGGAGCCATGGGCGACGGGATCGCCATCGACCCGCTCAACGACACCCTGCACGCCCCGTGCCCTGGCGTGGTAATCCAGGTCGCCCGGACCGGGCACGCCGTGACCCTGCGCGCCGACAACGGCGCACAGTTACTGCTGCACCTGGGCCTGGACACCGTCGAGCTACAAGGCGAAGGCTTCGAGTTGCTGGTCCAGGAGGGTCAGCGCGTCAACGCCGGCCAACCCCTGCTGCGCTTCGACCTGGACTATGTCGCGCAGCACTGCCGGAGCCTGATCAGCGTGCTGATCCTGACCAACAGCGAGGGTTTCGACCAGCGTCCGCTGAGCCTGGGTACCGTCAAGGTCGGCGAACCGCTGCTGCATATCACACAGCGCAACCAGGCCCCTACACACGCAACTGCCGCCCCGGGCTCGGCAGAACAGGCCAGCGCCCGGGTCCGGGTTGCCCACCGCGGCGGCCTGCATGCGCGTCCCGCGGCCCTGGTCCGTCAATGCGCCGCCGGCTTCGCCAGCCAATCGCAGCTGAGCTTCAAGGACAAGAGTGCCCCCTGCACCAGCCTGGTAGCCCTGATGGGCCTGGGCATCGGCGAACAGGATGAAGTGCAGGTCAGCTGCCAGGGCGCCGATTGCCAGGCCGCCTTACAGGCGCTGCTCAAGACCCTGGGCACGGCGCTGGAGAGCGACGCCCACCCGGCGCCTGTCGCACTCGCGTCCAGCATTCGGCGCCCCGCTGAAGATGGCGTATTGCATGGGGTCTGTGCCGCGCCAGGGCTGATCGCCGGCCCGTTGCTGCGGCTTAAGGCCATGCAGTTGCCGGAAGACCTTGGCCAGCACCAGCCTGATGAACAGCGCCAAGCCTTGGAGAAAGCCCTGGACCAGGTACGCGCCGATATCCGCCAGACCCTGGATCAGGCCCGCCAGCGTCGGGACCAGGAAGAACAGGACATCTTCAACGCCCACCTGGCCCTGCTGGAAGACCCGACCCTGCTGGACGCCGCCCACGCCGCCATCGCCCAGGGCCGGGCCGCCACCCATGCCTGGAGCGCGGCGATCGCCGAGCAGTGCCAGGTGCTGCAAAGCCTGGATAACCCCTTGCTGGCTGAGCGCACCAACGATCTGCGCGACCTGCAACAGCGGGTGCTGCGGGCCTTGCTGGGCGAAACCTGGCACTACGACCTGCCGCCCGGGGCGCTGGTCGCCGCCGAAGAACTGACCCCCTCGGACCTGCTGCAACTGAGCGCCCAGGGCGTAGCCGGCCTGTGCATGGCTGCCGGCGGCGCGACCTCCCATGTGGCGATCCTGGCCCGGGGCAAGGGCCTGCCGTGCCTGGTGGCCCTGGGCCAGGAAGTCCTGCACCTGGAAAACGGTCGTCAGGTGGTGCTGGATGCCGACGGCGGGCGCCTGGAACTTGTGCCCGATCCGCAACGCCTGCAACAGGTACAGGAGGCCCATCGGGCCCGCTTGCAACGTCGCGCCTTGCAGCAACAGCAGGCCGCACAGCCGGCCCTAACCCGTGACGGCACGGCGATAGAGGTCGCGGCCAACGTGGCCTCCAGCGACGAGGCTCGGGAGGCCTGCCAGGGCGGTGCCGACGGCATCGGCCTGCTGCGCACCGAATTCCTGTTCGTCGACCGCCAGCACGCACCAAACGAAGCGGAACAGCGCCAGGCCTATCAGGACGTGCTGGATGCCATGGGCGACAAACCGGTGATCATCCGCACCATCGATGTGGGCGGCGACAAGCAGCTGGACTACCTGCCACTGCCGGCCGAGGCCAACCCGGTGCTGGGCCTGCGCGGCATCCGCCTGGCCCAGGCCCGCCCCGAACTACTGGACCAGCAACTGCGGGCCCTGTTGCAAGTCTCGCCGGTGGCACGCTGCCGGATCATGCTGCCAATGGTCACCGAGGTGGCCGAGCTGCTGCACATCCGCCAGCGCCTTGAGACCCTGGCCAGCGAACTGGGAGTCAGCCAGCACCCGGAGCTGGGGGTGATGATCGAAGTGCCAGCTGCGGCGCTGATGGCCGAACAACTGGCCGAACACGCCGACTTCCTGTCCATCGGCACCAATGACCTGTCCCAATACACCCTGGCCATGGACCGCGACCACGCTGGATTGGCCGCCCGGGTCGACGCCCTGCATCCGGCCCTGCTGCGCCTGATCGCCCAGACCTGCGCCGGGGCTGCACGCCACGGTCGCTGGGTCGGGGTCTGCGGCGCCCTGGCCAGCGATCCGCTCGCGACCCCGGTGCTGATTGGCCTGGGCGTCAGCGAACTGTCGGTCAGCCCGCCGCAGGTCGGGGAAATCAAGGACCGGGTACGCCAGCTGGAGATCAGCCGGTGCCGCCAGCTCAGCCCGACGTTGCTCGACCTGCCGGGTGCTGCCGCGGTCCGCCAGGCCTGCGCGCAGCATTGGCCTCTACAACCATAAGAATCCAGGAGAGACGCCATGTACCAGTACTTCATCGAGGGCCTGCAGCGCCTCGGCCGGGCATTGATGCTGCCCATCGCCATCCTGCCCATCGCCGGCCTGCTGCTGCGCCTGGGTGACACCGACCTGCTGGACATCGCCATCATCCACGATGCTGGCCAGTCGATCTTCGGCAACCTGGCGCTGATCTTCGCCATCGGGATCGCCGTGGGTTTCGCCAAGGACAACAACGGCACCGCCGGCCTGGCCGGAGCGATCGGTTACCTAGTGATGATCTCGACCCTCAAGGTGCTGGACGCCAGCATCAACATGGGCATGCTCGCCGGGATCATCAGCGGGCTGACGGCCGGTGCGCTGTACAACCGCTTCAAGGACATCAAGCTGCCGGAGTACCTGGCGTTCTTCGGTGGCCGGCGCTTCGTGCCCATCGTCACCGGCTTCACCGCCGTGGGCCTGGGGGTGGTGTTCGGCCTGATCTGGCCGCCGATCCAGCATGGCATCAACGGCTTCGGCCAACTGCTGCTGGAAAGCGGCAGCTTCGGCGCCTTTGTCTTCGGCGTGTTCAACCGCCTGCTGATCGTCACCGGCCTGCACCACATCCTCAACAACATGGCCTGGTTCATCTTCGGCAGCTTCACCGATCCGAACACCGGCGCCGTGGTCACCGGCGACCTGACCCGCTATTTTGCCGGCGACCCCAACGGCGGCCAGTTCATGACCGGGATGTTCCCGATGATGCTGTTCGGCCTGCCCGCCGCCTGCCTGGCCATGTACCGCAATGCCCTGCCGGAGCGGCGCAAGGTGATGGGCGGGATCTTCCTGTCCATGGCCCTGACCTCGTTCCTCACCGGGGTCACCGAACCCATCGAGTTCGCCTTCATGTTCCTGGCACCGCTGCTGTACCTGGTGCATGCGCTGCTCACCGGGATGTCCATGGCCCTGACCAACCTGCTGGATATCCACCTGGGCTTCACCTTCTCCGGCGGCGCCATCGACATGGCCCTGGGCTGGGGGCGCTCCACCAATGGCTGGAAGGTGCTGCCGGTAGGCTTGCTGTATGCGGTGATCTACTACCTGGTGTTCGATTTCTGCATTCGTCGCTTCAACCTCAAGACCCCGGGTCGCGAGGACAGCCCCTCCGCCGGCAAGAGCGAGCTGGCCAAAGACCAGCGCGCCAGCGCCTACATCAAGGCCCTGGGCGGCGCCGCTAACCTGATCACCGTGGGCGCCTGCACCACCCGCCTGCGCCTGGAACTGGCCGACCGCGACCTGGCCCGTGACGCCGAGCTCAAGGCCCTGGGTGCCATGGCCGTGGTACGCCCCGGCAAGGGCTGCAGCCTGCAAGTGGTGGTCGGCCCGACCGCCGATAGCATCGCCGATGAAATCCGCCAGGCCCTGCCAACGGCGCCCGTGGTGGCTCCATCCACCGCCCCCGAATCGGCCCCCGCGCCAACCCCGGTTCCTGCACAAGAAGCCCAACAATGGCTCAACGCCCTGGGTGGCCGCGATAACCTGTTGCAACTGGACTGCGTGGCCCTGACCCGCCTGCGGGTCCAACTGAGCAACAGCCAGGGCCTGTCGGAGGCGGCGCTCAGAGGCCTGGGCTGCCAGGGCACTCGGCGCCTGGAAGGGGATGTCTGGCATGTATTGATTGGCGAGAAAGCACTCGGTTTGCAGGCTGCCATGCAAGCGCTGATACCTCGCAAGGTGGGTGCCGGCGCCTGAAGGACTTGCCTGCACGCCCATAAAAAAGCCCGCTGGCCGTTTCCGGCTCAGCGGGCTTTTTGTCTGTGGATAACCTCAGAACTGTTCCAGACGCCAGACCTCGTAGGCCGGAGTCTCGTAGGGATGGCTCTGCTTGAGCGCCATCACCACGTCGCGGATCAGTTCATCGGCCACCACCAGCTCGACTTTCCATTCCTCCACCCGCTCCACCAGGCCGGTCTGCCCGAGGAATGGCTGGCTGCCATCCAGGGGGCGGAACTGGCCCTGGCCGAGCACCTGCCAGGCGCACTGGTCGTAGGCGCCGATGCGTCCGCCACCTGCGGCGAACACGGCGCTCTTGACCTGCTCCACATGGCTGGGAGGCACGAAGAAGCTGAGCTTGTACATTGCCTCAGTTCACCCAGACGCGAGCGTTGCGGAACATGCGCATCCAGCCTGCATCTTCGTTCCAGTCGTCAGGACGCCAGGAGTTCTGCACAGCACGGAATACCCGCTCAGGGTGCGGCATCATGATGGTGACGCGACCGTCGCGGCTGGTAAGGCCGGTGATCCCGCGCGGCGAACCGTTGGGGTTGGCCGGGTAGCGCTCGGTGACCTTGCCGTGGTTGTCGACGAAGCGCAGGGCCACGCAACCGGACAGGTCGGCTTCCAGCAGCGCTTCTTCGCTTTCGAACTCGGCATGGCCTTCGCCGTGGGCGATGGCGATCGGCATCCGCGAACCGGCCATGCCCTGCAGGAAGATCGAGTTCGACTCCTGTACCTGGACCATGGCCACGCGGCCTTCGAATTGCTCGGAGCGGTTGCGCACGAAGTGCGGCCAGAACTCGCTGCCCGGGACCAGCTCGTGCAGGTTGGACATCATCTGGCAACCGTTGCACACACCGAGGGTGAAGGTGTCGTTGCGCTCGAAGAAGCCCTGGAACGCATCGCGGGCACGGCTGTTGAACAATGCCGACTTGGCCCAGCCTTCACCGGCGCCCAGTACGTCACCGTAGGAGAAGCCGCCGCAGGCGACCATGCCCTTGAACTCGTTGAGATCGACACGACCGGCGAGGATATCGCTCATGTGCACGTCGATGGCGTTGAAGCCGGCGCGGTCGAACGCCGCGGCCATTTCCACCTGGCCGTTGACGCCCTGCTCGCGCAGCACTGCCACCTGGGGACGCACACCCTTCTTGATGTAAGGCGCGGCGACGTCCTGGTTGACGTCGAAACTCAGCTTGACGCTCAGGCCCGGGTTGTCTTCCTCCAGCACCACGTCGAACTCCTGCTCGGCGCAGTCGGCGTTGTCGCGCAGGCGCTGGATCTGGTAGCTGGTCTCGGCCCACTGGCGCTGCAGCAGACGACGCTCGCCGGCGAACACCTTCTCGCCGTTGAAGGAGATGTTGATGTGGCCGTTGTTGACCGGCTGGCCGATCACCGCCACGCAGTCGCCCAGGCCAGCGGCGCTGAACTGAGCGAGCACGCCCGGAGTGGCGTCCTGGCGAACCTGGATCAGCGCACCCAATTCCTCGTTGAACAGGATGGCCGGGATATCGGCCGCGCTGGCAGCCAGCGCATCCAGGTTCAGGTTCAGGCCGCAGTGGCCGGCGAAGGCCATTTCCACGGCGCTGGTCAGCAGGCCGCCGTCGGAACGGTCGTGGTAGGCCAGCAGGTGGCCGTCGGCATTGAGGCCCTGGATCACCGCGAAGAAGGCCTTCAGGTCTTCGGCGTCATCGACGTCCGGAGCCTGCTTGCCGATCTTGCCGTGGGTCTGGGCGAGGATCGAGGCGCCCATGCGGTTCTGGCCGCGACCCAGGTCGATCAGGACCAGGTCGGTGGTGCCCTTGTCCATGCGCAGTTGCGGGGTCAGGGTCTGGCGAATGTCGGTGACCGGGGCGAAGCCGGTGACGATCAGCGACAGCGGCGCGGTGACGCTCTTGTCCACGCCCTCTTCGTTCCAGCGGGTGGCCATGGACATGGAGTCCTTGCCCACCGGGATGGTGATGCCCAGCTCCGGGCACAGCTCCATGCCGACAGCCTTGACGGTGTCGTACAGGCGCGCGTCTTCGCCCGGGTGGCCGGCAGCGGACATCCAGTTGGCGGAGAGCTTGATGTCGCTGATCTTGCCGATGCGCGAGGCCGCGAGGTTGGTCAGGGTCTCGCCGATGGCCATGCGCCCGGACGCCGGGGCATCCAGCAGGGCCAGCGGAGTGCGCTCGCCCATGGCCATGGCTTCGCCGGTGTAGACATCGAAGCTGGTGGCGGTGACCGCCACGTCAGCCACCGGTACCTGCCACGGGCCGACCATCTGGTCGCGGGCCACGAGGCCGGTGATGGTGCGGTCGCCAATGGTGATCAGGAAGCTCTTGCTGGCCACAGCCGGGTGATGCAGGACACGCTCGATGCTCTCGGCGACGTCCAGGGTGCTCGGATCGAAATCATCACCCAGCTCGGCTTCGCGAACGGCCGAACGGTGCATGCGCGGGGCCTTGCCCAGCAGCACTTCCAGGGGCATGTCCACCGGGCTGTTGCCGAAGTGGCTGTCGGTCACGGTCAGCTGCGGCTCGGCAGTGGCTTCGCCGACCACCGCGAACGGGCAGCGCTCGCGCTCGCAGATGGCCTTGAAGCGCTCGAAATCCTCGGCACCCACTGCCAGGACATAACGTTCCTGGGATTCGTTGGACCAGATCTCGTGCGGGGCCATGCCCGGCTCGTCATTGGGAATGTTGCGCAACTCGAAGCGACCGCCACGGCCGCCGTCGTTGACCAGCTCGGGGAAGGCGTTGGACAGGCCGCCGGCACCGACGTCGTGGATGAAGCTGATGGGGTTCTTGTCGCCCAGCTGCCAGCAACGGTCGATGACCTCCTGGCAACGGCGCTCCATTTCCGGGTTCTCGCGCTGTACCGAGGCAAAATCCAGGTCCGCCGAGCTGGTGCCGGTGGCCATGGAGGAAGCGGCGCCGCCGCCCAGGCCGATGAGCATCGCCGGGCCGCCAAGGACGATCAGCTTGGAGCCAACGGTGATCTCGCCCTTCTGCACGTGTTCGTCACGGATGTTGCCCATGCCGCCAGCCAGCATGATCGGCTTGTGGTAGCCACGCACTTCCTCACCACGGGGGGTGGTGATGGACTGCTCGAAAGTCCGGAAGTAGCCGGTCAGGGCCGGACGGCCGAATTCGTTGTTGAACGCCGCGCCACCCAGCGGGCCCTCGATCATGATGTCCAGGGCGTCGACGATGCGCTCGGGCTTGCCGTACGGCACTTCCCAAGGCTGTTCGAAGCCAGGGATCTGCAGGTTGGAAACGGTGAAACCGGTGAGGCCGGCCTTGGGCTTGGCGCCACGGCCGGTGGCACCTTCGTCGCGGATCTCGCCACCGGAGCCGGTGGATGCGCCAGGGAACGGAGCGATCGCGGTCGGGTGGTTGTGGGTCTCGACCTTCATCAGGATATGCACCGGCTCCTGCACCGCGCCGTACTGGCGGGTCTCGGGATTCGGGAAGAAGCGCCCGGCGACGGAGCCGACGATCACCGCGGCATTGTCCTTGTAGGCCGAGAGCACACCTTCGTTGTGCATCTGGTAGGTGTTCTTGATCATGCCGAACAGGCTTTTTTCCTGGGCCTGGCCGTCAATGTCCCAACTGGCGTTGAAGATCTTGTGGCGGCAGTGCTCGGAGTTGGCCTGGGCGAACATCATCAGTTCGATGTCGTGGGGGTTGCGTGCCAGGCCCTGGAAGGCCGTCATCAGGTAGTCGATTTCATCTTCGGCCAGGGCCAGGCCCAGCTCGCTGTTGGCCTTTTCCAGGGCGGCGCGACCACCACCGAGGATGTCCACGGCGGTCAACGGCTTGGGTTCGGCATGGCTGAACAGGCCGCCGGCCTCTTCGAGGTTGGCCACGACGATCTGGGTCATGCGGTCGTGCAGGGCGCTGGCGATCAGCTGGGCGTCGGCCTCGCTGAACTCGCCCGCTACATAGAAGGCAATACCCCGTTCCAGGCGCTGGACTTTCGCCAGGCCGCAGTTGCGGGCGATGTCGCTGGCCTTGCTCGACCAGGGCGAGATGGTGCCCAAGCGTGGCAGGACCAGGAACAGTCGGCCGGTCGGCTCTTGTACCGGAACGCTGGGGCCGTACTTCAGAAGGCGCGCAAGCACCTGCTGTTCGTCGCCGGTCAGGACGCCGGTAACCTCGGCGAAGTGAGCGAATTCAGCATACAAGCCACTGACAGCCGGTACTTTCTGGCTCAGTTGCTCAAGGAGTTTGCTGTGGCGAAAGGCAGAAAGGGCAGGAGCGCCGCGCAGGATCAACATCTTCGGGACAGCCTCGGGAAGGGGGTGTGCTTTGAGGCCGTGCATTCTAACTTAAACCGTCGGCATCGGCATCCGAAACACTATGCCCTCGCCCCTCCGGATGTCGGCCAGGGGCTACAGCCCTATAACAAAGGCTGATCGACATCATCGCCAAGGGTTATTTGAATTGTCACACAGACCGCGAAAGCCCCATTCCTGAGGGTTCCAGCACGGGTCGGCCATCGCTAGCAGACACGCCACTCGCTGTCGAGATATGGCGCTCGTTGCGCTTTGCGTATACTGCGCCAATGTTTTCCCCTATGGCTTTACGTCCGCGCTGCGCCAAGTGGCTCATCGTTACCGGACTCTTCCTGATGCTCGGTGCCTGTGTTGAAAAACCCAGTACCCTGGAGCGCGTAAAGGAGGATGGTGTACTGCGGGTGATCACCCGGAACAGTCCTGCCACCTACTTTCAGGATCGCAATGGTGAAACCGGCTTCGAGTACGAGCTGGTGAAACGTTTCGCCGACGATCTGGGGGTCGAGCTGAAGATCGAGACCGCCGACAACCTCGACGACCTGTTCGACCAGTTGGGCCAGCCCAAGGGGCCGGTCCTGGCGGCCGCAGGCCTGGTGGGCAGCGAGCAGCGCAAGCAGCAAGTGCGGTTTTCCCACCCGTATCTGCAAGTCACGCCGCAGATCATCTATCGCAACGGCCAATCCCGCCCCACCACCGCCCAGGACCTGGTGGGCAAGCACATCATGGTGCTCAAGGGCAGCAGCCATGCCGAACAATTGGCTGAGCTCAAGCTCAAGTACCCCAGCCTCGAGTACGAAGAATCGGACGCCGTGGAAGTGGTGGACCTGCTGCGCATGGTGGACGAAGGGCAGATCGACCTGACCCTGGTGGACTCCAACGAGCTGGCAATGAACCAGGTGTACTTCCCCAACGTGCGAGTGGCCTTCGACCTCGGCGACGCTCGCAGCCAGAGCTGGGCCGTGGCCGCTGGCGACGACAACAGCCTGCTCAACGAGATCAACGCCTTTCTCGACAAGGTGGAGAAGAACGGCACCCTGCAGCGCCTCAAGGATCGTTACTACGGCCATGTAGACGTACTCGGCTATGTCGGTGCCTATACCTTCGCCCAGCACCTGCAGCAGCGCCTGCCCAAGTACGAGAAGCACTTCAAGGCCTCGGCCAAGCAAGAGAAGCTCGACTGGCGCCTGCTGGCGGCCGTGGGCTACCAGGAGTCGATGTGGCAGGCCGAGGTGACCTCCAAGACCGGCGTGCGCGGGCTGATGATGCTGACCCAGAACACCGCCCAGGCCATGGGCGTCTCCAACCGCCTGGACCCGAAGCAGAGCATCAGCGGCGGCGCCAAGTACCTGGCCTATATCAAGGACCAGCTGGACGACAAGATCGAGGAGCCGGATCGGACCTGGTTCGCCCTCGCCGCCTATAACGTCGGCACCGGCCATCTGGACGACGCGCGCAAGCTGGCCGAACGGGAAAAGCTCAACCCGAACAAGTGGCTGGATGTGAAGAAGATGCTGCCGCGCCTGTCGCAGAAGCAGTGGTACAGCAAGACCCGCTATGGTTACGCCCGGGGTGGCGAACCGGTGCATTTCGTGGCCAACATCCGCCGCTACTACGACATTCTCACCTGGGTGACCCAGCCACAGCTGGAGGGCGACCAGGTCGCCGAGGGCAACCTGCATGTGCCGGGAGTCAACAAGGCCAAGCCGCCGGAAGAGAACCCGCCGCTCTGAAGCGATCGGCTACCGACACAGCAGCGAGGCTGCGGCGATAGCCTGATCGCTGAAGGTCATGCGGACCTTGCCGCAGCCTCCGGGCGCCAGTGGGTCAGCCCTTGGCAGCCGCCAGGATCAGCGCCTTCATTTCCGCCACCGCTCCCTTGAAGCCGACGAACAATGCATGGGCAACCAGGGCGTGGCCGATGTTCAGCTCATTGATGCCCTTGATCGCCGCTACGGCCTCGACGTTGTGATAATGCAGGCCGTGACCGGCATTGACGATCAAGCCCTGGGCCAGGCCTACCGCCACTCCATCGACGATACGCTGCAGCTCTTGCGCCACCTCGCCAGGGGTCTGGGCATCGGCGTAGCGCCCGGTATGCAGCTCGATGGCCGGCGCGCCGACCCGCTTGGAGGCTTCGATCTGGCGCTCGTCGGCGTCGATGAACAACGAAACCTCGGAGCCGATTTTCGACAGGCGCTGTACTGCCGCCTTGATCCGCTCCTCTTGCCCCGCTACATCCAGGCCACCCTCTGTGGTCAGTTCCTGGCGGGTTTCCGGAACCAGGCAGATATGCGCCGGACGGATGCGCTCGGCAAAGACCATCATTTCTTCGGTGACCCCCATCTCGAAGTTCATGCGGGTCTGCAGCACGTCCTTGAGCAGCAGCACATCGCGCTCCTGGATATGCCGGCGGTCTTCGCGCAGGTGCACGGTGATCCCGTCGGCACCCGCCTCTTCCGCATCCAGCGCCGCCTTGACCGGGTCAGGATAGCGAGTACCCCGGGCCTGGCGCAGGGTAGCAACGTGGTCGATGTTCACGCCAAGAAGAATGCGATTGCTGGTGGTCACGAAAGCGCTCCTGAATAAATGAAGATTCGGCGCACAGCATACGGGCAGAACGGGGTCCGTTGCCATTTGCCGATAACGCTCAGGTCATCGAGCCATCTAACGAAAGGACTCAAGGCTTGCGGAACAACTCGCGGCTAACCAGGGGACGCCCCCCAAGATGAACCGCCAGGGCCTGGCGCATCAGGCGCTTGGCCGCCGCCAGTGCCCCTGGGGAAGTCCAGTCGGCCTCTGCCATGGCCAGCAGCTCCGCCCCGTTGAACAACCCCGGCTGCAAGAGGAACACCTGCTCCAACCCGGCATCCACTTGCAGGCGATACAAGCCGTCGGCGGCGATGGGAGCGCCATGGATATCCTGGTCAAGGGCGAAGCCGTAACCCAGATCGTCCAGCAAGCGCCATTCGAAGGCTCGCAGCAAAGGCTCCAGCGGACGCCCCTCGGCCAGGGCCTGCAAGGTTGCAGCGTAGTGGTCGAACACTGCCGGATGGGGGTCTTCCGCCGGCAGCAGGCGGATCAGCAGTTCATTCAGGTAAAGGCCGCTGAACAGCGCCTCGCCGTTGAGCCAGGCAGCGACTCCGGCACTCTCCATACGCCCGACATTCTTCAATTCGCCCCGCCCGCGAAACTCGACATCCAGGGGAACGAAAGGCCGGGCCAGCGTCCCGGCCTTGCCGCGGGCACCACGCAGCACCGCACGCAAGCGACCTTGAGGGGTGAGAAAGTCCACCAGCGCACTGCTCTCGCGATAGGCACGGCTGTGCAGGACGTAGGCAAGTTGGCCAGAGGGAGTGCTACTAGGCATTGGTGTCCAACTCTCAGGTGGGATGTGGCGAGGGCGGCAACTCCCTCGCTACACAAGAGCCGGCAGGGTTACAGGTCGCCGTAACCCAGGGAGCGCAGGGCACGCTCGTCGTCGGACCAGCCGCCCTTGACCTTGACCCAGAGGTTGAGCATGACCTTGGAGTCGAACAGCAGCTCCATGTCCTTGCGCGCCTCCATGCCGATGCGCTTGATGCGCTCACCCTTGTCGCCAATGATGATTTTCTTCTGACCATCGCGCTCGACGAGGATCAGGGCATGGATATGCAGGGTGTGGCCCTGCTGCTTGAACTCTTCGATTTCAACGGTGATCTGGTACGGCAGCTCGGCACCCAGCTGGCGCATGATCTTCTCGCGCACCAGCTCGGCCGCGAGGAAACGGCTGCTGCGATCGGTGATCTGGTCTTCCGGGAAGAAATGGTCGTTTTCCGGCAGGTGCTTGGCGATCAGGCCTTCCAGGGCATCCAGGTTATGCCCTTGTTGGGCCGATACCGGAACGATCTCGGCGTTGGGCAACTGCTCCTGCAACCAGGTCAGGTGCGGCATCAGCTCGGCCTTGTCCTCGATCCGGTCGGTCTTGTTGATCGCCAGGATCACCGGGCCCTGCACGTACTGGACGCGTTCCAGGACCAGTTGGTCCTCGTCGGTCCACTTGGTGCGATCGACCACGAAGATCACCACGTCCACATCTTTCAAGGCTGCCGAGGCAGTCTTGTTCATGTAGCGGTTCAGGGCTTTTTCGTTGCTCTTGTGCATGCCGGGCGTATCGACGTAGATCGCCTGGATGGCACCTTCGGTCTTGATCCCCAGCATGTTGTGGCGAGTGGTCTGCGGCTTGCGCGAGGTGATCGCCAGCTTCTGACCGAGGATGTGGTTGAGCAGCGTCGACTTGCCCACGTTGGGGCGGCCTACAATGGCGACATAGCCACAGCGTGTTGCAGTTGAATCAGTCATGGCCATTCTCCACGCCCAGGGCAATCAGTGCTGCGGCGGCCGCTACCTGTTCGGCAATGCGACGGCTCACGCCCTGTCCCCGGCTTTTTTCATTCAGTAAGGTGACTTCGCATTCCACGAAAAAGGTCCGGCAATGGGGTTCGCCCTGGATATCCACCACTTCGTAGCGTGGCAGTTCACAGGCCCGGGACTGGAGGAACTCCTGCAGCCGGGTCTTGGGGTCCTTATTGGTGTCCACCAGGGTCAGGCTGTCGAATTCCGAGGCCAGCCAGGACAGCACGCGGTCACGGGCAGTTTCCATGCCGGCGTCCAGGTAGATCGCGCCGATCAGGGCCTCCAGTGCATCGGCCAGGATCGACTCGCGCCGGAAGCCACCGCTTTTCAGCTCGCCGGAACCCAGGCGCAGGTATTCACCCAGATCGAAACCACGGGCCAATACCGCCAGGGTCTCACCTTTCACCAGCCGTGCACGCAAACGCGACAGCTGGCCTTCGCGGGCCTGGGGGAAACGCTCGAACAACGCCTCGCCGGCCACGAAGTTGAGGATCGCATCACCCAGGAACTCAAGGCGCTCGTTATTGCGCCCGGCAAAACTGCGGTGAGTGAGGGCCAGGAGCATCAGTTCCTGGTCCTTGAAGGAATAACCGAGCTGGCGCTCGAGACGACTCAAAGAAACGCTCACGATTTACCCACGCTGGTTTCGTCACCGAAACTCGCCATCCTATGGGCCGCGCACAAGGTGCGGGTGGCAATTAACGCTGTGTTCAAATCCACATCCTGAATATCGTTGATTGCATGCTTCGGGCCAGGGGTCGCCTGAGGGTACGACCGTTTTATGCAAGAGCCAGAAAAGCATTCGGCGCTGTGTTCAACAGCGCCGTGGGTGATTACTTGATCAGGCCAACCCGCGAGAAGTTCGGCAGGTGGCTGAGTTTCGGTTCGGGCCAGCTCATCCAGACTGCGAAGGCCTTGCCGACGATGTTCTTGTCGGGAACCATGCCCAGCAGATCCTTGGGAATGCTTGGATCGTCCCAGTAGCGACTGTCGTTGGAGTTGTCGCGGTTGTCGCCCATCATGAAGTAGTGCCCGGCAGGAACTACCCAACGACCGTCCGGGGTGGCCCGGTAACGACTCATTTCCTTGCGGATCAGGTGCTCGGCGGCGCCGAGTTTCTCCTTGTACAGCTCCGCGCTGCCCAGGGTGCCTGGCTCGGCCCCTACCAACTGCTCCGCCACCGGCTGGCCGTTGACGAACAGGTGCTTGTCGCTGGTGTAGCGCACCTCGTCGCCCGGCAGACCGACCACACGCTTGATGTAGTTGACGTTCGGATCGCTCGGGTAGCGGAACACCATCACATCGCCGCGCTGCGGGTCACCGACCTCGATGACCTTCTTGTCGATCACCGGCAGGCGAATGCCATAGGAGAACTTGTTCACCAGGATGAAGTCGCCCACATCCAGGGTCGGTTTCATCGAGCCCGACGGAATCTGGAACGGCTCCACCAGGAACGAACGCAGCACCAGGACGATGAACAGTACCGGGAAGAACGACTTGCCATATTCAACCAGCAGCGGTTCCTTGTTCAGCTTCTCGACCACCAGCCCATCCGGCTGGCTGACGCTGCCCTGATAGTTGGCAATGGCCGCGCGACGACGCGGAGCCAGGAACACCAGGTCGAGCAACGCCAGGAAACCGCATACGAAGACAGCGATGACCAGCAACAGCGGGAAATTTAGTGACATAGGACCTAACTATCCAACCTGAGCACAGCAAGGAAGGCATCCTGTGGAATCTCCACGTTACCCACTTGCTTCATGCGTTTCTTACCGGCTTTCTGCTTTTCCAACAGCTTGCGCTTACGGCTTACGTCACCACCGTAGCATTTGGCCAGTACGTTCTTTCTGAGGGCCTTGACGGTTGTCCGCGCGATAATCTGCCCGCCGATGGCGGCCTGGATTGCCACGTCGAACATCTGCCGAGGAATCAGTTCTTTCATCTTCTCGGTCAACGCACGCCCTTTGTAGTGGGCATTGTCGCGGTGCACGATCAGGGCCAGGGCATCGACCCGGTCACCGTTGATCAGCACGTCCAGCTTCACCAGATTAGCCGACTGGTAGCGGTCGAAGTGGTAATCCAGCGAAGCATAACCACGACTGGTGGACTTCAAGCGGTCGAAGAAGTCCAGTACCACCTCGTTCATCGGCAGGTCGTAGGTCACCTGGACCTGCGAGCCGAGGAACAGCATGTCGCGCTGTACGCCGCGCTTTTCGATGCACAGGGTTATGACGTTGCCCAGGTGCTCCTGGGGCACAAGGATATTGGCCCGCACGATCGGCTCGCGCATGTCCTCGATGGAGGACAGGTCCGGAAGCTTGGACGGGTTGTCGACGTAGATGGTTTCACCGGTCTTGAGCAGCAGCTCGAAGATTACCGTCGGCGCGGTGGTGATCAGGTCCAGGTCGTATTCGCGCTCCAGGCGCTCCTGGATGATCTCCATGTGCAGCATGCCGAGGAACCCGCAACGGAAGCCGAAGCCCAGGGCGTCGGAGCTTTCCGGGGTGTACTGCAGCGAGGAGTCGTTCAGGGTGAGCTTCTGCAGGGCTTCGCGGAAATCCTCGAAGTCGTCGGAGCTGACTGGGAACAGGCCAGCATAGACCTGCGGCTGGATACGCTTGAAGCCTGGCAGCACTTCCACGTCGGGGGTGGAGCTCAGGGTCAGGGTATCGCCCACCGGCGCACCATGGATGTCCTTGATGCCGGCGATGATGAAGCCCACTTCACCGGCCTTGAGGTCGGCGGTAGCGGTGTGTTTCGGATTGAAGACACCGACGCTGTCCACCAGGTGGATCTTGCCGGTGGACTTGACCAGGATCTTGTCACCCTTCTTCACCCGGCCATGACGTACGCGTACCAGGGACACGACGCCCAGGTAGTTGTCGAACCAGGAGTCGATGATCAGCGCTTGCAGCGGGTCTTCGATATTGCCGGTCGGTGCCGGGATAGTGGTCACCAGGCGCTCGAGCACCTCGTCCACGCCCAGGCCGGTCTTGGCGCTGCAAGTCACGGCGTCGGCGGCATCGATGCCGATGATCTTCTCGATCTCTTCCTTGACCCGCTCCGGCTCGGCCTGGGGCAGGTCGATCTTGTTCAGGACCGGCATGACCTCCAGGCCCTGCTCGATGGCGGTGTAGCAGTTGGCGACCGACTGGGCCTCGACGCCCTGGCCGGCATCCACCACCAGCAGCGCGCCCTCGCAGGCGGCCAGGGAACGGCTGACTTCGTAGGTGAAGTCCACGTGGCCCGGGGTATCGATGAAGTTCAGCTGGTAGGTCACGCCATCGCGTGCCTTGTAGTAGAGGGTGACGCTATGGGCCTTGATGGTGATCCCGCGCTCACGCTCGAGATCCATGGAGTCCAGGACCTGGGCTTCCATTTCGCGATCGGCCAGGCCGCCGCACATCTGGATAAAGCGATCGGCCAGAGTCGACTTGCCATGGTCAATGTGGGCGATGATGGAGAAATTGCGGATATGACTCAAATCACTCACGGATGAACACTCAAAAAGGCTGCAGGCAAGGCCCGCCGAAAAATAGCCGGGAATTGTACCTGATACTCGGCACGAGCGTCACGCTCGCCGGTCAGCCCCGCCCACACAAAAACGCCCCGGCTTGCTGGCCGGGGCGTTGCACCAAAACGAGGCAGAAACGCCGGATCAACCCGCCCGGCGCAACAGCCAGAATCCGGCGAGTGCGCAGATCCCGGCCGGAACCAACACCGCGAACAGGGGCGAGAAACCGAACACCAGGCTCGAAGGCCCCAAGAGATCCTGGGCGATACGGAAGGTGAAGCCCACCAGCACCCCGGTAAACACCCGCTGCCCCAGGGTCACGGAGCGCAACGGACCAAAAATGAAGGAAATCGCCATCAGCACCAGGGCGGCAGTGACCAATGGCTGCAGGATCTTGACCCAGAACGCCAGCCAGTAACGGCCATTGTTCAGCCCCTGGTCGGCCAGGTAATGGATGTAGCCCCACAGGCCGCTGATGGACAGGGACTCCGGCGCCATCACCACGGTACTCAGCAACTGCGGGCTCAAAGCCACATCCCAGCGCTCTTCGGGGGCATTGATGACTTCGGTATGCCCATCACGGAAATACGTGGTGGTGACTTCGGTCAGCTGCCAGTAGTTCTCGTGGAAACGCGCCTGGCGAGCGAAGCTCGAGGACAACATGTGGCGCTGATCGTCGAAATGATAGCGAGTCACCCCGTACAACAGGCCGTTGGGCTGCACGGCGTTGATATGAATGAACTCGTCGCCCTGGCGATGCCAGAGACCGTGCTTGGAGCTCTGGGCATCGCCAGAGCCTTGGGCCAGGGCGCGGCTCGCCTGGGCCTGGGTCTCGGTCGCGGGGGCCAGGTACTCGCCCACCAGCAGGCCGACCATCATCAGCACCAGCATCGGCTTCATCACCGCCCAGACGATACGCCCCACCGACACGCCAGCGGCGCGCATGATGGTCAGCTCGCTGTTGCTGGCCAGGGTTCCCAGGCCGATCAGGCAGCCGATCAGGGCGGCCATCGGCAGCATTTCATAGACCCGGCGCGGCGCCGTGAGCACTACGTAGCTCAACACATCCATCACGGTATAGGTATCGCTGACGGCGCCCATCTCATCGATGAAGGCGAACAGCGAAGCCAGGCCCAGGATGATCAACAGGACCGCCAGGATGGCCATCAATACACTGCTACCGATGTAGCGATCGAGCTTAACCACGAGCCATCTCCTTCATGCTGCGACGACTCGCCATTTTCAAGCGCAACGGCTCCCAGTACATCAGCCCCAGGCCGATGGCCAGGAACAAGCCGTGAACCCACCACAGGCCGAGGGTGGGAGAAATCTTGCCCTTCTCCAAGGCGCCTCGCACCGAGATCAGGATCGTCAGGTAGGCCATGTACAGAAGGATCGCCGGGATCAACTTGAGGAAGCGACCCTGGCGCGGGTTGACCCGGGACAGCGGCACCGCCATCAGGGTCACGATGAAGACCAGCAACGGCAGGGAAAGACGCCATTGCAGCTCGGCACGGGCGCGCAGGTCGTCCTTGCCGATCAAGTCGGCAGTCGGCATGGCGTCACGGTCGGTGACCTCCTCGCTGACATCCGGCCGTTCCAGCAGCACACCATAGGTGTCGTACTTGATCACCCGGTAGTTGGCCTCGCCCGGGTTGCCGTCATAGCGGTAGCCGTTCTCCAGGATCAGGTAGCGGTTGCCGTCAGGACGGATATCCTGGTGCCCCTTCTCGGCCACCAGCACCGAGATCCCCTGGTCCTTTTTCTCCTGGTTCAGGCGTTTTTCGGAGATGAACACCCCGCCAAGCTTGGTGCGATCCTCGGACAGTTGCTCGGTATAGGTCACCCGGGTGCCGTCGTTGAGCGCCTGGAAGCGTCCGGCCACCAGGGTATCGAACTCGGTCAGGGCGTCCTGCTTGTTCAGCAGCAGCTGGAACTGGTTGGCACCTTGCGGCGCCAGGCTCAGGCTCAGCCAGGCCACCAGCAGCGCCACCAGGGTCGCCGGGATCATGGTCATGCCCAGCAGGCGCTGCTGGCTCATGCCGGTAGCCGACAACACGGTCATCTCGCTTTCAAGATAGAGCCGCCCGTAGGCCAGGAGGATGCCCAGAAACAGGCCCAGGGGCAGGATCAACTGCAAAAAGCCCGGCATGCGAAAGCCCATGATCAGGAACAACGATCCCGGATCCAGGGCGCCCGAGGCGGCTTGCGCGAGAAACTTGACGAAGCGTCCGCTCATGATGATGACCAACAGCACCGCACTCACGGCACTCAGGGTCAGCAGGACTTCGCGGGATAGATAACGAAAGACGATCAAACCAGACACTCCAGGGTTGTCAGGCTAAGGCGGCCGAACAAGCAAACGATCGAGCGGCCCCAGGATGCAGGGACGCCGAAAAAGGATGGCGCATTATCCTGTGAATGCGTGCGCCTGTCACGGTGGATGCTCACCCTGTGCTGCAAAGCACCCGACTTGCCGCAAACGAGGGTTGTCAGCCGCAAGCGCCGAGGTTCAAACTGGCGGCTTTGTCGTCGGCAGCACGCGACGCCTTCTTATATATAGATAAGCCCCGCGCTGGAGTCTTTCCTGCGCGCTTTGACCATTCATTCAGGGACCCGGACATGGAACTGGTTGTAAAAAGCGTTAGCCCGGAAACGTTGAAGACCGCCACCCTGGTGGTCGCCGTCGGCGAAGGCCGCAAACTCGGCAACGTCGCCAAGCAACTCGACGAACTCAGCGGTGGCGCCATCAGCGCCGTGCTCAAGCGTGGCGACCTGGCGGGCAAAGTGGGCCAGAGCCTGCTGCTGCACGGCGTGGCCAAGCTCAAGGCCGAACGCCTGCTGCTGGTTGGCACCGGCAAGGATGAAGAACTGGGCGACCGTCCGTTCCGCAAGATCATCAGCGGCGTGCTGGGCACCCTCAAGGGCCTGGGCGGCGGTGATGCAGTGCTGGCCCTGGACGAAGTAGCGGTCAAGGGCCGCGACAGCTATGGCAAGACCCGCCTGCTGGCCGAGACCCTGCTGGACGCCGGCTATGTCTTCGATCGCTACAAGAGCCAGAAGACCGAAGCCCGTCCACTGAAGAAGATCACCCTGCTGACCATCAAGGCCGCCCAGGCTGAAGTGGAGCGCGCCGTGACCCACGCCCAGGCCATCGCCAGCGGCATGGCGTTCACCCGCGACCTGGGCAACCTGCCGCCAAACGTCTGCCACCCAAGCTACCTGGGCGAGCAAGCCAAGGCCCTGGGCAAGGAGTTCAAGGCACTGAAGGTCGAGGTCTTCGACGAGAAGAAGATCAAGGAACTGGGCATGGGCTCGTTCTACGCCGTAGGCCAGGGCAGCGAGCAGCCACCACGGCTGATCGTCATGCAGTACAACGGCGGCAAGAAATCCGAGAAGCCATTTGCACTGGTAGGCAAGGGCATCACCTTCGATACCGGCGGCATCAGCCTCAAGCCGGGCGCCGGCATGGACGAGATGAAGTACGACATGGGCGGCGCCGCCAGCGTCTTCGGCACCCTGCGTGCGGTGCTCGAGCTCAAGCTGCCGATCAACCTGGTGTGCATCCTGGCCTGCGCCGAGAACATGCCCAGCGGCGGCGCCTCGCGCCCAGGCGACATCGTCACCACCATGAGCGGCCAGACCGTGGAGATCCTCAATACCGACGCCGAAGGCCGCCTGGTACTGTGCGATGCCCTGACCTACGCCGAACGCTTCAAGCCCCAGGCCGTGATCGACATCGCGACCCTGACCGGCGCCTGCGTGGTAGCCCTGGGCGCCCACACCTCGGGCCTGCTGGGCAACAACGACGAACTGATCGGCCAACTGCTCAGCGCCGGCCAGCAAGCCGACGACCGTGCCTGGCAACTGCCGCTGTTCGACGAGTACCAGGAGCAACTGGACAGCCCGTTCGCCGACATCGCCAACATTGGCGGGCCGAAAGCCGGGACCATCACCGCCGCCTGCTTCCTGTCGCGCTTCACCAAGAACATGAACTGGGCTCACCTGGACATCGCCGGCACGGCCTGGACCAGCGGCGGCAAGGACAAGGGCGCCACTGGCCGTCCCGTTCCTCTCCTGACCCAGTACCTGCTGGACCGCGCCAAAGCCTGAAGACCATGACTGCGGAAGGGCGCGACATCGCGCCCTTCCCGGTTCAGGAACCCCGATGACCAAAGTCGACTTCTATATCCTTCCCAGCGCGGACCCGACAGCGCGCCTGGATTTCGCCTGCAAGCTCACCGACAAGGCCTGGCGCATGGGCCACCGCATCTACCTGCATTGTAGCGACGCGACACAACGGGACGAGCTCGATGCCCGCCTCTGGCGCTTCAAGGGAGAGGCCTTCGTGCCCCACGGCCCAGCCGAAAGCGAGCCCGAGGGACTGATCGTCCTTGGCCTGGGCCAAGACCCTGGCGAGCACAACGACCTGCTGGTGAACCTGGACCTGAAGGTCCCCGCCTTTGCCCAGCGCTTTGCCCGGATTGCCGAAGTGGTGGTGGAAGAACCCACTATTCGTCAGGCCGCCCGCGAGAGTTTCCGTTTCTATCGCGAACAGGGCTATTCTCTGCAAGATCACCGCTTACAACGACTCTGAGCATCCGATGGACACTCCCAACCCGCTACAAAAGTCCGTGCATCTGCTGGATGACCTAGAGTCCATCCGTCAACTGCTCGGCGACGAGAACCTGCAACCGCCACTGCTGACCGAGACCGTTACCAGCGAAGGACAGATCCCCCTGCTGTTCGACCTTGAAGGCAACCCGCAACCCGCTACCCCTCAAGCGCCCCCTGCGGCACAAGCCAAACCGCAACCTGCGCCTGCTCCGGCAAAAACACCCGCCCCTGCTCCTGCTCCCGTCGCCCAGCCTGCGCCTGCCGGCAACAACGGTGATGCCTTGCTCCACCTGGACAGCGAGCTGCGCGCCGCTGCACAACTGATCATGCAGGACGTGATCGACGATTTCGCCCCGCATATCGAGACCGAGATCAAGCGCCGCCTCGACGCCCGCCTGGAACGCCTGCTCGCAGCAGCCACCAGCGGCAAGCCGTAAGCCGTAAGCCGTAAGCCGTAAGCCACGACCAAAAGCCGGGCCTGGCCATCTTGTCGCTTGCCGCTTGTGGCTTGCAGCCGCCCCCCTCCGCTATACTTCCCGGCTTTTCCTGAATAAATGCCAATAGGGTCCCGCCGCGCATGGATAAGACCTACCAGCCGCACGCCATTGAAACTTCCTGGTACCAGACCTGGGAGTCAGAGAACTATTTCGCCCCGCAAGGCGCGGGCGACTCCTACACCATCATGATCCCGCCGCCGAACGTCACCGGCAGCCTGCACATGGGCCACGGCTTCAACAACGCGATCATGGACGCCCTGATCCGTTTCCGCCGCATGCAGGGTCGCAACACCCTGTGGCAGCCGGGTACCGACCACGCCGGTATCGCCACCCAGATGCTGGTGGAGCGCCAGATCGAAGCCCAAGGCCAGAACCGCCACGACCTGGGCCGGGAGAAGTTCCTGGAGAAGGTCTGGGAATGGAAGGATCAATCCGGTGGCAACATCAGCCGCCAGATCCGCCGCCTGGGCTCTTCCGTGGACTGGAGCCGCGAGCGCTTCACCATGGACGACGGCCTCTCGGAAGCGGTGAAGGAAGCCTTCGTACGCCTGCATGAAGACGGCCTGATCTACCGCGGCAAGCGCCTGGTCAACTGGGACACCAAGCTGCACACCGCGATCTCCGACCTCGAAGTGGAAAACCACGACGAGAAGGGATTCCTGTGGAACCTGAAGTACCCGCTGGCCGACGGCGCCAAGACTGCCGAAGACAACGACTACCTGATCGTCGCCACCACTCGCCCGGAAACCATGCTCGGTGACTCCGCCGTCGCGGTGAACCCTGAAGACGAGCGCTACAAGGCCCTGATCGGCAAATTCGTCGAGCTGCCCCTGGTGGGCCGGCGCATCCCGATCATCGCCGATGATTACTGCGACCCCGAATTCGGCACTGGCTGCGTGAAGATCACCCCGGCCCACGACTTCAACGACTACGAAGTCGGCAAGCGCCACAACCTGCCGCTGCTGAACATCTTCGACAAGAACGCCAGCGTCCTGCCCGCCTGCCAGGTATTCAACCTGGACGGCAGCCTGAACGACAGCATCGACGGCAAGATCCCGGCCGAATACGCCGGCCTGGACCGTTTCGAGGCGCGCAAGCAGATCGTCGCCGCCTTCGACGCCGCCGGCCTGCTGGTCAGCGTCGACGACCACGCCCTGAAAGTACCGAAAGGCGACCGCTCCGGCACCGTCATCGAGCCGTGGCTGACCGACCAGTGGTACGTCTCCACCAAGCCCCTGGCCGAACCTGCCATCGCTGCCGTGGAAGATGGCCGCATCCAGTTCGTGCCCAAGCAGTACGAAAACATGTACTTCTCCTGGATGCGCGATATCCAGGACTGGTGCATCAGCCGCCAGCTGTGGTGGGGCCACCGCATCCCGGCCTGGTACGACGAGTCCGGCAAGGTCTATGTCGGTCGCAGCGAAGCCGAAGTACGGGCCAAGCACAACCTCGGCCCGGACGTTGCCCTGCAGCAGGACAACGACGTGCTCGACACCTGGTTCAGTTCGGGCCTGTGGACCTTCTCCACCCTGGGCTGGCCGGAGCAGACCGAATTCCTCAAGGCCTTCCACCCCACCGACGTGCTGGTCACCGGCTTCGACATCATTTTCTTCTGGGTCGCCCGGATGATCATGCTCACCATGCACCTGGTGAAGAACGAGGACGGCACGCCGCAGGTTCCGTTCAAGACTGTCTACGTCCACGGTCTGGTCCGCGACGGCCAGGGCCAGAAGATGTCCAAGTCCAAGGGCAACGTCCTTGACCCGCTGGACATCATCGACGGTATCGACCTCGAGACCCTGGTGCAAAAACGCACCACCGGCCTGATGCAGCCAAAGCTGCAGAAAGCCATCGAGAAGCAGACCCGCGCCGAATTCGCCGACGGCATCGCCAGCTACGGCACCGACGCCCTGCGCTTCACCTTCTGCTCCCTGGCCACCACCGGTCGCGACATCAAGTTCGACATGGGCCGCGTCGAGGGTTACCGCAACTTCTGCAACAAGATCTGGAACGCTGCGCGCTACGTGCTGGACAAGGGCGAGGACTGCGGCCAGAACGGCGAGGCTTACGAGCTGTCCCTGGCAGACCGCTGGATCATCTCGCAACTGCAGCGCACCGAAGCCGAAGTCACTCGCCAACTCGACCAGTTCCGCTTCGACCTGGCTGCCCAAGCGCTGTACGAGTTCATCTGGAACCAGTACTGCGACTGGTACCTGGAGCTGTCCAAGCCCGTATTGTGGGACGAGAACTCGCCGGTCGAACGCCAGCGCGGCACCCGTCGCACCCTGGTGCGCGTGCTGGAAGTAGCCCTGCGCCTGGCCCACCCGTTCATGCCGTTCATCACCGAGGAAATCTGGCAGCGCCTGGCGCCGCTGGCGGGCAGCACGGGCAAGACCATCATGCTGCAGCCTTGGCCAGTGGCCAATGAAGCACGCATCGACCAGGCCGCCGAAGACGATATCGAATGGCTCAAGGGCCTGATGCTCGGTACCCGCAATATCCGTGCAGAAATGAACATCGGCCCAGGCAAGCCCCTGACCCTGTTCCTGAAGAACGCCGGAGCCGAAGACCAGCGCCGCCTGGCCGAGAACGAGGCCCTGCTGAAGAAGCTGGCCAAGCTCGAGTCCATCACCGTGCTGGGTGCCGGCGACGAAGCACCGCTGTCGGCCACCGCCCTGGTCGGCGAGATGGAAGTGCTGGTGCCAATGGCCGGCCTGATCGACAAAGGCGCGGAACTGGCTCGCCTGGACAAGGAAATCCAGCGCCTGCAAGGCGAAGTGCAGCGTGTGGGCGGCAAGCTGTCCAACGCCTCGTTCGTCGACAAGGCCCCTGCCGAGGTGATCGAGAAGGAACGCGCCAAGCTGGCCGAGGCCGAACAGGCCCTGGGCAAGCTGGCCGAGCAGCACGCGCGGATCTCCAGCCTGTAACGGCGATCAGCGCAAGACAAACAGGGAGGCCCACAGGGCCTCCCTTTTTTATGGCGCTTGTCCGCTCCTCTCTTGTCGCTCACCGCTTGAAACTTGCCGCTGCTCTTGTGGGACAATGCCCGCCAATTTGAGCCAGCCCCGAATCCATTCCTCCATGACCGCCCCCAATACCCCCAAGCCGCCGCGCAAGAAGCCCAAACCCGCCATTGTTGCCAAGGCCACCGCACCCCGGGAAAAAGCCAGCCTGCACCCGCGCAACCGCCACCAGGGGCGCTACGACTTCCCGCAACTGATCAAGGGCACCCCGGAACTGGGCCAGTTCGTGATCCTCAACCCCTACGGCAAGGAAAGCATCGACTTCGCCGACCCGGCCGCCGTGCGGGTGTTCAACCGCGCCTTGCTCAAGGCCTTCTACGGCATCGCCCACTGGGATATTCCAGCGGACTTCCTCTGCCCGCCTGTGCCTGGTCGCGCCGACTACGTGCACTTTCTCGCCGACCTGCTGGCCGACCACAACCAGGGCGAGATTCCCCGGGGCGCTGCAGTGCGGGTACTGGATGTCGGCGTTGGTGCCAACTGCATCTATCCGCTGATCGGCTACAGCGACTATCGCTGGCATTTCCTTGGCTCGGACATTGATAGCACCGCCCTGGCAGCCGCCAAGGCCATCGTCCAGGCCAATGGCTTGAACAAGGCCATCAGCCTGCGCCAACAAGGTAATCCAAAGCAGATATTGAACGGCCTTCTCGACAGCGCCGAGCGCTTCGACCTGACCCTGTGCAACCCACCCTTCCATTCTTCCCTGGAAGAAGCCACCCGTGGCAGCCAGCGCAAATGGCGCGCCCTGGGCAAGGCCGATCCCAAGCGCAAGCTGCCAGTGTTGAACTTCGGCGGCCAGGCCCGGGAACTGTGGTGTGAAGGCGGCGAGATCCGCTTTGTCAGCCAACTGATCAGCGAGAGCACCGGTGTCGGCCAACAAGTGCTGTGGTTCAGCACCCTGGTGTCAAAAGCCTCGAACCTGCCAGCAATCGAAACCGCACTGCAAAAAGCCGGCGCCCTGGAAAGTCGGGTCGTGGAGATGTCCCAGGGACAGAAACAAAGCCGCTTCGTTGCCTGGACTTTCAAGGACAAGGCACAGCAGCAAGCCTGGGCTGAAGAACGCTGGACGAGGAAAAACTGAAGGAGGCGGGGGATTCAGCGACAACTCACCTTGCGTGAGTCGGTATCACACAAACCGTGCCCGGAAGACTCTGAGCACGGTTTCACTGCAAGTATTACTTGTTCACAGCGTCGGTCAGGCCTTTAGCCACAACCAGCTTGATCACTTTCTTGGCAGCGATTTCGATGGCAGCGCCAGTCGATGGGTTACGGCCAGTACGGGCAGGACGCTCGGTCACTTTCAGCTTGCCGATACCTGGCAGAGTGATTTCGCCGCCATTTTCCAATTGATCAGCAACGATCTGGGCCAGTTGATCCAGGGCGTTACGCGCGGTGGTTTTCGGCGCGTCGATAGCTTCAGCGATATCGGCGATCAGTTGGTCTTTAGTAATAGCCATTATGGTGTTCCTTCCCTATCAAATTCATTTGGATTGCAGAGTGCAGTGTCAGCCATCGAGCCAGATCTTGTGGATCTGGCACCCCGGTTACAACCACGACGGATCGGGGTTATAGATACCGAAATCTGGGTTTGGTTCGACCCGACAAATGCTGACTGCACGCTTAACGCAGAGACACCGCGTAAGACGGGGCAAAACTAGCACACAGACGGGGAAATATCCGCCTCTACCTAGCCATTTGGTCAGCTTTATTGCTCTAAATCGGTAAAAAAGTGCATAAGCTGCACCGACAAGCCGTTCATCGCCCGGCGAGCCCCGCCAAAACCAGTGGGTGCGGTACACTGGGCACTTTTTCGGGGAGCCCGCCCTCCCCCTCAAACCAGCCGAGAAGCCCATGCCGATCCGTCATTGCATCGTCCACCTGATCGACAAGAAACCCGACGGCAGCCCCGCCGTCCTGCACGCCCGCGACTCGGAGCTGGCAGAGTCCGCGGCCATCGAAAACATGCTCGCCGACCTCAACGAAAGCTATAACGCCAAGCAGGGCAAGGCCTGGGGTCTGTTCCATCCGGAATCCGGTGCCTTTCCCTTCAGCGGCTGGCTGAAGGAGTACCTCGATGGCGGCCAGGACTTCACCGCCTTCAGCCGGGTGGCGGTGGAGCACCTGCAAAAGCTGATGGAAGAATCCAACCTGTCGGTGGGCGGTCACGTGCTGTTCGCCCACTATCAACAAGGCATGACCGACTACCTGGCCATCGCCTTGCTGCACCACAGCGAAGGCGTGGCGGTGACCGACCAGCTGGACGTGACGCCCTCCCGTCACCTGGATCTGGGCCAACTGCACCTGGCGGCGCGGATCAACGTCTCCGAGTGGCAGAACAACAAGCAGTCCAAGCAGTACATCTCGTTCATCAAGGGCAAGAACGGCAAGAAGGTCTCGGAATACTTCCGCGACTTCATCGGTTGCCAGGAAGGTGTCGACGGCCCGGGCGAAACCCGTACCCTGCTCAAGGCCTTCAGCGACTTCGTCGAAAGCGAGGACCTGCCCGAAGATTCGGCGCGGGAGAAGACCAAGGCCCTGGTGGACTACGCCAGCAGCCAGGCCAAGCTCGGCGAACCGGTGGGCCTGGAAGAGCTGTCGGAGTTGATCGACGAAGACCGGCCGAAGGCGTTCTACGACCACATCCGCAACAAGGACTACGGCCTGTCACCGGAAATCCCGGCAGACAAGCGCACCCTCAACCAGTTCCGCCGCTTCACCGGCCGCGCCGAAGGCCTGTCCATCAGCTTCGAGGCCCACCTGCTGGGTTCGAAGATCGAGTACGACGAAGAAGCCGGGACCCTGATCATCAAGGGCCTGCCCACTCAGTTGACCGACCAGCTCAAGCGTCGCAACTGATGCTCCAGGGGGTCTTGAAGAAGTTCCTGCTGATCCTGCTGGTGGTGGTGCTCTACCAGCATTGGGGCAAGATCGAGCGATTGTTCGATCCTGGCGCGGCGGTCTCCGAGACCACCCGCAGCCAGGCCAGGGTGGTGCTGTACGCCACCGACTGGTGCGGCTACTGCAAGGCCACCCGGCGCTTTCTCGACCAGAAGGGCATTCCCTATCGGGAGTTCGATATCGAGAAAGACCCCAGCGCGCGCCAGGCCTACATCGACCTGGGCGGCGCCGGGATTCCGATCCTGGACGTCAACGGTACCCTGATCCGCACCTACGACCCCGACGCCATCATGGCCGCCCTGCCCAAGTAGCGGCCTTGGCAGCAGGTCACTGGGCCTGGATGCCAAACCCCAGACGCGGGAAGTGCACGTGCACCACACCGGCGCGCGGGTCCTCGCGACGCAGGATCAGCTCTTCGCTCCCGGCGAACAGCAACTCCCCGGCCACCGGATCGACCCCATAGTCGGTCGCGGCAATCACCACCTGCTGGCCGGCCTTGAAACCATTGGGATCGACGAAAGCCTCCTGGGGCAGCGGTGCCGGTGTGGCGGCGTGCGCCACCGCCAGGGCCTCTTCGGCGCTCATCTCGCTGGAGGCGCCGTGGCCGAAATCCAGCACCCGCGCCAGCCAGGCGGCGACCGCCGGGTATTCATCCACCAGCGGCGCAGTCACCGGGGTGCCCTTGAGGAACCACAGGGGGTGGGCCATGGCAATGTCGGCGATCGACGGCTGGCCAAACAGGAAGTCCCCCGGTTCGCGTTGCAACTGCTGCTCCAGGCGCGCCATGAAGGTCGGCCATTGGTGCCTGGCCTGCTCCAGGGGTACCCGGCTGGCACTGCCGCCACTGAACAGCCCGGCCCGGTCGGCCATGAACGCCTTGCGCGCCTCCGGCGGCAGCTTGCCGAAACGCACCGCGGCCGATTCAGGCTGGAACACCAGGGTCACCGCATGCTGGAACACCGTCGAGTCGGCCCAGGCGGCGAAGGTCGCGCTAGTCAGCTCCTGGCCCTCGGGAAACAGCGCCGGGCTGGCTTTTTCCTGCTCCAGGCGCCGGGCGATCATGGCCGTATCGCAATAGACGTCGGCCCCGACCTGCAGCACCGGAGTCTTGCGATAGCCACCGGTCAACGCGGTCAGGTCGGGCTTGGGCATCACCGGGGCGATCTTCACCGAGCGCCAGGAAAGCCCCTTGAAACCCAACAGCAAGCGGGCTTTCTCCGCAAAGGGTGAGGTCGAGTAGTGATGAAGGATCAACTCTGACATACCAGGCTCCGCCATGAGAAAAAGAGGCTTGAGCTTAGCGCGCAATCAGTCGATGACCTACGAATTCGACTGATGGGAAACCATCAGTCAGATTGATGATGCAGCCGCCCCCGCCACCAGGCACTCCTTGGCACTCTTCTTGAGCTTCTTGATCAGCCGCTCCTGGCGCAGGGCTTCGCTCTTGTCGCGACAGGCCTCGGTGTAGACCAGCGCGACCGCCGGGCTGGAGAGGAAGAAGCGCGCGCCCTTGCCGCTTTGATGCTTGGCAAAACGCCGCTGTGGATCGTCGCTGATACCGCAGTACAAGGCGCCATTGGCCGCCCGCACCAGGTAGACGAACCAGGGTTTGCTGGCCGGCGCCGGTGGCACGGCGCAAGCGACGGAGGACGGATCGGGGCTGGTCACGAAAGGCATCGGGCTTGTGGATAACAAGCCGCGATCTTAACAGAGGATGGATTCAGCGACCGCTCTGGAAGGCCTTCAAACCCTTGCGCGCCTGGGCGCGCACGGCATTCTTGAGCAGCGGTGTCCAGCCCAGCAGAAGGCCTTGGGTGCCCAGGGCCTGGCGGGCCCAGCGCCACATGTCGAAATGATCGTGGTGCTCGCAGATCTTGCCGTCGCGAAACACGAAACGCGCCTGGATATCATTGACCACGGTGCGCCCGGTCTGACTGAACAGGTAGGTCGCCACCCAGTGCGCGCCACCGCTGCGCTCATCGGCACGCACGCTGTCGAATGTCAGGGAAAAATCCTTGGCCCGCGAGGCCAGCATGCGCCACATATCACCGGCATCACGCCCGCGCAGCTCGCCAAAGGCCGGATCGCTGAACAGCACATCCTCGGTGTAGCAGGCGCTCATGGCCTCGGCATCCAGGCGCTGGAAAGCCTGGTAGAACTCGCTGATCAGGGCGCGATGGGCATCACTCATGGACAGACTCCGAAGGGACGTGGAATGCCTGCACGATAATCCGCAAGCCGCTGGAACACTACCGGCATTTACCCTGTAAATACCGGTAGTGAGGCCAGTCAGATTCTTTCGCTCTGCACCTGTACATAAAGTGCGCGACCAGCACCCAGCCCGGCGATGATGGCTCCGCTCCCCAACACCGCGAAAATCCAGCCCACGGCGTTCCAGCCCCCGGTCCAGTCGTGCACCAGGCCCACCGCGAACGGCCCCATGGAGGCCAGGGTGTAGCCGATGCCCTGGGCCATGCTCGACAGATTGGCGGCCACATGAGGATCACGCGAGCGCAGCACGATCAGGGTCAGGGCCAGGCTGAAGGTACCGCCCTGGCCCAGGCCCAGCAGGATCGCCCAGCCCCACAGGCCATCGAGCGGCGCATACAGGCAACCGAACAGGCCGCCCAGGGTCATCAGCATGACGATCACGATGGCCAGGCGCTGGTCCTTGCCCCGGGTCGCCAGCCAGGGAGCGGCCAGGGAGCTGATCAACTGCACGATCACCGAGCCCGACAGCACAAGTCCCGCCTGGGTCGGGCTCAGGCCGCGACCGATGAGAATCGACGGCAACCAGCCGAACACGATGTAGGCCAGGGAAGACTGCAGGCCCATGTACAGGGTCACCTGCCAGGCCAGACGATCACGCAACAGACCGCGTACACGAAAAGCCACATGATGGGCGCCGTGCTTCTGCCCGACCTGGGGCAGCCAGAACACCCCCGCCACCAGCGCCGGCACCACCCAGAAACCCAGGCCCATGGCCCAGCTGTCGCCAAAGGCATGGCTCAAGGGCACGGTAGCCCCCGCGGCCATGGCGGCGCCCAGGCACAGGGCCATGGTGTAGACCCCGGTCATGGTCCCGGCATGGCGCGCGAAATCACGCTTGACGATACCCGGCAGCAACACGCCGATCACCCCGATGCTGGCGCCCGCCAGGATGCTCCCGGCGAACACCCCGACCTCACCGAAAGAACTGCGCACGACGATGCCCAGGGCCAGGGTCAGCAAGATCCCCAGCACCACCCGCTCGGCGCCGAAACGCCGGGCCAGCACAGGCGCCAGCGGCGCGAACAGCCCCAGGCACAACACTGGCAGGGTGGTCAGCAAACCGGCCTTGGCTGCCGACAGCCCCAGGTGCTGCGATACATCACTGAGCAGCGGCGCCATGCTCGACAGCGCCGGCCGCAGGTTCAGCGCCACCAGGATCAACCCCAGCAGCAACAGCCAGGGGCGACGCAGCACCGGGGGAGCCTGCTGCACTTCTTCATCGTCGGCCTCGGCGTCGATCAGCAGTTCCGGAGGCGGCGGGGTATGGGCGGATGCCTGGTGGTTGGACATGGTCAGTCTCGGCTTCAGGATTCGTTGATCATTTGGCGGGAAATGTTCTTGGCGCGTTCGGCATCGCCTTGTTCGATGGCATCGAGCAGGTGCTGATGCCGGTCGAAGATATCCTGGCGCCGAGGCGTGACATTCAGGGTCTGGCGCAACTGCGCCCCCACCACGCTGGAGAAATAGCGGTACAGCTGGCTGAGCGTCGGGTTGTGCGCGGCATCCACCAGGCGCTGGTGAAACACCAGGTCGCAGGCGATGTAGCGATCCAGGTCGCCATGAAAGTGCCCGCTGCTGTCATCCAGGGCGATGGCCAGCTCCTTGAGGTCCTGTTCGGTACGACGCAGGGCCGCCAGCCCTACCGCCTCCACCTCGAGGATCTGCCGGGTTTCCCGGGCATGCTCCAGGGAGCACTGGGACAAGGCCTGGAGCATATCCAGGGGATCGGCCACCGCCCGCAGGTAACTGCCGTCGCCCTGGCGCACGTCGATCAACCCGGAAAACGCCAGGACCCGCATCGCCTCGCGCACCGTGTTGCGGCTGATGCCCAGCTCGGCCGCCAGTTCCGGCTCGGTGGGCAGGCGCTGGCCGATGGCCCAGGCGCCCTGGGTGATCCGCAGGCGCAACTGCTCCAGGGCTTGGTCGACCAGGGAACGCTTGATCAAAGGAGGCATTTCACTCATGGCATTTACTCGTATCATCCAATCATTGGACGAATTGCCCGACATGGTATTCAGGCTTTTCTCGGAGTTCAATGTTCTGTCTTGCAATTCCTCCTGTACCTCATCCTGCAAGTTGAAGGACATAGCTGGCTATCCCCAGGCCGGCGCCAGCCTGTTAGTGTTACGCCAGCAACCGCTGGCCCTGGCGCCACCCTCACCGATCAACTAGCCGCGCCCCTGGACCATGCCCGGGCCGGCGCGTACGCACACAATTGGAGCAACCATGACCCAGCCCCTGATTCTTCAGCCCAGCAAGCCTGCCGATGCCTGCGTGATCTGGCTTCACGGCCTGGGCGCGGATCGCTACGACTTCCTGCCGGTGGCCGAGGCGCTGCAAGAGACACTGCTGAGCACCCGCTTCGTCCTGCCCCAGGCCCCCACGCGGGCCGTGACCATCAATGGCGGCTACGCCATGCCCAGCTGGTACGACATCCTGGCCATGAACCCGGCCCGGGCCATCAGCCGCGAGCAACTCGAAGAGTCCGCCGACGAAGTCATCCGCCTGATCGAGGAGCAACGGGCCAGCGGCATCGATGCCTCGCGAATCTTCCTCGCCGGCTTCTCCCAGGGCGGCGCAGTGGTGCTGCACACCGCCTTCCTCAGATGGCAAGGTCCACTGGGCGGGGTGTTGGCACTCTCGACCTATGCCCCGACGTTCAGCGACGAACTGCACCTGTCGGCCAGCCAGCAACGGATTCCGGTACTGGCGCTGCACGGCCAATATGACGAAGTGGTGCAGAACGCCATGGGACGCACGGCCTATGAATACCTCAAGCAGCACGGCGTGAGCGCCACCTGGCAGGAATACCCGATGGAACATGAAGTGTTGCCCGAGGAAATCCGCGACATCGGCACCTGGTTGAGCGAGCGTCTGCGCTAAAAAACCGCCCGTCGTTCACATGGCGAGCAACAGACTACGCCGCGCCCGTTTCTTGCATTACACTGGCCGGCGTACATTCCTTAACCAATTGATGAGATGACCGTGCTCAAAGCACTCAAGAAAATCTTCGGTAAAAGCGAGGCAGAGCCAAGCGCGCCAAGCCCCAGCGCCCCCATCACCCCCTCCAGCAGCCGCCATGACGGCCATCAGCCGGAACGGAGCGCGCCCGCTACCGCCACTAATAAAGAACCGGTGACCACACCGGCCGCCCCTTCCACTCCCAAGGCGCCGCGCGCGGAAAAACCCAAGGCCGAGCAGCGTCGTCCACGCGCCCCAAAACCGCCGGTGAGCACCTGGAAGCTGGAAGACTTCGTGGTCGAGCCCCAGGAAGGCAAGACCCGCTTCCACGACTTCAAGCTCACCCCGGAACTGATGCACGCCATCCACGACCTGGGTTTCCCCTACTGCACGCCGATCCAGGCCCAGGTACTGGGCTTCACCCTGGCGGGCAAGGACGCCATCGGTCGCGCCCAGACCGGCACCGGCAAGACCGCCGCGTTCCTGATCTCGATCATCACCCAGCTGCTGCAGACCCCGCCGCCCAAGGAACGCTACATGGGCGAGCCGCGGGCGCTGGTCATCGCGCCGACCCGGGAACTGGTGGTGCAGATCGCCAAGGACGCCGCGGCCCTGACCAAGTACACCGGCCTGAACGTGATGACCTTCGTCGGCGGCATGGACTTCGACAAGCAGCTCAAGCAGCTCGAAGCCCGCCACTGCGACATCCTGGTAGCCACCCCTGGCCGCCTGCTGGACTTCAACCAGCGCGGCGACGTGCACCTGGACATGGTCGAGGTGATGGTGCTGGACGAAGCCGACCGCATGCTCGACATGGGCTTCATCCCCCAGGTGCGGCAGATCATCCGCCAGACCCCGCCCAAGAGCGAACGCCAGACCCTGCTGTTCTCCGCCACCTTCACCGACGACGTGATGAACCTGGCCAAGCAGTGGACCACCGACCCGGCGATCGTCGAGATCGAAGCCGAGAACGTCGCCAACGCCAACGTCGAGCAGCACATCTACGCCGTGGCCGGTGCCGACAAGTACAAGCTGCTGTACAACCTGGTCAACGACAACGGCTGGGAGCGGGTGATGGTCTTCGCCAACCGCAAGGATGAAGTGCGGCGCATCGAGGAACGCCTGGTGCGTGACGGCGTCAACGCCGCCCAGCTCTCCGGCGACGTGCCGCAGCACAAAAGGATCAAGACCCTGGAAGGCTTCCGCGAAGGCAAGATCCGGGTCCTGGTGGCCACTGACGTCGCCGGCCGCGGCATCCACATCGACGGCATCAGCCACGTGATCAACTTCACCCTGCCGGAAGTCCCCGACGACTACGTGCACCGCATCGGCCGGACCGGCCGGGCCGGTGCCGACGGCGTATCCATCAGCTTCGCCGGCGAAGACGACTCCTACCAACTGCCAGCGATCGAGGAGCTGCTGGGGCGCAAGATCAGTTGCGAAATGCCGCCCACCGAGCTGCTGCGCGCCGTGGAGCGCAAGCGCCCGCAAGCCTGAGTCCAAGCGGACCTGGCCCAGTAAAGACGCAGCCTTGGGGCTGCGTTTTTTTTCGCCTGGATATTGCCCGAATAAACTAAAAGTCCATAATGGACAAATAAGTTTATAAAAACGGAGTTCCGCGATGTCCAGTACGCCATTCGTGATTGCCCAGCCCCAGGCCCGCCAGTTGCTGGAGCAGCTCGACGTGCCGCAGATCCTGCGCAAGATGTTCCGCGACCTGGCCGCCGGTCACGCCGTACAACCCGCCCAGCAACGGGTGGAATTCCCCCAGGGCGCCGGGGACTTCATCAACTATCTCGGGGTCATGGCCGAAGACCGGGTCTATGGGGTCAAGACCTCCCCCTATATCGTTCGCGCCGAAGGCCCGTTGGTCACCGCCTGGACCTTGCTGATGTCCATGGACAGCGGCCAACCGCTGCTGTTGTGCGATGCGGGCGAACTGACCACCGCACGCACCGCGGCCACTACGGCAGTCGCGGTGGACGCCCTGGCCGACGCCACGGCCCGGCGCCTGGCGATCATCGGCAGCGGCCCCGTGGCCCAGGCCCACCTGCGCTATGTACAAGGCCTGCGAGATTGGCAGAGCATCCGCGTCTATTCACCGAACCTGGCGCACAAGTCCGAGGCAGACTCCGCCCGCTGGAAGGCCCTCGACCCCCGCCTTGAAATAACCCGCCAGCGCGACAAAGCCCTGGAGCAGGCCGACGTGATCCTGCTCTGCACCTCATCCGCCGGGCCGGTAATCGACCCCAGCCAACTCGACAAGCCAGCGCTGATCACCTCCATCAGCACCAATGCGCCACGTGCCCATGAGGTCCCACCCGCCGCGCTGCCAGACATGCAGGTGTACTGCGACTATCGGCGCACCACCCCAGGCTCGGCCGGCGAGATGCTGGTCGCCAGCGAGCAGCACGGCTGGGACAGCGACATGATCCTTGGCGACCTGCCGGAACTGCTCAGCGGCCAGGCCAAGCGTCCGCACGGCGAGCGCCATGTGTTCTTCCGCTCCATCGGGCTGGGCCTGGAAGACATCGCCCTGGCCAATGCCCTGTACCACTTGCAGCGCCAGTCGTAACAGCCCATGGGTATTTTTCGGAGTTTTGCATGATCCAGGCAGATTTCATCATCATCGGCGGCGGAATCGCCGGAGCCTCCACCGGTTACTGGCTGTCGCCCCATGGTCGGGTCCTGGTGCTGGAGCGCGAGTCTCATCCGGGCTATCACTCCACCGGCCGCTCCGCCGCCCTCTACACCGCCGCCTATGGCACGCCCCAGGTCCGCGCCCTGACCCTGGCCAGCCGGGCGTTCTTCGACCAACCGCCCGAAGGCTTCTGCGAGCATCCGCTGTTGAGCCCGCGAGGCGAAATGACCGTGGACTTCGACAACGATCCCGACGAGTTGCAGCGCCAGTACCTGAGCGCCAAGGCCAGCGTGCCGCAGATGCAACTGCTCGACGCCGACGAAGCTTGCGCGCGCCTGCCGATCCTGCGCCGTGAAAAGGTCCACGGCGCCCTCTACGACCCGACTGCCAGCGACATCGACACCGATGCCCTGCACCAGGGCTACCTGCGTGGCATCCGGCGCAACCAGGGCCAACTGCATACCGATTGCGAAGTCCTGGGGCTGGAGCGCGATGCCCAGGGCCACTGGCTGGTACGCACCAGCGGCCAGACCTTCAGCGCCCCGGTGTTGATCAACGCCGCCGGTGCCTGGGCCGATCAGGTCGGCGTCCTCGCCGGTGCCCGGCCACTGGGCCTGCAGCCCAAGCGCCGCGCCGCGTTCATCTTCGCCGGCCCGCAAGACCCGGACTGCCAGCACTGGCCGATGCTGGTCAGCCTCGACGAATCCTTCTACATGAAACCCGATGCCGGCATGTTCCTCGGCTCACCGGCCAATGCCGACCCGGTGCCGCCCCACGATGTACAGCCCGAAGAGCTGGACATCGCCCTGGGCATCCACCAGATCGAAGAAGCCACCACCTTGAGCATCCGCCGGCCGACCCGGACCTGGGCCGGCCTGCGCAGCTTCGTCAGCGATGGCGACCTGCTGGCCGGGTTCGACCCGCAAGTGCCCGGGCTGTTCTGGGTGGCCGGCCAAGGCGGCTACGGCATCCAGACCTCACCGGCCATGGGCCAGGCCAGCGCCGCCCTGGTGCGTGGCGCAGCACTGCCGCAAGAGTTGGCTGATTTCGGCCTGGACACCGCCATGCTGTCCCCTGCCCGCCTGGGCTGACACCCCGGGATGACGCGCCCGGACGATTGCGGCACACTCCCAGCGCCCGCCAGCGGCGGGCGCTGAAGCCGCCAGGAGTACACCCATGACTACACCCGCCAAGGACCCTGTCCTGGACAATTTCCGGGCGATCGCCGACGCCATTGCCACCCTGTTCTTTCCCCACGCCGAAGTGGTGCTCCACGACTTGCGCACGCAGAAGGTCGACTACATCGCCAACAATCTGTCCAAGCGTGAAGTGGGTGACGATGCGGCCCTGGAAGACATGCTCAGCGGCGACAGCGATGAACGGAACATCGGCCCCTACGAAAAGCTCAACTGGGACGGCCAGAAGATCCGCAGCCTGAGCACCGTGCTGCGCGACACCAAGGGCCAGCCGCTGGCGGTGCTGTGCATCAACCTGAACATCTCGCTGTTCGAGAATGCCAAGGCCGCGCTGGACCTGTTCCTGTCTCCGAGCAAGCTGATCCCGCAGCCGGACTCACTGTTTCGCGATGACTGGCAGGAACGGATCAACACCTTCCTGCACAACTGGCTGCGCGAGCGCCAGCTGGGCCTGAACCTGCTGACCCGCGACCACAAGCGTGAACTGGTGCTGGCGCTGCACGCCGAAGGCGCATTCAAGGGCAAGAGTGCCGCCAACTATGTGGCCAACGTGCTGAACATGGGCCGGGCGACGGTGTACAAGCACCTCAAGGAACTCAAGGAACAGTGATCCTCGGCGAGCGAGCGCCCCTGGGAGCGATCGCTCGCAAACGCCTGCGGCATCAGTCGCCGTAGATATCCGACTTGAAGTACTTGGCCTGGATCTTCTGATACTCGCCGTTGGCGCGGATGCCGGCGATGGCCTTGTCCAGCTCGCCCACCAGTTGCTCGTTACCCTTGCGCACAGCGATCCCGGCGCCCTCGCCGACGTACTTCGGATCCTTGAGCTCCGGGCCGACGAAGGCATAGTCGGCGCCGCGGGGCATCGACAGGAAATCCTCCAGCGGAATGGTGTCAGCGAAGATCGCATCCAGGCGCCCCGCCGCCAGGTCCATGTAGATCTCTTCGTTATTGCTGTAGCGCACTACCTTGATGCCCTTGGGCTCCAGGACCTCGGTGGCGTAGCGGTCGGTGGTGGTGGAACGCTGCACACCGATGGTCTTGCCCTTGAGGCTCTGGTACTGGTCGTCCACCACGGCGCCTTTCTTCATCACCAGGCGCGACGAGGTGAAGTAGTACCTGTGGGTGAAATCCACCGACTTGCGGCGCTCGGCAGTGATGGTCATGGACGACAGCGCGGCATCGATCTTCTTCACCTTCAGCGATGGAATCAGCCCATCGAACTCGACCTCGGTCCACTCGCACTTGACCTGCATCTGCGCGCACAGGGCATTGCCGATGTCGTAGTCGAAGCCCCCGATCTTGCCTTCGGCGGTCTTGAAGGCGAAGGGTGGATAGGCGGCCTCGATCCCGAAGCGCAGGGTCTTCTCGGCGGCCGAGAGCTGGGTGCACGCCAACAGGCCCAGGACCAGGCCGCTGATGAGGGGGAGTTTTTTCATGTTCGTTCTCTCGCGAATTGTTGTTGGTTTGGCAAGACAGAAAGAAGAGGTGGAACGGCAGAGCTGTTTTGTACTTTGAAATCCATACTGGACTTTAATGTACACATCGTCAACGGGGCACAGCAACGCCTGCACCTGGTGATCACCAGGAACAGGCGCGCGGCTTGGCAGGTGTTGCGCAAGGCGCAGGAATGCGCCAAGGCGTGTACTGGATCAGTCTTCCCAGCGCTCGGCGGCGGCCTGGTCACTGTGCCGGCCCTCGACCCAGCGCGGGCCATCGGCGGTCTGCTCCTTCTTCCAGAACGGCGCCCGGGTCTTGAGGTAATCCATCACGAAGGCACACGCGTCGAAGGCCGCCTGGCGATGGGCGCTGGCCGCGGCGACGAAGACGATCGGCTCGCCCGGGGCCAGGGCGCCGATGCGGTGCAGGATCTCCAGCTTGAGCAACGGCCAGCGCAGCCCGGCCTCCTCGGCGATCTTGGCCAGGGCCTTCTCGGTCATGCCCGGATAGTGCTCGAGGAACATCCCGTGGACATCCTGGCCATCGTTGAAATCACGCACGTAGCCGACGAAGCCCACCACCGCGCCAACGCCGACATTGGCCGCGTGCATGGCATTGAGTTCGGCACCGGGATCGAATGCCGCGTCCTGTACCCGAATGCCCATGTCAGCCTCCGGTCACGGTGGGAAAGAACGCCACTTCATCGCCGTCGGCCAGGGGTTCGGCCAACGGGCACAACTCCTCGTTGCGCGCGCACATCAGGTTCTGCTCCCCCAGCACCGGGGCGCCCACGCCTTGCAGCAGGTGCTGGCGCACATCCTCGACGGTACGGAACTCGCCGTCGACCAGGGTTTCATCCAGGCCGATGGCCTCGCGATAACGGGCAAAGAATTTCACCTTGATCTTCATGCCGGCTCCGCCTGGTAGTGGCCGCTCTTGCCGCCGAGTTTCTCCAGCACCCGCACGCCCTCGATGATCATGCCCCGGTCCACGGCCTTGCACATGTCGTAGATCGTCAGCGCGGCGACACTGGCGGCGGTCAGCGCCTCCATCTCCACCCCGGTCTGCCCCGACAACTTGCAGCGCGCCACGATGTGCACGCTGTCCTCGCCCTCGGCGCGCAGCTCGACCTTGACGCTGGTGAGCATCAACGGATGGCACAGGGGAATCAGGTCGCTGGTCTTCTTCGCGGCCTGGATCCCGGCGATCCGCGCCACGGCGAACACATCGCCCTTGGGATGACCGCCGCTGACGATCATCTGCAAGGTTTGCGGGAGCATGCGCACCCGGGCTTCGGCCGTCGCTTCGCGAAACGTCACGGCCTTGTCGGTGACGTCGACCATATTGGCGCGCCCTTGGGAATCGAGATGAGTCAGCACGGCGTTACTCCTGATCAGGTGGGGCGATTGTAAACCCGCCGGTCAGTTTTCCGCACGGGACAATCTGCCGCCACCAGGGCCCTGCGGCCCGGAATCGACCCGACGAATGGCCCACATCAGAACAGCGAATTGGAGCCGCTGCCAGCATCCGCGTACAAGGTCAGGCAACGACACAGAGGAACTTCTTCATGGCCTTGCTCATCCCGATCCTGCTCAGCCTGCTCGCCGGTTTCGCCGTGCCCCTGCAGGCTGGAACCAACGCCCGGCTGGGCAGCCTGCTGGGGCATCCACTCTGGGCCACCGGCATCTCGCTGCTGGTGAGCCTGCTGGCCCTGGGCGTGCTGCTGCTGTTCATCAAGGTGCCTCGGCCCAACCTGCTGGCCGCCGCCCAGGGGCCCTGGTGGATCTGGCTCGGGGGCCTGGCCGGGGTGCTCTACATCACCGTGGCGCTGCTGATGGCGCCACGCCTGGGAGCGCTCAACTTCATCATGGCGGTGATCATCGGCCAGCTACTGATCTCGCTGATCATCGATTACTTCGGCCTGGTGGGCCTGCCGCAAAAGGACATCAGCCTGCAGAAGCTCTTCGGCGTGCTGGTGGTGATCGGCGGTTTCGTGATCACCGTCCGCGGCTGACGCCTCCTCAGGGTCCGGCCACGCTGGCAAGGCGGATCTGCTCGCGCAGCCAGGCATGGGCCGGGTCGTCACGGGAGCGCCCATGCCAGACCTGGACAAAATTGAACGCCGGCACCTGCATCGGCGGCGCCAGGCGCACCAGGCCATCCTCCAGCGCCAGCTCATCCAGGGTACGACTGGCCACCGTGAGGATCAGGTCGGTGCCACGGATCATTCCCGGCGCCGTGCCCCAATGGGGCACGCTGACCACGATCTGGCGCTGCAAGCCCTTATCCCGCAGGCGATGATCGACTTCGCCGTTGAAACAGCCATCCATCGACACCTGCAAATGCGGCCGGGCCAGGTACTGCGCCAGGTCCAGGGTGCCATCGGGGCCCAGGGTCGTGCGATCCAGCAGGCAGCTGAAGGTCTCCTCGAACAGCACCTCCTTGACCACCTCCTCCGACAGGTCGGGAAACACCCCCAGGGCCAGGTCCAGCTTGCCCTGCACCACTTGCTCGAACATTTCGTGGCGGCTGCCCTGGGTCACCACCACCCGCATCAGCGGAGCCTCCTGGCGCAGGCGCACCAGCAACCGGGGCAGCACGATCGCCGCGCCGTAGTCGGACATCGCCAGGTGGAAGATGCGCTGGGAAGCGGCCGGGTCGAAGTCGATGGACTTGCCCAGCAGGGTCTCTATCTGGCTGAGGATTTCCTTGAGCGGCGCTTGCAGGCTGCGGGCCAGTGGGCTGAGCAACACATCGTTGCCCTGGCGGATCAGCAGCGGGTCGTCCAGGAGCGAGCGCAACTTGCCCAGGGAGTGGCTGATGGCCGGCTGGCTCAGGTGCAGGCGCTCGCCGGTGCGGGTCACGTGCTTCTCCGTCAGCAGTGCATCGAGCACCACCAACAGGTTCAGGTCGATATTGCGCAGGGAAACAGTGGCCATCCGGGCGTTCCAGGTTCACGGCGGGAACGCAGGATACCCCAGGCCCCGCAGGCGAATGCAAAACGGGCGGCCCAAAGGCCGCCCGTGGCAGGTGTGGGAGGAAACTACAGGTGGCTTTCGGCGTATTCGGCCAGGATCGAGCGCGGCACCCCTTGCAGGGTGATGTGCACGCCGTTGGGGAAGTCCTTGAAGCGTTCGGTGAGGTAGGTCAGCCCGGAGCTGGTGGCCGACAGGTAAGGGGTATCGATCTGCGCCAGGTTGCCCAGGCACACCACTTTGGAACCGGCGCCGGCACGGGTGATGATGGTCTTCATCTGGTGCGGGGTGAGGTTCTGGCATTCGTCGATCAGGATCAGGCTCTGTTGGAAACTGCGACCGCGAATGTAGTTCAGGGATTTGAACTGCAACGGCACCTTGCTGAGGATGTAGTCGACGCTGCCATGGGTGCTCTCGTCATCCATGTGCAGGGCCTCGAGGTTGTCGGTGATCGCGCCGAGCCAGGGCTCCATCTTCTCCGCCTCGGTGCCCGGCAGGAAGCCGATCTCCTGGTCCAGCCCCTGCACGCTGCGGGTGGCGATGATGCGCCGGTAGCGCTTGCTGACCATGGTCTGCTCGATGGCAGCGGCCAGGGCCAGGATGGTCTTGCCGGAGCCGGCAGCGCCGGACAGGTTGACCAGGTGGATGTCCGGATCGAGCAGCGCGTACAAGGCCAGGGCCTGGTAGATATCACGGGGCTTCAGGCCCCAGGCCTCCTGGTGCAGCAGGGGCTCCTGGTGCAGGTCGAGGATCAGCATCACACCGTCGCGGATTTCCTTGACCCAGCCGACGAAGCCCTGCTCGTCGATGATGAACTCATTGATGTGCACCACCGGCAGCTCGTCGTTCAACTGCACCTGGTGCCAGGTCCGACCGTGATCCTGGCGGGTCTCGACCTTGCTCACCCGGTCCCAGAACGAACCGCTCATGTTGTGGAAGCCGTTGGGCAACAGCTCCACGTCGTCCACCAGCTGGTCGGTGCTGTAGTCCTCGGCGGCGATCCCGCAGGCCCGCGCCTTGAGGCGCATGTTGATGTCCTTGGTCACCAGCACCACGGACAAGTCCTTGTTGCGCGCGTGCAGATCGACCAACTGGTTGATGATGATGTTGTCGTTGAGGTTGTCCGGCAGCAGGCTGTTGGGCTCGTTGCGCTTGCTCATCAGGATCGACAGCAAGCCCTTCGGATCGCCCTTGCCACGCTGGATCGGCACCCCCAGCTCGACATCCTCGGGCGAGGCCTCGCCCAGGGTCTTGTCGATCAGGCGAATCGCCTGGCGGCACTCGGCGGCCACGCTGTGATGCCCGCTCTTGAGCTTGTCCAGCTCCTCCAGGACGGTCATCGGGATCACGACATGGTGTTCTTCGAAATTCAGCAGGGCGTTGGGATCGTGAATCAATACATTGGTATCGAGTACGTAAAGGATTGGCTGGTTGGAGGAAGGGCTGCGTCCGCGGTCATCCATACTCGGTCACCTTATGTGGGAGCCAGTCGACGCCATACCATCGGGTATCGCGCCTCGAAGAACCACCGAAATCCACCCATCCGGGTTGGAGGTGAGCCGCACACACAAGGAGTCTTGGGAGACGCCACCTGTGTCGCAGGTTTCGGCGGTCTGAGTCCGTAATACTCCAAAAAGCGTGACAGGAAAAAGCACTTTGACGCTTTTTTGATGTTTATTTTTCAGAGTGACGAATAGCCCTTGGCGAGCGGCCCGGGCGCCGCTAAAGTCGGAAGTCCGCCTGCCTCGAAATCCCTTGCGGATTTGCCCTTTTCCCCTGGTTTTCCTGCCCTTGTCCCGTATTTACGGGCATTTTGCGTTTTTCAGCGAAACGCATCCTGGCAGTCTTCCCAACCGATCCCGCTTTGCGCGGTCTGTCCCAGCAACCAGGGCAGGCTGACCTTGACCCCATCCTGCTTGGCATTGAAGGCAATCACTCCGCGGCGCCACAACAGCATCAGGGTCAGTACCCGCTGGCCGCTCTCCTGGGCCTTGAGCTTGCCCGGGCCGTCCTGGGCATCGATGTCCCACAACGCCACCTGCATGCCCTGGGCATTGAAGAAGGCCTGGGCGTCTGCCCGGCGCTGGCCCATGGGTGGGCGGAACAGCGGCACGTAGTTTTCCGGCAGCTTGCCCTTGACCAGGTCGGCACTGCGCTGGATCGAGTACTGCCAATCCTGCCAATGGCTATGGGAGCGGAACTCCCAGCCCTGGACGCCAACGCACTGACGCGAATACAAGGACTGCAGGCTGGCCACCGAAGCCAGGTTCAGGCGGCTCTGGACATCGTTGCCCAGGACGAAGAAGGTACCGTTGAGGTTGGACTTGCGCAGGTACTCGGTGAGCCAGGCGGTGTTGTCCGGCGCCAGGTTGGCGGCACTGTCGAAAGTCAGCAGGAACATCCGGTCATGGAGTTCGTCGCCATTGCGCTCGTATTCGCCCAGGCGCAAGACCTCGCTGCTGGTCTGCGGGGCCAGGGCGGCCTTGCGCAACAATTCGTCCAGGTACTGTTCATGGAAGGTCCGGCTCGGTTCGCCCCAGCGGGCGTAATAGGAATCCTCGCCCAGCTGGAACTTACCGGCCTGCTTGCGCAGCTGCTGCATGTTCTCCACCAGGAAACAGAAGGAGGCGTCCTGGTCGCAGCTCTGCTGGGCGAAGTCGTAGTTCTCCAACAGGCGCTTCCACAGCTGTTCACGCAGGCTGCCGATGGCCTCCATGTTGATCATGCGCAGCCCCAGGCGCTGCTTCAACGAGGCCTCGTCCCAGGACTCGCTGACCAGCAAGGCACGGGCGAACGTGAGGATCTCCGCTCGCGAGGCAACGTCGAACAGGGTCGGACTGTCGAGCTTTTCCGGCCAGGTGCTGCGGTCCAGGGTCGCCACATCATTGGGCGTCGCCAGCGCACTCACACTCAAAAGCCAGGCCGAAAAGAAAAACGCGATACGCAAAAGGGATGCCTCCAGAACAGAACCCGCGCGGCACTATAGCCGATCCCCACCTGCGCCACGCGTCAGCTATTGCCTCGATAGGTGGAGTCCGACGGCCCGAGCCCCTAGAATCCCCCGACGCTTAAAGGAGACGCCCCATGCTGATGGTGATTTCACCCGCCAAGACCCTCGACTACGAGACCCCGCCGGTAACCCAGCGCTTTACCCAGCCGCAATACCTCGACCACTCCCAGGAACTGATCCAGCAACTGCGGGAACTGACCCCGGCGCAGATCAGCGAGCTGATGCACGTCTCCGACAAGATCGGCGGCCTCAACGCCGCACGCTTCGGCAGCTGGACCCCGGCCTTCACCCCCGCCAACGCCAAGCAGGCCCTGCTGGCGTTCAAGGGCGACGTCTATACCGGGCTCGATGCCCAGACCCTTGGCGAGGCGGACTTCGACTACGCCCAGCAGCACCTGCGCATGCTCTCCGGCCTCTATGGCCTGCTGCGCCCCCTGGACCTGATGCAACCCTATCGCCTGGAAATGGGCACCAAGCTGGCCAACGCCCGGGGCAAGGACCTGTATGCGTTCTGGGGAACTCGCATCAGCCAATGGCTCAACGAAGCCCTGGCCGAGCAAGGCGACGACCTGTTGCTCAACCTGGCGTCCAACGAATACTTCTCGGCGGTCAAGCGCACAGCCCTCCAGGCGCGGATCATCAATACCGAGTTCAAGGACCTGAAGAACGGCCAGTACAAGATCATCAGCTTCTATGCCAAGAAGGCCCGGGGCATGATGAGCCGCTTCGTGATCCAGGAACGCATTAACGACCCGGCCCAACTCAAGCAGTTCGACGTCCAGGGCTACCGTTTCAGCGCCGAACAATCCAAGGCCGACAACCTGGTGTTCCTGCGCGACCACGCACCGGAGTAAAGCGCGTCCCCTACCGCGCTCGCCGGCTCCTGGCGAGCGCGCCAGAATGTGATCATGTACACATTTCCCCGCTAAAAATCGTCATTTTAATGACGCCATAAAAATTTCATGTAATTCCATGACTTTTCTTTCACTCGACAAGAGTGATTTTTTTCAGTAGTGGCACCACTTTTTTTATCCGGTAGTGGCACAAAAATATCCCACTGCTTTAACTCCCCATAACTAAAGGGCGAAACCCTTAGTGCTATCAAATTGCGAGCAGTGCCATCTTTTTCAATATTCAAAGAAATTTCAGAAAACAGGATGAGCGGACCGGAACTATGCCTGCGGAGACCGTTCATACCACCGGTAACGATTCTCAACGACGTTGTACGAGATGACTTACATGGACAGCTTAAAAACTAAGCAAGTTATGAAACCGCTTATAGCGGCGTAACGAAAACTTGAACTAACCGAATAACAACAGGAGATAAGACCCCTAACTATCCCCTAACAAGCCAAGGAGCAGCTGGCCTTCAAGGCCTCCCAACAAGCAATTGGAGATCACGAACCACGTGGCATCCAGCCATCCACAGGAACACGAATGGTTTTTCGGGAGTCCTGCAGCAGGAGCCGTCGGCAACATTCAAGGGCACATCCAAACAACAAGGATCAGTTGCGCACAACATGAGTGCAAATATTAAGTCACTCGGAACTTAGTCTGCCCGCACAGGATACTACCGCGTATTTCGCCGTACTTCCCAGTGCACAACTACAGCTGGCAAACATTAACTCCGGCCATCTAATGGCGTGAATAACACAGAGGTAAATGCGATGCGCATCAGCATATTTGGTTTGGGTTACGTCGGTGCAGTCTGTGCCGGTTGCCTGTCCGCCCGGGGCCATGAAGTGGTTGGCGTAGATATCTCCAAAGACAAGATCGACCTGATCAACGCCGGCAAGTCGCCGATCGTCGAGCCGGGCCTGGGTGAACTCCTGGAGCAGGGAATCCGCACGGCCCGCCTGCGCGGCACCACCAACTTCGCCGAAGCCATCCGCGATACCGACCTGTCAATGATCTGCGTCGGTACCCCGAGCAAGAAGAACGGCGACCTGGAACTGGACTACATCGAATCGGTGTGCCGCGAAATCGGTCTCGTCCTGCGCGATAAAGCCACCCGCCACACGGTGGTGGTACGCAGCACGGTGCTACCGGGCACCGTGAAGAACGTGGTGATCCCGATCCTCGAGGACTGCTCGGGCAAGAAGGCCGGCGTCGACTTCGGCGTCGCGGTCAACCCCGAGTTCCTGCGCGAGAGTACCGCGATCAAGGACTACGACTTCCCGCCCATGACCGTCATCGGCCAGCTCGACCAGGCCTCCGGCGATGTGCTGCAAGCGCTCTACGAAGAACTCGACGCGCCGATCATCCGCAAGGACATCGAGGTCGCCGAGATGATCAAGTACACCTGCAACGTCTGGCACGCGACCAAGGTCACCTTCGCCAACGAGATCGGCAACATCGCCAAGGCGGTGGGCGTCGATGGCCGCGATGTGATGAACGTGGTCTGCCAGGACAAGACCCTCAACCTGTCCCAGTACTACATGCGCCCGGGCTTCGCTTTCGGCGGCTCGTGCCTGCCCAAGGACGTGCGCGCCCTGACCTACCGCGCCGGTGCCCTGGACGTACAGGCGCCACTGCTCAACTCGCTGATGCGCAGCAACGAATCCCAGGTGCAGAACGCCTTCGACATCGTCGAAAGCCACGACAAGCGCAAGGTCGCCCTGCTCGGCCTGAGCTTCAAGGCCGGTACCGACGACCTGCGGGAAAGCCCGCTGGTGGAGCTGGCGGAAATGCTCATCGGCAAGGGCTTCGACCTGCGCATCTACGACAGCAACGTCGAGTACGCCAGGGTCCACGGCGCCAACAAGGACTACATCGAATCGAAGATCCCCCACGTCTCGTCCCTGCTCAATTCGGACTTCGACGCGGTGATCGACCATTCCGATCTGATCATCCTGGGCAACCGCGACGAGAAGTTCCGCGCCCTGGTCGAGGACGTCCCCCACGGCAAGCAGGTCATCGACCTGGTGGGCTTCATGTCCAAGGGCACCTGCACCCAGGGCCGTACCGAAGGCATTTGCTGGTAACGGCAGCGGCAAGCTCCGAGCGTCAAGCCGCAAGTATGAGCACCGCGCTTGCAGCTTGGAGCTTGCAACTGATTTTAGGACGTTGATTATGCACAGGCTAAAACACTGCCTGCTCCAGGCCGCCGGTTGGCTGTTCTACCTGAGTCTGTTGATGGGGATGGCCCTGCTGTTGCCCGCCTCGACCTTCGACTCGCAGTCCAAGGACTTCATCTTCCTGATCGGTGCCGTGGGCATCTGGCGCTACTCCATGGGCGCCACGCATTTTGTGCGCGGCATGCTGTTCCTCTACGTGGTCTACCCGCACCTGCGGCGCAAAGTGCGCAAGCTCGGCAAGGCGGCCGACCCGTCCCATGTGTACCTGATGGTCACCAGCTTTCGCATCGAGGCGCTGACCACCGCCCAGGTCTACGGCTCGGTGATCCGCGAAGCCATCGACTGCAGTTTTCCCACCACCGTGGTCTGCTCGATCGTGGAGATGTCCGACGAGCTGCTGATCAAGAGCCTGTGGGCGCGGATGAACCCGCCCGAGCGGGTCAAGCTGGACTTCGTGCGCATTCCCGGCACAGGCAAGCGCGACGGCCTGGCCTTTGGCTTCCGCGCCATCTCCCGCCACCTGCCGGACGAACGTGCCGTGGTCGCGGTGATCGACGGCGACACCGTGCTGGCCGAAGGCGTGGTCCGCAAGACCGTGCCCTGGTTCCAGTTGTTCGGCAATGTCGGCGGCCTGACCACCAACGAATTCTGCGAAGTGCGCGGCGGCTACATCATGAGCGAGTGGCACAAGCTGCGCTTCGCCCAGCGGCACATCAACATGTGCTCCATGGCCCTGTCCAAGCGGGTGCTGACCATGACCGGACGCATGTCGGTGTTTCGCGCCACCGTGGTCACCGACCCGGACTTCATCGCCGACGTCGAGAGCGACTCCCTGCAACACTGGCGCCTGGGCCGCTTCAAGTTCCTCACCGGCGACGACAAGTCCAGCTGGTTCAGCCTGATGCGCCTGGGCTACGACACCTTCTACGTGCCTGACGCGGCGATCAACACCGTGGAGCACCCGCCGGAGAAGAGCTTCATCAAGGCCAGCCGCAAGCTGATGTTCCGCTGGTACGGCAACAACCTGCGGCAGAACTCCCGGGCCCTGGGCCTGGGGATCAAGCGCCTGGGCCTGTTCACCAGCGTGGTGCTGTTCGACCAGAGGGTATCGATGTGGACCTCGCTGCTGGGCCTGACGGTGGCCATCATCGCCAGCTTCAAGTACGGCACCGCGTTCATCCTCGCCTACCTGCTGTGGATCGGCATCACCCGGCTGATCTTGACCCTGCTGTTGTCCTGCTCGGGGCACCGGATCGGCCCGGCCTATCCGCTGATCCTCTATTACAACCAGATCGTCGGGGCCCTGGTGAAGATCTACGTGTTCTTCCGCCTCGACCAGCAATCCTGGACCCGCCAGGACACCAAGCTGACCCGCGACCTCGCCAGTTTTCAACGTTGGTTCAACACCTGGTCGTCCCGGACCATGACCTTCTCGGCCGGCAGCGTATTCGTCGCCGTACTGCTGCTGATGGTCTGAACCGCCCTGCCCGAATGAACTAGGAAATCGACCCTATGAACACCGCCGTCAACGTCAACGTAGTGCATGAATCCGAAGCCCAGCGCCAGCACGCCCGGGTCAGGATCCCGGCCAAGCTGCGCTTCTTCGGCACCGAGGCCAAGCCCCTGGAGGTGCGGATCCACGACCTCTCCGCCGGCGGCCTGAGCTTCAACGCCAGGCAACAACTGCTGGCCGTGGGCAGCGTGCACAAGGGCCGCCTGCAATTCGTCATCGACAACCTCGGCCTGGCCATGGACGTGGAGCTGCAAGTGCGCTCCTTCGACCGCCAGAACGGCCGCGTCGGCTGCCAGTTCCAGAACCTGGAACCCCAGGACATCGCCACCCTGCGCCACCTGATCACCTCGCACCTGGCCGGCGACCTCGTCAGCATGGGCGACGTGCTCGCCACCCTGCAGCGCGACAACTTCACCAAGGCGCGCAAGAGCAAGGACAACAGCAGCGGCATGAGCCCCCTGGGCCGCCTGCGGGCCGTGACCTTCAGTGCCGGGATCTTCATCGTCGGCCTGGCCGCCTTCGGCTTCATCCTCAAGTCGGTGTATGGCATGTACTTCGTCAGCCACGCCGAGGCTGGCCTGGTGAATGTGCCGGGAATGAACGTGACCATGCCCCGCGACGGCACCGTGCAAAGCCTGGTGCAAGCCAACGGCAACGTGGCCAAGGGCGCGCCCCTGGCCAGCTTCAGCACCAGCATGCTGGATGTGCTCAAGGGCCACCTGGACGAAAACCAGCTACAACCAGCCAAGGTCGAGGAGCTGTTCGGCAAGCAGATGACCGGCACCCTGACCTCGCCCTGTGACTGCACCGTGGCCCAGCAACTGGTGGCCGACGGTCAGTACGCCAGCAAGGGCGACGTGATCTACCAACTGGTGCCACGGGGCAGCCTGGCCACTGTCGAGGCGCGCTTCTCCTACCGCCAGTTCGGCGACGTGCGCCCGGGCACCAAGGTCAACTTGCAGGTCGCCGGCGAAGACCAGGTGCGCACCGGCACCATCGTCAGCAGCACCAGCCTCAACGGCAACGACCTGTCTTCGGATATCCGCGTACAGATCAAGCCCGACGCGCCCCTGGGCAGCGAGTTCGCCGGCCGTCCGGTGGAGGTCAGCAGCGACCGCGGGCCTTCGATGAACTGGCTGATCGACAAAGCCATGGCCGCGGGTCTGTAACCATGAACACGCCTACCCAACTCGCGGTGTTGCCGTTGGTGGCTGCCCTGGCCCTGGCCGGTTGCGCCGGCCTGCCGGACCAGCGCCTGGCCAACGAAGCCCTCAAGCGCGGCGATACCGCCCTGGCCCAGCAGAACTATCGCCAGCTGGCGGACCTGGGTTATAGCGAGGCGCAAGTGGGCCTGGCGGATATCCAGGTGGAAAGCCGCGACCCGGCGCAGGTCAAGCAGGCCGAGGCCACCTACCGCGCCGCCGCCGATACCTCGCCACGGGCCCAGGCGCGCCTGGGCCGGTTGCTGGCGGCCAAGCCCGGGGCCAGCGACGCCGAACAGCACGAAGCCGAGGGCCTGTTGAAGAAGGCCTTCGCCAACGGCGAAGGCAACACCCTGATCCCCCTGGCGATGCTCTACCTGCAATATCCCCACAGCTTCCCCAATGTCGACGCCCAGCGGCAGATCGGCCAATGGCGCGCCGCCGGCTACCCCGAGGCCGGGCTGGCCCAGGTCCTGCTGTATCGCACCCAGGGCACCTACGACCAGCACCTGGATGAGGTGGAGAAGATCTGCAAGGCCTCCTTGAACAGCACCGATATCTGCTACGTCGAGCTGGCCACCGTCTACCAGAAGCGCGGCCAGGCCGAGCAGCAAGCCGATCTGGTCAAGCAACTGCAAGCCAGCCATGGCCGTGGCACCGTCAGCGCCCAGCGGGTCGACAGCGTGGCCCGGGTCCTGGGCGACGCCAGCCTCGGCAAGCCCGACGAAAAAACCGCCCAGGCCCTGCTCGAGCAAGTGGCCCCGGTGTACCCGGCGTCCTGGGTCAGCCTGGCGCAACTGCTCTACGACTTCCCCGAACTGGGCGACGTCGAGCAAATGATCAAGTACCTGGACAACGGCCGCGCCGCCGACCAGCCCCGCGCCGAACTGCTGCTGGGCAAGCTCTACTACGAGGGCAAGTGGGTGCCGGCCGATGCCAAGGTGGCCGAGCAACACTTCAAGCAAGCCCTGGGCCGCGAGGTCGCCGCCGACTACTACCTGGGGCAGATCTACCGCCGTGGCTACCTGGGCCAGGTGTATCCGCAAAAGGCCCTGGACCATCTGCTGACCGCTGCCCGCAACGGCCAGAACAGCGCCGACTTCGCCATTGCCCAGCTGTTTTCCCAGGGCCGCGGCACCCGCCCCGATCCGGTCAATGCCTACGTCTTCAGCCAGCTGGCCAAGGTCCAGGACACCCCCCAGGCCAACGAACTGGCCCAGCAACTCGATGAACAACTGCCCCCCGGCCAACGCGCCGAAGCCCAGCGCCTGCTGCAACAGGAACAGGCCGTACGCGGCACCCTGGCCCAGAGCACGCTGCAACTGCAGGCCCTGCAGGAAGAAGACGGCGAGGAATCCCTATGAAACGCTCTACTCACCTTGTAGCCGCTGCCGCAGGCTGCGACCGCCAGGCCCCCTTGCGCCTGTCGAAGCTGGGGCTTGCCCTGGGTTGCGCCCTGGCCTGGTCGACACCCTCTTTCGCGGCACTGAGCGAAACCAAGAACTTCGGTCTGGAAGTGAAGATCACCGCGCAATCCGAGGACGACCGCGACCTGGGTACCCAGCGTGGCGGCGACGTCAACGGCATCGGCCTGGACCTGCGTCCCTGGGTCTATGGCGAAAGCGGCAACTGGAGCGCCTATGCCATGGGCCAGGCGGTGACCTCCACCGATGTGATCGAGACCGACACCCTGCAACAATCCAGCGACGATGCCAGCCAGCAGTCGGCCAACGACGACCGCAAGGCCAAGAAGAACTACCTGGCCCTGCGCGAGTTCTGGGTCGGCTACAGCGGCTTCACCGCCTACCCCGGCGAGCAACTGAAGTTCGGCCGCCAGCGCCTGCGCAACGACGACGGCCAATGGCGCGACACCAACATCGAAGCGCTGAACTGGACCTTCGACACCACCCTGCTGCGGGCCAACCTGGGCCTGGCCGAGCGCTTCAGCGAATACCGCACCGACCTCAAGGAACTGGCGCCCAAGGACAAGGACCGCCTGCACGCCTACGCCGACGTCGCCTACCAGTGGACGCCCGGCCAATGGGTGGGCATTCGCGCCCATCACACCCACGATGACGGCAAGCTCGACTATGCCGAGCCCGGAGTCGCCAGCGACCCGCTGGACAAGAAGCAGAACGGCGACCTGACCTGGCTCGGCCTGGAAGCCAACAGCGACGCCTATAACTGGCGCAACACCAATACCGTCAACTACTGGGCCAGCCTCACCGGCATGCGCGGCGACCGCGACACGGTCAACCCGCTGAACGCCGACGGCAGTCGCCCGACCCAGGCCAAGCGCGGGGACAACCTCAACGGCTGGGCCACCGACCTGGGGGTGCGCCTGCGCCTGGACCCGAACTGGCAAGTGGGCGCGGCCTATGCCCGGGCCAGCGCCGAGTACGAGCAGAACGGCCTGCAAAGCAACCGTTCCAACTACACCGGCACCCGCTCCCGGGTGCACCGCTTCGGCGAAGCCTTCCGGGGCGAAATGAACAACACCCAGACCGCCACCCTGTTCGGCGCCTGGCAGTTGCGCGAGGACTACGACGCCAGCCTGGTCTACCACAAGTTCTGGCGCGTGGACGGCAACAAGCCGGTGGGCAGCAACGGTATCAACGCGGTGGACAACAACTACGACGACACCACCGGCGCCCTGCTGGGCAGCACCTCGCTCCCCCTGCAAGACGGCAAGAAGGACCTCGGCCAGGAGATGGACCTGGTGGTCACCAAGTACTTCAAGCAAGGCCTGTTGCCGGCGGCCCTGAGCCAGTCGATCGACGAGCCCGCGGCCCTGGTGCGTTTTCGCGGTGGCGTGTTCAAGCCCGGCGACGCCTACGGCAAGGACGTCGACTCCTATATGCACCGCGCCTTCATCGACGTGATCTGGCGCTTCTGAGGCCAGCCATGAACGGAGTCCCCCAGATGCATCGCCATCCCCACACCCCGCTGCACAAAGGCTCCCTGGGCCTGCTGGCCGGCGCCCTGCTGCTGGCCAGCGGCACAGCCCTGGGCAACGTCGAGGCGGCCAAGGCGCCGATCGTTGCCAAAGAGCTGCAACAGGCCAAGACCTATACCGTCAGCAGCGCCCCCACCGAACCGCTGGCCCTGGCCAAGCCGACCCTGCCCGACCTCTCCGGCTACACCGCCGAAGCCGTGGCGGCGAAGATCGTGCGCAGCAAGCCGGGCAAGATCAGCGTGCGGCGGATGATGCAGGAAGACGCCCTGAAGGACTTCATCGGCGGCGACAACAAGATGGCCGAATGGGTGGTGCGCCAACACGGCATTCCCCAGGCGATCTTCGTCGACGATGGCTACGTCAACCTCAAGGACCTGGTAGGCAAGCTGCCCAAGCAGTACATCAGCGAAACCGCCCCTGGGGTCTACCTGGCCCGCCTGCCGATCGTGGTCGGGCGCCACGGCATCCTGGAGATCGACCAGCAGACCCGCGAGCTGCGCCTGTCCCAGGAAGCCGGCGCGTTCCTGGTCAACGATGGCCAGCTGTTCGTGCGCGATACCCAGGTCACCGGCTGGCGCGAGAAGGACAACGGCCCGGCGACCTTCCGCTCGGCCAAGGAGTTTCGCCCCTTCCTGCTGGCCTGGGGCGGCACCCAGACCTACATCGCCAACAGCAAGATGGCCAGCTTCGGCTACGCCAATTCCAAGTCCTACGGGGTGAGCATTTCCCAGTACACGCCGAACATGGCCAAGGTACTCAAGCGCCCCGAGCCCACCGGCTGGATCATCGATTCTGCGTTCTCGGACATGTGGTACGGCTTCTATTGCTACGAGACCGAAGGCTTCGTGCTCAAAGGCAATACCTACCGCGACAACATCGTCTACGGCATCGACCCCCACGACCGTTCCCACGGTCTGATCATTGCCGAGAACACCGTCTACGGCACCCGGAAGAAGCACGGCATCATCATTTCCCGGGAGGTGAACGACAGCTTCATCTTCAACAACCGCAGCTACGACAACCACCTCTCGGGGCTGGTGATCGACCGTAACAGCATCAACAACCTGATCGCCTACAACGAGATCTACCGCAACCACACCGACGGCATCACCCTCTACGAGAGTGCCGACAACCTGATCTACGGCAACAAGGTAGTCAGCAACCGCCGCCACGGCATCCGCATCCGCAACAGCGTCAACATCCGCCTGTACGAAAACATCGCCATGGCCAACGGTCTGACCGGGGTCTACGGCCACATCAAGGACCTGACCAACACCGACCGCGACATCAAGCTCGACCCGTTCGATGCCCAGGTCTCGCTGATCGTGGTCGGCGGCGAGCTGGCGGCCAACGGCAGCGGACCGATGTCCATCGACTCGCCCCTGAGTGTGGAGCTGTACCGGGTGTCGATGCTGGCACCGACCAAGAGCAGCGGCATCAGCTTCTCCGGCGTGCTGGGCGAGCGCCAGGACGAAATTCTCGACCTGCTGGTACGCCAGCGCAAAGCCGTATTGATCGACCCCGTCGAACGCCAGACCGAAATGCGCGATTGAGGATGACTTGCATGCACCCACACTTGATCAAATTCCTGGGCTTGTCGGCCCTCGCCGCGGGCATCCTCGCTGCCAGCGCCACGGCCCGGGCCGATGAGGTCGCCGCGCCGTCGTTCAAGGCCGAGCCATGCTGCAACCTGTGCCCGGCCGCCCACGATGCGAAGAACTACGTGACCCGCTACCAGCAGAACTTCACCACCCTGGTACAGGCACAGGGCGACTGGCTGTTCCGTACCCAGGAAGATTTGCGTACCGAGTTCAACACCACACCCGAAGGCTATCGCCGCCTCAAGCAGTTGCACGAAGCCTTCAAGAGCAAGGGCGTGGAACTGGTGGTGGTCTACCAGCCGACCCGCGGCCTGGTGAACCGCAACAAGCTCAACCCGGCGGAAAAAGCCCGCTTCGACTACGACAAGGCCCTGGCCAACTACAAGGCCATGCTCGGGCGTTTCGCGCAGATGGGCTACGTGGTCCCGGACCTGTCGCCGCTGACCGACGAGCAATTGCCCGAGACCCTGCCGGCCCACGACTTCTACTTCCGTGGGGACCAGCACTGGACCCCCTACGGCGCCCAGCGCACGGCGCGGATCGTCGCCGACAAGGTCAAGCACCTGCCGGCGTTCGCCGACATTCCCCGGCGCGAGTTCCAGACCCACAAGTCCGGGCGCATGGGCAAGACCGGCACCCTGCACAACATGGCCGGGCAGCTGTGCGGCACCAGCTATGCGATCCAGTACATGGACCAGTTCACCACCGAACCCAAGGGCGAGGCCGGCGATGGCGATCTGTTCGGCGACTCCGGCAACCCGCAGATCACCCTGGTGGGCACCAGCCACAGCGGCAAGAACTACAACTTCGCCGGTTTCCTGGAAGAGGCCATCGGTGCCGACATCCTCAACGTCGCCTTCCCCGGCGGCGGCCTGGAAGGCTCGATGCTGCAATACCTGGGCAGCGAGGAGTTCCAGAAGAACCCGCCGAAGATCCTGATCTGGGAGTTCTCGCCGCTGTACCGCCTGGACCAGGAAACCATCTACCGGCAGATGATGGCGCTGCTGGACAACGGCTGCGAAGGCAAGCCGGCGCAGATGAGCGCCAGCACCACCTTGAAGCCCGGCAAGAACGAGCTGCTGGTCAACAGCCAGAACAAGGACCTGCGCAACAGCGCCCACCAGGTGGACATCCGCTTCGCCGACACCTCGGTGAAAACCCTGCAGGCCACCCTCTGGTACATGAACGGCCGGCACGAGGACATCAAGATCGAAAAACCGGAGACATCCGACACCGACGGGCGCTTCGCCTTCGAACTGCGTACCGACGAGGACTGGGCCGCGCAAAACCTGCTGGCGGTGGAAATCCAGGGCCCCGAGGCCGGCACCGCCTTGCAGAAGGTCGAAGCGAAAATCTGCAAACGCAACGTGTTCCCGAGCGCCGAGCAACGCACCGCGCAGATCGGGCAGTGAGGTTATCCATGCAAAGCACACGCGTGACACAACTACTGATACCGGGCCTGCTGGGGCTGGCGATGGTCGCTGGCAGTGCCCAGGCCGCCGCGCCGCTGCGCCCGCCCCAGGGCTACTACGCCCCGGTAGACAAGTTCAAGACCGGCGACAACAGTGACGGCTGCGATGCGATGCCGGCCCCCTACACCGGCGCCCTGCAGTTTCGCAGCAAGTACGAAGGCTCGGACAAGGCCCGGGCGACCCTCAACGTGCAATCGCAACAGGCCTTCCATGACAGCACCGCGGACATCACCAAGATCGAGCGCGGCACCAGCAAGCAGGTCATGCAGTTCATGCGCGACGGTCGTCCGCAGCAGCTGGACTGCACCCTGAACTGGCTCAGTGCCTGGGCCCAGGCCGACGCGTTGATGTCCAAGGACTTCAACCACACCGGCAAGTCCATGCGCAAATGGGCCCTGGGCAGCATGGCCTCGGCCTACCTGCGGCTGAAGTTCTCCGACTCCCATCCCCTGGCCACTCACCAGGAGCAGGCGCAGAAGATCGAGGCCTGGTTCGGCAAGATGGCCGACCAGGTGGTCAGCGACTGGGACAACCTGCCCCTGGACAAGACCAACAACCATTCCTACTGGGCCGCCTGGTCGGTAATGGCCACCGCCGTGGCCACCAACCGCCGCGACCTGTTCGACTGGGCCGTCAAGGAATACAAGGTCGGCGCAGGCCAGGTCGACGCCGACGGCTACCTGCCCAACGAACTCAAGCGCCAGCAACGGGCCCTGGCCTACCACAACTACGCCCTGCCGCCGCTGGCGATGATCGCCAGCTTCGCCCAGGTCAACGGCGTCGATCTGCGCCAGGAAAACAACAGCGCGCTCAAGCGCCTGGGCGAGCGGGTGCTGGCCGGGGTCAAGGACCCGGACACCTTCGAGCGCAAGAACGGCAAGCAGCAGGACATGACCGACCTCAAGGTCGACGCGAAATTCGCCTGGCTCGAGCCCTTCTGCAGCCTCTACACCTGCGCCCCGGATGTGCTGGAACGCAAGCACAAGATGCAGCCGTTCAAGACCTTCCGCCTGGGCGGCGACCTGACCAAGGTCTACGACCCGAACCATGAAAAGGGCAACAAAGGCCTGTAGGCCATGCACAGAACCTACAGGGGACGTTGTGAGGGTTGATGCGCACGCCGGACGGCGTCGGTGAATGCAATACGCCTCCCATGGTTTTCCACGGGGGGGTTTGGGGGGGGCTGCGGCCCCTGACTATTGGTTAAACATGGAGAGCTCGGGATGGTTTTCTCATCCAATGTGTTCCTGTTCCTGTTCTTGCCGGTGTTCCTCGGCTTGTACTACGTGAGCGGGCAACGCTATCGCAACCTGTTGCTGCTGATCGCCAGCTACGTGTTCTACGCCTGGTGGCGGGTGGACTTCCTCGCGCTGTTCGCCGCGGTCACCTTGTGGAACTACTGGATCGGCCTGAAGGTCGGCGCCGCCGGCGTCATGACCAAGCCCGCCCAGCGCTGGCTGCTGTTGGGAGTGGCGGTGGACCTGTGCATCCTCGGCTACTTCAAGTACGCCAACTTCGGCGTCGAAAGCCTCAACGCGATCATGACCTCCATGGGCCTGGAGCCGTTCATCCTGACCCACGTGCTGTTGCCGATCGGTATCTCGTTCTACATCTTCGAGTCCATCAGCTACATCATCGACATCTACCGCGGCGACACCCCGGCGACCCGCAACCTGATCGACTTCGCAGCGTTCGTGGCGATCTTCCCGCACCTGATCGCCGGCCCGGTGTTGCGCTTTCGCGACCTGGCGGACCAGTTCAACCACCGCACCCACACCCTGGACAAGTTCTCCGAAGGCTGCACGCGCTTCATGCAGGGCTTCATCAAGAAGGTGTTCATCGCCGACACCCTGGCGGTGGTCGCCGACCATTGCTTCGCCCTGCAACACCCCACCACGGGTGACGCCTGGCTGGGCGCCCTGGCCTACACCGCGCAGCTGTACTTCGACTTCTCCGGCTACAGCGACATGGCCATCGGCCTCGGGTTGATGATGGGCTTTCGCTTCATGGAGAACTTCAAGCAGCCCTACATCAGCCAGTCGATCACCGAGTTCTGGCGGCGCTGGCACATCAGCCTGTCCACCTGGCTGCGCGACTACCTGTACATCACCCTGGGCGGCAATCGCAAAGGCACCCTGATCACCTATCGCAACCTGTTCTTGACCATGCTCCTGGGCGGCCTGTGGCACGGCGCCAACTTCACCTACATCGTCTGGGGCGCCTGGCACGGCATGTGGTTGGCCATCGAGAAGGCCCTGGGCATCAACACCAGCCCACGCAGCCTCAACCCGATCCGCTGGGCCCTGACCTTCCTGCTGGTGGTGATGGGCTGGGTGATCTTCCGCGCCGAGAACCTGCACGTGGCCGGGCGCATGTACGGCGCCATGTTCAGCTTCGGCGACTGGTCGCTGTCGGAACTCAACCGCGCCAGCCTCACCGGCCTGCAAGTGGCGACCCTGGTCGTGGCCTACCTGACCCTGGCGTTCTTCGGCCTGCGCGACCTGTATCGCAACCCGGCGCCGACCAAGGGCAAGCCCGAAACCGGCCCGGCCCTGGACACCCAAGCCGATGGCCCGGCCACTGCCCAACCCGGCCTGATCAAGGCAGCACCCGGCGACAACCCCGGCAGCATCCACCAGCCGGGCTACATCGTCGGCCGCGAGGCCCAGGTGCAACCGGCCTACTGGAGCGCCGACTGGTCGCGCTATGCCATGCGCGCCCTGGTGCTGCTGCTGTTCATCGCCTCGATTCTCAAACTCTCGGCGCAAAGCTTTTCGCCGTTCCTGTACTTCCAGTTCTGAGGAGGCCGCCCATGACCCGCTCATTACGCCTGTTCTACGTCGCACTGTTCCTGGTGACCCTGCTGGTCCTGGGTCTATGGTCGGCGCGCAGCTTCTTCGGCTTCAGCACCAACAGTGACGCCACCGTGCTCAACGGGCGCTGGACCAAGGCCGTGGAAACCCATTACGACGACCAGTTCCCGATCAAGCGCCTGGGTACCAACCTCTGGGCCGCGCTGGACTTCAAGCTGTTCAACGAGGGTCGTCCGGGGGTGATCCTCGGCCGCGACCAGTGGCTGTACAGCGATGAAGAATTCCATCCGGTGGTCAACGAGGAACTCAACCTGCAGGGCAACTACGCCCTGGTCGAGGGTGTGCGCCAGACCTTGAAGCAGCACGGGGTGAAACTGGTGATGGCGATCGTCCCGGCCAAGGTGCGGTTGTATCCGGAACACCTGGACGCCGTGCGCCCGGCGCGCATCCACGCCAACCTCTACCAGGACTTCCATGCCCGGGTGGCCGCCGACAAGATCCTCGCCCCCGACCTGCTGGGGCCCCTGCAACAGGCCAAGCAACAGGGCCAGCCAGTGTTCCTGCGCACCGACACCCACTGGACGCCGGCCGGCGCCGAAGTCGTCGCCCACCAACTGGCCCAGGCCATCGCCGCCAAGACCCCGCTCAGTGGCCAGCCACAACGCTTCGTCACCCAGACCCAGGAGACCGTCAAGCACAAGGGCGACCTGCGCCGCTTCCTGCCCCTGGACCCGTTGTTCGAGAACCTGATGCCGGCCCCGGAGCCCCTGCAAAAACGCGAGACCCACGCCGCTGGGGAGCAGGCCGGCGCCGCAGACAACCTGTTCGCCGACCACGAAGTGCCCGTGACCCTGGTGGGCACCAGCTACAGCGCCAACCCCAACTGGAACTTCGTCGGCGCCCTCAAGCAGGCCCTGCACAGCGATGTGCTGAGCTACGCCGAGGACGGCCACGGCCCGATCCTGCCGATGCTCAGCTACCTCAAAAGCGACGACTTCAAGAACCACCCGCCCCAGGTGCTGATCTGGGAATTCCCTGAACGCTACCTGCCGGTGAACAACGAAATTGGCGACGCCGACCCGCAGTGGGTCGCAGAGCTCAAGCAAACCGGTGCCCGCCAACAAACTGTGGCACTGAACAAATCCGAGACGCCCGACCGGGCACACAACTGAAAAGAGAGGTGACACCCATGACTTTCACTATCAATCCGCGTCGTCTCGCCAAGGCCATCACCCTGGCTGCCGGCATGAGCGTCCTGTCCCTGCCCGCCTTCGCCGGGGGCGACGCCGCGCTGTACGGCCCCACCGCGCCCAAGGGCTCGACCTTCGTGCGCATCTACAACGCCAGCAACAGCGAAGTCAGCGCCACCATCGGCAGCACCAACGTCAACGACGTCGCGCCCCTGGCCAGCAGCGACTTCAGCTTCATGCCCGGCGGCGACTACACCGCCAAGCTGGGCAGCCAGAGCGTGCCGGTGAAACTGGCCGCCGACCACTATTACACCCTGGTCAACAACGCCAGCGGCCAGCCGCAACTGATCGAGGAGCCGCCGTTCAAGAACAAGCAGAAATCCCTGGTGCGAGTGCAGAACCTCAGCGACCAGGCCCTGACGCTCAAGACCGCCGACGGCAAGACCGACGTGGTCCAGGCCGTGGCCGCCAAGGGCCGCGGCGAACGCGAAATCAACCCGGTGAAGGTCAGCTTCGCCCTGTACGACGGCCAGAAGAAGGTCAGCGACCTCAAGCCCGTGGCCCTGGAGCGCGGCGAAGCGGCGGTGCTCTACGTCACCGGCAACGGCAGCAACCTGTCGCCGGTCTGGGTCAAGCGCCCCGTATCAACGCGCTAACCGCGCGAGCTATCAGCCACAAGCCTCAAGCGGCAAGTGAAGAGCTTTTAACTTGTCGCTTGCAGCTTGCGGCTCGCAACTGCATTTATTAGGAGTAACAACATGATTCCGGTGATCTTGTCAGGTGGTAGCGGCTCACGTCTTTGGCCGCTTTCGCGCAAGCAGTTCCCCAAGCAATTCCTCGCCCTGACCGGCGAACACACGCTGTTCCAGCAGACTCTGGAGCGCCTGGTGTTCGAAGGCATGGACACCCCCATCGTGGTCTGCAACAAGGACCACCGCTTCATCGTCAACGAACAATTGAGCAACCGCAGCCTCGAATCCCAGCGCATCCTGATGGAGCCCTTCGGCCGCAACACCGCGCCGGCCGTGGCCCTGACCGCGATGATGCTGGTCAACGAAGGTCGCGACGAGCTGATGCTGGTGCTGCCGGCCGACCACGTGATGGACGACCAGAAAGCCCTGCAGCGGGCCCTGGCCCTGGCCACCGTGGCCGCCGAGCGCGGCGAGATGGTGCTGTTCGGCGTACCGGCGACCAAGCCGGAAACCGGCTACGGCTACATCAAGTCGACCCACGATGCGCTACTGCCGGAGGGCGTCAGCCGGGTCTCGCACTTTGTCGAGAAGCCCGATGAAAAACGCGCCACCGAGTTCGTCCAGGCCGGTGGCTACTTCTGGAACAGCGGCATGTTCCTGTTCCGCGCCAGCCGCTTCCTCGAAGAGCTGAAAAAACATGATCCGGACATCTACGACACCTGCCTGCTGACCCTGGAACGCAGCCAGCAGGACCCGGACACCGTGATGATCGACGAAGCCACCTTCGCCTGCTGCCCGGACAACTCCATCGACTACGCGGTGATGGAAAAGACCCAGCGCGCCTGCGTGGTGCCGCTCAGTGCCGGCTGGAGCGACGTGGGCTGCTGGTCATCGCTGTGGGACGTGCATGAAAAGGACGCCGACGGCAACGTCAGCAAGGGCGACGTGGTGATCCAGGACAGCAAGAACTGCATGATCCACGGCAACGGCAAGCTGGTGTCGGTGATCGGCCTGGAGAACATCGTCGTGGTCGAGACCAAGGACGCCATGATGATCGCCCACAAGGACAAGGTCCAAGGCGTGAAGCAGATGGTCAACACCCTCAACGAACAAGGCCGCAGCGAAACCCAGAACCACTGCGAGGTCTACCGTCCGTGGGGCTCCTACGACTCGGTAGACATGGGCGGGCGCTTCCAGGTCAAGCACATCTCGGTCAAGCCGGGTGCGTGCCTGTCCCTGCAGATGCACCACCACCGCGCCGAACACTGGATCGTGGTCAGCGGCACCGCCGAAGTCACCTGTGACGAGAACGTGTTCCTGCTCACCGAGAACCAGTCCACCTACATCCCCATCGCCTCGGTGCACCGCCTGCGCAACCCCGGCAAGATTCCCCTGGAGATCATCGAAGTGCAATCGGGCAGCTACCTGGGCGAAGACGACATCGAACGCTTTGAGGATATCTACGGCCGCTCGACCCCGCTGGAGCGCGGCATCTCGGTCAAGACCATCGCTCAGTAAGAGCAGCAGCAAGTTTCAAGCGGCAAGCTGCAAGTAGAAGCAGATAGTCGTTGCCAGCGAGTCCTTTCACCCCCTTCCGGTCGCCTGCGTCCCCTATCCGCAGGCGGTTGGACAGGGGGATTTTTTTCAGAAGCAGTGCCAAGGGGCAAGCCTCAAGCGGCAAGCCAGATCAACAGCCATCTGTGGATACAAAAGGTCGTTCAAGGCTACACATATCGGGTTGACCGCCCTCTTCTCGCTCCCTATCCTCGCGCCTGTTACGACTCATTCGTGATCGAGGTTGACGGCTCGGTTGTTTTCTCAGGAACGCAGTTTTCCAGCACTGTTTCTTTGGAGCACAGCATGACCGACCGTATCGCGCTAACTAGCAACGAATCCTCCACTCCCACCCTGTTTATCGACACCCGAGCGCCCTTGGACGAACTCCATGCCAGCGCCGCCTACCGCATCCTCGCGGTGACTCAACTGATGGAAAGCATCGTGCACATGGACAGCCGCCACGCCGATGCCACGGATCTCACGCAATTCGCCCATGCCTGCGCCATCCTACTGCGGGACGGTTGCGATCTGCTGGACGTGTTGGGTCGGCGGATTCGTGATAGTCAGTACCTGAACTAAAACGCCCCGTGATCGTTCCCTCCTTCAAATGCGGGGGGAACGATCTGCAGGCCTATCCCCTCTCCTTCATCTCCAACCCATCTCATTGATCACTGCCGTGCCCCTCTGCACCAGAAAATGCACAGCCCTGCTATGGGGGGCAACCGTGCGTGGATTGGTCGACCGGAGATACAAGAACCCGGCAGGGCTGAAGCCCTTCCACGCACAGCTGCCATTGCACGAATACACAGGCGCACAACGAGCTTGCAATAGCGAAAGGGGGCACTGCGGCAGCTGTATCAAAACGGGCTGCCAAGCGAAGGGGGGCAGCTGCGCGCAGGTTGGTAAACCGGAGATACAGGAACCCGGCAGGGGCGAGCCCTACCACGCACAGCTGCCATTGCACGGATGTGCAGACACAAAAAAAGCGCCTGCAATAGTGATATGTGGCGCTCTTGCGCCTGTATCGAAATGGGTTACCAAGCCCAGTCGCTGAATGGGCAGCGACGCTCAAAGGCTAGTCCGGGTTCGACACGGAGCAACGACAAAGGCGTCGCAGTTTATGTCCATGCCATTGACCTGGAAAGCACATCACCTCGTGTAGCCGCTGCCGAGCCCGCGAGGCTGCGACAAGAGCCGAAGGACCTTCAGCGAATTCAAGACCCAGCGGCCGCTGCGCGCCCATGCGCAGCCTTCGGCAGCGGCTACACGAAGCGATGCCAAACACGCACACCCCACCCGCGATGCGCCGCCCGGTAGGGCGCGCCGTGGGGCTTGTGATCTTGATTCACCCGCCCCCTGGGGAGGCCGAGTGCAGGTGCTTATCAGGGGAATGGCGCGCAGCGCCCCTCGACGCAGTCGAGGACATCGCTGGAAGCGATGCCCCCTGAGAAGTACCGGAACGAGGGAACCCGAGCGCAGCGAGCGGCCGGACGTGGGGGCAAGACCTTTTGGTTCCTTTTGTGTCGACTGACAAAAGGGACTCGCCGTAAGGGCGAAACCGCCAGCCGCCACACCCGCAGCAACGGATATGTACACAAAACCCAAAGAGCCCGGGCCGGCTATCAGGCCGCCCCGCCCCACAACCCCCACCATCGCCAACCCCACCTACGCTTAGGTAGGATGCACCCACATTCCCCAGAGGTTCGCGTCATGTTCATCGGCGTCCTGCTGATCATTACCTGGCTGATCCTGCTCCTGCGCTACCCCGCCAAAGCCCTGCCCGTGTCCCTGGCCGCCGCCTGCGGCCTGGCCCTGGTGGCCGGCTGGGTGGTCTGGCTGGACAACCGCGAAGCCCAGCAGCTAGCGCGCCTGGAACTGCGCCTGGCCTACGCCCCCGAACACTGCCCCGCCGACCGCCCGCTACAGGTCAAGCTCAACAACGGCAACAAAGTCCCCCTGATTGAACTGCGCTGGCGCGTCGCCGCCTACGCCCCGGGCGACACGGTCAACCTTGCCGACAACCAATACAGCGCCCCACGCTATCGCGGCCCCGGCGAATTGCAGGCCGGCGCCAGCTGGCAGGACTGCCTGCCCCTGCCACCGCTACGCCCGGGCTATCGCCCGCAAACCCTGGAGTTTCGCGCCGAGCGTTTACAGGGTAGTTTCTCTCGCTGATCCCCTTCCCATCGCCCAGCACAAGGACCGCGCCATGCCCGTAGCGTTGATCACCGGTTGTTCCAGCGGCATCGGCCGCGCCCTGGCGGATGCCTTCAAACAGGCCGGCTACACCGTCCTGCCCAGCGCCCGCAAGGCCGAGGACGTCGCCGCCCTGCAAGCCGCCGGCTTCCACGCGGTGCAGCTGGATGTGAATGACGGCGCGGCCCTGGCCGCCCTGGCCGAGGACATCAACCAGCAGCACGGCGGCCTCGATGTACTGATCAACAACGCCGGCTACGGCGCCATGGGCCCGCTGCTGGACGGTGGCGTGGAAGCCATGCAGCGCCAGTTCGAAACCAACGTGTTCGCAGTGGTCGGGGTGACCCGGGCGCTGTTCCCGGTGCTGCGCCGCAGCCGTGGCCTGGTGGTGAATATCGGCAGTGTGTCCGGGGTGCTGGTCACGCCATTTGCCGGCGCCTACTGCGCCTCGAAAGCCGCAGTGCACGCCTTGAGCGATGCCCTGCGCATGGAGCTGGCGCCGTTCGGCATCAAGGTCATGGAAGTGCAGCCCGGGGCCATCGCCTCCAGCTTTGCCAAGAACGCCGGGCATGAAGCCGAACAACTGCTCAACGAACAATCGCCCTGGTGGCCGCTGCGCGAGGGCATCCGCTCCCGGGCCAAGGCCTCCCAGGACAAGCCGACCCCGGCCAGTGAATTCGCCGCTGGCCTGCTCAAGGCCGTGCAACAACCCAACCCGCCGCGCCTGGTCCGCCTGGGCAACGGCAGCCGCGCCCTGCCGCTACTGGCCAACCTTTTGCCCAAGGGCTTGCTGGAGAAGGGGCTGATGAAGCGCTTCGGCCTGGCCGCCAAGCTCTGACCCTGCCGAGTCTTAACAACTCACCCGGCGCTTGTGCGTAACAGCCACGCGCCAGGACACGCCATGCCCTTGATCGATCCCCCAGAGACTAGCCATTGAACTGTCGTAGTGCCCTGCCGCTGGCCCTGTTCACCTTGCTGACCGGCTGCGAGCCCTCCTCGCCAGACGAAAAACTGGACCAGAGCCTGCCCGACCTCGGCCTGGAGCAGATCCTGCCCAAGGCCGAGGCCAATGCGTATTGCACGGCGGACATGGACAGCGAATTGCTGTTTGGCATCGGCCGCCTGCTGATCGATGAAGACCAGGAAACCCATGGTGTGCTGCGTACCCAGTTCGCCAGCGAAGCAGTGCAAATGGCCAGGAGCTGCCTGGCCATGGCCGCCCCCCGCTACACCCGCAGCCTTTGCAGCTTGGCCATGGTCACCGCCGAGCGTCCCAACGTCTATGTCAAAAGCGAGGCGTTCAACTACATCGCCTATGCCGCCAGGAGAAACGAAGGCTGCGCGCAGTGGGCGCTGTACGACATCTACAGCATCGGCAAATTGAAGCAGCCACCCGACAAGGCCCTGGCCATGGCCTGGCTCGAACGCTCGGCGCGGCACGGCGCACTCGAGGCGCAGGAGGAAATGCTCAGCCAGAGCAAGAAGCAGAACAAGCTGGCGTTGGCCTATGCCTGGGCCAGGGTGCTGGGCGATGCCGAGAACATCGAGCCGCTGAAGCAGGCCATGAGCCCGGCACAAATCGCCGAAGGCGAGCAGCACTACCAGCAGCTACTCACTCAGTTGCCACCGCAGGAGCTGCGCAAAAAGGCCGACCGCAAGGAGCTGATCGCCCTGCACATGGCCGACGTCTACATGAACCACCCCCAGGCATTCGAGGGCCTGTCGCCCTTGCAGCGTCGGCAGTTCATGGCCAACGTGGTGGATGCCCTGGAGCCCAATCCGGACTTCCAGAAGCGCCGCCAGCTCTACGCCTACGTGCTGATTGCCCGGCAAGCCAACCTCACGGCCCCCGCCGTGAACCTGTGGCAAGACCCGGCGCTGCACGCCCTGCTGGTCAATGAAAACCTCGGCCTGGAGGACACCGTAGCCCAGGGCCTGGCCATCCTGGCCAAGCGCAACCCCGACAACGCCGCGGCCGCAGGCCATTCAGAGGCCAAATAACATGCCCAGCGCCGCCAGGGCGCCAATGCTCATCAACGAAGCGAAGTACAAGTGGGTCCAGGTATCGGGGATCACCTCGGCGGGTTTGGTGGGGTTGTAGAAAACCCCCACCGTGTCGCCCACTTGTGTCTCGGGAAACTCGCTGTCGAAGGTGTGGGTCATCACGCTGCCGTCAGCAGTCACATAGGACACCGTTCTGGTGGAGTGATAGGTTACCGCTCTGCACCCCGACCATTCGTGATCGGGAAGCGCCGACCACCTGGGCCGTGGCATGGACACCGGTGAACCTGAGTGCAAAGAAATCCCAGCCCCACAAGAAGGCTCCCGCCGCACAGCAGAGCATCACCAGCCCCACCAGCACCTTGCCGACATAACGCACACCCGCACTCCTTGCTCATTCAAACCACCCACCCTGCACCAAGGCTCGGGGCGGGCGCCAACGTGCGCCGAATATAGAGATCCGCGTCTGCCCGAAGCCACTGCTTGGTAGCTGCCGATCGTTTCTGCTTTGCTCGGTAACCGACATGCCGGTGCACACGCAGTTCAGGTTGTACCCCGTCTCAATCCCAGTAGAATGCCCGCCCTTGAACCCCTGGGTTCATGCAGCATGGAATCGCTGGCGTCGCTCCTCAAGCACGGAACTGCTCACGCTCCCCTCCTTTGCCGTCCCTGGCTGATTTCATGCGCGACTTCTTTCATTCGCCGATCAGGGAATATCCATTGAAATTGTTCAACGCACTGCCACTGGCATTGGCTGTCCTGCTGGCGGCTTGCGCCACCACCGCTCCGGAAAACACCGAACCCAAAGTCCCCGACCTGAATGACACCTTGCCCAAGCTGACGCTGGACAGTGTCTTGCCCAAGGTGACACCTAACGAATACTGCAACCCGTCCATGGACGCCGATGTGCTGTACGGCGCCGGTTACAAGCTGGACGAGGCCGAGGACTACAAGAGCGCCAAGAGCTGCTTCGCCATGGCCGCGCCGCACTACACCCGGGCCTTCTGCTACCTGTCCACCACCACCGATCAGGAAACGGACAAGCCCAAGGCCGAGCGCAACCGCGAATCCTTCCACTACATCGCCTACTCGGCGTCGCAGAACGACTGGTGCGCCGAGTACGGCATGTACGCCACCTACTGGTTCGGCGACAAGGACATTCCCAAGGACCGCGAGCTGGCCCTGCGCTGGCTGGAGCGCTCGGCGCTGCACGGCAACCCGGAACCGCAACAGAACCTGGCCGACGCAGCCGAAGAGTCCGGCGACCTGGTGAAGGCCTATGCCTGGCTGAAGATCATCGACAACACCGAGGACACCAGCCAGCTGGATGCCTTGAAAGGCAAGATGAGCCCTGAGCAACTGGCCGAAGGCGAACAGCGCTTTGCCGACCTCAAGAAGCGCGTGACCAGCAAGCAGGTGATGTACGACGAGGCGCGGGATGAAGAGGTGGCGATTTTCTCGGCCGAGATCCACTTCGATCTCCCCGACCTGTTCAAGGGCATGACCACGGCCGAGCGCCAGGCCTTTGTCAAAGCCGCCATTGCCAAGGCCCGGGACAGCGGCCAGTTCAAGCTGCATTACGCGGTGACCCAGTACATCATCGTCTCGCGCCTGGCCCAGCAGCGTTACCCCGGCGTCGATGTGCTGCAGAACCCGAAGCTCGTGGCCATTATCAACAACGTCAACGACGGCTTGGAAGCTGCGGCGAAGAAGTCCCTGGCGATCATGCAGAAAAGCTACAAGTAACCCGCCCTACCGCAGGAACCGGCTTGCCAGCCAAGAGGCCAGCAAGCCCGGTGCAGGGCTGAAGGCCTCTTTCGCTGGCCTGCAGCGCCTGCATGCAGCAGCCAGGGGCTATTGGGGCTCCTGGTTGACCACCACGGTGCAGGTGATGCCCGCCGCCAGCAGCACGCCCTCGGGCACCTCGTCGATATGGATGCGTACCGGCACCCGCTGGGCCAGGCGCACCCAGTTGAAGGTCGGGTTGACGTCGGCGATCAGCTCGCGGCTCTCGGGGTTGTCACGGTCGTAGATCCCGCGGGAAATGCTTTCCACATGGCCCTTGAGCACCTGGCCGCTCATCAACTGCATGTCGGCCTTATCGCCCACGCGTACGTGGGGCAGCTTGGTTTCCTCGAAGAAGCCGTAGACCCAGAACGAATTCATGTCCACCACCGCCATCTTCGCCTCGCCGATGCGCGCGTAGTCGCCACGGTGCACGTTGAGGTTGGTGACGTAGCCGTCCACCGCCGCCCGTACCTGGGTGCGCGCCAGGTTGAGCTCGGCGGCTTCCAGCTGGGCCTGGGCGTGCTGGTAGTCGGCCAGGGCCGAGTCGGCGATGTTGCCGGCGTCGTCGCGGTTTTCCTTGGAGATCACCAGGCTGTCCAGGTCGGCGCGGCGCCGAGCGTTGACCTTGCGCATCTCCCAGGTGGCCTTTTTCGAGGCCACCAGCGATTGCGCCTGCTTGACCGCGATCTGGTAGTGCTCGGGGTCGATCTGCATCAGCAAGTCGCCCTTGTGCACCAGCTGGTTGTCCTTGACCGGTACGTCCACCACCTCGCCGGTGACGTCGGCGGCGACGTTGATGACGTCGGCGCGCACTCGTCCATCGCGAGTCCAGGGGGTGTACATGTAGTGCTCCCACAGGGTACGGCCGATCCACAGGGCCAGGGCCAGCACGAGCAGGGTGGCGAGCAGGCTGAAGAACTTTTTCATTGCGGGGGTCTCAACGGTAGACAGTGAGCGCCATGGCGCCGAACAGACAGCAGAACAGGCTCAGGCGCAGCAGCGCCGGGTGCCAGAAGAAGCGATACAGGTCATAACCGGAGATGAACCGGTCCAGGGCCCAGGCCAGGGCCGCGGCGATGAAGAACATCAGGGTCATGGTCGGCATGTAAACGCCGTGGAAGGCGATTTCACGAGGCATGTGCAGGTCCTTGGGGTGCAGGCACCGCCGGCGTGGCCACGGCATAGGCCGCCAGCGGCGATTGCGGGTCGAGCAACGAAGTACGGATGAAATGCAGGTAGCTCTTCACCCGGCGCAGGGCCGAGGTGTCGAAGTGCGGGGCGAAGGGTTCATCGGTGGCCTGGACCCGGCTGATGGCATGGTCCACGGCGATCAGCCCGCGCTCCAGGTTGCTCTGGCTGGGTTGCAGGAACAGCCGCACCAGGGAGCGGCCCATGACCCGGATCGCCTGGCGCCAGGGCTGGGATTCGGCATAGGCCGGGTGCACCGGGAGGATCGCCTGCTCCTTGCGCAGCTCGATGATGGCGTGGCCAACCTCCAGCACCACGAACATCCAGCGCAGCAGCTCGCTCTGCACCTTGGGCTGGCCCACCGCCAGACCATAGGCCTGGTGCAGCAGGTCACGGGTGCGGCTCTCGAAGCTCGACGCCAGGCCCTTGAGCTTGCCGCTGATGGCGTACACCACCTGGCCGCGCAGGTCCTGCTCCAGGCGGCGCCACAGCCAGCGGCTGTTGGGCGGCAGGATGATCGCCCCGGCCGCGGCGCAGACCAGCATGCCCATGACCATGGCGATGTAGTCGTTGATGAAGGTGTAGGGGTTGTAGATCGTCAGGTTGTCCGGCACCGAGCCGGTGCTGAAGAAGATCAGCAGGCCCAGGCCGACCCCGGCGTACTTGGGCCGCGAGGCCAGGAACGAGCCCAGCACGATCACCGGCGCCAAGGTCAGGCACAGCAGCGGGAAGCCGTCGAGCCAGGGGAACACGAAGAACATCTCGACGAACCCCACCAGGGCGCCGATGAAGGTGCCGCAGGCCATCTGGAATGCCATACGCTTGGGGTTGGGGGTGGCGGCCGACAGGCCAATGGTGGCGGCTGCGATCAGGGTCATGGTGGCGCCACTGGGCCAGGCGGTGGCCACCCAGTAGCTGCCCAGCACCACCAGGACGAAGGCGGCGCGAATCCCCGAGGCGGCCGAGGCCAGCCAGTTGGTCTGTGGCGTGTAGGGCTCGTCCCAGCGCTCGCGCTCATGGCTGTGCTCGGCCAGGGAGGCGTGGGTCTGTGCATAGCTGTGCAGTTCGTCGACGAAGCGGTACAGCAGTTCGTAGGCGGTGTGGAAATCCAGCTGCTCGGCATCGCTGGGGGCGGTTTCCTGGAACGCCGCGCGCAGGCTGCGCACCCGTGCCGGCAGCTCGCCTTTATAGGCCGCCAGCGCCGTGGCCAGGCGGGCCGCATCGGGGCTGGTCAGGGCCCGGCCGGAGAACCCGTCCAGCAGCTCAGCCAGGTCGTAGAGCCCGGGCTTGATCGCCGCCACGACGTGATCGGTACCGCTGCTGCGCAGTCGCTCGAGCAACTGGTGCAGGGCGTTGAAGCGCGTGGTGATGCCCATGAACTCGCTGTTCAAGCGGCTCAGGCGACCGTTGCGCCGACGCATGTGCGGGTCTTCGAACACGGTGACGCTGCGCAGCCCTTCCAGGCCCACCGCCTCGGCGATGAAGCGCACGTTGCTGCTTTCAAAAATGTCGCGCTGACTGCGCCCACGCAACCCATCGGTGACGAACATCGCGAACACCCCGAAGCGCTGGTACAGGGCGTTGCGCATGGCGGCACTGGCGGTCTGTGGCAGGATCGCGGCGCTGACCAGGGTCGAGCAGAGAATCCCCAGGGAGATCTCCAGCACCCGCCAGACCGCCGCCATGAAGGCGCCTTCCGGGTGGGCCAGGGCCGGCAGGCCGACCATGGCCGCGGTGTAGCCGGCGAGGACGAAGCCATAGGCGCGGAAGTTGCGATAGCGCGCAGCTCCGGCCGAGCAGATACCGACCCAGATCGCCAGCGAACCCAGGAACAGCTCGGTGTTCTGGGCGAACAGGGCGATCAGCGCCACCATCACCGCCGAGCCGGCCAGGGTGCCGAGGAAGCGATAGAAGCTCTTGGCGAACACCTGGCCGCTCTGCGGCTGCATGACGATGAACACGGTGATCATCGCCGTGCGCGGCTGCGGCAACTCCAGGCGCATGGCCAGCCACAGGGTGAGGAACGCTGCCGCCAGGACCTTGAAGATATAGACCCAGGTCACGCCATCGCTGCGTGCCCAGTCGAAGAAACCCCGGCGCCACTCAAGGGAATACAGCCAGCGCAAGGGTGCGGGCAAGGAAGTCATCGAAACCTGCTTCAGTGATCAAAGACGGCCAGGGCCGCCGGGGTCTTGGGCGCTTGGATCTGTTTGTCAAAGGGCACGTCGCGACCGGCTTGCAGGCCACCGCCCAGGGCGGTCACCAGGTCGGCCTGGGCGGTCAGGCGCGCGGCCTGGACTTGCTGCTGCACGTGTTGCTGATGCAACAGCAGGGTCTGGGCATTGAGCACATTGAGGTAGTCGGTCAGGCCGCGCTGGAACGCCACGGTGGCCAGGTCGTAGGTCTTCTGCGCGGCGGCTACCGACTCGGCGGCGAACGACTGCTGCTTGTCCATGGACTCACGACGAATCAACTGGTCGGAAATGCCCTTGAGCGCATCCACCAGGGTCTGGTTGTACTTGGCCACGGCCAGGTCGTAGCCAGCCGAGGCTTCACCCAGTTGCGAACGCAGGCGCCCACCATCGAAGATCGGCAGGCTGATGGCCGGGCCGACGTTGTAGTTGAGCTTCTTGCCGGTGAGGAACTCCAGGGCCCCGCCGCCGGTGGCCATGAAGCCGATGCTGCCCACCAGGTCGACGTTGGGATAGAAACCGGCATGGGCCACATCGATGCCCCGGGCCTGGGCCGCCACCTGCCAACGGCTGGCCACCACGTCCGGGCGCTGGCCCAGGAGCTCGGCGGGCAGGGCCGACGGCAGTTTCAGCGCCGCGCCCAGGACCAGGCTCGGCCGTTGCAACTGCGCGCCCTCCCCCGGCCCCTTGCCGGCCAGGGCCGCCAGCTGGTTGCGGGCCAGGGCGATTTCTTCATCCAGGGCGTCGATCTGGCGATGGGTTTCCGGCAGCGGTGCTTCGGCCTGGCTGACCTCGAAATGCGTGCCGATGCCAGCGTCCAGGCGCCGCTGCGCCAGCTCGAGGATCTGTTGCTGCTGCTTGAGGGTGGCCAGGGCGATATCGCGCTGGGCGAAGTGCAGGGACAGCTGGATATAGCTGCGCACCACGTTATTCACCAGCTCCAGCTGGGCCAGGCGGGCCTCGGCCACGCTCATGTGGGCCAGGTCCACGGCGCGCTCGGTGGCGTTGCTTTCCCGGCCCCACAGGTCCAGCGCATAGCTGAAGCCCAGGGCGGCGTTGTTGTCCCAGGTGGTGCTGTTGGACAGCGCCCCGGGGCCGTAGAACGGGTCGGTGGGCCAGTTGTGGCGCTTGAGGGTGGCATCGCCCTTGACCTGCAGCGACTCGGCCGACTCGGCGATGCCGGCCATGGCCTTGGCCTGGCGCACCCGGGCAGCGGCCATGGCCATGCTCGGGCTGCCTTGTATGGCCAGGTCGATCCAACGGTTGAGCTGCGGGTCGCCATAGGCCTGCCACCACTGGGCACTGGGCCAGCGGGCATCCCGCGCGGCGCTCTGGATCGCCTCGTCGGTGGCCAATGTATTAGCGGGAAGTGTCTTGCCTTGTGGGGCAATGCCTCCGGTTCCGATGCAGCCGCTGATTGCTAACGATAAAGCCCAAACACTGAGGGTCTTGAACCCTCTGCTGATGCGACGCGGCACTGCTGCGAATTCCTGAGATCGAGGGGGATGGCAAATCTCTCGCAGGTGCCGGCTGGCCAACGGTCCAGGCCCGGATATCGGGTCGGACGGCGCTTCGTCGGCAAGGCTCCTGCGGATCGGCGCAATTCTAGGGGGCGGCCGGTTCGGCGATAAGCTGGGATTCCTGTGAATCTTTGTTACCGTAAACGCGATAATCCCTTGGTCGTATCCCCAGACGCCTGTAAAAACAGAAACTTCGTGTCACAATTTGCAATCTCCTTTGAGAGCACCCCATGGACACCTTGCAAAACATGCGTGCCTTCAGTTGTGTCGCCGAAGCCGGCAGCTTCACTGCCGCTGCCGTGCAACTGGACACCACCACGGCCAACGTCTCGCGCGCCGTCTCCAATCTCGAGGCGCACCTGCAAACCCGCTTGCTCAACCGCACCACCCGGCGTATCGCCCTGACCGAGGCCGGCAAGCGCTACCTGCTGCGCTGCGAGCAGATCCTGGCCTACGTCGAGGAAGCCGAGGCCGAGGCCAGCGACGCCCATGCCCGCCCCGCCGGGCAGTTGAAAGTGCACACCATGACCGGCATCGGCCAGCACTTCGTGATCGACGCCATCGCCCGCTATCGCAAGTCGCACCCGGACGTGACCTTCGACCTGACCATGGCCAACCGCGTGCCGGACCTGCTGGACGAGGGCTACGACGTGTCCATCGTCCTGGCCAGCGAACTGCCCGACTCGGGGTTCGTGTCCCAGCGCCTGGGGATCACCTACAGCATCGTCTGCGCCTCGCCGGCCTACGTGAAGGCCAATGGTTGCGCGCAAAAGCCCAGCGACCTGTTGAACCATGCCTGCCTGCGCCTGGTGAGCCCGGTGATTCCCCTGGAGAAATGGCTGTTCGACGGACCCGAAGGCCAGGAGATGGTCACCATCAACAGCTCGCCGTTCCTGGTGAACTCCGCCGATGCCATGAAGACCGCGATCATCAGCGGCATGGGGGTCGGGGTGCTGCCGGTGTACGCCGCCATCGAGGGCCTGCGCAACGGCACCCTGGTGCGGGTGATGCCCAAGTACCGCTCCCAGGAACTGAACCTGTACGCCATCTACCCGTCGCGCCAGTACCTGGATGCCAAGATCAAGACCTGGGTCGAGTACCTGCGAGGTTCGCTGCCGGAGATCCTCGCGGCCAACCAGACCGAGCTGGCCTCCTATGAACTGAGCGGCACCCTGGCCGGTACCCGCCACGGCAAGTGAACAGCCCGCCCCGGGGCCGTTGTCAGCGCCAGAAAAAGCCCATGGATCGGGCTGTTTGATGTTAGCTTGCTTGGCATTTCCGCCTGCCTGACGAGCCTGCCTGCAATGAAAAAGACTGTACTTGCCTTCAGCCGCATCACTGCCCAGATGACCGAACGCCTGCAACAGGACTTCGAGGTCATCGTGCCCAACCCCAAGCAGGGGGATATCGCCGCCCAGTTCAACGAAGCCCTGCCCCGGGCCCACGGCCTGATCGGTGTCGGCCGCAAGTTGGGCCGCGCGCAGCTCGAGCACGCCACGCAACTGGAAGTGGTGTCGAGCATCTCGGTGGGCTACGACAACTACGACCTGGACTACTTCAACGAACGTGGGCTGATGCTCACCAACACCCCTGATGTGCTCACCGAAAGCACCGCCGACCTGGCCTTCGCCCTGCTCATGGGCAGCGCCCGCCGGGTCGCCGAGCTGGACGCCTGGACCAAGGCCGGGCAGTGGCAGGCCAGCGTCGGCCCGGCGCTGTTCGGCTGCGATGTGCACGGTAAGACCCTGGGGATCGTCGGCATGGGCAATATCGGCGCGGCCATCGCCCGCCGTGGGCGCCTGGGCTTCGGCATGCCGATCCTCTATAGCGGCAACAGCCGCAAGGCCGCCCTGGAACAGGAGCTCGGCGCGCAGTACCGCAGCCTCGAGCAGTTGCTGGCCGAGGCCGACTTCGTCTGCCTGGTGGTGCCGCTGAGCGAGCAGACCCGGCACCTGATCGGCCAGCGCGAACTGGCGTTGATGAAGCCCAGCGCGATCCTGGTGAACATTTCCCGTGGCCCGGTGGTGGACGAGCCGGCGTTGGTCCAAGCCCTGCAGAACGGCCAGATCCGCGGTGCCGGCCTGGACGTGTACGAGAAGGAACCGCTGGCGCAATCGCCGCTGTTCCAGCTCAAGAACGCCCTGACCCTGCCGCACGTCGGCTCGGCCACCGGCGAAACCCGCGACGCCATGGCCGAGCGCGCCATGAGCAACCTGCGCAGTGCCCTGTTGGGCCAGCGCCCGCAAGACCTGGTCAACCCGCAGGTGTGGAAGGCCCAGTAACAGCCGGCAAACGATACCCCCGGCCCACTTCGCGCCCACAACCGCATAGCCAGGCACAGCCGGCGGACGATGAACGAAAACCTGCGCCACCAGTCAGATGGCCAAGCCCGCTTGGCCAACCTGCCCTGCCAAGGCAATGCCCGCAGGCTGGCCACTGTCTCAGAGAGATCCTGCATGAAGTTGAAATATCTACTCCTGGCCCCGGCGTTCTTCCTCGCGGCCTGCGATCAGCAATCACCAGCACAGGCGACCAGCGCCACGGCCAAGTCGCCGCTGATAGTGGCCCTGGAGTCCATGGGCAGCCACTTCCAGCAAGAACCCAGCAACGTGATGGTGAATCAGAAAGTCACCGGCGAGTCCCCGACCGAGGCGGTGGTCGAGATCGAGGAGTCAGGGTTGCTGGATGACTCGGTGTTCGCGCAAAAGACAATATTCAACCTGTCCATCGAGAACGAGCGCTGGACCGTGACCGACAAGACGACCCAGGTGAAATGCTACCCGGGCCGGGGCCATCAGGACTATGGGTCCGATCCTTGCCAGTAACGCTCCCACCGACGTGATCGCCCTCCGCCGGCAGCGACAGGCCGGCGTGGAGAATCAGGCCAACTTCCCGGGAATTGCCGCCAAGGCCCTGGGTTTGCGAAACACCAGCACGTTGCCCAACATCACCAGCACCAGGCCGGCCAGGGCCGGGGCGGTCCACTGGTAGCCTTCCACCACCGCCGAGACGTTCAGCGCCACCACCGGAAACAGCACGGTGCAATAGGCCGCCCGCTCCGGTCCCATACGCCCCACCAGGGTCAGGTAGGCGGTGAAGCCGATCACCGAGCCGGGAATCACCAGGTACAGCAGCGAGCCGATGTAGCGCGTGCTCCATTCCACATCGAAGGCAATGCCCTGGGCCAGGCAGTACAGCGCCAGCATCGTCGCCCCGTAGGCCATGCCCCAGGCGTTGGTGGTCATGGGCTTGAGCCCGGCCTTCTGCTGCAGGCTGGAGAGCATGTTGCCGGCCGAGAAACACAGGGTGCCCAACAGGCCCAGCCCCAGGCCGAGCAGGGTTTGCGGGCTGGCGCTATGGCCCACCAGCTCCGGCCAGAACAGCAGCCCCAGCCCCAGCAGGCCCAGGCCGCCACCGAGCAGCACATTGCGGGCGATCTTCTGGCCGAAGAACAACCGCGCATTGAGGGCGTTCCACAAGGTCGCGGTGGAGAACACCACGGCCACCAGGCCAGTGGGCACCCACTGGCTGGCATGCAGGAAGCACATGAAGTTGAGGCAGAACAGGCACAGGCCCTGGGCCAGGCAGATCAGGTGGGCGCGGCGGTTCATCGCCTGCAGCTTGCCGCTGACCAGGAGCAGGACGAACAGCACCAGCGCCGCCAGGGCGAAGCGATAGACGATGGACACCGGAATCGCCACCACGCCCAACTGCAGCTTCAGGGCGATCCAGGTGGTGCCCCAGATCAGCACGGTCAACAAGTACAACGACAGGTTCATGGCACGGCTCCTCGTATAAGGAACACAGTCTCGCGCCCGACAAGCAGCCTGCGCTTGCACAAACTTGCGGTTTTTATCGGCAACCGGCTGGCAGCTCGGACGCGACGGAGTAGGATGCGCAACATCGGCACACGAACCTCGCGATTCGACCATCATGTCCGCACTGGATAGCCTGCAAGTCTTCCAAGCCCTGAACCGCTCGCCCAACGCGCGCCTGGAGCACAGCGCCGAACTGGGGGACGGCTTGTGGGCGGCCATGTGGAGCAACCATCACGACGCCCAGGAATATGCCGCGCCGAGCCACCATACCCTGTCCTGCTACATCGCCGGCGGCACCGGTACCTTCCGCCGCGACCGGCCCGGGACCATGGGCGGCCCGGGCAAGCTGTGCATCCTGCCCGCCGAGCACCAGTCGGCCTGGGTGATCAATGGCGACATTCGCCTGGCCCACGTGTACTTCAGCCCACAACAGTTCGCCCTGGGCTGCGTCACCCTGCTGGACCGCGAACCCCGGGAGATGCAACTGCGCGAGAGCGTGTTCCTCGACGACCCGCAGCAGACCCGGCACTTCCAGCAACTGATCCGCTTGAACTGGGACGAGCCCGGCGAACGCCTGCTGACCAGCAGCCTGGCCCACGAGATGCTCGGCCACGCCTTGCTCAACCAGGCTGGCCTGCGTCAGGGCTTGCGCCTCAAGGGCGGCCTGGCCGCCCACCAAAGGCGCCTGCTGGCGGACTACATCGACAGCCAGCTCGACACGCCCCTGAGCCTGGGGCAACTGGCCGGCCTGTGCGCCCTCTCCGAGTACCACTTCGCGCGGATGTTCCGCGAAAGCTTCGGCCTGCCGCCGCACCAATATGTGCTGGCCCGGCGCCTGGAGCGGGCGCGCCTGCTGTTGCGCAGCAGCACCCGGCCCCTGGGGGACATCGCCCTGGCCTGCGGCTTCGCCAGCGCCAGCCACTTCACCAACCGCTTCCGCCAGGCCCTGGGCGGCACCCCGGGGGAATACCGCCAGGCTTTCGCCGGCTGACCCCGGCCTCAGGGCGCCAGGGTCAGGACACTGAAGGTATTGGCATGGAACAACGGGTCCGGCTTCGGCTCATCCGGGGTCGGCGCCGGTTGAGTGAAGTCCATCGCTGCCAGGTAGACCTTCCGGCTACGCGGGTCGAACGCCATGTTATAGGCCATGGGTTGGGTGCTGACGCTGCCCAGCGCCTGATAGTGGTCGGCATCGAGCTGGGTGATCAGGCTGAGGTTGGCATCCACCCCGCTGGCCACCAGCACGCGCCGGGACTGCGGGTCGTAGGCCAGGGCGTTGACGTCCCGGGTGATCGGCAGGCTGGCCTTGAGCGCGCCGTTGTCGCGATCGAGCACCAGCAACCGCGGTTGTTCGCCGCGGCAGGCGAGGAACAACCGCGCACGCTGCTCATCCTGGGCCAGGGCACTGGGCCGCTGGCAATCGGGATACTGCCAGCGATCCAGGACCTCAAAGCTGCTGGACGACAACCGCGCCAGCACACCTTCGTCGCGCATCGGCAAGAAGAAGCTGCCATCGCCCTTGAGCAGCAGCGGGTCGATCTTCTTCACCGCCAGGTCATGGGCGGCGACGATCCGCTCCTGCTGCGGATCGAAGACGAACAGCGTCGAGCGATCGGCCCGGCGCCCGCTGACGATGATCACCTGGCCGGTTTTCGGCTCGTACACCGCGCTGTTGAGGTTGCTCTGGGTCACGGCGATACGCTTGAGCGGCTTGAGTGTGGATAACTGCACCACGCCCAGGCTGCCATCGGTATTGAGCACCAGCACCCGGTCCAGTTCGGGCACGAACACCACGCCATTGGCCCCCGCCGACTGCTCCAGGGTCCGCAGCGGGCGCTGCTTGTCCACATCGAACACACTCAGGCCGTTGTCACGCCGGGCCAGGAACAGGTACGGCCGGACCGGGTCCAGGGCGATGAAGCCCCAGCTCGAACCGGCGCCCGGCAACAGCGCCTGGTGTTCACGGTGATACCAGCGGGCATCGTCCGCCGCACCCTCGGGCTGCGCCGCCAGGGCCAGGTGGCAGAAGCCCAGGGCCAGGAACCACAGGTGACGGATCTTCATCAGAACTCCAGGGTGCTGGACAGCGACACTTGGCGTGAATCGCCCAGGGAGACGAAGTACTTGCTCACCGAGGAGGTGTAGTAAGTCTTGTCGAACAGGTTCTTCACGTTGAGCTGGAACTTGACCTTCTGCCCTTCGAGCTTGGTGTCGTAGGTGGCGAAGGCGTCGGCCACGGTGTAGCCCGGCAGGTCGAAGCTGTTGGGCGCATCGCCGGCGCGCTCGCCGACATAACGGGCACCGGCACCGACCCGCAGGCGATCGCCGCCCAGCAGGCTGCCGAAGTCGTAGACCGCCGACAGCGAGCCGCTGTTCTTGGCCACGTTCTGCAACTGCTTGCCCTTGTACTGGGTGTCCTTGGTCACTTCGGCATCGGTGTAGGCATAGCTGCCGATCAGGCTCCACTGGTCAGTGAGCTGGCCGGTCAGGTCCAGCTCCAGGCCCTTGGAGTGCACCTCGCCGGCCACGCTGGTGACCGTCTCGGTGGCCGTGGCGGTGGATACCAGCACGTTGCGCTTGGTGATGTCGAACAGCGCCGCGCTGGCGGTGATGCGCCCGGGAATATCAAGCTTGGCCCCCAGCTCCCAGGACTTGGCTTCTTCAGGCTCGATGGAGCCATCCAGCACCGCGGTGCCACCGGCCAGCTGGGCGATGCTGGAGTTGGGCTTGAACGATTCGGTGTAGCTGCCATAGAACGACAGCTGGTCGGTGTAGCGATACACCAGGCCGGCACGGGGCACGAACTTCTGCCCGTTGCTGTTGGTGTTGGCATGGAACGGCCGGCCCTTGCCGGCGTACTGGTCGTACTCCTGGAAGCGTCCGCCACCCACCAGGATCCACTGGTCGGTGAGGTGGATGGCGTCCTGGAAGAACAGCGAATCGCTGCGCAGCAGGTCGGTCTGGTCGCTGTCCGGGGCGCTGACGTTAGTGCCCGCCACCTGCTGGCCATACACCGGGTTGCGGTAGTTGAAACTGGTGTTCTTGCCGCGGATCAGGTCGGCGCGATAGATCTTGCGGTACTCGTCGTCTAGGCCGAACACCAGGTCGTGCTGCATGCCGGCCAGCTGCACCTTGCCTTCGAGGCTGGCGGTGGCATAGCGGTCGGTGGTCAGGGCGCCCTGGGTGCCGTCCATGGTCCGGGTCAGGGTGCCGTTGGCATTCACCGCGGTCAGGCGCACCTGGCTGGCGTCGTAGGTCTCGCGGTTCCAGCTGTAGCCAAAGTGGGCTTTCCAGTCGTCGCCAAGTTCGTGGTCGACCTCGAAGCGGTACAGGTCCGAGCGGCCCTCCATGTTGTTGAACGGCTCGTCCAGGCGCCGGGTGGCCGGGATGTCCAGTGGATGATTGGTCTTGGGATCGATGGCCGTGCCACGGTCGAACGGGGTCAGGAACTCGCGATGCTCGTAGGCCAGCAGGACCTTGGTGCGCTCGCCATACCAGGCCAGGGACGGCGCCACCAGGGATTCGCGATGGGTGCCGAAGTTGCGCCAGTAGTCTTCGTCCTCATGATCGACGATCAAGCGATAGGCCAACCCGGAATCGCCGATCGGCCCGGTGGTGTCGAGGCTGCCGCCGCTGCCGTTCTTGCCCGAGCCGTAGGTCGAGCCGCGAACGGTCAGCGCTGTGGATGGCTGCAGTTCGGGCTTCTTGCTGACCACGTTGATCACCCCGCCCGGGTCCTGGATGCCGTAGAGCAGCGATGACGGCCCCTTGAGCACTTCGACCCGCTCGGCCGTGGCGTTCAGGGCGCGGCCCTGCACCACCGGCATGCTGTCGCGCATGATCGAGCCGTTGCGGTTGTCGCCAAAACCCCGCAGCAGCACCGCATCCTGGGTGCCGCCCAGGGTGTTGGTCTGGGTGATGCCGCTGACGTTCTTCAGCGCGTCGTCCAGGTTGCGCGGGGTCTGGTCCTTCAGGACCTGGGCCGGGACCACGTTGATGATCTGCGGGATCTCCTGGGTCAGCGCCTGGCTGCGCGCCACCGAGGTGGTGGCCGGTGGCTGGTAGCTGGTGCTGTCGTCCGGGCCCTGGGCGGTGACGCTGGTAGCACCCAGGTTCAAGCCGGCGCCTTGGGGCAGCGGTTCGAGGACCAGGGTGTGGGCATCGCTGCGCCGGTAAGTAAACCCGGAACCGCCCAGCAGGCGCTGCAAGGCCTGTTCGGCCCCGAACTGGCCTTGCAGCGCCGGCGCCTGGACGCCATAGGGCGTATCGGTGGTGTAGACCACGCTGATACCGGTGACCCGGGTGAAATCACTCAGGGCCTGGGGCAGTGGCTTGGCCGCGATGGCGAAATTGAACAGCGTGTTGTGCTGGGCACTGCCGGATTCGGCTGCCAGGGCCACGCCCAGGGGCAACAGCGCCAACCCCGACACCATCAGCGCGGATGCACCGAACCACCGTTTTACCGAAGCGTTTACCGCCGAACTTGCCCTGGACTTCATGCTTGAGACTCGTGTGTAGGAGCGCTATGAATGCGAATTAGTCGCACTTTCAAGCAGTACACGGATGTCGAGGACAAAGACCTCAGCAATTTTTTGAAAATATTTTCCGACGCGTTGGCGTGAGTCGACGAGCGGACCTGGCAAACCGGATCTACGGCCGCTGCGCGCCCGGGCGCAGCCTGCGGCAGCGGCTACACGAAGCGAGCGAACGCACGCACCTGTAGCCGCTGCTGAGCCCGCGAAGCTGCGACAAGGTCCGCAGGACCTTCAACGCCCGAGCGGCCAACACCAATCGGTGGCCGCCCGGATGCCTCAGTTGCTGCGCTGGATACGTCCGGCGCTGGTGGCGGACCCTACCGGCTTGCCCTGGCGATCCATGTCACCGACGTAGCGCAACATGGCGTCCAGGTCGCTGATTCCCAGGTCGCTGCGGTTGATGCCGCTCTTGAACAGGCTGAAACGGTCACCGCCATCGGCCAAAAAGCCGTTCATCACCAGCCGGTAACTGGCATCGGCGCGCAGCGGCTGGCCGTCGAGGCGGATGCTGCCAGGCACCACGCGACTGTCCACCGGGCGCTTGGCATCCCAGCGATAGCTGAAGCCCCGGGACACTTGCAGGATATTCGCGTCCTCGGTGCCCTTCCACTGCTGGTTGAGCAGTTGCTCGATCTGCCGGCCGGTAAGGTCGAAGGCGATCAGGTTGTTGTTGAACGGCTGCAAGGTCGCCAACTGTCCATAGTTGATCTTGCTTTGCCCCGGCTCCAGGGCCAGGTCGCTGCGGATGCCACCATTGTTCATGAAGGCGATCCGCGCGCCGTTGGCCTGGCCGCCGGCCAGATGGGCGTCGGCGATCAGATCGCCCAGGGGCATCTCTCCTGCGGCATCGGTGCGACGAGAAATCGGCGAAGCCGCAATCGCCCCCACGGGCTTGAGCAAGACCTGGTTACTCCGCGCCTCGACGTCCTGCTGCAGGCGGGCCAGAGCCGGGTCCTGTGGATAACGCGCCGGATCGGCCACAAGGTTGAGCGCCTGGATGCCTGTCACGCGATGCTGGCCTGGAGTCACCTGCAGGGTCAGGTGAGTCAGCAGGTGGCCGTAGGAGTTGCCCTGGGTCACCAGCAACGGTCCGACCTTGCACAGGTAGCCCTGGTGCGAGTGGGCGCTGATCAGGACGTCCACCGCCGGATCGAGGCGCTTGGCCACATCGACGATGTCGCCGCCAAGTTGCGAACAATCCGGCTTGTCGAACGGTTCAGGGGTCGAGCCGCCCTGGTGCACCACGGCGACGATGGCATTGGCCCCCTGGGCCTTGAGCTCGGGAATGAGCTTGTTGATGGAGTCGGCCTCATCCGCCACCTGCAGGCCACGCATGCCCTTGGCGCTGACCACCGAAGCCACGTCACGCAATACCGCGCCGACGAAAGCCACCTTGACCCCATGCACTTGTTCGATGCGGTAGGCCGGCAGCAGCGGCTTGCCGGTATCGCTGTCCATCAGGTTGGCCGCCAGGTAGGGAAAGCCAGCGCCTGGATAGTCCGGGCGGAACTGGCAGGCCTTGTCCGGCCGCGACGACTGGCAGCCACCGTTGAGCTGGCGCAGGAACTCGGCCTTGCCGTTGTCCAGTTCATGGTTGCCAATGGCGCTGAGCTTCATGCCCATCTGGCGCAGGGCATCCAGGGTCGGCTCGTCGGCCCACATGGCCGACAAGGGTGGGCTGCCACCGACCAGGTCGCCGGCGCCGATAAACAGCAACTGGGGGTCTTGCTGGCGCAACTGGCCGAGCATGCCGCCCAGGGTGGCCACACCACCGGCCTGGAGCTTGCGCACGCCGCCTGGGGCGCTCGGGTCCTTGAAGCTGAAGGGGTTGGCTTGCAGGTAACCGTGCAGGTCGTTGATGGCGACGATGTTCACCGCCACTGGCTGCGGCTCATGGGAGAGCGAACTGCAACCGGCCAGGGCAACCAGGGCGAGAGTCAGTGCCCCCAGCAACCGGGGCATGGGACGAGGACGCGACATGGAAAAAGTCCTTGTATTGTCGGCAAGAAAAAGCCGCCGGCGAAGGCAGCGATCAGTCGGCGAAGGGTACTGGAAACAGCACCGGTTTCATCGTCGATCGCAGCCCGCACCCGCGGCTACCGGTCAGGCCATCAGGCAGGTTGCAGGCTGCCGTGGACCACTTGTGGAGCTGGCGGCGCCTTCAGGGCAGTGCCCATGCCGGCGCGCAGCAGCAGGATCTTCAGGTGGTCGGTAATGCGCTCGACCCGATCCTGGAAGTGGTTGTGGAAGATCATGCTGCCCAGGGCAATGGCGATACCCAGGGCCGTGGCGTACAGCGCGGTGCCGATGCCCTTGGAGACTTCACCCGGGTCGGAGACACCGGTCTCGGCCAGGGCCTTGAAGGTGTCGATGATCCCCAGGATGGTCCCCAGCAGGCCCAGCAACGGCGCCGCAGTGACCACCGTCTCCAGCAACCACAGGCCATGCATCAGCTTGCTGCGGGTGGCGATGTAGATCGACTCGCTGAGGTCTTCCAGGTCCTTGTGGCTGGCCAGCCCCTGCTTGTGGGCGAACAGTTCGGCGACCATCTCCAGCGGCAGGCTGTTGCGCTCGCGCAGCTGCGCCGGCAGGTCGTCGACGCTGTGCATCTTCGGGTTGAGCACGGTCTCCAGTTTCTTCGCCTGGCGCAGGCTGAAGCTGAAGTAGATACCCCGCTCCACCGCGATGAAGGCGGCGATCGCGGCGGCGCCGTACATGGTGTAGAAGGTGATGTCGTGCAGCAGATTCATGTCCATCGTCATGTCCTCTTGTGCCTGAAACGAATCAGAACGCAGCTTCCAGGGAGACCATCGCGGTCCGCTCCTCGCCGACGTTGTAGTAGGCGGTGCTCGGTGCCAGGCCATTGGTCTTCACCGAGTTGAACGACACGGTGCGGGTCGAGGCCAGGTATTCCTTGTCGAACACGTTGAGCATCGAGAAACGCAGGGTCGCGGACTTCAGCACCTTCTTGTCCACCGGCAGGTGGATACCGGCGTTGAGGTCGAACACGGTGCGCCCGGAGATCTTCTCGTCGTTGGTCAGGTCGCCGTAGAACGCACCGACGTACTTGCCGACGACGTTGCCGTAGTAGCGCGAGTCGTCGTAGCCCAGGCTCAGGTTGAACATGTTCTCCGGCACGTTGACCAGTTGCTTGCCGGAGGTCGGCAGCAGCACGTTCTTGTTGGTCAGGTCGTCCATCTGTTCGGACTTGGTGTAGGTGTACGAGGCGTAGTAGTTGAAGTTGTGCGGCAGCAGCCCGCTCCACTCCAGCTCCAGGCCGCGGTTCTTCACCTCGCCGACGTTGGCCACCACGTAGTCGCCGTTGAGGTCGGTGGTGGAGATCTGCCGGTCCTTGAAGGTGATGTAGAACAGCGTCGCGCTCAGGGCCATGTTGTCTTCGCTGTAGCGCCAGCCCAGTTCCTGGTTCCAGCTCAGCTCGGGTTTCAGGCTGATGGAGTCGCCCTTGTTGTAGAGCACGTAGTTGGGCGGCGTGCGCATGTTGCGGGTGACGTTGTAGAACGCCTGGTTGTTCGGGTCGATCTGGTACTTGGCGTTGAAGCTGGGCAGGAACTCGTGATAGCGGACATTACGCTTTTCCGGCTTGTCGGTCAGGCTGCCGAGGTTGTTGCCGTCACGCTCCACATGCTGGTACGCCAGGGCCCCGGTCAGGGTCAGGTCCGGGGTCGCCTGCCAGGTGTCTTGCACCCAGAGCTTCTGCGCCGGGGTCACGGTGTACTGGTGCCGGCCCTGGACCGTAGCGCCATTGCGATCCACCAGTTGGTCGGAACCGTTGTAGTCGCCCCAGACGTTCTCGGGCGCGCCATTGCCCTTGATGCCGATGAAGGGCTGGGTCTGGCGCTGGCGGGCACGCTCGTACCAGTAGCCGAAGTCCAGGCTGTGCTCTTCGTTGAGGTCCCACTTGAGCTTGGTGGTCATCCCCGGGCGCCAGGTCTCGGTCCAGGAGGGCCGGTAGTAGCTGCCGCTGGGCAATCCGCTCAGGTCATAGTTGCCGGCCTTGCTGGAAGAGCTGGACAAGGTCGTGGCGGTCTGGCCGCTGAAGCTGCCGCCGTTGGACCATACGTAGTACGGGTTGAAGGTCAGGCTCAGGTCGTCACGCAGCTGGAAGCGCTGGGTCACCGAGGCGGTCAGGCTTTCAAAGGGGTTGCGGTTGAGCTTGTAGGACTGGGACACGCTACCGTTCTTGAACACGGTGCTTTCCGAGTAGTCCACGCGCCGGCCCTGGGTTTGGAACTGGGCCTTGCTGACGCTGTTGTAGTTGTAGTTCTCCTGCTTGTTGTACTTGAAGATGGCGTTGGTGGAGTTGCCATTGCCGTCTTCGAACAAGGTGTTCCACTCCACCTTGTCGGCACGCAGGGTGCCCTTGCCCTTCCACTTGTCGCCTTCGGTATGAGAGGCCGAGACCCAGGTCTTGAAGCCTCCCAGGTCGCCGGTGTTCAGCCGGGCGAAGGATTTGCGCAGGTTGTTCGAGCCCACCGACTGCTTGACGAACACACCAAAATCCTTGGTCGGGCGCATGCTCACCAGGCCGATGTTGCCACCGCTGGAACCGATATGCGGGCCATCGGCCTCGGAGGAGCCCTGGGTGACGAACACTTCGCTGAAGTTTTCCGAGTCGCCCATCAGGTTCGGGTAGATGGCGTAGTCACCCGAGTCGTTGATCGGGAAGCCATCGGAAGAAAGGCCCACCTGGTCGGAGTTCATCCCGCGCATGGTGAAGCTGGTGCCGCTCAGGCCCGTGGCATCGCTGCTGGAGACGTTGATCCCCGGGGTGTACTTGAGCTTGTCCACGGCGTTGGCAGTGGGCGCCATCTGGTCCATGGCTTCCTTGGTCACGGTGGAGCGCGCCTTGGCGCTTTCTTCCTTGATCATGTGGCCATTGCCCAGGGACTGTTTGCCGGCAACGTTCACCGCACCGACGTCCACGGTATCGTCGGCCAGAACCAATGGCGCAAAACTGCCCAGGCCCGATGCCAGAAGCAGGGCATAAAGTTTATTGATCTTCACGGGTCAATCCCTTGCTTACAACTTTCGTTAATAGGTGATGGGTTATTCCACGTTGTAACTAAAGGTCGCGGTGAACCGTTGCTTGTTCTTGCCCGAGAAGGCGTCCGCCGGGAATGGCGAGACCTTTTCCACGCGACGCAAACTGGTTTGCGCGGCACGGTTGAGCAACATGTTCGGCGCCTTGTTTTCGATGCCACTGTCGAGCACGTTGCCGGCCCGATCGACTTCCAGCCAGATCACCACATCGCCCTGGGGGCGCTGCAACGAGGCCTCGCGGCCGCTGGGGTATTGCTTGTGCTTTTCCAGTTCCTTGCGCAAAGCAGCGGTGTACAGGCTTTCCTTGATGGCACTGGCTGGCGCCGCGGATGCGGGGGCCGGTGCGGGGGCCGGTGTCGCCACCGGTGGTTTTGGCGCCTCGGCCACGGCGGGCTGCGGCGTCGGGGTGCTCTTGGCCACCTGTGCCGGGGCCGGTTTAGGCGCCACGGGCTTGGCGGGCTCGGGCTTGGCCACCAGCGGCTTGGGCACCATGGGCTTGGGCTTGACCACCGGCTTGGGCTTGGGCGGCTCGATCACCAGGGGTTCTTCATCCGGGACCACCACCGGCGGCTCGGGCTCGATGGGCAACGGCTCCGGTTCGGGCGGTGGCGGCTCGGCCGCGGCCAACAGCTCGCTGGCATCCACCAGGGCCACTTCCACGGTGCTTTCGTCATACACCGGCGTGATCTGCAACTGCTGCAACTGGCTGCTGTAGATCACCAGCAACAGAAGGCCGGCCGGCAGCAGGCACGCCAGCAGCTTGCGGGTTCGATAGAGACTGAACATGGCGTCAGGACTTGCGTGTGGCGATGGAGACGGACGAGAAACCATTGCCCTTGAGCAGGTCCATCACCGAGACCAGGCGCTTGACCTCAACACCCTGGTCGCTATTGATGATGATCACCAGCTTTTCGCTGCCGGTGTTGAGCACCTTGAGTTGTGCCAGCAGCGCACCTTCATCCAGGTCCTGGCCATCGAGTTGCAGGCGTTCCTGCAGGCCCAGGGTGATGACCGCCTTGTTTTGCGGTTTCAACTGTTGCGCGGTGCTGGCGACCGGCAACTGCGTCTTGATCCCCACGGCCGGGATCACGTTGAGACTGATGAGTACGAAGAACACCAAGAGAAACATCATCACATCGATCATCGGGATGATTTCGATATGGGCTTTTTTCTTTTTAGCTACATCCCAGCTGCGCATCGACTTGCTCCTGCTTCAGCCATCCCTCCCCTACGAGAGCTGAATCACAACCCTCTCCGATCCTGACCATGTACTCAGGAATGCGCAGATCATCCGCGCCTCGTGTAACGGTTTGGTGACAGAACGAAGTGATATCGATGAATGTTCGGGAGCTCTGGGACAGGCTTCTCAGCGCAGGACGATGAACCGGCCGAGCATCTTGTGCTGTTTGAAACCCAATACCGCCTGCAGGGAGTCCAGGACTGCCTGTGGGTCCTTGCTGGAGAAACTGCCACTGATCCGCCGCGAGCCCAGCTCATCGTTGAGCAGCAGGATGCGTCCGGGAAAATACCGGCGCAGGTCCGCGACCACCTCGGCCAGGGGCGCGTGATAGTAGTTCAACCAGCCCTGGCGCCAGGCCAGTTGTGTCGCGCTGTCGGCGGCGTGCAACGGATCGGCTTGGCCCTGGCCGTAGGCCACCTGCTGGCCGGCGCCGAGCACCTGCAGGGGCGCACCCTCGGCCGGCGTGACCCCGACCCGCCCGGACAGGACCGTGACCTGGGCACCCCTGGGTTGCAGGCGAACTTCGAACTCGGTGCCCAGGACCCGGGCCTCGCCTTGCTCGGCACTCACCACGAAAGACTCGCCGGTATGGCTGACCTTGAAGAAAGCGACGCCGCGCCGCAGTTGGACATGCCGCTGGCCGTGGCTGAAATCCACGGCGATGGCGCTGTCGGCGTCCAACGTGACTTCACTGTGATCGGCAAGGACCACCGTGCGCACCTGCCCCTGGGACGAAACGTAGTCGGCCCCCAGGTCGTCGACCCAGTGGCGCGGTTGCCAGCCAGCTCCCAGGGCCACTGCCAACAGCACACTGGCAGCCATCGCCAGCCCCACCGACCAGCGTCGGCGGGCATGCCCCTTGGCCCCATCCATGCGCTGCAGCAAGCCTTGCAGGGCCTGGGCGTCTTCGGCGGCCAGGGTACGCGCCGGCTGTTCGCTCAACTCCCACAGCACCTGGGCCTGGGCATAGGCCTCGACATGGGCCGGGTCGGCTTGCAACCACTGGCTGAAGGTGGCCTGGTCGCCACTGCTGGGCTGGTCGTGGAGCAGGCTCAACCAGGCCAGGGCGGCCTGTTCCTGGGCGGGCGTCGGGGTGACGGTGGAGCGCTGGTTCACGGGGCATTCCTTGGCGTACGCGTGGTCGAGGGTTCCCGCAGGCTGGCCTTGCAGGCTTCGAGGGCGCGCATCATATGTTTTTCCACGGCGCTTTGGGACAGGTCCATGGCCTTGGCGATCTCGGCGTACTTGCGTCCGTGGATACGATTGAGCAGGAAGATCTGTCGGGTGCGCTGGGGCAGGTTGCGCAGGGCAGCCTCCACATGACGCAAATCGTTGCCGGCCTCCAGCACGGCCTGGGGCTCCAGGCCATGCTGGTCCTGCTGCTCCGGGACCCAACCGGCGCTGACGCGCACCCGCGCGCCCTCGCTGCGCAAATGGTCTATGGCAATGTTGGCGGCGCAGCGCAACAGGTAGGTGCTCAGCTCCTCGACCTGCACCAGGGGGCGACGCCAGAAACGCAGGAACAGGTCCTGCACCAGGTCCGCGGCGGTCGCCCGGCAGCCGACCCGACGGCTGACCAGGGCTTCCATCTGCGAGCGTTGGGACAGGAATACCTGGAGAAAATGCGCGCGGCTCCCCAGGGGATCGTGGTGATCCAGCTTGCCGGGTTCCGGAGGCAGGGCATTCATCGGCCAGCTCCCGGTCAGAGCTGGGCCAGGGCCGCGAGCGGGCTGGCCAGCAAGCTGGCGCCCGCCATCGACAGCACCAGCCGCGGGCGGTACGGCAATAGCAGGACCAACAGCAAGGCACTGCACATCAACACCGCGCACCACTGCACCAACCCCAGGCTCCAGCCGGTGCCCTGCACGGCAGCGACCAGTGACAACCCCAGCAGCAGCCAGCCGCCCAGGCGCAGCCCATGACGGCGACGGGGCGTCGGCTTGCTGCCCAGCAACTCGCCGTGGTGCCGATCCAGGGACAGGCACAAACCGGTGAAACCGGCATAACAGAGCAACAGCACCAGGAGCATTCAATCCACCTCGGTATCAATCAGCCGCGAACGAGCACGCCGCTTGTGGGAGTCGGGCGTCGGGGTTGTGCGCTGCATCTTGCGCGCCGCCCAGCCCAGGAACAGGCCACTGACCAGGCAAGCGAGGTCGAAGCCGGCCAGGGTCCAGTCTCCCCGGCTGAGGAAACCATCGGCCAGGTGTGGCCCTGTCAAGGCATCCAGCAACGGGATGCCGGCCAATAGCAAGGCCGCCAGGCTCAACTGCTCGATCCAGGCACGACGACCGCGGCGCACCAGGGCGTGCAGCAGGCTCAGGCCCCAGGCAATGAAGAAAGCGTTGACCTCCCAGTCCGCGCGACCGGCAAGACTCACCGGTAACAGGCGGTTGGCCCAGAAAAAGGCCGCCACCGCCAGCACCAGCCCAGGCATGCTGGCGATGTTCAGCACCTCCACCAGGCGCAGTTCGAAGGGCATGGCTGGGCTCTTGGCATGCTTGAGCTGGCGCTTGCCGAGCCAGATCACCAACCCGGTGCCGATCATCGCGGTGCTGGCCAGGCCGCAGATGAAGTACAGCCAGCGCAGCACCGGTCCGGCGAACACCCCCATGTGCAACCCATAGAAGCTGCCGCCAATGGCCTTGGGCAGCGACTGCCCGGGACTTTCCGACAATGGCTGGCCGGTGACGCCGTTGAACGCCAGCGCGCTGCCGAAGTTGCGGGCCACCTGGTCGGCCCCATGGCGCATGACCTGCACCGAGGCGCTCGCGTCTCCCGGATAGTTCACCACCACCCGCTGCGCACGTCCTCCCGACCAGTGCTGCAAGGCTTGCCTGAGCATCGGTTGCAAGGGCGCCAGCGGCGCCGGTTCACCTGCAGCCGGGGTGTTGCGCGCGGCCGGTTGCAGGTCCTGGAAGAAGGCATTGTTGTCACCCTTGTAGGCGATCAGGACACCCGCCGGCATGACCATGGACATGAAGATCACCAGGCTGCTGTAGGTGATCATCAGGTGGAACGGCAGCACCAGCACGCCCAGTGCGTTGTGCCCATCGAGCCAGGTGCGCTGGCCCTTGCGCGGGCGGAAGGTGAAGAAGTCCTTGAAGATCTTCTTGTGGATGATGATGCCGCTGACCAGGGCGACGAACATCACCATGGCCGCCATGGTCGACAGCCAGCGCCCCCATGGGTAGGGCATCTGCAATTGGAAATGGAAGCGATAGAAGAACTCGCCGCCCCGGGTCTCTCGCGCATGCAGCTCGCTGCCCGTGGCCGGGTCCAGCAGCTTCTCGCTGAAGGCGCCGCGTTCGCCCGGTTTACCCGGTGCCTGCCAGGCCACCGACAGGGCCGGCTCACGGGCATCGGGCAGGCCGATGAACCAGCGCTGCGCGCCCTGGCCATGCTGCTCCAGGTAGCGCTGGGCCAGACCCAGGCTGGCCTCGACATTCACCGCCCGCGCCGGGATCTCGGGCTGCATCCAGTGGCTGATCTCGTGCTTGAAATAGGACAGGGTCCCGGTGAGGAAGATGGCGAACAGCAGCCAACCGAACAACAACCCGGTCCAGGTGTGCAACCAGGCCATGGACTGGCGCAAACCCTCTTTCATGGCAGGGCCACCCAATAGGCGCTACCGGCCACCAACGCCAGTAGCAGGCAAGGCAGGAGCAAGCCGAACCAGGCGTGCCAGGCCGTACGACAGGCGAAGCACCAGATCACCGCCAACAGGTAGAACAGGAACGAACTCATCATCCCACTGAGCACCGCGTCGACCTTGGACAACGGCAGCAGCAGGGACAGGCAGGCAGTGACCAGGGCTGCCAGCAGATAGCCGCCCAGGACCGCGGCGCAAACCCGCGATGCCACCGCCAGGCGATAGGAAGCGGAGATCCCGCCGGCCTTGCTTTTCATGTTCGGACCTTGCAGCGAAAGAAAGCCCGGACGCGCATGCCCGGGTACAGAAGGCGGACAATACTAATGATAAATATTCTCATACGCAAAAAGCGCTGAGGGTCACCGCCCTGCCCGTCCATCCGCGCCAATTGCCGAAGTTCATATCGCCCCACTACAATGCGAACAATTCTCGTTACCTTATGCGTCTTGTCAGTGCAGGAGCGTCCGGCTTGTCCCATTCCGCTACCGTCGAAGGCCTCTACCTGGCCCATCACAGTTGGTTGAACACTTGGTTACGGCGCCGCCTCGGCTGCCCCGACAGCGCCGCCGACCTGGCCCAGGACACTTTCATCCGGATCCTGGGCGCCCGGGAAACCCCGGCCCTGATCGAACCCCGGGCCTTCCTCACCACCATCGCCAAGCGCGTGCTGTGCAATCACTACCGGCGCCAGGACCTGGAACGCGCTTATGTGGAAGCCCTGGCGCAGTTGCCCGAGCAGGTCGCGCCATCGGAAGAAGAACGAGCGATCATCCTGCAGACCTTGCAGGAGCTGGACAGCCTGCTCGATGGCCTGCCAGCCCAGATCAAGCGTGCGTTCCTGCTGTGCCAACTGGATGGCCTGGGCTACGCCGAGATCGGCCGCGAGCTGGGCATTTCCATCGCCACGGTCAAGCGCCACCTGAACAGGGCGGCCATGCGCTGCTACTTCGCCCTTTGAGAGCGCCGATGAATCCCCACCTCAATGCCCAAGCTGAGTTCAGCAACCAGGTCGCCGAGCAGGCGGTGCACTGGTTGATCGAGATGCAGGACGGCCCGTTGGACCCGCGCCAGCAGCAGGCCTGGCAGCAGTGGCACGACGCCCACAGCGAACATCAGCGGGCATGGGCCCATATCCTGCGGGTCAACCAGCGTTTGCGCGGTTTGCCCGCGCCCCTAGCCCATGCGGCCTTGAATGCCCCTAGGTCCAGCGGCCGACGCCAGGCTCTCAAGTTGCTGCTGGTCCTGGGGGTCGGTTCCGCGGCGGCCTGGAACCTGCGCGAGCACAACCCGCTACCGCCGTTGCTGGCGGACTACAGCAGCACCCGGGGCCAGCGGCGCAAGCTGCAGCTGAGCGACGGCAGCCAGTTGCAGCTCAACACCAGCAGCGCGGTGGATGTGCGCTTCGACAGCCAGCAACGGCTGATCCGCCTGCTGGAAGGCGAGATCATGCTCAGCGCCGGCAAGGACCCGCGGCCACTGCTGGTGCAAAGCGCCGAGGGCCTGGTGAAAACCAGCGCCGCGCGCTTGAATCTGCGCCAGTTCAGGGGCCACAGCCAACTGGCGGTGTATGCCGGCATCGCCCGTGTGGAACCCGGCACCTACAGCGTTGCGCCTCCCCAGGTAGCGGCCGGGCAGCAACTGGACTTTCGCCGCGATGGCTGGGACGCTCCCCGCGCCCTGGAGGCCGGCAGCGGCGCCTGGAGCGAGGGCATGCTGGTGGCGGCCCATATGCGCCTGGAGGACTTCCTCGCCGAACTGGGACGTTATCGTCGGGGCCGCTTGCATTGCGATCCCCAAGTGGCGGACCTGCTGATTTCCGGCAGCTATCCCCTGGATGACAGCGAACGAATCCTCGACCTGTTGCAGGTCAGCCTGCCAGTCCGGGTGCGACGCTTCACCCGTTACTGGGTCAACGTCGAGGCCCGCGCCTGACCCCTGTAGCCGCTGTCGAGCCCCGGCGAGGCTGCGCACGGGCGCGCAGCGGCCGCCAAATCCAGCGGCTCGTGCCGAACCGTGCGCAGCTGCGGCAGCGGCTACACGAAGCGATAGGCAACAGCCGTCTGTACACACTGGAACATTTTTTTGATGAGGCATGAGCCGTTTTGCCAGGCTCGGGTGACAAGAAGGGAAAGCCACCTTGATTCCTCCTTCTCAGGATCGCCATCGATGACTCAGCAACCCTCTCGCCCCACGCCCCTGGCCCGCTCACTGCGTCACCTGCTACTGGGGGCCAGCCTGGGCCTGGCCAGCCTGTCCCAGCTCCAGGCCGCCGAGGTAGCGGGCAAGTCCTACCACATCGCCCCGATGTCCCTGGAAAGCGCGCTGAACCAGTTCGGCCGTGAAGCAGGCGTGCTGATTTCCTTCGGCTCGCAAATCACCCATGGCGTGCAGAGCCACGGCCTGGATGGGCAGTACAGCACCGAACAGGCCTTGCAGATCCTCCTGCAGGGTACTGGTCTGCAAGCCCGGGCCGAGGGCGGCAATGCCTTCAGCTTGCAACCGGCAACAACCGGCGCAGCACCGGCCACCCTGCAACTGGGCGCCTCCAGCGTGGTTGGTGATTGGCTGGGCGATGCCCGCCAGGTCGATGTCTTCGAGCATGCCGGGGCGCGGGACGTGATCCGCCGTGAGGAATTCGAGCGCCAGGGCGCCACCCAGGCGCGGGACGTGCTCAACCGGATTCCCGGGGTCAACGCGCCGGACAGCAACGGCACCGGCAGCCATGACATGGCGCTGAACTTCGGCATCCGCGGGCTCAACCCACGCCTGGCTTCGCGCTCCACGGTGCTGATGGATGGCATCCCGGTGCCGTTCGCCCCTTATGGCCAGCCCCAGCTCTCGTTCGCGCCCATCAGCATGGGCAACATGGACGCCGTGGACGTGGTGCGCGGCGGCGGTGCCGTGCGCTACGGCCCGCAGAACGTCGGCGGCATCGTCAACTTCGTGACCCGGGCGATTCCCGAGACGCCGACCTTCAAGGGCGGCTTCCAGACCGAGACCAGCCCCTCCTCCAGCCATGACGGCTTCAAGACCAACGCCAACCTGCTGGCTGGCGGCACTGCCGACAATGGCCTGGGCGGCGCGCTGCTGTACTCCGGCACCCGCGGCGGCGATTGGCGCGAACATAGCGGTACGCGGATCGACGACCTGATCCTCAAGGGCAAGTACCAGATCGACGAGGCCAACAGCCTCAACGCCATGGCCCAATACTATGAAGGCGAGGCCGACATGCCCGGCGGCCTCAACGTGGCGGACTACAAGGCCAACCCTTATCAATCGACCCGCCCCTACGACAAGTTCTGGGGCCGGCGGACGATGTTCAACCTCGGCTATCGCTACCAGGAGGATCGCCGCGAATTCACCGTCAACAGTTTCTTCACCAAGACCCTGCGCAGCGGCTACCTGGACCAGGGCAGCTTCCTCTCCCTGTCGCCCCGGGAATACTGGGTGCGCGGCCTGGAGACGCGCCTCGCCCAGGGTTTCGACCTGGGCAACAGTAGCCACGAAGTCGGGATCGGCTATCGCTACATCAACGAGGCCGGACACGAGCTGCGCTACCGCACGCCCATCAGCGCCAACCAGCAGTTGCCCACCAGCAACAGCCGCAACGACCGCGACACCCGTGGCGGCACCGAGGCCCATGCATTGTTCGTCGACGACCGCATCGATATCGGCAAGTGGACACTGACCCCGGGCATCCGCTACGAAATGATCGAGTCGCAGCAAAGCAACAACCTCAGCAACGTCAAGTACAAGGGCAACTACAACACCGCGCTGCCAGCCTTGAACGTGATGTACCACGTCGACGAAAACTGGAATCTCTACGCCAACACCGAGGGTTCGTTCGGCAGCGTGCAGTACAGCCAGATGCCCAACCGGGTGGCCAGCGGTGAGGTGAAGCCGGAAAAGGCCCGTACTTGGGAAATCGGCACTCGCTACGACAATGACACCCTGCGCGCGGAGCTGGGCGCCTTCCTGATCAACTTCGACAACCAGTACGACAGCAACCAGACCAACGATACGGTGATCGCCCGTGGGCAAACGCGGCACCAGGGCATCGAGAGCAGCATCAACTACGCCCTCGACGGCCTGGATCCGGCATTGGCCGGGTTCAATGTCTATGCCACCTATGCCTACGTCGACGCCACCATCCGCGAGAACGGGCCGAACAAGGGCAATCGCGTGCCCTTCTCGTCCAAGCACAAGGGCACCCTGGGGGTGAGCTACACCGAAGGTCCGTGGAAGCTCAACTTCGACAGCAGCTACCAGAGCAGCCAGTTCGCCGACAACGCCAACACCTCCCGCGAAAGCCTCGACGGCAGCAATGGACGCATTCCCGGCTACATGCTGTTCAGCACCCGCGCCGGCTATGACTTCGGGCCGCAACTGTCGGACCTGAACGTGGCGGTGGGGGTGAAGAACATCTTCAACCACCAGTACTTCACCCGCTCCTTCGACGACAACAACAAGGGCAAGTACGTGGGCGAGCCGCGGACCCTGTACGTGCAGACGTCGGTCGCGTTCTAAGGCCCCACAAAAGAAAACGGGCCTGCAATGCAGGCCCGTCGGGTTGAGGGAAAATCCAGCTATCAGCTATTAAGCGCAGCTTGCTGGTTTTCCAGGAATTCTTCTTCGAGCAGGGCATCCGCCTCACTGCCGTCATTGTCGGACACTGCTGCCGGGCGCTTGGCGCGCAACTTGCCGAACATGTGCTCCAGGGCACTCTCCAGCTTGACGGTGGCGCCGTCGATGGCCTGCTCCAGGGTATCGGCCTTGTGGGTCACGGAAATCGGCTGGTGCCCCTTGGGCCGGGCCTCCAGCTGGCAACGCAGGTCATCGGGACCCGACTTGCCGCCGTTCTCGTCACGCAGATGGACCACCACTCGGGTCAGGTCTTCCTCGTAACGTTCGAGCGTGCTTTCAACGGTGCTGCGCACCCACTCCTCCATCCGAAGGCTGCTTTGAATATGGTTATCGCTATGGACTTGGATTTGCATAGTTCTTCCCTTATTTCAGCTTGCTCGCAAGAGGCCTGGAACCTGGCTTTGACCAGCATTTCGTGACCTCTTGATTACACAATTAGGCACGGCGAAGAACATTTCAACCCCTGGAAAAATATAAATATTCATACGCAAATAAAGCCGGACAAACCGCCAGGGCGCTGTTAGTGTGGGGAGTCAGCCGCGCTTGCGACACGACGCGAAACAGCTCATTCCTGCCCCTCTCCCAGGGGGTGCAGACCACGAAATATCTCCGCCTCCTCCACCAACCAGTCATGCACCGCCCGCACCCCGGGATGGCTCAGCGCACCGGGCGCATAGAGCAGCACATAGCGCTTGTGATTGGGCACCGCAACACCGAATGGCACGATCAGGGTGCCGCGCTCCAGCTCGTCATTGAGCAGGGTGCGCCGGGCGATCGCCACCCCCATCCCGGCGATCGCCGCCTCGATGGTCAGGTGGTTACGGTTGAAGGTATGACCACGACGCACATCCGCCCCCTCGAAGCCGATGGCATTGAGGTAGAACTCCCATTCGGCATATTCGTAGCTGCCACGCCAGGCGGTGATGTCGTGCAGCAGCGGAAAGTGCGCCAGGTCCGCCGGACCATGCAGCGGTGGTCGCCCGCGCAGCAGGCTCGGCGCGCACACCGGGAAGATCTGCTCGTCCAGCAGGGCCGTGGATTGCAGGCCCGGATAGCTGCCGTCGTTCAGGTCGATGGCCAGGTCGAAGTCGCCCTCGTGCAGGGCCACGCTGCTGTCTTCCGCCACCAGCCGCAGCTGGATCTCCGGATAGCGCTGCTGCAAGCGCGGCAAACGCGGGGTCAGCCACTTGCCAAGGAACGACGGGATCGAGCGCAGGCGCAAGGTACCGCCGATCATGCCCGCATCCAGGCGGCGCAATTCGGCATCGATGCTGCCGTAGGCCTCGCTCACCGTAAGGGCCAGGCGCTGGCCCTCGGCGCTCAGCTCCACCCCCCGGGCCCGGCGGTGGAACAGGCGAAACCCCAGGCGTTCTTCGAGCTGGCGGATCTGCTGGCTCACCGCCCCGGGAGTGATGTGCAACTCCTCGGCGCAGCGGGTGAAGGACAGGTGCCGCGCGGCACAGGAAAACACATGCAGCCAGACGTAGGTCTGGGCATGAAACTGACGACTCATCGTTTAGCCCTGCTAAAGGATCTCTTAGGAAATTTCGTTGGTCACTGCTGAATGACCGAGGCAGTATCGCCGACATTGCGCTTGGCCTACAAAAAATGGCAGCGATCTACCTTCCATTGCTTGTAAGGCTTTAGCATGGCTATCAGTGTTTTCGATCTGTTCAAAGTTGGCATCGGTCCGTCCAGTTCCCATACCGTCGGCCCGATGCGCGCCGCCGCGACCTTTGCCCAGGCGCTGTTCGAGCAGGGCCTGCAAGAGCAGGTACGGCGCGTGCAGATCCGCCTCTACGGCTCCCTCTCCGCCACCGGTGTCGGCCACGCCACCGACCGCGCCAGCGTCATGGGCCTGATGGGCGAATGGCCGGACAGCATCGACCCGCGCAGCATCGGTCCACGGATCCAGCAACTGCGCGAAAGCGGCCAACTGCTGCTGGGCGGTCGCTCGAGCATCGCCTTCGATTGGCAGCAGGACTTGCTCCTGCTGGACGAAAGCCTGCCCTACCACCCCAACGCCATGACCCTGGTCGCCCTGGGCGAACACGGCACCCTGCTGGAGCAGACCTACTACTCGGTGGGCGGTGGCTTCATCGTCGAGGCCGCGCAAGTCGAGGCCGGAACTGACGCCGGCGCCAGCGTGCAACTGCCCTACGACTTCAACAGCGCCGCCGAACTGTTGGCCCTGTGCAAGACCCACGACCTGCGGGTCGGCGAGTTGATGATGGCCAACGAGCGGGCCTGGCGCAGCGACGCCGAGATCCGCAGCGGCCTTCTGCATATCTGGTCGGTGATGCGCGAATGCGTGGAACAGGGCCTGAGCCACGAAGGCATCCTGCCCGGCGGTCTCGACGTGCCACGCCGCGCCGCCAAGCTGCATCGCAACCTGCTGGAGATCGGCAAGCCCAACGTCATCACCTCGACCCTGTCGGCCATGGAGTGGGTCAACCTCTATGCCCTGGCGGTGAACGAAGAGAACGCCGCCGGCGGACGCATGGTTACCGCGCCCACCAATGGCGCGGCCGGGATCATCCCGGCAGTGCTGCACTACTACATGAAATTCAACCCACAAGCCTGCGACGACGATGTCGTGAACTTTTTCCTCGGCGCCGCTGCGGTGGGCATCCTGTGCAAGAAGAACGCCTCGATCTCCGGCGCCGAAGTCGGCTGCCAGGGTGAAGTGGGTTCGGCCTGCGCCATGGCCGCAGCCGGCCTGGCGGAAGTCCTGGGAGCCACCCCGGAACAACTGGAAAACGCCGCCGAGATCGGCCTGGAGCACAACCTCGGCCTGACCTGCGATCCGGTGGGCGGCCTGGTGCAAGTGCCCTGCATCGAGCGCAACGCGATTGCCGCGGTGAAGGCGATCAACGCCACCCAGATGGCCCTGCGCGGCGACGGCCAGCATTTCATTTCCCTGGACCGGGTGATCCGCACCATGCGCGATACCGGCGCCGACATGCACGACAAATACAAAGAGACTTCACGGGGCGGCCTGGCGGTGAGCTGGGTGGAATGCTGAGGAGCTTTCCCTGACCGTCCGTAACACGTGAGCCCGAGCAAGAATAATAACGAGGCGATACCGATGACCGATGTACCCACACCTGCTACTCAAAATCCTGCCGTAGCGACACCCCGCGACAGCGCACCAGCCTCCCGGGGCTGGAGCAAGCACGACACCACCTGGATGCTCGGCCTGTATGGCACCGCCATCGGCGCCGGCACCCTGTTCCTGCCGATCAACGCCGGGGTCGGCGGCTTCTGGCCGATGATCGTGCTGGCGCTGCTGGCCTTCCCCATGACCTTCTTCGCCCACCGTGGGCTGACCCGCTTCGTCCTGTCCGGACGCTCCGGGGACATCACCGAAGTGGTGGAGGAACACTTCGGGGTCGGCGCCGGCAAGCTGATCACCTTGCTCTATTTCTTCGCCATCTTCCCGATCCTGCTGGTGTACAGCGTGGCCCTGACCAACACCCTGGGCAGCTTCATGGAGCACCAGCTGCACATGGCCCCGCCACCGCGGGCCGTGCTGTCGTTGCTGCTGATCCTGGGCCTGATGGCCATCGTGCGCTGCGGCCAGGGCGTGATCGTGCGGGCCATGAGCCTGCTGGTCTACCCCTTCGTCGCCGCCCTGCTGTTGCTGGCCCTGAGCCTGATCCCCAACTGGAACGGTGCGTTCTTCGCCTCCGCCGGCGACGGCATGTCCATGCCGCTGTTCCTCAAGACCCTGTGGCTGGCAATCCCGGTGATGGTGTTCTCGTTCAACCACTCACCGATCATCTCGGCCTTCGCCGTGGACCAGAAGCGCCACTATGGCCAGCAGGCCGAGCGCAAGAGCAGCGGCATCCTGGCCATGGCCCACGCCATGATGGTGCTGACGGTGATGTTCTTCTGCTTCAGTTGCGTGCTGGCCCTGTCGCCGGCGGACCTGGCCGCGGCCAAGGCGCAGAACATCTCGATCCTGTCGTACCTGGCCAACCACTTCCAGACCCCGGTCATCGCCTACGCCGCGCCCCTGATCGCGCTGGTGGCCATTACCAAGTCGTTCCTGGGCCACTACATCGGCGCCAGCGAAGGCTTCCAGGGGCTGATCGTGAAAAGCCTGCGTGGTCGCGGCCGCTCCCTGTCCTCCAGCCGCCTGGAAAAGCTCACCGCGTTGTTCATGGTGCTCAGCTGCTGGGCAGTGGCAACCTTCAACCCGAGCATCCTGGGCATGATCGAGACCCTGGGCGGCCCGGTAATCGCCTGCCTGCTGTTCCTGATGCCGATGTATGCGATCCAGCGCGTACCGTCGCTGCGCCAGTACTCGGGCCAGCTGTCGAACCTGTTCGTGGTGTTGATCGGGCTGATCGCCCTGTCGGCGATCATCTTCTCCTTCCTGCCCTGAAACGGGGCGGCAACGAAAAAGCGGACCTTGCGGTCCGCTTTTTTTTGCTCCCGGATTCATTGGCCGGCGCCGGCCGCGGCATGCCCCTTGCTTGATCCCGCATGAGGAATACGGACGTTGGCAAGCCTCGACGAACGACCGGCCGACGGTCTGCAATCACGAACTAATTTCGCCCCAGGCCGGTCAATGACTGCACGATCCCAGCAGGCGGTGACCCTCATGGACAATCCATTGCAACTGATTACCGACACCTTCACCCCGCAGTATCAGGTCAACCTGAGCATCCAGGGCCTGGATGGCAACCTCATGCTGACCTTGTCCCAGGCGGGTCGGGTCGTGGCCAAGCGCATGATCAGCGCCGCCCAGCGCAACGATCCACGGCGTGTCGAGCGCCTGGTACAGAGCATTGCCTTCGGCATCGCCATCGAGCAGGGGCACAGCGCCGTGGCCATCCTCGAAGCCATGACCAACGGCGACCCACTGCCCTTGCCGCCCGCGGCGGGAGCGCAGGAGGCTCCCCGGGCATCGCGGCTCTAGAGTTCGCCCTTCTCCACTTCAGGATGCTCGCTGGAGCCCGCACCGAGCTTGCGCTGTGGATGCTCGATCTTCACCGAGGGAAACTGCGAAGAGGCGTAGCGCACCACCAGGATGGCAAAGGCCAGCAGCAGGATGCCGCCACACAGGTAGATGATCCCCAGGTCCGGCGGGTTGTGATGGGAAACGTTGGAAATCAGCAGGCGGGTCAGCGCCGTGATCGCCACGTAGATCAAGAAACGCACCGGCATGTGGTTGGTCTTGAAGTAGATACCGACCATCGCCCCCAATTCCAGGTAGATGAACAGCAGCAGGATGTCGTCGATCTTGATGTGGCCCGCCTCGATCATCTGCAGGAACTCCATCACCGCCGCCCAGGCGGTCACCGCGCCGATGGCGAACAGCGCCAGGTAGTGGAACGACTCGACGAACAGGTTACCCAGGGACTCGGCCAGCTGATGAACACTCTGGCGCAGGTTTTCGGCCCAATTGATTTTCACGGTGATTATTCCTTAGGTCGTTTCGACCGGATGATGCGGATGGGACGTGACGGTTGTTCTGCATGCAGAAAAAAGGCCAGGGACACCTCGGTAAGATGGCGGTCATCACAGGCGAGGCACGTGCACCTGGCCCCAAGGAGCGGGATGTACAACTCGGGGAAAAATTCCGTCTACATTAAAAAGCCACTATCCAAGGGAAATAGTTTCGCCTATTCTCTCGACCTGTATATGGATACAGTATTTGTATCGACCCATTATCGTGAAGGCATGTGAGGTGGTGAATGGCCGTCGAAGTGGTATACCGCAGCAGCCGAGATCTGGAGCGCTTGTTCATGGATAAAGCCGAAGCTGACCGTCATGACAAGATGCTCGAACTGGCTGAAGTGCTGGCGCAAGTGTTGCAAAAGGCTGTGCCATCGCTGACTGAGCAGCAAGTGGAAGAGGCTGGGATCTACATGGCCAAGAACCGCGATGTGTTCGCCAGGGCCTTCAAGAGCCAGCCAGACGCACTGGCCGAGCTGCTCAGCGAGCCGGCGCCAGTCGTGGAGACGGTCGAAAAAGAGCAACCTGCCGAAGCCGAGGCACCGGTCAAGCCTGCGAAAGCGACCAAGGCCACCAAATAGGCAGCCCCTGATCGAACAAGCCCTGTGCCAATGGCACAGGGCTTTTTTCATGCCTGGCGACCGAGCTTGCGCCAGGCCACCTGGGGGCCCGCATAACGGTCATCGCGCGGTGTCCCACACCCTGCAACCTGCCGGGCAATACCCGGATGCGATGTCCATGGCTTCCAGGATTCGGTCTTCCACGGCATCAACAGCGCCAGCCCTGACCTGACCCAGATAGCGGTACACCGCCTGCGCTGAAAATCCCTTGTCCCTGTACAGCACCAGCACCTGGCGAATCGCCTCAAGATCCGCGGCACCGTGCAATACGCAAGACAGCTGTTCGTCCAGCTCAGCATCCAGCACTTCAGGCATCGTCCAGTTCATTCCCGTGGTGGTTGAGCACTCCAGTGGCTGGCCTTCGCATGCCAACCCTCCAGGTGCCGATGTTACATAGACAGGGGCCGGGTGCGCGGACCTAGCGATAGAGCACTCGCTCCGCCAGTTCGTCGGCGATCCGTGCCGGTGAACGTTTTTCTGCCTGGGCATGGCCGAAGATCTCCGTCAGGCGCAGGCTGATCTGCGACAGATGGGCGGTGATCACTGGCAGCTCTTCATTGTGATGCTTGAGCGACACGTAGATCAGCCCTCCGGAGTTGATCACGTAGTCCGGGGCATAGAGGATGCCGCGCCGCTCCAGCTGGTCGGCAACCTGCAGGTTGGTCAGTTGGTTGTTGGCAGAACCTGCCACCGCCGAGCAACGCAGTTGCGCCACGCTGCGGCTGTTGAGCACCGCTCCCAGGCCACAGGGCGCGAGAATATCGCAAGGTGTGCTGAGCAAGGCATCGTTGGCGATCGGGTGCGCGCCCAACTGCTCCATGGCCAGTTGCACCTTGCCAGGATCGATATCACTGACCAGCAACTCGGCGCCAGCGGCATGCAGCTGTTCGGCCAGGGCATAACCGACATTGCCCAGGCCCTGGATCGCCACCCGCAGGCCCTCCAGGTTGTCGCTGCCCAGGCGCGCCATGGCGGTGCTGCGAATACCGGTGAACACGCCCATGGCCGCATGCGGGGCCGGGTCGCCAGCGGCACTGGTACTGGTGACGTAACGAGTCTCTTGGGCAATGCAATCCATGTCGGCTACCGAGGTGCCGCTGTCGATGGCGGTGATATAGCGCCCGTCCAGTTGCTCGACACAACGACCGAAGGCCTCGAACAACGCAGCGCGGCTTTCCACATGGGCCGGTCGGATGATCACGGCGGTCCCGCCGCCCTGGGGCAAACCGGCCAGCGCGGCCTTGTAGCTCATGCCCTGGGCCAGGCGCGCGGCATCGCCCACAGCGCTGGCATCGTCCGGATAGGGCAAATAACGACAACCGCCCAGGGCGGGCCCCAGGCGGTTGTTATGGATGGCGATCACTGCCTTCAACCCGGTTCGAGGGTCGACGCTAAGATGCAGCGATTCAAGGCGGGTGCTGTGCATGAGAGCGAACATCGACGGGCTCCCGAATCACTTCTTGTAGTCGCCAGTATAGGCTTGCGCCTGAAAATTGCTGCGCCACGCAGGAATAAGCCGCGCCGTCTTGCAACCCAGGGGAAATAACCCGCTACCCACTGCGCAGAGACTGGACGAAGCACGACGACGGGGCTAAAACGAGGCATCCGTCGGAGGTTGCCATGAAACCGCGTCAAGCTTTCTTCGCCTGCCTGCACCGCTCACCGCCTGCCTTGCTGGAGGCAGCGTTATGGATTGGTGCCGAGCATGAGCCAGCTCTGGTGCCCGGCCTGCTATTGGAAGAGTTCAAGCACATCCAGCAACAGGTCGGCGGCAGCCTGCCGTCACTGCCAGCCAACGAACTGGGACAACCGTTGTTGCGCCTGATGAACGACCTGGGGTTCCAGCAGGACGAATTCCTGCCGCTCAGGCCCCAGGCAGCCTTGATGGACAAGGTCCTGGAGCGGCGCCGGGGGCAGCCCCTGGCCCTGGCCCTGATCGCCCTGGAACTGGCGCAGCGGCTGCACATTCCCCTGGTCGGCGTGAACTTTCCCGGGCACTTCCTGCTCCGGATACCCGGCACCGATTATCTGCTCGATCCCTGCGGCGGACGCCGGCTGTACCCCAACGATTGCCGCGAATTGCTGCAACGCCAATATGGCGCCCATCTCAAGCTCAACGCCGAGCACCTGCTCACCGCTGAACCACGCCAGATGTTCCAGCGCCTGTCGCGTAACCTGCGTCAACTGCACTTGTCCCATGACGATCACCTCGGCGCCCTGATCGACGCCGAGCGGGTACTGGAATTGGGCGATGGCAGCGCCGCCGACTATCTGGCCCGGGCCAGTCTCTACCAACGCCTGGAGTGCCCCAACGCCGAGCGCTTCGACCTGGAGCGAGCACTGCTGCTCAGCGACGATCCGATCCAGCGCCTGCGCCTGACCGAGCGCCTGGGGCACCTGCCGCCGAACAAGGTGGTTCACTGAACACAACAAGCGAAACCCTCGGACAATCTCTCCAGTTCTCTGGCAGGATGAACGGCTCACTCCAGGGAACGGACACGCCATGCTCATCAGGAAAGCCCACGGCGAAGACGCACAACGGGTCTTCGACATTCGCAACCAGGCCATCAACCATCAATGCGCGGGGTACTACCCCGCTGCCGACCTGCAAGTGTGGACCGCTGGCAACCTTGGCCAGCCCTTCATCGAATGGCTGGAAAGCAGCGGGCATGTGGCGGTCATCGACGGCCAGGTCGCCGCCAGTGCCATCCTCGACCTTGAGTCAGGACAGGTCGACGCGGTCTTCGTCGACCCGGCCTACATGGGCCGTGGAATCGGCCGGCAGATGATGAACTACATCGAACAGCAGGCCGTGCAGGCCGGCTTGTCGCACCTGATCCTGGACTCGACCCTGAATGCCGCGGACTTCTACCGCCAGTGCGGCTTCGTCGGCGAACGCATCGCCCAGTACCAGTCGCCCCGGGGCCTGACCCTGGCCTGCGTACCGATGATCAAGCACCTGGCCTGCTAACCCCGCCTCAGGACTTGAGCGGTGCCTGCAACGGCTGCGCCGCACCTGTGCCGCCGCCGGTCCCTTCGGAGGGTGCACGCACCCGGATGATCAGCAACGCGGCCAGCACGGCGGGCACCGCGCAAAAGAAGAAAATCTGCTGCACCGGGATATGCATCGCCAGCAGCATGCTACCCAGCAGCGGCCCGAGGATCGAACCGAAGCGCCCTACCCCCAACGCCCAGCCGGTGCCGGTGGCGCGCACCTGGGCCGGATAGAAGTTACTGGCGAAGGCATTCAGGGTCAGTTGCCCACCAATGATGCAGAACCCCGCCGCGAATACGAACACCACCAGGTAGCGCGGATTGTCGTGGTTCAGCCCCAGCAGGACGGTACACAACGCCGCCACCGCCAGCACCGCCGACAACAGCCGCACCTTGCGCTTGAGGCGATCGGCGAGCCAGGCCATGCAAATGGCCCCCAGTGTGCCGGCGAACAGGAACATCGACGTCACCAGGTTGGCCTGTTTCAGGGCCAGGCCGCTTTCCAGCAACAGGGTCGGCAGCCAGCTGATCATGAAATACAGCAGGATCAGGCTGACGAAAAAGGTCGACCAGATCAGCAGTGTCGGCCGCGCATACCCCTGGCGGAACAACTCCACCACCGTGAATTTGCCAGCAGCCTGTTGCTGACCCTCATCGCCAGTCGCCGCTGGTGGCTGCCAGTCCGGCAACATCCGCGCGCTGACCTTGCGCAAGCGCGCATAGGGCGGAGCATCACGCAACAGCCGCGGCAGGGATTCGGGCAACCACCAGAACAGGAACGGAAACAGCAGCAACGGCGTTACGCCGCCCGCCAGGAACACCGCCTCCCAGCCGAACTGGTCGATGAAACCGGCCGCGACGAAACCACCGGCCGCGCCACCGAAGGAGAAACCGCAGGCAGCCAGGGTCACCATCAGGGTGCGCAGGCGCGGCGGGGAATATTCAGACATCAGCGCCATGGCACTGGGCATCGCCCCACCCATGCCGATGCCGCAGATAAAACGCGCGGCCATCAGGCTGTCCAGGGATTGGCTGAACACCATCAGCACCGTCAGGCTGGCGTAGATCAGCACGCAACACAGGAGAATCCGGCGTACGCCAAAACGATCCGCCAGGGGTGTCACTGCCAGGGAGCCCAGGGTCAGGCCCAGCAGGTTGGCACTGAACACCGGGCCGAAAGCGGCTTTTTCCAGCCCCCAGTCCTGGGCCAGGGCCGGCACCACGTAGCCCAGGACCTGGGCGTCATAGCCGTCGGTGACCAACAACAAGGCGAGCAGCAACAATAGCGACCACTGGTAGCCGGACACCGGGCGGGCGTCGAGCGCAGCACGAAAGCTGGCAATCTGGTTTTGCATCGCAAGGTACCTGTTCGGTTTCTTATGGTTATGGAAGGTGATGCGAGAGGCGCCTGGGCAGATCCTCTGGTGGTGGGACTCAAGATCCTGCAGCCGCTCTAAGGCGACTGCAGGGGCCGGGTGCGCCCTGGATCAGGGCGTCCAGGGTCAGGCCGGAGTGTCGGGCTGGTTGGCCGGGTGGGCGGCCTGGAACGCCGGGTGCTCGGCGGCCAGCGCCGCTACCCGAAGAATCCGTGGATAGGCTTCCAGCGACACCTTGAAGCGCTCGGCGGCGTACAACTGCGGGATCAGGAACACATCGGCCAGCCCCGGCTGCTCGCCGAAGCAGAAGCCTTCATCGCCGATCAGCTGTTCCAGGGCCGCCAGGCCCTGGCTGATCCAGTGATCGATCCACACCAGCAGTTGCGCTTCCTCATGGCCCCACTCCCGCAGCAGGTTCTGCGTGCTGGAGTTATGCAGCGGATGCACGTCGCAACCGATGATTGCCGCCACTGCCCGGGCGCGGGCACGGCCGACCAGGTCCTCGGGCAACAACGGCACCTGTGGATAACGCTCCTCCAGGTACTCGATGATCGCCAGCGACTGGATCAGCAGGTCGCCCTCGTCGGTGCGCAGGGCCGGGACCCGACCCTGGGGATTGATCTCCAGGTACTCCGGCAGGCGGTTGGCGCCGCCCTTGGGCACCAGCAGGTTGACCGGGACAGCCTGGTAGTCCAGGCCCTTGAGGCCCAAGGCGATGCGCACCCGGTACGACGCGGTGGAACGGTAGTAGGTATAGAGCTCCATGCTGCACTCCCCTTAGCGGGCTGGCTGGACGGTGCCCCGGCATTCGCCGAAGCCGATGGAGGCGAAGCCTTCGCGGCGGCAGCGCCCGCGCAAGATGATCTCGTCGCCATCCTCCAGGAACTTGCGTACCTCGCCAGAGGCCAGCTCGACCGGCTTCTTGCCACCCTCGGTGATCTCCAGCAGGCTACCGAACTGGCCGCTCTGCGGGCCGGACAAGGTACCCGAGCCGAATAGGTCGCCGGCCTGCAATTGGCAACCGTTGACGCTGTGGTGAGCCACCATCTGGGCCACGGTCCAATACATGTACTGGGTATTGCTCAGGGTCAGGCGATGGGCCGGCAAGCCCTGCTCGCGCATGGCCTGGGTGATCAGCAGCACCTCCAGTTCGATATCGAAGGCGCCTGCGGCCTGGTCACGCTTGTCCAGCAGATAGGACAACGGCTGCGGGTCGCCTTCGGGGCGCGCCGGCTGGGCCTGGCGGAAAGGTTCCAGGGCCTCGGCGGTCACCACCCAGGGCGAGATGCTGGTGATGAAACTCTTGGACAGGAACGGCCCCAGCGGCTGGTATTCCCAAGCCTGGATATCCCGTGCCGACCAGTCATTGAGCAGGCAGAAACCGGCGATGTGCTCGGCGGCATCGCCGATGGCGATCGACTCGCCCATCTCGTTGCCCTGGCCAATCCAGATCCCCAGTTCCAGTTCATAGTCCAGGCGTGCGCAAGGGCCGAAGGTCGGCTCGCTCTGCCCCGCCGGCAGGGTCTGGCCCTTGGGCCGGCGCACGTCGGCACCGGAGGCGCGGATGGTCGAGGCCCGGCCGTGGTAGCCGATCGGCACGTACTTGTAGTTGGGCAGCAAGGGGTTGTCGGGGCGGAACAGCTTGCCGACGTTCTGCGCATGCTCGATGCCCACGTAGAAGTCGGTGTAGTCGTTGATCCTGGCCGGCACATGCATCTGGCAATCAGTGGCCTGGGGCAGCAGCTTCGCCCCCAGGGCCTGGATCTTGCCTTGCAGGCTGCTGCCTTCGGCCAGCAGTTCCAGCAGGCGCTCGCGCAGGGCCACACGAGCCGGGCGACCGAGCTGGAAGAAGGCATTCAACTGGCCGCCACGGGTAGCCTCCACCGCGGATTTGGCCAGGCCCTCGAACAGGCCGGCGTCCAGCGCCGCCTCCAGGTCCAGGATCTGCTCACCGATGGCCACGCCGCTGCGGGGGGCCGAACCCTGGGTGCTAAAGACGCCGAGGGGCAGGTTCTGCAACGGGAAGTCGGGGTGACCGTTGGCAGACTCGACCCAGCTACGGGTGATGGTGGACAAGGTCATGGGTTATCTCCGATTCGGGTTGAAGGTGACGGGCAGCGAAGCCCAGCAAGCATCGTAGTCGTTCTGCAGTTGCGCGCATTCCAGGGCGAAGCCGCTCGGGCGCAGCACCTGGCTGGTCTCGAACATGAAGGCCATGGTGTTGTCGATCTTGGCCGGCTGCAACTCGACGTTGATCGCCTTGGTGCAAGTCTCGCCATCCGGGCCGTGGGCACTCATGCAGCTGTGCAGCGAAGCACCGCCGGGCAGGAAGCCCTCGGCCTTGGCGTCGTAGGCCCCCTGGATCAGACCCATGAACTCGTTCATCAGGTTGCGGTGGAACCATGGTGGACGGAAGGTGTTCTCGGCCACCATCCAGCGCGGCGGGAAGATCACGAAGTCCAGGTTGGCCATGCCCGGCACGCTGGTGGGCGAGGTCAGGACGGTGAAGATCGACGGGTCGGGGTGGTCGAAGCTGACGGTGCCGATGGTATTGAAGCGGCGCAGGTCGTATTTGTACGGCACGTTGTTGCCGTGCCAGGCCACCACGTCCAGCGGCGAGTGGTCCAGCTCGCAACCCCAAAGCTCGCCGAGGTACTTCTGCACCAGGGCGGTGGGCTGGCGCAGGTCTTCGTAATGGGCCACCGGGGCCAGGAAGTCCCGGGGGTTGGCCAGGCCGTTGCTGCCGATCGGCCCCAGGTCGGGCAGGCGCAGCGGCGCGCCGTGGTTCTCGGCAATGTAGCCACGGGCTTGCGGGTCCAGCAGCTCGACGCGGAACTTCAGGCCGCGCGGCAGCACGGCGATCTCCAGCGGTTCGAGCTCCAGCACGCCCAGTTCGGTGACGATGCGCAGGCGGCCCAGTTCGGGCACCAGCAGCAACTCGCCGTCGGCGTTGAAGAACACTCGCTCCATGGAGCGGTTGGCGCGGTAGTGATAGACGCTGATACCCGCAGGTTTCTGCGCGGGCGAGTTGGCCACCATGGCCACCAGGCCATCGATGAAATCCGTCGGCTGCGCGGGGATCGGCAGCGGGCTCCAGCGCAGGCGGTTGGGCGTCACTTCGCCCAGCTCGCCACCGGCCAATTGGCGTTCCAGGCGGGCGAAAGCCGGATGCTTGGCCGAAGGCTGGATACGGTACATCCAGGTACGCCGGGCTTCGCTGCGGGTCATGGTGAACGCGGTGCCGGAAAACAGCTCGGCATACAGGCCGTAGGGGGCTTTCTGCGGGGAGTTCTGGCCGATGGGCAATGCGCCCGGCAGGGCTTCGCTGGAAAATTCGTTGCCGAAGCCGGATTGGTAACTGAGGGCGGACGCCGAAGAATCGAGGTTCATGGAGCCTCCTGGAAGTTGGAGTAGGCAGGGGCCCACCACTCCCTCACAAGAGTTATCGGCACGCCTGGGTTATTTTTATCGTAATCCAATTACGCATAACGTAATTTGATTGCCCGGGAGCGTCAAGCTATAAAGACCGCCACTTGTCACGGGACCCCTACACCTCCATGGAAAAATCGCCCAGCAGCAGCGATAGCAACGGTAAACAGAAAGTCCGCTCGGCCGAGGTCGGGACCGACATCCTCAAGGCCCTGGCCGAACTGTCGCCGAGCACCTCCCTCTCGCGCCTGGCCGAACATGTGCAGATGCCCGCGAGCAAGGTTCATCGCTATCTGCAAGCGTTGATCGCCAGCGGTTTCGCCGAACAGAACAGTGCCACCAACCACTATGGCCTGGGCCGTGAAGCCCTGCGGGTGGGCCTGGCGGCCCTGGGCAGCATGGATGTGCTGAGAGTCGCCGCCCTGCCCCTGGCGGAACTGCGCGATGAATTGAACGAAACCTGTTTTCTCGCGGTGTGGGGCAACCGCGGCGCCACCGTGGTGCATATCGAACCGGCGGTGCGCGCGGTGACCGTGGTCACTCAATTGGGTTCGGTTCTGCCCCTGCTCAGCTCGTCCACCGGGCTGGTGTTCAACGCCTACCTGCCGCAGCGGGAAACCCTCGATCTGCGCCAGCAGGAATTGGCCGAAGCCAGTTCCCACACCCTGGCCGAGACACAGGCCCACGATGCCCTGGCCGAACAGATCCGCCAGCGCGGCCTGCATCACATCCATGGCCTGCTGATGCCCGGGGTCGATGCCCTGTCGGCGCCGGTGTTCGATGCCACCGGCAAGATCGCCGCCGTCCTGACGGTGGTCGGGCCGACATCGCTGTTCCATGCCGACGAGCATGGTCCGGCGGCGCAACGCCTGCTGGCGGCCTGCCGCGCCGCGAGCTGGCGCATGGGTTACCAGGCCCAGCCGGAATAACCCCCCAGCCCACTCGCCAGCCTCGGCACCTGGCCCCTGCTGCCAGGCCATCCACCGACTTCTGCACACGGGCGGTGGCGCCTGGCAAACAGCCTCGGCGCACACCTGCCGAGCACCACGACTATTGCTCTGGCTGTAATAGTCCTTGTCCTGAATCGCTATTTTTCCAATACCGGCCAGGGCTTATTCTTCTTTCGCAGTCAGGGCAAACAGCCTGGCTCCACCCCCGATGAAAGTGCTGTCCAGGGCTTTTCGGCAACAGATTTCGGCAGGCTTGAAACGACCCGGTTCAAGCCGCCCACCCAGGTTCACCGACGTTGATTTTGTAGCTCCTTGATCTAACGTCTTACTTCGGCCGCTGCTCTTGCAGCGGCCTTTTTTATGCCTGGGAAATGACCGGGCAGGACGCCCGAGAAGAGCAATCGCGGCCGCCGTTCCAGAGAACTGGCGCGGCCTGCAAGAGAGTGTTCGAAGCGGCCGCCATGGGCACTCAGATCGCGTACTTTTGCAGATTCTGCATCATCTGCCCGAGCGCCTCGATGTTGTCCTTGGGGTGGACCGCGCCGTCGAAATCGCAGATCTCTCGCCAATGGGCCGCGACATCCTCCGGCGAGAAACCCTGGCGCGGATCGAAACCGGCCCCCAGGCTGCGCTCCCAGCGCACCTTGCCGATCCAGCCACCACCGACTTCGAACAGTCCGGAGGTTTCCTGGCACTGTTCGCTGCCCAGGTACACCACCAGCGGGCTGACCAGCTCCGGCTTGAGCTGCTCGAACACCTGGGGCGGAATCAGCCCCTCGGTCATCCGCGTGCCACCAGTGGGGGCAATGGCGTTGACCAGGATGTTGTTCTTGCGCCCTTCCAGCGCCAGGGTCCGGGTCAGGCCGTACAGGCCCAGCTTGGCCATGCCGTAGTTGGACTGGCCGAAGTTGCCGTAGATGCCCGAGGTGGAAGCGGTAAAGATCACCCGCCCGTAACCCTGCTCGCGCAGGTGCGGCCAGGCAGCGCGAGTGACCTTGTAGGCACCCTCCACATGTACCCGGTACACCAGGTCCCAATCGGTATCGTCCATCTTGTGGAAGGTCTTGTCCCGCAGGATCCCGGCGTTGTTGACCACCACATCGACCCGGCCAAAGGCATCCAGCGCGTTCTGCACGATCTTCTCGCCATCGGTGACCGAGTCATGGTTGGCCTCGGCGATCCCTCCGGCCTCGCGGATCTGCGCCACGACCCGATCGGCCGCCGAGGCACTGGCGCCCTCGCCCTGGGCCGAACCCCCCAGGTCATTGACCAGTACCCTGGCGCCGTGGCGAGCGAACAACAACGCATGAGCCCGTCCCAGGCCCCCGCCGGCCCCGGTGATGATCACTACTTTATCTTCCAAGCGCACAGACTCACTCATACCGAACTCCAGCAGGGCCAATGGACAAGGCCCTGAGTGTCAGGCAGCCGGCCGATGCCCACAACGAACACGCCCAGAGCTGAATGGTGCGCGATAAGACAGCGGGATAGTCGCCCCAACTGGCCGCTCAGGAGCCCACGACACGCTGCGCCGGGACCAACAGGCCGCCGCGAAAGGCCAAGTAGTGCTTGAGCACTGCCAGGGGCGCCTCGATCTGCGGGTAGTGGCCAATACCTGGCAGCAGCACGGTATCCGGTCGCGGAACCAGTTGCCGGTAGCGCTCCACCATATGCGCCCCGGAGATCGGATCATGGGCGCCGTCGATCACCCGCAACGGCACCTCGCCGCGCTGCATGGCCTCGACCCAGCGATCACGCCGCTGCCTGCGCTCAGGGATGTAGCCGATCAGCTTGTGCAGGATGCGCGGGCCATCGTTGCTCTGCACCAGGCTCCAGAAGTCGTCCAGTACCGTCTCGCTGGGACGGTTTTGCGGGCCCGAGATCTGGCGCAGGCTCCTGGCCAGCCCCTCGCGACTGAAGACCCGTCCGAGCATCCAGCCCAGCGGGCTGAGCAGCAGTTTCTGGGTCAACACCGGGCGATGGGTTTCCGGAAACAGGCCGCCATTGAGAAACACACAACTGGCGATCTCCAGGCGCTCCTCGTAGTGACGCGCCAGCAGTTCCTGGGCAACGCTGTCGCCATAGTCATGAGCCAACAGGTGCAGCGGCTCGACAATCCCCAGGTGCGCCAGCAGGGCCTGCTGCAGGTCCGCCTGTTCCAGCAGGCTGTAGTCATGCTCCAGGGGCTTGGCCGAATCGCCGAAACCGAGCATGTCGCAGGCGATCACCTGATAGCGCCGCGCCAGGGGTTGCCACAGGTAGTGCCAGTCCCAACTGGCGGTGGGGAAACCATGGATCAACAGCAGCGGCTCTCCCTGCCCTGCTACCCAATAGCGGATGGCCTGGCCACGGAACACGAAGTCCTGTCCGTGCGTACGCCAGACACTCAGGGGGATCTCGGCGATAGGCATCAGGATTTGTAACCTGTATCGAGTTGATCGAGCTTGCGCAGCAGGGCCGGCCAGGCCAGCACCCCGCCCATGCCCTGGGCACTGCGGGTGACTCCGGCGATCATTGCCTTGGCCCCGGTCAGGACCGGCGCGGGAATGGCAATCAACTCGGCACCGCCGTTCTGTGCCAGCACCTGGATCTCACAGGCACGCTGGAAGATGAACATCATCAGGAAGGTGTCGGCGATGCTCGCACCACAGGTGAGCAGGCCATGGTTGTGCAGCATCAGGAAATTGTTGTCGCCCAGGTCCGCCTGCAACCGGATCTTCTCCTCGGGGTTCAGGGCCACGCCCTCGTAGGGGTGGTAGCCGAGGCTGGCAAGGACGAACAGCGACTGCTGGCTGATGGGCAACACGCCCTGCTGCTGGGCCGACACCGCCACCCCTGCCGCGGTGTGGGTATGCAGCACGCAGAGCACATCGTGGCGCACGGCATGGACCGCACTATGGATGGTGTAGCCCGCCGGATTGATCTCGTAGGGGCTGTCCATCAGCTTGTTGCCGGCCTGGTCGACCTTCACCAGGCTGGACGCAGTGATCTCATGGAACATCATGCCGAACGGATTGATCAGGAACTCGTCGGTGCCCGGCACCTTGGCCGAGATGTGCGTGAAGATCAGGTCATCCCAGCCATGCATCGCCACCAGTCGGTAGCAGGCAGCCAGGTCCTGGCGGGTTTGCCACTCCAGGGCGCTGACCTGGTCTTTGACGCTCGCGGTGGATTGAACGGGGGCTAGGCTCACGGCAGGGACCTCATGTTGGCTTTTATTGGAAGGAGGACCCTCGGAGTCTAGACACCCCAGCCACACCACGGAGTCGCCTTGGCAGCCAGCTTGATGACCGAGCGGGTCAGCCGGCGGCCGGGTTGCGCCACAGCGCCTTCACGTCAAAGCAGCGACGCCAGCAAAGGAGCGGCAAACAGATTCAACAACCCGGTGAGCACCATCACCAGCCCCGCTACCGACCCTTCCTCGCCACCGACTTCGTGGGCCCGGCTGACCCCGGCGCCATGGGCACCGACCCCGAACAGGGCGCCCCGGGCCAGGGCACTGCGCAAGGGCAGCCAACGCAACAGCACGCCACCGAGCATCGCTCCGAACACCCCGGTGAACATCACGAACACCGCCGTCAGTTCGGGTACGCCGCCCAAGTCATGGGCCAGGGGCATGGCGAATGGCGTGGTGATCGAGCGCGGCACCAGCGACAGGGTTACCGAACTGTCCAGGGCCAAGAGCCGGGCCAGGCCGAAGGAGCTGCCGATGGACGCCGCGCTACCGGCCAGCATGCCCAGCAACAGCGCCGACCAATGGCGCATCAGCAACTGGCGCTGCTGCCAGATGGGAATGGCGAAAGCCACGGTCACCGGACCCAGCACCAGCATCAGCCAGTGGGTATTGGCGGCATACTCGGCGTAGGCCGTATGCAGCGGCACCGCCACCGCCAGCAGCAACGCCGGCACCAGGATCAGCGGCGACAACAGGTAGCGCCCGGTGCGACGGTAGATCCAGCGGCTGAACAGATAGGCGCCAAGGGTCAGCGCCAGCCAGAACATCGGCATCGCCTCAAGCTTCATGGCGTATCCTCCAGCGGCACACCAGCTCCACGGTCAGCGCAGTCACCAACATCACCAGCAAGGTGCTGACGCCGATCACCAGCAGGATCCGCCAGCCGTCCTGGCGCAGCAGGCCGCCGTAGTCCAGCAGGCTCATCAGCGCCGGGATGAAGAACAGCAGCATCTCCGCCATCAAGAGGCCAGCGCCCAGTTGCAGGGCCGCCGGCTTGACCCAGCCCAGGGCGAAGGCCAGCAACAGCATGGCCAGGCCGATGACCCCGCCGGGAATCGGCCAGGGCAACCAGGTAGCCAGTTGGCAGCCGAGAAAATAGATGGCCAGCAGCACCGCCAGCTCGCACAGCAGGCGGCCAAGGCGTTTGAAGGTGGGAATGTTCATGGGGGTTCGGTCCTCTCAGGGGCCTATTTTATAAAAAGCCCCGCCATCACCGAAGCGAATTGTTAGACTGGAAGCCATTCCAAACTGGAATTCCAACCATGGATTTCAAGCAACTGCGCAGCTTCGTCGAAGTGATCCATCAGGGCGGCTTCACCCAGGCCGCCAAGACCCTGCATATCAGCCAGTCGGCGGTGAGCAAGCAGGTCGCCCAGCTGGAACAGAGCCTGGGCACGCCGTTGCTGGAGCGCCAGGGCTCGCACATTCATCTCACTGCCGCTGGCAACGTGGTACTGCAAAGGGCCGAGGGCATGCTGCGCCTGCGCAACGAGTTGCTCAGCGAACTGGACGACCTGAGCCACATGACCCGGGGCGAGCTGCGCCTGGGCCTGCCGATGCTGGGCAGCGATACGCTGTTCGCCAGTCGCTTCGCCGAGTACCGGCGGCGCTATCCGAATATCCAGGTGCATTTGCTCGAGGGCGGCAGCCTGAACGTCGAGCAGGCGGTGCGCAGCGGCGAGCTGGAACTGGGCGGCAGCCTGACCCCCAAGGACCCGGCCTTCGCCTACCAGCCGTTCTGCGATGAGCCGCTGGATGCCCTGCTGCCCGCCGATCATCCGCTGGCGATGAATGCCAAGGTGCGCCTGGAGGAACTGGCCGATACCCCGTTCCTGCTGTATCAGCGCAGCTTCGTGCTCAACGACCGCCTGCTCCAGGCCTGCCAGCAAGTGGGCTTCACCCCCAGGGAAGGCGGGCGCAGCGGCCAGGCGGACTTCCTCGCGGCGCTGGTAGCGGCCGGCCAGGGTGTGGTGCTGCTGCCCAGCGTGGTGGCGCGGGCCCTGGTGCGCCCGGGGGTGGTGCGCCTGACCTTGACGGCCCCGCAATACCTGCGCTGGGACATCGCCTTCATCTGGCGCGAAGGCGCCTATCTGTCCAAGGCTGCACAGGCCTGGCTGGCGCTGCTACGGGAACAGCCGGTCAGCCCCGCAGTGCGCTGACCAGTTGTGCCAGCCAAGGCTCGGCGTCGGTTTCCGGGGTCACGCTCTCGCTGGCGTCCAGGCGTAGCATCGGCAACACCTCCCGTACACCCAGTTCGGCGAACAGTTCACGCATCTGCTCGCCGCCGCCGCAGAAGGTGTCGCCATAGCTGGAGTCGCCCAAGCCGATCACCGCCCCGGGCAAACCGCGCCAGGCCGCTGGCAACTGATCGCGAATGCTCGAGTACAGGGGTTGCAGGTTGTCCGGCAACTCACCCATGCCAGTGGTGGAGGTCACCGCGAGAAATGCCTGGGGAGCGAATGCCTGGACATCCGCCAGGGTCGCGCGCGGATTGTGCCAGGCCTCGAAGCCCGCGGCGTCGAGAAGCTTGGCGGCATGCCGGGCGACTTCTTCAGCCGTGCCGTACACCGTGCCGGAAAGGATGGCGACTTTCATCAATCTGATCCTGAAGCTGACTAAAAGCCTGGGATATTAACAGCTACGGAGTAAAATCCCGTCGCTGGCGTGTCGTGCACTGCAAAGCACCTGTAGACACAATGCCAGCATGCCTTAGAATCCAGCCCTCGCCGATCGATGACGGACCCTCGGAATGATCAATGCACACTTGCTGCAACGGATGATCAACGCCTCCAACGACGGCATCGTGGTCGCCGAACAGGAAGGCGAGGACAACATCGTGATCTATGTGAACCCGGCGTTCGAACGACTGACCGGCTACAGCGCCGATGAAGTGCTCTACCAGGACTGCCGCTTCCTGCAGTCCGGCGATCGTGACCAGCCAGCCCTGCAGGTGATTCGCCAGGCGTTGAGGGAAGGCAGGCCGTGCCGCGAGGTGCTGCGCAACTATCGCAAGGACGGCAGCCACTTCTGGAACGAGTTGTCGATCACCCCGGTGTTCAACGATGCTGATCAGCTGAACTATTTCATCGGTGTGCAAAAAGATGTCAGTGTGCAGGTCAAGGCACAGCAGCGCTTGTTGCAACTGGAACAGCAACTGGCCGCAGCCCAGGCCGAACTGGCCGCCCTCAAGGCGACCAACGGCGCTAATAAGTCGCAGGTTTAGTGGTCGTAGGGGTATCTCCTGCGGATCTGTCTTTCACCTTTCGAGCATCATCATGCAGCGCGACGCCCTTCTCACCCAGGATGAGCTGGACTTCATCCGGACCATGCAACACAACCCGCACCTCAATGTGCGCGACACCACCTCCAGCCTGCTGGTCAACGGCGGCTCGCAGATCCGTGACTTGCTGACCCGCCTGGCGGCCAACGAAAAGGTCACCATCCAGGCTCATTTCGACAATCAGCAGATGACCTTCCCCCTGCACCTGGTGGAGGACGAGTTCCACGCCCTGCACCTGCGCCTGGGGGTGCCCAGTATTTTCGAGGAAGGTCCCATGGTGCGGCCATGGCGCCTGGCGCTGCCGGAGCCCGTGGCCCTGGAAAACGCCAAGGGCCAGCCCGGGCGCCTATGGGTGCGTGAAGTGTCGTTCAAGGGCGTCCTGCTGGAAATCCGCAACAAAACCCGACCACCTCGGCAGTTCGCCCAGTGGTTCAGCCCTTCGGGATATGAGCGGATTGCCCTGCACGGGCAGTTCGAACGGGCGACCGAGGCCGGCTTCTATGCCTATCGCCTGGACCAGAGCGATACCGAGGAAACCGAGCGCTTGCGCCAGTTCATCCTCCAGCAGCATCGCCATACCCATCCTGCCCTGCACGCCTGAGACCAGCCGACTCGGCCTCAGGTATCCAGGTACCCGCCGAGAAACTGCCGCAGGCGCTGCTGCATCACGCGCCCTTCGCTTCCCAGGCACACCACCGGCGAATCGATGAAGCTGTCCTGGGCCAGGTCCGCAGCATCACCTGCCAGCATCAATGGACAATCCAACGTCAGCGCCAGGCGCTTGAGACGCTTGGGCAATTCCGTCGTGGGTGCGTGGTTGGAAAACACCACCAGGGCTTGGGGCTTGAGCTGTTCACAGACCAGGGTCAGCTCCTGTAATGGCACGCCGGGCCCCAGCACGCGCACGCCCAATTGGTCATGCCCCAGCAACAGCGCTGCCACCAGCAGTTCCAACTCGCGACATTGCTGGTTGAATGCCGTCAGCAACAGGTGCTGCGGCGTCGCCCGTTGCAGTGCCAGGCGTTGCAGTATCCGCCCGCGCAAGAAGCCATCCAGGAACAGCCACTCGCTGGTTTGGCCAAACACTTCCCGATCCTGCAGCAACTGCTTCCAGAACGGCAGGAAGATTTCCTGGAACACCACCGGCAGCGCATAGCAGGAAAACACCTGGCCATAGAGGCGATCCAGTTGCGCTTCATCGAAGGCGCTCACTGCCAACTTCAACTGATCGCGCCACCGGCCGTATTCGCCCAGCAGCCCTTCATTGACAGGTGCCAGGCACTGGGACTGGGCCATCCGGCTCTTGGCCAGGATCTTGCCGACCTTGCTCACCGCCACGCCACGTTCGATCCAGCCGAGGATCTCGCGCACTGCCTCAACATCGTGCATGGAATACAGGCGATGCCCACTTTCGGTGCGTGTCGGCTGGATCAGACCGTAGCGTCGTTCCCAAGCCCGTAGAGTCACCGGGTTGATCCCGGTCAGGCGTGCAACTTCGCGAATCGGAAACAGCGCCTCCGGTCGAAGGGGATCGGGCGCTTGAGCGGCGACGGCAAGTTCAGTGGTGGCGGGCATCTGGAGGAGAAAACACCGGTAAACAAAATGGTCGCCATTCTACTCTGCCCGGGTAGCGATGCTTCAAGCATGGGAAAATCCGACCATTGTCTTTGGTACTCCAGTGCCAATCAGGAATAATCCTTGCTTGTCCCGAACGCGGCCCGACACCCCGGTGCCCCGTCAGCGATTGCCTTACCCAGGCAACGCATTGGTTTTACGGAGATACATGATGTCTACCTCACCTGTCACCCTGATGGTGGCCCGGCGCGTTGCCGACGGCCGCTACCAGGACCTGATCGCCTGGCTGCGCGAAGGCGAACAACTGGCCACCGACTTTCCCGGCTACCTGGGCTCCGGCGTCCTGGCCCCACCGCCCGGCGACGATGAATTCCAGATCATCTTCCGCTTCGTCGACGAACAGACCCTGCATACCTGGGAACACTCCGCCTCTCGCACCGCCTGGCTGGCCCGGGGTAGCGACCTGTTCGCCCATCCTTCGGAGCACCGGGTCAGCGGCATCGATGGCTGGTTCGGCGCCGCCGGACAACGCCCACCACGCTGGAAACAGGCCGTAGCCATCTGGCTGGCGTTCTTTCCGGTCTCGCTGTTGTTCAACTTCGTCCTCGGGCCGCTGCTCAACGACCTCGGCATGCTGGCACGGGTATTCGTCAGCACCCTGGCCCTGACCCCGCTGATGGTCTATTTCTTCATCCCGCTGTCCACAAGGTTGCTGGCCAACTGGCTCAATGCCGCCCCGGCCCGCCCACTGCCGGCGACACCCTCGACGCAGAACCCGTAAAGCCTGGTGCAGACCGGTGCCACACCGCATGTGGCGGCACCGGCCCTCCAGCGATCCACCCCACGGCGCAGCACCGCCGCTGGTATAGTTCGGCTCTACCCGCGACGCGAGCCCACCATGAACGCCTCCACTGCCCCGATCCTGATCACCGGCGCCAGCCAGCGTGTCGGCCTGCATTGCGCCCTGCGCCTGCTGGAGGACGGGCATCCGCTGATCGTCACTTATCGCAGCCAGCGCCCGGGGCTCGAGACCCTGCGCGACAAGGGCGCGACCCTGCTGTTCGCCGACCTCTCCAGCGAGAACGGGATCATGGCCCTGATCGCCGAGCTCAAGCGGCACACCGATCGGCTGCGGGCAATCATCCACAATGCCTCGGAATGGCTGCCGGAAAACCCGGGCCAGGAGAGCGACGCTTTTGCCCGGATGTTCGGCGTGCACATGCTGGCGCCCTACCTGATCAACCTGCATTGTGCCGAGTTGCTGCAACACTCCAGCCCGGCGGACATCATCCACATCAGCGACGACGTGACCCGCAAGGGCAGCAGCAAGCACATCGCCTACTGCGCCAGCAAGGCAGGCCTGGATAGCCTGACCCTGTCCTTCGCCGCGAAATATGCACCGCAGATCAAGGTCAACGGCATCGCCCCGGCCCTGCTATTGTTCAATGCCGACGACGATGCGCAGTACCGCGCCAAGACCCTGGCCAAGTCCGCGCTGGGGATCGAACCCGGCGCCGAAGTGGTCTACCAGAGCCTGCGTTATCTGCTGGACAACCCCTACGTCACCGGTACCACCCTGACCGTCAATGGCGGGCGGCACGTCAAGTAGACCGCCCCGCGAGGACCTTGCATGAGCCTTTCCCTGTCCCAGCACTACCGCGCCATCCTCAAGGGGCTCGGTGAAGACCCCGAGCGCGAAGGCCTGCTCGATACCCCCAAGCGCGCGGCCAAGGCCATGCAGTACCTGTGTCATGGCTACAGCCAGTCCCTGGAAGAAATCGTCAACGGCGCGCTGTTCGCCTCCGACAGCGACGAGATGGTGATCGTCGCCGACATCGAGTTGTACTCACTGTGCGAACATCACCTGCTGCCCTTCATCGGCAAGGCCCATGTGGCTTATATTCCCACCGGCAAGGTGCTGGGCCTGTCGAAGATCGCACGGATCGTCGACATGTTCGCCAGGCGCCTGCAGATCCAGGAAAATCTCACCCGGGAAATCGCCGACGCCGTACAAAGCGTAACCCAGGCCGCCGGCGTCGCGGTGGTCATCGAAGCCAAGCACATGTGCATGATGATGCGCGGCGTCGAGAAACAGAATTCCACCATGCATACCTCGGTGATGCTCGGCGCCTTCCGCGACTTGAGCACCACTCGCCAGGAATTCCTGCAATTGATTGGACGGAGCAAGTAAATGCCACAACTTCAGCCTGGAATGGCTCGTATCCGAGTCAAGGACCTGCTCCTGCGGACCTACATCGGAATCAACGAGGAAGAGATCCTCAACAAGCAGGATGTGCTGATCAACCTGACCATCCTGTATCCGGCCCAGGATGCGGTGCGCGACAACGACATCGATCACGCGCTGAACTATCGCACCATTACCAAGGCGATCATCGCCCATGTCGAAGGCAACCGCTTTGCGCTGCTGGAACGACTGACCCAGGAGTTGCTGGACCTGGTGATGGGCAATGCCTCGGTGCAGTACGCCGAGGTCGAAGTCGACAAACCCCACGCCCTGCGCTTTGCCGAATCGGTGTCCATCACGTTAGCGGCAAGTCGCTAGCGGCAAGCGGCAAGTAAAAGCGGTTCGGCTTTGACTTGCCGCTCGTAGCTTGTAGCTTGCAGCTGTTCCCACCCCTCTATGTGCAGAGAGTCTTATGTCCCCTCAACAACGCCTGGAACTGGAAGCGGCGGCCTTTCGCCGTCTGGTGGCCCATCTGGACAACCGCAAGGACGTGCAGAACATCGACCTGATGAACCTTGCCGGGTTCTGCCGCAACTGCCTGTCCAAGTGGTACAAGGCCGAGGCCGACCAGCGCCAGATCGAAGTGAGCCTCGATGAGGCCCGTGAAGTGGTGTATGGCATGCCCTATGCCGAATGGAAAAATCTCTACCAGAAAGAAGCCAGCGCCGAGCAGCAAGCGGCGTTCGCCAAAGGAAAACCCAATGACTGACCTCAACACCCTGCGCGCCAGCCTGAACAGCGGCGAACACCCGTTTGCCGATACCCTGGCCTTTGTCGCCAGCGGTTATGACTACCAGCCCCAGGCCTTCAACAACGGCGGCGTGGACAATGCCGCCGGGCAGAACGAAGGCTCGTGCAAGACCCTGGGCCTGGCCCTGCTCGAAGGCCTGAGCGACCAGGAGGCCTTGCTGGCCTTCGGCGAGCACTACCGCTCGGTACTGGCCACCCCCGAGGGCAGCGACCACGGCAATATCCGCGCCCTGATCGCCCATGGCCTGGCCGGAGTGAAGTTCAGCGCCCAGCCCCTGGTGCGCAAGGCCTGATCCGGCTACCACGGGCTGCCGGGCCTGCGGCAGCTGCGCGAGGCTTTCCATGAGGCATGAAAAAACCGGCTTGCGCCGGTTTTTTTCATTCCAGGACGATCAGAACGAAGCGTTCTGCAGGCCGTCCAGGTAACGCTCGGTGTCCAAGGCTGCCATGCAACCGGCGCCGGCCGAGGTGATGGCCTGGCGGTAGACGTGGTCGGCCACGTCGCCGGCGGCGAAGATACCCTCGACGCTGGTAGCGGTGGCATTGCCTTCACGGCCACCTTGTACCACCAGGTAACCGTCCTTGAGCTCCAGCTGGCCTTCGAACAGCGAGGTGTTCGGGGTATGGCCAATGGCGATGAACACACCGTCGACTTTCAGCTCGTCGAAGCTGCCATCGTTGTTCTTCAGGCGGGCACCGGTCACGCCCATGTTGTCGCCCAGCACTTCGTCCAGGGTCGCGTTGAGCTTGAGTTCGATCTTGCCTTCGGCAACCCGGGCGTGGAGCTTGTCGATCAGGATCTTCTCGGCGCGGAAGGTATCGCGACGGTGGATCAGAGTGACCTTGCTGGCGATGTTGGCCAGGTACAGGGCTTCCTCGACAGCGGTGTTGCCGCCGCCGACCACGGCCACCGGCTTGTTGCGGTAGAAGAAACCATCGCAGGTGGCGCAGGCCGAAACGCCCTTGCCCATGAACGCCTCTTCCGATGGCAGGCCCAGGTAGCGAGCGCTGGCGCCGGTGGCGATGATCAGGGCATCACAGGTGTAGGTGCCGCTGTCACCGGTCAGGGTGTAGGGCTTGGCGGCGAAGTCCACGGCATTGATGTGGTCGAAGACGATTTCGGTTTCGAAACGCTCGGCGTGCTCGCGCATCCGCTCCATCAGCGCCGGGCCGGTCAGGCCGTGCACGTCGCCGGGCCAGTTGTCGACTTCGGTGGTGGTGGTCAGCTGGCCGCCGGCCTGCATGCCAGTGATCAGCAGTGGCTTCAGGTTGGCGCGGGCGGCATAGACCGCGGCGCTGTAACCGGCAGGGCCGGAACCGAGAATAATCACACGCGAATGACGTACATCAGACATGACTCACTCCTATCGACCGGCCCGGATGCCCTGGCGCGGAACGCCGGATTGCCGGCTGGAATAAAAAAGGACGGCGAAACCTTGGGGAAGGCTAAAACTCGTCCGTCCAAAAAATAATGGGTGCAGCGTATAGAGGGGGCGAAGATTAAGGAAATACGGTTTAACAATCCAGCTCATAGGCGGTCTCTATTCTCTGGCCATCTATTTGAAAGGGTCTTTGTTACCGTTGATGTCGCCCTGTGCGCCGTGCTTTCGCCCCTTGTGCAAAGCCGGTAAGGTCGGCGCATTTTCCTTCTGCTCGGAGCCTTCTATGCCCGCCCCTGTCCTGTCCGGCCCGCAATACCTGCGCGAGGGCCTCAAGTTGATCCTCACGCCCGGCCTGCGCCTGTTCGTGCTCTTGCCACTGCTGGTGAACCTGGTGCTGTTCGTCGGCTTGATCTACTTCGCCGGCCACCAGTTCAGCCTCTGGGTCGACGCCCTGATGCCAACCCTGCCGCAGTGGCTGAGCTTTCTCAGCTACATCCTGTGGCCGCTGTTCGTGGTGCTGGTGGTGCTGATGGTGTTCTTCTCCTTCACCATGTTGGCCAACATCATTGCCGCTCCGTTCAACGGATTCCTCGCGGAAAAGGTCGAGACCGTGGTGCGTGGCACCGATGACTTTCCACCGTTCAGCTGGGGGGAGCTGCTGGCGATGATCCCTCGGACCCTGTCCCGGGAAATGCGCAAGCTGGGGTATTTCCTGCCCCGGGCCATCGGCCTGTTCATCCTCTCGCTGATTCCGGTGGTCAACCTGGTGGCCGCACCGCTGTGGCTGCTGTTCGGCATCTGGATGATGGCGATCCAGTACATCGACTACCCGGCGGACAACCACAAGATGAGCTGGCAGGACATGCTCGCCTGGCTACGCCAGAAGCGCTGGCAGAGCCTGGGTTTCGGCGGCATCGTCTACCTGGCGCTGATGATTCCCTTCGTCAACATCCTGATGATGCCCGCCGCCGTGGCCGGGGCGACGCTGTTCTGGGTCCGCGAGCGCGGTGTGGATAACTTGCCGGGCCAACCACGCTGACCCCATCTTGCACCTCAGAGAACCTGCGCTTTGGCCTCATCGCGAGAGCTGAAGCGCTGGCGGTAATCCTGGGCGTTGATGCCGAAAACTCGCTGGAATGCACGACGGAATGTCGCCTCGCTGCCCAGGCCGCAACGCAGGGCGATCCGCTTGAGCGGCCACGGGGTTTCATCCAACAACTGCCGTGCCGCCTCCACCCGGATCCGCTCCACCGCCTTGGCCGGCGTAGTGCCGGTCTGCTCTCGGTAGTGACGCAGGAAACTGCGCTCGCTCATTCCCATCCGCTGCGCCAGCACCGCCACTGACAGATCCTGGGCGACATGTTCGGTGATCCAGGCATGCAACTGGGCAAAACCACCAGCACGATGCTGCAGGAACAGCGGCACACTGAACTGCGCCTGACCGCCTGGACGCTTGAGGAAAACCACCAGGTAGCGGGCGATTTCCAGGGCCAGCTCATGACCCAGGTCCTCTTCCACCAGGGCCAGGGCCAGGTCGATGCCGGCCGTGACCCCGGCTGAAGTCCAGATCGGCCCGTCGTTGACGAAGATCGAATCGGGCTCGACCCGGACCAGGGGAAAGCGCCGGGCCAGCGCCTCGCAGCGGCTCCAGTGGGTCACGGCACGCCGACCATCGAGCAGGCCGGCGGCCGCCAGCAGAAAGGCGCCATTGCAGATCGACACCAACCTGCGGGCCACCGGTGCCCTCTGTCCGATCCAGCGAGGCAGGGCGCCATCCCGGCAGGCCGCCCCCACTCCCTGGCCACCGATCACCAGCAAAGTGTCGCAAGGCGACTGGACATCAGGTAATGGCAGCGGGTTGAACTCCAGCCCCTCGCAAGACAGCAACGGTGCCTGGGCAGCAATCACAGTGACGTCATAGGCCGCGGCTTGGCCGGCGAATGCCAGCAACTCATTGGCGGTAGCGAACACCCGCAGAGGGCCCGATAGATCGAGCATGTTCACTGCGGGAAACACCAGAAACTGAATGAGCCTGGGTGGCTGCGACATGACTTGGATACCTGGAAGGAGTTGGCGTGAATTGTCGCATTTTTGGCAAAAACGCCAAGTGCAGGCTGATTAAGGTACGTCCAGCCCGGCACCCGCCGCGGCCCAATCCAAGGAACCTCAGATGCTGCTCGAACCAGGTACACCTCTAAAAGTCGGGATTCTCATCGCCCCGGGGTTCGCCCTGATGGATATCGCCGGCGCCCACTCGGTGTTCGGCATGGCGCCCAATACCGAACTGCATGTGCTGTGGAAGGATCGCCATCTGGTCATGGCCATGCCGGACTTCCCCTGCCATGCCAGCACGACGTTCGACGAATGCCCGCCCGACCTCGATGTGCTGGTGATAGGCGCAGTGGGCACATCAGCGATCGAAGACCCGCAATTGATCCAGTTCCTGCGTGAACAGTGCCCGCGTACGCGCTTCGTCATTTCCATCTGCGCCGGCGCCCTGCTGCTGGGCGCCGCCGGTTTCCTGCAGGGACGCCGGGCGACCACCAACCTGCACCTGATCCATACCCTGGAGGCATTCGGTGCCACGGCGATCAGCGGTGGCGAAGTGGTGATCGACGGCCCGCTGTACAGTGCAGGCCCCGCCACCGGCTCCTTCGAGACGGCGTTGATGGTTCTGGCCCGTTTGCGGGGCGAGCAGATCGCCAAGCTGTTGGAGCTGACCATCGAGTACCACCCTCGCGCGCCTTTCAATGTCGGCACCCCGGAGCTGGCCGGCCCCGAACTGACCCGCCAGACCCTGGAGTTGTACGCGGATTTTTTCCGCCGGAGCACCGAGACCGCCCTGGAGCACTATCGCAGCGCTCTGGAACCGCAGCGCTGAGCGGTCATAAATCCATCACTGCGAAGTCACAATGACGACATGGCCCCAGCCGACACTGGGGTCATGAGCCCAGCCCTGCATATCACCCTCATCACCGAGACCTTCCCGCCGGAAATCAACGGCGTGGCCAATACCCTTGGCCGCCTGTGCGATGGCCTGCGGGCCCGTGGGCACCAGGTGGAACTGGTGCGCCCGCGCCAAGGCTGCGATCAGAGCCGGAGCAGCGACGAAGCCCTGCTGCTGTGCCGAGGTTGGCCACTGCCGGGGTATCCGGGGCTGCAATGGGGCCAGTCATCGATGCACAAGCTGCTACGCCGCTGGAAACGCCAGCGCCCGGATGTGCTCTATATCGCCACCGAAGGACCGCTGGGCCTGTCCGCGCTGCGGGCGGCCAAACGCCTGGGAATCTCGGTGGTCAGTGGCTTCCATACCAACTTCCAGCAGTACTCCAGCCAGTACGGCCTGGGCCTGCTGACACGCCTGCTGACCCACTACCTGCGTTGGTTCCACAACCGCTCGAAGCTGACCCTGGTACCCAGTGCCAGCCAGTGCCTGGAACTGGAGCGCCGCCACTTCGAGCGCCTGGCGCTGCTCTCCCGCGGGGTCGACAGCCAGTTGTTTCACCCGGCCAAGCGGGTCGCCGAACTGCGGGCCAGTTGGGGGCTGGATAACGACGACCTGGCGGTGATCCATGTCGGGCGCCTGGCACCGGAGAAGAACCTGGGCCTGCTCAAGCGTTGCTTCGAGCGCCTGCAAGCGAGTTATCCACAGCAGAGGATGAAACTGATCGTGGTGGGCGATGGCCCGCAGCGGGCGGCCCTGGAGAAAAGCCTGCCCGATGCGTTGTTCTGCGGTAGCCAGCGAGGCGAGGCGCTGGCGGCACACTATGCCTGCGGCGACCTGTTTCTGTTTCCCAGCCTGACCGAGACCTTCGGCAACGTGGTACTCGAAGCACTGGCCTCGGGGTTGGCCGTGGTGGCTTACGATCAAGCAGCAGCGGCTCAGCATATCCGCCACGGCTACAACGGCGTGCTGGCGATGCCGGGGGATGAAAATGCGTTCTGCGATGCCGCCAACTGGCTGCTCGAAGAAACTGAAACCTTGCGCCGGGTGCGCCTCAACGCTCGCCAGCATGCCAGCCGCCAAGGCTGGCCTGCGGTGATCGAGCAGTTCGAGGATCAACTGCGCAGCGCCTGCCAGCACTCGCTGGCACCTTCCGGTACCAGCAGCATCGAGACCTCGGCCAGCACCCTTGGCAAGCTCGGTGCGGCAAGGGGCTTGCCACCCTCGCCGCCCGGCAGCGCGCGTTAGACCAGGGTCATCAAGGCTTCGCGGCTGAACGGCCGGATGTCCTGCTCGCGACCTTCACGAACCTTCTGCGCCCAGTCCGGATCGACCAGCAGCGCGCGGCCCACGGCCACCAGGTCGAACTCGTCGTTGCCCAGGCGCTGCAACAGGTTCTCCAGGCTGGCCGGCTGGGCCACCTTGTCGGTATTGACCATGAACTGCAGGAACTCGCCATCCAGGCCAACGCTACCGACGGTGATGGTGGGCTTGCCAGTGAGCTTGCGGGTCCAGCCCGCCAGGTTGAGATCGGAGCCTTCGAACTCCGGCTCCCAGAAACGCCGGGTCGAGCAGTGGAAGATATCTACGCCAGCCGCCACCAATGGCTTGAGGAATGTCTCCAGGGCCTCTGGTGTCTGTACCAGCCGGGCAGTGTAGTCCTGCTGCTTCCATTGGGAGAAGCGCAGGATAATCGGAAAATCCGCACCCACGGCGGCGCGGACCGCCTGGATCAGCTCGATGGCAAAGCGCGAGCGCTGGGCCAGGTCGCCGCCGTACTCGTCGGTGCGCTGGTTGCTGCCTTCCCAGAAGAACTGGTCCACCAGGTACCCGTGGGCACCGTGGATCTCCACGCCATCCATGCCAATGCTCTGGGCGTCCTTGGCGGCCTGGGCGAACGCTGCGATCACCTCCTGGATATCCTGGTGGGTCATGCCGTGCACCACGACCTTGCCATCCTTGAGCTTCTCGCTGGGACCGTAGCCCGGCACGCTGGCATCCGGCTCGGTGCCCAGGCGCCGCACGTTGCCCACATGCCACAGCTGCGGGACGATCTTGCCGCCCTCGGCATGCACCGCATCCACGACTTTCTTCCAGCCCGCCAACGCGGCTTCGCCATGGAACTGCGGCACATTGGGATAGCCATTGGCCGCCTGGTGCCCGACGGTGGTGCCTTCGGTGATGATCAGGCCGACACCTGCCGCCGCCCGCCGACGGTAGTACTCGACGACTTTCGCATTGGGCACGCCACCTGGGGAGAACGACCGGGTCATCGGGGCCATCACGACTCGGGAGGGCAATTCCAACGCGCCCAGCTGAAAGGGTTTGAACAAGGCTTGGACAGACATGCTGCACTCCGACAGGAAAGGACTGGAGTCGAGAATCGACGCACAAGGCAACGCCAGGCCGAGGCCCGACGCACTTATGATGAGGATAATATTCTTCACTCAAGACCCTGCACAGCACTATTGATTTGAGTGATCTTGGCGCAAAAACGCCGCCATACGGCGGCGTGGATGAGGCGCGAACAGCGGGCGCGGCGACAAGCCCGCCAGGTCGCTTCAGCTCAAGGCTTTCTCGATGGCCTGGACCACCGTGGGGTCATCGGGAGCGGTACGCGGTGAAAAACGCGCCAGAACCCGGCCATCCTTGCCAAGCAGGAACTTCTCGAAGTTCCAGGTGATGTCCCCGGGAAACTCGGCGCCCTCGCCCGCCAGCAGGCGGTACAGCTGATGGCGCTCCGGGCCGTTGACCTCGAGCTTGCTGCTCAGTGGAAAGCTCACTCCGTAGTTAAGGCTGCAGAACTCCTGGATCTCCTGTTCGGTACCAGGCTCCTGTCCGGCGAACTGGTTGCACGGCAGGCCCAGCACACTGAACCCCTGGCCCTTGTACTGCTGGTAGAGGTTCTCCAGCGCCGCATACTGGGGAGTCAGGCCGCACTTGGACGCGACGTTGACCACCAGCACGACTTGTCCCTTGAAGGGCGCGAGCGGCAGTTCCTGACCATCCAGGGCTTTCAGTTTAAGGTCGTGAAAAGCACTCATGACGAACTCCAAATTCCCGTGTTCTTAAGACAGCCTCTCGACAGTACAGCCAAAAGCCGCAGACTAAAAAGGCGCCCTCGGGCGCCTTTCCAGCAATCTTGAGCTTAGCGCAGAAACTCAGTGGTGATGACCACCTTCGCCATGGACGTGGCCATGGGCAACTTCTTCCTGGCTGGCATCACGGATGGCAACGACCTTGACCTGGAAGTTCAGGCGCTGGCCGGCCAGTGGGTGGTTGCCGTCGACAGTCACGTCGTCGCCGTCCAGATCGCGAATGGTCACGATCTGCATCTGGCCGTCCGGAGCCGAAGCGTGGAACTGCATGCCCACTTCCAGTTCGTCGACGCCTTCGAACATGCTGCGGCTCAGGGTGCTGACCAGCTCGGCGGCGTATTCGCCGTAGGCGTCTTCAGGCTCCACGGCGACTTTCAGCTCGTCACCGACCTGCTTGCCTTCCAGGGCCTTTTCCAGGCCCGGAATGATGTTGCCTGCGCCATGCAGGTAGACCAGCGGGGCGCCGCCGGCAGAGCTGTCGATGACCTCACCAGCGTCGTTGGTGAGGGTATAGTCGATGGAGACAGCCTTATTGGCGGCGATCAGCATGGGGCGGGACCTTTTGCATAAGAATGAAGAACGTCCAAGTTTAGCGAAGCAATCGCTCGAAAGCGAACGGAACCCGGACAACCGGAATCAGAAGCAGCCCTCGACAATCTGCGGCTTTCACCAGGATGAGGACGGCCACTGGGTGGTCGAACTGTCCTGCGGCCATACCCAGCACCTGCGCCACCAGCCGCCATGGCAATCACGTGCCTGGGTGCTGGACCCAACGCAGCGGGCAGAAAAAATAGGTCGCCCCTTTGCGTGTGGCTGGTGTGCTCAAGACGCGGGAAACGATAACCTTAGCCCCTGACTATCGCGGTAGGCGGCCATGGACCGTCGCCCTTGCCATGCACCCTTCGAGAATTCGCATGCAAACTTTCTTTATCGCGCCCACCGACTTTGGCGTGGGCCTGACCTCTATCAGCCTCGGGCTGGTACGCACCCTGGAACGCGCCGGCCTCAAGGTCGGTTTCTTCAAGCCCATTGCCCAACCACACCCTGGCGACACCGGTCCGGAGCGCTCCACTGAACTGGTGGCGCGGACCCACGGCCTGAAGCCACCACAGCCCCTGGGCCTGGCCCACGTGGAACGGATGCTGGGCGATGGCCAGCTGGACGAGCTGCTGGAAGAAATCATCACCCTCTACCAGCAGGCTGCCATCGGCAAGGACGTGCTGGTTGTCGAGGGCATGGTCCCGACCCGTGCCGCCAGCTACGCGGCCCGGGTCAACCTGCACCTGGCCAAGAGCCTGGATGCCGAGGTGATCCTGGTATCGGCCCCGGAAAACGAAGTGTTGACCGAGCTGTCCGGGCGGGTCGAGTTGCAGGCGCAGTTGTTCGGTGGCCCACGGGATCCGAAAGTGCTGGGGGTGATCCTCAACAAGGTGCGTACCGACGAAAGCATCGAGGCGTTCAGCGCCCGCCTGAAAGAGCATTCGCCACTGCTGCGCAGCGGTGACTTCCGCCTGCTGGGCTGCATCCCGTTCCAGCCGGAACTCAATGCTCCGCGCACCCGTGACGTGGCAGACCTGATGGGCGCCCAGGTACTCAACGCCGGGGACTACGAAAACCGGCGCATGACCAAGATCATCATTTGTGCGCGCACCATGCGCAACACCGTGGAGCTGCTCAAGCCCGGAGTGCTGGTGGTGACCCCGGGCGATCGCGACGACATCATCCTCGCCGTAAGTCTGGCGGCCATCAACGGCGTGCCCCTGGCCGGCCTGCTGCTGACCAGCGGCACCCTGCCCGATCCGAAGATCATGGAGCTGTGCCGTGGCGCCCTGAATGCCGGCCTGCCCGTGTTGTCGGTGAGCACCGGCTCCTACGACACCGCCAACCAGCTCAACGGCCTGAACAAGGAAATCCCCATCGATGACCGCGAGCGCGCGGAAATCATCACCGACTTCGTCGCCAGCCACCTGGATGCCGACTGGCTGCACCAGCGTTGTGGCACCCCACGGGAAATGCGCCTGTCGCCCGCGGTGTTCCGCTACCAGTTGATCCAGCGCGCCCAGCAAGCCGACAAGCGCATCGTCCTGCCCGAGGGCAGCGAGCCGCTGACCGTGCAAGCTGCTGCCATCTGCCAGGCCCGTGGCATCGCCCGCTGCGTGCTGCTGGCCAAGCCGGACGACGTGCACGCCGTGGCCAGGGCCCAGGGCATCGAGCTGCCCGAGGGCCTGGAGATCCTCGACCCGGACCTGATTCGCGAGCGTTATGTCGAGCCCATGGTGGCCCTGCGCAAGAGCAAGAGCCTCAACGCCCCGATGGCCGAGCAACAACTGGAAGACCCGGTGGTGATCGGCACGGTGATGCTGGCTCTGGACGAGGTCGACGGTCTGGTCTCCGGGCTCGTCCACTCCACCGCCAACACCATCCGCCCTGCCCTGCAACTGATCAAGACCGCGCCGGGCTGCACCCTGGTGTCCTCGGTGTTCTTCATGCTGTTTCCCGAGCAGGTGCTGGTCTACGGCGACTGTGTGATGAACCCGCACCCCAGTGCCAGCGAACTGGCAGAGATCGCCCTGCAGAGCGCCGATTCGGCGGCGGCCTTCGGCATCCCTCCACGGGTCGCGATGATCAGCTACTCCAGCGGCGACTCGGCCAGTGGCGAAGAGGTGGAGAAGGTCCGCGAGGCCACCCTGCTGGCCCACGAGGCCCAGCGCTCGCTGTTGATCGACGGCCCGCTGCAGTACGACGCCGCCGCCAACGAGAACGTCGCCCGGCAACTGGCTCCCAACAGCCAGGTGGCGGGCAAGGCCACGGTGTTCGTGTTCCCCGACCTGAATACCGGCAACACCACCCACAAGGCCGTGCAGCGCAGCTCCGACTGCGTCAGCCTGGGGCCGATGCTGCAAGGCCTGCGCAAGCCGGTGAACGACCTGCCCCGCGGGGCCCAGGTGGACGATATCGTCTACACCATCGCCCTGACGGCGATCCAAGCCGCCAACCGACCCATGGATGCCTGAATGCTGGACTTTCTACCGGGTGCCGTACGCGGCACCATCGCGTCGCTGTTGCTGGCGCTCAACACCATTTTGCTGTGCTCGTTCCTGTTCTGCGTGGCGATCTTCAAGGCCCTGCCCTTTGCCTTCACCCAGCGTTTCACCCACTGGCTGATGAACCATACCCATGAGGCCTGGATCAGTAACAACAAAGCCTGGATGCAGCTGGTGTGCCGCACTCGCTGGCATGTGCAGGGCCTCGAAGGCCTGGACTACCAGCACTCCTACCTGGTCACCAGCAACCACCAGAGCTGGGTCGATATCCTGGTATTGCAGTACGTTCTCAACCGACGTATCCGCCCATTGAAGTTCTTCCTCAAGCAGGAACTGATCTGGGTGCCGGTGATCGGCCTGGCCTGGTGGGCCCTGGGCTTTCCCTTCATGAAGCGCTACTCCAAGGCCTACCTGGAGAAGCATCCGGAAAAAAAGGGCAAGGACCTGGAAACCACCCGCAAGACCTGCGCGAAATTCCGCAGCAATCCGGTGGGTATCTTCAACTTCGTCGAGGGCACGCGCTTCACCGAGGCCAAGCATGCCCAGCAGCAATCGCCATTCAAGTACCTGCTCAAGCCCAAGGCCGGCGGCATCGCCTTCGTGCTGGATGCCATGGGCGAGCAGCTGCAATCGATCGTCGACGTGACCATCCACTACCCTGCCGGCCGTCCCGGCTTCTGGGACTTGCTCAGCGGCAAGGTCAGGGAGGTGGTGGTGAATTTCGAAGAAGTACCGATTGCGCAGCAGTTCATCGGACGCAACTATGAACAGGACGCGGTTTATCGGCAGGCCTTCCAGGACTGGATCAACCAGCGCTGGCAAGCCAAGGATGCGCTGCTGGAGCAACTGCACCAGCAGTATCCAGGCAAGCGATGAAGCGCCTGTAAGGGCCTCTTCGCGTTCGAACAGACACAAAAAAGCCCGCAGACAGTCACCTGTCCGCGGGCTTTTTCTTGCAGCTTGCAGCTAGAAGCTCGCCGCTGCCCTTACCTTAGATCGCGCCACGGCTGCGCAACAGGTCCAGCACCTGCTTGACGCCCTCGTCCACGGTCAGCGCCTGGGTGTCGATCACCAGGTCGGCATCCAGCGGCACGTCATACGGGAAGGACTCGCCAGGGATGTTATCGCCACCGGCCGCGTACAGGCCTTGGGGATCACGCTGGGCACAAACCGTTGGCGAGGCCTGGACATAGACCGTCAGCAGACGCTCCTTGCCGATCAAGTCCCTGACCTGCTCGCGCCCTTCGGCACTTGGGGCCACGAACGCTGCCAGGGTCAGCAGGCCGGCTTCGTTGAACTGACGGGCAACGTGAGCCGCACGCCGCCAGTTCTCGGTACGTCCGGCACGATCCTGGGGCAGCCCCTTGTTCAGGTCGTGACGCAGGTTCTGGCCGTCGAGGACGAACACCGCACGCCCCATATCGAACAGCTTGCGTTCCACGGCATAGGCCAGGGTGCTCTTGCCGGCGCCCGACAAGCCGCTGAACAGCACGGTGGCTGGCTGCTGGCCAAAGCGCTGGGCACGCTCCTGGGTGGCGACATGGGCCAGCTTGCCATGGTGGGTAGCGCTGCCGTGGGCCACTGGCTGGGCGATGATCATGCCCGCGCCGACGGTGCCGTTGGTCAGGCGATCGATGACGATGAAGGCGCCCGTGGTGCGATTGCTTTCGTAACCGTCCAGGGCAATCGATGCATCGAGGCTGACCTTGACCTTGCCGATCTCGTTCAGTTGCAGGGCACTGGCCGCGCCCTCTTCCAGGGTGTTCACATCGACCTTGTGAACGATGCTGGCGATCGAACCCGGCACATAGCTGGTGGCGCGCTTGATGTCGTACTTCTTGCCCGGCAGCATCGGCTCCTCGGCCATCCACACCAGCATGGCTTCGAAGTTATCGGTCACCGGTGGCACGCTGTCGGCGTGCACCAGCAAATCGCCCCGGGAGATATCGATCTCGTCTTCCATGGTCAGGGTCACGGCCTGGCCGGGCCCGGCCTGTTCCAACTCGCCCTCGAAAGTGACGATGGACTTGACGCGGCTGCTCTTGCCCGAAGGCAGCACCACCACTTCGTCGCCCTTGTGCACGATGCCGCTGGCCAGGGTGCCGGCGAAACCGCGGAAGTTCAGGTTCGGACGGTTGACGTACTGCACAGGGAAACGCAGGTCGGTGAGGTTGCGGTCGCCGGAGACCTCAACGGTCTCGAGAATTTCCATCAGCGACTGGCCGGTGTACCACGGCGAACGCTCGCTGCGGTTCACTACGTTGTCGCCCTTGAGTGCCGACATCGGCACGAAGTGCAGGCTGGTGGGCTGGATCTTCAGGCCCTTGGCGAACTGCAGGTAGTCGGCCTTGATCGACTCGAACACATCCTGGTCGAACCCCTTGAGGTCCATCTTGTTGATGGCCACGACGATGTGCTTGATCCCCAGCAGGGAGGCGATGTAGCTGTGCCGGCGAGTCTGGGTCTGCACGCCGTAGCGGGCGTCCACGAGGATGATCGCCAGGTCGCAGGTGGAGGCACCGGTAGCCATGTTGCGGGTGTACTGCTCATGGCCCGGGGTGTCGGCGATGATGAACTTGCGCTTGGCGGTGGAGAAGTAACGGTAGGCCACGTCGATGGTGATGCCCTGCTCGCGCTCGGCCTGCAGGCCATCCACCAGCAAGGCCAGGTCGATGTCGTCACCGGTGGTGCCGACCTTCTTCGAGTCACGGGTGATGGCTTCCAGGTGATCTTCGTAGATCATCTTCGAGTCGTGCAGCAGGCGCCCGATCAGGGTGCTCTTGCCGTCATCCACGTTGCCACAGGTAAGGAAGCGCAGCAGTTCCTTGCGTTCGTGCTGGCCCAGGTAGGCGAGGATGTCCTCGCTGATCAGATCGGATTGGTGGCTCATAGCGTTCAAGCTCCAAGCTGTAAGCTTCAAGCGGCAAGCTTGTCGGCGTACAGCTAGTCAGAAATTTTTTTGATCAAGCCGCTGAGCATCTTCGATAGCTCGCGGGTTTCTTTAATCCAATTCTCAGCCAGCGGGTTCGCGATGTAGGCAATTTCACGAGCGATAAGGATTTGAGTCCGGAGTTCGCCGCAGGAAGCTTTCGCGATCCAGAGAAAATGGACTTTTTCTCTATTGCTACGACGCTCCATGCCCTCGGCAATATTGGAAGGCACCGAAAGAACAGAGCGAGTGATCTGGTCCTTGAATCCAAAGTCCCCACACTGCGCAAACTCTTTATAAATCCCCACCGCCAAAGCTTTGCTTCGCTGCCAAACAATCAGTTTCTCGAAATCCATGACGAGTGTTCCGATTCCGGCTCGCAACAACCGGCTGCAAGCAACAAACCACGGCGTTACGCATACCGCCTTTAACTTGCTGCTTGCCGCTTGTAACTCGAAGCTTAAAAGTACCCTTGGCGTTTTTTGTCTTCCATCGAGCCTGCGCCATCGTGGTCGATGACCCGGCCCTGGCGCTCCGACGTACGGGTCAGGAGCATTTCCTGGATGATGTCGGTCAGGGTCTCGGCTTCGGACTCGACCGCGCCCGTCAACGGGTAGCAGCCCAGGGTACGGAAACGCACTTTCTTCTTGACGATGCGCGCCTTCTCCTCATCGCTGAGGTGCTCGAGGATGCGCTCGTCGTCGATCATGATCAGGGTGCCATTCTTCTCGATCACTTCGCGCTCGGCGGCGAAGTACAGTGGCACGATCGGGATACCTTCCAGGTAGATGTATTGCCAGATGTCCAGCTCGGTCCAGTTGGACAGCGGGAACACGCGGATCGACTCGCCCTTGTTGACCTTGCCGTTGTACACGTTCCACAGCTCGGGACGCTGGTTCTTCGGGTCCCAGCGGTGCTTGCTGTCGCGGAACGAGTAGACGCGCTCCTTGGCGCGGGACTTCTCTTCATCGCGGCGAGCCCCGCCGAACGCGGCGTCGAAACCGTGCTTGTCCAGGGCCTGCTTGAGGCCCTCGGTCTTCATGATGTCGGTGTGCTTGGCGCTGCCGTGGGTGAAGGGGTTGATGCCCTGGGCCACGCCATCGGGGTTGACGTGGGTGATCAGGTCCAGGCCCATTTCCTCGACCATGCGATCGCGGAACTTGTACATCTCCTGGAATTTCCACCGGGTATCGACGTGCATCACCGGGAACGGCAGCTTGCCGGGGAAGAACGCCTTGCGGGCCAGATGCAACATCACCGCGGAGTCCTTGCCGATGGAATACAGCATCACCGGATTGTCGAACTCGGCCGCCACCTCGCGGATGATGTGGATGCTTTCCGCCTCCAGCTGTTTCAGATGCGTCAGTTTGTCGACCATGGCTACTCACGAAAGCTTTCTTATGGACGGCCTGCGGGCCGTGTTCGAGCGGGGCATGCTAGCACAGCGACCTGCTTCTAATCAGGGAGCCAACTAGAACGAAACGGTATATGAATATACCCGCCTGTTTGCTGGATTCACGCCCTGCAACAGCGCCCCTGGCTGCGCAAGGACGCTCCTTCGAAGCCCCGGCGCAGCGGCGATGAAGCGCCCTCAGATCGGGTTCGGGCAATCGATGAACAGGTGCTCCAGGGCAAAGCGCCGGGCCAGGTAGTCACCCAGCGCCTGAACGCCATAGCGCTCGGTGGCGTGGTGCCCCGCGGCGATGAAGCTGATGTCGTTTTCCCGGGCACTGTGGAACGTCTGCTCCGAGGCCTCGCCACTCAGGTACAGGTCGACACCGGCCAGTACCGCCTGGTCGATGTAGCCCTGGCCGCCACCGGTACACCAACCGACCCGACGAATCATCTCGCTGCCTTCGATCAGCAGCGGTTCGCGGCCCATCACCTCTTGTACCCGCCGGGCAAAGTCCCGCGGACTCATGGGTTCTTCCAGAGACCCGACCAGACCGACGACCTTGGGATTTTCCGGGGCCAGCGGGCCTTCCACGGTGATATCCAACTGCCGGGCCAGCTGCACGTTGTTACCCACCTCAGGGTGCAGGTCCAGGGGCAGATGGTAGGCCAACAGGCTGATATCGTGCTTGAGCAGGGTTTTCAACCTACGCTGCTTCATACCCGTGACGCAGGGGTCTTCCCCCTTCCAGAAGTAACCGTGGTGCACCAGTACCAGGTCGGCCTTGGCCTCCACCGCGGCATCCAACAGGGCCTGGCTGGCAGTCACGCCGCTGACGATACGCATCACCTGCGGGCGCCCTTCGACCTGCAGGCCATTGGGGCAATAGTCGGCGATTCGCGAACTGCCCAGGTAGCGGTCCGCTTCTTCTACCAGTGTGCTCAGGGCAACGGCCATGAAAGACTCCTAAATATCCCGTCCAGAGGCACGTGCGGCCTCGTATAATGCGCGACATTATGGGGCCGTGCGCAGCCCTTCGTAACCACCCAGGACTTGCCCGATGCTCAAGGCTCTGCGTTTTTTCGGCTGGCCATTACTGGCCGGCGTGCTTATCGCGTTATTGATTATTCAGCGTTACCCGCAATGGGTCGGCCTGCCCAGCCTGGATGTGAATCTGCAACAAGCGCCACAAACCACCAGCACCCAACAGGGGCCGGTGTCCTACGCCGATGCGGTGGTCATCGCTGCCCCTGCGGTGGTCAACCTGTACACCACCAAGGTGATCAATAAACCGGCCCACCCGTTGTTCGAGGACCCGCAGTTCCGGCGTTTCTTCGGTGACAACCTGCCCAAGCAGCAACGCATGGAGTCGAGCCTGGGTTCCGGGGTGATCATGAGCCCCGAAGGCTACCTGCTGACCAACAACCACGTGACGTCCGGCGCCGAGCAAATCGTGGTGGCCCTCAAGGACGGCCGGGAAACCCTGGCTCGGGTCATCGGCAGCGACCCGGAAACCGACCTGGCGGTGCTCAAGATCGACCTGAAGAACCTGCCCTCGATCACTGTCGGTCACTCGGAAAACATCCGCGTCGGCGATGTCGCCCTGGCCATTGGCAACCCGTTCGGGGTGGGCCAGACCGTAACCATGGGCATCATCAGCGCCACTGGCCGCAACCAACTGGGCCTGAACAGTTACGAAGACTTCATCCAGACCGACGCAGCGATCAACCCGGGCAACTCCGGTGGTGCGCTGGTGGACGCCAACGGCAACCTGACCGGTATCAACACCGCGATCTTTTCCAAGTCCGGTGGCTCCCAGGGCATCGGCTTCGCCATCCCGATCAAGCTGGCCATGGAAGTGATGAAATCGATCATCGAACACGGCCAGGTCATCCGTGGCTGGCTGGGCATCGAGGTACAACCCCTGACCCAGGAGCTGGCGGAGTCCTTCGGGCTGGCCGGACGCCCGGGCATCGTGGTGGCGGGCATCTTACGTGATGGCCCGGCGCAAAAGGCCGGCATGCAACTGGGCGACGTAATCCTCAGCATCGATGGCGAACCCGCCGGCGACGGTCGCCGCTCGATGAACCAGGTTGCCCGGATCAAGCCCACCGAGAAGGTGGCGATCCAGGTCATGCGTAATGGCAAGGAGCTCAAGTTGACTGCCGAGATCGGCCTGCGACCGCCCCCCGCGCCCGTCAAGGAAGAGGAATGACGTGAGCCCGGCCATGCCGGGCTAACAATATACATTCTCATTGGTCATGTTATATTGTTTCAATATCGCTATTGGAACAACCCATGACGCCCCGAAGAATCCTCCCCCTGGCAGGCCTGGCCCTGGGCCTGCTGACCGATCCTGTGTACGCCGAAGAACCGCAGCCGGTGGAACTGGAGACTATTCGCATCAGCGGCGAATCAGAATCCGCCACGGGTCCGGTCAAGGGCTACCGGGCCACCCGTTCCGCCAGCGCCACCAAGACCGATACGGCGATTCGCGAAATCCCGCAGTCCATCAGCGTGATCCCTGCCAGCGTGCTCCAGGATCTGGGCAGCAGCAATGTCGAGCGGGCCCTGGACTTCGCCGGCGGCGTGTCGAAGCAGAACAACTTCGGCGGCCTGACCCTGTATGAGTACAGCATCCGCGGCTTCACCACCTCGGAGTTCTACAAGGATGGTTTCAGCGCCAATCGTGGCTACCCCAGCACCCCGGACACGGCTAGCATCGAACGCATCGAAGTACTCAAGGGCCCGGCCGCCAGCCTCTACGGACGCGGCGATCCCGGAGGCATGGTCAACATCGTCACCAAGAAGCCCCAGCCACAGGCCTTCGCCACCCTGCGCACCCGAGCCGGTAGCTGGGATCGCTACCGCACCGAACTGGACCTCAACAGCCCCCTCGACCATCAGGGTGACCTGCTGTCGCGGGTCAACCTGGCGGTGGAGGACAACCACAGCTTCCGAGACCACGTCGACAGTCGCCGGGTATTCGTCGCCCCTTCCCTGAGCTGGCAGTTGAACCCGGACACCAGCCTGCTGGTGGAAAGCGAGTTCGTCCGCCACAGCTCGACCTTCGACCGCGGCATCGTCGCCCCCGGCAACCGCTGGAGTGGCGTATCGCGCTCGACCTTCCTCGGCGAGCCCAGCGACGGCAACATCGACAACCACAACAACATGCTCCAGGCCAGCCTGGAACATCACCTCGACGACAACTGGAAGCTGCGCCTGGCCAGCCACTACAAGGAGGGCAAGCTGTGGGGCTTCGCCTCGGAAACCCGCCCCCTGAATGCCGACCGGCATACCGTTGACCGGCGCTACCGCGAACGCGACAACAACTGGCACGACAGCATCACCCAACTGGAACTGCATGGCCTGTTCGACCTCGGCAGTTGGCAGCACGAACTGCTGCTCGGCAGCGAATACGAAAACTACCGCAAGAACGAGCGAGTCACCGCCATTGCCGGCAGCCCCTACGCCATCGATATCTACAACCCGATCTACGGCCAGGCTAAACCCAACGGCAAACGTTCCGGCACTGACTTTTTCGAGCACGTCGAAAGCCGCGCCCTGAACCTCCAGGACCAGATCATCTTCAGCGAACGCCTGCGCGGCATGCTGGGCGCGCGTTTTGAACATTTCGAGCAACGAATCGACGACCACGCCACCGGCCAGCGCAGCCGCCAGAACCACGATGCCCTGACCCAACGCGCCGGGCTCCTGTATCAACTGACTCCGCAGCTCGGCCTGTTCGCCAACGCCTCCACCTCGTTCAAGCCCAACAACGGCCTGGACGCCGCCGGCAAATCATTCAAGCCAGAAGAAGGCGTCGGATATGAAGTGGGGATCAAGAGCGAACTGTTCGACGAGCGCTTGAGCGCGACCCTCGCAGCTTTCCATATCGATAAGGAGAACGTGCTCGCCCTGGACCCGGGCACCGACTCCAGTCGCGCCATGGGCAAGGCCCGCAGCCAGGGCTTCGACTTGCAATTCAGTGGGCAGTTGACCGACGCCGTACGGGTGATTGGCGCTTATGCGCTGGTCGACGCCGAAGTCACCAAGGGCGACCAGGCAATTCCCGCCGGCAGCCGCATTCTCGGGGTGGCCAAGCACAGTGGCAGCCTGCTGGGGGTCTATGAATTCCAGGACGGTCGCCTCAAGGGCTCGGATATCGGCGCGGCCCTGACCTACGTCGGCGACCGTTCGGGCGAGGCCGGAGGCCGCTTCGAACTTCCCGCCTACCGCACCCTGGACCTGCTGGCCCACTACAAGGCCAGCGACAACCTGACCCTGGGTCTGAACCTGAACAACCTGTTCGACGAGAAGTACTACGAGCGCTCCTACAGCAACTACTGGGTCACCCCGGGAGAGCCACGCAACTTCACCGTCAGCCTGACACTCAACCTGTAGAAGAGAACCGCCATGCAACCTTTGCAAACCATTGCCCTGCTGGGCCTGCTCGGCACTCTGGGGGCCACCCAGGCCGTGGCCCATGGCCTGTGGACCGAACAGCGACGCGGCAACATCGAGGTGGTGTACGGCCACGGCGCCGAGGACGATGCCTTCAAGCCGAGCAAGATCAGCGGCGCCTGGGCCTATGACAGCCAGGGACGGATGATCCCGGTGACGGTGCAGCGCCTTGCCGATCACGCCCGGCTGCAACCGCTCAAGCACCCGGCCGTAATGGCCGTGGCCCTGGACAACGGGCCCTGGTCGCAAACCGCCGACAAACAGTGGGTCAACCAGGGGCGCAGCCAGGTGCCTGGTGCCATCGCCTCGACCCATACCTTCAAGTACAGCCTGGCGATCTATCAGCCTGGAGCGAAGCTGCCCAACCTCGAGCAGCTCAAGCTGGTGATCCTGCCCGAGACCGACCCGCTCCTTGTGGGGCCCGGCAAGAGCCTGCCAGTACGAGTCCTGCTCGACGGCCGACCTGCTGCGGGAGTGAAGCTGGTGGGGGATTACCGCAATGCACCCAATACCCTGAGCACCGAGACCGATGCCCAGGGTCGCGCCCAGGTGTTGGTGCGCAACGAGGGCTTGAATGTGATCGCCGCGCAGGTCGAGGTGCCCCTCAAGGACAACCCCGACGCTGCCTCCCGTGGCCTGTTCAGCTCCCTGACCTTCCTGGGAGAACCGCACCACGAATAAGCGCAGCCGCAGGCTGCAGTGGCAAGCGGCAAGCCTTTAGCTGCAAGGAAGAAGCCCCAGGCACAGGCTCAGGGCTTCCAGCTTGCCGCTTAGAGTTGCCCCAATCCGTCGACCAGGGCCTGGTTCTGCTCCGGCGTGCCGATGCTGATCCGCAGGAACTGGGCGATCCGCTGCTGCTTGAAGTGACGCACGATCACGCCTTGCTCCCGCAGCTTGGCGGCCAGGCCCGCGGCATCGTGTTGCGGGTGGCGGGCAAAGATGAAGTTGGCCGCCGAAGGCAACACCTCGAAGCCCTTGGCCTGCAACTGCGCCACCAGCCATTCGCGACTTTCAATTACCTGCTGGCACGTCTTCTGGAAGTATTCGCGGTCCTCGAAGGCCGCGGCCGCACCGACGATCGCCAGGCGATCCAGGGGGTAGGAGTTGAAGCTGTTCTTGACCCGCTCCAGGGCCTCGATCAGGTCCGGATGCCCTACCGCCAGGCCCACCCGCAACCCCGCCAGGGAACGGGACTTGGACAGGGTCTGGGTCACCAGCAGGTTCGGGTAGCGGTCCACCAGGCTGATGGCCGTCTGGCCGCCGAAGTCGATGTAGGCCTCATCCACGACCACCACCGAATCGGGGCTGGCCTTGAGGATTTGCTCCACCGCCTCCAGGGCCAACAGGCAGCCAGTCGGCGCGTTCGGGTTGGGGAAAATGATGCCGCCATTGGGCTTGGCGTAGTCGGCCACGCGGATCTGGAATTGCTCGTCCAGCGGCACCGCTTCGAAATCGATGCCATACAGGCCGCAATACACCGGATAGAAGCTGTAGCTGATGTCCGGGAACAGCAGCGGCAGGTCCTGTTGCAGCAAGCCATGGAAGATATGCGCCAGGACTTCGTCGGAGCCGTTGCCGAGGAACACCTGGTTGGCCGGCACCCCGTAGTAGCTGGCCACCGCCTGCTTGAGCAGGTCGCTGTTGGGATCGGGGTACAGCCGCAGGTTGTCATTGAGCTCGGCCTGCATCGCGGCCAGGGCCTTGGGCGACGGACCATAGGGGTTTTCGTTGGTGTTGAGCTTGACCAGCTTGGTCAGCTTGGGTTGTTCGCCCGGCACGTAGGGCACCAGGTTCTTGACGAACGGACTCCAGAATTTGCTCATGCTCATTGCCCCTGATCTTGGTCGTCGACGATGCGGTATTCGGCGCTGCGGGCGTGGGCGGTCAGCGACTCGCCACGGGCCAGTACCGAGGCCGTGCGGCCCAGTTCGGATGCGCCCTGCTCGGAACAGAAGATGATCGACGAGCGCTTCTGGAAGTCATACACCCCCAGCGGCGAGGAGAAACGCGCGGTGCCGGAAGTCGGCAGCACGTGGTTCGGGCCGGCGCAGTAGTCGCCCAAGGCTTCCGAAGTGTGGCGCCCCATGAAGATCGCCCCGGCGTGGCGGATCTGCCCCAGCCAGGCTTGCGGGTCGGCCACCGACAACTCCAGGTGCTCGGGAGCGATGCGGTTGGCCACTTCGATGGCTTGCTGCATGTCGCGGACCTGGATCAGTGCGCCCCGGCCATTGATCGAGGTGTTGATGATCTCGGCGCGCTCCATGGTCGGCAGCAGCTTGGCGATGCTTGCAGCTACCCGATCGAGGAACTCGGCATCCGGGCTGACCAGGATCGCCTGGGCATCTTCGTCGTGCTCGGCTTGGGAAAACAGGTCCATGGCGATCCAGTCCGGATCGGTCTGGCCGTCGCACACCACGAGGATCTCCGAGGGACCGGCGATCATGTCGATACCGACCTGGCCGAATACATGACGCTTGGCGGTGGCCACATAGATGTTGCCCGGGCCGACGATCTTGTCCACCTGGGGCACGCTCTGGGTGCCATAGGCCAGCGCGGCGACAGCCTGCGCACCACCAACGGTGAAGACCCGGTCGACCCCAGCAATGCAAGCAGCGGCCAGCACCAGCTCGTTGACCTCGCCACGAGGAGTCGGCACCACCATCACCACCTCGGAGACACCGGCGACTTTCGCCGGGATCGCGTTCATCAGCACCGAGGACGGATACGACGCCTTGCCGCCTGGCACGTACAAGCCGGCGCGGTCCAGGGGCGTGACCTTCTGGCCAAGCACGGTGCCATCGGCCTCGGTGTACTGCCAGGAGTCCTGCTTCTGGCGCTCGTGATAGACACGCACGCGATTGGCGGCCTTTTCCAGGGCCTCGCGCTGTACCGGGGTGATGCGGGTCAGGGCCAGCTCCAGGCGGGCACGATCGAGAATCAGGTCACCGATGACCTTGGCCTCGACGCCATCGAAGCGCTGGGTGAACTCCACCAGCGCCGCGTCACCGCGCTCGCGTACGGCCTTGATGATATCGAGCACACGCTGGTTGACCGCGTCGTCGGACACGCTTTCCCAGCTCAGCAGATGATCCAGATGTCGGGCGAAATCCGCATCGGCAGCGTTGAGTCGGCGAATTGCAGTGGGAGCGGTCATAGCGAAGGCCTCATTGATTGGCGAATGCACAAAAGGACAAGCTTGGTTTTGCATGACTCAGGCGCCGCAAGACTACCAGGCCATCCGCGTGGGCACCTGAGCATTCTGGTTATGACGCGGATAGATGGGCGCGGCTCGGGGCCACGCATGTGAGTCAGCCGCGGTGTCGCGATTCCACTGCCTTGCGCAGGGTATCGATCAGCGTTTGGATACGCGCGTGCTGCATCTTCATGGATGCTTTGTTGACCACCAGGCGGGAGCTGATGGTGGCGATCATTTCCTGGGGTTCCAGGCCGTTGGCCCGCAGGGTGTTGCCGGTATCGACCACGTCAATGATCTTGTCCGCCAGGCCGATCAGCGGGGCCAGCTCCATGGAACCGTAGAGCTTGATGATGTCCACTTGCCGGCCTTGTTCTGCGTAGTAACGCTTGGCCACGTTGACGAACTTGGTGGCAACCCGCAGGCGGCCCTTGGGCTCCTCGGCGCCGATGGCACCGGCGGTCATCAGCTTGCACTTGGCGATCTGCAGATCCAGCGGCTCGTACAGGCCCTGGCTGCCGTACTCCATCAGGACGTCCTTGCCAGCCACGCCGAGGTCGGCAGCGCCATGCTCGACGTAGGTCGGCACATCAGTGGCCCGCACGATCAACAGGCGTACATCTTCCTGGGTCGTGGGAATGATCAGTTTGCGGCTCTTGTCCGGATTCTCGGTTGGCACGATGCCCGCTTCAGCCAGAAGCGGCAGCGTGTCGTCGAGGATACGGCCCTTGGACAGTGCGATGGTCAACATGAGTAACGTAAGTCCTTATGCGGCGACTGATGCCCGGACGCAAATGGCGCCAGACATGCGTCGAGCCTGAAGACAGGCTCGACGTGAAACAAAATCGTGTGGCACCTCCCTGTGCCCTTGGCAGGTTAGCCCGGTACGCGGCGAATCTTCGCGCCCAGCATCTGCAGTTTCTCTTCGATGCACTCGTAGCCACGGTCGATGTGGTAGATGCGATCGATCAGGGTGTCGCCTTCGGCCATCAGGGCCGAGATCACCAGGCTGGCCGAAGCCCGCAGGTCGGTCGCCATCACGGGCGCACCCTTGAGGATTTCAGCGCCGGTGACGATGGCCGTGTTGCCTTCGACCTGGATCTTGGCGCCCATGCGGTGCAACTCGTACACGTGCATGAAACGGTTTTCGAAGATGGTCTCGATCACCGCGCCAGTGCCTTCGGCAATCGCGTTCAGGGAAATGAACTGCGCCTGCATGTCGGTCGGGAACGCCGGGTATGGAGCGGTACGCACGTTGACCGCCTTGGGGCGCTTGCCGTGCATGTCCAGCTCGATCCAGTCGCTACCGGTGGTGATCTCGGCCCCGGCTTCCTTGAGTTTCTCCAGAACGGCCTCAAGGATGGTCGGATCGGTGTCCTTGACCTTGACCCGACCACCGGTGACTGCGGCAGCTACCAGGTAGGTACCGGTCTCGATACGGTCGGGCATGACTTTGTAGATAGCCGAGTGCAGGCGCTCGACGCCATCGATGGTGATGGTGTCGGTGCCGGCACCGGCAATCTTCGCGCCCATGGCGATCAGGAAGTTCGCCAGGTCCACCACTTCAGGTTCGCGAGCGGCGTTCTGCAGTACGCTGCGGCCCTTGGCCAGGGCAGCAGCCATCATGATGTTCTCGGTACCGGTCACGCTCACGGTATCGAAGAAGAAGTTAGCGCCGCGCAGGCCGCCTTCTGGCGCCTTGGCCTTGATGTAGCCACCTTCGACATCGATCTGCGCGCCCATGGCCTCCAGGCCGCGGATGTGCAGGTCCACTGGACGCGAACCAATGGCGCAACCGCCTGGCAGCGCCACTTCGGCTTCACCGAAGCGCGCGACCATAGGGCCCAGCACCAGGATCGAGGCGCGCATGGTCTTGACCAGCTCGTAAGGCGCCACCAGGGTCTTGATGCTGCGCGGGTCGATCTCGACGCTGAGCTTCTCGTCGATCACAGGCTCGATGCCCATGCGACCGAACAGCTCGATCATGGTGGTGATGTCGTGCAGGTGCGGCAGGTTGGCCACGGTAACCGGGCCATCGCACAGCAGGGTTGCCGCCAGGATAGGCAGCGCGGAGTTCTTGGCCCCGGAAATGCGGATCTCGCCATCAAGGCGAGCGCCGCCGGTAATAATCAATTTATCCATAAGAGTCTCGACGCCCTTGGGCTCAGGTGCGCTCGGCCCAGGCCGCGCGGCTGAAAAATTTCATGGTGATCGCGTGGATGCTGCCATTGGCAATCCATGGGTTCAAATGGGCATAGATGCTCTGCTGACGCTTAACCGGGCTCAAGGCCGACAGTTCGTCGCTAATCACGTTCAGCTGAAAGTTGCAGCCTTCGCCCTCAACTTCTACCTGAGTTCCGGGCAGCTTTCCCTCGAGAAAGCTCTTCACTTCGTTGGCCTGCATGCTCAACCTCAATCGGCGCCCTGTGCGCGCGGGTCGGACATCATACAAAAAAGCCCCGCGCCTGCGAACCCCGCATAGCAGGACTCTGACGGGGGGCTTCCATGTTTCTGGAGTCACTGGGGTTGCGCGAGAATCTCGGTAACGCCGGAAACCTCGGCAATCTCCTTCATGCCATCGGGCAATGCACGAATGCTGACATTCTTGCCCAGGCCCTGGGCATCGCGCATGAAGGCCAGCAGCAAGGCCAGGCCGACACTGCTGGAGCGCTGGACCGCCGAGCAATCGAGCACCAAGGCTGGCGCCTTGCTCGACTTGATCAGTGTCTGGCCCTGCTTGCGCAGGCCCGGGCCACTGCGGTAGTCCAGCACGCCGCTGATCAGCAGCTCTCCGGCCTCACCCAAACGTACGCCCGCCTCGCTCATTGCTCGGCCTTTGGCGCAGCGTTATCGGTGGCTTCCTTGGCCTTGGCCACTTCGCCGGCCCAGCCGTCGATGGTCTTGTCCAGGTTGTTGCCGTTGCGCTGCATCGCATCGGCGAACTGATCGCGGAACAGCTTGCCGATATTGATGCCATTGATGATCACGTTACGAATCTTCCATTCGTCGTTGATCTTCTCCAAGGTGTAGGACACCGGGTAGATCGCCCCGTTATTGCCTTTCACCTGCATGTCGACGCTGGTACGGGTGCCGCTTTCATCCTTGGGAGGAGAAATGGTGATGCCCTGGTTGTTGTACTCCAGCAACGCATTGCCATAGAACTGGATCAGGCTGCGCTTGAAGTTCTCCTGGAAGCGCGACATCTGCTCCGGGGTGGCCTTGCGCGAATACTTCACCGTCATGATGCTGCGGGAAATCCCGTCGGCATCCACCGCCGGGCCGACAATGCCGTTCAGGGCGTTATAGAAGTCGGATGGGCTTTGCTTGTACTTCTCTTTATTGGCTGCCAGATCGGCCAACAACCGATTGGTAGTGTCCTGCACCAGGTCATGGGCGGACGTGGGGCTCGCCGCATTTGCCAGCAACGGCAGGGCAGCGAGCAGCACCAACAGGCCACGTCGCAAGATAGAAATCATCGAAAAACTCCTCATTTGGCGTCTTTGCTAACGGTATTGAGCAGGAATTTACCGATCAGGTCCTCCAGCACCAGCGACGACTGGGTGTCGTGGATGGTTCCACCATCCTTGAGCAGGGCCTCTTCCCCACCCACGCTGATACCGATGTATTTCTCACCCAACAGGCCAGCAGTCAGGATAGATGCAGTGGAGTCGGTCGGCAGGTTATCCACGCGCTTTTCCAGTTGCATCGTCACCCGGCCGGTGAAGCTGTCACGGTCCAGATCGATCGCCGTGACCTTGCCGATGGTCACGCCGGCCATGGTCACTTTGGCTCTGACCGTCAAACCGGCGATATTGTCGAAGTAGGCGTAAAGTTTATAGGTATCGGTGCTAGCCGTCGGAGACAGGCCACTGACTCGCAGGGCAAGCAACAGCAAAGCCAGGATGCCAGCCAGCAGGAAAAGGCCGACACCGATTTCCAGGGTGCGGTTTTGCATCAGAAATCTCCAAACATCAAGGCGGTCAGAATAAAGTCCAAGCCGAGTACGGCCAACGAGGCATACACCACGGTCTTGGTAGTGGCACGGCTGATCCCCTCTGAGGTGGGCTCACAGTCGTAGCCTTGGAATACGGCGATCCAGGTCACTACAAATGCAAAGACAATGCTCTTGATCACACCATTGAGCACGTCGCTGCTGAAGTTCACGCTGTTCTGCATGTTCGCCCAGTAGGAACCTTCATAGACCCCCAGCCAGTCGACAGCCACCCACGAACCGCCCCAGATACCCACGACACAAAAGATCATCGCCAACAGCGGCAGGGAAATGAAGCCAGCCCAGAGGCGCGGGGCAATGATGTACTTGAGCGGATCGACACCGATCATCTCCAGGCTGGAGAGTTGCTCGGTGGACTTCATGTTGCCGATTTCGGCCGTCAGCGCCGAACCAGCTCGCCCGGCGAACAGCAACGCAGTCACCACCGGCCCCAGCTCACGCAGCAGGGTCAGGGCAACCATCTGGCCCACCGCCTGCTCCGAACCGTAGCTGGAAAGGATATTGAATCCCTGCAGTGCCAGCACCATGCCGATGAAGATCCCGGACACGACAATGATCACCAGTGACATCACGCCCACTGAATGCAGTTGCTTGACCAGCAGGCCGAATCCGCCGCCGATGCTGCCGCGCCCGAGCAGCGCGTGAAACAGGAACAGGGTGGAACGCCCCAGTACCGCCAGGACATCGATGCCTGAGCGACCGAAGAGACGAACCCTTTCGATTAGCGATATCTTGCGCATCAGCGCTTCCCCAGAAGATCTGCGCGGTAATCCGGCGCTGGAAAATGAAACGGCACGGGACCGTCGGGATCGCCCTTCATAAATTGACGAATACGCGGATTGTCGGAGTCCATGAGCTCGGCAGGAGTTCCCTGGCCCAGTACCTGGCCATCACCCACTACATAGAGGTAGTCGGCGATGCTTGCGGTCTCGGCCAGATCATGGGAAACCACGATACTGGTGATACCCAAGGCATCGTTGAGCAGCCGGATCAGGCGTACCAGCACCCCCATGGCAATAGGGTCCTGGCCCACGAACGGTTCGTCGTACATGAGGATCTGCGGGTCCAGGGCAATGGCGCGAGCCAAGGCGACCCGGCGCTTCATCCCACCCGACAGCTCGTCGGGCATCAGGTCGATGGCTCCTCGCAACCCCACAGCCTGTAGCTTGAGCAGGACGATGTCGCGAATCATTTCGTCAGGCAGCTGGGTATGCACCCGCAGCGGAAAGGCTACGTTTTCGAAGACATCCAGATCAGTGAACAGCGCACCGCTCTGGAACAGGACGCCCATCTGCTTGCGAGCATCGAACAGGTCACTGCGCGAAAGCTTCGGCAGATTCTGGCCGTTGACCCACACTTCACCAGCGCTAGGCCGCAATTGCATGCCCATCAGGCGCAGCAGGGTTGTTTTCCCGCAGCCGGAAGGTCCCATGATGCCGGTGACCTTGCCCCGCGGAATCTGGATATCCACGTTATTGAATATGCTGCGCGTACCGCGCTTGAAGGAAACGCCCTTCAGCTCGACCGCGTAAGCGTTATCGGCACTCATCTAAACTCCTTGCGATGCAACCTAACACTCGGACGCTAGGCTCCCTCCCGGGAGCTCGTGCCTCTGGGCAGGCCGAACTGGCGGCGAACTATATCACTGCTGATGCTTAGCCCCCAAGGCCGAAGCCGTCACCGTTCAGGTCGACGACAGGCAAAATAGTTCGATTCCTGGCAACAGTCGGCAAAGGCTGACGAACTTGCGTGAGGGATTTGTTCATTACCGCTATAATCGCCGCCTTTTCATCGGGCTATACGATTTCAGACATGAGCCAAACCAGCGACCTGATTCAATCAGCACAGCGCACCATCCGCCTCGAAATACAGGCCGTAGAAGGCTTGCTGCCCCATATCGACGCAGATTTCGTGCGCGCCTGCGAGATGATTCTGGCCAGCAAAGGCCGAGTGGTAGTGGTCGGCATGGGTAAGTCCGGACATATCGGCAACAAGATCGCCGCCACCCTGGCCAGTACGGGAACCACGGCTTTTTTTGTCCACCCGGCTGAAGCCAGCCATGGCGACATGGGCATGATTACCCGCGAAGACGTGATCCTGGCCCTCTCCAATTCCGGCTCCACCAATGAAATCGTGACCCTGTTGCCGCTGATCAAGCGCCTGGGCATCCAGTTGATCAGCATCACCGGCAACCCGGACTCACCGCTGGCCAAGGCCGCCGACGTCAATCTCAACGTGCATGTCGAGCAAGAAGCCTGCCCGCTGAACCTGGCCCCCACCTCTTCGACCACCGCCGCCCTGGTCATGGGCGACGCCCTGGCCGTGGCACTGTTGGAGGCCCGCGGCTTCACCGCCGAAGACTTCGCCTTCTCGCACCCCGGTGGCGCCCTGGGACGTCGCCTGCTGCTGAAGGTCGAGAACGTCATGCACGCCGGCGAACAACTGCCTCAGGTCCAGCGTGGCACCCTGCTTCGCGATGCCCTGATGGAGATGAGCCGCAAGGGCTTGGGCATGACCGTCATTGTCGAGGCGGACGGGCGCCTGGCCGGGGTCTTCACTGACGGCGACCTGCGCCGCACCCTGGACCGCAGCATCGATATCCACCACACCACCATAGACGAAGTCATGACCCTCCACGGCAAGACCGCACGTGCCGAGATGCTGGCGGCCGAAGCCCTGAAAATCATGGAAGACAATCGAATCAACGCACTGGTCGTCGTCGACCAGGAGGATCGCCCCATAGGCGCGTTCAACCTGTCCGACCTGTTGCGCGCAGGAGTGATGTAAATGAATGAGAACCTGCTGCAGCGCGGCAAGAACATCAAGCTGGCGGTTTTCGACGTCGACGGCGTGCTGACCGACGGTCGCCTGTACTTCCTCGAGGACGGCAGCGAATTCAAATCCTTCAGTACCCTCGACGGCCAGGGCATCAAGATGCTCATGGCCGCCGGAGTACAAACCGCGATCATCACCGGGCGCAAGACCCCCGTGGTCGAGCGCCGGGCCAAGAACCTGGGAATCCCCCACCTCTACCAGGGCCGCGAAGACAAGCTGGTCGTACTGGACGAGCTTCTTGCACAACTGGGCCTAAGCTATGAAGAGGTCGCCTACCTGGGCGACGACCTGCCCGACCTACCCGTGATCCGTCGTGTCGGCCTGGGCATGGCAGTCGCCAATGCCGCCGCCTTCGTTCGCGAGCACGCCCACGGCATCACCGTGGCCCGCGGCGGCGAAGGAGCGGCTCGCGAATTTTGCGAACTGATCCTGCATGCCCAGGGCCGCCTCGAAGCAGCCAATGCCGCTTATCTATAGAGTCCGCCAATGCTGAGTAAAAAGATTCGCAACATACTGATCTTCGGGACCATTGCCTTGCTATTCGCTGCGGTGGGCTACTGGAATATCAGCCCCGAGCGCTTCCTCGACAAGCCGGTGGTCCAGGTCGATGAAAGCGCCATCGACTATTTCGCGATCAATGCCCACAGCGTGCAGTACCTGCCCGATGGGAAGCTGCAATACGAGATGACCTCGGACAAGGTCGAGCACATCAAGGCCAGCCAGGTAACCCTGCTGACCCAGCCGGACCTGCACATGTACCGTGGCACCGCCTATCCGTGGCACGTCCAGAGCGAACGCGGCGAGGTCAACCCGGATGGCACTCAGGTCGAACTCATCGACTCGGTACGGGTTTCGCGCACTGACGAGAAGAATCGCAACCTGCTGATCACCAGCAGTCGCATGACAGTATTCCCACAGAAGCAATATGCGCAAACCGAGCAAGCCGTTAGAATCGACGGCGCCGACGGCGTGACCACGGCTACGGGAATGAAAGCGTATTTGAAAGACGGCAGGATGGACCTGCTATCGAACGTAAGAGGACAGTATGAGGCTCATTAAAACCCTCCCTATTTTGCTCAGTCTGGGCGCAGCACTGGGAAGCGTGAGCGCCTGGGCTCTGCCGAACGATAGCCAACAGCCGATCCGCATCCAGGCCGACGATGCCCAGCTCGATGACAAGAATGGCGTAGCCACCTATAAAGGCGACGTGATCATCACCCAGGGCTCGATGAAGATTACCGGCAACACCGTGACCATCACCCGGGCCAAGAGTGGTGAAATCGACGTCGTGACCTCGGTGGGCAACCTGGCCTACTTCGAGCAACTGCAGAAGCAGACCGATCCCAAGCCGGTCCAGGCCTACGCCGTGACCATCCAGTACCACGCCCAGCAAAACCGCGTCGTACTGATCGACAAGGCCAAGGTCATCAACGACGGTAATACCACCGAAGGCGAGAAGATCATCTACGACACCGTCAAGCAAGTGGCCAATGCCGGTCGCGCCAACGGCAGCTCGATTACCGCTCCCCGTCCGCGGATCGACATGGTCATCCAGCCGAAAAAGAAAACCGACGAGCAAAAGGCCCAGTAATGGCAACTCTGAAAGCCCAGCACCTGGCCAAGAGCTACAAGAGCCGACAGGTCGTGCGCGACGTCAGCCTGTCCATCGACAGCGGCCAGATCGTCGGCCTCCTTGGCCCCAACGGTGCAGGCAAGACCACCTGTTTCTATATGATCGTCGGCCTGGTCCAGGCCGACCAGGGCCGGGTGCTGATCGACGACCTGGATGTCAGCCATCAGCCCATGCACGGGCGCGCTCGCGCGGGCATCGGCTACCTGCCCCAGGAAGCCTCGATCTTCCGCAAGCTGTCGGTGGCCGACAACATCATGGCTATCCTCGAGACCCGCAAGGAACTCGATAAAGCAGGTCGTCGCCAGGAACTGGAAAGCCTGCTGCAGGAGTTCCACATCAACCATATCCGCGACAACCTCGGCATGAGCCTGTCCGGCGGCGAGCGTCGTCGCGTGGAGATTGCCCGCGCGCTGGCCACCGCACCCAAGTTCATCCTGCTGGACGAACCGTTCGCAGGCGTGGACCCGATCTCCGTCGGCGACATCAAGCAGATCATCCATCACCTCAAAGCCAAGGGCATCGGGGTACTGATCACCGACCACAACGTCCGCGAAACGCTGGACATCTGCGAAACCGCCTACATCGTCAATGACGGGCAACTGATCGCCGAAGGCGATTCTGCGACTATCCTGGCCAATGAGCTGGTCAAGGAAGTCTACCTGGGCCACGAATTCCGCCTGTAAAGGCTGACGTGTTGGGCTAGTAGCCAGGGCGCCGAAAACAGTAAATCCCTACAAAGTTTATTGTTACGACGCTCTAGGCAAACACTTCAGTTTCAGGCATATAATTTGCTTATGTTTGGCGCTTCGGCGCCCTGTAGTGGATGGCGCATGTGCGCCGGCAATTAAGGTGTTAAGCCCCTGCCATGAAACCATCGCTAGTCCTGAGAATGGGCCAGCAGCTGACGATGACACCGCAGCTGCAACAGGCCATCCGCCTGCTCCAATTGTCGACCCTGGACCTGCAACAGGAAATTCAGGAAGCCCTGGAGTCCAACCCGATGCTCGAACGCCAGGAAGATGGCGACGACTTCGACAACAGCGACCCCCTGGCCGACAACACCGAGTCCAAACCCAATACCGAAATCCAGGAACCCTCCTACCAGGAAACCGCCCCGACGGTGGACAGCCTCGAGGATGGCGAATGGAGCGAACGCATTCCCAACGAACTCCCGGTGGATACCGCCTGGGAAGATGTCTACCAGACCAGCGCCAGCAGCCTGCCCAGCAGCGATGATGACGAGTGGGACTTCACCACCCGCACCTCCGCTGGCGAAAGCCTGCAGAGCCACCTGCTCTGGCAACTGAACCTGGCCCCGATGTCGGACACCGACCGCTTGATCGCGGTGACCCTGATCGACAGCATCAACGACCAGGGCTACCTCGACGAGACCCTTGAAGAAGTCCTCGAGGCCTTCGACCCCGAACTGGATATCGAGCTGGACGAAATCGAAGCAGTCCTGCATCGCATCCAGCAATTCGAACCCGCCGGCATCGGTGCTCGCAACCTGGGTGAATGCCTGCTGTTGCAACTGCGCCAGCTACCGACCAAGACGCCTTGGCTGAGCGAAGCTCAGCGCCTGGTCAGCGACTACATAGACCTGCTGGGCAGCCGCGATTACAGCCAACTGATGCGGCGCATGAAGCTCAAGGAAGACGAACTGCGCCAGGTCATCGAACTGGTGCAAAGCCTCAACCCGCGCCCGGGCTCGCAGATCGAATCCAGCGAAGCCGAGTACGTGGTCCCGGACGTCATTGTGCGCAAGGACAACGAACGCTGGCTGGTGGAGCTGAACCAGGAGTCGGTACCACGCCTGCGAGTCAATGCCCAATATGCGGGCTTTGTACGTCGTGCCGACACCAGCGCAGACAACACCTTCATGCGCAATCAGCTGCAGGAGGCCCGCTGGTTCATCAAGAGCCTGCAAAGTCGCAACGAAACCCTGATGAAAGTCGCCACCCAGATCGTCGAGCATCAGCGCGGCTTTCTCGAGTATGGCGACGAGGCGATGAAGCCCCTGGTCCTGCATGACATCGCCGAAGCGGTGGGCATGCACGAATCGACGATTTCCCGGGTCACTACGCAGAAATTCATGCACACCCCACGGGGTATATATGAACTGAAATACTTTTTCTCCAGCCACGTCAGCACCTCGGAAGGCGGTGAATGCTCATCCACCGCGATCCGCGCAATCATCAAAAAACTGGTGGCGGCGGAAAATCAGAAAAAGCCGTTGAGTGACAGCAAGATCGCTGGTTTACTGGAGGCACAAGGTATTCAGGTAGCCCGCCGTACCGTCGCCAAGTACCGCGAATCCCTTGGGATCGCGCCTTCTAGCGAACGTAAGCGGCTGATGTAGCCGTAGGGCTGGCCACAGCGTTTCGGAGTGTGTCTGAATGCTCGCCAAACGGCGACCAGGCAAACCGCCTGATCGATGCGCAGCAGGCTTCAGACACGGTCCAGGTGGCAGGCAAAATGGCCTGCCGCGTCATGCACTGGCAACGAAGGAGAAGCTGTATGCAAGTCAACATCAGTGGACACCAACTCGAAGTGACTGAACCTCTGCGCGTCTACATCGGCGAAAAACTCGACCGACTGGAACGCCATTTTGACAAGATTACCAATGTGCAGGTCACCATGGCCGTCGAGAAGCTGAAGCAGAAGATCGAGGCTACGCTGCACATTCACGGTGGGGAGGTCGTCGCCAATGCAGAACATGACGATATGTATGCCGCAATCGACCTGCTCACGGACAAGCTTGACCGCCAACTGAAAAAGCACAAGGAAAAGCAACTCCACCTTCTCCAAGGCACGGGTCGCTGATACTCCCCTCCCATGATCCGACTTGAAAGCATCCTGACCCCCGGCCGTTCCCTGGTGAACGTGCCGGGAGGCAGTAAAAAACGCGCCCTCGAACAAATTGCCAACCTGATCAGCCGTGAAGTGCCCGATCTGGAGATGCAGGATGTCTTCGAGAGCCTGATTGCCCGCGAAAAACTCGGCTCCACCGGTTTTGGCAACGGCATCGCCATTCCTCACTGCCGCCTAAAGGGTTGCGAATCGCCCATCAGCGCACTGATGCACCTGGACGCTCCGATCGACTTCGACGCCATCGATGGCGCTCCGGTGGACCTGCTGTTCGTTCTGCTGGTCCCGGAAGCTGCGACCGATGCGCACCTGGAACTGCTTCGGCAGATCGCCAGCATGCTCGATCGCAAGGAAGTTCGTGACCGGTTGCGCAGTGCTACCAGCAACGAAGCCTTGTATCAGGTCGTCCTGGACGAGCAAAACAGGCAGTAACCATGCGCTTGATCATCGTCAGCGGCCGTTCCGGCTCAGGCAAAAGCACCGCCCTCGATGTTCTTGAGGACCACGGCTACTACTGCATCGACAACCTGCCCGCCGGCCTGCTCCCAGAGTTGGCCGAACGTGCCTTGATCCACACCGAGCTGGCCCAGCCGTTGGTCGCGGTCTCCATCGATGCCCGCAACTTGCCCAGCCATCTGTCACGTTTCCCCGAGTTGCTCGAGGAAGTGCGCAGTCGGCATATCCAGTGTGATGTGCTCTATCTGGATGCCGACGAAGAAACCCTGCTCAAGCGCTTCTCGGAAACCCGACGCCGCCATCCACTCAGCAGCGCCAACCGTTCCCTGGCCGAGGCCATTCGCGACGAGACCCATCTGCTGGGCCCCATCGTCGACCTGGCCGACCTCAAGGTCAACACAACCAACCTGAACCTCTATCAACTGCGCGACACCATCAAGCTGCGGCTGTTGAACCAGCCAGAACCCGGCACCGCCTTTCTGGTGGAGTCCTTCGGTTTCAAGCGTGGCATGCCCGTGGATGCCGACCTGGTGTTCGACGTGCGCTGCCTGCCCAACCCGTACTGGAAACCCGAGCTGCGCGCCCAATCAGGGCTGGATGCCCCCGTAGCCGAGTACCTGGCCGCCCAACCTGATGTCGAGGAGATGTTCCAGGATATCTCCAGCTACTTGCTCAAATGGCTGCCACGATTTGCCGCCAGCAACCGTGCCTATGTGACCATTGCCATCGGCTGCACCGGTGGGCACCACCGCTCCGTCTACCTGACGGAGCGCCTGGGCCAGGTCCTGCAAAAATCCCTGAAGAACGTCCAGGTTCGCCACCGCGACCTTAGCTGAAAGGACCTACCCCGCGATGCCAGCTTTGGAAATCGAGATCATCAACAAACTGGGCCTGCATGCCCGTGCCTCGGCCAAGTTCGTCGGCGTGGCCGGCCAGTTCCCCTGCCAGATCCGCGCCGGTAGAACGCCTGAGAGCATGGTCGATGGCAAGAGCATCATGGCCATGATGATGCTCGCCGCCGGCAAGGGCACCAAGATTCATCTCAAGACCGAAGGTGAGCAAGAGCAGGAAGCACTGGACGCACTGGTAGCCCTGATCAACAACTACTTTGACGAAGGCGAATGACGTCTTCGTACGGCACTCAAGAGAGCGCCGTATCCATCACCATCATCAGGCAGAAGCCGATACACAAGCCGAGACTGGCCAGTTTTTCGTGACCGTTGCGTCGGGACTCGGGAATCACCTCATGAGTCACCACCAGCAACATGGCACCAGCGGCCAGTGCCAGCCCCAAGGGTAGAAGCAACTCCGCCAGGCTCACCAGCCACGCACAGAGCAACGCGAATACGGGCTCTACCAGGCCTGAGGCAGCGCCGATCAAGAACGCCTTGGCGCGCGACATTCCTGCCCCTGCCAACACCAGGGCAATAACCAAGCCTTCCGGCACATCCTGCAAGGCGATGCCCATGGCCAGGCTATCCGCATCCGGCATGCCTCCACCGGCCGACACCCCCACCGCCATGCCTTCAGGAATGTTATGGGCAATGATGGCAAAGACAAACAACCAGATACGTGGGGCAATCACTGGATGCTCAGGTGTCCCAACTAGAGTTTCCGGGTTGCCGCCGGACACCTTGAGGTCCACGAGAAACAGGCCAAAAGCCCCGAGCATGATACCCACGCAGACCAGGCCGCTAGCTCCCCAGGCGGACAGCCCCAATCCCTGTGCCGCAGCAATGCCCGGTACGATCAACGAGAATGCCGTTGCGGCCAACATCACCCCAGCCCCAAAACCCAGCAAGGTGTCGCCTACGGCGATGGGCATCTTGCGAATCACTAACACCGGAACGGCCCCCAGCGCCGTACCCAGCGCGCAGATCGAGCCGCCCTGCAAGGCTCGCAGCAGCCTGGGCTCCAGGTTCAACCAGCTCAATCCTTGAGCCACCAGCAACGCGGTGCCCGCCAATAACAGGAGCGAACCGAAGGCGTAGCGAAACATTCGCCCACTGCTGATCGCCAATGTCTCAGTGCCCATAGTCGGCCTTATTGATTGTTTTCCAAGGAGGGATCAGGCCACCGCTGCCTGATAGCGCAGGGCGACTTCCGGCCAATTGATGACGTTATAGAACGCATTGATGTATTCCGGCCGACGGTTCTGATAACGCAGGTAATAGGCGTGCTCCCAGACGTCCAGGCCAAGAATTGGCGTATTACCCTTCATCAGGGGACTGTCCTGGTTGCCACTGCTCTCGACCACCAGTGTTTTCTCAGGCGTCACGCTGAGCCAGGCCCAGCCACTACCAAAGCGAGTCAGTGCGGCCTTGGTGAAGGCCTCCTTGAAACGCTCGAAACCACCGATATCCTGTTCGATCGCTTGCGCCAGCGCGCCACCGGGCTTGCCGCCTCCCGTCGGGGTCATGACCGCCCAAAATAGCGAATGGTTGGCATGCCCTCCTCCCTGATTGACCACTGCGGCCTGCAGTTGCTCTGGCAGCTGCTGGACACTGGCCACCAGCTTCTCCACTTCCCACTCGGCCCACTCAGTACCTTCCACCGCAGCGTTGAGATTGTTGATATAGGTCTGGTGGTGCTTGGTGTAGTGAATCTCCATGGTTTGCGCATCGATGTGCGGCTCCAGGGCATCGTAGGCATAAGGCAAGGCAGGCAAGGTAAAGGACATATCAGTGCACTCCATAAGAGGGGCTGCCGGGAAGCGAGCCATCGCACGACAGGCGCACGATGCTGCTCTCCAGCAAACGGTGGGAACGTGGGTATTCGCCGTGCTCACCAATGAAATTGAGCAGCTCGACATAGGTCTTGCTGCTTTGGCGCAGGGCAGCCTCGCGCAACATCAGGGGTAACCGGCCGTCCTGCATCGTCTGCAACAGACGCTGGTGGATCGCACAGAGGTATTCCGCGCTTTCCTCCGGCTGGTTCAACTGCAAATGCAAGTCCGCCAGGTTGTGATGGGAAATCACACAGGCCGCCACTGCTTCGTCGGCATTGGGCCAGCGCTCGAACAACACCTGGGCCAAGGCCAGCGCCTGCAGATAGCACTCACGGGCATCGACCAGCTCGCCCTGCATGAACAGGCGATTGGCCCTTTCGATCGTGCGTTTCCAATGTTCCATGGTGAGCCTCCAGAGCAATAAGGGGGTTACACGCCACCCGCCGTAAGCTTCTCCGGGTCCAGCAGGACTTCAAGCTGGCTGCGGGGCAGGTCGGTATGCTCAAGCGCAACGTCTATCACCGGGCGCCCCTGCTTGTAGGCGGTCTTGGCGATTTCCGCTGCCTTCTGGTAACCAATGATCGGGTTCAAGGCCGTCACCAGGATCGGATTGCGCGACAGTGCTTCCTTGAGCTTGGGTTCGTTGACCTTGAAACTGGCAATCGCCTTGTCCGCCAGCAGGCGGCTGGAGTTGGCCAGCAACTCGATGCTGCTCAGCAGGTTCTGGGCAATGATCGGCAACATCACATTGAGCTCGAAGTTGCCCGACTGCCCTGCCACCGTGATGGTGCTGTCGTTGCCAATGACCTGGGCCGCCACCATCGCCGTGGCTTCCGGGATCACCGGGTTGACCTTGCCTGGCATGATCGACGAGCCCGGCTGCAACCCTTCCAGCTCGATTTCCCCCAACCCGGCCAATGGCCCCGAGTTCATCCAGCGCAAATCGTTGGCGATCTTCATCAACGATACCGCCGTAGCCTTGAGCTGCCCGGAGACAGTCACCGCAGTGTCCTGGGAGCCAATCAGGGCGAACAGGTTCTTGCCCGGAGTGAATTGCACCTGGGTGAGCTTGCTCAACTGCTGACTGAAGCGCCCGGCGAACTCCGGATGCGCATTGATCCCGGTACCTACCGCCGTGCCGCCCTGGGCAAGAGACTGCAGGCTCGGCAGCAAGTCCTGCAGGTGCGCGATATTGGCCTTGAGCTGCTGCGCCCAGCCCTCAAGGACCTGGCTCATGCGCACAGGCATGGCATCCATCAGGTGAGTACGCCCTGTCTTGATAAAGGGGTGCACCTGCAGCGCCTTGTGCTCGATGACCTCCACCAGATGCACCAACGCTGGCAACAACTGCTCATGCAGGGTCAACGCAGCACTGACATGGATGGTGGTGGGAATGATGTCGTTACTGCTCTGGCCACAATTGACATGGTCATTGGGGTTGACTGCCTCACCCAGCAGGCGACTGGCCAGGGTTGCCAGCACTTCGTTGGCGTTCATATTGGAGCTGGTGCCGGACCCGGTCTGGAAGATATCCACCGGGAAGTGCTGCATGAAGTCCCCCTCCAGCAACCCTTGGGCGGCATCGACGATGGCCTTGCCCTGGGACTCGCTGAGCTGCCCGAGTTCGACGTTGGCCTTCGCCGCGGCAGCCTTGGCCAGGATCAGCGCCCGGATGAAGGCCGCCGGCATCCGTTGCCCACTGATGGGAAAGTTATCCACTGCACGCTGGGTCTGTGCGCCATACAGCGCCTGCTCCGGGACCTGCAATTCTCCCATGCTGTCGCGTTCGATACGGGTATTACTCATCGGGAAATCCTTGCACCAGTTCAATCAGAGGAATGGAAGGCAACAGCGAACACGTCGCCAATCGCCAGGCATGGCTTTGCCAACGCTCAAGTCGGCACTTGCACAGCGACAAACGCTCCATATCGCGCAGCGGACGCCAGGCCTGGTCCAGGCACAGGCTGCGCCAATGCCAGGGCAACGCGGTATCGGTAGCGGTATCGATCAATAAACGGAAGGAGGTTTCGGCAACGGTCCAGGCGGACATGGCAGTGCAACAGGCCAGGTATCGTCCCTCGGCCAGGTAATGCTCGATCAGACGCGGTTCGTCGGGATCCAGTGCGCAGCGGATCTGGCGGCTCATCCAGCGCCAGCTTTCAAGGTACGGCTGCTCGTGCAAGGCAGTGCTCATGACCTGGGCCCATTGAATAATGATTTTCATTATTAAATGATATTGAGAATCAACGCAATCTGGCTGTACGAATTTTGTCCATGTTTGCAACCGCCACCCTCGTGATTGGCCTGGCGGCTGAAGCCCCTCGATTCATGCCGCCACGCTGAGCCCTACACCCCTCCCATCCCATCCCATCCCATCCCAACATCCTGCAGCAGAGCACGCAGCCGAACAGACCACCGATTCAATGCCTGCGTCAGGACACCCACACCAACGACGTTATTCAGAGCAGGGGCTAGAGGCTTATCAAGGCAACCTCTGGCTCGATGAATTTTGATGCGCGACGCAAAAGTTCAACCTGAGTTTGCTGTGAAACATCCGCTTTAGTTTTGCCCTACGTTGCTTACAGCCTTTCGAGGAAAGTTCTACTCAAACATAAAGAATCGCCTCATATCGATAAAACAATAAAACATCGATTCTCTCACCGCATCCAGACAGGCAATTTAAAACACACTAAAAGTCCAGCCCCATCCATTACCAAATCAAAACTAAAAATACATTTAAGTCCCTGCCTACAGAATCATTCCCACCAACGAAAACAAGCCATTTCCCAGGAGAAGTACACGCCATAGAACTTACCCTTCAAACCCACCCAAGAACTTAATACGTCGAGAAAAAAATGAAGAAGCTCCTTATCACCAAACTTTCCGCCACCGCAGTCATTGCTCTCTTGTCACAAACAGCCTTTGCTGCCGACGGAACGATCAACTTCTTTGGAGAAATCGTCGATGCCCCATGCTCGATCTCTCCCAACAGCCAAGTCATGACTGTTCCACTAGGCAAAGTTTCACGTACTACCCTGGATGGCGGTGCGGGTAAGAAAGCCACACCAGCACGCTTCAACATTGAGCTGCTGAATTGCGGCGCAAGTGCCAAAGGGGCGACACTGACCTTTAACGGCACCACCGATACGACCGTAACAGACAATCTGCGCGTTGGCGTCGGTGAAACGGCAGGCGGGGCAGCCACTGGTGTAGCGATAGAACTCGGTGACTCCGCTGGCACCAAAATCCCGGTAGGTTCCGAATCGACCCAATACACCCTGGTCCAGGGTGACAACCCCCTGAAGTTCCAAGCGGTCTATGTTTCCACTGCCGACAAAGTAACGGTCGGTACTGGTAACGCAACGGCGCAGTTCACAGTTAACTACAAGTAATACCGTATTCGCCCAGTTGTCTCGCAGACGACTGGGCGATTTTTTTGCGTATTAACAAGTACATACTTTCGCCAGATCGCTTTAACAAGTGGATATATAGCAACCCAGGAACCTTAACTCCTGCGATGACGCGTGTTTGGCGGCCAGCAACTATCGGGATAGATTCATGCTGAACAAGAATGGCTTGAGATTGGCCAACAAACTTTTATTGGGTGCCAGCTTAGTAGTTTGTGCAGCAGCACCTGTTTTCGCAAGCGTGACGCTTGGCGGTACACGAGTGATTCTCGGCGAGCAGGATCGAGAAGCCTCCATTCCGGTAAAGAACGCTGGTCGAGCACCCTATGTGATACAGGCATGGATCGATGCCGGCGAAGGAAAGACCAAGACTCCATTCGTAGTCACCCCTCCGCTGTCACGCCTTGATCCAGGAATGGAGAACATTCTACGGATCATGCGGATCTCAAATAACCTGCCAACCGATCGAGAGTCCGTATTCTGGTTGAACGTCAAGGAAATTCCAGAAAAAGCAAAGGAAGACAACGTTCTTCAAATTGCAATGCGCACACGTATCAAATTGTTCTACCGACCATCAGCACTAGAAGGAAAACCTGCAGAATCACGCCATCAATTAAAGTGGGCAGTCATTCCCGGGAATAGCAGCACTGGCTCAGTACTTAAAATAGAAAACCCGACCCCTTATTACATTACATTCACCAGTTTTAAGATCAATCAGGGGCAGCAGGAAATCAATGCGCAGATGGTGCCACCCAAAGGGGAGTCTGTTTATTCATTAAGTTCCGTAAACATACAAAAAGACATCGACGTCAGATTTACCACCATTAATGACTATGGAGGAGAAACACCCGAAGAGCGGGCAACAGTACCTGTTGCAGTCCATCCGATTGTCCTACCACTAGAGCCGGTCACGACACTGACCGTTAAACAATGACGGCTTGCAAGGTCATGGCGATGACCTCTTATCTCAGCCCTTGCTCCTCACGCACGGTGGGATTGCCGCTATGTGCCCTCGTCGTCGCAATGGCCAGCCAAGGTGCATTCGGCAAGAATCAGGCAGGAACTGTATTCAACGAACAGTTCCTCAACATCGGTGGCGACCAGCCAAGTGCCGACCTGTCGGTGTTCTCGTTTGGCAACCGCGTCCTACCGGGCACCTACACCGTGGATACGGTGCTCAACGACAGCAACATCGGGCAAAACGAAGTGCGCTTCAACAAACAGGCGGACGACGCACAAGATGCGACGCCTTGCCTGACGCCAGCCCTGCTCGACGGTTGGGGCGTGAAGACGAGTGTCTTCCCCGCATTGGCAAACAGCTCGCCAGAGACCTGCGTTGATCTGGACAAGGTCATTGCACAAGCCACTGTAAGTTACGACGCAGGTAACCAGCGTCTTTTCCTGAGCATCCCGCAAGCAGCCCTCAAGCGCTCTGCACGCGGTGCCATCAGCCCGGATCGCTGGGACAAAGGCATCAATGCGGCCATGTTGGATTATCAGCTCAGCTTCTCGCGCTACGACGGTAACAACCTGCGCGGAAATACAGTGAGCCCTGTGCAGCAAAATGTTTTCGACAATACATCGGCGCCTAACAAGTTGGAGCGCGATACTTACTTCGGCGGATTGCGTGGCGGCTTCAACATAGATGATTGGCGCTTCCGGCATTTCTCGACTTATAACCGCAGCCTGGATGGGCAGGGTCGCTGGCAAGCCATCAATACCTATTTGCAACGTGATATCGCATCAATTCGCGGTCAGTTGCTCATTGGCGACGGCAACACACCCGGCAACTTCTTTGACAGTGTGCAGTTTCGTGGCGTGCAGGTTAGTTCCGATGACGCGATGCTGCCGGACAGTCAACAGGGGTACGCGCCGACCATCCGAGGCGTGGCACAAACCAATGCGCGGGTAGAAGTACGCCAGAACGGCTACCTCATCTACAGCACCTATGTCGCCCCCGGGCCTTTCGTCCTGGACGACCTCTACCCTACTTCGTCGAGTGGTGACCTCGAAGTCATCATCACTGAATCCGATGGGCGCGAAACGCGTTATGCACAGGCATTTTCCGCCGTGCCAACACTGTTACGCGAAGGCACCTGGCGCTACAGCGCCACAGCTGGCCAGTATCGTAGTGGCTACGGGTCATCGCGAGGCAAAGAACGCCCGTCTCTCGTACAGGGCACTCTGGCCCGCGGCCTGGCACAGGACTTCTCGATCTATGGTGGGACCATCCTCGCGGATAAATATCAATCCGCATTGTCTGGGGTAGGTAAGAACCTGAGCAGTTTCGGCGCACTCTCGCTCGACATCTCCCATGCCCGCACTACTGACCGAGATGACCAAACGTTCAACGGCCAGTCGTTGCGTTTTTTGTACGCCAAGACGTTCGAGAAGACCAATACCAACTTCCGCGTGGCCGGCTATCGATATTCCACCAGTGACTACCGCACGCTCCAGGAAGCGGTTCAGATGCAGGATATGCTGGATAGGCGCCCCTTCAACAACCGTCGCAACGAATTGCGCTTTGAACTGGCGCAATCGCTGGGCCAATGGGGAACGCTTCACACCTCGGCTCGCCAGCAGAGCTATTGGAACAGCAACTCCAGGGATCGCCTGGTCCAGATCGGTTACTCCGGCTCCTACCAGAAGCTGAACTTCAACCTGTTCTATAACCACAGTACCAACCTGGACGCTGCCTCCAATCGCCAGCTCATGCTGACGCTGTCCCTTCCACTGGGCGATACACGTGCCAGCGCGCAGTACATGGTGATGAAGGACAACAACGACCAGCTCGTCCAGCAGGCGAGCGTGTACGGCTCGGCCCTTGACGATAATCGCCTGACCTACAACGTGACGGGCGACGACTCGAATCAATCGGGCACCAGCAGTAGCGCGAACATGAGCTACCTCTCATCCATTGGCCGCCTTGACCTTGGACGCTCGCAAGGCCGTGGCTACGGCCAGACCACCGTAGGCATGGCCGGAGGTGTGCTGGTGCATGGCGATGGCCTGACTCTTTCCCAGCCACTGGGTGAGACCATTGCATTGGCCCAGGCCCCCAAGGCCAATGATGTCGGCTTCGAGATCCGCCCTGGCGTGCGTACCGACAAATCCGGTGATGCCGTGATTCCCAACCTGAGCCCATACCGAGCCAACCGCCTGGCACTGCTGACCGGCGATTTGGGCGACGAGGTAGAAGTCAAGAACGCGGCCCTGGACGTAGTACCGACCCGAGGTGCCGTGGTGAAGGCCAAGTTCGCTACATCGGTCGGCTACCGCCTGATGATGACACTGACAAACAAGGACGGCTCGCCGTTGCCATTCGGTTCCAAGATCGAGAATGAACTCGGGCAGGAAGTTGGCATTGTCGGTCCAGAGGGACAGGCCTTTGTTACCGGTGCGGGCGAGAAAGGAAAGTTAAGGGTGGTGTGGGGTCGCAGCGAAACAGACCAGTGCACGTTGTCATATCAACTACCTAAAGAAAAGAGCCCATTACCCATTCGTGAGTTGAAAGGACAATGTGGCTAACCGCCTCCTGCTATTAAACGATACAAAATCTTCAGCATTAATTTCGTTAAAATCGATTTATAAAACCCACACCAAGGAATGACGTTGATGACTAGATTACTCCCTAGGTGCTCAAGAATATTAGCCACTGCTTTATTGATTTTTATCGGGATATCCACCGCTAATGCGGAGTGCTATTTGGACCCAGCATGGACCATGAGAACCGTAATCATGGATATTGGCAGATTGAATGTTCCGCCCTCTGCCAGGGTAGGGGAGGTTTTATTAAAGAAAACCTTCAACCCTTTCACTTCATCCCAAACAGTATTCAGATGCGGCACACTTAGCTATATAACATTCAGGCTAACTAAAAACTACGGACTGGCTCCAGGCTTTCGGGATGTTTATACGACAGATATTCCTGGCATTGGAGTACGCCTTTCTTGGTTTACTCAAAGCATGCAACCAATACCCTATAGAATTACCGCGATGGCGGGCCACTGGCTCTACCATCCAGCTATTACGTCGAGCATCGAGATCATTAAAACCTCAAACCAAACCGGCTCTGGCTCATTAGCCGCAGGTGTATATGCTGAACAGTTCGGCAACGGTGATAACAAGGTTGCTGTGCGATTAATGCTGGGAGGCGGAACCTCGTCAGTCATCGTCACCCCCGCATGCAGCGTACCCGATGGTTCAAAATTTGTTTCAGTTCCACTAGGTAAAGTTCCTCAGTCCGCGTTCAATGGTGTGAACAGTACCGCCGGAGGAAGCAACTTTAAAATCCGCTTACAGTGCAACACCAACTCCAGCGCGGTCATCAGCACGGTCTACTTAAAATTCGATGCCAATAAAAAAGACCCCAACGGCAGGGATGGCGTTATCTTGCTGGATGTAAGCCAAGCAAGTGCAAAAGGCGTGGGAATTCAAATATCAGACGCCCAACAGATCCCCATCAGGTTTGGGCAGGATATTCTAGTTGGCTCGTCCACAGTCAACACATACGAGCTCAACTACACCGCAAAGTACATTCAAACACTCAGCTCAATTTCACCCGGTGAGGCAAAGGGCACAGCTTCCTTCACCATCGAATATAAATAGCCTGAGCCGGGCCGAATAAAAAACGCCACCTGCAAAGGTGGCGTTTGTTTATCGAGGCTTGCCGTAATCAACTACCAGCGACGGTCATGCGCTCGATCAGCACCGAGCCGGTGCGGATATTGCTGCGCAGCTCCAGGTCATTACCTACGGCCACGATCTGCTTGAACATATCCCGCAGGTTGCCGGCAATGGTCACTTCCTGCACCGGGAACTGGATTTCCCCATTCTCGACCCAGAACCCTGCGGCGCCACGGGAGTAATCCCCAGTGACCATGTTCAAGCCCTGCCCCATCAGCTCGGTGACCAACAGCCCGCGCCCCATGCGTCGCAGCAGGGCTGCCTGGTCTTCATCGCCATGGGTGACGAACAGGTTGTGCACCCCACCGGCGTTGGCGGTGCTTGGCATGCCCAGCTTGCGTCCCGAATAAGTGCCCAATACATAGGACACCAGCTCGCCATCCTTGACGAAGGGCTTGGCGTAGGTGGCCAGGCCATCACCGTCGAATGCCGAGCTGCCCATGGCACGCAGCAGGTGCGGGCGCTCATCGATAGTCAGCCATTGCGGGAACAACTGCTGGCCCAGGGCGCCCTCGAGGAACGACGACTTGCGATACAGGTTGCCGCCGGAAATCGCCCCCAGGAAGCTGCCGAACAAGCCGCCAGCCAGCTCGGCAGAAAACAGCACCGGTACTTCGCAGGTTGGTACCGGACGGGCGCCCAGGCGGCTGGCAGCACGTTGGGCCGCACGCTGGCCGATGCTCACCGGGTCCGCCAACAGTTGGCCCTGGCGATTGACGTCATACCAGTAGTCGCGCTGCATCTGGCCGTCGGCCTCGGCAATCATCACGCAACTCAGGCTGTGGCGGGTGGACGCGTAGCCACCAATAAAACCGTGGCTGTTGCCATACACCCGGCAGCCCTGGTGAGTGTTCAGCGTGGTGCCGTCGGCATTCTTGATCCGCGCATCCGCGGCGAACGCCGCTGCTTCGCAGGCCAGGGCCTGTTCGATCGCCTGCTCAGGGGTGATATCCCACGCATGGAACAAGTCGAAATCCATCAACTCACGGGCCATCAGGGACGCATCGGCCAAGCCCGAGGCTTCGTCTTCGGAGGTGTGCTTGGCAATTGCCAGGGCCGCGGCCACGGTTTCACGGATGGCGTCCGGGCCACTGGCGGAGGTACTGGCTGAGCCCTTGCGCTGGCCCACATAGAGGGTGATGCCAAAGCCCTGGTCGCGGTTGAACTCCACCGTCTCCACTTCCCGCTGGCGCACCGAGGTCGACAGGCCCTGCTCCAGGGATACCGCCACTTCACAGGCGCTGGCTCCCTGGCGTCTTGCTTCGGCGATGATCTGCTCGACCTGCTCCTGCAATGCCGGCAAAGCCTGTGGGCCGACGCTTTGTGCTGCACTCATGGTGTTCTCCACTCAAATTCTGCTTTCGATTAAGGCCGGCGAGCGACCGGGCCGGACAAGCGGCCCTCGACTGGTTATCATGGCGGCGTTTCTTTGCGGACTGCCACCATGGTTGATTCTTACGACGACTCCCTCGATGGGGAGAAAAGCAAATCCCAGGTCAAACGCGAGCTGCATGCTCTGGTTGATCTCGGCGAGCGCCTTACCACTCTCAAGCCCGACTTGCAGGCCAAACTGCCATTGACCGACGCTTTGCGCCGGGCCCTGGCGGAGGCGCCCAAGCATGTCGCCCATATCGCCCGTAAACGCCACTTGCAGTTCATTGGCAAGCTGATGCGGGACCAGGACATCGACGCCATCTTGCAGTTGCTCGATCAACTCGATGCCTCCACTCGCCAGTACAACGAACGCTTCCATAACCTGGAGCGTTGGCGCGACCGCCTGATCGGCGGCGGCGATGACGTACTGGACAAGTTCGTCAGCGAATACCCCGAGGCCGATCGCCAGCAACTGCGCTCGCTGATCCGCCAGGCCCAGCACGAGGTGGCCCATAACAAGCCACCCGCTACCAGCCGCAAGATCTTCAAGTACATCCGCGACGTGGACGAGACCCAGCGCGGCCTGCGCTGAGCCTTGCTGCGCAGGGGCTGCCCACGCAGCCCCTGCGCCGCTCGTCCTGCAATCACGCCCCCGTGCCGCCTACCGTGATCGCATCGATCTTCAGGGTCGGCTGGCCGACGCCTACCGGTACGGACTGCCCGTCCTTGCCACAGGTGCCGACGCCACTGTCCAGGGCCAGGTCATTACCCACCATCGACACCCGGCTCATGGCTTCCGGACCATTGCCGATCAAGGTCGCGCCCTTGACTGGAGCGGTGATCTTGCCGTCCTCGATCAGGTACGCCTCGCTGGTGGAGAACACGAACTTGCCGCTGGTGATGTCCACCTGGCCGCCCCCCAGGTTGGCGCAGTAGATGCCCTTCTTCACCGAGGCGATGATTTCCGCCGGATCGCTTTCGCCGCCCAGCATGTAGGTGTTGGTCATGCGCGGCATGGGCAAGTGGGCATAAGACTCACGACGACCATTGCCGGTACGCGCCACGCCCATCAGGCGGGCATTGAGCTTGTCTTGCATATAGCCCTTGAGCACGCCGTTCTCGATCAAGGTGGTGCACTGGGTGGGAGTGCCCTCATCGTCCACGCTCAGCGAGCCACGACGCCCGGCCAGGGTACCGTCGTCGACGATGGTGCAGAGTTTGGAGGCGACCCTCTCGCCAATGCGTCCGCTATAGGCCGAGCTGCCCTTGCGGTTGAAGTCGCCTTCCAGGCCGTGCCCCACGGCTTCGTGCAATAGCACCCCGGACCAACCGGAGCCCAGCACCACCGGCAAGGTACCGGCTGGAGCCGGTACTGCTTCCAGATTGACCAGCGCCTGGCGCAGCGCCTCGCGAGCGTAACCCATGGCCCGGTCCTCGCTGAGGAAATAGCGGTAGTCGGTACGCCCGCCGCCGCCATGACCGCCGCGCTCGCGCCGGCCGTTCTGCTCGACGATGACGCTGACGTTGAAGCGCACCAAGGGCCGTACATCCGCCGCCAGGCCACCATCGGTGGAGGCCACCAGGATTCGCTCCCAGACCCCGGCCATGCTCACGCTGACCTGCTGGATACGTGGGTCCAGGGCCCGGGTCGCAGCGTCCACCCGCTTGAGCAGCTCGACCTTCTCGGCACGACTGATGACTTCCAGCGGATTGTCCGGGGCATACAGCTGCGCCACATCCTGGGCACTGAAAGCCTGCACCTTGCCGTTCTGCCCGGCCCGGGAAATCGAACGCGCAGCCCGCGCCGCCTGCCCGAGGGCTTCCAGGGTGATGGCGTTGCTGTAGGCGAACCCGGTCTTCTCACCGGACTGCGCGCGCACCCCGACCCCTTGGTCGAGGTTGAAGCTGCCTTCCTTGACGATCCCGTCCTCCAGGGACCAGGACTCGGAGATCTGTCCCTGGAAATACAGGTCGGCAGCATCGATGCCCGGACCGGCCAGATCGCCCAGCACGCCTTGCAGGCTTTCGATGGTCACGCCGCCAGGGGCTAGAAGGTGTTCACTGACTGAGGACAACAACCCGCTCATATGCTTTGGCCTTAAATTCGTCGTACTTATGCAAGCCGTTGAACGCCTTGCGAGAAAATGCGCCGGTGGCTGAACACCGGCATCCGCGTCCGGATGGACGCCTGTTCGCTGCTGTCACGCTCGGCCAGCAGCACGCCTTCACCCTGATCCTGCTCTGCCAACACCCGTCCCCAGGGATCGACGATAGCCGCATGCCCGTAGGTCTCGCGAGGACCGGGGTGGACCCCGCCCTGGGCCGCCGCCAGCACGTAGCACTGGGTCTCGATGGCCCGGGCGCGAATCAATACTTCCCAGTGGGCCGCCCCGGTCACGGCGGTAAAGGCCGAGGGCGCAGTGATCAGCTCCGCTCCGGCAGACCGAAGCTCGCTGTAGAGCTCGGGAAAGCGCAAGTCATAGCAGACCGTGAGCCCCAGGCGCCCCACTGGCGTGTCCGCCACCACCACCCGGTTGCCATGAGCATAGTCATCGGATTCGCGATAGCGCCCACGATTGTCCGCAACATCGACATCGAACAGGTGCAGCTTGTCGTAGCGCGCGACCACCTGCCCCTGGTCATCCACCAGCAACGAGCACGCATTGGACTTGGCTTCGGGCTGATCCTTTGGCGGCAGTGGCAGGGTACCGGCAACTATCCATAACTTGAGGTCGCGGGCGGCCTGTTTCAACCAGGGCAGGATCGGCCCCTCACCCAGCGCCTCGGCGCGACCGATGGCCGCCATGTCCCGGCGGCCCATGGCGGCGAAGTTTTCCGGCAGCACCGCCAGCTTCGCACCACCGGCGCCGGCTTGCTCCAACAGGCGGCGAGCCTGTGCCAGATTGGCCAGCACATCGCTCTGGCTGACCATTTGAATCACCGCAAGAGACATGGCGAACTCCGTGTTGGGTAGGTCGCCATGCTACTCCATGGACATGGAACGAGGATTCTCAAAATGGCTTGTCGAAGGTGATTTTCGGCTCTTTCCACGGGCCCTTGACGTTGTACTTGACGCTGGCGAAACGGGCCACGCGGTCACCGATCAGCTTGTCGATCAGGAACAACGCCCCGCCCACCGCCGGCGCTCCGACGATCAGCGCGGCAATCGGCAGGTTGTTGGTCACCGGCAAGGTCACCAGCAGCTTGGCGTCTACCCGGTCGGCCACCATGTCCAGTGTGCCGTTGAGCTCCAGGTTGCTCGATGGGCCGGTGAGCGTGATCGGCTCGCGGGTGACATACACACCATTGCTCGCCGCCAGTACTCCGCGTACCCGGTCATAGCTCAGGCCCTTGCCGAACAGGTCGGAAAAGTCCAGGCGCAAGCGCCGGCCAATGGAGTTGAAGTTGAGCAGGCCGAACACTCGCAATGCCTGGGCACCGCCCTCGACCTCGACGAACTGGCCCTTGTTCAACGTGGCGTCCAGGCTGCCGGAGAAACGCTTGAGGCCCACCCAGGCCGGTGAGCCGGGCCAACGGCCATCGACGTCCAGATGGAAGTCTTCACTGGTCACCGTGGGTGCAAAGCCCCAGCCCTTGAGCACATCGGCCAGGTTCTTGCCGCCAATGCGGCCCCGGTACCAACTGGTGCTGGCACCCGCCTGGCCTTCCCAGCCCCCTTCACCCTCGAGCAGCATGCCCTTGAGGCCAAGGTTCAGGCCGCTGAACGTCATGCCCTTGGGCGTCGGCCGAACCTTGAGCGCCCAACGGCCAATCAGATCCGGCCCCTGGAACAGCTGGACAATGGAAATGTCCAGTGGCGGCACGTTCTTCGGGTCCACCGATGCCAACGGATCGGGTGCATTCTCATCGGCCTGTACCGTCGGGTCGACAGCCGGCAGGCGCACATACTGCATGTCGATGGCCATTGGCGCGGCCTTGGCGTCAGGAATGCCGACATTACCCTTGGCCTGCTGGCTATCGATCTGCAGCTCCCATGCCGAAGGCTTGCGGGTCAGCAGCAGGTTGACCTGATCCAGGGTGGTACCGAAGGCACTGAGCTTGCCGACCTTGAAGTCCGCGCTGCTGAGCAACTGCTTGGCGCTGCCTCCCGGGTCCTGGCTAGCGTAGCGATCGGCCAGGGCCTTCCAGGGCTCGACATCCAGTTCGGACAGCACGCCCCGCACCCGCAGCCCCTTGACGGTCGGTAACTGGGCTTCGCCGCCCCCCAGGAACAACTCGCCCCGGCCTTCGGCGAACTTGCCGCTGGGCGCGGCGAAGGTGAAGCCGGCCAGGTCGCCATAGCTGAACCAGTAGCGGCGCTCGGCGCCTTGCAGGGTCATGCGCAACACGCTGTTGCGCCCGGTACTGGCAGGCATGCCGAACGGCGCGGGCAAATCCACCGCAACGCCCTTGAGACTGGAACTGACCATCAGCTGGCTATCGGCGCCATCGAGGTTCAACTGCAACTGGAACGGCAACTCACCGGAGACCGGCAATGGCTGGCCTACCTTGAGCCAGTCGGTGAGTTTCTTGACCGTCACCTGCCCCTTGGCCACCACCCGGGTATTGGGCTTTCCAGGCCGGCCATCGGCAAAGATCTGCGCCGTCAGTGGCCTCTCGAAGGCCTGGGCACTGATGCCGTCGCCGCTCAGGCCTTTGCTGCTGTCAAAGCGAAAATCGCCCTTGAGCTGGGTCAGCTCCAGCTCTGGCTCACTGAGTTTGAGGCGGGCCTTGTCGGTCTTGAAATCCACCACGATCTTCGGCTCTTCGCCCTTGGCCAGTGGAATATCCAGATCCACCTGGCCACGCAGGTCACCCTCGCCCTGCCAACCGGCAAAGGTCGAGCCCGTACCGATGGGCGCGTCCTGGAGAATCTTCAGACCATCGCCAAGGCCCCCGGCGAAATCGCCGTCGATGTACATGTGGGAGCTCTGCCCCTCCGGCACATGGGGGATGTTGACGAAGACGTCGCGCACCTTGGTGTCCAGCAACTGCCCCTTGCTGGCGACGATGCGCACCCGGCTACCTTCGATGAACACATCGCCATCGACCTTGCTCAGGTGGGGCCAGCCCGGCTGGAAAGCCAGTTCGGCGTCATGCACCTTGAAGAACAGGCTGATGCTGCGAGCCGCCTCGATGGCGTCGTGGTTCAACGATCCCTGGTACTGGAAGAAGCCCTGGTCCACCGCGCCCTTGAGGATCGCCGTGCGCAGCCACTCGTCCACCGCTGGGTTGAGCACCTGGGGCAGGTACTTGGCGGTATAGCGCCCATCGCCATCCACCAGGCCGACCCGCAAGTCCATGTAGTCTTCCTGGTCATGCTCAAAGTGCAGGCGGATCAGGAAATCGCCGGCGATCTTGCCTTCCTCGCCCAGCACCTTCAGGTACGGCGCGATCAGGGTGAAGCCTTCCTTGTCGAGCTTCCAGGTCAGGGTGGCATTGGCTTGGATGTACTGCCAGGGCTTGGCGAAGATCGGATACAGGTGCAAGGAAAAATCCTTGCTGTCCATGCGCAACTCACCCTTGCCCAGGTTGCCGCTGATGCTGCCACTGACGTTACGGGCTGCGGGGGCACCGTGATAGGCATCGAAGCCCACCCGGTCGAGATTGGCGGCAAAGCTCAAGCGCTCGTCGCCCGTCACCTGGGGCCGATAGTCGAGCAATACGTTGCGCAAGCCACCGGTGACCTTGAGGTGATCAATGGCCGTAGCCAGGCCTTCGGGCAGTGGCGCCAGCGAATCGAGGATCGGGGTGATGGGGGTCAGGTCCAGGCGGTCAGCCTGGACATGCCATAGCTCCTCGCTCTGCGCGGTAGCGTTGCGCTGTTGCAACAACAAGCGTGACTCCCAGCGCGTTTGCCCAAAGTTCAGGGCCAGGGAGTCGAGTTGTACCTGCAGGCCCTCGGCGCTGCGCTGGAAGTAAGCGTTGAGGGCCAGGTTTTTCACGGTGGCCGGAGTGCGCTCGGCATAAGCGCCGGTCAGTTGCGGGGCATTCAGGCGCAGGGTCGCGCTTTGCACCGTGCCTTGGCCCCAACTTAGCCAGAGCTCGCCGCCCGCCTTGAGTTCGGACAGCTTCCATTGCTGGGTCAGGCCAGCCGGCAGCCAACGCGACCAGTCACTTTGCGGCAAGCTCAGGTAGAGATCAGCCTGGGCGTCCCGCCAGGCATCGGCGCGAATCCGACTACGCAGGTTCAAGGCCAAGGGCTGGCCATCCGGCAGGGTCAGCCGCAGGTCCAGGCGCTGGCGACTCGGGCCACTGCGCACATTCAGGCCGACGTAAGTCAGGGTCATGGGCGGATGCTTCTGCGGCGACAGGGTGACCTGGCTGTCCAGCACCGAGAGTTCCGCCACTTGCTGCAGGCGGGTCAGCAACTGGCCGGGGTCCATCGGCTCGTCCTGCTGCGTCGGCAAGCCTTCGAGCTGCCACTGGCCGTCCGGATTCTCCTTGAGGCTCAGGCTCAACCCGCTGAGTTCCAGGTGACCGACTCGCAGATCGCGGGCCAGCAGGCTGCCAAGCACGTCCGGCACTACGCTCACCCGATCCAGGCGCAGGGCATTGGCGCCCTCGCCCACCATCACATCATGGGCCAGCAGGATCGGCGAGAAACCGCTCCAGCGTCCTTCCAGGCTGCCGATATGTACGGGCAGGCCGACGGCGTCCTGGATCCGGGTCTCGACCTCGGCCTGGTACTCAGCCACCAACGGGGTCAGCTCCCGCCCCAGGCTGACATACAGGGCTGTCATCACCAGCGCCAACGCACAGAGGCCCAGCCCCCAGCGGGTCAGTGTGGTGAACAAGCGCATCAGCCGCTCCATTTCAGTTGGCTCCCATGGCAAAAGTCATGCAAAAAGCTGAAGCCAGCCGTTTCCAATCATGTAGAACACGCGGAATCAGAGCAGCACCACGTCGTATTGTTCCTGGGAATACATGGTTTCGACCTGGAACCTGATGGTTCGGCCGATGAAACCCTCCAATTCCGCAACATTGCCTGACTCTTCGTCCAGCAGTCGATCGACCACTTTCTGATTGGCCAGCACCCGATATCCTTCCGCCTGGTATGCCCGGGCCTCGCGAAGGATTTCACGGAATATTTCGTAACATACGGTTTCCGGAGTCTTCAACTTACCCCGCCCCTGGCAACTGCTGCAGGGCTCACAGAGCACCTGCTCCAGGCTTTCCCGAGTGCGCTTGCGGGTCATCTGCACCAGCCCAAGCTCGGTAATGCCAATGATGTTGGTCTTGGCATGATCGCGCTCCAGTTGCTTTTCCAGGGTCCGCAACACCTGGCGCTGGTGCTCCTCGTCCTCCATGTCGATGAAGTCGATGATGATGATCCCGCCCAGGTTGCGCAGGCGCAGTTGCCGAGCGATGGCGGTAGCCGCCTCCAGATTGGTCTTGAAGATAGTCTCTTCGAGATTGCGATGCCCGACGAAGGCCCCCGTGTTGACGTCGATGGTGGTCATCGCCTCGGCCGGGTCCACCACCAGGTAGCCTCCGGACTTGAGCGGCACCTTGCGTTCCAGGGCTTTCTGGATTTCGTCCTCGACCCCATACAGGTCGAAAATCGGGCGCTCGCCAGGATAATGCTCCAGGCGATCGGCGATCTCCGGCATCAACTCGGCAACGAACTGCGTGGTCTTCTGGAACGTTTCGCGAGAGTCGATGCGGATCTTCTCGATCTTCGGGCTCACCAGGTCGCGCAAGGTACGCAGGGCCAGGCCCAGGTCCTCGTAGATCACATTGGGCGCACCAATGGTCTTGATCTGCGTGCCGATCTGGTCCCACAGCCTGCGCAGGTAGCGGATGTCCATCAGGATTTCATCGGCTCCGGCGCCTTCGGCCGCGGTGCGCAGGATGAAGCCGCCTGCCTCCTGTATACCTTCCTGGGCCACGCAATCGCTGACCACCTGCTTGAGGCGTTCGCGCTCGGCTTCATCCTCGATCTTCAACGAAATACCGACATGGGCGGTGCGCGGCATGTACACCAGGTAGCGCGAGGGAATCGACAGCTGGGTGGTCAGGCGCGCGCCCTTGGTGCCGATGGGGTCCTTGGTGACTTGCACCACCAGGCTCTGCCCTTCGTGCACCAGGGCGCTGATGCTTTCCACCGCCGTCCCTTCACGGGTGGAGATTTCCGAGGCATGGATGAAAGCCGCGCGATCCAGGCCAATGTCGACGAAGGCCGCCTGCATACCCGGCAGGACCCGTACCACCTTGCCCTTGTAGATATTGCCGACGATGCCTCGGCGCTGGGTGCGCTCGACATGGACCTCTTGCAGCACTCCGTTTTCAACCACCGCCACCCGTGACTCCATCGGCGTGATGTTGATCAGAATCTCTTCGCTCATGGCAAGGTCTCGTTCGGACGTGTTCATGGAGGGCCGCATGGTTCGGGTTGAATGCCTTAGTGCGCTGGAATGTCTTGCCAGCAGGAAATGCCGAATTCACCGAGCAGTTCTGCGGTTTCGCATACCGGCAAGCCGACCACGGCGGAGTAACTCCCATTGAGCCCTGCCACAAACACCGCTGCAAGCCCCTGGATCGCATAACCGCCAGCTTTGTCCCGGGGTTCGCCGCTAGCCCAGTAGCGCGCCGCCTCCTGTTCGTCGATCGTTCTGAACCGCACCAGGCTGCTCACCACTCGCGACTGGCAACGCTCGCCATCGAGCAGGGCAACGGCCGTCAGCACCTCATGCTCACGCCCTGAAAGAGCCATCAGCATTGCCTGGGCATGGGCCTGGTCCAGCGGCTTGCCAAGGATCTGGCCATCCAGGACCACCGCAGTGTCGGCCCCCAGCACGCAGGCCGTGGGTTGACCGACCAGCAACGCGCGACCGGCTGCGGCCTTGCCCCGGGCCAGGCGCTCGACATAGGCAACGGGAGACTCATCGGCGAGCGGAGTCTCGTCGATGTCCGCGCCAATGACAGTGAATGGCACGCCGATCTGCGTGAGCAATTCACGCCGACGCGGCGAACCGGAAGCGAGGTAGAGCGGATTCATCAAGACATCTCCCTGTCGAGGTGCGGGCCAATGCCTGACCGGCTCAGTTGATCTTGAAACGTCGGCGCAGGCCGCGCAGGCCGAAACTGACCCATGGCCACAGCAAAGCGCTGACCAGGGCCGGGAGCACCACTGCCAGGGTAGGCTGGCGGTTGCCCGTCAGGGCGCTGAGCCATAGCTGCACCAGCTGGGCCAGGCCGAATATCACGAGGATCACCAGGCTCTGCTGCCACATGGGGAACATTCGCAGGCGCTGCTGCAAGGACAGCACCAGGAAGGTGATCAAGGTGAGGATCAGCGCGTTCTGACCCAGCAGGGTTCCGTAGAGCACATCCTCGAGCAACCCCAGGCACCAGGCGGTCGCCATCCCCACCTTGTGCGGCAGGGCCAAGGTCCAGAACGCCAGTAGCAGGGCCAGCCACAGCGGGCGCAGGATTTCCATGAACTGAGGCATCGGCGACACGCTGAGCAGGATGCCCACCAGGAACGTCAACCAAACGATCCAGCCATTACTCGAATAGGTCGTGCCCGCCATTATTCTCTTCCTCCGGTGGTGGCCGGTGCTGCCACCGGCGGCTTGGCGGCGGCCGGTTTCACAGGTTTATGAACCGGCCTGGCCGGGGCATGGGACGCAGGCTTGGCCGGGGCCGCCGGGGCTGCTTGAGCACTCGGCGCGGCGACTGGCGCAGCCACAGGCTTGGGCGCCGTGGCCGGTGCTGCGGGGGCGGTATTGCCTCCTTGCTGGTCCTGGGCCTCTTGGGCCTGGGCGGCATCATTGGCGCGCTCTTCGGCGGTGCGCGAGTCGCTGAAAACCAGCAGCAGGTAACGGCTGCGATTCAATGCGGCAGTGGGAATTGCACGGACGATAGCAAACGGCTGGCCCGAGTCGTGGATCACTTCCTTGACCGTGGCCACGGGATACCCGGCAGGAAAACGCTGCCCCAGGCCGGAACTGACCAACAGGTCGCCTTCCTTGATGTCGGCGGTATCGGCCACATGCCGCAGCTCCAGGCGCTCGGGGTTGCCAGTACCACTGGCAATGGCGCGCAAGCCATTGCGGTTCACCTGGACGGGAATGCTGTGGGTGGTATCGGTCAGCAGCAGCACGCGCGAGGTATAGGGCATCAACTCCACCACCTGGCCCATCAGGCCACGGGCGTCGAGCACCGGCTGGCCGAGGAACACGCCGTCACGCTCTCCCTTGTTGATCAGGATGCGGTGAGTGAAGGGATTGGGGTCCATGCCGATCAACTCGGCCACTTCGACCTTCTCGTTGACCAGTGCAGAGGAATTGAGCAGCTCACGCAGACGTACGTTCTGCTCGGTCAGGGCCGCAAGCTTCTGAAGGCGCCCCTGCAGCAGCAGGTTCTCGGTCTTGAGTTTTTCGTTCTCGGCGACCAGTTCAGTGCGGCTGCCAAATTGGCTGGCCACGCCTTGCCATAGCCGTTGCGGCAGATCGGTGATCCAGTAGGACTGCATCAGCACCAGCGACATCTGGCTACGCACCGGCTTGAGCAGCGTGAAGCGCGCGTCGACCACCATCAGTGTGATCGACAACACGACCAGCACCAACAGGCGCACGCCCAGTGAGGGGCCTTTGGCGAAAAGCGGTTTAATAAGCCGCTCCTCCCAGGCAAATGTTGTGTCTATTCATAAGGCGTCGAACCGGCCTGGATGCAGATTGACAGAAGATAAACGCCACAGGCAGCACTGCAAAGTGCTGCCTGTGAGCGCAACAGCATAGATGCCAACAGCGAAGTTATTCGCTGGAGAGCAGGTCCATGGTGTGTTTGTCCATCATTTCCAATGCACGGCCACCGCCACGCGCAACACAAGTCAGCGGATCTTCGGCGACGATCACCGGCAGGCCGGTTTCCTGGGCCAGCAGCTTATCCAGGTCACGCAGCAAGGCGCCACCACCGGTCAGCACCAGGCCACGCTCGGCGATATCCGACGCCAACTCTGGAGGCGATTGCTCCAGGGCGCTCTTCACTGCCTGAACGATGGCGGCCAGGGACTCCTGCAGAGCCTCCAGCACTTCATTGGAGTTCAGGGTAAAGGCACGTGGCACGCCTTCGGCCAGGTTACGGCCGCGCACGTCGACTTCACGCACTTCGCCACCTGGGTAGGCGGTGCCGATTTCCTGCTTGATGCGCTCGGCGGTGGATTCACCAATCAGGCTGCCGTAGTTGCGGCGTACGTAGGTGATGATGGCTTCGTCGAAACGGTCGCCGCCCACACGGACGGATTCGGCGTAGACCACACCGTTCAGGGAGATCAGGGCGATCTCGGTGGTACCACCGCCGATATCCACGACCATCGAGCCACGGGCTTCCTCGACCGGCAGGCCGGCACCGATAGCGGCGGACATCGGCTCTTCGATCAGGAACACTTCGCGAGCACCGGCGCCAAGGGCCGATTCACGGATGGCGCGACGTTCAACCTGGGTGGACTTGCATGGAACGCAGATCAGCACACGAGGGCTGGGCTGCAGGAAGCTGTTTTCATGAACCTTGTTGATGAAGTACTGCAACATCTTTTCACAGACGCTGAAGTCGGCGATCACGCCGTCCTTCATCGGACGAATGGCAGCAATGTTGCCCGGAGTACGACCGAGCATGCGCTTGGCTTCGGTACCAACCGCCACAACACTTTTCTGATTACCGTGGGTCCGGATGGCAACGACAGATGGCTCATTAAGGACAATACCGCGCTCGCGCACGTAAATAAGGGTGTTGGCAGTGCCCAGGTCAATGGAGAGATCACTGGAAAACATGCCACGCAGTTTCTTGAACATGGGAAAGGGACCCTAGGCAACGCGTGGGTAAAAAAGTGCGGCAAACTCTAACAACGACAGGGATTTTGGGCAAGGCGCCAATATGTTAAATTGGCCGCTTTTCTGTGCACCAAAGCCCACAATCGCGGCCGTAAGACCGTAGAACTGCGGTAGTGTTCCGACAATCTGACACGCGGACGATATCCGCTTTTGTTTTCCACTGGAGAATCCCATGGCGCTTGAACGCTCCGATGTGGAAAAAATCGCTCATTTGGCCAGCATCAAGCTCAATGAAGGCGATCTTCCACACATCACCTCCGCCCTGAACAGCATTCTGGGGCTGGTGGATGAAATGCAGGCAGTCGATACCGATGGTATCGAGCCCCTGGCCCACCCCCTGGAAGCCAGCCAGCGCCTGCGCGCAGACGTTGTGACCGAGTCCAATCATCGCGAGGCCTACCAGTCCATCGCGCCAGCGGTCGAAAACGGCCTGTACCTGGTTCCGAAAGTCATCGACTAAAGGGAAAGAGCCTGCAATGCACCACATGACCCTGGCCGAGATCGCCCGCGGACTCGCCGACAAGAAATTCTCCTCCGAAGAACTGACCCGGACCCTGCTGGCGCGCATCGCCCAGCTCGACCCGCAGATCAACAGCTTCATCAGCCTCACCGAAGACCTCGCGCTGGCCCAGGCCAAGGCCGCCGATGCCCGTCGCGCAAACGGTGAGAACGGTGCCCTGCTGGGCGCGCCGATCGCCCACAAGGACCTGTTCTGCACCCAGGGCATCCGCACCAGCTGTGGCTCGAAGATGCTCGACAACTTCAAGGCACCCTACGACGCCACCGTGGTCTCCAAGCTCGCCGCCGCCGGCACGGTGACCCTGGGCAAGACCAACATGGACGAATTCGCCATGGGTTCGGCCAACGAGTCGAGCTGGTATGGCGCGGTGAAGAACCCGTGGAACCTGGAGCACGTACCGGGCGGCTCGTCCGGTGGTTCCGCCGCTGCCGTGGCCGCGCGCCTGCTGCCCGCCGCCACCGCCACCGACACCGGTGGCTCGATCCGCCAGCCCGCAGCCTTCACCAACCTCACCGGCCTGAAGCCGACCTATGGTCGCGTGTCCCGCTGGGGCATGATCGCCTACGCCTCCAGCCTGGATCAGGGCGGCCCGCTGGCACGCACCGCCGAAGACTGCGCGATCCTGCTGCAAGGCATGGCCGGCTTCGACCCGAACGACTCCACCAGCATCGATGAACCGGTACCGGACTACAGCGCCGGCCTCAATGGCTCGTTGCAGGGCCTGCGCATCGGCGTGCCGAAGGAGTACTTCAGCGCCGGCCTCGACCCGCGCATCGCCGACCTGATCCACGCCAGCATCAAGGAGCTGGAGAAGCTCGGCGCGGTCATCAAGGAAATCAGCCTGCCGAACATGCAGCACGCGATTCCGGCGTACTACGTGATCGCCCCGGCGGAAGCCTCCTCCAACCTGTCGCGTTTCGACGGCGTGCGCTTCGGCTATCGCTGCGAGAACCCCAAGGACCTGGAAGACCTGTACACCCGCTCCCGTGGCGAAGGCTTCGGCAGCGAAGTACAGCGCCGGATCATGGTCGGTGCCTACGCGCTGTCCGCCGGCTACTACGACGCCTACTACCTCAAGGCGCAGAAGATCCGTCGCCTGGTGAAGAACGACTTCATGAACGCCTTCAACGAAGTCGACGTCATCCTCGGCCCGACTACGCCGAACCCGGCCTGGAAACTCGGCGCCAAGAACAGCGACCCGGTCGCTGCGTACCTGGAAGACGTGTACACCATCACCGCCAACCTCGCCGGTCTGCCGGGCCTGTCCATGCCGGCAGGTTTCGTCGATGGCCTGCCGGTAGGCGTGCAACTGCTTGCCCCGTATTTCCAGGAAGGCCGCTTGCTCAACGTTGCGCACCAGTACCAGTTGAACACCGACTGGCACACCCGCACCCCAACCGGCTTCTGAGGAGACACACATGCAATGGGAAGTCGTGATCGGGCTGGAGATTCATACCCAGCTCACCACCCAATCGAAGATTTTCTCCGGTAGCTCCACCGCCTTCGGTGCCGAGCCCAACACCCAGGCCAGCCTGGTGGACCTGGGCATGCCTGGCGTACTGCCGGTGCTGAACCAGGAAGCGGTGCGCATGGCGGTGATGTTCGGCCTGGCGGTAGACGCCGAGATCGGCCAGCACAACGTGTTCGCCCGCAAGAACTACTTCTATCCGGACCTGCCCAAGGGCTACCAGATCAGCCAGATGGACCTGCCGATCGTCGGCAAGGGCCACCTGGACATCCCCCTGGAAGACGGCACCGTCAAGCGCATCGGCATCACCCGGGCGCACCTGGAAGAAGACGCCGGCAAGAGCCTGCACGAGGAGTTCAGCGGTGCCTCCGGCATCGACCTGAACCGGGCCGGCACGCCGCTGCTGGAAATCGTTTCCGAGCCTGACCTGCGCAGCGCCAAGGAGGCCGTGGCCTACGTCAAGTCGATCCACGCCCTGGTGCGCTACCTGGGCATCTGCGACGGCAACATGGCCGAAGGCTCCCTGCGCTGCGACTGCAACGTCTCGATCCGCCCCAAGGGCCAGGTCGAATTCGGCACCCGCTGCGAGATCAAGAACGTCAACTCGTTCCGCTTTATCGAGAAGGCGATCAACTCCGAGATCCAGCGCCAGATCGACCTGATCGAGGACGGCGGCAAGGTGATCCAGCAGACGCGCCTGTACGATCCGAACAAGGACGAGACCCGTCCGATGCGCAGCAAGGAAGAAGCCAACGACTACCGTTACTTCCCCGATCCGGACCTGCTGCCAGTGGTCATCGAGGACGCCTTCCTCGCCCAGGTGCGCGCCACCCTGCCAGAGCTGCCACCGCAGAAGCGCGAGCGCTTCCAGCAGCAGTTCGGCCTGTCGGTCTACGATGCCAGCGTGCTGGCCTCCAGCCGCGAGCAGGCGGACTACTTCGAGAAGGTCGCCAACATCGCCGGCGACGCCAAGCTGGCGGCCAACTGGGTCATGGTCGAGCTGGGCAGCCTGCTGAACAAGCAGGGCCTGGAGATCGACGAAGCACCGGTATCGGCCGAGCAACTGGGCGGCATGCTCCTGCGCATCAAGGACAACACCATCTCCGGCAAGATCGCCAAGACCGTGTTCGAAGCCATGGCCAACGGTGAAGGCAGCGCCGACGAAATCATCGACAAGCGCGGTCTCAAGCAGGTCACCGATACCGGCGCGATCTCCGCGGTGCTGGACGAGATGCTCGCGGCCAACGCCGAGCAGGTCGAACAATATCGCGCCGCGGACGAAGCCAAGCGCGGCAAGATGTTCGGCTTCTTCGTCGGCCAGGCGATGAAGGCGTCCAAGGGCAAGGCCAACCCGCAACAGGTCAACGAGCTGCTGAAAAGCAAGCTCGAGGGCTGATCGGGCATGAAGCCGTGGCTTGCCAGTCGAAACGCGGTCCGCGTACCGCCGTCTTCGCTGGCAAGCCCGCCTCTTCCATCGATGCCTGCCAGCTTTTCTCCCCTACGATTTTTAAGGCAGTACCTGCTCGGCGCCTGCGCCCTGCTCGTACTGCTCAGCGGTTGTGCCAACCGTCACATCATCGACCCCAGGGGTTATGACGAGACCGGAACCGCCTCCTATTACGGCGCCCGCCATCACGGCAAGCACACTGCCAGTGGCGAGCCATTCGACCAGCACGGCCTGACCGCCGCCCACCGCCAATTGCCATTCGGCACCCGGGTGCAAGTCACCAACCTGGCCAATGACAAAAGTGTCGTGGTGCGCATCAACGACCGGGGCCCGCATACCCGTGGACGCCTGATCGACGTGTCCCGCGCGGCAGCACAGCAGTTGGACATGCTACAGAGCGGCACCGCCAAAGTGCGCGTCCAAGCCCTCAGCGACTGACCTTTCCGGAGCCTAGCCATCACTGCCTTTGCCGAACTGCCCCTGCTCAGCCTGATCCAGCTCATCAGCGGTTTGCTGATGCTGATCGCCGGCGCCGAGCTGCTGGTCCGCGCGGCCGTGCGCCTGGTGGCCCGCCTGCATGTGCGCCCACTGCTCATCGGCCTGACCATCGTGGCCTTCGGCAGCAGCGCCCCACAAATGGCCATCAGCCTGCAAGCGACGCTGGGCGGCAGCACCGATATCGCCGTAGGCAGCGTGATCGGCAGCAGCATCTTCAACATCCTGGTGACTCTGGGCCTCTCGGCACTGATCATTCCGCTGCGGGTTTCCCGGCAATTGGTACGCCTGGATATTCCACTGATGATCGGCGCCAGCCTGCTGGTATTCGCCCTCGCCTACAACGAACACCTCACACCCCTCGACGGCGCGGTACTGCTGGCAGCCCTGGTGCTGTACCTGGGCCTGTTGCTGCGCCAGTCACGTCACTCCACACGCCTGCACGCCCCCGAACCCAGCGGCCGCCGCAAGGCCGCGCCATGGTTCAGTAGCCTGCTGCTGATCCTTCTCGGCCTGGGCCTGCTGGTATTTGCCGGGCACTTGCTGCTGGGCGCCGCCGTGACCGTGGCCGACGACCTGGGCCTGTCGGAACGGGTCATGGGCCTGACCGTGATCGCCATCAGCGCTTCGCTACCCCAACTGGCCACCTCGTTGCTTGCCGCCCTGCGGGGCCAGCGCGATATCGCCGTGGGCAACGTGATCGGCAGCAATCTATTCAACCTGCTGGGCGTCCTGGGCTTCACCGCGCTGGTAGCCCCCACGCCGCTCTCGGTCTCACCCAACGCCCTGGACTTCGACCTGCCGGTACTGCTTGGCGTGGCCCTGTTGTGCCTGCCGGTGTTCTATTCCGGCTATCGCGTGACCCGTGCCGAAGGCTTGCTGTTTCTTGGCCTGTACCTGGCCTATGGGCTGCACGTGATGTCCTTCACGACCGGCATGCCCCTGGCGGGCAAGCTGGAACACCTGATGCTGTTTTTCATCCTGCCGGCGCTGGTGGCGTTCCTGCTGTTCAGTTCGCTACGGGCCTGGCGCCGCCAACACAAGAAGGAAACGCCATGAGCGAGAACAATAAAAGCGGTCTAAAGATGCGTCGCCAGGTAATGGGCGATGCCTTCGTCGACCGCGCCCTGGGTAACGCCACCGAGTTCAGCCAACCCTTGCAGGACTTCGTCAACGAACATGCCTGGGGCGGGGTGTGGAACCGCGAAGGCCTGCCGCTCAAGACCCGTAGCCTGATCACCCTGGCGGCCCTGACCGCCCTCAAGTGCCCGCAAGAACTCAAGGGCCACGTACGCGGCGCGCTGAACAACGGCTGCACGGTCGAAGAGATTCGCGAAGCGCTGCTGCACTGCGCGGTGTATGCCGGAGTGCCAGCGGCCGTCGATGCATTTCGCGCCGCCCAGGAAGTGATAGACACCTACCAGCAAGACCAGTGACAACTCCTCGCCGGCCACCTGGCCGGCGAGCCACCTTAGATCCAGCCGCCCCACTGCAACAGGAAAATCCCGATATTGGTGGTCACCGCCGCCATCACCGTAGTGATGACGATGATCGCCGCTGCCAGTTCATGGTTGCCATTGGCCGCCCGGGCCATGACGAAGCTCGCCGCCGCGGTGGGGCTGGCGAAGTACAGGAACAGGATCCCCAGTTCGGCACCACGAAAGCCGCACAACCAGGCACCGAAAGTCGCCAGTGTCGGCAAGCTGATCATCTTCATCAGGCTGGAACTGACGGCCATCCGCCCACTGTTGCGCAAGGCCGCCATGGACAGGGTGCCGCCGATGCAGATCAGCGCCAGCGGCAGGGTCATCTGGGCCAGGTACTGCCCTGAAGTCTCGAGCCAGCCAGGCAGGCCGATCTGCCAATAGGCGAATGGCCCGGCCACCAGCACGCTGACGATCAGCGGGTTGCTGATCACGTTCTTGAAGATGCTCCAGGGGTCGGACTTGATCACCGGGCTGTACACGGCCAGGACGATGGTCGACAGGGTGTTGTAGAAAAGGATCACCAGCGCCGCCAGCACCGCCCCCAGGGAAATGCCATAGCTGCCATACATGCTGGCCGCCAGGGCCAGGCCGATGATCGCGTTGTTGCCGCGAAAGGCGCCCTGGGTATAGATGCCGCGATCCTCCCGCGGACAACGCCAGATCGCCCAGAGCCAGGCCAGGGCGAAACACGCCAGGGTCGCTACCGAGAAATAGACCAGCACCCCAGGCTTGAGCGACGAATGCAGGTCGGCGTGCACGATGCCCAGAAACAACAGTGCCGGCATGGTGACGTTGAACACCAGGGCCGAGGCGGTATGGATGAAGTTGTCATTGATCCAACCCACGCGCTTGAGCATCAGGCCAAGGAACAGCATGGCAAAGACCGGCGCCGTGATCGTCAGCGTTTCGAGAAAAATAGCCAGCATGCGCAGGGAACCTTGAGCCTGTCGTTAGGGCGCTAATGATAATCCAATCCCTCGGGGGAACACCCCCCGATCAACGACACTTGCGTGCCACGAAGAAAAACCACCGGCCAGATCATTCCTGCCTTGACGGGAAATGGTTTTCGTTTATCCTCAAAACAACTGTATATACATACAGTTAAATATGAATATCCAATGACATATCAAGGAGCTAGAAATGTCAGGACTCTCTGCACAGACGCAGCAACAACCTCAACATGCAGGCAAGATCGTCGCCGATCTGGATCGCCTGTTCAGCGAACAAGGCATCGCCATCACTGGCGACGGCGATGCCTTGGTACTGGTCGCCGACGGTCACCACACCATCAAGTACCATCGTCCGGAACACCTGCCCCACAACCCGCAAAAACCGCTCGGCAACGCCCCCCAGTTGCGCTTCGAAGGCGGTGAGCACACCGCGATTGGCGACAGCACACTGCTGCGCTTCGTAAAGGATGCCGCCCCCGTCCCGGCCTGGCAGGTCGAGCTGCACCTGCCCAATGGCCTGGCCCTGACCTACGGCCAGGTGATCGCCCTGGGCGGTGACTTCTATGGCATTCCCGACCAGCCGATCTGCGATGGTGCGACGCCGGTGGATCGGGTACAGCGCTTCAGCGCCGCCTTCAACTCCCTGGCGGTACTCCCTGGCGCCAAGGACGAGGCCCGGCAAATCCTGGCCGTGATGCAAAAGGAAATCGTCGCCGCCAACCAGGCCATCCGTGATGGCAAGCAGCCCCACGAAGCCTATGACGCCCTGGGCGATACCTTGTCCGAAGAGTGGAACAGGATCACCGGTGGCGGCAGCGCCGTTTCCGCCCTGTTCCCCCTGGGTCGCTATCTCAAGCTTGCAGCCAACAACGCCGACCACTTTGGCGAGTGGGCCCTGGCGGCCTACATCGCCGGCCATACCGCCGCGCTGCAACAAGCGGTATTGGCAGGCAAGAGCGCGGAAGACAAGCAACTGGAGCTGGCCTATGCGATGAACGCCTTCGCCGACCACTTCCTGACCGACCTGTTCTCCGCCGGCCATGTGCGCGTACCGCGCAAACAGGTGGCCGCAGTGGTCACGCCCAGCGACCTGGGCTCGCTGATCACCCGCTTCATGCACGATGAAGACAGCAAGTTCGGCCTCAATGTCAGCAATGGCCAGGGCGATCGCTGGCACTCCTATGGCGACAAGCGCTACTTCGATAGCGTCGACCACCGCAATCGCCAACAGGTGAAGCTCGCGGTACAACGCTCGGCGGATGAAATCTTCGCCAGTTACCTGAGCGGCAGCCTGCCGGCCCCGGCGAGCTATGCTGCGTTGAAAGTGGTTCCCGACCTGAACGCCGCCAAGACCGGCAACTTCTCGCCGCTGTTCGTGACCAAGGGCAGTGAGGTCCTGCGCCGCAGCGACGTCAATAACCTCAATGACAGCAAGACCATCGACAACTGGTGGGGCTGGAGCACCTACCTGCTGCTCAAGAACTACAGCCCGAACAAACCGGCAGGCTACCTGGATACGCCAAGCGCCGTACCTTCGATCCTCGCCGACGGCTGGCAGAGCCATGCTCCCAGCGAGCCCAACTGGCTGCCCGGGCATGCGGTGCGCTATGCCGTCAGCGAAACCAACGGCCTCAACGAGTCCTACATCGGTCCCTGGTCTAGCTATGTCGAGCTCGGCGACAGCTTCCAGCCGACCCTGGCCATCCCGGCCGGCACCACCAACAGTGCGGCCAGCGGGCGTAATGTCTTCCGCCAGTTCCGTGGCGGCTCACCGGAGCTGATCGGCTCCATCGACAAGAACGCCACTCGCTTCATCGACCGCAACGCTTGATAAGGAAATCACCATGGCTATCAATCTGAATCTGCAACTGGCCTCCGGCCAGTCCCTCAAGGACGCGCCACTGGAGCTGCTGCTCAATGGCACCCCCATCGCCCGTGCCAGCGTCGATGAGCGCGGCAACGTCGCCTTCAACGCCAAGCCGGGCAAGGGTCAACTGGCGGTAAGGGTCGACCGCTCGATCCTGAAGAACGCCTGACTCATCCCCAAAAAAAGACCCGCCCGGCAATACTGCCGTGGCGGGTCTTTGTCCATGTAACCGCAGGTCAGGCGTTCTGTGCCTGCTCGACCAGATGCCCCTGGTCGATGCGGATATGCCGTGGATGGAAGTGCTTGAGGCTACTGCGATGCCCGACACTGACGATGCTCAATCCCGGCAGTTGATCGATCAACGCCTGGTACAACGTGGCTTCGTCTTCCTCGTCCATCGCTGAAGTGGCCTCGTCCATGTACAACCACTGCGGTGCATAAAGCAGGGCACGGGCAAAGGCCAGGCGTTGCTGTTCCCCCGGCGACAGCATGCGCTGCCAGTGATTGCGCTCGTCCAGGCGTGCCACCAGGTGCGGCAAGCGGCAGGTCTGCAGTACCTGGTCGTAGCGCTCCTGGGGATAGCTGTCGCCCGACTGTGGATAACTCAAGGCGTCGCGTAGGCTACCGATAGGCAAGTAGGGCTTCTGCGGCAGAAACAGGGAACGCTGGTTCGGCAGGCGGATATTGCCGTGGCCCGTGGGCCATAGCCGGCCCATGGCGCGCAGCAAGGTGCTCTTGCCACTGCCGGAGCGGCCACTGAGCATCAGGCGCTCGCCGGGGTTCACGGTCAACTGTGCGCCGGCCAGCAAATGCCGGCCATCGGCCAGGTCCAGGCCCAGGTCACGCACCTGCAACTGCTCACCTTCGGCCTGTACGTCGATGGCTGCCGGACGCTCCTCGTTATCGCTCATGGCCTGGCGAAAGCTCAGCAGACGGTCGCAGGTAGCGCGCCAGGCGGCCAGGTCCGAATAGGCCGTGATGAACCAGCTGAAGTTCTCCTGGACGTTGCCGAAAGCCGAGTTGATCTGCATCAGCTCGCCCAGCTCGATCTTGCCGGAGAAGTAACGGGGAGCAGCCACGATGAACGGAAAGATGATCGCGATCTGGCCATAACCGGCGGTAAAGAACGTCAGGCGCTTGGACACCCTCATGATGTCCCAGAAGTTGTGCCAGACCTTGCTGAAACGGCCGCTCAGGCGTTGGTTCTCGTTCTTCTCGCCGTCATACAAGGCAATGCTCTCGGCGTTCTCCCGGACCCGTACCATGGAGAAACGCAGGTCGGCCTCGAAGCGTTGCTGCTGGTTGTTCAGCCCGATCAAGCGGCGCCCGATCAGATGGGTCAGCCAACTGCCGACCAGGGCATACACCAGGGCGCACCAGAACATGTAGCCGGGAATGGTATAGCCCAGCACCTCGATGCTGCCGGACACGCCCCAGAGAATGATGGAGAAGGACACCAGGCTGACCAGGTTGCGGATCAGCCCCAGGCCCAGCGCCAGGGTGTTGGTGGTGAAGCTGTTGAGGTCTTCGGAAATCCGCTGGTCGGGGTTGTCGGTGTAACCGCCCTGCTCCAGCTGGTAATAGTTCTTGCTGCCCAGCCAACGGGCGAAGTGCTTCTCGGTGAGCCAGGCCCGCCAGCGGATGGTCAGCATCTGGGTCAGGTACAGGCGGTACACCGCGCCCAGGATCGCCACTGCGGCGATGCCGCAGAAATACAGGATCAGATGCCAGAACGCCGCTTCGTCCTTCTTCTGCAAAGCGTTGTAGAAATCCTTGTACCAGCTGTTGATCCACACCGAGATCGCCACACTGAACAACGACAGGCCGATCACCGCGGCCAACAGCAGCCAGGCCTTGCCCTTCTCTTCGCTGCGCCAGTAAGGCGTGATCATGGCCCACACCCGACGGAAGAATTGCCCGCGCACAACATCGTTGACCGCGGAGTATTCAGCGTTCTGATTCATTATCGAGGCTCTATTGGGAAGCGAAGAAGCGTTGAGCCGATCATAGTCGAACGGCTCGCTTTTTCCTGTCGAGAAGAGAGGGATTCAATCGCGTATCAGCGACGAACCGGACGCTTCTGCAATTTGCGCTGCAAGGTGCGGCGATGCATGCCCAGAGCTCGGGCAGTGGCGGAGATGTTGCCTTCATGCTCGGTCAGGACCCGCTGGATATGCTCCCATTGCAGGCGGTCCACCGACATCGGGTTTTCCGGCACCAGGCTATCCAGGTCGGCATGCTCGGACAGCAGCGCAGCCAGCACGTCATCGGCGTCCGCCGGCTTGCACAGGTAGTTGCAGGCACCGCGCTTGATGGCCTCCACGGCGGTGGCGATGCTCGAATAACCGGTGAGGATCAGTACCCGCATCTCCGGGTCCAGCTCCAGCAGCTTGGGCAGCAGAACCAGTCCGGAATCGCCATCCATCTTCAGGTCCAGCGCGGCATAGTCCGGCAAGTCCTGCTGGGCCAGGGCCAGGCCCTCCTCGGCGGAACCTGCGGTGCTGACGCGAAAGCCACGACGGCTCATGGCACGGGCCATCACTCGGGTAAAGGTAGCGTCGTCATCCACCAGCAACAGATGCGGCAGTTCTTCACCTTCGACTTGGATCTCTTCACTCATGGTCGTCTCCTCGGGCGGCACGGGGCAGGCGCAGCTCGGTGAGCGTACCGCCTTCCTCATGACTGTAGAGTTTTACTGAGCCACCGGCGCGGGTCACGCTGGCCTTGCTCAAGAACAGGCCCAGGCCGAAGCCTTTGCCCTTGGTGGTAAAAAACGGTTTGCCAATCTGCTCGGCGATAGCCAAGGGTACTCCAGCACCGTGATCGCGAATACTGATGGTCAGGTCTTCGGCATCCCAGTCCAGGCGCACCTCCAGGCCCTCCGGGCAGGCATCGGCAGCATTGTTGAGCAGGTTGAGCAGGGCCTGGGTCAGGTCCGGTGGCGGCGCCAGGCGCGGCATTTCACCCTGCCCCAGCAAATGGAAGCGATAGCTGGCTTCCGGGCGCATCAGGTGCCAGCGGTTCAGGGCCTCGTCGAGCCACTGGGTGACATCCTGCATCTCTACCGCCATCCGCCGGTTGGCCTCGGCGGCGCGCACCAGTTGTTGCAAGGTTTCCTTGCACAGCTTCACCTGGTCCTGGAGCACGCTGAGGTCGTCCTGCAGCAGCGGATCGGGATGGTCCTGGCGCATCTCCTTGAGCAGCACGCTCATGGTCGCCAGGGGCGTGCCCAACTCATGGGCGGCGCCGGCGGCCTGGGTAGCCACGGCCAGCAATTGCTGGTCACGCAGGCCCTCCTCGCGGCGGATCGCCCGTAGTTCTTCCTGGCGCCGCAACTCCTCGGCCATCCGCGCCGCGAAGAAAGTGATTACCGCCGCAGCCAGGGCAAAGCTCAGCCACATGCCGTAGACCTGCAGGTTTTCCCGGGCGATGGGCAAGGTCTGTAACGGGTAGAACCAGGCCAGCAACAAGGTATAGAGGGCCAGGGCGATCCCCGAGAGCGCCACGGAGTAACGCCAGGGCAAGGTCACCGCAGCGATCGTCAGGGGCACCAGGTAATAGGACACGAAGGGGTTGGTGGAGCCACCGGAGAAATACAGCAGCACGCTGTGGATAAACAGGTCACAGGCCAGCTGCAGGGCATATTCCAGTTCCGTCACCGGCCAGGAGGTGCGCAGGCGGATGGCCGTAAAGGCGCACAGCACCATGGAGAAGACCAGGGTAATCCCCAGTTGCAGCCAGGGCAGCGGCAGCAGTTCGAGCCAATAGGCAAGCCCCACCGAACCGGCCTGAGCGGCCAGAACCAGGGTGCGGATGAAGGTCAGGCGCCAGAGGTTCTGGCGGGTCGCAGACAGCAATTTTACGGGGGCGAGCATGAGCTCTCCTGATGAGCGCTCCAGGATAATCGGCGGGAGTATAACCATGCCGCCCCCGACACAGGCAAAACTGCGGCAAAGCGCCACAGGAAAAAGCAGCGGCAAGTGGCAAGCTTTCAGCTACAAGCAGAAGTCCCGGGATAAGGGAGGCCAAGGTGTATCAAAGTTGTAATGGGTGCAACTGGGAGTAAAAGCTAGAGTCTTATCGCTCAACGCAAGCGCGAACCTTTGGCTTGCGAACCGTACTCAAGGAGATCCCATGCAGCCTTTCAGTCGCAACCTCGCCCTTCTCGCCCTCGGCGTCGCCTCCCTCGCCAGCCTTCCAGCGCAGGCCGCCGATGAGCTGCACTACAACCAGGTTTCCCTGCGCGCCGAGGCCAGCCAGGAAGTGGCCCGCGACCTGATGATCGTGACCCTCTACAGCGAGTCGCAGAACGCCGATCCGGCCAAGCTGGCAGCAGAAATCAGCACCACCATGAACAAGGCCCTGGAACAGGCACGCCAAGTCAAGGGCATCACCCTGAGCCAGGGCAGCCGCAACAGCTATCCGATCTACGACAGCAAAGGCCAGAAGATCACCGGCTGGCGCGAGCGTGCCGAACTGCGCCTGGAAAGCGCCGACTTCGCCGCCCTGTCCAAGCTCACCGGCGAGTTGCTGACCGACCTGAAGATGGACGGCATGGACTTCGCCATCGCCCCCGCGACCCGCAAGGCCAGCGAGGATGCCCTGCTCAAGGATGCCGTGCAGGCGTTCAAGGCTCGGGCACAACTGGCAACCGAAGCCTTGGGCGGCAAGGGCTACAAGATCGTCAGCCTGAATCTCAACGCCGATGGTTATCCGCAGCCCTATATGCGTGGTCCCATGATGATGAAGGCTGCCAGCGCAGATGCGTCCTCCTCCGTCACCCCGCAAGTCGAGGCCGGTACCAGCAAGGTCAACATGACCGCCGACGGCGCCATCGAAGTGCTGATGCAGTAAAACGCTTCCGGCCTTCCTGCAAACGGCGGTAACCTCCAAAGCGAGGTTACCGCCGTTTTTCGTTACAGACTGTTTCAAGCCAGCTCAGGAGAATTCACCTTGCTGCCCATGAGTTTGGCGAGTTCGGGATGTTAAAGTGTCGAACCTTAGTATTGCGCCTGTCAGGTATTACTGACGCCTGACAGGTAAATTGCTTTTTTCCTATAAGAGTCTCCTCAATGACCGCTGACCGCATCGGCGAACGCCTGCGTCGCTATCGCCGCGCCGCCAAGAAAACCCTGCGCCAGATTGCTAGTGAATCCGGTCTGACAGCCAGTTTCCTATCCCAGGCAGAGCGTAATCTGACAGGCGTATCCATCTCTTCCCTGGTCAACATCGCCAAGTCGTTAAACGTGCCACTCAATGCCCTGTTCGACCAACCGAGCCAGGCCCAGCCCGACTCCCATGATGGCGAGCGAGTGCGCTATACCATTGAGGGCCAGCCCCTGGCCTACGAACGACTCTCCAGTTCCTTTCCCGGCAACCTGATCAACGCCGTGAAGATGAACATCTCGGTGGGCTACCAATCGGAATTGATTTCCCACGACGGCTCAGAATTTTCTTACGTTCTTTCGGGACAAATCGTCTACACCATCGAAGGTCGCCAATACCCCCTGGGCCCTGGCGACTCGGTGCACTTCGACGCCACCAAGACCCACTGCCTGGCCAACGTCGGCGACGGTCCGGCAGAAGTCCTGACCATTACCACCATGGGCCTTTTCGACGACCGCCCGGCCTCCTGATCCCTACATACAAGGGCTTGCCGAACATCCTGGGCAAACCTTCACACGATAGAAATGTTAGTCATGCTTAATTTTCGTTGACCACAATTTCAGCATGACTTAATTTCCGCACCAGCGAGTCGTCGATCAAGAACACAACAAGTACTCGCCATCGCCGCATAGGGTCCGTGGGGCTCCATCCATCCCCATCGAGATAGAAAGGCGAGTGACCACGGCCCACAAGGCCAATCCTCAGATGCGCCCTAGAAAAAGAAAAAAAGAGGTTTGCATGTGTAAGATTTTCCAGCACCAGTCCTGGCAGGCAACAGGCCCGTCTTTCGACTCTCCGCGCCCCCGCGCCACCCGTATTCCCCGTCATCGCCATCTGGCCGGCCAGCCCCGCCAGCTCGGGCAGAAACAGCTCGGCATCCGCCTGGACAACGCACCAATACGAGGCGTAACCGCCCCTGGCTGCACGCTAAAAAGGCAGCAAATGCACCATAAAGAACCGGCGCAAACGGTCAAATGCGTCAAGTTTTATACAAATGCGTCATTCCTGTACGTTCGTGCCACTCTTTGAGGCTTGTGTCGGCCCCGCACCTTGCATTGGGTATGGGGCCTGCATAAGTATCGGCGGGTCGACTCACAAGGTCGCCCTCAACACAAACAATGACAACAAATCATGAGGCCACCATGTTCAAACAAGCAGTCATTCCGTTTTTAGTCAGCGCCGGTCTGCTGGCCAGCGCCCCCTTCGCCCAGGCCGCGACTAACCTGGTGTTTTGCTCCGAAGGCAGCCCTGCCGGTTTCGACCCGGGCCAGTACACCACCGGAACCGACTTCGACGCCTCTGCGGAAACCATCTTCAACCGCCTGAGCCAGTTCGAACGTGGCGGCACCAAGGTCGTCCCAGGCCTGGCCACCAGCTGGGACATCTCGGAAGACGGCCTGACCTACACCTTCCACCTGCGCGAAGGCGTCAAGTTCCACACCACGCCGTACTTCACTCCCACTCGCAACTTCAACGCCGACGACGTGCTGTTCACCTTCAACCGCATGATCGACAAGAACATGCCGTTCCGTAAGGCGTACCCAACCGAATTCCCGTACTTCACCGACATGGGGATGGATACCAACATCACCAAGATCGAGAAGATCGACGACAAGACCGTCAAGTTCATCCTCAAGTCGGTTGATGCCGCGTTCATCCAGAACCTGGCCATGAGCTTCGCCTCCATCCAGTCCGCCGAGTACGCCGACAAGCTGCTCAAGGAAGGCAAGACCAGCGACATCAACCAGAAGCCGGTCGGCACCGGTCCGTTCGTCTTCAAGAGCTATCAGAAAGACTCCAACATTCGCTACACCGGCAACAAGGACTACTGGCGGCCTGAAGACGTGAAGATCGACAACCTGATCTTCGCCATCACCACCGACCCGTCGGTGCGCATCCAGAAGCTGAAGAAGAACGAGTGCCAGGTCACCCTTTCCCCACGTCCGGCCGACCTCAAGGCCCTCAAGGAAGACAAGGACCTGAAGATGCCTGAACAGGCAGGCTTCAACCTGGGCTACGTCGCCTACAACGTGATGCCGGTCCTCAAGGACCGCACCGATGCCAACCCGCTGGCCGACCTGCGGGTCCGCCAGGCGCTGGACATGGCAGTGAACAAGCCGCAGATCATCGACTCGGTCTACCAGGGCGCCGGCCAACTGGCAGTCAACGCCATGCCGCCAACCCAGTGGTCCTACGACACCACCATCAAGGATGCCAAGTACGATCCTGAGAAGGCCCGCCAGCTCCTCAAGGAAGCCGGCATCAAGGAAGGCACCCAGATCACCCTGTGGGCCATGCCGGTCCAGCGTCCATACAACCCGAACGCCAAGCTGATGGCCGAGATGCTGCAGTCCGACTGGGCGAAGATCGGCCTGAAGGTGAACATCGTCAGCTTCGAGTGGGGCGAGTACATCAAGCGCTCCAAAGGCGGTGAGAACCAGGCGATGATCATCGGTTGGAGCGGCGACAATGGTGACCCGGACAACTGGCTGGGCACCCTGTTCGGCTGCGATGCCATGAACGGCAACAACTTCTCCAAGTGGTGCGACAAGCCATACGACGCACTGATCAAGCAAGCACGGGCCACCTCGGACGTGGCCAAGCGCACCGAGCTGTACAAGCAGGCGCAACATATCCTCAAAGATGCAGTCCCGATGACACCGATCGCACACTCGACGGTGTTCCAACCCATGCGCGCCAACGTGCAGGACTTCAAGATCAGCCCGTTCGGTCTGAACGCTTTCTACGGCGTGAGCATCGCCAAATAAAGCGCGGCCATGGCGACGTCCCTGACGTCGCCATGGCTGGACTGGCCCATTGAAAGAATCCAACCCGGACCAGGGAAAGGTGTCAATCGACACCCAGCCCAGTGAACTCCAAGGCGATTCGAACAAAGCTGCAGGCATGGAGCCGACCACGGCCCTCGTTTTCGCCCTCGAACCTCGACGCGAGGCAAGACCGTGCCTGCCAGCGGGCAATAGCTGACATGGTTTGGCATCAATGGCCTATACAGGCTCCAGGAAGGAGCCATGGCCCATTGATCATCACAACAAAAAATGGAGATGGATCATCATGCGTCACTCCTTGATTCTCCCGGCTTTGCTGGGCTGCGGCCTGTTGGCTGCCACCGCTTCAAGCGTCGCTGCCGAGCGCAGCCTGGTGTTCTGCTCCGAAGGCAGCCCGGCCGGCTTCGATACCGCGCAATACACCACCGCCACCGACAACGATGCCGCCGAGCCGCTGTACAACCGCCTGGTGGAATTCGAGAGAGGCGCGACCAACGTCTTGCCCGCCCTGGCCACCCGCTGGGACATCTCCGAGGATGGCCTCAAGTACAGCTTCCACCTGCGCGAGGGCGTGAAGTTCCACAGCACCTCGTACTTCAAGCCAACCCGTGACTTCAATGCCGACGACGTGCTGTTTACCTTCAACCGCATGCTCGACGCCGAACACCCGTTCCGTAAGGCCTACCCGACCGAGTTCCCCTACTTCAACGGCATGAGCCTGAACAAGAACATCGCCAAGGTCGAGAAAACCGACCCACTGACCGTGGTCATGACCCTCAACACCGTGGATGCAGCGTTCATCCAGAACCTGGCCATGAGCTTCGCCGCGATCCTCTCCGCCGAATACGCCGAGCAACTGCTCAAGGCCGGCACGCCCAGCCAGATCAACCAGAAGCCCATCGGCACCGGGCCCTTCGTGTTCCAGCGCTACCAGAAAGATTCGCAGATCCGCTACGCCGCCAACCCACATTACTGGGACCCGAGCCGGGTCAAGCTCGATCGGCTGATCTTCGCCATCAACACCGACGCCTCGGTACGGGTGCAGAAACTGCGCGCCGGCGAATGCCAGATCACCCTGCATCCGCGCCCTGCGGATATCGAGGCCTTGAAGAACGATCCGAAACTGCAGGTGATCGAGAAGCCCGGGTTCAACCTCGGCTACATCGCCTACAACGTGCAGCACAAGCCCTTCGATCGCCTCGAAGTACGCCAGGCGCTGGACATGGCGGTGAACAAACCGGCCATCCTCAACGCCGTGTACCAGGGCGCCGGGCAACTGGCGGTCAACGCCATGCCCCCCACCCAGTGGTCCTACGACGACAGCATCAAGGACGCCGCCTACAACCCGGAAAAGGCCCGCGAACTGCTCAAGGCCGCCGGCGTCAAGGAAGGCACCGAAATCAACCTCTGGGCCATGCCCGTGCAGCGCCCCTACAACCCCAATGCCAAGCTGATGGCTGAAATGCTGCAAGCGGACTGGGCGAAGATCGGCCTGAAGGTGAAGATCGTCAGCTACGAATGGGGCGAGTACATCAAGCGCACCAAGAACGGTGAGCACGACATCAGCCTGATCGGCTGGACCGGCGACAACGGTGACCCGGACAACTGGCTGGGCACTCTGTATAGCTGCGACGCCATTGGCGGCAACAACTACTCCATGTGGTGCGACCCGCAGTACGACAAGCTGATCAAGCAAGCCAAGATCGTCACCGATCGTGAACAACGCAGCGTGCTGTACAAGCAGGCCCAGCAATTGCTCAAGCAGCAAGTGCCGATCACCCCGGTGGCCCATTCGACGATCAACCAACCGCTGAGCGCGAAAGTCGAAGACTTCAAGGTCAGCCCCTTTGGACGCAATTCCTTCTCCGGTGTCAGCCTGACCCCATAACCGACGAGCCTAGAACCGCGAGGACGATTTTCGTCCTCATGCAGGCGTATTGCCTGAATTCGGCGAACGAACCGAATGCAAACGTTTGCGATGCCTTGAATGAGTTCCAAAAACCAGCCGGCCGAAAAAAACCGGTATGTAAAAAAATAAAACAAAGGAGCGTCACCCATGAAACTGAGCAACAGCGCGTTGTTAGCCCTGGCCATCAGCAGCATCACTGCTACGGCCTATGCAGAAAACGTCAGCCAGGACTTCGTCCCGACTGAACTGAACAGCAAGAATGCCCAGGCTGAGTCCAAGGGGTTCATCGAAGGCCAGAGCCTGTCCGGGAGCACCCGTAACTGGTACGCCAACGAGTTGAAGCGTCGCAACGACCGCTTCTCCTACAACCACAACGGCCAGCCGACCTCGACCCCACGCCGTATCAACTGGGTCCAGGGCACCATCCTCAACTACACCTCCGGCTTCACCGAAGGCACCGTTGGGGTCAGCACCGAAGTCGCCGCCTACAACGCCATTGCTCTGGACCGTGACCGCAAGGACATCGCCGGCAAGAACAACCGTACCCTGACCCACTCCGACGGTGACGCCGTAGGCCAGTGGAGCAAGCTGGGCCTGGCCAACGTCAAGTTCCGCGTATCCAACACCACCCTGACCGTCGGCCGGCAGAACGTCAGCACGCCGATCGTCGACGTCATCGGCAACCGTCCACTGCCTTCGAGCTTCGAAGGGGCCAGCATCCACAGTGAGGAATTCAACAACCTGTCGTTCGACGCCGGTAGCTATGACCGGGTATCGCCACGGACCGAGCAGAGCCTGTCGAAATTCCGCTCCGAATACACCAACAACAACGCCGAGACCGACCGCGTCAGTCTGATCGGCGCCAACTACCAGCCACTCAAGAGCCTGAAGACCAGCCTCTACGCCTCCAAGGTGGAAGACTTCTGGAACCAGTACTACTTCGGCGCCACCCACGAACTGGGTGACAGCTCGGTACTGGCCCTGACCACCGGCCTGAACTACTACAAGACCGTCGATACCGGCAAGAAAGAGATGGGCGAGATCGACAACGATACCTACTCCCTGTCCATGGGCCTGGCCCACCAGGCCCACAGCCTGACCTTCTCCTACCAGGCGGTGAACGGTAACGAGTACTTCGACTACCTGCACGAAACCAACGGCATCTACCTGGCCAACTCCCTGCTCTCGGACTTCAACGGACCGAACGAGAAGTCGTTCCAGATCGCCTACGGCCTGAACATGGCCGAGTACGGCGTGCCCGGCCTCAAGTTCAACATCTACCAGGCCCGCGGCTGGGGCATCGACGGTACCCACTACCGTGGTACCGCCTACGACGTGAACAAGATGGACGGCGAAACCCACTACGAATACGGCATCGGCGCCAGCTACGCGGTGCAGAGCGGCCCGCTCAAGGCCACCGCGATCCGCGCGACCTACACCACCCACCGCGCGAGCAAGTACCAGGCCGATGGCAACATCAACGAGTTCCGCCTGGTGACCACGGTTCCGTTCAACATTCTCTAACCCGCCAGTTGAAGGGCGGGTTCATGACGAATCCGCCGTTCAAGCTACTCTGGTTCATTCCTTTGCAGGGGGTCCATGATGAAAATTCTTCCCATGAAAGCGGCCTTGAGTGCCGCATTGTTGAGCGTCGCCATAAGCGCCGCGGCCAAACCCTTGGTGGTCTGTACCGAAGCCAGCCCGGAAGGTTTCGATATGGTCCAATACACGACCGCGGTCACTGCCGACGCAGTGGCGGAAACCATTTTCAACCGGCTGGTGGACTTCAAGCCGGGGACCACGGACATCGAGCCAGCCCTGGCCGAATCCTGGGACATCAGCCCAGACGGCTTGCAATACACCTTCCACCTGCGCAAGGGCGTCAAGTTCCACAGCACCGACTACTTCACCCCGACCCGCGACCTGAACGCCGACGACGTGCTCTGGAGTTTCCAGCGCCAGTTGGACCCGAAACACCCCTGGCATGACAAGTCCAGCGTGGGTTTCCCCTATTTCGAAAGCATGGGCTTCAAGGAACTGCTCAAGAGTGTAGAGAAAGTCGACGACCACACCGTGGTCTTCACACTGACCCGCCGCGAAGCTCCGTTCCTGGCCGACGTGGCCATGGCCTTCTCCTCGATCTTCCCGGCCGAATACGCCGACAAGCTGCTCAAGGAAGGCAAGACCTCTGAGCTCAACAGCAAGCCGATCGGCACCGGCCCATTCATCTTCACCCGCTATGCCAAGGACGCCCAGGTGCGCTTCAAGGCCAACCCGGACTACTTCCGCGGCAAGCCTCCAGCCGAAACACTGATCCTGGCGATCACCACCGACAACAACGTGCGCCTGCAAAAGCTCAAGGCCAACGAGTGCCAGGTCGCCCTGTATCCCAAGCCCGATGACATCCCCAGCATCAAGGCCGACCCGAACCTGCAGGTGCATGAGCTGGCGGCCATGACCACCGGCTACATCGCCATGAACACCACCCGCAAGTACATGAGCGACGTGCGGGTACGCAAGGCGATCAATATCGCCTTCGACAAGGAAGCCTACGTCAACAGCCTGTATGGCCCGGGCAACGCCCTGGTCGGCACCGGCCCGTACCCACCGACCCTGCTGGGCTTCAACACCAGCCTGAAGAACCCGCCACGGGACCTGGACAAGGCCCGCGCCCTGCTCAAGGAAGCCGGCGTGCCCGAAGGCACCGTGATCACCCTGTTCACCCGCAACGGCGGCGGCCCGACCAACCCCAACCCGCTGCTCGGGGCCCAGATGATGCAGGCCGACCTGGCCAAGATCGGCCTGAAGCTGGATATTCGCGTGATGGAATGGGGCGAGATGCTCAAGCGCGCCAAGAACGGCGAGCACGACATGGTCTCGGCCGGCTGGGCCGGGGATAACGGTGACCCGGATAACTTCCTGACCCCGAACCTGAGTTGTGACGCGGCGAAAAACGGCGAAAACTATGCCCGCTGGTGCAACAAGACCTTCCAGGACCTGATCGACCAGGCTCGCTCCGACGCCGACTCGGCCAAGCGCGCCGAACTCTATGAGAAGGCCCTGCTGGTCTTTGAGCAGGATCAACCCTGGATCCCCATGGCCTATCCGAAAATGTTCACCGCCATGCGCAAGAACGTCGAGGGGTATCACCAGAGCCCCCTGACCACCAATAACTTCGCTACCACCCAGGTGAAGTAATAAGAAACGCCCGCCGTCCCTGACCCAGGGGCGGCGGAAACGCCTAACCGGCTGACTGAGGTACTTCAGAAGATGTTTAGTTTTATTGCCCGCCGTGTGGGGTTGCTGATCCCCACATTTTTCGGCATCACCTTGCTGACATTCGCCTTGATACGCATGATCCCCGGCGATCCCGTGGAAGTCATGATGGGCGAACGTCGGGTCGACCCCGAGATGCATGCCCAGGCAATGGAACGCCTTGGATTGAACAAACCGCTGTACGCCCAGTACCTGGACTACATCGGCAAGCTGGCCCACGGTGACCTGGGCGAATCCCTGCGTACCCGTACCAGCGTATGGAGCGAGTTCTCCTCGCTGTTCCCCGCGACCCTGGAGCTGGCCATGTCCGCCCTGCTGTTCGCCGGCGTCATCGGCCTGCTGGCCGGGGTCATCGCCGCCCTCAGGCGCGGCTCGCTGTTCGACCACGGGGTGATGGGGATTTCCCTCGCCGGCTACTCGATGCCGATCTTCTGGTGGGGCCTGATCCTGATCATGTTCTTCTCGGTGAGCCTGGGCTGGACCCCGGTTTCCGGACGTATCGACCTGCTCTACGACATCGAGCCCAAGACCGGCTTCATGCTGGTCGACACCCTGCTGGCCGGCGACACCAGTGCCTTCTTCGACGCACTGAAGCACCTGATCCTGCCTTCCATCGTGCTGGGTACCATTCCCCTGGCGGTGATCGCGCGGATGACCCGCTCCTCGATGCTCGAAGTGCTGCGCGAGGACTACATCCGTACCGCCAAGGCCAAGGGCCTGTCGCCCAACCGGGTGGTCTTCGTCCACGGCCTGCGCAACGCGCTGATCCCGGTACTGACCGTGGTCGGCCTGCAAGTCGGCACCCTGCTGGCCGGTGCGGTCCTGACCGAAACCATCTTTTCCTGGCCCGGCATCGGTAAATGGCTGATCGAAGCCATCGGCGCCCGGGACTATCCCGTGGTGCAGAACGGCATCCTGTTGATCGCCTGCCTGGTGATCATGGTCAACTTCGTGGTGGACATCCTCTACGGCTTTGCCAACCCACGCATCCGTCATCAGCGCTGAGGCCAAGACACATGAGTACTCCAACTTCCTCGGTAGCAGTCGATCAAAGCCTGCTCTATCCGTCCGTCTACAAAGAATTCTGGCAACACTTCTCCCACAACAAGGGCGCCGTCGCCGGCCTGATGTTCATGCTGCTGATCGTGTTCTGCGCGATCTTCGCACCCTGGGTGGCCCCCCATGACCCCAGCGAGCAATACCGCGACTTCCTGCTGACCCCACCGGCCTGGCTCGAAGGCGGGCAGTTGCAGTTCCTGCTGGGCACCGACGAGCTGGGCCGCGACCTGCTCTCGCGCCTGATCCAGGGTTCGCGCCTGTCGCTGCTGATCGGCCTGTCGTCGGTGGTGATGTCGCTGATCCCGGGGATCCTGCTGGGCCTGTTCGCCGGCTTCTTCCCGCGCCTGCTGGGCCCAAGCATCATGCGCCTGATGGACATCATGCTGGCCCTGCCTTCGCTGCTGCTGGCCGTGGCCATCGTCGCCATCCTCGGCCCAGGCCTGATCAACACCGTGATCGCCATTGCTGTGGTCTCGCTGCCGTCCTACGTGCGCCTGACCCGCGCCGCGGTGATGGGCGAACTCAACCGCGACTACGTGACCGCCGCGCGCCTGGCCGGTGCCGGCCTGCCGCGCCTGATGTTCATCACCGTGCTGCCCAACTGCATGGCACCGCTGATCGTCCAGGCCACCTTGAGCTTCTCTTCGGCGATCCTCGACGCCGCCGCCTTGGGCTTCCTCGGCCTCGGCGTCCAGCCGCCTACCCCTGAGTGGGGCACCATGCTGGCCTCGGCCCGCGACTACATCGAACGCGCCTGGTGGGTAGTGAGCCTGCCCGGCCTGACCATTTTGCTCAGCGTGCTGGCAATCAACCTGATGGGCGACGGCCTGCGCGATGCGCTGGACCCGAAACTCAAGAATGCCGCCTGAGGAGATTCCCATGTCACTGTTAGAAATCAAGAATCTCAATGTCCGTTTCGGCGACGCCAAGGCTGTTCCCGTGGTGGACGGCCTGGACCTCAAGGTCGACAAGGGCGAAGTGCTGGCCATCGTCGGCGAGTCCGGCTCCGGCAAGTCGGTGACCATGATGGCCCTGATGGGCCTGATCGAGCACCCCGGCATCGTCACCGCCGACGCCATGAACTTCGACGGCAAGGACATGCTCAAGCTCAGCGCCCGCCAGCGCCGGCAGATCGTCGGCAAGGACCTGGCCATGGTCTTCCAGGACCCGATGACCGCGCTGAACCCCAGCTACACCGTGGGCTTCCAGATCGAGGAAGTGCTGCGCCTGCACCTGAAGATGTCCGGCAAGGCTGCCCGCAAGCGCGCCATCGAACTGTTGGAGAAGGTCGAGATCCCCGGCGCCGCCAGCCGCATGGACGCCTACCCGCACCAGCTGTCCGGGGGCATGAGCCAGCGCGTGGCGATTGCCATGGCCATCGCCGGCGAACCCAAGCTGCTGATCGCCGACGAACCCACCACCGCCCTGGACGTGACCATCCAGGCACAGATCATGGACCTGCTGCTGAGCCTGCAGAAAGAGCAGAACATGGGCCTGGTGCTGATCACCCACGACCTGGCCGTGGTGGCCGAGACCGCCCAGCGCGTCTGCGTGATGTACGCCGGCCAGACGGTGGAAGTGGGCAAGGTGCCGGAGCTGTTCGACATCCCCGCGCACCCTTACAGCGAAGCCCTGCTGGCGGCGATTCCCGAGCACAGCCTGGGCGCCTCGCGGCTCTCGACCCTGCCGGGCATCGTTCCCGGTCGCTACGACCGGCCCCAAGGCTGCCTGCTGTCGCCACGCTGCCCCTACGTCCAGGAAAACTGCCGCCAGCAGCGGCCTAGTCTCGATCCGCAAGCCGCCAGCCTGGTGCGCTGCTTCTACCCGCTGAACCAGGAGGTGGCGTGATGGCCGTCGTTCTAACCGCCCGCGACCTGACCCGTCACTACGAAGTGTCCCGGGGCCTGTTCAAGGGCCACGCCACCGTTCGCGCACTCAATGGCGTGTCCTTCGAACTGGAGGCCGGCAAGACCCTGGCCGTGGTGGGCGAATCCGGTTGCGGCAAGTCCACCCTGGCCCGGGCCCTGACCCTGATCGAGGAGCCATCTTCGGGCTCGCTGCAGATCGCCGGCCATGAGGTCAAGGGCGCCACCAAGGAGCAGCGCAAGCAACTGCGCCGCGACGTGCAGATGGTGTTCCAGAGCCCCTACGCCTCGCTCAACCCACGGCAGAAGATCGGTGACCAGCTGGCCGAGCCATTGCTGATCAACACCAAGCTGTCGGCCACCGAGCGCCGCGAGAAAGTCCAGGCGATGATGAAGCAGGTGGGCCTGCGCCCCGAGCATTACCAGCGCTACCCGCACATGTTCTCCGGCGGCCAGCGCCAGCGTATCGCCCTGGCCCGGGCGATGATGCTGCAACCCAAGGTGCTGGTGGCGGATGAACCGACCTCGGCCCTGGACGTATCGATCCAGGCCCAGGTTCTGAACCTGTTCATGGACCTGCAGCAGGAATTCAATACCGCCTACGTGTTCATCTCGCACAACCTGGCGGTGGTGCGCCACGTCGCTGACCAGGTGCTGGTGATGTACCTGGGCCGGCCAGTGGAAATGGGCCCCAAGGAGGACATCTACACCCGTCCCCTGCACCCCTACACCCAGGCCCTGCTCTCGGCCACCCCGGCCATCCATCCGGACCCGGACAAGCCGAAGATCAAGATCGCCGGCGAGCTGCCCAACCCGCTGAACCCGCCGCCCGGCTGCGCCTTCCACAAGCGCTGCCCGTACGCCACCGAGCGTTGCAGCACCGAAGAGCCAGCCTTGCGCCAGCTCGACAGCCGCCAGGTGGCCTGCCACTACGCCGAGCAGTTCTTGTAACGAGCATGAAAAAGGCGCCCCCCGGAACCTGCGGGAGCGCCTGAACCTTGTTGCACCGGCCCCTCCCGACGGATTGCGCATCGATCCGTTGCGAGGGGTTTTTTTTCAGCCCTGGTCAGGCTCGCCGTCGTCGGTGGTCTGGTCGTCATCGCCCGAGCTGCCGCCCTGCCCTTCATCCCCCGGCTCCGACTCGGACTTGGCCAGCATCTGCACGGGCGTGCCCTGGCTCGACGAGTAACCGGGCTCCTTGACCTGCAACAGGTTGTTGGCCCAGGCCGCCGACATGCCCAGCGATAGCAGCACCAGCACTTTGATCAGCAACACCACGCGTTGAAAAATTCTCATAGCCGATTCCATCCCTTCAAAGGTGAATCATCGAAGGCTGCAAACCGTGCCTTGCAACGGCCACAGCACAACCTGAAACCTAGTCGCGATACCCGGGACTTTCCAGATAGCCAGCTATCGATCCCCTCGCCAGGAGTCCCCGCCCGACTAACGGTGAGGGGTGCCATGAGCTTGCCAGCAGGCACAAAAAAGCCCCGCGGTCTGCACCGCGGGGCTTGGGGTGTGGCAGACGAACTTAGTGGTGTTCGCGGGTCGCGCGGAATTTCACGTCCGGCCAGCGCTCTTCCATCAACGCCAGGTTGACCCGGGTCGGCGCCAGGTAGGTCAGGTGACCGCCGCCGTCCAGTGCCAGGTTCTCCACCGCCTTGTTGGAAAACTCCTCCAGCTTCTTCTTGTCGTCGCAGCTGATCCAGCGAGCGGACCACACGGTGATCGGCTCGTAGGCGCATTCGACCTTGTATTCCTCCTTCAGGCGGCTGGCCACCACATCGAACTGCAGCACACCGACGGCGCCGAGGATGATGTCGTTGCTGCGCTCGGGGAAGAACACCTGGGTCGCGCCCTCTTCGGCCAGCTGTTGCAGGCCCTGGCGCAGTTGCTTGGACTTGAGCGGGTCCTTCAGGCGCACACGGCGGAACAGTTCCGGGGCGAAGTGCGGGATACCGGTGAAACCCAGGGCCTCGCCTTCGGTGAAGGTGTCGCCGATCTGGATGGTGCCGTGGTTGTGCAGGCCGATGATATCGCCGGCGAAGGCTTCTTCCAGTTGCTCACGCTCGGAGGAGAAGAAGGTCAGGGCGTCGCCGATGCGCACGTCCTTGCCGGTGCGCACATGGCGCATCTTCATGCCCTTTTCGTACTTGCCCGAGCAGATGCGCATGAAGGCGATGCGGTCGCGGTGCTTGGGGTCCATGTTCGCCTGGATCTTGAACACAAAGCCCGAGAACTTCTCTTCCTGGGGCGCCACGCTGCGCTCGTTGGCCGCCCGAGGCAGCGGCAGCGGGGCCCAGTCCACTACGGCGTCGAGCACATGGTCGACCCCGAAGTTGCCCAGGGCGGTGCCGAAGAACACCGGGGTCAGGTGGCCGTCGAGGAACTCCTGCTGGTCGAACTCGTGGCAGGCGCCCTGCACCAGCTCCAGCTGCTCGAGGAAACGCTCGTACTCGTCGCCCAGGTGGGCACGGGCTTCGGCGGAGTCGAGCTTCTCGATGATCTTGGTCTCGGTGCGCTCGTGGCCGTGGCCCGGGGTGTAGACGATGATGTAGTCGCCCGCCAGGTGGTACACGCCCTTGAAGTCGCGGTAGCAACCGATCGGCCAGGTGATCGGCGCGGCCTTGATCTTCAGTACCGCCTCGATTTCGTCCAGCAGTTCGATCGGGTCGCGGATGTCGCGGTCCAGCTTGTTGATGAAGCTGACGATCGGCGTATCCCGCAGGCGGCAGACGTCCATCAGGGCAATGGTCCGCGGCTCTACGCCCTTACCGCCGTCGAGCACCATCAGCGCCGAGTCCACCGCAGTCAGGGTGCGGTAGGTGTCTTCCGAGAAGTCTTCGTGGCCGGGGGTGTCCAGCAGGTTGATCATGTGTTCGCGATAGGGGAACTGCATGACCGACGTCGTGATGGAAATGCCGCGCTGCTTCTCCATCTCCATCCAGTCGGAGGTGGCGTGGCGGTCGGACTTACGCGACTTGACGGTACCCGCCACCGCAATGGCCTTGCCCATCAGCAACAGCTTTTCGGTGATGGTGGTCTTACCCGCATCCGGGTGGGAAATAATGGCGAAAGTGCGGCGTTTCGCGACTTCGGCGGCCTGTTGGGTCATGGGAAATCGCCTGGCGGTGATCAAAAAAGGGCGGCGAGTATAGCGCAAAGCACACTCCTCGAACCACCGTTCAGCCCCGCCCCCCCCCCTGTAGCCGCTGTCTAGCGCCAGCGCAAACTGCGACCCGGCGCGCAGCGCCCGCAACCCGGCCATCCCTCCCCTGGATCACCGCCTCGCGCCGCAAGGTAGCGGCCACAAGGGTGGCCAAACGCCGTTAACTATGGAACCTTTTAAAAGGTGGAGACGTCCACTTCCCTGCCAGGCGCGCATCAGATGCCTGGAATTTCAGCAAGTTAGCTTGACGAAGCTGCGCTCATGGTTCGTTCACCGCCGCCCTGCCGGCACTCGACGAACTGCTTTTCGCGGGGATTTTCCCGGCAGTCGGCCACGGCCCTGCCACAGGGGAAAGCGCCCGCCGACCGATAAGAAAAAAGGAGTCCGCCCGTGGCTATTCGCTATGGCAAAGGGCTGATAGGAGGGGCTGCGGTTATCGCCCTCCTGGCCCTGCTGGTCCACTGGATCGGCATCGATACGATCGAACACTACCGCGACGATCTGTTGTTCTACCTGCAAGCTCATCTGTTCCTGGTCCTGGCGTCCATGTTCGCCGCCCTGCTAGTGGGCCTGCCCGCCGGCATCCTTCTCAGCCGCCCTGCCATGGCCAGGCGCGCCGAGCGCTTCATGCAAGTGTTCAACATCGGTAACACCGTGCCTCCCCTGGCCGTCCTGGCCATCGCCCTCGGGGTCCTCGGCATCGGCAGCGGACCGGCGATCTTCGCCCTGTTCCTCGCCTCCCTCCTGCCCATCGTGCGCAATACCTATGAAGGCCTGAAGAACGTCCAGGGCTCGCTCAAGGAAGCCGCCATCGGCATCGGCATGACCCCGCGCCAGGTGCTGTGGAAAGTCGAATTGCCCAATGCCGTGCCGATCATCGTCGGCGGCGTGCGGGTAGCCCTGGCGATCAACGTCGGCACCGCGCCCCTGGCTTTCCTGATCGGTGCCAACAGCCTGGGCAGCCTGATCTTCCCCGGCATAGCCCTGAACAACCAGCCGCAACTGCTGCTCGGCGCCGCCTGCACCGCGCTGCTGGCGCTGCTTCTGGACGGCCTGGTGACCCTGGCCAGCCGCCTCTGGCTGGAGCGCGGCCTGCGTCCGTCCTGACCAGCACGAGCCTTGGAGTGAACATGAAGAAAACAAGCCTGTTACTCGGCTGCGTCCTGCTGTTTGCCAGCCTGGCGCACGCCGCGGAAAAACCCCTGATCCGCATCGGCGCCCGGGTCTTCACCGAACAGACCCTGCTGGCGGAAATCACCTCCCAGTACCTGCGCAGCAAGGGCTACGACACCCGGGTCACCGGCGGCCTGGGCAGCAACCTGGCCCGCAGTGCCCAGGAAAGCGGCCAGCTGGACCTGATCTGGGAATACACCGGGGTGTCGCTGGTGGCCTACAACCACATCGACGAAAAGCTCGACAAGCAGCAGTCCTACGCCCGGGTGAAAGAACTCGACGCGAAAAAAGGCCTGGTCTGGTTGTCGCCGTCCAAGTTCAGCAACACCTATGCCCTGGCGCTGCCGGAAAACGTGGCCAAGGAACATCCACAAATCAACAGCATCAGCGACCTGACCCGGGCCCTGGCCGAAAACACCCGGGAAAATCGCCTGGTGGCCCTGGACACCGAGTTCGCCAACCGTTCCGACGGCATGGCCGGGATGGTCAAGCTGTATGACATGGCCCTGACCCGCAAGAACACCCGGCAGATGGACGCCGGCCTGGTCTACACCGCCTTGCGCAATGGCCAGGTGTTTGCCGGCCTGGTCTACACCACCGACGGGCGTCTTAGCGCCTTCAAGCTCAAATTGCTGGAGGACGACAAGCACTACTTCCCGGACTACACCGCCGCTCCCGTGGTGCGCCAGGTCTACCTCGACGCCCACCCGCAACTGGCCGCCGAACTCGAGCCGCTGGCGGCGCTGTTCGACGACGAAACCATGCGCCAGCTGAACGCGCGGGTCGACGTCGACCATGAAAGCCCCTCCGCCGTGGCCGCAGATTTCCTGCGCCAGCACCCACTCGATTAAAGAGGAGAAGACATGGAATTCTTGAACGCCTTTTCCCATCTCGATTGGGCCCAGGTACTGCACCTGACCTGGCAACACATCACCCTGGTGGGCATCGCCGTCACCCTGGCCATCGTCTTTGGCGTGCCCCTGGGCGTTTTGATGACCCGCTTTCCCAGCCTCGCCGGGCCCTTGCAGGCCAGCGCCACGGTGTTGCTGACCATCCCGTCCATCGCCCTGTTCGGCCTGCTGCTGCCGTTCTACTCCACGTTCGGCCAGGGCCTGGGGCCGCTGCCGGCGATCACCGCCGTGTTCCTTTACTCCCTGTTGCCGATCATGCGCAACACCTACCTGGCACTGACCGGCGTTGAACCGGGCATCCGCGAGGCCGCCCGGGGTATCGGCATGACCTTCGGCCAGCGCCTGCGCATGGTCGAGCTGCCCATTGCGGTGCCGGTGATCCTCGCCGGAGTACGCACCGCGGTGGTGATGAACATCGGCGTCATGACCATCGCCGCCACCATCGGCGCCGGCGGCCTGGGGGTGCTGATCCTGGCCTCCATCAGCCGCAGCGACATGTCGATGCTGATCGTCGGCGCCGTGCTGGTCAGCCTCCTGGCCATCTTTGCCGACCTGCTTCTGCAATGGCTGCAACGTTCGCTGACGCCAAAAGGATTGAGCCCACTAGGAGCCCTGAAATGATCGAACTACAGAACCTGAGCAAGACCTTTCGCAGCAACGGCAAGGATGTCAAAGCCGTCGACTCGGTCAGCCTGACCGTCAACGAAGGCGAGATCTGCGTATTCCTCGGCCCCTCCGGCTGCGGCAAGAGCACCACGCTGAAGATGATCAACCGCCTGATCATGCCCACCTCGGGCAAGGTGCTGATCAACGGCGAGGACACCACCGGCCTGGACGAAGTGACCCTGCGCCGCAACATCGGCTACGTGATCCAGCAGATCGGCCTGTTTCCCAACATGACCATCGAGGAAAACATCACCGTGGTGCCACGCCTGCTGGGCTGGGACAAGCAGAAGTGCCACGACCGCGCCCGCGAGCTGATGAGCATGATCAAGCTCGAACCCAAGCAGTACCTGCATCGCTACCCACGCGAGCTGTCCGGCGGCCAGCAACAGCGGATCGGGGTGATCCGCGCCCTGGCCGCCGAGGCTCCGCTGCTGCTGATGGACGAGCCTTTCGGTGCAGTGGACCCGATCAACCGCGAGATGATCCAGAACGAGTTCTTCGAGATGCAGCGGGCACTGAACAAGACCGTGATCATGGTCAGCCACGACATCGACGAAGCCATCAAGCTGGGGGACAAGATCGCCATCTTCCGCGCCGGCAAACTGCTGCAGATCGACCACCCGGATACCCTGCTGGCCCACCCGGCGGACGACTTCGTCAGCAACTTCGTCGGCCAGGACAGCACCCTCAAGCGCCTGCTGCTGGTCAAGGCCGAGGACGCCGCGGACAACGCCCCGTCGGTGAGCCCGGACACCCAGGTGACCGAGGCCCTGGAGCTGATGGACGAGCACGACCGACGCTACGTGGTGGTGACCTGCACCGAGAACAAAGCCTTGGGTTATGTACGACGCCGTGACCTGCACCGTCAGAACGGCACCTGCGGCCAATTCCTGCGGGAGTTCAACGCCACCGCCGTCTATGACGAGCATCTACGGATTCTTCTGTCACGCATGTACGAGTTCAACCGCTCGTGGCTGCCGGTGATGGACGCCGAGCGGGTGTTCCTCGGCGAAGTGACCCAGGAATCCATTGCCGCCTACCTCAGCTCGGGTCGCTCCCGGGGGATGAAGACCCATATCGTCTCGCCGGCTGAAATAGCGGCCTCCTGATCAATAAATAACCAACAGCGCCCCTATGGCGCGGTGGCCTGCTCGCGCTGGGCCATGCAGCGACCCTTCTTTTCATGAAGGAAGGGAACCGCTGCGCGGTCCAGCGCAAACCAGCACCCTCGCCAACCGATTTTTGGCGCTCCCACGTGCCGAAAAAAAATATCAACACTCGCGCCTCTGGCAGCCCTCCAGCGAGCGGTTGCGAAACAGTCAAAATCCCCCTTGCACCGCCCTCTCGCCGCTAACGTCGCCGATGTTGACGCCTTCATACTTACCAGCCACTTGGCACGCAAAAGAGTCGAACGTGCAGGTATTTTTAACACCTGGGAATTCTTCGGGAACATCTGTCCGTCATCTGTGTCGGCTACAAAGAGAGGCGTCTGCGACGCACGTCAGACAAGTGCAAAAACGCGACATTTTTTGTTGATCTAAGCCCCCTCACCGCCTAAAGTTCGCGCCGAACGTCCATGCTGGAAACGATCCATCCGGCTCAAGTACTGACGACGAGACAGCAAGGCCAAGGGCAGATTTCCCATGGCCTTTTTGCTTTCGGCGACATGCCTTGGGAAGTAGGCGAACCAAAGTGGGGATACGGAGGACGTTCACAAGGCAGTGTCGACCCTGGCATTGCCTGCCACCCATTGATTACCAACGTTTGCCATCAGGAGCTTCCACGCATGTCGATTAACGTCGAAGACTATTTCGCGCGCGAAACCTTTCAGAAAATGAAGGCGTTCGCCGACCAGAAAGAAACCCCGTTCGTGATGATCGATACCCAGATGATCGCCCAGGCCTATGACGACCTGCGCGCCGGGTTCGAGTTCGCCAAGGTCTACTACGCGGTCAAGGCCAACCCGGCCGTGGAAATCATCGACCTGCTGCACGAAAAAGGTTCGAGCTTCGACATCGCCTCGATCTACGAGCTGGACAAGGTGCTGGGGCGCGGCGTCAACCCGGCCAACATCAGCTACGGCAACACCATCAAGAAGTCCAAGGACATCCGCTACTTCTATGAGAAGGGCGTGCGCCTGTATGCCACCGACTCCGAAGCCGACCTGCGCAACATCGCCAAGGCCGCCCCGGGTTCCAAAGTCTACGTGCGCATCCTCACCGAAGGCTCCACCACCGCCGACTGGCCGCTGTCGCGCAAGTTCGGCTGCCAGACCGACATGGCCATGGACCTCCTGATCCTGGCCCGCGACCTGGGCCTGGTGCCTTACGGCGTATCGTTCCACGTCGGCTCCCAGCAGCGCGACATCAGCGTCTGGGACGCGGCCATCGCCAAGGTCAAGGTGATCTTCGAGCGTCTTAAAGAAGAAGACGGCATCGAACTGAAGCTGATCAACATGGGCGGTGGCTTCCCGGCCAACTACATCACCCGCACCAACAGCCTGGAAACCTACGCCGAGGAAATCATCCGCTTCCTCAAGGAAGACTTCGGTGACGACCTGCCGGAAATTATCCTCGAGCCAGGCCGTTCGCTGATCGCCAACGCCGGCATCCTGGTCAGCGAAGTGGTCCTGGTGGCCCGCAAGTCGCGTACCGCGGTGGAGCGCTGGATCTACACCGACGTGGGCAAGTTCTCCGGCCTGATCGAAACCATGGACGAGTCCATCAAGTTCCCGATCTGGACCGAGAAGAAAGGCGAGACCGAAGAAGTGGTGATCGCAGGCCCTACCTGTGACAGCGCCGACATCATGTACGAGAACTACAAGTACGGCCTGCCACTGAACCTGGCCATCGGCGACCGCCTGTACTGGCTGTCCACCGGTGCCTACACCACCAGCTACAGCGCCGTGGAGTTCAACGGTTTCCCACCGCTGAAGGCCTACTACGTTTAAAGGCAGCTGCTAGCGACAAGCGGCAAGAAAAAGCCCATGACCTGTCATGGGCTTTTTTATGCGTGCGATTCAGTGGCTCAACGATCTTCCCGGACATGCCAAATACGCAGGATGGACAAGACCATGCCTTGAATCTCATAACGCACCTCGTAATGCCCCACCAACAACCGTCGAACATCCTTCGGCTTGAACTCCTCCAACTGCTCTCCCAATCGAGGGTTAGATAGCAGCGCATCTGGAGCCCGCACGAGAGATTGCACGGTCCGAGCAGCAGCCGAGCGATTAACCTGAGCGAGAAATTCAAAAAGCCGAGCCAGATCGGATAGCGCCTTGCTCGTCCATTTCAGCTGTCTCATTTTGGTAAAGGCAGAGGGTTGTCGCCAGACAGACTCTCTGCCCAAGCCAGCACGGACTGATGATCGACAACCCTTCCAGCATCGACATCTGCCAAGGCCTCAAGCGTCAGTCGGCGGCGCTCTTCTTCCTGGTCAACCCAGGCTACCAATGCTTGCTTCACGATCCAGGCACGGGAGCGCTCCAGGCGAGAAGCCAGTTGATCGACCTTATCCGCCAGATCCAAGGGAATGTGGGCGGTCAGTACTTTTGTCGCGGGCATGAGGCAGACCTGCATCAGAATGATTAAAAGCGATTATCTTTGAATCATAGTGATTTAATCCAACACAGCAAGCCGCTCTGCATCCCGTTCATCACCCAATTGCGCGGCGCGCTGATGATAAGCTTGGGCCAGTTGGCGAATCTCGGGATGCGTGGCATTGAGCAACTCGGCGCAAGCCACTCGCAGGAAATTCAGATTGCCGCCCGCCAGGGCCTGTTTCAGCCAATCCACCGCCTCGTCGATGCGCCCGGCATCGGCGAGGATCGCCCCATGGCTGAACTGCCCACGAAAGTCACCGCCCTCGGCCGAGCGACGATACCAATCCCGGGCCGCCTGGGGGTCGGCCGGGCAAACCAGCCCCTCTTCCAGGTAACGCCCCAGCAGGTTCATCGACTTGGCATGGCCCAGCTGCGCCGCACGGCGGTAGCAGGCCAGGGCCTGGGCATGGTTCTGCTCCACGCCACGACCGGTGGCCAGTAGGTTGGCGTAGTTGTACAGGGCCCAGTCCAGCCCGGCTGTGGCGGCCTGGTGGTAATGCCCGGCGGCGATGCCGACGTCCGCCGGGCAGCCCCAGCCGTGTTCATGGCAGCGGCCGAGCATGTTGCGCGCCATCAGGTGGCCGCGCTGGGCGGCGATGCCGAACCAGCGCAGGGCCAGGGCCTGGTCCTGCTCGATACCCCGGCCGTCGAGGAGGATTTGCCCCAGCAGGGCCTGGGCATCCACCAGGCCTTCGCCAGCAGCCAGCAGGATTGCCTGGGCCGCGCGGGCCGGGCTCTCTTCGAGCATGGCGCTCAGTTGCCCGCCATCGAGGCTTTCCTCGCGGCGTAGTTGAAAAGTCACGCTCTACACCTCGACCCAGCGACGCAGCAGGTTGTGGTAGGTGCCGGTCAGGCGGATCAGCGAGGGGTGTTCGGGCATGTCCCGGGTCAGCTCCTGGATCGCCCCGTCCATCTCGAACAACAGTGCCCGCTGGCTGTCTTCGCGCACCAGGCTCTGGGTCCAGAAGAACGAAGCGTAGCGGGCACCCCGGGTCACCGGGTTGACCTTGTGCAGGCTGGTGCCCGGGTACAGCACCAGGTCGCCAGCCGGCAGCTTGACCCGTTGCACGCCGTAGGTGTCCTGGATCTCCAGCTCGCCGCCGTCGTAGTCCTCCGGGTCGCTGAAGAACAGGGTCGAGGACAGGTCGGTGCGCACCCGCTCGGCGCTGCCCTTGGGCTGGCGCACGGCATTGTCGATATGGAAGTCGAAACTGCCCCCTGCGGTGTAGCAGTTGAACAGCGGCGGGAACACCTTGTGCGGCAAGGCGGCGGACATGAACAGTGGGTTCTGCCAGAGGCGTTCGAGCATCGCCTCGCCGATCTCCCGGGCCAGCGGATGGCTCTCGGGCAGTTGCAGGTTGTGCTTGGCCTTGGCCGACTGGTAACCGGCGGTGATCTTGCCATCGGCCCAATCCGCCTGCTCCAGGGCTTCGCGAATGCGCCCTACTTCATCACGGGTGAACACGCCGGGAATGTGCAGCAACATGGCCAGGTACCTGGGAAGCGAAAGACCGGCAATGGTATTGATTCTTATTGCCCATGTAAAACGCCGGGGACGAACGAGAACGCAAAAACCGTAAAGAGAAATTGTAAAGAATGTAAATTCACTGCGAATAGTAATGTTTCGCAATTGATAACGAATGTTTCTTTCACCTATATTCCGCGGCCTCAAATCCTCGGGGAGGGGAAAAAACATGACACGCCAACAACCACTATCCGCTGTCAGTTCGCCACGCCTGCTGGCATCCGCCATCGGCGTCGCCATCACCGCCGGCTCTGCTGCGCACATGGTCCAGGCTGCCGAGGACACCGGCAAGAAAGCCTCGGGAGCGATTGCCCTGGAAGCCACCAGCATCACCGGTGAAGCCCAGGATGCGACGTCCTACAAGGTCGACAACTCCTCCTCGAAGAAGTACACGGCACCGCTGGTCAACACCCCGCGCTCGGTAACTGTAGTACCGCAGCAAGTCCTCAAGGACACGGCGGCGACCTCGCTGCAAGACGCACTGCGCACCGTTCCAGGTATCACCTTCGGCGCTGGTGAAGGTGGCAATCCACAAGGTGACCGTCCCTTCATTCGTGGTTTCGATGCACAAAGCGACACCTACCTGGATGGCGTACGCGATACCGGCGCTCAAAGCCGGGAAGTCTTCGCCGTGGAAAATATCGAGGTCAGCAAAGGCCCGAACTCGGCCATGGGTGGTCGTGGCGCAGCAGGGGGCAGCATCAACCTGGTCAGCAAGAAAGCTCACCTGGGCAACTCCCTCGACGGTGGTTTCACCTGGGGCTCCGACCAGACTCAACGCTACACCCTGGACGGCAACTATCAGTTCAGCGACACCGTTGCGGGCCGCCTGAACCTGATGAGCCATGAAAGCAATGTCGCTGGACGGGACAAGGTCAACTACGACCGTTGGGGCGTCGCGCCGTCCCTGGCCTTCGGCCTGGGTACCGACACCCGGGTATTCCTCGACTACTACCATCTGGAAAGCGACGACCTGCCGGATTCGGGCATTCCCTACGGCTACTCCATGGGCACGGCCCACACCGCCGCGCATCCGGACAAACCAGTCAACGGTGGCGATAGCAGCAACTTCTACGGCCTGACCGATCGCGACTTCCGCAAATCCCGGGTGGACACGGCGACCTTCGCCTTCGAGCACGACCTGAACGACTCGTTGACCCTCAAGAACACCTTCCGCCACGGCACCAGCATGCAGGACTACATCCTGACCCAGCCGGACGATAGCCAGGGTAACGTACGCAGCGGCACGGTCTGGCGCCGGGCCAACACCCGGGTCTCGAATACCGAGACCACCACCAACCAGACCGATCTCTATGGTGAGTTCGTCCTGGGTGGCTTCAAGAACAACTTCTCCACCGGTATCGAACTGTCCGACGAGTCCTCGAAGAAGAGCGGCTACAACGTTTCCAATAACTCGAGTATCAAGTGCAACGTGCCGCAGCCATCGGGCGTCTGTACCTCGCTGTCGAATCCGACGCCGGATGACATCTACGCCGGCACTATCAGTCGTAACTACGCGGGCACCGATACCGAGGGCACCACTCGTGCCATCTACTTCGCAGATACCCTGGAGCTGACCCCGCAGTGGCTGGTCAACATGGGCCTGCGCTACGACCATTTCGAAACCCAAGCCAAGACCAAGAACGGCGCTCGTGCCACCACCTTCAAGGCTGAGGACACCAGTGAATTCGTGACCGGCCAGCTGGGGTTGATCTGGAAGCCCCAGGACAACGGTAGCGTCTACATCTCCTATGCCACTTCCGCAACACCGGTGGGCAGCACCTTGGATAACGGGGCTGAAACCAACCCCTTCGCGACCACCGCCGGGACGCCAACCAGCATCGTCAGCGACATGAAGCCCGAGGAAACCACCAACTACGAAATCGGTACCAAGTGGGATCTGTTCAACGAGCGGCTGTCGCTGACCGGAGCGATCTTCCGCACCGAGAAAGAAAACACCCGAGTCTTGAGTAGCAACTACACCTACGAAAACGCCGGCAAGACCCGCGTCGACGGCCTCGAGCTGACGGCCAGCGGAAAGTTGACCGACAAATGGCAAGTGTTCGCCGGCTACAGCTATCTGGACAGCACCATCGTCGATCCAGGTGCCGCTGGTGATCGCAGCGGCAAGATCACTAACCTTAACAACCCGGCCAAAGGCAACGAGCTGCCCAACACGCCGAAGAACAGCTTCAGCCTCTGGACCACCTACAACCTGACCCAGAAGCTGACCATCGGTGGTGGTGCCTTCTACGTCGACAAGGTTTGGGGTGATAACAACAACACCCTGTACGTACCGTCCTACACCCGCTACGACGCCATGGCCAGCTACAAGCTGACCAAGAACGTCGACCTGCAACTGAACGTGCAGAACCTGACGGACAAGACCTACTACGACAAGGCATACGCGGCGCACTTCGCCAACCAGGCAGCAGGCCGTACCGCCCTGATGAGTGCCAACTTCCACTTCTGATCCATCGCGACACCCTGTGGCCCCGGCCACAGGTGCCCAAGCCCCATGCATCCGCTGCCTGGGGCTTTTGCATGTAAAGAAGAATGCTTCTCGCTCACACACGGCATAATGCGCGCCGTGTTTCACCTCTTAGGACGAACAAGGCGGTCGATGTGTTGAAGAAAACCCTGTTCCAGCTGCACTGGTTCTTCGGCATCAGCGCCGGGCTGGTCCTGGCCCTGATGGGCATCACCGGGGCCACGGTATCGTTCGAGGACGAGATCCTGCGCGCGCTCAACCCCTCGGTGCTGCAGGTCGACAAGCTGCCCGCCGGCACCCTGCCGCCGGCCGAGCTGGTGGCCAAGCTCCAGGCGGCCGAGGGCAAGGACGTGTCCATGCTCTGGGTCGAGACCGACAGCGGCAATGCCGCGCGGGTGTTCTACACCCCGCCGCCCGGGGAACGCCGTGGGCAGATGCGCTACTTCGACCCCTACACCGGCCAGTTCACCGGCGAGGCTGTGGGCCAGGGCTTCTTCGGCTTCATGCTGCAACTGCACCGGTTCCTGGCCATGGGCGACAGCGGCCGGCAGATCACCGGCGCCTGCACCCTGATCCTGATCTTCTTCTGCCTGTCCGGGTTGTACCTGCGCTGGCCGCGCCAGGTCGCCAGCTGGCGCGCCTGGCTGACCCTGGACTGGGCCAAGAAAGGCCGGGCCTTCAACTGGGACCTGCACGCGGTGTTCGGCACCTGGTGTTTGCTGTTCTACCTCTTGTTCGCCCTTACCGGCCTGTACTGGTCGTACGAGTGGTACAGCAAGGGGCTGACCCGTTTGCTGTCCGACTCGCCACACAGCGAGCGCGCCCGGGGCGGACGTGGCGGCCCGCCGGCCAAGGGCCCAGCCCCGGTGGCCGACTACAACGCCATGTGGAGCAGCATCTACAGCGCCGCCGGCAAGGACCTTAGCGCCTACAATGTGCGCATGCCGCCCGTGGCCGGGCAGCCAGCGACGGTGTTCTACCTGCTCAAGGACTCGCCCCACGAGCGCGCCCTGAACCAGATCACCCTGGACCCGGCCACCGGCGTCATCAGCCGACATGAGCGCTACGCCGACAAGAGCTTCAAGGCGCAATTGCTGACCAGTGTCTACGCCCTGCACGTGGGCAGCTACTTCGGCCTGGTGGGACGCATCGTGCTAACCCTGGCCTCGCTGTGCATGCCGCTGTTCTTCATCACCGGCTGGCTGCTGTACCTGGATCGGCGGCGCAAGAAACGCCAGATCAAGGACGCCCGCCAAGGCCTGGAACAGGCCCCCGACGATGCCCACGGCTGGCTGATCGGCTTTGCCAGCCAGAGCGGTTTCGCCGAACAACTGGCCTGGCAGACCGCCGGGCAATTGCAGGCCGCCGGCATCGGCGCCCGGGTCCGCCCGTTGGCCAGCCTTGGCGAGCAGGAGCTGCGCAGTGCCCAGCGGGCGTTGTTCGTGGTCAGCACCTTCGGCGATGGCGAGGCACCGGATAGCGCCCGGGGCTTCGAGCGCAAGCTGCTGGGCCGCGAACTGGCCCTCGACGGCCTGGAATATGCGGTGCTGGGCCTGGGTGACCGCCAGTACCCGCAGTTCTGCGGTTTCGCCCGGCGCCTGCACACCTGGCTGTCGAGCCAGGGCGCCAGCAACCTGTTCACCCCGGTGGAAGTCGACAGTGGCGACAGCTACGCCCTGCGCCACTGGCAACAACAACTGGGCCAGCTCACCGGCCATGCCCCGGTGGACCTGTGGCAAGCCCCGGCCTTCGCCAACTGGACCTTGAGCCAGCGCCGCCTGCTCAACCCCGAGAGCAGCGGCTCCGGGGTCTATCTCTTACAATTGCAGCCGCCCGGCACCAGCAGCTGGCTGGCCGGCGACCTGGTGGAAGTCATGCCGCGCAACTGCCCGTGGCTGGTGGACCACTTCCTCGAGGGCCTGGGGCTTTCCGGCGAGACCCCGGTGCAGCTCGACGGCCTGGAGGAAAGCCTGGAACAGGCCCTGGGCAGCCGCCAGCTCCCGGAGAACCGCGCCCACCTGGTGGGCCTGCATGCCCAGGCCCTGGTGGATGCGCTGGTGCCGCTGACCCAGCGCGAGTACTCCATCGCCTCGATCGCCGCCGACGGCTGCCTGGAACTGCTGGTGCGCCAGGAACGCCACGCCGACGGCAGCCTGGGCATCGGCTCCGGCTGGCTTACCGAGCATGTCCAGGTGGGCGCGAGCATCAGCCTGCGGGTACGCCGCAACAGCGGCTTCCACCTGCCGGCCGAGCCCTGCCCGCTGATCCTGCTGGGTAACGGCACCGGCCTGGCTGGGCTGCGCAGCCTGCTCAAGGCGCGGATCGCCGAGGGCCAGCAACGCAACTGGCTGCTCTTTGGCGAGCGCAACGCCGAGCATGACTTCTACTGCAAGGACGAGCTGCAGGAATGGCTGGCCCGGGGCGACCTGAGCCGCCTGGACCTGGCCTTCTCCCGCGATCAGGAGCAGAAGATCTACGTCCAGGATCGCCTGCGCGAAGCCGCCGCGACCTTGCAACAGTGGCTCGACGACGGCGCCGCGCTCTACATCTGCGGCAGCCTGCAAGGCATGGCCTCGGGGGTGGACCAAGTGCTCAACGAGCTGCTGGGCGCCGAACAGGTCGAGCGCCTGATCGAACAAGGCCGCTACCGCCGCGACGTCTACTGACCTGCAGGAGCAAGGCCCGCCTGCGATAAGCGCGATGCGGTGTGTCCAGGACACCGCGTTAGCATTCATCGCAGGCGAGCCCCTCTCCTACCCCTGGGCCATAGGCGTGTATCAGGCCGGTTGCAGCTTGCGCTCGAACACCGCCACGCCATCGAGATCACGCAGGATCACGCTCATCTCCGTCGTCTGGCCATCGATCTGCACCTCGCCAAAGAACTGGAACCCGGCGAACGGCGAGGCGTTCTGGGTCGGCGGCGCCTTCTGGAACACCACCTCGGGGCCGAAGGTCTTGTCCAGCACGTTGGGCCCGAAGCTGCCGGCATTCAACGGGCCGGCGACGAATTCCCAGAACGGCTCGAAATCCTGGAACGCTGCCCGGTCCGGGTGGTAGTGGTGGGCCGCGCAGTAATGCACGTCGGCGGTCAGCCACACATGGTTGCGCACCCGGTGCTTGCGCAGGTAGGCCAGCAACTCGGCGATCTCCAGCTCGCGACCCTGGGCCGGGCCCGGGTCGCCGTTGGCGATGGCCTCCCAGCGCGCCACGCCGGGGCTGACCTCACCGTCAGGCACGCCCAGGCCGATGGGCATGTCCGCCGCCACCACCTTCCACTGCGCCTGGGAATCCTTGAGCTCGCGCTTGAGCCAGTCCAGCTGTTCACGGCCGAGGAACGGCTTCTCGCCGCCGAGGTTGTCGTCGTTGGGCCCGCGGTAGCTGCGCATGTCCAGCACGAACACATCCAGCAACGGCCCGTAGCTGAGCTTGCGATAGATCCGCCCGCCACCGTCGGCGCTCTGCCGGCGCATCGGCGCGTACTCCAGCCAGGCCTGGCGCGCACGGCCCACCAGGGTCTGGATGTCCTTGACCATGTAGCGCTCGTCCAGCTGCTTGCTCGGCGACCAGTTGTTGACCACCTCGTGGTCGTCCCACTGCCAGATCTGCGGCACCTCGGCGTTGAATCGGCGCAGGTTCTCGTCCAGCAGGTTGTAGCGGTAGTTGCCGCGATACTCGTCCAGGGTCTCGGCCACCTTGCTCTTGGCCTCGGTGGTGATATTGCGCCAGATGCGCCCACCCTCGGTGGTCAATTGAGCCGGCACCGGGCCATCGGCGTAAATGGTGTCGCCGCTGTGGATAAAAAAGTCCGGCAGGCGCAGGCGCATTGCCTCGTAGATGCGCATGCCGCCGATGTCCGGGTTGATGCCGAAACCCTGGCCGACGGTGTCGCCGCTCCAGACGAAACGGATATCCCGGCGCTGGCTCGGGGCGCTGCGCAAATGGCCGAACCAGGGTTCGCTGGCCACCCCGGTGCGGGCGTCCTCGAAGGTCACCCGATAGAAGATCGCCTGGTTGAGCGGCAACCCGCTCAGGTCCACCCGGGCGGTGAAGTCGGTGCGGGCATCGGCCAGCGGCGAGACCAGGCGCCGCGGGTTGGTGAACATGCTGCGGGTGTCCCACTCCACCACCATCCGCGCCGGGCGGTCGCTGCGGCTCCAGATAATCGCCCGATCGCCCTGCAAGTCCCCGGACTGCACGCCATCGGTGAGCTTGGGTCGATCCTTGACCGAGGCGATCACCGCCGGCGCCAGGCTGGGCATCAACATCCCCGCCCCGGCGATTTGCATGATCCGTCGACGGCCGAGGTTGAACTCGCTCATGGTGACTCCCTGACATGGTCAAAAGAGGCCACCTTAGCCAGCGCCGATGAAGGGGATGTGACAAAGACGCGCCTGGCCCGGGAGCCCCAGGCCAGCCAGCGATTAGTGCATCAAGTCTCTCAAGCTGCCTCTACGGCAGTAACGGGTGCCGATGGATTGATGATGGATTGTGTGTTGCCTGCCTGTTCGGCAATCGAGATGAACAGCACCGATGAACGCTGAAGGCCTGGTTTCTTAGCTGCCTATACGGCAGTGAACGGACGCGAAAAGCGCGCCCTGGTACTGCAAAATTTCTTAGCTGCCTATACGGCAGTGAACGCCCTTGCCGCTGATTTGATTCGAAGGGAACTTTTCTTAGCTGCCTATACGGCAGTGAACTACAGCTCAAGCCGCCCATGGCTGGTGATAGCTTTCTTAGCTGCCTATACGGCAGTGAACATCCTGCTTAGCGCGGTGTTCAAGATTGATCCGTTTCTTAGCTGCCTATGCGGCAGTGAACTAGAGCACTTCTACTCTAACCCCAAGATTTTAAAGAAAGATACGACTCTACAGCGTGTTTAACCCTCTTTTTGTGGGTGCTTGTAACTTATTAATTTTACAAGGCGTACCCCACCACCTCAAAAAGAGGGTCGGCACCATGTGGGTAGTTATAGCGCTCTAGTCGTCTTGGCATCAGTAGGTTAGTGGTTCTTTTCCAACAACGATAAGCGGCAATTTAGCGCTAGGCCTATGCCTGACACGATTTGTAGCTGTGGCGAGGATGCTGAATTCCACCCGAACAATCGAGGCGACCGCCTCTATCAGGTTTAGGGTCGCTATGCGCCCCAGCGGGTGCAAGCTCCCTCGCCACAGGTGATGCGTATTCAGTCAGGGGAAAGACGATGGCCATCGAGCAAGGCATCCACCACGCCGCGAGCCATCTCCACCGAATGCACCAGGGACCAGATCAACCCACGCTCGACGCCGCTGGCCTGCTCGGTGATCTCATCGGACACCTCCTCGGCGGCCTTGAGCAGCATGGACACATGGACCAGGGCCTCCTCGGCACTGATGCCGGAGCGAACGTCGAACAATGAATCGCGCCCCACCGCTGCGGCGACCGTGGGTTTCAGAGTCCGGATCAGCGAACCGGTACGGGTGTTGACCAGAGCATGGAGAATCACCTCGTTGGCCCGGTCATGCTCCGGGTTGCGACGTGAAACAGAAGAGAAAACGGGGGGATCGGGGACGAGCTTTTTCATGGTGGCACTCCTGACTATGGAGCTTTCACCCATCGCTGCTAAACGGAGGGTGGCAGCTGGACGCGGGTTAGCAGACCAGGCAGTCAGGCAAGCCCAGCGCACCCGAAGGTGCCCCGCGTACAGCTGCCATAACGCATTGACCAGCATTCGCATGCTGGTCGGATGGAGATGGAGCTTGGCGTGCCTGAGTTTGGTCGGGCTGCTAAACCCGGTCACTGATGATCAGTGACGACCGGAGACTAGCCAGCAGATTCTTCAGGCACAAGCGCACTGGAGTCTCTCGGAAACCCCTTACAAAAGAAAGAGATTTGGATGGGTGTTGAGCCTGTCGAAGGTTATGAAAAGGCCACAAAATCTTCGACGGATTCAAGATCCAGCGGCCGCTGCGCGCCCGTGCGCAGCCTGCGGCAGCGGCTACACAAAGCGAGTCTGTAGCCGCTGTCGAGCCGGGGCGAGGCTGCGACAAGGACCGCAAGGCCTTCAGCGGATTCAAGAACCGGGCGGCCGCTGCGTGCCCGTACGCAGCCTCCGGCAGCGGCTACACAAAGCGATGCCAAACACGCACACCCCACCCGCGATGCGCCGCCCGGTAGGGCGCGCCGTACGCTGGTGATCTTGATTCACCCGCCCCCTGGGAAGGCCGAGTGCAGGTGCTTATCAGGGGAATGGCGCGCAGCGCCCCTCGACGCAGTCGAGGACATCGCTGGAAGCGATGCCCCCTGAGAAGTACCGGAACGAGGGAACCCGAGCGCAGCGAGCGGCCGGACGTGGGGGCAAGCGTTTTTGGTTACTTTTTTGGCGTTTGAAAAAAGTGACCCGCCGTAAGGGCGGAACCATAAGCAAGCCACCCCACCAACAACGGATATGTACACAAACCCAAAGAGCCCGGGCCGGCTCTCAGGCCGCCCCGTCCACCTGCCCCGCCCCAGGCTCAGGCTCCACCCCCATATCCCCCCGCCTCACCACCGCATACACCCCCGCCGTCAACAAACTCCCCGCCACAATCGCCAGCAAATACAACACCCCATGATTGATCGCATTCGGAATCAACATCACGAACAACCCCCCATGGGGCGCCATCAACTTGCAGCCAAAATACATCGACAAGGCCCCGGTCAACGCCCCACCGGCAATGCTCGCCGGGATCACCCGCAACGGGTCCTTGGCCGCGAACGGAATCGCCCCCTCGGAGATAAAGCACAACCCCAGCACCAGCGCCGCCTTGCCCGCCTCCCGCTCGGTCTGGGCGAACTTGCGCCGAGCGATGAAGGTCGCAATGCCCAGGCCAATGGGCGGCACCATCCCCGCCGCCATGGCCGCGGCCATCGGCGCATAACTCTGGGACGCCAGCAGCCCCACCGAAAACGCATAGGCCGCCTTGTTGATCGGACCGCCCAGGTCCACGCACATCATCGCCCCCAGCAACACCCCCAGCAGGATCGCGTTGGTGGTGCCCATGCTGTCGAGGAAATGCGTCAGGGCCCCGAGCATGCCCGCCACCGGCTTGCCCACCACGTAGATCATCACCAGGCCGGTGAACAGGCTGGCCAGCAACGGGATGATCAGGATCGGCTTCAAGGCTTCCAGGCCCTGGGGCAAATGCAGGTAGCGGTTGATCACCTTGGCCGCATACCCGGCCAGAAACCCGGCGACGATACCGCCGATGAACCCCGCGCCCAGGGTGCTGGCCAGCAGGCCACCGATCATCCCCGGGGCCAGCCCCGGCCGGTCGGCGATGGAGTAGGCGATGTAGCCAGCCAGCAACGGCACCATCAGCTTGAAGGCGGTATCACCACCGATCTGCATCAAGGCCGCGGCCAGGGTGCCCTCCTCCTTGTAGGCCGTGATGCCGAAGACGAACGACAGAGCGATCATCAAGCCGCCCGCCACCACCATCGGCAGCATGAACGAAACCCCGGTCAGCAGGTGCTTGTAGACCCCGGCCTTGTCTGGCTTGGCCGGTGCCTGGGCGCCACTGGCCACGGACTCCGGCCGGCCTTCGGCCAGCGCCTTGTCCAGGGTCGCCTCGGCCTGCTTCAGCGCCACGCCGGTGCCGCAGCGATAGATGCGCTTGCCGGCAAAGCGTTCGGTGGCCACTTCGATGTCCGCCGCCAGCAGCACCACATCGGCTTGCTCGATGGCCTCGGCGCTCAGCGGATTGCGCGCGCCCACCGAACCCTGGGTTTCCACTTGCAGCTGGTAACCCAGGCGCTTGGCCGCCTGCTGCAAGGCCTCGGCGGCCATGAAGGTGTGGGCCACCCCGGTGGGGCAAGCGGTGATCGCCACCAACCGTGGCATTGATTGTTCGATGCTGGGCGCGGGCTCGCCCCGCTCTTGCGCGGCCATCAGCACCTGGGCGTCCTCGGCGCCCCGGCGCAACAAGGCATCCACATCCTGCAGGGCCTGGGACGGGCTGCTGCGATACACCCGCTTACCGACGAAACGCGACAGATCCACAGGCCCGCTGCTGACCACCAGCACCCACTCGGCCGCCGCCAGGGTCGCGGCCGACAGCTGGCGCTCAGGACGGGCCGGGTCGTGGACCTCGACGCTGGTGCTCCAGCCCTGGCGCTGGGCCGCGGCGTCCAGCAGGCGTGCGCAGAGCACGCTGGTGACCATCCCGTTGGGGCAGGCAGTAACGATGGCTAACTTCATGGGCACCTCTCTTATTGTTCTGCCAGGGGCTGCACGCGCACCCCCTGTTCCAGCCGGGCCAGTTGTGCCCGGTCGCCGATGCCGAAACCGATCTGGGTCACCGCCATGGCGGCGATGGCCGTGGCCGTGCGCAGGGCCTGGGCAGCGTCCTGGCCGGCGAGCAGGCCGTGCAGCACCCCGGCCAGCAACGAGTCGCCGGCGCCCACGGTACTGACCACCGCAACCTTGGGCGGCAGCGCCTGCAAGGCTTGGCCAGCGGCGAACCAGTGGACGCCGTCGGCGCCGTGGGAGACCACCACATGCTCGACACCCTGGCCCTGCAACTGGCGTGCAGCGGCGGCTTGGTCATCCGGCGTGGCCACCCGCCGGCCCAGGGCATCGGCCAGTTCCTCGCCATTGGGCTTGACCAGCCAGGGCCCGGCCGCCAGCCCGGCACGCAAGGCGGCGCCGCTGGTGTCCAGGGCCAGCTTCAGGCCCATGACCTTCAGGCGCAGCAGCAGGGCCTGGAACCATTGCGGGCTCACGCCCTGGGGCAGGCTGCCGGCGACCACCACCGCGTCATGCCCGGGGGCGATCTGCTCCAGGCGCGCCAGCAGCGCTTGCTGGGCGACGGCGTCGACCCGCGGGCCCGGGCCGTTGACGTCGGTAACCCGCCCATCGGCCTCGGCCAGCTTGATGTTGCTGCGGGTTTCCCCCGGCACGCGGACGAAGGCATCGACGAACCCACGGCGGGCGAACAACTCATCGAAAGCCTGGGGATTGCCGGCACCGAGAAAGCCGCTGACGGTCAGGCGATGGCCCAGGTCGGCCAGGACCTGGGCCACGTTCACCCCCTTGCCGGCGGCATGCACGTGCAGGGCCTCGCTACGGTTGACCTGCCCCACCTCGAGGCGCGCCAGGGGCACGGTCAGGTCCAGCGCCGGGTTGAGGGTCAGGGTGAGAATCTTCGCCATTACATGGCCTCCACTAAGGCGCGCACATCGTTGGCGCTGCCGACGGCCAGGGCCTGTTGAGCAAGGGTTCGGGCCTGGGCCAGGCTGAGTTCGCGAATGCGCGCCTTGACCTCGGCGATGCTGCGTCCGGAGACGCTCAGTTCATCCACGCCCAGGCCCACCAGCACCGGCACCGCCAGCGGGTCGGCCGCCAGCTCGCCGCAGACGCCGACCCACTTGCCCTGGGCATGGGCGGCGCGCACGGTGATGTCGATCAGTTGCAGCACCGCCGGGTGCAGGCCGTCGGCCTGGGCCGAAAGGGTCGGATGGCCGCGATCGATGGCCAGGGTGTACTGGGTGAGGTCGTTGGTGCCGACGCTGAAGAAGTCCACTTCCTTGGCCAGTACCGGGGCCAGCAGGGCCGCCGAGGGCACCTCGACCATGATTCCCAGTTGCAGGTCGGCCACGGGGATTTCCTGGCGCAGGCGCTCGGTCATGTCCCGGGCCTGGCGCCATTCCTCGACGCTGCCGACCATGGGGAACATGATCCGCAGCGGCCGGTTGTCCGCCGAGCGCAGCAGCGCCCGCAACTGCGCTTCCATGATCTGCGGGCGTTGCAGGGTCAGGCGGATGCCGCGCACGCCTAAGAAGGGGTTTTCCTCCTGGGCGATCGGCCAGTAGGGCAGCGGTTTGTCGCCGCCCACATCGAGGGTGCGCACCACCAGCGGCCGCCCGTCCAGGCCATCGAGCACGCGGCGGTATTCGGCTTCCTGGGTGGCTTCGTCCGGGGCCTGGGGATGGGCCATGAAGATCAGTTCGGTGCGCAGCAGGCCAATGCCTTCGGCGCCCTGCTCCACCACTGCGGCGACGCCGGCGCTTTCCCCGACGTTGGCGAACACTTCCACCGCGTGACCGTCGCGGGTCTGGGCCGGCAGGTGGCGCTGTTCGGCGGCGGCCTGGAGCCGCTGTTCGCGGTTGTCGCGTTCCTCGACCGCCCGCTGCAGGGTCGCCGGGTCCGGGGCGACATGCAGCCGGCCGCGCTGGCCATCCAGCAGCAAGGCGGTGCCGGAGGCCATCAGCAGTACCCCGGCGCCAGCCCCCACCAGTGCCGGGATGCCCAGGGCCCGGGCGACGATGGCGCTGTGGGCCGTGGCGCCACCACGGGCGGTGAGAATCCCGGCCACCCGGGCTGGGTCCAGGCGAGCTACGTCCGAGGGGCCGACCTCATCCATCACCAGGATGTAGGGTTGCTCCGGCTCCACCGGCGCCAGCACACCACACAGCTGGGCCAGCACCCGGCGGCCGATGTCGCGCAGGTCGGCGGCGCGTTCGGCCAGCAGCGCATCCTGCAAGGACTCCTGTTGCCGGGCGGCGCTTTCGATCACGCTCATCCACGCGGCCTCGGCGCTTTCGCCCTGCTTGAGACGGGCCTGCACCTCGTCCACCAACTCGGGGTCGTCGAGCATTTCCAGGTGGGTGATGAAAATCTCGCGGATGGCCTTGGCCTGGCTGCGCTGGATCAGGCCCTGGATGTCCTCGCGCACCTCGCCCAGAGCCTTCTGCAGGCGCTGGCGCTCGATGGCGGCGGACTCACCACGCAGCGGATAGTCGATGGCCTGCTGGACCTGCACATGGGCCGGGCCGATGGCGATCCCGGGGGCCGCCGGTACGGCCTGGACCAGGCTACCGGCAGCTGGGGCGCTGACCGGGGCGGCGAGTTCTTGCGGTACATCCACGGGCGCCGCAACGGTCGGCAAGGGCTCGACCTCTTCGCCCAGCCCTTGCTCGATGGCCGCCAGCAATACCGGCAAGGCCTCGGCGGCGATGCTCGGCTCGGCGATCAGTTCCAGCACCTGGCCACGCCGGGCGCCGAGGCTGAGCAGCTTGCTCAGGCTCTTGAGCGACACCGCCGGTTCGTTGCCGTCGGCGAGACGAATGCGGATCTCGCCGTCAAACCCCTTGGCCAGTTGCGCCAGCTCCTTGGCCGGGCGCGCGTGCAGGCCATGGGCGTTGGCCAGGGCGATCCGGGCGCTGGGCCAGTCCGCCGGCAACTCGCCGCCCAGTACTTCGAGCACCGCGCGGGTGCTGGTGGCGCGCCACAACTCCTGGCCACGCCCATCGATCAACAGGGCGCACAGGCGTTCGAGCAGGGCCTGGTGGGCTTCACCGAGGCTGGCCAGGCAGAAGAGGCCACTCAGCGGCTGGCCCAGGTAACGGATGGGTTTGTCCGGGGTGACGAAGGCCAGGCCCGGACGCAACACGGTCTGTTCGCTGTGCAGCCACCACAGGCCATCCCCCAGGGGCAGCGCCTCGACCTGCTGCAGTACGGCGGCAAAGCCGTTGCTCACGCACTCGGCCTGGCGCAGCAGGCGTGCGCCGCGCCACACCAGTTCTTCGAAATCTTCCGCCGCCACCCCGAGGCCAATCATCTGCGCATCCAGCGCCAGTTCCTGGGGCGCGCCCTGCAACAGTTTGAGCAACGCCTGCGGCGAGTTGGCGCGCCGCAGGGCCTGGCCCAGGTCGGTCTCGCCCAGGGCGCGGGTCAGCAGTTGCAGCAGGCGCAGGTGCTCGTCGGACTTGGCGGCAATGCCGATGGCCAGGTAGACGATCTGCCCGTCGCCCCAGTCCACGCCTTCGGGAAACTGCAGCAGGCGCACGCCGGTGGCGAAGACCTGGTCGCGAGTTTCAGGGGTGCCGTGGGGGATGGCGATGCCTTGGCCGAGGAAGGTCGAGCCCTGGGCCTCGCGCTGTTCGAGGCCGCTCAGGTAACCCGCAGCCACCAGGCCGTCAGCCACCAGTTTGTCGGCCAGCAAGCGCAATGCTGCGGACTTATCCACAGCCGTCTGGCCCATGGATATCTGCTCTACGGTGAGTTCGAGCATGGGTTCTCCTATTTAGCGCGGGGGCAGCGCTAGGTATTGTTTTAAGTCAGCAGCGTAGGCGCTGTCATGGCCAAAAATGGGACTGGCCAGCGGGCGGAAGCGCTTCTACGTTTACGCTTTGGCCCAGAAAATACGCCTGCTGAAACGTTTAATCTAGCAGGATCGGCAAGTTACTCGATAATCTTCGCCTCTTGAAGTCCTGCTGGTCGATTGCCGGTTCCGACGTTGGTCGCGTGCCCAGATCAGGTAGGATTGGCGAAAATGTCGGGGCAAGCACCAAAAATAAGGAAATCCCGGGTTGAAACTCAGTGATATCGCTCGACTGGCCGGTGTGTCCGTCACCACCGCCAGTTACGTCATCAACGGCAAGGCCGAACAGCAGCGCATCAGCAACGCCACCGTGGAACGGGTGCGGGCGGTGGTCGAAGAGCACGGCTTCACTCCCAACCCCCAGGCGGCCGGCCTGCGCAGCCGCCATACCCGGACCCTGGGCTTCATTCTCCCGGACCTGGAGAACCCCAGCTACGCGCGGATCGCCAAGTTGCTCGAGCAAGGCGCGCGGGCCCGGGGCTACCAATTGCTGATCGCCAGCTCCGACGATGCGCCGGACAGCGAACGGCAACTGCTGCAGCTGTTTCGCGCGCGCCGCTGCGATGCCTTGATCGTCGCCAGTTGCCTGCCGCCGGAAGACGACAGCTACCTGCAATTGCAGGCCCAGGGGCTGCCGATCATCGCCATCGACCGGATGATGCCGGCCGGGCAGTTCTGCTCGGTGATCAGCGACGACCTGCAAGCCAGCCTGCACCTGACCCAAAGCCTGCTGCAACCCGAGCCCCGGCAGATCGTGCTGCTCGGCGCCCGCCCGGAGCTGAGTATCAGCCAGGAGCGGGCCGCGGGTTTCCGCCAGGCCCTGGAGGGGTTCGGCGGCGACGTGGTGATCGAGCACGGCGAGGCCTTCAGCCGCGATTGCGGCCGGCAGTTGATGGAAGAGTTGCTGCAGCGCCTGGGCCATCTGCCCGATGCCCTGGTGACCACCTCCTATGTGCTGCTGCAAGGGGTGTTCGATGCCTTGCACGACTTCCCGCTCAAGTCCCGGCCACTGCGCCTGGGGACCTTCGGCGACACCCAGCTGCTGGACTTCCTGCCGCTGCCGGTCAACGCCATGGCCCAGCAACATCAGCTGATCGCCGACACCGTCCTGCAACTGGCCCTGGCGGCCATTGAAGAAGGCCAGTACCAGCCCGGCGTACAGGCCATCCCGCGGACCTTCAAACAGCGTATCCAGCAGGGCTGAACCGTGGAGCTGATCGACAGCCACACCCACCTGGACTTTCCGGATTTCGACGCCGATCGTGGGGCGCTGCTGGCCGACAGCCGCGCCCGGGGCGTCGGCCGGATGGTGGTGCTGGGGGTCTACCAGGGTAACTGGCAGCGGGTCTGGGACCTGGTGCAAGGCGACCCGCAGCTCTACGCGGCCTTCGGCCTGCACCCGGTGTACCTGGACGATCACCAGCCTGCCGACCTGCAGCACCTGGGCGATTGGCTGGCGCGCCTGGCCGGGCATCCACAATTGTGCGCAGTGGGCGAGATTGGCCTGGACTACTTTCTCCAGCACTTGGACCGCGAGCGCCAGCAGGCGCTGTTCGAGGCCCAGCTGCAGCTGGCGGCGGACTTCCAACTGCCAGCGCTGTTGCATGTGCGGCGCAGCCATGCGGCGGTGATTGCCACCCTGAAGCGCTTCAAGCTCCAGCGCGGCGGGATCATCCACGCCTTCGCTGGCAGCCGCGAGGAGGCCCGGGAATACCTCAAGCTGGGTTTCAAGCTGGGCCTGGGCGGCGCCGCGACCTGGCCCCAGGCCCTGCGCCTGCGCAAGGTACTCGCCGAACTGCCGCTGGAAGCCCTGGTGCTGGAGACCGACGCGCCGGACATGGCCCCAGCGATGTACCCCCATCAGCGCAACAGCCCCCAGCACCTGCCGGAGATCTGCGCGGCCCTGGCCGAAATCATCGGCGTCAGTGCCGAGCACCTGGCCAGCACCAGCACCCGTAACGCCTGCGCAGTGTTCGGCTGGCCCTCAGCCGGCCTGTAGCAGCAAGGGCCGGCGCTGCCGGCGCCGGGCGATGGTCATCACCAGCAGGTACCCCACCAGCACCAGTGCCGAGATGCCCAGTTGCAGGCTCCGCTCCAGCAGCCCGATCCACTGCAATGTCAGGCTCACCAGCAGCACCGTGGCACAGAGCACGATCAACAGCGCCCGCAGGGTGGCGAACGAGCCCAGGGTCTTGAGGCGCTTGATCTGCTCCGGACAGTCGAGCTTGAGCGGCTTGTGGCAGTGCTTGCAGGCGAAGGGTTCCTGCATGGCCATGGCGTTGAGTTGCCAGGGTTCGAGATCGAGCAGAGCCTGGCAGTGGGCGCAGCGTCCCAGGACTCCGGAAGAAACGGTCATCGGCGTATTTCCTCAGGGCCATGGACACGCCATGGCTGACTGGCCGGGCGCAGGCGGCGCCCGGAAAAAACGCGCAGGAAAGCAGGAAAAACACCCCAGACAAAGCGATTAATTACTACAGCTTGTGGCAGCCCGGCCTGGGCAGGGCTGCACTGCAGGGCGGGCTCAGACCCGGAACGCGCCGATCAACTGCTTGAGCTGGACCACCTGGGCCGAGAGCTGGCGACTGGCATCCTCGGTCTGGTGTGCGCCTTCAGCAGTGCGCTCGCCAGCACGATTGATCTCGACGATGTTCTGGTCGATGTCGTGGGCCACCGCCGTCTGCTGCTCCACCGCCGCGGCGATCTGCTGGTTCTGGTCAACGATCATGCCCACCGCACCGAGGATGTTCTCCAGGGCCTGCTGGACCTTCTCCGACTGATCGACCGTGCCATTGGCCATGGCATGGCTGCTGCCCATGGCCTTGACCGCCGCACTGACCCCGCCGTGCAGCTTGCCGATCATGTCTTCGATTTCTTCGGTGGACTGCTGGGTGCGCTTGGCCAGGGTGCGCACTTCATCGGCCACCACCGCGAACCCGCGCCCCTGCTCGCCGGCCCGCGCCGCCTCGATGGCGGCGTTGAGGGCCAGGAGGTTGGTCTGTTCGGCGATGCTCTTGATCACCTCCAATACCCGGCTGATGGACTGGCTGTCGCTGGCCAGTTGGTTGATCACCCGCACCGACTGGTCGATCTCACTGGCCAGTCGGGCAATGCTGCCTTGCTGGGACTCCACCAGGCCCCGGCCATTGATGGTCTCGTCGTTGACGCTGTGGGCACTGCTGACCGCTGCCGCGGCGCTGCGGGCCACTTCCTGGGAGGTGGCGGACATCTGGTTCATTGCCGTAGCCACCTGCTCGATCTGGCTGCGCTGGCCAGCCACTGCCTGGTTACTCTGGGCCGAGACGTTTTCCACTTGCCCGGCCTGGCGCTCGACCTCGCTCACGGTATGCCCGACCCGCTCGATCAAATCGTGGATCTTCAGCACCGTGCCGTTGAACAGGCTGCCCAGGTCGCCCAACTCGTCGCGGCTGTGGGCGGTGAAGGTGACGGTCATGTCGCCGGCCGCGACCTTGTCCATCATCACGCCCAGGCGACGCAGGGTGGTGCGGGTCGAGGCGTAGAAACCGCCATACAGGTAGACGATCGACAGGAACACCAAGGCCAGGGCCGCCACCAGCAGCACCATGTGGCTGCGGTTCTGCGCCAGGCGCTTTTGCAGTTCGACATCGAGGAATTTCAGGGTGCTTTCGTTGAGCTGGTAGGTCTGGGCCATCAGCGTGCTGGCCTGGTCATAGAACGCCGGCCAGGGCGCCTCCAGGGTCTCGGCCATCACCACCTGCTCTTCGAACAGCTCGCTGGCCTGCTTGAGGCTGGCCTTGCTGGCATTGGCCGCGCCGTCGAGGGCATCGTGGGCGGCACGGCTGGAGCCCAGGGCATCCTGCAACTTGAGGCCGTACTCGGCCTGAAGTTTTTCGATCTGCACCAGCAATTCATCGAAACGGGTGCTGGAAGACGAATTGAGAAAACCCTGGCCCAGGGAGAAGGCACCCATGGCCCGCCCCTCGCCCAGGGTCTGGGTGACCTGTGGGGTGATGCTGGTGATCAGTTCGCTGAGCTGGCGGATATCGCCCTGGCCGTCACGGCTGAGACCCGACTGGCTGGCGATGATCTGGCTGAACAACTGTGCACTGCTCAGCAGCTTGCCGATCAGCCCGCTCTTGTTCAGCAGCGAATTCTCCACTTGCTGGGCCTTGAAGGCTGCGACCAGCTCCTCGCGCTTGGCGTTGAAAACCTCCACCTGCTGGGGCTCGGCAGTCACGGCCTGCATGGCTTGCAGGCGCTGGAGCACGGATTGTTCCAGGGCGACGATCCTGCTCTCCAGGTCCCCTGCCTTGCCGGACTGGCCGAGGCCGGCGTTGATCTGCACCAGGTTGTTGAGGGTTTCCAGATCGCGGCGCAGGGCCAGGCTACTGCCCAATAGATCGAGGCTTTGCAGTTCGATCCGGGTGCCCTGGAATTCGCGATAGGAGTCGCGTACCAGGTAAAAATTGGTCACCAGCATGGGCACAAAGAACAGCACGCTGATCAGGCTGAACTTCATGCCGAAGCTCAGGCGATTCATCAGCGCTATGGAGGGATAGAGCAAGCTCTTCACAAAGAATTCTCCCTTTCTTTTATTTTTATTGGCAGGCAGGCGAAGGCAGCAGATAGCCACTATTCGGCGCTCCGTCTGTATAGCGTAATTTAGGGGGAGGTTTTGTAACTTAAAGTTAACCGCGCCGGGACCAAGCCCGTTGGGGGTGGCGAGGGAGGACTCCCTCGCCAGGTGCCTCAGAGCAGAACGGTGTACAGGGCAAAGCCGGCATACCAGAGCACGGCGGCGCGCAGCAGCAGCTCCCAGATGCGATCCAGGCTGTTGATGCCCTCGGGGCCGGTGACCGGGGCCGGGATTTCCCCGGCCACCAGGCCGACCTTTTCCACCAGTTGTGCGGCACTGATATGCCAGTTGAGCAGCTCGTGGAGCATCACTCGGCCCACGGCGACGAAGTTGCCCACCAGGGCGAAACTCGCCGCCAACAGGCGCACCGGCAGCCAGTCGAAGGCATGCCGCAACTGCGCGGCACGTTCCACCAGGGCCGGGCTCTTGCCATGTTCGGCGGCCAGCGCCAGCAGGCGATAGCTCAGGGCCGCCACCGGACCCAGCAGGAAGTACCAGAAGATCACCGCGAAGAAACTCTGGTAGGCCTGCCACAGCAGGTGGCCCTGGACCCGTTCCAGCAACTGCTCGCCGGAGTCGGCGCAGATGTCCAGGTCGCGCTTGGCCACATGCAGCGCCGCTTGCAGGTCTTCACGTCGCCAGGCATCGCGGAAGGGACCCAAGCCACCCAGCAGGTCGCCCCGCCCCAGGGCATAGATCACCACCAGCAGGTGCACCGGCAGCGCCAACAGGCCATAGGCCAGCGGTTGCAATACCAGCAACAACAGGCCGAGCGCCACCGCCGGCAGCAGCACCAGCAACGCCAGTTGCCCCCAGGGATGCCCGGCCGTGCGCGGGCTCGACTCCAATCGTGCCAGGCGCGTCAGCCACCAGCCGTCGCGCTGCACTTTCTGGCGCAGGGCCGAGAACTTCTCGATCCACACCGCCAGCAGCAACACCAGAAAACTCATGGTCCTTCCCCCTCTTCCAGGGCGACACGATAGCGCGCCCAATCGAAAGCCTGGCCCGGATCGGTCTTGCGTCCGGGCGCTATGTCGCTATGGCCACAAATCCTGTGTGGCGTGATGGCGCTGAACGCCGCCTGCAATTGTCCGGTCAACAGGCTCAACGCCTGGTATTGGGCATCGGTGAATGGCAATTCGTCGGTGCCTTCGAGCTCGATGCCCAGGGAAAAGTCGTTGCAGGTCTCGCGCCCTTCGAAACTCGACACCCCGGCATGCCAGGCCCGGTCCAGGCAGGAGACAAACTGGGTGACTGCGCCGTCACGCTCGATCAGAAAATGCGCGGACACGCGCAAGTCGGCGATCCCGGCAAAATACGGATGCTCCGTGACATCGAGGCGATTCTGGAAGAATTCCTGCACCTTGCCGGTGCCGAACTGCCCCGGCGGCAGGCTGATGTTATGAATCACCAGCAGCGAGATCTCGCCTGCCGGACGCTCATTGAAATTGGGTGACGGGCAGTGACGTACGCCATGACACCAACCCGTGGCAGGGTCCAGCCGCATACCGATTCCTTCAACTAAAGCCTTGAGAAGCCCAGTATGCCGCGATCCCTACCCTGGTTGCGATCACTTGCCGTGATTGAGTCGCCGCAGATTGCCAATCACCGACTCCAGGGCGCGATCGAACAACAGGGTGTCGTCCAGGGTACGTACCGCGCCACGCTGAAATTCCAGGGCCAGGCCCATGCGCGTGCGCTCCAGCACCTTCATCCCGGTGCGATTGACGAACACATACTTGGCCACGGGATGGGGGACGACCGCCGCCAACTTGCAACGCAGGACGCTGTCTTCATCCTCCTGGAACTCGACCCAGGCCCCCAGGCGCAACTGATCCACCACCTGCAGGCTGGCGTCATTGGCCGGCAGCGCCAGGGGAGCGGCCTCCAGCGGGCCTTCCTCGGCACTGGGCAGGACGATCTCCTGGGCCACTTCGACCATTCCCGTGCCTGTGGGCGCCAGGCTGGACACCTGTGGCTGCACCTCCTGGGCTTGATGCTCGAAGGCCTGCAGGTGCAGCAGCTCCAGCTGCGCGAAGAATTCGCTAGCGGCAAACGGATCGAACGCCGCGCCGCTCAAGCCCTCGCGCAGGCCCTTGAGCAAACCCGGCACCACCGCCAGCAAGCGCATGGCGGTGTCCGGCTGGGCATGTCGCTGCACGCTCCAGATCAACTGCTCCATGGTGTGTTCGCCAGCCCGCCATTCCTGCGACTCGTCACCGTGCTTGAGGTAGCTGAGCAGCAGTACCTGGCTCCAGGTATCCCGGACGAAGTCCACCACTGCCTGTGGCAGCACCTTGCCCAGCAACGCGGTATTGAGCGCCTGCTCCACCCGGCGCCGGGCCAGCTCCGCCTTGGCGCGACCTTCTTCGGCGTCGCGGGTGCGCTGCTCCAGCAGTTCGGCTCGACGTCGCTCATCGGCGGTAAAGGCCAGGAAGTCGGCCAGCAGCTCGGAAAAGATCGCCGGATCGTCGGTGAACTCGCTCAACAGGCGCTGCACCACCTGCTCGATACGCAGGTACAGGCTGTCGCGCTGATGGTCATCGCAACTGCCCCAGCCCATGGCGGCAGCGGCAATCTCATTGAGCAACCGCCGGGCCGGGTGGCTGCCGCGGCTGAAGAAACTCTTGTCCAGTACCGCCACCTTGAGCATGGGGATCTGCAAGCGCCCGATCAGCGCCTTGAGCGAATCCGGCAGGTTGCGATCATCGAGGATGAACTCGAACAGCATGGCGATCAGGTTGATCACATCTTCGTCGGCCACATCCACGACCCGGGATTTACCGCTCTTGACGCTGACCCGGGTCAGCAGCTGTTCGAGCTGGTTACGCAGGTCGAAGTCATCCTGGACGCTGGGGGCCGGCACGTACTGCTGCAGATGCGACAACAGCCGCAGCAGGTCGCGGGTGGAGATCGGCTGGGTTTCGGCGCTGGCCTCCAGGGTCGGCGCCACGCTACCGCGCACGTGGAGCAGCAACGTCTGCAAGGCGGCGAAGACTTCCTGGACACTCTCGTCGAAGGGATGCTGCCCGGCCTTGCCTGGCCCGCCTGGCCCGGCCTCGCTCTGGATCTCGGCCCGGGCACGGTCCGAGGCCCGGCGGGCGGGAGCAGGAAGCAGGTCCGGGAGAATGCCGGTGGCGATCAGCAGTTGATTGGCCTCGGCATAGAGTTGTTCGGCATCGCTGAGCACGTAGCGCTCGAAAAGCTTGAGGATGATCAGCTTGACCTTGATCCCCACCCCCAGGTTGCGTCCGGCCTGCAGGAAGTAGTCGCAGAGCATGGCGGGCCCCAAGGGGTTTTCAGCGTCGGCCAGACGCCGCCCCAGCAGCATCCCCAGACGTGCACTCAGGTGGCCCAGGGCAAAACCGCTGCGGTTGAGCACCTTGGCCACCATGGCATCCACGGCCACGGTTTTTTCCAGGTCGTCATGGCTCGGCTGCAGGTTCGGGTCATAGGAGGCGGCATGGGCGATGACCTGGGCCGGGTCGTACTGGACCAGGCAAGCAAAGGCCTCGAAGAACTTCTCGAGGAAGCCGCGCTCGATGCTCTTGCGCTTCAATCGCAGGTCGCGCATGGCCTCGAACAGGATGTTCTGCTCGACATTGTTCTGCGCCCGGTCGGCCATCTCGAACAGGGTATCGTCGGCGTTATCGAACAACTCCTGCAGGCCGTGGCGCAATTGCTGGGCAGCCTTGTCACGAACCTGAAGCAGAATCACCGGCAGGCGGGCGAGCGGCGAGGACGTCGCTTGATCTGTAGCGACCTTGTGCAAAGGCACTACATTCCCGTCGTTGTGCATCCAAGCCTCCTGCAAAGGTGTTTCTTCGGTTCGATATCAAGGTTCTGCCGAGCCGCTGACGCTCACAGCCGGCTCTGAGCGGAGGCACAAATGCACTCCACTGCACTTCATGTAAGGGGAAGCCAAAGACACGTCAAAGCTATGACGTCAATTACAAGTCGCATTATCTTGTAAAACTCCCCTGTTGCGCCAGCAGACTCTGTCGACTCCTCGGAAATAACCCTTAGGTTTCTAGGAAAAATCTCTCATCTATTCAGACAAAGCGACGAAACACAGGTTCGGCCTGGGCTTGCCGGATTAGCCGCCTTGGGTTCGTCGATCCCATGCCTCTATAATCGGCGCACCTTGTTTGTGGAGTCCGTTATGCCGAATCTACGCCTCGCCGACCTGACCGCTGAAATCGAAGCCAACGTGCGCCGTGCATTGCTGGAAGATGTCGGCAGCGGCGATATCACAGCGCAATTGATCCCGGCCGAGCGGCTGGCCAAGGCCACCATCATCACCCGCGAAGCCGCGGTGATCAGCGGTACCGCCTGGGTCGACGCGGTGTTTCGCCAGCTGGACCCAAGGGTCGCCGTGCATTGGCAGGTGGCAGACAGTGAACGGGTGGTCGCCAATCAAGTGTTGTTCCACCTGGAAGGCCCGGCCCGCTCGCTGCTCACGGGTGAACGCAGTGCCTTGAACTTCCTGCAACTGCTGTCGGGGGTCGCCACCCGTGCTCGCTACCTGGCGGACTTTGTCGCCGATACCCAGGTCAAGCTGCTGGATACCCGCAAGACTCTCCCCGGCCTGCGCCTGGCACAGAAATATGCAGTCACCTGTGGCGGCTGCCACAACCACCGCATCGGCCTGTATGACGCCTTCCTGATCAAGGAAAATCATATCGCCGCCTGTGGCGGTATCGCCCAGGCCGTGAGCGCCGCCCACAAGATCGCCCCGGGCAAGCCGGTGGAAGTGGAAGTGGAAAGCCTTGGGGAATTGAAAGAAGCGCTGGCGGCGGGTGCCGACATCATCATGCTCGACGAGTTGAGCCTGGACGATATGCGCGAGGCCGTGCGCCTGAATGCTGGCCAGGCCAAGCTCGAGGCCAGCGGCGGGATCAACGAGAGCACCTTGCGTCCGATCGCCGAGACTGGCGTGGACTACATCTCCATCGGCGCCATGACCAAGGACGTGAAAGCCCTGGACCTGTCCATGCGCCTGAGCCTCTGAAAACGGCGGCGGGCTTGGCGACAAGCTTCAAGAAGCGTTCTTGAAGCTGGTCGCCGCTAATGCTCAATCGTCGATTTCGTTGAGTTCCAGGTAGTCCTGAAGATCCATGCCCAGTGCTTCGGCAACCTCCTGGTGCACTTCCAGGCGCATGGCCTTCAGCTCCTCGGGTGTCTCGGCCACCAGGTCGAGCACCAGCTCCCACGGCTCGATGCCACGAGACTCCGCCTCGTCTTCAAAGGCCCATTGCGCCTGCTGCTTCTGCTCCTCAGGGCTCAGGGCACTGATTTCTTCTTGCAAGGAAGGCGTGGCAGCCAAGTACCTTTCAAGCGCTACGTCGATTCTTGCCTCTTTAGGAATCATCTCGTTCTCTCTGATCTTGGGAATGGAAATGGATCGGGGTCGCTGGGATCTCTGGGCCGCTCGATTCAACCGGCCTGCAGAGCCATTCGGGATCATCTGAAAACAGCATGCTGGTACTCAGACAGGGACCGAATATAGGGGCTTTGGCCCACGATTTATATGACCTGATGCACCCATTGCAGAAAAATCGGAGGTTTTGCGGAGCATCGCCAAACACCAGCCCACCAGAACCTTGCGAAACAGGATTTCGCAGATCCCGCCAAAGCGATGGGCTCTATCGGTGTTTCAAAGAGAGTAATGCCAGTCAGTTAAGCGAGGTGATCCCCTTTAGGAGCAGCCGGTCGACGCTTGTTAACGGTAGCGCGCATCGCGGGCAAGCCTCGCTCCTACAAGCGTCTTGACTGATCGGCATTAGCCAATCAGGACCACAAGAATCAACCCGTCACCGCTGCTTTTCTCAAGCAAGCGCCTGCCTGCCCGACTTCGATAAGGTCTCTCAGACGCTCAAGGATATCGACCTCCTTCACTTTCCCATCCTTGTTGATAATCATCTTTTCCTTGATCAGCCAAAGATGCCCTTCCTTATTTTGATTGGGGATTACGGTAACGACGATAGTAAAGTCCGGATTCTCTGGAGGAACCCCGTACACCCTGGCTTTGCTGAAATTGAAAGTGAGCTGATTATCATCATTGGGCGAGACGTCTTGCGCACTGACAACAGGCAGCCCGGCCTTGGCCGCCGCTGGCAACGTGGCGGAATACATCACACGCCCCCAACTCACCTGTTTGGTTATCTCAAGAAGATAGTGTTCCAGGTCTTTCGTACTCACTGGAGTCGTGCACTCTTCGCCTTCAGTGGCGAAGTATTGCCCCTCGAACTCATAGGAAGGCCCTTTCTCACAGCCTGCAAGCAACAGCGATACCACGCCGAACACAGCCAACTTCCACTTCTTCACACCGGACGCTCCATGATCCCTGGCCGTCATTATGCGTAATGCCCCTAGCGGCTACCATCCACTTCATGACCAACCCGAGCATGAACAACCAAGCCCAAAGCTCATCGAGCTACAAAGTGCATAACCCAATAGCATTGAACAAACTGCGGATCCCAGTACGTGATGCCGGTTAAGTACAAGCAAACGCTTAGTTGATGTATTTGTTTCTGGCTTATCGGCATCTGCAACATCAGACGCACTTCAACAGGCAACTAGAAGGCGCTCAACTGAATTGAGCAGGAAAGCTCTGGAACTTACAGAGCAAGCTATGACGACCATTTAGCATGGTTTTAGATACAACCTGCGAACTCGACATAGTGGCTGAAGTGGCCTGCCGATGTTTTGTAGTTCGGTGTCTTTCGAGAGCGTTCATTTAGGGGGGGTAGGCAGTCATGAACTGCCCTGGCTTGCTCTCTGGTGCCGGAGACAGGAATCGAACCTGCGACCTTCGCGTTACGAGTGCGCTGCTCTACCGACTGAGCTACACCGGCGTGGGCTAAACCTAGGGAAACTCTGAAAAAGACTTTCTGATTTGGCAAAATACCGCGACCCCACCCACCGAGTTTCCCGATGAAGCAGATGACCTTCGCCGACGCCGAGTACGCTGGCAAGCGCAAGCAAACCCGCAAGGAGTTGTTCCTGATCGAGATGGATCGGGTGGTGCCGTGGAAGGGCTTGATTGCTTTGATCGAGCCACATTATCCGAAAGGTGAAGGTGGCCGTCCGGCCTACCCGTTGATGGCGATGCTGCGTGTGCATCTGCTGCAGAACTGGTTCGGCTACAGCGATCCAGCGATGGAGGAAGCGCTGTACGAAACCACGATCCTGCGCCAGTTTGCCGGGCTGAACCTGGAGCGCATCCCCGACGAAACCACCATTCTCAACTTCCGCCGCTTGCTGGAGAAACACGAGCTGGCGGCCGGCATCCTCGCTGTCATCAATGGCTATCTGGGCGACCGCGGCCTGTCGCTGCGCCAGGGCACCATCGTCGATGCAACGCTGATCAATGCGCCCAGTTCGACCAAGAACAAGGACGGCAAGCGCGACCCGGAAATGCACCAGACCAAGAAGGGAAACCAGTATTATTTTGGCATGAAGGCCCACATCGGCGCCGATGACGAATCGGGTCTGGTGCACAGCGTAGTGGGCACGGCGGCCAATGTGGCGGATGTCACCCAGGTGGACAAATTGCTGCATGGCGACGAAAACGTGGTCTGCGCCGATGCAGGCTACACCGGTGTCGAAAAGCGGCCCGAGCATGAAGGACGTGAAGTTATCTGGCAGGTGGCGGCACGCCGCAGCACCTACAAAAAACTCGATAAGCGCAGCGTGCTGTACAAAGCCAAGCGCAAGATTGAAAAGGCCAAGGCTCAGGTGCGCGCCAAGGTCGAGCATCCGTTCCGGGTAATCAAGCGCCAGTTCGGTTACACCAAGGTGCGCTTTCGCGGCTTGGCCAAAAACACGGCGCAACTGGTGACACTGTTCGCTCTGTCGAACCTGTGGATGGCGCGCCGACATTTACTGACGAATGCAGGAGAGGTGCGCCTGTAATGCGGGAAATGGCCACCGGAGTGGGGTCCGGGTGGCGAAAACGTAAGAAATACTCGTCGAATTGATTGTTTTTTGATCATTTGGCGAGTTTAAAAGTTGCGCTAGGTGGTATGCCGGGGAAATACATGGCTACTTCAGACCATCCCTAGCACCGGCGCCTGGGGCGCGCCAGGCAAGAGGGCAAAGAGATATCAAGCGCAGATAGCAAAACGCCCCGAACCAGTCGGGGCGCTTGCTTGTTCAGCGTGAGGCTAAAGGGAGATTAAACGCCCGAAGCCTTGGCTGCTGCCACGTCCTTGATGGAGAGCTTGATACGGCCGCGGTTGTCCACGTCCAGTACCAGCACTTCCACTTCCTGGCCTTCTTTCAGGATGTCGGTGACTTTCTCTACGCGAGCGTCGCTCAGCATGGAGATGTGCACCAGGCCGTCCTTGCCCGGCAGGATGTTGACGAAGGCGCCGAAGTCGACGATGCGCTCAACCTTGCCGACGTAGATCTTGCCGATCTCGGCCTCTGCGGTGATGCCCAGGACGCGCTGGCGAGCTGCCTCTGCCGCTTCCTTGGTTTCGCCGAAGATCTTGATCGAACCGTCGTCTTCGATATCGATCGAAGCCTTGGTTTCTTCGCAGATCGCACGGATGGTGGCGCCGCCTTTACCGATGACATCACGGATCTTGTCGGTGTCGATCTTCATCGCGATCATGGTCGGAGCATTGGCCGACAGTTCGGTACGCGACTGGCCGATCACTTGGTTCATCTGGCCGAGGATGTTCAGGCGAGCTTCCAGGGCCTGGCCCAGGGCGATCTCCATGATTTCTTCGGTGATGCCCTTGATCTTGATGTCCATCTGCAGCGCGGTCACACCCTTGGCGGTACCGGCTACTTTGAAGTCCATGTCGCCCAGGTGGTCTTCGTCACCCAGGATGTCGGTCAGGACGGCGAACTTCTCGCCTTCCTTCACCAGACCCATGGCGATACCGGCAACCGGAGCCTTCATCGGTACACCGGCGTCCATCAGGGCCAGGGAAGCACCGCAGACCGAAGCCATGGAGCTGGAGCCGTTGGATTCGGTGATTTCCGATACCACGCGGATGGTGTAAGGGAACGAGTCGGTGTCCGGCAGCATGGCCTGGACGGAACGACGGGCCAGGCGGCCGTGACCGATTTCACGACGACCAGCACCACCCATGCGACCACATTCGCCTACCGAGAACGGTGGGAAGTTGTAGTGCAGCATGAAGGGGTCTTTCTTCTCGCCTTCCAGGGTGTCCAGCAGCTGTGCGTCACGGGCAGTACCCAGGGTCGCAACGACCAGGGCCTGGGTTTCGCCACGGGTGAACAGGGCCGAACCGTGGGTCTTGGCCAGGACGCCAACTTCGATATTCAGAGGACGTACGGTACGAGTGTCGCGGCCGTCGATACGTGGCTTGCCGTTAACGATGTTTTCGCGAACGGTGCGGTATTCGATCTCACCGAAAGCGGCCTTGACGTCGGAAGCCGATGGCTGGCCTTCTTCGCCGGAGAGCTTGGCGACCACTTGGTCCTTCAGCTCGCCCAGGCGGGCATAACGGTCGGCCTTGACGGTGATGGTGTAGGCCTGGGAGATGGCGTCGCCGAACTCGGCGCGGATGGCACCCAGCAGCTCGGTGGCTTCGGCGGCAGGCGCCCAGTCCCAAGTTGGCTTGGCGGCTTCGGCGGCCAGTTCCTTGACGGCCTTGATCACCGATTGGAATTCGTCGTGGGCGAACAGCACGGCGCCCAGCATCTGGTCTTCGGTCAGTTCCTTGGCTTCGGACTCAACCATCAGTACCGCTTCTTCGGTACCGGCTACGACCATGTCCAGGCTCGAAGCAGCCAGTTGCTCGTAGGTTGGGTTCAGCAGGTAGCCGGTGCTTTCGTGGAAAGCGACGCGGGCAGCGCCGATCGGGCCGTCGAAAGGAATGCCGGAGATGGCCAGGGCAGCAGAGGTACCGATCATCGCAGCGATGTCCGGATCGGTCTTCTTGCTGGTGGAAACCACGGTGCAGACAACCTGCACTTCGTTCATGAAGCCTTCTGGGAACAGAGGGCGGATCGGGCGGTCGATCAGACGCGAGGTCAGGGTTTCTTTCTCGGAAGGACGGCCTTCACGCTTGAAGAAACCACCAGGGATCTTGCCGGCGGCGTAGGTTTTTTCCTGGTAGTGGACAGACAGAGGGAAGAAGCCTTTGCCTGGATCGGCTTGCTTGGCACCGACTACGGTCACCAATACGCTGACGTCGTCGTCAACGGTGACCAATACTGCGCCGGAGGCCTGACGGGCGATACGGCCAGTCTCGAGAGTGACGGTCGACTGACCGAACTGGAATTTCTTGATTACCGGGTTCACGGTGTCCTACCTTCTTTGTGGCTCTTGGGGAAACTTGTGTTCTTGCGAAATTCTTGGGCAACGGTGGGAATCGGCCCAGCCTTTATTGTCCAGGTAAAACTACAGCCCAGATAAAACTTGAGGCTGGAAGCCTGCCATACGCCGGCGGAAAAACCGCTGACGCATGGCAAGCAACCAACCTCATAGCGCAATCGCTGATTAGCGACGCAGACCCAGACGAGCGATCAGGGTGCTGTAACGGCTCAGGTCCTTGCCCTTCAGGTAGTCCAGCAGCTTACGACGCTGGTTTACCATGCGGATCAGGCCACGACGCGAGTGGTGGTCTTTACCGTTGGCCTTGAAGTGACCTTGCAGCTTGTTGATGTTGGCGGTCAGCAGTGCAACTTGCACTTCTGGCGAACCAGTGTCACCAACAGCTTGCTGGTAGTCGGTTACGATCTGAGCTTTTTCTTCAACGCTGAGTGCCATGTGGGCATTCCTTATATCAGGAAACTGTTCAAGAACAGTTTCAACAGGCCAGGGACAAATCCCTGTATCAAAAAAAGAGTAGTGACCGTGCCTGCTGACAGCCACACTCGCCAACCTGCTGTGACACAGGCTGGTTTCGGTCACTCTGACCGAATCAGTCGACGCGGCGCGATGCGCCCGTCTTCGCTCACTTCACCGATACCGATGAAGCGACCATTGTGATCCTGTACTCGCACCATGCCGAACTTCGGCGCATCGGGGGCACGTACCGGCTGGCCATTGAGCCAGTAGAACGCACTGTGCTCCGAGAACTGCAGCAACGGCCAATCCAGCAGGCCACTGTCCGATGGCATCAGGAAACGATCCACCGCTTCGTTACCACCTTCGGCATGCACGGCCTCGAGCTCTTCCAGGGTGACCGTCTGGGCCAGGCTGAAAGGTCCGGCCTGGGTCCGTCGCAGTTCCGCGACGTACGCACCACAACCGAGTTTCTCGCCGATATCCTCCACCAGGGTACGGATATAGGTGCCTTTGCTGCAATCCACCGCCAAGCGGGCGGTGTCGCCTTCACAGGCGAGCAATTCCAGGCGCGCAATAGTAACAGAACGCGGTTCACGCTCCACCACTTCCCCTGCACGAGCCAGCTTGTAGAGTGGCTGGCCATCACGCTTGAGGGCAGAGTACATGGGGGGTATCTGTTTGATTTCACCACGAAATTCCGGCAATACCGCTTCAATATCGGTACGACCAACGGTCACCTCGCGGGTTTGCAGGACCTCGCCTTCGGCATCCGCCGTGCTGGTGGTCTTTCCCAACTGCATCAGGGTTTCATAACCCTTGTCGGAATCGAGCAGGTACTGCGAGAACTTGGTGGCCTCTCCAAAGCACAACGGCAATACGCCGGTGGCCAGGGGATCGAGGCTACCGGTGTGCCCGGCCTTCTCGGCATTGAGCAACCAACGGACCTTCTGCAGCGCCGCATTGGAGGTAAACCCCAGGGGCTTGTCCAGCAGGATGATCCCACTGACATTACGACGGATACGCTTGACCTGAGCCACCGCTTACTCCTTGGTGTCTTCAGGGGCGGAGGCGTCGCCATGCTGGCTGTCTTCGGCCACGGCACGCTCGATCAAGGCCGACAGGTGGGCACCACGGGCCACGCTCTCGTCATAATGGAAGTGCAATTGCGGCACGCTGCGCAGCTTCATTTCACGCGCCAGTTGCATGCGCAGGAAACCTGCCGCCGAGTTCAGCACCTTGATGCTCTGGGCGATCTCTTCGGCACCTTCCTGGCCCATCACGGTGATGAAGATCTTTGCGTGACCGACGTCACGACTGACTTCCACGGCGGTGATCGTCACCAGGCCAACACGTGGGTCCTTGACTTCACGGCGGATCAGTTGCGCCAGCTCGCGCTGCATCTGGTCACCGATACGTTGGGTACGGCTGTATTCTTTTGCCATGTCTTGCTACCTGTTACTGCCTCACGGTGAAACCCGTGTGGTCTGAAAGCGGCAAACGCCCGGCCTGGAAAAAACCAGACCGGGCGTTGCGTTTAGAGCCCGCCAGCGATGCCGTGCATTTGCATGCAGCGATCCATCGGGGCTCTTGAAGTGCGCGAGTTAGAGGCTGCGAGCAACCTGGACCTTCTCGAAGACTTCGATCTTGTCACCAACCTTGACGTCGTTGTAGCTCTTGACGCCGATACCGCACTCCATGCCGGCACGCACTTCGGAAGCGTCATCCTTGAAGCGGCGCAGGGATTCCAGCTCGCCTTCGAAGATAACGATGTCTTCGCGCAGTACGCGGATCGGACGGTTACGGTGCACGACACCTTCGATGACCATGCAACCGGCGATCGCACCGAACTTCGGCGAGCGGAACACGTCACGAACCTCGGCGATACCCAGGATGTTCTCCCGGACATCACTGCCCAGCATACCGGTCAGGGCTTTCTTGACGTCTTCAATGATGTCGTAGATTACGTTGTAGTAACGCATATCCAGACCTTCCTGCTCGACGATCTTGCGCGCACCGGCATCGGCACGCACGTTGAAGCCGAACACGACTGCATTGGAGGCCAGTGCCAGGTTGGCATCGCTCTCGGTGATACCACCGACGCCGCCGCCAACTACACGCACTTGCACTTCGTCGTTACCCAGGCCGTTCAAGGCGCCTTGCAGGGCTTCCAACGAACCACGGACGTCGGACTTGAGGACGATGTTGAGCGTCTTCTTCTCTTCCTGGCCCATGCTTTCGAAGATGTTTTCCAGCTTGCCAGCGTGGGCACGAGCCAGCTTGACTTCGCGGAACTTGCCTTGACGGAACAGGGCAACCTCACGGGCCTTCTTCTCGTCAGCCACCACGCTCATCTCGTCGCCAGCATCCGGAGTACCGTCCAGGCCGAGGATCTCGACCGGAATGGCCGGGCCCGCTTCCTTGATCGGCTTGCCGTTCTCGTCGAGCATGGCGCGCACGCGGCCATAGTTCGAGCCGACCAGCACCATGTCGCCTTGACGCAGGGTACCGTCCTGGACCAGCACGGTAGCCACCGGGCCGCGGCCCTTGTCGAGACGGGACTCGACCACCACACCACGACCAGGGGCCGAAGGGGTTGCGGTGAGTTCCAGTACTTCGGCTTGCAGCAGGACGGCTTCGAGCAGATCGTCAACGCCGGTACCCATTTTCGCGGAGACTGGAACGAACGGAGTATCGCCACCCCAATCTTCCGGCGTCACGCCATGGGCCGCCAGTTCGCTGCGAATGCGATCCAGGTCGGCACCCGGCTTGTCGATCTTGTTCACCGCGACCACCAGCGGTACGCCAGCAGCCTGGGCGTGCTGAACGGCTTCGACGGTCTGAGGCATCACGCCGTCGTCCGCCGCGACCACCAGGATCACGATGTCGGTGGCCTTGGCACCACGGGCACGCATTGCGGTAAACGCGGCGTGACCCGGGGTGTCGAGGAAGGTGACCATGCCGCGCTCGGTTTCTACGTGGTAGGCGCCGATGTGCTGGGTAATGCCACCGGCTTCGCCCGCGGCCACTTTGGCGCGACGGATGTAGTCCAGCAGCGAGGTCTTACCATGGTCAACGTGGCCCATTACGGTCACGACCGGAGCACGGGCAACAGCCTCACCTTCAAACTTCAGGGACTCGGCCAGGGAATCTTCCAGGGCGGTGTCGCTGACCAGGGTCACTTTGTGGCCCAGTTCTTCGGCTACCAGCTGGGCAGTTTCCTGATCCAGTACCTGGTTGATGGTGGCTGGAGTGCCCAGCTTGAACATGAACTTGATGACTTCAGCGGCCTTGACCGACATCTGCTGGGCCAACTCGCCCACAGTGATGGTCTCGCCAATCTGTACGTCACGGATAACCGGCCCTGTCGGGTTCTGGAAACCGTGGGCATTACGCTTCTTCAGCTTGCCCTTGCTGCGACCGCCACGACGGAAACCGTCGCTTTCTTCATCGGTCGTGCGGGGCGCGACGCGAGGCGCCGGAGCCTTTTCCTTGACCGAAGCACGGTGCGGAGCGTTCTTGCGCTCACCATCGCTGCCACGACGGCTGTCGTCGTTACGGGTTTTGTCCGGACGGCGAGGCTCGTCTTTCTTACGGGCTTCCACTGCTGGTGCCGGGGCCGCTGCTGGCGCCTCCTGCACACGCTCGGCCGCGACAGGCGCAGGAGCGGCTACCGCCTCGACAACAGGCTCGACAACCGGAGCTGGCTGGCGACGTGCCTCTTCTTCGGCGCGGCGCTTGGCTTCTTCTTCGGCCTTTTGACGGGCAGCATTCTCTACTGCGCGACGTTCTTCCAGCTCACGCTGGCGCTCGGCCTCGATTTCTTCGGGGCTGCGCTGTACGAAGACTTTCTTCTTACGCACTTCAACGCTGATGCTCTTGCTGCCAGCGACACGCAGGGTACTGGTGGTCTTGCGCTGCAAAGTGATCTTGCGTGGTTCTTCCACCTTCGCCTTGTGACTGCTCTTCAGGTGAGTCAGCAACGATTGCTTCTCACTGTCGCTCACATGTTCCTCGGCGGCGGTGTGCGGCAGACCTGCCTCACGCATCTGCTGCAGCAGGCGCTCTACCGGTGTTTTGACCTCATCGGCCAGTTGTTTCACCGTGACTTGCGTCATGCACTTCTCTCCTCAGGCCGCGCCTATTACTCGAACCAATGGGCTCGGGCGGCCATGATCAACTTGCCGGCACGCTCGTCGTCGATGCCGTCGATGTCGAGCAGGTCGTCAATAGACTGCTCGGCCAGGTCTTCGCGGGTAATCACGCCGCGCACCGCCAGTTCCATCGCCAAATCCTTGTCCATACCCTCAAGCGAGAGCAGGTCTTCGGCCGGATGGGCGTCTGCCAGCTTTTCCTCAGTAGCGATGGCCTTGGTCAACAGGCGATCCTTGGCCCGAGCACGAAGCTCGTTGACGATGTCTTCGTCAAAACCATCGATGTTGAGCATTTCTTCCAACGGTACGTAGGCAATTTCTTCCAGGCTGGTAAAGCCTTCGTCAACCAGAACCTGTGCCAGCTCTTCATCGACTTCCAGCTCTTCGATGAAATTGCGCAGGATGTCGCCGGTTTCCGCTTGCTGCTTGGCCTGGATGTCCGACTCGGTCATCACGTTCAGGGTCCAGCCAGTCAGCTGGCTGGCCAGGCGTACGTTCTGACCGCCACGGCCAATGGCCTGGGCCAGGTTGTCTGCACCAACGGCGATGTCCATGGCATGGGCATCTTCGTCGACGATGATGGCCGCGACTTCAGCCGGCGACATGGCATTGATCACGAACTGCGCCGGATTCTCGTCCCACAGGACGATATCCACACGTTCGCCACCCAGCTCGCCGGAAACAGCCTGGACGCGCGAACCGCGCATACCGATGCACGCGCCTTGCGGGTCGATGCGCTTGTCCTTGGAGCGGACGGCGATCTTGGCCCGCGAGCCCGGATCACGGGAGGCGGCCATGACTTCGATCAGGCCTTCGGCAATTTCCGGCACTTCGATACGGAACAGCTCGATCAGCATTTCCGGAGCGGTACGCGACAGGATCAACTGCGGGCCACGGTTCTCGGTGCGGATTTCCTTGAGCAGAGCGCGCAAACGCACACCAACGCGGAAAGTCTCACGGGAGATGATGTCTTCACGGGCCAGCAACGCTTCGGCGTTGTTACCCAGGTCGACGATCACGTTGTCACGCGTCACCTTTTTCACGGTGCCGGAAATGATCTCGCCCAGGCGCTCGCGGTAGGCATCGACCACTTGCGCGCGCTCGGCTTCGCGAACCTTCTGCACAATGACTTGCTTGGCAGTCTGGGCAGCGATACGGCCGAACTCGATGGATTCGATTTTTTCTTCGATCACATCACCGACTTTGGCATCGGGATGAGTTTCGCGGGCCTTGCTCAGCCAGGTTTCCACCGCTGGATCATCCAGATCGGCTTCATCGACTACCGTCCAGCGACGGAAAGTCTCATAGGAACCGTTGTGGCGATTGATTTCCACACGCAGGTCCACTTCGTCTTCAAAACGCTTTTTGGTAGCAGTGGCCAGGGCCAGCTCCAGCGCTTCAAAAATTACGCTTGCCGGTACACCTTTTTCATTGGATACCGACTCAACAACCAGCAGTACTTCTTTGCTCATCGTACGCCTCGCCTTTCGCAAGCCATTGGATCCGCGGGATCCGCGTCTCAGTCAAAACTGGGAATAATGTTGGCCTTGTCGATCAAATCGATCGGCAACAAGAATTCATGGTCATCCACCTGCACCACGACATCCTGTTCCTCCACCCCGCGGAGAAAGCCCTGAAAATTACGCCGACCTTCGAAGGGCGAGCGCAGCTTGATCTTCACTTGCTCACCGACATACTTGGCAAACTGTTCAAGGGTGAACAGCGGGCGTTCCATGCCAGGAGAGGAAACTTCTAGGGTGTACTCAACGGAAATTGGATCTTCAACATCCAGGACACCGCTGAGCTGACGGCTGACGATGGCGCAATCGTCCACCAGCACGCCGCCTTCCTTATCGATGTAAACGCGCAACAATGAATGGCGGCCCTGGGCCGAAAACTCGATACCCCAGCATTCATAGCCAAGGGCCACGACCACCGGGGCCAACAAGGCCTGCAACTGTTCTAGCTTGCTCGACACCTGAACCCCCTCGTGCATGCTTGTGCAAATAAAAAATGGGCGAAGCGCCCATCCCGGAAACGCCGTTGAACATCGGCGCTATAAAGTGTCCAGCTAACAAAAAGCCCCTGAAAAGGGGCTCCGCTAAAACTGGTTGCGGGGGCCGGATTTGAACCGACGACCTTCGGGTTATGAGCCCGACGAGCTACCAGACTGCTCCACCCCGCGACAAAGCTGGGGCGGAAGTATACGACTGATCCCAAATAGGGTCAATGTAACCTTCCACCTACAAGAAAGCCCGCAACAGCGGGCTCTCCTGATAATTGGTACCGAGAAGGGGACTCGAACCCCTACACCCTATGGGCACAACCACCTCAAGGTTGCGTGTCTACCAATTCCACCACCTCGGCATAGACTACGTTACTGCGTGAAACTCTTCTTACTTCTGCTCTGGAGCTGGAGGTACGTCAGTCGCACTGTTAGCCGACTTTTGCTCTTGGAGCACCGGTACATCATCAGAAGCCGGTTTTTGCTTTGGTACTTCAAGTACTGCTGGATTTGGCAAACCTACTTGAGTCAGCTGATGAGCTTTCTCTTTAGCAAAGTAACCTAACCCCAAGCTGGTTATGAAGAAACCGGCGGCAAGTATAGCAGTAAACTTACTAAGAAAGGTAGAGGAACCTTGGCTTCCGAACACAGTATTTGAAGCACCTGCACCGAAAGACGCGCCAGCTTCCGCACCTTTACCCTGCTGCAGCAAAACCAGAGCAACTACGCCCAGGGCACCCAGCAGATGAAAAACGACTACGACTGTTTCCAGCATTTTCTCAGTTTCCCGCGGCGCGACAAATCGCACCGAATTCATCTGCATTCAGGGAAGCTCCACCAATGAGCCCCCCATCGATATCCGGCATGCCGAACAATTCGACCGCATTGGCCGCCTTCACGCTGCCGCCGTATAGAAGCCGCACACCTCGTGCCACTTCAGAATTTTCTGCCGCCAACTGCGCCCGGATGGCTGCATGCACATCCTGAGCTTGCTGCGGTGTCGCAGTCAGCCCGGTACCAATGGCCCAGACCGGCTCGTAAGCAATAACAGCATTGGCGAAAGCACCAACACCCAACTCTTCGATGATGCTGCCAAGCTGACGCCCGACAACCTCAAGAGTCTTACCGGCTTCGCGCTGCTCCAGGGTTTCCCCTACACACAGGATCGGCTTCAAACCGCAGGCCTGTGCCGCTGCGAACTTGCGATTGAGGACCGCATCACGCTCACCCATCATCTGGCGGCGCTCAGAGTGCCCAACCAGCACCAGGGAACAACCTGCATCGACCAACTGACTCGGAGCGATCTCGCCCGTCAACGCACCCTGCATGGGTTCCACCGCGGAGTTCTGTGCGCCGACAAAAATCGACTTGCCTTTCAAGCCATCAATCACCTGATTGATATACAAGCAAGGCGGGAACACCGCGACGTCAACACCGCTTGGCAAGGCCAGATGACGAAGGCCGTTGATCAGCTCAGCGACGCTGGCGCGGGTACCGTGCATCTTCCAGTTACCAGCTACCATAGGGCGACGCATGCTTTACCTCGTCGGTCAAAGTGGGCGCAGATGTTACCCAACCAAAACACCACTGGCAAGCTGAAATCAGGCAGAAACTTCAGCAACCAGTTTTGCCAGTTCATCGGCATAGGCGCGGACCTGGGTTTCATCGTCACCCTCGACCATGACACGCACCAGAGGCTCTGTACCGGACTTGCGCAAGAGAACTCGCCCTCGCCCAGCCATGGCAGCAGTAACACGCTCACAAGCCTCTTTCACCACAGGGTGCTCGACCGGATTCTCACCGCCACCAAAACGCACATTGACCAGCACCTGGGGGCACTTGCGCAACCCTTGCCGGCATTGAGCCAGGCTTTCGCCACGCGCCTTGAGCGCCATCAGCACTTGCAAAGCGGCAATGATCGCATCGCCAGTGGTGGCATGACGGAAGCACACGATATGCCCCGAATTTTCTCCACCCACCAACCAGTTCCGCTCTAGCAGCTCGGCGATCACATAACGGTCACCGACATTGGCCCGAACAAAAGGAATACCCAGTTCAGCCAAGGCCAACTCCAGCCCCAGATTGCTCATGAGCGTGCCGACCACGCCACCTTGGAGCTTGCCGCGCTCATGCAGGTCTCGGGAAATGATGAACAACAGCTCATCACCATCAACAATCGCGCCGGTCTGATCAACCATCAGCACCCGATCGCCATCGCCGTCAAAGGCAATACCCAGGTCGGCATGCTCAGCCAGGACCGCAGCCTGCAACTGCGCCATATGGGTAGAACCGCAGTTCTCGTTGATATTCAAGCCATTGGGTTGTGCCGACAGGACGGTAACCTGGGCCCCCAACTCACGAAATACACTTGGAGCCACTTTGTAAGTCGCGCCGTGCGCGCAATCGAGAACGACCTTCAGACCTGAAAAACTGGTACTGGAGGGCACACTGCTCTTGCAGAACTCGATGTAGCGCCCCGAGGCGTCATTGATTCGCGATACCTTGCCAAGCTTGCTGGATTCCACCACGGTCATCGGAGCATCCAGTAGCTCTTCAATCATCAGCTCGACTTCGTCGGGCAACTTGGTGCCCTCACCCGAAAAGAACTTGATGCCATTGTCATCATGGGGATTGTGCGAAGCACTGATAACAATACCGGCCTCGGCATGGAAGGTGCGTGTCAGGTAGGCGATTGCCGGAGTCGGCATAGGCCCCAGCAACATCACATCCGCACCAGCAGCGGATAAACCGGCCTCCAGAGCCGACTCGAACATGTAGCCGGAGATACGCGTGTCCTTGCCCACCAGGACGCGACAGGCACCCATGCTACGGAAAGCCATGCCCGCAGCCCAACCAAGCTTGAGCATGAAATCAGGAGTAATAGGGTATTCACCCACGCGGCCACGAATACCGTCGGTGCCAAAGTATTTCTTAGTCATAAGTACTCCATCATTCTTATTCGGCCGATTCCACTGCCGCAATCATTCGCACTACATCCACGGTCTCGGCAACATCGTGCACGCGGATAATTTTTGCCCCCTTGACTACCGCCAGCGCGGCTAGCGCCAAGCTGCCGTGCAGGCGCTCAGCTACAGGGCGATTCAATGCCTGGCCAATCATGCTCTTGCGGGATACGCCAACCAGCAACGGACACCCCAGCGAGTGCAAGGCTTGCATATGCTTGAACAGGCTCAGGTTGTGCTGCAAGGTCTTGGCAAAACCAAAGCCAGGATCAAGGACGATCCGCTCGGCACCAATTCCTACCGATGCACATGCCGCCATGCGCTCAGCCAGGAAGACACCTACTTCGTGGGTAACATCCTGATAACGAGGGTCATCCTGCATGTTTCCCGGCTCACCGAGCATGTGCATAAGGCACACCGGCAGCCCCGTGGCAGCCGCCGCATCCAGGGCACCATCACGACGTAGAGACCGAACATCATTGATCAACCCTGCACCAAGACGGGCGGTTTCACGCATGACGGCGGGCGTCGAGGTGTCAACGGAGATGATGACATCCAACTCGCGATGAATGCGCTCGACCACAGGAGCCACTCGCCCCAACTCCTCCAAAGGCGACACCACTCGCGCCCCGGGCCGGGTCGACTCGCCACCTATATCGATCAGCGTAGCCCCTGCCACAACCATGGCTTCAGCATGACGCAAGGCGACATCTAGCTGGTTGAAACGGCCGCCATCGGAAAAGGAATCAGGGGTGACATTCAAGATACCCATGACATGCGCACGGGCCAAATCAAGAACCCGGTTGCCGCAAGGCAACCGGGTAGAGGAAGAAACAGAAGTCATTTAGAACCTTAGTGGTCAGCCGCAGGGCCACCAATAGGAGTTTCCGGACGTTCGTTTTGTACCACTGGAGGAGTAGTACCCGAACCGCCCTCCCAATCACGAGGCTCACGCGGGGTGCGCCCCGCCATGATGTCATCGATCTGATCGGCATCGATGGTTTCGTACTTCATCAAGGCGTCCGCCATGGCATCCAGCTTGTCGCGGTTGTCAGTCAGGATCTGCTTCGCGGTGCCATAGCACTGATCGATGATGCTACGCACTTCGGAGTCGATGAGCTTTGCGGTCTCGGCAGACAGGCTCGCATGCTGGGAACCGGCACTGCGCCCCAGGAACACCTCGCCCTCTTCTTCCGCATACATCAGCGGACCCAATTTCTCGGAAAGCCCCCACTTGGTCACCATGTTCCGGGCAATTTGACTGGCCCGCATGATGTCGTTGGATGCCCCAGTGGTCACGCCATCGAAACCCAAGGTCATCTCTTCAGCGATACGACCACCGTAGAGCGAGCAGATCTGACTGATCAGGGCACGCTTGGACAAGCTGTAGCGGTCCTCTTCCGGCAAGAACATGGTGACCCCAAGGGCTCGCCCGCGAGGAATGATCGACACCTTGTAGACAGGATCATGCTCAGGCACCACTCGACCCACAATAGCGTGACCCGCCTCGTGGTAAGCCGTGTTCTGTTTTTCCTTCTCGGACATGACCATGGATTTGCGCTCTGCGCCCATCATGATCTTGTCCTTGGCCAGCTCGAATTCCTTCATCTCGACAATTCGCTTGCCACCACGAGCTGCGAACAGCGAAGCCTCGTTCACCAGGTTGGCCAGGTCGGCACCGGAGAAACCTGGCGTGCCACGCGCGATAACCGCTGGAGCGACATCGTCACCCATCGGAACTTTGCGCATATGCACCTTGAGAATCTGCTCACGACCGCGAATGTCCGGCAGGCCTACCACCACCTGGCGGTCGAAACGACCAGGGCGCAGCAACGCAGGGTCCAGCACATCAGGGCGGTTGGTAGCAGCGATCACGATGATGCCATCGTTCATTTCAAAGCCGTCCATCTCAACCAGCAACTGGTTGAGGGTCTGCTCGCGTTCATCATGACCACCGCCCATGCCGGCACCACGGTGACGACCGACGGCATCGATCTCGTCGATGAAGATGATGCAAGGAGCATGTTTCTTGGCCTGCTCGAACATATCGCGAACACGGCTGGCACCCACACCGACGAACATCTCGACGAAGTCGGAACCGGAAATGGTGAAGAACGGCACTTTCGCTTCGCCAGCGATAGCCTTGGCCAGCAGGGTCTTACCAGTACCTGGAGGGCCGACCATCAGTACGCCACGAGGAATCCGCCCGCCCAGGCGCTGGAACTTGCCTGGGTCACGCAGGAACTCGACCAGCTCGCCAACTTCCTCCTTGGCTTCGTCACAACCTGCGACATCAGCCAGGGTAGTTTTTACCTGATCCTCGGACAGCAGGCGCGCCTTGCTTTTGCCAAAGCTCATCGGGCCGCCCTTGCCGCCTGCGCCACCTTGCATCTGGCGCATGAAGAACATGAAGACCGCAATGATCACCAGGATCGGGAAGCTGGCCACCAGCAACTGGGTCCAGATGCTCTGCTGCTCAGGCTGCTTGCCCTCGACCACTACATGGTTATCAACCAGGTCGCCAATCAAGCCGTTGTCCTGGATCGCCGGGCGGATGGTCTTGAAGCTGTCGCCGTCGTTGCGCTTGCCGGTAATCACATAACCGTCAACGGCAACGCGCTCGACCTTGCCATCCTTAACTTGTTGAATAAAGTCTGAATAGTTGAGGGTCTGCGGCTCGTTAGGGCTGGAGAAGTTGTTCATCACCGTCACCAGGACAGCCGCGATGATCAACCAAAGGATTAGATTCTTTGCCATGTCGTTCAATTAACTACCCTCTGAAGCAAGCTCCGCTACTGGCGCGCGCTTCGCATGATATTCACCGGCCTAACTTACTACATTACCTACAGCTCTGGCAGGCGCTGTCTGTAACCCTATGTGAAACCTAGACTACACAATATGCGCTTAATACCGCGGGGGCGAAATATGAAAATCCTATCACCCCGCTCAAAACTCCTACTTACTCCGAACGCCCACGAAAGCCGCGCCCTAGCAGGTACTGCTCCCGAGAACGATCGCGGGAAGAGGTCGGTTTGCGCATCTGCACTTTCTCGAAGCTCTGCCGGACATTCTTGTGGAACTCATCAAAACCCTCCCCTTGGAAGATCTTGATCAGGAAATCGCCGCCTGGACGAAGCACACGGCTCGCGAGATCCAACGCCAGCTCGCAGAGAAACATCGCTCGAGGCATATCTACGGCTGGTAACCCACTCATATTGGGGGCCATATCGGAAATCACAAGGTCGACCTCGGAATTTCCCACCGCTTCGAGAATTCGCGCGAACACGGCATCCTCGGTGAAATCCCCCTGAATGAAGGTCACATCGGGAATGCTGTCCATCTCCAGGATATCGGAAGCGATCAAGCGCCCCTGGCCGCCAATCAGACGACTGGTCACCTGCGACCAGCCACCCGGGGCAGCTCCCAGGTCGATAACGCTCATGCCCGGGCGGATGAGACGATCTTTTTCCTGGATTTCCAGTAGCTTGTAGCTGGCACGGGAACGGTACCCATCTTTTTGCGCCATTTTGACGAATGGGTCGTTGAAATGTTCTTTTAGCCAGTTATGGCTTGTCTTGGAACGGGCCACGGGCCACCTCAAAAATAAAACGCGTCGTGATTAACTGGGCGGTCCCGGACTCGCTCGGGTAAACTGGCCGCCGCTTTTTACAAGATCAGACGCAGGGGTCAGATTATGCCGCTCACTCAAGAGCAGAAGAAACAGTACAAATCCATTGGCCACCATCTGAAACCAGTATTGACTGTGGCTGACAATGGTTTGACCGAAGGTGTACTAGCCGAACTTGAACGCGCCTTGAGCGATCACGAGCTGATCAAGATCAAGCTCAATATCCTTGAGCGCGAGTCGCGCCTGGAAGCCATCGCCGAACTGTGCAAGACCGGCAAGGCGGATCTGGTACAAGTCATCGGCAAGATGGCGTTGATCTACCGCAAGAACGCCAAGGTAAACAAGCAACTCTCGAACGTCCATCGTTTCAATTGACGTCGATCCAGGTCAAGGGTGTGCCTGGCGCACCCTTCCACCCCACCCTGGCACTGGCTGCAAGACCAGCAACAGGCCGGAGAATCCCAGGACCAAGTAGCTGAACAACTGCCAGCGCTGAGCTTCCGGCAATAACTTGTGCACAGTGAAATACATTGCACACGCATACATCGCCATCAACAGCAGTTGCCCCCGAATATCCCGCCACACGCTCTGCAACCCCTCGGACTGGATCAAGACCAGAACCTGGAGAGCGACACAAACGGCGGCGAAAGCCACCAGCAATGCACTTAGTAGCGTCGAGATCTCATCGATCAGCAACGGTGCCAGACCGATTTGCCCCAAGGCAGGCAGCAACCCGAGATGCAATAACCATAAGCCGCCGACCCACAACATCTGGGTCAGCTGCCAAAGCATGGCGCCCGCATGCAGCGGGCGCCTTCTTTCAGATGTGACGGACTTCGACAATCTCGTACTCGATAACGCCGCCTGGCGTTTTGACGACCACCACATCACCCTCTTCCTTGGCAATCAAGGCACGGGCGATCGGAGAGGCAACGGAGATCTTGCCGAGCTTGATGTCAGCCTCGTCCTCACCAACGATCTGATAGGTCACGCTCTCGTCTGTTTCGACGTTGGCGATCTCGACCGTAGTGCCAAAGATAACCTTGCCAGTATGAGCAATGGTGGTGACATCGATAACCACCGAGTTCTGCAGGCGGCCTTCGATATCACGGATCCGAGCCTCGACCATGCCTTGCTGCTCGCGCGCGGCATGGTATTCGGCATTTTCCTTCAAGTCGCCCAGTTCTCGGGCCGTGCCGATGTCCTGGCTGAGCTTCGGACGCACGACCTTGGTCAAGTGAGCATGCTCTTCTTCCAGGGCGCGAGCGCCCTGGACGGTCATTGGGTATTTATTCATGCATTCAATCCTGCGTGTAGATCCTGCAAGCGCCGAACGGTTTTTTCAGGGCCGAACTTCAGCGCTTCACAGATAGCTTCGCCAGCAGCAATCGTAGTGGTGCAGTAGATCTTGTGCTGCAAGGCGTTACGACGAATGGAGTAGGAGTCAGCAATCGACTGGCGACCTTCAGTGGTATTGATGATCAAGGTGACTTCGTCGTTCTTGATCATATCGACCACATGCGGGCGACCTTCAGTCACCTTGTTCACGCGGCGCACTTTCAGGCCAGCGGCCTCGATCACCTTGGCAGTGCCCGCGGTAGCCACCACTTCGAAGCCCAAGTGGATCAGATCACGGGCCACGCCGGCAACCAGGGGTTTGTCGTCATCACGGACACTGATGAACGCGGTACCGCCGGTCGGGAGCACTTCGCTGGCGCCCATCTGGGCCTTGGCGAATGCCTCGCCGAAGCTATCACCGACGCCCATCACTTCACCCGTGGACTTCATCTCTGGGCCGAGGATCGGGTCGACACCTGGGAACTTGGCGAACGGGAAGACGGCTTCCTTGACGCTGTAGAAGTTCGGGATGATTTCCTGGGTGAAGCCCAGCTCTTTCAGGGTTTTGCCGGCCATGACGCGGGCAGCGATCATGGCCAGCGAGGTGCCGATGCATTTGGAAACGAACGGCACGGTACGCGAAGCGCGCGGGTTGACTTCGATCACGTAGATCTTGTCGCCCTGCAGGGCCAGCTGCACGTTCATCAAGCCAACCACGCCCAGTTCCAAGGCCATTTTCTTGACCTGTACGCGGACTTCGTCCTGCACTTCCTTGCTCAACGAGTAAGGTGGCAGCGAGCAAGCGGAGTCACCGGAGTGAACACCGGCCTGTTCGATGTGCTGCATGATGGCACCGATGACCACGTCGGTGCCGTCGCACACCGCATCCACGTCCATCTCGATGGCGCAGTTGAGGAAGTGGTCGAGCAGTACCGGGCTGTCGTTGGACACCTGTACCGCTTCACGAAGGTAGCGCTTGAGCTCGTCCAGCTCGTAGACGATCTCCATGGCGCGGCCACCCAATACATAGGACGGGCGCACCACCAGCGGGTAGCCGATACCACCGGCGGCCTTGATGGCTTCGTCTTCGCTACGCACGGTGGCGTTTGGCGGCTGCAGCAGGTTCAGGCGCTGAACCATCTGCTGGAAGCGCTCGCGGTCTTCGGCGCGGTCGATAGCGTCAGGGCTGGTACCGATGATCGGCACGCCGGCTTCTTCCAGGGCGCGGGCCAGTTTCAACGGGGTTTGGCCGCCGTAGTGAACGATGACGCCCTTCGGCTTCTCGACTCGGCAGACTTCCAGCACGTCTTCCAGGGTCAGCGGCTCGAAGTACAGGCGGTCGGAGGTGTCGTAGTCGGTGGAGACGGTTTCCGGGTTGCAGTTGACCATGATGGTCTCGTAACCGTCTTCACGCAGGGCCAGCGCCGCGTGCACGCAGCAGTAGTCGAACTCGATGCCCTGGCCGATACGGTTAGGGCCACCGCCGAGGATCATGATCTTGTCACGGGTCGACGGATTGGCCTCGCACTCTTCCTCATAGGTCGAGTAGAGGTAGGCGGTGTCGGTGGCGAACTCGGCGGCGCAGGTGTCGACGCGCTTGTACACCGGGAACACTTCCAGCTTGTGACGGTGACGGCGCAGGTTCTTGTCGGTGATACCCAGCAGCTTGGCCAGACGCTGGTCGGAGAAGCCCTTGCGCTTGAGGCGCAGCATGTAGTCCTTGTCGATCGCCGAAAGGGCCAGGGTCTTGACCTTCTCTTCTTCCTTGATCAGATCTTCCATCTGCACCAGGAACCACATGTCGATACCGGTCAGCGCGAAGATTTCTTCACAGCTCATGCCCGAACGCATGGCGTCGGCCACGTACCAGATACGCTCGGCGCCCGGCACGGTCAGCTCGCGCTTCAGGATGCCGGCAGCCTCAGGGCTGGCCAGGTCGACTTTCGGGTCGAGGCCGCAGGCGCCGACTTCCAGGCCGCGCAGGGCTTTCTGCAGGGATTCCTGGAAGGTACGGCCAATGGCCATGACTTCACCGACGGATTTCATCTGGGTGGTCAGGCGGGCGTCGGCTTTCGGGAATTTCTCGAAGGCGAAGCGTGGCAGCTTGGTGACGACGTAGTCGATCGATGGCTCGAACGACGCCGGGGTACGGCCGCCAGTGATGTCGTTCTGCAACTCGTCGAGGGTGTAACCGATGGCCAGCTTGGCGGCGATCTTGGCGATCGGGAAGCCGGTAGCTTTCGAGGCCAGGGCTGAGGAGCGCGAAACGCGAGGGTTCATCTCGATCACGACCATGCGGCCAGTGTCCGGGCAGATACCGAACTGCACGTTGGAACCACCGGTTTCCACACCGATTTCACGCAGCACCGCCAGCGAGGCGTTGCGCATGATCTGGTATTCCTTGTCGGTCAGGGTCTGCGCCGGTGCAACGGTGATGGAGTCACCGGTGTGCACGCCCATCGGGTCGAAGTTCTCGATCGAGCAGACGATGATGCAGTTGTCCTTCTTGTCGCGGACCACCTCCATCTCGTATTCCTTCCAGCCGATCAGCGATTCGTCGATCAGCAGCTCTTTGGTCGGCGACAGGTCCAGGCCGCGGGTGCAGATCTCTTCGAATTCTTCACGGTTGTAGGCGATACCACCGCCAGTGCCACCCATGGTGAAGGACGGGCGAATGATGCAAGGGAAGCCAAGCTTCTCGAGCACCGCGTTGGCCTCTTCCATGCTGTGGGCGATACCGGAGCGCGGGCACTCCAGGCCGATGTCTTTCATGGCCTTGTCGAAGCGCGAACGGTCTTCGGCCTTGTCGATGGTGTCGGCGTTGGCACCGATCATCTCCACGCCGAACTTCTCCAGAACGCCGTGGCGCTCCAGGTCCAGGGCGCAGTTCAGTGCAGTCTGGCCGCCCATGGTCGGCAGCACCGCGTCCGGGCGCTCTTTCTCGATGATCTTGGCCACCGACTGCCACTTGATTGGCTCGATGTAGGTGGCGTCGGCCATGGCCGGGTCGGTCATGATGGTGGCCGGGTTGGAGTTCACCAGGATGACGCGAAAACCTTCCTCGCGCAGGGCCTTGCAGGCCTGGGCGCCGGAGTAGTCGAATTCGCAGGCCTGGCCGATCACGATCGGGCCAGCGCCGAGAATCAGGATGCTTTTAATGTCTGTACGTTTTGGCATGGTTGTCACTCAAATCCGCAGGTCAGTCGGCAAGCCGTCTTGAACAATCTCTGAGGCGCCTAAGGGGACTCCACCGGACTCGCCGGGGCCGCCCTCAGGCGCTACTCGCTACACTTTCAAGGCGAACGCTTAGCGTCGCTTGGCCATTTCGTTGATGAAGCGGTCGAACAGCGGCGCGACATCGTTCGGGCCTGGGCTGGCCTCTGGGTGGCCCTGGAAGCTGAACGCGCTCTTATCGGTACGCTCGATACCTTGCAAGGTGCCGTCGAACAGCGACTTGTGGATCGCCCGGACGTTACCCGGCAGGGAGGTTTCATCCACCGCAAAGCCATGGTTCTGGCTGGTGATCATGACCACACCGGTGTCCAGGTCCTGAACAGGATGGTTGGCGCCGTGGTGGCCATGGCCCATCTTCACGGTCTTGGCGCCGGAGGCCAGGGCCAGCAACTGGTGGCCCAGGCAGATACCGAACACCGGGATCTCGGTTTCAAGGACTTCCTTGATCGCCTTGATCGCGTAGTCGCAAGGCTCGGGGTCACCAGGGCCGTTGGACAGGAACACGCCATCAGGCTTGAGCGCCAGGACTTCGCTCGCCGGCGTCTGGGCAGGCACCACGGTGACGCGGCAACCGCGCTCTACCAGCATGCGCAGGATGTTCAGCTTGACCCCGTAGTCATAGGCGACCACGTGGTAAGGCAATTCGGAGGCCTCGATGGTGGCGTGGCTGTCGGTCTTCAGGTCCCAGACAGTCGAGCGCCATTCGTAGCTTTGCTTGGTGCTGACGACTTTCGCCAGGTCCATGCCCTTCAGGCCAGGGAAACCGCGAGCAGCGGCGATGGCTGCCTCTTCGGAGATGTTGTCACCCGCCATGATGCAGCCGTCCTGAGCGCCTTTCTCGCGCAGGATCCGGGTCAGGCGACGGGTATCGATACCCGCGATCGCCACCACATTGTTGGCTTTCAGGTAATCGGACAGGGACAGGGTGTTACGCCAGTTGCTAGCGACCAGGGGCAGGTCGCGAATGACCAGGCCGGCCGACCAGACGCGATCGGACTCGGCATCTTCCGGCGTGGTGCCAGTGTTGCCGATGTGAGGGTAGGTCAGGGTAACGATTTGCTGGGCGTAGGAAGGATCGGTAAGGATTTCCTGATAGCCGGTCATTGCGGTGTTAAACACCACCTCACCAACGGTTTGACCGTCGGCTCCAATGGCTTCGCCGCGAAAAATGCTGCCATCAGCAAGGGCGAGTATGGCTGGCTTAGTCAAGAGACCTCCCGTATATAGAGCCTGAAGGGGCGATCGCAGGTTGCAAAAAAGCGGAATGACGTATAGACACGTCACCCCGCTTCTTCATCGAATTATCTGCGCGCTTTTAGTGGACACACTAAAGCTGTAGCTTACAGAAAAAGGCTTTTTCGGTCCACCGCTAATGAGCCTTAAAGGCAGGGGAATGCGACAGGAGATCGCTTAGCGGCCGAAGACAGGACTGAAGCACAAACCCCAGCCCCGCCCCAGAGACATCTCAACGCAGGTCCAAAACGTCCTGCATATCGTAAAGACCAGGCTCACGACCATCCAGCCACAAGGCTGCGCGAACCGCCCCCTTGGCGAAGGTCATGCGACTGGAGGCCTTGTGCGTAATCTCCAGGCGCTCGCCCTCAGTGGCGAACAACACGGTGTGATCACCCACCACATCACCACCACGGACCGTGGCAAAACCGATGGTTTCACGCTCGCGAGCCCCGGTGTGACCTTCACGACCGTACACCGCGACCTGCTGCAGATCGCGCCCCAGGGCACTGGCGATCACTTCACCCATGCGCAGGGCAGTACCCGACGGCGCATCGATCTTGTGACGGTGATGAGCCTCGATGATCTCGATGTCCGCATCATCGCCCAACACCCGGGCCGCCATATCCAGCAGCTTCAACGACAGGTTCACCCCGACACTGAAGTTGGCCGCGAAGACGATCGGAATATCCTTGCCCGCCTCCACCAGCAACTGCTTTTCCTTGACCCCCAACCCCGTAGTGCCAATCACCATGGCCTTGCCGGCCTTGCGGCAGAAAGCCAGGTTCTTGAGCATCACTTCAGGCAGGGTGAAGTCGATCAGCACGTCGAACTCATCGACCACCTTCTCCAGGCTGTCGGACATTGGCACGCCAAGGCGCCCCAAGGACGCCAGCTCACCAGCATCCGCCCCCACCAGGGAACTGCCCGGACGCACGATGGCCGCAGTCAGGCCAGAGAGCGGCGAGCGCAACTGCACAGCCTCGACCAGAGTCTTGCCCATGCGCCCAGCGGCGCCCATCACAGCTATACGTCGCATGCATTACTCCTTACAGGTCGCCGAAGAAGCGCTTGACGCCCTCGAACCAGCCTGCGGTCTTGGGCGAATGCGAATTGTCGCCTTCCAGCGACCCACGCAGCTCTTCCAGCAGCTCGCGCTGGCGACGACTCAGGTTAACCGGAGTCTCTACCGCCACACGGCACATCAGGTCGCCCGCGCCACCGCCACGCACCGGCGCAACACCCTTGCCACGTACCCGGAACTGCTTGCCCGTCTGGGTGCCCTCGGGGATCTTCAACTTGACCCGGCCATCCAGGGTCGGGATTTCCAGCTCACCGCCCAGCGCCGCATCGGCAAAGCTGATCGGCACTTCACAGAACAGATGCTTGCCATCACGCTGGAAGATCGCGTGCTCACGCACATTGATCACCACGTACAGGTCACCAGTCGGGCCACCCTGGGTCCCAGCCTCACCCTCACCCGACAGGCGGATACGGTCGCCGGTATCGACACCAGCCGGCACTTTCACCGACAAGGTCTTGTACTCTTCGACACGGCCTTCGCCGTGGCACGAATCGCAAGGATCGGAAATGATCTTGCCCTGGCCATGGCAACGCGGGCAGGTCTGCTGCACCGAGAAGAAGCCCTGCTGCATGCGCACCTGACCGATACCACCACAGGTAGGGCAAGTAACTGGAGACGAGCCCTTCTTGGCCCCCGAGCCATCACATGGCTTGCAGTTGACCAGCGTCGGCACACGGATATTGACCGTAGTACCGCGCACCGCCTCTTCCAGGTTCAACTCCAGGGTGTAGCGCAGGTCGCTGCCGCGCTGGGCGCCGCCACGGGAGCCGCCACGACCACCACCGAAGAAGTCGCTGAACACATCACCGAAGATATCGGAGAAATTCTGCCCACCGAAACCGGCACCGCCGCCACCCATGCTCGGATCCACGCCAGCATGACCATACTGGTCGTAGGCAGCGCGTTTGCTGGAATCGGACAGTACTTCGTAGGCCTCGTTGGCCTCTTTGAACAGATCTTCCGACGCTTTGTCGCCGGGATTACGGTCTGGGTGGTGCTTCATCGCCAGGCGGCGGTAAGCCTTCTTCAGCTCCGCCTCGCTGGAGCCTCGCTCCACACCCAACACTTCGTAATAGTCACGCTTTGCCATAAGTCTTTGCACTCTTAAGGACGTCCGGCAAACCCCTCCTGAGCTCCGCCAAACTCGCTGAGCCCCAATACAGGCCCGGACCCAACTCACGTCAATTCAACGATCCTGGTCTTGGAAGCCGACCCGATTGCAGGTCGACGATTGCGGTCATCGCAGCCGGAAAGCAGGAGCTTCTCCGAGCCGACCGCCAGCACGCAAACGGAGCTGCATGCCGTTGAAAATTCACTGACTCCAGACACGCCAACGCGGGAGCAAGCTCCCGCGCGGCGACATCCTACCAGTCACCGCCCAAAGGCAGTCAACCGGCCGACCAACAAGACATTACTTGTGATCTTTTACTTCTTCGAACTCGGCATCGACCACGTCGTCGGCTTTTTGAGCGGACTCGGCGTTCGGTGCCGCGCCTTCTGCAGGCTGGGCCTGTTCGGCGTACATCTTCTGGGCAACCGGAGCGGAGACCTTGGACAGCTCTTCGACCTTGGCTTCGATGGCAGCCTTGTCGTCGCCCTTGACGGCGGCTTCCAGGGCAACCACGGCAGCTTCGATAGCAGTCTTCTCTTCAGCGGTCACCTTGTCACCGGCATCAGCCACCATCTTGCGAGTCGAGTGCACCAGCGCATCACCCTGGTTACGGGCAGTGGCCAGCTCTTCGAACTTGCGGTCTTCTTCCGAGTTGGCTTCAGCGTCACGGATCATCTGCTGGATTTCTTCATCCGACAGGCCAGAGTTGGCCTTGATCACGATCGACTGGGTCTTGCCGGTCGCCTTGTCCTTCGCACCTACGTGCAGGATGCCGTTGGCGTCGATGTCGAAGGTCACTTCGATCTGCGGCACGCCACGTGGAGCAGGTGGAATGTCGGCCAGGTCGAACTTGCCCAGCGACTTGTTCTGCGCGGCTTGCTTGCGCTCGCCCTGCAGCACGTGGATGGTCACGGCGCCCTGGTTGTCATCGGCAGTCGAGAACACCTGCGACTTCTTGGTCGGGATGGTGGTGTTTTTCTCGATCAGCGCAGTCATCACGCCACCCATGGTTTCGATACCCAGGGTCAGCGGGCTGACGTCCAGCAGCAGTACGTCCTTCACGTCACCGGCCAGTACAGCGCCCTGGATGGCAGCACCCATGGCAACGGCTTCGTCAGGGTTGACGTCCTTGCGAGCTTCCTTGCCGAAGAAATCGGTCACGGCTTTCTGCACCAGCGGCATACGGGTCTGACCGCCGACCAGGATCACGTCGTTGATCGAACCCACATCGATACCGGCGTCTTTCAGGGCGATACGGCATGGCTCGATGGTGCGCTGAACCAGGTCTTCGACCAGCGACTCCAGCTTGGCGCGGGAGATCTTCACGTTCAGGTGCTTAGGACCGGTGGCATCTGCAGTGATGTACGGCAGGTTGACGTCGGTCTGCTGGCTCGAGGACAGCTCGATCTTGGCCTTCTCGGCAGCTTCCTTCAGGCGCTGCATGGCCAGCGGGTCACCCTTGAGGTTCATGCCGCTTTCTTTCTTGAACTCGTCTACCAGGTAGTCGATCAGGCGGATGTCGAAGTCTTCACCACCCAGGAAGGTGTCACCGTTGGTGGCCAGCACTTCGAACTGGTGCTCGCCGTCGACTTCAGCGATCTCGATCACGGAAACGTCGAAAGTACCACCGCCCAGGTCGTAGACGATCACGGTGTGGTCGCCCTTGGCCTTGTCCATGCCGTAGGCCAGAGCGGCTGCGGTTGGTTCGTTGATGATACGTTTCACGTCCAGGCCCGCGATGCGGCCGGCGTCTTTGGTCGCCTGGCGCTGGCTGTCGTTGAAGTAGGCCGGAACGGTGATGACCGCTTCGGTCACGGCCTCGCCGAGGTAGTCTTCGGCGGTCTTCTTCATTTTCTTGAGGATTTCAGCCGAAATCTGTGGCGGAGCCATTTTCTGGCCGTTCACTTCAACCCAGGCGTCGCTGTTGTCAGCCTTGACGATCTTGTAAGGGACCATCTGGATGTCTTTCTGCACAACTTCTTCGTCGAAGCGACGACCGATCAGACGCTTTACCGCGTACAGGGTGTTGTGCGGGTTGGTCACAGCCTGGCGCTTGGCCGACTGACCTACCAGGATCTCGCCATCGTTGGCGTACGCGATGATCGACGGCGTGGTACGCGCGCCTTCGGCGTTTTCGATAACTTTTACGTTGCCGTTTTCAAGAATGGAGACGCACGAGTTGGTGGTCCCCAAGTCGATACCGATAATCTTGCCCATGTTAACTCTCCCGAAACTTTGGATTTGGATGCCGCAGCTGTCTTGGCAAACTGCGGTAGCACTTAAACGCTTGACTGATAAATGGGGGCTCTACAGCCGATTTCAAGCCTTCTCGTCAATCGAAGGCGAAACCGGTGCCGGGGCCTTGCTGACCACGACCATGGCCGGGCGCAGCAGGCGACCATTGAGCTGGTAACCCTTCTGGAACACCTTCAGAACACTGTTGGGCTCGACGTCCGCGCTTTCCTGCATGGCCATGGCCTGATGCTGCTCGGCATTGAAAGGCTCGCCGTGCGGGTCGATCGCTTCCAACTGATAGCGCTTGAGGGTGTCGTGGAACATCTTCAGGGTCAGCTCGATGCCTTCACGCATCGGACGGATGCTCTCGTCATCCGGATTGGACAACTCCAGCCCCCGCTCCAGGCTGTCGATGACCGGCAACAGGTCGCCCGCAAACTTCTCCAGGGCGAACTTGTGAGCCTTTTCCACATCCTGCTCGGCGCGGCGGCGGACGTTCTGCAGATCAGCCGCAACACGCAAAGCCTGGTCCTGCGCAGTAGCCAGTTGCTCTTCGAGCACTTGTACACGTGCCGCCAGATCTTCACCCGACGCCTCGGGGGCCTGGTTGGTGTCAGGGTTTTGCGTATCCAGGGTCTGTTCGTCAGCCATGAAACTCTCCTTTCAATATCGTCTGCGGGCCAAGCCCACTCTTCTGCCCAGCTATATGGGGACGTATTTTCAGGGTTCAAGCCCAAGCCCCGGGTAAAAGTCGCCCGCCCCTGACGAACAGCCCACGCTCACATTCCCGAACGCACTAACCAGCCCCATCCATCAAGCGAATCGAGCTAAAGGAAGGCATTGTCAGCCCGAAACAAAACACTGTATAAATAACCAGACATCTAGTTTGGGAGCGGCCTTAATGCTGGTGCACCTGTCCGTACACAATTACGCCATCGTCGAACACCTGGACCTCGAGCTGGACCGCGGGATGAGCGTCATCACAGGCGAGACCGGTGCCGGCAAGTCGATCATGCTCGACGCACTCGGCCTGACCCTGGGTGATCGCGCCGACAGCGGCGTGGTACGACCCGGGGCAGACAAGGCCGATATCCTTGCCACCTTCGACCTTGCGGACATCCCCGAGGCCCGCACCTGGCTGGCGGAGCGAGACCTGGACAGCGACGGCCCCTGCATCCTGCGCCGGGTGATCACTGCCGAAGGTCGCTCCCGTGGCTATATCAATGGCACCCCCTGCCCGCTTGGCGATCTCAAGGCACTGGGCGAGCTCCTCATCGACATCCATAGCCAGCATGAGCATCAATCCCTGCTCAAGACCGATACCCACCGCCGCCTCCTGGACGAATACGCCGGCGCCACCGACCTGGCCCGCCAGGTGCAGCTCGCCGCACAGCGCTGGCGCCAAACCCGCCAGGAACTGGAACGGCTATCCAACTCCGGGGACGAACAGCGAGCTCGCCACCAACTGCTCAGCTATCAACTGGAAGAACTGGAAAACCTTGGCCTCGGCGAGAGCGAACTTGAGGACCTGGAGCAGGAACACAAGAACCTGACCAATGCCGAAAGCCTGCTGGGTATCTGCCGACAAGTGGTAGAACAATGCAGCGAGAGTGATTCCGGCAATGTCCTCAACGCCCTGACCGTCAGCCTCAACCGCCTTTCCAGTATCGGTAGTTCTTCAGGCTCCCTCGCGGAGGCCACCAACCTGCTGGCAAGCGCACAGATCCAGGTTGAAGAGGCCGTGGGCGAACTGAACCGTTTCGTCGACAACTTCGATGCCGACCCAGCACGCCTGCAACAGCTGGAGGAGCGCCTCGACGCCATCTACACCCTTGCCCGCAAGCACCGCATCCAGCCTTTCGAGTTAGCCGCGATGCAGCAAACCCTGCTCGAGGAAATAGAGACCCTGGATGCCAACGACGAATCCATCGAGCGCCTGGGCGAAGAGCTGCAGTCCTTCGCTCGCCACTACCACGAAAAAGCCCTGGAACTAAGCCAGCTGCGCCAACAGGCCGCAACCGGGCTAGCCAGTGCGGTGGAGCTGGAAATCCAGCGCCTGGGCATGCCCGGGGGGCGCTTCACCATTGAACTGCGCCCCAACACCAGCGACGAACTGCTACCCCATGGCCTGGAGCAGGTCGAGCTACTGGTCAGCGCCAACCCCGGACAACCACTCAAGGCCTTGGCCAAGGTAGCCTCGGGTGGCGAGCTGTCACGCATCAGCCTGGCGATCCAGGTCATTACCGCCCAGACATCGCGGGTTCCAACCCTGGTGTTCGACGAAGTTGACGTAGGGATCGGTGGCCCGACCGCCGAGATCGTCGGCCAGCTCTTGCGCCGCCTTGGCGAGCGCGGCCAAGTACTGACCGTTACCCACTTGCCACAAGTGGCAGCCCAAGGACACCAGCACCTGTTCGTACACAAGGTACGTGGCAGCGACGCGACCCACACCGCTGTATCCAAGCTGCACAAGAACGAGAGGGTCGAGGAAATTGCCCGGATGCTGGGAGGCATCGACCTGACCAAGGAATCCCTGGCTCACGCCAGGAAAATGGTGGTAACCACCAAAGCCTGATACCTGGACCTCTCCTATATATAGAAAGCTCCAGAAAACACGAAGGCGACCCTAGGGTCGCCTTCGATCGTTTCACGACCATGAAGGTCGCGTAAGGGCTTACTTCTTCTTGCGCACGTACAGCACAAGATTGTGATCCACCAATTCAAAACCGTGCTTTTCGACAATCGCCTTCTGAAGCTTTTCGATTTCCTCGTCGAAGAACTCGATCACTTCACCAGACTCCACGTTGACCATATGGTCGTGGTGGCCGCCGTCAGCCAGCTCGAATACAGCATGACCGCCATCGAAGTTATGGCGCACCACCAGTCCGGCGGCTTCGAATTGAGTCAGTACACGGTAGACCGTGGCCAACCCGACATCTTCACCAGCCTCCATCAGCGCCTTGTAGACATCTTCAGCGCTCATGTGCCGCTGCTCGGTGGAGTCGAGCATTTGTAGAATTTTGACCCGTGGCAGAGTCACTTTAAGGCCGGCTTTACGTAGTTCGCTATTTTCAACCATGGTCAGCTTTCTCGCCGATGCTGCTTCGCAGCTTCTCTTAATGCGGGTATGATCGGGGTTTACGTTGTCCCAGCCAAGATAGTGGAAGTCGCCCACCGATGCAAAACACCAAGCTCTTGCTAACCAGTTTCACCTTCGTGGGACTGCTCGCACTCGCCGGTTGTTCATTCCCCGGGGTTTACAAAATCGACATCCAGCAGGGCAATGTCGTGACGCAGGACATGATAGACCAGTTGCGCCCTGGAATGACCCGACGGCAAGTACGGTTTATCATGGGCAACCCTCTGCTGACCGACACGTTCCATGCCGATCGCTGGGATTATCTCTATAGCCTGCAACCTGGCGGCGGCGAGCGCCAACAGGAACGCGTCAGCCTGATCTTCAACAATAACGATCAGCTGGTCAGCCTCGCTGGCGATTTCATGCCGGGCGTAAGCCGCGACGAAGCCCTGCTGGGCAAGGAAAGCGGCAACACCGTTACCACCCCCGAAAACGCCGAGAAGCCCAAGGCCGAGAAACCGGTCAAGCCAGGCTCCCTGCTGGATCAGATCCAGAAGGATGTGGACGGTGTCGAGACCGTTCCCGTACCTACACCCGAGCCGCTGGACACCTCGCCGCAGTAAAACTGCAGCCCACAAAAAAGCCCGGATCTACCCGGGCTTTTTTATTGCTTGGCGAAACCGGTCACGGCTCTTCGCGCTTACGTGCCTCGGCAGCCTTGGCCGCCCGCATCCGGCGCACTTCCTTGGGGTCCGCCAGCAGCGGACGATAGACCTCGATCCGATCCCCTGCCTGGAGCACGTGCCGTTCAGGGTCGTTGACCTGCCGACCGAAGATCCCGACCGGGCAAGCCATCAGGTCCAAACCGGGAAAATGCTCGCCCAAGGCAGAAGCCAATAATGCCCCTCGCAAGGTCGTACCCTCAGGCACCTGCACCTCGACCAGCAACTGGCGATCGAGCGCGGCATGCACCACTTCGATCCGCATCATCGCCTCAGCCATGCAATTGCTTGGCGCGCTGGCAGAATGCATCCACCAGGGTATTCGCCGCCTGATTGAACAGCGGCCCCAGGGTAGCGCGCACCAGCGGCCCAGCGTAGTCGAACGACAGGTCCAGGCTGATCTTGCAGGCCTTCTCGCCCAGCGGCTTGAATACCCACAGACCGTGCAACTGATTGAACGGCCCCTCCTCCAGATTCATCTCGATGGACTGCCCCGGCACCAGAGCATTACGCGTGACGAAATGCTGGCTCAACCCTCCCTTGGCCACCTCCAGGCTGGCGCGCATATGCTCGGAGCTGCTCTCCAGCACCGTGGACGAAGAGCACCAAGGGAGAAACTCCGGATACCGGGCCACATCGTTGACCAGGTCATAAAGAAACTGCGCCGGATAAGGCAAAAGGGCCGAACGTTGAATATGGGTCGTCATGTGAGCTTCATTTCCACAACTGGGCGGCAAACACCACAAGAATGCCGACGGGCGCCACATAGCGCATCAAAAACAAGGCCAGGGCGAACAACAAGGGACTGCGCAGCGACAACTCATCACGCACTGCCTCACGGCCCATCACCCAACCTGCAAATACCACGAAGCACAAACCGCCTAGGGGCAACATGATCCGCGAGGTGAAGAAGTCGATCACGCCGAAGAAGTCCAGGCCGCCGGCCGCCCCCCATTGGTAGAGGTGGAAAGCGCCGCCATCGTTCACGAAAAACTTGGCCTGTTGCCAGATGTTGAAGGAAAACACTGTTCCCAATCCCACGAACCAGCAACTGAACGCCAACCAGAACGTCACCCAGGCGCGGCGGATTTTAGTCTTCTCCACAAGATAAGCCACCATGGGCTCCAGCAGGGAAATGGCTGAACTCCATGCAGCAATGGCCACCAGGATAAAGAACACTACGCCCATGAGCTGGCCGAACGCCACATTTCCAAAGGCGAATGGCAGGCTGATGAACATCAGCCCCGGCCCTTCACTGGGATTCAGTCCCGCGGCGAAGACGATGGGGAACAGCGCCATCCCGGCCAACAACGAGACAAAGGTGTCCAGCAGCGCCACGCCAACCACCGTTCCGGCCAGGGACGAATGCTTGGGCATGTAGGCGCCGTAGATCATGATCGAGCCAACCCCCACACTGAGGGAAAAGAAGGCATGGCCCATGGCAGGCAACAGGCCATCCAGCAGCCGCTCCAGGCTGAAGTCGAACATGAAGTGCAAACCCTGCATGAAGTGCCCGGTGGTCATGCTGTAGCCCAGCAGCACCAGCAGCATCACGAACAGCAGCGGCATCATGATCCGCAGGCTACGCTCGAGCCCGGCGACCACGCCCTTGGCAATCACCAGCGCCGACAGCAGCATGAACAACGTGTGCCAGAGCGTCAGGCGCCAAGGGTCGGCGGTCACGGAAGCGAAGTAGGCCCCTACCTGCTCCGCCGTGACGCCGCTGAAATCCCCACGCCCCATGTCGATGATGTAGTCCAGCGACCAACCACCCACCACGCTATAGAAGGAAAGGATCAACAAGGCCGTGATCATTCCGGCAAAAGCGCCCCAGGACCACTTAGCCGAATGCCCGGCCTCTTGGGCCAGGACTTTCAGCGCATTCGCCGGACTCTGCCGAGCCCGTCGCCCGATCAATGTCTCGGCCAACATCACCGGCAAGCCGATCAGCGCGATACACGCCAGGAACACCAGGACAAAAGCACCGCCACCATAGACGCCGACCATATAGGGGAATTTCCAGATGCTCCCCAGGCCCACGGCCGAACCAGTTGCAGCGAGTATAAAGACCCAGCGGCTTGCCCAACCGCCATGGACAGAGACCCTGTCTGTCGACATCGTTAACACGCCCAACCGAAAAAAAAGAGCGCGCATTGTCCGGGATTCGATCAACCTGCTCAAGCACGCTGCATCACCGTAGCGGGCGGCCGCGCAACTCCCTATAATGCCGCCCCTATGGCTAAACAGAAGAAACACCCAACAGGGACCATCGCGCAGAATAAAAAGGCGCGTCACGATTACTTCATCGAACACAGGTTCGAGGCTGGACTGGTCCTGGCCGGCTGGGAAGTAAAGAGTCTGCGGGCGGGCAAGGCGCAACTGGTGGACAGTTACGTGCTGCTCAAGGATGGCGAGGCCTGGCTGTTCGGCAGCCATTTCACCCCGCTGACCACCGCCAGCACCCACGTCATCGCCGACCCGACGCGCACGCGCAAGCTGCTGCTCAACCAGCGCGAGCTGGAAAAGCTGTTCGCCGCAGTGCAGCAGAAGGGTTATGCCTGCGTCTGCCTTTCGCTCTACTGGAGCAAGCACCTGGTCAAGTGCGAGATCGCACTGGGCAAGGGCAAGAAGGAATATGACAAGCGGCACACCGAGCGCGAGCGCGATTCCGACCGGGAATTGCAGCGCGCCGTGCGGACCAAGGGCAAGGAAGACTGACCGTCCTGCCCTGAAGCCGTCATCGCCGGTACTGCGGTTTCTGCGCCATCGCTGCAGAAACCGCAGTACCGGCGATTTGCATCAGATGCCCTTGCGCCGTTCGGCCCGGGCCACTCGCTGTACTTCCTGACGCACTTCCTCAAGCACCTCCTGCACATAGAGAATGTGCCGGCTGGAGACCTCACGCGCCTCCTCCGCACGCCCCTCGATAATCGCCAGGTACAGGTCACGGTGCTGGCTGATCAGCATCTCGCGGGTTTCCGTGCGCTGCTTGTACATGCCACCGATATTGGTCACCACGTTGCGCTTGAGCAGATCGAACAGCCCGCGAATGGTGTGCAACAGCACCGCGTTATGGCTGGCCTCGGCAATCGCCAGGTGGAACCGCGCATCCGCCGCCCCCTCCTCGCTGCGGCTGTCGTCATTGGCATGGGCATAGCAATCCTGCAGTTCTTCGAAGGCCTGGGTCAGACGCTCGCGATCCACCGGGGTCGCCCGCAACGCCGCGTAATAGGCGCAGGACGCTTCGAGGGTGTGGCGGAACTCCAATAGATCGCGCTGGGCCTCGGGATTGTTTTCCAGAAGATGCAGCAGTGGGTCGCTGAAGGTCGAGCCCAGGCCTTCCACCACATAATTGCCGCCGCCCTGGCGGCTGATCAGCAACCCCTTGGCGGTCAGCTTCTGGATCGCTTCACGCAGCGATGGCCGTGAAACCCCAAACTGCTCGGCCAGGGCTCGCTCGGCCGGCAAGCGCTCGCCCGCCTTCAAGGTGCCCTCGAGAATCATCGCTTCCAGGCGCTCGACAATATCGTCGGACAAACGGCGCTGGCGTATCTGGTCAAACCCCATCACTCACTCCCCACCCTCCGACCCATCGTCGGGGGGCTCTATTCTGGCCTATTCAGGCCCTGCCCACACCTAGCAGAACACTGCCATTTCCAGCGAACAGATGAGTCGCCCTAACGGCCTGCTACAAAAGTTTTAGGGCGGCAAATTGACACACCGAGCATCGGGCTTTTACCCTAGCCAACAGCGATTGTAAATTGGTCTTACCAATTAACCAAGACGCTAGCAGTGCCTGACCAACAACAATTAGGGGCCACCCCACTATGCAAACCTGGCAACAGCTCTATAGCCCGCTTGGCAGCCTCGGCCTGTCCGCTCTCGCTGCCGTCATCCCGATCGTGTTCTTCTTCCTGGCTCTGGCCGTGTTCCGCCTCAAGGGACATGTCGCCGGGAGCATCACCCTCGCCTTGTCGATCCTGGTGGCGATCTTCGCCTTCCAGATGCCCGCCGACATGGCCTTCGCTGCCGCTGGCTATGGATTTGCCTACGGTCTATGGCCCATCGCCTGGATCATCGTCGCCGCCGTATTCCTCTACAAGCTGACCGTGAAGAGCGGCCAGTTCGAAATCATCCGCAGCTCGGTGCTGTCGATCACCGACGACCAGCGCCTGCAGGTACTGCTGATCGGCTTCTGCTTCGGCGCCTTCCTCGAAGGCGCGGCAGGCTTCGGCGCCCCCGTGGCGATCACTGCCGCCCTGCTGGTGGGCCTGGGCTTCAACCCGCTGTACGCCGCGGGCCTGTGCCTGATCGCCAACACCGCGCCAGTGGCCTTCGGCGCCCTGGGCATCCCGATCATCGTCGCCGGCCAGGTGACCGGTATCGACGCCTTCAAGATCGGCGCCATGACCGGCCGCCAACTGCCCCTGCTGTCGCTGTTCGTGCCGTTCTGGCTGGTGTTCATGATGGACGGCCTGCGCGGCGTCAGGGAGACCTGGCCAGCGGCACTGGTGGCCGGTCTGAGCTTCGCCGTGACCCAATACTTCACCTCGAACTTCATCGGCCCGGAGCTGCCGGACATCACCTCGGCCCTGGCCAGCCTGATCGCCCTGACGCTGTTCCTGAAGATCTGGCAGCCCAAGCGCAGCGCCGGTGCACGCATTCCCGGAGTCAGCGCCGACATCGCCATCACCGCCAGCGCCGGCGGCTTCGGCCAGCCACGCAGGACCCTGGCCTCGCCCTACAGCCTGGGCCAGATCTTCAAGGCCTGGTCGCCCTTCCTGATCCTCACCGTGCTGGTCACCCTCTGGACCCTCAAGCCGTTCAAGGCGATGTTCGCCGCCGGCGGCGCGATGTACGCCTGGGTGTTCAACTTCGCCATCCCGCACCTGGATCAGCTGGTGATCAAGGTGGCGCCGATCGTCACCACGCCCACAGCCATTCCTGCGGTGTTCAAGTTCGACCCGATCTCGGCCACTGGCACCGCGATCTTCTTCTCGGCACTGCTGTCCATGCTGGTACTGAAGATCGACTTTAAAACTGGTCTGACCACTTTAAAGGAAACCTTCTACGAGCTGCGCTGGCCGATCCTGTCCATCGGCATGGTGCTGGCCTTCGCCTTCGTCACCAACTATTCGGGCATGTCTTCGACCATGGCCCTGGTCCTGGCGGCCACCGGCGCGGCCTTCCCGTTCTTCTCGCCGTTCCTGGGTTGGCTGGGGGTATTCCTCACCGGTTCCGATACTTCGTCCAACGCCCTGTTCAGTTCGCTGCAGGCCACCACCGCGCATCAACTGGGGGTCAACGACACCCTGCTGGTGGCGGCCAACACCAGCGGTGGCGTGACCGGCAAGATGATCTCGCCGCAGTCGATCGCCGTGGCCTGCGCCGCCACCGGCCTGGTGGGCAAGGAGTCCGATCTGTTCCGCTTCACCCTCAAGCACAGTCTGTTCTTTGCCACTATCGTCGGTCTGATCACCCTGGCCCAGGCCTACTGGTTCACCGGCATGCTGGTGCACTAGGCAATACTGATGGCGCCGCAAGGAGTCGCGGCGCCAGTCATTCACACCCGGTCTGCAAGGCTGCTGAAAGCTTGCTGGTTTATCTTTCAGCCGCCGCGACAGACGAATAACCGGGACCACCCGGAGACACGCCTGATGAGCGAGCTTTTCTACAACGCCGTGCCCAATGCGACCCGTGTCGCGCCACCCTTGGCCGAGCCCCGGCAGTACCCTGGCGCCAAGCCGGCGCGGGTTTACCTGTTCGGCACTTGCGTGGTCGATCTGTTCTATCCCGAAGCCGGGATGGATGCGATCCACCTGCTGGAGCGCGAAGGCATTCGCGTGGAATACCCACAGGGGCAAAGCTGCTGCGGACAACCGGCCTACACCAGCGGTTACACCGAGCAGGCACGCACCGTGGCACGCGCGCAGCTGGCGCTGTTCGCCGGGGATTATCCGGTGGTGGTGCCCTCGGGCTCCTGCGCCGGGATGATTCGCGAGCACTACGCGGACTTGTTCAAGGACGAGCCCCAGACCCTGGCACAGGTGCAGGCCCTGGCCGCACGCACCTACGAGCTGGCCGAGTTCCTCCTGCATGTGTGCAAGGTGCAACTCAAGGACAGCGGTGAGCCGATCAAGGTGGCCTTGCACACTTCCTGCTCGGCGCGCCGGGAAATGAACACCCACCTGCACGGGCGTGAGCTGCTGTCACAACTGGGCAACGTGGAACGGGTAGAACACAGCCACGAAAGCGAATGCTGTGGCTTTGGCGGGACTTTCAGCGTCCGAATGCCGGATATCTCTGGCGCCATGGTCGCGGACAAGACCCGCGCACTGAAGGACTCCGGCGCGCACCAGGTGGTCAGTGCCGACTGCGGCTGCTTGATGAACATCAACGGCGCCCTGGAGAAACAAAGAGAGGCATTGCGCGGCCAGCACCTGGCGAGCTTCCTCTGGCAGCGTACCGGAGGTGCCCAATGAGCACTCCCGAGCTGATTCCGACCACGACGATGGCGGACGATTTTCGCACCCGGGCCCACCAGGCCCTGGGCGACCAGCAACTGCGAAACAACTTTCGCAGCGCCATGGATTCACTCATGGCCAAGCGTGCGGCATCGTTCAGCGATGCCTTTGAGCGCGAACACCTGCGCGCCCTGGGCAATGCGATTCGCGCCCGGGCGTTGTCCAAGCTGCCCGACCTGCTCGAGCGCCTGGAACAGAACCTGACCCGCAACGGTGTGACAGTGCACTGGGCGGAAACGGTGGACGAGGCCAATGGCATCGTTCTTTCGATCATCCGTGCTCACGAGGCACGGCAAGTGATCAAGGGCAAATCGATGGTCAGCGAGGAAATGGAAATGAACCATGTCCTCGCTGAACAAGGCATTGAATGCCTTGAGTCGGACATGGGCGAGTTCATCGTCCAGCTCGACCACGAGAAGCCTTCACACATCATTATGCCGGCGATCCACAAGAATGCCGGTCAGGTCGCGTCCTTGTTCCACGACAAACTTGGCGTGGAGTACACCAAGGACGTCGACCAACTCATCCAGATCGGTCGCAGGGTCCTGCGGCAGAAATTCTTCGAAGCCGACATCGGCGTCTCCGGCGTCAACTTCGCCGTGGCCGAGACCGGCACCCTGCTGCTGGTGGAAAACGAAGGCAACGGCCGCATGTCCACCACCGTGCCGCCGGTGCACATCGCTGTCACCGGGATCGAGAAAGTGGTCGAGAACCTGCGCGACGTAGTGCCGTTGTTGTCGCTGCTGACCCGCTCGGCCCTGGGCCAGCCGATCACCACCTACGTCAACATGATCTCCGGCCCGCGCAAAGAGCATGAGCTCGACGGCCCCCGGGAAGTGCACCTGGTGCTGCTGGACAACGGCCGCAGCCAGGCGTTTGCCGACAGCGAACTGCGCCAGACCCTGAACTGCATCCGCTGCGGCGCCTGCATGAACCACTGCCCGGTGTACACGAGGGTCGGCGGCCACACCTATGGCGAGGTCTACCCGGGGCCGATCGGCAAGATCATCACTCCGCACATGGTGGGCCTGGCCAAGGTCCCGGATCACCCCAGCGCTTCGTCGCTGTGCGGTGCCTGCGGCGAAGTCTGCCCGGTGAAGATCCCAATCCCGGCGTTGCTGCGGCGCCTGCGCGAAGAGAACGTCAAGGCCCCGGACAGCCCGCACCCGGTGATGCGTGGCCAGGGCAGCAAGTTCTCGCGCAAGGAGCGTTTCATCTGGAACGCCTGGGCGCGGCTGAACAGCTCGCCCACCCTATATCGCCTGTTCACCCTGGCGGCCACCCGGTTGCGGGCGCTGGCCCCGAGCAACGTCGGCCCCTGGACCCAGAACCACAGTGCGCCAAAACCCGCCGCCCGGTCGCTGCACGACCTGGCCCGCGAGCACCTGGCCAAGCAGGAAGATCGCTGATGAGCGCCAAGCACAACATCCTCGCCAAGCTGCGTAACAGCCTGAGCGGCACCACGCCCATTGTGGATAACTTCGACGAGGCGCTGGTCACCGAGCCCTATACCTACACCGCCGAGCAACGCATCCCGCAGTTGCGCAAACAGATGGAAGCGGTGCACACCGAGATCCACCTGAGCCGCGCGGCCGAGTGGCCCGAATTGCTCGCCCGTCTGCTCAAGGAGCGCCAACTGCCCAGCCTGCTGATCGCCCCGGGTACCGCCCATGGCCAGCAGGTGCAGCAGCACTGGGCGGCGCATCCCGAGCTGCCCGAACTCAAGGCCTACGATCGGCCGGTGGAAGAATGGAAGGCCGAGCTGTTCAACGACACCCCAGCCAGCCTCACCGGCACCCTGGGCGCCATCGCCGCCACCGGCAGCCTGATCCTCTGGCCAACCCGCGAGGAACCGCGACTGATGAGCCTGGTACCACCGGTGCATTTCGCCCTGCTCAAGGCCAGCGAGATCCGCGACAACTTCTACCAGGTGCAGCAACAGATGAACTGGGCTTGCGGCATGCCGACCAATGCGCTGCTGGTGTCCGGCCCGTCGAAAACCGCTGATATCGAGCAAGTCCTGGCTTACGGCGCCCACGGCCCGAAAGACCTGGTGGTGCTGATCCTGGAGGACCAATGAGCCTGCCAGCCGCTTTTCTGCGTGATGCCCAGCGCCTGATTCCCCAGGAACGGCGCTTCGATGACCCGCTCTCGACCCTGGCCTTCGGCACCGACGCCAGCTTCTACCGGCTGATCCCCAAGCTGGTGATCCGCGTCGAATCCGAGGACGAAGTGGTCGCCCTGCTGCAACTGGCCCAGCGCGACCGGGTACCGGTGACCTTCCGCGCCGCCGGCACCAGTCTTTCCGGGCAGGCCATCAGCGATTCGGTGCTGATTGTCCTCGGGGATAACTGGAACGCCCGGGAGATCCGCGACCAGGGCGCGCAGATCCGCCTGCAACCCGGGGTCATCGGCGCCCAGGCCAACGCCTGGCTGGCGCCGTTCGGACGCAAGATCGGCCCCGACCCGGCCTCGATCAACGCCTGCAAGATCGGCGGCATCGTCGCCAACAACGCCAGCGGCATGTGCTGCGGCACCGCCCAGAACAGCTATCACACCCTGGCCGGCATCCGCGTGGTCCTGGCCGATGGCACCCGCCTGGACACCGAGGACGCCGCCAGCGTCGCCGCCTTTCGCCACAGCCACGCTGCGCTGCTGCAACGCCTGGCGGAACTGGGCCGCGCCACCCGCGCCAACAGCGAGTTGGCCAGCCGCATCCGCCACAAGTATCGGCTGAAGAACACCACCGGCCTGTCACTCAATGCCCTGGTGGACTTCGACGAGCCGCTGGAGATCCTCAGCCACCTGCTGGTGGGCTCCGAGGGCACTCTGGGCTTCATCAGCGCGGTGACCTACGACACCGTGGTCGACCATCCGCACAAGGCCTCGGCCCTGATCGTCTTCCCCGATGTGGAGACCTGCTGCAACGCGGTGACCGTACTCAAGAGCCAGCCAGTGTCGGCGGTGGAGCTGCTGGACCGCCGCAGCCTGCGCTCGGTGCAGGACAAGCCCGGCATGCCGGCCTTCGTCCAGCAGATCTCGGCCAACGCCTGCGCCCTGCTGATCGAGTCCCGCGCCGCGTCCTCGTCACTGCTGCATGAGCAACTGGCGCAGATCATGGATTCCCTGGCCGCCTTCGCGGTGGAAAAACAGGTGGATTTCAGCGAGGACCCGCAGGAAAACGCCAAGCTCTGGGCGATCCGCAAGGACACCTTCCCGGCCGTCGGCGCAGTGCGCAAGACCGGCACCACAGTGATCATCGAGGACGTAACCTTCCCCGTCGAACAGTTGGCCATCGGCGTCAATCGCCTGATCGAGCTGTTCGACAAGCACCGCTACGACGAGGCGATCCTGTTCGGTCATGCCCTGGAAGGCAACCTGCATTTCGTCTTCACCCAGGGCTTTAACAGCACCGAGGAGGTGGAGCGCTACCAGGCCTTCATGGACGACGTGGCGCAACTGGTGGCCGTGGAGTTCGGTGGTTCGCTCAAGGCCGAGCACGGCACCGGGCGCAACATGGCGCCCTTCGTCGAGCTGGAGTGGGGCAGCGATGCCTACCAGCTGATGTGGCAGCTCAAGCGCCTGCTGGACCCCAACGGTATTCTCAACCCCGACGTAGTGCTCAGCGAAGATCCGCAGATCCACCTCAAGCACCTCAAGCCGCTACCGGCGGCCGACGAGATTGTGGACAAGTGCATCGAGTGCGGCTTCTGCGAGCCGGTGTGCCCGTCCAAAGGGCTGACCCTGAGCCCACGCCAGCGCATCGTCATCTGGCGTGATATCCAGGCCCGCAAGCGTGCCGGCATCGATACCAGGGAGCTGGAGGCGGCCTACCAGTACCAGGGCGTCGACACCTGCGCCGCCACCGGCCTGTGCGCCCAGCGTTGCCCGGTGGGCATCAACACTGGCGAGCTGGTGAAGAAACTGCGCAGCGAGCACGCCACTCATAACGGCACCGCCGACTGGCTCAGCACCCACTTCGCCAGCACCTTGCAAGGCGCTCGCTTTACGTTGCATGTGGCCAATGGCGCACGCCTGCTGCTGGGGGCACCGCGCCTGGGCAAGCTGTCGGCGGGCCTGACCCGGCTGTCCAAAGGGCGGGTGCCACAATGGACCAACGCCATGCCTCAGCCGGAGAAAGCCATTCGCTTCAGCCCGGCCGTGCCGGACTCACGCCCAAAGGTGGTGTACCTGGCGGCCTGCGTGTCGCGGGTGATGGGGCCGGCGGCGGGCGACAAGGAGCAAGGTTCGCTGTACGAGAAGACCCGCGGCCTGCTGGAGAAAGCCGGCTACCAGGTGGTGCTGCCGGACAACCTGGACAACCTCTGCTGTGGCCAGCCGTTCGCCTCCAAGGGGTATGCGACCCAGGCCGAGGACAAGCGCCAGGAACTGATCGGCGCCCTGCTCCACGCCAGCCGTGGCGGCCTCGACCCCATCTACTGCGATACCAGCCCCTGCACCCTGCGCCTGGTGCAGGACCTGGGCGACGTGCGCCTGGACCTCTATGACCCGGTGCGCTTCATCCGCACCCACCTGCTGGATCGCCTGGAGTTCACCCCCCAGGAAGCGCCAATCGCCGTGCACGTCACCTGCAGCACCCAGCACCTGGGGGAAAGCCAGGCGCTGATCGAACTGGCCCGGCGTTGCAGCAACAATGTGGTGATCCCCGAAGGCATCCACTGCTGCGGTTTCGCCGGCGACAAGGGCTTCACCACCCCGGAGCTCAATGCCCACTCGCTGCGCAGCCTCAAGGACGCGGTGCAGTACTGCAGCGAAGGCATCTCCACCAGCCGCACCTGTGAAATCGGCCTCAGCCAGCATGGCGGGATCGACTACCACGGGCTGGTGTACCTGGTGGACCGGGTCACTCGCGCCAAGTCCGCTTGAGGCCAAGGGTGCCCGGCAACGGGCGCCCGCGCCGGCCTTTTCGTACAAAAAGAGAACCCCGGCCCACGGGCGCAGTCCATTCTCCAGGCCCACGATAAAAGTGGGCCTCCCCCCTGTGATCCAAGGAGACGACCATGAAGCGCTCTGCACTGGCTGGACTGTTCATCACTGCTGCAATGTTGGCCTCACCGGCGTTCGCCGCCGGGCAAGAAGACCTGTGCCAGATCAACCTGCAAAAGATTCGCGACGCCAAGGTCAGCACCGAAGCCATGAGCTCGGACCTTAGCAGCGACATCGACTCCAAGGTCCAGCAAGCCACCGCCGAACAGGCCAAGGGCACCGAGCAGGGCACCAAGAACTGTATCTCCCTGACCACCCAGGCGATCCAGATGTTGCAGAACAACACCAAGGGCGATCAGTAGCCCACCACCAAGGCCAACCTTCGGGTTGGCCTTCTGGCGACGATTAGCGTAGAATCCGCCAACCTGTTGTCGATGCATGACAGGCTCGGGGCCGTTTTGGATTCGACGCCGGTTGCGAAACTTTAGGTGCATGCCGAGTTGGTAACAGAACTCGTAAATCCACTGTTGCAACTTCCTATAGTTGCCAATGACGAAACCTACGGGGATTACGCTCTCGCTGCGTAAGCGGCGCTAGCCCTTCCCCCCTGGTACCTTCGGGTCCAGCAATCATCAGGGGATGTCTGTAAACCCAAAATGATTGTCATATAGAACAGAATCGCCGTGCAGTACGTTGTGGACGAAGCGGCTAAAACTTACACAACTCGCCCAAAGCACCCTGCCCGTCGGGTCGCTGAGGGTTAACTCAATAGACACGGCTAAGCATGTAGGACCGACAGCGGAGTACTGGCGGACGGGGGTTCAAATCCCCCCGGCTCCACCATTTCATCATCTAAAGACGTCCACGGACGTCTTTTTTTGTGCCTGGAATCCAGTAAATACGAGGCATCCAGCGCTTTTTCGGTCTTTTGAGAGTTTTTGAGTTCCAGCCATTCGGGTATTCCAGACGGTATTCCAGTCCGTCCGGTGCTAATCTTTGGAATACCGAATTAGTGCCTGAGGACAATCTCATGCCAGCTCAAAACCTCCGCCTCTCCGATCGACAGCTCAAGGGAGTCAAACCGGCGTCCAAGGATTACGTCCTCACAGACGGTGACGGTTTGCAGCTCCGCGTACGCAGCAACGGCTCGTTGCTGTGGAATTTTAACTACCGCGAACCAGTGACCAAAAAGCGCATCAACATCGGCTTCGGGACCTACCCCGAACTGTCGTTGGCGAACGCACGAAAGATGGCAGTCGATGCGCGGGAGCTGCTCGCCCAGGGCATCGATCCGAAGGTGCAGCGTAATACGCTGAATGAAGCCAAGCGCGCAGAAACGGAACACACCTTCGAGAACGTGGCCACCGCTTGGTTCGAACTCAAGAAGGACTCGGTCACCCCTGCCTACGCCGAGGACATTTGGCGGTCGCTCACGCTGCACGTGTTCCCCGATTTGAAGACGACACCACTCACGAAAATCACGGCGCCGATGGTGATCGCATTGCTTCGTCCAATCGAAGCGAAAGGCAGCCTGGAGACTGTCAAACGTCTTAGCCAACGGCTAAACGAGATCATGACCTACGGCGTCAACTCCGGCCTGATCTTCGCAAACCCTCTCACCGGTATAAGGGCGGTGTTCAAAAAGCCCAAGAAAGAAAACATGGCAGCGCTACCGCCCGAAGAGCTCCCCGAGCTCATGCTGGAGATCGCTAACGCCAGCATCAAACGCACAACCCGTTGCCTCATCGAATGGCAGTTGCACACGATGACTCGCCCCGCCGAGGCGGCGACTACTCGCTGGGCAGACATCGACTTTGAAAGGCGTGTCTGGACTATCCCACCGGAGCGGATGAAAAAGCGCCGCCCTCACAGCATTCCGTTGAGTGATCACGCTGTCGCTCTGTTGGAGTCACTGAAAACTCACAGCGGCCATCGCGAATTCGTATTCCCGGCAGACAGAAATCCACGTACCCACGCCAATAGCCAAACCGCCAACATGGCGTTGAAGCGCATGGGGTTCCAGGATCGGTTGGTCAGCCACGGCATGCGCTCGATGGCCAGCACCATCTTAAATGAGCATGGCTGGGACCCGGAGCTGATTGAGGTTGCACTGGCGCATGTCGACAAGGATGAGGTGCGGAGCGCCTACAACCGAGCCGACTACATTGAGCGCCGACGCCCGATGATGGCCTGGTGGAGCGAGTACATCCAAAACGCCGCCACCGGCAGCCTGCTCGCCTCAGCATATGGCCAAGCCAGAGACAGGAACGTGGTGCCGATCCGCTAGCGCTGTACAGGCGCGGTAACGGTGGCGACAGCAACTGAGCGCTCAGGAATCAGGGAAAGCAGCCTCGTTTATCCGCTTGTCAGCGCGGGTCCATCCAAACAGGGCTGCAAAGCCGCCCTGTTTGGATGGACCTTACTTTGAAGAGCTAAAAGCCACGACGTTGTCCAGGATTTACCACGGAATTCCACCGGTGGATAACTGCTCTTGAAGTCCAAAGTGGCGCTGAATTTCGAACCTTGACCAGATTTTTCCACAGGCGTAGAACTGGCCGTGCAACCGCTGTCGATGACAGCAACCCAGGTGGTCCGAACCTTGAAGGCCACGCCGCTCCTGCGGTGGTTCTCCCCCCAAATGGCGATTCGCGTCCGGCAGCTCGCCCGGTCACCTCCCCGGTGATGGATGCCTACTTCAGATCATGGCCCTCGTGCGCCAGACGACACTTCCTACTTCGCTGCCCTGCAGCAACCTATCCGCTTGGCCGAATCTTGCGCCAACCTGTGCCCGTCTCTTTCTTCTGGAAAGAGACGGGCACTTCCACCACTGCTGCAGCCCTGATCGCACATGGCTTTGCGGCATTCCTCCTCGTGACAATCGGCGTGACAAACGCCGATGTCACCAGCAACAGCGATGTAGATGATGGTGCCGCAGACCAAGGAATGGACTGCACCTGACTGACAGTCAGGCATGCCCCGGTCATCGCATTGCTGCTTGCACCTGGCTCAGGATCTCGCGGCACTGGTCTCGTTAGCCAATGCAGCCTCCACCCGCCCACCGGTAACGGTGCTCAGGAGGCCAGATCATGAGATGCCCTTGCTCCTGGTCGTAAGGAGCCGCCAGTCCCGCGTTAGAGGACATCCCCACAGGTCGCAGGGGCCTTGATCCCTGATAACACTCAGCATTCTTGGCGGGATGACGTGGGGCGAGGGTTGGAGATCGGATGATGAGGTGACTGACATGGCATTGGTAGGTAGACGCGATGGCCGCAATTTCGGTTACGGCAGGCAGTTGAGCTATGCGGGTCAGCAGGCGCTGAAAGATATGTTCGGTGGTGGCCATTACGGCACGGTCAAGGCGCACAGCGATCGGTGGCGGGCATTCGTGAAGTGGTGCCGGTCTGAAGCGGGACCCGGGGTCAACGATGCGCGGCAGATTGACCGCGAGGTGTTGTCGAACTATGCCGCATACCTTCGCGGCCTCGTTGAGCACAGCGACCTAGCAATCAGCACTGCCCAAAACCGGCTATCCAGCGTTAACCGAACCATGGCAGCGCTTCGCGGTGATCAATATGTAAAATTGCCAAGTCCGAGCAAGGCCTTGGGTATGCAGCGCACCGGGGTACGTCAATCGGCGCCGCAAGGCCAAGACCGCGAACAGGTACAGCAGATCGTCGAGATGCTTTGTAGCCGTGGTCAGATGCGAGCAGCAGCGATAGTTCAGTTGACGCGAGCCACGGGGATGCGTTTGCGCGAGGCCATCCTGGCTGACCTGCCACGGCTGAGCCGTGAAGCCGCGCTCTACGGCAAAATCAATATTCAGGATGGCACAAAAGGCGGCCGCGCCGGTGCATCTGCCCCCCGCTGGATTAAGGTGGATGACCATATTCGTGGCGCACTTAGATTTGCATTGCAAGTATCCCCCACGGATAGCCGCAACCTGATTGCTCCAAACGAGAGCTATCTGAACGTTCTGCAGGAAATAGCACAGCCAGCGAGAGAGGTCCTGAAAGCACACGACCTCAAAGGCTTTCACGAACTTCGGGCGGCGTTTGCATGTGAGCGCTATGAACAGATCACACATCACCGTGCGCCTGTAAATGGTGGTCAGTGCTACGCCATAGACCGGCGCCTAGATCTTGAGGCTCGCATGCAGATCAGCGATGAGCTGGGGCATGGACGGATTGAAGTGGTCGCTGCCTACATAGGGGGGAGGGTATGACTAAGGCGTTTGATATGGAGTTGTTCTTGAGTGCCGTGCTGACAGGGTCGCATGCGACGCGGCACCGGCATTTGCGGCAGGCGAGAATCATCCAATCTGAAATCGCAAAACGCTGGCAGCGATCAACTCCTTGGGCCTGGCAGCGAAAGCATTTGGTTTGGTTTCTTGAACACTTCCTCACCGGCCGCAGTGAAGCAACACAGTATTACTATTTGCTTACTGTCCAACTGCTCGCACGACGCCTGGAAAGGCCATGGGTTTTTAAGCGTTGAGTGGAGCTCCCGTTCCTACCCATCGGTAATCGCCACCGCCTCGGAAAATCATGGCGTCGACGCGCCTATAAGCAATCTCCTCAGTGCTGAGGAAATCATGACTTTTAAAGGTCAGCCCGATTATGCGCAAGTCGCGCCGCATACAAGCGTAACATCTCGCCCTCGACCAGAAGCTGGTCACGCTGGACCGACGGCATACGATTATACACGCACCCCGCTTCGTCTGGCATTATGCCTTTATAGCGCCACCACTCTCGGGATGGCTGGTGACGAACTCAAGGGATGGAACATGGCAGAGAACAGCAACTTCGCCTTTTTCAAAGAACACGATCCGGTTTTTTTCCAACTTGCCAATGCGGCCGAGCGAGTATTTTCCAGCGACCCCAACACGACGCTGATCAAACTGCGCCAGTTGGGCGAAGCGCTCGCCCAGGATCTGGCGGTAAGAGCAGGCATTGAGTTCGACGCCACTACTTCCCAAGCTGATCTGCTGTTCCGCCTGAGTCGTGAAATCCAGCTCGACGGTAACATCCGTAACCTATTCCATACGCTGCGCATCGAAGGCAATAAGGCTACCCATGAATTCCGCACCCAGCATCGTGAGGCACTGGACGGGCTGAGGGTCGCCCGCGCCTTGGCGATCTGGTATCACCAGTCATTTGGCACGGGCGGCAACACCTTTAAGCCTGGGCCTTTCATGGTTCCGGTCGATCCGAGTGAGCCTCTACGTGAGCTGCAGGGGCAGATCGAAAAACTTCGCGCAGAGCTGGGCGACAGTCGCCAGCAATTGGAGAACAACCACCAATTAGCCGAGCTACTGGCGCAAGAAAAGCATGAGCAAGCCAGTCTTGTTGGGCAGATGAACGAGGAAGCCCGCGTCTACGAGCAGATTGCCCTTGAACGCGAGGCAGAACTATCGAAGGCCCGAGTCGATTTCGAGGCGCGGCTGAAAGTGCTGCAACAACAGCTTGAAGATCAGCCGCAAGCTGCCCAGCAGGTCACGCGTAAAACTCAGCAGGCAAGCAGCCAGTTCGACCTCAATGAAGACCTCACCCGTATTCTCATCGATCAACAGTTGAACGATGCCGGCTGGGAAGCCGATTCGCTCGATCTTACCTACAGCAAGGGCGCTCGGCCCGAAAAGGGCAAGAACAAGGCCATCGCCGAATGGCCAACCAGCAAGCCGAAAGAAAACGCTGATTACGTGCTGTTCGCCGGCCTAATCCCAGTCGCCATCGTCGAAGCTAAGCGCAAGCGTGTCAACATAGCGGACCGCATTCCCCAAGCCGAGCGCTATTCACGCCAACTGATCGTTACTGACAATCTGCAACCGGCCGGGCAGAACACGGGCTGGGCGGATGGCCAGGGCGGCCACTTCAAAGTCCCGTTTGCCTTTGCCTGCAATGGCCGGCCCTTCATTAAGCAGCTCGCTGAGCTGTCTGGCATCTGGTTTCGTGACTTGCGCAGTCCGGCCAACCTGCGCCGGCCGCTGCAGGACTTCCACACGCCGGGCGGTCTACTCGACCTACTCAAACGCAGCCGTGAGGACGCCGAGGCGAAACTACAGCAGGAAGGCTTCGCCTACCTCAAGCTGCGCGACTATCAGGAAAACGCCATCCGCGCCGTCGAGCAGGCGCTGGCCGCCAATCGCCGCCAATGCCTGCTGGCCATGGCCACAGGGACAGGCAAAACGCGTACGATCATTGGCTTGATGTACCGCCTGCTGAAGGCAGAGCGCTTTCGCCGTATTCTTTTCCTGGTTGATCGCAGCGCACTGGGGGAACAAGCCATTGAAGCCTTCAACGAGGCGACGCTGGAACAGAACCACACACTGTCGCAAATTTACGACGTCAAAGAACTCGGTGACATGGCTGCCGAAGCAGAAACACGAGTTCAGGTCGCTACCGTACAGGCCATGGTCAAGCGCATCTTCCAGTCGGATACTCCGCCGCCCATCGATGCCTTCGATTGCATCATCGTCGACGAAGCCCACCGCGGTTACACCCTCGACCAGGAAATGACTGAAGGCGAACTGGCGGTGCGCGACTTCAACCAGTACCTGTCGCAGTATCGGCGCGTCCTTGATTACTTTGACGCCTGCCGCATCGGCCTCACAGCCACGCCAGCCAAGCACACCAGCGAGGTCTTCGGTGCCCCGATATTCACCTATAGCTACCGTGAGGCCGTAGCTGACGACTGGCTGATCGATCATGAACCGCCAATCCGCTACAAGACCCTGCTGAGCGATAATGGCATCCACTTTGGCAAGGGCGAGAGCGTCAGCGTCATCGATACGAGCACCGGCGAGGTGGATGTCGCCGAACTCGAGGACGAACTCGACTTCGAAATCGAGTCTTTCAATCGCCGCGTGATTACGCCCGGTTTCGACAAGGTCATCTGCGAGCAACTGGCACAAGAGCTCGACCCGTTGGGCGACGAAAAAACAATGATCTTCTGCGTCAATCAGGCCCATGCCGAGCGGGTGAAAAACCTCTTGGACGAAGCGTTCAAAGACGTTCACGACGAGGATTACAACCAAGCGGCGGTACAAATCATCACTGGGCAGAGTGACAAGGTTAAACAACTGATCCGCCAGTACAAGAACGAGCGCTACCCCAGCATCGCCATCACGGTCGACCTGCTGACTACTGGTATCGACGTGCCGCGCATCTGCCACTTGGTGTTCATGCGCCGGGTGCGTTCGCGCATCCTCTACGAACAGATGAAGGGCCGCGCGACTCGTCGCTGCGATGATATTGGCAAGACAGTCTTCAAGATCTACGATCCCGTTGATCTGTACGCCGCCCTCGAACCAGTAGATACAATGAAGCCGCTGGTGAAGGATCCGAGCATCAGCCTCGAACAACTGGTCAGCGAGCTAAGCAACCCAGCCAGCCTCGATGCTCCTGGTAACCAGCCAGACACTAGTCATGCCCACGACGTCCTGGACCAGCTCAGCCAGCGGATCATGCGTATTCTGCGCAAGGCCAGCCATAAGGCCGAGCAAAAGCCAACCCTAAAGGCCAAGCTCGCCGAACTGGAGAACACCTGGGGCATAGCCCCGGACAAACTGCATCAGCACCTGCACCAGCTCGGTCCACAGCAAGCTGCGCAGTTCATCCAACAGCATGTCCAACTGCTCAATCAGCTCGCCACGGTTAATGCTTTGCTGGGATCGCTGAATTATCCAGTGATCTCCACCCATTCGGACGAATTGATGGTCCGTGAACAAAGCTACGGAGATTACCACAGGCCTGCCGACTATCTGGAAAGCTTCAACGACTTCATCAAGAACCAGTTGAACCAGTCGGTGGCCCTAGGCGTAGTGGTCAACCGTCCGCAAGACCTGACCCGTGAGCAATTGCGCGAGGTGCGCTTGCTGCTTGATGGTCATGGCTACAGCGAGGTGAACCTGCAAAGCGCCTGGCGCAATCAAACCAACCAGGAGATCGCTGCCAGCATCGTCGGATTCATCCGCCGCGCCGCCCTCGGCGAGGCCCTGCTGCCATTCGAGCAACGCGTAACCAAGGCAATGGAAACGATTTACACCTTGCAGTCTTGGACCCAAGTCCAGCGCAAGTGGCTGGATCGCTTGGCCAAGCAGTTAGTACATGAGGTTGTAATCGACGAGAAGCAGATTGGCGAAGCGTTCCAGAATGATGGCGGCAGCACGCGGCTGAATAAAATGCTCGGCGGCAACTTGACCGTGGTGCTGGATGCCCTGAATGACAATCTGTGGGCACAGACCGGATAAGTCCGCTCACAAACGCTGGGGTTAGCCACCTACTCGTTCATGAGGGATAATGCCCGGCCACTCGACTTATCGACCGCACAGCTAGAGAAGCTTAATGACCCTTGCAGAGCTTCACCAGATCCTTGCCTGTGGTGAGGACAGCCGCCATCAATTCAAGCGAGATTTCAACAATATCGATGCCTTGGCAGCCGAGTTGGTGGCGTTCGCCAATACGTCTGGTGGCCATCTGCTGATTGGCGTAGACGATGGCGGTACCGTAAGCGGGTTGAGTAGTGCCGACGTGGCGCGGCTCAATCAGCTCCTCTCCAATGCGGCTTCGCAGAACGTCCGCCCGGCGATTAATCCGCGGTCCAGCAACATTCAGACCGAACACGGGCTGGTCATGGTGGTGACAGTCGAACAAGGGCTGAATAAACCCTATGTCGACAACCAGGGTCGCATCTGGGTAAAGAACGGCGCCGACAAGCGTCGGGTCACGGCTCGTGAAGAACTGCAGCGTTTGTTCCAGCAGGCCGGGCTGGTGTGTGCTGATGCAGTACCGGTCGCGGGCAGCAGCGTAGCGGATATAGATGCCAAGGCGCTCGGCGAGTACTTTCAAAGACGCTTTCGGCAGAGCCCCGAACAGACAGGTTTGGAAACCATCCGCATCCTGGAAAATCTTGGCCTCGCCAGTGGCGACACACCCAATTTGGCCGGTTTGCTGCTCTTCGGCCAGGCGCCACAACGTCTGTGCCCGGCGTTCGATGTCAAGGCCGTGGCGTTTCCGGGCACGGTTCTGCATGACCGCCACTATCTAGACAGCGAAGATATCGACGGTAATCTGCAGGAACAGTACCGACGCAGCCTTGCCTTCATAAAGCGCAACCTACACCACGTGCAGCGCCAGCAGGGCTTCAATACCCTCGGCCAACTGGAAGTGCCGGAGGAGGTATTTGAAGAACTGCTGGTCAATGCCCTGATCCACCGCGACTACTTTGTCAGCGCCTCCATTCGGATCATGATCTTCGCCGATCGCATCGAACTGATCAGCCCCGGGCACCTGCCTGACGTGCTCGATACCGAGAAAATTCGATTTGGCCTGTCCAACCGTCGTAACCCGACGCTCACCTCCCATGCTGTGCACATTCTCCCCTATCGCGGTTTGGGAACCGGCATCCCGCGCGCTATCGATGCTTGGCCAATGATCCGGCTGGAGGACGACCGGCAGAGTAATCAGTTCAAGGTGGTGATTCAGCGCGCCGTTGAAAAAGGGCCTCTTTCGGGCCCAAGTGGGGACCAAGTAGGGACTAAGTCGGGACCAAGTAGGGACCAAGTAGGGACTGAGTCCGCTGTCGAAGAAGAACAAGCCGAAACTCGCCTGTCTTTGCAGCAAGAGCAGATAACGCTGCTGTGCAAGATGACGGGCGATCACACTGCGCCAGAGCTAATGACCTTCGTCGGGCGCAGCAACCGTAGCAAGTTCCGCGAGCAGGTTTTGGCCCCACTACTGGCGCTTGGCGTGGTCGAGATGACCATTCCAGACAAGCCCAACAGCAGCAAGCAACGCTATCGCCTGACTGCGGCCGGCCGAGCGCTAAAGGCCGAACAACGCTCCTCAGACGACTGAGCCCAGACAACCATTTCTTTGCGCCAGCGCGATCTGGCGCTTTACACACTTCGCCACAGGTACCCCATGACCAACTCCGATATTGTCCAGAAACTCTGGAACCTCTGCGACGTTCTGCGCGACGATGGCATCAACTACAGCGACTACGTCACCGAGCTCGTGCTGCTGCTGTTCATCAAGATGGAATTCGAACAGGTGCAGAACAACGACAGCTTCGGCCATAAGCTGCCCGAAGGCGCGCGCTGGCCAGACCTGGCTGGCAAGTCCGGCGTTAACCTGCTCGATCACTACCGGCAGATGCTGCTGGACCTTGGCAAAAACCCTGACCCTCTGATCGCCGCCATCTATGCCGACGCTCAGACTCGCCTCAAGGAACCGCGCCACCTCGAGCAGTTGATCAAGAGCCTCGACGGCATCGACTGGTTCAGCGCCCGCCAAGACGGCCTCGGCGATCTTTATGAAGGTCTGCTGGAAAAGAACGCCAGCGAGACCAAGTCCGGCGCCGGCCAGTACTTCACCCCGCGCCCGCTGATCGACAGCATCATCCGCTGCATCAAGCCGCAGCCAGGCGAGACCATACAAGACCCGGCCGCCGGTACTGCGGGATTTTTGATCGCTGCTGACGCCTATATCAAAAGTCAAACCGACGATTACTACGACCTCGATGCCAAAGCCCAGGCATTCCAGCGCAATCGCGCCTTTGTTGGCGTAGAACTGGTGCCCGGCACTCGCCGTCTGGCACTAATGAACACACTGCTGCATGGCATGGAAGGCGACGAAGAAGGCGTGGTGCACCTGGGCAACGCCCTAGGTCAGACCGGGGCCAACTTACCCAAGGTCGACCTCATCCTCTCCAACCCACCGTTCGGCACTGCCAAGGGTGGCGGTGGCCCGACTCGTGATGACCTCACCTACCGCACCAGTAACAAGCAGTTGGCCTTTCTCCAACACATCTACCGTGGCCTCAAGCCGGGCGGCCGCGCCGCCGTGGTGCTGCCGGACAACGTGCTGTTCGAAGCCGGCGTCGGCACCGATGTACGCCGCGATCTGATGGACAAGTGCAACCTGCACACCATTCTGCGCCTGCCGACGGGGATCTTTTATGCTCAAGGCGTGAAGACCAATGTGCTGTTTTTCCAGAAAGGCACGATTGAGAACCCACGTCAGGAGCAAGGCTGTACGCAGCGTGTGTGGGTTTACGATTTGCGCAGCAACATGCCAAATTTTGGTAAGCGTACGCCTTTTGGAGCGGCGCATCTCAAGCCTTTCGAAGAAGCGTATGGGGCGGATGCCAATGGCAATACCCCGCGTGCGGAGAATATCGAGGGGATTGGTGAGCTGAGTCGCTTTCGGGTGTTTACGCGCGATTTCATTGAGCAGCGTGGAGATTCGCTGGATATCAGCTGGTTGAAGGATAGAGACAGTCTGGATGCAAATGACTTGCCGGCGCCGGAGGTGTTGGCGGGTGAGGCCATGGCTGAGCTGACTGAGGCGCTGCATGAGTTGGAGGAGCTGATGAGGGCGATGGGTGCTGGGGATGAAGTGGCGGTGCAGAAGCAGTTGATGGCCGAGGTGATGGGATTGGTGGTGGCTGAGGAAACTAGCGCGGAGTTCAAATCGTGAGCTGGCAATCTCCGCAAACTTGGAAAACAGCAACACTTGCAGATATTTGCTATAGGATTGTTGACGGCTCTCATAACCCGCCTACCGGTCAGCCATCGGGAAAGCCGATGTTAAGCGCTAAGAATATTCAGAATGGAAAAATACATTTTGATGGATTGCGCTTATTGAGCACTGACGACTTTGAACTTGAAAACAATAGGACCAATATTTCTGCAGGGGATGTCTTGCTTACTATTGTTGGAGCCATTGGCCGCACCGCTGTAGTTCCAGCGACGGCACCTGAGTTCACACTGCAACGTAGCGTTGCAGTGTTAAAATCAAACCTTATGAACCCGAACTACCTCCGTTATTAACCCGGCAATCAAATACACCAAATCATGCTGCGTAGGCGATACGTGGATGCCGGAAATAAGAACGGATTCTTTGAGGGCGTAATTGCAATCGTCTCATGACCGAGCGAACACGCCTTTCCAGTTCGTCCTGATTACGCGCCGGCAAGCCCGTGCGAACCTGATGTTTCAAATCACAATTCAAATACTCGTCAGGGTTCAACTCCGGGGCGTAGGCCGGCAAGAAGAACAGTTCGATTTGCTCTTTGCGGTCGCCAACCCAGGCGCTCACCTTTTTGCTGTGGTGTACGCGCAGGTTGTCGAGAATCAGGAACACCTTGCGGCCCTGAGCATCGCGAATCAGGCGACTCAGGAAGCGAATCAGCACTGGGGCTGTCAGCGTTTCCCGATACAGCATGAAGCGCAGTTTGCCCCGATTGGTCACGGTGGAAATCATGTTGGTGGAAAAACGACTGCCGCTGACCAGGCGCACCGGCGTTTCGCCAATAGGGGCGTAGCTGCGGCCAGCATGGCTGTCACTGCGCATACCGGTTTCGTCGCCCCACTGAATCTCACCATTCTCAGCCCTGGCCCGCTGTGCGATGCGTGGATATTCATTATCCAGCCAGTGCTGAACCACTTCAGGTTTCTGCTGATAAGCCCGATGCAGTGGGCGCTGCGGGGTGTAGCCCCAACGCTTGAGGTATTCACCAACCGTTCGAACCGGCATGAGAAAACCACAGCGCTGGCGGATCAGTTCTCGCACCGCATCACGCGTCCAGAGCGCAAAGCCGAGCTTGAGTTGGTCGGGCATCTTATCGGTCATCAAGGTGCGAATCAGCACTTCCTGGCTGGAGCTCAAACTGCGGCGATCACCCTGGCGCACACCACGCTGGCCGCCGGCAATGGCAGCCTTTTCGCCTTTATGTTCTGCGACCTGCGCCCAGTGAGCAATAGTGCGGGGGTGAACACCAACCGCTTCGCCAATAGCCTTGTAGGTGTAACCCTGCTCACGCATGCGTAGGGCCGTGGAGCGCTTTTCACGTTGTTCTTGGGGGCTGAGTTTACGGGCATCTATTTTCATGGAGACAGATTATCTAATATGCCCTATTTATTTGCCAGGTTAATACCTTTTGGATTCCCCCGCAGCGCAGTCTTTCTTCTTGAATAATGCAAAAGGGACGGCGCAGAAGGGAATTTATCTGAAAGCCCTAGGCGGAATGCAAATACCCATTGCACCACCCGCGGAACAAGCACGCATCGCCCAAAAACTCGACGAACTACTGGCCCAGGTCGATACCCTTAAATGCCGTGTCGACAGCATCCCCGCGCTGCTCAAGCGCTTCCGCCAATCCGTCCTCGCCGCCGCAGTTTCCGGGCGGTTGACGGAGGATTGGCGTCATGCTCAAGCCGTGGATCCAGAATGGAAAAAAACTGCAATAAAATCAGTATGCAGCGTCGCATTTGACGGCCCGTTTGGCTCCAAGCTCAAGTCGGATGACTATACAAGCGAGGGAGTACGAGTAGTGCGCTTGGAAAACATCGGCCATATGGGGGGTTCATTTCCGAAAAAGAAACCTTCATAAGCCCTGCAAAGTTTAAAGAGCTTGCTAAGAACAAGCTTGAGCCAGGGGATATTTTGTTTTCGTCATTTGTCGATGAGGAGATCAGGGTTTGCCAATTACCAAAAAGCGAGGAGACTTTCATCAATAAGGCAGATTGCTTCTGTCTTCGAATCGATCAAACAGTTGCGAAACCTAAATTTTTACTATATTCACTGGCAGCTAGGCAAACCTACCGCCAGATCAGAGAAGCAGTCCATGGTGCAACACGGCCTAGGATTAATCTCGGGTTTCTGAAAGTCTTCGAGATCAGTCTTCCTTCCACAACTGAACAAATCGAAATCATTCAGCGTGTCGAACAGCTTTTCGCCTTCGTCAGCCAACTGGAAGTCCGCGTCAAAGTAGCTCAGGCGCGCATTGACGGCCTGACCCAAAGCATCCTTGCGAAGGCATTCCGCGGTGAGCTGGTACCGCAGGACCCGAACGACGAACCGGCCAGCGTACTGCTTGATCGCATCAAAGCCCAACACGCCGCTGCACCCAAGGGCAAACGCGGTCGCAGATCCGCCACGGCGGACTAAGCCTTACTTCTGGAAGAAAACCAACGATGTCAGTCCCGACCTACGACCAGTTCATCGAGCCCATCCTGCGTTTTCTCGCCGCCCACCCGGAGGGTGCCATGGCGGGCGAGGCCCACGAAGCGGCCGCCATGACACTTGGCCTAAGCGAAGCACAGCGGCAGGAGACCATCGCCAGTGGCCAGGCCACCTACAAGAACCGTTCAGGCTGGGCGCATGATCGGCTGAAGCGCGCCGGCTATTCCAGCAGCGCAAAGCGTGGCTACTGGCAGCTGACCGACACCGGCCGCGCCTTCGCCAAGGCCAACCCGGCTCCGTTGAGCCCAGAACAGGTCGAGCACCTAGCTGTGAACTTCATGAGCGTGAAGCTGAAGACAGCGCCGGACGCCGCCTCGCTGGATGAGAGCAACGACACTTCAACGCCGATTGCCCAGACCGACCTCGCCACTAGCAGCCCGCAGGAGCGCTTGAACCAAGCCATCCTCGAGCTGCGTACCAGCGTCGCGGGCGACCTGCTGGACAGCCTGCTGCAAGCGAGCCCGACGCGCTTCGAGCACATCGTACTCGATGTGCTGCATAGCCTGGGCTACGGCGCGAACCGTCAGGCGCTGCAACAAGTCGGCGGCAGTGGCGACGGCGGCATTGACGGAGTGATCTCGCTGGACGCGTTGGGGCTGGAGAAAGTCTACGTGCAGGCCAAACGCTGGCAGAGCACCGTCGGCCGGCCCGACCTGCAAGCGTTCTATGGCGCATTGGCCGGGCAGAAAGCCAAACGCGGTGTATTCATCACCACTTCCGGCTTCACCGCCCAGGCCGTTGACTTCGCGCGCTCGGTCGAGGGGCTGGTGCTGGTCGACGGCAAACGCCTGGTCAATCTGATGTTGGATCACGAGGTTGGTGTCAGCTCGCAGCTTTATAAGGTGCCGAGACTCGACAGCGATTACTTTGATGAGTCGCTTGGCTGAGTTCAAAAAGCACCATTCCATCGAAAGCCAGATCAACCAGCATTCCATCTGGTATTCCAAGCTATTTATTAGATTGATTATTAGCCAATAAAAACAGATAGATACCGACTTGTTTCAGATTACCCCGGCCCACCAAACAAGCGATACAAAAAGGCACTTGGCGAATCTCGCAAGTGCCTTTTTTGTGCCTGGAATTACCCCAGCAGCCCCCCAGTACCACTCAACGGCTTGCCCATCGCCCCTCTAAGCCGCTACCGAACCTAAAAAAAGCTCAAGCTACCCCCGACAACGAACCACCCTCCGACGACCTAGGCCACAGATGCTGGAGGTTACGATTAGCGGACGGGAACCGCATCGACCCAGGTCGTCACCTGGAACCTGGGCAAGCGTATTGACAACCGAGGCGCAGAAGCACTTTAATCCGTGCCGACCGCGCTGATCCCGAAAGGACAGCGCCGTAATTGACCATTACCAAGATTGCGCTGATCCCGAAAAGACAGCGTCGTAATTGACCATTACTAAATAAACAGGTGCCCTCCTATGCGCTTAAGCTCCCGCGTCGACCTTCCGCAGTACTCTGAATTCTTCCGCACCGAATATGACGAGCAACACAATGTTGGTGCGCTCGAAGCACATTACTCGATTATCTCCGCCCCCCTGCTTGCAAAGCCCGATAGCCCAATAGAACTGCAGCGCCTGGCTGTGATTTGGGACCAAGATCACGATGAACGTGTTATTGCCTTGCTGGAAGCCGCCTATTTCCAAGGGCTGCTCGCGCCCAGCATTTTTTGCATTGCTGAGCACAAGGGGCATGTTGCAGTCATTACCAACCCTGATTTGGGCGAATCAGAAAGACAACGCCAGAGCCGTTTTTGGCAGCGCATCAGTGATGCAGTGATCGTTGAAGACAAATTTGTCGTCACCGTCATGCTTGAGGAAGAGTACATTCTCGAGTTGAGCCCGCGTTTGCGCTCAACCTTCAAGACCTACTTTGAGCACATTGATAATGCCTGGACCCTGGGCCCCAATGCCTACCAGCCCCGGCCAGCAGCGAACCGGCGAGAAAACCTCCTGTCCAGTGGCCCGCGCCTTAAAAAACGCTCCTGGTAACCAGCCTGGGAAATAACGCTCCGCAACCCTTCCAGGCTGCTTCCAGCAAACAAAAAAGACGTCCTTGGACGTCTTTTTTTATGCCCGGAATCCGGCGAATCAAGGACGACCGCAAACAGCGCCGCCCCCTCCAGGCAATCATGCAGGGACAACGCTGAGCGTTCTCCCTGCAGCGTCCATCACCCTCAGTTCTTCACCGTCTCTTCCAGCGACAGGCGGCCCAGCGGGCTTTGCTGGAAGTGCTCGATGTTCTTGCGCGAGATGTTGATGTACGGGCTGTAGTAGAGGTCGATCCAGTGGGCGTCCTGCTTGGCGATGGCCTGCAGCTCGGTGTACATCTGCTGGCGCTTGGCCGGGTCGGCCTCGACGCGGGCATCGGCCACCAGAGCCTTGACCTTGTCGTTCTTGTAGCGGGTCATGTAGTTCATGTTGGTGTCGTGCCCCAGGACGAAGGTGCTCTTCTGGTCGGGGTCGAGGATGTCGTTGGTCCAGTACATCACCGACAGGTCGTAGTCGCCATCCACCAGCATCTGCCAGCTCTGGGTCGGGTCGACTTTCTGCAGGTTGGTGGTCACGCCCACGGCGGCCAGTTGCTGCTGGACCAGGACGGCGATCTGCTCGTCGGCCTCGTTGCCGGCATTGACCACGTAGTTGAGTTTCAGGCCCGAGGCCCCGGCATCCTTCAACAGCTGCTTGGCCTTGACCGGGTCATAGGGGCGCTGCGGGTTGTTGGCGTTGTGATACAGCGCGCCCTTGGGGATGTAGGAATAGGCTACTTGGCCCAGGCCGAAGGTCACGGTGTCGACCAGGGATTTCTTGTCGATCGCCATGTCCAGGGCCTGGCGCACTTCGGGTTTGCCCAGCAGGCCGTGATCGTGGTTGATCAACAAATGATCTTCACGGGTGGAAGGGTCGGTGTGGATCACCAGGTTCGGGTCTTTCTTCAGGGTCTCGACCCGGGAGAACGGCACGAAGATCGCCGAGTCCAGCTCACCGGCCTGGACCTTGAGCATGCGGGTGTTGTCGTCCGGGATGGAGATCCATTCCACGCCGTCCAGGCTCACCTTGTCGGCCTGCCAGAAATGCGGGTTCTTCTCCAGCACCACGCGCTCGCCGCGCAGCCATTCCTTGACGATGAAGGCACCCGAGGCCACGGGCTCCTGGGCGTAGGCGTCCTCGCCGATTTTCTCCATGGCCTTCTGCGACAGGATCGAGACGTTGGGCGTGGCCAGTTGCGCGAGGAAAGGCACGGACGGTGCCTTGAGGGTCACCACCAGGGTCTGCGGATCGGTGGCTTGGGCCTTGTCGATGATCTTGTAGGAATCGCTCCACAGCGAGCCCTTGTTGTCGCGAATCCGCAGCAGGCTGAACGCGGCATCGCCGGCAGTGATCGGCGAGCCGTCGGAGAACTTGGCCGGGCGCAGCTTGAAGGTGTAGGTCAGGCCGTCGGCAGATACCTGCCAGCTTTGTGCCAAACCCGGCAGCAGCTTGGTGCCGGTGTTGTCGACCCGCACCAGCACGTCGTAGACGTTGGCAAAGACCCAGCTGTCGCGGTTCTGCGCGCTCTTGATCGGGTCGAAGGTGGTGCTTTCCTCACGGCAACCGATGGTCAGTACCCCAGCCGCCTGGGCGATACCGGCGGCCAACGAACAGAGGGTCAATGTGGCGGCGGTCAGCAACCGCAGGTGTTTCGAACGCATGGTCAAACTCCTTTTTGATGAACGTATTTCAAAGCACGGGTTCGGCGAGCACACAACGGTAGCTGTGCCCACCCAGGTCTCGGTTAGGTGGCGGTGTTGCGGTGCAGGCGGGTCGGGCCTGCCGGCAGCGCGGATGGAAGGCACAGCCGCCCGGTAGTGCCAACGGGCTGGGCGGCTCGCCCGGCAAGGGTTCGCTCGCCAAAGGCCGATGGGGGTCGATATGCGGGATCGACTGGATCAACGCAGCGGTATAGGGATGACGCGGCGCGCCGAACACGGCATCGGTAGGCCCTTGCTCGACAATCTGCCCCAGGTACATCACCGCCACCCGGCTGCACAGGCGCTGGACGATCGCCAGGTCGTGGGCGATGAACAGGATCGCCAGGTTCATGCGCTGGCGCAGCTCCAGCAGCAGGTTGATGATCTGCCCCTGGATGGACACGTCCAGCGCCGCCACGCATTCATCGGCGACGATCAAGCGCGGCTCCACCGCCAGCGCCCGGGCAATCCCTACCCGCTGGCACTGGCCACCACTCAAGGCCCCGGGCTTGCGCCCGGCGAGCTCCGGCCGCAGGCCCACCAGGGTCAGCAATTCGTCGACCCGCTGGGGAATCAGTGGCGCCGCGACCACCCCCTGCACCCGCAGCACTTCGGCAATGGCCTGGCCAATGCTCAAGCGTGGATTGAGCGCCGCATAAGGGTCCTGGAAGATCATCGCCGTCTCGTGACGCAGTCGCTCGAGATCGACCTTGCGGCCTTGAGTCACGTCCACGCCATCGAACAGCACCTGCCCCGAGCTGATGTCATTGAGGCGCAGGATGGCTCGCCCCAGGGTGCTCTTGCCGCTGCCCGACTCCCCCACCAGGCCAAGTACCTCCCCGGCCTCCAGGCTCAGCGACACGCCATTGACTGCATTGAGCCATTGCCTGTTGAGCCCGAACAGGCCGGTGCCGGGTGCGGCGAAACGCACCTGCAGATCCTTCACTTGCAACAACGTCATGACGGGCTTCCGGCCAGCAGAGGGTAATGACAGGCCACGCGCTGCCCCGTCGCCAAGGCCTGCATCTGCGGCAACGACTCGCTGCAGCGGCTGCCCGGTCGCGAACAGCGTGGACTGAAGCGGCAGCCCACAGGCAACTGGTCCAGCAGCGGCGGCTGGCCGGCGATGGTCCGTAACTGGGCCTCGCCACTTGCGCTCGTGGGCTGGCAACCGATCAGCGCCGCCGTATAGGGATGTTGCGGGCGAGCCAGCAGTTCATGTTTGCTGCCGTGCTCGCAGAGCCGGCCGGCGTACATCACCGCGATGGCATCGCAGGTCTGGGCGACCACGCCCAGGTCGTGGGTGATCATGATGATCGACAACCCATGCCGGTCACGCAGGTCCAGGAGCAGGCGCAGGATCTGCGCCTGTACGGTAACGTCCAGGGCCGTGGTCGGCTCGTCGGCGATCAGCACCTGGGGGTTGCAACCCAGGGCCACGGCGATCATCGCCCGCTGGCGCATGCCACCGGAAAACTCATGGGGATAACTGTCGACCCGTCGTTGCGGGTCGGGAATGCCCACCTGGCGCAACACCTCGATGGCCTCGGCCCGTGCCTCGCGCTTGGACGCCCCCTGGTGCAGGCGGATGCCCTCGCCGATCTGCTCGCCGATACGCATCAAAGGGTCGAGGTGACTGCTGGGGTTCTGGAAGATCATCCCCAGGCGCCGGCCGCGCACGCGGCGCATGCCCGCCTCATCCAGCTGCAGCAGGTCCTGCCCGGCCAGGTGCACGGCCTTGCCCTGGGCCCGCAGGTTCGTCGAAGGCAACAAGCGCATCAGGGCCCGACAGGCCATGGTCTTGCCCGAGCCGCTCTCCCCCACCAGGCCAAGGATCTCGCCTTCGGCCAGGTCGAACGACAAGCGGTCCACCAGCGTGACCTCACGCCCATGGTCATGGGCGATCACGCTGAGCTCATCGACACGCAGCACCGGTGCGTTCATGGACGCTCTCCAAAACGCTCGGCAATGCCATCGGCCAGCAGGCTGAAACCCATGGCCAGGGTCACGATCGCCAATCCCGGGAAGGTACAGATCCACCAGGCCGAAGTGATGAAGCTCTGGCCTTCGGCGACCATGGTGCCCCACTCCGCAGTCGGTGGCTGCACGCCCAGGCCGAGGTAGCTGACCGCCGCACCGTTGAGCAGCACCAGCACCGCGTCGGACATGGAGAACACAATCGAACCGAACAGGGCATTGGGCAGCAAGTGGCGAAACAGGATGCGCCCATGGCCAAACCCCAGGCTCTTGGCCGCCAAGGCGAAATCGCTCTCCTTGAGGACCAGGATCTGCGAACGGATCAACCGCGCATAGGACACCCAGCCCACCAGGGCCATGGCGATGTAGAAGTTGCTCAGGCCCGGCCCGAGGATGGCCATGATCGCCAGCATCAGTACCAGGAACGGGAAGGCCAGGATCACATCGATCAAGCGCATGCACACGGTGTCGAAACGCCCGCCGATGTAACCGGCCAGGGCGCCGATGCAGGTACCGATGAGGAACGGGAACAACACGCCGATCACCGCCAGCTGCAAGTCGATGCGCGCGCCCCAGATCACCCGGGAGAGGATGTCGCGCCCGAAGTTGTCGGTGCCAAAGGGATGGGCCAGGCTCGGCGCCAACAGGCGGATGTCGGTGTCCTGCACGATAGGGTCGTAAGGGGCGATCCAGGGCGCGCAGAGCGCCAGCAGCAACCAGCCGCCGACAATGGCCAGGCCCAGCATCGTGGCCAACTGGCCATTACGCAAACCCAGGCCCAAGCGCCTGGCGGGGATCGAGACATGGACGCTCATCGCATGTTCACCCGGGGATCGATCGCCACCGTCACCACATCAGCCAGGAAGTTGACCATCACCGTGGCACAGGCCAGCACCATGGCCACCCCCTGTACCACCATGTAGTCACGGGTGAAGATGCCGCGCACCAGCAACTGGCCGATACCGGGAATGGCGAACAGGCTTTCGATGACCACGGTGCCACTGATCAGCCAACCGATATTGACGGCCAGCAGGTTAACGGTCGGCACCAGCGAGTTGGGCAGTACGTGCCGGCGAAAGACCGCACGCTCAGGCAACCCCCGGGCCCGGGCGGCGGTCGCGTGGTCGGCTTGCAACTCCATGAGCATGCTGGCTCGCAGGTTGCGTACCAGCACGGCAGACAGTGCCAGGGCAATCGTCAGGCAAGGCAGCACCATATGGTGCAGCTTGTCCGGCCAGGTACGGCCATAACCCGACACCGGGAACAGCCCCAGTTGCACGCTCAACAGCAGGATCAGCATGATCCCCAGCCAGAATGCCGGCAGGCCGAGGCCAGCGGTGGTGAACAGGCGGATCAGGTGATCGCTCCAACCACCCTTGTTGCGGGCCGCCAGCGTTGCCAGGGGAATGGCAATCAGCAACGACAGCAACACACTGCCCGCTACCAGGAACAGCGTCGGCTCGATGCGGGTGGCGATCAACTGCAAGGCATCGACCTTATAGAGCAGCGACTGGCCAAGATCACCCTTGAGCAGGTTCTTCAGAAAGTAGAAGTACTGCATCCACAACGGCTGGTCGAGACCGTACTGGGCACGGATCTTGATCAACGCATCCGGCGTGCTGCGTGAGCCCAGCAGCGCCCTGGCAGGGTCGCCGGGGATGGAGCGCACGAGCACGAAGGTGATCACGCTGATACCAAACAGCACCGGCAACAACTGCAACGGGCGCGACAGGATGAAGCGGTAACGCGCCAGGTTCATGGGCTAGCTCCGATGGCGCCGCAGGAAATCCAGCAGTACCGGAAAATAGGCCTGGGGCTCTTCGTAGAACGGCATGTGGCTGCTGTTGGGGAACACATGCAACTCGGCATCCTTGAGCGCCATCTTCATGCGCATGGCGCAGGCGGGCGTCAGCTCGTCGTGCTGGCCAGTGGTGATCAGCACCGGCATCTGGAAGCCCGACATCTGCTCGATGCGGTTCCAGTCCTTGAGATTGCCGGTATATAGGAACTCGTTGGGCCCCTGCATGGTGACGTACGGTCCCATATTCCAATCGCCCAGGGAACGGTTCACCGGCGCCGGCCATTGGTCCAGGCGGCACACGTGCCGGTAGTTGAGCAGGGTGACAGCGGCCTGGTACTGGGGATGCTCCAGGGTGCCCATGGCCTCGTGGCGCTGCATCATCGCCACGGTCTCGCTGCCCAGGGCACTGCGCAGGCGCTCCAGCTCCAAGGACAGGTGCGGCAGGTCGCCGGCGGTGTTTTCCAGGATCAGGGTCTTGAGCGCCTGGGGATGATGGATGGCGTATTCGATCCCCAGCCAGCCACCCCAGGAGTGGCCCAGCAGGTGCACCCGGCCCAGGTCGAGGGTCTGGCGGACGGTTTCCACCTCGGCGACATAGCGGGTGATATCCCAGAGGGCCTTGTCGGTGGGTCGGTCCGAAGCACCGGTGCCCAGCTGGTCGAAGGCAATGACTCGCAGCCCATGCTCCTTGAGCCAGCCATGGCTGTCGCGAAGGTAATCGCAGGGCAGTCCCGGACCGCCATTGAGGCACAGCAGCACCTCATCACCTTCGCCAAACCCATAGGCCACCACCTTGTGGCCATCGACCTGCACTTCATATCGCTGGTCCGGCTCTACTTCACGCCACATCCTTGTTCTCCATCTGGTCAATGCCCTTTTGGCGCAACCTTACCGAGGAAGCCGTACGTCCATAACCTAGTATTTCCTATAGGTTTGGTCTGGCAGTCCTTTGTCCGGGCGTGGCATTCTACCGGCCCAATTTCAGGATTGAAATTGCCAAGGGAGCTGAATGGATGCAGACCAAGCTGTCTGATTTCAATGCCCGTCTCATGTCCGGCAGGAGCCTGGACGAACAGATGGACAACGTATTGCGCATGGCCCAGGCGCTGGGCTTCGATACCCTGGTCTACGACTACAGTCCGGTACCGCTGGACCACGAGGGAATATTGCTCACCCCTTCGGTGGTCAGGCTGCGCAACACCCCCCGTGACTGGCAATCGCTCTGGTGCCAGGAAGGTTTCTATCAGATCGATCCCGTCCAGCATGTGGCGATCAATGCCGTTTCCCCTTTTGCCTGGTCCTATCGCCCGGACGACGAGACCGTGCTGCAATCGTTCATCGGGAAAAACCATGCTCCCGTGGTGGACTACCTGCACGACTCGCAAATGACCTGCGGGGTGACCGTGCCGATTCACTTGCCCAAGGGCGGCTTTGCCACGCTCACGGGCCTGAGATCGGACGGTAATGGCGACCCGCTGCAGGATGCCCGCCAGACCCTCGGCGACTTCACGCTGATTTCCCACGCCTTGCAGGAAGCCGCCTTCCCGTTGCTGGAAAAAGAATCCGGCACCAGCCCGGTCCACCTGACCAAGCGCGAACGCGAGTGCCTGCGATTCGCCGCCGATGGCCTGACCGCAGCCGAGATTGCCAAACGCCTGAACCGTTCCTTGGCCACCATCACCCTCCACCTGACCTCGGCCATGCACAAGCTGGGGGCCAAGAACCGTGTCCAGGCCGTGGTCAGGGCCGTGCACTACCGGCTGCTCGACAACTGAAGCCCGGCAAAACCTATCTGTTTCTCTAGTTATTCCCGGGACGCCGCCCCGGTATCGTGTGTTGCAGGGTTTTTCAGAGAGCGGCAAGAAATGGAACTTCTGGCAACACGCGAAGGCTTTGCACCTTTTGGTCCCTACCAGACCTGGTATCGCATCACCGGCGACCTGGACAGCGGCCATACACCGTTGGTGGTCATACATGGCGGCCCAGGCTGCACACATGACTACCTCGATGCCTTCAAGGACATCGCCAGCAGCGGCCGCCCGGTGATCCACTACGACCAGCTGGGCAACGGCCACTCGACCCACCTGCCGGAAAAGGACCCTGCGTTCTGGAACCTGCAGCTGTTCCTCGAGGAACTGGACAACCTGCTGGACCACCTGCGCATCAGCAACGACTACACACTGCTGGGGCAATCCTGGGGCGGCATGCTGGCCAGTGCCCATGCGGCCCGGCAGCCGGCCGGCCTGCGCGCGCTGATCGTCGCCAACTCCCCGGCGGACATGCGCACCTGGGTCGAGGAAGCCAATCGCCTGCGCCAGCTCCTGCCAGAGGACGTGCAGCAAACGCTGCTCGAGCACGAGCGGGTCGGTCACTACGGGGCCGCCGAATACCTTGCCGCATCACGGGTGTTCTACGACCGCCATGTGTGCCGGATCAGCCCCTGGCCGGACGAAGTGGCGCGCACCTTCGCCCAGGTCGATGCCGATCCGACCGTCTACCACGCCATGACCGGCCCCAACGAATTCCACATCATCGGCAACACCAAGGACCTGTCCATCGTCGATGACCTGCATCGGATCAAGGTGCCGACCCTGTTGATTTCAGGGCGCCACGACGAAGCCACGCCAACCGTGGTCAAGCCGTTCCTGGACCACGTCCCGGATATTCGCTGGGCGCTGTTCGAAGCCTCCAGCCACATGCCCCACATCGAGGAACGCATGGCCTGCATGGGCACCGTGGTGAAATTCCTCGACGAATCCCTGGCCCGCTGACCTCTCCCTCGCCCCAGGCCTTTCCCGGGCCTGGGCCAGCAGGCACCGGGCTCAGCGCTCGGACATCACCACCATCACCTCGGCGTCTTCCGCGCCTTCGGCCAGGTAGATATGGCCGATGCTGCTGTTGAAGTAGGCGGTTTCCTGCGGCCCGATGCTCACCTGCTCCCCCGTCTCGAACTGGATGCGCACCCGCCCGGACAGCACCAGGGCGAACTCCTGCCCGGGGTGGCGGATGTAGTCCTCGAACTGCTGCAACTCACGGGCGAAGATCCGCGCATACATGGGCGTCATGTTGCGCCCGGGGAAATCACCGGCCATGGGGTGGTAGTCATAGTTGCCGGTGCTGTAGCCCGGGGCGTCGGCGATGGTGGTACTGACCACCGTGGGCTGTACCGCCCGACTGGCCATGGCCGACGGGGCAAACAGCTGGGCGATGTCGACACCCAGGGCCCGGGCCGCCGCCGCAAGCTTCTCGTAACTCACCGAAACCTGGGCCAGCTCCATTTTCGACAAGGTCGACAGTGCCACGCCGGAACGCTCCGAGAGCTGCTTGAGGGTCAGTTTCTGCGCCTTGCGGATGCTGCGCAGGCGCGCGCCGACCTGGGTCCGGTCGGTCAGTGGATGGGCGGGGGAGCACGAGGCGGGCTGGGCTCGGTCGGCACTCATGGAGACTCTCTGTCTGGCGGATAAGGACTGCCGCGACAGGAGCCGGGGCCAATGGCGAAATATTACCCCATGATCTCCTGTTGACTGGAAAATTCTCATATCTTAGATTTCTCGTATGAGAGAATTTTCTCGCAACCCTTTCCGGACAATGAAGGTAGTTCGCCATGCACGACACCCAATGCTTCGATTTCGTCATCATCGGCGGCGGTATTGCCGGAGCCTCCCTGGCCTACCGCCTGGCCGGCCAGGCCAGCGTGCTGGTGCTGGAACGCGAATCGCAGCCGGGCTACCACGCTACCGGGCGCTCGGCGGCGATGTTCATGGAGGCCTACGGCACACCGCAGATCCAGGCCCTGACCCGCGCCAGCCGGGCCTTCTATCAACGGCCTCCGGAAGGCTTCAGCGAGCACCCGCTGCTCGAACCCCGGGGCTGCCTGTACGTCGCCAATCACGAACAGCTGGAGCAACTGCAGCAGACCTACGACGAAACCCGCGCCCGTTCGGCCAATGTGCGCCTGATCGATGCCGACCAGGCCCGGGCCCTGGTGCCCTGCCTGCGCCCCGAAGCCACCGCTGGCGCCATGCTCGAAACCGCCGCCCAGGACCTGGACGTGCACGCCCTGCACCAGGGCTACCTGCGGGCCATGCGCCGCTCCGGCGGAACCTTGCAGTGCGACGCCGAGATCGTCGAAGCCCTGCGTGAAGACCGTCATTGGCACCTCAGGCTCAAGGATGGCCGCCAGGTACAGGCCCGCAGCCTGGTGAACGCCGCTGGCGCCTGGGCCGACGAAGTGGCCCGGTTGTGCGGCGTAGCCCCCATTGGCCTGCAACCCTGCCGGCGCAGCGCCTTCACCTTCGAAGGCCCGCAAGACACCGACTTCAGCCGCTGGCCGGCGGTGATCGGCATCGATGAAAGTTTCTACTTCAAGCCCGACGCCGGCCAGTTGCTTGGCTCCCCGGCCAATGCCGATCCGGTGCCACCCCAGGACGTGATGCCCGAGGAGCTGGACATCGCCACCGGCATCTATCACATCGAGAACGCCACCTCGCTGAACATCCGCCGTCCACGCCACAGCTGGGCCGGCCTGCGCTCCTTCGTCGCCGACGGCGACCTGGTGGTGGGCTGGGACGACGAATGCGAAGGCTTCTTCTGGCTCGCCGCCCAAGGCGGCTACGGTATCCAGTCGGCGGCCGGCGTCTCGCAACTGGCCAGTGCCCTGCTGCTGGGGCAACCGGTCCCCGAAGAGCTGTTGAGCCAAGGCGTCGATCCACAGCACCTGGCCCCTGCACGCTTGCGTTAATCCATCCCAGTCCACGAGGAAAGCCCCATGTCCAACGAAATCCAGCGTTACCCCAGCTCCCTACCCCTGCCCTTCTCCAGGGCGATCCGGGTCGGCGGCTTCCTGTTTCTCTCCGGGCAGATCCCCATGAGCGCCGAAGGCGAAGTGGTACATGGCGATATTCGCGTGCAGACCGACGCGGCCATGCAGCGCATCGGTGACACCCTGGCCGAGTGCGGCGCCAGCTTTGACCAGGTGGTGAAAAGCACCGTCTGGATCACCGACATGCAGCACTTCGCCGGCTTCAACGAGGTGTACCAGGGCTACTTCAAGAACGGTTTCCCGGTGCGTTCCACCGTCGCTGCGCAACTGGCGCTGGGCGTGGACGTAGAGATCGAAGTCCAGGTCTGGGTCGGGGATAACTGAGCCACCCGCCCAACCTTCAAGTGCGATGCCCAGGATGACCACGGCCCTCCAGCGCCGTGGCGTCCTCCTTACATAACAAGAACAATCCGAGGCCAATCGTCATGAAAGAAAGTCTGAAAATCGCCGGCGCCTTCGTCGGCGTAATTGTTGGGGCGGGGTTCGCCTCCGGTCGTGAACTGCTGCTGATGTTCGTCGATTTCGGTGTCTGGGGCCTGCTTGGCGCCGTGGTCAGTGCTGCGCTGTTCACCTTCCTCGGCATGGCCCTGGCCAGCCTGGGCAGCCGCCTGCGAGCCGCTTCGCATAAAGACGTGGTGCATGCCCTCTGCGGTCGGCGCCTGGGTACCCTGGTGGACTTGATGATCACCTTCTTCATGTTCGCCGTGACCGTGGTCATGCTCGCCGGCGGCGGCGCCCTGCTGGAGCAGCAGTTCGGCATCCCGGCCATCACCGGCAGCGTACTGGTGACCCTGGTGGTGGTGGCCATCGTTTGCCTCGACGTGCACAAGGTGATCGGCATGATCGGCGCGGTGACCCCGTTCCTGATCGTCACCGCCGTGGGTATCGCTTTGTACGGCGCCGCGACCCGCCACCTGGACTTCCAGCAACTCGACCAACTGGCCGGCCAGCAGCAGGCCGGTGCCAGTCACTGGCTGCTGGGCGCCCTGCTCTATGTCTCCTACAACATCGTCGCCGGAGTACCGATCCTGGCCATCATGGGCGGTGCGGCCAGGGGCGAGAAACAGGCGATGTGGGGCGGCATCCTCGGTGGTGCGATGCTGGGTCTCTTGATGCTGGTGATGAGTCTCGGCCTGTTGTCACGCCTGGACAGCGTGGCGGAGCTGCCGATGCCGATGCTGTCGATCGCCAGCGAAGTCTCGCCGACCCTCGGCCTGCTGATGGCGCTGATCATCTTCTGCATGATCCTCAATACCGCCGTGGGCACCTTGTACTCCTTCTCCGCCCGGCTGCTGCCCGCCGGCACCCGGCAGTTCCGCATCGGCTCGATCCTGGCCGGGGCCCTGGCCTTCGTCGGCAGCCTGGTGGGCTTCATCAGCCTGGTGGGCCAGGTCTACCCGTTCTTCGGCTACCTGGGCTTCCTGCTGATCGCCGCCGTGATCATCGGCTGGCTGCGCCCACGGCGACTGGCGCTGGCGTAGACGCAATCGCGCCGACAAGCGGCCGGTGATCCTATCGGTCGCGGCCGCCTGGGCCGCGACTACAGCCCGGCTCGACGCCCAATGCCAACCAGCCAAGGAACCTGTAGGAGCGAGGCTTGCCCGCGATGGACCTCAGAGCGCCGGGTTTACCCTGTAAACACGCGCTATCGCTAACGACCCTCGCGAACAATCGAGCGTCGACCGGCTGCTCCTACAGGGAATCACCTCGCTTGACTGGCTGGCATCAGGCGTCGCTGGCCTGGCCAAGCCGACGCCAGCTCTTGTCCCACTTGGTCACCTTGTCCTCGGCATCCTTTTGCGCGGGGCGGAACACCCGCTGGTAACGCACCCCCTCCAACTCGACGACATCCCGACTGCGGGCGTTGGGGAACTGCGCATCCAGCGCTTGCCAGGCGTGCTCCTCTTCGCTCAGTGGCAGCACCCCCAGGGCCTTCAAACGCCCTTCGATCAGCAGCACCTGGGCCTGGCGTCTTTGCAGCTCATGCTGGACGTCTCTATCGGACAACCGCTGCACACTGGCCCCCAGGCATTCGAGCAACTCTTCCCTGGCCCATTGCAGGTCATGCTCGGAGAACTCACTCAGGTAGTTCTCCCGCTCCAGGATCTGCAACCCTTCCTGCTCCGTGAGCCGGCGGCTGTTGATCAAGGCATAGGCATAGGCGCCGGTCGGGCAGGCTCCACCTTCGTTGGTGGCGATACAGCGCAAGCGAATGTCATTGATCCGCCTGGGGTAGAAGAACTCGAACAGCTCGTCGAACTCTTGCTGCTTGAGCGCTTCCATGTGGCTGGAACACAGCCCGGCGCCCTCGGGAAAGTCCACCTCGGTGATATAGCCTCGCTCGCTCAACGCATCCACCAAGGCAGAAAAAACGATATCTCCCGTCAGGACCCTGGCCTTGAGATAACCGGAAAAGTTGAAATCGTCGGGATACATAGGCTCTCCAGTCCGTAGGGCGATCTGTTGTGTTCAGTGTCAGTGCCGATCACGGCATTGCACCAGAGGCCGTTGAGTACGATCAACCCTCTGCGCCCATGATCCAGGTGCTGGTGCAGGCACCGATGGCCAAGCCCCACTACCGCATCGAGATCATGGTGATCGCCGCGCAGCGGGCCTGAACCGGCAACGGGCGCCACAGGCACCCGTTGCTTCCCTGTGCCGAGCGCCTCAGCCCTCGACAGGCTCGGCGCCCAGGGCATGTACCGGGCCGCCGGCCAGCTTGCGCAGGGTGACGTAGAACACCGGGGTCAGGAACAAGCCCAGTAGCGTCACCCCGAGCATGCCGAAGAACACCGTGATCCCGGTGGCGGCGCGGATTTCGCTACCGGCGCCCGTGCCGATCAGCAGCGGCACCGCCCCGGCGATAAAGGCCACCGAGGTCATGACGATCGGCCGCAGACGCAGGCGACAGGCCTCCAGCGCCGCCTCGACAGTGCCCCGGCCCTGGGCCTCCAGCTCCCTTGCGAACTCGACGATCAGGATCGCGTTCTTGCACGCCAGGCCCATCAGTACCACCAGCCCGACCTGGACGAACACGTTGTTGTCGCCGCCACTGAGCCAGACCCCGCTCAGCGCCGCCAGCATGCACACCGGCACGATCAGGATCACCGCCAGGGGCAGGGTCCAGCTTTCATAGAGCGCCGCCAGCACCAGGAACACCAGCATCACCGCCAGGGGGAAGACCACCAGGGCCGCATGGCTCTGGGTCACCTGTTGATAACTCAGGTCGGTCCACTCCAGGACGATGCCCTTGGGCAGTACCCGGTCGGCGATCTCCTGCAACTTGGCCAGGGCCTGGGCCGAAGACAGCTGCTTGGGATCGGCATCGCCGATCATTCCCGCCGCGGGGTAGCCGTTGTAGCGCACCACCGGGTCCGGGCCGAAGGTATGGGTGACGGTGATCATCGCCGCCAGCGGCACCATCTCGCCGCGGTCGTTGCGTACCCGCAAGGCGCCGATATCCTCGGCGCTCTGGCGATAGCGGCTGTCGGCCTGGGCCATCACCCGGTACACCCGCCCGAACAGGTTGAAGTCGTTGACGTAGGCCGAACCCAGGTAGACCTGCAAGGTGTTGAACACATCGCTCAGGGCCACGCCCTGGGCCTTGGCCTTGACCCGATCCACCTGCACCTCCAATTGCGGGATGTTGGCCTGGTAGGAACTCACCGGAAAGCTCATGCCCGGCGTCTGCGCCACCGCCGCCTGGAAGGCGCTGATCGCCCCTTGCAGGGCACCGTAGCCCAGGCCTTCGCGGTCCTCCAGGTACAGGGCATAACCCGAACCATTGCCCAGGCCCTGGATCGGCGGCGGCAGCAGGGCGTAGGCAAAACCCTCGTGTACTTGCGACAGCTTGGCATTGAGTTCGGCATTGATCTGCGCCGCACTGCGGGTGCGTTGATCGAACGGCTTGAGGATGATGTAGGCCGCCATGACGTTGGGGGTGTTCGTTCCCTGCAAGGCATTGAGGCCACTGAAGGCTGGCGCCGTCTCGACGCCCTCGACCCCCAGGGCCGTCTCGATGACCTTGCGCGTCAGCTCATCGGTGCGCGCCAGGGAGGAGCCCTCGGGCAGCTTGGTACCGGCGAACAGGTAGAGCTTGTCCTGGGTCGGAATGAACCCGCCGGGCACGATCTGGAACAGCCAGACCGTGGCGACCAGCAGCAGGCCGTAGACCGCGAAGACGCTGCCACGATGGCGCAGGATTCCGGTGACCGAGCCCTGGTAGCGTTCCGAGCTGCGATTGAAGAAACGGTTGAACACCCGGAAGAAGCCGCCCAGCAGGCGCTGGATAAAACGCTCCAGGGGGTCCTTGGCGGCATCGTGGGGCTTGAGCAGCTTGGCCGCCAGCGCCGGCGACAGGGTCAGCGAGTTGATCGCCGAGATCACCGTGGAGATGGCGATGGTCACCGCGAACTGCTTGTAGAACTGCCCCGTGACGCCCGAGAGGAAGGCCATGGGCACGAACACCGCGCACAGCACCAGGGCGATGGCGATGATCGGCCCGGAGACTTCCTTCATCGCCCGGTGCGCGGCCTCCCGCGGGCGCAGGCCCTGGGCGATGAAGCGCTCGACGTTCTCCACCACCACGATGGCATCGTCCACCACGATGCCGATGGCCAGCACCATGCCGAACAGGGTCAGGGTGTTGATCGAATACCCCAGCAGGTAGAGCCAGGCGAACGTGCCGACGATCGACACCGGTACCGCCAGCAGTGGGATGATCGAGGCCCGCCAGGTCTGCAGGAACACGATCACCACCAGCACCACCAGGATCACGGCTTCGATCAGGGTGTGCTGCACGGAGGCGATGGATTCGCGAACGAACACCGTCGGGTCCCAGACCGCCTTGTAGGCGACGTCCTCGGGGAAGTTCTGCGCCAGCTCGTCGAACTTGGCGTAGACCGCATCGGCCACCTGTAGGGCGTTGGCCCCGGGCAGCAGGAAGATCCCCACCGTGGCCTGCTCCTTGCCATCCAGGGAGGCACGCAGGGTGTAGTCGCCGGCCCCCAGTTCGATGCGTGCCACATCGGCCAGGCGCACCACCTGGCCGTCCTTGCCGGACTTGAGCACGATATCGCCGAACTCCTGCTCGCTGTGCAAGCGCCCGCGCACGTTGATCGACACCAGGAAGTCGGCGGTCTGCGGCGAAGGCTCGGCGCCCAACTGGCCCGCCGAGACCTGCACGTTCTGCTCGCGCACCGCCCCCAGCACATCGGCCGCCGTCAGGCCCCGGGTCGCCAGGGCGTCGGGGTCCAGCCACAGGCGCATGGCGTAGTCGCCAGAACCGTAGACCCCGACATCACCGATACCGGGCAAACGCGACAGGGCATCCTTGACGTGCAGGATCAGGTAGTTGCGCAGGTACAGGGAGTCGTACTGGCCTTCCTTGGAGTACAGGCTGACGTACATCAGCGGGGTCGGCGACTGCTTCTGGGTGGTGACGCCGTATTGCCGCACCTCCTCCGGCAACCTCGACAACGCCTGGCTGACGCGGTTCTGCACCCGTACCGCGGCGGCATCCGGATCGATGCCCGGGTTGAAGGTCACGGTCAGGGCCAGGGTGCCGTTGGAACCGGCCACCGATTTCATGTACATGATGCCTTCGACGCCGTTGATCGCCTCCTCCAGGGGCACCGCCACCGACTCGGCGATTTCCTTGGGGTTGGCACCGGGGTAGGTCGCCCGGACCATGACGCTGGGTGGCACCACCTCGGGGTATTCCCCCGACGGCAGCAACGGGATCGAGATCAACCCCAGGGCAAAAATGATGATCGACAAGACAATGGCGAAGATCGGCCGGTCGATGAAGAACTTCGAGAAATCCATGTTCCGTCTCCGTCAATGGGCCGACAACGCCGGTGCATCAGGGCTCAATGGCGACTTGGCGGCAGCCGGCGCCACCTCCTTGGGCCGGATCGGCATGCCCGGGTAGAAGATCTTCTGCGCGCCGCTGACCACCACCTGGTCACCGACGGCCAGGCCCGACTCGATCACCCGCTGGCCATCGAGCAGGCGACCGAGGGTCACGTCCTTGCGCAGCGCCTTGTCTTGCGGGCCCAACACATAGACGTACTTGCGGTTCTGGTCGGTCAGGATCGCGCGATCGTCCACCAGCAATGCCTGGGTTTCCCCGGCCCCCTCCAGGCGCACCCGGGCATAGAGCCCAGGGGTCAGCTTGCCATCGGGGTTGGGCAGGACCGCCCGGGCGCGGATGGTGCCGGTGGTGGCGTCGACCCGGTTGTCCAGGAAGTCCACTTTGCCGGTGTGGGGAAAGCTCTCGCGCTGGCTGGCCAGACCGACCCGCACCTGATGGGCAATGCCCGGGCGGGCGCCAGCTGCGGCCTGCTCGCTGTAGCGCAGGAAACTGTGCTCGTCGGCATCGAAGTAGACATACACCGGGTCCTGGGAAACCACCGTGGTCAATATCGTCTGATCGGCCTGGGCCAGATTGCCGGCGGTGATCTGCGCCCGTCCGGCGCGCCCGTCGAACGGCGCCCGGACCTGGGTGAACCCCAGGTTAAGCCGGGCCATGGCGACGTCGGCGATGGCTGCGTTCACCTGTGCCGTTCCCTGGCCCAGGGAGGCGCTGCGAATATCGCTCTCTTCACGGGAGATCGCCGCCTGCTTGACCAGCGCCTGGCCGCGCAGGTCCTGGGCCTTGGCCAGGCGCAGCGAGGCCTGGGCCTGTTGCAAGCGCGCCTCGGCACTGGCCAGGGCCTCGCGATAGGGACGCGGATCGATCTCGAACAGCACCTGGCCCCGGCGCACTTGCTCGCCATCGCGGAACGCCACGCGATCGACGTAACCGCTGACCCGGGGCCGCAAGTCGACACTGTCCACCGCACTGATCCGGCCATTGAACTGATCCCACTCACGGATGCTGCGCAAGGCCAGGGTACTGACCTCCACTTCCGGAGCCTGCGCCGCCGGGGGCGCCTGGGTTTCACCACAGGCCGCCAAGGCCAGGACCACGCCGTACAACGCGACACCTCGCGACACACCACGGGCTCGAAAGAGAACTCGCTGGGCTGAATTCACGGACATGCACTCCCCGACAATCGAACGTTGATTTTTCAGTCGGCACGGTACAAGTTAAAGTGAACTTTAAGTAAAGCCCTCGATGGAGCAATCATGTATTCCCAAGGCGAGCCGCACCTGACCATTACCGAGATCGCCCGACGCAGTGGGGTCAATGCGTCGGCCTTGCGCTTCTACGAGTCCCGCGGGCTGATCAGTTCGGCCCGCGCCGGGAGCGGCCACCGCCGCTACCCTCGCTCGGTACTGCGCCGCGTGGCCTATATCGTGTTCGCCCAGCGCGTGGGGTTTTCCCTGGAGGAAATCAGCGAGCAGCTCAACGGCCTACCCAACAACCACGCCCCCATGGGCCAGGACTGGCAGCGCCTGTCCGCCACCTGGAAAGCCCGGGTGCAACAACGCATCGCCGAGCTGGAACGGCTGAACATGAGCCTGGAGGAATGCATCGGCTGCGGCTGCATGTCCATGGACCATTGCAAGATGAACAACCCGGGGGACATCTACTCGCGCAACGGCTGCGGCGCCCGGCGCTGGATCGGCGACGAGAAGATCGATGTGGAGGAATTGCGGGGGGAAGCTTGAGTTTCTGGCAGCTCACTGGCTATCGGGACTGCCAGCGTATGCCTGGAGCTAGCCGAAGGTTCTCATGAACGGCTCGGCACACTGCCTGATTGCGGCGACGACCTGGGGCGCTTGTTCAACCCATTCTGGCGAACGGGCCAACACCCGCTCCACAACTTGTAGCTGTTCGCGAATGACCTCTTCGGGCCGTGCTACATCACAGACCCTGGCAAATTCCAGCAAGCCCTGGCGCGAAGAGAACAGAGACTTGTTGCCAAGCAGATCCAGTGCCAGGACATCTTCCGGAATATACGCCGTGGTATTGACGATGTCGTAGGCCGGCGCAAGCCGTGCGTTGCGCTGGGTAGGATCGGAGTACAACAGGCCAAAATTCTTCAGGTGGGCATCGCCATTACCCACGATGCAACTCAGGCTTACCATGGCAAACAACTGGGCCAGCGAACCCCGCACCTGCTCGGGCGCACAGAATAGGCGGACTGCCTTGGCAATCGCCGAATAACTCTTGCTGTACTTCTGTTCGGTACCCAGCCCCATCAGCGCAGCCATGTCCTCGAACCCCAGTGGATCGAGCCGCTCGTCCCGATCGAAGCGACGCATGACGAACAATTTGCCGTTGGCGGATAGATAGAACTCCGGAACCGCAATCCCCGCCTCCCGGGCCATGGACATGCAAAGAAATTCGTTGATCGCCAGCCCTGGAAACTCATCCCGGCCACTCTTGATGATCAAGTCGGAAGTCTTCGAGGTAAAACGCGGTGACATGGCGTCCTGCTGCTCAGGCACCAGCACCTTGGGCTGAACGCCCGAGATACCGGCGCGCAGGATGTAGCGATCCACCAGGCCAGCGAAAATATCCTCGGCACCGTCCCAGGCCAGGATTTCCTCAAGCCGTTCTCCGGCAAACTGCTGGCGTTGCAAGAGCGCATCGATTTCAGGGGAGTGCACCATTACCCGGCCAATGGGAGAACTGCTGCCAGACAGGGCCAACAGCAACATGGGATCGATGCTCACCAATTTGGCCAGACGGTTGCGCAACTGCTCCAGGACATAACCTTCCGGCAGGTTCATCTGGAAAATCGGGTGCAGTTCGCGGTAGCGGTATTCCTCCAGGCGCACAGGCATCAACAGACTGATAGCTGCCTGGGCCACGGCGCCTTCGTGGTAGCGAAACAGATAGTCCCCGGCGGTATTGAAGACCTTTCCACTCCCACCCTCTGGCGTTGCGACTTGCAGCATGGCCGGCATCACTCGAACACTCCCTGGATCTCATCCAATGTGGGCATGGCGGCAGGCATCAGAGTGAACTCACAGTCCAGGGCTGCCAGTACTCGTGCGTAAGCCATCATGCCCACCGACAAATCGCCCCTTTCGATGGTTATGACTTTCTGCCGGGTAATGCCCGCCAAGGACGCCAAGCTGGCCTGGGTCAACCCGCGGTTCAGGCGGCGCTGGCGAATCTGCTCGCCTAGACGCAATGTAATGAGTGCATGATCCATGTTCTATATACGTAACAGTCAAACATTAAAGTAACGTATACATTACCTATAAAAAAATCAAAGCGACTCAGACCAGTTGCATTCCAGGCCCCAGGAGAAGCGGCTCCTGACCATCGGCGATACGGATTCCAGCCGCTATTCCTGACTTCTACGAACAAATGTATTGAGCATACCTGCCTGTTTCCCCCAGGCTGCGCCACGTACCTTGGCCCCACTGCAACTTGCCAAGGACTTTCCCATGTTCAATCGTTTGATCCTGCCCTTCACCCTGCTGTTTTCCATCGGTGCGGCCCATGCCGCCGATACCCAGAAGTGGTACCCCTCCAAATATGGCGCGCAAGACGAGATCGGCGCGGTCAACCTGCTGGATGCCCAGTCGGTGCTCGATGCCGCGAAGCTGATCAAGACCGGCAAGACCTACCCGCTGGCAGTGCCCATCGACAAGAACCTGCCGGCCTTCCGCCATCGCAGCTTCCACCTGACCAACGTGCAACCCGGCGAAGCCGGCGGCACCTCCCTGGGCCCCAACAAGTTCACCTTCAACGATGAACTGGTAGTGGGCTGGACCGGGGTCGGCACCCAACTCAACGGTATCGGCCATATCGGTATCGACAACGTCTACTACAACGGCAATCGCGCGGCGGACTTCGTCAGCGTCGAGGGCGTGAAGAAGCTCGGTATCGAGAAGGTACCGCCGATCGTGACCCGGGGCGTGGTGCTGGACATGACCGCCGTCTACGGCAAGGCCATCGTCCCGGAGAAGACCGAATTCACCGTCGCCGATATCCAGAAGGCCCTGGACTTGCAAGGCATCAGCATCCGCAAGGGTGACGTGGTGCTGTTCAACACCGGCTGGCTGGAGCTGATCGGCAAGGACAACCAGAAATTCCTCGCGGTCGAGCCCGGTATCGGCATGGAGGCAGCCAAATGGCTGGTGGACAAGCAGATCGTGGCCTTCGGCGGCGACACCTGGGCCTCGGAAATCTACCCGGCCAAAGATGGCCAGGAGTTCCCGGTCAACCAGTACATGCTGGCCAAGAACGGTATCTACAACCTGGAGCTGATCGACAGCCGCGCCCTGGTGCGGGACAAGGCCTGGGAGTTCATGTTCGTCCTCGGCCAACCGCTGTACAAAGGCTCGACCCAGGTCAACATCAACCCGGTAGCGATCCACTGATCGGCTGATCCAGACCTGAAAAAGCCGCGGACCTCCCTGGAGGCCGCGGCTTTTTTTGTAGCCACGCCTTAAAGCGGGCGCTCCATGATCAGCGTCCGCTCCTCGCCGTCGAGCTGCTCGCGCACCGTGCGAAACCCCAGGCGCGCATAAAATCCTTCGGCAGTGATCGAGGCCGGGACGATCAGCGACTGCTCGCCAGACTCCCTGGCCGCTTGCTGCAAAGCCAGCATCAAGCATCGGCCGATGCCTCGCCCCTGCCATGCCGGGTCGACGAACATCGTGCGTACCGCACGCCCATCCAGGCTCGCAGTGCCCAGCAGGGCGCCATCGACCAAGGCCACGAACATCCGCCGACTCTGCATCAGGTGCAGTACCCCATCCGCAGTGAAGCTGGCCTTGACCCGCTCGATCACACTGGCCGGGTAATCCTGGGCATTGCTGGTGAGCAGGGCTGCCAGGATCACCTGGCTGATCCGCGTTGCATCGGCCGCTTCGGCCTTCCGTACCTGACACTGCATGAGCGCTCCCTGCCTGCTCCTGGCCAAAGGTCCAAAATACGTTCTGCAGCGATGGCTGCCAAGCCGCTAGGGCAGCTTGAACACCAGGCAGGGATTATCGTTCAGGCGCCCTTCGTACACCGGTTGCAGGTGCTCCAGCGAAGTCCCCTGGAGCAGTCCTCGCTCCTTGCGCGCCACGATCACCCAAGCGCCATGCGGCAGCTCATCCAGTTGTTCCGGCGCGTCGCCACTGACAAACAACGGCCGCTCGTCATAGTCCAGGTTCATCATGTAGCGCACCGCCCAGGTGTCCTGGCCGAGCTTGAAGAACACCAGCGCACCTGGCTGCTGTGCACGCAAGCGCTCGACCTGGGAGACGAAGCCCTGGGTATCGAACTGCAAATCCTTGGCCGGGTCCACCACCGTCACCAGCAATAGCCATTGCGCCGCCAGCGCCAGGCCGCTGAGCAGCACCAGGCGCCTGCCCAGGTCCGCTGCGGTGCGCCGCCAGTGGTACAACACCAGCGCTTGCAGCAAGGCGAAGATCACGATCAACAGCGGCATCGACACCGGTGGCCAGTAGCCGTGTTTGCCCCAGCTGTGGCGCAGGATGAACAGCACCACGATGCACAACCCCGGCAACAGGGCCACCAGCCATTGATAGCCCTTGCCCAACCTGGCCATCCCCCCCTTGGCATTGAGCAGGCCGTAGGCCGCCACGGCAGCGAACATCGGCACCATGGGCAGGATGTAATAGGCGCGCTTGAAGTTCGGTACGGAAAGCCCGAACAGGATCATCAGGCCACAGGCCCCAAGACGCAGGACCAGTTGCAGCTGCGCATCGACATGGCGTCGTGCCCACTGGCGCCGTAGAACCCAGAGCGTGGCCAGGGCCAATGGCACTACCGGGAAGTAGCGGTACAGCGATAGCTGGAAGTAGAAGTAGAACGGCTCACCGCTCTCATCCAGGCGCCCCCTCACCTGCATGTCATAGACCTGCTGGACAAAACCGTCGCCGCCACTGATGTAGGCGAGCTTCATCAACAACCACCAGCAACCGGCCAGCAGCACCAACCCCGCCATGCCGTAACCCACGACGCGCATGAACATCGCCTTGCGCGCTTGAGGCGTTCGAACATCGCCCAGCAGCCAATAGAAACAGGCCACGCCACAGACCTCCACCACCCCCAGGGGGCCACGAATGGCGAAGGCCAGCACCATCAGCGGCAGTACGGCCCACTGGCGCAGCCGCGAGCCAAGCTGCTCACCGCTGTGCAACAGATAGAAGCTGCCCAGGCACAACAGCGACACCATCTGGTCCAGGCAAACCGAACGTGACTTGTCCAGCAACTGGCTGGTCAGGGCCGTGAGCAAAACCGCCAGCAAGGCCCAGGTTCGCCCCATTGGCACCAGCAGGCGGTACAACAACGCCAGGACCCCGGCCGACGCCAAGGCCGTGGGCAGCACATTGGCCAGATGATTGGGCGCCCCGAAAGCCTGGGCAAACAGATAGCTGAAAAACGTCGCAGTGCCGGGGTAATCCGGGTAGGGCTGGCCATAGGTGGTGGGAAACAGGCTGGCGCCATGACGGAACATTTCCTGCAGGAACAGCGCCCAGCGGCCATCGAACCCCTGGGGTTGCTCGTCCCAGATGCCCCAGGTAAACAGCACCAGGGCCACCAGGTACACAGCCCAGGCCTGGGCCACGAAACGATTTTCTCGAAGCATCTTCGCTCTACCAGAAAGTGCCGTTCCAAAGGCCCGGCGGAAGGCTGGCAATGTTGCAGGAGCGATCACTGAACGATGCCTGAACGAGGCTTGAAAAAACCTCCTCGCCCACTTATCGCCACACACCCCCAAACCGCCAGCGCACCTGGCCCACCAACAACGCCAGCAGCACCAGGAGCATGGACAGCCCGTCGTCGAGCGTCACCTGTTGCCCCAGCAACACTATCGAGCCTGCGGTACCGAACAGCGGAATCAGCAACGACAAGGGAGCCACTCGGGACACCGGGTACTCGCGCAATAGCAGGTTCCAGCCCCAGTAACAGAAATGCGTCGCGACATAGACCTGGAACAGCAGCGAAAAGATCGAAGTCCAGGAAATTTCTCCGACCAACTGCACGAAAGGAGCATTGCCGTGGCTCAGCCAGGTCAGCACCAGCAAGGGCAACGGGGCGAACAGGCTGGCCCAGACCACGAAGGCGAACACTTCCCGAACCCCGCAGCGCTTGATGATGACGTTGCCCAGGCTCCAGCTGAATGCACTGACCAACAGCAAGGCATAACCCAAGGTGGTGGCCTGCCCGGGACTGGCGCCGACGATCCGCAGCAAGCCCCAGGCCGCCAAGCCGGTGGCCAGCACCTGTGACAGGCGCAGGCGTTCGCCAAACAGCAGGACGCCCCAGCCCAGGGAGAAAAAGGCACTGAACTGGATCAACAGCGAAGCGGTTCCTGGAGCGACGCCCTGCTCGATGCCCAGGTTGATCAGAGCCCACATGGCCACGCCGAAAATCAAGCCATAGGCCACCAGCCAGCCCCAGGCCACCTGCGGACGCGGAATCAGGAACACCCAGGGCAGCGCTGCCAGGGTGAAGCGCAGGGCGGTGAGCAACAACGGATCGATATTGGCCAAACCGAGCTTGGTGACGGGAAAGTTGAGCCCCCATAGAGCTGTCACCAGCAAGGCCAGGAACAGGTGTTTGTTCTGCATATCGCACACTCCGGTAAAGACAGTCGCAGGTCATTCCCCGACCGGGAGCGAACTATCAACGTGTACGGCCATGGCCCGCTTGTAGTATCAGGTCAGATTCCATTAAATTCGGGCCATGCACCCGACCGATATCGACCCCTACGAAAACACGCCTCGAGATGCCGTGGTGACCGCCACGCACTACCAGGACGGCCAGCACTTTTGCGAGCATCGCCATCGACGCGGGCAGTTCGCCTACGCCGCCTCGGGAGTGATCAGCGTGTTCACCGAACAAGGCAACTGGGTCGTACCACCGCAACGGGCGATCTGGGTGCCGGCCGATGTCCCCCATGCCATGCAGATGAGCGGGCCGGTGCTGATGCTCAACACCTATGTACGGGTCCGTGCGGCCAACCGACTGGGCCTGCCTGGCCAGTGCCAGGTGCTGGAGGTGTCCGAACTGCTGCGCCAGTTGCTGATCCGTGCCGTGGACATTCCTCCCCGCTACGCCCCCCAGGGCATACAGGGTCAGTTGATGAACCTGCTCCTGCATGAGATTGGCGCCATGGTGGCCCTGCCGCTCAACGCACCGCTGCCCGCCGAACCGCGCCTGATGAAGGCCTGTCGTGCCTTGCTGGAACAGCCATCACTGGAATGGACGATCGATGAGATGGCCCGGCGGGCCGGTATGAGCCGACGCACGTTCACCCGCCTGTTTCGCCAGCAGACAGGGGTCAGCTTCGTCCAATGGCGCCAGCAGGCCTGCCTGCTGGCGGCGGTGGTCCGCCTGGGCAATGGCCAGCCCGTGACCCGGGTGGCCACGGACCTGGGCTACAGCAGTCCAAGCGCCTTCAGTGGCGTGTTTCGCAAGGTATTGGGACAGGCGCCCAGCCGCTATTTCGCCCAGGCAAGGGACTGAGGGACAACGGCCCGGCAGATTGCCCGCCAGGCCGAAACGAGCGCCCCCGGATTACAGGAACACCGCGGACAACATTCCCAGTGCGCCCAGGCAGAAGCCGATCAGCGCACCGCGCCCGGGCATCTGCTGGAACAGCGCCCAGATCACCAGCGGCTCCAGGAGCAGCAGCGAAGTCACCGAGACCACGGTGACGATCCAGATATCCCCCACCGCCATGTACCCCAGCCAGTAGGCCGCCAGCAGGCAAAACCCGCCCAGGCACATGATCAGCACCGGCACCAGCAGCCCGCTGCTCCCCGTGTTGCCGGCATGGGCCAGCCGCGCCACCACCACTTCACTGTAGATGGCGCAGAACTCGCCCAGCACCATCAGCCCTACAGCAGAAACTCCGAGTAATTCTTTGGACATGAAACAAACCCCTTCGTATTGAGAGCCCGATTTTTCAGCTCCCAGGCATTGATCGCTCCGTTGACGGAGCCGGCATGGCAATGCACAGGGGTGCGGGGCAACTCGGTTACGTTGAGGAACTTGATCATCTCCATCTCCTTGGCTGGGCGAAACCACAAGGCCCGCGACTGGGGCCGCGAGCCGTCACCTGTATAGAGTATTTCAGCGACAGCTGTCATCCACCGGCAAACGCTCCCACACAAAACACACACAAACTCCACCCAGCGCAGCGGTCGCCATCGATAACCTGGCCCGGTCATCAACTCCCGGAAAGGGACTCTTCCCATGCCCCAGAACTTCCCGGCCATTCGCAGCGTGCACCCCCTGGAATGGTTTGCCACTTACTTCATCGGCATTGCGGTGCTGGCCCTGACGGTCGTCCTGCTGGTAGCGATATTGATCCTGGCCAGCAGTAGCGAGCCGCTGTGGCAGACCCTCGCGGATATCTTTTCCATCGCCGTGCAGGCAATGCTGCTGATCATCGTGCTGGTCAGCATCCTGGCCGCCTTTCCTTGCGCGCTGTTCTTCTGGCTGGCCCAGCGCTTCGCCTGGCGCCATGTGCTGATCTACCTGTTCTGCGGAGTGCTGGGGTCCTTGCCGACGATGCCCGTGGTGGCGAGCCTGTTTTCACCCGACTTTTTCACCGACGCCCCCGACGATGAAGCCCCAACCACCAGCCTGCAAAGCTACCTGCCGATGCTGCCGCTGTTCGCCGGTTCAGGGGCTTTCCTCGGGGCAGTGTTCTGGTGGCGTACCGGGCGCCACCTGCGCTGACCGGTCAGTGACCGAGACCGGCATCGGGATCATGGGCCACCACCACCTTGCCGGGCTGGCCACCCTGCTCCACCTGCCCATGGGCCAAGAGCAGGTTGTCCACGGTAAAAGGGCTCAAGACCTCGCGCAGGGTGCGGCGGATAACACCCTGGTCCAGCAGCTGCGCCACACGCTCCAGGATGCGATGTTGCTCGTGCATGTCCGGGGTCTGGAACAGCGCCCGGGTGAAGACCATCTCCCAATGCAAGGACACGCTCTTGCTCTTGAGCGGTACGGCATCGAAGGACTGGTGATCGTCGATCAGCGCGATATGCCCATGGGGCTCGATGATCTCCACCAGTTCGGCGAAGTGCTCTGCGGTGTGGGCCAGGGCAGCGACATGGGTCACGCCCGGCAGTTGCAACTGCGCCAGCTGCGGCACCAGCGGGCGGGAATGATCCAGCACATGCTGGGCTCCCAACTCCAGGCACCACTGGCGGCTGGAGGGCCGCGAAGCGGTGGCGATCACCGTCATGCCGGTCAACTTGCGCGCCAGCTGGATCAACACCGAGCCCACGCCACCAGCCCCGCCGAGGATCAGCAAGGTCCCCTGGCTGGCCAGATCGCCGGGCACCCGGGCCAAGCGCTCGAACAACAACTGCCAGGCCGTCAGCGAAGTCAGTGGCATCGCCGCCGCCTGGGCGAAGGACAGGCTCTTGTGCTTGTGTCCCACCAGGCGCTCGTCGACCCGATGCAAATGGGCATTGGCGCCATCGCGAGTGAAAGTCCCGGCATATAACACCGTGTCGTCCGGTGCGAACAGGGTCACCGCACTGCCCACTGCACGCACCACCCCGCTGGCATCCCAACCCAGGACCTGCACGCTATCGGGCACCGCCACCAGTCCCGCCCGGACCTTGGTATCCAGCGGGTTGACCGATACCGCGCGCACCTCCACCAGCAAGTCATGGGGGGCGAGCGACGGTACTGGTCGTTGCTGCTCGAAAAGGGCCTGGGGATCGGTCAGATCCGACCCTGGAAGATAATGGATGACGTGCATTGCAAGGCTTTCCCGAAGACTCAAAGCGCACACTTAAATCCTTCATGCCCCACCCGCACAAGTACGGTACTTTTGCGTACCAGCTACGCAAAAGGGTCGTCAGACGATGAAGAACAAACACTACCAGGACATTCCCGGATGCCCGGTCGAGGTCACCCTGGACCTGATCGATGGACGCTGGAAAGGCGTGGTCCTGCACCAACTGCTCAACAACGACTACCTGCGTTTCAATGAACTGCAAAGGCGCCTGCCCGGGATTTCCCAGCGCCTGCTGACCAAACAGCTGCGTGACCTGGAGGCCGCCGGCCTGGTGCTGCGTACGGTGTACGCCGAAGTCCCGCCGCGGGTGGAATATCGCCTGAGCGAAGAAGGGCGATCGCTGCAGCCGGTGGTCGAGGCACTGTCTGCCTGGGGCCAGGGACGCATCGCCCGTCTGCAACAGGCCGCGAGCGCCTGAACACTGGAGCCTGCATGTCCTCCCACTTGTCCCAGCCACCCAGGTTCGCCATTTTCCAGGATTCGACCCTGTTGGGCTGGACCGCACTGGAGTCCAGCGATCCGCCAATGGGCGTCGCTTGCGGCCAGTTTTTCGTTACCCCGGCCTATGCCTCGGTCCAGGAACAGGTGCGGGCACGCAATGGCACAGACCAGAGCGACCTGCACCTGGTGGCCTATCACCTGGGCCAACCCTTGCCGGCCATGGCGGTCAGCATCCTGGACCTGCGCCAGGAATGCGGCGAGGACGCCATCGAAGTCAGCGTCCTGGGCATCGCCTACCCGCTCTACCAGCAACTGTTTCCCGAAGCGGTCGCCGCCTACGAACAGCAGACGCTCGACTAGGCCAATGTCCCTGGCCCTTGGAACACCGGCGGCAAAACCTCCTACTTATTCACAATTCGTTAAGACTTGCCTCCGTATACTCCGGGGCTTGCCCGCAGCATTTGCCTGCGCTCCGGATCTGGTGGCCCATAACCCATGTCACGACCTGCCCCGCTGTTGTTCCTACTCGCCTGCCTGCTGTTTTTCTTTGCCCTGGGCAATCACCAGCTACAAGGCTCTACCGAAGCCCGGGTTGCCGGGATCGCCATGCAGATGCACCTGGATGACGACTGGGTCACGCCGCGCCTGTTCGGCACACCATTTTTGGAGAAGCCGCCCCTGAGCCTGTGGCTCGACGCCAGTGCCATTCGCGCCTTTGGCGGCACGCCGCTGGCGGTACGCCTGGCCTCGGCCTTTGCCGGGCTGTTCAGCGTGATGCTGCTGTATGCCATGTTGCGGCGTTTCGGACGGCCCGCCGGGTTGGCGCTCATCGCCGGCTTGATGCTGGCGACCATGGCCAGTTACTGGAGCAACGTGCGGGGTGTGGGAGAGGATGCCCTGCTGAGCCTGGGAGTGACCCTGGCCCTGCTGGCGTTCTTCCAGGCTCATCGCCGCCAGGCCTCTGGACATCCGGCCCTGCTGGCCTGGCTGGCCTTTGCCGGCGGGATCGCTATCGCCACTCTGAGCAAGGGCATACTCGGCCTGGCGATGCCTGGGGTGGTGATCTTCACCTACCTGCTGGCCGACAGCCTGATCGACAAGCGCCTGGCCCTGGGTCACTGGCTGCGTCCTGCGCTGCTGACGCTGCTGGGGCTGGTGCCCCTGGCCATATGGCTCGCCGTGCTGTACCAGCGTGGTGGCATGCAGGCCCTGGGGGAAGTGTTATGGACCAACAGCGTTGGGCGCTTTGACGGCTCCTTCGTGGAGGCCGGGCACTATGAGCCCTTCTATTACTACCTGGCCAAGCTGCCCCAGGCGTTCCTGCCCTGGAACATCCTGGTCTACCTGGGCCTGTGGCATTTCCGCAAAAGCCTGGCGAACAATCGCTACCTGCTGTTCATGGTCATCTGGTTGCTGGCGCAATTCACTCTCCTGTGCCTGGCGTCGAGTAAACGCACGGTGTATCTGATGTCACTGACTCCGGCGGCGGCAGTGCTGGCAGCCGAATATGGTGCCGTGCTGTACCAGCGCCTGGCACAGCGGTCGGCCAGTACAGGTTTCTGGAGCGCATTGGGGCAAAGACGCAAAGGCCTGGTCACCACGGTCATGGCTCTGGTGATCGGTGCCTATCTGGTCAACGCCCAATGGGCCGCGCCAAGAGCCGACCGCGAACTGTCGTTCGTGCCGGTTACAGACCAGATCATGGCGTTGCAGGCCAGTGGTCATCAAATGGCGCTGTACCAGGCCAACGAGCGTATTGCCGGAGCCAGCGTGTTCTATACCCGGAGCCTGCTCAAGGACCTGCAGACAGAGGAACAGCTCATCGCATTCCTGCGTGATTCACCTGGACATATGGCCGTGTTGGGTGGCGCCGAGCCTCCCAAGCCGCCCTTGCAGGTGCAGAAGACCATGATGGTTGGGCGCCAGCCCTATTACTTCGTCACCCTGGCACCGGCCCACTGAGACGAAAAAAAACGGCACCTGGTACAGGTGCCGTTTTCATTGGCGAACCGGGTTCGCTCAAGGAGTCTTCAGCTTGACCACATCACCGGAAACCTTGGTGGTGTAGCCGCTCAGGACCCAGGCCCAGAACCAGTTTTCCTGGATCTGGGTATTGATCAGTGCGTCGCCGCCCTTGGCCTGGATCGCTGCGGTCTGGGCACGGACGAAACGATTGTTCTGCTGGATCGGGATCAGGCCGAACAACATGATGCCGGTAGCGCTCGCCTCACTGTGACCGATGACGGTGTACTGGCTGCTGTCCAGTTGCTGGGTTTTCATCGGGGTACCGGTGCAACCTGCGAGAACCAGGCCCAGGCAGGCCGAGGCAACGACTTTGCTGATGTGCTTCACAACGCAACTCCATGGAAAAACGCCGGGAACTCATTTCCCGGGCGCCGGCACTTTACTCGCGACCAAGGCAGATGACCATTGCGCTGTGCCAATCCTTTGAGCCTTTATTGCCCCCATCATCTCTCCCCGACAGGCCAACGATCACCGACCTGGTACATGCCACCGGATCAACGCAGCGGCCCCATCGCACGGGCACCGGCACACCAGCGCCACAACACCTTGTGTAATAAATAAGGGGGAGATTTCCCACTGAACAAAAGATGAGCCACCTCCTTAGGATCGAACCGGCCTTACCCATAATTCCAAGGAGGTACCAAATGGACGTGAAAGACCTCAGCCTCATCGATGTAAGCCAACTCCCCCACTCGCTCCAGGCCCTTATCGAGTGCATCGGCCTGGAAAACGCCTACCGCCTGACCTGCGAGTATGGCGGGCGTCCCAAGTACATTCCCAAGCATGCCGAACGCACCACGCTGGCGCTGATCCTGCCCGCCGATGCCCTCGGTGCCCTGATCGAACGCTTCGCCGGGCTGGCGCTGGAGATTCCCAAGGCTGACCACTTCTGCCGGCAGATCCGCAACCAGCACATCCAGCTGGAAAGCATGGGGGGCATTTCCCGCAGCGTGCTGGCGGACAAGTACGGCCTGAGCCTCAGGCAAATCGGCAATATCCGCCGCCTGGATGCCAATCCTTCCCGTTAATCGAACGCCAGCATCCAGGACGTGCTCGGGGGAGTCAGAGCACGTCCTGTCCATAAGCCCACCAGGAATCAGGCCAGGGCCACTGCAGATCGACGATTTCAGGGCTTGAGCTTCACCGAGCGCCAGTCGCTGGCCTCGATCAACCCGAGCATCTTCGGGGTGCCGTTGAGGGTGTCGGTGGAAACGAACATGGCCGCGCCGTAGCCCAAGGTCGGAGTCGACAGGTTCAGGTCCTTGTCCATTTGCGTCATGCATTCGCTGTGGGTTACCAGCACCAGGTTGCGCCCGGCAACCTTATGCGCCAGCGCATCGCGCAGCATGCTGCCCCGGCAGTTGAACAACCAGTTGTCACCGCTGCTGACCTTGCTGAACATGAAGCCAGCGGTCTGCGCCGTACGGGTCAGCGGACTGTTGTAGATATCGGTATGTTCCAGGCCCAGTTGTTCGAACCTGGCGCCTAGGGCAACCGCTACTTCACGGGCGCGGTCGGTGATGCCGTCGGCCGGCCCCAGGCATGGGGCATTGGAACGGTCGCAGCGTTCCACATGGCGTACCAGGACGATCATGTCGCCCTTGGCCCAACCGCTGGCCAACGCCTTGACCCCGGCCGCGTTGTCGCGGGTCAGGTCAGGCACCTGGGCCGGCCTGAACAGATACAGGCTCGATAAAAGCACCAGGAGAGCTCCCAGCAACAGCATCAGGGGCTTTTTGTAACGGGCCACGGCCCCCCGCAGGAAGGGACGCTTGGCCACCACGAACATCTGTCTTGTTGTCACAGTCCAGCCGCCCTTTCCAAAGTGATTCATTGCGTTGAGCAGCTCGTGCCAAGGCTACAAAAACCTGATGACAGTTGAGCGCTGCCGCCTGCCTTGGGCAGCGACGCAAAGACTCTAGGGCGGGCTCCGTGGGGGCGCGGTGAAATGAATGTGAAAAAAAGCTCAACGGACCGGCGGTTCATCCCGCAAAATAGCCGTCAAAACCTGAAACATTGTCTTGGCGCAATACCGACGAAATCGTTTCAGCTATGGCACATCCCGCCGATACATCCCCTACAAAACACCCTGCTGGTCACCAAGAACAACAATCTTCCGGCCAACTGAGATCAAGAAGCGCTACGTTCCTGGAGGAATTCAATGAATAGTTGGTTTGCCAACATCAGCGTCAACCTTAAGCTGGGCCTGGGCTTCGGCCTGGTCCTGGCCCTGACCACCGTTCTTGCACTGACCGGCTGGACCAGCCTGGGCGGTCTTATCGACCGCAGCAACTGGATGAGCGACATCACCCAGTTGAACATCGGCCTGACCAAGCTGCGGGTCACCCGCCTGCAGTACATGCTGGCCAACGGCGACGAAACTGCCGCCCAGGGCGTGCAGAACACCCTGGACGATTTCAGCGCCCAGCAGAAAAAGCTCCTGGCCTCGTTCCAGAGCCCGGAAAACATCAAGCTCCTGCAAGGCCTGGGCGCGACCATCGCCGCCTACCAGGACTCGCTGAACAAGATGCGCAACGCCTACCGCACCGGCGACGCTGCTCGTCTGGCGATGAACCAGAACGCCGAACGCGCCAATGACCTGATCAACGGAATCAACACCTGGGTCAAGCAGCTTCCCCTGAGCAACGAGCGCTTCGAGCAGTTCCAGGCCATCACCCAGGCCAAGGAAGCCTTCCAGCTGGCCCGCTATGAAGTGCGTGGCTACGTCACCACCAACAACCCGAACACCGAACAGAAAGCCGTCACCGAGCTCAACGCCGCGATTGCCGAAATGGATCAGCTCAAGGCCCATTTCAGCGTCACCCAGCGTGATGCCCTGCAACAGCTGGAAACAGCCCTGAGTGGCTACCGCAGCTCGCTGCAGGACTTCAAGGTGGCCTTTACCAGCGCCGTGCAGGCACGCAAGGAAATGACCGACCAGGGCGCCGATATCGTCGAGCGCAGCGATGCCCTGTATCAGATCCAACTGGATCGCCGCGACATCGAAAGCACCCAGGCCCGCAGCCTGCAATTGACCAGCACCCTGCTGGTGCTGCTGGTGGGCGTATTGGCCGCGGTGATCATCACCCGCCAGATCACCCGCCCACTGCGCGAAACCCTGACCGCTGTCGAGCGCATTGCCTCCGGCGACCTGACCCAGGATATGCACATCACTCGGCGCGACGAACTGGGCGTGCTGCAACAAGGTATCGCCCGCATGGGCGTGACCCTGCGCGAGCTGATTGGTGGCATCCGCGACGGCGTGACCCAGATCGCCAGCGCCGCCGAAGAATTGTCGGCTGTGACCGAGGAAACCAGCGCCGGGGTCAACAGTCAGAAAGTCGAGACCGACCAGGTAGCCACCGCCATGCACGAGATGACCGCCACCGTGCAGGAAGTCGCGCGCAACGCTGAAGAGGCTTCCCAAGCGGCTTCGGCTGCCGACGGCGAAGCTCGCGAAGGCGATAAGGTCGTGGCCCAGGCCATCGAGCAGATCGAACGCCTGGCCAGCGAAGTGGTGCGTTCCACTGACGCCATGACCGTGCTGCAACAGGAAAGCGACAAGATCGGCAGCGTCATGGACGTGATCAAGGCCGTGGCCGAGCAGACCAACCTGCTGGCCCTGAACGCCGCCATCGAAGCCGCCCGCGCCGGTGAAGCCGGCCGCGGTTTCGCCGTGGTCGCCGACGAGGTCCGGGCCCTGGCCCAGCGCACCCAGAAGTCCACCGAGGAAATCGAGGAACTGGTGGCCGGCCTGCAGAACGGCACCCAGCAAGTGGCGACCGTGATGCAAAACAGCCGCGTGCTGACCGACAGCAGCGTCGAGCTGACCCGCAAGGCCGGTGCCTCCCTGGAAAACATCACCCGCACGGTGTCCAACATCCAGTCGATGAACCAGCAGATCGCCGCCGCGGCCGAAGAACAGAGCGCCGTGGCCGAGGAAATCAGCCGCAGCATCATCAACGTGCGCGACGTGTCGGAACAGACCGCCGCCGCCAGCGAGGAAACCGCTGCCTCCAGCGTCGAGTTGGCCCGCCTGGGCGGCCAACTGCAAATGATGGTCAGCCACTTCCGCGTCTGACTTGTGCCCCATGGCCGCCGCCTTTGAACAAGGCTGGCGGTCATGTGCAGGACGCCAGATACCCGGCGCACGCAAGGTGCGCCACGCCTGGATGCTCGACTTCTGTAGCCGCAGCCTGCGGCAGCGGCTACAAGAGGCGGGGTGAGCAGGCATTTACAGCGCGCGCGGTTTGCCCTTACCTTTCCCGGTCTGCATCCTGCTGTCCGAAGGATTCGTTGCCAGGAACCCAATCATGCCCAGCCTCGGTTTTACCTCGGTCCCGCCCCTGCTCAAGTACCTGCTCTATGCCGAGCAACTGGGCATCGCCACGGAACCGGCGCTGGCAGCCGCCGGCTTGCAAGCCGAGCAACTGAACGACACCAGCCTGCGCCTGCCGGTGGAGGTCCACGAACGCCTGCTGGACTACTTCTGCCTGCACTCGGGCGACCCTTTGTTCGGGCTCAATTCAGCACGTTTCGTCAAACCCAACTCCTGGAACGTACTGGGCTACATCACCATGAACTGCGCGACCCTGGGCGAAGCCATGGCGCGCATCATGCCGTTCGAAAAACTGGTGGGGGACATGGGTACCAGCCGCGCCGAGGTGGCAGGCGACGAGGTACGCCTGGTCTGGAGCTGCCGCCACCAGCGCCCGGACATCCGCCGGCACCTGGTGGAAAACGTGCTCGCCTCCTGGTTGCTGTATGCCCGCTGGATCGCCGATTCGCAGTTGTCGCCGCGCGCCGTGTGGTTCGAGCACCCGCTGCCGGAGCCAGCCCAGGTCGAGCAATACGAAGCGCTATTGGGCTGCCCGGTGCTGTTCCAGCAGCCCTGCTCGGCCCTGGTGGCGCCGCTGAACTACCTGCAACTGCCCTTGCGCCAGGCCGATGCGCGCCTGCTCAAGACCCTGGAAGACCATGCCCAGGCGATGATGGCCTCGTTGGCCGATGCACCGGTGGCGCTGCAGGTGCAGGGCGTCCTGCGCCAATTGCTCAAGGATGGCCTGCCGCGCAAGGAACAAGTGGCCGAGCAACTGTCGGTATCGGTAAGCACCTTGCAGCGCCAATTGCTCAAGGACGGAACGTCCTACCAGCAGATTCTCGATGACCTGCGCCAAGAGTTGGCCGAGCACTATCTACGGCACAGCGAGCTGTCGATCCACGACATCGCCGATCGCCTGGGCTTCACCGAACCCCGTTCGTTCCACCGCAGCTTCAAGACCCGCACCGGCCTGACCCCGGGCCAATTTCGCCAGGCCGCCCTCCCCACCACACAGGCCTGACCCGCATCAGGCACTGATGGTATTGGTGAATACCAACCGGTTACCGAAAGGATCGCTGATGGTCATGTCCTGGCTTCCCCAGGGCATGGCCTGGATCTGCGGGTGGGAGAATGGATACTGCTTGGCCAGCAACCCTTGCTGGAAGGCTTCCAGTTCATCGGTTTCGATACGCAGTGCCGCACCAGGGGTGCAGTCGCCATGGTACTCACTCAGGTGCAGCACGCACTCGCCCCGGGAGACCTGCATGTACAGCGGCAGATCGGTCTCGAAGCGATGCTGCCAATCGAGGCTGAAGCCCAGGAAGTCCAGGTAAAACTCCCGGGCCTTGGCTTCATCGAAGATCCGCAGGACGGGGGTGGTTTTGCCAAAGCTCATTGCGTGACTCCCTGACTGGAAACAGGTCGCTGAGAGCGACCCCGATTGCCAGCACTTCGGCGCCACGCGGGCTTTCTTTAATGTCAATACGCCACCATTGTGACGGCGATCAACAAATCAGCCTGGCGTCCCGAACCCCTGGCGCAAATCGCCCTCCCGGGGCAGGAAGCGCCCATGGCGCTGCTCGCTGGCCTGGCCGGCGGCATAACTGCTCACGCCATTGACCCAGACCCCGTCGATCCCCTGGGCCGGGCGCCGTGGTTCCTGGAAATCGGCCACGTCCCGGACCCGCTCGGGATCGAACAGCACCAGGTCGGCCCAATAGCCTTCGCGGATCTCGCCGCGCTGGCGCAGGCCGAAGCGCGCCGCCGACAGGCCGGTCATCTTGTGCACCGCAGTGTGCAGCGGGAATAACCCCAGGTCGCGACTGAAGTGGCCCAGCACCCGGGGAAAGGCGCCCCATAACCGGGGATGGGGGAACGGGTCTTCCGGCAGGCCATCGGAGCCGACCATCGTCAGCGGGTGGGCGAGGATGCGCCGCACGTCGCTTTCGTCCATGCCGTAGTACACCGCTCCCGCCGGTTGCAGGCGCTTGGCGGCGGCCTGCAGATCCAGGCCCCAGTCGGCGGCGATCTGCGCCAGGTCGCGTCCGCCCTGCTCGGGATGCGGTGTGGACCAGGTGATGGTGATGCGATAGGCATCGGTGACCTGCTTGAGGTCCAGGGTCGAGGAGCTGGCGGCATAGGGATAGCAATCGCAGCCCACCGGATGCTCCTGCGCCGCCTGCTCCAGGGCCGCCAGCAGTTGCGGGCTGCGCCCCCAGTTGCCGGCGCCGGCGCACTTGAGGTGGGAGATGATCACCGGTGCCCGCGCCGAACGGCCGATCAGAAAGGCTTCGTCCATGGCCTCCAGCACCGGCTCGAACTCGCTGCGCAGATGCGTGGCATACAGCGCGCCGAAGGCCGTCAACTCCTCGGCCAATTGCCGCACCTCATCGGTTTTCGCGCAGAAGGCGCTGGCGTAGGCCAGCCCGGTGGACAGGCCCAGGGCGCCCTGCTCCAGGCTGTCGCGCAATTGCTCGCGCATGGCCGCGATTTCGCTAGCGGTGGCCGTGCGGTACAGGTCCGCCAGGTGGTTGCTGCGCAGGGCGGTATGCCCCACCAGGGCCGCGACATTCACCGCCGGGCGGGCCGCATCCACCGCCGCGCGGTAGTCGGCGAAACGCGGGTAGACGAACATCTCGCGCTGCCCCAGCAGGTTCATCGGGTCCGGCGGATCGCCCTTGAGGGTCACCGGCGCGGCGCTGATGCCGCAGTTACCCACCACCACCGTGGTCACCCCCTGGCTGAGCTTGGGCAGCATCTGCGGCTGGCGGATCACCACCGTGTCGTCATGGGTGTGCACGTCGATGAAGCCCGGGGCCAGCACGCGGCCGGCGGCATCGATCTCGACCTCGGCGAGCGCGCCGGCCAGTTCGCCGATGCGCTGGATGCGCCCGTCGAGGATGGCCAGGTCGGCGCGATAGCCGGGACGGTCGCTGCCGTCGATGACCAGGGCATTGCGGATCAGGGTGTCGTAGCGCATGTCAGTCTCCCAGGGGCAGGCTGTCGGCGCCGCCACGGTAATGGTCCAGGGCCAGCTTGATCCTGCGCAGGCGCTCTTGATTGTCGTCGGGCATGGCCAGGGCCAGCTCCGTGGCCAACACGTCGATGGCCAGCAGCATGCCGTAGCGGGCGGCGGTGGGTTTGTAGATGAACGAGGTCTCGGCGCTGTGCAGTGGCAACAGCACGTCCGCCAGCCCGGCCAGGGGCGAGTCGGGCAAGGTAATGGCGAGCACGGCGGCGCCGTAGCTGCGGGCCAGGGTCACCGCGTCCAACAGTTCCGGGGTGAGGCCGCTGAGGGAACAGGCGATCACTGCGTGTTGCGGTCCCAGGGAGGCGGCGGTCACCCGCATCATCACCGGGTCATGGCAGGCGGCGATGCAGTAGCCCAGGCGCACCAGGCGCACCTGCAACTCGGCGCTGCACAGGGTTGAACAGCCACCGGTGCCGAAGGCGTGGATCATCCGCGCGCGGCCCAGCAGGCGCACCGCATCGGCGAATTGCGCCCCCTCGAAACCCGCCAGGTGGTGGTGCAGCGTCGACTCGATATCGCCGACGATCTGCCGGTAGAAACCGGACGACTCGGTGCTCGCCCCCGGATCGAGGAAGCGGCTGCCCACGCCGCTGGCCTGGGCCAGTTGCAGGCGCAGCTGGCGCAAGTCCCGGCAGCCGACGCTGCGGGCGAAACGCGACAGGGTCGCGGCGCTGACCTCGGCCCGCCGGGCCAGCTCCTCGAGGCTGGCGGAGGCGGCGAAACCCACGTCATCGAGCATCAGCCGGGCGATCCGCGCCTCCCCGGTACTGAGATCGTCCAGGCGCGAGCGGATCTGGTAAAGGATGTCCATCTAGAGAAACTCCGCGAGAACCAGGGTCAGGCCGAAGGCGATCAGCGAGATCAGGGTCTCCAGCACGGTCCAGGTCTTGAAGGTCTGGATGACGCTCATATTGAAGTATTCCTTGACCAGCCAGAAGCCGCCGTCGTTGACGTGGGAGAGGATCACCGAGCCGGCGCCGGTGGCGATCACCAGCAGTTCCGGGTGGGGATAACCCAGGCCGACCGCCACCGGCGCCACCACCCCCGAGGCGGTGGTCAGGGCCACGGTGGCCGAACCGGTGGCGACCCGCATCAGCACCGCGAACAGCCAGCCCATCCACAACGGCGACAACTGGAACTGATGGGCCAGGCCGGTCACCTGCTCGGTCACCCCGGAGTCGATGAGGATCCGGTTCAAGCCGCCACCGGCCCCCACCAGGAGGGTGATGCCGGCAGTCGGCGCCAGGCATTCGTTGGTGAACCTGAGGATCGACTCGCGGTTCAGGCCCTGGGCCAGGCCCAGGGTCCAGAAGCTCACCAGGGTGGCGATCAGCAGGGCGATCACCGAGTTGCCGATGAACAACAAGAACTGGTTGAGCCCGGTACCCGGGGCGGCAATCAGGTTGGCCCAACCGCCCAGCAGCATCAGCACCACCGGCAGCAGGATGGTGCCCAGGGTCAGGCGAAAGCTTGGCAGCCGCACGCGCGGTTCACGGTTGATGAACTGCTGCTCCAGCGGGTTGTGCGCCGGCAACTGGATGTGCGGCACGATCAGTCGCGCATACACCGGGCCGGCGATGATCGCCGTGGGCACGCCGATCAGGATCGCGTACAGCAAGGTCTGCCCCACCGGCGCCTGGTAGGCCTGCACCGCCAGCATCGCCCCCGGGTGCGGCGGCACCAGGGCATGCACCACCGACAGCCCGGCGACCATCGGCAGGCCAACCATCAGCAGCGATACCCCGACCCGCCGCGCCACGGTGAAGGCGATGGGCACCAGCAACACGAAACCCACCTCGAAGAACAGCGGCAGCCCCACCAGGAAGGCGATGCAGACCATGGCCCAGTGGGCGTTGCGCTCGCCGAAGCGGGCCACCAGGGTGCGCGCCACCTGCTCGGCCCCACCGGATTCGGCCATCAGCTTGCCGAGCATGGTGCCCAGGGCTACCACCAGGGCGATATGCCCCAGGGTCTTGCCGACCCCGGCCTCATAGGCCGCCACCACCCCGGAGGCCGGCATGCCGGCCACCAGCGCCAGGCCCACCGAGACCAGGGTAATGACGATAAAGGGATTGAGCCGGTAGCGAGCGATCAGGACGATCAACGCGATGATGGCGACTGCGGCGTAACCCAGCAGTCCGTAAGCCGATACAGGAGCCACGGATACCTCCTTGAAAACAGCGTCGTTTCGAATGGTTATGAAAGTTTTTAATCACTTTAGGCAGTGAATTTCAAACCATATGAAACTGATTTTCGTAAAGAGGCAGGCTTTGTCGTGCAGGACTATGCAAAAGCCCCGGTGATGAAAATCGGCACCGGGTATTTTCATGCCCGTGCCGGGCGGACGGGCGAGCGCGGCGGCTCGCCCGCAGGCCGTCAGTCGTGCTGGACCCGGGCGCGCTTGAGCAGCTTCTTGCAGCGCTCGGACAGGTGCAGCACCCGCAACTGCTTGCCGGCCTTGGCATAGCGCTCGCGCAGGGTCATGAGCGCGGCGATGGCCGAATAGTCGACGAAGCTCAGGTGCCGGCAGTCGATGGTCACCCGCGATGGGTCGTTGGCCGGGTCGAACTGGTTGAGGAACGGCGTGGTGGAAGCGAAGAACAAGGTGCCGTGCAGGTGGTAGAGCTTGCTGCCGTCGGCTTCCAGGTGGCTGTCGGCGTACAGCTCGCGGGCCTGCTGCCAGGCGAAGTTGAGGGCGGCGATGACGATGCCGCACATGACCGCGGTGGCCAGGTCGGTGAACACGGTGATCACCGTCACCGCGAGGATCACCAGCACGTCGTTGAGCGGCACCTTGTTGACCACCCGCAAGGAGGCCCAGGCGAAGGTCTGCTGCGACACCACGAACATCACGCCCACCAGCGCCGCCAGGGGAATGCGCTCGATCAGCGGCGACAGGAACAGTACGAACAGCAGGATCAGCACCCCGGCCACGACCCCGGACAAGCGCCCACGGCCACCGGAACTGAGGTTGATCACGGTCTGGCCGATCATCGCGCAGCCGCCCATGCCGCCGAAGACGCCGGAGACCATGTTCGCCGCACCCAGGGCCACGCACTCGCGGTTGGTGTAGCCGCGGGTCTCGGTGATCTCGTCGGTGAGGTTCAGGGTCAGCAGGGTTTCCAGCAGGCCGACCATGGCCATCAGGAAGGCATAGGGCGCGATGATGCCCAGGGTTTCCAGGGTCCAGGGCACGTCCGGCAGCGCCAGCGCCGGCAAGCCGCCGGCGATGTGGGCCATGTCCCCCAGGGTGCGGGTCGGCAGTCCCAGCACGTACACCAGAAGGCCCACGCCGAGGATCGCCACCAGCGCCGGCGGCACCGCCCGGGTCAGGCGTGGCAGCAGGTAGACGATGGCCATGGTCAGCGCCACCAGGCCGGCCATCAGGTACAGCGGCTGGCCGCTGAGCCAGTGCTCGCCACTCTTGAAATGCTCCAGCTGGGCCAGGGCGATGACGATCGCCAGGCCGTTGACGAAGCCCAGCATCACCGGGTGCGGCACCATGCGCACCAGCTTGCCCAGGCGCAACAGGCCGAAGGCGATCATCACCAGCCCGCCCAGCAGCACCGTGGCCAGCAGGTACTGCACCCCGTGCTGCACCACCAGGGCGACGATCACCACCGCCATGGAGCCGGCCGCGCCGGAGACCATGCCCGGACGGCCGCCGAACAGCGCGGTCAGGGTGCAGATGAAGAAGGCGCCGTACAGGCCCATCAACGGGTTGAGGTGAGCGACCAGGGCGAAGGCGATGCATTCGGGCAGCAGGGCGAAGGAGGTGGTGAGTCCGGCCAGGACATCGGCACGCAGACGTTTTGCTTTCATGATTGACCTGATAGTTGGGCCGCGCAGGGCCCGGGGAATGGCGGGGGAAAACAGGCGGGAATGGTACGGAATCGAAACGCCGCCGACCAGCCGGCCGTCGGCGCGCAACCAAGCCCTTGCCGGAACCGGCGTACCGGCCCAGGCAAGGGCGCAGCGGTTACTTGACCACTTTGCCTACGCCACGCCCGCGCGGGTCGGAAGCGGTTTCAAGCTGGGGACCATTGACCCGGATGGCCTGGATGTCGCCCATCTCCCAGCCCTGGTCCTCGAGGGTGTAGCCCATGGCCTTGAGTTCATCGGCGACCTGGCCGGTGAGCGGCGCATAGGCGTCGTAGTAGATCGTGTCCTTGGGCAGCAGTTGGTGATGCACCCGTTGCGCGGCCACGGCTTTCTCCAGGGGCAGGTGGAAGTCGTAGAGGTTGTTCAGCACCTGGAAGATCGAGGTGAAGATCCGCGACCCGCCCGGAGTGCCCAGGACCAGGGTGACCTTGCCGTCGCGGGTCACCAGGCTCGGGCTCATGGACGACAGCATGCGCTTGCCCGGGGCGATGGCATTGGCATCGCCGCCCACCACGCCGAAGGCATTGGCCACGCCGGGCTTGGCGCTGAAGTCGTCCATCTCGTCGTTGAGCAGGAACCCCGCGCCCTTGACCACCACGCCGCTGCCGTAGTCCCAGTTCAGGGTGTAGGTATTGCTCACCGCATTGCCCTGGGCATCGACGATGGAGAAATGGGTGGTCTGGTGCCGTTCCAGCCCCGGGCGCACCTTGTCGGTGGGCGAGATGGCGTCGGGGTTGACCTGGGCCGCACGCTGCTTGAGGTAGGCCGGGTCGGTCAATGGCTTGACCGGCACCTCGGAAAACGCCGGATCGCCCAGGTAGTCGGCACGGTCGGCGAAGACTCGCTTCTCGATTTCCGCCAGCAGGTGGATGTACTTGGCCGAATTGAGCTCGACGCCCTTGAAGTCGGCGGCGCGCTCTTCCTTGATGCCGATCAGCTGGGCCAGGGCGACCCCGCCGGAACTGGGCGGCGGCGCGGTGTACAGCACGTTGCCACGGAAACTCACCTGCAGCGGCTGGCGCCACTGGACCTTGTAGTCCTGCAGGTCCTGCTTGGTGATCAGGCCCTTGTCGGCCTGCATCTGGGCCACCAGCAAGTCGGCGGTCTTGCCGCTGTAGAACTCCTTGGCGCCCTGGTCGGCGATGCGTTCCAGGGTCGCCGCCAACTCCGGCTGACGGAAGGTCTGGCCGGGTTGCATGCTGCCAAAATAATCACCGAAGTTGGTGCTGCCGTTAAACAGCTTCAAGGCATCCTCGCGGTACTGGTACTGCTTGTCCGCCACCTTGAAGCCGTTCCTGGCGTAGGCCACTGCCGGGGTGACGAGTTCGCTCCAGGGCAGCTTGCCGAACTTCTGGTGGGCCTCCCACAGGCCCATCACGGTGCCCGGCACCCCGGCGGCGCGGGCGCCCACCAGGCTGAGGTTCTCGATCACCTCACCCTTGTCATTCAGGTACATGTCGCGGGTCGCGGCCTTGGGCGCGGTTTCCCGGTAGTCGAGGAAATACGGCTTGCCGTCGATGAACAGCGTCATGAAGCCGCCACCGCCGATATTGCCGGCTTCGGGATAGGTCACGGCCAGGGTGAAGGCCGTAGCCACCGCAGCGTCCACCGCGTTGCCGCCCTTCTTGAGGATCTGCGCCGCGACATCGGCGCCGTACTGGTTGGGTGCAGCCACCGCGCCGCCCTCAAGGGGCGCGGCGAAGACTGGAACGCTGGCAGCGAGCGCCAGGCCCAGGGTGAGGGTCGTGCACGGCAAGATACCCATGGAGTCCGTCCTTATCGTTGTTTTCAGACCAGACGAACCTTAGGCGCTTTGTCGCGCGGTGGGCAAACGCCCACAGCAAAACGGCCGCCCGCAGGCAGCCGTTTGTCGCAGATGGATCAGTGGAGCAGCCGCTCCTCAGACCATCTCGTGCTCGATCCACTCCAGCACCGACGTCCGCTGCGGCGCCCAGCCCAGCAGCTCGCGGGCCTTCTTGCCGCGTACCCGGCTGTTGGAGCCCAGGCCGTAGTTGGCCATCTCGTAGCCCCACTCGGCCTCGGCGGCAGGCAGCGGCCAGTCCTCGGGTTCGCCAAGGTGCAGGGCGCGGGCCATGGCGCGGGTCATGTCGATGAAGGATGCCTCGCCGCTCTCGACGAAGTAGAAGCTGCCCGGGGTGTTGCCGGTCAGGGCCAGGGCGTAGAGCGCCACCACGTCCTCGATATGCACGTTGGACCAGATGTTCTGCCCCGGCCCGACATGACGCACCACACCGCTCTTGCGCGCTTGCTTGAGCAGGCGCGGCAGCTGCACGCTGTCACGCTTGACGCCCAGGCTGTGGCCGTAGATCAGGGTGTTGCACAGCACCGCCGAGTTCACCCCGTCCTTGGCCGCCGCCAGGATCAGGTTATCGATGGCCACCCGGGCGGCCTTGTCCACGGTGGGCTCCGGCAACTGGTCTTCGTAGTAGACGGTATCGCTGGCCTTGCCGCCGGAAGCGTCGCCGACGATGCTCGAACCGCTGGTGTGCAGGAATGGCTTGTTCGAGCCCTTGAGCGCGGCCAGCAACACTTCCACCGCACCACGATGGTCGCTGCTGGCAGCGTTAATCACCGCATCGGCGGCCCGGGCCTGTTCGCTCAGCAGGACGCTGTCGTCCAGGCTGCCTACCACGGGCTTGATGCCCAGGGCCGTCAGCTCGGCGGCTTGCTCGGCACTGCGCACCAGGCCAGTGACCTGATGCCCGGCCTTGACCAGGCCGGTGGCGATGGAACCGCCGATGAAACCCGCGGCACCGGTAACGAATACGTTCATGGAGAGACTCCCTGGGTGGATAAGTGATGGCGCCAGTATCGGCGCGCCTGCTTCGACGAAACAGCCGGGCTGGACCAAATCACTCTTGCGCAGGGATCACGAATCCCCAGCCAGGGAAGCAGGACCTCAGCCCTCGAAGCCCGGGTCAGCGTAGTCGGCCAGCTTGCCCTGGATGAAATCCAGGAAGCACTGGATACGCAGGGCCAACTGCGAGTTACGGTAGTACACGGCGTTGATCGGCTGGCGATAACCGCTGTTGAACTCGCTGAGGATCGGTATCAGACGCCCGGCGCGAATATCATCGATGGTCATGAAGTGCGACAGGCAGGCAATGCCCTGCCCCTCCAGTACCAGATGGCGCAGGGTCTCGCCGCTGGAGGCACTGATGCCTGGCTGGATCTGCCAGCGGTCGCCATGGGGATGGCGCAGCGGCCAATGGTTGAGGCTTTCGGTCTGGGTGAAGCCCAACAGCGTGTGTTCGCTGAGCTCGGCGACGCTGCGCGGGGTGCCGTGGCGCTCCAGGTAGGCCGGGCTGGCCAGGATGCGCAAGGGGCTGCAACCCAGGGAGCGGGCATGCAGGGTCGAGTCGGCCAGGGTGCCGATGCGGATCGCGATATCGGTGCTCTGCTCCAGGAGGTCGATGATCAGGTCGTTGCTGTTGAGCTCGAGCTGGATATCGGGGTACAGGCCACGAAACTCGGCGATGTAGGGGACGATGGCGTGCAGCATGAACGGCGAGGCGGCGTTGATCCGCAGGCGCCCGGAGGGGGTCTGCTGGCGGGAGGACAGGCGCTCTTCGAGTTGGTCCATCTGATCGAGGATCAGCTTGGCCTGCTCGAAGAAATACTTGCCCTCTTCGGTCAGGTCCATGCGCCGGGTCGTGCGGTTGATCAGCGTGGTATCGAGCTTTGATTCCAGGCGCGACAGGGTGCGGCTGACCGCCGATGGCGTCTGCCCGACCTGCTCGGCAGCGGCGGAGATCGAACCGCACTCGATGACACAGACGAAGATCTGCAACTCGTCGGATCTGGCTTTCACGTAGAACCCTCTATCGATTGGTAGCTGTAGCCCCTGCGCAGGCTGCGACGCACGGCGGCTACAGGAACGGCCTATCGATATTAGCGGCTTTGAGCCTCGAGACCGAACACCTGGCGCAGATGCTGCTCGTAGCGCCGGACATCGTTTTCAACAGCCGGGCACTTCATCACATCGACACAGAGGAAGGTCGGCAGGGGGCTCATGCCCAGGAACTGGTTGGCCTTGTGGAACGGGAAATAGACCGCGTCCACCCCTTTGCCTTCGAAGAAATCGCTCGGGTCGTCGAAGGCCTGCTGCGGTGCATTCCAGGTCAGCGAGAGCATGTACTGCTTGCCCTGGACCAGGCCGCCACTGCCGTACTTCTGCGAAGCGTCGGAACGGGTCCGGCCATCGTTGGCATACAGGCTGCCATGGCCCTGGGTGAAGACCTCGTCAATGTACTTCTTGACGATCCAGGGCTCGCCCATCCACCAGGCAGGCATCTGGTAGACGATCACGTCGGCCCAGAGGTACTTCGCCACTTCTTCCTGGGCGTCGTAGCCCTGGTCGATGTGGGTGACCTTGACGTCCAGGCCGCCGCGATCCAGCACCGCCAGTGCAGTCTCGTGCAAGGTGGTGTTGTAGCGGCCGTCGGAGTGGGCGAATTGCTTGGCGCCATTGAGTAGCAGTACTTTTTTCATGAGCGGGCCCTGTCGCGGGAACGGCCCGTTGCAGGCGTCGTGCGACGCCAGGCCGTTGGGGTGGAAAACGAGGGCGGCAGGTTAGTGAAGGGCTCGCGCGGGAATAAGCCCCTGGCGCTCAAAATACATTTGCCGTAAAGGCACGAATCAAGCCTTTATTGTTGTCTTAGAATCCTTGGCAACTTCCTTTGCCACGAGCACATTCCATGACCCGCCAGGCCTTCATCCTCCACGCCAAGACGCGCCCCGAACGGGCTGCCGAATTCGAAGCGCTGTTCCTCGGTTATGTCGCCGCCAGTCGCACCGAACCCGGCTGCATCGAGTACCACATGCTGCGCGACCAGCAGGACCCCAGCCTGTTCATCTTCTACGAAGTCTGGGAATCCCAGGAGGCGCTGGACGTGCACTCCAACCTGCCGCACATGAAGCAGTTCCGCGATGCGCGCATGGAGTACCTGGAGCGCGACTTCGAGATCCGCGCCATCGACATGCTCAGCCCGGCTTCTGCTATCCGCTGATCAGCAGGTGGGCCCCCAGCAGGCCCAGGCCGATGAAGAACACCCGTTTGAACAACGGCGCGCTGATGCGCTGGCGCAGCCACTGGCCCAGCCACATGCCCAGCAGCGCCGGGACCAGCGCCAGCAACGAGGCCCCCAGCTGCGCACCACCCAGGTGGCCGCCCCAGGCGAGGCCGGCGGCCAGGGCCAGGGTCGAGACGGTGAACGACAGGCCCAGGGCCTGGACCAAGGAATCCCGCGCCAGGCCCAGCGCCTGCAGGTAAGGCACCGCCGGAATCACGAACACCCCGGTGATCGCAGTAACCAGGCCAGTGGCCAATCCACACAAGGGCGCCAGCCAACGCTCATGGGCCGGGGCGATGTGCAGCTGCGGCAAGCACAGGCCCGCCAGGGCATAGAGCAGCAAGGCCGCCCCCAACCCTCGCACCACCCACGGCCCGCCATCGATGCCCAACCACAGGGAGCCGCCCAAGGTGCCGATGCCGATCGCCAGCAACAGCGGCCACAAACGCCTGAGCAAGGCCGGCAGGTGCCCACCGAACGCCAGTTGCCAGAGGTTGGTCAGGGTCGCCGGAATGATCAGCAAGGCTGCTGCCTGCGCCGGAGCCATAGCCAACCCCAGGAGCCCCATCGCCACCGTGGGCAAGCCCAGGCCGATCACACCCTTGACCATGCCGGCCATGACGAAGATGCCGAGCACCCATAAAGACAGGCCAAGACCCAGATCCTGATAAAACGCGAGGGAGGTATTCATGGGCCTATCCTGCTCTCGCCCGGCGGCGCTGAAAATCTGCCATATACTGAGCCAGCCTCTTGCCAAACAAGAGGCTGATCCTCGATGCCCTGGCTGTGGAGGCCCCGCATGCATTTCGACCTGGTGGACCTGCGCCTGTACCTGAATGTCTTCGACGCCGGCAATATCACCGCTGGCGCCGAGCGCAGCCACCTGTCTCTGGCCGCGGCCAGCGCGCGGATCCGCGCCATGGAAGCCAGCCTGGGCATCGGCCTGCTCGAACGTGGTCGGCGCGGCATCAGCCCGACGCCGGCCGGCAAGGCCCTGGCCCAGCACGCCCGGACGTTGCTGCTGTATGCCGAACACCTGCAACAGGACCTCGCCGAGTACGCCAAGGGCGTCAAGGGGCAGGTGCGCCTGCTGTGCAATACCAGCGCCCTGAGCGAGTACTTGCCGGAACTGCTGGCGGACTTCCTGCGCGAGCGCCCTCAGGTGGATATCGATTGCCTGGAGTTGCCCAGCCAACGCATCACCCATGCCCTGCGCCAAGGCGCGGCAGAGCTGGGCATCGTCTCCGATGCGGTGGACACCCGGGGCCTGCAGGTCCGGCCGTTTCGCGATGATCCGCTGATCCTGGCGATGCCCATGGATCACCCGCTGAGCCAGCAGTCCGCACCGAGCTTCGATGACACCCTGGCCTATGACTATGTCGGCCTGGCCAGTCATAGCGCCCTGGCGGTGTACCTTGAGGAGCAGGCCCTGCACCTGGGCCTGCGCATGCAGTTGCGGATTCGGACCGAGGGTTTCGACGCGGCATTGCGCATGGTGGCACGCGGCGCCGGGTTGGCCGTGGTGCCCCTGGCCGCCCTGGAGCGCAACCGGCAACTGGCCCTGCAGACCCGCCCCCTGGGCGAGCCCTGGGCCCGGCGGCGCTTGCTCCTGTGCGCCCGTGACTTCGCCACCCTGCCGCTCTATGCCCAGGACCTGTGCCAGGCCTTGCACAAGCCTTGACTCTGCCCTTAGGGGCAGACCTTAGCCTTGGCACTTCTTCCCCAAGGACCAAGGTAATGAGCAAACGCATTCTGGTGATTCTCGGCCATGCTTCCCGCGCCAGCCTCTGCGCGGCACTGAGCGAGCGCTACATCCATGCGGCGCAGCAAGCCGGGCATGAAGTACGGAGCCTGTACCTGGGCGACCTGCGCTTCGACCCGGTGCTGCACGAGGGGTATCGGCGAATCCAGCCACTGGAAGACGACCTGCAGCGAGCCCAGGCCGATATCCTCTGGGCCGAGCACCTGACCTGGGTCTTCCCGATCTGGTGGGGCGGCATCCCGGCCTTGCTCAAGGGTTTTCTCGACCGGGTGCTGTTGCCCGGCTTCGCGTTCAAGTACCGCCCCGGCAAGGCCTTCCCGGAACAACTGCTCAAGGGACGCACTGCCGACTTGCTGGTGACCATGGACACCCCGCCCTGGTACTACCGCTGGTTCTACCACATGCCCGGGCTGCACCAGATGCGCCGCACCACCCTGGCCTTTTGTGGTATTCGCACACGGCGTACCTTGACCTTCGGCCCGGTGCTGGGCGCCAGCGACCTCAGCCGGACCCATTGGCTGCAACAAGCAGAACAGCTTGCCAGGCGCTGACACTGTTCGATAATGCGCGGCATCCGGCGACCCTGCCCGGTACAGCACAAGGAAGCCGCCATGTACATCGGTCAAGCCGCGCAATTGTCCGGCACCACCATCAAGAGCATCCGCCACTACGAGGCCATCGGCCTGTTGCCCGAGGCCCCGCGCCAGGGTCGCTACCGACTCTATGACGCGCAGAGCGTCGAGCAACTGGTGTTCATCAAGTGCGCGCAACAGTTGGGGTTCAAGCTCAAGGAACTGCAACAGGTATTCGCCGCCCACCAGGGCCAGGCCTTTCCCTGGGACCAGGCCCAGGCGGCCCTGGCGCAGAAGAAACGCGAGCTGCAACTCAAGATCGATGAGCTGCAACAGCTGCATGCCCGCCTCGACGCCTTCCAGAGCAGCCTGCAACAGGCCCGCGATGAGTGTCCCTTGGGCAGCCTCTAGGGCCGCCCGGGAAGCGGCGTATCAGACTTGCGACAACGCGGCCGTGCTCCTGGGCCTGCGGAAGAACAACCAGTAGGCCAGGCTCAGCACCAGCAGGAAGGGCACCCCGAACACCAGGGTCATCTTGAAGGCGTCGGTAAAAAAGGTGGTGATCATCACGGCCCCCATCAGGAACAACCCGAGCAGGGTGCTGTAGGGAAACAGGCGCATGCGAAACGACAGCGGCTGCTCGCCATGGCGCTGGTGATAGCGCCGGAAGCAGTAGTGGGTGAGGAAGATCATGAACCAGGTGAAGATCGCGCCGAACATCGAGATCGCCATCATCAGGGCGAACGAGCTTTCCGGGTAGAACACGTTGATCAGGGTCGCCAGGGCGATACCGCTGCTCGACAGCAGCAGGGCATTGAGCGGAATCCCGGTCTTGCTCAGGGCCCCCATGGACTTGGGCGCATAACCGGCGCGGGACAGGCTGAACATCATCCTGGTGGTGATATAGAGCTGGCTGTTCATGGCCGACAGCGCAGCGATCAGGATCACGAAGTTCATCACTCCGGTGGCCCCGGGAATGCCGATGGTCTGCATCACCGTGACGAACGGGCTCTGGGCCTTGCCCGCCTGGACCCAGGGCACGATGGCCAGCATCAGTGCCAGGGTCAGCAGGTAGAACACCACCAGGCGCACGATGGTGGCGCGAAACGCCTGTTTCACTGCCCGTTGCGGGTCCTGGGCCTCCCCGGCCGCCACCGCGATCATCTCCACGCTCAGGTAGCTGAAGATCGACACGATCACCGCGATCCACATGCCCTGCAAGCCGTTGGGGAAGAAGCCGCCGTGGACGTTGTAGTTGTGCACGCCATAGTCGGGGTTGCCGGAGCCGAACACCACATACACCGCCAGGATGATGAAGCCGACGATGGCGGCGATCTTGATGGTGGAGAACCAGTATTCGAAGTTGCCGAAGGTCTTCACGCTGATGGCATTGAGCAGGATCAGCACGCTGGAGAACGAGATGATCCAGACCCACTCAGGCACGTTGGCGAACCAGTACTTCATGTACATGGCGATGGCCGTGACCTCGGCGCCCACGGCCAGGACGATGGCCGCCCAATAGGCATAGCGCACCAGGAAACCGGCCAGGGGGCTGATATAGAACTCGGCATAGGCGCCAAAGGAGCCGGAGGTGGAATGGGCCACGGTCATTTCCGCCAGGCAGCCCATCAGCAGCAGGGTGATCAAGGCACCGATGGCGTAGCTGAGCAGCACGCTGGGCCCGGCATAACCAATGGCGTAGGCGCTGCCCATGAACAGCCCGGTACCGATGGCGCCGCCAATGGCGATCATGCTCATCTGGCCGGCGGTCAGCTGCCGCCTCAGGCCGTGCTCGCGATTGGAAATCGCTTCGAAACCCTTGTTGGTGGTGGTCACGTTCAGTGCCTCTTTATTGTTGTGTGCACGCGTTGATCGATCTGGCGGCTCGTCCCTGTGCCGCGGGGTGTTGCAGTGGCTGGCGCAGGATAGGGCTGCGCCAGCGGCTACAGGTTGTCTTCAGGTCACGCTGTGGCGCACCTGGAACTGCGCTTGGGCCCAGGTCTTGGCGTCGAGGATTTCACCAAGGATCTGCACCGCCTCCCACACTTCAGTGAAGGTGGTGTACAGCGGCGTGAAGCCGAAACGCATGATCCGCGGCTCGCGATAATCGCCGATCACGCCCCGGGCGATCAGGGCCTGGATCACCGCATACCCCTCGGGATGCTCGAAGCTCACATGACTGCCACGCTTGGCGTGCTCACGCGGGGTCACCAGCGTCAGGTCATGCCCGGCGCAGCGTTGCTCGACCAGTTCGATGAACAGGTCGGTCAGGGCCAGGGACTTGCGCCGCAGGCTCTGCATGTCGGTCTGCTCGAAGATCTCCAGGCCGCACTCGACCATCGCCAGCGAGGTGATCGGCTGGGTGCCGCACAGGTAGCGGGCAATACCACTGCTGGGTTCATAGCGGGTGGCCATGTCGAACTGCCGGGCATGGCCGAACCAACCGGACAGCGGCTGGGTCACCAGGTCGCACAGCGCCGGGGCGACCCAGGCGAACGCTTGGGAACCAGGACCGCCATTGAGGTACTTGTAGGTGCAGCCGATGGCGTAGTCGGCGCCGCAGCGCTTGAGTTCCACCGGTACCGCGCCAGCCGAGTGGGCCAGGTCCCAGATGCTCAGGGCGCCGGCCTCGTGGATCAGCCCGGTCAGTTGCTGCATGTCGTGCATGTGGCCGGTCTTGTAGTTGACGTGGGTGAGCATCACCACCGCGGTGTCCTGGTCGATGGCCGCCGGCACCTGCTCGGGGCTGTCCACCAGGCGCAGCGAATAGCCCTGCTGGAGCAGCTGGGTCAGGCCTTCGGCGATGTACAGGTCGGTGGGGAAGTTGCTGCTTTCGGAGACGATCACCCGGCGCTCGGGGGCGCGTTCGGCCTGCACCAGCAAGGCGGCGCTGAGGACCTTGAACAGGTTGATCGAGGTGGTGTCGGTGATCACCACTTCCCCGGCATCGGCACCGATCAACGGTGCCAGGCGATCGCCCAAACGCTGGGACAAGTCGCGCCAGCCGGCGCTGTTCCAACTACGGATCAGGCCATCGCCCCACTCCTGCTCGATGACTTGCCGAGCCCGCTCCAGGGAGGCCACGGGGCGCGCGCCCAGGGAGTTGCCATCGAGATAGATCACCCCCTCAGGCAAGGCGAACTGCCGGCGCAGCGGCGCCAGGGAGTCTTGTTCATCGAGACGCAGGCAGTGGTTTTTGTCGATCATTGGAAGTCCTGTCTTGGTCGATGCCCTGCCCGTTCCACGACGGAACGAACGGAGCAGGCAATGGATAAACCCGGAAAATAATGAACGAAGCCAAGAAGAATTTTCGTGCAAAGAGCAGCGCGATCCCGTACTAATCTCGAATAAAATTCTAATCCTTCAATAAAAAACATGGATTCATGCCAACCATGACGCTCGACTCCACCGACCTGCGCATCCTGCATCACCTGCAACAGGACGGGCGCATCAGCAACCAGGAGCTGGCGGAGAAAGTCGCCCTGTCGCCCTCGGCCTGCCTGCGTCGGCTGCGCATGCTCGAAAGCGAGGGCATCATCAGCGGCTACCGCGCCCAGCTCAATGCCGAACGCCTGGGGATCGAGCTGGAGGCCATTGTCCATGTGTCCCTGCGCCATGACGTGGAGGGCTGGCACGAGACCTTCATCGCCAAGGTCCAGCAGTGGCCGGAGGTGATGACGGCCTATGTGATCACCGGTGCCAGCAACTATGTGTTGCGCGTCCAGGCGCGCAACCTCAAGCACTTCTCGGATTTCATCGTCAATCACCTGAACCGCGCCGCCGGGGTCACCGATATTCGCTCGGAGATCGTCCTGCAGAAGATCAAGGAGCAGAACGGCCTGCTGGACCTGGTGCAGCGCAAGTAAGCGCCCTGTCGGAACTAAAACCGACTCGGATGGCGCTGGGCGGTCGCGCTCGGGGACTCGTCGAACAGCTTGCGGTACTCGGCGGAAAACCGCCCCAGGTGGGTGAAGCCCCAGCCCAGGGCGATCTCGGAGATGTTGCGCGCTGCACCATGTTCGAGAATCTCCTGGCGCACGCCATTGAGCCGATGGCGCTTGAGGTAGGCCATGGGCGATAGCGCGAAGTATTTGCCAAAGGCCTCGAACAGCTTGTAGCGCGAGACTCCGGCGGCCACTTCCAGATCCTCCAGGTGCACCGCCTCGCGGGCATGCTCCTGCAAATACTGGCGGGCCCGTACCAGGTAATGCGGCAGCTTGACCCCAAGCACCTCGCGCAGCTCGCTGGAGTAATTGTTGGGTTGGGCCAGGATCAGGCCCTTGATCAGCGAACTCTCGATTTCCCGGGTAAAGGCCAGTTGCTCGTAGAGCTCGTTGCCCTGGGCCAACTCGCCGATGAAATGTCGGGCCATGCGCCACCAGGAGGCCGTCGCGCCATTGAGCGCGTCCATGCCCGGCTCGAAACGCAGCGGGTCCAGGATCGGGCGCTGCAACAAGGCTTCCAGGGCCTCGCTCATGGCCGGCCGGGGAATCACCACCTGCAACTTGCGACAATCGCCGGAGATGGCCAGCACCTGGCTTTCGTTGGGAGCGATGATCACGCCATGGTCGCTGTCGGAGCGCAGCAGGCGTCCGTCCTTGCTCAACTCCTGCTCGCCGCACAACGGCAGGCTCAGGCTGTAGCTGCTGAAGCGCTCGATGTCCTCGATATCCACCACCACGTCGGTACCGTACTCGATGATGCCCAGAGTCGTGGCCCGCGACCTGAGCACATGGGCACTGTGGTGGAAACGGATCCGCTCGGGCGTCGCGGTCTCCAGGCGGTGCGGGCCGCAAATGCCCGACATCCAGCTCCTGGCGCCCTCGAGGTCGTAGTGATCGACGCGAATATCGCGCAACTGCCCATCAGTCTTGCTATTCATCACGGCACACTCACGGCAATATTTTTTAGCGCGCTCTGACGGCGCGTCTTGTTTGGCAGGGCAAGTTTTGCGCCAACCGGTGCTGCTGCCAACCCAGTGGATAACAATAGCCGACTAAGTGGATAAACCTCCCCGCCACCCTGCTCGCTTTCATTCACCGGCTGGCGCCGACCGTGTAGAAAGTCCCCACCCTGCAGCCGCTGCCGCTGCCTGCGCATGGGCGCGTAGCGGCCATGGCGGAGCTGGCCGAAAGGTCCCTGACGCGGCCTCGCACCCTCGGCAGCGGCTACCGCCACCCTGGCAACTTTGTGGATGCGCTTGGTCGACTAAGCGGATAGCCACCCCCGCCCTGCACTCACTCTAATGATCGTACCGATTGGCCCGAATAAAAAAGGTACCGACCCATGAGTGGCGCAAGAAACGTCGAGCAATGGCAGGAGTTCATCCACAGCTGCCTGGATTTTCGCCCAGCCGATGGCGTGTTCCGCATCGCCCGGGAGATGTTCACCGAACCCGAGCTGTTCGACCTGGAGATGGAACTGATCTTCGAGAAGAACTGGATCTACGCCTGTCACGAAAGCGAACTGCCCAACAACCACGACTTCGTCACGATGCGGGCCGGGCGCCAGCCGATGATCATCACCCGTGACGGCGAGGGCCGGCTCAATGCGCTGGTCAACGCCTGCCAGCATCGCGGCACCACCCTGACCCGGGTCGGCAAGGGCAACCAGTCCACCTTCACTTGTCCCTTCCATGCCTGGTGCTACAAGAGCGACGGCCGCCTGGTGAAGGTCAAGGCCCCCGGCGAGTACGCCGAGGATTTCGACAAGGCCACCCGCGGCCTGAAAAAGGCCCGTATCGAGAGCTACAAGGGCTTCGTGTTCATCAGCCTGGATGTCGCAGCCACGGACACCCTGGAAGACTTCCTCGGTGACGCCAGGATCTTCTTCGACATGATGGTCGCCCAATCGCCCACCGGCGAGCTGGAGGTGCTGCCAGGCAAGTCCGCCTACACCTACGACGGTAACTGGAAACTGCAGAACGAGAACGGCCTGGACGGGTATCACGTCAGCACCGTGCACTACAACTACGTGGCCACGGTGCAGCATCGCCAGCAGGTCAACAGCGAGAACGGCACCGCCAGCGCCACCCTGGACTACAGCAAGCTCGGGGCCGGCGATGCGGCCACCGACGACGGCTGGTTCGCCTTCGCCAACGGCCACAGCGTGCTGTTCAGCGAGATGCCCAACCCGGCGGTACGTTCCGGCTACGCCAGCATCATGCCGCGCCTGGTGGAGGAGTACGGCCAGGCCCGGGCCGAGTGGATGATGCATCGCCTGCGCAACCTGAACATCTACCCCAGCCTGTTCTTCCTCGACCAGATCAGCTCGCAGTTGCGGATCATTCGTCCCGTGGCCTGGAACAAGACCGAGATCATCAGCCAGTGCATCGGGGTCAAGGGCGAGAGCGACGCCGACCGGGAAAACCGCATTCGCCAGTTCGAGGACTTCTTCAACGTCTCGGGCATGGGCACCCCTGACGACCTGGTGGAGTTTCGCGAGGCCCAGCGCGGCTTCCAGGCCCGCCTGGAGCGCTGGAGCGACGTTTCTCGCGGCCATCACCGCTGGGCCACCGGCCCGACCGCCAACACCCGGAACCTGGGCATCGCGCCGGCCATGACCGGTACCGAGATCACCCATGAGGGGCTGTACGTCAACCAGCACGAGAATTGGCAGCGCTTCCTCCTCGAAGGCCTGCAGCGCCAACCCCTGAAACTGCGGGAGGTATGAACATGAATGCGCAACTGCAATACCAGGTCGAGCAGTTTTTCTATCGCAAGTCCGAGCTGTGCGACGCCCAGGACTGGGACGCCTACCTGCAACTGTTCGCCCAGGACAGCGTGTTCCACCTGCCCCAGTGGGACTCCGAGCATGTCTACACCCAGGACCCCAAGCGCGGCATGTCGCTGATCTACTATGCCAACCGCTCAGGCCTGGAGGACCGGGTCTTCCGCCTGCGTACCGGCAAGGCGGCCTCCACCATCCCGATGCCACGCACCCTGCACCAGGTCAGCAACCTGCGCATCACCGAAGGCGAGCAAGGAAAGCTGCAGGTGCGCCTGAACTGGCACACGTTGTTCTACCGCCTGGCCACTTCCGAGCAGTTCTACGGTCATGCCACCTATGACCTCGTCCCCCACGGCGACAGCTGGCTGATCCAGCGCAAGCACGTGCTGCTGCTCAACGACACGATCAACTCGGTGCTCGACTTCTATCACCTCTGACTCGACGGACACTCCCCATGACGCACAAGGTCGCGTTCAGCTTCGCCGACGGCAAGACTCTGTTCTTCCCGGTGCAAGCCAATGAAATACTGCTCGACGCCGCCCTGCGCAACGGCATCAAGATCCCCCTGGACTGCCGCGAAGGGGTCTGCGGCACCTGCCAGGGGCGTTGCGAGTCGGGCCAGTACAGCCAGGATTACGTGGACGAGGAAGCCCTGTCGGCCCAGGACCTTGCGCAACGCAAGATGCTCAGTTGCCAGACCCGGGTGCAATCCGATGCGGCGTTCTACTTCGACTTCGACTCCAGCCTGTGCCATGCCGCCGAGCCGGTGCGCTACCGCGCCTCGGTCCAGGAAGTGCGCCAGGTTTCGGACAGCACGGCGATCCTGCGCCTGGACCTGGGCGGCAATCCGACCCCGCTGGACTTCCTGCCCGGCCAATACGCCCGCCTCGGCATTCCCGGCACCGACTGCAGCCGCGCCTACTCCTTCGCCAACCGATCCGCGGCGGACAATCAGTTGCTGTTCCTGATCCGCCTGTTACCCGATGGGACGATGAGCAACTACATCCGCGAACGCTGCCAGGTGGGCGACGCCTTGGAGCTGGAAGCGCCGCTGGGGGCGTTCTATCTGCGCCAGGTCAGCCGTCCGCTGGTCCTCGTGGCGGGCGGCACCGGACTCTCGGCCCTGCTGGCAATGCTCGAGCAAATCGTCGAGCAGGACTGCCAGCAACCGGTCCACCTGTACTACGGCGTGCGCCAGAGTGCCGACCTGTGCGAGCTGGAGCGCATCCGCGCCTACGGCGAGCGCCTGCCGGCGTTTCGCTTCACGCCGGTGATCAGCGACAGCGACCCGACCTGGAACGGCAAGCGCGGTTACATCACCGAGCACTTCGATACCGAGGAATTGCGCAGCGGCGAGGCCGACATGTACGTCTGCGGGCCACCGCCGATGGTCGATTCGATCCGCACCTGGCAGCAAGAACAGGGACTTGGGCGTGTTCAGCTGTATTACGAGAGGTTCACCGAGAGTAATATCTGATCCCGTCGACACGATGCCGAGACCGACGCCTAAATCCCTGGGTCGGTCCTGATAACAACTAGAAGAGAGCGCAAGTTAGTGGATCAAACCTTGAAGCAGGGTGAACTCAAGCGCGGCTTGAAAAACCGCCATATCCAATTGATCGCCCTGGGCGGGGCGATCGGGACCGGACTCTTCCTCGGCTCGGCCGGGGTCCTGAAGTCCGCCGGGCCCTCGATGATCCTGGGGTACGCGATCGCTGGCTTCATCGCCTTCCTGATCATGCGCCAGCTGGGCGAGATGATCGTCGAAGAGCCAGTGGCCGGCTCCTTCAGCCATTTCGCCCATAAGTACTGGGGGGGCTACTTCGGCTTCCTCGCCGGCTGGAACTACTGGGTGCTGTATGTGCTGGTGGGGATGGCCGAGCTCACTGCGGTAGGTAAATACATCCAGTTCTGGTGGCCGGAGGTTCCTACCTGGGTCAGCGCGGCGGTGTTCTTCGTGCTGGTCAACCTGATCAACATGATGAACGTGAAGTTCTTCGGTGAAGCCGAGTTCTGGTTCGCCATCATCAAGGTCGTCGCCATCGTCGGCATGATCCTGCTGGGCTGCTACATGCTCTTCAGCGGCAGTGGCGGGGCCCAGGCCTCGGTGAGCAACCTGTGGTCCCACGGCGGCTTCTTCCCCAATGGCGGCAACGGCCTGTTGATGGCCATGGCCTTCATCATGTTTTCCTTCGGCGGCCTGGAGCTGGTGGGCATCACCGCGGCCGAGGCCAGCGAGCCGCGCAAGGTGATTCCCAAGGCCATCAACCAGGTGGTCTACCGGGTACTGATCTTCTACGTCGGAGCCCTGGCGGTGCTGCTCTCCCTGTACCCGTGGGACGAGTTGCTGGTCAGCCTCAATTCCGGCGGCGACGCCTACAGCAGCAGTCCCTTCGTGAAGATCTTCTCGCTGATCGGTAGCGATACCGCCGCGCAGATCCTCAACTTCGTGGTCCTGACTGCCGCGCTCTCGGTGTACAACAGCGGCGTGTACTGCAACAGCCGCATGCTCTACGGCTTGGCCGAGCAGGGCGATGCGCCCAAGGCGTTAACCAAGCTCAACAAGCAAGGCGTGCCGATCCTGGCCCTGGGTATCTCCGCGCTGATCACCTTGCTCTGCGTGCTGGTCAACTACCTGGCTCCCCATGAGGCCCTGGAGCTGTTGTTCGCCCTGGTGGTGGCGGCCCTGATGATCAACTGGGCGCTGATCAGCCTGACCCACCTGCGCTTTCGCAAGGCCATGGCCGAGCAAGGCGTGGTGCCGTCCTTCAAGGCCTTCTGGTCGCCACTGAGCAACTACCTGTGCCTGGCCTTCATGGTCATGATCATCGGCGTGATGCTGATGATCCCGGGCATCCGTGCCTCGGTGTACGCGATCCCGGTCTGGGTCCTGCTGATCTGGGTGTTCTACCGCCTGAGCCAGGCGAAAAAAACCGAACAGGCTGCCCTGCGCTAAGTTAGCGGGTGGCCCCTGCAAGACCTGAAAGCCCGGCCCTGGATCCAAGGCCGGGCTTTTTCATGCGCACCACAAAGTGGTCTGCCCCAACCCTCTCAAGCGGCCTGAAACGACCCTCCGCCAGCTCTCTAGAATCAGCGCCTCCCGGAGCTTCAGGACCGGGGCTCACCCTGGATGGAGAATGGCGCATGAATAGAACGACCGAGGGGCTCAGGCCTGCCGATTTTTTCTCACCCACCGTGGCCGCGCTGATTTCGGTGCTGGTGAACTACGGTGGAACGTTCGTCCTGGTGCTGCAGGCCGCCGAGCTGGCCCGCCTGTCGCCAGCCCAGACGGCCTCCTGGGTCTGGGCAGTGTCGGTAGGGGTCGGAGTCAGCGGCCTGTGGTTGAGCCTGCGCTATCGGGCACCGGTCATCACGGCCTGGTCGACCCCCGGAGCGGCCTTCCTGGCCACGGTCCTGCCTGTGACCCCCTACGCCGAGGTGATCGGCGCCTACCTGGTTTCGGCCCTGGGCTTCATCATCCTGGGTGCATGCGGGGCCTTCGAACGGCTGGTGCAGCTGATCCCCAAGGGGATCGCCGCCGGGCTGCTGGCCGGAATCCTCTTGCCGTTCGGCATCAATGCCTTTGGCGGCGCCAGCGTCGATCCCCTGTTGGTGACCGTGCTGCTGGGTTCCTATGCACTGCTGCGGCGCTTCACCTCGCGCTTTGCCGTAGTCGGCATCCTCGGGATCGGCCTGGCGCTGTTGATCGTCCAGCAACGGATCGACGGTGCTGGCGTGCAACTGAGCCTGGCCACACCGCTGTTCACCCCACCGCAGTTTTCTCTGCCGGCCCTGCTCGGCGTGGCCCTGCCACTGTTCGTCATTACCCTGACCGGGCAATACATGCCTGGCATGCTGGTGCTGCGCAACGACGGTTTCAAGACCAGTGCCAACCCGCTGCTGACGGTCACCGGCCTGGGCTCGCTGATCATGGCGCCATTCGGTGCCCACGCCTTCAACGTGGCCGCTATCACCGCGGCCATCTGCACCGGCCCGGACGCCCATCCGGACCCGGGCAAGCGCTACCTCGCCGGTATCGCCTGCGGGCTGCTGTACATCCTGGTGGGCACTTTCGGTGTGACGCTGGCGAGCCTGTTCATGGTGTTGCCCAAGGCTTTCATCGGCACCCTGGCCGGCCTGGCGCTGCTGGGTGCCATCGGTGGCAGCCTGGCCAATGCCATGGCCGATGCCAAGACCCGGGAAACAGCCTTGATCACCTTTCTTGCCACGGTCGCCAATGTCAGCCTGCTGGGCGTCGGCGGTGCCTTCTGGGGGTTGCTGGCGGGCCTGGCCGCGCACTGGCTGATGCACGGTCGGCCCGGGGCTCGCGACACCGCGAGCGCCCAGCCCTGAAAATTGCCCTAGGGCTTGCGCAGAACCTGTCCCAGGCGCTCCATCGCGGCTTCGATTTCATGGGCACTCAAGGAGGCGTAGCCCAGCAACCAGCCCTGTTCCCTGTGCTCGCCGACATACAGCCGGCCAAGGCCGGGTAACTGCATGCCGATACTCGCTGCCCGGCGCTGGGTGTGCTCCTCGCTCCAGCCCGGCTCCAACAGGCAGGGAATCTGCAGGCCTCCCGGCGGCGGCAAGGCCCTGGCGATGCCTTGCAAATGCCGCCCAATGGCGTCGAGCATGGCCTGCCTGCGTCCCGCGTAGAGCTTGCGCATGGCCCGCACGTGGGCGTTGTAGTGCCCCTGCTCCATGAACCGCGCCAGGGTCAGCTGGAGAATCTGCGGGGTATGGCCGTCCATGATGCTGCGGGCCGCACTGAAGGGGGCCACCAACTCCTCGGGCAGGACCATGTAGCCCATGCGCAGGCCGGGATAGAGGGTCTTGCTGAACGTGCCGATGTACAGGGTGCGCTGATACGCGTCCAGGCCCTGGACACAGGCGGTCGGCAGGCCGTCGTAATGGAACTCGCTGTCGTAGTCGTCCTCGATGATCCAGCGATCGTGCTCGGCGGCCCAACGGATCAACTCCAGCCGGCGCTCCAGGGACAGGGTGACCCCGCTGGGATACTGATGCGATGGCGTGACATAGACACAGCGGGCACCACTGCGATCGGCCCGCAGCAGATCGGTGCGCAAGCCCTGTTCATCGACATCGATGGGGACGATGCGCACCTCGGCGGCCTCGAACGCCTTGCGGGCGCCAAAATACCCCGGGTTCTCCATCAGGATCGGCTTGCCAGCGTCCACCAGCAGTTGCGCGCACAGGAACAAGGCCTGGCGGGTGCTGCTCAACACCAGGATCTGCCCCGGCTGCACCTTGGCTCCACGCTCCAGGTTCAGATAGGCGGCGATGGCTTTGCGCAAGGGCTCGGCCCCCTGTGGGTCGCCATGCAGCAAGACATTGCCCCGGTACTCCTGTAGCACCTGGCGTTGCAAGCGCTCCCAGACCTGCACCGGGAAACTGCGGGTTTCCGGCAAGCCGGTGGCAAAGGCCTTGACCACCTGCTGGTCCGCGACCCCACCGCGCTCGAACAGCGTCCGCCCCCGACGACTCAAGCCACCCCCAGGCTCCCGGATGCTGCGTGGCGGCTCCTGCAAGCGCAGGCGCCTGCGGGCCGCTCCGCGCAACTGCGCGCCAATGGCCTGGCAGACATAGCTGCCGGAGCCCTCGCGCCGGACGATGAAGCCATCGCGCTGCAACTGCACGTAGGCGTTTTCCACGGTATCGCGCGATACTCCCAGGGACTTGGCCAGGACCCGACTCGCCGGTAGCTTGAGCCCCGGCGCCAGGGCTCCATCGAGGATCAGCCCGCACAGCGCCCGCTGGATGCGCTGATGCAGGTCCAATGCCTGGAACTCCGGGTCGTTGAGCCGCATGTTCAGGGTTTCAAGTTCGAAGGTACGGCTCATGCGGTCTGCCCAGGAAAGTGAAAGCATCGATTTTGGGCAGCCACTTTAGCGCCGGCCACCTTTGCGGTCACCTCCTGCCTGGCCGCTGTCGCAGGCGCCAGGACAGGCACGAGAAGCGAATGGGCGATGCCAGGAATGAAAACGCCCCGGCTGGCGGGGCGTTGGTCTGGGTCATTGCGGGTAGCGCACTCGCCACAACTCGGGGAACAGCACGGTATCGAGCATCTTGCGCAGATAACCCACGCCCTCGGTTCCACCAGTGCCCGGCTGGAAGCCGATGATCCGCTCCACCGTGGTCACATGGCGGAAGCGCCATTGACGGAAGGAGTCTTCCAGGTCGATGAACTTCTCGCCCAGCTGGTACAGGTCCCAATACTTCGAGGGATCACCGTATACCTCGCGCCAGGCCGCTTCCACCGAGGGATCGTGCTGGGTCGCGCTGGTGCTGTTCAGCGCCAGGCGCTGCGGATCGATGTCCAGGCCGCTGCGGGCCATCAGGGCGATCGCCTCGTCATACAGCGACGGAGTGGCGATGGATTCCTGCAGCGCCTGCAGCAGCTCGGGACGGTGGGCATGGGGACGCAACAGCGCCGCACTCTTGTTGCCCAGGATGAATTCGATATCGCGGTACTGGAACGACTGGAAGCCCGAGGACTGGCCCAGGTACGGGCGGATGGACTTGTATTCCGAAGGGGTCATGGTGGCCAGCACCGCCCAGGCATGCACCAACTGGTCGAAGATCCGCGAGACCCGCGCCAGCATCTTGAACGCCGGCGCCAGCTGGCTCTGGCGAACCTGCTCACGGGCGGCCTTGAGTTCGTGGAGCATCAGCTTCATCCACAGCTCGGAGGTCTGGTGCTGGATGATGAACAGCATCTCGTTGTGGTCTGGCGACAACGGATGCTGGGCGCTGAGGATGCGCCCCAGGTCCAGGTAGTCGCCGTAGCTCATGGAGTCGGAGAAATTCAGCTGGGCGTTATGCCATTCATCCGGTGGATTGCTTGAAAAAGGACATTGGCTCATCGCGTGGGCTCCTCGTCTCGGTCGGCTGGGCCCCACACCGTTGCCTGGGCAAGGGTGCACGAATGGCCCGCCGTCATAGTTATTGTAGGAATCAATCGGCCAACGGGCGCAGGATCGCCCGCACCGGACTGGCGTCCAGGTGGGCAAAGCGCAGTGGCAGGGCAATCAGTTCGTAGTCGCCTTCAGGCACCTCGTCGAGCACTACCCCTTCGAGGATCGCCATGCCATGCCGGGCGACCGCATTGTGGGCATCCATGGTCTTGGACTGCTGGGGGTCCAGGGAGGGGGTGTCGATACCGACAAGGCGCACGCCGAGACGGGCCAGCAGCTCGATGGTGGCCTCGGCCACAGCGGTGAAGCCTGAGTCCCAGGTGTCCAGCGGAGCCTGGCGATAGGTCCGCAGCAGTACCCGTTGGGGCAGGTTGTCCAGGTGCCCCTGCAGGTCCTCGGGTTGCACCAGCGGACCGCTCTCCAGGCAATACAGGACCCGGCACGGCCCCATGTAGACATCCAGCGGCACCTCGCCAATAGGCAGGCCATCAGGGCGGTAATGCAGCGGGGCATCGACATGGGCGCCGGTGTGGGGCGACAGGGTGATCCGACCGATGTTCACTGGACACTCGGGCCCGAAATGCCAGACACGTTCTTCCTGGAATGGCGTGTCTCCCGGCCAGGTCGGGGTCGCGGTGCTCAAGGGCGGGCTGATATCCCACCAACGGGGTGTATGTTCCATGGGCATGGCTCTTGGTCGGTCCGGACTGCATGATACGAGCGAAGCCGGTAAAGATTCTTGCGAAATAACTCGGTCAGCTTCAGGTATTTCGCAAGAACTGCTAACAAAACCTGGTTTATCCGATGAATCTTTCAAGCCCGCAGGCCACCGGCTCCCCCTTTGCCAGTCATCGCGAGCAGGACCGCAGCGCTTCTGGATACCCCGGTGTCGAGTACAGACAACCCCATGGGCGCCGGGCGCTATAGGGTGCGGCCTCTGGTTCTCGATCTGTCAGGAGCACAGCATGCCCAAGCCCATTACCGTTCTGCGCGATACCCATCCACTGCCGGTCCTGGACGCCTGCAAGTGGGAAAAACTCGAAGGCGACCCGCACACCGTCAACCTCAATGCCTACACCAGCGAAGATGGCAGCAAGATCATGGGCACCTGGATCTGCACTCCCGGCAAATGGCGGGTGGCCTATGAGAAGTGGGAGTACTGCCACTTCCAGGAAGGCTATTGCGTGATCACCCCGGACGGCCTGGCTCCCATCCACTTGCGCGCCGGCGATATCTTCGTGGTCGAGCCCGGCATGAAGGGCACCTGGGAAGTCGTGGAGACGGTACGCAAGTACTTCGTCTTCGCCTGAGGCCTGCCAGCGGCGAGTCCGGGCCGCCGACGCCCGGCTCAGCGCTGCTTGCCAAATGTCTATATAATCCCTGCCAAATGGCAAAGGCAGGAGTAAGGCCCATGGTTGCACTGACCGGTAGCGACATCGCCGTGAAACGACGCGGCAAGCCCGTATTGAAGGATCGAACCTCGGACATCCTGCTCGGTGGCCGGGCACGGTTCGACGACCGTATCTCGATCTATCGCCTGACCGAGGAAGGCATTCCGCTGACGGCAATCGTCAAGTTCGTCTCCTCGGTCCCCATGCTCAAGGACGAACAGGTCCTGGCCAAGATCATCGGCCTGTCCGAGCGCACCCTGCACCGGCGCCTGAAGACCCCCGACGAACCGCTGAACCCGGAGCAGAGCGCCCGGGCGGTACGCTTCGCCCAGGTGCTGTCCAAGGCCCAGGAGGTCTTCGGCAGCAGCGAACAGGCCCAGGACTGGATGGCCAAGCCGGTGATGGCCCTGGACGGCCACAAGCCGGTGGACCTGCTGACCAACCCCATCGGATTCGAGCTGGTGGATGAGTTCCTCACCCGCCTGGAATACGGGGTCTATCAGTGATCAGCATTCCCGGCAGCAGTGCCGTTCACTTCTGGCGCCTGGACGCCGCGCAGCACGCCGACAGCTGGGACAGCGGCATCGGTGCCGAGCTGTGCGGCGGGCGCTGGAACTCCAAGGGGGTCAAGGCCGTATATGGCAGCGCCGACCCTGCCACGGCGATCCTCGAGGTGGCCGTGCACAAGGGCTTTGCCGCGCTCGACCAGGTGCCCCATGTGCTGACCGGGGCGCTGATCCACGACCCGTCGACCATCTACCGCCTGGACGAAGGCAGCGTGCCCAATCCCAACTGGCTGGTGCCGGGCATTCCCAGCGCCGGCCAGCAGCAATTCGCCGACCAGTTACTGGCCGAGCATCCCTTCGTACTGGTGCCTTCCTCGGTCTCGCGCCACAGCTGGAACATCCTGATCAATCCGCTGTTGGCCAAGGGGTTGTACCAGGTGGTGATCCAGGAGCGCTTCGGCCTCGACACCCGCCTCAATCCGCCGCCACGCACTCCGGCTGGCCGGCCCAACTGAGCGGGCAAAAAAAACGGGAAGCCGCCCGACGCGGATTCCCGGAAACGCCCCCACTCGGGGGGCTACGATCATGAGACGGTATTCGTGGCGAGGGCTTGGCCCCCGCCACGCAAAGGGCTACTGCGGCTTGCGGTAGCTGTTGACGATGGCCGAGAAGTCCTTGCCACCTTCCCCGCGCTGGCTCATGGCCTGGTACAGCTGCTGGGCCACCGCGCCCAGCACCACCGGCTGATGGGCCTGGCGGGCGGCCTCGGTGGCCAACCCCAGGTCCTTGAGCATCAGCTCGGCACCAAAACCACCGGTGTAGCCACGCGCTGCGGGCGCGGTCTCGATCACTCCCGGCCACGGGTTGTAGGTGTCGGAACTCCAGCACCGCCCGGTGGAGCTGTTGATGATCCCGGCCAGCACCTTGGTATCGATACCCAGGGCATCGCCCAGGGCCATGGCTTCGCTGACGCCGATCATCGAGATGCCCAGCAGCAGGTTGTTGCAGATCTTGGCGATCTGCCCAGTGCCCACTTCCCCGCAGTGCACGATGTTTCGCCCCATCTGCGCCAGTACCGGCTGCAGGGCGTCGAACAGCTCGGTACCCGCGCCGACCATGAAAGTCAGGGTGCCAGCCTGGGCGCCGCCTGTGCCGCCGGAAACCGGGGCGTCGGCCATGGCCACGCCCTGCTTCGCCGCAGCGGCGGCAACATCGCGAGCGGTCTGCGGGTCGATGGTGCTGCAGTCCACCGCTGGCACGCCACGGGCGATGCCCGCCAGCACGCCGTCCTCACCCAGCCAGACGCTACGCACATGGGCGGCGGCCGGCAGCATGGTGATCACCAGTTCGGCGCCTTCGGCGGCGGCCTTCGGCGAGGCGGCAATGCGCCCGCCCAGTTGCGCCAGCTCGGCCAGCACGCTTTGGTTCAGGTCGAACAGGTTCAGCTGGTGGCCGGCCTTGATCAGGTTGCGGGCCATGGGCGCGCCCATGTTGCCCAGGCCGATGAATGCAATGTTCATGTCAGGCTCCTCAACGCAGGCTGATAGTGGTGTTCACACCGTCGTTGACGCTGTCATCGTCGAACCAGCGGCTGGTGACGGTCTTGGTCTGAGTGTAGAACTGCACCACTTGCTTGCCGTACGGACCCAGGTCGCCGAGCTTGGAACCGCGCGAACCGGTGAAGCTGAAGAACGGTACCGGCACCGGGATCGGGATGTTGATCCCCACCTGGCCAACGTCGATTTCGCTCTGGAACTTGCGTGCCGCCGCGCCGCTCTGGGTGAACAGGCCGGTGCCGTTGCCGAAGGGGTTGGCGTTGACCAGGGCGATGGCCTCGTCGAGGGTGTCGACCTCCAGCACCACCAGCACCGGGCCGAAGATTTCCTGGGTGTAGATCTGCATCTCGGTGGTCACCCCGGAGAACAGGGTCGGGCCAACGAAATTGCCCTGCTCGTAGCCCGGAACCTTGACGTCACGGCCGTCCAGCTCCAGCTTGGCGCCTTCCTTGATACCGCTTTCGATCAGGCCCAGCACGCGCTCCTTGGCCCGCTTGGAGATCACCGGGCCGACATCGGTACCCGGCTCGCAACCGGCGTTGACCTTGAGCTTGCTCGCGGCCTCCTTGATGTCCGGCAGCCATTCGCGGGCCTTGCCCACCAACACCGCTACCGAGGTGGCCATGCACCGCTGGCCGGCCGCGCCGAACGCCGCACCGGCCAGGGCGTTGACCGTCTGGGTACGGTTGGCATCGGGCAGCACCACAGCGTGGTTCTTGGCGCCCATCATCGATTGCACGCGCTTGCCGTGCTTGCCCGCCAGGTCATAGACATGGGTGCCGACGGCGGTGGAGCCGACGAAGGACACGGCCTTGATGTCCTGGTGCACGCACAGGGCATCCACCACGTCCTTGCCGCCATGGACCACGTTGAGCACGCCGGCCGGGACTCCCGCCTCCAGCGCCAGCTCCACCAGCAACATGGTGGACAGCGGATCTTGCTCGGAAGGCTTGAGGACGAAGGTGTTGCCGCAAACGATGGCCATCGGGAACATCCACAGCGGAATCATCGCCGGGAAGTTGAATGGGGTGATCCCCGCGCATACGCCGATAGGCTGGCGCAGGGTGTAGGTGTCCACGCCGCCGGCGACGTTCTCGGCGAACTCGCCCATCTGCAGGGTGCCGATGGAGCAGGCATGCTCCACCACTTCCAGGCCGCGGAAGATGTCACCTTCGGCGTCGGCGATGGTCTTGCCCTGCTCGGCGCTCAAGACCTGGGCAATGCGTTTGGAGTGCTCACGGATCAAGGCCTGGAGCTTGAGCATGATGCGCATCCGCGCGCCGATCGGCGTCAACTTCCAGGTCTGGAAGGCACGTTGGGCCGCAGCGATCGCGGCATCGACTTCGGCAGCGGTGGCAAACGGCACCTTGGCCAGGACTTCCTGGGTCGCCGGGTTGACGATGTCATGCCATTCCTGGGTCTGGGACTGGACCCATTGGCCGTCGATCAGCAATTTGACCTGCTGCAGGGTAGTGCCGCCGGACTGGAGGGGAGCGTTCATGGGGTCTCCTGACTTCTTGAGTTCTTATGCAGGGAACCAAGGCGTTGCAGCGCCTTGAAAGAGGGGAGTCGCGAGTTGGTATCGGACTGTTTTTGGAGTATAGATGTGCAAACTTCTAATAAGAACGCACATAAAATCCGGTCCATCATGCAAAAAAACATCACCTCGCTGAGCACCCTGAACTGGGACGACCTGAAGTTTTTCCTGGAGGTGGCGCGTACTCGCAAGGCCAGCAGCGCGGCCAAGCGCCTGGCGGTGGACTACACCACGGTGTCACGGCGCATCGGCTCGCTGGAAACCGCCCTGGGCACCCTGCTGTTCGAAAAGTCCCGTACCAACGGCTTCGTCCTGACTGCCGAGGGCCAGCGCCTGCTGGGGTATGCCGAGTCGATCGAAAGCACCCTGCACATGGCCTGCGAGCAGGTCTCGGGCTCCGGCGTGGCGCTGTCCGGGCATGTGCGCATGGGCTGCACCGAAGGTTTCGGCACCTTCTTCATCACCCCGCAGCTCAGCCATTTCCTCGACGCCTACCCGGCGATTTCGGTGGATATCCTGCCACTGCCGCACTTCATCAGCCTGTCCAAGCGCGAAGCCGACATCGTCATTGCCCTGGAGCGTCCGGAACATGGGCCCTACGTGTGCTGCAAGCTGTGCGACTACCGCCTGCAGCTATACGCCACCCAGGAATACCTCGATCGCCATCCGCCGATCCGCCGCCCCAGCGACCTGGGCGAGCATCAGTTCATCAGCTATGTCGACGACCTGGCCTTCAGCTCCGAGCTGCTGTACCTGGCCAACGTGGTCCCCGGGGCCAGCGCACACCTGCGCAGCACCAGCGTCATCGCCCAGTACGTGGCGGCGCAGCAGGGCCGCTCGCTGGCGATCCTGCCGTGTTTCCTGGCGGCCCAGGACCCACGCTTGCTGCCGGTGCTGCCCAAGGAAATCAACCTGACCCGGCAATTCTGGATGTACTGCCGCGAGGACCTGCGCAAGCTCAAGCGCATCACACTGCTATGGGATTACATCCGCGAGGTGACCGAGCAGAACCAGCCCTTGTTGATGGGGGACACTCGAAGCATGTCGTTCAGTGCCCCCTAGCCTTGTGCCGCCATGCCGTATCGGTCACCGATCGGCCTGGCGAAGCGGCCGTAGGACTACAGCCGCGACTGGATGGATCGCCGCTCAGTCGGCGATCACCACGATCGACACCCGACGATTCTCGGTACGCCCGGCCGGGGTGCTGTTGGAGGCCACCGGCTCGCTGCTGCCAAGGCCGCGCAACTGGATGTTCTCTTCGCGCATGCCAACCTGGGTCAGGACCTTGACCACGCTCTTGGCCCGGCGCATGGAGAGCTGCGTGTTGTAGGCCTCCTTGCCGGAGGCATCGGTGTGGCCGTCGACCCGCACCTTCTGGATATCGACACTGAGCAAGGCCTTGCCGATGCGCTGGACGATCTCGGTGCTGGCCGGGTTCAAGCTCTCTATATCACTGCCGAACAACACCTTGCCCGACAGGCCGAAGGCCCAGCCTTCATCCGTCAGTTCGAAGCCCTCCTGTTTCAGCACCGCGATCTGCTTCGGGGTCAGGCCCTTGGGTGGCACGCTCTGGCAGCCCGTCAAGGCCAGCAAGGCCATGAACACCAGGGCACCGAAAAGTCGAACCGAACGTTGTGTCATTGAGAACAAGGGAGTTAGCTCCTGTTTTGAACCTGGACGACGGGGGACTCCGCCCCCACTGTGTGCTGCCCGCCTCGCGCGCCTCGCTTGGCCTGGTACATGGCCGCGTCGGCGGCATTCAACAGACTGCCCGGAGTGGCGCCATGCTCCGGATACACGGCGATGCCGATGCTCAGCGATGTCAGGATCGACAGGCTACCTGGCAACTGGATCGGCATCTCCATGCTGTTGATGATCTTGTCGGCGATGCGCTGGGCATCCTCCACCCGATGCAGGGGCGTCAACAACACCGCGAATTCATCGCCACCCAGGCGCGCCACCAGGTCATCCTCGCGCAGTTGCGCTCGAATCCGCGTGGCCACGGCCACCAGCACCGCATCCCCGGCGGCATGGCCAAAATTGTCGTTGATTTCCTTGAACCGATCGCTGTCCAGGAACAGCACCGCCATGTGTTCGTTGTGCTTGTTGGCACTGCGCAGGGCGCGGATCAGCCGTCCCTCGAAGAAGGCCCGGTTAGGCAGGCCGGTCAAACTGTCATGGCTGGCCTGGTGGGCCAAGGTCTCATTCTCGCTCTGCAGGTGAGTCTGCCAGACCTCCAGTTCATCGAGCAGGGCGTTGAAGTCATTGCCCAGGTTGTCCAGCTCGGCGATTTGCGCCGGCGGCACCCGTTGGTCGAAGGCTCGCTCGCGTCGGGCCGCGTGGGCCACGTCCGCCAGGCTGCGTAGCGGGCCCGTGATATCGCGCAGTTGCCGGCGTGCCAGGTACAGGGCGGCCCAGGCACTCAGGGCGATGCACAGCACGATGCCCACCAACCCGCTGAAGAGGAAGCGCAACAGGCTGCCGCCATGGCCGGTGACATTGACGCTGCCGATCTCCTGGCCCTGGCGATAGATCGGCACGCTGATGGGTTTTTCCAGGAATGTGCTGGCGATGTGCATTTCCAGGTTGGTCAGGAAACCACTGTCCGGACGCTGCCAACTGGCCAGCAACTGCCCCTGGCTGTCGTAGACCTTGGCGTCGGCCACCTCCTCGGTGGAAGCGATCAGCGCCAGGGCCTCGGTGGCCACGACGTTATCGTGGAACACCACGGCAGCTTCCACCGTATAGCTGATGGAACGGGCGATCAGGTGCAGGTTGTGGTCGGCATACACCCGCAGGGCCAGTACGCCAAGGCCGGTCAGGGACAGGCTGGCCATGGAGATCGCCAGCAGGGCAACGATCAGATGGCCGCGACCGATGACCGACCGCAAGGTAGGGCGGGAGTTGGACTTGAACAGTTTCATGGCTCCGCCGGACGCCGACGGGACAACTGCAACACACTGGGATGGATCTTCACCCCACTGCGCGCCACTGAGTCCAGATTGACTTCGAACGATACCTGGCTGTCGCTGACTCGCAGGCAGAACAGGCTGCCCACGGTGCATTGGTCGCCCCCCTCGCTGATGCTCAGCACCGGCTGCCCGGTCAACGAACTGAACAAGCGAGTACGCTGCTCAGTCCCCAGCTTGCCGACGTAGACCGAATCGCACTCACTGGCGATCGTCGCGTTACTGGCCAGTAACCGACGCACCTGCACCGGGCGTCCGGTAGCCTGGGTGGCCCCCTTGAGCAGATCGTCGGTGTATTCGGTGGGACCTACCACGCAAAGACGCAACTGCGCTGGCTCGACCGGCCAGCGCGCATAGCTGAGGATGCCCAGCACCACTTGGGTCACTGCCTTGGCCCGCTGTTCGGCCAGGCTGGCCGGTGCCGAGGGCTCGGGCTGTGCGATGGCCAACAGGCTGAACAGGCAAAGGATGGTCGCCAGCACGTACTGCCGCCACCGCAAAATGCGCTCTGTCCTCAAGACAGCCACGTCCATGCAGGGAATCTCGTTGATTTTCACGAAGATGATGCCGCAACGATAGCACAGCCCTGGAAAATGCCGCGAGATCGACGCGGTGCAACCATGCCTGGAAGCCCGGCCTCAGTCCAGCTCCAGCATCAATCCGCTCAGGCGCTTGACCCGCCGTCGCACCGCCTCCTCGAAGACACCGGCACGGGGTTCGATCAGGCTGAACCAATCCTTGGCCCGGGTGATGCCGGTGTAGATCAACTCCTTGGTCAGTACCGGATTCAATGCATCGGGCAGGATCAGCGCGGTATGGGCGAACTCCGAGCCCTGGGACTTGTGCACGGTCATGGCGTAGACGGTTTCCACGTCGTTGAGCCGGCTCGGCAGCACCAGGCGCACGCCGCCCTGGCCATCGTTGCGCGGGAAGGCCACGCGCAGCACCTGGCGGCCCGCCTCGCCGCCGTCCTGTTCCGGCAAGCGCAGGGCAATGCCGATATCACCATTCATCAGGCCCAGGCCATAGTCATTGCGGGTCATCAAGACCGGACGGCCCTCGTACCATTGCTGGTCGCTTTCGATCAGCCGGGCCTTGAACAGCGCCTGGGTGATGCGCTGGTTCAGACTCTCGACGCCCCAAGGCCCCTTGCGTACCGCACAGAGCAGCTGGAAGCGGTCGAAGGCCTGCAGGACGTTGCGTGCCCAATCGGTCCAACGCCGGTCTTCCAGGCCGGTACCAACCGGTGGACGCTGGCTGCGCAGCACATTCAGGTAATGGCGATAGCCTTGCGGCCCTTCGCCGTGGCCTTCGAGCAACAGCCGTTCCAGGGCCCGGTCCTGTTCACCCTTGAGGCTCAGGCCATGCAAGTCCCCATGGCTGCGGGCCGCCAGCAAGCGCCGGGCCTCGTCGGCCTGTTGCTGATTGACCCAGCGTGCCAGCTGGCCGATGCCACTGCCTTCGCCAAAGCGCCGGGAGTGACGCAGCATCACCACCTGCTGCGCCAGGGGGTGCTGGTGCCCGTGATCTTCCTGCAGGCCACTGGTGGCCAGGTCTTCACCACTGACCGTCTCGAGCCAGGCGCGGGTCTGCGGGTTGTACCAGCCCGCCTCGGCATCCCGGCACAAGTCACCCAGCACGGCTCCAGCCTCCACCGAGGCCAACTGGTCCTTGTCCCCCAGCAGCACCAGGCGTGCATGGATGGGCAAGGCATCGAGCAGGTTGGCCATCATTTCCAGATCGATCATCGAGGCCTCGTCCACGACCAGCACATCCAGTGGCAAGCGATTGCCGGCATGGTGGCGAAAGTGCCGGGTCCCCGGGCGATTGCCCAGCAGGCGGTGCACGGTGGTCACTTCGCTGGGGATCTTTTCCCGCACCTCATCGGCCACCGACAAGGAGCGCACCTGCAGGCTGATCGACTCCGTCAACCGCGCCGCGGCCTTGCCGGTGGGGGCTGCCAGGCGGATGCGCAGGGGCTTGCGAACCTCCACTGCCGGCCCCTGGAGCAGGGCCAGCAGGCGGACCACCGTGGTGGTCTTGCCGGTGCCCGGGCCTCCGGTGATGATGCTGAAGGCCCCTCGCGTGGCCAGGGCACAGGCGAGTTTCTGCCAGTCGACCGGACCACTGGCCCTGGCTGCGCCGAACAACTCGTCAAGGCGCCGGGCCAGATGCTCGGGGGTTACCTCGGTCTGTGCCAGGCGCTGGCGCAGGGCATTGTCTATGCGTCGCTCATAGGCCCAATAGCGCCGCAGGTATAGGCGCTTGCCCGACAGAACCAGGGGCCGCTGTCGCGCACCCTCGCCGTGGTCCGCAGCCAGGGCGACCAATCGGCTACCGGCCAGGACCTTGCACCAGTGTGCGCCCTCAAGGCCGGCCAGGACTTGGGAAGGCAGCGCCGGCGCGCCATTCTGCGCGTCCCCTTCGGGGGGCAATGACAGGGCGAAGTCCGGCTCCTTGAGGGTTTCGAACAGGTCCAGGCAGACATGTCCGTGCCCCAGTTGATGACTGCTCAGGGCCGCGGCCATCAGCACCAATGGGTCGCACTCCGGGTCCAGTTCATGGAGGAAGGCCACGAAGGCCTTGTCCAGGGCCCGCAGCCACCCCCGCGCCACCCATAGGTCGAGCAACTGCAGCAGGTCAGCGGCACGGCCCAAGGGGGCCTGGCCCTGGGAGGCCGGCTCCGGCTCGTCCAGGGAGGCGAACAGATCCGGGGTCATAGCAGCACTCCCTGTTCCCAGGCAGGTTCGACCCTGGGCGGCTCGGCCTGGCCCTGGAACATCAGGTCCAGGCGCTCGATCAACTGCCGCGGCGGGCGGGTGAAGTACAGGCCCCGGCTGGCCGCCTGAGTGCCCCGCAGGAACAGGTACAAAGCCCCGCCCATGTGCCGGTCGTAGTCGTAGTCGGCCAGGCGGGCCTTCAACTGTCGGTGCAGGGCCAGCAGGTACAGGACGTACTGCAGGTCATAGCGATTGTCGAGGATCGATTGTTCCATGGCCTGCTCGGTGTAGGCGGCGTCATCGACGCCCAGCCAGTTGGACTTGTAGTCGGCCACGTAGTAGCGGCCGTGGTGCTCGAAGGTCAGGTCGATAAAGCCCTTGAACATGCCATTGAGCAGCACGGGCTCGGCAGTCACCCGGGGCGCCCCCTGGTGCGTCTGCTGGCGCACCAGTTCGTCGAGCTTGAGTACATCGACCTTGTGGCTGGCGAACCAGAACTCCATCTCCACCCGATACTGGACCAACTGCCCGAGCACCACGGGTGGCTGCCCCTCTCCCGCCGGCAAGGGTACTTGCAGCACCTGCTGCAACCAATCGCTGAGGGTCGGGATCCAGCCTTCCCAGCCCCGGCGATTGCAACGGCGGGCGACCGCATCGGTGATCGCTTCGGGGGACGCACGAAAGCCTTCGCCACCCGCCCATTCCAGCAGGCCATGAAGGAAGGTGCCGGGGTTCGGCCCGCGGGGAAAACGATGGATATCGCCACTGCTGGCGACGACCTCCCGAGGCGCCTCGGGGTCCAGGCGTTCATCATCGAACAACTTTTGTGCCTGGGGATCGTCCGGGGCCTGGCTGCCCACACCCAGGGTGTCACTGATCCGCAAGGCGCTATAGGAGGCGATCCACCAGTTCTCCGCGGCCCGGCGCACGGGAGCCAGCGCAGCCAGCAGGCGGGCTTCGTTGCGCGGCGGATAGAAACGCTGGTCATCGGCGGGCGGCAACTCGGCCACCGCGATGGCATCGCAGCCTTGCTGCAGATCCAGCAACCAGCGCTGCAAGCCAATGGACTCGTTCAACTGCGCGCCGCCGCCCAACAGGTAGCCCAGGGCCGAGAGATTCAGGATCGAGTTGCTGTGGTTACCGCGCTTGAGGTCGGCGACTCCCAGCCAGCAGGCATGCCGGGCCCGGGTCAGGGCGACATAGAGCAGCCGCAGGTCCTCGGCCAGGCGCTCGTCGTCAGCCTGGGCGATCAGCTCTGCGCTAGGGCGCAGGCTGACTTGGGGCTTGCCGGCGGCATCGTGGTAATGCAGCGGCAGGCGGCTGCCGTCCACCGGCTTGGTGGAGCAAATGAACGGCAGGAACACCAGGGGGTACTCCAGGCCCTTGGATTTGTGGATGGTGACCACCTTTACCAATTGCTCATCGCTTTCCAGGCGCAGGATCTGCTCCTCGCCCGCTTGCCCGGACAAGGCCAGGTGTTCGGTGAGGTGGCGGATCAGCGCCTGCTCGCCATCGAGCTCGGCGGCGTTCTGCTGCAGCAATTCGGACAGATGCAGGAGGTTGGTCAGTACCCGCTCGCCATCGCTGCGGGCCATCAGGGCCTGGGGCAACTGGAAGTCGTGGAGCAGGCGGCGCAGCATCGGCAGCACGCCCTGGCTCCGCCAGATCGCCCGATAGCCACGGAACTGCATGACTCGCGCTTCCCAGGCCAATTCGTCCTGGTTCAAGCGCTCCAGTTCCACCAGGGGCAGGTTCAGTGTCAAGGACGCCAGGGCGGCACGCAGCGGACGCTCCACGTCCGGCTCGGCACAAGCCTTGAGCCACACCAGCAGGTCGCGGGCTTCCTGGGCGGCAAACACCGAGTCCTTGTCCGAGAGGTACACGCTGCGCACCCCGCGGGCGGCCAGTTCGGCACGGATGGCCTGGGCCTCCTTGCCGTCGCGTACCAGGATGGCGATGTCCGCCGGCAGCAGGCCTTCGAGCTCTTGCGGGCCGCGGGCAAAACCACTGCGGCCCTGCTGGCCGCCATTGAGCAGGCCGACAATGGCACTGGCACAGGACGCGGCCTGGTGCTGGCGATACTGGGCTGCGGACAACGGTTGCTCCGAAGGCAGCAACCAGAAATTCAGTGCCGGTACGGCTTGGCCATCGACCAGCAGGCGCTCCTTGCGGTCCTGGGCCGCCACGGCCAGGAACGGCACCGGGTTCTGGCCATCGGGCTGGCGAAACAGGAAAGCGCCTCGCCCTTGCTGGCGCTGCTCGGCATGCAGGAACACGTGGTTGACCGCACTGACCATGGCCTGGCTGGAGCGGAAGTTGGTGCCCAGGCTATGCAGGCGGCCACTGGTGGCCTGGCGCGCCCGCAGGTAGGTATAGATATCGGCACCGCGAAAGGCGTAGATCGCTTGCTTGGGGTCGCCGATCAGGAACAGCCCGGTCGTCGGGTCGTTGTCTTCGATGCGATAGATGCTCTCGAAGATGCGGTACTGCACCGGATCGGTATCCTGGAACTCATCGATCAAGGCCACCGGAAACTGCTCGCGGATCAGGCTCGCCAAACGCTCGCCGCCATCGCTCTGCAAGGCGCCATCGAGGCGCAGCAGCATGTCGTCGAACCCCATCTCGGCACGGCGGCGCTTCTCTTCCTCAAAGCGTGCCCCGACCCATTGCGCAGCATGTTGCAGCACCGCCGCATCCGGGCTGGGCAAGGCCTCCAGGCTGGCCTTAAGTCCGGCCATCGCCTCAAGCCCGGGATGGCTTGGGGCGTCGCTCTTCCAGGCCTCACTCATGCCTTCTGGGGTCAGGCGACTGAAACCGGTGCCGATATCCAGTTGCTCAAGGCTCTCGTCATCGACCCACGCGTCGATCTTGTCGAACCAGGGCTCGAAATAACGCGCCTGCATCTTGCGTCCATCGACGCTCTTGCTGGCTACCCCTTGCAGGCAGATATCCCGCAATTGCGCAGACCATTGGCGCCAGGGTGCCTTGATCTGCACCAGGGCTTCGCGGCGCTCTTGCAGGCTGGCCTCGATCAACTCGGCTGGCGTCTGCTCCATCGGCCCGCGCCGCTCATTGCCGAACATCGCCCGGACCCGGGGCAGCAACTCGGCCGGCCCCACCCAATGGCTACGCACCCAGTTCAGTGCGTCGCCTTGCAGGGGGTAGCAGAACAATCGCCAGTAATCGCGCAGGACCTGGCCCAGCAAGTCGCTGTGGTCGGTCTCCAGGGTCTGGGTGAACAGGCTGCCGCTGTCGAAAGCGTGTTCGCGCAGCATGCGCTGGCACCAACTGTGGATGGTGGAGACCGCCGCCTCGTCCATCCACTGGGCTGCGATATCCAGGCGATTGGCACAGGCGGCCCATTGCTCGGGGGGGTATTGCTCGCGCAACTGCTCTATCAGGCTGTCCGGGGCCGGGATTTCTTCACGCAAGAAGCGTGCGGCCTCTGCCAGGCGGGTGCGGATACGCTCGCGCAGTTCCTTGGTCGCGGCGTCGGTGAACGTCACCACCAGGATCTGTGGCGGCAGCAGCTCGCGGCCAAAACCTTCGGCTTCACCGCCATGGCCCAGTACCAGGCGCAGGTAGAGCGCGGAAATGGTGAAGGTCTTGCCTGTACCGGCACTGGCCTCGATCAGCTGGCTGCCGTGCAGCGGAAAAGCCAGGGCCAGGGGGCGTTGTCCAGTCATGCTCCGGCCTCCTCGCCGAGGGCTGAACGCCATGGGGCGTTGAGTAGCGGGCGATAGAGCGTTTGGGCCCAGCCGCTGAAGGTTTCATCGGCGATCAATGCGTTGTAGTCGGCAAACTGGCGGGCCAGCGCCGGACTTTCGCGGCGCTCGCCCTGGCTATTCTGCCCATCACCGTCATAGGCCTTGCGCGCCGCGGCGGCGGCCTTGTCCGGATCGCTCTGCCCCAACCAGGCAAAGGCCGTCTTGACGGCCACGGGCAGGGGTTGGCGCATGCCCGCCTGCCAGGCTTGCAAGATCTCGCCCAGGACCTGGCGGGCCACCTCTTGCTCGAGGGGGGCGAGCAGCAGGCTGTCGTCGCTCGCCACCAGTGCCGTGGTCAGGCAGTAGCCACTGGCACAGGCCAGCAAGTGATTGATCCAGGGTTTGATCAGTCGGTGCCACTTGCGGGTCTTGCTGGAGCCGATGCCATTGGCAATGGCGGTCACGGCCAACAGCCCATTATCCGCACGCTGGTGCAAACCGCTTAACCACCCCTCCACTCGGACACCTTGCAAGTCCAGGCTCACCGGCAGTGCACTGGCAAGCGGGGTTGGCCATAGGGCCAGCAATTGCTGGTAGCGCTGCAACAAGTCCGGCAGGGGTTCCATCAACTCCCGTTGCAGGCACTCACCGAAACCGGCCATGGGCAGCAAGCCGCTGGCCTGCAGTCGCTGGGCCTGAGCCTGTAGCGCATGCTCGGGTTGCCGGGCGTCGCCCAGTGCAGCCTCCAGCAAGCTGTCGCTCAGGTTGTAGCGTTGCAGGGCATCAAGGACGAAGGGTTCTTCATCGGCCAAGGGCGCCTCCATCGCTTCGAAGAACACCTTGAGCCGCTGGCTGAAGAAATGCCGTACCGGGTGGCGCAGGAAATCTTGCAACTGGGCCACACTCAGGGGCTCGTCCTGGGCATAGGGCTCCAGGCGCACAAGCGTGTCCTGCTCCTGTGGGGCCTGATGCAGCACTTGCCACTCCCGGGCGTAGCTGAACAGCGGATCGTCGTCATGAAAGTAGCGGGCACTGAAGGGTTGCAGCGGATGCTCCTGGGTCATTTCTTCCAGTAGGGCGCCAGGTGTATCCAGCGCTCGCCAGCCACTGGCCAGGTGATCGCGCAACTGGCCGATCAGCACGGAGGCCGGGCGCTCGCTATTGTCACGGATGCTGCGGCCGACCCAGCTGATGTAGAGCTGGTCACGCGCCGAGAGCAAGGCTTCGAGCAGCAGGTAGCGGTCGTCTTCACGCCGAGAGCGGTCGCCCGGGCGGTAGTCGCTGCCCATCAGGTCGAAGTCCAGGGGGGGCTGGGCCCGCGGGTAGTCGCCATCGTTCATGCCCAGCAGGCACACCAGCTTGAAGGGGATGGCACGCATTGGCATCAGGGTACAGAAGTTCACTGCGCCGGCCAGGAAGCGCTGGGACAGTCGCCCCTGGTCGAGGCCCGCCAACCAGGCCTCCCGTACCACGGTCAAAGGCAGTTCATCCTGCAGGCCCACCGACTCACAGGTTTCCAGCCAGGTTTCGCGTAGGTCTTCCAGTTGGCCCAGCAGGTAATCGTCATGCTCGGTACTGGCCAGGAAGAACTGCTCCAGCAGGTGGTGCAAGCGTTCGCCCCACTGACCAGGCACGGCAGGTTGGCACAGCTGCTCATGGGCCAGTTGCAGGGCGTCGAGCAAGGCCACCAACGGACCTATCAGGGCGGCATCCAGGCCACCGATCTCATCATAGGGCTCGATACCGGCGCAGGCATCGGAACGGCCAACGGCATACCCCAACAGCATGCGCCGCAGACCGAAACGCCAGCTGTTTTGCTCCAGCTCCTCGGGCAGCCCCAATTCGGCTCGCTGTTCGGCATTCATGCCCCAGCGGATACCAGCACCTTCGATCCAGCGATGCAGGGTCGGCAAGTCGGCTTCGTCGACACCGAAACGTGCGCGCAGGGCCGGGACATCCAGCAGATCGAGAATCTCGCTGACCGGGAAGCGGCTGTCCGGCAGTTTCAGCAAGTGTTCCACGGCGATCAGCAGAGGATCGCGGCCACGTTGCCCCTGGTCGGTCAGGGTGTAGGGAATGAAGCGTCGGTCATCGCGTTCCAGTTGGCCGAATACGGCGCGTATATGCGGAGCGTAACTGTCGATATCCGGAACCATGACAATCACGTCGCGAGGGCGCAGCTCGGGATCGGCGCTGAAGCGGGCCAACAGCTGATCGTGGAGAATCTCCACCTCGCGCTGGGCACTGTGGGCAATGTGGAAGCGGATCGACGAGTCCTGCTGGAGATCGACCTCGGGCCATAGCTCGCGGGTTTCATCGAGAGGGCGCAGTTCGAGAATGTCGTCCTGCAATTGCTGGAGCATGCTGAGGGGGCGGGTCTCGCTGAACAGGTCGATCCGTCCATCGCGAAAGGCTGCGCGATAGCTGTTGGGGTCGTCGTAGCTGTCCAAGAGATTGATGTAGTCACGACCTTGCTTGCCCCAGGCGGCCAATAGGGGGTGTGCATGCTGGTGCAGGGTTTGCGGGTCGAGCGCCAGGGGCATGCCGGTCTTGCGCGCCTGGCGCTTGTACTGATGCCGCAGCAGATCCTTGTCGGCGACGATGTCAGCCCAGTGGTGGCGGCAAGGGTTGTGCACGCAAAGCAGTACCTGGCTAAAGCGAGCCAAACCTGCCAGGGCCTCCAGGGCCTGGGCCGGCAGTGATGAGATCCCGAACACTATCACTCGCGGTGGCAGCCCCTGGGGGGTGGAGTCGAGGCTGTTGATTCGCTCGATAAAGCGCTGGTGCACACCTGCTCGGCTCTGGGCCATGCCTTCGGTACCCACGTCCAGGAGCAGCGCTCGCCACAACTCGGCTTGCCAGCAGTTGGCGGGAGGCAAGGCCTTGGGCTCTCCTCGAACGTTGCGCAACTGATGCCGCCCGGCGGCCCAGTCCTCCAGCCAATCGGCCCGGTATACCTGGTATTGGTCGAACAGGTCAGCCAAGCGCTCGGCCAGTTGGTAGCGTTTGCGCAGATCGCTGTCATGGGTCAGGAAACGTTGCAGAGGCTCGAAATGCGGCTCGTCGATCAACTCCGGCAATAGACGCATCAGGCGCCAGGTGAGCGGGGCCTTGTCCAACAGGGATTTGGGGGGAATTTCATCCCGTCCCAGCACCAGGCGATACAGCTGCCACATGAAGCTGCCGGGCAACTGTACATCGATGGCTGCGGCTATGCCGCAGCCACCGGAATCATCGTCTTCGGGGTCTTCGGCCAGGGCCAGCTTCAACCACTGGGCAATGCCATTGCTCTGAACCAGGGCAATTTCATTCTCCAAGGGCGCTAGCGGGTAGCGCCGCATCCAACTGACGACCAGGCTGCGCAACTCGTCCAGGCGGTTACCATGAACCACCATGAAACCAGGGTTGAGGGACGAGGCGTCCGGCATAAAGGATTTCCTTGGAGAATGCAAAAAGCCAGGGCGGAACCTTAGCACTGTCGCGGAACGCTGGCAGCCGGACCGATCAAAGAGCTGCGTGAACGGTGGAAACTTTTCGTTCGCGCAAAGACAAAACCCCAACTGCTTTCGCAATTGGGGTTTCGGAATTTAATCTTGACGATGACCTACTCTCACATGGGGAAACCCCACACTACCATCGGCGATGCATCGTTTCACTGCTGAGTTCGGGATGGGATCAGGTGGTTCCAATGCTCTATGGTCGTCAAGAAATTCTGTAGCTGAGCCGTTGTTTGGGCAACGTTCCAGCGAATGGGTATGTAATAGGTTTGTGTGCTGCAAACTTTCGGTTCGTGCGTCTTCACACACCGCAACTCGCTTCTTAAGCAAATTGCTTGGGTGTTATATGGTCAAGCCTCACGGGCAATTAGTATTGGTTAGCTCAACGCCTCACAGCGCTTACACACCCAACCTATCAACGTCGTAGTCTTCGACGGCCCTTTAGGGGATTCAAGATCCCAGTGAGATCTCATCTTGAGGCAAGTTTCCCGCTTAGATGCTTTCAGCGGTTATCTTTTCCGAACATAGCTACCCGGCAATGCCACTGGCGTGACAACCGGAACACCAGAGGTTCGTCCACTCCGGTCCTCTCGTACTAGGAGCAGCCCCTCTCAAATCTCAAACGTCCACGGCAGATAGGGACCGAACTGTCTCACGACGTTCTAAACCCAGCTCGCGTACCACTTTAAATGGCGAACAGCCATACCCTTGGGACCGGCTTCAGCCCCAGGATGTGATGAGCCGACATCGAGGTGCCAAACACCGCCGTCGATATGAACTCTTGGGCGGTATCAGCCTGTTATCCCCGGAGTACCTTTTATCCGTTGAGCGATGGCCCTTCCATACAGAACCACCGGATCACTAAGACCTACTTTCGTACCTGCTCGACGTGTTTGTCTCGCAGTCAAGCGCGCTTTTGCCTTTATACTCTGCGACCGATTTCCGACCGGTCTGAGCGCACCTTCGTACTCCTCCGTTACTCTTTAGGAGGAGACCGCCCCAGTCAAACTACCCACCATACACTGTCCTCGATCCGGATAACGGACCTGAGTTAGAACCTCAAAGTTGCCAGGGTGGTATTTCAAGGATGGCTCCACGCAGACTGGCGTCCACGCTTCAAAGCCTCCCACCTATCCTACACAAGCAAATTCAAAGTCCAGTGCAAAGCTATAGTAAAGGTTCACGGGGTCTTTCCGTCTAGCCGCGGATACACTGCATCTTCACAGCGATTTCAATTTCACTGAGTCTCGGGTGGAGACAGCGCCGCCATCGTTACGCCATTCGTGCAGGTCGGAACTTACCCGACAAGGAATTTCGCTACCTTAGGACCGTTATAGTTACGGCCGCCGTTTACCGGGGCTTCGATCAAGAGCTTCGCTTGCGCTAACCCCATCAATTAACCTTCCGGCACCGGGCAGGCGTCACACCCTATACGTCCACTTTCGTGTTTGCAGAGTGCTGTGTTTTTAATAAACAGTCGCAGCGGCCTGGTATCTTCGACCGGCATGGGCTTACGGAGCAAGTCCTTCACCCTCACCGGCGCACCTTCTCCCGAAGTTACGGTGCCATTTTGCCTAGTTCCTTCACCCGAGTTCTCTCAAGCGCCTTGGTATTCTCTACCCAACCACCTGTGTCGGTTTGGGGTACGGTTCCTAGTTATCTGAAGCTTAGAAGCTTTTCTTGGAAGCATGGCATCAACCACTTCGTCACCTAAAAGGTAACTCGTCATCAGCTCTCGGCCTTAAGATCCCGGATTTACCTAAGATCTCAGCCTACCACCTTAAACTTGGACAACCAACGCCAAGCTGGCCTAGCCTTCTCCGTCCCTCCATCGCAATAACTAGAAGTACAGGAATATTAACCTGTTTTCCATCGACTACGCTTTTCAGCCTCGCCTTAGGGACCGACTAACCCTGCGTCGATTAACGTTGCGCAGGAAACCTTGGTCTTTCGGCGTGCGAGTTTTTCACTCGCATTGTCGTTACTCATGTCAGCATTCGCACTTCTGATACCTCCAGCAAGCTTCTCAACTCACCTTCACAGGCTTACAGAACGCTCCTCTACCGCATCACTTACGTGATACCCGTAGCTTCGGTGTATGGTTTGAGCCCCGTTACATCTTCCGCGCAGGCCGACTCGACTAGTGAGCTATTACGCTTTCTTTAAAGGGTGGCTGCTTCTAAGCCAACCTCCTAGCTGTCTAAGCCTTCCCACATCGTTTCCCACTTAACCATAACTTTGGGACCTTAGCTGACGGTCTGGGTTGTTTCCCTTTTCACGACGGACGTTAGCACCCGCCGTGTGTCTCCCATGCTCGGCACTTGTAGGTATTCGGAGTTTGCATCGGTTTGGTAAGTCGGGATGACCCCCTAGCCGAAACAGTGCTCTACCCCCTACAGTGATACATGAGGCGCTACCTAAATAGCTTTCGAGGAGAACCAGCTATCTCCGAGCTTGATTAGCCTTTCACTCCGATCCACAGGTCATCCGCTAACTTTTCAACGGTAGTCGGTTCGGTCCTCCAGTCAGTGTTACCTAACCTTCAACCTGCCCATGGATAGATCGCCCGGTTTCGGGTCTATACCCAGCGACTAAACGCCCTATTAAGACTCGCTTTCGCTACGCCTCCCCTATTCGGTTAAGCTTGCCACTGAATATAAGTCGCTGACCCATTATACAAAAGGTACGCAGTCACAGAACAAAGTCTGCTCCCACTGCTTGTACGCATACGGTTTCAGGATCTATTTCACTCCCCTCTCCGGGGTTCTTTTCGCCTTTCCCTCACGGTACTAGTTCACTATCGGTCAGTCAGTAGTATTTAGCCTTGGAGGATGGTCCCCCCATATTCAGACAAGGTTTCTCGTGCCCCGTCCTACTCGATTTCACTTCTAAGATCCTTTCGCGTACAGGGCTATCACCCACTATGGCCGCACTTTCCAGAGCGTTCCGCTAAAATCAAAGAAGCTTAAGGGCTAGTCCCCGTTCGCTCGCCACTACTAAGGGAATCTCGGTTGATTTCTTTTCCTCAGGGTACTTAGATGTTTCAGTTCCCCTGGTTCGCCTCTTACACCTATGTATTCAGTGTAAGATAACCATCTTATGATGGCTGGGTTCCCCCATTCAGAGATCTCCGGATCAAAGTCTGTTTGCCGACTCCCCGAAGCTTATCGCAGGCTACCACGTCTTTCATCGCCTCTGACTGCCAAGGCATCCACCGTATGCGCTTCTTCACTTGACCATATAACCCCAAGCAATCTGGTTATACTGTGAAGACGACATTCGCCGAAAGTTTGCAATTATTCACAAACTTTACCTTAGCCTGATCCACTACCAGTGAAAGTAGTGTTCAGTCTATCTTTCTATCACATACCCAAATTTTTAAAGAACGATCTAATCAAAAGACTAGAAATCAACATTCGATTTGAATGCTCATTTCTAAGCTTTCAGAAGCAGTTTATGGTGGAGCCAAGCGGGATCGAACCGCTGACCTCCTGCGTGCAAGGCAGGCGCTCTCCCAGCTGAGCTATGGCCCCATAACAAAATTGGTGGGTCTGGGCAGATTCGAACTGCCGACCTCACCCTTATCAGGGGTGCGCTCTAACCAACTGAGCTACAGACCCAATTTCGAGCTTGTAACTGTTAGCTTGGAGCTATCAGCTTGGAGCTTAAAGCTGCTTCTATCGTCTTCTTCAATGAATCAAGCAATTCGTGTGGGAGCTTATGAAGCAGCTGATGTCGTCGATTAAGGAGGTGATCCAGCCGCAGGTTCCCCTACGGCTACCTTGTTACGACTTCACCCCAGTCATGAATCACACCGTGGTAACCGTCCTCCCGAAGGTTAGACTAGCTACTTCTGGTGCAACCCACTCCCATGGTGTGACGGGCGGTGTGTACAAGGCCCGGGAACGTATTCACCGCGACATTCTGATTCGCGATTACTAGCGATTCCGACTTCACGCAGTCGAGTTGCAGACTGCGATCCGGACTACGATCGGTTTTGTGGGATTAGCTCCACCTCGCGGCTTGGCAACCCTCTGTACCGACCATTGTAGCACGTGTGTAGCCCAGGCCGTAAGGGCCATGATGACTTGACGTCATCCCCACCTTCCTCCGGTTTGTCACCGGCAGTCTCCTTAGAGTGCCCACCATAACGTGCTGGTAACTAAGGACAAGGGTTGCGCTCGTTACGGGACTTAACCCAACATCTCACGACACGAGCTGACGACAGCCATGCAGCACCTGTGTCAGAGTTCCCGAAGGCACCAATCCATCTCTGGAAAGTTCTCTGCATGTCAAGGCCTGGTAAGGTTCTTCGCGTTGCTTCGAATTAAACCACATGCTCCACCGCTTGTGCGGGCCCCCGTCAATTCATTTGAGTTTTAACCTTGCGGCCGTACTCCCCAGGCGGTCAACTTAATGCGTTAGCTGCGCCACTAAAGTCTCAAGGACCCCAACGGCTAGTTGACATCGTTTACGGCGTGGACTACCAGGGTATCTAATCCTGTTTGCTCCCCACGCTTTCGCACCTCAGTGTCAGTATCAGTCCAGGTGGTCGCCTTCGCCACTGGTGTTCCTTCCTATATCTACGCATTTCACCGCTACACAGGAAATTCCACCACCCTCTACCATACTCTAGCTTGCCAGTTTTGGATGCAGTTCCCAGGTTGAGCCCGGGGCTTTCACATCCAACTTAACAAACCACCTACGCGCGCTTTACGCCCAGTAATTCCGATTAACGCTTGCACCCTCTGTATTACCGCGGCTGCTGGCACAGAGTTAGCCGGTGCTTATTCTGTCGGTAACGTCAAAACAGCAAGATATTAGCTTACTGCCCTTCCTCCCAACTTAAAGTGCTTTACAATCCGAAGACCTTCTTCACACACGCGGCATGGCTGGATCAGGCTTTCGCCCATTGTCCAATATTCCCCACTGCTGCCTCCCGTAGGAGTCTGGACCGTGTCTCAGTTCCAGTGTGACTGATCATCCTCTCAGACCAGTTACGGATCGTAGCCTTGGTGAGCCATTACCTCACCAACTAGCTAATCCGACCTAGGCTCATCTGATAGCGCAAGGCCCGAAGGTCCCCTGCTTTCTCCCGTAGGACGTATGCGGTATTAGCGCTCCTTTCGAAACGTTATCCCCCACTACCAGGCAGATTCCTAGGCATTACTCACCCGTCCGCCGCTGAATCCGTGAGCAAGCTCACTTCATCCGCTCGACTTGCATGTGTTAGGCCTGCCGCCAGCGTTCAATCTGAGCCATGATCAAACTCTTCAGTTCAATACTGCTTGGGTTTTTAAGAAACCCTAAACTTGGCCCAGCAATCTCAAATGACTATTTGATTTCTCGAATGGTCACTTGTGATGCTGATAATCTTTTTGACTATCAGTCTAACTACACAAGCACCCACACGAATTGCTTGATTCAGTTGTTAAAGAGCGGTTGGTTAAGATCTTTCGTCTCAACCGAGGCGCGCATTCTACAGCAGCCTCATTTGCTGTCAAGTGATTTTTTTAAGAAGTTTTCAAAGTTTCCTTTGTAACTTCAACCACTTGCGCTTTCGATCTCTCGTTAGCGGGAGGCGAATTCTACAGCGTTACACGCTGCTGTCAACACCTCTTTTTAACCGCTTTCGATCGAGAGGATCGAAACGCTAACAAGGCCACTTTCGCTGCCTTATCAGCTCCTTTCGGGCTCCGATGAACTGAAGCGTGACCGCTGTCGAAATCTTGGTAACTCGTTGAATCTCAAGGAGTTTTCCGTTTCGACTGCGCCGGAAGTGGGGCGAATTATAGAGACATTAAACTCGCCGTCAACACTTATTTTCATAATTCTGTCACATCGGTCAAAAAAGCCCATAAATGCCAAGGCCGGCCCTTCCGGGCCGGCCTTGGCAGAGCCTTACTTAAAGGCTGGGGAAAGCGAATTGCGAAGCCTCATGGCTGGCCCGCTGTGGCCAGCGCTGGGTAATGGCCTTGCGCCGAGTATAGAAACGCACACCATCCGGGCCGTAGGCATGCAGGTCGCCAAACAGCGAACGCTTCCAGCCACCGAAGCTGTGGTAGGCCACCGGCACCGGCAGCGGTACGTTGACCCCCACCATGCCGACTTCAATCTCGTCGCAGAACAAACGCGCAGCTTCACCGTCACGGGTAAAGATGCAGGTGCCATTGCCATACTCATGATCGTTGATCAGTTGCATGGCCTCTTCCAGGCTGTTGACCCGCACGATGCACAACACCGGCCCGAAGATCTCTTCTTTATAGATGCGCATCTGCGGAGTAACACGATCGAACAGGCAGCCACCCAGGAAGAAGCCCTCTTCGTGGCCGGCCACGCTCAGGCCACGACCATCCACCACCAGTTGGGCACCGGCAGCCACGCCGTCTTCTACATAACCGCTGACCTTGTCCTTTGCCTGGGCGGTGACCAGCGGCCCCATGTCCAGACCGCACGAAGTGCCGGCACCGATCTTCAGCGCCTTGATCTGCGGCACCAGCTTGGCCACCAGGGCATCAGCCACCTGGTCACCCACGCACACCGCCACCGAAATCGCCATGCAACGCTCGCCACAGGAACCATAGGCCGCGCCCATCAGTGCGCTGACTGCATTATCAAGGTCGGCATCCGGCATCAGCACCGCATGGTTCTTCGCCCCACCCAGCGCCTGGACGCGCTTGCCGCGCTTGGTACCTTCGGCATAGATGTATTCGGCGATCGGCGTCGAACCGACAAAACTCAAGGCCTTGACCTCCGGCGCCTCGATCAGCGCATCCACCGCCGCCTTGTCGCCATGCACTACGTTCAGCACACCCTTGGGCAACCCGGCCTCATGCAGCAACTGGGCAATCAACAGCGTAGAGCTGGGATCACGCTCGGAAGGCTTGAGGATGAAGCAGTTGCCACAGGCAATCGCCAGCGGGTACATCCACAACGGCACCATGGCGGGGAAGTTGAACGGGGTGATACCGGCGACCACACCCAGCGGCTGGAAGTCGGACCAGGCATCGATGTTCGGGCCGACATTCCGGCTGTATTCGCCCTTGAGGATCTCAGGTGCGGCACAAGCGTATTCGACGTTCTCGATACCGCGCTTCAATTCACCAGCGGCGTCTTCCAGCGTCTTGCCATGCTCTTCGCTGATCAACTGGGCGATACGTGCCTCGTTCTGCTCCAGCAACTGCTTGAACCGGAACATCACCTGGGCGCGCTTGGCCGCTGGCGTGTTGCGCCAAGCCGGAAATGCCGACTTGGCGGAATCGATCGCCTGTTGAATGGTTTCGCGGCTGGCCAACGGTACCTTGTGAATCGCCTGGCCAGTGGACGGGTTGAAGACATCGCTGCTACGACCGCTGTCGCTTACCAGCTCGCCATGGATCAGGTGTGGAATCAGACTCATGCGGGAACTCCTGGGAAGAAGGAAGGAGCCGGCGCGAACCACTTCGCACCGGCTGCTATATAAGAAGGATCGGATCAGTCGAGCTTGTTCAGCACCTCGCCAACCGCGTCGAACAAGCGGTCGAGATCCTGGGGCTTGCTGTTGAAGGTCGGGCCGAACTGCAGGGTGTCGCCACCGAAGCGCACGTAGAAGCCGGCTTTCCACAAGGCCATGCCAGCCTCGAACGGCCGCACGATCGCATCGCCATCACGAGGCGCGATCTGGATCGCCCCCGCCAGGCCGAAGTTCCGGATGTCGATCACGTTCTTCGCGCCCTTGATGCCATGCAGTGCCTGCTCGAAATGCGGCGCGACCTCGGCCACGCTCTGCACCAGGTTTTCCTTTTGCAGCAGGTCCAGGGCCGCCAGGCCAGCCGCGCACGCCACCGGGTGCGCCGAATAGGTATAGCCGTGGGGGAATTCCACCGCGTACTCGGGAGTCGCCTGATTCATGAAGGCCTGGTAGATCTCGGAGCTGGCAATCACCGCGCCCATCGGGATCGCACCGTTGGTGACTTGCTTGGCCACGCACATCAGGTCCGGCGTCACGCCGAAGCTGTCAGCGCCGAACATCGCGCCGGTACGACCGAAGCCGGTGATCACTTCATCGAACACCAGCAGGATATTGTGCTGGTCGCAGATCTCACGCAGACGCTTGAGATAACCCTGTGGCGGTACCAGCACACCCGCGGAACCGGCCAGCGGCTCGACAAACACCGCGGCGATGTTAGACGCATCATGCAGCTCGATCAGCTTCAACAGCTCATCAGCCAGGGCAATACCACCCTGCTCCGGCATGCCACGGGAGAAGGCGTTGCTAGCGAGCAGGGTATGCGGCAGGTGGTCGACATCCATCATCGCCTGGCCAAACAACTTGCGGTTGCCATTGACCCCGCCCAGGCTGGTGCCGGCGATGTTCACGCCATGATAACCACGGGCCCGACCAATCATTTTGGTCTTGGTCGGCTGGCCCTTCAGGCGCCAGTAGGCCCGCACCATCTTCACCGCGGTGTCAGCACACTCGGAGCCGGAATCGGTGAAGAACACATGGTTCAGGTTGCCCGGAGTCAAGGCGGTGATCTTTTCCGCCAGCTGGAACGACAGCGGATGGCCGTACTGGAAACCCGGCGAGTAATCCAGGGTGCCCAACTGCTTGCTCACCGCCTCCTGGATTTCCTTGCGCGAATGCCCCGCACCACAGGTCCACAGGCCGGATAACGAGTCATAGACCTTGCGCCCCTTGTCATCCACCAGCCAACTGCCTTCGGCGCCCACGATCAAGCGCGGATCACGCTGGAAATTGCGGTTGGCGGTGTAGGGCATCCAGTGAGCATCAAGCTTGAGCTGACTGGCCAGGGACTGTTGAGCGTTTTCCGGCATGTTCATGGGCAAAACCTCGCAGGGCAATGAAGCGGCGTAGGAATGAAGCGTTGTTGCAGCTACGTTGCCACGGCTATAAAGTCGGTGAAATCCAACTTTAATAACCTTCAGTCAGCCCCCCACTAAACTATGAGCCTTCGTCGAGCCGATCCTCTGGCACAAGTCAGTGACTTTGATATCCGCCTCTTGCGGATCTTTCGCAGCGTGGTGGAGAGCGGAGGCTTCTCCGCCGCGGAAACCGTACTCGGCATCGGCCGCTCGGCCATCAGCCAACAGATGAGCGACCTGGAACAACGACTCGGCCTGCGCCTGTGCCAACGCGGGCGCGCCGGTTTTTCCCTGACTGAAGAAGGCCGCGAGGTCTATCAATCGACCCTGCAACTGCTCAGCGCCCTGGAAAGCTTTCGAACCGAGGTCAATGGCCTGCACCGCCATTTGCGCGGCGAGCTGATCATCGGCCTCACCGACAACCTGGTGACCCTGCCCCACATGCGCATCACCCACGCCCTGGCGCAGTTGAAGGAGCGCGGCCCGGACGTGCAGATCCAGATCCGCATGATCGCCCCCAGCGAGGTCGAGCAAGGAGTGCTCGACGGCCGCCTGCACGTGGGGGTCGTACCTCAGGCCAGCGCCCTGTCCGGCCTGGAATACCAACCCTTGTACGACGAACGTTCGCTGTTGTACTGCGCGGTCGGCCACCCGCTGTTCTATGTGGATGACAAGCAACTGGACGACCAGCGTCTCAACGACCAGGAGGCCATTGCCCCGACCTTCCGCCTGCCAGCCGAGATCCAGGCCCGCTACCAGGCGCTGAACTGCACCGCCAGCGCTTCCGACCGCGAAGGCATGGCCTTCCTGATCCTCACCGGGCGCTACATCGGCTACCTGCCGGACCACTACGCCAGCCTATGGGTACAGCAGGGGCGGCTGCGGGCCTTGAAGCCCAAGTCGCGCTTCTATGACCTGAACCTGTCGACAGTCACCCGCAAGGGACGACGCCCGCATCTGGTCCTGGAAAGTTTCCTGGAAAGCCTGGCGGCCACCCGGTAGCCAGCCAATGCCGATCAGTTAAGGAAAGAGTAGGGGCGAGGCTTGCCCGCGATGGACTTCAGAGCGCTGCGTTTATCCAGTCGATACGCACTACCGTTGAGGACCATCGCGAGCAAGCTTCGCTCCCACAGAGGATCAACTCGATCAACCGACTGGCATTAGCTGCCTTGCCCGGCTTTTGTCGCACCAAGGCTTGTCTGTTCCAGTGCGGTGCGCTATCAACGCACAGGCTGTCCCCACAGACTCGCTCGGAAACCCCCATGACCTTTGACGTCCCCGCCCACAGCGCTCACCTTCCAGGCAAACCCGCCAGCCGCATCCGGCAGAAGAATGAAGAAGCCATCATCCAGGCTGCCGAAGACGAGTTCGCCCGCCACGGCTTCAAGGGCACCAGCATGAACGCCATCGCGCAGAAGGCCGGTCTACCCAAGGCCAACCTGCACTACTACTTCAACAACAAGCTGGGTCTGTACATTGCGGTCCTGAGCAACATCCTCCAGCAGTGGGACAGCACCTTCAACAGCCTCACCGCCGAGGACGATCCCGCCGAGGCGCTGACCCGCTACATCCGCGCCAAGATGGAGTTTTCCCGGCGCCAGCCACAGGCCTCGCGCATCTTCGCCATGGAGATCATCAGCGGCGGTGAATGCCTCAGCGAATACTTCAGCCAGGACTATCGCACCTGGTTCCAAGGCCGGGCCGGGGTATTCCAGGCCTGGATCGACGCCGGCAAGATGGACCCGGTGGACCCGATGCACCTGATCTTCCTGCTGTGGGGCAGCACCCAGCACTATGCCGACTTCGCCAGCCAGATCTGCCGCGTCACCGGCCGCAGCCGCCTGACCAAGCAAGACATGGAAGCCGCCACCGACAACCTGCTGCGTATCATCCTCAAAGGCTGCGGCCTGCCCTCCCCCCAGAAAGATTGAGCCCATGCCCTTTACCCTGGCCGGCCTTTGCGAATACCGCGAGGAAATTCGCAAAAGCCGCTTCATCACCTTCGCCGCCCCCATCACCAGCGCCAGCGAAGCCCAGGCCTTCATCCAGGCGCACAGCGACCCGGATGCCTCGCACAATTGCTGGGCCTGGAAGCTGGCCGACCAGTACCGCAGCAGCGACGACGGCGAACCCGGCGGCACGGCCGGACGACCGATCCTGGCCGCCATCGAAGCCCAGGACTGCGACCAGGTAGCGGTTCTGGTGATCCGCTGGTACGGCGGTATCCAGCTGGGCACTGGAGGCCTGGCCCGGGCCTATGGCGGCGGCGCCAACAAATGCCTGCAAGGCGCCGAACGCATCGCCCTGGTCAACCGGGTGCCGTTGCGCTGCGCTTGCAGCTTCAGCGAACTGGCCCTGGTCAAGCTGCGAGTCGCCGAGCTGGGCGGCCTGCTGGTCCAGGAAGACTTCACCGCCAACGGCGTGGAACTGCAACTGGCCCTGGGCGAAGAACAGATCGGCACCCTGCAGCAACAATTGGCCGACCTGAGCCGTGGACGCATCCTGCTGCAACGCTGAGCGCCGGCTTCGCGCTTGTGCATAACCGCGCCAGGCCACGGCAATTGCCCACATCTACTGTGCACCCGGCTGTGGATAACCTGAGTACACCAGGCTGCAGCCCTTTTGCACCGTGACTTTACCGGCATTGATCGTTTTTCGTCCAAAGCCCTGCCCAGAGAATTTTTTGCAACGCAAAACAGCGGCTTAGCTTGGTTTATCGCACTTGGAAGATAGCCCCGCCGGGCTTATGCCCAAGTTTCGCTCTTGCACACAAATACTGTGGAGCAAGCTGTGGATAACCCGTGCAACGCTGCGTGTACCGCAGGTTGCACAGGGCCTGAGCGCTACTGCTCACTTTTTATCCAACCCCAGGTTCACTGCGGCGAAGGCACCGGCGGGAACTCGCCCCCATGGCTATCAGCGCGCACTGGCAACCACTGGGCCACACCCCAGGCCAGCTCGAAGAACAGGAACACACCAATCAACATCGTGCCCCCCTGGGCCAGGGCATACGCCATCCAGGTGGCGAACAGGAAGCGTCCCAGCGCGTCATAACGACCGAATGCCGGTTGTGGATCGCGAATCCGCAACAGCGACCACACGCAGACGATCGATCCCATCAAGTTGGCCAACAGCATATGCATGGGCTGGAATGGCGGCAGGTCCCCCGGCAGATTCAGTGCCAGGGCCAACTGCCCCAGCAGCCCATGCAAGGCCAGGAAGCTCCAGGGCGTCACAAAGGCCATCGTCATCAACAGGTCGTACCAACCGCTGGCCCGGACCAATTTTCGGTATTGCGCGTTCGTCCACATCATCAATCGCTCCATGGATTCAAGGAGCGCGCAGGCTAAAGCCTGGAGTATGCTCCAAGGTCAACCCCCTTCGAGTCCCCCTTAATGCGTATTGGAGAATTGGCCAGCGCCTGCGCCGTCAGCCGCGACACCCTGCGCTTCTATGAGCAGCGCGGGCTGATCGCCCCAAAGCGCAGCGCCAACGGCTATCGCGACTACCCTTCCGACATGGTCCAACTGGTGCTCTATATCAAGACCGCGCAACGCCTGGGCTTCAGCCTCGGGGAAATCAGCAGCAGCGTCGGTGCCCTGTGGCGCAGCACCAAGCCGGACCAGGCCGTTGCGCAATTGCTGCAAGACAAGCTCAACCTGATCGAAACCCGCATCAACGAACTGGACCACTTGCGCCGCGAGCTGCAACAAAGGCTCGGGCAAGCCTGTCCACTGAATCCCTGATCTTCATCCACCAAGGAGCCTCACTATGTCCACGGCAAAAACCGCACTGATCATCGGCGCCTCCCGGGGCCTGGGCCTCGGCCTGGTCCAGCGCCTGCTCGAAGACGGCTGGCAGGTCACCGCCACCGTGCGCAACCCGCACAAGGCCGAGGCCCTGCAAGCCCTGGGCAAGGTGCAGATCGAACAACTGGACATGGACGACCAGCAGGCCGTGCTCGCCTTGAGCCAGAAACTCAAGGGCCAGGTGTTCGACCTGCTGTTCGTCAACGCCGGGGTCAAGGGCCCGGACAACCAACTGCCGGGCCAGGCCACCCAGGCCGAGGTCGGCCAGCTGTTCTTCACCAACGCCGTGGCGCCGATCAACCTGGCCCAGCGTTTCATCGGGCAGATCCGTCCCAATACCGGCGTCCTGGCGTTCATGAGCTCGGTACTGGGCAGCGTGACCATGCCGGACGCTCCCGAGCTGGCGCTGTACAAGGCCAGCAAGGCGGCCCTGAACTCCATGACCAACAGCTTCGTCAGCCTGCTCGAACAACCATTGACCGTGCTCTCGCTGCACCCGGGCTGGGTCAAGACCGACATGGGCGGTGAAGGCGCCGACATCGACGTGCTGACCAGCACTCGCGGCCTGATCGCCCAGGTCAATGCCTACACCGGCAAGGGCGGCCACCACTTCATCAACTACAAGGGCGAGACCATTCCCTGGTAACCCCGGAACAGGTGGCCGCCGCCACAACCTGCGGCCACCTTCGGCAAAGGCTCTGGAGCCGGGCCCCGGACAGCGGTTTTGTCCCCCGGCAAAACTTTCGCTAGACTGCGCCACTCGCCCCACGGCGACCCTGGATCAGCAGACAGGGCAACACTGAGCTGGCTAACCTGAACCCACTTTCAGAGGAGCCGGCCACCATGCCTGCGACCCGTATCTGGTTAAAAAATCCCTTGGCCATCTTCACCGGCAACGCCCTGGACGCCCGCGGCGGCCTGGTGCTGCAAGACGGCCTGATCGTCGAGATCCTCGGCCTCGGCCAACAGCCCGCAAGCCCCTGCCAGGAAGTCTTCGATTCCCGCGAACATGTGCTGCTGCCGGGCCTGATCAACACTCACCATCACTTCTACCAGACCCTGACCCGGGCCTGGGCCCCGGTGGTCAACCAGCCGTTGTTCCCCTGGCTCAAGACCCTGTACCCGGTCTGGGCCCGCCTGACCCCGGAAAAACTCGCCCTGGCCACCAAGGTGGCGCTGGCCGAACTGCTGCTCTCCGGCTGCACCACCGCCGCCGACCATCACTACCTGTTCCCCGACGGCCTGGAAAACGCCATCGACGTGCAAGTCGAAGCCGTGCGTGAACTGGGCATGCGCGCCATGCTCACCCGCGGTTCGATGAGCCTTGGCGAAAAGGACGGCGGCCTGCCACCGCAACAGACCGTGCAGGAGGGCCAGGTGATTCTCGACGACAGCCAACGGCTGATTCAGCAGTACCACGAACGTGGCGCTGGCGCGCAGATCCAGATCGCCCTGGCACCCTGCTCGCCGTTCTCGGTGACCCCGCAGATCATGGCCGCCAGCGCCGAAATGGCCGAGGCCCTGGACGTGCGCCTGCACACCCACCTGGCCGAGACCCTCGACGAAGAAGACTTCTGCCTGCAGCGCTTCGGCCTGCGCACCGTGGACTACCTGGACAGCGTCGGCTGGCTCGGCCCGCGCACCTGGCTGGCCCACGGCATCCACTTCAACCCGGACGAAATCGCCCGCCTCGGGCAGGCCGGTACCGGCATCTGCCATTGCCCAAGTTCGAACATGCGCCTGGCGTCCGGCATCTGCCCCAGTATCGAGCTGACCGACGCTGGCGCGCCGTTGGGCCTGGGCGTGGACGGCTCGGCGTCCAATGACGCCTCGAACATGATCCTCGAAGCGCGCCAGGCGCTGTACATCCAGCGCTTGCGCTACGGCGCCGAGAAGATCACCCCGGAGCGCGTTCTGGGCTGGGCGACCCGGGGCTCGGCAAGCCTGCTGGGCCGCACCGACATCGGTGAACTGGCGGTGGGCAAACAGGCGGACCTGGCCTTGTTCAAGCTCGATGAACTGCGTTTCTCGGGTAGCCACGATCCGGTTTCGGCACTGCTGTTGTGCGGTGCGGGTCGGGCGGATCGAGTGATGATTGGCGGCAAGTGGCGGGTGCTCGATGGCCAAGTCGAAGGGCTGGACCTCAAAGGCCTGATCGCCGATCACAGTCAGGCAGCCCGGCAACTGATCGCCAATACCTGATCCATGCCTCCAGCGGCGAGGGAGCAGATCCCTCGCCTGCGCTCCAAACCGGATCAGCCTGGGGAAACATGGTAGTTTGCGCCCTCAAAATAGCTGTCATAGGGACATTACGTGAGACACAAGCACGGACTGGCGCTTTGCGTCGCGCTGCTGATTTCAGGCTGTAGTAAACAGGAGGTTGCAGGTCCCGCCAGCAAAGTACTGCCACCTGCAAAAGTTGCCGAAATAGCTTCCACCATCAACCGCAAGTACCCGGACCTCTCCGCGCAAAACCGCGCTGCCGTGCTGAGCACGGTCGTCCGCTCGCTGGACAACATGGTGCGGATTGAAGGTGGCGAATTCCAGATGGGCGATTTCGGTTGGCCCCCTGGCTTCGACCCACATGCCTTGTGCCAATGGCCCTGCGGCGTGGACCCGGCGAAAATGGAGCGGATCAGCCTCGAGGTCGATGACGACTTCGTCCACCCCGTCAAATTGAGCAGCTATTACCTGTCCTCGCTGCAAACCACCCTGGGCGATTTCGATCTGTTCTTCCTCGCGCAAGGCAAGCCGCCATTCGACGCGGCCCTGCGTAACCGCGCCGAAATGCAGCACCTCTACCAAAAGAACCTGCCCGCCCCGGCGTCTCGAGACTGGCAAGAAGCCAAGGATTACTGCGGCTGGCTGGCAGAACTCAGTGGTTATCCGGTCGATCTTCCGACCGAGGCCCAATGGGAATATGCGGCGCGCAACCGTGGCCAGCCGGTGATGTTCGCCACCGACAACGGCAACCTGGACTACGGCCGCAACTTTCCGGCACCCGACGACAACCAGACCTTCGCCGTGGACCGGTTCGTGCCCAACCCCCTGGGCCTCTACAACCTCACCGGCAATGCCAGCGAATGGGTCAACGATTGGTACGACAAACACTACTATCGCGAGTCTCCCGTGGAGAACCCGCAGGGGCCGCAAACCGGCATTTATCGGGCGCAACGTGGAGCGAACAACGTGTCTGCCAACGACCCGACCTTCTCGCCTTCGGCCAGCACCGTGCGTCGTTGGCGTTGGGGAGCACTCGCGGCCTGGAATGCCCCCGGTGTCAGCTTTCGCTGCGCCATCCAGTCGGCACAGCCGCTTTAAAGCCCGAGCAGCGAGAGCATGATGAAGGTGGCGAACAGCACGAAGTGAGTCATGCCTTCGATGGCGTTGGTTTCGCCATCGTTGAGGTTGATCGCGCTGACAATCAGGGTGATGAACACCATCACCGTCTGCACCGGCGTCATGGCCATCTGGAACGGCTGGCCGGTGTACAGGGCCATGGCCTCCATCACCGGCACCGTCAGGATCACCGTCGACAGGGAGGCGCCCAGGGCCACGTTGACTACCGACTGCATGCGGTTGGCCAGGGCTGCGCGCAACGCGGTGAGGATCTCCGGCGCAGCGGAAATCGCCGCCACCAGGATCGCCGTGATCACCGGTGGTGCACCGGTGCCTTCCAGGCCCAGGTCCAGGGTCTTGGACATCACCTCGGCCAGGGCGCCGATCACCACCACGCCGAACACCAGGATGCCGATGCTCCAGGCCAGGTTGACCGCATGGGGCTGCGCCTGGTCTTCCTTGGCCCGGCGTTTTTCCGGATAGCTGTAGCTGAAGAAGTAACTATGAGGCCCGACCTGCATGCGCAGGAACAGGGTGTAGAGCACCACCATCGCGCCGATGGTGAAGGCCGAGTAGACCTTCCAGTCGCTTTCGGGAATGAACTCCGGCACCACCATCGACACGCCCATGGCGGTGAGGATCATCACGCTGTAGGTCCGTGCCGAATCGTCGTTGTAAGGCTGCTCGCCATGCTTGATGCCGCCCATCAGCGCGGCCAGGCCGAGGATGCCGTTGATGTCCAGCATCACCGCCGAGTAGATGGTGTCGCGCACCAGGGTCGGCGAAGCCTCGTTGCTCATCATGATCGCCAGGATCACCACCTCCACCAGCACCGCCGCCAGGGTCAGGATCATGGTGCCGTAGGGGTCGCCGACCTTTTCCGCCAGCAGCTCGGCGTGATGGGCCACCCGCATCGAAGCCACGACGATGAAGCCGATGAGCACCAGCCCAGCGAGCAGGGCGATGCCCTGGCCACTGTTGAGCAAGAGGTGTTCCAGGGGATAGGCGGCCAGGGCAGCCAGTAGCGCAAGCAGCAGGAGCTTTTCTTGCTTGAGGGAAGTGAGCATTGCAATCCTTTGACGGAAATAAAAACGGACATAGAAGATGAGCTGAAGACCGCCGCGAGTCACTAATGTTTCGTTACATACTCGCCCCTGAGTGCAAGTGAAGCCCCCTCGCCCTCGGTCAGGTTTTATCGGACATTCGCGCCGGCCACTGTAGAATGGCGGCTTTTTCACACCCGGCGAGCACCGCGAGCCAATGGCCAGGCCCCACAGAAGGGCACCGTCCAGCACCAGGCTTCTCGCCGCTCCCGCACCTGATGAGACAACACCATGTATGACTGGCTGAACGCCTTGCCCAAGGCTGAACTGCACCTGCACCTGGAAGGTTCCCTGGAGCCCGAGCTGCTGTTCGCCCTGGCCGAGCGCAACAAGATCGCCCTGCCCTGGAGCGACGTCGAGACCCTGCGCAAGGCCTACGCCTTCAACAACCTGCAAGAGTTCCTCGACCTGTACTACCAGGGCGCCGACGTGCTGCGCACCTCCCAGGACTTCTACGACCTGACCTGGGCCTACCTGCTGCGCTGCAAAGAACAGAACGTGATCCACACCGAACCCTTCTTCGACCCGCAGACCCACACCGACCGTGGCGTGCCTTTCGAAGTGGTGCTCAACGGCATCGCCAGCGCCCTGAAGGATGGCGAGCAGCAACTGGGCATCACCAGCGGCCTGATCCTCAGCTTCCTGCGCCACCTGAGCGAAGAAGAAGCGCAGAAGACCCTCGACCAGGCCCTGCCGTTTCGCGAAGCCTTCGTCGCCGTGGGCCTGGACAGCTCCGAGATGGGGCATCCGCCGAGCAAGTTCCAGCGGGTGTTCGACCGGGCCCGCGCCGAGGGTTTCCTGACCGTGGCCCACGCTGGCGAAGAAGGTCCGCCGGAGTACATCTGGGAAGCCCTGGACCTGCTCAAGATCCAGCGCATCGACCATGGTGTTCGGGCCTTCGAGGACGAGCGGCTGATGCAGCGGATCATCGACGAGCAGATTCCGCTGACCGTCTGCCCACTGTCCAACACCAAGCTCTGCGTGTTCGATCACATGTCCCAGCACAACATCCTGGAAATGCTCGAGCGTGGCGTGAAGGTGACGGTCAACTCCGATGACCCGGCCTACTTCGGCGGCTACGTCACCGAGAACTTCCATGCCTTGTACACCGACCTGGGCATGACCCGGGAACAAGCCCAGCGCCTGGCCCAGAACAGCCTGGACGCCCGCCTGGTCAAGCCGTAAGGCCAGCCTGCCAGAGTCGCTGCCACAGGCAGCACCCTCCCCGGCGCCCTCTTGCAAGGGCGCCGGGGGCTACGCAACGCCCCCTCTACACCTCGCTCAATTCCTCCAGGGTCCGGCCCCGGGTCTCCATCCCGAAGCGCCAGACCACCGCCGCCGCGACCACGAAGCACACCGCCCCCAAGGCGAACACGCCCCCTTGCCCGGCGACCGGCAACACCAGCCCCGTCACCAAGGGCCCCAGCAACGAACCGATACGGCCAACTGCCGAAGCGAACCCCGAGCCCGTGGCCCGGGCCGAGGTCGGATACAGCTCCGGGGTGTAGGTGTAGAGCACCGCCCACATGCCGAACAGGAAGAACTGCATCAGCAACCCGGTGCCGATCAGCAGGCTCGCATTGCCGCCGAACACCGCGCTTTGCCCATACAAGAAGGCCATGATCCCGCCACCGAGCAAGGTGACGATGCACACCGGCTTGCGCCCCCAGCGCTCCACCAGCCAGGCGGCCATGAGGAACCCCGGGATCCCGCCCAGGGAAATCAGCACCGTGTAGTACACCGACTGGGTCACCGCGAAACCGGACTGCTGGAGCAACGCGCTGAGCCAGGAGGTCAGGCCATAGAACCCCAGCAGGGCGAAGAACCACAGGCTCCAGATCATCACCGTGCGCTGGCGATACTGCGGCGACCAGATCTGGCGCAACGCAGAGAAAAACTGCCCTGGCGCGCTCTCTATGCGTGGCAGGCGCACTGGCTCGGGCAACTGGCTGGTGCCCAGGGATGCCCGCACTTTGTCCTCGATGCCTTGCAGTACCCGGTCGGCATCGGCATGGCGCCCGGCCTGCTCCAGCCAGCGCGGCGACTCGGGAATGAAGAAGCGGATCGCCAGCACGAACACCGCTGGGATCGCCAGCACCAGGAAGATGTCGCGCCAGCCGATCAACGGCAGGAGGAAGTACGACAGCACCCCGGCGGCGACGAAACCCAAGGGCCAGAAACCATCCATCAAGGCGATGTAGCGTCCGCGTCGTTGCGCCGGGATCATCTCCGAGAGCATCGACTGGGCGATGGGAAACTCCATGCCCATGCCGATTCCCAGCAGTACCCGGAACAGGGTCAGGCTGTCCACATCCTGGGCCGTGGAGCACAGGTAGCTGGCCACGCCCCAAAGCACGATGCTCCACTGGAACACCGGCTTGCGACCGAAACGGTCGGCGAGCATTCCCGATAGTGACGCCCCCAGCACCATGCCGAAGAAACTCGAGCTGGCCAGCAGGCCGGCCTGGGCCGAGCTCAAGCCGAACTCGGCTTTGATCGAGCCCAGGAGGAAGGTCATCATCGCCAGGTCCATGGAGTCGAAGAAGAACGCCAAGGCGATGATGATGAAGATCAGCCGGTGATAGCCGCTGATGGGTAACCGCTCCAGGCGCTCCGCAGCGCTGTACTTCTGTATGCCCATGCCCCGTCCCCCACAGTCGAATGCTTGACCGTCGGAGTGTGCGGGATCGAGACCGGGGCTGATTGCCGAGGGCGACCTGCCCGCATCCACCAGCGACGCCCAGGGGCGAAGCGCCGGATGGCTGGGCGATGCAGTGGGAGGGTTATGTCCTGGGGGTGCTATTCGTGGCAGAGCTATACCGGGCGGCGAGCGCTGATCTCGGCGCAGCGTCTTTGCAGCAGATCGCGCAACAGCTTCACCGGTTTGCTCAGGTGCGCCCGATGGGTGCAGAGCAGGTTCAGCGACGCCCGCTCGCAGGTCAGCTCCGGCAGCAGCACCTGCAGGCGCCCCTCCAGCACATCGGCGGCCACGTCCAGCCAGGACTTGTAGACGATCCCGGCCCCGGCCAAAGCCCAGCGCCGGACCACATCGGCATCGTCGCTCAGGCGGTCGCCACTGACGCTGAGGCTCACCTCGCGCTTGCCGTCATGAAAGCTCCAGAGATCGTGGGCCCGGCTATCGAGCATGTACAACAGACAGTTGTGCTGGGCCAGCTGCTCCAGTTGGCGCGGCTCGCCATGGCGCGCCAGGTAGCCGGGAGCGGCGCACAGCACCCGGCGGTTGTCCGGGGCTACCGGCAGGGCTACCAGGCTGGAATCCTCCGGTTCACCGTAGCGCAGGGCGATGTCCACTGGCTGGCGGAACAGGTCGGCAATCCTGTCCCCCAGCAACAGGCGCACGCTGAGCTTGGGATGCTCGCGCTGGAACTCGTCGAGCCAGGGCAGCAGCAAATTGCGCCCAAAGTCCGAGGGAGCGGAAAGCTGCAACACGCCACTGACCTGGTCCTGCCCGCTGGCCAGCAGGCGCCGACCTTCATCCAGGTTGCCCAAGGCGGCGCGGGCGTATTCGAGAAAACCCTCGCCCTCGGCGGTCAGACGCAGGCTGCGGGTGGAGCGAGCCAATAGGCGTGCGCCGAGGTGGTGCTCAATGCGCTTGAGGGCAGCGCTGGCCACCGCCGGCGAAAGGTCCATGACCCGGGCCGCCGCCGACAGGCTGCCCAGGTCGGCGGCACGCACGAACAACTGCAGATCATCGAATCGCAACACGGCCAGCCTCGGATTATCAAAAAAACATTGAAAGAGACTGCTCTTTTAGCCGGTTTTACCGTGCACAGAAATAGCCAATCATCTCTCCATCGTCCAATTCCACCGAGGAATACCCCGATGTCCGAGCCCTTCACCGCCATTGCCACCCTGGTCGCCCGGCCTGGCCAGCAGCACGTGTTGCAACGCGAACTCAGTGTCCTGGTGGCGCCCAGCCGCGCTGAAGCCGGCTGCCAGTATTACCAACTGCACCAGGATGCCGAGCAGCCAGGCACCTTCTACGTCCTGGAGCGCTGGGATAACCAGGCGGCCCTGGACCTGCACAACGGCACCGCACACTTCCAGGCCTTCCTGGAACATACCCGCGATGCCCTCGAACACTTCGAACTCAAGCGCCTGCAACTGATCGCCTGACCCTCTTCAATCGCCTTACAAGGAACCCATCATGAAAGCCATCGCCTACTACCAATCGCTGCCGATCGACGATCCACGCGCCCTACAAGACATTGAACTGCCGGAGCCTACCCCCGGCCCTCGCGACCTGCTGGTGGAGGTCAAGGCCATCTCGGTCAACCCGGTGGACACCAAGGTGCGCCGCAACGTCCAGCCCGAAGGCGGGGCCGCCAAGGTCCTGGGGTGGGACGTGGCCGGAGTGGTCAAGGCCGTGGGCAGCGAGGTCAGCCTGTTCAAGGCTGGCGACCAGGTGTTCTACGCCGGCTCCATCGCCCGCGCCGGGGCCAACAGCGAAGTGCACGTAGTGGATGAACGCATCGTCGGCCACATGCCCAAGAGCCTGGGCTTTGCCGAAGCCGCCGCCCTGCCGCTGACGGCGATCACCGCCTGGGAATTGCTGTTCGATCGCTTGCAGGTCAGCCAGGACCCACAGATCAAAGACCAGAGCTTGTTGATCGTCGGCGCCGCTGGCGGCGTCGGTTCGATCCTCACCCAGCTGGCGCGCCAACTGACCGGGCTCAAGGTGGTCGGCACCGCCTCCCGCGAGCAGACCCAGGCCTGGGTGCGCGAGCTGGGCGCCCATGCCGTGGTGGATCACAGCCAGCCACTGAGCGCCGAGCTCAAGCGCATCGGCATCGAGCAGGTGACCCACGTGGCCAGCCTGACCCAGACCGACGCTCACCTGGACCAACTGGTGGAAGCCCTGGCGCCACAGGGCAAGCTGGGACTGATCGACGACCCGCAGAGCTTCGATGTGACCAAGCTCAAGCGCAAGAGCCTGTCGCTGCACTGGGAACTCATGTACACCCGCTCGCTGTTCGAGACTCCCGACATGCAACAGCAACACGTGATCCTGACGCGGATCGCCGAGCTGATCGATGCTGGCACCCTCAAGACCACGGTCGGGGAACATTTTGGCCGGATCGACGCCGCCAACCTGCGCCGTGCCCACGCGCTGCTGGAAAGCGGCAAGGCCAAGGGCAAGATCGTCCTGGAAGGTTTCTAGAGCCGTAATGGGCGGCCTCCAGCCGGCGATAAAACGCAGCGGCGGCCGCCAGTCCGAGAATTGATTTCGGTCATATTCATGACCGTATTCAGGTCTACACTGGGGTCCCTTGCAGCGCGCTCTTTTACCGTTAGGAGGTCAGCAATGAAGATCCTGATAAAAGAATTGGCAACCCCTCAAGGCTCCCAGTGGCAGGTGCGTCTCGACCAGCATGCGGTAGCGTTCCGCAGCGAAGCCGAGGCGCGGGCTTTCGCCCAGACCCTGCAAGCCAGGCTGCAGGCACCTCATTCGATTCCCCAGCCCCAGCGCGCCGTCGGTTGATTCAGAGCCCGGCGGTCTTCAGTGCCCGGGCATTCTGCAAACGCCGGGTCATGACCGCCATGCTCACGGCCAGCACGCCACATAGGCAGATGACCATCGCCATTGGCGTGGCGCTGCCATCGTGCAACACCCCCACCAGGTAAGCCGCTCCCGCGGCGACACTGAACTGCAGGCACCCCAGCAGCGCCGAGGCGCTGCCGGCCCTGGCTCCCTGGCCATTCATGGCGCAGGCCGCGGCGTTGGGAATGATGCAGCCCAGGCTCGCGATACACACGAACAGGGGCACCAGCAGTGGCCACAGCGCCTCGGTGTGCAAGGTACTGACACCCAGCAGGGTCAGGCCCGCCGCCAGATAGATCCACACGGTGCGCGCCAACAGGAAAGCCGGCCCGCGCTTGGCCAACAGCCGTGCATTGACCTGGGCCACCAGGATGAATCCACCGGCATTGATGCCGAAGAACCAGCCAAAGTGCTCGGCCGGCACGCCATACAACTTGATGAGGACAAAGGGCGAACCGGCGATGTAGGAGAACATGCCGGCAATGGCGATACCGCCGGTCAAGGCATGGCCCAGGTACACCCGGTCCTTGAGTAGCAGGCCGTACTGGTACAGCGCACCGGACAACGGCAGGCGCGGCCGATCCGCCGGCATGCTTTCCGGCAGGCCCAGGGCGACGGCCAGTCCGGACAGCGCGCTGAACACCGTGAGCATGATGAAGATCGATTGCCAGCCATGCAGATTGACCAGCAGGCCACCGAGCATCGGTGCCAGGATCGGTGCCAGCCCCATGACCAGCATCAGTTGCGAGAACACCTTGGCCGACCCTACGGCATCGCATTTGTCGCTGACCACCGCGCGGGAAATCACCATGCCGGCGCATCCACCCAGGGCCTGGACGAACCGCGCGCCGATCAGCCATTCAAGGCTCGGCGCATAGGCACAGGCCATCGACGCCAGGGTAAACAAGCCGACTCCGGCCAATAGCGGCAAGCGCCGGCCAAAACGATCGGCCAGCGGCCCATAGGCCAACTGACCGATGGACAACCCCAGGAAGTAGGCCGCCAGGGTCAACTGGACATGTTTTTCATCAGTGCCGAAAGCCTGGGCCATCGCCGGGAAAGCCGGCAGATAGAAGTCGATGGCCAATGGGCCGAAAGCGCTCAGGGCGCCGAGAATCAGGATAGTGCGCAGGTTCATGGCATCCAAACGAACGTCGGGTCAGCGGTCCGACAGTTTATCCGCGCTTGGACGCCTTGAACATTCAGGTAGGTCGCTAACGATTAAAAAGACTCAAGCTACCTGCACTGCATAACCTTCTTCGCTGATCAGGCTGATCACCTCATCGTTGGACAACCGGCTCTCGACCCCCACTTCCTTGGCCGCCAGGTCCACCCGTACCGTGGCCGCAGGGTCCTTGCTCTGCAGGGCCTGGGTGATGGCTCGCACGCAGTGGCCGCAGGACATGCCTTGAACGTTGAATACTTGCATTGCGCTTCTCCTGTATTGAGGTTGGGCAAGAGTCTTGTCCTTGCCACCATGGCAAGGTCAAGTTCCTGATCGACCTGCCGGGCTGGAAATCAGCGCCGCGCTCGGCCAAGCTGCACCATTAATGTCATCACAGCGGAGATTCAGCCATGCGCTGGTCAACTTTCAGTCTCGTCGGCCTGCTGGGCCTTTTCGCGGCAGCGCCACCGGCACTGGCCGCCGGAGAGGATTACGGCGTACTGATCATTTCCAGGGAGCGACTGGAGGTTGCCACCTCCTGCGAAATCGGCCTGTATATCCAGGACCAGCTCGCCGGTCGACTGTTCCAGGAGCAGAGCACGTCCTTCAACCTGCCTGCGGGCAAAGTAGCGCTGAGCCTGAAACTGCTGCCGAGCCAGGCACCGGGATGCAGCGCCGGCATGCTGGCCCCGAACACCCAGGAGATCAGCCTCAAGGCCGGCGACGTACTGAAGTTCCGCATCGCCACCAGCCCCTCGGGCATGTACCTCAAGCCCGCGGCCCTGGAATACTGACCGCCCGCCTGGTGCCCTTGGCGCCAGGCCTTTCCCGTCCCGCTCCTGGGACAAAATGAAGCACCCCTGCAATGCCCCTTGACCTTGCCTGCATGGCAAGGTTGATCCTGTGGCCACTTGTCTACAGGGAGTGCTCCCGATGTCCGATTCAATCACCTTCAACCTGCCGATCGCCGGCATGACCTGCGCCAGCTGCGCCGGACGCGTGGAGCGCGCCCTGGGCAAGGTCGCCGGAACCCGTGCGGTGAGCGTCAACCTGGCCACGGAACAGGCCCGTATCGAGGCACCGGACGGCAGTCTCCCGGACTTGCTGGCCGCCGTGGAGAACGCCGGCTACAGCGTGCCGGTACAGAGCCTGGAACTGAGCATCGGCGGCATGACCTGCGCCACCTGCACCGGTCGCGTGGAGCGCGCCTTGAACAAGGTGGCGGGAGTACGCAGCGCCAGCGTCAACCTGGCCACCGAGCGTGCCCACCTCGAGCTGCTGGGCCAGGTCGATCCGGCGCAGTTGATCGAAGCCGTAACCAAAGCCGGTTATTCCGCCAGCCTGTGGCAGGCCGAGCAACGCCATGACGGCGATCCCGGGCAACACCTGCGCCGCGAGCGCTGGAGCCTGGTACTGGCCATCCTGCTGGCCCTGCCGCTGGTATTGCCAATGCTGGTAGAACCCTTCGGCCTGCACTGGATGCTACCGGCCTGGGCCCAATTCGCCCTGGCCACCCCAGTGCAATTCATCTTCGGCGCACGCTTCTACGTGGCGGCCTGGAAAGCCGTACGCGCCGGCAGCGGCAACATGGACCTGCTGGTCGCCCTGGGCACCAGCGCCGGCTACGGCTTGAGCCTGTACGAATGGGCCAGCGCCACGCCGGGCAGCATGCCGCACCTGTACTTCGAGGCCTCGGCGGTGGTCATCGCCCTGGTGCTGCTGGGCAAGTACCTGGAAAGTCGCGCCAAGCGCCAGACCGCCAGCGCCATCCGCGCCCTGGAAGCCTTGCGGCCGGAACGGGCGATCCAGGTGATCGACGGCCGCGAACAGGAAGTGGCCATCAGCGCCCTGCGCCTGGGCGACCTGGTGCTGGTCAAGCCCGGCGAGCGCTTTGCGGTAGACGGCGAAGTCGTCGAGGGCCAGAGCCATGCCGACGAAGCCCTGATCAGCGGCGAAAGCCTGCCGGTGCCCAAGCAGCCTGGCGACAAAGTCACCGGCGGTGCGATCAACGGCGAAGGCCGCCTGCTGGTGCGCACCCAGGCCCTGGGCGCGGAAACCGTGCTGGCCCGGATCATCCGCCTGGTGGAAGACGCCCAGGCCGGCAAGGCGCCTATCCAGAAACTGGTGGACAAGGTCAGCCAGGTGTTCGTGCCCACCGTGCTGGTGCTGGCGCTGATCACCCTGGTGGGTTGGTGGCTGTACGGTGCGCCCCTGGAAACTGCCGTGATCAATGCCGTGGCCGTACTGGTGATCGCCTGTCCTTGTGCCCTGGGCCTGGCCACCCCCACCGCGATCATGGCCGGTACCGGCGTCGCGGCCCGCCACGGCATCCTGATCAAGGATGCCGAAGCCCTGGAGCGGGCCCATGAGGTGACATCCGTGGTCTTCGACAAGACGGGCACGCTGACCTCGGGTACACCTCGTATCGCCCACCTGCAGGCCCTGGAAGGTAGCGAAGACACCCTGCTGCAACTGGCCGGTGCCCTGCAGCGCGGCAGTGAACACCCCCTGGCCAAGGCCGTGCTGGACCTGTGCGAGGAGCGCCAGTTGCCAGTGGCCGATGTCAGCGCCAGCCAGGCCCTGACCGGCCGCGGCATCGCCGGCACCCTGGACGGCCGCCCATTGGCCCTGGGCAATCGCCGCCTGCTGGAGGAAAGCGGCTTGAACCCGGGTGACCTGGCCCAGGTGGCCAAGGACTGGGAACATGAAGGACGAACCCTGTCCTGGTTGATCGAACAGGGCGCCCAACCGCGCGTGCTGGGCCTGTTCGCCTTTGGCGACACCCTCAAGCCCGGCGCCCTGCAAGCGGTGCAGCAACTCAAGGCCCGGCATATCGATAGCCACCTGCTGACCGGTGACAACCGCGGCAGCGCTCGGGTGGTGGCCGAGGCCCTGGGCATCAGCGACGTGCACGCCGAAGTGCTGCCTGCCGACAAGGCCGCCACCGTGGCCGAACTGAAGAAAAGCGGCGTAGTGGCAATGGTTGGCGACGGCATCAACGATGCTCCGGCCCTGGCCGCCGCGGATATCGGTATCGCCATGGGCGGCGGCACCGACGTGGCCATGCACGCGGCCGGCATCACCTTGATGCGTGGCGAGCCGCGCTTGATTCCCGCCGCGCTGGAGATCAGCCGCAAGACCTACGCGAAGATCCGCCAGAACCTGTTCTGGGCCTTCGTCTATAACCTGATCGGCATCCCCCTCGCAGCCTTCGGCATGCTCAACCCGGTATTGGCCGGCGCCGCCATGGCCCTGTCCAGCGTCAGTGTGGTGAGCAATGCGCTACTGTTGAAAACCTGGAAACCCAAAGACCTGGAGAACGCCGGATGAACATCGGCCAAGCAGCGCGCAAGAGCGGCCTGAGCGCCAAGATGATCCGCTACTACGAGTCCATCGGCCTGCTCAAGCCGGCCCACCGCAGCGACAGCGGCTATCGCCTGTACGGCAATGACGACCTGCACAGCCTGGCATTCATCAAGCGCTCCCGGGACCTGGGCTTTTCCCTGGAGGAAGTGGGCAAGTTGCTGACCCTGTGGCAGGACCGCCAGCGGGCCAGCGCCGATGTGAAGGCCCTGGCCCGCCAGCACATCGATGAGTTGAACCAGAAGATCCGCGAGCTGGCAGGCCTGCGCGACACCCTGCAGGACCTGGTGGAGCACTGCCATGGCGACCACCGCCCGGACTGCCCGATCCTCAAGGAACTGGCCTCCGGCAGTTGCTGCGGGCCTTGAGTGTGAAATGCTTCGTGTAGCCGCTGCCGCACAGGCGCGCAGCACTCGCAAGATCGAGTCCTGAAGGTCCTGCGGGCCTTGGCGCAGCCTCGCAGGCTCGACAGCGACTACAGGGTGCCAAGGTGGTCTGCAGAAATGAAAAATCCGGCCTGGGCCGGATTTTTCATGGGTCACTGCATCCAGGGCGGAGGCGGTGGCTCGTCGGATTTGCCCGGCGGTCTTTCGTCCTCCGCACGAGCGGCCCGGCGACGCTCCTCGTCGAAACGCGCCGCTTCGATTTCACGCATCACGCTACCGACATCCGCCTGCTCCTGGGCCTCGGCGAACTCGCCCGTGAGCACACTGTCCGGATGCAAGGTGCCGGCCTCGTAGAGCGCCCACATTTCCTTGGCATAGCGGGTGCGCTTGAGCTCCGGGGCAAAGCGCCCGAAGTAGGCGGCCATGTTGCCCACATCGCGCTCGAGCATGCTGAAGGCATGGTTGTTACCGGCAGCATCCACGGCCTGGGGCAGGTCGATGATCACCGGTCCTTCCGGCCCCAGCAGCACGTTGAACTCGGAGAGGTCGCCATGCACCAGGCCGGTACACAGCATCAGCACGATCTGGGAAATCAGGAAGGCGTGGTATTCACGCGCCTGCTCCGGCTCCAGCACCACATCGTTCAGGCGTGGCGCAGCATCGCCATACTCGTCGGCCACCAGTTCCATGAGCAGCACGCCTTCGAGGAAGTCGAACGGCTTGGGTACCCGGACCCCGGCATTGGCCAGGCGAAACAGGGCGGCCACCTCGGCGTTCTGCCAGGCCTCCTCGGCTTCCTTGCGCCCATACTTGGAGCCCTTGGCCATCGCCCGGGCCTGGCGGCTGTTGCGCACCTTGCGCCCTTCCTGATACTCCGCCGCCTGGCGGAAACTACGCTTGTTAGCCTCCTTGTAGACCTTGGCGCAACGTATCTCCTTCCCGCAGCGCACCACATACACAGCTGCTTCCTTACCACTCATGAGTGGGCGCAGCACCTCGTCTACCAGACCGTCTTCGATCAGCGGTTCAATGCGTTTTGGAGTCTTCATCAGCTTTTATTCTGGTTCCCTTGTTACCAAACACGCGAAAGTCACTCGTTATACGGCAATCCTCCCACGCCGGGAAAGAGCTGCCGATCAACGCCCCTCTACAATGCAGTCAATAAGCAGACCAACACCCTTCAACGCTCGATGATCGCCGTCACGCCCTGCCCTCCCGCGGCACAGATCGAAATCAACCCGCGCCCCTGTCCCGCCAGCCACGCTCAACAACTTCGCCAAGTTGGCAACGATGCGCCCGCCCGTGGCGGCAAAGGGGTGACCGGCCGCCAGGGAACGGCCCTTGACGTTGAGCCGCGAACGATCGATATCGCCCAGCAGCGCATCGAGCCCCAGCCGGGTCTTGCAGTATTGCGGGTCCTGCCACGCCTTGAGCGTGCAGAGCACCTGGGCGGCAACTGCCGCCGATGCTCGCAACGCGACGTAGCCAAGTCACGGAAAGCGCCTTGTTTTGTAAGTGCTACTGCGCTGCCCCCCTAACGCAGCGTAGGTATTCCCCTGGTAGCGGCAGGACAAAGCCTCTGAGCGAACACCCCGGGGCCATTCGCGGTCCACTCTTTGAACCCCAGCTTGCGGAGTGCGTTCCATGTCCGATCGTTAAATCGACTTCGCCTTCGCCAACTCGGTCATCGGCAAGCGCCTGGTTGCGAGCTTCGACCTGGTGACCAGCATCGACGACCTGCTGGGCCCGCTCTGGGAAGCCCGGAGCCGATTCCTCTGCCGGGGCATCAAGCTGGCAGGAGAACCGCCGGGCTTATCCCTGCCCAGCCACCAGGGGCTGCTGGAAACCGATCACTGGACGGCCGAACACGATATCGGTCGCCTCTATGCCAAGGTATCCGGCAACTACAATCCCATTCACTTGAGCGCCTGGAGCACCCGCTTGTTCGGTTTTCCCCAGGCCATCGCCCATGGGCTATGGAGCGAGGCACGAACCCTGGCGGCGTTGCAGGAACATCTGCCCACAGCGAACCTTGAGATCACGGTGCGCTTCATCAAGCCCGTGCTGCTGCCCTCGCCGCTCCGGCTCCTGGCCAGTGCCGCCGGGTCCAGCGGCGAACTGCAACTGCTGGGCAAGGGCGAGTTGCAGCACATGCAAGGAGGTTGGCAACCGATTGCCTGAACTCCGTCAGCCGCGGCGGATCAGCACCACCCCGGCAACGATCAGCAGCAATCCGGCAATCTTGCCGAGGCTGATCGGCGCTTCACGAAATCCCACCCAGCCAAAGTGGTCCACAGCCAGGGCCATGCTCAATTGGCCGGCCAATACCAGTGCCATGAACAGCAAGGCCCCGATCCGTGGCCCGGTATACGCCGCAACGGTGATGAAGAACGCCCCCAACAAGCCGCCGCACAAGTGCCACCAGGTCAAACCCTTGAGGGCATTGAGCGACGGCACCTCACGTTGCAGCAGCACCAGCGCCAGCAGTGCCATCGTGCCGACAAAGAAGGAAATCATGGCCGCAGCCAGCACGCTGTCGACCTGTTTGGCCAACTGGCCATTGATACCGGCTTGCAAGGCAAGGAAGGCACCCGCGACAAACGGCAAGCACAACAGCCACCAGACGGGATTGGGCATCACAAGCTCCTGGAGTTTTTAGGGCGCGCATTATAGGCCAGGCCTTCGAGCCCACAAGCAGGCGGTAGTGAGCACCAGACAGCAGGCTTCAGGGGTATTGAAGAACCGCAAGGATGACTATTAATTGTGTGTATATAACTTTCGTTTTATGCGGGCTTTTATTTTTTTAGGAAAATACAACATGTTGTTTTAAATGGCTTTTAAACAAAATACATCATTAAAAACACTTTAAGACTAATCCTTTACAACAGCCCTGGTGCTCAAAAAAATAAGTCATTAATACCAAGTTCATAATTGTTCAAAGTTACTCCCGGGCCTTTCATCTAGACAACGGACGAAAACATCTCCAGCACAAGAACTGGAGAGCTATCGAAAACAACAACCGTTGTATCGGGTGCAAGGGATAACTGACATGAAAACTCAATTCGCTTGGAAAACAGCAACAGCCCTGGCCATGATCCTGACCCTCAGCCTGGCAGGCTGCAGCGGCGGTGGCGGCCACAAGAGCGGTGGCAGCAGCTCCTCATCCCCGGCCGCAAGCGGCGGCACAGATGGCGGCTCGGGCGGTACTGGTGGTGGAACCGGCGGGACCGGTGGTGGCACTGGTGGCACTGATGGTGGAACCGGTGGTACTGGCGGCGGCACCGGAGGCACTGACGGTGGAACCGGTGGTACTGGTGGCGGCACTGGAGGCACAGGTGGCGGCACTGGCGGTACTGGCGGCGGCACCGGAGGCACCGGTGGCGGAACCGGCGGTACTGGCGGCGGCACCGGAGGCACGGGTGGCGGAACCGGCGGTACGGGCGGTGGCACTGGCAGCACAGGCACCCCCCTGACGACCAGCAGCCTGGTGTCGGACCTGGGTACCACTGTCAGTGGCGTAGGTAGCGGCGTCAGCGGCGTGGGCAATTCCCTGGGCAGTACCCCGGTAGTAGGAGGAATAGTGCAAAGCGCCGCCAACACCGCCGGTAATGTGGTGGACAGCGTCGGCAGCGGCTTGACCAATGGCCTGGGCACACTCGGCACCAATCCCAACGCCCTGAGTACCACGACTGCCACCGCTGGCAACGTCGTCAGTGACGTCGGCACCGGTGTCACCGACCTCAGCGGCAAACTGGCCACCACCACCCAAAGCGTGCCGGTGGTTGGAGGCCTGGTCAGCCGGGTCGCACCGGCCCTGGGAGGCGTCGGCACCCAAGTGACCATGCTCGGCAACACCCTGAGCACGGCCACCAGTAGCGGCCCGCTAGGCACCCTGACCAACGATGTGGGCAACAAGGTCCTGGTGCCCGTGGTCAGCCTGGCAGAAGGCCTGACAGGCAAGGTCGGCAGCGCTACAGGCCTGGGTACCCCCGTCAGCGGCCTGCTCAATGGCGTGGCCCAGGCAGTCGACACCACCGGTGGCAAGGTCTCCGGTGCGGGCAATGGCAATCCCGTGACCGGCCTGCTGGGCAACACCTTGAGCAATGCCAGCACCGCAGTCGGGGCCGCTGGTGGCTATGTAAGCACCTCGGGCAGCGGCACAGGCGGTACAGGGGGTGTCGGTGGCAACACTGGCCTGCTGGAAACCGTGGGTGGCGCAGTGGCCAACCTGAGCAACGGCCTGAATGCCGGCAACACCAACGGTACCGTCAGCGCCGGTGGCGTCACCGGTGCCTCGGGCGGCGGCCTGGTGGCTTCGGTCGGTGGTGCATTGGGCGGCAGCGGTACTCCCAACCTGGCAGCCACTGCACCACTGGCCACCGTCGGCGCCAATGTCGGTGCAGCCTTGAACCCGGTCACGACTCAAGTAAGCGGCGTGACCCAGCAAGTCGGAGCGGCCACCGGCCTCGGTACTCCGGTCAACGGCCTGCTGGGCCAAGTGGGTGGAGCGGTCAGTAACGTAGGCACCGCTATCGCTGGCGGCACCGGAGGCAACCAAGTCGGCGCCGCGCTGGGCGGTACCGTGAACGCGGTGGGCAGCACCGTGGCCTCGGTGGGTGGCCTGGTAACCGGCGGCACCCCCAGTGGAGGCACTACCAGTGGCGGCCTGCTGGGCGGCCTGGGTGCCACCGGCACCACCAACGGCAGCGCCGCTACCGGCCTGGGCGGTGTCGTCGGCGGCCTGACCGGAGCCCTGGGCGGCACCTCAAAATAATTTGCACCTGGCCGATTCGACGGCCCCACCTACAGCGCCTACGCTTGGTTGAAGGCGAGGGATTCAGAAGAGTCTCTCGCCTTTTTGTTATCAGGAGCACTGCAACCTAGCGTCAACCTCGGTTCCAGCACCGAGCGAAAGATTTAGGGCGGGAGCTCCCAGCACCACCGCAGTTCGACCATGGAGTGTCCTATGCGTACGTTGGCCAGCTTGTTGTTACTCGGGTGCTGTTCAAGCGCCTATGCCGACTCTCTTCCCCGCTTTCTCAACAGCAACGACAGCATCCGTAACCTGCCCACGCCCAACCTGCCAGTGGATGCCTATCGCCCGGCAACCCCGAAACTGCAGCTCCCCGAACAGCCTGCCCCCCAGGGACAACAACCGCTGACCATGGGCACCAAGGTCACCGTACGACAGGTGCAGATCGAGGGCGGCACCATCTACCCACTGGAACAGCTGGCGACGATCTACCAGCCTCTGATCGGCCATGAAACCACTCTCGCCCAATTGATCGAGGCCACTCGCAGCATCACCCGGCGCTACCAGGACGACGGTTACCTGCTCTCCTATGCCTTCATGCCACAGCAGAGCTTCGACAAAGGCGTGCTGCGGGTGGTGCTGGTGGAAGGCTATGTCAAGGACTACCAGCTACAGGGCGACATCGGTCCGGTGTCGGCCTACCTGGACAAGCTGGTGGCCAAGCTCAAGGCCGAGCGCCCGTTGACCCGCAAGACCTTCGAGCGCTACACCACCCTGATGAGCCGCGTGCCCGGGGTGACGCTGCAAGCCGTGGTGCCACCACCGGGCACCACCGACGGCGCCACCCGGCTGGTGGCGACCGCCAGCCGCAAGCCCTTCACCACCACACTCAACAGTACCCAGGACAATCGCAATGGCCTGCAGGCCCTAGTGGGGGCCTCCAGCAACTCGCAGACCTCCCTGGGCGAACAACTCACCCTCAGCGGCCTGTTTCCCCCGGGCAAGGACAAGGAGCACTACTACCGCCTGGACTACAGCCAGTTGCTGGGCTCGGAGGGCACGCAACTGAGCCTTTACGGTGCACGTTATCGCAGTGAGCCCCACAGCAACGTGCAGCTGGACAATGGCCTGGAACTCGAACCCCATCGCGAGAACGATCGCTTCTCCATCGGTGTCAGCCACCCCTTCATCGCGTCGCCCAATGAAATGCTCACCCTCGGCACACGCCTGTATGCAGTGAACGACAAGACTCGCTACAAGGTGGTCAACAGCCCGCAGAGCGTGGACGTGAAGACCGACATCCGCGCCCTGGCCCTGGAAGGCGACTGGAGCAAGTCCGACCAGCGCCAGCTGAGGATTCTCAGTGCCGGCCTGTACCGTGGCCTCGATAGCATGGGCGCCAAGACCAACAACGACCTCTATGACCTGGACTTCTTCCGCGTGCGCCTGGCCGGGGTCCAGAGCAATCGCTTTCTCGACAACTGGCAAGGCGTGCTGTCCGGGGCCCTGTACTGGAGCCGGGACAACCTGCCTGACAGTGAGCGGGCCAGCTTTGGTGGACAGAACTTCGCACGCGGCTATCCCGATGACCAGACCACCGGCGACAAGGGCTGGGGCGTGGCCTATGAAGTGAACTACAGCTTCAACCGAGAGGGTCCCTGGGTCAGGGTCGTACAACCTTATGTGGTCCTGGACCGGGCCAAGACCTGGTTCAACGAGCTACCGGTCAAGGGCAGCAGCCTGTCATCGGCGGCCTTCGGCCTGCGCTTTGGCGATACCAAGCACTACAACATCGCCCTGGAGGCCGCCAAGGCCCTGTCCGACGAAGCCCTGGACACCTACAACCGCAAGCCGCGCTATAGCCTGAGCTTCAGCTATCAACTCTGAACAGTTGCGTGACTGTGACCCGCTTCGGCGGGTCTTTTTTTACCTGCGAGGAACATCTGCAACATGGACTGCTGCTACCGGAAAACAGCAGGCCGCCAGGCGGGAGCTGTACCGGCAAGCGGGTCAGGGACCGACGACTTGTAGCCGCGGCTCGGGGAATAGATTGTTGAGGGTTTCCAGCAAGCGCACGTGGTAGATCGGCTTGCGAAACAGGTCCAGCACCTGCAGGCGCAGCAAGTCGCTGACATCGTCCATGTCGGCATGCCCCGACATGACGATGACCGGCAGGTGCTGGCGCGAAGTGTGTTCACGCAGGCGCTTGATCAACGACATGCCGCTCTCCTCCGGCATGCGCAGGTCAGTGATGACCAGCGCGATGTCCGGGTGGCGGGTGAGATGATTCAAGGCCAGCTTCACCGATGTCGCGGTGAAGCAGCAGAAACCCTCGCCTTCCAGCAACTCGGCGAGCTCCATCAGCGCATCTTCTTCGTCGTCCACAAGAAGCAGTTGCTGGCGTAGGGTGGGAGGAGTGTTCATGAAACTTACCTTGAACGGGCTATTTGGCGGCCTTCGCTGCAGGTGCAATCGCAGGCCTCAAGGTACAGGTCGTGTGACCGTAGCACCTCCCATGGCCACGAGAATATTGTTGAAGATCGCCATGACCCGGTCGCCCATCGGGGTAACGAACAGCACCGCGACCACCGCGACCATGGCCACCACGATCGCATATTCGATAGCCGAGGCACCCTCGGTACGGGCCAGCAACAGTCGAGCACGAAGTAAAAGATACTCAAGCAGCATCATGCACCTCCGCCAGGGGTTGCAACACTAGACAGCCATGCAGTTGACCGCCGGTTCACGGAACAGGGCGGGTGACAGCAGCGCCTCCAAGGGCGATCAGGATGTTGTTGAAGATGGCAAGTACCCTGTTACCCAACGGCGTCACGAACGCCACCACCATCACGGCGACCATGGCGACCACGATCGCGTACTCGATGGCCGAGGCACCTTCGGTGCGGTCAAAAAACAGGCGCGCCCTGAGCCACAAATATTGAAGGATCATCCTAGCTCTCCTTTGCGCCAGACGGCGCCGACGGAATGGCACCGGGATAGAACTCCCAATGCCATTTGAGCATTGTCAACAAACCACCACCCAGCAACTGTAAGAACTGATTAATCACTAAGTATTAATTGGAAGAAGACGCCAAAAGTACAACCACAATTGAGAGCCTCCTACTTTTGTTCGCAATTTTTTGGCCAGTTAATGGCATTTCGTCCTAGCTCTACTACCTTCACATAGCGAAATAGTTGCATGTTCATAGCTGCCTGATTGCGAAGTTAACGCGTTTGGAATCACGGGCCGGTGGCGCAGTAGGAAAGGGAGAGCCTTCATGAACAGTCGCGTCACCATGGCTCTGGCAGGGCTTCTACTGATGGCTGCAGTGTTTTTCGGTTACTGGGGCCTGGTGCTCAGTCGCCAGCCCGAACCCGCCCCCGTGCAAGCACAACCAGTCGCTCCCAATGTCGTCGAATCCACCGTGTCCAGCACCGAAGACCAGACCCGCCAACCGGTCGTGGTACTGGTGCACGACGTACCCCCTTTCGTCCCCCTGGCCGCCACGGATCTGGCGCTGGAAAAACTGCGCACCGCGCCGCCCGGCAGCCTGAGTGCCATCAACCAGGCGGTGGGACGCACCCCATGGCGGCAATTGAGTGCCGGGACCTGGCTCAATGAGCAGAGCTTCGCCACGGGCGGAGCCCTGGCCCGAATGATCCACAGCGACGAACGCGCCCTGGCCGTGGCGGTGGACGAGGTGATCGGCGCGGCAGGGCAGCTGAGCCCGGGCGATTACGTCGATGTGCTGCTGTTCCTGCGCCAGGACAGTGCCAACCCGCAACAATCGGCGCAGATCGCGGTGCCGGCCATGCGGGTGCTGGCCGTGGGCGATCAGCTCGGGCTGACCAACGACGGCCAGCCCGCCTCGCCCGCCCTGAACAACGATGAAAAGCTCAAGCAGGACCAGCGTCGGATCAATGCTCGCACCGTGGTCCTGGCCGTCCCCGAACAGCTCCTGAGCCGAATGATGCTGGCCACCCAGGTCGGCGTCCTGCGCCTGGCGGTACGCAGCAGCGAAGAGCAGCGCCTGGCCCATTACTGGGCCGGTAGCGAAGAGGCGATCGAGCATCTGGATGCTGCCGACAGCAACCTGTTCCAGTTCACCCAACTGGCCCTGGGCAGTGCACCGCGCAGCCCAGGGGCCGCGGGCGCAGGCACGCGGCCGGCGGTGGAAGTGATCCGCGGCAACCAGGTCACCCAACAGACCCCCTGATCGAGCAAGGATGTACTACATGCGCAGTCGCTCCATCCCGACCTTCACCGTACTGCTGACCTTGAGCCTGGGCCCGTTGTTTTGCGGCCAGGTCCTGGCCGCCCCGGCAACAGGGTGCTCGGGCCTGCCACCATTGCCGGCGGTACTGGAAGTCGGCGAAGGCATGCAACAGGAACTGCAGTCTGCGGTGGCGATCACTCGGCTGGCGGTTGGCGATCCGAAGATCGCCGACGTCCAAGCCACCGGCAACAAGGCCTTCCTGCTCACCGGCATGGGAGCGGGGGCTACCAGCCTGATGGTCTGGACCTCCTGCTCCACTACCCCACGCCAGAGCATGGTGTTCGTCCAGGGCCGGGCCAGCACCCAAATGAGCGGTTCCACCCTGCCGGACAGCGACGATCCGCTGATGCCCAGCCAGGTACAGACCGATATCCGCTTCGTCGAAGTCAGCCGCACCAAGCTCAAGGAGGCCAGCGTCTCGATCTTCGGCCGCGGGCACAACTTCCTGTTCGGTTCGCCTGGTACTGCACCAACGAGCGGCGGCACCTCCTCGGGCACTCCCCCCACCTTCGGTGGCGCACGCACCAACATTCCGCTGAACAACAACTCCTTCAACATCGGCATCGGCAATGGCCGGGTACTGGCCCTGATCAACGCCCTGGAGGGCAGTGGTTTCGCCTATACCTTGGCCCGCCCTTCCCTGGTGGCCCTCAGTGGCCAGAGCGCGAGCTTTCTCGCCGGCGGTGAAATCCCCATTCCAGTCCCCAGCACCGGCAGCAACAGCGTGACCATCGAGTACAAGGAGTTCGGCATTCGCCTGACCCTCACGCCAACGATCGTCGACCGCAAGCGCATCTCCCTGAAGGTCGCCCCCGAGGTCAGCGAGCTGGACTACAGCAACGTCGTGAGCATCGCCGGGGCCCAGGTACCGGCCCTGACCATCCGCCGCACCGACACCAGCATCTCCCTGGCCGATGGCGAGAGTTTCGTCATCAGTGGCTTGATCAGCACTCGCAACAGCTCCCAGGTGAACAAATTCCCGGGGCTGGGAGACATACCGGTACTCGGCGCGTTTTTCCGCGACAGCACGATCAATCGCGAAGAGCGCGAGTTGCTGATGGTGGTCACTCCGCACCTGGTCCAGCCACTGGCGGCCGACGCCAAGCTGCCCTCCCTGCCCGGTGAGCGCCTGCGCAACTACGATCCGAACTTCTACCGCATGTTCCTTCTCGAGAACGGCAACTTCGACAAGCGCAGTGGGCTGTCGCAATGAACCAGAACCTGAGCCAGACCTTCCTTGCCATCACCCGCAACAGCACCGACCTGGAGTGGCTGCAAGGCGCCCTTGCCCCCCTGGGCCAGGTGGTGGGGGCCGACGGCAGCCTGGACGAACTGCTGGCCCTGGTGGACGTGACCTTCGCCAACCTGGTGTTCATTGGCCTGGACCGCGAGCATGTGGTGGCCCAGGCCGCGCTGATCGAAGGCGCCCTGGAGGCCAAGCCGATGCTGGCGATCGTTGCCCTCGGCGATGGCATGGACAACCAGCTGGTCCTCAATGCCATGCGCGCCGGCGCCAGGGACTTTGTCGCCTATGGTTCGCGCTCCAGCGAAGTCGCCGGGCTGGTCCGACGCCTGAGCAAGCGCCTGCCAGCGGTCACGCCCAATACCCAGCTAGGCGGGCTGACCGTGCTTTATGGCGTCCAGGGCGACGGCGATGGTGCGCTGCTGGCCGGGCATATGGCGCTGGTGGTGCAAAAGAGCGGGCAGCAGACCCTGCTGCTGGACCTGGGCCTGCCACGGGGCGATAGCCTGGCCCTGCTGGGGCTGGAAAGCTCGTTCCACTTCGGCGACGCCCTGCGCCACCTGCGTCGCCTGGATGCCACCCTGATCGACAGTGCGTTCACCAGCGCCGAGGCCGGCCTGCGCATCCTCGCCTACGCTAACCACGACGAGCCCCTGGAACACACCAGCGCGGCAGAGCTGTACATGCTGCTCAGCGCCCTGCGCCAGCACTTCCAGCACATTGTGGTGAACCTCGTCGGGCAGCCGGACAGCGAAGCCCTGCGCACCTTCGTCAGCCACTGCGACAAGCTGATCTGGTGCACCGACCAGAACGTTCTCGACTGCCGGCGCAACCTGGAGGTGCTCAACCGCTGGCGGGAAAAAGGCATGAAGCTTGAGCACGCACGTCTTCTGGTGGACCGCTACCTGCGTGCCGTGGCCCCGGACTCCGACACCCTGGGCAAGACCTTCGGCCTGGAGGTGATCGCCGTGCTGGCCTACAGCCCAGAGCTGCGCCTGAATGCCAAGAACCAGGGCGTCACCTTGTTCGAACTGGCGCCGCGCGACAGCCTGACGCAAAGCCTGCGAACCCTGGGCGAACGCTTGGCCAAGCGTTCCCAGGGGCTGCCTGCGCCCAAGACGGGCTGGCTCAACCGAATCATGGGGGGCCGATGAGCGGCGAGAAACTCTTTGGTGCCCCAAACCGTTCGGGCACCGGCAACAGCGACCACGAGGGCCTGAAGCTGGTCCTGCATCGCTACATCATCGATGCCATCGAAGAGTCGGGGAAAAACCTGCTGGAAAGCTCGCGGCAGAACCTTTCACAGTTCGTCACCGACAAGGTGGCGGAGTACATCGCGCGCATGCACCTGGCCATTTCCCGCTATGAAATGGAGCGGCTGGCGGAAGAAATCGTCGATGAGCTGACCGGTTTCGGTCCCCTGGAAGTGCTGCTGCGCGACCCGGCGGTGACCGAGATCCTGGTCAACGGCCCGCATCGGGTCTTCGTCGAGCGTGACGGGGTCCTGCACCAGAGCGACCTGCGCTTCATCGATGCGCATCACGTCGAGCGGGTCATGCAACGCATCCTTGCGCCCCTGGGCCGCCGCCTCGATGAATCCTCGCCGATGGTCGATGCCCGCCTGCCCGATGGCAGCCGGGTCAATGCGATCATCCCGCCCATTGCCCTGGACGGCCCCTGCCTGTCGATCCGCAAGTTCCGCAAGGACATGCTCAAGAGCAGCGACCTGATCGCCATGCAGACCATCGACCTGGCGATCTTCGAGTTTCTCCAGGACGCGGTGGGCAAGCGCTGCAACATCCTCATCAGCGGCGGTACCGGCACCGGCAAGACCACCTTGCTGAACATTCTCAGCCAACTGATCAATCCCTATGAACGCCTGGTCACCATCGAGGACGTGGCCGAACTGCAACTGGGCCATCCCCATGTGGTCCGCCTGGAAACCCGCCCGCCGAATGCCGAAGGCCATGGCGAGGTCAAGGCCAGCGACCTGATCCGCAACGCCCTGCGGATGCGCCCGGACCGCATCATCCTCGGCGAGATTCGCGGCGTCGAAGTGCTGGATGTGCTGACCGCGATGAACACCGGCCACGACGGCTCCATGAGCACGGTGCACGCCAACAATGCCCAGGATGCCTTGCTGCGACTGGAGACCCTGGTGGGCCTGACCGGGCGTCATGTGGCCGAGCGCACCTTGCGGCAAATGATCTGCGCGGCCCTGGATGTGGTGATCCAGTTGACCCGCATGCCCGATGGCCGGCGCTGTGTCAGCGAAGTCGTGGAGGTGGTAGGCCTGCGCGACGACATCTATGTCACCAATACCCTGTTCCGCCTGGATCGGCGCAGCGGTTTCGGGTTCCTGCGCGAGGCCATGAACCCGGCGGGAGACAAACTGCGCCGCGAGATCGGCCTGGGCGTCAATTGAACCGGCGAGGTGGCCCATGATCGGTCTGCTGCTTACCTTGATCTGCCTGCTCCTGCTGGGGTTGTCCGGCTGGATGTTCTATCACGGGGTGCGCAAGACCGAGCGTGAGCGGGTGCTCCAGCGGCTTGCCCAGGGACAGCCGGACCCGGCCCCCCAGCGCAGTTCATGGAGCGGCCTGGAACGCGCCTTTGCCCGCGCCGGCCTCGGCCAGCCCGGCGAGCGCCTGGGGCTGTGGCTGGCCGGGTGGGCCATGCTCATGTTGCTGGGCTATTGGCTGGCCCAGTGGTTCGGGTTGCTTGCCGGGATCTTCCTGCCCCCCTTGCTGGTGCGCCTGTACATCAGTTGGCTGTACCAGCGTCGGCTCAAGCGCATGATCGAACAGTTACCCCCCTTGCTCGATCACAGCGTGCGTAGCCTGAAGTCCGGACGCACCTTGGCCGATGCGGTACTGGGAGCCATCGACTCCAGCAACGACCCGCTCAAGGGAGCCATGGGCCGGATACAGCGCAACGTGCAACTGGGGGTCAACCTGCCGGAGGCAGTCAGCGACTTCGCCGAGTTCTACGAGCAGGATGAACTGCGCATGTTCGCCCTGGGGCTGAAGGTCAACCATCGCTACGGCGGCAACGCCAGCGAACTGCTGGAGAACCTCATCAAGCTGATCCGCGAGCGCGAGCAAGGTGCGCGGCAACTGAGCGCCATGACCGGGGAAACCCGCATGACGGCCTGGGTTCTGGGGCTTCTGCCATTGCTCCTGGTGGGTTACTTCATGCTCACCAATCCAAGCTACATGCTTGGCATGTGGCATGACTCCGGTGGACAGAAGATGCTGATCGCCGCCGTGGCCCTGCAGGTCTTCGGCTGCCTGGCCCTTTGGCGCATGCTGAGGAGTATCTGAGATGCTTCTACTGGCAGCGGCACTGCTGTTCCTGGGGGCCCTGCTCCTGCTCGGCAACCTGCTGCTGGAACAACGTCGGCGCGAACGCCAGGTCGCCCAGCGGCTGCAAGGCCACATGACCCGTGACAGCCGCTTGCGCAGCTGGCTACGCCAGCTGGGCGAGAGCCGCTTCGGCCAGCGCACGGTGAGCATGGACAGCGAGACCCAGACCCTCCTCAATCGGCTGGGCTGGCGCCGTGCCAACCAGCGCTCGCTGTTTGCCGCCCTGCAACTGGCCACGCCGCTGGTGGCCGTCTGCCTGGTGCTGTTCGTCCAGGAAGTGGCCTACCCCCAGGCCGGGAACAAATGGCTGCTGCCCATGCTCGCCGCCGGCGCCGGTTACCTGCTGCCCAAACGCGCCCTGGCCTATGCGGCCCAGCGGCGGCAAAAACAGATCGCCCTGGAGATCTCCACTTTCATTCCGCTGCTGCGCATTCTGTTCGAGTCGGGCATGGCCGTGGAACAAGCCCTGCGGGTGCTGGGCAGCGAAGCCCAGAAGCTTTTGCCGGAGCTGACCCATGAACTGCGCCTGATCCTGGCCCGGGTCGACTCGGGCCTGGAGCTGGGCCAGGAGTTGAACCAGACCGCGACCCTGCTGGCGGTGGATGAGTTCACCGATACCTGTGTGATTCTCCAGCAACTGATCCTGCAGGGTGGCGGCGCGATGAAGTCCTTGCAGGCACTCAAGCAGTTGCTGGACGACCGGCGCCTGACACGCCTGCAGGAATACATCTCGAAAATGTCGGCCAAAATGTCGGTGGTGATGATGTTGTTTCTCTTCCCCGCCTTGTTGATCGTCCTGGCCGGACCGGGCTTCACCGCCATTGTCCGGGCCTTTGCTTCCTAGAGGGAACCTGATGAAAGCACTGATAGTCGTCGCCGGCCTGTTGCTGCTCGGCGGATGCGCCAGCAACGGCCAGGCGCCGTGGGCCACCCTGACCAGCTCCACCAGTTGCGCCAAGCTCAGTTCCGAGCAGGAACTGGCGGTGAACCTGGCCGATGAAATGGTCAACGACGGCAAGCTGCATGCAGGCCTGGCCAACCTGCAAAACCTGCCGGAGAACCTCGCCGAAGTCAGGGTACGCAAGGCACGGGTCTACCGTTTGCTGGGCCGTAGTGAAGCCGAGCCGTTGTATCGCAGCCTGCTCAATTCATGCCTGGCCGCCGAAGGCGAACACGGCTTGGGCCAGCTGGCGGCCGCCCGGGGCGACAACGGCCTGGCCCAGGCCCATCTGCAACGGGCCTCGAAGCTGGCGCCCACCGACGAGAAGATCCGCAACGACCTGGGCGTGGTCTACCTCAATCAACTGCGTCTTGAGGACGCACGTTTCGAGTTCCTCACCGCCATCGAGCTCAAGCAATCCTACCCCCTGGCCGCCATGAACCTGGTGACCCTGCTGCTCTATCAGGACAACTGGAAACAAGCTTCCGAAGTGGTCAGCCAGGCTGGCCTCACACCACAGCAATTCGCCCAGGCCCAGGCACGCGCCGAAGAACTCAAGGTGCCGTCGAAGACAACGGCCAAGGGTACCCAGGTCGCTAGCGGGTCCCCCCCTCTACAGGCTGCCGCCACCTCCACCCAGGAGCACTGATGATGAAACTGTCCATGCTCTGCTGCCCCCTCCTGCTGGCGCTGCCATTGCTGGCGCAAGCCATCGATGCCGGCCCGGCCTCGCCCCAGCAGCAGGAAACCGAAGGCTGGCTGTTGCTGCAAAGCCGCAACCTGGCGGCCTCGCCGCAACCACAAACGGCAACGCCCACCGAGCGGGAGCTGGCATTGCAGCGCTGGCTGAAGAAGTATCGGTACGAGATTCCGGATTTCTACGACCCGGATGCCGGAGGCAAGGTGGAGGTCAAGAAGTAGGCCTGGCGCACGGGCGGCGACACGTCGGTCACCGCCTCTTGCGATCAGTGCGCCGTCACCCGCTGGCGTAAACCCGAACTGCTGGGCGACAAGGCCAGGGCCAATTGCGTGCGGTTGTGCATATGGGTCAGGCGCAGTACCTGGGACACATAGAGCTTGACGGTGTTCTCGGTAATCCCCAGCTCGCAGGCGATCTGATAGTTGGTCTGGCCCTTGCCCACCAGACGGGCCACATCCAACTGCCGGGGCGAGAGCTGGTTGAAGATCGCCGGGATCTCGATAGCGTCGGTATCGATGCCCTGCTCGCCCGAGGAATCCTGGGGCTGGCTGGCCTCAGGCGAGCGGCGAACCTTGTCCAGGTCCTGGTAGAGGTCGTCGATGGACTCCGAGAGAAATTGCAGCTTCTGGTTCAGTTGCCCCAGTTGCAGGTTCTTCTGCCGCTCCTGCAGGGCCACTTCCTGGCGCTGCAGGCCTTCAAGCAGCTCATCCAGGTCGATGGGCTTCTGGTAGTAGTCGGCGATGCCTGCACGCAGGGCCTTGATCACATCCTGCTTGTCGGACTGGCCGGTGAGCATGATGGCTTCGAATACCCGCTGCTTGCCTGCGAGCCGCTGCATCTCCTGCACCAGCTGGATGCCGTCCAGGCCAGGCATGTGCAGGTCGCAAAGCACCAGGGAGATATCCGGGTCCTTGTTGAAGCTATCCAGCGCCTGGCGACTGGACTCACAAGGCACGCAGCGATAACCGCTGCTTTCCAGGAACTCGCAGAGCTCCTCGACGATCAGCGGTTGATCGTCGACCACGAGCACTTTCATCGGTGAGGTGAGCTTGTTCACGTGTTACTCCGTGCGGGCCCGGCGCCGACCGGCCACTCCTTGTGATGTCTCGCATAATCCAGGCCGTTGAGCTAAAACCTAGACCTACTTTCCGACTATGTACATAGCATTAATCGGCCTGGCGACTAATGGAGCACGATGACAGTTAAGACCATTCCGGCCAGGACAAAAGGGGCAAATGGATATTTTTTTGACGAGTTCAAAGCACCCTCTGGCGCAGGCGGGCCAAGCTCCTGTTTCCGTGGTGCCTTGAGCCAGGAAACCAGCAGCCACCACAACGCCGTGAACAATCCCGCGCCAATGAACGCCCCCAGCAGATGCGGGATATCGGAGGCCAGGCCCAGGGCCGCCATCAGCTTCACATCCGCGGCCCCCATCTTGCCCATGGCGTAACCGGGCAGGGTCAGCAGCAGGGCCAGCACGAATGCCCAGCCGGCTTCGGAAACTGAGCCCCCCAGCCAGCTACTGCCCGTCCATGACAGGTACAGCGCCGCCAGCAATGCGGCCCCCAGGGTCAGGGGATTGGCGATATGCCGCTGGTGCAGGTCCTGCAGCGCACAAATTGCCAACCAGAACCACAAAACCAAGAAATGCATCAGCCAGAACAGTCCCTTTCAGCGGAATGATCCTATGCTCAATGGACATAGTGGTTGTCAGGGTAGACGCACTCATGAAACTGGGCCTCCCTAGAAAGCAGAAAGGCGCCGTAGCGATCGAGTTCGCGGTGGTCTTCGTGATCTTTTTCGCGGTGTTCTACGGCCTGGTCAGCTACAGCGTGCCGCTCTTGATGATGCAATCCTTCCACCAGGCCACCGCCGAGGCTCTGCGCCAGGCCCTGAAGGTCGACCCCAACACGCCCAACTATGGCACCACGGTACAGAACATCGCCAACAGCGTGGTGCAAGCCCAGACCGGGTGGATTCCGGCGCCTTTCAACTTCACCAGCACCGACTACTCCTCGGTCTACAACAGCGGCGTGCTGACGGTGACGGTGAACTACTCCACCAGCAAGCTGACCCGGGTAGTGCCCCAGCTGGTCTTGCCGGTGATCGGCCCGGTGCCCAACCTGCCCGACAACCTCAGCGTCCAGTCGAGCCTGCAATTTTGAACCCTGGCGACAAGCTTTTCGGGCGTTTCCTCGCGCGCCCGTCACAATCGAGCGAAGGACGCCCGCCAGTCGAGGCGCTCCAGGGCATCGGCTTGCTGCTGGTGCTGGATGAGCAGGGACGGATCCTCGCCAGCAGTGGGCAACTGCGCCATGCCCTGGCCCAGTTGCCGCCCAGCGCCGAACCTTGCGACCTGGTCGACTACGTAGTGCCCGGTAGCACCCAGGCCCTGGAAGGCCGCCCTGCAGACTGGAGCGGGCAAGTACTGGACCTGCAACTGCGTGGCCTGGCCGGCAAGACCCTGTACTTGCGCGGTGGAGTCCAGCGACAGGGCGAGCAATGGCTCCTGCATCTGCTGGACATCGGTGACCTGGTCCAGCAGCGCCAGCAAACCCTCAACCGCGAGCAATGCCAGGTGCTGGCAGCCCAGGTCAGCGAACAATTGCGCCTGTGCACCATGTCGCGCCTGCAAGAGGTACTGCACGATGCACTGGGCGACCTCGCACGTTGCTGGCGCATACCCTGCGTCGGCCTGGCCTTGCTGGACGAACAGGAGCAGGGCTGGATGATCCAGTGCTGCTATCACGCCCATGACGCGCCCCGGCTCTGGCACGACGGCCAGACCCTGGGCAGTGGCCTGGACAGCCTGGGCGGCAACACCGTACTGCGCCTGAACCAGATCCATGGGCTCAACGAACACCCACGCTTGCAAGGGATCTTCGCCCACCGCGAGGGGCTCCTGGTGCCCTACCGCGACGATCATGGCGTCGCCGCCTGGTTGCTGTGTGGCGACTACCCGGTGCAGCAGCATGCCCCTGGCCTGCTCGAGCGCGACTGGCTGATGCTGGCCGCAGCCTTGGCCGGCCCCTTGCTGGGGCGCTTGCGCGAGTACCGCAATCACTTGCAGATGGAGCGCCTGGATGCCTTGCAGGGACTGCTGGGCGCGGGTTGGTGGGAACTACTGGCGGACACCGCCGAGGTCCAGTTGGCCAGTCAATTGGCCGCCAGCCTGGACCTGCCCGAAGGGCATACCCGCCTGGGTGTCGAGGCCTGGCTGGAGCTGATGCATCCAGCCGATCGCGCTGAACTCGCCAGCCGCTTGCAGGAGCTGAAACTGGGCAAGCCGCTGCTGCTCTGCGTGCGCCTGCACCAGAGCGAGCCAGGCGTCGCCACCCGCTGGTACCGCTTGCAGGGCCAGGCTCTGGGCCGCGGGGCGCAACAGCGGTTGGTGGGCTTCATGCTGGACATCAGCGATATCAAGAACCAGCAACAACAGGCCGCGGCAGCCCACGCCCGGCTGGACAACCTGATCGCCAGCTCGCCTGCAGTGATCTACGTCCAGCGTTATGTCGAAGGGGCGCTGTTGCCCAGCTTCTTCAGCGCCAGTCTGCAACCACTGCTAGGCTGGACCCTGGAGGACTGCAACGACGGCCAGTGGGTGCAATGGATCCATCCCGATGACCGCGACCTGTACTTCCAACGCTGCCGACAGTTGCTGCGCGAAGGCAGCGTCCATAGCCGCTACCGCCTGCAGGACCGCCAAGGCAATTTCCATTGGGTGCTGGACGAGGCCAGGCTGCTGCGCAACGACCTGGGCTTGCCAGTGGAGGCCGTCGGCCTGTGGCTGGATGTCACCGAGGCGACCCTGGCCGCCGAGCAGGTACGCCAGAGCGAGGAGCGTTATCGGATTCTGGTGGAGGACTCGCCAGCGATGATCTGCCGCTACCGCCCGGACCTGACCCTGACCTTTGGCAACCGACCGCTGGCGGCCTACCTGGAATGTGCTGCCCAGGACCTGCCCGGCAGCAACCTCGGGCAGTGGTTGTCGGCCGAGCAGCGCGAAGGCTTCGAGCGCCGGCTCAAACTGCTGAGCCCGGAGTTCCCGGTGAGTACCGCTGAAATCAGCCTGCAATTGCCCGGGCGTGAACATGCCTGGTGGGTGTGGTCCGATCGCGGAGTGTTCGACGAGCAAGGGCAACTGCTGGAGATCCAGGCCGTAGGCCGCGACAACACCGAAGTCCGGCGCTCCCAGCAACAGCTCACGCAAAGCGCGAAGATGGCGACCCTCGGGGAAATGGCCACCGGGCTGGCCCACGAGATCAACCAGCCGCTGAACGTGATGCGCATGGCCATCGTCAACGTCCTCAAGCGCCTGGGTAACGGCGATATCCAGATCGACTACCTGACCGACAAGCTCAACCGCATCGATGCCCAGGTCCAGCGGGCAGCGAGGGTGGTGGATCACATGCGGGTATTCGGCCGGCGTTCGGAAGTCGAGCAGAGACCCTTCAATCCGGCCCAGGCCATCGAGGGCACCCTGTCGCTGATGGCCGAAGGCATGCGCGGCAAGGGCCTGGACCTGCGGATCAGCGAACTGGGCTTCGAGGTCCAGGTCATGGGTTTCGTCGACCAGCTGGAACAGGTCCTGATCAACCTGCTGGTGAATGCCCGGGACGCCCTGCTGGAAAAACGCGAGGCCCAGAATGACTTCAAGCCCTGGATCGCCATCCATGGCCAGCGCGACGAGCAACGGATACGCCTGTGGGTCGAGGACAACGGGGGCGGTATCGACCCACGGTTGCTGGAGCGGATCTTCGAACCCTTCTTCACCACCAAACCCGTGGGCGTGGGCACCGGGCTCGGGCTGTCGGTGAGCTACGGCATCATCGAGAACATGGGGGGCCACCTCAGTGTCAGCAACGGCCAGGAAGGCGCGCGCTTCTGCATCGAGCTACCGATAGTCCCGGCGGATCAGATCACCAGGTAGGCCTTGCCGGTGTCGCCACAGGTCATGTTGGCACCGACCTCGACATCCATGAGGTTGATGCCAAGGGCCGATAGCAGGTTGTTCAGCAGCGGGTCCAGCAACGGACTCAACAACCCGGTAATCACTGGCATGAGTAGATTGCTCACGCCGCTGATGGCCGAGGCCAGGCCAGTGACGATGCTGCCCAACGGAGTGTTGTTGACCGGCTTGTAGACCACCAGGTTGATACCCGCCAAGGTACCCGCGAGGCTGTTGACAATATTGCTGGTGGGAGCAGCGGTCTGGTAGCTGGGGGGCTGCTTTAGGTTGGGCGGTATCGGATAGGGGACCGTCGTGCTGGTATACACCAGATCCTGGGAACTTTGCCCGACACTGGAATCGACCATGATGGCGATGCCGCCACCGGCATAATGCACCACTGGATCGCAACGGCCCGGCAGGACCAGGAACTGGTAGCAGGTACGAATCCCCAGGTCCACCAGCGGCAAGGGAGTCACTGTGGGCTCGGCGGACGATGAGAAGGCATTGGTCGGATCGATCTGCCCCACCTTCAAATCGGCAATGGAACTGACGGTGTGGACAGTCAGGCTTTTGCTTCCACTGTTGCTCACCGGACAGCTGTAGTCAGTGACGTAGGCGACTGCGCCACCGGCATCCAGGCTCAGATCGATCTCCGAGGACGGCGCCAGATTGGGGTACAGCTGCTCGCAGCCAGCGCCCAGCAGGCATAACGCCGAGCCCAGGGTCTGCACCAGGTTCAAGCTCAATAGGCTGTTCAATACCGGCGTCAGCGGCGCCACCAGGTTGCCCACAGCCGAACTCAGCCCCGACACCAGCGGCAGCGACAGGTTGATCTGCACCAGGGTTCGGATCTGCGCAGTGCGCACGTAGATCCGATTGGCTCCCAGGGGGCTCGCCTTGGCCAGTGCCGGGTTGCCGATAGCGGACAACTGCGGTGGTTCGATGACCTTGGTTTTCACGGTGATGTTGGCCAGGCCCAGGACATTGATCGGCACCGTCGCCGCCACCGCGCTATTGCTGTTGGACAGCTGGATCATCGCCTGCAGCAACTGGAACAACTGCACACTGGCATCCAGGGCGGTAGTGGGCAGTCCGGTTTGCAATTGCAGGATGTCCCCCAGCTTCAGCGGTACCGCATTCAGAGCGGCGATCTGCAGGTTGCCCAGGGCCGTGAGTATGTCGGCCGTGGCGCCATTGGCCTGGACCACGGTGATGGCCGCCTGGATCAGCTGAGTCAGGGTCGTGGTGGTATTGAGCAACTGGGTGTAGTTGCCCGCCGCCACATTGAGGTTGATCGCCAACTGGTTCAGATAGCTGAGCAAGTTGATGTTGGTATTGAGCAAGCCGTTCCAGCCTGCCGCACTGAGGGTCAGGCTGCCTCCCAGCAGGCCTCCCACCAATGGGTTGAGAATGCTCGACTGCGCGGTACTGACCGTCCCCAGGGTGCTCTGGATGCTCAGTTGTGCCACGGTCGGCAAGGGCGCCGCGGCGACCGCCGTAGCGCTCAACGGGGTGGTGAGGTTGGTCGGCCCCGGGGAAAACAGCGCGACAATACCCGCCGCCACGCTGATGGGCACGGTATTGCTGACCACCACTCGCACAGCGGCCGATTGCGTAGGGTCGACATTGAAACTGCGCAGGTTGTTGGCGCCGGTCGTCAGGAACCCGCAGCTGGCGGCCAGGGTACTGCCCGGCGCCACGCTGAAGCCGTTGCGCGCCGCACTCTGCCCGGCATAGGCAGCGGCCGTCAGGCCCGCCTGGCAAGTGCCGCCACGGCTGACGGCTTCCAGGGCCGCGGTGTCGGCAACCCGCTGCAACCGGCGCTGCTCCAGGTACAACCGACCGCTATCCACCACCAGCAACATCAACAGCAACGCCAGGCCCAGGGTGACCGCTGCCATCAGGCCAATGGCCCCGCGCTGGCGAGCCGGACCGGAAAACCGCTTGAGGGGAGACATCGAGGCACTCCTTTACCGGCGCGCAGGCCGAGCGCTATCTCCATCGATGCCAGCAGTGTAGTCAAGAGCCTGCCGCGACGCTGGCAGGGTGCCAGCTTGGCTGACTGACGGCGATTCGCCCAGCCGCCCGGACCCGGCGGCTGGGCGAATCGAGCGCCCTTGCAGGAACTAGCGTGGCGGATAGTTCTGCAGGATATGCGTCACCGTGGCACGCACAGCAGCACTGCGATCGGCGGGCTTGGGCGAACTGCTGAGCAGTTGCTCGTCGCTGCCGCGCCACACCAGCTTGCCGTCCTTGCCATCGAGCAGGTCGATCTGGATGGTCGCCACCTTGTAGGTGATGTTGCGTGTCTCGTTGTACATCGGACCGCCCCAATAGCCATTCCACGGGCCACCCCAGCCACCACCGTAGTTGGTGGTGACCTGCTGCTGGCGGTCCTCGACGATCAGGTAGGCCTGTACGTTCAGGTCGGCGCGCCCGCCCGCCGGTGCCGGGCGCAGGCCACGCTGGTCCAGCTGCTCGGCTACGGCCTGGCGGATGCGCTGCTCGGTCAGGTCGCTTTCGATCCGCGGATCATTGGGACGGTATTGCAGGGCTGGCTCCTTCCAGCTCCAGCTGCGGTAGGCGCCAAAATCCCTGCTGGCATCGAAGTCGTGATTGACCTGGTCGGTGGCACAGGCACTGAGCAAGGCGATACACACCAGTAATGCAATTCGATGGAACATGGCGTTTCTCCAGGTAAAGGACTAACTGGGAGGATAAGCAGCCAGGGCCTTGTGCACGGCTTCGCGCAGCGCATCGGCGCGCTCGCCCAGGGTGCCTCGGCTGCTGGTCTCGGCGCTGGCGCTCCATACCGGCTGGCCATTGCCGGCATCGAACAGGTTGACCCGTACCACGACGACTTCCACTTCATAAGTGCGCACTATGGGCGCACTGCCATACATGCCATAACCCGGTCCGTAGCGGTTGTAGCGGTTGTAGCCATAACCACCGCCATAGCCGTAGTCCTCCTGAACCTGGCGCAAGCGCTTCTCCAGGTGCAGGTCGGCGCTGACCCACAGGTCGGCGGGCCGGTTGTCATGCAATGGACGCAGGCCGCGCTGGTCCAGGGCATCGCCGACGGCTTCTGCGACCTGCGCCGAGTCGGCCCAGGCCGTGCCCGCGGGCAAGCGACCATTGAGCCAGGCCCAGCTGCGATAGCGTCCATAGTCCCGGGGCGGTGCTGGATAGGCGCTGCGGTCGAAGGTACCGGCCGCCTGGGCTGGCGCCGGTGGCAAGGGCCTGGAACTGGCGACATAGGGGTTGCTGCCCTGGCAGGCGGCGAGCCCCGAACACAAGAGGATCAAACCCAGGCGGCGTTTCATCGAGTACTCCGTCAGACCGGCCGGCACAGCCAATGCAGATAACGCCCAAGCCCGGCGAAACTTGGGTGTCGGCGGTGAGCCAGCTCCATCTCCAGCAGATCCGTGAGCTCGGCACGGGACTGGAACTCCACGGGCATATAGTCGTGGAATACCCGCACCCCGCTTTGGGTTTCGACTCGCCACTTGCCATCAAGTTGCGCCGCCAGCTCGCGAGGATCAAGCGGTTGTTGCGGGGTCAGGCTCTGTTTTTCACCCGCCATGTCATTCTTGCGCAACTTGCGAAAGTGCCCCTTGAGCAAGTTGCGATAGACCAGCGCATCGCGGTTGTAGAAGGCCAGCGACAACCAGCCTCCGGCAGCCGTCAACTGATGCAGTACCGGCAGGATCGCGTGGGGTTCGGCCAACCACTCCAGCACCGCATGGCACAGCACCAGGTCATAGGGTTCGGTCAGTTGTCCCAGCAGCTCCTGCCAGGGCGCCTGGATGAAGGTCGCCTGATGCCCGGCGTCGGCAAACCGCTGGCGGGCCCCATCGAGCATGGGTGCGGCTGGTTCGGCCAACGTCACCTGGTGCCCATGCTGTGCCAGCCACAAGGACATGTGCCCCAGGCCCGCACCAATATCCAGCACCCGCAACGGGCGCTCGGGCAGGGCCTCCTTGAGATCGGCCTGGAGCACCGCGAGACGGATCGCCCCCTTGGCGCCGCCATAGATCTTCTCGGCGAAACGTGTCGCCAACTGGTCGAAGTGCCGGTCGCTCATGAGCAGAACCGCCGTTCGCTGTCCGCCAGCTTGCTGCGCACCACCTGATCCATGTCCAGCCCCAGTTCGCTGCACAGCAACAGCAGGTAAAGGACGATATCGCCCACTTCCTGCCCGGCATGGGCCAGCTTGTCCGCCGGCAGCTGCCGCGACTGGTCCTCGGTCAGCCACTGGAAGATCTCCACCAGTTCGGCCATCTCGACACTGGCCGCCATGGCCAGGTTCTTGGGGCTGTGAAATTGCCGCCAGTCGTTGTGGTCACGAATGGCATGCAAGCGTTGGGTCAGTTGGTCTAGGTTCATCGAGGTCTCCTGAAGGCGTATAGCTTCCGGGGGTTGGCCGTGGGACGCAAGAGCGCTTTCGCCGGCAAGCGGGGTGCTCCAGAATGTGCGGCACCCGACAGCTTCTATGCTGATAGGGAACTCGTCGCCCTCGTTGGCGGCCCAAGGTTGCTCCCGGGTGACCGGCTCATCTTTCATCAGGATATGCACATGCAGGTAGAAAGCTTCTTCGAATGGCTTGGCCAGGCCATCGGCTCGGTCATCCGCTTCATCGTCGACCTGCTCAGCGGGTTGTTCAATACCCTGACCCACGCCGGCGGCAACTTTGTCGACGGCCTGTCCCGCGCGCTGGGCATGGACACCTCGATCATCAGCATCATCACCCTGCTCATCGGCCTGATGTTCCTCTACTCGGCCATCCGCGCCTTCATGCGCGCCTCGATCATCCTCGGGCTCATCTGGTTGGTCATCGGCCTCTGGCTGCTGAGCTGGATCATCCATTGACCCTGCAGGTTATTGCCCCACCCCTTCCGGGCCTCGGCGGCGCCGTATAGCGACGCTACAATGCCGGCTCTCGCAAGGAGCCCGCATGTCCCCCCTGATCACCGATTGGCGTCATCGCCCCACCCATCGTCGCGTCTGGGCCCTGGCCGCGCCGATGATCCTGTCGAACATTTCCGTGCCCCTGGTCGCCCTGGTGGACAGCACGGTGATCGGCCACCTGCCCCACGCCCATCAACTGGGGGCGGTGGCGGTGGGTGCCAGCCTCTATACCTTCCTGGCCTGGGCCATGGGTTTCCTGCGCATGGGGGCCACCGGCTTCGCCGCCCAGGCCGCCGGCCGCGGCGACGGTGCCGCGCTGCGGCAAGTCCTGCTCCAGGGGTTGCTGCTGGCCCTGGGCCTGGCGGTGCTGCTGGGGATCATTGGCGTGCCGCTCAGCGGTGCCGCCCTGCAGCTGATGCAGCCCTCGGCAGACCTGGACCAGATGACCCGGACCTTCTTCCATACCCGCCTGCTGGGCCTGCCTGCCGCCCTGGCCAGCTTCGCCCTGGTGGGCTGGTTCCTCGGTACCCAGAACGCCCGGGCGCCGCTGGCCATCCTGCTCAGCACCAACCTGGTGAACATCGCCCTGAACCTGTGGTTCGTCCTCGGCCTGGATTGGGGCGTCGCGGGATCGGCACGGGCCTCGGTGATCGCCGAGTGGACCGGGGCATTGGTGGGCCTGGCCATGACCCGCCCGGCTCTGCGCGCCTATCCAGGACAGATCGCCTGGGCTGCCCTGCGGCGCTGGCAGAACTGGCGCCCACTGCTGGCGGTGAATCGCGACATCTTCATCCGCAGCCTGGCCCTGCAATCGGTATTTTTCCTGATCACCGTACAAGGCGCCCGCCTGGGCGATGCCACGGTGGCGGCCAACGCCTTGCTGCTCAACGGCCTCTTGCTCACCGCCCATGCCCTGGATGGCCTGGCCCATGCGGTGGAAGCCCTGTGCGGCCACGCCATCGGCGCCCGTGATCATCGGGCCCTGCGCCGTTCCCTGGTGGTCGCCGGAGGCTGGTCGCTACTGGCCAGCCTGGGGTTCACAGCGCTGTTTCTCTTGGCGGGACACCTGTTCATCGAGATGCAGACGGATATCGCCGACGTACGCCAGACGGCCTTCACCTACCTGCCCTACCTTGCCGTACTGCCGTTGATCGCGGTCTGGAGCTACCTGCTGGACGGGCTGTTCATCGGTGCGACCCGAGCGCGGGAGATGCGCAACGGCATGCTGCTCACCGTGCTCCTGCTGTTGCCTTGCGCCTGGGCCCTGCAGGGCCTGGGCAATCATGGCCTGTGGCTGAGCTTTCTGCTGTTCATGCTGTTACGCAGCCTGACTCTGGGCGTCTTCGCTTGGCGTCTGGAACAGACAAACGGCTGGTTCGCCAAGGCTCATTGAGCGCCAGGCGCCAGGCATGAAAAAACGCCGTTTCCCCGGCAAGGGAAACGGCGTTTTTCATTGGCCTGAAGGCATCACCAGGGATGCCCCGGCGTCAGGACGACAGGTAGGACGAGCGGGTCAGGCCCAGGCGCAGGGCGTCCAGGAACTGGGTGCGCTCGGCAGCACTGATCCGGGCGCTGGCCACCTTGTCGCGGTAGTGGGTCATCAGCTCTTCGGGCGACAGGTGCACGTAGCGCAGCATGTCCTCGATGGTGTCGTGGGTCTCGATGCCGGCGTGGTACACGCTGCCATTGGCCCGCTGGTAGATGTTCACCGAGTCGGTATCGCCGAACAGGTTGTGCATGTCGCCGAGGATTTCCTGGTAGGCGCCCACCAGGAAGATACCCAGCAGGTAGTCCTCGCCCTCGTTGACCGAGTGCACCGGCAAGCTGGTCTCGATGCTCTGCTCGTCGACGTACTGCTTGATCTTGCCGTCGGAGTCACAGGTCAGGTCTTGCAGTACCGCGCGACGCAGCGGCTCTTCGTCCAGGCGATGCAGCGGCAGGATCGGCAGCACCTGGCCGATGGCCCAGGTGTCCGGCAGGCTCTGGAACACCGAGAAGTTGCAGATGTACTTGTCGGCGAGCTTGTCGTTGAGTTCGTCCAGCACCTGGCGGTGGGAGCGCTGGCGGGCCTTGAGCGAATTGTGCAGGCGCCGGCACACGGCGAAGTAACACTGCTCGGCCAGGGCTTTCTCGGCCAGGGTCAGCTTGCCGTCGGCGTACTGCGCGGCCACGTCGCTCATGTAGTGGGTGGCGCGCCAATAAGTCTCGGTGACCATCTCGATGTCGGTCGGGCCCAGCAGGTCCACCAGCCACTGTACGGTTTCCGGCAACTCGTCCTTGTTCTCGATGGCCGGCACGTCGTCGTTGTGCTTCTCGACGTCGGTCACCTGCACCACCAGCATGGCGTGATGGGCGGTCAGCGAGCGGCCACTCTCGGAGAAAATGTGCGGATGCGGCAGGCTCTGCGCGTCGCAGAACTCCTTGAGCATGCCCACCACCACGCCGGCGTAGTCGTCCATGTCGTAGTTGATCGAGCTGGCATTACGCGAGTGAGTACCGTCGTAGTCCACGCCCAGGCCGCCGCCGACGTCGATGTGGTCGACCGGCAGGCCGAGGTTGCGCAACTCGCCGTAGTAGCGGATGGCTTCCTTGAAGCCGTGCTGGTAGTCGGCCAGGTTGGCGATCTGCGACCCCATGTGGAAGTGCAGCAGGCGAATGCCCTGGTCCAGCCCGGCATCACGGAAGCGTTCCACCACCGACAGCAACTGCGCTGCCGACAAGCCGAACTTGGATTTCTCGCCACCGGTGTCGGCCCACTTGCTCGAAGCCAGGGACGACAGGCGCACCCGCAGACCGACTTGAGGCTTGACCTTGAGCGACGCCGCTTCTTCGATCACCAGGCCCACTTCGGACTCTTTCTCGATGACGATGAATACGTTGTGGCCCAGCTTCTGGCCCATCAGCGCGAGACGGATGAACTCACGGTCCTTGTAGCCGTTGCAAACGATGGTGCCGCCCTTCGGTGCCAGGGCCAGGACCGCCAGCAACTCGGGCTTGGAGCCGGCTTCCAGGCCGATCGAGACATTCTGGGTGGCGATGATGTTCTCGATCACCGCTTCCTGCTGGTTGACCTTGATCGGGTACAGGGCAGTGTATTTGCTCTGGTATTCCAGGCGCGCGATGTTGGCATCGAAGGCACCGGTCAGCTGGCGCACGCGATCCTGGAGGATATCCGGGAAACGCACCAGCAAAGGCAGGGACAAGCCGCTCTTGCGCAATTCCTGGACCTGTTCGAACAGATCGATCGGCAAACTGCTCGGACCATTCGGGCGAACTTCGACGCGACCGGCGTCATTGATCGCGAAATATCCGGCCCCCCAATGGCGAATCCCATAAACACTGCGGCTGTCCGCAACTGTCCATTGGCTGCCATCGTCTTTACGTGTGCGTCGTACGGACATCGAAGTCCCCTATAAAGAAGTCATAGAGCGCCGCCCCGATCCGGGGCCGGCGCAGTCTAAAGAATGAAAATGACGATTAGCCTGCAGGCGCTATAGACCGCGCATGCAGTGCTGAGTTTAGAAACCGTTCTTGAACAGGCTCTGTGAAAACCATGGAGACGACGCCAGGGTCCTGAATCGATCAGGACAGCATCCAGTCAGAGGTGGTTTTCACAGAGGCTGCTAGCCGCCGGACTTCTTCGCCTTGAAACCGTGCTTGACCAGTTCCGCCAAGAGTAGCTCGACATGGTCGCCCTGGATCTCGATGACGCCGTCCTTCAAGGCGCCACCGGTACCGCAACGTTTCTTCAACGTCGTGGCCAGTTCCTTGAGGGCGTCTTCGGCCAGGGGCACGCCGGTGATGGTGGTCACCGTCTTGCCGCCACGACCTTTGCTTTCGCGACGCACACGGGCGATGCCATCACCGGCCGGAATCACGGTTTGTTTGCAGATACAGGCGGCCACCGGCTGGCTACAGTCCGGGCAATGTCGACCTGCGTCGGTGGAAAACACCAGGCCACCAAGGGCGGCGAAGGATGCGGCTTTTTTGGCCACCGGCAATCCTCTTGGGAGGACAAAGACTGGTCGGGGCACATGACCGTGCACCGACCGCGAAGCCCCACTCAGGCAGGGGCAGCGCTACTGGGCCAGGTCCCTTGCGGGGATAGCGCTGGCTCAGCTTGAAAAGGCGCGCAGTGTAACGGCAAAAAGCCGACTTGCTAAGAGCCAATCGGCGTCAATTTATGCAACTTTAACGACGTCGTGCCAGATAGCGCTGCAAGGCGGCCAGGGAGTCCGGGCAATAGGGCTTCTCGTGGATTTCCCGTAGCACCTGGTCCAGGGGAATGAAGCGCGCTTCCAGCACCTCTTCCGGCTGCAGGCGCAGCGGTCCGTCCCATACGGCGGAGAAGGCCGAGCACCACAGGCGGTTGTCCGTGTCCTCGAAGAAGAAGTGGTCGTGGGCGGCCAGCTCGACCCCACTCACCCCCAGCTCCTCTTCCAGCTCACGGGCCGCCGACTCGGCGTAGCTCTCAGTGGCCAGGACCATGCCGCCAGCCGCGACATCCCAATATCCTGGATAGATGGCCTTGCTCAAGGTGCGCCGGTGCACGCACAACTCACCAGCGGAATTGAACAGCATGATGTAGGTACCACGACCGATCAGGCCACGCTCGCGCAGCTCCGAGCGGGCCATGGCGCCCAGCAGTTGGTCCTCGCCATCGACCCAGGCGATCTGTTCGGCATCGGAGGCGGCGCGGTGCGCCGCCTCATTGGTGGTTGCGACCATGGATCAGCCCTGGTTGAGCAGTTGGCGCAAGTCGATGACCGCTGCGTTGGCTCGGGAAATATAGTTGGCCATGACCAGCGAGTGGTTGGCCAGGATACCGAAGCCGTTACCGTTGAGGATCATCGGGCTCCAGACGGTCTCCTGGGACGCCTCCAGCTCGCGAATGATCTGGCGCACGCTGACCGTGGCGTTCTTCTTCGCCAGCACGTCGGCGAAGTCCACCTCGATCGCCCGCAGCAGGTGCGACAACGCCCAGGCCTGGCCACGTGCCTCGTAGAACACGTTGTCGATCTGCATCCATGGGGTTTCTTCGATTTCCTCGCCCACCTGCGGAACCTGGCCCGGAGCCGGGACTTCGGTCTTCAGCGCGGTATTGAGCTTGACCCGCCCGACGCTGGCCGACAGCCGCTGGGACAGCGAGCCCAGGCGCGTACCCACGTCACCCAGCCAATTGTTCAGGTTGTCGGCACGGGCATAGAACTGCGCGGTCTTCTGGTTGGGGTCCGACAACCGGGCCTGGTAGCGGCTCAGGGAGTTGATGCCTTCCAGGTATTCCGACTCGCTGGAGGGCAGGATCCAGCTCTTGTTGTCGAAGTTGAAACGCGGTTCGGCCTTGGCCAGGTCAGCGTCCTCGGCGGACTGCGACTGGGACCGGGCGAAATCCTTGCGCAAGGCGCGGGTCAGGTCGCGAACCTGGACCAGGACCCCGTATTCCCAGCTGGGCATGTTGTCCAGCCAGATGCCCGGCGGAAAACGGTCGTTGGAGATATAGCCGCCCGGCTTGTCGAGCAGGGTGCTGACCACGGTCTTGAGGGTTTCCACGGTGGTGTAGCCCACCACCATCTGCCGGCCGTCCTTCTCGGCGGCGAGCTGGGCGTTCTGCTGGACGGGGAACAGCGCGGGCTCCTGGCTCCAATACCAGCCCAGGGCCCCGGTGACCAGCAGGTACAGGCCCAGCAAGGTAGCCAGGGCACGACTGAACAGCAGGCTACCGAAATAACTGCGCGTCGCCGACTTGGGTTGGGCTGCACGTTCCGGCGCGCTGTCTGCGCGGTTCTTCCAATCCAGCATGGCTATATCCTTTCAATCACTTGGGTTCATCGGTTCGACCACAACCCTACTCCATCGTGCCTTGCCCTGGCGGGAGAAATCTCCCGGCAAATGCGCGCCGCGCAATGATTGCGAATCAGGCGGCCACTATAAATGAAGCACACTCCAGAGCCTATGCGAGCAGTCGGTGCAAAACCCGATCACGTCGCTTTGCACATTATTGACGTACGACACTCATGGGACTCGAAAGTGGTGCTAGCATAGAGCCACCAGTCGATCTCAGCATGCACCCTAACTAGTAGTCAGGATATGACCGAGCCAGAAGACCCCAGCCGTGAGCGCCTCAAGCACCACTTTGCCCAGCGGGTAATTCATCAGGCACGTCAGATCCTTGAGATATGGCAGCGGCTGCAGCGCAGCGAGTGGTCATCCACCGATATGTCGGAGCTTTGCGAGGCCAACCTGCGCCTGCTGCGTTTCGCCGAGCGCTTCGAACAGCCCGAACACACGCAACTGGCCCGTAGCATCAGCCAATCGCTGGAAGCCGTGGACGCCAATCGCGGGCGCCTGAGCAGCCACCTGATCACCGACCTCAATCGCTTGATGCAGCGCCTGTCGCGCACCGGGCTACGCCATGGCGACCAACTGGAGCAGACCTTCCTGCCGCCGCTGCGCAAGCCGATCTACGTGATGCTGCAGGATCACGACCGGGCCGAGCGCCTGGCCAAGCAGCTGGAATTCTTTGGCCTCAGCGCCCAATCCCTGGACAGCATCGGCGCCTTTCGCTCGTCCATGGTGGAGCGCTTGCCGGCGGCCATCGTCATCGACGTGGACTTCTGCGGTCCCGGCATGGGCCTGACCCTGGCCGCCGAGGCCCAGGTCGGCCTGGAGCAGAAGTTGCCGCTGTTGTTCTTCAGCCTGCACGAAACCGATACCCCGACCCGCCTGGCCGCGGTGCGCGCCGGTGGCCAGGAGTTCCTCACCGGCACCCTGGAAGCCTCCAGCCTGCTGGAGAAGATCGAGGTGCTGACCTGCGTGGCCCAGTACGAACCCTATAAAGTGCTGATCATCGATGACTCCCGGGCCCAGGCGCTGCACACCGAGCGCCTGCTCAACAGCGCCGGGATCGTCACCCGCACCCTGATCGAACCGATCCAGGCCATGGCCGAACTGGCGGACTTCCAGCCGGACCTGATCATCCTCGACATGTACATGCCGGCCTGTACCGGCACCGAGCTGGCCAAGGTGATCCGCCACAATGACCGCTACGTCAGCGTGCCGATCATCTACCTGTCCGCCGAGGACGACCTGGACAAGCAACTGGACGCCATGAGCGAAGGCGGTGACGACTTCCTCACCAAGCCCATCAAGCCGCGCCACCTGATCACCACGGTACGCAACCGCGCTGCCAGGGCCCGCAATCTCAAGGCGAGGATGGTCCGTGACAGCCTGACCGGGTTGTACAACCACACCCATATCCTGCAACTACTGGAGGACTGCTGCTTCCGCGCCCGTCGCGAAAACAAGCCGCTGAGCTTCGCCATGCTGGACATCGACCACTTCAAGCGGGTCAACGACAGCCATGGCCACCCCATGGGCGACCGGGTCATCAAGAGCCTTGCGCTGTTCCTCAAGCAGCGCCTGCGCAAGACCGACTTCATCGGCCGCTACGGCGGCGAGGAGTTCGCCATCGTCATGCCCGACACCGACCAGGACGCGGCATGCAAGGTACTGGACGAAATCCGCCAACGCTTCGCCGAGATCCACTACCCGGCCCAGCCCCAGGACCTGTGGTGCACCTTCAGCGCCGGGGTCGTCGAGATGGAAGAGGGCTCCGATAGCCTGTTGATGGCCAGCCAGGCAGACGAGGCCCTGTACCGTGCCAAGCACAGCGGGCGCAACCGGGTGCAGAGCGCCCGGCAGTCAAGTCAAAGTGCCACCTTTTCATCCGAATCCACCGATTCGGTCATAACCTTGTAATACAAACGCAATAAATTCAGGCGCTTACCATTTAAGTCGTTGGTAGAGCCCCGATGCGCCTGAAGCTGCTGACCAATCTCAATACGCTATTGCTTGTCGCCGTCTGCCTGGCCCTGGGCGCGACGCTCTGGTGGTCGCAACGTGCCCTGGAGCGCCCTTACCTCTTGATGGAGCGCTACCTGGGCCTGTCCCAACAGTTCCAGAACCAGGCCGCACGCAACATCGAGGATTACCTGGCCAGCGGCGACGCCCTGCGCCTGAGCAGCGCCACCCAAGCCATCGAAGCCCTGCAAGGTGCCCTGCCCGAGCTGCCCCCTCAACTGGCACACAGTCTGCGCCCGAGCCTGGCCAGCCTCGACGAGTTCAGCAAGACCGACCTGCTGGCCGCCGGCAAGCTGGCGGGCGATCCCCAGGCCCTGTTGTTGCAGGCCGAACGCGAGCTGGGCGCCAGTCTCGAACAACTGAGCCAATACGCGAGCGGTGCCAAGACCGGCGAGGCCAATGCCTACCTGCCCCTGCTGCTGGCCGCTTCGCAGCACCTGGGCAAACTCTCGTTGGCCCGGGACAAGCTGGTCAGCAGCGGGCGCAGCGAACTGGCGGCCGATGTCGAGCGCGAGTTGCACAACATCCGCGCCCAGGCCGAACAGATCGAGGCCCTGCCGCTGTTGGGCGTGGCAGCCAGCAACGAATCCAGCACCGATGATTTCGCCGCCATGATGGGCCTGGAAAACACCCAGAAAAGCGCTGCTGAAGACGCCGGCATCGGCCTCAAGCGCGAGCTCAACAGCCTGCTCAATCGCTACCCAGCCGAACTGGCGCGAACCCGCGAACAGATCCAGAAGCGCGCCGACCTGAGTGCGGCCACCCTGCTGAAGATCACGGCCGTGCGCCAGGCGATTGCCGAGCTGGAACCTGAGGTGCGCGCCCAGCATGGACAGATCCAGGGCGAGGTGCGCCTGATGCAAGGCCTGATGATCGGCCTGATCCTGCTGATCGCCCTGGTGATCGACACTTTGCAGCGCAAGCTGGCACGGGTCCTGACCAATCTCGCCCCTGCCCTATCGACCTGGGCCCAGGGTGATTTCAGCCAACCGATCCAGCTGGGCAAGACCAACCGTGAGCTGCACGCCATCGAAGAATCCCTCAACCGCCTGCGGGCCTACCTGGTGGACCTGGTAGGCACCATTCGCCAGAACGCCGAACAGGTAGCCGGCAGCAGCCGGGCCCTGGCCGACCTGAGCAGCGGCCTGCACAGCGGGGCCGAGCGCCAGGCGGGCGATACCGCACAGATCCGCGACGCCCTTGGCGAGCTGGAAGCGACGATCCAGCAAGTAGCGGGCGATGCCAGCCAGGCCGCCGATGCCAGCCGCAGCGCCGGGCTGGCCGTCCAGCAGGGCCAGACAGTCATCGGCCTGAGCCTCACGGGCTTGCATGCACTGGTCGGGGAAGTCCAGGGCAATGCACAGATGATCGAGCACCTGGCCCAGGAATCGGCCACCATCGGCGGCGTGCTGACGGTGATCCGCTCGATTGCCGAACAGACCAATCTGCTGGCCCTGAACGCCGCCATCGAAGCGGCCCGGGCCGGTGAAATGGGCCGGGGGTTTGCCGTGGTCGCCGAGGAAGTACGCTCCCTGGCCCAGCGCACCGCCGGCGCCACGGCAGAGATCCAGACCCTGATCGCCGGCCTGCAGAGCGCTGCCCAACAATCGGTACAAGGCATGCGGGCGCAGGTCGAGCATGCCGAAGCCACCGCCAGCCAGGCCCAGGCTGCCGACGGCGCCCTGGACGAAATCGTCGGGGCGATCCAGACCATCGCCGACACCGCGGTGCGGATCGCCGACGTCACAGCCCAGCAAAGTGGCGCCGTCAGCGAGATCCGCGACCACAGTGAGCGTATCCATCAGTTGGGAGGCGACAATCTGCTGCGCATTGGCGAAGGCCGGGCCCAGGGCGAGAACCTGCTGGACCTGGGCGGACAACTGCATACCGCGGTCCAGGCCTTCCGCGTCTGACCCTGGCTCCGCGGCCACGGGCTGCGACCTGGTCTTCGGGGCCAGCAGCTACCTTGGGGTCGCAACGATCTGCAGCCCCCGACGGCCACCATGGTCACGCCAACATCGGCGAAACCGGCACCATCCCCCCATCCGCCTCGTATTGCGCAGGCAAATGACTGGATTTCATTGCTCAGTCATATATTTCGCGCAAACATCGGTCATCGTGCTGGCTATTGCTGGGAACTGGACAGTCACAAAGTCTTTCCGGCATAGTCGCCGGGTTCTGACAACCGCCCCGATAACAAGGAACAACCGATGGCCACCCTACTGGTTCTCCACGGCCCCAACCTGAATCTGCTCGGCACCCGCGAACCGGGGGTCTATGGCGCAACCACCCTGGCCCAGATCAACCAGGACCTGGAGCAGCGGGCCCGTGCCGCCGGGCATCACCTGCAGTACTTGCAGAGCAATGCCGAGTACGAATTGATCGAGCGTATCCACGCCGCGCGAGACGAGGGCGTGGACTTCATCCTGATCAATCCAGCAGCTTTTACACATACAAGCGTCGCATTACGTGACGCGTTGCTGGCGGTGAGCATCCCATTCATCGAAGTGCATTTGTCCAACGTGCACAAACGCGAACCTTTCCGCCATCACTCCTACTTTTCAGATGTCGCTGTAGGAGTGATCTGCGGCCTTGGCGCCAGCGGTTACCGACTGGCCCTGGAGGCCGCCCTGGAACAGCTTGAAAGACAGGCAACAGCTTGAACAACAAGCGTTAAACGCCCCTGACCGACCCCTGGGAGTTGATGATTCATGGATATCCGTAAAGTCAAGAAACTGATCGAACTGCTGGAAGAGTCCGGCATCGACGAGCTGGAGATCAAGGAAGGCGAAGAGTCCGTACGCATCAGCCGTCACAGCAAGACTCCAGCCCAGCAATACTACGCACCGGCTCCTGTGGCCGCTGCTCCAGTGGCTGCCCCGGCCGCCGCTCCTGCTGCCGCTGCCGCACCTGCCGCTGCCGCCGCACCTGCCCTGAACGGCACCGTGGCCCGCTCGCCGATGGTCGGTACCTTCTACCGCAAGTCTTCGCCAACCTCGCCTGCTTTCGTTGAAGTCGGCCAGAGCGTGAAGAAAGGCGACACCCTGTGCATCGTCGAAGCGATGAAGATGATGAACCACATCGAAGCTGAAACCAGCGGTGTGATCGAATCCATTCTTGTCGAAGACGGCCAGCCGGTTGAGTACGACCAACCGCTGTTCACCATCGTTTGAACCGCGGAGAGTCTTTGATGAAGCCTGCGAAGTTGGAAAAAGTCCTGATCGCCAACCGCGGCGAAATCGCCCTGCGGATCCTGCGTGCCTGCAAGGAAATGGGGATCAAGACCGTAGCCGTCTACTCCAAGGCCGACAAGGAGCTGATGCACCTGGGCCTGGCTGACGAATCGGTGTGCATCGGCCCGGCGCAAGCTGCGCAGTCCTACCTGCACATCCCGGCCATCATCGCGGCCGCTGAAGTCACTGGCGCCACGGCGATCCACCCTGGCTACGGCTTCCTGGCGGAAAACGCCGACTTCGCCGAACAGGTGGAGAACTCCGGCTTCGCCTTCATTGGCCCGAAAGCCGAGACGATCCGCCTGATGGGCGACAAGGTGTCCGCCAAGCACGCCATGATCGCTGCCGGCGTACCGACAGTCCCAGGTTCCGACGGCCCACTGCCCGAAGACGAAGAGACCGCGCTGCGCATCGGCCGTGAAGTCGGCTACCCGGTGATCATCAAGGCCGCCGGCGGCGGTGGTGGTCGCGGCATGCGCGTGGTGCACAAGGAAGAAGACCTGATCGCCTCGGCGAAGCTGACCCGCTCCGAAGCTGGCGCGGCGTTCGGTAACCCGATGGTCTACCTGGAGAAGTTCCTGACCAACCCACGTCACGTGGAAGTCCAGGTCCTGTCCGACGGCCAGGGCAACGCCATCCACCTGGGCGATCGCGACTGCTCGCTGCAGCGCCGTCACCAGAAGGTCCTCGAAGAGGCCCCGGCTCCAGGCATCGACGAGACCGCCCGCCAGGAAGTCTTCGCCCGCTGCGTCAAGGCGTGCATCGACATTGGCTACCGCGGTGCCGGCACCTTCGAGTTCCTCTACGAGAACGGTCGTTTCTACTTCATCGAGATGAACACTCGCGTACAGGTCGAGCACCCGGTATCGGAAATGGTCACCGGTGTCGACATCGTCAAGGAGATGCTCAGCATTGCCGCTGGCAACAAGCTGTCCATCAGCCAGGACGACGTAGTCATCCGCGGTCACTCACTGGAATGCCGGATCAACGCCGAAGACCCGAAAACCTTCATGCCGAGCCCAGGCACGGTCAAGCATTTCCATGCTCCAGGCGGCAACGGCGTACGCGTCGATTCGCACCTGTACAGCGGTTATGCGGTTCCACCGAACTACGATTCGTTGATCGGCAAGCTGATCACCTACGGGGCAACCCGTGACGAAGCCATGGCGCGCATGCGCAATGCGCTGGACGAAATCGTCGTCGACGGAATCAAGACCAACATCCCGCTGCACCGCGACCTGACCCGCGACGAAGGCTTCTGCAAAGGGGGAGTGAACATTCACTACCTGGAGCACAAGCTGGCCGAGCAACACTGATCGCCCGCAGCACCCCGGACAAGGCCGCATCATGCGGCCTTTTCTCATTTTTGCAGGATGCAACCCATGACATTGAAAACCCGCTGCCAGGGCATTACCCGAGCCTGCGGCGAGGCATTGACCTGCCTGGCCCTGGCCCTGCGTTCCAGCCTGCGCCCTGGCATCCTGCTGCGCTCCAGCCTGCTCTGCCTGATTGTATTCGGGCTGTGGACCTGGGCGTTCTACAGCAACTTCCAGCTCATCAGCATCGTCTCCGGCGCGATCTCCCTGTTCGTCGTCTACGGCGCGGCCGTCATCGGCTTCGTTCCCGGCATCAGCGGTAGCGGCGGAGCCAGCGTTGCCGGCATGGGCGCCATCGCCCCGGCACTGGCCACCCTGCTGATCTATGCAGGCCTGCTGGCCGTCGCAGTCATAGTCGCCCTCTACACCGGCATGATCATCCTGAGCATCCGCCTGATGCTGCGCTGGGTGCTGATGGGCAGCCTGCGCCAACGAGCCTTGCGCCAGTATCCGCACCTGCAGGGCCGTACCCCGGCCCCCGGGAACATGCTGCGAGGTGCCCGCTACTACCTGATGCCCTGGCTGAGCCTGGGCCTGGGCCCACTGCTATGCCTGCTGATCCCGTTCGTGAACGGGATGCTGCTGATGCTCCTGCTGGCCTATCTCAATGTACGTTTTCTCACCGCGCCGGCCCTGGCCGGACTGGCCAGCGGCGAGGAACAGTTGCAAGCCATCCGGCAGCAACGTGGCGCCATGGCCGCCTTCGGACTGCTAATCTTCGTGATTGCGCTGGTACCGGTGCTCAACCTGCTGGTGCCGGCCCTGCTGGGGGCGGGTACTTGTCATCTCGCCTATCGCGGCCTGGAACGTACGCCAAGCCCGGCTGGCGCGGCCTGTGTACCTCAAGTAAGCTTGCCGCCCCTATAAAGGCTCATCTTTTTTCGCGTTCTGAGGTCCCGTCATGCCCTGGTTACAAGTCCGTCTCGCCATCACCCCGCAACAGGCCGAGACCTACGAAGACGCGCTGCTGGAAGTCGGCGCCGTGTCGGTGACCTTCATGGACGCCGAAGACCAACCGATCTTCGAGCCTGAATTGAACACCACCCCGCTGTGGTCCCATACCCATCTGCTGGCGCTGTTCGAGGGCGGCACCGAAGCCGCCAGCGTCCTGGCCCACCTCCAATTGCTGACCGGTAGCCCGCTACCGGAGCATCACAGCGAAGTCATCGAGGACCAGGACTGGGAACGCAGCTGGATGGACAACTTCCAGCCGATGCGCTTCGGCCGACGCCTGTGGATCGTTCCCAGCTGGCACGACGCCCCGGAGCCGGACGCGGTCAACCTGCTGCTGGACCCGGGCCTGGCCTTCGGCACCGGCACCCACCCGACCACCGCCCTGTGCCTGGAGTGGCTGGACAGCCAGGATCTGAGCGACTGCAACGTGCTGGACTTCGGTTGCGGCTCGGGAATCCTGGCCATCGCCGCCCTGCTGCTGGGCGCCAAGCAGGCCGTGGGCACCGATATCGATGTCCAGGCCCTGGAAGCCTCCCGCGACAACGCCGGGCGTAACCACATCGCCGAGGAGCTGTTCCCGCTGTACCTGCCGGAACAACTGCCGCCACAACAGGCCGATGTGCTGGTGGCCAACATCCTTGCCGGCCCGCTGGTTGCCCTGGCTCCGCAACTGTCGAGCCTGGTAAAGCCCGGGGGACGCCTGGCACTCTCCGGGATCCTCGCTGAACAAGGTGAGGAAGTGGCCGCCGCCTACGCCCAGGACTTCGATCTGGACCCGATTGCCACCCTCGACGGCTGGGTGCGCATCACCGGCCGTCGGCGCTAGAATGGCCGCCTGCATAATCCGGATGGCCGCATGACCGACAGTTTCGTCACCCAGTGCCCGCATTGCCAAACCAGGTTCCGTGTCAGCCATGCTCAGTTGAGCGTGGCTCGCGGGGTAGTGCGTTGCGGATCTTGCCTGCAAGTGTTCAACGCCGCACGCCAGCTGCTTGAGCAACGCGCAGCCAAGGAAGGCACGGTGCCCAAGCCCGTCGCCAAGCCGGCAGCCGAACCGGCTCCGAAACCGGCACCGGCACCAGTGGAACCGAAACTGCAACCACCGCCACCGGAGCCCGCACCGGCACAACGCGCCATCAGCCAGAAACAGTGGTCGGCCGCGGAAATGGACCTGGACCACCTGGACCTCGACGAGGAACTGGCCAAGCTCGAACAACGCGAGATCCAGCCTGCCAAGGCATTCGGTCGTGAGCACGCCCCCAGGGAAGATGGCCTCACCGCACGTCGCGACCCCCAGGACGCCGATGAGGGCAACTGGCCCGGCGGCCTGTTCGCCAGCGCCGCCGAGCACGATGAACCCGAGTCCATCAGCCTCAAGTCCACGCACGATAGCGACGTCGAGCCACCGCGCTCCAGCCGCACCGAACCTTCGTTGTCCTTCAACCTGGCGGACCTGGACGACGAGCCCCAGCACCCGAGGCTGCGCCCGGATGATGAGCCGGAGCCGGTTGCACCTGTGGCCACCAACCATTCCGACTCCGACGACCAAGCGCCCACGGCGACCGCCGGCAAGAAGCGCCGCGAGCGCAATGAGCCCGGAGTCCAGGACGACGTCCTGCTGGATTTGGAAGACGACCCGCTCCATCTCGACTGGCAAAAACGTCGCTCACCCTGGGGACGTCGCCTGCTCTGGCTGCTACTGATCCTGCTGGCTGCAGGCGGCCTGGTAGCCCAGTACATCGCCTATCACTTCGACGAACTGGCGCGCCAGGACCAGTACCGCCCCTGGTTCCAGCAACTGTGTCCGGAATTCGGATGTACGGTACCATCGCGCGTCGACATCGACCGGATCAAGAGCAGCAACCTGGTGGTGCGCAGCCACCCGGAGTTCAGCGGAGCCCTGGTGGTGGACGCCATCATCTACAACCGAGCGCCCTTCTCCCAGCCCTTCCCGCTGCTGGAACTACGCTTCGCCGACCTCAACGGCCACCTGATCGCCAGTCGCAGCTTCAAGCCCGGGGAATACCTGGGCGGCGACTTGCAAGACGCTGCGGAAATGCCACCGCAGACCCCGATTCACATCGCCCTCGATATTCTCGACCCAGGACCCAAAGCCGTGAACTACAGTCTGAGTTTCCACTCACCCGAGTGAAACGGCTGGAGAGTTAACGGACGACTCTGGATTGACGACAGATTTATGACAGCCTCCCCCTGGGTCAATCCTGGGAACCGGCAGAATAACTGTTCAGATTTTATCCAATTCAGCCTTTATCCGGTCATCGAGAGCGGGTATCATGCCAACCCTTTTTCGAACTCTCATGATCCGGCCCCACAACAGGGAAGTCCTATGTCGGCGGTACGCATCGGCCCATACACACTGCAAAACGGCTTGGTTCTCGCCCCGATGGCGGGGGTTACCGACCAGCCCTTTCGTCAGCTTTGCAAGCAATTGGGTGCCGGCCTTGTAGTCTCGGAAATGGTCACCAGCGACATGAGCTTGTGGAACAGCCGCAAATCGCGGTTGCGCATGATCCACGAAGGCGATCCCGAGCCACGCTCGGTACAGATTGCCGGTGGCGATGCACAGATGCTGGCAGACGCCGCCCGCGCCAACGTCGAGTTGGGCGCACAGATTATTGATATCAACATGGGTTGCCCGGCGAAGAAGGTCTGCAACAAGGCCGCCGGCTCCGCGTTGCTGAAAGACGAAGTCCTGGTCAACGAGATTCTCCAGGCGGTGGTGGCCGCGGTGGACGTACCGGTCACCCTGAAGATCCGTACCGGCTGGGACCGGCAGAACAAGAATGGCCTGACGGTGGCGAAGATCGCCGAGCAGGCTGGCATCACGGCACTGGCGGTCCATGGTCGGACCCGCGCCGACTTGTACACCGGCGAGGCCGAGTACGACACCATCGCCGCAATCAAGCAGGCGGTGTCGATTCCGGTCTTTGCCAACGGCGATATCGACTCGCCCGAAAAGGCCCGGCAGGTGTTGCATGCCACCGGAGTCGACGGGCTGTTGATCGGCCGGGCCGCCCAGGGGCGGCCATGGATTTTTCGTGAGATCGAGCATTTCCTGCGTACCGGTGAAACCCTCCCGGCACTGGAGCTGTTCGAGGTTGAACGTATTCTGCTGGAGCACCTGGCCGCGCTGCATGCCTTCTATGGGGATGTCATGGGCGTACGCATTGCGCGCAAGCATGTGGGCTGGTATCTCGCAACCCTGCCGGGCGCCAGGGAGTTTCGCGCCCACTTCAATCGTTTGGAAGATACGGAAGCACAGTGCGCCAACGTCCGTGAGTTCTTCGCCGGACGTTACAAGAGCCTGGAAACAGGGGACGGAGAGGGGGTGGCCGCATGACGATGATGACCGAGACTTTAGTGAGTGGAACAACACCCGTGAGCGACAACGTGAATTTGAAACAGCACCTCAATACCCCCAGCGAAGAAGGCCAGACCCTTCGCGGGAGTGTCGAGAAGGCGCTGCACAATTATTTCGCCCACCTTGAGGGCGCTGCCGTCACGGACGTGTACAACCTGGTGCTCTCCGAAGTCGAGGCCCCGTTGCTCGAAAGCGTGATGAACTACGTCAAGGGCAACCAGACCAAGGCCAGCGAACTCCTGGGTCTGAACCGCGGAACCCTGCGCAAGAAACTCAAGCAGTACGATTTGTTGTAAGCATTCACTCAAACCAGAAAGGCGCCCGCGTAAAAAACGGTCGCCTTTTTTGCTGACTCCCTTGCTTTTGATGGAAATTGAGATGACCGACCAGACCACCCGCCTGCCGATCCGCCGCGCCTTGATCAGTGTTTCCGACAAGACCGGGATCCTCGAATTCGCCAAGGAGCTGGAAGCCCTCGGCGTGGAGATCCTCTCCACCGGCGGGACCTTCAAGCTGCTGCGGGACAATGGCGTGTCCGCAGTGGAAGTCGCGGATTACACCGGTTTCGCGGAAATGATGGACGGCCGGGTCAAGACCCTGCACCCGAAAATCCACGGCGGCATCCTCGGCCGTCGCGGTATCGACGATGCCATCATGAGCGAGCACGGGATCAAGCCCATCGACCTGGTGGCGGTCAACCTCTACCCCTTCAAAGAAACCATCTCCAAGCCCGGCTGCGACCTGCCGACCGCGATCGAGAACATCGACATCGGCGGCCCGACCATGGTCCGTTCGGCCGCCAAGAACCACAAGGACGTGGCCATCGTGGTCAACGCCAGCGACTACGCCGACGTCCTGAAGAACCTCAAGGCCGGCGGCCTGACCTACGCCCAGCGCTTCGACCTGATGCTCAAGGCCTTCGAGCACACGGCAGCCTACGACGGCATGATCGCCAACTACATGGGCACCATCGACCAGACCCGGGACACCCTGTCTACCGAAGGGCGCAGCGAGTTCCCACGCACCTTCAACAGCCAGTTCGCCAAGGCCCAGGAAATGCGCTACGGCGAGAACCCGCACCAGAGCGCGGCATTCTATGTCGAGGCGCAAAAAGGCGAAGCCAGCATTTCCACCGCCTTCCAGCTGCAAGGCAAGGAACTGTCATTCAACAACGTGGCCGACACCGATGCTGCCCTTGAATGCGTGAAGAGCTTCGTCAAGCCGGCCTGCGTCATCGTCAAGCACGCCAACCCATGTGGCGTGGCCGTGGTCCCTGAAGACGAAGGCGGTATCCGCAAGGCCTACGACCTGGCCTATGCCACCGATACCGAATCGGCCTTCGGCGGCATCATCGCCTTCAACCGCGAGCTGGATGCCGAAACCGCAAAAGCCATCGTCGAGCGCCAGTTCGTCGAAGTGATCATCGCTCCCAGCGTCAGCGAAGCGGCCCGCGCCATCGTCGCAGCCAAGGCCAATGTGCGCCTGCTGGCCTGTGGACAATGGTCGCAGGACCGGGCTGCGGCCTGGGACTTCAAGCGCGTCAACGGCGGCCTGCTGGTACAGAGCCGCGATATCGGCATGATCACTGCCGATGACCTGAAGATCGTCACCCAGCGTGCCCCGACCGAACAGGAAGTCCACGACCTGGTGTTCGCCTGGAAAGTGGCCAAGTTCGTCAAGTCCAACGCCATCGTCTATGCCAAGAACCGCCAGACCATCGGTGTCGGCGCCGGCCAGATGAGCCGCGTCAACTCCGCCCGCATCGCCGCCATCAAGGCCGAGCACGCCGGCCTGCAAGTGCAAGGTGCGGTCATGGCTTCCGACGCCTTCTTCCCGTTCCGCGACGGCATCGACAATGCCGCCAAGGTCGGCATCCGGGCCGTGATCCAGCCTGGCGGCTCGATGCGTGACGCCGAAGTGATCGCCGCTGCCGACGAAGCCGGCATCGCGATGGTATTCACCGGCATGCGCCACTTCCGTCACTAAAAGCAGCGTCAAGCTGCAAGCTGCGAGCGCCAAGTAAAAGCGCGACCCTGTCGCCTCTGCTCGCGCTTGCAGCCTCTTTAATTGACAGCCGCCTGCTGCACTTGAGTTTCAACTTGCAGCTTGCGGCTTGTAGCTTCCTCCGAAGGAGTCTGACTTGAACATTTTGATCATTGGTAGCGGCGGTCGTGAACACGCCCTGGCCTGGAAAGTCGCTCAGGACCCACGGGTCGAAAAAGTATTCGTCGCTCCCGGCAACGCCGGTACCGCCATCGAGGCCAAGTGCGAGAACGTGGCCATCGACGTGCTGGCCCTGGAGCAGCTCGCCGACTTCGCCGAGAAGAACGTTGCCCTGACCATCGTCGGTCCGGAAGTCCCGCTGGTGGCCGGTGTGGTCGATCTGTTCCGTGCCCGTGGCCTGGACTGCTTCGGCCCGACCCAGGGTGCCGCCCAGCTGGAAGGCTCGAAGGCCTTCACCAAGGACTTCCTGGCCCGCCACAAGATCCCTACCGCCGACTACCAGAACTTCACCGAGATCGAGCCGGCCCTGGCCTACCTGCAGGAAAAAGGCGCGCCGATCGTGATCAAGGCCGACGGCCTGGCCGCCGGCAAGGGCGTGATCGTCGCCATGACCCTGGCCGAGGCCGAGGAAGCCGTGCGTGACATGCTCGCCGGCAATGCCTTCGGCGACGCCGGTTCGCGCGTGGTGATCGAAGAGTTCCTCGATGGCGAGGAAGCCAGCTTCATCGTCATGGTCGACGGCAAGAACGTGCTGCCCATGGCCACCAGCCAGGACCACAAGCGCGTGGGCGACGGCGATACTGGCCCGAATACTGGTGGCATGGGCGCTTACTCGCCTGCACCGGTGGTCACCGCCGACGTGCACCAACGCGTGATGGACCAGGTCATCTGGCCGACCGTGCGCGGCATGGCCGAGGAAGGCAACGTCTATACCGGTTTCCTCTACGCGGGCCTGATGATCGACAAGGCCGGCAACCCGAAAGTCATCGAGTTCAACTGCCGTTTCGGCGACCCGGAAACCCAACCCGTCATGCTGCGCCTGCAGTCGAGCCTGGTCCTGCTGGTAGAAGCGGCCCTGGCCCAGGCCCTGGACAAGGTCGAAGCACAATGGGACCCACGCCCGAGCCTGGGTATCGTCCTGGCGGCCGGCGGCTATCCTGGTGACTATGCCAAGGGCGCGGCCATCAGCGGCCTGGACGTAGCCGCCGCACTGGAAGGCAAGGTCTTCCACGCGGGCACTGCACTCAAGGACGGCCAGATCGTGACCGCAGGCGGCCGCGTACTGTGCGCCACCGCCATGGGTGCCAGTGTCGATGAGGCACAGCAGCAAGCCTATCGCCTGGCCGCCCAGATCGACTGGCAGGGTTGCTTCTACCGCAAGGACATCGGCTACCGTGCCATTGCCCGCGAGCGCGGCCAGGAGTAAGGCTCCCCGTGACCCCGGCAAGGGCCACGCACCCTTGCCGTTCGGTCATTACGCCGCGCATAGTTATAATCAGGCATCAACCAATGAAGGGATTTCGCCGTGCGCTGGCTCAGGACTGCCCTAGGCTTCACCGTCACATTGCTGACTCTGCTCTGCCTGAACCCGGCCCTGGCCGCGCAAGGCAGTGGCTGGGCAGTTCTGCTCGACGATCAGGGTGACCTGCAACTCAGTGACATCCGCTCCCCGCGCTACACCAACCAGTTCAGCCCCATCGAGCTGGACAAGCTCACCGCCGCCGCGCCAGAGGGTGCCCTGTGGCTGCGCTTCAAGCTGCAACCCGGGCCCCATGAACAGATCCTGCGGATCTTCGCCCCTGACCTGGCCCATCTGAATCTCTACGTGCTCGAAGGCGACACGCTGATCGAGCAGGCCAACAGTGGCTTCAGCCAGCCGCAAACACAGAGGCCGTTGCCCAGCAGCGACTTCATCCTGGCGCTGCCACAAAACGCCAAGCCGCTGGATGTGTATCTGCGCCTGGTGTCCGAGCACGAGCTGCGTCCCTACATCACCCTGCAGTCGGCCGTGATGAGCGCCGCCAACCAGAGCCAGACGCTGATCTATGGCGTGCTCTTCGGCTGCCTGACGATGCTGATCCTGCACAACCTCACGCGCTTCGCCTACACCCGCTCGCGCAGCAGCCTGTGGCTGGCGATCTGCGAAAGCCTGCTGACCCTCAGCCTGATGCTGTTGCTCAACCTGCTCGGCCCCTGGCTGCCGCAATGGCAGGCCCTGCAGACGCCCGGGGCGTACCTGGCCCTGCTGCTGACCGCGCCGGCCGGCATGATGTTCGCCTATCGCTTCTTCGCCCCGCTGGGCGCGCACCCGCTGAATCGCCTGCTGCTGGGCAATATCCTGCTGATCGCCCTGAGCGGCTTGTTGCTGCTGTTCGTCAACACCCTGCCGCTGAATATCATCACCTATGCCCTGGTGGCCCTGGCCGGCCTGAGCATGTTGTTCGTGGGCGGCTACCACTGGCACAAGGGGTATCGTCCGGCACGCCTGTTCGTTGCCGCCATGGCGATCTTCAACCTCGGCACCCTGGTGATCCTCCCTGCCCTGCTCGGCCTGACGCTGGTGCCGCCGCAAGGGTTGATTGTCACCCTGATGAGCGTGGTCTGCGTGGCCGGCCTGCTGATGAGCGTGGCCCTGGGCGAGCGCCAGCGCAACATCACCGAGAACCGCTTCAGCGTCAGTCGCGACCTGGCCGCCAGCACCGCCGAGGTCAACGCCAAGGCCGAGTTCCTGGCCAAGATCAGCCACGAGATTCGCACCCCGATGAATGGCGTGCTGGGCATGACCGAGCTGCTGCTGGGCACGCCGCTGTCGGTCAAGCAACGCGACTACGTGCAAACCATCCACAGTGCTGGCAACGAGCTGCTGACCCTGATCAACGAGATCCTCGACATCTCCAAACTCGAGTCCGGGCAGATCGAACTGGACGACGTGCAGTTCGACCTCAACGCCCTGATCGAAGACTGCCTGAGCATCTTCAGGGCCAAGGCCGAACAGCAGAATGTCGAGTTGATCAGCTTCATCCAGCCCCAGGTCCCGCGGGTCATCGGTGGCGATCCGACGCGACTGCGCCAGGCCATGCTGAGCCTTCTGGAAAACGCCCTGAAGAAGACCGACGAAGGCGAAGTCCTGATCGTCGTCGCCCTCGACGAGCGCAGCAGCAAACCGCGCCTGCGCATCGCCGTGCAAGACAGCGGCCAGCCCATGGAAGCCGAGGAACGCGAAGCCCTGCTGCACACCGAACTGCACAGCAAGAACTTCCTGGCCAACACCCGCCTGGGCGGCAACCTGGGCCTGGTGATCGCCCGCCAACTGATCCTGCTGATGCATGGTGAATTCGGCATCAAGAGCGGCAACCAGCAGGGCAGCACCCTCTGGTTGACCCTGCCTCTGGATGCCGAGCGCCTGGAACAACCTACCGCCGACCTCGACGGCCCGCTGCAAGGGGCCCGGGTACTGGTGGTGGACGACAACGACACCTGCCGCAAGGTCCTGGTCCAGCAATGCAGCGCCTGGGGCCTGAACGTCAGCGCCGTGCCCTCCGGCAAGGAGGCGCTGGCCCTGCTGCGCACCAAGGCACACCTGAAGGACTATTTCGATGTGGTCCTGCTGGACCAGAACATGCCCGGCATGACCGGCATGCAACTGGCGGCGAAGATCAAGGAAGACCCGAGCCTGAACCACGACATCCTGCTGATCATGCTCACCGGTATCAGCAACGCGCCGAGCAAGGTGATCGCACGCAATGCCGGGATCAAGCGCATCCTCGCCAAGCCGGTGGCCGGCTATACCCTCAAGACCACCCTGGCCGACGAACTCAGCCAGCGCAGCAGGGCCCCGGCCGCGCCCTACAACCTGCCGCTCAACCCCGCTCCCGCCCCGGCCGCAGTGACCGTGCCCAGCGACTTCCGCATCCTGGTGGCCGAGGACAACAGCATCTCCACCAAGGTGATCCGCGGCATGCTCGGCAAACTCAACCTGCAGCCCGACACCGCCAGCAATGGCGAGGAAGCCCTGCAGGCGATGAAAGCCAATCGCTACGACCTGGTGCTGATGGACTGCGAGATGCCGGTGCTCGACGGGTTCTCCGCCACCCAGCAACTGCGGGCCTGGGAAGTGGGTAACCAGCGAGTGCGCACGCCGGTGGTGGCCCTGACCGCCCACATCCTGGCCGAGCACAAGGAGCGCGCGCGCCAGGCCGGCATGGACGGGCACATGGCCAAGCCGGTGGAGCTGTCGCAACTGCGCGAACTGGTGGAACACTGGGTCACCCAACGCGACTTGCGCGAACGCAGCACCGCGCACACCAGCTGAGTTAAACTCTGGCTCGCCCTCCCTAGTCGTGAGCTCCCACCATGCTCCACGTGCTGTTCAGCGTTTACCTGAAGATGCTGGTGCTCTACAGCCCCTTCTTCGTCCTCTCGTGCTTCATCAGCCTGACCCGTGGCTACTCCCTCAAGGAACGCCGGCGCCTGGCCTGGAAAGTCGCCCTGGCGACCCTGGTCTCCAGCGTGCTGCTGTACCTGTTCGGGCGGGTGATCTTCGGCGTGTTCGGCATCACCGTGGATGCGTTTCGCATCGGCGCGGGCTCGGTGCTGTTCATCTCCGCCCTGGGCATGGCCCAGGGCAAGTCGGCGGTGCAGACCGACAACGTGCAGCAAGACGTGACCATAGTCCCGCTGACCATTCCCCTGACGGTCGGCCCCGGCACCATCGGTGCCCTGCTGGTCATGGGCGTCAGCCAGCCGCACTGGGACGACAAGCTCACCGCCATCCTCAGTATCGCCCTGGCCAGCCTCACGGTGGGCGTGGTGCTGTACCTGTCCAACCGCATCGAGCGCATCCTCGGCGACCAGGGCCTGCAGATCGTCAGCCGGCTGATGGGCCTGTTCGTCTGTGCCCTGGCGGCGCAGATCATCTTCACCGGAGTGCGCGGCTACCTGGTGCCCTAGCCAGCCCTCATCGCAACGGAATGCCCATGCCCTACAACGCCGACCAGGCCTTTATCCAGCAGCAATGGTGGGACGAAGCCTACCCGCGGGAAAACGCCCTGATCCTGGGCAATGGTTTCTACTGCCTGTTCGAGCTGCCCCACGGGGCAAGCCGACTGCAGGACAAGGCGTGGCTCCCGGCCCTGGATCACCAACCGGCAGAAGCCTGCGAAGGCCTGGCGACCCTGGGCTGTTCAGCCCCCGGCCCGGAACCTTGGCAGGCCCTGGCTGGCGAATGCGTGGCCCACGGCAGCGATGGCTTCCTGGCGCTGCTGGAGAAAGACTCGCAGCGCCTGATCTGGCTGCTGGTGCTCCGGGAAACCAACCCCTTCGCCCAGGTGCGAATCCGCGACCGGCATATAGAGGCTCAATCCACCAGCGGGGTCAGCGTTTGCATTCCCATCGAGCGGCCGGATCAGTTGACCCTGACCTGGCCGGCGTGCTGATCCCCTTGTCGAGCACAACCCCATGAAGCCACTGACGCGCCCCGCGGCCATCGAGCTCTTGAGCCGGCACCGCCTGCTCGCACTCTCGGCGCAAGAACGCGCCGATCATCTGCTGAACGTCTGGACCCTGGCTCCACAAGCCCCGGAATTCGCCACCCTCCCAGCCAGCCTGGGGGAAGAAATACAGACTCGGGAACCTCCGGAAAACGCCCAGCCCGCGCGTTACGATGCGTTGATCCTGGTCAGCCTGCGCGCCGCCTACCATGGCGTCAGCAACCCCTACCTGAGCCGCTGCCTGGCCGAGGCCGGCTACCCGAGCCAGCCGGTCGAGGGCCCGGTGGAAACCCTGTTGGCCTGCCCCTGCTGCGGCTACCTGACCCTCGGCGCCCATGGCGAGTACGAGATCTGCGGCCTGTGCCACTGGGAAGACGATGGCTGCCAGGCACTGGATGTGCTGAGCGGCCCCAACCACAAGACCCTGGCCCAGGCCCGGGAACACTTTGCCCAGATCCAGGGCAGCCTGCCCCTGGACAAATGGCCACCTATCATCAAGGACCACCCATGATTCCCCCGCAGTTGGTCGCCCTGATCGAAGCCCAGCCCAGCTTCCGCCCGCGCCCAGATACCGCCGGGGTCACCCGAGCGCTGGCAACACTGGGCATTGCCCTGGACAGCGAGTTCGCACAGATCTACCTGGCCTACCACCCCGCCGACTTCGCAAGCCGGGCGAGCTACGAAGTGCTGATGAATATCGTCGAGCCCAGCGAGGAGATCCTTGTAGGCACCGAGTTCATTCATGAAGTATGGGAGCTGCCGCAGAACTTCATCGCCTTCACCTCATTGCAAGGCGAAGGAGGCTACTTGCTGGACAAGGACAGCGGCGGCGTCTGGGATTTCGACCTGGGCGACTGGGAAGCCTTCACCGCTGGCCGCATTGCCGCCAGATGGACCGGTTTCTTCGAATTCATCATCTGGTACTTGCAGCCCTAAGCGACAAGCTTCAAGCGACAAGCCGCAAGTTTTTAGCTTGCCGCTCAAAGCTCGAAGCTTGCCGCTGCCCCTCTAGTACCAGCGCGGCGTGTAGACCCACTCGCCGCCATCCGCCTTGGCAAAGGTGCAGGTGGTGGAGGAACCCACCAGCACCATGGTGCGCATGTCCACCTGCTCCGGGGTCAGCTCGCCCAGGGTGGTGACGCGCAGGGTCTGGCCCGGGCGACCGATGTCGCGCCCCAATACCACCGGGGTTTGCGCTGTGCGGTGCTGGCGCACGATCTCCAGGGCCCGCCCCAGTTGCCACGGCCGGGAACGGGAGATGGGGTTGTAGAAGGCCAGCACCAGGTCGGCCTGGGAGGCGAGGTCCAGGCGCTTCTCGATGATCTCCCAGGGCTTGAGGTTGTCCGACAGCGACAACACGCAGAAGTCGTGGCCCAGTGGCGCACCCGCCTGGGCGGCGGTGGCCAGGGAGGCCGACACCCCGGGCAGGATCTCCAGGTCGACGTTATGCCAGGCCGGGTCGCTGGACTCGTGCAAGGCTTCGAGCACCGCCGAGGCCATGGCGAACACACCCGGATCGCCGGACGACACCACCACCACCGAACGGCCCTGGGCCGCCAGCTCGAAGGCGTGGCGGGCGCGCTGCATTTCCTCGCGGTTGTCGGTGCAGTGCATGACCTGGTCGGCGCGGAATGGGCCGGCCATGCGCACATAGGTTTCGTAGCCGAGGATGTCCTGGGCCCGGGCCAGTTCGGCCTTGACCGCCGGCACCATCAGTTCGGCGGCGCCCGGCCCCAGGCCGATCACGGCCAGGCGACCACGGGGCTGGCCGATCCGTTGCGGGTCCAGGGGTTCGCTGGCCACAGCGATGGCAATGTCCTCGCCCGCATTGAGGGGCGGCAGCAATTGTGGCACCGCTTGTTGCGCCAGCTCGGCCACACTGCTGGCCGCCGGAGCAAAACGCAGCGGCACGCCCAGTTCGGCGGCGGCGTCACGCAAGGCCGGGCTGGCCATTTCACTGTCGGCGGCCAGCAGGCAAGCGACGGACTGGCGAGCGATCCCAGCCTGGTGCAGAGCGGCCCGCAGATGCTCGGCCAACTCGGGGCCGCTATCGCGAGCAAGCTCGTTCCTGCAGGTGAGTGCGATGAGGACACTGCGCGGGTAGATCAGCAGTTCGTTGGCGGCGGGCTCACGCTCGGCGGAACCGACCCGGATGGTCAACCGGGCTTCGCGATCTTCCGGCAAGCGGGCTTCGGCCAGCCAGGGCGCGGCGCCTTCGATGCGCACGCTCTCGCCACCCAGCAAATCGGAGACAAAGCGCTTGCCCAGCTCCAGGTCGCCCAGGGCATAACCGCTGGGCGGGTTGAGCAGGCAAGTGCCGAAGCGCAGTTCACCGCTGGTGGTGATGGCTGCCGCCACGCCCAGGCCGGCAGCGATCTTGCGAGCCATGACGTTGACCCCACCCAGGCCGCCCAGCAATGGCACCACCGCGCTGCCGTCCTCGGCCACCGCCAGTACCGGCGGCTCGGCGCCCTTCTCCAGCAGCAGCGGCGCCAGGGTGCGGATCACGATGCCGGCGGCGCACAGGGCGATGATCGGCGTGTCTTGTTGATAGAGCTGGCGCAGGGTCGCGCCGAACTCCTGGTAACTGCGGTCGGCGCCCGTGGTGCGCTCGGCCAGGCCGTAGACCAGTGCGTCGGGGTACAGGCGCTGGATCCGCCGCGCGGTATCGAGGCTGCCTTGGCCAAGGATGACGATGGCCGGAGTCGAACGGGCCATCAGCCTTGCCACCTTTGTCCGGGAACGATGATCAACGAGAAGTACGGCGACGACATCGGCTCCACCTCGTCCAGGGGCACGATCTTCTGGTTGGCCATGGTCGCGCGCTCGACATACAGCGCCCGCTGCGCCAGCCCCAGCTCATCCAGGACCTGGCGGACCTTGGGAAAATTGCGCCCCAGCTTCATCACCACGGCCGCGTCGGCATCGGCCAGGCGGCGCTTGAGCTCGTCATGGGGCAGCACCCCGGACAGCACCGACAGGCTCTGATTGCGATACACCAGCGGCGCACCCAGCACCGAGGCGCCGCCGAGCATCGAGCAGACCCCCGGCACCACTTCGGCCTGGTAGCGCTCGGCCAGGCGGTCGTGCAGGTACATATAGGAACCGTAGAAGAACGGGTCGCCCTCGCAGATCACCGCCACATCGCGGCCGGCCTCCAGGTGCTCGGCCACTTGCACGCTGGCTTCGTCGTAGAAATCGCTGATCACCTGCTCATAGGACAACGGCGCCGGCAGCGCTTCGGTGGTCACCGGGTAGACCAGCGGCAGCAGGGTCTGCGCCTCCTGCAGGTGCGCCTCGATGATGCCGAAGGCATTGCCCTTTTTACCCTTGGCGACGAAGTAGGCCACCACCGGCGACTCGCGCAGCAGGCGCAGGGCCTTGAGGGTAATCAGTTCCGGATCACCAGGGCCCACGCCGAGGCCGATCAAACGTCCAGGTTGCTGCATCATTCGATCTCCGTGGCCAGGGCGTTGACGGCGGCGGCGGCCATGGCACTGCCGCCCAGGCGGCCTTGCATGATCACGAACGGCACGCCACGGCTGTCGGCGGCCAGCATCGCCTTGGATTCGGCAGCGCCGACGAAGCCCACCGGGAAACCAAGGATCAGCGCCGGTTTCGGCGCGCCGGCGTCGAGCATTTCCAACAGGTAGAACAGCGCGGTGGGGGCATTGCCGATCACCACCACGCTGCCTTCCAGGTAAGGCCGCCACAGTTCCAGGGCCACCGCCGAACGGGTATTGCCCAGCTCGCGGGCCAGCTGCGGCACGCTGTCGTCACGCAGGGTACAGATCACCGGGTTGTTGGCCGGCAGCCGTGCCCGGGTGATGCCCTCGGACACCATTCGCGCATCGCAGAGGATCGGTGCCCCAGCGGCCAGGGCCTCGCGCCCGGCCTTGCCGGCGCCTTCAGAAAACTGCAGGCCATCGATGGCCTCGACCATGCCGCAGGCGTGGATCACCCGTACCGCGAGTTTTTCCAGGTCGGCGGGAATGCGTTCTAGCTTGGCTTCTTCGCGGATGATCGCGAAGGAGTTGCGATAGATCTCCTGACCGTCGCGGATGTAATCAATCATCAAGGTGACTCCGTTGGCGGACATCAAGCAGCGCTTGTACCGCTTCTATAGAAAGGTTGCGCGCCCGCAGCCTGCCGAACCCCGGCTGCGTGGCGTCGCGCACATACAAGTCGTAGCGTCCCGGGGCCACCGCCAACAGGGTGGTGGGCGCCACATGGGCGGCAGCGCAAGTGCGCAGGCAGCCAGAAAGGTGGACCGCCGCCTGTTGCCCCTGGGCCTGCAACAGGGCCGCCAGGCGCAGCGCATCGCCCTTGGTATCGGCCTGGGCCTTGGCGCAACCGCTGGAGCCGGTGCAGGCAATCAGGTGGGCCAGGGCCTGCTCGGGACGGCAAAGCAAACCCAGCTCGGCCAAGCCAGCGCTGACCGCCGGGGCATCCGCCACGGCAATGTCGGGCAACAGCAGGCTCTGCCAGGGCGTCAGGCGCAGGCTGGAATCGCCATAGCGCCGGGCCAACTGCGCGACGCCCTTGAGCATGGCCGGGTCGAGCCGCCCCAGGGGCGCGACCGCACCGACATAGACCCGCCCGGCCACGGCCTGTGGATAAGTTCCCAGGTGCAAGCCCTCGGCGGCTGCCGACCGGCGCCAGCCATCGACGCTCAGCAGCGGGCCGCCCAGGCGCTGTTGCACCTGGAGCAGAAATTCCGCCACCGACACCTGGGCCAGCAAGTGCCGCATACGGGTCTGCTCGGGGCTCGCCAGGTCGAGGAACGCCTCCAGCACCGCCACCAGCAGGTCATGGCCCTGCTCCAGCGGCACCGCCGCCAGCGGCGCATCCACCGGGCAACCGGCCAGGCCGAAGGCCAGCAACCGTTGGCCCTCGCGCTCACAGGCTGCCAGCCACAAATCGTGGTGATGCTGGAGCATGGCCAGGGCCTCGCCCCCGTCCAGTTGCACGGCGAACTTGGGCGACAACTCGTGGAACCGTGGATGACCTTGCAGGGTGTGCAGGATCTGCGCCGCCAGGGGCCGGGTATCGACCAGGCACTGGCGGTCGATACCGGCGCTGGGGCTGAGCATCAGGTTGCGTACATCGTCACCGGCCGCCGTGGTCGGCCCCAGGCCTGCCTCCAGCAGCTTGGCGATCAACGCCTGGTGCTCGCCGCCGATGCCACGGATCTGCAGGTTGGCGCGGTTGGTGGCCTCGATCACCCCGCCGGCGAACACCTGCGCCGCCTCGGCCACGGCCACGGCCTGGGCCGCGCTGATGACCCCGCCGGCCAGTTTGATCCGGCAGATACCGCCGTCCAGGGCCGGGACGATACGCAACAACCCCGGACAGGCCGAGGGGCGGATGGCAGTGGACAGCGGACGTGGGTTCAAAGGGGTGACCGGCAGTGTGGGAAAAACGCTTCGCGGGCGAAGGCGCGGTATTATGCCTGCTTTGTCCGAAGGCATGAAAAGCCTGCCTGTCGGAACCCTGGCTTTTGTGTTCGAGGAATATCCATGTCGCCCTGGCTGACAGTAGTGGGAATCGGTGAAGACGGCTTCAAGGGCCTGGGCCGCAATGCCCGCCATGCCCTGTTGGGCGCTTCACGGATCGTCGGCGGGCAACGTCAGCTGGAGCTGCTGCCGGCTTGCATCCGTGGCGAACGCCAGCCGTGGCCCAGCCCGTTTTCCCTGGAGCCGGTGCTCGCCCAGCGTGGCACTGCGGTATGCGTGCTGGCCAGCGGCGACCCGATGTTCTTCGGCGTCGGCGCCAGCCTGGCACGGCAACTGCCCGCCGAGGAACTGCTGATCTTGCCCGCCCCCTCCTCCTGCGCCCTGGCCGCCGCGCGCCTGGGCTGGCCCCTGCAGGAAGTGGTCAGCCTGTCGCTGGTGGCGCGGCCATTGGCCGCACTCAACGCGCAGTTGGCCAACGGCCTGCGCCTGCTGGTGCTGAGCAATGACCGCCACAGCCCGGCGGCGGTGGCCGGCCTGCTGCGCGAGCGCGGCTTCGGCCCGAGCCGGATCAGCGTCCTGGAACACCTGGGCGGCCCGCTGGAGCGGCGTATCGACGGCACCGCCGACGACTGGCAAGACCCGGCCATCGCCGACCTCAACCTGCTGGCCATCGACTGCCGCGCCAGCCTCGACGCGCCACGCCTGTCGCGCCTGGCCGGCCTGCCGGACTCGGCCTTTGCCCATGACGGCCAGTTGACCAAGCGCGACGTACGCGCCATGACCCTGGCCCGCCTGGCCCCGATGCCCGGCGAGTTGCTGTGGGATGTCGGTGCCGGCAGCGGCTCGATCGGCATCGAGTGGATGCGCGCCCACCCCAGTTGCCGCGCCCTGGCCATCGAGGCCGACGCGGGCCGCCAGCAGCTGATCGAACACAACCGCGACACCTTGGGCGTTCCCGGGTTGCACCTGATCCGTGGCAGCGCGCCCCAGGCCCTGGCTGGCCTTGAGCGTCCGGACGCGATCTTCATCGGCGGCGGCGTGACCCGCGACGGGGTGCTCGCCACCTGCTGGGAACGACTCAAGCCCGGCGGCCGCCTGGTGGCCAATGCGGTGACCCTGCAAAGCGAGATGACCCTGATGGACTGGCGCCAGCGCCACGGCGGTGAGCTGACTCGCATCCATGTGGCCCAGGCCCAGCCGCTGGGGGAGTTCGACACCTGGCGCCAGGCTTTGCCCATCACCCTGCTGGAACTGCACAAACCCCAGGACCCAATCTGCACGCTATCCGGGGACCTGCCCCATGCGTGAGGAAACCGCCGAACAGCCCGCTCCGCTGCGCAGCGGCCTGACCACCGGCAGTTGCGCCACCGCCACCAGCCTCGCGGCCGCCCGCCTGCTGCTGGGCAACGTCGAGGCCGATGCGGTGGATATCGTCCTGCCCAAGGGCAAAGAGGTGCGGATGCGCCTGGAGTTCTGCCGGCGCACCAGCGACGGGGCCGAGGCCGGGACCATCAAGGATGCCGGCGACGACCCGGACGTGACCCATGGCGCCCTGCTCTACTCCCAGGTACGCCTGACCCATGAGCCGGGCATTCGCTTCGTGGCTGGTGCCGGGGTCGGTACCGTGACCCGCCCCGGGCTGGTCCTGGGGGTGGGCGAGCCGGCGATCAACCCGGTGCCGCGGCGGATGATCGGCGAGCACCTGCAACGCCTGGCCGAAGAGCAGGCCTACAACGGCGGCTTCGAAGTCACGGTGAACGTCGAGGGCGGCGAGGCACTGGCGCAGAAGACCATGAACCCGCGCCTGGGGATTCTCGGCGGGCTGTCGATCCTGGGTACCAGTGGCATCGTCCGGCCGTTTTCCTGCGCCGCCTACATCGCCTCGATCCACCAGGGCATCGATGTCGCCAGGAGCAACGGCTACCAGCACGTCGCCGCCTGCACCGGCAACGCCAGCGAAGACACCATGCGCCGGGTCTACGACCTGCCGGAAATCGCCCTGATCGAAATGGGCGACTTCGTCGGCGCGGTCCTCAAGCACCTGCGCAAGGCCCCTGTGGATAAACTCAGCCTGTGCGGCGGTTTCGGCAAGATCAGCAAGCTGGCCGCCGGGCACATGGACCTGCACAGCCGCCACTCCAGCATCGACCTGCCGCAGCTGGCGCAATGGGCCGCCGAAATCGGTGCCGACCAACCGTTGCAAGAGGCCATCCGCCAGGCCAATACCAGCCAGCAGGCACTGGCCATGGCCAGCGCCGCCGGAGTCGCCCTGGGCGATGCGGTGTGCCGCCATGCCCTGGACTTCGCCCGCAGCGTGGTACCGGCCCAGGTCCAGGTGGAAGTCTTCGCCATCGACCGCCAGGGCGGCATCGTCGGCCATGCCGGAGCCCAGCCATGAGCCGTATCCTGCTGCTGGGTGGGGTCACCGAGGCCCTGGCCATCGCCCGCACCCTGGGGCCTGAACATGTCTACAGCCTGGCCGGCATCGGCCGGGTGCCCACGGACCTGGCCTGCCAGGTGCGGGTCGGTGGGTATGGCGGAGCCGAGGGCCTGGTGCAGTTCATTCGCGCCGAGAACATCACTCTGCTTCTGGATGCCACCCATCCTTATGCCGCGCAGATCAGCGCCAATGCCCAGGCCGCCGCCCGGCTCGCCGGCATTCCCTGCTGGGCCCTGCGTCGCCCGGCCTGGCAAGCGCAGCCCGGGGACGACTGGCGCGAGGTGGCCGACTGGCCACAACTGATCCAAGCCCTCGAACCCTTCCAGCGACCGTTGTTCACCCTGGGGCGCGAACCCTTGCAGCATCTGGAGGAGATTCCCGCCAGCCAGTTCTGGACCCTGCGCGCCCTGGAAGCCTGCCCGGGCAATGAGCGCTGCGAAGTGATCGGCGCCCGCGGCCCGTTCCAGATCGACGACGAGCGCGAACTGTTCGCGCGCCGGCGCATCGATGTGCTGATCAGCAAGAACAGCGGCAGCAGCGCCACCGAACCCAAGCTGGAAGTGGCCCGCGAACGGGGAGTACCGGTGTTGATACTCAAGCGCCCCGACCTGCCCGAAGTCGATCGCCATTTTACCGAAGTGCCCCAGCTCCTGGCCGCCCTCGAGCGGCTGTCCAGCGCCTGACAGCAAAAAGCGCCGCGCCTCACCTCAACCTGGGAACTCCCTGGCTGTGCCCGCCAGTCTCCTGCCTTAACTTCCTTTGGAGCTCTGCAACGACCGGCTGCACGCCCGGTCGTCGCAGCGTTGCCTTTCATCTGGCAAATGAGTTGCCAGGGCGTATCCCAAGGAATACAGTCGCCATGTTCGTCTTCGAGCAAACCCAGGAGTTCAGCCACTGGCTCACTCGCCTCAAGGACCCTCAGGGGAAGACCCGTGTACTGGCCCGGATCAGGGCAGCGCAACTAGGGCGGTTTGGCGACTGTGTATCAATAGGAGGTGGAGTCCATGAGATGCGTATCCACCGTGGGCCTGGCTACCGGGTGTACTTTTCACGGCGAGGCGAACGGATCTACCTGTTGTTGATCGGTGGCGACAAGAGCACCCAGAGTCGCGACATCCAACGAGCCCGGCAACTGGCTCACGACCTCAAGAACGAGGACTGAAACATGCGCACCCCAGTGACCCGCTTCGATGCGGCCGACTACCTCGAGACCCCGCAAGACATGGTGGCCTACCTCGATGCCTGCTTCGAGGAAGATGCCGGCGATGGAGTGCTGATCCGCGCCGCCCTCAACGACATCGCCCGCGCCCGGGGCATGACCCAGATAGCCCGGGACACCGGCCTGGGCCGCGAAAGCCTGTACAAAGCGCTGGGCAGCCAGGGCAATCCCGAGTTCGCGACTATCATCAAGGTGATGAAGGCGCTGAGACTCAAGCTCCAGGTCAGCCCGGCCTGAGCCAGCACTGCGACACCACACCGCACACGGTGTTTTTTTACTTATCCACAGCGATCAGGCTAAATACCCGCCTGATCGCTCAACCGACGGATCGTCACCATGTCCCGACAACGGCTCGCATTTGCCTGGATCGCCTGCTTCGCAGTGCTGTTCAACATGCTTGCCATGCCGCTTTCCGGGGCCATGCAGAGCAGCGACCAAGGGCTGGATGAACAACTGCTATGGGGCAGTTTCTGTTCCTCCAGCGGCACCAAGATGATCGCCATCTCCCTGGGCCAGCTCGAGCAAAAAGCCCCGCAAAACGACGATCACTCGAACATGCAGCATTGCTGGTGTTGCTCCGGCTCGGCGCCCCTGGTGGCCCTGCCTGGCCATGCGCCGCAGCTGTACTTCACCCGTTTCATCGCCCAACCGGGCGCCCCGCAACCGCCGCTCGAACAACTCACCCCGCGCCAGCAATGGCCCAGCCTGAATCCCGGTGCACCGCCTCTGGCATGATTCCCTTTCGCAAGTGACCTGCGTTTTTGAATCGTTCTGGAGAACCACCATGCTCAAGTCTTCCCTGGTCAAGCACACTCTGCTGCTGGCCGCCCTGCTGTTGCCTGCCAGCTTTGCCAGCGCCCATGAATACAAGGCCGGCCAATTGCAGATCGACCATCCCTGGTCGCAGGAACTGCCGCCGAACGCGCCGACCGTCGCCGCCTACTTCGTGCTGCACAACCCGGGCAAGAACGCCGACACCCTGCTCAGCGTCGAGACACCGATCGCCGGTCGCGCCGAACTGCATGAGCATGTGATGCAGGGCGACATGATGAAGATGCAGCAGGTGGCCAAGGTGGCCGTGCCCGCCGGTGGCGAAGTGCGATTCGCGCCCATGAGCTATCACGTGATGCTCATGGAGCTCAAGGACCGCAGCCTGCTCAGCGATGGCAAGCGCTTCCCGCTGACCCTGCACTTCGAGAAGGCCGGCGACGTCACCGTCGAGGTCGCCGTGCAGAAACAGGCACCCGGCGCGGCGCAAGAGCATCAGCACGCTCACTAAGCACTGACCGCCGGTCCCATCCGTGAACGCCCCGCTCGCGCCTGGCCGCAGGCGGTCCGCAGCGCGCCGTACCTCCATAGGGGTGCGGCGCGGCAGCTGGATCAGCCTGTTCGCCATGCTGATGATCTTCATCGGTCCGCTGATTTCCCAGTCGATGCCGATGGATCACGCGATGCCGATGAACATGTCCGTATCCATGGACATGGGCAGCGGCGTGTCCGGCTGCCACGGCGATAACCCACACGCTTCGCACCCCGCCAAAGCCCAGGGCGAGCAGCATGTGCTCTGGGAGAAATGCGGTTATTGCAGCCTGCTGTTCAACTGTCCGGCACTGCCATCGGGGCTGTCATTCGCCCAGCTCGATGCACCGCTGGCCCAGCATTTCCTGATCCCCGCCACGCGCCTGGGCCACGCCCGGCAGACCGTGTTCCCCGGCGCGCTGACCCGCGCTCCGCCGATCGACGCCTGAGTCACCTGCTCACTCCACACGGCCGGCTGTCAGCACGACAGGCGTGCGCTCGCGGCCGTGTCATTCAAGACCGATCGATGGAACCATTATGTTTTCTGCTGACTCTCGCCTGGGCGTTGCCCAGCCATCCAAGCCTTTTGCCCTGAACCCGTCGCGCCAGCACTTCAACCGTGCCCTGGCGGTACTGTGTGGTGCCCTGCTGACGCCCCTGGCCGTGGCCGACGAGGCTTCGGCCGAGCACGCCCACCACAGCACCGAGCTGAGCCCGACGGTGATCACCGCCATCGCCCCCAGCTCGCCCCTGACCGTGGTGACCAACCCCAAGGACCCACGCCAACCGGTGCCGGCCAGCGATGGCGGCGACTACCTCAAGACCATTCCCGGCTTTGCCCTGGTGCGCAACGGCGGCACCAACGGTGACCCGGTACTGCGCGGCATGTTCGGCTCGCGCCTGAACATCCTCACCAACGGCAGCATGATGCTCGGCGCCTGCCCTGGCCGCATGGACGCCCCGACCTCCTACATCTCCCCGGAAACCTACGACCGGTTGACCGTGATCAAGGGGCCGCAAACCGTACTCTGGGGCCCCGGTGCCTCCGCCGGCACCGTGCTCTTCGACCGTGAACCCGAGCACTTCGGCGAACTCGGCACCCGGGTCAACGCCAGCCTGCTGGCCGGCTCCAACGGCCGCTTCGACAAGACCCTGGACGCGGCCGCTGGCGGCCCCCTGGGTTATGTGCGGGTGATCGGCAACACCGCCCACTCCGACGACTACAAGGACGGCAACAACGACACCGTGGCCTCGCGCTACGACAAGTGGAACGGCGACATAGCCCTGGGCTGGACCCCGGACGCCGACACCCTGCTGGAGCTGACTGCTGGCAAGGGCGACGGCGAGGCCCGCTACGCCGGTCGTGGCATGGACGGCTCGCAGTTCAAGCGCGAGAGCCTGGGCCTGCGGTTCGAGAAATCCAACATCGGCGAGGTCCTGGACAAGGTCGAGGCCCAGGTCTACTACAACTACGCCGACCACGTGATGGACAACTACAGCCTGCGCACCCCTTCGGGCAGCGGCATGATGGGCATGCCCATGGTCAGCAACGTCGACCGCCGCACCCTGGGGGCACGGATCAAGGCTACCTGGCGCTGGGCCGATGTGCAGTTGATCGGCGGCATCGATGCCCAGACCAACGAACATCGCCAGCGCGGCGGCATGGGCGTGGATGCGCACAAGGGCCAGCCCTGGACCAAGGACGCCGACTTCCACAACTACGGCGCCTTCGGCGAGCTGACCTGGTACGCCGCCGAGCGCGACCGGTTGATCACCGGCGCCCGCCTCGATCGAGCCTCGGCCAAGGACTACCGGCAGAGCATCAAGTCGGGAATGATGAGCCGCCCCAACCCCACCGCCGGCGACACCCGTGCCGACACCCTGCCCAGCGGCTTCGTGCGTTACGAGCATGACCTGGCCGACAGCCCGACCACCTTGTATGCCGGTCTCGGCCACGCCCAGCGCTTCCCCGACTACTGGGAGCTGTTCTCGCCGAAGATGGGCCCTGCCGGCTCGTTGAACGCCTTCGATTCGATCAAGCCGGAAAAGACCACCCAGCTCGACTTCGGCCTGCAATACCAGGGCGCCGACCTGGAGGCCTGGGCCTCGGGCTACATCGGCCAGGTACGGGACTACATCCTCTTCGACTACAACTCGAAAATGATGGGCATGAGCACGTCCCGGGCCGAGAACATCGACGCCCGGATCATGGGCGGCGAACTGGGCGCGGCCTACAAGCTGACCTCCAACTGGAAGGCCGATGCCACCCTGGCCTATGCCTGGGGCAAGAACAGCAGCGATGGCAAGGCCCTGCCACAGATGCCACCGCTGGATGCGCGCTTGGGCCTGACCTACAGCGAGGACGACTGGAGCGCCGGCGCCTTGTGGCGGGTGGTGGCGGCGCAGAACCGCGTCGACATGAACAAGGGCAACGTGGTCGGCAAGGACTTCGGCAAGAGCGGCGGCTTCGGCGTGTTCTCCCTCAACGGCGCCTACCGCATCAACAAGAACCTCAAGCTCAGCACCGGGGTCGACAACCTGTTCGGCAAGGCCTACGCCGAGCACCTGAACCTGGCGGGTAACGCCGGCTTCGGCTACCCGGCCACTGATCCACAAGCCATCAAGGAACCCGGCCGCACCTTCTGGACCAAGGTCGACCTGAGCTTCTGACGAACCGTTGCGGCCGCTGCACGACCGTACGCAGCCTGCGGCAGCGGCTACACCAGGCACCTGTAGCCGCTGTCGAGCTGGCGAGGCTGCGACAAGGCCCCCAGGGCCCTCAGCAGTGGTTTCAGGTGCCACCCATAACGACAGATCCACAGCCTTGCGGAGCGCTTCCCGATGAACCGACCCAAAGTGTCTTTCTACAACCTGGCCTGGCGCTGGCATTTCTACGCCGGGCTGTTCGTCGCCCCTTTCATGGTGATGCTGGCCCTGACCGGCATCGTCTACCTGTTCAAACCGCAACTCGACCCACTGATGTACCCCAGCTTGCTCAAGGTCCCCGCCGGGCAGCACAGCCTGGCGGCCGACGAGCTGCTGCAACGGGTCCAGGCGGCCTATCCCCAAGGCCATATCAAGCAGTACCTGCCACCTGTGGATGCCGGGCGCAGCGCCCAGTTCGTGGTGCAGCACAAAGGCCAGGAACTCAACGTCTTCATCGATCCCTACCATGGCGACGTGCTCGGCGAGCAGGATGCCAAGCGCAACCTGCAGGCGGTGGCCCGGGCCATTCACGGCGAGCTGATGATCGGCACTGTCGGCGACCGGCTGGTGGAGCTGGCGGCCAGCTGGGGCATCGTCCTGGTGGTCTCGGGCTTGTACCTGTGGTGGCCACGGGGCAAGTCTTCGGCAGGCGTGCTATGGCCACGCCTGAATGCCCGGGGCCGGCTGTTCTGGCGCGACCTGCATGGCGTGCTGGGGTTCTGGGGCGCGGCCTTCCTGCTGTTGATGCTGCTCAGCGGCATGAGCTGGACCGGCTTCTGGGGCAGGCAGTACGCCGATCTGTGGAACCGCTTCCCGGTGGCCATGTGGAACGACGTACCGACCTCCGACCAGCAGGCCGGCGAGCTCAACAGCGCCACCCGCCAGACCGTGCCCTGGGCCCTGGAGAACACGCCGATGCCGATGTCCGGCGACCATGCCGAGCACAGGGGCCACGCCATGGCCACAGCGGCCCCGGCAGCCCCGGCCATCAGCTTGCAACAGGTCCAGGACATCGCTCGCCAACGCCAGGTCGAGCCCGGCTACAGCATCACCCTGCCCAGCAGCGCCACCGGGGTGTTCACCATCGCCCTGTTCGCTGACGACCCGCGCAACGACGCCACCCTGCATGTCGACCAGTACACCGGCAAGGTCCTGGCTGATGTGCGCTGGCAGCACTACAGCAATGTGGCCCGGGCCACCGAGCTGGGCGTGATGTTGCATGAGGGCAAGATGTTCGGCCGCTTCAACCAGCTGGTAGTGCTGGTGGTGTGCCTGATGATCCTTCTGGGTGCGGTGAGCGGCATCGTCATGTGGTGGCAGCGTCGCCCCGCCGGCCGTCTCGGGGTGCCGCCGCTGCGCCACGATCTGCCACGCTGGAAAACCGCGATGCTGGTCATCGCCCTGTTGGCCGTGACCTTTCCCCTGGTAGGCGCCTCGCTGGTGGTGGTGTGGCTGCTGGATCGCCTGGTGATCTCGCGATGGAACCGCGATCCTGAATCTGCCTCAGCTTCAACATGAGTCAGCCGAGATGCTCATTGCAGAGGGCTCTGTACAATCCCCGCGCTTTAGCCGCGCACAGATATAGTGTTACCTTATAACACTTGATGTAAGCTTCCTTGCCCGCAGCCCCCACTGCGGGCAACCCTCTCGAAGAAGCGATTCACCGCCCCGATGAACAAGTACCTGCTGTCCAGTCTCTGCCTGCTCGCCCTGCCGTCCCTGTCCCAGGCCGACGATGCCGCCCTGACCCTGCCCACCGGCACCATCTCTGCCGCAGCCAACGAAAGCGACGACAGCGTCAGCCTGAAGACCCCGACCACCGCCGGTTCACGCCTGGGCCTGAGCGCCCTGGAAACCCCGGCCAGCACCGACAGCCTGAGTGGCGAGCGCATCCGGGCCCGGGGCGATCGCAGCATCCAGGACGCGGTATCGCGCAGCGCCGGCATCAGCCGCACCGGCACCCCGGGCGATGGCGGCACCTCGTTGTCGGCCCGGGGCTTCACCGGGCAGAGTTCGGTGATGCAACTCTACGATGGCAACCGCATGTACACCGGCATGGGCACCGTGACCTTTCCGGTGAACAGCTGGGCCGTGGAACGGGTCGACGTACTGCGCGGCCCGGCCTCGGTGCTGTACGGCGAAGGCGCCACTGGCGCGGTGATCAACACCATCCCCAAGAAGCCCTTCAGTGGCGAGATCGAGAACCACCTGCGCCTGGGCTACGGTTCCTTCGATCGCCAGCAACAGGCCCTGGACAGTGGCGGTTCGCTGAGCGACAGCCTGAGCTACCGGCTCAACCTCAATCGCGAGCGCAGCAACGGCTGGGTCGACCGTGGCGATTCCTCGGGGGATTTCGTCAGCGCGGCCCTGCGCTGGCAGGCCCGCGATGACCTGGCCTTCACCCTGGCCCACGACTACGGCGACCAGAATCCGATGAACTACTTCGGCACGCCGCTGATCGACGGGCGCTTGCACAAGCGCCTGCGGGACAAGAACTACAACGTCAGCAACGACAAGCAGCACTACAACGACCAGTGGACCCGCCTGACCAGCGAGTGGCAGATTTCCGATAACCTCAGCGCCAGCAACGAGCTGTACTACCTCAAGGCCCAGCGCCGCTGGCAGAACGCCGAGTACTACAACTGGAACACGACGGACCGGCAACTGAGCCGCAGCGGCTACTTCGGTATCGGCCACCAGCAGGAACAAGTGGGCGACCGCCAGACCTTCACCCTCAAGCACTCGCTGTTCGGCCTAGACAGCCAGACCCTGGTCGGGATGGACTACAACCGCATCCGCTTCCATATGAAGAGCAACTCGCCCTTCAATGACGTCACCCCCCATGGTGACCCCATCGACCTGTACCACCCGGCCAAGGGCGAGTTCACTAGCAACAGCCCCTACCGCGATCAGTTCAAGACCACCACCAGGCAGATGTCGGTCTTCGCCGAAAACCGCCTGCAACTCAGCGAGCGCTGGTCCCTGGTGACCGGTGTGCGCCGTGACTATGCGCATATCGATCGCGATGACTTGAAGGACGGCAGCCAGAGCGACAAGACCCTGACCGGCAACAACTGGAAGGCCGGCCTGGTGTTCGCCGTCACCCCGGACACCTCCCTCTATGGCCAGTACTCCACCAGCACCGACGGTGTCGGCGGGCTGATTTCCCTGAGTCCGGATCAGCAGCAATTCGACCTTTCCACTGCCAAGCAGACCGAGGTCGGTCTCAAGCAGGCGTTCTGGGACCAGCGCGGCGAATGGACCCTGGCGGCCTACCACATCGTCAAGAAGAAGCTGCTGATAGATGTGCCTCAAGTTGCCGGAGTTGCGCCTCGCAAGGATCAAGTAGGCCAGCAATCCTCCAATGGCCTGGAAGCCAGCCTGGACCTGCAACTGCCCCATGCCTGGCAACTGCAGGCCAACGCCGCCATCGTTCGTGCCCAGTACGATGACTTCACCCAGATTGTGGATAAACAGCCAGTCTCTCGCGATGGCAAGCGCCCGGTGGACGTGCCACGGCGCACCGCCAACCTGTGGCTGAGCAAGGCCATCAACGACGACCTGCGGGCCGGCGCCGGGGTGCGCTACGTCGATGCGCGCTACGCCGACATGGCCAACCGTAACCAGCTGCCCAGCTACACCGTGGTGGACGCCAACATCTCGTGGCAAGCCTTGCGCAATACCACCCTGGGCCTGCAATTGAATAATCTGTTCGACCGCCAGTACGCCCAAAGCCAATACAATGACGGCCAGCAATGGATTCTCGGCGAGCCGCGCTCGTTCTTCGTCACCGCCGACTATCGCTTCTGACCCCTTGCGGGACCACCGGCAACCACACGGACAAGGCATGACCTCGCTGAACCTCCTCGACCTGGCCTGGAGCCCCCTGGGCCAGGGCCACTGCCACCACCAGTTCCAACTGCGTGAGGCCAACCTGCACGTGCAGGCCGGGGAGTTCGTCGGCCTGATCGGGCCCAATGGCAGCGGCAAGACCAGCCTGCTGCGCTGCGCCTATCGCTTCAGCAAGCCGCAGCAGGGCGAGGTGCAACTGGCCCACCAGAATGTCTGGAAGCAGTCGCCACGCTGGTGCGCACAACGCATCGCCGTGGTGCTCCAGGAGTTTCCCGATGCCTTCGGCCTCACCGTGCAGGAAGTGGTCGCCATGGGCCGCACCCCGCACAAGGGCCTGTTCGACGGCGACACCCGGCACGACCGCGCCATCGCCCGCGAGGCCCTGGAATCCGTGGGCCTGCTGGGCTTCGAGGAGCATGCCTTCGCGACCCTGTCGGGCGGGGAAAAGCAACGGGTGATCCTGGCCCGGGCCCTGGCCCAGCAACCGCAGTTGCTGATCCTCGACGAGCCGACCAACCACCTTGACCCGCGCTACCAGCTGGAACTGCTGCAACGGGTCAAGCGCCTGGGCATCGGCACCCTGGCCAGCATCCACGACCTGAACCTGGCCGCGGCCTTTTGCGACCGACTGTACGTCCTCGACCACGGACGCATCGTCGCCAGCGGCACTCCCGGCGAAGTGCTCACCGTCGAGTTGCTGCGCAACGTCTTCGGCGTCGAGGCGCTGATCGATGCCCACCCCCTGTCCGGCTACCCACGAATCACCTGGATCACCCAACCATGACCTTGCGCTCCCTGCTTCGCTCCAGCCTGCTCCTGGCCCTGTCACTGGGGGCCGCACAGGCCTTCGCCGAGGCCACCCGCTACCCATTGACCATCACCAGCTGCAACCGCGAAGTGACCTTCAAGCAAGCGCCCAAACACGCCCTGAGCCACGACATCAACATGACCCAGATGATGCTCGCCCTGGGCCTCAAGTCGCGCATGGTGGGCTACAGCGGCGTCAGTGGCTGGAAGGCCGTGACCCCACAGATGAGCGTCCTGCTGGACGGCCTGCCGGAACTGGCGGCCAAGTACCCGTCGGTGGAAACCCTGCTCAATGCCAACGTCGACTTCCTGTTCGCCGGCTGGGACTACGGCATGCGCGTGGGCGGCGACCTGACCCCGCAGACCCTGGCGCCCCTGGGCATCAATGTCTATGAGTTGACCGAGTCCTGCGCGTTCGTGATGAAGCGTCCGGCCGCCAGCCTCGACGACACCTACAACGACCTGCGCAACCTCGGCCGGATCTTCGACGTGCAGGATCGCGCCAATGCCCTGATCGCCCAGATGCAGGAGCAGGTGGCCCAGGTGCAACAGGACCTGCCCACGGACAAACCCCGGGTGTTCCTCTACGACAGCGGTGAAGACCGGGCCATGACCTCCGGCCGCCTGGGCATGCCCCAGGCGCTGATCGACGCCGCCGGCGGGCGCAACATCCTCGACGATGTCGAGGCCAGCTGGACCCGGGTCAACTGGGAGACCGTGGTGGAACGCAACCCGCAAGTGATCGTCATCGTCGACTACAGCGAAGTCACCGCCGAGCAAAAGCAGCGGTTCCTGCTGGACAACCCGGCGCTGCAAGGCGTCGACGCCATCAAGAACCAGCGCTTCATCGTCATCCCCTATGTGCAGGCCACCCCGGGCATCGACAACGTGCTGGCGGTGGAAACCCTGGCCAAGGGTTTCCACGGCGAATGACTACACGTCGCTACAGCTGGCTGCTTTTGACCCTCGCCGGCCTGCTCCTGGTCTCTTGCGTGCTGTCCCTGGGATTCGGCCCGGCGCGGGTGCCGGTGGACGTGGTGGGCCGGATCCTGCTGCACAAGACCCTGGGCCTGGGCGAGGTGGACTGGATCCCCGGCCAGGAACATATCGTCTGGCTGATCCGCGTGCCGCGCATGCTCCTGGGCGCGCTGGTAGGCGCCGGGCTGGCGCTGATCGGCGCGGTGCTGCAAGCGGTGACCCGCAACCCGCTGGCCGACCCGCACCTGCTGGGCGTCACCTCCGGCGCCACCCTGGGGGCGGTGATCGTGGTCCTGCACGTGGGGCAGGTCATCGGCCTGCTGACCCTGCCCCTGGCCGCCTTCATCGGCGCCGTGGCGAGCATGATCCTGGTGCTGGGCATCGCCGCCCGCAGCGGTCGCCTGGACAGCGACCGCCTGCTGCTGTGCGGGGTGGCGGTGTCGTTCGTGATGATGGCGGTGGCCAACCTGCTGCTGTTCATGGGCGACCACCGGGCCAGTTCGGCGGTGATGTTCTGGATGCTCGGCGGCCTGGGCCTGGCGCGCTGGGAGCTGCTGGCGATTCCCGCGATCAGCGTGCTCCTCGGGTTGCTGTTGCTGCTGGGCATGGCCCGGCCATTGAACGCCCTGATGGCCGGCGAGCAGACCGCCGTAACCCTGGGCCTGAACGCACGCAACGTGCGCCTGAAGGTATTCCTGATCGCCTCGCTGATGACCGGGGTGCTGGTGTCCATCAGCGGTTCCATCGGCTTCGTCGGGCTGATGGTGCCGCACATCGCCCGGCGCCTGGTGGGTGCCGAACACCGTCGGCTGCTGCCGGCCTGCGTGCTGCTGGGCAGCCTGTTCCTGGTGTGGGTGGACGTTGCCGCGCGAACCCTGATCGCCCCCGAGGACCTGCCCATCGGCGTGGCCACCGCGGCCATCGGCGGCTTGTTCTTCATCGGCCTGATGCGCCGACGCTGAATCATGCACCCCAAGGGATCGCGGTCATCTAGAATGCCTGCTCTTCAATTCTCAGGATGAGTTCCATGTTGAAAACCCTGTGCCTGTCCCTGCTGGTGCTTGGATCCAGCTGCGCACTCGCGGACACCAAGGTCGACGTTTCGAAGATTTACGGCAAGATCCAGTTCGTCACTTCTTATCCCGACTACAAGGTAAAGATCGATGACTCCTGGCCGGACCTGAAAGTGCAGAAGGTCAGTCAGTGGCCAGACTCAACGGGGAAATGGCAGATCGTTGATCAATACCCCGACTACAAGATTCAAATGGTCGACTCCTACCCTGACTTCACGATTCGCTACGTGGACTCCTGGCCTGGAGTGAACTGAGCCTTGCATATCGGTGCTGCCATCCCACGGCAGCACCACAATGACGCACGCCCCCGCACCACCCTCCGCCCCGCGTCCCCTTCTAGTGCGCAGCACTCGCGCGAAACCGCTTTAAAACAGCACTTGGCCGCCCGAACCCTACTGGGCACAACCCTTGCAAAACACCCTTCACTCGTTCGCATCTACCTCTTAAAAATCCAAGAGTTCACGGAGATCGCACAATGAAGCGTCGTAGCTTGCTCAAGGCTTTCACCCTCTCGACCGCTCTTGCCACCCTGGGCCTGACCTGGACCGCCCAGGCCGCCGAGACCATCAAGGTGGGCATCCTGCATTCGCTGTCGGGCACCATGGCGATCTCCGAGACCTCGCTCAAGGACATGGCCCTGATGACCATCGACGAGATCAACGCCAAGGGCGGAGTCAACGGCAAGCAACTGGAAGCGGTGGTGGTGGACCCCGCCTCCAACTGGCCGCTGTTCGCCGAGAAGGGCCGGCAGTTGCTGAGCCAGGACAAGGTGGCGGTGGTGTTCGGCTGCTGGACCTCGGTCTCGCGCAAATCGGTGCTGCCGGTGTTCGAGGAGCTCAATGGCCTCTTGTTCTACCCGGTGCAATACGAGGGCGAGGAAATGTCGCCCAATGTCTTCTACACCGGTGCCGCCCCCAACCAGCAGGCGATCCCGGCGGTGGAATACCTGATGAGCGAAGACGGCGGCAGCGCCAAGCGCTTCTTCCTGCTGGGCACCGACTACGTCTACCCACGCACCACCAACAAGATCCTGCGTTCGTTCCTGCACGCCAAGGGCGTGGCCGACAAGGACATCGAAGAGGTCTACACCCCGTTCGGCCACAGCGACTACCAGACCATCGTCGCCAACATCAAGAAGTTCGCCGCCGGCGGCAAGACTGCGGTGATCTCTACGGTCAACGGCGACTCCAACGTGCCCTTCTACAAGGAGTTGGCCAACCAGGGCCTGAAGGCCACCGAGGTGCCGGTGGTGGCCTTCTCGGTGGGCGAGGAAGAACTGCGCGGCATCGACACCAAGCCACTGGTGGGCAACCTCGCCGCCTGGAACTACTTCGAGTCGGTGGATAACCCGGTGAACCAGAAATTCGTCGCCGCCTGGAAGGCCTACGCCAAGGCCAAGAACCTGCCGGGAGCCGACAAGGCGGTGACCAACGACCCGATGGAAGCCACCTACGTGGGCATCCACATGTGGGCCCAGGCCGTGGAGAAGGCCAAGTCCACCGATGTCGACAAGGTCCGCGAGGCCCTGGCCGGTCAGACTTTCGCCGCGCCTTCGGGCTACACCCTGACCATGGACCCGAGCAACCACCACCTGCACAAGCCGGTGATGATCGGCGAGATCCAGCCCGACGGTCAGTTCAACGTGGTCTGGCAGACCGAAGGCCCGGTCCGCGCCCAACCCTGGAGCCCCTACATCCCGGGCAACGACAAGAAGCCGGACTACGCGGTGAAGAGCAACTGAGCAGCGTATCCATTCCCCTGTAGGAGCGAGCGGGCGGCGATCCGATCTGCCCGCGATGGCGGTGTTCCTGCTGCCCCGCTCCTACAAGGTTCTCTGTTGTATCCAAGGACGTGACCATGTCGCTTTATCGCCTGCTTATGGCCTGCCTCCTGCTGTTGCCGATCGCCGCCCATGCCGGTGACGCCGAAGACTTTGTCGCGGCCAATTTCAACCAGCAAGCGCAACTGCTGGAAGCCTGGGCCGCCCAGCCCGATCCGGCGCGCCTTGCCCTGCTCGGCAGCTTGCAACAAGGCCAACTGACACTGGACGGCCAGGCCAAGCCCCTGCGCTTGAACAACCGCCTGCGCGGTTTGATCGACACCGCCCTGGCCAGCCACCAGCTGCTGGCCGCTGACCCCGGCACCCGCCTGGCCGGCGCCCGGCAATTGCAGAAAAGCGCTAAACCGGCGCAGTTGAAGTTCCTCGACACACGGCTGGCCGCCGAGCGGGACCCCGACGTGCACGACGCCCTGAGCCTGGCCCTGGCCAACCTGCAATTGGTGGACAGCAACCCGGCCGTACGCCTGGCCGCAGTGCGCCTGCTGGGCGAGACCGGCGAGCCACTGGCCCGTACCCGTCTCGAAGGCCTGCTGGAAGCGGGGGCGGAGAGCGACGCCGGTGTGCGCACTGCCGCGCAAACCAGCCTGGCCCAGGTCAAGCGCAAGCTGCTGGTGGGCGAGGTGCTCGGCCAGGCCTTCAGCGGCCTGTCCCTGGGTTCGATCCTGCTGCTGGCGGCCCTGGGCCTGGCGATCACCTTCGGTCTCCTGGGGGTGATCAACATGGCCCACGGCGAGATGCTGATGCTCGGCGCCTACGCCACCTACGTGGTGCAATCGCTGTTGCAGCGCTACCTGCCCCAGGCCATGGAGTACTACCCATTGCTGGCCCTGCCGGTAGCGTTCCTGGTCACCGCCGGCATCGGCATGGCCCTGGAGCGCACGGTGATCCGCCATCTCTATGGCCGCCCGCTGGAGACCCTGCTGGCGACCTGGGGCATCAGCCTGATCTTGATCCAGTTGGTGCGCCTGCTGTTCGGCGCGCAGAACGTCGAAGTCGCAAACCCGGCCTGGCTCTCCGGCGGTATCCAGGTACTGCCCAACCTGGTGCTGCCCTACAACCGCCTGGCAATCATCGGTTTCGCCCTGGCCGTGGTGCTGCTGACCTGGCTGCTGCTGAACCGGACCCGGCTGGGGCTGAACGTGCGTGCGGTGACCCAGAACCGCAACATGGCGGCCTGCTGCGGGGTGCCCACCGGCCGGGTGGACATGCTCGCCTTCGGCCTGGGCTCGGGCATCGCCGGCCTGGGTGGCGTGGCCCTGAGCCAGATCGGCAACGTCGGCCCGGAGCTGGGCCAGGGCTACATCATCGACTCGTTCCTGGTGGTGGTGGCAGGCGGCGTCGGGCAACTGGCCGGCAGCATCCTGGCGGCCTTCGGCCTGGGAATCGCCAACAAGATCCTCGAACCGGCGATCGGCGCCGTGCTGGGCAAGATCCTGATCCTGGGGTTGATCATCCTGTTCATCCAGAAACGTCCACAGGGGCTCTTTGCGTTGAAAGGACGGGTGATCGACTAGACAGCAAATGCTCACGCCCATTGACGAACGCGCCGTCGCCTCGCTGGCGGCGGCCCCGAGAAGGAACACCACTATGCTTGCCAACAGCCCTAGCGAAACCGTCCGTACCACCGTCGCGAGCATGCCGCGATGAACCAGCCTCTGCTCATTACCGCCAGCCAGAAAGCCGGGCCCAGGGTCAGCATCGGTGTCGGTGCCCTGCTGCTCCTGGTGCTGCTGGCCCTGCCACTGCTGGCGCTGTTGCCGGCGGACAATCCACTGCATGTGTCGGCCTATACCCTGACCCTGGTGGGCAAGATCCTCTGCTACGCCGTGGTCGCCCTGGCCCTGGACCTGGTCTGGGGTTATGCCGGGCTACTGTCCCTGGGGCATGGCCTGTTCTTCGCCCTGGGTGGCTACGCCATGGGCATGTACCTGATGCGCCAGGCCGCGGGCGACGGCCTGCCAGCGTTCATGACCTTCTTGTCGTGGAGTGAGTTGCCCTGGTACTGGACCGGCACCGAGCACTTCCTCTGGGCCTTGTGCCTGGTGGTGCTGGCACCGGGGCTCTTGGCCCTGGTGTTCGGTTTCTTCGCCTTCCGCTCGCGAATCAAGGGCGTGTATTTCTCGATCATGACCCAGGCCCTGACCTTCGCCGCGATGCTGCTGTTCTTTCGCAACGAGACCGGTTTGGGCGGCAACAACGGCTTCACCAATTTCCGCAGCATCCTGGGCTTCGGCATCACCGAGCCCGGCACCCGGGCGGCGCTGTTCCTGGCCACGCTGGCGTTGCTGGTGGGCAGCCTGTACCTGGGCTGGCGCCTGTCGCGAAGCAAGTTCGGCCGGGTGCTGACGGCGCTGCGCGATGCCGAGAACCGCCTGATGTTCTGCGGTTACGATCCTCGCGGGTTCAAGCTTTTCGTCTGGGTCCTGAGTGCGGTGCTGTGCGGCCTGGCCGGGGCCCTGTACGTGCCCCAGGTGGGCATCATCAACCCCAGCGAGATGTCCCCGACCAACTCCATCGAGGCCGCCGTCTGGGTCGCCCTGGGCGGACGCGGCACGCTGATCGGCCCGCTGCTCGGCGCCGGCCTGGTCAATGGCATGAAGAGCTGGTTCACCGTGGCCTTCCCGGAATACTGGCTGTTCTTCCTGGGCGTGCTGTTCATCGTGGTGACCCTGTACCTGCCCAAAGGTGTGATCGGCCTGCTGAAGAAAAGCAGCGAATCATGAGAATCACAGCAACGGTGGACTGCATGCTCGAACCCATTCTCGACAGCAACAAGGATGCCGGCAGCAGCCGCGATGCCATCGGCCTCGGCCAGGCCACGGGCAAGGACCTGGATACCCGCCATGGCACCATCCTGACCCTGGAGGACATCAGCGTCAGCTTCGATGGCTTCAAGGCCCTCAACGACCTGAACCTATACATCGGCGTCGGCGAACTGCGCTGCATCATCGGCCCCAATGGCGCCGGCAAGACCACCCTGATGGACGTGATCACCGGCAAGACCCGCCCCACCCGGGGCAAGGCCTGGTTCGGCGAGACCCTGGACCTGACCCGCTTGAGCGAGGTGCAGATCGCCCAGGCCGGGATCGGCCGCAAATTCCAGAAGCCCACGGTGTTCGAGGCCCTGAGCGTGTTCGAAAACCTGGAACTGGCCTACCGCACCGACAAGTCGGTATGGGCCTGCCTCGGCGCGCGCCTGGGCAGCGAACAGCAAGATCGCATCGCCCAGGTGCTGGACACCATTCGCCTGGCCAGCTCGGCCCGACGCCCGGCCGGGTTGCTGTCCCACGGCCAGAAGCAGTTCCTGGAGATCGGCATGTTGCTGGTGCAGCAGCCGCAACTGCTGTTGCTCGACGAACCGGTGGCAGGCCTGACCGACGCCGAGACCGAGTTCACCGCCGAGCTGTTCAAGGGCCTGGCCGGCCAGCACTCGCTGATGGTGGTGGAGCACGACATGGGCTTCGTCGGCGCGATCGCCGACCACGTCACCGTGCTGCACCAAGGCAGCGTGCTGGCCGAAGGCTCCCTGGCGCAGGTGCAGGAAAACGAGCGGGTGATCGAGGTCTACCTCGGGAGATAGGCCCAGAGGCACGCTTCAAGCTTCAAGCTTCAAGCTTCAAGCAAGAAGCCAAAGCCAAAGCCAAAGCCAAAGCCAAAGCCAAAGCGCACACCGTCCCGCTCTTACTTGCAGCTTGCAGCTAACCGCTTGCATCTGCCGTTTTGCTACTGCCCGGAGGGCTTCCATGCTGCAAGTCGACAAGCTTCACCAGTACTACGGCGGTAGCCATATCCTGCGGGGCCTTTCGTTCGAGGCCAGGGTCGGCGAAGTCACTTGCCTGCTCGGGCGCAACGGGGTGGGCAAGACCACCTTGCTCAAATGCCTGATGGGCCTGCTGCCGGCCAGGGACGGTGCGGTTACCTGGGAAGGCCGGGCGATCACCGGCGACAAGCCGCACCAGCGGGTCCATGCCGGTATCGCCTACGTGCCCCAGGGCCGGGAGATTTTCGCCCGCCTGAGTGTCGAGGAGAACCTGCTGATGGGGCTTTCACGCTTCGCGGCGCACGAAGCCCGGGAGGTGCCGGCCTTTATCTACGAACTGTTCCCGGTGCTGCAGCAGATGAAGCAACGCCGGGGCGGCGATCTTTCCGGCGGCCAGCAGCAACAACTGGCCATCGGCCGAGCGCTGGCCAGCCGCCCGCGCTTGCTGATCCTCGATGAACCCACCGAAGGCATCCAGCCGTCGGTGATCAAGGAGATCGGCGCGGTGATCCGCCAACTGGCGGCCCGGGGCGACATGGCGATCCTGCTGGTGGAGCAGTTCTATGATTTTGCCGCCGAACTGGCGGACCACTACCTGGTGATGTCCCGCGGGGAAATCATCCAGCAAGGCCGGGGTGAAAATATGCAGGCCGACGGTGTACGCGGCCTGGTTACGATCTAATCTGTAGCCTCCTAACAATATCGATTGCCCATGAACTCACCTGCCGCCAACGCCCTGTTCACCCCCAGCTGGCACGCCGAGCTGGAGCTGGCCTATGCCTGCTCGGACAACGCCACGCGCCCGGTGCTGCGCCGCCACCAGGGCCCGCTGCGGGTGCAGAAGCACCTGTATGCCGAAGGCCCGCAGGTTTGCCAGCACATCATCGTCCACCCCCCGGGCGGCATTGCCGGCGGCGACCGCCTGGCCATCCGCGTCCGGGTGGATAGCGGCGCCTGGGCCCAGTTGACCAGCCCCGGGGCGGCCAAGTGGTACCGTGCCAACAGCCCTGCCAGCCAGGTCCTGGAACTTGCAGTGGCAAAAGGCGCGACCCTGGAATGGCTGCCCCAGGAAACCATTGTGTTCAGCGCGGCCCAGGCCGAACTGACCACCCGTATAGAACTGCACGGTGATGCCCGGTTGTTCTACTGGGACGTCGTCGCCCTCGGACGCCCGGCCAGCGGCGAGCGCTTCGCCCAGGGGCATTTGCGCGCCCATCTGGACATCCGCCGCGATGGCCGGCCGCTGTGGCACGAACGCCAACACATCCTGGGGGACGATGGCTTGCTGGAATCGCCCATTGGCCTGGATGGCCAGCCGGTATTCGCCACGTTGCTGGCCACCGGTGAAATCGACAGTGAACTGCTGGAGCGCTGTCGCGCCCTGGAACACCCGGTGCGCGGCGACCTGACCCAATTGCCCGGCCTGGTGCTGGCCCGCTGCCTGGCCAGCGAGGCCCTGCAGGCCAGGGCCTGGCTGATCGACCTATGGCACTTGCTACGCCCCGCCCTGCTGGGGCGCGCAGCGGTGCCGCCGAGGATCTGGACCACATGACCCGCCTGCTTTTTTCAAACTGCCCAACCACGGACTACCCACGATGGACCTGACCCCACGCGAAAAAGACAAGCTGTTGATCTTCACCGCCGGCCTGGTGGCCGAGCGGCGCCTGGCCCGTGGCCTCAAGCTCAACTATCCGGAGGCCATGGCCTACATTTCCGCCGCCCTGCTCGAAGGCGCCCGTGACGGCCAGAGCGTGGCCGAACTGATGCACTACGGCACGACCCTGCTCAGCCGCGAGCAGGTGATGGAAGGCATCCCGGAAATGATCCCGGACATCCAGGTGGAGGCCACCTTTGCCGACGGCACCAAGCTGGTCACCGTCCACCAACCCATCGCCTGAGGCTGGCGCATGACTTATCAGATCCGCGACGCAGTACACGCCGACCTGCCGGCGATCCGCGACATCTACAACGACGCCGTGCTCAATACCACGGCGATCTGGAACGACAACCCGGTGGACCTGGGCAACCGCCAGGCCTGGTTCAGCGCCCGCCAGGCCCAGGGCTATCCGATCCTGGTGGTCGTCGACCCCGAGGGGCAAGTGCTCGGCTACGCTTCCTTTGGCGACTGGCGCCCCTTCGATGGCTTTGCCCGCACCGTCGAACACTCGGTCTATGTACGCAGCGACCAGCGCGGCAATGGCCTGGGTCCACAATTGATGGAAGTGCTGCTCGAACGAGCCCGCGCCTGCCACAAACACGTGATGGTGGCCGCCATCGAAAGCGGCAACGGCGCCTCGATCCGCCTGCATCAACGCCTGGGATTCGTCACCACCGGGCAGATGCCCCAGGTGGGCACCAAGTTCGGGCGCTGGCTGGACTTGACCTTCATGCAACTGATGCTCAACCCCGGGGCGCAACCACCGGCTCCGCACAAGGAGTGACACTTCGATGAACGCCGCCCAACTGCGACGGGTCCATGTAGAGAGCTTTGCCCACTACCGCCAGGGCTTGATCGACCTATTGTTCGATTCGGTGCACCACGGCGCCTCCATTGGCTTCATGGCCGACCTGGACGACAGCCAGGCCCAGGCCTATATCGCCAGCGTGCAGGCCGGCGTCGAGGACGGCAGCCTGTTGCTGTGGGTGGTGGTCGATGAGGAAAAGGTCCTGGCCAGCGTGCAACTGGCGCTGTGCATGAAGGCCAACGGGCGTAACCGCGCCGAGGTGCAAAAGCTCCAGGTGCTGCACAGTGCCCGGCGCCGGGGCCTGGGCCAGCAATTGATGAACGTCCTGGAGCAGGCCGCGCACCATCTCAAGCGTGGCCTGCTGTACCTGGATACCGAGGCGGGCTCGCCCGCCGAAGAGTTCTACCGGGCCCTGGGCTACACCCGGGTCGGTGAATTGCCCAACTACTGCCAGGGCCCGGATGGCCGCTACAGCCCCACCGCCATCTACTTCAAGACCCTGGAGCAACCCCAATGATCCCCGGCCAGTACCAGATCCAGCCCGGCGACATCGAACTCAATGCCGGACGCCGTACCCTGACCCTGAGCGTGGCCAACAGCGGAGACCGGCCGATCCAGGTCGGTTCCCACTATCACTTTTTCGAAACCAACGACGCCCTGGTCTTCGACCGTGCCGCCAGCCGCGGCATGCGCCTGAACATCGCGGCCGGCACCGCGGTGCGCTTCGAACCGGGGCAGACCCGGGAAGTCGAGCTTGTCGATCTGGCTGGGTTGCGGCGAATTTACGGGTTCGCGGGACGAATCATGGGCGATCTTTAAAGATCAGCCTCAAGCTGCGAGCCACAAGCTGCAAGAAAGAGCAGTGCGGTGGCTCTGGGCGGCTTTCTTTTACTTGTAGCTTGCAGCTTATGGCTTGCAGCTCTGTTCCGAGGAACGAGGAATGCGCATTTCCCGCGAGGCTTATGCCGACATGTTCGGCCCCACGGTGGGCGACAAGGTCCGACTGGCCGATACCGAGCTGTGGATCGAGGTAGAGAAGGACTTCACCACCTACGGTGAAGAAGTGAAGTTCGGCGGCGGCAAGGTGATCCGCGACGGCATGGGCCAGGGCCAGTTGCTGGCGGCCGAGGTGGTGGACACCCTGATCACCAACGCCCTGATCATCGACCACTGGGGCATCGTCAAGGCCGACGTCGGCTTGAAGGATGGGCGTATCGCGGCCATCGGCAAGGCCGGCAACCCGGATATCCAGCCCGACGTGACCATCGCCATTGGCGCCAGCACCGAGGTGATCGCCGGCGAAGGCATGCTGCTCACCGCTGGCGGCATCGATACCCATATCCACTTCATCTGCCCGCAACAGATCGAAGAAGCGCTGATGAGCGGCGTCACCACCATGATCGGCGGCGGCACCGGGCCCGCCACCGGGACCAACGCCACCACCTGCACCCCAGGCCCCTGGCACATGGCGCGCATGCTCCAGGCTGCCGACGCCTTCCCCATGAACATCGGCTTCACCGGCAAGGGCAACGCCAGCCTGCCGGGACCGCTGGTGGAACAGGTACGAGCCGGGGCCATCGGCCTCAAGCTGCACGAAGACTGGGGCAGCACCCCGGCCAGCATCGACAACTGCCTGAGCGTGGCCGACGAATACGATGTGCAAGTGGCGATCCACACCGACACCCTGAACGAGTCGGGCTTCGTCGAGACCACCCTCGGTGCGTTCAAGGGTCGCACCATCCATACCTACCACACCGAAGGTGCCGGTGGCGGCCATGCGCCGGACATCATCAAGGCCTGCGGTTTTTCCAACGTGCTGCCCAGCTCCACCAACCCGACCCGGCCCTTCACTCGCAACACCATCGACGAACACCTGGACATGCTCATGGTCTGCCATCACCTGGACCCGAGCATCGCCGAGGACGTGGCCTTTGCCGAAAGCCGTATCCGCCGAGAGACCATCGCCGCCGAAGACATCCTCCACGACCTGGGGGCGTTCTCGATGATCAGCTCCGACAGCCAGGCCATGGGCCGGGTCGGCGAAGTGCTGACCCGCACCTGGCAGACCGCCGACAAGATGCTGCGCCAACGCGGGCCATTGCCGGGGGACGGACCGGGCAACAGCAACTTCCGGGTCAAGCGCTACATCGCCAAGTACACCATCAACCCGGCCATCACCCACGGCATCAGCCATGAGGTGGGTTCCATCGAAGTGGGCAAGTGGGCCGACCTGGTGCTCTGGCGCCCGGCGTTCTTCGGGGTCAAGCCGAGCCTGATCCTCAAGGGCGGAGCCATCGCCGCCAGCCTGATGGGCGATGCCAACGCTTCGATCCCGACTCCCCAGCCGGTGCACTACCGGCCGATGTTCGCCAGCTTCGCCGGCAGCCGCCATGCCACCAGCCTGACCTTCATCAGCCAGGCGGCGCTGGACGCCGGGGTGCCGGAGCAGTTGGGGTTGAAGAAGCGCATCGCGGTGGCCAAGGGCTGTCGCAGCGTGCGCAAGGGCGACCTGATCCACAACGACTACCTGCCGAACATCGAGGTCGATCCACAGACCTACCAGGTCAAGGCCGATGGCGTGCTGCTGTGGTGCGAACCGGCGGATGTACTGCCCATGGCCCAGCGCTACTTCCTGTTCTAGCCGCTGTCGGGCGCAGCGCCCGCATAAGGAGGATTTACGAGGATCGGAACTGTACGCAGCGCCCGCACTTGCGCCGAATCGACGAGGACTGCGTCCTGGGTCGCCGCTTCGCTGGCGCTCAGCAGCGGCGACAACATTCGGCAGATACGGCCGGGGCCGGTCAATCCACCAGCAGGCGGCCCAGGCGTTGCCTGAGCATCTGGTTTTCGGAGCGCAGTTGCTGCACTTCGTCGAGCAGGTCCAGCGCCAGGGCCACGCCTTCCCACTCCAGGTCCAGCTCGCGGTGCAACTTCGCCGCGCGCTTGGCCAATGACAATTCCTGATCGTTGAATCGCCACTCCCTGGGCGCCCGCCCCTGAGGTTCGAGGATGCCGTGTTCGACGATTTCGATCACGTAGGCCGCCGACAGGTCGGCCACTTCACAGAATTCTTCCATGTCCAGCTGAACGATCAGGGTGCTCATGGTCAGCGCCTCCTAGTGTCGAATCAGAAATGTTCCCGTGGGTCGAACGCCGCCTTCTTCGCCAACTCCTGCCACAAGGCCTTGGCCTCGTCGCTGGTGTGCTTGGGCATCACCGCCTTGAGCTGCACGAACAGGTAGCCGCGCTGGCCGGCCTTGTTCAGCAGGCCATGGCCCTTGGCGCGCATGCGCTGGCCGTTCTGGCTGCCGGCAGGCACCTTGAGATTGATCTTGCCGGTCAGGGTCGGCACCGCGACCTCAGTGCCCAGCGCCAGCTCCCAGGGTGCCAGCGGCAGGGTAATGATCAGGTTCTCGCCCTCGACATCGAATTTCGGATGGGGCGCGAAACGAATGGTCAGGTACAAGTCGCCATTGGCACCGCCACCAACCCCTGGAGCCCCCTGGCCCTTGAGGCGGATACGCTCGCCATCGGTGACCCCGGCCGGAATCTTCACGTTCAGGCTCTTGCTGGTATTGCTCACATGCTGGCCGGACGCGTTGTACTGTGGCACCTGGAAACTGATCTTCTTGGACTCGGTCGAGAGGGTTTCTTCGAGAAAGATCGGCAGTTCCATTTCCACATCCTGTCCGCGACGGCCGCTGCTGCGACGCTGTTCCGGGCCGCCGAATCCTGGCCCCCGGTTACCAAAGATCGAACTGAAGAAGTCCGAGAAATCCCCACCGCCACCGCCGCCGAAACCACCACGGCTCTGCCAGCCCGGCGGTCCCTGGAACGGCTGGCCATGCTGGCCATACTTGCGCAGGTCGTCGTACTCGGCGCGCTTGTCGGCGCTCTTGAGCGCTTCGTAGGCTTCCGAGGCGTCCTTGAACTTGGCCTCGGCATCCTTTTCCTTACTGACGTCGGGGTGGTATTTGCGCGCCAGCTTGCGATAGGCGGCCTTGATCGCCTTGTCGTCCGCTGTCGGCTCCACGCCGAGAATCTTGTAATAGTCTTTGAAGTCCATCGAGGGAATCACCATCCGTTATCGAAGTCGCGCGGCGTGCAGCACAGCTGGCCCGGTCTGGCAGCATGAGAATCGACCCGTCTCGATTCTCTGACTGAACGGCGCATCAGAAGTTTATCGGCAGCCGCCGGCGGATCTTGCGACTCCTTGTGGCTACCAGGCTCATGCCAGCAAGTTTGGGGGTCAAGGATAGTCTTTCAAGGCAGCCCCGGGGGCGAATTAGCAGATATCCGGCCTTTGCAACGGCGGGCGACTGGCGTACGCTGCGCGGCCGTTTTTTTGACCGGAACTGGAAAGACATGAACAACGCCTCCCCGGCCCGCGGCTGCGGCATCGACTTCGGCACCTCCAACTCCACCGTCGGCTGGCTGCGCCCCGGGCAGGAGACGCTGATCGCCCTGGAGGACGACAAGATCACCCTGCCGTCGGTGGTGTTCTTCAACATCGAGGAACGTCGTCCGGTCTATGGCCGCCTGGCGCTGCACGAGTACCTGGAAGGCTACGAAGGCCGCCTGATGCGCTCGCTGAAAAGCCTGCTGGGCTCCAAGCTGATCAAGCACGACACCAGCGTGCTGGGCACGGCCATGCCGTTCAAGGATCTCCTGGGACTGTTCATCGGCCAGCTCAAGAGCCGCGCCGAAGCCACCGCCGGTCGGGAATTCACCGAAGTGGTGCTGGGCCGCCCGGTGTTCTTCGTCGATGACGATGCCGCCGCCGACCAGGAAGCCGAAGACACCCTGGTGGAAGTGGCGCGCAAGATCGGCTTCAAGGACGTGTCCTTCCAGTACGAACCCATCGCCGCGGCCTTCGACTACGAGTCCAGCATCGAGCGCGAGGAGCTGGTGCTGATCGTCGACATCGGCGGTGGTACCTCGGACTTCTCCCTGGTGCGCCTGTCCCCCGAGCGCCGTGGCGTCGACAACCGCCACGACGACATCCTCGCCACCGGCGGCGTGCATGTGGGCGGTACCGACTTCGACAAGCAACTGTCCCTGGCCGGGGTGATGCCGTTGTTCGGTTATGGCAGCCGCATGAAAAGCGGCGCCTACATGCCCACCAGCCACCACATGAACCTGGCGACCTGGCACACCATCAACTCGGTGTATTCGCAAAAGTCGCAGCTGGCCTTGGGCAGCATGCGCTATGACATCGAGGACACTGGCGGCATCGACCGGCTGTTCAAGCTGATCGAGCAGCGCGCCGGCCACTGGCTGGCCATGGAAGTGGAAGAAACCAAGATCCAGCTGACCCACGCCGACAACCGCCTGGTGCCCCTGGACCGCATCGAGCGCGACCTGAGCGTCGACCTGACCCGGGCCCTGTTCGAATCGTCCATCGACAACCTGCTGGAGCGCATCCGCACCAGCGTCACCCAGCTGCTCGGCGATGCCAATGTCAGCGTGGGCCAGGTCGACACGGTGTTCTTCACCGGTGGTTCCAGCGGTATTCCAGCCCTGCGCCAGAGCGTGGCGGCCATGCTACCCAATGCCCGGCATGTGGAAGGCAACATCTTCGGCAGCATCGGCAGCGGCCTGGCGATCGAGGCCAAGAAGCGCTACGGGTAAAGGCAGCGGCAAGCTTCAAGCCGCAAGCCACAAGTAGAAGCAGGAGCGGATCGGCTTTAGCTTGCGACTTGAAGCTTGCGGCTTGTGGCTGCCGTCCTAAACCAGGCCCACCTGCTTCAATTCGCTTTTCAGGTAGGCGTAGTAGATCGGCCCTGCCACCACCCCCGGCAGGCCGAACGCCGCTTCGAACACCAGCATCGCCAGCAGCAGCTCCCAGGACTTGGCGCTGATCTGCCCACCGACGATCCGTGCGTTGAGGAAGTATTCCAACTTGTGGATCACGATCAGGTAGCCCAGGGCCGCCACCGCCACCCAGATCGACAGCGACAGCCCGACGATGGTGATCAGGGTGTTGGAGATCAGGTTGCCGATCACCGGCAGCAGCCCCAGCAGGAAGGTCAGCACGATCAGGGTCTTGGTCAGCGGCAGCTTGACCCCGAACATCGGCAGCACCAGGGCCAGGAAGATCCCGGTGAAGAAGGTGTTGAGCAGGGAAATCTTGATCTGCGCGAAGACGATGTTGCGAAACGCCTGGACCAACAGGTGCAGGCGGTCGAACAGGGCCGCCGCCAGGGGCTTGCGCTTGGTCAGGTCGGGGATGCGCTGCAAGGCGATGATCGCCCCCAGCACCATGCCGATCAGCAGCGTCACGAACATGTGCGCGGCGTCCTTGCCCACCAGTTGCAACTCGCTCAGGTGCTTGCTGGCCCAGGCGCCGATGGCCGCCTGGAACTCGGCAGCGCTAGCCGGCAGGTAGGAGTCGAGGAATGGCGGCAGTTGGCCCCGGGCCTTGTCCACCACCAGCATGAACTTGCCCAGCGAAGCACCGGGATTCTCCGCCTCATGCAACAGGAAACTGATGGCTCCGGCGAACAGCAGGGTCAGCAGGCTGACCACCAGGGTGCCGAGCAGGGCCACCGCCAGCCAACGCGCGCGCCGGCCCTCGATCAGCCGCTGCAGTTGCGGGGTCAGCATGTTCACCAGTTCGAACACCAGCAGGCCCGCCAGCAGGCTGGGCAACAGCCGCAACGGCAGGGCCAGCAACAGGCCGCCAAAGATAATGATCCAACTGATGAACAACAGGTGACGCTGTGAAAACGCTGGCATATAGCCTCAAGACAAACAGCGGGAAAAGATCGGCAGTCTGCCAGCCTTCCCCCCTCAGGAATAGTGGCAAGCACCCCAGGGGCAAGGGCTTGCATGGGTACTAGAGTGGTGTGGTAGGCGAAGGTTCAGTCGGCTTGGCCAGGGGCGGTGGGTACCTGGGCAGCGCCATGGACGAGGGTCCTGCCAGCCTTCACGGGAGAGCCGCGCAGCGCGCATGCGGGCCTGTCCAGGTCGGCATGCGTTCATGCCCGTGAACGACAGGCAACGGACGACCGCCCTGTCGAACAGGGGCCAGGGGCGAAGCCATTGCTCGGCACCCTGCCCCTATCGATCCGTGCTTACTTTTTCTTCAGGCAATCGCTCATGAACGCCTTGCGTGCATCACCCTTGAGCGTCTTGGCCGTGGCGTCGGCGTTGCAGGTCTTCATTCTTTCCTGAGGCGTGGAAGGCGTCGCGGCAGCGGCCGGGGCAGCCTTGAGGCAGGTGCTCATGAAGGCCTTGCGCTCGTCGCCCTTGAGGCTCTTGGTCGTGGCCTCGGCATTGCAGGTGGTCATCTTGTTCTGCTGGGCGGTGGCGGCAAAACCCTGGGAGCAGAGCAGCAGGCCGACCATCAGCAAAGGAATACGCAGCATCTTCATGGAGTTTTCTCCTTGTCACCGCACCGAAGGGCACGGCCTCCAGCGCAGTGTAGACAAAGCCTGTTACACCTTCACCTGTTCTGCAGGCCGGCCCGACGGTACTGCTCGGGAGTGCAACCGGCCTGGCGCTGGAACATGGCGATGAACGCCGAGGCCGTGCTGTAGCCCATGTCGAAGGCAATCTCCTGGACGCTGCGCGTACTCTCCAGGGCCTGGATCGAGGCGAGGAAGCGCTGGCGCTGGCGCCATTGCCCAAAACTCATGCCCAACTCGCGGACGAACTGCCGGGCCAGGGTTCGCTCGCTGACATGGGCTTGTTGCGCCCAGTGGGCCAGAGGTTGGTCGTTGCCGGGCTCGGCCTGCAGCGCCTGGAGCACCCGCAGCAGGTCGGGGCTGCTGGCGTAGGGCAGGTAGCAGGTATGCACCGGGGCCTGGCGCAACTGGTCCAGCAGCACCTGGGCCAGGCGCTGGTCGGCTTCGCCCTCGGGGATCTGTACATCCCGCGCGGCGAAGTCCTTGAGGATCGCCTTGAGAATCTCGCTGATGCTCAGGGTACAGCCCTGTTGTGGCAGATCGCGGCACAGCTCCGGCGCCAGCAGTACCGCCCGGTAGTTGATCGGCTGGCTGGTGTAGAAACTGTGGGCGGTGTGCGGCGGCACCCAGACGGCGTACTGCGGCGGCGACATGAAGCGCCGGCCGGCGATCTCCATGTGCATCACACCGTGGGCCGAGTATTCCAGGCAACCCCAGGGATGACGGTGCTCCAGGGCGTGGCTGTGGGCGGCGAAGTCGGCATAGCGGAAATACACCGGCGCGGGCAGGCCGTGGAAATCCAGCAGGTCGATGTGTTTTTTACTCATGCTGTCCGGATGCAGGGGCGGGTTGTCCGGTTCGCAGTATAGGCCTTGATCCGGACAAGAGGATAATCAGCCCTCACCAACTTCCTGGCTGTTCCCATGCAATACGCTTATCCATTACTGGCCGTCTTCATCTGGGCCGGCAATACCGTCATCAACAAACTCGCCGTAGGCGCGATCTTTCCAGCGGAGATCGGTTTCTACCGCTGGCTGCTGGCGGGCCTGCTGTTCACCCCCTTCATGCTCGGGCCGCTGCGCCGCCACTGGTCGGTGATCCGTCCCAATCTGGGACGAATCTTCGTTCTCGGGGTGCTGGGCATGGCGGTGTACCAGAGCCTGGCCTACTTCGCCGCAGCGCTGACCTCGGCCACCAACATGGGCATCATCCTTTCGCTGATGCCGCTGATGTCCCTGGCCATGGCCATTGCTGCCCTGGGCCAGCGCCTGACTGCCGGAGCCCTGGTGGGAGCGGTACTGTCCTTCGCCGGCGTGCTGGTGGTGGTGTCGTCCGGCAGCCTGGCCACGCTGTTGCAACACGGGCTCAACCTGGGGGACGCGATGATGCTGGTCGCTACCCTGGCCTATGCGGTCTACAGCACCCTGCTGAAGAAATGGCAGTTGCGCCTGCCGCCCCTGCTGCTGTTGTACCTGCAGGTACTGGTGGCCGTGCTGGTACTGCTGCCGCTGTTCCTGGCATCGCCGAAGGCAGGCCTGACTGCGCAGAACATTCCGCTGGTGCTCTATGCCTGCCTGCTGGCCTCGGTGCTCGCGCCACTGGCCTGGATGCAGGCGGTGGTGCGCCTGGGACCGAGCCGGACCACGTTGTTCTTCAACCTGCTGCCCTTGATCACCGCATTGATCGCCGCCGTGGTACTGCACGAGCAGTTGGCCTGGTTCCACCTGGTGGGAGGGGTCCTGACCCTGGGCGGGGTGCTGCTGTCGGAGCGCTGGACCCAGGTACTGGGGCGGCGAGCGTGCGAGGCCTGAAGCACCTGCGCGACCACTCAGAGCCCGGCAGCCTTGAGGCGCCGGGCGTGCTCGACGAACAGGCGGATCGGTTCGGCACCTTTGCCCACCAGCCCCAGGGATTGGTTGACGATGTCGAAGTGATCCAACGGGTAGTCGTCGCCGATCACCAGGCCCAGGTGCGAGCTGTAGCGCCCGACCATGCCATCGCACTGCCCGGCCTCACGTACGAAGGTCCGAGCGAACAGGCGACAACTGCGGCTGGAGCCGTCGAGCAGGTTCCAACCGCGATTGGTCCTCCCCGGTTGCAGGGTGCCGGACCAGGAGTAGTAGCGCACACCATCCACTTCCGCGGCCCCCTGGCCGCCCCAGGCCGGCGGCAGGCCCTGGGGATACTGGCGGTTGAACAGCGCCACGCCCTCGCTTGTCAGCGACTGGTGCGAGGCATGGATGTCTGCGGGCAGCTTCGGTCCGCGGTAGCCGGTCTCAAGCAGCGTCATCAGCGCCGATAGCCCTCGCAACAACCTGCTCAGCATGCGCCCGCGCAGGCTATGGGCAGGCGAGTGCCGCTGCAGGTAATCCGCCAGTTCGGAGCCATGATTGGGGCCGGCCACCGAAGTCACCGAGGCCACCCACTGCGGCTGCCTGGCCGCTGCGTAGCGAGCGGTGAGCGCCCCCTGGCTATGGCCGATCAGGTTGACCCGTGAAGCACCGGTCCGCGCCATGATTTGCTGGATCTGCAACAACAATTGTTCGCCGCGCACTTCACTGGAATTGAGCGGCGAAACCTGCACCGCAAAGACCTGGGCGCCACCACCGCGCAACGCCGGAATGATCCCGTACCAGTAGGGGTACAGCAGCAAGCGGACAAATCCGAGCATGCCGGGCACCAGGACCAGGGGATAACGCGTGGCAAGCTCTTGGGACATGCGGAACATCCTTGTGCAGGGCGATGGGCCAGGCTGAAAACTAGACCATAACCAAGGCCGCCGTCAGTCCTTGTGACAGTCCGGCGACGGCGATATGACAAGGACTGGCCTACTTGAGCCCGATCACCCCGGCCACAATCAAAGCCACCGACACCAGCTTGACCGCCGACAGGCTCTCTCCCAGCAGCAAGCACCCCAACAGCACCGTGCCCAGGGAGCCGATGGCGGTCCAGATCGGGTAAGCCACGCTGACCGGCAGCTCGCGCATGGCCAGGGTCAGGAAGTAGATGCCGGCGATGGCCGCCACCACCGTCACCACCGAAGGCCAGGGCCGGGTAAAACCCTCGGCGTACTTCATGCCCATGGCGAAGGTGACTTCGAAGGCCGCGGCCAATAACAGGAATACCCAGGCCATGGTCTCTCCTCAGAAGTGCCGGGCCAGGGCCAGCAACTGCTGCTGGGCCTCGGCGCAGGATTGCTGGAAACGCTCGGGCAGCGACTCCTCGCCTTCGGCGGCGATCACCGTGACATCCTCGATGCCAATGAAGCCCAGGGCCGTGCGCAGCCAGCGGTCGGCGTGGTTCATCGCTTCGTGCTCGCCTCCCGGCCCAAAGCCACCACCGCCACGGCTGGTGATGACCAGCACCTTCTTGCCGTGTACCAGCGGCTGATAATGGGCCACGCCGTTGTCCAGCTGGGTGTTGAAGGTCAGCCCCAGGCGCACGATGTGGTCGACCCAGGCCTTGATGCCGCTGGGAACGCTGAAGTTATGCATCGGAGCCGAGATCACCAGCCGCTGGTGGCCGAGCAACTCGTCCACCAGTTCGTCGCTCAAGGCCAGGTCGGCCTGCATCGACAGCGGGCGGGCCTCGGGCTGTGGATAAAACGCCGCCGCAATGAATGCCTCGCTGACATGGGGCAACGACCCGCGCCCGACTTCGCGACGGGTCAATTGGCCTTGGGGGTTGGCGCGCTGCCAGGCCTCCAGGAAGGTGTCGGCCAAGCGCCGGCTATGGGAACGCTCCCCCCGCGGACTGCCATGAATTGCAAGAACTTTACTCATCTGACCTCTCTCCTGGCGAATAACCTAGGCGGCCTTGATACCGCCTCTGTTTCGCGCTAAAGCTAGGGCCAGCACACAGTCTCAACAAACGAATTTAAGTTGATACAGATGAATTCATATCATCCATGGAGCGTCCCATGTTTGCCCATCTGCCCCTGACCTCGCTGCGTACCTTCGAGTCCGCCGCGCGCTTGTCGAGCTTCAAGGAGGCCGCCGATGACCTGTCGGTGACGCCCACGGCGGTGTCCCATCAGATCCGCAGCCTGGAACACTGGCTGGGCGTACCGCTGTTCGAGCGCCTGCCACGCCAGGTACGCCTGACGGCGGCCGGCGAGCGCCTGTTCCATAGCCTGCACAGCGCCCTGCTGGACGTGGCGCAAAGTGTCGACACGCTGCGCCCCAAGCCCGACAACGCACAGTTGACGGTATCCACCACCGCGGCGTTTGCCGCCCTGTGGCTGGTCCCGCGCCTGGGGCATTTCTACGCCCAGCACCCCGGTATCAACCTGCGCCTGGATACCCAGTGCGAAGTGGTGGACCTGCAGCAGGACGCCAGCATCGACGTGGCGATCCGCTACAGCCTGGACGGCTACCTGAACCTTCATGGCCTGTGCCTGTTCGACGAACGCTTCGCGGTCTATGGCGCGCCACAACAGGTCGCCCTGGCCCGGCACGAGCGGCCGACCCTGATCAGCGTGCACTGGCGCAACTCCACGCTGTATGCCGATGGCTGGCAGGCCTGGTGTGCCCAGGCCGGGGAAAACTGGTTCGACGAACAGTCGCTGGTGCGCTCCTATGACGAGGAGCAGTACGCCCTGCAGGCCGCCATCGCTGGCCAGGGCCTGGTACTGGCGAGCAACATCCTGGTATCGCAAAGCGTCGCCAGTGGCCTGTTGCAGGCCTACCGGCCAGAAATCCAGGTCGGTGGCGCCGGCTACAGCGCTCTGTGCGTCCCCGGACGCGAACGCCACCCGCCGGTACGAGCGTTCCTTCACTGGTTGCAGCACCAAGCGCTGCATGCCGGACACCCGCCGCTGGCACGCAGTTGAGCCCATCCCCTTGCCCGCCGGCAGATCCGATAAAACTTTTTACCGCGCCCGCCACTCACACCCTAGGTAGCGACCAGGCCACCAGAGCCTGGCGCAAAACGGATCAGCCCCCAGGAGATCGAGATGAGCGAGATGCATTTGTCCGATGTGAATACCTTGCGCAAACGGGCGCGCAGCCATGTGGAAAACGGCGCCGTGACCGAGGGCTACAACGCCGATCGCGAAGAGATACTGCGCCTGCTCAATGAGTCGCTGGCCACCGAGCTGGTCTGCGTCTTGCGCTACAAGCGCCATCACTTCATGGCCAACGGCCTCAAGGCCAGCGTGGCGGCCAGTGAATTCCTCGAACATGCGACCCAGGAAGCCGAGCACGCCGACAAGCTGGCCGAGCGCATCGTCCAGCTCGGTGGCGCGCCGGAGTTCGACCCCGACCTGCTGTCCCGCCACTCCCACGCCCAGTACGTGGCGGGCAACACCCTCAAGGAAATGGTCTACGAGGACCTGGTGGCCGAGCGGATCGCCATCGACAGCTACCGCGAGATCATCCAGTACATCGGGGACAAGGACCCCACCACCCGCCGCTTGTTCGAGGAGATCCTGGCCCAGGAAGAAGAGCACGCCGACGACATGGCGGATATCCTCCAGGACCTGTAGGCCCTCTCCGTCCCTGCCAGCGCCAGCAGCAGGGGCGGGAGCCTCATCCTCGGCCTACTTGCTCGGTTTGACCGTGGCCGGGGCCTTGCCCGAACGCATTTGTTGCAACAGCGGCGCGCACTGGTTGGGCTCGTCGTTGCTTGGCGCCACCAGGGCCAGCAGCCCCGCCGCCGGGCCCGCGATCACCCCCAGCGCCACCATCCCCGCACCACGCAATACCAATGGCACGGCCTTGACCCCGGCGCTGGGCTTGATGAACTTGCCCTGGACATAGAGCGGCGAACGCAGGGAGAACAGGCGCAGCCCCTTGGATTCGGGGGTAATGGTCAGGTCCAGTTGCTCGGTGGCCATGTTGGCGGTGCCATCGATGTAGATGATGGCGTTCTCGGTATCGAAGACGAACAGCCGCGAGGTGGCCAGGCCGGTCTTGATGCCAAAGTCGGCAGCGGCACAATTGATCTTCACTTCCTTGTCGCCAAACAGCTTGCCAACCACATAGTTGCCGACGTTGAGCCCGGCGATCTCCATCAGGCTGCGGCTGATGGCGCCATCGTTGATCAGCATCTTCAGGTCGCCATTGGCACTGCCCAGCAGGGCCGCCACCGAGTTGCCGCGCCCGGCGATATCGGCGTCGCCGTTGAGTTCGCCGAAGCTGGTCTTCATGGGTTCGAAGGTGGGGAACAACTGCTTGAGCTTGAAGTTGCGAGCCGTCAACCGAGCCCGCCCCTCCAGCGGGGTGGCATGGCCGTTGAGTCGTATCTGGGCATCGAGCTTGCCACCGGCGACACCGAAGCGCAGGGGTTCGAGGCTGAGCTGGCCGTCATTGAGCACCAGGTGCGTGTAGAGGTCGGTGAAGGGCAGTTCGGCGCTGTGGACGATACGCTTGCCGGTGAATTCCACATCGGCGTCCATATCGCGCCAGCGCTCGGTACGGAACTCCTCGACCGGCAACACCCTGTCCGTCGGCTGCTTGCTTTCGCCTCCCCGGGCCTTCTGCTTGGCATTGGAGTCGGCACCGATCAGCGGAGCCAGGTCACTGAACAACAGTTGATTGGAAACCAGTGCACCACTGAGCTTGGGCCGCGGCTGGCTGGCCACGTAGGCCAGGCTGCCGTGGATGTCGCTCTCACCGATCTTGCCGTTGAAATCCTTGTAGCTGAAGGCCGCACCTGCCGGGTCGTGCAGTTTGGCGGTCAGGCGCCCATCGGTGGAGTACGGCGGCGAATCGGGCAAGGTCACCCCAGTCAACGGATAAAGGTTGCCCAGGCTGGAGCCTACCAACTTCAGGCGCAGGTCCAGGGCGCCGAGATTCAAGGGATCGGTCAGGCTGCCGCGCAGCTCGATGCGTGAATCACCGATCTGCGCCTGGGCCTGGAGCGGGAAGGGCTTGCTGGCATCCTTGAGCGCCAGCAGGCCACCGATCTTGCCGCTGCCAGCGAGCTTCTGCCCGTGGTACTGGCCCTTGACCTTGAGGGCAAAGGCATAGGCCTGGGGTTCCCCTCCTTGCTCGGCCACTCGCTTGGCTTCGCTCTCGCCGACGATATCGCTGAACGCAATGGGCTGGCCGAGCAGCTCCACTTGCAGGTCCAGGCGGGTCTTGAGGTTCTGGTCATCCAGGGTCACATGGCCCTTGTCGAAACCAATGGCGCCGATATCCACGCTCCACTTGGAGGGCTCGGCATCGGGCTCCTGCGGATCGAACTTGAAGGTCCAGTTGGCGCGTCCATCCGCCAGCCGCTGCAGGGCGACTTCCGGCTCGGTGAGATCGATACGCGGGATGCTCACCTGCTGCACCAGCAGTGCCAGGGGCGAGATTCGCAGTTCAACCCGCTTGAGGCTGACCATCTGCGGGGCCTTGGACCAGTCCGGGTTGCCCAGGGACAAGTCCTGGGCCACGACATGGGGCCAGGGTATCCACGCCCGCCAGCCGCCCTCGTCGGGTTCGCGCTGCCAGGCCACCGACAAATCGCCATTGATCGCGAACGGTCGGTGCAGCTCCTGGGACACCTTGTCATTGATGATGGGCTTGACCCGGTTCCAGTCGAAGAACGCGATGACCAGCACCAGCCCTGCCAGTAGCAGGATCAGGCCGGTGACGATCCAAAAGAGAATTTTACGAGTGCGCGTCATTGCACGAGGCTCCTGATGACAACTGAGCGCCCAACCACGACGCATAGGTGAAACGCCACTGGAAAACCGGTGGCCGTGAAACTACGACTGACAAACCCTGCCCAGGTTTAATCGAAACGCCCGAACAGGAGAAAAAGCATCGATTGCTGACCATTCGGACAACCATGTGTTACCGACTTTTGCCCCTCTCTGGCGCACCAGTGAGTCGAAACTACCCACTCCAGTGCAAGACCCCGCCAGCGAAGAAGCCCGGGCTAGAGCCTCAGAGGCAAACAATCAATTCTGTTGATTATCATCATTGTGTTTATGAACTTTTATATCGATTTTGTGGCGGTAACATTAGCTCCGTACCCAATTTTTCGCCCTCCCACGGAGCAACCGATCATGAAACGCCACATCCTTTTAAGCTTGACCTTATCGATCCTCGCCGCCAACGCCTTTGCCCTGCCTGCCGCTGAACAAGCGACTCCGCAAATCCAGGCCAGCCACAGCAGCGTGTTCACCCAGACCCTGGCCGAAGGTGGCTCGGATCGCCTGATCGAACGCAACGACAAAGTCGCAGCCGATGGCTATGACCGCACTCCACAGGGCCAGAACGTTGCCGAAGATGGCTACGACCGCACCCCTCAAGGTCAAAACGTAGCTGAAGGCGGCCGTGATCGCCTGGAAGAGAAAGGCCTGGTCGAAGATGGCTACAGCCGCACCCCACAAGGCCAGACCGTTGCCGAAGGCGGCCGTGATCGCCTGGAAGAAAAAGGCCTGGTCGAAGATGGCTACAGCCGCACCCCACAGGGCCAGACCGTTGCCGAAGGTGGCCGTGATCGCCTGGAAGAAAAAGGCCTGGTCGAAGATGGCTACAGCCGTACCCCACAAGGCCAGACCGTTGCCGAAGGCGGTGCCGATCGCCTGGCCGAACGTCATCAAGCTGCGAGCTGAGGCCATGGTGGCCCAGAAAAAAGCCCGGTCCCTGGATCGGGCTTTTGACTTTTCAAGAGGCTGACTCAGCCCTTGCCTGCCCTGGCTCGACGCCAGTTCGACTCCGGCAAAGTTGATTTGCTAGAGTGCCCCGCTCTCCCCCGAGCAAAGAATTTCCTCGCCGATGCTGCCCCGTGCCGAACAGAAGCAACAGACCCGCAATGCCCTGATGGATGCCGCCAGGCATTTGATGGAAGGTGGCCGAGGCTTCGGCAGCCTGAGCCTGCGGGAAGTGGCGAAAGCCGCCGGCATCGTCCCCACCGGGTTCTACCGACACTTCAGCGATATGGACCAGCTGGGCCTGGAACTGGTCAGCGAAGTGGGCCAGACCTTCCGTGAAACCATCCGCCTGGTCCGCCATAACGAATTCGTCATGGGCGGCATCATCGACGCCTCGGTACGGATCTTTCTCGATGTAGTGGAAGCCAAGCGCGTGCAATTCCTGTTTCTCGCCCGCGAGCAATACGGCGGCTCGCTGCCGGTACGCCAAGCCATCGCCAGCCTGCGGGAAAACATCAGCTCGGACCTGTCCGCCGACCTGGGCCTGATGCCCAAGCTGCAACACCTCGATGCCGCCGACCTCAGCGTCATGGCCGACCTGGTGGTCAAGAGCGTGTTCGCCACGCTGCCGGACATCATCGATCCGCCGCCCCAGGCCTTGCCTGAACACCTCACGCCCCAAGCGAAGATGACCCAGCAACTGCGCTTCATCTTCATCGGGCTCAAGCACTGGAACGGCTTGGGCAGCACCGAGTAACGCCCCACCCCGGCAACGTCGCCAAACGAATGCTCCCCGCTCTGGAACGGGCCTTTTCGCCTGCCCGCAAGATCGGCACCGGATTGCCGCAAAAACATTTGCAGCGCACCAAGTCAGTGCTATAAATCAGCTCGACGCATTAATTTGTAACAAGACAAAACAAGGTTTTGCCCCTTTTTCAGGCGCAGTTCCAGGGGTTTTCCTTTTCTCCGAGCGATTGGCAAGGCCCTTGCTCTGGCTTGTGCATCGCTCATAGCTGGAAGCCTTCCGATGCTGGTGATCCACCGCCGAACCGCCCCCCAGGCCACCTGGTCCGCCGAACTGCACCTGACCTACGAGGCGCGTAGCAAAAGTCGCCTGCGCTGCTTCAGTGCCACGGGTGAAGATGTCGGCCTGTTCCTGGAGCGTGGCCAACCACCCTTGCATGATGGCGAGTTCCTGGTCGCCGAGGACGGACGCATCGTCAAGGTCTGCGCCCTTGCCGAAACCCTGCTCCACGTCACCTGCCACAATGCCTTCGAGCTGACGCGCGCGGCCTACCACCTGGGGAATCGCCATGTCGCCCTGCAAGTGGGCGATGGCTGGTTGCGGCTGCTGGATGACTACGTGCTCAAGGCCATGCTCGAACAGCTGGGCGCCAACGCCACTCCCCTCGAGGCGCCCTTCCAGCCAGAGCATGGCGCCTATGGCGGCGGGCACCACCACTCGCATCACGGCGATGCAGACTTCAACTACCCGCCGCGCCTGCATCAGTTCGGCATCCGCCCGTGAATCCGGCATGGGCCCTGCTGCGCCTGGCCAGCCCTCAACTGCCCATCGGTGGCTACAGCTATTCCCAGGGGCTGGAGATGGCCGTGGAACAGCGACAGGTCCGCGATCCGGACAGCGCCCGACGCTGGATCGGCGATCAGCTACTGCTCAACCTGGCGCGCTTCGAAGCGCCTTTGCTGCTGGCCCACTGTCGGGCCGCCGATGCGCAGGATTGGGAGCGCCTGCAGCAACTCTGCGAGGAGCATCGCGCCAGCCGCGAAACCCGCGAGCTGTATCTGGAAAGTCGGCAGATGGGCTACTCCCTCAAGCAACTGCTCGAAGGCCTGCCGGAGCTGGATGCCGACGCCCGGCGCCTGCTGGCGCAGCTGGACGAGCCACACCTGGCCCTGGGCTGGGCCCTGGCCGCCCGTGCCTGGCACATCGCGCCTGACGATGCCCTGGCTGCCTGGCTGTGGAGCTGGCTGGAAAACCAGTTGGCGGTGCTGATGAAGACCCTGCCCCTGGGCCAGCAAGCCGCCCAGCGCCTGACCAGTGAATTGCTACCACTGCTGCAGCAGGCCCAGCGGCAGGCCGCCAGCCTCGACCCCGATCACTACGGCAGCGCCGCCTTCGGCCTGTCCCTGGCGAGCATGGCCCATGAGCGCCAGTACAGCCGCCTGTTTCGTTCCTAGGGCCTGTCATCTTGGAGAATCACATGAACACACAACCTTTGCGCGTTGGAATCGGCGGCCCGGTGGGCTCCGGCAAGACGGCCCTGACCCTGGCCCTGTGCCTGGCCCTGCGTGAGCGCTACAACCTGGCGGTGGTGACTAACGATATCTATACCCGCGAAGACGCCGATTTCCTGGTGCGCAACCAGGCCCTGGCCCCGGAGCGCATCATCGGCGTGGAAACCGGCGGCTGCCCACACACCGCCATTCGCGAGGACGCATCGATCAACCTGGAGGCCGTGGATCAGTTGAACCGCCGCTTCCCGGGGCTGGACCTGATCCTGGTGGAGTCCGGCGGCGATAACCTCTCGGCCACCTTCAGCCCGGAACTCTCGGACCTGACCATCTACGTCATCGATGTTTCGGCCGGCGACAAGCTGCCGCGCAAGGGCGGCCCGGGAATCTGCAAGTCCGACCTGCTGGTGATCAACAAGATCGACCTGGCGCCGCTGGTCGGCGCATCCCTGGACATGATGAACAGCGATACCCAGCGCATGCGTGGCGGCAAGCCATTCGTCTTCAGCAACCAGAAAACCGGCCAGGGCCTGGCGGACATCATCGCCTTCATCGAACGCCAGGGCCTGCTGACCGCCGCCTGACTCCACCCACTCGATACTCGAAAAGGAAAGCGCCCCATGACCCTCCAACGCATTCTCGCGGCCCTGGCCCTGTTGCTGGCTCCCACCCTGGCCCTGGCCCACCCCGGGCACGGCGACAACGGCCTGATGGCCGGCATTGGCCATCCCATCGGCGGCCTCGACCACCTGCTGGCGATGCTCGCCGTCGGCCTGTGGGCCGCCCAACAGCAGGGAGCGGCACGCTGGGCACTGCCCTGCACCTTCGTCGCCACCATGCTGATCGGAGGCCTGCTGGGCTTCGCCGGCCTGGACCTGCCCGCCCTGGAGAGTGGAATCGCGGCTTCGGTGCTGGCCCTGGGCCTGGCGGTCGCCCTCGCCGTACGCCCGCCGCTGGCGCTGGCGGTGGCCGCCACCGCGCTGTTCGCCTTGTTCCACGGCGTAGCCCATGGCCTTGAGCTGCCGGAGATGTCCAGCCCCTGGGCCTATGCTGCCGGGTTCGTTGCCGCCACCGCAGCCCTGCACGCAGTGGGCTATGCCGTGGTTCGGGCATTGCCCCAGGCTGCCGCGCCATTGGTACGCATCGCCGGCGCGCTCTCTGCCGCAGCCGGTGTATGGCTGCTGGCAGGCTGACCGGCCCTCCTCCTGCGCCAGCCGGAGCGAGCGGCTGCGACGCAGGAGGCAATCGGGGTGGCCTTCTCTGCTAACATGTCGCGCATTCAAACCTGCCGTGACGACGCCAGCCAATGCCCGATGTATCCCACCCCGCCTCCTCGCCCGACGCCAATGCGCTGTTCCAATCCGTGCAGCAGCACTTCCAGCAGGTGATCGTGCCCCTGTGGCAGGGCCCGGGCTGGAATCCGCAGCTGGCGTTGCCTTTCGAAGCGCTGGATGCCGAACATCGTCCCTTGCCGCCCCAACGCTATCGGGCCATGGCCTGCGCCCGGCAGTTGTACGTATTTTCCCAACTGATCGGCGATGCCGCCGCCCCCTTCGCCCAGGAGCGCGCCGCGGCGCTGTTCCGTTCCTTGCAGCGGCATTTCCATGATGCCGAGCACGGCGGCTGGTTCTACAGCATCGACCCGCAAGGGGCACCACTGGATCGTCGCAAGGATCTCTATACCCACGCGTTCATCGTGTTCGCCTGTGCCCACTATTGGGCCAAGGTCCGCGAGCCCCTGGTGGAATCGGCGCTCGACGCCGCCCTGGCAGTGGTGGCCCGGCGTTTTGCCCGGGACGATGGCCTCTACGAGGCCAGTCTCGACGAGGACTGGTCTTCCCTGGGCTCGGGCCCACTGCAGAATCCATTGATGCACCTGGCCGAGGCCTTCCTCGCCACCCTCGCCGCCCGGGATGACCAGGCAGTGCAGGAAGCCTTGCTCGAGCTGTGCCAGGGCATGCAACGGTGCTTCATCGATCCGCAGCATGGTGTGATGATGGAAAAGCCGCTGGGCACTGTGGATAACTGGTTCGAGCCGGGGCATCAGTTCGAGTGGTACTTCCTGCTCGCCTCGTCACCGCTGCTGCGTGAAACGGCGCTGCAAACCTCCCTGGAACGGGCGTTCGCCTTTACCGAGCAGATGGGGGTCGATCCGCAGAGCGGCGCCGTGTGCGCCATGCTCGAACTACCGCCCCAGGCCGCCCCCAAGGATGCCACCCAGCGTATCTGGGCCCAGGCCGAGTACCTGCGAGCCCTGACCTTGCGCCCCGATGGCCAAACCGCCCTGGAGCGCCAGCTGCAGGCGCTGCAAGGCAAGTTCCTGCATGCCGGTGGTTGGCATGAGTGCCTGGATGCAGGTGGCGCGGTCAGCCGCCGGGACATGCCCTCGACCACGCCTTATCACCTGGCCACCTGTTATCAGGGGCTGGCCGGCTACTTCGGCTGAAGCCCCTGCCTGGCATGGGGACCACTCAGGCAATCCACTTGCGATCCCCGGTGAAGCTGATGGTCAGCCAGCGCGCGCTATCGGCCCCTCCCAGTTGGCTGGAGATGTCCTCGCGCATGCGGTCCAGGGTCGCCACATCGCGTAGCGGGTAATCGGCTGGCAATACCACGTGGATTTCGATGAAGCGCGCCCGTCCGTGCTTCTGCACATAGCTGACGTAGTCCTCGAAACCATGGGTGGCCTTGGCCTGCTCCATCACTGTGCGTACCGTCTCGTCCAGCTGGTCGGGCGCGATACCCAGAACCTCGCGCAGGGCCGGGCGCAGGATCTTCAGGGCCGGCGCCAGCATGCTCAGGGCCAGCACGATCAGGATCATCGGGTCGACATACACCGCCCATTGGCCATGGCCATAGTGCTTGAGCAGCAAGGCACTGACGAAGCTCACCAGCAGCCCCACCGAGAGCATGGCGTCCACCAGCCAGCTGATGTTGTCGAACTGGATCAGCGACGACTTGAGCTTGCGGTTGCGATGGCGCACGTAGAAGAAGTAGGCGAACTCCACCACGGTGAACACCGCGGCATAGACGATCACCAGGCCCAGCTCGATCTCACGGCCGCCGTTGATAATGCCGAACACGCCGTTGAGAAAGGCGTAGATGGCGATCAGTAGCAGGAAGCTGCCCTCGATCAACAGCACCATGGGCTCCAGGTGCCAGAAACCGAACTGGAAACGCTCGTTGCCCGGCTTGGTAATCAGCCTGGCGGTGATCAACATCAGCACCTTGATGAAGGTCGCGATCAGGGAAAAGAAACCATCGAACAGGATGGATTGGGCACCAGAAACAAAACCCGTGACGATACCGGCGATCGCCACGGCGAACATCAGTACGGTCGATTGCTTGAGCAGAGCCTGCTCACCTCGGTTACTCACGATTCCTCCCACGGAACTTGGCAAACACCGCCTCTATTGCTGCGGCAATACAAATTTAGGGGAGGAATTCTAGCGTGCTTCGGCTTCGGCAAGCTGAAACGAATCAGCCTATGTATTTCCGAGTGCGACCGGCCCCCCCCTGCGAAGCGGTTGGTCCGATCGCAGGGGCATGATCATGAGCGTCATGGAAGGCCCTGCGGACCTTGGCGCAGCTTCGCCAGCTCAGCAGCGGCTACAGGAGTGCAGTGCACTGCCCGCGAAACTGCGCCGTGACAGGTCAGGCCTTGGCGTTGCGGTCGATGGCGAAACCGGCCCAGGACTGGCTGACCGGCATCAGTTCCAGGCTGTTGATGTTGACGTGGGCCGGAGTGTTCATGACCCAGAAGATGGTCTCGGCGATGTCCTCGGGCTGGATTGGCTCGGCGCCGGCGTAGGTGGCGTCATAACGGGCCTGGTCACCGCCAAAGCGCACCAGCGAGAACTCGCTTTCGCACAGGCCAGGCTCGATATTGGTCACCCGCACGCCGGTGCCCTGCAGGTCGCAGCGCAGGCTCAGGGAGAACTGCTTGACGAAGGCCTTGGTGCCGCCATACACGTGGCTGCCGGGGTAGGGATAGTTACCGGCGACGGAGCCCAGGTTGATGATTCCGGCACCGCGACCATGGGCGATCAGCCGTGGCAGCAGCAGGCGAGTGCTGTACATCAGGCCCTTGATGTTGGTGTCGACCATGGTGTCCCAGTCGTCCAGCTCACACTTGGGCGCAGGGTCCGCCCCCAGGGCCAGGCCAGCGTTATTGATCAACCCGCGCAGCTTGGCAAAGGATGGGGGCAGGTTGGCGATGGCATCCTCCATGGCCTTGCGATCCCGTACGTCGAGCACCAGGCCATGGACCTCGGTCTGCTTGGAGAGCTCCGCGCATAGGGCATCGAGGCGATCCTGGCGACGACCGGTCAGCACCAGCGACCAGCCGGCCTCGGCAAAGCGCCGGGCACAGGCCTCGCCAAAACCGGAAGTCGCGCCTGTGATGAACAGAGTGGAAGTCATGGTGTTCTCCTTGCTGGGGGCGGGCCGCCATTTCAATAAAAAAACGTTTCGCAGCATGCCCGGGCCGGCCCCGGGCAGCAACCGGACCGTTCATCTGCCGACTATCCGTGCGAGCGACACCCAAAAGAGCCGCAGGACCTGTACAAAAAACGCCCAATAGCCGCAAAACCGCTACCCACGTGGCCTGCAGCCAAGTGCACGCACCTTATCCACAGGCCGGTCCACAGTCTTTGGGGGCAACTGCCAAATACCCAAAGCCGCGATCCACAAGGCCTGCGCCGACAAATGCAAAGTTTTTCGCTTGACCTGGGCAAACACTCCATGCAGCCGCGACCGGAAAAGATGACCGAGCGGTCAAACTCCAGAAGGCCAGAGGCCAGCAACGACGCTGTCCCGGGAGTTCTTTCCAGAGTTTAATCACAGACTTATCCACAGGCTTATACAAGGCACCCTAGACACCTCGCTGCGACAATAAAAAGGTTGACAAAGTCGTTCTCAAGATCGCCAGAAATAGCTGATCAAAAAACACCCAGCACCTTGAAAGCCACGTGTTTCAAGGCTTTCAGCCAGCTACTCCCACGTTACCCACAGCCCGCTCCACAACAAACGGGGACAAGTCAAAACAGTGAAAAAACAACTGTTTGCAGCCTCTTCATGCGGCGTTTTGGCAACTTGCCCAAGAGGTTTTCCACAATTGTCGGACGCAAATCGGCAGCCATTGCGCGGCCAGGCCCCAAAATGAACCTGAAGCTGCGGGTGTGGATAAAAAAGGCCCCGCCGGTGCGAATCGGCGGGGCCCTTTTATCCACAATGGGATCAGTGACCGCCCAGGTAGGCGTTGCGCACCTCCTCGTTGACCAGCAGTTCCTTGCCACTACCGCTCAGGCGGATCTCGCCGTTGACCATCACGTAAGCGCGGTCGGACAGCTTGAGGGCATGGTTGGCATTCTGCTCCACCAGGAAGATGGTCATGCCGCTGGCCGCCAGCTCACGCAGGGTGGCGAAGATCTGCTTCACCACGATCGGCGCCAGGCCCAGGCTCGGTTCATCCAGCAACAGCAACTTGGGCCGGCTCATCAAGGCCCGGGCGATGGCCAGCATCTGCTGCTCACCGCCGGACATGGTCATGGCCCGCTGGTTGCGCCGTTCCTTGAGCCTGGGGAACAACTCGAACATGCGCTGCATGTCCTCGTTCGCGTACTTGTCGCCGATGGGGATGGTGCCCATCAGCAGGTTTTCCTCCACGGTCATGTCGGGGAACACCCGGCGCCCTTCCGGAGACTGGGCAATACCGTTGGAGGCGATGTAGTGGGACGACTTGTGGGTGATATCCACGCCGCGGTACAGAATCTGCCCGGATTCGGCCCGAGGCTGGCCGAAGATCGACATCAAGAGGGTCGATTTGCCGGCGCCGTTGGAGCCGATCAGGCTCACGGTTTCTCCTTCGTCGATATGCAGCGAGACTTTCTTCAGCGCCTGGATCGGCCCGTAGTACACGTCCAGGTCCTTGAGTTCGAGGATAGGTTGAGTCATGCCAGCTCCTCTTCGTCGGCACCCAGGTAGGCAGCGATGACCTTCGGATCGTTGCGGATCGCCTCCGGCCCGCCTTCGGCGATCACGTTGCCGTGATCCAGCACCACGATGTGGTCGGAAATGCTCATGACCATGCCCATGTCGTGCTCGATCAGCACCACGGTCAGGTCGTGCTCATCGCGCAGCAGCCGGATCATCGCACTCAAGGCTTCGGTCTCCTGCGGGTTGAGGCCGGCAGCCGGCTCGTCGAGGCAGATGATCTGCGGCCGGGTACACATGGCCCGGGCGATCTCCAATCGGCGCTGCTGGCCATAGGAGAGCTCGCCAGCCAGGCGGTTGGCGCAGTCCACCAGGTCCACCACTTCCAGCCAGTAGAAGGCCTGGTCCAGGGCATCGCTTTCCGCCTTGCGGTAGCCCCGGGTATTGAGGATGCCCGCCAACAGGTTGCGGTTGACCCACATGTGCTGGGCCACCAGCAGGTTCTCCACCACCGACATTTCCTTGAACAGGCGAATGTTCTGGAAAGTCCGCGCCAGGCCGGCCCGGTTCACCAGGTGGGTACCGCCGAACATCTTGTAGTAGAGGCGGCTGGAAAAGCTTTTCGGCGACACGAAGTCACTGGCTCGGAACGACTCGCCCAACAGCTTGATGACGTTGGTCTGCTGGCCCCGGGTATTGAGCTCGATACGCCCGCCGGAAGCCTTGTAGAAACCGGTCAGGCAGTTGAACACCGTGGTCTTGCCCGCACCGTTGGGGCCGATCAGAGCGAAGATCGAATTGCGCTTGACCTTGAGGCTGACGTCGCTGAGGGCCTTGATGCCACCGAAGTGCATCATCAGATTCTCGACCGAAAGAATGTATTCGCTCATGGCGCGCTCCTTGGGGTCAAAACACCTTTGCGCGGAGTCACCCCGGTACGGCTGATGCGGATCAAGCCGCGCGGCCGCCAGATCATCATCAACACCATGAGGATGCCAAACAGCAGCACCCGATACTCGGAGAAACTGCGCAGCAGTTCAGGCGCCACGGTCAGTACGAACGCGGCGATCACCACGCCCACGGTGGAGCCCATGCCCCCCAGTACCACAATGGCGAGGATCAGCGCCGACTCGAAGAAGGTGAAGGACGACGGGTTGACGAAGCCCTGGTAGCTGGCGAAGAACACCCCGGCCAGGCCCGCGGTGGAGGCACCGAGGGTAAAGGCCGAGAGTTTCACCAGTACATGGTTCAGCCCCATGGCGCGGCAGGCGATCTCGTCTTCGCGCAGGGCCTCCCAGGCTCGGCCTACTGGCATGCGGGTCAGCCGGTGCTTGATGTAGAGCACCAGCAGCACCACCAGGAACAGCACGATGTAGATAAACAGGAACTTCAGGTTGGGGTTGTATTCCAGGCCAAAGAACTCATGGAATGGCACTCCGCCGTCCTTGGCCTTGCGCCCGAACTCCAGGCCCATGAACGTCGGCGAGGGCACCGGCATGCCGTTGGGGCCGCCGGTGAAGGACAGCCAGTTATTGAGCACCAGGCGAATGATCTCGCCGAACCCGAGGGTGACAATGGCCAGGTAGTCGCCGTGCATGCGCAACACCGGGAAGCCCAATATGCATCCCGCCAGCGCCGCGGCGATCGCCGCCAGGGGCAGCACGGTCCAGAAGCCCAGGCCCAGGTACTGGTAGCCCAGGGCCAGGCCATAGGCGCCAATGGCATAGAACGCCACATAACCCAGGTCCAGCAACCCGGCCAGGCCCACCACGATGTTCAGCCCCAGGCCCAGCAGCACGTAGATCAGCCCGAGGATGACCACGGTCAGCAGGTACTTGTTGGCGAAGAACGGAAAGACGATGGCGATCACGATCAGCGCCGGGATGATCCAGCGCAGCCGCGACTTGTAGTCCGGCGCCAGCACATGCACGCCTGAGCCGGTGCTTTCGAAACCCTGGAGGATCTTCAAGCCCTTCGGGGTCTGCAGGAACAGGCTCAGGGCCAGGCGACCGGCCATGACGATGGCCACCAGCCAGGCGACCCGGGTCGGTTCCAGGTTGAAACTGTAGCCATCGAGCACCACGCCCACGATGGGGCCGAACACGATCAGCGAGATCAGCCCGGCGAGCACGGCGTCGATGACGCTCTTCTTGATGTCGATCGGTTTATTGGCAGCAGACATACTTACACCTTCGCCACGAGTGGGCGACCCAGCAGGCCTTGGGGACGGAAGATCAGGATCAGCACCAGCAGCGAGAAGCTGAACACGTCTTTGTAGTCGGAGTTGATCAAGCCGGAGAACAGCGACTCGGAGATGCCGAGGATGATCCCGCCGAGCATCGCCCCGGGCAGCGAGCCGATGCCGCCGAGTACCGCTGCCGTGAAGGCCTTGATCCCGATGACGAAGCCGGCATAGAAGTCGAAGGTGCCGTAGTTCATGGTGATCAGCACCCCGGCCAGGGCCGCCATGGCGGCGCCGATGACGAACACGTAGGAAATCACCCGGTCGGTGTTGATCCCCAGGATCGAGGCCATCTTGCGGTCTTGCTGGGTGGCCCGGCACATGCGTCCGAGCTTGGTGTACTTGATGATGTAGGTCAGCAGCGCCATGCCGGCGAATGCCGCCACCAGGATGAAGATCTTGGTGTAGGTCAGCTGCACGAAACCGCTACCAATGTCGACCTTCCAGGCCCCGGCCAGCAGGGTAGGCACGCCCTGTTGCTTGGCGCCCTGGCTGATTTGCGCGTAGTTCTGCAGGATCAGCGAGATGCCGATGGCACTGATCAGCGGTGCCAGGCGGGTGGAGTTGCGCAGGGGTTTGTAGGCGACACGCTCGATGACCCAGCCGTAGATCCCCGTCACCACGACGGTGAAGATCAGGGTGCCGAGGATGAGTAGCGGGAAGGATTCGATGCCGAAATAGGCCAGCAGGGCCAGGCTGATTGCCGCGAGGTAGGCGGAAATCATGTACACCTCGCCGTGGGCGAAGTTGATCATGCCGATGATGCCATAGACCATTGTGTAGCCGATGGCGATCAGACCGTAGACGGACCCGAGGGTCAGTCCATTGATCAGTTGCTGCAGGAAAATACCATCCATAACGCAATCTCACGGACTTGAGAGACGGCACAGGGCGTCAACGCCGGACAGGGATCACCGGTCCGCGCAACACGTCCGTTGTGCAGCTCTACGAGAAAAGGCAAGTACTGCACGAGTACGGACCGATACCAGGGGCCGGTATCGGTCCGCGCGGACTCATGTCACTTCTGTTTTTCCAGCTGGTGGTATTTGCCGTCCTTGTCCCACTGATAGACCACGTAGTCGGAGATCTTCAGGTCGCCCTTGGCGTCCCAGGCCTTCTCGCCCATCACGGTTTTCACCGGGTTGGCCTTGAGCCACTTGGCAGCGTCCTCGCCCTTGTTGGACTTGGCGCCATTGAAGCCGGCGGCCAGGGCCTGGATCGAGGCGTAGGCATACAGGGTGTAGCCCTCGGGCTCGGTACCGGCCTTGCGGAAGGCGTCCACCACGGCCTTGCTGTCAGGCAGCAGGCGTGGGTCGGCGCCGAAGGTCATGTACACGCCATCGACGTACTGCGGGCCACCGGCGGTGGTCACCAGCTCGTCGGTGACGATGCCGTCGTCGGACATGAACTTCACATCCTTCAGGCCCTGCTCGCGCAGTTGGCGCACCAGCGGGCCGGCCTCGGGATGCAGGCCGCCGAAATACACCACATCGGCACCGGCGGCGCGGATCTTGGTGACCACGGCACTGAAGTCCTTCTCGCCCCGAGTCAGGCCCTCATACAGCACCGGGGTCACGCCGCGCTTGGTCAACTGCGCCTTGGTCGCATCGGCCAGGCCCTGGCCGTAGGTGTCCTTGTCGTGCAGTACCGCGACCTTCTTGCCCTTGAGCACATCGATAATGTAGTCGCCGGCGACCACGCCTTGCTGGTCGTCACGCCCGCACATGCGGAACATCGCCGACAGGCCGCGCTCGGTGACCTGGGGGTTGGTGGAGCCGGGAGTGATGGCAATCACCCCGGCATCGCTGTACACCTCGGAAGCCGGGATGGTCGAGGAGGAGCAGAAGTGCCCGACCACGCCAGCCACCTTGTCCTGGTCCACCAGGCGGTTGGCCACTGCGACCGCCTGTTTCGGCTCGCAGGCGTCGTCGCCCTTGACCAGGACGATCTTCTCGCCGTTGACCCCGCCCTTGGCGTTGATTTCGTCAGCCGCTGCCTGTGCACCCTTCATGTACTGCTCGCCGAAAGCCGCATTGGCGCCTGTCATGGGACCCGCTACGCCGATCTTCAGGTCGGCTTGAGCAAACGCAGAAACACCCAGCGCAGTTGCCACTGCGAGGGCCAGAAAGCCTTTCTTGTAAAACGTCTGGGACATGAGGTGATGCTCCAAGGTTTTTTTAGTTGGCACTGCGACTTCACATCAATGCTCAGAGCAAGCGCCGTGCCAGTGGTTTTTTATTCTTAAAAAAGTCGCTGTCTTATTGTTATTTCGACTGTTTCGAGCCCATTTTCATTGGGCGTGCAACCGTCTAAACCGCGGAAGGTGAAACCTTGTATTTCAATGGGTACAACCCATGAGTGCCATCATTGCAACCGCGACACAATTCAACGTGCAACCCTCTTGTAACAGCCCGCGTCACCGAACTGCACACCCGTGGTGCGCAACTGCTACGAGCCGCACCACTACAGGCTAGTCGCTGCATCGAAAAGCGTCGTTAACGGCTGTCTATTTCCTCATTCAGATAACGATGCGCAGGCATTGGCCGGCGTGGTAGAGGGAGAATCCGGCCTCGTACAGGCAACTGCGCAAGGACGCCCCTGCCAAGGGTTGCATGGGCGCGAAGGGAATCGGCAGGGCCTGTGGGTCGCCGTTACACAGGTAGTCAGCGAAGGCCTTGCCCACTACGGTGCCGGTGGTCACCCCACGGCCGTTGTAACCGGTGACGGCCACCAACCCCGGGGCCGGCTCGAACAGGCGCATCAGGTGGTCGGGGGTGAAGGCGATGCAGCCGGTCCAGGTGCACTCCCACTCCACGGGCTTGAGGTAGGGGAAGTAATGCTGCTGCACCCGATCGGCCCAGGCCTTGAGGAACCACAAGGGTTTCTGGTTGCCGTTGCCCAGGCTGCCCAGCAGCAACCGGCCCTCGGCGTCCCGGCGGATGCTGCTCAGCACCTGGCGGGTATCCCAGGAACCCTGGCCACCGGGCAGGATCTGCTGGGCAGCCGCCTCGGTCAGTGGCACCGAGGCCACCTGGTAGTAGTAGCCTGGGAAGAAATTGCGCCGCAGTTCGGTCCAGTCGCCCTCGGTGTAGGCGTTGGAAGCGATCACCACTTGCTCGGCCAGCACCGAACCCTGGTCGGTCTGCACCGACCAGCGCTGGCCCTGGCGTTCCAGGCGGGTTACCGGGGAGTGGTCGAACAACCGGCCGCCCAGGTCGGCCGCGGCCTTGGCCAGGCCGCTGACATAGGCCATGGGGTTGATGGTCCCGGCCCGGCGATCGAGCAGGGCCGCAGCGATCTTCCGGGTCCCGGTGGCGGTTTCGCAGGCCGCCCCGGTGAGCAACTCCACCGGCGCGCCCCGACGCTTCCATTGCTGCTCGCGGCTGCGCAGGTCGGCCTCGCCCCGGGCGTTGTGAGCCATGTGCAGGGTGCCCTCACGGCGCAACTGGCAATCGATGCGGTACTTGTCCACCAGGCTGAACACCAGCGACGGCGCCGCCCCAAGCATGCGATTGAGCTGGCTGCCGACTTGTTCGCCGAAACCGGCCTCGATCTCGTCCGGTGGAATCCACATGCCGGCATTCACCAGGCCGACGTTACGCCCCGAGCCCCCCTGCCCGACACGCTGGGCCTCCACCACGCAGACCCGCTTGCCCTGTTCCAGCAGATGCACCGCCGCCGACAAACCGGTGAAGCCGGCACCGATGATGCAGACGTCCGCCGTCTGTTCACCCCGCAGCGGTGCGTGGTCAGGCCGTTGCGGAGTCAATCGTTCCCATAGACATTGTTCTTGTAGTGCCATCGCCAACTCCGAAATCAACCCACATGGACCAACCGCCCCTGGCACGCCCGGCTGGCAGGCGTGCCACGCGGGGCTCAGTCGAAGGTAATGCCCTGGGCCAGCGGCAACTCGCGGGAGTAGTTGACGGTGTTGGTCTGGCGGCGCATGTAGCCACGCCAGGCGTCGGAGCCGGACTCGCGCCCGCCGCCGGTTTCCTTCTCGCCACCGAAGGCGCCACCGATTTCCGCACCGCTGGGGCCGATGTTGACGTTGGCGATGCCGCAGTCGCTGCCCACCGCCGACATGAACCGCTCGGCCTCACGCACATCGGTGGTGAAGATGCACGAGGACAGGCCCTGGGGCACGGCGTTGTTCAGGCGCAGGGCCTCGTCGAAGTCCTGGTAGCCGATCACATAGAGGATCGGGGCGAAGGTCTCGCTGCATACCACGTCGCTCTGCTCGGGCATTTCCACGATCGCCGGCGACACGTAGTAGGCGTTGGGGTACTGGTCCTGCAACTGGCGCTGGCCGCCGAACACCCGGCCGCCCTCGCTCAGGGCCTGCTCCAGGGCGTCCTGCATGGCTTCGAAGCTGTGCTTGTCGATCAGCGGGCCGATCAGGTTGCCTTGCAGCGGATGGCCAATGCGCACCTTGGCATAGGCGGCCTTGAGGCGAGCGACGATCTCCTCCTTCACCGATTCATGGGCGATCAGCCGGCGCAGGGTGGTGCAACGCTGGCCGGCGGTGCCGACGGCGCTGAACAGGATCGCGCGTACGGCCATGTCCAGGTCGGCGCTGGGCCCGAGGATCATGGCGTTGTTGCCCCCCAATTCAAGAATGCTGCGGGCGAAGCGCGCGGCGACCTTGGGTGCCACTTCACGGCCCATGCGGGTGCTGCCGGTGGCGCTGACCAGGGCCACACGGGGATCGTCCACCAACGCGGCGCCCGCATCGCGGCCACCGATGATCACCTGGCTCAGGTACTCAGGGGCGTCCTGGAAGTTCTTCAGCACCCGCTCCAGCAGGGCATGGCAGGCCAGGGCGGTCAGCGGAGTCTTTTCCGAGGGCTTCCAGATCACCGGGTTACCGCAGACCAGGGCCAGGGCGGTGTTCCAGGACCAGACCGCCACCGGGAAGTTGAAGGCGCTGATCACCCCCACCACCCCCAGTGGATGCCAGGTTTCGCGCATGTGGTGACCAGGGCGCTCGGAGGCGATGGTCAGGCCATAGAGCTGGCGCGACAGGCCGACGGCGAAGTCGCAGATGTCGATCATCTCCTGCACTTCCCCCAGGCCTTCCTGGGTGATCTTGCCGGCCTCCCAGGACACCAGCTCGCCAAGGTCGGCCTTGTGCTCGCGCAGCACCTCGCCGAATTGACGTACCAGCTCGCCACGACGAGGGGCCGGGACATTGCGCCAAAGGGCGAATGCATGCTCGGCGCGACTGACCTGCTGCTCCACTTCGGCGGCACCCTGCCAGTTCACCGCGGCGATCCGGCTGCCGTCGATGGGCGAATGCACAGGGTGTGCGCCCGACTGGTAGAGGGCCGGGTTCACGCCCAGACGATCAAGCAATGCGGCAACCATGGGTGACTCCTTACAAATGGCAAGCGAAAGACCAGGACCGCCGTAGCGGTCGTCGAGACCTGTAGTTGTAGCTGGCCGCAGACTTGCCAACAAACGACCTTTAAGCGAGATATCATTCCGTTTATTCATGCTGGAGCGGCCCCCGGCACCGATAAGAACAAGGACAAGCCATGCTGAACAAACGCTACCTGCCATCGATCACGGCCCTGCAATGCTTCGAGGCCGTGACCCGGCACCTGAGCTTCACCCGCGCGGCCGAGGAACTGAACCTGACCCAGAGCGCGGTGAGCAAGCAGGTGGCGCAGTTGGAGGAACTGCTCCAGCACTTGCTGTTCCGCCGCGTACGCCGGCGCCTGCAACTGACCCCGGCCGGCGACCTGTACCTGGTGGAAGTGCGCAAGATCCTCACCCAGGTGGAAATGTCCACTCACTACCTGCGCTCCTACGGCGGCGAGACCGAAGTGCTGCGGGTCTCCACGCCCTACACCTTCGGCGCGCGCTGGCTGGTGCCAAGGCTCAAGGGCTGGCGCCTGCGCCATCCGCATATCCACCTGGACCTGTGCAACGAACAGGAGCCCGACGAATTGCTCCAGGGCCACAGCGACCTGGCGTTCTACTTCGGCCAGGGCGCGCGCCCCGGTACCGAGAGCCTGAAGCTGTTCAGCGAGGAGCTGGTGGCGGTATGCGCCCCCGACAGCCTGCCGGCCGAACCGCTCACCGATCCCCGGCAGCTGGCCGACCTGGTGCTGCTGCAGAACGCCTCGCGCCCCCAGGGCTGGCACGAGTGGTTCGAGCAACAGGGCTACCAGACCGAGCACAGCTATCACGGCCCGCGCTTCGAAACCTTCTACATGTGCATTCGTGCCGCCCAGGTCGGCTGTGGCGTGGCCCTGCTGCCACGGTTCCTGGTGGAGGAAGAGCTGGCCGAGGGCAAGCTGGTGATCGCCTGGGAATACGCCATGCCCAGCCAGGATGCCTACTACCTGGCCTACCCCGAGCATTCGGCGGAAGTCCCCAAGGTCCGCGACTTCGTGCGCTGGATGCTGGAGCGGATCGATCAGTAGTCGTCCGATATGAACCCAGGCGCGAAAAAAAACTGGCAAAGCCCAGGACGTCTATGCGCCACTAGCGCCTTCACTGAAAGAGCTGAGCGCCGCACCTGTCAGTCGCGGCCAGCATGGAGATTCCCATTATGAGCGAGAGTGTGTTTGCCGATCGCATCGTGCAGAACCTGCTCGACACCGACTTCTACAAACTGACCATGATGCAGGCGGTGCTGCACAACTACCCCAACGTCGAGGTGGAATGGGAGTTTCGTTGCCGTAACAGCGAGGACCTGCGGCCCTACCTGGCGGAGATCCGCTACCAGTTCGAACACCTGGCCGAGCTGAGCCTGAGTGCCGACCAGTTGGGTTTTCTCGAGCGCATCAGCTTCCTCAAGCCGGATTTCCTGCGTTTTCTCGGGCTGTTCCGCTTCAACCTGCGCTATGTGCACACCGGTATCGAGAACGACGAGCTGTTCATCCGCCTGCGCGGCCCCTGGCTGCACGTGATCCTGTTCGAAGTGCCGATGCTGGCCATCATCAGCGAGGTGCGCAATCGCTACCGCTACCGGGAAGTCCAACTGGTGCAGGCCCGCGAGCAGCTGTACCGCAAGTTCGACTGGCTGACTGCCAACGCCAGCAGCGAAGAGTTGTCCGAGCTGCAAGTGGCGGATTTCGGCACTCGCCGGCGCTTCTCCTACCGAGTCCAGGAAGAAGTGGTGAATGTGCTCAAGCACGATTTCCCCGGGCGTTTCGTCGGCACCAGCAACGTGCACCTGTCCCGGGAGCTGAACATGAAGCCCCTGGGCACCATGGCCCACGAGTGGATCATGGCCCACCAGCAGTTGGGACCACGGCTGATCGACAGCCAGATCGCCGCCCTCGACTGCTGGGTCCGCGAATACCGGGGCCTGCTGGGCATCGCCCTGACCGACTGCATCACCACCGATGCTTTCCTGGGGGATTTCGACCTGTTCTTCGCCAAGCTGTTCGACGGCCTGCGCCATGACTCGGGGGACCCGATCCTCTGGGCGGAAAAGGCCATCGCCCACTACCACAAGCTGGGCATCGACCCGATGAGCAAGACCCTGGTGTTCTCCGACAGCCTGACCCTGCCCCGCTCCCTGGAGATCTTCCGGGCGCTGCGCGGGCGGATCAATGTCAGCTTCGGCATCGGCACCAACCTGACCTGTGACATCCCCGGTGTCGAGCCGATGAGCATCGTGCTTAAAATGGCCGCCTGCAATGGCCAGCCCGTCGCCAAGATCTCCGACGAAGCGGGCAAGACCCATTGCAAGGACCCGAACTTCGTCGCCTATTTGCGCCACGTTTTCCAAGTACCTGCCCAACCTGGCAAGGAGTGAATCATGCAAGCCGTACAGCTTGAGATTGCGCAGCAGCTCAAGGTCCAAGCACCTTTTCCCGACCATGCCGCCCTGGAAGCGGAAGTCGCCCGGCGCGTGCGCTTCATTCAGGACTGCCTGGTCAATTCCGGCCTCAAGTCCCTGGTACTGGGCATCAGCGGCGGTGTCGACTCCCTGACCGCCGGCCTGCTGGCCCAGCGAGCCATGCGTGAGCTGCGTGAGCGCAGCGGTGACCCGCATTACCGTTTCATCGCCGTGCGCCTGCCCTACGAGACGCAGTTCGACGAGCACGACGCCCAGGCCTCGGTGGACTTCATCAACCCCGACGAGCGCCACACCGTGAACATCGGCCCGGCGGTCAAGGCCCTGGCCCATGAAGTGGCAGCCTTCGAAGGCCAGCACGCGGTGTCCCGGGACTTCGTACTGGGCAACACCAAGGCGCGGATGCGCATGGTCGCCCAGTACACCATCGCCGGCGCCACCCAGGGCCTGGTGATCGGTACCGACCATGCCGCCGAGGCCGTGATGGGCTTCTTCACCAAGTTCGGCGACGGCGCCTGCGACCTGGCGCCCCTGAGCGGCCTGGTGAAAAACCAGGTCCGGGCCATTGCCCGGTATTTCGGGGCCCCCGAGTCGCTGGTGGAGAAGATCCCCACCGCCGATCTCGAGGACCTGTCGCCGGGCAAGCCGGACGAAGCCTCCCACGGCGTCACCTATGCCGAGATCGATGCCTTCCTGCACGGCCAGCCGGTACGCGAGGAAGCCTTCAAGATCATCTGCGACACCTATCGCAAGACCCACCACAAGCGGGTCATGCCCTTCGCGCCCTGAACGACAGGCACAAAAAAGCGCCCCTCGGGGCGCTTTTTTTTGCAGCCGGCCTGATTACTTCACGATCACGGCGCCTTTCATCATCGAGTTGTGGCCAGGGAACGAGCAGAAGAACTGGTAGCTCTCGCCAGCGGTCAGCTTGGACACGTCGAAGGTCACCGAATCCTTTTCACCGGCACCGATGATCTTGGTGTGGGCAATGACGCGGGTGTCGCCTTCCTTCAGGTAGTTCTTGTCGATGCCAGCGGCCATGCCGTCGGCAGCGATGCCAGCCATGTCTGCGGTCTTGCTCAGTACCCAGTTATGACCCATGACGTTCTTCGGCAGGCTGCCGGAGTGGCCCAGGTTCACGGTGAAGGTCTTGCAGCTCTTGTCGATGGTGATTTCCTTGGTGCTGAAGGACATCTGGTCGGTAGAGTCGACGTCGATCTTGCACTCGGCGGCCATCAGTTGGCTGCTGGCCAGTGTCAACAGGGATGCTGCAACGAGTTTGGCAAACATGGTGAATCTCCAAGGCAGGGTTAACAAAATCCATCTGAATCCATGGGAGCCAAGACTGCCTGAATTTCTCGCTACTGCCTATGATTTGCATCAAGAAACTGTATACAACTCTCTGCTATCAGGCCGATCGAAACAATCAAGCAGCCAGCCCCGGGAGCCGTCCCTAGAATCACCGCCATCACCTCACCGGAGCCTGGATCATGTCGTTCAACAGCCTGTTTCGCAGCTTGCTCGCCGCCTACGCTTGCGGTGCCAGCGGTACTTACGAGACGCCACAACACGACGCTTAATGCTTGGACGCAGCTCATGGAGCCTTTACCCTGAGGCGATCTTTGAGCTGGGAGCAAGACATGCCGTTAACTTCAGTCTGTGTATTCTGCGGCGCCAGCGCTGGCGCCAATCCTGCCTATCGCGAAGCTGCCCAGGCCATGGGCCGGGCCATTGCCGAGCGCAACCTGACCCTGGTCTACGGCGGTGGCGCGGTGGGCCTGATGGGCATCGTCGCCGATGCGGCCATGGCCGCTGGCGGAGAAGTCGTGGGCATCATTCCGCAAAGCCTGAAAGACATCGAGATCGGCCACAACGGCTTGACCCGCCTGGAAGTGGTGGATGGCATGCATGCCCGCAAGGCGCGCATGGCCGAACTCAGCGATGCCTTCATCGCCCTGCCCGGGGGCCTTGGCACCCTGGAAGAACTGTTCGAAGTCTGGACCTGGGGCCAGCTGGGGTACCACCGCAAGCCCCTGGGGCTGCTGGAAGTGAATGGCTTCTATGAAAAGCTCGGCGGCTTCCTCGACCATATCGTCGGCAAGGGTTTCGTCAGTACTGCGCACCGCCAGATGCTGCAGATCAACCAGTCGCCGGCCGGCCTGCTGGATGCCCTGAGCGCCTGGCAACCTTCGGTTTCTGCCAAGTGGGTCGACTCAAAGCCGAGCTGAACCACTTCCCCAGGCGCCCCACCGTGATTATCAGGGGCGCTTGCGCTGGGGCTTCAACGACACCTTGAGGCGTTGACGCTGGTGGCGGATCTCCAGCAGCTTTTCACGCATCTGCCGATGGCGCTGGCTGTTGAGTAGCAACAGCCCCAGCAAGGGCAATAGCAGCCCTGCCAGATAGATGCCCTGGTGCGGATGGTATTGGAACATCGGCGCCACCAGGACCAGGCACAGGGCGAAGTAACCAGCCACCAGCCACACACCCCAGGCGATGCCGCGCACCACCAGCAGGTTACCCACCACCAACAGCAGGATCAGCACCAGCAGGCCCAGGCCCATGTAGTCGTTGCTCTGCTCTGGTGCCATGCCGCGCCAGTAGGTGACTTGCGCCAGCGACAACAGCAGCGATGCACTGAAGCAGCCCAGCAGCACCGTGAGCATGAAGGTCGGGAAATACCGCGCCAGGAACTCGCGCATGCTGCCCCCGCCGATCATTCGTCGAACTCCTCATAGAGCCCTACGGCCAGGGTTTTCGCCGTGCCCAGGTTGCCGGAGCGGATGCTGCCGGTGGTGCTCAGAACCGCGCCCAGGGCATCTTGCATCTGCGTCAGGGTCGCGTGCCTGATCTGCGTCGTCGAATAGCGCTTGGTCAATCCTTCGGTGCGCTGCTTGAGCTTCAGCAACTTGGGGGTCAGGCTCGGATCGCGCAGGGTCAAGAGCTCCTTGGTCAGCCTGGCCCGCTCCTGGCGGTTGAGCCCCTTGAGCAACTGGGTCCAGCTCTTGCCGGTATTGGCCGCCTTGCTGGCCTTGAGCAGCTTGACCGTGGTCAGCGCGGAACCCCCGACGCCCACCAGGGAAATGCCATCGAGAATCGGCGAGACGATGGTGTACCACTCGGCATCGTCCATCCGGTCGTTGGCCGCCGGGTCCTGGATCTCGTTGATCACCCGCGCCCCGCCGATCACGCACTGGGCGGTCCCGGCTACCGCCGCCGACACCCCGAGCGCCACCATCCAGGCGCTGGCGCCGGCGGTGAAGGGCACGGCAACGGTGCCGCTGAATACCACCAGCCAGCCGATTACCGCGGCGGCACAGGACAGCGAGGTATTGAAGGACTCGGTCGCCAGGCGCGACTCGCGGGGGTTGTTCTTCACCTGGTCGACGAACTGCTGGGGCGCGATGTACCTCTTGGCTTCCCGCAGGACCACGCGCTTGGGCGTAATGCTGCAAATCGGCCTGAACTCACGCAGGGTGATCACGTTGAAGTCGGCGTCGATGTATACCACCCCCGCCCCGGCGATCGCGGGATCGGTATCGATGGCGGCGAACAGCCGTGGCAGGTTGAGTTGGCTTTCGATTCGCTGGCGGGCGAGGACCTGGGTGATGTTGAGGTCCCTGATGACTCCGTCGATAACGCTGGCCACGAGATTCGTCCTTGGTCTGGCGGTGGATGGTTGCCTGATGGCTTGAGGCCACCTGGGCGTCACGCTCAATGCAGGTCGTCAACCTTAACAAAGCGCCAGGCTTTTGTTGCCCTGTGCCCGTTAAAAATCCCTGGGAGAAAAAGCAAGACGCCAGCTTCATAGCTGGCGTCTTGTTGTATCAGCGCGGCACTACCGGCTTGCGGGTCGGCTTCTTGCCCTTGCCCTTGGCTGCGTCGGCACGCTCCTTGGCAGCTTGCTTGTTGCGGGCGAAGGCTGCGGCCTTGGCCTGTTCGCGCTTGTCCCAGGCGTTGCCACCATCGCTGGCACGCGGCGGCAAGCCGGTGTGCTGGGTCAGGATCCGGGTTTCCTTGGCTACTTTGTGGCTGCCGGCCGGTGTCGAGTTCTTGCGTCGGGCACTCTGGTAGCTGTCGGTAGACGGCTGGTGCGCCGGGATCAGCTGCTGCTTGCCCGAACCGATCAAGTCGCCACGGCCCATGCGCAGCAGGGCCTCGCGCAACATCGGCCAGCCATTGGGGTCGTGATAGCGCAGGAACGCCTTGTGCAGACGGCGCTGTTCCTCGCTCTTGACGATGGTTACCGAGTCGCTCTTGTAGGTGACCTTGCGCAGCGGGTTCTTGCCCGAGTGGTACATGGCGGTGGCGCTGGCCATCGGCGACGGATAGAACGCCTGCACCTGGTCGGCACGGAAACCGTTGCCCTTGAGCCATAGGGCCAGGTTCATCATGTCTTCATCGGTAGTGCCCGGGTGGGCGGCGATGAAGTACGGGATCAGGTACTGCTCCTTGCCCGCCTCCTTGGAGTACTTCTCGAACATCCGCTTGAAGCGGTCATAGGTGCCGATCCCAGGTTTCATCATCTGGTTCAGCGGACCTTCCTCGGTGTGTTCCGGGGCGATCTTCAGGTAGCCGCCGACGTGGTGGGTCACCAGCTCCTTGACGTATTCCGGCGATTCCACCGCCAGGTCATAACGCAGGCCGGAAGCGATGAGGATCTTCTTCACGCCAGGCAAGGCGCGGGCACTGCGGTACAGCTGGATCAGCGACGAATGGTCGGTGTTCAGGTTCGGGCAGATACCTGGGAACACGCAGGATGGCTTGCGGCACGCGGATTCGATTTCCGGGCTCTTGCAGGCGATGCGGTACATGTTGGCGGTAGGACCGCCAAGGTCGGAGATCACCCCGGTAAAACCCGGAACCTTGTCACGAATTTCTTCGATCTCGCGGATGATCGACTCTTCGGAGCGGTTCTGGATGATCCGCCCTTCGTGCTCGGTGATGGAGCAGAAGGTACAGCCACCGAAGCAGCCGCGCATGATGTTCACCGAAAAGCGGATCATGTCGTAGGCCGGGATCTTTTCCTTGCCATAGGCCGGGTGCGGAATGCGCTGGTAGGGCATGCCGAACACGTAGTCCATCTCTTCGGTGGTCATGGGAATCGGTGGCGGGTTGAACCAGACATCCTGCTCGCCATGCTTTTGCACCATGGCGCGGGCGTTGCCCGGGTTGGTCTCCAGGTGCAATACACGGTTGGCGTGGGCGTAGAGCACCGGGTCGTTACGCACCTTTTCCATGGACGGCAGGCGGATCACGGTCTTGTCCCGGGTCATCTTCGGGCTGGCCAGGATCTGCACGACCTTGGCTTCGTTAGGGTCCTCTACCGGGCCTTTTTCCTGCTCGATGGCGCAGGCGGCGGTGTCCTGGGTGTTGACGTAGGGGTTGATGATCTTGTCGATCCGGCCCGGACGGTCGATGCGGGTGGAGTCCACTTCGTACCAGTCCTTGGGCGTGTCACGACGAATGAACGCGGTGCCGCGCACATCGGTGATGTCTTCAATTTTCTGGCCATAGGACAGGCGCTGGGCCACCTCGACGATGGCGCGCTCGGCATTGCCGTAGAGCAGGATGTCGGCGCAGGCATCGATCAGGATCGAGTTGCGCACCCGGTCCTGCCAGTAGTCGTAGTGGGCGATTCGACGCAGGGAAGCCTCGATGCCGCCGAGGATGATCGGCACGTGCTTGTAGGCTTCCTTGCAGCGCTGGCTGTACACCAGGCTGGCGCGGTCCGGACGCTTGCCCGCCAGGCCACCTGGGGTATAGGCGTCGTCGGAGCGGACCTTCTTGTCGGCGGTGTAGCGGTTGATCATGGAGTCCATGTTGCCTGCCGCGACACCGAAGAACAGGTTCGGCTCGCCGAGCTTCATGAAGTCGTCCTTGGACTGCCAGTTGGGCTGGGCGATGATCCCTACGCGAAAGCCCTGGGCCTCCAGCAGCCGGCCGATGATCGCCATGCCGAAGGACGGGTGATCGACGTAGGCATCGCCGGTGACGATGATGATGTCGCAGGAATCCCAGCCGAGCTGATCCATCTCCTCCCTGCTCATGGGCAGGAATGGTGCTGGCCCGAAACATTCGGCCCAGTACTTTGGATAGTCGAATAACGGCTTGGCTGCTTGCATGTCGATGACCGGTGTTGGCGCAGATAGGGACGCGCTGAATGACAGGGGAATTCGCGGGCGCGGAATATAGCACAAAAAATGACCAATTCCGACTGCGCCAGTCGGAATTCATGGTCGAGGCAATCAGCGGCGAGAAGACCAGTGCCCCCGCCCCATTCAGCCAGTGCCGGGCGAGATGCGGCTACTCGTCGTCGTCGAAGTTGTAGCTGCCCGGAGCCAGGTTTTCGAAGCGCGTGTATTTGCCGATGAAGGCCAGGCGGATGAAGCCGATGGGGCCGTTCCGCTGCTTGCCGATGATGATCTCGGCAATACCCTTGTGCTCGGTCTCCGGGTGATACACCTCGTCCCGGTACACGAACATGATCACGTCGGCGTCCTGCTCGATCGCTCCGGATTCACGCAAGTCGGAGTTCACCGGGCGCTTGTTGGGACGTTGCTCCAGGGAACGGTTGAGCTGGGACAATGCCACCACCGGACAGTTGAACTCCTTGGCCAGGGCCTTCAAGGAACGCGAGATCTCGGAAATCTCGTTGGTCCGGTTGTCGCCACTGGAGCCCGGGATCTGCATCAACTGCAGGTAGTCGATCATGATCAGGCCGATATCGCCATGCTCACGCACCAGGCGTCGGGTCCGGGCCCGCATCTCCGAAGGGCTGATACCCGCCGTATCGTCGATGAACAGCTTGCGGTCGTTGAGCAAGTTGACCGCGGAGGTCAGGCGCGGCCAGTCGTCATCGTCCAACTGGCCGGAACGGACCTTGGTCTGGTCGATCCGCCCAAGCGAGGACAGCATACGCATGATCAGCGATTCGCCTGGCATCTCCAGGGAGTACACCAGGACCGCCTTGTCGCTACGCAGTACTGCGTTCTCCACCAGGTTCATGGCGAAGGTGGTCTTACCCATCGAGGGACGGCCGGCGACGATGATCAGGTCGGCCGGCTGCAGGCCACTGGTCTTCTCGTCAAGGTCGGTATAGCCGGTGGAGAGGCCGGTAATCGCATCGGAAGTATTGAACAGGGTGTCGATTCGATCGATGGCCTTGGTCAACAGCTCGTTGACACCGACCGGGCCACCAGTCTTGGGACGCGCTTCGGCGATCTGGAAGATCTGCCGCTCGGCCTCATCGAGGATCTCCTCGGCGGTGCGGCCTTCGGGGTTGAAGGCGCTGTCGGCAATATCATTGCTGATACCGATCAGCTGGCGCAGGGTCGCCCGCTGGCGAACGATCTGCGCATAGGCCTTGATGTTGGCGACCGAAGGGGTGTTCTTCGCCAACTCGCCCAGGTAGCCCAGCCCGCCCACCTGTGAGGTCTGGCCCTCCTTGTCCAGTTGTTCGGACAGGGTGACCACGTCGATGGGCATGTTCTGGTCGGCCAGCTTGGCGATGGCGCGAAAGATCAAGCGGTGGTCATGCCGATAGAAATCGCCGTCGGAGACTTGATCCAGCACTCGCTCCCAGGCGTTGTTGTCCAGCATCAGACCACCGAGCACGGCCTGTTCGGCCTCGATGGAATGCGGCGGCACCTTCAGGGCGGCGGTTTGCAGATCGTATTGCTCGGGAGCGGAGATATCGTTCATGGCCACTTGGAATTCGGGGGTGAAAATCAGGTTCGGCAGAAAGACAAAGGGCACGACCTGTGAACAGGATCGTGCCCGATGTTAACCGTCAGCCACACAAGGTGCCAGACGATTTGGTACTGCTTAAGCAGCCACCACGACAACGCGTACGGTTGCTTCGACTTCAGCGTGCAGGTGCACGGCTACGTCGAACTCACCTACGTTACGGATGGTGCCGTTCGGCAGACGAACTTCGCTTTTCGCAACTTCAACGCCGGAGGCGGTCAGTGCGTCAGCGATGTCGTGGGTGCCGATCGAACCGAACAGCTTGCCTTCGTCACCAGCGGTGGCAGTGATGGTCACTTCCAGCTCAGCCAGTTGCGCAGCGCGAGTTTCGGCAGAAGCCTTCTTCTCTGCAGCCAGTTTTTCCAGCTCGGCACGACGCGCTTCGAACGCAGCCAGGTTGGCAGCGGTAGCAGCGGTGGCTTTGCCGAAAGGCAGCAGGTAGTTACGGCCGTAACCAGCCTTAACGTTTACCTTATCGCCCAGGTTGCCCAGGTTGGCGATTTTTTCCAGCAGGATCAGTTCCATTTGGTAATAACCTCTTAACTTTTAACCTTCACCGTTCGCGGAGCCGTTACCGGCATCTTTCGAGGCCAAACGTCCGCGAAAATCAATCAGGCTGTCGACAATGGCCAGGACCACGAGTAACGGATAGACCAGCTGCATGAATGGCAGCATCGTGATGTACACCCCCACCAGCCAGAACCTGGCCAGTCGCCCTTGCGCCACCAGCCCGTGAATCAGGGCCAGCCCGGCGAAAGCCAGCGGCACACTGCACATCGGCGTCAACATGGCCAGTTGAGGTCCGAAGTTCGGCCCAACAAGCATGCACGCCAGCAGGAGCATCGCTGGTGCAACGGGGATTCTGATGGCGCGGAACTCGCGCCCAAAACCACCCGGGTTGTACAACACAGCTTGCCAATAACGCCCAAGAATCAGGCTCAGCACGCTGATGGCTTGCAACAAGGCCGCAATCAGGCCGGTCAGGATCGGTGCGATCAGCGTAGCGAGGCGAGCTCGCTCTTCAACCGACAACTGCTGGTACACCTCACCCAAGGCCATCGGCAGGATCTTGATCAGTTCCTGTGACAGCGCTTCGATCTGGGGGCGGAACGCCGCACCCAAGACACCAGCAAACACCAACCCCATCGCTATGCTGACCAGCAGCACGCGGGTCCAGGATTCGCTTGTGCGCAAAACCAACGCAAGACTCGAAGACCCCAGCAGCACAAGAAATGCCCGCGGGTCATCGAACGTCAGCCACCAGAGCAATGCCGGCAGCACTCCCAGAGCCAGGACACCCATGGCGCCCTGCAGCCCGCGCCGCAGCAGCACAAGGCTTGCAGCGGCAGCACCCAACCAATACAACAACGGCAATGCCGAACAGCCAGCCACTACCAGAGTGGCCTGCACACGACCGCGCATGATGAACTCAGCTAAGGCGCGCATGCATTCAATCCCTTACTACTTGTCGACTACCCGGTCTCAGCGGCCGTGGCTGTCGGTGTAGGCCAGCAGGGCCAGGAAGCGGGCGCGCTTGATAGCGGTAGCCAGCTGACGCTGATAACGAGCTTTGGTACCGGTGATGCGGCTTGGAACGATTTTGCCGGTCTCGGATACGTAGGCTTTCAGAGTGTTGAGATCTTTGTAATCGATCTCTTTCACGTCTTCAGCGGTGAAGCGGCAGAATTTACGACGACGGAAGAAACGTGCCATGTAATTGGCTCCTCAAAAGGTCCGTGGATTACTCGTCAGCGTTATCGCTGTTGTCGCTGTCATTGCTGTCGTCGCCATCGGCGCTGTCAGCATGCTCAGGACGGTCGCGACGCTCACGGCGCTCACTGCGGTTTTCTTCAGCCTTGAGCATCTCGGATTGGCCAGTGATGGCCTCTTCGCGACGGATGACCAGGTTACGGATCACTGCATCGTTGTAACGGAAGTTGTCTTCCAGCTCAGCCAGGGCTTTACCGGTGCACTCAACGTTCAGCATCACGTAGTGAGCCTTGTGAACATTGTTGATTGCGTAGGCCAGTTGACGACGGCCCCAGTCTTCCAGACGGTGGATTTTGCCGCCGTCTTCTTCGATCAGCTTGGTGTAACGCTCAACCATGCCGCCGACTTGCTCGCTTTGATCCGGGTGGACCAAAAAGATGATTTCGTAATGACGCATGAATGCTCCTTACGGGTTGTAGCCTGCCGCCTATAAGCGGTCAGACAAGGAGTGAATGACACTTGTGTGTCTTGCCTGGTAGTAGGCACATATGCGCCTGCCGTCACGGCAAGGGGCGCAATTGTAGAGAAGGGGGAACAGCGGTGCAAGGCAATTGGTGAATATTTGAACAACAACTGCAAGCCATGAGCCTCAAGCGACAAGCAGGAGCACTTGCCGCCCATGACTTGCCGATTGCTTGCTACTTGCGTGCGGCCTTGGCGTTGCGCTGGCGCGCAGCCTCGAACAGGCAGACCCCGGTAGCCACGGAGACGTTAAGGCTGCTGACGCTACCGGCCATCGGCAAGCGCACCAGGAAGTCGCAATGCTCACGGGTCAGGCGGCGCATGCCTTTACCCTCGGCCCCCATGACGATGATCGTCGGCCCGGTCAGATCCTGAGCGTACAGCTCCTGCTCGGCCTCACCGGCGGTACCGACGACCCAGAGGCCACGCTGCTGGAGTTTCTCCAGAGTGCGGGCCAGATTGGTCACAGCCACCAACGGGATCACTTCGGCAGCCCCGCAGGCCACCTTGCGCACAGCCGGGGTCAGGGTTGCCGACTTGTCCTTGGGCACCAGTACGGCCAGGGCGCCCGCTGCATCGGCGGTACGCAGGCAGGCTCCGAGGTTATGCGGATCGGTCACGCCATCGAGCACCAGCAACAGTGGCGCCCCTTCGGTACGGTCCAGCAGCTCGTCCAGCATGGCTTCGCCCCACACCTGGCTCGGGCTGACTTCCGCCACCACGCCCTGGTGCACACCCTCGACCCAGGCGTCCATTTCACGGCGCTCGGCCTGCCCTACGGCAACCCGGTTCTGCCCAGCCAGGTCCAGCAGCACCTGGACCCGCGGATCACTGCGCCCTTCAGCCAGCCAGATCTGCTTGACCCGCTTGGGATGATGGCGCAGCAATGCTTCCACAGCGTGTACGCCGTAGATTTTTTCCAACTGACTCATGACTTGGCCTTAGGTTTACGTGCACCACTGCTCTTTGCACCGGCCTTGGGCGGCCCCTTGCGATGCTTGCTCGGTTTCGCGGGTTTATCGGCGGTCGGCTTGCTGGACTTGCCAGCAGGGGCCTTGCCTCCACTCTTGGCCTCAGCCAACAACGCCCGTTTCATTTCCCGGCTCTTGCGCACTTCGGCGTTTTTCGCCGCAGCATCGCTTGGACGGTAGGCATCGCCCGCCTTTTCCTTGGCAGCGCCACGTCGTGCCGGCTTGCTGGAGGGCGCAGCCTCGGCAGGCTTGCTCGCCGGCACATCGGGCGCGCCGCGCTTCTTGCGGCCGATCGGGGCATTGATGGTTTTTTCCGCCATCTCGAAATCGATCTTGCGCTCGTCAAGATCGACTCGCATGACGCGCACTTCCACGGTATCGCCCAAGCGGAAGCTGCGCCCCGTGCGCTCGCCCGCCAGGCGATGGTGCACAGGGTCAAAGTGGTAGTAGTCGCCAGGCAAGGCCGTCACGTGCACCAGGCCTTCGACATAGATATCGGTCAGCTCGACGAACAGCCCGAAACCGGTCACTGCCGTGATCACTCCCGGGAAGGACTCGCCCACGCGATCCTTCATGAACTCGCACTTGAGCCAGTTCACGACATCGCGGGTGGCTTCATCGGCACGACGCTCGCTCATCGAGCATTGCTCACCGAGCTGCTCCAGAGTGACTTCGTCGTACGGATAGATCCGCGCCTTGGGAATACTCGACGCCCCGGCACGACGCACATGAGGCGTATCTTGCCGGGAGTGGATGACACTGCGAATGGCCCGGTGGGTCAGCAAGTCGGGATAACGACGGATCGGCGAGGTGAAGTGGGTGTAGGCCTCGTAATTCAGGCCGAAGTGCCCCTGGTTGTCCGCGCTGTATACCGCCTGACTCAAGGAACGCAGCATGACGGTCTGGATCAGGTGGTAATCCGGACGGTCCTTGATGTTCTCCAGCAACGCCTGGTAGTCCTTGGGCGTCGGCCCCTCCTTGCCCTTATGCAAGGACAGCCCCAGCTCGCCGAGGAAAGCCCGCAACTTCTCCAGGCGCTCCGGCGGCGGACCATCATGCACCCGATAAAGCGCCGGAATCTCATGTTTCTGCAGGAACTCGGCGGTGGCCACGTTGGCCGCCAGCATGCATTCCTCGATCAGCTTGTGGGCATCGTTGCGCGCAGTTGGGCGAATTTCGGCGATCTTGCGCTCAGAACCGAAGATGATCCGGGTTTCCTGGGTTTCAAAGTCGATGGCACCACGGGTATGGCGCGCGCCCAGCAGGACCTTGTACAGCGCGTAAAGCTGCTTCAGGTGCGGTACCACATCGGCATATTCACCGCGCAGCTGCTTGGCTTCGGAGGTCTTGGAATGCTCGAGCATGGTACTGACCTTGTTGTAGGTCAGGCGCGCCTTGGAGTGGATTACCGCTTCATAGAACTGGTAATCGGTCATCTCACCGGACTTGGAAATGGTCATCTCGCAGACCATGGCCAGGCGATCCACCTTGGGATTGAGCGAGCAGAGGCCGTTGGACAGCTCTTCCGGCAGCATCGGGACCACGCGCTCGGGGAAGTACACCGAGTTGCCACGCACCTGGGCTTCAGCATCCAGGGCCGAACCGATCTTCACGTAGCTGGAAACGTCGGCGATAGCCACATACAGCTTCCAGCCGCCACCGAACAGGCGCAGCTTGCCGGGCTTGGCTTCGCAATAGACGGCATCGTCGAAGTCGCGGGCGTCCTCGCCATCGATGGTGACGAAGGGCAGGTCGCGCAGGTCGATACGCTTTTCCTTGTCCTTCTCTTCCACTTCAGGCTTGAGCTTGCCGGCCTCCTTGAGGACGGCCTCGGGCCATACATGTGGAATATCGTAGGTGCGCAGGGCAACGTCGATCTCCATGCCCGGCGCCATATAGTTACCTACGACTTCGATCACATCGCCCTGTGGCTGGAAGCGCGGGGTCGGCCAGTGAGTGATCTTCACCTCGACGAACTGACCGATCTTGGCATTGGCATTGCGACCTGGCGTCACCAGCACTTCCTGCTGGATCTTCGGGTTATCCGCGACGACAAAGCCGATACCGCCCTCTTCGAAGTAGCGACCGACGATACTTTCATGGGCACGCGATACCACTTCGACGATCACGCCTTCACGACGGCCGCGGCGATCTAGGCCAGAAACACGGGCCAATGCCCGGTCGCCATCGAACACCAGGCGCATCTGGGCCGGACTCATGAACAGGTCTTCACTGCCGTCGTCCGGCACCAGGAAGCCGAAACCGTCGCGGTGACCGCTGATACGGCCGAGAATCAGGTCGAGCTTGTCCACGGGCGCGTAGGTGCCCCGGCGGGTGTAAATCAATTGAGCATCGCGCTCCATGGCGCGCAGGCGGCGACGCAAGGCTTCGAGTTGGTCTTCGGTGGTCAGGCCGAACTCGTCTACCAGTTGCTCGCGACTAGCAGGCGAGCCTCGGTCAGCCAGATGCTGGAGGATGAGTTCGCGGCTAGGAATAGGGTTTTCGTATTTTTCCGCTTCACGAGCGGCCTCGGGATCGAGGGACTGCCAATCGGCCATTAGATAAATTTCACCTTGTCTATATCTCGGTTAGTTTGGCATACACGTATTGAAACGGGAAATTTCAGGCTCAGACAACGCCCGAAATCCCTCCTCCCTGGCTCAGAAACAGACTCCTGTTTATCCCCAAGGACTTTTTTCAAACTTTTTCGAACCCAGGGGTTTACAGTTCAAAACAGCATCCGTATAGTGCGCGCCATCGACGACGGAGACGTCAACGATACGCCCAGATGGTGAAATTGGTAGACACGCCAGCTTCAGGTGCTGGTGGCCGCAAGGCCGTGGAAGTTCGAGTCTTCTTCTGGGCACCAATTCAAGAGCTTGAGATTAGATCAATTTCAAGGCTCCAACAAAAACCCGCGAAAGCGGGTTTTTGCGTTCTAAGCTCCTGATTTTCCTAAGTGCTTGATTTAATAAAAGCAAAACAGGGGTTTACAGATCAAAACACTGCCCGTATAGTGCGCCCCATCGACACGGCAACGATGTCGATACTGCCCAGATGGTGAAATTGGTAGACACGCCAGCTTCAGGTGCTGGTGGCCGCAAGGCCGTGGAAGTTCGAGTCTTCTTCTGGGCACCAATTCAAAACTTCAGCGCAATGCTCTGAAGCTTCACAAAAACCCGCGAAAGCGGGTTTTTGCGTTTCTAGCCCATGTAATTCCCTCCGCACAAAGCCTCCTCCCTCGCAAAGCGCACATGAGAAACGATATCGTTTATGATTGTTACAAGTTTTTGCGGCACAACAGTGAGGAAACCTGCGAATGATGTTTAGAAACACCCGCCTTTCAACATCCCTTCTGCGTGGCTTGACCATCACTTTGCTGGGACTGACCCTGGCATCTCCACTCACCCGGGCCGACGAGCCCGTATCGCTGACCCTGTACAACGGCCAGCACAAGGAAGTCGGCGAGGCGATCGCCAAGGCCTTCGAAGCCAAGACCGGGATTCACGTCAATGTCCGCAAGGGCAGCAGCAATCAGCTGGCCAGCCAGGTAGTGGAAGAAGGCGATCGCTCCCCCGCCGACGTGATCTATTCCGAAGAATCCCCACCCCTGAACAAACTGGGGGAACAAGGCCTGCTAGCCCAGACCGACAGCGCCACCCTGGCCGTACTGCCCAAGGAGTACGTGGCCAGCAACGGTACCTGGATCGGCATCACCGCCCGCGTGCGCGTGGTGGCCTTCAATCCCAAGCTGATCGCTGAAAAGGACCTGCCCACATCGGTACTGGAATTCTCCCAACCCCAGTGGCAAGGCAAGATCGGCTTCGTCCCCACCAGTGGCGCCTTCCAGGAACAGGCCGTGGCGATCATCAAGCTGCACGGCATGGACGCAGCGGAAGAGTGGCTGACCGGGCTGCGTGCCTTCGGCAAGATCTACAGCAACAACATGGTGGCGCTCAAGGCCGTGGAAAACGGTGAAATTGCCGCGGTCCTGGCGAACAACTACTACTGGTTCGCCCTGCAACGGGAGAGAGGCCAGCTGGAGTCCAAGCTGCACTACTTCACCAATGGCGATGCCGGTGGCCTGATCACCGTCTCCAGCGCTGCGGTACTCAAGTCCAGCAAGCACCCCAAGGAAGCCCAGCAGTTCCTCGCCTACATGGCCAGCGAAGAAGGTCAGCGCGTGATCACCCAGACCACCGCGGAATACCCGCTGCACAAGGGCATGGAGTCCGACCGCGGGCTCAAGCCTTTCAGCGAGCTGAACCCTCCGCAGGTGACACCCGCCGACCTGGGCAATGCCGAACAGGCCCTGGAGCTGGAACGTGATGTCGGCCTGAACTGATGGGCCCTTCGCTTTCCGCTGCACGCGCCCATCGCGCACCGGGGCGCAAGCCCCCTCCCGCCTGGCTGCTACTGCCGGTCCTGCTACTGGTCTGCCTGAGCCTCTTGCCCCTGGCCTATGTCGCACTCAAGGCCTGGCAAGCTGGCTGGGCTGAGGCCTGGCATCTGCTGTGGCGCCCCTACGTGTTCCGGCTGCTGCGCAACACCCTGCTACTGATGCTCGGGACGACCGGCGCCTGCGCCATCATCGGCCTGTCCCTGGCCTGGCTGCTGGAACGCAGCGACCTACCGGGCCGGAGGATCTGGGGTGTGGTGCTGTGCCTGCCGTTCGCCGTGCCGGCTTTCGTCAGCAGTTTCACCTGGGTATCCCTGAGCGCCAGCTTCGAGGGACTGGGCGGCGCGATCCTGGTGATGACCCTCTCCAAGTACCCGCTGGTGTTCCTGCCAGTGGCCGCCACCCTGCGCAATCTCGATCCTTCCCTGGAAGAGTCGGCACGCACCCTGGGGCAAGGCCGCTGGGGAGTGTTTCTCAAGGTCACCCTGCCCCTACTGTGGCCTTCGCTATTGGCGGGATCGTTGTTGATCGCCCTGCACATGCTGGTGGAATTCGGCGCCTTGTCGATCATGGGCCTGCAAACCTTCACCACGGCGATCTACCAACAATTCGAACTGGAGTTCAGCAACGCCAACGCGGCGATGCTCTCGGCTGTCCTGCTGCTGTTGTGCCTGACCCTGCTATGGCTGGAGTTGCGGGCCCGCGGCAAAGGCCGGCACGTACGCATCGGCCAGGGCGTGGCGCGCCGGGCCGAACAGGTCGGACTGGGCAGCTGGTCCGCCATCGGGCAAGTGTATTGCTTGCTGCTGGCAGTGATCGGCAGCGGTATCCCCCTGGGGATGCTGGGCTATTGGCTGGCAGTGGGCTCATCGGCCGCCTTCCCTATTGCCGCGATCGGTGAAGCCCTGCTCTCGTCCCTGGCACTGTCCTTGGGCGGAGCTGCGCTGTGCCTGGTGCTCGCGGTGCCGGTGGGCCTGCTGGTGGTGCGCTACAAGGGCCGCCTGGCGATCTGGGCCGAACGCCTGCCCTACTTGCTGCACGCTTTGCCAGGCCTGGTGATCGCCCTGACCCTGGTGTACTTCGCCTTGCACTATGTGCCGGCGCTGTACCAGACCTCGACCCTGCTGCTGATCGCCTACGCCTTGCTGTTCCTGCCATTGGCCCAGGCACCGATTCGCACGGCCTTGAACAAGGCAGCACCACAGCTGGAAGAGGCGGCACGAACCCTGGGAGCCTCATCGTTCGGGGCCTTTTGCCGGGTCACCCTGCCGATCATCTTCCCGGCACTGGGTGCGGCTTTCGCCCTGGTATTCCTGGATGCGATGAAGGAACTCACCGCGACCCTGCTACTCAGTCCCACGGGGCTGAACACCCTGGCCACCGCAGTCTGGGCCCATACCTCGAACCTGGAGTTCGCCGCAGCGGCGCCCTATGCGGTGCTGCTGATCCTGGTCTCGGGCCTGCCGGTGTACCTGCTGACGACGCGGATGTACCTGAGCCGCTGATATCGACCGCCTCGGCAAGCGACTCCAGGGAGACGCCTGCCGCAGGATGCCTCAAGCGCGAAACTGGCCCAGGCTGGCCTTGAGCTGCGCCGCCAGGCTGTCCAGCACCTTGCCGCTGGCGGTGGTTTCCACCACCGCCTGGGCCGCACGCTCGGCCTGGGCATGAATGGTCTCCACCCGCCCACGCACCGCCTGCGCGCCCTGGGCTTGTTGCGCCGCAGCCTGGGTAGCCAAGCCAATGGCAGCGTGCACCTGCTCCACCGATGACTGCACCGACTGCTGCAGACGGGCGCTATCGCGCAACACCAACAAACCTTCACTGGCCTGGCGCCCGGCCTGGCCGATAGCCGCCACCGCTTCGCGTGCACCTTGCTGCAAAGCACCGATATGAGCCTGGATATCGCCAGTGGAACTCTGGGTCTTGCTGGCCAAGGCCCGCACTTCGTCTGCCACTACCGCAAAACCGCGCCCGGTCTCGCCGGCCCGGGCCGCCTCGATCGCCGCATTCAGTGCCAGCAAGTTGGTCTGCTCGGCAATACCATGGATCACCGTCAGCACCACCTCGATCTGCTCGCTCTGCTGGGCCAGCCGCTCGATCACCTTGGCCCCGGTATCCACCTGTCCGGCCAGGGCCTCGATCAAGCTGCCGACCTGCTCCGAAGTCCGGGTGGTCTCGTCGGTGGCCTGGCGGATCTCCACCACCTGTTGCAACGCGGCCTGCATGGCCTGGCTTTCCGCCTGGGCCTCGTCGGCCATGTGCGACAGGGCCCGCAGGCTCTCCGCCACCTCGTCGCGCTGGGCCTCGGCCGCCGCATCGGCGCCGGCATTACGCAAGCTCATCGCGCCAATCTCGACCCCGGTGCGCTGCGCCACATCGCCTGCCTCGCGGACGATCGGCTGCAACTTGTCGACGAAGCGATTCACCGCCGAAGCCATGTCGCCGATCTCATCGTTGCTATTGAGCGGCACGCGCTTGGTCAGGTCACCCTCCCCGGCCGCCAGGTCATTGAGCGCGGCAATCAGCAGGTGCAACTTGTTGACCACCCGCCGCCCCAGCACCACTGCCAGCAACAGCAGTAGCGCCAGGCCGACCAAGGCCAGGCCTACGCCAATCTGCCAACGCAGGGTGGCCGCCGCCTCCTGCACGGTACTGGCAGTGTTGGCCTGCATCTCGGCCGCAGTGCCCTGGGCCGACTGCAGCCGCGAACGCATCGCCGCCGAACTGTCGGCGGAGGCCCCCTTGAGACTGTCGCCCACTAATTGGTCGCTGCTGGCGATCAAGGCCGTGAAGCGCTGGTCCAGCGCCGCGATGTCGGCTTCAACGGAGGCCGTGGACACCCCCATCAGCACCTTGCCGATCTCCACCCCATTGGGATTGATCGAAGCCTCGATGTAGTAGACCGAGGGATCGTTCTTCGCCGCATCCAGGACCTTGTCCAGAGCCCGATCGCCCTTGCCCTTCTCCAACAGGGCGCGGTTGATGGGGTTTTCACGGTTCAGGTAGCGAGTCAGGTGCGCGCCCGTGGCATCGTCATACACCACGAAGAGCACGCTAGGGTTGCGCTGGGCCCGCCGTGCGAATTCGGACAAGGTTGGTACATCGTTGTCCCACATGGCTCGCGGCGCCACCGAGGCCAGCAACTGGGCCATATCGTTGGCGGAATCCTTCAGGTCTTTCTCCAGCGCATCACGCAGCTGTACCTGCTCCTCCTTGAGGCGCGACGACAAGCCAGCCGTGAGTCGTTGGCGAGTGCTGGCCGACAGGCTCTCCAGGCTGGAGGTGACCTCCTTGCCCGCCTGTTCCAGCTCACCCGCGAGCTTCTGGCTGTCACCGCCCAGGCGCGAGGCCAGGTTTGCTTCCAGGGCTGTCACCGTGCTCCGGGTCAGGGCGACAGCGACCAGCACTTGCACCAAAAGGGCGATACCGAGAGTAACGAATACAGGCCGTAGTAAACGGCTTTGTAACAGTGAGAGAACGGCCGACACAGGAAATCCCTCTACTTTTGACGCCATTATTCTGATGGCACTCTAGAAGTGGATTTCCCAGCAAGGGTCGTGCCGAGCGGCAGGCAGAAACGACAAAGGGCCCCATGAGGGGCCCTTTGTTTGCTACATCAACAGCTTATCAGGCGAACGGATGACGCAGGACGATGGTCTCGTTGCGATCCGGGCCAGTCGAAATAATGTCGATCGGCGCGCCGACCAGCTCTTCGATGCGCTTGATGTAGGCCAGGGCAGCTGCTGGCAGCTCTGCCAGGGTCTTCGCGCCCAGAGTCGATTCGCTCCAGCCTGGCATCTGCTCGTATACCGGCTCCAGGCCGATGTAGCTGTCGGCGTCGGTCGGCGCGTCGATGACTGCACCATCCTGGTTCTTGTAGCCAACGCAGATATTGATGGTTTCCAGGCCATCCAGCACGTCCAGCTTGGTCAGGCACAGGCCCGAGATGCTGTTGACGTCGATAGCGCGGCGCAGGATCACGGCATCGAACCAACCGCAACGACGGGCACGGCCGGTGGTAGCACCGAACTCATGGCCACGCTTGGCCAGGAAGGCGCCGACGTCGTCGAACAGCTCGGTCGGGAACGGGCCCGAACCAACGCGAGTGGTGTAGGCCTTGGTGATACCCAGGATGTAGTCGATGTACATTGGGCCCACGCCGGAGCCGGTAGCAATGCCGCCAGCGGTGGTGTTGGAGCTGGTGACGTACGGATAGGTACCGTGGTCGATGTCCAACAGCGAGCCTTGGGCGCCTTCGAACATGATGTCCTTGCCGGCGCGACGCAGCTGGTGCAGTTCGGCGGTGACGTCGAGCATCATCGGCTTGAGTTGCTCGGCGTACTCCATGCACTCGTCCAGGGTCTTCTGGAAGTCGATGGCCGGCTCTTTGTAGTAATTGACCAGGACGAAGTTGTGGTAGTCCAGCAACTCACCCAGCTTGGCGGCGAAACGCTCGCGGTGGAACAGGTCGCCGACGCGCAGGCCGCGACGGGCCACCTTGTCTTCGTAGGCCGGGCCAATGCCACGACCGGTCGTGCCGATCTTGGCTTCGCCACGGGCCTTCTCACGGGCCTGGTCCAGGGCCACGTGGTAGGACAGGATCAGTGGGCAGGACGGGCTGATACGCAGGCGCTCGCGCACCGGTACGCCTTTTTCTTCCAGCTTGACGATTTCACGCATCAAGGCATCCGGAGCCACCACTACGCCGTTGCCGATCAGGCACTGCACGCCTTCGCGCAGCACGCCGGACGGGATCAGGTGCAGAACGGTCTTCTCGCCGTCGATCACCAGGGTATGGCCAGCGTTGTGGCCACCTTGGTAGCGCACTACGGCGGCGGCATGTTCGGTCAGCAGATCAACGATCTTGCCTTTGCCCTCATCACCCCACTGGGTGCCCAGGACTACGACATTCTTACCCATAACAATTGTCCTCATTCGCGCAAACTTGGTGCCGGCGAGCGCCGGCAGGAAAACTCAGGAAACCAGTGGCAATACTTGCCAAATACCATCGTGCTGAACCAATTGCCGGTCGCAGTCCGCTTCACGAGCAGCGGCCAGGGGCTGCCCAGGCAAGGCCTGGACCACGCGCTGGCCTTCGCTGCGCAACTGGCAGACGGTCTGCCAGAGTGCGGCGTCGGTGCGATCGGGCATCCAGATGCCACCTGACGGCAATTCGATCTCGGCACGCCCCAGGGTCACCAAGGTCTTGAGGTCGGTAGAGAAACCAGTGGCCGGCCGGGCACGCCCGAAGTCCGCACCGATGTCATCATAGCGACCGCCCTGGGCAATGGATTGACCCACACCCGGAACGAACACCGCAAACACCACTCCAGTGTGGTAGTGATAGCCACGCAGCTCGCCGAGGTCGAAGTACAGCGGCAGGTCCGGGAATCGCACCGACAAGCGCTCGGCAATCGTCAGCAATTCATCCAGCGCCACCAGCACCGGGGTCGGGGCACCCGCCAGGCGACGACGAGCATCGCTCAGTACTTCGCGGCTGCCGCACAGGTCCACCAGGGAGCGCAACATTTCTGCCAGGTCGGCAGGCAAGCCTTCGGTCAGGCTAATGACTTCATCGATCGCCTTGCGCTGCAGGGCGTCGAACAATTGTTGCTCCACGGCACCGGACAAACCGGCAGCCTGGGCCAGGCCGCGGTAGATGCCCACATGCCCCAGATCCATGTGCACATCCGGCACATCAGCCAGTTGCAACATCGCCAACATCAGGCTGATCACTTCGACGTCGCTGCTCGGGCTGGCGTCGCCATACAACTCGGCACCCAGCTGGATTGGGCTGCGGGAGGTCGACAAGGCCCGCGGCTGGGCATGCAGCACGCTGCCGGCGTAGCACAGGCGACTCGGCCCTTCACGGCGCAGGGTGTGGGCATCGATACGTGCTACTTGCGGCGTGATGTCGGCACGGAACCCCATCTGCCGACCCGATTGCGGATCGATGACCTTGAAGGTGCGCAGGTCCAGGTCCTGGCCGGCACCCGTCAGCAGGGATTCCAGGTATTCGATATGGGGAGTGACGACGAACTCGTAACCCCAGCTCTGAAACAGATCCAACACCTGACGACGCGCCACTTCGATGCGCGCCGCTTCCGGCGGCAGTACTTCTTCGATGCCATCTGGCAGCAGCCAGCGGTCTACCGTTGCCATTACGCCATTCCCCTATGGTCCGGGCGGCAAGCCTGGGGCCAGCCTTAGAGTGAAGCAGAAAACAGTCGCATCCGACGCGAGCTCAGCCGGACAGGCAGCCAGAAATCGGCTGTACAGACCCTTTTCCTCGAAAAATCTCACCGGACTCTTGAACGAGCCACGGCTAATCAAAGATGCAGACGCAAAAAAGCCGGGAATTTCCCGGCTGCCGCATCATACACCCGTTTTCCCAAAGGATCACCCCGCCAGGCATTTTAGCCGCCCGGCGGGGCACCCCAGGATCAGGCCAGGATCAAGGCTTGGTTTTTTCCAGGTAGTGGAAAAAATCGCTGCTTGGGTCCAGGACCATGACGTCGGATTTGTTCGCGAAGCTTTCACGGTAGGCACGCAGGCTACGATAGAACGCGTAGAACTCCTGGTCCTGGCCGTAGGCCTTGGCATAGATCGCTGCCGCCTGGGCGTCGCCATCACCGCGAACCTCTTCGGACTCACGATAGGCTTCGGCCAACAGCACCCGACGCTGACGATCGGCGTCGGCACGGATGCCTTCGGCCAGCTCGTTACCCTTGGCGCGATGCTCGCGGGCCTCACGCTCACGCTCGGTGCTCATGCGTTCGAACACGCTGCGGTTCACTTCCTTGGGCAGGTCGATGGCCTTGACCCGGACATCCACCACCTCGATACCCAGTTCCTTCTCCGCCATCTTGTTCAGCGAAGCCGTGATATCGGCCATCAGCGCATCACGCTCACCGGATACCACTTCATGCAGGGTGCGCTTGCCGAACTGGTCGCGCAGGCCCGACTCCAGGCGCCGCGACAGACGCTCGTCGGCAATCTGCTTGAGGCCGGAAGTCGCGGTGTAGAAACGCTCGGCATCCTTCACCCGCCACTTGGCGTAGGCGTCCACCATCACGGCTTTCTTTTCCAGGGTCAGGAAGCGCTGCGTCGGTGCATCCAGGGTCATCAGGCGCGCATCGAACTTACGCACCTGGTTCACGTAGGGCACTTTCACATGCAAGCCGGGCTGGACATCGGCCTGGACTACACGACCGAACTGCAGCAACACCGCACGCTCGGTCTGAGCCACGATGTAGAAGCTGTTCCAGGCAACCACCGCCACGACAACACCCACGATCAGGGCGATCAGCGATTTATTGCTCATCAGCGACTCTCCCTAGAACGCGTCTGCTGCTGTTGCTGCATATGCTCAACCGCCGCGCGCGCATTCGCTTCATTGCTGGAGGTAGAAGCCGAGCCCGTTACCGGAGCACCGCCGCTACGACCACTGTCGATCATCTTGTCCAGCGGTAGGTACAGCAGGTTGTTCTGCCCACCCTTGCTTCCGGTCACCAGGACCTTGCTGGTATTGCTGAAGACTTCCTGCATGGTGTCCAGGTACAGGCGCTGGCGAGTCACCTCAGGGGCCTTGCGGTATTCGCCGACCAGCTTGGTGAAGCGGTCCGCCTCACCCTTGGCACGGGAAACCACTTCGTCGCGATAACCGTTGGCATCCTCGATGATGCGCTGGGCCTGACCACGAGCCTCGGGTACCACACCATTGGCATAGGTTTCAGCCTGGTTGCGCGAGCGCTGCTCATCTTCACGAGCGCGGATCACATCGTCGAAAGCTTCCTGCACTTCACGCGGTGCCGCTGCGCTTTGTACGTTGACCTGGGTCACGGTGATACCGGTGCGATAGTTGTCGAGGAAACGCTGCAAGCGCTCCTTGATCTCGCTGGCCATCTGCTCACGACCTTCGGTCAGCACCTGGTCCATGGCGGTGGAACCCACCACATGGCGCAGCGCGCTATCGGTCGCGTGCTGCAGGCTGATCTCCGGCTGATCGACGTTCAGCACGAAGTCCTGCAAGTTGCTGATCTTGTACTGCACGGTCAGCGGCACCTCGACGATATTCTCGTCCTCGGTCAGCATCTGGCCCTGCTTGGTATAGGCACGCTCACGCGTGACGTTTTCCATGTACTTGCGGTCGATCGGCGGGAAGTAGATGTTCAGGCCCGGACCGACAGTCTCATAGTATTTGCCGAAGCGCAGCACCACGGCCTGCTCCTGCTCATCGACGACATAGACCGCGCTGTACAGCCAAGCAGCCGCCAGCACGACCAGGCCAATGCCCAGCAAGCCAAAACCGCCGCCCTTGCCGGAGCTGGCGCCGTCATCACCACGTTTCTTACCACCACCGAACAACCCATTCAGGCTTTCCTGCAGCTTACGGAAGGCCTCGTCGAGATCTGGCGGGCCCTTGCGATCGCCGTTATTGCGGCGCTTACCGCCCCAAGGGTCCTGATTATTCGAGTTGCCACCCGGCTCATTCCAAGCCATAGCGCTCTCCATCTGATAAAGCAAAGACGCGCCCACGGCGCGCCGGCCAATGCTACAGAATGCCTGCTACAGCGGCACAACCGCCTGCCCAGGCTTTTATTGCAAAGTGTGTTGCTCGATGAAGTCCGACGGCTGCCAGCCTTCGCGACTGACCAGCCGGTTCAACTCGGCCCGAGGCAGGCGAACGGCCAGCAAACTGACACCTTCATCGTCATGATCTTCTTTCTGCACAGCATTCAACTGGAAAAACTGTGCTCGCAGTCGAGCAAAACGCTGGGGCAAGCGCAAGGTGCCAACGAACAAATCTTCACCCAGCAGCTCCGCAATGGCCTGCTTGAGCAAGTCCAGTCCCTGGCCATCACGGGCCGATAACCAGACGCGCTGCGGCTTGCCATCGGGATCACGCTGTATCTGTGGCTCAACGCCCTCGAGCAAATCGAGTTTGTTATAGACCTCCAGGATCGGCAAGTCCTGAGCCCCGATCTCCCCCAGCACGACCATGACCTGCTCGATCTGGGCCATTCGCTCGGGCTCATGGGCATCGATCACATGCAGCAGCAGGTCGGAATTGCTCGACTCTTCGAGCGTAGCCCGGAATGCTTCCACCAATTTGTGCGGCAAGTGGCGAATGAAACCCACGGTGTCGGCCAGCACGATCGGCCCCAGGTCGTCCAGCTCCAGCCGGCGCAAGGTGGGGTCGAGGGTAGCGAACAACTGGTCGGCCGCGTAGACATCGGACACGGTGACGGCATTGAACAAAGTGGATTTGCCGGCGTTGGTATAGCCCACCAGCGACACTGACGGGATATCGGCACGCTTGCGGCCACGACGAGCCTGCTCTCGCTGGCTGCGAACCTTTTCCAGACGAGCCTTGATCTGTCGCAGGCGCACCCGCAACAAGCGTCGGTCGGTTTCCAGCTGGGTTTCCCCCGGGCCACGCAGACCGATACCGCCCTTCTGCCGCTCAAGGTGGGTCCAGCCGCGCACCAGTCGAGTGCTCATGTGCTCAAGCTGGGCCAGTTCGACCTGGAGCTTGCCTTCATGAGTCCGCGCGCGTTGGGCGAAGATATCGAGGATCAGACCCGTGCGATCAATCACGCGACACTCGAATGCACGTTCGAGGTTACGTTCCTGACTGGGCGTGAGGACGTGATTGAAAATCACCAGGTCTACCTGTTCGGCTTTGACCAGGTCGCGCAACTCCTCGACCTTGCCACTGCCAACCAGGTATTTGGCGGTTGGCCGATGACGCGGCACGTTGATAAACGCGACGGTCTCGGCGCCGGCCGATACTGCCAGCTCCTGAAACTCCTGCGGATCTTCGCGCGCCTCAGGGTCCTGACCTTCCAAGTGAACGAGAATGGCTCGCTCACCACCACCGTGGCGCTCAAAGAACAAAGGAGACTCCTATCAGGCGTTACCTGGTTCAGCGTCACCCTGTTCGGACTCGGATGCGCTAGGCAGGCGAATCGGGCGAACTGGAACCACTGTCGAGATAGCGTGCTTGTACACCATCTGGCTGACGGTGTTTTTCAGCAGGATGACGAATTGGTCGAAGGACTCGATCGTGCCTTGCAGCTTGATGCCGTTGACCAGATAGATGGAAACCCCAACTTTCTCTTTACGCAATGTATTCAAGTAAGGGTCTTGTAGCGAATGCCCTTTTGACATGTGCCGCACTCCTTTAAGGATCAATAATAAAAAATTCGGAAAACAGATGGCCAAAGCCGCCACACCCCCAAGGATAGACGGCAATTGCAAGGACTCAGCCCAATATGGAGATCGTCCCTAAGTATTTCAAGGCGCGTGGCAGATTGTCGCAATCCAAGCTGTCCAACCATTGCAGGTCGGACCAGCTGCGTAACCAGGTAAACTGGCGTTTAGCCAATTGGCGCGTGGCAATGATGCCCCGTTCCTGCATTTCGGCGAACGTCAACTTGCCATCCAGGTAATCCCAGACTTGGCGGTAGCCCACTGCACGTATAGACGGCAACCCGGCATGCAGGTCACTTCTCGAACGCAGAGCTACGACCTCATCGATGAACCCCTGTTCCAACATTTGTGTGAATCTTTGTGCAATACGTTGGTGCAGTACCTGGCGATTCGCCGGAGCGATGGCCAGATTGGCGACAGTATAGGGCAATTGACTGCGTCCCGATGCGCCTGCATCAGTACTTTGCGCCAATTGACGCTGACGATGGGCCGTCATTGTCAGGCCACTGACCCGATAGACTTCCAGAGCCCGAGTCAGGCGCTGGGGATCGTTGGGATGGATTCGGGCAGCGGATTCAGGATCCACAGCCGCCAACTGATCGTGCAATGCCTGCCAACCCAGGCGCTGCGCCTCATCCTCCAACTCGGCACGCACCTGGGGGTCCGCCGGCGGCATGTCCGCCAAGCCCTCGAGCAGCGCTTTGTAGTAGAGCATGGTGCCACCCACCAGCAGCGGAATCTTGCCCCGTGCCGTGATATCGGCCATGGCCGCCAGGGCATCGGTACGAAAATCCGCCGCAGAATAGCTGTCAGCCGGGTCGAGGATATCGATCAAACGGTGGGGAAATTGTGCCAGTAACTCCTTGGACGGCTTGGCGGTACCAATATCCATGCCTCTATAGACCAGCGCCGAATCGACACTGATCAACTCGCAAGGAAGCACCTTGGTCAGCTCGATGGCCAGGTCGGTCTTGCCCGCTGCGGTCGGGCCCATCAGGAAAATCGCAGGAGGAAACTGAGTCATCAACGGCCGCGCAGAAAGAGTTTGTCCAAGTCATCCAGGCCCATTTGGGTCCAGGTCGGCCGGCCATGGTTGCACTGCCCACTGCGCTCGGTGTTTTCCATGTCACGCAGCAGTGCGTTCATCTCCGGGATCGCCAGGCGTCGATTGGCGCGTACGGCGCCGTGGCAAGCCATGGTTCCCAGCAGCTCGTTGAGGTGGGCCTGGATCCGATCGCTAGTGCCGTACTCCATCAGGTCCGCCAGCACATCCTGTACCAGTCGATTGGCCTCGGCCTGCTTGAGCAGGGCCGGGATCTGCCGGATCGCCAGGGTCTCGGGCCCCAGGCGCTGCAGTTCGAAACCCAGGCGCTGGAACCATTGGGCATGCTCTTCGGCGCAATCGGCCTCGCGCTGGCTCAACGCAAGCGACTCGGGCACCAACAATGGCTGGCCGCTGAGTCCCTCGCTGGCCATGGCCACCTTGAGGCGCTCGTACATGATTCGCTCGTGGGCCGCATGCATGTCTACCAGCACCAAACCGACGGCGTTCTCCGCCAGGATGTAGATTCCCTTGAGCTGCGCCAGCGCATAGCCCAGAGGCGGGATATCGCCCTGGCTTTCCGGCAGCGCGCCAGGCGCAGCCTGGGCATTTTCCAGCGGCGCATAGAACTCCCGGTAGACCGCCTGGGTCTCGCCGGTATTCACCGGCTGCGACGGCCTCGGCGTGTATTGATACTGATACCCTGCGCCCGAACCTGACGAAGAAAACGACGGGCGCTGCTCTCCCTGGGGTTGCTCCAGCACCGGCGAAGCCAGGCGCATCTCGCCTTGCGGACCGAACTCACCGGCCTGCAGGCCACTGGGGCGCACCATCTCGGAAACCGCAGCCGGCGCCGCCAACTGGTCCTCGGGGCGCACATCCGCCAGGGCACGGTGCAAGGTGCCATAAAGGAAGTCGTGGACCATCCGCCCTTCGCGAAAGCGCACTTCGTGCTTGGTCGGGTGCACATTGACGTCGACCCCCGTGGGATCGAGCTCAAGGAACAGCACGAAGGTCGGGTGCCGGCCATTGAACAGTACATCGCGGTAGGCCTGGCGCACGGCATGGGCGACTAGTTTGTCGCGCACAGCGCGGCCATTGACGAAGAAGTACTGCAAGTCCGCCTGGCTGCGCGAGAAGGTCGGCAAGCCAACCCAGCCCCACAGGCGCAAACCGTTGCGCTCGACCTCGATCGGCAGCGCCTGCTCGAGAAAGCCAGGGCCACAGATTGCGCCAACACGCCGCGCCCGAGCCATCTCGTCGGCGGCTTCGTGCAGGCTGAAAATAGTCTTGCCGTTGTGGCGCAGGTGGAAAGCCACGTCGAAACGCGCCAAGGCCAGGCGCCGGATAACTTCCTGCAGGTGATCGAACTCGGTCTTCTCGGCCTTGAGGAACTTTCGACGGGCCGGGGTATTGAAAAACAGGTCGCGCACTTCGACCGAGGTGCCGACCGGATGCGCAGCCGGCTGTACACGCGGGGTCATGTCGCGCCCCTCGGTCTCTACCTGCCAAGCCTCAGTGGCATCGACGGTGCGCGAAGTCAGGGTCAGGCGGGCGACCGAGCTGATCGAAGCCAGGGCCTCACCGCGAAACCCCAGGCTAAGCACGCCCTCGAGATCTTCCAACTCGCGGATCTTGCTGGTGGCATGGCGCGCCAGGGCCAACGGCAGGTCGTCCGGGGCAATCCCGCTGCCGTTGTCGCGTACACGCAGCAGCTTCACTCCACCCTGCTCGACCTCGACCTCGATGCGCCGGGCACCAGAGTCCAGGCTGTTCTCCAGCAATTCCTTGGCCACCGAGGCCGGTCGCTCGACCACCTCACCGGCAGCGATCTGGTTGGCCAGGCGCGGACTGAGCAGCTCGATGCGCGAACCGCCGACGATCGACTCACTCATTCCTTGGCCGCCAGCTCGGTACCGGGGACGCTCAGAACCTGCCCCACTTTCAACTCATCGCTCTTGAGGTTGTTGGCGCTGCGCAACGCTGCCGCCGAAACCTGGTAGCGCACGGCGATCATGGCCAGGGTTTCTCCAGGATTGACCCGGTGCTCACGCGGGCCCTGGGCGATTTTCCCGGAGTCGCGCAGCCAGGCGATATAGGTGCCCGGTGGCGGGTTCTGTTGGAAGAACTGCCGCACGCCACTGCTGATGGAGCGCGCCAGGGCCTGCTGGTGGCTGGAGGTGGCCAGCTTCGAGGCCTCGTTGGAGTTGGAGATGAAGCCGGTCTCCACCAGGATCGATGGAATATCCGGGGACTTGAGCACCATGAACCCGGCCTGTTCCACGCGCTGCTTGTGCAATGGCGTCACCCGGCCAATGTTGTTCAAGACCTTCTGCCCCACATTCAAGCTGGATGTAAGGGATGCAGTCATCGAAAGGTCCAGCAGCACCCCGGCCAACATCCGGTCCTTGTCATCGAGGCTGACGTTGCCGGCACCACCGATCAAGTCGGAGCGGTTTTCGCTGTCCGCCAACCAGCGGGCGGTTTCCGAAGTCGCGCCACGCTCGGACAGGGCGAACACCGATGCGCCAAAGGCTGCCGTCGACGGCGCCGCGTCGGCGTGGATCGAAACGAACAGGTCGGCGCCCTTCTTGCGGGCGATTTCGGTACGACCGCGCAGCGGGATGAAGTAATCGCCAGTGCGGGTCAACTCGGCACGAAAGCCCTTGAGACCGTTGATCTGGCGTTGCAGCTCGCGAGCGATGGACAGCACCACGTCTTTCTCGTGCTGGCCACGGGAGCCGGAGGCGCCAGGGTCCTCGCCGCCATGACCGGCATCGATCACCACGATGATGTCGCGCTTACCGGCCGGTGCCGGGGGCAGCTTGATGGCAGGTTCCGCTGGAGTGACAGGTACCGCAGGCACGGTCGCCACGGTTGGCGGTGGAGCAGCCGGTGGCGCGGCATCGGCCGGGTTGTCGAACAGATCGACCACCAGGCGGTTACCGTACTGGGCATTGGGCGCCAGGGTGAAGCTCTTGGGCGTGACGGCCTTCTTCAGGTCGATCACCACCCGCAAATCGGTCGGCGTACGTTGTGCCGAGCGCATCGCGGTGATCGGGGTGTTGGCCGTGGCGACATTCAGCGAACCACCCAGGGTTGCGCCGTTGATATCGATCACCAGGCGATCGGGGGCCGTGAGGGTAAAGACGCTGTGCTGAACCGGACCGGACAGGTCGAATACCAGTCGCGTGTTATCCGGTGCCCGCCATAGGCGGACGCTGCGAACCTGCGTAGCGGCCACAGCCTCGACGGCCAATGCCGTAAGCAACAGTCCTACGACAGCAACCAACGCGCGAATGCGCATACCTAACCCCATCAATTATTTGAATTCCAACGCCAAAGCGGCACACCAGGACTCGCCTCGCGAGCCTTGGGACAATAGATGTACGCAACGCCCATTGTTATGCGGGGTAATGGTAATGGTCAGGTCAGGCTTTGGCAAAAAGCCTGCACCGCGTGCAGGCCATTCCAGCAAGCACAGGGCATCACCCTCGAAATAATCACGAATCCCCAGGAATTCCAACTCCTCGGGGTCCACCAACCGGTACAGGTCGAAGTGGAAGGCTCGCACCGTACCAATTTCGTAGGGCTCCACCAGGGTAAAGGTCGGACTCTTCACCGCCCCCGAATGCCCCAAACCACGGATGACCCCCCGAGACAGGGTAGTCTTGCCCGCCCCCAGGTCGCCCTCGAGAAAGATCACCCCTACCCCACGGGTGACCTGAGCAATGCGTGCACCAAATTCCACCATGGCCTGCTCGTCGGCCAGGTAAAGGGTTAACTCAGACACGGTGATTGCTCCTCCAACAACTGACGAATGACTGGAATCAGATCACTGGCCGCCAGTCCACGGCCCAATTTACCTTGCCGCTCGCCGGCGCTGGCATGCAGCCAGACCGCCAGGCAGGCAGCATCGAACACCGCCAAGCCCTGTGCCAGCAGCCCGCCAAGCAAACCTGCGAGGACATCGCCCAGGCCGGCCGTAGCCATCGCCGGATGCCCGGCATCGCAGCGGGCCAGGCGCCCATCAGGACTGGCTATCAAGCTGCCAGCGCCCTTGAGCACGACCACCGTTGCATATCGGAGGCTCAAGGCACGGGCTGCTGCAGGTCGGTCCGCCTGAACCTCAGCCGTGGAAATACCCAACAAGCGGGCAGCCTCTCCAGGATGTGGCGTCATGACACTTCCGGCCGGCATGCCCACATCCCCCAAGGCCAGCAGATTCAAGGCATCGGCGTCCCATACCTGGGGCAACACGGCATTGGCCGCCGCCGACAGCAAGCTGCGCCCCCAGGCCCCTTGCCCCAGGCCGGGACCGATCACTACCACCGAAGAACGCTCCAACAACCCCATCAGCTGGTTGGCTGAATGAACGCCCAGGGCCATGACCTCAGGCAGCCGAGTTCCAGCCGCCGCTACATGTTCGCCACGAGTAGCCAGTGACACCAAGCCTGCACCGCTGCGCAGCGCGCTCTCGGCTCCCAGCAAGGCCGCCCCGGCAAAACCCAGGTCACCACCGATCAACAGCACATGGCCGAACTGGCCTTTATGAGCATCTCGAGAACGGCCACTCAAGCGCGGCAACTGGCCAGCAGTCAGCAACTGAATCTCTGATAAGGGGTGTTTTGTCTGCCGCATGCGTCTTCCAGCTCCGATGTCTGGCAGAATTATACGCACCTCAGCACCCGGTTTCTCTTGCCTCATGTCCGCTATTACCCAGGATCTTCCCGCCCTCGCCCAATCCATCAAGGACTGGGGCCGCGAACTGGGCTTTCAACAGGTCGGCATCAGTGGCCTGGACCTGGCCGAACACGAACAGCACCTGGAGCGCTGGCTCGCGGCCGGCTACCACGGCGAGATGGAATACATGGGAGCCCACGGCAGCAAACGCTCCCACCCCGAGGAACTGGTGCCCGGTACCCTGCGCGTGGTGTCGCTGCGCATGGACTACCTGCCCGGCGATACCCAGATGGCCCAGCGCCTGGCCCAACCCTCCAAGGCCTACGTCTCGCGCTATGCCCTGGGCCGCGACTATCACAAGCTGATCCGCAAGCGCGTACAGCAATTGGCCGAGCGCATCCAGCAAGCCATCGGCCCCTTCGGCTTCCGCGCCTTCGTCGATAGCGCACCAGTGCTGGAAAAAGCCATCGCCGAACAAGCGGGCCTGGGCTGGATCGGCAAGAACACCCTGGTCCTCAACCGCAAGGCAGGCAGCTACTTCTTCCTCAGCGAGCTGTTCGTCGACCTGCCCCTGCCGGTGGATGCCCCCCACGCCAGCGAACATTGCGGGCGCTGCACTGCGTGCCTGGACATCTGCCCGACCAACGCCTTCGTCGGCCCCTACCAGCTCGATGCCCGACGCTGCATCTCCTACCTGACCATCGAGCTGAAGAACGCCATCCCCGAAGACCTGCGCCCGCTGATCGGCAATCGGGTATTCGGCTGCGACGACTGCCAGATCGTCTGCCCCTGGAATCGTTTCGCCCGTACCTCCGGGGAGGGCGACTTCAAGCCTCGGCACAATCTGGACAATGCCGAGCTGGCGGAGCTGTTCCTATGGGACGAAGATCAATTCCTGAGCAGTACCGAGGGCTCGCCACTACGTCGCGCCGGCTATGAGCGCTGGCTGCGCAACCTGGCGGTAGGCCTGGGCAACGCCCCCTCCACGATCCCGGTGCTGGAAGCCCTCAAGGCCCGCCAGGACTATCCCTCGGAACTGGTGCGTGAACACGTGCAGTGGGCCCTGGCCCAGCACGCCAGCCGTCAATGCTCGTCGTTATAGACGAACTTGGGCATTTCCCAATGGAAACGGATCGCCAGCAAGCGCAACAGGAAGCCGCCGAACAAGGTGACCAGGATCGACTGTTCGCTGGGTAACTGCAGGTAGATGCACAACATGTAGCACCAGGCCGCGGCGAAGGACACGCTGGCGTACAGCTCGCGCCTGAAGATCAGGGGAATGTCGTTGCAGAAGATATCCCTGAGAATCCCGCCGAACACCCCGGTGATCACCCCGCTGACCGAAGCCACCAGCATGCCGTGCCCCATCTCCAGGGCGGTCATGCAGCCAATCAGGGTAAAGGCCACCAGGCCAACGGCATCCAGCACCAGGAACAAGGAGCGCAGGTGGCGCATCAACGGCGCGATGAAGATCGTCACCAAGGCCGCCACTGACGTCAGCACCAGGTACTCGGGGTGCTTGACCCAGGTCAGCGGGTAATGCCCGAGCAGTACATCACGCACCGAGCCACCGCCCAGGGCCGTGACGCAGGCGATCAGTACGACACCGAACCAGTCCATGCCTCGACGACCGGCAGAAAGGGCGCCGGTCATGGCTTCGGCGGTAATGGCGATCAGGTAGAGCATCAACAGCATGATGACGGTCCTTGCAAGAAGGCGCGCAGTCTACTCAGTTGAAGCGAACGCCAAAAGAGGGCGGCAACGGGCATGACTCCTCGGCATACCCGCCGGCCGGCCTATTCAGAGCTTGATGAAGTGCTTGCGGTAGTGCTGCAGCTCGGCAATGGACTCGCGAATGTCGTCCAGGGCCAGGTGGGTACTGCCTTTCTTGAAGCTGTCGCGTACCTCTGGGGCCCAGCGGGCGGCCAGCTCCTTGAGGGTGGAGACATCGAGATTGCGATAATGGAAGTAGCTTTCCAGGGCCTTCATGTGACGATAGAGGAAGCGCCGGTCCTGGCAAATGCTGTTGCCACAGATCGGCGACTTGCCCTTGGGCACCCACTGCTCCAGGAAAGCGATGGTCTGGGCCTCGGCCTCAGCCATGCTGATGCGGCTTTCGCGCACACGCTGGGTCAGGCCGGAACCTCCATGCTGGCGCGTGTTCCATTCATCCATCCCGGCGAGAATCTCGTCGCTCTGGTGGATAGCGATGACCGGTCCTTCAGCCAAGGTATTGAGATTGCTGTCCGTGACAATGGTCGCCATCTCGATGATGACGTCGGTGTCGGGGTTCAGGCCGGTCATTTCCAGATCGATCCAAATCAGGTTCTGCGGGTTTTGCATGTGTGGGCTCCTCGGCGTAGTTGCGCAGTTTAGCCTAGAGGGCTGGCCCGGCGTGCTAAACTCGCCGCCGTTTTACCCAACCGCCGTAATTATCGACACGGAACATCAATGGCCAAACGCCAGCTCAATCGCCGCCAAAACTGGCGCATCGAAAAGATTCAAGGTGAGCGCGCAGCCCGCGCAGCCAAACGCGAGTCCTCTGCTGTAGAGGCACTGGAGGGCGGCGACCTGGGACCGGAGCAGACCGGCCTGGTGATAGCCCACTTCGGCGTCCAGGTCGAAGTCGAGGCCCGCGACGGCGAACTCGCCGGACAGGTGTTTCGCTGTTACCTGCGGGCCAACCTGCCGGCCCTGGTGACCGGTGACCAGGTCGTCTGGCGCGCCGGCAACCAGGGCATTGGGGTAATTGTCGCGCAACTGCCCCGCAGCACCGAGCTATGCCGCCCGGACAGCCGCGGCCAGTTGAAGCCTGTGGCCGCCAACGTCGACATGATCGTGATCGTCTTCGCCCCCATGCCGGAGCCCCACGCCAACCTGATCGACCGCTACCTGGTGGCGGCCGAGCACGCGGGGATTCGCCCTCTGTTGCTGCTGAACAAGGCCGACCTGATCGATGAGCAGAACGCTCCGGCGCTCAATGCCCTGCTGGCCGTCTATCGCCAACTGGGCTATCCGCTACTGGAGGTCTCGGCCCACCACGGCGACGGGATGGAGCAATTGCAGGCACTGCTGAACGGCCGCATCAGCGTCTTCGTCGGTCAATCCGGGGTCGGCAAGTCGTCCCTGGTGAACAGCCTGCTACCGGATGTCTTCACTCGGGTCGGCCCGCTGTCGGAGTTCTCTGGGCAAGGCACCCATACCACCACCACTGCGCGGCTGTTCCACTTCCCCGGCGGTGGCGAGCTGATCGACTCCCCGGGTATTCGCGAGTTCGGCCTGGGCCATGTCAGCCGCGCCGATGTCGAAGCCGGCTTCATCGAATTCAACGACCTGCTGGGCACCTGCCGCTTCCGGGACTGCAAGCACGACCGCGAGCCAGGCTGCGCCCTGCTCAAGGCCCTGGAAGAAGGACGCATCCAGCAACAACGGATGAACAGCTACCGCTCGATCCTCGCCAGCCTGCCCGACGACAGCTACTGAGCGATACCACGCAGAAACTACAAGGCCGCGATCATCGCGGCCTTGTGGTTTTTCACCTTGCTGTTCCCGGTGTCGCCGGAGTAGCCGGCGGCGCGGCCGGACTGGGCACCGCTGCAGGTGCAGGTGCAGGTGCAGGTGCAGGTGCAGGAGTGTGGCCCGCCGCGCCCTGCTCATCCATCTTCAATACACCATCTTCGAAGATGTTCAGGCGCTGGCGCACCTCATGGGCCGGCAATGGCTCGCTGCCAGGTGGCAGGGCATTCGGGTCGGCCGCAGCTCCCGGAACCTCGCCAGGAGCCCCACTACCCTGGGTGGGCGTTGGCGCCTTGGGATCGACCTGCTCACCCTCGATGGCACGCTGGGCTTTCTTGGTCAGCACCACGATATCGATACGCCGGTTGACCGGGTTGAACGGGTCCTTGCGATCGAACAGCGCCGATGAGGCGAAGCCCACCACTCGCGCCACTTGCGGATCGGGGTAACCACCGGCCACCAATGCCCGACGGGCCGCGTTGGCACGGTTGGCCGACAGCTCCCAGTTGCCGAATTCACCGGTACCGGCATAAGGCGTGGCATCGGTGTGGCCACTGATACTGATCTTGTTCGGCACCGCCTTGATCGTATCGGCCATGGCCAACAGGATGTCTTCGAAGTACGGTTTCAGACGTGCGCTGCCGGAGTCGAACATCGGCCGGTTCTCGGCGTCCATGATCTGGATGCGCAAGCCATCAGGCGTGATCTCGAAGAGGATCTGGTCCTTGAACTTCTGTAGCTGGGGATTCTCCTCGACCTTGTTCTGCAGTTCCTGCAACAGCAGTTCGAGGCGTTCGCGCTCGACCTGCTCGGCCATGCCTTCCACCTGCTCGGAATCCACTGTGACCTTGTCCGGTTGTGGCTGGGACTTGATCTCGGGGTTCAGGGTGTTTTCCGGCGCCAGTTCCGGCGAGCCGCCCAGGTCGATGATGTAGGGCGTGCCGCTTTCGGAAAAGCCGATCGGGTCCTTGAAGTAACCGGCGATGGCGATCTTCTGTTCCGGGGTGGCCGTGGACAACAGCCACAGCACCAGGAAGAACGCCATCATCGCCGTGGCGAAGTCGGCGAAGGCGATTTTCCACGCCCCCCCGTGATGCCCGCCAGCGAAGCGCTTGACGCGCTTGATGATAATCGGCTGATTGTTCTCCATGACTTAGCGACCGCGAACCGCTTGTTCCAGCTCGGCGAAGCTAGGACGATGCGCCGGGTACAGGACCTTGCGCCCGAACTCTACCGCCAGCGAAGGTGGCATGCCGGAAGCGGAAGCCACCAGGGAAGCCTTGATGGCCTCGTAGACGTTCAGTTCTTCCTTGGCGTCGTGGGCCAGGGAGTGGGCCAGCGGGCCGAAGAAGCCATAGGCCGCGAGAATACCGAAGAAGGTACCTACCAGCGCTGCACCTACGTGCAGGCCAATGGACTTCTGGTCGCCGTCCCCCAGGGACGCCATGGTCACCACGATACCCAGTACCGCCGCGACGATACCGAAACCGGGCATGCCGTCGGCAATACCGGTGACCGCATGGGATGGATGCTCGAGTTCTTCCTTGAGGCTGAACAACTCCATGTCGAACAGGCCTTCCAGCTCATGGGGAGCCATGTTGCCGGAGGACATGATGCGCAGGTAGTCACAGATGTAGGCCGTCATGCGCTCGTCTTTGAGCACCGCCGGGTACTTGGCGAAGATCGGGCTGGCGGCCGCGTCCTCGATATCGCCCTCGATGGCCATCATGCCTTCGCGACGACTCTTGTTGAGGATCTCGTAGATCAGGCCCAGCACTTCCAGGTAGAAGGTGTGGGTGAAGCGGGAGCTGAACATCCCCAGGGACTTCTTGATGACGTGCATCGTCATGTAGCCCGGGTTGGCCTGCAAGAATGCACCGAAGGCTGCACCGCCGATGATCAGCACCTCGAAAGGCTGGATCAGCGCTGCAATTTTACCGTGGGAGAGCACGTATCCGCCGAGCACGCTAGCGAATACGACGATGATGCCGATGATTTTAGCCATAGATAGGAGAGTACTTATTGGGTCGGGTTCAAGGTCATATTCGGAAGTTCTTAAAACTCTTCTTCTACTTATCGGCAAAACTGCGCCAGACTATAGCCAGTTAAGGCGAAAAGCCAGTTTGGCCCACTCCGGGCGTGTTCCCAGCAGACAATGATTGCGCCCGACCATGTCCAATGAAACCAGCGTCCCACAGACCCCGCCCACCTCTCTCGACGCCTGGGTAAGACTGCTCAATGCCGTGCGCTTGCCAGTGCCACAAACCAGCCATGACCGGGTCTGCAAAGCCATTGCCAACAACCGCAGTTCGCTGCGAGAAATCGCCGACCTGATGCAGAATAGCCCGGCCTTGGCACTGTGCGTGATCCGCGAAGCCAACCGGCATTCCCAAGGCAGCATGAGCGAGCCGGCGGAGAGCCTCGAGATCGCGGTCAATCGCCTGGGGCTCAAGCGCACCCAGGAATTGCTGGAACAACTGCCGACCCTGCCCGAAGAACAGATCCCCCAGGCCCTGCGACAGCTGCAACTGATCAGCCAGCACGCCACCCAGCAAGCCAACGGTTTTTTTGCCGGGCGCCTGGCCCGCCTGTGGCAGGACATCCACTGGGGCAGCCTGCTGTTTCTCTCGCCGCTATGGGCCATGGCCATGACCTACCCCAAGCTCATGGACGAATGGGAGCTGCGGGTCATCTATAAGCATGAGCCTGCACGCAAGGTCGAAATGCAATTGTTCGGCGTACGCCTCATGGAGCTGTGCCAGGCCCTGGTACAGGCATGGCATCTGCCGATCTGGGTGCAACAGGGCTATCGGCTACTGACCCAGGAACAACACCTGCTGGCCAAGGTCATGCTGATCGCGCGCGATGGCGACAACCCATTGCGCCAACAGCAACGCCTGGATGCCGATCCGGAACTGCGCCGCTGGCTGAACCAGCCGGCCAATTGCGTATTGTTGGCCAACGGCATGGCCCTGGCAGCGCAGTACTCCTGGAACAATCCCCACGGCCAACGCTGGCAGAACCTCACCGCCCTGTATCTGCAGATCCCGGTCGCCGAGGTCCAGCAGCAGTTGCACCAACAAGCCACCAACAGTGCCCGCAACGACAGCCAGCCCGATCTCTGGCATCCGGCCCAGGCTCTGATCTGGCCCTGGAATGTACGGCGCCTGCACAACGGCGAACTGCCGGCACCGCCGCCCACCGCCCTGGAGTTGACCCAGTGGCGCAAACTCTGTGGCGAGCTGTTGCTGGAGCCAAGCCCCTTCACCAACGCCGTGCATCTGACCGGTTTTGCCCGGGATGCCCTGGCAGCCTGCGGCATGCAGCGGATCATGTTGCTGATGGTGGACCGCAGTCACAGCCAGTTACGGGTACAACAGCTGTACGGCCTGCCCAAGGAAGCCGCAGGCCTGAGTTTCCTGGCCAAGCAGAGCCCCCTGCTGCAGCGCCTGCTGGAGAAGTCCGCACAGATCCGCCTGACGCCGGACAACTGCCGACAGTTCGCCGCGCACTTGCCCGGCGCCCTGCGCCAGTTGTTTCGTGGCGAGCACTTGCTGATCCGCTCACTGTCCTGCAATGACCGAGTACAACTGCTGGCGATCGCCGACCAGGGCGGCGTGCCGTTCTCGCAAACCAGTGTCCAGGCCTTCGGCAAGACCGCCCAGTGCATCGAAAAAGCCTTGCACAGCTTTACCAACCGCAGCCAGTGACGCTTGCGCTACAATTCCATCCTTTGTGCCCTGGGGACCTGACATGTCTGATTTTTCCGGCTTGCCGCTGGTCATCGAGCCTAGCGAGCTGCTCGCCCGCCTCGACGCCCGCCACCTGATCCTGGTCGACCTGACCAGCGCTGCCCGCTACAGCACCGGGCATATTCCCGGAGCACGCTTCGTCGACCCCAAGCGCACCCAGCTCGGCCAGGCGCCGGCCCCAGGACTGCTGCCACCCAAGGCGGCCCTGGAGACGCTGTTCGGTGAACTCGGGCACAACCCCGAGGCGGTCTACGTGGTGTATGACGACGAAGGTGGCGGCTGGGCCGGACGCTTCATCTGGCTGCTGGATGTGATCGGGCACCAGCGCTATCACTACCTGGATGGCGGCCTGCCGGCCTGGCTGGCGGAAAACCTGCCGGTATCCGTCGAAGTCCCGGCTTCCAATGGTGCTGCGGTCCCCCTGACCCTGCATGACGAACCCACCGCCACCCGCGAATACCTGCAAAGCCGCCTCGGTGCCGCCGACCTGGCGATCTGGGACGCTCGCGGTCCACTGGAGTACTCGGGCGAGAAAGTCCTGGCCGCCAAGGGCGGACATATTCCCGGCGCAGTGAATTTCGAGTGGACCGCCGGCATGGATCAGGCCCGCCACCTGCGCATCCGCCGCGACATGCCACAGATCCTCGAGGACCTGGGCATCAGCAAGGACAAAGAAGTCATCACCCACTGCCAGACCCATCACCGCTCCGGCTTCACCTACCTGGTGGCCAAGGCGCTGGGGTATCCACGGGTCAAGGGCTACGCCGGTTCGTGGGGCGAATGGGGCAATCATCCCGATACGCCCGTAGAGATTTAAGGTTTTTAAGGACACCCAATGAAAAAGCGTTTGTTCATCATCAGCCAGTACCTGCTGCCTCACCACCTGCTCTCGCGCCTGGCCGGCTGCGTCGCCGAGTGCCGCGTGCGCTGGTTCAAGAATGCCTTCACCAGCTGGTTCGCCAAGCAGTACCAGGTGGACATGTCCGAAGCCCAAGTGGAGGACGTGACCGCCTACGAGCATTTCAATGCCTTCTTCACCCGCGCCCTGAAGGATGGCGCCCGACCGCTGGACCCAACCCCAGGTGCAGTGCTCAGCCCCGCCGACGGCGCCGTCAGCCAGCTCGGTCCGATCGAGCATGGCCGGGTGTTCCAGGCCAAGGGCCACAGCTACAGCGTGCTGGAGCTGCTGGGCGGCGATCCGGCCCTGGCCGCGCCGTTCATGGGCGGCGACTTCGCCACCATCTACCTGTCCCCCAAGGACTACCACCGGGTGCACATGCCACTGGCCGGCACCCTGCGCGAGATGGTCTACGTCCCAGGACGGATCTTCTCGGTCAACCAGACCACCGCGGAAAACGTCCCCGAGCTGTTCGCCCGCAACGAGCGCGTGGTGTGCATCTTCGATACCGAGCGTGGCCCCATGGCCCTGGTGCTGGTAGGCGCGATGATCGTGGCCTCGATCGAAACCGTCTGGGCCGGCCTGGTAACCCCACCCAAGCGCGAGCTCAAGACCGTGCGCTACGACGAGGCCGCCCGCGCCCCGATCCACCTGGAGAAAGGCGCCGAGATGGGCCGCTTCAAGCTGGGCTCCACCGCCATCGTGCTGTTCGGCCCAGACCAGGTGCAGTGGGCCGAAGAGCTGGCGGCCGGTTCGCCGGTCCGCATGGGCCAGGGCCTGGGCGCGCCCAAGGCCTGATGCCTGAATAACACCGCAAACAAAAAACGCCGCTGATCAGCGGCGTTTTTCATGGGTGAAGACTCGTGCGCGGTCAGGCCTGCCCGTCGCGATCACGTAAGCCCAGCAGATACAGCACGCCATCCAGGCCCAGGGTCGAGATCGCCTGCTTGGCCGACTGCTTGACCAGCGGCTTGGCACGGAACGCTACACCCAGCCCGGCAATGCCTAGCATCGGCAGGTCGTTGGCGCCGTCGCCAACGGCGATGGTCTGCTCCAGGCGCAGGCCTTCCTTGTGCGCGAGCTCACGCAGCAGGTCCGCCTTGCGTTGCGCGTCGACGATTGGCTCTACGGCCACGCCGGTCACCTTGCCATCGACCACTTCCAGTTCGTTGGCGAACACGTAGTCGATGCCCAGCTTGGCCTGCAACTGCTTGGCGAAATAGGTGAAACCACCAGAGAGAATGGCCGTCTTGTAGCCCAGTCGCTTGAGCTCGGCGAACAGCGTTTCGGCGCCCTCGGTCAAGCGCAGGGATGCGCCGATGGAGTCCAGGACATTGATGTCCAGCCCCTTGAGCAAGGCCAGGCGTTCCTTGAAGCTGGCGCGAAAGTCCAGTTCACCGGCCATCGCCCGCTCGGTGATCTCTGCCACCCGATCACCGACACCGGCTGCCTTGGCCAGCTCGTCGATGACCTCGGCCTCGATCAGTGTCGAGTCCATGTCGAATACCGCCAGGCGCCGGTTACGACGGAACAGCGAGTCCTCCTGGAAGGCGATGTCGACGTTCAGTTCCTGGGCCACGCTGAGGAACTCGGCTCGCAGCGCCTGGGGGTCGGCCGCCTCGCCACGCACCGAAAACTCGATGCAGCCCTTGCCCTGATCGGCCGGCATGTCCAGCGGCATGCGCCCCGACAGGCGATCGATATGGTCGATGTTCAAGCCGTACTGGGCAGTGATCGAACTCACCCGCTGCAGCTGCTCGGCGGTCACCTTGCGAGTCAGCAGGGTGACGATATGGCGCTTTTTACCCTGCCCCGCCACCCACTGCTGGTAATCCGCCTCGGATACCGGGGTGAAGCGCACCTGCTGGTCGAGCTTGTAGGCGGTGAACAGGATGTCCTTGAGCACCGAGGAGCTCTGCTCGTTGTCCGGGATCTCGACCAGGATGCCAAACGACAAGGTGTCGTGGATCACGGCCTGGCCAATGTCGAGGATGTTCACACCACCCTGGGCCAGAACGCCGGTAATGGCCGCAGTCAGACCGGGACGATCTTCGCCGGTGATGTTTATCAGGACAATTTCGCGCAAGGCGCACCCCCGAGGTGGAAAAAAAGCGCATTCTACCCACTTTCGCTGACCATCGGGCACAGCCAGCGCTTTGCCGGCCTAGGGCCTGTCGCTATACTGCGCGTCAACTTCACGGACAAAAGAGCCGAGCTCAGTGAACCGGCCCACGCCAGTTAAAAACGACAACTTCTTCCTGCTGATCTTCCGTGCACTGCGCCACCGCCGTGTGCCGATTGCATTGCGCATCGCCAGCCATAACGTGATCCTGGTCGCCCTGGCCCTGGTGATCTATGCCGGCGTGATGGGCCTGCAGTTCAAGCAAGCCATGCACGAACAGGCCGACGCCCTGGGCCAGAGCCTGACCACGCAGACCGCCACTTCAGCCACTGAACTGCTGGTGTCCAACGACATCCTCAGCCTCAACGTCTTGCTCAATAACCTGACCAAGAACCCGCTGGTGGCCCACGCGGCGATCTATAGCGTCGACAACCGCATCCTCGCCGAAGCCGGACAACGCCCGAAGAGCAACCTGCTGGGCGAAACCGAAGGCGTGTACCAGACCAAGATCACCTTCCAGGATGTGACTGCCGGCAACCTGCGGCTCAGCCTGGACATGGCCCAGTTCCAGCAGCCGATGACCATCAGCCTGCAAAGCATGGGCATTCTCAGTGCCATCCTGCTGGCCCTGGCCCTCGCCTTGAGCCTGCGCCTGGGCCGCCATATCTCCACCCCGCTGCTGCAACTGCGGGTGTGGCTGCGCGACCTGGACGAGCACACTCCGGCCATCCAGCGCCAGGATGAGATCGGCGACCTGGCGCGCCAGCTGCACGCACGCCTGGCTCCGGAAATCCCCGAGCCCGAGCCTCAAGCCCAGCCTGCCCAGCAGGATGAAGAAGACGAGTTGCCCGCATTCGAAGTACGTAACCTGCGTGATCCGAGCTTCGATGAAAGCGCGCCCGTAGCCGGTCTGAAGCCTGCGCCACGGCATGTGGTCAATGCCGAGGAAGACGAGCTGGATGAAGAAGAGGACCCGTTCGCCGACCTGCGTGATCAATCCTCGGCCCCCGCACCCGCAGTGAAACCGCAACCCCAGATTCCGGCCGAGCCCCAGCACAGCGCGGTGCTTGCCGTGCAGCTCGGGGCCCAGGAACAGTTGCGACGCCTGCCTCGTGCCCGCCTGACGGAATTGCTCGAACGCTATCGCGACTGCCTGGACCAGGCTGCATCGCTGTACCAGAGCGAACTGCATACCCTGAACGACGGCAGCACGCTGATGTTGTTCCACAGCGAAGACAGCGGCGACGACTACCTGACCAACGCCATCTGCTGCGGCGAGCTGCTGCGCGCCCTGGGCCATGCCCTGCAGATCGAAGTGGCAGACAGCGGCATCACCCTGCAACTGCAACTGGGGCTGACCCTGGGCGAGGGCCTGTTCGGCCTGAGCCAGATCGACTTGCTGCTGACCGAGCCAGCCCAGGATGCCCTGGCCCTGTCCCAGCACAGCCGCAACCTGCTGCTGGTGGAGCGCAAGGTCAACGATGATGCCCTACTGCGCCAGCGCGCACGTATCCGCCCGATAGCCAGCCCTGAAGGCGCCTGCTGCGTCGAACGCCTGATGGAGCCTTACCCTTCGATGCTGGAGCGACAACTGGCCCGGATGCACGAGACCCGCGCCAAGCTGTAAGGCCTGCTCCATTCAACAAAGCCCGCCCTGTGCGTGATGCCGATCAGTCAAGCGAGGCGGTCCCTGCAGGAGCAACCGGTCGACGCTCGGTTGCTCGCGATGGGCGTTAACGTTTGCACGTGCTGACTGGATACACGCAGCGCTCTGCAGTCCATCGCGGGCAAGCCTCGCCCCTACAGCTTCCTTAACTGATCGGCATTAACCCTGCGCGGGCTTTCTTGTGCCTGCCCCCAGAAACGACAAGGCCCACCATGAGGCGGGCCTTGTCTTGCAGCGGTTTGGCTCAGAAGCGGAACACTTCCATATCCGTACGGATAGGCGTTGCCATTGGGATCTTCGGCCGCTTTTCCTGCTCGGCAGGCTTGGGGGCCGGTGCAGCGGGCGCCTTGCGCGGCACTTCCGCCACGGCCGGCTGGTTGGCCAGCGGCTTGAGGGCGCCGGACAACTGCTCGGCCAGGCGCTGCAACAGTACGCCCTGGGCCTGGACCTGGGATGCCGTGGTGCCTGCATGCTGCTCCTGCAGGTGGACGATGCGGTTGTCACGTACCTGGCCGCGGCGATCGATCAGGCGCCACTGGGCATCCAGCACCGCCGGCTGGGTCTTGCCGGAATCCAGGCGGGTGATCGACAGCAGTACCTGCACATCCGGAGTAAAGCCGTTGGTGGCCGGGGCCAACACCACTCGCTGGCTGTCCAGGTGGCCGGCGACCTGGCGCAGCAGCAACTGGTCGATATCCGAAGAGAGGCTGCCGGCCCAACGGCCGTCGGTGGCGGCCTGCAGGCTGCCATCATCCTGGCGCTGCAGCAGGGTTTCACGCTGCAGGTAATCGGCAATCAGGACCGGCCCCAGCAATACCGACATGCCGGTGCTGGCCGGCTGGGCTGGACTTCCGCTGTCCAGCTGATACAGCGACACCGGCTGGTGAACGCTGCAACCCGCCAGGCCGAGAACGCCCGCGAGCAGGAAAATAAAAGGAAGGCGCAGAACAGTCATCATCCCATCCAGGTGGCGGCCACCAGACCAACCACAGTGAAAATACTCAAAAAAACAGAATAACGCCGGACCAGGCCGGCGTTTGAAAGCGCATATCATCCGTGAATATGCGCCATGACTCCAGTGTTCCAACAACGATCAGCCAGTTAAATGGCTGATCGTACCTCTCAACTGAGAGGCTCTACCAACAACGCGTCCACTCGCTGGAAACCCCGTGGCAACTTGTTGCCACGACGCCCGCGCTCACCCTTGTAGTGCTCAAGATCGTCGGCCTTGAGCGACAGCGTGCGCTTGCCCGCTTGCAGCACCAGGGTCGCGCCTTCCGGCAGCACCGCGATGTCGGTCACATACTCCTCGCGACTGGCGACTCGCTCACCGGGAATACCGATGATCTTGTTGCCCTTGCCCTTGCCCAGTTGCGGCAGGTCGCTGATCTTGAACACCAGCAGGCGACCTTCGGTGGTCACCGAGGCCAGCCAGTTCTGCTCGCGATCGGCCACCGGCCGCGGCGCCAGGACCTTGGCATTGTTCGGCAGGCTCAGCAGCGCCTTGCCCGCCTTGTTCTTGGCCTGGAGGTCCTCGCCCTTGACCACGAAGCCATAACCGGCATCGGAAGCGATCACATACAGCGCCTCATCGTCCGGCAGCAGCACGCACTCGAAAGTCGCGCCCGGCGGCGGCGTCAACCGGCCGGTCAGTGGCTCGCCCTGGCCACGGGCCGAAGGCAGGGTATGGGCCGCCACCGAATAACTGCGCCCGGTGGAATCGATGAACACCGCGAACTGGTTGGAGCGCCCGGCAGCAGCGGTCTTGTAGCCATCGCCGGCCTTGTAGGACAGGCCGGTGGCGTCAATATCATGCCCCTTGGCACAGCGTACCCAGCCTTTTTCCGATAGAACGATAGTCACCGGCTCGGTCGGCATCAGCTCGTTTTCCGACAGGGCCTTGGCTTCGGCCCGGGCAACGATCGGTGAACGACGGTCGTCGCCATAGGTCTCGGCATCCTGCAGCAACTCGGTGCGTACCAGCTTCTTCAGCTTGGCTTCGCTGTTGAGCAGTGCCAACAGCTTGGCTTGCTCCTTGAGCAACTCGTCCTGCTCGGAACGCAACTTCATCTCTTCCAGGCGCGCCAGTTGCCGTAGGCGGGTATCGAGGATGTAGTCGGCCTGGATCTCGCTGAGGGCGAAGCGCTCGATCAGCTTGGCCCGCGGCTGGTCCTCGGTCCGGATGATATGGATCACTTCGTCCAGGTTGAGGTAGGCGATCAGCAAGCCGTCCAACAGGTGCAGGCGGCGCTCGACCTTGTCCAGGCGGAACTGCAGGCGACGACGTACCGTGGCGACCCGGAACTCCAGCCATTCCACCAGCAGAGCGCGCAGGTTCTTCAACTGCGGCTTGCCATCCAGGCCGATGATGTTGACGTTGACCCGGTAGGTGGATTCCAGTTCGGTGGTGGCGAACAGGTGCTGCATCAGCTCGTCCGGATCGACCCGGTTGGAGCGCGGAATGATCACGATGCGGCACGGGTTCTCGTGGTCCGACTCGTCTCGCAGGTCAGCCACCATCGGCAGTTTCTTGGCCTGCATCTGCGCGGCGATCTGCTCCAGCACCTTGGCCCCGGAGACCTGGTGCGGCAGCGCCGACACTACGATGTCGCCGTCCTCGACCCGGTACACGGCGCGCATGCGCACCGAGCCACGACCCGTCTCGTAGATCTTCAGCAGGTCGGCACGCGGGGTGATGATCTCCGCCTCGGTGGGATAGTCCGGCCCCTGGATGTGCTCGCACAGCTGCTCCACCGTGGCCTTGGGTTCGTCCAGCAGGCGTACGCAGGCCGACGCCACTTCCCGCAGGTTATGCGGCGGCACGTCGGTGGCCATGCCCACGGCGATGCCGGTGGTGCCGTTGAGCAGGATGTTCGGCAGGCGCGCCGGCAGTACCAGCGGCTCCTGGAGCGTGCCGTCGAAGTTCGGCCCCCAGTCCGCGGTGCCCTGGCCCAGCTCGCTGAGCAGCACCTCGGAGTAGCGCGACAGGCGCGCCTCGGTGTAGCGCATGGCCGCGAAGGACTTGGGATCGTCCGGCGCACCCCAGTTGCCCTGGCCGTCCACCAGCGTGTAGCGGTAGCTGAACGGCTGGGCCATCAGCACCATGGCCTCATAGCAGGCGGAGTCGCCGTGTGGGTGGAACTTGCCGAGCACGTCACCCACGGTACGGGCGGACTTCTTGTGCTTGGAGTCGGCATCCAGCCCCAGCTCACTCATGGCGTAGACGATACGCCGCTGTACCGGTTTCAGGCCGTCGCCGATATGCGGCAGCGCACGGTCCATGATCACGTACATGGAGTAGTTGAGGTAGGCATTTTCGGTGAAGTCAGCCAGTGACCGGCGTTCTACGCCATCCAGGCTGAGATCAAGGGAGTCGCTCATGCGGGCCTCATTGGTTCGTGGTCTGGCGCAGCAGCATGGTGCCGCCGCGCTGAGTAAATTCAAGTTTCTTCAAAGCGCTCATGCCCAGCAGGACCTGGTCCCCGTCGAGTCCCGGAGCCACCAGGGCCCGGACATCGTGCAGGGTGATATCCCCCAGCTGCAGGCGCTCGATACGGGTCCGGTAACCCTCGCTGCGACCGTTGGCAGTGCTCAGGGTCACCGGCAGTCCTCGTTCCAGGCCCAGGCGCTCGGCCAGCCCGGAAGGGATCGAGACTTCAGTGGCACCGGTATCGAGCATGAATTGCACCGGCTGGCCGTCGATATGGCCGCTGGCGACGAAATGCCCCTGGCCGTTGCCGACCAGCTTCACTTCGATGTAACCCTCATGTTGTTGCGAACTGACGACAGTGTTGGGGTTCTCCTGGCGCGCTTCCCAATCGGCGAAGAATCGCGTGGCCAGGAACAGCCCCGCCGCCCAGGCCAGGATCAGCAACACCCGGCCGGCACTGCGCCCCGGTTGCTGGCTCACGGCTTGGCACTCCAGCCGCCTTGCGGCGCGGCAAAGCGCCAGACGATCGGGCGGGACTCGCCATCGGCACGGGCGCCATTGTTGTTGTCCAGGCCGATCCAGGCCCCCTCGGCATCCACCACCAGGGCCTCGGCCAGGCCGTAGGGCTGCGGATAACGTCGCGACTCCACCAGAGCCTCGGCAGCAAAGGACCAGCACTGCTCGACCTTGGCGCTCTGCGCATCCCGACGGCAGATCTGGTAGGCGTTGCGCTCCAGGGTGAACAGCTTGCCATCGAACAGCGAGAGGTCGGCGAAGTCACGGGTCACCGCCTTGGCATGGGGCACCTGCTCAGGCTGCATTTGCGAGCCGGCTTCACTGAGCAGCACGCAACCGCCATCGCAATCCCAGGTAGTCTGGCCGCGCTTGATCAGCAACAGGCCACGCCGTTCGCGCTCGGCCGCCAGCCAGATACGATCCCCCGCGGGGCTCACCGCCAGGCCTTCGAACAAGGCGTTGAAGTGCAGCAGCATGCCACTGGCCCTGGCCTCGCGAACCATCAACGCAGAGATCTTCAACCAGTTGGGCGCGCCCTGGACAGGCACCTGCAGCACCGAGGCGTGGGCCTCGCTGACCACATACTTGTTACCCGCGTCATCGCAGGAAATGCCTTCGAAATCCAGGTCGCCACCACGAATGAACGATGCTGCCCAGGTGCGCGACTTCAGCCCCCAGGGCAGCCCGGTATCGGGCACCGGCGGCACCTCCAGCTTGACCGTCTCGGCCTGCCAGACGGTGTCGCGGGTATCGAGCCGATAGATCTGGTCGTCGTCGCGGTCCGAAACGGTCCACAGCTCCTGGCCGCACAGGGCGAGTCCAGACAGGTTGCCACCGCGCATGCCCTCCACGGGATGTTCGGACAGCAAGCTCAGCTCGGGGACCGGCGCGGCCATCACCGAGGTTGCCGATAGCGCCAGGGCCAGGGCAAAACCTCTGTGCATCAGGCCAGCACCTCGGCCAGGTTGCCCTTGGACTCCAGCCAGGACTTGCGGTCACTGGCGCGTTTCTTGGCCAGCAGCATGTCCATGATTTCCGCAGTGGCCTCGGCGTCGTCCAGGGTCAACTGCACCAGGCGCCGGGTATTGGGGTCCATGGTGGTCTCGCGCAGTTGCGGCGGGTTCATTTCACCCAGGCCCTTGAATCGGGTGACTTGCGGCTTGCCGCGTTTCTTCTCGGCCACCAGGCGATCGAGGATGCCGTCGCGCTCAGCGTCGTCCAGGGCGTAGTAGATCTCCTTGCCCAGGTCGATGCGGTACAGCGGCGGCATGGCCACATAGACGTGGCCGGCATCCACCAGCGGACGGAAATGCTGGACGAACAGGGCGCAGAGCAAGGTGGCGATGTGCAGGCCGTCGGAGTCGGCATCGGCGAGGATGCAGATCTTGCCGTAGCGCAGCTGGCTCATGTCCTCGGCGCCCGGATCGACACCAATGGCCACGGCGATGTTGTGCACTTCCTGGCTGGCCAGGACCTCGCTGCCGTCCACTTCCCAGGTGTTGAGGATCTTCCCGCGCAGCGGCAGGATCGCCTGGAACTCCTTGTCTCGTGCCTGCTTGGCCGAACCACCGGCGGAGTCACCTTCCACCAGGAACAGTTCGGAGCGCATCGGGTCCTGCCCGGCACAATCGGCCAGCTTGCCCGGCAATGCCGGGCCCTGGGTGATGCGCTTGCGCTCGACCTTCTTGCTGGCCTTCAGGCGCCGACCGGCGTTGCTGATGGCCAGTTCGGCCAATTGCATGCCCAGTTCGGGGTTGGCGTTGAGCCACAGGCTGAAGGCGTCCTTGACCACCCCGGAAACGAACGCCGCGGCCTCGCGGGACGACAGGCGTTCCTTGGTCTGGCCGGAGAACTGCGCGTCCTGCATCTTCATCGACAGGACGAAGGCGATCCGCTCCCAGACGTCTTCTGGCGCCAGCTTGAGACCGCGGGGCAACAGGTTGCGGAACTCGCAGAACTCGCGCATGGCATCCAGCAAGCCCTGGCGCAAGCCGTTGACGTGGGTGCCGCCCTGGGCGGTGGGAATCAGGTTGACGTAGCTTTCCTGGACACTGTCGCCACCCTCGGGCAGCCACAGCAGGGCCCAGTCCACGGCCTCCTTATTGCCCGCCAGGCTGCCGCAGAACGGCTCGGCCGGCAGGCGCTCGAACTCACTGACGGCATCCACCAGGTAGGAGCGCAGGCCGTCTTCGTAATGCCACTCGACCTTCTCGCCGGTGCCCTTGTCCTCGAAGCTGACCAGCAGCCCCGGGCACAGTACAGCCTTGGCCTTGAGCACGTGCTTGAGGCGGCTGACAGAGAACTTCGGCGAGTCGAAATACTTAGGGTCCGGTGCAAAAAACACGGAGGTACCGGTGTTGCGCTTGCCGACACTGCCAACCACTTCCAGCTCGGAAGCCTTGTAGCCGTCGGCGAAAGTCATCTGGTACTCGCTGCCATCGCGCTTGACCCGCACCCGTACCTGGCTGGACAGGGCGTTGACCACGGAAATACCCACCCCGTGCAAACCGCCGGAGAACTGGTAGTTCTTGTTGGAAAACTTGCCGCCGGCATGGAGCTTGGTGAGGATCAGCTCGATGCCGGACACGCCCTCTTCCGGGTGGATGTCCACCGGCATGCCGCGACCGTCGTCGGACACCTCCAGGGAGTGGTCGGCGTGCAGGATGACCTGTATCGACTTGGCGTGGCCGGCCAAGGCTTCATCGACACTGTTGTCGATGACTTCCTGGGCCAGGTGGTTGGGCCGCGTGGTGTCGGTGTACATGCCCGGGCGTTTGCGCACCGGGTCGAGTCCCGAGAGGACTTCGATGGCGTCTGCGTTATAGGAGCTAGCGCTGGGAGTGGCCATGGGTTCTCGTCGTTAGTCGTTCAATGAAATATGGGGCTCAGCTTCACAGTGCGGTGAAGTCGATCGCCTGGTACAGATCGGCAGTAATGCCGGCAAAACTCAATATCGCCGGCAATTGGCCGGTAAAACCTTGGAAACTATGATCGCCGCCCGCCTGGATACGCAAGGCGCAAGCGCGGTAATACGCCTGGGCATGACGATAGTCCAGCGTCTCATCCCCGGTCTGCAGCCATACCTGATAACGCTCGGGGTCCTTGGGCGGCGCGACCTCCAATGCTTCCAGGGCCGCCACGTGATCGAGGGTCAGCTCCCAGGCTTCATCGGTGTACAGGTTCTTCTGCGGTCCCAGGTAACCGTCGAACAGGCGGTGCGGATTGACCGCTGGGTTGATCAGCAAGGCGTTCAGACCATAGCGCTCGGCAAGGTGTGTCGCATAGTAGCCGCCGAGCGAGCTGCCGACCAGCAATGGCCGACCGAGTTCGGTGATCGCCTGCTCCAGCTGGCCGATGGCCTGGCGAGGATGATGATGCAGGGCCGGTACACGCAATTGTCCGGCCAGGCCAAGTTGCTCCATCACACTGCGCAACTGGCTGGCCTTGGTGGAGGCAGGGGCACTGTTGAAACCGTGGATATAAAGGATCGAACCGGACATGCGGACTCCCTGTACCTAGACAAAAGCCGCAGTCTACAGGGATGGCGCCAGGTAACGAAGTCGCTTCAGTAACCGTTGCTGCCGTAGTCGATGGTGAAATCGTAGCCCTCGACCCGCTGCACGCCGGTTTCCAGCCGCCCGTCGGCCAGCAACCGCAACCAGCGGTAGCCCGGAGCCCGTTCGTCGACCTTGAAATCGTCGCTACGGGGCTCGAACTGGATACAGGTGGATGGCGAGGCCAACAGCCTCACATCGCCGCGCATCCGGTCGATCTCCTGGTGCACATGCCCCCACAACAGGGCTCGGACCTGCGGATGGCCTTCGATGACCTCGAACAGGGCCTGGGCGTTGCGCAGCCCGATGGGCTCCATCCAGGCACAATCGATGGATACCGGATGGTGATGCAGGCACACCAGGTGGTGGCGCTGCGGCGCCTCGCGCAATGAACGCTCCAGCAATTGCAACTGGTCGTCCTGCAAAAACCCGGGCACCGAACCGGGCACGGAGGAATCGAGCAGGGTAATGCGCCAGTTGCCGATATCCACCACCTGTTGCAGCAGCACGCTATCGCCGGTCGCCAGCTGCATGACATGCGGTTCATCGTGGTTGCCGGGCAACCATCGAGCCGGCGCCGGGAGCTGCGCGCTCAACTGGCGAAAGCGCTGGTACGACTCCAGGCTGCCATCCTGGGACAGATCGCCAGTGGCCAGCAGCAAATCGATCTGCGGCTGTTGTGCCAGCACCAGGTCGATGACCCGCTGCAGGCTGTCTGCGGTGTTCATGCCCAACAGCACGCCGTCCGTCTCGGCAAACAGATGGCTGTCCGACAGTTGCACCAGCAATACCGAGTCGTCGGCGGGCGAAGCGGATACGCTTGGCAAGGCGTTCTCCCAGGGCAGGATCAAAGCATGAAGAATGGGGCAATTATGCTGGGGAAGTCGCCAGGGGGAAACTGCCGAAGCGGACCCAGTTCACATCTTGATCCTGTACCGGGGCGAGCTAGCGCACGACTTCGAACTCATGGCCGCAGGCCAGGCAGTGACTGAGCCACTCCCCCAGGAACACGTTCAGCTGGGCCTTTTCATCCGGCTGGTGCATGAAGGCATTGGGATAGGGATAAATGCTGCGAAAACGCCGGGCATGCTCGGCACTGACCACCTCGGCCATGCGGGCGTCGTGATAGACCTGCACTTCCAGCTGCGGCACCGGCAACCAGGGCAGGCTGTGCTCCTGGCGAACCTGCAAAGTGGTGGTATAGGGACAGGCCAACACCACTTCCAGGGCCAAAACACCGAGCATCTGGTCGCCCTGGGTCACCGCGATACGCCGGGCTTCGGGCTGGTTGCGCATGTCGGGCAACAAGCGCATCAGCCGGGCGTAGTTGGCCTCGCAGGAAGCTTGCAGCCCCGCGAGGTCCACCCGGTAGCGATCACGCGCCTTGTTTACGACCATAACCCCCTCACTTCCACACGATTGAGCGCCAGCCACTGCAGCGCAATGATGCTGGCCGCGTTGCAGATCCGCCCGTCACGCACGGCCTGCTGCGCATCCTCGTAGGCCATGACCACAACCCGGATGTCCTCGGCCTCTTCTTCCAGGCCGTACAGCCCGCCGGCGGCGCTGCTGTCGCAACGCCCCAGGAACAAATGGACGAACTCGGTACTGCCGCCCGGAGACGGAAAATACTGGGTCATGGGCCACAATGCCGAGATGTCCAGGCCGGCTTCCTCCTGGGCCTCGCGACGGGCAACTGCCTCGGGTTGCTCGTCCTTGTCGATCAATCCTGCCACCAGCTCCACCAGCCAGGGCGAGGCAGCCTTGCCCATGGCACCGACGCGGAACTGTTCGATCAACACCACTTCATCGCGTTGCGGGTCGTACGGCAGTACGCAGACCGCATCGTGACGGATGAAGACCTCACGGTTGATTTCCTGCCCCATGCCACCGGCGAACAGCTCATGGCGCAGTTGCAAGCGGTCGAGCCGATAGAAGCCCTGATGGCAGTTTTCACGCCCGATGATCTGGACGGCACTGGGCGTGGAGTTGGCAAAGTCAGTCATAACAATCCTCGTGTACAGCCTGTTCACTCCGAGGATCCTCCTCGACTTCGCGCAATCCTAACGCGCTCGCGCCTGCCGATGCAGCCCCTTTAGCCTCAGCGGGATAGACGGCGAGGGGCTAAACCTACTCTAATTGCCTCTATTGAGCTTAGTGGCGAACCGACTGCCCCGCCGACAGTCGAAGCCGGTAACTTTTGCCTCCCCTCCTGGTTTATGAAGGACGCCCATGTCGCTTGTAAAAATTGCCTCCGTGGCCTGCATCGCCCTGACCCTGGGCGCCTGTCAGAGCCTGTTCCAACCAAGCTACAAGACCCCGTTGGAAGTTACCCGAGACAAGTCCGAACAGCTCAAGCCCGGCTGCAGCGGCGCTGACTGCCCGCTGGTCAACCTCGATACCGTGCACTTTCCTGCCGAGCCGCAGCTGGACGCCATCATCGAGAAACGCCTGCTGCAAATGGCCCGCACCAGCCCCGACGCACCGCTGCCGGCCAGCCTCGGCGCCTATCGCGAGCAGTTCCTGCGCAGCGCCGCCGACCACCATGGCATCTACCTGCAATCCAAGGTACGCGAACAGCATGACGGCCTGGTGATCATCGAACTGGCCAGCTACCTGGACAATGGCACGACCAACGGCACGCCAGGGCGCGGCTTCATCAACTACTCACGCCAGCAGCACAAGGCCCTGGGCCTGGACGACATCCTGCTGCCAGGCCAGGAAGACATGTTCTGGAAAGCCGCCCGGGTGGCTCACAACAACTGGCTGATCAGCACCCACCTGGATCGCGAGGCCGAGTTCGTGAAGGCCTGGCCATTCCAGAAAACCCCGAACGTGGCCCTGACCAGCCGTTCGGTGACGCTCAAGTACGACGTCGCAGCCATCGCGCCCGCGCCCCTGGGCCACGTCGAACTGCAGATTCCCTACGAGCGCCTGCGAGGCATCTTCAAGCCCGAGCTGCTTCCCGACGGTAACTGAGGCTCAGCAACCCGTGCATTAGCCCTGCCAGCAGCAACGACGGCAGGGTCGCCCCCAGCTCCGGGGCCAGGTTGGCCAGCAGGTGATAGGCAACCACTGCGCTCAGCCAGGCCAGCAGCGCCGGGCCGCGCAAGGCCACCAGCGACTCCGGAGCCCTGCGTCGACGCACGATGAAGTGATCCACCAGCACCACGCCAAACAGCGGCGCGAATAGCGAACCGATCAGCAGCAGGAAGTTCTGGTATTGGGCCAAGGGCGCCAGGCACGCGATCAGGGTGCACAGCACGCCGATGGCCAGGGCCAGGTGCTCGACCTTCAGGCGCAACAAGATACCGCTGGAAACGGCCGCCGAATGAATATCGGCAAAGGCGTTCTCCGACTCGTCCAGCAAGATCAGCAATAACGGAATCCCCAGGCCGGCCCCCGCCAGCGCCAGCAGCAAGGCATTGGCCTCGCCACTGGGAGCGAATGCCAGGGCATAGGCGACCCCCAGTCCCATCAGCCAGAAATTGCCGATGAAGAACCCCAGGGTAGTACCGGCGAATACGCGCCTGGCGCTCTTGCCGAATCGCGAGTAGTCGGCAATCAACGGCAACCAGGACAACGGCATGGCAATGGCGATGTCGAAACCCACGGCAAACGGCATCGTGCCATCTCCGGCCCGGGCCCAGAGCGCCGCCAGGTCGGCCCGGACGAACAGGTTCCAGGTCAGCCACACACAGGCGGCCAGCAGCAGCCAGATCCCCCACTTGCGCAGGATCCGGCGAACGAAGGTCAAGGGGCCGCTGACCGCCAACAAGGTGGCCAGCGCCCCGAACAACAGGGTCCAGAGCACTGGACTGGTCCAGGCGCTGCCTTCGCCGAAGGCCCGGGCTCCCAGGAGGCTGGCGGCATCGCGCATGACGATGATCTCGAACGAACCCCAGCCCACCAGTTGCAACAAATTGAGTAACGCCGGTAACCGGGCGCCATGCCGGCCCAGGCTGAGCCTGAGGGCCGCCATGGCAGACAGGCCGGTATCACTACCGATCACCCCCACGGCCGCCAACAGCAGCACGCCCACCGCCGTGCCGAGCAGGATCGCCAGCAACCCGTGCGCCAGCCCCAACCCTGGCGCCAGCAGCGCGCCGGTTTGCAGCACCATCAGGCCGATACCGAGGGAGAACCACAGGGAAAACAGATCCCGGGCGCCCAATACGCGCTGGTCGGCAGTTACCGTGTGGTCGGGAGAGTAGGTACTGACTGGACTGCTCAAGGCGGTGATCTCGAAAGGAAAAGGGACAAAGGCAAGGAGCAGCGGCAAGCGGCAAGCTGCAAGCAAGAGCCGTGGGCCCTCGCCGGCTACTTGCCGCTAGCCGCGTACCGCTGCCTCTCAGACTTTCTTGTACAGCTGGCTGCCTTCCTGCTTGAAGCGCTCGGCCTGTTCGGCCATGCCCTTGGCCACCTCGACATCCACTGCCTCGATGCGCTGGTTGGCGGCGTATTCGCGCACTTCCTGGGTGATCTTCATCGAGCAGAACTTCGGCCCGCACATGGAGCAGAAATGCGCGACCTTGGCCGAGTCCTTAGGCAGGGTCTCGTCGTGGAACGCCCGCGCGGTGTCCGGGTCCAGGCCGAGGTTGAACTGGTCTTCCCAGCGGAACTCGAAGCGTGCCTTGGACAGCGCGTTGTCGCGGATCTGCGCGCCCGGGTGGCCCTTGGCAAGGTCGGCGGCATGGGCGGCGATCTTGTAGGTGATGATCCCCGTCTTGACGTCATCCTTGTTCGGCAAGCCCAGGTGCTCCTTGGGCGTGACATAGCAGAGCATGGCGCAACCGAACCAACCGATCATCGCGGCACCGATACCGGAAGTGATGTGGTCGTAGCCTGGGGCGATGTCGGTGGTCAGCGGGCCGAGGGTGTAGAACGGCGCCTCGTCGCAGCATTCCAGCTGCTTGTCCATGTTCTCCTTGATCAGCTGCATCGGCACGTGGCCAGGACCTTCGATCATGCACTGCACGTCGTGTTTCCAGGCGATCTTGGTCAGCTCGCCGAGGGTTTCCAGTTCACCGAACTGCGCTTCGTCGTTGGCATCGGCGATCGACCCCGGACGCAGGCCATCTCCCAGGGAGAAGCTGACGTCGTAGGCCTTCATGATTTCGCAGATTTCCTCGAAGTGGGTATAGAGGAAGTTCTCCTTGTGGTGGGCCAGGCACCACTTGGCCATGATCGAGCCGCCACGGCTGACGATGCCGGTGACCCGCTTGGCGGTCAGCGGCACATAGCGCAGCAACACGCCGGCGTGGATGGTGAAGTAGTCCACGCCCTGCTCGGCCTGTTCGATCAGGGTGTCGCGAAACAGCTCCCAGGTCAGGTCCTCGGCCACGCCGTTGACCTTCTCCAGGGCCTGGTAGATCGGTACGGTGCCGATCGGTACCGGCGAGTTGCGGATGATCCACTCGCGGGTTTCATGGATGTGCTTGCCGGTGGACAGGTCCATGACCGTGTCCGAACCCCAGCGAATGCCCCAGGTCAGCTTGGCCACTTCTTCTTCGATGGACGAACCCAGGGCACTGTTGCCGATGTTGCCGTTGATCTTCACCAGGAAGTTGCGGCCGATGATCATCGGCTCCAGCTCCACGTGGTTGATGTTGGCCGGGATGATCGCGCGGCCGCGAGCGATTTCCTCGCGCACGAACTCAGGGGTGATTTCCTTGGGGATGCTGGCGCCGAAGCTGTGGCCAGCGTGCTGCTGCTTGAGCAGGCCAGCGGCGCGGGCCTCCTGCAGCTTCATGTTTTCGCGGATGGCGACGTATTCCATCTCAGCGGTGATGATGCCCTGGCGCGCGTAGTGCATCTGGCTGACGTTGGCCCCGGCCTTGGCCCGGCGCGGGTTGCGCACGTGGGCGAAACGCAGCTTGGTCAGCTCGGCATCGGCCAGGCGCTGCTGGCCGAAATCGGAAGACAGGCCAGCCAGGCGCTCGGTGTCGGCACGGTCGTCGATCCAGGCCGAACGCACGTCGCCCAGGCCCTTGCGCACATCGATCAGCACATTGGGGTCGGTGTAGGGGCCAGAGGTGTCGTAGACGGTCACCGGCGCGTTGATCTCGCCACCGAAGTCGGTGGGAGTCACATCCAGGGTGATCTCACGCATGGGCACGCGAATATCCGGGCGCGAGCCCTGGACATAGATTTTTTGCGAGCGGGTAAAGGGCTGCACCGACTGTTGGTCGACTTGGGCCGACTCACTGAGGTTGCTAGCGTTTTTTAGTTTTGTCGTCATCACGGGCTCTCCAGACAGCATCCAGGCAGTGGAATTTTGTCGGAGCGAACCTGTAGCGGACGGACGCACCCTGTCTAGGCGACTAGTGAGTGCAGTGCTTGGTACTCAAGAGGAATGTTCGATTGTCGAACAACATCCCGGACGAAGCACAAGAGGACTCGCCGGGTGACGAGAAATCTTGTTCCCTACGCAGGCCTTAACCTGATCAGGTTCAACGGGATCCGGATTATCCGATCTCAGCCTCATAGCAAGGCACCCCGACAAGAACCGGGCCAGTCTAGACAAAGCCGGGGCAGAACGCCAACACCCGTGCGATAAGCATGATGAATGGCGTAATCGGCGGATTGTTGCACCAAGGCGGCGCCTCTACACTGCATGTCCAGCGTCGAGCCTTGACGCTCTGGGGGGCGCACCTTAGCCTTGGCGCCTGGATTATCTCCATAATATCAACTCTAGGGATCGCCGAATGCTGCGCAAACTCTCACTGGCTATTGCCGTGTCTTGTGCGTCCAATGGAATGGCATGGGCAGCTGAAGCGCCTTTGACCACCACCAAGACCGACCTGGTCAGCGTCTACCAGGAAGCCGTGGACAACAATGCCGACCTGGCCGCTGCGCGCGCCCAGTACGGTGCCCAGAAAGAAGTCGTGCCACAGGCCCGCGCCGGCTTGCTGCCGAACCTGTCGGCCGGTGCGGACTTGAACAACACCCGCACCAAGCTCGACGAACCGGCAATGACCGCCAACCGCAGCGGTAATGTCTACCGGGCGACCCTGGCCCAACCGCTGTTTCGCGCCGACCGCTGGTTCCAGTTGCAGGCCGCCAAGGAAGTCAACGAGCAAGCCGCGCTGCAACTCTCGGCCACTGAGCAGAACCTGATCCTGCAAAGCGCGGAAAACTACTTTGCCGTACTGCGGGCCCAGGACAACCTGGCCTCGACCAAGGCCGAGGAAGCCGCGTTCAAGCGCCAGCTCGACCAGTCCAACGAGCGCTTCGACGTCGGCCTGTCGGACAAGACCGACGTGCTGCAATCCCAGGCCAGCTACGACACTGCCCGGGCCAACCGCATTGTTGCCCAACGCCAGGTGGACGATGCCTTCGAGGCCCTGATTACCCTGACCAACCGTGAATACAATTCGATCCAGGGTATCGTCCACACCCTACCGGTGCTGGCGCCGGTCCCCAACGACGCCAAGGCCTGGGTCGACACTGCCGCCAAGCAGAACCTCAACCTGCTGGCCAGCAACTACGCAGTCAGCGCCGCCGAGGAGACCCTCAAGCAGCGCAAGGCCGGCCACGCCCCGACCCTGGACGCGGTGGTGCAGTACAAGAAGGGCGACAACGATGCCCTGGGCTTCAGCAACCCCAACCCCAACCCTATCGCCCCGCCCTACCACGGCGATGTCGAGCAGCGCTCCATCGGCCTGCAACTGAACATCCCGATCTACAGCGGTGGCCTGACCAGCTCCCAGGTTCGCGAATCCTACTCGCGCCTGAGCCAGTCCGAGCAGCAGCGCGAGTCCCTGCGCCGCCAGGTGGTGGAGAACACCCGCAACCTGCATCGCGCGGTGAATACCGACGTCGAACAGGTCCAGGCCCGACGCCAGTCGATCATCTCCAACCAGAGCGCCGTGGAAGCCACGGAAATCGGCTATCAGGTAGGCACGCGCAATATCGTCGACGTGCTCGATGCCCAGCGCCAGCTCTACAACTCGGTGCGCAACTACAACAACAGCCGCTACGACTACATCCTCGACAACCTGCGCCTGAAACAGGCCGCCGGCACCTTGAACCCAGGGGACCTGCAAGACCTGGCTCGCTACCTCAAGGCCGACTACAACCCGGACCGCGACTTCTTGCCTCCGGACCTGGCCAAGGCCGCCGCCGAGCAACTCAAGGCTCGCCCCTGAAGTATCCGCCCATGAAAAAGGCCACCCAAGCGGGTGGCCTTTTTCATCCTGCGTGAACAACCAGGCTCAGCGTGGCGGCAACAGACGCCCCAGGCCGTCGAGCAGGCGCTGCAGCGCCCCCTGATTGGCCCGCATGACCGACAGCCCTGCTTCGCCCATCGTCCGGGCGTCCTGGGGCAACTCGAACAGACGCTGCACCGCCTCGGCCAGACCCTGGGCATCATCCACCTCCTGCAAGGCCCCGGCCTCACGCAGCATCGCGGCGATCTCCAGGAAATTGAACAGGTGCGGGCCGCTGATCACCGGCTTGGCCAGGGCAGCGGGCTCCAACAGGTTATGACCGCCGTTAGGCACCAGGCTGCCGCCGACGAAGGCGCTGTCGGCCAGGGCATAGAGGAACAACAACTCACCCATCGTATCCCCCAGCAACACCGAGGTATCTGCGCTCACCGGCTCGGCGCTAGAGCGACGGATCGTCGCCATCCCTTGCTGCCGGCACAGTTCGAATACCGGGTCGAAGCGTTCCGGATGCCGCGGCACCAGGATCAACAGGGCATTGGGGTAGCTGGCCAGCAATTGCCGGTGGGCGTCGAGCACCACGGCATCTTCACCCTCATGGGTACTGGCGGCGATCCACACCGGTCGCTCCACGGCCTGCCATTGCTGGCGCAACTGCGCAGCACGTTGCAACAGCTGAGGATCGATGGTCAGGTCGAACTTGATCGAGCCGGTCACCTCCACCGTTTCAGGACGTGCGCCCAGCTGCAGAAAGCGCTCGGCCTCGGCCCTGGTCTGTACTGCGAACAGGCTCATCTGCGCCAGCATCGGCGCGCTCAGGCCAGAAAACCGCCCATAACCGCGCGCCGAGCGCTCGGACAGCCGTGCATTGGCCAGTGCCACCGGAATCCCGCGCCGGGCGCATTGATCGATGTGGTTAGGCCAGAGTTCGGTCTCCATGATCACCGCCAGCCTGGGCTGCACCCGCTTGAGAAACCGGGCAGCGGCACACGGCAGGTCATAAGGCAGGTAGCAGTGCTGGATCCGTGGCTCGTTGGCGAACAGCGCCTGGATCCGCTCCGAACCGGTGGGGGTCATGCACGTCACGGTAATCGGCAATTGCGGATAGCGGGCCAACAGTGCGCGGATCATCGGGGCGGCGGCAATGCTCTCGCCCACCGACACCGCATGCACCCAGATGCCACCGGGCTGCATGGCCGGCAGGCCAACGGAGAAACGCTCGCCAATGCGCTTGGCATAAGCCGGCGCCTTGCGCGAGCGCAGCCATAGCCGAATCGCCACCAATGGCAGCCCCAGGTAAAACAGTACGGTGTAGAGAGTTCTATTCATGGCGGCGGAGTTTATCGGTTTTTTAGCCGATCGCCTTCAGGTGCACGGCAAAACGTTCCGCCAACCAGCAGGCAGCCAGCCCCAGGGGCTCATCACGGCGCCAGGCCAACTCCACCACCAGCGCCGGAGGCGTCCAATCACTGGCCAACTCCACCATCTGGTGCTGGTAGGCCGAATACTGCACCACATGCCGTGGCAACCAGGCCCAGCCCAGGCCACGCATCAGCCATTCCGCCAGGACATAGAAACTGTCGGCCCGCCAGACCTGGGGACTGACCTGATCGCCTCCGGGATAACCACTGAGCTGCGGCGCGATCAGCAATTGCCGATGCATGGCCAATATCCGCCGGTTGACCCGTTTCTCCCCGGCCAACGGATGACTGACCCCACACACCGTGACCATCTCGACGCTGCCCAGGGCCTGGCGTTCCAGGGTCTCGGGCATCTGCTCGTGGTGGAACAGCAGCCCCAGGTCGGCACGCCGCTCCACCAGCTTGCGCGCCACATCCCCCTGGGCACTGCTGGCCAATTGCACCTCCAGGCTGGGGAACCGCTCGGACAAGGCCTCCAGGCTGTCGAGCACTGGCTGATAGGGCATCGCTTCGTCCTGGGCCAGTCGCAAACGGGCTTCCTGGCCCCGCATCAGCGCCAGCGCCCGACCATTGAGGCGATCGCATTGGCGCAAGATCTCCCGGGCCTCCTGCAACAGGGCCGTTCCGGCCTCGGTCAGCTTCGGCTGGCGGCCACTGCTACGCTCGAACAGGCTGACCCCCAGGTCATCTTCCAACAGGGCAATGGCATTACTGATCGCAGACTGGGCCTTGCGCTGCTGGCGAGCCACCGCCGAAAACGAACGCAACTCGGCTACGCCAACGAACAAGCGCAACTGCTCCAGGCTCCACTGTGTGTTCATGACGCAACCTATCTCTTATCCAGATAGGAAATGACTTTACCCCATCCGGGCAAGCCCTAGAATGCCGACCTCAGAAAGCAGCCCCAGTTACGAGGACCCCTCCCATGAACGCTTACTACTACCTGGCTATCGCCATCTGCGCGGAAGTGATTGCCACTGTTTCATTGAAAGCGGTCAAGGGCCTTAGCACACCGCAACCCCTGCTGCTGGTCATCGCCGGCTATGGCGTGGCCTTCTGGATGCTGACCCTGGTGATGCGCACGGTCCCGGTAGGGGTGGCCTATGCCGTGTGGTCCGGCCTGGGGATCGTCATGGTCAGCATCGCCGCGCTGGTGCTCTACGGGCAGAAACTGGATATCCCGGCCATGCTCGGCATGGCCCTGATCGTCATCGGCGTACTGGTGATCCAGCTGTTCTCGAAAACCGCGGGTCACTAGAAAAACCCATGACCTGCGACGCCCCCAAGCGCCCGGCAAGTGCAGCAGGCTTGCAGCTTGAGGCTCAAGGCTTGAAACTTGCGGCTTCGTTTTTGTTTCCCGAGGTCGCTGCATGCCATCCGCTATTTCCACCGATGTGCTGATCGTCGGCGCAGGCGTCGCCGGTCTCTGGCTCAACGCCCGTCTGCACCGCCAAGGCTTTTCCACCGTACTGGTGGAGAACGCCACGCTCGGCGGCGGACAGAGCGTGAAATCCCAAGGGATTATCCACGGTGGCGCCAAGTACGCCCTGCATGGCGCCCTCACCGGGGCCTCGGAGGCGATCGCCGACATGCCCAGGCGCTGGCGCGAGGCGCTGGCCGGCACCGGCGAGCTGGACCTGTCGGGTGTGCGCATGCTGTCCGAGGCTCACTATCTGTGGTCCCCGGGAACCCTGGCCGGCAATCTCACCAGCTTCTTCGCCAGCAAGGCCGTGCGCGGCCGGGTCGACCAGGTCAAGGGCGAGCAACTGCCGCCGGCCCTGCAGGACAAGCGTTTCAAGGGCAAGGTCTACCGCCTGGCCGAGCTGGTGGTGGACGTGCCGGACCTCATCGCACGCCTGGCCGAACTGGCCGGCGATGGCCTGCTGGCCGGACAGAAGATCGAACCCCTGATGGAAGACGGCCACTTGGTGGGCCTGCGGGTCGATGAGCGGGATATTCGCGCGCAACGCATCGTGCTCAGCGCCGGTGCTGGAACCGCCGATGTACTCAAGGCCCTGGGCCTGAGCCAGCCGACCATGCAACGACGGCCATTGCACATGGTGCTGGTCAAGGGACCGACTCTCAGCCCGCTCTACGCCCACTGCCTGGGCGGAGGCCCGAAGCCACGGGTCACGGTCACCACCCATCCGGCCGCCGATGGCCAGTGGGTCTGGTACCTGGGAGGCGATCTCGCTGAAGCCGAGGGCGTGGCCCGGGAACCGGCGGCGCAGATCGCCGCCGCCCAGAAGGAACTGGCCCAACTGCTCCCCTGGATCGACCTGACCCAGGCACAGTGGGCCACCTTGCGGGTGGACCGGGCCGAACCGGCACAATCGGGCCTGACGCGCCCGGACAATGCCTTCCTGGCCGAACAGGATCGCCTGCTGGTGGGCTGGCCGACCAAGCTGGCCCTGGCTCCCGACTTTGCCGACCGGGTCCTGGCAGCCCTGGAGCGGGACGGCATCAAGCCTGCCCACAACGAAGCCCTGCCGGAGTTGCCCAAGCCCGCCCTGGGACAACCGGCCTGGGAGCAACTGCTGCCATGAGCCAAGCCACACTGCACGACCTGCACCGCCCACTGGGCAGCACCGGCCTGATGGTCTCGCCCCTGGGCCTTGGCACCGTGAAGCTGGGCCGCGACCAGGGAGTGAAATACCCCAACGGCTTCCAGATCCCCGACGATCAGCAAGCCCGGATGCTGCTCAAGCTAACCCGTGACCTGGGCATCAACCTGATCGACACCGCCCCGGCCTACGGTCGTAGCGAGGAGCGCCTGGGCCCGCTGTTGCGCGGCCAGCGCCACGAATGGGTGATCGTCAGCAAAGTGGGCGAAGAGTTCTGTGACGGCGTTTCCCGGCATGACTTCAGTGCCGCCCATACGCGCTTGTCCGTCGAGCGTAGCCTGCAGCGCCTGGAAACCGACTTCATCGACCTGGTGCTGGTGCACTCCGATGGCAATGACCTGGCCATCCTCGACCAGAGCGAGGTCTACCAGGCCCTGGCGCAGCTCAAACAAGAAGGCAAGATTCGCGGCTTCGGCTTTTCCGGCAAGACCGTCGAGGGTGGGCTCAGGGCCTTGGAGCAAGGCGATTGCGCCATGGTTACCTACAATCTGAACGAACAGGCCGAGCGGCCAGTCATTGACTATGCCGCGGCCCATGGCAAGGGCATCCTGGTGAAAAAGGCCTTGGCCAGCGGCCATGCCTGCCTGAGCCCGGGCATCGATCCGGTGCGAGCCAGCTTCGAACTGCTGTTTGACCGGCCCGGGGTCGCCAGTGCTATCGTCGGGACCATCAATCCACTGCACTTGGCCCACAACGTAACCATCGTGGCGCAAGTCCTGGGCAAGCACTGACGCCGCCGAGGCGGCCGCCCCCGACGCAGGAAGGAGCTGAGATGTCGCGACCGCTGATCAGAAAGAACCCCAGCAACTTCAAGACCCTGCCCCTGTTCGTCGAAGCCACTCCCGAAGGGCTCAGCTACCAGAGCGTAGGGATGCCCCTGAACTTCGCCCAGACCCTGCAACGCAGGCGCCCGGTGACTGTCGCCGACAACGAACGCTTTGCCCTGGAACTGGCCAACCTCGGGGTATCGGTGCGCCTGACCCTGCACTGGCAGAACCGCGACTACTGGGTCCTGGTGCGCCAGCGCCGCCAGGACCGGGGCGACGTGGTCCTGAAGCTGATCTCGGGTTATGTCCCCGCCCATGAGCTGAACCTGCCACTGCATACCGCCATCCAGGAAATCGCCGAGGAATGCCTGCTGGAGACGCCAGAGGGCTGGTTGGCAGGGCGCTTCAACGACACCTGGCTGCCCGCCCCCTATGCCGGGGCCCTGCATTATCGGGAGGCTCCAGCCTTTCGCCTGACGCCATTATCCGGCGCCGCCCGCCCGGTACGCTGCGCCAACCTGCAATTGCTGGAGCGCCCTCGGGCCTACGTGCACCTGCCGACAGCCTCGTTGCAGCTGATCTATGACCTGCGCCTGGATGTTCCCAAGGACGCCAAGTCCCTGAGCCTGTTCCACGTCGACGAACGCCTGGAGGGCGACCAACTGGTGGCCCGCCTGGATCGCAAGCGCCCCGACCTGTACCTGATGCCCCTGGAGAACGGCCAGCCCTGTGCCGAGCTGTACACCTTGAAGAAAGACCAACTGCACCCTGCCAGCACTCGTGGCCTGCACTTGGCGGAAAGCTTCGCCCAACAGGAAGGCTGGGTCGTGAGCGATGAACGAATTCGCTGGAAGGACTGGCTCAGGCAGCGAGGCCTGGACGAGCCGGAGAAAGATACCCAGCTTGCCCGCCTGACCGGCAGGGCGCGGCAGATCCTGCGCAGGATCGTGCCCGCCAAGACCCGGCGCCAGGGATAAAACGGCGCCCCAGGGGCCGATCAGTCAAGGCAATTGTAGGAGCGAGGCTTGCCCGCGATGGGCTTCAGAGCACGGCGTTTACCCAGTAAACACGCGCTACCATTCGACCATCGCGAGCAATCGAGCGTCGACCGGCTGCTCCTGCAGGGGACCACCGATTAACTGACAGGCATTAACCAGGCGCCGTTTTCAGCTCTGGCGTGATTACTGGGTTTTGTCGGTCTTGCGGATCTTCTCGACGATGGCCGTGGTGGAACTGTTCTCCACCAAGCCCAGCACCTTCACGGTACCGCCATAAGCCGTGACGATATCGGCGCCCACCACCTGATCGATGCCGTAGTCCCCGCCCTTGACCAGTACATCTGGCCGTACCTGGGACAGCAGGTTTTCCGGGGTACCCTCGGGAAAACTGATCACCCAATCCACAGCGCCCAGTCCGGCCAGTACCGCCATGCGCCGATCGACACTGTTGATCGGCCGGCCAGGGCCTTTCAGGCGGCTGACCGAGGCGTCGTCGTTGATCGCCACGATCAGGCGATCTCCCTGGGCCCGGGCCTGCTCAAGATAAGTCACATGGCCAGCATGGAGGATGTCGAAACAACCGTTCGTGAAAACGATCTTCTCGTTGTGCGCCCGGGCATCGTCGATGGCCAGCAATAGCTGGTCGAGGCTCAGCACGCCACGCTCGGTACCTTCTTCGCGCTGGATCGCCCGGCGCAGCTCGGGTGCGCTGATGGCCGCGGTCCCCAGCTTGCCAACCACGATGCCTGCGGCCAGGTTGGCCAGGCCCACTGCATGGGGCAGCTCCTCACCCGCTGCGATGGCAGCGGCCAGGGTGGAGATCACCGTGTCCCCGGCGCCGGTGACGTCGAACACTTCACGAGCACGGGCTGGCAGGTGCAGGGCCGGGTGCCCCGGGCGCAGCAGCGTCATGCCGTGCTCGCCACGGGTCACCAGCAATGCCCCCAGCTCCAGGTCATGCATGAGCTTGGCGCCTTTGTTCACCAGGTCATGCTCATCGGTGCAACCACCCACGATGGTCTCGAACTCGCTGAGGTTCGGGGTGATCAGGCTGGCGCCACGGTAAATGGAAAAATCCTTGCCCTTGGGATCGGCCAGCACCGGAATGCCCCGCGCCCGAGCGGCAGCGATCAACGCCTGGTGGTTGCGTAGCGCACCCTTGCCGTAGTCGGACAACACCAGCACCTTGATGCCTTCGAGCAGTGTGTCGACTTCAGCTGCCAGGGCCAGGGCGTCAGTGGCGAAAGGTTCTTCGAAATCGATACGCAGCAATTGCTGGTGGCGGCTCATGACCCGCAGCTTGACGATGGTCGGCTGATGCTTGATGCGCTGGAACAGGGCGCGTACACCGGCGCCTTGCAGGCTGTTGGCAAGGCTGTCGGCCGCCTCGTCGTCGCCCGTTACCCCGACCAGGGACGCGGGCGCACCGAGTGCAGCAATGTTCAGGGCAACGTTGGCGGCACCGCCCGGGCGGTCCTCGATCTGCTCGACCTTGACCACCGGTACTGGCGCCTCAGGGGAAATCCGTGAGGTACCACCATGCCAGTAACGGTCGAGCATGACATCGCCGACCACCAAGACGGGGGCTTGATCGAATCGCGGCATGGACAACTTCATGGAGCATCCCACATACAAAATGAACAGGGGCGCGATATTAGCACAGGGTTGGCGCCGCCTAGTTCTATGGCTTGCATGGGGCCGACGAAGAAATTCCCGCGTCTATTCAGCGCTGTAGAAGCTGCAACAGGCAGCGAATCGCCTCCGGTAGTGCCATGCTCGTCGTATCGATCTCGCATTCGGCTTGCAAAGGGGCCTCATAGGGGCTGTCCAAGCCGGTGAAATTCTTGATGCGCCCCTCTCTCGCCGCCTTGTACAGCCCCTTGGGGTCGCGCTGGGCGCAAGTATCGAATGGCGTGCTGATGTACACCTCGAAGAATTGCCCGGTGGCGAACAATGCCCGTGCCGCGTCACGCTCGACACGAAATGGCGAGATCGCCGAAACGATCACCACCAGCCCCGCCTCTACCATCAGCCGCGCCACTTCGGACATGCGTCGGATGTTCTCCTTGCGTGCCTGTGCGTCCATCCCCAGATCCCGGCACAAACCGGTACGCACGTTGTCTCCATCGAGCACGAAGGTGTGCAGGCCCAGTTCATTGAGCCGCAGCTCCAGCAAGTTGGCCAGGGTCGACTTGCCTGCCCCCGACAAGCCCGTCAGCCACAGACAACACGGCTGCTGGTGCTTGAGGGCCGCGCGGGCGCCAGATGAAAGCGACAGGGTATAAGGGCGAATCTGCGGTTGTTCCATGGTCGCGCAGGCAGGCTTATTCATAACCGAGCATCTCGTAGTCGCGTTGATAAACCCGACGTACCAGGCGTCGGGTACGTACTGAGCATATTTCCCTGACTGGGGCCGTCTCACGTTGCTGGGTACCGTTGACATGCGGGAGCTGCGCCTCGACGCCCAGGCGCTCGCACAACAGCTGGAAGTCACGCGGCAAATGCTCCTGGTACCCCATGAAATCCAGGGACAGACGACCAAGGGAGTTAATGAGGAAATCGCTCTGGGGAGCAAAATGCATCTGCTTGTGGACATTTTCCGGATGCAGCCAGTGGCTGACGAAATCATCAAAGTCTCGATAATGCGCAACCAGGTCCTGAGCGGCTCGATCCCGGCGCCCTAGATCGTTGCTACGCAGGAAGGTGTAGGCCGAATAGGCCCGCTCGAGAGGATCGCGGACAAAAGCGAACTTGAAGCAGTTGGAAAATGCTTCCGGGAACTGGTGTTCATACCAGTACAACGGCAAGTGCCCTGGCATCCAGCCATCGAACAATGCCGAGCAGATGCTGCTGCCGGCACATTTGGGAACATGGATGAACAGGCAGGAATGTCTGGAAAAAGCTTCAGGAAAACGAACATTGGCGGACATGGACTTGTTTACCACCTGACGGTCCACCACCGACAGGCGCCCAAGCAAGAAGTGCCGCTGAGTCTTTGGCAATAACTTCCATACAAAGCGTTGCAACATTCCGACACCCGCACGAAAGGGATAGCCCTCTCGATCCAATCAAAGATTCAGGCGGGAAACATAACAAGCAGGTAATGGGAAATTATTTAGTCTTGGTCAAGACTGTAAGAAAGACGATACAAACTCAAGTAGGTGCCTTGACGAATAACCCTGGGGGGCAAGCCCCCCAGGACAGGATCATACGGCTCCGGTAGGGGCCGGCTCCTCCAAGCCCATGGCATGAAGGCGCGAGTAATGACCGTTCTGTGCCAGCAACTCCACATGAGTGCCACGCTCGACAATCCGCCCCTGATCCATGACCAGGATCAGGTCGGCCTTCTCGATGGTCGACAGGCGATGGGCAATCACCAGGGTAGTACGCCCCTTCATGACCTTGTCCAGTGCCGCCTGGATATGCCGCTCAGACTCCGTATCCAGGGCCGAGGTAGCCTCATCAAGGATCAGTAGCGGGGCGTTTTTCAACAGGGCCCTGGCAATTGCCAAGCGCTGGCGCTGACCACCTGAAAGCAGCACGCCATTCTCGCCAACCTGAGTGTCCAGCCCGTCAGGCAACTGGGAGATGAAGTCCATCGCATAGGCATCGCCGGCCGCCTTTTCGATGTCCTCACGCGGCGCACCAGCCAAGTCGCCATAGGCAATATTGTTGGCAACACTGTCACTGAACAGGGTCACATGCTGAGTGACCTGGGCAATATGCCGACGCAGATTCAGCAGGCGATAGTCTTCGATCTCCGTACCATCCAGAAGGATCTGACCTTTGTCATGGTGGTAAAAGCGCGGAATCAGATTGGCCAGGGTCGACTTGCCACTGCCTGAACGCCCGACCAACGCCACCATCTCTCCCGGTTCGACGCTGAAGCTGATGTCATCAAGCACCTGACGCTCAGTACCAGGATAGGTAAAGCTCAGATTGCGTACTTCCAGGCGGCCGCTGACATTGGAGTTCTCCACAGTGCCGCGATCGACTTCCGGCTCGACATCCAGCTGCTCGAAAATACTTTCGGCACCGGCCACCCCTCGCTGGATGGTGGAGCTGACTTCGGACAACTGGCGAATAGGCTTGGGCAGCAAGCCAGCCATCGTGATGTAGGCAACCATTTCACCCGCCGAAGCATCGCCGCGCAGGTAGAGCACCAGAAACATCAATATCGCCATGGCGCTGTAGATCACCAATTGCAGCAACGGCGTATAGATGGCTCCAGTGCGCGTCATACGCAACTGCTTATCGGTATTGCCCTGACTGGCAGCGAGAAACCGCTGCTGCTCATAGACCTCACCACCGAAACTGCGTACGACGCGATAACCCTGGATGGTTTCCGAAGCAACGTGAGTCACGTCACCCATGGCTACCTGGATTTTTTTGCTTTGCTTGCGGAATTTCTTGCTGGCAGTGCGGACCATGACGGCAATCAGCGGCAGGATGGCGATCATCACCAGGGTCAAGCGCCAGTTCATCCACAACAGGGAGGCAAACAGGAAGACCACTGTCATGCCTTCGCGGATCACCACTTTGATCGCATCCGTCGCCGCCCCTGTCACCATGGTCACGTTGAAGGTGATGCGCGAGATCAGGTGCCCAGAGTTATGTTTGTCAAAATAGCGATTGGGCAGGGTCAGCAGGTTGTTGAACAACTCGACCCGCAGATCATGTACCAGCCCCAGGGACACCTTGGCCAGGAAGTAGTTGCCCAGATAGGAGCCGAGGCCTTGCCAGGCGGCAATCAATACGATCAACAGGGGCACGGCCTGCAGCAGTTGCATGTCACGCAGATAAGGCACGCTGGGGAACAGCACGGCTTGTGGATTGGACAGGCCATCGACGAAGTACTTGAGGATGTAGCCAAGCATGGGTTGGGTCGAGGCGAAGATCAGGAACCCGATGATGCTGATGAGGAACAACCCAATATAAGGCCGCACATAGCCGAGAAGGCGGAAATAGATTTTCAGACTTGAAGGGCTTACGCCGGGGCTGGAGTCGGTCATATCACGCGAACGTAGTCAAAAAGGAGAGTGACTTTAGCACAGCTTATCTTTCGCACTGAAAATCCCCCTCTGTCAGCTATTGTTCAGCAGACAAACGACACCACTGTAGGTTAGCCGTTATCATGCCCGACCTAATTTTCGGAATGAACGTCTAAGCATGTCCTGCGCTCTTCGCAATTTATCCAATCGAGTATTCGATTTTATTTGCCTATGGATTCTACCGACTGGCTATTTATTGCTGCTGTGCGCACTGTTCTTCCTCCCGGAACGCAGTCTCCTGCATAAGCTTTATTACGGTCTATTCAGCATTCCAACACTGATCGCGCTGTGCCTACGACCTGCCAAGTTGAAGAGTCTATTGCGTGAACCCATTTTCATTGCAGTGCTACTTTTCTGTATCTGGGCCTTGATCAGCCTGGCTTGGAGCCCTCCCGTCGATAGCCTGCCCGGTGAGTTCAAACCCCCTGCGCATCTGCTGATGCTCTTTGCCGGTTGCAGCCTGTTAGTCAGCTATCGGCTTGATGTGCTACGACCCTTGTGCTTTTGCGCAGCGATGGTTGCGCTCGTCGCCTCGCTCATCAATCTGTATACATTCAGCCTGACCTATACACCCGGAGCCCGCATGATTGGCGGCGGAGCCTTTGACAATCCATTGTTGAGCTCCCATGTCTTCGGTTTCTTCCTGGTGTACTGGCTCTGGCTGAGTATGAGCTGCCAACGCATGCGGGTTCTGCTACTCAGCATTCCGGCCATGGCCGTCATGTTCGCCGCCATCCTTGCTACAGGCTCTCGAACACCACTGGTAGCGCTGACGTTGGCGATCGCCTGGATCTGCTTCATGTACTCGAACAAGCGTTCGTTGATGCTGCTGACGGCAATGCTGACTTGTTCAACGGCCGTATTGCTACTGTTCTCGCACATGCTGGGAGAACGCGGTAACTCCTATCGTTTTGAAATATGGACTCTGGTCCTGGGCTACATCGCCGAGCACCCCTGGATTGGCCATGGTTTTAACGCCAACCTGAGTGTGGATGTGAACATCGGCTATCTCCTGGAAGAACCTCATAACTTTGCCCTGGGCGTGTTGTACTACGTTGGCATCGTCGGCCTGGTCCCCTGGTTGTTCATGCAGGCCTGGGGATTGTTCAAGAGTTGGCAGCTACGCAGCACGCCACTGGTTGTTCTTGCCTCAAGCTGGTTGGTGTTTGGTATCGGTGCGGGACTGACCGAAGGCGGCGGGGTGCTGTCACGGCCCAAGGAACACTGGTTCCTGCTATGGATACCCCTGGCCTTGATTGCCGCACTGTGCATTGCCCAAAGGGCTCGCCGCACACCTCCCCACGTCATGCAAACACTGGCACCGGCCGCCTTGGAACAACTCACTTGCGATGCCCAGGTGATCGAGTCCGATGGTCTTGGACCAAAGGTCATGCGCCTCAACGATGGCAGCTTCCTCAAACTGTTCCGCCCACGTCGCTGGTACACCTCAGGTGGCTTCAACCCCTACTCGGAGCGATTTGCCAGCAACAGCGAACAGCTGGGTGAGCTGGGAATTGTTACGCCAAACATCATGGACTTGTACCGTCTCGCCGACGGCAGTAGCGCCGTTCGCTACCAGCCGCTGGCCGGGCAAACCCTGCGCCATTGCCTGCAAGTCGCGGGATCTGCAGATGAACGCGCCAAACTGGTCAGGGCCTTCGGTGCCTACATGGCCAGCCTGCATGAACACGGTGTGTATTTCCGCTCACTGCACCTGGCCAATGTACTGGTCCTGGAAAGCGGTGGGTTCGGCCTGATCGACCTAGCCGACCTGCGGGTCTATCCGTCGCCCCTAAGGTCTTCGCTACGCCAGCGCAACCTGCGCCATATGCAGCGTTATGCCGAAGATAACCAGTGGCTTTTCCATGAGCATCTCGATGCACTGCGCTCTGGCTACGCTCAACTAACCTCCGCGAACCAGGCACAAGTGCTGCTAAAAGCAGCATAACGATTTCGCCCGCAAGCAAGAGTCAAAAAAAGACAGCCCAGTGGGCTGTCTTTTTTGTAGGGCGCGAACTCGGGCGAACCTTGAGGTCAGTCTTTCTCAAGTGCTGAAAAGTACAGGCGGGCCAGCCCGCGCCAGGTTTTCTTGTTCCAGGCCTTGAGCGGAATCTGTGCCAGCAGCTCACGAGCCAACGCTCGGTCGCGATTGGAAACCTTGAGAAACATCGAGTTCAAGGCCTTGTAGCGCACCTCGTCGTACAGCGGATGATCACTGAACAAGGCATAGGTACGCAGGATGTTGTCGATCATGAACCGGTGGTTCTTGTAGGAATTGGTGGCGTGCTTGCGATAGCGTGCCATCACCACGTTCAGGCCATCGATGAAGTAACCCGCATGGGTGACTTTCAACTCGATCAGCAAGTCTTCGAGGCGGATGTTCGGATCGAAGCCACCGACCTTGTCCAGCGCTTCGCGGCGAATCATAAGGGTCGGCGCCGGCGGATAGGGCTTGCGCTCCAGGAACATATCCTCGAAGTCCAGGCGCCGGAACGGCACATCACGGCGCTGACGCTTCTCAGGGAACAGATTGCCATCGCTGTCGATCAGCTCGATGTTGCCCGCACAGATACCCACTTCAGGCTTGCCATCCATGTAGGCCACCTGGATGGCGATACGCTCGGGCATCATGATGTCGTCCGAGCCGAACGGCACGATCAAACTGCCCCTGGCCCGGGCTATGGCGCCATTGAGCGTGTTGGTCAGTCCCTGGTTCTGCTGGACCCGGAAATCAAAGCCATATTGCTCTTGCAGACGCTGGATGCGCTCGACGCTGTCATCCTTGGAACCATCATCCACCACCAGCAACTCGATGTTCGAATAAGTCTGATTGATGACGCTGAGGATGCTCTGCTCGATGTAGGGTGCATGGTTGTAGGAGGCGATGATTACCGTCACCACAGGTTGCTGGTCTGTCATTACTGCCCCTTGCCCGCCTGACTCAAACCCGAGTCGATCAACTGCAGGTATTGCCCACGGAATACCTCGATATCATGTTCTTTTTGCAAATAGCGATAGGCTTGCTGTCCCTTGGCGACCAGCTCCTCGTCGGACAGTCCCAGGTAGGCATCCAGCGCCGCCGCCAGCGACGGCACATTGGCCGGCTCCACCGCCAGGCCGCCGGCTCCTTCGATCAAGGGCAGCATGGCCGGCACGTTGGAGGCGATCACTGGCAACCGCCCGCTCATGCCCTCCAGCAAGGCCAGGCCCAAGCCTTCGGCCAGCGACGGCATGGTCCAGATGTCGAAAGCCCGCACGTACTGCAAAGCATTTTCCTTGAAGCCCAGCAGGTGAGTACGGCCCTCCAGGCCCAGGCGCTGGATCTCGGCCCGCAGATTGGCCTCTTCGCGCCCGGCACCGATGATCGCCAACTGGGTTTGTGGATATTTGTCCTTGAGCTGGGCGAACGCCTGCAGCAGGTAGGTATGCCCCTTGACCGGCACCAGCCGTCCCAGGGCGCCAACCAGGCGGACTGTCGGATCCAGCCCCAATAACTCCCGGGAGCGCTCGCGGGAATGCTGCAGGGCTTCAGCCTGCTCGATATCGATGGCGTTGGTGATGGCCCAGGTGTTCTGGTCGGTAAAACCGCACCGGCAATCGAGCAGGTACTGCTTGACCGCTGGCGATACGCCGACGAAGCGCCAGTGCCGATCGATCAGGCGTTGGGTCTGGCGCCGCCGGTAGAACCGGTCGTACTCGCCGAAACCGTGGGAAATGCCGATGCACAACGGCACCTTCAGCCAACGGTTGAGCGCCAGCATCATGTTCACCGGCTTGAAGCGATTGCAGATCACCACATCGAACTTTTCCTTGCGGCAGAACTGGTACAGCCGCCACATGGCCCGCAGGCGCATGCCCTTGAGGGACTTGTCGGAAAACTCGAAATACACCGAGTGATCGGCCCGGCTCACCGGGTCGTTAGGCCCGGGACGGCCACGCAGGAACGCTGCGGTGACCTCATAACGCTCGTCGGGCAAGGCCTTGACGATCTGTTCGGCCAGGTCGGCGAAATCATGGGATTTGACGTTGTAGTCCGGCTGCAATTGCAAGACTTTGAAGCGCTGGCTCATAACTATCCCCGGTGGAAACCTGTGGCATCGATGAGCCAGGACGACTCGTTGGCCAGGGCCTGGATCGCCTGTGCATCAGGCTCCGCCAGCTCCGACCATTCATTGCGCTTCCAACACACGAAGTGAAAATAAGGAAAGGTACGAGCGCCATCGAGATCATTGGTCACGCGCCCGTCCTTCCAGTACCAGCACGTTGGGAAGTCGCGGCTGCCGTCATGCCATTTGATGACTCCACCCGGGGTGCTGAACGCCTCGGTGAACTCGCTGCGACGGCGCTCCGGGTTGAACTTGCCCACCAGCTTGAACAACGGCTCCGGGAAATTCTTGCGCCAGAGGAAGATCCGCGTGAACGCTCCCTCGTCCAGCGCGTGATGCTGCTGGTCGACAAAGCGCTCCTGCCAATTCTTGATCTTGCGGAACAACTCGCGCTGGTGGTCGTTGTTGCGAATCAGGCACAAGTGCCCGGCGATACGCCGCTCATGGGTGGAGAACAGGTCATGCTTGGCCAGGCGTTCTGCCGTGAAATAAGCCCGCAGATCGCCATAGACCAGGTCGATATCGCCAAAGCCCCAGAAATCGTAGCCTTCCAGCCGATCGGCATGGATAAGCCCGAATGCCGGTCGGATATCGCAGATCTTGTAGGCGGCCTTGGGCGCGAAATCGATGCCCAGGCGCTGGGAAACCAGGGCGCAGTAGTCGGCGAAGCTCATGCTTTCATGCCTGACATTCGGCGGCAGATTGTCCGGGACGCCGCAGTCGCTGAAGAACAGCCAGTCGATATCCGGATTGCGTCGGCAGCTTTCCAGGAAGAACGGCATCCAGAAAGGCCAGCGCCCGAAGTAGGGCATGAGGAACAAGATTCGCGGACGAGGATTGATCACAAAAGACTCACTGTCGATTCGGGCTGTAAAGCGCCCCTATGGATATGTCTGTTTATCGCTGTCGCAGCAACCAGAACAGCTCGTGCCGCCTGACCGCCTTGCGGAAAAACTCGTTCTCGCCCAAGGCCGAAGGCACCCTGCCGGCCAAGAGGCGTTGTATCGATCTGCGCAGGCGCCGCTTGAACGGCATCCTCGGTTGCAGGTCGTGCATCATGCCCAGGGCCATGGCCTTGTCATACTGCTCGGCCTGGGAAAGCGGCAGGCACCAGGGCCGTAGCACGCTGCTCGCGTCGAACACCGGCGGCAAGGCAATACCGGCCCCCGAGTCACCCATCGGCCAGCGATCATTGTCGTGCAGGTGATTGGCGTAGCCGAGCACCGTGCCCGGCTGCCACTCCAGCCCCTCCAGCGCCTGCATCACAGCTGCCTGGGCACAGATATGGTCCGGATGCGGGTCCAGCGAAGGATGGGGCAGCACTATGACGTCGGGACGGGCCTTGAGCAGTAACTCGCGCAGGTCGGCCAGCAGGTTGTTCCAGGTCGGCAAACCATCGTGGTCGGCGGGCAACGGGAACGGATTGAACTGGCGGAACAGGCGGATATCGCTCAATTGCGCCTCACGGGAAGCCACTGGCTGCTCTGGAGCCGCCTGCATCGCGGAAAGTTGCAGGCAGAAGTATCCCAATTGCACGCAATGGGCTTCGGGAACTCCGGCCCAGCGAGGCACGGCGATACTGTCCCAGGCTCGCAAGCGCCCCTTGAGCTGCGCCGCCGCAGCCGGCTCCAGGCCCATGGCCTGGTAGTGCTCGGCCTCGATCTCCCCTGCCGTCAGGGTCACGATCCAGGCTTCGTCCGCCTGGCTGTACAGGCCGAACGCCGCCAGCTCGGCATCGTCGGCATGGGGAGCGATAACCATGACCCGCTGGCAGCGATAATCGGGATCGCGCCACGCCAGCAACTGCGGCCGGATACGGATTCGGCAGTGACGCCCGCGCAACTGCAGCTCGCCACTGGCCAACGAATCGGTCAAGCCGCTCAGGTTGAGGTAGCGCAGGCCATCGACCCCGCGCTCAAAACCTTGGCGATCGAGGCTCTGGCCACCTGCGACCTCGATGGCCGGATCGAAGAACCGACCCAGCCAGGAACTCTTGACCTGCACCCCGAGGACCAGGGTTTCTCCAGGGGCCAGCTCCAACGGCGACTCCGGCACCAGGCGCCCGAACTCCAGGCGCACGGGGATCTGCCGAGCCTGATCGCCGAAATCGTAGAGATAGTCATCCTTGGGCGAATAGAACAGGTGGTCGGCGAACCAGGCCTCGTGAGCCAGCCAGGCACCCACCGCCAGCAGCAATGGCAACCACCAAGCCACCAGGACGCCAGCCAGCAGCATCAGCACCAGGCCAATCAGCAAGGCGATTCGTTTATTGCGCCGGTGGCGCTTGAGCAGTTGCTGCTTGCGACTCATGGGCTGACTCACACCTGGAAAACCGGCACAGGATTGCACCAACGGTCCTTGTACTCTCGGTCGGCACGACCGAAGGAAAAGCGCAGAGGCTTGTTCAAGGCTCGAGCCTGTTCCCAGGCGCTCTGGGTATTGAGGAAACTCAGCACACTGCCTGGGCTGAACTCGCGAGTCTCGGGGTCGACGCCACCGTTCACATACTCGACGCTGATCCACTCCGGCGCCTCGACCCGATAGATCAACTGCACGGCAATCGGCGCATCATTGAGGAAAATCACCGAGCCGATCAACAACTCGCGCAGACGCTCCAGCACCTCGGCCATGCGCTCGGCACCGGTGGCGGCAAACCCCCAGCGACGCTGGAACAAATCGCAGTAGATAGCCGCCAGTTCAGGGCTGGTGAACTCGCTCACCGGACGCACCACACCGCCCGCCTCTTCCAGCAAGCGCAGTTCACGACGCTGGTTGTAGCGGAACTTCTTCGACAGTTCTTCGGGGGTCCTGGCCATGGCGAGCTGCTCGGCCTGGGGGCGCTGGCCGCTGAAGCGTCCTTCGTTCAGGGCCGAGAGGTAGCGCCCGCGATGGCGCAGTGGAACTTGAGCATCTGCGGCGGCCGGCAGGATCAACTCGGCATTGCCGATGTCGAACAAGCCCTTCTTGCCCGCGCGCTTGAGCACATCCTTGGACAGCGCCAAGTCCCGACCCCAGGTGGCGATGGCCGCCTGCAACTGGCCAGCGCATTCGAAGGCCAGGTAGCGCACTGGAATCTGTGCCAGGTCGGCCAACTGCGCAACGACCAACGGATGGGTCGCCACGCTGCCACCAAAACGCTGCCAGGCATCGGCATAGGTCGACGCGTCGATGACGGACCAGCCACGCTCGCGCCAGCCTTGGAATCGATTGAGCATCAGCCCCTCGCGGTCAGTTCGGTGACTTGTGGCAAGCGCCAGAATACGTCGCGTACGGCCCGATCGGAGAAACGCTCGCGCAGGCGATCGGACATCAGCTCGGCGCAGACCCGACGCTGATGTTCATCCATCGCCGCCAGGTGCTGCAGGCCCTGGGCCAGGTGCTCGACATCACCCAGAGGGAACAGGATGCCCACCCCCTCGACCACTTCCTTGGCGCCACCACAGGCAGTGGCCAGCAAGGGCACGCCGGCGGCCATGGCCTCCAGCAGGACCATGCCGAAAGGCTCGTGGTCGGAACTCAGGGCGAATACATCGAACGCCCGGAAATAGCGCCGGGCCTCAGGGACCTGGCCGAGGAACAGCACGCGGTCGGCGATTCCCAACTCCCGGGCCAGGGACTTGAGGTCCTTGTCCAGGCGGCCGGTACCCAGGATCGCCAACTGGCTGCCCTGGGGGAGCTGCGCCACTGCCGCGGCGAAACCACGCAGCAAGGTGGCCTGGTCCTTGTCCGGATGCAGGCGCCCGACGTTGCCGACGATCCAGGCATCGGCGGGCAGGCCCAGCTCGGTACGGGCTTCGGCCCGGCTCAACTGGCTGGCCTGCAAGGCCTCCAGGTCGATCCGGTTGTACAGGGTCTGGATCCGCTGCGCTGGCCACTTGGGCAGGCAGGCACGCATGTCGTCGCGTACTGCGTCGGAGACCCCGAGCAGGCTCAGGCGCTTGCCGAACAGTCCGGCGAACAGCTTGCGGCTGCCGCGCTTGTAGTCGCCGAACGCATGGTGGACACCGATCACCGGCAAGCGCGTCCCCAGCAGGGCGATGTAGATCGGCTTGAAGCGATGGGCGATGCAGAAGCTGAAGTTGCGCGATGCGGCGATCTTGCGCAGGTCACGGATAGCGCCCAGCTTCAGGCCACGAATGGCCTTGGAGCTGTACTCCATGAACAGCACTTCGTCGGACGCGCAACCCGCGGCGACCTCGGCATCGGCGACCCCGGTCAGAAAGACCGTGGTCACCCGATAGCCGCTGCCCGCGAACAGGTTGGCATATTGCCGCGCGCAGTCCAGGAACGGCCCGTCATAGCCGTGGCAGAACTGCAGCACATGGCGTTCAGCCGACCGTGTCATAAGGATCCACGCCGTCTTTGACCACCAGGATGTCTTCCATGATCAGGTACTGCAGGTCGGACCCGTAGAACATGTTCAAGGCGTCGGTCGGCGAGCAGATCATCGGTTCGCCACGGCGGTTCAGCGAGGTGTTCAGCGACACGCCGTTGCCGGTCAAGACCTCCAGGGCCTTCATCATGTCGTAGTAGCGCGGGTTGTATTCGCGCTTGAGCACCTGGGCCCGGGACGTGCCGTCCTCGTGGACCACTTCCGGTACCCGGGTCTTCCACTCTTCAGCCACTTCGAAGGTGAAGGTCATGAACGGAGCCGGATGGTCGACCTTGATCATCTGTGGTGCGACGGTGTCGAGCATCGACGGGCAGAAAGGCCTCCAGCGCTCACGGAACTTGATCTGCTCGTTGATGCGGTCGGCCACGCCCGAGGCGCTTGGGCAACCGATGATCGAGCGACCACCCAGGGCGCGCGGGCCGAACTCCATGCGGCCCTGGAACCAGGCCACCGGATTGCCATCGACCATGATTTTGGCGATGCGCTCGGGAGTGTTGTCGATCTGGCGCCAGGCCGGCTTGTTCGGATGCCGGGCACAGGCGGCGATCACGTCCTCGTTGGAGTACGACGGACCAAGGTAGACGTGCTCCATCTTCTCCACCGGTACGCCACGGGCGTGGGAGACGTAAGCCGCGGCACCGACGGCGGTACCGGCATCGCCGGAGGCCGGCTGGACGAACAGCTCCTTCACATCCGGACGGGCGATGATCTTCTGGTTCAGCTTGACGTTGAGCGCGCAGCCGCCGGCGAAGGCCAGCTTGCCGGTTTCCTTCAGCGTGTCGCCCAGGTAATGGTCGATCATCTGCAGGGCCAGCTTCTCGAACAGCGCCTGCATGCTGGCGGCGTAGTGGATGTACGGCTCGTCGGCGATATCGCCTTCACGCTTGGGACCCAGCCACTCGATCAACTTAGGCGAGAAGTAGAAACCCTTGCCCTTCTCTTTATAGCGGCGCAGGCCAATGACGTTGGCGTAGTCGGTGTTGATCACCAGCTCGCCGTTTTCAAAGCTGGCCAGGCGCGAGAAGTCGTATTTGCTGGCATCGCCGTAAGGCGCCATGCCCATGACCTTGAACTCGCCATCGAGCATCTCGAAACCGAGGAACTCGGTGATCGCGCCATACAGGCCGCCCAGGGAGTCCGGGTCGTAGAACTCCTTGAGCTTGTGGATCTTGCCGTTCTCGCCATAGCCGAAGAAGGTGGTGGCGTACTCGCCCTTGCCGTCGATCCCGAGGATCGCGGTCTTCTCCTTGAAGCCGGAACAGTGGTAGGCGCTGGAAGCGTGGGCCAGGTGGTGCTCGACCGGCTCGATCTTGATCTTCTTCGGATCGAAGCCCAGCTGCTCCAGGCACCAGACGATCTTCTTGCGATAGCGCTTGTAGCGGCGGTTGCCCATCAGGATCGCGTCCAGGGCACGATCCGGGGCATACCAGTAGCGCTTGGCGTAGTGCCAGCGCGCCTTGCCGAACAAGCTGATCGGGGCGAAAGGAATCGCCACCACATCAACGTCGGAAGGCTTGATCCCGGCCTGTTCCAGGCAGAACTTCGCCGACTCGTAGGGCATGCGGTTCTTTGCATGCTTGTCGCGCACGAAACGCTCTTCTTCAGCGGCGGCAATCAGCTTGCCGTCGATATACAGGGCTGCTGAAGGATCATGGCTAAGGGCGCCGGACAGGCCAAGAATCGTCAATGCCACAGGGGTCTAGCCTCGTTTAGTCTGCATGCGGGCGCAAAGCGCCTTGAAAATAAAGTGTGCTCGCAAAGCGCGAGAAACAACGAAAGGGCGGGATTATAGCGTAAAAGCAGGGGCAAGCCTCTAGCGGCAAGCCACAAGCCAGACGACGTCGCGGCGCGCCCGTCCCATCGCCGCCACGCCCCTGGGAGATCCTCCAGGGCTCATCGCGGCGATGGCAGCGACCACAGGTCGCAGGTCAGGCCGCAGACGCGTCGGGAGCCTTGGGCAAGCGCTGATCAATCACTTGATACAACTTGCTGCTTTCAGGCCAGTTGCGCATGAAACGCGCGCGATCACGGGCATAAGCCGCAGCGAAGCTCCCTGGACTGGAATGCTGGCACATGGAGTCCAGGTCGATCAGGGCCCAACGATCCTCCTGCCAGAACAGGTTGTGCCCCTTGAGGTCGCCATGGCTGATGCGCTCTCGAATCAACTCGGCAAAAAGCCGGTCCAGGGCCTGCAACTCCTGCTCCGGAGGCGCACCGCTATCGACGAAAGGCGCGAAGCGCTCGATGACGTCCGGCCCCGCCAGGTACTCGGTCACCAGGTAGGCTCGCCGGCGCAACCAGAGGAAGCGTTGTTCCAGTACTGCCAAGGGCTTGGGGGTGGCGATCCCGAGGAATGCCAGGCGATTGCCCTCGCGCCAGGAATGCCAGGCCCGGCTCGGGCGCCAGAAGCGCTTGAGCCAATGGGCGAAACCCTTGATGTTGTAGCGCTTGAGCACCAGCGTGCGCCCTGCGGACTCGATCCGACCGACACTGGCCGCGCCGCCGGTCTTGTACAGGTGCCCCTGGTCCAGCAAGGTGTCGGCCTGCGCCAGCACCGGCAACATCGCCGCTTCCTCCTCACGGCGAATCGCCCTCAGGGCAAAAGGCCCGCGCTGCACGCAGAACAGCGTGCACTCACGACCGACCTTGGCCAGGAAATCCCGCAGGCGCCAGGCACGAACCTTGTCCACCTGCTTTTGCAGGGCCTCCAAGGGCAAGGCGTGCTCGGCGTTGCTCAGCAGGTAATGCACCAGCAGCTCTTCGGTGAATGGCTCCAGGCTCTTGGGCAACTGGGCGAAGAACACCCCGAGATTCTCCAGGACCTTCTGGCGAGACAAGGGCTTGCCTGCTTCCTCGACACAAATTCCCGCGCCATCGATCAAATGCAACTGGCCACCGTGGCGCAACAGGTTGTCCAGGTGCAGGTCTTCCTGCCACAACCCCTTGGCGTGCAACTGGCCGATCGAGCTCAGGGCTTCGGCCAGGACCGCGACCTGCTCATCGGCCAACACCGGCAATGCCTGCACCTGGTTCCAAGCGTCGCCCAGGCTCTGCGCGCCCTCCAGGAATTCGAAGAGCAGCCAACCACCCTCACCCTCCTGCAGACCATCGGCCAACAGTAGCGGCGTGGTCAGCCCCTGCTCTGCCAACAGGCGCACACCCTGCAATTCCCGCTGGAAATGCCTTGCGGCCTTGGGCCCCACCAACAACTTGGCCAGCACCGTACGCCCGCGCCATACGCCAGCGCCGACATAACGCTGCCCTGGCAGCACCCGCAGCAGGCTCAACAGCTGCAACTGTGCCGGGCCAGCGGCATCCGCCAGTTCCAGGCTCAGGGGCAGGGTCGGGTTGCGCCCGGCATTCTTCAGCTCGGACAAACGCATCAGCGAGATTCCTTGTGGCTGCTACGGGCACTGAGACGGGCGACCCAGGCATCCAACAGCGAGCTGTCCAAGGGTTGGTCCAGGTAGGTCGCCAACAGGCAGCGCACATCCTCGACACCCCACACCGAAGCTCGGCGCAACAGCGGCTCGAGATCCTTGACCCGGTCGCGCTGGCCGAACAGCAATGGCCGGGTTTTCTCCAGGTCGATCAGTTGCGCCTGGTAACCCGCCCCTTCCGGACGCAGGAAAATATGCTTGGGATAAAAGCAGCCGTGCACCTGGCGCAGGCCGTGCAGTTGGCGAGCCAAATGCCCACAGGCCTTGAGCACCGCCTGGCGCTGGGGCTCCGGCATCTGGGCCCATTGCGCCAACAACGCATCCAGGTCATCCCAGCCATCCAGGGCCCGGGTCATGAGGATCGCCCGGGACTCGCCATTGACCTTGCGCATCCCGAAGAACACCGCCTGCAGGGCTGGAATTCCCAACTGCTGATAACGGCGGATATTGCGAAACTCACGCGAGAAGCTCGGCTCGCCAAAAGGATGGCGCAAGGTGTGGGTCAGGTAGTTGGTCTGGCGCTTGAGATAGAACCCTCGCCCTTCCACATCCAACCGATAGACGCTGCTATGGCCGCCACGTCCGGTATTGGGTTCGTCCACCGCATCCAGTTGCCTGGCCCACAGCTGATCGAAAGTGCCGAGCCCGTTGCGCTCCAGCAGCGCACGTTCCTCGGACGCCAGGAAATCAGTCATTCACGCCCCTCAAAAAATCTCACTACATGGCGAATACGCTCTTTGTCCGAAGCCGTCAGGCGATCACGTTGACGATACTGCATATAGAAACGTAGGCGCTGGGTAGCCGAAAGGTGATACTTGCCCACCTTGTCCAGGCAGGCCAGATCCTTGGTGATCCGGTACTTGAGCCAGAATCCCCGCCAGAAATCACCGTTCGGACAGTCGATCAGGTACAACCGGTCCTGGTCATCGACCAGCAGGTTGCGCCACTTCAAATCGTTATGGGTAAAGCGATGCTGGTGCATGGTACGGGTGTAGGTCGCCAACTGGCGACTGATGCCATCGACCCAGCGTCGGTCCTTGAGTCGCGGATCGCTACGATCGGCCAGCACCGACAGGTCTTCGGTCCGTGGCAGTTCGCGGGTAATCATCGCCCCCCGGGAATAGGCCAGGCAGCGACGCTCCAGCCCCCAGGCCACCACGTCGGCGGTGGGAATACCCCACTTGGCGAAACGCTTGAGGTTCTGCCACTCGAACTTGACCCGTGGCTTGCCCAGGTAGCGCCGCAAATTCTTGCCCGCCCCGGTATAGCGCTTGACGTAATAGTTGACCCCGTCACGCTCGACACGCACGACATCGGACAGTGGATCGCGGGTCAGGTGTTCGCCCTTGAGCGCAAACACCGCATCCAGGCTGCCGAAATCTTGTGCCAGGGCCTGGTAGGCCGGGTCCAGGTTCCAACTAGCCATCAGAGCGCATCTCCGTACCGTTGCTTGCGTGCGTAGAGCTTTTCCGCCTTGCCCTCGAGCCAGGACAGCAGCGCCGCTTCCTCGGCCAGGATCTGGCGCAGTGGCCGCTGGAAGTAGCCCTTGAGAAAACGCAATTTGTCGCGGCGGGTCAGGCCGATATCCAGGGCCGAAAAATACAGGGCCGCCAGGTCCTTGTTACGCCAGCGCTGGGTGATCTTCGAGCGGGTCTGCGCACGATGCAGGTCGATGACCGAGAGCTTCAGCTCGCCAGGACGAATCGGCCGGTCGGTATGCAAAAGGAAGTGGCAGATGTAGCAGTCGCGATGATTGACCCCCGCACGATGCATGGTGCCGGTCATGCGCGCCACTTCGGCGATGAGCGCTCGCTTGAGCGCAGGCTCTGGCGGCTGCTTGATCCAGTCGATGCTGAAATCTTCAAGGCTGACAGTGGGCGCCAGCTCCTCGGTGACGATGAAGGAGTGCTGGTCCGCCGGGTTGGCACCACGCTCACCATAGGCCACGGCCGTCATGGTCGGCACACCGACCTGATGCAGGCGCTCCAGGGCCTGCCACTCCTGGCCGGCCCCCAGCACTGGCAGCTTGGCAGTGACCAGGTTCTTGAGGATTTCGCCCCATCCGATCCCTCGATGGATCTTCACGAAATAACCGCGACCCTCGACTTCCGTACGCAGGGTACGACGCGCTTCCAGCTCACGGTAAACCTGGCCCTTGAGCTCCTCGACGGCGGCGAACGCATCGCGTCCGGCCCAGAGGCTCTTGAAGGGTTCGGCAAGCATCAACTTCATCGGTCTTGCTCCGCCAGAATCACATCCGCAGCGTGCTGCGGCATGCTGTAGAGGTCGGCCGTCTCGGCAAACGCCAGGCCATTTCGGCTCCAGGTCGCACGAGCAGCATCGTCGCTGAGCATGGTGGTGAGGTATTGATTGAGCTGCCCTTGCTCCAACGGCTCATCCAGCACCAGGCCACTCTCGGCCTCGGCAATGTAATGGGCATAACCGCAGACCGCGCTGACCAGCACCGGCAAGCCAGCCACCAGGGCCTCCAGCAACACGGTACCCGTGTTTTCGTTGTAGGCCGGATGGATCAGCAAATCGGCGCCCAGCAGGAAACGCGGGATATCGCTGCGCCCCTTCATGAACTGCACGTGTTCGCTCAAGCCCAGGGCAGCGCTCTGCACTTGGAATACCTTGGGGTCATCCTGGCCAATTACAAACAGCCGGGTGCGTTTCTTCAACTGCGCCGGTAGCGCTGCCAAGGCCTTGAGGCTGCGATCCACGCCCTTGGTCTTGAACCCGGAGCCGATCTGCACCAGCAACAGGTCATCGTCATTGAGGTCGAACTCACGCCGAAAATCAGCCCGGATCTCCGCCGCATTGGCGGGGGCTCGACGGTCCTGGGCAATCCCCGGCGGCAACAGGTGGAAGCGCGACAGCGGTGTGTCGTAGTGCTTGATGAACAAGGGTTGCTGGACCTCGGAGATCATCAATATCTCGGTCTTGGCATCCTTGGCGAACACGGCCCGCTCGTACTCGGCAAAATGCCGGTAGCGCCCCCAGCGACGGTACAGGGAGTGCCGCAGGTTCTGCGCCTTGTCCTCGAAACAGCCGTCGGCGGCATAGTAGACATCCAGGCCCGGCATCTTGTTGAAGCCGATCAGCCGGTCCACCGGACGCTTGGCCAGGTCGGCCTCCATCCAGGCACTGAGTTTTTCATTGCGGTGATGATTGAACAGCGCCTTGACCGGCGCCACCAGCACCTCGAAGCCAGGCGGGACATCACCTTCCCAGATCAGGGTGTAGACGCGAATCCCATGACCGCGACGCTGGCACTCCAGGGCAATGCGCATGAAATCGCGCTGCAGGCCGCCGAAGGGGAAATATTTATACAGGACAAAAGCCAATTGCATCAGCGTGGCTCCTCAGCCAATAACAAGGTGCTCAGTCGGCTGGCGACACGCTCGGGATTCAGGCGCGTGAAGCACAGGGGCAACTCACGCGTAAGGTCATAACGCTGCCGGTCTACGGCAGTGGGCTGGTAGGTACATTGCTTTTGCAGGCAGGGCGCACAGGGGAAATCACTGCCCATGTGGATCTGCACTCGGCCATAGGCGCCGGTCAATCCCGGGTTGGTAGGGCCGAACAGGGAAATCGTGGGCACATCCAGCGCAGCGGCCAGGTGCCCCAGTCCGGTATCCACGGCGACACAGGCCTGGGCATCGGCCAACACCTTGGCGACGCCAGCCAGGTTCAGCTTGGGCAAGACCGTGGCACTCTTGAGGCCACTGGCGATGCGTTCGGCACGGGCCTTCTCGGCTGCGTTGCCCCAGGGCAACCGGACCTCGACCCCAAGCATCCCCATGCGCTCGGCCAGCTCGCGCCAGTAGGCCTCGGGCCAGTGCTTGGTGTCCCAGGTGGTGCCGTGCAGGAACAACACGAATGGCTTCTTGCGTGGCAACTCCACCAGCTTCTCGACGTTCAGGCCGTAATCACCCAGGCCCTGGGGCAGGTCATAGCCCAGGGCCAAGGCGAACAACTGGCGCACCCGTTCCACCGCATGCTGCCCACGAGCCACAGCCAAACGCCGGGAGTAGAAACGCGAAGCCAGGGGCTCACGGGCCGAGTTCTTGTCCAGCCCCGCTACCGGAGCACGCACATAGCGGGTCAACCAGGCGCTCTTGAGCAGGCCCTGGGCATCGATCACCAGGTCGTACTTGGTGGAGCGCACGCTCTGCTTGAAGCGCCGCCACTCGCCGCTCTTGATGGTTTGCCAGATATTTTTGCGCCAGCGGCGGATCGCCACTGGAATCACCTTGCCCACTGCCGGATGCCAGGTGGGAATCTCGGCGAACCCCTCCTCCACGACCCAGTCGAACTTGATTCCGGGGATCGCTCGCATGGCATCGGTGAGTGCCGGCAAGGCATGGATCACATCACCCAGCGAAGAGGTCTTGATCAGCAGTACCCGCAACTTATTGGACCTCGACCGCAGAGCCCTGCAAACGCTGCAAGGCTTCGTTCACCGGCTGCGGCAACAATTGGCGCAGGCAGTTGTAATGGCCAAAACGACAGGTGCGATCGAAACATGGGCTGCATTCGATACCCAGCCGCACCACTTCGACCTGATCGGCCAAAGGTGGGGTGAAACCCGGCGAGGTGGAGCCGTACACCGCCACCAGCGGGCGGTTGAGCGCAGCAGCGACATGCATCAGCCCCGAGTCGTTGGACACCACCGAATCGGCGCAGGACAACAGGTCGATGGCCTCGGCCAGGGAGGTTTCACCACTGAGATTGACCGACTCCTCACGCAACCCGGGAATCAGCCGGCCACGGATATCCTCGCCCACGGCATGATCGTTCTTCGAGCCGAACAACCAGACCTGCCAACCCTCACGGATCTTGGTCTCGGCCACCTGTGCGTAATGCTCGGAGGGCCAGCGCTTGGCTTCACCAAACTCGGCCCCTGGGCACAGCGCCAATACCGGGCGATCCAGGGCCAGCCCGAACTTGGCCAGGGCCGCATCACGACTGTGCATCTCGATCTGCAGGCTCGGCCGTGGATAAGGCTGCGGCAGCTCGGCGCCCGGCTCATAGGCCAGGGCCATGAACCGCTCGATCATCAGCGGATAGCGTTCCTTGTCGAGCTTGCGCACGTCATTGAGCAAGCCATAGCGGAATTCGCCACGCCAGCCGGTGCGCTTGGGAATGCCGGCGAAGAACGGCACCAGGGCCGACTTCAGCGAATTGGGCAGCAGGATGGCCTGATCGTACTGGCCGGCCAGGGACTTGCCGATGCCGCGCCGGGTCGCCAACTCCAGTGCGCCATGGCCCAGGGGGAAGCTCAAGGCCCGACGCACCTGGGGCATACGCTCGAGAATCGGCCGGCTCCATTCGGGGGCCAGCACGTCGATCTCGCATTGAGGATGACGTTGTTTCAGGCACTGGAAAAGTGTCTGCGCCATCACCATGTCACCGACCCAACTGGGCCCAACGATCAGAATATTCATGTGGTTTCCATAAACGAGCAGGGGAGGCATTCGCCTCCCCGCCTCGAGAATCCAGCACCGCGGGTTCACCGCCGGTTTAATTTAGGCAAGCCCGCAGGCTTGCCAATACATGGACAACCTTCTCAGGCTGTCTAGCTTAGCCCCAGCTCGTGCCAAATCCGCAACACTTCCCGCCTTTGGGTCACGAACTGATCACCGGTAATGATCCCGGCCTCATTCTGCAACGCCTGCCGATGAGCTGCGGAACGATAGGCCTTGTAGACCTCGCGTAGCAGGCTGGCATCGCTGGCCGGCATCAAGCCGACGTGCTCCAGGCCTTCCAGAATGCGGATGTTATCGGTAAACCGTACGAGTGACGGGTGCTCTTCGGACCACGCCAGGGCCGCGTATTGCACCATAAATTCGATATCGACGATACCTCCGGCGTCCTGCTTGAGGTCGAACGGCGCACTGGCCTCGAAGGCATTCGCCGCGGTACCGGCAGCGGTCAGGCGAGTGCCCAGGTTGTCGCGCATCTTGGCCCGCATCTCGCTGACTTCCTGGCGCAGCTTATCCAGGTCACGATGCTTGCCCAGCACGGCGGCCCGTACCTTCTCGAACGCCTGGCCGACATCCTGGCTCCCCACCAGCACCCGCGCCCGCACCAGCGCCTGATGCTCCCAGGTCCAGGCTTCTTGCTCCTGATAGCGGGCGAATGCCCCCAGGGAGCTGACCAGCAGGCCCGAAGCCCCTGAGGGACGCAGGCGCATGTCCACTTCATAGAGCTGCCCCGAGTTGGTCTGGGTTGTCAGCAGATGGATGATGCGCTGCCCCAACCGGGTGAAAAACTGCGCCCCGTCTATAGGCTTGGACCCATCGGTCTCCGCCTGAGGGTCGCCATCATGGATGAAGACCAGGTCCAGGTCGGAGCCATGGCCAAGTTCGATGCCGCCGACCTTGCCGTAGCCGACGATGATGAACCCCGGATCGCAGAGGCTGCCATCGGTGCGCAGCGGCGTGCCATGGCGCGCCACAGTCTGGCGCCAGGCCAGGGCCAGCACCTGTTCGAGAATGGCTTCGGCGAGCCAGGTCAGGTAGTCGCTGACCTTCATCAAAGGCAAGCTGCCGGTAATTTCCGAAGCTGCCACCCGCAAGCGGTGGGCCAGCTTGAAGTGGCGCAGGGCCTCCATCTGCTGCTCCAGGTCGTCCTCGGGAATCCGCGTCAGGCGCTCGCGCAACTCCGCCGCCAGCTCCGGGGCCAGGGGCGGCTTGAACAAACGGCCCTCATTGAGCAGCTCATCCAGCAACAGCGGGAAACGGGCGATCTGCTCGGCGATCCAGGGACTTGCCGCGCACAAGGTCAACAGTCGGCGCAAGGCGCCTGGGTTCTCGGTCAGCAGTACCAGGTACGCCGAACGCCGCGCCACCGCCTCCACCAAGGGCAGCACCCGCTCCAGCACCAGATCCGGACTGGCGTGTTCAACCGCCTGGGCCAACAAACGCGGAATGAAGGCATCCAGGCGCTCGCGCCCCAAACGTTGCATGGCCCGCAGCTGTGGGCTACTGCGCAGGCCAGCGAGCGCCTTCAGGGCCCTGGGCGCATCGTTGAAGCCACCGTCCTGCAGCTGGCGGCAGGCGGCCTCTTCATCCTGGGCCTCTTCCCAGAGCGGCAGCCACTCGCCACCCACCACCACTTCGCTCTGCGCACCGTCATCTTCGTCAGGATCGGCGATCACCTGGCGGAAGTGCCACTCCACCCGGGCTCGCCAGTGCATCAGCCGTTCATGGAACGCCTCCCAGTCGGCAAAGCCCAGCATGAAGGCGATTCGCGCCTGGTCCTGCGGGTTGTCCGGCAGCATCTGGGTCTGGCGGTCGGCGATGGCCTGGATCGCATGCTCGGTATAACGCAGGAACTCATACCCCTCGCGCAACTCCCCAACCACCGCGGCCGGCAGATAACCTTGCCCCTCCAGGGTGCCCAGTACCTTTAATAAAGGACGCTGCTGCAGGCTCAGGTCACGACCGCCATGGATCAGCTGGAATGCCTGGGCGATGAACTCGACTTCGCGGATACCGCCCGAACCCAGCTTGATGTTGTCGACCATGCCCTTGCGCCGCACCTCCTGCTGGATCAGCTGCTTCATGGTGCGCAACGCCTCGATGGCGGAGAAGTCCAGGTAGCGCCGATAGACGAAGGGCCGCAGCATATCCAGCAATTGCGCACCGGCGGCCTGGTCCCCCGCCACCACTCGGGCCTTGATCATCGCGTAGCGCTCCCAGTCACGCCCCTGGTCCTGGTAGTACTGCTCCAGGGCATTGAAACTCAGGACCAGGGCACCGGAAGAACCATAAGGGCGCAGGCGCATGTCGACGCGGAACACGAAACCGTCGACGGTGATCGGGTCCAGGGCCTTGATCAGGCGCTGCCCCAGGCGGGTGAAGAACTCTTGATTGTCCAGGGCGCGCTTGGCACCCACGGTTTCGCCCCCCTCCGGATAAGCGAAGATCAGGTCGATGTCCGAAGACAGGTTGAGCTCCACCGCTCCCAGCTTGCCCATGCCAAGGATCACCATCTGCTGCGGTTCGCCGCTGCGCCCGCCCATGGGCACGCCGAACTGCTGGCTATGGCGCAGGTATAGCCAGGCGTAAGCCTGGTCGATACAGGCATCGGCCAGGTCGGAAAGATCGCGACAGGTCTGCACCAGGTCTGCCCGGCGGGTCAGGTCGCGCCAGATGATCCGTACCTGGTGCCGGGTACGCTGGCGTCGCAGCACTCGCCCCAGTTGGTCCTCGGTCTCGGTCGTTTGCACCGCAGTGGCGATCTGGGCACACAGCTCGCCCGGAGCGAAAGCACGATCCAGCTCGCCAGACTCCACCAGTTCCAGCAACATCAAAGGGTCACGCAAGCTCTGTTCAATGACGAAGTCGCTGGCCGCACTGACCCTGGCGAACTCCGCCCAACGCTCATCGCTCCAGCCCGCCAGGCCAGGACCTGCGTCCAGGGCCGCCACCGCGCTGCGCAGGGACTGCTCCGCACGGCTGGCCAGTGGCTGGAGAATCGCGGGGACTTGAACAAGCGCAGGCAGACTCATGGGCTATCCTTGATGGGCGTGAAAATGCAGGCTGAAGGAAATATGAAGGGCGGGCAGCAGGCGGAGTGTCGAACAAAGGTTAGAAATAGCTGAAAATAGCCATTCTTTGGCACCAGGAATCAAATATCCGCTAATTCCTGTCGACAACAGACCAAGAGTAACGATTTTTCTCACAACGCAGCAGGAGGCCACAAGCCATTCCTCTGTAGTTTTACTACTCGTCTATACATTCGAAAGGCTGAAACGGCCGATGATTTGTAGTAAAACTACACATCGCTGGAGCAACCTCCGGCAATCCAAGAATTCATAACGTCTGCCCACAAGGCCAGTCGCAAACTCAGGCAACCGATTCTGGAAGCCTTTCCGCCCTGGAGCAAGCCATGCAAGACCTCGATCCCGTCGAAACCCAGGAATGGCTGGACGCCCTGGAATCGGTTCTCGACAAAGAAGGCGAAGACCGCGCTCACTATCTGATGACCCGCATGGGCGAACTCGCGACCCGCAGCGGCTCGCAACTGCCCTACGCCATCACCACGCCATACCGCAATACCATCCCGGTAACCCACGAAGCACGCATGCCTGGCGACCTGTTCATGGAACGCCGCATTCGCTCGCTGGTGCGCTGGAACGCGATGGCCATGGTGATGCGCACCAACCTGAAAGATTCGGACCTGGGCGGCCACATTTCTTCCTTCGCCTCCAGCGCCACGCTGTATGACATCGGCTTCAACTACTTCTTCCAGGCTCCGACCGACGAGCATGGCGGCGACCTGATCTACTTCCAGGGCCACACCTCCCCTGGCGTCTACGCGCGCGCCTTCATGGAAGGCCGTATCAGCGAAGAACAGATGAACAACTTCCGCCAGGAAGTGGATGGCAACGGCCTGTCGTCCTATCCACACCCATGGCTGATGCCTGACTTCTGGCAGTTCCCGACCGTATCCATGGGCCTGGGCCCGATCCAGGCGATCTACCAGGCACGCTTCATGAAGTACCTGGAAGCCCGCGGCTTCATCCCGGCCGGCAAGCAGAAAGTCTGGTGCTTCCTGGGCGACGGCGAGTGCGACGAGCCAGAAGCCTTGGGCGCCATCTCCCTGGCTGGCCGCGAGAAGCTGGACAACCTGATCTTCGTCATCAACTGCAACCTGCAGCGCCTCGACGGCCCGGTTCGCGGCAACGGCAAGATCATCCAGGAACTCGAAGGCGTGTTCCGTGGTGCCCAGTGGAACGTCACCAAGGTCATCTGGGGCCGCTTCTGGGACCCACTGCTGGCCAAGGACGTCGACGGCATCCTGCAGCGTCGCATGGACGAAGTCATCGACGGCGAGTACCAGAACTACAAGGCCAAGGACGGTGCATTCGTCCGCGAGCACTTCTTCAACACCCCTGAACTCAAGGCGATGGTTGCCGATCTGTCCGACGACGAGATCTGGAAACTCAACCGCGGTGGCCATGACCCGTACAAGGTCTATGCGGCCTACCACCAGGCGGTCAACCACAAAGAGCAGCCGACCGTCATCCTGGCCAAGACCATCAAGGGTTATGGCACCGGTGCCGGCGAAGCCAAGAACACCGCGCACAACACCAAGAAGGTCGACGTCGACAGCCTGAAGCTGTTCCGCGACCGCTTCGACATTCCGGTCAAGGACGAGGACCTCGAGAACCTGCCGTTCTTCAAGCCGGAAGACGGCAGCGCCGAAGCCCGCTACTTGAGCGAGCGTCGCACCGCGCTGGGTGGTTTCGTGCCACAGCGTCGCGCCATGAGCTTCAGCGTGCCGACGCCACCACTGGATACCCTCAAGGCAATCCTCGATGGTTCCGGCGATCGTGAAATCTCCACCACCATGGCCTTCGTGCGCATCCTCGCGCAACTGGTCAAGGACAAGGAAATCGGCCCGCGCATCGTGCCGATCATCCCGGACGAAGCCCGTACCTTCGGTATGGAAGGCATGTTCCGCCAACTGGGCATCTACTCCTCGGTCGGCCAGCTCTACGAGCCAGTCGATAAAGACCAGGTGATGTTCTACAAGGAAGACAAGAAGGGCCAGATCCTCGAGGAAGGCATCAACGAAGCGGGCGCCATGAGCTCCTTCATCGCTGCCGGTACTTCGTACTCCAGCCACAACCAGCCGATGCTGCCGTTCTACATCTTCTACTCGATGTTCGGCTTCCAGCGGATCGGCGACCTGGCCTGGGCCGCTGGCGACAGCCGTACCCGTGGTTTCCTGATCGGCGGTACCGCCGGCCGTACCACCCTGAACGGTGAAGGCCTGCAGCACGAAGACGGTCACAGCCACATGCTGGCCGGTACCATCCCGAACTGCCGCACCTACGATCCGACCTACGGCTACGAGCTGGCGGTGATCATCCAGGACGGCATGAAGAAGATGACCGAAGAGCAACAGGACGTCTTCTACTACATCACCGTGATGAACGAGTCGTACCAGCAGCCGGCCATGCCGGAAGGCGTCGAGGACGGCATCATCAAGGGCATGTACCTGCTCGAGGACGACAACCGCGATGCCGCGCACCATGTACAGCTGATGGGCTCCGGCACCATCCTGCGCGAAGTCCGCGAAGCGGCGAAGATCCTGCGCGAGGAGTTCAACGTTGCCGCCGATGTATGGAGCGTGACCAGCTTCAACGAACTGCGTCGCGACGGCCTGGCCGTTGAGCGCAGCAACCGCCTGCACCCAGGCCAGAAGCCGAAGCAGAGCTATGTCGAAGAGTGCCTGGCCGGTCGCAAAGGCCCGGTCATTGCCTCTACCGACTACATGAAGCTGTTCGCCGAACAGATCCGTCAGTGGGTTCCATCCAAAGAGTTCAAGGTCCTGGGTACCGACGGTTTCGGTCGCAGCGACAGCCGCAAGAAACTGCGTCACTTCTTCGAAGTCGACCGTCACTTCGTAGTGCTGGCAGCCCTGGAAGCCTTGGCCGACCGCGGCGAGATCGAACCTAAGGTGGTGGCTGACGCCATCGTCAAGTTCGGTATCGATCCGGACAAGCGCAACCCACTGGACTGCTGAGGAGACTTTTTGTGAGCGAACTCATTCGCGTACCTGACATCGGCAGCGGTGAAGGTGAAGTAATTGAACTGTTTGTGAAAGTCGGCGACCGCATCGAAGCCGACCAGAGCATCCTGACCCTGGAATCGGACAAGGCCAGCATGGAAGTGCCGGCCCCGAAAGCCGGTGTCATCAAAAGCCTGAAAGTGAAGCTGGGCGATCGCTTGAAAGAAGGCGACGAACTGCTGGAGCTGGAAGTCGAGGGCGCCGCAGCTGCGGCCCCGGCACCCGCTCCTGCGGCTGCAGCCAAGGCCGAACCGGCTCCGGCGCCAGCCCCTGCTGCCCCTGCGGCAAGTGCTGCGCCTGCCGCAGCCGCGTTGCAGCAAGTGCACGTGCCGGACATCGGCTCGTCCGGCAAGGCCCAGATCATCGAGATCCAGGTCCAGGTCGGCGATAGCGTCGAAGCCGATCAGTCGCTGATCACCCTGGAATCCGACAAGGCCAGCATGGAAATCCCATCGCCTGCCGCTGGCGTGGTCAAGGCCATCAGCGTCAAGCTCAACGACGAAGTCGGTACCGGCGACCTGATCCTGGACCTGGAAGTAGCCGGTGCAGCAGCCCCTGCCGCCGCGGCTCCAGCCCAAGCCCCTGCAGCGGCTCCAGCCGCTGCGCCGGCCCCGGCTGCCGCTCCAGCAGCCCCGGTGGCCGACAGCGTCCAGGACATCCACGTTCCGGACATCGGCTCGGCCGGCAAGGCCAAGATCATCGAAGTGATGGTCAAGGCTGGCGACAGCGTCGAAGCCGACCAGTCGCTGATTACCCTGGAATCCGACAAGGCGAGCATGGAGATCCCGTCCCCGGCCGCTGGCGTGGTGGAAAGCGTTTCCATCAAGCTGGATGACGAAGTCGGTACCGGCGACCTGATCCTCAAGCTGAAAGTCAAAGGCGCTGCGCCTGCGGCCGCTCCAGCCCCGGCTGCCGCTCCGGCCCAAGCCGCTGCGGCTCCTGCTGCTGCCGCTCCTGCCGCGGCCGCCCCAGTGGCTGCTCCGGCTGTCGCTCCGGCCAAGCCTGGCGCCAAGGTTCACGCCGGCCCGGCTGTGCGCCAACTGGCCCGCGAGTTCGGCGTCGAACTGAGCGCCGTGAGCCCAAGCGGCCCGCACGGTCGCATCCTGAAGGAAGACGTGCAGGTGTACGTCAAGGCGATGATGCAGAAGGCCAAGGAGGCTCCGGCCGCTGCGGCTGGCGCCACCGGCGGCGCAGGCATCCCGCCAGTCCCTGCTGTGGACTTCAGCAAGTTCGGTGAAATCGAAGAAGTGGCCATGACCCGCTTGATGCAGGTCGGCGCCGCCAACCTGCACCGTAGCTGGCTGAACGTGCCACACGTGACCCAGTTCGACTCGGCGGACATCACCGAGCTGGAAGCCTTCCGCGTTGCCCAGAAGGCCGTGGCCGAGAAGGCCGGCGTCAAGCTGACCATCCTGCCGCTACTGCTCAAGTCCTGCGCGCACCTGCTCAAGGAGCTGCCGGACTTCAACAGTTCCCTGGCCCCTAGCGGCAAGGCGATCATCCGCAAGAAGTACGTGCACATCGGCTTCGCCGTGGACACTCCGGACGGCCTGCTGGTCCCAGTGATCAAGAACGTCGACCAGAAGAGCTTGCTGCAACTGGCCGCCGAGGCCGCTTCCCTGGCGGAAAAAGCCCGGACCAAGAAGCTCTCTGCGGACGAGATGCAAGGCGCCTGCTTCACCATCTCCAGCCTCGGCCATATTGGCGGCACCGGCTTCACGCCGATCGTCAATGCACCGGAAGTGGCGATTCTCGGCGTTTCCAAGGCAGCGATCCAACCGGTCTGGGACGGCAAGGCCTTCCAACCGAAGCTGATGCTGCCACTGTCGCTGTCCTACGATCACCGCGTGATCAACGGCGCAGCCGCCGCGCGCTTCACCAAGCGCCTGGGCGACCTGCTGGCAGACATCCGCACCATCCTGCTGTAACCAGCGAGCCGGCCCTTCTGCCAAGCAGGGCCGGCGACGCACCCCTTTCGAGCGCCACGCTCGTACCTCAACCCCGCCAGTTTGGCGGGGCTTTTTTTTGCCAGTGCCGTACCATCAACCGTCCGTCGCTCCAGGCCTGTAAACTGCCCAAAGTAACTTTGCAGAAATCCGCCTGCCTGCCGATACAGGTTTATAGCACTTAGCCTTCATCTTACTTGTCAGTCGATGCGCCATGATGCAACCTTGCCGCAGGCAACAGTAAAGAGGGCGTGAGCCCGGCGCGATCAGCAATTTCGAAGCGAGTTTCCCCATGAAAAGCCAACCCGATGCCGCCAGCCGTATGGTGGCCGAGGTAGTGACGCAGTTGCCTGTGCCTTCGCGGCTCGGCATGTTGCGTTTCGAACGGCTGAATGAAGCTAGCTGGGCACTGCTATTTCTCGATCCCAACTGCGAACGCCAGTTCGGCCTGCCCGCCGTGGAGCTCTGTGCCCTGGTCGGCTCGCCCTACGCAAGCCTGATGGAGCCCGAAGCGCGCTATCAGCTGCACGACAATATCCAGCAGCAACTGAGCAACAGCCCCCATTACCTGATCCGCTACACCCTGCACACCGGCCAGGGCCCGCTGAGCATCCTGGAGCTGGGTGAAGCCTACAAGCAGCACAACCGGCATCTACTGCGCGGTTATCTGCTGGTGGTCGAAGGCCTGTTCGGCCACGCCCCGCCAATGCCGACCCAGGATCTGGAAACCCAGAACAGCCGGCTGCAGATCGCCCTGGAGCTGAACCAGCGCGCGCAACAGGAACAACTGCAACATCTGGAGCGGGTACGTGCGCAGCAGGACCTGATCCTGCTCCTGACCCGCCAGCGCTACAGCACCGGCAATTCCCTGAAGGAAGCCGCCGAGCTGATCACTCGCAGTGCCTGCGACATCTACCAGATCGACTGCGCCAGCATCTGGAACCTGGAAGACCAGCAACTGGTGCCGATTGCCGCCTATCACCGTGCCTCCCAGGAATACAGCCTGCCCGAATCCATCGATGCCAGCAGCTTTCCCGATTACATGGAAGCTCTGCACAGCTGCCGGGCCATCGACGCGCAGAATGCCATGCGCGATCCACGCACCCGGGAAATGGCCGAAAGCCTGCGCCCGCGGGATGTGAACGCCATGCTCGACGCCAGCATCCGCATCGACGGGCAGGTCGTCGGCGTGCTGTGCCTGGAACAGACCGGCATGACCCGCGCCTGGCAGTCGGACGAGATCGCCTTCGCCGGCGAGTTGGCGGATCAGTTCGCCCAGGTCATCAACAACCACAATCGGCGGGCTGCCACCAGCGCCCTGCACTTGTTCCAACGCGCCGTGGAACAAAGCGCCAACGCCTTCCTGCTGGTCAACTGCGACGGCGTGGTGGAATACGTCAACCCAAGCTTCACGGCGATCACCCAGTACAGCACCGAAGAAGTCCACGGCCACCGCCTGTCGGAATTGCCGGCCCTGGAAAATCTCAGCGAGCTGCTGTTCGACGCCCCTTCCAGCCTGGCCAAGAGCAATAGCTGGCAAGGCGAGTTCAAGAGCCGGCGTAAAAACCTCGAACCCTACTGGGGCCAACTGTCGATCTCCAAGGTCTATGGCGACAATCGCGAGCTGACCCACTACATCGGCATCTACGAAGACATCACCCAGACCAAGCTGGCCCAGCAGCGCATCGAACGCCTGGCCTACACCGACAACCTGACCAACCTGGGCAACCGCCCGGCATTTATCCGCAATCTCGATGAACGCTTCGCCCGAGACAGCGATACCCCGATCAGCCTGCTGCTGGTGGACATCGACAATTTCAAGCGGATCAACGACAGCCTCGGCCACCAGACCGGCGACAAGCTGCTGATCAGCCTGGCCCGGCGCCTGCGCAACAGCCTGAGCCCCAGCGGCAGCCTGGCGCGCTTCGCCAGCAACGAATTCGCCGTGCTGCTGGACAACACCGACCTGGAGACCGGCCAGCAAATCGCCAGCCAATTGTTGATGACCCTGGACAAGCCGATGTTCGTCGACAACCAGCTCATCAGCGTGACCGGCTCCGTGGGCCTGGCCAGCGCTCCCTTGCACGGGCGCGACCCACAGACCCTGATGCGCAATGCCGGGCTGGCCCTGCACAAGGCCAAGGCCAACGGCAAGCATCAGGTACAGGTGTTCACCGAGGCCCTGAACGCCGAAGCCAGCTACAAGCTGTTCGTCGAGAACAACCTGCGTCGCGCCCTGACCCAGAACGAACTGGATGTGTTCTATCAGCCCAAGCTGTGCCTGCGCAGTGGTCGCCTGCTGGGCATGGAAGCGCTGCTGCGCTGGAACCACCCGGAAAAGGGCATGATCCGCCCGGACCAGTTCATCAGCGTGGCGGAAGAAACCGGCCTGATCATTCCCATCGGCAAATGGATCGCCCGCCAGGCCTGCCGCATGAGCAAGCAACTGACCGCCGCCGGCATGGGCAACCTGCACGTGGCCATCAACCTGTCGCCCAAGCAGTTCTCCGACCCGGACCTGGTAGCCTCCATCGCCAACATCCTCAAGGAAGAGCAACTGCCGCCGTCGCTGCTGGAGCTGGAGCTGACCGAGGGCCTGCTGCTGGAGGCCACCGACGACACCCACCAGCAACTCGAGCAACTGAAGAAACTTGGCCTGACCCTGGCCATGGACGACTTCGGCACCGGCTACTCGTCCCTGAGCTACCTGAAGAAATTCCCCATCGATATCATCAAGATCGATCGCAGTTTCATCCATGACATCCCCGACAACCAGGACGACATGGAAATCACCTCGGCGGTGATCGCCATGGCCCACAACCTGAAGATCAAGGTCGTGGCCGAAGGCGTCGAGACCGCCGAACAACTGGCCTTCCTGCGGCGCCATCGCTGCGACGTTGGCCAGGGCTACCTGTTCGACCGGCCGATTCCCGGCAGCGAGCTGATCGCCCGGCTCAAACGATATCCTCGCGGTCCAATTGCCTGACAGCGTCGCGACACTCGGGCAAACTGCGTGTCTGAATAATGACTATCCCACTGACTGGAGGACTGCGACATGGTCTTGCGCTCGGAAATCCTGGTGAACAAAAACGTGCTTCCAACCAAAGAACAAGCCCTGCCTGGCCGTGAAACTCCCATGACCGTTCCGGAGGAACACTTCGTCAACGGCAATCCACTCCTGGGTCCATTCCCGGGCAATGTGGACTTCGCGATCTTCGGCCTGGGCTGCTTCTGGGGCGCGGAGCGGCGCTTCTGGCAACGCGAAGGCGTGTTCAGCACCTGCGTGGGTTACGCCGGGGGCTTCACCCCGAACCCCACCTACGAGGAAGTCTGCTCGGGCCTGACCGGCCACACTGAAGTGGTGCTGGTGGTGTACGAGCCGGAAAAGGTCAGCTACCAGCAGCTGCTGGCGATGTTCTGGGAGCTGCACAACCCGACCCAGGGCATGCGCCAGGGCAACGATATCGGCACCCAGTACCGCTCGGTGATCTACACCACCAACCCGGCCCAGCTGCAGCAGGCGCTGCACAGCAAGGACGTGTTCCAGGCCGAGCTGACCAAGGCTGGCCTGGGCACCATCACCACCGAGATCGAAGAGGCGCCGACCGTCTACTTCGCCGAGGCTTATCACCAGCAGTACCTGGCGAAGAACCCGGAAGGTTATTGCGGTATCGGCGGTACCGGGGTGACCTGCCCGATCTAAAGCAGCTACAAGCTGCAAGCCTCAAGCGGCAAGTGGTAGCGCTGCCGCTTGCCGCTTGCAACTTACCGCTGCTCTTCGGCGATCAACCAGTCCATCTGCCAGCCGCCCTGGGTCTGGCCGAGCTTTTTCGACAGCCACGGCAGCAGTTCGCGCAGTTCTTCTTCCAGGCCCCATGGCGGGTTGGCAATCGCCAGGCCCGAACCATTGAGGCTGTTGGGCGTATCCAGCGGATGCACCAGCAATTCCACCCGCAGCAGCTTCGGCGCACCGGTACCGGCCAGGTCCTGGTAGAAACGGCGCAGGGCGCGCTGGTCCTTGACCGGATACCAGATGGCCGCCACGGTCTGGCGCATGCGACCGATGGCTTCCTTCATCGACGCGGCGCAACGCTGCATCTCGTCGAGTTTCTCGAACGGCGGGTCGATCAACATCACCGCCCGTTTCTCCGCCACCGGCAGCAGCGCCCGGGCCACATGCCAACCCTCGCCCAGGTGCACCGCCACCCGCCGATCACCCTTCATGTTGTCCTTGAGCAGCAGGCCATCCTCGGGATGCTTCTCGTTGAGCAGCGCCCGATCCTGGTTGCGCATCAGACGCCGGGCCAGCTCCGGGGAACCGGGGTAGTAGCGCAACTCGCCATCCGGGTTCAGCCGGCGCAGCACACGCATGTAGTCGGCAGTCAGTTCTGGCAGGTCGTCCGCGCCCCACAGCCGGGCGATGCCTTCCAGGTACTCGCCGGTGCGTGTCGCCTGGTCGCCCTTGAGGTCGTACAGGCCGATGCCGGCATGGCTGTCGATATAGGCGAACGGCTGTTCCTTGCGCGACATCAGGGCGATGAGGCGGGTCAGTGTCAGGTGTTTGAAGACGTCGGCATGGTTGCCGGCATGGAAGGCGTGACGATAGTTCATGGTTGCTCCTGCGCAGGAGCGCAAGTTTACCCTGTGCCAGGGACCGCGTCAGGACAGACCATCGCATTTGCTCCAGCGTGGCGCGGCCAGCTTGCCCATCCGCCACGCCTGTTGGACACTGACCCGCCTGCCGCGACCAAGCGGCAGCGCACCAAGCGGTTGCTGGCGACTCAGACACAAGGGACCACTGACTGCTGTACGGGCACGACCCTGCCTGGCTGTGCTCATTAATGGACTGCTACTGAGTTGAGAATTTATGAAAGACGCAACGATTGCGCTGCACCATGGATTCAAGTCTGACCCCGCCACCAAGGCCGTGGCCGTGCCCATCTACCAGAACGTCGCCTTCGAGTTCGACAACGCCCAGCACGGTGCCGACCTGTTCAACCTCGATGTACCGGGCAACATCTATACCCGGATCATGAACCCCACCAACGATGTACTGGAACAGCGCATGGCGGCCCTGGAAGGCGGCGTCGCGGCACTGGCGGTCTCTGCCGGTAGCGCCGCGATCCACTACGCCATCCAGACCCTGACCCAGGCCGGCGACAACATCGTCTCCACCCCCCAGTTGTACGGTGGCACCTACACCCTGTTCGCCCACCTGCTGCCCAGTTTCGGCGTCGAAGTGCGCTTCGCCCGCGACGACTCGCCCGAGGCCATTGCCGAACTGATCGACGACAACACCAAGGCGGTGTATTGCGAGAGCATCGGCAACCCGGCGGGCAACATCGTCGATATCGAAGGCCTGGCCCAGGTCGCCCATGCCCGTGGCGTACCGCTGATGGTGGACAACACCGTGGCCACGCCGATCCTGTGCAAGCCGATCCGGTTCGGTGCCGACATCGTCGTGCATTCGGTGACCAAGTACGTGGGTGGCCACGGCAATGCCCTGGGCGGGGTGATCGTCGACAGCGGCAACTTCCCCTGGACCGAGCACCCGCAGAAGTTCGCCAGCCTCAATACCCCCGAGCCGGCCTACCACGGCGTGGTCTACACCGAAAAGTTCGGCCCCGCCGCCTTCGTCGCTCGCGCCCGCACCGTGCCGCTGCGCAACACCGGCGCGGCCCTGGCGCCCATGAACGCCTTCCTGTTGCTGCAAGGCCTGGAGACCCTGGCCCTGCGCATGGAGCGCCACACCGACAACGCCCTCAAGGTGGCGCAGTTCCTCAAGGCCCACCCGCTGGTGGCCTGGGTCAGCTATGCGGGCCTGGAGGACCATCCGCACCACGAACTGGCGCGCAAGTACATGCAGGGCAAGCCGTCGGCGATTCTCTCCTTCGGTCTCAAGGGCGGCTACGAGGCGGGCGTGCGCTTCTACGACGCGCTGCAGATCTTCAAGCGCCTGGTGAACATCGGCGACGCCAAGTCCCTGGCCTGCCACCCGGCCTCCACCACCCACCGGCAGATGAACGAACAGGAACAGGCCAAGGCCGGGGTCAAGCCGGAGATGATCCGCCTCTCGGTGGGTATCGAAGCCATCGAGGATCTGCTCGAAGACCTGGACCAGGCCCTGCGACAAGCCTGATTCCACACAGCCCCGCCTGTACCCGGCGGGGCCCTTGTTCCTCTTTCCCCGCGCCACTAAGCTGCCCTCGCTACACCCGCCCAGGATCCCCCTCCCCCAAGGATCGTTTCCCTATCAAAGGACCCTGACATGCTCGTGCGCTACGTAAAGATCACCATGACCCTCGCGGTCGCCGCCTTCGCCCTGCTGGTGGCCTATAACAACATCAGCGACTACGGTTCCAACTTCGCCTTCGTCCAGCACGTGCTAAGCATGGACAGCGTCTTCCCCGGCAACAGCGCCACCGGCCGGGCCATCACCCAACCATTGCTGTGGAATGCCGGCTACTGGCTGATCATCGCCGGCGAAGCTGTCACCGGCGTGCTGCTGGTGCTCGGTGCCGCCCGCCTGTGGCGCGCACGCTACGGCAAAGCCTGCGACTTCAATCGCGCCAAGCATTGGGCCATTGCCGGTTTCTGCCTGGGCTTCTGCGTCTGGTTCTTTGGCTTCATGGTGGTGGGCGGCGAATGGTTCATGATGTGGCAGTCCTCCACCTGGAACGGCCAGGAAGCGGCGTTCAAGTTCTACATGGCGATCCTTGGCGTGCTGATCTTCCTCAACCAGCCCGACGCTGAGCTGCACTGAGCCGTGCCCGCCACGGCCCGATAGCGGCATGTAGCCGCGACCGAGCCATGGCGAGGTTGCGCAAAGGACTGCAGGGCCTTGCTTGGCGATCTCCAGAGCCCCCTGCCACCCTTCTCTACGTTCGCTTCCAGCCTGCCGCGGCTTCAGAAGGCGAAAAAAAACGGCCCGCTGCATCACCGCAGCGGGCCGTTTTCATTGTTGCCCCAGGCAAACAGGGGCCGGATCAAGCACTCAGTGGTTGAGCTTGAAATCCTTCTCGGCAGCTTCGAAGCGTTGGACCATGCCAGCGCTCGGAGCACCCAGCTTGCTCACCAAAACGATCGCCAGGCTGGCGAAGATGAAGCCCGGGATGATTTCGTACAGGCCCAGCAGGGCGAAGTGTTTCCACAGGATCACGGTCACGGCACCGACCACGATACCGGCCAATGCGCCGTTACGGGTCATGCCTTTCCACAGCACCGAGATCAGCACCACAGGACCGAAGGCCGCGCCGAAACCAGCCCAGGCATAGCTCACCAGGCCCAGTACACGGTTTTCCGGGTTGGCGGCCATGGCAATGGCAATCACCGCCACCACCAGCACCATCGCCCGGCCAACCCACACCAGTTCCAGCTGGGAAGCGCTCTTGCGCAGGAAGGCTTTGTAGAAGTCCTCGGTCAGGGCGCTGGAGCACACCAGCAGCTGGCAGCTCAAGGTACTCATGACCGCCGCCAGGATGGCCGACAGCAGCACACCGGCGATCCAAGGGTTGAACAGCAGCTTGGCCAGCTCGATGAACACCCGCTCAGGGTTCTCGGTTACCGGGCCGGCCACATCGGGATGCGCCGAGAAGTAGGCGATGCCGAAGAAGCCCACGGCCACGGTGCCGCCCAGGCACAGGATCATCCAGGTCATGGAGATACGGCGGGCATTGGCGATCGACTTGACCGAATCAGCGGCCATGAAGCGCGCCAGGATGTGCGGTTGGCCGAAGTAGCCCAGGCCCCAGCCCATCAGCGAGATGATGCCGATGAAGGTGGTGTTCTTGAGCATGTCGAAGCTGGTGGGGTCCTTGGCCTCGATGGCCAGGAAGGTGGTGTCGACGCCACCGGTAGCCAGCAGCACGATGATCGGCGTGAGGATTAGGGCGAAGATCATCAGCGTGGCTTGCACGGTGTCGGTCCAGCTCACCGCCAGGAAACCACCGACGAAGGTGTAGGCGATGGTCGCTGCCGCACCCGCCCACAGGGCTGTCTCGTAGGACATGCCGAAGGTGCTTTCGAACAGACGGGCGCCGGCAACGATGCCGGAGGCGCAGTAGATGGTGAAGAACACCAGGATTACCACCGCGGAGATGATCCGCAGCAGGCCGCTCTTGTCTTCGAAACGGCTGGAGAAGTAGTCCGGCAGGGTCAGTGCGTCACCGTTGTGCTCGGTCTGTACCCGCAGGCGACCGGCTACGAACAGCCAGTTCAGGTAGGCACCGGCGATCAGGCCGATGGCGATCCAGCTCTCGGACAGGCCGGACATGTAGATGGCGCCCGGCAGGCCCATCAGCAACCAGCCACTCATGTCGGAAGCGCCGGCGGAAAGCGCAGTCACCACGCTGCCCAGGCTGCGGCCACCAAGAATGTAGTCGGAAAGGTTGTTGGTGGAGCGATAGGCCATGAAGCCGATCAGCACCATTGCCGCGATGTAGATCACGAACGTGATCAGGGTTGGATTGCTTGCACTCATGAATAACGCCCTGGCTTTGTTTTTATGGTGCGGCGGTCACTGCCCACGCCGCCAAACGATGACGCTTGGGAGACGTTCAGGCGTGCCGCGCATTTATGACCGATGTTTCCCCAGGAAAGCCATCGGCCGATGAACCAGTCCGACAGAACGGTTGCACCTTGGGCGCGAATCCTATGCAACAAAATGAACAAGGTGCAACCAATTTAAGGAGAATCAGTTGCACCTTGTCGATAAATCGCTGTTTCGTGGCGTTTCTTGCTCCCTTTTGGCGCAAGAAAAGACATTCTCAGAAGCAAATGCACCTATTCGAGGCCTGCATCCCATGCAGGAATTTTATTCCTGACAAGCTGCCGCTTTTTCCGCTCAAAAATGGGTTGCACCCGGTTGCACCCATTTCAGCGCGCGGATAATCTTGCCGCCAGCTGATGCCACACTCGCGTGGCAAACATGAGGATAAAAATATGGCTACCACCACTCTCGGGGTCAAACTCGACGACCCTACCCGCGAGCGTCTCAAGGCCGCCGCGGCCTCGATTGATCGGACTCCGCACTGGCTGATCAAGCAGGCGATTTTCAATTACCTGGAAAAACTCGAGGGTGGTGCAACCCTTACCGAACTGAGCAGCGCCATTGCCAAAGACGGCGACGACGCAGGCGAAGTGCAGACCGACCACGCACACCAGTGCTTCCTTGAATTCGCTGAAAGCATCCTGCCGCAATCGGTCCTGCGTGCTGCTATCACCGCCGCCTACCGTCGCCCCGAGCCGGAAGTGGTGCCCATGCTGCTGGAGCAGGCGCGCCTGCCGGCCGCCACCGCCGAAGCTGCCAACAAGCTGGCCGCCTCCATCGCCGAGAAACTGCGCAACCAGAAGAGCGCCGGCGGCCGTGCCGGTATCGTCCAGGGCCTGCTGCAGGAGTTCTCCCTGTCGTCCCAGGAAGGCGTGGCGCTGATGTGCCTGGCCGAAGCCCTGCTGCGCATCCCCGACAAGGGCACCCGCGACGCGCTGATTCGCGACAAGATCAGCACCGGCAACTGGCAGCCGCACCTGGGCAACAGCCCGTCGTTGTTTGTCAACGCCGCTACCTGGGGCCTGTTGCTCACCGGCAAGCTGGTGTCGACCCACAACGAGGCCGGCCTGACCTCCTCCCTGAGCCGCATCATCGGCAAGAGCGGCGAGCCGATGATCCGCAAGGGCGTGGACATGGCCATGCGCCTGATGGGCGAGCAGTTCGTCACCGGCGAGACCATCGCCGAAGCCCTGGCCAACGCCAGCAAGTTCGAAGCCAAGGGCTTCCGCTATTCCTACGACATGCTCGGCGAAGCGGCCCTGACCGAGCACGACGCACAGAAATACCTGGCCTCCTATGAGCAGGCCATCCACTCGATCGGCAAGGCTTCCCACGGTCGCGGCATCTACGAAGGCCCGGGTATCTCCATCAAGCTGTCGGCCCTGCACCCGCGCTACAGCCGTGCCCAGTACGAGCGCGTGATGGAAGAGCTGTACCCGCGCCTGCTGGCCCTGACCGTCCTGGCCAAGCAGTACGACATCGGCCTGAACATCGACGCCGAAGAAGCCGATCGCCTGGAGCTGTCCCTGGACCTGCTCGAGCGCCTGTGCTTCGAGCCGCAACTGGCTGGCTGGAACGGCATCGGTTTCGTGATCCAGGCCTACCAGAAGCGTTGCCCGTACGTGATCGACTACGTCATCGACCTGGCGCGCCGCAGCCGCCACCGCCTGATGATCCGCCTGGTGAAGGGCGCCTACTGGGACAGCGAGATCAAGCGCGCCCAGGTCGAGGGCCTGGAAGGCTACCCGGTCTACACCCGCAAGGTGTACACCGACGTCTCCTACATCGCTTGCGCGCGCAAGCTGCTGTCGGTGCCGGAAGTCATCTACCCGCAGTTCGCTACCCACAACGCCCATACCCTGTCGGCGATCTATCACATCGCCGGTCAGAACTATTACCCCGGCCAGTACGAATTCCAGTGCCTGCACGGCATGGGTGAGCCGCTGTACGAACAAGTGGTGGGCAAGGTCGCCGATGGCAAGCTGAACCGCCCATGCCGCGTGTACGCTCCGGTGGGCACCCACGAGACCCTGCTGGCCTACCTGGTTCGCCGCCTGCTGGAAAACGGCGCCAACACCTCGTTCGTCAACCGTATCGCCGACCAGTCGATCTCGATCCAGGAACTGGTGGCCGACCCGGTGAGCCAGATCGAGCAGATGGCGACCCTGGAAGGCGGCTTCGGCCTGCCGCATCCACGCATCCCGTTGCCACGCGACCTGTACGGCGCCGAACGCGCCAACTCGGCCGGTATCGACATGGCCAACGAACACCGCCTGGCATCGCTGTCCTGCGCGCTGCTGGCCACCGCCCACAACGACTGGAAGGCGGCGCCGATGCTCGGCTGCCCATCCAGCGACGAGCCTGCGGCCCCAGTGCTCAACCCGTCCGATCATCGGGATGTGGTAGGGCATGTCCAGGAAGCCACCATTGCCGACGTCGACAACGCCATCCAGTGCGCGCTGAATGCCGCACCGATCTGGCAGGCCACTCCAGCGGCCGAGCGCGCCGCGATCCTGGAGCGCGCCGCCGACCTGATGGAAGGCGAGATCCAGCCGCTGATGGGCCTGCTGGCCCGCGAGGCCGGCAAGACCTACGCCAACGCCATTGCCGAAGTGCGCGAAGCCGTGGACTTCCTGCGCTACTACGCCGTGCAGGCCCGCAACGACTTCAGCAACGACGCCCACCGCCCTCTGGGCCCGGTGGTGTGCATCAGCCCGTGGAACTTCCCACTGGCGATCTTCAGTGGCCAAGTGGCCGCCGCCCTGGCCGCCGGCAACCCGGTACTGGCCAAGCCGGCCGAGCAGACTCCGCTGGTGGCCGCCCAGGCCGTGCGCCTGATGCTGGAAGCCGGCATCCCCGAAGGCGTGCTGCAACTGCTGCCAGGCCGCGGCGAAACCGTTGGTGCCGGCCTGGTCGGCGACGAGCGGGTCAAGGGCGTGATGTTCACCGGTTCCACCGAAGTCGCCCGCCTGCTGCAACGCAACATCGCCGGGCGCCTGGACAACCAGGGCCGGCCGATCCCGCTGATCGCCGAAACCGGTGGCCAGAACGCCATGATCGTCGACTCCTCGGCCCTGACCGAGCAGGTGGTGATCGACGTGGTGTCCTCGGCCTTCGACAGCGCCGGCCAGCGTTGCTCGGCCCTGCGCGTGCTGTGCCTGCAGGAAGACTCCGCCGATCGCGTGATCGAGATGCTCAAGGGCGCCATGGCCGAAAGCCGCCTGGGCAACCCCGAGCGCCTGGCCGTGGACATCGGCCCGGTAATCGACGCCGAGGCCAAGGCCGGTATCGAGAAACACATCCAGGCCATGCGTGACAAAGGCCGCACCGTGTACCAGATGGCCATCGCCGACGGCGAAGAAATCAAGCGCGGCACCTTCGTCATGCCGACCCTGATCGAGCTGGAAAGCTTCGACGAACTGCAGCGCGAGATCTTCGGCCCGGTTCTTCACGTGGTTCGCTACAAGCGCAAGGACATCGACCAGCTGATCGCCCAGATCAACGCGTCCGGCTACGGCCTGACCCTGGGCGTACACACCCGGATCGACGAGACCATCGCCAAGGTGGTGGACAACGTCAACGCCGGTAACGTCTACGTCAACCGCAACATCGTCGGTGCCGTGGTCGGCGTGCAGCCATTCGGTGGCGAAGGCCTGTCGGGCACCGGCCCGAAAGCCGGCGGCCCGCTGTACCTGTACCGCCTGCTGTCGACCCGGCCGGTGGACGCTATCGAGCAATCCTTCGTCCGCGCCGATGCCATCAGCGCCCCGGACCTGCGCCTGCGCGAAACCCTGCTCAAGCCACTCACGGCCCTGCAAGCCTGGGCCGACAGCAGCAAGCTGGCGGAACTGGCGACCCTGTGCAAACAGTTCAGCGGGCAATCGCAGAGCGGTATCTCCCGCCAGCTGACCGGCCCGACTGGCGAGCGCAACAGCTATGCCATCCTGCCTCGCGAGCACGTCCTGTGCCTGGCGGAAGTCGAGGGTGACCTGCTGGTCCAACTGGCGGCGGTACTGGCCGTCGGCGGTTCGGCGGTATGGCCGGAAAGCGCCGTAGCCAAGACCCTGTTCGGCCGCCTGCCCAGGGAGATCCAGGTGCGCATCAAGCGCGTGGCCGACTGGACCAAGGATGAGGTGGTGTTCGACGCGGTCCTGCACCACGGCGACAGCGACCAACTGCGCAGTGTCTGCCAGCAGGTAGCCCAGCGTGCCGGCGCCATCGTCGGTGTCCAGGGCCTGTCCCAGGGCGAAACCGCCATCGCCCTGGAGCGCCTGGTGATCGAACGCGCCCTGAGCGTCAACACCGCTGCGGCCGGCGGCAATGCCAGCCTGATGACCATCGGTTAAAAGCAGCGGCAAGCTACAAGCGGCAAGCGGCAAGCAGGGGCAACGGCCTTTGCTTGCCGTTTTTGCTTCTGGCTCTGGCTTGCGGCTTGCGGCTTGCGGCTTGCGGCTTGCGGCTTGCGGCTTGCGGCTTGCAGTTTGGTTTCTCCTGCTTCATCACGCCTATCAATCTTCCTATCCCGCCTTCATTCACGCGTCTAGACTCGGCCCATCTCCTCAATCAACAGGTAGGCCGCCATGTCCGAGACCTTGCTCAGTTCCCGCAATCTGGCTTTTGAACTGTATGAGGTGCTCGACGCCGAGGGCCTGGCCCAGCGCGAACGGTTTGCCGAGCATAACCGCGAGACCTTCGATGCCGCCCTGGGCACCGCCCGCAGCATCGCCGAGAAGTATTTCGCCCCGCACAACCGCAAGGGCGACGAGCATGAACCGCGCTATGAAAACGGCCAGGCGGTACTGATCCCCGAGGTGAAGCCCGCGGTGGACGCCTTCCTCGAGGCCGGGTTCCTCAACGCCACCCGCGACTTCGAGGCCGGTGGCATGCAGCTGCCAACCCTGTTGTCCCAGGCCTGTTTCGCTCATTTCCAGGCTGCCAACGTCGGCAGCTCTGCTTATCCGTTCCTGACCATGGGTGCCGCCAACCTGATCGAGAGTTTCGGCAGCGAGGAGCAGAAACAGCGCTTCCTGCAACCGATGATCGACGGTCGCTTCTTCGGCACCATGGCCCTGACCGAGCCCCACGCCGGCTCCTCGCTGTCGGATATCCGTACCCGCGCCGAACCCGCCGGCGACGGCAGCTACCGGATCAAGGGCAACAAGATCTTCATCTCCGGCGGCGACCACTCGCTGGCACAGAATATCGTGCACATGGTGCTGGCCAAGCTGCCGGACGCGCCGCCCGGAGTGAAGGGTATCTCGCTGTTCGTCGTGCCCAAGTTCCTGGTCAACGCCGACGGCTCCCTGGGTCAGCGCAACGACGTGCTGCTGGCCGGCCTGTTCCACAAGATGGGCTATCGCGGCACGACCTCCACCGCATTGAACTTCGGCGATAACGGCGAGTGTGTCGGCTATCTGGTGGGCAAACCCCATGCGGGCCTGTCCTATATGTTCCAGATGATGAACGAGGCACGCATCGGCGTCGGCATGGGCGCGGTGATGCTCGGTTATGCCGGCTACCTGTACTCCCTGGAGTACGCTCGCGAACGCCCTCAAGGGCGCCTGCCGGATGGCAAGGACCCGACCTCGCCCCAAGTCGCGATCATCGAGCATGCCGACGTGCGCCGGATGCTGCTGACCCAGAAGGCCTATGTCGAAGGTGCCTTCGACCTGGGCCTGTATGCAGCCCGGCTGTTCGACGACACCACCACCCTTGAGGATGCGACTGGGCGCCAGCAAGCCCATGAGCTGCTGGACCTGCTGACCCCGATCGTCAAGTCCTGGCCTTCGGAGTTCTGCCTCAAGGCCAACGAACTGGCGATCCAGATCCTCGGCGGCCATGGCTACACCCGCGAGTATCCGGTGGAACAGTACTACCGCGACAATCGCCTGAACCCGATCCATGAGGGCACCCATGGCATCCAGTCCCTGGATCTTCTGGGACGCAAGCTGGCACAAAATGGCGGCGCCGGGCTCAAGCGCCTGATCCGCCTGATGGCCGAGACTGGCGCACGCGCCCAGGCCCATGTCTCCCTGGATGCCCTACGCGTCCCCTTGGAGCAGTTGGTGGCGCGCCTGCAAACCGTGACCCTGGGCCTGCTGGAGGACCTGGTCAGCGGTAAGGTCACCACGACCCTGGCCAACTCGGCGCTGTACCTCAAGGCATTTGGCCACGCAGTCATTGGCTGGCGCTGGCTGGAACAGGCGATCCGCGCCGAGGAAGGACTGGCCCGGGGCGAAGCGGCAGATCGCGATTTCTACCGGGGCAAGTTGCAAGCCGCACGCTACTTCCTCACCTGGGAAGTGCCGGGCTGTCAGCATGAACTGACATTGCTGGAAGCCAGGGACGATACCTGCCTGGCAATGCGCGACGAGTGGTTCTGAAGCTCGCCAGCCCGAGGACCGGCAGGCCGGGGCCGTCCCGTCACATCCGTTGCAGCAACCTGCCTGCGCGGGTGACGGGACACAGCGCCATCAGTTCTGCTGGATGGTCTTGGCGATCACTTCGACCGTCGCGCTGACCTGCTCCTGGTAGCGCTCCAGCTCTTCGTCGTGACGCTTGCGCATCTCGATCTGCTGCGAGCACAGGTTCATCGCCGCCAGCACCAAAAGGCGCTCGCCGATCAGGGTCGGGAACTTCTTCTTGGTATCGGCCAGGGTGGCCTGGAGCATCTGCACCGCATCCATCAGGATCTGTTCCTGTCCGGCCGGCGCCTTGAGTGAATAATCCTCGCCGAGGATTTTGACCACCCTCACCCCATCGCTGTGATGTCTCATGGGTTGGCCGGGCTCGCAGTGACGCGCTCAACCAGGGCCTGGATGCGGGCAGCGGTGGCACCGTGCTTTTCTTCCTGCTCCATCAGGTTCAGCTGCAGGCTTTCGTTCTCATCCTTGGCCTGGGCCAGTTGTGCCTTGAGGGCTTCGTTCGTACCGAGCAGCTCCTGGTTCTGTACCACCAGGTCACTGACCAGCTGTTCCAATTGGCTGAGGGATGCTTCCAACATTTTGATCTTCCGGGCTTTTTGCAAAGGGCGCGTACGATAAAGAAAAGTCACCCTGGATGCCAGGGATATCCAGGCGCAAAGCCTTGATTTTGCTGGCGATGACCCTTCCACAAGAGCTGCTAGAGACTGCCATTTCGCCCCGGGGTTCCAAACGTCCTGTCGGACACCGGGAGTTTTCTAGAACCGTCCGACAAATGATCGGAAATTTCCTAAACCCCTTTTGGCGATTCAAGAAGCATTTTCTCGATGCGATAGCCCAGGTGCTGCACCACCCATACAGCGCGAAGCGCGCCCAATACAGGTATGAACAATGTCCCTGCGCACCCTGAATATCGCCCCGCGAGCCTTCCTCGGATTTGCCCTGATCGGCTGCCTGATGCTGTTTCTCGGGACCTTTGCCCTGATCCAGATGGGCAAGATCCACGCGGCTACCGAACGGATCACCCAAGACACCCTGCCCAGCATCAAGAGTGTCGATGACTTCACCCAACTGAGCCTGCGCCTGCGGGTCCATGCCTACCGCCTGCTGGTCAACCGTGACCCCGTGGCGCAGCAGCGAACCCTGGATGCCATGGCCGAGCGCAACCGCAAGATCGACGAGGCGCGCCCGGGCTACGAGGCACTGATCAGCATGGCCGAGGAGCGCGCGGCCTATGACCAGTACATCGACATGCTGACCCAGCACCGCCAGCTGGAAAGCCGCTTGATCGAGCTGTCGCGCAGCAACCAGCTCGACACCATGCAAGAGCTGCTCAATACCCAACTGATGGACAGCGCCGAGAAAATCAACGCCACCCTCAACCGGCTGGTGCAAATCAACACCCGCTACGCCACCGAGGCGGCCGAGGAAGCAGCGCAGTTGTACCGCGATGCGTCGAACCTGGTGATGGCCCTGCTCACGCTGGCCACCGCCCTGACCTTGCTGTTCGCCTGGCTGCTGACCCGCAGCATCACCCTGCCGATCGCCAAGGCCCTGGACGCCGCCGAGGAAATCGCCGAGGGCAACCTGACCCGGCCGATCCACGTCGATGGCAGCGACGAAGCCGGGCGCCTGCTGCGGGCCATGGCCAAGATGCAGGAAAACCTGCGCGATACCCTGCAACATATCTCCGGCTCCGCCACCCAGCTGGCCTCCGCCGCCGAAGAACTCAACAGCGTCACCGAGGAAAGTGCCCGCGGCCTGACCCAGCAGAACAACGAGATCGAGCAGGCCGCCACCGCGGTCAACGAAATGACCAGCGCCGTGGAAGAAGTCGCGCGCAATGCCGTCAGCACCTCCGAGGCTTCCAGGGAGGCCACCACCTCGGCCGGTGATGGCCGCGACCTGGTGCAGGAAACCGTGTCCGCCATCGAACGCATGAGCGCCGACGTCCAGAGCACCGCCGGGCTGATCGGTGACCTGGCCAACGAATCCCGGGACATCGGCAAGGTCCTCGACGTGATCCGTGGCCTGGCCGACCAGACCAACCTGCTGGCCCTCAACGCCGCCATCGAGGCCGCCCGGGCCGGTGAAGCCGGGCGTGGTTTTGCCGTGGTCGCCGACGAGGTCCGCGCCCTGGCCCACCGCACCCAGCAGTCCACCAGCGAAATCGAACGCATGATCGGCAGCATCCAGAACGGCACCGAACAGGCCGTGGACTCCATGCGCAACAGTACCGAGCGTGCCGAATCGACGTTGAACATCGCCCGGGGTGCCGGCCTGTCCCTGGACACCATCAACAGCGCGATCATCCAGATCAACGAGCGCAACCTGGTGATCGCCAGCGCCGCCGAAGAGCAGGCCCAGGTGGCCCGTGAAGTGGACCGCAACCTGGTGAACATCAGTGACCTGTCGGTGCAGTCGGCCACCGGTGCCCACCAGACCAGCGCCGCCAGCAACGAACTGTCGCGCCTGGCCGTGGACCTCAACAGCATGGTCGCCCGCTTCCGCCTCTGAGGGGACTCCAGACAGGCAGAAGCCCCGCCAGCCAGCTCCGCCCTGCGAATTTCACGGGCGGAGCTGCAAACACCGGCCAGCGCGCAACCTGCCAGGGCAATGGATGCCAGGTTAAATCCACGGCAAGACTCAAGACTTTAGTCGTACGACCGATAAGTCACGGTAGATCAGTCTCAAGCCCCGCACGGATGCGCCTTTCCTGGTACCTATCATGTCCCTTCGTAATTTGAATATCGCTCCGCGGGCCTTCCTCGGTTTTGCCATGATCGGCGGCTTGATGCTGATCCTGGGTATCTTTGCCCTGAATCAGATGAGCAAGATCCGTGGCGCCGCCGAGGACATCACCCTGAGCAGCGTGCCGAGCATCAAGAGCCTCGACGAATTCACCCAACTGACCCTGCGCCTGCGGGTGCTGTCCTATCGCTTGCTGGTGAACCGTGAACCGGACGTCCAGCAAAAGACCATGGAACTGCTGGATATGCGCAACCAGCAGATCCGCACGGCCCAGGTCACTTACGAGAAACTCATCACCAGCCCGGCGGAGAAAGCCGCCTACGACCAATACATCCAGCTGTTGGGCCAATACCGGCAGATCGAGGAGCGGATGAAGGCCCTCTCGCGCAACAATCAGGTGGATGAGCTGCGTACCTTGCTCAACACCGACCTGTTGAACAACTCCGAAGCGGTGAACACGGTGCTCAACCGCTTGCTGGAGATCAACACCCAGCAGACCCTGGACACCAATCGCCAGGCTGCCGAGCAATATTCCGCAGCGGTCAAGCTGGTGGTGGTGCTGTTGATCCTGGCCACTGCCCTGACCCTGCTGTTCGCCTGGCTGCTGACCCGCAGCATCACCCTGCCGATCGCCAAGGCCCTGGATGCCGCCGAGGAAATCGCCGAGGGCAACCTGACCCGGCCGATCCACGTCGATGGCAGCGACGAAGCCGGGCGCCTGCTGCGGGCCATGGCCAAGATGCAGGAAAACCTGCGCGATACCCTGCAACATATCTCCGGCTCCGCCACCCAGCTGGCCTCCGCCGCCGAAGAACTCAACAGCGTCACCGAGGAAAGTGCCCGCGGCCTGACCCAGCAGAACAACGAGATCGAGCAGGCCGCCACCGCGGTCAACGAAATGACCAGCGCCGTGGAAGAAGTCGCGCGCAATGCCGTCAGCACCTCCGAGGCTTCCAGGGAGGCCACCACCTCGGCCGGTGATGGCCGCGACCTGGTGCAGGAAACCGTGTCCGCCATCGAACGCATGAGCGCCGACGTCCAGAGCACCGCCGGGCTGATCGGTGACCTGGCCAACGAATCCCGGGACATCGGCAAGGTCCTCGACGTGATCCGTGGCCTGGCCGACCAGACCAACCTGCTGGCCCTCAACGCCGCCATCGAGGCCGCCCGGGCCGGTGAAGCCGGGCGTGGTTTTGCCGTGGTCGCCGACGAGGTCCGCGCCCTGGCCCACCGCACCCAGCAGTCCACCAGCGAAATCGAACGCATGATCGGCAGCATCCAGAACGGCACCGAACAGGCCGTGGACTCCATGCGCAACAGTACCGAGCGTGCCGAATCGACGTTGAACATCGCCCGGGGTGCCGGCCTGTCCCTGGACACCATCAACAGCGCGATCATCCAGATCAACGAGCGCAACCTGGTGATCGCCAGCGCCGCCGAAGAGCAGGCACAGGTAGCCCGCGAAGTAGACCGCAACCTGGTGAACATTCGCGACTTGTCGGTGCAGTCGGCCACCGGCGCCAACCAGACCAGTGCGGCCAGCAACGAACTGTCGCGCCTGGCCGTGGACCTCAACAGCATGGTCGCTCGCTTCAGTCTCTGAGGGGCCCTCCAGACAGGCAAAAGCCCCGGCGGATACCGTCTGCCGGGGCGCCCGCCGCCGCCATGAAAAGCCTTTGACAGCGGCACATTTCAACAGGTTAGAATCGCTGGCACGCAGACTGCATGGCCAGTTGGCGCCCGCCTTTTCCGCTCTGGAGTACAGCCTTTGAATGCAACGACCATCAACAGCCTGTTCTTGATCGGCGCGTTGCTGGTAGGTGCGAGCATTCTGGTCAGTTCCCTCTCTTCCCGCCTGGGCATCCCGATCCTGGTGATCATCCTGGCCGTGGGCATGACTGCCGGTGTCGATGGCGGCGGAATCATCTTCGACAACTACCCGACCGCCTACCTGGTGGGCAACCTGGCCCTGGCAGTGATCCTGCTGGACGGTGGCCTGCGCACCCGGGTCGCGAGCTTTCGCGTGGCGCTCTGGCCGGCGCTGTCACTGGCCACGGTGGGAGTGCTGATCACCACCGGGCTCACGGGTATGGCCGCGGCCTGGCTGTTCGACTTGAACCTGATCCAGGGCTTGCTGATCGGTGCCATCGTCGGCTCCACCGACGCCGCGGCGGTGTTCTCGCTGCTGGGGGGCAAGGGTCTCAACGAACGGGTGACCGCCAGCCTGGAGATCGAGTCCGGCAGCAACGACCCAATGGCCGTGTTCCTCACCGTGACCCTGATCGACATGCTGGCCAACGGTCATACCGGACTGCACTTGAGCCTGCTTGGGGAGCTGATCCGCGAGTTCGGCATCGGTGCGGTGATCGGCCTCGGCGGTGGCTGGCTGATGCTGCAACTGGTCAACCGCATCCACCTGGCCAACGGCCTGTATCCGATCCTGGTAATCGCCGGCGGCCTGGTGGTCTTTGCCCTGACCAATGCCCTGCACGGCAGCGGCTTCCTCGCGGTGTACCTGTGCGGCCTGGTGATCGGCAACCGCCCGGTGCGCAGCCGCCACGGCATCCTGCACATGCTCGACGGCATGGCCTGGCTGGCACAGATCGGCATGTTCCTGGTGCTCGGGCTGCTGGTCACGCCTCACGACCTGTTGCCCATCGCCCTGCCGGCCCTGGGCCTGGCCCTGTGGATGATCCTGTTCGCCCGGCCGTTGTCGGTGCTGGTGGGGCTGCTGCCGTTCAGGGCTTTCCATGGCCGGGAAAAAGCCTTTATCTCGTGGGTCGGGCTGCGTGGCGCGGTACCGATCATTCTCGCGGTATTCCCGCTGATGGCCGGCCTGCCCAACGCCCAGCTGTACTTCAACCTGGCATTCTTCATCGTGCTGATCTCGCTGCTGCTGCAAGGCACCAGCCTGCCGTGGGTGGCCAAGTGGCTGAAGGTCACGGTCCCACCGGAGCCGGCACCGATTTCCCGGGCCGCCCTGGAGGTCCACGTCACCAGCGAGTGGGAGCTGTTCGTCTACCGCCTGGGGGCGGAAAAATGGTGCATCGGCGCCGCCCTGCGCGAACTGAAAATGCCCGAGGGCACGCGGATCGCCGCCCTGTTTCGCGGCCAGCAACTGCTCCATCCGTCGGGTAGTACGGTACTGGAAGCCGACGACCTGCTGTGCGTGATCGGCCATGAACACAACCTCCCGGCCCTGGGCAAGCTGTTCAGCCAGGCCCCGGAACGCGGTCTGGACCTGCGCTTCTTCGGCGACTTCGTCCTCGAAGGCGACGCCCAGTTGGGCGCGGTCTCGGCGCTCTACGGCCTCAAGCTCGACGGCCAGGACGCCGACATGCCACTGGCCGCCTTCATCGCCCAGAAAGTCGGCGGTGCACCGGTGGTCGGTGACCAGGTGGAGTGGAACAACACCACCTGGACCGTCGCGGTGATGGACGGGAACAAGATCGGCAAAGTCGGCGTCAGATTCCCCGAAGGAAGTCGACCCGGCCCCGGACTCTTCCTCTAAACTCGGAAACGCGTCAGATTTTTACCGACGCATTCCCCCATTCCTACTTGCTTGCTCGACCGACCTCTATGCCGACCCTGCGTAAAATTTTCGCGATTGCCCTGCTGGGCCTGAGTCTCTCCGTCGGCGCCGCACAGGGCGGCGAGCCGCCCAGCGCCGAGGCGGTCCAGCAAAGCCTGGACAAGATCGCCGAGCGCAAGCTTTCCGAGGCCGATCAGAAGGCCCTGCAGACGCTCCTGCAGAACACCCTGAATCAGTTGGCTAACCAGCAGGACTACGAGCAGCGCCTGCCGGAACTCAAGCAACAGTTGGCCAGCGCTCCGCGCCAGACCCTGGAAAACCAGCGCGAGCTGGAGCGCCTCAAGGCCAGCAAGGTGGTGCCGGTAACCCAACGCTATGCCGCGCTGAGCGTGACACAGCTGGAGCAACTGCTGGCCGAGCGCACCACCGCCCAGGGTGAACTGCAAAAAGCCCTGGCCCAGGCCAACAGCCTGACCATCAGTGCCCAGACTCGCCCCGAACGGGCCCAGGCCGAGATCAGTAACGGCCAGACGCGGATCCTGCAGATCAACACCATCCTCAAGGCCGGCAAGGACAACGGCAAGCTGCTGAGCAACGACCAGCGCAACCTGCTCAATGCCGAACTGGCGGCGATCAATGCCTTGATCCCGCTGCGTCGCCAAGAGCTGGCAGGCAACAGCCAACTGCAGGACCTGGGCAGCAGCCAGCACGACCTGCTGGTGGAAAAGATCGCGCGCCTGGAGCAGGAAACCCAGGATCTGCAGACCCTGATCAACCAGAAGCGCCTGGCCCAGTCCCAAGAGACGGTCACCCAGCAGTCCATCGAAGCGCAGAAAGCCGGCGGTAGCAGCCTGCTGGCCACCGAGAGCGCCTTCAATCTCGAAGCCTCCGACTACTTGCTGCACTTCACCGACCAACTCAACGAACAGACCCAGCGCAACCTGCAGACCAAGCAGCAACTGGACAACGTGACCCAGGTCGCCGCGGCGCTGGACGAGCAGATCAGCGTGCTCAAGGGCAGCCTGTTGCTGTCCAAGATCCTCTACAAGCAGAAACAGGCCCTGCCCCGGCTGAAAGTCGACCGCGACCTGGCGAACAATATCGCCGATATCCGCCTCTATCAGTTCGAGGTCAGCCAGCAGCGCGAGCTGCTCAGCAGCCCCACCGCCTACGTCGACAACCTGCTCAAGAACCAGCCGCCCGAGCAAGTCACCCCGCAGTTGCGCAAGACCTTGCTGGAACTGGCCAATACCCGGGTCGACCTGCTGGACCGCCTGAACCGCGAATTGAGCGCGCTGCTCAACGAATCCATTACCCTGCAGTTGAACCAGAAGCAGTTGCTCAGCACCACCCAGACCTTGCGCTCGACCCTCGACGAGCAGATGTTCTGGATCCCCAGCAACAAGCCACTGGACACCACATGGCTGCGCCAGGTGCCCGATCGCTTGCAGTATCAGATCAACAACTTGCCCTGGGCCTCGAGCTTCAGCGAGCTGATCGACGCACTGGTGCAACAGCCCTTGCTGTTCCTGCCCTTGCTGCTGTTGATCGGCGCCCTGTTGTGGCGGCGCAAGAGCCTGTATGCGCGCCTGAGCAAGGTGCACAAGGATATCGGCCACTTCAAACGTGACAGCCAGTGGCACACGCCCCTGGCGATCCTGGTCAACGTCCTGCTGGCGATGCCCCTGGCCCTGGGCCTGGCGCTGTGCGGCTACGCCCTGCAGATCGACGCCCGGGGACAGAACGCCACCCTCGGCGCCGCACTGCTGCAGATCGCCCAGGCCTGGCTGGTGTTCTACACCGCCTACCGGATCCTCGCTCCCGGTGGTGTGGCCGAGTTGCATTTCCGCTGGGAAAAACCCCAGGTGGAATTCCTGCGTGGCTGGATCCGTCGCCTGGGCCTGGTGGTCCTGGCCCTGGTGGCGGTGGTCACGGTGGCCGAGTTGCAACCCGCGGCCCTGGCCGAAGATGTATTGGGCATCGCCGTGGTGCTGACCTGCTATGCCCTGATGGCCTGGTTGCTCAGCCGCCTGCTGCTGAGCAGCCCAACCCATGAAAACGCCTCGCTGTTCCGCAAGGCTGTCGGCGTGCTGTTCACCTTGCTGCCGATCGCCTTGTTCATTGCCGTGTGCTTCGGCTTCTACTACACCGCGCTGAAGCTCAGCGATCGCCTGATCAACACCCTGTACCTTTTGATGCTGTGGCTGGTGGTCGAGGCCACCTTCGTCCGTGGCCTGGCCGTCGCGGCGCGGCGCCTGGCCTACCAGCGCGCCTTGAGCAAGCGCCAGGCAGCCAAGGAGGCCGGGGAAAACGGCGAGGCGGTGGTCGAAGAACCGACCATGGACATCGAGAAGGTCAACGAACAGTCCCTGCGCCTGATTCGCCTGGCCCTGCTGGGTGGCTTCATGGTCGCCCTGTACTGGGTCTGGGCCGACCTGATCTCGGTGTTCTCCTACCTCGACCGGGTGACCCTCTACGAGTACACCAGCGGCACCGGTGCCAACATGAGCATGGTGCCCATCAGCATCGGCGACTTGATCGGCGCGCTGATCATCGTCGGCATCACCTTTGCCCTGGCGCGCAACCTGCCGGGCCTGTTGGAAGTGCTGGTGTTGTCCAAGCTGAACCTGGCCCAGGGCAGCGCGTACGCCACCACCACCTTGCTCTCCTATGCCATCGCCGGGGTCGGTTTCGTCACCACCCTGTCGACCCTCGGGGTCAGCTGGGACAAGCTGCAATGGCTGGTGGCCGCGCTATCGGTAGGCCTGGGTTTCGGCATGCAGGCGATCTTCGCCAACTTCATCTCCGGCATCATCATCCTGTTCGAGCGACCGGTACGGATCGGCGACACCATCACCATCGGCAACCTGTCGGGCACAGTGAGTCGGATCCGCATCCGCGCCACCACCATCACCGACTTCGACCGCAAGGACATCATCGTCCCGAACCAGACCTTCATCACCGGGCAACTGGTCAACTGGTCGCTGACCGACACCATTACCCGCGTGACCTTGAAGCTGGGCGTGGACTACGGCTCCGACCTGGATCTGGTCAAGGAACTGCTGCTCAAGGCCGCCCGGGAGAACCCACGGGTGCTCAAGGAGCCGGAGCCCCAGGTGTACTTCCTCAGTTTCGGCGAGAGCACCCTGGACCACGAACTGCGCATGCACGTGCGCGAATTGGGCGACCGCAACCCGGTGATCGACGAGGTCAACCGCTTCATCAGCCGCGAGTTCAAGAAGCAGCACATCAACATCTCGTTCCGGCAGATGGAGGTCTACCTCAAGAATCTCCAAGGCCAGGAGTACAAGATGGTGCCCATTGGTCCGGAGAAGCCCCAGGACCCGCCAGCGCCGGAAAAGCCAGCACCCTAACGCCCGGCGAACTCGACGCGAACGGCTTTGCCCAGCAGAATACTCGGACATTCTGCTGGGAGATGGCCGTTGAAAGCCCTCGACGAACTGACCTTCGACAATCGTTTCGCCCGCCTGGGCGACGCCTTCTCGACCCATGTGCTGCCCGAGCCCCTGGACAACCCGCGCCTGGTGGTGGCCAGTCCGGCAGCCATGGCCCTGCTGGACCTGGACCCCGCCGTCGCCGAAAGCCCGGTGTTCGCTGAGCTGTTCGGCGGACACAAGCTGTGGGCCGAGGCCGAACCTCGGGCGATGGTCTATTCCGGGCACCAGTTCGGCTCCTACAACCCCCAGCTGGGAGATGGTCGCGGCTTGCTGCTAGGGGAAGTACGCAACGATGCCGGCCAATACTGGGACCTGCACCTGAAGGGTGCCGGCCAGACGCCCTACTCGCGCATGGGCGACGGGCGCGCGGTGCTGCGCTCCTCGATCCGCGAGTTCCTCGCCTCCGAGGCCCTGCATGCCCTGGGCATTCCCAGTAGCCGGGCGCTGTGCGTCATCGGCTCGGACACCCCGGTGTGGCGCGAGAAGCAGGAGCGCGGCGCCATGGTCCTGCGCCTGGCGCCCAGTCATATCCGCTTCGGGCATTTCGAATATTTCTACTACACGCGCAAGTCCGAACAGCACACCCAACTGGCCGAACACGTGCTGGCGCAGCATTTCCCCGAATGCCGCGAACACCCCCAGCCCTATCTGGCGATGTTTCGCGAGATCGTCGAGCGCAATGCCCAGCTGATCGCCAAATGGCAGGCCTATGGCTTCTGCCACGGCGTGATGAACACCGACAACATGTCGATCCTGGGCATCACCTTCGACTTCGGCCCCTTCGCCTTCCTCGACGACTTCGACGCCCACTTCATCTGCAACCACTCCGATGACCAGGGTCGCTACTCCTTCAGCAACCAGGTGCCCATCGGCCAATGGAACCTCAGCGCCCTGGCCCAGGCCCTGACCCCATTGATTGCGGTTGACGACCTGCGTGAAACGCTGGGCCTGTTCCTGCCGTTGTACCAGGCCCACTACCTGGACCTGATGCGCCGGCGCCTGGGCCTGACCCATGCCGAGGACGCCGACCAGCAACTGGTGGAACGGCTGCTGCAACTGATGCAGGGCAGCGCCGTGGACTACAGCCTGTTCTTCCGCCGCCTGGGGGACACAGCGCCGGAGCTGGCCGTGGCGCAGTTGCGTGACGACTTCGTCGATCTCAAGGGCTTCGATGCCTGGGCCGAGTCGTACGTGGCGCGGGTAGCCCGCGATCCGCTGCAGGACCAGGAACAGCGCCGGGTGCGCATGCACGCGGTCAATCCGCTGTATGTCTTGCGCAACTACCTGGCGCAACAGGCCATCGAAGCCGCGGAATCGGGCGACTACAGCGAAGTGCGGCGCCTGCACCAGGTGCTGAGCCGGCCGTTCGAAGAACAGCCCGGCATGGACAACTACGCCAAGCGGCCGCCGGACTGGGGCAAGCACCTGGAGATCAGCTGTTCGTCCTGAGTCAGGCGAACACTTCCATTGCCACCTTGAAGCGCTCGGACAGCCAGCGCACCTGCCGCAGGTTGAGCTGGCGCTTGCCACTCAGCACTTCGGAAACCACCGATTGCGCCCCGACCCCGGGCAAGTCGCTCTGGGTCAGGCCGTGCTCGTGCATCAACGAGCGCAAGACCTCCACGCCACTGACGGGAGGTATCGGCCGATGCTCTTCGTCATAGGCCTCGATCCAATCACCGATGATGTCCACCAGTGAGGCCAGCGGATGAGCCTCATCCTCGCCCATGATGTCCAGCAATTCATCCAGGGCCAGGGCCAGAGCATCGTAATCGGCCTCGGTCCTGGGCTTGCGCAGCAGCGGCGCGACGAATTGCCAGTGCTCCGCCGCCTGGCTGACCAGTACGCTCATTCTATTTCCTCCTTCCACAGCCCCTTGTCGTAGCTGGCGTGGTCCAGTACATGCCTGATGTAGAGCCGCTGGACTCCATAGCGCACCAGTGCGATCAACCTCAGTTTGTTGCCGCCGATGTCGAAGACATGGAAGCGCCCGACCTTATCGACCGCCGGAAACAACGCCTTCATATCGGAAAAGTCCTCTGGCCTGGCGCCCTTGGCCTTGCGATACCAGGTATCCAGCGCTCGTGCGGTCTGCGGCCACTGCTCCTTGGCCTGCCAGATACGTTTTGCGGTGATGATATGCATGCAACCTCCCTATCGCATGTTGCTATCGAGGCTAATCAGCAAATCCGACCATAGCAATACGCTATGCAGTCGGTCGGACCGACGGTCCGCCTTCTGGCAAGACTAGAGATTGCGCAGCACCGACTGCCCGCCGATATGTGAGCGGATGCAACCACCGGCCCGGCGGCTTGATAAATCCACGCCACGACTCCAGATAGGTGCCATTGGCCACTGACCCGGAACCCGACCATGACCGACCCACTGTTGATTCCCTGCCCGCATTGCAACGGCCTCAACCGCATCCCCGCCGAGCGCCTGGGGGACCATCCCAAGTGCGGGCGCTGCAAGGCCGAGGTGTTGCTGGACAAACCCTTTGACTTGAAACAGGGCGACTACGCCAGCCAGATCAAGGGCGACCTGCCGTTGCTGGTGGATGTCTGGGCAGACTGGTGCGGGCCGTGCAAATCCTTTGCGCCAACCTTCCAGCAAGCCGCCGCGCAACTGAGCGGCAAATGCCGCCTGGCCAAGCTGGACAGCGAAGCCAACCAGCAGCTTTCGGCGCAACTGGGCATTCGCTCGATTCCAAGCCTGATTCTGTTCAAGAATGGCCGGGAGGTGGCGCGGCAAAGCGGCGCCCTGCCCTTGCCACAGTTGATCGGCTGGTTGCGCAGCCAGGGGATTTGAGAGAACGCCGTGAGCGCCGGCCAAAGCCTTGCGTTCACGGCAACAGCAGGGTCAGGCGTTTTCCAGCAGGTGGTGCAGGTCGACGAACTGTTGGGTCAGCTTGTGCCGTGGGTCGAGATGGATCAGCGGCAGGCTGGCCTGGTGTGATTCACGCATGCGCACCGAACTGGCCAGGTACACCGGCAGCACCGGCAGGCCCTCGCCAATCAGTTCGTCGAGCATCTGTTGCGGCAGGCTGGCCCGGGCCTGGAACTGGTTGACCACGATGCCCTCGACCTCGAGCGCTTCGTTGTGGTCTTCCTTCAACTCCTCGATCTCAGCCAGCAGGCCGTACAGGGCCTGGCGGGAAAAACTGTCGCAATCGAAAGGGATCAGCACACGATCGGCCGCGATCAACGCCGATACCGCGTAGAAGTTCAGGGCAGGCGGGGTATCGAGGTAGATCCGCTCGTAATCCTCGGACAACTCGTCGAGCAACTTACGCAGCTTGTTGATCTTGTGCTTGGCCTCCAGCTTGGGCTGCAGGTCCGCCAGCTCGGCCGTGGCGGTCACCACATGCAGGTTGTCGAACGGCGTCTCGTAGATATCCACCTGGTTCTTCTTGGAGAACGGGCCAGAGGACAGGGTCTGCTTGAAGAAGTCGGCGATCCCCATCGGAATGTCCTCGCCGGTCAAGCCGGTGAGGTACTGGGTCGAGTTGGCCTGGGCATCCAGGTCCACCAGCAAGGTGCGATAACCCTCGCTGGCGCTGACCGCCGCCAGATTGCAGGCAATACTGGACTTGCCCACGCCACCTTTCTGATTGAACACCACACGCCGCATGTCAAAACCTCCGTGTATCAAAGATCCCCGAGTGTAGTAGCCCCCGCAGCCGCTTAGCTACCTCGGCAACACAAGATCCTCGGCCCGCCCCGGGGCCTGGCGGAGCGCTAGCCCAAGGCAGAAAGCCAATAGCGGCAAAACGACATCAACGAACACGGCGTCATCGCCTCGATTTGCGACCAACAGCCCAACCAGCATTTGCTACAAGCCAGTCGCACCGGGATAATGCGCGCCACCGACGCACTCGCGTCCCCCCGGTCAGTCAGTATTTCCAAGCACTGCACCACATCAAGGAAGCCCGCAGGGGCGGGATGAACCAATTGATCAAGTTCAATATCGCCCAATGGCGTGCTTGGGCCCCTGGGCTCGAAAGCGTGGACGCCTGGCAGGCATGGGGCCAACATCCGGCCCTGCCCGAAACCAGCGATAGTGCCCCCGACGTGTCCTTCCTGCCCGCCATGCAGCGGCGCCGTCTCAGCCGCCTGGCGCGCATGGCGTTCAGCGTGGGCTGGCCCCTGGCCGAAGGCCTTGAGCAACTGCCCCTGGTGTTCATCTCCCGTCACGGCGAAACCCCGCGGACCTTCGAGATTCTCAGCGACCTGGCCGCCGAACAGCCGCTGTCCCCCACGCAGTTCAGCCTTTCGGTGCACAACGCAGTGATCGGCCTGTGGTCCATCATGCGCGGCGAAACCAGCGAGATGTCGGCCCTGGCGGCCGCCGGCGACGGCCTTGAGCACGGTCTGCTGGAAGCCGCGGCGTTGCTGTCCGAGGGCGCCTCCCACGTGCTGCTGGTGATTGCCGAGGAACAACCACCGCCCGTGTACGCCGACTGGATCGACGACGTGCCATTTCCCTACGCCCTGGGCTTGCTGCTGACCCCGGGCGACGACTGGCAACTGTCCCTGGGCCACCACGATGGCCAGCTCCCCAGGGCTCCCTGGCCCCACGCCCTGAACCTGTTGCGCGCCCTGATCGGTGCGCAGCATCAATGCCAACATGCCTGGATGAGTCGCGTATGGACCTGGCAACGCAACCGGTAGGCACCAAGGGCCGCGACGCCTATCTCTGGCGCCTGCTGGCCACGGCCCTGAGCTTCGCACTGTTCGGACTAGGTGGTTTATGCCTGCGCCTGGTGATTTTCCCCCTGCTTGCCTGCCTGCCCGGCGATGCCCGGCGCCAGCGCCTGCGTGCGCGCAAGACGGTCAGCCGGTTGTTCTGGCTGTTCATCCGCTTCATGGCGCGCAGCGGGGTGCTCACCCATGACGTCCAGGGTGCCGAACAGCTCGGACGCCCAGGACAAATGATTATCGCCAACCACCCATCGCTGATCGACGCGGTGTTCCTGATCGGCCTGGTCCGCGATGCCAACTGCGTGGTCAAGGAAAGCCTCTGGAACAACCCCTTCACCCGGGGCCCGGTGCGCGCCGCACAGTACATCAGCAACGATGGCAGCCTGGACATGCTCGATGGCGCCTCCCAGGCACTGCACGAAGGCCAGACGCTGATCGTCTTCCCAGAAGGCACCCGCACCCAGCCAGGCCAGGCCCCGACCTTTCATCGGGGAGCCGCGGCAATCGCCCTGCGCGGTGCCAGAGTGATCACCCCGGTGGTGATCAAGGTCAGCCCCAGCACCCTGACCAAGGCCGAACCCTGGTACCGAATCCCGCAGCGCCGCGTGCACTTCAGTTTTCACGTCGGTGCCGATATAGACCCACAGACCTTTGCAGCCCAGGGGCCCGCGCCCCAGGCTTCGCGCAAGCTCAATGAGCACTTGCACCACTATTTCACCAAGGAGCTCGCCAGAGATGAGCGATACACACCCGGACCTGATTCTTGAAATCAAACTGCTGATCATCGACGCCCTGGGCCTGGAAGACATCAGTGCCCAGGACATCGACAACGAGCAGACGCTGTTCGGCGAAGGCCTCGGCCTGGACTCGGTGGACGCCCTGGAGCTGGGCCTGGCGATCCAGAAGAAGTACGGCATCAAGATCGATGCCGACGCCAAGGACACCCGCAACCATTTCAGCAACGTGGCGAGCCTTGCGGCGTTCGTCAGCGCAAAACAGGCAGCTTGAGAACCGACCATGCAAACCCGTGACGACATCTTCAACACCCTGCGCGACGCCCTGGTCGAGCTCTTCGAGCTGGAGCCCGCCAGCATCAGCCTGGAGTCCAACCTGTACCAGGACCTGGAAATCGACAGCATCGACGCCGTCGACCTGATCGACCACATCAAGCGCCAGACCGGCAAGAAAATCGCCGCCGAGGAATTCAAGTCGGTGCGTACCGTCAACGATGTGGTCGAGGCGGTGTATCGCCTGGTCCAGCCGGCGGCATGAGCCGACTGATCGGCCTGGGCTTGTTGCTGGCCGGCCTGCTTTACCCCTTCGCCGTGTACTTGGGCATGGAGCATTTCGCGCCATGGCAGTTCGGCCTGTTGCTGGGCAGCCTGTGGCTGGCCCGTGCCTTGACGGGCGGACGCGATCGCGGCAGCCGGTGGATGGCGGCCATGGCCATTATCTTCTGCCTGCTGCTGGCGTGGCTCGATCACCCCGGGCTACTGCGCTGGTACCCGGTACTGATCAGCAGCTTCATGCTCGGCCTCTTCGGCCTCAGCCTGAAGTACGGACCGCCAGTGGCCGAGCGCCTGGCCCGCCTCAGCGAACCGGACCTGCCGGAGAAAGCCATACGCTACACCCGCCAGGTAACCATCGCCTGGAGCCTGTTCTTCCTCTGCAATGGCGCGCTCGCCGCCGCCCTGACGCTCTGGGCACCGCTGAGTTGGTGGACGTTGTACAACGGCCTGATCGCCTATGGGTTGATGGGCTTGCTGTTTGCCATTGAATGGCTTTTACGACAACGGGTACGAGGCCGTAGATGAACTGGATTCCCCTTGAGCAACTGCTGCTCAAGACGCACAGCCCACGGCCGGTCAGCGCCCATCCCGGCATCGACCTGCAGCGCCTGCAGGAACAGGCCTTGAGCCTGGCCGCAGCCCTGGAACAACGCGGCATCAAGCGGGTAGCGATCTACCTGGAAGATGCCGTGGAACTGGCGGTGGCCCTGCTCGGTGCCTGGCGCGCCGGGGCCAGTGTGTTGCTGCCGGCCGACCTGCAAGCCCAGACCCGCCAGCGCTGGGCGGCGGATGTCGACCTGTGGCTGACCGACCACGACACCCCTTGGCAACCGATGCAGGCCAGCCCGCTGGCTGCGACCGAACTCGATCTCGACCGTTGTCGACTGAGCCTGTGCACCTCCGGCTCCAGCGGCGAACCCAAGCGCATCGACAAGACCCTGCGACAACTGGCCAATGAAGTGCAGGCCCTGGAGCGACTCTGGGGCAACGACCTCGGCCAGGCCTGGATCATTGGCAGTGTCGCCACCCAACACATCTATGGCCTGCTGTTTCGCGTGCTCTGGCCGCTGTGCGCCGGACGCCCGTTCATGCGGCGCCAGTTGCCTTTCCCCGAGGACCTGCAGCGAGCCAGCCGCGAGTGCCCGGCGTTTGCCTGGGTCGCCAGCCCCGCCCTGCTCAAGCGCATGGGCGACAATCTCGACTGGCCGGCCCTGAGCCAGGTGCGGCGGGTGTTCTCTTCCGGCGGCGCCTTGCCGGCGGATGCGGCCAGCAGCCTGCAACAACGGCTGGGACAATGGCCCACCGAGATCCTCGGCAGTTCGGAAACCGGCGGCATTGCCTGGCGCCAGGGCCAGGCGCTGTGGCAGCCGTTCGCCGAGGTCGGCCTGAGCCTGGATGCCGACGGAGCCCTGCTGATCACCTCGCCTTACCTGCCAGCCGGGCATGTCGAGCACAGCGCCGACGCCGCACGGATTGCCACCGATGGCCGCTTCGAACTGCTGGGTCGCCTGGATCGTATCGTCAAGCTGGAGGAAAAACGCATTTCCCTGCCCATGCTGGAGCAGGCCCTGGAACGCCATGCCTGGGTCGCGGAAGCACGGCTGGGGGTGATCGAGGAAAACCGCGCCTACCTGGGTGCCCTGCTGGTACTCAGCGAGCCAGGCCTCCACGCCTTGCGCAACCAGGGCCGGCGCAACCTGACCCAGGCCCTGCGCCAGCACCTGGCGCAACATTGCGAAGCCCTGGCCCTGCCTCGACGCTGGCGCCTGCTCCGCCAATTGCCACTCAACGCCCAGGGCAAGCTCCCCCAGGCGCAGGTCCAGGCCCTGCTTGAGGCACCGCGCCCGCAGCACCCCGAAGTGCTGGAGCGGGTATGCCATGAAGACGAATGGCGCCTGCAACTGGCCGTTCCCCCGGACCTGGCCTACTTCAGCGGCCACTTCCCCCTGACCCCGGTCCTGCCTGGGGTGGTGCAAGTGGATTGGGCCCTGGCCCTGGGCCAGCAGTTGCTTGAGCTGCCGGAACGCTTTGCTGGCATGGAAGTACTGAAGTTCCAGCAACTGGTCCGCCCGGGCGATCGCATCGAACTGCACCTGCGTTTCGACGCCCAACGGCAGAAGCTGTACTTCGCCTACCTCAATGACGGCGCCCCCTGCTCCAGTGGACGTATTGTCCTGGAGCCAGCCTGTGGATAAATCATCGGCCAGCACGCCTGTGCATAACCCTTGTGCGGTGATTCCGGTCTACAACCATGAAACCGCCGTACCAGCGGTCGTGGAGGCGCTCCTGGCCCGGGGCGTGCCTTGCGTCCTGGTGGACGATGCCAGCAGCCAGCAATGCGCCGCAGTACTGGAACAATTGGCAGGTCGCGAGCAGGTGTTCCTGGTCCGCCTGGCGATCAACCAGGGCAAGGGCGGCGCGGTCATGGCCGGGCTGCGGGAGGCGGCGCACCTGGGTTTCAGCCATGCCCTGCAAGTGGATGCCGATGGCCAGCACGACCTGACGGATGTGGATAACTTCATCCAGCACTCACGCCTTGCGCCCCAGGCCCTGGTCTGCGGTTATCCACAGTACGACGCCAGCGTGCCCAAGGGGCGCTTGTATGCCCGCTACCTGACCCACATCTGGGTCTGGATCAACAGCCTGTCGCTGCAGATTCCCGACTCCATGTGCGGCTTCAGGGTCTACCCACTGGCCCCGACCCTGGAGCTGCTCGACTCCGTGGCACTGGGCCGGCGCATGGATTTCGACCCGGAGATTCTCGTGCGCCTGTCCTGGCGCAACCAGGCCATGCTCTGGCTGCCGACCCGGGTCCACTATCCCCAGGACGGCCTCTCGCACTTTCGCCTGTGGCACGACAACGCGCTGATTTCCAAAATGCACGCCAAGCTGTTCTTAGGCATGCTGGTGCGCTTGCCGCTGATCCTCTGGCGCCGGTGGCGTCCATGAGCCAGGAACCCTCCAGCAGGCATTGGGCCGAGCATCGCGAGCGCGGCAGTTTCTGGCTGATGAAGCTCACCGCCTTCGGCGTACGGGTCCTGGGACGCCGTGTGCTGAGCCCGCTGCTGTACGCCATCGTGTTCTATTTCTTCCTGTTCGGACGCAGCGCCCGCCGCAGTATCTGGCAGTACCAGGAGCGCCTGGCCCGCTTTGCCGGGCGCGACGACCTGCTGCCCAGCCAGCGTCGGGTGTTCGGCCAGTTCATGGCCTTTGCCGATGCCCTGCTGGACAAGCTCGATGTATGGAACGGCAAGCTGCGCCTGGAACAGATCGAGATCGTCGATCCGGCCGGCCTGCGCCAGCAACTGCGCAGCGAGCGTGGCCAACTGCTGGTGGGCGCGCACCTGGGCAACCTGGAAGTCTGCCGGGCGCTGGCCGAGCTTGGCGAGCAAGTGACCATGAACGTCCTGGTACACACCCGGCACGCCGAGCGCTTCAACCGCCTTCTGGGCGAGGCCGGGGCCAGCAACCTGCGGCTGATCCAGGTCAGCGAGCTGGACCCGGCGACCATGCTGCAACTGAGCCAACGCCTGGAGCGCGGCGAATGGCTGGCCATCGCCGGCGACCGCGTCCCCCTGCATGGCGGACGCAACGTGCGGGTGGACTTTCTCGGCCACCCCGCAGCCTTTCCCCAAGGCCCCTGGCTGCTGGCCGGACTGCTCAAGTGCCCGGTCAACCTGCTGCTGTGCCTCAAGCACCAGGGCCGTTACCAGGTGATCCTCGAACCCTTTGCCCAAGCCGTGCAGTGGAAGCGCAGCGACCGCCAGCAAGTGATCGCCCAGTGGACCGCCCGCTACGCCGAGCGCCTGGGCCAATACTGCCTAAAAGCCCCGCAACAATGGTTCAACTTCTACCCATTCTGGAAAACCGATGACAACCTCGACCCATGAGCCGGTAACCTTCGGCGAACACCCCTTGCGCATCGAAGACGTGCTGGCCCTGGCCAACCGCCAGGTACCGACGCGCCTGCAAAGCGACGCCGACTGGCGCCGGGGCATTGCCAAGGGTGCGCAGTTCCTCGACTCCCTCCTGGACAAGGAAGGGGTGATCTACGGCGTGACCACCGGCTATGGCGACTCATGCGTGGTGGCGGTGCCACTGGAACATGTCGAGGCCCTGCCCCGTCATCTGTACACCTTCCACGGCTGCGGCCTTGGCCAACTGCTCGATCCACAGGCCACCCGCGCCGTCCTCGCCGCGCGCTTGCAGTCACTGTGCCAAGGCGTCTCCGGGGTCCGCGTGGAACTGCTGGAACGCCTGCAAGCCTTCCTCGACCTGGACGTCCTGCCGCTGATCCCGGAAGAGGGCTCGGTGGGCGCCAGCGGCGACCTGACGCCACTGTCCTACGTGGCCGCGACCTTGTCCGGCGAACGCCAGGTGCTGTTTCGTGGCGAACGCCGCGAGTCGGCCGACGTCCACCGCGAGCTGGGCTGGGAGCCGTTGGTACTGCGACCCAAGGAAGCCCTGGCGCTGATGAATGGCACGGCGGTGATGACCGGCCTGGCTTGCCTGGCTTTCGCTCGCGCGGACTACCTGCTGCGCCTGGCAACCCGTATCACGGCGCTGAACGTGGTGGCCCTGCAAGGCAATCCAGAGCACTTCGATGAACGCCTGTTTGCTGCCAAGCCCCATCCGGGGCAGATGCAAGTGGCAGCCTGGTTGCGCCAGGACCTGGCGATCGACGCGCCTGCCGCGCCCCTGCACCGCCTCCAGGACCGCTATTCCCTGCGCTGCGCGCCCCATGTACTGGGCGTGTTGGGCGACAGCCTGGGCTGGCTGCGCTCGTTCATCGAGACGGAGCTCAATAGCGCCAACGACAACCCGATCATCGATGCCGAGGCCGAGCGCGTACTCCACGGCGGGCACTTCTACGGCGGGCATATCGCCTTCGCCATGGACAGCCTGAAGAACCTGGTGGCCAACGTTGCCGACCTGCTTGACCGCCAACTGGCACTGCTGGTGGACGTGCGCTACAACCATGGCCTGCCGAGCAACCTGTCTGGCGCGGGCGCTGAGCGAGCGATGCTCAACCACGGCTTCAAGGCGGTACAGATCGGCGCCAGCGCCTGGACGGCCGAAGCCTTGAAGAACACCCTGCCGGCCAGCGTGTTCTCGCGCTCCACCGAATGCCACAACCAGGACAAGGTGAGCATGGGCACCATCGCCGCCCGGGACGCCATTCGTGTGCTGGAGCTCACCGAACAAGTGGCCGCCGCGAGCCTGCTGGCCGCCAACCAGGGTGTCTGGCTGCGCAGCCGAGAAGCCGATGCCCGGCCCCTGCCTCCGGCCCTCGCGGCCATGCAGCGGCAACTGGCCGAGGACTTCCCTCCAGTGATCGAGGACCGGGCCCTGGAGGGCGAATTGCGCCTGTGCCTGCAACGCATCGCCAACCGGCACTGGAGGCTGCATGCGTAGCCAGGGAGCGATATACGCCGATACCCAGATCCTGGTGCCGTTCTTCGACATCGACACCATGCACGTGGTCTGGCACGGGCACTACGTCAAGTACCTGGAGGTCGCCCGCTGCGCCCTGCTGGACAAGCTCGGGCACAACTACGAGCAAATGCGCGACTCCGGCTACGCCTGGCCGGTGATCGACCTGCAATTGCGCTACGTGCGTGGCGCGGTGTTCGGCCAGACCCTGAACGTGCGCGCCAGCCTGGTGGAATGGGAGCACCGCCTGAAGATCAACTACCTGATCACCGACCAGGCCAGCGGCGAACGCCTGACCCGCGCCAGTTCGGTGCAAGTGGCCGTGGACATCGCCAGCCGGGAAATGCAGCTGGCTTCACCCAAGGTATTCACCGACGCCGTGGAGCGCCTGCTGCCATGAATTTCTGCAAACCCTTGCTGCTGGCCTGCCTGCTGGTGCTGGGCCTGCCCTCCCAGGCCCAGGCCTTCGATCTGCAACAGCTGAGCGACCAGCTTGCGCGACCGGAGGTGATCCATGGCCGCTTCATCCAGGAAAAACACCTGCGGGCCCTGGCCCAGCCACTGACCAGCAAGGGCCACTTCGTCCTGGCCAGGAACCATGGCCTGCTGTGGCTGTTGCAAACACCACTGCAGCAGGACTACCGCATGACGCCCAAGGGCATCGCCCGACGCGACGGCGCAGGTTGGCAGATGCTGCCGGGCAAGAGCGCCGGGGCCGAACAGAACCGCCTGTTCCTCGCCGTCCTGCAAGGTGACAGCAGCGGCCTGCAACGAGACTTCGAACTCAAGTTGCAAGGCAGCGCGCAAGCCTGGCAGTTGCAGCTGATTCCTCGCTCGCTGCTGCTCCAGCAGATCTTCACCCAGATCAACATCGAGGGCGGCAGCCTGGTGCAGCGCATCGAACTGCTGGAGACCCAGGGCGACCGCACGGTGATGACCATGCAGGACAGCACCAGCGCCCAGCCCCTGAGTGACACGGAGCAACATGACTTTGCCGAGTGAGCGCTGGTTACCGCGATGCTTCCTGATCCTGCTGGCGCTGGTCCTGGCCCTGGGTGCCTGGCAATGGCGCCATGGCGCGCCGCTGTCGGCCAATCTCATGGAGCTGGTGCCTGGCACGGCTCCCGACGCCCTGGAGCTCCAGGCCGAACAACGTATGCAGGAGCCGTTGAACCGGGAGATCCTGGTACTGGTGGGGCATGCCGAACGCCAACGGGCGCTGGACATGGCCCGAGAGCTGGGCGAGCAGTGGCAAGCCAGCGGCCTGTTCGACAAGGTCCAGTGGAACCTGCAAGCCGACCTGCCGGCGCTGCGCAAGCAACTGCTGCAAGGCCGCCTGGCGATGCTCTCGGCCAAGGATCGCCAACAGCTGCTCGAACAGCCCCAGGCCTTCATCCAGCAACGGGTACAGAGCCTGTTCGACCCCTTCGCCGGCTTCACCCTGGTACCCAGCCAGGATGACTGGCTGGGCCTGACCGGGCGCATCCAGAACAATCAGCCGCAACACGGTGCGGTACAGCTGGACGTCGGCAGCGGTGCCCTGGTGGCCGAGGCCGATGGCAAGCATTGGGTGTTGCTGCGCGCCCACACCGGCGGCAACGCTTTCGACATGCAACTGCCCCTGCAAGTGGCCGAACTGCTGCAGCACAGCCGCGAGCAAGCGGCCACGCAGCAGGTGCAGCTATTGGCGGCCAGCGGCTTGCTGTATGCCGCCAACGGACAACAACAAGCCTCGCGGGAAATCACCTGGGTCGGCGGTGGTGCGACCCTGGGTATCCTGGCGCTGCTGCTCCTGGCCTTTCGTCGCTGGCGCGCGCTGCTGGCCTTTGTCCCGGTGCTGGTGGGCATGTCGTTCGGTGCCGTGGCCTGCGTCGCCCTGTTCGGCCACATGCATGTCATGACCCTGGTCCTGGGTTCGAGCCTGATCGGGGTCGCCGTCGACTATCCCCTGCATTACCTGTCCAAGAGCTGGAGCCTGAATCCCTGGCGCAGCTGGCCGGCCTTACGCCTGACCGTGCCGGGCCTGACCCTGAGCCTGGTCACCAGTTGCATCGGCTACCTGGCCCTGGCCTGGACCCCCTTCCCGGCCCTGACCCAGATCGCTGTGTTTTCCGCCGCTGGCCTGCTGGGGGCCTACCTGTCGGCGGTGTGCCTGCTGCCGGCGCTGCTCAAGCATGTAGAGCCACGCCCGGCACGCTGGCCACTGCAGGTCGCCGAAGCCCTGCTCCGCCTCCGCGCTGCGCTACTGGCGCGAGTGCCGAGCCCGATCTTGCTGGTCCTGCTGGGGCTGTTCTGTGCCGCCGGCCTGTGGCAACTCCAGAGCAAGAACGATATCCGCCAGTGGGTGAGCGCGCCGCCACAACTGCTGCAAGAGGCCCAGGCCATCGTGCGGATCACCGGCTACCAGCCCACCAGCCAGTTCTTCCTGGTGCGGGCGAGCGACCAGCAGCAACTCCTGGAGCGCCTGAATGCCCTGGATGAGCGCCTCCAGGCATTGGTCAGCCTGGGCAAGCTCAAGGGCTACCTGGGCCTGAACCAGTTACTCAGCCCTCCCGAGGACCAACAGCGCGTGCGTGCGGCACTCGGCAAGCTGCCCGGTTTCTGGCAGCCACTGCTGGAGCTGGGCGTACCGGAACACGCCTTGCAGGCTGAACTCCAAGCGCTGCAACAGCTGCCCGTGGAAGACATCGACAGCGCCCTCGCCGGTCCCCTGGCCGAGCCCTACCGACCGCTATGGCTGGGAGCAACGAGCGATGGCGTAGCGGCGATGGTCAGCCTGCAGGGCCTCAATGACGCCGCCCTGCTGCGGGTGCAGAGCGACGACTTGCCAGGAGTGCAGCTGGTCGACCGCCTGGGCGAGCTGAACCGGGTGTTCGCGGCCACCCAGGTCAGCGCCGCCGAGCTCAAGCTGGCCTCCTGCGTACTGATCGTGCTGTTGCTGATCCTGCCTTTCGGTATCGGTGGCGCCCTGCGCCTGGTGGCCCTGCCACTGTTGGCGGCCCTGTGCAGCCTGGCCAGCCTCGGCTGGCTGGGGCAACCCCTGACACTGTTCAGCCTGTTCGGCCTGTTGCTGGTGACCGCGATCAGCGTCGACTACGCGATTCTCATGCGCGAGCAGATCGGCGGCGCCGCGGTGAGCCTGCTGGGTACCTTGCTGGCAGCCCTGACGACCTGGCTGTCGTTCGGCCTGCTGGCCATCTCCAGTACCCCGGCGGTGAGCAACTTCGGCCTTGCCGTGAGCCTGGGGCTGGCGTTCAGCTTCATCCTCGCGCCCTGGGCCGGCCACGGGGCGCATCCGGGAGCCACCACCGAGCAACCAACGTGCTGATCCTCCTGTTCTGGCTGCTGGTCCTGGCCCTGTTCGCCCTGGCCACGCACGTCGGCCGACGCCTGGGCCTGATTCCGATCGTCAGCCAGCTGCTGCTGGCGACCTTCGGCCTGCCTCTGCTGATGCTGCTTTGGGTCGAGCCCCATTGGGGGCTCAGTGGTGCGCAACTGGTGGCGCCGTCGTGGCTCAAGCACTCCTATAGCCTGGGCTTTGCCCTGCTGCTGGGACATATCCTGAGCGATGTCATCGACCTGCGCCTGGATCGCCAGAGCCTGAAGATCGCCCTCCCGAGCTTTTGCCTCCCCTTTGCCTGCGGCCTGGCCGCAGCCACCTGGCTAATACCGCAACAAGCCTGGCTGGGCACCCTGGCGCTGGGCTTGCTGTTCGCCATTACCGCCATTCCAGTGCTCTACCTGTACCTGCGGCATATCCAGTACCCGGCCCGGGCCACACGGCGCCTGGTGCAGGCCGCGATCCTCATCGACCTGACCTGCTGGAGCCTGTTCGCCCTGGCCCAGGGCAGCCTGGAGCTGAACAGCCTGCTACTGCCCCTGGCCGGCGCCTGCCTGCCCTTGCTGCTGCGTCGCCTCGGCCTGCGCCACTCCATGGTCTACAGCCTGGGCTTCTTCGGCCTGCTGGTGGTCGCCGAGCACTACCGGCTCAATGCCCTGATATTCGGCATCGGCTACCTGCTGTGCATGGCGGCCCTCAAGCTACCGCTGGCACTGCCGTTAAAGGCAGCCTGGATGGAACGCTTGCAGACCTTTGTCGCCATCCCGCTGATCCTGACCTTTGGCATCGTGCAGATCGATGTCCATGGGGCCATGGACAGTCTGGGCTGGGTGCAACTGCTGGCGCTGCTGCTCTTGCCGATCGCCAGCAAGCTGCTGGGCAACTGGCTGGGCCTGAGCTGGGCCGGCGCGTCTTTCGAAGGTGCCAGGCGCTGGCACGAAAGCCTGCTGCTGAACATCCGCGGCCTGAGCGAGATCGTGTTTCTCAACCTGCTGCTGCAACAGCAACTGATCAGCCCGGCGCTGTACTTCGCGCTGATGCTCATGGGCCTGATCGCCACCCTGCTACCGGCCCTGGCCGGCCTGCACCGAATACCTCCGGCCACGCAGAACGTGGCCTCCTCGAATCTGAACATCGCCAAACCGGCAAGGAGCCCTAGTGCCAACAGTTGAAATGGAACGTCGCCAGGTCGTGGTGATCGGTGCCGGCCCTTCAGGGGCCATCGCGGCCGCGCTGCTCAAGCGCCAGGGCCACGACGTACTGATCGTCGAGCGCCAACATTTCCCGCGTTTCTCCATCGGCGAAAGCCTGCTGTCCCACTGCCTGGACTTCGTCGAGGAGGCCGGCATGCTCGAGGCCGTTCAGGACGCCGGTTTCCAGCTCAAGAACGGCGCGGCCTTCGCCTGGGGCGAGCACTACAGCACCTTCGATTTCGGCGACACCTTCAGCAACGGCAAGCCCACCACGTTCCAGGTCCAGCGGGCCGACTTCGATCAGTTGCTGGCCGACCAGGCGGCCCTGCAAGGGGTGCAGATCCGCTATGGACAGGAAGTCATCGCGGTGGACATCGAGCGAGCACAACCACAGCTGGAATGTCGCCGCGAAGACGGCAGCCAGTACCGTATCGAGGCCGACTTCATCCTCGATGCCAGTGGCTACGGCCGGGTCTTGCCACGCTTGCTGCAACTGGAGGCCCCCTCGAACTTCCCGGTACGCCGGGCGGTGTTCACCCATATCGAGGATCGCATCGACTGCGAGCACTTCGATCGCAACAAGATCCTCATCACCACCCATCCGGAACACCGCGACATCTGGTTCTGGAGCATTCCCTTCAGCAACGGGCGCTGTTCGGTGGGCGTGGTCGCCGCCGAGTCTCACTTCGCCGGGCGCGATAGCGACCTGGATGCCTGCCTGCGCGGCTTCATTGCCCAGACCCCGAGCCTGGCCAGGGTCCTGCAAAACGCCGAGTGGGACACCCCGGCCCGGACCATCGGTGGCTACTCGGCCAATGTCAGTACCCTGCACGGCCCGGGCTTCGCCTTGCTGGGCAATGCCGCGGAATTTCTCGACCCGGTGTTCTCCTCGGGCGTGACCATCGCCATGCGCTCGGCGAGCATGGCCGCCAGCGTGCTGCACCGTCAGCTGCAAGGCCAGAGCGTGGATTGGGAAGAGGAATTCGCCGAACCGCTCAAGCGCGGCGTGGACACTTTCCGCTGCTACGTCGAGGGCTGGTACGCCGGCACCTTCCAGGATGTGATCTACCACCCGGGCAGCTCCCAGGAGATCCGCCGCATGATCAGCTCGATCCTCGCCGGCTATGCCTGGGATACCCGCAATCCCTTCGTCAGCGAACCGCGCCGCCGGCTCAAGGCGCTGTCGGAAGTCTGTGCGAGGGCTTGCGCATGAATGGCCAGAACCCGCAGTTCCTGAGCGACAGCTACGTCGAGGAAACCCGCTTCGGTTTCTGGTTCCTGCGCAGCCAAACCTGGCAGCACCATGTGCTGCGGGTGGCTATCAACGATCTGCGCTCACTGTTCGATGGCGAGCCGCCGCGCAACCCGGTGCTGCTGGATGCCGGCTGCGGCCAGGGCAAGTCCTTCCAGTACCTGCGCCAGGTGTTCGCGCCCAAGCGCCTGATCGGTGTCGATGCCGACCCCCATAGCCTCAAGCTCAGCGCCGAGGAAGCCCGGCGCCAGCAGTGGGAGGTGGAACTGATCGGCAGCGATTGCGCCACCTTGAAAGTGGCGGACGCCAGCGTCGACCTGCTGTTCTGCCACCAGACCTTCCACCACCTGGTGGAACAGGAAAAAGCCCTGGCCGAGTTCTATCGGGTGCTCAAGCCCGGCGGCTACCTGCTGTTCGCCGAATCCACCGAGGCCTATATCGACACCTGGGTGATTCGCTGGCTGTTCCGCCACCCGATGCACGTACAAAAAAGCGCCGGTCAGTACCTGCAGATGATTGCCCGGCAAGGTTTCGAGTTCACCCAAGACAACGTGTCCTATCCCTACCTGTGGTGGAGTCGGGCCAAGGACTTCGGTCTGCTGGAACGCCTTGGCCTGCGCCAGCCGCCGCCGGTGGGCCAGCGCGAGGAAACCCTGGTCAATGTCGTGGCCCGCAAGCCACTCGATCCCCCTGTCGACGAGCAAGGTCCATCCGCATGATCCGTGCCCTGCTGCTCGGTTGTCTCCTGTTGCTGGGCGCGTGTGCCAGCCGGGCGCCGCTACCCGAGCACACGCCCTCGCTGCCATTGCCGTTGCAACTGCATGTGCAGCGACAACTCCAGGACCAGAGCCAGGACTGGCTACTGGTGGTCCAGGCCGAGGGCCAGGCCCTGCGTTGGTCGTTGATGGACCCCCTGGGCATTCCCCTGGCACGCCAGCGCCTGGTAGCAGGACAGTGGCAGGCCGACGGCCTGCTGCCCCCCAATCCGCAAGCTCGGGAGCTGTTCGCCGCACTGCTGTTCGCCCTGACGCCCGGGGAGCAATTGTCCGACAGCTACCCTAATGCCCACCAACAGGACAACCAGCGTCGCCTGGAGCCACGCTGGCAGGTCGACTATCGACAGGCGCTGGATTTCACCCTGGAGCTAACGGACGGCCCGCGTTACCACATCACCGCGTTGAGCGCCGAGGCCACGCCATGACCGCTTATCTCAATGCCCTGGGAGTGATCTGCGCCCTGGGACGCAATCGCCGTGAAGTCGCCCGCAGCCTGTTTTCCGGGGACTGCTCCGGGATGCGCGAGGAGCCCCGATGGGTGCCCGGTCGCAGCCTGCCGGTGGCAGCGATACAGGGGCCGTTGGCCGACATGCCGGCCGGCCAGGAGGCTCACCGCAGTCGCAACAACCAGTTGCTGCTGGAGGCCACGCTACAGATCGAGGATGACATCCACCGGGCCATCCAGCGCTATGGCCAGGCCCGCATCGGTATCGTCCTGGGCACCAGCACCTCGGGGATCGACGAAGCCAGCCAGGGAATCGCCCGTTACCTGCAGGACCACAAGCTCCCCGCAGACTACGACTATCGCCAGCAGGAACTGGGGGCACCGGCAAACTTTCTCGCCGACTGGTTGCAACTGAGCGGTCCGGCCTATGTGATCTCCACCGCCTGCACCTCCAGTGCCCGGGCCCTGCTCAGCGCCCGGCGCCTGTTGGACCTTGGGGTCTGCGACGCGGTGTTGTGCGGCGGTGTCGACAGCCTGTGCAAACTCACCCTCAACGGTTTCTCAGCCCTGGAGGCGGTATCCGGCCAGCGTTGCAATCCGTTTTCCCAGCATCGCAACGGCATCAACATCGGGGAGGCGGCAGCGCTGTTCCTGATGACCCGGGAGCCCACGCCCGGGTCTTCCAGCGCCCTGCTGGGCGCGGGTGCCAGCTGCGATGCCTACCATATTTCCGCGCCGGCCCCCGATGGTCGCGGCGCGTTGCAAGCCATGCGCCAGGCCCTGCGCAGCGCCGGGCTGGAACCGGGACAGATCGGCTATCTGAACCTGCACGGTACGGCCACCCAACACAACGACGCCATGGAAAGCCTGGCCGTGGCGCAGCTGTTTCCCGATGGCGTGCCCTGCTCTTCGACCAAACCCATGAGCGGCCATACCCTGGGTGCCGCCGGAGCCCTTGAAGCGGCGTTCTGCTGGTTGGCCTTGAGCCCCGACAATCCCGCCCGGGCCTTGCCGCCCCACGTCTGGGACAACCAGGCCGATCCGGCCCTGCCAGCACTGCGCTGGGTGACCGCAGCCGACCGCCTGGACGTCCACTTACCGCGCCGCCTGATGAGCAACTCCTTCGCCTTCGGCGGCAACAACGTCAGCCTGATTATCGGAGATGCCCCATGATTGACTGGCCCCTCGCCGAACTGCTGCCCCATGCCGGGGACATGATCCTCATCGACCACGTCCTGGACTTCGATGAAGAACAGATCCACACGCGCCTGGAGGTTCGCCCCGGCGGCCTGTTCAACCGCCCCGACGGCAGCCTGCCGGCATGGGTCGGCATCGAGCTGATGGCCCAGAGCGTCGCGGCCTACGCGGGCTGCCGCGCCCGCCAACAGGGCCAGGCAGTGGAACTGGGCTTCCTCCTGGGCACCCGCAAATTCCAGTGCAATGTCGAACATTTCCCGGTCGGCAGCATCCTGCAGATCCATGCCTTGCGCTCCCTCGAGGACGACAACGGCATGGGTGTGTTCGAGTGCCACCTGGATGGGCCCGGCATCACCGCCAGCGCACGCCTGAACGTGTTCCGTCCGCCCCAGGTCTCCGATTACCTGCAGGAAACACCTGCCCCCTCTACAGGAACCCCGTCATGACTGACTCCGTACTGGTCACCGGCTCCAGCCGTGGCATCGGCCGCGCCATCGCCCTGCGTCTGGCCCAGGCCGGCTATGACCTGGTGCTGCACTGCCGCAGCGGCCGCAGCGAAGCTGAAGCCGTCCAGGTCGAGGTCCAGGCCCTGGGCCGCAAGGCCCGCATCCTGCAATTCGACGTCTGCGACCGCGCGGCCTGCAAGGCCGTACTGGAAGCCGATGTCGAGACCCATGGCGCCTATTACGGCGTGGTACTCAACGCCGGCCTGACTCGCGACGGTGCCTTCCCGGCCCTGGGCGAAGAGGACTGGGACCAGGTGCTGCGCACCAACCTCGATGGTTTCTACAACGTCCTGCACCCGGTGATGATGCCGATGATCCGCCGCCGCGCCCCTGGCCGCATCGTTTGCATCACCTCGGTCTCGGGACTGATCGGCAATCGTGGCCAGGTCAACTACAGCGCGTCCAAGGCCGGCCTGATCGGCGCCGCCAAGGCCCTGGCCATCGAACTGGGCAAGCGCAAGATCACCGTCAACTGCGTGGCCCCGGGCTTGATCGACACCGCCATGCTGGACGAAAACGTGCCGGTGGAAGAACTGCTGAAGATGATCCCGGCGCAGCGCATGGGCACCCCGGAAGAGGTGGCCGGCGCGGTGAACTTCCTGATGTCCGCCGAAGCCGCCTACATCACCCGCCAGGTACTGGCGGTGAACGGGGGCCTGTGCTGATGAAACGCGTGGTCGTCACCGGCATGGCCGGCATCACTTCCCTGGGCAACGACTGGGCCAGCATCGTCGAGCGCTTCGCCGCCAACCGCAGCGGGATCCGGCGCATGGACGAATGGGACAGGTTCAGCGAACTCAATACCCGCCTGGCTGGCCCCATCGACGATTTCCTCGTGCCCGGGCACTGGACCCGCAAGCAATTGCGCAGCATGGGCCGGGTCTCGCGGCTCGCGGTCGGCGCCGCCGAACAGGCACTGGCCGATGCCGGGCTGCTGGGCGACCCCTCGATCAAGGATGGGCGCATGGGTGTGGCCTGCGGCTCGTCCACCGGTAGCACGGACGAGATCAAGGCCTTCGGCAACATGCTGCTGAACTCGGTGGCCGAAGGGCTCAACGCCAACTCTTACGTGCGCATGATGCCCCACACCACGGCGGCCAATATCAGCATCTTCTTCGGCCTTACCGGGCGCCTGATCCCCACCTCCAGCGCCTGCACCAGCGGCAGCCAGGGCATCGGCTATGCCTATGAGGCGATCAAGTTCGGCCGCCTGCCGCTGATGCTCGCCGGCGGCGCCGAAGAGCTGTGCCCCACCGAAGCCATGGTGTTCGATGCGTTGTATGCCACCAGCCTGAAGAATGACGCGCCCCACAGCAGCCCGCGGCCCTACGATTGCGATCGCGACGGTCTGGTGATCGGCGAAGGCGGCGGCATGCTGGTCCTGGAAGAGCTGGAGCACGCCCTGGCCCGGGGTGCGCGGATCCACGCGGAAATCGTCGGTTTCGGCAGCAACGCCGATGGCCAGCACACCACCCGCCCGGAGCAGGCCACCATGCGCCGGGCCATGGAGTTGGCGCTGGAGGACGCCGCCCTGGCGCCCGCCGCCATCGGCTACGTCAATGGCCATGGCACCGCCACCGAACAGGGCGATATCGCCGAGACCCAGGCCACCAGCAGCCTGTTCGGCAGCCGCATGCCCATCAGCTCGCAGAAGAGTTTCCTCGGCCACACCCTGGGCGCCTGCGGGGCCCTGGAGTCCTGGTTCAGCATCGAGATGCTCAACCGCGACCTGTACGTGCACACCTGCAACCTGGACCGGGTCGACCCTCGCTGCGGCGAGCTGGACTACCTGCAGGGTGGCCTGCGTGCCATGAGCCATGAATACGTGATGAACAACAACTTTGCCTTCGGCGGCGTCAACACCTCGTTGATCTTCCGTCGCTGGTCCTGACCCCCACTGGAGAAAATGGAATGTCTTCCCTGCTTCGCGCCACCTTGATCGTCCTCGCCCTGCTGGGCACCGCAGCCTGCACCAGCAAGCCGATGTACACCCCCAACCGGAACATCCCGGCCACCATCCAGGCCGACCATGAGCAAGTCAAACAGGCGATCCTGAAGAACCTGGTAGCCCGCAAGTGGACCGTGCAGCAAATCGGCCCCGACCTGATCCAGGCGGATATCACCGTACGCCAGCAGTTCTACGCGAAGATCGATATCCAGTATTCCGCCAGCCACTACAAGATCGTCTACCGCGACAGCCGCGAGCTGGACTACAAGGACGGCAAGATCCACAAGAACTACATCCGCTGGGTACGCCTGCTGGACAAGGGCATCCTGCGGGACCTGCGCGACGGCCAGAACCAGCGCACCGCGCAACAACTGTCCAACTCGACCAAGGCCTTTCCCGCGGCCCAATGACCCCCTGTAGCCGCTGTCGAGCGCCAGCGAGGCTGCGCACGGGCACAACGCGGGCGTAAGCCTGCGACCCCTGAAGGCCTGACGGCCAGGGTGCAACCTCGCCCGCTCGGCAGCAGCTACAAGATCGATCAGCGTCTACACTCGCAACAGCGGGCCGACGCGCCATGACGGCTTGCCTTTCACATCCGTCAAGGAGCCGACCATGCAAGTGAAAGCGCTGATTGCCCTGGCCCTGTTATCCGTCTTCAGCCCTGACAGCCGGGCCACCAACCTGATGTACATGCCCTTCGAGAGCGTAGTGTCCGATGCCCTGCGTGCCGGGCGCCTGGACGGCAGCGTGAGTTTCTACCTGGCGGGCAACCCGCACCCGGCGGTGTTGCAGGTCAAGGCGATCGAACGGGCCACCAACAAAAAGACCAATGCCTTCAACAAGAGCGATATCGCTGCCTGCGAATGGGCCCTGCAATCGGCCCTGATTAGCCTGCAGGCCGAAGCCAAGCGGGTCGGCGCCAACGCCGTGACCAATATCGTCAGCTACTACAAGCACCGTGTGCGCAAGGACCTCAACACCTACGAATGCCACGCCGGAGTGTTGATGGCCGGCGTAGCGCTGCGCGGCGACCTGGTGTTGCTGCAAACACCGCCCCGCGCCAATAGCCCTTCAGGGCATGGCCCCGGTCTTGCGCGTGAGTAGTTCGACAAAGGCCTTGGCCATGGGCGAGCACTGGTCCTTGCGCTGAACCAGCCACACCGCCGTCATCGCCTCCGGGTCCAGCAACCGGCGATAGACCACGCCATCGATGCGCATACGCTGGTAGGACGCCGGCAACACCGAGACGCCCAGGCCCGCGGCCACCAGGCCGATGATAGTCATGGCCTCCGAAGCCTCCTGGGCGAAATGCGGGGTGAACCCGGCATCCCGGGACAGGTTCAGCAACTGGGCGTACAAGCCGCTGCCATAGCTGCGGGGAAAGAACACGAAGGGCTCGTGGGCCAGCTCGGACAGGTACAGGCCTTCTTCGCGCCCCTCGGCCAGCGGGTGCTTGGAACTGAGCACCGCCACCAGCGGCTCGCGCAACAGCTCCACCACCGACAGCGAATCCGGCAGGGGCAAGGGTCGCATGATGCCGACCTGGATGGCCTGGTCTACCAGCGCCTCGGCCACCTGGGTGCTGCTCATTTCCTTGAGCTTGAGGTGCACCGCGGCAAAACGTTGGCGAAAGGCGAAGATCGCCTGGGGAATCGTCGAGTTGAAGGGCGCCGAGGAGGTGAAGCCGATCTTCAACTCGCCCAGTTCACCCAACTGCGCGCGTCGGGCCACGTCAGCTGCCTTGTCTACCTGGGCCAGCGCAAGGCGGGCCTCTTCGAGGAACAGCCGACCGGCCTCGCTGAGTTCGACCCGACGATTGGTGCGCTCGAACAAGCGTGCGCCGATCTCTTGCTCCAGGGCCTGGATCTGCTGGCTCAAAGGCGGTTGGGAGATGCCCAGGACCTGGGCCGCGCGGCCGAAATGCAGCTCCTCGGCCACGGCGATGAAGTAGCGCAGATGACGCAATTCCATGAAGGCTCCATTGAGTCGTAAAACCTATCAAACAGGTCGAACAATATATTGGAAAGAATCATTAGCCAGCTATATGCTTTTTTCATTGCCTGACCGGCTGCGTTCCCCCGAGGTCCCCGTGAAATCCGCTGTCGCCCCGCTTGCCCACGAAATTCCGTCCACGCCCCTGGATGAGGTGGTCGCCCAACTCAACGACGCCTATATCGAGAAAGGCACGCCGATGTTCATGCGCACGGTGCTGGCCCTGTTCTCCGGCGGTTTCGCCACCTTCGCCCTGCTGTACTGCGTGCAACCGATGATGCCGCTGCTGTCCCGGGAGTTCTCCATCAACGCGGCCCAGAGCAGCCTGGTGCTGTCGGTCTCCACCGCCTTGCTGGCTGTCGGCCTGCTGGTCACCGGGCCGATTTCCGATCGCATCGGGCGCAAGCCGGTGATGGTGGCGGCCCTCTTGGCCGCGGCCCTGTGCACCATTGCCAGCGCCCTGATGCCCAGCTGGCATGGCGTGCTGGTGATGCGTGCCCTGGTAGGCCTGTCCCTGAGCGGGCTCGCGGCGGTGGCCATGACCTACCTGAGCGAGGAGATCCACCCCCAGCACATCGGCCTGGCCATGGGCCTGTACATCGGCGGCAACGCCATCGGCGGCATGAGCGGGCGGTTGATCACCGGGGTGCTGATCGATTTCGTCAGCTGGCACACGGCGATGCTGGTGATCGGTGCCCTGGCGCTGATCGCCGCCGCGGTGTTCTGGCGCATCCTGCCTGAGTCACGCAACTTCCGCCCACGCTCGCTGCACCCACGCAGCCTGCTGGACGGCTTCACCATGCACTTTCGCGATGCCGGCCTGCCGCTGCTGTTCCTCGAGGCCTTCGTGCTGATGGGGGCCTTCGTCACCCTGTTCAACTACATCGGCTATCGCCTGCTGGCCGCGCCGTACCACATGGACCAGGCGTTCGTCGGCCTGCTGTCGGTGGTGTACCTGTCGGGGATCTACAGCTCGGCCAAAGTCGGTGCCCTGGCCGATCGCCTGGGGCGGCGCAAGATGCTCTGGGCCACCATCGTGCTGATGCTCGCCGGCCTGGCCCTGACCCTGCTGGAGTCGCTGCCGGTGGTGATCATCGGCATGCTGGTGTTCACCTTCGGTTTCTTCGGCGCGCATTCGGTGGCCAGCAGCTGGATCGGCCGCCGCGCCACCAAGGCCAAGGGCCAGGCCTCATCGCTGTACCTGTTCAGCTACTACGCCGGCTCGAGCATCGCCGGCACCGCGGGCGGGGTGTTCTGGCACATGGCGGGCTGGAACGGCATCGGCCTGTTCATCGGCGCCCTGCTGCTGGTGGCCCTACTGGCGGCCTTGAAGCTGGCCAAGCTGCAACCCCTGGCAGCATCCTGAGCCCAAGACGAGCATGCCGGCGCCCGGTTCCTGCAGAGCATCTGCAAGGTCGGGCGCCGGCATCGGTATCGCGTGGAACGAGCGAGCGGCTTACTTGAGGATTTCCACCAGGTCGACGTCGATCTCGCGCTTCATCAAGCCCTTCTCCACCTCACCGGTGAGCTTGACCAGGGTCTTCTCGTTGAAGGCCACCGCTGGCAGGTTCTCGTCGTCGATCTCGACGGTGATGGTGCCGCTGGAATCCTTGAATTCGTACTTGTCGTCGTTATCCAGCTTCTTGGTGACATAACCCTGGAGCACTACCGGGGTGTCGTCCGAAGCATCCTTGGCGGCGGCAACGGTAGTGACTGCCTGGGCCCCGGGGCCGGTATAGCCGGTGGCCAGGGCAGCGGTGCTGAACAGCGGGGCGAGCAAGAGGACGAGGTAACGGGTTTTCATGGCAGTGATCCATTCTGGGTTTCGATGCAGACAAGGTTAACCACCCAGGCTGAATTGAAACTTAATCGGCGCCCTGGCCTTTTCACCCGCAAGAAAAAGCCCGGCCAAGGCCGGGCTCGATCGCAGCAGGTGCGGTTACTCGTGGTACTGCGCCGACAGCTCGTGCACTGCCCGCAGGAAGGCGCCGGCGTGTTCCGGGTTCACTTCCGGCGTGATGCCATGGCCCAGGTTGAACACGTGGCCGCTGCCCTTGCCGTAGCTGGCGAGGATGCGCGCGACTTCAGCGCGGATCGCCTCCGGGTTGGCGTAGAGCACGGTAGGGTCCATGTTGCCTTGCAGCGACACCTTGGCACCGACCCGGCGTCGGGCTTCGCCGATATCACAGGTCCAGTCCAGGCCCAGGCTGTCCGCGCCGGCATCGGCAATGCTTTCCAGCCACAGGCCGCCGCCCTTGGTGAACAGGATCACCGGCACCTTGCGTCCCTCATGCTCGCGGATCAGGCCGCTGACGATCTTGCGCATGTAGGCCAGGGAGAACTCCTGGTAGGCCGCTGCCGAGAGGCTGCCACCCCAGCTGTCGAAGATCTGCACCGCCTGGGCGCCGGCCTTGATCTGGCCGTTGAGGTAGGCGGTGACCGACTGCGCCAGCTTGTCCAGCAGCAGGTGCATGGCTTGTGGGTTGTCGTAGAGCATGGCCTTGGACTTGCGGAAGTCCTTGGACGAACCGCCCTCGACCATGTAGGTCGCCAGGGTCCAGGGGCTGCCGGAGAAACCGATCAGCGGTACGCGGCCGTTGAGTTCGCGGCGGATGGTGCTGACCGCGTCCATCACGTAACCCAGGTCCTTGTGCGGATCGGGGATCGGCAAGGCCTCGATGTCGGCCAGGGTGCTGACCACTTTCTTGAAGCGCGGACCTTCGCCGGTCTCGAAGTACAGGCCTTGGCCCATGGCATCGGGGATGGTCAGGATGTCGGAGAAGAGGATCGCCGCATCCAGCTGTGGATAACGGTCCAGGGGCTGCAGGGTGACTTCGCAGGCGAACGCAGGATTCATGCACAGGCTCATGAAGTCGCCGGCGTTGGCGCGGCTGGCGCGGTATTCAGGCAGGTAGCGCCCGGCCTGACGCATCATCCACACCGGGGTGACGTCTACGGGTTGCTTGAGCAGGGCACGGAGGAAACGGTCGTTCTTCAGGGCAGTCATGTCGGCATCCGGAAAAAAAGTGGGGGCATTTTCTCAGAGCGCGACATAAAAGGCACGGCGCGAGCCGTGCCTTTTATCTATAGGGGCAATTTGTCACATACAAGCAGCACCAAGTTTCAAGCTGCAAGCCGCAAGCGCCGTGGCCTTGAGCTTGCAGCTGATAGCTTGATGCTTGCCGCTGGCGCCGTCAGACGCCCAGGTAGTCGAGGATGCCTTCGGCGGCGTTACGCCCTTCGAAGATCGCCGTCACCACCAGGTCGGAACCACGCACCATGTCGCCACCGGCGAAGATCTTCGGGTTGCTGGTCTGGTGCTTGTACTGGCCCTGCTCCGGCGCGACCACGCGGCCCTGGCTGTCGGTCTGGATCTGGAACTGGTCGAACCAGGGCGCCGGGCTCGGGCGGAAACCGAAGGCGATGACCACGGCATCGGCCGGAATGATCTCCTCGGAACCCGGGATCGGCTCGGGGCTACGACGACCACGGGCGTCCGGTTCGCCGAGACGGGTCTCGACCACCTTCACGCCTTCGACCTTGTCTTCACCGACGATGGCGATGGGTTGGCGGTTGTAGAGGAACTTCACGCCCTCTTCCTTGGCGTTCTTCACCTCTTTGCGCGAGCCGGGCATGTTGGCCTCGTCACGGCGATAGGCGCAGGTCACCGACTTGGCACCCTGGCGGATGGAGGTGCGGTTGCAGTCCATCGCGGTGTCGCCACCGCCGAGTACCACGACCTTCTTGCCCTTCATGTCGACGAAGTCTTCCGGCGACTTCTCGAAGCCCAGGTTGCGGTTGACGTTGGCCACCAGGAAATCCAGCGCGTCGTACACCCCCGGCAGGTCCTCGCCGGCAAAACCACCCTTCATGTAGGTATAGGTGCCCATGCCCATGAACACTGCATCGAACTCGGCGAGCAGTTGCTCCATGGTCACGTCCTTGCCCACCTCGGTGTTGAGGCGGAACTCGATGCCCATGCCACTGAAGACCTCGCGCCGATTGCTCAGCACGGTCTTCTCCAGCTTGAACTCGGGGATACCGAAGGTCAGCAAGCCACCGATCTCCGGGTTCCTGTCGAACACCACCGGGGTTACGCCGCCACGCACCAGCACGTCGGCACAGCCCAGGCCCGCCGGGCCGGCACCGATGATCGCCACGCGCTTGCCAGTGGGCTTGACCTTGGACATGTCCGGGCGCCAGCCCATGGCGAAGGCGGTGTCGGTGATGTACTTCTCCACCGAGCCGATCGTTACCGCGCCGAAGCCGTCATTGAGGGTGCAGGCACCTTCGCACAGGCGGTCCTGCGGGCATACGCGGCCGCAGACTTCCGGCAGGGTGTTGGTCTGGTGCGACAGCTCGGCGGCGGCCAGGATGTTGCCCTCGGCCACCAGCTTGAGCCAGTTGGGAATGAAGTTGTGCACCGGGCACTTCCATTCGCAATACGGATTGCCGCAACCCAGGCAGCGATGGGCCTGCTCGACCGATTGCTGGGGTTTGAAGGGCTCGTAGATTTCCACGAACTCTTTCTTGCGCTGACGCAACAGTTTCTTCTTCGGATCCTTGCGCCCGACATCGATGAACTGGAAGTCGTTATTCAGACGTTCAGCCATTTTTCAAAACCTCTTAACAGCAGCTGCAAGCTATAAGCTGCAAGCCGCAAGACGATCACTTGAGCCGGGCAAACCTCGAACTGCTTCGCTTGCAGCCTGAGGCTTGCCACTTGCTGCTGCTTTTATTGCGGGTTGGCCCGGGTGCTGGAGAGCAGGTTCTTCAGGTTCGCCGCCTTCGGCTTGACCAGCCAGAAGCGCCGTACGTAGTCGTCCAGGTTTTCCCAGAGCTCGCGGCCCCATTCGCTACCGGTTTCTTCGACGTACTCGCCCAGCACGCGTTGCAGATGGCTGCGGTACGCCTCCATCGCCTCGCCGGTGATGCGCTGGATCTCCACCAGTTCATGGTTCAGCTTGTCGACGAAGCTGTTGTCCTGGTCGAGCACGTAGGCGAAACCACCGGTCATGCCTGAGCCGAAGTTGTAGCCGGTCTTGCCCAGCACGCAGACAAAGCCACCGGTCATGTATTCGCAGCAGTGATCGCCGGTGCCTTCCACCACGGTGTGGGCACCGGAGTTGCGCACGGCGAAACGCTCGCCCGCGGTGCCGGCGGCGAACAGCTTGCCGCCCGTGGCGCCGTAGAGGCAGGTATTGCCGACGATCGCACTGTCCTGGGTCTTGTAGGCGCTGCCCTTGGGCGGAACGATCACCAGCTTGCCGCCGGTCATGCCCTTGCCCACGTAGTCGTTGGCGTCGCCTTCCAGGTAGAGGTTCAGGCCACCGGCGTTCCACACGCCGAAGCTCTGGCCCGCAGTGCCCTTGAAGCGGAAAGTGATCGGCGCCTGGGCCATGCCCTGGTTGCCGTGGACCTTGGCGATCTCGCCGGAAATCCGCGCGCCGATGGAGCGGTCGCAGTTGCAGATATCCAGTTCGAACTCGGCACCGCTCTTGTCGTTGATGGCCGCACGCGCCATCTCGACCATCTTCTCGGCCAACAGGCCCTGGTCGAACGGCGGGTTGCGGTCCACCTGGCAGAACTGTGGCTTGTCCGCCGGAATGTGGTCGCTGCCCAGCAATGGGGTCAGGTCCAGGTGCTGCTGCTTGGCGGTCTGGCCTTCGAGTACCTGGAGCAGGTCGGTACGACCGATCAGCTCCTGCAACGAACGCACGCCCAGCTTGGCCAGCCACTCACGGGTTTCCTCGGCCACGTAGGTGAAGAAGTTCACCACCATGTCGACGGTACCGATGTAGTGGTCCTTGCGCAGCTTGTCGTTCTGGGTGGCGACGCCGGTGGCGCAGTTGTTCAGGTGGCAGATGCGCAGGTACTTGCAGCCCAGGGCGATCATCGGCGCGGTACCGAAGCCGAAGCTCTCGGCGCCGAGGATGGCCGCCTTGATCACGTCCAGGCCGGTCTTCAGGCCGCCGTCGGTCTGTACCCGGACCTTGCCGCGCAGGTCATTGCCGCGCAGGGTCTGGTGGGTCTCGGCCAGGCCCAGTTCCCATGGAGCGCCGGCGTACTTGATCGAGGTCAGCGGCGAAGCACCGGTACCGCCGTCGTAGCCGGAGATGGTGATCAGGTCGGCATAGGCCTTGGCCACGCCAGCGGCGATGGTGCCGACCCCGGCCTCAGCCACCAGTTTCACCGAAACCAGTGCCTGGGGATTGACCTGCTTGAGGTCGAAGATCAGCTGCGACAGGTCTTCGATGGAGTAGATGTCGTGGTGCGGTGGCGGCGAGATCAGGGTCACGCCCGGAACCGCATAGCGCAGCTTGGCGATCAGGCCATTGACCTTGCCGCCGGGCAACTGGCCGCCTTCGCCGGGCTTGGCGCCCTGGGCCACCTTGATCTGCAGCACTTCGGCGTTGACCAGGTACTCCGGGGTCACGCCAAAGCGGCCGGTAGCCACCTGCTTGATCTTCGAACTCTTGATGGTGCCGTAGCGGGCCGGGTCTTCACCGCCCTCGCCGGAGTTGGAGCGCGCGCCCAGGCGGTTCATCGCCTCGGCCAGGGCCTCGTGGGCCTCCGGCGACAGCGCACCGAGGGAGATGCCCGCGGAGTCGAAACGCTTGAGGATCGCTTCCAGGGGCTCGACTTCGCCCAGGTCCAGCGGCTGCTCCAGGGTCTTGACCTGGAACAGGTCGCGGATCATCGACACCGGGCGGTTGTCCACCAGCGCGGTGTATTCCTTGAACTTGGCGTAGTCGCCCTGCTGTACGGCTGCTTGCAGGGTGTTGACCACATCCGGGTTGTAGGCGTGGTACTCGCCGCCATGGACGAACTTCAGCAGGCCGCCTTGCTGGATCGGCTTGCGCGGGCTCCAGGCTTCGGCTGCCAGGGCCTTCTGCTCGGCCTCGATATCGACGAAACGCGCCCCCTTGATCCGGCTCGGCACGCCACGAAAGCTCAGGTTGCAGACTTCCTCGGACAGGCCAATGGCCTCGAACAACTGCGCACCACGGTAGGACGTAATGGTGGAGATGCCCATCTTCGACAGGATCTTGAGCAGGCCCTTGGTGATGCCCTTGCGGTAGTTCTTGAACACCTCATAGAGGTCGCCCAGCACTTCACCGGTGCGAATCAGGTCACCCAGCACTTCGTAGGCCAGGAACGGATAAACGGCGGAAGCACCAAAGCCGACCAGTACGGCGAAGTGATGCGGATCGCGGGCGGTGGCGGTTTCCACCAGGATGTTGGAGTCGCAGCGCAAGCCCTTTTCGGTCAGGCGATGGTGTACCGCACCGGTGGCCAGGGAGGCGTGGATCGGCAACTTGCCCGGGGCGATATGACGGTCACTGAGCACTACCTGAGTCCGACCGGAGCGCACGGCTTCCTCAGCCTGGTCGGCGACGTTGCGGATGGCCGCTTCGAGGCCGACGCTCTCGTCGTAGTTGAGATCGATGATCGCCCGCTCGAAGCCTGGACGATCGAGGTTCATCAGCGAGCGCCACTTGGCCGGGGAAATGATCGGCGAGCTGAGGATCACCCGCGAGGCATGCTCCGGCGACTCCTGGAAGATATTGCGCTCGGCACCGAGGCAGATCTCCAGGGACATGACGATGGCTTCGCGCAGCGGGTCGATCGGCGGGTTGGTGACCTGGGCGAACTGCTGGCGGAAGTAGTCGTAGGGGGTGCGCACGCGCTGGGACAGCACGGCCATTGGCGTGTCGTCGCCCATGGAGCCCACTGCCTCGTAGCCCTGCTCGCCCAATGGGCGCAGCACCTGGTCACGCTCTTCGAAGGTGACCTGGTACATCTTCATGTACTGCTTGAGCTGATCGACGTCGTAGAAGGCCGAACCGTGGTCGTTGTCTTCCATGGTGGCCTGGATGCGCAGGGCATTCTTGCGCAGCCATTGCTTGTAGGGATGACGGGACTTGAGGCGGTTGTCGATGGCGTCGGTGTCGAGGATCTGCCCGGTCTCGGTGTCCACGGCGAAGATCTGGCCCGGGCCGACCCGGCCCTTGGCGATCACGTCCTCGGGCTGGTAGTTCCAGACGCCGATTTCCGAGGCCAGGGTGATGAAGCCGTTCTTGGTGGTGACCCAGCGCGCCGGGCGCAGGCCGTTGCGGTCCAGCAGGCAGACCGCGTAGCGACCGTCGGTCATGACCACGCCGGCCGGACCGTCCCAGGGCTCCATGTGCATGGAGTTGTACTCGTAGAACGCACGCAGGTCGGCGTCCATGGTCTCGACGTTCTGCCAGGCCGGCGGAATGATCATGCGCACGCCGCGGAACTGGTCGATGCCGCCGGTGACCATCAGCTCCAGCATGTTGTCCATGCTCGAGGAGTCGGAACCCACGCGGTTGACCAACGGGCCCAGCTCTTCCAGGTCGGGAATCAGGTCGTTGGCGAACTTGGTACGACGAGCCACCGCCCAGTTGCGGTTACCGGTGATGGTGTTGATCTCGCCGTTGTGGGCAAGGAAGCGGAAGGGTTGGGCCAGCGGCCACTTCGGCAGGGTGTTGGTGGAGAAGCGCTGGTGGAACACGCAGATCGCGGTCTGCAGGCGCTCGTCACCCAGGTCCGGATAGAAGGCGGAGAGGTCCGCCGGCATCATCAGGCCCTTATAGATGATGGTCTTGTGGGAAAAGCTGCAGATGTAGTGGTCGGTATCGGCGGCGTTGGCCACCGAGGAACGACGGCGGGAGCTGAACAGCTTGATGGCGAAGTCCTGGTCGTTCAGGCCTTCACCGCCAATGAATACCTGCTCGATCTGTGGCAGGCGCTCCAGGGCCAGGCGCCCGAGCACGCTGGTGTCGATCGGCACCTTGCGCCAGCCCACCAGTTGCAGGCCGGCGGCCAGGATCTCGCGGTTCATGTTTTCCCGCGCGGCTTCGGCCTTGGCCGGATCCTGGTTGAAGAACACCATGCCCACGGCGTACTGCTTGGGCAGGTCGGTCCCGAAGTGCTCCTTGGCGACGGCGCGCAGGAACAGATCGGGTTTTTGTATCAGCAGACCGCAACCGTCGCCGGTCTTGCCATCCGCATTGATCCCACCGCGGTGGGTCATACAGGTCAGGGCCTCGATGGCCGTTTTCAACAGGGTATGACTGGGTTCGCCCTGCATATGGGCGATCAGGCCGAAACCACAGTTATCCTTAAATTCATCGGGTTGGTACAGACCTGCTTTCATAGACACTTTCTCACCAGGCTGCCTCTTATCGAGGCAAATTTCTTTTCAATTCAACCTGTTACCTTCCACGTCGAACGTACGCCGACTTTGCAGGGGCAAAAGGGAGGTCATTGTACACACCGACACATAGCCCCACAAATTTGGCGACGATTTGTCGCAAATTCGTGTCGCATTTATGAACGTTTTAAAGCGATACGCTGTGCTAGTCAAAAAGTTTTGTCTTTGACTGCAGCGACTCAAAAACTACTGTGACGCAGACACCACAAGGCACGCGGCCTGTAGGGCAGCATGCCGATGCGGAAATTTGAGGTTGCCTGGAGAGGCGGCCTGGGTAAGGCCGCCGAATCTTCAGCGGGCTGTTGCGAGTTCTTGTTGAACGCTGGCGACAGTGCGAGGCCAAGGTTTACCAGCCTGAACCTTCGCTGGCAAGGATTTGATAGCGCTGACCGCTGCATCGCGGCTTGCGAAGTTGCCGTAGGTGATCACATACAGCGGCTTGCCGTTGAGGACTTTCTTGAAGTAGCGGTATTCGCCGCCCTGTTCCTTGACGAAACTCTGCGCGGTGGCTTCCGAGCTGGTCCCCAGGATCTGCACCACATAGTTACCGGGTGCCTGGCCGGCGTACCAACTGCCACCGGTGGCGGCCTTGGCTACGGTCAGCGGCTTCTCAGCGGGCTTGGGCGCCGGAGCAGGCTTGGCGGCCACAGGCTTCTCCACAGGCTTGGGCGCTGGGGCTGGCTTGGCGGCGGCCACCTGGGTCGGTGCTGGAGCTGGAGCAGGGGCCGGAGTAGGACGTGGCGCCGGAGTGGCGGCCGGGCCAGCCGGTACGCCAGCCGGTGGTGCAGTCGTCGTTACCGTTGGTGGAACGGCGCTCGAACCCGGCACAGGCACCCCATCGTCGCCTTCGGTGATACCACCTGCGGCTTCGGCCAGAGGCCCACGCATCACCGGTTGCGACTGGCCGACCAGCGGCAGTGGCATCGGTTGCGACGAACCGGCGAACTCTACAGCCGGGCCGCCATTGGCATTGGGCGCCTGACCCAGCGGCAGCTGCGCCTGCTCGTTGGCCGGCGTGCCGGTTGCAGGCGCCTTGCCGCGCCCAGGCATCAGCCAGGCTGCCGCCACGGCCACAACCACTACCGCGGAAATGGCCAATACGTGTTTCTTAGGCATGTTGAACCCCATACTTGGACGCTTTACCGCAGAGCGGCTGGCGATCATGGCTTCGATCATTGCATCCCTGGCGACCTGGTTGATGTTGCCCGGCCAGCCATCGGAGCTTTCGTGAATATCACTGATCTGATCTGCGGAAAAAAGTTCGATGCCTTGCCCCGCGCCCTCAAGACGCTGGGCCAGGTATTCCCGGGTCTCTTCTTCGGTATAGGGCTGCAGTTCGATGACGTGGAATCGCTCCTCATCGGTACTGAACTGGTCCAGCACCGCAATCAGCGACGACTCGCCGAACAGGAAGACATGGGGACGCCCTTCCGGTGCGCCCGCTGCCAGGGCCAGCAGGGCCTCTAGGGCAGACTCGTCAAGTTGCTCGGCATCATCGACCAGCAGGTAGACTTCCTGCCCCGTCAGGGCGAGCTGCACCACCTGGGCCAGGATCGCTCCGATCTCGGCCTGGGCCACATTCAGTGCCTGCGCCACCTGGCGCAATACACCAGCGGCATCGCCAGCGCCACGGGCGGAAACCACCACGCTCTGTACCGATTGCTTGTTGGTGCTGGCGACCAAGGCCTGGCGCAGCAAGGTCTTGCCGCTACCCTGGGGCCCCGTGACCACCAGTAGCAACTGGCTGTAGCGAGCCAGGTGATGCAATTGCCCCAGTACGGGCTTGCGCTGGGCAGGAAAGAATTTGAAGCCGGGAACCCGGGGAGCGAAAGGGTCGTGGCTCAACTGGTAATGGCCGAGGAACGCCTCGTCCGCGTGCAAACTAGTCATTGGATCTTATCAACCTTTAAGCTGAGCCAGGACGCGGTAGTCCGCCCCCAGCGTGGCCTGTAAAACCTCTTTCGGATAGTCGTCGGTGACTACGGCTTCGCCCATTCGGCGCAGCAATACCAGACGCAAACGACCGTCGATCACTTTTTTATCAATTGCCATGTGCTCGAGAAAATCCGCCTCGGTCATCTCCTCGGGCGGAATCACCGGCAAGCCTGCCCGCTGGAACAGGGCAATGCCACGGTCACGCTCCTGGCTGGTGATCCAGCCCAGGCGCGCGGACATTTCCAGGGCCATTACGGTGCCCGCAGCCACCGCCTCGCCATGCAGCCACACGCCATAGCCCATATGGGTCTCGATGGCATGGCCGAAGGTGTGGCCGAGATTGAGGGTGGCCCGCACCCCCGATTCACGCTCATCAGCCCCGACCACGGCGGCCTTGGCTGCGCAGGAGCGCTCGATGGCGTAGGTCAGGGCTTGCTGGTCCAGGGCTCGCAGGCGATCGACATTCTCTTCCAGCCAACCCAGGAATGGCTCGTCGCAGATCAGGCCGTACTTGATGACCTCCGCCAACCCCGCCGACAACTCGCGGCCCGGCAGGGTCTTGAGGCTGGCGGTGTCGATCAGCACCACGTTCGGCTGGTAGAAGGCCCCCACCATGTTCTTGCCCAACGGGTGGTTGATTCCGGTCTTGCCTCCCACCGAGGAGTCCACCTGGGACAACAAGGTGGTGGGAATCTGGATGAAGTCGACGCCACGCTGGTAGCAGGCAGCGGCGAAGCCGGCCATGTCACCGATTACCCCGCCCCCCAGGGCGATGATCGTGGTACGGCGGTCATGGCGGGCAGTCAGCAGACCGTCGAATATCAGCTGCAGGGTTTCCCAGTTCTTGTAGGCCTCGCCATCGGGCAAGACCACCGAGATCACCGCGAACTGCGCCAGGGTGCGAGTCAAACGCTCAAGGTAGAGGGGCGCGACGGTCTCATTGGAAATGATCGCCACTTGTCGACCGGCGATATGCGGCACCAGGAGTTCTGGCCGGTCCAACAGTCCTTCACCAATATGAATCGGGTAGCTGCGCTCGCCTAGGTCGACCTTAAGTGTCTGCATGTGTCCCCACGAAGATGGAAGCAGGCATCCTGCCTTTTATTGACGATGGGCCTCGTCTGTTCATCTGACGCAGCCCGATAGCTCTGCGCCACACTTTGAGGGCCTGGCGCGACGCCGAGAATAGCGTATTTCACCCGGTGTATTAACGGGGTGGCAGCTGCTGCAGACGCTCCAGGATGTCCAGCACCACCAATCGCGGTGGCCGCTCATCGGTTTCCACCACCAGGTCGGCGATTTCCCGATAAAGCGGATCACGGATTTCCAGCAGGTCGCGCAGTGTCTTGGCCGGATCAGCCGTTCGCAGCAGGGGACGATTGCGGTCCCTGGAAGTGCGCCCCACCTGTTGCTCCACCGAGGCATGCAGATAGACCACGCGCCCACCAGCGAACAGCGCCCGACGGTTGGCTTCGCGCATCACGGCGCCACCACCGGTGGCCAGGACGACCCCATCATTGCCGCACAGCTCAGCGATCATCGCCTGCTCACGGTCACGAAAACCCGGCTCACCTTCCTTATCGAAGATCCACGGGATGTTCGCACCTGTGCGCAGTTCAATTTCCTTATCGGAATCTTTGAATGGCAGGCGCAGCTCTTTGGCCAGCAAGCGGCCGATGGTGCTTTTTCCAGCCCCCATGGGCCCAACAAGTATCAAATTTCGCACAGAATCAACGACTCGCAGCAATCGCCTGGTTGTTCATGATACGCGGAGTGAGAAATACCAGCAGCTCGGATTTTTTCTCCGACACCACGTCACGCCGGAAAAAGCGGCCAAGATACGGTACATCGCCCAAAAATGGCACCTTATCTACAACCTTGCTTTGCGCATTGGAGAAAACACCGCCAATGACGATCGTCTGCCCGTCGCTGACCAGCACCTTGGCATTGACCTCGTTTTTCCTGATGGGTGGTACTTCCTGGACCTTGTTCAGGTAGTCCGGCTCATCCTTGGTGACCTTGACCTCCATGACCACCTGATCGTCCGGGGTAATCTGCGGGGTGACCTCCAGAGACAGCGAGGCCTCCTTGAACGATACCGAGGTGGCACCGCTGGAGCTGGCCTCCTGATAGGGAATCTCGGTGCCCTTGAGAATCCTTGCTGTCTCTTTGTCGGAGGTCACCACTTTGGGCTGGGAAACTATCTCACCGTTGCCACTCTTCTCCATGGCCGTCAGTTCCAGATCCAGAAGGACGTTATCGGTGATATAGGCAATCCCCAGGCCCGAGTTACTGGTGACGACCCCCAGGTCGACAAAAGGCGCGAGGGTGCCACTACTGCCTGGCGCACCGATGGTCGTCGAGCCACTGGGACGACCCTGGACTCCGGACAGGTTCCAACGCCCGCTCTTCTGCACCGATCCTCCCCAGCGCACACCCAGGCCCTTGTCATAATCGACGTTGACCTCGACGATCCGCGCTTCGATCATCACTTGGCGCACCGGAATATCAAGCTGCCTGACAATCCGCCGCAGCTCATCGAGACGCTCCTGGTTCTGGTAGGCAATGATGTTGTTGGTCCGCTCATCGACACTGATGGAACCGCGCTCGCCGATGCGCTCCTCTGCCCCCGTTACAGACTGGAACAGCCTGGCAATATCCGCGGCCTTGGCGTAGTTCACCTGTAACAGCTCCCGGCGCAAAGGCGCCAGGTCCTCCAGTTGCTTCTGCGACTCCAGCTCCTGGAGCTCCCGGGCCGCGATCTCCTCCGCTGGCGCAACCAGCAGCACATTGCCAATCCGCCGCTGGTCCAGGCCCTTGGTCTTGAGCACCAGGTCCAGCGCCTGATCCCAGGGCACGCCCTTCAGACGCAAGGTGATGCTGCCCTGCACGGTATCGCTGGCCACCAGGTTCAGACCGGTGAAATCGGCAATCAGCTGCAGGACCGAGCGTACTTCGATGTCCTGGAAATTCAGCGAGAGCTTTTCGCCATGGTAGACCGCACCCCCTTCCCCAGACATGGCACCTGCCGGCAAAGCCCAGAACACCAACCACAGCCATAGACCCCAGACTGGAACAATCCTGTTCATTTCCCCGATCTCACTAAGAGTGTTTTTTCAACAGCAGCGTCCGTGATCGCTCCAGCCAGCCCCCCAGACCGTCGGCAACCACCTCCAGCACATCCACCTGCAGGTCGCCGATGGCAATGATCCGCCCCTGGTCGCGCCCCAGGTAATCGCCGACCTGCAATCGATAAACGACTCCCGCACCGCGCAGCAGGACGAAGTTCCCGGCAACACCGGACAAAGTCCCGACCATCTGCAACTGCTCGATGTCCAGCTGTTCAAGTGGATGCAAGACCCGACCTGGCTCAGACCGACGAGCCCCGATCAGCCGCTGGCTGGCGAGCGGGTCGTCGGATAGCGGCTGGAATGGGTCGCGCAATGCACCCGCGCCATAGGCAAACACCGAGAATGAACGAAGAGGTGGAACAGAATCGACCGCGGCAGGTGCTTGTCGACGCATTTCATCCAGATAAGCATCCAGATCGGCGAAGCCCGCAGCGCCCTCACACCCCCAAAGACACAGGCAAAATCCACCCAGTAACCAGTGCCCACCGTTCATGGGTGCGAGTCCTGTTTTGCAAGCCTGTAGATCCGAGCCTCGACATTCATGCGCAGGCGCACGGGTTCATGACCCTCCACGGGACTGATACGAAGATCATGCAGAGTGACCATACGCGGTAGCCCCGCCAGGCCAGCAGCGAATGTCGCCAGTTCGTGATAACCGCCCACCACGGATATCTGGATTGGCAGCTGGACATGGAACTGCCGGGGCACCCCCGGCCGCAGGCTGATCGCTTCGAACACCAGGCCTGCATCCTGTCCCAGGCGACTGATGTCCTCCAGCAGTCCCGGGATCTCGGCCCCCTGGAAAAACTGCTCCAGTGCCCGATCCAGGTTTTCCCGTACAAGCGCCACCTGCTCTCGCCAAGAATCCAGGCTGCCAGCCTGGCGAAACTTGCCAGCAATCCGCGCCTTGAGACGAACATGTTCCTGGCGCATTTGCTTCCACTGCTCCTGCCCCACCCCCAGATAGAAAACCTGGCCCACCGCCAGGACCAGGCACATCAACAAGATCAGCAGTACCCCCTTGAGCGCTTCGGGCCAAGCGCCGGGGTTACCCAGGTCCAACGTTCGCCAATCGAAGCCGCCTGCCCGGATCGCCCCAAGCCAGTGATTCATGGCCCAAGCTCCATCACTGGAACTTGCTGCACATTCAGTCGAAACAGATTGCTCGGCTGACGCCCCATCTGCGCGACATTCTTCACCTCAGTCAGCGCCGGTGCGGCAAATCCATCGCTGGCTTGCAGATTGCGCAACAGTTCGGAGATCCGATCATTGGCCCGCGCGACACCACTGATACCCAGGCTTTCGCCCTGCTGATCGATTTCGGTCAGGTAAGCACCTTCGGGCAAGCTGCGGGCCAACCGCTCGAAGACCCGCACGCCAGAGGCACGACTGCCCTGCAACTCCTCGACAACCCTGAAGCGCTCAAGCAACTGCTGGCGTTGCAGTTTGAGCGCCTCGACATCGGCAATCCGCTGGTCCAGCAGGGTCGAGGCCTGCTCCAGGTATTGATTACGCAGGTGCAATCGCTCGATCGCCCGGGCGATATAGGCATCCGCCAGCAAGACCACCCCACCACCCAGCATCACCGTCACGGCCAGAGCCCCGAGAAAACGCCGACGCCGCAGCTCCCTGGCAGCCTCGCGCCAGGGCAAGAGGTTGATCCGGGCCATCAGTACAGCCCTCTCAAGGCTAGGCCGCAGGCAAGCAACAAACCCGGTGCCTGGCCAGCGAGTTGCTGGCTGTCCAGCCGGTGGCTGACCGACATATTGCGAACAGGATCGGCAATCGCCGTGGCAACCCCCGAGCACTGCTCCACAGCCCGGGCCAGGCCATCCAGGGCACTGGCCGTACCAGCCAACAACAGCAAGTCCAGGGGCTGCTGCTGCGCTGAAGCGGAAAATTGCTGCAGGGCAAGGACCACCTGCTCCTGCACCTGCAACCCGAACGGTTGCAACACGTCCTCATTGCAGCCTTGGGGCAAGCAGCCCTTGCGCTGCGCCAGCAATGCCTCGTCCAGGGTCAGGCCATGGTGTCGACCAAGGGCCTCCATCAACTGGCGGCTGCCAAACAGCTGCTCTCGGCCATAAATGACCCGTTGCCCACGCATCACGCTGAACGTACTGATGTCCGCCCCCAGATCCAGCAAGGCCAGGGAGGCTTGCGGCAACGCCTTGGCGATCGTTAGCGCCAGGCCTCGCTCCAGGGCCAGAGGCTCGCTGTCCACCACCCGGGCACGCAGGCCTGCCAGAGCCAGCACCGCCTCCAGGGACTCGACCTGCTCGTTGCGACAAGCCACCAGCAGCACCTGAACCCGTCGGGAGTTTCCCGGCACCGGCCCTTGCACCTCGAAATCGAGCGCAACGTCCTCCAGGGCATAAGGAATGTACTGGCTCGCTTCCAGGGCAATCTGGTTCTCCAGCTCTTCGTCGGAGAGCCCCGCCGGCACTTCTATCAGCTTGCTGATCAGCGCCTCCCCCGGCACCGCCACTACGCTGTCCCGAAGGCGACTGCCACTGCGGCTCCAAGCCCTGAGCAAGGCCATGCCCAAGGACTCGGGATCAACGATTTGCCGGCCTTGCACCACGCCAGGTAATAGAGGCTCTCGGGCAAAGGCCTCGACCCGGTAGCCTGCCCCCTGGCGACTCAAGGCTAGAACCGTGATGGCAGTCGCATTGATATCGATCCCTAACAGGGAACTCGACTTTTTCCTGAAGAGTCCAAGCACGGCCAATTCCCTATGACTATCCGTAACTTACGGATTCCCTGAGCGACGTTGTGTCCATGCGTCGAGTCTTGACAGACGGGCAAATGACGATCCCGGAGGAAAATGCTTATAATGCCCGCGTTTTTTTCCGCGTTTACCCGCTGCGTGGGTCGGTCCTGATCATCATGAATACCCCGACGCCTAATTCATTCCTTTCTCTGGAAATCCAAAAGCCTTGATTCGTCTGCTGAAGTTTTTCGGGTGGTCCATCGTAGCGGCGTTCTGCGGGCTGCTCCTCGCCCTCTCCGGCGCGTTTCTCTATCTTAGTCCTGGCTTGCCGTCGGTAGAGGCCCTGCGAACCATCCAGTTGCAAATCCCCCTGCGGGTGTACAGCAGCGACGGAAAATTGATCGCAGAATTTGGCGAGATGCGACGTAATCCCATACGTTTCGCCGAAATTCCCCCAAACTTCATCAATGCGTTACTAAGTGCTGAAGACGATAACTTCGCCAACCACTACGGCGTCGACCCCAGCAGCCTGATGCGGGCGGCCACTCAACTGGTCAAGAGCGGGCACATCCAGTCCGGCGGCAGCACCATCACCATGCAGGTGGCCAAGAACTTCTTCCTCACCAGCGAACGCAGCTTCTCGCGCAAGGCGACGGAGATCCTCCTGGCCCTGCAGATCGAGCGTCAGTTGACCAAGGACGAGATCCTCGAGCTGTATGTCAACAAGATCTACCTGGGTAACCGTGCCTACGGGATCGAGGCAGCGGCACAGGTGTACTACGGCAAATCCATCCGCGATGTGAGCCTGGCGCAGATGGCGATGATCGCCGGGCTGCCCAAGGCCCCTTCGCGCTTCAACCCCCTGGCCAACCCGGCGCGTAGCAAGGAGCGTCGCGACTGGATCCTGGGGCGCATGTACAAGCTGGGCAAGATCACCGAGGCGGCCTACACCGAGGCGGTCAACGAACCCCTCAATGCCAGCTATCACGTACCGACTCCGGAAGTGAGCGCACCGTACATCGCCGAGATGGCCCGCGCCGAGATGGTCGGCCGCTATGGCAGCGACGCCTACACCGAAGGTTTCCGGGTGACCACCACGGTTCCCAGCGACCTGCAGGAAATGGCCAATACCGCGGTCCATGAAGGGCTGATGACCTACGACCAGCGCCACGGCTATCGCGGCCCGGAATCGCGCCTGCCCGGCAAGACCCAGGCAGCCTGGGCCAACGAGCTGACCAAACAGCGGACCATCAGCGGGCTGGAGCCGGCGATCGTCACCCAGGTCGAGAAGAATGGCATTGAGGTACTGACCCGCAACGGCCAGGAACATGTGGCCTGGGAAAGCATGAAATGGGCCCGCCCGTTCCTCAACACCAACAGCATGGGCCCCTCGCCCCGCCAACCTGCGGACGTGACCCAGGTCGGCGACCTGGTACGCGTACAGCGCCAGGCAGACAATTCTCTGAAGTTCAGCCAGATCCCGGTCGCCCAGGGCGCCCTGGTGACCCTGGACCCACAGAACGGCGCCATCCGCGCACTGGTCGGCGGCTTCGCCTTCGAGCAGAGCAACTACAACCGCGCGACGCAAGCCAAGCGCCAACCCGGCTCGAGCTTCAAGCCATTCGTCTACAGTGCCGCCCTGGACAATGGCTACACCCCGGCCAGCCTGGTGAACGACGCCCCGATCGTGTTCGTCGACGAATACCTGGACAAGGTCTGGCGGCCGAAGAACGACAACAACACGTTCCTGGGTCCGATTCGCATGCGTGAGGCGCTGTACAAATCACGTAACCTGGTATCGATCCGCCTGCTGCAAAGCATGGGGGTCGACCGCACCATCGATTACATCAGCAAGTTCGGCTTCAACAAGCAGGACCTGCCGCGCAACCTGTCCCTGGCCCTGGGCACAGCGACCCTGACGCCGATCGAGATCGCCACCGGCTGGAGCACCTTTGCCAACGGCGGCTACAAGATCACCCCCTACATCATCGACAAGATCGAAAGCCGTAACAGTGAGCTGTTGTTCAGCGCCAACCCGCCCAGCGCCCCCACTGGCGATACTGCCAGCAGTGGTATCGCTGCGCCGGAGAACGGCTTCACGATCAACACCGCGACCGGCGAAACGCCAGTCCAGCCAGCCGCCCAGGCGCCGGTGACTGCAGAACGAATTATCGACGGGCGCACGACCTACATCCTCAACAGCATGCTCGAGGACGTGATCAAGCTGGGTACCGGCCGCCGCGCGCTGGCCCTGGGCCGCTCGGACCTGGCCGGCAAGACAGGTACGACCAACGACTCCAAGGACGCCTGGTTCTCCGGCTACAACGCCGACTACGTCACCACGGTATGGACCGGCTTCGACCAACCGGAAAGCCTGGGGCGCCGCGAGTATGGCGGCACCGTGGCCCTGCCGATCTGGATGAACTTCATGGGCGCCGCCCTCAAGGGCAAGCCACCCCACACCCAACCCGAGCCGGAAGGCATCCTCAGCCTGCGTGTCGACCCGGTCAGCGGCCGCGCCGCTACCCCGGGGACGCCAAACGCCTACTTCGAGCTGTTCAAGAGCGAAGACACCCCACCCTCGGTCAATGAGCTGGGCAATGGCATGGCCCCTGGCAGCCCACTACCGGCAGACGAGGCCGCTCCGATCGACCTGTTCTAGAACAGCAGCGCAAGCTACGCGCTTCAAGCGACAAGGAACCCCTGCCGCTTGAAGCTTGAAACTTCTCCATAAAAAAACCCGGCTCGATGGCCGGGTTTTTTATGGGCTGCAATTAGCCGTTGAACACGTCGTTCACGCTTTTGAGCGGATAGTTCTTCGGATACGGCAGGGTGGCCACGCCAGTCTCGATGGCGGCCTTGGCCACGGCATCGGAGATCACGGTGATCAGGCGGGCATCCATTGGCTTGGGAATGATGTACTCACGACCGAACGCCAGCGCCTGGCCGCCGTAGGCATCGCAGACTTCCTGAGGCACTGGCAGCTTGGCCAGATCCTTCAGGGCGATGGCCGCCGCGATCTTCATCTCTTCGTTGATACGCTTGGCGCGAACGTCCAGGGCACCACGGAAGATGAACGGGAAGCCCAGTACGTTGTTCACCTGGTTCGGGTAGTCCGAACGGCCAGTGGCCATGATCACGTCATCGCGAGTGGCATGGGCCAGCTCCGGGGAGATTTCCGGATCAGGGTTGGAGCAGGCGAACACGATCGGGTTCGACGCCATGGACTTCAGGCCTTCGGCGCTCAGCAGGTTCGGACCGGACAGGCCAACGAACACATCGGCACCCTTCAGAGCGTCGGCCAGGGTGCGCTTGTCGGTAGCGTGGGCGAACACTGCCTTGTACTGGTTCAGGTCGTCACGGCCGGAGTGGATCACGCCGGTACGGTCAACCATGAAGATGTTCTCGATCTGCGCACCCATGCTCACCAGCAGCTTCATGCAGGAGATGGCGGCAGCACCGGCGCCCAGGCAGACGATCTTGGCATCGGCCAGGGTCTTGCCGGCGATTTCCAGGGCATTGATCATCCCGGCCGCGGTCACGATGGCGGTACCGTGCTGGTCATCGTGGAATACCGGAATGTCGCACTGCTCGATCAGGGCGCGCTCGATCTCGAAGCACTCAGGCGCCTTGATGTCTTCCAGGTTGATGCCACCGAAGGTGATGGAGATGCGCTTGACGGTATCGATGAAGGCTTGCGGGCTTTCGGAGTCGACTTCGATGTCGAACACATCGATGCCGGCGAAACGCTTGAACAGTACGCCCTTGCCTTCCATCACCGGCTTGGAGGCCAGCGGGCCGAGGTTGCCCAGGCCCAGAATAGCGGTGCCATCGGAAATGACGGCAACCAGGTTGCCTTTGCCGGTGTACTTGTAGGCCAGCTCCGGGTCGCGAGCGATTTCACGTACCGGTTCGGCTACGCCGGGGCTGTAGGCCAGCGCCAGATCACGAGCGGTAGCAGTGGCCTTGGTGAGCTCGACACTCAGCTTCCCTGGACGAGGATTGGCATGATATTCGAGAGCGGCAGTTTTCAAATCAGACATGTGGGCATTCCGCTTTTACTGTTGGACAGACGGACCGCCGAGGATACGCGTGTCGCATAGTCCCCACAAGACTGGCCAGTCACCCCTGTCAAGGCCTGTAGCCTACGACTTTGGGCCAAGAGCCGCGGCCCGCAAGGCTTTCAACTGTTCACAATCTAAATAAAAAATGTCTACAATTTATTTGTCATCAGAGCAATCTCAGCATCGAAGGGTCTTTGATCGAGATCATCCAGCGCGCAAGCGGCAGCGAGGAACGCCCCCGCTGATGACGATCCACGACCCAGCCACGAGCCTCGACGCGGCGCCCGACAAGGCCTTTGAGCCGCTCAGGGGGGAAGCGGCCACGGATATTGGGTGCAATGCGTAATACAACCGCTCCATTCAATGTGATCCAAACCCCGTTGCGATTGCGTTGCACCCCACTTACCCGCCCGCTCAGCACGGCAAAACCCGAGGAGCGAATCTGCTCCGGTTTCAGTACAGGCGAACGCCGCCAAAGCCCTAGCCTGGCCCTGCGCGCATGGTTTTCAGCAGCTTGCTGGCAGGCGACCAATGCGACATTCGGCGCCAGGGCGATATGGTAGGCGAGCCCCTCGGCAATCAACCGGGCTTCGAAGTTCACGCCATTGGCGCCATAGACATGGGCCAGGGTCCGCCCATAGCGATCGAACCTCTCGCGACCGGGCACCAGGCCAACCCGGCCACCATTGCGCGCGACCAGTTGCTCCAGGCGCCTGCGTGCCGCCACGGCCAACGGCTCGGCCAAACGCCCCTTTGCGGCCAACTCCGGTGCATTGAGGCCGATCATGCGTACGCTGCGGCCGTCCTTGAGACGCAGGGTGTCACCGTCCACTACCCGCGCCACCACCACAGGAGTCAATGACGCCGGAGCCGGGGCTGGGCAAAACGCCTGGGCGGCTGTCAGCCAAATCGCAGGCACAAAAAAGGCGCCCACTAGGGACGCCTTTTTCATCAGCGAGGAAAGTCGGTATCGGCTTTCCAGAACGATCAGCCTCAGGCCTTTTTCGTTGCGCCGAAAGCACCAAAGCGCGACTTGAACTTGTCGACACGACCGCCAACGTCCAGAGTCTTCTGCTTACCGGTGTAGAACGGGTGGCACTCGTTGCACACGTCCAGGCTCAGAGGCTTGGCCAGGGTGGAGCGAGTTTCGATGACGTTACCGCAGCTGCAAGTAGCGGTAATGGCTTCGTATACTGGATGGATATCGGCTTTCATGATGTATTCCTCAGGCTAGCGTGCCGCCACCCAACACTATTGTTGAATACCGCACGAATTAGGGCGCGGATTCTACCAGACCCCATCAATCGCGCAAGAGATCCTGACTGCCCTCCATCAGAAAAACCCTCCACCACCTTGACAGCCCGCGCCGCTCCCTACCCGGAATCGACAGCATGCACCCGTGAACAGGTGCCCACGCTTGTGCAGGACACCCCTGCGCTCGTCTGTTAGGCTCCAAAACCTACCGACTGCCCGCCCTGTGAGACCTCCCCGCGTGCCCGACGCCATCCTGCGCCTAGCCCTGCCTTCGCCCTTGCGCCGCTTGTTCGACTACCGCGCCCCAGCCGGGGTACTGCGCAGCCAGTTGCAACCAGGCATGCGCCTGCGAGTGCCATTTGGGCGCAGGGAAATGATCGGCATCCTGGTCCAGGTAGCGGATCACAGCGAAGTCCCGGCGGAAAAGCTCAAGCCGGCCCTCGCCCTGCTGGATCCCACCCCACCGTTGCCAGCAGCCCTGTTCAAGCTGTGCCTGTGGACCGCCCAGTACTATCAGCACAGCCTGGGCGACACCCTGAGCTGGGCCTTGCCGGTGCTGCTGCGCCAGGGTGAGCCGGCCGAGGCCCGCCAGGAACGCTTCTGGTCGGTCGCGCCCGGCGCTCGCCTCGACGATCCGCGAATAGCCCGTGCCCCCCGCCAGCGAGAAGCCCTGGCCACCCTGGCCCAACACCCCCACGGTGTCCCCCATGCGCTCTTGAGCAAGCTGATGCTGAGCAAGGACAGCCTGGACCTGTTGCTGGCCAAGGACCTGGTGCAGATAGAGGTACGCAGGCACGCCCCTGGAGCACGTCACGAACACTGGCTGGCCCAGCCGGAACTGCCGCTCAACAGCGAACAACGCGCCGCGTATGAAGCGATCCGCGCCGGGTTCGACAGCTACCATGCCTTCCTCCTGGCAGGAGTCACCGGCAGCGGCAAGACCGAGGTCTACCTGCAACTGATCCGCGAAACCCTGGAAGCCGGCAAGCAAGCCCTGGTACTGATCCCGGAAATCAACCTCGGCCCCCAGACCCTGGCCCGCTTCGAACAACGCTTCAATGCGCGTATCGCCCTGCTGCACTCGGCGGTCAATGATCGTGAGCGCCTGGACGCCTGGCTGGCGGCCCGGGACGGCGAGGCGGATATCATCATCGGCACCCGCTCGGCGCTGTTCACCCCGATGAAGAATCCCGGGCTGATCATCATCGACGAGGAGCACGACGGCTCCTATAAACAGCAGGAAGGCTTGCGCTACCACGCTCGCGACCTGGCCCTGGTCCGCGCCCGCCAGGAAGACATCCCGATCGTCCTGGGCTCGGCCACCCCATCCCTGGAAAGCCTGCATAACGCCTACACCGGCCGCTATGGCCTGCTGCGCATGAATGAACGGGCCGGCGGTGCAAAACCACCGCGTTTCCTGCGCCTGGACGTCAAGAGCCGTCCACTGGACAGCGGTATTTCCGGGCCCATGCAACAAGCCATCGGCCAGACCCTGGCCGCCGGGCAACAGGTCCTGGTGTTCCTCAATCGCCGCGGCTTCGCCCCGACGCTGCTGTGCCATGACTGCGGCTGGATGTCCGAATGCGAACGCTGCGACGCCCGCATGACCGTGCACCAGCGTTCGGGCGAACTGCGTTGCCATCACTGCGGCCATGTGGAACGTGTGCCACGGCATTGCCCACAGTGCGGCAAGGTCGACCTGCGGCCAGTGGGAGCCGGCACCGAACGGGCAGAGGAGCGCCTGGCCATCCTGTTTCCCGACTACCCGGTACTGCGGGTGGACCGCGACAGCACCTCGCGCAAGGACGCGATGAACCAGCTGTTCGCCACCATCCAGAAAGGCCATCCGTGCATCCTCGTCGGCACGCAGATGCTGGCCAAGGGTCATCACTTCCCCCGGGTCACCCTGGTATCGATCCTGGATGCCGATGGCGGCCTGTTTTCCGGGGACTTTCGCGCCAGCGAACGCATGGCACAACTGATCGTCCAGGTAGCGGGACGCGCAGGGCGCGCCGAAGAACCCGGCAAGGTGATCATCCAGACCCACCTGGCCGACCATCCGCTGCTGGTACAACTGACCGAGCAAGGCTACTTCGCCTTCGCCGAGCAGGCCCTGAGCGAACGGCGCAGCGCCGGCCTGCCACCTTTCGCCCACCTCGCACTGCTGCGCGCCGAGGCCCACAAGCCAGGCCAGGCCGAGGCTTTCCTGGACGAAGCCTGCAGCGAAGCCGAGCGCCTGCTGGCCGAACAGGAGCTGGGCGGCATCGAGCTGCTGGGGCCTGTACCCGCCCCCATGGAGCGCCGGGCCGGACGTTATCGTGCTCAACTGCTGCTGCAAGCCAGCGCCCGGGCCCCGCTCCACCGCCTGTTGAGCAGCTGGCTGCTGGCACTGGAGCAGATGCCTAGCGGGCGGCAAGTTCGCTGGTCGCTGGATGTGGACCCCGTCGACCTGTACTGACAGGCCAACTGCAGCCCCTGGTTTAAGCAGCAAGCAGAACCTGCCGATCCTTGCTGCTTGAAGCCTGGTGCCTGCCACTCACCCCCCAGAGGTTGGCAACCCGCCCCTGGCAACGGATAATGCCCAGTTTTTCCACCTGCGCATCGAAGCGCCGCCGCGCCAGCGGTCGAAAGAGAAGACCATGAAAGACACCATTCGCCAGCTCATCCAGCAAGCCATCGCCCAACTCGTCGCCGAAGGTGTGTTGCCAGAAGGTCTGGCGCCGGCGATCCAGGTCGAGAACACCCGCGACAAGACCCACGGCGACTTCGCCAGCAACATCGCCATGATGCTGGCCAAGCCCGCCGGCATGAAGCCTCGCGATCTGGCGGAAAAGATCATCGCCGCCCTGCCGGCCGACGAGAACCTGAGCAAGGCGGAAATCGCCGGCCCAGGCTTCATCAACTTCTTCCAGAACACCCAGGCCCTGGCCGCCCGCCTGGACGCCGCCCTCGACGACGCCCACCTGAACGTGCGCAAGGCCGGCCCGGCACAACGCACCGTGATCGACATGTCGGCGCCCAACCTGGCCAAGGAAATGCACGTCGGCCACCTGCGCTCCACCATCATCGGCGACGGCGTGGCACGGGTCCTGGAGTTCCTCGGCGATACCGTGATCCGCCAGAACCACGTGGGCGACTGGGGCACCCAGTTCGGCATGCTGATGGCGTACCTCGAAGAAAACCCCATCACCAGCGACGAGCTGTCGGACCTGGAGAATTTCTACCGCGCCGCCAAGCAGCGCTTCGACGAGTCCGAAGCCTTCGCCGATCGCGCTCGCAGCCTGGTGGTCAAGCTGCAGGCCGGCGACCCGGACTGCCTGGCCCTGTGGAGCAAGTTCAAGGACATCTCCCTGTCCCACTGCCAGAAGATCTACGAGCTGCTCAACGTCAAGCTGACCATGGCCGACGTGATGGGCGAGAGCGCCTACAACGATGACCTGATCAATGTGGTCAACGACCTCAAGGCCCAGGGCATGCTGGTGGAAAGCAATGGCGCCCAGTGCGTGTTCCTCGACGAGTTCAAGAACGCCGAGGGCGAGCCGCTGCCAGTGATCATCGTCAAGGCCGGCGGCGGCTACCTGTACGCCACCACCGACCTGGCCGCCGTGCGCTACCGCAGCGGCAAGCTCAAGGCCGACCGCGCCCTGTACTTCGTCGACCAGCGCCAGGCCCTGCACTTCCAGCAAGTGTTCGCGGTGGCCCACAAGGCCGGCTTCGTCACCCATCCGATGGACATGGAGCATATGGGCTTCGGCACCATGAACGGCGCCGACGGCCGTCCGTTCAAGACCCGTGATGGCGGCACCGTGAAGCTGATCGACCTGCTGACCGAAGCCGAGGAGCGGGCCTACGCCCTGGTGAAGGAGAAGAATCCGCAGTTGGCGGAAGCCGACCTGCGCCGCATCGCCAAGGTGGTGGGCATCGACTCGGTGAAGTACGCCGACCTGTCCAAGCACCGCACCAGCGACTACAGCTTCAACTTCGACCTGATGCTCAACTTCGAAGGCAACACCGCGCCCTACCTGCTGTACGCCTATACCCGTGCTGCCGGCGTGTTCCGCAAGCTGGGCAAGGACTTCAGCCAGGTACAGGGCAAGATCGAACTGCACGCCGCCCAGGAACTGGAGCTGGCGGCACGCCTGGCGCAGTTTGGCGAGACCCTCAACAACGTCGCCGAAAAAGGCACCCCCCACGTGCTGTGCAGCTACCTGTACGATGTGGCCGGGCTGTTCTCCAGCTTCTACGAAAACTGCCCGATCCTGGCAGCCGAGACTCCCGAGCAGATGAATAGCCGCCTGCGCCTGACCGAGCTGACCCGGCGTACCCTCAAGCAAGGTCTGGAACTGCTGGGCCTCGAAGTCCTGGAGCAAATGTAAGTTGGCTGCCAAGAAAAAACCTGCACCCAAGCGTGGCGCCAGCCGTTACCAGCCTCCGGCCAAGAAGCCGATTCCGGGCTGGTTGTGGTTGGCCATCGGCCTGACCATCGGCGCCTTCATCGTGTTCCTGATGAAGCTCGAGCCCGGCAAGGGTGGCGACAGCGTCAAGCGCGAGAAAATCGAGCAGCAGAAAGCCACCAAGATTGCCGAGGCCAACAAGACTCCGCCCAGCCCACAGCAGCCGGTGAAGCCCAAGTACGACTTCTATACGCTGCTGCCGGAGTCGGAAGTCATTGTGCCGCCTGAAGCCGTACCGGAAAAAACCCTGCCGACACCACAGGTGCCGCCAGTGCCAACTACCCCGGTAACCCCGGCGGAAGCGGCGAAGATCGATACTGCCCGGGCCCAGGCCGCCCTCGCCGGCATCACCCCGCCACCAGCGCCTCCCGTGGCCAAGGCGGCTCCGGTCACCAAGTTCTTCCTCCAGGCCGGCTCGTTCCGCAAGGAAGCCGATGCCGACAAGGTGCGCGCGCAAATCATCCTGCTGGGGCAGTCGGTCTCGGTCGAGTCCGGCACCGTCAAGGAGGAGACCTGGTACCGAGTACTGGTCGGCCCGTTCAGCAACCGCGAGCAACTGACCGTTGCCCAGAAGCAACTGGCAGGCGCCGGCTTCAGCAACCTGCTGTTACAACAGCGTCAAAGCCGCTGACACCCTATGGCGAGGGAGTTCGCTCCCTCCGGGCCGCCTCGCGGCCCCAGGGTTCCCCCCAAACAGCCGCTATCCCTTCCTCCCGGGACGCCCACCACTCGTCTCTCTCCACACATTGCAGTTGAAAAACCTCGCACCACCCCCATATGAGTTTCCATCTGGGCACTTTCGCCCCGCTGCGTGGAGACTTCCCCTTGACCACCATCGTTTCAGTCCGCCGCCACGGCAAAGTCGTCATGGGCGGCGACGGCCAGGTTTCCCTTGGCAACACCGTGATGAAAGGCAATGCGAAGAAAGTTCGCCGCCTGTACCACGGCCAGGTCATCGCAGGCTTCGCCGGGGCCACCGCCGATGCCTTCACCTTGTTCGAACGCTTTGAAGGCCCGCTGGAAAAACACCAGGGCCACCTGATCCGCGCCGCTGTCGAGCTGGCCAAGGAATGGCGTACCGATCGCTCCCTGAGCCGCCTGGAAGCCATGCTGGCCGTGGCCAACAAGGATGCATCCCTGATCATCACCGGCAACGGCGACGTGGTCGAACCTGAAGACGGCCTGATCGCCATGGGTTCCGGTGGCGCCTACGCCCAGGCGGCTGCCAGCGCCTTGCTGAAAAAGACCGACCTGTCGGCTCGCGAGATCGTCGAGACCGCCCTGGGTATTGCCGGCGACATCTGTGTATTCACCAACCACACTCAAACCATCGAGGAGCAGGATCTCGCGGAATAAGCCTGTTCCGGCTCGGGCCTGCCGCCAGGCGGCAGGCGTGCCACGGCATTCATTCCTGCTTGAGAACCGCCAATTACTATGTCCATGACACCCCGCGAAATCGTCCACGAACTCAATCGCCACATCATCGGCCAGGACGACGCCAAGCGCGCCGTGGCCATTGCCCTGCGCAACCGCTGGCGGCGCATGCAACTGCCTGTCGAGCTGCGGGCTGAAGTCACCCCCAAGAACATCCTGATGATCGGCCCTACCGGCGTGGGCAAGACCGAAATCGCCCGCCGCCTGGCCAAGCTGGCCAATGCACCGTTCATCAAGGTCGAGGCCACCAAGTTCACTGAAGTGGGCTACGTGGGCCGCGACGTCGAGTCGATCATCCGCGACCTGGCCGACGCCGCGCTGAAGATGCTTCGCGAGCAGGAAATCGTCCGTGTGCGCCACCGCGCCGAAGACGCCGCCGAGGACCGCATCCTCGACGCCCTGCTGCCCCAGGCCCGGGTCAGCAGCTTTGCCGAGGAAGCCGCGCAGACCAGCAGCGACTCCAACACCCGCCAGCTGTTCCGCAAGCGCCTGCGCGAAGGGCAGCTGGACGACAAGGAAATCGAGATCGAAGTCGCCGAGAACATGGGCGTCGAGATCGCCGCGCCACCTGGCATGGAAGAGATGACCAACCAGCTGCAGAGCCTGTTCGCCAACATGGGCAAGGGCAAGCGCAAGACCCGCAAGCTGAAGGTCAAGGAAGCACTGAAAATGGTGCGCGATGAAGAAGCCAGCCGCCTGGTCAACGAGGAAGAACTCAAGGCCAAGGCCCTGGAAGCCGTCGAGCAGCACGGCATCGTGTTCATCGACGAGATCGACAAGGTGGCCAAGCGCGGCAACGTCGGCGGCGCCGATGTCTCCCGTGAAGGCGTGCAGCGCGACCTGCTGCCGCTGATCGAAGGCTGCACCGTCAACACCAAGCTGGGCATGGTCAAGACCGACCACATCCTGTTCATCGCCTCCGGCGCGTTCCACCTGAGCAAGCCGAGCGACCTGGTGCCTGAACTGCAAGGTCGCCTGCCGATCCGTGTCGAACTCAAGGCCCTGACTCCAGAGGACTTCGAACGCATCCTCAAGGAACCGCACGCGTCCCTGACCGAACAGTACTCTGCGCTGCTCAAGACCGAAGGCCTGGACATCGAGTTCGCCGACGAAGGCATCAAGCGCCTGGCGGAGATCGCCTACCAGGTCAACGAGAAGACCGAGAACATCGGGGCTCGTCGCCTGCATACCTTGCTCGAGCGCCTGCTCGAAGAGGTGTCGTTCAGCGCCGGCGACCTGGCCAGCGCCCACAGCGAGGAGCCGATCCGCATCGACGCGGCCTACGTCAACAGCCACCTGGGTGAGCTGGCACAGAACGAAGACCTGTCCCGCTACATCCTCTAAGCGCCAAGCTGCGAGCTGCAAGCGACAAGCTGATTCGCGTCGCTTGCAGCAACGCTTCGCTACTGTTTTATCCGCGATGGCTTGAATCTCCCTGCTCGTAGCTTGAAGCTTGCAGCTTGAAGCTCAAGAGAGAACGCCCATGGCCCGCCTGCCCACCGGCATCAACCTGCACAAAGCCTCCAAGACCCTGACCCTGACCTACGGGCCGGACGAGGTCTACCACCTGCCTGCGGAATTCCTGCGGGTGCATTCCCCCTCCGCCGAGGTCCAGGGCCACGGCAACCCCATCCTGCAATTCGGCAAGCTCGGCGTCGGCCTGAGCAAGATCGAAACGGCCGGCCAGTACGCACTGAAATTGACCTTCGACGACGGTCATGACAGCGGACTGTTCACCTGGGATTACCTGTACCAATTGGCACTGCGCCAGGACGACTTGTGGAGCGACTACCTGGAGCAACTCAAGGCCGCTGGAAAGTCCCGTGATCCGAACGAGTCCATCGTCAAGCTGATGCTCTAGCTCAAGCCTCTGGCTGTTTAGAGGGCATTTTCTAATTCCATCTGTTTGAATGCAGGGCTGCATGGTCAATGAATGGCCTGCTTGCGAAAAAAAATAAACTCGGGTAACCAATGGATCTGGCAGGTTCCCTGCAGAGCTTTCGGAACATAGAAGCAGCGGTGCGCAAATAACGGTCACCCGAGCAGTAGTACCGGCATCGTGCTGTGTAACTGCACAGCAAGCCCGGTACTCGTCTCAGGACAATGGAGCGTCGTAGATGAGTAACAAGAATAACGATGACCTGAAACGCCAAGCCTCGGAGAACACCCTGGGGCTCAATCCGGTCATCGGCTTGCGTAGAAAGGATCTGCTTACCTCTGCTCGAATGGTGCTTGCCCAGGCCATCAAACAACCCATCCACAGTGTCAAGCACGTTGCCCATTTCGGCGTCGAACTGAAGAACGTGATGTTCGGCAAGTCGAGCCTGCAACCAGAAAGCGACGACCGCCGGTTCATCGACCCGGCGTGGAGCCAGAACCCGCTGTACAGGCGTTACCTGCAAACCTACCTGGCGTGGCGCAAGGAGCTTCACGACTGGATCGGCAATAGCAACCTCTCCGAACAGGACATCAGCCGCGGGCACTTCGTGATCAACCTGATGACCGAAGCCATGGCCCCGACCAACAGCGCGGCCAACCCCGCCGCGGTCAAGCGCTTCTTCGAAACCGGCGGCAAGAGCCTGCTGGACGGTTTGTCCCACCTGGCCAAGGACCTGGTGCACAACGGCGGCATGCCCAGCCAGGTCAACATGGACGCCTTCGAAGTGGGCAAGAACCTGGGCACCAGCGAAGGTTCGGTGGTGTTTCGCAACGATGTGCTGGAGCTGATCCAGTACCGGCCCATCACCGAGCAGGTGCATGAGCGCCCGTTGCTGGTGGTGCCGCCGCAGATCAACAAGTTCTATGTTTTCGACCTCAGCCCGGACAAGAGCCTGGCGCGCTTCTGCCTGCGCAACAACGTGCAGACCTTCATCGTCAGCTGGCGCAACCCCACCAAGGCCCAGCGCGAGTGGGGCCTGTCCACCTACATCGAGGCCTTGAAGGAAGCGGTCGACGTAGTGACCGCCATCACCGGCAGCGAGGATGTGAACATGCTCGGCGCCTGCTCCGGCGGCATCACCTGTACCGCGCTGCTAGGGCACTATGCGGCACTGGGCCAGAAGAAGGTCAACGCCCTGACCCTGCTGGTGAGCGTGCTCGACACCACCGTGGACACCCAGGTCGCACTGTTCGTCGACGAGCAGACCCTGGAGGCCGCCAAGCGCCACTCCTACCAGGCTGGCGTGCTCGAAGGCCGTGACATGGCCAAGGTTTTCGCCTGGATGCGGCCCAACGACCTGATCTGGAACTACTGGGTCAACAACTACCTGCTGGGCAACGAGCCGCCGGTGTTCGACATCCTGTTCTGGAACAATGACACCACGCGCCTGCCTGCCGCGTTCCATGGCGACCTGATCGAGATGTTCAAGAACAACCCACTGACCCGGGCCAATGCCCTGGAAGTGTGCGGCACGCCGATCGACCTGAAGCAGGTGAGCGCCGACATCTTCTCCCTGGCCGGTACCAACGACCACATCACGCCGTGGAAGTCCTGCTACAAGTCGGCGCAACTGTTCGGCGGCCATGTGGAGTTCGTTCTCTCCAGCAGCGGGCACATCCAGAGCATCCTCAACCCACCGGGCAACCCCAAGGCGCGCTACATGACCAGCTCCGAGATCCCGGACTGCCCCGACCAGTGGCAAGAGAACTCGGTCAAGCACACCGACTCCTGGTGGCTGCACTGGCAAGCCTGGCAGGCACAGCGCTCTGGAGAACTGAAGCCGGCACCCGAGACCCTGGGCAGCAAGAAGTACCCGGCAGGCGAGGCATCGCCGGGCACCTACGTCCACGAACGCTGATCGGGCCTCGAGCACGGCGGTACCAAAAGTGCCGCCAAGCCCTATTCTTGATATGAGGCCTGGCCTCGGGAAATCCGGAGCGCGCCAGCAAGGGCGCCTCCAACGGTTCAATTCACAGGGCTACGGCATGCCACACTCTTTCATCTTCCGTACCGTCGACCTGGATGGCCAGACCATCCGCACCGCGGTACGTCCCGGCAAGCCTCACTTGACGCCATTGCTGATCTTCAACGGCATCGGCGCCAACCTGGAGCTGGTGTTCCCCTTCGTCCAGGCCCTGGACCCGGACCTGGAAGTCATCGCTTTCGACGTGCCCGGTGTCGGCGGCTCATCGACACCGAGCCGGCCCTACCGTTTTCCGGGCCTGGCCAAGCTCACCGCGCGCATGCTCGACTACCTCGACTATGGCCAGGTCAATGCCGTCGGCGTGTCCTGGGGCGGGGCCCTGGCCCAGCAGTTCGCCTACGACTACCCCGAGCGTTGCAAGAAGCTGGTACTGGCAGCCACCGCCGCCGGCGCCTTCATGGTTCCCGGCAAACCCAAGGTGCTGTGGATGATGGCCAGCCCACGGCGCTACGTGCAGCCCTCCCACGTCATGCGTATTGCACCGTTGATCTACGGCGGGGCCTTCCGCCGTGACCCGAACCTGGCGGCCGAACATGCGGCGAAAGTGCGTTCGGCCGGCAAGCTGGGCTACTACTGGCAACTATTCGCCGGAGTGGGCTGGACCAGCATCCACTGGCTGCACAAGATCCACCAGCCGACCCTGGTGCTGGCCGGCGACGACGACCCGCTGATTCCCCTGATCAACATGCGCATGCTCGCCTGGCGCATCCCCAACGCCCAGTTGCACATCATCGACGACGGCCATCTGTTCCTCATCACCCGGGCCGAGGCCGTCGCCCCGATCATCATGAAGTTCCTCCAGGAGGAGCGGCAGCGGGCAGTGATGCATCCGCACCCGTTGCCAGTACACCCGGCCAAATAAAAGAGCTCTGTCGACAGGACCGTCGCGCGCAGGAAGGGCCAGGACCGACTATGTTATCTGTCTTGAATTGGTCTGCTTGTTGGTGGTTTGACGAAGGAGTGTTGACTCATGCAAGACAAGCCTGCGCAGGGTGCGCTGCCCTCCCCTGCAACCTATATCACGGCACAAAGCGCGATTACCGGCTTGCGCGGCCGTGACCTGCTTTCCACCTTGCGCAGCGTCGCGGCCCATAGCCTGCGCAACCCATTGCACAGCGTCCGCCACACCCTGGCCCTGGGCAATCAGTTGGGTCGGGTACTCCTGGGCGAGACCCTGCACAAACCCAACCCCAAGGACAACCGCTTCACCGACCCGGCCTGGAGCCTCAACCCCTTCTACAAGCGCGGATTGCAGGCCTACCTGAGCTGGCAGACACAGGTCCGGCACTGGATCGACGACAGCGGCATGGACGAGGACGACCGGGCTCGTGCGCACTTCGCCTTCTCCCTGTTCAACGATGCCGTGTCTCCCTCCAATACCCTGCTCAACCCGCTGGCCATCAAGGAGATCTTCAACACCGGCGGCAACAGCGTGGTGCGCGGTATCGGCAACCTGGTGGATGACCTGCTGCACAACAACGGGCTGCCCAACCAGGTGACCAGGCACGCCTTCGAAGTCGGCAGGAACCTGGCCGTTACCCCAGGCTCGGTGGTGTTTCGCAATGAACTGCTGGAACTGATCCAGTACCGCCCCATGAGCGAAAAGCAGTACGCCAAGCCGCTGTTGATCGTGCCGCCGCAGGTCAACAAGTACTACATCTTCGACCTCAGCCCGACCAACAGCTTCGTCCAGTACGCGCTGAAGAACGGCCTGCAGGTGTTCATGGTCAGCTGGCGCAACCCGGATGTACGGCACCGCGAGTGGGGCCTGTCGAGCTATGTCGAAGCGGCCGAGGAAGCCCTGAATGCCGCGCGCTCCATCAGCGGCAGCCGCGAGGTCAACCTGGTGGGCGCCTGCGCCGGGGGCCTGACCATTGCCGCCTTGCAGGGCCACCTGCAGGCCAAGCGGCAGTTGCGCCGGGTGTCCAGCGCGACCTATCTGGTGAGCCTGCTGGACAGCCAGCTCGACAGCCCGGCGACCCTGTTCGCCGACGAGAAGACCCTGGAGGCCGCCAAGCGCCGCTCCTACCAACAGGGCGTCCTGGACGGTCGTGACATGGCCAAGGTTTTCGCCTGGATGCGGCCCAACGACCTGATCTGGAACTACTGGATCAACAACTACCTGCTGGGCAAGGAGCCGCCGGTGTTCGACATCCTCTACTGGAACAACGACAGCACCCGGCTGCCGGCCGCCCTGCACGGCGACCTGCTGGACTTCTTCAAGCACAACCCGTTGAGCCATGTCGGGGGGCTGGAGGTGTGCGGGACCCCGATCGACCTGCAGAAAGTCACCGTGGACAGCTTCAGCGTGGCCGGGATCAACGATCACATTACCCCCTGGGATGCGGTCTATCGCTCGACCCTGCTGCTGGGTGGCGAGCGACGCTTCGTGCTGTCCAACAGCGGACACGTCCAGAGCATCCTCAATCCACCCGGCAACCCCAAGGCCAATTACGTGGAGAACCCCAAGCTGAGCAGCGACCCGCGAGCCTGGTACTACGATGCCGAGCATGTCGACGGCAGTTGGTGGGGCCAATGGCTGGCCTGGGTCCAGGCACGTTCGGGAACGCAGCGCGAATCCCTGGCCACATTGGGCAACCAGAAGTACCCCCCCATGGAAGATGCCCCTGGCACCTACGTACGCGTGCGCTGAAACGCCTTGCCCTTCGGCTCCAGAGCGGAGCCGCCCCTAAACGGACCGACAAGAAGTCAGGATGAAGACCCGCGACCGGATACTCGAATGTGCCCTGCAGTTGTTCAACCAGAAGGGCGAGCCCAACGTCTCCACCATGGAGGTAGCCAATGAAATGGGGATCAGCCCCGGCAACCTCTACTACCACTTCCACGGCAAGGAGCCATTGGTACTCGGCCTGTTCGAACGCTTCCAGAGCGAACTGACGCCGCTGCTGGACCCGCCGTCCAACGCACAACTGGAGGCGGAAGACTACTGGCTGTTCCTGCACCTGATCGTCGAGCGCCTGGCCCACTACCGCTTCCTGTTCCAGGACTTGTCCAACCTGGCCGGGCGTCTGCCAAAGCTGGCCAAGGGCATTCGCAACCTGCTCAACGCCCTCAAGCGTACGCTCGCCTCGCTGCTGGCCCGGCTCAAGACCATGGGGCAGTTGGTCAGTGGCACCCAGGCCCTGGGCCAGTTGGTGGAACAGATCACCATGACCTTGCTGTTCTCCCTGGACTACCAGCGGATTCTCGATCGCGAGGGCGAGGTTCGCCTGGTGGTCTACCAGATCATGATGCTGGTCGCCCCGCATCTGTTGCCACCGGCCAAGCTGGCCACGGAACAGATGGCCCTGCGCTACCTGGATGAACAGCAGTAGCCCGGCTTTCTCCCGCCAATAAAAAACGCCCGGTCTTCGCAGGCCGGGCGTTTCTGCATCCTGATGGAATCAGGACTGGCTGCTTGGCGTCGCAGGGGTCGATGTGGCCGCTGGAGTTACCGCTGGAGCCGGTGCGGCAACGGAGTTCGCCGAACTGGCCGATACCGCTGGCGCTGCCGCGGCGGGCTTGGCCGCGACCGCAGGTTTGGCAGCGGGCTTCTTGGCAACAGGCTTTTTCGCCGCAGCCGGCTTCGCAGCGGGTTTGGCGGCAGGCTTGGCTGCTGCCGGTTTTGCTGCCGGTTTTGCCGCAGGCTTGGCGGCGGGTTTTGCTGCAACCGGCTTGGCTGCTGGCTTGGCCGCGGGCTTGGCGGCTGCGGTCTTGGCTGCAGGTTTCGCAGCAGGTTTCGCAGCCGCCTTGACTGCTGGTTTGGCTGCAGGCTTGGCCAGGGGTTTGGCCGCGGGCTTGGCGGCTGCGGGCTTGGCCGCTACCGGCGCAACCTTGGCACCTGTGAGCTTCTCGATCTGCTTGGTCAAGGTATCGACCTTGTCATGCAGCGCCTTCACTTCATTGCGGCTCGGGACGCCCAAGCGCGAAATAGCGCTGTTCAGGCGCTTGTCGAAAGCTCCTTCCAGCTCATCCCACTTGCCCAGGGCACGGTCCTTGACGTCACTGATTCGCGACTTGGCCGAGTTCGCGGAATCTTTGGCGGCATCGACTTTCTTGCCGACTACATTCTTGGTCAGCTTCTCGGCTTTCTCGCCATCCTTGACCAAGGATTCGAAAAGCTTGCTGCCGTCAGAGTCGATTTTCGAGTACACGCCTAAACCAGCAAGCCAAATTTTACGGGAGTACTCTTCGACTTTCCCGATCCACGAGCTGCCTTCTTTTTCAGTATTCTTTTTACCAGCCATCCCGTTCTCCTTAATGTTTACGCGCGACACGTTCGAGCAATGCAGTCAGCTCATCGAGCTTAGCAGAGAGTGTCTCAACGTCATGTTTAGACGGAATGCCGATGCGATTCAAGGCACTGGCGACGCGCGTATCAAAAGCCTTCTCGACTTTATCCAACTGCACTTCGACCCGGCCTTTAAGCGTGCTGACATCCCCCTTGACGCTATCTATCTGACTATTGGCCGCTTCAAGTTGTTCAGTGACAGCTTTTTTGCCTTTCTTTTCAACGGATTGACCTGCCTTGATCAACTCCTGAAAGTAATCGCTGCCTTCCTGGCCGACTTTGGCGTAGGCGCCCAGACCAGCCAGCCAGATCTTGCGGGCATAGGATTTGACTTCGCTCAGAGCAGTCGATCGAACATCAACTTTTTTCTTCAGAATTACTTTGGTCATGGTGCACCTCACGCGCAGAAGGTTTGAGGAACTGCCCTCGACAAGAGGACTTGAGGCACAACCTAGAGAGAAAAATTAGAATCGGCACCCTAACGAATGCAATAAAACCCTGCGCGCAGGTTCCGCCAGTCAATCGGCGGGCGATGCTCCCCGGGCACCCTTGCAGTGCCCGGGCACGCCGTCACCGGCGCAGGCAAAGGACTCAGGCCAGGGCCTTGTCCAAGGCCTTTTCGATCTCCGCCTTGATGGTGCCGCTCATGGCCGACATCAACATGCCCAGTTCCACATCGATGCGAATCGACTCATCGCCCACATGCACCGCGCCCTTGACCCCGGAGCGCTTGAGATTCAGCGTATCCCCCGCCCACTGCGGTTGCAGGCCGTATTGATCGGCAAGTTTCTGCGCCAGTTTATCGGCCTTCTCACGGGCAACCTGCTTACCCAGGCCATGGGCACGTTCAACACTAATACGGGCCATCTAAGGACTCCTGCTGTTTCGGGACTTGCCTGAAACATCTTGACCCTATGTGCGTCAAAACGTCCCGGCGGATGGCTATCTTACATTCAGGCTTGCCAAGACAAAGACCGCCACCGGCATTAGAATGTCCCGCATTCTCTTTTGGTGACAGCGATATGACTGACCAGCGCAAAGGCAGCGATGCCGAACCCACCACTCACTTCGGCTTCAAGAACGTTCCCGAGAGCCAGAAAGCGGAAAAAGTCGCCGAGGTATTCCACTCGGTAGCGGCCAAGTACGACCTGATGAACGACGTGCTGTCCGGTGGCATGCACCGGCTGTGGAAGCGCTTCACGATCGAGCTGTCGGGCGTTCGCCCCGGCAACCGCGTGCTGGACATCGCCGGCGGCACCGGCGACCTGACCAAGCGTTTCTCCCACCTGGTAGGCCCTACCGGCCAGGTCGTCCTGGCGGACATCAACGAGTCCATGCTCAAGGTCGGTCGCGACCGCCTGCTGGACCTGGGCGTGGCCGGCAACGTCGAGTTCGTCCAGGCCGATGCCGAAAAACTGCCCTTCCCGGACAACCACTTCGACTGCGTGACCATCGCCTTCGGCCTGCGCAACGTGACTCACAAGGAAGACGCCCTGCGCTCGATGCTGCGGGTGCTCAAGCCCGGTGGCCGGCTGCTGGTCCTGGAATTCTCCAAGCCGACCAACGCACTGATGTCCAAGGTCTACGATGCCTATTCGTTCGCCTTCATGCCGCTGGCCGGCAAGCTGATCACCAACGACTCGGAAAGCTACCGCTACCTGGCCGAATCGATCCGCATGCACCCGAACCAGGAAACCCTGAAGTCGATGATGGTCGAGGCCGGTTTCGATCGCGTGACCTATCACAACATGACCGCAGGCATCGTCGCCCTGCACCGCGGCATCAAGCCCTGATGCTGCTCAGCGGCCTGCTCGCCAGCGTCGAGACCGGCATCAACCGGATGCTGCGCCTGGACAGCACGGCCTTGCCGCGCCTGCAGCACCTGACCGGCAAAGTGATCGCCGTGGACTGCCAGGGCCCGGCGCTGCAGCTGTTCATCCTGCCCAGCGATGAAGGCCTCATGTTGGCCTCGCGCTGGGCCACCGATCCTGACTGCACCCTGCGTGCACCGGCCTCGAGCCTGGTGCGCCTGGCCCTGAGCAAGGACAAGACCGGTGTGCTGCACAGCCCGCAGGTCGAGCTGGAAGGTGATAGTGGCGTGCTGCTGGACCTGGCGGCCATTCTCCAGGACCTCGAGCTGGACTGGGAGTACGAACTCTCCCGCTGGCTCGGCCCGGTGGCGACCCAGCTGTTCAGTGGCCACGTGCGCAGTCGCGCACGCTGGTACCAGCAGGGATTCGCCAGCCTCAACCAGAACCTCGCCGAATTCCTCGCCGAAGAGTCGCGGACCCTGGTGGGTCAGCGCGAAGCCGAGGCACGCTTTCGCGAGCTGGACCAGGCCAAACTCGACCTGGAACGCCTAGAGGCGCGCTTCGAGCGCCTTTCCCGATCCCTTGACCCAAGCGATAACGCATGAAGCTGCTTGCCGTCCGCCGTCTGTTGCGCATCCAGCGCGTCGTGATCCGCTACCGCCTCGATGACCTGCTGTTTGCCCTGCCCCTGCCCTGGTTCCTCCTGGCCCTGCGCTTCGCCCTGCCGTGGCGTTGGTTCCCACGCAAGCCACTGGAGCTGAGCCGAGGCGCACGCCTGCGCCTGGCGTTGCAGGACCTGGGGCCGATCTTCATCAAGTTCGGGCAGATCCTCTCCACCCGCCGTGACCTGCTGCCGGAAGACATCGCCGACGAGCTGATGCTGCTGCAGGACCGGGTGCCGCCGTTCGACTCGAAAAAGTCCGTGGCCCTGATCGAAGAACAGCTGGGCAAGAAGATCAGCGACGTGTTCAGCCGCTTCGACATCGAGCCCCTGGCCTCGGCCTCGGTCGCCCAGGTACATGCCGCCAAGCTCAAGACCGGCGAAGAAGTAGTCGTCAAGGTGATCCGTCCGGGCCTCAAGCCGGTCATCGCCCAGGACCTGGCCTGGCTGTTCATACTCGCCCGGGCCGCGGAGAAGGTCTCCGCCGACGCCCGCCTTCTGCACCCGGAGGATGTGGTCAGCGACTACGAGAAGACCATCTACGACGAGCTCGACCTGCTGCGCGAGGCGGCCAATGCCAGCCAGCTCAAGCGCAACTTCGAAGGCTCGCCACTGCTCTACGTCCCCCAGGTCTACTGGGACTGGTGCCGGCCGAAAGTGCTGGTGATGGAGCGCATCTACGGGATTCAGGTCACCGACCTCGCGACCCTGGCCGACCAGCGCACCGACATGAAGATGCTTGCCGAGCGTGGCGTGGAGATTTTCTTCACCCAGGTGTTCCGCGACAGTTTCTTCCACGCCGACATGCACCCGGGCAACATCTTCGTCAGCACCGTACAGCCCTGGAGCCCGCAGTACATCGCCATCGACTGCGGCATCGTCGGCAGCCTCACCCCGGAAGACCAGGACTACCTGGCACGCAACCTGTTCGCCTTCTTCAAGCGCGACTACCGCCGCGTGGCCCAGCTGCACATCGATTCGGGCTGGGTCCCGGCGGAAACCAAGCTCAACGAGTTCGAAGCGGCGATCCGTACGGTTTGCGAACCGATCTTCGAAAAACCGTTGAAGGATATTTCCTTCGGCCAGGTGCTGATGCGCCTGTTCCAGACGGCCCGGCGCTTCAACATGGAAGTCCAGCCACAGCTGGTGCTGCTGCAGAAGACCCTGCTCAACATCGAAGGCCTGGGCCGCCAGCTGTACCCGGAACTGGACCTGTGGAACACCGCCCAGCCCTTCCTCGAGCGCTGGATGCGCGAACGTGTGAGCCCCAAGGCCGTACTAGGCAACATCCACAGCCAGATCGAGCAGTTGCCGCACCTGGCCAACATGACCCGCGACCTGCTCGAGCGCATGTCACAGCCCCATGCCGCCGATCCTCCAGCCCCCTGGAAGCGGCGCAAGGACGACTGGTTCCTGCGCCTGCTCGGTACCGCCCACCTGGGCGGCGGCGCGATCCTGGCCGCCGGCGGACCACTGCATGAGTTGGGACACTGGCCGGCTGGCATCATGATTGCGGTGGGCTTGTATCTGATCGTTCGCCGATAGCCAGTGGCGCGACCTGCTGGCAAACTGTCGAAATCGCCGAGGCATCACCAGCAGGTCGAGCCCGGTTGTCGGAGTCGAAAATGAAAGATTGGCTGGACCAGATCAAATGGGACGAGCACGGCCTGGTGCCGGCCATCGCCCAGGATCACAAGACCGGGCGCGTGCTGATGATGGCCTGGATGAACCGTGAAGCCCTGGGCCTGACCGCCGCTGAGCAGCGTGCCATCTACTGGTCACGTTCGCGTGGCAAGCTATGGCGCAAGGGCGAGGAGTCCGGGCATGTGCAGAAGCTGCATGAAATGCGCCTGGACTGCGACGCCGATGTGATCATCCTGATGGTCGAGCAGATCGGCGACATTGCCTGCCATACCGGCCGTCACAGCTGTTTCTACCGCGTCTACGAAGATGGCGAGTGGAAAACCGTCGAACCGGTCCTCAAGGACCCGCACGCGATTTATTCTGCAGGACACTGACATGAGCGATACCCTGACCCGTCTGGCCCAGGTACTGGAGGAGCGCAAGAACGCCGCCGCCGACAGTTCCTACGTGGCCAGCCTGTACCACAAGGGCCTGAACAAGATCCTGGAAAAGGTCGGCGAAGAATCGGTGGAAACCATCATCGCCGCCAAGGACGCCGCCACCAGCGGCGACTGCAGCGATGTGATCTACGAAACGGCTGACCTGTGGTTCCACACCCTGGTCATGCTGGCCCAACTTGGGCAGCATCCCCAGGCCGTACTGGATGAACTGGACCGCCGCTTTGGCCTGTCCGGGCACGTCGAGAAAGCCTCGCGTCCGTCCGCCTGAACAATTTTCTAAGAGGAAACGCAGCATGGGCATTTTTGACTGGAAACACTGGATCGTCATCCTGGTGGTCGTGGTACTGGTATTCGGCACCAAGAAGCTCAAGAACCTGGGCACCGACGTCGGCGAATCGATCAAGGGCTTTCGCAAGGCTATGAACGACGACGAAAAACCGGCCGAACCTGTGGTACCACCGGCTCCGCAAGCTGCCCAGCCAGCCCAGCCACAGCAGGGCGCACCGCTGAACCAGCCGCACACCATCGATGTGCAGGCGCAGAAAGTCGAAGAGCCGACCCGCAAAGACTCGTGAGCACTGACTAATGTTTGGTATCAGCTTCTCTGAACTGCTGCTGGTGGGCCTGGTGGCCCTGCTGGTGCTCGGCCCCGAGCGCCTGCCCGGCGCTGCGCGCACCGCCGGCCTCTGGGTCGGTCGCCTCAAGCGCAGCTTCAACGCGATAAAACAGGAAGTTGAACGTGAGATCGGCGCCGACGAAATCCGTCGGCAGCTGCACAACGAGCACATCCTGTCGCTGGAACAGGAGGCGCGGAAAATCCTCGCCCCGAACCAGCAACAGCCAGCGCCCGTGGAGCCGGCAGCCGAACAGGTCGCAGCGACGCCTGCCACCCCTGCAGGTGAAGCCGCTGCGCCGGCCGAAGCACCTGCGACGTCGACCGCAGAGCCTGCTGCCCCAGTGGCGGCACCTGCCACTGCGGCTCCCCACGACCCCACTTTGCCGCCGCGAGCACCATGAGCGATATTCCAGAGAACGACCAACACATGCCGCTGGTGTCGCACCTCACCGAGCTGCGGACCCGCCTGCTGCGCTGCGTAGCGGCGATCTTCATCATCTTCGCCGGGTTGTTCGCCTTCACCCAGCAGATCTACACCATCGTCTCCACGCCACTGCGCCAGTACCTGCCAGCAGGCGCGACGATGATCGCCACCGACGTTGCCTCGCCGTTCCTCACGCCGTTGAAGCTGACCATGATGGTCTCGCTGTTCCTGGCGATCCCGGTGATCCTGCACCAGATCTGGGGATTCATCGCCCCTGGCCTGTACAAGCATGAGAAACGCATCGCCGTGCCGCTGCTGGTGTCGAGCATCCTGCTGTTCTACGTGGGCATGGCGTTCGCCTATTTTCTGGTGTTCCCGCTGATCTTCAAGTTCTTCGCCGCCGCCACTCCGGCCGGTGTGGAAATGATGACCGACATCACCAGCTACCTCGATTTCGTCATGACCCTGTTCTTCGCCTTCGGCGTGGCCTTCGAGATCCCGGTGGCAGTGGTACTGCTGGTGTGGATCGGCGTGGTCAACGTGGAGTACCTGAAGAAGATCCGCCCCTACGTGATCATCGGTTGCTTCGTGGTGGGCATGATCCTCACCCCGCCCGACATCTTCTCCCAGACCTTGCTGGCCGTGCCCATGTGGTTGCTGTTCGAGATCGGCGTGCTGTTTGGCGGGCTGATCAGCAAACGCGACGCACAGTCGGACGATACCCCGGCCGACGACCACAACGACCAGCCGCCAGCGACCCAAGCGTGAACCTGCTGTTGCTCGAGGAGGCCGACTTCATCGCGGCCGACCGTGTGGTGCTGCGCGACCGGCGCCTGGTACATATGCAGGAAGTGCATCGCGTGGCGGTAGGCGACAGCCTGCGGGTGGGCCGTATCGGTGGCTTGATGGGCAGCGCCCAAGTGCTGCGCCTGGAGCCTGCCGAGGCCGAGCTGCAAGTGACCCTGGAGCAAGCGCCACCGGCCAAGCTGCCGCTGACCCTGGTCCTGGCCCTGCCCCGGCCGAAGATGCTGCGCCGAGTGCTGCAGACCGTGGCGGCCATGGGCGTGCCCCGGCTGGTGCTGGTCAACAGCTACCGGGTGGAAAAAAGCTTCTGGCAAACGCCTTTTCTCGAACCCGAAGCCATTCGCCAGCAGTTGGTGCTCGGCCTGGAACAGGCTCGCGACAGCATCCTGCCCGAGGTGGTCATCGAGAAACGCTTCAAGCCCTTCGTCGAGGACCGCCTGCCGGCCCTGAGCGAAGGCACCCTGGGCCTGGTCGGCCATCCCGGCCCGTATCCAGCCTGCCCGCGTAACCTGGACCAGCCGGTGACCCTGGCCATCGGCCCGGAAGGCGGCTGGATTCCCTACGAGATCGACCTGCTGGGCAAGACCGGCCTGCAACCGGTGCAACTGGGTGAGCGCATCCTGCGGGTCGAGACCGCCGTCACCGCCCTGCTAGCGCGCCTGTTCTAGAGTCCGCAACACCTCGCAGGCTGCGGCCAGCCTGACTTTTCAGTCGTAGTGGCAACCCGCCAGTCAGTTACAGAAAGCCCTGCTTTCGCCGATAGCCTATGGTTAAGCCCAAATTGCTAAAAAGGGAGTTCACAGCATGTACCGTTGGCTAGCCAGAAACCTGGGGAACGTGAGTGTCAGCCGCAAGCTTGGCATCGGCTTCGGCCTGGTACTGCTCCTGACCCTGCTGATCACCGCCACTGGCTGGAGCGGCCTGGGCCAGGTGATCGAACGCGGCGACAAGCTGGGCAACATCTCTTCGCTCAACGCCATGACCAAGGATCTGCGCATCGCCCGTCTCACCTACGAGATGAACCATGGCGAGCAAGGCCCGGCTGCGGTCAGCGACATGCTCAAGCAGCTCGACGAAGGGCTGCGTGCCGCCCGTGGACAACTGCAGCAACCTGAAAGCATCGCCCTGGTGGACCAGCAACTGGACGCCGTGGCCGGGTACCAGAAAGCCTTTACCGACATGACCCGCGCCACCGCCAGCCGCGAGACCGCGCGCTCCCAGCTCGGCGCCACGGCTGACAACGCCGTGGCTCGAGTGAGCGAGGTCGAGAAATCCCTGCTGCAGGGCGACAGCGTGGCGCAGTTCAACAGCGTCATCGATCTGTCCAAGCTGATCCAGCAAGCGCGCTTCCAGGTGCGCGGCTACACCTACAGCAGCAAGGCCGATGCCAGGCAACCCGCCCTGGATGCCATCGACAATGCCCTGGGCAACCTGGCCAGCCTGCCATCCCGGCTGCCCGAGCAGCACATCGCCAACCTGCAACAGGCCAGCGACTCGCTCAAGGCCTACCGCGTGGCCGTCAGTGCCTTCAGCGACGCCGAACAAGCCAGTGCCGACGCCCTCAAGCGCATGGCGGCCCAGGGCGACCGCCTGATGGACCTGAGCAAGCAACTGACCATCGAACAGACCCACAAGCGCGATGCCGACGCCAACCAGGCCAGGAGCATGCTGCTGATTGCCACTGTACTGGCCCTGGTTTTCGGCCTGATCGCGGCCTGGGCCATCACCCGGCAGATCGTCCTGCCACTGCAGCAGACTCTGAAGGCCGCCGAGCGCGTGGCATCCGGAGACCTGAGCCAGAACCTGGCGGTGGACCGACGCGACGAATTGGGCCAATTGCAAAAGGCCATGCAGCGCATGACCCAAGGCCTGCGGGAACTGATCGGCGGCATCAGCGACGGCGTGACCCAGATCGCCAGCGCCGCCGAACAGCTCTCCGCCGTCACCGAGCAGACCAGCGCCGGGGTCAACAGCCAGAAGGTCGAGACCGACCAGGTGGCCACCGCCATGAACGAAATGGCCGCCACGGTACAGGAGGTGGCACGTAACGCCGAAGAAGCCTCCGAAGCAGCCGTGGCCGCCGACCAGCAGGCCCGCGAAGGCGATCGAGTGGTCAGCGAAGCCATTGCCCAGATCGAACGCCTGGCCAGCGAGGTGGACCACTCCACCGAGGCCATGAGCCATCTCAAGCAGGAGAGCGACAAGATCGGCAGTGTGCTGGACGTGATCAAGTCAGTGGCCCAGCAGACCAACCTGCTGGCCCTCAACGCTGCCATCGAGGCGGCCCGGGCCGGCGAGGCCGGGCGTGGTTTCGCGGTGGTGGCCGACGAAGTCCGCAGCCTGGCCCAGCGCACCCAGCAATCGACCGAGGAGATTGCCGAGCTGATCGTGGGCCTGCAAAGCGGCACCCAGCAGGTGGCCAGCACCCTGGACACCAGCCGCAGCCTCACCGACAGCAGCGTCGAGCTGACACGCCGGGCGGGCGGATCGCTGGACAACATCACCCGTACTGTCTCGGCGATCCAGGCGATGAACCAGCAGATCGCTGCCGCGGCTGAGCAACAGAGCGCGGTGGCCGAAGAGATCAATCGTAGTGTGCTGAACGTGCGCGATGTGTCCGAGCAGACCTCGTCGGCCAGCGAGGAAACCGCTGCCTCGAGCGCCGAACTGGCGCGCCTGGGGATTCACCTGCAAGGCCTGGTGGGACGGTTCAAGGTCTGACCCCTGTGGCCGCTGCCGCAGGCTGGTAAAGAGCCTGCGGGGGCGGATCGACCGTTGGAAGGCCCTGCGGGCCTTGTCGTAGCCTCGCAAGCTCGGCAGCGGCTACAAGGCGCTGCGTACGGGCAACACAGGAGGCCCCAGGGCCTTCCAGCGGTTACAAGGCCGGGTTACAGGACCTGGCGCAGGAAGGCCTGGGCCCGGGGATCTTGGGGGGCACTGAAGAACACTTCGGGCGCGGCATCTTCGAGCAACTTGCCGTGATCGAAGAACAGCACCCGATTCGCCACTTCCCGGGCAAAGCCCATTTCATGGGTCACGCAGACCATGGTCATGCCTTCCAGCGCCAGGGTCTTCATCACGTCCAGTACCTCGCCGACCATTTCCGGGTCCAGGGCCGAGGTCGGCTCGTCGAACAGCATCACCTTGGGTTCCATGGCCAGGGCCCGGGCAATTGCCACCCGCTGTTGCTGGCCACCGGAAAGCCGCGATGGAAACTCGTGGGCCTTGTGGGCGATGCCAACCTTCTCCAGCAAGGCCAGGGCCTTGGCCTCGCGCTCCTGCTTGCCGCGCTTGCGGACGATCTTCTGTGCCAGGCAGAGGTTGTCCAGCACGGTCATGTGCGGGAACAGGTTGAAATGCTGGAACACCATGCCCACCTCGCGACGGTAGGCGTTTACATCGGTCCTGGGGTCGGCCAGTTGCAGGCCGTCGATGCTCACCGAACCGGAGTCGAAGGTCTCCAGGCCGTTGAGGCAACGCAGGAATGTCGATTTACCGGAGCCGGACGGACCGATCACCACCAGCACTTCACCCTTGGCCACCTGGGTGGTGACGTTGTCCACCGCGCGCACCACTTGGCCACGGGTGTCGAAGACTTTTACCAGATCGCGGACTTCAATCACTTTGCGCGAGCCTCCGCTCAAGCCGGCTGGCCATCTTCGACAGCGGCAGGTTGATCAACAGGTACAGGGCCGCCACGCAGAACAGGATCTCGAATGGCGAAAACGAGGTGGTGATGACTTCCCGACCGCTCTTGAGCAGTTCGGTGATGGCGATGACCGACACCAGCGAGGTGTCCTTGACCAGGCTGATGAACTGCCCGGCCAGCGGTGGCAGTACCCGCTTGAAGGCCTGGGGCAGCACCACATGGCGCATCGACTGGCCGGCGCTCAGGCCCAGGGAGCGAGCCGCTTCGTTCTGCCCACGGGCAATGGACTGCACCCCGGCACGGACGATTTCCGCCACGTAGGCTCCGGTGAACAGCGACAGCGCGGCGATCCCGGCGAACTCCCGGGACAGGTTGAGCACCGTGCCGATGAAGAAGTAGAAAATGAAGATCTGCACCAGCAGCGGCGTGCCGCGCACCAGTTCGACATAGATGGCCGACAGGTCGCGCAGGGTCGGGTTGCTGGACAGCCGGCACAGGCCGGTAGCCAGGCCAATGACCAGGCCCAGTACGCCGGACACCACCGACAGCCACAGGGTGGTCCACAAGCCCCACAACAATGGCCCTGCCGCCCAGTGCCGGGTTACGCCTATCACGTCGCCCTCGGCCACATCGTCGCCACTGGCCACCTGCAGGCTGCCCTCGTCGACGCTCAGGTGCTGCTCGCTGCCGGAGTCGCCCTTGAGGGTGACTTCAGCCTTGCCGCCCTTGCGCACCACCTCGGCGACGGTGGAAATCTCGGCCGCGCGCTGGGATTCCTCGGCCTGGTAGGCGAAGTACTGCGGGACGCGGTTCCAGCGCCATTCATAGGACATCAGCGAGGTGGCGTAGTACAGGGCGCCAGCCAGGCCGACCAGCACCAGCACGGTCAATACGTGCCAGGGCCATTGGGCTTTGTTCTGTTTCATTGGGTTTGCGGATTCCGAATGCTGGGTCGCCAGGGACAGCGCCTTCGCCGGCAAGCCTCGCTCCTACATGGATTGCGCAAACCTGTAGAAACGAGGCTTGCCCGCAAGCGGGGCAGCCCGGTCTGGGTGAGCGAGTGTTATTCCATGTCCTTGAGCCACTCGGTGCTCTTGAACCACTTGTCGTGGATCCGATCGTAAGTGCCGTCTTCGTGAATCTGGTGCAGGAAGTTGTTGATGAAGTTGATGCTGTCGTAGTCGCCCTTCTTCAGGCCGAAGGCCAGCGGCTCGTAGGTGAACGGCTTGTCGAGGAATACCAGCTTGCCATTGCCCACCTTGCTCACCGCCACCACGTTGTACGGGGCATCGTAGATGAAGGCGTCGGCCTTGCCATTGACCACGTCCAGCACCGCTTCCTGCTCGTTGTCATAGCCGTGGTACTTGGCCTTGGCGATCAGCTTCTTGGCCACCATCTCACCGGTGGTGCCCAGCTTGGAGGTAATGCGGTAGTCGGCGCTGTTCAGGTCCTTGTAGGACTTGATGGTGCCTTCCAGGTCCTTGCGGATCAGCAGGGTCTGGCCGACCACGATGAAGGGTTCGCTGAAGTTCAGGCGCAGGTTGCGCTCCTGGGTCAGGGTCATGCCGCTGCCGATCATGTCGAACTTGTCGGTCAGCAGGGCCGGGATGATGCCGTCGTAGCCGGTGGAGACCATCTCCAGCTTGACCCCCATGGACTTGGCCATGGCCTTGAGCAGGTCGACTTCGAAACCGATGATCTCGCCGCGCTTGTTGGTCATTTCGAACGGCATGTAGGTCGGGTCCATGCCCACCTTCAGCGTGCCGCGCTTGACCGCGTCGTCGATAGCGCCGGCCTGGGCCGTGCTGACCGCCAACATGGCTGCGGCCCCCGCCAGCAGCAGCGAAAAATACTTCTTCATCTCAAGTCCCCTGAAAGCCATTTTATTGTGGTGCCTGCGCGTTGCAGTCCATTGTTGGCGAACCTTCGGATACCAGGTCGTGGTGATCACGCACAGAAATTTGCGGGTGCGATGCTAACGCACTCGGGCATTTGCACAAGGTTTTTGTTGTAGGACGAGACTGGCGGGAAGGTAGAAAGCAAAACGCCCTTGAGCACAGGCTCAAGGGCGTTGGCTTCAAGCCGGTTGCGGCGCCGCGACTAACGGCTGCAACGGCAACAACGGGGCATGGGGGTCGGCGGTCACCGACTGGCGCCAGGCGCCGAGCCACTCGGCGTGACCCTCGCTCCAGACCAGTTGGTGCAGGCGTCCCAGGGCCACCGGATCGCTCAACAACGCCAGACGCTCGCTGTTGTTCAACGCAGCCGGGCCGGCCTTGAGGGCATGACGCACCCGCTCCTGGCGCAACCATTCGATCGGCTCGGCCTGGGTGTGGCGGGAGGTAGCCAGGGCACAGGCCAGGGCGTTCTGCTGCGGATCCACCACGGCCCGGACGAAACCGTCGTTGAGCGCATGCCAGCGGTTCTCGTGGGTGTACTGGTCCGTGGCCAGCAGCGCCTGGGGCGGTGCATATTCCTCGGGGATCAGGAACAGGTTCTCGTCACGGGACTTCAGGCCCAGGCCGACGCGGCTGGAGATCACCGATACCGGGATCGACAGCATCAACGAGCCGACGATCGGCACCAGCCACCAGAGGAAGCTGGGATTCAGCCAGATCACCAGCAGCGCCCAGCAAAAGCCCAGCAGGGTCTGCGGACCGTGGCGACGGACCGCCTCGCTCCAGGGCGTGGAGTCGTCGTCACGTTGTGGCGAATTCCAGGTCGCTGCCCAGCCGAGGAACGCGGCCAGCACGAAGCGGGTGTGGAAGATCATCCGCACCGGCGCCAGCAGCATGGAGAACAGCATCTCCAGCAGCATCGACAGGGTGACCTTGAACTTGCCGCCAAACTCTTTCGCACCCTTGGCCCAGATCAGGATGATGCTGAGCAGCTTGGGCAGGAACAGCAGCACGATGGTGGTGGAGAACAGCGCGATGGCCTTGTCCGGATGCCACTGCGGCCACAGCGGATACAGCTGCCGAGGCTCCAGGAAATACTGCGGCTCCATCAGCGTGTTGACCGCCAGCAGGGCCGTGGACAGCACCAGGAAGAAGAACCACAACGGCGCCGACAGGTACGACATCACCCCGGTGAGGAACACCGCACGGTGCACCGGGTGCATGCCCTTGACCAGGAACAGGCGGAAGTTCATCAGGTTGCCGTGGCACCAGCGGCGGTCGCGCTTGAGCTCGTCCAGCAGGTTCGGCGGCAGTTCTTCATAGCTGCCCGGCAAGTCGTAGGCGATCCACACGCCCCAGCCGGCACGACGCATCAGCGCCGCTTCGACGAAGTCGTGGGAGAGGATCGCACCGGCGAACGCACCCTTGCCCGGCAACGGCGCCAGGGCGCAGTGCTCGATGAACGGCTTCATGCGGATGATCGCGTTATGGCCCCAGTAGTGGGATTCACCCAGCTGCCAGAAGTGCAGGCCGGCGGTGAACAGCGGGCCATAGACGCGGGTAGCGAACTGCTGCATGCGCGCATACAGGGTGTCCATGCCCGAGGCCTTCGGCGCGGTCTGGATGATCCCCGCATCCGGCGTGGCTTCCATCAAGCGCACCAGGCTGGTCAGGCATTCGCCGCTCATCACGCTGTCGGCGTCGAGCACCACCATGTACTTGTAGTCACCGCCCCAGCGGCGGCAGAAGTCGTCGAGGTTGCCGCTCTTGCGCTTTACGCGACGGCGGCGACGACGATAGAAGATCTTGCCGAAACCCTTGGCCTCGCGGCACACGTCCAGCCAGGCCTGCTGCTCGGCCACGCAGATGTCACTGTCGTTACTGTCGCTGAGGACGAAGAAGTCGAAGCGATCCAGGTCGCCAGTGGCTGCTACCGACTCGAAGGTCGCGCGCAGGCCGGCGAATACCCGGGGCACGTCTTCGTTGCAGATCGGCATCACCAGCGCAGTGCGTGCATTCTCGGGAATAGGCTCGTTGCCGGCACTGGCCCCGGAAATACGGTACTTGTCGTGGCCCGTCAGCAACTCCAGGAAGCCCATCAGTGCAGTCCAGAAGCCTGCCGAAACCCAGCAGAACAGGATGCCGAACAGGATCAGGATGCTGGTCTGCAAGGCGTAGGGCAGGACCTGCTGCGCGGTCTGCAGCAATGGCTGGTGCACCACTTCTTCCAGGTCCACGAAGGACCAGCCCTGGTACGGCATGATGCCTTTCATGTACCAGCCGGCGACGATGGTCTGGCCAAGCATCAGCAACAACAGGATATAGCGCCGGATCGAACCCACGGTGCGCCAGCGGGCAGCCGGCAGCACGCGCTCGTCCTTCTTCGGTGCAGGCGGGTTGGTGCGCCCGGTCATGCGCCGCCAGCCACGTACCAGGATGTTGGTACGCCATGGCTCAGGCACGACCCGGGTACGCCGGATGGGCGGTGCTGCCTTGAGGCAGATCCGCCCCTGGGCATCGACACCCAGCATCTGGGCATCGCTGAGTTCATCCGCGGTGCTCAGGGCCAGGCGCTCGCCCACCGAAGCCTGGGCGGCATCGGCGGGTTCATCGAAGGCCTTGGACGACAGGCGTTGGTGCAGTTCGCTGAAGGACTTGCAGCCCGCGAGTTCCGCGCGCTGCTGGTCCGACATGGGCAAATGAGCCAGGTACTCGGCGAGAGACTCTGGCTGTAGTTGAGAGTTACTCATCGGCAGGCAACTGGTAGCTCCAGGTCTCGGTCAGGACTTGCTCGGTCTTGGCCGGTTCCGGTGTGGCTGGGGCCGCCTCGGCAGCTGCAGGCTGCTTGGCGTCTTTATGATCCTTGGCGTCCTTGTCCTTGGCGTGCTTGGCATCCTTGGAGTCCTTGGCTGGCTTGGCTTCAGCCTGCTTGGCCGCCGCAGCTGCCGCAGCTGCCGCAGCTGCCGCCTCCTTCTCCTTTTTCTCCTGCTGTTTGGCTGCAAGCTTGTCAGCCTTGGCCACGGAGGAGTTGGAGTTCGGCGTCGAGGCCTTGGCCGGCTCGGCTTGCGGGATGTCACGCACCAGCGCAGCACGCAGCTCGGTAGCCTTGCTTGGGTCCTTGATCTTCAACCGCAGGGTCAGGCGCCAGCCTTTGGTTTCCGGGTTGAAGCGAACGCTGTTCTCCACCAGCTCGGCATTGTCGCCCACGCTGACTTGGCTGCGAACATCGGCGTTCTCCGGCAATGCCGCCAGGGACGGGCCTTCGAAGTCCACCAGGTAGGCAACGCTGCCATCGGGTTGGCGAATCAGGTTGGACTGCTTGACGTCGCCAGTGGAACGCAGGGTCTGCTGGACCCAGGCGCTGTCAGGAGAATGCAGGGCCGCTTCGTCCATGGTCCAGTGCAGGCGGTAGGCGAAGTCCAGCGGTTGGCCAGGCTCAGGCTGCTTTTCCGGGTTCCAGAAGGCCACGATGTTGTCGTTGGTCTCGTCCGCGGTCGGGATCTCCACCAGGTCGACGGTGCCCTTGCCCCAGTCGCCCTTAGGCTCGATCCAGGCACTTGGACGCTTGTCGTAGCGGTCATCGAGGTCTTCGTAATGGCTGAAGTCACGGCCACGCTGGAGCAGGCCGAAACCGCGCGGGTTCTCGACCGAGAAGTTGCTCACGGCCAGGTGTTTCGGGTTGTTCAGCGGACGCCAGATCCACTCGCCATTGCCGGCATGGATCGACAGGCCGCTGGAGTCGTGCAGTTCACGACGATAGTTGAGGACCTTGGACGGCTGGTTGGCGCCGAACAGGTACATGCTGGTCAGCGGGGCCAGGCCCAGCTTGCCGACCTTGTCACGCAGGAACACCCGTGCCTTGACGTCGACGATGGTGTCGGCGCCCGGACGCAGGGTCAGGCGGTAGGCACCCGTGGCCCGAGGCGAATCCAACAGGGCGTAGATCACCAGGTGCTTGTCGGTAGGCTTGGGTTGCTGGATCCAGAACTCGCTGAAGCGCGGGAATTCTTCGCCAGACGGCAACGCGGTATCGATTGCCAGGCCACGGGCGGACAAGCCATAGACATGGCCCTTGCCGACGACGCGGAAGTAACTCGCGCCGAGCATGGTCATGATCTCGTCTTGCTTGTCGGCCTTGTTGATCGGGTACAGCACGCGGAAACCGGCATAACCCAGCTTCTCGGTGGCCTTGGGATCGAACTTGACGTCACCGAAGTCGAAACGGTTCGGATCGTACTTGATCTCGGAAACGTTATTGGCGCTGATCTCGTTGATCTTCACCGGCGTGTCGAAGTGCATGCCCTGGTGATAGAACGACAGCTTGAATGGGGTTTTCTGGTCGGCCCACTCGGCTTTTTCGGTGAGGAAGCGGATTTTCTGATAATCCGCGAACTTCATGTCGCGAAATTCGGTTGGCAGGTTACTGCGCGGAGCCTCGTACTTCTGCCCAGCCAGGTCCTTGGCCTTGGACGACACATCATCCAGATTGAATGCCATGATTTGGCCGGCACCGAACAGGCAGAACAGCGCAGAGCCCGCCACTAGTGCGTTTCGTAACCGTTTGGCAAACAAGTTTGGTGCATTACAGGGACTAACAATCACGAGCAACCCTCGCCGAAAACAGATCAAAAAACCAACGGCCAGCTATCTACATGCCAGGTTGGCGAGCATTGTTCCGACTCCGATGGGGCTAAATGATTCCCCAAACGGCCGTGGACAAGTCTCTACTTAAGTCAAAATGGACCAACGAACGCTGATCCCCGTAGCGCGCGATTATCTAGTAGCCCGCGTTACAACGCATCAGGGGTAACAAAGTATTTATCGCGAAAAACAGCAGTTTCCGGAGCAAATCGACGGAAAAAGATGTTTCAGGCACTTTCAAGTCTGTAACAGGAAGGTGACCGGGCCATCATTGACCAGATGCACCTGCATGTCCGCACCGAAGCGCCCTGATGCCACTTTGCCATGCAACTGTTGCGCCTTCACTAACAAGTAGTCGAAAAGCTCCTCGCCGAGGGCCGGAGGCGCCGCCGTGGAGAAGCTCGGGCGCAACCCGCTCTTGGTATCCGCCGCCAGGGTGAACTGCGAGACCAGCAGCAAACCGCCCTGCACATCGGTCAGGGACAGGTTCATCTTGCCCTCGGCATCACTGAACACCCGATAGTTAAGCAGCTTATGCAGGAGTTTGTCGGCGTTGGCCCGGGTATCCCCAGGCTCCACCGCCACCAGCACCAGCAGCCCCTGGTCCACCGAGCCGACGATTTCACCGGCCACTTCCACTCGCGCGCCGGCCACGCGCTGCAACAGGCCCTTCATGCTTCTTCGGGCGGCAGGTCGAGCAGGCGCCGGGCCATCTGGTCGGTAGCGCGCACCAGTGCATCGGTGATGCCCGGCTCGGATGCGGCGTGACCAGCGTCGCGAATCACTTGCAGCTCGCTGTTGGGCCAGGCCTGGTGCAGTTCCCAGGCATTGTCCAGGGGGCAGATCACATCGTAGCGGCCGTGAATGATCACCCCCGGCAGATGGGCAATCTTGCCCATGTCGCGGATCAGTTGGTCGGGTTCGAGGAAAGCATCGTTGATGAAGTAGTGGCACTCGATCCGGGCAATCGACAGGGCCCGCTGCGGCTCGGAGAAGCGATCCACCACCAGAGGGTTCGGGCGCAGGGTCGCCGTACGGCCCTCCCAGCCGGACCAGGCCTTGGCCGCGTGCATCTGGGCGATCTGGTCATTGCCGGTCAAGCGCTTGTGGAAAGCGCTGACCAGGTCATGACGCTCCTCCAGTGGGATCGGCGCCACATAATCCTGCCAGTAGTCGGGGAACAGGCGGCTGGCACCGCACTGGTAGTACCACTGGATCTCCTGGGGACGGGCCAGGAAGATGCCGCGCACAATCAGGCCCAGTACACGGTCGGGGTGAGTCTGGGCATAGGCCAGGGCCAGGGTCGAGCCCCAGGAACCACCGAACAGTACCCACTTGTCGATGCCCAGGTGCTCGCGGATCTGCTCCAGGTCGGCTACCAGGTCCCAGGTGGTGTTGTTTTCCAGGCTGGCGTGGGGGCTGGAGCGCCCGCAGCCACGCTGGTCGAAAGTGACGATGCGATACAGGTTCGGATCGAAGTAGCAGCGACTGGCACCATCGCAGCCAGCTCCCGGGCCACCGTGAATGAACACCACCGGCAAGCCTTCCGGTGAACCACTTTCGTCGACATACAGCACATGGGGTTCGTCGACGGCCAGATCGTGCCGGGCATAGGGTTTGATCTGTGGGTACAAAGTCTTCATTACGCGCTCCGTGGAGGTCGGGATCATCCCTGAAGGGACTTCATTTATGCTGCCGTCCGGCATCATAAACCCGAATTACGCAATGAGCATGTCCTTGAGAAAAATGGGGTTGTTGGCTTCGCCCATCAACCCCAGGGGCCTGCCGCTGCTCGCATCAGCGGCAAGCTGTCACAACACCGCTCAGCGCCCGTAACGCTCCTGTCCCCAGGCCAGCAAGCCTTGCAGCAGCTCCTTGAGCACGAGCTGGGTCGGTGCTGCCAGGTCCTCGCGGTAACGGAACGGTTCGACCTCCTCCATATAGGTGCTTTGCGCCAACTCCAGTTGCACCGCATGCACATGCTCGGCCGGATTGCCGTAGTGACGGGTGATATGCCCGCCCTTGAAGCGCCCGTTGAGCACATGGGTGTAGTCGCCATGGCCCGCGCAGATCGATTCCAGGCGCCCGGCCAACTGCGCATCGCAGCTGGCGCCGTTGAACGTGCCGAGGTTGAAGTCCGGCAGCTTGCCGTCGAACAGGTGCGGGATCAGCGAGCGGATGGAGTGGGCATCGAACAGCAAGGCATAGCCGAACTCGGCCTTGAGTCGCGCCAGCTCCTGCTGCAGGGTGCGGTGATACGGTCCCCAGACCTGCTCCAGGTACTGCCCACGTTCTTCCTTCGAGGGCTCCTGGCCCTCGACGAACAGAGGCTCGCCATCGAACAGGGTCGCCGGGTACAAACCGGTGGTGGCCCCGACATACAACGGCTTGTCGTCGGACGGCCGGTTCAGGTCGATGACGAAACGCGAGTACTCGGCCGCCAGCACGCTGGCCCCCAGCGCCTGGGCAAACTCGTACAGCCGCGGGATATGCCAGTCGGTGTCCGGCAAGCTCTGCGCCTGGGGCACCAGGCCGGCGGCCACCGCCGGGCTCAGGCGCGTACCCGCGTGGGGCATGCTGATCAAGAGCGGCACCCGGCCTTGTTTGAAGTTCAGAACCTTATCCACAAGCCTTCTCCTACACAGTCACTTCGACGCCGTGGCGCACGACGCGTTTTTCCAGGTCGCCGCCCAGCCAGTAGGCCAGGTCGGCGGGACGATCGATCTGCCAGGCAATGAAATCCGCCACCTTGCCTACTTCCAGCGAACCGTGGCTGCGCTCCATGCCCAGGGCCTGGGCCGCATGCAGGGTGACCCCGGCCAGCGCCTCCTCGGGCGTCATGCGAAAACAGGTGCAAGCCATGTTCAGCATCAGCCGCACCGACAGGGCCGGCGAGGTCCCAGGGTTGAGATCACTGGCCACGGCGATCTTCACCCCATGCTTGCGCAGGGCGTCCATCGGCGGCAGCTGGCTCTCGCGCAGGAAGTAAAAAGCCCCTGGCAGCAGCACTGCCACGGTTCCGGAGGCTGCCATGGCAATGGCATCTTCCTCGGTCATGAACTCCAGGTGATCGGCGGACAGCGCTCGATAGCGGGCCGCCAGGCTCGAACCGTGCAGAGACGACAGTTGCTCGGCGTGCAGCTTGACCGGTAACCCGAGCTTCTGTGCGGCGATGAACACCCGCTCCACCTGGGCCGGGGAGAACGCCAGGTATTCACAGAATGCGTCCACGGCATCCACCAGCCCCTCGGCCGCCAGGGCCGGGAGCATCTCGTTGCAGATGTGGTCGATGTAGTCGTCGGCACGCTCGGCGTATTCCGGTGGCAGGGCGTGGGCCGCCAGGCAGGTGCTGCGCACGCTGACCGGCAGTTCCTCGCCGAGCCGACGAATGACTCGCAGGATCTTGCGTTCGCTGGCCAGGTCCAGGCCATAACCCGACTTGATCTCGACACTGGTAACACCATCGCGCAATAGACTCAGCAGCCGTTTGCGGGCGCTAAGGAACAACGCCTCCTCACTGGCTGCACGAGTGGCCCGCACGGTGCTGGCGATACCGCCACCGGCAGCGGCGATCTCGGCATAGCTCACCCCTTGCAGGCGTTGCTCGAACTCACCGCTGCGGTTGCCACCGAATACCGTGTGGGTGTGGCAATCGATCAATCCCGGGGTCACCCAGGCTCCCACCAGGTCGTGGACCTGCTGGTAGTCGCCGGCCGGCAACTGCTCGCGTCGGCCGATCCACTCGATGTGCGCCCCTGACGTCACGATGGCCGCGTCCTCGATGATCGAGTAGCTACCCTGGGCCATGCTGGCGACGTTGCAGTGTTGCCAAAGAGTTTTCATCCAGGCCTCCATTAATGATCAGTAGGTAAAGAAGAATGGCCATCGACCGGGCCGACCGATCCAGGCACCGGCTTGACCCAGAGTTTGTAGGCCACCACCAGCAGGACGATCCACACCACGCCCACCAGCAGCGCGCCCTGGGTTTTCGGGAAATAGCCCAGGACCGCGAAGATGAACAGCATGAAGGCAATGGCCGCTGCGGGAGCCCAGGGCCAGAACGGCACCTTGAACTGTAGCTGGGCCACCTGCTCGGCCGTCATGGAACGGCGCATGGCCACATGGGTCAGGAGAATCATCAGCCAGACCCAGACCGTGGCGAAAGTGGCCAGGGAAGCGATCAGCAGGAAGATGTTTTCCGGAATCAGGTAATTCAGCACCACCCCGATCAACAGGGTCACGGCCATCACCACCACGGTCATCCATGGCACACCATGCCTGGAGACCTGGGCAAACCCCTTGGGTGCCTGCCCTTGCTGGGCCAGGCCGTACATCATGCGCCCGGCACCGAAGATGTCGCTGTTGATGGCCGATATCGCCGCCGAGATCACCACGATGTTGAGGATGGTCGCGGCGGAGCTGATGCCCAAGCTATCGAATATCTGCACGAAGGGACTACCCTGGGTGCCGATCTGCGGCCAGGGGAAGATGGCCATCAGTACCAGGAGGGTCAGCACATAGAACAGCAGGATGCGCAGCGGTACCGCATTGATGGCCTTGGGGATGACCCGTCGCGGGTCCTTGGCCTCGCCAGCGGTGACCCCGATGATCTCGATGCCGCCGAAGGCGAACATCACCACCGCGAAAGAAGCGATCACCCCACCAATACCGTTGGGCATGAAACCGCCATGGGCCCAGAGATTGCTCAGCCCGGTAGCCTGTTCCTGGCTCGCACTGCCAATGCCGAACAACATGATGCCGATGCCACCGAGGATCATCGCCACGATCGCCCCGACCTTGAGCAGCGACAGCCAGAACTCCATCTCGCCGAAGACCTTGACGTTGCACAGGTTCAAGCCGCCAATGAACAGCACGATGGACAGTACCCAGATCCAGCGCTCGACATCGGGAAACCAGAACCCCATGTAGATGCCGAAGGCGGTCACGTCCGCCAGGCAGACGATCAGCATCTCGAAAGCGTAGGTCCAGCCCAGGATGAAGCCGGGCATCGGCCCCAGGTACTGGCTGGCGTAGTGCCCGAACGACCCGGACACCGGATTGTGCACCGCCATCTCCCCCAGGGCGCGCATGACCATGAATACCGCCGCACCACCGATCAGGTAGGCGAGCAATACTGCCGGGCCCGCCATCTGGATAGCCGAGGCGGAGCCATAGAACAGCCCGGTACCGATAGCCGATCCCAGGGCCATGAAACGGATGTGACGAGCCGTCAGGCCGCGGCGTAGTCCTTTCTCTTGTGATTGCATGTCTTCGTCCCTTTTATTGTTATGGACAGCCACCCGCACCACGGTGCGGGTGGCTGAAGCAGACGTTCCGCGTCGGGCTGGCCGGTAACCCGGACAGCCGTTACAGGCTCGGCAGCAGGCCTGCGGGCAGCAAGCTGGTCAGGCAGCGTGAAGCCAGCAAGTCACCGGCGGCGTTGATGTCCGGGGCGAAGAAACGGTCCTTCTCGTAGTAGGCCACCTGCTCGCGCAGCGTAGCGCGGGCCTGCTCCAGGGCTGGCGAGCTCTTCAGGCCTTCGCGCAGGTCCAGGCCCTGGCAGGCCGCCAGCCACTCCACGGCGAGAATGCCGCGGGTGTTCTCGGCCATTTCCCACAGGCGCTTGCCGGCAGCCGGGGCCATGGACACGTGATCCTCCTGGTTCGCCGAGGTCGGCAGGCTGTCCACCGAGTGTGGGTGCGCCAGGGCCTTGTTTTCGCTGGCCAGGGCGGCAGCGGTGACCTGGGCGATCATGAAGCCGGAGTTGACCCCACCATTGGCTACCAGGAACGGCGGCAACTGGGACATGTGCTTGTCCATCATCAGCGAGATGCGGCGCTCGCTCAGCGAGCCGATCTCGGAAATGGCCAGGGCCATGTTGTCGGCGGCCATGGCCACGGGTTCGGCGTGGAAGTTACCGCCAGAAATCACATCGCCTTCGGCAGCGAACACCAATGGGTTGTCGGACACAGCGTTGGCCTCTACCACCAGCACCTCGGCGGCCTGGCGCAATTGAGTCAGGCAGGCGCCCATTACCTGGGGCTGGCAACGCAGTGAGTACGGGTCCTGGACCTTGTCGCAGTTCTTATGGGACGTGGAGACTTCGGTGCTCTCGCCCAGCAGAGCGCGGTAGGCGGCAGCGGTGTCGATCTGCCCGCGCTGGCCGCGGGCGCTATGAATTCGTGCATCGAACGGCGAACGTGAGCCCAGCACCGCTTCGACGGTCAGGCCGCCACAAACCAGGGCACCAGCGAACAGGTCTTCAGCTTCGAACAGGCCGCGCAAGGCGAAAGCCGTGGAGACCTGGGTGCCATTGAGCAGTGCCAACCCTTCCTTGGCCGCCAGGGTCAGCGGTGTCAGGCCGGCGATCTTCAATGCCGCCGGGGCATCCAGCCACTGCCCCTTGTAGCGGGCCTTGCCTTCGCCCAGCAGCACCAGGGACATGTGAGCCAAGGGCGCCAGGTCGCCGGAAGCCCCCACCGACCCCTTGAGCGGGATATGCGGATAGACCTCGGCATTGATCAAGGCGATCAGGGCGTCGATCACCTGGCGGCGGATACCGGAAAAACCTCGGCTCAGGCTGTTGACCTTGAGCACCATGATCAGGCGTACCAGGTCGTCGCTGATGGGCGCACCCACGCCCGCGGCATGGGACAGCACCAGGGAGCGCTGGAGGTTTTCCAGGTCGGCGCTGGCGATACGGGTCGAGGCCAGGAGGCCAAAGCCCGTGTTGATGCCATAGGCCGTGCGTTTTTCAGCAAGGATCTGCTCGACGCAGGCGACGCTGGCATCGATCTGCGCCGAGGCGCTGTCATCCAGGGTCAGGGTCAGTGGCTGTTGGTAGACGGTCCGCAGTTGGGCCAGGCTCAGTTGACCGGGAATCAGGTTTAGCGCAGTCACATTCATGTTCCTTCTGAGAGTTTTGGAATAACTGCCAGTCGCTCCGGAAACATCCGTTATCCGTCGTCATCCGCTGTGTCGAGCGGGTGGCGCCTTGGCACGCTGGCTGATGAAAAAACCTTTTATTGCGTCTTGAAACAGTCTCCGGGAAGCGCTGCGGGCCCTTGGAAAGGCTATCGCGCAAACGGCGCTGCTGACCATCCATCGAACTGGAGGCGGTCAGTAGCGCCGGGCTTCGCTCACGTTGCATGCGGACTCAAACCGTAGCAGCGTGCTGGGTTGTCGCGGTCTTCTGCTGGTCTGGCACACCCTGCTCTGCTGGCAGAATCAACTGCTCAGGCACCGAGCCGTGCCACTTCCTGGCACAGACGTAGTACAGCGCCGCCGGTACCACCAGGCCGATGATCCAGGAAATATCCACCCCGCCCAGGGCGTCCACCAGCGGTCCGGTATAGAACTTGGTGGAAATGAACGGCAGCTGCACCAGCACGCCGATCACATAGACGCTGATACCCAGGACATTCCAACGGCCATAGCGCCCCTTGGGATCGGCCAGCGCGGGTACGTCGTAGTTCTCACGGGTGATGCAGTAGTAGTCCACCAGGTTCACCGCACTCCAAGGTGTGAAGAAGGCCAGCAGGAACAGGATGAAAGACTTGAATGCCCCCAGGAACGAGTGCTGCCCAAGCAGGGCGATCAGGGTCGCGGCGCCAACGATGACCAGCACGAACACCAGGCGCTGCAGGCGCGTCACCTCCAGGTGGCCACGGAAGCCGCTGATGATGGTGGCGATGCACATGAAGCTGCCGTAGGAGTTCAACGTCGAGATGGTGACCTTGCCAAAGGCGATGCTGAAGTACAGCAACGCGGCGGTGGCACCGCTCCCGCCCAGGCCGACGATGTAGGCCACTTCCCGCCCCGCGAACTGCCCGTTGGCCATGGCCGCGGCGAACACGCCGAGGATCATCGCCACTTGCGCACCCACCACCGAGCCTGCGCCCACGGCAAGGAAGGTCTTCACCGACGAGGTCTGGCTCGGCAGATAACGCGAGTAGTCCGCCACGTAGGGGCCAAAGGCGATCTGCCAGGATGCCGCGAGCGACACCGCCAGCAGGAAGCTGCTCCAGCTGAAGTGACGAATTTCCAGGAGCGCGCCGACATCGGTCTGGCTCATCAGGCGGCTGAACAGGTAAACGAAGGCAATCACGCCAACGACGCTGGCGATGCGCCCGATCACATGGATCACCCGATAACCAAGCACGGTGACCAGGACGATGACGCTGGCGAAAATCAGGATACCGACACTGTCACTGACACCGAACAGTTGGCCCAGGGCCTGGCCGGAGAGCACCGTACCCGTGGCGGTGAAGCCCAGGTACATCAGGCATACCAGCACGATCGGAATCGCCGCGCCGTAGACGCCGAACTGTACCCGGCTGGAGATCATCTGCGGCAGGCCCAGCTTGGGCCCCTGTGCCGCATGCAGGGCCATCACACCGCCGCCCAGCAACTGACCGATCAGCAGGCCGATCAGCGACCAGAACACATCGCCGCCCAGCACCACGGCCAGGGCACCGGTGACAATCGCGGTGATCTGCAAATTGGCACCCAACCACAGGGTGAACTGGCTGTAGAGCTTGCCGTGGCGTTCGGCTTCGGGAATGTAGTTGATCGACCGCCGCTCGATCAGGGGTTTGGAGCTATCACTGGCCGTGGACATCGTTATTGTTCTCCCGGGGAGTTTTGTCATGTCAAAGCTCTGCTACACGGACCGAGCCGCCGTACTGCAAGGTACGGCGGCTCCTTCCCTGGTCCTGGCGGCGAACCGCCGGTGCGTCACTTGCCGGTGATCATCGGCAGGTTCAGGCCTTGCTCCTTGGCACAGTCGATCGCGATCTGGTAGCCAGCATCGGCATGGCGCATGACGCCGGTGCCCGGATCGTTGGTCAGTACCCGAGCGATACGTTCGGCCGCCTCGTCGCTGCCATCGCAGACGATGACCATGCCCGAGTGCTGGGAGAAGCCCATGCCCACGCCACCGCCATGGTGCAGGGAGACCCAGGTCGCACCGCTGGCGGTATTGAGCAGGGCATTGAGCAGCGGCCAGTCGGACACGGCATCGGAACCGTCCTGCATCGATTCGGTTTCACGGTTCGGGCTGGATACCGAGCCGGAGTCCAGGTGGTCGCGGCCGATGACGATCGGCGCCGACAGCTCTCCGCGCCGGACCATTTCGTTGAAGGCCAGGCCCAGCTTGGCGCGCTGGCCCAGGCCGACCCAGCAGATACGCGCCGGCAGGCCCTGGAAGCTGATGCGCTCGCGAGCCATGTCCAGCCAGTTGTGCAGGTGAGCGTCGTCCGCGATCAGCTCCTTGACCTTGGCGTCGGTCTTGTAGATGTCCTGCGGATCACCGGACAACGCCGCCCAGCGGAACGGACCGATGCCGCGGCAGAACAGCGGACGAATGTAGGCCGGGACGAAACCAGGGAAGTCGAAGGCATTGGCCACGCCCTCTTCCTTGGCCATCTGGCGAATGTTGTTGCCGTAGTCGAAGGTCGGGATCCCTTGCTTCTGGAACTCGAGCATCGCCTGTACATGCACCGCCATGGATTGCTTGGCGGCTTTCACCACGGCGGCCGGATCGGTCTGCGCGCGGTCACGGTACTGCTCCCAGGTCCAGCCGACTGGCAGGTAGCCATTGAGCGGGTCGTGGGCGCTGGTCTGGTCGGTGACCATATCCGGGCGTACGCCACGCTTGATCAGTTCAGGGAGAACTTGCGCCGCGTTGCCCAACAGGGCGATGGAGATGGCGCGGCCTTCGGCGGTGTACTTGGCGATACGCGCCAGGGCATCGTCCAGGTCCTTGGCCTGTTCATCGACATAACGGCTGCTCAGGCGGAAGTCGATGCGGCTCTGCTGGCACTCGATGTTCAGCGAGCAAGCGCCGGCCAGGGTCGCCGCCAGTGGCTGTGCGCCACCCATGCCGCCGAGACCGGCGGTCAGCACCCACTTGCCCTTGAGATTGCCGTTGTAGTGCTGGCGACCGGCCTCGACGAAGGTTTCGTAGGTGCCCTGGACGATGCCCTGGCTGCCGATGTAGATCCAGCTACCAGCGGTCATCTGGCCGTACATGGCCAGGCCCTTGGCGTCCAGCTCGTTGAAGTGCTCCCAGCTGGCCCAGTGCGGTACCAGGTTGGAGTTGGCGATCAGCACCCGCGGGGCGTTGGAGTGGGTCTTGAACACGCCGACCGGCTTGCCGGATTGCACCAGCAGGGTTTCGTCGTCGTTCAACTGGGTCAGGGCCTCGACGATCTTGTCGTAGCACTCCCAGTTGCGCGCAGCGCGCCCAATACCACCGTAGACCACCAGCTCCTTGGGGTTCTCGGCGACTTCAGGGTCGAGGTTGTTCATCAGCATGCGCAGCGGCGCCTCGGTCAGCCAGCTCTTGGCGGTCAGCTTGTTGCCACGTGCAGCACGAACTTCAACGTTCCGATACTTGGTGAATTTGTTGTCAGCCACGGAAAACCTCCTCGACGATAAGTCCAAGGTGCGAAGAGGATCCAATGACTCTTACGCACACATATTTACTTGTACATACAAGCATATGCAATCAAGCGGCCAACTCCACCAGAAGCGACTGGACAAACCTCCAAAAAGATCATGCAAGCCCTGTAGGACAAGCATTTGCCGGAGCAAGAAAAAAATCTCAGGGGATAGCCCACCCTCCTCCACAGCTGTTACCAGCAATGGCCTGCGTGCCCTTTTGGGGCATTCGGTAACAGATGAGTGCGCACAAGAAACAACCTTTGGCGCCCCCTCTGCCAGATAAGCGGGCGCAACTCTTCTCGCCTCGTTCCAGGGAGCGAAGCGCGGCGGCAGGGATATAGATAGAGAGAGGGGGAATGACGCTGGCAGGTCGTATCTTGACCTGCCAGCGCCCGATTCAATCAAAGGGCGGTGAGTTCGATTACGCAGCAGTGCCCATCGAGGGCCATCTCTAGCAGTCCGGCATTGCCGTCCAGGCGCAGGCAGTCAAAACGCCCCAGGGCCTGCACCGTGGCGCCGGTCACGTCCACCCACGCCTGCTCGGCGGCACTGAACACCAGCACAGTGTGTGCCTGGGTGAAGAAACGCTGTTGGCCGTCGAACCACTGCAGGCGTGCCAGGTAGCGCTCGGGGCTGTAGATCAGGTTGAAATCGCGGATCGCCCCACCCAGCAAGTTGCAGCTCACCTGGCTGGCGCCGCTGAAGGCGAAGGGATCGAACGGCAACAACGGCCGCCCCTCCTGGCCATCCACCGACAATTGCATGCCCGCCCCCTGCAGCACGGTGATGATTCGCTGGTATCCGGCAAAGCTTGAGAATCCGCCGGACTCGCCGATGTCGGCGATCGACAGCCGCCAGCCGAAGCCTTCCAGGCCGGTTCCGCTGTCCCGGGTGATTTCCTCGGTGCTGCCGCCGCCGTTTTTCCAGGGCATGCGCGGATAATCGGCGGCACGTAACAGGGTGGACTGGATCATTTGTGAAAGCGTCCTTCCAGGCGATGGCGGGAACCGGGGTGGATCAGCCGCGCGGCGGTCACCGGCTGGCGCCCGGACCAGGTACGGCGACGGATCAGCAGGCAGGGTTCGCCCCGCTCGATTTGCAGGAGCTTGCATTCTTCAGCTTCGGCGAGGATCGCCTCGACCACATGCTCGCCCTCGGTCAGGGGGGCGACCTGGGACAGGTAGGCATAGGGAGTCTGCAGGGTGAAATCCTGCTTGAGGTATTCCGGCGCGACCAGGGCGTTGACGAAGCGATCCTCGATCTGCACCGGGATGTCGTTCTCGAAATGCACGATCAGCGAATGGAAGACCTTCTGCCCTTCGCGCATGTCCAGGGCCAGGGCACGCTCGGAACCGGCGGCCTCCTCGCCCAGGGTGATGACCTGACAAGTGTGGCGATGACCGCGGGAGGCGATCTCGTCGGCGATATTGTGCACCTCGAACAATGCCGACTGGGTCTTGGGCTCGGCGACGAAGGTACCCACGCCTTGCATGCGTACCAGCATGCCTTCGGCGGTCATCTCGCGCAGTGCGCGGTTGATGGTCATGCGGCTGAAACCCAACTGGCTGACCAGCTCGCTTTCCGACGGCACGCGGTAGTGCGGCGGCCAGTTTCCGCTCTCGATCTGCTGGGTGATCATCTGCTTGACGCGGGCATACAAGGGCGCCGGACTATCGCTCAGGTGGGCGACCAGCGGCGAGTTGGCAGTCGGGGTCGGCACGGGAAATCCTTGTGGGTCGGTGAAAGTGATCAGGGCCTGATGTCCCTGGAGACAAGAGCTTAGCTTGCCGGAGTTTACCGAGCAGGCAAACGTCTGTATATGTATATACAAATAACACACAATGGGGTGCTCGAACCATGTCCGCCTTCTTTGCCGAACGCGCGCTATTGCCTGATGGATGGGCCAATGATGTACGTCTTGAAGTCAGTGCCGACGGCCAGCTGACCCAGATCCGGGCCAACGCCGACGCCGAGGGAGCGGAACGACTCAAGGGCCCCGTGCTGCCGGGCATGCCCAACCTGCACTCCCACGCTTTCCAGCGGGCGATGGCTGGCCTGGCGGAAGTGGCCGGCAATCCCAATGACAGCTTCTGGACCTGGCGCGACCTGATGTATCGCCTGGTGGGCAAGATCAGTCCCGAGCAACTGGAGATCATCGCCCGCCAGCTGTATATCGAGATGCTCAAGGCCGGCTATACCTCGGTGGCCGAATTCCACTACGTGCACCACGACACCAGCGGCCAACCCTACGCCGACCCGGCCGAGCTGTCGCGGCGTATCAGCCAGGCCGCCGCCAGCACCGGCATCGGCCTGACCCTGCTGCCGGTGCTCTACAGCCATTCCGGATTCGGCGGCCAGGCTCCCAATGATGGCCAACGCCGCTTCATCAACAGCACCGAGGGCTACCTCAAGCTGCAACAGCAACTGCAACCCCTGCTGGCCGGACAAGCCAACCAGCAACTGGGCCTGTGCTTCCACTCCCTGCGCGCGGTCACGCCACAACAGATCAGCGAAGTGCTGGCCGCCAGCGATACCCATTGCCCGGTGCATATCCACATTGCCGAGCAGCAGAAGGAAGTCGAGGATTGCCTGGCCTGGAGCAACCGTCGCCCCCTGCAATGGCTGTATGAGCATGTAGCGGTGGATCAGCGCTGGTGCCTGGTCCATGCCACCCACGCCAACCCCGAGGAAGTCAGCCTCATGGCCCAGAGCCGGGCCATTGCCGGCCTGTGCCTGACCACCGAGGCCAACCTGGGCGACGGTATCTTCCCGGCGGTGGACTTCCTCGCCCAGGGCGGACGCCTGGGCATCGGCTCCGACAGCCATGTCTCGCTCAGCGTGGTAGAGGAATTGCGCTGGCTGGAGTATGGCCAGCGCCTGCGAGACCAGCGACGCAACCGCTTGTATCGGGCCGACCAGCCGATGGTTGGGCGCACCCTGTACGACGCGGCGCTGGATGGCGGTACCCAGGCCCTGGGCCAGGCCATTGGCTCCCTCGCCGTGGGCAAGCGCGCCGACTGGCTGGTGCTCGATGGCAACGACCCCTACCTGGCCACGGCCGATGGCGACGCAATCCTCAACCGCTGGCTGTTTGCCGGCAGTGATCGCCAGGTGCGAGACGTCATGGTGGGAGGCCAGTGGGTGGTACGTGACGGACGGCATCCTGCGGATGAAGAGAGCTGCCGCAGTTTTACCCAGGTACTGCGCGACCTCCTGGCCTGACTCGGCAAGGCTCACCCCTTGACCGGCCGGGAAGCCCGCGGATGCTGGCAACCCGGCCATTGCCCATGAAAACCATCGGCTCCCATGGGGCCAGGAACTACTTCGAGGTCTTGGCCATGGCCGAGTCCGATACCCGCCAGATCAGCCGCGTGGTGTCATAGCCCTGTTGGCGAGCCTTGCTCAGCAACTCCTCGCGCACCGTTTCGTTGACCTCCGGCGTACGCGACAACAACCACAGGTAGCGGCGGTTGGGGTTGCCCACGATCGCTGTCTTGTAGTCGTCGCTGACATACAACACCCAGTAGTCGCCCTTGATCGACCCTGGCAGCAATCGGGTGAACCAATTGTCGAACCGAACCCAGAGCTTGTCGGTCTTGCCCGGCACCTGGGGCGTCGCTGTACCTCGGGCTTCCTCCCACTTCCAGTCCGGGGTCAGGCAGCGGTTGAGCACCGCCATCGAGCCCTCGGGCAACAGGGTGTAGCGAGCCTCGGATTGAGCACAATTACGCTGGAAATACATGGGTAGGCGCGCCAGCTCGTACCAGGTCCCCTGGTAACGCTTGAGCTCGACATGGTTAGCGGTCTTGGGCGCCAGCGAATCGTCCCGGGACGTGGCGCAGCCGGCCAAGAGCAGGCCGACCAGAAGAGTGACAACAAAACGCATCATTATTTTTCTCCCGTGGGCCCGAAGCCCCGGATTTACTTCAGGCCTTGCCCGGAAAACATCAGGACCTTCTCACCGGCATACTGCACGCTGATAAAGCTGTTCTTATCGCCCCAGGTACAGCTGGACATGCCCAGTGCGCCGGAACAGTCGGTCGGCTTGCCCAGAAGTTTTTCGACATCGGCCTTGGGCATGCCCGCCGAGAGCTTGGAATAGTTTTCCTGATTGACCTTGCTGCACGCGGCCAGTAGCACGCAGAACGACAACAGAGCGATGGAACGCAGGGACATGGTGAACTCCTGGACGAAAGGGGGAAGGCCTGTCAGCCAACCAGAAGCTTAGAAGAGAAAACCCCCATCTGGTTCCCCGCAGGGCCCGCTATTTCTCGCCGGGAGCCCAGGTATTTGCGTCGTAAATCAAGCACCTTCGAAACCCCATAGGCAGTTCGTCGGGATTCCACTCTCTCGCCTCATCTTCAGTGATGGCCAGTCGACATAACTGCAGCGCAAAGCCCTCCACTGTGGCAAATTGACGCCCCTCGTTGACCAGCCCCTCGCGGTAGTTCACTTAATGACCAGCAATATGAAGTTCAGCCACAAGATCCTGCTAGCCGCTGCCCTTGTGGTAGCCGTCGCGTTCGCCTGTTTCATTCTGTTCAATGACTACCGTCAGCGCGAGGCCTTGCGCGGCAGTACCCAAGCAACGATGCAAGAACTGGGCAGCCTGACCACCCGCAACATCCAGACCTGGCTGGAAAGCCGTATCCAGCTCCTGCAATCGCTGGCACAGCAGGTCGCCGTGGACGGCAGCGGCGCCGACAGCCTCAAGCGCAGTGTCGGCCTGCCCGCCTACACCAGCAATTTCCAGCTCACCTACTTCGGTGGCCAGGACGGCGCAATGTTCTCCGTACCAGCCGGCAACCGCACGGCCGACTACGACCCCCGGAGCCGTGGCTGGTACAAGGCGGCCAATACCGCCCAGCAGACCATCGTCACCGAGCCCTACATCGCCGCCTCGTCCGGCAAGCTGGTCATCACCGTTGCCACCCCAGTGCAGCACCAGGGCCGGATGATCGGCGTCGCGGGGGCCGACATCGACCTGTCGAGCATCAGCGCCATCATCAACTCGCTGAACTTCGGCGGCCACGGCCATGCCTTCATCGTCAGTGCCGATGGCAAGATCCTGATCCACCCGGACAACAAGCTGGTGCTCAAGAGCCTGGCCGAAGCCTATCCGGACGGCGCGCCCAACATCAGCCCCGGCCTCAAGGAAGCGCAACTGGGCGGCAAGGCCCAGTTCATTTCCTTCACCCACATCGATGGCGTGCCCTCGGCCAACTGGTACGTAGCCCTGGTCCTGGACCAGGACACCGCGTTCGCCATGCTCAGCGAGTTCCGGACTTCGGCGCTCATCGCCATGGCCATTGCCGTGGTGATCATCATCGGCCTGCTGGGCATGCTGATCCGCATCCTGATGCAGCCCCTGCACCTGATGGGGCGCGCGATGCATGACATTGCCGAAGGCGAAGGCGACCTGACCCGACGCCTGGTGATCCACGGCCATGACGAATTCGGCACCCTGGGCCTGTCGTTCAACCGCTTCGTCGAGCGTATCCACGGTTCGATCCGCGAAGTGTCCTCGGCCACCGGCCAGGTCAACGAAGTCGCCTTGCGGGTAGTCGCCGCCTCCAATTCGTCGATGCTCAATTCCGACCAGCAAGCCTCGCGTACCAGCAGCGTGGCCGCGGCCATCAACCAGCTGGGCGCGGCTGCCCAGGAGATCGCCCAGAACGCCGCCCTGGCCTCGCAACACTCCAGCGAGGCGCGCAACCTGGCGCAGGACGGCCAGCAAGTGGTGGACCGGACCATCGACGCCATGCACCAGCTGTCGACCAAGATCAGCAATTCCTGCGAGCACATCGAGACCCTCAACAGCAACACCGTGAACATCGGCCAGATCCTCGAAGTGATCACCGGCATCTCCCAGCAGACCAACCTGCTGGCACTCAATGCCGCCATCGAGGCCGCCCGTGCCGGTGAGGCCGGGCGCGGTTTCGCCGTGGTCGCGGACGAGGTTCGCAACCTCGCCCACCGCACCCAGGATTCGGCGCAGCAGGTGCAGAAGATGATCGAGGAGCTACAAGTGGGCGCCCGCCAGGCCGTAGGCACCATGACCGAAAGCCAGCGCGAGAGCGAAAGCAGCGTCGGCATCGCCAATCAGGCCGGCGAGCGCCTGGGCAGCGTGACCCAGCGCATCGGCGAGATCGATGGCATGAACCAGTCGGTGGCCACCGCGACAGAAGAGCAAACCGCCGTGGTGGAGTCGATCAACGTCGACATCACCCAGATCAACACCCTCAACCAGGAAGGCGTGGAGAACCTGCAAGCCACCCTGCGCGCCTGCGCCGACCTGGAACAACAGGCCCAGCGCCTGCAACACCTGGTGGGCAGCTTCCGGATCTGACGTCCTTTGCACTTCGTGTCGCCGCCGCAAGCTGCACACGGCCCGCAGGGACGCGGGAGTCGCCTCGGCAGGAAAAGCGCCGCAAAGCCCTGGGGCCTTGGCGCAACCTCGCCGCTGGGCAGCAGCTACAGGGAGGGATTAGAAACTTGAGCCGGGCTGGCGCAGGAAGGCCAGTTCCTCGGCGCTGGATTCACGTCCGAGAATGGCGTTGCGGTGGGGAAAGCGCCCGAAGCGGGCGATGATCTTCTGGTGCCGTTCGGCATAGTCCAATTGGCTGGCGAAGACCGGACGGTCCTGCAATGGTTGCTCGTCGTGCAAGGCAGCCAAGCGCGACACGGCTTCGTTCTGCACCGCCAGGTGCTCGCAATGCTCGAACACCAGGTAGATGAAGCAGCGCTGCATGGGCGTCAGGCGCCGATCGAAGTCTGCGGCAATACCCTGGGCCACCAGGGCTTGGGCGCGGGCATCACCGGAGAATGCCCCGGGGGTGTCGCGATGGATCATGCGCGGCAGCTGGTCCAGCAACAGCACCAGGGCCAGCCAGCCTTGAGGGCTTTGCGCCCACTCAGTCAAACCACCAGCCAGGGCCTGCTCCACCAGGTCGCCAAAACGCTCCTGCGCTTCACGATCCTGGCTGTCGCGCTTGCCAAACCACAAGCCACCCTTGGCAGCCACGATCTGCGCTGGCGTCTGGGCATCGCCGAACCACCAATCGAGCAGAGGCTGCCAGGGTGCGCTCATGATTTACTCCTGGTGGTAGGCGGTGACCCGGGCCACTTCTTCCTTGGAGCCCAGGAACACCGCTACGCGCTGGTGCAGGCCTTCAGGCTGGATGTCGAGGATACGCTGGTGACCGTTGGTGGACGCGCCGCCCGCCTGTTCCACCAGGAACGACATCGGATTGGCTTCGTACATCAGGCGCAGCTTGCCGGGTTTTTCCGGTTCACGGCTGTCGCGCGGATACATGAACAGGCCGCCACGGGTCAGGATGCGATGCACGTCAGCCACCATAGCGGCGACCCAGCGCATGTTGTAGTTCTTCTCCAGCGGACCGGTATCGCCGGCCAGCAGCTCATCTACATAGCGCTTGACCGGGGCTTCCCAGTGACGCTGGTTGGACATGTTGATGGCGAATTCCTGGGTGCTTTCAGGAATGGTGATGTTCTCGTGGGTCAGGACGAAGCTGCCCATCTCGCGATCCAGGGTGAAGCCCTTGACGCCATCGCCCAGGGTCAGCACCAGCATGGTCTGCGGACCGTAGATCGCGTAGCCGGCGGCCACTTGCTTGGAGCCTGGCTGCAGGAAGGCCTTTTCATTCAGGGCTTCGTTCTGGCTCAGGTATTCGTTAGGGCAACGCTGTACCGAGAAGATGGTACCGACCGGCGCGTTGATGTCGATGTTGGACGAACCATCCAGCGGGTCGAATACCAGCAGGTAGGCACCCTTGGGGTATTTGCCGGGGATCTGGTAGGCGTTGTCCATTTCTTCGGACGCCATGCCAGCCAGGTGGCCGCCCCACTCGTTGGCTTCGAGCAGGATCTCGTTGGAGATCACGTCGAGCTTCTTCTGCACTTCGCCCTGGACGTTTTCCGTACCCATGCTGCCCAGTACGCCACCCAGGGCGCCCTTGGACACGGCATGGCTGATTTCCTTGCAAGCACGCGCCACCACTTCGATCAGGAAGCGCAGATCGGCAGGAGTGTTGTTGCTGCGGGTCTGCTCAATCAAGTAGCGACTCAGGGTAACGCGGGACATGGAAGGCTCCGGAAGGAATGGGGGGCTAAAAAACCCGCGCAGTTTAACGCGAGTCGAAGCGCATTTCCTCATCTGAGACAGGGAACTGGCAGATAGAGTTCAGGCGCCGGTTTGAGCGTAGTCGGATTATGGCAAGGAGGCCCGTTCCCGTGGGACGTTCAATCGGGACAAACCTCCTTGCCCAGGCTCAGGGCTTGGCCTCGGGCTTGCGCAGCAGACTGAAGGCCATGCCCGCCAGGGCCAGCACCCCCAGCAACAGCACCGCCCACAGGCCGATCTTCTTCCAGTCAGGGCCTGCGGACGCAGGCGCGACCGGGTCCTTGGTCGCCACGGGCGCCAGTTGCGACGCGCCATCGACCCGGGCCTGGCCCAGGTCCTTGAGGCGCTGCGGGCTGTAGTCGGGAATCAGGGTGGACAACGGCAAGTTGGCTGCACTCACCGCGGAATTGCCCAGTGCCAGGGTAAAAGGCCCGTCGCCACGAGCCAGGAACACCAGCTGCACACCGCGCACGGCAAATTCCAGGTTGGGCGCCTCGGCCCCCAGGCCACCGCCCCGCTCGTCCACCACCAGCTTGAGTTGCTGCACGGTTTGTCCTGGCAGTTGCAGCTCATTGTGCTGCACATCCTGGCCATTCTGGGTCAGGCGATACAGCAAGCCATTACCCAGGGGCTGCCAGGGCAAGCTGCTTTCACGCCGCCCATAAAGCCTGGCCGGAGCCAGGCTGTTGGCCTGTTTGAGCTCGATTCGTACCCGTTCGACATTCAGCCCCATGGGCAACTGCCAACTGTACTCCCCAGGCTTGGCCACACTGCCTGCCAACGGTTGCGACCACGCCAGCGGCGATGGCTGGCTACTGGTGGTGCTGCTTTGCAACTGCGCAGCTGTCAGCGTCGGCGCTGCCTGCGGCGACTGCCACAACAAGCGCAGGTAGCGCGCCGTCTGCCCGGGCAAGGCCACTTCATGCTGTTCGATCCGTTCATCGGCGAACGACAGGCGTGCCACCTGGCCGTCCCCCCAGGGCTGCCAATGCTGCAAATCGTCGCTGGCTTCAATGCTGAAACGCTGGAAACCATCGTGTTCGCTGACCCAGTCCAGGACCAACTGCTGCAACGGCGCCTTGATCGCGCTGGCATCCAATAGCCATCCGCGCAGCACTTCCTCTCCCGCCTCCAGCTGGGTCGAAGGCTGGACTTGCACCAGGGTGCCATTGGCATTGGATTGCACCCGCACGCTGGGCGGGCTGTCACCGGCCTGCGCCGAGTTGTACAGCGGGAACCATTTCACCGCACTGAGGTTGCGCTGCTCGGTGGACTGCGCCTGCTGGCGAGCCAGGGCATAGGCCTGGAGCTCACCGGCGCCATTGAACACCCGCACATCCCGCAGGTCGGCCTGGCTGGCACGCAACTGCACGCCCAGGGGCAGCTCCAGGCGATACCAGGGGCCTTCGCCACTCAGGCTCAAGGGCACCAGGGACTTGAAGTCCGCCGGTCGCTCCTGGGCCATCGCGGACAACGCCACACACAGGCCCATGGCCCCCCACCAGCGCAGGCTCAACTTACGACTCAAGACGACACTCCTTCATTCAACGATTTGCCAGCCTCAGGCTCGACCTCCGCCCGCTTGGGCGGCAACGGGGCGAAATAGCCCACGACCAGCAACAGCACTCCAACACCGATGAACGAGACAATGCGTGCCAGCCCGCCACGGTTACTCAACTCCACCAGGAACAGCTTGGCCACCACCACGGCAATCAGCGCCGCACCGATCAGCCAGACCTCGCGACGATGACGCAGATGTCCGCCGATCATCAGGCTCAAGGCGATCAAGGTCCAGACAATGGACAGCCCGGCCTGGACCATCATCGACTCCAACAACGCATCAGGATGGAACGGCACCCCGCTCCAGTGATGGGCCGCGCGCATGACCAGCACGGTGAAGAAGGCGAACAGCGACACCCCGGCCACCAGTTGCGTACCACGCTCGGCGTAATCGCCGCGAATCGCCAGCTCCCGGACCGCACTGCGCGACCAGACATAGACCCCGAACAGGGCGAACAGCAGCCCCAGCTCCAACGGGTTGATCAATGGCAGGTACGGCAATGGCTCGGCGCGCCCGTCGCTGAACACGTTGGCCAGCCAGAACCAGCCAAGCATCAGCACCGCCAGGGGTAGCGCGGCATACAGGCGATACTCCCGGGAGTAACTGCCCACCGGCCATGGCCAGTTGCGAGGTACCGCCATCGCCACCAGGTACAGGCTCGGCAGGATCGCCCAGCCCAACCAGCGCCAGGCGTTGTACTGCTCGGACAACAACAGCAGGCCATAACGCAACTCCAGTGCCAGCACGCCGATCAACAGCCAGCAACCCAGCACATGAGCGACGCTTGCCACTCGGGCCGGCAGCAAACTCGCCAAGCGCCGCAGGCTGAAGAAGTGCACGACGAACAGCAGTGCCCAAGCCAGCCAGCCGAAGTTCGCCGCCGGATGGTAGCGTAAGGTCCAGGAAGCCATCAGCACCAGGGCCCCAGCCGGGATCAGCAGGCTGCCCAACAGGCCCAGGGACTTCCATTGCAGGCGCACCGCCAGCAAGGCCGCGAGCGCCACGCTGGCCGTGGCCAGTGCCAACAGCAGGGCCGGCTGCAAATGATCCGGAGCGAAGCGCAGCACTTCCTTGGTCCAGGTGAACGCCCACCAGCACGCGCCCCAGGCCAGCAGCAAGTCGGCCAGGTACCCCAGGCCCAGGGTGTCGAACGCCGAACCATGGTTGCCGCGTTGCAGGCGCCAAGCGCCCAACAGCGCTGCCAGTGCCAGGACCATCGGCGTCCAGAAGTCGCCATTGGCCAGGGGGCGCACGCCTTCGGCCACTGCGCCATGGAACCAGTCCGAACCGGCCAACAGGAAAGCGCTGCCACCGATTACCTGCAGGGCCAGGCCGAAGACAAAGCTCACCCGCTGCTGCAGGTACAGGCTCAGCCAGATGATCAGCAAGCCGCTGGCGGCCCACACACCGCTGGCGGTACGCCACGGCAGGACGAACAGCACCGCCAGGTTGATCAGCACCAGCCCCGCCAGCAGCACCAGCGACAGGCCGCGCAACAGGCGCGGATCGTCGCGCACCATGGCATCGCGCGATGCCACCAGCATGCCGCCGATCAGCGCCAGGCCAATCAGCGAAGCGCTCATCAATCCGCTCCAGCCACTACCGAACACCCCATTGGCCCCGGCATCCGCACCTTTGAGGCCCGTCAGGAACAATGCCCCACCGAGCAACTGGATGGCGAATGCGCTGAACAGGAACGTCCGCGACTGCAGGCGCAGGCCGACGAACAGGGTCGCCAGCCCCGCCAGGGCCCAACTGATGGCCGTGCCCTGGGTGAGGAAGAACAGCGGCGCCAGCAGGTACAGGAACCCCAGGCCCGCCACCGCCAGCAGCGGCCGGATGCCCTCCTTCAGCCAGTTCGGCAACAGGGCCTTCGGCGTGCGCCGCAACTGGTCGTAGCTGAACAGCAAGGCCCCGCCCAGCAGCAGCGCTCCCAGGGGCGCACCGGACAGCAGGCTGGTGCTGGCAAAACGCACTGAATCGAGGAAGGCCGCGGCCGAACCTGCTTGCAGCAGCAGGGCGAAGGCCTGGGCCAGCGAACGCTGCTGGCGCATGCCAAGCCAGAAGATCCCGGCGCCCTCGACCGCCCAGGCCGCAGCGGTCCAGCGCGCATCCAGCCCCAGGGGAATCGCCAGGCTGGCGAAAATCACGCCCAGGGCCAGGCAGGTCTCGCCCAGCAACACCGCCCGGCCCCCCAGCAGCAGGCGTGCCAGCACCATGTAGATCAGGCCCAGGGCCAGGGCGCTGAAGGAAGCAGCAAATTCCAGGTGCTGGACCAGCGCCAGCTGCAGGCCGAAACCCACCAATGGCGGGCCGAAGAGCAGGCTGCCATCGACATAGTCGCCCTTGCGCACCGACCATTGCAGCAGCGCCTGGCGATCGCCGTCGGCCGGAGCATCGCTCATGTCCAGCAACTTGCGCCGGGTGAACAGCAGGCCGATAGCCAGGTACATGACGAAGAACAGGATCAGGAACGGCTCGGTGCTCCACAGCAGTTCCGGAGTGTAGGAGCGCATACCCCAGGCGAAGCCGATACCGAAGGTACCCACGAAACCGATCAGGTTGAGCAGGCGCCAGGCCTTGAACCAGGCGATGGCCAGGATGCCGGCGTTGAGCAGGGCGAAATAGCTGAACAGGGCCACATGGCTGCCCGCGCCGGTAGAGGTGAGGATCGGTGCGGCAAACCCGCCCAGGGCCGCCGCAGCGGCCAGCCCCAGGGCATCCTGGGTGATGGCCAGGATCGCCGAGAACAGTGTCACCGCCACCAACAGCCCCAGCGCCGCGGAAGGATCGAGCAGTGGGTGCAGGCGCATGGCCGCGAACACCGTCAGGTACAGCACCGCGATCCCTGTGCCCTGGAGCATCAGGGCATAGGCACCGTTACGTCGGCGCAGCCACCACCCCAGGCCCAGTAGGCCCAGGGAACAGGCCGCGACCCCGGCATAGCGCAACTCGATGGGCACCACCACGCCTTCGGTGGCATAGCGCAGGAGGAATGCCAAGCCGAGGAACAACAGCACGACCCCGACCCGCAGCACGGTATTGCCGCCAAATAGCCAATTGCGGGCGCCGCTGATGGCGCGCTCGATCAGGTTGGGCTCATGGGTCTCGGGTACAGTCGATGGACGCGCCTCACGCGCTTGCGGTTGTGGCTGCCACACCGAATCCGGCAAGGGTTCGCTGGCCATGGCAGTGGCTGGCTTGGCGGTCGCAGGCAACTCCCAGATCAGGTCCGCGGCAGCAGGCAATGGCTGCACAGGTTGGACCTCATCGAGAACAAATTCCGGGGTCGGCTCGGGGGCTGGCACAAAACCGAGATCGCTCGTGGCCTCGGCAGCTGGCGCGCTGCTGGCGCTGGCCTCGGGCTGCACCACGGGCTCGGCGGGCGGGCTGGAGCCGGCCTCCAATAGCGCCAGGCGCTGGCCCAAACTCGACAGCGCCTCCTTGGCCCGTTCCAGCTCGCGCTGCTGCTCGCCAACCTGCTTGTGCAGGAGGCCCAGGCGAAAAGCCAAGCCAATGGCCAGGCCGATAAAGGCACCGATCAGGGCATCGCCGAAAGACTCATCGACTACCCACCCCAGCACCACCCCCAACAACATGAACATCCATTGCATGTGTCGACATCCCTAAACAGCCCGTTGACGGACAGATCCAGCCCTTCTTTTTATGCGGCCTTCGCACCAGCGCCGGCAAGGCTCGCCTTTCCCTTTGGAAGCCAGGCACGAACACCAAGGCACGAACCGGGGAAAAAACGCCGCCAAGTATATCGACAAGGCCCAGCGCACGCTGGGCCTCGCTCACAGTTCCGGATATTCCCCGGGGCTCACTCCAAGGCCTTCCAGATCTGCGTGGCGTACTCGCGAATGGTCCGGTCCGATGAGAACCAGCCCATCCGCGCACTGTTGAGCACCGCAGAGCGCCACCACTCCTTGGAGTCATGCCAGCGCTCCTCGACCCGGGCCTGGGCACTCCAATAGGCATCGAAGTCGGCACAGACCAGGAATCGATCGTAGTCCACCAGCGAGTCGACCAGGCCGGTATAGCGCGACGGATCGTCCGGGGAGAACACGCCACCACGAATCGCTTGCAACACATCGTTGAGGCGATGGGAGGCGGCGATGTCCGGCCCGGCACTGAATTCGCCATTGCGCTTGCGGGCCTCCACCTGCTGGGCGCTGAGGCCGAAGATGAACATGTGCTCGGCGCCGACCCGCTCGCACATCTCGACGTTGGCGCCATCCAGGGTGCCGATGGTCAAGGCACCATTGAGGCCGAACTTCATGTTGCTGGTACCCGAGGCTTCGAAGCCGGCGGTGGAAATCTGCTCCGACAGGTCCGCCGCGGGAATGATGCTTTCCGCCAGGCTGACGTTGTAATTGGGCAGGAACACCACCTTGAGCAGGCCCCGCACCGTAGGGTCGTTGTTCACCGTACGGGCGATGTCGTTGGTCAGCTTGATAATCAGCTTGGCCTGGTGGTAGCTGGCGGCGGCCTTGCCGGCGAAGATCTTCACCCGCGGCACCCAGTCGGTTTCCGGCTCGGCGCGGATCGCCTGGTACAAGGCCACGGTGTGCAACAGATTGAGCAACTGGCGCTTGTACTCATGGATGCGCTTGACCTGGACATCGAACATCGCCGCCGGGTTGACGGCAATACCCAGGCGCTCGTGGATGATCGCCGCCAGGGCCCGTTTGCTGTGCAAGCGCTGCTCGGCGAACTGCTTGCGAAAGGCCGCTTTCTCGGCAAAGGGCTCGATCCCCAGCAGCAGCTCCTCGGGATTGTCCAGCAGCTCGGGGCCCACGGCTTCCAGCATCATCTGGGTCAATTGCGGGTTGGCCTGGTACAGCCAGCGGCGGAAGGTGATGCCGTTGGTCTTGTTGTTGATCCGCTCCGGATACAACTTGTGCAACTCGGAGAACACCGTGCTGCGCATCAGTTGGGTATGCAGGCCGGATACGCCGTTGACGCTGTGGGAACCGAGGAATGCCAGGTTGCCCATGCGTACCCGGCGGCCGTTGTCCTCCTCGATCAGCGACACCGCCCGCAGCACGTCGAAATCGTGCATGCCCTTGGCCCGCAACGAGTCGATGTGCTGGGCATTGATCAGGTAGATGATCTGCATGTGCCGCGGCAGCAGGCGCTCCATCAACCCCACCGGCCAGGTCTCCAGCGCCTCGGGCAGCAGGGTGTGGTTGGTGTAGGCCAGGGTTTCCACGGTGATCTGCCAGGCCGCGTCCCAGGCGATGCCGTGCAGGTCCACCAACTGGCGCATCAGCTCGGCCACGGCGATCGATGGGTGGGTGTCGTTGAGCTGGATAGCCGCGTGTTCGCCGAGGCTGAGTACCGAGTCATGCATGTTCTTGTGCCGGCGCAGCAGGTCCTGCAACGACGCCGAGACGAAGAAGTACTCCTGGCGCAGGCGCAGTTCCTGCCCGGCTTCGGTGCTGTCGGCCGGGTACAGCACCCGCGAGATGCTCTCGGCCCGGGCCACCTCCGCGACCGCACCCAGGTGGTCGCCGGCATTGAAGCGCTCCAGGTGCAACTCCTCCATGGCCCGGGCACGCCACAGGCGCAAGGTGTTGACGCTGGCCCCGCGCCATCCCACTACCGGCGTGTCGTAGGCCACGGCCCGTACCGTCTCCGCCGCAGACCAGACTTGCCGGGTAGCGCCGGCCTCGTCGGCAACGGTCTCGACACCCCCGCCAAAACCGATGGAGTAGATCACTTCGGGCCGTTCGAACTCCCAGGGGTTGCCGAAATCCAGCCAGTGCTCGGTCTGCTCCTGTTGCCAGCCATCGACGATGGCCTGGCGGAACAGCCCGTGCTCATAGCGAATGCCATAGCCATGGCCGGCGATACCCAGGCTCGACATGCTTTCCATGAAGCATGCCGCCAGGCGCCCCAGCCCACCGTTGCCCAGGGCCGCATCGGGCTCCAGCAGGCGGATGCGTTGCAGGTCTACCCCCAGGTCCGTCAGGGCCTCTTGCGCCACTTCCAGCAAGCCGAGGTTGCTCAGGCTATCGATCAGCAATCGACCGATCAGGAACTCGAGGGACAGGTAGTACACCCGCTTCTGCCCCCGGCGATAGATCTGCCGGGTGTGATCCATCCAGTGATCGACCATGTGGTCCCGCGCAGCCAGGGCAATGGCTTCGAACCAGTCATGGTCGAAGGCATGGTCCGGGTCCTTGCCGACCGCGTAGGTGAGTTTGGTCAGGACGGCTTCACGAAAAGCCGCCACCTGCGTGTCGCGAACATGGGATTCCTGAGTCATCGTTACGACCTCTGACGAGATACACAGTGAGCATGGAATTGACTGAGCCTAGTCGGTCTGACACGGAGCGAAGGCCCTGGTTCGGCGCTATTGCAAACGGCTCGACCAAACGAGAGGAGCGGCTGCACCGATAGGAAAAAAGATGCAGGGCCTGTGCCGTCATGCACTGGCCGGCCGTATGCCAAGAAAAATCCGACACAAAGTTGTTCAAAAATCCAGCAGTCCCGGTATGATCGCGCGCCCCCGAAAACATGCTGGAAACCACCTCGATGATGAAGTCCAACCTGATCGCCGCCGCGGAAATCGACCGTCTCGATACCTGGGCCAAGTATTCCGCGCCCATGTGCGGTTCCTGCATGTCCAGCTGCTGCACCCTGCCGGTGGAAGTGAAGATCAAGGACCTGATCCGCATCGGCGTGGTCGATGAGTTCGAACGCGGCGAGCCGGCGAAGAACATCGCCAAGCGCCTGCAAAAGGAAGGCATCGTCGAGCGCTACAACCAGAAGTCGGAAATCTTCACCCTGCAGCGCATGAGCAACAACGATTGCCTGTATCTGGACCGCAAGAGCCGCCTGTGCACCATTTATGACAAGCGCCCCGATACCTGTCGCAACCATCCCAAGGTCGGCCCACGCCCAGGCTACTGCGCCTACAAGCCAAAGCCCCTGGAGCGTCCGACCAACACCAGCAGCCGGACCCTCGAACGCTTCTGATCCCCCGCCCTCTACAACTCTGCCACCACCGCCGTCCTAGCCGACGCCGAGCTTGCGAGGCCGCAATCGGCTGCTCCTACAGGGGATCACCTCGCTCAACTGACTGGCATTAGCCACTGCGGCCGTGTTACGCGGCTCCTGGGTTGATGGCCCCTGCGCGGCCAGTCGTAGCCTCGCGGACCCGGCAGCGGCTACAGGTTTTCTCCAGGCATAAAAAAACGCCCCCGACCGCAAGGCCGGGGGCGTTTTCATTCAGCCGGAACTAAAGACTCAGTTCTTGGCTTTCTTGGCAGCGCGGGTACGCTCGCCTTCGTCCAGGATCTTCTTACGCAGACGGATGGACTTAGGAGTCACTTCGCACAGCTCGTCGTCCTGGATGAATTCCAGGGCCTGTTCCAGGGTGAAACGAACTGGCGGAACCAGGGCGATGGTCTCGTCCTTGCCCGAAGCACGCATGTTGTCGAGCTTCTTGCCTTTAGTCGGGTTCACACCCAGGTCGTTGTCACGGCTGTTCAGACCAACGATCTGACCGTTGTAGATTTCCTGGCCGTGCTCGACGAACAGCTTGCCGCGCGCCTGCAGGGTTTCCAGGGAGTAGGTCAGGGCCTTGCCGGTCTCAACCGATACCAGTACGCCGTTCTGACGACCGGACATATGGCCGGACTTCATCGGAGCGTAGCGATCGAAGATCGAGGTCAGGATGCCTGCACCGTTGGTCAGGGTCAGGAACTGGTTACGGAAACCGATCAGACCACGGGCTGGAATGTTGTATTCCAGGCGTACACGGCCCTTGCCATCCGGAACCATGTTGCTCAGGTCGCCCTTACGCAGACCCATTTCTTCCATCACCTTGCCCTGGGATTCTTCAGGGATGTCGATGGTCACGTTCTCGAACGGTTCCTGCTTCACGCCGTCAACTTCACGGATGATCACTTCAGGACGGCCAACGCCCATCTCGAAGCCTTCGCGACGCATGGTTTCGATCAGAACCGACAGGTGCAGCTCACCACGGCCGGAAACCTTGAACTTGTCGGCCGAGTCGCCTTCTTCAACACGCAGGGCTACGTTGTACAGCAGCTCTTTGTCCAGACGCTCCTTGATGTTACGGGAGGTCACGAACTTGCCTTCCTTACCGCAGAACGGCGAATCGTTGACCTGGAAGGTCATGGATACGGTCGGCTCGTCGACGGTCAGCGGCTTCATTGCTTCAACAGCAGTCGGGTCGCACAGGGTGTCGGAAATGAACAGCTCGTCGAAACCGCTGATGCAGACGATGTCGCCAGCGGCGGCTTCTTCAACGTCCACGCGGTGCAGGCCGTGGTGACCCATCAGCTTGAGGATACGGCCGTTGCGCTTCTTGCCTTCGGTATCGATGGCAGTGACCGGGGTGTTCGGCTTGACGCGACCACGAGCGATACGGCCAACGCCGATCACACCCAGGAAGCTGTTGTAGTCCAGGGCAGAGATCTGCATCTGGAACGGACCGTCACGGTCGACGCTTGGCGCTGGCACGTTGTCGATGATCGACTGGTACAGCGGGGTCATGTCTTCGGCCATGTCGGTGTGGTCCAGACCGGCGATGCCGTTCAGGGCCGAGGCGTAGACGACTTTGAAGTCCAGCTGTTCTTCGGTGGCGCCCAGGTTGTCGAACAGGTCGAAGATCTGGTCCAGAACCCAGTCAGGACGCGCGCCCGGACGGTCGACCTTGTTGATCACCACGATCGGACGCAGGCCGGCTTCGAAAGCCTTCTTGGTCACGAAGCGGGTTTGTGGCATCGGGCCGTCCTGGGCATCGACCAGCAGCAGCACGGAGTCGACCATGGACATTACGCGCTCAACTTCGCCGCCGAAGTCGGCGTGGCCGGGGGTGTCCACGATGTTGATGTGGTAGCCGTTCCAGTTGATGGCGGTGTTTTTGGCCAGGATGGTAATGCCGCGTTCTTTTTCCTGGTCGTTGGAGTCCATCACGCGCTCGTCGTTGAGCTCGTTGCGCTCCAGGGTGCCGGATTGACGCAGGAGTTTGTCTACCAGGGTGGTTTTACCGTGGTCAACGTGGGCGATGATGGCGATGTTGCGTAGATTTTCGATCACTTGTGTATCTCGATCAGAGGATTCGGTGTGCTGACAAATGCTGGCAGCGATTAACAATAGATTCAGGCCTTGCCGTTACAGCTTGACGGCGGCGTCGGGGGGCCGGTGACGCAAGCCACAGGCGAACAGCCCCGGGCATTTAGCTCGGTCTATAAACGCGCACATTGGCATGTCCCTCACTGAGCAGATGGTGAGCATGCAGGCGACTCATGACGCCTTTGTCGCAATACAGCAGGTACTGGCGGTTAGGGTCCAGTTCCTTGAAGCGTGCGTTCACCGCATAGAACGGCAACGCCTTGACTTCGATGCCAGCCAGCTCCAGCGGTTCATCTTCCTGGGCATCCGGGTGACGGATGTCGATGACGATCTGGCCGGCCAGCGCTTCGCTGACTTCTTCAACTTGAACATCCTGGCCCAGCTCGTCGATCACTCGATCGATCGGCACCAGTTTGGCCCGCTCGATCGCACGCTCGAGCACGGCCATGTCGAATTCTTTCTCTTCATGCTCGACGCGATGGCGCTTGGCATTGGTCTTGGGGTTCACCGAGATGACCCCGCAATACTCCGGCATGTGCTTGGCGAAGTCAGCGGTACCAATCTGGTTGGCCAGGTCGATGATGTCCTGCTTGTGGCTGGCGATCAGCGGCCGCAGCACCAGCTTGTCGGTCACGCAGTCGATCACCGACAGGTTCGGCAGGGTCTGGCTGGACACCTGGGAAATCGCCTCGCCGGTGACCAGCGCATCGATGTGCAGGCGCTCGGCGATGCTCGAGGCGGCACGCAACATCATACGCTTCAAGATGACGCCCATATGACTGTTGTCGACCTTGCCGAGGATCTCGCCCAGCACTTCCTCGAACGGCACGCTGACGAACAGCACGCGCTGGGAGCTGCCGTACTTCTTCCAAATATAGTGCGCGACTTCCATCACGCCCAATTCGTGGGCACGACCGCCCAGGTTGAAGAAGCAGAAATGCCCCATCAGGCCGCGACGCATGATCTGGTAGGCCGCCACGGTGGAGTCGAAGCCACCGGACATCAACACCAGGGTCTGTTCCAGGGCGCCCAGCGGGTAGCCGCCGATGCCATTGTGCTGGCTGTGAATCACGAACAACCGTTGGTCGCGAATTTCCATCCGCACTTCGATTTGCGGCGCTTTCAGGTCGATTCCCGCGGCACCGCACTGTCGGCGCAACTGGCTACCGACGTACTTTTCCACGTCCATGGAACTGAATTCATGCTTGCCGGCGCGCTTGCAGCGCACAGCGAAAATCTTCCCCGCCAAGACTTCGCCGAAGTGCTGCTTGCACTTGGCGACGATGTCGTCGAAGTCCCCCAGGGGGTACTCGTCGACCTGCAGGAAATGCGCGATGCCGGGCATGCAGCTCAGGCGCTCGGTCATGTCCTTGAGCACCTTGGGCTCGGTGACGGCGGTTTCCAGCTCGAGGTTGTCCCACACACCATCGACCACCACAGCCGGGTCCAGGTCACGGAGCACGGCACGGATGTTCTTGGCCAACTGACGGATGAAACGCGTCCGAACCGGGCGGCTCTTGATGGTGATTTCCGGGAAAACTTTAACGATTAGTTTCATGAAAACAGCGTGCGCCGGGTCAGCCGAAAAAGGGGGGCGCGGATTATAGCGGAAATTGCTCAAGGTTTAACCAGTTAATGTGCAGAAGGTTTTCGATGCACCAAAACGGGTCATTTATTCAAATAAGCGCTACATTGCAGTGCGCAAAATGCCGGCACTCTTGCCCCTGAAGCGGAGAAAGCGTGATTTTGGGGCAAAAAACCCATCCCAGGGCACTGGCATGCAATTTGCTCCCTTGTGAGGCAGGTTGCCATGGCAGAGTATTCGCGCCGGCATTACCCACATTCTAAGGGCACTCCAACATCAAGCCCGAAGCCATCCGGAGGACACTATGTCGAAGTCGGTTCAACTCATCAAAGATCATGACGTCAAATGGATTGATCTGCGCTTCACTGACACCAAGGGCACTCAACATCACGTGACCATGCCGGCCCGTGATGCGCTGGATGAAGACTTCTTCGAAGCAGGCAAGATGTTCGACGGCTCCTCCATCGCTGGCTGGAAAGGCATCGAAGCCTCCGACATGATCCTGATGCCGGACGACGAAACCGCCGTGCTGGACCCGTTCACCGAAGAGCCGACCCTGATCCTGGTGTGCGACATCATCGAACCTTCGAGCATGCAAGGCTACGACCGCGACCCTCGCGCGATCGCCAAGCGCGCCGAAGAGCACCTGAAGGCCACCGGCATCGGCGACACCGTATTCGCAGGTCCGGAGCCTGAGTTCTTCATCTTCGACCAGGTAAAGTTCAAGTCCGACATCTCCGGCTCGATGTTCAAGATCTACTCCGAGCAAGGCTCGTGGATGTCCGACCAGGACGTGGAAGGCGGCAACAAGGGCCACCGTCCAGGCATCAAGGGCGGCTACTTCCCGGTTCCGCCGTTCGACCATGACCACGAAATCCGTACCTCCATGTGCAACGCACTGGAAGAAATGGGCCTGACCGTCGAAGTCCACCACCACGAAGTGGCGACTGCCGGCCAGAACGAAATCGGCGTCAAGTTCAACACCCTGGTGAAGAAGGCCGACGAAACCCAGACCCTGAAGTACGTGGTGCACAACGTGGCCGACGCCTACGGCCGCACCGCTACCTTCATGCCAAAACCGCTGTACGGCGACAACGGCTCGGGCATGCACGTACACATGTCGATCTGGAAAGACGGCAAGAACACCTTCGCTGGCGAAGGTTATGCCGGCCTGTCCGATACCGCCCTGTACTTCATCGGCGGCATCATCAAGCACGGCAAGGCCCTGAACGGCTTCACCAACCCGGCTACCAACTCCTACAAGCGCCTGGTTCCAGGCTTCGAAGCTCCAGTGATGCTGGCCTACTCGGCCCGCAACCGCTCCGCTTCGATCCGTATTCCTTACGTGTCGAGCCCGAAAGCCCGCCGTATCGAAGCGCGCTTCCCGGACCCGGCGGCCAACCCATACCTGTGCTTCGCGGCACTGCTGATGGCCGGCCTGGATGGTATCCAGAACAAGATCCACCCTGGCGATGCTGCCGACAAGAACCTGTACGACCTGCCGCCTGAAGAGGCCAAAGAGATCCCACAAGTTTGCGGCAGCCTGAAAGAAGCCCTGGAAGAGCTGGACAAGGGCCGTGCGTTCCTGACCAAAGGCGGCGTTTTCAGCGACGACTTCATCGACGCCTACATCGCCCTGAAAAGCGAAGAAGAAATCAAGGTCCGTACCTTCGTACACCCACTGGAATACGAGCTGTACTACAGCTGCTGATCCGGTAGCGCTCGCACAAGCAGCGTGATCGAAAGGCCTCCTTCGGGAGGCCTTTTTCATGCCCGGCAGAAAATACCCGGGGATTTTCCGTGTGCCTCTGGCCAGCTTGCGGGCATCATGAACCTCCCCCTCCCAACCTTGAGCCTGCCGATGAAATCTTCCTTGAACCTGTGTCTCGCCCTGGCCTGCACCCTGCTCGCCAGCCTGGCCCGGGCCGACGATGCTCCGGCCAGCCTTGCTCCATTGCTGGGTAGCATCGCCGCACGCCTGGACATCGCCGAGCAAGTGGCCCTGAGCAAGTGGGACAGCCACAAGGCTGTGGAGGACCGGCCTCGCGAACAGCAAGTGATCGCAGCAGCCTCGGCCCTGGCCAACGGCCACGGCCTGGATGAAACCACGGTAGGGCAGTTCTTCGCAGCGCAGATCGAGGCCAACAAACTGGTGCAATACGCCAGGCTTTCAACCTGGCATCTGCAAGGCCAGGCACCGGATACTCCACGCCAGGACCTGGCCGGACAAATCCGCCCGCAACTCGATCGGTTACAAGAACGCCTGCTGCAGCAACTGGCCGACTTCAGCCCCTCCCGTACCGACCCGCGCTGCCCGCAGTGGTTGGCCCGGGCCAACCACACCGGCGACATGGCGCCGCTGCGTCAGTTGGCGATGATCCGCGCCACTGCCGAGTTATGTGTGTTCAAAGGTTAACCAGGCCTGTCGCCTGCCCGGTGCGCCCCTATGCTGAGGGCTCTCCAGGAGGATCCGGACCATGCGTATCGCTGCCTTGTGGCTGCTGTGGATAACCCTACTGCCAGCTGATGCGGCCCCCGATCACCCCACCGACGGCCATCGCCCCAGCAGCGACCGAGGATCCAGCGACTGGCCGCCCTCGAACAGAGCACCGGTCGCCTGCCAGACCAGCCAAAGGCAGGCCTACCAACGCCTGCAGCTCAACGGAGTGCAGGAGCAGGGCGCGCTGCGGGCCAATAACGGCAGTTTCAGCGTCCGGGTAGACCTGCACCCGCCGCTACAACCGCCCCATCGCCTGCGCCTGCTGCTGGATGGCAAACCCCACGGCGCCCCTGGCCGTGGCCCGCGTTTGCATCTGTCGAACCTCGACCGCGGCCTTCATCGCCTGGCGGTGCAGGTCCTTGAGGGCGAACAAATCCTGCAGCAAAGCCCGGAAATCAGTTTCTTCCTGCTGCGCGCCCATCGTTGAATGGCTCCTGGGCCAGCACCGGCTGTTCCCGTCCAGCCAGATGCATCCGTCGCTCGTGCTCCAGCAACCAGCGCTTGCGCCACAGGCCTCCGCCATAACCGGTCAGCGAGCCATCGGCGCCGATCACCCGATGGCACGCGATGACGATGGCGATCTGGTTGGCACCGTTGGCCCGGGCCACGGCGCGCACCGCCGTCGGCGAGCCGATATCCCGCGCCAACCCGGCATAACTGCAGGTGCTGCCCAGGGGAATGGCCCGCAGGGCCTGCCATACCGTGCGGGTGAAGGCCGAGGCCTGCATCGCCAATGGTGTCTGGAAAGACACCGGCTCACCGGCAAAGTAACGGTGCAGTTCGGCCTCGATCTGGTCGATGGGGGCAAAGCGTCCGAAGCCGATGCTCGAGCCACTGTTGTCCTGCAACTTGCGCAGCTCCCCCGCCAGGGCCGGGCGGTCGAAAAACTCCAGCACATGCAGGACCTGGGCATCGGCCACGGCCAGCATCACACCGATAGGCGTCGGCAACCAATCGGCCTTGAGCAGTTCACGCCCACGCAGGTTCGACGGTGGTTGGCCCGCAAGCCGGGCAAACGCATGGCGAAAGCCACTGTCGGAATCGAAGCCGGCGCTGATCTGCGCCTCGATCACCGGCTCCCCTGAAGCCAACTGCTGCATGCCCCGGCCGATACGCCGCAGCCGGGCCATTTCCAGGAAGGTCACCCCGAAATGGCGCTTGAATGCTCGGCGGACCGTGGACGGGTCCAGCCCCTGGCGCACCAGATCCTCTTCATACCAACGGCGCTCGCCATCGCTGTGCAGTTGTTCGAGCAAGGTCTTGACCCAGGGTTCCTGGCCCCCTGCCGCCTCCAGGGGACGGCAGCGCAGGCAAGCACGAAACCCGCCCTCCAGGCACTCCCTGATGGAGCCGAAGAACACCGTGTTCTGACGCTTGGGCTTGCGCGCGACACAGCTCAGCCGACAGAACACCCCGGTGCTCTTCACCCCGACGTAGGCAAAACCCTCATAGGCCGGGTCGCGCTCCAGGAGCGCCCGATACAGGGTGTCGTCGTCGGGAAGCTGGAACAGCAGAGGGGCGTTTTCCATGGCCGGATCCTGGACCTTCAAGCAAAGAGTCCGACGCACTCTACCGGCTCTGGCACCCGGCTGCCGCTGAAAAACGGGCGTTGATTCTCGACGATCGGACAGCAGGCAAGCAGGCCAAGCACTCATGCACTATATTGGTGCAACACCCTGCACCCTGGGATGATTAGCAGCCCATTTTGGTTCGAAAATGCCCGCCAGGACTGGCAATACGCCATGTAATCGGCGTTCAAACACCTGTTTCAGGGGCGCGAACGCTTCTTTTCGGAGCCTTGGTTTGGTTTTTGCATTTTCTCCGTACCAGCGCTTCAACCCGTGCACGATCCGGGATCGACTCCGGATTGTCCTGCTTCAAAAGAGGTCCGAATGACCATCAGCGACCCACTGCATCGCCTGTTACTGGACAACCTGACCACCGCCACCATCCTGCTCAATGCCGACCTGCGCCTTGAGTACATGAACCCGGCGGCGGAAATGCTCCTGGCCATCAGCGGCCAGCGCAGCCATGGGCAGTTCATCAGCGAGCTGTTCACCGAGTCGGCCGAAGCCTTGAGCTCCCTGCGCCAGGCGGTGGAGCAGGCCCATCCCTTCACCAAGCGCGAGGCCATGCTCACCGCCCTGACCGGCCAGACCCTGACCGTGGACTATGCGGTGACGCCGATCCTCAACAACGGCGACACCTTGCTGCTGTTGGAAGTCCATCCCCGGGATCGCTTGCTGCGCATCACCAAGGAAGAGGCCCAGCTGTCCAAGCAGGAAACCAGCAAGATGCTGGTGCGCGGCCTGGCCCACGAAATCAAGAATCCCCTGGGCGGGATTCGCGGCGCCGCCCAGCTGCTGGCCCGGGAACTGCCCGAGGAAAGCCTCAAGGACTACACCAACGTCATCATCGAAGAGGCCGACCGCCTGCGCAATCTGGTGGATCGCATGCTTGGCTCGAACAAGCTGCCGTCCCTGGCGCTGACCAATATCCATGAAGTGCTGGAGCGGGTCTGCAGCCTGGTGGAGGCCGAGAGCCAGGGTTGCATCACCCTGGTCCGGGATTACGACCCGAGCATTCCCGATGTACTGATCGATCGTGAGCAAATGATCCAGGCGGTGTTGAACATCGTGCGCAACGCCATGCAGGCCATCAGCACCCAGAACGAGCTGCGCCTGGGCCGCATCACCTTGCGCAGCCGCACCATGCGCCAGTTCACCATCGGCCATGTGCGCCATCGCCTGGTGACCAAGATCGAGATCATCGACAACGGTCCGGGAATCCCCGCCGAACTGCAGGACACCCTTTTCTTCCCCATGGTCAGCGGCCGCCCGGACGGTACCGGGCTGGGCCTGGCCATCACCCAGAACATCATCAGCCAGCACCAGGGCCTGATCGAGTGTGACAGCCACCCAGGCCACACCACGTTCTCGATCTTTTTGCCTCTGGAACAAGGAGCCCCATCGACATGAGCCGAAGTGAAACCGTGTGGATCGTCGATGACGACCGTTCAATCCGCTGGGTCCTGGAAAAAGCCCTGCAACAGGAAGGCATGACGACCCAGAGCTTCGACAGCGCTGACGGGGTGATGAGCCGCCTGGCCCGCCAGGCTCCGGATGTGATCATTTCCGATATCCGCATGCCCGGGGCCAGCGGTCTCGACCTGCTGGCACGGATCCGCGAACAGCATCCGCGCCTGCCGGTGATCATCATGACCGCCCACTCCGACCTGGACAGTGCGGTGGCGTCCTACCAGGGCGGCGCCTTCGAATACCTGCCCAAGCCGTTCGATGTCGATGAGGCCGTGGCCCTGGTCAAGCGCGCCAACCAGCATGCCCAGGAACAGCAAGGCCTGGAGGTCGCGCCGAGCCTGGCGCGCACGCCGGAGATCATCGGCGAAGCCCCGGCGATGCAGGAGGTCTTCAGGGCCATCGGGCGCTTGAGCCACTCCAACATCACGGTGCTGATCAATGGCGAGTCCGGCACCGGCAAGGAGCTGGTGGCCCATGCCTTGCACCGCCACAGTCCGCGTGCGAGTTCGCCGTTCATCGCCCTGAACATGGCGGCGATCCCCAAGGACCTGATGGAGTCCGAGCTGTTCGGCCATGAGAAAGGTGCCTTCACGGGTGCCGCCAACCTGCGGCGCGGGCGCTTCGAGCAGGCCGACGGTGGCACCCTGTTCCTCGACGAGATCGGCGACATGCCGGCCGATACCCAGACTCGCTTGCTGCGGGTGCTGGCCGACGGCGAGTTCTATCGGGTCGGCGGCCATACTCCGGTCAAGGTCGACGTACGAATCATCGCCGCGACCCACCAGAACCTGGAAACCCTGGTCCAGGCCGGCAAATTCCGCGAAGACTTGTTCCACCGCCTCAACGTGATCCGCATCCACATTCCCCGCCTGTCGGATCGTCGCGAAGACATCCCGACCCTGGCCAAGCATTTCCTCGGCCGCGCGGCCCAGGAGCTGGCGGTGGAGCCCAAGCTGCTGAAGAACGAAACCGAGGAGTTCCTGAAGAACCTGCCGTGGCCAGGGAACGTGCGCCAGTTGGAGAACACCTGCCGCTGGATCACCGTGATGGCCTCCGGGCGCGAAGTCCATATCGGCGACCTGCCGCCGGAACTGCTGAGCCTGCCCCAGGACTCGGCACCGGTGACCAACTGGGAACAGGCCCTGCGCCAGTGGGCCGACCAGGCCCTGGCCCGCGGCCAGTCCAACCTGCTGGACAGCGCGGTCCCGAGTTTCGAGCGGATCATGATCGAGACCGCCCTCAAGCACACCGCCGGTCGGCGTCGTGATGCTGCAGTCTTGCTGGGCTGGGGGCGCAATACCCTGACCCGCAAGATCAAGGAGCTGGGGATGAAGGTCGACGGTGGCGACGAGGAGGACAGCGACGAGGCTTGAGCGGCTGTTCTGCAACCCCTAGCGCGGGCAAGCCTCGCTCCCACGGACCTTGTGTTTCGTAGGAGCGAGGCTTGCCCGCGATGTTTTTCGTGCACCGAAATGGTGAGCCTGCACCGCCAAAAGGCTCGGCCAGACGCAAGACTCGCTTGCGAACGGCCGCACCAGGCCGGGCAAGGAAAACTCAACAAAACGGCGAAAGCCCCGAAAAACGGGGCCTCCAGCTTGACCCTGCAATTAACTGAACCGTTTAAGCCTGAATTGGCACGCCCCCTGCAATAACAAGATCACGAGCGCCACCGCTCACCCGTTTTGGGGACCTTGGTACAGGCAGGCCGAGGATTCCCCTCTTTAACACCCGGCCCACTCGCGCCAAGCGAGCAGGCCACGGTTTCGGGGACCCTGGTACAGGCAGGCCAGGACTCCCCTCTTTAACACTCGGCCCGCCGCGTCAAGCGAGCAGGCCACGGTTTTGGGGGCCCTGGTACAGGCAGGCCGGGGTTTCCCTCTTTTATTGCTCTCGCAAGTGGATCTCCAGGCGCCAGCGCCCGTCCACCTCGCCCCCGCTCCATTCGCCCCGCAGGGCGCGCGCGGCCACCAGGTTCAGCAACAAGCCCTGGTCCGCCAGGCGTATCCGCCAATTCACCATTCGCTGATTGACCTGCAACTGGCCCTGCTGCGCCCGGCCCGAAGCATCGAACAGCAGCGCCACGGCCCCTTCGACATGCTCGCCATGCACCTTGGGCTCATGGTTGAACCAGATCACCAGGCCATCGGGCACGGTCTGCACCTCTTGCAACTGCACCGGCTCGGGCTGGGTCAGGCGACCGATCATCAGGCCGATCATCACCCCGACAATGGCCAGGGAGCCGAATACCCGCAGCATTAGCTTCGGCCGCGAGTCTTCTTCAGGCGTAGAATGCTGCCTGTCTTTCTCTTCGGAGCCGTGCATGTTTCACGTCATCCTCTTCCAACCAGAAATTCCGCCGAATACCGGCAACGTTATCAGGCTCTGCGCCAACAGCGGCTGCCACCTGCACTTGATCGAGCCGCTGGGTTTCGAAATGGACGACAAGCGCTTGCGCCGTGCCGGCCTCGACTATCACGAGTACGCCACCCTGCAACGCCATGCCGACCTCGCCAGCTGCCTGGAGAGCCTCGGCCATCCACGCCTGTTCGCCTTCACCACCAAGGGCTCGCGCCCCTTCCACGACGCCAGCTTCCAGGAGGGCGATGCCTTCCTGTTCGGCCCGGAAAGCCGTGGCCTGCCAGCAGAGGTACTGGACGCCCTGCCCGGCGAGCAGCGCCTGCGCCTGCCCATGCGCGAAGGCTGCCGCAGCCTTAACCTGTCCAACACCGTGGCGGTGGCGGTCTACGAAGGCTGGCGCCAATTGGGCTTCAAATAAGCGCCTGCTTGTGCAGGAGCCAAGCTCGCTCGCGATGACCGGTAACGCGGTGCTCAGGCGTTTCGCGTCGCCCTTGTCGCAGGCCAGCCTCGCGCCTACCTGGAGGTTTCACCCAGCCATGAAAAAAGCGCCGTCAAAGGCGCTTTTTTCATGGCTGGGCGAAGCACTTATTGAACGGTGTTCTCGCCAGCGGACTGCACGCGTTGCAGCTCCTGGGCGTACAGCGCGTCGAAGTTCACCGGAGCCAGCATCAGGGCAGGGAACGAGCCGCGGGTCACCAGGCTGTCCAGCGCTTCGCGAGCGTACGGGAACAGGATGTTCGGGCAGAAGGCACCCAGGGTGTGGCTCATGGAAGCCTCGTCCAGGTTCTTGATCAGGAAGATGCCGGCCTGCTGGACTTCAGCGATGAAGGCCACTTCGTCGCCATTCTTCACGGTCACGGACAGGGTCAGTACCACTTCGTGGAAATCGGCTTCCAGGGCTTTCTGGCGAGTGTTCAGGTCCAGGGCGACGCTGGGCTCCCACTGCTGACGGAAGATCGCCGGGCTTTTCGGCGCTTCGAAGGACAGGTCACGCACGTAGATGCGCTGCAGGGAGAATTGCGGTGCGCTTTCGTCTTCGGCAGCAGCAGTGTTCTGTTGGTCAGTCATCTCAGATCCTTCTTGATCTTGGGTCTATAAGGTTAGGAATTTCAGGCCGCCAGCAACGCGTCGAGCTTGCCGGCGCGTTCCAGGGCAAACAAATCATCACAACCACCTACGTGGGTGGCACCGATCCAGATCTGCGGCACGGACGTGCGCCCGGCTTTCTGGCTCATCTCGGCGCGCACCTGCGGCTTGCCATCGACCTTGATCTCTTCGAAGGCTACGCCTTTGCTTGCGAGCAGATGCTTGGCCCGCGAGCAATAAGGGCAGTAATCACTGGAATAGACGATGACCTGGGACATTACTTCACCAATGGCAGGTTATCGGCCTTCCAGCTGGAGACACCACCGGACAGCTTGGCCGCGGTGAAGCCGGACTTCATCAGCTCGCGGGCCTGGGTGCCGGCGTGCTGGCCCTGGGCGTCCACCAGGATGATGGTCTTGGCCTTGTGCTTCTCCAGCTCGCCGATGCGGGCGGCCAGCTTGTCCTGGGGAATGTTCAGCGCACCGACGATGTGGCCAGCGGCGTATTCCTTGGATGGGCGGATATCGATCACCACGCCCTGCTCGCTGTTGACCAGCGCGGTCAGTTCGCCGGTGCTGAGGCTGCGGCCACCGCGGCTCAGTTCGTGAGCGATCAGCAGGGCCAGGAGAATGACGAAGGCGCCGACGAGCAGGTAGTGTTCAGTAGCGAATTGAATCAGGTGAGCAACCATCTAAGGAGGTTCCAGGGCGTGAAAATGCCGGCCAGTATACACAGCCCTCAAGGTCGGCCAAACCCCGCCCGGCGGTGACGCCGATTGAACTTGCCTTTAAACTGCCACTCCCTTTTTCAACACCTCCTTATCCAGCCACGAGTGGACGCCATGACTACCACGCCTAAACCTTTGGTCCTGATGATTCTGGATGGCTTCGGTCACAGCGAGAGCCACGAATCCAACGCTGTCTATGCCGCCAACAAGCCTGTCCTGGATCGCCTGTGCGCCAGCGTGCCCAACGGTCTGATTTCGGGTTCGGGCATGGACGTCGGCCTGCCGGACGGCCAGATGGGCAACTCCGAAGTCGGCCACATGAACCTCGGGGCCGGCCGCGTGGTGTACCAGGACTTCACTCGGGTGACCAAGGCCATCCGTGACGGCGAATTCTTCGAGAATCCGACCATCTGCGCCGCCGTGGACAAGGCCGTGGCCGCCGGCAAGGCCGTGCACATCCTCGGCCTGCTGTCCGATGGCGGCGTGCACAGCCACCAGGACCACCTGGTGGCCATGGCCGAACTGGCCTTCAAGCGTGGCGCCGAGAAAATCTACCTGCACGCCTTCCTCGACGGTCGCGACACCCCGCCCAAGAGCGCCCAGTCGTCCATCGAACTGCTGGACGAAACCTTCAAGACCCTGGGCAAGGGCCGCATCGCCAGCCTGATCGGCCGCTACTTCGCCATGGACCGCGACAACCGCTGGGACCGCGTGGCCCAGGCCTACAACCTGATCGTCGATGGCCAGGGCCAGTTCAGCGCCGCCACCGCCCAGCAAGGCCTGCAAGCGGCCTACGAGCGCGATGAAAGCGACGAATTCGTCAAGGCCACCACCATCGGCGAACCGGTCAAGGTCGAGGACGGCGATGCCGTGGTGTTCATGAACTTCCGCGCCGACCGGGCCCGCGAGCTGAGCCGGGTCTTCGTCGAGAACGATTTCAAGGAGTTCGAGCGAGCACGCCAGCCGAAACTGGCCGGTTTCGTCATGCTCACCCAGTACGCGGCCAGCATCCCGGCCCCGGCGGCCTTCGCCCCCAGCAGCCTGGAAAACGTGCTGGGCGACTACCTGGCCAAGAACGGCAAGACCCAGCTGCGCATCGCCGAGACCGAGAAATACGCCCACGTGACCTTCTTCTTCTCCGGCGGGCGCGAAGAGCCGTTCCCGGGTGAAGAACGCATCCTGATCCCGTCGCCGAAGGTCGCTACCTACGACCTGCAGCCGGAAATGAGCGCCCCGGAAGTCACCGACAAGATCGTCGACGCCATCGAACACCAGCGCTACGACGTGATCATCGTCAACTACGCCAACGGTGACATGGTTGGCCACAGCGGCGTGTTCGAGGCTGCCGTCAAGGCCGTGGAATGCCTGGACCTGTGCGTCGGGCGCATCGTCGATGCCCTGGAAAAAGTCGGCGGCGAAGCGCTGATCACCGCCGACCACGGCAACGTCGAGCAGATGTCCGACGAAACCACCGGCCAGGCCCACACCGCCCACACCACCGAGCCGGTGCCCTTCATCTATGTCGGCAAGCGCCCATTGAAGGTCCGTGAAGGCGGTGTCCTGGCAGATGTGGCCCCTACCATGCTCAAGCTGCTGGACCTGCCACAGCCCGCGGAAATGACCGGCAAGTCGATCCTGGTCTGATAGCAAAAGGCCCAATAATGGGCCGGAAACGACTTTTTATGACGAACGCCTCAAAGCAGTTGGCTTTGAGGCGTTTTTTTTGCAGCGATGGGCGGGCATACTAGGCCGTCCCTTTCCCTGGTGTCGCCCGCCTCTATGCTTCGCGCCCTGATTGCCCTTGCTCTGACCTGCCTGCTCCAACCGGTTTTTGCCGACGAGCGTGCGCAAACCCAACAACAGTTGGACGCCACGCGTCAGGACATCACCGAGCTGAAGAAGCTGCTGGGCAAACTGCAGGAAGAAAAGTCCGGAGTACAGAAAGAGCTGCGCGGCACCGAGACCGAGATGGGCAAGCTGGAGAAGCAGGTCGAGGCCCTGCAGAAAGAGCTGAAGAAAAGCGAATCCGAGCTGCAGCGACTCGATGAGGAGAAAAAAAAACTCCAGAGCGCGCGCACTGAACAGCAACGACTGATCGCCATCCAGGCCCGGGCCGCCTATCAGAACGGGCGCCAGGAGTACCTCAAGCTGCTGCTGAACCAGCAGAATCCTGAAAAATTCGCCCGCACCCTCACCTATTACGACTACCTGAGCCAGGCCCGCCTGGAGCAGTTGAAGAACTTCAACGAGACCCTGCGCCAGCTGGCCAATGTGGAAAAGGATATTTCCCTGCAGCAGGCCCAGTTGCTGGTGCAGAAAAGCAGCCTCGACACCCAGCGCGAGGAGCTGGCCAAGGTCCGCAAGGAGCGCCAGCTGGCCCTGGCCAAGCTCAACGACGACGTCAAGGCCCGGGACCAGAAGCTGCAACAGCGCGAACAGGACCAGGCCGACCTGGCCAAGGTCCTCAAGACCATCGAAGAGACCCTGGCACGCCAGGCTCGCGAGGCGGAAGAGGCGCGCCAGAGAGCGCTGATCGCCCAGCAGGAAGCCGAAAAAAAGCGTTTGCGTGAAGCCCAGGCCGAGACCAGCGATGCACCGCGCAAGCCGGTCCATTCCACTCCCGGGGCCCTGGTCTCCAGTAACGGCCCCTCCTTTGGCGGAGCATTCGCTTCGGCCCGGGGCAAACTTCCATGGCCAGTCGATGGTCGACTATTGGCGCGCTTCGGCGAAACCCGTGGCGACGACTCCCGCTCCAAGTGGGACGGCGTGATGATCAGCGCTGCCGCAGGCAGCCAGGTGCATGCCGTACACGGCGGCCGGGTGGTGTTCGCCGATTGGCTGCGTGGTGCCGGGCTGCTGGTGATCCTCGATCATGGCAACGGCTACCTGAGCCTCTACGGGCACAACCAGACGCTGCTCAAGGAAGCCGGCGACGTGGTCAAGGCCGGAGAGTCCATCTCCACAGTGGGTAATAGTGGCGGACAGGACACTCCTGCGCTGTACTTTGCAATTCGTCAGCAGGGTCGCCCCAGCGACCCGGCACAGTGGTGCCACGCGCAAGGATAAGCGCTGCATCTAAATTAGGAGTTCGTTCGACATGCTGCATTTGTCCCGCCTTACCTCGCTGGCCCTGACGATCGCCCTGGTGATCGGCGCGCCTCTGGCGTTTGCCGCCGAAACCGCTCAATCGGCAACCGCCGCGACGACCAAGGCGCCTTTGCCGCTGGAAGAGCTGCGTACCTTTGCCGAGGTGATGGATCGCATCAAGGCCGCCTATGTCGAACCTGTCGATGACAAGACCCTGCTGGAAAACGCCATCAAGGGCATGCTCAGCAACCTCGACCCGCACTCGGCCTACCTGGGGCCGGAAGACTTCGCCGAGCTGCAGGAAAGCACCAGCGGCGAATTCGGCGGCCTGGGCATCGAGGTCGGCGCCGAAGACGGCTTCATCAAGGTGGTGTCGCCGATCGATGACACCCCGGCTTCCAAGGCCGGCATCCAGGCCGGCGACCTGATCGTCAAGATCAACGGCCAGCCGACCCGTGGCCAGACCATGACCGAAGCCGTGGACAAGATGCGCGGCAAGATCGGCCAGAAGATCACCCTGACCCTGGTCCGCGACGGCGGCACGCCATTCGACGTGACCCTGGCCCGCGCCACCATCCAGGTCAAGAGCGTGAAAAGCCAGTTGCTGGAGTCCGGCTATGGCTACATCCGCATCACACAGTTCCAGGTCAAGACCGGCGAGGAAGTCTCCAAGGCCCTGGCCAAGCTGCGCAAGGACAACGGCAAGAAGCTCAACGGCATCATCCTCGACCTGCGCAACAACCCGGGCGGCGTACTGCAGGCCGCGGTGGAAGTGGTCGACCACTTCATCACCAAGGGCCTGATCGTCTACACCAAGGGCCGTATCGCCAACTCCGAACTGCGTTTCTCCGCCACCGGCAAGGACGAGAGCGAAGCCGTGCCGATGGTGGTGCTGATCAACGGCGGCAGCGCCTCGGCCTCGGAAATCGTCGCCGGCGCCCTGCAGGACCAGAAGCGCGCCGTGCTGATGGGCACCACCAGCTTCGGCAAGGGCTCGGTACAGACCGTGTTGCCGCTGAACAACGAACGCGCCCTGAAGATCACCACTGCGCTGTACTTCACCCCCAACGGTCGCTCGATCCAGGCCCAGGGCATCGTCCCGGACATCGAGGTGCGTCGCGCCAAGATCACCACCGAATCCCAGGACGGCGAGTACTTCAAGGAAGCCGACCTGCAGGGTCACCTGGGCAATGGCAACGGCGGCGCCGACAAGCCAAGCGGCTCTGCCGGCAAGGCCAAGCCGATGCCACAGGACGACGACTACCAGCTGGCCCAGGCCCTGAGCCTGCTCAAGGGGCTGAGCATCACTCGCGGTAAATGATTGAACCCTCGCCGACCCGCCGACTCCCAAGCAGGGAGCCGGCTAGCCGGCGAAGCGTCCGCCAGGGCGTCCCACTGCCAAGGCCATTGCTGATTCCCATGCTGCACTTTCCTTCGACGCACAGCCGCCAGCCGCTCTCCCGGCTGCTAGGCGGCTTGCTGCTGGCCCTGCTCTGCTGCCTGCCCGTCCAGGCCGCCGCCCCGCAGGCGCCCAAGGCCTACCTGAGCCTGATCATCGACGACCTGGGCCAGAACCTGCCTCGCGATCGCCGTGTGCTGGGACTGCCCGGCCCGGTGACCACGGCGATCATGCCCGATACGCCCCACGCCGCCGAGTTCGCCCGGGAAGCCCACCGGGCGGGCAAGATCGTTATCCTGCACATGCCCATGGACCCGGCCACCGGGCCCTTCGCCTGGCACCCGGACCTGCCGCAGGAAGAACTGCACAAGCGCCTGGATGCAGCGTTCCAGGCCGTGCCCTACACCAGCGGCATCAACAACCACATGGGTAGCCGCATGACGTCCCAGCGACCGGCCATGGCCTGGCTCATGGGCGAGCTGCAACGGCGCAACAAATTCTTCGTCGACAGCCGCACCAGCGCCCAGACCGTGGCCGCCGCCGAGGCACAGAAAATCGGCCTGGCCAGCGTTTCCCGGGATGTATTCCTCGACGATGAGCGTACCGAGCCGGCGATCGCCCGGCAGTTGCAGACAGCCATCGACCTGGCCCGCAAGCAGGGCTCGGCGGTGATGATCGGCCACCCGTATCCGCAGACCCTGGCAGTGCTGGAACGCGAACTGCCCAAGCTCAAGGCCCAGGGCATCGAGTGGATCGATATCAAGTCGATGATCAGCCTGCGCAGCAACCAGGCCATGAGCGGCCATGGCAAGAACGGCAAGTACAGATAGGGCAGCGCTAAGCGACAAGCCTCAAGCTGCAAGCCAAAGCGCCGCCAACCTGCTGTTACTTGTAGCTTGCCGCTGATCTAGAGATAGCGGCCCATGATCTCTTCCACCAGGCCTTCCTTGCGCATCTCGTCCAGGGCGGCCTGGAGCTTGGCCACCACTTCATCGGACACATCCTTGTTCAGCGCCAGGTACAGCTCGGCGCTGTTGAAGCGCAGCACCGTCTTGAGGCCGGTGATACCTTCCTGCTTGGCCAGGTAGCGCCCGGCCGGATCACCGGTGGCCCAGAGGTCGATCTGCCCCGCCACCAGCTTCCTGGCGTTGTCCTGGTCCCGTAGCACCACCTGCGGGGCCAGGCCCTGCTTGGCCAGGGTCTCGGCGATGGCATCGCCCTTGTAGGCGCCGATCTTGTACTTGCGCGCCTGCTCCAGGGATTCGAGGGTGATCTTGCTGCCGGCCTTGGCCAACATGATCCAGTCGTCCGGGCCGATGGGGCCGACCCACTTGAACAACGGCTCGCGGTCCGGCAGCCGCGCCGTGACGAACACGCCATAACCCGGTTGCTCCAGGGCCATCTTGTAGATGCGTTCCCAGGGAAAGCGCAGGGTCAGGCTGTAGTTGATGCCGGCGCGCTTGCACATCTCACGGACGATATCCACGGCGATGCCGTTGATATTCTCGCCCTGGGCGAAGTTCTTGCCGTTGATGGCCATGTTGTAGGGAGGGAAGTTTTCCGTCAGCAACACCAGGGAGGTGTCGGCGGGTTCAGCGGCGCGGGCGAGGCCACCGAGCAGAAAACCGGCGCTGGCGACAACCACAAGAAGACGTTTGAACATGACGGGCTACCCGAATCCATGGCGAACTCAAGAGTGCCGTGAGCCCGCCATGCTGTCCAGTGGCTATCGCACCACGATCCCGCGCTGGGCCATGTAGGCCTTGGCCTCGGGAACGGTGTACTCGCCGAAGTGGAAGATGCTGGCCGCCAGCACCGCGCTGGCGTGGCCCTCGAGGATGCCATCGGCCAAGTGCTGCAGGTTGCCGACACCGCCGGAGGCGATCACCGGAATACCCAGGGCATCGCTGATGGCCCGGGTCACGCCCAGGTCGAAGCCGTTCTTCATGCCGTCCTGATCCATGCTGGTCAGCAGGATCTCGCCGGCCCCCAGGCCTTCCATCTTCTTCGCCCACTCCACCGCATCCAGCCCGGTGGGCTTGCGCCCGCCATGGGTGAAGATCTCCCAGCGCGGCACTTCGCCCGGGCCGGAAACCTTCTTGGCATCGATGGCGACCACGATGCACTGGGAACCGAAGTGCTGTGCGGCCTCGCCCACGAACTCCGGGTTGAACACCGCGGCGGTATTGATCGAGACCTTGTCCGCACCGGCATTGAGCAGGTTGCGGATGTCTTGCACGGTACGCACGCCACCGCCCACGGTCAGCGGGATGAACACCTGGCTGGCCATGCGCTCGACGGTATGCAGGGTGGTATCACGGCCATCGACGCTGGCGGTGATGTCCAGGAAAGTGATCTCGTCGGCACCCTGTTCATCGTAGCGCCGGGCGATCTCCACCGGATCGCCGGCATCGCGGATGTTCTCGAACTTGACGCCCTTCACTACCCGGCCGTTGTCCACGTCCAGGCAAGGGATGATGCGCTTGGCTAGCGCCATAGACTTAATCTCCGATTAAGAAGCTTCAAGCTTCAAGCTGCAAGTAAGAGCAGGCCGAGACCGCGCTTTTAACTTGCAGCTTGCAGCTTATGGCTTGTAGCTGTCGCAGAACGCCTGAGCCTCTGCCACATCCAGCGTGCCCTCGTAGATCGCACGGCCGGTGATGGCGCCGATGATGCCGGGGGCCTTGGCGTCCAGCAGGGCCTGGATGTCGCCCAGGTTGTGGATGCCGCCGGAGGCGATCACCGGGATCGAGGTGGCTTCGGCCAGGGCCTTGGTGAAGGGCACGTTGCAGCCCTGCATCATGCCGTCCTTGGCGATGTCGGTGTAGACGATCGCCGAGACGCCATCGGCCTCGAAGCGCTTGGCCAGGTCGATGACCTGTACCGAGCTGACTTCGGCCCAGCCATCGGTGGCGACGAAACCGTCCTTGGCGTCCAGGCCGACGATGACCTTGCCCGGGAACGCGCGGCAGGCCTCGGCGACGAACTCCGGCTCCTTCACCGCCTTGGTGCCGATGATCACGTAGCTGACGCCAGCCTTGACGTAGTGCTCGATGGTTTCCAGCGAACGGATGCCACCGCCGATCTGGATCGGCAGGGTCGGGTAGCGCTTGGCGATGGCGGTAACCACTTCACCATTGACCGGCTGGCCCTCGAAGGCACCGTTGAGGTCAACCAGGTGCAGGCGACGGCAGCCACCCTCGACCCATTTGGCGGCCATGCTCACCGGGTCGTCGGAGAATACGGTGGAGTCTTCCATGCGACCCTGGCGCAGGCGCACGCAGGCGCCGTCTTTGAGGTCGATTGCGGGAATGATCAGCATGCTTTTTCCTTCGTCAAAAGAGCTGCAAGCTGCAAGCCATAAGCTGCAAGCGCGCACGCGTGTCTACTTCTTGCAGCCTGCAGCTTGAAGCTTGCCGCTGCCTTAATTCTTTTCGAGTGCCCACAGGTCGCTTTCAATGCCCTCGAACCGCTCCTTGAGGAGCAGCTGAACATCGGCAATCGCCCTGTTGTAGTAGTGGGGTGCAATGTCCTTGCTGAACAACTCGAGGACCTCGGCCACCTCGAACGACCCCAACTGCAGGTCGAAGCGGTCTTCGAGCAAGCGCTTGAGCTTGTCGAGCGCCTCGCGCTCCTGCTCGGGGGTCAGCGTCAGTATCGGCGCCTTGGTCCGCGACCTGTTCATTTACCAGCGACCGTCCCAGGCCGCGAAGTTCTGCAGCAGCTGCAGGCCATGGGTATGGCTCTTCTCCGGGTGGAACTGCACGGCAAAGCGCGAGCCTTCGGCCAGCGCCGCGGCGAAGTCCACGCCGTAGTGGCCGCTGCCCACCACCTGCCGGGCATTGCCGGCGGTGATGTAGTAGCTGTGCACGAAGTAGAAGCGCGCCAGGTCCGGGATGCTGTGCCACAGCGGATGGTCTACCGCCTGCTTCACTTCGTTCCAGCCCATGTGCGGCACCTTGAGGTGCTCGCCCTCTTCCACCAGGCCCTTGCCGAAGAACTTCACCTGGCCGGGAAACAGGCCGATGCAATCGACGCCGTCGTTCTCTTCGCTGTGCTCCAGCAGGGCTTGCATGCCCACGCAGATCCCCAGGAATGGGCGGTCCTGGCTGACTTCACGCACCAGGGCGTCGAAGCCCAGGCGGCGGATTTCGGCCATGCAGTCGCGGATCGCGCCCACGCCGGGAAACACCACCCGATCGGCTTCGCGGATCACGCTGGCGTCGCTGGTGATCAGCACCTTGCCGGCGCCCACGTGCTCCAGGGCCTTGGCCACGGAGTGCAGGTTGCCCATGCCGTAGTCGATGACGGCTACCGTCTGCATTACAGCACGCCCTTGGTGGAAGGCATCTGCCCGGCCATGCGCTCGTCCAGCTCAACCGCCATGCGCAGCGCACGGCCGAAGGCCTTGAACACGGTCTCGATCTGGTGGTGGGTGTTGTGGCCACGCAGGGTATCGATGTGCAGGGTCACGTTGGCATGGTTGACGAAGCCCTGGAAGAATTCCTGGAACAGGTCGACATCGAAGCCACCAACGGTGGCGCGGGTGAAGGGCACGTGCATCTGCAGGCCGGGACGGCCGGAGAAGTCGATCACCACGCGGGACAGGGCTTCATCCAATGGCACATAGGCATGGCCATAGCGGCGGATGCCTTTCTTGTCGCCGATGGCCTTGCTGAACGCCTGGCCCAGGGTGATGCCGACGTCTTCCACGGTGTGGTGGTCGTCGATATGCAGGTCGCCCTTGCTTTCGATATCCAGGTCGATCAGCCCATGCCGGGCGATCTGGTCCAGCATGTGCTCGAGGAACGGCACGCCGATATCGAATCGGGCCTTTCCAGTGCCATCCAGGTTGATCGAGGCTTTGATCTGGGTTTCCAGGGTATCGCGCTCGACAGATGCCTTACGTTCGGCCATCACCAGCTCCGCAAAATCATTGGGCGAAAAAGGCGAGCAGTATAGGCCCGAGGAGGGCCAAACAGGAACACGTCGAACGACATCCTGACGGGCGCGAACCAGTGGCTGCGGGGTTGTACCTGTCATGACAAGCAACCCGCGCGCGAAAGCGAGTGACCTCGCTCCCGCGCCAGGCAGGTTCCTAGTGGAACAGCACGGCAGTCTTCTGCAAGGTCACCCACACGCCCCATGCCAGGGGAATGCCCACCGCCAGCCAGGCGGCGATCACCAGCGGCTTGCTGGCAGGCGAGGCCTTCCATTCCAGGACGACGCTGCTGTCGGCGCCCTTGTCGTGGCCCAGGGCCTGCTCGGCCGCCAGTTGCTCGTCGGTCATGAAGTACTTGTCGGCCACCGGGCGCACCATCAGGTTGCACAGGAAGCCCAGCACCAGCAGGCCGGCGAGGATGTACAGGGTGATGTCATAGGCCGCGGCACGCTCGACGCCGATGCTCAACTGGTACTCGCGCAGGTAGTTCACCAGCACCGGGCCCAGCACGCCGGCAGCCGCCCAGGCTGTCAGCAGGCGACCGTGGATCGCGCCCACCATCTGGGTGCCGAACAGGTCCGCCAGGTAGGCTGGGACCGTAGCGAACCCACCGCCATACATCGACAGGATGATGCAGAACGCCGCCACGAACAGGGCGACGTTGCCCAGGTGGCCAAGGTTCGGAATCAGCGCATACAGGGCAAAGCCCAGGGCGAAGAACACGAAGTAGGTGTTCTTGCGGCCCAGGTAGTCGGAGAACGACGCCCAGAAGAACCGGCCACCGATGTTGAACAGGCTCAACAGGCCGGTGAAACCGGCGGCGATGGCGGCAATCTGCGCCAGTTGCCCGGCGTCCAGTTGGCTGAAGCTCAGGCCGTTGCCCAGCAGCTTGCCGGCGAACACTTCCTGCAGCAGTGGCGAGGCCATGCCAAGGATGCCGATACCCGCCGATACGTTCAGGCACAGCACCAGCCACACCAGGCGGAACTGTGGGGTCTTCCAGGCCACGTTCACGTGCACATGGCGGTGGGTGATCATGGCGTTGGCGGCTTTCTTCACCGGCGCGCTCCAGCCCTCGGGCTTCCAACCGGTGGGCGGTACGCGATACGCCAGGGCGCCGCCGATCATGAACACGAAGTAGATCGCGGCCATCACCAGGAAGCTCTGCCAGACACCGACGCTGGTCGGGGTGGCGAAGTGGCTCATCAATGCGGCGGCCAGGGGCGCACCGACCATAGCGCCACCCCCGAAGCCCATGATCGCCATGCCGGTGGCCATGCCACGCTTGTCCGGGAACCACTTGATCAGGGTCGATACCGGGGAGATGTAGCCCAGGCCCAGGCCGATCCCGCCGATCACCCCGGAGCCGATCCACATCAGCCAGATCTGGTGGGTATAAACCCCCAGGGCGGAAATCAGCAGGCCGCCGCACCAGCACAGGGCGGACACCACCCCAGCCTTGCGCGGCCCGGCATGCTCCAGCCAGCCGCCCCAGATCGCCGCCGAGCAACCCAGGAAGATGAAGAACAGGGTGTAGATCCAGCCGAGCATGGAGATCGGCCAGTCGCACTGGGACGAAAAGACCTGGGCGATGAAGCCCATGCCCGGCTCGCAAGCCACGGGCGCGCTGATACCCAGCGCCTTGGACAACGGCAGCCAGAACACCGAGAAGCCATAGGCCATGCCGATGCACAGGTGGATGGCCAGGGCGGCCGGTGGAACCAGCCAACGGTTGAAACCGGGCTTGGCGATGATGCGTTCTTTGGACAAGAACGCTGGCTGGGCGGCCGGGTTGGCGGCCGCGATGCTAGAGCTCATGGATGTTCCCCCAATTATTAGAATTGTTCATCGGCCACTCCCCTGCGACGACCTTGGCACGCAGGCGCGGTCGTTCTGTTGAGTAAAGCTTCCTTTGGGAAAGCGCGACATTAAGTCGCAGAAGGGCGGACGAACTGCGAGAGATTACCATCTGTGAAACATTAAGAAACCAAACCAGCAGGAGCTTTTTAGCGACGCCCTCATCGGCCAGCACCGGAAAACCTCCAGCCACTCTCCTCCTGCACCTGCCAACAAAAACTCAGCGCGCAGGATCGGCGCCCCATCCAGAGCGGGCAATGGCACTCGAGCGCCGGGCACCTGTCCCAGAACTATGCCTGGCGCCATGGCCACCACACACAAGCACAAGCCCCGGGTGCCGATATGCCGGCAGCTGCGACGCAAACGCCCACAAGCGGTTTGGGTCCACAGTCACAGGGGCCGGAGCGTTATACTGCCCCGCTAAATTTTGAATTCGACATACAAGGACTCGCCCATGAAAGCGTTCGGCAAAATCCTGGGTCTGGTAATCCTCGGGCTGTTACTGATCGTCGTGGCTCTGGGCTTCGCCCTGACCCACCTGTTCGATCCCAACGACTACAAAGACGAAATCCGCCAGATTGCCCGCGACAAGGCCCATATCGAGCTGACTCTCAACGGCGACATCGGCTGGAGCCTGTTCCCCTGGCTCGGCCTGGAACTGCACGATGCCGCGGTAGCCACCCTGGCCAACCCGACCCAACCCTTTGCCGACCTGCAGATGCTTGGCCTGTCGGTGCGCGTGTTGCCATTGCTGCGTCGCGAAGTACAGATGAGCGATGTCCGGGTCGAGGGCCTGAACCTGCGCCTGAACCGCGACAAGGACGGCCACGGCAACTGGCAGGACATCGGCAAGGCCGCGCCGGCCGACCGTCAGGCCGAGACGCCTGCCACCAGCACCGGTGAAACCGGCGAGGCTGCGGCTAGCGCGGAAAAACCCGCGCAGCCGATCCGCCTGGATATCGACAGCCTGACGGTGAACAACGCCCGGGTCGAATACAACGACGAGCAGACTGGCAAGCAGTTCACCGCCGAGAGCATCCAGCTCAGCACCGGGCCGATCCACGAAGCCACCAACACCCCGGTCAAGCTCACGGCCTTCCTGGCCAGCAACCAGCCAGCGGTACGCGTGCGCACCGAACTCAATGGCGAACTGCGCTTCGACCGCGCCCTGCAGCGCTACCAGTTCGAGGACATGCGCCTGTCCGGCGAAGTGGCCGGCGACCCCTTGCAAGGCAAGACCGTGACCTTCTCCGCCCAAGGCCAGTTGCTGCTGGACAAGGCCGCCAACGTCGGCCAATGGACGGGCCTGAAAGTCTCTCTCAACCAACTGCGCGCCCTGGGTGAACTCAAGGTCAACGACCTGGACAAGGTGCCCCAGGTCAGCGGTGGAATCTCCATCGCCCAGTTCGACCTGGCGAAGTTCGTCGACAGCATCGGCCAGACCCTGCCGGCCATGGCCGAAGGCAGCCTGAGCAAGGTCGAGCTGGCCAGCCGCCTGCAAGCCACGCCCACCAGCCTGGCCCTGGAGGACCTGAACCTGAAGCTGGACGACAGCACCTTCAGCGGCCGCCTGGCCGTCGAGGACTTCGCCAAGCAATCCCTGCGCGCCCAGCTCAAGGCCGATACCTTCAATGTCGACCGCTATCTGCCGCCCAAGTCCGCGGCAGCCAACAGCGCCGCCTCGGCGCGCAAGGCCGAAGTACAGAGCAGCGAGGCCGATGCGATGGCAGGCGCCGGCACCACCCCCCTGCCCAACGCTCCGACCAAGGGCGCCTGGAGCACTGACCGGTTGTTGCCGGTGGAGCGCCTGGCCAAGCTCGACGTGGACGCCGACCTGAACTTCGGCAAGTTGACCCTGGACAAGCTGCCGATCCAGAACGCCGCCCTCAAGGCGTCCGGCCAGGGTGGCCTGCTGAAGCTCGAGAACCTGCGGGGCGAGCTGTACAACGGCAACTTCGAGGCCAGCGGTACCCTGGACGTGCGCCAGAGCACGCCACAACTGGGCCTGCAAACCCGAATCAGCCGGGTGCCGGTGGAGCGCATCCTGGAGAGCCAGGGCCAGACCCCACCGGTCAAGGGCCTGGTGACCCTGAACAGCAATCTCACCGGCAGCGGCAACAGCCAGAAGGCCCTGGTCGACAGCCTCAACGGCAATGTCGGCTTCAGCATCAACAACGGCGTGCTGCTCAACGCCAACATCGAGCAGCAACTGTGCCAGGGCATCGCGGTGCTCAATCGCAAGAACCTGACCAGCACCCCGCGTGGCAAGGACACTGCGTTCCAGGAACTCAAGGGCAACCTGACCCTGCGCAACGGCGTGGCCAGCAACCCGGACCTGAAAGTGCGCATCCCCGGCATGAGCGTCAACGGCAACGGTGATATCGACCTGCGCGTACTGGGCATGGACTACCGCGTGGGCATCATCGTCGAGGGCGACCTGAGCGATAACCCGGACCCGGCCTGCCAGGTGGGCGAGCGTTTCCGTGGCATCGAGCTGCCGCTGCGCTGCCGTGGCCCGCTGGAACTGGGCGCCAAGGCCTGCCGCCTGGACAAGGACGGCCTGGGCCAGGTGGCTGCCAAGCTGGCGGGCGACCGCCTCAAGGAGAAGATCGACGAGAAACTCGGCGACAAGGTCAGCCCGGAACTGAAGAACGCGATCAAGGGGCTGTTCAAGCGATGAGAGCCGAGGCTTTTTCCAGCGCGGTGCTGGACTGGTACGACCGTCACGGGCGCCACGACCTGCCCTGGCAACAGGACATCAACCCGTACCGAGTCTGGGTCTCGGAGATCATGCTGCAACAGACCCAGGTCAGCACGGTGCTCAATTACTTCGATCGCTTCATGGCCTCCCTGCCCACGGTGCAAGCCCTGGCCGAAGCGCCGGAAGACGAAGTGCTGCACCTGTGGACCGGCCTGGGCTACTACACCCGGGCGCGCAACCTGCAAAAGACCGCGAAGATCGTGGTGGCCGAATACGGCGGCGAGTTCCCCCGCGACGTGGAGAAACTCACCGAGCTGCCAGGCATCGGCCTGTCCACCGCCGGGGCCATCGCCAGCATCAGCATGGGCCTGCGGGCGCCGATCCTCGACGGCAACGTCAAGCGGGTCCTGGCGCGCTTCACGGCCCAGGAGGGCTATCCGGGCGAGCCCAAGGTGGCCAAGCAGTTGTGGGCGACCGCCGAACGCTTCACCCCCCACGCACGGGCCAACCACTACACCCAGGCGATGATGGACCTGGGGGCGACCCTGTGCACCCGCAGCAAGCCCAGCTGCCTGCTGTGCCCCCTGGAACGACATTGCGAAGCGCACATGCTCGGCCTGGAAACCCGCTACCCAGTGCCCAAGCCGCGCAAGGAAGTCCCCCAGAAGCGCACCCTGATGCCGATGCTGGCCAACCGCGAAGGCGCCATCCTGCTCTACCGCCGCCCTTCCAGCGGCCTCTGGGGCGGGCTCTGGAGCCTGCCGGAGCTCGATGACCTGGACGACATCCGGCACCTGGCCCTGCAACATTCCCTGGAGCTGGGTCAACAACAGCAGATGCCCGCTCTGGTACACACCTTCAGCCACTTCCAGCTGGCCATCGAGCCCTGGCTGATCCGGGTCGAAGAGTCGGCCCTGCACGTCGCCGAGGCCGACTGGCTCTGGTATAACCTCGCCACCCCGCCGCGCCTGGGCCTTGCCGCCCCGGTGAAGACACTGCTCAAACGCGCGGCTGAAGTATTGAATGCAGGAGAGTCGTCATGACCCGCACCGTAATGTGCCGCAAGTACCAAGAAGAACTGCCAGGCCTGGAACGCCCTCCGTACCCGGGCGCCAAGGGCCAGGATATCTACGAGCATGTCTCGGCCAAGGCCTGGGGCGACTGGCAGAAACACCAGACCCTGCTGATCAACGAAAAGCGCCTGAACATGATGAACGCCGAGGATCGCAAGTTCATCCAGGCGGAAATGGACAAGTACTTCTCCGGTGAGGAATACGCCAAGGCCGAAGGTTACGTGCCGCCAGCGGAGTAAAACCGCTGCAAATCCGGGGGGCGGATCGTAAGCGGCGGTAATAATTAAACTTTTTTTCAAAACTTGCTTGACGCCCCCCTGAAAAACCCGTTTAATGCGCCCCGTTGCCCAGATAGCTCAGTCGGTAGAGCAGGGGATTGAAAATCCCCGTGTCGGCGGTTCGATTCCGTCTCTGGGCACCACCTTCAGTTTTCAGGTGGTGCCAAGCACACCTGAAGACACACAGAAAGCCCGCCTAGTGCGGGCTTTTTGCTTTCTACGGTTTGCCAGCCGATTCGGCCTGGAGCCCCGCTCCCAGCAAGGCCGCGATACGCCCCACTGCCAGCATCAGGCAGAGCGCTTGAGTGGCGCGCCGCACCTGGCACCTATTCACGATCGGTGAATACCACCCGCGCGCTGGCCAGCTCCTCCGCCTCCGGAGCCTCGAACACGCTTTCAGCAAAATCGAACATCGGCGGAGTGATCTCCATGACGTAGGTTTGCCCCCGCTGTTCATTGCGGCGTGCCACTCGACTGCGCCGCACTTCCGGCTCCGCGGTGACGTAGTGAAGTACGGCCGGGCTGGCATGCCGAGCAGCAAAGGCATAAGCCGTATCGCGTCGCTGGCGGCGAAGAAAGCCCAGGTCGAGGATGACGGAACCGCCGCAGCGCAACACCTCGCCAGCCATCGAGTAGATGACTGCCTCGCAACGATCCACTCGCTCGGCGAACCAGGCAGGGTTCATTGCCTGGACAGTGGTGCCCGGCGCAATGTCCGGCGCAAACAACTTGGCCATCCACGCATCCATCGAGAAAACCACGGCGCTACCGCCGCTCGAGAGTTCATGGGCATAAGTGGACTTGCCCGCTCCCACGGGCCCGCAAACCAGGTGGACAGCATTGTGTTCCATGATCAATTCCCTATTGAAAGTTCGGCAACACGATTTAGATCAGCGCCAGAGCGCGGTGGATGAATTGCGACAGCGAGTCGTCCAGGCCCGTGTATCGACTCAGGCCAGGTTCTTGCTCATAGGCATGGCGCACCTTGCGCTCAAGCTCCGGGTCGTCACCGTAATGGGAGGCCCGAAACAACCCCCACCACTGTCGAGCCAGTTCCTGCATGCCAGGGGATGCGGCTTCGAGGCCGTTGCGCTGATGCTCGCGGGCCAGCGCGATCAAGGGCTGCCACTGCCAGAGATGCTCGAGTTGGCGCCGGGTCAGGTCTCTCTGCTCGGTGGGGGTCAGGTAGTTGCCCAATAGCGCTACTCGAGCATGTGTGAATGCCGTCATGACCCAATCCAGCATGGCGTCATGAATGCCATTGAGTTGCTGCGCTCGCCGGGAGTTGCGCTGGAGCGCCGTCAGCTTGAAGGCCAGCCCGGTATCCTCTGCGACGGTCAAGTGCACCAGGCGCATCCAGCGCCATGCCAGTGCCTGCGCATGCGCACAGTGATCTGGCATCTGCGCCGCCATGGCTGACTGGACATCGGCCACCAGCACTTCCCAGTCCCGCTCAAGATCGTCCAGCCGCTCCTCTACAGCCAGCAAGGCAGCGATCTCGCTCTCGGACAAGACCTCCTCTTGCAGCACCAGCATCTCCAGCCTGTCGATCCAGTCGACGCCGAGGAGCACAGCACCTTTGCACACCGTCTGGTTCAGCCTCAGCAGGCGCACGCGCAGCTTCTCGATCTGGCGTTGCTGCACAGCCAGGGATTCGAGTTGCCGGGAAATGAGCTCTGCGGGAGACAGGCTGTCCGCTTGCAGCATCTGCTTGATCTGGTCCAGCGAATGCCCGCCCTGCTTGAGCAACTGGATACGCCCCAAACGAGCGGCGTCGGCTGGTGAATACAGCCGACTACCGCCATTGGAGCGTGCGGATGGAGAAAGCAGTCCCAGCCCATCGTAATGATGCAAGGTGCGCACTGTAACGCCAGCCCTGAGAGCCAGTTCACCGATCTTCAACATTCCTCACCTGCCTATCCATGCCGAGCAATGATTGAAGACAGCATAAATCCTCACGCTACGTCAGGTTCAAGCCCCCAGGGCCGCGCTCAAAAGCTATCCCAATGGACGTTGAGATCGCGCCGGGCGCTAGCGGCGACATCGATCGTGCTACGCCGTTCGAGGCCCTTGCGGGTAGTGACGACCTGGAACTTGCCGGGGGGCAGTTGCACATAGACGATCGGCCCTACCCCGGCCAGGTTCAGCAGGGAATGCCCCTGGGCATTCTCGATCGCCACGTCCACATCCGAGGTGTACTGGTTCTGCGGGCCGACGGAAAACGTCAGGTGCAGGTTGTAGCCCCTGACCTGCTGGATAGCCCGCGACTCGTCCAGGCCGATCCCGCCACTGAGATAGGCGATACCGTTCTGCTGTTGCGGCACCAGCTGGACGCCGGCCGGATCGATCGGCTCGCTGCTGGCGACGGCGCCCAGTGCGCTGGGCGATGCCAACGCAAGCAGCACCACGGCTAGCGCCGACATGACACTGATGGAAGAGCATTTCATGATGACCACTCCCGGGTTCGCTTCGAACCACTGCAATGGGACGCCACCATCAAGCCTCCAGCCCCAGGATCGGTAGCGCCCGGGCCTCCCCTATTGCATCTCGAATGGCCAAGCCACGGCAGCCTTGCACAGCCGGCCCGCCTCAAGCTCCCAAATGTCAGTGTACGCCCCGAGATCGGCGGTTTTAGACCGATTCGGCACCATGGCTTGAGCAAAGGCGCCTAAGGCCGACTCAGTCCGCCCCAGACGCCATCAGCCCCTCGAGCGCCGCATCGGCCTCGGCCCGCTGCGCCGCGGTCGGTCCGCCGGCGAACCGGCTGCGCCCCTGGTCCAGGGCCAGGTAGGCGTTGTCGCCATCGCCCCAGATGTAGGAGTAGATGAACAGGAAGCTGTCGGAGTCGGGCTGGCAGAAGGCGGCGACGCCACGCAAGGGCGCCAGCAGCTGGATCATCTCGCCGTAGTTGTCGGTGAACTCCAGCAAGGCGAACTGCCAGCGGCCGGTGCGCGGATCATAGTGCGAAGCGCTACCCTGCCCCGCCCAGATCTGCACCACCTCCTGCAGGCTGCGCGCACCGGAATCCTGCAACCACTGGGCATCGACCCGCGCCGAGCCGTACATGTCCTTGCTGTCGAACCACTTCTGCCAATCGCCATAGGAGATCGCCGGGCGTGGCGCCGCCGCCATGGCATTGGCGTATTGTTCGGGAGTCATGGTGCAACGCAAGTACACCGAGGAGGGCTCGCTGGCCTGCGCCTGCCCGGTCACCATCAATAGCGCCGCCAGCGCCAGCCCTGTCCATGAGCGAAATTGCATCGTTGTCGTTCCTGATCGATCAAGAAAAAGCCGCCAGCATACCCGCACCGATACAGATCAAGCGCGCGTCTGGGCGCAGCACAACCCACTCAACACCGGGCACCGACCTACCACCTCAAGCAGGCGCCTGCGCCGCCTGCCAATGCTTCATCTCCTCGGCAATGAAATGCTGCACCAAGTCGCTGTACAGCTTCTCGATCGCGTCCGCGCTCAGGCCTTCGGCCTCGGCCCATTCGCGGCGGGTGGCGAGCATCGCCTTGAAGCGCTCCTCGGCCCGTACGGTGGCCGCCGAAGTCTTGAACTTCGACGCGGCCAGCACGTACTTGAAACGCGCGCCCAGCAACGCAATGACCGCCCGATCCAGGGTGTCGATTTCCCGACGGATATCGTCCATGCCCTGGCATTGTTCCGGGCTCATCTGGTGCTTCACTTCCATGCTCAAGGCTCCATTGACGTCTAGGGATACCCGGCCTTGGCCGGCCCGGATTATTCCCATGGCGGCGCATGGGAGTAAAGTTGCGGCTCGCGCCCATCCGACCGCCAAGGAACTGCTCGCGTGAACCAGAAGAGAACCCGAATCCCCCTGCCCCACCCCAAGCCCGGCAAGACTGGCAGGGGGGCCTGGGTATTCCTGCTGATCGGTGGCGTGCTGTTGGCACTCACTGCACTGCTGGGCTGGACCCTGGGGAGCGCGGTGCGCCAGGGCGTGATTGTCACCAGCAACCGCGCCGGCCCGAAGCTCGCCTATAGCCTGGAGCTACAGCCCACCCAGTTCTACGCCGAACTGCTCTGGCAGGGCACCACCACTCTGCTACTGGGCGCACTGGCAGTTGCCGCGCTGTGGATTGGCCGGTTATTAATGAGCACCGACAAACGCCGCCGCTGAACCTGAACCCCTCACTCCGGCCATCCAGGAACAACCTCCCATGTCCCTGCTGTCACCCCCCGAACAGCCCGTCTCGGACCCCGCCAGGGTCGAGCCTGCCAGCGGCCCCAGCGAGAGTTTCAACGAGCCTGCCGCAGACGGCTTCCTGATTGGCGGCTTTGCCTGGCGCCACGCCCAGCCTGATCCGCAGCGCCCGGTAGTGATCATCAGCGCCGCCACCTCGGTGCGCTGCCGTTATTACTTCCGCTTCGCCGACTACCTGTTCGCCCACGGCTTCGACGTCATGACCTATGACTACCGCGGCATCGGTGAATCCCGCCCAGCGGCCCTCAAGGGCTTCAAGGCCTCCTGGTCGGATTGGGGCGCCCTGGACTTCGAGGCCATGCTCAAACGCGCCCAGAGAGAGTTTCCCGGGCAACCGATCGACATTGTGGGCCACAGCTTCGGCGGCTGCGCGGCAGGCCTTGGCGAGTCGGCTGGACAAATCCGCCGCATAGCCACCATGGGGGCGCAATTCGCCTACTGGCGCGATTACGCCCCACAAGTGCGCTGGCGCATGCTGGGCAAATGGCACCTGGCAATGCCCCTGCTGACACGCCTCTACGGTTACTTCCCCGGCAAACGCCTGGGCTGGATGGAGGATACGCCGGCCGGGGTGGTCAGCGACTGGAGCACTCCCCACCCTCGTTACGAGGGACGCCCCAGCGGCCGCAGGATCGCCGCCGAGCGCAATGGCCAGCCCTTCGCCCACGTCACGGCACCGATCCTGGCCATCAGCCTCAGCGACGACCCGTTCGGCACCGTGGCCGCCATCGAGCGCTTGCTGGGCTATTTCCACAACAGCCCACGCACTCACCTGCGCATTTCCCCACAAGACATCGGCGAAACCGAGGTCGGCCACTTCGCGTTCTTCCACAGCCGTTTCGAAACCCGGCTCTGGCCGATCATGCTGGGCTGGCTGCGCCACGGCGAGCTGGACAGCCGCAGCCCTGGGCGCATCGTCCCTCGCCCCTGAGCAGCCCAGGACGCCACCTCCCGGCCGATGGCAGGTGCCCCGCCCTCGATTTACTGGCATCCTTGCCCGCCTGACCGGGCGCCACCCTGCGGCGCCCCATGCGATACACCTTCAGGCAACAAGGTAAGACGCCCATGGCATCTGCGAACAAGCAACAGAAAAGGGCCCAGCGGGCGAAAACCAAGGCCAAGCAAAACCGCGCCAAGCGTACTGCACCGACCTCGGAGCTGGACCTGGACCCCAACGACAGCCGCATCGATTTCGAGTCGGTGGACCTGACCGAGCTGTTCGTGAAAATGCGCGAAGCCGAGAAAACCAGCCAGCAAGCCATGTGCGCGACGTTCCTGGCGGACCCGCTGCTGGAGTTGGTGTACGAACAGGAAGGCGAAGAAGGCGCCACCGACTTCATCCTCGCGGCACTGATCGAATACCGGAACTGGTCCACCGAGGCCGACGAAGCCACGGCGCTGGCCTGGATCGAGTCCGAATCCTTCCAGGCCGACTATGTCGCCGCTTCCCAGGCACTGTTCAGCGACAAAGGCTGAGGGCTGCCGACAGGCATGAAAAAAGGGCGCATCCAGTGGATGCGCCCTTTTGCATTTCAGCTACGAGAGCTGCCCGATACTCAGGCCGCTTCCAGCCGCGGGATTTCCATGCCGATGCGCGAGCTGGCGAAGTTCAGGTCGCCGCTGGCAATGGACTGGGCCTTGAAGCCGGCACCGATCAGGTCACGGACGAACAGCTTGTTGTAGATGAACATGAACACCAGGTTGCTCAGGCCAAAGGTGAACATGGACAGCAGGAACATGATGGCTGCCCATTTCCAGTCGGCGCGGAACAGAGCCGGGATAAAGCCGAAGAAGAACACGGTCCAGGAAAAACCAACTGGCGCTTCCTTGATGGCTCCGGTGTTCGGGTTTTTGAAGATGATTTTAGTGAACGCCATGCGCGTCTCCTTGCCGCCCCATATTGAGGAACCAATGACCGGGCGATCACCATTGGAACCTGAATGCTCAGTTCTTCGAGATGGGACCATCGGCCACGCCAAAGACAGGCGCAGACAAGTCAGGAGCAGGAAAGGCGAAGCAGGTGCAAGGTAGGTGGCAACGGATCCGAAGTTCCGACAAGCGTTCAATCCCTTGTACTACAGCGCTATTCCTTAGCTCCTCTCACGCTGGCACGCAAGAGCTCTTATCGAAGAGCGCGCAGGCTACTATTTCGCCTGCATGCTGTCCACGAAACGCCATGTAACAAGTCTCAAATCCAATAAAAAAGGCCGCTGTCAATGCTGGCAGCGGCCTTTTCCTGCTCTCAAGCGTTCAACCTGTCAACTCAAGGCCAGGGCACCGTTGCGCTCCAGCTTGCGTCGACGCGCCACCAGAAGTCCGGCAACCACCACGATGATGCTCAGCAAGCCGGTGGCGAGGATCTCGGTCTGGTGCTCCGGCTGGCACAGCATGATGCCCAGGATCGCCACAATGAATACGATCACCGCATAGGTCAGGCCGGGAAACAGCCACATGCGAAAGGCAATTTTCTCGCCGGCGGCCATGCGTTTTTGGCGCATGCGTAATTGCGATACCGCGATCACCAGGTACACCAGCAGCGCAATGGCACCGGAACTGGCCAGCAGGAACTCGAACACCGCAGCCGGCGCTACATAGTTGGCGAATACCGCGAGAAAGGCTGCGGCAGTGGACAGGATCACCGCCCAATAAGGCGTACCGCTGGCATTGGTGCGCTTGGCGGCAGCCGGCGCATCACCACGCTTGCCCAGGGAGAAGAGCATGCGCGAGGCCGTGTAGAGCGCCGAGTTCAGGCAACTGGTCACAGCCACCAGCACCACCAGGTCGACGATCAGCTTGGCATTGGGAATCCCCATGCGCTCCAGCACAGTCTGGTAGGAACCGACCTGGGCCAGGCTTGGGTCGTTCCATGGCACCAGGGCCACGACGATAAAGATCGACACCAGGTAGAACAGGCCGATCCGCCAGATCACCGAATTGGTGGCCTTGGTGATCTGCTTGCCCGGGTTGTGGGACTCGGCCGCGGCGATGGTGACGATCTCGGTCCCCATGAACGAGAACATGGTGGTCAGCATTGCCGCCAGCACCGCGCCCAGACCGTTGGGCATGAAGCCCTGGGTGTCGACCAGATGCGCGACGCCACTGACCTGGCTATTGGGCAACAGGCCACAGATGGCCGCCAGGCCCAGGATCACGAAACCGATGATGGCCACCACCTTGATCAGGGCGAACCAGAACTCGAACTCACCGTAGTTCTTCACGCTGAACAGGTTGGTGGCAGTCAGCAGCAGGGTGATCACCAGGGTAAACACCCAGATCGCCACGCCGGGGAACCAGGCATGCAGGATGGTGGCGGCGGCATTGGCTTCCAATGGGATCACCAACACCCAGAACCACCAGTACAGCCAACCGATGGTGAAACCGGCCCAGTGCCCGATGGCACGGTCGGCATAGGTCGAGAACGAACCCGTGTCCGGCGAGGCAACCGCCATTTCCGCCAGCATGCGCATGACCAGTACCACCAGGGTACCGGCGGCGGCATAGGCCAGGAGTACGGCCGGACCGGCCTCGGCAATGGCATGGCCGGAACCGACGAAGAGACCGGCACCGATGACGCCAGCGATCGACAGCATCGTCACATGCCGTGGTTTGAGCCCCTGTTCGAGGTCATTGGAGAGTTGCGTACCGCTCATGGAAAGCACCTTTGCAACGAAAAAAGACTAACTCCACCCGGCTTGCATTCGTTCTCGTAAAAAGAAATCAACAGGGCGTGCTTTATTTCATACGCAAGATTTGCGCCAAAATGTTACAGAGCCCCAGGCATCGCGGGTTGGCCAACCGACCGGCGGAGATTCGCAAGTACTTGAGAACAATGGCATTTCGCCACGGCGTTACCAGGCAACCCAATTGCAGAGCGAAATCGCGCACCAGAAACACACCCGGAAAGTAGCGAATGCCCAATTAAGAAGCGGATCGATGACCTTTGGCCCGTTAACCCTTCCAACACCCGGCCAAAGCTGGCACCATCGCGCCTTTTTTTACGCGACACCCGCCGGATTCAGGGTTCAAACGGGCGTTCGGTTGTTGATGGGGCGACAGTCAGCTGTGCCGATGCGACAACCTGTCACATGCTCCCCGTTTACCTCCGGCAGTGCTGTTGGCTGCGATTCGAACCCTATGCTAGCTTGGCGCCTCGCCAGGAAGGCAGCCCAACAGCAGGAGCACAATGAACTCTATGAGGACCGCACATGGCTGAGGCCACGCCCGCGCTTGAAATCCGCAACTTGCACAAACGCTACGGCTCCCAGGAGGTACTAAAGGGTATCTCGCTGACCGCACGCGACGGTGACGTGATATCGATCCTGGGTTCCTCCGGTTCCGGCAAGTCCACTTTCCTACGCTGCATCAACCTGCTGGAAAACCCGCACCAGGGCCAGATCCTGGTGGCCGGTGAAGAGCTCAAGCTCAAGGCCGCGAAGAACGGCGAGCTGATAGCCGCCGATGGCAAGCAGATCAACCGCTTGCGCAGCGAGATCGGTTTCGTATTCCAGAACTTCAATCTCTGGCCGCACATGACGGTGCTCGACAACATCATCGAAGCGCCACGCCGAGTGCTGGGCCAGAGCAAGGCCGAGGCTATCGAGAGCGCCGAGGCCCTTTTGGCCAAGGTCGGCATTGCCGACAAGCGCCACGCCTACCCGGCCCAACTGTCCGGCGGCCAGCAGCAGCGTGCCGCCATCGCCCGGACCCTGGCGATGCAACCCAAGGTCATCCTGTTCGACGAGCCGACCTCGGCCCTGGACCCGGAAATGGTCCAGGAAGTCCTCAACGTGATCCGCGCCCTGGCCGAAGAAGGCCGCACCATGTTGCTGGTCACCCATGAAATGAGTTTTGCCCGCCAGGTCTCCAGCGAAGTGGTGTTCCTGCACCAGGGTCTGGTAGAAGAGCAAGGTTCGCCGCAGCAGGTCTTCGAGAACCCGCTTTCGGCACGCTGCAAACAATTCATGTCCAGCAACCGCTAACGGAGCTAAACGCATGCAGAGCTATAAGAAAATCCTCCTGGCCGCTGCCGTCACCCTGGCCTTCAGCGCCAGCGCTGCCGCCGAGACCCTGAAGATGGGCATCGAGGCAGCCTACCCACCGTTCAACAACAAGGACGCCAGTGGCCAGGTCGTCGGTTTCGACAAGGACATCGGCGATGCCCTGTGCGCCAAGATGAAAGTCGAGAAGTGCGAAGTGGTCACCTCCGACTGGGACGGCATCATCCCGGCCCTGAACGCCAAGAAGTTCGACTTCCTGGTGTCCTCGCTGTCGATCACCGACGAGCGCAAGCAGGCGGTGGATTTCACCGATCCGTACTACTCCAACAAGCTGCAGTTCATCGCACCGAAGAAGGTCGACTTCAAGGTCGAGAAGTCCTACCTCAAGGGCAAGGTGATCGGTGCCCAGCGCGCGACCCTGGCTGGCACCTGGCTGGACGACCGCAACATGGAAGACGACTACGGCGTCAGCATCAAGCTCTACGACACCCAGGAAAACGCCTACCTCGACCTGCTCTCCGGTCGCCTGGACGGCATCCTCGCCGACAAGTACGTGCAGTACGAATGGCTCAAGAGCAAGGACGGCCAGAACTTCGAGTTCAAGGGCGAGCCTGTGGTGGAAAGCGACAAGATCGGTATCGCCGTGCGCAAGGGCGACCCACTGCGCGAGCGCCTGAACAAGGCCCTGGCCGAGATCAAGGCCGACGGCACCTACAAGAAGATCAACGACAAGTACTTCCCTTTCAGCATCGAATGATCCTGAACTGCCTGGCCGGCGCACTCCCCTGAGTGCGCCGCTCCTCTGCAACGCCTTGCGATATGACTAGACCATGAATCTCGACCTTTACGGATTCGGCCCGGCGCTCGCCGCTGGCGCGCTGATGACCGTCAAACTGGCACTCTCGGCGCTGTGCCTGGGGCTGGTGCTCGGCCTGGCCGGTGCCCTGGCCAAGACTTCGCCCTACAGGCCCCTGCAATGGCTGGGCGGCGCCTATTCGACCGTAGTGCGTGGCGTTCCGGAGCTGCTCTGGGTCCTGCTGATCTATTTCGGCACGGTCAACGGCATGCGTGCCCTGGGGGAGTTTCTCGGCAACCCCGACCTCGAACTCAACGCTTTCTCCGCCGGGGTCATCGCCCTCGGCCTGTGCTTTGGCGCCTATGCCACGGAGGTGTTCCGTGGCGCGCTGCTGGCCATTCCCAAGGGCCATCGTGAGGCCGGCCTGGCCCTGGGCCTGTCGAAATGGCGGATCTTCACCCGGCTGATCATGCCGCAGATGTGGCGCGTGGCCCTACCGGGCCTGGGCAACCTGTTCATGATCCTGATGAAGGACACCGCACTGGTCTCGGTGATCGGTCTTGAAGAAATCATGCGCCATGCGCAGATCGGCGTGACCGTCACCAAGCAACCGTTCACCTTCTATATGGTCGCCGCCTTCATGTACCTGGGCCTGACCATCCTGGCCATGATCGGCATGCACTTCCTGGAAAAACGCGCCGCTCGCGGCTTCGCAAGGAGCGCCCAATGAACTGGGAAGTGATCATCAAGTGGCTGCCGAAGCTGGCCCAGGGGGCGACCCTGACCCTGGAGCTGGTAGCCATCGCCGTCATCGCCGGCCTGCTGCTGGCGATCCCCCTGGGCATCGCCCGCTCGTCGCGCCTGTGGTACGTGCGCGCCCTGCCCTATGCCTACATTTTCTTCTTCCGCGGTACGCCGCTGCTGGTGCAACTGTTCCTGGTGTACTACGGCCTCGCACAGTTCGACAGCGTGCGCGAAAGCTCCCTGTGGCCCTACCTGCGGGACCCGTTCTGGTGCGCCACCGCCACCATGACCCTGCACACCGCGGCCTATATCGCCGAAATCCTGCGGGGCGCGATCCAGGCCATTCCGCCTGGGGAAATCGAAGCGGCACGGGCCCTGGGCATGTCCCGGCCCAAGACCCTGTTCTACATCATCCTGCCGCGGGCAACGCGCATCGGCCTGCCGGCCTACAGCAACGAAGTGATCCTGATGCTCAAGGCCAGTGCCCTGGCCAGTACCGTGACCCTGCTGGAACTGACCGGCATGGCCCGGACCATCATTGCCCGGACCTACCTGCCGGTGGAGATCTTCTTCGCCGCCGGGCTGTTCTACCTGCTGATGGCCTACATCCTGGTGCGCGGCTTCAAGTTGCTGGAGCGCTGGTTGCGGGTCGAGGCCTGCCAGGGACGCTGAGTCCCTCCCGCTTCCACCTGGAAGCGGGCCTGTTCCGGACGCCACGCCATGCCCCCGACTCTCCAAGGCCCCGCCCTGCTGACTCGCTTCCAGGCCCTGGACAGCTTTCTCCTGGAGCACCAGGACCTGTGGCGCCCGCGCCCCTTCCACCACCTGCAACTGCCCTGGGAAGCCCGGCATCCCGGGCTTGCCCAATGGCTGCGGCAACGCTCCCTCGAGGACGCCGAGGCGGCCCACAACCACCCTGAACAGCTGGAGGCACCTGCGCCCTTCGCCGAACTCTCCACCCAGTCCCAGGCCTTGGGCAACGTGGCAGAACTGCCCGGCGCAGGCTTGCCAGCCATGCGCCAGCGCCTGAACGTCGATGTGCCCGGGCGCAAATGGCAGCAGATCGAGGCCTTCGCCGCCCGCCTGCAATTCGACCGCACACCTACTCACTGGCTCGACTGGTGCGCCGGCAAGGGCCACCTCGGCCGACGCCTGCTCCAGCCCGGGCAGCAATTGACTTGCCTGGAATACGACCCAGCGCTGGTGGCCAGCGGCGAACAACTGAGCCAACACCATGCCCTGTCCGCCCGTCATCTCCAGCAGGATGTGCTGGCGGCGGGCGCCGCATCGCACCTGAATCCGCAATGCGCCCCGGTGGCCCTGCATGCCTGCGGCGATCTGCATGTGCGCCTGATCCAGTTGGCCAGCCAGCAGGGTTGTCCACAGCTGGCCATCGCCCCGTGCTGCTACAACCGCACCAGCGCCAGCCACTACCAGGGTTTATCCACAGCCGCCCAGGCCTCTGCACTGGCATTGTCCGTGGATGACCTGGCCCTGCCCATGAGCGAAACCGTGACCGCCGGCGCCCGCGTGCGTCGCCAGCGCGACACCTCCATGGCCCGCCGCCTGGCCTTCGACCTGCTGCAACGCCAGTTGCGTGGCGTCGATGACTACCTGCCCACCCCCTCGCTGCCCAGTCACTGGCTGGACAAGCCGTTCGCCGACTACTGCCGCGACCTGGCAAGTCTGAAAGAATTATCCACAGTGGGCGAGCAGGACTGGCCGGCACTGGAGGCCGCTGGCTGGCAACGCCTGGCCCAGGTACGCAACCTGGAACTGCTGCGCGGCTTGTTCCGCCGCCCCCTGGAGTTGTGGCTGGTACTGGACCGGGCGCTGTTCCTGCAAGAGCAGGGGTATGCCGTACGCCTGGGAACCTTCTGCCAGGCCTCCTTGACCCCGCGCAATCTGCTGTTGCTGGCAGAACGCCGATAACCCGCCGTTGGGCCTGCCCCGACCCTTGCTGGTTGCACTTGCCCCCACGAAAGAAAAACCAAGTTCGTTACAGCTACTAGTCTCTAGGCGTGCTGGCCACAAGCAGCGCTCGGGCAACCGATCCGGCGCAACCAGGGCGGTCATTTTCGACAGGAAGTCGCCAGGTTCACCATCACCTACAGGGAGTTATCCATGAACGTCATAGACCACCTGGCGCACACTTATGAAACCCTGCAGAAGGGTTTCAACCTGCGCTGGCCGCCCAGCATCGAACAGGGCGCACAGCGGATTTATGTGTGTACGACACCCGATGAAGTTCTGGCCGCAGCCAATACCGCACTGAGTGAGGGCTATCGCATCACGGTGCGCAGTGGCGGCCACTGCTACGAGGGCTTTGTTTCCAACAAGTTAAACGGCGAGACAGAAAACCTGGCGATTATCGACGTGGGGGAAATGAAAGGCCTGAAATACGATGAAAGCCAATCCATCACTTCTCCCTGGGACAGCCGGAACAAGAAGTATCGATTCATGATCTTGACCGGCAACCAGAACTGGGACGCCTACCTGTCGCTGTACAAGCAGGCCGGGCGCACCATTCCTGGCGGCTCATGTTATTCGGTCGGCGTGGGCGGCCATATCAGCGGTGGCGGTTATGGGTTGTTATCGCGCCTGCAGGGATTGACCGTGGACTGGGTCACTGGCGTCGACATTCTTGTACCTGTGGAAAACTCGCGGCAACTGGAATTCCGCCATGTTCGCGCGGACAGCCCATCGAACAACGACAAGGCATTGTTCACTGCCTGTTGCGGAGCCGGCGGCGGCAACTTCGGCATCATCATCGGCTACTACTTCGACCAACTGCCCCAAGCCCCACAAAAAGCCTATTGGATTCCCCTGGCCTACCCGTGGAAAGAGCTGATCCCCAACTTCTCGAACTTCCTGCGAGCTTATTGGCAGTGGTTCGCCGATAACGACGCCGCCGCAACCAGCACGGTGGAAGGCATTGGCAACGGTGGCTTGTTCACCCTGTTGAAACTCAACCACGTGGACACCTCCGACCATGTGGTGCTGGCAATCCAGTACACCGGCCCCAATGGCCAGGTCGGTGGCGCCAACGACATACCGCTCAACGATTTCATCAACAAGATGAATGCCGCGGCGGGCCTGACGCCGACCCTGCATGACGGCTTCATCGAACCGAACATTGCCCCGCTCAGGCACCCTCATGCGGGCAGGAAATTCAAAGGAGCAGCCGCTCAACACACGGCGATGGACTGGCTGTACGTCACTCAAATGATCAACGGCTCAGGCAACAATCAACGGGGTAAATACAAGTCCGACTATCAGGTCGAACAGTTCTCCGAGCAGGCCTGCAACGCGTTGTTGACGCACTTGACCGAAGCCACGCCAGACAAACGCTTCAGCCAGTCGCTGGTGCAGATTGATTCCTACGGCGGGGCGATCAACAAAAAGGGCATGGGCACCACTGCTGTTCCTCAACGCAGCTCGCTGCTTAAGGCCCAATACCAGACCTATTGGACCCATGCCGCCGATGACACGGTGCAGTTGGCCTGGATTCGCAACATCTTCACCGCCGTGCACGGCGGCAAGCCGCAAAGACCTGCCTACGATGGCTGCTACATCAACTACCCCGATGTCGACATGAAGTACACCGACACCGGCGCGCTAGACCCCAACTGGCTGAACCTGTACTACGGCTGGAATACCGAGCTCATCACCAAGCTTTCCAACCTCAAAGCCGCCGTTGACCCACACAACCTGTTTCGTAATGAACTGTCCATTCCGGCCACAAGGACCGAGTAGGTGCCGGCCTGGACACATCACACCGGCATGACCACAGCGTGCTCGATCTAGCCTCCCGGCGGCCCAGCGCCATCGGCTAGACGAGCAGGCTGCATGCCTCTGCGACAGGACGTCGCTACCTGTGGATAAGTCTGTTGATGGAATCTTGAGAATGCCCGTGATTACGGGATGCGCAAGCGCAATCCGCAGTTGGTCATTTTTTGTTCATAAAATAAAATCCCGAAAAAACAGCCAGTTGCAAAAAGATGAGAATGGCTCCACAGATTCGTCATCTGCCTGGCCGAAAAACCCATCCATTGTGCATAAGCGCCCGAGCGAAGCGGCATAACGCCCCCTCGCCCTGGCACCGGCGGCTACTCGTCGGCCCGCGCCGGAATCCACCATTCCTCACCCCGCGCCGTGCGGATGTACTCCGGCCAGCGGAAGTCATGGGGCACCTGGAAGTCCTTGGGCAGCAGCGGCGCCTGCCAGCCACTGCCACCGATCCCGCCACCCGTGCGCTCGACGAACTCGGCCTTGGCCGCGGCCAGCAATGCCTCGTCGGTCAGCAAGTCCACCAGGGTCGCGGCGATGGTCTTGGCCGCTACCTCGATCATTGGGTCGATGGTCTGGCGAATCCCGCCCAGGGCGTTGGAGACCCAATCCGGATAGACCGTCCCCGGCGGCGCGCTGAGCATCGGCCGGGCCACCAGCAAACGTACGGTCGGGCAGTGCCAGGTGTATTCCGGGTAGTCGTCGGAGGTCAGGTAGTTCTGCCAGGCCGGCATTTGCAGGCGCAGTTGGCGCTCGCACTCCTGGGGTTCGATCAAGGCCTCGGTGGCCGGCAGGAAGGGCCGCTCCATGGCCTCAAGGCCCAGATTGCGCTGGATCTGGCGGGCGATCTCACAGGCTTCTTCGTTCCACTGCGGGGCACCCACCGCCGCCAGGTTGTCGTAGGTGGCCTGGGCCATGACATGGTTGGGCAGGCCACCGCGGGACTTGCACACCCAGGTCTTCTTCCAGCGGCAGCCGGTGGCCATGGCCGCCGCGGCGGCGTTGTTGTCCATGACCTGGGAAATGGTCTCGGCCTGCTCGATGGAGTCGCAACGCAGCAGGTACTGGATCTGCGACAAGTGCGGCGGCAGGTTGTCGGCCGTGGCTTGGCCTGCGGTGAGGATCGCCTCGTTGTAGCTCCACAACCCGGTGAACGGCAGGGTCGAGCGGCGCAGGCTTTCGTTCAGGGTATAGAAATGCACCAGGGCATCGTTGGCCCCCGGGGCCCGGGCCGCCAGATGGTTCTGCGGGATCGGGCTGTAGCGATCGGCGGCGATCCACTGCTCCGGCTCTTCGCAGGTGAAGCTGTAGATGTAGGCGTAGGCAATGCCGCAGTGAGTGTCCCAGGTGGTGGTGTTGTTCAGTGGCAGCATGTAGGTGGGGTGGAAGCTGATGGCCGCATCCAGGTCGTCGTAATAACCCTTGGCCGCGTGTACCGGCTTGGAGGCACGGAGCTTTTCCGCCGGCTCGCCGAAGAAGCGGATGCTGCCCTGCAGGCCGAACTCCACCATGGTCGCCTTGGCCGCCAGGGCCCCGCCCAGGGCGCTGATGCCCAGGGCCGAGTGCGGGTCGGTGTGCCCCGGGGCGAAGCGCGACAGACCCTCGCGCGGTTGTTTGCGGGTAGTGGCCGCCTGGCAGTTGCCTGGCACTGCGTCGTACTCGCCATAGGTGGCCAGCAGCGGCCCCTGGCCTTGGGTGAAGGTGGCGCAGAAGGCCGTGGGCATGCCACCGCTGCCACGCTCGACAGTGAAGCCCTCGGCCTCCAGCAACGCCACGTACCAGGCACTGGACTTGTACTCGCGAAACGCCGGCTCGGCGTAGTGCCAGATCACCTGGTGCCAGTCCGACAGTTGCTGACGGTGGCGTTCGACCCAATCCAGCGCGAATTCTTTGTAGCGGGACATCCTCGGCACTCCTGGTTATCCAGGTCCCGGCCAGTCGCGCGCTGGGCGCCTCGGCGCCCGCCCGGGCCAGCCGGACCTGTTGTTGTTATGGGAATGGTCCGGTCGGCTCAGCCCGGATCGAGGGCCAGTATTGGTGAAGCGCTGGCTACATCAATCAAATTATTTCGCCAGCAATGGTCAAAAAAACTAACCAATGCCACGCTGGCGCGACCCATACTTCGGCGCGACCTGATGCGCCGCAAGCGCCTGGACACACCAGGCCGGACGCATTCGAAGACCCGTTCCCCCCGCCCCGGAGGTTGTATGCGTTTTCCCACGATCAGCGCCTTGCGCGCCCTCGACGCGGTCGCCCGGCTGGGCAGCGTGACCGCCGCCGCCCAGCAGTTGAGCCTGACCCGCAGCGCCATCAGCCACCAGATCATCAGCCTGGAACAGAGCCTGGGCTTCGCCCTGACCGAACGGGTCGGGCGCGGCATCGGCCTGACGCACCAGGGCCAGTGCTATGCCCTCGAAGTTCGGCGCATCCTCGCCGACATCCAGGACGCCGGCCGGCTCTTCGATGGGCCCGCGGTGTCCGGCAAGTTGCGCATCAGTTGCAACCCGGGGTTTACCAGCTTCTGGCTGTGCAACCACATCAACAGCTTCCAGCGCCAATACCCCGAGGTACGGCTGCATGTGGTCAACCCGCGCTCCTGGGACGATACCAGCGATCCCGAGGCCGACCTGTTCATCACCTACGGCATCGGCGACTGGCCCGGGCTGCAGGTGGAGCCGATCTTCACCCTGCATTTTTCACCGGTATGCAGCCCGCGCCTGATCAACGCCATCGGCGGCTTGAAGACGCCCCAGGACCTGGCCGGCCTGCCCTTGATCCACATGAACGACACCAGTGACTGGCGCGCCTGGCTGGCCGCTGCCGGGGTCGAGCAGATCGACGCGGACAGCGGCATCACCTTCTCCGACGCCCACTGTGCGCAGTCGGCGTGCATCGCCGCCCAGGGCGTGGCCATCGGCGACAGCCTGCTCAGTGGCAATGCCCTGGCCCGGGGCCTGCTGGTACGACCCTTCGATATCGCCATCAGCGCCCGGCGCGGCTACTTCCTGGCGATCGATCCGGCCAAGGCTGAAAGGCCGGCGGTACGGGCCTTTTCGACGTGGCTTAAATACCAGCTGCAAAACACCACCCAAGGCATCACCGACAGTTTGCTGATCAAGCCTTGAACCTGGGAGAAGGCAGCAGCGGCCCCTGGCCAATGGATAATTTCACTCACCAATGAGGCAAAAATTATTCCATTGATGTGCCGTTGCTTTTGCCAATAATGAGCCGACCGCCTGCTGTTCCAACAATAAAAACTCCACAGCGCAGGTCGGTTTCCGCAGGAGAACTCTGTAGTGTCCAGCAGTCCTTCGACTCAACTCAGCGCCCAAGGAATCAGCCAGTATTACGGCAACTTCACTGCCCTGGACGGCATTGACCTCGACGTTCGCCAAGGCGAATTCCTCACCCTCCTGGGCCCCTCCGGCTCAGGCAAGACCACCCTGCTGATGATCCTCGCAGGCTTCCTTTCACCCAGCGCCGGCAAGCTCATGGAGCGTGGTGTCGACATCAGCCGGCGCCCGGCGGAAAAACGCAACTACGGCATGGTGTTCCAGGGCTACGCGCTGTTCCCGCACATGAGCGTGGCCGACAACGTCGCCTACCCATTGCGCATCCGTGGGGTCAAGGCCGAGGAGCGCCAGCGCCGGGTCAAGCACATCCTCGAAGTGGTGGGCCTGGGTGCACACCTGCACAAGAAACCGTCCGAGCTTTCCGGTGGCCAGCAGCAGCGGGTGGCCATCGCCCGGGCCCTGGTGTTCGAGCCGGACATGCTGCTGCTCGACGAGCCGCTCTCGGCCCTGGACAAGAACCTGCGCGAACAACTGCAAGCCGAGCTGCAGCGCATCCATCGCCAGGTGGGCACCAGCTTCGTGTTCGTCACCCACGACCAGGGCGAAGCCCTGGCCCTGTCGACCCGCATCGCCATCTTCAACCAGGGACGCCTGGCGCAGATCGACTCGCCCCAGGACATCTACGACCGCCCCAGCAACCGCTTCGTCGCCGAGTTCCTGGGCAAGATGAACCTGTTCCCGCTGCGCGACATTGCCCGCAATGGCAGCCACGCCAGTGGCCGCTGCGGCGACGTCGCCCTGCATGCCGCGCTTCCCGGGGAACTGAGCAGCCAGCCACAGTTGCTGGCGGTACGCCCCGAGCACATGACGCTGCACACCGAACGACCGCAAGCAGGTGAGCACAACGTGCTGCCGGCGCACCTGGGCGAACGGGTCTACCAGGGCTCCAGCACGCATCTGGCATTGAACATCGCCCCGGAGCTGGCACCGGTGAACCTCTCGGTACCCGGCGATCACCCCGGCGCCCGATTGCCCAGCGGCACCCCGGTGTGGCTGAGCTGGCCGGTACGCCACAGCTTCCTGCTGGAAGCCTGAGCCCCGCGATCAGTCAGGCAATTGTAGGAGCGAGACTTGCCCGCGATGGACTGCAGAGCGCTGCGTTGACCCCGTAACGTTCACGACCATCGCGAGCACGCTTGGCTCCTACAGAGGATCACCACCCCGGTTTTCGTACAGAACAACAACAATCAACGGCTGGCGCCTCGGGCACCGGCCTTGCGAGGACTTGCCCCCATGAGCCAGCACCACCAGCGCGACTGCATCGAAATCCTCATCGAAAAAGCCCGTGGCGGACAGATCAGCCGCCGCACCTTCGTCCAGGCCATGGGCCTGCTGGCGGCCGTGCCCCTGGCCCTGCGCAGCGGGATCAGCTGGTCGGCCGACAAGCCCCTGGTGCTGGTCAACTGGGGCGGCGATGCACTGAATGCCTTCCGCACGGCCTGGACCGACAGCTTCACCAAGAGCACCGGCATCCCGGTGCGCATCGACGGCGCCGGCCCCACCGAAGGCGCGGTACGCTCGCAACTGGCCAGCGGCCGGCCCAGCTGGGACGTGGTGGACATGGAAGGCTACAGCGCCCTGAACCTGGGCCGCGAGAAGATCCTGCAACCCCTGGACTACAGCGTGGTGCAGCGCGACCAGGTAGCCCCGGGGATGAGCCATGACTACGGGATTGCCGGCTACATGCTCAGCTACGTGCTGGCCTGGGACAGCGAGAAATACGGCGACAACGGCCCCAGGGACTGGGCGGATTTCTGGAACGTGGAGAAATTCCCCGGCAAGCGCACCCTCTACAAGTGGATGAACGGCATGCTCGAGGCCGCCCTGCTGGCCGACGGTGTACCCGTCGACAAGTTGTATCCGCTGGACGTACCACGGGCCCTGCGCAAGATCGACGAACTCAAGCCCCACGTCCTGTCGTTCTGGGGCTCGGGCGCGGAAAGCCAGCAACTGATGATCGAAGGCGAAGCCTCCATGGGCGTGCTCTGGCACACCCGCGCCACCTTGTTGCGCGAGGACAGCGGTGGCCGGATCAAATGGGGCTATGACAACGCCTTCCTCACCAACAGCAGCTGGGCCGTGCTCAGCGACAACCCGGCAGGTACTGCCCCGGCCATGCAGTTCATCCAGCATGCCCTGCAGCCGGCGGGCCAGTTCAAGCTGTTCGAGATCCTCGGCAACGGCCCATCCAACCCGGCCACCCAGAAGCTGATGAGCCCCGAGCAGCTGGAGCTCAACTGCGCGTCCGAAGCCAACATGAAGAAGCAGATCCTGCTGGACACCCAGTGGTACGCCGATCACTACTCCAGCACCCTGGAGCAGTACCTGACCCACCTGTCCAAGTGAGGCGCCGACCATGAGTGCGACCCAAACCGCGCGCCTGGAACGCAGCCTGCTGCTGGTACCGCTGCCGCTGTTGCTGGTGCTGTTCTACTTATTGCCCTTCGTCGGCGTAGTGAGCTGGAGCTTCACCCTGCCCGAACCCGGCATCGAGCAGTACCAGCGCATCGCCAGCGACCCGGCAATCCACGACATGCTGCTGCGCACCCTGCGCCTGTGCCTGACCGTCAGCCTGCTGGCCCTGGCGATCGGCTACCTGCTGGCCTACTGCTGGGTCTTCAGCCCGCCGTTCTGGCAGCGCATGGTGGAGATCTGCGTGTTCATCCCGTTCTGGATCTCGGTGCTGGTGCGGGCCTTCGGCTGGCTGATCGCCCTGCGCAGCAACGGCGTGGTCAACGACAGCCTGCTGTCCCTGGGCTGGATCGAACACCCCCTGCAACTGACCCGCAACGAATTGGGGGTGGTGATCGGCATGCTCCACTTCATGATCCCCTATGCCTTGTTCCCGCTGCTGTCGAGCATGCGCCAGCTGGACCAGCGGGTCCTCTTGGCCTCCCGCGGGCTGGGCGCCGGGGCCTTGCGCACCTTCTGGCAAGTGCTGCTGCCGCAGACCCTGCCGGGGCTGCTGGGGGCCTTCATCATGGTCTTCGTGTTCTGCCTGGGCTTCTTCATCACCCCGGTGCTGCTGGGTGGCGGACAGACGGTGATGATCGCCGAGTACGTGTTCCTGCAGATGTTCCAGACCAGCAACTGGGGCTTGGGCGCGGCCCTGAGCCTGGTGCTGCTGGCCCTGGTCAGCGCGCTGATCTGGCTGCTGATGCGCATCACCCGTGTCAATCGACTGGTGGGTTGAGGTCACTATGAATACACATCGCACTGCCTTGAGTACCCGGCTGATCGCCGTGATCGCCATGGCCTTCATGCTGTTCCCGTTGCTGACAGTGATCCCGGTGTCCTTCACCGCCAAGCGCTACCTGTCGATGCCCGAGGGCAACTGGTCGCTGCGTCACTACGAGGCCCTGCTGAGCAACCCCGACTGGCTGTCGAGCACCGGCCAGAGCCTGGCCATCGCCACGGCCACCAGCCTGATCGCCACCTTGCTGGCGGTCAGTTTCAGCCTGGGCATCTGGTACCTGCGCTCACGCCTGGCGACCCTGTTGATCGGCCTGGTGCTGCTGCCCATGGCGATCCCGCCGGTGATCTCGGCCCTGGTGCTGTACTTCATGGAAACCAAGCTGGGCAGCATCGCCCCGGGCTGGGGCTACGACACCCTGCCCGGGGTGGTGATCGCCCACGTGGTGATGGTGGTGCCCTACGGCGTGGTGACCATGCTGGTGGCGCTGAGCCAGGTAGACCGGCGCATCGAACTGGCCTCGCGCAACCTGGGGGCCAGCATGATGCAGACCACCTTCCTGGTGATCCTGCCGAACCTGAAGCTGGGGATCTTCTCCACCGCGCTGCTGAGCTTCGCCCTGTCCTGGGAAGAGGTGGCAGTGACCCTGTTCATCACCAGCGTCGACGTCAACACCCTGCCCCGACGGATCTGGAGCGGGTTGCGGGACAACGTCGACCCCAGCGTGGCGGCCATTTCGGTGCTGCTGATCAGCCTGACCCTGCTGGCGCTGATCGGGCGCCTGGTCGTGCAGCACTACGCCCAGCGCCGCGCGCGTTCCTCCTGATCGTGGGTGGCGGGGGCAGGCTCCCCGCCACAAACACTGACCGAAGTCACTTCGGGACCCTCCGGTTTCGTTCCATAGTGCGCGCCCCATCCAACCGGCTTTCCCAGCCTCTTCTAGACTCAGTGAATGGTCGTATTCGGAACTGAGCAAGTCGCTTTGGTGCGGATCAATCAGAGGCAGCGTGTCAAGCTGCCCTTTATGCCCTGAACAGGTACGGCGACGACCGCACCGGGTACAACAAGATACCCATTCAGGGTGCATGGCTACCGGCCGGATCGCCGCGCTACCGTGACGTGGCAACCAGGGCCGCAGCCGAGACTTTCGGACAACCGACAACCACCAGGTGTGTCCGTGACCGTGAGGAATGCTGTATGCCTGATGAATCGCTGCACCTGCCTGTGATCCACACCCTGCTGGAGCGCTACAAGGACGTTCCCGGGGCGCTGCTGCCGCTGCTCCACCAGATCCAGGAAGAGCTGGGCTACATCCCCGACGTGGCCATCCCCGCCATCGCCCATGGGCTCAACCAGAGCCAGGCCGAAGTACGCGGCGTGATCAGCTTCTACCATGACTTTCGCACCGCGCCGCCCGCGCGGCACATCCTGCGCCTATGCCGCGCCGAATCCTGCCAGAGCCGGGGCGCCGAGCAACTGGCGGCGCAACTGCGCGAGCGCCTGCAACTGGACGACCATGGCAGCAGCGCCGATGGCCGCATCAGCCTGCGGCCGGTGTACTGCCTGGGCGCCTGCGCCTGCTCGCCGGCCCTGGAGCTGGACGGCCAGCTGCATGCCCGGCTCAGCGCCGAACGCCTGGACGCGTTGCTCGACAGCTGCCGGGAGGATGCGTGATGAACCTCTACCTGTCCTGTGACTCCCTGGCCCGCGCCGTGGGCGCCGACCAGGTGGCCGACGCCCTGCTGGCCCAGGCCAGCCAGCGCCAACTGCAACTGCAACTGCAACGCACCAGTTCCCGTGGCCTGTACTGGCTGGAACCGCTGCTGGAAGTCGATACCCCCGAGGGCCGCCTGGGCTTCGGTCCGCTGAACGTGGCCGACGTACCAGCGCTGCTGGACGCCCTGCAAGCCGATCCGGCCAGCCACCCCTTGGCCCTGGGCCTGGTGGAACAGATTCCCTACCTCAAGAGCCAGCAGCGCCTGCTGTTCGCCCGCGCCGGCATCACCCGGCCGCTGTCCCTGGAGGACTATCGGGCCCACGGCGGTTTCGCCGGCCTGGAGCGCGCCATCGCCCTGGGCGGCGAGCAGACCGTGGCCGCGGTGCTCGACTCCGGCCTGCGTGGCCGGGGCGGCGCGGCCTTCCCCGCGGGGATCAAGTGGCGCACGGTGCGCGAGACCTCGCCGCAGCAGAAGTACGTGGTGTGCAACGCCGACGAGGGCGACTCCGGGACCTTCGCCGACCGCATGCTGATGGAGGGCGACCCCTTCCTGCTGATCGAGGGCATGGCCATCGCCGGCATCGCCGTCGGTGCCAGCCAGGGCTATATCTATGTGCGCTCGGAGTATCCCCAGGCAGTGGCCACCCTGCGCGCGGCCCTGGACCTGGCCCGGGACGCCGGCTACCTGGGGGCCGATGCCGGCGGGAGCGGCCAGCCCTTCGACCTGGAAGTGCGGGTAGGCGCCGGAGCCTACATCTGCGGCGAGGAAACCGCGCTGCTCGACTCCCTGGAAGGCAAGCGCGGGATCGTCCGCGCCAAGCCGCCGATCCCGGCCCTGCAAGGCTTGTTCGGCCAGCCGACCCTGGTACACAACGTGCTGACCCTGGCCTCGGTGCCGCTGATCCTGGCCAAGGGCGCGCCGTTCTATCGCGACTACGGCATGGGCCGCTCCCTGGGCACCATGCCCTTCCAGCTAGCGGGCAATGTCCGCCATGGCGGCCTGGTGGAACGGGCCTTCGGCCTGACCCTGGGCGAGCTGCTGCATGACTACGGTGGCGGTACCGCCAGTGGCCGGCCACTGAAGGCGGCCCAGGTCGGCGGCCCCCTCGGTGCCTGGGTCCCGCCCACGCAGTTCGACACACCGCTGGACTACGAGGCCTTCGCCGCCATGGGCGCGATGCTCGGCCACGGCGGCGTGGTGGTGGCCGACGACAGCCTCGACCTGGCCCACATGGCGCGCTTCGCCATGCAGTTCTGCGCCGAGGAGTCCTGCGGCAAGTGCACCCCGTGCCGCATCGGCTCGACCCGTGGCGTGGAAGTCATCGACCGCCTACTGGCGGCTCCCGGCCCCGAGGAGCGCCAGCACCAGGCGCTGATCCTCAAGGACCTGTGCGACACCCTGCAATACGGCTCGCTGTGCGCCCTGGGCGGCATGACGTCCTACCCGGTGGCCAGCGCCCTCAAGCACTTCCCTGCCGACTTCGGTCTGCACACCACGGAGGCCGACCAATGATCACGCTCTTCGACCCCGCCAAGGACATCGACCTCAACGCCGTGGACCTGGGTACCCCGGCCCGCGACAGCCAGGTACAGGTCAGCCTGAGCATCGACGGCCGCAGCATCAGCGTGCCCCAGGGCACCTCGGTGATGCGCGCCGCCGCGCTGCTGGGCACCAGCATTCCCAAGCTATGCGCCACCGACAGCCTGGAGGCCTTCGGTTCCTGCCGCATGTGCCTGGTGGAAATCGACGGCATGCGCGGCTACCCGGCCTCCTGCACTACCCCGGTCAGCGAGGGCATGGTGGTGCATACCCAGACGCCGAAACTCTCGAGCCTGCGCCGCAATGTGATGGAGCTGTACATCTCCGACCACCCGCTGGACTGCCTGACCTGCTCGGCCAACGGCAACTGCGAGCTGCAGACCGTGGCCGGCCAGGTGGGCCTGCGCGAAGTGCGCTATGGCTACGACGGCGCCAACCACCTGAGTGACCAGAAAGACCGCTCCAACCCCTACTTCGACTACGACCCGAGCAAGTGCATCGTCTGCAACCGCTGCGTGCGCGCCTGTGAGGAAACCCAGGGCACCTTCGCCCTGACCATCAGCGGCCGGGGCTTCGAATCCCGGGTGGCGGCGGCCGGCGGCGACAACTTCCTGGACTCCGAATGCGTGTCCTGCGGCGCCTGCGTGCAGGCCTGCCCCACCGCGACCCTGATGGAAAAGAGCGTGGTGGAAATGGGCCAGCCCGAGCGGGCGGTGATCACCACCTGCGCCTACTGCGGCGTGGGCTGTTCGTTCCGCGCCGAGATGAAGGGCGAGCAACTGGTACGTATGGTCCCGGACAAGAACGGCCAGGCCAACCATGGCCACTCCTGCGTCAAGGGCCGCTTCGCCTGGGGCTACGCCACCCACCCGGACCGCATCACCAAACCGATGATCCGCAAGCACATCAGCGACCCGTGGCAGGAGGTCAGCTGGGATGAAGCCGTGCAGTACGCCGCCAGCGAGCTGCGGCGCATCCAGCTCAAGTACGGTCGCGACTCCATCGGCGGCATCACGTCCAGCCGCTGCACCAACGAGGAAACCTACCTGGTGCAGAAACTGGTGCGGGCGGCCTTCGGCAACAACAACGTCGACACCTGCGCCCGGGTCTGCCATTCGCCCACCGGCTACGGCCTCAAGCAGACCCTGGGGGAATCCGCCGGGACCCAGAGCTTCGATTCGGTGATGCAGGCCGACGTGATCCTGGTGATGGGCGCCAACCCCAGCGATGCCCACCCGGTATTCGGCTCCCAGCTCAAGCGCCGCCTGCGTGAAGGGGCGCGGCTGATCGTGATCGATCCTCGGCGCATCGACCTGGTGGACTCGGTCCACGCCCGCGCCGAGCTGCACCTGGCCCTGCGCCCGGGAACCAACGTGGCCATGCTCAACGCCCTGGCCCACGTGATCGTCACCGAGGGCCTGGTGGACCAGGCGTTCGTCGAGGCCCGCTGCGAGCCCGAGGCCTTCGCCCTGTGGAGCGCCTTCGTCAGCCGTGCGGACAACTCGCCGGAGGTGCTGGGCGCCATCTGCGGGGTCCCGGCGGCCGACATCCGCGCCGCGGCCCGGGTCTACGCCACTGGCGGCAACGCGGCGATCTACTACGGCCTGGGCGTCACCGAGCACAGCCAGGGCAGCACCTCGGTGATGGGCATCGCCAACCTGGCCATGGCCACCGGCAACATCGGCCGCGAAGGGGTCGGGGTCAACCCGCTGCGGGGTCAGAACAACGTCCAGGGTTCCTGCGACATGGGCTCCTTCCCCCACGAGCTGCCGGGCTACCGGCACATCTCCAACCAGACCGTGCGCCAGGAGTTCGAGCAAGCGTGGAACGTCAGCCTGCAACCCGATCCGGGCCTGCGCATTCCCAACATGTTCGAGGCGGCCCTGGGCGGCAGCTTCAAGGGCCTGTACTGCCAGGGCGAGGACATCGCCCAGAGCGACCCCAACACCCAGCACGTGACCGCCGCCCTGTCGGCCATGGAATGCGTGGTGGTGCAGGACATCTTCCTCAACGAAACCGCCAAGTTCGCCCATGTGTTCCTGCCTGGGGCCTCGTTCCTGGAAAAGGACGGCACCTTCACCAACGCCGAGCGCCGCATTTCGCGGGTGCGCAAGGTCATGGAGCCGCTGGGCGGCAAGGCCGACTGGGAAGGCACCCTGGCCCTGGCGGCGGCCCTGGGGTATCCGATGCATTACGAGCACCCATCGCAGATCATGGACGAGATCGCCCGCCTGACCCCGACCTTCACCGGCGTCAGCTATGCCAGCCTGGACCGTCACGGCAGCCTGCAATGGCCGTGCAACGCCCAGGCCCCGGACGGTACGCCGACCATGCACATCGATGAATTCGTGCGCGGCAAGGGGCGCTTCATGCTCACCGGCTACGTGCCCACCGACGAGAAGGTCAACAGCCGCTATCCGCTGCTTCTGACCACCGGTCGCATCCTCAGCCAGTACAACGTCGGCGCCCAGACCCGGCGCACCGACAACGTCGCCTGGCACGCCGAGGACCGCCTGGAGATCCACCCCACCGATGCCGAGAGCCGGGGCATCAGCGAAGGCGACTGGGTCGGCATCGGCAGCCGCGCCGGGCAGACCGTGCTACGTGCCCGAGTGACCGAGCGGGTAGCGCCGGGGGTGGTCTACACCACCTTCCACTTCCCCGAGTCGGGCGCCAACGTGATCACCACCGACAACTCCGACTGGGCCACCAACTGTCCGGAGTACAAGGTCACGGCGGTGGAGGTCAGCCGGGTCTACCATCCGTCCGAGTGGCAGAAGCGCTACCAGGCCTTCAGTGACGAGCAGCAGCGCCTGCTGCAAGCCCGCGACCGGTCCCGGGGCCACAAGGCGGAGGTGCGCCGATGAGCACCGCCAACCTGGTCAAGATGGCCAACCAGATCGCTTCGTACTTCGTCAACGAGCCGGACCAGACCCAGGCGGTAAGCAGCGTGCGCAACCACATGCAGCTGTTCTGGACCCCAGCCATGCGCCAGGAGCTATTGGCCTGGCACCAGCAGCAACGGCAAAGCGAGCTGCATCCTTTGGTGTGCCAAGCCATCGACGCCCCCGGCAAGGCCACCTAGCCCAGCCGCGCCCGGGCCTGCCATCGCGGCAGGCCCGGGCGTCATCCCCTCACCGGCCGGAACAGCGCTGCTGCGCAGGCGCGCTGGTGTGCAACGCCAAAGGCATGCTGGCCCCCGGCTTGCTCAGGGGCAGCAGCTGGTACACGGTGAAAACGCACAGCGCCTCCACCTCGCCGCCGGCCACCGGAATGTAGTTCAGGCCGGCATAGGCCTCGTAGCTCTTGCCCGGTTCGAACACCACCACCTTCTGTACCTGCGGGCAGGTGCGGTAGGCATTGCTGGTTCCCCCGGCCGCCACCCCGCCGCCCTCCAGCAGGAACGGACGTCCGGCGGGCACGCGGTATTCGGTGGCGATCTCGGAGTATTCGCCTTCACCGCGGCGAATGGCTCCGGGGTAGTCCGGCAGCTTCGGGGCGAATCGCGGCAGCATGTCGATCTGCCGCGGGGCCTCGGGAAACTGTGGATAGTTGACGTTCGCCCGGTGCTCGCTGCCAAAGCGCCCAGCCTTGGCCAGGCGCTGGTTGTCGCCGATGCAGCCGGCATAGGCCCCACCACGCACTTCACCGTTGGTGATCACCCGCAACTGCGCGACCGACGCGCCCAGGGGCGGTTCCGAATAGGGCTCCACCGGCTTGACGCTGCACGCGCCAAGCGAGCCCAACAACGCCACCAGGGCCAGACTTCTGACATTCATCGCTACTGCTTCCTTTGACTGATTGCGCCTCGTGGCCCTGGCAGGCTATCGGCAGGGATGGCACAGACTTCATGGCGGCCCGGACAAAACCACGCCACCGGGCCACTTGCGTGAAAACACAAGCCAGCTTGCGCCTGCCGGGATGTATCCCGGCCAATCCACGATCTACCCTGCGCTCACCTGCCTGCACAACAAGAACAACCAGGGAGCACCCGTTATGGCACTCGATTATGCGGTCATGTTGGTCTACGTCCTGCTGATGGCCGGCCTTGGCTGGTGGGGCATGCGCAAAGTGCGCAACCAGGACGATTTCCTGGTGGCCGGGCGACGCCTGGGACCGGCGCTGTACCTGGGCACCCTGTCGGCGGTGATGCTCGGCGGCGCCTCCACCATCGGCTCGGTACGCCTGGGCTACAGCTACGGAATCTCCGGGTTATGGCTGGTGTTCATGCTGGGCCTGGGGATTATCGTCCTGAGCCTGGTGCTGTCCCGGCAGATCGCCCAGTTGCGGGTGTTCACCGTGACCCAGATCCTCGAACAAAGGTACCAGGCGTCGTCACGCCTGATCGGCGGCTGCGTGATGGTGGCCTACGACCTGATGGTGGCGGTCACCGCGACCATCGCCATCGGCTCGATCACCGAGGTGGTGTTCGACATCCCGCGCATCCCGGCGATTCTCTGCGGCGGCGCGCTGGTGATCTTCTACTCGGTGATCGGCGGCATGTGGTCGCTGACCCTCACCGACATCATCCAGTTCGTGATCATGACCCTGGGCATCTTCTGCGTCCTGCTGCCCATGAGCGTCGGCCAGGCCGGCGGCCTCGAAGCCATGCAGGCGAGGTTGCCGGCGGGGTTCTTCGAGTGGGGCAACATCGGCCTGGACACCCTCCTCGCCTACTTCCTGCTGTACTTCTTCGGCGCGCTGATCGGCCAGGACATCTGGCAGCGATTGTTCACCGCCCGCAGCGAACGGGTGGTGCGCTACGCCGGCCTCGGCGCCGGGATCTACTGCATGTTCTACGGCGCCGCCTGTGCCCTGGTGGGGGCCGCTGCCAAACTGCTGCTACCGGACCTCTCGGTGGCCGAGAACGCCTTCGCCGAAGTCACCCGCAACGTATTGCCGGCCGGACTGCGCGGGCTGGTGGTGGCGGCGGCCCTGGCCGCCATCATGTCCACCGCCAGTGCCTGCCTGCTGGCCTCGGCCACGGTGCTCAAGGAAGACATCTACAGCCGCTTCCTGACCCGTGGCCAGGAAAACCACCTGGCCAGCAGCCGCTGGATCACCCTCGGCCTAGGGGTGGCGATGCTGCTGATGGCCTGCCTGGTCAACGACGTGATCGCCGGCCTGAGCATCGCCTACAACCTGCTGGTGGGTAGCCTGCTGGTGCCGATCATCGGCGCCTTGCTGTGGCGCCGGGCCTCGGCGGCCGGGGCCATCGCCTGCATGGTCAGCGGCAGCCTGACGGTGATCGCCTGCATGGCCCGCGACGGCATCCTGGCCAACACCCCGATCTACTACGGCCTGGGCGTCAGCCTGCTGACCTTCGTCGCCGTCAGCCTGATGAGCCAGCCGGCCCCGGCCCTGCGCAGCACCGCCGATTGATCCCTGAATCCACAACGAGGAATCGCCCATGTCCCAGTCTTTCCCGCAGCCGGTAGACGCTGCCCTGGTCCCGCGCTTCGCCGGTATTCCAAGCTTCATGCGCTTGCCGCTGTTCGACGACCCGGCGCAGGTACAGATCGCCCTGGTGGGGGTGCCCTGGGATGGCGGCACCACCAACCGCGCCGGGGCCCGCCATGGCCCGCGGGAGGTGCGCAACCAGTCGAGCCTGATGCGCAAGGTGCACCACGTCAGCCGCATCGCCCCCTATGACCTGGTGCGGGTCGGCGACCTGGGCGATGCCCCGGTCAACCCCATCGACCTGTTGGACTCGTTGAAACAGATCGAGGGTTTCTTCAGCCAGCTGCACCAGGCCGGCGCGGTGCCGCTGTCGGTGGGCGGCGATCACCTGGTGACCCTGCCGATCTTCCGGGCCCTGGCCCGCCAGCGGCCGATCGGCATGGTGCACTTCGATGCCCATTCCGATACCAACGACCGCTACTTCGGCGACAACCTCTACACCCACGGCACGCCCTTTCGCCGGGCCATCGAAGAGGGCCTGCTGGACCCCAGGCGCACGGTACAGATCGGCATCCGCGGCTCGATCTACTCGGCCGACGACGAAGACTTCGCCAAGGACTGCGGGATCCGCGTGATCCACATGGAGGAATTCGCCGACCTGGGCGTCGAGGCGACCCTGGCCGAAGCCCGGCGCGTGGTGGGTGCCGAGCCGACCTACATCAGCTTCGACATCGATGTGCTCGACCCGGCCTTCGCCCCCGGCACCGGCACCCCGGAGATCGGCGGCATGACCACCCTGCAGGCCCAGCAGCTGATCCGCGGCCTGCGCGGCCTGAACCTGGTGGGCGCCGACGTGGTGGAAGTCTCGCCGCCCTTCGACCTCGGCGGCGCCACCGCCCTGGCCGGCGCGACCCTGATGTTCGAGCTGCTGTGCATCCTGGCCGAGTCGGTGGCGAATCGGGGTTGAGCCGGATCCAGGTTTTTTTGCTCGCACCCGATACCCGGGGGCCAAGTTCCTGTGCACACTGCCGGGTATCTTCCCGGCAGGACCGCCAGGTCCCCAGGTACGCGCCATGCAGTACGACGAACTCAAGGCATGGACCCAGGAAATCACCCAGATCCTGGGCCAGAACCCCGGCCCGGCACAGTTGCTGGCAACCAGCCAATGGTTGCAGCGACTGTGCCAGGTGGACCATTTCGTGCTGTTCATCTACCAGGGCAACTACCGCCCTCTGTCGCTGTTCGACACCTTCACCGCGCACAAGCGACAGTACTTCGTCGACGACTACCAGACCGGCCCCTACCTGCTGGACCCGCTCTACCTGGCCTGCAGCAACCAGCTGCATCAGGGCCTGCACAGCCTCAAGGAGCTGGCGCCGGACCACTTCTATCTCAGCGAATATTTCCTGAGCTACTACCACCGCCTGGGACTGACCGAGGAGATAGCCTTCTTCGTCGACCTGGATGACAGCAGCACCGGGGTGCTGTCGCTGATGCGCAGCAGCGAGCACAGCGACTTCAATGATCGGGAGCGCCAGTTGCTCGAATGCGCCGAGCAGGTGGTGAGGCTGGTGGTGCGCAGCGCCTGGAGCCAGCATCGGTTGTCCAATCCACGTCCGGCCCTGGAAATGGACCATGCCATTCGCCAGGCCTTCGAACGCTTCGGCGAAGGCCTGCTCACCCTGCGCGAATGTGAAATCGCCAGGCTCTTGCTGCGTGGCCACTCCAACGACTCCATCGCCCAGCAGCTGTTCATCAGCAGCGGTACGGTGAAGATCCATCGCAAGAACCTCTACACCAAGCTCGAGATCGGCAGCCAGTCGGAGCTGCTGGGACTCTTCCTCGACAAGCTCACAGCCTGCTGATCCCTGCTTCCCGCGCCGCCCTGGGCAATCTATCCCTATCGGGATATGTACAGCCCGAAAGCCCTGCTGATAGCGTCCCTACATCCCGTCGCGCCAGTAGCCCCGGGCTTGCAACTGCAGTTGGGTCGTTACCAAGAACAACAAGAAACATCCACTGAGGTAGGCACATGAGCAACTTGAAACTGAACCGCAGCCTGGGTTTCTGGGCGGCCTACTCGACCTCCGTCGGACTGGTGGTCTCCGGCACTGCGATGGTGGCGCTAGCCAACGGCTACGGCGTCTCGGGGCCCGCATTCAGCATCGTCGCCCTCGGCGCACTGCTGGTGATCCTCTGCGTCGCGCTGTCCTATTCGGAGCTGGCGGCCATGCTGCCCGGGGCCGGCATGATCGGTGAATACACCCTGCCCGCCCTGGGCAAGCTGCCGGCCCTGTTCGCGGTGCTGGCCGGCTACATCGTCCTGGTGGGCACCGATGGCGGGACCAACATGATCATCGGCGGGCAGTCCCTGGAGCGCTTGACCGGCGCTCCCTGGTACCTGTTCTCCCTGGGCATCCTGGCCTTGCTGGTAGCGATCAACCTCAAGGGCATCGAGGTCTTCGGCCGGGTCCAGACCACCCTGGCAATTACCATGATGCTGCTGCTCGGGGCCGTCGGTGCCTGGGGCCTGACGGGCTTCGGCACCCTGGCACCGCTGGAGCAGCAACCGGCTTTTTCCCCGGTGCCGGTGAGCCAGCAGTTCAGCCACTTGAGCCTGGCCATCTGGCTGTTCATCGGCATGGAGTTCGTCGCTCCCCTGGCCGAGGAAGTGAAGAATCCGGGACGCACCATTCCCCTGGCGATGATCGTCGGTTGCGCCAGCATCTGGTTCGTCGACCTGTTGTTCGGCCTGAGCATCACCCGCTACATCGGCCTAGACGCCCTGGCGGCCTCGACCATTCCCCACGTCGATGGCGCAGCGGCCATGCTCGGCACCCCGGGCCTGATCATCATGGGGGGGATCTCCATCCTGGCCGCGGTCACCACCTGCGATACCTACCTGGTGGCAGTACCACGCATGCTCTACGGCCTGTCCCGGGAAGGCCTGCTGCCGAAGATCTTCTGCTGGTTGCATCCGACGGCGCGCACGCCATGGTTCGGTATCTTCTTCGTGGTGGGGCTGATCATGATCGTGCTCCTGTATGCCATGGCCAATCATGCGGACATCGCCCTGATCACCATGATGATCAGCGTGGCCTGTACGACCTGGCTGCTCAGCTACGTGATCGCCCAGATCGATGTGCTAGTGCTGCGCAGGCGTTATCCACAGGCGCGACGCCCATTCAAGACACCGTTCTATCCCCTGCCCCAGGTGATCGGTATCGGCGCCTGCCTGTACATGATCACTACCCTGGTCAGCGATCCACAGGTGCTGTTCATCGCCACCCTGTGCGCGAGCCTGATCATCCTGTTCGCCGTCCTGTACCTGAAAAGTACCGGGCAAGCCTTGTTTTCCCCGCCGTCCCTGGAAGAGGTGCTGCGACGTATCGAGGAACGCGCCGAGTCGTCATCCGTGGACAGTCACGGCAACAACTGCGCCCAACTGAAACTGCAGTAGCCGGGGATCATCGCCATGAACCTGTATGCCGCTATCGACCGTCATGCCCAGCTGGCTCTTAAAGGGACAGCCCAGCGCTTCAGCGCCTATCTCCAGCCTCGTGACTCGAACCGCCCCTACTGCCTGGAAAGCCACGGACACAAGCTGGCGGCAGACGACCTGAGCCTGCAACAGCAGTTGGCCAGCAAACTGTTCGGACGCATCTACAGCCTCAGTTGGCAGTGGCACGTGCCCATGGAGCTGGGCCGACGCTCCATGCACATCCGCCTGAACTACCGAGGCTGGCGCCAACGCAACCGCCAGGCCGCGTTTGTCGGCAAGGACTGTCCGGCGTCGTTGCTCGCCGCCCTCAATCGCAGTCCGGTGCTGTTGCCGCTGTGCCTGGCCATGGAACTGGGCGGACTGGAGATTCACTACCGCGCCCAGGAGCGCCGTTGCGATGTGTTGCTGCGGCCAAACTACGGCGACTTCGTCTGGCTGCTGATGCCGCCGCTGAAGTACATCCGCCAGCCATCGCAAGCCGAAGTCGACAGCACCATGCTGCTGATCCATGAGCTCTCGACCCTGTTGCGCCACCACCTGGAACCGCCTTGCGCCGAGTGCGGCTGATTCGCTCCTTCGCTCCATGAATCCATGACAACCGGCTGCCGGGCCCTCGGCTACCGAGGCGGCCTGCTGCCCCTGCACAACACCACAATAACCAGGAGTACCACCATGAACGACCTGCAATCCAAAACCATGCAAGCCGCCGTGCTGCGCGAACTGGGCGGCCAGTTGCACCTTGAGCAGGTGGCGATCCCGCAACCTGGCGCCGGCGAGGTGCTGATCAAGGTGGTCGCCTGCGGCGTCTGCCACAGCGATGTGCACGCCTGCGATGGCGACTGGCCCAGCCCGCCGGTCCTGCCATTGATCCCCGGCCACGAAGTGACCGGCCACGTGGTGCAGCTGGGCGAGGCGGTGCAGGGTCTGGAGGTCGGGGACGCAGTGGGCGTCCCCTGGATGTTCAGCGCCTGCGGTGCCTGTGAATACTGCCGCGCAGGGATGGAGACCATCTGCAAGCATGGCGAAGCCACCGGCTACAGCAAACCCGGCGGCTATGCCGAGTACATGGTGGCGCCCGCGGCCTTCGTCGCCAGGGTCGACCCGGCTGCCGACCTCTACGCCCTGGCGCCGATCCTCTGCGCCGGGGTGACGACCTACCGCGGCCTCAAGCGCTCTGGGGCACGCCCCGGACAGTGGGTGGCGATCATCGGCATCGGCGGCCTGGGCCACGTGGCGGTGCAATACGCCAAGGCCATGGGCCTGCGCGTCGCGGCGGTGGATGTCTCACCGGAGAAACTCGAACTGGCCCGCAGCCTGGGCGCCGAGCGCCTGTATGACGCCAGTCGCAATCCCCAGGAAGCGATCCAGGCGCAGCTGGGCGGCGTGCACGCGGTGCTGGTGACGGCAGTGGCCAATCAGGCTTTCGAGCTGGCGGTGGAACTGCTGCGCCAGGGTGGCACGGCGATCTACATCGGCCAACCCGGAGGCAAGGCCGATCTGGTACGCAACTCCATCGACCGGGTGGTCAATTGGGAGCTGACGATTCGAGGCTCCAACGTCGGCACCCGCCAGGACCTGCATGAAGCGGTTGAATTCGCCACCAACGGCCTGGTCAAGGCCACCGTGACCATGACACACCTGGGGGAAATCAATCAGGTGTTCGGGCAGATCCGCAGCGGCGCGGTGGTTGGACGCAAAGTGCTGAAGATCGCCTGAACCCAAGCATTGGGTACTTCCCCGCAGCAGCACACAAGGAGTCTTCCATGCTCAAGCAGCTCTACATCGACGGGCAGTGGGTAACCCCGGCCCAAGGTGGCCATTTTCCGGCCATCGACCCGGCCACGGAGGAAACCCTGCAGCAGGTGGCCGCTGCCACCGCAGAGGACGTCGACCTGGCGGCGCAGGCCGCGCGCCGGGCCTTCGACCAAGGCTGGGGCCAGACCAGCGGCGCCGAACGCGCCGGTTGGCTCGAGGCCCTGGCGGACGAGTTGGCGCGCAAACACGAGGCATTGGCCATTCTCGAAACCTGCGACAACGGCAAGCCATTGCCCGAGGCCCGACTGGATATCAGCGACAGTATCGATTGCCTGCGCTACTACGCCGGCCTGGCCAGGGAGCTGGACCAGCGCCAGGACCAGCCACTGGAGCTGCCCGATCCGCGCTTCAGTTGCCGCATCCGCCATGAACCGGTGGGCGTGGCCGGACAGATCATTCCCTGGAACTATCCGTTGCTGATGGCCGCCTGGAAAGTCGGCCCGGCCCTGGCGGCCGGTGCCACCTGCGTACTCAAGCCCTCGGAGCTGACCTCACTGACCGCCGTGGAGCTCGCCGTGGCAGCCAACGACATTGGCCTGCCCGCCGGCGTCCTCAATGTGGTGACCGGCCTTGGCCATCAGGCCGGAGCGGCGCTGAGTGCCCACCCACAGGTGGACAAGATGGCCTTCACTGGCAGCGTTCCCACTGGGGCGAAAATCATGTCGGCGGCGGCGGCCGAGATCAAGAACATCAGCCTGGAACTGGGTGGTAAGTCGGCATTCATCGTCTTCGACGATGCCGATGTGGAAGCTGCGGTGGAATGGATCATGTTCGGCATCTTCTGGAACCAGGGCCAGGTGTGCAGCGCTACTTCGCGCCTGCTGGTCCAGGAAGGCATCGCCGCCCGGCTGACCGAACGCCTGGTGGAAGCAGCCCGCGACATCCACATCGGCCCGGGCCTGCAACCTGGCGTGCAACTGGGCCCGCTGGTCAGTGCCGGCCAGTATCGCAAGGTCATGGCGATGATCGAACAAGGTACCCGGGACGCCCGTCTGCTCAGCGGAGGCAAGCGCCCGGGGCACCTGCCCGCAGGTTTCTTCGTGGAGCCGACGATCTTTGCCGAGCCCGCCACCGATAGCAGCCTGTGGCGTGACGAGATCTTCGGTCCGGTGCTATGCCTGAAACGCTTCAAGACCGAGGCCGAAGCCTTGCAACTGGCCAACGACAGCCGCTTCGGCCTGGCCGCGGCAGTGATGTCCGCCGACCTGGAGCGCAGCGCCCGGGTAGCCAATGGCTTGCGAGCCGGCATCGTCTGGGTCAACTGCTCACAACCCACCTTCACCCAGGCGCCTTGGGGCGGGATGAAGCAGAGCGGCATCGGGCGCGAACTGGGGCGCTGGGGGCTGGAGAACTACCTGGAGATCAAGCAGGTGACCGAGTACCGCAGCCAGGAACCCTGGGGCTGGTATCTCAAGCCATAACCCCAAAAAAGCGCCTTGCCCGGCGACGAGTGATCGCCGCCGGGCAAGGCGCCTTGGGTGCCGCGATCAACCTTGCAGGGCTTGCTTGAGCGCTGCCAGGCCATCGGCGTAGATGGTGGTGAACAGCTCGATGGCTTGTTCGTCGCTGATGCCGGCTGGCACGAACGAGCCGGACCACTCGACGCGCGAGCCCTTGTCGTTCTCTACCACGCGCAGGGTCGACTGGTAGTCACGTACGGGAGCTGGCCCCTGGAGGATGGTGTAGCTGTAGCTGCGCCCGGCTTCGTTGAAGTCCAGCAGGCGCTCGATGATGGTGTCGCCTTCGGCGCTCTTGAGGCTGCGGACCCGGCCGCCTTCGCTCAGGGCGCTCTGGGGGATGAAGGGCAGCCAGTCGGGCAGCGAGTCGAAACCGCCGATCAGTTGCCAGACGCGCGCAACGTCGATGTTCAGTTCGATGGAAGCTTTGGCCTGGGCCATGATGATTTCTCCTGGGGCAACAGCCCCTTCAATAAGGTCGTAAACGCTTGCGACAGGGCCGCCAGGCGGCCCCGCGCGGGTAGGATCACTGGGCTGGAACAGGCGCCACTGGGTTGATCAGGCCCTGCTCGCGCAGGTTCTGCCAGAAGGCGGCCGGGATCACCGCGCTCATGGCGGCGTGGTCTTCATTGGCGTGCAGTGGGCGGGTCGAACCGGGGATCACCGAGACCACCGCCGGGTGAGCCAGGGCGAACTGCAGGGCAGCGGCCTTGACGTCCACATCGTGAGCACGGGCAACGGTGCGGATGCGCTCCAGCTTGGCCAGCACTTGCTGGTTGGCCTTCTGGTACTCGAAGTGCTCGCCACCGGCGGTGACACCCGAGCTGTACGGACCGCCGACGACGATGCCGACACCTTGCTCCACCGCTTGCGGCATGACCCGTTGCAGGGCGCGGTCGTGGTCCAGCAGCGAGTAGCGGCCGGCCAGCAGGAAGCCATCGGGACGTGGTTCGTCCAGGTCCAGGGTCAGCTCGATCGGCTCGACGCGGTTGACGCCCAGGCCCCAGGCCTTGATCACGCCTTCTTCACGCAGGCGGGAAAGCACGCGGAAGGCGCCGGTACGGGCGATTTCGAACTGGGTCAGCCATTCGTCGCCGTAGAAGTCCTGGGCGATGTCGTGGATCCAGACGATGTCCAGATGGTCGGTGCCCATGCGCTTGAGGCTGTCTTCGATGGAGCGCAGGGTGGCATCGGCGCTGTAGTCGTTGACGATGCGGTTGCGGTTGCCGTGTTCGAACAGGCCGCTCTTCTCACCCAGTTCACGGGCGGCAGGGTCTTCCAGTTCGTCGAGGATGATGCGGCCGACCTTGCTGCTCAGTACGTATTCGTTGCGTGGGCGCTTGGCCAGTGCGGCACCCAGGCGGCTTTCGGAGAGGCCGGCACCGTAGAAGGGTGCGGTGTCGAAGTAACGCACGCCGTTGTTCCAGGCGGCATCGACGGTGGACTGTACTTCTTCGGCGGATACGGCGCGGAACATGTTGCCCAGTGGGGCGCTGCCGAAACCCAGGCGGGTTGGGATCAAGGATTTGAGGCTCATGGATTGCTCCTGGTTGGGGGGAGTCGCTTGTGAACTCCAGTGAGCGCATCCTAAAACCGGCCAACCGAGACCGTCCAAGTCATAATTCGACAGACTTAAGACCAAACAGGTCAAATCGCTCTAGGACCGCTTCCCGCCCCCATCCAGGTCCCTCCAATTTCAGCTTGCCGCCCCCGCCAGCACCATCTCGCGGAAATCCCCAACGATCGGCCGCAGGTCGACACGGTGCCAGGCCGCCCACAGGCCGGTGCTCTGCTGCAACCAGGGCAGCTCGCGCAGGACCACGTTCGGGTTGCCTTCACCATTGATGCTCTGCTGGATCAGCGCCAGGCCCAGGCCGGCGGATACCAGGCCCAGGGCGCTCAGCGGCTCGGCGGCTTCCAGGCGGATCTGCGGGGTGAAGCCCGCGGCCACGCAACTGGCCAGGAAGCGCTCGCGCCGGCTGGGCTGCAACTGGCCCTCGACCATGATCCAGTCCTGCTCGTGCAGGTCGGCCGGTTCGATGCTGGGCTTGTCCGCCAGGGGATGCCCCAAGGGCAAGGCCAGGCGCAACGGGTCGTCGAACACCCGGGCGGCCAAAAGCTCCGGATCGTCGGTGGCCGGCGGTTCGCAGACCAGGGCGATGTCCAGGCTGCGTTGGCGCAGCCCTTCGAACTGCTCCTGGGCCGACAGGTTGTACAGCGCGATATGGATACCTGGGCGCTCCTCGCGCACATGGCGCAAGGCACCGGGCAGCACTCCGGCATGGATCGCATGGCTGACGTAGCCGATGCACAACCCACCCGTCTCGCCACGCCCCAGGCGCCGGCCCAGGGATTCCAGGCGCTCGGCATGCTTGAGCAGGGCCCGGGTCTCGTGGAGGAAGGTGCGACCGTCGGACGTCAGGCGCAGGCGTTGTTGGCTACGCTCGAACAGTTGCAGGCCGAGGCGTTCTTCCAGCTGGGCGATCTGCCGGCTCAGCGGCGATTGGGAGATGTGCAGTTGCTCGGCCGCCTTGCCGACGTGCTCGACTTCGGCGACGGCAACGAAATAACGCAATTGTCTAAGATCCAGCATATGACCCTCAGGGACTCAAGTATGACCAATTAAGTCATATACGATCTTACTGGCGTTCAATAGGATGGCGCCATCTCGAATCGATCACCGGCACAGGTCTTGTGCCCCCCAAGATGAGGAATCCGAACATGCAAATCGATCTGGGCGGCAAGACCGCCATCATCAGTGGCTCCACCGGCGGCATCGGCCTGGGCATCGCCCGTAGCCTGGCGGCCTCCGGCGCCAGCGTGGTCATCGTCGGCCGCAACGCGGCCTCGGTGGCAGAAGCCGTCGCCGGCATCCACGCCAGCAACGGCAGCGCCCGCGGCGTGGTCGCGGACCTGGGCACCGCGGCCGGCGCCGATGTCCTGTTCGCCGCCGAGCCCCAGGCCGACATCCTGGTGAACAACCTGGGCATCTACAACGATGTCGACTTCTTCGACACCGACGACCAGCAATGGATGGATTTCTACGAAATCAATGTGCTCTCCGGCGTGCGCCTGTCCCGCCACTACACCCCGGGCATGGTCGAGCGCGGCTGGGGCCGGGTGATCTTCCTGTCCTCGGAATCGGGCGTCGCCATCCCGGCGCAGATGATCAACTACGGGGTCACCAAGGCCGCCAACCTGGCCGTCTCCCATGGCCTGGCCAAGCGCCTGGCCGGCACCGGCGTGACCGTGAACGCGATCCTGCCGGGCCCGACCTTCACCGAAGGCGTGGCCAACCTGGTGGCCGACGCGGTGCGCCAGTCCGGCCGCAGCCCGCGGGAAGAAGCCGACGCCTTCGTACGCCGCGAGCGCCCCAGCTCGATCATCCAGCGCGTGGCCGAAGTCGAGGAGGTGGCCTCCCTGGTGACCTACATCGCCTCGCCATTCTCCTCGGCCACCACCGGCGCGGCCCTGCGCGTGGACGGCGGCGTAGTGGACAGCCTGGCGATCTGACCGGGCGGCAGGGCATCCGCGCTCGATCCTGGAGCGCAGGTCCCTGCCCTCCCCTGGGACCTACGCAAAAATAGTCAGATTTCAGGGGTTTACAGAACCCCGCCAATCGCTATAATCGTCGCCCTAACACGCCGGTATAGCTCAGTTGGTAGAGCAACTGACTTGTAATCAGTAGGTCCCGGGTTCGACTCCTGGTGCCGGCACCACACAAGGTTCCAGAGAAGGCTTTCAAAATCTCTGGAACCCCCGAAAAACCCGCCTTCTGGCGGGTTTTTTCGTTTTGGGGTTCTGTCGGGTTACGTCAAAATCTGGTGGATTCCAGCCGTTTTAAGGGTAGAGTTTGGGATACAGGTCACTTCGATAAAAGGGAGTACCCTTATGTCGCGCACCACAGCTCCGCTCTCCGACGCAGCTTGCCGCTTGGCAAAACCTACAGACCGCGCCTACAAGCTTTTCGACGGCGATGGCCTCTATCTCCTAGTCCAACCCAATGGCCGCAAAGGCTGGCGGCTCCGTTACGTCAAACCTGACGGACGGGAAGGACTGACCTCGTTCGGCAACTACCCCGCCATTGGCCTCGCCGATGCGCGCCGCAAGCGCTTGGAAGTCAAGCGAATGCTGGCGGATGGCGTTGATCCTATAGAGACCAAACACCAAGCTAAGGCGGAAGCCGTAATCAAAGGCAGAACCTTTGAAAGCGTTGCGCTCGACTGGCATACGGAAATGTCGGCCAAGTGGGCACCAGGCCATTCCAAGACAGTGATGAGCCGCCTCAAAACCCACGTATTCCCGCTGATCGGCGCACGCGCCATTGTTGATCTCGACACCCATGACCTTATGCAGCCCTTGGAAGCGATCAAGAAGCGCGGAACGATAGACGTTGCTTTAAGGGTACAAAACTACCTGCAGAGCATCATGCGCGAGGCAAAGCGCCTCCGGCTTATCACCATAAACCCTGCTTACGACCTCGAAGGCTCGATCAAGGCCCCGCGGGTGGTGCATCGCCCCGCTCTACCCTTATCGCGACTGCCGGAACTGCAGGAGCGGATCGACACTTATAAAGGCCGGGCACTTACCCGTCTGACGGTGATGCTGTCGCTGCATGTGTTTGTACGATCCAGCGAGCTGCGTTTCGCACGCTGGAGCGAGTTCGACCTCAAGCGCGGCACCTGGGAGATACCGGACACTCGCCCCGCGCTGGAAGGAGTACCCTTTTCCACAAGGGGTACGAAGATGGCAGGGGATATCCATTTAGTACCCTTATCGCCGCAAGCAGTGGCGCTACTCGAAAAAATCCATGCACTCACAGGCAAATTCGCATTGGTCTTCGCAGGGGATGCCAAACCCTGGAAGCCCATGTCTGAAAATACCGTAAACAACGCGCTTCGGACGATGGGATACGACACCAAAACCGATATCTGCGGGCATGGATTTCGTTCGATGGCCTGTAGCGCACTGATCGAGTCAGGATTGTGGTCGGAGACAGCCATTGAACGGCAGATGAGCCACAAGGAGCGCAACAACGTCCGCGCCGCTTACATCCACAAGGCCGAGTTCATCGAGGAGCGAAGGCTGATCATGAACTGGTGGAGCCGGTACCTGGAGGCCAACCGGCAGGAGCATGTCACTCCACACGAATTCGCGAACCAGACCGGACCGAACGTCACTCGCTTAAAAGCAAAACGTGGCGCAACTGAGTAAGCGCTCGGTCTTTATATCTCAGTGATCCGCTTGTCCACGCGGGTCCATCCAAACAGGGCTGCAAAGCCGCCCTGCTTGGATGGACCTCACTTAAAAAATCTGAAGCCCACACAACTGTCTATGGAAAACCACTGATTTCCACCGGTGGATAATTTCATCCACAGCCGCAGAACTCCCGAAAATTCGAGCCTTGACCCGAATTATCCACAGGCGTAGAAAAGACCGGGCAAAGCGCTGTCGTCGACAGCAACCCAGGTAGCCAGTACCTTTAAGGCTACGCCACACGATGGTGGTTCTCCCAAAGTGCGATTAGCGTCCGGCGGCTCGCACGGTCACAGCGATGTGATGGATGCCTACTTTTACCAGTGTGCCCACTGCGGCAACTCATCCCCTTGCATAGCTGCCCTGCAGCAACCTATCCGCTTGGCCATTCCTTGCGCCAACCTGCGCCCGTCTCTTTCTTCTGGAAAGAGACGGGCGCTCCTACCACTGCTGCAGGCCACCTCGTACAAGGCTTTGCGGCATTCCCCCTCGTGACAATCGGCGTGACAAACACCGAAGTCACCAGCAACAGCGATGCAGATGATGGTGCCGCAGCCCAAGGAACGGACTGCACCTGACTGACAGTCAGGCATGCCCCGGTCATCGCATCACTGCTTTTACCTGACTCAGGATCTCGCGGCGTTGGTTTCGTCAGCCGATGCAGCCCCCACCCGCCCACTTCCTCGGAAGTGTTCAGGAGGCCAGATCATGAGATGCCCAAGCTCCCGGTCGTAAAGAGCCGCCAGTCCCGCGTTAGTGGACAACCCTCACAGGTCGCAGGGGCCTTGATCCCTGATAACACTCAACATCCTTGGCGGGATGACGTGGGGAAAGTCTTAAAGGTTTGGCTTCGAGAGGAGTTTGATCATGGCACTGGTAGGTAGACGGGACGGGCGGAATTTTGGCTATGGTCGGCAACTGAGCTATGCCGGGCTGCAAGCGCTGAAAGACATGTTCGGCGGCGGACACTATGGGACCGTTAAAGCGCACAGTGATCGCTGGCAGACGTTTGTTCGGTGGTGTCGGTCGGAGGATGGACCAGGAATTAACGATGCGCGACAAATTGATCGGCAGACCCTGCTGGAATACGCCGGATATCTGCGTCAGCAAGTTGAACAAGGCGCTATAGGCATCGCCACCGCGCAAAACCGATTGTCCAGCGTGAACCGGACCATGGCTGCGCTTCGAGGTGATCAGTATGTGAAGGTCGTGAGTCCGAGCAAGGCGTTGGGAATGCGGCGCATCAGTGTTCGTCAATCGGTACCGCAAGGCCAAGATCGCGAACATGTGAAACGGATCGTGGACGTACTCCGCGAACACCAAATGCAACGCGCTGCCGCCATCGTGCACTTGGTGCGAGCCGCCGGAATGCGCTTACGCGAGGCCATTTTGGCCGACCTTCCTCGACTGCAACGGGAAGCCGAGCAACTCGGGAGGATCAACATCCAGGACGGCACCAAAGGTGGCCGCTCGGGAGCCTCGGCCCCTCGGTGGATAACGGTGGATGAGCACATCCGCGACGCACTGGCATTCGCCCTTCAAGTCTCGCCCCATGGTAGCCGCAACCTGCTTGCAGCAAATGAACGCTACCTCGATTTCCAACAGGTAATCGTTCGCCCCGCACGGGAGATTCTCCATACGCACAACCTCAAGGGCTTCCACGAATTGCGGGCGACCTATGCGTGCGAACGCTATGAGCAAATCACACAGCATCCTGCCCCCATCAACGGTGGCAATTGCTACCAACTTGATCATCACCTCGATCAGGAAGCCCGAGCACAAATCAGCTATGAGCTGGGACACGGTCGTATCGACGTGGTGTCGGCTTACATTGGTGGCCGAGCATGAGTAAGGCATTCGATATGGAGTTGTTTCTGAGCGGTACCCTGAAAGGCGCGCCCGCCTCTCAACGCCGCCACGTCAGGCAAGCACGAGTAATGCAGATGGCCATCGAGCAGCGCTGGCAACGCAAAACGCCATGGAGCTGGCAGATGAAACACGTCCTTTGGTTTCTAGAGGTTTTTCTCCAGGAAAAGTCCGCCTCCACTCAGTACTATTACTCGCTGACGGCTTGCATCATCAGCAGGCGGATTCAGAAATACGAATCATGGAAGCATTTTTTGAGAAAGACCCGAGCTAACCTCATCGGGCAAGACAATACGGCAACGGCGATCACCCACAGACGAGCCCCCCTGAAACCTTTGTGTCCTTGAAATCAAACGGATAAGGTGAACCCAAAGGCCACCTTTGGGCGTAGCGCCCAAAACCGACTTAGCAGTGGCAAGGCTCGTCAGCGAATATCAGATAAGGATTGTCATGAGCGAATCACGAATATCTCAGTTTTATCTCTCTATGCTTACGGATATTCGCAGACGCGACTCTGCTGGCCCTTCTGGTAGAAATCTCGCGATGCAGGCAGCGAGTGACCGGGGGCGAGTATTATTTTCTGCAGCATTTCGCAGGCTTCAATCCAAAACTCAAGCCTTTCCACAAGAGTGGAACGCATCGGTACGAACGAGACTTACACACTCCCTAGAGGTAGCATCAATTGGACGTTACCTAGCGGAAAAGATTTCAGAGCAGCTATTCGAAAAAGGGATGCTCGGAGAAAAAAATAACATAGAGACCCTTTATAGAACCAACGCCTTCATCTCGTTTGTCGAAGTTTCATGCTTGATGCACGACCTGGGAAACCCACCGTTTGGGCACTTCGGAGAGGCGTCAATCCAAGAGTGGTTTGCTGCTAGAATCGAAAAAAACAAAGAAAAATTCTCTAAATATCATCATTCTGAATTCACCCAACTGTACCAGGACTTTACATATTTTGACGGCAACCCCCAAGGTTTCCGGATGGCAACAAGGTTGCAATGGAACAAAGATGAATTTGGCTACAATCTAACTTACTCACAATTATCTGCAACACTAAAGTACCCATGGACCCCTGAACGTATTGGCGAGGTCCAAAATGGTAAAACTGTGAAAAAATCAGGAGTATTCCATAGTGAGAAAAAAATACTTTCAGAATTACAAAGCAAATTAAGTATAAATACGATGTCCAGGCATCCGTTGTCATACATAATGGAAGCTGCGGATGACATATCATATTGCTTAAGCGACATTGAGGATGCATTAGAAAAGAACATTGTCAGATGCTATGATGTTGTATTTGCGTTACGGACCGGCTTAGGAGAGCTCAATAAAAATAGAATTGCAATGGAAATTCTCAACTCATTGCCACTGGAACACTCCGAAGATCCTGCATGGTTTACCGCCTTCCGAACCACTGTGACAAATGTTTTGGTTGACCGTTCATGCCAGCTATATATAAGACATCATGCTAAAATAGAGGCGGGTGAATATTTCTCACTTCTTGATAAATCAAAAGCTGCTAAAGCACTGCTAGATATCATCAGAAAGTTCTCGAAAGAATATCTATACTCCAGTGCCGTTATCAGGGAAAGAGAGCTTGTCGGCTTTCAAGTAGTTACCGGCATCCTAGATAGATTTGGCCTTTTGCTTGACCTATCCAGCAATGATGCAGAACAGCTTTTAATCAATAAAGTACAACCCAAGGCTACAGGCTCGGCATTAGCTTCAACGCTACAAAGTTTTCTACCTCGCAAGCACATAAAAGTATACGAGCATACATTGCTTGAAATACGGAAAACTAAAAATTCAAAAAAACGATTCGAGCTACTTGAATGGATAGCAAGAGCGCACTTGATTGTGGATTACCTGTCAGGAATGACGGATGATTTTGCAATAGTAACATATCGGCGCTTATACGGTGGCGGAGCAAACAACATATGAGTTCCATCTTGGAGTCGCATCCAATTGAAATGACACCCCTTTGGCTTAATGAACTGAAGGGGGAGTGGACCGCACACGTGTCAATTTATCAGTATTGCCCACAGCAGGTAGACGATGCGCGCATAATAATCCCCATTAGAGCTAAAGATTTAACACCAGCTTGGCTCAATAAACAACTAGAAGCTTTACCTAGCGACTCCGAGCTAGCATTACACTCAGAACTAATAAATAAGAACAAAAAATTACATATACCAATGATCGACTTTTCACAACCAACCAAACCATCCGAAGAGAACTTGAGTTGGATTGAAAAACACTCAAATCTAAAATTTAACATCTATGAAAGTGGTCGTTCATATCACGGATATGGCGAAAAGTTACTCACCCATGACGAGTGGATAAAATTTATGGGGTTATTACTCCTTGCCAGCGCTCCAGGGACTATCTCAATAGTTGATACTCGCTGGATAGGGCACCGCCTAATAGCTGGATATGCCGCACTACGTTGGAGTAAAAATACCCAGCAATATCTGAAATCGCCGACTCGAATAATATAAATCACACATAGCATTAAGATAATTCAAATCCATACTAAGGATTGGCTCCTACAGCTACAACACTAGCCATAGAGATAGTCCTTGTATGAGTACAGCTTACGAGCCATCCCGTGATATTCATTTCAGTCTCTAGCTCCGCTAACCGCCTGAAAAGCCTGACGGCGGGAGCGCCGCTGTCGTGATTATAAACTTCGACATCGACGAATGAGATTCCATTACCCCACCCCACTCCCAGAGCTTTTAATACGGATTCCTTTACAGCAAATTTTCCAGCCAATTTCTCTAAACCAGAAGAGCTTCCAATTATCGAATTCAACTCAACACTTGTAAAATATCGACTAAGAAAAGGTTCGAATTCAACATTTAGCAATACTGAAAAACGATCAATGTCTACAATATCGACACCGTGACCTTTTAGATAACCTGCCGCCATTGGCATCTTCATCGGACACTCCTTTGAATTCGAATTAACAATCAATCACTCATCAGCCTCAACGTAGCTCAGCAACTTACTATCTAGATCCACAACAATCAAGCCTCCGGAGTTAGCCAAAACCTTTCTCCAAACATCAAACCCAGTTAAAATGGCTCTCTGCCACTCTCCCATCGTCCGTTGTTTTACTTCCAACAGAGAAGTAATACCTTTAATAGTGCGAAGTAACTTGTAGTCAATATCACCCACACCTTCAAGCCAATTATGTTCCTTAGCATAATCGAAAACCAACGCAGCAACGGCCTCATCAATAACCTGAGCCCGCCCGCCATCTTGCACTTCATCTACTTTCGAAATACTCTTCCGTTTCCGTCCAAGTAGCTTACGAATCACGGGAGACCATCCAAGAATCGCAACATAACTCAAATGAAAGACATCATGAAATCTATATCCGTCAGCGTCATCAGCATTATCAGTCAAATCATCGCCAATCTTGACCCCATCAATAAAAGTACGAATCTTAGTGCCCCCCTCAGCGGAGACTTCGCGAAGTTCGACTTCAAACTTTCTAGGAAAGCTTTCACCATGTTCATACCCAGAATCAAAATTAGTCAAAAGTGAGCCTGGTGCCCCCCAGCGGCCCAAAGTTTTGTGCAGGTTTTTTTGAGCAATTTCTTCGAGTTTAAGATCAAATTTTTCTGCGACGTTTGCAACATACCAAAGTAAGTCACCCAGTTCCTCAGCTACCCGATCCTTGAATAACAAGTGTGACTTACCATCCCGTAGGTGCTTTTTATATTCACTTAATAACTCACCAGTCTCACCGGCAAGACCGAGAAGCGGTACAATAACATTCGAATCAAGTGCGCTGTTACCTCGCAGAGCTACTTGATCAGTGAATTGCGCTTGTTGCTGATAAGCATTAAGTTCCATAAAACGCTCCTATAGTATCATTTTGGTCTGGCGAAACTCTTCATCTTCAGACAGCTCTTTAATATCGACCCCGTGGCGAGCCACAGCATCTTCAGCAATCTTGTTGTTCAACTTCCATTTTGGAGGGTACCAAGGAAACTCTATGGGGCCTGTTGGAGTAAATTTCTGCTTAATTTTAGTCCTCCCCGATATCCCACTTATATCTGGATGAGCAACTCTAGAATACTTATCCACTTCACAAAAAAGGTTCTGACAATCAATTAACTGCAATCTCCTTCCCCATAAAGAATTGAACTCTAGACCCAATCTTTCAAACTCAAGCTCTTGATTATCAACCATTAGCCGGATCAACTCAGCCTCATTGAGTCCTGCCGTGTATTCAAAACACTTCCGTAATCCGTCTCGGGCGCCGGGGCCAGGTATAACAAAATCCATTTCTGTAAAATCAGTTATTTCGCTGTAGTTGACATCCGTAACAAACTGATAGGCAAGAAAATCCCCAATCGTAGGGTAGCTTTTAAAAAGTTCGAAGGCTGGCTGCATTTTGTGTAAGCTCGCAAGTTTACTTGCCAACTCATCGGACATCATCATTTCCAATAGCTTCAGGTGATTCTGATGTTTCGCCGAATGCCCAAAAGCCGAACTTCCCGGAGGCATAATATATGCGGCCGAATATATGCGCCTCCCAGAAGCCATTGCCTGACTCAAAATACGGTCGTAAGAATTAAAACTATAATCCTCATACGTTATCAAACCAAAGGCATTTTCTAAGAGCTGCCACGTTTCAATTTTGTTAAAAATCTTAAAAAGCATTACCCTGAAAAAAACTTCATTTACAGAACTCGGAAGATCCTTTCTATAGATAACGTTTCTTATTAAATATTGACTTACTCTATCGGATGCACGATACGCATTGGTAAATTTATGAACAGATAAAATGGGGTCTACTGTCCAAGGTTTGGGGCTACTTTCTAGACGTCGAAAGAAAATATTCTGTCTTTCAACTGCGAATTTCCAATATGTATCATATGCCTCTGTTATTTTTATTGGTAGCAGATGAGAAATCACTTTTTTCGACGGTACAGAAATACTAGCTTCTTTTTCCGAACCGAAGTCCAACCGAACATTTTCACCCCTCTTCACGCCACAGCCCCGACTTCAGAAGCTCTCACATCAGACTCTAATAGTTCGCCCTCAATACATTTCTTACATTCCGCTATTAACGGATCTAACGCTTCATTGGTCTTTGTTATTCTCTCGAGCTTAGCCACACCAACAATGACATTTACTCGGCTCAACTTCATGTTCATTTCATTGGCCATAAACGCACCTAGCTGAGCAATCCCCAAATAGTTGCCATACGCCTTGACAAATAACTGCTGCGTTGCATAGAAAGCATTTACAACCAATCCATCTTTAGTAGGCTCAAAGCTGATTTGTTGCATGCATGGAAACTGAAGCTGTGCATCCGCTATATGGTCTCTCTCAGGATCGAATATGCTGGCTTGAAACATCGACCTCCTCACTCCAGCTCTGCCATTATACTGAGAGAGTATCCATTCCAACTGATTGCCGTCATTTGGACCGCGTTTGTAATCTATAAGTCGTTCAAAATACAGACCGCGTCGATTCCCCTTTGCATTCATCGCTCGATACCTGGGGAACACATCTTGATACAACGAGTAAAAATAGGCTCGATTGCCCTGTGCGATTTGCCAAATACGCTGTGGAAAAATAGTATGAGCTACATCAGACACAGATCTGTGATCATTTGCGCTCAACAATTGATCCAGGGCAGCTCTCACGCCAGCATGCTCGTTCGCTTTACCTGTCTCATCGAAACCAGTGAAGCTTAGTACTAAAGGTGCGATCTCATGACCGGTATGCCCAATTACATGCAAGATAGCCTTGGCCCAAGCCTTTGAAAGGCTATCCTCATTTATCAGCAATGGTCCGTCCACAACAGCAATTCGTTTAGTCATCAGATGCATCCTCCAAATGGCGAAACCGAGCTAAGCCAACATATCTTTTGCGAGAGACCCTTACATAAAGCGCCCAAGATGTACCCGGTAGTACTACTCTCGTGATACCAGTTTTCGTTGCTCTGAATAGCCTACCACTCGCAAGCTCCTTCTCTGGCATCAATACGGTGATATCTAATGCGACGCCAGCCGGTAACAAAACGAGTGCGCCCTCTTCCATGTCGAGCGTCGGGGAAAGCCAATGGTGATCCACGATTGTAAGGGGCTCAGATACTACTTCGCCCAGTATTTCTGATCTGATTGCTTTAGGAGTAACTTTTCCCAATTGATCTCGTCGAACCGGGTTTATCAGTTTCAGCGCATAAGCTAAGTGATTGACAAGCGTTGCTTGCCCCACCCCAAAACTACATGCGATGGCAAAAAGCTCCAAAGGACTAGCTTTATTAGGATCTAAGTTTCTTAAATGAAATGCTTCTTTTACCCCCAGTGTCGGCATTAGAACAAATGCTCCGAACGCATCTGCAAGTACTTCTTCTGGTGGACGGCTTGCACTACTCAACTGGCTATCATTAAGTTCGTCTATCGTTGAGCCGTGTCCAAAGATATGGTGCCCAAGCTCATGCGCACATGTAAAAGCTCTGCGAGCCAAAGGCCTCAAGGATGAGAGGTGAATTCTCGGCTTTGGCTCTCGGTCGTACATGCCCTCCATGTTTATGTCATTGAAACGCACTATTACTTTTAATTTTTCACAAAGGTCATATATGCATATTGGACTTTTTAGGTCGATTCCTGCTTTAGTTCTCGCAGTAATTGATGCCTGCATGCCTTTCATTGCCAATGCCTGGACGGTAGACGATTTTTGCCCTGTCTCTGCACTCATCAGGCGTCTCCCGTTTTATCATTTGAATCCCTCATCGAAGCTAAAAGCCTAAGCAATTTATCTAAATCCTCAGATTTAAGTTTGCTCAGTTCTCTTGCCGCGAGCTGCAGGCGAGGATCATCAATGTCTAACTGCTCAGGTGTCTCCCCCATCAGCCACGGAACAGTGACATCATAGGTTTCTGCGAACGCTCCTAACTCTTCTGCAGACACCTTACGATTACCTGCTTCAATCTCAGATACAGTTGGCCTGTGCATATTAAGCAATTTGGCGACTTGCCCTTGCGACAAGCCAGCCATTTTTCTGGCTTCCCGCAATCGATCTGCGATTAGAGCGCGCTTTGACTGCTGTGTATCCATCATTTCAATTTAACCTGCTTAACAGTCTCTCCAGACTGCTCCTCAGCAAGCTTCATCACTACTGCCACAGTTTCATCTATAGTCAGAGCGATACAACTTTTCTCCTGGGCGAAAATATTTACGTCATCGGCAATCGAAATATCAAGCTTCGATGCAAGTATGCCGATAGCGACAGGCCAGATTTTACTGTCAAACTCAGCTAGTGCTTCCGTTGGCTTCGTCGTACCTTCCAGCTTTGGACAATCAAGCCCGCTTGTGGCTTGGATGAGCTGGAGGACCTCTACGAGCTTTTCCCGCACAAAGTCAGCATTCATACAGAATCTCCCTAAAATTCTTACCGCTAGTAAGAAAATCTTACCACCATTTTAAGAATTCACAAGATCCTTCTCTTGTACTTTTTTTTGCTGGATGAAATAGGGTCAGTGACAGGACGCAAAGAAACGTCGCAGAGATTCACCCACCCGTAGTAACAGCGATGTTTTTTGCTCCCTATCAGGGTAGTAATAGAGGTAGACGATGTGATTAAAAAAATAAAAATTAATATTTATCAATAATTTATGTGTTTAATTCGACTCCTGGTGCCGCACCATATAAGACAAAGCCCTCGCAGCGATGCGAGGGCTTTGTCGTTTCCAGGATCAAGAAATCCTGTCCCAATGCCTTGAGCACGGTTTTGATCTCGGTGCCCGAGAGCTTCAGCCCCGCCCCTGCCCCCACGCAAGCCTCTGGCTTCACCTGTGAAGCCGCGCCCTGTCTGAAACCACGCGGATACTGTTGCTGGTTCGCCCCTTGTGGTTGCTGCACGGTCGTCGGTACGGCTGTGTCAAACGTTTTGCGCTAGTGTTTCCCTGCGGACCAGGACGGTCCTTTGACGCAGGTGCAAACGCTCATGGCCCACCCAACGCCCTCCATCAAACTCAGCACTCTTCAGCAACTCGCGCCCTACTTGAGCCTGCACGGGGTATCGCCGCTGGAGTTTTTTCGACGTTACGGTATTTCCCCGCAGGTTTTTCAATACCCGGATGCCTGGGTGCCGCGAGCGACCTGCTTTCATATAGCCAGTGAAATGGCCACGCTCACACAGGACCCCTTCGCAGGGGCAACGGTGGGGCATTTGATCGAGGTACGCTCGCTCGGGGCCTGGGGCGAGTTGATCCTGGGTTCGTCCAATCTCGCTCAGACGTGCGCAGTGGCGGCGATCCATACGAACTTACTGCATCAAGGAAGCGACGTAAGAATCGTCACCGAAGGCCGTACGCTGAAACTGATCCGGCAATCCACCGGACAGCACGGGGCGAATCCGAAGCAGGTCATTCTCGGCACTCTGGCGCTGCTAAGAAAAGTACCGCTCATGTCCGGTGAGCCAAGCGCCGTCCGTGTGCATTTGCAAAACCCGAGGCAACGAGGAAATGAGGCGCTGGAGAAATACCTGGGGCCGAATCTGCACATGAACGCGCAGCACAACATGATCGAATTCGATCGCGAGCTGCTCGACATCTCTCTGCCGCTCGGCCGGGATGACGCCTGGAAAGTCACCGAGGCCTTGAAGTCGACCGCGAAAGCCGCCGGCATGCTTATCGAACGGATCGGGGATCAGGATCGATCCACACTTGCCGCCATAGCAAGAAACCTCGGCTTGTCTTCCCGCACGCTACAGCGTCGCCTCAAATACTGCGGCATTGACTTCGAAGAGCTGCGGGACAAAACCCGTCGCAGCGAAGCGCTACAACTGATTGCCAGCGGCAAGTACAGCGCAACCGAGATTGCCTACATGGTTGGCTACAGTGACCAAGCGCACTTTACCCGAGCCTTCAAACGCTGGACCGGAAGTTCACCATCGCGCTACAGCGCGCTTTTGAAAGATGATCGTTAACCTCTTCGCCTGCCCCTCTCCCACTATCGGGCACCTTGCAATGGCGCACTTCGCGGTACTTGCTGGTTGTGCTTTTGGCATCAAATGGCAAGTTTCCAGAGGGGGGCTCTTATAAAGTCTGAAAGGAAATGCCCACTTGAAAGAGCTAGAGGTCTACATGCCCGATTTATCAACGGCCTGTATCGTCGCCCTGACGCTGGCCACTTTTATCAATGCACACGCTCAGTCATCCGCTGACGCGACGGTGCGGGTAGATGGCGATAACTTTGCTCGTGCCGAGTCCGATCTTTATATGGGGCGGGCTCAGGCGAGCCAGATACAAGTGCGTGATTCCCTGGCTGTTCTGGGTTCGTCCCCTCCCGACTACGACCAGGCCTTTGGCCCTAAAGGCAGGGTCGATCCGATCCGCCACCTGCTCGGTGGTTGCGACGCAAAGGTCGTTAATTGTCTGGTTACGACACCCGGCTGAACTATAGCGCCAGACTCTATCTACCAAACAACGAACTACTGCGCGGCAAAGGAGGTTTCCCAAACCAGAACCCGTCGATTTATAAGTTTGACTATTCGAGCAAAAGTGAGTTTGCCTGATCGATAGGCCACGGCCATCGGTGTTAATAACGAAAGGAGTTCACCATGAAGAAAGTAATGCTTTGTTTCGCCTTGTTATTTAGCTTTACATGCAGTTTTGCTATGGCAGCAGACCGTCCCAGCTATCCCTTTAATGATAAAATCGCCAGTGGCTTGTCGCGCCACCATATTATTCCGTGGGAAGAACTGGTCAAGTTTGGTACCGACAACTTCACCAGCGATGCAGACAGAACGGACTTGATCAATGCCATTATCGGTACCCGTACTGTCAATCTCGGCTCATTCAAGAACAATGTACCGCAGTTGGTCGCCGGACTGCATACGCCGCAAAACCCCGAGGCCGTAGAAGTCTGGCAATCATTACTGGCCTGGACTCAGGGTAATCTGGTCGTGGGAACCAATACTCGCCCAGATGACCCCGGTAGCAAGTTTGATCAGGTTGCCTATAACTGCCTGAAAGTTGTTAACCACGATGCGGCCTATACCGTTATTTTTGCTAACTGGGAAAAGCCGGCAGCGACCCCTGCAAAAAAAAAGGAGTATTTCCTGACCATGGCAGCGCATGACATCGCGGATGCCGCAGGCCAGCCATGCTGGAAACCTTGATCTCATTCATCATGACGCGCAGGAAAAAATCATGGCTAATATTATTACCGTAGGCAGCATTACAACCCCTAACCCTTTTCTTTGGTTGAATCCAGACACATTGGGCCTGCCCGATGTCGTCTACGTCATTCAATCAAATGCTCCCAAAGGTGACTGGGTAGATGTAGGGCAGTTCTGCGCTGTGCTATCCAGCGCTTGGCTCAATGATGCCAAACATCCGGCAAAGTTCGACATTAGCAGTTTTGACGATCCGGGCAAAATCCAGTTGGCTCAGCAAGTGATTGATGCATCCAATAGTTTGGCCTCACAAGTAAAAGCGGCGGAACAGGCGATACACGGAACTTTTAAGTCGGAGGCCCAGATCACTAAAGAATTTTCAGCATACAAAACCGGCACTAAAGTTTGGGCGGGAAATGATAGGCATGTCATTGGGATCTACATCATTAGCGCCACACAAATGCAGGTTTATGATTCGAATCTAGGCACCGCAACCCAAAAGTCGCGCACCGCCTTTGCGCAAGTAGTGGCGGATTATCAATTGAACGCTTTTGTAGTGGCTGCTGCTTAATGTTGACAGGCGATGCGCATAAAATGCGCATCGCCGTTTTTTTTACATTATTTGGTTAGTGTTTTAACAGCCGAGCGTGCTGCATTACAGGCAAGACCAAAACCGCTTTCCAATGCAGGAATGGGTGATGAGCGCATCCCCCTTCTTGCTGCATCACAAAGACAGCCATACCCGCACCGGCTCTATCCCAGCAACCGAGCGCTGCTGCGCTTACCAGATCAAATAACGCGAGTGATCAATAAGGTTAGTATTTCCCAGTGAAACTCTAACGGGCTGTATCCACATAAAACCTAAACATCCAAGAGTTGGGAGTGCCTACAGGGCCAGGCTCCCCCCAGGCATGCGCTTCATGCTCCAATAGCCGCCGATTCCAGTTGCACGCAGGCCCCCCATGAAACCCATCGCAGCATCCATCCTCGCCCTGTTGCTCCACTCCATGCTGTTCAGCGCCCCGGCTGTGGCCGGCGATGCCGAAGTCGGCGCCAAGCTGTTCAAGCGCCTGTGCAGTGGTTGCCACAATATCGGGCCCTCGGTGCGCAGTTCGTTCGGGCCAGAGCTCAACGGCATCATCGACCGCCCGGCCGGCAGCGCCCAGGACTACCAGTATTCGACAGCGATGAAGTCCTCGGGCATCGTCTGGACCCGGGACAAGCTCACCCAGTACCTGCAAGATCCCAAGGGCGTAGTGCCCGGCACCCGGATGATTTTCTGGGGCTTGAGCGACGAAGAGAAAATCGACAACCTGCTGGCCTATCTACAGACCTTTCCTAATCCCTGATCCCGTTTCGCTTCCCCCACAAGGATGTTTCGATGAAGCTTTCCCTGCTGTCCCTGGCGACCGCCGGCCTGGCACTGGCCGTGCTCGCGCCACACGCCAATGCCGCCGGCTTCGACTGTGCCAAGTCCTCGACCTCGGTCGAGAAGGCGGTCTGCAACGCGCCGAAGCTCTCCGCCCAGGACGATGAATTGAATCGTCGCTACAACGGACTCAAGCACCTGCAGGTGTTTCGCCTGCTGCAAGTGAGCTGGCTGCGCGAGGTCCGCGATACCTGCACATCGGACGACTGCCTGGAGGGGGCCTACCGAGCCCAGTTGAAGATGCTCGCGCCGCTGCCAATCCCCCCGGTTCCGAGCAAGAACGAGTTGCTGCCCATGGACCCGACGCGCCAGTACCGTCTGGATGAAGCCGAGCACTGGCAGCGCTTCCCGTTGGCGGCCTTCCCTGCCGTCCCCCCTCGGGGTGACAAGCAGATCGTCGACGCCCAGGTGATCGATGGCGTGTTGCGCGTGGTGCTGTTCACCGGCCTGTACCAGCGGGACCAAGGCGGCTTTGTCGGGACCTTGTATGAATATGCCGATGACCAGCCGGGCCTGTATCCCATCGCCCGGGACATCGCCTTCACCGGCTGGGCCGCCCAGGGCAACAATGACCAGGGCCTGCGCTTCGCCGGGTTCGACAATGGGCTGCTGTACTACCGCCAGCGTATCGGTGGCGACCTGCAGCAAAGCATGACCTACCGCCTGGGTTCACGCAGCGCGCCCGAGGCCAGCCTGAAGTCGTACCAGACGCCCTCCAATACCCTGCGCCATGCCCGGGCGCGGGTGGGCCAGGACCTGAATGTGGATAACTACAGCCTGTCCCTGGACTACGACCAGCAGAGCCACAATACCTACAGCGAGAATGTCACCGCGCACAACGACACCGAGGATGGCTGGAGCATCGTCAACCCGACCTGGAGCGCCACCCGCCCGATCATGTACTTCGATAACGAAGGACCGCGGGCCTGTATCTGGCGAGTCGACACGCAGTACAAGACCCTGTTCAAGATCGTGCCCGAACACGATGCCGTCTCGGCACGCCCGGTGGATATCCATGGCCGCGAGGCGGTGGTGTACCTGGAAGGGGACCAGCTGAAGTTCGCCTTCAAGTACGACGACTGAGGGCAGGCGCCAGGGCAAAAAAAGGCTCGTCAATGACGAGCCTTTTTTCATGGCGCGATCCGCATCCACCTCAAGGCAGGCTGATCTTGTACTCGGCCAGCTTGGCCTGGTGCTGGGGTTCGACGTATTGCTGGTCCACCAGCTTGGCGAACGAGCTGAAGTCGCCGCGGGCATCGTCGGCCAGACCCAGTTTTTCGTAGGCAAGGCCCCGGTGATAGAACGCCCAGGCATAGTCAGGCTGACGTTGCAGGCCAGCGCTGTAGGCCTCGGCGGCCTCGCGGTATTGCCCCAGGTCGTAGAGCGCCTGGCCCAGGTGGTAATAGGTCGGCATGTTGAAGCCGGCGCCCTTGCCGGCTTCGCCCAGGTTGGCATCGAGGTTGGACTGCACCAGTTCCAGGGCCTTTTGCGGATTGCCGGCCTCACGATACAGGCGGCTCAGGTCCAGCACCGCACGGGCATTGGGCGTGCCGTCCAGCTCGATGGACTTTTCCTTGGCCGCGATGGCTTGCGGGTAGCGCTTGAAATTGGCGTAGGCATCGGACTTGAGCCAGTAGACCAGGCTCTGCATGGGCTTGGACAACTGGTTCTTCTCAAGGCACAGGTCGGCCTCTTGCAGCACCACGTCGAACTTCTCGGCCTTGGCGGCCTGGCCCACCAGGCGGCAGTGAGCGTAGTTGATCTGATCCTGGCTCTGCAGGCCGGCACACCCGGCGAGGAGCAGGGAACCCAGGAGCAGGAGCGCTCCACGAACCATCGATGTAGGCATGTTGTTCAATCCAGCAGGTGAGCGTTGAGGTCGGGACGATAAACCTGCAGCAGCGGTGCGGTGACCGTGCCCTGCAGGCTGCAGAAGAGGGTGGTACGACCGGCGATAGGCCCGCGCTCGATACCCTTGTCGATGCTCAGGACACGCTCGACGAAACCGAACGGCGTAGCCACGCCGCCCCCGGCCAGGCCCTGGGTCCGCCATTGCAGGATCGGGTCGCCGATCCGCCTGATGTCCACACGGCTGAGCGCACTGCGATCGTCCTTCAGGCGGGCGTTGTCCACCAGCAGCGGCTTGAGGCTCGCCACCACCTCGCGGGGTTCGCCTTCGGCGACAAAGCCCCAGAACAGGAGGTTGCCCGCCGACTTCAGCGACATGGCTTCGTTGTAGTAGCCCACCAGGCGCACACCGTTGACCACCAGAGGCTGTTCGAACGCCTGGTAGCGACCACCTTCCTGCAACGGATTCAGGATACGGGGCGCCTTGACCGTGCCGTACTGGGCAAGGTCCAGGGTGCCAGCCGGCAACCGCGCGGTGTTCAGGCTCTGGAAGAACTGCGCATCGCAGCGGGAAAAATCGCTGAGCAATTGCTCGGGCGAGATCGCTTGCTGGCCCTGGGCGATGCTGGCGACACCCAGCAGGCACAGGCCGGGCAACAGGGAACGGAACATCGAGATCATCCGTGACGAAAAAGGGGACGGACTGTAGCAAGATTGATATCACCCAGCTACACAGCAGCGGGCAACTGCCCGGCATGAAAAAGCCCCGAACCAGTCGGGGCTTTTTTGCATTGCGCCACCTGCAACCAGGTGGTGATCAGGCGTTCATCAGAACACGTTGATCGGGTAGTCGACGAATACGCGCAGTTCGTTGCCGCCCACGTTGTAGTCGGAAGACTTCTGCGATACGCGCAGGACCGAACTGCGAACCTTCACGCTCAGGTCCTTGGCCGGGCCGCTCTGCACTACGTACTTGAACTGGTTGAAGATTTCCCGCTCGCTGCCACCGGAGGACGTTGCGGTGGTGATGTTGTCGCCACGCACATAGGCCACGTTGTAGGTCAGGCCCGGTACGCCGAAGGCGCCGAAGTCCAGACCGTAGCCCAGCTGCCAGCTGCGTTCGTCTTCGGCGTTGAAGTCGGACCAGTAGGAGTTGGCCAGGTAGATGGTGTTGCCGCCATCGCCCACGCGACCTTGATCACGCTGGTAGCCGCCATAGGCATAACCCAGGTGGCTGTCGCCCGTGCTGCGCTGGTGCGCCAGGGTGAAGGAGTGCGGGCCAGTGGCATAGGTGGCCGCCAGGCTCCAGATCTTGTTGTCCTGGCCGCCAGCCTTGGCCTTGGTCGCATAGGACTTGTCCAGCTTGGTCTGATAGCCGTTGAAGTCCAGGGTCAGGGACTGATCGGTGGCCAGCGGGAACACATAGTTCAGGTTCACGTACTGCTTCTTCAGCACGTCTTCGACGTCGGAAGCGTAGAACGCGCCCTTGAACTGTTCGGTGAACTGGTAGCTACCACCCAACACGTTGATCGACTTCAGGCCACCGCTGTCACGACCTTCGTCGCTCTTGCGCGATTCGGCGGTGAAACGACCGGCGTTCAGCTCCAGGCCCTTGATCTCCTTGGAGGTGATCAGGGTACCGGTGTAGCTTTCCGGCAGCAGGCGCGCGTTGTCGTAGTTCAGTACCGGCAGGGCCGGCATCTGGTCGCCGTAGGTCAGCACGGTGTTGGAAATGCGGAACTTGACGGCAGCGCCGGCCTTGGCCAGGTCGTTGGCGGCCTTGCCGCTGTTGTCTTGTTTGAAAAAGTCGATGCCGCCGGCACCGCTGCGGCCCTTGCCGCCATCCAGGCGCAGTGCGTACAGGCCGAAGGCGTCAACGCCCACGCCCACGGTGCCCTGGGTGAAACCGGAGGAGAAGGTACCGATGAAGCCTTGGCCCCACTCAGCCTTGTCCTTGTTACCGTCTTTGTAGTCACGGTTGATGTAAGCATTGCGCAGCAGCACTTTCAGGCTGCTGTCTTCGACGAAGCCCTTGGCGTCGGCCTGGCCGTCGGCCATGGCTTGTGTAGCGCTCAAAATCCCCAGTGCAATCAAGCAGATCCGCTGTTTAAACATTTTATTTTCCTTATTACGGTTTGATGACGCGCTGTGAGCTTGTGCGGCTATGGCGTTTGAACGCTCTTCTACCGTCGAAACAAAAAGCCCGCCCACATGGGATGGTGGCGGGCCTTTTATCACTCTGAAATATGGCTCTTAGCCACAGGCGTTAAGACAAATCCTATCCGTGGCCTTAACAACGTGTCAATTTCGTGAATCGTCTTAAAATAGCTGAAAATATTCTAAGAACTGCGGACTAGAGCATTGCCAGCTGCACGCTGTGACTATCAACGAACTGTTCGAAATGCGTGACCTTGCCATTCTTGAGTGTCCACAAGTGAGCCACTCGTACATCGATGGGTTTGCCAGAGGCCTTATAGATGCCCTGGTAATTGCCATAGGCGACCACTTTGTCACCCTCGGCCACGTAGCTGTCGACCTTGAACGTGAAGTCCTGCCACTCCGAGCCCAGGCGCTTGAAGACATGCTCCAGCACTTCGTCGAAGCCGACATAGGTGCCGGCATAGGGAAAGCCCGCCGCTTCGGTCCAGCGTGCATCGGGAGCCAGGGCCGCCGCGGTGTTACGCGCGTTTTCCTGGGAGTTGGCGCCTTCGTAGGTGCTTTTGATCAACGCAAGGTTATCCATGGGTGACTCCACTGGGTTCAGGTGAGATCAGGGCGTGCAACCGTCCAGGCCACAGCTTGGGGCAACGCCATCATGAGGGCCGCTACCGGCGCCCAGGGAGGTCTTCAGCCACTGGGCGAAGGCCTCGGGTTTACCCAGCCAGGGGCTGAGGTCAAGCAACTGGAAGTGCCCGTCGCGCTCCAATGCCAGGGTCGGGAAGCCTTGCCCGCCAACCTGGGCCAGCAGTGCACGGCTGGCTTTTATATGCTCGTCAAGCTCCTGCGCCACGACCCGGTCGAGGCCTTCGGCGAATGCCTGCGGGGCAAAGCCCAGTTCTTGTGCCAGTTCCAACAGCACCTCGCGGTCGGCGATTCGTCGCCCTTCAAGATAGTGCGCGGTCTGCAAGCGTCCCAGCAGCTCCAGGCCCCGGCCAGCCAAGGCTTGGGCCGTCAGCACGGCAGCGATGGGCGGCGCCGAGTCGAACACCGCCGAGTGGTCGCGCAGCAACCCCTCGAAATAGGCCTGGCCGAACGGCTGTCCGGTGTACTCGGCAATACGCCGATCGTGAGGCATGACGTAGTCACGCAATTGTGGCGATACCAGCTGGCGGTTGCGGCCGGTCATCATGCCGCCGGCATGGGCCACCACCGGTACCACTGCCTGGGCAGCCTGCACCAGCGGTTTGGCGCCATAGCACCAGCCGCACAGCGGATCGTAGATGTAATGAAGAGTGGCCGAGGACATACGAGGCTCCAGCAGGATCTTGGGAATTCGACAGGGCCCAGACTATGCCCCGCGGACCAACGGAAAAACCTCGAAATGGCTTTTAGTCTGTTGCCGTAACCGGTCGAATCTTTCCATTTGAGTAGCGCCAGCGGACGAATCATTGGCTGGAATTGAATTGATAACGCTTTGAAATAATTTGAAACAATAGACCCGATCGTGTTTTAGCAAATAATTAACATACGTAAATATCAAGCATTACCATTCGCACCCTTCGAATTTCCTCCTCTCGGATGCGCTTCATAATGCCTGCCCATTTCCGCCTCACCCCCCTGTCCCTGGGACTCTGCACCCTGCTGGCCAGCGGTTTCGCCTGCGCCGCCGGCACCACCCTCCCCACCACCTCCATTCGTGCCGAAGCAGGGAGCAGCCCCGACGACCCCCGGGTCAGGGAAGTGAGCACCGCGACCCGCACCTCGACGCCTGCGCGCTACGTGCCCCAGGCCATCGATACGGTGAAGACCAGCAACCTGCGCGATTACGGTACCAACGACCTGGGCAGCGCCCTGGGCGGTATTCCCAACGTCAGCAGTAGCGCCGACACACGCTTTGACAGCATCCGGATTCGTGGCTTCGACGCCAGCAACGACTTCTACCTGGATGGCATCCGCGACGACAGCCAGTATGTGCGCGACCTGCACAACATCGAGCGGATCGAGGTCCTCAAGGGCCCGGCAGCGGTGCTCTATGGCCGTGGCAGCCAGGGTGGCATCGTCAACCGGGTGAGCAAACTGCCCGAAGCCGGGCGCCGTTCCAGCGTCGAGGTCCAGGGTGGCAGCCAGGACCTGCGTAGCCTGTACGCCGACCTCAGCGCCGACCCGACGGACAACATCAGCTTGCGCCTGAACCTGGGCAACGAGGACAGGAACAGCTTCCGCGATGGTATCGACGGCAATCATCGCCAACTGTTCGCCCCCTCCATGAGCTGGCAACTGAGCCCGGACCTGAACTGGCTGGTGCAATACGAGTACAGCCGCTACGACCGCACTCCCGACCGTGGTATCCCGGGTAACCCGCTGACCGGACGCCCGGCCGATGTCAGCCGCAAGACCACGTATGGCGACACCCAGCGCGACTACATCAACGACCGCGCCCAATCGCTGCGCTCGCGCCTGAGCTATGACCTCAACGACCAGTGGCAACTGCGTCACAGCTTCAGCCTGTTCAAGCTGGAGAGCGATTTCGACAACACCTACCTCACAGGCTACAAACCGGCGACAGGCCTGGTAGACCGTCAGCGCTGGCAGCAGGACCTGAGTACCCGCAACCTGTACAACACCGTCGAGCTCGAAGGCCATGTGCAAACCTACGGCATCGAGCACACATTGCTGGCGGGCCTGGAAGTAGGCGAGCAACGCCGCCACTCGCTGCTCAATCAAGGCGTCGGCGTGCCCGGCGCTCCCCTGAGCGGCGCCACCGCACGCCAGCAGCACAACGGTGCGATGAAGGTATTCAGCAACAACCTGACCAACGTCGACAGTGCCGGCCTATACCTGCAGGACCAGATCCGCCTGAACGACGAGTGGCAGTTGCTGGCCGGCGTACGCTTCGACCGCTTCGAAGTGGAAACCACCAGCAAGCTTTCGGGCCTGCAGGAAAAGCAGGACAGCACCAGCACCAGCCCACGTGTGGGGCTGGTCTACACGCCGTGGAAAGATCACTCGTTCTACGCCTCCTGGAGCAAGTCCTTCGCCCCGGTTGGCGGCGGTCTTATCGGCATCTCTCCGGGAGCCAAGGGCAATACCAACCAGACCGCTCCCGAGCTGACCCGACAGAAGGAAATCGGGGTCAAGAGCGAGTGGCTCGACGAGCGCTTGAGCACCACCCTCGCGCTGTACGAAATCGAACTGTACAACCGCCGTACAGAAGACCCGCTGAACAAGGGAACCTACCTGCTGACGGGGCTGCAGCGTTCACGCGGCCTCGAACTGACCGCCACCGGCAATGTGGTCGGCAATTGGTATGTACGAGGAGGCATCGGCCTGCAGGACGCCACCATCGTCAAGGACGACAACGGCAACGAGGGCAAGCGCATCAACGATGTGGCCAAGCGTAACGCCAGCCTGTTCGTGACCTGGAAACCCGAGCTGGGCTGGTATGCCGAAACCGGCCTGACCCTGGTGGGCGATCGTTTCGCCGACAACGCCAATACCGTGGCGCTACCCGGCTACGGCCGCTGGGACGCCCTGGCCGGCTACCGCCACAAGGACTGGGATGTGCGCGCGGCGCTGAACAACATCGCCAACCGCGACTACTACAGCTCCGCCACCAGCGCCTACCAGATCCAGCCGGGCGACCCCCGCAGCCTGGTGGTCAGCGGGACCTACAGCTTCTGATCCGTGCGGATCACAGGCGAAAAAAAAGCGCTGCCATCCTGGCAGCGCTTTTTACAATCCATTGTCGTTCTATCCTTTCACCACATCCCAAAGTGCTTGCAGCTCCGCCTCGCTGAGCAATCCAGCGGGGTAACGCTCGATGATGATCCGGCGCGGATCAGGTTCCCTCATCTGACGCGTGCCATTGGATTTCAACCATTGCACCAGAACCTGCAGTGACTCATTACTCATTGCCAAGGGATGCGATGCCCGCTCGCTGACCATGTTCATTCCAGCGCTCTCTCCCGGTATCTGAGCGGCCTAACTTATCCAAGGTTTATGACAGAACATCAGAGTTCCACATGTCTCAGAATCACCACAGGTCCGATACAAGAGCTGTGCCAATGTGCCCGGCATACGGGCATGCGGCCATGAAAAAGCCCGCAACCCATCTGGGCTGCGGGCGCTCTGAAGAATCTCAGGATGGGCCGGGTTTGTTGACCGTCACGCAGTCGACAACTTCTGTTACAACGGCACTCAAATCCGGTGGGGGGCGGGCTGCTGTTGGGTAAGGCAGTGGATGTTGCCACCGCCCAGTAACAGTTCGCGCCCAGGTACCATCACCACTTCGTGCTCAGGGAACAATTGCTGCAGGATCGCCTTGGCGGGTGCGTCCATCGGATCATCGAAACTCGGGGCGATGATCCCGCCATTGACGATCAGGAAGTTCACGTAGGAGCCGGCCAGGCGCACCGATGGGTTGCGCTCCTGGCTGCCTTCTACCGCATCGACTCCGGCGCACTCTTCCTCGGTGGCATACAGCGGCCCGGGGATCGGCATCTTGTGCACCTTGAACGCGCGGCCCTTGGCGTCGCGGGTGTTTTCCAGCACCTGCATGGCGGCCTGGCAACGAGGGTAGTTCGGGTCCTGCGGGTCGTCGGTCCAGGCCAGCAGCACTTCGCCCGGACGCACGTAGCAGCAGAAGTTATCCACATGGCCGTCGGTTTCGTCGTTGTACAGGCCGTCCGGCAGCCAGACGATCTGTTCCACCGCCAGGTGATCACGCAGCACCGCCTCGATCTGCTCGCGAGACAGGTGCGGATTGCGGTTGTGGTTGAGCAGGCATTCCTCGGTGGTGATCAGGGTGCCTTCGCCATCGACGTGGATCGAACCGCCCTCGAGCACGAAGCCCTCGGTGCGGTATTCCTGGCAACGCTCGATCTCCAGCACCTTGCTGGCCACCTGCTCGTCGCGATTCCACGGCGCGTACAGGCCGCCCTCGAAGCCGCCCCAGGAGTTGAAGCCCCAGTGCACGCCACGTACTTCGCCGGTGTCGTTGATGACGAAGGTCGGGCCGGTGTCGCGGACCCAGGCGTCATCGCTGGACATCTCCACCACGCGGATATTGGGTACGTCCAGGCGCGCCCGGGCGTTTTCATACTGGGCCGCGGACACCGCCACGGTCACCGGTTCGAAGCGGGCAATGGCCTTGGCCACTGCGGCATGGGCCGCCTGGGCTGGCTTGCCGCCCAGGCGCCAGTTATCCGGACGCTCGGGCCAGATCATCCAGGCCTGGGTCTGGGTGGCCCATTCGGCCGGCATGTAGAAACCGTCGGCGCGCGGCGTGCTGTGCAAAGTACTCATAGTGTTCAGGACTCCAGGGAACCGTCGAGGGTTTTCAGGGCGCCATAGAGGGTCGGACGGCGGTCACGGAAACTGCCCCAGGCGCTGCGGATGTGCTCGAGCTCGTCGAGGTCGAAACTGTGCACAAGGATACCTTCTTCGGTCTGGTTGAGCTCCTGGACCTTCTCGCCGAACGGGTTGGCGATAAAGGACGAACCGTAGAAGGTGATGTCGTAGCCGTCCTGCTCCTCGTTGCCGATGCGATTGCTGGCCACCAGCGGCATCAGGTTGGCGCCGGCATGGCCCTGTTGCACCCGCTGCCAATGGTCGCGCGAAGAAATGCTCGAATCGTGGGGCTCGCTGCCGATGGCGGTGGGGTAGAACAGGATTTCTGCCCCCTGCAGGGCCATGCTGCGCGCGCACTCGGGGAACCACTGGTCCCAGCAGATGCCCACGCCAATCTTGGCGTAGCGGGTGTTCCACACCTTGAAGCCGGTATCCCCCGGATTGAAGTAGTACTTCTCGTGGTAACCGGGGCCGTCCGGGATATGGCTTTTACGATAAATCCCGAGGTTGCTGCCATCGGCATCGATGATCGCGATGCTGTTGAAGCGCGCCCGGCCAGCCAGTTCGAAGAAGCTGATGGGCAGCACCACTTGCAGCTCCCGGGCAAGCTTCTGGAAGTGCGCGATGGCCGCATTGGCCTCGGTCGGCGTGGCCAGTTGCAGGTAGTCCGGATTGGGCTTCTGGCAGAAGTACGGAGTCTCGAACAGCTCCTGGATCAGGATGATCTGCGCGCCCTTGGCGGCGGCTTCGCGCACCAGCTTTTCAGCGGTGTCGAGGTTGGCCTCAAGGTCCCAGGAACAGGCCATCTGGGTAGCGGCGACGGTAACGGTACGGCTCATGGATCAACTCCTGGGCGAATGGACGCAGTCGAAGACAACGGATGAAAGCGTGCGGGCACGGCAATTTTCTGCCCGACGACGGTCACTTTATATCCGATAAAAATCGACTTTAGAAGCTAATAAAATCCATAGAATCAAAAAATATCGAAATAACTTCGATAATAATCGATTTAATCCATTTCAATACCTAGGTTCTTCCCATGGGCCGGCACCCGCCCAGCAACCTGGACATGCGGCGCCGGCCCATGAGGGTCCAGGCCTAGAGTTCTTCGCCCAACACCTTGGACAGCATGTCGACGAAGAAATCGACACTCTGCCGGGTGGTGACCATCGGTGGCTTGATCTTGAGAATATTCAGGTAGTCGCCGGTGGGCTGCATGAAGATGCCCAGCTCGCGCAGGCGCTCGCACAGCAGGGCGGTTTCCTCGGTAGCCGGTTCCAGGGTCTGGTGATCGCGAATCAGCTCCAGGCCCAGGTAGAAACCCGAACCATGCACCGCCCCCACCAGCGGATGCAGGGCCTTGAGTGCCTCCAGGCGCTGCCGGAAGTGCCATCCCACGACCCGGGCGTTGTCCCAGAGCCCCTCTTCACGCATGACATCCAATACCGCGATGCCAATGCGGCAACTGACCGGGCTGCCGCCGGACGAGGAGAAGAAATACCCTTCGGCCTCCAGCGCCTCGGCGATCTCGCGCCGGGTGATCACTGCCCCCAGGGGCTGGCCGTTGCCCATGCCCTTGGCCATGGTGATGATGTCCGGGACCACGCCCTGCTCCTGGAACCCCCAGAAGAATTCGCCCATGCGGCCATACCCCACCTGGACCTCGTCGGCGATGCACACCCCACCCCGCTCCCGGACCCGCTGGTAGACCTCACCCAAGTAGCCCTTGGGCAACGAGATCCCACCGGCGTTGCCATACACAGGCTCGCAGATGAAACCGGCCAACTGGCGCCCTGTTTCGTCGAGCTTGGCCAGTTGCTGGTCGACGCTGCGCAAGTACTGCGCGGTGGTGTCCGGGCCCCGGAACTCGCCACGATAAGTGTTGGGGGCGGTTACCGGGTGGACCCAGTCCGGGCGGCTGGTGAGGGCCTGGGGGTTATCGGCGATCGAGGTGGAAACCGCATCGGCAGCCACCGACCAACCGTGGTAGGCCTCCAGCACGCTGAGCATGTCGCGTCCACCGCTGTAGGCCCAGGCCAGGCGGATCGCCAGGTCGTTGGCCTCGGTGCCACTGTTGACCAGGAACACCCGGTCCATGGAGTCCGGCGCCAGCGCCAGCAATTGCTCGGAGAACTCGGCGATGGCCGCATAGTGAAAGCGCGAGTTGGTGTTGAGCAGCGACCACTGGCGCGCAGCTTCGGCGGCCATCCGCGGGTGGCCATGGCCGAGTACCGCGACATTGTTGAGCATGTCCAGGTAGGAGCGCCCCTGCATGTCGATCAGGTGGTTGCGCCAGCCCCGCTCGATCCGTGGTGGATCGACGTAATAGTGCTTCTGGGTGCGGGCGAAACTGGCATCGCGCCGGGCCAGCAGGGCCTGGGCATCCACCTCCGGCTCAGCATCGCAGGCCAGCCCCAGCAGTGCCGCCGGCGAGGGGCACAGGGCCTGCCAGGCCATAGCCCGGGTCGGGGTGCAGAACAGCGGTGGATCGAGCTCGGCGCCACGGCACAACTGCACCTTGAGCCGACCGTCGGCCGCCACGGCCCCCAATACCTGGCCCTTGACCAAGGCGGCTCCTGGTTGCAGCGCCGCCTCGACACCCCACAGGCGCAAGCTCAGCCCTGGCCCATCAAGGCGCAGCAGGCCGCCAGCGGCCGTGTGCAGGACACCGGCGAACGGGGCTTCCACCGTGGTACCCGAAGGCACTTGCAATTGGACATGCACAGGACAGGTTTGCGGCTCCAGCGCGCTGTCGGGACGGGTCTGCGACAGGCGGTATTGGCCATAGCGACTGGCGGCCAGGCCATGGGCGGCCCCCGCTTCGGCCAGCAGGCGATCGTCGATTCCCGGTTGTTCCCAGTTACCGGCCTCGAAATGCGGGCTCAACACCCCCAGGTCGATCAGGGCGAACTCACGCCCTACCAGGCTGGGCAACAGCGGAGCAAAGCCCTCGCTGGCGATGGCCGGCAGCGACTGGCCGACAGCCCCCAGAATCGCCGCCTCCATCAGTTCGAAAGGCACGGAAGAAGCGACCCGGAAGATTTCCCACTCGTGATTCAGGTTGGCGCGGCTGTATTCGTTGCCCGGATCGATACCGACCTGCTGCTCACCGCTGAGTACCAGCACCGCGGCCCGGGCAACGATCAGAGGCCACAGCGCCAGCAACTCCGAGCGCTGCAGCGGATTGACCTGGTGGTAGGCCTGGATTGCCGGCAGGATGCGCAACGGATCGCCCTCGGCGTGATGCAACAGCGACGCGCAAGTCACCGACAGGTCGGTGATGCGCCAGGTGCGGACCAGATCGCCGAAATCGATCACCCCCTGCAATTGCCAATGCCGTGCCGCGTCTCGGCGCCAGACGACGTTGTCGTCGGTGATGTCCATATGGATCGCCTGTACCGGCAACTGGTCGACCAACGGTCGCAGGTGACGCTCGGCGCGCTGTGCTGCCGCCGCGATCAAGGCGCGTTGCCGGGGATCCTCGATCACTGGCAGCAAGTGCTCGATCAATGCCTGGGCATGCCGGGCATCCCACTGCAGGGTGCGCTCGAGCCCGGGATGCTGGAAGTCCGCCAGGGCCAGGTCCATCTGCCCGCAGAGCCGCCCCAGGCCCGCGACCAGCTCGATGCCCAGGTGTGGCAGATGGGTCAGGGAGCGGCCTTCTATATAGTCGAGCACGCGTACATGCAGGGTCTGTCCGGCAAGCTCCAGGGTCAGCAGGTCCGCACCGTTCTTGGCCGGAACGACCCGAGGCACCCGCAATTCGGGATGCTGTCGCAAATGCCCGAGGCCTTCATGCTGCGCCTGCAACTCCAGGGTGGAGTAGTCGCCACGGCAGATCTTCAGCACAAAGCGGCCTTGCGGGCTGTCGAGGCGGTAATTGAGATCCTGCTGGCTGCCCAGCGACTGCAAGGAGCCCTGCAGGCCGTAGTGGGCCTGCAACAGCTCCAGCGCTTGCTGCTCGGTGACCTGTGGACTGGGCAGGCTGGCACGGTGGATCAAGGTGGCGAGCAACATACAACGACCCCGGTAATTGTTATTGGTCGCTTATATCGCCATTGGCCAGGGCGATACGCAAGTGCTCGCGCTCCTGAACAGCCTCCACCCAGGCTGCCACACGGCCTTACCAGACGGTATTCGATCCCTCATGGCACAAACGATGAGCAGTGCCTATTGCACCGCGAGCTTCGTGCCGACAAGCTATGCTGCATTTTTGCAGTAAATGATCTCTTTAAAGGACACAGGCCACCTCACATGCGCATTCTCGTCACCGGCGGAGCCGGTTTTATCGGCTCGGCTTTGGTCCGTCACCTGATTCAGCACACGGAACACGAGGTGTTGAACCTGGACAAACTGACCTACGCAGGCAACCTGGAGTCGCTGCATAGCATCGCCAGCAACAGCCGCTACGAATTCGTCAAGGCCGATATCATCGACCAGGCCACCGTCAGCGCAGTCCTGGCACGCTTCCAGCCCCATGCGATCATGCACCTGGCGGCCGAATCCCATGTAGATCGCTCCATCGATGGGCCATCGGACTTCATCCAGACCAATATCGTTGGCACCTACAGCCTGCTGGAAGCGACGCGCGCTTACTGGCAGCAGCTGCCCGAGGCGGAAAAAGCCGCCTTCCGCTTCCACCATATCTCCACTGACGAGGTCTATGGCGACCTGCATGGCGTCGACGACCTGTTCACCGAGACCACGCCCTACGCTCCCAGCTCGCCTTACTCCGCGAGCAAGGCTGCATCCGACCACCTGGTCCGCGCCTGGCAGCGTACCTATGGCCTGCCGGTGCTGATCACCAACTGCTCCAATAACTACGGTCCATTCCACTTCCCCGAGAAACTGATCCCATTGGTGATCCTCAATGCCCTCGCGGGCAAGCCTCTGCCGGTCTACGGCAACGGCCTGCAAGTACGTGACTGGCTGTATGTGGAGGACCACGCACGAGCCCTGTTCAAGGTCGTGACCGAAGGCGTGGTAGGCGAGACCTACAACATCGGCGGCCATAACGAACAAAAGAACATCGATGTGGTGCGCGGTATCTGCGGCCTGCTGGAAGAGCTGGCCCCGGAAAAACCAGCAGGCGTGGCCCATTACACCGACCTGATCACCTTCGTCCAGGACCGTCCTGGCCACGACCAGCGCTATGCCATCGATGCCAGCAAGATCGAGCACGAACTGGGCTGGGTGCCAGAAGAAACCTTTGCCAGCGGGCTGCGCAAGACCGTGCAGTGGTACCTGGACAATCTCGAATGGTGTCGTCGGGTACAGGACGGCAGCTACCAGGGCGAACGCCTGGGTTCCACCAACATCAAGGATCTGATTGCATGATCAAGGGCATTGTTCTGGCGGGCGGTTCCGGTACCCGTCTGCACCCCATCACTCTCGGCGTTTCCAAGCAGCTGTTGCCGATCTATGACAAACCGATGATCTATTACCCGATATCGGTTCTGATGCTGGCCGGTATCCAGGACATCCTGATCATCTCCACTCCCCAGGACTTGCCGCAGTACCGCAATCTGCTGGGTGATGGAAGCCAGTTCGGGGTGCGTTTCAGCTACGCCGAACAACCTTCGCCGGATGGCCTGGCCCAGGCATTCCTGATCGGTGAGGAATTCATCGGCAACGATCCAGTCTGCCTGATCCTGGGCGACAACATCTTTCACGGCCAATACTTTGGCGAGCAGTTGCGCGATGCTGCCAAACGTACTAGCGGCGCCACGGTATTTGGCTACTGGGTCAAGGATCCAGAGCGCTTTGGCGTCATCGACTTCGACAATGAAGGCCGCGCACTGTCCATCGAAGAAAAACCCAAGCAACCCAAATCCAGCTATGCCGTCACCGGCCTGTACTTCTACGACAATGACGTGGTGCAGATCGCCAAGGCAGTCAAACCTTCGCCCCGTGGCGAGCTGGAAATTACTGACGTCAACAATGCCTACCTCAAGCGTGGCGATCTACATGTGGAGCGCTTTGGCCGGGGCTTTGCCTGGCTCGACACTGGCACCCACGATAGCCTGCTGGAAGCCTCGCAGTACGTGCAGACCATCGAACACCGCCAGGGCCTGAAAGTCGCTTGCCTGGAAGAGATCGCCTACGAGAATCACTGGATCAGCCGTGAACACCTGCTGGAACGCGCCGCGTATTTCGGCAAGACCGGCTATGGCCAGTACTTGTTCACTCTCGCGGGAGAAACACAATGAAGGTCACTTCGACCGACCTCTCCGACGTACTAATCATCGAACCCAAGATGTTTGGCGACGATCGTGGCTTTTTCTACGAAAGCTTCAATGCCAAAGCATTCAAGGAAGCCACAGGACTAAACAAAGAATTCGTTCAGGACAATCATTCGCGCTCGGCGAAGAATGTCTTGCGTGGCCTGCACTATCAGATCGAGCACTCCCAGGGAAAGCTCGTCCGGGTGATTGCAGGAAAGGTACTGGACGTGGCCGTCGACCTTCGACGCCACTCACCCAGCTTTGGACGCTGGACCAGCATTCTCCTGTCCGCAGAAAACAATCGGCAGTTATGGATTCCAGAAGGCTTCGCTCACGGTTTTGTAGTCCTGAGCGACTTTGCCGAATTTCTCTATAAGACGACCGATTACTACACACCGTCCGCCGAACGCTGCATTCGCTGGGATGATCCGACCTTAGCGATCGACTGGCAGTTGCAAGGAGCTCCCATACTCTCGGCCAAGGACCAGAATGGCAAAAGCCTGAACGAAGCCGAGCTGTTCCAATGAACACGCCCTTGAAGATCCTTATCAGCGGCCAGCACGGCCAGGTCTCCCGCGAGCTGCAACAGCGGCTCGGGGACCTGGGCGAGCTGCTGGTCCTGGGGCGCGACCGGCTGGACCTGAGCCATCCGGATCAGATCCGCCAGCAGGTCCGGACACTGCGCCCGGACCTGATCATCAATGCCGCGGCCCACACCGCGGTGGACCAGGCTGAAAGCGAGCCGGACCTGGCCTTCGCCATCAATGCCACGGCCCCGGGGGTCTTCGCCCAGGAAGCCTTCGACTTGGGCATTCCGCTGATCCACTACTCCACCGATTACGTGTTCGACGGCAGCAAGGACACGCCCTACGTGGAAGAGGACGAGCCCAATCCGCTGAGCGTCTACGGCCAGAGCAAGCTGGCAGGCGAACGGGCGATCAACCTGGTCGAGGGCCAGCACCTGATCCTGCGTACCAGCTGGGTCTATTCCAGCCACGGCAAGAACTTCTTGCTGACCATGCAACGCCTGTTGCAGGAGCGGCCGGAACTGCGGGTGGTGGCCGATCAGATCGGGGCCCCGACCTGGGCCGGCACCATCGCCAACAGCACCCGGGCCCTCATCGAGCGCTGGCGGGCAGGTACTCCGGGGGCCTGGGGCACTTACCATCTCACCGCCCATGGTGAAACCTCCTGGTTCGGCTTCGCCCAGGCTATCGGCGAGCAATTGCTGGCCATGAACAAGCCTTGCGCGATACTGGAGGCCATTGCGTCCAGCGCCTATCCGACCCCGGCACCACGGCCGCTGAACTCGCGCCTGGACTGCACCCGCCTGGCTCGGGAATGGGGCGTGATCCAGCCGGACTGGCACACCGCTTTGCGCGAGTGCCTTGCCGAACAGGGCTAAAGCCTGTCGACGTTTGGCCGGGCACCGCGACCCGTTACCAAACGTCGGCCGACCCTGGGCATAATGCGCCTCTGTCCACAGGCGCCATTTCCATGACCACAGCCCTCCCCCGTCGTCCCCGCTGGCGCAGCCTGGCCTTGCTGGCCCTGTGCCTGGCACCGCTGCTGTGGCCACTGGAGCACCTGGCGGAACGTTACTACCGCAATGAGCTGACCAGCCAGAACAGCCAGACCCTGGACCTCTACGTAGCCAACCTGCTGGGCACCCTGCATCGCTACGAAGTACTGCCGCAGATCCTTGGCGACTTGCCAGCACTGCGGGCGCTGCTAGGGGCCCCGGACGATGGCGTCACCCAGGGCAACGCCAACCGCCTGCTCAAGAACATCAGCGCCCAGACCGGCGCCGAAGTCATGTACCTGATGGACACCAGCGGCAAGACCCTGGCGGCCTCCAACTGGGACAAGCACGACAGCTTCGTGGGCCGTAACTTCGCCTTCCGCCCATACTTCAGCGAGGCCATGGCCGGCCGCCTCGGGCGCTTCTTCGGCCTGGGGACCACCTCGGCCAAGCGCGGCTATTTCTTCGCCGCTGCGGTACGCGAAGGCGAGCGGATACTCGGGGTCCTCGTGGTCAAGGTCGACCTGGACCACACCGAACGCCTGTGGGGCAAGACACCGGAGCAGCTTCTGGTGACCGATCACAACGGTGTGGTGATTCTCACCTCGCGCCCGGAATGGCGCTTTCGCGCGACTCGCCCGCTAAACGAGGAAGAACGCCAGGCGATCGTCGCCATCCAACCCTATCCAACCCGCACTCCACGTCCTCTGGATCTCAACTCCAAGGCCTGGCTGGTGCAGACCCAGCAGATCGAGGAAACCGGCTGGAGCGTCAGCATCCTCGCCCCTCGCACCCTGATCGACCGCCCAGTACGCACCGTCCTGGCGATTGGCGCCGCAGCTCTATTGGTGCTGATGCTGCTGCTCGGACTGATGATGCAACGCCGCCAGCACTACATGGAGCGGATCGCTTTCGAAGGCAAGGCACGGCGGGAACTGGAGATGCGCGTGGCCGAACGCACCAGCGACCTGGAGAACCTCAACCGACGCCTGAAGCAGGAAGTGCTGGAACGCGAGACCGCCCAGCAGGAACTGGTACGTGCCCAGGACGACCTGGTCCAGGCTGGCAAGCTTTCGGCATTGGGCACCATGTCCGCCAGTATCAGCCACGAGCTCAACCAGCCACTGGCGGCGATCCGCAGCTACGCTGAAAACGCTGAGGTGCTGCTGGACCATCAACGCACCGACGACGCCCGGGGCAACCTCAAGCTGATCAGCGAATTGACCGGGCGCATGGCCTCGATCATCACCCACTTGCGGGCGTTTGCCCGGCGCGATCACCACGCACCGGAGAGCGTCGCCCTGCAGCCGGCCCTGGACGATGCCCTGGCCCTGTTGGCCAAGCGCCGTCGAGCCATGGACGTGGAGCTGATCCGCGACCTGCCGGCCGCTACCCTGTGGGTCGAGGCCGGGGAAACCCGCTTGCGCCAAGTCCTGGGCAACTTGCTGGCCAACGCCCTGGATGCCCTCACCGAAAAAGGCCCGCCACGCAAGCTGTGGCTGAGTGCCGAATCCACCGCCACGGGCGTCAACCTGTACATCCGCGACAATGGCCCGGGTTTCTGCATGGAAGCCCTGGGACGCGCCGGAGAGCCGTTCTACACCACCAAGACGCGAACCCAGGGCCTGGGCCTGGGGCTGGCGATCTGCGACACCCTGATGCGAGCCTTCGGCGGTGAGCTGGCGTTCGCCAACCATCGCGAAGGCGGTGCCCTGATCACCCTGCGTTTGCGGGCCGGGGCTCCGGGAGTCAGCCCACAGCCATCCGAGGACCGCGGGGTATGAAACGCGACGCGCGCCACACGCGAACAAGCCATGGGCCGACCTTGCAGGGGCGGCCACGACACGACCTGGAAAGTGACCAATGACCCGTCCCGACAGCCTCGACCCCCAGTTGCAAGTGGTGTTGATCGATGACGACCCACACTTGCGCCAGGCCCTGAGCCAGACCCTGGACCTGGCCGGGCTCAAGGTCCTGTCCCTGGGAGAAGCCCAGGGCCTGGCCGAACGCCTGGAACGGGATTGGCCGGGGGTGGTGGTCAGTGACATCCGCATGCCGGGCATCGACGGCATGGAACTGCTCAGCCAATTGCATGCCCAGGACCCGGAGCTGCCGGTGCTGCTGATCACCGGCCATGGCGACGTGCCGCTGGCCGTACAGGCGATGCGCGCCGGGGCCTACGACTTCCTGGAGAAACCCTTTGCCAGCGATGCCCTGCTGGACAGCGTGCGTCGCGCCCTGGCTTGGCGCCGGCTGGTCCTGGACAACCGCAGCCTGCGCCTGGCCCTGAGCGACCGCCAGGAACTGAGCGCACGACTGGTGGGCCAATCGGCGTCCATGCTGCGCCTGCGCCAACAGATCGGCGCCCTCGCTGCGACTCGCGCCGACGTGCTGATCCTCGGCGAGACCGGGGCCGGCAAGGAGGTGGTGGCGCGGGCCCTGCACGACCTGTCGGGCCGCCGCAACGGGCCGTTCGTGGCGATCAACGCCGGGGCGCTGGCGGAATCGGTAGTGGAGAGCGAACTGTTCGGCCACGAACCAGGGGCGTTCACCGGGGCGCAGAAACGTCGCATCGGCAAGTTCGAGTTCGCCAATGGCGGCACCCTGTTCCTCGATGAAATCGAAAGCATGAGCCTGGATGTCCAGGTCAAGCTGCTGCGCCTGCTCCAGGAGCGTGTTGTGGAGCGCCTGGGGGGCAACCAGCTGATCCCGCTGGATATCCGCATCATTGCCGCCACCAAGGAAGACTTGCGCCAAGCGGCCGACCAGGGGCGCTTTCGCGCCGACCTCTATTACCGCCTGAACGTGGCTCCGCTGCGAATTCCACCGTTGCGCGAACGCGGCGAGGACGTGCTGATGCTGTTCCAGCATTTTGCCGATGAAGCCAGCACCCGCCACGGCCTTCCCGCCCAGGAGCTGCAACCCGGGCATCGAGCCCTGTTGCTGCGCCACGACTGGCCGGGCAACGTACGGGAACTGCAGAACGTTGCCGAACGCTTCGCCCTGGGCCTGGAGCTGGCCCTGGACAATGGCGACCCGGGCCATGCCCCGACTGCTACGCCGCCCCTGATCAGTGGCGGCTTGAGCGAACAGGTGGAGCATTTCGAGAAATCCCTGATCGCCGCGGAGATGGCCCAACCTCATGGCTCGATGCGTAGCCTCGCCGAGGCCCTGGGCATTCCCCGCAAGACCCTGCATGACAAGTTGCGCAAGCATGGCCTGAACTTCGCCGACAGCGGTGCCAGCCATTCCAGCGACGAATCCGAATAAGCCATCGCTCCCACTCCCCAATGACCCTTGAGGCCCGTGCATGAACCGCGACAGTCGCTACCTGGAATCCATCCTCCACCACGACATTCCCCTGACCCGGGACATGGGCCTGAAGGTACTCGACTGGCAAGCGCAGCAACTGCGCCTGCAACTCCCCCTGGATGCCAACGTGAACCACAAGAGCACCATGTTCGGCGGCAGTCTCTATTGCGGTGCCGTACTGGCCGGCTGGGGATGGTTGCACTTGCGGCTTCGGGAGGAAGGAATCGAGGATGGGCACATCGTCATCCAGGAGGGGCAGATCAGCTACCCGTTGCCGGTCACCGGGGATGCCCAGGCGATCTGCGCAGCCCCCGAGGACAAGGTCTGGAAGAAATTCCTCACGATGTACCAGCGCTATGGACGGGCCCGCCTGACCCTGCACACCCGAGTAGTGAATGCCGGCAGCAGCGACGATGCCGTGCTCTTCGCCGGACAGTACGTGCTGCACCGCTGAATCGTGCTCACCGAGGGCAGGACCTGCGGCTATCGGCTATTTACCGCACAGTTCCAGTAGCTTGGCGCGCCAGGGCGCCTTGGCCGGCAGCGCCAGGAAGAAGCCATTGAGCAACGACTCCCGGGGCGGATAGCAAAACGGTGCACCGGCCAGATCCAGCACCTCGCCACCGGCACCTTCGAGCACGCCCTGGGCGGCAGCGGTATCCCACTGCGAAGTGGGCGCCAGGCGCGGATAGCAATCCGCCGTCCCTTCGGCCAGCAGGCAGAACTTCAGCGAACTGCCGATATTGGCCAGTTGCAACTCGCCCAGGGCCGCACCCAAGCCAGCCAGCAGGCGCTCTTGATCGGGGCTGGAATGACGCCGGCTGGCCACCACGGTAAAGGCTTCGCCCGCTCCCGGCTGCTCACGTACCGCGATCGCCTGAGGCGCCTGGTCCCGATCGAGGCGCCAGGCACCAAGCCCCGCGCCGCCAAGGTAGCAGCGCCCGCTGGTGGGCATCGCCACCACGCCAAAGACCACCCGTCCCTGTTCGATGAGAGCGATATTGACGGTGAACTCCTCGCTCCCGGCGATGAACTCCTTGGTGCCATCCAGCGGGTCCACCAACCACCAACGTTGCCAACCGGCACGGGTGGCCTGGGGAATGTCGGCATCTTCTTCGGAAAGTACCGGGATCTCCGGGGCCAGGGCTTGCAGGCCCGCCACGATCAAGTGATGGGCGGCCAGGTCGGCGGCCGTCACCGGCGACTCATCGGCCTTGCGCTCGACCGCTACATCGGCGCGCCAGAACGGCAGGATCGCTTCACCGGCACGCAGTGCCAGGTCGACCACGGGCGCCAGCAGGGGATGGGGAAAGTTCATCATCTCGTTCATGCTTGAAAGACTCCACGCTGGCTCAAAAGATCGCGGGCCAGGTACAACGCTGCCAGGGCACGGCCTTCACTGAACTGCGGATTCTGCACCAGCCCGGCCAGCTCCCGCAGGTTGATCTTGTCGACCCGCATCGGCTCGGGCTCATCGCCCTCCAGGCGCTCTTCATACAGATCGGTGGCCAGCACCACCTGGATCTTCTGGCTCATGTAGCCCGGGGACAGCGACAACTCGGTCAGGTGTTCCAGCTGCCGCGCGCCAAACCCGGCCTCCTCCTTGAGCTCGCGCTCGGCCGCCGCCAGCACGTCTTCGCCGGGCTCGATCAGGCCCTTGGGCAGCGACAATTCATAGGCATCGGTACCACCGCAATACTCTTCCACCAGCACGGCATGCTCGCTATCGAGCATGGCCACGACCATCACCGCGCCATAGCCTGCGCCCCGCCCCACCAACCGCTCGTAGGTACGCTCGGCACCATTGGCGAAGCGCAGTTGAACCTGCTCGACACAAAACAGGCGACTGGTAGCGACGATCTCTCGGGCAAGTACGGTGGGTTTCTGACGCATGGCGGGCTCCTTGGCGATAGCGGGTTACTATACAGCCTGTTTGAAAGTGACTGGGTTGCAGATTGCAGCGGCGCGCGGCCGCTGCCAGACCTATTGTTTACTGCATGTGATCGCCCTTGCCGGTCGATTGTTTTCCGTTGGAGAAGTAGTCAATGACCCTGATGCCCTGGCGCGATATCGATACCGTCCTGCTGGACATGGACGGCACCTTGCTGGACCTGCACTACGACAACCATTTCTGGCTGGAGCACCTGCCCCGTCGCTATGCCGAGCTGCATGGGGTCAGCCGGGCCATGGCCGAACTGGAGCTGCAGCCCTTGTTCGAGCGTAACGCCGGACAGTTGCAGTGGTATTGCCTGGACTTCTGGAGCACCGAACTCAGGTTGCCAGTACGTGAACTGAAGCTGGAGACCGCCCACCTGATCGCCCTGCGCCCGGACGCCGATACATTCCTCGCGGCGCTCAAGCAGGCCGGCAAGCGGGTGATCCTGATCACCAACGCACACCGCGATTCGCTTTCGCTGAAACTGGAGCGCATCGAGTTGGCGCCGTACTTCGAGCGCCTGATCAGTTCCCACGACTATGGGTTCCCCAAGGAGAACCTGCAGTTCTGGGACGCCTTGCAGGCCGATATCCACTTCGACCCCAAGCGCAGCCTGTTCATCGACGACACCTTGCCAATTCTGCGTAGCGCACGGGACTTCGGAGTAGGGCAACTGCTTGCGGTGAGCCAGCCGGACAGCCGCAAAGGGCCGAAGGACACCGCGGAGTTCGCGGCAGTGGGGGATTATCGGGAACTGATCAAGGGCCTGCTGGACTAGCCAGGCCTACCCCCCGAAAGGGGCAGGCCTGGCTGAGAAAGCTGCTATCCGATCACTCGGGGATGCGCAGGACCTGCCCCGGATAGATCTTGTCCGGATGGGACAGCAGGGGCTTGTTGGCCTCGAAGATCTTGTTGTACTTGTTGGCGTCGCCGTATTGGACCTTGGCGATGGCGCTCAGGGTATCGCCCTTCTTCACGGTGACGAATACGGCCGACACCACGGTTGGACCAGTGACGGTGACCTGGTCCTCGACACTGCCGACACCGGCGATGTTGCCCAGGGCCAGAAGGATCTTTTCCTTCTCTTCCTGGCTCGCCACTTCACCCTTGACGATGACCTTGTCGCCTTCCACCGTCGCCTGGACGTTGGGGTTGCCCAGGCCGACCTTGGCGATGTGTTCCTTGAGCTGCTCGCTGGCGTTGGCGTTACCCGGGGTCAGCAAGTCGATCAGTTTCTCACCGGCTTCCTTCACAAAGCTGAAAATGCTCATGTCGCACACTCCTTGGTTGATAGATCCAGATGCGAAAGACTAGACCAGCCCGGCCGATCGAGGTTCCCGGCCGACCACTGACCAAGGCCACGCCGGCACGGTAGAATCCCGGCCTTTTGTCGCGCCGGAGCGAAGATGGACATCAAGCAGCTGAAATTCCTCATCGCTCTGGACGAAACCCGCCACTTCGGCCAAGCCGCCGCCCGTTGCCACATCACCCAGCCGACCCTGTCGATGCGCCTGCGCAACCTCGAGGAGGAGCTTGAGCTGCCGCTGGTCAACCGTGGCCAGCGCTTCGAAGGTTTCACCGCGCCCGGCGAGCGGGTCCTGGCCTGGGCCCGTACCGTACTCACCGCCTATGACGGTTTGCTGGCCGAAGCCGCTGCCTGCCGTGGCAACCTGGTGGGCACCCTGCGCCTGGGAGTGGTCCCGCTGTCGAGCTTCGACCCGCAGCCACTGATGCAGCGCCTGCACGCCGAACACCCGCACCTGCGCTTCGAACTCTCGTCCCTGAGTTCGGAACAGATCCTCGAGCAGTTGGCGAGTAATCGCCTGGACCTCGGGGTGTCCTACCTGGAACGCCTGGACGGCGAGCACTTCGACTCCCTGACCCTGGCCCAGACGCATATGGGACTGCTGTACGACCAACGGCACTTCAGCTTCGGCGAGCAACCGCTGAGCTGGGAAGCGCTGACCGAACTGCCCCTGGGCCTGCTGACCAGCGGCATGCATTTTCGCCAGTCCATCGATCACAACTTCCATATCCGCGGACTGCACCCACGCCCCGTCCTGCAGACCGATGCCGTCCATCAGTTGGTGCAGATGGTCCATGGCGGCCTGTGCTGCGCGGTGATGCCCCTGGACAGCGGCCTGGAGGCCATGACCGAGCATCTGCGCCTGCAACCCATAGAAGACGCCCAGACCCTGGCTCGCCTGGGCCTGATCATGCGTCGCAGCGCACCGCGCTCGGCCCTGGCCGAAGCCTGCTTCGCCCTCTACCAGAAACTGCTCGATGGCGCTTGATCGACGCCATCTATCAAAGGATCAGTACTAGCAATTAGACGCGACACAATGCCGCGCTTAGGCTTGCCTCCCAGTACGCCGCTGATCCCCCGATGACCGCCAAACGCCCGCCCTGCGCAGCGCCAGCTCCTGCGAGGCCCGCCCCCGTGCTCGCTTCTCGAGCTTCCGCCAGGCCCGGTGAGGGTCGCGTCATCACAGCCACTACCTTGTCCACCTGCCGCATCGAAGCGCATTGCGGCCCGACAACCCCGCGATGGAGAGTCGCCCGTGAGTACACATAACCAAGCCGACCAGAAACCCGTAGCCCGCTACAAGCCCTACAAGGGGCCGGCCGGTGGTTGGGGTGCCCTGATCAGCGTGGCCCAGGCCTGGCTGACCAGCGACAACGCCCTGAAGAACATCCGCATGATGCTCAAGACCAACCAGAACGGCGGCTTCGACTGCCCGGGCTGCGCCTGGGGCGACTCGCCGGAAAGCGGCATGGTCAAGTTCTGCGAGAACGGCGCCAAGGCGGTGAACTGGGAAGCCACCAAGCGCCGGGTGGACGGCGCCTTCTTCGCCAAGCACAGCGTCAGTGCCCTGCTGGAACAGAGCGACTACTGGCTCGAGTACCAGGGCCGGCTGACCGAGCCGATGAGCTATGACGCCGAGACCGATCGCTACCGCCCCATCAGCTGGGAAGACGCCTTCAGCCTGATCGCCCGCCACCTGCTGAACCTGCCGAGCCCGGACATGGCCGAGTTCTATACCTCGGGCCGGGCCAGTAACGAGGCGGCCTATCTCTACCAGTTGTTCGTGCGGGCCTACGGCACCAACAACTTCCCCGACTGTTCGAACATGTGCCACGAAGCCAGTGGCGTGGCCCTGGCGCAGAGCGTCGGGGTGGGCAAGGGCACGGTAACCTTCGACGATTTCGAACACTCCGACGCGATCTTCGTCTGGGGCCAGAACCCCGGCACCAACCATCCGCGGATGCTCGAACCCCTGCGCGAGGCGGTGAAGCGCGGTGCCCAGGTGGTGTGCGTCAATCCGTTGAAGGAGCGCGGCCTGGAACGCTTCCAGCACCCGCAGAATCCCCTGGAGATGCTCACCAACGGCAACCGCCCGACCAATACCGCGTACTTCCGCCCGGCCCTGGGTGGCGACATGGCGTTGCTGCGCGGCATGGCCAAGTTCCTCCTGCAATGGGAACGCGACGCGCAAAAGGCCGGGACCGCGGCCGTATTCGACCACGACTTCCTCAACACCCACACCGCCCAGGTGCTGGAATACCTGGGCACCATCGACGACACCCCATGGGAGCAGATCGTCGAGCAGTCGGGCCTGACCCTGGTGGAGATCGAGCAGGCGGCGCGCATGTACGCCAAGGGCAAGAACGTCATCATGTGCTGGGCCATGGGCATTACCCAGCATCGCCATTCGGTGGCGACCATCCAGGAAATCGCCAACCTGATGCTGCTGCGCGGCAACGTCGGCAGGCCCGGCGCCGGCCTGTGCCCGGTCCGCGGCCACAGTAACGTCCAGGGTGACCGCACCATGGGCATCAACGAGCGGCCGCCGGTGGCCTTCCTCGACTCCCTGGAGCGGCGCTTCCAGTTCAAGGTGCCCAGGGACAACGGTCATAACGTGGTCGAGGCGATCCACGCCATGCTCGAAGGCCGTTCCAAGGTATTCATCGGCCTTGGGGGCAACTTCGCCCAGGCCACTCCGGACAGCGAGCGGACGTTCCAGGCCCTGCGCAACTGCGACCTCACCGTGCAGATCAGCACCAAGCTCAATCGCAGCCACCTGGCCCACGGCAAGGATGCGCTGATCCTGCCGTGCCTGGGACGCACCGACATCGACCTGCAGGCTGGCGGCCCACAAGCGGTCACCGTGGAAGACTCCTTCAGCATGGTCCACGCCTCCAACGGCCAGTTGCAGCCGCTGTCGGCGCACATGCGCTCCGAGCCCTGGATCCTGGCGGGCATCGCCGCGGCCACCCTGGGCAACCGCCCGGTGGACTGGAACTGGCTGGCCGCCGACTATGGGCGCATCCGCGACCTGATCGCCGACACCATCCCAGGCTTCAAGGAGTTCAACGAGCGCCTCAAGCACCCAGGCGGCTTCTACCTGGGCAACGCCGCCGGTGCTCGCCAGTGGAACACCTCCTCGGGGCGCGCCAACTTCCGCGCCAACCTGCTGCCCAAGGACCTGATCGATGAACGCACCCGGGCCAGCGGCAAGCAGCCGGACCTGATCCTGCAGTCGATGCGCTCCCACGATCAGTACAACACCACCATCTACGGCCTCGATGACCGCTACCGCGGGGTGAAGGGCCAACGTGACGTGCTGTTCGTCAACGAAGCGGACATCATCCGCCTGGGGTTCAAGCCAGGGCAGAAGGCCGATATCGTGTCGCTGTGGAACGATGGCCGCGAACGCCGGGTCAAGGGCTTCACCCTGCTGGCTTTCGACATCCCCGCCGGCCAGGCCGCGGCCTACTACCCTGAGGTCAACCCGTTGGTGCCGCTGGAAAGCACCGGTGACGGCAGCCATACCCCGACCTCCAAGTTCATCGCCATCCGCCTGGAGGCTGCCAGCGACAACGGCCTGATCATGGCACGCTCGGCTTGACGGAATCGCGGGCACAAAAAAGGCCGCTCCTGCATGCAGGGCGGCCGTCTTCAAGTAACCGTAGACCGTTGAAAGTCGCTTAAGTTCCCTATCAAAAACAATAAGTTACGAGATTGTGTACAACTCGTGCTATTCGTCGGATTTCGTTTGTAAGCGCCGTGGTACAGCCTCAGGATCGCGCCGTCATCCCTTTGAGGCTCATGTATGAAGTTCTCCTCGATTCTCTTGTTGTCCCTTGGCCTGGTCAGCGGCGCCGCCTCTGCAGGTGGCACCACTGAAGCAGGTGTGGGCGGCGCATTGGGCGGGGTTCTAGGCTCGGTGGTCGGCCAGCAACTGGGCGGCAATACCGGTTCGGCCATTGGCGCAGCCATCGGCGGCGCAGGCGGCAGTGCGGTCGGCGCCGACAAGCGCAGTCGTGGCCAGGCAGCCATCGGCGGCGCCTTGGGCGCGGCAGGCGGCAACGTCGTGGGCCGCAGCATGGGCGGCAGCACCGGCAGCCTGATCGGTGCAGCCGCAGGCGGTGGTGCCGGCGGCGCACTGGGCAACTACATGGGCAACGAAAGCGCCCGGGAAGACCGCGACTATCGCCGCGATCGCGACCGCCGCTACTACCGCGACGGCCACCGTGGTCGTGGTCACGCCTACGGCCATCGCAAGCATCGTCACTACGACGACTGATCGACCGCCCCCTGTAGCCGCTACCGCACACTGGACGCGAGGCCAAGGGCCTCGCCAGACCAGAGGCTGCGGTACTGGCCCCAAGGATAGAGGTCAGGCCTCCCCTACTGGCGCCGATCGCAGCCTGCGGCAGCGGCTACAGTGTCCACAGGTCGATCAAGTCTCGAAGCTCAGGTCACCAGCAGCTGTTCCAGGGCTGCGCGCAGGACCACTGGAATCGGCACCGGCTGGTTCGATGCCCGGTCCACGAACACATGGACGACACGCCCCGCCGCGCAAGGCTCCTCCTCTCCCGACTTGAACACCGCCAACTCGTATTGCACCGAGCTGTTGCCCAACTTGCCGACCCGCAGTCCCACCTCGATACGCTCAGGAAATGCGATGGAGGCGAAGTAGTCGCAAGCCGAGCTGACCACGAACCCCACCACCTCACCGTCATGGATATCCAGGCCGCCCTGCTCGATCAGGTAGGTATTCACCGCCGTGTCGAAAAAGCTGTAGTAGGTGACGTTGTTCACATGGCCATAGACGTCATTGTCATGCCAACGCGTGATGATCGGCTGGAAATGGCGGTAGTCGCCGCGTTGCGGCATGGACTCGGACATCAGGGCGGTCTCCCTTGGATTGAGCGATTGATCGCCCGGCATTTCACCCCAGGGGACTAAGCCTGGGCAAACCCTTTTCCAGCGACCGCCAGTGCCTCGATCAACTTCGCCGGCCGCCAATGCTCACCCAATTCAGCTTGCAGGATCGTCAGCCGCCGCCGGACCTCTGCCAGCCCCTGGGTATCGGCCCAGCTCATCGGCCCGCCCTGCTCCCTGGGAAAGCCGTAGCCATTGAGGTAGACCAGGTCGATATCACCGGCCGAGCGAGCAATGCCTTCCTGGAGGATCTTCGCCCCTTCGTTGACCAGGGCCAGCAGGCAGCGCTCCAGGATCTCCTCGGGACCAATATCGCGCCTCCGGTAGCCCAGCCCCTCACTGACCTGCAGCACCAGGGCATCGACCTCCAGATCGTGCTCGGCCTGGCGGCTGCCTGGCTCATAGTGGTAATAGCCGTCACCGCTTTTCTGGCCAAACCGCCCCAGCTCACACAAGCGGTTGTCGACCTGGATCTCTGGCGCATTCTGGCCGACGCCGCTCAGCTGCCGGGCACGCCAGCCCAGGTCGATGCCCACCACGTCGTACATGCGAAACGGTCCCATGGCAAAGCCAAACGCCTGCAAGGCAGCATCCACCTGATAGGGAAACGCGCCTTCCAGGAGCATCTTGCGGGCCTCGAGCACATAGGTATTGAGCATGCGGTTGCCAATGAAGCCGAAGCAGTTGCCCGCCACCACACTGACCTTGCCCATGCGCTGGCCCAGGGCCAAGGCAGCGTCCAGCACCTCAGGCGAGGTCTTGGCGGCCCGCACCACCTCGAGCAGTTTCATGATGTGTGCCGGGCTGAAGAAGTGCAGGCCCAGGACCTGGGGCGCCCGTCGGGTAACTGCGGCAATGGCGTCGATATCCAGTGCCGAGGTATTACTGGCGAGGATCGCTCCCGGCTTGAGTGCAGCATCCAGCTGACGAAAGATCTGCTGCTTGAGCTCCAGGTTCTCGTACACCGCCTCGATCACCAGGTCCACGTCAGCCAGCTGTGGATAACCTTGGGCGACGCCAATCCGCGCCAGGCGTGCATCGGCTTCAGCCTGCTCGATACGCCCTTGGCGAACGTTATGGGCATAGGTATCGGCCACTGCCGCCAGGGCTTGCTGGAGCATCTGTGGATTGTTGTCCAGCCACAGGACCGGGAGGCCGGCGCTGGCCAGGCACATGACGATGCCGCGTCCCATGGTACCGGCGCCGATCACTGCGGCCTGCCGGATATCGAATGCTGCCTGGCTCATATGGACTCTCCCGTGGGTGTTCCAAGGACAGTCACCACCATAGTCAGGCGAGCATCATTTTTGAAATTTATTCCTGTGATGCACAGCATTCAGCAGATGGATTTCACTCAGGCAGCTGAGTGACGCACCACTCTCGCACTGCGCTGTAGGGGTAATCCTCCAAGGTCGCGAAGCCGGAAATGCTCCGTGCCTTGAGCTTGGTGAACAACGGCACGCTCAGGCCGCACAGAAAACGTGCCAGCCGTTCCGCTCCAGGCACCTCGCCCGTGTGCTGCTGGTGCCTGTGGATAAAATTGCCGCACAGCTCGGCAAAATTTTTATCCACAAGTGCGGGCAAGGCCGACGGTGTCGGCAAGCACGCGACTCGTCCCTGGCAAACCGAACAATGCCCACATTGTTGCGGCGCCTGCTGGTCGCCAAAGTACTGCGCCAGGCGATACCCCAGGCACTGCTCACTGGCGAACAATTCGAGCATCCCGTGGATCCGGGCAATCTCGCTGCCCTCGTGGCGCGCGAAATAGGCATGCAACTCAGTGCCCAGGGCAGCCGGATCGAAATCGTCCTGCAACAGGCTGTAGACCTCGGTCATCTGCTTGCTTTCCACTTCTACCCAGCCTTTTTCCTGGAGATAGTCCAGCGCCTTGACCACCCGTTGGCGCGGTGCCTGGTGCTGCTGGTAGAGCGCATCGAAATTCACGGTGGCCCAGGTCCGGGCACGGCTCGAGGTCTGGATGATGGCATCGACGAAATCACGCCTCTCCCCTTCGAAACGCTCCAGCAAGGTCGAGGGCTCAAGCAACAGCTTGAAGCGGTACTCGGCGAAATAGGCATAGCGCGGGGCAATCAGGCCACGCAGCTCCAATTGCACCAGCAAGGTCTTGAGTGGCAATTGGCGGATATTGCTCTGGTCGGCCAGTGGTCCCAGCATGAACTCCCACTGCCCTTGCGGTGCACAGGCCTGCAAATCGTCCAGCACGTAGCGGATTCCGCTCAACTCGGGAGTATCCCCGTAGACGAAGTTCTCCAAGACATTGAGGCTGTCGCGGTTGGCCAGCACCAGGCAGTCGGAGGGCTGGCCATCGCGCCCGGCACGCCCGATTTCCTGGCTGTAGTTCTCGATGGACTTGGGCAGGTCGAAGTGCACCACGTTGCGAATATCGCTCTTGTCGATACCCATGCCGAAGGCAATGGTGGCAACGATGCACTGGCTGTTCCCTGCCATGAAGCGCCGCTGGATCGACTCGCGCTCCTCGTGTGGCAAACCGGCGTGGTAAGCCTGGGCGGCAATCCCCTGCTGGCCCAGGTACTCGGCGATCTGCTCAGCAGTCTTCTGCAAGGTCACGTAGACGATGCTCGGTTGCCCGGCCCGTTCACCCAGCCACTGCACCAGGCGCTTGCGCTTGTCGGCACCGCGTACCGGCTCCACCAACAGGTTGAGGTTGGGTCGGTAGAAACCGGTAGTGACCACATCGCCCGCAGCGATGGCGAAACGCGCCTGCATGTCGGCGATCACCTTCGGGGTCGCCGTGGCCGTCAACAGCAGGGCCTGGGGAATCTTGAACTGGCGCTGGTAGTCCGGCAGTTTCAGGTAGTCCGGCCGAAAGTTGTGGCCCCATTCGGATATGCAATGCGCTTCGTCCACCACCAGCAGGGAGATGGGCACCTGCTGCAAAAAGTTGCGGAAACGTTCGTTCTTCAGGCGCTCGACCGAGATCATCAGGATCTTCAGCTCCCCGGAACGGGCCCGGGCCATCACTTCGTTGGCCTCCTCCCGCCCCTGGGCCGAATCGATGCTCGCAGCGGCGATGCCATGCCCCTGGAGAAACGCCAGTTGGTCCTGCATCAGCGCCAACAGCGGCGATACCACCAGGGTCAGGTGCGGCAACAGCAGTGCGGGCAGTTGGTAGCACAGGGACTTGCCGGAGCCGGTGGGGAAGATCGCCGCCGCCGAGCGCCCAGCCAGGACCGCGCTGACCGTGGCCTCCTGGCCTGGGCGAAACTGTGGATAACCGAAGACCTGTTCAAGGGTACTGTGCATGAGGGTCACTCCTTTGACCGCTGACCGTTCCCTGAAGACTAGCGGGACGGGACAGCGGGTCGAGAAAAGGCCTTGGGAAAAGGGCTACCGGATGCTACCGGTCAACGGTGCCTGCGCATCTGCCGGGCCGGCACGTGGCTGAAGGCACGCGGGCCTAGCGCAGGGTTCGGCAATCGAGCCATTGCACGCCGTTGTGCTGGTTATCCCGGATCAACGTCGGCACGGCCTGGGCCGCCTTGGGGTGGACGTCATGGAACAGGACGATCCCGCGCCGCCACAACAGCATCAGCGTTTGCACCCGCTGGGTCGTTGCCTCGGCGTCGAGCTTCTTGCTCCAGTCCTGGGAGTCGATGTTCCACAGCATCAGTTGCAGGCCATTGGCCTTGAAGAATCCGGCACTGTCACTGCGACGCTGTCCGTAGGGCGGTCGAAACAGCGGTAGGTAATCGCCCTCCAGGGTACGACTGGCCAGGTTGGCGCTGTCGAGCACGGACTTTTGCCAGGCGCTCCAGGAGGAATGGGACTTGTGCTCCCACCCATGTATCCCTACGCACTGGCCATCATAGGTCTCGCGCAATTGTCCCGGCGAAGAACGATTCAGGCGCGACTGCAGCGACTCTCCCAGGACAAAGAACAGGCCATGCACCTCATGGGCACGCAACAGCTCGGCCAACGCCTCGGTGTAGCCACCCTTCAGGCTCGGGCCGTCATCGAACGTCAGCAGGAACTGTCGATCCGCCAGCTCGTCGCCCAGCTTTTCCGCTGGGTCCATCCGCAGGATCTCGCTGCTGACCGTGGGGAACAGCGCGGCCAGGCGCAATTGTTCATCCAGGTATTGCAGGTGGAAGCGCTTGCTGGCCTCGGCCCAGGCACCGTAGGTGGCTTTGCTGGCACCGGTGAAGCCGGCTATCAGCTGGCGCAACTCCCCAAGGTTGCGTACTGGCTGGCAAAAGGGGGCGGCATCGCAATCCTGGCTGGCCCGTTGGTAATTCTCCAGGAGCCGCGCCCAGAACTGCTCGCGCACGGTGTTGAGTGACTTGAGATCCAGCTGGCGCACGCCGAGGCGCTGTTTCAAGGCCTTCTCGTCCAGGGCCTCGCTGGCCAGCAAAGCCTTGCCGAACATTAGGATCTCGCCCCGTGACGCTGTATCGAAATCAGCCGCGCTGTCCAAAGGATTCGGCCAACCACTGCGGTCGATGGTCGCGAAGACTAGCGGCCCGGCCGCCTGAACCACACTGCTGGACAAGCACAGCGCCAGCAACCAGGGGAAAACACGAATCCGCATATCAACCTCCATAAATGCACAACGCGCCGCTGCCGGCGCGTTGTGGAAAACTACTGCGGCCGGCTCAACGGCCCTGCAACCGCTCTATCGCCTTGTCATACACCGGATTGGCCTTTTGCTCACGGGCCTTGCGGTAATGCTCCAGGGCCGTAGCGAATTGCCCGGCGTCCTCGTAGATACGCCCCATGTCGTAATAGGCACTGGCACGTATGGTCGGTGCCGAAGCACCACTGGCCAGGGCAATGGCCTGGCGATCGGCAACCACGGCCTCGTCCGCACGCCTGTTCTTGCGATAGGTCAGCGCAAGATTGCTGTAGGCCTGGGCATAACCAGGGTCCAGCGCGATGGCGTCGCTGTAGAAAATGCTCGCTCCACCGAAGTCCCCCCTGCGGTAGTACTCCTCGCCTTTCTGGTTGAGGCTCTTGGCATCCACCGGCCCCAGATCCTTGCCCGCGACCTCGTCGATGGACTTGGTGCTTTCCAGCAATGGATCGAGATCGCTCATGGCCGACTCCGGCTCATGATTGCCTTGCAACACTCGATCGATGTCCTGCAATCGGCCATCGGCGGTCAGGCGAAACACCACCCACAAATTGCCCTGGCGATTCTTCGGCACCCGGTAGCTGCGAATCAGCGACGAGCCTTTATAGACATCGACCCGCGCCTGGCTGCGCCCCAGGTGCAACGATTCCGGGTTGTTGCCATTCGTGAAGTCATGGACGGCAAAGACATAGGCATCGCCAGGCACTCGCTCATCGATGGTAATGGTTTCCGGGGCTTGGCTATCGGCGCTGTCTGCCTCCAGGCGGGCACCTGGTCCCTTGCCAGTGGCGAAGTACAACAATTTGTGGGGATAGCTCAGGTGTGCATCCAGGTCCTGCCCCGGCGCACTCCAGCTCAACACCATGCGCAGGCTCTCGGGATTTGGCAGGATCGGGCTCAAGGCATAGAGCTGTCCCTGGCAGGGGCATTGGCTACGCAGGTCGGCGTAACCCGGCTTGCGGACCAGCAATTCATTGGCCGCACTGTCGGCGACCTCAGTGGCCAGGCTCACTCGCCCCTGGGCATCGGTATGACCCGTGACGCGACTCGTCCCCTGCTGCAACTGCACCTGGGCATCGGCCAGCACCGCGCCCTTGCCCACGGCATCCACTACCTGGATCGACAACGCCTGAGCCTGCACAGGGCTCATCGCCAACCCCAGCCACACCATCGCCAGCAGGCGAAAAAAAGCCATAACCAAATCCCTGTAAACGAAGATTGTCCCAGCCCTTCGGCCCGCGGCGAACCATACACAGTTTTATCCGCCAATGCTTGGCCCCAAGCTCAGCAATGCCATGCGCGACCGTCATCCACGGCCAGGTCGCACTGCATTCGGGACTTGAAAAACAACCACCGAATCACCGTACACTCCTCCTCCCCAAGAGCCGCAGGCGAATCACCAGCATGTACCTGGCCCCCGGATTTCCCGATGACGCGAGCATGCGCCAGCTGATGCAATTGCTGCATGAGGAAATCGGCCTGCCCGAGCGCAAGACCCTGCGTCTTGAGACCGCCATCAACCTCGACCTGGGTTGCGACGGTAGCGATGCCCGGCACTTGCTGCAGGCCCTCGAGGAACGGTTCGAGCTGGATCTTGCCGACTTCGACAGCTACCGCTACTTCCAGCCCGAAGGCTTCGACCCGTCGCTCAAGCGCCGTGCAAAAGGCCGTGGCACCAAGCTGCCACTGACCATCGGCATGCTCTACCAGGCGATCAGGCTCCGCCGCTGGGATACCCAGGAGCTGGAAAACCTCTAGAACCTACAACAATAAACAAGGAAGAAACCGTGGATGTACTGATGGGGCTGCTTGCCGCCGTGCTCTGGGGTGGTACCGATTTTCTCGTGGGCTTGAATGTCCGCGCCGTAGGCGCCAAGCGCGCAGTGTTCTTCAGCCAGACGCTGGGCGTCGTCCTGATGAGCCTGCTGCTGGCGGTCTTCCCTGCCTTTCTGTTCAAGGCGTTGGCCGCACCGCTGGATGTCTGGCTGATGGGGGTGCTAGCCGCCTGCTTCACCCTCTCCGGCGCCCTGGCCCTGGGCAAGGCTTTCGCCCTGGGCAAGGCTGCCATCATCGCCCCGCTGGTCACCTCCTATGGCGTGGTGACGACCCTGCTGTCCTGGGCCAGCGGCGAACACATCAGCCTGGTCCAACTGCTGTGCATCCTGGTCTGCGTGGTGGGGGTGATTCTCTCCAGCATTCATTCGGACCCCAAGCTGCCCCATAGCACGGATGCCAGCCGCTCGATCGTCTATGCCCTGCTGTCGGCCTGCCTGTACGGCACCAGTTTCTGGCTGCAAGGCCGCTACACCCTGCCGCAACTGGGCCCGGTCAGCATGCTCTGGTTGGGTTACGTGGTGGGATCGAGCGTATCGCTGCTGATGATGCTCAAGGTCCAGGACGGCTTGAAGCTGCCTCCCCTGAAGAGCTGCGGCACCCTGGCCAGCTCCAGCCTGATGAACCTCGGCGCGTTCTTCGCCTTCTCCTGGGGCGCCATGCACGGCTCGGTATCGGTAGTAACGGTGATCAGCACCTTGTCCGGCGGTATCGCCGCGGTGCTCAGCTACCTGTTCTTCAAGGAACGCCTGTCGAGGGTGCAGGTGATGGGCGTGGCACTGGTACTTCTGGGTGCACTGGCTCTGCATCTGAAGGGCTGAGCCGGTGGCGGTGGAATCGAGGTTTCCATCAGGTTAAATCCAGGACTGGCTGTTGCCACAGGCCACGACAGGACAGTTCGCCAGCCACAAAAAAGCCGCCCCGAAGGGCGGCTTTTTCATGGCAGGTCGAGGCTTACAGCTTCGGACCGGCAGCCTTGATGGCGTCGCTCACTTCGAACTTCTTGAAGTTCTCGATGAACAGGCCAGCCAGGCCCTTGGCAGCTTCGTCGTAGGCAGCCTTGTCAGCCCAGGTGTTGCGTGGGTTGAGCAGCTCGGTCTCGACGCCCGGAACGGCCTTCGGCACGTCCAGGTTGATGATGTCCAGGTGCTCGGTCTCGGCACCGACCAGCGCGCCGCTCTGGATCGCGGCGATCACGCCACGGGTGGTCGGGATGCTGAAGCGCTTGCCAACGCCGTAGCCACCGCCGGTCCAGCCAGTGTTGACCAGGTAGACCTTGGAACCGAACGACTTGATGCGCTTGATCAGCAGCTCGGCATAAACGCCGGCCGGACGCGGGAAGAACGGTGCGCCGAAGCAGGTGGAGAAGGTCGACTTGATGCCGCCGCCAGAGCCCATTTCGGTGGAGCCGACCAGCGCGGTGTAGCCGGACAGGAAGTGGTAGGCCGCCTGCTCGTTGTTCAGGATCGACACTGGAGGCAGTACGCCGGTCAGGTCGCAGGTCAGGAAGATGACCGCGTTCGGCTCGCCGCCCAGGTTGTTCTCGGAGACCTTCTCGACGTGCTCCAGCGGGTAGGCGGCACGGCTGTTCTGGGTCAGGCTGCCATCGGCGTAGTCGGCGTGCTTGTTGGCGTCCAGGACGACGTTTTCCAGCACTGCACCATGCTTGATGGCTTTCCAGATGACCGGCTCGTTCTTCTCGGACAGGTCGATGCACTTGGCATAGCAGCCGCCTTCGATGTTGAAGACAACGCCCTCGCCCCAGCCGTGCTCGTCGTCACCGATCAGGTAACGGCTTTCGTCGGCCGACAGGGTGGTCTTGCCAGTACCGGACAGGCCGAAGAACAGGGTCACGTCGCCGTCTTCGCCAATGTTGGCAGCGCAGTGCATCGGCAGCACGTCGGCAGCCGGCAGCAGGAAGTTCTGCACCGAGAACATGGCCTTCTTCATTTCACCGGCGTAGCGCATGCCGGCGATCAGCACCTTCTTCTGGGCGAAGTTGAGGATGACGCAGCCATCGGAGTTGGTGCCGTCACGCTCTGGCACGCACTCGAAGTTAGCAACGTTGAGGATCTGCCACTCACCGCGATCGGCCGGGTTGTACTGGGCCGGGTTGATGAACAGGCAACGACCGAACAGGTTCTGCCAGGCAGTCTGGGTGGTCATTTTCACCGGCAGGTAGTGCTCGGCGGCAGCCCCTACGTGAACGTGGGAAACGAAGTGTTCCTGAGCGTTGTTGAACGCCTCGACGCGAGCCCACAGGGCATCGAACTTGTCGGCCGGGAACTTGCGGTTGATCGGGCCCCAGCCAATCTGGTCCTGGGTGGAAGGTTCTTCGACGATGAAACGGTCAGCTGGCGAACGGCCGGTGCGATGACCGGTCTTGACCACCAGCGCGCCGGTATCGGCCAGCTCGCCTTCACCGCGGGACAGCGCTTCTTTTACCAGCTCATCGACGCTCAGGTCGGCGTACACGGTGTTTTTGGCTTGCGTCATGAGGTTCCCCGTCGGCCAATGGCCGAGTGCTCCAAACGTTTTGTAGTAGAAACTCGCGCACTACTACCGCGAAAAAAGTGCGCCGGATTATGCCAGAAAAGCCCAAAAATAGTAGGGTCCTCCCGTCAGCACGGCGTAATTCCGGCGTTCCCCAGGTGATTTACCTGAGCTGAAACGTTTTAGTGACGAGTATCTGACGGTGACTCGACGCCTGCCCCAGCGAACAATTGCGCAATATCAGCAGCATCGAACAGATAACGCTCGTTGCAGAACTGGCAATCGATCTCGATGCTGCCGCCATGCTCCACCACCAGCTTCTGGGCATCCTCCAGCCCCAGGCTGACCAGGGCATTGCCCGAGCGCTCCCGCGAGCAGCTGCAGCGAAACCGCAGGGGCTGCACGTCGAACAGGCGCACGGCCTCCTCGTGGTACAGGCGGTGGAGCACGGTTTCGTTGTCCAGGCTCAACAGCTCATCGGCGGTCAAGGTGCTGGCCAGTGCCGTGAGGTGCTGCCAATTGGCTTCGCGCTCTTCAGGGTCACGCAGGCGATCGGCCGGCAGCTGCTGCAGGAGCAGGCCCCGGGCATTGCGACCATCGGCGTACAACCAGAACCGAGTACCGGTTTGCTGGGACATGACGAAGTAGTTGGTGAAGCATTCCGCCAGGGTGGCCCCATCCAGGTCGACGATGCCCTGGTAGCGCTGGCCTTGCGTCGGGTCCACGGTCAATGCCAGGACACCATTGGGCATCAGGTCGGCCAGTGTCGCGTCCGGGGCGATCTGCGCCGCGTCATAACGAGCCAGGCCGCGGATCTCACGCTCGCTGGAGCACTCGATCATCAGCAGGGGTACCGGACCTTCGGAACGGGCCTGGAGAATCAGCAAGCCGTCGAACTTCAAGGTGCCGACCAGCAACGATGCCGCCGCCATCAGCTCGCCCAACAGTTGCGCCACCGGCTCGGGATAGGGGTGTTTGGCGAGGACTTCAGCGTAACTGCGCTCCAGCGCCACCAGTTCGCCACGGGCATCGCTCTCATCAAAGATGAAGCGTTGGGTGAAGTCGGTATCCGGCAAATCAGTCATAGGTCTGGGTATCTGAATGGTGACAAAAAGGTTACAAGCACCGAAAATTGCATTTTTGCGCACCATTACGGTGCAGTTTTTGCGGTGATTGGAGATATTTTATGAACAATCCGGGTTTGTTCCAAGCAAGGTGGAACCTCGGCAAGCTGGTCCTGTGCAATCTACTCCCTTTGGCCCTGCTGGGTTTCTGGTTATGGCCCACCGGGCAGATGCTCTGTGTAATGTTCGACGAATGGCTGTTCCGCCTCCTCAATACTCCCCTTGCCACCCACTCCACCTGGCTGCACATCTGGGCCGTGGCCAGCCTGCGTCCGTTCGACGTGGTCGTCGGCCTGATCATGCTCGGCCTGCTGATTCGCGGTGACTGGGTATTCAAGGCCGTGGACGTGCGCCGTGCGTTCTTCGGCTTCCTGTCGATCCTGATTCTCATGGTGGTGATTCGCGCGCTGTTTTCCAAGTTGGTGGCAGCCATGAACTGGCAGCACAACAGCCCATCCATGGTGCTGGAGGGGGCCGTGCACATGAGCGACTACTTCCCGACCTGGGAAAAGACCTGGGAACTCAAGGACCGCTCCAGCCAGAGTTTCCCGGGTGACCACGCCTCGGTGTTGTTGATCTGGGGCCTGTTCATGGGAGTCTTCAGCCGCAGCATCACCCAGTTCCTGGTGGTCTGGGGCTTGACCCTGCTGTTCATGCTGCCGCGCCTGGTAGCGGGTGCCCATTGGGGCCAGGACGACTACATCGGGGGCGTCTTGCTCGCCGTACTGGCACTGGGCTGGGGCTACTACACCCCGTATGCGGCGCGAATGTCGAACGTCCTGCTGCGCCTGACCCAACCATTGTTCAACCTGCTGAACCGGATACCGCTGCTGTCGAGCATGAGCGTGGTCCGCGCCAGCAGCCTGCTGCGCTGAGCAGGCCGAACGGGTAACGGCCGCAGAGGACAGCGCGGGCAAGCGGCCGCGCCATGCATCAGTCGTGAGCGCTGCCGTGGAACTTGAACAAGTCCCGGCGCTGTTTCTTGGTCGGCTTGCCATCGGTACTCACACCCAAGGCGCCCGCCTTGCGCTGGGCCGCGGCCGTTTCGCGCTTGGCGATACTGGCCTCGGTCTCGGCATAGAGCGCCTGCGCTTCGGGTGCTCCGCGACGCACGATGGACAAGGCCAGGACTTGTACCGTGCGTTCGTCGAAGCCGGTACGAATCTCGTACTCATCACCGATACGCGGCTCCTTGCCCGGTTTGCAACGCTCGCCACGGTGATGCACCTTGCCACTCTCGATGGCCGCCTTGGCCAAGGCACGGGTCTTGTAGAAGCGTGCTGCCCAGAGCCATTTGTCCAGACGGACCTTGTCCTCTTCTTGCTGTTCCTGCTTGTGTGCCACTGGAGTTCCTCTTGGTGAAAAAAATCGCAACGGTACAGCCCGAACGAGGGCTCTCATAAACCTTGCCGCTCACCTAAAATACCTCAGGTTGCCCCTTGGGAACCGGCACCGAGATAACGGTCGCCATTTACCGCCGATTCTGCGTGAATACCGCGAACTCGGCCGATGGCACCGGCTCGGCGCCCGAGGACATGCTGCACGACTGTCACAATCTATGCGGAGTCGGCAGCTAAAGTCATCGCCGAAGATGCCCGCCAGCGCTATCGAGCCGGGCGCTCCCGGCAAGCATGGATTCATCCGGCGCAGTATCGGTACTGCGCCGGAGCTGTTTCAGAACCCTGGCCCAGGTTGCGACCTGGGCCAGTACCGGCCAACTATGGACGTTCCTTATTGAAGACCTTTGACCATTTGACCGTTGTCGGCCTGCGCGAGTGGGTGGCGCTTCCCGATCTGGGAGTCGCCGGACTGCGCGCCAAGATCGACACCGGGGCCAGCACCTCAAGCCTGCATGCCACTGAAATCGAGCCATTCGAGCGCGATGGTGAACAGTGGGTCCGCTTCAATGCCCACCTGGGCAGCGTGGTGCAATTGCGCCATCGACGTTGCGAGGCACCGCTGGTGGCGATGAAGACCATCAAGAGTTCCAACGGCCAGGCCCAGGTCCGCTATGTGATCAGCACCACCCTGGCCCTGGGCGATCACGTATGGCGAGTGGAGTTCACCCTCGCCTGCCGCAAGGCCATGCGCTACCGCCTGCTGCTGGGCTCCAAGGCCCTGATCGACGGCCAACTGGTGGTCAATCCGGGCAACAAATACGTACAAGACAAACCGGTGTTCCCGGTATCCACTACCTCTGCCACAGGTGCTGCATGAAGATCGCTGTGCTGTCGCGTAACCCGCGTCTGTATTCCACTCGCCGCCTGGTCGAAGCCGGCACCGAGCGCGGCCATGAAATGGTAGTGGTCGACACCCTGCGCGCCTACATGAACATCGCCAGCCACAAGCCGCAAATCCACTATCGCGGCAAGCCCCTGGAGGGCTTCGACGCAGTGATCCCGCGGATCGGCGCCTCGGTGACCTTCTATGGCTGCGCGGTCCTGCGCCAGTTCGAGATGATGGGGGTGTTTCCCCTCAACGAGTCGGTGGCCATCGCCCGCTCCCGGGACAAGCTGCGCTCGCTGCAACTGCTGTCGCGGCGTGGCATCGGCCTGCCCGTGACCGGCTTCGCCCACTCCCCGGACGACATTCCCGACCTGATCGAGATGGTCAACGGCGCGCCACTGGTGATCAAGGTGCTGGAAGGCACCCAGGGCATCGGCGTGGTGCTGTGCGAAACCGCCACTGCGGCGGAGTCGGTGATCGAGGCGTTCATGGGCCTGAAGCAGAACATCATGGTCCAGGAGTACATCAAGGAAGCCGGTGGAGCCGATATCCGCTGCTTCGTGGTAGGCGACAAGGTAATCGCCGCGATGAAACGCCAGGCCAAGCCGGGCGAGTTCCGTTCCAACCTCCATCGCGGTGGCAGCGCCAGCCTGATCAAGATCACCCCGGAAGAACGCATGACCGCACTGCGGGCGGCCAAGGTCATGGGCCTAAGCGTGGCCGGGGTGGATATCCTGCGCTCCAATCACGGGCCGCTGGTGATGGAGGTCAACTCCTCCCCAGGCCTGGAAGGCATCGAGACCACCACGGGCAAGAACGTGGCGGGGATCATCATCGAGCACATCGAGAAGAACGGCGGGCCGAACATGACCCGCACCAAGGGCAAAGGCTAAAGACAACTACAAGCGGCGAGCTTCAAGCGGCAAGGTAAGAGCTTGCCGCTTGAAACTGGTCGCTGCTGCTAATCCGCATCACGTGGCAGCAGCAGGCCCAGCGGCAGCCTTACCCGCGCTTCCAGCCCGCCGTCCGGGCGGTTGCGCAGCTCGACGTTACCGCCATGCATGGCGGCGATTCGCTTGACGATAGCCAGCCCCAGGCCCGTGCCCTTGCCACCCCGGGCACGGTCGCCACGGGTGAAGGGGTTGAAGATCGCCTCCAACTCCGAAGGGTCGATCCCCGCGCCACGGTCCATCACGCTCAGCACCACATAGGGCGCGCTGACGTCGCCCGACAAGTGGGCGGCGACTTCCACGTCCGTCCCGGCATGGTTCAGGGCGTTGCCGATCAGGTTGTTGAGCAGGCGCTTCATCGATACCCGACGCAGGGGGAACGGCTGGATCGGCTCCAGTCGCAGGCGCACTCGCTCCTGGCTCTGGTTGTAGGGCGCCGCCACTTCCCGCACCAGCTCGTTCAGGTCCACCTCTTCCACCGACTCGTCGCGGCCATCGCGGATGAACGCCAGGAACTGGTCGAGGATGGCGTCCATGTCCTCGATGTCACGCACCATGTCATCGGTCAGTTCGGTGTGATCGCCCATCAGCTCCAATGACAGGCGCAAGCGGGTCAATGGCGTGCGCAAGTCGTGGGAGACCCCGGCGAGCATCAGCTCGCGCTCGCGACCGGCCTGCTCCACATCCTCGGCCATCTGGTTGAAGGCGCGATACACCTCGGTCATCTCGCTCGGGGTGTCACTGATGGGCAAGCGCACGCTACGCCCCTGGCCCAGTTGCCGGGCGGCGTAGACCAGGCGTTTGAGCGGCTGATTAAGCTGGCTGACGAAGATCCACGCCGATGCGGTGGACAGCAGGCCGATGGCCAGGAACCAGCCCAGCACGCTCCAGATCTTCTGGCCGCGCAACGGGTGTGGGTACAGCGGCACCTTGAGCCAGCCATCGCCCAGGCTCGGTGCCCGGACCCAGAGTGCCGGCGGAGCGTGCATGCGTAGCCGTACCTCGGTGTCGGCCCCCAGCTCCGCCTGCATCTGCCGCTGGTAGATCTCACTGTACGGCCAATGCTGTTCACCGGCCGGCACGCCGCTGCCGATCACCTTGATCAGGCCAGCGGCTTCAGCGATCTGGTCGCGATTGGATTCATCCGCGGCCCAGTAGGCACGCAAGGTCAGGGCCACGCCATGGCTGTACTGCCGGTCCACCAGCACGTCCTCGTTCATCAGCAGATAAACCAGGGTCAATGCCTTGGAGAACAGCACCACGATCAGCACCAGCCACAGGGTGCGGGAGAAGAAACTCTGGGGGAACCACAGCGGAGTTTTCATGACAGCCAATACACACTTTGCAGGAGCGAGTCGCGCTCGCAGCGTTGCGGAATGCGAACGCCCGGACCAGGGCCCGGGCGCTCGCTCCTACAAATCACCGATCACTTGGTCGCTGTGCCATCCGGCACGAACACATAACCCACGCCCCAGACGGTCTGGATATAACGTGGCTTGGAAGGATCGGGCTCGATCATCCGGCGCAGGCGGGAGATCTGCACGTCGATGGAACGCTCCAGGGCGTCCCACTCGCGGCCACGGGCCAGGTTCATCAGCTTGTCGCGGGTCAGCGGCTGGCGGGCATTCATCACCAGCGCCTTGAGTACCGCGAACTCACCGGTGGTGAGCATGTGCACCTCGTCGCCGCGCTTGAGCTCACGGGTAGCCAGGGACAGCTCGTAATCACCGAAGGTCACGCTTTCGTCTTCGCTGCCGGGGGCACCGGGGACAGGGGCCGACTGGCGACGCAGCACGGCCTTGACCCGGGCCATCAGCTCGTCGGGGTTGAACGGCTTGGCCAGGTAGTCGTCGGCGCCCAGTTCCAGGCCCTTGATACGGCTCAGCTCGTCGCCCTTGGCGGTCAGCATGATGATCGGGATCTGGTTGTTCGCGCCGCGCAGGCGGCGGCAGGCGGTGAGGCCATCCTCGCCAGGCAACATCAGGTCCAGGACGACCAGGTTGAACACTTCGCGACCCAGCAGGCGGTCCATTTGCTCAGTGTTCGGGACTGCGCGGGCACGGTAGCCCTTGCTGACGAAGAAACGCTCCAGCAGGCTGCTCAACCCTGGGTCATCGTCAACAATAAGAATTTTTTCGCCTTCAGCAGTTTGTGCAGTGCTGCTCATTGGATGCTCCTCTAATCTCGGTGCGCATTATGGCGTAGCTGCCGTTATACGCACCGTGTGCATTGTTAGCAGATTTTTCCTCTATCGCCAGCAAACCCGCTGTCGGCCTGAGGTCGGCGATCGTCCCGCAGGTGGGTATAATGCGCCGCCTTTTGTGTTGGGCAGTCTCTGATCGGTACCCTGCGTCGGCTTGTTTATTTGCCCCGGCCGGCAGTATTTCCACGATTACAGGGGTCAACAGGCAGCCTTTTGATCCAGGTGGCGGCGCGAACCAAGCCGCTCAACCAGACTCGCCGGGTCTTTTTTCGTTCCCGCGAGCCTGCTTTCACATATTTGTCAGGTGGTTTTATGGACAGCATCAACAGCCGCATTGCCGAGGAACTCGGTGTACGCCCACAACAGGTCGAAGCGGCCGTAGCCCTATTGGATGAAGGCTCCACCGTGCCCTTCATCGCCCGTTACCGTAAAGAAGTCACCGGCAGCCTCGATGACACCCAACTGCGTCATCTGGAAGAGCGCCTGCGCTACCTGCGCGAGCTGGACGATCGCCGCACCAGCATCCTGGCCAGCATCGAGGAGCAGGGCAAACTGACTCCGGAACTGGCCCGCGAGATCAAGCTGGCCGACACCAAGACCCGCCTCGAAGACCTCTACCTGCCGTACAAGCAAAAACGCCGCACCAAGGGCCAGATCGCCCTGGAAGCCGGCCTGGGCGAACTGGCCGACGGCCTGTTCAACGACCCGAGCCTGGCTCCGGAAGCCGAAGCCGCGCGCTTCGTCGATGGGGAAAAAGGCGTGGCCGACATCAAGGCCGCCCTGGAAGGCGCCAAGTACATCCTCATGGAGCGCTTTGCCGAAGACGCCAGCCTGCTGGACAAGCTGCGCACCTTCCTCAAGCAGGAAGCCACCCTCAGCGCCCGCGTGGTGGCTGGCAAGGAAGAAGAAGGCGCGAAGTTCCGCGACTACTTCGAACATGACGAACCGCTCAAGAGCATGCCGTCGCACCGCGCCCTGGCGATCTTCCGCGGGCGCAACGAAGGCATCCTCAGCTCCGCGCTGAAGGTCGGCGACGAGCTACCAGGCACCATGCACCCCTGCGAAGGCATGATCGGCCAGCATGTGGGCATCCAAAACCAGAACCGCCCGGCCGACAAGTGGCTCGGCGAAGTGGTGCGCTGGACCTGGAAGGTCAAGCTCTACACCCACCTGGAGACCGACCTCTTGGGCGAGCTGCGCGACGGCGCCGAGACCGAGGCGATCAACGTCTTCGCTCACAACCTGCACGACTTGCTGCTGGCCGCCCCGGCCGGCCCACGCGCCACCCTGGGCCTGGACCCGGGCCTGCGCACCGGCTGCAAGGTGGCGGTAGTGGACGCCACCGGCAAGCTGCTGGACCACGCCACCGTCTACCCCCACGTGCCGCATAACAAGTGGGACCAGACCATCGCCACCCTGGCCGCCCTGTGCGCCAAGCACTCGGTGGACCTGATCGCCATCGGCAACGGCACCGCCAGCCGCGAGACCGACAAGCTGGCCGCCGACCTGATCAAGAAATACCCAGCCATGCGCATGACCAAGGTCATGGTCTCCGAAGCTGGCGCCTCGGTGTACTCGGCCTCGGAGCTGGCGGCCAAGGAGTTCCCGGACCTGGACGTGTCGATCCGTGGCGCGGTGTCCATCGCCCGTCGCCTGCAGGACCCGCTGGCCGAACTGGTGAAGATCGATCCGAAGTCCATCGGTGTCGGCCAGTACCAGCACGACGTGTCGCAGCTGAAACTGGCCCGTGGCCTGGACGCGGTAGTGGAAGACTGCGTGAACGCCGTGGGCGTCGACGTCAACACTGCCTCCGTGGCCCTGCTGGCACGCATCTCCGGTCTCAACGCGACCCTGGCGCAGAACATCGTCAACCACCGCGACGAACACGGGGCCTTCAAGACCCGCGCCGCCCTGAAGAAAGTCGCCCGCCTGGGTGAAAAGACCTTCGAACAGGCCGCCGGCTTCCTGCGCGTGATGAACGGCGACAACCCGCTGGACGCCTCCGCGGTGCACCCGGAAGCCTATCCGCTGGTGCAGCGCATCGCCGCCGATACCGCTCGCGACATCCGCTCGCTGATCGGCGACAGCGGTTTCCTCAAGCGCCTCGATCCATCGAAGTTCACCGACGAGACCTTCGGCCTGCCCACCGTCACCGATATCCTCCTGGAACTGGACAAGCCCGGCCGCGACCCGCGTCCCGAGTTCAAGACCGCCGAGTTCCAGGAAGGCGTCGAAGACCTCAAGGACCTGCAACTGGGGATGATCCTCGAAGGCGTGGTGACCAACGTCACCAACTTCGGTGCCTTCGTCGACATCGGTGTGCACCAGGATGGCCTGGTGCACATCTCGGCGCTGTCGGAGAAGTTCATCAAGGACCCGCGTGAAGCGGTGAAGGCCGGCGACGTGGTCAAGGTCAAGGTCATGGAAGTGGACATCCCACGCAAGCGCGTGGGCCTGTCGATGCGCATGAGCGACACCCCGGGCGAGAAGATCGACGGTGCCCGTGGCTCCCGCCCAGGTTCGGCGCCGCGCTCCTCCCAGGGCAACGCACCACGCAAGGAAACCACCGCTGCGGCGCCGACCAACAACGCCATGGCCTCGCTGTTCGCCAACGCCAAGCAGTTGAAGAAGCGCTGATGGAGATTCCAGCCGGCCTGACCGAGAGCGCCTTCAGCCAACTGCTCGGCTGCCGCCTGCAACGCCTGGAGGTGGGCGAGGCGGACGTGGCCCTGGAGCTGACCCCGCCATTGCGCAATCGCGGGCAGAAGCTCCACGGCGGGGCGATCTTCAGCCTGGTGGACATTGCCATGGGCCTGGCCTGCTCCAGCACCCATGGCTTCGACCAGCAGAGCGCCACCATCGAGTGCAAGATCAACTACATCCGCGCCGTGGCCGAGGGCGAGGTGTTGTGCCGGGCCAAGGTGATCCACCCCGGCCGCCGCACCCTGGTGGTCGAGGCGGATGTGATCCAGGGCGATAAACTGGTCGCAAAAGCACAAGGCACCTTCGCAGTCCTGTAGCTGCCTGTCATCGAATTGGGTTAATTTCGGCGCTGCGAAAGCGGCGTCGGAGTTTCTTGCCCGCGCTAAAGCCAGATTCAGGGATGAAGGATTGGCGTTTTCAAGCGAGTCGGCTTGACTCAAAAACCAGGCGAAAACGCCAGTTTTAACTTCACCCTTGTAGACCGTCCTGCCCACCCCCATATTGGGGCGACTGACGCGTGAAGGAATCCAACTTGAGCGAACTTCTCAACCGCCGCCTGGCCCTGCTCGGCGAGCGCGCTAACCTCTCCCTGCTCGAGCAGTGCCTGCACGGCATCGAACGTGAATGCCTGCGGGTCACCGGCGAAGGCCGCCTGGCCCAGACCCCGCACCCGGAAGAACTGGGTTCCGCGCTGACCAACGAACAGATCACCACCGACTACTCCGAGTCGCTGCTGGAGTTCATCACCCCGGCCCTCAAGGACCCGGCGGATACCCTGGCCAGCCTCGACAAGATCCATCGCTTCGCCTACAGCAAGCTCGGCAACGAGTACCTGTGGAGTCCATCGATGCCGTGCCCGTTGCCGGCCGAGGAAGACATCCCGATCGCCTACTACGGCACCTCCAACATCGGCCAGCTCAAGTATGTGTACCGCAAGGGCCTGGCCCTGCGCTACGGCAAGACCATGCAGTGCATCGCCGGGATCCACTACAACTTCTCCCTGCCGGAACAGCTGTGGCCGCTGCTCAAGCAGGCCGAGGGCTTCACCGGCACCGACCGTGACTACCAGTCCGCGGCCTATATCGCACTGATCCGCAACTTCCGCCGCTACAGCTGGTTGCTGATGTACCTGTTCGGCGCCTCCCCGGCCCTGGACGCCGGCTTCCTGCGTGGCCGCTCGCACCAGCTGGAGCAGTTCGACGCCGAGACCCTGTACCTGCCCTACGCCACCAGCCTGCGCATGAGCGACCTGGGCTACCAGAGCAAGGCCCAGGCTGGGCTGACCCCCTGCTACAACGACCTGAACAGCTACACCGACAGCCTGCGCAAGGCGGTGGCCACGCCCTATGCCCCCTACGTGGAAGTCGGCACCCACAAGGACGGCGAGTGGGTCCAGCTCAATACCAACATCCTGCAGATCGAAAACGAGTACTACTCCAACATCCGCCCCAAACGCGTGACCTACACCGGCGAACGGCCGATCCAGGCGCTGATGGCCCGCGGCATCCAGTACGTCGAAGTGCGTTGCCTGGACATCAACCCGTTCATGCCCCTGGGCATCGACGTGCAGGAAGCCCGCTTCCTCGACGCCTTCCTGCTGTATTGCGCACTCAACGACAGCCCGCTGTTCGAGAACAACGAGTGCGGCAACGCCACCTCGAACTTCCTCAGCGTGGTCAAGGAAGGCCGGCGCCCTGGCCTGCAGCTGCAACGCCGCGGGCAAGCGGTGGACATGAAGGAGTGGGCCGCCGAGCTGCTGGAGGGCATCGCCCCGCTGGCCGCTCTGCTCGATCAGAGCCATGGCAGCGATGAGCACAGCAAGGCGCTGGACGCCCAGCTGGCCAAGGTCAAGGACTCGTCCCTGACGCCTTCGGCCCAGGTCCTGGCAACCATGACCGAGTGCAAGGAAAGCTTCAGCCAGTTCTCCCTGCGCCAGAGCCTGGCCCACGCCGAGCATTTCCGCAGCCAGGCCCTGGCCAAGGAAGAACAAGCGGCGTTCGAAGAGACGGCGCGCAAGTCCCTGGAACAGCAGGTCGAGCTGGAACAGAACGAAGTGGGCGATTTCGACGTCTTCGTCGGCGCCTACCAGGCCAGCATCCTGGCTATCAGCAACTGATAGACACACCGCGCTGCCTGAGCTTCGCTCCTACACAGCACCATCGCTGTAGGAGCGAGCGGGCGGCGATGCGACTTGCCCGCGCTTCCCCTCTTCAACTCGTTCTCTCTTTCTAAGCTAATTCTAAAACGTTATTTATTTTATAATTCTTAGATCATTTAGGCTCCTCCCACGCCGATCAACGGCCGCCTATGAGGAGCTTCATCGTGAAACTGCATTTCCCCCTTCGCCTCCTGGCGGCCGCCTCCCTGGCCGCAGCGAGTTTCCTTGCCCAGGCGGCCGATCTCACCGTCGCGTACCAGACCACCGTCGACCCGGCCAAGGTCGCCCAGGCCGACGGCAGCTACGAAAAAGCCACCCAGGCCAGCATCAACTGGCGCAAGTTCGACAACGGCGCCGACGTCATTGCCGCCATCGCCTCCGGTGACGTGCAGATCGGCTACCTGGGCTCCAGCCCACTGACCGCCGCCGTCACTCGCAAGGTGCCGGTGGAAACCTTCCTGATTGCCACCCAGATCGGTGCTGCCGAGGCCCTGGTGGCCCGTGACGGCTCCGGGATCAATACGCCCCAGGACCTGGTGGGCAAGAAGATTGCCGTGCCCTTCGTCTCCACCGGCCACTACAGCCTGCTGGCGGCGCTCAAGCACTGGAACATCGACCCGGCCAAGGTCCAGGTACTCAACCTGGCGCCGCCGGCGATCATCGCCGCCTGGAAGCGCGGTGACATCGACGCCACCTACGTCTGGGACCCGGCCCTGGGCGTGGCCAAGGAAAACGGCAAGGTGCTGATCACCTCGGGCGAGCTGGCCAAATCCGGCGCGCCGACCTTCGACGCCTGGATCGTGCGCAAGGATTTCGCCCAGAAGCACCCGGAAATCGTCAGCGCTTTCGCCAAGGTGACCCTGGATGCCTACGCCGACTACCGCAAGGATCCGCAAGCCTGGCTGGCCAACCCGGGCAACGTCGACAAGCTGGTAAAGCTCTCCGGAGCCAAGGCCGGCGACATTCCCCTGCTGCTGCAAGGCAACGTCTACCCGCTGGCCGCCGACCAGGTCGCCAGCCTCGGCGCGCCGACCACCAAGGCCATCACCGACACCGCGGTATTCCTCAAGGAACAAGGCAAGGTCGAAGCCGTGCTGCCCGACTACGCCCCCTACGTCAGCGCCCGGTTCATCAGTAACTGAGGCTGCGGGTTCGCAAAGGAGACAGCTGTCATGGCTTTGCTACAACTGGAGCGCATCAGCGCACAGTACCCCGGCGCCGCCGAACCGGTGCTGGCCGATATCTCCCTGACCCTGGGGCCACAGCAACTGCTGGTCGCCCTGGGCCCCTCCGGCAGCGGCAAGACTTCGCTGCTCAACCTGATCGCCGGTTTCGTCGCGCCCAGCGCCGGGCGCATCAGCCTCGATGGCGTGCCGGTGCAAGGCCCTGGCGCCGAGCGCGGCGTGGTGTTCCAGGACGATGCCCTGCTGCCCTGGCAGGACGTGCTGGCCAACGTCGCCTTCGGCCTGGAGCTGGCTGGTGTGGCCCGCGACAAGCGCGAAGCCCGGGCCCGGGAGATGCTCGCCCTGGTGGACCTGGCCGGTTTCGACAAACGCCGCATCTGGCAGCTCTCCGGGGGCCAGAAGCAACGTGTCGGCCTGGCCCGTGCCCTGGCCGCCGATCCACGGCTGCTGCTGATGGACGAGCCTTTCGGTGCCCTGGACGCCTTCACGCGCGAGCAGATGCAGGAGCTGTTGCTGCAAGTCTGGCGACGCACCGCCAAGCCGGTGTTCCTGATCACCCACGACATCGAGGAAGCGGTGTTTTTGGCCACCGACCTGATTCTCCTGGCGCCCAATCCGGGCCAGATCGTCGAGCGCCTGCACCTGGACTTCGGCCAGCGGTATGCCGCCGGCGAGTCGGCCCGGGCGATCAAGTCCGATCCACGCTTCATCGAAACCCGCGAGCACGTGCTGGCGCGGGTGTTCTCCCAACGCAGCAGCCCGCAGCAGGAGCGCCCATGAGCAGCTACGAGATTCCCGCCACCGCCAGCCACGAGGCCCACTCCAGGCCATTGCCGGCGCGGCGCAGCCTGAGCACCCGCTGGATCAGCGTGCTGACCCTGGTCGGCCTGCTGGCGCTGTGGTGGGCGGTCACCGCCAGCGGCCTGGTGGAACCGCTGTTCCTGCCCTCGCCTGGGGCCGTGGTGCAAAAGGGCTGGTTGCTGGCCACCAGCGGCTACATGGACGCCACCTTGTGGCAGCACCTGGCCGCGAGCCTGCAACGCATCGGCCTGGGCCTTAGCCTTGCGGTGCTGACGGCGATCCCGGTGGGCATCGCCATCGGCGCCAACCGCGTCGCCCGGGGCGTGCTCGACCCGCTGATCGAGTTCTACCGGCCGATCCCGCCTTTGGCCTACCTGCCCTTGATCGTGATCTGGTGCGGCATCGGCGAGCTGTCCAAGGTGCTGCTGATCTACCTGGCGATCTTCGCCCCGATCGCCATCGCCACCGCCACCGGCGTGCGCACCGTCGACCCGGCCAAGCTGCGGGCGGCGCAGTCCCTGGGAGCGACCCGGGTCCAGCTGATCCGCCATGTGATCCTGCCCAGCGCCTTGCCGGACATCCTTACCGGAATCCGCATCGGCCTCGGCGTGGGCTGGTCGACCCTGGTGGCCGCCGAACTGATCGCCGCCACCAGCGGCCTGGGGTTCATGGTGCAGTCCGCCGCGCAGTTCCTGGTCACCGATGTGGTGGTGCTGGGGATCCTGGTGATCGCGGTGATCGCCTTCGCCATGGAGATGGGCTTGCGGGCCCTGCAGCGCAAGCTGGTGCCCTGGCACGGTCAGAGCCACTGAGCAGCCTTGGACGAATCCAGCAACATTCAGATCGATACCGATAAAACCGAATCCGACCACGCCGACCGTTCGGCGCCGCACACGAGAGCCAGCATGAGCCTGACCATCACCCCCTTGAGTTCCGCCCTCGGCGCGCAGATCGACGGCATCGATATCAGCCAGCCCCTGGACGACAATCAGCGCGACACCATCGAGCGGGCCCTGCTCGAACATCAGGTGCTGTTCTTTCGCAACCAGCCGATCACCCCGCAGCAGCAGGCGCGTTTTGCCGCCAACTTCGGTGACCTGCACATCCACCCGATCTACCCCAACGTACCGGAACAACCGGAAGTGCTGATCCTCGACACCGCCGAGACCGACGTGCGCGACAACGCCATCTGGCACACCGACGTCACCTTCCTGCCGACCCCGGCACTGGGCGCGGTGCTCAGCGCCAAGCTGCTGCCCAAGTTCGGCGGCGACACCCTGTGGGCCAGCGGCATCGCCGCCTACGAGGCCCTGTCGGAACCCATGAAGAACCTGCTGCAGGGCCTGACCGCCACCCACGAGTTCATCAAGTCGTTCCCTCTGGAACGCTTCGGCAATACCCCCGAAGACCTGGCGCGCTGGGAAGAAACCCGGCGCAAGAACCCACCGCTGTCGCACCCGGTGATCCGCACCCATCCGGTGAGCGGGCGCAAGTCGCTGTTCGTCAACGATGGCTTCACCACCCGGATCAACGAACTGTCGGACAGCGAGAGCGAGGCCATTCTCAAGCTACTGTTCGCCCACGCCACCCGCCCGGAGTTCACCATTCGCTGGCGCTGGCAGGAAAACGACGTGGCGTTCTGGGACAACCGCGTGACCCAGCACTACGCGGTGGACGACTACCGTCCACAGCGCCGGGTAATGCAGCGCGCGACCATTCTCGGGGATGCGCCGTTCTTCCGCTGAAACGCGGCGGCGCTGACAGGTCCCGACCCCGCTGAACCACGGGGCCGGGTACGGCTCGCTAGTTGGCGCTGGCGGCCGGTTTCTTCTTGCGGTTGCCGATATGGATGGCCTGGCCATTCACCGACAGCGCCGCCTCATGCAGGGCCTCGGACAGGGTCGGATGGGAGAACACCATCATCCCCAGGTCTTCGGCGCTGGTGCCGAACTCCATGCCGATGGCGCCTTCCTGGACCAGCTCCGCGGCGCCTGGCCCGATCACATGCACGCCCAGCACCCGGTCGGTGCCGGCATCGGCGATCACCTTGACCAGCCCGGCCGTGTCGTTGGCCGCCATGGCCCGGCTGCTGGCGGAGAAGGGGAAGGTGCCGATGTTCAGCTCGACGCCCGCAGCCTTGAGCGCCTGTTCGGTCTGGCCGACCCAGGCGATTTCCGGGTGGGTGTAGATCACCGAGGGAATCAGCTCGTAGTTGAGCGGGTGCGAATGCCCGGCAAGGCTTTCGGCAACCATCACGCCCTCTTCCGAAGCCTTGTGCGCCAGCATCGGCCCGCGCACCACATCACCAATGGCATACACCCCGGGAACGCTGGTCAGGCACTGGCCGTCGACATGGATGAAACCACGCTCGTCCAGTTGCACCCCGCTGTCGGCGGCCAGCAGGTCGGTGGTCAAGGGGCGCCGGCCAACGGCGACGATCAGCCGGTCGAAGGTCTGCTGCTTGTCCTCGCCAGCCTCGGTCAGGCTGACCTTGACGCTATCGCCCTGCACCTCGCAAGCGGTCACCCGGGCGCCGAGGCGGATATCCAGGCCCTGCTTGCCGAGGATCTTCTGCGCTTCCCTGGCGATCTGTGCATCCACCGCCGGCAGGAAGCTGTCGAGGGCTTCGAGCACCGTCACCTCGGCGCCCAGGCGGGCCCACACTGAACCCAGTTCCAGGCCAATGACCCCGGCGCCGATCACACCGAGGCGCTTGGGCACGCAGGTGAATTCCAGGGCGCCGGTGGAGTCGACGATCACCTCGCCGGTCAGGGGCGCCGCCGGGATGTCGATCGGGCGCGAACCAGGGGCCAGGATGACGTGCTCGGCGCTGATGTGCTGGGTGCTGCCGTCGGCGGCAATGACCTCCACTTGCTTGTTGGCCAGCAGCTTGCCGTGGCCTTCCAGCAGCGTCACGCCATTGGCCTTGAACAGCGAGGCGATGCCGCCATTGAAGTTGCGCACCACGTTGTCCTTGCGCGCCAGCATCGTTGCCACGTCGATCTGCGGGTTGCCGATGCCGATGCCGTGCACCTCGAAGCCGTGGCGCGCCTCGTAGTAGTGATGAGAGCTGTCGAGCAGCGCCTTGGAGGGAATGCACCCCACGTTCAGGCAGGTACCACCCAGGGCGGTCTTGCCGTCCTTGCCCTTGTAGCGCTCGATACAAGCCGTCTTGAGTCCCAGTTGCGCAGCCCGGATCGCCGCTACGTAGCCGCCGGGACCGGCGCCAATCACGATCACATCGTAGGTTTCACTCATCGCTTGTCATCCTGTGCACACACAAAATCCACCACGGCGTCCAGGGTCGCCCGGTCCTTGAGAATCTTCAGGTGGCCAAGCCCCGAGGTCTGCAAGACTTGCCGATGTGCCAGCTCCCGGGCGAAGGACTGCAAGTCGCCTATCGGAACCTCCTGGTCATGCCGGTCGTGGACCAGCAGCACCGGAATCTCCAGTCGGTGGCCATAGCGGCTGACCGCCAGGCTGCCCATGTCCTTGCGGTAGCGCTGTTCGACCAGGCGCTGCATGCGTTGCCTGGCAGCATCGCCAATCCAGAGAAAGGCCGCGAACCGGCGAACGACGTCTTCGATGTCTGCCGGTGCGGCCAGCAATACCGCTCGCTTGAAATCCTTGCCGGCCTCGGTGCTCAAGGCATAGCCGACACCCGCTGCGCCCAGGGAATGCCCGACCACCGTATCGAAGGGGCCCAACCGCTGCTGGACCTGCTCGAGCATGCTGACGAAAGTCGGCAGCGATGCCTGGCGGCCGCCACTGTAGCCATGGCCGATGCAATCGAAGGACAGCACCTCGCACCCCCGCTCCAGCAGCAACGGAACCAGGTGCTGCCATTGGCTGCTGGCGCCACTCCAACCATGGACCAGCACCACTCGCCGCCGGGGTTGCGGCGCCGCCCAGTGGAAGCAGCGCAAGCGGCCCTCGGCAGTCTCCAGGTCCGTTAGCGTGGCCCCGGCCAGGGCCTGCGGGAAATCTCGGCGCAGCCGCTGTGGGGTCGTGAATATCTTCAGCGCCCGTTGTGCCGCATACCGGGGAAACAGACGCGAGCCGAGCCAGAAACTGCTGCGCAGCGCACCCAGGACCATGTGGTAGATGCCCTTGAAAAGCGCTGGCCCGAGACGGCCACGCCGGTTGCCGGCAGCGCTGGGAATTCGCTCCTGGATCGTCATCTGTTGATTTCTCCTGGGTGCACGTAGCCGGTGTCCGACACCGAGCGCAATGGGCTAGATCATCAAGGGCGTCGCTATCCAGCGCGAACCCGGTACAGGCAATTTGCGTGGTCGCCCGCACCAATGCTCGATCAGCGCCCGGGAATGGGCCAGGCCAGCCTGCAATGCCGCCTCATGGGAGGGGTAGTCGTTGCCGTAGGGTGGGCAAACGAAATGCAACGAAAAACTCGGGTGCTGGCCATGCCCGACCAACCGCCCGACATAGCTGAACTTGGGTTCCGAACGCTGCTGGCAGAAGTCCGGCGGCACCGGCTCCTTGATGACCATCACGTAGATGTCATGGTCGTACTGGGTTTCCTGGTACCAATGATCGGGATAATCCATATTCCACCTCCTTGTTGCCCTTATTGAACCTGCCAGGCATCCGGAACCTGGAACAGGGCAGCCAGCCCGAGAACTGTAGATCCCGAGACTTGCTGCCTGAAAACATATATCTGGGTTTTGCAAATACAACTTTCAGCATCACGCGCAGCCGAAAACTCAGAAACCCCTTAAACATTCGACCTCGATCGATTAGTTTTAAAAGTATCTAAAACTCCAAAAAACAGAGCAAATAAAACAACCCAGAACTCGTCTCGACCGCAAACTTAGTACAGCCACGACAACAAGTATTTATATTGTTAAGTCTGCCACCTGCTTGTATATTTTACTAATGCATGAATGGACACTTACCGGGAGAAAATGGACATGGCGACACTCACCCTCGTCGCACTCGAAGGCGCCATGGGGTCGAGCCTGGCAATCACACTGGATGTGTTGCGCACGGCCAACCAGGTCGCCGAAGCCATGGGTCGTCCAACCATTACCTGGCAGATTGTCGGCAGCGCCGAGTCAGTTCGCATGAGAAATGGCATGCACCTGCAGGCCGTACCGCTGGAACAGGCCAAAGCCCTGGAAAGCAGCATGCTGGTGGTGCCCGGGCTGGGCCTTGAGAACACCGCGGAACTCGATTCGTTCGGACGCCACCAGGAGCCGCGCCAAAGCGGTCGGTCGCTTCCCGCCGACCTGCGCAACCGACTCGGACACGGCGATATCCGCAAACTGGTCAAGCTGGTGCAGGAATTCCAGCGCCAGGGAAAACCGCTCGCCGCCTCCTGCTCTGCGGTTTTCGTGTTGGCCGAGGCGGGTATCCTGCAAGAGCGGATAGTGACCACGCATTGGCAACTATATGAGGCCTTCGAACAGAACTATCCCGGCACCACGCTCGATACCAAGCGCATGCTCGTACATGATGGAAACATAATAACTTCCGGCGCCGGAATGTCACAGATGGATCTCATGCTTTATATAGTGCGCGACTGCATGGGCAACCAGATTGCCGAATCCATCATGCGCTACTTACTTATAGACGACCGTCCGGCGCAATATCACTACATGGCCTTGTCCAACTTGCAGACAGACAACCGTGAAGTATTGATGCTGGAGAAGTTCATCGAGGATTGCCTCCCGGAAGTTCCATCCCTCAAGGCCATTGCCGAACACCTGGCCATCACCGAAAAAACCCTGTCCCGCAGGATTCGCAATGCCACAGGAAAATCGCCCATGGCGTTCATCCAGAAAGTTCGCCTGCAGCATGTCCAGAGCCTGTTGGAAACCACTCATATGAGCATCGAGGACATTGCATTCAAGGTCGGATACTCCGACTCCACGGCCCTACGCCGGTTGATGTGGAAAAACATGGGCTGTACCCCCAGCCAGTTGCGCAAGGCGCGGGCCGGGTCGCCGATCACCTGACCCCTCCCGCTCATGCGGCGTCACCGGCGCGGGCAGTACTGGACGCAGGCCCCCGGCACAGCGGCACCAGCAGCAGCGCCACCACGAACATCATCGCCATCAGGCGAAACACATCTCCAAATGCCAGGGTCAGCGCCTCGCGCCCCACCAACCGGCCGAAAAGCCCCTGGGCCATCAGCAACGCCTGGCTGGAATCCGTGACTTGCGCACCGATTTTCGATGCCAATTGCCCCATCACTTCCTGGGCCGTCACCGCCTTGTTGCCCAGGGACTCGGAAAGATGCAGGACTTGGGCCCTAGCATCGTCCTGCAGCCAAGTGTTGACGGTAGCGATACCAATCGCCCCACCCAGGTTGCGCATCAGGTTGAACAGCCCGGAAGCCTGGCGCAACTGCGCACCCTGGAATGACCCCAAGGCCATGTTGACGCTGGGCACGATGCACAGCATCAGGAACAGCCCGCGCGCGACCTGGGGCACCAGCAACTCATCGAATCCCCAGTTCGAGGTGATCCTCGAGGTCAACCACAGGCTCAGGGCCAAGCCAAGAAACCCCACCGAGAGGATCAGGCGCAAATCGACCTTCTCCGACGCCCGGGCGGCGACGATGGTACTGACCAACTGCCCGATGCCCACCACAAATACCGTGGTGCCGATCTCCAGGCTGTCGAAGCCGCGTACCCGCCCGAGGAACACCGGCACCAGGTAAGTCGAGGAGTACAGGCCGAAGCCGATCACCAGGTTGAGCAGGCAGGCGATGGCAAAGGTCCGGTCCCGGAACGGCCGCAACGAGACGACCGGGTTGCTCGAATACAGCGAACGCTCGATGAACAAACCGAAGGACACCAGGGCAACCCAGGCGGCAATAACGATCCCGGTATCACCGAACCAGTCCTTGCGCGGCCCCTCCTCTAGTACGTATTCGAAGCACCCCAGGGCCAGGGCCATGGCCGTGAAATGCAGCCAGTCGATACGACGCAGCAGGGACGGCTCGGGACGGTCCACATCGATCAGCAACGCCGCACCGATACAGATCAAAAGCCCCGGCAACACATTGATGAAGAAGATCCAGCGCCAGTCCAGGTAATAGGTCACCAGCCCACCCACCGTGGGGCCCAGGGTCGGTGCCAGGACCGCGGTCATGCCGAGGATGGCCGGCACCAGCGCCCGCTGCTTGCCCTCGAACAGCACGAACCCCACGGCGAATACCGTGGGCACCATGGCGCCGCCGGTAAAGCCTTGCAGTGCCCGCAGCACGATCATCGACTCGATGTTCCAGGCCATGCCACAACCGACGCTGAACAAGGTGAAGAGCGCCGCGCTGGCACAGAACAGCCAGCGAGTGGAGAGCGCCTGGGCGAGAAAGGCGGAGAACGGAATCATGATCAGCTCGGCGATCAGATAGGCCGTCTGGACCCAGCTCACTTCATCGGGGCCGGCACTGAGCCCGGCCTGTACGTCATTGAGCGAGGCCGCCACGATCTGGATGTCGATCAGCGCCATGAACATGCCGAAAGCCATGACCGTGAAGGTCAGGAACTTGCGACGGGTGGAGTGCGGACGGGCCTGCGGGCCCCTGTCAGGGAGAGCGGATGCGCTGGTCGTCATGTGGATATCTCCCTATGGCATTGCAACCATCATGTGAATATTATGATCGTAATTTAAATCCCCGCGGAGTTTCAACATGGAGCAAAGCACCCAGGCCCAGAACGCCATTCTGCAAGCCGCCCAAGCGACGCAGACGCCGCGCAAACGCTCGAGGCGCCCCCTGGTCGCCGGGGCCATCGCCCTCAGCCTGGTGGCCGTTGGCGCAGGCTGGGTACTGACAGCGCCATCGAGCGAATCCACGGACGACGCCTATGTCGCCGCCGACGCGACGTCCGTCGCTCCACGCATCCATGGCCTGGTCACCGCGGTGCTGGTCAAGGATCACCAGAGCGTCAGCGCCGGGCAGCCCCTGGTCCGCATCGACAGCGAGGAATTCGACAGCCGGGTGACCCTGGCCACCGGTGACCTGGCCGATAGCCAGGCCCAGGTCGCCCTGGCCGAGGCAGCGCTGGCGATCCAGGACGCCGAGCAGCGCCTGGCCGGCACCCGGGTACTGGCGGCCCGTACCTCGATCCGTGCCACCCAGGCCGAATCCAGGCGCGCCGGAGACGAGCGCAATCGTTTCGATACCCTGGTCACCACCGGCGCCGTGGCCCGCAACGAAGTGGAGAAATACAGCACCCAGGCAATTTCCGCGCAGCAGAACCACGCCCATGCCCAGGCCATGCTGCAAGTGGCGGAGAACGATCTGGCCGTGACCTCGGCCCAGCGCGAGCGCCTGCAGGCGCAGCTACAAATGGCCAAGGCCAAGGTGGTGAGCGCCCAGGCCCGGCTGGAGCTGGCGCGCCAGGACCAGAGCCACACCACGGTCTACGCGCCCATGGACGGCACCGTGGGTAATCGCCAGGTCCAGGTGGGGGACTACGTACAACCCGGTTCACGCCTGCTGACCCTGGTCCCGCTGCACGAGCTCTATGTCCTGGCCAACTTCAAGGAGACCCAGACCCAGCACATGCTTGCGGGCCAGCCAACGCGCATCAAGATCGACGCCCTGCCGGGAGTCAGCATGACCGGCACCGTGGAAAGCCTGGCCCCGGGCTCGGGCTCGACCTTCGCCCTGCTGCCCTTCGAGCCGGGCACCGGCAACTTCACCAAGATCGTCCAGCGGGTGCCGGTGCGCATCCGCTTCGATGCCGACCAGCCTGGCCTGGAACGGCTGCGACCGGGCCTGTCGGTGATCGCCAAGGTCGACCTGGACGCCCCCCAGCAGCGCAACGCAGGTGATGCCCACGCCGAACTCAAGGTCAGCGCCAACAGCCAGTGAAGCTCACCCCCACTGCCGGCCGCCATGCTCCAGGCGACCGGCAATGGGCGCCAGGACCATGGCCCTGGCGGCGGTACACACTACTCGGCGGTGGAAGGTTTTTCCCACAGGTTGATCCGCCCTTCCCGGGCGAAATGATCGATTTCCGCCAGCTCCTCCACGCTGAAGCCCAGGTTCTGCAAGGCCCCGACGTTCTCGATGATCTGCTCCGGCCGGCTGGCGCCGATCAGGGCCGAGGTGACCCGCGAATCGCGCAGGGTCCAGGCCAGGGCCAGCTGGGCCAGGCTCTGCCCACGATTCCGGGCGATATCGTTGAGGGCGCGCACATGGGCGATGTTGGTCTCGGACAAGTGAGAGGCCTGCAATGACCCGCCGCCAGGGCGGTTGACCCGCGCATCCTCGGGAATGCCGTCCAGGTACTTGTCGGTGAGCAGCCCCTGGGCCAGCGGGGTGAAGGCGATCACCCCCACGCCGAGCTCCTCGGTGGTCTCCAGCAGGTCCCTTTCCACCCAGCGATTGAGCATGTTGTAGGCCGGCTGGTGGATCAGCAGCGGCACCTTCCACTCCTTGAGCAAGGCCGCCATCTCCCGAGTCTTCGCTCCGGAGTAGGAGGAGATACCGATGTACAGCGCCTTGCCCTGCTGCACCGCGCTGGCCAGGGCGCTGGCGGTTTCCTCCAGGGGCGTGTCCGGGTCGAAGCGGTGGGAATAGAAGATATCCACATACTCAAGGCCCATGCGCTGCAGGCTCTGGTCGAGGCTGGCCAGCACGTACTTGCGCGAGCCGCCGCCCTGGCCGTAGGGCCCAGGCCACATGTCCCAACCGGCCTTGCTGGAAATGATCAGTTCGTCGCGATAGGCCCGAAAATCCTCGCGCAGCAGGCGGCCGAAGTTGATCTCGGCGCTGCCATAGGGTGGGCCGTAGTTGTTGGCCAGGTCGAAATGGTTGATGCCCAGGTCGAAGGCCGTGCGCAGCAAGGCGCGCTGGGTATCGATCGGCGTGCTGTCGCCGAAGTTGTGCCACAACCCCAGGGACAGGGCCGGCAGCACCAGGCCACTGCGGCCGACCCGGCGATAGGGCATGGAATCGTAGCGATGTTCAGCAGCTGAATAATTCATCGAATCCTCATCTGGACTGGGGCCACCTCTGGATGGCCGGTTCCGGCATGGCGGCTGGCGCAACGGCCAGCCTCCCCCTGTTGTTGTGAACCACCCGGTTCCTGGCAGTTCCGCAAACCTGAAACGATATGAAATGCCGTATTTCATACTGAATTCATACTTAATTTCGTACTATAAAATCGTTAAAAAACAACCTTTTGCTCAGTTTTCAGCCAAAAAGTGCTTGCCCACGGAGCATCAGGCCCAAGCTTCATACAGTAGCGAGAAACCCAGTACTTACTGGACGAAAACCCCATGAAGCAAATTGAGCGAGGCGTAATGGCTGGCGCTTCATACCACGAAACCCAGATCGCACACCCTTGAAATCGACGGATCGAAGAATCACACCAAACAGCGCAAAAGAAATTAATTACGTACCACGTAGCACAATACGAAATCGTCCTCAGTAGCTAATGGCAATTTGCCTTTTTACCCCCTGAACGATGCTCAAAAGTGGCCACACCGGCCCCTGAGGCAAAAGCCGCCGCCAACAACGGTCGTGGAGAAATACCCAGGGCTCGCAGTCGCTGACACTCACTTGCAGTGCACAAAAAATTCGTCGAAAGCCATACGCCAGTCGGTCAAGCGAGCTGATCCCTTGTGGGAGCAGCCGCTCGACGCTCGATTGCTCACGATGGTCGTTAACGGTTGCGCGTATTGACTGGATAAAACCAACGCCCTGAAGCCCATCGCGGGCAAGCCTCGCTCCTGCCATTGCCTTAACCGATCGGCATCAGGCAGCTCGCATCCATTGGTTATAGACGGCAAAAACCACTCCTGCCCGGGCCGCGGCAGCCACCGTCGGCAGGAAAAAACAGCCCGTGACGGGCCTGAGGAAGGGGCGCTCTAGGCGCCTGGAAGCGCGGCAGTGGGTCAGCCGGCTTCGGCGAAGACCTGGGCCAGCCAGTCGACGAACACCCGCACCCGTGGCGCAAGCTGGCGGTTGTGGGGGTAGACCACCGATACCGGCATTGGCGGTGGCGGGGTGTCCACCAGGATCTCGCGCATCAACCCCCGGTCCAGGGAATCGGCCACGTGGTAGCGCGGGCATTGGATGATGCCCAGCCCGGCCAGGGCCGCAGCGCCGTAGACCTGGGCACCGGACACCGAGAGCGCGCCGTCGATGGCCAATTCACGCCGCTCGCCAGCCACCATGAACTCGAAGGGCAACGGGCCGCCGGCACTGCGCGAGACATAGTTCACCGCTCGGTGCCGGGGCAGGTCCTGCAGGCTCCTGGGCTCGCCATGACGCGCCAGGTAGGCGGGGCTGGCGCATGTCACTTGGGCCAGGTTCGCCACCCGCCGGGCGACCAGCGTGGAGTCGCCAAGGGTGCCGGCCCGCAGCACGCAATCCACCCCTTCGGCGATCAGGTCGACGAAGTGATCGGCCTCGCTGAGGGCCAGTTCGATCTGTGGATAACTCTGCATGAACTGCCCCAGGCGCGGGATTACGAAATGCCCAGCCAGAGTGCCATGCATGTCGACCCGCAACCGGCCCTTGGGCTGCACCGCCCGAAACGCCAGCTCGGCCTCTTCCAACTGCGCCAGCAATTGCACACAGCGCGGGTAATAGGCCTCGCCGTCCAGGGTCGGCCGTACCCGCCGGGTACTGCGCTCCAGCAGCCGGGTGCCGAGCCAGGCCTCGAACTGGTTGAGGGTGTGGGTCAGGGTCGCCCGGGGCAGGTTCAAGTCCTCGGCGGCCAGGGTGAAGCTGCTGCGCTCGTAGATCCGCACGAACACTTTCATCGCTTTGACTTGATCCACAGGCCGCTCCGTAGGCGAGATTGTTGGCGTTGCTTGAACAGTCAAGGCAACTCTGGCGCATTTATCCACAGGGGTAAATCGGTGAACCTGCGCCACATCCCATCACCGCCACACTTGCCCAGGAATACTCACCATGACCGTTCAACCCAGAAAAGTCGCGATCGTCACCGGAGCCTCGCGCGGTATCGGCGCCACCATCGCCCGCCAACTGGCCGCCGACGGCTATGCCGTGGCGATCAACTACGCCAGCAACGCCGAGGAGGCCTCGCGGTTGGTGGTGCAGTTGCGCCAGGCCGGGTACCAGGCCATCGCAGTCAAGGCCGACGTGGCCGACGCCACCCAGGTACGCCAACTGTTCGAAACCACCGAAACCCAGCTGGGCAAGGTCGATGTGCTGGTCAACAACGCCGGCATCCTCAAGGTCCAGGCCCTGGCCGAGCACAGCGACGAGTTGTTCGAGCGCACCTTCGCCATCAACACCCGGGGCACCTTCAATGCCTTGCGCGAGGCGGCCACGCGCCTCAACCAGGGCGGTTCCATCGTCAACTTCTCCAGCAGCACCGTAGGCCTCGACCTGCCCGGCTACGCGGTGTACATCGCCAGCAAGGCCGCGGTGGAATCCATGACCCGGGTATTCGCCAAGGAACTGCGCGGGCGCAACATCCGGGTCAACGCCGTGGCGCCGGGGCCGGTGGCCACCGAGTTGTTCCTGCAGGACAAGAGCGAGGAGCAGGTGCAGCACTTCGCCAAGCTGCCGCCCCTGGAGCGCCTGGGCCAGCCACAGGACATCGCCGCCATCGTCGCCTTCCTGGCCAGCCCCGCGGCCGGCTGGATCAACGGCCAGGTGCTGCGGGCCAACGGCGGGCTGGTTTGAGACCTATGCTGGATAACAGGGCCGCCGGACTCTTTCCGGCCAGTCGGCTGGCGCCAGGAGATGCCCCTCATGCACACCACCATCGTCATTGCCTTCGGCCTGCTCCTGCTGGCCCTGGTGCTGTATATCGGTGAACGGCTGGGCTTCGGCCAACAGACCCTGGGCTACGTCTTTTGCGGGCTGTGGCTGGCGTTGAGCGTGCTCAACGGTGCGGTGGGGGTGGTCAGCGCCAAGCAGCCCCTGGGTTCGGAACTGCTGGTCGGCTGCCTGGTGTTCGCCCTGCCGGTGGCCGCCCTGGGGCTGTACCTGGCCATGGGCGGAGCGAGGGCTTGAGCCTGCCGGCCAGGGGCAGCAGCGCCCCCGGCCGCGAGGCTCTGGATCAACGCACCAGATGCAGGAACTGCATGTGGCGTTCGTACTGGTCGAGGATGTCGTTGATGATCTGCTCCTTGCTGTAGCCCATCAGGTCATAGTCCTGGCTACCCTCGGACAGATGCACCTCGGCACGGTAGTAACGGCGGTTGCGCAGCTCTTTCGGGCCCATGCCGCCCCGGGCGAAGGACGGGGTGAAATAACCGCGCATCTGCACCTGGTAGACGAACGGATGCTGGTCGCCGTGGCCGATCTCCAGGCTGACGCTGTCGTTGGCCGGGTCGGGCTGGGTGATGACGTTCAGGCCCTTCTCGACGAATACCGCCGTCACCTCCTCGATGGCCGGGCGCACGGTCTGGTCGAGGAAGCGATACACCTCGTCCCGCGACGGGAAATGCACCGCCTGGCTCAAGCGCTGGCGCCAACCGCCCCGGCCCCGGCGCGAGGCCGATACCGGCGCCAGGGAATGCAGCTGGGCGATCCGCTTCTGCGACTCCATGTAGAACGCCTTGTGCAGGCCCCACATCATCAACAGCAGGATCAGCGAGAACGGCAGCGAGGTCAGGACCACCGCCGACTTCAGCGAATCGATGCTGCCAGCGAACAACAGCGCGCTGGTGACCAGGGCGGTCATCGCCCCCCAGAACACCCGCAGCCATTTCGGGCCGTCTTCGTCCGCGCTGCCGCCTCGGGCCGACAAGGTGGAGAGCACCACGGTGCCGGAGTCCGCCGAGGTGACGAAGAACACGAAGCTGATGAACACCGTGACCGCGATCACGGTCTTGCTCCAGGGGTAGGTTTCCAGCAGCAGGTAGAGGGTCATCGATGGATTGTCGATGGCCGACATGCCCAGGGCGCTCATGCCGTGGTTGAGCACCTGGTCGATGGCGCTGTTGCCGAAGATCGACATCCACGCCAGGGTGAAGCCCAGGGGAATCAGCAGCACGCCGAAGACGAACTCACGAATGGTCCGGCCCCGGGAAATCCGCGCGATGAACAGCCCCACGAAGGGCGACCATGCAATCCACCAGGCCCAGTAGAACACCGTCCAGCCACCCAGCCAGTCGCTGGGCTTGTCATAGGCATAGACATCGAAGCTCTTGGCCGGCAGCGCGCCCAGGTAGTCACCCAGGTTCTGGATCAGGGTATTGAGCAGATGCTGGGTCGGGCCGGCGAACAGCACGAACAGCAGCAGCGCCACTGCCAGCAGCATGTTGATGTCGGACATCACCCGCACGCCCTTGTCGACCCCGGATACCGCCACGGTGATCGCCGCGCCCATCATCAGGGTGATCAACAAGACCTGGATCCACTGGGTGTGGGCGATGCCGAACAGGTAGTCGAGGCCGGAGTTCAGGTGCAACACGCCAAACCCCATGTCGGCGCCCAGGCCGAATACCGTGGCGATGATGCCGAAGCCATCCACCGCATAGCCGATGGGGCCATTGATGCGCTTGCCGATCAGCGGATACAGCGCCGAACGCAGGGCCAGCGGCAGGTTATGCCGGTAGGCGAAATACGCCAGGGCCATGCCGACGAAGGCGAACACGCCCCAGCCATGCAGGCCCCAGTGCAGGAACAGCAACTGCATGCCCTGGCGCGCCGCCTCCACCGTGCCGGCCTCGCCCTTGGGCGGCTGGAGCATGTGGGTCAGGGGTTCGGAAACGCAGAAGAAGAACAGGGTGATGCTGATCCCGGCGGCGAACAGCATGCCGGCCCAGGACAGGTAGCTGAACTCGGGTTCGTCGTGGTCGGCACCGAGCTTGATCTTGCCGTAGCCGGACAAGGCGGTGACCACCACGAAGACCAGGTACAGGGTCATGGCCAGCATGTAGTACCAGCCGACCGTATTGGCCGCCCAGTTCTGCGCGGCCAGCAGCCAGGCACCGGCCTGTTCCGGCAGGCTGATCACCACCACGCCGAAGATCAGGATGAAGCTGGCGGCGAAGTAGAACACCGGGGGATTCATGCGAACCAGGCTGTTCGCGGGGGTGGATGATGCACTCATGAATGGCGCACCTCGAAGGGGTGAAACATGGCTGAAATGTACGGACTCAGCAAAGGCAAGCCTCCTGTTGTGAGCGGGCAGCGAACCACCGGTTTAACTTGAACAAGCGTTCAAGTTAAACATGGATAAGGGGTTCAGGACCAATTGCAGGGCTCAGCGGTACTGTCAGTACGCTAGCTCAAGGAAGGGTATGACGTATGCCAGACGCAATCGTTCAGCACGGCGGCCACATCGATGGCGAGAAAGCCCGGCCGGCCCCGGAAGGCCCTGCCGGGCATGCGTAGCCGCTTCGTGTAGCCGCTGCCGCAGGCTGCACACGGGCGCGCAGCGCCCGCATTGGGGGGGGGCAGGGCTAGCGGGCCGCTCAGGCCCGCCAGCGGCCACAGGTTACTTCTGCGAGCCGTCGTCGTGCTGCAGGTTGGCCTGGGTCAGGTTGCAGCCCGCCGGCACGCTGCGGGTCAACCAGACGTTGCCGCCGATGGTCGAGCCCTTGCCGATGGTGATGCGCCCGAGGATGGTCGCGCCGGCGTAGATCACCACGTCGTCCTCGACGATCGGGTGGCGCGGATGGCCCTTCTGCAACTGGCCGTCCTCGTCCGCCGGGAAGCGCTTGGCCCCCAGGGTCACCGCCTGGTAGATGCGCACCCGCTCGCCGATGATCGCGGTCTCGCCGATCACCACGCCGGTACCGTGGTCGATGAAGAAGCTCTTGCCGATCTGCGCCCCCGGGTGGATGTCGATGCCGGTGGCCGAGTGGGCGATCTCCGAGCTGATCCGCGCCAGCAACGGCAGCCCGGCACCATACAAGTGGTGCGCCAGGCGATGGTGGATCACCGCCAGGATGCCCGGGTAGCACAACAGCACTTCGTCGACGCTGCGGGCCGCCGGATCGCCGTGGTAAGCGGCCAGCACATCGGTATCGAGCAATACGCGCAGGCCGGGCAGGGCCAGGGCGAAATCCTGGATCAGGCGAATCGCCCGGGCATTGACGTCGATATCGCTTTCACCGTTCTGCCGGGCCACGTAGCGCAGCTCCAGGCGCGCCTGGGCCAGCAGGGCGTTGAGCGCCGCATCCAGGGTATGGCCGACGTAGAAATCCTCGCTCTCCTCGCGCAGGTCCACCGGCCCCAGGCGCATGGGGAACAGGGCGCCACACAGGGCCTCGAGGATCTCCGCCATGGCCGCCCTCGACGGCAGCTCGCGGCCACCCTGCTCGCCGCTGACCCGACCGTTGCGGCTACGCCACTGATCACGGGCATCGCGCAGTTGACCGACGATGGTCTGCAATTGCCAATGGCTGGAACGCTCGCTCACGATAAGACTCCTAGACTCGGGCGGCCGGACTGTCAGGCCGCGCAAACGGCGATCACTTTACGCCCGGTCACGGCCACCCTTAAGAACTAATTGTGCGCACATAAGCACTTTTTTGCATAAGCGAGCAGCGGTTGCCCGGCCAAATATCGCTGCCTATAGTCGTTGCACCTTCCCTGTTCCGTGCGGACTCATGATCAAACAACAGCTCGCCCGTTTCGACCGCCTCGACCTGCTCGGCCACGCCACCGCCCTGGAAAAACTCCAACGCCTGTCGGCCTGGACCGGCCGCGACATCTACATCAAGCGCGACGACACCACGCCCCTGGCCATGGGCGGCAACAAGCTGCGCAAGCTCGAATACCTGGCGGCCGATGCCCTGGCCCAGGGTGCCGACACCCTGGTCACCGCCGGGGCCATCCAGTCCAACCACGTACGCCAGACCGCGGCCCTGGCCGCCCAACTGGGCCTGGGTTGCGTCGCCCTGCTGGAAAACCCCATCGGTACCGACGATGCCAACTACCTGGGCAACGGCAACCGCCTGTTGCTGGAACTGTTCGATGCCAAGGTCGAGCTGGTGGACAACCTCGACCAGGCCGACGAGCAGCTCCAGGCCCTGGCCGCGCGCCTGCGCAGCAACGGCAAGAAGCCCTACCTGGTACCCATCGGCGGCTCCAATGCCCTGGGCGCCCTGGGCTACGTACGCGCCGGCCTGGAGCTGGCGCAACAGATCGAGGACAGCGGCCTGCGCTTCGCCGCCGTGGTCCTGGCCTCTGGCAGCGCCGGCACCCACAGCGGCCTGGCCCTGGGCCTGAGCGAAGCCTTGCCGCAACTGCCGGTGATCGGCGTCACCGTCTCGCGTACCGAGGAAAACCAGCGGCCCAAGGTCCAGGGCCTGGCCGAGCGCACCGCCGAACTGCTGGGCGTGCCGTTGCCGCCGAGCTTCAACGTGCAGCTGTGGGACGAATATTTCGCCCCGCGCTATGGCGAGCCCAATGCCGGCACCCTGGCCGCGGTCAAGCTCCTGGCCAGCCAGGAGGGCTTGCTGCTGGACCCGGTCTATACCGGCAAGGCCATGGCCGGGTTGCTGGACGGCATCGGTCGCCAGCGATTCGAGGAGGGCCCGATCCTGTTCCTGCACACCGGCGGAGCCCCGGCGCTGTTCGCTTATGCAGGGGCCTTCAGCTGAAGATCAGAGCAAGGAAATACATCGGCAAAGGCGAGCGCCTTGCGCTCGTGCGCAGCCTGCGGCAGCGGCTGCAAGGGATGAATTAAATATTCTTTTAGGAAATATAAATGTGAATTTATATTATTTTTACATCTATAAAAGAGTACTTATAGTCGCGGCGCAGGCGAATTTGCCGGGAGACGCATACGCTGCATTTAGGGCAGGATGAAACCTGCGTTCCGGCTCATCGATCGACCTGCATTTCCCACTCGCATCGTGCATAAGAAACCACAGGGGCTTGTCATGAATCTTTCCGTACTGCGTCGCAATCTGCTGATTGGCACACTGGGCCTGGCCCTCGGTGCCGGACTGATGGGGCAAGCGGTTGCCGGCGAGCAACTGCAGAAGATCAAGGACGCGGGCGTGATCAACGTCGGCCTGGAAGGCACCTACCCACCGTTCAGCTACGTCGACGAAAATGGCAAGCTGACCGGCTTCGAAGTGGAATTCTCCGAAGCCCTGGCCAACAAGCTCGGGGTCAAGGTCAAGCTGCAACCGACCAAGTGGGACGGCATCCTCGCGGCCCTGGAATCCAAGCGCCTGGACGCCGTGGTCAACCAGGTGACCATCTCCGAGGAGCGCAAGAAGAAGTACGACTTCTCCACCCCCTACACCATCTCCGGCATCCAGGCCCTGACCCAGAAGAAGGACGAGGGCAAGTTCAAGACCGCCGCCGACCTGGCCGGGCACAAGGTCGGGGTGGGCCTGGGCACCAACTACGAGCAATGGCTGAAGGACAACGTGCCCAACGCCATCATCAAGACCTACGACGACGATCCGACCAAGTACCAGGACCTGCGTGTAGGCCGTATCGAAGCCATCCTGGTGGACCGCCTGGCGGCCTTCGAGCTGATCAAGAAAACCAAGGACACCCTGGTGGTCTCCGGCGACCCCTTCTCCCGCCAGGAATCCGGCGTGGCCCTGCGCAAGGGCGAACCGGAACTGCTGGCCGCAGTGAACAAGGCGATCGAGGAGCTGCGGGCCGATGGCACGCTGAAGAAACTCTCGGAAAAATACTTCAACGCTGACGTCACCCAATAATGGAAGCAGGCCTGCAACTGGCGCTGGACTCGGCGCCATTCCTGCTCAAGGGTGCGTACTACACGGTGATCCTGAGCCTGGGCGGCATGTTCTTCGGGCTGCTGCTGGGCTTCGGCCTGGCCTTGATGCGCCTGTCGCGCTTCGCGCTGGTGAGCTGGATCGCCCGGATCTATGTGTCGTTCTTTCGCGGCACTCCGCTCTTGGTGCAGCTCTTCGTGATCTACTACGGCCTGCCGCAACTGGGGCTGGAGCTGGACCCGTTGCCTGCGGCGCTGATCGGCTTCTCCCTGAACATGGCGGCCTACGCCTGTGAAATCCTCAGGGCCGCCATCGGCTCCATCGAGCGTGGCCAGTGGGAGGCCGCCGCCAGCATCGGCATGACCCGGGCCCAGACCCTGCGCCGGGCGATCCTGCCGCAAGCCATGCGCACCGCCCTGCCGCCGTTGGGCAACAGCTTCATCTCGCTGGTCAAGGACACCGCCCTGGCCGCCACCATCCAGGTCCCGGAACTGTTCCGCCAGGCGCAGCTGATCACCGCCCGGACCTTCGAAATCTTCACCATGTATCTTGCCGCCGCTCTGATCTACTGGGTCCTGGCCAGCGTGCTCGCGCACCTGCAGCACCGTCTGGAAGAGCGGGTCAATCGGCACGACCAGGAGTCTTGAAGCCATGATCGTGGTGGAAAAACTGACCAAGCAGTTCAAGGGCCAGACGGTGCTCAATGGCATCGACCTGGAGGTCAAGGAAGGCGAAGTGGTGGCCATCATCGGCCCCAGTGGCTCGGGCAAGACCACTTTCCTGCGTTGCCTGAATTTCCTCGAACAACCCACCAGCGGCCGGGTCCGCATCGGCGACATCGCCATCGACAGCAATGTCCCGCTGAGCCAGCAGCAAGGGCGGATCCGCCAACTGCGCCAGCAAGTGGGTTTCGTGTTCCAGAACTTCAACCTGTTTCCCCACCGCACCGCCCTGGAGAACGTCGTCGAGGGCCCGCTGGTGGTGAAGAAGACCCCACGCGAGCAGGCCCTGGCCCTGGGCCGCAAGCTCCTGGCCAAGGTCGGCCTGGCGGGCAAGGAAGACGCCTACCCCAGGCGCCTGTCCGGCGGCCAGCAGCAGCGGGTGGCGATTGCCCGGGCCCTGGCCATGGAGCCCAAGGTGATCCTGTTCGACGAACCCACCTCGGCCCTGGACCCGGAGCTGGTGGGCGAGGTACTGGCGACCATCCGCGGCCTGGCCGAGGAGAAGCGCACCATGGTCATCGTCACCCATGAGATGAGCTTCGCCCGCGACGTGGCCAACCGGGTGATCTTCTTCGACAAGGGAGTGATCGTCGAACAGGGCGAAGCCAAGGCCCTGTTCGCCCACCCCCGGGAAGAACGCACCCGGCAGTTCCTCAGCAAGTTCCTCACCTCGGCCTGACCCGCCCCAAAACCCCAAGGCCGCTACGCAACCTGCGGCAGCGGCCACGCCAAACGCCACCCTCACCTGTAGCCGCTGCCGAGCAACGCGAGGCTGCGCCAAGGCCCGCAGGGCCTTCAAACCCCAAAATCCACGGCCGCTGCGCGCCCACGCGCAGCCTGCGACAGCGGCCACACACGCCCCGATACCCACACGCCCCATCTCCGCCTGACGTATACGTAACCCACTTCTATGCATATTCCTATAAGTTAGTTTATTTAATTTTTATCCACGTTTAGGGTATATGCCACCGGACCACCGGACATTCTTGATCCCGATTTCGCCGCATGACGCGGCCTATCCAAAGATGTGAGGTAGGTATGGTTCGGAACACAATCACCCCAGTGCAGATCGCCAGGGCATTGCGTGCAGCCAAGGAGTGGCACTGATGTCCAGTCTGGTAGAAGCACAGGTCCAGAGCGACCTGGACATTGCCCCCCTGTTGTTGCCCGCGCAGGTACTGCTCAACGACGCCCAGGCCTTGCAGGCCGCCCATGAACTGGCCGACGAGGCCCGCCAACAAGCCGCCCAGCGCGACCGCCAGCGCAAGCTGCCCTGGGCGCTGGTCGAGCAGTTCACCCGCAGCGGCCTGGGCAGCATCGCTATCCCCCGGGCCTATGGCGGCCCACAGGTTTCCTACGTGACCGTGGCCGAGGTGTTCGCGATCATTTCCGCGGCGGACCCGGCCCTCGGGCAGATCCCGCAGAACCAGTTCGGCATCCTCAACCTGATCCTCGGTTGCGGTACCGAGCGCCAGAAGAAACAGCTGCTGCAAAGCGTCCTGGAAGGCTGGCGCATCGGCAATGCCGGGCCCGAACGCGGCACCAAGAACACCCTGGAGCTCAAGGCGCGGATCAGCGCCGACGCCGACGGCCATGTGCTCAATGGCCAGAAGTTCTATTCCACCGGTGCGCTGTTCGCCCACTGGGTGGCGGTCAAGGCGCTCAACGACGATGGTCGCCAGGTCCTGGCCTTCGTCCGCCGTGGCACCCCGGGGCTGCGCATCATCGATGACTGGTCGGGCTTCGGCCAGCGCACCACCGCCAGCGGCACCATCGTGCTGAACAACGTGCGGGTGGACTCCGAGCTGGTGCTGGACAACTGGAAGATCAACGAGACGCCGAACATCCAGGGCGCCGCCTCGCAACTGATCCAGGCCGCCATCGACGCCGGGATCGCCCGTGAAGCCCTGGCCGATGCCATTCGCTTCGTCCGTGAACGCTCGCGGCCGTGGATCGACGCCAACGTCGAACGGGCGAGCGACGACCTGTATGTGATCGCCGACATCGGCAAGCTGCAGATCGAACTGCACGCCGCCGAGGCCCTGCTGCGCAAGGCCGGCCAAGTGCTGGACCAGGTCAGCGCGGCACCGGTCACCGCCGAGTCCGCGGCCCGTGCCTCCATCGCCGTAGCCGAAGCCAAGGTGCTGACCACCGAGATCTCCCTGCAAGCCAGCGAGAAACTGTTCGAGCTGGCCGGCAGCCGCGCCACCCTCGCCGAATTCAATCTCGACCGCCATTGGCGCAACGCCCGGGTGCACACCCTGCACGACCCGGTGCGCTGGAAGTACCACGCCGTGGGCGCCTATCACCTGAACGGCACGCTGCCGGCCCGTCATTCCTGGATTTAACCGCCCAGAACGCTTTTGACCAGATCTCTGGAGAAACACATGTCTCTTTCTCAACACGTCGCGGTCATCACCAGCGACGAGCAAGCCCTGATTGTCGCCAGCGACCTGGCGGAAGATTTCAAGCGCGACAGCGCCCTGCGCGATCGCGAGCGGCGCCTGCCGCACCCCGAGCTGGAAGCCTTCAGCCGCTCCGGCCTGTGGGGCATCAGCGTACCCAAGGAATACGGCGGCGCTGGCGTATCCAACGTCACCCTGGCCAAGGTCACCGCGCTGATCGCCGAGGCCGACGCCTCCCTGGGCCAGATCCCGCAAAACCATTTCTATGCCCTCGAAGTGCTGCGGGTGAACGGCAGCGAGCAGCAGAAGCAACGGCTGTACGCCGAGGTCCTGGCCGGCCGACGCTTCGGCAACGCCCTGGCCGAGCTGGGGACCAAGACCGCCCACGACCGCACCACCCGCCTGAGCCGCGACCGCAGCGGCCAGGGTTACCGCATCGACGGGCGCAAGTTCTACGCCACCGGCGCCATCTATGCCCAGCGCATCCCCACCTCGGTGGTGGATGAAGACGGCATCCAGCAACTGGCGTTCGTCCCCGCCGACAGCCAGGGCCTGAGCGTGATCGACGACTGGAGCGGCTTCGGCCAGCGCACCACCGGCAGTGGCTCGGTGGTCTTCGAAAGCGTGGCGGTGGACGCCGCCGACGTGGTGCCGTTCCAGAGCGCCTTCGAGCGTCCGACCCCGGTCGGCCCCCTGGCGCAGATTCTCCACGCCGCCATCGACACCGGCATCGCCCGCGCCGCCTACGAAGACGCCCTGCGCTTCGTACGGACCAAGAGCCGGCCGTGGATCGATTCCGGCCACGACAAGGCCACCGACGACCCGCTGACCATCAAGAGTTTCGGCCACCTGAGCATTCGCCTGCATGCCACCGAGGCCCTGCTGGAACGGGCCGGGGAATTCCTCGACCGCGCCCAGGCCCAGACCAACGCCGAGACCGTGGCGGCCGCCTCCATCGCCGTGGCCGAGGCCCGGGCCCTGAGCACGGAGATTTCCCTGGCCGCCGGCAGCACCCTGTTCGAACTGGCCGGCAGTCAGGCGACCCTGGCCGAGTACGGCCTGGACCGCCACTGGCGCAATGCCCGGGTGCACACCCTGCACGACCCGGTGCGCTGGAAGTACCACGCCGTGGGCAACTACTACCTCAACCAGCAGAACCCGCCACTGCGGGGGACCATCTGATGAGCGCCCTCGCCCCCACCAAGAAGAAGATCCTGCTCAACGCCTTCAACATGAACTGCGTCGGGCACATCAACCACGGCCTGTGGACCCACCCACGGGACACCTCCACCCAGTACCAGAGCCTCGAGTACTGGACCGAGCTGGCCCAGTTGCTGGAGCGCGGGCTGTTCGACGGGCTGTTCATCGCCGATATCGTCGGGGTCTACGACGTCTACCAGGGCTCGGTGGACGTGACGCTCAAGGAATCGATCCAGCTGCCGGTCAACGACCCGCTGCTGCTGGTCTCGGCCATGGCCGCGGTGACCCGCAACCTGGGGTTCGGCCTCACCGCCAACCTCACCTACGAGGCGCCCTACCTGTTCGCCCGCAGGCTTTCCACCCTTGACCACCTGAGCCGTGGCCGGGTCGGCTGGAACATCGTCACCGGCTACCTGGACAGCGCCGCCCAGGCCATGGGCCTCAAGGAGCAGATCGAGCACGACCGCCGCTACGACCAGGCCGACGAATACCTGGAGGTGCTGTACAAGCTCTGGGAAGGCAGTTGGGAAGACGACGCCGTGGTCAACGACCGCGAGCAGCGCCTCTATGCCCGGCCGGACAAGGTGCACAAGGTCGAGCACCAGGGCGAGTTCTACCAGGTCAGCGGTTATCACCTGTGCGAGCCCTCGCCCCAGCGCACCCCGGTGCTGTTCCAGGCTGGCAGTTCGGAGCGCGGCCTGGTGTTCGCCGGGCGCCACGCCGAATGCGTGTTCATCAGCGGGCAGAACAAGGCCGCGACCAAGGCCCAGGTGGACAAGGTCCGCGCCAGCGCCGTGGCCGCCGGGCGCAATCCCGAGGACATCAAGATCTTCATGGGCCTGAACGTGATCGTCGGGGCCACCGAGGAGCTGGCCTGGAAGAAGCACGCCGAGTACCGCAGCCATGCCAGCGCCGAGGCCGGGGTCGCGCATTTTTCCGCCTCCACCGGCATCGACTTCGCCCAGTACGAACTCGACGAACCGATCCAGTACGTGAAGAACAACGCCATCCAGTCAGCCACCAAGCACCTGCAGAACAACGACTGGACCCGGCGCAAGCTCCTGGAGCAGCACGCCCTGGGCGGACGCTATTTCACCGTGGTCGGTTCACCGCAGCAGGTGGCCGACGACCTGGAATCCTGGATCGCCGAGACCGGCCTGGACGGCTTCAACCTGACCCGCATCGTCACCCCGGAAAGCTATGTCGACTTCATCGACCTGGTGATCCCGGAGCTGCAACGACGCGGGTCCTACAAGACCGCCTACGAGACCGGGACCCTGCGCGAAAAGCTCTTCCACCAGGACCGCAAGCTGCCCGCTCGCCACACCGGCGCGGCCTACCGCCGCTAACGGCATCGCGGGCAAGCCGAATCGCCGCCCGCTCGCTCCTGCAGATGCCTGCGCAGGAGCGAGGCTTGCCCGCGACAAGACCGTAATACCCCCAAAAACCTCGATGCACTGACTGGAACCCAAGACCATGAACACCAAGCTCCCGCGCCATCCGGTCAAAGCACTGGCCCTCGCCCTCGGGCTCTTCGCCAGCAGCGTCTTCGCCGCCGAACCGCCACTCAAGGTCGGCACCACCGCCGCCTTCGCCATTCCCCTGGAGGCCGCCGTCGCCGAAGCCGGCAAGCAAGGCCTGAAGGTGGAACTGGTGGAGTTCAGCGACTGGATCGCGCCCAACGTCAGCCTGGCCGCCGGCGACATTGACGTGAACTACTTCCAGCACATCCCGTTCCTGGAAAACGCCAAGGCCGCCGCCGGTTTCGACCTGGTGCCTTTCGCCCCGGGGATCATCAACAACGTCGGCCTGTACTCGAAGAAGTACAAAAGCTTCGACGAACTGCCCCAAGGCGCTAGCGTGGCCATCGCCAACGACCCGATCAACAGCGGTCGCGGCCTGCAGCTGCTGGCCAAGGCCGGGCTGATCAGCCTGAAGCCGGGGGTCGGCTACAAGGCCACCGAAGACGACATCATCGCCAACCCGAAAAAGATCAAGATCCTCCAGGTCGAGGCCGTGCAACTGGTGCGTGCCTACGACGACGCCGACCTGGTCCAGGGCTACCCGGCCTACATCCGCCTGGCCAAGACCTTCGATGCCGGCTCGGCGCTGCTGTTCGACGGCCTGGACCACAAGGAGTACGTGATCCAGTTCGTGATCCAGCCCAAGAGCAAAAACGATCCGCGGCTGATCAAGTTCGTCGATATCTACCAGCATTCGCCCGCCGTGCGCGCCGCCCTGGACCAGGCCCACGGCAAGCTCTACCAGGCCGGTTGGGAAGGTTGAGATGACAGTCGCCACGCATAAGCTTGCGCTCCCCGAACCCGAACCCCAGAGCGCCGAACGGACCGAGCTGCATCCGGACCTGAACCGCGCCCAGGTGCGCTTCATCGGCCTGGGCAAGACCTACCAGGGCCAGCAGGGTCCGGTCCAGGCCCTGCACGGCATCGACCTGGCGATCCAGCGCGGCGAGGTGTTCGGCATCATCGGCCGCAGCGGCGCCGGCAAGTCGTCGCTGATCCGCACCATCAACCGCCTGGAACGACCCAGCAGCGGCCGGGTGCTGATCGACCAGGTGGACATCGGCGAATTCGACGAAGACCGCCTGGTGGCCCTGCGCCGACGCATCGGCATGATCTTCCAGCACTTCAACCTGATGTCGGCCAAGACCGTGTGGCACAACGTCGAGCTGCCCCTGAAGGTGGCCGGGGTGCCCAAGGCCCAGCGCCAGCGCAAGGTCCGCGAACTGCTGGAACTGGTGGGCCTGAAGGACAAGCACCAGGCCTATCCGGCGCAGCTGTCCGGCGGCCAGAAGCAGCGGGTGGGGATCGCCCGCGCCCTGGTCCACGACCCCGAGATCCTGCTGTGCGACGAGGCCACCTCGGCCCTGGACCCGGAAACCACCCAGTCGATCCTCGGCCTGCTGCAAGAGATCAACCAGCGCCTGGGCCTGACCATCATCCTGATCACCCACGAGATGGCGGTGATCCGCGATATCTGCCACCGGGTGGTGGTCCTGGAGCGTGGGGGCATCGTCGAGCAGGGCCCGGTGTGGAAGGTCTTCGGCGACCCGCAGCACGAGGTCAGCAAGACCCTGCTGGCACCCTTGCAACATGAACTGCCCGAGGAGTTGCGCCAACGCCTGCGCAGCCATCCCGAGAGTGCCGCAGCGGCCGTGGTGCTGAGCCTGCGCTTTACCGGCGCGCAACGTGACGAGCCGGACCTGGCGGCGCTGTTCAACGCCCTGGGCGGACGCGTGCGGCTGCTGCAGGGCGGGGTCGAGCGCATCCAGGGCCATGCCCTGGGCCAGCTGCTGCTGGCGGTGCAGGGCTCGTCCCTGGGCGCCGAGGAACTGCGCCAGCGCGCCAGGCACTGGGCACAACAGGTGGAGGTGCTGGGTTATGTGGTTTGAACGTTTGCTCCAGGGTGCACTCGACACCCTGCTGATGGTCGGCGTGTCGTCGTTGATCGCCCTGCTGGCGGGGATTCCCCTGGCGGTGATCCTGGTCACCAGCGGCAAGGGCGGGATCTACCAGGCCCCGGCGCTGAACCGCGCCCTGGGGGCCTTCGTCAATCTGTTCCGCTCGATCCCGTTCCTGATCCTGATGGTGGCGCTGATCCCCTTCACCCGGCTGATCGTCGGCACCACCTATGGGGTGTGGGCGGCCGTGGTGCCGCTGACCATCGCCGCCACGCCGTTCTTCGCGCGCATCGCCGAAGTCAGCCTGCGGGAGGTCGACCACGGGCTGATCGAAGCGGCCCAGGCCATGGGCTGCCGACGCTGGCACATTGTCTGGCACGTGCTCTTGCCCGAGGCGCTGCCGGGCATAGTCGGCGGCTTCACCATCACCCTGGTGACCATGATCAACTCCTCGGCCATGGCCGGGGCCATCGGGGCCGGCGGGCTGGGGGACATCGCCTACCGCTACGGCTACCAGCGCTTCGACAGCCAGATCATGCTCACGGTGATCGTGTTGCTGGTGCTCCTGGTGGCGGCGATCCAGCTCGGCGGCGACCGCCTGGCCCGGCGCCTCAACAAGCGCTGAGCCGCTTCGCGCACCTGAAGGCCCTCTGGGCCTTGGCGCAGCCTCGCAGGCCCGGCAGCGGCTACAAGCGCGTACCCACAAGTCCCGCTTCGTGTCGCCGCTGCCGCAGGCAGCGCCCGCCAACCTTGCCTTTGCACCGGTGTATATTGAGCCGGTCCCCATCACGCCGTCCTGCCGCCATGAAACTTGCCCCCGACGATCTCGACACCATCACCGCCACCACCCTGGGCCACTACAACCAGGTGGCCGAAGGCTTTCGCGAAGGTACCCGCGACCACGACGTCAGCCAGAACATCGACGCCCTGCTGCAGCATATCCAGGGCACCGCGCCCTTCACCCTGCTGGACTTTGGCTGCGGCCCGGGGCGCGACCTGCGCACCTTCACCCGCCTGGGCCATGTGGCCGTCGGCCTGGACGGCAGCCAGGAGTTCGCCCGGATGGCCCGGCAAGACAGCGGCTGCGAAGTCTGGCAGCAAGACTTCCTCAAGCTCGACCTGCCAGCGGCACGCTTCGACGGGATCTTCGCCAACGCCGTGCTGTTCCACGTTCCCGGCCAGGAACTGCCCCGGGTACTCAAGCAACTGCATGGCACTTTGAAGCCCGGCGGGGTGCTGTTCAGCTCCAACCCCAGGGGCGACAACCAGGAAGGCTGGAACGGCGCCCGCTACGGCGCCTACCACGACCTGGCGGCCTGGCAGGCGCTCCTGACGGATGCCGGATTTGTCGAACTGGAGCACTATTACCGCCCTGCCGGATTGCCCCGGGAGCAGCAACCCTGGCTGGCCAGCGTCTGGCGCAAAGCCTGAGGCCAGAGCCTGCCGCCGGACGGCTCAGGGCTGGTGCGCGACCTGATACTCACGCACCTCGCCGTCCGCCAGCAGCGCCTTGATGCTCTGCCCCGGCAACCTCACGCCCTGCACTTCACGGGCTTGGGAGTCGAAATTCGCCAGCAGCCGCGAACCGTCGGCAAAGGTGGTCTGCTGCACCTGGCGGTCCGCCGTCAGCCAGCGAAAATCCGTGAGGGCCTGGGTGCCCAGGCGCTGGTGCAAAGGCCGGAAAAATGCATCCTGGCGGACCATCGGCGGCAGGCGCTGGCGCAAGGTGGCGGCACTCAAGTGATACAAGGGCGGCACGTTGTAGAGCAGCTGGGCCAATTCGTTCTCGACCCGCACATTGCTCAATTTGAGGCTGTCGAACAGCCAATGGTGGCTGGTCACCAGCGACCCGTGGAACACCGCCTGGTACAACGGCACACGTGTCGCCGGTGCGAAATACACCGTGCGGTAGGGCTCCTTGAGCGGCGCGCTCTTGAAGAACACCGCTGGCTGCTCCGGCGGGTACCAGTTGCCCAGGTAGTAGGGCGACTTCACCTCCTTGCTCATCTGCTCATCGCCCCAGCCCATGACTGGGGTCTGCATGCCATGGGCGAACAGCACGCCGCCGGCCGTCACCCCATTGCCGTCTTCGGAACCGCTGACCAGTTGCTGCTGCTCGGCAATCCAGCGCGAAGCATCGATATTGCCCTCGGCGTTCTGCGCCTGGGTCATCGGCCTTTCGGCGCGGTAGCTGTCGAACAGCATGCCGGTGGCGTAGGCATCGAGGAACCAACTGTTGAACCCGACCCGGGCCTGCACGGCCTTGACCCGGGCCTCCAGCAGTGGCCTGACGCAACGGGGGTCGGTGTAATGCCCGGACTGCTGGAAACCGCTTTTGAGCTGGCCGTTTTCCAGCACGATCGCGCACTCGCGGTTGGCCCGCGAGCCCAGGTGGGCGGTGCTCCAATCGGGGTTTTCATTGCTGCGCAACGCGGTCTCGTAGGAGTCGTAGGGCGCCACCAGATACCCCGCGGCCACCCCGGCCCGCACCGCTTCGGGGTGCCAGAGCCCGCCCTCCCAACCTTCGCCGAGGCCCAGCCACAAACGGCTCAGCCCGGCCGCCTGCAAACGCTCCATGGTCGCCAGCGACAGGCTGCTGCCCCAATGCGCCGGGTCGGTGTTCAAGGCCTTGGCGAAGACCTTGGCCATCTGCGTGCGCAGCTCGCCGTACCCCTGGGCCAGGGCTTGCATGTCGGGCTCGTCCGCGCCCTGCCAGCCCAGACGGGCCTGCTGGTTCAGCGCGCTGTTGAGGCTGCGCAACAGGGTGGTGCGCTGATAGGCATCCAGGTTGGCCGCGGGCGCCTTGAGGATCTTCGCGCTGTCCTTGTCCAGGCCGGCCCGCAGCTTCATCGCCAGCGGCTCGTTACCCTGCAAGTCCTGTAGCAACTGCGGCCAGTTGCGCACATCGGCGTCCCCCAGCAGATCGTTGCCCCACAGATAAACATGACTGGCCCCCAGCAACTTGCTGCCTTGCGGCGTGCGCGCCAGCTTGGCCTCCAGGGTCTCGTAGCGCCCGTTGTCGATCAGCCATTGACGATAGCGCTTGGCGCCCGCCAGCAGGTCGGCGTCCCCCAGGTACAAGGTCATGGTCAGCGGCACATCGGGTTCCAGGCGGGTGAACTGATGCTGCCCCGTCAGCGCCATGGCCGGCCCTTCGGCGCTCAGGCTCAGGCGGTTGTTATAGGGTCGGGTCAGCAGCCAGCTCAGGGTGAAGGCGCCGTGATCCAGGGTCCACAGCGGCAGGCTCAGGTCCTGGGTACTGTTGACCTCGCCCTGGTCCAGTAGAAACCGTTGCCAGCGCAGGTCCCCCGTCGGTACGTAGTGCCCCTCGGCCAAAGGCCAGACCAGCCCCCTGCCCATGGCGCTGGCCGGCTGGCGCAGGAACGTCAGCGAGCCCGGCTCCCGGGCCTGGATGGAGAACACCAGGTCGCGCTGGCGCAGGGTCGCGCTAAGGCTCCAGGCGCCATCGTCCCATTGCCAACTCAGCTGCTGCGGCGTCTGTTGCAAGGCGCTGACCCGGTGGCTGTCCACACCCGCCGAGGCTTGCACGGCCGGATGACCGGCAGGGGTCACGCGAATCGCCAGGGTCGCCGGATCGATCTCGACCTGCCACAGCGAGTTTTCCAACAACGGCTGGGCCAGCGCCCAGGGCGACAGCAGCAGGGCGGCGGCGAGTAACAGGCCACGAAGAGGCCGGGCAACGCAGGACATGAGCAATCTCTTCTCCAATGAATGTCCAGAGTGTAAAGCCAAGCGCAGCCCGTCCGCCGGCATCCGGGAAAAGCCCTGTGCGCAACACGCGCAGGGCCCTGCCTCAACCGGCTTCTTTCTGCGGTTCGCGAATCTTGTACCAGGCCACGTACAGCGCCGGCAGGAACAGCAGGGTGAGCAAGGTGGCGACGATGATGCCGCCGATCATGGCGTAGGCCATCGGCCCCCAGAACACTTCCCGGGCGATGGGGATCATCCCCAGGCTGGCCGCCGCGGCGGTCAGCAGGATCGGCCGCCGCCGGTGGTGGGTGGCTTCCAGTACCGCATCCCAGGGGTCGTAGCCGGCCTGCTCGTACTCATCGATCTGGGTCACCAGGATCACCGAGTTGCGGATGATGATGCCGATCAGCGCCAGGATCCCGAGGATCGCCACGAAGCCCATGGGCGTCCCCGTCGGCACCAGGGCCAGGACCACGCCGATCAGCCCCAGGGGCGCGACACTGGCCACCAGGAACATCTTCTGCACGCTATGCAGCTGGATCATCAGGAAGGTCGCCATCAGGAACAGCATCAGCGGCACCACCTTGGCGATCGGCCCCTGGGCCTTGCCGCTCTCCTCCACGGTGCCGCCAGTGGCCACCGTGTAACCGGTCGGCAGGCTAGAGGCGAACCTGTCGATGGTCGGCTTGAGCTGCTTGACCAGGTCGGTGGGCTGGATCCCATCGCGCACCGCCGCCTTGATGGTGATGGTCGGCTTGCGATCGCGACGCCACACCAGGGGCTGCTCCAGTTCATAGCGCACGCTGGCAAAAGCCAGCACCGGGATCGAGGTGCCGCTGGGGGTGACGATCTGCAGGTTCTGCAAGGTATCCGGCGAACCGCGCTCGCTGTCGTCGGCGCGGCCGACCACCTTGATCAGGTAGATGTCGTCATGCACCTGGGTCACGGTGGAACCGCTGACGATGCTATTCATCAGCTGCGCCACGTCTTCCGAAGACAGGCCCAGTTGCCGCGCCTTGTCCTGGGCGATGTCGATGCGCAGCACTTTGCCCGGCTCGTTCCAGTCGTAGATGATCTCGCCGACGTGGGAATTCTTGTCCAGCTCGGCCGCCAGGGCGATGGCGTGCTTGCGCACCTGGTCGATGTCCTTGCCGCTGACCCGGTACTGGATCGGCCGGCCCACCGGCGGCCCCATCTCCAGGGCCTGGACATAGCTGCCGATGCCGACGAAGTCCTGGCGCAGGCGCTTTTGCAGACGCTCGATCAAGGCCCCGCGCTGCTCCAGGCCCTTGCTGACGATCACCAGCTGGGCGTAGTAGGGGTTTTGCAATTGCTGGTCCAGCGGCAGGTAGAAACGGATCGCGCCTTCGCCGATGTAGGTGCTCCAGCGCTCGATGTCCGGATCGTCCTTGAGGGTCGCCTCCAGGCGATCCACCGCCTTGCGGGTCTCGTTGATCGAGGCGTTCTGCGGCAGGTTCAGGTCCACCAGGATCTCCGGCCGGTCCGAGGACGGGAAGAACTGGTTCTGCACCAGGCCCATGCCGAACACCGAGGCGACGAACAACAGCACGGTGATGCCGATGGCCCACCAGCGGTTGCGCATGGCCCACAAGAGGCCATTGTTGAAAGCCCGGCCGATGCGGCCTGGCTCCTCGGAGTGGGGTTTGACGTCGGTGCTCAGGATATGCACGCCGACCACCGGGGCGAACAGCACCGCGACGACCCACGACACCAGCATCGCCACCGCGATCACCGCGAACAGGGTGAAGGTGTATTCCCCGGCGGAGCTGGCGTTCAGGCCTATGGGCACGAACCCGGCCACGGTCACCAGGGTCCCGGTGAGCATCGGGAAGGCCGTGGAGGTGTAGGCGAACGTCGCCGCCTGCTCCTTGCTCTCGCCCTTCTCCAGGCGCGTGACCATCATCTCCACGGTGATCATCGCGTCATCCACCAGCAGGCCCAGGGCGATGATCAAGGCCCCCAGGGACACTCGCTGCATGGTGATGCCGCTGTACTCCATGAACAGGAAGACCATGGCCAGCACCAGCGGGATCGAGCAGGCCACCACCAACCCGGCACGAAACCCCAGGCTGATGAAGCTCACCACCAGGACGATCACCACCGCCTCGAACAGTGCGCTGGTAAAGCCGCTCACCGCCTCTTCCACCACCTCGGCCTGGTCGGAGACCTTGTGCACGCCGACGCCCACCGGCAGGTCGGCGGTCAGTTGGTCCATGCGTGCATGCAGGGCCTTGCCGAAGTCCTGGATATTGCCGCCCTTCTTCATGGCGATGGCCAGGCCAATGGCCGGCTGGCCGTTGAAGCGGAACATCGGCGTCGCCGGGTCGACATAACCACGGCTGACCTCGGCGATATCCGCCAGGCGATAGAAGCGGTCGTTGAGCCGCAGGTTGACCGAGGCCAGGTCCTTTTCCGAGGCGAACTGCCCCGAGGTGCGCACCGAGATGCGCTCCGGCCCGGCCTCGATCACCCCGGAGGGGGTCACCGCATTCTGCGATTGCAGGCTTTGCAGCACCTGGCGCTGGTCGATCCCCAGGGCCGCCAGCTTGCGGGTGGAGAAGTTCAGGTAGATCACCTCGTCCTGCTCGCCGACCATCTCCACCTTGCCCAGGTTCGGCACCTCGCGGATCTGCGCCCGCACCTGCTCCACGTAGTCGCGCAGCTGGCGCATGCTCAGGCCATCGGCGGTGAAGGCGTAGATGGAACCGAACACATCGCCGAATTCATCGTTGAACCCGGGCCCCTGCAAACCCTGGGGAAAATCGCCACGGATGTCGTTGATCTTCTTGCGCACCTGGTACCAGATGTCGGGGATGTCCTTGCCGCTGGTGGTGTCGCGCAGGTAGACGAACACCGTCGACTCGCCGGGGCGGGTATAGCTCTTCACGTAGTCCAGGGAGTCGAGTTCCTCGAGCTTCTTCTCGATGCGGTCGGTGACCTGCTTGAGGGTTTCCTCCTGGGTCGCGCCGGGCCAGCGGGTCTGGATGACCATGGTCTTGATGGTGAAGGACGGGTCTTCCTCGCGCCCCAGGTTCATGTAGGAGAACACGCCCATCAACAGCGCCACGAACATCAGGTACCAGACGAAGGATTGATGCCTGATCGCCCACTCGGACAGGTTGAAGCTCCCTTTGCTGGCGGGCGTCATTGTGCATGGTCCTCATCGATTTTGACTTTCTGCCCCGGCTTGAGGCTGTTGACGCCAGCGCTGACGATCCGCTCGCCGGGCTGCACGCCCTGGCTGATCAGGACCGAATCGTCATCGCGGCTCAGTACCGTCACCTCACGGGGCGAGACGGTCAGGGCCTTGGGGTCGATGACCCAGATCTGGCTCTTGCCATCCACCTGTTGCAACGCACTCAACGGCAGCTCGGTGCGCGGCGCGATGGCCGAGCTCAGGGTCACGCTGATGGCGGTGCCCAGGCGGAATGCCTCGGGGGTGTCCTTGAGGGTCAGGCGGGCCCGGCGGGTGCGGGTCGCGCTCTGGGCCTGGGGTTCGATCTCGCGCACCGTGGCGCTGGTGCCGATGCTCGGGTCCAGTTGCGCCGCGACCTGGAACACCACGTCCGCCGGCAGCTGGTCCACCAGGTTCGCCGGCAGGTCGATCACCGCTTCCTTGACCTCCGGCCGGGCCAGGGTCACCACTTGCTGGCCGGCGCTCACCACCTGCCCGGCCTCGGCCTTCCAGGCGGTGACCACGCCGCCGTGATCGGTGTGCAGCTCGCTGTAGCCGAGCTGGTCCCGGGCCTGCTGCACCGAGGCCTTGGCCTGGGCCAGGGAGGCGCGGGTGGTCTTCATGTCGGTCTGGGCCAGGTCCAGCTGGGCCTGGGCCCCGACCCCACGGTCGAACAGTTCCTGCTGGCGCCGGGCGTTGGCCTGGGCATTGATCCACTGCGCCTGGACCCGGGCCAGGTCGCCCTGGGCCGCACGCAACTGGTTCTGCTGGTCGGTGGGGTCCAGGGTCGCCAGCAAGTCCCCGGGGGCCACCTCGGCCCCGACGTCGACATTGCGCTTGGCGATGCGCCCGGGCACCCGGAAGCCCAGGTTGGTTTCGTAGCGCGCCTGGATATTGCCGGCAAAGCGCCCCAGGCTTTCCTCGGACTGCGCCGTCACCTGGATCCACAGCACCGGGCGCACCGGTTCCGGCGGCGCGTCGTGCTTGGAGCAAGCAGGCAGTAGCACAGCGGCGCACCACAACAAGGCCAGGCGCTTCATGGCTGCTGCTCCTGGCCGGTGGTCTTGCCGGCGATCTCCACTGGTACTCCCGGATACAGCAACTGCCCGCCGGCCACCACCACCTGCTCGCCGCCTTCAAGGCCTTCGCTGATGATCACCTTGCCGGTCAGGTAGCGCCCGACCTTGACCTTGTGCAACTGCGCCTTGCCGTCAGCGCCCACCAGCCATACCGCCGGATCGCGCAAATCCTTGGCCAGGGCCGACCAGGGCAGCACCACGCTGGCCTTGGCATTGGCGCGCGCGGTGGCGCTGACCACCGACCCCAACTCCATGCCCGCCGGCAACGAATCGAGCCTGACCTTGACCTGCACCGTGCCGCTCTGCGCCGAGACCACCGGGGTCACTTCGCGGACCTTGCCGGTGGTGGTCACCTTGGGGTTGTCCAACAGGGCGATGTGGATGGTTTCCTGGCCCGGTGGCTGCATCACCAAAGACTCATAGACGTTGAATACCGCATCGCGCTCGCCGTCCTGGGCCAGGCTGAAGATCGGCTGCGTCGCCTGCATCACCTGGCCGACCTCGGCCTGGCGGGCGGTGATCACCCCCGGGACCTCGGCCACCAGCGCGGTGTAGCCCAGTTGCTCGCGGGCGTTGGCCAACTGGGCCTGGGCCGCGCTCAAGGCGCTCTGGCTGCTGTGCAGGGCGGCCTGGGCCGAGTCGTATTCGCTCTGGCTGGTGTAGCCCTTGGGCAAGAGTTTCTGCTGGCGGACGAACGCGGCGCTGGTCTGCTTGACCCGCGCCTGCTCGGCGAACACCGCGGCATTGGCCGAGTCGACGTTGGTCTGCAGGTCCTTGGGGTCGAGCCGGGCCAGCACCTGGCGGGCCGCGACCCGGTCGCCGACGTCCACCATGCGCTGGATGATCTTGCCGCCAACGCGAAACGACAGGTCGGTCTGGACCCGTGCCTGCACGTCGCCGGTGAGGGTCACCGACGCCGCGAACTCGCTGCTCTGCACTTGCTGGACCCGTACCCGCGGATGATTCTTTTCCGTGGGTTGCTCCGCCCCGCAACCAGCGAGCAAGGCCAACAGGCAAAGCCCCACTACCCACTTCGTATCGAGACCAGCCATGCAGGCTCCTTTTGCTTGATCGATGCGCCGTGACGTTTACGACTGTGAGCTTAGAACAGGGTTCCACCCTTGCACTGCCGGGCCTGGACATCGCGCACTTGAAGGCCTTGCGGGCCTTGGCGCAGCCTCGCTGCGCTCGACAGCGGCTACAGGTTCGCCTCGTATCGCCGCCGCAGGGATGGCGCGACAAGAGCCATGGGGATTGGCACACTGCCGGGTACGCAAAGGAGATCCGGCATGCTCAAGACCCTGGCGGTGGCCAATTACCGCTCCATCAACAAACTGGTGATTCCCCTCGCTCGACTGAACCTGATCACCGGCGCCAACGGCAGCGGCAAATCCAATCTGTACAAGGCACTACGCCTGCTGGCGGAAACCGCCCAGGGCGGGGTGGTCAACGCCCTGGCCGGCGAAGGCGGTCTGGACTCGACCTTCTGGGCCGGGCCGGAAACCATCAGTCGACGCATGAGCCGGGGCGACGTGGCAGTCCAGGGCGGCCCACGCAAGACGGTCAAGCGCCTGCAACTGGGCTTTGCCAGTGAAGATTTCGGCTACGCCATCGGCCTCGGACTACCCGACTCCAGCGGGCATTTCATGCTTCCCGGCCACAGCCTGCCGATTCCATCGCGCTTCACCCTCGACCCCAGCATCAAGCGCGAAAGTATCTGGGGCGGTGCGCTATATCGGTCGGCCAGCGTGCTCGTGGATCGCCAGGGTCCGATGGTACGGGCTCGCGACGGGCGACAGTGGGAAGTACTGACGCAACACATCTCCAGCGGCGACAGTCTGTTCGACCAAGTGGGCAACCTGCGCTCATCGCCGGAAGTCTTGCACCTGCGCGAGCAGATCCGCGGCTGGCGCTTCTACGATCACTTACGCACCGACAGCCAGGCCCCCGCGCGCCGAGCGCAACTAGGTACCCGCACCCCGGTTCTGCACCATGACGGCCGGGACCTGGCGGCGGCCTTGCAAACCATCATCGAGGTCGGCGACCAACAAGCCTTGCACGACACCATCAGCGATGCTTTCCCGGGCTCCAGCCTGGAGATCGATGCTGTACCCGGAGGCTTGTTCGAAGTGCGTTTCCGCCAGGAAGGCTTGTTGCGCCCGCTGTCAGCGGCGGAGCTGTCGGACGGCACCCTGCGCTACCTGCTGCTGGTGGCGGCCCTGCTGACCCCGAGACCGCCAACGCTGATGGTGCTCAACGAACCGGAAACCAGCCTGCACCCCGACCTGCTGCCGGCGCTGGCGCGCCTGATCATCCGTGCCTCGGAGCAGTGCCAGGTGTGGGTGGTGTCCCACGCCCGGCGCCTGATCGCGGCCCTGCAGGAAGACCCGGAGTGCAACTGCATCGTGCTGGAGAAGGAACTGGGCCAGACGGGCATCGTCGGCCAGCGCCTGCTCGACGAGCCCGCGTGGTACTGGCCCGATTGAGCAGCCCCAAAAGCATCACGGGCAAGCCTCTCTCCTGCGGTCTGCGTAGGAGCGAGGCTTGCCCGCGATGGCGTACTCAAGAGCGCCTCAAGCACCCGGGGCGTATCACCCCTGCCACTTGCCGCCTTCGACAATCACGCTGTCGGGGTTGGTGTCGTCGCTCAGCTCCTTGCGCACGTACTGGTCGTACAGCTTGAGCAGGTACTTCTGCTCGCCCAGCTTGGCCAGCTCGGCGTTGACCCAGTCACGCAGCTCGGTGTTGCCCTTCTTCACCGCCGGGGCGATCGGCGCCTGCTCGCCCAGGGTCTGTGGCAGCACGCGGTAACCCGGGTTCTGCTTGGACCAGCTGAACAGGATCAGGTTGTCCTGGGCGTAGGCATCGCCACGGCCATTGGCCAGGGCCTGCAGGGACTCGGTGTTCTTCTCGAACTTGAGCAGCTTCCAGTCCGGGTGGTTCTGGGTCAGCCAGATATCCGCGGTGGTGCCGGTGGTGACGATGGTGGTGCGGCTCGCCAGGTCATCCAGGCTCTTCACCGGGCTGCCCTCGGGCACCAGGGCCTGGACCGCGACCTTGAGGTTGGGGTTGGTGAATTCCACCGCTTCCTTGCGCTCGGGGGTCACGGTCATGTTGGCCAGGATCAGGTCGACCTTGTCGCTTTGCAGGAACGGAATGCGGCTGGCCGGCTCCACGGCGACGAACTCCACCTTGTTCTCGTCGCCCAGCAGGTCCTTGGCGAACTGCCGGCCGATGTCGGTATCGAAGCCCACGTAGCGCCCGGCCTCATCGACGAAACCGAACGGCGGCTTGTCGGTGAACACGCCGACGATCAGCTTGTCCCGGGCCTTGATCTTGTCCAGGTAGCTGGCCGCCGGCGCAGCGCTGGCGGCACTGGCCGCAGGCTTGGAGGCCTCGGAAGATTTATCGCAGCCGGCCAGCAGGGCCAGGCCGAACAGCGGTAGCAACAGCAGTGAAGACTTGACGGTTTTCATAAGAGCTCCAGTTCCTTTCTAGGGGCTTTCTTGGGTAATGCTTCGACGAACGAGAACTTCTCCAGGAACTGCTGCGCGCGGACGGTCTGCGGGTTCGTGAAGAAAGCCTCGGGGGTGTTCTGCTCGAGGATGCGGCCAGCGTCCATGAACACGATGCGGTCGGCCACGGCCCGGGCGAAGGCCATTTCATGGGTGACGATCAGCAGCGTCATGCCGTCCCGGGCCAGGCCCTGGATCACCTGCAGCACTTCCTTGACCATCTCCGGGTCCAGCGCCGCGGTGACCTCGTCGAACAGCATCACCTGGGGGTTCATGCACAGCGAACGGACGATGGCGATGCGTTGCTGCTGGCCGCCGGACAGCTGCCGGGGAAACGCCTGGCGCTTGTCCGCCAGGCCGACCCGTTCCAGCAGTGCCTCGGCCTGGGCCTGGGCCTCGCGGCGCTGGCGCTTCTGCACCTTGAGCGGGCCGAGGAGGATGTTGTCCAGCACGTTCATGTGGGGAAACAGGTGATAGCTCTGGAACACCATGCCGATCTGCTGGCGTACCTGGCGCCAGTCGGTGACCGGGGCCAGCAGCTCGCGGCCGGCGAAGCGCAGGTGACCGCCCTGGGCGCTTTCCAGGCCGTTGAGGCAGCGCAGCAGGGTGCTCTTGCCGCAGCCGCTGGGGCCGAGGATGACGATCACCTCGCCCGACGCCACGCTCAGGTCGATGTCGCGCAGCACCTGCTGCGAGCCGAAGAACTTGTTGAAACCCTGGAACTCGATCAATGCGCTCATGCTTGCGTCCAGCGCCGCTCCAGCACGCGGGAGGCGGCCGACAGCGGGTAGCAGATGAAAAAGAAAAACAGGAACAGGACGCCGTAGATCAGCACCGACTCGTAGGTACGCTCGATGATCTGCTGGCCGACCTTGATCACGTCCACCACGCCGATCAGCACCGCCAGGGAGCTGGTCTTGATGATCCGCGTGTAGACGTTGATGGTCGGCGGCGTCATGCGCTTGAGGGCCTGGGGCAGCAGCACGTGGCCATACAACTGCAACGTCGACAGGCCGATGGACAGCCCCGCCTCACGCTGGCCCCGGGGCAGCGAACGCAGCGCCCCGCGCACCACCTCGCCAACCTCACTGGCGCCCCACAGCGACAGCACCAGCACCGCACAGGTGAAGCTGGGAATGCTGATACCGAAGAAAATCGGGAAACCGAAGAACAGCAGGTACAGCCAGACCAGCACCGGGATCGCCCGGAACAGCTCCAGGTAGATGCGCAGCGGTACATCCAGCACTCGCCGCTGCAGGCTGCGCAGCACGCCATAGAGCACGCCGCCCAGGGTGCTGAAGACGATGCTCAGCAAGGAAATCGACAAGGTCTGCTCGGCGCCCCGGGCCAGTTGCGGCAGGGACACCAGCAGCAGCTCAAGACCCGAACTGGCCATGTTGCAGCCTCCTTTCCAGGTAGCTGAGCAACAGCGACAGCGGCAGGAACAGCAGCACGCAGATCAGCGTCAGTACCGCCAGCATCTCGTAGGTCTTGTAGTACAGGGCGATGTAGCTCTTGGTGGTGTAGAGGATCTCCGGCACCGCCACCGCCGAGACCACGGTGGTCTCCTTGAGCAGGAAGATGAAGTTGGCGAACAGCGACGGCAGGCTGAGGATGCCCGCCTGGGGCAGGATCACGTAGCGCAGCAGTTGCCAGCGCGACAGGCCGATGGAGCGCCCCGATTCCAGCTGGGCCAGCGGCACCGCTTCGACCCCGGCGCGCAGCACCTCGGTGAGATAGGCACCGCCGAGGAAGGTCATGGTGATGATCGCCGCGGTGAAGCCGGAGACCTTGATCCCCAGGGCCGGCAGGGCGAAGTAGACGAAGAACAGCTGGATCAGCAACGGCGTGTTGCGCGCCAGCTCCACGTACAGGCCGATCAGGCGGTGCACATAGGGCGTGCGGAACACCAGGAAGGTAGCGTTGATCAGCGCCACCAGCAGGGAGGTAGCGATGGCGATCAGGCCAACCTGCAGGGTCACCCCCACGGCCTTGAGGAACGCCGGCAGGGTGCTGAGGATGAAAGCGTAGTCGAGGGTCATTGAACGTCCTGGACGCCGCTGGGATACAGCGGCGGTGATGCAGTCCATGGGGCGATGGGTAATCGCCGGGGTGAGCGCGACTCTAAAGCTATAAAAAGCAGAATTTAAATACCGTTAAGGCATATTGATATCACCCAAAAACCTAACCCGCGGATTTGCCGGGCTGGCGTCGAGCGACTACCTTTTTTGCCTTGCCTGCCGGGTTCATGAGGGCCTAGGCATTTCCCAGGACGCGCAGCTTCACAAGGACGATGACCATGGCCGATGAAAAGACTCCGCAACCGCTCGATCCCCATGACTTGCTCAAATGGCTCATGGCCTTGCGCCGGGCCATGCAGCCGGCAGGCTGACGCTGGCCAAAGATTGCAGGCAATAAAAAACGCCGACGCTGGCCTAGCCGTCGGCGTTCGAACCTTGAAGGGGGTTGTCCGATGGACAAGCTAGCCCATCAGAAGGCCGGCAATACTGCGCCGCTGTATTTCTTCTCGATGAAAGCCTTCACTTCAGGGCTGGTCAGGGCCTTGGCCAGCTTCTGGATGGCCGGACTGTCCTTGTTGTCCGGACGGGCCACCAGGAAGTTCACGTAGGGCGAGTCGGCGCCTTCGATCACCAGCGCATCCTTGGCCGGGTTCAGGCCAGCTTCCAGGGCGTAGTTGGTGTTGATCATGTCCAGGTCAACCTGGTCCAGGACCCGTGGCAGCATGGCCGATTCCAGTTCCCTGAACTTGAAGTTGTGCGGGTTCTTGGCAATGTCCTTCGGAGTGGACACGGCGTTCTTCGGATCCTTGAGTTCGATCAGGCCGGCCTTGTGCAGCAGGATCAGCGCACGACCGCTGTTGCTGCCTTCGTTGGGGATGGCGATGCTGGCGCCGTCCTTCAGCTCGGCCAGGCTCTTGACCTTCTTCGAGTAGCCGCCGAAAGGCTCGACATGCACGCCGATCACGGTCTCCAGGTGGGTGCCCTTGCCTTCGTTGAAGTTCTTCAGGTACGGCAGGGTCTGGAAGTAGTTGGCGTCCAGGCGCTTCTGGTCCACTTGCACGTTGGGCTGCACGTAGTCGGTGAAGACCTTCACTTCCAGGTCCACGCCTTCCTTGGCCAGGGTCGGCTTGATCAGCTCGAGGATCTCGGCGTGCGGCACCGGGGTCGCGGCGACGACCAGCTTCTCGCCGGCCTGGGCGATACCGGCGCCCAGGGCTGCCGCCAGTGCGGTGAACAACAGAACTTTTTTCATGCGATGTCCTTAAGTGTCGGGGGACCGACGACGGCTTCAAACAGGGAGTGGATCGGGATACTGGTGAAGTGCCACTTTTGGCGTGGATCGGACAATACCGAGATTTTTTATTCCCGAACAATATCTTTTATTCAAGTTCATATTCCATTTTGTTCATACAGCCGGGAAGCCCCTGGCCAGAGCTCCCGCCTACCGCGGCGCCCGGTGAAGTGGTGTGGCCGCTGCCGAGCCTGCGAGCCCGCGCACGAGGACGCAGTCCTCGCGAAACGAACCCCTCCCAAAGCTCGTAGCACCGGGATAGACAGGCGCTACGCACCCAGGCGCAGCCTGCTCCAGTGCCTACACCGCCAGCAGTTGCTTGAGGGCGGCGCGGTCCGCCTCGGTGCCGGACTCGAGAATCCCGCGTACCAGCAAGCGCACCTGCTCCAGGGGCGCGGCCTGGGATGGCAGGTTGAGGTGTTCCGGAAGGATTTCCCCACCATCGCTGACCAGCAGGGCGAAGTGAATGACGTTCTCCAGCTCGCGGGTATTGCCCGGCCAGCTGTGGCGCTCCAGGACCTGCTGCGCGGCTTCACTGATCAGCGGCACCGGCAGGTCCAGGCGCTGGCTGTAGATCCCCAGGAAGTATTCGGCCAACGACTCGATGTCCCCCACCCGCTCACGCAGGGCCGGTAGCTCCAGCTGGCCCTCGCTCAGGTAGCGGTACAGGCGCTCGTGGAACTTGCCCGCCGCCACCGCCTGGGCCAGGTCGATGCTGGTGGCCGCCACCAGGCGCACATCCACCGGGCTTGGCTGCTGCGCGCCGACCCGGGTCACCTCGTGGTTCTCCAGGGCCGCCAGCAGCTTGGTCTGGATCGGCAGCGGCAGGTCGCCGATCTCGTCCAGGTACAGGGTCCCGCCATTGGCCGAGCCGAACCAGCCGGCCCGGCTGCTGGCCGAGCCGCTGAAGCTGCCCGCCGCATAACCGAACAGCTCGGCATCGGCGTAAGTCGGGCTGATGGCCCCGCAGTTGACCGAGACGAACAATCCACTGCGATCGCTGGCGCGGTGGATATGCCGGGCGAGCAGCTCCTTGCCGGTGCCGGTCTCGCCACGGATCAGTACCGAGGTCGAACGCGGCGCCAGTTGCTCCAGCTCCTCGCGCAGCTGGCGCGAACGCGGATCGACGAACACCAGCGCCTTGGCGCGGATGCTCAGGGGGCTTTTCTCGGCATCGGGAAAGGTCAGCAGCGGCTGGCCGAAGGGGGTATGCGAACTCATGGCGGACTCCCGCCCCAAGGCGCCTGGAGGCGGGGGCGTTTAAACGAAAAAAGAAAACTCAGGCACGACGCAGGGCGTGCTGTTCCATGCGGTTTTGCAGGCGGTAGAGATAGGCGAAACCCTGTTCCCAGCGATGGTGGCCGGACTTGACGTTGATATGCCCGGCACCGGCCAGGATCCCGGCTTCGGCGCCCCAGTCCCGGGCCAGCTCCAGGGCTCGCGCCGCGCTGACCGCGCTGTCGTTGTCCGAGCTGACCACCTGGCTGGGGAACGGCAGCAGGCCCCGGGGGATCGGAGCGAAATTGCGCAGCGCCGGCACACAGGCCGGACGCTCCACATCCGCCGGCGCCACCAGCAGTGCGCCACGCACCTGGCGCAAGGCGGCCAACGGCGCCCGGGCCGCCCAATGGGCCACGGTGACGCAACCCAGGCTGTGGGCGATCAGGATCACCGGGGTGTCATCGGCGACAATGGCTTCGGCCAGCGCCGCTACCCAGTCTTCCCGGCGCGGCGTCAGCCAGTCGGCCTGCTCCACTCGCGCACTGTTGGGCAGGCTGCGCTGCCAGTGGCTTTGCCAATGATCTTCTGGCGATCCTTGCCAGCCCGGCACAATCAAGTAGCGAATGGATTCGTTGCGCATGGGGAACTCTCCTGCTGCGTGTCTGTTCCCGAACGAGTATAGGGAGGGGATTTATATTGGTTAAGGAATAAGAAGCTATTTATTAAGACTCATAAAGAATATGAAACCCACCCCGCTCCGCCTTGTGCAATCGCTGCCGCAGGCGCGCAGCAGTCGCCAGGCAGTCCGTTCCATCGCGCACCTGAAGTGCCCTGCGGGCCTCGCTGCGCTCGACAGCGGCTACAGGGCTACAACAAAAAAAAGGCCGCACCCTGCCAAGGAGACGGCCTGAAAAGTCGTGGCTTTGTTGCTCGGTATCAGCGGGCGGTGATCACCGACAGCTTGGTGATGCCCGCACGCTCGATGGACGCCATGGCCCGGGCCACCTCGCCGTAGTTGACGCCATCGTCGGCCTGCAGCTGGACGCGGACTTCCGGGTCCTTCTGCTTGGCCGCTTGCAGGTTGGTTTCCAGGAGATCCGGCTGGATCTCGTCCTTGTTGATGAACAGCTTGCCGGTGCCATCGATGCTCACCACCAGCGGGTCCTTCTGCTCCACCGGGGCCACGGCCTCGGTCTTGGGCAGGTTGATGGGAATGGCATTGGTCAAGAGCGGCGCGGTGACGATGAACACCACCAGCAGCACCAGCATCACGTCCACCAACGGGGTGACGTTGATCTCGCTCAGTACCTCGTCGCTATCCTGGGTCGAGAAGGCCATGTCAGGAGGCCTCCTTCACTTTGTGGCCGGAGCCCTGGGCCGCGACCTTGTGCGCAGCCGGATGGATCAGCACGCGGAACGAACTCTTCTGCGCCAGGCTGTAGAAGTCATGGGCGAAGTCATCGAGGTCGGCGGCGGTCAGCTTCAGGCGCCGCAGGAAGTAGTTGTAGACCAGCACCGCCGGCACCGCGACGGCGATCCCCACGCCCGTGGCCACCAGCGCCGCACCAATCGGGCCAGCCACGGTTTCCAGGCTCGCCGAGCCCGCGGCGCTGATGCCCTTGAGCGCTTCCATGATCCCCCACACGGTGCCGAACAGGCCGATGAAGGGCGAGGTGCTACCGATACTGGCGACCACCGCCAGGCCCGTCTCAAGGGAGCGGCGCTCACGCACGATCTGCTGGCGCAGGGCACGCTCGAGCCGGTCCTGGTGGTTGATCGCCTGGCTCAGGTCGGCGGCGTGGGGCGCATCGCCCACCTGGATCGCCGCATAGCCGGCCTGGGCCACCCGGGCCGCCGCACCGGGCTGGGTTTCGCTCAGGGGCGCGGCCGAGTCCAGGCTCGACGCCGCCCAGAACTGATTGTGGAACTTGCGATCCTGGGCCTTGAGGCGGGCGAACTGCACGCCCTTGACCAGGGCCAGGCCCCAGGTGGCGACGGAGAAGACCACCAGCAGCCAGATCACCGCGCTTTCGATCGATTCCAGTGGAGATGCCAGTAACGTCATGATGTGTTCCCTCTATAAGCGTGTGGATCGGGCCTTGTGGCTCAATGGATCTTGAAATCGATAGGTACGCTGACCCAGCCGTCCTGGGCCACGTCGCCCTGCTTGGCCGGGACGAAGCTCCAGCGCTTGACCGCGGCCAGGGCCGCATCGTCGAGTTGCTGGCGCCCACTGCTCTTCTGGATCTGGATCTCTCCCGGCTTGCCGCTGGCCAGCACATGCACCCGAAGCAACACCGTGCCTTCCCAGCCCCGGCGCTGGGCCAGGGACGGATACTCCGGTGCCGGATTCTTCAAGTACGCCGCATTGGCCGAAGCCGGCGTCACCGGAGCGGGGGCCGGTGGCGCAGGTGGAGCCGGGGCAGCGACCGGAGCAGCCGGCTGGGGCGCTGCCGGAGCCTGTTGCACCGGTTTAGGCGCAGGTTTGGGTTCAGGCTTGGGCACCGGTTTTGGCTTGGGTTTGGGCACCGGCTTGGGTGGCAGTGGCTTCACTGCCAGCTCATCCTCCACCGGCGGTGGTGGCTCCACTACCGGCTGGGCTGGCTGCGGAGGCGGTGGCTCGACCACCGGCGGCGCCGGATGCGAGAACTCGATGGTCATGGGCGGGATTTCCGGCGGTACCACCGGCAGTACCGGCGTCGGCTTCTGGCTCAACCAGTAGATCACCGCGCCGTGCAATACCAGGGCCGCCGCACCCAGGAGGATCGCCTCGCGCCGGCGCAATACCCCCTTGGGCGTGCGCTGCAGGCGAGCCTGGCCCAACGGCGAGCGATGCGGCCGACCGAGGTCGACCAACTCGCCGCTGGGTGCCTGGCGCCATGGCACCTCCTGTGCACTGGCGACGGTCTGGACATTGCCCATTGATTCACTCCCTACGATCTTGTGCGGATAACCCGGCACCAGCGCTCTGACTCCCCCACGCAACGGTGCCGCCGGCCAATGATCCGCGCCCCACTCTTATCTCTTAAAGTAATCTTTCAAGTTATATATAGATCGATATGGAATATTGAAAATCAGCGAAACGCTCCAGCCCCCGTGAATCAAGGGCTGTAGCCGTCACGCTGAAAACCCATGCTTTACCGGCATGAAAAATATTCCCTGAAGGCATCGAAAACACCCGCTCGACAGTACTCCCACAACTAACCAAGACACTTTCCCAGCAACTAACATCAGGACCATAAACCTCCAGGCACGACAAAGCCGTCGGAATATCACACTATTCAAAATCAAATAGCGGATATCCGACGGCTGCCGGACTTGCAACTAATTACTGCTTGAGAAATTCACCACTCAAGCCAACTACATCACCGCTGAAGTTGCTGCGGGCCCCGGATGCACGCAAGCGGGCATAGTTGTGGTCGGGAGAGAACAGCGCCCAGGCCTGGTAACCGTAGCCGTCGTTATAGCCGGAGACATTGATGATGGTCGGCTGCCCGGTGCTGTTCTGGAAGTGGTAATGACCGGCGACGCTGTACTTGACTCCGGCCTGGGTCAACTCACCGCTGAACGAACCGTTGGAATCGTTGCCGTCGGTCACGACCAGGCGGGCGTCAGCGTTGGAGTTTACATAGGTGCCATTGATGCTCGACATAGTGCTGGTTTCCTTATGCAATTAAAGGTTTCTTCCAATGAGGCAAGTTCAGATAGAACTCACGAACCCAGCATGGTCGGCATTCATAAAGTTGTCCAAGCCAAACTATTGAATAAACTAATCAAATAGCTATAGAGCCCAGCACAGGACATATAAGCTATATCCATTTCAAGGCAACCTATAACTTTCCAGCCCCCAGAATTTGCAACTTCTCCTGCAGTTCCTTACCTGCCCGGCTCAAGCCGCTGCCGGCATACAGGGCCAGGCGCACGCCCTGGATATCCGGCAGGCCGCTGTCGGCATCGAGGATGCGGTGCTGCTTGCCCAGCACCCGCACCGGCAACAGGCTGATCCCCAGGCCCGCGCCCACCGCCGAGCAGACACTGGCCAGGCTGGCGCTGGAATAGGCGATGCGCCAGGGCCAACCGCCCACTTCCAGGTGATGGAGCATTTCCTGGCGGTACAAGCCCCCCACCGGAAAAGCCACCAAGGGCAGCGGTTCGCGACCGAAGGCCGGCTGCCGGAGGCTGTCGGCCCAACACAGCGGCTCGGGCCAGGAGTCCAGGCAGTCCTCGCCATGGCCCATCTGCTTGACCAGCAACAGGTCGAACTCGCCACGCCGGTATTGGCGCAGCAACTCCGGCCCCAGGCCGCAAGTGACCTCCAGGCGCACCGCCGGGTAGTCGCGGCCAAACCGTGACAGCAACGGCATCAGGCGCTCGGCGGCATAGTCTTCCGGCACCCCCAGGCGCAGTACCTCTTCGCTGCGCTGGTTGATCAGCACGTCGCTCGCCTCTTCGTGCAGCGCCAGGATGCGCCGGGCATAGGCCAGCAGTCGCTCGCCCTCCACAGTCGCCACCACCCGGCGCTGGTCGCGGTCCAGCAACTGGCAACCCAGGCTCTCCTCCAGGCGCCGTACCTGCTGGCTCACGGTGGACTGGGTCAGGTGCAGGCGCTCGGCAGCGCGGGTGAAGTTCTGGCAGTCGGCGACCGCCACGAAACTGCGCAACAACACGGGATCGAACATTGCCAAACCATTTTGATAGCCACTGATTTGCATGATTATATTTAATTTCAGAATACCCATGGGGTTGCTCATACTCGCTGTTCATCAGCAGGAGCGGGAGGTTTCCATGACATTCAGCCTGTCCCTCAAACGCGGCCTGTTGGCCGCCAGTCTGTTCACGGCGGGGGTGGTAATGGCCAACGACAATGCGTTGCTCGATGCGGTACGCAACGGACAGTTGCAGCAGGTACGCGAGCTCGTCGCCCAGGGCGCGCCGCTCGACGACCGGGGCCTGGACGGCAGCAGCCCCTTGCTGTTGGCCACCCGCAGCAACCAGGTGGAGATCGCCCGGGTGCTGATCGAGGCTGGCGCCGACGTCAATCGCAAGAACCTGATGCAAGACAGCCCCTACCTGCTGGCCGGTGCCAGCGGCTACGACGAGATCCTCAAGCTGACCCTGGCCCATGGCGCCGACCTCAAGAGCACCAACCGCTACGGCGGCACGGCGCTGATCCCGGCCTGCGAGCGCGGCCACGAGACCACCGTGGAGTTGCTGATCGCCGCCGGGGTCGATCTGGACCACGTCAACCGCCTGGGCTGGACCTGCCTGCTGGAGGCGATCCTGCTCTCCGATGGCGGCCCGGCGCACCAGCGCATCGTCAGCCGGCTGATCGCCGCCGGTGCCGACCTGAACCTGCCGGACCGCGCCGGGATCAGCCCCCTGCGCCATGCCGAACAACGCGGCCAGGAGGCCACTGCCCAACTGCTGCGCGAGGCCGGGGCCTCCTGAATTCGCGTGGCGCACGCCGGAGATTTGCATGCATAACGATCAACACTTCCTCGAACGAGCCGTGGCCCTGGCCCGGCGCAATGTCGAGCAGGGCGGCCGGCCCTTCGGCGCCTTGCTGGTGCGTGACGGCCAGGTCCTGGCCGAGGCGGTCAACGAAATCCACCTCAGCCAGGACCCCACCGCCCACGCCGAATTGCTGGCGATCCGCAGCGCCAGCCAGCAACTGGGGCCGCGCCTGGATGGCTGCGTGATCTACGCCAGCGGCCAGCCCTGCCCGATGTGCCTGGCGGCCATGTACCTGTGCGGCGTATCCCGGGCAGTGTTCGCCGCCAGCAACCAACAGGCGGCGCCGTTCGGCCTGTCCACCGCGGCGATCTACGAACAACTGGGCCAGCCCCTGGCGACCCAAACGCTGCCTGTACAGCACCTGCCGCAGGCGGCGATGAACGCGATCTACCAGGATTGGCAGGACCGTCATGGCGCGCACTGAATCAGCGTTCAAGACCTTCGCTGGCTGGGCCTTGCTGGTGTGCCTGGGGCTGAACCTGCGACCGATCCTCAGCTCGGTCAGCCCGCTGCTGAACCAGATCCGCGAAGCCACTGGCATGAGTTTCCAGAGCAGCGCCTGGCTCACCAGCCTGCCGGTGATCTGCATGGGCCTGGTGGCCCTGCTGGGTGTGCGCATCGAAGCGCGCCTGGGGGAACGCCGTGGGGTCTCCCTGGGGTTGCTGCTGGTGCTTTTGGCCTGCCTGGCGCGCCTGTACTTCGGCCAGGCACAGGCCCTGCTGACCAGCGCCTTGCTGGGGGGCGTCGGGGTCGCGCTGATCCAGGCCCTGGTGCCCGGGTTGATCAAGCGCCAGTTCCAGCAACGGGTAGCCCTGGCCATGGGCGTGTACTCGGCCTCGCTGATGGGCGGTGGCGGTCTCGCCGCGCTGCTCAGCCCGCAAGTGGCCCTGCACTTCGCCAACTGGCAGATGGGCCTGGGCGTCTGGCTGCTGCCGGCCATGGCGGCGCTGTTGCTGTGGACCTGCCTGCCCCTGGGAGCCGCCCGCCGCCCGGGTGCCCGATCCGTGACCGACAGCCTGTGGGGCAACCGCCGGGCCTGGCTGCTGGCGCTGTACTTCGGCCTGGTGAACTGCGGCTACATGAGCATGGTGGCCTGGCTCCCGGCTTACTACCTGCAGATGGGCTGGAGCGCCACGATGAGCGGTTCGCTGCTGGCGTTCATGACCGTGTTCCAGGTCATCGCCGCGCTGTTGATGCCCGCCTTGGCCCAACGCAGCGTCGATCGTCGGCCCCTGCTGGGCATCAGCCTCGCCGCCCAGGCCCTGGGGTTTCTCGGCCTGGTGCTGTGGCCGCTGCAAGCACCGCACGTGTGGGTGGCGCTGATCGGTTTCGGCCTGGGCGCCTGCTTCGGCCTGAGCCTGATCCTCACCCTCGACCACCGCCGCGATCCCCGGGCGGCCGGGCAACTGGCGGCCTTCGTGCAGGGCGTGGGGTTCTTGCTCAACGCCGTCTCGCCCTGGCTCACCGGCTGGCTGCGCCAGGTCACCGGTGACTTCACCAGTGCCTGGTGGGTGTTGGTCGCCGGTGCCGTGGCGATGCTGCTCCTGACCCGCATCTTCAGCCCGTCCAGCTACCAGCCCAGGGCCGGTTTCGACCCCGCCGCACAAGCCGCATGAGCCTGGGGCCGAGTCCATCAGGCGGCTCGTGCCGAGCCGTGCGCAGCCTACGGCAGCGGCTACGCGCAACCCTGTAGCCGCTGTCGAGCGCAGCGAGGCTGCGACCGGGCGCACAGCGCCCGCAACACCCAGCAACGCGCTGCGGCAGGTCACCCATGAACAGCAACCAACGGCCATCGACCGGGACTCAATGGAGTGGGCCAAAGCAATAAACGTTGGAGCGCGGGAAAATATTAGGGGAAATAAATTATTGTAATTCGATAATTATTTATCAATAATCCGCCACCCCCACAGTTTTTCAAGGAATACCGCATGCCCCTCCAAACCAATGGTTCCGCCCAATACCGGTTACGCCGGGTTGGCGTGCTGGCCGCGATCCTGGCCTGGGTCATGGGCGTGGTCGAAATCGGTGGCAACGCCGGGCTCTGGATCTACAGCAAGGACCAGGTTCTGGGTGCCCTGCTCGGGGTCTTCGCCGAACACTCGCCGCGCCTGCTGGAAGCGGACTTCAAACTCTCCACCCTGAGCTTCACCCTGCTGGTGATCCTGGACTTCCTGCCACTGCTGCTGACCAGCTTCGCCCTGTGGCTGACCGGCGTGTTCTTCCTGCGCCTGTCCCGAGGCGAAACCTGGAGTGATCGCAATATCCGTATCCTCTGGCGCGTGGGCATGCTGTGGATCGTCGCCCCGGCCACCTTCCCGATGATGGAGACCCTGCAAGGCCTGGCCCTGTCCATCGATCTACCGCCCGGCCAGCGCATCCTGCAGATCTCCGCAGGCTTCTCGTCCTACGCCGCTTACGAAGTGGTCAAAGGAATCTTGCTGTGCTCGTTTTCCATTATCATGCGCGACGCGAAAATCCTCAGTGATGAGCACAGTCACTACATATAGAACAATGAGATGACCATTATCGTTCGGCTTGACGTTGTCATGGCTAAAAACAAGATTCGCTCGAAAGAGCTGGCCGCCATCCTGGGCATTACCGAGGCCAATCTGTCGTTGCTGAAAAATGGCAAGGTCAAGGGGATGAAAATCGAAACCCTCGACAAACTCTGCGCCGCACTCGACTGCCAACCCGGCGACCTGCTGGAGTACCAGGCAGACTGAAACTGCGTCTCCCCCCTCGCGTGTGTTTGATCGAGTCCAGACCGTTAAAGCCTTTTCCAAGTCCTCACGTTGTTCAATGGCTGACTCATGACTCGTACCCTGCTCTACCCGCTGTTCCTGCTCGCCTGCCTGCTGACTGGCTGCGCCAACAAACTCGACGTGGCACTCAATGCCACTCCGGCCCCCGACTACTACTTCGACCACCAGGCCCCAGTGCTGGTGACCGTCAGCGGTGCCAACTCCGCCAACGCCCTCAACGCCCGCTACTACCTCAAGGACATGGTGGCAGCCCTGCATGGCATGGGCTTCAAGCAGGTGTTCACCGATGAACCGTTGCCCGAGAACCATCCGCCGTTTCGCATGAACATCGCCCTCGACGTGGGCAGCAAGAAATCCAGCTACCGCTATACCGCTACCGACTATGGCCAGGTTCCCAGCAGCTCCAAGATGGTCTGCAAACCGTCGTCGAAAAAGAACCAGAACATGGTATGCGACAGCACCCCGACCATGACCTGGGGCCCGGTAGGCAGCTCGGAACGCACCGGCTACACCACCCTCTCGACCTTCAACGTCGAGGCCAAGGATGCCAAGAGCCTGCGCACCGTGTTCCTGATGCGGGTCTCCTCGTCCAACGACGATTGCCAGGACACCAAGGTCGAGGACTTCCTGGTCCAGCAGGGCCTGGATCACCTGGACTTTCGCAATCGGGTGCACCGCAACTACAGCGTCACCCTGCCCGAAGGCCAGAGCTGCAAGTAGCTGCCTGCCAGGCGCTTTGCAACCGCTGCGGCGCCACGCCTACAATCGCCCCCGCCGCCCGCCCCCCAGGCGGGCGCAGCCCCTCGATCAAGGCGCAGGACAACCATGACCATGGACTGGAATGCCTGGGACATTGAACCCGGGTCGTCGGTAGACGAACAATTGATCGCCCTGGTGCAACAACGCCTGGGCGTCGAGTTACCGCCGCTGTACCTGGAGCTGGTGCGCTACGCCGAGGCCGCCACGCCAGGAATCGGCACCTTCGCCTATGGCAACGGCTACGCCTGCATCAGCGAATTCTTCGATTTCAGCCTGAACGACGACCCCTGGACCCTGCTCTGGTACGCCAGCCCTGGCCGCGTGCCAGGGCTCGCCGCCGGCAGCCTGGCGATTGCCCGGGATGCCGGCGGCCTGCTGATCTGCCTGGACTTCAACAGCCCGCGCGTGGCGGTGGAAATCTTCGACCCCGACAGCGCCAACCGCTACCCGGTGGCCGCCGACTTCCAGGCCTTCGTCGAGTTGTGGCAGCCATGAACACACCGCGTAGATGGATAGTCGTACCCACCAGCCAGGACGCCATGCAACGCCTGGACCTGGACCAGTGCCTGCCGGGCGACCTGGAGGAACTGGCCCTGTCCCCAGAGCAGTGGGCGAGCCTGTCGCGCAGCGACCTGCTGCCGAGCTTGAACCGCGCCCTGGGCACCCTGATCGACGACTACGAAGACGCCTCGATCCAGGGCCAGGCCGACCTCGCCACGGCGCTGGCGATCCTCACCCAGGCCGCGACCGCCGGGGATGAACTTATCCACAGGCTCATCGCCCTGAATCGACTGGCCCTGGAGCGGGACACCGGCCTGTACTTCTACTTCTGAGCGGGCAAGCGCCTTCGCCAGGGGGAGCTCGCGGGGTCAGATCCCGGCGCTGGCCTGTTTCAGCTGCGGCTCTGGCGCCTGCACGGCGGTTTGCGAACGCGGCGTGCCCTCCGGCACCCAGTCATAGTTCACCGGCAGCGCGCGATACACCCAGTTGCTCACCGCCTCGCTGCCCGGGGCCTTGCCCAGGTAGGGGCTGACGTATTCCCAGACGATCTCGCCAGCGCCGGTGACCTGGAAGAAACGCCCATTCATGCCCTCGTCGATCAGGGTGTTGCCGTTGGGCAGGCGCCGCGCGCTGCTGATGAACGAGCTGTAGAAGGCCCAGCCCGGTTGCCTGGAACTGGCGGCGCTGTATTGCCAGACGATTTCACGCTTGATCGGATCGATCTCCAGCACCCGGGAGCCGGCGATCAGCCCCAGGGGCACCGAGGGGTAGCCGGCCGTGCCCTGGTTGTCGAACACCAGCAGGTTGCCGGCCCCCGGCAGGCCGGCGGGGATGATGTGGGCATCGTGCTGACCGACGAACTGGTCCACCGGACGCGGCAGCTTGCCGGCGCTCTTGGGCTCGATCGGTGCCAGGTTCGGTCCCAGGCGCCAGACCACCTTGGCGCTGTGCTTGTCGATGATGGCAATGAAGTTGGCGTTGCGTGAATCGATCAACAGGTTGTCCGGGGCGAAGCGTTTGTCGCCGGCGTCGAACCAGCGATTGGGGCCCACCACGCTGAGGTTGTTGATGTGCAGGTAATCCGGGTTGCTGGTGCCGTGCACTAATTTCAACTGGGCGGGAGTGAAGCCGAACTCCTTGAGGTGCTCGGAGGCCAGCCACTGCCATTTGACCTGGCCGTCGGGGCTGACTTCGTAGATCACGTCGTCGATCACCTGGGGCACCTTGAAGCCCACCACCTTGTGCACCTTGTTGGCCAGCACCAAGGTATTGCCATTGCTCAACCGGCGCTGGTCATGGTGCTGCTGGGCCGCGCCGCCGGGGGCCTGGTCGCCCCATTGCCAGACCAGCTTGCCGTTCCAGTCCAGCTCGCCGACGCTCTGGTTGCCCAGGCCGTTGCCCGCCGAGCCGAGCGGGCCGGGGTCCTTGTCCTTGAGTTGCAACAGCACCCGGCCGCGCTCGCCGCCCACCAGTTGCGGGTCGATGATGGCCGAGGGAAAACCGGCCTGGGGCCAGTTCCTGACCTCGTTGCCGTTCATGTCGATCAAGTGGGTCTGCTTGTCGGCCCCGCTGAAGATCACGTACTGGTTATAGGCCTTGGCCGGGTCGTAGCGGGTCACGCCAGTGGGGTAGACGCTGGGCGCCGCGTGCAGCGCTCCGGCCAGCAAGGTGGTGGTCAACAAGACCAAGGGGGTTGTGGCGCGTGGCATGGCAGGCACTCCTGTTCGGGTTGAGGGGCGCCGGCAGTCCTGGCGCCAGGTGCGAAAGCGGACATCAGAAGTCGTAGCGACCGGTCACGCCCAGGGTTCGCGGCGTGCCCAAAAGGCCCTCATAGCCGCCGTTGCCGCCGGTCCAGAGGGTGGTGTAGTAGGTCTTGTCGAAAGCGTTCTTCAGCCACAGCGAGACATCCCACTGGCCCTGCTCGTAGTTGCCCCGCAAGCCGGTGGAGAGGTTGACCACGGCATAGCTGGGGATCTGCCCGTACTGGGAATCCTCCACCGTGCCCACGGCCTTGGAACGGAAGGCATAGCTGGCGGTGACGTACTCCTCCAGGCCGTTGTCCAGGTTCCACTTGTATTCGCCGTTGGCGTTGGCGATCCATTTCGAAGCACCCACCACCTGGTGCCCGGTGAGATCGCAGGACGCCGGCGCCCCGGGACGCAAGCTGACCTCCGGCGGGCATGGGGCATCCTTGTAGGACAGGTAACGCACGTCGTTATAGGAGCCGTTGAGGTTCAGGGTCAGGCCGCGCAGCGGCACCAGGGTGCTTTCCACCTCGACCCCGCGTGAGCGCACCGAACCGGCGTTGGTCAGGTACTGCACGCGGTTGCCATAGTCGTAGGCGTTGGTCTGGTAGCCGTTGACCTGGGTCCAGAACAGGTTGGCGTTGAGTTGCAGGCGCCGGTCCCACAGGGTGCTCTTGAAGCCCAGCTCGGCGTTGTTGGCGCGCTCGGTGCCGATCAGCAACGAGTCGGCGCCGGCCGTGGGCGCCGAGCCTACCGCCAGGTTGACCCCGCCGGATTTCTCGCCGTGGGACAAGGTGGCATAGCCCAGCAGGTCATCGCTGAAGCGGTAGCTCAGGTTGAGCAACCCCGAGGGGCTGGTGCTGTACTGGTTCAGGTCGCCGGAATCGTAGGCCCCGGCCCGGCCACGCCGGGCATTGGCCGCAGCCCCGGTGACCGCTACACCGCCCAGGGGTGCGTCGCGGCCGACCGAGGCGGTTTTTTCCTCGTAGGTGCCACGCAGGCCAGCGGTGAAATCCAGGCGCTCGGTGAGGTGCCAGGTGCCCTGGGCGAACAGGGCAAAACTGTCGGTGCGGATCTTGCCCTTGCCGATGCTGGTGACGTCGTTCAACGCACCGTTGGGCGTACCGTTCCAGATGTCGGCCTTGGGCCCGTAGTAGGCGAAGGACTTGTTATCCAGGTCCGAGCCGAAGTAGTAGGCCCCCAGCACGTAGTCGAAGAACCCGCCGCTGGGCGAGGCCAGGCGAAACTCCTGGGACCACTGCTTATCTTCCACCGAGACCCCGGCGTTGTAGGTGGCCGGCACATTGAGGCCATCGTCGTTGCGCGGGGTGAAGTTCCACCAGCGATAGGAGCTGACCGAGGTCAGGGTGAAGTCGCTGGGCAGGGTCCAGTTGGCTTCCAGCGAAGTGCCGCCCTGGAACACCGTGACGTGCTGGTCGTTGTCCAGGTTGACCTTGCGATGGCTGCCGTTGACCAGGGTCGCCCCCGCTGCCGCCGCGCGCGACTCATAGACATTGCTGCCGTTGATGGTCGGCCCGGTGCTGTACAGCACTCGGGTGCCGGCGCTGGAGTCCTCTTCGTTGTAGTCGCCGATCCAGCGCAGGTTGAAGCTCTCGTTGGGCTTGTACAGCAACTGGCCGCGAAAGCCCTGGCGCGAACCGCCGTTGAGGTCGTGGCCGTCGTGCTCGTTCTTGATGTCGCCATCGCTGCGGGTGCGATAGGCCGAGAACCGCCCCGCCAGCTCATCGGTCAACGGCCCGGAAAGGGTGCCCTTGGTCTGGAAGTAGCCATCCTCGCCCAGGGAGGTCTCGATGCTGCGCTCGGGGGTGAAGCTCGGCGCGCGGGTGCTGATGTTGATCACCCCGGCGGTGGTGTTCTTGCCGAACAGGGTGCCCTGGGGCCCGCGCAGCACTTCCAGCTGCTCGATGTCCATCAGGTCGAACACCGCCATCCCCGGCCGTCCCAGGTAGACGTTGTCGATGTACAGCCCGACGCTGCCTTCCAGGCCGTCGCTGGCCGGGTTGTTGCCCAGGCCGCGGATCGACACGCTGGACTGGCGCGCATGCATGTAGGCGACGTTGACGCTGGGCACCAGCTGTTGCAGGTCCTGGATGCGATAGACCCGCTGGCTCTCCAGGGCCTGGCCGCCGATCACGCTCATGGGCGTGGGCACGTTCTGCGAGCTTTCCTCGCGGCGCCGGGCAGTCACGGTCACGGTCTGCAACTGGCCGTCATCGGCCTTGGCCTTGTTGGCGCTGCTCTTGGCCGGGCTCGCCTGGGGCACCGGCGCCTCCTCGGCCCAGCTCGCGCTCCAGCCGGCACTGCCGGCCAGCAGCAGGGCCAGGGGCAGGCGCTTGAGCCGCCGAGGCGTGAGGGGTGAAGCGATGGACAACGGGCTCATGGGCGGCTCCTGGTCAGAAAACATACAGTTCGTATATTCCCTAAAGTTATTTATTTATGTTTTTACAAAGATTTACTGCATAAGAGATTGCCTTTATAAGGAGTCGACCTAATGCATAGCCAATGCATTTCCCCGATATTTTTTATGTGAAAAATGCATATCGACCTGCGCCAGCTCCGCCACTTCATCGCCCTCGCCGAGCAGCGCAGCTTCGTCGCCGCCGCGGCCACGGTGAACCTCTCGCAATCGGCCTTCAGCCGCAGCATCCAGGCGCTGGAGCACAGCGTCGGCTGCCAGTTGGTGGACCGTGGGCGCAAGGACCTGGCGCCGACCAAGCAGGGCCAACTGCTGCTGGAACACGCGCGGCGGCTGGTCAGCGGCGCCCAGCAGATGGCCAACGAAATCAGCCAGTTCAATGGCCTGGAAGCCGGGGAGTTGCGCTTCGGCTGCGGCCCGGCACCGGCGGCCGGGCTGATCCCCCGGGCCATCGGCAGCTTCATCGGGCGCTACCCCAAGGCCCGGGTGCAGTTCCAGGTGGAGGATTGGCAGAGCCTGGGCAAGCGCCTGCTGTGCGAGGAGTTCGAATTTTTCGTCGCCGATACCCGGCACTTCGAGGCCGACCCGGACTACCTGACCCAGCGCCTGCGCCCGCGCAAATGGCACTTCTGCTGCCGTGCCGGCCACCCCCTGGCCGGGCGCGACAGCGTCAGCGCCAGCGAGCTGATGAGCTATCCGCTGGCGGCGACCATCCGCCCGCCGAACCTGCGCAAGGTCATTGTCGATCTCAGTGGCAAGCCGGACTTCAAGCCCAATGTGGAATGCGAGAACAGCTACAGCCTGCTGGGGGTGGTGCTGCGCTCGGACGCCATCGGCATCGTCGGCTCCTACAGCGATGCCCTGCACCAGGCCAAGAGCGAGCTGGTGTGCCTGAAAATCGAGGGGCTGGCCGACGACCTGGAGGAGCTCTACACCCGCTACGGCATCGTCAGCCGCGCCGGGTATCGGCTGTCGCCGCTGGCCCAGGCGATGATCGAGGAGATCAAGCACCTCGACGCACAGGATGAGGAGCTGTGCTCGCTGCACAAGCTCGCCATCTGATCCGACTTGCCGGCGATGGCGTCCTCAAGAGCGATGCACATCACGCATGAAAAGCATGCGGCAAATGCGCTTGCCGGCATCCCCTGGGGAAGGCGAAAACCCTCACCTGTCTTTCGATCGGTGAAGCCCATGTCCCCTACCCCCCAACCCGTGCGCAACGTGCTCTACATCATGTGCGATCAACTGCGCCGGGATTACCTGTCGTGCTACGGCCACCCGCACCTGCACACCCCCAACATCGACCGCCTGGCCGCCGCCGGGGTGCGCTTCAGCCGCGCCTACACCCAAGGCACCATCTGCGGCCCGTCGCGGATGTCGGCCTACACCGGGCGCTACGTCAGCAGCCACCAGGTGGCGTGGAACGCCGTGCCCCTGCCGCTTGAGGAACTGACCCTGGGCGACTACCTGCGGCCCCACGGCATCCGCACTGCATTGGTGGGCAAGACCCACGCCACGCCCAACCTGGATGCCCAGCAGCGGCTGGCCATCGCCGCCGACAGCCCCCAGGCCGAGCAGTTGAACGAAGTAGGCTTCGAGCCCTGGTTCCGCCACGACGGCATCTACCCCGACGACCCGCTGTTCGACGATAAGCGCGAGTCCGCGCCCTACACCCACTACCTGCGTGAGCGCGGCTACGCCGGGCGCAACCCCTGGCATGACTGGGCCAACGCCGCGGCCGGCGAGCAGGGGCAGATCCTCAGCGGCTGGAAGATGCGCCACGCGCACCTGCCGGCGCGGGTCGCCGAAGAGCATTCGGAAACCGTCTACACCACTGACCGCGCCATCGATTTCATCCACGAACAGGGCGAGCGCCCCTGGTGCCTGCACCTGTCCTACATCAAGCCGCACTGGCCCTATATCGCCCCGGCGCCCTACCACGCGCTCTACGGTGCAGAGCAGGTACTGGCGCCGGTGCGGGCCGCGCCGCAGGACGCCAGCGACCATCCGGTGTACCAGGCCTTCCGCCAGCACGAAGAGAGCCTGAACTTCTCCCGCGATGAGGTGCGCGCCAACGTGGTGCCCACCTACATGGGCCTGATCAAGCAGGTGGACGACCAGCTAGGCCGGCTGTTCGATGTGCTGCACAGCAGCGGACGCTGGGACGACACCCTGATCGTCTTCACCAGCGACCATGGCGACTTCCTCGGCGATCACTACCTGGGGGAAAAGGAATTCCTGCTGGAGCCGGCGGTAGGCGTGCCGCTGATCGTCCGCGATCCACGGCCAGCGGCGCACAGCACCCGGGGCACGGTGGATGCACGCCTGGTGGAAACCATCGATGCCCTGCCGACCTTCCTCGAGGCCCTGGGCTTGCCGGGTGCCGAGCACCGCCTGGAGGGCCGCTCGCTGATCCCACTGCTGCATGGCGCCACGCCGCCCTGGCGCCGCTACGCCATCAGCGAATACGACTACGCCTTCCAGGCCCCGGCCCGGGAGCGCCTGGGCCAGCCCATCGACCGTTGCCGCATGACCATGGTGCGCAGCGAGCGCTGGAAGTACCTGGCCTACGACGGTTTTCGCCCGCAGCTGTTCGACCTGCAAAACGACCCGCAGGAGCTGCACGATCTGGGGGCCGATCCGGCCTATGCGTCGGTGCGCGAGGAGCACCTGGGGTATCTGCTGGAATGGCTGCGTGGCCTCAAGCGCCGGACCACCATCAGCCATGGGGAGATCGACCTGCGGGGCCAGCGTTTCCGCTACGGCGAGCCGGAGGCGGAGAAGGTGGTACAGATCGGCGTGTGGTGAAAGCGGGGGGGCGAAGGCCTCGTTCTTGCGTAGGAGCGAGCGGGCGGCGATCCGACTTGCCTGCGAAAAAAACGCCAATCCGCCACCGTCCCGAAGCCGCTGCGGCGATTGTGTGGCCCTCGGGACCCTTCGGGCCCTTCGCAGCCTCGCAAGCTCGGCAGCGGCTACAGGATTGGTGGTGACCTGCAGCCGTCGGGGCGTTCACGCCCCCTTGGTGGTCTGGCTGCGCTGGCCCTGGACACCCACCGGGACGTCGCCCTTGAGGGTCACCCGACGCACGACGCGGTCCTGGCTGCCGTAGTCGTCGACGGCGTAGTGCTGGGTCGAGCGGTTGTCCCAGATCGCCACGTCACCGGCACTCCAGCGCCAGCGCACGGTGTTCTCCAGGCGCGTGACATGGCTTTGCAGCAGGTTGAACAGGTGCGCCGAATCGGCCTGGGAATAGCCCTTGATGCGCTTGACGAAATGCCCCAGCACCAGGCTCTTCTCGCCGCTCTGGGGATGCACGCGGACCACCGGGTGCTCGGTCTCGAACACCGTGGAGGTGAAGATCTTGCGGTAGCGCTCCAGCCGTTCCGCCGAAACGTCGGGCTTGACCGAGGCATAGTCGTACTCGTTGCTGTGCACCGCCCACAGCTGGTCCGCCAAGGCCCGCAGCTCCTCCGGCAGCTCGTTGTAGGCAGTGGCGGTGTTGGCCCATACGGTGTCGCCGCCGAACGCCGGGGCCACCACCGAGCGCAGGATCGAGGCCTTGGGGTAGGCGTCGACGAAGGTCACGTCGGTGTGCCAGGAGTTGGCCCGCTGGCCCTGGGCGCCATCGAGTTCCATCAGGTAGCGGGTGCCGTCGCGCACCGGCACGGTGGGGTGGGCCACCGGCTCGCCCAGCAGGTGGGAGAAGGCTTCCTGGCTCTGGTCGTCGAGGTGGGCCTGGCCACGGAAGAAGATCACCTTGTACTGCACCAGCGCCTGCTCGATGGCCTGCACGGTAGCGGCATCGAGCTCGCCGGAAAGTTGCACGCCACGGATCTCGGCGCCGATACGGCCGGCCACCGGGTGGATTTCAAGGGCCTGGACAACAGGTTTGACAGCTAAAGCGGCATTACTCATCGAAGACACCCTCAGCGGACTGCTCATGGTTGAAATCGCCGTGAAACAACGCTCTATCTATATTCATTTTAGATCTAATAGATAAATACATGCTTCATTGACGGAATAAGAGCTTGCATTTAAAACCTCATTCCTCACTCGTCGCAAATGCCTTCGAGCTATTTTTCGGATGCCGGGAAAGCATATGGATCTTCGCCAATTGCGTTACTTCATCGCCCTCAACGAGCACCGTAGCTTTGTCCGCGCCGCCGATGCCATGGGCATCACCCAGCCGGCCTTCAGCCGCAGTATCCAGGGCCTGGAGCAGGAGTTCGGCTGCGTGCTGGTGGACCGGGGCAACAAGGACCTGCGCCCCACGCCCGAGGGCCAGGTGGTGCTGCAGCATGCCTTGAGCCTGGTGCAGGGTGCGGCCCTGCTCAGCAGTGAAGTGACCCAGATGACCAAGCTCGATGCCGGCGAGGTGCGCTTCGGCTGCGGCCCGGCGCCTGCGGTGAAGCTGGTGCCCGACGCCGTGGCGCAGTTCACCAGCGCCCACCCGCGGGTGCGCACCTGCTTCGCCGTGGATAACTGGGAAAAACTCAGCCGCAGCCTCAACCGCGAGGAGATCGAGTTCTTCATCGCCGACATCCGCCACTTCGAGGCCGATCCCAACTACCAGACCCAGGCCCTGACGCCCAAGCGCGGGGTGTTCTTCTGCCGTCCCGGGCATCCGTTGCTGGCCAAGGAAAGCCTGTCCACCAACGACATGTTCGACTACCCCCTGGCCACCACCCTGATCCCGCCGGGCATTCGCAAGTTGCTGGCCAACCTGAGCGGGCGCATCGACTTTTCGCCGACCATCGAGACCGAGCATTTCCCGGCGCTGGTGAAGATCGTTCGCCAGTCCAATGCCATTGGCGTGGGCACCGCCGAGGCGTTCGCCGAGGATATCGCCCAGGGTTCGCTGGCCCTGCTGCACTGGCGCAACCTGCCGCAGAACATAGACAGCCTGAACGCCCGCTGCGGCATCGTCAGCCGCAGTGGTTTTCGCCTGTCGCCAGCGGCCCGCAAGATGATCGAAGTGCTGGTGAGCGTGGACCAGCAGCAAGTCGCCATCGCCCTGTAGCCGCTGACGAGCAGCGCGCGGCTGCGACCGGGCGCTACAGGCCGGCGGCGGCCAGTTGTGGGGCGACCCATTCGCTGACCTTGAACGGCTTGCGGATCAGCCGCTCCTTGGCTGCCAGGTCCACGGCATCCTGCAACCGGCCGAGGAACACCGGGTCCAGGGTCGAGGGGAAGATTTCGCTCAGGCGCTGGTCCTTGAGGTCATCCTGGAGAATCACCGGTGGATAACTGGCCAGCCCCGACACCAGCTGGATATAGGCCTCCTTGTTGCTGTCCTGGGTCAGCCATTGCACCGCCTGCTGCTGGGCCTTGAGCAGTTTTTCCACCGCTTCGGGATGCTCGTCGACGAACTTGCCCGACCCTACCAGCACCGCCTGCACACTGCCGGCATCGCCCAGGTCCTTGGTACTCAGGGGCAGTTCGGCCAGGCCTTTGCTGCGCAGGGCAGACAGCCCGGTGCTGCCCCAGGAGGCGTCGATTTGCTTGGCCGCCAGGGCCGCCACGGCGGCATTGAAGTCGAGGTTGACCACCTTCAGGTCCTTTTCGCTCAGGCCCCGGCTGGCCAGGGCCGCATCGAAGGACAACTGGGTGGCGGTGCCACGGAACACCGCCACGCGCTTGCCCTTGAGGTCTTCCAGGGTCTTGATCCCCGACCCCGGCGCAACGCCCAGGTAATGCTTGACCCCACGGGCCGTGGCACTGAGCAGGCGGGTATCCAGGCCATTGGACTTGCCGATGATGGCCGCCAGGTCGCCAAGGTAGGCCAGGTCCACCTGGCCATTGGCGAAGGCTTCGTTGATCACCGGCCCTGCGCCCTTGAAGAAATTCCACTGGATCTTGATGCCCTGGTCGGCGAAGGCCTTCTCCAGGATCTGCTGGTGGCGCAGCACATCCACCACCCCGCCGGAACTGTGCTGGGTGCCGGCGCTGAGGTCGGGCACGGCGATGCGGATTTCCTTGAGTTCGCCAGCCTGGGCCAGCAGCGGCAGGTAGCCCAGCAGCCCGGCCAGGGCCGGCGCGGCCAACAGGCTGATCACACGTTTGAAGGGAAGGTTCATGGGGACGGCTCCTGGAGGGCAAAGGCGTTGAGGAGCCCAAGGTAGGCCCAGCAGGGCAAGGCATTTAAATACTAAAAATTCACATTTTAATAACAAAAAGAAATAAATCAGTCAGTACGGGGCTCCTCCGGGAACATGCGGAAAATGCATGGAAAATATTCTCCAAATGCATTGGATGCGTGGCGACGGGAAGCCTTAAATGGCCTCTCTTATCGCTCAATAGCATTGATGTGATTTTTAATAGAACACAAATGCATATTGTAGGCGCGATCGGTTCCGCCACGCCTGGACGTGGCCCGCCCCATGCCATGCCGCACCCGACGACGGAGGTCACCCATGGCCCGTGTTTCTTTGCTCAGCCTGCCCCTGTGGGCACCCTCCGGCCCGCGCCAAAATTGGCCGGTGGCCAAGCACCTGTTGCCCTGGTTGCTGCCAATGGGGTTGTTCGGCCTGTGGTGGCTGGCCAGTCGCAACCAATGGATGAGCGAGCAGATCCTGCCGGCCCCGGAGCTGGTCTGGAACAGCGCCCGGGAACTGGCCGCCGGCGAACTCTGGAGCCACCTGGCGATCAGCCTGCAACGGCTGGGCTGGGGCCTGCTGGTCGGGATCGGCACCGGCGCCCTGCTGGGTGGCGCCATGGGCTTCAGCCGCCGCCTGGAGCGCCTGGTGTTTCCCACCTTCGGTGCCCTGGCACAGATCCCGACCCTGGCCTGGGTACCGCTGTTCATGGTGTTTTTCGGCATCGGCGAACTGCTCAAGCTGGTGGTACTGCTCAAGGCAGTGGTGGTCCCGGTGACCCTGCATACCCTGGTGGGCGTGCGCGACGCGCAACCGCGGCTGCGCGAAGCCGCCGCCGTACTGCGCCTGCCACCGATCCTGCTGCTGCGGCGCCTGGTGCTGCCTGCCGCGCTGCCGGCCTTCATGGCGGGCGTGCGCCTGGCCCTGGCCACCGGCTGGACCTCGTTGCTGGCGGTGGAGTTGCTGGCCTCCAGCGAAGGCATCGGCTACCTGATGGTCTGGGCCAGGCAGCTGTTCATGCTGGATATCGTCTTCGTCTGCATCCTGGTGATCGGTGTGCTGGGCATGGCCATGGATCGCGGCATCGGCTGGCTGGACCGCAAGCTGGTGTACTGGCCGCACCCGGCTACCGCCGAGTTTCGCCGTGGCCCGCGCTACCAGGGCTGGCAGCGCCTGCAACCCTGGCTGCTGCCCCTGGCGCTGCTGGCCCTGTGGCAACTGGCGAGCGAACGCCAGTGGCTGGACGCCAACATTCTGCCCAGCCCCCTGGTGGTGCTGGCCACCACCGTCGACGGCCTGGTCGATGGCAGCCTGCTGGGCGGCCTGGGCCTGAGCCTGGGACGTACCCTCACCGGCCTGTTGCTGGGCGGCAGCCTGGGCCTGGGGCTGGGACTGCTGCTGGGCCTGTCGCGCCTGAGCGAGCGCCTGCTGGGGCCGACCCTGGCCGCCCTGCGCCAGATCGCCATCTTCGCCTGGGTGCCGTTGCTTACCGCCTGGTTCGGCCTGGGTGAACTGGCCAAGTGGGTCTTCGTCGCCCTGGCCGCCTTCTTCCCGCTGTTCATCGCCACCCAGCGCAGTGTCTCCCAGCTCTCGCCACAACTGGCGGAGGCGGCCCAGGTGTTGCGCCTGGGCCTCTGGCAGCGCCTGCGGCGCCTGGTGTTGCCCGGGGCCGCACCGGGGATCTTCGCCGGCCTGCGGGTGAGCCTGATCTACGCCTGGCTGGGCACCATCGGCGCCGAGTACTTCATGCCGTCCGACGGTGGGATCGGCAGCCAGATGATCAGCGCCCAGCAGCTGCTGCGCATGGATCTGATCATGGCCGGGATGCTGCTGGTGGGCCTGACCGGCGCCCTTATCAACTTCCTTGGGCAATGGCTGGAACGCCACGCCACCCGTTGGAGACACGCATGAACGCACCTCTGGTCAGCTTCAATCACGTGGGCAAGAGCTTTCCCGTCGCCGGTGGCGAGCTGGAGGCGATCCGCGAATTCAACCTGGACATTGCCGAGGGCGAATTCGTCGCCATCGTCGGCTCCAGCGGCTGTGGCAAGTCCACCCTGTTGCGCCTGCTGATCGGCCTGGACACCGAGTTCCGTGGCCAGATACGCGTCGACGGCAAGGCCGTCAGTGGCATCGGCAGCGAACGCGGCATCGTGTTCCAGGAGCACCGGTTGTTCCCCTGGCTGAGCGTGGCCGAGAACATCGGCCTGGGCCTGGTCAACGAACCGCTGGGCGCCGCCGAGCGCCAACGGCGCATCGCCGAGTTCATCGAGCTGGTGGGCCTCAAGGACTTCGCCAAGGCCTACCCGCACCAGTTGTCCGGCGGCATGGCACAGCGGGTGGCCATCGCCCGGGGGCTGGTGGCCAGCCCGCGCATCCTGTTGCTGGACGAACCCTTCGGCGCCCTCGACGCGCTGACCCGCCAGCAGATGCAGGACGAGCTGCTGGCGATCCGCGAGCGGGCACGGATCACCACGGTGCTGGTGACCCACGATGTCGAGGAAGCGATCTTCCTCGCCGACCGGGTGGTGGTGATGGAGCCACGCCCGGGGCGGATCAAGCGCGTGGTCGAGGTGGCCCTGCCCCATCCGCGCCAGCGCAGCAGCTTCGACTTCCATCAGCTGCGCGAGGAGCTGCTGCACGAACTGACCAGCGACGATCACTACCAGGCCCTGCCACCGGTACGGATCAGCGACCTGCCCTTGACCTTCATTGCTTGCTGAACAGGAGTGACTCGATGCCGCAACGTCCCAACTTCCTGGTGATCCTGGCCGACGACCTGGGCTTTTCCGACATCGGCGCCTTCGGGGGCGAGATCGCCACGCCGAACCTCGATGCCCTGGCCTTCAACGGCCTGCGACTGACTGATTTCCATACCGCCCCGACCTGCTCGCCGACCCGCTCCATGCTGCTCACCGGCACCGACCACCATATCGCCGGGATCGGCACCATGGCCGAGGCCCTGACCCCGGAACTGATCGGCAAGCCGGGTTACGAGGGCCACCTCAACGACCGGGTAGCGGCCCTGCCCGAACTGCTGCGCGAAGCCGGCTACCAGACCCTGATGAGCGGCAAGTGGCACCTGGGGCTGACCGTGGACCGCGCGCCCCACGCCCGGGGCTTTGAGCGCTCTTTCGCGTTGTTGCCCGGGGCGGCCAACCACTATGGTTTCGAACCCACCTACGACGAGCACACCCCGGGCCTGCTCAAGTCCACCCCGGCGCTGTACATCGAGGACGATCGCTTCCTCGACGGGCTGCCCCAGGGGTTCTATTCCTCCGATGCCTTCGGCGACAAGCTCTTGCAGTACCTCAAGGAGCGCGACCAGAGCCGACCGTTCTTCGCCTACCTGCCGTTCTCGGCGCCCCATTGGCCGTTGCAGGCCCCTGAAGAGATCGTCGCCAAGTACCGCGGGCGCTACGACGCCGGCCCCGAGGCCCTGCGCCTGGAACGGCTGGAGAAGCTCAAGGCCCTGGGGCTGGTGGACGCCCAGGTCGAGCCGCATCCGCTGATCGGCCTGGACGCCGAGTGGGCCTCCCTCAGCGATGACCAGCGCCAGCGCTCGGCCCGGGCCATGGAGGTGTATGCGGCGATGGTGGAACGCATGGACTGGAACATCGGCCGGGTGGTGGATTACCTGCGCCAGCAGGGCCAGCTGGACAACACGCTGATCCTGTTCATGTCCGACAACGGGGCCGAAGGGGCGCTGCTGGAGGCTTTCCCCAAGTTCGGCCCGCAGCTGTTGAGCTACCTGGACCAGCACTACGACAACCGCCTTCAGAATATCGGCCGGGCCAATTCCTATGTCTGGTACGGACCGGCCTGGGCTCAGGCCGCCACCGCGCCGTCGCGGCTGTTCAAGGCCTTCACCACCCAGGGCGGGATTCGCGTGCCGGCGTTGCTGCATTACCCGCAGTTGCCGCTCAAGGGACAGGTCAGCCATGGCTTCGGCACGGTGATGGACATCACCCCAACCCTGCTGGACCTGGCCGGCGTGCGCCATCCGGGCAAGCGCTGGCGCGGGCGCGATATCGCACCGCTACGGGGCAAGTCCTGGCTGGGGTTCCTGTCCGGCGAGACGGCGCAGGTGCATGACGAGCACACGGTCACCGGCTGGGAGCTGTTCGGCCGCCGGGCGATCCGCCAGGGGCAATGGAAGGCGGTGTACATTCCAGGCCCCGTGGGCCCGGCCACCTGGCAGTTGTACGACCTTGGGCGCGACCCGGGGGAGATCCACGACCTGGCTGGCAGCCACCCGCAAAAGCTGCAAATCCTGTTGCAGGAATGGCAGCGCTACGTGGACGAGACCGGGGTGATCCTCAGCGAGTCGCCGTTCCAGCCGGATTGATCGCGGCCGGGCAATCGCCATCACGGGCAAGCCTCGCTCCTACGCCAGTGGGTAGGTGCGAGGCTTGCCCGTGATTGGCCCTCAACCAACACACCTCAAGCCTTCACCCCCTGCACCGCCTCCGTCGCCGCCTGCTCCTTGGCGGCGAAGCGATTGGCCCGCGTGAAGGTGCCCAGGTCGTTGAAACGCACGCCCATCTGCGCCATCACCCGGTGGGCCACCGGCGCGGTCATCTGGCGGATGTAGAAAGGCTCCTTGACCACGAAGTGGTGGATGCCATGGGTGCTGCCGAAGTTGAAGCAGAACGCTTGCAGCGGCCACATCCACCAAGGGTTAAGCACCTGGGTCTGCTGGATCACGTTGCCCGGCTCGACATCGCCGTAGTAGTGCATGTTGGAGCTGACGAAGTGCAGGCAGAAGGTACGCAGCACGTTCGGGCCAACGATCACCACCACGGCGATATCGATCACCTGCATCAGCGCCAGGGTGCTGGCCGACCACTCGATGGAAGTGCCCAGCAGCGCGGCGACGCCGTTGGCCCCATGGAAGCCGAGAAACACGTACCAGGCGCCCCAGTGCAGCTGTGCCAGCGGGGCATAGGCCGCCATCAGGCGGGCAAAGCGCTTGAGCTTGGCCTTCCAGCCGGACGTGTGGAGCGTATGGACGAAGGCCGAGACCATGTTGTCGCCCACCATCAGCAACCGTACGACGCCCCAAGGCTCGCCGTTGGTGATGCCACGTTCTTCGAGATCGCCCGCGGAGCCCGAGACCTTGTGGTGGTTCAGGTGCAGGTGGCGGCGTATCCAGGGGTTGATGGTGCTCGGCCGGGCCAGCCAGACCAACCCCATCATCAGGTTGTGGGGCAACCGCTGCTTGCGAAAGTACATGCTGTGGATCAGGTCGTGCTCCAGCTCGTGGGTCAGCGAAGCGAAGAACGCATTGAGCAGCAGGCAGGCCCACCAGGCCAGCTGACCATTGAGATAGAGCGCTGCCGAACCGACCATGCCGGCCAGGGCGAAGGCCAGGATTGCAGCGCCCAAGGCATCCTGGTGACGCAACACCGGGTAGCGCCTGCGCAGTTCGTCCCCCCGGCCCATGACAACCTCGCGAATGTGAGCGGCTCGCTGTTGCGCGTTCATCCGTTCGGGGCTTGCGGAAATACCCTGCATGATTCCATCCTCTGGGTCAGTGATGTGTGCATCCTGCCCCGGGCCCTGGCCCCGGGCGCTAGCCGTAAACGCCAACCTGTTGACCGGACGCGCCAAACGCATGACCGAAGCCACCTCTCTCGCCAGCTGGACCCGCGCTCTGCGCAAGCAGCTGGATGCCCTTGACCTGGATAGCGGCGCATTGTGCCGAGAGGCCGGGCTTGACCCCCAATTGATGGACAATCCCAACGCGCGCTACCCACTGTCGGCAACCACTCGTCTGTGGCAGCTGGCGGTCCAGGCCAGTGGCGATCCGGCCATTGGCTTGCGGGTGTCGCGCTTCGTCAGCCCTACCACTTTCCACGCCCTGGGGTATGCCCTGGTGGCCAGCGGCAGCCTGCGGGAAGTGTTCGAACGCATCCTGCGCTATCACCAGGTGGTCAGCGATGCCCTGGTCCCGCAGTTGATCCGCGAAGCGGATCGCTACCGGTTCGTCCTGAAGATGCCCGAAGGCGCCCAGCAGCCGGCATTCGAGGCCATCGATGCGTTTGCCGCGATCCATGTACGCACCTGCCGTAGTCGCCTCGGGCGCGACTATGCGCCCATGGCCGTGCACCTGCGGCGTCCGGAGCCCAAGGACCCCAGCCAGTGGCACCGGGTGTTCCGCTGCCCAGTGCATTTCGCGGCCAGTGAAGATTGCCTGGAGTTTCGCGTGCAGGATTTCGAGAGCCACCTGGACGACGCCAACCCGGAGCTGGCCGAACATAACGAGGAGGTGCTCAAGCGCGCCCTGGCACAGTTGCGACCTCTGACCTGGGAGCGCAAGGTGCGCGAGGTGATCGAGACCCAACTGCCCGATGGCGAGCCGTCCGCCGAGCGGGTGGCCCAGGCCCTGCACCTGAGTTTGCGCAGCCTGCAACGGCACCTGGCGGACGAAGGCACGCGCTTCGATACCCTGCTCAACGAATGCCGGGAAAACCTCGCCCTGCTGCACCTGCGGGACCCGGGTTGCTCCCTGGGCGAGATCAGCTACCTGCTGGGATTCGCCGACGCCAGCAGCTTCAGCCGGGCCTTCAAGCGCTGGACCGGCATGACCCCCGGGCAATTTCGCGACGGCCTGCGCTGATCCCCCGAACCGCCCCTGACCTGCATAGAACCAGGCACCGCCAGATGGCGGCTCGTGCCGAGCCGTACGCAGCCTGCGGCAGCGGCTACACGGAGTTGGCGAGCGCGCGCAGGCGTTCGGCGTCGAGGATCTCGATCTCGCCGTAGCTCAGGCGCAGGATGCCCTGGTGTTGCAGGTCCTTGAGGATCTGGTTGGTGGTCTGGCGCGACAGCGAGAGCATCAGCGCCAGCTGCTCCTGGGGCAGTTGCAGCAGGCGCCGGCTCTGGGTCACTTCGCCATAACCGGCGGCCATCGCCAGCAGGCGGTTGGCCACCCGCGCCGGGGCCGGCATCAGGCTCAGTTGCTCCAGGTTGATGAAGGCCAGGCGCAGCTTGTGGCTCATCAGCAGGGCGAACTGGCGCCAGTAAGCGGGATGTTCGTCCAATAGCCGCTCCAAGCTCGCCTGGGGTACCTGGAGCAAGGTACAGGCGCCCTCGGCGCAGGCATCGTGGGTACGCGGCTGACCATCGAACAGGCAGATCTCGCCGAACCAGTGGGGCGCCTCCACCAGGCTGAGCAAGGCCTCCTTGCCCTGCTCGCTGACCGCACCGACCCGCACCATGCCTTCGACCACCGCATACAGGCCGCAGGGCGGATCGCCACGGCGAAACAGGTACTGCCCCGGCGCCAGCCGCCGCAGGCGGGCACCGTCGAGCAGGCTATCCTGTAGAGAGGCCGGCAAGTGGCTGAACCATTGGCCGGTCATCAGGCATTCACGCCATCGCTGCATATCCATGGACCGTGTTTCCCCAGGGCATCGCCATGATTGTCGCCTAGCCGACAGAACCGTGATCGGGCGTCCGGCATGATCCAGCCACCCCAACGGAGGAACAACAATGAAAAGCCTCGTCGATCATCTCAGTCAATACGCGACCTATCACCGCGATCCGCGCAATATCGCCAGCCACTTCATCGGCATCCCGATGATCGTGGTCGCCGTGGCCGTGCTGCTGTCCCGTCCGGCCTGGCCGGTGGCCGGGCTGATGCTCTCGCCAGCGCTGCTGCTGGCCCTGTTCTCGGCGGTGTTCTACCTGCGCCTGGAGCTGCGCCTGGGGTTACTGATGAGCGTGTTGATGGGGCTGTCGGTATGGATCGGGCAAGTGCTGGCGGCCCAAGCCACCGGGCTGTGGCTGAGCAGCGGCCTGGGGCTGTTCGTATTGGGCTGGGTGATCCAGTTCATCGGCCATTACTACGAGGGCCGCAAGCCGGCCTTTGTCGATGATCTGTCGGGCTTGATCATCGGGCCGTTGTTCGTGGTAGCCGAACTGGCGTTCCTGCTCGGGCTGCGTCATGACCTCAAGCAGCAGGTCGAGGCACGGGCGGGGGGTGTGCGGGCCAATCCGAAGCGTGCTGCGATCTAGATCGTTAGCGCGGACAAGCCTCGCTCCTACAAAAAGCCGATCGTGTGCTTCTGTAGGAGCCAGCGGGCGACGATCCGTCTTGCCCGCGCAGCTTTTGGCTTTTAGAGGTTGGCGACCTTCTGCCAGACCTTGGGCTTGAAGAACAGGGTCTCGCCCTTGGCCAGGCCCACCAGGCTGTCATGGTCCTTCACCACTTCGGCTTCGATCAGTTCACTCTGGCCCTCGACCTTGAGGGTCACCCGGGTGGTGGCGCCCAGTGGGCGGATATCACGGACCTGGGCGGCATGGTGATCTTCCAGTTCCGAACGCGACAGCGACACTTCATGGGGCCGGAACAGCACATGCTCGTCCTCTCCCAGGTGCAGGCGGTTGGAATCACCGAGGAAGTGATAGACGAAATCGCTGGCCGGATTCTCATAGACCTCGCCAGGTGAGCCGATCTGCTCGATCACGCCCTTGTTCATCACCACGATGCGATCGGCCACTTCCATGGCCTCTTCCTGGTCGTGGGTGACGAACACCGAGGTCAGGTTGATGTCCTCGTGCAGCCGCGCCAGCCAGCGACGCAGCTCCTTGCGCACCTTGGCGTCCAGCGCACCGAAGGGCTCGTCCAGCAACAGCACCTTGGGCTCCACCGCCAGGGCCCGGGCCAGGGCGATACGCTGGCGCTGGCCGCCGGAGAGCTGCTCCGGATAGCGATCGGAGAGCCAGTCCAGCTGCACCATGTTCAGCAGTTCATGGACCTTCTCGGCGATCCGGCTTTCGCTGGGGCGCTGGTTCTTGGGCTTCATGCGCAGGCCGAAGGCGACGTTGTCGAACACGCTCATGTGGCGGAACAACGCGTAGTGCTGGAACACGAACCCGACGTTGCGATCGCGCACATCGTGGCCGGAGACGTCCTCGCCGTGGAACACGATGTTGCCGGCATCGGGAGTCTCCAGGCCGGCGATGATCCGCAGCAGGGTGGTCTTGCCGCAGCCCGAGGGGCCGAGCAGCGCCACCAGCTCACCGCTGTGGATATCCAGGTTGATGCTGTTCAGGGCCTTGAAGGCGTTGAAGTTCTTGCTGACGTTACGGACTTCGATCGACATGTCTTATTCCTCCGCGGCGCTGGCGCGCAGGCGGTTGATTCGGGATTCGCTCCACTGCTTGAGCAGCAGGATGAACAACGCAAGGATCAGCAACAGGCTGGCCACGGCAAAGGCGGCGACGTGGTTGTACTCGTTGTAGAGGATCTCCACGTGCAGCGGCAGGGTGTTGGTGACCCCGCGAATGTGCCCGGAGACCACCGACACCGCGCCGAACTCGCCCATGGCCCGGGCGGTGCAGAGCACCACGCCGTAGATCAGGCCCCATTTGATGTTGGGTACGGTGACGTGCCAGAACATCTGCCAACCGTTGGCCCCCAGCAGGCGCGCGGCCTCTTCTTCCTGGGTGCCCTGCTCCTGCATCAGCGGGATCAGCTCGCGGGCGACGAAGGGTACGGTGACGAAGATGGTGGCCAGGACGATGCCCGGCAGGGCGAACACGATCTGGATGTCGTGATCCGACAGCCACGGGCCGAACAGCCCCTGGGCGCCGAACATCAGCACGTAGACCAGGCCGGCGATCACTGGCGACACCGAGAACGGCAGGTCGATCAGGGTCACCAGGATGCTCTTGCCACGGAACGAGTACTTGCTCACGCACCAGGCAGCGCAGACGCCGAACACCAGGTTCAGCGGCACCGAGATCAGCACCGCGATCACCGTGAGCTTGAGGGCCGACAGGGCGTCGGGCTCGAAGATCGCGTCGAAGAATGCACCCAGGCCAAGCTTGAGCCCCTGGGACACGACGATGAACAGCGGCAGCAGCAGGAACAGGGCAAAGATCAGCCAGCCCAGGCCAATCAATACCCGCCGCGAAGTGGCGTTGCCACGGCGGGCGGCGTTGGCCGACGAGGCGGCGATGGACGATTGGGACATGGTTCGCGCCTCCTTATGGGGTTTCGATGCGCCGCTGCAGCAGGTTGATCAGCAGCAGCAGGATGAAGGACACCACCAGCATCAGCACGCCGATGGCAGTGGCGCCGGTGTAATCGTACTGGTCGAGCTTGACCATGATCAGCAGCGGCAGGATCTCGGTCTTCATCGGCATGTTGCCGGCGATGAAGATCACCGAACCGTACTCGCCCACGCCCCGGGCGAAGGCCAGGGCGAAACCGGTGAGCCAGGCTGGCAGCAAGGCCGGCACCAGGATATGGCGGAACACCTGCCAGGGCTTGGCGCCGAGGCAGGCGGCGGCCTCTTCCACTTCACGGGGGATGTCCGCCAGCACCGGCTGCACCGTGCGCACCACGAACGGCAGGGTGACGAAGGTCAGCGCCAGGGTGATGCCCAAGGGCGTGTAGGCGATCTTGAAGCCCAGGTCGGTGGCGAACTGGCCCACCAGCCCGGTAGGCGCGTACAGCGCGGTCAGGGCGATGCCCGCCACCGCGGTGGGCAAGGCGAAGGGCAGGTCGATCATCGCATCGATGATCCGCCGCCCGGGGAAGCTGTAGCGCACCAGGACCCAGGCCAGCAGCGTGCCGATCAGGCCGTTGATGATCGCCGCGCACAAGGCGGTGCCGAAGCTGAGCTTGAGGGCCGCGAGCACCCGGGGCGCCGAGACGATGGCCCAGAACTGGTCCCAGGTGAGTTGTGCGGCATGGACGAACATCGCCGCCAGGGGGATGAGCACAATCAGGCTGAGGTACACCAAGGTGTAGCCCAGCGTCAGCCCGAAGCCGGGTATGACGGGGGAGATACGACGCGACATAAGAGTCCTTGGTTGAACGCAGGTGAAACGCACGAAGCCCCGAAGTGATTCCGGGGCTCCAAGCGATGGCGGTTAGAGTGGCTCCTCCTGTTACTGGGCCTGGTAGATCTGGTCGAACACGCCACCGTCATTGAAGAATTTCGGTTGGGCAGTTTTCCAGCCGCCGAAGTCCTTGTCGATAGTCACCAGCTCCAGTTTCGGGAACTGCTGGGCGTATTTGGCCGCCACGTCCTTGTCCCGTGGACGATAGAAGTTCTTCGCCGCGATCTCCTGGCCGGCCGGGCTGTACAGGTGCTTGAGGTAGGCTTCGGCGATCGCCGTGTTGCCCTTCTTCTCGGCGTTCTTGTCCACCACCGCCACCGGCGGTTCGGCGAGGATCGACAGCGACGGCACGACGATGTCGAACTTGTCGGCGCCACCGTCTTCCTTGAGTGCCAGGAAGGCTTCGTTTTCCCAAGCCAGCAGCACGTCGCCCTGGCCGTTGTTGACGAAGGTGATGGTCGAGCCACGGGCACCGGTATCCAGCACCGGTACGTGCTTGAACAGCTCTTGCACGTAGTCCTTGGCCTTGGCTTCGCTACCTCCGGCCTTCAGGCCGTAGGCCCAGGCGGCCAGGAAGTTCCAGCGGGCGCCACCGGAGGTCTTCGGGTTGGGGGTGATCACCGAGACGTCCTTCTTGATCAGGTCGCCCCAGTCCTTGATGCCCTTGGGGTTGCCCTTGCGCACCAGGAACACGATGGTCGAGGTGTAGGGCGTGCTGGCGTCGGGCAGGCGCTGCTGCCAGTCCGCCGGCAGGGTCTTGCCGAGCTTGGCGATTTCGTCGATGTCGCCGGCCAGTGCCAGGGTCACCACGTCGGCGCGCAGGCCGTCGATCACCGCCCGACCCTGCTTGCCCGAACCACCGTGGGATTGCTGGATCTTCACGTTGTCGCCGGGGTGCTCCTTCTTCCAGAAGCTTACGAACTCGGCGTTGTAGTCCTGGTACAGCTCGCGGGTCGGGTCGTAGGACACGTTGAGCAGCTCATAGTCCTTGGCTACGGCGGAACCGGCAAAAACGGCGCTGGCGAGGGCAGCCAGGGCATAACGGCGAATCGACGACATGGTAGAGCTCCCGAAATTTTCTAATGTGCTGGCATTTTTCTTATGGCGAATCAGGCTCGCATTCGCGGATGAACGCTGGGGGACGAACTGGGGGTCATGGGTGACGCCCTCCGGTTGACCAGTCGGGCCTCTCGCTCGCGAGAGGGTGATGCGCGATTCAGCTGGGCTTGTTGCCGGGTTGCTGCAGGCGGAATTTTTCCTTGCGCTCGATCTGCACGACCTGGGCGTTGTGCACGGTGATTTCCACTGCCCCGAAGCGCAGGTCCCGCAGTGCACTTTGAATTTCACGCAAGATGGTTGCTTCGTCCTGTCCGTCGACGCTACGTAGAGATGCGCTCATGGTGTTGCTCCTGAGTGGGATGTGCCGTGCAGTGGCGGCACTGCGGGTGGCGTGGAGCAATAGTAGATAGGCAGGGATATTCTTAAAAATACTATTTAAGAATGTTTATATAACCAGCGGAAATTATTCGACGGGGCGCGCAGTTACGGGCCCCTGAGTCCATGGCCAGCCTCTTGCGGCCGCTACACGAAGCACCTGTAGCCGCTGTCGAGCACAGCGAGGCTGCGACCGGGTGCGCAGCGCCCACCAGCTGCATCAGGCGCATCAGAGGATCTGCGGGGCGTTGTCCCAGTCCAGCAGCGAGGCCGGCATCGGCCGGCCGAACCAGTAGCCCTGGCCCAAATCGCAGCCATGGTCGAGGAGGAAGCGGGCCTGCTCCATCTGTTCGATACCTTCGGCATGGACCTGCATGCCCATGCTCTGGGCCAGGGCCACGATGACCCGGGAAATCGCCGCATCGTCCTCGTCCCACGGCAAGCCGGCGACGAAGCCCTGGTCGATCTTGAGCTTTTGCACCGGCAGGCGCTTGAGCCGCAGCAACGACGAATAGCCGGTGCCGAAGTCGTCGATGGCCAGGCGGATGCCCAGCTCCCGCAGGCGGTGCATCTGCTCCAGGGCCACTTCCGGGTCGTCCATCAGCGCACTCTCGGTGACCTCCAGCTCCAGGTAGGCCGGGTCCAGCCCGGTGTCGTGCAGCACCTGGGCCACCTGCTGGTACAGCTCGCTGCGCGCGAACAGGCGGGTCGAGACGTTCACCGCGATGAACGACAGCACCACGCCCTCGGCCTGCCACTGGCACATCTGCCGGCATGCCTCGCCCATGACCCAGGCATCGATCTCGGCAATCATCCCGGTGCGTTCGGCGATGGGGATGAACTCCGCCGGCGGCACCAGGCCCCGGTGCGGGTGCTGCCAGCGCACCAGGGCCTCGACGCCCACCAGGCGACTGCTGGCCAGGTCGTGCACCGGCTGGTAGTAGACCCGCAGCTCCTGGCGGTCCAGGGCCCGGCGCAGTTCGAAGGCGATCTCCACCCGCTGCTGGGCGTGGGCAGTGAGCTCCTCGGTATACAGGGCATAACCATTGCGCCCGGCGCTCTTGGCCTTGAACAACGCCGCATCGGCGTTGCGCAACAGCTGGCTGGCGCTCAAGGCATCGCTGGGAAACAGGCTGATGCCGATGCTGGCGTTGATCAGCACCTGGTGGCCATCCAGCTGGAATGGCTCCTTGAGACCATCGAGGATGCGCTGGGCCAGGGCCGCCGCCTGCACCAGCTGCGGGCAGCTTTCGGCCAGCACGGCGAACTCGTCGCCGCCCAGGCGCGCCAGGGTCACGCCCGGGCCGAACATGTCGCGCAGGCGTTGGGCAAAAGCCTTGAGCAACTGGTCGCCGACGTTATGCCCGAGGCTGTCGTTGACCATCTTGAAGTGGTCCAGGTCGATCATCAGCATGGCGCAGCCGCGCTTGTGGATCTGCGCCGAAGCCAGGGCCTGTTCGGCGCGGTCGGTGAGCAGCAGGCGGTTGGGCAGGTCGGTCAGCGGATCGTGGTGGGCCAGGTGCGCCAGCTCGTGCTCGGAGTCCTTGATCGCACTGATGTCGGAGAATACCGCCACATAGTGGGTGAGTTCGCCCTGCTCATCGTGGATCGCACGGATGGTCTGCCACTGTGGATAGATTTCCCCGCTCTTGCGCCGGTTCCAGATTTCCCCGCTCCACTCGCCGCTCTGGCGCAACGCACCGAACATCGCCTTATAGAAGTCCACCGAATGATGGCCGGACTTGAACATGCTCGGCTGACGCCCCAGCACCTCCTCGCGCTGGTAGCCGGTGATCTCGATGAAGGCACGGTTGACGTGGACGATCTGCCCCTGGGTGTCGCTCACCAGTACCCCCTCGCGGGTACAGTCGAAGACCGCCGCAGCCTGACGCAGGCGCTCGCGGTCCTTCTGCTGGTGGCGCAACCAGCGATCGGCGCCCAGCACCCGCAGCAAGCGGGCACGGGCAAAGAAGATCAGCACCGCACTGACCAGGGCCCAGGCGTAGCAACTGGCCCGTTGCCAACGAGCCTCATCCGGAGACCCATCGAAGAAACTGCTCAATAAATAACCACTGAGCTGGAGCCAAACCAGGGACAGCAGCAGGTAGAGCAAGGCCGCACGCAAGCCATTGCGATAAGAAACCGACATAAGCCCGTCTATTTCCACACGAAAAGTTTGGGATTATAGAGGAAGAAACATCCCGCCACTCTTATCTGAAAGGGCGACTGGTTTTCTCGACGTGCTTAGTGATAATGCCTGGGCTGTTTTTTCTCTATCGAGGGCCTTATCGCCTATGTGGTATGAAGGTTTACTTGGCTTGTCCGCCTGGCAACTGGTGGCAGTCACCCTGTTGATGACCCACGTGACTATCGTCGCGGTCACGGTCTATCTGCATCGCTATTCCGCGCATCGCTCCCTGGAGCTCAATGCCGGGCTCAAGCATTTCTTCCGTTTCTGGCTGTGGCTGACCACGGCGCAGAACACCCGCGAGTGGACCGCGATCCATCGCAAGCACCACGCCAAGTGCGAGACGGTCGACGACCCGCACAGCCCGGTGATCAAGGGCCTGTCCACGGTCATGCGCAAAGGCGCCGAGCTGTACCGCGAAGAAGCCCGCAACCCCGAGACCCTGCGCATCTACGGCAAGAACTGCCCGGAAGACTGGATCGAGCGCAACCTCTACAGCCGCTACAAGCTCGGTGGCGTGGCACTGATGGCGGTGATCGACCTGCTGCTGTTCGGCACCATCGGCATCACCATCTGGGCGGTGCAGATGATGTGGATCCCGTTCTGGGCCGCCGGCGTGATCAACGGCCTGGGCCATGCCGTGGGCTACCGCAACTTCGAATGCCGCGACGCGGCCACCAACCTGGTGCCGTGGGGCATCATCGTCGGCGGCGAAGAGCTGCATAACAACCACCACACCTACCCCAACTCGGCCAAGCTGTCGGTGAAGAAGTGGGAATTCGACATGGGCTGGGGCTGGATCAAGCTGTTCAGCCTGCTGGGCCTGGCCAAGGTCCAGCGAGTGGCGCCCATCGCCCATCGGGTCGAAGGCAAGGGCCACCTGGACATGGACACCGCCATGGCGATCCTCAACAACCGGTTCCAGATCATGGCCCAGTACCGCAAGCTGGTGATCGGCCCGCTGGTCAAGCAGGAACTGGCCAAGGTCGATCACTCGGTGCGCCACCAGTTCCACCGCGCCAAGCGCTTGCTGTCCCGGGAAACCAGCCTGCTGGAAGACCGCCACCACCTGCGCATCCAGAACATGCTGGAACACAGCCAGGCATTGAAGGTGATCTACGAGAAGCGCCTGGCGCTGCAACAGATCTGGGTCAAGACCAGCTCCAACGGCCACGACATGCTGGCCGCGATCAAGGACTGGGTCCACGAGGCCGAGGCCAGCGGCATCCAGTCCCTGCGGGACTTCGCCAGCCAGCTCAAGACCTACTCCCTGCGTCCTAGCGTCGCCTGATCCACGCCCCTCGCCACGGCATTGGCTGTGGCGAGGGGGCCGGTGCCCTGCTCCCCCCCTCCAGAGCCTCGACCGTCCGGCGTATCGCCCGGGCAGCCGGGAACTTCATGTTCCATCCTCTATCTCAAACAACACTTCGCCATCCAGGCGGGCTTGGTTGTAGCCGCTGTCGAAGCGGCACGCCCTTCGAGATATGTGCCGATGGTCAACAAGAATCCAGACATTCCATCTTCGCTCCCCCAGTGGCCCGAGGCCGCGCAAACCCTACTGGCCCTGATGCATGCCCAGGGCGAAGTCGCCCGCCTGACCGAACGCGAGCAGCTGTTCAGCTCGCTGCTGGTCAGCGTCAACGCAGTACTCTGGGCCCTGGACTGGAGCAGCCGCCAGGTGCTCTACGTCAGCCCGGCCTATGAACGCATTTTCGGGCGTCCTGCCGGCCTGTTGCTGGCGGACTACAACCAATGGCGCGACAGCATCTATCCCGACGACCTGGAGTACGCCGAGCGCAGCCTGGCCCAAGTCCTGGAGAAAGGCGCCGTGGAAGACCGCGAGTACCGCATCATCGATGCCGCGGGCCAGGTGCGTTGGCTCAGCGACAAATGCTTTATCAACCGCAATGCCGAGCCCGGGCAGCGCCTGATCGTGGTGGGTATCGCCGAGGACATCAGCGAAAAGAAGCAGCTGGAGGCCGAGCTGCAGCGCCTGGCCACCACCGATGCGCTGACCCAGAGCAGCAACCGCCGGCACTTCTTCGAATGTGCCAACCGCGAGTTCGAGCAGGCCCGCCTGCAGGGTTCGCCGCTGTCTTTCCTGCTCTTGGATATCGATGACTTCAAGGTGATCAACGACACCTACGGCCATCCCGAGGGCGATGTGGTCCTGCAGCGCATCGCCGAGAGCGGGCGCGCCGCCCTGCGCCGGGGCGACCTGTTCGGGCGTATTGGCGGCGAAGAATTCGCCGCCCTGTTTCCCGGTTGTGCCGTCGACATGGCGCGCCAGGTGGCCGAGCGCCTGCAACGGGAAATCCAGCGCCAGCACTTCAGCCACCAGGGCCAGGCCTTCAGCATCACGGTCAGCCAGGGCCTGACGGGGCTGCTGGCGGAGGACGAGAGCCTGGACAGCCTGTTCGCCCGGGCCGACGCGGCGATGTACGAAGCCAAGCGCCAGGGCAAGAATCGCATCGTCAGTGGCTGATTCGCCGTCCGGGCCGGGCTAGACTGCGGCCCCCATGGCAATGGCGGCCCGCGCCGGACGCACGACCCGATGAACGAAGAACAACTGCTCAAGCGCATCAACAGCAAACGCAATGGTTGTCGGGGCAAGCGCCTGGTGTGCTTGCTGATCGGCGTGGCCCTGGTGGTGTTCGGGCTGGCCCTGGCCGTCAAGCTCGGGCCCCATCCAGCGCAGTTGCTGACCCTGCTGGCCGCCTGGCCATTCTTCTACCTGGCCTTCCTGGCCGAAGACCAGACGGTCGATGGCTGGTTCGCGCTGTTTGAGCTTCTGGGCAACTGACCTCACTCACCCCTTGCGCAGGCGACTCAGCTCCGGCAGGCCGACCTTGAGCAGGCGCGCGGTCTTGCCCCGGGCCACTTCTTCCACTCCTTCCGAGGCTGGCAGGCGAGCCAACTGGCCGGCCAGGTTCATCACCAGGGCCTCGCGGGAATAGACGCCACCGCCGAGCTGATACACCGAGGCGATCAGCTCGCGCAGCTCCAGGGGCATGCGCCAGCGGGTGCGCAGGGCCGAACCGTAGGCGGCGCCAAAACGCTCCAGGGCATCTCCGACCTCCTCCTGATCGTCCAGCTCACCGCCCGCCTGCTTCCACTCTTGCAGGCAGCGCAGCAACGCCAGGTCGCCCAGGCGGTGCAACAGGCCGGCGCAGTAGCAACGCTCCTGGTCCAGGTCCAACAGGCGCGCCAGGGTCCGCCCATACTCCGCAGTGTGCAGCGACAGCCCCCAGTAGCGCTCGGCATAGTCGGCCAGGGCCGGATCGCTCAGGCGGGCACTGCGCTTGAGGGTCAGGCCGAGGATCAGGTTCATGCTCTGCCCGGTGCCGAGCCGCTGCAAGGCCTGGGACAGGGTCTGCACGCCGTCGCCATGGTGCTGGGCAGCGCTGTTGGCAGCGGCGATCAGCACGGCGGTGACTTGCGGGTCGGTGCGGATTTCTTCCTCCAGCAGGCGCAGGTCCAGCCCTTCGGGGTGCAGGCTGCGCTTGACCGCCAGTTGCACGTCGGTCAACAGGGGCGCGCCGTCGGCCAGCTCGCGGCGGTGTTCGAGAAAGCTGTACAAGGTCGTACCGGGCGTCAGGCTCGGGACCTCGCAGGAGACCTCTTGGCCAGCGTCCAGCAGCAAGCCCTGCAGGCGCTGGGTCAGGCCTTCCATGTTCAGGGGCTTGGTCAGGTAGGCAGTAGGCGCCAGGGGCAACGCCTCGCGCACGCTGGCACTGTCGCTGCGCACGCTAAGGAGAATGAACGGCTGCAACGGGTTGCGCTTGCGCTGGCGCACCGCCCGCAACAGCGCCAGGCCATCGATACCCGGCAGCTCCCAATCGGCAATGACCAGGTCGTAGGGCTTGGCGCTGAGCAGGTCCATGGCTTCCTGGCCATCGGCACACAGGTCCAGGCGCGCATCGCAGCGTACGTTGAGCAGCACTTGGGTCAGCAGGTCGCGGGACCAGGGATCGGCCTCGGCGATCAGCACGCGAGGTACAGCAGGTAGATCGACAGCGGTCATGCAGCACGCTCCGGTAACTATGGGTGCACCTTAGTCAAAGCCGCCGGATTCATACAGCCAAAAACACCGATGGCCTCGCAAAAACCGGGAAAAGTGCCCGGTAAACGCCTCCCAACACATCAGCCCTTTGCATCGAACCCTGCGCACCAGAGCCCTGGAGCGACTTGCGGGGAAGGTCGTTGCGTGAAAAATAAAAACGTTATAATGTTTCATTCGAGAACAGTTCTCACACTTGGATCGAGTGTCAACGACGTTTTCAGCCTGGACAGAGCAAGGCTCATCGACGAGCCACGGCAGGCCGGTTGGACAGCGGCGAACTTCATGTTTCGTTGAGTTAAGGGACTACAGATGAACCAGTTGTACGGATCAGCACAACGTTGTGCGTGCACGGTCTTGGCCGGAGTGTTTTCAGCCTGTTGCAGCCTGCCCGTCGTCGAAGCGCAGGAAGTCCGGGAAGAGCGCAAGGCCGCTCCCCTGAGCCTGGACACCAGCCATATCGTCGCCCCGCCCCTCAACGATGCCTACGAGGTGAATGCCGGGGCCTTCGGCGCCAAGACAGCCATGGAGATCCCCCTGGTCATCCAGAGCTACGACGCCAAGACCATCGCCGATTCGTCGGCGCGTACCGCCGTCGATGTGCTGAGCCTGGACCCCTCGATCCTCAGTGCCTCCGCCGGTAGCGGCTTCGACAATTTCCGCCTGCGCGGCTTTGCCATGGACAACTTCAACACCATCCGCCGCGATGGCCTGGCATTGGCCCCGCACCATGACTTCCCCCTGGAGAACGTGGAGCGCATCGACGTACTCAAGGGGCCGTCGGGCTTCCTGTACGGGGTCAATTCCCCTGGCGGCACGATCAACTACATCCCCAAGCGCCCGACCCTCGATCCCTTGCTCAACCTGACGGTCCAGGGCTCGTCCCTGGCCGGGCGCTACGTCGCCATCGACAACAGCAACTCCACCGCCGACGGCGCCTTCGGCTATCGCCTGAATGCCGGCTACGAAAAGAACGGCGACTACGATCACGCCCGGGACATGGAGCGCAAGTTCATCGGCCTGGCCACCGACTGGCGCTTGAGCGACCGTGCGCTGCTGCAACTCAACGGCGACTGGTCGTGGAAATCCACGGTGGCCGACCCCCTGCTGCGGGCTGACCAGAGCCACCGGGCCAACCCACTGGATGCGTCCAGCTACGTCAGGCCGCCGAAGATCAACCGTCGCGACCTGCTGACCGGCTCCTGGTTCCGCCACCAGACCGAGGGCAAGAACCTCGACGCCAAGTTCGAATACACCCTCAGCGACAACTGGACCTCCATCACCCAGGCCAACTATTCGCAGGTCGAGCGCCACGGCGGCTACAACGACCTGTTCAACATCCAGCCCAATGGCGACATCGGCACCGCCGACCTCTATGTTTCCCGTGGCGAGGTGTTCAGCACCTGGTCGCTGCAGTCCTACCTGGCGGGCAAGTTCAACACCGGCAGCCTCTACCACGATGTGTTCCTGGGCACCGGCTACAAGCAGTTCAAGGACCGTAGCCCGGCCTGGGACGATATCAACAGCGCCAATCCCGGGGTTCGCGTCAGCGACGTTTCGGTGGGCAACATACGCCACCCGGTGCAGCCGCCCAAGCATCATTTCGGTCCGGAGAACGACATCGAGTTCGTCTCGCGGATCAAGGAAAGCTCGGTCTTCGCCAGCGACCTGGTGTCTCTCAACGAGCAGTTCCAGGTGCTGCTCGGCGGGCGCTACATCTGGTACCGCGCCGATCATCTGTCGGCCAACGCACTGCCCCAGCGCCATGACGTGTTCGTCCCCAGCGGCGCCCTGATCTACCGCCCGCTGGACAACCTGATGACCTACGTCAGCTATTCGCGCGGCCTGGAGAAAGGCGACTACGCGCCCTGGAATGCCACCAACAAGAACCAGCCCACCGATGCCATCGAGTCCGAGCAATACGAAGTCGGGCTCAAGGCCGAGCTCGACTCACGCGCAAGCCTGGGCCTGGCGCTCTTCGAGATCCGCCGCAACGCCAGCTACCTGGACACCAGCAACACCTTCGTCAGCAAAGGCCAGTATCGCCACCGGGGCATCGAGCTGAACCTCAGCCACCGGCCCACCGACTCACTGACCCTGGACGCCAACCTGGCCTACCTGGCAACCCGCCTGGAAAACGTGGACGACCTCAGCGTCGCCGGCAATCGCACCGAAGGCGTACCGAAATGGAAAGGGTCCTTCGGTGCCCAATACCAGCTGCAACGCATTCCCGGCCTGTCCCTGGACAGCACCTTGAGCCTGGTCGGCAGCCGTCCGGTGGATGCCCAGAACAGCGGCTACATCCCCGGCTATGCCCTGCTCGACGCGGGCGCCAGCTACCGCACCCGACTAGGCGAAACGCCGGTGACCTATCGGCTCCACGGCAAGAACCTGACCAACACCTATTACTACGCCAGCACCTATTACCAGGGCGGCCTGGAAGTGGGACGCGAACGCGAGGTGTTCCTCTCGGCGCGCTTCGAATTCTGACCTGACACGGCGTCGGCACAGGGTTGCCGGCGCCAGCGCCTCTGCCAAGGATGAAAACGCCAGTCATGCACCTGCCTTCACGCTCCAACGCCAGCCAGCCTTCCAACCCATTGGCCAGCCTGCGCCATGCCCGCGTCGACGACCTGCTGCGCCAGCACCCGGCAGCCCTGCACGACCTGGTGCAGGGCCTGGGTTCGCCCCTGCACCTGATGCTGCCGCAGGTGTTCGTGGAGAACATCCGCCAGTTCCAACGCACCTTCGACCAAGCACCAGCCACGGGCACGCTGCTATTCGCGAAAAAAGCCAACAAGGCCGACTGCCTGATCCAGGCCTGCTCCCAGGAGGGCATCGGCGTTGACGTAGCCAGCGTCGGCGAGCTGGAAAAGGCCCTGGGCGGCGGCGTACCGGGCCATGCCATCGGGGTCTCCGGCCCGGAAAAAAGCGAGCGCTTGCTGGCGCTGAGCCTGAGTCACCAATGCCTGTTGGCCATCGATTCGCCCAGCGAGTTACAACGCCTGCTGCACCTGGCGCGCCACCGTGACCAACAGGCCCGGCTGTTGTTGCGCTGCCTGCCCGAGAGCCAGCCCGAGAGCCGCTTCGGCCTCGACCCAGGGCAGTGCGCGCAGGCCATTGCGCTGTGCCGGGAGCATCCGCGCTGGTTACGCCTGATGGGGTTTTCCTTCCACCTCGGCGGTTACTCCAGCGAGCAGCGCGCCCAGACCGCCAATCGCTTGCTCGACCTCTGCGTGAGCACCCGCGCGGCGGGTCTGGAACATTGTCGACGCCTGAACCTGGGGGGCGGCCTTGCCGTGCGGTACGTCAGCCCCGGGGCCTGGGCCCGCTTCCTCCAGCAGGACCGGCCCAACCACTACCACGGTGCCCGCACCTTCAACGGCTTCTATCCCTACGGCGCACCGCGCGCCACTGCCGACGCCCTGGCGGACATTCTCGCAACCCCGGTGGACACGGCCATGACCCTGGCGCAGAAGGCCGAGCGGCACGCCATCGAGTTGATGATCGAGCCCGGCCGGGCCCTGCTCGACCAGGCCGGCATCAGCGCCTTTCGCGTCCAGGGGGTCAAGGACCGGGGTGACGGCTACGTGCTGGTCACGGTGCAGGGCAGCAGCTTCAGCCTCTCCGAGCAGTGGTTCAACAGCGAGTTCCTGCCCGAGCCCTTGCTACTCCCCGCCGAGCCCCGCCCGGCCGCGCCCTTTCTCGCCTGTGTCGGCGGCTCGACCTGCCTGGAGTCCGACATGCTGACCTGGCGCAAGATCCGTTTCGACCAACCGGTACGCCCCGGCGACCTGCTGGTCTACCTCAACACCGCCGGCTACCAGATGGACTCCAACGAGTCGCCGTTTCACGAGGCCCGGTTACCCCACAAGGTCGTCATCGAACTCGACGGCCCCACCCTGCGCTGGAAGCTCGATGGGCTGGCGTGAGGTTTTGCTTGCCAACAAGGAGTCAGGATGAACAGCTCAACGCAATACGCCGCGCCCGGCGAACTCTGGGTGCTTGCACAGGCCGACCTGGAAGACCTGGGGGTACGCCACGAGGATGTGCTCAAGGTGGTGGAGCAGGCCTACATCGCCCTGCGCAATGGCGACTCGCAGAACCCGCTCAAGACCATCGTCGAGCCGGCGGACCAGCGCTCCATCAGCTACTCGATGGTGGGGCGCGACGGCGCCAGCCAGACCCTGGGCTTCAAGGTGGTGTACGAGCACGACCCGCAGCGCCAGCGCGAGGCCTACCGCTTCCACTCCTTCATCTTTCTCTGTGACGATCGCAGCGGCCAGCCCATCGCCTTGATGGACGTGGCCCAGTTGGGGCCAATGCGCACCAGCGCGACCTCGGCGCTGATGGCCCGGGCCGCCTGCCCCGACGCCCGCACGGCACTGGTGGTCGGCAGCGGCGTGCAGGGGCAGATCGCCTTGCCGATGCTTCTGGCCGCCCTGCCCGGGCTGCAACGCCTGCAGGTCTACGGCCACTACACCGACGGCCTCAAGGCGGTGCGCGAGAATCTCCGGCGCCACTGCCCGGGGCGCGAGGTCGAGGTGGTCGAAGACTTGCCGCAGGCTGCTGCGCAAGCCGACATCATTCTCGGCGTGGCCGGCCTGACCGCCCGCCAGCAGGTCAAGCGAGCCTGGCTCAAGCCCGGGGCCGTGGCGGTGCTGGTGGGCTACGGCATCGATGCCGATGTGCTGCACGGCGCCGACTACCGCATCGCCACCGACAGCGCGCAGATGCGCGTCACCAGCGCCGACCTGGCCGCCGCCGACGGCAGCCTGCCGGACATGGACGCACAGCTGCCGGACATCCTCCTCGGCCACGCCCCGGCACGCCGCCATGAGCGGGATATCGTCTTCGCCTACAACAGCGGCATGGTGGTCACCGACGTGGCCCTGGGGCGCTACCTGGCGGACCTGGCCCTGGCCAGCCGACGCGGGCAGAGGATCAAGCTATGGTGAGCCCGACTTCCCGCAGCCCATCGCCGTGGCGCCAGGAACTCCTGCCGCTGCTATTGCTGGCCGGCCCACTGATCCTCACCAACCTGGCCCACGTCGCCCTGACCACCATCGACATCGTGGTCCTGGGCGCCCTGGGTGCCCGGGAGATCGCCGCCGGTGGCCTGGCCCTGGCCCTGTTCAACCAGCTGCGCACCACCGGCACTGGCCTGGTGACCGGCGTCAGCAACCTGGTGGCCCAGGCCAACGCACGCCAGGACCACGGACAGATCCGCCAACTGCTGGTGGCCGGGCTGTTCTGGGCGACCCTCAGCGGCGTGCTGTTCATCGGCGTGCTGCTGCTTCTGGAGCGGCCCCTGGTCTGGCTCGGGCAAGACCCGCAGGTGGCCAGGGACACGGTGCAGTTCCTTGCCATCATTGCCCCGGGACTGTTGCCCTGCCTGTGGTTCCAGGCCCTGCGGCATTTCACCGTCGGCCTGAAACGCCCGGGGCCGCTGCTGGCCATTACCCTGGTGTCGATCGTGCTCAGCGCCGGGCTGAACTACGGATTGGTGTTCGGCAAGCTCGGCCTCCCGGCCATGGGTTTCCAGGGCGTGGCGCTGACCAGCAGCCTGGTGTTCCTGCTGTCGCTGCTGATGTTCCTCGGGGTGGTGCTCAAGGACCGCCAGCTCGCGCAGTACCTGGATCTCAAGCGACTGCGCTGCTCCTGGGCAACATTGGGCGCGGTGTGGAAGCTCGGCCTGCCGATTGCTGGAACCTACGCTTCGGAAGCCGGCTTCTTCAGCGTGCTGACCCTGCTGATCGGGACCCTGGGCATGGAAGCGCTGGCGGCACAAACGGTGCTCAACCAGATCATCTACATCGTCTTCATGTTTTCGGCCGGGGTCTCCCACGCGGCCTCGATCCACATCAGCGAAGCCCATGGCGCCGGCCAGTACCACCGCGCCCGCCAGCTGGGACACATGGGCCTGGTGGCCGGCGCCGCGCTGATGCTGCTGTTCGCGGTGCTCTACCTGCTGTTCGCGCAGCAGATCGTGACGCTGTTCATTTCCGCCGAACAGGCCACCAACCAGCAGGTACTGAGCCTGACCGCCAGCGGCCTGCTGATTGCCGCGCTGCTGCAGTTCTTCGATGCCGCGCAGAACATCGGCAACGGCATCCTGCGAGGCCTGGGTGACACCGCCGGGCCCTTTCGCCTGTCCCTGTACGGCTACTGGCTGGTGGGCCTGCCCGCCGCCTACGGGCTGGGCGTACTCGCAGCCAACGGCATCTTCGGCATCTGGATCGGCCTGGCCATTGGCCTTGCCGTGACCGCGCTGCTGCTGGTGTTGTCGTTCGAGCGGCAGATCAAGGCCCTGCTGGCCCAGCGCCATCCGAGCCAAACCCAAGCAGGCGGCATGCACGCTGCCAAGGAACCGACATGACCCGCGACCGATCCGCCGCTGTCCTCAAGCTGCTACGCCCCAGCGTGCAGGCCCTGCCCCTGTACGACCCCGGGGCGGACCCGGAGCAGGTGGCGCAGCACTGCACCGGGCAGCCGCTGCTCAAGCTCAGCAACAACGAGAATCCGCTGGGTGTGGCGCCCGCAGCCCTCGCCGTGCTGCGCGACTATCGTCCGGAGCTGCTCGGCCTGTACCCCGACCCGGCTTGCCTGGCGCTGCGTCACGCCCTGGGCGAACGACTCGATACTCACCCCAGCCAGCTGATCATCGGCAACGGTTCGGAGAATCTGCTGGAGCTGCTGTGCCTGGCCTTTCTCGACCCGGGCGACCGGGTCGTGACCCAGTCACCGTGCTTCGGCCTGCACGAGATCTTTCCCCTGATGATGGCGGCGCAGGTGACCAAGGTCGCGCCGCACCCGGACTTTTCCTGCAACCTCGGCGCCTGGCGCAGTGCCCTGGCCGGGCCAAGCAAGATGCTGCTGATCAGCAACCCATCCAACCCCCTGGGCACCATCTTCGACCAGCAGGCCCTGGCCCAACTGATCGGTGCGGCCGCCAGCGATACCCTGCTGGTGATCGACGAGGCCTACTACGAGTACGCCTGCGCCGACCCGGACTTCCCCGAGGTACTGGGCCTGCTGCGCGCCCAGCATAGGCCCTGGATCGTCCTGCGCACCTTCTCCAAGGCCTATGGCCTGGCCGGACTGCGGGTGGGCTACGGGATTGCCAGCGATGCCAGCCTGGTAGCCGCCCTGGATCGGGTGCGCACGCCCTACAACATCAACCAACTGGCCCAGCAGGCCGCACTGGCGGCCCTCGGCGACCCGCAACACGTGACCCGCAGCCGGGCCTTTGCCGCCCAGGTGCGGGCGCCAATGATCGAAGCCCTCGGTGCAGCCGGGTTCCAGGTCGCGCCCTCGCGCACCCATTTCCTGTTCATCGACACCGGAGTCGACGCGCAGGAGGTCAACCGGCGCCTGCTGGCGCAAGCCATGATCATCAAGGCCTGGCGTGAACCGGGTTACGAAACCTGCATCCGCATGACGCTGGCCCAACCTGACGACAACGCACGCTTTCTCGCCGGCCTGCAACAGGCCGTACAGGCCCTGCGCTGAATCCACCTGCCCAGCCCGGGCGCCGCTGCCCGACCGTTCACTCTATGGAGGTCACCATGCACTCGCCACAAGCCGATTGCGCCATCAAGCACCAGGTTTCCGAGCTGATCGGCGCCTCTCCTTTGCTCCAGTTCCATGAAACCGCCAATGGCAGCCGGGTGCTGCTCAAGCTCGAACAATTCAACCCCACCGGCACCGCGAAAATCCGCATGGCCCGGCAGATGATCGATGAAGCCGAAGCCCTGGGTCTGTTGCAGCCGGGTGGGCAGATCGTCGAGTCCACCTCCGGCAATACCGGCCTGGGCCTGGCGCTGATCGCCGCCGAGCGCGGCTACCGCTTTACCGCCGTGGTCGATCACCACTCCAGCGTCGATAAACTGCGTGGCATGCAGGCCTTCGGCGCCCAGCTGGTTCGGGTTGGGAGCCCGGAGGGTGGACTGGCCACCGCCGACCGTGACGCCACCGCCGAGCGCATCGCCCGGGAACAGGGCGCCTACTGGACCCAGCAGCACCACAACCCGGCCAATGCCAATGGCTACCAGGCCCTGGCGCAGGAACTGCACGAGGCTCTTGGCGAACGCCTGGATTATCTGTTCGGTGCGGTAGGCACCGGCGGTTCTTTGTGTGGCACCGCCCGCGCCCTCAAAGCGTATCGCCAGCAGGTGCAGGTGGTGGGTGTAGAACCGGTAGGCTCGGTGATTTTCGGCGGCCCCGGCGGGCCCTACCTGCAGTCCGGTACCGGTACGCCGGAAGGCGCCGAGATCGGCGCCCTGATCGACTACCCGCTGATCGATCGCGGCCTGAAAGCCAGCGATGCCGAGGCCTTCGAAACCGCCCGCTACCTGGCGCGCCATCACGGCCTGCTGGTGGGCGGCTCCGCCGGCGGGGTGATCTACCATGCGCTGCGCCAGGCCCAGGATTGCCCGGCGCACAGCGTGATCGTCGCCCTGGTTTGCGATGGCGGGGAAAAGTACCTGGACACGGTATTCAACGATGAATGGATGGACCATCACCAACTGTTCGACCCCGGGGTCCAGCAACGCCTGGCCGGTTGGCTGGCCGGGGCCTGAAACCCGGGCAAGAAAAAGCCGCTGGGGCCAGGGGCGCCAGCGGCTTTTGCACAACGGGCCTTCAGGCCCCAAGGTCACGCCAGTTCAGCGAAGCACTCTTCGATGATTGCCAGGCCCTTGTCCAGCTGTGCATCCGGCGAGGTCAGCGGCACCAGCACCCGCAGGACGTTGCCGTAGGTGCCGCAGGACAGCAGGATCAGACCCTTGTCACGGGCCTTGGCCACGACCTGAGCCACGGCAGCGGCGTTCGGCTTGTGGCTGTCGCCGTTCTCGAACAGCTCCACCGCGATCATCGCGCCCAGGGCACGCACTTCACCGATCACCGGGTGCTTGGCCTGGATGGCCTTGAGGCCGGTCACCAGGCGCTCGCCGACGGCCTTGCAGCGGTCCAGCAGGTGCTCTTCCTCGAACACTTCCATTACGGCCAGGGCCGCGGCGCAGGCGATCGGGCTACCGGCGTAGGTGCCGCCCAGGCCGCCTGGGGCGATGGCGTCCATGTACTCGGCCTTGCCGCATACGCCAGCCAGCGGGAAACCACCGGCGATGGACTTGGCGAAGGTGGTCAGGTCGGCGGCGACGCCCATCTGCTCCATGGCGAAGAAGGTGCCGGTACGGCCAGCGCCGGTCTGCACTTCGTCGGCGATCAACAGGATGCCGTGCTGGTCGCACAGGGCACGCAGGCGCTTCATGAATTCCTTCGGCGCAACGTAGAAACCGCCCTCGCCCTGCACTGGCTCGATGATGATCGCGGCGATATCACGAGGCTCGGCGTCGTTCTTGAAGATGCGCTCGATGCTGGCGATGGAATCGTCGATGCTCACGCCGTGCAGCTCGTTAGGGTACAGCGCGCGGAAGATGCCGCCTGGCATCAGGCCCATGCCGGCCGAGTACGGCACGACCTTGCCGGTCAGGCCCAGGGTCATCATGGTGCGGCCGTGGTAGGCGCCGGTGAAGGCAATCACGCCGGCGCGGCCAGTACTGGCGCGGGCGATCTTCACGGCGTTCTCGACGGCTTCGGAACCGGTGGTCACCAGCAGGGTTTTCTTGGCGAAATCACCTGGCACCTTGGCGTTGATTTTTTCGCACAGCTCAACGTAGGGCTCGTAGGCCAGGACCTGGAAGCAGGTGTGGGTCAGCTTGTTCAGTTGCTCGGTCACTGCGGCGATGATTTTCGGGTGCACGTGACCGGTGTTCAGTACCGCGATGCCGCCGGCGAAGTCGATGAACTCGCGGCCTTCAACGTCAGTGACGGTGGCGTTCTTCGCGCTGTCGGCGAAGATCGGGTGGATCTGGCCCACGCCACGCGGTACGGCGGCTTCACGGCGTTTCATCAGGGATGCGTTGGTCTTGCTCATAATGTCCTCATTCACCGCGGCGGCCGCGGTGCGGTTCAAGGGTTGCGGGGCGGGGAGGCAACGGTGGCAGCATGCGATGATCGACTGCCGCCGTGGTCCCGGGCCACCTTGAATAGTGCGGTTTTAAAACTGCGCGAGGGACAGCGCTCTCGTGCCCCGCGCGCTTGAAACCGGATCAGATACCCAGGCAGAGGTATTTGATTTCCAGGTAATCCTCGATCCCGTACTTGGAACCTTCGCGACCCAGGCCCGAAGCCTTGATGCCGCCGAATGGCGCCACTTCGTTGGAGATCAGGCCGGTGTTGACCCCGACCATGCCGTATTCCAGGGCCTCGGCCACACGGAATACGCGACCCAGGTCGCGGGCATAGAAGTAGGAGGCCAGGCCGAATTCGGTGTCGTTGGACATGGCGATGACTTCGGCCTCGTCCTTGAAGCGGAACAGCGGCGCCAGCGGGCCGAAGGTTTCTTCCTTGGCCACGGCCGCGCCCTTGGGCACGTTGACCAGGATGGTCGGCTCGAAGAAGTTGCCTTCCATGGGCTTGCCGCCGGCCAGCAGGGTGGCGCCCTTGTCCAGGGCATCCTTGATGTGTTCCTGGACCTTGGCCACGGCTTTTTCGTCGATCAGCGGGCCGGTGGTGGTGCCCTCTTCCAGGCCGTTGCCGATCTTCAGCTTGGCCACGGCGGCCTTGAGCTTCTCGGCGAAAGCGTCGTAGACCGAATCCTGGATGTACAGGCGGTTGGCGCAGACGCAGGTCTGGCCGTTGTTGCGGTACTTGGAAATGATCGCGCCCTCGACCGCCTTATCCAGGTCGGCGTCGTCGAACACGATGAACGGTGCGTTGCCGCCCAGTTCCAGGGAAACCTTCTTGATGTCGTTGGCGCATTCGGCCATCAGTTGGCGACCGATCTCGGTGGAGCCGGTGAACGACAGCTTGCGCACGATCGGGTTGCTGGTCAGCTCGCCGCCGATGTCGCCGGCGCTGCCGGTGACCACGCTCAGCACGCCTTTCGGGATGCCGGCACGGTGGGCCAACTCAACCAGGGCCAGGGCCGAGAACGGGGTTTGCGAGGCGGGCTTGATCACCATGGTGCAACCGGCGGCCAGGGCCGGGCCGGCTTTGCGGGTGATCATGGCGGCGGGGAAGTTCCACGGAGTGATGGCCGCGGTCACGCCGATCGGCTGCTTGATCACGATCAGGCGCTTGTCGGGCTGGTGGCCGGGGATCACATCGCCGTAGATGCGCTTGGCTTCTTCGGCGAACCACTCGATGAAGGAGGCTGCGTAGGCGATCTCGCCCTTGGCCTCGGCCAGTGGCTTGCCCTGCTCCAGGGTCATCAGGCGACCGAGGTCGTCCTGGTTCTCGATCAGCAGCTCATACCAGCGGCGCAGCTTGGTGGCGCGCTCCTTGGCGGTCAGGGCACGCCAGGCCGGCAGGGCCTTGTCGGCGGCTTCGATGGCGCGACGGGTTTCGGCGGCCCCCATCTTCGGCACGGTACCGAGGATCTCACCGGTGGCCGGGTTGTTGACCTTGATGGTCTGGCCGCCGTCCGCATCCACCCAAGCACCATCGATATAGGCTTGTTGGCGGAACAACTGGGCATCTTTGAGCTGCATGTCGGATTCCTTAACAGCACCGCGCATACGCGGGGCAAATTGTGATTGTAGAAAAGGCGCCTTGTCGTCCGTCGAGCGCAGCAGCGCATGCAACGGACGGAGCAAAGCTGCCGTCAGGAAAATCGTTCACTGGGTCGAAGCATGAAAAATGTCGCACACAAGGATAGACGTGCGCTTGGGCACCCAGGCAAGAGCGTTTGAAATCTCAAACGAATCCTAGGAGCAAAGGGGGTAAAAGGACAATAGGGCGTTCGAAAAAAAGAACGTAAACGTCCCCAAGGCGAAAACTTTCGGATCAACGTCATCGCTGCGCCATAAAGACAACGCCCCCGCTGCCTGCTGGCAACGGGGGCGTTGGCATGCCGCCAGGAACAATCAGCTGTTGAGCGACTTGAGCACGGTCAACAGGCTGGCGAGGTTGTCGACCACGCCGCCTTGGGCGATTTTCTCGGTGGTGGCCGCTCCGGCGGTGGTGTCGACGCTGTAGATCTGCATTACGCCCTGGTTGGTAGCCGCCTGGGCCAGGGTGTTCTGCTGTTGCTGGGCCGAAACCGAGTTCTGGAACAGGATGGCCACGGACTGGCCCATAGACTGGAAGACAGTGCCCATGGCTACGGCGGGGGCCTCGGCGACCACCTTGACGTTGCTCTGGGTCACGGCATCGGTGATTTGCGGACTAACTGTGCTCATAAAAACTCCATTTTTTTAGCAAGATGAACTCAACTGGGGACTAAGCCGTCAGGCCTTCAGACCTGGAAGGACTTGAGTACGGTCAGCAGGCTGGTGAGGTTGTCGGCGACCCCGCCCTGGGCGACCTTCTCGGTTGCCGCGGCACCGGCGGTGGTGTCGACGCTGTAGATCTGCATCACGCCCTGGTTGGTCGCGGCCTGCGCCAGGGTGTTTTGCTGCTGCTGCGCCGAGACCGAGTTCTGGAACAGGATCGCGGTGGCCTGGGCCATGGATTGGTAGATGGTGCCCATTGCCATGGCCGGCGCTTCGGCGACGACTTTGACGTTGGTCTGGGTGACGGCATCGGTGATTTGTTCATTTACAAGTGGCATGGCTCAACTTCCTTTGTTTGATACACGGAGCATTCCGTGTCATTGAGTGAACGTGGCAGGCCATGGCCTGTGAACCGGCCCCGAAAGCCGCGCCCGAGCCGGCTCAGCGCGACCCCGAGCGACCATTGCCGGGACTGGACTGCCTGAGCACCTCCTCGACCTTTTGCGTGAGCTCGGCCAGCTGTTTTTCCACCGTGTTCTTCACCTCGGCCTGCACCATGGCGCTGACCATCGCCCTGAGCGTGGGGTCGTTCACCGGACCGGCGGGTTCCGGCGGGGCTGGCGCCGCCTGGCCCTGGGCCGCGATGGCCGCCAGCAGTTGCGAGAGCACCAACTCACGGGCCTGGGGGTCAGCCCTGTCGGTGGCCCTGGGGCTGGTCACCTGGTCGAGGATGCTGCGGGTGCGCTGGCTGTCGGAGCGGATCAGTTCCATGGCCTGCTTGCGGGCCTGCTCGACGCTCTGCTGGGCGTTCTGGGAAAAGTCCAGGGGCTTGTCGCGGATGAACGCATCGAGCACCTGGCTTTCGACCTGGGTCAACGGACGTTTCAGGTAGGCTTCGGCAAAACGCTGGATCATTTCCAACGCATTAAGGTCTTCATTCGCCATCTCATGCTCCTTGTCGATGAATGGCGCTGAAGCACTGGGTATCGGGTGGGTCGGACTTCAGCGCCCAGGATGAAAAAAGAGGCCTCGCGGGGCCCCAGCACAACCTCCCCGGGTGCCTTGCGCGCCCGGGGAGCGATGTTCAGGATGATGCACGGTTGGCCAGGGTATCGGCGTACTTGGCGATGCTGGCATCGATCTTGTCGATGGCCCCGGCCGCCGCATCGGCTTCCATGGCCCCCGCGGCAGCCGCCACCGCCGCGGCCGCCCCCACCATCAGGTCGGTGGCCAGCACGCCCAATGCATCTTCGGCGGCCCCCGTGACGTTTTCCTTGACGATGTTTTCGGTCATCTGCTTGATCAGCACCGCCTGGGCCGCCAGGGCCAGCTTGCTGACCCCATCGAAGTATCCGGCGGCCGACTGCGCCACCAGGCCGGCCGCCTGGCTGATCATCATGTCCGGAGGCACGGCGATCTGCGCCGGGGCATAGCTGAAGGCCTCGGCATTGGTGAACTGCACCGCCTGCACGATCTGGCTGTTCAAGGCAGAGGTGTTGCCGGTGTCCGGGTTGTTGGCCTTCTTGAGCAACTGATCGTTCAACATCCCCATGATCGAGACTTTGTCGCCGCCCGTGGACGGCGGCACTTGCGGTGCCGCCTCAGGCGGCGGCACCGGGTCGGGCGCCTTTTCCGGGCCCGGCTCCAGCGTTATCACGGGCTCGGGTTTTGCACCGACTTCATCCGTGCGAGGGGTTTTCTTCTTGAACCAAGCCATGACGCTTCTCCCGGGCCATCAGCCCTACTCGCCGATCGCCATGATCAGGGCCACGGCCTTGGACACCACCGCATTGGAGATCTGGTTCAGCGCCTGCTGACTGTTGACGGCGTTCTGCAACGACAAGCCCGCGGAATGGCTGGCCACCTGGTACAGCGAGGCAATGGACTGGGCGGGGGCCTCGGCCACCACCTTGACGTTGGTCTGGGTGACGGCATCGGTGATCTGCGAGTTGACCATGGGATCTGGCATACATCTCTCCTTAGATGGAATGGCCCACCGCAGGGGCGGCGGCGCCGGCTACAGCGTCGAAAACAGGCTCACTGAAAGAAAACGCTCCGGCAGGCCCGTTGTGAATCCTCGTCATGCTTCAGCGCAGCTGCTCGCGCAGCAATTGCACATGCTTGCGGGCCAGGGGCTGGTTGATACCCAGCTCGGCGGCGATGTGCGGGTAGGGCAAATCCTCGATGAACTTCAGTTCAAACAGCCTGCGCTTCTTGAAAGACAGCTTGGCGACCCTGCGACTGAGCTGGACCAGGGCTTCCTGCAGCTCCACATGCTCGAGCACCGATATTTGCGGGGCCTCCAGTTGCTGCACCGGGTCCTGCTCGAAGTCGGCCAGGTCGACGAACAACCGCTGCTCCCGGGTTCGTCGCCGGCAACTGTCGAGAAACACATGCTCCAGGACCAGGAACAGGAAGCCCTGGGGGTCGCGAATCCGCTCCGGCGAGCGGCGAAAGAACAACAAGGCCTTGATCGCCGTGGCCGCCAGCCATTCCTGGGCGCCATCGGCATTGCCCCGGGCCAGTTGTCGGGCGCGGCGCTGCAAACCGGGCAGGACCGCTCGCCAGCTCGACTCGAACAGATGATCGGCCAGCGCCGCCTCCAGGCCACCTTGCATGGAACAGTTCATCTACCGCACCTCCCTGTGCCCCGTGATTGCACGGACATGGCTGCAGGGTGCGCCGGGGCAGAAGATCGGTTCAGCGGGAAAAACTACCGCCGGCCCCGGGGTTTCCGGGGATCGCGACCGGCAACCACACGCGCATGAAAACCAGCGTGGACGCCCCGGGTGGACATAGGTATGATGTCGCCCGCACTGCACTCGTAGCTCAGCTGGATAGAGTACTGCCCTCCGAAGGCAGGGGTCGTGGGTTCGAATCCCGCCGAGTGCGCCATGAATTCCGCCACTTTCGTGGTTTCACGCTGACAGCAGGCCAAGGCCGTGACAGCAGCGTGACAGCAAAAAGCCCCGCCATTGCGGGGCTTTTTTGTTCCTGACGCGCTAGATTCGGCGCACCTCGAAAACCTGACGCGCCAGGGGTGTCCTCAAATGTGAGGAAACCCCACACATTCGCTCACAGCTTGCCGGTCTTGCACATGAGCTCGATCCGCCGGCGGCGAGCATCAGGAAGGACAGCGGTGATCTCGTATACCTTCGAGCCCTCGCGGATGCGCCAGCTAGTAATGAGGTCGGGCCGGTACCGGAGCACAATGCGATAGATCGTTTGTGCCTGCACGGCCTGGGCGGCGATGAACTCGCTCCCGCTGATGCTCTCGATGTCGACCCATTCCCGACTCACTTCCTCCCAGGTGCGGATAACCCCACCGCTGGGCGTGCGAGTGTCAATCGGCTTTTCGATGGTCACTGGGTAACGCAGCTTGCCGGCAAGCATCAGAACACCGCCATGGAGCGGTAGGGCGCCAGCAGAAGTGCATAGGCTGTGTTCTCGGTCAGGGTTCGGTCGCCCTGCCGCTCGCGGTTCTCGTACAGGTCGCCCACCAACAGAAGCACAGCGGCCTTGATCGAAGCAGGCATCGGATCGGGCAAGCTGTCGCCCAGGAAGTTGCTGACGTGGGTTTCTGCTGCAGCGATCAGGCTCAGGATGTAGCCGTCTTCCTCGGCGTGGTCGACGCGCATGTGCTGCTTGGCTTCTTCAAGGGTCACGGTAGTCATACAAAAAATACCTCGGTATCAAGATCGGCAGGGGCTTCGGCAACCTGGGCGGCGCCGAACGCCATAGCCAGGGCCTGCAGGCCGTCGATACGACCGGTACGGCGGCTCTTGTCCAGCTTGCGGTTGCCGCTGGGGTCCTTCACCGCCACGGCGTTGGCGGCGCACAGAGTCAGCACGGGGTGGCCACCATGGGCGACACGGCCATTCAGCAGCTCGGCTTCCAGGGCGTCGAGGGCTGGCGCCATGTCGCGGAAGCCTTGCCCGTGCGGCACCAGCGGCAGTTCCAGGCCCAGACGCTCCAATTCCTTCTTGAGCACGTCGATGCGCCAGCGGTCATAGGCGATCGCCGCCACCTCGCAGTCGCTCAGAATCTCGGCCATATCCAGCGCCACCGCCTCCAAATCAACTGTGGCCCCGGGTGTGGTTCGGATGTACCCCTGGCGCACCCACATGTCATATGGGGCGCGGTCCTTCTGTGCTCGGTCGAACACGCCCTGCTCGGGCGTCCAGAAGTACGGACGGACCTGCCACACGCCATCCACCTTGCCGATCAGTACCAGCGCCGTCAGGTCAGTTCGCGCCGACAGATCAAGGCCCGCATAGACCAGGCCCTCGAATGGGTCAGGCACGGTGTCGCAACCCATCCACACGTCAGGGCTGATGAATGGGCTGTCGAGGCTGACCCGCTGGTTGAGCAGCAGGTTACGGGCGGTGTTGCTCATGCTCGGCATGCGCTCGGCTTGCTGCATCTGCTCCCGCAGGTCTGTCTCCGACCGGAAGATGCCCAGTGCCGGGTTGGCCGCTCGCCAGCCGTCTTCGTCCATCAGATCGCAGCCCGTCGCCGCGGCGTACAGGCGGCACACGATCTTGGGGTCATTGCTGCGCAGGGCATCGTCAATCCACTGGCTCAGCAGGTCGGCGTCGTTGGCTGCCTGGGTACTGATGGCGATCAGCAGCGGTGCCGAGTGTGCGCCCTGGCTGGTGGTGATGGCGTCCACGAAGTCGGATTGCGGGCCGCGAATCTGGCCGATTTCGTCCAGGATGGCGAGCACCGGGGAGAGGCCGTGCGCGGTCTTGCCATCGGCGGCCAGGGCGCGAAACTCGGTGTTCAAATTCAGCCCCAGCAGCCGCTTGCCGCTGGGTACTATGCGTACGATCTTTGCCAGAGCGGGCGATAGCTGAACCATCTTGGCAGCCAGGTTGAACACCAGCGCAGCTTGGTCGCGGCTCATGGCCCCCGACACAAGCTGGCTGTTTTGCTTCGCCTCGGGGCCGACCAGGTGCGCCAGCAGCAGGCCCGCGATCAGGCCTGACTTGCCGTTCTTCCTGGCCACACTGAGGATGGCCCGGCGAGTGCCCACCGGGTTGTCGTACACGTCACGGATGAACTGGCGCTGGAACTCGGCCAGGCATAGCGGCTTGCCAACGTCTGCGCCTTCGGGCGTCACGCAGTAGCGTTCGATAAACGCGATGATCTTTTCGGCGCGGGTCATTGCAGCGTCCCCAGGGTCGGTATCAGGTCGTCATCCACATGCTGCCGGGCCTCACGCTCGAGCGCGGCGCCCTTGTGGATATCCTGGGCCTTGCCCACTGTGGCAATGGTGGCCACCATGAGCTGGCGTCCGATAGCCAGCGACCGGCGTGTCATCTTGTCCAGCAGCTCACAAGCCGGGTTCACCTTCCCCTCGACCAGCATGCCGTCGCGGTCGATGCTGTCCTGCAGCGCCTCGATGTCGGCATAGGCCCGCGCCAGGTTCGCCGCCAGCACCAGGTCGGCATCGGTCCAGGTGTCCCGAGGGCGAGCGGTGACGATGGCATCCCAGAACGGTCTGTCGGTGTCGCGCACGCGGATGTGCTGCGGTGGCTGGATTGGACCGACAGCGACGGCCTGGCTCGCGGCTATGGCGGCCTTGGCGCTGTCAGATCGTGGGCGGCGGGGCGTGGTCTTCATGTTTTTTCGGCAGTTAGCGAAGAAAGAGCAGGTCGGGGGCGGTCTAGCTGAGCGCGGTTCCTGGTGATCTTTTGGACCTGTTCCAGTGGTGGTTCGGATCGAGCGGGATGCCGTTCACGTCGCAGCCCCGCGTGGTGCGCTTGCCCATGTCCTCGGCTGTCTTGATCGAGTGACACGAGTGGCATAGGGGCGCCAGGTTGGTGCGTGCGTTGTTGTCGCCGTTGTTGTCCATGTGGTCCACGTCAGTAGCAGGTGTGACCAGGCCACGGGCCGCACAGTCGCGGCACAGTGGTTCCTCGGCCAGCACCTGGGCACGCAGGCGCTGCCATGCAGCACTACCGAGAGGAATCACCCTCGTCTTGGGCTTGTACCTGCTCACGCTTCTTCTCCTTCGCCTGGCGCTGCTTTTCCTCCAGGTGGGTTCCCAGCACCCGCACCCGGGGCTTTATCATCTGGAGCCTTGGTTTCTTGCTCATCATCAATACCTTCTACGGTGGGTAGGTTTTCCATGCGGCGTACCTCGGATCGCAGCAGCCATCCGTCCTCGACACCGCGCTGATAGAACTGCGCACGAGTGAGACTATCACCGCGCAGCAAGCCTTCCACGTTGTGCTCAGCAAAGAAGCCGCTGCCCAGTAGGGTGCGGTTGATAGCCTGCTCCCATGCGACCAGGTGGCGGCGCAGGGTATGGGTGACAAAGTACCGGCCCAGCTCCACGGCGTTGGAGTAGTTGGCCTCGCGCAGATCACCGATCAGCACAGGCGGTACACGGAACAGGCGGGCCACTTCCTCGACCGACAGGCGCCGGGCCTCGATCCACTCAGCATCCTCCAGCGTCATGGATACCGCGCTGTACTTCGCACCCTGGGGCAGCACCGGGGTCTTGCCGTGGTTGTTCACGCCAGCTTGCCCAGCGGCCCAGCTCTCACGAATCTGCGCGGCTTGCTCCTTGGTGGTGCCGGGTACCGTCTCGATCACGCCCGACAGCTTGGTGCCCTGCTCGAACATCTTGGCGCCGTGGGTACGTTCAGCCAGCGCCAGCCCCAGGGTATCCCTGGCCACCTGAATGGGGCTGCGCCCGAGCACACCATCTTCGGTGTGGTAGCGGATGTGCAACATCTCGTCGGCGGTCAGCCGCTGCAGCTTGCCGTGGCGGTCGGTGTACTCGTATACCAGGCGCTCGCTGGCCGAACTGCGCATGATCGACACGCTGTCCGGGTGTACTGGCTCCAGCGCTTGTACCCGACCGGCGCCGCTCCAACGAATGCGGGCGTAGGCGTTGCCGCGCAGCAGGATGTGGCGTTGCAGTTGCTCGCGGAATTCCAGGGCTGTCTGCCACTCGTTCGGGGCGTCGTGTAGCAGTGCGTACAAGGGATGGGCACGGGCCTTGTCGCGCCCGTCATCGGTGCGGCGATACACGTCCAACGGCAAGCTGCCCACGCTCTCACTGATCGCGGCGACAGCGGCATACACGGCACTGATCGACTCGGCGGTCTGTACCGTGATGTTGACCCCTGCCGAGTTACCGGCCTGGCTGAACTGGTCGAAGTACCGATCATAGGCCGGGGTGTTGTTGGAGCGCGTGAACAGGCTCAGCAGCTTTCTCACCGGATGCACTCCAGGAACTCAAGGTAACGACGGGCATTGGCCAGCGCCAGCATCGGCTTGCGGCTGCGCACCGATACGGTGGTGGTCGGGTAGGCAGGGTTCGCGGTGATAGTGATTTCGTGCAGGTCCACGTCCTGCAGGCTGCGCACCTCGCCGTCCCACTTCTCGCCCACCGGTACGAAGCCGAACGAACACCCGGCCACGTCGCCACGCTTCACCAGCTCGGACAGGTCGCGGCCCAGGCTGGTGTCGGGTAGGTCCAGCTCGAAGGCTAGGCCCACGTCATCCTCAGAAAGGCGCAGGGTGCCAGCTCCGACACGGCCCAACAGGGCTGCATCATCGTGCTCGTAAACGGCACGGATGCTGGCGGCGGCTGGACCTGCAAGGGAGCGCTTGAAAGCCCCCGGAAGGATGATCTCGGTAAAGCCCCCGATGGGGGTTGCATCACCGAAACGGGCGGCATAGCCGAACAGCGTCCGGCCTTTCCGTTCCAGGCTTGCGGCTGCTCGGCGTTCCATCACGGTGCGCTCGCTACTACGAAGCCTTCGGGATGGCGTACAGCGGTATCGACGGTGGCCATTGCACGGACCTGCACACCGCCACGGCTGTAGGCAGGTTCGGCGTATGGGTTCACCAGAATATCCACCTCGGACCACACGCCCAACATGACCTGGCTCCAGTCGCCCAGGATCAGCTTGCCGGTTGGGACGTTCTTCGATGCCGCCAGTGCCAGGTTGGCCAGGGTGCCGTTGTCGTACAGGAAGCCACTACCCGACCCGGCCACCTTCTCGGTGCTGCCCAGGACAGTGCGGATCGCGGCGGTGGTCAGCCAGCGGGCGTTGGCGATGTTCACGTCATCCAGTTTTTCCAGCAACGCCAGCACCTCGGCCCAGGTGTCGGGCATGGTGGCGGTCTGGATACCGGCAGTCTTCAGCACGCCCAGCGGTTCGCCAGCCAAGCCACTGCCGTTGATGATGGCGCGGTCGATCTGACGGGCGATCAGGAACGACAGGTCTTCGCGTACCAGTTGCTCGATGCCCGGCGACGATTGCTGCAGGAGCTGGCGCGACATTTCGGTCTTGCCGCCCACATGCTTCGGCGTCAGGGTCACACCGTCGAACGACATTTGGCCCTCGGGCACTGCCTGGCCCTCAGTAACCCAACCGGTTTCCAGGCCGCTGCCGAACTTCGGCACGCTCACATTGCCCACCAGGCCGGTCAGGGTGCGGATGCCCAGCGAACGCGCCAGCAACGCCTCACGCAGCGGGCCGATGTACAGGTCAGCACGGTGGTCGGTGCCCACCAGCTCGGGCGCGGTCGCGGTGGTGTTGGCGCGGCGCTCCAGGGCGGCGAACGGCACGAATGCGCCCTCGGCCTTGCGACCGGTGCGGCGTTCGGTTTCCTGGGTGTATTCGCGCTCGGCGCCGTCCAGTTGGCGGCCTTCCATCTGCGCACGCAGCACGCGGATCACGCTGACGCGCTTCTCCAGGTGCTCAGGGGTGTCGGTGGCGGCCGGAGTGGCGGTGCGCTTCTCCAGATCGGCCAGGTGCTCATGGCGGGTGATCTGGTCGGCCAGCGAGCGCTCCTCGGTCTTGAAGGTTTCAAACTGAGTGGATTCGTCGGTGGTCAGGTCACGGCCAGCAGCGGAAGCGGTGTCCACCAGCTTTCTCATGCCCTCGACGGCGGCGGTGCGCTTCTCGCGCAGTTCGTGAAGTTTCATCAGGTAAAGATCCTGTGGATGGGGTTTTCGAGAACCCACCATAGGCTCATTTTTCGAGTCAAAACAGACGCTTACTGTCCACCTGATGCACGCTCTGTCTCGTTTTGTTCAGTGGTATTTACAGGCACGATCCGCCGAATATTTTCCCGACGAACGGTAGGGAAGTGGCTTTTTCGCACTTCGCTTCCGTCTGACTCGCATCCTCCATTATCACTAATGCGTTAAGGCACCCTCGGGCCAGCAACTGCGCGGCCTCGGGCGGTTTCTGTCGGTTTTCCAATAAGGCGCAGGTAAGGTCGGGAATCCTCCACTGCGGTGGATTTCGCAACCCAGCGCCAGCCCAGGCAAGGTGTGGGGCTTGGACAATTCCCTGAATCAACCAATCTACGACGGGTCGAGTCGTGAAAGGCTTTCTTCATTCCCGGTCAAGCCTGCCGAGTCGGACCAACTGAGCCGAGTCGGATCAAATGGTCTGTCTCGGCAATCCACTGTGGCGTTTCCTACACACTGTGTAGAAATCAACACGGTGGACGAATGCTCGTTGCTCCCTCGGTGAGTGCTCGCCGAATGCTCCCGCAACCCCGGCACTAGATGCCGCCCTGCAGCTACTGCACCCCGTGCGTCAAATGCACCCCGCCTCGTTCGCCGGAACGACACCCCGATCTGAGCCACTGCCGGCCAGTGCCGCTTTGTTGGCCAGCCAGATCAGGTCCGGCTTCACCTCAATGGCGCACTCCCTGCACATCCCGATCACGGTCCACGGAAGAAACTCGACAACCAGGAATGACAGACGATTTGCACGCTGACACTTGCCCGAATAGCCGTAGTTACAGCGGGCTTGTTTGAACAGTACCGGCCCCATGTAATACCCCCGGTGGTGGTAATTTAATAAGACTGGGATTTTTTCCGTTTACCCAATCGGCTGGAGGCCCCGGTTTCCGTGGCGACTACTGGGAAATTTTCCTAGTAGCCGCTCCGAGCTATCCAGTAACCGCACGCAACCAGACAAACCAACTCAATCGACTGGGAAAAAATCCCAGTAGGTTCCGGAAAAAATCCCACCGAAAATCAGATGAACTTGAAGGTTGGCGGACCCGGCGATCGCTCAAGGTCTTTGCCAGGGCATTCATCGATAGCGGCCCAAGTGATCGCATAGAGCGCGCACCGCGCCATACCCCTCTCACGCCCCTTTCTGTACTCCCGGGTGCGCACAATGAGCCCTGCCTGAATCAACTCCTCAAGAGCGGAGGCAAGCGTCTTGGCATCCATTGGGCGCCCCTGCGCCAGCATGTCCGCTGTGCACGCCAGATCACCGTTGTTGTGTCCGTTGTAATTACGGGCCAACTTGATGAGGACCGTAACCGCCTTGGGCGTCAGACAGTCGAATGCCGGGTGCGTGAGAAGGCGATAGGGCAGCGCCAGGACGCGCCCTCCTCCAAAGTCGACCTTGTACTTTTTCTTCCTCGCCATACGGGCTGGGCGTCAAGCTTGCGCTTGCGCTGTCTCTGTTGCCCCATATGCGTAGCCGATGTGTCGGTGGCGCCAGCAAAAGTTCTGCGAACCCAGCTTGACGTTCTCCAGGTGGGCGTAAAGGTGCTTGGAGATCGGATGTTGCTGCCCGAGCGCCGGAATAATCATCGTGGTGATGATGCGCTCAAGCTTCCCGAACTCGTCACGGGCCTGGTTCTGATGGAACATTTCGAAGTCAGCCAGGACGGCAGGGGCTAGGACCTCACCCGAGTGGTGGTTATTTGTACAGTCGTTGTACTTGATCTGCTGTTCTGTCACGATGGGTCCCTCTCGTTGGTGCTCACCAATGCGATATCGCCGGAGAGGTGTTGGCGCACCTTCTCCTGCAACTGGTCGTTACCTGTGGTGCCTTTAGCCCCGTCAACTGGGGCTTGGCGCCGGGTCACTTCAAACTCTACGTCGTCCAGCAAAACGCTTACCCATTCCGGCTCACCCTCGAGTCGAATGTGCCGGACCTTCCCGAATACAGCCCTGTTCGTGCCTTGGCATGCGACGCTCCAGCGGTCATGGTCAACGCCGTTCCCCACCGTCTGCTTTTTCACCCAGTCGGGCAGCTCTCCCCTGCACCTCATCTCGTTCAACATCGTCCACCAATGCCGAGCCATGGCCCGCTCTGCCTCGATCAGATCAGCGATCTGATGCCGCTGGTCCAGGTTCAGCGTTATTACCGCCTCTGCCGGGACTGAATCCACATCGTTCACCGGCTGCCCTCCTTCGCGACGCGGTTGATCCAGGCTTCCAGCTCCTTCACCAGGATCAATCGGCGCTTGCCTGATTTGAAGGCTGGCAGCTCTCCTTTCGCGATCGCGCTATAGATCGCGCTCCGGCTGTGGCTTGTAAGGCGTGCAGCCTCCTCAGGGCCTACAGCCATTGGTTGCACCGGCATCGCTTGTTCCATGTTCACCTCCTGAGGTGTATTGAAAGATGTGGACACCTTAGCCGACCCCAAAACGGAGTGTCCACATTTTTCTTACACTGCACGACATACGCACACACTGACTGACACGTATCGACACGGAGCGAGGCGTGTGCCATGATTTTCGGAAATGAGTTCAGGAGATTGTGATGGCCAAGGCCCAGCCGAACAGAGTCAAAGCTGAAACCCTTTCCCTCAGGATTTCGCCAGAGCTGAAGTTCGGGCTTGAGCTGCTTTCAAGAATTGAGGAGCGCTCGTTGACCACTCAGGTAGAAAAAGCTTTGCGTGAGCTTTTTGCTACTGCTCGTATGTCAATTGATTATTTCAGCAACACCGATATTCCAGAAGAAATTCCTCGTCATGAAATTTACTTTCTAGACATTCTTCACATTGTTAATTCGGTTGATGCGCCGACAAGGCTTGTGCGCACGGCAATGCTATTGCCCTACACAATGAACCAGCGCGAGCAAGTGCTAATGGAGCTCATCCATAGCCAGACAGTTTTCCGAGGCGAAGACACCGATATATTCCCAACTGATAATGAATATACAGAAGCTCTTGACTGGGTGACTGAAAACTATTTCACCAGATATTCTGGAATAAGTTTCAAAGCAATCCGCAAGAACTGGACAAGGCTAAATGAGGTGGCTGACCAAACCATTGAGCTTGGCCACTACCCACCGGAAATTGAGTGGGAAGGCTGCTAGATAAGCTCTACAGCTGCGGCCTTGGTGTCCGGGGCCAAGTGGGCATAGCGCAACGTCATGGCTATGTCAGAGTGCCCCAGCAGCTCACGTACGGTATTCAGCGCTACGCCAGCCATCACCAACTTTGACGCGAATGTGTGTCGCAGGTCGTGCCAGCGGAAGTTCTCGACCTTGGCCAACTTCAATACGCCATCCCAACTTTTTTTAACGTTGTCGAGCCTCCCAGCGTCTTTCGCCGGGAATACGAATCCAACGCGAACAAGATCACCGCGCCACGCTTTCAATACTGCGAGCGCTTCTTTGTTCAGCGGGATATGACGGGTCTGTCCTGATTTTGAAGTTTCGCCCTCTACCGTGAGAAACTTCCCCTGAAAGTTCACGTCACGCCAATGCAAGTTGAATACCTCGCCGCGACGCATGCCGGTATTCAGTGACAACAGCACCAGCGGTTTCAGGTGGTCGGCGAACTTAGCGGCGCGCAAATCTGGAAGCAATTCACGGTTGCGGGCGGCGCGCCAGGCATTTGCGCTGTCGCGGTCGGCCCGAATACTCTCCTCGCGATCGGCCAGGGCTTTGCGCAGGGCCTGCTCCTCGGCCAGGTCCAAATAACGCACCCTACCGCGCCCGTCGACCTTGAGCCGCTTTACCTTCGCCAGCGGGTGCTCAGGGAGAACGCCCCACTCTACGGCACGGCTCAGCAGGCCTTTCAACCTGGTGACGTTGCGGTTTGCCGTGGCCGGGGAGCGGCCAGCGGCCAGCCAGCCGGTGCGCACCTGCTCGATGCGCTTCTGCGTGACCTGGTCCATGGGCAGCGCCAGCAGATCGGCGAAGCTGTGGCGGATGGCGCGCACGCTGTTGTCGCCGTCGCGCTGATGCGCCAGCGCCCAGGGCTCGAATTGGTCGCGCAGGAACGCTTCCAGCGTCGGCATTGCGTCGGATAGTCGAGCCTGGGTGATCAGCAGAGGCTCGCCGTGCTCATGCGCCTCGGCCAGGTACCGGGCAGCTTCCCGGCGGGCCTGCTCAAGCGTGACCACGTTCACCCGGCCGAGGGTCGCCGTCTTGTTCCGTCCCCAGGTCACCATGTAGCTCATGTGGCCAGACGGCAGCACCCGAATGCACAGGCCTGGCTGCTGGGTGTCGTGCACGCGGTAGGCCTTTTCCTGAGGCGCCAGGGTGGTCAGAAGCTTGGCAGTGAACTTGGTTTTCATGGCGCTCCAGATCCGTGACAGCAGGGTGACAGCAGAAAGCACTATACCGCCCTGTATATCCATACACAACCATACGATATGGCCCAATGAATACGGGCATCACCCCGCAATTATTGGGTCTCGCTTTGCCCTCCGAAGGCAGGGGTCGTGGGTTCGAATCCCGCCGAGTGCGCCAGCTTCAACGAGAAAGCCCCAGGCCCATGGCCCGGGGCTTTTTTGTTGGCCCGGCCAAGGCCGGACGACAAGGGCATAGCCACCCGGGCCTGCCCAGGCGGAGGGCAACTTGCTACATTCCTCGCCCCCAGGACAGGAGGTCCCGATGCTGCGTCATCCCCTGCTCGACCAACCGTACCAGCCAACCTTGCAGAGCTGGATCGCCTGTTTCACCGGCTACCGCATGCCCGAGGCGCTGGATGCCGAGTTGAGCCGCTATGACCCCAATGATCCCGACGACCGTGAGCAACTGATCCGCCGCTATTGCCTGGCGCGGGACGATGTGCGCGAGAACTTCCGGCATCGGCAGCAGCGGGTCCTGGCGCTGCAAGCGGCCGTGGCCGATGCGCACTACGACTTCGGGCAGGTCTGGGAACCGCCCGAGGACGACTACGAGGACCCGCAGTGGCCCAGCGGTTGGCCGGAGCGAGTGATCGATAGCCGCGACTTTTTCCAGCGCCTGCTGCGTGCTGCCCGCGAGCTGTGGCACGACGACCTGGCCCGTGCGCAGCTGCCCTCGCTCAAGCAATGCCAGGAGATTGCCGAACGGGATCGCGGCAGCCGCGACTGGCTGTTCAGCGTCGATAACCCCGAGGCCTGGAAAGCGCAATTCGGCCTCGCCGCCACGCCCTACGAACTGGAGACGCCCGGCCCACAGTTCCACGGCGAGCGACTGCACCTGGCCCTGTCCGGGGAGCTGCCCCGCCAACGGCTGCCCGCCAGCTGGAACAGCTCGCCAGGGCCAAGCCATTGCCGCTTGGTGCTGGAGATCCTGGGCATCAGCGAGCTGGCCATGAGCGGCACACGCTTCGATGGGCCCATGCGCACCCAGCTCACGCGCTTGAACCCCGGTTACTACGTGCGCCTGGAGATCGGCTTCGACAGCGTGATCGAATGCGTGGCGCTATCTGTGAGCATTGCCCAGGTCAAGGGAACACAAGATGAAAAGCAACTTTGAAGAGGCGCTGGAGCGCCAGGAAGTGCTGCAGTTCTTTCGTGGCCAGGGCCAGTACCTGACCCGGGACGGCGATTGGGATGAGCACCTGTACTGCATCAACTGGCCGGGAATCTTCAGCTACCTGCGCGACAACGCCGACGGCGCGCAGCAGCTCAGTGCCAGCTTCGAGCTGTACGCCTACAGCATCGAGCAAACCCTGGAAGACTGCTTCGGCCTGCGGGAAAACCTGTTCAACTACTACTCGACCCGAGCCCACCTGGCGCCTGGCAGCGCCGACCTGCTGGGGCAACTGCCGCCGGCCTGCAAGCGGCGGATCGTCCAACGCCTGAGCTGGTATCGCTGGCAAGTGGAAAACCACCATCGGCTGCTGCCGGAGCGGGCCCGGCGCATGGGCGCGGATGGCGCCTGCGCCCAGTTCCTCGACCTGCCTGCCATGCCTTACGCCTGAAGATTCAGGCTGCCGGGCTCATTGAGCCTCGTCGGCCTTGGGCAGGCCTGCCTGGGCCTGCGGCGCCAGCGCTTCGGCATCGTCCTCTTCGGCCTGTTCAAGGTCGAAGTCCTTGCGACTCTCCTTGATGGCCTGACGGATCTGTGCGCCCTTGATCGGGCAGTTCAACATTGCCGCAATGCGGTCGATGCGAGGTGCCATGGACGGCCTCTCAAGTTCTGGAAACGGCCACGATAGTGCGCGTTTTCCGCCTTGAGGGCCAATCCTTGTGCTTCACCGCCGACGCAAGGCGTGCAAGCGGCTGTCCAGGTCCTCGTCCGGGTAGGCGGCATAGAGCTTGAGCAACAGCTCGGCCGCCTCTCGGTTATGGCCGCCGTCCCACAGGCGCAACACTTCCTTCAGGACCGGGTCCAGCCGCTCGATGGGGCTCGGACCGAGCGTCGCGGCCATGCGCTTGGCCAGGTGCGATGCATGGGCCTCGGTGGGGACGTCCGATTGCGCGAGCCGTTCCTCCAGCCGGTTCATGTGCGGTGCCATGGCGAAGCTGCTGGTGGGCGCCGCCGGGGCGGGAGCGCTCAGGGCACCGGATGCTTCGGCTGGAGCTGGAGCCGGGGCCATCTCGGCCTGTTCCATCGCCCGGGGCCTGGCCTTGGCTGCCGCAGGCACCGGGGCCGGGGCTCGCGCCGGGGCGAAGACCTGGGTCGGGTACTGCTCCGGAGTGCGCTGCACCATAGCGATGATCAAGGCCACGCCGAACAGGCTGGCAAAGGCCACCTGGTAACGCGGACGCTGGCAGGCCTGCAGCCAGCGCTGCCACCACCCGGTACGGGGGGCAGGAGCCTCGCGGCGGGCAGCAGCCAGGATCAGGGCGTCGAGATGGGCCGGCGGCTCCATCGCGCTGTGCTCGCGCACATGGGCCAGCATCTGCTCCTCGGCGGATGGGGTCTGTCGGGCGTCAGTCATGTGAGTACCTCCTCGGCCAGGAGCCGACGCAGTTTTTTCAATGCATAACGAAAACGGCTCTTCACCGTCTCCAAAGGTGCCTGGGTCAGGCTGGCGATCTGCGGCAATTCCAGCTCGCCGTGGGCCCGCAGCAGGAACACTTCGCGCTGGTCTTCGGGCAGGTCTTGCAGGGCCGCCTCGATGCGCTGCCGGTCGCGGCACAGGCTCAATTGCTGTTCGGGCCCAGGGCCTGGTCAGCCTCGGCATGCAGTTGTTCGTCATAGCTGTCGTGCAGTGGGTTGCGCACACCGTGCTTGCGCCAGTGGTCGATCAACCGATTGCGGGCAATCTGGTACAGCCAGGTGCGGAAGCTGGCCCGGCCCGATGGCCCGCTGGTGCTGCGGATCAGGCTGAGCCAGGTTTCCTGGTAGACCTCTTCGGCCAGCTCCGCCTTGCCGGACAAACCGAGCAGGAAGCGGTACAGGCCCTGGCGATGGCGCTGGTACAGCAGTTCGAAGGCCGCACCTTCGCCAGCACGATAACGCGCCAGCAGCGCTTCGTCGCTGCTGGCGTCGGGGGACGGATGGGGAGCAGACATAGGGCGCTGGAACTCCTGTTCACTGCTCGTCATGGCTCTACTCAAGGCGGCTTTGCACGGCATGCTGGCCCAGCGCATCGGCCGCCCGATCTTTGGGGGCTTGAGTTTGCAGGCTTTGCGCCAGCTCCACCAGCTGTACGAACTCACCACGCAATCCGTAGGGGTCATCGCCCTTGGCGCCCCGCGCCAACTTGGCGGTGTCGGCCAGGCTGAAATCCGCGGTGTAGCGAGCGTCCTTGAGCTGCTGGGAGAACGCCGCCACGGCGGCGGCAAACCGCAGGTCGGGGCTGGCCTTGGCCAGCTCCGTCGGCTGCTGGGTGCTGATCGGCCGCTCGATCAATCGGCTGCTGCCCCCTTCCGGCGCCTTGTAGCGCACCCGCAGCATGGCCAGCTCATCGGCCTTGCCGCTGGTGGCGGAAGTCTTGGCCTGGCCGTAGCGCAGCGGCTCCAGCCAGCCCTTCTCGCCCACCGGAACCACTTCATACAACGCCGTGACGGTATGCCCCGAGCCGATTTCCCCGGCATCGACCTTGTCGTTGCTGAAGTCTTCGCGCTTGAGCGCCCGGTTCTCATAGCCCAGCAGGCGATATTCGCTGACCTGGGCCGGGTTGAACTCCACTTGCAGCTTCACGTCCTTGGCCACCACCGCCAGGGTCGAGCTGAGCTGGTCCACCAGCACCTTGCGCGCCTCGCGCAGGTTGTCGATATAGGCGTAGTTGCCATCGCCGGCGTCGGCCAGCTGCTCCATCAGGTGCTCGTTGTAGTTATCCACGCCAAAACCCAGGGTGGTGAGGGATACGCCGCTCTTGCGCTTCTCGACCGCCATGGCCTTGAGGCTGTCGAAGTCGCTGACCCCGACGTTGAAGTCGCCGTCGGTGGCCAGCAGGATGCGGTTGATGCCCTTTTCGATGAAGCCCTGCTGGGCCATCTGGTAGGCCATCTGGATGCCCGAGGCGCCAGCAGTGGAGCCTCCGGCGGTGAGTTGGTCGATGGCGTTGCGGATCTTGGCCTTGTCGCGGCCGGAGGTGGGTTCGAGCACCACCCGCGATTCACCGGCATAGACCACCAGCGATACCCGGTCCTGGTCACGCAGTTGGTCCACCAGCAGCTTGAGGGTGCTCTTGACCAGGGGCAGGCCTTCGCGGCGGTCCATGGAGCCGGAGACATCCACCAGGAACACCAGGTTGGCCGGGGCCAACTGGGCCACTGCGCGATCCGAAGCCTTGATGCCGATGCGCAGCAAGCGGGTATGGGGGTTCCACGGCGTGGGCGCCAGCTCGGTGGTCACGCCGAAGGGCGAGCCATCGCTGGGCAAGGCGTAGTCGTAGGGGAAGTAGTTGACCAGTTCTTCCAGGCGCACCGCGCCTTCGGGCGGCAGGCTGCCCTGGTTAAGCAAGCGGCGGACGTTGGCGTAGGCGCCGGTGTCCACGTCGACGCTGAAGGTCGATACCGGGGCCTCGGCCACGCTGTGGATCGGGTTGTCCGGCAGGGCCTGGTACTGCTCGCGCGGCTCGTCCCGGTAGGCCTGGAATGACTCGCGGTACACCGCCGGCGCCGGCATGGGCGCGATCATCGATACCGGGCGCAGGCCACGCTTGGCCAGGGACGTATCGGCACGCGGCATCTCGTACTGGGCCTCAGGCGCCGCCTGCAGCGTGCCCTGGGCCGCAGCCTCCGCAGTGGCATCAGGCTTGGACGACACGCCGCAACCGGCAATCGCCAACAGCAGGCCAGCGATGGCGAAACCCTGGGTGGCCGGGCGAAGGAAATGCAGAGGAAGGGACATGGGGGCTGACCTCGGGGAAGAAATGATCCATTCCCCCCTTCAGACGAAGCGCCTTGGCGATTCGGGTTAAGCCCCCTGAAAAAAATTCAGCGCGAGTAGCGGCGCACCACGCTGCTATTGCGCAGTACGTGACCGTTGATCTTCTCCAGCAGCTGGGCGCGGGTCAGCCCGGCAGGCAAGGCCTCGGGGGGCAGGTCCAGGGCGAAGATCTGGATGATGTAGTGATGAGCGCTGTCGCCCACCGGTGGGCACGGCCCCATGTAGGTGGTGCTGTTGCGGCTGTTGATACCGGCCAGGCCTTCCAAGGTTGGCTTGGTGCCGGCGCCGGCCGGAAGCTGCCGGGTACTGGCCTTGATGCCGTAGTGCACCCAGTGATCGACACCCTGGCCCTTGGCGCCATCCGGGTCATGCATGACGATGGCGTAGCTCAAGGTTCCGGCAGGGCCGGCGGTCCAGCTCAGCGCCGGGGAGTTGTTATGCCCGCCACAGCCCTTGGCATCACTGGCATTGCCGGTGGTGAACAGCCGGTCATCCGACACCCCGGGCACATTCAGGGTGAAACGCTCCTGGGCCTGCACGGGAAGTTGCAGGCACAACAGCACGGCACCAGCGGCCAGCCAAGTATTGCGGGAGGCAAAGCGAGACATACGAAAGCACCTTTTGCGGATGAAAGCGGGGTGAGCACCAGACTATAGCCGGAGTAAATGAATGCGCCCCTTCACGCAAGGCGCGGTGGGAGATTGAGCTTGAGTGCGAGGGTGGTTGTAAATTAAAAAATGCGGAATTTTCCAGCCAAAACCACCCTGGGCACCGGGGCCCAGCCGGTAACCAGGCGCAGAGCGCTCTCTCAAGCAGGGTTTCATCAGCCGTGTGAATCTCCCGCCATCCCCACGGCTTGTGGTATTGGCCCGCTAGCGCTGCCTGCGCACTGGCGAGCCCTGGTCGACGCGATGGTGCTTTGCATTGGCAAATGCAGGACGACGTCCAGGACTTGCTGCCCCCGGAGCGCTCTTCGATAATCCGATGCTCACGACAATCAATGGCCCAGGAAAGGTGCTTGGAGCACCAAGGACGGAGCCTCAACATGGACGTACAGGCCGCAGCGCGGTTTGGCGATGAAATCGCCCATGGATTCGGAGTTGCAGCGATGATCGCCGGCGCGGTCGCCGGGGCTCTCATCGGTGCAGCCATCGTTGCGGCAACTGCCGCAACGGGCGGCCTGGCGGTGGTGATCCTGGCGGGTTCGGTCGCCGCTGGCGGCCTGTCGATGTTCCAACTGGTGAAGGGACTGTCGACCATCTTCGATTTGCCCGAGCCAACCACCGGCGAGCTCATAAGGGGCAGCCCCAACGTCTTCGTCAACCTGCGCAACGCCATGCGGGCCGGTGAGGATGTATCGAGTTCCTGTACCGGCTTTCCCCTGGGGCATCCGCCCTGGCCGCTCCCGGTCACCATCGCCGAAGGCAGCGCTACCGTGTACATCAACGGCAAGCCGGCGGCGCGCCTGACCAGCAAGATGACCTGCGGGGCACACATCAAGTCCGGTAGCCAGGACACCTTCATCGGTGGCCCGACGCTGCAGGTGGAGTTCGTGCTGGATATCGAGGGCTGGCTGCATACCGGCCTGGAGGTGTTGGGCCTGGTCGCTGCCGCAGGTGCCCTGGTGCTGGCGGCCATGGCTGGTGCGGCAGCCCTGCTGACCACCGTGGCGGTGGGCGCCGCGATCTATGGCGGCATGGAATTGCTCGGCCAAATCGGCGACCAGCTCGGCCCAGGCTACCGTGACCTGCTGCAAGGTATCGCCGGCCTGGCGCTGCTCGGCGCCGGGCCGAAAATGGCCAAGATGAGTGCGGAGCGCAACGCCGCGCGACTGGCCAACCAGTCGCAGGTACTGGAAGTGCGCACGGCCTCGGAGGTCAACAAGGTGATGATCGCCAAGGAGGAGTTGCCAGCGTGGCTGGAGGGAACCCAGGTCAAGACCGAGATAGTGCCGCCAGGAACGCAATACCAGATGGTGGTCGCCAAGGGCCAGGCCGAAGCCATCATGCAGGGCAAAAAGTTCTTCGGCGGATTCGCCACCCCCGATGCGGTTCCCAACCAGGCCTATGCCCGGGATAAACTGGTGATCCTCGAGCGGTTCAAGCCAGACGTGTCCTATGTGATCACCGTCGAGACCACCGCCCCGCAAAAGATTCACAGTGGCATCACCGGCCCGCTGGAGAACTACAAGGGCGGGGTGAGACAAGTGGAGTTCCTTGGTGACAGGCTTGTGAAAATAGTCGGCACGCCTAAAGTGCTGCCTGTGGAGTGAAAATTGTGATCAGTGATTTCGAACGCATCCGGGAAGACGGCAAGGTCATCGACGAAAACATGACAGTGGACCGGATGATCGCCCTCGGGTGGTCTCCTTGCCTGGTCGTCGAGGCACGCTGGCGCTGGCAGGAACAGCTCCTGAGCGTGGTCAACAGCCGCGGCCTGCTGGCGATCGTGGTACCGGATCGGCAACACCTCGCCATTTTGTGGAACGATGACGACACGGGCATGGCCGCGACCCTCTACGTGGTCTCCGGCGACCGCCAGCAACAGATCCGGATTACCGACCAGTTGCTGATCGATGGCCAGCTCGAGACCGGCGTCTACACCTGGTTCGAACCGTTCCCGCAGGATTCGCCCAGCGTCTTCACCTGCATGTTCAGCCGACAACGCGACCAGGCGATGTTCAGGGTGGATATCGACGCGGCGACCGGCGACATTCTTTTGATACAGCATTCCCGCTGAACACCCTTGTGCCTGGATGCCGCGCAACAGCACATGGCGCAGCGCACCAGGCGCATCACGGGCGGCCACTCAGCCGCCCGCTTTCACAAGGAAACACCATGCCTGCAACAGCCGACAACACCCCCCTGCGCCAGATCCGGGCGGTCTACGACGCCAGCACCCTGCGCGTCTACCAGGCCTACTCGGCAAGCATTGCCGATGCGGCGCTGGCCCATGGCACCTTCGTCTCGCCACCGTTCAAGATGGAGCGCATGACCTGGATAAAGCCCTCCTTCCTCTGGATGATGTATCGCGCCGGCTGGGGCTTCAAAGACGCAGGGCAGAGCCGCATCCTGGCCATCGACATCAGCCGCGAAGGCTTCGAATGGGCCCTGGCCCACAGCTGCCCGAGCCACGCCGAGGAGGGGATGAGCAAGGAGCAATGGTTGCAGTTGAAAGACCAGTCGCCGGTGCGCATCCAGTGGGACCCGGAACGCGACCTGCACCTACGGCCCCAGGAACACCGGGCCATCCAGATCGGCCTTGGCCAGGAAGCGGTGGGCTTGTACGTGAACCAGTGGATCCAGCGCATCAGCGACGTCACGCCGCTGGCGCATCGCATCCATGAGCGGGTGCTGGCTGGCGACCTGGAAGAGGCGCGGCGCCTGCTACCCCAGGAGCGCGAATACCCCATGGCGGGCCCTGCTGCGTAAACCGCCTGGCGCGCCAGGCCAGCGATCGGCATGGGGCGTTTGCAGCTCGTCGAGCATTGTCGTCAGCGCCACCTCGGGCGGCGTTGGAGTGATAACCGAACGACCGTCATCGTAGAAATCGAGCAGGCGCCCACTTCCACTTAGTAACCGTGTTGCACTCAGCCCCTGAAACTGTCAACTAGAACAACCGGAAATTCAATGTCCAGCTCTACTCCCAGAGTCCCACATCATGGCGCTCCAAGATCCAGTTTTTTAGAGCATTAAAACTTTAGGTATCAACAGCATTAATTGCCCAACCAGAATCAACCCTATTTAGTTTCAGTTCATCGAGCCAAGCTCCATCCCAACTCAATTTGAGAAGCTAAAACACCATGATCTTTCAGTAACATCTCACCACAACTCTAACCGCCAAACCATCCTTATAAGTAAACTTATAATATTCACCAGCTTTGTGCTTTCCACTACCTGGATGATATTGAATCTCGGAAATGGTTGGATGCCCTTAAACTTTATATGCCTGGGCCTTTCCTGAGGTTCCTGAGCGAATACTTGGGGTCAGCGTTGCATCATCCATGCTTCGACTGCCTGGACACTGGCTGCAACAGGCAGGGTTTGAGGTCAATCAGAAAATTAGAATCAAGGTCAGTAAGAATAGGCTGGTAGTTACAGCGGAGCGAAAAATAATATCCCCGGCAGTGCCGGGGATATTTTTAGCATTCAAAGTAACCAACTAAAGCCCCGCAACAAATTCTCTAACCAGCTGGCGGCTCGAATCATTTTTAGCCAACTTATTTAAAATCGGAATCAAATAATAAAGCAACAATTCAACCTTTGATGCTTCTGCCGGAATAGCTTCCGCCACACAACCAATTAATAACTTTATAGACATAATAGCCGCAAAAGACTCATACCCTCTTGGCCCAGAAAAAGGTAATTTTCTAAAATAGTATTTTGCTAATCGCTTCTGATCAGAGCGCTTCCACGTACGATGGGGAATCAGTAGCAATGCTTCTCCCCAATCAGCAGACTCTATCGGATACTTAGTCATTAGCCAATCAGCAGCTTGATCAGAATTCACCCTAACAAGCTGTGCGCATAGCGCCCTCTGTCGCTCATCCATGTCAAACCTAACTTGGACTAAATAAATTTTCTGGCAGCCTGGAGTTATTACATAACGATGCTGGCGTCTTGCAATGCCCAGAGCCATTATTCTGCTGACTTATTGCTCCTCGACTTGGAACATAATTATTCCAATAGCGTATAGAACCTGAATATTTTAAGTCCCTCTATCTCTAAGTCCAAGGTGAGTTGAAAAACCTTCATTAATATTTTTCCTACTGACTCGAACTGCTCCATCAGGCACTGTTACAAAGCCATATGATCCTGATGGCGTTTTATTCCCTTATCTTTGCTGATTATGGCATGGCCCAAGCCATAGTAGTTTTGCTTTTAGTGAGTCAGGAACCAGCTCAAAAAGAGCCTGAATAAACTTTATATGCTCCGAGTAATTAGGTGAAATATCATCACTGCAGTTGTCAAAGTAATATTTAGCCTGATGATTTAAAAACCATATATCATGCTCAGAAAATTCAGAGTCCAACAAACCGACTGTAAGGTTGTGCACTAACTCCGCCTCAAAATAACACGACCTATCCTTACCCTTTATCTTTTTATCCAGAGTCTGGATATTTCTTATATAAGGCAGAGCTAGGGACAACATCCTAACGTATATTTCATTTTTTTTAATATGAGCGATCATCATTTTCTTACCGGCATGGATTGAGCTCCAGCAGGGGCACTTTTTGTTTGAGTCCACAGTCCATTTTTCAATAACTTATCTAGGCGGTTGCAGGAGCTGAGTGCAACACGGTCATTGAATTGAAACTGGAGCATCATGCCGCATAGCCATGGCCTTCTGCATCACCTCGTCCATAACTTCGATTGGGCATTTGAAGTCGAAGCGCTTACGCGGTCGCATGTTCAGTTGCAGCGCAATGGCGTCCAGCTCCTCCTGGCTATGTACCGACAGGTCTGTGCCCTTGGGCAAGTACTGGCGAATCAGGCCGTTGATGTTTTCGTTGCTGCCGCGCTGCCAGGGGCTGTGCGGGTCGCAGAAGTAGATCGCCACGCCGGTTCTTTGGGTGATCTCGGCGTGTCGCGCCATCTCCCGGCCCTGGTCGTAAGTCATGCTCTTGCGCATCTCCAGCGGCATGCTATTGAGCGCGGCGCTGAAGCCTTCCAGCGCCGAAGTCGCCGTCGCGTCGTTCATCTTCACCAACATCAGGTACCCACTGGTGCGTTCCACCAGCGTACCGACGGACGAGGCGTTGGCCTTACCCTTGATGAGGTCGCCTTCCCAATGCCCCGGCATCAGCCTGTCTTCAATCTCCGGCGGGCGCACATGAATACTGACCATCTCGGGGATCTGGCCGCGCCGATCCACGCCACCAGAGCGCGGCCGGCGCGTCGTCTTGCCTTGGCGCAGACAGATGATCAGCTCCTTACGCAGCTCACCCACTGGCAGGGCATAGATCGCGTTGTAGATCGTCTCGCGACAGACGTAGGCATCTCTGAGGCTAGGTATGTTCATGTGGCGCAGCTTGCCGGCAATCTGTTCGGGAGACAAACGCTCACGCAGCATATGAACCACCAGTTCGAAGCGCTCGCTCCCCGGCAGCAGCTTTCGGCTCGGTCGACAGACTTGGCGGCGGGCCTTCATCTGCTCCTGGGCCGCGCGGGCCGAGTAGCTGCCACAGACATCTCGATTGCGGCGCAGCTCTCGACTGATGGTCGAAGGAGACCTATTGATCAGGCGAGCAATCCTGCGCAGGCTGAAGCCCTGGGCGTGGCCGATTTGGATGGTGGCGCGTTCTTCAACGCTGAGTTCGGTATATGACATAGGGGCAGCACCGTACCGGAAAGGTCAGGTGTTGCACTCAGTTTTTGCCGCCGCCCTATAAAAGAAGCATCACCTGTCTTTCTGAATATTTCCTGGGCGGCGACCATGCGATGATTCCCCTCAGATATATAATAAATTCCCTTGCTGTCTACATAACCAGCAATACGTCCTTCCGGGGCTGTAAACCTATAATTATTGGATAGCATATCATTTTTAATCTGATCCACTTGCTGGGGATTCCGAAGACCTACCTGCATACTTTTTATACCGGTTGACGCCCCTGATCTGGAAATATTAGAAACAGTCGTCTTAGCAAGACCAATTAAACTTTTACCTAACACAGCTACAGAAGCGACTGCAGCTTGGTTTTCAGGATCAGATATAAACAGTGCGAAACTCGCCCATTTCGGGCTATTTACGTCTATTTTTGCTAAATCTTGCCCATTCCATTCTTGAATATATGCCTTGGCTTCATCATTGCTCATCACATCCAGGCCAATATGACTTAGGGAAACTCTGAAAAAGACTTTCTGATTTGGCAAAATACCGCGACCCCACCCACCGAGTTTCCCGATGAAGCAGATGACCTTCGCCGACGCCGAGTACGCTGGCAAGCGCAAGCAAACCCGCAAGGAGTTGTTCCTGATCGAGATGGATCGGGTGGTGCCGTGGAAGGGCTTGATTGCTTTGATCGAGCCACATTATCCGAAAGGTGAAGGTGGCCGTCCGGCCTACCCGTTGATGGCGATGCTGCGTGTGCATCTGCTGCAGAACTGGTTCGGCTACAGCGATCCAGCGATGGAGGAAGCGCTGTACGAAACCACGATCCTGCGCCAGTTTGCCGGGCTGAACCTGGAGCGCATCCCCGACGAAACCACCATTCTCAACTTCCGCCGCTTGCTGGAGAAACACGAGCTGGCGGCCGGCATCCTCGCTGTCATCAATGGCTATCTGGGCGACCGCGGCCTGTCGCTGCGCCAGGGCACCATCGTCGATGCAACGCTGATCAATGCGCCCAGTTCGACCAAGAACAAGGACGGCAAGCGCGACCCGGAAATGCACCAGACCAAGAAGGGAAACCAGTATTATTTTGGCATGAAGGCCCACATCGGCGCCGATGACGAATCGGGTCTGGTGCACAGCGTAGTGGGCACGGCGGCCAATGTGGCGGATGTCACCCAGGTGGACAAATTGCTGCATGGCGACGAAAACGTGGTCTGCGCCGATGCAGGCTACACCGGTGTCGAAAAGCGGCCCGAGCATGAAGGACGTGAAGTTATCTGGCAGGTGGCGGCACGCCGCAGCACCTACAAAAAACTCGATAAGCGCAGCGTGCTGTACAAAGCCAAGCGCAAGATTGAAAAGGCCAAGGCTCAGGTGCGCGCCAAGGTCGAGCATCCGTTCCGGGTAATCAAGCGCCAGTTCGGTTACACCAAGGTGCGCTTTCGCGGCTTGGCCAAAAACACGGCGCAACTGGTGACACTGTTCGCTCTGTCGAACCTGTGGATGGCGCGCCGACATTTACTGACGAATGCAGGAGAGGTGCGCCTGTAATGCGGGAAATGGCCACCGGAGTGGGGTCCGGGTGGCGAAAACGTAAGAAATACTCGTCGAATTGATTGTTTTTTGATCATTTGGCGAGTTTAAAAGTTGCGCTAGGTGGTATGCCGGGGAAATACATGGCTACTTCAGACCATCCTTAGCCAATCCGGACGTTGAGTGACCTCAATCCCACCCTGTGCAAGTTCTTTATCCTCACCCAGAGCTCTGAGCGGATCGTCCTTCAATCTCTGGTCTGTTTCGGCACTCTGCTTATCACTGACCAGCTTCCATTTATCAATCACTCCTTGGCAATCAGGACTACCTGATTTGCGGCAGTCAGACATTTCTTTATCAAAGGTTAACGATTGCTCTAGGCTTAGCCAGTTGTTCTGAACAGCATTGGTACCCGCCTGCGCGCCCGTCACAGCACCGCTCAGATCACCACCAGCAAGCCCGCCCACCAACCCCGACGCCAATGTCGAAAGCGCCGACACCGTCTGCCTCTGCTCCTCGCTTAAATCCTTGGGTGCAGTATTTGGATATAGTCGTGCCGCAATTAGCTCGCCTGTGGCTGCTCCTGCCGCACCTGCACCAGCGGAGTTACCCTGAACCTGAGCAACCACAGCTCCCAACACAGCCTGCGCCATGATGCGCGCCGTGTCGTTGCTCCCAGTTGTCTGCTTGATAATGTTCGCCAGGTACGGCGCCGATGCACCGGCGATTGCTGAACCGATATCCCCTCCCACCAATCCTTGCAAGGCAGCCGTCACCGCTTGAGCCGCACGTTGATAATCGCCCCCCGTACCGTACGGCTGCATCACCGTACGGGTGACCTGCGCGGCAATCTGTTCATCGGTTGGCCGGGTATTACCCTCACTGGCCAGCTTGTCTCGCGCAGCCGCTATCGCTTTAGGGTCTTTTTGAGCATTGGCAGCGTTAATAGCGCCTTGAGTACGAACAACATCCGCAACCTGCGTGCCTATATCCCCAATCAACTGCACCTGCCGCAGGCGCTTCTGCTCCTTCTCCTTATCGAAGATCGGACTGATGCTGCCGTTGGCATGTTCGACGTCATGGCTGAGGGTGGTTACGTCTTGCTTCTGCAGGCTGGGGTCACGGATTTCCAGAGTGCCGTTGGAGATCGCCGATGAAGTAGTGCCGCTGGCACTGCCACTGTGGTTGTAGGCGATCAACGTGCCACTGGGCATATTGCTGATAAAACCGTCCGTACCGCCGTTGCCGCTGCTGACGCTGGCGCTCTGGATCTGGCTTGTGTAATCGGCCTTGTTCTTGAGGTCACTCCAGCCCAAGGTGCCAGTACTCAGCCGGTTCTTGTCGGCTTCTGCTGTACTGGCAATAACACTGCCATCAAGTTGAGTGTGCTTGCCTACCTCAACCTGATAGCCGCCCTTACCGGCAAACAGCCCGGTTTGCTCCTGCACGCTCTGGTATTTGGAGTCGATCTTGCTCTGGCTGACACTGAGGGACCCGCTGCCCGTCATCGTGCCAATCGTAAAGCTCGCCCCTGCGCTGACATTGCTCTGTTTGGACTTGTAGTTGTCTGTGTCCTGCAAGCTTTGCAGTGTGAGGTCACGTCCTACATTGGCGGTGATCTTGTCGGCGTTGACCTGCGCGCCCTTGAGCGTGGCATCCCGGCCACTGACCAGGCTAGCGTGGTTACCGGCGTCTAGGGTGGTTTCGGTCCAGGTAGTACCGTTACCTTTCTCATTACCCGTTCCCTTGTTGCCGTTGGCGAAGATGCTCAGCCCGGCACCACTGGAGCCAAATCCGATGCTCGCCCCAACGGCGCCACCGCTGCTGCTGTTCTTGCCATCCAGCCTTTGGGTATTTGCCGCGGCATCCAGATTGATATCGCGATTGGCTACGAGTTTGAGGTCCTTGGCAGCCTGCAACTTGCTGCCATGAACATTGATGTCGCCATCGCTTCCAAGACTCTCCTTGCCGGTAGCCAGAATGCTGAGACTTCCTCCCGCATTCAGGCTGCTCCCCTGGCTCACTGTCTGTTCCTGGGTTTGCTTGGAACTGGACTTCTGCGACCCAAGGGACAGGCTGATGCCAACGAACTGCCCCACATTGTCAGCGTTCATCCCGCCATTTTGCTGCGCTGCCTGCCAGGCCTGGATACCTGTAAGGCCGGCCTTTATGCCTTGCAGGGCAGAGAGCCGACTGTCGTCTTCTTCCTTGGCTTGCTTGGTTGTCTGGTACGCCGTATCGATAGCGCTGCCAACGGTGCCGGAAAGAGCCAGGGTCAGGCCGCTGGTCTTGCTCTTGGAGGTCTGCTCGCTGCGGTTGTGATTCTCCGCCGCAAGGATGCTGACATTCTGCCCAACGAGGTTGATGTCCTTGCCGGCGACGACGTCAGATCCTTTTATGCCCAGGTCCTTGCCGGCCTGGATATCGACGTTGCCCAGCACACTGCCGATGGTACTGACCTTGGCATTCTCGCTGGAGCTGGTCGAGGTGTTCTGAAGCGAAGACGATCCCAAGGTGAAGCCGATACCGCCACTGCTCAACAGGCCGGATTTCTTCTTCGACGTCGAATGACTTTCTTCACTGGTTTGCGTAGCACTGTCGATGGCGACATTGCGCCCAGCGACCAGGCTGGTGGATTGGGTGGATACGACATTGCTGGCAGTAACGCCGATATCCTGCCCAGCGCGCACAACCACTTTATCGCCACTGACGGAGGATCCCTCCTGCGTGGTTGAACTGCTGCTGTCGATACGTGTTTTCTGAGTGCTGGAAAGCCCTGAGCTACTGGTCTTGGTCTTGCGGTAGTAGCTGTAGTCACTGTTCTGGGCCGCATCCAGGTTCACATCACCCACGGCATACAAATAAGCTTCATTCCCCGCCGTCACCCGGCTGGCAATCAATTGCAGATCTTCACCGGCCTTGAGCGTGACATTGCCGCCAGCGGCCAGGGTGGTCGACACCTGCTGAACATGATCCTCCTGGCTCGTCACCTTCTTGGTCTTGCTCGCCGAGTGCTGCTCATTGGCGGCTGAAACCAGGTTCAGGTTTTCCGTGGCCGACATCGTCACATCGCGCTTGGCCTCGATCTGGCTGGCGATGGCGGTGATGTCGCGCCCTGCGCTGATCGCAAGATCACGCCCGGACTGCAAGCTGGAGCCGTTCTGGGTCACGCTCAGGTCGTTGTAGCGTGTGCCCCGGTCGTTGCTGACCACCTGCTCCACCGCGCTGAGGTTGACGTCACGCCCCGCCTTGAGGCTGGTATCCGCACCGCTCTTGAGCACACCGCCGTTGTTGTTCAGGTCGCGTCCGGCGTTGATGACCAGGTTGTTCGCAGCCTCCACCCTGGCCGCGTTGTCGACGAAATCGCGTTGCTGGGCGTAGCTGCCGTTGCTGCTCTGGTGGCTGGTCAAGGTGCGCTCGTTGAGCACGTCGCCCCGGGTCGCGGTGAGGTTCACATCACGGCCAGCGATGATGCCTCCAGCCTTGTTCACCAGGTTGTTGCCCGCCAGCAGATCGAGGCGGTTGCCAGCCTCCACCAGGCCGCTGTTGACCAGGTTCTGTCCGGCCTGGGCCGAAAGGTTGTTGGTCGCCCGCAGGGTGCCGACGTTGTTCAGGTCTTGCCCGGCGATCAGGTTGACGTCGCTGCCAGCGATCAAGGCGCCATTGGGTGCCAGGCGATTGTTGGAGTGGGCCAGGTAGAGCACCGGCACCAGCACCTGCTCGCCATTCACTTCGGCATTTTCCAACCAGACGATGTCGTGGGTCAGGGCCGCCACCTGCTCGGAGGTCAGGCTCACTCCGACTGCCAGGTTGAGCTGCTGCTTGCTCTTGATGGCGTTGTCCATCAGGTACTTGAACAGCTTCTCGTCGGTGTCCTGGCCATTGATGAAGCGCTGGCCGGTGCGGGCGGTTACCGCTTGCTGGATCAGCTTCTGTTCGTAGAAGCCATCGCCCAGGCGCTTGGCGCTGTCGTCCGGGTTGTAGCCCAGGTTGGACAACAAGTAGTCGGAGCTCATGAACTGCTTGAGGTCGGTGAGGACCGGGTTGGTTTCGATCAGGTACTTGTGCGGATTGCTGCGCACGCTGCTGTCCGGCAGGCCCTGTACGCGCTCGACGCTGACCGGCATCTGCGACTGGCCGTTCAGGGTGGCGGGCTGGCTGATGCCTGCATCCGCCGTCGAACGCCCGGGCAGCACTGGCCCTGGTACCGTGCCGGTGGCAGGCAGGCTGCTGTCGACCACCCGGGCCTCGCCACCGACCTGGGCCAGGACCGGAGCGACCGCGTTCAGGTCGGCGGAACGGGCAGTCACCTGGGCGGTATCGGCCATGTTGATGTCCCGCACCTGGGGAGCCGCCTGGCCTTGCTGGCGCTGCGTGCTGCTCAGGCTCGCACCGCCCATGGTCCAGCTCTGTGGAGCCGTGGTGGCGGGCGTACTGCCGCTCTGGCCGCTGAGGCGAAACAGGCCGTTTTTACCCGTCGGCAGGCTGAAGCCGGGCAGGGCCAGGGGATTGACCTGCTGCTGGGCAAGGTCTGGTGGCAACTGCTGGTTGAGCGTGATACGGGTCGCGAAGGTGGTGCCGGGCGCGTCGGTGTTGGTCCGGGCGCCACTGCCAATGTAGGTATAGCCCGGGCGTACCACGCTGTTATCGATGCCGTTGCCAGCGTTGATGTTCACGGCGCCACCGGCTTGCATCACCGCCGCATAGCTCTGGTCGCCACCGGCGATTTTTACACTCTTGCCAAACTGCGGCAGCTCAGCCTCGGTCATGCCAATAAAGCCGGCCAAGGCACCTTCCAGGCCGCCCAGGTCATTGGGGTTGTAACCCGCGCTCTGGAACCAGTATTTGTTGGTGACGGCACTGGCGACGTTGTACCAGGACCCTGCGTTCTTGGTCCGTTGCGAGCGGAACACCCGGGTGGTTTCGGTCTCGCCGGTTTCGATGCCGCTGTTGGTCAGGTTGTTGACCGTGGCGACCAGGCCCCCCCCGGCGGCGATGGTGCTGCTCTGGTTGAGCAGGTCGCCGCCCTTGATCGTCAGGTTGGCGCCAGCGGTAATGCTCGATGCGGCGCTAGCCTCGGTGACTTCGAACTTGTCACGCTGGACGACTTCCCAGACGTGGTTGCGCTTGCCCCCACAGTCCCCGGCGTTAACCCCCTTGATACAAGCGATTTCGCCGATGCGAGCGGTGTAGATGCCCTTGTTGTCGGTTTTCAGCACTGCCCGCACGTTCTCGATGGTACTGGCCGCCAGTGCCATCGACCCATCGCTTTGCAGCGAGCCGGAACGGTTGACGATACGGTTGGCCAGGGTGCCCTTGCCATCCCGGTCGATCGCCAGGTTGCCCAGGCTGTACACATCGGCATAGCTGTTGGTCAGGCTCTCGACCCGCAAGCCCATGTCGCCGCCACTGAATACCAGCCCATGGTCGTTGACCAGGGCACCGGTGGTCAGTACCAGGTCACCGCCCGCGCCGAGGGTTCCCTGGTTGGCGATACCGCCCGCGACCAGGTCGAGCCTCGCAGCGGAGGTCAGGCGCCCGGCATTGTTCAATTGGCCAGCCACCGACACCGAGGTGTCGCCACCGCCAGCGATACTGGCGGCACTGTTGAGGTCCAGTTGCCCGGCTGTCAGGCCCAGGGTGCCGCGGCTGCTCACGCGACCACTGCCCGAGTAGGCACCGCTCAGGTTGAGACTGAGGCTGGCATCGCTGGCGATCAGGCCATCGTTGCTCCAGTTGCCACCGCTGCCGACCAGCGCCTCGCTGGCCAGCAACTGGCCGCTGGCACTCTGGCTGAATTGCCCGACGTTGACCGTCAGGCGCCCGGCCTGGATCACGTTGCTGTTGTTCCAACTGTCGGCGTTGAGGGTCAGCCCACCGCGAGTGACGATACTGCCGCCGGCGCCGGTGACGTTGGCGGTGGCAATGTCGAAGGTGCCCCGGCCGACATGCAACAGGCTGCCGCCGCCATTGAGGAAGCTGCCCACGCCCAGGCTCAAGTCCGTGTTGGCGCTTTCCAGGGTGCCATTGCGATTGTCGAACTGCCCGCCGATCTCGAATCGGGTGCTGCCGCTGGTGCCCAGGGCGCGCAGTTGCCCGGCCTGGTTGTCGAGGCTGGCGGCCTTGATCGCCAGGGTGCTGTCGCTCTCGATGATGCCCAGGCGGTTGTTCAGCGCACCGCTGAGGTCGAGATCGATCTGCCGGCCAGCGATCTGCCCGTCCTGGTCGCCGCTGTTATCGAAGTTGCCGCCAGTGACCTTGACCAGGCCCTTGGCATAAAGACCACCGTTGCGGTTGTCGAAGTCGCCGGTGCTGATCAGCGCGTCGCCACTTTGTGCCGAAATGCGCCCACCGTAGTTGTCGATACCCGCCAGGGCCCTGAGGCTCAGGCGCTGGGCCTGGATCACGCCGCCCTGGCGTTTGTCATTCAGGTCGTAGCCGTTTTTCAGCACGCCATCCAGGTTGGCGGTCAGTGCTCCCTGGAGACTGGACAGCACACCACCGCGGTTATCCAGGGCCCCGGCGGCGAGGGTCAGGTCGCCGGCCTTGGCCACAAGGTGCCCGCCCTGGTTATCGATATCGCCCGTGGTCAGGTCCAGGGCACCCTGGCTTTGCAGGGTGCCCTTGGCATTGGCCAGGCTGGCGGCACGCAAATCGATAGCGGCATTCTGGCTGTAGATCAGGCCGTCGCCGCTGTTGTGCAAGGCGCCGTCGACATGCAGGGTCAGTTGCTCGTTGGCGGCCACCGTGCCGCGATTGCGGTTGTCCAGGCCGGCCGCGAACAGCTTCAACAGGCCCTGGCTGGCAAGCTGCCCGCCCTGGTTGTCGATCTGCCCGGCCCGCTCGATACGCAGCGGGCCACCACTGGCCAACTTGCCCTGGGTGTTGTCCAGGTTGCCCAGCAGGTCGAGGGTCACCGCGGCATTGCCCACCAAGCTCCCGTGGCTGTTGTCCAGGCGCGTGGCGTTGAGGCTCAGCGCCTGCTGGGCATTGATGGTGCCGCTGGCGTTGCCCAGGGTCATGGCGTTCAGCACCAGGGTCGCGCCGCTGTCGATCAGGCCTCCCTGGGCATTGCTCAGCAGGCCGCTGACGTTCAGGCTCTGCCCGGCACCGCTGGAGAGGATGCCGCCGTTACTGTTATCCAGGTTGGCCGCCGCCACCGTCAGGGCTTTCTGGCTGACCAGGGCCCCGGCACCACTGTTTTGCAGGTCGCCGCTGACTTGGGCATCCAGTGCACCGCTGCGACTGGACAGGGTTCCCAGGTTACGGTTGTCCAGGCTGCCCAGGTTGGCACTCAGGCCCTGCCAACCGGAAACCAGGCCGCCCTGGTTGTCCAGGCCTTGGGCCGTGAGGTTCAACTGCTGGTTGCTGATCAGCTTGCCGGCGCTGTTGTCCAGCTTGCGCGCCGCCAACTCCAGGCTCTGGTGGCTGGAGACTTCGCCGCGGCGGTTACTCAGGTCACGCAGGTGGGTGATGCGCAGTTGGCCGTCGGTGCTGATCAGGCCATCGTCGTTGTTCACGTCGCCGGTGGCGTTGCCCAGGTCCACGGCAATGGCGCCGCCCAGGAGCGAACCACCGCGGTTGTCCACGGCGCTGCTGTCGAGGTGCAAGCTACCGGTGGCGTTGATCAGGCCTTGCTGGCTGTTGTTCAAGGCGCCTGCCAATTGCAGGTCGAGATCGCCACGGCTGGTCAGGGTGCCGCCGCTGTTATCCAGGCTGGCGGCCCGGACATCGAGGGCCGCCGCTGCGATCAGGCCCTTGAGGTTGCCCAGGGCCTGGTCGATGCGCAGGGTCAGGGCCTGATTGCTCAGGACCTTGCCATTGCTGTTGTCGAGGTTTTGCGCGGCCAGGGTGAAGGCCTGGGCCGAGGAGATCTCACCGCCCTGGTTGTTCACCTGCCCAAGGTTCTTGAGCACCAGCAACGGTGCGTTGATCAGGCCTTTATGGTTGTTCAACGGCCCCTGGCCCAGGTCCAGGGTCAGGGCGGTGTTGCTGAACAGCTGGCCGCCCTGCTGGTCAAGACCGGTGAGGCTGGCGTCCAAGGCACCGGCGCTGGCCACGCGGCCGCCGTCCTGGTTGGTCAGGCGTCCGGTTTTCAGGGTCAGGTTGGCACCGCTGTTCAAGCGACCGTTCTGGCTGTTGTCCACAGCGGTGGTAACCACATGAGCGGCGCCTTTGGCGCTGATGTTGCCCGCGTTGCGGTTATCCAGGCCGGCACTGCCGAGCAGCAACGCGCCATCGGTGACGATCTCGCCCTGCTGGTTGAGCACGTCCCCGCGCTGTTCCAGGGTCAAGGCTTGGGCACTGGAAACACTGCCCCGGCGGTTATCCAGGGCCTGGCCTTCGAGCGTCAGGTTGCCCTCGGCGCTGATCAGGCCCTGGCGATTGTCCAGATCGCCTTGCAGGCGCACCTTGAGGTCTTGCTGGGTCAGCAACAGGCCATCGGTGTTGTCCAGGTGGCTGCCATCCAGGCCCAGGCCGGCCTTGCCCGAGAGCAGACCCTTGTTGCGGTTGAGCACCTGGGCCACGACCAGGGCCAGGCGCCCCTCGCTGAGCACCTTGCCGCCATCGCCGTTGTCCAGGTGGCTGCCGCCCAGGGTCACGTCGGCCCGGCTCGACAATTCACCGCCACGGTTGTCCATGGCCGCGACCGTCAGTTGCAGCCCCTGGGTCGCACCCACCAGGCCACCCTGGCGGTTGTCCAGGGAATCGCCACGCAGCAGCAGGGTATTGCCAGCCACCAGTTGCCCGCCCTGGTTGTCCAGGCTGGCGATCCTGGCGACCACCTCGGCCTTGCCGGATACCTGCCCCTTGCGGTTATCCACGCCAGCGGCCTGCAGCTCCAGGCGTTCATCGGCGATCACGGTGCCGTCCTGGTTGAGCAGGCGAGTGTCGACCTTGAGTAATTGCGTACCGCGACTGCTGATCAGCCCGGCGCCGTTGTCCAGGCTTTGGCTGTGCAGATCCAGGGTCTTGGCCGACACCAGGCCCTTGAGGTTGCTCAGGGCCTGTTCGATGCGCAGGGTCAGGCCCTGCTGACTGATCAGCTTGCCGCTGCCGTTGTCCAGGCTGCGAGCGGCCAGGGTGAAAGCCTGGGCGCTGGAGATCTCGCCATCCTGGTTGTCCACCTCGGCCAGGTTCTTCAGCACCAGCAGCGGTGCATTGATCAAGCCCTTGTGGTTGGTCAACCGGCCCTGGTTGAGGTCCAGGGTCAGGGCGCTCTTGCTGAACAGTTCGCCGCCTTGTTGATCGAAACCGCTGACGCTGGCGTCCAGGGCGCCTTCACTAGCGATCCGACTGCCTTGGCCGTTGCTGAGCTGGGTGGCCTTGAGTTCGAGGCTGTCGCCGCTGACCAGCTTGCCACCCTGGGTGTTATCCAGGATGCCCGTGTCGATCCGCGTCGCACCCTTGCCGCTCAGCAGGCCCTGCTGACTGTTGTCCAGGTCCTGGCTGTGGATGAGCAACCCGGCGTCGGTGGTGATCGAGCCGTTGCGATTGACCAGTGCCGCGCTACTGGCCAGTTCCAGGGCTCCCACGCTCGACAGCTTGCCGTCGGTGTTGTCCAGGTTGCCGACCCGGGCGTTCAACAGGCCTTCGCTGCTGATCTGCCCTTGCAGGTTGTCCAGGGCGTGGTCCAGGCCAATGTCCAGCCCTTGCTGCGCCACCAGTCGGCCCCGGGTGTTATCCAGGGTTTGCCCTGTGAGGTTCGCCGTGCCCTTGGAAAACAGCAGGCCCTGGTTCTGGTTGAGCACCTGGGTCATGTGCAAGCCCAGGTCGGTCCCGGCCAGGAGCTTGCCGCTGTCGCTGTTGTCCAGGCGCGTGCCGTGCAGGGTCAGGCCCTGGCTGCTGGAAATCTCCCCTCCTCGGTTATCGACCTGCGCCACGTCCAGTTTCAGCGCTTTTGTGCCGCCTACCAGGCCACCCTCGCGGTTATCCAGGGAGGCCCCACTGAGCTCCAGGTCGCCTTCGGCCACCAACTCGCCATGCTGGTTGAGGACGCGGGTGAGCTGGGCGACCAGGGTGCTCTTGCTGGAAATCCGCCCTGTACCGTTATCCAGGCTGGCGGCCTCCAGGCGCAACGGCCCTGCGGCGCTGAGCAGCCCACCACGGTTGTCCAGGTGCGCGCCCTTGAAGCTCAGGGCCGCCAGGCTATGCAACAGCCCTTGCTGGCGGTTATCCAGTTGCTCGACGTCGAGTTGCAGCTTCTGTTGGGCCCGCAGCTTGCCGGTGCGGTTATCCAGGGCATCGGCGCGCAAGGTCAGCAAGTCCTTGCCATCGAGGCTGCCATGGCGGTTGTCCAGCCGACTGGCCTGCACCTCAAGCGCACCCTTGGCGTTGATCGTACCCTGCTGGTTGTCCAGCAGCCCCTGGAGATGGGCATTCAGACGGCCATCGCTGACCAGGCTGCCACCCTCGCGGTTGTCCAGGCTGGCGGCATTGAGGTCGAGGCTCAAGGCCGAGCCAAGCATGCCCTTGCGGTTGTCCAGGGCGCCGCTCAGGGTAATGTCCAGTGCCGCATCGCCGCTCACCTGGCCGTCGCCGTTATCCAGGCGGGTGCCCTTGATGCGAGTGGTCCCGAGGCTGGAAATCTCCCCACCCTGGTTATTCGCAGCGTCAGCCAGGCCCAGGGCCAGGTCGGCCTTGCTGGTCAGCACGCCGTCATGGTTATCCAGGCTGGCGGCCTGGGCATCCAGGCCAGTGGCAAAGATCAGGCCTTCAACGTTGACCAGCGCCTGGTCAAGACGCAGGGTCAGGGCCTGGTTGGCCAACAACTTGCCATGGCTGTTATCCAGGCTTCGAGCCATCAGGGTGAAGGCCTGGGCGCTGGAAATCTCGCCATGGCGGTTGTCCACGCTGTCGAGATTCTTCAACGCCAGCCTCGGGGCGTTGATCAGACCGCCCTGGTTGTCCAGGTGGCCGTGATTGAGGTCCAGGGTCAGTTCCGTGGTGCTGGTCAGGCGTCCGCCATTGCCCTGCTCCAGGCCCAAGACACTGGCATTCAGGGCCTGGTTGCTGGCGATGCGCCCCGCGTTGTTGTCAACCTTCGCGGCCTTGAGCTCCAGGGTTTGCAAGCTGGTGAGCTGGCCGGTGCGGTTGTTCAGCGTGCCGCTGGCGTCCAGGCGCAGGTGCTGGCCAGCGGATGCCAGGCCCGCCACGTTGTCCAGGCTGGTCACTTGCAGGGTCAGGTTGCCGGGGGTGGACAGCTCGCCGCCACTGTTGTCCACCTGCCCCACCTGGGCGTTGAGATTGGCGCCGCTGTTGACCAGGCCACCCTGGGTATTGAGCAGCTGGCCGGCAGTCAGGTCGGTGTTACCGGCACTGAGCACCCGGCCCTGGTGGCGGTTGTCCAGGGTCCCGGCATTGACCGTGACCTGGCGCTGCCCGCTGAGGGTGCCGCTCTGGTTGTCCAGGGTTTGCGTGGTGCTCACGCTCAGATCACGGCTGGCCACCAGGCTCTTGCCGGCGTTGTTCAGGCTCTGCGCACTCAGGCTCAAATCGCCCTGGGCATTGCGGCTGTTGTCGGCATTGACCCCGGCCTCGATGATGCCCTGGTTGTTCAAGGCGCCGCCGCTGGTGAGCGTGATGCGGTCCCGGGCCACCAGGTTGTTGCGGTTGTGCAGGTCGCCCTGGGTTTCAACCTTCAGTTCGGTCCCGGCATACACCGCGCCCTGGGTCTCCAGGCCCTGGGCCTTGATCGCCACTGCGCCCTTGTCGGCCGTCACTTGGGCCATGCGCAACTGGCCGTTGGCGTCGAGCTGGATATCGCCACCGCTGGCGATCAGCTTGCCGTCGAGCTTCACCCCCACGCCGGCTTCGGTGCCCACCAGCTTGATCGCCCCGGCGTACATGCCGCCCAGGGCCGAGGAGTCGATGGCCAGTTGCGGTGCATCCGCCGGGTTGGCGGCCCGGGCGGTGGCCTTGAGGGTCTGGGCGTCGACGTCGTTGGCGCCCGTGACCAGCGCCAGGTGCCGGGCCTGGATCTGGGCGTTGACCTTGGCGCTGCGGGTGATGATCTCGAACTGGTCGATATTGCTCGCGTTGAGCCCTGCACCTTCGATGGCCACGCTGCCCTGGTCCACCTGGTAGCGCTGCAGCTGGCCATTCTCGATCACCGGCTTGCCGGTGGTCAGGGTGGTTTTCGGGGTGTTGATGAACCCGCAGCCATTGCAGGTGACGCCGTAGGGGTTGGCGACGATCACATGGGCCGATTGCCCCGCCACTTCGGTGTAGCCCTTGAGTTGGCTCGGGCTGCCGCCGTTGACCTCGTTGAGGATCACATTGGCCGCGCGGCCACCCAGGTTGGGGTTGCCGAGGATGATCCCGCCCAGTTGCGTGGACTGGGTACGGTCGGTGGCGTTGTTGAGGATCACGCCCTGCTGGCCGACGTTGTAGTCGCTGAACTTGTTGTGGGACAACCCACCGCCATTGGGCGCGGCAATGTTGACGACAGGCACGCCATTGCCCGCCTGGCCGAGCGTGGTGCCGCTGCCGTTGACTACGATGCCGTCGGCCATCACCACCAGCGGCTGCCAGAACATCACGTTGGCCAGGATGAACGCCAGGCCACGCTTGGACAGGCCCCAGAACGAATCACGCGATTGCAGGGCGGCGGAGGGCTGGCGGGCCAGGAAGGCAAACTGACGAACGTCCATGTCGGGTATCTCGGGTAAAGAGCGAAATTAGAGAAAAAGATCCAGGCGGAAATAGATCGGGGCTTCGCGGTCACTCAGGGCATCTGGCCGCTCGAGGGAATGGGCGAAGGTCACGCTGGCGGCGAGGTGCTGGCCACGGGCGAACAACTCGATGGAGTCGCTGGACACCCGCCCGTGCTGCTCGGCGTTGTAGCGGTCGTGGCGAATGGCACCCACGTCATACCCCAGCCCCGTGCCGTACTCGGCGAACACCGGGCGCAGCCAGTCCCAGGTCACCGGGCGGCTCCAGCGCAGGTCGTTGCGCCAGTAGTAGCCGCTGTCGCCGTTGAGGCTCTGGTCCTTGTAGCCGCGGATTGAGGACTGGCTGCCCAGGCTCATGCGCTGGGAGCTGAACAGGATGTCTTCGCTGCGCTGGCTGGTGACCAGGCTGCTGAACACCAGGGACTCGTCCCACAGCTTGAACGGCTGCAGGTAGCTGGCGGTGGCGGTGTACTTGCGGTAGCGGGCGTTGGCCTGGCGGTTGCCGTACTGGTCGCGCTCGGACTGGCGCTGGGCATCGAACAGGCCGACCCCCTCTTGCAGGCCCAGGTCGAGGTTGACGAAGGCCCCGCCAATGCGCCGGCCATGGTTGATGCCCCACTGCATTTCGCTCAAGCGGTTGCTGCTGGTGCTCAGCTTGCTGTCTTCGATGTAGTTGTTGGTGCGCAGGTGGGTCAGGCCGGCGTTGAGCGAAGTCTTGCTCACCGAGTCGCGATGGATCACCCGCTCCACGCGCAACTGGTGGTTCTGGCTGTCGCCGGTCTGCTTGAAGTTGAAGCCCTGGCCTTGGGCCAGGGAACGGTACTCGCTCTGGCTGTAGCTGTAGTTCAGGTTCCACCAGCCCAGCGGCAGGTTGTAGTAGAGCATCGCATTGCGCGAGGTCTTCTGGTGATCGCTGATTGCGTCATGGCCGCCGCGCAGCACCAGCTGGTCAGCCAGGCCCAGGGGGCTGTCCCATTCCAAGGAGCTGCCCCATTGCTGCTCGCCGGTGCTCTTCTGCCCGTCGTTGCTGCGGGACAGACCGACCCGCCAGGGCTTTTGCGGGGTGTTCTTGACCAGCACCTCGCTGCCACCCACCGCCTGGCCGGGGGCCAGTTCCATCTGTGCCTGGTTCGACGGCAGGCGGTTGAGCTGGTCGACCATCTGCTCGATTTGCCGCAGGTTGAGCAGTTGCCCGACACTCCCGGGAAACGCCATGTCCAGCTCGCGCGCCGTGAGCTTGCTGCCTTCGGCCGCCTTCAGGCCTTCAAGGCGGCCCTCCACCACCAGCACCTGCAGGTGCCCGCGGGACAGGTCCTGCTGCGGCAGGTAGGCACGACTGGTGACCAGGCCTTTGGCGATGTAGTGGTCGGTAATGACCTTGAGCAACTCGTTGAGCTGGGCCACGCCCAGGCACTGGCCGATGTAGGGCTTGAGCAGGCGCTCGCGCTCGGCGGCGGACAGGGCGTCGGCACCCTTGAGCTCGATGTGTTCGATGGGGAAGCAGCGGCTGTCGGTCGGGGCCGTCGGCGCCACCGGCAGCGCGCTCTTGCCAGGCAGGTCCTTGAGGTCTTCGAGGCGCCGTTGCTGCTCTTCCAGCAGGCGGTTCTGGCGCTCGCGAATCAGGTCCTGGTCACCAGGATTGTTCAGCGAGGCAGCAGAAGCACTGTTCAGTGAGCCGGCCAAAAACACCAGGCAGGACAACACACAACACAACCTCATCCCGAGGGTAGGAAAATACATGTTCGATCCTTCGAAACAGCAGCAAAGAGTCACAAAGCGGGCGATGCTAATTTGCCATCACTCAGGCGTCAATTAACTATCGACAACTTAGACTGAACACTTTCTTGTCTATAAGAATGATCCATGGCGAATGATCGAATGTTCAAAACAATCACCATGAATATAAAAAAATCATATATATCAAAGTGTTATCCGCCATTCGCGCCAGACCCCGCAAAGCACCGGAAAACCCCTTGTTCCAGGGGATTTGCCCGCAAAAAAAGCGGTGCATTAACAACGGCATTTCGGTTTCAGGCACAGGTACTGCCAGGTTGCTTGAAACGCTAGCGTACACGTTGCCGAACAGCGCTGCAGAGCATATCCGGGCAAATAGTCAGCAGTCATCCATGGCGTCAATAATTTAGGGAATTTCGGAAATTTCCTATAATTCAAACTAACTAGTTGATATAAAAAGAAATTATAAATTTCTCACTGCACACTTCATATTGCCGACGAACGGTAATAAAAAACCCGGGCCTCAAAGCCCGGGTTACTCATTTCAAACCAGCCATGCGGGTGCATGGGGTCATGGTCATCGCACTAGGCCTTGTCCTCATCCCCCTCCGAGCGCAGGTGGATCACCCGGGGTGGCGGTTCGGCTACCAGGGGCGGATGGGGCTGGTCCTCGGGCTGGATGCGGTAGAACTGGGTGGTGACATGGCTGATGCCACCCTCCGCGTCGTTGTGCACGACCAGGCTGCCGGGTTGGCGCATCTGGGCGAAAGTGGCATCGCTGAGCTTGAAGGTCTCGCTCAGGCGCTTGTCGTCCACCGCCGGGGCCGGCAGACGTGGTGGGTAGTTGCGACTGCGCCGCTGGCGATAGCGGGCCCAGGAGATCAGCAGCACCGCGTTGATCACTGCCACCAACCCATAGAACTGCAGGGTGGTCAGGGCATCGAGCACACCGGCCTCGAACCTTGGCCCTTCATGGCTGGCAAGCAACGGCCAAAGCCCACGGATCAGCAAATAAAGGAGCGCGGCCCAGGCCAACAGGGTGAAGAAGACATCGACTATCACCAGGAAGGGGCGCTGGCGGGTGCGGATGATTTTCATCAGCGCGCCTCCTCTTTGTCATCGATGGGCTTGATCCCTCGGTCCGGGCTGATCCAACGCGCGCGCTTGCGGTGTTCGCTGAACAACACCTTGGGAAAGCTCACCAGGGTGGTGAACAGGCTGATGAACCAGAACGCCAGGGGGTACCAGACCACCCAGAACATGGTTTTCCACAGGTCCTTCTCGTAGCGGCGGTCGATCAGGATGCTCACCGCGAACTGGGTCAGGCAAACCATCGCCAGCACCAGGCCGGTGAAGGCCGGCGGCACGATGGTGTGCACCGCGATGGCCTCGGGCATGACGATGAACTTGCCCAGGGCCCAGAAGATCACCGACAGCAGGAAGGTGAAGGCCCAACCGGTGGACAGGCAATAGTCGAACAACAGGGTCCACAGGTAGCGATGCCGCCATTCCCAGATGCCACGGATGTTCTTGAACAACACCTCGGCACCACCCTGGGCCCAGCGCAGCCGCTGCTTCCACAGGCCGCGCAGGGTTTCGGGCATCAGGATCCAGCACAAGGCGCGGGGCTCGAAGAACACGTACCAATGGTCCAGTTGCAGCTTCCAGCTGACGTCGATGTCCTCGGTGATCATGTCCGGGCTCCAGTAGCCCACCCGATGCAGCGCCGTGCGGCGGAAGGCGACGATCACCCCGGAGACCGTGAAGACTTTGCCGAACACCCGCTGGGTGCGCTTGATCAGGCCAATGATCGAGGAGAACTCGCCCACCTGCACCCGGCCCACCAGGGTCGAGCGGGTACGAATGCGCGGGTTGCCGGTCACCGCACCCAGGCGTGGGTTATCCAGCATTGGCGCCACCAGGTAGGCCGCCGTGTTGGGCGCCAGCAACGCATCACCGTCGATGCACACCAGGTACTCGCTATGGGCTGCCACCGCGCCCATGCGCAGGGCCACCGCCTTGCCCTGGTTCTGCGCCAGGTGCAGCACCCGCAGGCGGGGGTCGAGGACGGCCAACTGGTCGAGGATCGGCCCGGTGTTGTCCTTGGAGCCATCGTTGATGGCGATCACTTCGATGTTCGGATAGTGCTGGGCCAGGGCCGCCTGGATGGTATCGGCGACGTTATCCCCCTCGTTGTAGCAAGGGATGAGGATGCTGATCAGCGGCTCGCCGGCCAGCGGAGGTGGCAAGGTATCGTCGTCCCACGGCCAGTGGCGCTCCCAGTGCAGCCAGAAATACAGGCCTCCGGCGATCCACAACGCCGACATGAACAATGGGTAGTATTAACCTGGCAAATAAATAGGGCATATTAGATAATCTGTCTCCATGAAAATAGATGCCCGTAAACTCAGCCCCCAAGAACAACGTGAAAAGCGCTCCACGGCCCTACGCATGCGTGAGCAGGGTTACACCTACAAGGCTATTGGCGAAGCGGTTGGTGTTCACCCCCGCACTATTGCTCACTGGGCGCAGGTCGCAGAACATAAAGGCGAAAAGGCTGCCATTGCCGGCGGCCAGCGTGGTGTGCGCCAGGGTGATCGCCGCAGTTTGAGCTCCAGCCAGGAAGTGCTGATTCGCACCTTGATGACCGATAAGATGCCCGACCAACTCAAGCTCGGCTTTGCGCTCTGGACGCGTGATGCGGTGCGAGAACTGATCCGCCAGCGCTGTGGTTTTCTCATGCCGGTTCGAACGGTTGGTGAATACCTCAAGCGTTGGGGCTACACCCCGCAGCGCCCACTGCATCGGGCTTATCAGCAGAAACCTGAAGTGGTTCAGCACTGGCTGGATAATGAATATCCACGCATCGCACAGCGGGCCAGGGCTGAGAATGGTGAGATTCAGTGGGGCGACGAAACCGGTATGCGCAGTGACAGCCATGCTGGCCGCAGCTACGCCCCTATTGGCGAAACGCCGGTGCGCCTGGTCAGCGGCAGTCGTTTTTCCACCAACATGATTTCCACCGTGACCAATCGGGGCAAACTGCGCTTCATGCTGTATCGGGAAACGCTGACAGCCCCAGTGCTGATTCGCTTCCTGAGTCGCCTGATTCGCGATGCTCAGGGCCGCAAGGTGTTCCTGATTCTCGACAACCTGCGCGTACACCACAGCAAAAAGGTGAGCGCCTGGGTTGGCGACCGCAAAGAGCAAATCGAACTGTTCTTCTTGCCGGCCTACGCCCCGGAGTTGAACCCTGACGAGTATTTGAATTGTGATTTGAAACATCAGGTTCGCACGGGCTTGCCGGCGCGTAATCAGGACGAACTGGAAAGGCGTGTTCGCTCGGTCATGAGACGATTGCAATTACGCCCTCAAAGAATCCGTTCTTATTTCCGGCATCCACGTATCGCCTACGCAGCATGATTTGGTGTATTTGATTGCCGGGTTAATAGAAGACGAAATCCATGAGGAATTCGCCAGTCACCACGAAGATCAGGCCCAGGGGTACCCCCATGACCAGCGCCAGGACCACCACAGCGAAGATACGATCCATCATGATTCATGGACTCCATTTGTTGGAGAGCGCGGGCCGCAAGGTCTTCAGGTCCGGTGAGTTCTCGAGGAAGTTGTCCGGGTAGTAACCGAAGTTGATGGCACCCTGGCGCTTGAGCCGGCCCATCCAGTCGGCCATCTGCGTGGCGGGCAAATCGCTGGCAGGCTTCTGGGTCCAGTCCCGGGCCTGGAGTTCGAAGACCGTGCGCTGCAAGGCACCGGGGCGGGTGCGCACCTGATCCACCAGGGCTTCCAGCCAGGGCCCGGAGTGCCGTGGGCTTTGCCCTTCCATCAACGGCATGGCCATGGGCGCGGTCCAGTCATAGCTGACGAGGAAATCGTCGAGGTTCTGGGCGAACCAGGTTTCGCTCTGGGGATTGATGATCGGCTCGGCGAACAGGTTGCGCGCGGTCTGCACCTGGGGCCCGCGGATCGCCCGGACCTTGGCCGCCAGTTCATGGGTGAAGTCGATCAGGTAACGGCTCTTGAAGCGGGTCCAGCGTTGCAACGCGGCGGGGTCGTCGCGCAGCCCGGCGATGGAACCCGGCAGCCCCTGGGCGGCATAGGCACGCAGAGCCTCGGGGCTGGCGTCCTCGAAATCCGAGAGCACGGCGTCGTCATGGAACAGGATGCCGTCCACCGAGGTCATGCGCGCCACATCCTCGTACAGGTCGCCGATCAAGCGGCGTACCTGCGGGTCGAAAGGCGACAGGCGCCGGTATTGCTTCGGATCGACCGCCACCTGGCCGGTCTGCGGGTCCCAGCGCGTGACCCGGGGCAGCCTGGCGTCCAGGTCGAAACTGAGCACCGGCATCCAGGCATAGACCTTGACGTGGGAGCGGGTGCGCAATTGCCAGGCGACCCGGTCGAACAGGTCGGCACGCATCGGCAGGTGGCGATTGGGGAAGTACAGCGACTGCACCAGCCCGTCGCCCTTGGGATCGGCGAAGGCCTGGAGGAACACGGTATTGGCCCCCAGGTCGGCCATGCGCTGCACCAGCTTGCCGAGGTTGATCTCCTGCTGCTTGGGGTCCGGGTCGTAGACGTTGTCCAGGTCCACGTGCACCACGCGCATGGGCGCCATGGTCTCGGTGCCGACGATGCTGTTGGAGAAGTGGATGCCGTCAGGGTCCGAGACCACCAGGAAACGCGGGCTGCTCATCAGGTTGTCGAGACTGTCCAGGCCATCGTCCAGGGTCAGCGCCAGCTTGAAGCCCTGGCTGTCGACCACTTGCAGGGTCGAGCCATCGGCCGTGCCATAGGGCCAGACCCAGACCCGCGGACGATAGCCGGTGGCCGCCAGGATCTTGTCCGAGATGGTGCTCACATCCTTGCGCATCCGCGCCTGGAACTGCGCCTCGCTTTCATAGCGTCCGGTGCGCGGGTCGTAGCGTCGGGTCGCGGCAGCGGGCTGCATGTTGCCCTGGGGGTTACCGAGGATGCCCAGGTGGCTGCTGTCGGTGTGGGCGGCGATCTCCACCAGGCCGGAACGGGAGATCTCGCGGATCTGCGCCCAGGTCAAGAATTGCGAGCGCGGCCGCAGGTCGCCGGCGAAGTTCACCGGCTGGTCGGCCGGGGTGTCGATCCAGGTGCCCACCGGGGCCAGGAGGGCCGGCCAGCGATAACTGCGCAGCACCGGCATGACCCGGGTATAGAAGCTCGAGTAGCCGTCGTCGAAACTCAGCAGGATGGCCTTGGCCGGCAAGTCCGGACCGCCCCGGCGTGCCGCCAGGATCTGGTCTACGGTGACCGGCTTGTAGCCGTTCTCCCGCAACCAGGCCAGTTGCTGGAGCATACGGTCGGTGCGCACCGCCACCACGCGCTGGTCCGGGTTGCGATCCTCGATATCGTGGTAGGCGATGCCCAGCACATGGTTTTTCGGCCAGGGCGCTTCGTTGTTCGGCAACGGTCGTTGCGCCGGGGTGACGAAGTCCGCGGCAGGCTGGGAACAAGCACTGAGCAGCAGCGCGCCCAGCAAGAGGATGCAACGCTCGATCAGGCTCATCGTCACCGTCCTCTAGAAGCGATAGGTAAGGTCCACGGCCAGGCGCAAGTCGGTTTCCCGCTCGCCGTCGTAGGGTCGGTTGATCACGCTCAGCACCGCGCCGATATCGAACACGTCGTTCCAGCTATAGCGCTGGCCGTAGCTGACCAGGCCGACACCGCCGGTGGAATAGTCGCGCTGGCTGTAGGTACCGACGCCGAACTGGAACTGCTGGCTCCAGGAGGTTTCGTAGCGGTGGTAGAGCACATGGTTGACGTTCACCGTCGGCAAGACGCTGAAGTCGGACTTGGGATTGAAGTACGGCGCGTCGTCCCGGGTGTTGTGGCTGGTACCGACCTCCAGGCCCAGGTCGACCTGGACTTCGGGAGAGCGGTACACCCCTTCGCGGCCGGTGAGCAGGGCTTCGAAACGGTTGTTGCCATCACTGAAGTGCGAGGGGCTCAGGGACAGTTTCCACTCCCGGCTTTCGTTGGCGCGCCAGCGCAGGAAGGCGCTGCCGCCGTTGGCGCTGATGTCGTTCTTGAGGGCCCGCAGCGGGGTCGCGGCGGTGAGGTAGTCAAGGCTGCCGCCGTACTGCCAGTGGTCGTCGATGTCCCGGGCCAGGGCTATGCGGGCGCCGGTCTTGTTGCCGTAGCCATAGGAGTGGTTGGAGACCTCGGCCTCCAGGGTCATGTCGCGGGTGCGCCGTTCCACACCCAGCAGCTGCCAGCGGTGGTTGCCCTTGCCCTCCTGGAAGTCACCCATGGCGTAGCCGACGCCAGCGAACACGCGCCAGTCTTCATCGATGGGCGGGCTGTAGAGCCGACTCTCAATGCCGAAATCGCGGCTCCCGGAGACGGCCCCGGCGCCATTGCTGCCGCCGCCGTTGCTCTTGCCGCCATAGGTCGAGACCCGCAGCTCGGCCATATCGTGCACTTCACGCTCCCGGGCCAGACGTTGCACCGAGCGGTTCTCCGGATAGCGCTCGACCACATCGTCGGTCAGCGCATCCAGTTGCCGCCATTCCTGCAGATCCTTGGCGGTGTGCCCTTGGGCGACTTCCAGGGCGACATCGCGCGGCGCCACGCTCTCGACTTCCTTGAGCAGGTTTTCCGAGCGCCGCGGCCACTCCCGGGCCAGGTACAGGTTGGCCTGGGCCAGGCGCACGCTGACATCACCCGGGGCCTTGGTGGCCAGGTCGTCCAGGCGCTGCTCGCTGTCAGGCAGGTTATTGCCGTAGGTACCGGCCTGGGCGGCCAGCAGTTGCGCGTCCATCCAGTCGTCGTTGGGATCGCCCACCGTCTGCCCCACCAGCTGGATGCGCTGGGGCTCGCTGTTGGCCAGGTCGTTGGCCACCTTCAGCGCCGCCTCGGGCTGTTCGCTTTCCAGCAGCGAGTAGTACAGGCCGGTGGTGTCTTCGACGCGATTGCCTCGGTCGGCATCCGGGGCGCTCAGTACCTTGCGGTACAGGTCGGCGGAAACCTCCGGCTGGCGCTGGTCGAGGTAGGCCGAGGCGACCCAGCGCAGGGCGTAGGTGGGAATGGCCACGCCGGCGGCGGTCAGTTGCTCGTACTCGCTGATCACCTCGGCGGTACGCGCCCGGGACTTGAGCGCCCCCAGACGGTCGATGCGCCAGCGGGTCACGTCGTCCTGGGCCTTGGGATCGTTGCCCCAGGCGGCGAACAGTGTGTCGTAGTCGGCCAGGGCGCGATCGGCCACCACGAAGCGTTCCTTCTCGCTGCGGCTGGCCAGCTCCGACAGGCGCACCCGCTCGGCAGCCAGGTCGGCCTCCATGCGCCGCTGGATGACCGGGTCGATCAACCCCGGATGCTGGTGTGCCAGGCGCACGGCCGGCTCCGGCAGGCGGGCGCGTTGCAGGGCATAGATGTACTCGCGCAGTACGTCGGGCCGCTCGCCGGCACGGACGAAGGCCTGGTCGTATTCCACCAGGGCATCCTGGGGTTGGTTGGCCCGGGTCAGGGCGTAGCCCAGGGCCAGGCGCCGGTTCGGATCCTCCGGCTTGGCGGCCACCAGCGCCCGGGCCCGGGCCACGGCTTCGGCGGGCTGGCCGGCGTCGGCCTGGGTCAGGGCCAGGCCCAGTTGCAGGTCGGCGTTCTTGGGGTCGCGCTCCAGCGCCTGGCGATAGAGCCGGGTGGCGTTGTCCCACTGCTTGAGGTTGCGATAGGCCCGGGCGGTGGCGGTCAGTGCCTGCACTGGCAGCACGCGATTGCGCCCCTGGGTCTCGTAGACATTCACCACTTCACTATCCAGCCCGGCCCAGCTGGCGATCTGCAAATGGTCACTGACCAGCCCGTTGGTCAACTGGTTGGCCGGTACCTGGCGCAAGTGGCTCAGGGCCGGGGCATAACTGCCCGACCGGGCCTGGATGATCAACTGGTCATAGGCGGCGTCGGCGAATGCCAGCCCGGGCAACAGCAGCTGGCTGCACAGTGCCAGACGAAACAACGGGCGCAGGCCAAAGCGGCGAGCAGGATGAACAGTGCATTGCATTTCGTCAGCACCTTTACATGGCTGGCCGGAGTGCCGCGTCCACGCCTGTACACCCCCGGCGACCGGGACCAAGCGACCCGGCGAAACTTTCCGGGAGAAGTCTTCCACGTAGGTTAGTTCAGAAATTGCAACGCAATAATTATTCAGAATCAGATTGGCAGAGCGTCCCCAAAGCCCCGTGCACCGGGGCCTTGGACAGCACGACGCCCGGGCTGTGGCATCCACGGCACCGGGCGTCGAGGGTGGTGCAGCCGATCACCAGTGGCGATCGGGCGGCGGTCGCTTATTGCTGTGCGCCGGCGCCGGCCACCTTGCTCATGACGAAGCCAATGAACTGCTCGACCGTCATCTTCTGGCCGTTGAAGTTCACTTCGTTGTTGGCGTAGTGCAGCGCCGAAACCACGTTGTTGCCTTCCAGCTTCGCCAGTTGGGTGGCCACGGCCATGGCGCTGAGCATTTCGGCGGTGGCCGCGCCCTGTTCGGCGATCTGCTTGGCGTCGGTCATGCCTTCGGCCTGGGCCTGCAATGCGGCCAGGTCCGCCACCATCGGCTTGGACAGCGACAGCTTGGCGTCGAGCTGGCTGATAAGTTGCTTGCCCAATTCTGCGGTGGGCAGCTCCAGGCTCTGCGGCTTGGCCAGGTTCAGGCCCAGGCTGAAGCGGCTTTCGCCGTTGCCGGTCTTGAGTGCCAGGCTTTCCAGGGCGATCTGTGGCTTGGCGGCCAGGACCTTGTTCACGGCCGCACGGACCTTGGCCTCCTCGGCTTCGCTCATTTGCAGCTCAGGTGCCTCTTCGCCCTTGGCCGAGGCCTCGGCGGCAGTTTTTTGGTACGGCTGCAAGACGTTCTGATAGACCTGGACCAGCTCCAGCATGCCCTGGCTGTCCAGGTCCTTCATGCTCCAGAGCATCTCGGCGGAACCCACGGCCTTGCCATCGAAGACAATCTCGCCCACGCGGTAATCCGCGCGACCGGCCACGCTGCTGCCGGTTTCTTCACTGGATGTCTTCTGTTCGAAGTTCTTCAGGGTCAGTACCGACTGCTTGTCGCCGAAGGTAGCCTTCAGGCCGCTGAGCTCCAGGGTGTTCTGGCCCAGGTAGTAGTCGAAGCTGCTCTTTTGCAGGTTGCTGGCCAGGGTCAAGCCTTTGATTTCCATCTTGAGCGGGGCTTTGTCCGGCGAGCTGAGGAACAGGTCCAGGCTGTCCATATAGCCGTCGACCTTGGCCTTGCGGCGATTCTCGCTGACGCTGAAGGTGGCGTTCAGGCCAGAGAACTTGAGGTTGTTCAGCTCATCCAGGGCCAGTTCCATCGGAGCGAAATCCAGGGTGCCCTCGGCGGACAGGTCATAGCCGACATTGACCACGCCGCTGAACGGTGCAGCGCCCTTGGTAGCCGCAAACCATTTGTCGGTCTGGGAGTTGTTCACCAGTTCGTAATGACTGGAAGCCATGACGGGTAGCCACTTGAAGCGAACCAGGCGCGAGAACGGCAGCGGGCCGTGCTCGATGTGGTCGGCGATCAGCAGTTCCAGGTCACCGTGGAACACCTCGCCCTGGCCCTTCAAGCGATAGCGGGCGTTGCTGCTGAACACACCGCGCTCCAGGGACACCAGCTCCAGGGTCGCCGTGGCGTCGTAGCCGATCAGCGCTGCCTGCAGCTCCTTGTTGCTCTCGACGATCTGCTGCTGCAGAACCCCTTCCAGCTTGGTGCCGGTGTACCAGGCGCCGCCGGCACTGATTGCACCCACTGCGACGACGATTCCTAACAGTACGCCTGCTGATTTATTCATGTTTGACCCGATCGATATCCATAGTTTGAAAGTGTGCTGGTCTTCCCTGAACCCATGACGGGTCGCGGCTCGACTCCGCGTGAAACCGGCGCAGATTAGCATTGGCAATGGGGCGCAGTGCAACAGTGGCGCAGCTGCAAGCGCCAAGCCGCAAGCTCCAAGCAAAAGCGAAAGGCAGGGGCCTGCTGGCTTGTGGCTTGTGGCTTGCCGCCTGTCGTTAGGAAAATTCGAGCTCGAGGGCATCGAGTTGATGGTCGAAACTCTTGAGCCGGGCGCTCCAGGTGTAGACCAGCACTTCGAAGTCGCGATCGATCACCGCGCTGTTGCCTCGGGACTCGCCACGGGGGTCGCAGAAATCCAGTTGGTAGCGCTCCCGGGCCATGGCTGTGGCGACATCCGACAGCTCTCGGGCATTGCTCAGCCAGTGGTGGCCGTCGTCGGCTTGCTTGTCGAGCCGCATGCACTGCGCCTTCAGCGCCTCCAGGCTTTTTTCCAGCGGGGTGCCGGTGAGTTCGCCCATGACCTCGGCGAAGGTCCGCCCGGGCTGCCAGTAGCTGCCCCAGAAGTACCGGTCAAAGACGGTCTCGACCCGGCGCAGGGCCACCTTGGTGTCCCAGATGGCCACCAGGGTCTTGCTCTGCTCGAGCTGCCTCTTCTTGATTTTCTGGCCCTGGAACGAGGACCACGCCACCACGCCGATGGCCATCACCGCGATCAAGGCGCTGGCGCTGTCGAGAAACACCATGGCCTTGTCGATCTGGTGGGCCAGCATGACCCCGTAGAAGTAGGTGGCAGACAGCAGTATCAGGGCGCAGAGCGCGCACCAGAAGCCCGGAGCATAAGGGTTTTTCATTATTGGAATCCCCATGGCCATCACGCTTTGATCATGGCAAGGCGCCCGGCACTCGGCGTCTTGCCAACTGATCAAAGCATAGCAACGGCCTCAGGGTTTCGTGGCTGGCGGAGCTTGCGTTCGTCCGCTTTCCCAACCGCCGCCCAGGGCCAGGAACAAGTCGATCTGGCTCATCGCTACCTGGGTGTTGGCCGCCGCCAGCTGGGCGCGCATGTCGGTGTAGGTACGAGTGGCCTGCAAGTCGGCGAGGAACGACGCCCGTCCGGCCTGGAAGAAGCGGTGGGTCTGGTCCGCCGCCACCTGTGCCGATTGCTCGGCATCGGCCAGGGCATCACGGCGCTGCAGCTGGGCGCTGTACTGGGCCAGGCCGGTCTGGGTTTCGCGGATGGCGTTGAGCACTACTCCGTCAAAATGCGCCAGGGCCGCCTGGCTCGTCGCCTCGGCTTCATGGATACGCTCACGGGCGCCATTGGCCGGTACCGTCCAGCTGATCACCGGGCCGAAGCCCCAGCGGTTGGTGGAAGCCTTGCCCAGGTTATCGAGAATGCCCACGGTACCAATGGTGGCGCCGATGCTGATGTCCGGGTACAGGGCCCCGGTGGCTACCCCAATTTGTGCGGTGGCGGCCGCCAGGTGGCGCTCGGCCTGGCGCACGTCGGGACGGCGCTTGAGCAGCGCGGCACCGTCGCCCACCGGCAGCAGTTGGGCGATATGCGGCAGCTCGGCGCAACTGGCGGTGCCGGCGGGCAATTGGTCCACCGGCCTGGCCAGCAGCATCGACAGGCGGAACAGCCCCGACTGGCGCGCTGCTTCGTAGCGCGGCAACTCGGCCCGCAAGGACTTGAACTGGGTCTGGGAGCGGGTGACCTGGGTTTCGTCGCCACGCCCGGCATCGCGCAGGCGCTGGGTCAACTCGGTGCTCTGGGCTTGCAGGTCCAGGGAGTGCTCGGCGATTTCCCGTTCTTCGTTGGCCGCGCAGACCTGGGTGTAGGCCCGCACCACATCCGCCACCAGGGTGATGCGGGCGATGTCCGCTGCGGCCTGGGTCGCATCGGCATTGGCCTTGGCCGCCTCGATGCCGCGCTGCAGGGTGCCGAACAGGTCGAACTGGTAGGAGGTGCTGATGGACAGGTTGCCGACGTTGGCCACCGGCACTTTCTCCGGCAGCAGGAAGGCCTCGCCGGACTCCTGCAAGCGCTCGACCCCGGCCTTGACCCCACCGCCCCAGCCACCGGCGGCCTGGGCTTCATCCACCTGGGCCCGGGCCCGGGCCAGGTTGGCCGCCGCTACGCGCAAATCGGTGCTGGAAGCCAGGGCCTGCTGCACCAACTGGTCCAGGCGCGAGTCGCGGTACAGGCGCCACCAATCGCCGGGCACCGGGGCCGAGACCACATTGGCCCCCTTGCCTGCCAGCTCGCCTTGCAGGTCCGGGCGTTGCAGCGCCGCATCCTTGGGCAACTGGTAATCCGGCCCGACCTGGCAGGCCGAAAGCAGCAAGCCAAGCCCGAGCAGGGCCAAACGTGCGCCGTGGTTCATTGCCCGGGCTCCTGCTTGGCCTGGTCGTCGATGATCGACACCGTGGCGGTGCGCCCGGCGATCATGCGAAAGTCCGCCGGCACATCGTCGAAGGCGATGCGCACCGGGATCCGCTGGGCCAGGCGTACCCAGCTGAAAGCCGGGTTGACGTTGGGCAGCAGGTTACTGCCGCTGCTGCGGTCACGGTCCTCGATTCCGGCGACGATGCTCTCCACATGCCCGCGCAGGCGCGCGCGGTCGCCCACCACGCGGATATCCACGGCCTGGCCGATATGGATGCCGTCGAGCTTGGTTTCCTCGAAGTAGCCGTCGATATGGAAGGAATTGCTGTCCACCACCGACAGCACTGGGCGCCCGGCAGTGACGAATTCCTGGGGCCGTGGCGCACGGTCGTTGACGTAGCCGTCCACCGGGCTGCGCACCACCGAGCGGTCGAGGTTGAGCTGGGCACTGTCCACCGCCACCTGGGCCTCGGCCAGGGCCGACTGGGCCCGGGCCTCGCGGGACTGGCTCTCTTCCAGTTGCTCGCGCGGCACCAGGTTGCCCAGGCCGCGGTTGCGCTTGGCCTCGCGCTGGGCCTGGGCCAGGGTTTCCTGGCGGTCGGCCAGGTTCGCCCGGGCCTGGCGCAGGGCCAGGTGGAAGCGGTCCTGGTCGATGCTGAACAGCACCTGGCCACGCTTGACCAACTGGTTGTCCTTGACCTCTACCTGCTGGATCAGCCCGGAGACATCCGGAGCGATCTGCACGATATCGGCACGGATATGCCCGTCCCGGGTCCAGGGCGCGAACATGTAGTACATCACCATGCGCCAGACCACCACGACCGCGAAGGTCACCACCAATAACGTCAGGACCACACGACCGATGGTCAATAAAGGTTTTTTCATGTCATCAGGTATCGGCTGAGAGAGTCGACGACGCCTAGCAACAAGGCGTAGAGACCCACGTTGAACAGTGCCCGGTGCCAGACCAGGCGATAGAAATGCAGGCGTGTCAGCAATCCGTGCACCAGCAGGTACACGCCATAGGTGATGCCCATCAGCACCAGCAGCGTGGGCAGGAACACCCCGCTGATATCCAGATCACCGATCATAGGGGCGCTCCATCGATGCCAGGGGGAAGGGGGGCTTCATGTTCGCCCGAGGCCACGAACTCCACGCCCGGCAACAGCGCCAGGCGCAGGCCACTGAGGGCGTGCAGCAGGTGCCGGCGGGTTTCGTCGTCGCCCTGCAGGCGTTGGCTGTCCAGGGCCCGGCGGGTGCGATCCAGGGTCATCAGCAAGGGGCTCGGCGCCTCGAGGCGCTCACCGGCCTTGAGACAGGCCTTGAAGTACTCGCCCACCTCGGCCACCACCTGGCGCAACAGGCCCTGGGCCACACCCTGGACCCGGGGCGCATAGGCCAGCAGATCCAGCACGTTGAGCGCCACCCGCAGTTCGCGCAGGGCGACGCCGGTGTCCTGGCCAGTCATGGCCAGGCGCGGCAGGTGCTGCATCAGCCGGTCGAGCATTTGCGCGCCCATGTGCCGGTGCTCGGCCAGGGTCGCCGGCTCCGAAAGGCTGACGATGTCGCGCCAGCTGAAGCGGGTCAGGCGCTTGGCCGCCAGCTCCGAACCGAACGGCCGGGCGACCAGGGTCCAGATGAAGGCGAACAGCAACCCGATGGGGCCTGCCAGGTTGGAGTTGGAAAAGTTCAGGAAGTCGGCGTCGTAGGCACCCTGGATACTGATGAAGGACGCGGTGTTGACGATGGTCAGGAGCATGCCCAGGTAGAACCTGGGCTGCACGGTCAGGGTGCCGACGCAGATGAAGGGCACGGCGAACACCAGCACCAGCATGGCGAAATCGTGCAGGTTGGGCAGGATCAGGAACAGGTAGAGGCTGGCGAACAGCACTGATAGCGCGGTCCAGAAGAAGAACCGGTAGATCTGCGGCGCCGGGTCGTCCATGGCGGCGAAAAAGCTGCAAGCCACCGCCGCCAGGATCACCGCGCTGCCGCCGTCGGTCCAGCCCAGGAGAATCCACAGCACCGAGGCGACGATAATCGCCAGCACCGTGGAGCCCGCCGAATAGAGCATCAGCCCACGATCGAGGAACGGCGTCAGCCGGCCCAGGCGCCAATGGCGGTAGACCGCGCGCCAGGTGTCCTGGCTTTCGCACTGGATGGCGTACTGCAGGCTACGGCAGTCCTGCCACAGGTCGATCCACTCGCCCAGGCGGTACAGGGTATTGGAGAACAACAACTGGCTCCGATCGTCCAGGGCCTGGGCATCGGGCTGCAGGGCTTCGAGCTCGCTGCGCAGGGCCTGCCAGCGCTGCGTCGAGGCATCCTGGGCGGTACTTTCCAGCCACTCGTCGGCCTTGGCCAGCAAGGGCGCGAAGCGTTCGGCCAGCTGCGGCGCCCGACGTTCCAGGGCAGACAAGGCGTCGTCCAGGGCGTCCACCACCGGCAGCAGGTGGATCATTCGCCCACGCAGTTCCTTGGTGTTGCGCACCGTCTGCGGCCGCGCGCCTTCGTGGGGCAACTGGCCGATCATCATTTCCAGGGTGTTGAAGGTCGCCACCATCGAGGCGCGCAGGGCACTGACCTCCTCAGGCTGCACATTGCGGGTGAGGAAGCGCCGGCTGTAGGTCGCGGCATCGGCGAACCACTTGCCCGCCGACCCGACGAACACCGGGGCCAGGCGCCGGGGCCAGAACAGGCTGCCGACCACTGCAGCGCAGATGATGCCGAGGAAGATTTCCTCGGTCCGCGCTTCCGCCACGTCCCACACGGCCAGGGGGTTGTCCACCACTGGCAGGGCGATCATCGGCAAGGTGTAGCCGGCCAGCATCAGCGCGTAGTTGTTGGCCGTGCGCAGGTGCATGGACAGGAACAGCAGGATGCCGGTCCACAGGGCGATGATCACCACCAGCAGGTAGGGGCTCTGCACGAACATCGGCACCAACAGCACCGCGGCCGAGGCGCCGAGGAAGGTACCGATGGCGCGGTACAGCGCCTTGGAACTGGTAGGGCCGACGAACGGGCTGGAGACGATGTACACCGTGGCCATGGCCCAATACGGACGGGGCATCTGCATCAGCATGGCGATGTACAGGGCGATCATCGATGCGGCGAAGGTGCGCACGCCGTAGAACCAGTCTCGCGCAGGAGGCACGCCGGTGAAAAAGCCTTTCAAGATGGCTGCACCGGCGCGTGGTTGGCGGACTCGAAGGCCTGGATCACCCGCAAGGCCGCTTCCAGGTCCTGGGCACTGATGCCCGCCAGGACTTCGTGACGCAGGCGCACCAGTTCGCCCTCCACTGCCTGCACCAGCTCGCGACCGCTGTCGGTCAGGCTCAGGCATTTGGCCCGGCGGTCATGGGGGTCCTCGCTGCGACGCACATAACCGGCATGGCACAGCTGGTCCAGCAGGCGCACCAGGGACGGGCTCTCCATTCCGGCCGCATGGGCCACGGCCACCTGGCGTACACCCTCACCCAGCCGCCCGATCATCAACAGGGGCACTGCGCAGGCTTCGGAGACCCCGAAGTTGATCAGGGTGTTCTGGCAGATCCGACGCCAATGCCGCGCCGCGACCACCATGCCACTGCTGATGTTCATGTGAAGAGATTCAAGGGAATTGGACACAAGACTGTTCGCACACTGATAGTTTGCTAACTATCAATATGACATCGGCGGATAATTTCAGTCAAGTTTTGTAACAAATATCCGGGTCATCCGCTTAGTCCGACGCCTGAAAGAGCCTAGTACAGAAAAGGTATATACTTTTTCATTACTTTTTCGAGGTTTGCCCCATGTCCAAGCACGCCATTTTCACCATGAAGCTGGAGACCGAATTGCGTGATCAGTTCATGGCCGAAGCGCAGGCCTCGCATCGCCCCGCTTCGCAGATCGTGCGGGAGATGATGCGCGAGTTCATTCAGAAGCAACGTGAAACTCGCGAATATGAAGAATTCCTGCAGCAGAAAGTGCAATTGGCGCGCACATCCATGGCGGCTGGACAGGGCCACAGCCATGAGGAAGTGGAAGCAGAGTTCGCGGCCAGGCGCACGCGGGCAGCAAAGCGAGAATGAACATTGTCTGGACACCCGAAGCCATACAGGATCGTGCCGATATCTGGGATTACCTGCATGCCCACAATCCACGGGCGGCCATCGAAATGGACAGCCGCTTCAGCCAGTGCATGGGGCAACTGGCCAAGAACCCTTATTCCGGCTCGATCGGGCTGGTTGCCGGAACCCGTGAACTGATACTCCATCCCAGTTATCGCCTGGTCTACCAGATCGACCAACAGCGAATCTGGATCCTGGCACTCCTGCATACCGCTCGCCTGTGGCCCCCCATGCGCACTCGCTGAGCTAACCTCCCCGCCCCTTCCTCAACAACACATCCAGTTGGTCCACCACCTCGGCCCAGTCGGCATCGTCGAGGATTTCATCGCGCAAGAAATCCGCCTGGCTCTTGCTCCAGAAAAACGCATCCGCCAGGTGCAGTTCCGGTTTCAGCGGGGAATGGGAGGCGATGAAACGCTCGATGCTCACCGGGTCATCGGCCAGCCCCAGTTGCTTGAACAGCGCTGGCAGGGTGTGGGTCGGTGATTCCATGGGACAACTCCTGATCAGTGACAGACTTCGCAAACCTCGGCATTGGGCACCATGCGCAGGTACTCGGCCATGCTCATGTGCACCAGGCTGTGGTGGTTGCCGGCCTCCAGGTAGATGTCCTTCTGCCGGGTCAGCAATGGGTCGATGACCACGTCCAGCCCGTAGGACTCGCCCAGGGCCGGCACCGCTCCACGCTCGCAGTCGTTGAACAGATACGCCAGGGTGCTTTCCCGGGTGACCCGCCACTGCTCGCTGCCGCGTACCTTGCCCAGGTCCAGGTGGCGGCTGGCCGGCAGCACCGCCATCAGGTAGCGGCCGTGCTGGTCGTCGAGGATCACCGACTTGGCCAGGCGCTCCGCCGGCACCCCCGCCACCCGTGCCGTTTCCAGGCTGCTGGCCGAGTGGGGATGGGTTACCAGATCGAACTGGCAATGGGCTTGTTCCAGACTGTGTTGCACGGTTCTCGCCATACGCATGATGCACCTCGGTACCCCGGTCCCCGGGGACAGGACTGTGACTCCCAAGTGCAAGTCTAGGCCGGGTACCGACAGCTGCCGGACAAACTTCCAAACGGTGGCTCCTGGCCCGGCATCGACTTATCCACAGCCTGCCGCGCGCACTCGGTCAGCGCCCCGGGCAAGCGCCGCAGGTCTCGTACAGGACCGCCTGGGTATCGCCACCGGCATGCTGGTCGAGCTTTCGCCAATGACCGGGAATCGACGGGAACTCATCCGGATCGACCCGACTCATTACCAGCCAGACCCGACCGTTACCAAGGGGCAAGTCCTCCAGGCGGTCGAGGTAGACCCCGGCATTCTCATCGATCAAGGTGCCAAAGCCGTAGCGGTTGGGGCGGGTCGACACACCAGCCGCTGTCGGCGGCGTGTACAGCCGGGGCGCGGTATGGCTGCGGTCGTAGTAGCCCCAGGTCAGGTACCAGAACATGTCCCCCAGCACCACCTGGTCACCGTCCAGGGTGTGGCGGTTCATGTACTCGACCATGTTGTCGAACTGGTCGTCGGCGTCCACGGTGTAGTTGTTCTTCAAGCCCACCCCGAACACCGCCAGCACCACCAGCAACAAGGCCACGGCCAGGCCCTTGGAGCGCTGCGCCAGCCAGTCGATGGCCAGGGCCAGGCACAATGGCAGCCCGAGCGCGGGCACCGTCAGGTAGCGCTCGATGAACACCGGGGAAATGAACGACACCGCGAACACCAACAGCAGCGGCACGACGCTATAGACCACCAGCAAGGTCGGCAGGCGGGAGCGGCTGCGGTCGGTCCAGGCCAGGTACGCCAGCACCACCGTCAGCAACACCGGCAGGCTGACGAACAACCAGCCGGGCATGCCTTCACCATCGTCCTGGGCCAGCAGTTGCCAGATCATCGAAGGCAATGAGCCCAGGGTGACCGGCGGCTCCCAGCCGACATCACCACCCGCCTTCAACGCCTCCATATGCAACACCAGGTCCACCAGCCCCGGCAGCCAGGGCAGGAACAGCAGCACGATGGCGACGTTGGCCCACCACCAGCTCCGGCGCCGCAGGAAATGCCGCGCCGATTCATCCTGGGGCAGGGCCAGGTAGAGCCAGTGCGAGACCACGCAGAACGCCGTGAAGTAGTGGGTATAGAAACCGGCCGCCATCAGCACGGCGTAGATCGCCAGGTAGCGCCGGCGCTGGGGCGCGCGCACCCAGTAGACCAGCGCCAGGGTCGCTCCCAGCAGCCACACGCCCAACAGCGAATACATGCGCACTTCCTGGCTGTAGCGCACCGCTGTCGGCAGCAGCGCCAGCAGCAGGCAGGCCAGCAGCGTGGCCCGCCGACCGGCCACCAGGTGCATCAACCAGGTCCCGAGGAATACCGCGAGCGCCCCAGGCAACGCACTCATCAGGCGGATCGACAGGATCGAGTCGCCGAACAGCCCTATCCAGCCATGCAGCAGAACGAAATACAGCGGCGGATGGACATCGTAGGCGGCATGCGCCCAGATGCCGGACAACGGGAACTGGGCCAACAAAACACTGGAACCCTCGTCGCCCCAGATCGCCGCCGCCGTCAGCTCATAGAAGCGCAGGGCCAGGGCCAACAGCAGCAGGGGCACCAGCCAGGGTTCGCGAAGCAATCGCGCCAGGGGCTGCGAATGCGTGACAGCCTGGCGATACAGTCCCTTGGCCGCTTGATCAGTACTCGGTACGCCCATCACCACCCTCTGCCGATAGATCTTCGCTCCCACCCGAGAGCCATGACGCGCTGATTGTAGGCCAGAACCCCCGCGGCTTGTCCGGGACTTATGGTTGCGCGCCCGTCGATAAATCACCCGCCTTCGCTACGCGCACATCCACGCTGTCGATCGGCGCACAACAGATCCGGGCAGATCGCCATATAATCCGCGCATCGGGCCGTCCACCTCACTCATCAACAGCTGAAGGCTTGTCCTGATGGCCTCCTGAATTAGGGACAATTCATGCGCATCGCACTCCTCTCATCGCTGATCCTGGCCACTCTCTGCACCAGCCAGGCCCAGGCCAGCTCCGACGACTTCTGTGCACCGACCTGGAAGCTCTACTCCCACCGACTGGACGGCTGCAGCAACCTGCCCTTCCTCAGCCCAGGTAACGACAGCCGGATCAACCTGCGCCTGTTGATGGCCGACCAGGGCAGCCTGGCGCTGGTGCCCCGTGCGCTGACCAAAGATGACCTGAGCCTGGGTTTCGGCCCCGTGCCCTTCCCGACATACCGCTTGCGGCCACTGGACCCGGCGGACGAGCACGACGGCGACAGCGCCAAGGCAAGCCTGTCTCCCGCTGCCACCGAGCTCAACAGCCGGCTGCAGGCCCTGGGCATCTCCCGCGACAACCAGAAGGCCGCCGGAGACAACTTCATCGAGGGCGAAGGCAGCCGCTGCCGCAGCAACTCGGACGCCAGCGCCCTGGCCTTCGTCGCTCAACTGGACAACCCGCAACTGAGTCCCGCTGACCGCCAGGCCCTGGCCCAGGCCCGGATCAAACTGCTGGGAGCCTGTTCCTGGGAAGCCAACCCGCTGACCGACCTTCTGCCGGCAAACCTGGCTTCTGCCCCGGCTCGCGACCTGGCCAGCTATCTGCAGGCCAGCGTCCAGTTCTATGACGGTCACTTCGATGACGCGACCAGGGGCTTCACCAGCCTCAAGGACAACGCCCTGCCCTGGCTGGCCGAGACGGCCACCTACATGCTGGCGCGCACCGCTCTCAACCAGGCCCAGCAGAGCGCCCTGGACGAATGGGGCACGGTCAACCTCAAGCTTGTGGATAAGTCGGCGCTGCAACAAGCCGGGGCAGGCTTCGATGCCTACCTGAAAACTTATCCACAAGGGCTCTATGCCGTGTCCGCCCAGGGGCTGATCCGCCGTGTGCACTGGCTGCAAGGCGATACCCGGACCCTGGCCGATGACTACGGCCAGCAACTGACCCGGAGATCGGACAACTCCGACGACAAGCGCCAGGACGACCTGGTGGCGGAGATCGACTACAAGCTGCTGGACAATCCCGACGCCGATATCCGGGTCCCACTGCTGCTGGCGGTCCGGGACCTGATGGACATGCGCAAAGATCCATCGTCCAGGCTGACCCGCGAAGCCTTAACGCAACACAAGGCCCTGTTCAGCGAGCAACCGGCCTTGTACGACTATCTGCAAGCGGCCTTCATCTTGTTTGTCGAGCAGCAGCCAGCAACAGCGCTCAAGCAATTGCCGACGCAGATTCCAGCCCAACTGGACTACCTGGCCTTCAGCCAACAGACCCTGCGCGGCCTGGCCATGCAGGCCCAGCAAGACTGGAAGGGCGCAACGCAGCTGTGGCTGCAACTGCTACCCCTGGCCAAGCAACCGTTACAACGCGAACAACTGGAACTGGCCCTGGCCTACACCTACGAACGCAGCGGCCAACTGGCCAAGGTGTTCGCCGCCGACTCGCCGATCGAGTCCGCCCAGGTGCGCGCCATCCTCCTGCGCCATGTGGCCTCGCCCGAACTACTGCGCCAGCAAGCTCGCCAGGCCGATTCGCTCGAGGAACGCAACACCGCGTACTTCGTCCTGCTGTACAAGAGCCTGACCCGTGGCCGGTACGCCGCCTTCACCGAAGACTTGCACAGCGTCAACCAGGGCCTGGATACGAGCCAGGGCAAGGGCGTCCTGTCCAACGACAACATCGGCAACTACCTGGGCTACATCTACGCCGACGGCCCTTCGCTGCAGGTGTTCAACTGGAATGGCCAAGGCGAGGCGGGCGAGAGCGCCAACTACACATGCCCGGGCATTGCCGAAACCGCAGCGACCTTGCAGAAGAACCCCAAGTCCCCGTCGGGCCTGTTGTGCCTGGCGGAATTCATACGGCTGAACAACTTCGACCAGATGCCCCTGGATACCAAGCCCGAGGCCGATCGGCTGGGCGGCACCCCGGACCAGTTCCCGGGCAGTACCTACTCGCGACTCGACAGCTACCAGCAAGTGATCGACAACCCCAAGGCCAGCCGCGATGAACGGGCCTTCGCCCTGTACCGGGGGATCTACTGCTATGCCTCCTCGGGCAACAATCGTTGTGGCGGCAAGGGTGTCGAGCCGGATGTGCGCAAGGCCTGGTTCCGCCAGCTGAAGACCAAGCTGGGGGACACTCAATGGGCCCAGTCGCTGCGTTACTACTGGTGAGGAACTACCTGGGCTGCTGCCTGCTGCCGCTCTGGCTGTGCTGGGCATTCCCGGCAGCCGCCGCCGTAGACGCGACCGACCACGATGCCTTCTGGCTATGGAGCGGGGTCAGGACTCAACCGGTATTGGCCCAGGCCAAGGTCCTGTACATCCTCCAGGGCCAGGTCAGTCGCTCGCGGCGCCACCCTGGACGTGGCGTCGAGCTGATCGCCCAGGGCCTGCCGGTGTCGCGCCTGAGCCAGGACCAGGTCTGGGTGGTCTATCGCGCCCATACCCTGGCCTGGCCGGAAACGATCTACAGCCAGTTGCTCGGCCAGGTGCAACGCTGGCAAGACAGCGGCACCCAGGTGGTGGGCGTGCAGATCGACTTCGATAGCAGCACCGGCGAACTGGAGCGCTACGGGCACTTCCTGAGCGACCTGCGCCAGCGCCTGCCCTCGCGATACCGCTTGAGCATCACCGGCCTGATGGACTGGAGCAGCAACGGCGACCCGCAAGCCATCAGCCAGCTCAAGGGCGTGGTGGACGAGGTGGTGGTGCAGACTTACCAGGGCCGCTACAGCATTCCCAACTATGCCTCCTATCTGCCGCGCCTGGATCGCATGGGCCTGCCCTACAAGGTCGGCCTGATCCAGGGCGGCGACTGGCAAGAGCCCCAGGCGCTGCGCGACAGCCCCTGGTTCAGGGGATACGTGGTGTTCCTGCAGAATCCATGAGCCAGCAGGCCCCTCGTCGAGAGGCCAATGCCTGGCCCCATGGCCTTTTACCAGTCGTAGGTCAGGCTCGAGACCATGGTGCGCCCCTCACCGTAGTAGCAGTCCCAGTCGCTGGTGCAATTGGCCACGTAGGTCTTGTCGGTGACGTTCTTCACGTTCAGCGCCAGCTTCACGCCCTTCCACTGCAGGGGTGATTTCTCCAGGTCATAGGACAGGCTGGCATCGAACACGGTGTAGGAAGGAATCTGGAACGCCCCCTCGTAATCGGTGCCATAGCTGCTTTTGACATAACGCGTCCCCACGCCCGCCCCGAGGCCCGCCAGGGGCGTGTCACCGAGGAGGGTGTAGTTGAGCCACAGCGAGGCGGTCAAAGGTGGCATGCCCGCTGGGTGCCGCCCTTCGCGCCCATCATTGTCCTTGGTGTACTTGATGTCGTTGCGTGACGCCGAGGCGGTGATATCCAGCGACTCGCTGAGGCTGGCCTTGGCTTCGAACTCGATGCCCCGGGAGCGAATCGAGCCGGTCTGGACATTGAACCCGGGGTTGGCCAGGTCGACGCTGAGCATGTTCTCCTGGTCCAGCTGATAGACCGACACTTGCACGAAGCTGTCCTGGCCCGGCGGCTGGTACTTGATACCCACCTCGTACTGCTTGCCAGTGGACGGTTCGAACACGCTGTTATGCACATCGGTGCCGCTCAATGGCAGGAAGGATTCCGAGTAGCTGACAAAGGGCGCCAGGCCATTGTCGAACAGGTACACCAACCCGGCACGGCCAGTGAAGGCCTGGTCCCTGGCATTGGTATGGCTACCACCGAGCGGCGCCTTGTTGTCGGTCTCAGCCCAATCCTTGCGACCGCCCAGCACCAGCACCCATTTCTCGTACTTGATCTGGTCCTGCAGGTACAGGCCGGTCTGGATGATGGTGTTGTCCCACTGGTAAGGACGCGCGAAATTCAGCGACTGCCCATAGGTGGGCGTGAAGAGGTCGATGATCGGCGGGTTGAAGTCGTACTTGCCATCGAACTTCGAGTTGGAATGGTAGTAGTCCAGGCCCATCACCAGGGTATGGCGCAAAGGCCCGGTATCGAATTCGGCCTGGGCGATGCTGTCCACGCCGTAGACCTTGTTGTGCTGCTTCCAGTCCACTCCGTAGCGGGTGCTGTAGCGCTGGTCGTCGAGCCCGGTCCTGGGGTTGGTGACGAACCTGTAGCCATGCAGCGGGGCACGATAATGGTCATCCACATCGGCATAGCGAGCGTTCTGCTTGAGGGTCCAGACGTCGTTCAAGCGATGGGAAAACTCATAGCCCAATACATACTGCTGGCGGTCATAGGCATTGACCCCAGGCTCGCCAAGGAACAGGTCGCGATCGATCTTGCCATTGGGGTTGCGAAACACCGTGCCGACGCTCGGCAGGCCCTGGGCCTCGGGTACGTCGTTGTCCTTCTGGAACTGGGCGAACAGCGTCAGCTGGGTATCGTCGTCAGGCCGCCAGGTCAGGCTGGGAGCGATGAACTGGCGCTGCTGCTGGACGTAGTCGATTTCCGCCTGGCTGTCGTTGGCCAGACCGGTCAGGCGATAGAGGAACTGCCCCTGCTCATCCAGCGGGCCGCCCAGGTCCAGGGCGATACTCTTGTGGTCGTAGCTGCCGGCCTCCAGGACCAACTGATGCAGAGGCGTGGCAGTGGGTCGCTTGCTGACCATGTTGACGATACCGCCTGGCTGGTTCTGCCCGTACAGCACCGAAGCCGGTCCCTTGAGCACCTCGATGCGCTCCAGGGAATACGGCTCGATCTGCAGGGCGCCGCCGGTACTGCCACCGCCATAGGGCAGGTGCAGGCCGTCCAGGTACATGGGGATAGGAGCGAAGCCCCGGGAGGTGGGTTCGTCGAAGATTTTCACCCGGTCGGCGAAACCGCCACCGGTCATGCCTGGCGTGTACAGCAGCGCCTCGGTCACGCTGTGGGCGCCGCGGGCCTTGATTTCCTTGGCGCCGACCACGTTGATGGTCTGCGGGATCTCCACCAGTGCCGAATCGGTCTTGCTGCCCGTGGCGCTGCGCTTGGCCACCAGCCCCGGCACCGCGCCCCAGGCATCCTCATCGAATTGGGTAGCGCCTACCCGCGTGGGAGACAGTTGCAGCCCCCCATCCTGGGGCAAAGGTTGCAGGCTCCAGCTGGAACCGCTTTGCACCGCCTGCAAGCCACTCCCGGCCAGCAACGCTTGCAAGCCCTGGGCGACCTCGTAGCGGCCCTGCAGGCCCGCGCTGTGCTTGCCGGCGGTCAGGCTCGCATCCACCGACAGGAGGATTCCCGAGGCGCTGGCAAAACTGTTCAGTACCTGGTCGAGACTGCCTGCAACGATCTGATAATCACGCGCCTGGCTGTGGCTGGCGCTATCGGCCAGGGCCAGGCCTGGCATCACCGGAGCGATAGCCAGCAGGGCGATAAGGGCTCGGCGTCGGGCAGCAGGGCCCGGGGTCAAGATGGATGCGACGGTCTGGTAAGGCATTCCTGAACTCCCCATGAGAATGCGTCTTGATCGGTTTCATGGGGTATCCCGGACAGCTCGAGAATATCGACAACCACCAGCACAACTTTTTTCTTCAGGCGCGCGGCTTGAGGGTCACCCAGTAGCGGGTCACCCTGTGCACCTGCACTGGCAACGATCGCTCCAGGGCTGCGAGCACTTCGTCGCTGTCCGTCAGGGGAAAGACACCTGTGAGCAGCAAGCCGGCCACTTGCTCGTCGCAGCGCAGTATCCCCGGGCGATACCGCGCCAGCTCGGCCACGAATTGCCCCAGCGGTTGGCGCTCGGCCACCAGGCGGCCCTGGCTCCAGCTGCTGGCATTGAGTTGCGCCGGCTGCCTGGCCGAGACCTGGTTGGCGCGGAACCACAGGCGTTCACCGGCATTGAGTTGCAACGCCGGGGCGTGCCTGGGGCTGACACGCAACGCCCCCTCGTACAGGTCGATGCGGGTGCCACCGTCCAGCTCGCGGACGGCAAAGCGCGTGCCCAGGGCCTGGATGTCGCCTGCGGGGGTTTCGACGATCAGCGGCCTCGGGTCGTGGCCGCTGGTCAACAGGATTTCTCCCTGGACCAGGCGGATACGTCTTTCGCTGGCACTGAACAGGACATCGACGGCACTGGCGCTGTTGAGCTCCAGGAGACTGCCATCGTCCAGGGTCAGGTGGCGGATCTCGCCAGTGGCGGTACGTTGTCCAGCGAAGGCCACACGCCAGGGCTGGCTGCCTTGCACCAGGTAACCGCTGCCACCGGCCACCAATAGCAGGCCAAGCACCTTGAGCGCCGCGCGGCGCTGGTGGTCCACGGGCTGGGCCAGCAGCACATGAGAACTATGCTCCGGCACGCTGCCCAGGGTCCGTTGCAATTGCTGCAGGCGCTGCCAGGCCCGGCGATGCTCAGAATCGGCTTGCTGCCAGGCAGCAAAGGCCTCGCGCTGCGCTGCATCGAGCTCGCCGTTCCAATGCAGCATCAGCCACTCACTGGCCTGCTCGACCACCGCGGGATCGATCGGTGCCTGGTCCTTCATTCTTCGTAGAGCACCTGATAACAGGCCTGGATCGCCCGGATCATGTACTTCTGCACCGAGCTGACGGACACCTCCAGGCGCTCGGCGATCTGGGCGTAGCCCAGCCCTTCGAACTGCGACATGACAAAGGCCTGGCGGACCTTGTCAGGCATCCGATCGAGCATGGCGTCGATCTGCATCAGGGTTTCAAGAATCAGCGCGCGGCTTTCCAGCGAAGGTGTCTGCGGTTCCGGCAGGTGGGCGATGCTTTCCAGGTAGGCACGCTCGATGCGCATGCGGCGCCATTGATCGATCACCAGGTTGCGCGCGATCTGCGCCAGGTAGCTGCGACCCTCCTGGTGACCTGGAAGACGCCCGGAAAGCAAAAGGCGCAGGAAAGTATCCTGCGCCACGTCGGCTGCATGCTCGCGATCGCCCAGGCGCTTGCGCAACCAACCCTGCAACCAGCCGTGATGATCCTGATACAGGCGATGGACCTGCGCTTTGCCGTCAGTCGTTGCATCCATGAATGGAACCGCGCACATGATTGAGAGCAATTATCATTACACTTTTTGCAACATCCAGGCAAAGCGCGTTTTCACCGGGCCGGGGTAGACGCCTGGAGTGGATACACCGACTCCCAGCCACCGCCCAGGGCCTTGTACAGGCCGACCATGGCCAGGGACACTCCGGCCGAGCTTTCCACCCATTGCTCCTGGGTGGCCAGCAAGGCGCCCTGCACGGTCAGGACGTTGACGAAGTCCACCACCCCCTCGACGTACTGCTGCTGCGCGGTACGCAGGGCGATCTGGTTCTGCCGCACCGCCTCGGCGAGGCTGTCGCGCCGCAGCTGGCTGGCGTTGTAGCGGGTCAGTTGGTCGTCGATCTCATGCCAGGCCCGCAGTACGGTCTGCTGATAGGCCACACCCGCCTCCTGTTGCTGGGCTTCACGCAGCTCGAGCATGCCGCGCAAGCGACCACCGTCGAACAGCGGCAGGCTGAACTGCGGGCCGATGGCGTACTGCCGGGAGTTCCAGGAACCAAAGTCTGCCAGTTGCAAAGCCTGGGAGCCGAAGTTGCCGGACAAGGTGATGCGCGGATAGAAATCCCCCTTGGCCACACCGATGCTGGCCGTTGCCGCATGCAGGCGCGCCTCGGCCTGGCGGATGTCCGGGCGGCGCTCGGCCAACTGCGACGGCAGGCCGATGGCCAGTCGGACCGGCGCTTGCGGTACGGGGGCATCGCTGGCCAGCTCCTTCTGCAAGGCCTGGGGTGGCTCGCCCAGGAGCAGGCTCAGGGCATTGATCAACTGCGCCTGGCGCTGTTGCAACTCCGGCAGGCGGGCTTCGATGGTGGCGACCTGGGCCGCGGCTTCGGCCACATCCAGGTCGGTGGCCACGCCATCGGCCAGGCGCAATTGCGAAAGCTTCAGGCTGTGGCGCGCGACCTCCAGGTTCTGTTCGGTAACGGCCCGGGTGCTCTGCACGCCCCGCAACTGGATATAGTCCTGGGCGGTTTCGGCCAGCACCGACAGCAGCACTGCGCGCCGGTCGTTCTCGGCCACTTCCAGGTTGGCGTCGGCGGCTTCGGTCTCGCGCCGCACCCGGCCCCAGAAATCCAGCTCCCAGGAGGCCGAGAACCCGGCCTCCCAGAGGTTGAAGTCGGCCTTGCCCTGATGCCCGGAAGGGTCGTTGAGGCCCTGGCTACTGTTGCGCTTGCGCCCGTAGCCACCGTTGGCCGAAGTACCGGGGTAGCGCTGGGCGGTGATCACCTGGCGCGCCGCCCGGCTCTGTTGCAGGCGGCTGGTAGCCAACTGCAGGTCGAGGTTATCGGTCAGTACCCGGCGGCTCAGGGCCGACAATTGTGGATCATTGAACGCTTCCCACCAGCGCTCTTGCAGGGCCCCTTCCGCCGCCTGGCTGGCAGCCGCCTGGGCCGGGACGGGCCAGGCCTGGAGCTGGGTGGCCTGGGGGCGCTGGAAGTCCGGGCCGACATTGCACGCGGCCAGCGACAAGAAACTCACCGCCAGCAGGGGCAGGCCTGCACGCCAGGCCAATGACTGCTCTTGTGGGCGACTCATCGCTGGGTCACCTCGCGGGCACTGGTGGCGGAGCTGCGGGTATCGACGCTGGCTTCCACCGACATCCCCACCCGCAGGCGCTCGGCCATGGGCTGGTTGGGCTCCAGGAGGATCTTCACCGGGATGCGCTGCACCACCTTGGTGAAGTTGCCCGTGGCGTTGTCCGGCTTCACTGCGGCGAAGGTCACGCCGGTGGCCGGGGCCAGGCTTTCGACACGGCCATGCAGGGTCTCGCCGCCGAGGCTGTCGACACGCACCTCGACCACCTGCCCGGCGTGCATGGCGGTGAGCTGGGTTTCCTGGAAGTTGGCCACGACATAGGCCTGCTGCAGCGGCACCACGGCGAGGATCTTGCTGCCGGGGGTGACGTAGGCACCGACCCGCACCGCGCGCTCGCCGACCATGCCATCGACTGGCGCGACGATACGGGTGTAAGACAGCTCGTAGCTGGCCATTTCCAGCGCGGCCTGGGCCCGCTTCAGGCCACCTTCGGCGGCATCGCGCTGGGCGGTGAGGATCTCCACCTGCTTGCGTTCCGCCGCCAGGGCCGCGGTGGTCGTCGCCAGCCGGGCACTGGCCTGGTCGATGCGGGTACGTGCTTGCTGGGCGTTCTGCACGGTGCCGGCGCCGACCCCGGCCAGGTGGTTGTAGCGGTTGAGTTCATGCTGGGCGAAATCCATCTCGGCCCGGGCGGCCACCACCGCGGCCTGGGCCTGGGCGATCACCGAACTCTGGCGGTCCAGGGTCGCCCGGGCGTTCTGCAGCTGCGCCTTGGCCACCAGGGTCTCGGCGTCCGCCGCCTGCGCCGCGGCCCGCAGGTCGCGATCATCGATCAGCGCCAGCAGTTGCCCGGCCTTGACCTGCTGGTTGTCTTCCACCAGCACCTCCTTGATGAACCCCGCCACGCGGGGCGCCACCAGGGTGTAGTCGGCGGCGATGAAGGCATCGTTGGTGCTCTGTTCGCTGGAGCGGCCGAACAGCCCCGGCGCCACCAGGTAGGCCAGCACGCCGAGGGCCGCTACCGCCGCCACCGCGACGGCGATCTTGTCTTTGCTTGCAATAGTCATGGGAATTCTTCCGTATCGATCAGCGTTCAAACAGGCGCCCGCGGTGGATAGATCCGCGTCGGCAACCAGAAAATCAGCAGGATCAGCGCAGCGGCCACCCCTGCCATGCAGAAATAGAGGTCGGCTGAGGTTAGGACCACCGCCTGCTGGTGCAGGCGCGCGGCCAGGCCGGGCACCCGGTCGTCCACCAGGGGCGAGTTGCCCAGGCTGTCCACCAGCATGGTGGAGTGCAGGTGCAGGCGGTGGGTGGTCAGCACGTCCAGGACCCCGGTGGCGATCACCGCCGCCAGGCCCTTGACCGTGTTGAACCAGGACGAGGCGAAAGGCCCCTCCACCGGTGCGATGCTGCCGGTGGCGAGCATCAGCAAGGGCAGCACCGCCATCGGCTGGCCGAAGATCTGCAGCAGTTGCAGCACATAGAAATCGTCGCGGATCCATACCGAAGTCAGGTGCGTACCGCCCAGGCACGACAGGGTCAGCATGCTCAGGCCGATCCCCAGCACCCAGCGGCAGTCGACCCAGCGCAGGTTGCACAGGGCCGCCACCAGCGGCAGGGCGATCAGTTGCGGCAAGGCCATCACCAGCATCACCGGCGCCGTCTGCAACGGCCGGTAGCCCTGGACCTGGGCCAGGTAGGAGGACGGAATGATGATCACGGCGGTAAGCACCACCAACACCCCAGCCAGGGTCACCAGGGAGAATGACAGGTTGCGGATACCGAGCATCTGCAGCTTGAAGAAGGGAATCGGCTGCGACCACTCGTTGATCATGAACAGCACCAGCAGGATCAGGCCGCCACCCAGCAGCACGGTGATCAGAGGCGACTCGAACCAGTCCAGGCGGTTGCCCTGCAGGATGCCGATCACCAGCATGCAGATCGCCGGGAAACCCAGCAGCAGGCCACGCCAGTTGAACTGCTTGAAACGCTCCAGGCGCAGCGGGTCCTGGGGCAGGCCATAGGCGACGGCAGCCATGGCCAGCAAGCAGGGTGCCACGATCTGCCAGAACGCCCAGCGCCAGCCTACGTACTCGGTCCAGAACGCCGCCAGGGGCGTGCCCAGGCTCGGGCCGAAAGTGGCGGTCAGGGCGTAGCCGGCCAAGCCATAGAGCTTGATATTCGCCGGCAGGAAACGCAGGGCCACGGTCATCAGCATCGGTGGCAGGGCACCACCGGCCAGGCCTTGCAGGGTGCGCAGCAACAACAGGCTTTCGTAGTTCGGGGCGAAGGGACACAGGATCCCCAGCAGGGTGAACATCGCGATGGCGCACAGGGTGAAGCGTCGCAGGGAGAAGGTCACCGAACACCAGGGGGCGAATGCCATGGCCGCCACCGAGGTAGCGGTGTAGCAGGCCACCAGCCAGGTGCCCTCGTCGTAGCCGATGAACAGCGCACCACGGATATCCGCCAGGGCGATCTTGGTCACCATCTCATTGAGACCGGAGACCAGCACCGCCAGCAACACACCCACCAGGCCGATGACGATCCGCAGCCCGAAGGTTTGCGCAGGCATGGCTGCCGGCTTGCTGGCGGCTTCGACCGAAGCAGGCGCAGCCACAGCGAGGGAACTCATGGACGTACCGCTCCAGTTAAAGAAACACCAGAGCAGTTTAAGAACAGGTGATGCTGACGAAAACTGACTTATTGGAACTTAATAAATGCACCAGACGCAATTATCGATCTCCAGTTACGTCGGTGGCTGGGCTTCCGTCCAGGTTTCCAGGCAGCAAGTACGCACCACCTCACGAAACCATTTGTGTGCCTGGTCCTGGTCATAGCGCGGGTGCCAGGCCTGGGTCAGGATCAAGGTCGGCAGGGAGATGGGCAGCACGAAGGAGCGCAGGCGCAGTCCCAGGCGCCGGACGCTGAACTGGGACTCCTTGGGCACCGGCAGGATCAGGTCCGAGTCCGGCAGCATGAACATCGCAGCATGAAAGCCCGGGGCGATCATCGGCACACGGCGCTTGAGACCCTGTTCGGCCAGCGCCGTGTCGATCGGACCGCGGGCGATACCACGGCGGGACATGCTGATGTGGGGATAGGCGGCAAAGCGTTCGGCGGTGATCTCTTCGGCCAGCAGCGGATGATCTTCGCGTACCAGGCCCACAAAGTTGGTGGTGAACAGGTTCTGCACCTTCACCTCCGGGCTCAGGGGCCGGGTGTTACTGATGCGCAGATCGATCCGCCCTTCGCGAAGGGCTTCATCGTCACCATCGCCCTCGGGGACGAAGCGCAGCTCGCATAACGGGGCCTGGCGCTCCAGGGTGTCGATCAGGCGGCCGCCGTAGACACCGACGAAGAAGTCGTTGGCGCGCACGTTGAAACGCCGCTGCAACGACGACAGGTCGATCCGGTCCGCGGAACGGAACACCATGGCCGCCTGCTCCACCAGGTCACGCACCTGGCCCTGCAACTCCAGGGCCTTGGGGGTGGGCACCAGACCACGCCCCGCGCGCACCAGCACCGGATCGCCGAGGGCGTCGCGAATCCGCGTCAGGGTGCGGCTCATGGCCGCCGGGCTGAGATTCATGCGGCGCGCGGCGCCCACTACGCTGCCCTCATCCAGCAGGACATCGAGGGCTAACAACAGGTTCATGTCCGGGAGTTGCATAGCAAGCACTCATCACCGATCGATAGTGATCAGGATGCAATGCTAGCAGGGTTGCCCGGGGCAATCGTGAGGGAAATCAACAAGCACGCCCGGCCACACGCGCAAGCAGCGTGTGGCCGGGGTGCAGTGAGTGCGAAGGTGAACGCGACGATCAGCGCTCGTGCAGGGCTTCGGCGCGGGCGCGGATGATGGGCTTGAGCAGGTAGCTGAGGATGCTCTTCTTGCCGGTGATGATGTCCACGGAGGCCACCATCCCGGGGATGATCAGCAGCGGCTTGTCGTCGGTGCCCAGGTGGCTACGCTCGGTGCGCAGCTTGATCATGTAGTAGGTGGTCTTCTTGTCTTCGTCGGTGATGGTGTCCGCACCGATCTGTTCCAGGCGGGCCTTGAGGCCGCCGTAGATGGTGTAGTCATAGGCACTGAACTTGACGATCGCCTCCTGCCCCGGGTGCAGGAAGGCGATGTCCTGGGGACGAATCTTGGCTTCGACCAACAGGGTGTCGTCCAGCGGGACGATTTCCACCATGTCGCTGCCCGGCTGGATCACACCGCCGATGGTGTTGACCATCAATTGCTTGACGATGCCGCGCACCGGCGTGGTGACCAGGGTCCGGCTGACGCGGTCTTCCAGGGCCTTGCCAGTGGCACTGGCCTTGTTCAGTTCGGTACGGGCCTCATTGAGCTGGGTCAGGGCCTCGCTGCGGAATTTGCCGCGGGTTTCATCGATCTTGCGTTGCACTTCCTTGATGGCCGACTCGGCGCGGGGAATCGCCAGCGTCGTGGCATCCAGCTGGCCGCGGGTCTCGACCTCGGCGCGCTTGAGCCGCAGCACTTCCACCGGCGATACCGCCCCTTGGGCCACCAGCGGCTCGGACATGTTGATTTCCTGGCGTTGCAAGCCCAGTTGCTGGCGGTACTGCGCCTGCTTGGAATTGAACTCGCGCAGTTCCTGCTGCTTCTGGATCAGTTGCTCCTGCAGGCCACCGATTTCGTCGTGCAACTGCTGGCGGCGGCTTTCATACAGCGATCGCTCGCTGGCGGCCTGGCCGGGCGCATCGCGCAGCGCATCCTCGGAAAAGCTCAACGGCCGCTCTTCGACTTCGGCACTCAAGCGCTCGACTCGCAGCAGCATGGACAGGCGCACGGTTTCGGTCTCGCCGACATTGGACTGGAAGCGCGTGTCGTCCAGGCGGATCAGCGGCGCACCGGCCTCCACCACCTGGCCTTCCTTGACGTACAGCTCGGCAACGATCCCGCCTTCCAGGTTCTGGATCTTCTGCACCTTGGACGATGGAATGGCCTTGCCCTCGCCCTTGGTCACCTCATCGATCACGGCGAAGTTGGCCCATAGCACCATGAACAGGAAGAACGCGATGATGCCCCAGATGGTCAGGCGGATAACCCGCGGTGCATCTTCGATCAGGGCCTTGTTGACCTCCGGCAGCGGTTGCCCCTGGAGGGAATCGGTACCTTTGAAATAACGGCGGATCGAGTCCTTGAATCCCGACTTAAGCAACACTGATCTGCCCCTTCTTCAACGCTTCCATGACCACAGCTTTCGGGCCATCGGCCAGGATCTGCCCACGATCCACCACCAGCAGCCGGTCGACCAGCGACAACAGCGACGCCCGGTGGGTGACCAGGACCACGGTCTTGCTCTGCACGACGGCTTCCAGGCGCTTCTTCAGGCGCTCCTCGCCAGTGTTGTCCATGGCGCTGGTGGGTTCGTCGAGCAGCAGGATCTGCGGATTGAGCAACAAGGCGCGGGCCAGGGCGACGTTCTGGCGCTGGCCGCCGGACAGGTTCTGCCCGCGCTCGCCGACTTGCAGTTCGTAGCCTTGCGGGTGCAGCCGGGCGAATTCATGGACCCCCGCCAGTTCGGCGGCTTGCAGCACCAGCTCGTCCTCGACGTAGCGGGCACCGGAAGTGAGGTTGTCACGCAGGGTACCGGCCAGCAGTTGGATGTCCTGGGGCACATAGCCGATGTTGTGGCGCAGCTCGCTGACGTCGATCTGGCGGATATCCACGCCGTCTACCAGCAGGGCCCCCGAGTCCGGCTGGTAGAGCCCCACCAGCAACTTGGCCAGGGAACTCTTGCCCGAACCGCTACGCCCGATGATGCCGACCTTTTCGCCCGGCTTGATCACCAGGTTGATGTTCTTCAGCGCGGGGTTCTGCTGGCCCGGGTAGGTGAAGCTCAACTGCCGGCACTCGATGGCGCCCTGCAGCACGCTGCGGCTCAACGGGCGCTCGTCGAAATTGCGCTCCTGGGGCAGCTCCATCATCTGGTCCACCGAAGTCATGGTGACGCGAGCCTGCTGGTAGCGGGTCAGCAGGCCGGACAACGAGGCCAGCGGGCTCAGAGCCCGGCCGCTGAGCATGTAGCAGGCGATCAGGCCACCCATGCTGAGGTTGCCGTCGATGATCTGGTACACGCCGAAGATGATCATGATCACCCCGGCCAACTGCTGGATCAGCAGGGTGATGTTCATCGCCAGGCTGGACAGCATCTTCACTCGCAGCTCGAGGCGGCTGAGGGTGCCGATGGTCTGTTCCCACTGGTACTGGCGCTCGCTCTCGGCGTTGTTGACCTTGACCGCATCCAGCCCGGCCAGGGTCTCGATCAGGCTCGACTGGCGCTCGGCGCCCAGGGCCATGGTCTTCTCCATGGTCGCCACCAGCGGTTTCTGCAGGGCGTAGCCGATCCCCAGGGCGAGCGGGAACGCCAGCACCGGGATCCACACCAGGTGTCCGCCAAGGATGGCGATCACCAGGAAGATCAGCAGGGTGAACGGCAGGTCGATGAGGCTGGTGAGGGTCAGCGAAGCGAGGAAGTCCCGCAGGCTCTGGAACTCATGGATGTTCTGGGCAAAGCTGCCGACCCGAGGCGGGCGGTACTTCATGGCCATGCCGACGATGCGTTCGAACAGCGTGGCGGAGATGATCAGGTCGGTCTTTTTCCCGGCAAGGTCCAGGCACAGGCTGCGCAGGCCCTTGAGGATCAGGTCGAAGACGTAGGCGCCGATGATGCCAATGGATAGCACCCACAGGGTCGAGGTGGCCTGGTTGGGGACGACCCGGTCGTAGACGTTCATCACGAACAGCGGCGCGGCCATGGCGATGATGTTGATCAACAGGCTCGCGGCAATGGCATCGGCATACAGCCAGCGCGAGCGCTTGAGGGTATCGCGAAACCAGGAGCGGGCCCGGGGAATCAGCGAGCCGTGGTTGACGTCGAACTTGTGCTGGGGCTGGGCGAAGAACACCTGCCCGCTGTAGTCGTCGGCCAACAGTTGCCGGCTGACACAGACTTCGCCGCCGTCGCTCTCGCTGAGCAGCAGTCGTGCCTGGTCATCCCCCTGCCAGCCCAACAGTACGGCGCTACGCCCATCCTTGAGCAACAGCAAGGCAGGCATGGCGATCGCCGGGATCTGTTCGAGCTGGCGCCGCAGGACGCGGCCCTGAAGCCCCGCCCGGGCCGCTGCGCGAGGCAGCAGCGCGGCACTCAGGCGCTGGGATGGCAATGGCAGACCGGTGGTCAGCATCGCCGCGCTGGCAGGCTTCTGGTGAAGGAAGCAGAGGGTCAGCAAACCATCCAATAAAGGGTCGTCATGCATGCCGCGTGGATCATTATTGAGTTGCACTCGACTGACTTCTGATTCCACGCTCGACACTCTATGACTGGCTATTGGATGAAATTAGCTCAATTCATCCCAGGCAGCTGGACCTTGGGCTTCACGTCGTTCTGTACGACGGAGGCCATAGGAGCGACCACTCCCTGGCTCTTGAGCAACTCGCCCATGGTCGCCTTGATTCGATACTGAGTAAATAACTGAATGTTCTTGATCTCCGCCAAGCGACGGGAAGCGGTGAACAATTCGTTTTCACTGTCGAGCAGGTCCAGCAGGGTACGCTCGCCCAGGCTGAACTGTTTCTGGTAGGCAGTGCGCACGGCAGTACTGCGGTCGACATATTCCTGGGCGATCGGTACCTGGGAATTGGCGTTGTTCATGGCGTTCCAGGCCAGGCCCAGTTCTTCGTTCAGCACTCGCAGGGCGTTGTTGCGGATGTCCAGGGCCTGGTTCGATTGGTAGGCCTTGGACTCCAGGTCGGCCTTGTTGCTGCCGCCGGCGAACAGGTTGAAGCGCATGCGCAACATGGCCTGCCACTCGTTGTTATGACCGTTCTGGCCATCCAGGTCGTTATCGGCGGTACGCCCAAGCTCCGCATCGAAGCGTGGGTAGAAGGCCGACTTGGCTGCTTCGTACTGTTTCTCGGCAGCCACGATATCGGACTCGGCGGAGCGCAGGATCGGGCTGTTCTCCAGCATCTGGCGCCGGGCTTCATCGAGATTGGCCGGCATCATCGCCATGAAGCTGGCTGGGCGCTCCAACTGGTCCGGCAGTTGCCCGACGGCGCTGAGGTAGTTGGTCTGGGAGTCGGCCAGGTTGGTCTGCTCGGTGATCAGGTTGTTACGGGCCTGTGCCAGGCGCGCCTCAGCCTGATCGAGGTCGGCACCACTGCCTACGCCACGCTGGGTGCGCAACTTGATCTGGTCGTAGATGCGCTCGTGATTGCGCAGGTTGTCTTCGGCCAGTTGCACGAATTGACGACGGGTCAGCACATCCAGGTACACCTGGGCCACGGTCAGGCCGGTGCGTTCGGAGGTACCCAACAGGGAATACGCCCGGGAGTTAACGGTGGCTTGTTGACGCCCAACCTCACTGGAGGTTGCAAAACCGTCAAAAACCATCTGTTGGAGACGTAAACTTGACTCTCCGCGAGTCATGGTCTCCCAGTGATTGCTACCGCTTCCCGCACGAGTCGTGGGGTTATCGGTGCCTTCACGACCATAACCGGCCAACATGTCGACTCGTGGCAAGTAGCCACCTTTCGCCGCCTTGAGTTGATAGTCAGCAGCCAGACGGCTGTTCACACCGGCTTGGATTTCCGGGTGCACATCCAGTGCTTTCTGCATGGCTTCAGGAAGTGTTTGAGCCTGCACGAAGCTGGCTGCAAGAGCGAAGGGCAAGGCCTTGAACAGGTGAAAACGCATGGTAAGAAGTTCCCTCGGACAGCATGTCCAGTATCACGTCAGAATGTGGCACCACATCGAATGACTACAACCACAACGACCGTCCGTCGGAAAGTTCAAACTAAGAACTGGTTCACATACTTCAAGTCAGGTTACCGCGTGAATATCAATGTGACATTAATTCAGCGATTGTTTAGGATGGCACCCATAAGGTCAATAGTTTGGCATAAAGTTAATCTCGAAGAAATATAGCCAAATTATTGACAAAGAATTCTGTCAATTAGCCGTTCCCCCATTACATAGCAATGTACGTCCAGACTGAGTTGCGGCCAGCGCCCAAGCCGGTACATGGAAGTCGACTGAGCGGTACACCGGAGAGTCCCCAATGAGCAGTGTTGTTGCCATCGTCAAAAGCATTGTCGGTCAAGTTTTCGTGGTATCCCCGGAAGGGATCCGACGCATACTCATCGAAGGCGATCGCCTGTTCGTGGGTGATCAGGTGGACACCGGCACGGCCGGGGCCGTCAGCCTGGAACTGACCGATGGACGCACACTCGACCTGGGCCGCGACACCCAATGGAGCGGTGCCGCACCCGACTCCGGTAGCGACCTGGCCCAAGCCGCTGCCCAGGCCGCGCCTTCGGTTGCCGAGCTGCAGCAAGCCATCGCTGCCGGCGTCGACCCGACCACCGACCTGGAAGCCACTGCCGCCGGCCCGACCGCAACAGGCCCTGGAGGCGCCGCGGGTGGCGGTCACAGCTTCGTCCAGCTGGAAGAAACCGCTGGCCGGGTCGACCCCACCATCGGCTTCCCAACTGCCGGCCTGGGGCGCGCCACTTCGGCCCTGGACAATACATTCGGCGGCCAGGACAACAATGGCCTGACCAACAACGGCAACGGCAGCGATAGCCTGCGGCCGTCCACCCTCACCCTGAGTGCGACCCCAAGCATTACCGAGGCAGGCGGCACGCTGGTGTACACCGCCACCCTGACCCAGGCGCCACTGACCGACCTGACCGTGACCCTGTCCAATGGCGCGGTAATCGTGATCAACGCCGGCCAGCTGACGGGCACCGTGCAGGTGCCCATGGCGCCGCAGGACAACGTCTATATCGATCCGGGCCAGATCAGCGTCAACGTAACCGGCACCACGGGCGGCAGCGGCCTGATCGTCACCGTCGACCCGAACCCGGCGGTGACCCAGATCACCGATACCATCGACACCACCACTGTCACCCTGACCGCCGATAGCAGCGTCAGCGAAGGCGGGCAGATCACCTACACCGCCACCCTGACCAACCCGGCACAGACACCGGTGACCATCACCTTGTCCAACGGTTCGGTGATCACCATCGAGGCGGGCAAGTCCAGCGGCTCGGTAGACGTAGCGGCACCAGCCAACGACGTCTACAAGAATGGCAGTACGGTAGAAGTCGGTATCACCAAGGCCGACGGCGGCAACTTCGAAAACCTGGTCGCCAACCCGGGCAAGGCGGTAACCACCGTTACCGATACCATCGACGATACCGGCTTGAGCCTGACCGCTACCGGTACCGTGGCCGAAGGCGGCACCATCGTTTATACCGCGACCCTGACCAACCCGGCGGGCACGCCCCTGACCGTGACCCTGTCCAACGGCGCGGTGATCACCATTGCCGCCGGTGCCAGCACCGGCAGCATCAGCGTACCGGCACCCGCCGATGACGTTTACAAGGATGCGGGCAAGGTCGAGGTGAGCATCACCAAGACCGAGGGTGGCAACTTCGAGAACCTGGTGCCGAACACCACGCCGGCCGTCACGGACGTCACCGATACCATCGACACCTCCACCATCAGCCTGACCGCGACCCCAAGCGTCGCCGAGGGCGGTACCGTGGTGTATACCGCATCGGTCACCGCCCCCGTCACCGGGTCGCCTGTCGTGGTGACCCTGTCCAACGGCCAGACCATCACCATTGCGGTCGGCGAGTCTTCCGGCTCGGTCAACTTCACCGCGCCTAACGATGCCCTGGCCGGCGGCAGCTCCCTGAGCACCACCATCACCAAGGCTGAAGGTGGCAACTACGAAAAACTCGAGGTCAATGGCAACCCTGCACAAACCACGGTTACCGATACCATCGATGATACTGGCCTGACCCTGTCCGCCACCGGCTCCGTGGCAGAAGGTGGCCAGATCAGCTACACCGCTACCCTGACCAACCCGGCCGGTACTCCCGTTACCGTGACCCTATCCAACGGTGCAGTCATCACCATCGAAGCGGGCAAAACCACCGGTACCGTGACCGTTCCGGCTCCAGCCGACGACGTCTATAAAGATGCCGGCAAGGTTGAAGTCACCATTACCAAGACCGAAGGCGGTAACTTCGAGAACCTGGTGACCAACCCAGCACCTGCCGTTACTGATGTGACTGACACCATCGACGACTCGACCGTGTCATTGAAGGCCACACCTTCGGCAGCCGAAGGTGGGCAGATCACTTACACCGTGACCGTCACCGCTCCAGTGACTGGCTCACCTGTGGTCGTCACCCTGGCCAATGGCGAGAAGATCACCATTCCAGTCGGCGAAACCACCGCCTCGATCAACGTCACTGCACCGAACGATGCGTTGGTCGGCCACAGCTCCGTCACCAACTCCATCACCGATGTGAGCGGCGGCAACTACGAGAACCTCGTAGCGGACAAAACTCCCGTCAACACCAATGTCACTGATACCGTCGACGATACCGGCCTGAGTCTCAGCGCTACTGGCACCGTAGCTGAAGGTGGCCAGATCACTTACACCGCGACACTGACTAATGCTGCGGGCACCCCGGTGACTGTGACTCTGTCCAACGGCGCCGTGATCACCATCGAAGCCGGTAAAACCACCGGTACCGTGACCGTTCCAGCTCCGGCTGACGACGTTTATAAAGATGCCGGCAAGGTTGAAGTCACCATAACCAAGACCGAAGGCGGCAACTTCGAAAACCTGGTGACCAACCCAGCACCTGCCGTTACTGATGTGACTGACACCATCGACGACTCGACTGTGTCGCTCAAAGCAACCCCATCGGCGGCTGAAGGCGGCCAGATCACCTACACCGTGACCGTCACCGCTCCAGTGACTGGCTCGCCGGTTGTAGTGACCTTGGCTAATGGCGAGAAGATCACGATCCCGGTTGGTGAAACCACCGCCTCGATCAACATCACCGCACCGAACGATGCGTTGGTCGGCCACAGCTCCGTCACCAACTCCATTACCGATGTGAGTGGCGGTAACTATGAGAACCTGGTGGCCGATAAGACTCCGGTCAATACCAACGTCACCGACACCGTTGATGACACTGGTTTGAGCCTGTCCGCTACGGGTACCGTAGCTGAAGGTGGCTCCATCGTTTACACCGCCACCCTGACCAACGCTGCTGGCACTCCAGTGACTGTGACCTTGAGTAATGGTGCAGTCATCACCATCGAGGCAGGCAAAACCTCCGGCACCGTTACGGTTCCTGCGCCTGCCGATGATGTGTACAAGGATGCCGGTAAGGTTGAAGCGACCATTACCAAGGCTGAAGGTGGCAACTTCGAGAACCTGGTGACCAACCCGGCACCAGCGGTCACCAACGTCACCGACACCATCGATGACTCGACTGTGTCGCTCAAAGCGACTCCATCTGCGGCCGAAGGCGGTCAGATCACCTATACCGTGACTGTCACCGCTCCAGTGACTGGCTCACCTGTGGTCGTCACCCTGGCTAATGGCGAGAAGATCACGATCCCGGTTGGTGAAACCACCGGTTCGATCAACGTCACCGCACCGAACGATGCCCTGGTTGGCCACAGCTCCGTCACCAACTCCATTACTGATGTGAGCGGTGGCAACTACGAGAACCTCGTAGCTGATAAGACACCAGTCAATACCAATGTGACCGATACCGTCGATGACACTGGCCTGAGCCTCTCCGCCACTGGAACTGTGGCAGAAGGCGGTTCCATTGTTTACACCGCCACCCTGACCAACGCTGCCGGCACCCCGGTCACCGTGACGCTGTCAAACGGCGCCGTAATCACCATCGAAGCCGGTAAAACCTCTGGCACCGTGACCGTTCCAGCTCCGGCTGACGATGTCTACAAAGATGCCGGCAAAGTCGAAGCGACCATCACCAAGGCTGAAGGCGGCAATTTCGAAAACCTGGTGACCAACCCAGCGCCTGCCGTTACTGATGTGACTGACACCATCGACGACTCCACCGTGTCGTTGAAAGCAACCCCTTCGGCAGCCGAAGGTGGGCAGATCACCTATACCGTGACTGTCACAGCCCCTGTGACTGGCTCGCCTGTGGTCGTCACCCTGGCCAACGGTGAAAAAATCACCATCCCAGTCGGTGAAACCACCGCCTCGATCAACGTTACTGCTCCAAACGATGCGTTGGTCGGCCACACTTCGGTGACCAACTCCATTACCGATGTGAGCGGTGGCAACTACGAGAACCTTGTAGCCGACAAGACACCAGTCAATACCAACGTCACCGACACCGTCGATGACACTGGCCTGAGCTTGAGTGCTACTGGAACTGTGGCTGAAGGTGGCTCCATTGTTTACACCGCCACCCTGACCAACGCCGCCGGTAGCCCGGTCACCGTGACTCTGTCCAACGGTGCTGTGATCACCATCGAAGCCGGTAAAACCTCCGGCACCGTCACCGTCCCAGCGCCAGCAGACGACGTCTACAAAGACGCCGGAAAGGTCGAAGCGACTATCACCAAGGCTGAAGGCGGCAATTTCGAAAACCTGGTGACCAACCCAGCGCCAGCGGTCACCAACGTCACTGACACCATCGACGACTCGACCGTGTCGCTCAAAGCGACCCCATCGGCCGCTGAAGGTGGACAGATCACCTACACCGTGACTGTCACTGCCCCAGTCACCGGCTCGCCTGTGGTCGTTACCCTGGCTAACGGTGAAAAAATCACCATTCCAGTTGGCGAAACCACTGCTTCGATCAACATCACTGCTCCAAACGATGCCCTGGTTGGTCACTCCTCCGTGACCAACTCCATCACTGATGTGAGCGGCGGCAATTACGAGAACCTCGTAGCTGATAAGACTCCGGTTAACACCAACGTCACCGACACTGTTGATGACACTGGCTTGAGCTTGTCCGCCACCGGCACCGTGGCTGAGGGTGGCCAGATCACCTACACCGCTACCCTGACCAACGCCGCCGGTAGCCCGGTCACCGTAACGCTGTCCAACGGTGCTGTAATCACCATCGAAGCAGGCAAAACCACCGGTACAGTCACTGTTCCTGCGCCTGCCGATGATGTGTACAAGGATGCCGGTAAGGTTGAAGCCACCATCACCAAGGCTGAAGGCGGCAACTTCGAAAACCTGGTGACCAATCCTGCACCAGCGGTCACTAACGTCACTGACACCATCGACGACTCGACCGTGTCGCTCAAAGCGACTCCATCGGCGGCTGAAGGCGGCCAGATCACCTATACCGTGACTGTCACTGCGCCCGTCACTGGCTCGCCGGTTGTAGTGACCCTGGCCAATGGCGAGAAGATCACGATCCCAGTCGGCGAAACCACTGCTTCGATCAACATCACTGCTCCAAACGATGCCCTGGTCGGCCACAGCTCCGTCACCAACTCCATTACCGATGTGAGCGGCGGCAACTACGAGAACCTCGTAGCGGACAAAACTCCCGTCAACACCAATGTCACCGACACCGTTGATGACACTGGCTTGAGCTTGTCCGCCACCGGCACCGTGGCTGAGGGTGGCCAGATCACCTACACCGCTACCCTGACCAACGCCGCCGGTAGCCCGGTCACCGTAACGCTGTCCAACGGTGCTGTAATCACCATCGAAGCAGGCAAAACCACCGGTACAGTCACTGTTCCTGCGCCTGCCGATGATGTGTACAAGGATGCCGGTAAGGTTGAAGCCACCATCACCAAGGCTGAAGGCGGCAACTTCGAAAACCTGGTGACCAATCCTGCACCAGCGGTCACTAACGTCACTGACACCATCGACGACTCGACCGTGTCGCTCAAAGCGACTCCATCGGCGGCTGAAGGCGGCCAGATCACCTATACCGTGACTGTCACTGCGCCCGTCACTGGCTCGCCGGTTGTAGTGACCCTGGCCAATGGCGAGAAGATCACGATCCCAGTCGGCGAAACCACTGCTTCGATCAACATCACTGCTCCAAACGATGCCCTGGTCGGCCACAGCTCCGTCACCAACTCCATTACCGATGTGAGCGGCGGCAACTACGAGAACCTCGTAGCGGACAAAACTCCCGTCAACACCAATGTCACCGACACCGTTGATGACACTGGCTTGAGCTTGTCCGCCACCGGCACCGTGGCTGAGGGTGGCCAGATCACCTACACCGCTACCCTGACCAACGCCGCCGGTAGCCCGGTCACCGTAACGCTGTCCAACGGTGCTGTAATCACCATCGAAGCCGGTAAAACCTCCGGCACCGTCACCGTCCCAGCGCCAGCAGACGACGTTTATAAAGACGCCGGCAAGGTTGAAGCCACCATCACCAAAGCTGAAGGCGGCAACTTCGAAAACCTGGTGACCAACCCTGCGCCTGCCGTTACTGATGTGACTGACACCATCGACGACTCGACTGTGTCGTTGAAGGCCACACCTTCGGCAGCCGAAGGCGGGCAGATCACTTACACCGTGACTGTCACTGCTCCAGTGACAGGCTCTCCAGTCGTGGTGACCTTGGCCAACGGTGAAAAAATCACCATCCCGGTCGGTGAAACCACCGCCTCGATCAACGTCACAGCTCCAAACGATGCCCTGGTTGGTCACTCCTCCGTGACCAACTCCATTACCGATGTAAGTGGCGGTAACTACGAGAACCTGGTCGCCGATAAGACCCCGGTTAATACCAACGTCACCGACACCGTCGATGACACCGGTCTGAGCTTGAGCGCTACTGGTGCGGTCGCCGAAGGTGGCCAGATCACCTACACCGCGACCTTGACCAACGCTGCGGGTACTCCGGTCACCGTGACTCTGTCCAACGGCGCGGTGATTACCATCGAAGCCGGTAAAACCTCCGGCACCGTCACCGTCCCAGCGCCAGCAGACGACGTTTATAAAGACGCCGGCAAGGTTGAAGCCACCATCACCAAAGCTGAAGGCGGCAACTTCGAAAACCTGGTGACCAACCCTGCGCCTGCCGTTACTGATGTGACTGACACCATCGACGACTCGACTGTGTCGTTGAAGGCCACACCTTCGGCAGCCGAAGGCGGGCAGATCACCTACACCGTGACCGTCACTGCTCCAGTGACTGGCTCGCCGGTTGTAGTGACCCTGGCTAATGGCGAGAAGATCACCATTCCAGTCGGCGAAACCACTGCTTCGATCAACATCACCGCACCGAACGATGCCCTGGTAGGCCACAGCTCCGTCACCAACTCCATTACCGATGTGAGTGGCGGTAACTACGAGAACCTCGTAGCTGATAAGACACCAGTCAACACCAATGTGACCGATACCGTCGACGATACCGGCCTGAGCCTCAGCGCTACTGGTACTGTGGCTGAAGGTGGTTCCATTGTTTATACCGCCACCCTGACCAACGCCGCCGGCACCCCGGTGACCGTGACTCTATCCAACGGTGCTGTGATCACCATCGAAGCGGGTAAGACTACCGGTACAGTCACTGTTCCTGCGCCTGCCGATGATGTGTACAAGGATGCCGGCAAGGTCGAAGCCACCATCACCAAGGCTGAAGGCGGCAACTTCGAAAACCTGGTGACCAATCCTGCACCAGCGGTCACTAACGTCACTGACACCATCGACGACTCGACCGTGTCGCTCAAAGCGACTCCATCGGCGGCTGAAGGCGGCCAGATCACCTATACCGTGACTGTCACTGCGCCCGTCACTGGCTCGCCGGTTGTAGTGACCCTGGCCAATGGCGAGAAGATCACGATCCCAGTCGGCGAAACCACTGCTTCGATCAACATCACTGCTCCAAACGATGCCCTGGTCGGCCACAGCTCCGTCACCAATTCGATCACTGATGTGAGCGGTGGCAATTACGAAAACCTCGTAGCCGATAAAACGCCGGTCAACACCAATGTCACCGACACCGTTGATGACACCGGCTTGAGCTTGTCCGCTACCGGCACCGTGGCTGAGGGTGGCCAAATCACCTACACCGCGACCTTGACCAACGCCGCTGGTACGCCAGTGACTGTGACCTTGAGTAATGGTGCAGTCATCACCATCGAAGCAGGCAAAACCACCGGTACCGTTACGGTTCCAGCGCCAGCAGACGACGTTTATAAAGACGCCGGCAAGGTCGAGGCGACCATCACCAAAGCCGAAGGTGGCAACTTCGAGAATCTGGTGACTAACCCGGCACCAGCTGTCACGAACGTCACCGACACCATCGATGATTCGACCGTTTCGCTCAAAGCGACTCCGTCGGCGGCGGAAGGTGGACAGATCACCTACACCGTGACCGTCACCGCTCCAGTGACAGGCTCTCCAGTCGTGGTGACCTTGGCTAACGGTGAAAAAATCACCATCCCGGTTGGCGAAACCACCGCCTCGATCAACATCACCGCACCGAACGATGCGTTGGTCGGCCACAGCTCCGTCACCAACTCGATCACTGATGTCAGTGGCGGTAACTATGAGAACCTGGTGGCCGATAAAACACCGGTTAACACCAACGTCACCGACACTGTTGATGACACTGGCCTGAGCCTGTCCGCCACGGGCACCGTGGCCGAAGGCGGTTCCATTGTTTACACCGCCACCCTGACCAACGCTGCCGGCACTCCGGTCACCGTAACGCTGTCCAACGGTGCTGTGATCACCATCGAAGCGGGTAAGACGACCGGTACAGTCACTGTTCCTGCGCCTGCCGATGATGTGTACAAGGATGCCGGTAAGGTTGAAGCGACCATCACCAAAGCCGAAGGTGGCAACTTCGAGAATCTGGTGACCAACCCGGCGCCAGCTGTCACGAACGTCACTGACACCATCGACGACTCGACTGTGTCGTTGAAGGCCACTCCTTCGGCAGCCGAAGGCGGCCAGATCACTTACACCGTGACCGTCACCGCTCCAGTGACTGGCTCGCCTGTGGTCGTCACCCTGGCTAACGGTGAAAAGATCACCATCCCGGTTGGTGAAACTACTGCTTCGATCAACATCACCGCACCGAACGATGCGTTGGTCGGCCACAGCTCCGTCACCAACTCGATCACTGATGTCAGTGGCGGTAACTATGAGAACCTGGTGGCCGATAAAACACCGGTTAACACCAACGTCACCGACACTGTTGATGACACTGGCCTGAGCCTGTCCGCCACGGGCACCGTGGCAGAAGGCGGTTCCATTGTTTACACCGCCACCCTGACCAACGCTGCCGGCACTCCGGTCACCGTAACGCTGTCCAACGGTGCTGTGATCACCATCGAAGCGGGTAAGACGACCGGTACAGTCACTGTTCCTGCGCCTGCCGATGATGTGTACAAAGATGCCGGCAAGGTCGAAGCCACCATTACCAAGGCCGAAGGCGGTAACTTCGAAAACCTGGTGACTAACCCAGCGCCTGCCGTTACTAACGTCACTGACACCATCGATGATTCGACTGTGTCATTGAAGGCCACACCTTCGGCAGCCGAAGGTGGGCAGATCACCTACACCGTGACTGTCACTGCCCCTGTGACAGGCTCTCCAGTCGTAGTGACCTTGGCCAACGGTGAAAAAATCACCATCCCGGTTGGTGAAACCACCGCTTCGATCAACATCACCGCACCAAACGATGCCCTGGTTGGCCACACTTCGGTGACCAACTCCATTACTGACGTGAGCGGTGGCAACTACGAGAACCTCGTAGCCGACAAGACTCCGGTTAACACCAACGTCACCGATACCGTTGACGATACCGGCCTGAGCCTCAGCGCTACTGGCACCGTAGCTGAAGGTGGCCAGATCACTTACACCGCGACACTGACTAATGCTGCGGGCACCCCGGTGACTGTGACTCTGTCCAACGGCGCCGTGATCACCATCGAAGCCGGTAAAACCTCCGGCACCGTCACCGTCCCAGCTCCTGCCGACGACGTCTACAAGGATGCCGGTAAAGTCGAAGCCACTATCACCAAGGCTGAAGGCGGCAACTTCGAAAACCTGGTGACTAACCCTGCGCCAGCGGTCACCAACGTCACTGACACCATCGACGACTCGACCGTGTCGCTCAAAGCGACCCCATCGGCCGCTGAAGGTGGACAGATCACCTACACCGTGACTGTCACTGCCCCAGTCACCGGCTCGCCTGTGGTCGTTACCCTGGCTAACGGTGAAAAAATCACCATTCCAGTTGGCGAAACCACTGCTTCGATCAACATCACTGCTCCAAATGATGCGTTGGTCGGCCACAGCTCCGTCACCAACTCGATCACTGATGCCAGTGGCGGTAACTACGAGAACCTCGTAGCCGACAAGACACCCGTCAATACCAATGTGACCGATACCGTCGATGACACCGGCTTGACCCTGTCCGCCACGAGCACCGTGGCAGAAGGCGGTTCCATTGTTTACACCGCTACCCTGACTAACGCTGCCGGCACCCCGGTCACCGTAACGCTGTCCAATGGCGCGGTGATCACCATCGAAGCCGGTAAAACCACTGGTACCGTCACCGTCCCAGCTCCGGCTGACGACGTTTATAAAGACGCCGGTAAGGTCGAAGCGACCATCACCAAGGCTGAAGGCGGTAACTTCGAGAACCTGGTGACTAACCCTGCGCCAGCGGTCACGAACGTCACCGATACCATCGACGACTCGACTGTGTCGTTGAAAGCGACTCCGTCGGCGGCCGAAGGCGGCCAGATCACCTACACCGTGACCGTCACCGCTCCAGTGACGGGTTCGCCGGTTGTAGTGACCCTGGCTAATGGCGAGAAGATCACCATTCCAGTCGGCGAAACCACTGCTTCGATCAACATCACTGCTCCAAATGATGCGTTGGTCGGCCACAACTCCGTCACCAACTCGATCACTGATGTCAGTGGCGGTAACTACGAGAACCTCGTAGCCGACAAGACACCCGTCAATACCAATGTGACCGATACCGTCGATGACACTGGCCTGAGCCTGTCCGCTACCGGGACTGTCGCCGAAGGCGGTTCCATTGTTTACACCGCCACCCTGACCAACGCTGCCGGCACTCCGGTCACCGTAACGCTGTCCAACGGCGCCGTGATCACCATCGAAGCCGGTAAAACCTCCGGCACCGTTACGGTTCCAGCGCCAGCAGACGACGTTTATAAAGATGCCGGCAAGGTTGAAGCCACCATTACCAAGGCTGAAGGCGGCAATTTCGAAAACCTGGTGACTAACCCAGCACCTGCCGTTACTGATGTGACTGACACCATCGACGACTCGACTGTGTCGTTGAAGGCCACACCTTCGGCGGCCGAAGGCGGTCAGATCACTTACACCGTGACCGTCACCGCCCCTGTGACAGGCTCTCCAGTCGTGGTGACTTTGGCCAACGGTGAAAAAATCACCATCCCGGTTGGTGAAACCACCGCCTCGATCAACGTTACTGCTCCAAACGATGCCTTGGTTGGTCACTCCTCCGTGACCAACTCCATCACTGATGTCAGTGGCGGTAACTATGAGAACCTGGTGGCCGACAAGACTCCGGTTAACACCAACGTCACCGATACCGTTGACGATACCGGCCTGAGCCTCAGCGCTACTGGTACCGTGGCTGAGGGTGGCCAGATCACCTACACCGCGACACTGACTAATGCTGCGGGCACCCCGGTGACTGTGACCTTGAGTAATGGTGCGGTCATCACCATCGAGGCTGGCAAAACTACCGGTACTGTGACCGTCCCTGCTCCGGCCGACGATGTCTACAAAGATGCCGGCAAGGTCGAAGCCACCATTACCAAGGCTGAAGGCGGTAACTTCGAGAACTTGGTGACTAACCCAGCGCCAGCCGTTACTAACGTCACTGATACCATCGACGACTCGACTGTGTCGTTGAAGGCCACTCCTTCGGCAGCCGAAGGCGGCCAGATCACTTACACCGTGACCGTCACCGCTCCAGTGACTGGCTCACCTGTGGTCGTCACCCTGGCCAATGGCGAGAAGATCACCATCCCAGTCGGCGAAACCACCGCCTCGATCAACATCACTGCTCCAAACGATGCCCTGGTTGGTCACTCCTCCGTGACCAACTCCATCACTGATGTGAGCGGCGGCAATTACGAGAACCTCGTAGCTGATAAGACACCAGTCAATACCAATGTCACCGACACCATCGACACCACCAACCTGTCGCTGACGGCCACACCGTCCGTGGCCGAAGGTGGCCAGATCACCTACACCGCCACCCTGAGCAACGCTGCCGGCACTCCCGTCACCGTGACTCTGAGCAACGGTGCCGTGATCACGATCGGTGCCGGCAAGACCACAGGTACCGTGACCGTCGCCGCCCCTGCGGACGATGTGTACAAGGATGCGGGCAAGGTCGAAGCCACCATCACCAAGGCTGAAGGTGGCAACTTCGAGAAGCTGGTACCGAGCACGACGCCAGCCGTGACCGATGTCACCGATACCATCGACGACTCGACTGTGTCGTTGAAGGCCACTCCATCGGCAGCTGAAGGCGGCCAGATCACCTACACCGCCACCGTCACCGCTCCAGTAACTGGCTCGCCGGTTGTAGTGACTCTGGCTAATGGCGAGAAGATCACGATCCCGGTCGGCGAAACCACCGCCTCGATCAACACCACCGCTCCAAACGACGTACTGGTTGGCCACTCCGCCGTAACCAACTCCATCACCAACGTCAGCGGCGGTAACTACGAAAACCTGGTCGCGGATAAAACACCGGTCAGCACCACCGTGACCGACACCATCGACACCACCAACCTGTCGCTGACAGCCACACCGTCCGTGGCCGAAGGTGGCCAGATCACCTACACCGCCACCCTGAGCAATGCTGCCGGTACTCCGGTGACCGTGACCCTGAGCAACGGCGCAGTGATCACTATCGGTGCCGGCAAGACCACCGGCACTGTCACCGTTCCGGCTCCGGCTGACGACGTCTATAAAGATGCCGGCAAGGTCGAAGCGACCATCACCAAAGCCGAAGGCGGCAACTTCGAGAAGCTGGTCCCAAGCACCACGCCAGCCGTGACCGATGTCACCGATACCATCGATACTTCCACCGTGACCCTCAAGGCCACGTCTTCGGCAGCCGAAGGCGGAACCATCACCTACACCGCCACCGTGACCGCGCCGGTCACCGGTTCGCCGGTGACCGTCACCCTGGCCAATGGCGAGAAGATCACCATCCCGGTTGGCGAAAGCACTGGCTCGGTGAGTATCACTGCCCCGAACGATGCCCTGATCGGCCATAGCTCCGTGACCAACTCGATCACCGACGTCAGCGGCGGCAACTACGAGAAACTCGTAGGGGACAAGACTCCGGTCAACACCGCCGTGACCGATACCGTCGACACCACGACCCTCAGCCTCAGCGCTACCGGCACCGTGGCCGAGGGCGGCTCGATCGTCTACACCGCCACCTTGAGCAACGCCGCCGGCACGCCGGTGACCGTGACCCTGAACAACGGCGCCGTCATCACCATCGCCGCGGGCAAGACCACCGGCACCGTGACCGTCGCCGCGCCAGCCGATGACGTGTACATCGACGCCGGCAAGGTCAACGCCAGCATCAGCGGCGCTACCGGTGGCAACTTCGAGAAGCTGGTCACCGATACCACTCCGGCCGTGACCAACGTCACCGATACCATCGACACCACCTCGGTCAGCATCACCGGCAGCACTTCGGTCGTCGAGGGCCAGACGGCCACCTACACCGTGAGCCTGACGCACCCGGCGCAGACCGAAGTCACCCTGAAGATCAGCTACAGCGGTACGGCCACAGACGGTTCGGACTTCACGGGCGTCTACACCGTGAAGATCCCGGCCGGCGCCAGCAGTGCCACCTTCAACGTGGCGACCATCGACGACAAGATCACCGAAAGCACGGAAAACTTCGTGGTCAAGATCGACTCGGCCAGCGGTGGCAACTTCGAGAAACTGGTGGTCAGCGACACCAATGGCAGTGTGAACACCTCGATCATCGACAACGACGCACCGCCGGTCATCGACCTGGATGCCAACAACTCCAGCGGCGCCACCGGTGCCGACTACAAGGTCACCTTCACCGAGGGTACCGCCGGTCCTGGCGTGTCGATTGCCGATACCGACCTGAGCATCACCGACCCGGACAGCACCATGCTCACCGGCGCCACTATCGTGCTGACCAACCGTCAGCCTGGCGACTCGCTGAACCTGGGCAATAGCGTCAACGGCATCAGCATCAACGCCAACAGCAAGGATGGTTCGATCACGCTGACCCTGTCGGGCAAGGCGACCCTGGCCGACTACATGCAGCAGATCAAGAACATCACCTTCACCAACAACAGTGAAGACCCGAGCACCACGCCACGGGTCATCACCGTGACCGTGACCGACGGCGACCACTACTCCAACGTCGCCACCACCACCGTCAACGTGGTGGCGGTCAACGATGCCCCTGTGGCCACCGGCGGTGCCGTGACCGGTACCGAGGACACGCCTCTGGCCCTGAGCTGGAGCAACTTCGGCGTCAGCGACGTCGACAGCCCGGCATCGAGCCTGGGGGTGAAGATCACCCAGCTGCCTGGCGAGGGCAAGTTGCAGTACCTGGACGGTGCGACCTGGAAGGATGTGGCCAACAACCAGACCTTCAGCAAAGCCGATATCGACGCTGGCAAGCTGCGCTTCATGCCTGACGCCAACGCTTCCGGTATCGATGGCTACGGCGGCACCGGCGTGGGTAACAAGCAGGCGGACTACGCGCAGATCAAGTTCCAGCCAACCGATGGCCAGGCCCTGGGCAACACCGGCACGGTCAAGGTCGACATCGCACCAGTGGCGGATGCGCCGAGCCTGGGTGTGGATAACAACAATGTGAACTCCATCGGTCTGCTCAAAGAGACCTGGAGCAGCCTCAACGGCCTGGGAACCAACGGCAACGGAATTACCGGCGACGCGCTCAAGGCGGTGTTCGACAACTCCGGCAAACCGACCAGCAGCACGACGGTGACCAATGCCCAGTCCGATGCCAACGTCACAGGCGGCAGCGGTTCGAAAACGTCCGGCCTGATCTACCTGGAGGCCGGCAAGACCTACAGCTTCAGCGGTACCGGCGACGACAGCCTGCTGATCACCATTGGCGGCAAGAACGTGGCGACCGCTGTCTGGGGCTCGGGTGGCGGTATCAGCGGCTCGTTCACCCCGACCACCAGCGGCTACTACACCCTGGACATCTACCATGCCAACCAGAGCGGCCCGGGGAGCTATGACGTCAACCTGTCGGTCAATGGCGGTGCACCAGTCGACCTGAGCAACACCAATATCCCGATGTACCCTAACGAAACCGCGCTGAACAATGCCGGCGTCACCCTTTCCGAGCTGCACGGCAGCAACGGCGAGGGCTACTACGATGGCTACAAGCTCAATGAAGGCGCCGAAGGTGGCACCGTCAAGCTGGTGAAGATCAGCACCGCACTGACCGATACCGACGGCTCGGAAACCCTGAGCGTGAAGATCGGCGGCATCCCGGCCGGCTCGGTACTCAGCGATGGCGCCGGACACACCTTCACCGCCACGGCAACCAACGGCGAGGCCAACGTCACCGGCTGGAACCTGGGCAGCCTGACGGTCACTCCGCCGCCTTACTACAACGGCACGTTCAACCTCAACGTGACCTCGACCTCCACCGAGTCCCTGGGCGGTTCTGCCAGCACTTCGGCGCAGATCCCGGTCAAGGTCTACCCGGCCGTCTACAACACCGTAGTCGGCACCTCCGGCGACGATACCGTCAACGGTACCGACGGCAACGATATCGTGGTCGCCGACATCGGCGGCCTGACCGTGGTCCCGGGCACCAACTACAACATCGCCTTCATGGTGGACACCTCGGGCAGCATGAGCAGCTCGTCCATCAACGCGGCCAAGGATTCCCTGACCTCGGTGTTCAACACCCTGAAGAACAGCATTGGCGGCGCCGGTTCGGGCACGGTGAACATCTTCCTCGCGGACTTCAGCTCTCAGGTCAACAAGGCAGTATCGGTGAACCTCAACGACCCGAACGCCCTGAACCAGCTCAAGGCCGTACTGGACTCGATGAGGTCCGACGGCGGTACCAACTATGAAGACGTGTTCAAGACCACGGCCAACTTCTTCCAGAGCAACCAGGCCACCAGCAACACCAATGCCAAGAACCTGACGTACTTCATCACCGACGGTAAGCCGACCTTCTACCAGGCTGGCGAGCAGACCAACCCGACGCTCTACAGTGGCGGTCCGAGGCTCGATGACTTGATCAACGTCAATAACTACAAGCTGGGCGACACGATCAATACCACCTACCTGGACAACACCCACGCCTACAGCGTGAGCAGCAACGGTACGCTGACCCTGCAGACCTACAACAGTTGGAGCGGCTACTGGAACGCCTCGACCCTGGGCACCCTGCACGCCCAGGGCGACGGCACCTACGAGTTGTCGTACCGTGCCGGTTCAGGTGGCAGCACCGACTGGAACACCACCAACAACTCCAATTCCGGCTTCGCGTTGTTGAGCAAGCTGTCGGAAGTGGAGGCCATCGGCCTGAACAACGGGGTCAGCCTCAATGACCTCAAGCCATACGACACCGATGGCAAGCCGCAGACCAACATCGATCCGAAGGACCTGGCCAACTCGATCATCGGCCATACCGAGGCCACCATGCCGGGGTCGGACACCATCAACGGCGGCAATGGCAACGACATCCTGTTCGGCGACCTGGTGAGCTTCAATGGCGTGGCCGGCGAGGGTTACCAGGCCATGCAGGCCTATGTGGCCAAGCAGACCGGCGTCGATGTCAGCAAGGTCAGCGCCAGCAACGTGCACCAGTACATCACCGAGCACTACACCGAGTTCGATGTGTCTGGCAGCCACGATGGCAACGACACGCTGCTGGGTGGTGCCGGCAATGACATTCTCTTCGGCCAGGGCGGCAACGATCTCCTGGACGGCGGCAAGGGCAATGACATCCTGCTGGGCGGTACCGGTAACGACACCTTGATCGGTGGCCAGGGCAACGACATCCTGATCGGTGGTTCGGGAGCCGATACCTTCGTCTGGAAGGCCGGCGATATCGGTAACGACGTGATCAAGGACTTCAAGGCCAGCGAAGGGGACCGTATCGACCTGCGGGACCTGCTGCAGGGCGAAAGCGCCAGTACCATCGACAACTTCCTCAAGATCACCACCGTGGACGGGGTCTCGACCCTGCAGGTCAGCTCCGAAGGCAAGCTCAATGCCGCCGGCGGCCTGGCCAATGCCGACGTGACGATCAAGCTGGAAGGCAACAACTGGTCCAATACCAGCATCAATTCGTTGATTGCCGGTAGCGACCCGACCATCAAGATCGATCACAACAACAGCTGATCGGCGCCCGGCAGCCACCCCTTGCGGGAGGCTGCCGGGTTTCGCTGCACAGCACGCGTCGTGACGATTGCCTCGGCACACCGCATACTCGCGCCATGGGAGCCACGCCGGCCTGTGCTGTCGACGGCCGACGCTGAAAAAAATGCCTGAGGGATATGCCATGTTCTACGTGCAACGCGATGCACAGGGCCAACTGGTTCGCGTGGAGGCTGCGGCGTTTGCCGAAGCCACCGAGACGCTGCCCGCCGATCACCATGAGATCCAGACCTGGTACGCCAACGAGGCAGTGGAAATCAGCCTCAAGCAGCTCAAGCACAGTGACCTGGAAATGGTTCGGGTGCTGGACGACCTGATTCAGGTCCTGACCAGCAAGGGCGTGATCCGCATTACCGATCTGCCGGAGGCGGCCCAGGCCAAGCTGCTGGACCGTAGTAACGCCCGTGAGACATTGGGCGGCTTGAGCCGGTTGATCAATGACGATGAAACCGGACTGATCTGACCTCCCATGGCCGGTATGCCGGCCATGGGGCGATCAGTTTTCAACGCCAGGGAGCGGGTTCGCCGAACAGCTGCCCCTGTACCCCGAACAATCCCATCTCACGAATCACCTGCAACTCGCCCTGGGTCTCGACCCGCTCGGCGATCAGTGGCAGGTCGATGCTGTGGGCGGCGCGCTGGATGGCTTCGATAAACAGGCGCTTGTCACTTTCCTGGTCGATGGCACGGATGTAACTGCCGTCGATCTTCAGATAGGCCAGGCCAAGGCGCGCCAGGTTGCCGATCATGCTGAAGCGACCACCGAAGCGCTGCAGGCTGAGGGAGAAGCCCAAGCTGCGCAACTGGCGGGTCAGCTGTTCCAGGCGCGCCTGGTCCGGCAGTTGTTCTTCACCGATCTCCAGGGTCAGGCGCGATCCAAGGTCCGAATGCTGGCGCAACAGCTCGAACACCCGGTTCATGGTCTGCGGGTCACCCAGGGTTGCGGCCGACAGGTTCAACGCCAGCGACTCGGAGTGTCCAGCCAAGTGCCCAAGCACCTGTTCGAGCATCAGCAGGTCCAGGCGCGAGGTCCAGCCAAAGCGCTCCAGCCAGGGTAGGAAGCGCCCTGCAGGAATGGTCTGCCCCTGCTCATCCAACAGCCGCGACAGCACCTTGTTGTGCAGCACCACCGACGTATCCTGCGCCGCCACTACAGGCTGGAAATACAGCTGGAAGCGTCGTTGCGACAGGGCCTGGTCCAGCAACCGGTGCCAGGCGTGGTGGTCGTCCCCCACCTGGGCACTGGCGTGCTGGTCCAGGCAGGCCCAGCTGGCATCCCCCTGGGCTTCGGCCTGGGCCAGGGCCTGGTCACCCAGGCTGAGCACGGCTTGTGGCGAGTCGCCATGGGCAAAGGCCGCCAAGCCGATCGATGCGACCGAAGCCACATCGGTGGCCCCGGTGGCGTGCAGGTTGCCCAGGGCACTGTCCAGGTTCTGGGCCAGCTGGATGGCTTCCTCACGCACCAGCCCGGGAGCCAGGACTGCGAACTCGCCACCACGGACCCGGGTCACCAGGTTATGGGTCTCGGGATACTTGTCGCATTCACGCAGCAGCTGCTCGCCCACTGCCTGTAACAGCTGGTCGGTACGCTGGCCACCAAGACGCTGGTTCAGGCCTGCCAGGTCCTTGACCCGCAATAGCAGCAGGTAGCCGGAGCTGGCCTGCTCCGGATTGCTGACCCGCGCGTTGAGCTGCATCTCGAAATACCGCCGGTTGGCCAACCCGGTCAGGCTGTCCTGGTAGGACTCGGCACGCAGCTTTTCGCTGCGCTCGGCCTGCTCCTGGAACAGTGCCTTGAGCTTCTCCACCATCTGGTTCATGGCCTGCACGACCCGGCGTAATTCGGGAGTACGTGGCAATTCGGGCAGGCTGAGGAACTCGCGGCGCGCGATGGCATGGGACTGCTTGACCATGTAGTCCAGCGGCTTGAGCTGGCGGCGCAGCAACAGCGCGCCGAGCACCGCACTCACCGCGCCACAGATCAGCAGCCAGCCCAGGCTGCCCAGGGCGCTCTGCCAGAGCTTGGCCACGGCGAACATCGGATGACTGATGACCTCGACCCGCGCCGCCTGCTCCCAGCCACGGCTGACAAGGGCGTCGCCGCCAGCTGGCTCCAGGCCGATGAGGTTGACGAACCACTGCGGCACGTTGCTCACCTCAGGGACCCCACTACGCTCGACGATGGTCTTGTCGGTGGCCAGGTCGACCACACGAATGCTGGCGTAGTAGCCGCTGTCGAAGATCGAGCTGACCATCAGCTCGACCATCGCCGGGTCATCGATGCTCGGGGTCAGCGACAAGGCCAATGCGGTGGCGGCGTCCTGGGCATGGGAGCGCAGTTGATTGACGTACTGGGTACGCGAACTTTCCAGGCTGACCATGAAGCTGCCGCTGAAGGCCACGACCAGGAACACGCAGATTGCGATCAGCAGTTGTTTGAACAAAGACATCTGAGCTCGTGCTCCTAGTTAGTCGTTTCGACCGGAAATCCTTCGGCCTGCATTTTTTTCAACACATCCTGCCAGCGGGACAGGCGCTTGGTATCACTGACGCGTTTGTTGCCCTTGGCGCCTGGAAGCCAGAGCCCTTCGGCATTGAAGGAGTAGACCGGCAACAGGTCGGTACGCTCGCTGGCTGGACGAATCGCGTCTTCCAGGCTGTCGAGCACCAGGGGCATGGCATCCGGGGTGGAATAGTAGGTCAGGACCATGTGTGCACGATTCTGGCGCAACGCCTTGACGTAGGTAATGCGCAATTTGTCGCTGGAAACACCGAGGTGGCGGAGGCTGAAATACTTGGCGATGGCGTAGTCCTCGCAATCGCCCGCGCCCTTCCACAGGGCTTCGATCGGCGTTTCCCAGTAATCCACCTGGTGCCATAGGTCGATGTCTTCTACGTAGCGCATGTTCTTGTTGAAGAACAGGTTGACCACCTTGAGCTGCTCACGCTCCTGAACCTGCTTCTGGGTGGCCAGGAGACGCTGCCAGGCATCGATACGTTGCTGGCCTTCGCCCAGGGGGCCGTAAAGCGCGGTGGCTCGTCGGCTGATCAGGGAGAAGTCCCAATCGGCCTGCAAGGTGCCCAGCAGCACACCGGCCAGCAGCAGTGCCGCGCCAAGCCAGCGCAAGGTCCGAAAGAGAGCTAAACGTACCGCCAATGGGATGAGTCCATGGGAGCTGTCGTAAATCGGCTGATGGTGAAGGCTGGCCCGACAAAAAACAATGGCACCTTACAATCACTGCCCGGCAAAATGACGGCCTGCACCGAACGCTCAGAGCATAGTTCCAAGCACCAGGCGTCGTGAAAATCTGTTCCTGGGCTGCGTGCATTCATCGCCTGCAACCAGTATTTTGAATACCCCTGGCAGATTGGGACCTTGTGGACCAACCTGCCGTGCCAACGCCGGGAGAGGATCTGCCGGCCCCCTTGCTTAAGGAAGAGCTGTGTACACCGATAACCAACATTGGACGCTGGTCGTCAATTCCGGGCAAGCCACGGGGATCCGCCTGATCTGCTTTCCACACTCAGGAGCGGCGGCAGAGCCACTGCGAATATGGTCCACCGGCCTTGCCGACCATATCGAGTTGGTGGTGATCAACCTGCCGGGACATGGCCCACGCCGCACCGAGCCCCCCTGCGATGACTGGCAGTACCTGATGGAGTCGATATCCACGGCCCTCGGATCGTGGCTGGCAGAACCCCACGCACTGTTCGGCCATGGCCTGGGAGCTTCTCTGGCGTACGAGACCGCCAAGTATGCCCAGGAACGATTCCCCCAGCAGACACGCCATCTATTCGTCTCTGGCTGCCGCAGCCCTGATACTCCACCACCCCACCCTCTGCTGCATACCTTGCCTCCCGAGACTTTCCGGGAGGCGGTCCTGACGCTGGGCGCCAGTTCCCAGGAGATGCCTCGCGGGAAACATGAGTTGCTGGAATACGAGCGCTTGCTACGCAGCGACCTGAAGCTTTTCGAGACCTGGCACGACACGGCCAGCGGCTCTCTCAAGATGCCCCTGACAGCCTTCTACGGCAGCGAGGACCCCTTGGCGACCGCCAGCCATATGCTCGCGTGGCGTGCCTTCACCAGCAGGGAGTTCGAGTTGATCGAGATTGCCGGCAGCCATTTTTTCATCAAGTCCCAACGCCAACGTTTGCTGCAAGTGATCAACACTCACCTGGGGCTGCTGGGAGAGCATCTGGCCTGATGCCCGGGCATGAAAAAGCCCGCCCTGCCATCAGGCAGGAGCGGGCTTTTGAGGTGACTCTGGATCGCCTCAGATCTTGAAGCTGTCGACCAACTGCTTCAAGCGACTGGCCTGCTGGGACAGCGCATCGCAGTCCTTCAGGGTTTCGTTGAGGTTGGCAACACCCTGCTGGTTCAGCAGGTTGATCTGGTTGATGTCGATGTTGAGGGCTTCCACCACCGCAGTCTGCTCCTCGGTTGCAGCAGCCACCGACTGGTTCATCCCATCGATCTCGCCAATGCGCTGGGTCACGCTGATCAGGCGAGCACCGGCCTGGTTGGCCACTTCGACGCTCTCTTCGCTGGACGCCTGGCTGGCGTTCATGGTCGACACCGCTTCGCGGGAGCCGATCTGCAGCGAGGTGATCATCTTGTGGATCTCTTCCGCCGACTCCTGGGTACGGTGGGCCAGGTTGCGCACCTCATCGGCCACCACGGCGAAACCACGACCTGCTTCACCAGCACGGGCCGCCTCGATGGCAGCGTTGAGCGCCAGGAGGTTGGTCTGCTGGGAGATGCCCTTGATCACATCGAGGATGTGCCCGATGTTGTCGGTGCTGGCATTCAGGGTCTCGATCTGGGTGCAGGAGAGGCTGATCTTCTGCGACAGCTCGGTCATCGCCTGGATGGTCTGCTCGACCACCTGGCGCCCATCGTCGGCCTGATCGCTGGCGCCACTGGCGTGCTCGGAGGCGTCGGCAGCGTTACGGGCGATTTCCTGGGTGGCGGCACCCAGTTCGTTGATTGCCGCCGCTACGCTGTTGGTACGGGCGCTCTGCTCGTCGGAGCCGATGATCGAGGCGTTGGACGAGGTCATCACGCGCTGGGACAGATCGTGGACTTGGCGAGTGGCCGAGGATACTTCGGAAATCGAGGCGTGGATGCGCTCCACGAATTGGTTGAACGAGCTACCCAGTTCGCCGAACTCGTCCTTGCTCGCCACCACCAGACGGCGGGTCAGGTCGCCCTCGCCCTGGGCAATATCCTGCATCGCACGGCCCATGGTTACCAACGGACGCATCAGGACCTGGATCAACAAGGTCAGCAGTACGGCAATCACGGCTACGGCGATGAACATCGCGATCAGTGCCGAGGTACGGAACTGGCTCAGCGGGGCATAGGCCTTGTCCTTGTCGATGGACAGGCCGATGTACCACTCGGCGTTCGGCAGGCCGGTTACCGGGGTAAAGGAGAGGATACGTTCCTGCTTGTTCAGGACCACTTCCTGGTTGCCGTTCTCGATCCGCACATTGGCGCCAGGGTAGATATCCTTGAGGTTCTTCATCACCTGGTCTTTGTCCGGGCTGACGATCACCTGGCCATCGGCGCTGACCAGGAAAGCGTGGCCGAGGCCGCCAAAATCCACCGAGTTGATGATTTTCACCAGGGTTTCCAGGCTCAGGTCGCCACCCACCACGCCCAGTAGCTCGCCCTGCTTCTTCACCGGCATGGCGATAGTCACTACCAGGCCACCGACAGCCGCCATGTAGGGCGGAGTCAGCATGGTCTTATCGGCAGCTACGGCCTGCTTGTACCAAGGACGCTGGCGAGGGTCGTAGCCATCGGGCATCTTCGCGTCAGGGCGCTGGGTGAAGATACCGTTGGCTTGGCCAACGTAGGTGAACTGGAAGTTCGAGGTGAATGCCGGTTGGTCGACCAGGCCTGGGAAGTCGGCGTTCTGCCCCTGGTGAGCAACGTTCTGCGCCAGGTTCTCGAGCACCAGGATACGCCCGCTCATCCAGTTCTGGACGCTACTGGATGTGAGTTCGCCAGCCTGTTTGATGGAGGATTCAAGGTTCTGTCGGATGGTGTTTCGCTGCAGGTAGTCGTTGTACAAAGTGAACAACGCAAAAGCCAGAACCACTACGCCGGAGGCGGCCAAAAGGATTTTATGGCTGAACTTGAGATTCATTTCATGGGACTTCTTATGCCGAAAGTGGGGATGCGTCCGGAATGCAACATTCCATTTAACAACGCAGGCGACATTCTCTGATCGCTCTGCTCTGGTGCACGCATTTCTCATCACTCTGTCGGCAAGAACTCCCGAACCCTTAGAGATTTATCTGAATTACTCAGCGGAATCGCCAAAATCCCGCTGAACGGCATTCCAGAGCAGTTGCGAGGTATTTTTCAGGAGCAGGCAGTGGCCGCTAAGCGGCTTTGAGGGCGCATGGCTCGATGGGTGATTTTTCCAGCACAAAAACAAAACCCCAATTGCTTTCGCAATTGGGGTTTCGGAATTCAATCTTGACGATGACCTACTCTCACATGGGGAAACCCCACACTACCATCGGCGATGCATCGTTTCACTGCTGAGTTCGGGATGGGATCAGGTGGTTCCAATGCTCTATGGTCGTCAAGAAATTCTGTGGCCGATCCGTTGGAGCTTGAGTCAAACGTGCCAGCAAAATCAGTGCTTCTACAAATAGACAAAACCCCAACTGCTTTCGCAATTGGGGTTTCGGAATTTAATCTTGACGATGACCTACTCTCACATGGGGAAACCCCACACTACCATCGGCGATGCATCGTTTCACTGCTGAGTTCGGGATGGGATCAGGTGGTTCCAATGCTCTATGGTCGTCAAGAAATTCTGTAGCTGAGCCGTTGTTTGGGCAACGTTCCAGCGAATGGGTATGTAATAGGTTTGTGTGCTGCAAACTTTCGGTTCGTGCGTCTTCACACACCGCAACTCGCTTCTTAAGCAAATTGCTTGGGTGTTATATGGTCAAGCCTCACGGGCAATTAGTATTGGTTAGCTCAACGCCTCACAGCGCTTACACACCCAACCTATCAACGTCGTAGTCTTCGACGGCCCTTTAGGGGATTCAAGATCCCAGTGAGATCTCATCTTGAGGCAAGTTTCCCGCTTAGATGCTTTCAGCGGTTATCTTTTCCGAACATAGCTACCCGGCAATGCCACTGGCGTGACAACCGGAACACCAGAGGTTCGTCCACTCCGGTCCTCTCGTACTAGGAGCAGCCCCTCTCAAATCTCAAACGTCCACGGCAGATAGGGACCGAACTGTCTCACGACGTTCTAAACCCAGCTCGCGTACCACTTTAAATGGCGAACAGCCATACCCTTGGGACCGGCTTCAGCCCCAGGATGTGATGAGCCGACATCGAGGTGCCAAACACCGCCGTCGATATGAACTCTTGGGCGGTATCAGCCTGTTATCCCCGGAGTACCTTTTATCCGTTGAGCGATGGCCCTTCCATACAGAACCACCGGATCACTAAGACCTACTTTCGTACCTGCTCGACGTGTTTGTCTCGCAGTCAAGCGCGCTTTTGCCTTTATACTCTGCGACCGATTTCCGACCGGTCTGAGCGCACCTTCGTACTCCTCCGTTACTCTTTAGGAGGAGACCGCCCCAGTCAAACTACCCACCATACACTGTCCTCGATCCGGATAACGGACCTGAGTTAGAACCTCAAAGTTGCCAGGGTGGTATTTCAAGGATGGCTCCACGCAGACTGGCGTCCACGCTTCAAAGCCTCCCACCTATCCTACACAAGCAAATTCAAAGTCCAGTGCAAAGCTATAGTAAAGGTTCACGGGGTCTTTCCGTCTAGCCGCGGATACACTGCATCTTCACAGCGATTTCAATTTCACTGAGTCTCGGGTGGAGACAGCGCCGCCATCGTTACGCCATTCGTGCAGGTCGGAACTTACCCGACAAGGAATTTCGCTACCTTAGGACCGTTATAGTTACGGCCGCCGTTTACCGGGGCTTCGATCAAGAGCTTCGCTTGCGCTAACCCCATCAATTAACCTTCCGGCACCGGGCAGGCGTCACACCCTATACGTCCACTTTCGTGTTTGCAGAGTGCTGTGTTTTTAATAAACAGTCGCAGCGGCCTGGTATCTTCGACCGGCATGGGCTTACGGAGCAAGTCCTTCACCCTCACCGGCGCACCTTCTCCCGAAGTTACGGTGCCATTTTGCCTAGTTCCTTCACCCGAGTTCTCTCAAGCGCCTTGGTATTCTCTACCCAACCACCTGTGTCGGTTTGGGGTACGGTTCCTAGTTATCTGAAGCTTAGAAGCTTTTCTTGGAAGCATGGCATCAACCACTTCGTCACCTAAAAGGTAACTCGTCATCAGCTCTCGGCCTTAAGATCCCGGATTTACCTAAGATCTCAGCCTACCACCTTAAACTTGGACAACCAACGCCAAGCTGGCCTAGCCTTCTCCGTCCCTCCATCGCAATAACTAGAAGTACAGGAATATTAACCTGTTTTCCATCGACTACGCTTTTCAGCCTCGCCTTAGGGACCGACTAACCCTGCGTCGATTAACGTTGCGCAGGAAACCTTGGTCTTTCGGCGTGCGAGTTTTTCACTCGCATTGTCGTTACTCATGTCAGCATTCGCACTTCTGATACCTCCAGCAAGCTTCTCAACTCACCTTCACAGGCTTACAGAACGCTCCTCTACCGCATCACTTACGTGATACCCGTAGCTTCGGTGTATGGTTTGAGCCCCGTTACATCTTCCGCGCAGGCCGACTCGACTAGTGAGCTATTACGCTTTCTTTAAAGGGTGGCTGCTTCTAAGCCAACCTCCTAGCTGTCTAAGCCTTCCCACATCGTTTCCCACTTAACCATAACTTTGGGACCTTAGCTGACGGTCTGGGTTGTTTCCCTTTTCACGACGGACGTTAGCACCCGCCGTGTGTCTCCCATGCTCGGCACTTGTAGGTATTCGGAGTTTGCATCGGTTTGGTAAGTCGGGATGACCCCCTAGCCGAAACAGTGCTCTACCCCCTACAGTGATACATGAGGCGCTACCTAAATAGCTTTCGAGGAGAACCAGCTATCTCCGAGCTTGATTAGCCTTTCACTCCGATCCACAGGTCATCCGCTAACTTTTCAAC